>NZ_PJMY01000003.1:0-4800000 GCF_002846615.1 Amycolatopsis echigonensis | reverse complement strand
TCGGGCACTTCCACGCTCACCCAGGCCTGTCGGCGGTCGCGCAGCAGGCCCGCGGAACCGATCGACAGACCGTCGTCCAGGATGGTGCCGACCTTGTCCAACAGCCATTCCTGGTATTGGTGCACGGTGTAGCCGTCGGCGAAGATCCCGAGGACGTCACCGGTATCCGATGCGGTGATGGCTTGCTTGTTGGGCACGCGGCGAAGGCCGAACTTGCCCGCCACAAGCACCGGTTCCGGTTCGGCGGTCCAGTAGAACAAGCGCCGCTGCACGTCGGCGACCGGAACGGGTCCGGGGTAGTGGTTCGGCTCGCTGCCTTGTGCCGATGCCCGGTAGTGCCATGCGTGCCCGCGCTTGTCGGTGAATCCAATCAGAACGTTGTTGTTGAGCCATTCGCTGGTTTCTTTGGACATGACAAACCCACTTTCGTTAAGGGAAACCGTTGTGCGGTCACGGCGTCCGCACGCCTACGCGCGCGGCACCGAAACGCCACAACACCATGCGGTTAGTTGCCACAGTCAGATCGCGTCAATTCTTCCGCCCGGCTCACTGCGGCATGTTGTGAAAGCCACGCACGTTTTTGCCGTAGGGGTAGACAACCGGGTAACAGTGTTCGCAGCCACGCAATGTTTCGCGAACGTCCGACATGGTTACGGTGTGATTGCCGTGCCGGTATCCGTCGACCATGACCGAAACGCATTCGCAGTCGTCTTCTGCGTAGTATTCGGCGCAGTCGTAATGCAGTGGCTCATCACAAGCGCTTTCGAGCCACTTGTCGCACTCGATGCATTGCCGATATCCCAGCTCGAACATGATGTGGTCGATATCCCAGCCGTGGCAGTCGGTACACAAGGTCTGCCCGTCATCGCTCAACGCCGAAACGACGTCCGCCGCGCCTTCCTCGGGCACGTCGTAGCAGGCGATCAGCACGCGCGCGGCATTCTCGGATTCCCGCCCTGACAGGTCTTCGTCGTCGAGCAGCGGGTATCCGGCGAGAGCAGCACCGATACGGTCGGCGGCCGCACGTGCGGCGGAATCGCCGTAGTCGTAGGCAAGAAGACCGTTCCACTCGGCCGCTTTGCCGGGTGCCGCTTCCTCCATGAGCCGCACCGCCGCGTGCCCGTTGGACACGTCCGCCAGGTGGGCGCACTGGTGCCCGGTGAGGTAATCGCCGGGAATTGGCAGCGGATCACCGCCCGATCCGAGCACGAAGCCGAATCCGGACCAGTCATTATCTCGGACGCAGTCTTCACCGTCCCATGTCCCGTAACGGAAATTCTGCCTGAAGAACAAGTGCGCATCTTCGGAAAAAGAAATTTCAGGGTTGTTCATGATTGGCACTCCCAGCGGGTGCGGATTGGTGTTAATCACAGACCGCATGCGGCAAAGAAACGGTCGCGGTCGAATCGCGAGTTTACCGATTTGAAGTACGTGCACAAGGCGTCGGCGAGCGCTTTTCGTTCGTCGTCGGCGACAACTTCCCGACGTACGGAATCGGCAATTTCTTTGAAGTCTTTACGCGTCATGACAGAACCTCCAATGATGTTGTAGTTGCGTGTCGTTTGGCGGTTCAGGCCAGTTGCGAACTGGTACGGGCCGAAATCTGGACACGTCGGGTGCGATTCGCGCAAAGGGGATCATCTTCTATGTCCGTGCGATGCGTAACCGCAAGCGATAGCGCCCGGTCGGCCGGTAGCGCATTCCCTGAACCTCCCCAAAAGGGAAGCCGTTATGTCTAGCGCACAACGCAGGGAACCATGCCCGTGAGACATAGCGTGCTATGAACAGGAAAGCGCGACGCGCTTGAGAGAGTGTCGTTCAATGTCGGCAACCGCTCTACACAATCCGGACGCCCACACGTTGTGACGGTTTTCGGCGCTAGACCACCATGTAGTTATCTTGGGGACACACCACTGGCAGGCATGCCTTTTATGCGCGCTACTCCGCTCTATAGCAAGGGATTCACATAACGGGGCTGCAAGCGCAGTTACTACGCATCTCAGACTAGAAATGCGCGTTTGGCTACGCGTCGTTCCCCACTACTGCCCTGCACGGTTTCGCTGCTGTCCGCGCGGCCCAAGCCGCTGCCCGCGCTATGCGGGTCTTATCGTTCGTAACGACCAAACCTTTAAGGAAAAAAGGAAGGAGATCGCTCGCGGGACGCCGTGTCCCGGTCCTCACGCCCTTCTCTGTCTTATCTCTCCGGTCTGTCTCGGTTAAATGTCTAGGTTGACATACTGACTAGACACTTTCAAGCTTCAGCCGGGTTCCGTTATCTCGCCGTTACCTTCGGCATCGACCCCCTGCCCAGGGCCGGCCAGGCCCTTGAGCTGGGAAGACGCAGAGGAAGAGAAGGACCCGCACAGCGGCAGCCAGCGCCCGCGCCCGCAACCCGCACAGCGGCAGCCAGCGCCCGCGCCCGCAACCCGCACAGCGGCAGCCAGCGCCCGCGCCCGCAACCCGCACAGCTTGGATTCGGTACGAATTTCTCTTTGGATATCTTGCCGTTTTCGAATCACACCACTTGCAGCCACGCCGTTTATGTGGTTGTCAACATCTATGAGGTCATATTTCTGTATCGTTAGGTTTTATCTTGCGGGCAAGGAAAAGAGGGAAAGAGCTATGCAGTCACTTAGGATGAAAAAGAAGGAAGAATGGAAGAAAAGCTGTGACGAATGAGAATGAAGAAGAAGATGGCTACAGCACAACGGAACTTGCGGACGGAAGGCGGTGCGAGCATCAGATAGCCAACACGGCACCCAAGCCGACTGTTCACGTGCCTGCCGGCACCGAAGTCGGAGGACACGGAGGAAGGGGCCGCCTAGCCTTGATCTGCAACAAGGCTTTGACGTCCCGACTCCTCTCTAAGAGGAGTCCGAAGAAGAAGACGCAGAGGAAGGTGGAGAGGAAGATGGACGGGCGAGAGGCGTACGGGCTCGCCGCCGGCTCCGTGCTGGTTGTACACGCTGCAGAGCACTGGCCTCGGGCCACGCCGCGGATCGCCTCCGCTGTCTCCCGGAATCACACAAATACGTTCACGTCACGACGCTCAAAGTATCCGCGAGGAATCAGCACAGTATAACGAGGTTGGCTCGCGTTTGATAGCCTTCGATAGTTGGGTTCGCGATGGAATCACGGTTATCCGCTGCGCGAGGCACTGGGCTGATTAAGCTGGCTTGCCCAGTGGGATATGTGATTTCTCGGCTGCTGCAGGGCGTCCACAAGGCTGCGCTTGGGGCGGGGCGTTGGTCGAGGTCGGCCAATGATGCGTGAGCAGATGCAGGTGGCGGGCTTGTTCCAGCAGGGCGAGTGCCTGTCCGGGGCTGCGGTTTCTGATCTTGCGAACCAAAGTGCTGAGTGCGCCGAGGACGTCGCAGGGCCCGTCGATCCATTCCGCGGAGATGCCTTCGGCAAGGCCTCCGCGGTACCGCTCGGCGACACGGCTCGTCGCCGCGACGGCCGTTGCCGAGGCCTGGCGACTGGCGGTAATCGCGTCCTGGAGCCCGCCAGAGGTCGGCGGTCAGGATCGTTCTGGTCAAGCCGGTAGTGGCTGTCCTGGTTGACGATGAGATCCACGTGCGCAGCAACGCGACCATGATGCTGAGGGACGATGACTAGCCCCACGCCCGGACGCAGGTAGCTGACCGGGAACTGCCGCTCAGCTCGCTTCTCGGCCTCGTCGTTGGCTGCCACGAGGCTGGCGCAAGAAGTCGGCGAGCCCGATGGTGTCGCGGCCAGGACGCTGGTCCAGCGTAGCTAGCGAGTTGGTCAGGAGGCTCAACGTGCGCGAGATGCTGTCGTACTGGCCAAGCCGAGCTTGGATTCGCATCAGGTCTCGGTAAATGGCCTCGTTGTACGGATCGAGGCTGCGGGCCTGTTCGAGCAGTGCGAGCGTTTGCTTCGGGTCACCATCGCCGATTGTGCGGATCAAGGCGCTGAGTGCGTCGAGGACTTCGCGGCGTATTGCTTCGCGTGGTCCGTCGATCCAGTCTGCGGAGATACTGTCAGCGAGGTCGCCTCGGTACAGCTCGGCCACGCGTCGCAAGGTGGCTTCCGCGTCGGTCCCGATTGCTGCGTGGCGGCTTAGGGCGAGCGCGTCGAACACCTCCCAGAGGTCCACCGTGACTACGGAGCGGTCGAGCGCGTAGTGCCCGTCGTCGTTAGCGGTGATGTTGGTGATCTCATTCCTTGTCGCAGTACGCAGTCCACGGCGCAACTGGGAAAGGGTTGCGTGGAAAGAATTGTAGGGGCGATCGCCTGGTGCGTCGGGCCAGAGCGCCGCGGCGAGCACCTCGCGACGGGCGCCCTCGGGGTGCAGCGCGAGGTAAACGAGGACTTCGCGCTGGCGCGGCGCAAGACACTCGATGAGATCGGTGGGATTCGGTTCAACGCGCATCAGGCGCAGTCGGCCGAGCACCTGCAGATGCAGCGGCGTGTCCTCGTCGGCGCTGAGCTGCACGGAGGCGTGGGCGGGTGTTTGCAGCAACGGACGACCGGTCGATTGCTCGTCGCCTGCCCGAGAGGTCGCGGGCTTCCCGTCCTTCGATGAGCCGGCTGTTCGCGGTGGGATAGGGGCACGCGGCGGGGGTCGAGGATCGTTGTTGGGCGGAAGTTCGGGGGTTTCCTGCTCGGTGGTGGCGTCCGGGGAAGCAATGTCGATCGCGCGGCGCGCCGGTGGCGAGGCTGGCAATGCTGACATTACGGGTGCTGGTTCGTGCGCCCCGCCGGTGATGAACTCGAAGTTCGTCTGGTGTGTCGGGCAGTCCGCACCGGCGTCGTCGGTGGCAGCAAACGCCGCACGGCGTGCGGGGGCGTCTTCGCCCCTGCGCACGGAGGTCGTCTCGGCCGCAGGCTGTCCGGGCGGCTCCGAGTCATCCGGTTCTGCGGCGTGGAGGAGGGCGAGCAGCTCTGTGGTGTCGGTTCCGGGCAGGGTGAACAAGCGGGCACCGCCCAGAGCATCGGCGAGAGTCGGGCTGGTCGCTCCGATGGTGCCGTCGTTGCGGACGCGCGCGGTGCCGCCGGGACGCCATTGGCCGAGAAGCACGCCGGCCAAGCCGAGACCGGCGCCGTTGTCGAGGATGGCCTGCATTCGTCGCTCGACATCTCCCGCGGGCGTTGCGACCAGCACCGCATGCGCCCTGTCGTCGGCGTCATGCTCCTGGTCGGCTTCGTCGTCGCGGACGCGTGTGAGGAGTTCTGCTTCCAGGACTGACAGCGCGGCCGGCAGGTCGTCAACGATGCGGAGCCGGGCAGGCGCCCCCAGAGGCAGGTCGGTACCGAACAGGGTTTCGGCGTCAGCGGCAGGAATGACCACGAATGCACCTTGGCCACCGTTCACCGCTGGCGCGAGCAGGGCGACGATCAGGGCACGCGCAGCGGCGTGGGCACCGGGGCCGATGAGTCCGAGCCCGCAGCTGCGGGCGAGGTCAAGCGCGACAGCCTGTCCCTCGCGGAGGCCGAGCACGGTCGTCTCTTGCGTGGGCAACGCTGCGCGCGCGGTGGCCTGCGCGCGGTCACGCGCATCGAGGTCAGCAGGCCGCGCGAAACCGGAGGGCTGCTGCGAGATGCGCGACGCATTCTCGCCGTCGTGGGGCAGCGTTGCGTAGTCGTATGCGATCCGCAGAGCACGTACGACCGGGGCCCCGCCCGGATCATCAGGTTCGGCTGCACTGGGCCGATAACGGCTTCGGCGGTGCAGCCGCACACTTATCATCGCGACAGTGATCAGCGCGGCAAGTCCCAGGCCGACAAAAGCACCGGTGGGCAATGAGATCCCAATGCCAGGAACGGCAGCGGCAGGAGCGGCTTTGGCTGGCGGCGAAGGAACGGACGGCAGCGGGGTTGAAGGGGCTTGTGTGTCGGGGCCAGGTGCCTGTGGCCGATCGGGCGGGCTGGGGTGCTCTGCGACAGGGGGCGGCGCGGGAGAGACGGATGTCAGCGCGGGCAACCGCAGTTGCCAACCTGGCCGAATGAGACTCGGCGTGGTGAACACCGTCCCGTCGATCTGCGTGGTGCCACGGTTGAGCTTCCAGATCTCCGGCCAGCGATTGCCGTCGCCAAGGCAGCGTTGAGCGACCCGCCACAGGCTGTCGTGCACACCGTGTTCAGGTGGCCGCACAGTTTCCATGTCCTGCTGGCTCGCCGTGGCAGCTCGAGTATGCGCCGCGGCGGTGACGATCGCGGGTCTATTTGTCGACAGGATCTCAGAACGGTGAACCGCCGTCGCGATGGTGGTGCGTCCGTCTGCGGAGGGTTCGAGCGCGGCAGCCTGTGTCGTTGTGGTCGGGGCGCTTGTCCGGCTGCTGAGGATGGAGAACACGATCGTCCCGACCAGCACGCCCGCGGCTGCGTGTAGCGGGCCATCCCGGACGCTTCCCCCTGAGCGCTGCCAAGGCGCGCAGCGAACCACGTCCGGGATCGCGGCCAGCACGTCGAACGTGAACCGGGCCCACAAGGGCCACAACGCGCAAGCCAGGGCGTCGAGCAGGAACTGAGGTGACATCGGCGCGAGCAGGGTGTTCTGGATTTCGTCCCAGGCAGGCAAGTGGTCGGGCAATGGCCAGCCGATGAATTGAACGAGTGCCGTAGGCAAGCCGCCAATCAGAGCAAGCAAGACGACGACTGCCAGCAGAGCGCGAAGAGCACGGGCAAGCACTCGGACCGTGGCGGCGAGGACCAACCAGGAACGGTGACCAGCGGCGAATGGTCGGGCCGGTTTCCGTTGCGCTGATTCTGATGTCGCGGTCATGACTTGCCCGTTTTCGTGGCGATGTGGAAATCGTGCTCGATGTGGTATCCACCAGCGTCGGCACAGTTGTGCCGCGCCGAGTAGCGAGGTCAGGTCACCGTTGGCGGGACAGGTGCACGCGCCTCCGTCGTAGTGGCGCTAGTCGCTCCCACCTCTGACGCCGCAGATGACTTATGGACTGCTGTCCTTTTCGTCGATTCTGGCCGGTGGTTCGGACCCGCCTTCGCAGCTGCCGCACTGGCCTTCGATCGCTGGCTTTTGACGCGAAGGGGTTTCTGACCATCGAACCAACGAGCCAGGTCAGTGGCAGATACATCGGTGAACTGCGCAAGCTCGTCGATGCTAATAACGTCGTTGGCAGCGGCCAAGGTTTTGCCGAGTTGCGTTTCGATCGCGGCGAGCTGGCCAGCGATCTCCGATCGCCTCTCCGCGAGGTCACCGACCTGCTTTGCTGCGGCTGATCGTCGTGCGCTGCGAGCAGAGTCGACTTCCTCGACGCGGCGCTCGATCTCCTCACCGGTGGCCATTTTTCTCCCTTCTCCGTTGACGCGCGGCACTTTCAGCTTTCGGCGGCACGTCGTTGCGACGGGGTTTCGCCGCTGTCGGTCCACAGCAGGTGATACGGGCATTCCTCGACAACGCACTCATCGGCAATGCCCCTCTGACGACGGCCACGACTCGACCGGCTGTTCCCACGGAAACCTTCCGGCGTCAACGACGTCGCGGGCAGCGGTGATGCCGCTGAACATGTGCTGCGCCAACGTTTCCGCGGTATGCAACAACTGTTGGGCCTCGCAGTGCTCGGGCAAGGCGGCAAGGGCTGCCTCAGTGCCTGCAGCCAGCTTGGCATGCCGAAGCTTCGCTTCCCATGCCCGAGTCAACACGAGGCAGCTGCGCATGTGAAGCAAGACCTCGTTAAGGACGTCCTCGATCTCAGCAACCGCCTCGCGTGCCACGGCACCCAGCTCGCCGACTGCGGACTTGGGCGCGCCGGCGAGTTCGTCGGCGAGGCTGCGGGCTGCGCGGGTGCGGTCCAGGAACTGGAGTGTCTGCCACACGATGCAATGCATCTCGCGTGGGACAGTGGAGCCAAGCCAGGCACGGGCCGGGCTGCGGCGCAGCTCGTCCACGCCCGTGATCATGGCACGCGCTGCGGTATCGGTTGCGCCGAGGCCGGTGAAGTCGCGGCTGCGGAAGAAGAACTCGCCCCGTCGGCGTTCCAGCCGGCACGAGGAGGCAGGGTCGTGGTCATGCTCGGTGAGCAATCCGGCGGCACGATCCCAGCCGATTACCACGCCCATTCCCGCCGCGAGAACTCCGGCGCAGACCAAGGCAACGCCCAGGTCCGAGCTCACTGCGACGGCGGTCAAGGCAATACCGCCCAGCACACCGATCACGACCTGTGGGTGCAGCGCGGCGCGGACGCGTTCGGCGCGCCACCGCGACGGCGGGACGTACGGGTTCAACAGCACGGAGTCCGGTCCGTCGACGAACGTCACGACTCTCACCGGCTTCGCCGCGGCGGACTGCCTGTGGCCTTTCATCGCGGCTTCCTCTCGACGGCGGCTGAAAAGAAGCTGCAGCAAGGGAATTTGAGCGGCGATCGTCTGCTGCCCATGGTTCCGCTCGAACCGGGAATCCCTTCCGAGACCACGAGTCCACGGTCTTCGCCGGACATTCCTCGTTGCGGCTGAGCCTGTCCTGTGCCGGTAACAGTGATCGAACCGATCCCGACGAACCCGAGTAGTTGGGTTGGCTGGCTGACAGTCACGGTCACAGTGACGGTGTTGCCAGCTACAGACACACTGCCACTTTCACCGGTGGCAGCAAGATACTGGCGCGCCAGAATGGTTGCTTGTCTGGGCACCAACCGCAGGGCTCCACTGGAACGGTAGGCGGACAGGTCGATGGCTTGCGCTCCGGCACGGGCAGCCTCTTGCGCCTCGCCGATCGCGCGAATTTTCGCGGCCAGGGCAAGGCCGCCGTCGAGTACCAGTCCGCTGAATGCGATGATTGCGGTGACCAGCACGACGACGAATGCGGTGACTCGTCCGTCTTCATCCGCGCGCAGACGTCGCAGCCGGACGGTCAAGGTGCCGAACATCAGGTACCCCCGGCATTGGCGGCGACGCCGCGGTATGTGTCCACAGGGGACGAGAATGACGCGGAGAGCTGAATGCTTCCCGGCATTCCGAGGAGCGCGAGGTCTGACAGTCCCGCCGTACAGGTGACTTCCACGCTGACGGTGGCCCCTGGCTGAAATCCCGCGGTATTGACGGTAACGGCCAGACTCCGGCACGTGATGCCGGCATTGGCCAGCGCTGCGGACGCAGTGGCGTGAGCGTCGTTCCGAGCGTTGGTCACGTTACGCGCGAGAGACGCCGCACGTGCTGCTTGGTGAGCTGCGTCTTCAAGCCGCAGGGTGGCATCCGCCATTCGTCCGCAGAAGACGATGAACAGGAGCATCATGATCAGACCCGGAGTGAGCAGGACCAACTCCGCGGCGGCCGATCCTCGCTCGTCGTCACGGAGCGAGCGCAACCGCTGTCCATAACGGACTCGCCGCGCGCTCACGGCTGGGCTCCGGAGCGAAAGCGTTCGACCGGACCCACAGCGTCACCCTCGGCAGTCAGTGTCAGGAAAGGAACGACTTGGATCACGCTGCCTTCCACGTGCACTGCCGCCCGGTCCGGGCTTCGACTCACGATGGCGCGCGGATCGCGCAGCGGGCCACTGCCGAGTTGCTGGAGAATCTGGTTGGCCTCGATCTGCCCGCGCGCGGTAGTCCCGCCCAGCACTCGCGTAGTCGACAGGGCTTGAGATGCGGCGGCTTGAGCAATATGGGAAGCGTGCATCCACAACGCAAACTGCGCGATCGACATGATCAGAAGCAGCAACAGAGGCGTAGCGAGCACGAGTTCTGCCGTGGCCGCGCCACGCTCGTCCGCCAAGATTTGACGCAACCCTCCACGCATCAACAGCCGTGGCGTCGTAGATGTTGTCGCCTTCGGCGAGCTGTCACCATCGATCCACATCGGCGGACTCACATGTGGATGCTGTTGGCCTTATCGGTGACCACTTTCACCAGCAAAGCGATCACGACCAAGGCCAGAGCGACGAGCGCGGCGGTGACGAGTACGGTTTCCGTGGTGTACCCACCTTCGTCTTCACGCAGGCGCCGCACGTGGTCCTTGACGAAGCTCCACAAGAGAACAATTGGCGTCAACATTGTTTCCTCCCATAAGTGTCGATTACCGATACCTGGCTTTCAAACCCCTCCTAGCACGGCAGCCACAGCCGGGTAGCCGATGAACAAGAGGAAACCGATGAAGAGCACAATCACGGGCAGGCTCATCCGTTCGGTGGCAGCTTGCGCGTCGCCCTCGGCTTCGGTGAGTTCCCGTGTCCGCAGTGCGGATGCCTTGGCTTGCAAGGACGCGCGGACGTGGGCGCCCTCCGTGCCTGCAAGGCTGACTGACGCGGACAGTTCGGCGAGCTCGCGGATGTCAAGTTCGGCCCCGAGTGCGCGAAGGGTGGCCCACGGGGTGACGCGGGTGACTTTTGCGATCGTCAGCGCACGTCGGATCTGGTTGAACGAGCGGCCACGGCCAACCGTGGCTGCGTCAGTAAGAGCGCCTTCCACTCCGGCACCCCCAGCGAGAGTGACCCGAATCAGATTCAGATAGGCGCTCAGCGCGAGGCGGAAGTCAGCCCGTCGGCGCGCGGCGGCGCGCCGAACCGTGATGTCGGGCAGCAAGAATCCGATGAACCCGGTAAGCAAGCTCGCGATCAGCGATACCTCCCAAGCCAGGGGCATGCCCAGCAGCGCAAGCGCGACCGAGACGAGCGTCGGCAGCAAGAGCCCGGCAATCGCGAGTGCCGCTTTGTCAGCCAGGTGGGCAGGGACAGGCCTGCCGGTCATGGCGAGGTCTTTGCGCACGACAGGGCTGGGCAGCCCGACTGCGGTCAACAGCCCGACGAACGGCTTTCCCAGCGTGGTCGCCCAGCCAGAACGTTCCAGTGGCGTAATCGGTGCTGGCGTAGGCGTGTTGTCGAGTCGCCGCAGGAGTGAGGCCAGACCGGGACGCGGTGGCACTGCCCATACCAGGATGGCCCAAATCCCGAGCCCGAACCCAGCTCCGATTGCCAATGCGGTGATCATGCTTGCCCCTCCCCTGTGGACGCTGTCGCGCCGTCGCGGCCGCGCAGTGCGTCAAGGTCAGTCAGGAACCGGTCTGGGGTCTGATAACGAGCCATGCGGGCGAGCCACAGAAACGACAGCGTGAAGAGCGCACCGACGACGGCGAGCATGATCTGTCCGAAGGCTGAGTCGAAGGGAGCCAGGTAACCGCGGTTGAGCGCGGTCAACCCGGCGGCGAACGCCAACGTGACTCCGACAATCATCCGGACGCTGGTCCGGGTGCGAGCGCGGCCAGCTTCCACCCGCAGCCGCATGGACACCTGCTCACGAGTCTCGGTCGCGAGTTCGCCGAGCAATTCGGCCAGCTGACGCGCTTGCTTCTCCGAGGCCAGCACCAGAGCGCTGATCAGCAGGTCGGCCGTCGGATCAGCGAGCTGATCGGCCAGGTGCCGCAGGCTGGCAGCTAGCCGGTCGCCGCGTTCGAGACGGAACGTCAGCTCGTGAATCTCCGGGCGAATCGCCTCGGGCACGGTCTCCGCAGTGGCAACGATGGCTTGCTCCAACCCCGCCGCCGCAGCGAGTGTGTCGCGCAGCATCTCGCTCCACGACGCGATCGCCTCGATGCGAGCCACAGTTCGGGCATGTTGTTTGTCCGAACCGAGCACCCGCGGCAAGCCCCAGGTCGCCATTGCCGCCAGCACGCCCCCGACAAGCCATCCCGTGGCGATGGCGACCACGATGCCCACTGCCGCGGCCGCGAGCAGCCACCGCGTCCGGAGCGGATCCCGTCCGGTCTGTCCTCTGTTGCGCCGGCTCCAACGAGGCCAGCGCACAGTGACGCCCCGCCAGGCGGCCACAATCAGCAGCAGACCGAGTTCGACACCAATTCCGAGCAGTGCCATCAACGCGGTGGTCGTAGTCACGGCTTCCACCACCCTTCAGCCCGGCCCGACAGATCCGGGTCGAAGCCCGCGTCGACAAGGTCGTCCACCGTGGCCGTCCGCAGCGGAATGCCGGGAATCGCGCGGAAATCAGCCCCTGGGCGCCACACCTCGTTCGAAATCACTTGAGTGCCGTCCGCACCGACGACTTCGCGGATTGAGGACACGACTCGCTTGCCGTCCTCGCCCCGGGGCTTCTCCAGATGGACCACGAAGTGCAGCGCGGAAGCAACCAGCAGGTTCGTGGCCTCCAGCGAAAGGCGTTCAGGCCCTTGGACCGCGTAGGCGGCGAGCTTCGTGAACACACCGCTGGACAGGGACGAATGCAGCGTGCCCATCGAGCCGTCGTTGCCCATGGACATCGCGTTGGTGAGCGGAATGACGACCGGGCCGCGAACCTCGCCGACAATGACCCGGTCCGGACTCATTCGCAGGGACTGCCACACCAGCTCGGACTGTGAAATCTCGCCCTGGCCCTCGACGTTGGCTTCGCGCGCCTGCATCGCGACGACATCCGGATGACCAGGGTCGTGGTCGAGTCCCAGTTCGAAGACGTCCTCGATGGTAACGAGCCGTTCGTGCGGCGGGATTGCCGAGGCCAACGCTCGCAGCAGGGTCGTCTTGCCGATCGCGACGCCGCCGGTCACCAGCACATTCTTGCGTGCCCGCACCATCGCCGTGAGAAAGTTCTCCAGCGCCAGGTCGACCGTTCCGTTCTCCCGCAGTTCCCGCAACGTTACTCGAGCGAACCGATGACGGCGGATCGAAAGCGACGGCCTGGCCGTCACCGCCATCACCGCCGACGCACGTTCGCCGCCAGGCAAGGAGAAGTTGACGATCGGACTGCCGCGGTCGAAGCGCCGTTCCTCCACACCGGAGCGTGCGGCGAGATCGCGGATCAGATCCACCAGTTCGGCGTCAGAGCCGATGATCGGAGGCAGGCGTTCCCGCAGGCCTGAGGCGTAACGCACGAACACTCGGTCCCCGTTGATGTTGACGTTCTCGATGTCCGGATTCGCGAGCAACGGCTCGAGGCCAGCCATACCGAAGATCTCGTCCAACACAGCGGAAACAACACGTTGCTCGACGTCCTGCGGCACTACCGCCCCGCCGGTGTCAAGTTCGTGCTGTGCTTGCTTTTCCGCGGCATCAGCGAGAATCGCCTGCGCCATCCGACGCCGCTCGCCCGGTTCCATCGCAGGACGGCCGGCATCGTCGTCGGCCTGCATACGGGTGGACAACTGCCGAGACAGTTCTCGGCGAAGATGAACGCGCAGCCGATCCACGGCCGCGGCGTGGCGAGGGTCGACGCCAGGAACGCTCGTCGGCCCTGGAAATGAAGAGGTGGGCGGTGGCAGGTTCGGTGGCATCGACACACCGTTAGGTGAGGCTTGCTGGCCCGGGTAGATGTGCGGCGAGGTCATGGGCGCGTCCCGTTCGTCGACGACCGCGCTCGATGCAGAGACAGCGGCGTGGCGACTGGACCACGAGAGTGGTTCGCTCGGGCACCGAAGGCTGCTGGCGCATTCGCCGCAGCATGCAGACGTCGCGCCGAGGCGAGCCCGTGCGCCAGCCGCAACGCCGCACGCCCCAGCGCCGAGCGGTCCGGACTCGGCCCGTTCCGGCTGTACCCGCACAGCACCGCAGCGCCCTTGGGGTCGTGAGGAAGCCTGCCCAAGACCCCGATCTGGAGTTCGTGTTCGACCTCGGCCGTGGCATAGCCGTCACCGACAAGAACGAAGCCTGGTCGCGAATTCCACGTCGCCGCGGTTCGGAGCTTGCCGGCGACATGAGACAGCTCGTCATCGCGGGCATGAGCCAGGAGCACCATCGCATCAGCCGCCCGGATGATCGGCAGAGCTGGTGAATCAGGGGCTGTTCGACCGCAGTCGGCCAGCACCACCACGCCAGGCTGATCACCTGCGGCGCGCAAGACCGAAGCGCCCCGTGGCGCGAGAACGCCCAAGGCAGCACGAGCTTGCTCCGCACCAACCGGACCGGCGATCACCCCAAGTCCAGCCGGCAGGCGTTGGACGTGCTGCCACAGCACCGACGCCTCCGCGCTCTTGCGTGCTGCGGCTGCCAAACTCACCAGCCCAGGCGCTGAGGGCAGCCGGAACCGCGCGGCCAGGTCTCCGCCCGCAGGATCGCACTCGACCACGACCGGTGTCTGCTCGGCCGGCCATCGCGCCGCCAGCGCGAGAGCGGCGGTCGTCGCCCCGGGCGACCCCTTCAGCGAACACAGAGCGATCAACATCAGCCGCCGCCTCCGCTCAATGCGACGAGACTGACCTGGCCTGCCGGAGCGGCGGCGAGCTGGCGGGCGTTCGCCTCTGGCAACTGCAACGAGACCACCGTGCTCTGCGGGTCCGGGCCCGCACCGACATCGCTCACCGTCGCAGTCCACTGCGCGATCGGAACCGCAACCTGTCCGGGATTACTACTCGCTGTCCCGGTCGAAGCTGAACCAGAAGACACCAGTACAGCGACCCGCGCACCAGGTGCGAGCGCTGGCGGGAACTGTCCGGCTTTCAATGCCACCGCGGCAATTGCCTGGCCGTCAACCGGGATCGCCGGCGGCCCCAGCGAGCCACGGGTCAGGAGTGTGCCGGCAGGCAAGCTGAACGCCGCAGGGCGACCGACCACAGTGGACGACTCGGCGGCCGGTACTGCGTCGAGCCCGACATCGGCAGACACGGAGACTTGCCGAAAGTCCGGTGCGGACAACAGATGGCCGACGGTGACCGGACGAGCCAACACCAGAACCGGCTGTCGGTTGTCAAGCTGGATGGACACGATCACCGCCGCGGCGGCGCAGGCGATCACTAACACGACACCGAGCAGCAGGTACGGAATCCGCCGAGACGGGCGAACGGTCTTCCAGCGCGACGGCGGCTCCTGTTTGCCTCCCCGCTGGGCCCAGGCGTCCGGTGGCGCGGTCGCCGTGCCAGCGGTGTCCGTGCGTGTCGAGGGGGGTGTGCTCATGACCGGCCTCCCTTCTGGTTTCAGGCATGGCGCCACCGCGCCGCGACGCCGTCTGCGGCGCGGTGGCTGTTCGGACTGAGTTCTGTGGTTGTCAGCGCGGAGCGCGTGCCCCGTTGCGGATCACCGTCCGCCGGTGTTGAGCGCTTGGCTCTCCGCCACGCGGAACGCCGCGTTGCCTGTGGTCGTCATGTCGGGGAATGTTCCGGATTGGCCAGCCCCGGACCATGAGACCGCCCAGTGCACGGTGGCTGTGACCGGATATGCGTTGTTCGGTTGCCCGGCCGAGGACGTCCGGTAGGTGTGACCGCAGTCCGGCGACGCTGCCTTCGGATCGCCCTTGGCAGGGAACGGGGTGCCGCCGCTGCCGCACGTCACCTTCGATCCGTCGCCCATCGACCACACGAGCGAGGTCGGTTTCGCGACCGCGGTCACCGAGACCCCGGGGACGGAGGCCGTGGCCGACTGCTGATCCCAGCCGCTCGACAACCACAACCACGTCGGCAGGGCCACCAGCTGATCTCGGCGCGGGTTCGCCGCGATCGTGGGGCTCGGCAATCGGAGCTGGTTGCGCGCGGCCTGCGCTAGTTCCGCAGGCGACGGCAGCGGAGCCGGACCAGGCGCTTGGCTGTCTGGAATCCAGATCGGCGTCCGGTACAGCGCATCCGAGAAGCCAGGGCCGGAGCACTTGTACAGGTACCACGCGCCCGGTCCCTGACCAGGGCTGGCTTGCGCCTGCAGAGGCCGCGCGGCGGTGTGCACCAACGGTGCCGTCCGCACGCTCGCCAGGCGAAACACCGCAGGCCGGACCTCAGTGCCGCGTTCCCGGTCGGATGGCCGATAGGCGGCGGTGATCGTTCCACCCGCCGGGGGCCGGTAGTCCGAGCGCTGGTATCCGCAGTCGGCGCTCTTGTCGTTCGGGCCGATCACTCGGTCGCCGGTGTCCGGCTGGTCATCGTGTTGACCTCCGCCCTGTCGGCCCGGATTCCTGCCGGGGCCGGACGGGACTCGCCCGGGGGTGCCGTCAGTACCGCCTTGGCCCGCGCCGAGCTGGCACGCCGGGGACGGAGTCTGCTGGCAATCCGCAGATCCCCAAGGGCCGCCCGCCAACGCCGGGGCTGCTCCTGCGAGCACCAGCGATCCGGTCGTCCCCGCAATCAGCGCAGCTCTCCTCAACATGACCCGACCTCGTGAATTCCGAAGTCGGTAACCCGCCATGCGCCGTCTCCCTGCCGTTCGACAACGGCATTGATTTGCCGACGTCCGCTCGGGCCGTCGTTGGCCGGCTGTCCGTTGTCCGCACGATAATGTTGCCAATTGCTGTCGTCGCCGCAGTCAGCGACGATCACCTTTGTCGGGTCTGTGGGCGGCTCGACGGATGACACCTTGGGTGAGTTCTTGGGCTGCCCTTTGGTCACGAGACCATTCGCCTTGTCCGCGTACAGGCCGCGGGTGATGTTGGTCAGTGCCGTGGCAGTGGCGTGCTGCCCTAAGCGCGGGTCCTGCCAGTTTGATGTCTTCGCCGCGGCGGCCATGTCTTCCCACATCCCGAGGTATGCCGCCACCGCTCCTTGACGTGCGGCGTCAGCCGGTGCTGTCGACGCTGGCGGTGCGGCTGCCGACGTAGGCGCTCCAGGAGCTTCGGAGGAGCCAGCGGGAGCAGGATCGGACGGCGAGCCCGCGCTGCATCCAGCCGCCAAGGCAGCGACGATGACGCTCGAAAACACCGCTGCTGGCCGACATGCCCTTTGGGAGACCACGGACTCCACCCCTCCACTCCTCTCACTCGAACTTCTGCCGAGTGCCCTGGCTCAGGTCTACCTTGCGTACCCATACTGACTGCAAGGTGTGGAAGTACCGACCCGGAAGTCGGAATGGTACTCTGCCTTCAACGTTCACCCATTCGAACTAGCAATGTGCGAGTTTCCCAACTGGCGAGTAGTAAATCTGGTAGTGCTGATGACGAGCTACTCAGCGCTGATTGGGGGCACCTCGTGAACCAGCCTCGCCCGAAAACTTCGAATACTTACGGGCCATAATCGCCATGCAGACCGCTGCGGTCCTGGGCTGGGCACTCGTTGGCGCAGCGCTCGCGTTGATGCTGCGCCCGATAGTCATCCGATATGCCGCTGCGAGCGAGCCCGCCACAGCACCGCCGCCCCTTGGCTTGCTCGAAGCCGTGACAGCCATCGTGTTCGCCGCACTCGCGTGCCGCTTCGACTGGTCCCTGGAACTGGTCGCGTACAGCGGCATTGGCGGGTTCGGTGTGCCGCTGGCAACAATCGACCTGCTCGTGCACAAACTGCCGAATATTCTTTTAGGCACGGCATTCGCGGTTCTAGGAATCTCGCTGGGGGCCGACGCTGCTCTGAATGCTCATGGCGGCAACTTTGCGCGAGCAGCCTCGGCGATGGCCGTCGCCTTGGCTGTCAACGGAGCTCTGTACGCCCTGGGCGGAATTGCCGGCGGCGACATGAAGCTGGCAGGACTGCTCGGAACTGGACTCGGCTGGATCAGCTGGGAGGCTGTCTGGGCCGGCCTCGCAGCGGGGTGGCTCCTCGGCGGCACCGTTGTCGGGGCCGCGAGAATCGTCGGGAAGCAGGGCGCGAGCGGGGACATCCCGCTCGGCCCGTTCCTCCTGGCCGGAGCACTGCCGTTCCTCCTATATTTCGGGTCATCGACGGTCGTACGCTGACTCCCGTCGATTCCCGGCAAGCTGCCCGGGGTACGCACAGCGAACCCTGGGGCAGCGATCCCGCGCTTCAGCCCAAGGACCCGCATTCTCACCGTTGACGGTCATGGTGTCGTGCGTCACCATGGTGAGCAACAAGATGGAAGTTGCTCGAAACGGAGGCATGATGCACGTTACGTTCCTCGGCAAGGATCCCGAATCCCAGGTCGACAACTCGCCGACGCTCTATGCCACTGACCGGACTGACCGCACCACCTACATTGCCCAGGGATGGAGGGTGACTGACCCGCAAGCGCTGGCCGCCATCGGACCGGTCCCCGATCATGAGACCCTGATCGAGATCCCCGAGGATGTCCTGAAGTTCTACGCCAAACGCTACGCACAGCAGGAGCCGAAGGAGGAACACGCTGACTGAGCTGATCAAGCCAGGACCGGAGTTCAGGCAACTCTTCCATGGCTTCGAGCACACGGCCTTCCGCTTGGAGACCTTCGATCAGTACGACGCGACGTACGAGAACGAGTCCCTGCGCAAATTCCTCGCCGGCGAGCCGGACGACCTGCCCTGGATGCAGAGCTGGCTTGACATGATCCGCGAAGCGAAGGCCGCGGGCCGGCTCTTCAGCCGCGTGCGCATCGTCTCAATGCCGCTCACGGACTACAGCCGGTTCGGCGTGTGGTGTTCGCAGTTCACCGGCGGAGCAGGCGAAGACATCCGCTACCTTCCGCGAACCCGTGCCGACCGGCTGCCGAAGCATGACTACTGGTTGTTCGACTCGCGCTTGCTGGTTCGGATGCATTTCGACGATCGCATGGGATTCTTAGGCGGCGAGGTCGTCGAAGACCCGGAGCAGGTAGTTCAACACAACTACTGGCGTGATGCAGCCTGGCATCACGCGGTACGGCGGGACGATTTTGCCAAGCAACAGGGCCTCTGATCCCTCGAACGTCCATGAGGCGCGCATGGCGCTCGGCGGTCGGCTCCGCGAGCTGCGCGAACAAGCCGGTCTGACCGGCAGGAAGCTCGCGGAGTCGCTGTCATGGCATTTCTCGAAGATCTCCAAGATCGAAAACGGCAAGCAGAAACCCAGCGAAGACGACATCAAGTCCTGGACGAAGGCGACTGGGCGCGAGGACGAGGCTCCTGCACTGCTCGCGTCGCTCCGCACACTGGAAGTTCAGCACGCCGAGTGGCAGCGGATTCTTCGTGGCGGCATCCGGCCGCGGCAGAACTCGCTTGCTGAACTGGATCAAAAGACGCAGCTGTTCCGCGTATTCGAGTCGACCGTGATTCCGGGGCTCCTTCAGACCTCCGAGTACGCTCGCGCGCGTTTCGCCGAAAGCATCCGTGTCTTCAAGCTCGCCAACGACATCAACGACGCAGTCGCGGGCCGCCTGAAGCGGCAGGACATCTTCTACCGGCCGGACAAGCGCTTCCACTTCGTCCTCACCGAGGCGGCTCTGCGCTTCCGCCTGTCAACTGTGCCGGTCATGCTCGGCCAGCTTGATCGCCTGGTCTCGATCTCCGCGCTCCCCAACGTCAAGCTCGGGATCATCGGATTTGACACCCAGTACACCGCAGCACCGTGGCACGGGTTCTGGTTGTACGACGAGGAGAAGGTCCTGGTCGAGACATATTCCGCGGCCCTCAACCTCGCACAGCCCCAAGAGATCGAGCTGTACTCGGACGTCTTCAGCGAACTCGCCGCTGTCGCCAGCTATGGCCGTGCCGCTCGCGCCATCATCACGCGCGTCATGGACGAGTTCGCAGAGCAGCTGCCGCAGGACTAGCGCCACGTTGCTCCGATCATCAACTGTTTGACTTGTTGCGTGCAACTACGAGCAACTTGCTTTTCTCGCGCACGTGAACCTGCCTAGTCTCCCTGAGTCCGCCCCGGCCGACCTTGGAGACGAGCTACGTGATTACGCCAGTACCCCTGCTCAGCAAGGACCGGATCGGCCTCCTCTCCGAGAGTGCGCGCGAGGTGGTCGAATATCGAAAGAGCGGCTTGAGCCTCAACCACATCCAGGGATGCCCACTGGGATGCGCATATTGCATCCGGCATACCTACGGGTTGTGGGACAAGGATCAGCCTGTTGCGCTCATGCCGGACGCGCAAGCGGTGGACGAACTGGTCAACCACCGGTATTTTCAACCGCACGTCACACCGGTCCAGTTGTTCAACCGGGCCACCGAGCCTTTCTTGCCGAAGGTCCGCCCGCACACGTATGCGGTGCTCGAAGATCTGGACGAACGCGAGCTGACCAATCACGTGCTGGTCATCACGCGGCACCAGCTCAAGCCCTACGACATCGACCGGTTGAACCAGCTTCGCCACGTCAAGCTGACGCTGCTGTTCACCTACTCAGGGATCGACGACCCGAAGATCGAACCGTACCCGTCGCACGTCGCAGCCGAGTCGTTGAAGCTGATGAGCGAACCGGTGCGGCGAAGGTACCGGACGATTCTCTATTGGCGTCCGCTCGTCCCCGGCCTGAACGACACCGATCAGCACCTCTCCATTGCGTACGAGTTGAGCCGGCACGCGGACGCTACGGTTTTCACTGGACTTTTCTACCGCGACCAGATCGCCGCGTACTACAAGGCCAACGGCATCCCCGAGCCCTATACCGATACTGCACGCCGCAAGATCGTGCCCGAGACGCTGGAACGCCGGGTCCTCGATGCGTTTGCTGACTCGGCTGCTTTGTTCCGCAAGACTTCCTGTGCCGTGTCGTACGCGCATGGCCTGCCCGACTACAACGGTCACTACGGCATTCGGGAACTTTGCGACATCTGCCCGCTCCCGCAGAGAGAACTGTGTGCCGGGGCGCAACGCGTGCCAGCAACAGAAGATGTACACCGTTGCGCCAGCGTGTTGCCCGAGGCGCGCGACCTTGAGGTCGTAGACATTTCCCAGCGGGCCGTCGTCGTGTCCGGCTTGGAAACTGAGCAGCCACGGTACTTCCTCCAGCACGCGCTCGGGTTTCAGGTGCACGACGCGAGACACC
Organism: Amycolatopsis echigonensis; assembly: GCF_002846615.1. Taxonomy (NCBI): domain Bacteria; kingdom Bacillati; phylum Actinomycetota; class Actinomycetes; order Pseudonocardiales; family Pseudonocardiaceae; genus Amycolatopsis; species Amycolatopsis echigonensis. The sequence goes on along the minus strand of NZ_PJMY01000003.1, from coordinate 4,779,487 downwards.
CTCACCATGCGCTCCGGCATGGTCGCGCCGACATTGGATGGACGGGAGTTCCAGCATGACTGACTGGACTGCACTCAGCTACGTCGTCGTGGATGTCGAGGGCAACGGCCAACAGCCCGCCGATCTCGTGGAGATTGCGGCTGTCCGGATCGAACACGGAAGCATCAGCGAGCCCGTCTCGTGGCTAGTGCGGCCTGGCCGGCCGATCACCCCTTTCGCGAAGCGGATCCACGGGATCACCAATGAGCAGGTAGCAGGAGCTCCCGCATTCGCCGAAATCGCCGCCGAGGTGCTGAAGGCCTTGGACGCCCCCGCGCTCATCGCCCACAACGCCCATGTTGACGTCGGTGTGCTGGAGCGCGAACTTGGCGACTGGGAATGCCCCGAAGTGTTCGACACGCTCAAGCTCTCGCGGCGCTTCTTGCCCGGCCATCCGACTTACAAGCTCGGATCGCTTGTCAGGCAGCTCGGGCTTGACGCTGGGCTGGAGGACATGCAGCAGCCGCATCGCGCCGCGTACGACACGACGGTGACCGCCCGGTTATTTGCTCATGTCGCGGCCGGGCGATCGCTCGAAGCACTCCGCGAACGACCGGAGCGAGGTGACGAAGATGACGCCGTCCTCTTCTGATCTCGACCGCGGCCTGCTCATCAGCGTCGACGGCCCCGGCGGTGCGGGAAAGACGACGATCGTCCGGCATCTGGCACAGATTCTTCTTGCGGAGGGCCGTCACGTGCACGTGACGGCGGAGCCGTCGAACGGCCCGATCGGGAAGCTCGCCGCCGAACTCACACCGACTGTCACCGGTCACGCTCTCGCATGCTTGTACGCGGCTGACCGGTATCACCACGTGGAAACCGAGATCAAGCCACGTATTCAGACTGGCCACGTGGTGATCTCCGACCGGTACCTGGCATCGGGGCTGGTCGTCCAGCGCTTCGACGGCGTGGACCCCGTGTTTCTCTGGCAGATCAACGAAGAAGTCGAACGACCGGACCTTACGGTCATCCTTGAGGCCGACCCCGACGTGATCTCGGAACGGTTGCACGCACGTGGACCGCACAACCGCTTCCAGAGCCCGCCAGGCAATAGCCGCACGGAGACCAAGTTCTACCGGGAAGCTCGCACGATGCTGGATGAGGTCGGCTTCCCCGTTCTGACCCTGGATTGCTCAAACCGTCCGCCTGAGCAGTCTGCCGCGATCATCCGCGACGAGCTGAATGCAATGCTCGAGCCCGCCGATTCAGCCACCTGATCGGTCACGGCAACGTCCAGCTCTGACTCAGTAGCCACCCCGGCGGTGTTTCGTGCCGCGCGGCGCGCATGCCTTCGGGGAAATCGGCGGCGGACGGGCGAGGTCGAGCCCGACGGCGTTCACATTCTGCCCAGCGGCAGAAAGCCTAGGCGCCCTCGCCTGTCTGCCGCCCCATAGCCGCGGTGGAGGCGGCTGACCCCGACCGGTCGCCTCCACCGCGCTCCACCCCGGATGAGAGGTGTCTGGAATGGCCGCACCAGTCCAACGCCTGTGGACGACGCCCTATACCTGCGGGCGCGACGGCATGCAGCATCAGGTCACCGACGAGGCCTTCTACGAGTCTCGCGAGCACGGCGTACCCCTCGTCGCCGTCTGCGGTCGTCAGCTGGAGTGTTCGCTCGCTATCTCGGCCCCCGGCGCTCAATGCGTCGAGTGCGCTCGGCTCATTCACCTGTCCCGTATGCGGCAGAGCGAGAAGCGGCGGGCTGTTCTTGTGCTCGTCCAGGGCGGTCCAACCGGACGGCATCGCCGGCCCCCGCCGGCTCGGCGGCCTCATCGCGTTCGCGGACGAAGCCAGCGCGGCAGGAGGGCGTCATGACAAACGACGATGGGCGAAAGCAGGACACCCGTGCGCCCGAGAATCCCGACGGTGAACTGGACGGTCGCGCAGACGTCGAAGCGAGGTTCCTGAAGATCCTGGGCAGGGCGTTGCGTTGTGAACGCGAGATCGGCGACTGGACGCGGCAGGACTTGGCGCGCGATGGGTGTTGGCCAGGCGACGCAGACTATCGCCTCGCACGAGTTCGGAACGCGCGCGATGACGGTCGCCCGGTTCACGGTGTACTGCAACGTATTGGGACTGCCGCCCGGACGCTTGTTCGAGCGCGTGTACGACGAGGCGATCAGCGACGGCACGGTAGTCGTGAACCTAGCCGAGCTGGCCCGGTCGGGACATCCACTCGCACGCTGGGCAGAGATCCGCTTGCGAGACCTGCCCCCGTACTCAATAGGCCGGCTGCTCGTTCCCCGGCCCGCGCAAGACGCGCTCGCTGAACTCTGCGAATGCGACAAGGGCCAACTGCTCGCTGAGTTGAAGGCAGCTTGACATGTTCCGGGAGAGCCCCAATGCGCCCTCATACAGGGTGTGCCTCGCACTCTGGCCGTTCTCACTTCGCGGCGAAGCGGTGATGCACAAGGTTCCGCAGAGACTCCTGCGAATCCTGTGCCGCGGGCGCACCTGGCTCGGGATGAGCGACTGCGGAGTCATCTGCCTTGCCGACGGGGAGCCTCGCGAGGACGTCGTTCTGATGTGGTGCATCAAGTGCTTCCCGGCGGGGACCGTGCCCGCCGCGCGTACGAGAGGAGTCAGCAGCCGTGATCTACCGGCCCGGTACCGCGCAGGACGCGGCGCGAATTCCCGCAGCACCCGGAGGGTTCCCAGACGATCGGGCGGCCGAGATGAGCCGCCCCTCCGTCATCCGCCACCGGCCGCTGGACGACTGGACCGCGACGCAGATCGCATGGCCGGTCGAGGACCGCGATCTCGCACCAGCCAACCATTAGCGCGAAGGACACCATGCGCAGCACGAGCCGCCTCCTCATCCCGGAAGCGCCTAGTCGCGCGGCACCGATTTCGATAACAAGAGAAAGGACGGGACACCTTGGCAGCGCCAGCAATCAGCATCAAGGGGTGTCGGATCACCGGACCCGCCCGGGACGCGATGCGCAGGAAGCTGAAGAAGAGGTACGAGAAAGGCGCGACTGTTCGTGCGCTGGCCGAGGAATGCGGGCGCTCGTACGGCTTCGTGCACCGGGTTCTTTCCGAGGCCGGAGTTCAGATGCGCAACCGAGGCTGGCGGGTCCGCAAGACACGCCCGGCCGCGCCGATCGGTTCGGGCCCTCAGCACTCGATGGGACATCCGCTATGAACAACAACGCCTGCCGCACACCAGGGCCACGAGTAGGAACGTACGCCCTCATCGGCCGCGACGAAGACATCCTGTTCATCACCGACGACACCGGTGCCTTTGTCTTGCCAGGCGGCCCGGTCCGCGACGGCGAACCCGTCGAGCAGGCACTCCGCCGCACCCTGCGCGGCCAGATCGACGCAGCGATCACCGGACTCGACTTCTGCTCCGTCGTCGAGCACGAAATAGACGGAGGCCGGCACGGGTCGTCGTCCGAGCTGGCGTTCCTGTTTGACGTGACGCTCGCCGACACCGACCGCATCACCGTTCACCGGCCTCGTACGCACCGGTGGGCGGGCGAGGCCGAGGTCTCTGTGCTGCGCCCGGCGGCAATCGCGGAGGTGCTCGCCGCCGGAAGCCTGTCCGCCGACGTTCCGTGGCGGGCGTGGACACCATGACCCAGTTACTCCGCACAGCGATTGACAACCGCGGCTGGCTCCCTGCCAGCGATGGCGAGTTGTCGCGTCCGGAGCCGGTTCCTGCCTTGGGATACCAGATGACGTCAAGGGAGGCGCAGAGCAGTCGCCTCGACGATGCGACAGACGCAGTTCCGGACTTCGCCGAACTGATCGGGTGCAGCGACGACCAGCTCGAAGAACTGGTCCTTGCCAACCTCGGCCCGGACGCTACCGGACTGTGGGAGGCCCTGCTCGTCCCGCCGCTGCTCGACCGCGTCCGGACGATCTTGGTCGCGACACAACAGAGGGTCGACAACGACCTCCGCACGCGGCGATCAAGGCGCAACGAACGAGGCAGCAAACTGGGCTTCGACCCGGCGTCGCACTACGAGCAGCGATACAGCCAGTGGCGTGTCCGCGTCACCATGTTCAAACGCCTCGTCGAGACCAGGTTGTCCCAGACGCGAGCCGCCGCTGCCGACGAAAACCACAAGGCAGCCGCCCTGAACCGCAGGCACCGCAACGCCGTGCGCAGGCTCGCCGAGGCCATCGACTCCCACCGCCGCACCCTCGGCGCAGAGGTCGATCCCGAGCCGGCCGATCGGGCGCTGTGGCAGATCCTCGAGGACGTCACCGTTCCTCTGGGACCTCAAGGGGTCCCGGTCCCCGTCCGCGACATGCTCACCACGTACTGGTCACCCGCGCAGAAGGGCGCAGCCATGGATGCCGATGCCGTCCAGCCGACAACGAAACCGAATCAGGACACCGACGGCGAGAACTAGCGCTCCAGTCGTCCGGTTACCGGCGCGGCCCGCTAAGACCCGACGAAGTCAGCACGCAGCAGCGCCCGTCGAGAGACAGACAGGAGGCAAGAAACCGTTGCAGACACTCGCAGAGGCCGACGGAACCCGATTCCCGCACGCAGAACGCGAGTCCCCGCGGCTGCCGGCATCGCGCGACCCTCGAAAGCCAGCACCGACCAACGAGGATCAACGAGATTTGCTGAACGCTTGTCACTGTGGACTGCACTCCTTGTCCCAGGAGATCAAAGCGGACGGTGGCACCGGAACCAAGACGGTCCAGCTCGCCTACCTCGAGGTCACCAGCGGCGCCGGTTCGACCGGCCGCACGTTCAACAGCCACCACAGGGACTTCTGCACCCGGAATTTCGACGAGCCCGACCCGACGCTCTATTGCGAATGCAGGCTCTACGGCCTCTGCGACGCGGCACAGACGGTCACAGTCGTCTGGTCGCACACTACCGACAGGCCGACCGGCTGGAACACCACAGAACTGATCACCACGAGGCACGGACTCATGGAATGCCCGACCAGCACACGACGGAGCTGCCGCTGATGCCGGATCACGCAAACGGGACCCCGTCCGTGCGAGATCGCACCGGACCGCCGACATGGCGGCGGCTCTACGACGCTCCGGGATTCGTCCACGAAACGGTCGACAAGCGCGGACGCACGTGGCGAGTGTGGTTCGCCGACAGCGACGTGCCCGGCGACCCGCATCCGCGCGGCTGGCGGCTGGCCCGGCTCGCCGCGCTCGACCTGGCTGCTTTCGTTCCGCACACCGGAGACGGCAGGGAGTTCGACACCGCCGCCGGATTAGTCGCCGCCGAGGAGGCCGCGTGCGAACTCAGCAACCGCGCGCGGACACGGCGGCCTGCCGGACAGCAGCACCCGGCTCAAGCACGGATCCTCCTGCTGGACGAAGCTGCGCCGACCAGCCTGCACCGGCACCTGCCGGGCCGACAACACGCCCAGGCAGTCGCGATAACACTGAACCAGGACACGGGCGTGCTGGACGCACGCGTCTTCGACGACGAGCTGCCCGACCGGACCGTCTGCTGGACGATCCCGTGCGTGACCACAGGCGCTGCGAATCGCGTATTACAGGAGGTCGCCGGCCGGGTAGGACCGCTGCTCGCCGATGACCCGGCCGCGCTGTACCGCCGGATACGCGAACACCTCGCAACAGCGTTCTCCGACGACGATTTGGTATTAGGCATGTACGCCGGCGAGTGGTTCGAGAAAGACCCGGCATCCTCCGGGATCACCGCCGGAACAGGCGATCGCGAACTGGCCGAATGGGCCGAGGCCTACGACAAGAATGTCGCGTCCGGACGCTGGCGGAAGTTCTTCCCGCGGGGCTTGGACATCGGGAGGTGCCGACACGTGGTGCTGCGCGGCACCTACCTGTGGGCCCGCACGCACCGAGATCTGTTACGCGAGCAGTCCCGTCCGCCTCGACGTCCATACCCATACCATCGCGCCGAGCATCGGTTGTCGTGATGCCAGCTAGTACTCCAGCTGTAGTTCGTGATCTTGCTGGAGGGGTCGTGTGAGACGGGTGCGGCCGCCACGTGATCATGGTGTTTGTGAGGACAACTCAAGATCATGTGGCGGCCGCGGCTGCCAGCGTAGACCCTGCGCGATGGCAGTCGTTGCTGGGTGAGATGTTCGTGCGGATCGGGCGGCGGTTCGTGCGGGTGGAGTCGCGTCGGCGGGCCGGGCGGTTCGTGCAGGGTCTGTTGTCCGGGCTGGCGCGGGTGAACTGCTGGACCATTGCTGAGCAGGTCGGAGACCGGACCCCGGACGGGATGCAGAACCTGCTCTCGCGCGCGACATGGGACGCGGACGGGGTCCGCGACGACCTGCGCGAGGTCGTGGTCGAGCACCTGGGTGTCGAGGACGCGATGCTGGTCATCGACGAGACCGGTGACCTGAAGAAGGGCGTCGAGTCGGTCGGGGTGCAGCGGCAATACACCGGCACCGCGGGACGGATCGAGAACTCGCAGATGTCGGTGTTCCTGGTGTATTCCACCCCGGCCGGGCACACGTTCATCGACCGCGAGCTCTACCTGCCCGAAAGCTGGGCAGAGGACCAGGCCCGGCGGGACCGGGCCGGAGTGCCCGCGCAGACCCTGTTCACCACGAAATCCCGGCTGGCCTTGGCGATGATCGCTCGTGCGCTGGAGGCGGGAGTCCGGGTGGGGTGGGTGACCGGGGACGAGGCCTACGGCAAAGACGCCGCCGGCCTGCGCGATCCGCTCGAGGCCCGCGAACAGGCCTATGTGCTGGCCGTGGCCTGCGACCACCGCGTTCCCGGTCCGGGCGAGGAGAGCGTGCGGGCCGACGAGCGCGCCGCCGCGCTGCCGAAGCGGGCCTGGCAGAAGCTCTCCGCCGGGGCCGGCGCGAAAGGCCGCCGTTACTACCTGTGGGCCCGGCTGCGGCTGCATCCGGCAGGCAAGACCGGATACCACTGGATCTTGATGCGCCGTAACCGGCGGACCGGGGAAACGGCGTTCTACCGCTGCTACAGCCCCCGCCGGGTCGCGCTGGCCGACCTCGCGCGCGTCGCCGGGCGGCGCTGGACGATCGAGGAGACCTTCCAGACCGGCAAAGAACTCACCGGCCTCGACGAACACCAGGTCCGCACTTGGACCTCCTGGTACCGCTGGACCACCCTGGTCATGTTCGCGCACGCCTTCCTCGCCATCGCCGCGGCTCAGGCTCGCAGCACACCGTCGGCCGAGGACCTGATCCCGTTGACACGCAACGAGATCAGGCACCTCTACGCCCAGCTCATCCTGCAACCAGCACGCAAGATCATCGACATCCTGGCCTGGTCCGCCTGGCGCCGACGACACCAACACCGCTCCCGCCAAAGCCACTACCAGCAGCGACACCAACAACCAGCACCCGATCACGAACTACAGCTGGAGTACTAGCACACCTGAGTTGAACAGCCGCAACGAGAAAATGGCGCAGGCATACCGGGATGGCGCAACGATCACGAGAATCGCCGCTGTCTACGGGCTGTCGCTGAGCTGGACAGGCCGGATTCTTCGCCAGCAGGGCGTCGCGATGCCCCCTGTCCGGCAAGGAGTGAAAAGAGAACTCAACATCGCGCGAGTCGTCAGCGACTACGAGGGCGGAGCCACCATCCAGCAGGTCGCGGACACGCACCACGCGTCTTATGGCACGATCCGCCGGCTCCTCCTGCGCGAGAAAGTCGCAATCCGGCCCCACGGCGGCCAGAACGCGATCAGCCTCCGCGCCGGCCAAGCCGACGATGGCCCACCCCGACCGAAGAAGACGAAAACAGTCCGGTCGCGCACTGCCTCGACGCACAGTCCGCGCCGCCGACTCGCACAGCCCCTGCTTCGCCAATAGAGCAAGAACATGGACTTTTCGTGACGAGCAAACGAGACACCCTTCAGCCGTCGCCCCGGCACCTGCTGCTCGGCGCTGTCCTGCACGCGCAACGCCGCAAGGCCGACAAGACCTTGCGCGAAGTGGCGAACCTGATCCACAAGCACCACGCGCAAGTCGCGCAGTGGGAACTCGGCGTGCGCAAGCCCGACGCCGAGCACGTCGGCGGAATCCTCTGCGCCCTGTCCGTCGCTCCAGACGACCACGCCTACATCTCCAGCCTCGCGAGGACGACCGACCACAGCGTGGTAATCCTCCACCCGGCTCACCACCGCCACCATGCCGAAGCACGCAACCACTTCACCCAACGCGCAAAATCCTTTGTGGACTACCATCCGACGCTCGTGCCCGCCTCCCTGTGGACGTCCGACTACGCCCGCGTTGTCCTGAAGGATCTCGGCGCAGCTCCCGGATGCGTAAGTGAATTCGTCAAAACCCAGGCAGAGCAGCGAAGGCTTCTGCGAACCCCTACCGCGGAAACGCGCAGGAAACAGGTCGAAGTCTTCCTCGGCGAACCTGCCCTGTCGTCCCATCTCCAAGCACCGGAGGTCACCTGCAGCCAGCTCCGGTTCCTGCGGGCGTTAGAGAAGGCGAACCCGATGATCAGAGTGCGCATCGTTCCGTCGGAGATCTGCGGCAGCCCGGCACTGCAGGCCCCGTTCACCTGTTACGAGACGGCCGCAGGCCCGGTCACGTACTTCGCGCACCACAGTGCGGGTGTCTTCGCCCCCGACCACGGAGCCTACCGACGGCTCACCGCGGATCTGCGTCTGCTCGCACTGCCCACGACACAATCCCGGAAGGTGATCGACGACCGCATCCGAAACCTGGAACGACTTTCGCCTGCGGCAGAACTTGCCCAACCCCCAACGGCAATCGAGGCCCACCGGTGACCCTCGAACCGATACCCGCATCCGCCGTCGGCACACCGACACCCGACGCTGCAGCCCAACCGCCCGAGACAGCCGGAGCTTTGGTGCGCAGACGCCGGCAGGCATCGGGCCTGAGCATCAACCGCCTCGCGGTACGATCCGGGATCAGCGCCTCCACCATCGGAACCCTCGAACGAGGCCGCACCCCGCTGCAATCACTATGGACCGCCGCAGCCTTGGCCTACGCGCTGAAAGCCGATCCGTACGCACTAGCGATCGCCGCAGGCCGCAGCTACCCCGCAGCCACCCGTTCAGACCGCGACCGGGGACACCGCACCGTCCGAGCGTCCGACATCGCAGGGCCACACCGGACCCTGACCTACTTCGGCGAAATGCTCTACCTGTGGCGCATCAGGCACAATCGCACCCTGACCCAGGTCGCCGAACTGACGGGTGCCGATCGCCTGTGGTTGTCGCGAGTCGAACGCATGGCGGCCGCGCCGTCTATCCCCACCGTCGTGAAGATCGCCGACGGTCTGAACCTGTCGCGCACAGAACTGCTGGTCCTGGCCATGCGCGACCAGCACTGCCGCAACCTGTACGCCCGCGAGAACATGGTGTACGCGCCGCATGTGCGCGACCTGTACGCCCGGTCCGGGTGACGGTTGCGACGACCGCACTCCGAGCGAGGAGGCTTGCGATAGCTCAACTCATTCGGAGCTGGACGCCTGGGAGCTGCATCGGCGTGCGCGGGCGCGCTGTATGAGATCGGCATGTTTCGTCGCCCAAGTGACCATCGGCATCATCGCGTCGAGCGCTTCGGCCGTCTCCGGGCTTAACGAATACTGCACGGAGGGCGGAAAAGCTGTGGACTGCTGGTGCCGAAGGATCAGCCCGTCGGCAGTCATGGTTTTGAGCGTGCGCGCGAGAACGCTTTCGTGCAGAGTGCGACGGTGCCCGCGGTCCCGTTCGCATAGTGTCCTGATCGTGTCGAGAAGCTCTTTATAGTGCTTTGGCCCGTCGGCGAGCGCGACGATGACTGCGTGCATCCAGTCGCCGCTGAAAAGGCGCTTCACGTCTGACAGCTTGCGCAGCTGCTCGGCATCCCAGCCGTCGCGCCACGCGCCGTCGTGTCGTGAGCTTCCGGGAGCCGTCCCGTCTGCATGAGTGGTAGGCCGGCGATGCTTGACGGGCCTCAGGGTTCGTCCGGGCATCAACTGGACTTGTCCAGTTCGGTTCGACAGCTCGGTCATTGCATCCTCCCGGCGGCTAGGTCGCAGTTCGAAGACGGGCAGGTCCGTTCGTGCAGCCGGCCGGGGAGGAGATCAGGCCGCAGAACGCGCAACGTCCATAAGACCAGCGTAGGCCCCGTCGACTCGATCTTCAACTGTCAACAAGGGATCAGTTCGGATGACTCTCATCTGAGTCTAGGACGGCAGAAGTTTCGGGACAGGTCGCCGTCTGCCGCTATCAGCACGCGGTCCTTGCCAAACCGCTTTGCGCTCAGGAGGTTCTCATCGGCTCGTCGGACAAGATCCGCGATGCCAGTGCTGCCGCGGGCATTCAGGACGACACCGCCGACGGAGGCGGTCAGCCCTGCGATGAAGACAGAGCGTCCGTCGGCGGACCGAGCTTCGACGACTGAGTCGCGTATCCGCCTGAGTATCCGTTCCGCGATCCCCTTTGCGCACGCCCGGTTCGCGCCGGGAAGGAGTGCCATGAATTCGTCTCCGCCATACCGCCCGACGATGTCTTCGCGCCGCACCGCGGCCGTGAGCGTCGCAGCGACAACGCGAAGAACGGCGTCGCCTGCAGGGTGACCGTATCGGTCGTTGACAGCCTTGAAATGATCAAGGTCGAGGACGAGCAGCGCGATCGCATGCCCTAAGGACCCGTCGAGGACCGAGGCGACCCGGACTTCCCACCCTTCCCGGTTAAGCACTCCGGTGTATTTGTCCGTGCCCCACGAGCCGAGCGGCTGTCCGCAGGCAGAGCAGCATGGCCCCTGCCCCGACAGGGATGGCCAGGTAGATACCATTGTTGATCTTCCTCCGAACGAGTGGCTTTGACTGACGTGAAGGCGTCGGGTTCGCTACCGTTGGTTCGGAGTTGAAATCACGATGGTCGCGAGTTTAGGCTGGTCACGCGGACGAGTTCAACCAGGATCAACATCATGACTCGTACGGGTGTTTACGTGAGTGGAAGCAGTCGGGGTGGAGATCGCATGGCGACACCGGCGTATCCGGATGGGCACCTTCCGGCGAGCCTGCCGGACAACTTCGCGGACATCCTGGCCGCCAGGCTGAACAAGCTGTTCGCGACCATGAAGCCGCGCAGCGGCCAGGAGTACACGAACGACTTCGTCGCAGCGGAAATCACCGCCACGGGCGTGGGGATTTCCGGAAGCTACATCTGGCATCTGCGCAAGGCGCGGAAAGACAACCCGACGCTGCGCCACCTGTATGCGCTGGCTGCGTTCTTCGGTGTGCCAGCGTCGTACTTCTTCGATGACGCGGTGACCGACCGGGTCGACGAACAGCTGCAGAAGCTCCAGGCTGCGCAGGAAAGCCTGACCGCGAACACGAGTGAAGCCCAGCTGATCGCGATGCGTGCAGGTGCTCTGTCCCCCGAGCGCCGACGGCTGGTGATGGACCTGCTCGACGTGGTCTATCGCGACGAGCAGGCTGAGCGAGGCCAATCGCCAACGGAGTGAGCGCTGTGGCAGCCAAGGGAGCGATCCGGCACGGTGGCTTATGTGCTAGTCCGGTCCTGAGCCTGGAGGGAGGGGCAGATGACGTCCGAACGGCAGCTGCGCCGTCGCTGCCGGCAGCTTTTGACTGATCTCGACATCCATCCGCCGTTGGATGTCACCGAACTGTGCCGCCGCGTCGGGGTCCAGCGTGGCAAGCCGATCAGGCTGCGTGCGCATCCCATCCCGGTGCCCGGCCCGTTCGGCGCTTGGGTCGCGGCGGCTTCGGCGGACTACATTTTCTACCAGCAGGAAACGAGCAAGCCGCACCAAGACCACATCATCCTGCACGAACTCGGTCACATGCTGGCCGGCCACGACAGCGACGCACACGACGACACTCTGCTCAGCGACCTCTGCCCGGGTTCCTCGACCGAGGCCCTGCGCGCCGAGTACCCCGACCTGGCGCCGGACGCGGTCCGCCGCGCGCTCCGCCGCACCTCGTACGACACCGAGCAGGAATACGAAGCGGAAACAGTCGCCACCATCATCCTGGAGTGGGCTTCGGTTCTCGACCGTGTCTGGGTGCCAGCCGCGGGCAACGACACTGCGCATCGAATGGAGACCGCGCTCAGTGACCGGCTGGGGTGGCTGTGACCTACCTTGTCCTCGCCTACGGCATCGCCGCCATCGCGGTGCTGGCCTGGCTGGGCCTACGACTGAGCCGGACCCCGCAGAATCTCCCGTTGCGCGCCCTAACAGGGCTCGCGGCATGCCTGTCGCTCGCCTTCCCCTTCGGCCTCGCCGCCGACCGCGAGGCGACCGTGCTCGGCCTCCCGCCGATGATGTCCCGCCTGATCCAGCACGGCACGCTGCTGATCGGAGTGACCTGCCTGGTCCTGTTCTTCCTCTTCTCGGCCCTGGAACCACGCCAGGCATGGCCCCGAGCGCGCCGTTTCGCCGTGCCGCTCGTCGCGGCCGAAGCCGTTTTGATCGCCGCCGCGGCGCTCGCCCCTCCCACTGTCCACAGCAGTTCCTCGCCCGCGGGCGCCGTGTTCACCGTCACCGCGGATCTCTATCTGGCATTCGGCTTCGGCACCGCGTTCTTCTGGGCGCGCCGCTACGCCCGCGACGCCAACCCGCGCCTCGCCCGCGGCCTCCGGATCGCCTCCGTCGGCCTCGCCGCCATCGTCCTGGCGAACTGCGTGTTCATCCCCGAGATCATCCTGCGCCGGGCGGGCGCGTCGTCCCCCTCCGCGCTCGCCGAGACCAGCGGCGCTGCGGCCACCGTGCTCGGCGCGGTAGCCGCAGCCGTCTTCCTGCTTCCCGGCGTCGTCATCTTCCTCGCCGGCGTCATCTATCCCGCCGCCGCGATGCGGGTCACCGCACTGCGGGTCTGGTCAGGCCACCGCCGCGTATACCGCCAGCTCGATCCTTTGTGGACAGTGCTCCACGCGCAGTTTCCCGACGACGAACTGCAACGGGTCACCCCCAGTCCCTGGCGCGACCTCTTCCGGCTCCGCGGCACGCACCGGCGCTACTACCGCCGCGTCGTGGAATGCCGCGACGGTCTCGTCCGCATCAGCCCCTACCTGCCGCCCCGCGCCTGCGAAGGCTACGACGACCTGGCGCGCTCGCTGACACACGCGCTCGCCGCCCGAGCCGCAGGACAACAGGCCCGGTCGGTCCATGCGACACCGGTCGTCGTCGCGGCCGCCGACAGCCTCGACGCGGACGTCCGCGAACTGGTGTCCCTCTCCCGCGCCATGAACTCGACAGGAGACCCATGACCACGGCCATGATCATCGGCGGGGGAATCGCCGGCCCCGTCACCGCGATGGCACTGCAGAATGCCGGGATCGACTCGGCAATCTACGAGGCCTACCCCACCACCGCGGACGGCGTCGGCGCGTTCCTCAGCATCATGCACAACGGACTCGACGCCCTCACCGCCATCGACGCCGCCGACCTCGTACGCACACACTCTTTCCCAGCCAGCACCGTCGAATTCTTCAACCACCGCGGCACCCGGCTCGGCCAGGCCCCCATCGGCGGCGCCGCCGGAGACCGCGGCCCGCGGATGATCAAGCGGTCCACGCTCTACCGCGCACTCCGCGACGAAGCCAGCCGCCGCGGCATCGCCGTCCACCACGGCAAACGCCTCACCAGCGCGACCACCACACCTGGCGACCCGGTCACCGCGCAATTCGCCGACGGCACCGAAACCCAAGGCAGCCTGCTGATCGGAGCGGACGGCATCCACTCCGCCACCCGCGGGCTCATCGACCCCGCCGCGCCGAACCCGCGCTACACCGGCGCCATCACCGTCTGCGGCTACGCCGCCCACGCCGCCGTCACCACCGAACCCGGCACCTTCCGGATGGTCTTCGGCCGCAAGGCGTTCTTCGCGTTCCTCACCGCACCCGACGGCCAGACCTGGTGGTTCGCCAACCTCCCCCACCCCCGCACCGAACTCACCAAAGAACAACTCGCCAGCACCACCTCCGACGAATGGAAACAACGGGTCGCCGGACTCCTCGCACGCGACCGGACACCGGCAGCCGATATCGTCCGCGCCAGCGACGATGCCGTCACCGGCGCCAACGGCTACGACATCGCCACCACGCCCACCTGGCACACCGACACGACCATCATCATCGGCGACGCCGCCCACGTCTCCGCCCCCAACGCCGGCCATGGCGCCTCCATGGCCATCGAAGACAGCATCGTCCTCGCCCAATGCCTCCGCGACCTGCCCACACCCCAAGCATTCCACGCCTACGAAACCATCCGACGCCCCCGCGTCGAACGCGTCGTCGCCACCAGCGCACGCATGGGCGGCAACGCAACCCCCGGCCCCGTCAAACGGATGATCCGCGACGCCGTCCTCCCCTGAAAACTCAAGAAAGGACCACGCAACACCGCACCCTGGCTCACCGGCTACCACATCGACTGGCACCAGTCCGTTGCCCAGCCAGACGAAGTACCGCGATAGGCCAGTAACTGGGCGCACTTGTGAGCTGGTGAGTCATCAGACGACGGAAGAAGTCGTCGAACACGTTTGCTGCGTGAGGTCGGAACGCTTTCGCCGCCTGCCTAGTGCCGCAAGAGTGCGGCCAAGGCTCGAGCAACCGACACCGCAAACAGCCCTGTACCTTGGCACGCGTCCTCGAGCAGAGTGGGCGGAGCGCAGGCCTGAAAAGTGACGCTCTTCGCTGCTGAGACTCGGCAACCGCCAACCGTTTTACCCGTGGGTCCGCGGCCGGTAGTCGCCGAACCGGTGACGACGGGCAGGCCCTCGTCTGCGGAGCAGGTGGGCTGGCACGTAGTGGCTGACCGGCCGTGAAAATTGGTCGTCGGCGGTGACGAGCTGGTAGGTAACCCAGCTGAGCATTCCTCCGTCCTCGCGGCGAGCCCGCTCGAACAGCAGGCCGGGACCGTCGGTCTCGGTCCGCAAGCCAGCGCGGTTGCGTGCGACGAGGATTTCCGTACCCAGCACGAGCAGCTTGCGCACGCCTACCCAGACCGGAATCGGCGGACTCACTCTCCGAACGGTTGACGGCCACTCGTCCACCACAAAATCACCCTGCTCGTATCCACAGCCTGGGCCGCCTGCAGCCCGGCAACCCGTACTCAGAGCCGAACATGCGTTCGACCCTGAGTCACATTGGTCTAGCCGGAGCGGCGGGTTACCCGTCGTCGCCCAGAACGTCACGCTTCTTGATTGAAAAGGCAAAAGGGGAATCGGCATCATTGCACCCTGGGCGCCCCGTCGTGTCGGGCGGATCCTGCGCGGGATCGCAACCCGTCGCGGCGCACGAGTCGTTGTGGAGGCGATGGTGGGCGGCCCTCCCGTTCCGCCCACCATCCTGGTTGCCCATCGGACAGCCTTCCCCCATGCCGCAGCTCTCAACTGGCGAGCAGGCTGGCTGCTCCGGCCGCACCGGACGTGGCAGCGATTGCCGCGGCGACGGTGGCGGCTGCGTCCCGAAAGCCGTTGCCCCCAGCACTTTGCCGACGGCGGCGCGGATGTCCGCAGGTGTGGCTGGTTCGCCGTCGAGCGCGATTCCGGCATCCCGCTCGGCGAGGCGTGCGGCCAGTGCCGGTTGACGGCGGCGTGCTCGGGCAGCCCGGCCACGGGCACGGCGTGCCGCATGGCCGCGGCCACTGTGCCGTGACCGGCGTGGGTGACCACGGCGGCCGCGTCCAGGAGACCCTCGGCGTGGGGGACGAATGCGACAATGGCGGCGTCGCCCGGCACGCGCACCCGCTGGGTCACTCGGAGCCGGAGTGCTGCCTAATGTTTATGTCAAGCAGCGGTAGCCGTGGTGTGTCGGTAGTCGGCCTGGTAAGGCTGGCGGGTGCGCAGGAGCGCGTAGAGGACGTTGATGCGTCGTCGGGCCAGCGCGATCAGTGCCTGGTGATGGCGCTTCCCTTCGGCGCGTTTGCGCTGGTAGAAAGCTTTGCTGAGTGGGTCGGTGCGGATCGCGCAGAACGCGGACTGGTAGAAGATGAACTTCAGGTGTTTGCTGCCGGCGGTGGCTCGCCGCAGGTAGTTCATCTTCCCGGACTGCTGCAGGACCGGCGCGAGGCCGGCGGCCGAAGCGAGCTGATCGGCGCTGGCGAAGCGGTCCAGGTTTCCTGCCTCCGCGAGGAATTCCGCGGTCAGGGTGGCCCCCATCCCCGGCAGGCTTCGGACGAGGGCCGCGTCAGGGTGGCGGTCGAGCCCGTCGGCGATCTGGTTCTCCAGTTCGCCGATGCGGTGCCGGGCCGCGATCGCGTCGGTGGCGAACTCGCGGGCGAACTCGGCCATGCGCTTCTGCCCGGGAACGATCACATGCTGGGCCTGAGCGGCCGCAATCGCCTTGCCTGCCAAGGGTTCGGCATAGCTGCGGCGGACGCCCGCGGCCAGCATGTGATCGATCAGGCCGTCGCGTCCGGCTTCGCGGACCTCTTCCGGTGTGACGAAGCGGACCAGAAGCCGCAGGTCGCTGAGGTTGGTCACGTCCACGACGCGTTCCAGGCCGGGGAAGAACCCGGCCAGGGTTTCGCGCAGCCGGTTGAGGCGGCGGGTCTGATCGATGACGAGTTCACGGCGTCGGGAGACCAGCATCCGCAGGTCGAGGGTGATGTCGTCCTCGGCGGTGACGATGCGCCAGTCGTCGCGCAGGCGCAGCTGGTCGGCGATGGTGGCCGCGTCGCGGGGATCGGATTTGGCTTCGCCGCCCTTGCTGGCGCGGCGGGCTCGGTTGACCACCAGGCCCGGGACGTGGACCAGGCGGACACCTGCCTCCAGCAGCATGGCGGTCAGCAAGCTGGCCACTCCGCCCATCAGGTCGATCGCGGCGGTGAGCTCGCCGTGCTCGGCTTCGGCCTGGCGCAGCTGGGCGATCAGGGCGTCGATGCTGTCCGGGTCGTTGTCGACGCGCCGGGAGAGCAGGACTTTCCCGGTCTCGGCGGCGACGATCGCGACCCAGTGGAACTCCTTGGCGACATCGATGCCTGCTTTTACTGCCATCGAACCTCCGGTCGATCACACGGTGTGGTGCGTCCCGATTCCGCCGTCAACGCCCTACATAGCGATGGTTCGCAGTGCCTAATCAGCGGTCAGAACCAGGTGGTGGAGCGGGCGGCACAGCACTCTGAACCATCACCGGCAGCAGGCATGAAAGCCATACCCGCTCCACCTGCATCCGCCGATCCTCGCGGACCGCGGACATCCCTGAAAGGTAGGGCAGCGTGAGCTGTCGTGCGTGGTGGTCGAAGTGCCGGGTCGGGAACCGGTAGACGTCGGCCAGTGACATGCGGTCGCGGAAGTAGGGGTCCCAGCGGGTCGGAAAGTGCATCGTCCGGGCGAGGGCGGCCTCAGTTTCCCGGTCGAGTCGCTGGTGCAGACGCGCGATCGCGCGGTCTGCGACAGCTGCCATCCCCCGGCGTTTCAGGAGGTTCCCTCCGAGGCGGGAACCGACGTAGTTCACGGCATCGAAGGGGACGGTCACCGCGTTCAGGGCCTGTGCGTAGCGCTTGCCCACGCTGTCAGGGAGCCGGTCGAACAGTGCGACCAGGTTCCGCAGTGCCCAGACGATCAGGTAGCCGAGCAGCATGTGGAACAGCAGTTCGCGGTTGGTCCAGCGGGTCCCGTTGCTGGCGCGGCGCAGGTCCGCGTCGCTCGCCTGGTCGAGAAGCCGGTGAAACTCGGTGCGAGCACGCTCCATCTCGTCGTGAACGGCCTGCCTGTCCACGCGTTCAGTGTCCGCCTCGCGAGACGGGAAATCCAGCCGCTCAGTTGACGGGGCTGCGGCGTTCGAGGAAGACGGTGTCGTGCCAGGTTCCGTCGCGTTGGGCGATGCGTTCGCGGACGCCGATGGTGCGGTAGCCAGCGGAGTGGTGCAGGGCGAGGCTGGCGCGGTTGTCGGTGAAGATGGAGGTTTGCAGGGTCCAGAGTCCGGCGTCGTCGGCGGCCATGACCTGTGTGCGCAGCAAGGCTTTCCCGACGCCGCGGCCGCGGTGGGCTTCGGCGATGTAGACGGAGGTTTCGGCGACGCCGGAGTAGCAGTCGCGGTTCGAGACGGGGCTGGCGGCGGCCCAGCCGACGACTTGTCCGTCACGGTCGGCGACCCACCGGTGCCCGGGCAGCCACGTCGCGTCGAGGGCTTTGCGGGCGGGGACCGCGGTGTCGAAGGTCGCGATGCCGGTGGCGATGCCCTCGCCGTAGATCCGCCGCACGGCGGTCCAGTCCGCGGGTTCGAGGGCGCGGACGGTGATGTCGGCGGGCACGTCGTCGGGGCAGCAGGGGCGGGGGCCGAGCAGGCCCATGACGGCGTCGGCGGCGTGCGGGAGCCCGGTGCAGCAGGCTTCGTTGACGGTGACGACGGTGGCGGTGCCGACCTTTTCCAGGTGCACGAACCCGACGTCGGCGAGCTTGCGCACGTGATGCGACGTCGTGGACTGGCTGGTGCCGAGGATCTCGGTGAGCGCGCCGACGGTGATGCCGCGCGGGCTGGTGGACACGGCGTGCAGCAGCCGGACGCGGACGGGTTCGGCGAGGCAGGCGAACCAGTCGGCGTAGGTGGCGGCGTCGGCGGTCGGCAGCACTTGGGCCTGGGGCAGCGCGATCGGCATGCGGACAGTATATCGATCGCGGTCGATGGTTGCATCCATCGATCGCGCTCGATACAGTCTGGCTCGTTAATCGAGTCCGATCGATGAATCAGGGGTGTGGGATGAGCGAGTACCCGGTCGTGGTGGTGGGGGCGGGCCCGGTGGGGCTGGCCGCGGCGGCGCAGCTGCTGGAGCGGGGTCTGGAGCCGCTGGTGCTGGAACGCGGGCCGCGTGCGGGTGCTGCGGTAGCGGCGTGGCATCACGTCCGGTTGTTCTCGGCGTGGTCGGAGCTGGTCGACCCGGCGGGCGGCCGTCTGCTGGAGCCGACCGGGTGGGTCCGTCCGGACGGCGCGGAGTACCCGACAGGCCGCGAATGGGCCGAGCGGTACCTGCAGCCGCTGGCCGAGGCGCTGGGGTCTCGGGTGCGGTTCGGCGCCGAGGTGGTCGGGGTCGCGCGGCGGGGCCGGGACCGGGTGGTCGACAGCGGCCGCGACGACGAGCCGTTCTCCGTGCACGTGCGCACCGCCGCGGGCGAGCAGCGGCTGCTGGCTTCCGCGGTGATCGACGCGTCCGGGACGTGGGGAAGCCCGAACCCGCTGGGCGGCGAGGGCCTGCCCGCGATCGGCGAACACGCCGCAGCCGACCGGATCGTCTACCGGGTCCCGAATCTGGGCGACGCGCAGGTGCGGGTTCGGTACTCCGGCAAGCACATCGCGGTGGCGGGCAGCGGGCATTCGGCGCTGACGGCGTTGGTGGCGTTGTCCGGGCTGGCGAAGGAAAACCCGGCGACGCGGATCAGCTGGGTGCTGCGCCGCGGCGGGATCGGCACCGCGTTCGGCGGCGGCGACGCCGACCAGCTGCCCGCCCGCGGCGCGCTCGGCACGCGCGCGAAGGAAGCGGTGGAAGCGGGGCTGGTCTCGGTGGTGACCGGGTTCCGCACCGAGACCGTGGAGCGCGACGACACCGGCCGGTTGAGCCTGGGGTCGGCGAACGGGCAGCGGCTGTCCGATGTGGACGAAGTGGTGGCGTTGACCGGGTTCCGCCCCGAGCTGGGGTGGCTGTCGGAGATCCGGCTGGAACTCGATGCGACGCTGCAGGCTCCGGTGCGGCTGGCGCCGCTGGTCGACCCGAACGTGCATTCGTGCGGGACGGTGTACCCGCACGGCGCGAAGGAACTCGCGCACCCGGAGACCGGGTTCTACCTGGCCGGGATGAAGAGCTACGGCCGCGCGCCGACGTTCCTGGCGATGACCGGCTACGAGCAGGTCCGCAGCATCGCCGCCGCACTCGCGGGCGACCACGAGGCCGCGGGCCGGGTGGAGCTGGTCCTGGCCGAGACCGGCGTGTGCGGCGGGGCGGGACTGTTCGACGACCCCGGCACGACCGCAGCGTCGGACGGGTGTTGCGGTCCGGCGGAGCCGGAGGTGCTGACGCTGGCCGCGCCGTCGCGCGCCGGGAACTGACGCGGCGTGCGCGGCACGGCGACGGCGCGGTCCGCGGCACTGCCGGTGTCCGGGCTGCGCCGAGTGCTGGCCGTTCTCTGTCTCACCGAGATCACCAGCTGGGGCGTGCTCTACTACGCGTTCCCCGTGCTGGCCCCGGACATCAGCCGCGACACCGGCTGGCCCGCGGCCGCGGTGACCGCCGCCCTCTCCGGCGCGCAACTGGTGTCCGCCGTCGCCGGAATCGGGGTGGGCCGGTGGCTGGACCGGCACGGCCCGCGCGTGCTGATGACGGTCGGGTCGCTGCTGGCGGTCCCGGCGGTGGTGCTGGTCGCGACCGCGCAGAACCTCGCGTGGTTCATCGCGGCGTGGGCGCTGGCCGGGCTGGCGATGAGCGCGACGCTGTACCCGCCCGCGTTCGCCGCGCTGACCCGCTGGCACGGCCCGCGTCGCGTCCCGGCGCTCACCACCCTCACCCTGGTGGCCGGGCTGGCCAGCACCGTGTTCGCGCCGTTGACCGCGCTGCTGGCCGCGTACCTGGACTGGCGCCACACCTACCTGGTGCTGCTGGCGATCCTCGCCGCGGTCACCATCCCCGGGCACTGGTTCGGGCTGCGCGGGCCGTGGCCGCCCGCCGAACCCCCACAACACGAGGCGGCGCACGGGGACCCGGCGCGGATCGCGCGCAGCAGCGGGTTCCGGATCCTGGTGACGGCATTCAGCCTGGCGACGTTCTCCGTGTTCGCCGTCGTGGTGAACCTGGTGCCGCTGCTGCTCGAACGCGGGATCAGTCCCGGCACCGCCGCGCTCGCGCTCGGCCTCGGCGGCACCGGGCAAGTCCTCGGCCGTCTCGGCTACGCCGCGCTCGCCCGCCGCACCGGCGTCCGCGCCCGCACCGCCGCCTCCCTCGCCGCGACGTCGCTGACCACCGTTCTGCTGAGCCTGCTCACCACCACCGTCGCGCTGATCGCCGCTTCGGTCGTGGCGGGGATGGCGCGCGGGGTCTTCACCTTGCTGCAGGCCACTGCGATCACCGACCGCTGGGGCCCGGCGCACTACGGCCGCCTCAACGGCCTGCTCTCCGCCCCGATGACCGTCACCATGGCGCTCGCCCCGTTCGCCGGGTCCGCCCTCGCCGCCGCGTTCGGCAGCTACCGCCCCGCCTTCCTCGCCCTCGCCGCGGTCAACCTCGCCGCCGCGGTCCTCGCCCTGACCGTCACCCCGACCCGGAGCACGCCATGACCGAAGACCCGCACGCGATCGTCCTCGGCGGCGGCCAGTCCGGCCTCGCCGCCGCCCACGCCCTCCTGATGAGGGGCCTGCGGCCGCTCGTGCTGGAAGCCGGACCCGAACCGGTCGGATCCTGGCCGCACTACTACGACAGCCTCACCCTGTTCTCCCCGGCCCGCTACAGCAGCCTGCCCGGCTGCCCCTTCCCCGGCGACCCCGACCGCTACCCGCACCGCGACGACGTCGTCGCCTACCTGCGCCGCTACGCCGCCGCACTCGACGCCGACATCCGCACCCGCCACCGCGCCACCACGGTCACCCGCGACCGCGACGGGTTCGCCGTCCGCACCGAGCACGGCGATGCCTTCACCGCGCCCGCGCTCATCGCCGCCACCGGAGGCTTCAGCCGCCCCCACACCCCGGCCCTGCCCGGACTCGACGAGTTCGCCGGGACCGTCCTGCACTCCAGCGAATACCGCAACCCCGCGCCGTTCGCCGGGCAGCGGGTCATCGTCGTCGGCGCCGGGAACTCCGCCGTGCAGATCGCCGCCGAACTCGCCGAACACGCCCGCGTCACCCTCGCCACCCGCGCGCCGATCCGCTTCGCCCCGCAACGCCCGCTCGGCCGCGACGCGCACTGGTGGACCGCCACGCTCGGCCTCGACCACCTTCCCGTCGGGCACCTCCTGTCCGCCCCGCCCGCGACACCCGTGGCCGACCCTGGCCGCTACCAGGCCGCGGTCGCCGCCGGGCGGCCCGACCGGCGGCCGATGTTCACCCGCCTCGACGGCGACAGCGTGCACTGGCCCAACGGCACGAGCGAACCCGCCGACACGATCGTTCTCGCGACCGGGTTCCGGCCTGGACTGTCCTATCTGGACGGAACTGGGGCGTTGCGGGACGGGATCCCGTTGCAGAGGAAGGGGTTGTCCACGACCGTGCCCGGGCTCGGCTATGTCGGGCTGGAGTGGCAGCGCAGCTTCGCCTCCGCCACCCTGCGCGGCGTCGGCCGCGACGCCGCCTACCTCGTCGACCGGCTGATCGGCACCCCGGTGTCGGCCGGGCGGCGGTGCTGCCAGCCGGTCAGCTGAGCCTGGCCTTCAGCAGCCGGAGCGATTCCGGTAACTGATTCCTGTCGGTGCTCGATGACATGCTTGCCGCGGAAGGTGCTGACGAACAGGGGCGCGCGATGAGCAACGACCACACCGTGCCGCAGATGTACCTGCGGCGGTTCGGCTGGCAGCGGAAACCCGGCAGCCGCGAGTGGTTCATCTCCACCCGCAACATCGACTGCCTCGACCAGCCGTTCGGATCGAACATCCGGAAGGTCGCCGCGGTGGGCGACTTCTACGGCGAACGGGCCGAGAAGCTGCTGTGCAACCCGAAAAGCAGGCGGTGCCCGCGTTCGACACGATGCTCGAAGACCCCCGGGGCGCACTGCCCGGGCCGGGCCGGTGGCCGTTGCCGGCCAACGAGCGTGCCGCGCTGGCGTGGTGGATCGCCTCGCAGATCGTGCGGACCGTCCGCCAGCGGAAACGTCTGCAACACCTCGCCGGCGACGGAACCGGCCAGCTGGCGCTGCCCCAGTCGATCAGGTCAGCGGCGGGCCGCGACGAGCAGCTCCGGTTCATGGGAGAACAGCTCGCCCGGCTGAGCTGGGTGATCTTCGATCGGCCGTGGGGCCTCGGGTTCAGCGACCTGTGCCTGTGGACCGGCGACGTGCCTGTCGTCGTCCTGAACGCCCAGGACGCCCAGAACCAGCTGCTGGCGACCGCGTACTGCGACGTCATCCTGCCGCTCGACCCGCACCGCTTCCTGCTGCTGCCCGGCCACCGCGCGAGAAAGGAAGACCCCCGGAAGCGGGTCGACCACCGGTTCAAAATGGAGGGCGGCACGGGACAGATCGTCAGCCAGATGATCTTCGACGCCGCCGACTCCCAGGTGTTCTGCCACCGTGACCACGACCCGACCCCGCACTTGCGGCTGACCGGGCCACGGCTGCCGACGCCCTGGACCGGAGACAGTCACGGGGGCCCGACCTGGATCGTCGAATACGCGAGCATGAATCCGGGCTGGACCGTCGAGCGGCGCTGGCTCAGCGAGCACCCGCCGCCACGAGATTCGTCGCCCGCAGCGTGATTCTCCTTCCACGGCTCGGAGTTCGTGCTCAAGCAGTTTCCCCGAAGGACTGAGACTCCCGTCCCTGACCACGATGCCGTAGAACCGACACCGCGGCACCAGGCCGGCGGCGCTGCTGCCAGCCGGTCAGCTGAGCGGCACCGCCAGCAGCCCGGACAACGCGGACATGGCTTCCTCGCGGGTCCGGTAGCGGATCGAGGTGCCGCGGCGTTCTGTCTCGACCAGTCCGGCCTCGCGCAGCACCTTCAAGTGGTGCGAGATCGTCGGCCCGGTCACCGCGAACGCCGCTGCCAACTCCCCGGCCGAGGTGTCCCCACCCGCGCAGATCAGCGACAGCAGCCGCAGCCGCACCGGATCGGCCAGCGCCCTGAACCCGGCCGCGAACTGCCCGGCGTCCTCGGCAGACAGCGGCTCCTGCACAAGCGGTGCGCAGCACGCCGCGGTGGACGCGGGTGTCGGGTCGGGCATGGCGTGATCGTCGCAGGCACTCCCGGCGGCCGGGCCGACGGGTCAGGCCCGGGGCGGTCTCCCGGCCCAGGCGAGCGCGGCGAGCGCCAATGCCGTGCAGGCGGCGACGTAGCCGTGTCGACGCGCTCAGCAAGACCGCGAGCGGAGAGGTTGACAGCGATTTAGCAGTTTAGTTAGCTTCTAAGCATGCCGACTACGGCGCTCAGCGAACTGCTCAACCGCCGTCTCGAACTCGCTGGCTTGTCCCAGAAGGAACTCGCGGAGAAGGTTGCCGTCACGCCCGGCCGCATATCGCAGATCATGGGAGGGGAGCGTCCCGGCGAATCGCTCCTAGAAAAGATCTGCGAGGTGCTGCACATCCCCGAGGAGATGCTGCTAAACGCGGAGATCAGGCAGATCGTGCCCGGGGTTGCCCTCGACCCGTTCGAGCAGATGGTGCTGGGCCTCAACGACCTCTCGGACGAGCAGCAAGACGGCCTGCTCGCGGTCTACGCGTCCTACACCGGACGGTCTTCCCTGCGCAACGCTGCGACCTACCGGAAGGTTCGCGACAGTTCGGGCGGCGACGACGGATGACCTGATCGCGTTCCGCCGGAAACGACCGTGCTCGCGCATGGTGGATGTCAAGGCAGGTCAGGAACCAGCTCGCCCGTCCGGATCGGCCTGCCGGGCGATCTCGGAGACGGCGGCGCGTGCGGTCGGGCCGACGGCGGCGAGAGTGGCCGATCCGGGGCCGGTCCAGTCGCCGTAGCCGAGCAGATGCAGCCGCGGTTCGTCGACAGCGCGGGTTCCCTCGGTGCGGATCGCTCCGCCCGCAGTACGCAGCCCTAGCGAGGCGAGGTGTCCCAGCGTGGGCCGGAACCCGGTGCACCACACCACCGCGTCGACGGAGAGGCGGCTGCCGTCGCTCCACATCGGACCGTCCGCGGCCAGGCGCGCGAACATCGGCCGGTGAGTGAGCAGCCCGGCGTCGCGGGCGACGCGGACCGGCGGCACGGCGACGATGTCGCCGAGGCTCCCGACCCCGCCCGGATCGGCCTGGCCGGCGGCGAGCGCGCGGGCGCGGCGGCTGGCCAGGTCGAACAGGGCTCGGCCGTCGACGTCGTCGGGCAGGAACCGCGGCGGCCGCCGCGTCACCCACGTCACCGTCGCGACCGGGGCGAGGTCGGCGGCGATCTGCGCGCCGGAGTTCCCGCCCCCGACCACCACGACGCGCTGCCCGGCGAACGCGGCCGGACCGTCGTAGTCGACGGTGTGCAGCTGCCGTCCGCCGAACTCGCCGGAGACCAGCGACAGGAACGGCCGCCACCAGGTGCCGGTCGCGGAGATCACCGCCGCCGCGTCCCAGGAGGTCGTGTCGGTGGCGACCCGCAGCCCGCCGCGGTCGCGGACCACGCTGGTCACGGTCTCGCCGCGCACGATCGGCAGGGCGTAGCGCTTTTCGTAGGCGGCGAGGTAGTCGACCACGTGCGGCGCGGTCGGGTACCCCTCGCCGGGGTAGGGCGGCATCGGCCAGCCGGGCAGGGCGCTGTAGCGGGCCGGGGAGAACAGCCTCAGCGACTCCCACCCGTGCCGCCCGGATCGGGCTGCGCGTCGAGGATGACGAAGTCCAGGCCGGCGCGGCGCAGGTAGAACCCAGCGGCGAGCCCGGCCTGCCCGCCGCCGACCACTGCTACCTGGGTGCGGTTCACGTCCGGGATGCGTTGGTGCGCCAGCGTTTGCGCAGCCACAGGCTCACGTACACGAGCGCGACCAGCACCGGGACCTCGATCAGCGGCCCGACCACGCCGGCGAGGGCTTGGCCGGAGGTCACGCCGAACACGCCGATCGCGACGGCGATGGCGAGTTCGAAGTTGTTGCCCGCCGCGGTGAACGCCAAGGTCGTGGTCCGCGCATAGGACAGGCCCGACGCTTTGCCGAGCAGGTAGCCGCCACCCCACATCAGCGCGAAATAGGCCAGCAGGGGCAGGGCGATCCGGGCGACGTCGAGCGGACGGGAGGTGATGTTGTCGCCCTGCAGCGCGAACAGCACCACGATCGTGAACAGCAGCCCGTACAGCGCGACCGGCCCGATCTTCGGCAGGAACTTGCTTTCGTACCAGTCGCGGCCGCGGGTGCGTTCGCCGATGCGCCGCGACAAATACCCGGCCACGAGCGGGATGCCGAGGAAGATGACCACCGACAGCGCGATCTCCCACGGGGAGAAGGAAACGCTCGTGGTGTCGAGGCCGAGCCAGCCGGGCAGCAGCTCGAGGTAGAACCAGCCCAGCACCCCGAACATGATCACCTGGAACACCGAGTTCAAAGCGACCAGCACGGCGGCGGCCTCGCGGTCGCCGCAGGCCAGGTCGTTCCAGATGATCACCATCGCGATGCAGCGGGCGAGCCCGACGATGATCAGCCCGGTGCGGTACTCGGGCAGGTCCGGCAGCAGCAGCCAGGCCAGGGCGAACATCAGCGCCGGGCCGACGATCCAGTTCAGCATCAGCGACAGCACCATCGTGCGCGTGTCCCGGGTGACGGTGTCGAGCTTGTCGTAGCGGACCTTCGCCAGCACCGGGTACATCATCAGCAGCAGCCCGAGCGCGATCGGCAGCGACACCTGCCCGATCTTCACCGCGTCCAGCACGGACTGCAGGCCGGGCACGACGCTGCCCAGGCCGAGCCCGGCGGCCATCGCCACGATGATCCACACCGGCAGGAACCGGTCCAGGAACGAGAGCTTGTGCAGGACGTCGCCATCGGCCGGGGCGGTGTCGTCGGCGGTCTGTGTCACGATTCTCCTTGCGGCAGAACAGGTGTGAAGGAATCAGGCGTCGAGCAGTTCGGCGAGCAGGCCGCGGACCCGGCGGTCGATCTCGTCGCGGATCGGGCGCACCGCCTCCACGCCCCTCCCGGCCGGGTCGTCCAGCGCCCAGTCGAGGTAGCGCTTGCCCGGAAACACCGGACAGGTGTCGCCGCAGCCCATCGTGATCACCACGTCCGACGCCTCGACGTCGGCGGTGGAGAGCTTCGTCGGGATCTCCGCGGTGATGTCCAGGCCCCACTCGGCCAACGCCCGCGCGGCGGCCGGGTTCACCTGCTCCGCCGGCTCCGACCCTGCCGAGCGGACCGCGACCCGGCCCAGGCCGTGGTGCGCCAGCAGCGCCGCGGCCATCTGGGAACGGCCGGCGTTGTGCACGCACACGAACAGCACTTCCGGAACACGCGACACTAGGATTCCTTTCTCGGCAACGGAAAAATCACGGAGTCAGCTCGTCGAGCAGGCCGCGGACGCGGGCGTCCATATCGTCGCGGATGCGCCGCACCGCCGCCGGCGGCTGCCCGTCCGGGTCCGGCACCGCCCAGTCCAGATAGCGGCGGCCGGGGAACACCGGGCACGCGTCACCGCAGCCCATCGTCACCACCACGTCCGCCGCCCGCACCACCTCGTCGGTCAACGGCTTCGGATACGCCGACGTCAGCGACACGCCCAGCTCCGCCAGCGCCGCGGTGACCGTCTCCGGGATCTCCCGCGTCGGCCGCGACCCGGCCGAGCGCACCGCCACCCGGCCGAACGCGTGATGGTCCAGCAGCGCCGCCGCCATCTGCGACCGGCCCGCGTTGTGCACGCACACGAACAGCACCTGCGGCACCTCCACCCGCAACAGCCCCGACGCCCGGCCCCGGTCCAGCAGCCGCTCGCGCGCGAACCGCGCCGTCAGCGCCGGCAAATGCGTGCGCACCGTCGCCGACTCCGACAACAGCGCGTACGACTCGCGCACGAACCGCGCCACCGCCTCCCGCTCGAACGTCCCGCGGAACCGGTCCGCCAGCTCGTCCACGATCCGCTCGACCTGCGCGTCCGCGTCATGCACGGGCAAGCCGCCAGCAGGCAGCACCATCACCCACACCCCTTGGATCGACTTCTCTCAATCCAAGTGAACTCGATTGCATCGAACTTTGTCAATCCAGCAGGTATGGTCGACTACGGCACACGAACCGACGGGAGGACCCATGGCGGGCGAACACCGGCACAACCGCACCCCGGTCCCGGTCACCCTGCTGCTGGCCGAACCCGCCGCGGCCGTCACCGACACCGACGCCCACCAGGCCGCGGCCCTGTTCAAAGCCCTCGCCGACCCGCTGCGCATCCGGCTCGTGTCCCTCATCCGCTACTCGCCCGGCGGCGAAGCCTGCTTCTGCGACCTCGCCGAGGAATTCGCCATGCCGCAGCCCACCCTCAGCCACCACCTGCGCGTCCTCGTCTCCGCCGGACTGCTCACCCGCGAACGCCGCGGCACCTGGAGCTGGTACCGCCTCGTCCCCGAACCCCTGGAGACCCTCCGGGCACTGCTGGACACCGGCGGCCCGCTCGTCGACCAGATCGCGCCCGTCGCGGATACCGATCGCAACAAACGGTGCTGATCACCTCTCGCTGTCAATGCCCGTGGTCATCCTCCTGACATCGGCTCGTCGCCTTGCAGGCCAAGAGTCATGGCGCAACTGTTGCCGGTCGCGGCACGCGTGCCTCGGTGTACGACTGCGATTCCGGCGATCGCGAGCAACGCCCCTGCTGGTGCGCTGGCACGGAGTGCGGTGACGACTCCGCTTTCGGGCGCCAGCAACAGGATCGCAGCACCGGCCAGGACGACGTGCTGCCAGAGCTGAGCCAGGCTGAATGCCATCAGAACGGCCCGCGGCACCCGCCAAGGCGACCCGATCAGTGTCCGTCGGCGTCCGACGCGTACACCTTCGCCGCGTACTCCTCGAGCACCCGCTCACACCGTTCCAGCGCCCGGAGCGTCTCGGCGCGGCCAGGCGCGGCGAGGACGTCCCGTTCGGTGACCTTCGCCAGCCAGTTCCGCAGCTTGGTCAGGTCTTCCTCGTTCTCCTCGAGTTCCGCGTAGGTGAAGTGCTCGGCGGCGGTTTCCTTCTCGATTTCGGCCAGGAAGTCCTGGCACTTGTCGACGATTTCCTCGTACTCGTCGTCGCGAGCGGCCTGGAAGGTGGCGACGATGTCCGCCTGCCCGACGAGCGCGGTGCTCGTGAGCAGCTGCGCCGTTCCGCCCATTTCCACGATCTCGTGGCGCAGCTTCCGCAGCGCGCGTTCCGCTGCCGGTGCGGCCGGGAGAGTGGCGACGGAGTTCTGGAGATAGACGGCGCCGAGTCCTTTGAGGCGGCGCCACACCGTGGCTCGCAGGCGAGTCGGTTCCGGCGGGACCCGGTAGATCAGCAGCAGCCAGCCACGGGGGGCGTTCGTCTTCTGGTCGGGCACGGGCTCAGTCTGCCCGATCGTGCCGTCGCGTGCTGATGCGTAACGGCGGTTACTTTGCTACCGTAACGCGGTCGTCTTGAGGCGGTGGCGCGGTATGGCCGATAAGGCTCGCGGGCGGCGGTTGTCCGCCGGGTTGAAGTTCGTGCTGATGGTCGGCGTGATGAGCTTCTTCGCCGACTTCACCTACGAGTCGTCGCGCGCGGTCATCGGGCCTTTCCTCGGGCTGCTCGGGGCCGGTGCGCTGGCGATCGCAGTGGTCACCGGGTTCGGCGAGCTGCTCGGGTACGGGCTGCGGGTGGTGTCCGGTCGCGGGGCGGACCGCACCGGCCGGTACTGGCCGATCACGATCAGCGGGTACGTGTTGCAGATGTCGGTGGTCCCGTTGCTGGCACTGGCCGGAAGCTGGCAGGTCGCCGCGCTGCTGGTGATCCTCGAACGGGTCGGCAAGGCGATCCGCAATCCGCCGCGGGACGCGATGCTGTCCCATGCCGCGAAGCAGATCGGGTACGGCTGGGGTTTCGGCGTGCACGAGGCGCTCGACCAGTTCGGGGCCATGTTCGGGCCGCTGCTGATCGCGTTGGTGCTGGCGAGCAGCCGGCACGACTACCGGCTCGCGTTCGCCGTCCTCGCCGTGCCCGCCGCGATCATGCTCTGTCTGCTGGGCGTAGCGCGGCTGGTCTACCCGCGCCCGCAGGACCTGGAGCCCTCGACGGCCCCGGTGCAGGCGCACGGGTTCCCGCGGCGGTTCTGGCTGTATCTGGCCGCCGCGGCGCTGGTCGCGGCGGGCTTCGCCGACTTTCCCGTGATCGCGTTCCACTTCCAGCAGGCAGGCGCCGTGTCCGCCGACCTGACGCCGATCTTCTACGCCGTCGCGATGGCGGTCAGCGGCGCGGGATCACTGCTGTTCGGGCGGCTGTTCGACCGCTTCGGGATCGGCCTGCTCATCCCGCTGACCGTGGTCGCCGCGGCCTACGCGCCGCTGGCGTTCCTCGGCGGCTTCTGGCCCGCGCTGATCGGCATGTGCTTGTGGGGGCTGGGAATGGGCGTGCACGAATCGATCATCCCGGCCGCGGTGGCCCCGATGGTCCCGGCCGACCGGCGGGCCTCGGCCTACGGTCTGTTCACCGGCGTCTACGGCGTCGCGTGGTTCGCTGGCAGCGCGGCCATCGGTGCGCTGTTCAGCGTGTCCCTCACGATTGTGGTGCTGTTCTCGGTCGTGGCGCAGCTCGCCGCCGTCCCGCTGCTGATCCTCGTGCGCCGCAGGCACGAAGCATCGGACGGAACTTCGTCTGCGCCGCCTCGGCCAGCGCCGGGTTGAGTTCGACCTGGTGCTCGCCGGCCGGAGTGCGCACCGTCAGCCTTTCGCCGCTCGCGTCGAGGCCGGCGATGTGTTCCCGGGCGACAGCAAGGAGATTCACCCCGTGCCGCAGCGGCGCCCGGCCGGTCACGTGCCGCAGCACCACCAATTCGTACCGGGTCAGCACCACCTGCGCGGCGGGCCGGGTCCGCCGGTGCCGCCACCACCGGCCGCGAACCGATTCCGCGGCCGCCGACAGGCACCGCGGCGGCCGGGGGTCGCCGAGGCCGACCAGCAGCGAGTACGGAAGCTCCTCCCACTGGACGTGCTCGCCGGTGGCGGACATCGTCGACGCCCCGGTGCTCGCGAGCGCGTGGGCCCGCAGCCGGGTCAGCAGGTCGCCGACAGCGGGCCACGCGGGCGAGCGGTAGTGGATCGTCAGCTGGGTGCGGGCTCCGGTCAGTACCAGGCAGCCGTGTTCGCCCGCCAGCAGGTGCTCGGCGGCGACCAGCTCGGCGTAGGGGATCACGCCCACCACGCGGGGGTAGGGCAGATCGTCCACCCACTGCGCCACCCCGCGCGGGCCCATGCCCACGACCTGGTCCGGGACGCAGACCAGCCCGTCGGCCGCCGGTCGCGTCGCGGACGGCAGCACCAGCAGGTCGCCCGGGCGCGGCGGGCCGACGAGATCGGCGAGGTCCTCGGCCGCGTCCACCGGGAGAAACCGCGCGGACGACGGCCGGAAGGACCGCGCCGGGCCGCCGCCGAGCTCGGCGAGGTCGCGTTCGACCGGGATCTCCCACGGAGCGCACGGCGCGTCGAGGGAACTCACCGGCACCGCCCGTTTCGCGAACATCCCGACTCCTTCGCCAGCCCTCTCATGATAAGCCCGCGAGCACGCGAACAGATTCGCCGAACGTGTCCGCTTCGGCGACCGAGCCTCCGGCGCGCACGACGGTCCGCTTTCCCGTTCGCGACAGACCCATCCGACAACCCGCCCGCCGACCGCGACGACGTGGATGACCGGGCTCTCCGGGGAACCACCGGGTGCTGGCCACCGCCTGGTGCGCGCGAGCCGTTCGGCGGCCTCGTCCTGGGGGACGCGCCATTTTTCGCGGAGGCGGTGCGCTCTGCTCCGCGGGCTACCGGCGGCTGAGTGCCGTATGAAGCAGGCGCGGGGTGCGGCGAACTTCGTCACAGGGTCCCGCCCGTCCAGCCGGACGACGCGAGGAAGACCGGATGCCGTGGATTTGCCAGATGAACCAGTGCGACCGTGCTGGGTGCCTCCCCCGCGAAGGAGCCGCTGTGTGCCGTCGTGGCCGCCGACCTCGACTACGTCGACCGTCTGCTGTGGACGCTGCGGCACCCGCTGCCGGAGCGGCGGATCATCGCCGCCGAAATTCTGGGCGCCCGCAAGGAACACCGTGCTCTCGGCCCGCTGCGCACGCTGCTCGCCGAAGGACCCGACCCGTACCTGGCCACCGCCGTCTTGCAGGCGCTGGTCCGCATCGGCGGAGTCGGCGCGCACCGCGATCTGCTCGACAGTTACGCCTCCTGTGGCCCCGCACCCGCGAGACGGGCGGCGCTGAGCCTGCTGGGCCGTCCGCTGCCCGGATGACCGCCGGGTCGAGATCCGTTCGGCGCCGAGCCCGGAAGGAGACTCGGTCAGCGGTAACCCGTATTGCCGGGTTCAGCCCACCAGGGCGTGCAAGACGGTGTATCCGATCAGCGCCGCGCCCAGCCCGGCGATCACGCTGATGATCACGTTCATCGCGGCGTAGAAGTACAGTTTTTGCTCCAGCAGCCGCACCGTTTCGTAGCTGAAGGTGCTGTAGGTGGTGAGGGCGCCGCAGAAGCCGGTGCCGATCAGCGCCAGCAGCGGTGCGGGCAGCGCGGTTCCGGCTCCGGCGAGCCCGCCCAGGATCAGGCAGCCGGCGAGGTTGACGCTGAACGTGCCCCACGGGAACAGGCTGTCGTGCCGGTTCTGCACCGTGCGGTCGGTCAGGTAACGCAGCGGCGCGCCGACCATCGCGCCGACGAACACGAGCACGGCGGTCATGGGCGGCGGACTCCGTCGGTGCTCAGCACTTCGACCTCGTCCAGCAGGACGGCGCCCTCGCTGATCAGCTCGTCCAGTTCGGGCAGGAACGCGCGGATCTTGTCTTCCCGGTCGACGATCAGGATCGTGATCGGGAGGTCTTCGGACATGCTCAGCAGCCGGGTGGTGTGGATCATCGCGTGGATCCCGTAGCCCTCGCAGCCGCGCAGCACGGTGGCGCCGGCCAATCCGGCGTCCCGGGCGCGTTCGACGATCACCCGGTGCAGCGGCTTGTGGTGCCGGACGTCGTCCTCGCCGATGAAGATCGACATGCGCAGGGCGTATCCCGTGAGCTGCATGATCAGACCCTTTCTTCGGGTTGACGGACGAGACTGGTCACGGTCCGGGTGAGCCAGACGGCGGCGATCACCGCGAGCAGCGCGCAGAGCAAAGTTCCGGCCAGGTAAGCGAAAGCGAGCCCGACGGTGTCCGGCTGCAGCAAGCCGCGCGTCTCCACCGCGTAGGTGGAGAAGGTCGTGAATCCGCCGAGCACGCCGACGCCGAGGAACGGCCGCACGAGCCGGTGCGCGGGCCACACCTCGGTGATCAGCACCATCAGAACGCCGATCAGGAAGCAGCCGGCGACGTTCGTGCCGAAGGTGGCCCACGGGAAGCGGCCGGGCGCAGTGGGCAGCAGCGTGGCCAGGCCGTAACGGGCCAGCGCCCCGAGACCACCGCCTGCCGCGATGACGACGAGCACCAATCCGTGCGTGCGGAAGAGTTCCCGGCGCTGTGCCGGTACTTGGAGATCGACATCCGGGTCGATCGGGTCGGTCACGTCGACCTCATTGCTCACGCACGCCTCCTGCTTGTCCTGGGCACGACACTGGTCAAGCAGGGACTGTTGGCGGCGGGCAGAGCCGCGGTTCTTCCGGGCTGACCCCGAAGCGGCGAGCCCCACCGCCGCAGCTCCAGTCTAGCCGAGCCGGCGTCCGCGGGCCCGCGGGCTGTGCCGGGTTTCACCCGCGTCAGCTCACGGACCACCAATGCGACTGCTTCGGCGCGGATTCGGTGTAGCGGATCGTTTCCACTTCGTCGACCACGATCAGGCCGCTGATTTCGAGGTCGTCCAATTCGGACAGGAACGCCCGGATCTTCTCTTCGGAGTCCACGATCAGCACCAGCAGCGGCAGGTGCTCGCTCAGCCGGAACACGTGCTGGGTGTGGATCCGCGACGACACGCCGTAGCCCTCGAAGCCGCGCAGGACGCTCGCGCCCGCGAGACCGGCCTTGTGCGCCCGGTGCACGATCTCCACGTATGTCGGCTTGTGGTGCCAGATGTCGCCGTCGCCGAGGAAGATCGACAGTCGCAGCGCCCTTTTGGTGATCTTCACAGCGGCCCTCCTGGTCCGCGCGGCAAGCATCGGCCAGGAAGCCATCAGCCTCGGCGGAGGCGGTTCGGGCACACACGAGCCCCGGCGGGATCCATCGCCGCGTCCAGTACAACCGCTCGGGGACCCGGCGGTCAAGAACCCATCCGGGTCCGCGGCGGCGCACGGGCTTGCGCGACGTCGCCGTGGTGGTCACACTGGGAACACAGGCGATGGGGCTCGCCTTAACCGCGGATCCTCCGCTAATGGCCTCTACCGCACCACCTTCGTGTTCGCACGCTGGCAGGCCGGTAGAGGAGGTCCGGGTGGACGAGGATTCCGAAGGCTCCGCAGTCCCCGATCATCAGCTCGCTCCCCGGCCCGGGGAGCGATCGTGAACCCGCCGGTGCCGATCCCCCTCGTGCAGCTGGCGCAGGCGCTGACTGTGCTGGTCGCCGCGCCCGGGGTGTCCGGCGTGATCGCCCGGGTGGAATCGCGGCTGCAGGGGCGGCGGGGCACCCGCGTGCTCCAGCCGTACTACGACCTGGGCAAACTGTTCCGCAAGGAATCCCTGGCTCCGAACGGAGCGAGCTGGGTCTTCCTGGTCGCGCCGATCGGTGCGATGGCGTGCTACCTGACCGTGCCGCTGCTGATCCCGGTGCTCACCACGTTCCCGTTGCCGCTGGGGTACCTGGGCGACATCCTCGGCGGCGGGTTCGTGCTGGCGCTGGCCAGTTTCGCCATCGCTGTCGCGGCCGCCGAAACCGGTTCGCCCTACGCGCAATTGGGCGCCAGCCGGACCAAGACCTTCGGGGCGATCACCGAGCCGGTGGTGCTGTTCGTGGTGTTCACCGTCGCGCTGGTGACCGGAACCGACCTTCCGTACGCGCTGGCCGAAACCGTCCGGTCCTCGGCCGAGCAGATCGTACGTCCCGCGCACCTGCTCGCCGCGGCCGCGCTGCTGCTGGTGATCCTGGCCGAGACCGGCCGGATCCCGGTGGAGACGCACACCGGGACCAACGAGTTCGGCATGATCGAGGAAGCCCGGGCGTTCGAGCACTCCGGCCCGTACCTGGCGATGCTGCGCTGGGGATCGGCGATGAAGCAGCTGATCCTGTTCACCATCCTGATCAACGTGTTCATCGCCCCGTGGGGCCTGGCCGCCACGCCCGGGATCGGGGACGTGGCGCTGGCGATCGCCGCGCTGCTGGGCAAATGCGTCGTCCTCGGCGTCCTGATCGCGGTGATCGACAACTCGTTCGCGAAGCTCCGCCTGTTCAAGATCACCGAATTCGTCGCGGCCGCGTTCCTGCTCGCGGTGCTGGCCGTGTTCACCCTCTACTTCGGAGGCGGCTGATGAACGTGCTGGCCGCGGATCCTGCCGCCGTCGCGCCTCCCGGAGTGTATGCCGGGGTGGCGAACGGGCTGGCGGTGCTGGTGCTGCTCACCGAGTTCGCGATGCTGCGGACCGCGTTGCTGCGCGCGCAAGTCCGGGTGTATGCCGCGCAGTCGCTGCTGGTGTCCCTGCTCGCGGTGGTCGTCGCGGTCGTGCGGGACGTGCCGGAGCTGTACGCCCTGGCGGCGTTGTCCTTGGCGCTCAAGGTGATCGTCGTGCCGTGGCTGGTGCTGCGGATGCTGCGCACGGCGGGCACCGAGATCGCCGGCAGCGGCGCGCTCGGCGTGGCCAGCGAGGTGCTGCTGGCGGTCGCGGTGGCGGCGTTCGGGTTCTTCGCGACCGGGCGCTTCCAAGTCACCAGCCCCGCGCTCCCGGAAACCGCGCTCGCGCTGTCGGTCGCGGTGATCCTGGTGGCGTTCGTGCTGATGATCGTGCGCCGTGACGTGGTCTCGCAGGCGATCGGGTTTTTCTCGCTGGAGAACGGAGTTTCCCTGGCCAGTCTCGTGGTCGCTGCCGGGATGCCGTTGATCCTCGAGGTGGCGTTCCTGTTCGACCTGCTGGTCGCGGTGGTCGTGTTCGGGGTGCTCATGCAGGTCCACCACCGCCGATCGGAATCGCTGTCCACCCGCGACCTCACGAAGCTGAGGGGGTGAGGCTATGCCGGTCGTCCTCGTCCTGCTGACCGCTCTCCCGCTGGTGTCCGCCCTTGGCGCGCTCCCGGCCCGCGTCCGGGCGAGCGAGACGCTGAGCCTGCTCACCGCGCTGGCTAGCCTCGGCCTCGCCGTCGTGCTGGTGCCCGCGGTCGTGCGCGGGCCGGTGCAGTTCGGGATCCTCCGGGCCGACGCGGTGTCGGTCGTGTTCCTGCTCGGCACCACTTTCCTCTACGCCGCGACCGCGGTGTACTCGATCGGCTATCTCCAGTCCGAACGCGACCGTCCGGGATTCGCCCGCTACGCCCGGAGATTCCACATCGGACTGAACCTGTTCGCCTGGTCGATGATGTGCGCGCCGCTCATGGACGGCCTCGCCCTGCTGTGGATCGCGGTGGAGATCACCACCGTCGTGTCGGCGCTGCTGGTGGCGCTGGACGACACCGACAACGCCGCCGAAGCCGCGTGGAAGTACGTGCTGCTCGCCTCCGCCGGTCTAGGCATCGGGCTGCTCGCCACGATTGTCATGTACTACGCCGGCTCCACCGTCCTCGGCTCGTCCTACGACGTCGCGTTCGCGCCCCTGCTCACCGCCGGGAAAACCTTGCCGCACAACGCCGTTCAGCTGGCGTTCGTGCTCGCCGTCGTCGGGTTCGGCACCAAGGTCGGGCTCTTCCCGGTGCACACCTGGCTGCCGGACGCGCATTCCGAGGCGCCGACGCCGGTCTCGGCGATGCTGTCCGGCTCGCTGCTCGCGGTGAGCTTCTACGCGGTGCTGCGCTATTACCAGGTCGCCGCCGGCACGCTCGGCTCCGGCTTCCCCCGAACGGTGCTGCTCGTGTTCGGCGTCCTCACCCTGCTGCTGGCCGCGCTGTACCTGCTGGAGCAACGCGACCTCAAACGGCTGCTGGCCTACTCCAGCGTCGAGCACATGGGCATCCTCACGATCGGCATCGGGCTCGGCGCGCCCTTGGCACTCGCCGGAGTCCTGCTGCACGTGGTCGCCCACGCCGCGGCGAAAGGCAACGCCTTCTTCGGCGCCGGGGTGCTGGTCCGCAAGTACGGCACCAAGGACACCGGCACCATCCGGTCCTGTTTGGACACTTTGCCGTGGACGGCGCCGCTGTTCCTGTTCGCGATACTGGCGTTGTCGGCGATGCCGCCGTTCGGGCTGTTCCGCAGCGAGTTCCAGATCGTCGCCGGCGGGCTCGCCGGCGCCCACGACACGGTCACCGTGGTCCTCGTCGTGCTGGTCACGCTGGCTTTCCTCGGGCTGTCGGTGGCGACGACGCGGATGCTCTTCGTCCGCGGCGGCACCGAGCTCCCGGTGCGCGGGGAGCCGAGTGCCTGGATGGTCGCGCCGATGGTGGCCGGGCTGGTGGTGCTGATCGTGCTCGGCGTGCACCCGCCAGCGGACTTCGCCGATCTCCTGGCCCGCGGAGTGGCCGAGCTGGGAGGCGGGACATGAGCCGGGAGGAGATCTTCGCCCGGATCGGCGACGGGGCGCGGTTCGCCGCCCTGATCGGCGACGGCGACGTCACCGAAGGCGTGACCCTGCACGTGCTGCTGGCCCGGCCGGGCGGCATCGACGTCGTAGACCTGCGGCTCCCGCCCGGCACCGGCGCTTATCCCGCGCTGACGCCGAGGATTCCCTCCGCGTTCTGGTACGAGCGCAAGCTGCATGACTTGTTCGGCGTGGTCCCGCAGGGCCATCCGCGGCTCGACCCGCTCGTGCTGCCGCACCCGGACGACAACGAACCCCTGCCCAGCCCCGGCGCCGCGTTCCACCCGTCCCACGTCGAGCCGGACGAGCGCGCGCTGCCCAGCCACGTGATGGGCACCGGCCTGTTCAGCCTCCCGCACGGTCCCGTCCGCTCCGGGGTGTTCGAATCGGTGGAGTACGTCGTCGAGACCCCGGGCGAGGACATCCCGCACGTGAACGTCCGCCCGCACTTCAAACACCGCGGCCTGGAAGTGCGCTTCGAAGGAATGGCCCCGAATCACGCGGTTCTGCTGGCCGAACGGGTCGAGGGAATCGCCTCCGTCGCGCATGCCCTCGCGTTCTGCCACGCCGTCGAGGAACTCGCCGATGCGCAGCCGCCGCTGACCGCACAGCTGGTGCGCGCGCTGCACGCGGAACTCGAACGCATCGCCAGCCACCTCGACGTCGCCATGAAACTCGCCGACGCCGCCGGCCTCGCGGTCGCCGTCGCCCGCTTCGGCTGGCACAAGGAGCGCACGCTGCGGCTGGTGTCCGCGTTGTGCGGCAACCGATTCGGCCGCGGTGTCGTGATTCCCGGCGGAGTACGCGCGCTTCCGATGCTCGGCCGCGAAGACCTCCGGTCCCGAATGGACGCTCTCCGCCGCGCCGTCTCCGCCGACGCCGAGGCGTTGATGCAGACCGCGTCGTTCCTCGACCGGCTGCGCGGAACCGGGCCGCTGGACGAGGATTTCGCCCTGGAGCACGGTCTGCTCGGCCCGGTCGGACGGGCCGGCGGCACCGGCGACGACACCCGGTGGGACCGGCCCTACGACGCCTACCCCAAGCTCAGCCGCACGCCCGGGCCGCGCCGCAGCGACGGCGACGCGATGGCCCGGCTGCGGGTGCGGTGGGACGAGGTCGCCGAGTCGTTCGACCTGCTTGCCCAGATCGTCGAACTGCTCGGCGACCGGCCCGACGAGACGCTGGCCGCCCCGGTCGGCCCGGTCGCCGGTCAGGCGGTCGGCTGGGCCGAAGCACCGCAGGGCGAAGTGCTGTACTTCCTCGACGCCGAGCGCGACGGGCGGCTGCGGCGATGCGCGCCGAGGTCAGCGTCGTTCCACAACCTCGCCGTGTTCTCCCAGGCGTTCCACGGCGACATCCTGACCGATTTCCCGTTCATCGAGGCCAGTTTCGGCCTCTCCATAGCCGGGGTGGCGATGTAGATGCCTTGGGTTTTCCGCGGCTTGCGCGACGGGATCGTCACGACCGGACACCCCCGGCGGCCCGACGCCGACGACGTCCGCTCGATCGCCCGCACGGTCGGCGAAACGGCCTGGGACCCGGGGCTGGACGAGCTGTGTCCCACCGGCGCGATCCAGGATGACCACGGCCGGGTCCGGCTCGACCAGGGCCGGTGCATCGGGTGCGGTGCCTGTGTCGCCGCCCGGCCCGACCGGTTCGGCTGGCAGGACGGCAACGACGTCGCCCGGCTCTCCCGGGAAGCCCTCGTGGTGCCCGAACTGGCCGAGACCGATGCCGAACTGCGCCGTCTTCGTGCCGCGTTGTCCCGGCGCACCAGGGCATTCCGCCGGTCCGTCCACATCAGACACGTCGACGCGGGCTCGGACGGCGCCGAGGAATGGGAAGTACTCGCCTTGCTCAACCCGGTCTACGACGTGCACCGGCTGGGGATCTTCTTCACCGCCAGCCCCCGCCACGCCGACCTCCTGCTCGTCACCGGCGCCGGAACGCACGGGATGGCCGCGCCGCTGGCCCGCACGCTGGAGGCGCTGCCGCGTCCGCTTGCGGTCATCGCCGTGGGCGCCGACGCGATCAGCGGCGGCCTGGTCTCGCCCTCCTACGCCACTGCCGGCGGCATCGGCGACCTGCTCCCGGTCGACGTGTGGGTGCCGGGGTCGCCGCCGAGCCCGTTCCGGCTGCTGCACGCGATCCTGCTGGCCACCGGCCGGCTGACCGGGACGAGGCGAACGCGATGACGGCCGTCCTGATCGCCGCGCTCGGCCTGCTCGGCCTCGCGCTGCTGGCCGATCTGGTGCTCGGCGTCCGGCACGCTTGGGCCCGCCCCCTGCCTTATCTGCTCGGCGCCGCGGCCGCGACCCTGCTGACCATCGTCGGCGCCGCCGGGCTCACGGGGCACCCGATCCGGCTGAGCCTCGACGCGTTCCTCGGCTTCGGCGCGGCCGACCTGACCGTCGACCGGCTCTCCGCACTGTTCCTCGTAATCAGCTTCTCCGTCGCCGTCCC
The DNA here is from genome assembly GCF_002846615.1 of Amycolatopsis echigonensis. NCBI lineage: Bacteria > Bacillati > Actinomycetota > Actinomycetes > Pseudonocardiales > Pseudonocardiaceae > Amycolatopsis > Amycolatopsis echigonensis. The sequence continues at coordinate 4,739,724 of NZ_PJMY01000003.1, read as the reverse complement.
GGTCTCGCTGGCGTGCGCGGACTGGGCGGTCCGGCCGCACCGCGTCCGGGCAAGGGGCCTCAGCTGCGCCTATGCGCTCGCCTTCGCGTCGATCGCGGTCATCGTCACCGCCGACCACGTGTTCGTGTTCCTGTTCGCCTGGGAGACGCTGACCGTCGCCTTCTACCTCATGACCGCCCACCAGCGCGGCTGCACCGCGACACCGGCGATCGTCACCATCGCACTCGGCAAGGTCAGCGGCGCGGCACTGCTGGTCGGCCTGCTGCTGCTCGCCGCCCAAAGCCGCAGCTTCTCCTTCCCCAGCTTCACGACGCTGCCGCACACCGGCGTCCGCGACGCGGCCTACGCCTTGCTGGTGCTCGGTTTCGCGGTCAAGGTCGGGCTGGTCCCGGTGCACGTGTGGATGCCGCGCGGCTACCGCGCCGCACCGGGACCGTTGCGCGCGGTCATGGCCGGAGTCGCGGTGAACGTCGGGTTCTACGGCCTCTGGCGGACCCTCGCGCTCCTGCACCAGCCGCCGCCCTGGCTCGCCGTCGTCGTGCTCCTGCTGGGCGGCGCGACCGCGCTGCTGGGCATCGCGCACGCCACCGTGCAAACCGATCTCGCCGAGGTGGTCGCCTACTCCAGCGTGGAGAACGCCGGGCTCATCACGGTCGGCTACGCGGTCGCGATGATCGGCGCCGCCGCCTCGATGCCGCCGCTGATCGCGGTCGGGCTGCTCGCCGCCACCCTGCAAACGATCGCGCACGCACTGGCCAAATCGTTGTTGTTCACCGCCACGGCCGGGATCGAGGACGCGACCGGCACGACCGAACTCGACGACCTGCGCGGCGTCGGGCACCGTCTGCGGTTCTCCGGCACGGGGCTGGCGATCGGCGCGCTCACCCTCGCCGGGCTGCCGCTGACTGCCGGGTTCGTGTCCGAGTGGTTCCTGTTGGAGGCGCTGATGCAGCAGTTCCGGCTTGGCGCGCTCGGCTACACCCTGCCGCTCGCCGTCACCGGCGCGCTGGTCGCGCTCACTGCGGGCTTCGCCGCCGTCGCTTTCGTGCGCATCGTCGGGCTCACCGTGCTCGGCCCCCGCGGACCGCGCGACGCGGAACTGGCCCGGGACACCGGCCCGCTCGGCAAGCTCGCCCTCACCGCCCTCGGCGCCGGCTGTCTGGCGGTCGCCGCCGTCGCGCCCCTCCAGGTGCGGGTCATCGCCGCCGGGCTCGGCCCGATCGTGCCCCGCGACGCCACCGGGTCCGCGATCAAGGGGCCCTGGGTGCTGCAACCGGTGTTCCCCGGCTTCTCCATCCTCTCCCCGTCCTGGCTCGCCGTCGTGCTGCCGGCGCTGCTGGCCGGGGCCGGACTCCTGTGCCTGGTGTTCGCGCGGGGCCGCATGTTCGCCGTCCGCCGGGTGCCCGCGTGGCGTTCGGCGACCGGCGGGGTCGAAGGCGAGAACCAGTACAAACCCTTCGCCTTCACCAACCCGACCCGCAAGGTCCTGGCGAACGTGCTGCTGACCCGCGCCGAACTGCGCACGGTCGAACGCCAGAGCGGCGGCCGGGACGACGACCCGCGCCCCGACGCCGCCGGCGCCCACCTCGGCTACACCTCCGACGTCGTGGAAGCCGTCGAACAGTTCCTCTACCGGCCGCTGCTGCGCCCGCTGCGCGCCGCCGTCCGCACCGCCAAACGCCTCCAGAACGGACGGCTCGACGCCTATGTCGGCTACCTGCTGATCGCCTTCGTCGCCGTGCTCGCCCTCGTGCTCATCCTCGCCTGACCAGAAAGGACAACCCCGTGCACTGCCTCGACTGCTCTCTCGCCAATGAAACGCGCCCCGCCGTGGGAATCTGCACCACCTGCGGCGCCGCGGTCTGCCGCGACTGCGTCCGCGTCGGCCACAACTCCGTCCCGCACTCCACCGGCTTCAGCTCCGCAGACCTGGCCTTCACCGAAATCCGGCAGTTGGCCTGCCTGCCTTGTGCCACCGCGTTGTCCGCCCGGCACGCCCGCGAGTACGGCTTCGCGCCGCCGACTCTCCCGCCCGTCGAAACGCAGTAGACTCCGCCACGCGCATCAGCGCCCGGCGGTGGGGCTCGCCGGACCCAACCGCGGCCGTGCGCCGCCAACAGCCCCTGCCTGGTCCGACGATCGCTGCGATCACACAGGCAGGGAGGCCACGGGTGGCAACTCTGGTCATGCTCCGCGGTTTTGCGCCCCTCTGCTACGACGTGTAGCCGGCCATGGCACTGCGCGATCACGAACAACAGCAGCTCGACGAGATCGAGCACGAGCTTGTCCGGGAAAACCCGCGGCTGGCCCGGCGCTTCGCTGCGTTTCACCCGGTGCGCCTGTCCACGCTCGCCGCTGCCGCCGCGGGTCTGCTCACCCTGCTGGCCACCGAGCTGGTGATCACGGTCGTCGGGATCGGCATGGGCTCCCCCGGGCCGATCGTGGTGGGCGCTCTGCTCACCGCCTTGGTCCCGGCGACGCTCATCCGGCACTTCACCTGCGGCTGGAAGCAAGGCAACAGTTAGGTCTGGAAAATAACGACAGTTAGCATCCCCAAGATCGGTGCCCCTGCCGCCGCACGCTAGCCTGACCGCTTCCCTGAACCGGCGACCTGCGAGGACGGCAGCACGTGAGCATGATCGACATCGCTCAGGCGATCGTCCGGGACCGGTCGCCAGCCGCGATCTCGCACCTCAACCAGGAGCGATGCCGCCTGCCGAGGCCGCGCGCCTGCCGGCAGGCGACCGCCCGGACCCCATCCCGCTACGATGACGAGAATCTACAACCATGTAGATGAAGACGGAGGAGTCCGCCCCCCGTCGCAAGCACCAGCCCACCGCTCGCCACTGCCCAGAAAGACCACCTGCCATGGCTCCCAGTTCCCCCTTCCGGCTCGCCTTCGACGGCTCGACCGTCGACGGCTCGTGGTTCACCTCGGTGACCGACTTCGCGCGGCACACCGCCTGGCTCAACGCTCCGGCCGAAGCCTGGACCCAGTACGGACTGGGGGTCTTCGCCGTGCTGATGATCGTGGGCTGGTGGCAGGCCCGGCGCGCGGACGCGGCCACGATGACCGCCGCCCTCGTCGCCCCCGTCTGCGTTCTGGTCGCCTTCGTCGTCGCCGAGGTCGTCAAGTCCGGCGTCGCCGAACTGCGGCCCTGCCGTTCCCTGCCGAACGCCTTCATCGTCGAAGCCTGCCCCGCACTCGACGACTACGCCTTCCCCAGCGGCCACTCCACCGTCGCCGCCGCCACCGTCGCGGCCCTGTATCTGGTCAGCCGCCGGCTCTGCGCCATCGCCGCCTTGTTCGCCCTCGCGGAAGGAGCCTCCCGCGTCTACGTCGGCGCGCACTACCCGCACGACGTCGCCGGCTCGTTCGTCGTCGGTCTCCTCGTCGCCCTCGCCGCCAGCGTCGTCCTGCGCCGGGTGGCCTCCGGGTATGTCGAGACCCTGCGCACCGGACGCCTCCGGCCGCTCCTGGCGGTCAGCTGACCGATTCCTATCGGCTGGTCACAGATCCTCGTGCAGCACTTCTCCCGGAGTTTCCCGGTCCGGGGCGACGACACGGGGATGCACAAGCTGAAGGACACGGTCGGCGGCGATCGGATCGTCGGCGGCCCGGCGCTGCTGGGGTTCAGCGTCCGCCCGGCCTGAGCTACCCGTGTAGGCGCGCACCACGTCTGTCGCGGGGCCGGCTCGCACGATGCGCCCGGAGTCCAGCCACAGCGCCGAATCGCAGAGGTCGAGCAGGAACTCCTCGGTGTGCGAGGCGAACACCAGCAGCCCGCAGCGCGCGACCAGGTCGTGCAGCCGTGCCCGGGCGCGTTCGAGAAAGTCCGCGTCGACCGCGCTGATGCCTTCGTCCAGCAGCAGGATCTCCGGGTCGATCGACGTCACCACGCCCAGCGCCAGCCGCACCCGCATGCCGGTGGAGTAGGTGCGCAGCGGCATCCGCAGGTAGTCGCCGAGTTCGGTGAAGTCGGCGATCTCGTCGATCCGGGCCCGCATCCGGCGGCGGGTCATGCCGAGGAACATGCCGCGCACGACGATGTTCTCCAGTCCGGAGATTTCCGGGTCCATGCCGAGGCCGAGGTCGAACACCGGCGCCACCCGGCCGGTGCGCCGCGCGGATCCGCGGGTGGGTTCGTAGATCCCGGCCACCAGCCGCAGCAGGGTGGACTTGCCCGCGCCGTTGTGCCCGACCAGCCCGACGCGGTCGCCCTCGGCCAGCGAGACGGTGATGTCCCGCAACGCCGTCACGATCGGCACTTTCGCCCCGGTCCGGATCGTCCCGCCGGCGGAGGTGAGCACGCGTTTCTTCAGCGAGCGGGACTTCGCGTCGAAGATCGGGAACTCCACGAAGGCGTGGCACAGCTCAACGCCGGCCATTCCGGCGCCTCCCGCCCGAGAGCGCCAGTGCCGCCGCCGCGAATGCCCAGCCGGCCAGCACGTCGGTGGGCCAGTGCACGCCGAGCACGATCCGGCTGATCCCGACGGCCGCCGCGACCGGCACCGCGACGATTCCCGGCCGGCGCAACAGGTTCACGGCGACCAGACCCGCACCCAGCGTGCCGAGAGTCGTGTGCCTGGAAGGAAAACTCGGGCCGGACCATTCCGTGCGCCACAACCGTTCCGGCGGACGCGGCCGGTCGATCAGATCGGCCAGGCCGCGTCGCAGTGCAGCCGCGACCGCGAGCGTGACGATCGGCGCGGCCCGCCCGCCGGATCGCGTCAGGAGGCACGAGGCGCCGACCGCGGCCCAGGCGACCGGAGTCTCCCCGAGCGTGGTCACCATCTGAGCGCACCGCACCGCGGACCGCGGTGTCTGCCCGTGGACCCATTCCAGGACCTGGAGTTCCGTCTGCCGCCAGCGCGCACATCCGATCATGGCGGCTCACCGTGCCGCGGCGCTGAGGACGGTGGTGTCAAGCTCGCGTACGGCCTGGTCGAGCACGCTGATCTGCTCGCCGAGTTCGTCGAGCTGGACGTCCGGACCGGCACTCTCCCGGCGCGCGGCTTCGGCGAGTCCGCGTTCGAGTGCGGCGAGCTGGGCCCGCCAGATCTCCGCGAGCGCGCGTTCGGTCCCGCATGCGTTGTCCTGCAACCAGTCCTGCAGCGCAGAGCGGGCGCGCCCGAACGGCCGGGGCACGGCATTCGCCGCCCAGTCGACCAGGTGACGGTGCAACCGCTTGCGGCGGATCGCTGCCGGCAGGCGGTGTGCGAGTGCCGTGGTGACCAGTTCCCGCCAAACGACCTCCGGGCCGAGTTCGAGTACCGGCAACCGTGGCGCGGCAGCGGTTTCCGGCATCGGCACCTCGTCCAGCCGGATTCCGAGCACCTCGGCCGCGGCCTGCCGTGACCGCGCGAGATCCGCAGTCAGACCGGACAACGCCTGCCGGGCGCCGGCGTGCATGGCCGTCTCCAACTCCGCGCCCAAGCGGTTGAACCACTCCGCGCAGCGCCCGGCCGCCAGGTCGCCGATCCGGTGCCGGACGAGATCTGCTGCGGTCTCGGGGCGCGCGGGCTGTTCCGGCAACGCGGCCCCCAGCACTTCCCGCGTGGCCGCACGCGCCGCGCCGACCGCACGCTCGTGTGCGGCATCCAAGTCTGCCCGCGCCCGCCGCGCCGCACCGTGCAGATGGTCCACGGCGGCCGTTTCCGCGACCCGGGCGTTGTCGAGTATCGCCCGCAGGGCGCGCACCGCACCCGCACTGTCCTCAGTGGACCGTCGGATCAGCTCGTACTCGATCCGCAGGCCGTCCAGTACCGCGGTCGTTTCCCGGCGCAGCGCACGCGCGGTCGAGGACACGACGTCCGCTTCGCCGCAGCGTGCGATCCGTTCCCCGAGCCACGCGACCAATTCCGTCGGCGCGCCGGTGCGCAACGAGACCGGCAGCACCGGGACGTCCGAGCCGAGCGGTCCGGCGACCGCGGCCCGGGTGAACGCGACGATCTCGGCCAAATCGCCGGGCCGCACCAGGTCGGTTTTGTTGACCAGCACCGCCGCGGCCGCCGCGGTCGTCATCACCTCTGCGGCCAGCGTCAGCTCAGCCTGCGAGACAGGCGGATCGGCGGCCACCACGAGCACGGCGAGGTCCACGCTGTCGCGCGCCCGCGCGGCTTCCTCGGTGTTGGCCTGATGTACAGATCCGGTGCCGGGCGAGTCGACCACTTCGGTGCCTGCTGGGAGACAGGCCGACGGCGCTGAGATCCGCACGGTGTCCACCTGCCGGACGTTGCCGGGGTTGCCGCGTTCGCTGACCAGCTCGGCGACCTCGTCCAGCCCGATCGGACGGCTGCGGCCGTCGCGGTAGCGGACCTCGGCATCCACAGTGGACGCGACGGTGACGGTGGTCGCGACCGACGTCACCGGCAGTGCGCCGGTCGGCAGCAAGTCGCGGGCGAACAGCGTGTTCACCAAGGTGCTCTTGCCGCGCTTGGCCTCGCCGAGCACGAGCACCCGGACCTGCCCGGACAAGGCACGGGACACCGCGTCGTCCACCACTCGCGCCCGTTCGACCGGGAGATACCGCCGGACCAGGTCGGCCAGGTTCGCCAGCGCGGCAGTCACGACGATCGCCTCGCCTCGGCCGGCGCCGGGCGCCACACGTTGCCCAGGTAGGCGGCAGTCCGCTGCGCGCCACCCGCATGGAAGCCGCGCAGATACCCGCCGATCGGAGGCCGCAGCTCCAGCGACAGCACGTGTTCCAGCCGCACGAACCGCGGCACCAGGCCGTCCTCGACCCCGTGCGGCTCGGCGTCCGGGTCGTCGGTCTCGGCGTGCAGCACGATCTCGACCAGGTGCTGGCCGTAACGCGAATTCGTTGCCTCCAGCACGAACGCGACGCCCGTCGGCGTGACCGCGAGACCGGTCTCCTCGCGCACTTCGCGGCGCACGCACGCGCCGACGGACTCCCCGTCCTGTTGCGTGCCGCCGGGCAGCACCCAGTCGGTGATCCGCTGGCACAGCAGGACGTGGGCGTCGCGCAGGATCAGGCCGGTGCAGCGCAGGTTGACGGGTTTGGCGTCCAGCCCCATGGCTTCCTCCTCGTCCGGTCGCCCGGCAGAATGCTGCGCGGACGCGGTCGCGGGTAGAAGCCATCAGCGCCGGACGGCGCGAATCACGGCGAGCCCCATCGCCGGTCGCGGTGCCGAGCACCACGGACTGATCCACGGTAGCAGCCGAGCACGCGCGGTGCCTAGCGGTGACCGGCGAAGACGCGGCGATAGGAGTCCGCGCCGTAGCTGGTCGGCAGCGGTTCGCCTTCGGTCAGGGTGAACGTCCGCTCGCGCTCCGCGCGCAGGAACAGCATGTCGTCGCGGTGCTGCTCGCACAGGCTGTGGCCGAGGTCGTAGAGGTGGGTCACGAACAGGACTTTGACGCCTGTTTCGGTGAGCGCGCGGACCACCTGGCGAGCGAGTTCGGATCCTTCGGCCTCGTTGGTGGAGGCGAACGATTCGTTGCACAGCAGCAGGCCGCCGGGCCGGATCCGGTCGGCGATCTCGCTCATCCGGGCCAGCTCCTCGTCCAGCTTGCCCCGGGTCATCGTGTCGTCCTCCTCGCGTTTGAAATGGGTGAACAGGCCCGTGCACGTGTTCGCCCGCAAGGCTTCCGCCGCCGTGAACATCCCGGCCTGCAGCATCAGCTGCGCGGTGCCGCAGCTGCGCAGGAACGTGGATTTGCCGCCCTGGTTCGCGCCGGTGACGAGGACCAGCGTCTTGCCGTCGGCGTCGACGTCGTTGCCCACCACCTGTTCATCGGACCGCAGGGCGAGGCACACGTCGTACAGTCCGCGCGCGGTCAGCACCGGCTCTCCGCTCGGTTCCGGAGCGGGAAAGCAGACCGGTTTCCCTTTCGCGCGCAGGCGTTCGTGCAGGTTCAGGCAGCCGAGGCAGAAGGCGAGTTCGGCGCGCAGCACGCGGAAGAAGCTCTTCACGTGATCAGCCGATTGGGCCAGCGCGTTGGCCACGACGTTCACCCCGCGCCCTTGCAGGTCGCCGAGGGCCCGGGCACCGGCCTCGTCCCGCGCCGGCACGACGAACCCGTAGCTGGGCGGGGCGCTCGTGGTGATCCGCTCGATCCAGCTTCGTTTCGGCATCCGGTGCAGGCCGAACCGCACGCCGCGGTTCCCCTGTCCCAGCTCCGCGCTCATCAGCACGCCGCGGGGGAATTCGAGTTCCTCCAAGTGGTTCTCGGCCACGGCGAAGTAGTCGTCGTCGAGTTCCTCCCGCAGCATCGCGAAGAACCGGGCGAATCCCGGCGAGCGAAATTCGCCGCCGCGCTCAATCGCTTGCTGCCGCAGCTGTTTGAGGTTGTCCACGAGGAATTCGAGCGTTTTCACCGACCGGTTCAGGATGTGCTCGGGCGAGTCGCGGGAAAGGATCCCGAACCACACCTTCCGCTCGACCTGGCGCGCGTCGACCGCGATGGCGTAGAGGTCGCGCACGACCCCGGGATGGGCGACGCAGTCGGCGAGAACCTGCTGGCGATACCGGATCGCGTCCGGGTCGGTCAGGCTCGCGAACATGATTCGGGGCACGAGGTCGCGCAGGAAGTCGTCGCCGGCGGCCATGGCGTCGAACAGGGTCTCCAGTTCCAGATCCTGGACGAGGTCGTCCGGCGGCGGCGGGGCGTCGAGATCGGCGTCCTGGTCTCGGTGCAGCAGGAAGACTTTCATCGCCCGATCCGCCTTCGCAGGGTGTCGTAGGCTAGTCCGTATTTCTCGGCGATCGCCGCGGCGTAAGCGAGCCCGTCGGCCGCCCGCCGTTCAAGCCGGTAAGTGCGTTCGGCCGGATCGTCCGGAACGACCCCGCCGACCATGCTGACCGTCGCCTCGCCCAGCGACGCGAGATCGTCCACAAAGGTCACATACACCGTCAGCGCGCCCAAGTCGATGATGCGGCGCAGCACGTCGGTGCCGATGAACCGGGCGTCGTGCAGGGTGGTGGACGCGAAGCTCTCGTTCAGCACGAGCACGCTGTCGCTCGTCGCGTCGCGCAGGATGTCCCGGATCCGCACCAGCTCGTCGTCGAGCTTGCCGCGCAGGGTGATCGGATTCTCCTCGCGTTCGAAATGCGTGAACACCCGGTCCGGGAGGAACAGCCTGGCTCGCGCTGCGGGCACCGGGCATCCGAGCGCGGCCAGGTGCGCGAGCTGGCCGAACATGCGCGCGAACGTCGTCTTGCCGCCCTGGTTCGGCCCGGTCACCACCAGCACCCGTTCGGCACCCGACAGTCGGAAGTCGTTGCACACCAACGGGCTGTCCGGGACGAGCTTGGTGGCGAGAGCGAGGTCGAAGGCGTCCTCGGCGTAAATGTCGTGCGAGGTCGCCGAAATCTCCGGATAGCAGAACCGCAGACCGGTCGCCGACAGCCGCCGGATGTGCGCCAGGTAGGCGAGGTAGAACTGCACCTCGCGATCGAACCGGCCGATCGCGGCCGCCAGGTAGTCACGATGCCGTTCGCAGTAGTCCGCGAGAGCGCGGAACGCGCCCGGGTACAGCCGGGCCGCGCAGTCGAGAACCTGCGCCTCGATGTGGTTCATCTCCGGCGGCTCGGAAAACCGGACGAAGTAGTCCTTCACCGCGCCCTGTTTGAACTTCGCGAACGTCTTCTCGACCTCGCTGCTGTAGTCCGCGTCGTCGTCGAACCGGCTGACCTTGACTCGCGCGCCCTGGACGTGCACGCGGTACTTGATCCGCGCGAGCTGCTCCTGGAGATCACGCGTGTCGGCAAGCAATGCGTGAAAAGGTTGCGCCGCAAGGTATCCGGCGACGTGCTCGTGGATCGACCGCAGGCCGCGGGACCGGATCTCGACGCGGTCCAGCCCTTCCCGCAGCGCCGCGACCGCTCCACAGTAGACATCCACCGCGTCGAGGAACCACCGCTGCTTCTGCCGGGGATAGTGGATCTTTCCGGCCAGCGCCAGGCGCTCGCGCATGCGCCGCATCCGCTCGGCGAACTCCTCGACCACCTCGCGCACGTCGTCGCGCTGGAGGTCGCGGAACACTTCGTGCCGATACTCGACGGCAGGCGCCTCGTGCAGCGGCGCGGAGAAGAACAGGCCCAGGTCGTACTCGGCCCGCCCGGCAGTCACCGCGGACACCGCCTGGCCGAGATTCAGATCGCCGAAGAACGCGGGCTCGGCCGGTCTGCCGACGGTTTCGCCACCCGGGAACAGGACGCTCGGAGAACGCGCCATGCCGCACCACCCGCTTCCACACCAGCTCGGCACTGGTAGAAGCCATCAGCCGGGGGCGGCGGTTGCGGCGAGCTTCATCGCCTCACCCGAGCATACCCGAGCCAGCCCTCCGGCTGATCGCGTCCGGCGTCCGGCCGTGGCACAATCGCAGGCAGGTGATGGGGCTCACCACAACCGCGGCACGCCGCTAACGGTCCCTGACGAACACGTCAGGGAGAGGTGTGCGAATGCGACACCGGGGTGAAGCCACCGCGCTGATCACCGTCGGCGTCCTGCTGGCGCTCGGCGTGGCCGGAGTGCGTGCCCGCGGAAACGCCCGCTGGTCGTTCGCGGGGCCGTTCGCGCACGTCGGGGGCACGACGCTGGCTGTCCTCACCTCGATCCTCGTCCTCGCCGCGGTTCTTCCGGTGCTCGCGTTCTTCGCGGCGCTGCGCCGTCGCCGGAGGCCTGAGGACGACGACTTCGAGGCCGTCCACGAGCCGCTGGGCACGAAATGGGGCCGGCGGTGGGCAGTGCTGATCACCCTGGCCGTCGTCGCCGCACCGCTCGTGGTCCTGGCTGTCGTGGCGTCGCGAGCCACCCCGCCGACGCAGCCTCCAGTCCGGTTCGTGCCCCCTCCGCCAGCAGCCGCGCCCTCGGTGGCTTCCCCCGGCGGCGGGCCGTCCTGGCTGTTGCCGGTCGTGCTGCTGGCAGCCCTGCTCCTGCTGCTTCTCCGATGGCACCGCCGGGCGCCGCGTCCGATCGAGGCGTCAGGTGGTCTGGCGGAGGCTGCGGCAGCGGGCCGCGGCGAAATCGTCGCGGCGGTCACCGGCGGGCCGCGAGGGGCGATCCTGCGGTCGTTCGCGGCGATGGAGCGCGCACTCGCACAGTCCGCGGCGGCACCCCGGCTCTCCGACACCCCGTCGGCGGTGCTCGCCCGCGCCGCAGACGGCGGACTCGTGCGCGCAGGACCGGCACAGCGGCTGGTCGACGTGTTCGCCGAAGCACGCTTCAGCAGCCACCCGATCACCGGCGCGCACCAGGACACCGCGCGCCAGGCCCTGGACGAACTCCTCCACGACCTCGGCAGGCGACCATGATCACCGTCCTGTTCAGCGTCGCCGCGGCGGTCCTGCTCGCCGTCGGCTATGCGATCGCCTCGGTCGCAGGCCTCTTCGTCACCGCAGTGCTGATCACCGTGCTGGCGATAGTCAACGTCCGGGCAGCTCTGCGCCCCTCGCAGACCGCGGCCGCACCGGCCCGCGAGGCTCGGCGGCCGGACTTCCCCGGCTATGCCAAGCTCGCCGCCGCCGTGGCCTGGTCCGGCACCTCCCGGCACGCCTGGGACTGCGACCTGCGCCCGGTCCTCGTGCGCCTGCTGGGACCGGACCCGGACGGAAGGCGCCTCCTCGGCGAAGACCTCTGGCCGCTGGTCGACCCGAGCCGCGCGCGGTCCGGCGACCGCGACGCCCCAGGACCGTCGCACCAGACCCTCGCCGCGATCCTCGACCGCTTGGAGGCCCTCCGATGACGCTCACCGACGCCGCCATGACCGGAGCCCGCTCGACCGCCGTCCTGGACGAGGTCGAACGCGCCGTCGTCGGCAAACGCGCCGTCCTGGAGCTGATCCTGCTCGGCGCGCTCGCGCGCGGGCACGTGCTCATCGAAGACCTGCCCGGCCTCGGCAAGACACTGATCGCCCGATCGTTCGCGACCGTGCTCGGCCTCGGCTTCGCCCGCATCCAGTTCACCCCGGACCTGTTGCCCTCCGACGTCACCGGCGCCGTCGTCTACGACCAGGCCGACCGGCGGCTGGTGTTCCGGCCCGGGCCGGTGTTCGCCAACCTGCTGCTTGCCGACGAAATCAACCGCACCCCGCCGAAAACCCAGGCCGCGCTGCTGGAAGCGATGGCCGAAGGGCAGGTCACCGTCGACGGGCGCACGCACCCGCTGCCGGACCCGTTCGTCGTGCTCGCCACCGACAACCCGATCGAATACGAGGGCACCTATCCCTTGCCCGAAGCGCAGCTCGACCGGTTCGCCCTGCGCGTCCGCATCGGCTACCTGCCCGCCGAACGCGAACAGGACATGCTCCGCCGCCGCCTCGACCGCGGCTCCGCTCCGGCCGCGCTGCACCAGATCCTGGCTTCCGGCGAGCTGACCGCCCTGCGCGAATCGGTGGAACAGGCCGAGGTCGACCCGGACGTCCTGGCCTACGTCGTGCGGCTCGCGGCGGCGACCCGCGAGCACACCCAGGTGGTGGTCGGCGCCAGCCCCCGGGCCTGCCTGGAGCTTGTGCAGCTGGCCCGCGCGAAGGCGCTGCTGGCCGGCCGGGACTATGTCGTGCCCGAAGACGTCAAGGATCTCGTGCCCGCGTGCTGGGCGCACCGGCTCAGCCTGCGGCCCGAACTGTGGGTCCGTCAGGTGCGCGGCGAAGACGTGCTCGCCCGGATTCTCGACGACGTCCCCGTCCCGCGCGCCGGGCGGCCGACATGAGCGCGTATCCGGTGCACTGGCATCCGACCCCGCTCGCAGTGACACTCGCGACCTGTGCCGGACTCGCGATGCTGACCGGGATGCTGCTCGGCCGGGCGGACCTGATCGGGTTCGCCGCACCTCTGCTGGGCGCTCTCGCCGTCGGCCGCCGACGCCGGACGCCCGCCGAGTCGCTCACCGTCGATACCGCGCTGCCGGAGCCCCGCTGCCTTGAACACGACACAGTTCCGCTGACCGTCGACGTCCACGCACGCGGCGCGGCCGACGAGATCTCCGTGTCGCTGCCCACGCCTCGCATCGCTGCGTCCACTGAGGACGGACGCACGTTCGCGCTGCGACTGCTCCGTTGGGGGCGCTGGTCCGTACAACCGCGAGTGGCCGCCTACGCCCATTCAGGATTGCTCGAAGCCGTGGTGATCGCGGACGCCGGCGAAATACGCGCCTACCCCCGTACCACGACGCTCGACAGCCTGCCGCGCCCCGCTGATCTTCCCGACCGCGCCGGAGTCCACATCGGACGACGCAGGGGCAGCGGCATCGAATTCGCCGCCGTCCGGCCCTACCAGCCGGGAGATCTGCTGCGCCACGTCAACTGGACCGCCACCGCACGGCGAGGACAGCTGTACATCACCGATCGGCTCGCCGAGCAGGCCGCCGAGATCATCGCTGTGATCGACACCTTCTCCGCCGTCCCGCAGTCCGGCGGGTCCACATTGGACCTCGGCGTGCACGGCGCGACCGCCGTCGTGCGGACGGCCCTGCACCGGGGCGACCGGGCCGGCGTCGTCGCGCTCGGCGGGATCCTGCGCTGGATCGGCCCGGATGCCAGCGCGCGGCAGTTCTACCGCGTCGCCGACACTGTGGTCGAGGCCCGTCTCGACGATGCCGTCGTCGAGCCGGACCTCTCCCGGATCCCGCGGCCCGCGCTGCCGCCACGCGCCGCCGTGATCGTGTTCTCGCCGCTGCTCGACCACCGCGCGCTCAACGCCGTGCAGGACCTGCACCGCAGGGGGTGCGCGATCGTCGTGGTCGACACGCTGCGCACCGAACCGCCCATCGGCCGAGACGCCGAGACCGACCGCCTCGCAGTACGGCTGTGGCGCCTCGACCGACGCCGGGTCGAAACCCGCCTGACCGGCCTCGGGATCCCCGTCGTCCAGTGGAACGAGCGCCAGCAGCTCGACGACGTCCTCGGACCGCTCAGCCTTCGCCCGCTGATCGGGAGGACCCGATGAACACACTCGCCCGCGGACCGATTCCTATGCTCGGCACCGGCGTCCCCATGGCCGCCTCCACTCTCCAGGTCTCGCCCGTCGTCGTGGCCAGCGCAGCCGTCACGCTGCTGTTCGTCCTCGTCACCGCCCGCTGGCCGGGCTCATGGGCCGCCCCGCTCGCGGTCGTGACCGCTGCCTTCGCCGTTGCCGTGGGGACGCCGTCGCCGCCCGCAGCCTGCGCAACCGGGTTCCTGGCCCTCACGTTCCTGCTCGCCGGCGAAGCCCGCCGCACCCTCGCAGGCCATGCCGACCTGCCAGGCTGGCTGCGCCACCGCAGCCGCCTGCTGCTCGGCGGGCTCGCCGGCATCGCCGCAGCCCTCGTCGGCGACATGTGGACCACCGGCTCGCCCTGGCTTGCCGCAGCAGGCGTTCTCGCACTCGGCGGGGCGTACCTGCTCGCCGTGCGCCCCCTTGCCCCACCGCAATAAACCACGCGTCCCGACCCTTACGGAGAACGTCATGACCACCATGCAGATCACCGACCTCCGCGCCCGCGAAATCCTGGACTCCCGCGGCCGTCCCACTCTGGCCGTCGCCGTCTCCAGCGGGTCGCGGCACGCCACCGCGACTGTGCCTTCCGGTGCCTCGACCGGCCGGAACGAAGCCTGCGAACGTCGCGACGGCGACCCGGCCCGCTACGGCGGCGCGGGAGTCCTCGGCGCCGTCGAGTCGGTCAACACCGAGGTGCGGCACCTCCTGATCGCCCGCCACTGGACCGGTCTCGCCGAGATCGACCTGGCAATGGTCGAGCTGGACGGCACTGCCGACCGCAGCCGCCTCGGCGCGAACGCGATCGTCGGCGTGTCCATGGCGGTCGCCCGTCTGCTCGCGGACGCCGAGAAGGTTCCGCTGTGGTCCTGGCTGCACGTCCCGGGCGGGCGGCCGCGGCTGCCGGTGCCGCACTTCAACGTCCTCAACGGCGGCGCGCACGCCCGCACCGGCCTCGACTTCCAGGAATTCATGATCGCCCCGCTCGCCGCGGCCAGCCTGCCCGAGGCGATCCGCACCGGCGCGGAGGTCTACGCCGCGCTCCAGGCGCTGCTGACCGAACGCGGATACACCGTCGGTCTCGGCGACGAGGGCGGCTTCGCTCCGGACGTCACCCGGCCCGAAGACGCGCTGCAGCTGCTGCTCCGCGCGATCGAGGACGCCGGCTACCCGGCCGGCCAAGACGGCATCGCCATCGCGCTGGACCCGGCCGCGTCGCAGTTCCGCCAAGCCGACGGCACGTACCTGGTCAACGGCCGCCGGCACAGCTCGTCGGATCTCGTGCAGCGCTACGTCGAAATGGTGCGCGACTTCCCGATCTGGAGCATCGAAGACGGCATGGCCGAGGACGACCTCGCCGGGTGGCGCGAACTCACCGCGGAACTCGGCGACCGCATCCAGCTGGTCGGCGACGACAACTTCGTCACCAACCCGGCCCGCATCGCCCGCGGCGCCGGCCTCGGCGTCGCCAACGCCGCCTTGATCAAGCTCAACCAGGTCGGCACCGTCACCGAAACCCTCGAAGCGATCGAGATCTGCCGCGAACACCGCTACGGCCAGATGATCTCGCACCGATCCGGGGAAACGACCGACGACTTCATCGCCGACCTCGCCGTCGGCACCGGCTGCGGACAGCTCAAGGCCGGTGCCCCGGCCCGCGGCGAACGCGTCGCGAAATACAACCGCCTGCTGGAGATCGCCGCCGACGCGCCCGAACTCCCTTACGGCATCCCGGAAACCGCGTTCACCGTCCGCCTGGGATGAACCGTGCCCGGCTTCCTGCACCGCTTCCGCCGCCCCGCGCTCTCCGCCAGAGAGCAGCTGGCGCGGTTGTCGTCGGTGCTCGACCGCGCCGCGGCAGTAGCACCGGAGACCGAGACCGCCGTACGAGCCTGCGGCGCCGCTGGTGACGTGCCCGGCGCCATCGGCCACGCCGGCAGCGAACTCGTCAGCACCTACCACCGGCTCCGCGAAGAACTGAACAGCATCCCCGTGGACCGCGAACGCGCCCCGCTGGCAGACGAAATCGGCCGGCTGCTGCAGTACCACCAATGGCTCATGCGCACCGCCGTGCAGCTGGCCTTCTCCCTCAACCAAGACCCGCGCCGCGAAGCCATGCGCCGCCGACTCGACGGCGTCGGCCCACCCGCCGCGCGACTGCAGGCTCTCCGCGACCAAGTGGCAGAACGTCTCCGGAGCGAGCCGTGAACACCCCACGAGACGATGATGAACGCCACCGCCTCATTCGCGCCCTGGCCGACGACGGCTGCCTCCTGTGCCGCGACAAAGACGCCGCCGAACACCACTGGCACACCTGGTACGTCATGGAAACCCACCGAGATCCCGGCTACCGCCGCCGGATCGCGGCCGCTGGCGGCTTCTGCGCACGCCACCTGCGTCTGTTGACCACCACCTCCGAAGGCATCCGGGTCCTTCCCTCGCTCCTGGGAGATCTGATCGCCTCCGCTCTCGGCGGCGTGACCGGCTGCCACTGCGATCCCTGCGACAAAATGACCGCCGCCGTCGACCGCCGTCTCGGCGCCCTCGTCCGATGGCTCGACGACCCCGAGGTCATCAACGGAATCCGCCGGCTGTGCACCCACCACCTGCTCGACGTCCTGAACACAGCTCCGTGGCCGTTCGCGACCACACTCGCCGCCATCGCCCGGGACCAGCCATACACGCCTCCCTCCGATCCCGACCTCCTCATCCGGGCTCCGCACCTCACCGCCGCGGCCGAACTCTTCGCCGAGGACGACAAACGACTCACCGAACAGTCCACAACAGACAGAGCAACCCACGCCCTCGACCTTCCCTGCTGCCCCGTATGCCGCGCCCGCAGCCGCGGCGAACTGCGTTACGCCACCTGGCTTCTCGGCCAAGACGTCGCCCGCCTCGACCCCGGCGAGCCCTGGCTTTGCCCGACGCACCTCGCAGACGCCACCCTTCTCGACCACGACAGCGCCTGCACGATCTGGGCGACGATGCACCAGGCCGAACACGCCCGCCTTGCCCAGCTCGCCGACCGCCTCGACGCTTCGCCGCTCCCCGGGTTTTTCGCCCGCCTTCGCGCAGCCTGGCCGCACCTGCTCGAACGTCGCCGGGACAGGGCCGCTGCCGCATTTCGACGTCCGGAACGATTCGTCGCCGAGGCCCTCCGGAACTTCCGTGACAACCAACCCTCGTGTACTGCCTGCGCCGCGGGCGACCTCGCCGAACGTCGCGAACTCGCACTGCTCGACGCGGCCTCCCTGCACCACACCGTCCGCGAACGCTGGACCCGCGGCCACGGACTGTGCCGTGACCATGCCGCACTCGCCGCATCGGACCTCGCCAAAGACGTCCTGCGCAGCCGCCTGACGCTGCTGGGCTGGGAGCTTGAGGAAACCCAGCGCAAACACGCCTGGCACACCCGCCACGAACCAGCGACCCCAGCCGAAACGTCCTGGCCCCGCGCGATCCCCTTCCTCCGCGGCGATGCCTGCCTCGGCCTCGCCCCCGCCGAATTCGACGACCAGGACACGCCATGAGCGCCCCGCACACCCCCGACCCCGGCTACGCCGGCCGGGGTCCGATGTTCTGGCTGCCGCCACACGGCTTCGGCAACGGAATCTCCGCGCAGGCCTGGGCGGAGATCGCCGACCTCACCGCCGAGGAACTCCCCGAAGCACTGCTCGCCCTCACCGAAGCCGACATCGCCGCCTACACCGCGGCCGTCCGCGGTCGCCCCGGCTATTACCGGCTGTGGGTCGACTCGCTGCGCTATCTCCATGCCGAAGACGTCCTCATGGACGTCCTGCGCTCCTGACGCCGAAATCCCGCACGCGGACCAGCAACCCAGCGAGCGAGACCACGATGAACGCGCAGCCTCCGCCGAACTGATCGAACGCCGCCCAGCCGCACCAGGAACTCGGCGGCCGAACATGCCCGCGGAAACGTCACTTCCGCGGAGGGGGCGGATCCTGCCCGCGTTTGGTGCCGCAGTTCTGCCGTGACGTCCAGGCGTACAGCGCGAAAGCGCTACCCGCCCAGCGCCTGCCGTGGCCGGAATGCTCGGCACCGGGCGAAGGGCTGGGCGTGCTCGCCGGGCGGCGATGTCGCCGGACGTGCTCGCCGGATCCGGAAGGGTGCCAGTGTGCGGATGCCGAGGTCCAGGTACAGCGTTAGGCTCGTTGTTCATGCGGGTGACCTTCCACGGCGAGCTGGTCCAGCTGCGCGAGCAGCTGGTCGCGATGTGCGCGATGGCCGCTCAGGCGATGCGGCAGGCGAGCCGGGCGTTGCTGATGGCCGACCTCGACCTGGCCGAGCGGGTGATCGCCGGAGACGCCGCGCTGGATCAGGCTCGCGGCGGCTGCGAGGATCACGCGCAGAGTCTGCTGGCGTTGCAGGCTCCGGTCGCCAGCGACCTGCGAAGCATCCTCGCCGCGGTCTACTCGGCGGAGAAGATCGAGCGCATGGGCGACCTGGCTGCCCACATCGCCGACACCGCACGCTTCAGCCATCCCGACCACGCCGTGCCCGCCGACCTTGAGGACACGTTCGCCCGGCTGGGCGAGATCGCCGCCGGCATGGCCGACCGGCTGGGCGAACTGATCGGCCAGCCGGGCGTCGACGGCTTCGCCGAACTCGACGAGACCGACCACGCTGTCGATGCCCTGCATTCCCGGGTGCTCACCACGATCACCGGCCCCGGCTGGCCGTACGGGGTGCGCACGGCCACCAGCCTGGCACTGCTGGCCCGCTTCCACGAACGCTTCGCCGACCAGGCCGTCTCCGTCGCCAAGCGACTGGACTTCGCCGCCACGGGCGAGTTCCCCGCATAGCCGGCTGACGAGACGCAGACTGCTCAACGAACGACCCGTCCGGCCTCAGGAGCGAGCCGCCCGCGGATCCAGATCACCCTCCGCGAGCAGGCCCTTCGGTACACCGGCCCGATCGACGACCACAAGCTCGGCACCGCTGCGCACGCGTTCGGCGAGTTCCCGTCCGCGGAGACCAGCCGGGACGATCGCGTCCTCTCCGACCGTCCGGGCAACAGCCACGACAGGCACGGCCGGGCGCTGCGCCGGCGGCACCGCAAGCAGCGCCGACCGGCTCACGACTCCCCAGGCCCGGTCCTCGACGTCGAGGACCACCAGCTCCCGCACGCCGTACTGCTCGGCCACCATCAGCGACTCGGCAACGGACAGATGCTCGGCGACCGGAAGGACCGGCCGGCACAGGCTGCCGGCATCCGGCACCGGGAGGACGGCTTCGCTCAGCGCCTCCGACGCGCCTGCCCAGATCATCACCCCGGCGAAGACGAAGACGGCGGCGAACATGATCCCCGTCGAGGCACCGCCCAGGAGCCGCACGAGCGGAACCACGACGATCAGCACCGCGAGCAGACGCCCGAACCAGCCGGCGATCCTCGTCGCGCGCCGGCGGTCTCCGAAGACCCGCCACGCACCGGCTCGCAGGAGGTGCCCGCCGTCCAGCGGCAGCCCCGGCAGCAGGTTGAACAGGGCCAACGCCACGTTGAGAACAGCGAAGACATGGGTGAGCACCTCCGCCAGACCCGTCAGCGGCACCAGATCTTCAGCCAGGGCGGCCAGACCCGCCACCAGAACCGACGCCGCGGGCCCGCCGGCCGCCAGCAGCGCCTCGCCTCCGGGCGTGCGCGGGTCCCGGTCGAATTCGGTCGCACCGCCCAGCAGGTCGATCGTGATTCGCTTCGCCGGCATCCCGAGCGCCCGCCCCGCCGCCACATGGCCGAACTCGTGCACCAGCACGGACAACACCAGCACCGCTGGAAACACCAACGCCACCGCGTACCGCGCGATCCCGAGGCCGGGCGCCCACCTCCCTACCCACGGTGCGAACACGTAGACCATCAACGCGGCCAGCAGCGCCATCCACGGGCTCATCCGGACCGGAACCCGGCCGATCCGGCCGCACCCCCAGTCTCCGCCGCGCCGGCCCCACCGCGAAACGGCGCCTGGACCGCGCTGATGACGTCGCATGGAGTCATATTACTATATAGGTTAGTACTAATTGAGTTCCCGAGCCGGAGAGGAGGCGCGATGCCGCTCTCCTGCCCGATGACCGACGAAGCAGCCGCATATCTCCTGAAGAATCTGAGACCCGCGGAGCACGAGCGATTCCGGCGGCACTTGCGAGTCTGCATCGCGTGCCGCCGCGAGACCGACGAGCTGGGGCCCGTCGTCGACCTCCTCCGGGGCTTGCGCCCGGACCGTCCGGAGCACAGACCGGCGGACTGAAAACACGAACGCGATCTCCTGCTGTGATCGGCTGTCCGGCGCGCGAAGGAGAGCAGCGCTGCCGAAAATCACTGCCGCCTGAACCGTTCGGCCAGCTGGGGATCATTCTCCCACCACAGTCCTGCGGGCAGGCCTGCCCCCGCTGTTCAGTCGCCGCCGCCGCTGGGCTGAGCGGGCGACGTACCGGGTGCGGCGGAGCCCACCTCGATCGTCGTGTCCATGCCGAGTTCCTTGTGGTTGCCGACCGGGCAGGAAAGCTCATAGCGCCCTGGCTGGAGCGTGACGGTGAAGCTCCCCGACTCGCCGCCGCGCAAGGTGCCGGTCTTCTGATCGGCACCGCCGGGTCCGGCGAGTTCCAGCGCGTGGACTGTCGTTCCGCTGTTGCTCGCGACGAAGGTGTAGGTGCCGGGTGCCCACGTTCGCTGCGGCAGCCGGATCGCGAACTCGGTCAGCTCCACCGCGACCCGCGTCCCCGGCGGCGCAGCGCTCGACGACCGAGCCGGCGAAGCTGGGCTGCCGGGCGATCCGGCACCGCTCCCGCCGCATCCGGCCGCGCCGAGCGCCAGGATTCCGCCAGCCGCGGCTGCCCGGAGACCGCCCCGCCGACACGTCGCGCCGCGCCTAGCCATGGCGGCCGCCCGACGCCGGATCGCAGTAGTCGATGTCGTTCGTGGGATGGAACGGCCCCACGAGCAGCGCCCGCTTGAACGGGCCGCCCTCGGCGATCTCCTCCGCCGAAACGTCCAGCGTGAACTGGTCCCCCGGACGCAGCCGGCGGCCGGCGATCACGACCGGGGCGCGCACGAGGTAGATCGCCGACCAGGGGCAGCAGTAGTAGTTGCCGATCGCCGCGCCGCTGGCCGTGGTCCCGGCCGCGATCGCCTCCGCCCGCAGCGCCGCATCGATCTGCGCCTGGATCGTCAGCGTCGCCGCGGGGTCCGGGTCGCAGCGCCACAGGTGATCGATTGCCCGGCGCGCGGCCGGGTCGCGCTTCCAGCTCGCCCGGCTTGCCGGGTCGGTGAGGCACCACGGGTCGAAGCCCGCCTGTCCGGGAACCGGCAAGGCCGGTCCCGACACCATCGCGACCTGGACGTCGGGGCGATCCAGCAGAGCCGGCATCGCGAGCAGCTGCCCGATGAGGTAGTAGCGCTCGATCGCGCACTTGACCGAGTTCTCGACCCGCTGATGAACGGCCGCGTCAGCGTTCGGGGACCACAGCGACTCCGCGTAGGACGCAGTGCCCTCGGCTTCCGCCACCATCCCGTCGACGGTGGCCGCGAGGGCGTTCTTGCCCGCGGGGATTCCGGTGCGGGCGAAGTCGGCCTGCGCTGCCTGAACATGGTCGCGCATCGTCCGCACCGCGGCGAGCATGGCGGCCAGATGCGCACGCGGACACGGTTCGGCCTCGACCCAGGCGGGAAGCGAGGCGGGCAGGCTCACCTCGGCGGCGACGTCGAAACCGGGGTCGCGCGCGGCCCGTCGTGCGCGCGACGACCACTGCTCGACCTCGCCGAGGAACGCGGCCGCCTGCTCCGCCGTCACCGGCGGAAGGTATCCGACGGTCCGGGGAACCGCCGTGTAGTCCGCCTCGACGAACTGGTCGCCGAGGGTCTGCAAGGCGAATGCGTTCCAGGTGCACAGCAGCTGGCTCAGCTCGCCTGGGCGCGCTTGCCACAGCGTGGCCCCGCGGCCGGCAAGGCGGTCCCGGAGTTTCTCCGCCGTCAGCAAGTCCTCGTACGCGCCCGCACCGGCTCGCCGGTACGCCTCCACCGTCTCGGCCGAGACCTCTCCCCGCAGCACAGCCGCGAGCCGGGTCATCAGCGTCGGCCGCACCGCTTGCTGCTCCGGCATGAGCGTCCACCTTCCACTCCGGACAGACCGTCAATCTACTACTTGAGTTAGGAGCGAGGAAGCGCGCGCACGCGTCGTCGCCTTGTTCGCGCAGGCAGCCGGCAGTAGGTTGACGGCCCTCGGCTCGCCCGCCGCGACCTTACGCTCAGGTCGTTACGGTTCGGTTTCCAGTCCGACAGCCGGGTGAACCCCCGTTGACCCATACCCTAGGGGGGCATACAGTCCACTCGTTCGAGTGATGCGCATCACGACCGAAGCGGCTGCCGCGACGGGTGTCCGATGGCCGCCAGATTCCTCTGTCCCCAAGGGAGCCGCCATGCGCAAGGTACGGATGCAGCTGTCGCGAAGGGTCGTCCTGTCCTCGGTTCTGATCGTCTCGGCCGGGACGGTGCTCGGTTGTTCGAGCGCAGCCTCCGGAGACGTGCTGCAGAAGGTGCGCGACAGCGGCACCTTGCGCGTCGCGCTGACACAAGCGAATCCACCGTGGAATTTCGTTGGCCCGTCGGGCACTCCGATCGGCTACGACGTGGATGTCGCCAACGAACTGGCGCGCCGGATGGGCGTCGGGAAGGTCGAATTCGTCCAGGCGAGTTTCCAGACGTTCATCGAAGGCATCAAGGCGGGCCGGTACGACATGGTGATCTCCGGCCAGACCATCACCGCGGCCCGCAAGCAACAGGTCGACTTCTCCCGGCCCTACGAGGTGAACGGAATCTCGGTCTTCGTTCAGGCGTCGAATCCGAAGATCGCCTCGCTGACCGACCTCAAGGGCAAGACGGTCGCGGTGTCGGCAGGCACGACGCAGCAAAGCTTCGCACAGGACAAGATCCCGGACGTGCAGGTGAAAACGTACGAGAACGCGACACTCGGCCTGACCGATCTTTCCCGCGGGAACGCCGACGCGATGCTGGTTTCACGCTTCCAGGGCAGTTACCTGGCCAGCAAGAACGGCCTCGCCGTGAAGCCGGTGGGACCGCTGCTGGAGAGCGAGGTCAACGGCATGTCCTTCCGCAAGGATTCGCCCGCGCTCAAACAGGAAGCCGACAAGGCGATCGCCGCGATGATCGCCGACGGCACCCTGACCCGCATCTCGAAGCAGTGGCTCGGCGGCCTGGACATGGCGGCCGAACTCAAGACCGCGCCGGCGAACTAGGGAGGACGTCATGGACCTGCTCGCCAACGCGTTTCCCATGCTGGCCAAAGGACTCGGCGTCACCGTGCTGCTCGGCGTGGTGTCGTTCGCCCTCGGCTCGGCGCTCGGTGCGCTGATCGCACTGGCGCGGATCTCGTCGATCCGGGTGCTGCGGGCCGTCGCGATCGGCTACGTCTCGGTGTTCCGCGGCACCCCGCTGCTGATCCAGATCATGGTGCTCTACTTCGGACTGCCGCAGCTGGGCGTCCAGCTGGAGCCGATCCCGTCAGCGATCCTGGCTCTGACGCTGTTCTCCGCCGCCTACCTCAGCGAGAACTTCCGCGGCGGAATCCTCGGTGTCGACAAAGGACAGTGGGAAGCCGCCTCCTCGATCGGCATGCCGTACTGGCGCACTTTCCGCAGGATCGTGTTCCCGCAGGCGATCCGGATCGCGACGCCGGCGGTCGGCAGCCGCTTCATCGCACTCATGAAGGACACCTCGCTGGCGTCGGTGGTGACCGTGGTCGAGCTGACCCGGGTCGCGGAAAGCGTGGGAAACGCCAGTTTCCGTTACATGGAGGCATTCCTGCTCGCCGGGCTGATGTACTGGCTGATCAACACGTTGCTGTCGCTCGGGCAGAGCGTGCTCGAAAAGCGGATGGGAAGGGCGTACTGAAGATGACCCAGCCGATGATCGAACTTCGCGGCATCCACAAGCGCTTCGCCGACCTCGAGGTGCTCCGCGGCGTGGACCTGACCGTCCGGGCCGGCGAGGTCGTGGTCCTCATGGGACCGTCCGGATCGGGCAAGACGACCCTGGTGCGGTGCATGAACCTGTTGGAGGAGCCCGATTCCGGGCATCTGCGCGTCTGCGACTGCGCTTTCGACTGCGGTTCGCCGCGCGACCGCGCCGGACGGCGGCTGGCGCGGCAAGCCCGCCGGCGAACCGGCATGGTCTTCCAGCAGTTCAACCTGTTCCCGCACATGACCGCCCTGGGCAACGTCATCGAGGGGCCGCGCCAGGTCCGTCAGCTGCCGATGTCCGAGGCGATCGCCCTCGGCGAGCGGCTGCTGGACAGGGTCGGGCTGTCCGGAAAACGCGACGAATACCCATCCCGCCTCTCGGGCGGTCAGAAGCAGCGAGTCGCCATCGCCCGGGCGCTGGCGATGGAACCGCGGGCAGTGCTCTTCGACGAACCCACCTCGGCACTGGACCCCGAACTGCACGCCGAGGTGCTGGAAGTCATCAGGGAGCTGGCCGGAGAAGGCATGACCATGGTGATCGTCACGCACGAGACCCACTTCGCCCGCGAAATCGCCGACCGCATCGTGTTCATGGACGGCGGCGTCATCGTCGAAGAAGCGGCGCCGGAAGCCTTCTTCACCCGGCCGACCCAGGAACGGGCACGCTCGTTCCTGCGACTGGTGGATCACACGGGCGCGACGGCAGCCGCGCCCCTCCCCCGACGCGGCGAGGAGGCGGTATGACCCCGTTCGACGTCGACACCGCACGCAAGGAAACGCCCGGCTGCGAGACGGTCGTGCACTTCAACAACGCCGGAGCCGCCTTGATGCCGCGTCCGGTGCTGGACAGCGTCATCGGGCATCTCAATCTCGAAGCGAGCATCGGCGGATACGAGGCCGCTGCCGCCGCGAACGACGCCCTGGAAGGCGTCTACCCGTCGGCGGCGCGCCTGCTCGGCTGCGCACCGGACGAGATCGCGTTCCTCGACAGCGCCACCCGGGCCTGGGACTTGGCGTTCTTCGCGATTCCGTTCCGGCCCGGCGACCGCGTCCTCACCAGCGAAGCCGAGTACGCGAGCAACTTCATCGCCTACCTGCAGGCCGCCGAGCGCCACGGCATCGAGGTGGCGGTAGTGCCCAACGACGAATCCGGCCAGATTTCGGTGCCGCGGCTGCGCGAGATGCTCGACGACCGGGTCCGGCTGGTCTCGCTGACCCACGTGCCCACCAACGGCGGCCTGGTCAACCCGGCGGCGGAAGTCGGCCGCGCGGCCCGCGAGGCCGGCGTGCTGTTCCTGCTCGACGCCTGCCAGTCGGCCGGCCAGATCCCGCTCGACGTCGACGCGATCGGCTGCGACCTGCTGTCGCTGACCGGGCGCAAGTACCTGCGCGGGCCGCGCGGGACCGGGATCCTCTACGTCCGCCGCGAACGGCTGGCCGAGCTGACACCGCCCATGCTGGACCTGCACGCCGCCAAGTGGGTAGCGCGCGACCGCTACGAGATGCGCGAGGACGCACGCCGGTTCGAATCCTGGGAATTCAACGTCGCGGCGAAAATCGGCTTCGGCGCTGCGGTCGACTACGCGCTCGGCTGGGATCTCGACGCCATCTGGGAGCGCGTCAGCCGGCTTGCCGCCGACCTTCGCCCCCGACTGGACGAACTGCCGGGTGTCCGCGTGCGCGACGTCGGCGCCGAGCAGTGCGGAATCGTCTCCTTCACCGTCGACGCCATGACCGGCGACGCGGTGAAAACGGCGCTGGCACAACACTCGATCAACGTGAGCGTGTCCCGCGCACCGTCGACTCGCTGGGACATGGAGCATCGCGGCCTGGCCGAGGTCGTGCGCGCCTCGCTGCACTACTACAACACCGTCGAGGAGATCGACGCCTTCTGCCGCGTGCTCCACGCTGCCGGATGAACTCGGCCGGCCTCGCGGAGTCGCTCCGATGCGGCGGAAGCGCCTCCACCTCACCGAATCCGCTGCGGGAGCAGGCTCGCCAGGGCTTCCTCCTGGCGGCCGAACATCGCGAGGTGCCCTTCGCCGCGGCAGCGGTGCAGCGCCGCGCCAGGGATCCGAGCCGCGAGATGTTCGGCGTGGTGGAACGGGACCAGCGAATCGCGGTCGCCGTGCCACAACGACACCGGGACGGCGATCGCGGCCAGGTCGAATCCCCACGGCCGCACGAATGCCAGGTCGTCCGCAATCACTCCGGCCCAGCCCTGCCGGGCAGCCTCGGCCAAGCCCGGTGCCAGGGCTTCGCCGAGCCCGTCGATCCCGCCGAATGCCCGCACCTCGTCCGCCGGCAAGTCCGCCGCAAGGCTCCCGCCGGAGAGAAGGCTCTCCAATCGCTCCGGTTCCTGTGCCGCGCACGAGAATTCGCGCGCGTTCGGCGCGTGCATCCCCTCGAACGCGCCCGGCCGGTCGAGCGGTCCGATCCCGCACGTGAGCGCCACCGCAGTCACTCGGTCCGGACAGGACCATGCCGTCGCGAGCGCGAAGGGTGCACCGCCGGACATCCCGGTCACGGCGAACGCGTCTACGCCGAGAGCATCGGCCAGCCGCGCGGCATCGCACGCGACGTCGAGCAGCGTCCGGCCCGGGCGCGGGTCGGAGCGGCCATAGCCAGGCCGGTCGAAGGTGATCAGCCGGACGCCGAGTCCGGCAGTCGCCTCTTCGCCGGGAAACTGTTCCCGCCTCGACCCGGGCGTGCCGTGGAACCGGAACACCGGGAATCCGTCGCGGTTGCCCCGCTCCTCGAACGCGAGCCGCCTGCCGTCTTCCAGCTCCACGGTTCGCGCCGGGAAGCTGTCTTGCGTCGGTGCCATGGCGCAACCGTACGAACGAGCACGCTCGCTCGCCTCCACCCCAAGGTTGATCCCGGGTCGACAGCCCGGCAGGCTCGCCGGTCGAGATCGATGCCTTCTGCCGCGCTCCGCATTGCCGGATGATCTCGGCCGAAAGCACGCCTGAGGATCAGGTGCGGCCCATCGCCGACCCCGCCGGACGGGGCAAAACTCTTCCGCGGCAACGTACCCGCTGACCGACCGCACTCTTCGGCAGCTCGGGCGAGCGACCGAACATCGCGATGTGCCTTTCGCCTCGGCTCGCGGCGACGCAAGCGCCGCAGCAGGTTGCCGATGTACGAACTTGCCCGAGGCGGGATCCGGTCCTTTCGATCTTCCTGAGATGTGGACGGCAGTGCGGCGGGGCCAAGGCGCCGCAGCAGCCGTTTCGAGGGTCGCCTGTGCGAGCGCGGCGGTGACCCGGCGCGAGGCGGGTGCGGCGTCATGCTCAGCGGCCTCGTTGCCGACCTCGCCGGTCTCCCGGCAGGCCGGCACGCAATGCCAGGGACTTAACCTTCGTGGCCTCGGCCCGCTGACCGTCCATAAAGGACGTCGGGATCGCCGAAATGCTCTATCGATGCCCGCATGACTGTTTTCGCAGGTCCGCGAGGGGAACCCTGAGGGACTCAGAGTCAATGCCAGGAACTTAAGCCGCGTCGACACGGCCTGCTGACCGTCCACAAGAGAAGCCGACGCCGCCGGAATGACCGATTGATGCCCTTCTGACCGTTCCCGCCGCGCACCCAATGCCACATTGGGTGCGTCGCATGCACCCAATGCCACATTGGGGCGCTGGCCCTCCCTCTGCCGAGCCACCGAGTCCAGCCAGCTCTGCGACCTAGGACAGACACGCCTCAACCGCACCCACAGCTTCACCTCAAGTTCCTGGCATGGGGAATCAGAGTCCCTCCCCGCGCGGCCGGCCGGAACCGATCGGCGGGGGCACAGCGGCTCCGCCCCGGCGGACCGGCGTCGAGTTCCGGCAGGGCGCTTCCGCGGACTCGGTGCACCACCCCGGGTTCCGAGGACGGTCAGCCCGCGGTGCGGGGAGCGTCGCTCAACCCGAGACGCAAGTGCTCGCTGTGGTAGACGGCTTCGTCCAGCAGCTGGGCGACGTGGTTGTCGTAGAGGCTGTAGACAATGCTGCGGCCGGTCCGGGTGCCGGTGACCAGGCCGAGATTGCGCAGCAGCCGCAACTGATGCGACACCGCGGACTGTTCCATGCCGATCGCCTCCGCGAGCGCGGTGACCGGCCGGGGTTCGTGCCGCAGTTCGGTCAGGATCAGCAACCGGCTCGGGGTGGCCAGCGCCTGCAGGGTGGTGGCGACGTGCGCGGCCGACTCGGCGTCGAGCCGCGCTGCCGGGCGGTCGCGCCCCTGCACCCCGTGTCCCATGCGGTGCAGCATAACTCACCCCATAACGCATGAAGACATCTTCATGTGTTCTGTTATCGTGATCCGGTCAGCCCGCTCGTCTTGGAGGTTCCTCGTGGTCTCGTCGCCCACCGTCGCAGCCGGCGCTTCAGCTGTCGCGGCGTCTGCCGAGGCTGTCCCCGCACGGC
Organism: Amycolatopsis echigonensis; assembly: GCF_002846615.1. NCBI lineage: Bacteria > Bacillati > Actinomycetota > Actinomycetes > Pseudonocardiales > Pseudonocardiaceae > Amycolatopsis > Amycolatopsis echigonensis. The sequence goes on along the minus strand of NZ_PJMY01000003.1, from coordinate 4,711,393 downwards.
GGACCCGGCTGTTCGCGCTGGCGGAGATGCGCTGGGCCGCGGCCGCGCTGGCGCTGTTCCTGGCCGGGCTGGCCGTGCAGCTGGCCGGCGGTCCGGCGTGGGCGTGGTGGGCGCTGTACCTGGCCTGCTACATCACCGGCGGATGGGAACCCGGATGGGCCGGGCTGCAGGCGCTGCGCGAGAAGACCCTGGACGTCGACCTGCTGATGGTCGCCGCCGCGATCGGGGCCGCGGCGATCGGGCAGGTGATGGACGGCGGCCTGCTGATCGTCATCTTCGCCACCTCCGGCGCGCTGGAGGCACTGGCCACCGCCCGCACCGAGGACGCGGTCCGCGGCCTGCTCGACCTCGCGCCCGAAACCGCGACCCGCCTCGGCCCCGACGGCGCCGAGCACACGGTGCGGGCGGCCGATCTGGAGGTCGGCGACGTCGTGCTGGTGCGGCCCGGCGAGCGCATCGCCGCCGACGGCGCGGTCGTGGGCGGGGCCAGCGAAGTCGACCAGGCGACCATCACCGGCGAACCGCTGCCGGTGGACAAGACGACCGGCGACGAGGTGTTCGCCGGCACCCTCAACGGCACCGGGTCGCTGCGGGTGCGCGTGGACCGCCGCGCCGAAGACTCCGTCGTCGCCCGCATCGCTTCCCTGGTCGAGCAGGCCAGCCGGACCAAGGCGAAAACCCAGCTGTTCATCGAAAAAGTCGAGCAGCGCTACTCGCTCGGCATGGTCGCCGCGACCATCGCCCTGTTCGTGCTCCCGCTGCTGTGGGGCGACCCGCTGCAGGACTCGCTGTTGCGCGCGATGACGTTCATGATCGTCGCCTCGCCCTGCGCGGTGGTCCTCGCGACGATGCCGCCGCTGCTGGCCGCGATCGCCAACGCCGGGCGCCACGGCGTGCTCGCCAAGTCCGCCGTCGTGATGGAGCAGCTCGGCGCGACCACCCGCGTCGCCTTCGACAAGACCGGCACTCTCACCCGCGGCGTCCCGGAGCTGGCCGAGATCCGCGTCCTGCCCGGTACGCGCTTCACCGAAGACGACGTCCTGCGGCTGGCCGCAGCGGCCGAGCACCCCAGCGAGCACCCGCTCGCCGCCGCTGTCGTGCGGGCAGCCCGAGCCCGCGGCCTCGAACTGCCCGCCGTCGACGAATTCAGCGCCCAGCCCGGGCGCGGCGTCTCCGCGCGGGTAGAGGACCGGTTCATCCAAGTCGGCTCGCCTGGCGCCCTCCTGCCGGAGGGAGACGGCACGGCCGGCCTCGCCACCGCCGCCTCCGCGGTCGACGCCCTGCAGCAGCGCGGCAGCACCGCCGTGGTCGTGCGGTGCGAGCACCAGCCGATCGCGGTACTGGCGATCACCGACCAGCTGCGCCCCGAAGCCGCCGGCACCGTCGCGGCAGTCACCCGGCTCACCGGCGCCGCCCCGGTCCTGTTGACCGGAGACAACCATGCCACAGCCCGGAAACTGGCCGGCCAGGTCGGGATCGCCGACGTGCGCGCCGGGCTGCTGCCCGACGACAAGGTCATCGCCGTGCGCGAACTGGCAGCCGACGGCCAGCGCGTCACCGTGATCGGCGACGGCATCAACGACGCCCCCGCGCTCGCCGCCGCCCACACCGGAATCGCGATGGGCGGAGCGGGATCCGACCTGACCCTGCAGACCGCCGACGCCGTGATCATCCGCGACGACCTCGCCACGGTCCCCGCCGTCATCGCGCTGTCGCGCCGAGCCCGCCGCGTCGTCACCGCCAACCTCGTCATCGCCGCGACCTTCATCACCGCCCTGGTCCTCTGGGACCTGATCGGCACCCTCCCGCTCCCGCTCGGCGTCGCCGGACACGAAGGCTCCACGGTCATCGTCGGCCTCAACGGCCTCCGCCTCCTGCGCGCGGCGGCCTGGCGCCGCGCCGTCCGCGAGTCCGCACCGGCCGCCGGCGGAGATCGGGAAGCCGCGACGTCCGGAACCTGACGCTGCCGATCGTCGCGACTTTCTTGCCAGCAGCGGATTTCGGCCGCCGCGGTGTGTTCTCCCGGAGATGGCCGGGGCACCAGCCGTCCGGGCCCGCCGCGCGAGGTCGACGAATCGCCACAGTTCCAGGCCAACGACATCCCGCCGGCCGCAGCGTCCGAAGAGGACAGTCGAGCGGCCCCACCTGCTCGTCTGTCCGAGCCACCCCGCCAGATCACGCGCCCCGGAACCGGAACACAGGAAACCTGCCGAGGTCGCCCGCTCACCGGCCGCCTGGCGTTTCCATGCCACGGCCCACCCGTACGAAACACCGCTCCAACCCGCCCTCTGCACCGAAGCCGATCCCAGATCGACAGCCCGCGAGCGCCCCTATAGCATTACCCCGTACCCGTATAGGAGCGTCGAACTGCCGGTCCCGGTCCGGCCCTCTAAGCTCCGTAGTAGACCGATGCAGACCGAGGAGGCGGAGTGCTGGGTGCGCTCGCGGCCCTTGCCGCGGTTGTCCTGCTGGCCGCCGGCGGCTACGCCTTCGCGCGGCTGGTCCGGCTCGCGCCGACCGCACGGGACGTCCTGCCGTTCCTCTCCGGCGGTTCCCCGGCCGAGCACGCGGTGTCCCGTTTCCACGTCCGCTGGTACCCGATCACCATGGTGTTCCTCGCCTTCGACATGGAGATGGTCTTCATGTACCCGTGGACGCTGGTCGTCAAGGAAGTCGGGACCACGGCGGTCGTGGAGATGTTCGCGTTCCTCGCCGTGCTCTTCGCCGGAGTCTGGTACGCGCGGCGGGAAGGCGTGTTCCGATGGACCTGACCGCCTGGCTGCTCCAACGGATTTCGGTGCGGCCGCTGCTCGTCAGCACGGTCGGGGGAACTGCCGCCCGGCTCGCCGCGGAACAGCGGGTCCGCCGGCGCGGCTGGCGTCCCGCGCTGAACCCGGCCGAAGCGAACCTGCTGATCGTCGCCGGACCGCAGGATCCGGCGATGGAGCCGTTCCTCGAAGCCGTGTGGCGCGTCGTCCCGGAACCCCGGTCCCGAGCCGACATCGCCGATCCCGCCGAGGCGGACGCCAAGCTGACCGAGGCGGAACAGCAGCTCCGCTCCGGGGTGCTGCCGCCGGATGCCGACCTGGACCGCCACGAAGCAGCCCGCAGTCAGCATCCTCCGGCCGACAACCACGGAATGCACGGCCACGAGATGCACCACGGCGGCGACGCTGAGCCCGGCATGGGGCACGGCGGGCACGACATGAGCAAGCACGGCCACCAAGCCCACGACTCGGACGATGGCGGGCACCAAGGCCACGACATGGGCCACAGCGAGCACCAGTCCCACGACATGGGGCACAGCGGGCACCACGGACACGACATGGGCGGGATGTCCATGCCCGGCGGCATCCCGATGGCGGACCGCGCCGACGACCGCGACGGCCTGAAACTCGACCGGCTCACCGTGCCGCTCGGCCCGGTGCTGCCCGCGTGGCCGGCCGGGCTGCTGGTGCGGACAACGCTGCAAGGCGACGTGATCCAAGAGGCCGAAGTCGAAGCGGTGCGCGGCCACCCGCACGGCATGGAGCCGTTCTGGGACACGCTCCCGCTCGAAAGCACCCGGATCGCCGCGCGACGGCTCGACAGCTGCGCGCGGCTGCTGTCCGTCGCGGGCTGGGAGGACGCCGCCGTCGCCGCCTGCCGGTTGCGCGACGATCTGCTCGCCGGACGCGACGTCGGCGGCCAGCTGGCCCGGTGGGCCCGCCGCGTCCGGCGGTCGAGGACGCTGCGCTGGTCGTTGTCCGGGCTGGGGCGGCTCGACCGCGGAGCGCTGGCCGGCGACACCGCCGATCGCCTGTACCGCTGGCTCGACGAGGCGACCGGCACCGCACCGGCCACCGTCGAGGACCCGGACGAAATTCTCGCTCTGCTGCCCGATCTGCTCGCCGGTGCCGAACTCGCGGCGGCGCGGTTGATCGTCGCCGGGCTCGATCCCGATCTCGAGCGGACGCGGGTGACCCATGCGTGACGAACTGCCCTGGTGGGCAGGATTGCTCCTGCCGCTCGTGCTGGCGGCCCTCGCCGCGGCGACCGCGTCGACGGACGCCGTGCTCACCGCCCGGACCGCGGGAGCACCGGCACGACAGGCGCTGACCCTCCCGCTGCGCGACCTCGCCGGATTCCTGGTGCAGCAGCGGCGGCGCACACTGGCCGCAGATGTCCTCTTAGGACAGAGCGGAGCGGTCGCGCTCCTGGCCGCCGCCGTGCTCGCGTCGCTGGTCACCCCATTCGGCCAGCGGCCGGTCGCGGACTTCTCGATCGGCATCGTCTGGTTCAACGCCATGGAGGTGGTGGCCTGGGCGGCCGTCTGGCTGGTCGGCTGGGGCGCCAACTCGGCGTACGGCCTGGTCGGGAGCTACCGGTTCATCGCGCAGGGGCTGGCCTACGAGCTGCCGCACATGTTCGCGTTGATCACCGCGGCGCTGGGCGCGGGTTCGCTGCGGGTGCCGGATGTGGTGGCCGCGCAGAGTTCACTGTGGTTCGCGGTGTGGATGCCCGCCGCATTCGCCGGGTACCTGCTGTCGGTTCCGGCGATGGCGTTCTGGGGCCCGTTCGATCACCCGGTCGGCTCCGACGCGTCCGGCGGAGCGGCGGCCGAACTGTCCGGAGTGGACCGTCTGGTGTTCCTCGGCGGACGCTGGCTGCTGCTGGTGTCCGGGGCGGCGTTCGCGGTGCCGCTGTTCCTCGGCGGCGGCGCCGGGCCGCTGCTGCCGCCGTGGTTGTGGTCGGTGGTCAAGACCCTCGCGGTGCTGGCCGTGCTGGTGTGGCTGAAACGCCGGCTGCCGACCGTGCGGATGGAGCGCTACCAGGAGATCGCCTGGGTCGTGCTGATCCCGGTGACGCTGGTGCAGGCGCTGGTCGTCGCTGTCGTTGTGCTCGTTCGCTGAGGAAGGGAGCAGTCGCATGTGGACACAAGTCGCGTTCTGGGCCTGCGCCGTCGCGGCGGTCGCGACGGGAGTCGCGGTGTTCCGGGTCGACTCGATGGCGCGGGCGACCTTCGCTCTGCTGGCGTCGTTCGTCTTCGCGGCGGGCACGCTCCTGCTGCTGAACCTGGCCTACCTCGGGATCCTGGTCGTGCTGATGATGATCATGGAGATGGTCGTGATGGTCGTCTTCATGATCATGTACATGATGAACCCGGCCGGGTTGATGCCGATGACGATGGTGCACAACCAGAAGGGCTCGCTCGCGATCTCCGGCGCGGTGTTCGCCGCGCTGGCCGCCGGGATTTTCCTGGTTCCGTGGCCGGCATCCGCCCGGCCGCGCCCGGCCGACCCGACACGGGCGCTGGGCGAGGCGCTGATGGGGTCGAAGATGCTCGTCATGATGGTGCTCGGGCTGTGCCTGTTCGCCACGATGGTCGCCACCGTCGTCCTGGCGACCCACCGCGGCCGGTACGACCGCTACGGCGACCGTCTGGACGCGAAACGTCCGGACGATCCGGTGCGGGGAGGGCTGAACCGGTGACCCTGCAGGCTTTTCTCTTGCTGGCCGCGGCGTTGTTCAGCGTCGGCCTGTACGGCGCGTTGTCGCAGCAGTCCATCGTGATGATCATGATGGGCCTGGAGCTGATGGCGAACGCGGTGATCGTCGCCGGAGCCGCCTTCTGGTACTTCGTCTCCCCCGATCGGCCCGACGGCCAGGTCGTCGTGCTCGTCGCGGTGACGCTGATGGCGGTGGACATGGCGGTCGGCTTCGCCGTCGTCACGGCGATCTTCCGGCGTCGTGACGTCGACCTGACCGACTCCGCCGCCGACCTCAAGGGCTGATCCGATGACGCTGTGGCTGTTGATCGGTCTTCCCCTCGTCGCCGGTGCGGTGCTGCTGCTTTCGCGCCGCAGCGGCGACCGGATCGCGCCCGCGGTCGGCATGGGCATCGCCGTGGCGACGCTCGCGCTGGCGGTCGCCGCCGCGGTCGCCCGGCCCGCCGTGACCGTTCCGCTGCTCGCGAACCTGCCGATCGGGCTGGCGGTGGACGGGCTGTCCGCGGTCATGGTGATCACTGTCGCCGCGGTTCTGGCGGCGGTGCTGGTGTTCGCGGCCGGCGAGTTCGGCGCCGAGGAATCACGGGCGCGTTTTCACGGGCTGATGCTGGTGTTCGCCGGGGCCATGCTGGTCACCGTCACCGCGCGCGACCTCGTCGTCCTGTTGATGGCCTGGGAGGTCATGGGGGCCTGTTCGTACGCCCTGATCGGCTTCTGGTGGCAGGAGAACCGCCGGGTGGAATCCGGGGCGATCGCGTTCCTCGCCACGAGGTCGGGCGATCTCGGCCTGTATCTCGCGGCAGGGGCGGCGCTGGCGGGCGGGGTCCCGGGGCTCGCCCTCGCCGGGCTTCCCGGCGCGGCGGGCGGCTGGCGCGACGCCGTCGCGGCCGGACTGGTGCTGGCCGCGCTGGGGAAGTCCGCGCAGCTGCCGTTCAGCTTCTGGCTTTCCCGCGCGATGGACGGCCCGAGCCCGGTCTCGGCACTGCTGCACTCGGCCACGATGGTCGCCGCCGGGGCGTACCTGCTGATCCGGGTCGAGCCGTTGCTGGGGGCGACGGGCTGGGCCGCGGACACGGCGGCCTGGGCCGGGGTGGTGACGGCGCTCGTCCTCGGCGTGGTGGCGGTGGTGCAACGGGACCTCAAGCAGGTGCTGGCGGCCTCGACGTGTTCGCAGATCGGGTTCATGGTGCTCGCCGCCGGAGCCGGGGGCCAGGCAGCCGGGACCGGCCAGCTGGTCGCGCACGCGGCGACGAAGAGCCTGCTGTTCCTCGGCGCCGGGGCCTGGCTCTTCGGGCTGGGGACGAAGGATCTGCATCGGCTGCGCGGCGCGGCACGGCGGTATCCGTTGCTGGGCGCGGTTTTCAGCATCGGCGCGCTGACGCTGGCCGGGGTGCCGCCGCTGTCGATCTGGGTGACCAAGGACGCGGTGCTCGCGTCCGCGCTCGCGCACTCCCCGGCGCTGTACGTCGCCGGCCTTGCCGCCGCACTGGTCAGCGGCGCCTACGTCGGACGGATCCTGACCATCCTCTGGGCTCCCGCCGGCACCGCGCCGGGCGATCGCCTGCCCGCGCTGCTGCTCGCGCCGTTGCCCGTCCTCGCGGCCGCCGCCGCGCTGCTCGGGATCGGCGGTGTGCCCGGCCTGTCGCGGCGGTTCGCCGAACTCCTCGGCGCCGCGGAGCCCGTCGAACCGGGCTGGGCGCAGCTGGCCGCGTCCGGCGTCATCGCCGTCGCCGGTGTCGCGGGGGCCGCGGCCTGGACCCGTGCCCGAACGCTGCCCGAGAACGGAGCGCTGGCCGACTGGTTGCGGCTGGAACGCTTGGCGCACCGGGCTTTCGTCGTGCCGGCCGACTGGCTGGCGCGTAGTCTCGCCCGCTTCGACGACCGGGTCGTGGACGGCGGCGTGCGCGCGGCCGCGGCGACCGGCGCGGCGCTGGCCCGGCTGGCCGATCTGCGCGTCGAGGTGTCGATCGAGGCCGTCGTCCGCGGCGTGTCCGGCGGCGCGCAAGCGCTCGGGCGGCTCGCGCGCCGGCCGCAGACCGGGCAGCTGCACCACTACTACGCCCAAGCCGCGATCGCTCTGGGCGTCCTGGCCATTCTGGTGATCTTCCTGTGACGAACGTGAGGTGACGCGTGCTCAGCGTCGTGGTGTTCCTGCCCTTGGCGGCCGCGGTGGTCCCGTTCGCGATCCCGCGCGCCGGCGACCGGTTCGTGCGCTGGTGGTGGCTCGCCGTCGCGGCGGCCGATTTCCTGCTGACGATTGTCCTGTGGGCGGCTCGTCCCGCCGGCGACGGCTATGCCTACGAAGTGAACCTGCGGTGGATTCCCAGCATCAGCTCGGGCTACCACCTCGGGGTGGACGGCCTCAGCCTGCCGCTCGTGGTCTTGACCGCCGGGCTTTTCCTCGCCTGCGCGATTTATTCGCTGCGGCAAGAGAAGCAAGTACGGTCGTTCGCCGCGTTGTTCCTGTTCCTGGAGACGGTGAGCCTCGGGCTGTTCGTGGCGCTCGACCTGATCCTGTTCTTCGTTTTCTTCGATCTGTCCATTGTGGGCATGTACTTCGTGATCGCCGGCTGGGGCCATCGCGACGCCGCGCGGGCCGCGCTCAAGTTCTTCCTCTACACCTTCCTCGGGTCGCTCGCGCTGCTCGTCGGTTTCATCGCGCTCTATGTCACGGCCGCGCCGCACACCTTCGACATCGTCGAACTGACCCGCCAGAACCCGCTGGCCGGCGGCGGCTGGGCCGCGGGCCTGGTGCTGCTGGCGCTCGGCGTCGGGTTCGCGATCAAGACCCCGACCGTGCCGTTCCACACCTGGCTTCCGCCCGCGCACACCGAAGCGCCTGCCGCCGGTTCGGCGATCCTGGCCGGGGTGCTGCTGAAGATGGGGACCTACGGCTTCATCCGGATCGCCATGCCGATCCTGCCCGGCACGTGGCGCCGCTACGCGGTCGTGTTCGTCGTGGCCGGGGTGGTGAGTGTCCTTTATGGAGCGTTGGTCGCGCTGGGCCAGCGGGACTTCAAGCGGATGATCGCCTACACCTCGGTCAACCACATGGGATACATCATCCTGGCGATCGGCGCGGCCGGGATGGCCGCGGGCTCGGCGAGCGAAGCCCGCGAGCTGGCCGTGACCGGCGCGGTCACGCAGATGGTGAGCCACGGCCTGATCACCGGCGCGCTGTTCCTCCTCGCCGGAGTCCTCTACGAACGCGGCGGCACCTACGACCTCGACCGGTTCGGCGGGCTGGCCGCGAGCGCACCCCGGTTCGCGGGCCTGACTGCCGCGGCCGCCTTCGCTTCCCTGGGACTGCCGGGTTTCTCCGGCTTCATCGCGGAGTTCCAGATCTTCACCGGTTCCCTCGGCGCCGCCCCGGTCGCGACCGTGCTGGCGTTCCTCGGCATCCTGGTGACCGCCGCGCTGTTCCTGCGCGCGTTCCAGAAAGTGTTCCTCGGCAAGCCCGGCACGCCGGCCGCGGACCTCACCGTCGCCGAGGGCGTCTCGATCGCGCCGCTGCTGGTGCTCGCCGTCGTGATCGGGGTCTTCCCGCGGTTCCTGCTCGACCTGATCGAACCCGCGTCGCGGTCGGTCCTGAACCTCCTGGCCCGGTGACCGCGCCGTGGAGACGATGAACGAAGACCCGCTCGCGCTGCTGCCGGAGATCATCCTCGCGGTCGCCTCGGTCGCGGGGCTGTTGCTGGGCTCCTACCTGCCGCGCCGGCGGCAATGGCCGGTCCGCCTCCTCGCCGCGCTCGCCTGCGCGGCCGGGCTGGCCGCGACCGTGGCGGTTTGGGGCGATCCGGTCCGCACGGTCTTCGGCGGCAGCTACGCGATCGACGTCGGCACCAACGCCGGACGCGTCATCGTCCTGGTCGCCGTGCTGCTCACCCTCGGCGTGAGCGCGCGAGAGTTCCGGTCCGCGCCGCGCGAGAGCGAGTGGTACGTCCTGATCCTGCTCGCGGCGCTGGGCACGATCGTCCTCACCGGCGCGAACGATCTGTTGCTCCTGGTCGCCGCGTACCTGCTCGCGAGCATCCCGCTGTACGCGGTCGCCGGGTTCGCCAAAGACGACGCCGGCACCGAGGGAGCGCTCAAGTTCTACCTGCTCGGCGCGCTGCTCGGGATCATCATGCTGGCCGGAGCCACCGTCTTGTTCGGAGTCGGCGGCTCTAGCGCCTACGCCGACTTGCAGAAGGCGCTCGGCACTGCCCCGGCGGCCGCCGTCGCCGTCGGCTTCGTCGGCGTGCTCGCCGGGCTGCTGTTCAAGATGGGCGCGGTCCCGGCGCACTTCTGGATCCCCGATGTCACCGAAGGCACCCGCCCGCCCGCCGCCGCGTTCCTCACCACCGTCCCCAAAATCGGCGGCGTCGTCGCGGCGTACCGCCTGGCCGCCGCGATGACCGGCTCGCACCTCGACTGGGCCCTGCTGATCGCCATCGTCGCCGCCGCCACCATGACGCTTGGCAACCTCGCCGCGTTCTTCCAGCGCGACGTCCGCCGCCTGCTCGGCTACTCCACCATCAGCCAGGTCGGCTACCTCCTGATGGCCGTCGCCGTGGCCGGACGCAACGAGCTGGCCCTGCCGAGCATGCTGCTCTACCTCGGCGCTTACGCGGTCACCAACCTCGGCGCCTTCGCGGTCGTTTGCGCGCTGCCGGGGCGGCGGACGATCGACGAGTATCGCGGGCTCCTGCGGCACCAGCCCTGGCTCGCCGTCAGCCTGGTGGTGTGCCTGCTCGGGCTGGTCGGCACTCCGCCCACCGCGGTCTTCACCGGCAAGCTGACGATCTTCGCCGCGGCGCTCGACGGCGGCTACGCCTGGCTGGTCGTCGTCGCAGCCGTCAACACCGTGGCGAGCCTGTTCTACTACCTGCGCTGGATCACCCCCGCCGTCCGCCGGAGCGACGAGCCGGACCCGGCCGTTCCCGGCGGCTGGGCGGCCGCGACCGCGTACGTCACCGCGGCCGGATCCCTCGTGCTCGGCCCCCTCGCCGGGCTCGCGCTCGCCGCCCTGCGCGGGGACCTGGCGTCGATGTGAGGACCGGATCCCCCGCCGCTGGCCCGCCCGACCGGGCAACTATGGACGATAGTAGCCTGGGCTCCCTGCACCGCCGCACGCGGCAAAACCACGGCTACCCGGGGGTTTTCTTGCATCCAGCGACCGACAACGCGAGCTGGCCGTCGACGGATCCGGACGACCAGGACCCCGGCGGCGGGAGCGGCGCCGCGCGCCCGTGGTGGCGGCGCCCGCTGACCATCGCGCTCGCCGCCGCGGCGGGAGCACTGGCCGTGGCGTACGTGATCGGCGCGATCGCGACGATCGGCGAGGTGCCCGGCGGCACCACCGTCGCCGGCGTGGCGGTCGGCGGGCTGTCCCCGGCAGAGGCCCAGGCCAAGCTGACCGCGGCGCTGACACCGCGCCTTGCCCAGCCCGTCCAGGTCAGCGCGGGCGACCGCACGGCCCGGTTCGTGCCGGCGTCCGCGAAGATCCAGGTCGACTACGCCGCGACGGTGGCGCAGGCGGGAACCCAGTCCCCGACCCCGTGGGGTCTTCTCGGCTCACTGTTCGGGGGCCGCGAATTCCGCGTGATGTCCAGCGGCGACGACCAGGCGCTCAACGCCGTCATCGCCGGCCTCCGCCCGGCCGTCGACCGCCCGATGACGGAAGGCGACGTGCGTTTCGACGGCGTCGCCCCGGTGCCCGTACAGCCCGAAGCCGGGCAGGAACTGGACGAAACGGCGGCCCGCCAGGCGCTCGTGACGGAGTGGGCGAACGCCGCGGACGTCAAGCTGCCGATCCGGACGCTCCAGCCCAAGGTCCCGGCCGACGAAGTCCGGCGAGCGGTCGACGAGATCGCCAAACCCGCGGTGTCGGCTCCCGCGACCGTGCGAGGCGACGGCCGCGACGCCGCCGTGACCCCGGCGCGCATCGCGGCGGCCCTGCGGTTCCGGGCCGGCGACAACGGAAATCTGGTGCCCAGCCTCGACAAGGACAAACTCGGCGCGGTCGCCGACAAACTGGCAGCCACCGAGAAGCAGGGCCAGGACGCCCGGATGGACTTCTCCAGCGGCTCTCCCGTCGTCACGCCGTCGACCGACGGGCGGCAGATCGACTGGGACCAGACCCTGGCCGGCCTCCTGAAGGCGATCACCGGCCCGGGAGACCGGGCGGTGCAAGCGAAATACACCGACGTACCGGCGAAGGTCACCAGCGGCGCGGTCAAGAGCCTCGGCATCAAGGAAGTCATCGGAGAGTTCACGACCACCGGGTTCGCGCAAGATTCCGGCGTGAACATCCGCGTCGTCGCCCAGAAGGTGAACGGCGCGATCGTCAAGCCCGGCGAAACCTTCAGTCTCAACGGCTACACCGGCCCGCGCGGCACACCGCAGGGCTACGTCGAAGCCGGCGTGATCGAAGAAGGCGTGCCCGCCCGCGAAGTCGGCGGCGGCATCTCGCAATTCGCCACCACGACCTACAACGCGGCGTACTTCGCCGGCATGACCGACGCCGGGCACAAGGAACACAGCTTCTACATCAGCCGCTACCCCGCGGCGCGCGAGGCGACGGTGTTCCAGAACCCGGACGGCAGCAGCGTGATCGACCTGAAGTTCGCCAACGACTCCGCCACCGGCGTGGCGATCCAGACGATCTGGACGAACTCCTCGATCACCGTCAAGCTGTGGGGCACCAAACACGTGAACGTCGAATCGGTCCCCGGCCCGAAACACGACTTCGTGAACCCGCCCACCGTCACGAAATCCGACGCCTCGTGCAAACCGGTCCAGGGCAAGCCCGGCTTCACCGCCTCCGACACCCGCGTCATCCGCGACCTCGGCGGCAAGGAGCTCAGCCGGCACACCCGCAACGTGCGCTACAACCCCGAGCCCACCGTCGTCTGCGCCGGAAGCGGCTGACCCGCCCGATATGTACTATCGAATCTAGTAGGCCCGGACCCGCTCCGGGAGGACGCGGCGCGGGCGTGAAGGGAACCCCGCGGGACTCAGAGTCCGTGAGGGTTCCCCTCACGGACGCGCTCGCCACGCAACGACAACGGAATCGGGACCCCATGACGCCTGCCGACCCTTCGCCGACCGCCCCGAACCGCCAGCTGAACCGGCGCGGCTTCCTCGTGCTCGGCGCGGGCGCGACCGCCGCCTTCGGGCTGGCCGCCTGCTCGTCCGGCGGATCTGCCGCGGCACCGGCCAAGATCGGCCCGTCCTCGCCGCTGGTCGGGCGCGCCGAGGCGGCCCGGCGCGCCGCGAACGCGCCGGTGCGCCAGGTCGAGCTGACCGCACAGGCAGGCGAACTCGACCTCGGGCAGGCCAAGGTCGCAACCTGGAGCTTCGGGCAGCTGCCCGGCCAGGAAATCCGCCTCAAACGAGGCGAGGTGCTGCGCGCGAAGGTGAACAACCGGCTACCCCAGCCGACCACCATCCACTGGCACGGACTGGCGCTGCGCAACGACATGGACGGCGTGCCCGACCTCACCCAGCCGGCGATCGCGGCCGGGAAGGACTTCACCTACGAGTTCGCCGCGCCGGAGGCCGGCACGTTCTGGTTCCACCCGCACGTCGGCACCCAGCTCGACCGGGGCCTGTACGGACCGCTCGTCATCGAGGACCCGGCGGACGGCCGCGACTACGACACGGAGCTGGTCGTCGTCCTCGACGACTGGATCGACGGCACCGGCACCGACCCGGACGCCGTGCTCGCCAACCTCAAGAAGAACGGCATGGTCATGGGCGGCGGGCAGTCGTCCTCGATGCCGGACATGCCAGGAATGGGCAGCGGCTCCGGCATGCCGCCGATGTCCGGCATGGGCGGCATGCCGCAGTCGGCCACCCTCGGCGGGGACGCCGGCGACGTGACCTACCCCTACTTCCTGGCCAACGGCACCCGCTCGGTCGCGCCGACCAGTGTCAAGGCCAAACCCGGGCAGCGGATCCGGCTCCGGCTGATCAACGCGGCCGGCGACACCGCGTTCCGCGTCGGCGTGCCCGGCGTTCCGATGCGGATCACCCACACCGACGGCTTCCCGGCCAGCGCGCCCGGCAACGCGGCGACGGTGCTGCTGGGCATGGGCGAACGGGTCGACGCGGTGATCACCGTTCCCTCCAGCGGCGTCCCGATCCTTGCTCTCGCCGAGGGCAAGGGTGGGTACGCCCAGGTGCTGGTGCACGCCGGCGGCAGCACCGCGTCCGCGGTGAACGACGCGGCCGCCGAGCAGCTGAAGACCGCGAAAGTCCTGACCGTGGCCGATTTCTCCGCAGCACCCCAGGTCTCGTTGAAGGACAAGACCCCCGACGTCACCCACGATCTCAAACTGGCCGGGCCGGGCGCGAAGTACGACTGGACGATCAACGGGAAACCGTACAACCCGAACGACGGGCTCCCGGTCCGCAAGGGACAGCGGGTACGCCTGCGGTTCGTGAACGAAACGGACATGTACCACCCGATGCACCTGCACGGCCACACTTTCCAGGTACGCACGCCGAAAGCGGCCGGCCCGCGCAAGGACACCGTCCTGGTCCTGCCCCGGCGCACCGTCGAGGTGGACTTCGACGCGGACAACCCGGGCCAGTGGCTGACCCACTGCCACAACGTCTACCACGGCGAGGCCGGAATGATGACCGTGGTGTCCTATGTGGAATGACAACGGACGCCGCTGGACGCTCGCGGCCGCGGCCGCGGCGGTGAGCGCACTCGCCGTCGGGGTGCCGACCGACGTGATCGACACCCCGCTGTTCACCCGGATGACGCCGGTGCGGTGGTGGGAGTACCCGGTGCTCGTCCTGACCGCGGTCCTCACCGGATTGTGGGTCGCGATTCCCCGGCCCAGCGCGGATGCGCGCGGACGCGCCGGCGTGGCCGGTTCGGTCACCGCGGCGGTGTTCGCCGTCGGCTGCCCCGTGTGCAACAAGATCGTGGTCGGATTGCTCGGCATCTCCGGCGCGCTCGGCATCTGGGCGCCCGTTCAGCCCCTGCTCGCGGCGTTCTCGCTGGCCGCATTGGCCGCCGCGGTCGTGCTGCGGTGGCGGCGACGGGCGTGCACCGCGGATACGTGCCCGCCGGAGATCACAACGGAGGCCAGCCCAGCCGGGCGAACGCCGCCAGCATCCGGCCCATCAGCTGCGTCCAGCCTCCGGTGAGCATCACGACGCCCATCGCGATCAGCAGGACCCCGCCGGCGATCTCGACTTTCCGCGTGTGCGCGCGCAGCCACGCCAGGCTGCGCTGCCCCCGCGCGACGCCGATCGCGACCAACACGAACGGCACGCCCAGCCCGAGCGAGTAGGCCGCCAGCAGCAGCGCGCCGGTGCCCAGGGTGGCACTGCTGGCGGCGGTCGCGAGGATCGAGGCCAGCACCGGCCCGACACACGGCGTCCAGCCGAGCCCGAACGCCGCGCCGAGCACCACCGCGCCCGCGGGGCCGCTGCGCACGCGGTGCAGGTCGAACCGGGCTTCCCGCTGCAGCAACGGAATCCGGACGACTCCGAGCGACGCCAGCCCCATGCCGATGACGAGCACACCGCCCGCAATCGTCAGAATTTGCCGATGCTGCGCCAAAAGCAGCCCGAACGCCGACGCCGTGACGCCGAGCGCGACGAACACGATCGTGAACCCTGCGATGAACAACGCGGACGCCAGGCCCACCCGCGGCTTGGCGCGCATCGCCGTCGGGTTCCCCTCCGGGGCGCGGCCGAGCCCGGAGACGTAGGACACGTAGCCCGGCAGCAGCGGCAGCGCGCACGGCGAAGTGAACGAAATGACCCCGGCGGCGATCGCCAGGGACAGCGAGGCATACAGATCCACGAGCGAAAAACCTGCCGTCGGGGGCCGGGACCTGGTCTCAGGCCAGGGCTTGTACTCTACGATCGATGATAGTAGAGCAGGGCGAGCCAGTGATCGCGGTGACCGGGCTCGGTGTGCGGTTGGGCCGCACGCCGGTGCTGCGCGCGCTCGACCTCGCGGTCGGTGCGGGTGAGGTCTACGGCGTGCTCGGCCCGAACGGCGCGGGGAAAAGCACTCTCCTGCGCGTGCTGGCCACCCTGCTGCGTCCCACGGCCGGCACCGGAAAAGTGCTCGGCGCCCGGCTCGGCACCGACGAAGTCCGTGCTGCACGGCCGTCGATCGCCTTGGCAGGACACGATTCCTCGTTGCATCCCCGGCTGACGCTCGAGGAGAATCTCCGCCATGTGGCCGCGCTGACCGGGCGGGACGCCGCTGCGGTGCCGGACGCGCTCGACGTCGTCGGGCTGCGCCGGGCTGCCGGACGGCGCGCCGAGCACTGCTCGCAGGGCATGCTCCGCCGTGCCGATCTCGCCAGGGTGGTGCTGACCGAACCGGCGCTGCTGTTGCTCGACGAACCGCACGCCGGGCTCGACCGGTCGTCGTTCGGACTGGTCGACCTGGTCGTCCAGCGGGTCCGGGCGCGCGGCGGGGCCGCGGTCGTGGTCGCGCACGACGCGCCGCGGGTCTGGGCGCTGGCCGACCGGGTCGGGGAACTCCTCGACGGCGGTCTCGTCGCGCTGCACCGCGAACCCGCCCCGGAAAGCGAGTGGCGATGACCGTCCTGTCCCCCGCTCCGCTCCGCCAGGCACGGACCATCGCCGGCGCCGAGTTGCGGATCGAGGCGCGCGCGGGCGAAGCGCTCTGGATCATCACGCCGTTCGGCGCCGTCGCGCTGCTGCTGACGCCGATGGCGGTCGGTGCGGACCGCCCGCTGCTCAGCCAGCTGGGCACGGGCATGTACTGGGTCGTGGTGCTGCTCTTCGGCGTGCTGGTCGCGCTGCGCCAGACCGCGACCGACTCGCCCGGCCACCTGGCCATGCTCCGGATGACCGGAATGCCGGCCGCGGCCCGGCTCGGCGGGCGCGCCGCCGCGACGGCGGTCGTCCTGCTCGCGTTCGAGACGCTGCTGCTGCCGGTGATGATCGCGCTGTACCAGCCTGATCTCGCCGGGTGGGCGTGGCTGGCGGCAGCGCTTCCGCTGACTGCTGCCGGGCTCGCGGCTCTCGGCACTCTCGCCGGCGCGTTGGTGCACGGCATGGCAGGCCGCAGCACGCTCGGGCCGCTGCTGGTCTGCCCGCTGGCGCTGCCGCTTCTGCTGGGTGCGACCGAACTGGTCGAGGAAGGCGGCTACGGGCAGGTCCCGTGGCTGTGGTTGCTGCTGCTGGTCACCGTCACCGGAATCGGCTGGCTCGCTCTGCTGCTCGGCGCGAACGCGTTGGAGGAATCG
This sequence comes from Amycolatopsis echigonensis, assembly GCF_002846615.1. Taxonomy (NCBI): domain Bacteria; kingdom Bacillati; phylum Actinomycetota; class Actinomycetes; order Pseudonocardiales; family Pseudonocardiaceae; genus Amycolatopsis; species Amycolatopsis echigonensis. The sequence continues at coordinate 4,694,667 of NZ_PJMY01000003.1, read as the reverse complement.
TCATGAACCTGTTCGGCAGGCGGCTTCCCGCCGCCGCGCTCGTCCTGCTCGCGGCCGGTCTCGCCGGCGCGGTCCTCGCGCCGCCGGACCGGTTCCAAGGCGACTACCAGCGGCTGATGTACGTGCACGTGCCCACCGCGTGGGTCGCCTACCTCTGTTTCGGCCTCACCGGGCTCGCCAGCGCGCTGTGGCTGTGGCGCCGCGGCGCCCGCTTCGACCGGCTCGCCGCGGCGAGCGCGGAACTCGGGGTGCTGTTCACCGGCCTGACGATCGTGCTCGGCTCCTGGTGGGGCAAACCGGTGTGGGGCGTGTGGTGGACCTGGGACCCCCGCCTGGTCACCACCGCGCTGATGTTCTTCGTTTACCTCGGCTATCTGGCCCTGCGCCGGGCGACGCTCGATCCGGTCGCCCGCGCGCGCCGCTCGGCGGTGCTCGGCGTGGTCGCCGTCGTGCAGGTGCCGGTCGTGCACATGTCGGTGGTGTGGTGGCGGGCGCTGCACCAGCCGCCGACAGTGCTGAAGCCGGGCGATCCGACGATCGACCACCGGATGCTCGCCGTGCTGCTGCTCAACGTGGTCGCGTTCACCGTGTTCGCGGGAATGCTGCTGCGCGCCCGGCTCCGGCTCACCGCGCTGGAGGACGAACTCGCTGCCGCACAAGCGGCCGAGGACACCGAAGTCGCGGGCGGCGCCGTCACCGCGCCGCACCTGGAAGGACGGATGCGGGATGCCTGAATGGGCCTGGGTGACGATCGGCTTCGCCATCGCTTTCGGCACGCTCGCCGGGTACACGCTGCGGCTGCGCCTTCGGGCAGAGGCGATCCGGCGGGAACGGGAGGAGCGGTGAAGCGGTACCGCCTGCTCGCCGTCGCCGGCATCGGGATCGTCGCCGTCCTGGTCGGGGTGCTGATGTTCGGGAACCTCAACGGCAACCTCGTCTACTACCTCACGCCGGCCGAGGCGATCGCGAAACACGCCGACTACCCCGACGGCCGCCGGTTCCAGCTCGGCGGGTTCGTGCGGCCGGGCAGCGTCGCCCACACCCCGGAAGGGCTGCGGTTCGTCGTGTCCTCCGACGTGAAGCCCGGCAGCCCGGCAGTCCCCGTCCTGCACAACGGCCCGCTCGCGCAACTGTTCCAGCCCGGCATCGGGGTGATCGTCGAAGGTTCCTGGCGGGACGGCCAATTCGACTCCGACACGATGATCGTCAAACACGACGAGAACTACCGGCCGCCCGCGACACCGGCCCCGGCCCCGTCTGGAGGTGATTCCCGGTGACCGCCGTGCTTCCCGCCGCGGGCTGGGGCGGCGCATTCCTCGGCCTCGCCGCGTCGCTCGTGCTGGCCTGGTACGGATTCCGCGCGCAGCGCCGGCCCGGCTCCGTCCGAATCGGACAGTTGCGGCTGGCCTCGTTCGTGATGCTCGGCGGAGCGGTGCTGTCGATGGCCGCGCTCGAAACGGCGTTGCTGACCGACGACTTCGCCATGTCCTACGTCGCCGAGACGCACTCGCGTGCCACGCCGCTGCTGTTCACCATCACCAGCGCGTGGTCGGCTCTCGGCGGCAGCATCGTCCTGTGGACGCTGCTGCTGGCCGGGTACGTCTTCGTCGCCCGCCGCAAGGTGACCGACCCCGGCGACCGGCTGGGCACCGGCGCGCTCGGCGTCATGGGCCTCGTGGCGGCCTTTTTCTTCGGGCTGGTGACCACCGTCGCCAACCCGTTCCGGATCGTGGCGAACCCGCCCGCCGACGGCCCGGGCCCGAACCCGTTGCTGCGCAACGACATCATGGTGGCGATCCATCCCCCGCTGCTGTACCTCGGCTTCGTCGGGTTCACGGTGTCGTTCGCCTACGCCATGTCGGCGCTGCTCATCCGCCGCGGCGGCACCGACTGGCTGGTCCGCACCCGGCGGGCGAACCTCGTCGCCTGGACGTTCCTCACCGCGGGCCTGATCGTCGGCGCGTGGTGGTCCTACCAGGTGCTCGGCTGGGGCGGCTACTGGGCGTGGGACCCGGTCGAGAACGCGGCGCTGATCCCCTGGCTGGCGGCGACCGCGTTCGTCCACTCCGCCGTCGTGCAGGTGAAGCGCGGAACCCTGCAGGCGTGGAACTTCGTGCTCGCGCTGGCGACCTTCGCGCTGACGATCCTGGGCACCTTCCTCACCCGGTCCTCGGTGGTGGCGTCGGTGCACTCCTTCACCCAGTCCGGGGTCGGACCCGCTTTGCTCGGCTTCTTCGTGGTCGTCCTGGCCGGCGGGTTCACGCTGTTCGCGCTGCGCGGCGAACACGTCGCCTCCCGCACCGGGTCGCTGCGGCTCGCCAGCCGCGAGGGGCTCTTCCTGGTCAACAACCTGGTGCTGTGCCTTTTCGCCTTCGTCGTGCTGCTCGGGACCGTGTACCCGATCTTCGTCGAGGCGTTCACCGGAGGCCAGGTCTCGGTCGGCCGCCCGTTCTTCGACCGGATGGCCGTGCCCCTGTCGTTCGCGCTGCTGCTGGCGATGGGCGCCGGGCCGTTCACCCCCTACCGCTGGGCGACCGCGCGCGTGCTCTGGACCCGGCTGGCCTTCCCGATGCTGATCGGCAGCATCGCCGCCGCCGCGTTCGCGGTGGCGGGAATCCGCTCCGTCGGCGTCGTCGCGGTCGCCTTCCTCGCGGCGACCATCGTCTCCGCGAGCATCCGGCATCTGTTCGCCACCGCGCCGAACCGGCGCCCGTCCGGCTTGTGGCGGCTGGTGTCCGGGCAGCGCGCCTATTGGGGCGGGCAGCTCGCGCACATCGGCGTCGCGGTCGTCGCCCTCGCCATCTCCGTGGCCGGAGCCACCGCGACCCGTGCGACGGTCACCCTCACCCCCGAGCACCCGGCCGAATTCGCCGGCTACACCGTCATGTTCACCAAGAGCGAGCAACACACCGAACCCGACCGCACCCAGCGCGACGCGCATCTGGAATTCCGCGACAACGGACAGCTCGCCTGGACGGCCCAGCCCAAACTGGAGACCTTCGCCAACCAGCCCCAGGCCGTCGGCACCCCGGACGTGTGGAGCACCGCGGGCCGCGACGTCTACGTCGCGCTGGCGCAGATCGCCCCCGGCACCGTGACGGTGAACCTCTACCGCTACCCGCTCATGTCCTGGCTGTGGACAGGAGGGTTCCTCATGGCCGCGGGCGGCGCGTGGGCCCTCAGCGAACGGCGCCGACGCGGTTCCCCGACTGCCGAACCCGCCGAGGAGACGGTGAGCCATGCGTAAAAGCCTGCTCGCGCTCGCCGGAATCCTCGTCCTGCTCGGCCTCACCGCCGGGCTGCTCCTCAGCGGCGGGAACGGGACCGCGGACCGGGCGCACGACCTCGACCAGCGACTGCGCTGCCCGGTGTGCAAGAGCGTGTCGATCGCCGAATCGCCGTCCGAGACGGCCACTGCCATGCGGCAGGCGGTGCAGGATCAGGTCGCCGCCGGCCGCAGCGATCAGCAGGTCCTCGGCTTCTTCCGGGCCCGCTACGGCGACTGGGTGCTGCTTGATCCGCCAGTGAGCGGCCGCACGCTGTGGGTGTGGCTGCTGCCGCTGGCCGGCATCGCCGCCGGAGCGCTCTTGCTGGCCGGGCTCTTGCGGAAACGACCCGACGTCCCGGAACTGGCCGGCGACGAACGCGCGCGTGTCGAACTGGCGCTGCGCCACGCCCGCGAACAAGGCACCGGAGAGACTCTGTGACCGCCGCCGAAGAACGCGACCAGGCCCTGCGCGACATCCTCGCGCTCGAAGCGCAAGTCGACGCCGGGGAAATCCCGCCGGACGCCGCACGACGCCTGCGCGCCGAGTACGAGCAGGCCGCCGCCGACGCGATCAACCGCCTCGACGAACCCGCCAAGCCCGTCTCCCGGCGACGCCGCACCCGCGAGGCACGGACGAGGACCATCGCCTACCTCGGCACGCTCGTCGCGGCCGGGATCGCTGCGGTCGTCGTCCTCCCCGCCGCCGTGCAACAGCGTCCCCAGAACGGTTTCGTGACCGGGAACGAGGTCATGCAGTCCAGCGCCCCCGCTGCGCCGCTTCCTTCGGGAACCGGCGCCGCCGACACCGCGCTGTGGATGCAGGCGAACCTGCAGCTCTTCGCTCAAAACAACCCGGCCGCCGCGCTGCGCACCCTCGACCAGCTCCGGCAACGACCCGGGCTGCCCGCCCAGACCCGCCAGGACGTCGACGCCATGATCGCCACCGCGCGGCGCGAACTGGCCAAGGAGGGACGATGACAGCCGGCGCCGACGCCCGCCGCGGCACCATGCGATGGCTCCGCTGGACCGCGCTCGCCGTCGCCGTCGCCGCGGTCGCCGTCGGCGTGCTCATCAGCACCCGGATCGGCGACGACCCGAACCTGGTCGACACCCCGCTGATCGGCAAGCCCGCACCCGAGCTCACCCTGCCCTACCTCGAACGAGACGGCGGCCTCGCGCTGCGTTCGCTGCGCGGCCAGGTCGTCGTGGTCAACTTCTGGGCCTCATGGTGCGTGCCGTGCCGCGAGGAACAGCCCACCCTGACCGCCGCCGCGGACGCCTACCGCACGGCGGGCGTGACCTTCGTCGGCATCAGCTACCAGGACCAGCCCAAGTCCGCGGTCGGATTCCTCAACGAACTCGGCCGCGGCAAGAGCTACCAGTACGTCACCGACCCCGGCTCCCGCGCGGCCATGGAATTCGGGATCTACGGCATCCCGGAAACGTTCTTCCTCGACCGCTCCGGAACCATCGTCGCCAAGATCACCGGCCCGGTGGACCCGCCGCTGCTGAAGTCCGCCCTCGACGACATCGTCGCCGGGCGGAAACCGCAGTCCCGCACCGGCGGCTCCGTCCAGCCCGCTCCCGGCCAGGGCCGCTGACCTCCGTCAGCCATGCCAGAATGAGGCCGTGGTGAGGCTCCGGCGCTGATCAGGAGCGTCGCGCACCGGTCGGCATCCGGTGGGTCCTAACTGCTCCAGCTCGCCCTCGCTGTCAGCGGCGATCGAGCCGAAGAAGTCACAGCGCTCGCGTCGACGATGCGCCGTCCGGCTGCGCATCGAGTGCACGGCCACGATTCATCTGGGCTCGCCGCATCGGCGGTGGGTGTTCTGCTGGTACCGCTTGTCCAGACCCGGGCCGCCGTGCCGGACGGCTGGCCCCCTTGCGGGCAGATGGAGCCCGGCGCACCGGTAGGCGGCACCGTGGTCTTCTTGTCGACGGCACAACCGGTTGGTCGCTGATGTCCAGCACCGCCGGTGAGCGAAGCCGCTTGCGATGGCGGGCAGAGGCACCGGAATTAGCCGTCCTGGGGCGGTTTTTGCTGTGTCCATCGGAAGTGTGCCGCGACGTTCGGGTCGTCTTCCCACCAGGGGCGCATCGTGGCAGGTAGTTCCGCAGCAGTGCCGGCCGTTTCAGCGGCTGTTGCTGTGGGGTTTTGTCTGCGTTGTTCGGCTCGTTGGTATTGGTCGAGTTGTGCGTCGATCTCGGCGGCGTGTTCCTTGTCGCGGCGTCGCAGTTGCTGCATGGACAGGATGAGGAAGGGTACGAGGGCGAGGTCGCCGAGGCCCCACAGGACGGCCGCACCGGTTGTCTGGTCGGTGTCGGGGGGAAGCCCTCCTGCGCCGTTGAGTGCGAGATAGTAGTCGGCGGCGACGAGGCTGCCGGACATGAGCAGGGCGATGGGGACGATGACGTCGAGGGCGACTTCGGCGAAGGTCAGTCCGACCGAGACGACGTGCGGGTACAGCTTGGGCACGGGATCGCGTTGCAGGCGGGTCCAGAAGTAGTGTGCCCCGGCGATCAGTAGCGCGGCTTGGGTGAGTTCGCTGGTCCAGTGGCTGCGCAGCCCGGCTTCGTACCAGCCGCTGCCGTAGAGCGCGATGGGTACGCCGAGCAGCACTAGCACGCCGATCAGCGGATGGGTGACGGCCCGCATGGCGGCCGAGTGCAGGATGCGGCTGCACCGTGCCCTGGTTGCCGGGGTTGCGGTGTCGCGGGCGAGTCGGGCGGGCAGGGCGTGGGCGAGGAATTGCGGTGTGATCATCAGCAGCGTGACGACTTGGATGGCGCGGACGCTGAAGAGAACGTTCTGATAGGCCCCGATCGAGGTCACGGTGACGAGGGCGTAACTGCCGAGCCCGCTGTAGCACCACACGATGCGGCTTGCGGGCCAGGTGCCACCGGCTCGGCGGAGCTTCCGCACGCGCAGGGCGTACCAGAGACCGAAGGCCAGCATCGCCGCGATCGGTGCGGGATGCCAGGACCATGCGGTGAGCGCGGTGGTCCAGGTCAAGGGTGGCAAGGAAACGGTCGGCATGATGGCTGCGTCACGGGTCCTGTCGGTCTCGGGTCACGGCCACGCGGATGCTCGCTCAGGCCGCTGTCACCGTCGGGCGGTTACGGGGAATTCGGCGCGGCCCCGTCCTCGGAGCCTCTCGTTCTGCTCTCGGGAAGGCCGTCATCCGGGCGGTCGTCGGCCGCGTCGTCGCCTGCCGCGGCACCGTCAGGATCCTCGACTCCGGAGGGCATGCCGGTCGTGGTGGCGCCGGCTTCGCCCGCCTGGGCGGCGATGCGGCGGCGTTCGGGGTCGCGGGCTTGGGCGATGCCGATTCCGGTGAGCGCGGCGGCGAGGGCGACGACGATGGCGATCAGGGTCCAGACTCCGGCCGTGCCTGAGCCGGCGGCCAGTAGCGTGGTCGTCATGGTGGGTTCCTCCGTGCGGGCGCGGCCGGCCCAGGCCCGCGTGGAAACGTTGAGCTGACCTGGGCCGGGGTTCATGGCTGGGGTCGGTAGGTCCGGCCGTGCGGGTGGTCGCAGTGCTCGTCGTCGGCCTCGGGTGTGGTGTGGTCGACCTGCAGGGTGGTGTGTTCCAGGTGGTGGCGTGCGCGCATGATCTCCTCGACGCCCTGGCGGATGGCGTGGCAGTCGGCGCCCGGTTTGACGAGGATGTGCGCGGACAGCGCGGTGTCGCCGGAGGTGATCTGCCAGATGTGCAGGTCGTGAATCTGCACTACGTCGGGCACGGCGGCCAACTCGCCGCCGATCGCCTCGGGGTCCAGGTGCGCGGGGGCGGCTTCGAGGAAGATCCGCCCGGATTCCTTGACCAGGCCCCAGCCCGCCTTGGCCATCAGCGCCGCGACGATCAACGCGGCGATGGCGTCCGCGCGGGCGAAGCCGGTCCAGAGGATCACGCCACCGGCGACCGCGGTCGCGATGAACGCGTAGAGGTCGTTGAGGATGTGCTGGAACGCACCCTCGACGTTCAGGCTGGACCGGTTGGCGCGGCTGATGCACCAGGACGCGGCCACGTTGACCGCGATGCCCACCAGTGCGGTGATGAACACCAGCAGCCCCTCCACCGGTGGGGGGTCGATGAGCCGGCGTACGCCCTCGTAGACGAACCACGCGGTCAGCAACAGCAGGGTGATGCCGTTGGCCTGGGCGGAGAGGATCTCGGCGCGTTTGAGGCCGTAGGTGTAGTTGCCGCGCGCGGGCCGGGCCGCCAGCCGGATCGCGATGAGCGCGAGCACGATCGACGCGGCGTCGGTGAGCATGTGCCCGGCGTCGGAGATCAGCGCCAGCGATCCGGCGATCAGCCCGACCACCACCTCGGCCGTCATGAACGCCACGATCAGCCCGAGCGCGAGACCGAGCCACTTCCGGTCCGCGTTCGCCGACACCCCGTGCCCGTGTCCGTGTCCGGTCTCGCCGGTCCCCTCCGCCTGCCCGGCACGTTGGGCCTGGTGTTCAGTGGTGGCCACCGTGGTGCCCTCCGTGCTGCGGACGGTACTCGTGCTGCCCGAACAGCTCACCCAGGAACCCGCCGCCATGGCGGCGCTCGCCGTAGGCGGGTGGCGGGTAGTACGGCTGAGCCGGTGCCGCGTACTGCGGCGGCGCAGGCTGCGACGGCGGGGTGGGCTGGGCGGCGGCGTAGAACCTGGCCTCCGCCGTGGCCAGCTGTTCCATCTCGCCGCGGTCGAGGAATACCCCGCCGCAACCGGTGCACTGGTCGATCTCCACCCCGAACCGGTTCACCGGCAGCATCTGGGACACACATTTCGGGCACAACAACCCCGCCCCGCCGCCTGTCGGCTGCTCGCCTGTCGCGCTACTCATCGCTGCACCTCTCGCGTCGTCATCGCTCACGTCCGCTGCCTATCCTGCCTCAAGTATAGTGATATGCGCATAAATGGATTACTGGGGTCCGAGCGAGTCCGGGCACGTCCTCTGACGCAGTCGTTGTCGTTTGAATCGCCAATTGCTGCTATCATCGTCTTGTGGCGATGATAAGCAGGGATGGATGCCTCGCGTCGAGCGTGGGCGCGGGCTTGGACCCGGCGGTGGCGCTGTTCCACAGTCTCTCCGACGCCACCCGGCTGGCGATCGTGCAACGCCTCGCTCATGGGGAGGCGCGGGTCGCAGACCTGGTGGCCGCGCTGGGGATGGCGCAGTCCACGGTCTCGGCGCACGTGGCCTGCCTGCGTGATTGCGCGCTGGTGGTGGGCCGCCCGCAGGGCCGGCAGGTGTTCTACAGCCTCGCCCGGCCGGAGTTGATGGACCTGCTGGCGTCGGCGGAGACGCTGCTGGCCGCGACCGGCAACGCGGTGGCGCTGTGCCCGAACTACGGCACCGACGCCGCGGCCGACGCAACCCCGGACAGCGTGATTCGGGATAGCAAGGAGAGTGCTCGATGAGTGACGCGTGCGGCTGCGGCCACGAAGAACCTGTGAGCGTGGAGGCCGAGGAGCACGAGCCGGAGCGGCTGTGGCAAGTCAAGGAACTGCAGTTCGCGGCGAGCTCTGGAGCGTTCCTGCTCGCCGCGCTGATCGCCGGCTGGGCCGGCGCGGCGCGGCCGGTGGAGCTGGTGCTGGAGGTGGCGGCGTTGCTGGCCGGTGCCTACACCTTCGTCCCGTCCACGCTGAAGCGGCTGGTGAAGGGCAAGATCGGGGTCGGCACGCTGATGACGATCGCCGCGGTCGGCGCGGTCATTCTCGGCGAGGTCGGCGAGGCCTCGATGCTGGCTTTCCTGTTCTCCATCAGTGAGGGCCTGGAGGAGTACTCGCTGGCCCGCACCCGTCGCGGCCTGCGTGCCCTGCTGTCCCTGGTTCCCGAGCAGGCCACCGTCTTGCGCGACGGCACGGAGGTCATGGTGTCGCCGGCCGAGCTGCGGGTCGGCGACAGCATGCTGGTCAAGCCCGGTGAGCGAATCGCCACCGACGGCATCATCCGCGACGGCCGTACTGCCTTGGACGTCTCGGCGATCACCGGCGAATCGGTGCCGGTCGAGGCAGGTCCCGGCAGCGAGGTGTTCGCTGGATCGATCAACGGCACCGGCGTGCTCGAAGTCGAGGTCACCACCACCGCGGAGGACAACTCCCTGGCGCGGATCGTGCGGATCGTGGAAGCCGAACAGGCCCGTAAGGGCGCCTCCCAACGCCTCGCGGACCGCATCGCGAAACCGTTGGTGCCGGGCATCATGATCGCCGCCGCGCTGATCGCTGCGGTCGGCAGCCTGCTCGGCGACCCGGTCACCTGGATCGAGCGTGCCCTGGTCGTGCTCGTCGCCGCCTCCCCGTGCGCGCTGGCGATCTCCGTGCCCGTCGCGGTCGTGGCCGCGGTCGGCGCGGCCAGCAAGCTCGGCGTGCTGGTCAAGGGCGGTGCCGCCCTCGAAGCGCTCGGTGCGGTCCGCGGAGTCGCGTTGGACAAGACCGGCACCCTCACCGCGAACCGGCCCGCCGTCATCGACGTCGCCACCACCCATGGCGCGAGCCGCGAGCAGGTCCTGCACCTGGCAGCAGCATTGGAGGCCCGCAGCGAACATCCTCTCGCGAGGGCGATCCTTGCCGCGGTCGACGAGGTCACCCCGGCCTCGGCCGTGGAGGCGGTCACCGGGGCGGGTCTCACCGGCCGTCTGGACGGGCGCACCGTTCGGCTGGGGCGTCCCGGCTGGCTCGAACCCAGCTCACTGGCGACGGACGTGGCGCGGATGCAGCAGGCCGGCGCGACCGCGGTGCTGGTCGAGCAGGACGGCCAGGTCGTCGGCGCGATCGCGGTCCGCGACGAGCTTCGCCCGGAAGCCGTCGAGGTGGTGGCGCAGCTTCGCCGGGACGGCTACCACGTCGCGATGCTCACCGGCGACAACCACGCCACCGCCACCGCACTGGCGAAGGACGTCGGGATCGAAAACGTGCACGCCGAACTCCGCCCGGAGGACAAGGCTCGCCTGATCGAACAGCTGCGCAGCCAGCGCTCCACCGCGATGGTGGGCGACGGCGTCAACGACGCGCCGGCCCTGGCCACCGCCGATCTGGGCATCGCGATGGGCGCGATGGGCACCGACGTGGCGATCGAGACCGCTGACGTCGCGCTCATGGGCGAGGACCTGCGGCACCTGCCGCAGGCGTTCACCCACGCCCGCCGCGCCCGGCGGATCATGCTGCAGAACGTCGGCCTGTCCCTCGGGTTGATCACCGTGTTGATCCCGCTGGCGTTGTTCGGCGTGGTCGGCTTGGCCGCGGTGGTACTGGTGCATGAGTTGGCCGAGGTCGTCGTCATCGCCAACGGCGTCCGCGCCGGCCGCACCAAGTCCCTGCAGATCACAGGAGGTCGCAGGCAGACGGCGTCGATGTCCGCCGCGGTCGGGGTGTCCTCGTGACGACCGGTCAACCCACTCGCACGGCCAGAGTGACCCGAGCACGGGTCGCGCTGGCGGCCACCGCCGCGCTGCTGGCCGCGCTCGACCTCGGCCTGAAAGCCTGGGCGAGCGGGGCCTTGGCTGACGGGACGTCGGCCGATCTCGGGGTGATTCAGCTGCGGCTGACGTTCAACTCCGGGGTGGCGTTCAGCCTCGGCGACACCCTGCCCGGTTGGGTGGTGCTCGGTGTCACCGGGTTGATCGTCGCCGGGCTCGCGGTGTTCGCCTGGCGCAAAGCACGCACGGCGAACCTGGCTGTACGGCTGGGGCTGGCCGCGGTGCTGGCCGGGGCGATCGCCAACCTCGCCGACCGGGCCGCCGACGGGGTCGTGACCGACTACCTGCACACCGGCTGGTTCCCCACATTCAACCTCGCCGATGTCTTCATCACCGTCGGCGGCGCTGTGCTGGTTCTGGCCAGTCTCCGCGCCACCGATGGCACCACGAGGGACTCGGCACCGTGATCCCGCGAGATCAAGATCGGATCACAGCCCACCAAATTCGTGAACTCGACCTCGACCCTCAAGATCGAACGTCGACCAGGGTGAACAGCGACCGGCGGCGCGAGCGGCAGATCCCCTCCAGCGAGGGCAGTTAGTTGTTGCCGTGGTAGGCCGACACCGCTCGAACGCCGCAGACAGCTGCGCCGCCCAGCCACTCAGCTTCCGCCGCTCGTCCTGAAGCGCCGCCAGCCGTTCCGCTGCTCGCTCGCACAGTCCCAGCCATGTGCTTCAGAACATGGCAATCACCGCGACTCTCCTCGATCCGCTACTGTGCAGCGGGCTGATCAGCAACGTCACCCACTTCGAGTCGCCGGTCTCGCACATGTCGACGCAGCCATCCGTGCCTCACCGGCGAAGCGCACGACATTCCCCGGCAGCACGCCCCTCCAACCACAGCCCGGCCGGGCCGATCGCGTGCGGTGCCTGCAAATCCGCCAGTCGTGCCTTGGAACTTGCCCAGCGTGGTCGCCTGCGCCCAGGTCTTCGTCCGATCGAACTCGCTACGCCGCGCGGCCGGGTCCGCCACCGGGCCGCGATCCAGGCAGGCACACTCGGCCCGTCAGCCCGGGCCGCGACCATCGTAGTGAACCGCGGGTTGACATCCGTGCGGAGCACGGCTGCCATCGCGTCCGGCGTCACGTGCCCCGGCGACCCTCAGCAGGCCGCACCAGCTCCTCCACGCGACGTTGATCAGGTCGGCCGGGTTGTCCTGCCTCTGCTGCTGCACGGATCGCCGCCTCGGCAACCGCCCGCACCTCGCCGCCTCGCGCTTCACGTCCGGGTGCTCACCCACGAACTACCGATGCCGTCTGGCGGTCCGATCCGTGTCAGCCTTCGCCGCCACCATCCGGCAGCGCAGTCCCGAGCCGGTGCGCGACCAGCGCGCCCCACACCACGGTCGCCACGAGCGCCGCCGCGTTGGCGAGCGCGTAAACCAGCACGCCCGCCGGGATCGCCCGGTCGGGCGGAGCGCCCAGCCGGAGCACGTACTCGACCAGGTACGCCAGGATGAGCGCCATCGCCAGGCTCAGGTGCACCAGCAGGCGCCGGTAGGCGGCAGTGCCCGAGCGGATCGGCAACCCGTCGACAAATCCCGCGAACCCGGCGACCGCTGCGCCGAGCAGCCCGATCCCGACCAGCCACGTTGCCGCGGTGGTGAATTCCCGTGGATCGTGCGAGCGCGCCGCCAGGTCCAGCACCGTGCTCGCGAACCAGCATCCGATCGGGACGGCCACCAGCACCGGGTGCAGCCGCACCCGCGACCTCGTCCGGACCGGAGCGGCTTCCTCCGCTGTCTCGGTCACGCCGGTTCCCAGGACCGCACCGGATCCGTTCCGCAGCATGGTAGACGCAATGAACTCACCCCGTTGATACTATTTCACTTAGTATTATGTCGGCTCCCGTGTCCCGCCCGGCTTCCCCGCCGGACTGCAGCGAGGAGCAGCCGTGCTGGTATTCGGCGCCGTCGTGCCCGTGTCCGCCTGGACCATTGCCGTACTGGCCCTCGGCGCACTCGTCGGCCTCTCCGCGGCCCGGCCGCTGGCCAAGCGGACCGAGTGGCCCGCGCGCGGCATCCTGATCACCGTCGTGCTGTTGTCCGCGGTTCTCGCGCTCACTCTGCCACCCGGCAGCGAGCGGCACACCAACGGCCTGCACGCCTGCCTGCCCGAGGACTTCCCCGACCTCGTGGGCACGGTGCTGAACTCTGGCGGCGGGATCGCCGGCAACGTGCTCAACCTGCTCCTTCTCCTGCCGCTGACCGCCTCGGCAGTGCTCACCGTCGGCCGCACCGTACCCGCAGTCGTGCTCGCCCTCACGCTGCCGCCCGCGATCGAACTGGCCCAATCGCAGATCCCCGGCCGGTGGTGCAGCCTCGCCGACGTGCTCGCCAATGTCGCGGGCGCGCTCGCCGGAGCCCTGCTCGGCGCGGTGCTCCTGCGGCGCAGGACGGTCAGGCGCGAAACCGCCGGCCCGCGAACACCCCGCCGATGAGGAACAGCACGCCCGCCATCGGCCAGCCGATCAGCAGGTCCTGCAAGCCCACCGTCGGCAGCAAGGAGAACTTCCCCAGGTGCGCTCCGATGTGGACGATCGCCATCACGACCCCGACCCCCATCAGCACGAAACCCGCGACCCGCACGACGAGCCATTTCCGGTACGCGCCGGTGTAGCCGGCCTTCTCGGGCTTGACCGCCGCGCGGCGGACCCCGGCCTCGAGCGCGCGCTGCCTCGCGCGGCGGTCGCGCCCTCTCGTCGACACCTTCGGCATGTCACAACTCCTCGCACCAGCCACCTCTACTAAGCGAGATCGTAGTACGCGAGGAGCCTTCCGGAATCCCGCCTTGCCATCAATTACTAAGTTTCCTAGTATGTCGGTTATGTCGCGAGCTTCCCGCATGCTGTCTCGCGGCCGCGCCGGACCCTCCCCCTCGGCCGGCGCGTAACGCGGACGCGGGCCTCGTTCCTCCGAGGCCCGCGTCCGTGCCCGCCTCGATCCCAGGACCGCCTGCCGCGACCGCACGAAAACGGGCGCGCCGCATGAAATCCTCGTGATCGCAGCCCAAAGCGCACTCGATCAGGTCCAGTGACGCCCGCGAACCGACCATCCGGCGCCGAATTTCCGCGCGCTGCCACAGCAGGCCGAGCCCAGCCTCTTTGGCACACAGGATGACCGCCACCCGGACAGATCGTCCGCGCCGTACCGATGTCCCCCGCTCGCCGCGGCAGCGCACCTCACGCTTGCCTAATACCCCCACGGGGTATATCTTCAGGTTATTCGATACCCCTGCCCGGTATAGGAGGACGTGATGGTCACGCATCGGGAAGCAGCAACGACCGCGAGCCGGTCCGGCCTCGCCCCTGCCGGTCGCGCGTTCAGCGCCCGCTGGGAGGACATCGGAGCCGCGCTGCTGGGCCTGTGGCTCGTCGTCGCGGTGTTCCTCGACGGGCGGGCGCACTGGCTGGGCCTGCCGGATTCGTTCTTCACGCCGTGGCACGGACTGCTCTACGGCGGCCTGCTCCTGCTCGGCCTCTGGTTGCTGGCGATGGGCTGGCGGCGGCGCGGAACGGCGCCGCCCTGGCGGGCGGTCCTCGCCCCTCCGGCGGGATACGGCTGGCCGCTCGTGGGCGCCGGGATCTTCGCCGCGGGAGGCGCGGCCGATCTCGCGTGGCACGAGGTGTTCGGCATCGAGGCCGGGATCGACGCGTTGCTGAGCCCGTCGCATCTGCTGTTGTTCGCCGGTGCCGGGTTCCTGTTGGCGGGGCCGGTCCTGTCGGCTCGGGTGAAAGGCGAACCGTCGCTGGCGGCGACAGTGCTGGCGCTGCTGGCATTGTCGGCGGTCGCGGCGTTCGCGTTGAGCTTCCTGTCCGGATTCTTCAGCGATGCCCCGGTCTACACGGTCGGGCACTTCCCCGAGGGCACCCGGCCCACATCGCGGCGGAGACCAGGGCAGAGGCCGGACTGGGCAGCTACGTGCTGACCTCCCTCGTAGTCGTCGCGCCGCTGGCCTACCTCGCCCGGACGTGGAAGCTGCCGTTCGGCGCCACCACGGTGTTCCTGACCGCGCACGCGGTTCTCGCGTCCACGCTCGTCGACTTCGGCTTCACCGGCGGGCGGGTCGTTCTCGCCGCCGCTGTCGCCGGGCTCGCAGCCGATGCCGCTCTCTACGGCGTACGACGAGCGGGAGCGTCGCGCCGCGCACAATCACTGGCGGCTGCGGGAATCGTCCCGGTCCTGTTGTGGTCCGGGGTGCTGGCGGCGGTGCAACTGTCCTACGGTATTCGCTGGTCGGCCGAACTGGTCGGCGGAGTCGTGGCCGTATCCGCGCTGGTTTCGGTGCTCGTGGTCCTGCTCGGCCAGTCCGGCCGCACACCCGCGACGCCCTAGCCTGTCCGCATCGAACAGTCCACACCGGACGGTGCACTGACGGAAACCCGTGTCACCGCTTCATTCGGGACGGTAATACGGGTTCCGCAAATGCCGGCTGCCCGGCCGAGGTTCGCGTCCACGGCATCCCGGCAGGCGCCGGTGCAGTCCCTGGTCCAAGTGACCACCCGGTAGCGGCCGACCGCCAACGGCGCGGACAACTCCGCCGGAGCGGTCCGGAATTCACGCTCCAGCACCGCTTTTCCCTGGCCGTCTTCAAGCCGGAAATAGCGGACGGCGCGGCCCGCACGGCTGGCCGGCTCCGCCACGACGATGTCGACCGTCCCGGACGGGACCTTGACCGCGGACGGCTGATGCGAAGGAATGGAGTCGCCCCGGGGAGCCGCCGAGCTGCAGCCGCCCGCCACGACCGCGAGCATTCCCAGAAAAGCTGTCGGCACCGCTGGTTTCATGGAATCTCCTCGCACAAGGGGACACCGGCCGCCCCGGAGGTGCCGGGCCGGCCGGTGCGCGACGGTCAGTCCTTCCAGAAGATCGAGGTCACGACGCCCCCGGCGACGATCTTCGACTGCGAGCCGTTCGAGGCCGCGGCCGAACCGTCTCCGTGGTTGTAAATCGAGAGCAGTTCGCTGTAGTCGTGCGAATTGGGGGAAACGTAGGCCGGGTCGCTCTGCCCGGCGTAGTCCATGCACGAACCCGCGTTGGTGAACTGGTGGTCCAGGCCGAAGTCGTGGCCCACCTCCTGGCAAATCACGTGCTGTTTGGCGTAAGTCCCCATCGAATAGGAATCGTTGACCTTCGTGGTTCCCCACGCGATGTGGGTGCCGCTCGACAAATCGATTTCGGCGACGCCGAGCCAGCCGGTGCTGCCGTAGGTGTAGTTGCACACCCGGACTTTCCCGGCCGCCGCGGGGCAGCTGCGCCGGGTCGTCGCGCTGCTGTCGCTCGTGGAAAGGGTGTTCTCGAACACCGGTGACCGGTTCCAGTCGGCATTGGCCTTGCTGAGGTTGGCGTCCCAGCTCGACGTGACGCTGTCGAGCACGGTCAGGCGCACCGTGCTGGAGGTGGACGAGCGAGCCCAGTGGTATCCGTTCCAGCTGTTGCTTGCCGACGCCTCCGCCGTAGTGGCCGCGAGAGCCGCGACCGCGAACGACGTGAGGAAAAGCAGCCGCCATTTGCGCATGGCAAACTCCTTGCGATTTCCGTGGGGACCCGTCCGGGAGTGCGGACAGTGCGCATGAAAGTAGCCCGGCGTGATCCGGTGGCACAGCTACGAAAGTCGCAAGGGGGCCGATTTCTACTTCTCTACTTAGTAGAGTAGTAGCCGCGTGCGCCGGTCGGCGGACAGCCGCTGACCCGACCGGCTCCGGCCGTTCGTCGGATTCCCGTCACGCGGATTTCAACTACCGTACGTAGTAGTCATATCAAACGAGTGAATCCGCAGTCATGGCAAGGTGATCGCAGCCGCAGAACGTGGCGAGCACAAGATCATCGCTGATACGGTCCGCTGACTGTGAGGTGTCATTCCGCCACGAAGCGTCGCGCCGGCTGGCGCGCCCTGGCCGTCTTCGCTGTGCTGTTCGGTTTCCTGGTCCTGCACGCGCAACCCTGCTGCGAGACCGGCCACGCCGGGTCCGCCGTCGTGCACGCCGCGGCCGCGAACGACACCGCGGCGGTGCCGAGCGACCCGGGATGCGGATCAGGGCACCACGGCCACGACGGCAGCGACACGCTCTGCCGATTCCTTCGCAGCGCCAACGACTTCCTGTGGCTGGCCGTGCTCACCACGGCAGCCGCGGCCTGCCTGGTGCCCGGGGCGCGCCCGCTGTCGCGCCCATGGGCCGCACGGCCGCCGCCCCGGGGATCCCCCGGCTCGGCACTTCTGATCGAGCTCTGCGTCTCGCGGATCTGACGGGCGCCGGAACCCCTGCCGTCACCCCGTTCCGCCGCGCCCGCGGCACTCACGCGAAAAGAGACTCGATGGAAACCGTCTTGCCCCCTGCCGCAACGAATTCTCCCCCTCAACTGCTCACCGCCGCCGCGCGGTGCCACAGCCCGGCCCGCGCGGTCGGCAACACCCCGGTGCTCTGGGTCGATCAGCCCTTCGCCTCCGCGGGACGCGGCTTCTGGGCCAAGCTCGAAGGATTCAACCCCGGCGGCATGAAAGACCGGCCCGCACTGCACATGGTCGAGCAGGCCCGTGCCCGCGGCGAACTGGCCCCCGGAGCCCCGATCGTCGAATCGACGAGCGGCACGCTGGGCCTCGGGCTCGCACTGGCAGGCATCGTGCACGGCCACCCTGTGACGGTGGTGACCGATCCAGGCCTGGAGCCGATCGTGCACCGGATGCTGTCCGCCTACGGCGCCCGGGTCGAGCTCGTGACCGAACCGCACCCGACCGGCGGCTGGCAGGAAGCCCGCCGCGAACGGGTGCGCCGGCTGCTCGCCGAGCGGCCGGGAGCCTACTGCCCGGACCAGTACCACAACCCGGACAACGTCGCGGCCTACGCGCCGCTCGCCCTGGAACTGGTCGCCCAGCTCGGCCGGGTCGACGTGCTCGTCTGCTCGGTCGGCACCGGCGGCCACTCCGCCGGGGTCTCGCGGGTGCTGCGGGAATACTTCCCGCACCTGAAGGTCGTCGGCGTGGACACGGTGGGCTCGACCATCTTCGGCCAGCCCGCGGCACCCCGGCTCATGCGCGGGCTCGGCTCCAGCATCTACCCGCGCAACGTCGACTACGCGGGGTTCGACGAGGTCCACTGGGTCTCCCCCGCGGAAGCGGCCTGGACCTGCCGCCGGCTCGCCGCGTCCCACCACGCCACCGGCGGCTGGAGCGTAGGCGCGGTCGCGCACGTCGCCGGATGGCTGGCCCGCACCGAACCCGCCGACGCCCGGATCGCCGCCGTCTTCCCGGACGGACCGAACCGGTACTTCGACACCGTCTACAACGACGACTACTGCCGGCAGCACGGTCTCCTCGACGCGCCGCCCGCCGCGGAACCCGACCGCATCGGCGCTCCCGCCGACCGGGTCGTGCAGCGCTGGACCCGGTGCACGCACGTCGTCGACCCGACCCTGGCGGTGGTCCGGTGACCTCGCTCATCACCCGGTACCGGTCCTTCGACCGGCCTTCCCGGCTGCTCATGCTCAACCAGCTCACCATCAACCTCGGCTTCTACATGCTGATGCCGTATCTGGCCTCGCACCTGTCGGCGGACCTCGCGCTGGCCGGCTGGGTCGTCGGGCTGGTGATGGGCGTGCGCAACTTCTCCCAGCAGGGCATGTTCCTGATCGGCGGCACGCTGGCCGACCGGCTGGGCTACAAGCCGCTCATCATCGCCGGCTGCGCGCTGCGCACCGGCGGGTTCGCCCTGCTGGGCCTGGTCGATTCGGTCCCGGCGCTGATCATCGCCTCGGCCGCCACCGGGTTCGCCGGTGCGCTGTTCAACCCGGCCGTGCGCGCCTACCTGGCGGCGGACGCGGGCGAGCGGCGGGTCGAGGCGTTCGCGCTGTTCAACGTCTTCTACCAGACCGGCATCCTGCTGGGCCCGGTCGTCGGGCTCGTCTTGACCAGCGTGGCGTTCAAGGTGACCTGCCTGACCGCGGCCGCGGTGTTCGCGGTGCTCACGGTCCTGCAGATCCGCGCGCTGCCGGCGCACTCGGCCGAGCGTCCCGCGCAGCCGCGCTCGATCCGGCAAGACTGGGCCGGGGTGTTCCGGAACCGCTCGTTCGTGCTGTTCTCGCTCGCCATGATCGGCTCGTACGTGCTGTCGTTCCAGGTGTACCTCGCGCTGCCGCTCGAGGCGCGCCGGATCGCCGGCCCCGGTTTCTCCGGCACCGCCTTGGTCGCGATCCTTTTCGGACTGTCCGGCGCCCTCGCGATCGCCGGGCAGCTCCGGATCACCGCCTGGTGCCGCGAACGGTGGAGCCCGGGCCGCTGCCTCGCCACCGGCCTGCTGCTGATGGCCGCGGCGTTCCTGCCGCCCGCGCTGACCGCCGGTGCCGCCGGCGGCCCCGCAGTCCTGACCTGGGTCCCGCTGATCCTCTCCGCGGCGCTGCTGGCTTTGGGCACGCTGGTGGTGTTCCCGTTCGAAATGGACACCATCGTCGCGCTGTCGGGCAATCGGCTCGTCGCCACCCACTACGGGCTGTACAACACGGTGGTGGGAGTCGGGATCCTGCTCGGCAACCTCTTCACCGGGACCGTGCTGGACCTGGCCCGGGACGCCGGGGTGCCCGCCGCGCCGTGGTTGATCCTGGCCCTGCTCGGGGCAGCCTGCGCGTGGGCGATCCGGAGCCTCGGCGCGGCGAACCGGCTCGCCCCGGCGGCCTGAACACGGGCCGCCGACTACCCCCGCTCGTACTGGGTGACATAGCACTCGGACGGGCTCGGCAGCGTCGGCGGCCCGGTGCCTGAGTACGGTGGGGGCATGGCGGCGAACCGGCTCGGCGGCATCCGGCAGATCCTTCTGCTGGGTGCGCTGGCGCTGTGCATCGCCGCCATGCACCACATCAGCCTCCCCGGCGGTTCCGCGCACGCGATGGCCCCGGCCGCCGTGCCCGCCGCGATGGCGGACGCGCCCATCGCGATGGCAGACGCGGCCCCCACCGGCTCGGGCGAGGAACACCCCGGCACGCCGGGCGGCGCGCACACGATGCTGCACCTCTGTCTCGCCGTGCTGTACGCGGTCGGCGCACTGGTGCTCGCGCTGCTGGCTTTCCGCAGGCATTCCGCCGCGAAGCTCCCGGTCCCCGCCGGTCCGCGCGGCTCGCCCGTCCCCGGGCGGCCGCCGGACAGACGCGGCCGCCTGGTCCTTGCTTCTCTCTGCGTGCTGCGGACCTGACCGGCCGGGCCTGCCTGGTCCCCACCGGTCATTTCAGCAATCACTTTTCGAGAGAAGGATTTGTCGTGCGCAAAACTCTGGTGATCAGCGGCATCGCGGTGGCGTCGGCCCTCGCGCTCAGCGCCTGCAACAGCGGCGATCAGCCGTCCGGCATGCAGATGGGCTCGTCGTCCGCCCCCGCGCCCGCGTCGAACCAGCAGGCCGCGGGCCACAACAACGACGACGTCGCTTTCGCCCAGCAGATGATCCCGCACCACAAGCAGGCACTGGACATGGCGAAGATGGTGTCCTCGCGCAGCACCAACCCGAAGGTCGTCGACCTCGCCGGCCGGATCGACAAAGCTCAGGACCCGGAGATCCAGCAGATGCAAGGCTGGCTCACCGCGTGGGGCGCCGCTTCTTCCTCCGCTTCGGCCATGCCGGGCATGAGCGACCACAACATGCCGGGGATGTCGTCGATGCCGGGGATGGGCTCGTCGTCCTCGATGCCGATGCCGGGCGGGTCGATGCCGGGCATGATGTCCGACGCGGACATGGCCAAGCTCGACACGATGAAGGGCGCCGAGTTCGACAAGATGTGGCTCGGCATGATGATCAAGCACCACCAGGGCGCGGTCGACATGGCCAAGACGGAACTGGCCAAGGGCGGCAACGCCGACGCCAAGGCGCTCGCGCAGAAGATCATCGACGGCCAGCAGGCCGAGATCACCGAAATGCAGGGGCTGCTCTCGCAGGGCTGACCCGGGCCGCCGGGGCCACGGCCGCCGTGGCCCCGGCGCACCGCTTTGCCGTTCTCCGGGTCTACTCCCGGGTTCGTGCGTTCCCGCACGAACGTTTTCCTTCCTGTTCACCGGATTCCGACAACTGCTTCGCTAGTACTAGATGCGATAGTGGACAAGATCCGCGCGTTACCTTAATGTGACCGCGGGCCGGCGGGGCGGTCCACCCCGAACGCAGGTCCCCACGACAGGAGATTCAGCACCCGTGACACCGCAACGGCGTCGTGCCTTCCGACATCCGATAGCCGCCACCGCCGCACTCGTCGTCCTGGGATTGGCCACCCTGCCCGCGGCGGCGCAGGCCGCGCCGCCCCCGGGCGGCAGCCAGGATCCGATGCAGCGCTACCAGGAACTCGGCGCACAAGCGGCCAAGGCCGACGAGGACCTCCTGGGCGCACAGGAGTCGCTCACCGCCCGGCAGAACGACCGTGCCGCGGCCGACGCGGCCGTGGCCAAGGCCAACGGCGAGGTCGTCGGCGCGCAGGCGGCGATCGACCGGCTCCGTCCGCAAGCGAACCAGGTCGCGAACGCCGCGCTCGAAGGCGGCCAATTGAGCAACACAGCCCTGCTTCTCGACAGCAGCAACCGGCAGGAGTTCCTCGATCGCGCCTCCATCCTCTCCCTGCTCGCGGAGCGGAAGAACGAAACACTGACCGGCCTGCAGCGCGCGGTCGCCTCCGCGAACAACGCGAAGGCCGCCGCGGAGAAGGCGCAGAAATCGGCGCAGCTGGCCGCGAACGACGCCGCCACCGCGCTGGAAGAAGTCCAGGGACGCAAGACGGATCTCGACAAGCAGATCGGCGAGGTGCGCAAGGCGCTGGCGCAGCTGCCCTCGGCCGCCCGCACGAAGCTGGGACAGGTGCAGGACAGCGGTTCCTATCTCGGTCCTCCAGGCGCGGCGAACGACGCGCTGCAGGCGGCGCTGTCCAAACGCGGTTCCGAATACCAGTGGGGCGCCACCGGCCCGAGCCAGTTCGACTGCTCCGGGCTGACCTCGTGGGCGTACAAACAAGCCGGGATCACCTTGCCCCGGACGAGCCGGCAGCAGTTCACCTCAGGCAAAGCCGTGCCGCTGGACCAGCTCGTCGCGGGCGATCTGCTGTTCTACGACGACGGTTCCGGCAGCGCCGGCGCGATCCATCACGTGGGCATGTACGTCGGCAACGGCAAGATGGTCGACGCGCCCACCGAGGGCCAGCTGGTCGACGTGCGGCCGATCCGCGGGGACGGGCACCTGATGGGAGCACGGCGCATCGTCGGGTGATCCCGGCGGAGCAAGTATCCTGATCCCCGGAGGTGCCATGCTGAAACTGGGCGAGCTCGAGGCGTCGGTGATGGACGTGCTCTGGAACGCGGCGGAACCCATGCGGGTCCGGGAAGTGCTCGACGAGCTCAACCAGCACCGCGATCTCGCGTACACCACGGTGATGACGGTGCTGGACAACCTGCACCGCAAGGGCTGGGTCGAGCGCGAGATGCGGAACCGCGCGTACCACTACCAGGCGACCGCCTCCCGCGAGGAGGCGACCGCGCAGACGGTGCGCGATCTGCTGGACTCCACCGAGGACCGGGAATCGGTCCTGCTGCACTTCGTCCAGACGGCGTCCGAGGAGGAGTCGGACATCCTCCGCCGGGCGCTGCGCCGGAAGTCGCGGAAGCGGTGATCGTCGCGGCGGCGCTCCTGCTCGGGGCCGTGTTCGTGGGCTGGTGGTCGCCACGCCCGCTGAGCAGGCTGGCCGCAGGCCGGATCTCTCCCGGCACCGCGATCGCCTGGTGGCTGCTGAGCGCCGCCGGGGTCCTGGCGGGCGCTGTCGCGGGAGTGCTGCTGCTCGTGCTGCCCGGGCACGGCCCGGCCGACGCGGTGCTGCGGGCGCTGCACGACTGCTGGGCCGCGCTCAGCCACGGCGAAGTGCCGCTGCTGGACCCGGTCGTCGGCGCGAGCGCGGGAGCCTTCGCCCTCGCCGGAGCCGTCCGGCTGGCGGTGGCCTCGGCCGGGCGGCGCCGGAGCCGCAATCGCCAGTACCGCCGCCACCTGGCCGCCCTGCGGTTGTGCGGCTCGGCCGGCTCCCGGTCCGTGCCGACGCTGTGGCTGCCGCACGACGAGCCGGTCGCCTACAGCCTCGGCGGGCGGCGCGCGATGATCGTCGCCAGCGAAGGGCTCGCCGCCCGGCTTTCGGTACCGGAACTCGACGCCGTCCTGGCCCACGAGCGGGCCCATGTCCGCGGCCATCATCACCTGCTTACCGCGTGCGCGGACATTCTCGGCCGCACTGTGCGGTTCGTCCCGCTGATGCGGGAACTGCCCGCCGCCGTGCGGCTGCTCGTCGAACTGTCGGCCGACCACGCCGCGGCTGCCCAGTGCGGCACCGGGCCGTTGTGCTCCGCGCTGCTTTCGATCCGCGCCGGCGGCGGGCCATGGCGAGCGCTCGCCATGGCCGGCGGCGACACCGCCATCCGGCTCGACCGGCTCCGGGAACGACCGGCCCGCACCAACCGGGCGGCCGCCCGCCTCGCCGCCGTGACCGGCGGGCTCACCGCGTTGCTGGCCCCGGCACTGGTCGCGGGCGCACTGGTGGTGCTCACCGGCCTGGTGTCCTGCTCGTGACCAAGGCTGCTGCCGCGTCCCGGGGACGATCCGCTTCGCCGCTCCGCTCCTGATCGCCCATGCCAGGAACTTAAGGCTCCGAGATCTCGGCCTACTGACAGTCCACAAAGGACGCCAACAGTGCCGGAATGCCCGCTTTGCCACCATGAGGCCAGGTTGTGGTCCCGGGTCCGGGGCCCACAGCGACGTGCGCTCGACCGGATCGAGCCAGCTGAGCCTGGGAACACGCCGGAAGCGCGTCCGCAGCACAGCCTTACTGTGCCGATCATTACTAATCCGACCACAGCCACGGCCGAATGGCTTTCGTAGCAACGGTTACGTGCCGCGGTCGGGGTCGGCCTACTTTTGGCCGGATTAGTAAGTTCCTGGCATTGCTCCTGATCGCCCGAACGTCTCCCGCGCGACAGCGGCAGTCCTTCCCCTGCTTGGCCTCTGCCCACGTCGGTTCCTGCCGTCCCAGCGTGCCGCGATCGCCGAGCCTGAACACAGCTCACCGTGCTCGCGCTCGGCGCCACACCGGGTCGACTGATACCCTAGGGGGCATGCCCAATACCCCACCGGGTATCTGCCGAACGGAAGGAGCAATCGTGAAACTGGGTTTGTCCCGCACCTACCGAGGCGCGGGCTTCGACGAAGTGATGGCGCGGACGCGGGCCGCGCTGGCCGCAGCGGGGTTCGGGGTGCTGACCGAGATCGACGTGCAAGCGACCCTGCGCGAGAAGCTGGATGAGCGGATGGAGCGCTACACCATCCTCGGCGCCTGCAATCCCGCGCTCGCCCACCGGGCGCTGGAGGCGACCCGGGAGATCGGATTGCTGCTGCCCTGCAACGTGGTCGTCCGCGAGAACGGCGCCGGCGAGACGGTCGTCGAGGCGATCAATCCCGCGGTCATGGCCGAAGTCGCGCCGGCGGCCGGAGTCTCCGAAGTCGCCGGGGAGGCCGCCGAACTGCTGGAATCCGCGTTGAACGCCGTGGACCGGGAGCTGGCATGAACGACGTGGTGCTCTACGGGGATCCGGTCTGCCCGTTCGCCTGGCTGGCGTACCGCTGGCTCGACGGCACGCGGACGGAGTTCCCGATGCGGCCGATGAGTCTCGCGGTGCTCAACGAAGGAACCGAGGTGGCCGAGGCGCATCGCCGGCGGATCGAGGATTCGCTGCGCGCCGGCCGCGTCCTCGCGGCGATCGAGGACCGGTCCGCCGCCGCCCGGTTCCACGTCGCGCTCGGCCGCCGGATCCACGAGCAGCGGCTGCCGGTGGACAACGCGCTGCTCCGCACCGCGCTGACCGCTGTCGGCTTGCCGGAAGACCTTGCGGCCAAAGCGGATTGCGCCGATCTGGACCCGGCGGTGCGAGCCGCGCACCAGGCGAGCCAAGACGCCCTCGGCGACACCGCGGGCAGCCCGATCACCGCGATCGGCGGCCGGGCTTTCTTCGGCCCGGTGCTGACCGAACTGCCCGCCCCGGCAGAAGGGCAGGCCCTGCTCGACGCCCTGCGCACTGCCTCGGCTGTCCCCGGATTCGCCGAACTCCGCCGTCCGCGGCGCGGCGCCCCGGCCATGCCGGCGGGACAACCGGTCTGATGTGCCGTCCCGTCTCGTGCCGCACCTGCGGCAAAACCACCTGGGCCGGCTGCGGCCGGCACGTCGGCCAGGTCAAAGCCGCCGTGCCGGCCGCGCAGTGGTGTCCCGGCCACCCTTCGCCACCGCGCCCGCCGCGTTCGTGGCCGTGGCGCAAGCGCGGCTCCTGACCAGGAATATACCCGCCGGGGTATTGTGAGCCTTCGTGAAACCAGCCAGGGAGGGGACCCCATGATCGGCGACCAGGACACCGTCACCCAAGTGCGCAACCGGCTCCGCCGCGCGCAGGGCCAGCTCGCCGGCGTCATCGCGATGATCGACGACGGCCGCGACTGCAAGGACGTCGTCACCCAGCTCGCCGCCGTCTCCCGTGCCCTCGACCGGGCCGGCTTCAAAATCATCGCCAGCGGCCTGCGCCACTGCGTCACCGCCGACGGCAACGGCGACGAGGCCGAGATGACCGCGGAACAGCTCGAGAAACTGTTCCTCACCCTCGCCTGACGCCGTCCGCTGCGGCCCCCGTCGCGAAAAGTCCGTGAAGGACTCCTTGAGGGAATCTGATTCCCTCAAGGAGTCCTTCACGGACAACTACGGGAGCGAGTCCCGGGGCGCTGCGCTCAGCCGACCGCCCGGAATCCGCGCAGGCGGAGGCTGTTGCTCACCACGAACACCGAGCTGAACGCCATCGCCGCGCCCGCGATCATCGGGTTCAGCAGTCCCGCCGCGGCCAGCGGCAGCGCCGCCACGTTGTAGGCGAAGGCCCAGAACAGGTTGCCCTTGATCGTCTGCAACGTGCGCCGCGACAACCGGATCGCGTCGACCGCAGCCCGCAGGTCGCCGCGGACCAGCGTGAGGTCGGCCGCCTCGATCGCGGCGTCGGTGCCGGTGCCCATGGCCAGGCCCAGGTCGGCCTGAGCCAGTGCCGCGGCGTCGTTCACGCCGTCTCCGACCATCGCCACGACCTTGCCCTCGCCCTGCAGCCGCCGGACGACGTCGACCTTGTCCTTCGGCAGAACCTCGGCGATGACCTCCTCGATGTCGACCTCCGCGGCCACCGAGCGGGCGACCGCCTCGTTGTCGCCGGTGAGCAGCACCGGGGTCAGGCCGAGCTCCCGCAAGCGGGCGATCGCCTCGGCCGAGGTGGGCTTGACCGTGTCCGCGACGACCAGCACCGCCCTGGCCTTCCCGTCCCATCCGACCGCGACCGCGGTCCGGCCGTGCCGCTCGGCCTCGGCCTTGGCCGAAACCAGGTCGGCGGGCAGGTGCTGGCTCCACTCCGCCAGCAGCGCCGTGCGGCCGACGAGCACCGCCGCCCCGGCCACGACGCCTTGCACGCCAAGGCCTTCCACGTTGGCGAAGTCCTCGACCGCGGGCAGCTCGCCGACCTTCTCCCGGGCGCCCCGGGCGATCGCCTTCGCGATCGGATGCTCGGAAGCGTCCTCCAGGGCGCCGGCCAGCCGCAGCACGTCGTCAGGTTCGACGCCGTCCGCGGTGTGCACCTCGACCAGCGCCATCTGCCCGCTGGTGACCGTGCCGGTCTTGTCCAGCACCACGGTGTCCACCCGCCGCGTCGACTCCAGCACCTCCGGGCCCTTGATCAGGATCCCGAGCTGCGCGCCGCGGCCGGTGCCGACCAGCAGCGCGGTCGGCGTCGCCAGGCCCAGCGCGCACGGGCAGGCGATGATCAGCACCGCCACCGCCGCGGTGAACGCCGCCGAAGCGGTGTCCCCGGCGCCGAGCCAGAAGGCCAAGGTCCCGGCGGCGAGCGCGATCACGATCGGCACGAACACCGCCGAGACCCGGTCCGCCAGCCGCTGCACCTGCGCCTTGCCGGTTTGCGCGTCCTCGACCAGCTTCGCCATCTGGGCGAGCTGGGTGTCCGAGCCGATCCGGGTGGCCCGCACGACCAGCCGTCCCCCGGCGTTCACCGTGGCCCCGACCACCGGGTCGCCAGGACCCACCTCGACCGGGACGCTCTCGCCGGTCAGCATGCTCGCGTCGACCGCCGAGCTGCCGTCCTCGATCACGCCGTCGGTGGCGACCTTCTCCCCCGGCCGCACGACGAACAAGTCGCCGACTCGCAGCTGCTCGACCGGGATCCGCTGCTCCCGGCCGTCCCTCAGCACCGCGACGTCCTTCGCGCCGAGTTCCAGCAGCGCCCGCAGCGCGGCACCGGCGCGCCGCTTCGACTTCGCCTCGAAATAGCGGCCGGCGAGAATGAACGTCGTCACCCCGGCCGCGACCTCGAGGTAGATGTTGCCGTCGCCGGACATCCGCTGGACCGTCAGCTCGAACGCGTGCGTCATGCCCGGCACCCCGGCGGTGCCGAACAACAGCGCGTAGAGCGACCACAGGAACGCCGCGATGGTCCCCATCGAGATCAGCGTGTCCATGGTGGCCGCGCCGTGGCGCAGATTCGCCCACGCGGCACGGTGGAACGGCAACGCGCCCCACACGATCACCGGCGCGGCCAGCACCAGCGAGATCCACTGCCAATAGGTGAACTGCAACGCCGGCACCATCGCGAGCAGGATCACCGGCACCGACAGCACCGTCGAAACGATCAGCCGCTGCCGCAACGGGCGGGTGGCGTCCTCTTCCTCGGCGCCTTCTTCGCTCGCAGCCTTCTCCGCATTGGGCACGGTCGCGCCGTAACCGGCCGCCTCGACCTGCTCGACCAGCCGCTCCGGCGCCACGTCGCCGGAGTAGACGACCTTCGCCTTCTCCGTCGCGTAATTGACGGTCGCGGTGACCCCGTCGAGTTTGTTCAGTTTCCGCTCGATCCGCATCGCGCACGACGCGCACGTCATCCCGGTGATGGCCAGCTCGACCTCGCCGGTCGCGGGCTGGTTCTCCACTTCGGCGGTCATGACCCGTTCCCTCCCTGTGCCGTGGTGCTGACGGTGAACTCCGCGGTGTGCACGGCGCCGCCGTGCCGGAAGTCCAGGAACAACCGGTAGCCGCCTGCCGACGGGACTTCGGCGAAGAAGGTCACCGCCGGCCCGGCCGCGGTCTTCCCGTCGCCGGGGGCGCCGTCCGGGTGGACGTGCAGATACGCGAGATCGCCCTGCCGCAACGCCACCAGATGGCCGTACGCGCCCAGATAGGGCTGCAGGTCGACGACCTCCGCGCCGTTGCGCGTGACCGTCGCGGTCACCTTCGACGCGCGGCCGGGAACCAGGTCTCCGGTCAGCCGGACCTGGTAGCCGTCCACAGTGGCCAGTCTCGATTCGGGATGCGCCACCGGCCGGAAGTCGCCGGGAGCGACCAGATCCACGCCGAGCGTCGTCCCGGTCCCGCCGGCCGGGGTGAAGTCGGCGAATGCCCGATAGCTGCCCGCCTCCTTGACCGACAGCGGCACCGTCCAGGCGCCGTCCGCGCCGAGCTGCGGGTGGAGGTGCTGGTATCCGGTGGTATCGCGGCGCACCACGATGAAGTGCATGCGTTTTTCGTGCTCGACGTCGAACGCGGTCACCGCCGCGCCGCCGGGCCCGGTGATCCGGAACGCGAAGGGGCTGGTCGTGCCGGGGGTGAGCGTCGTGCTGGTGGGCGTGAGGGTGTAACCGCCCCTGGACGACGCCAGCCCGCCGGGCTGGTCGGTGTTCGCGGCCTCCGCGACGGTGCCGCTGTGAGCGTCCCCGTGCCCGGCGTCCTCGCCGCCGTGCACCCCGGCCGCGCCGGAGAAGGGACCGACAGCGGTGCCGATGCCCCAGCCGCCGCCGGCGACCAGAGCAAGCGCCACACCGTAGGCGGAGAGCTTCGCTGCTGTGTTCATGTCCTCAGTCCTCACCGCGGGCTTGGCCCGCAGTCGCGAGAGCCGCCGCTCAGGCGGTCAGCTGGTAACCGGCTTCTTCGACCGCGCCGCGGACGTCCGCGACGTCGATGTCCTTGACTGCGCGCACAGTCACCTTGCCGGTCGGCAGGTCGACAGCGACATCGGTGACGCCCTCGATCTCGCTGACCTCCTCGGTGACCGAACGCACGCAGTGCTCGCAGGTCATGCCGGTCACGGTGTAGGTCTGCTCGCTCACGGTATTCTCCTTCTGGGACAACGGTTTTCAGGAACGGACGAGACGGGCGATGGCGTCGCTCGCCTCGCGGATCTTGTCATCGGCAGCCGCGCCGCCCTCGGCGATCGCCTCGGCGACACAGTGGTGCAGATGCTCGTCCATCAGCCCGAGCGACACCGCCTGCAACGCCTTCGTGGCCGCCGACACCTGAGTCAGGATGTCGATGCAGTACTTGTCGTCCTCGACCATCCGCTGCAGCCCCCGGATCTGGCCCTCGATCCGGCGCAGCCGCTTGAGATAGTCCTCTTTGTCTTCGCTGTAGCCGTGGGGCCCGGCGGCCGCGGGTGACTCGCTCATGGCACATTTATACCCTAGGGGGGTACCGTAGTCAACGCACCCGACGACAGGAGCCCGCATGACCCGCCTCACGCCGCCCGACAGGTCCGCCGCACCGGAGAAATCCCGGCAACTGCTCGACGAGATCACCGCGCGCACCGGCGAGCCCGGGGCGATGGTCGCGACGATGGCGCACTCGCCCGCGCTGCTGCAGGGTTACCTCGAACTCTCCCGGGCGATCAAACGGGTCAAACTCCCCCGGGCGCTCAGCGAAAAGATCTCCCTCGCCGTCCAGGAATGGCTCGGCTGCGCACTGTGCCTCGCCGCGCACACCGAGGCGGCGCGCGCCGCCGGAGTGTCCGAAGCGGACATCGCCCTCGCCCGGCAAGCCACCTCGCCCGACGCCCGCGAGGCGGCGCTGCTCACCTACGCGGTGCGCGTGCTCGCCGAACCAGCCTCGATCTCGGACGAGGACGTCGCCGATCTGCGCGCGCACGGCTGGACCGACCGCACGCTCGCCGACGTGGTCGGACTGGTGTCGCTCAACCACCTCACGGGCGCCTTCAACCTCGTCGCCGGACTCGAACCGGCTGCGGCCGAAGAGCCGCAGGAGCACATCTACTACCCACAGTAAGACTAAACCGCATCGGTGCCGAAGACGAGCAGGCCCGGCCACAGACCGCGGGGAGGCGCGGAAAAGAGAGCCTGGACCGCTCCCGTCGCGGCCGGATTCGCGGACGGGCCCGGTGCGCGATGCGGACGTCCGTGAAGGACTCCTTGAGGGAATCTGGTTCCCTCAAGGAGTCCTTCACGGACTTCTCCCGTCTTTTGACTCGGGCGGGCGCGTGACCAATGCTGGGGACTTAAGGCGGCGCTGCGGGTGCGGTTTGCCCAGGTCGGAGGATCTGGGCGGGGCCAGGCGTCCGTGAGGGCCACCCTGAGGGAATCTGATTCCCTCAGGGTTCCCCTCACGGACCTCAAGACCCGGCCACATGGTCATAGATCAGGCATCCGACAGCACTGACGTCCTTTGTGGACGGTCGGCGGGCATGGGCTGCGCGGCCTGAGTCCCTGGCATTGGGGCGCGTGACGGCAGGGGCGCCGCCGGCCGCACGGCGGCGGCCGTTGACCGCGGAACCGGCCAGCTATACTAGTGTTGGTAGTAGTGAGTGGCGAGCTGCCCGTGGAGGTCCGGTGCGCGGTCTCGGTGAGCTGGAGCGGGCGGTGATGGACGTCCTGTGGGACGCCGACGGCCCGGTGAAGGTGCGCGACGTGCTCGACCGGCTCGACACCGGCAAGGATCTCGCCTACACCACGGTGATGACCGTGCTGGACAACCTGCACCGCAAGGAGTGGGCGGTCCGCGAACGCGTCGGCAAAGCGTATCTCTACCGGCCGTCGGTCAGCCGCGCGGACGCCGCCGCGCGGTCCCTGCGCGAGGTCCTCGACGAGTCCGGCGACCCGGCGGCGGTGCTGCTGCACTTCGCCCGCTCCGCGTCGGCCGAGGAGTCCCAGGCGCTCCGGCAGGGTCTGCGACCGCCCCGATGACGGCCGCCTTCGCGTTGCTGCTGGGCGCGTTCCTCGCGGGCCGCACCATTCCCGGGCTGCTCGGCCGCGCTGATCTGACCCGCACCGATCCGTCCGCCCTGCTCACCGCGTGGCTCCTGGCCACTGCGGGCGTGCTGGCGGCTGCGGTGTCCGGCATCGCGCTGCTGCTGTTTCCCGGCCACGGCACCGGGACGAGCGTGGTGGCCGCCGTCCACGGCTGTCTGGCGGCGATCTCGCACGGCACGTCTCCGCGGGCCGAGGAACTCGTGGGGCTGGCCGGTGCCCTGCTGCTGGTTGCTCTCGCTGTCCGGTTCGCAGTGATCGGACTCCGCATGGCCCGCCGGAGGGCCCGGACGCGGCGCGAGCACCTGGGGCTGCTGCGGATCGCGGCACGCCGCGAAGGCGGTGCACCGGCGACCTGGTGGCTGGAGCACGACCGGCCGCTGGCGTTCAGCGTGGCCCACGGCCGCGGCGTCATCGTCGCCACCGAAGGACTGCGTCGGCAGCTGCCTGCCCGCGAAGTGGCCGCCGTGTTGACCCACGAGAAAGCGCATCTCCGCGGCCGGCACCATCTCCTGATCGGCTGGGTCGAGGCGATGGGCCAGGGACTGCCGTTCGTTCCCTTGTTCCGCCGCGCTCCGTGCGCCGTCCGCGAACTGGTCGAGCTGACCGCAGACGCGGCCGCCGTCCGCAGCCACGGCGCCGAAGCGGTGCGCGCGGCATTGCTCGCCGTCGCCGGGCACGGTGCGCCGGACGGGTCTCTGGCGATGGCACGCGACGGCGTGGCCGTCCGGCTCGCGCGGCTGGACGCGGGCATCGCACCGCCCGGCCGGCTGCGCCAGGCGTTTTCCTGCGGTTTCGCCGCGACGGCGGCGACCTCGCTACCCGTGTTGATGGGTGCGACGCTGCTGTTCGGCGTCGCGGTCGCGGCGTGCCCGCTGTCGGGGGTATAGGGCCCGCAGACGCGCGTGGCCGTTGCGGAGCCGGTGCCGGGACAGCACCGCCACCACGACGATCTTCAGGACGACCAGGCCCAGCACGACGTCGGCGAGCACACTCGTCCATGCCCAGGACGCCAGCGCGAGCCCGCCGACCACCAGGTGCGCGGCCACCGCCAGCACGACTGCGACAGCGAGAGCCACGGCGGTCCGCCGTTTCCGCGGGCGTCCGGGGTTCGCGGACACGGGACCGACGGTGCCGACGCGGTCCCAGCCGACGTGCAGGCCGTCCCGCCGTCCGAACCGTTCGAGGGTGGCGGCAAGGACTTTTTCGGCCGCGCGCAGCCGGTCTTCGTCGTCGATGTCGAGCCGGACGATCAACGTGTCGTCGGTCGCGCGCAGAGTGCACCGCCCCCAGCTGAACTCGATCTTCCCGGACGTGTCGGTCCATTCGACGGCACCGACCTCGGGCCGCACCCCGCGGCCGTGCAGTGCACGCGCCTTCCCGCCCATCGCTTCGGCGTGCCGGCAGAGCTGGACGAGGTACCGGCTCGCACGCGAGGTCCGGATGCGGGCTTCGGACACCGGCATCGGTCAGCTCCTCGTCAGCGCGGACAGCCAGGCATGAATGCCGTCCGGATCGGGAATGATCTCGATGACGGCCGGTTCGATCGCGTCGATCCGCCAGCCGTCGGCGAAGGCGGCGACGATCTCGTCGCGGCGCACCCGATGCACGTGCGACCAGTCGCCCCGGGTTTCCCGGTCGCTGAAGCACAGCATGAAGTACCGCCCGCCCGGTTCCACCGCGGCGCGAAGACTCTCGGCGAAGACGGCGCGGTCGTCGGCACCGAAGATGTGGAACAGCCCGCAATCGCGCACCGTGTCGAACGTTCGGCCGAGGTCGCCGAGACGGCGTGCGTCGTGGAGGCGGAACTCGGCCGTCAGGCTACGGGCGCGGGCCTTCTCCTTGGCCGCGCGGAGCGCCGTCTCAGCCAGGTCGACCCCCGTGGCGTCCAGGCCGAGCGAAGCAGCCATCAGCACGTGCTCACCGGTCCCGCAACCGACATCGAGGACCCGGCCCCGGATGTCCCCGGCGTCGGCGAGCTGGCGAAACGCCGGCTGCGGCCGGCCGATGTCCCAGGGCGGCCTGCACGCGTAGAGCTGGTCCGGGCTGCTCGGCGAGTGCGACTGCGGATGAATCGAACCGGTCATCGACGTGCCCTTCTCGAGGAGACCGCCAGTTTTATCGATACACAGTGTCTCTGTCAATGCACTCTGCCTCGTCCTTGGCATTGTGTATTCTCGCGGGGTGCCCAAGCTGTGGAACGACACGATCGAGGCGCACCGGCAGGCGGTCCGGGACGCGGCGCTGAACACCGCGGCCGCGCTGGTCGCCGCGCACGGTGCCGCGTCGGTGACGATGTCGCAGATCGCCGAGAAGGCGGGCATCGGCCGGGCGACCCTGTACAAGTACTTCCCCCACGTCGGAGCCATCCTGTCCGCCTGGCACGAGCGGCAGATCGACGCGCACTTCGCGCGCCTGGTCGCGATCCGGGACGAACCGGCGGAGCCGGAGGTCCGCCTGGAGCGAGTGCTGCTCGCGTACGCCCTCATCCACCAGGAGCGGGTGCAGCACCACCACGACGAGCCCTACGGCGCCGAGCTCGCGGCGCTGCTGCACCCCGACGAGCACGTCGCCCGCGCCCAGCAGCATCTGCACGAGCTGTTCCGGGAGCTGCTCGCCGACGCGGCGGCAGCGGGCGACGTCCGCGGCGATGTCGACCCCGCGGAGCTGGCGACGTACTGCCTCCACGCGCTCACCGCCGCCGGCGGCCTGCCGTCGAAGGCCGCGGCGGAGCGGCTGGTCGCCGTCACCCTCGCCGGGCTGCGTCAGCCGGGATAGACGAACCGCCGGTGGATCAGATGGGTGTCGTCGGACAGCGTTTCCTCGCTGATCCGGCCCTGCCCGTCGAGAGCGAGGACCACGTCGGTGGAGGCCGCCGGATAGCCGAGCGCCAGCCGCACCGGGCGGCCGTCCGGGGAGATCCGGGCGGCGAGCGGCGCGACCCCGGAGGCGTAGGGCTCCTGCGCGGCGAAGAACGACCCGGTCAGGTCCAGCCGCTGCGGCGGCGGGGCGGCCGCGGACGTGTCGCTCGTGACGGATTCGTAGACCGTCAGTTTCTCCGCCGACCGCAGCTTCTCGACCGCGCGGGAAAGGTCGCCGTTCCCGGGACGGGCGGGCCAGGGCACGATCAGGCTGACCACGCCGCCGTGCCATCCGGCCGCGCCGGCATTCAGCGTCAGGACGTTGTCCTCGGCTCTCCAGTCCACAGTGGACACGAAGCAGCCTTCCCCGCAGCCGCGGAAGGACAGATCGGAGTCGCCGGCGCTGAGCCGGCCGGAGAGCGAGAAGTCCTGCGCCGCTTGAGGACTGTAGTAGTCGCCGCGTCGCGGCGTGCTCAGGCGCACGACGAGCTGGCCGTCGCTGGCCGCGGCGCTCACCCCGATCTGCCCGGCCAGGGCACCGAGCGGCACGACCAGGCCGCTCGCCGGCGGAGGGCCGGACTGCTGGGACCCGGCGGGCGGAGTGGAGACCAGGACCGCGCTCGCCGCGAGCACGCCGATCAGCACGACAGCCTCGACCCGGGCCACCGCGCGTACGCCGCCGAGCCGGTTCCCGCGCGCCGCGGACCGGCCGGCCAGCGCGGCTCCGGCGGCGACCGCGACGAGACCGAGCTTGACCAGCAGGACCCGGCCGTAGGCAGTGTCGAAGAGGTCCGACAGCGGAATCAGGACCACGGCGCTCAGCGCGCCCGTCGCGACCACCGCGGCGAACACCCATCCCGCGAGCCGCAAGTATCCGGCCAGCACCCATCGGACCGCAGGCCGCCGCGTACGCCACGCGAACGCCGTCCGCACCACGTACACCAACGTGCCGGCCCAGACCGCGACCGCGGCCAAGTGCACGGCGGTCAGCGCCGCACCCCAGCCGGGGATCGCCTGGTTCGCGTGCGACCGGAGGCCGTCGGCGACCACCACGGCCAGCAGCGGCAGCGCGCTCGCCCGGCGGAACCGTCCACTCGCGACAGTTCCGAGCACGAGCGCGAGGACCAGCCCGGCCGATTCCACGAGCAGCAACAGCCCGATCCGGCTGCGCCACGCCTCCGCCCCGGCTCCGGCGAGCAATACCGCCACAAGTCCGGCAGCCCCGGCGAGCGCGACGAGCGTCCCGGGCGCCAGCTGAGACCTCGGCGCGCGCAACGCCGGATTCTCCGCGCGCGCCGATGCGGCGAATCGTTCGCCGACGAGTCCGCCGAGCGCGACGGCCACTCCGGCGAACAGCAACCAGCGAAGCGCGGCTTCGAGCCAGGAGATCGAGCTGCCGCCGCTCGTCCCCGACCCGGTGACCGCGGTGCCGATCGCGAATCGGAATTCCTCCTCGACCTGGTCGCCGTCGGAGCCGGTGACCCGCCAGCGCACGCTGTAAGCACCGGGCGCGAGGGGCCCGGCCGGGCGCGCGCTGACGTTCTGCCCGCCGCGCGCGAGCGTCGGCGCACCGAGCGGGACCTCCCGGCCTGCGCCGTCGAGGAGGGTGACGGCCCGCTGGCCGACGGTCACGGGTTCGTTGAACGCCAAGGTGAGCAGAGTCGGCGCCGTGGGCACGGCGGTGTCCGGGGCCGGATCGGTGAACAGCAGTGTCGGATGCGCGCTGGCCGGGGTCACGGCAGCGAGCAACGTGCCGAACGAGAGCACCAGCAGCACCGCTGCCCGCGCGGCCGCGCGCCGTGCGGAGCGAGCGGCGGTCATGCGTCCATCCGGCGCTTTTCCAGCGCACGCCGCAGTTTCCGCTCCGACAGCCGACCGTAGGAGAAAGCTTCCCCGTCGATCAAGACTCCCGGCGCGAACAGGACGCCCGCCGTTGTGGCAAGTGCGCGGCCTTCGTCGGTCGCGAGAGGGATCTCTTTGACCTGCAACGGGAATTCCCGGCCGACCCGGTCGAGCACCTCTCGGGCAACGGTGCAGAAGGCGCAGTCGTCCTGGGTCAGCAGGGTGATGTCGAACCGGTCGGTCACGAGGCGCGCTCCGCCTTCAGGTCGGTGAGCATTTTCCCGGTCGGCAGGAACATCGTGTAGTCCGGCGCGCCGCCGTAGTCCGCGCGCCAGCGGATCGTGCCGTCCGGGCCGACCAGCACGAAGCTGTGGCCGTCGCGCATTTCGCCCATCATGCCGTACTTGTTGGCGTTGTACGCCCGCGACACCCGCAGGTCCGGATCGGACAGCACCGGAGTGGCCAGCTTCTCGTCGGAGGCCTTCCGCCCGATGAGTTCCGCCGGGTCGGTGGTGATGGAAACGACGCTGTCGACGCCCGCCGCCTTGAGCGCGGCCTGGTTCTGTTCGAGGTCTTTGATCTGGTCCCAGCACGGCTGGCAGGACAGCCCTTCCTGGAAGTACAGCAGCACGGTTTTGCCGCGGAAGTCCGCCAGGCTGATCCGGGCGCCGCGGTCGGACGCGAGGGTGAACGCGGGTGCCGCCGTCCCGGCTCCGGGCGCACCTGAAACGTGCTGGTACCCGGAGCCGCCGATGGCGTCGGAACTGCTGCTCTGCGAGTTCTGGTAGACGACGAACAACACGACGACTGCGACCACCGCGGCCGCCGCCACGCTGATGATCGTCGCCCGCCGGGTCTTAACGCTGCTGCTCACGGGAATTCTCCTCGGAAGGTCGAGTACGGTCGGCGGATCTCGTTCGCAGGACCCGGCGGACGAGCAGCGCGAAGCCGAGTGCGAGCAGCGCCGCGAGGCCCCATCCGGGAAGCCAGGACAGCCGGCCGGCCGCGACGCTGCTCAGGTGCTGCAGCCAGGCGGACAGTTCGACCTGCCACCCGCCGCTCATGCCCGGCCCGGTGAACGCGAGGACCGCCGCGAGGACGCCCATGAGCATCATCAACGCCCCGCTGACCAGCGTGCCGAGCGCGATCTCTCGACGCCGCAGGCGCACCTTGCGGTCGGTGAGCAGCCGCGTCGCGTGTTCCCGGCGCTTGTCCCACAGCAACGCCACGACCGCCAGCGGCACCACCATGCCCGCGACGTAGGACGCGCCGATCGCCAGCGCCGCCGGGAACGACGCGGCCGCGCCGGACAGCACCGCCACCCCGGCCAGCACCGGCGCGCAGCAGGCGCTGGCCGCACCGGAGAAGGCACCGAGCACGTACGCCGAGCCGAAGCTGCCTTCGCGCACCGCGCGGCCGCCAGGCATCGGCAGCCGCGGCTTCCAGCCCGCCAGCGTCGCGAGCCCGCCGGCGATCATCAGCGCGCCGCCGATCGAGAAGATCCAGACGTGCCGGGTGAGCAACAGGCTGCTCAGGAACGTCGCGCCCAGCCCGATCGGCAGGATGACCGTCGCGACGCCCGCGCCGAACACCAGGGTCGCGGGGACCACTCCGCCCCGGTGCCGGAACCCGGTCGCCAGGTAGGCGGGCAGCATGACCGACACGCAGCAGGGCGCGAGCAGCGCTACTACGCCGCCGAGGAACGACGCGAGCAGCGTCGAGCCGAACAGCACCTCGCCCACGGCCGCCTCCCGGTCTCCTACGATCTACGTACGGAGATAGTACGTAGCTGGCGTGAGGTCCGCGCAGCGGCCCCCGCTACCCTGGAGAGACCAATGCCAGGAACTTCAAGCGCGCTGCGGGTGCAGCCGCCCAGGTCATGTGCCTGGGCGGGACCAGACCTCGCAGCCTGAGTACCTGGCATTGCCGGAGACGAAGGCGGAGGAGGCCGGGTGCGCGGATTCGGGGATCTGGAAGCGGTGATCATGGACCGCGTCTGGCGCCGCGGCGGAACGATGACGGTCCGCGCCGTCTTCGAGGATCTGCTGCACGAGCGGGAAATCGCCTACACCACCGTTATGTCCACAATGGACAATCTGCACGGCAAAGGCTGGCTGTCCCGCGAACGGCGGGGAAAGGCGTTCGTCTACTGGGCCACCTTGAGCCGGGACGAGTACAGCGCCCGGTTGATGCGGGACGCACTCGACGCGGGAGGCGACCCCGGTGCCGTGCTCACACACCTGGTCGAACAGCTCACCGACCAGGAGTCGACCGAACTGGGCCAGGTGCTGCGGCGGCTGAAGCGGACGCGAGGCACCCGATGAGCGTCGCCGCCTGCCTCCTGCTCTACAGCTTCACCGTCGCGGTGCTCGTGCCCCGCCCCCTGCGCAGGCTGACCCGCCGCGGAACCGCTCCCCGGGTCAGCGTGCTGGCATGGCTGGTGGTCATGGTCAGCGTGGTGGGCTCGTGGGCGGCCGCCGCCGCGTCGCTCGCCGTCGAGGCCGTCGGCGACTGGGGACGCCCCGCCCAGCTGGCCAGCACGTGTTTCGCCGCCGTACAGGCAGTGGCCACCGGCCGCTACGGCATATTCCTGCAGGCCGGGCTCATCGCACTGGCCACGGCGGCCGCGGCCGCTCTCGTCGCGCTGGCCTGCCGTCTCGGACGCGCCCTGCACACGGCGCGCGCCCGCACGCACGAGCACGCCTCCGCCGCTCGCATCGTCGGCCACCGGGTCGAGGGCGTGGACGCGGTCGTCCTGGACGCCACCGAGCGGGCCGCCTACTGCGTCGCCGGCCGCCCGGGCACCATCGTCGTCACCAGCTCGGCGCTCGACGTCCTCGACCGGCAGAACCTCGCCGCCGTCCTGGCCCACGAGCACGCCCACCTGGACGGACGGCACCACCAGATCCTCGCGTTCACCCGCGGCCTGGCGGCGATCCTGCCGTGGGCCGCTCTGTTCACGATCGGCGCCGCCGAAGTCGCCCGGACGCTGGAGATGTGCGCCGACGACGCGGCCGTGCGCAGGCACGGGCCGGACGCGCTCCTGGACGGCCTGCTGGCCCTCACCGGCCAGCCTCCGCTCCCCACCGGAGTCTTGGGCGCCACCGGCGCGAACGTACTGGCCCGGGCCGAACGCCTCACCCTCCCCGCGGCACCGCGCGCGCAGTGGCAGTCCCGCCTCGTGCTCACGCTCGTCACGCTCGCCGCCGCCGCGGGTCCCGTCCTGACCGGACTGCTGGCGGCCAGCGGCCTCGGCGTGTGCGACTTGTCGTTCAGCTGACCCCTGCGCCCGCCCAAGCGCGCGTGAGCAAATCAGCCTCGGCCTGCTGGCGAATCCACAGAAGCGCGACCGCCACCGCGAGCGCGGCCAGCAGCGCTCGTCGCCAGCCGGCCGGCAGCCGGATCTCCAGCCACCGCCGGCAGGCGACCCCGATTCCCGCGCGAACCAGCAGACCGGCCGCGATCGCCGCGAGCGGGAACACAATCGGGTTGTACCGCGCGGCCCCGGCAGCATCGCCGGACAGCAGAAGAAACGCCGCCCGCGTCCCG
This sequence comes from Amycolatopsis echigonensis, assembly GCF_002846615.1. NCBI lineage: Bacteria > Bacillati > Actinomycetota > Actinomycetes > Pseudonocardiales > Pseudonocardiaceae > Amycolatopsis > Amycolatopsis echigonensis. The sequence continues at coordinate 4,655,580 of NZ_PJMY01000003.1, read as the reverse complement.
CCGCACAACGGGTCCATGACGCCGAGGTAGTGCAACGGGCCGTGGACGTCGACTGGCGGAAGCCCCGCTACGCGCAAGCCGACCGCCGCGGCACTCGCCACGACAGCGCAGAGCGTCCATGGGCGATGCGAGTCGCGGACGCTCCACTCGACTCGGGTAGCCATCCGCCGACTATGGCACGACAGGCGTGAAACCGTTGTCATTCCACCGTAATCGACGGGTGTGCACCCGGCCGCACCATCGTCTACTATCGAAGTACGTAGATCCGAGCCCTGGAGGTTCTCATGCAGTCACTGTTCCTGGGCATCGCAGCACTGGCTTGCCCGGTCGGGATGGGCTTCATGATGTGGATGATGTCGCGCGGCCAGCACAAGGACCGCGACGACGGCACGCACCAGGTCGAGCAGCTGCGAGCGGAAATCGACCAGCTCAAAGCCGAACGCGCCCACACCGGCCGCTGATGCCGGTCTGGCTCGCAGCATTGTTTGCCGTGTGCTCCGTCACCGCGACCTACTTTTCCTGCATACGGCCGCATCTGCGCCGCAATCACCGGATAGGACGTGACAAATGGCGGACCCGAAAATCCGCGCGTCTGACGCAGACCGAGAGGAGACCGTGGAACGCCTGAGCCATCAGGTCGCCGCGGGCCGCCTCTCCATGGACGAGTTCTCCGAACGCGCCGCCCGCGCGCACGAGGCGAAGACAGCCGGCGAACTGGCCGCACTGACCAGCGACCTGCCCCGCCCGTCGCCGCCTCGTTCGACCGCGCGCAAGCCGAACACCGTCCTGATCGTCGCACTCGTCGCCATTGTCGTTCTCATCGCGTTAGGCGTGCTCGCAGTCGTCCTCATGGGGTCGATGATGGGCAACATGGGCCCGATGCATCCGTGACCCGCCTCACCTACTAACCTACGGAGTAGATACGTAGGAGGTGGGTCGATGCGCGCAACGCGCAGTCGCAAGCATGCGCTTGCCGTCGCCGGACTGGCGCTGCTCACCGCGTGCAGCGCCGGCAAGGACGCGGTGGCGCGGGGCGGCACGTTCGAGTTCGTCTCCCCCGGCGGCCGGACCTCGATCTTCTACGACCCGCCGCAGACCCGCGGCACCAGCCCGGAACTGGCCGGGGACGATCTGGCCGATCCGGGAAAACAGCTCCGCGTCTCCGGATATCCGGGCAACGTGGTCGTCCTGAACATCTGGGGCTCCTGGTGCGGGCCGTGCCGTGCGGAAATGCCGCACCTGCAACAGGTCTACAACGAGACCGAAGCATCCGGCGTCCAGTTCCTCGGCATCGACGTACGCGACGAGCCGCGCACCGCGCCACAGGACTTCGTCCGCGACCGGCACGTCGCCTACCCGTCGATCTACGACCCGCCGGGCCGGTCGCTGCTGGCGCTGAAGGGATACCCGCGCAACGTCGTGCCGTCCACCATCGTGCTCGATCGCCGCCACCGCGTCGCCGCGGTCTTCCTCACTTCTCTGCTGGACACCGATCTCCGGCCCGTCGTCCAGCGGCTGGCCGCCGAACCCGCGTCCGGAGGTCCGGGCGCGTGAACCTCACCGACCTGGCCGTCTCCGGCCCGCTGTTCCTGGCCTCGCTCCTCGCCCTGGCCGCCGGTGCGGTGTCCTTCGCGTCGCCGTGCTGCTTGCCGCTGGTGCCCGGGTATCTCGGCTATCTCGCCGGCCTCGTCGGCACCGAACCATCGCCGGCCGGGCCGGACGGGAACTTGCCGCCCGCCACCGGGCGGTGGCGGGTCGCCGGCGCGGCACTGCTGTTCGTCCTGGGGTTCACCGTCGTGTTCGCCGCGACCACCATGGCGGTGCTCGGAGTGTCGGATGCGTTGCTGGCCAACGAGGAGATGCTGCAACGGCTCGGCGGCGTCGTCACCATCGCCATGGGCCTGGTCTTCCTCGGGCTGTTCCCGCCGCTGCAGCGCGGGATGAAGCTCCGGCACAAGCCGCGCGACGGAATCTGGGGCGCCCCGCTGCTGGGCGCGGTGTACGGCCTGGGCTGGACGCCGTGCCTCGGCCCGACGCTGGCCGGCGTCATCGCGCTCGCCAGCGGAACCGAAGCCGGGCCGACCACCGGCCGCGGCCTGCTGCTGATCACCGCCTACTGCGTCGGGCTCGGCCTGCCGTTCGTCCTGCTCGCGCTCGGCGCCCGCTGGGCAGTCCACGCGACCGCGTGGGTGCGCCGCCACATCCGCCGCGTCCAGCAGGCCGGCGGCGCGCTTCTCCTCCTCGTCGGCATCGCACTGGTCACCGGCCTCTGGGGCGAGATCATCGCCTGGCTGCGCGGCCCGATCGCCGGATTCTCCGTTCCCCTCTGACCACAGGAGCACCCGTGACCGCCAAGAAGTCCGCCCGCAATTCCGTGACGCAAGCGCGAAAAGGCCAAGGGCGCAGCACACCCTTGTTGATCGGCGGCATCCTGCTCGTCGTCGCACTGCTGGTCGTCGTCATCGTCACGGTGACGAACACGGCCAAAACCGGCCAGGGCGACACGGCGGCTGCCAGCTTGAACCATCCGCCGGCCACCACCGCGGCGGGCCGCGCCACCTCGCCGCCGTGGCCGGCCCCCGCCGACGCGACCGCCGCGGCGCGCGCGGCGGGCCTGCCGATGCTCACCGAAGAAGGCGCCGTCGAGCACATCCACGCCCATCTCGACGTTCTCGTCGACGGCCGGCCGGCACAAGTGCCGGCGATGCTGGGCATCGACCAGAACCGGGCCAGCATCAGCCCGCTGCACACGCACGACCCCAGCGGCGTCGTGCACATCGAATCACCGGTCGCCCGCCGGTTCAGCCTCGGCGAACTGTTCAGCGAATGGGACCTCAGCCTGTCCGCGGACAACATCGGCGGCCTCCGCGCCGGCAACGGCAAAACGGTGCGCGTGTTCGTCAACGGCAAGCAGCAGAACGGAAACCCCGCCGCCGTCACCTTCACCGCCCACGACGAGGTCGCCGTGCTCTACGGCAGCCCGCGCCCCGGCGAAAACGTGCCGTCGCGCTACGACTTCCCGTCGGGCGAGTGAGCCGCGCGACCGCATCGCGCGGCCGAGCCCTCGACGTTGCTCCTGAGTGCGCGCACCGCACAGCCCAGCAGGCAGACCAGCACAGCGCGGACAGCGTCCGAGGCGAGCGCCTGCCGCATCCGGCTCGAACCTGACGCCGTCACGGGTCTCCCCTGCCGCACGCGCACCCGGCCGCCTGAACCTGTTGCCACGGCTCAGGCCACTTCGTATCCCGCCTCAGCCACCGCGGACCGCACCACGGCAGCGTCGACAGGCCCGTCGCTCACCACGGTCAGCTCTCCGCTGGAGACGTCGGTGGCGACCTCCGACACGCCCTCGACGCCCTGAACCGCAGACGTCACCTTTGCCGAGCAACCCGAGCACGTCATGCCCTTCACCGTGAAGACAGTGGTCGCCATCCTTGGATCCTTCCCTTTGGCCGATGCGGTGCGGCGGACCGTTCCGCCGCACCGCATTACATTACCCCCGTAGGGTACACACGTCAGGATCTCCGCGCGACAGCCAAAATCGAAACGCACGACACCGTCGACGATCGAGCCGACGCTGCCGCCCAGCCTCCGCTGACGCCCGGCCGCGACCGGCGGACACCAAGGAATATCCGCGCATTCCCGGCATTCAGCGATATCGCTGTAACGATCTACTATCCCAAATAGTCTTAACCGTCGTAGTGGCCACTCGCGACCAGACAACCGGACCACGGAGGCAAGGATGGCACTCGGCGGCACCAGCGGCCAGGCCAGGCAACCCAGGCACGACGCACGCGACGATCGCGTCGGGGCACACTATGCCGATACCGCCTTGGTGTCCGGATATGCCGCCTCGCACGATGGGTGGGGCCCGCCTGCCCGGTACTTCCGCTCGCGTCTCCATGTCGTCGACGAGGTGCTCGGACAATGCCGCGGCGGCGATCTCCTGGATGTCGGCTGCGGGCCGGGCATGCTGGTCCGTCACCTGCTCGACGCGCGGCCGGGCGACTTCCGGATCACCGCCTGCGACCGGTCCCCGGCCATGATCGATGCCGTCGGCCGGCAGACCGGGCAACGCCGCGATCTGCGCCTCTCGGTGGCACGCATCGAAGATCTGCCGTTCCCGGACGGGAGCTTCGACGTTGTCCTCGCGACCGGGGTCCTCGAGTACGTCGACGTGCGCCGCGCGCTGGACGAGATCGCCCGGGTGGCCCGGCCCGGCGGGCTGGTCGTGGTGACGATGCTCAACCCGCTGAGCCCTTATCGCGCCTTCGAATGGTTCCTCTACTGGCCGGCACTACGCCTGCTGGGCCGAGTCGAGCGACTGCTGGGCATCCGGCCCGAGCGGCGCCACGGCGTGCGCAGATCCGGAATCCGCGCCTTGACCTCCCGCCGGCTCAGCGTGGCCTTGCGCACCGCGCGACTGCGCCCCGAGGACGTCGTGTTCTACGACCTCACCGCCTTGGTGCCGCCGTTCGACAAGGTCGCCCGGCGATGGACCCGGCGGTGGCGCAGCCATCCGGAGACCACCGCGAGCCGGAGCCGCCGCGGCTGGCTCGGCACCGGCTATCTCGTCGCCGCACGGCGAGCGCCCGACCCGAACTGACAGCACACTTCCCGCGCAAACCCCGTGCCGCCGCGGTCCACCTGCTTCCCGGCACTCCTGACCGCGGTCCGCCGCACGAAAGTTCACGACACCGTTTTGCGGAGTACAGCGACGGCGCCCCGTCGCCGACCTTGTCGCGCCGTGCGAGACAACCTCCGAGTGCACCGATCGGCCGCGAATGTACTATCTGCGATAGTAGACAGTGCCGAGGTTCCTTGCGCGGCGCGGACAAGCCGAACGGAGTCGTCCATGGTCGTCACCCCCAGCCCGGCCGCGATCCGGCCGTCGCCGGCCTCCCCTCCGCCGGCCAGCGGGTCGCTCCTCCTGCGGTTGTTCCGGACGACGGATCACAAGCAGATCGGGGTGATGTACCTGGTCACCTCGTTCGGCTTCTTCATGATCGGCGGCGCGCTGGCGATGCTGATGCGCACGGAGCTGGCCCAGCCCGGGCAGCAGTTCCTGTCGCAGGAGCAGTACAACCAGATGTTCACCATGCACGGCACGATCATGCTGCTGCTGTACGCGACGCCCAGCGTGTTCGGGTTCGCGAACTTCATCCTGCCGCTGCAGATCGGTTCGCCGGACGTGGCGTTCCCGCGGCTCAACGCGCTGTCGTACTGGCTCTACCTGTTCGGCAGCCTGCTGGTCGTGTCGGGATTCGTCACCCCCGGAGGCGCGGCCGACTTCGGCTGGTTCGCCTACACCCCGCTGTCGGACGCCATCCACTCGCCGGGAGCCGGCGCCGACCTGTGGATCACCGGGCTCCTGATCTCCGGCCTTGGCACGATTCTCGGCGGCGTCAACATGGTCACCACGGTGGTCTGCCTGCGCGCGCCGGGCATGACGATGTACCGGATGCCGATCTTCACCTGGAACATCCTGATCACGAGCATCCTGATCCTGATCGCGTTCCCCATCCTCACCGCGGCCCTGTTCGGCCTGCTCGCCGATCGTCAGCTCGGCGCCCACGTGTTCGACGCGGCCAACGGCGGGGTGATCCTGTGGCAGCACCTGTTCTGGTTCTTCGGCCACCCGGAGGTCTATATCCTCGCGCTGCCGTTCTTCGGGATCGTCTCCGAGATCATTCCCGTGTTCAGCCGCAAGCCGGTCTTCGGCTACAAGGGGCTCGTCTTCGCGACGCTGTCCATCGCCGCCCTGTCGGTGGCGGTGTGGGCGCACCACATGTACGCCACCGGAGCCGTGCTCCTCCCCTTCTTTTCCTTCATGACGTTCCTCATCGCGGTCCCGACCGGCGTGAAGTTCTTCAACTGGATCGGCACGATGTGGAAAGGCCAGCTGACGTTCGAGACGCCGATGATCTTTTGCATGGGCTTCATGGTGACCTTCCTTTTCGGCGGCCTTTCGGGAGTTCTGCTGGCCGCCCCGGCACTGGATTTCCAGGTGTCGGACAGCTACTTCGTGGTGGCGCACTTCCACTACGTCCTCTACGGCACGATCGTGTTCGCGACCTTCGCCGGGATCTACTTCTGGTTCCCGAAGATCACCGGCCGGATGATGGACGAGAAGCTCGGGAAGTGGCACTTCTGGACCACGTTCATCGGCTTCCACACCACGTTCCTGGTCCAGCACTGGCTGGGCGCGGAAGGCATGCCGCGGCGCTACGCGGACTACCTGGCCAGCGACGGGTTCACCACGCTGAACACGATCTCCACGATCGGCGCGTACATCCTCGGCGCGTCCACGCTGCCGTTCATCTGGAACGTGTTCAAGAGCTACCGGTACGGCGAGATCGTCACGGTCGACGACCCGTGGGGCTACGGCAACTCGCTCGAGTGGGCCACGTCCTGCCCGCCGCCGCGGCACAACTTCACCGAACTGCCCCGCATCCGCTCCGAGCGCCCCGCGTTCGAGCTGCACTACCCGCACATGGTCGAACGCCTCCACGCGGAAGGCGAGATCGGCTTCTTCGGCAAGGCCAAGCACGTCGCGGCCCCGTCGCAGAAGCTCGTCGCCTCCGGGGACGACCAGGACAACACCAGCCAGCAGCGTTGAACGGGGCGGCGCGCTAAGCGAGCACCTGCGCCGCCACCGCACCGATCAAGACCAGCCCGCACACTGCCATCGTCACCGCTCGGCCCGTGGCGGTGTGCGGGTCGCTGCGCAACGGGAACAGCAGCTGCCGGGCGAAGGTGTAGGCAGCGAGCGCGCCCGCGAAGATCGCGCCGTGCACCGACGGCTGCGCAGCGAGAACGAGCACCAGCGACACCACGCCGATCACCAGCGCGGCGGCCGCTTCGACCAGCTGGACGGGGAACCGGCGAACGATCAGGCGGCGGTCGGACGAGACCAGGCCCCACCGCGACGTCGTCGGCCTGCCCGCACAGCACCCGGTGAGGAAACACCCGGGCCTGCCCACCGCCATGCCCAGGAAGATCCCCGGAGCCGTGGCGTCCAGCACCGTCCCGACGGGATACCCCGCCAGCAGCGATCCGCCCACCACCACGCCGAGCGCGACGAGCAGGAAGCCTTGAATGCACGCGCCCGAGGCGAGCAGCTCCCGCGGATGTTTGCGGTGCAGCACGAGGTACCAGACCTTGCCGCCGACGAAACCGAGCAGGCAGCCGATCGCGGAAACCGCCAGCACGACACCGAAGTTCATCCCCCAGCGCGCGGACAGCACCGACTGCAGGACAAGCGCCAGCACGGCGCCGAGCCCGACGAGCACCGGCCAGGAGAGCAGGCTGACCTTCGGTCCCTGCGCCAGCACCCCGAACCGGCTGTTCGCCGCACTGGTCCGCCGCGGCAGCCGCACGCCGGACGAGCCGCCCCGCGCCGCCGGCCCGGCGGTGACCCGCCACGCGCCCGGGTTCAGCCCCTCGACCCGCGACGTGACCCCGATCCGGCCGCTGCCGGGCAAGACGCCGGCCACGCGCTCGACGACGTCGAACCGGTCCTGTGCGGTGCGCTTGCCGCGCACGTCGTCGCGCACCCCGGTGAAGCGGATGTCGACCGAGTAAGGCTCCCCGGCCGGCGCGGCGTCGAACCAGTACGTCGCCGCTACGACTTGTGGTCCGGTATCGGCCGTGACGCGGTCAAGACACCCCAGGGATTCCCTTCGGTTTTGCTCGACCTGCAGCTCCTCCTCGGCCGCGGCACTCGCGGGCACCGGCGCGCGGACGTTCGACGGCGGCCTTGGCCGACCGGCGAGGGCAGGAGGGACACCGCCGTGCGCCTGCTGCTTCCCTGCCGAGGCCGGGCCGCCGGCCGCGGCTCCGGCCGGCTTCCGCGTCGCAGAAGCACTTCCGGTTTCCGCGCCGACCGCGCTCCTGTGTGCCTTCTTTCCCACGTCACGCTCCCTGCCGCGCTATCAACTATGTGTGATAGTACTACTTTACTTAGTGTTAAGTCGCGGCTTGGCGGAGCCTGCGACACACCGTCGGCCAGCAGGCGCCAGAAAATCGGACGCCCCCGCGACCGCGACTCGTCGGCAGCCGCCGGGTCGGCGATTGGCGCGATCGGAGGCGGCGCGACAGATCCGACCTCCCGTGCCGCGGCTCGGAACACCCGGCCCCTGCCGTTCGGGCACGCCCGGACTCGACCTGCCTACTATTGCAATTAGTACATCAGCCCATGGCACCGCGCACCCGAGGCCGTACTACTATCTTTCTTCGTAGCGAAAACCGGGTTGGTTTCGGAACGAGGGAGCAGTCGTGGCACGAGTCACTGCACAGCAGCGGTACACGGCCCGGCGGCACCGCATTGCGGCACTCCTGGCCGTGGTGGCTCTCGGCGCGGCGGCCTGCACCTCCGCGCCGGACCGGCAATCCGCACCCGCGAGCACGTCGGCCGCGCCGGCCAAAGCGGCGTCGATCGCCATCGAGCCGGCCAGCACAGATCCGGTGAGCCCGGCCACTCCGGTCGTCGTGCGCGCGGCCGACGCGGCGCTGACGAGCGTCACGGTGACCAATACCGCGACCGGCAAGCAGGTGTCCGGCCGCACGACCCCGGACAAGCGAACCTGGACCGCGTCCGAACCGCTCGCCTACGGCGCTTCCTACCAGGTGAAGGCCGATGCGACGACCCCCGGCGGCACACCGCTGGAGCAGACCGGCTCGGTGCGCACCCTTCAGCCCAGGGTCCAGGCGTTCCCGTCGTTCATCCCGGCCCCGAACGTCTCGGACGTCGGCGTCGGCCAGCCCTTGGTGGTGAAGTTCGACCAGGACGTCGCTGACCGGGCCGCCGCCGAGAAAGCGTTGCAAGTCAACGCGAACCCGCCCCAACCGGGCGGCTGGTACTGGCTGTCCAAGCGGGAAGTCCACTACCGGCCGCAGAACTACTGGCAGCCGGGCAGCACCGTCACCGTGACCGCCAAGGTGTACGGCGTGAACCTCGGCAACGGGGTGTACGGGCAGACCGATCGCGCCGAGACGCTGAAGATCCACGACTCCTGGATCGCCAAGGCCGACGGCAAGACGGAGAAGCTGCAGATCTTCCACAACGGACAGCTGGTCAACACGATGCCGATGAGCCTCGGCTCGCCGGGCTTCCCGACGCACGAGGGCACGCACGTCGTCTCTGACAAGCAGCCCAGCATCATCATGGATTCCTGCACCTACGGCGTCTGCAAAGGACAGCCCGGCTACTACCGGGAGCAAGTCGCCCTCGACGAGCGGATCTCCAACGACGGCGAGTTCGTCCACTCCGCACCGTGGTCAGTCGGACAGCAAGGAAACAGCAACGTGTCGCACGGCTGCGTGAACCTCGCCCCGGCCGACGCCCAGTGGTTCTACGACCGCTTCGGACTCGGCGACGTCGTCGAGATCACCAACTCCGGCGGCTCGGCACTGCCTATTTGGGACACCTACGGCGACTGGGCCGCGTCCTGGCCGCAATGGCAAGCCGGCAGCGCCCTGCACTGAACGAACGCGGGCTCTCCGCAAGAGGCTCTGACGCGCGCACCTGCTCGATCCGATTACAACAATGTCATTCTCCGGCCCGGCAGTGGCAAGATTCCCGGCATGGCCGAGACCGACGACGTTCAGCGAGCCAGGCCAGGCTTCCGGACCGTGCCCAGCACGACCGCCCGGTCCGGAAACGCCGGCGATTCCGCACCGCGGCCGCGAAACCGGAAGCGTCATCGGCCGCGGGAAATACTGCTGGGCATGGTGTTCTGCATTCCAGCTTTGGCCGGTTTGGGCACTTTTGTCTTTTTCCCTTTGGTGCAGGCGCTCTTCCTTTCCACGCGAGGCACCGACATCAACGGAAACCCTTCGCGGTCGGTGGGCGGGCAGAACTTCGCGCAGCTGTTCACCCCGGAATTCGGCACCGTCCTGCTCCACACCCTGTTCTTCACGCTCTTCGTCGTCGCGGCCGGGGTCGTGCTCCCGATGGCGCTCGCGGTGCCGCTGGCCCAGCGGCTGCCCGGCATGCGCGTGTTCCGGACGCTGTTCACCCTCCCGTTCGCCTACTCCGCGTCGGCGGCGAGCGTGGTGTGGCTGCTCATGCTGGACCCGTCGATGTCGCCGGTGAACTGGCTGCTCGAACTGCTCGGGATGGACGCGCCGGGCTGGACCACCGAATCGCCGTGGGCGCTGCTCACCGTCGCGTGGGCGACAGTCTGGGTCGCGAGCGGATTCAACCTGCTCGTCCTCGGCGCGGGGCTGGCCGGCGTCGACGAAGACGTCCTCGAGGCCGCCCGGCTGGACGGCGCCACCGGGCTGCGCAGCTTCTTCAGCGTGGTCCTGCCGATGATCTCGCCCAGCGTGTTCTTCGTGGTGGTCACCACCACGCTCACTTCGCTGCAGGCGCTCGGCCAGGTGCAGGTCATGACCGACGGCGGCCCCAACGGCAGCACCAGCACCCTGGTCTTCTCGATCTACCACAACGCCTTCGAGAACGGGAACAACAACTACGGCCTCGCCAGCGCGCAGGGCCTCGTCCTGCTGGTGGTCGGCATCGTGCTCGCCGCGATCCAGTTCGGCGTCGTGGAAAGGCGGGTGCATTACCGGTGAGCCAGGCACTCGAACGCCCCGCGAAGACGTCGCCCCGGCGGCGCCGTTCGCTCAACCGGCCCGGGCGCCCGGTCAGCGCACTGACCTACGCGTGGCTGCTCGTGGCCATGGTCGTGCTGCTGTTCCCGGTGCTGCTCACCGTGGTGGGCGGGTTCCTGCCGGAAGGCCAGCTCGTGCGTCGGCCGCCAGGGCTGTTCAGCGGCAGCTACGGGTTCGACAACTACGTCGCGGCCTGGCGGGAGACCGTCGTTCCGCTGCTGCCCGCCTTCTTCAACTCGTTGTTCGTCGGAGTGGTGATCATGGCGGCGCACCTGGTGACCTCGTGCCTGGCCGCCTACGCGCTGGTGTTCGTCCGGATGCCGTTGCGGCAGCCGATCTTCTGGCTGTTCATGGTCACCATCATGGTGCCCTACGAAGCGATCGTCGTGCCCAATGCGCTGTTCATCCGCAGCATGGGCATCGAGAACAGCCAGTGGAGCCTGGTGCTGCCTTTCCTGGCCAACGGGTTCGGCGTCTTCCTGATGCGCCAGTCGTTTCGGCAGTTCCCCGCCGAACTGTCGGACGCCGCGCGCATCGACGGCTGCGGGCACCTGCGGTTCCTGTTCACGATCGTGCTGCCCTCGGTCCGCCCGTCGCTGACCGCGCTCGCCGTGTGGTCGTTCCTGCAGGGCTGGAACATGTACTTCTGGCCGCTGATCATCTCGTCGTCGAACAACTCGATGAACACCTTGCAGACCGCGGTGTTCGCGCTGAAGGCCAACGGCAACGGCACCCAGCAGGCCCTCGTGCTCGCCGGGGTCACCATCACCCTCGTGCCCACCCTGCTCCTGGTGATCTTCGGGCAACGCTGGCTCGTCCGCGGCTTCCTGGCCGGAGCCGTGAAATGACCACCGCACCCACCGTCCGACGAAAGGAAAACACCGTGCCGAACCGGAACCGCCGCGGTATCGCGGCCTTCGTGCTCGCCCTCGCCACCGCTGTGGCCGGCTGCTCGTCGGCGACCAACGCCGGCCCCCCGCCCGGCTCGGTCACCGCGCCCGGCGCGGACGCGCTGAACGGCAAGGGCGAGGTGACCGTCAACTTCTGGCACGCGATGAGCGGCACCAACGGCGAGACGTTGCGCAAGCTCGTCGACCAGTTCAACCAGCAGCACGCCGGCACGATCAAGGTCAACCTGAACTACAAGGGCCAGTACGACACCGCGCTGGCCGCGTACAAGAACTCCTCCCCGCAGCAGCGGCCGGACCTGATGCAGATGTACGACATCGGCACCCGCTACATGATCGACTCGAAGACGATCGTGCCGATGCAGTCGTTCATCGACGTCGACCACTACGACGTGTCCGACATCCAGCCGAACATCGCCGGCTACTACACCGTCGACAACAAGCTGTACTCGATGCCGTTCAACACCTCCATGCCGCTGCTCTACCTCAACCGGGAGGCCTTCGCGAAAGCCGGCCTCGACCCCGGCAAGCCGCCCGCGACACTCGACGAGATCACCGCGGACGCGCGCAAGATCAAGGCCACCTCGGGCGAAACCGTGCGATACGGCTTCGGCGCGACCCTCTACGGCTGGTTCGTCGAGCAATGGAACGCGATCGCGAACCAGACCGTCTGCGACTCCGAGAACGGCCGCACCGGCCGCGCCGGCAAGGCGACCCTGGCCACCGGCACCACCATCAAGCTGCTGCGGTGGTGGCAGCAGATGGTCAACGAGGGCCTGGCCATGAAACTGGACAGCAACACCGACAACGGGGACAACGCGTTCAGCTCCGGCACCGTCGCGATCGGACTGGAGTCCACCGGCTCGCTCGGCCAGTTCACCAAGGGCGCCGCCGCCGCGAAGAACCCGTTCACCGTGTCCACCGGCTTCTTCCCGAAGGTCAACGCCACCGACACCGGCGGCCCCATCATCGGCGGAGCCTCCCTGTGGACGATCAACTCCGGCGACGCCGCCCGCGAGCGCGCGTCCTGGGAACTGGTGAAGTTCCTCGCCGGGAAGCAAACCCAGGTCGCCTGGCACACCTCGACCGGCTACTTCCCCATCAGCAAAGCCGCCCTGCGGGAACCGGCCGACCAGCAGTGGGTCGCCCAGAAACCGCAGTTCGCGACAGCGATCCGACAGCTTGAGGCCACCAAGCTGACCCCCGCCACCCAGGGCTGCTCGGTCGGCGTGATGCCGGACATCCGCAAAGACGTCGAACAAGCCCTCCAGGCCGCGGTGCTCCAAGGCCAGGACGCCAAACAAGCCCTCACCGACGCCGAGAACAAGGCAGCCAAGCAGATCGCCGACTACAACGCCAAGCTCGGCGGCTGACCCCTCCCCCGGCCCGCGGCGCGTCCCTGCTGCTCGGCTTCGGTCCCGTGGGCGCCGAGCCGGGTGCCCGGCTCGGCGCGCTGATGATCGACCTCGGCCGTCACCGGCGCGTCCCGCCGCTCACTCCTGATCCGGCCGACCGGCCGAGACCGGCCAGCGGCGGTGCCGGCCGTCGATGACGAACGCGTGGCGGTGCCGCCACAGCCCGTCCTCGCCCTCGACCGCATCGGCGAGGTGCTCGGGGTCAGTACTCGCGTCGTGCGTGTGCTCGACCAGCGCAGGATCTCGCCGCGGCCACACGCGGGCCGCGGCCACCGCGCCCACCGCGGCGAGAGCAGCGAGCACGATCCAGGCCGCGGTGAACCCCGCGCCGGTGGCCAGCCATCCCGCGATCGGGTAGGCGAGCAGCCAGCACGCGTGCGACAGCGAGAACTGCGCGGCGAAGACAGCCGGGCGGTCAACCGGTGCGCTCGACCGCCGCAGCACCCGGCCCGCCGGTGTCAGGACCAGCCCGGTCCCCGCGCCGACGACCGCCCACACGACCAATGCGACCGGCCAGCGCCAGCCGCCGGCGTCCGCCGTGGACAGCGCGACCGCGCCGGCGACCGCGGCGAGAAGCCCCGCGGCGCCGGCGAACATGACAGCGCGCTCACCGGCCCGGCGGAGCAACTTCGGCACCAGCAGCGCGACCGCCATCGTGCCGACGCCGTTGCCGGCCAGCAGCCAGGCGACGTCGGCCTGCGATCGGCCGAGTTCGCCCTGGACGTAGTTGACGGTGTTGACCATCACGATCGCCCCGACCGCCGCCACGACCAGATTCAGCCCGAGCACGCCCCGCAGCCGCGGCGTCGCGGCGTAGATCCGCATCCCGGCCAGGGTCCGCTCCCACACGCCGCCGCGCCCGCTGCGAGCCGCGTCCGGGATCCGCGTGGTCACGACCAGAGCAGCGGACGCCAGGAACCCCGCCGACGTGCCGGTGAACAGCCAATGGAACGACACCGCGCTCAGCAGGGCCGCGGCCAGCATCGGAGACAGCAGGCTCTCCATCGTCGAGGCCAGCTGCGATGCCGACAACGCCCGCGTGTAATCGCGTTCGTCGGGCAGGATGTCCGGCAGCACGGCCTGGAACGTCGGAGTGAACGCGGCCGACGCCGACTGCAGCACGACGATCAGCACGTAGATCTGCCACACCTGGTCGACGAACGGCAGCGCCAGCACCACCAGGGCCCGCACCAGATCCAGGCAGACCAGCAGCACCCGCCGCGGGACCCGGTCCGCATACGCGCCCGCGACCGGAGCCACCGTCACGTAAGCGACCATCTTGATCGCCAGCGCGGTGCCCAGCACCGCGCCCGCGTCCGCACCCGCCAGTTGATATGCCAGCAGCCCGAGCGCGACCGTGGTCAACCCGGTCCCGAACAACGCCACCAGCTGCGCCCCGAACAGGTGCCGATAGTCCCGGCGGCCGAACAACGACAACACAGCGGCACACTCCTACTACCCGACGAGGACTGCCTCCCATGATAGGTGCACATGTACGCACATGATGAACCTGGTGTCCAATGGACCCAGCTGCCGCCTGCCGAACTGGTCGAAACCGCGTCTACCGCGCTGCGGATGCTCGCCGAACCTGGCCGGCTGCGGATGCTGTGGCTGCTCAGCGGCGACGAATACGACGTCGCGTCGCTGGCCGCGGCAGTCGGCATCGCCCGGCCGTCGGTTTCCCAGCACCTGGCCAAGCTCCGCCTGGCCGGGCTCGTCGAACTGCGCCGGGACGGGCGCCGCGCCCTCTACCGCGCCCGCGGCGGCCACGTGCGACGCCTCCTGGCCGAGGCCATGAACGCCGCCGACCACCACCTGCACAGCATCCCGGACCACGACTAGCCCGGAGGCGGTGCGTGCCGCCGGCCGACGCGAGGTTCCGCTACCTCGTCCGCTTCTTCGCCCGCTCGAACGCCACCCGAGGCCGGCCGTGCACTCGGGGTGCGAGTGTGCGGCCTGCCGCCGACGCTCGACGGCTCGGCCTGTCACGCGAACAGCTCGAAGGCCAGCGTCAGCGGTCCAGGTCGAGCGCGGCGTGGGCCTGCCGATCGTCGTTCTCCCTGCCGGTCGCATCGCCGCGCCGCACCGGCAGCAGCAGGGTGAAGGTCGGCGGCGCCGGCCGTCCCAGCAGCAGCCGGCCCCCTTCGGCTTCCGCCAGGCTGCGGGCGAGAGCGAGGCCGATCCCGTGCCCGGCGGCGGAGTCGGACCGCCGCCGGAAAGGATCGGCATCCGAGGCGAGACCCGGTCCTTCGTCGGTCACGTCGAAAGCGATGGCTTCTCCCATGTCTCGGACGGTGACGGTGACCGTGCCCCGGCCGTGCCGGGAGGCGTTGTCCAGCAGCACGGTCATGGCTTGGCGGGTCGCGAGAGCCGAGACGCGGGTCTCCGCGAGGTCGAGAGGATCTCGCAACAGCAAGACCCGGCCTTGCGCGGCCAGCAGACCGTGCCAATCCTGCCGGAACTCGGCGAGCGCGGTCTTCACCTCGACGAGTTCGGTGCCGGGATGGGCATCGCGGGCGAGGGCGAGCAGGTCGCGGATGGTGCGGTCGAGCCGGTAGGTCGTCTCCAGCGCGGCGGTGACAGCCGGGCGCAACGCCGGGTCCGGGCTCTCCAGCGCGACCTCGAGTTGCATCTGCAGACCGGCGAGCGGGGTGCGCAACTGGTGCGAAGCGTCCGCGGAGAACGCCCGCTCACGGGCGAGGATGTCCCCGATGCGCCCAGCGGTCGTGTCCAGTGCGATGCCCGCCCGGTCGATCTCGGGAATGCGGGACCGGCGGGTCCGCACGGTGAAGTCCCCGTCGCCGAGCCGCGCAGCGCTGGTGGACAGCTCTTCGAGCGGCGCGGCCAGCCGGACCGACAGGCGGTGCGCGACAAGCCAGGTGGCGGCCAGCGCCACCACCGCCAGGCCGCCCATGCCCAGCCACGTCAGCGCAGTGCGCCGATCCACCTCGCTGTGCGGGGTCGCGGCGCGCACCATGCCGACGACCGTCCCGGCATCGGTGATCGGAACGATGGCGACCAGGTCCGTCCCGGTGTCGTCGGCGATCACTTCGTTCGCCCGGATCGCCGAGCCCGCCGCTTCGAGCCGCGCGGGTCCGCCTCCGGCCAGCCGGTCCCCGGACGGGTTGTAGAGAGCCAGCGAGGTGTTCGCCTCCGCGGCCGGGAGCCGGTCGGGCAGATCGTGCCGGATCACCTGCGCCGAGACGGACAAGGCCGCCGAGTCGGCAAGCCGTTCCAGCTCGGCACGCTCGTCGTCGAGGTAGTAGCGGGCGACGCCGACCGCGAGCGGCAAGCCGAACAAGCTGATCGCCAGCACGCCGGCCAGCACGGTCAACAGGATGATTCGCTTGCGCACAACGGCTCCTTCGGCGGCGGGCGCGCGCCCTCGGCGTCCAGTGTGCAGCCGCTCCGGCCATCGTGCGTTCGCGAGGCGGTTCGTTTGCCGTCCGCTAACCGGCGGCCGCTCCGGCGGGAAACGGGAGGCCGCGGCCCGCGGAATTTTGCCGTGCGCTGGCCGAAACGAGCCGAAGGCCTTTCGCGCCCCTCTCTAGCGTCGTCCTCGCACCAGTCGCCGTGGGAGGGAAACCGCAATGAAACGCACGACCGGTCACGCCGGAATCGTTGTCGCGTCGCTCGCCGCGGCACTGGCACTGGGTGCGTGTTCCTCAGCGAACAGCCCGGCATCCCCGGGTGCTTCGCCCGCCCCGAATGCCCCGGAGGCCAATCCGGCGGGCGACATTCCCGACAACCAGGTGTACGTCCCGCTCACCACGCCAGACCACCGATTCACCGTGTCGGTTCCGGAGGGCTGGGCACGAAGCACAGCAGGCAATTCCGCGTTGTTCACCGACAAATTCAACAGCGTCCGCGTCGAAACCACCGCCCGCCCGCAAGCCCCCACCACCGGGTCGGCGACCGCGGAGGAATTGCCCGCCATCCGCACCGGCAGCCGCGGCTACGTCGCCGGGTCCGTCAGCACCGTCGCGCGCAAGGCGGGAAACGCGGTCCTGATCACCTACCAGGCCGACTCGCCACCGGACCCGGTCACCGGGAAATCGGTCGCTGACTCGGTGGAGCGGTACGAATTCTGGAACAACGGCGAAGAACTGGTCCTCACGCTGAGCGGCCCCAAAGGGGCGGACAACGTCGATCCGTGGCGCACGATCACCGACTCGGTGCGGTGGATGTGATGGCAGCGCCGCTGCACGCGCGCCAGCTGTATCGCTTCTACCGCTCGGGCGAGGAGGAAACCCTGGCGCTCAAAGGGGTTTCCCTCGCCGTCGAAAGCGGCGAGATCGTCGCGGTGACCGGACCTTCCGGATCGGGAAAGTCCACTCTGCTCGCCTGCCTGGCCGGCATGGACGATCCGGACGGCGGCAGCGTGCACGTCGCCGGCAGCCGGATCAGCCACCAGCCGGAGCCGGTGCGGGCCAGGCTGCGCTCCCGCCGGATCGGGATGCTGTTCCAGAACGGCAATCTCCTGGAGCACCTCACCGTAGCGGGCAACGTGGTGGTGGCACAGCGCCTCGCCGGCCGGCGCGCCGCGCGCGACCCGGGCGCGCTTCTGTCCGCATTGGGCATCGCGGATCGGGATCGTGCTTACCCCAGCCAGCTTTCCGGCGGCGAACTCGCCCGGGCGGGCCTCGCGGTCGCCCTGGCCAACACGCCGGCCGTGGTGCTGGCCGACGAACCCACCGGCGAACTGGACAGCACGACGGAACACCGGATCCTCGAACTGCTGGCCGAGACAGCACACGACGGGACGGCGGTGGTGGTCGCCAGTCACAGCCCGGCGGTGAGCGCGTTCGCGCACCGGACGGTCCGGCTCGACGACGGAAAGGTATGCGAATGACCGGCGACACCGCGCCCGCGACGCGATTCGGCCGCGCCGACCGCGAACCGGGGATATTGGCCGAATGCCGGGATGTCGCCCGTACCTACGGAAAGGGGCCGACCGCCGTCGTGGCGGTGCACGGCATCACCTGCCGGATCCGCCCGGGCCTGCGGCTGGCGGTCACCGGGCCGTCCGGATCGGGCAAATCCACTCTGCTGCACCTGATCGCCGGGATCGACCGGCCCACCGCGGGCACCGTCGAGTGGCCGGATCTGCACCACCGAGCCACCGAGGTCGGAGTCGTCTTCCAGGGTCCCAGTCTGCTGCCCGCGCTGGACGCGACCGAGAACGTGGCGCTGCCGCTTCTGCTGGCCGGAGAGCCCGAGGACGAGGCCTTCCGCCGTGCCCGGTCCGCACTCGGCCGGCTGGCGATCGACGACCTGGGAGGCAAGCTGCCGGACGAGCTGTCCGGCGGGCAGGCGCAGCGGGTCGCGGTCGCGCGGGTGCTGGCCGCCCGCCCGCTGCTGATCGTCGCCGACGAACCCACCGGCCAGCTCGACCACGAGTCCGCCGAACGGGTCATGACGGTCCTGGCCGCCACGGCCGACGAACTGGGCGCCGCGCTGGTCGTCGCGACGCACGACCCGTTCGTGGCCGCCCGGCTGGGGCAGGAATGGACGATGCGCGACGGCCGGCTCCACGGCGCGGCCGATCCCGGCCTTGCCGAGCGAAACGGAGAGACTCGATGATCCGGCATTGGATTTCCGGCTTGGTGCGCCGCCGAGGGGTCCGCCTCGGCGCGACGGCCGGCGGCATCGCGGTCGCCGTCGCGCTGCTGGTGTCCCTCGGCAGTTTCCTCGCCGCCGCACAGGGTTCGATGACCGGCCGCGCCGCCCGCGGCGTCGCCGTGGACTGGCAGGTCGAGGTGCGCGCCGGCGCGAACCCCGCCTCCGTCCGCGACCTCGTCCGGAACGGGCCGGGGGTGCTGCGCTCGGACACGGTGGGATTCGCGCGGACAACCGGCATGTCGGCATCCGGCGGCGGGACCGCCCAGACGACCGGACCCGGGGTGGTGCTCGGGCTGCCCGGCTCCTACCGCGGTGATTTCCCCGGCGCGGTGCGCACTCTGGCCGGAGCCGATCACGGAGTCGCACTGGCCCAGCAGACCGCCGCGAACCTGCACGCCAAACCCGGCGATGTCATCCAGCTCGGACGGGCGGGGCTGCCCCCGGTCAGCGTCCGCGTCACCGAGGTCGTCGACCTTCCGCAAGCGGATTCCCTGTTCCAGAAGGTCGGCGCCCCGGCAGGCGCGCAGCCCTCCGCGCCCCCGGACAACGTCCTCATCCTCGGCAGCGGCGCGTGGCACGCCTTGTTCGACCCGCTCGCCGCGGCCCGCCCGGACCTGGTGACCACCCAGATCCACGCCGCGCTGAACCGCTCGCTTCCCGCCGACCCGGCAACCGCCTACACCCAGGTCGTGGGCGCGGCACACAATGTCGAGGCCCGCTCCGCCGGCACTGCCGTCGTAGGCAACAACCTCGGCGCCGCCCTGGACGCGGCGCGCTCCGATGCCGCCTACGCGCGGGTGCTGTTCCTGTTTCTCGGGCTCCCGGGAGCAGTCCTCGCGGGCCTCCTGACGGCCGTGGCCGTGGCCGCGGGCGCCCCTCGCCGCCGGCGCGAGCAAGCTCTCCTGCGCGCGCGTGGCGCGACCGGCCGGCAACTGCTGCGCTTGGCCGCGGCGGAGGCCCTCCTCGTCGGCGCAGCTGGGTCGGTCGTCGGCGCCGCCGCTGCCGCCTTGATCGGGTTGACGGCTTTCGGATCGGCGCGGTTCGGGGCGAGCGGGGCGGACGCGACCGGCTGGTCCGTCGCCGCCGTTCTCTCCGGGCTGGCCATCGCCGGACTGACGGTGCTCGCTCCGGCCTGGCGCGACCTGCGCGGGACCACAGTGGCCTCGGGGCGGGCCGCCCTGACGCGCCGCGAGCGGCCGGCCTGGAGCCGGTACGGCCTCGATGTGCTCCTGCTCGCCGCCGCCGCGGTCGTGTTCTGGCTGACGAGCCGGACCGGCTACCAACTGGTGCTGGCGCCGGAAGGCGTGCCGGCCATTTCAGTGTCGTACTGGGCGTTCGCTTCGCCCGCGCTGTTCTGGCTCGGCTCCGGGCTGCTCGCGTGGCGATTGGCAGAGCTCTTGCTCGGCCCCGGCCGCCGTCTCCTGGGCCGCGGCCTCCGGCCCTTCGCCGGCTCGCTGGCGAATGTCGTGGCGGGCTCGCTGGCGCGCCAGCGGCGGCTGCTCGCGCACGCCATCGTGCTGCTGGCGCTGGCGCTCTCGTTCGCCGCGTCCACCGCGACGTTCAACGCGACCTACCAGGCCCAGGCCGAGGCCGACGCGCAGCTGACCAACGGCGCCGACGTCACGGTCACCGAATCGCCTGGAACTTCGGCCGGGCCATCCGCGGCCGGCCCGATCGCCGCCACCCCCGGCGTGCGCGGTGTCGAACCCGTCCAGCATCGCTTCGCCTACGTCGGAGCGGATCTGCAAGACCTCTACGGCGTGCGGCCGGACAGCATCACCACGGTGACCGCTCTGCAGGACGCCTATTTCCAGGGCGGCACCGCCCGGGAACTGATGCAGCGGCTCGCCGCACAGCCCGACGCCATCCTCGTGAGCGCCGAGACCGTCAAAGACTTCCAGCTGAGCCCCGGCGATCTGCTCAATCTCCGGCTGCAGGACGGACGGACAAAACAATTCACCACGGTGGCCTTCCATTACGCGGGCGTGGTGAAGGAATTCCCGACCGCGCCCAAGGACAGCTTCTTCGTCGCCAACGCCGCCTATGTCGCCCAGCACACCGGCAGCGACGCCGTCGGAGCGTTCCTGGTCGACACCGGCGGGCAGAACACCACCGCGGTGGCCCGCCGGCTCCAGGACCGGCTCGGTCCGGCCGCGACCGTGACCGACATCGCGCACACCCGCGCCACCGTCGGCTCCAGCCTGACCGCGGTCGACCTCGCGGGCCTGACCCGAGTCGAACTCGGATTCGCGCTCGTGCTCGCCGCCGCCGCGGGCGGCCTGGTCCTCGCGCTCGGGCTCGCCGAACGACGCCGCTCCTTCGCGATCGCCGGCGCACTCGGCGCGACTCCTCGCCAGCTGCGCTCGTTCGTGCTCGGCGAGGTGCTCGTGCTCGGCGCCGGCGGCCTCCTCGCCGGAGGCCTCGCCGGCTGGGCCCTTTCGCACCTGCTGGTGAAAGTGCTGACCGGGGTGTTCGATCCGCCTCCGGCCGCACTCACGGTGCCGTGGAGCTACCTCGTCGCGGTCGGCGCGACCGCTGTCGCGGCGCTCGCCGTGGTCGCCGCCGTCACGGTCAGAATCGCCCGGCGGTCCCCGATCGCGGTGCTCCATGAACTCTGACGCCCCGTCTCGCGCGGCCGCCCGCGGTGTCGGAATTTCGTTAGACCACGGCAAAATCTCGCTCCGAACCCGTCACCGGATGGGCTGACGCACCGGCGAAACCGGCCGGCGGCACGCTTCACTGACGATCATGAACAAGCTTCCCCCGATCACCGCGGTCTTCTGGATCATGAAGATCGCGGCCACGACGCTCGGCGAGACCGCCGGCGATCTGCTCGCCCAGACCCTGCGCGTCGGTTACCTGGCAAGCTCGGCCATCCTCGTCACGGTCTTCGTCGCCAGCCTGGCGACCCAGCTGGCGGTGAAGACCTTCCGCCCGGCGCTCTACTGGACGGTCATCCTCGCCACCAGCACAGCCGGAACGACGATGTCCGACTTCATGAACCGGACCGCGGGCCTCGGCTACGCCGCCGGCGCGCTGGTCCTGGTGACCGCGCTGCTCGCCGTGTTCGCGATCTGGAAGTCCACCGGCTACTCGTTCGACGTGCAGACCATCGCCACGTTCAAGGGCGAATTGCTGTACTGGACGGCGATCCTGCTCTCCAACACGCTCGGCACGTCGCTCGGGGACTTCCTCGCCGACGATTCCGGCCTCGGCTTCGGCGGCACCGCCCTGGTGATCACCGCGGTCCTGCTGCTCGCGCTCCTGGCGATGCGGACGACCCCGATCTCGCGGACCCTGCTGTTCTGGATCGCTTTCGTCCTGACCCGGCCGCTGGGCGCGTCGGCGGGCGACTTCGTCAGCAAACCGGTCTCCGCGGGCGGGATGGGCTACGGCACCGTCGGAGCCTCGGTCCTGCTCGGATCGGTCCTGGTCGCGTTGATCGGCTACACCGCCTGGCAGCAACGGCAGATCCGGCTCGCCGGCCTCGCCGCGTGACGCGGACGGGTCCGGCGGGGTGCTCAGCCGTCCGGATCGCGGTCGGCTTGGGGCTGTTCGAGCCGATAGCCGTGGCCGCGCAGAGTCGTGATGGCGGGAGCCTCCGCCGGCCCGGCCGCGTCCTCGAGCTTGCGCCGCAGCGCGGCGACGTGGACGTCGAGGGTCTTGGTGGAGCCGAACCAGTGCGCGTCCCACACGTCGGCCATCAGCGTCGTGCGGCTGACCGCCGCCCCGGGTTCGGCCGCCAGCCGCGCGAGCAGGTCGAATTCCTTGGCCCGCAACGGAATCTCGTGTCCGGACACGGTCGCCCGGCGAGCCGCCCGGTCGACCTGGAGCGGCCCGACCGCGAGGACGGCCCGGTTGTCCGCCGGCGCCGCGCCCCGGCGCAGATGCGCCCGGATCCGGGCGTGCAGTTCGGTGAGCCGGACCGGCTTCGTCAGGTAGTCGTCGGCACCGGCCTCCAGTCCGACGACGACGTCCATCTCTTCCTGCCGCGCGGTGAGAATCACCAGCACGCAGCCCGGCTGGACGACTCGCAGTTCCCGGCACAATTCGACCCCGTCCAGGTCCGGCAGGCCGAGGTCGAGCAAAGCCAGTTCGAACTCGTGCAGCCGCGCTTCGCGCAGGGCCGCCCGGGCGGACCGGTGCCACGCCACCCGATGGCCGTGCTGGTGCAGGCTCGTCTGCAGGGTCCGCCCGATCGTGTCGTCGTCCTCGACCACCAGCAGCTCCGCCATGCCCCGAGCTTAGCCATCGGATTCCCGCCGGAAGGCCGGTACGGGCGGCCTCTCCCGGGTGAACCAGCCAGGTTTTGCGTTGCGCTAACCTCTGCCTTGACGGTTTTCTCCCCGCGCGTTCCTACCGTGGCGACTATGACGGTCCTGAATCGGCCCAGCCGCGGAACCCGGCCGTCCCTCCCGGTCCGGACGAGGGCGGCGGTCGCCGCCGGCAACGCGGCCGCCCGGGCCTCCCGCGCCGCCGGCCTCGGCCGCGGCGGCATCATCGGAGGCCGGGTCAGCTTGGCGCTCCAGCCGGCGGCGCTGGCCCATCTGTGCCGGGACCGGGAGGTGGTGCTGGTCACCGGGACGAACGGCAAGTCCACCACGACCTGCCTGCTCGCCGCCGCGCTGCGGCCGTTCGGCGGAGTCGCGTGCAACGCCAGCGGCGCGAACATGCCCGACGGCCTGGTCGCGGCGCTGGCCGCCAGCCCGACGGCCCGGTACGCGGCACTCGAGGTCGACGAAAACCACCTCCCCGCCGTGCTGGCCGAAACGACCCCGGCCGCGGTCGTCCTGCTGAACCTCAGCCGCGACCAGCTCGACCGGACCGGCGAGGTCCGGCGCACCGAGAATGTCCTGCGCGCCGCCTTCGCCGCCGGTCCGTCCACAATGGTCATCGCCAACTGCGACGACCCCCTTGCCGCCTCCGCGGCGATGGCTGCCGCGAATCCGGTGTGGCTTTCGGCAGGCAACTCCTGGCGAGGCGACAGCGCGTCCTGCCCGCGCTGCGGGAGCGCGGTGCGCGAAGCATTTGGCGGCTGGCGGTGTTTCTGCGGCTTCGCCCGCCCGGAACCCGCCTGGGTCCTGGACGACGGCGAACTCGTGCACCGGAAGGGATTGCGGGTCCGCTTGGCTCCCGCCTTGCCCGGACGGGCCAACGCCGGCAACCTCGCCTTCGCCGCCGTGGCCGCGGCGTCGCTCGGCGTGCCGCTGGACGCCGCCGCGGCCGCCGCCGGCGCGGTCGACCAAGTCGACGGCCGGTACCGCGTCGTCGGCTACCGGGAACGCCGGGTTCGCTTGCTGCTGGCCAAGAACCCGGCCGGCTGGGCGGAAACGCTGCGGATTCTCGCGCCGGGCGCCAGCCCCGCCGTGCTGGCGGTCAACGCGCGCGAAGCCGACGGGACAGACCCGTCATGGTTGTGGGACGTCGCGTTCGGCGCATTGCGAGGACGGCGGATCGTCGCTTCGGGCGACCGGGCCATGGACCTGTCGGTCCGGCTGAGCTACGCGGAAGTCGCACATCGCGTCGTGCCGGATCCGCTCGCCGCGGTCGCGGCGCTCCCGCCCGGGCCGGTCGAACTGGTCGGCAACTACACGGCGTTCCGCGACGCGGCGGCGAGGCTGGCGCATGCCCGGTGAGTCCGCGGTCCGCATCGGGCTGTTGCTGCCCGATCTGCTGGGCACCTACGGGGATTGCGGGAACGCCGAAATCCTCCAGCGACGCCTGCAGTGGCGGGGATTCCCCGCCGCGGTCATCCCGATCACCGTCGACGACGAGGTCGCCGACTCGCTCGACCTGTACGTCATCGGCGGCGGCGAAGACTCCGCGCAGTCGCTGGCCGCCGACTTCCTCGCCCGGCAACCCGGCTTCGCCCGCGCCGTCGGCCGGGGAGCGCCGCTGCTCGCCGTGTGCGCCGGGCTTCAGGTGCTCGGACGGGAATTCACGACCGGACACGGGCGGGTCCGGACCGGCATCGGCGTGCTCGATCTCGTCACCGCACCGGCCCGCGACCGGGCGGTCGGGGAGATCCGCACTCGCCCCGTTCCGTCTTTGCTCACGGAAGCGTTGACCGGCTTCGAAAATCACCAAGGCCACACCACGCTCGGCCCAGCGGCACAACCCCTCGGCCGGGTCGAGCACGGCACCGGGAACGGCGACGGCTTCGACGGAGCCGTCCAGGGCCGCGTCGTCGGCACCTACCTGCACGGACCCGCGCTCGCGCGCAACCCGGAGCTGGCCGACCTGCTCTTGAGCTGGGCCGTGGGCACACCGTTGCGCCCGCTCGAGGTGCCCGGCCTGGCCGAACTCCGGCGGCAGCGGCTGTCCCGCCCACGGCGTAGGCGCTGACGGCACGGCAGCCGATGCCTGATCCGGCGCCGTACAGCGGCTGCCGCCGGCCCAGGTCGACCGGCAGGCACCCGCTCCGTCGCCGCTGACCCCGTGCGCACGCTCCGCACGGGGTCAGCGCGATGCCCGAACGCCTACTCCTGGCCCTGGAACTGGTGATCCGCATTGCCCGCGGGATCCTGATGCCCGCCCGGGCCGTCGGCCTCCGCCGCGCCGCCGTGCGGCTCGGCGGTCGCTTCGGGCCCCTCCGCGCCCGGCTGCTCCGGCGCCGCCTGCGGCTCTGCCGCAGCCTGTTGCACCTGAGCAACGGGCGCAGCGGCCGGTGCCGGCGCGCTGGGGGCCGCGGACGCGACCGCTGTGCCCAGCATGGCGGCCAGCAGCGCCGCCGCTGCCGCGCCCGCGGCCAATCGTGCTCGTCCCGTCATGATTCCTCCTGCTGTCGTGACTTCGGCGACCGCTACCGGGCACCGTTGCCGCAGGCTGGCACGCGGACGCTGGCCACACGCTGAACGAAGCTGAGAAAACACCGTCGGCGACTCAGATCCGCGAGTCGTCGATCAGCCGGTAGCCGATCCCGCGCAGCGTCTCGATGGTCTGCCTGCCGAAGGGAACATCGATTTTCCGGCGGAGGTACCCGACATAGACCTCCACCACGTTGTCGTCGCCGTCGTACTGCGCGTCCCACACGTGGGCGAGGATGTCCGGCTTCGTCAGCGCCTCGCCCGGCCGGCGCATCAGGTACTCCAGGAGACTGAATTCCCTTGGGGTCAAAGCGATCTCCGTCTCCGCTCGCCGCACCGAACGCCGCGCCGGATCGAGGACCAGGTCGCCTGCCCGCAGCACGCTGGGGCGGGCCGGCGCACCGCGGCGGAGCAGCGCGCGCAGCCGGGCCAGCAGAACCACATAGGAGAACGGCTTGGTCAGGTAGTCGTCCGCGCCGAGGTCGAAAGCGTCCGCCTCGTCGTATTCGCCGTCCTTGGCGGTGAGCATGACCACCGGCACCCAGTTGCCCTCCGCGCGCAACGTCTCGAGCACGCGGTAGCCGGACAGCCCGGGCACCATGATGTCCAGCACCACGATGTCGTACGGACGCTCCCTGGCCGCCCACAACCCGTCGGGCCCGGTGCCGGCCACATCCACCGCGAATCCGTCCGCGACCAGGTTGCGGCGCACGGATTCGGCCAGCCGCGGTTCGTCCTCCACGAGCAGAACACGCATAGTCTCGACCTCTCGCTCAGTCCGGTGTCTCGTCCGCGACCCGCGCGGCGGCGGCTCCCGGGTCCTCCTCGGCGGCCGGGAATTCGACTCTGAAGAAGGCGCCGTGCCGACCGGGCGGCGGTGCGAGGCACTGGGCGCGACCGCCGTGGCGCGCGGCGATTCCCGCGACTATCGCCAACCCGAGCCCTGCTCCCCCATGGCCCCGGTCGCGTTCCGCGTCCAGCCGGACGAACCGGCCGAACACGTGCGACCGCTCCGCGGCCGGAACGCCCGCGCCGTCGTCGGACACCTCGACCACCGCCAGCCGGCCCTCTCGCCGGCAAACCAGCCGCACGGTGCTTTCCGCGTGCTCGCGGGCATTCTCGGTCAGATTGCGGACAGCGCGCGCGACCTGTGCCGCATTGCCGCGGATCCGCGCCGGCCGTACCCGGGCCTCGATCGTGAGCCCGCCGATCGACTTCAGCCGGATGGCTTCGGCCCGGACCACATCGTCCAGATCGACGTCGGCGGCGGGCGGTGCGTCACTGCCGTCGTCCGTGCGCGCGAGCACCAGCAGGTCGTCCACCAGCTCGCCCAGCCGGGCAGCCTCGGCGCCGTTGATGTCAACGAGCTCCGCCATGGTGATCCGTCCCGGATGCCGCGCCGCCAAATCCAGTGTCGCCGTGATCGTCGACAGCGGGGAACGCAACTCATGGCTGGCGTCGGCGACGAACCGGCGCTGCGCTGCCTGCGCGGAGGCCAGCCGCGCCAGCATCGCATTGAGCGTGCTGGCCAGGCGCTGGATCTCATCCTGCGCGCGCGGGACGGGGACCCGGACCGCCAGGTCTGTCATCGAGACCTCGGCGACGGTACGGCGCATCGCCTCCACCGGTCCCAGCGCGGCTCCCAGCGCCAGGTGGACCGCCAGCCACGCCAAGGCGAGCAACGGAACCGCAGCGGCGACCAGCAATACCGCCAGGCGCGCGACGGCCGTCCGGGCGCCTTCGAGCGACTGGGCCGCGACCACGGTGTAGCCGGCGGAGCTGACCGCCACCACCCGGTATTCGGCATTGTTCTGCCCCAACGGCAACGCGACGGTGGCGACCGCCTCGCCGCCGGCCGGCGGCAGGCCGGTCAGGATCGGCGGCTCGCCGGCCAGTTCGGCACTCGACCGCACCACCCGCCCGCCGGCGTCGAGAATCTGCACGGCCGCCGTTTCCCCGGGCGTCGCCGTGAGCGCCGGTTCAGCGACCGGGCCGCCCGCGGCGAGCGCGGCGGCGACATTCCGGGCTTTGGCCGACGCGGTATCGGTGGCGCCCGACACGAGCGAGCGGTTCAGCAACGCCAGCACGGCGACGCCGGCCGTGATCATGCCCAGCGCGAGAATGCCGATAGCGATGATGCTGCTCCACCGTCGAACACCGGCCCGCGCCACGCATTCGCGAATGCAGGCACTCGGCCTCATCTGCCGAGCATAACCGCGACACACCATTCGCTGAACGAATTCTCAGCATTTTCACAGCGCGCACCCATTTCGCGGCCGCGTTTTGCATTCCGCTTGCCGAACGCTGTCCTATTGCCCGCTCAACCGGGCCTACGGTCGGGTCATGGCCACTGCCGGCACACCGATGCCCAGACCCAAACGCCCGCGGCGCAAGCTAATTCTGGTGCTGGTCGTCGCGGTGCTCGCCTACCCGATCGGCAGCTACACCCGAGCCCTCACCTATCCCGGTGC
This sequence comes from Amycolatopsis echigonensis, assembly GCF_002846615.1. Lineage (NCBI taxonomy): Bacteria > Bacillati > Actinomycetota > Actinomycetes > Pseudonocardiales > Pseudonocardiaceae > Amycolatopsis > Amycolatopsis echigonensis. The sequence continues at coordinate 4,627,741 of NZ_PJMY01000003.1, read as the reverse complement.
GGCGTCGTTCGCGGTCCGCACTGTCGATTGGCTGCGCGAGATCGGGCTCGGCGGCGTCGTCAACACCGTCGAGAATTGGTGGTACACCAGGCATCCGCCCTCCGCCGCACCCCCGCCCGCCGGGTCGCTCCCGACCGCGCCGCCGCCTCTCCCCAGCCTCGGCGCCGGCCCCCGGCCCGCCGATCTCCCGGCACAACTCCCCCGGCTGCCCGGAGAAGGACGCTGGACCCCGGGAGCGAGTACGGCGGGCGGCCCGGTCGCCGACTACACGACCTTCATCCGGCCGGATCCCGCGCACGCCAGCGTGGTCGCCGGCGTCGCGTGGATCAACCAGTCGCTGGTGCGCGCCTCCCTCATCGCGGGCACCAAGGAGCCGGGCGGTTCCGGCTGGCCGGAGGGTGCGCGGGTGCCGTCCGGCGTGCGCCCGGCGCTGCTGGCCACGTTCAATGCCGGATTCAAGTTCAAAGACACCGCGGGCGGGTTCTACGCGGACGGCCGCACTGCCCGTCCGCTCAAGGACGGCGCCGCTTCGGTCGTCATCGACCGGTCCGGCCGGATATCGATCGCGCAATGGGGCCGCGACGCGACCATGTCCCCCGCCGTCCGCGCGGTACGGCAGAACCTCGCTCTGGTCGTCGACAACGGAAGCGCCGTCCCCGGGCTGCGGGCGAACGCCGTCGGCCGCTGGGGCAGCGCCAGCAACCAGTTCCAGTACACCTGGCGTTCCGGGCTCGGCACCGACCGGGCCGGGAATCTCCTTTACGTGGCCGGCGACAAACTGACCCTGCGGACGCTCGCCGGGGCCATGGTCCAGGCCGGAATCGTGCGCGGCATGGAACTGGACATCCACCCGGGAATGGTCGCGTTCAACGCCTACCGGCCCGACCGGCCCGGCAGCTCGCCGCGGAAGCTGCTGCCTGCCATGCCCGGCTCGGCGGACCGCTACCTGACCGCCGATCAACGCGACTTTTTCGCCATCGTCCTCCGGGGCGGAGCACCACCGGCCAGTGCCGGCGTCTCGCCGCTGTCGTCCCTCGGAGCGTGACAGCCGCCGCGACCGCGAGGACGCCCACCCGACCGGAAACTGACGTTCGGTCGCAGCCGACGCTGCGGCACCGTGCCGCCGCAAGGACCGGGAATCATTCTGCGAAAGAACGATCTGGACCACGCATGCGTGGTCCAACATCACTGAGGTTTTCTCCGCACGCGCTTGTCCGGCACCGCAGGTGCACACAGCGAGCACCGCGGAGAAGACTTCCAGGTCCGTGATCTATAGTTCTCCCACCGAGAGAATTCAGCTCCGAGGAGGGCCGTCCGCAATGGTCACGACGTCCCTGCCCAGCCCGCCGCAAGGCGTCTGGCACCTCGGACCGGTTCCGATCCGCGCCTACGCTTTGTGCATCATCGCCGGGATCGTCGTCGCCGTCTGGCTCGCCCGGCGACGCTGGCGCGCCCGCGGGCACAACCCCGACGACGTGCTCGACATCGCGATCTGGGCGGTCCCGTTCGGCATCGTCGGCGGACGGCTCTACCACTTGATCACCGACCCGGAACTGTACTTCGCCCCCGGCCGCGATCCGGTCCGGGCGCTCTACATCTGGGACGGCGGCCTCGGAATCTGGGGAGCCGTAGCGCTCGGCGCCCTCGGCGCCTGGATCGCCTGCCGCCGGCGGGGAATCAGCCTGCTGGAGTTCGCCGACGCCCTCGCTCCCGGGCTGGTCCTCGCGCAAGCCATCGGGCGCTGGGGCAACTACTTCAACCAAGAACTCTACGGCGCTCCGACCACCTTGCCCTGGGCATTGCGCATCGATCCGGCGCACCGCCCGCCCGACACCCCCGGCATCGGGCTGTACCACCCGACATTTCTTTACGAATGCCTCTGGGACGTCGGCGTCGCGGTGCTGTTGCTCTGGGCGGACAAGCGCTTCGACCTCCGCACCGGCAAGCTGTTCGCGCTGTACGTGGCCGCATACACCGTCGGACGCGCCTGGGTCGAAGCGCTGCGCGTCGACCACGCGAACCACTTCCTCGGCCTGCGCCTCAACGACTGGACTTCCCTGGTCGTTTTCCTCGCCGCGACAGCAGCGCTGCTGTGGCGGCGGCGCTCCGCGCGACCGCGCGACGACAGCGCCGGGGCGGCGAAAGGCCCGCCCCCGGTTTAACCGGTGCTCACCGCGGCCAGGGCCGCGTGCAACCGTTGCCCGGCTTCGTCGGTGACAGGCCGCAGATCCTGACGGCCGGGCACCGTGACCATCACTGCCGGGTCGAGCGCTTTGACCACGACATTGCACGGCAGCGGCACGCCGATCCGCGGCTCGATCTGCGGCGAGCCAGCTGCGGGTTGGAGGCCCCGAGAATCAACTGAGGGGGCACGGTCTCGTCCAGTTTCGCCTTGATCGTCGCTGCCACGTCGATCAGGACTCCGAACCTCTCCGCCGCGAGGGCTGCCGCACTTTTGCCACGACGGCTTCGGACGGATGGTCGCGGATGACCGACTTCGTGTAGTCCATGAGAGCATTTCCGTCCTGGACGCCGAAAACCGATTCCCGTCCGGCGACACGAACGGCATCCCTGACTCCGCGCGCGCGGCCCGCGCTCATCGCCCGTCCGGCATCCGACGGGGACGCTGCGGACGCTGGAGTCGTTCGCCGCGCGGAGGCGGCGCGGCGAACCGCTGGGGCGGCCTGGGAACCGCCGGACGGGGCGGCGCCGCGCGGCTCCGGTCTTGCGGCCCAAGGCTTTCCGGCCTGCGCCCCCGCGGAGACGCGACCGGCGGCGGTCCCGGGCGGCGCGTCGGCTCCGGCCGGTTGACCCACGCGTCGAACGTCACCAGGCCCGCCGCGAGAACGAGAAAAATGATCGTCATCACTACGCTGCGGGCGACGACCCCGACCCCGGCGATGGCCACGAGGCCGAGCACGGCGAACCAGCAGTAGGGATCCACGCGGCCGAACAACGGTTTCGCGCCTGCGCGTCTTCGCGAGCCGAGTGCCATCGCGCAACCCCAATCCACAGTGGACCGCTGACGCCCGGCCGCTCGTCGCCGCGCCGGAGCCCGGCCCGCGGCGAACGACACCGCGCTCGTCGCGGGACCTGGCCCTCATCCTACACGTTGTAGGATGAGGCTTGCCCGCTTCGGGCTGACCGCGCCGAACCAGACGACGGGAAGGGATCGATGCGGACCTTGACGGGACGACGCGATCCGCTGCGCTACCGGCGGCGAAAGCCCTTCGCCGGAATCGCCGCGCTGAGCGTCCTCATACTCGCCGCGATCGCGGTCTGGGTCACGACACTGCAGCGCGCCGCGGATGCCACCGCCTTGGTCGCCTGTCCTCCCCCGGCCGCCGGCACCGCGCCGCAGACGTTGGCCGCGCTGCCCTACGACGCGCTGGACGGCGTCGCTCCCGCGCCCGCCGCCGCCAGTCCGGTGACCGTGCTCAACGGCAGCGGCCAGCGCGGAAGCGCCGGACTCGCCGCGGGCGAACTCGCCCAGCTCGGTTTCCCGCAGGCGTCGCCCCCTGCCGACGACCCGTTGCACCCGGCCGGCGACTTGCGGTGTTTCGGCCAGATCCGCTTCGGTCCGGCAGGCACCGCGGCAGCCAGGACTCTCAGCCTGGCCGTACCGTGTGCCCAACTTGTGCGCGATCGCCGGACCGGCAGCAGCGTCGATCTCGCGCTGGGCAGCGACTTCAGCGACGTGACCCCGAATCCCGATGCCCGCCGGGCGCTCCAGCTGCTGGCGGCCGCGCCGAGCGGCCGTCCGGCCATCGGCGCGGCGCCGCCCGCCGTGACTCCGGCATTGCTGGCCGGGGCCCGCCGCGGGCAGTGCTGACCGCCGCCGTCATTCCACCGCCGCGCCCGCTGCCGGAGCCTCGACGCCGAGAAGAAGCGGGCGCAGCACGTTCGGCATCCGTCGCTGCACGAGCCTGCCCAGCAGCCCGGCGAGCGTCGGCACGAGCAGCAACGCGGCGACCGCACCGATGGCAAGCCCGGCCAGGACGTCGAGCGGGTAGTGCATCCCGGCGTACACCCGCGAGAAGGCAAGGAATACGGCGACCGCGCACGCGAGCACCCCCCAGCCGCGCGCGAACACGAGAACGCCCACCGCCAGTGCCGCGCCGAGCGCCGCGTGATCGCTGGGGAAGGAGTTGTCCGCCGAATGGCTCAGCAGCACAGTGACGCCGCGCAGAGCCAGGAACGGGCGAACCTCCTGGTGCAGCGCGGCGAAAAACTGGTTCAGACCCAGCGAGACGAGGGTCGCGACTCCGGTCAGCACCGCCGCCGCCAGCGCGCGGGCGGCGCCGCCACGGCCGCGGCGCGTCCACCACCCCAGAGCCAGCAGCAGCACGAGAATCACCGGGCCGCCCCACAACGCGAAGGCGGCCATGAACGGATGCGCCCACCCGGTGCGAGCGGCCAGCTGATTGATGTCCCAGAACAGGGCGAGATTCCACGGCACGGGCTTGGCTGGTCCTTCCGGCGGAAAGCGGATACGGCACAGACCGGTGATCCTACAGCTTGTAGGAAGAGCGAGCGGAAAGGCTCGCAACCGGCAGTCAGCCGAGCACCGCGCCGGCGACCCGCAGGAACGCGATGGTGGCGTCCGCCAGGACCGCGACGCCCGCACCGAGCACGGCCACAGTGGGCAGCAGCGACAGCGGGCGCGTCACAGTCGGAGCGCTTCGCAGAGCGCGGACGCGGCCCCCGACTCCGCGGTCGCTGAACGCGAGCGCGGGCGGGGCGGGCGGGACGGCGGCCAGCGCCGCCCGGGCCAGCGACCGCGCGGCGAGTTCACGGTCGGCCACCGCGGTCGCGGCATCTTCGTCCGCCCAGCGCTCGAGCTGAAACGCGATTTGGCCGCGCAGGCGGATCAGGACCGGATTGATCGCGACCGCGACGGCCGCGACCGCCTGATACCGATGGTGCCGGTGCGCGAGATGCGCGCGCTCGTGGGCCAGCAGCACGCGGCGCTCCTCGGCGTCGAGCGCCCGCAGCATGCCGTCGGAGACCACGATCCGGCCAGGCCGGCCGATGCCGCCCGCGACGGCATAGGCGTGCGGACTGGGATCGGTGAACACCACCAGCTCGCCGCGCGCGCCGGCGACGACGCCGTTCATCGCCCGCCGCACCCGGCCGCGGCGGTACAGCGCACTGGCCACCCGGACCACGATCGCCGCGAGCAGCACGGCCGCGACCAGGCCGGCGATCCGCGGCACCGGGTCCAGCCGGCGCAACTGGGCCGCCGAGATCGGCGAATGCTCGAGAATCTCCCCGAGATGGCTCAACCCCGCACCGGCGACCATGACCAATCCCCACAGAGTCCCCGCGCCGACCGCGGTCGCCACCGCGCAAAGAAGGCGCACCGCGGCAGGCGGCGCCAGCCGCCTGCCCGCCAGCGGAAGGCCGCGCACCGCCAGCACCGGAAGCAGCAAAGCCAGATACACGTCGACTCTCACCGCCGGCCGCCCTGGGGACGATCGCCCTCGTCGAGCATCTCGCGCAGCGCCGCCGCGTCCTCGGGCCCGAGGGTCGTCACGAACTTCTGCAACGCGGCCCCCCGGTCCCGGGCCTCGCGCAACGCCACGTTCATCCGTTCGGCAGTGAGCTCGGCATGCGCCCGCCGCGGCGAGTACACGTGCCCGCGCCCCGATGCCGCCCGTTCGGCCAGGCCCTTCTCGTGCAATCTGGTCAGCACGGTCAGCACCGTCTTGTACGAGAGATCCGTCCCCACCGCCTCGTGCACCGCCGCACCGGACAGCGGCGCCGGAGCAGCCCACAGCGCGGCCATCACTTCCGACTCCAGCGCGCCCGCCGCGCGCCGTGCCCGCGATCCGTCTCCGCCGGGCATGGTCCTCCTCAGTCCGTTCTCGCGGCACGGCCCCGCCCGCGCGCCCGCTCGGCTCGCCGGCCGCGAGCACCACGAGGGTACCTGCCGGACGCCGCCGCCCGGCTGCTGTCGCCGGACGGCGGACCGTCTCCGGGCACCGCCCGGGATTCGTCCCGGTCCTGGAAACGCCCGAGGCTCACCGCTTCCAGACGCCGGTGATCGGCCGGGCGGAAGCGGCCTCTCCGAGCGGTGCCAGGCCGTACATGTCCTCGACGGTGCGAAGAACGCTGTAGTGGTCGATCGGCTGGGCGCTGCGCGTCGTGCGCACCATCGGCCCGGACAGGATCGTCGGGATCCGATTGGCGGGGGTCCCGGTGTCCTCGTCGAAGGTCACGATGAGGAGGCTGTTGTGCGCCTGCGCCCACCGGGCGTATCCGGACAGATTCCCGGCCGCCCAGCCGTCTCCCGCGGAAACCGGGCAATCGTGCATGTCGTGGCACATGTCGGGGATCACGAACGACACCGTGGGCAGCGTCGAGTAATCGGCGGGGAAATGCCGATAGGTCCGGTTCGCGCTGGGCGGCACGTTGCTGAAATCGGGCAAGGGGTTGTGTTTGCGACGGTAGGCGCCGTCAGCCGAGGAACACCCGGCGAATCCGTCGCGCGGCATGCCTTCCGCGAACCCGGCGAACCGGAATCCGGCATCGGTCAACTGGCTCGCCAGGTTGGGCCGCGCACCGAGGTCCCGCGGGCAGGAATCGTCGGCGACGCCCTGCGGAGAGCCGGAGAACAACGCCACGTAGTTCGGCTGGCTGGGATGCGCGATGCCGTGCGAATCGGACAGGCTCGCCCCCGCTGCCGCGAGCGAGGAGAGATAGGGAGCGCCGGCCGCCCCGTCGACCTCGGTCTCGCCCTCGTTCTCGAAGATCGCCACGACGACGTGGTCCGGCCGGGGAAGGCTTGCCGGAGCAGCGGCGGCTGCCGACGGGTGCGCCCGCGGGTACGGCGTCGGTCCGGACGAGGCGCACCCGGCCAGCAGAAGCAGCGCACCGCCCAGCGCCGCCGCCCGGCTCACCCGTTTCCCGCGATACACCGGACCTCCTCGCCGCACTCCGGACCTGGCATTCGTCTCGCGGTCACGCGGAACACACAAGCACGACTTCTACAATAATGTAGAAGCGTTGACCGTCAGGAATCGAGCCCATGCCCTCTCTCCCCGCGCCCGGCCCTCACCTCCTCGCGTTCCCGGCAGCGGGAACACGACCACGTCGAGCCCGAGGGGACGCCTTCGCCGCGGTGCCGGAGAACCGCTCGTGAACCGCCCGTACCCGCCCGGCGAGCCGCCGCACTGGCCCCGCGGCCGCCACCCGGGGCCGATCCCGCCCCGGCGGTCGGCCGGGCCGGGGCGGCCCGCGGATCCGCGCAACCAGCCGGAGCCGGAACTGCTCACGCATCGGCTGCCCGCCCCGCCCCCGCTGCCGGCCGCCCGGCCCAGGCCGGCCGGCCCACGCAACCCGCCGCCGCCGAGCGGGCCCGCCCGGCCGCGAGTGCCGCGGAAGAAGCTCTGGCGGCGCATCCGGCGCGGCCTCTACGTCCTGGCCGGCGTGTGCCTGCTCGGCCCGGTCATCGCCTTCGTCGTCGCGTACCAGTTCGTGCGGGTGCCCGATCCGACAGCGCTCGCCGCCGCGCTCAACCAGCCGGTCACCCTGTACTACGCGGACGGCTCCGTGATGTACACCAAGACCGGAACCGCAGGCAATCGCCAGCTGGCCACCTGGGACCAGATCCCGCAGTCGATGAAGAACGCGCAGATGGCCGCCGAGGACGAGACCTTCATGACCAACTCGGGCTTCGACCTCAACGCGATCGTGCGCACGGTCTGGAACCGGCTCAACGGCGGCACCGGCGGCGGCTCCACCATCGGGCAGGAGTACGTCAAGAAGGCCACCGGCAACGACCAGCCGACGCTCGCCCGCAAGATGGCCGAGATGGTCGAGTCCTACAAGATGACGAACACCTATTCCAAACAGGACATCCTGACCGCCTACCTGAACACCGTCTACTTCGGACGCGGCGCGTACGGGATCAAGGCGGCGGCCAAAGCGTTCTACGGGGAAGACGTCAGCAAGCTCACCAACGAACAGGCCGCGCTGCTGGCCGGGATGGTCCAGCTGCCGTCCTACGCGGACAAGCCCGCCTACGAGCAACAGCGCTACCGCTACGTGCTGGGGCGGATGCTCGCCAACCACTGGCTCAGCCAGGCGGAATACGACTCGGCCGCCTTTCCGGCGCCGATCGCCCAGACGAGCGCGGGATCCGGCCCGGCCCTTTCCCCCACCCGCCAGTACATCGTCGCCGCGGTGTTCGACGAGCTGGCCAAGAAGGGCCTCCCGGAACAGGCGTTGTCCCGGTCCAGAGCCAAGATCTACACCTCGATCCAGCCCCCCGCGCAGACCGACGCCGAACACGCGGTCGCGAAGATCACCTCAGCCGACCGCGGCTATCCGCACGAAGGCGCCGCACTGGTTTCGGTCGACCCGTCCACCGGCGGGATCGTGGCGTACTACGGAGGGGACGGCTCGACCTCCTACGATCTGGCCAGAACCCCGCAACAGCCCGGTTCCTCGTTCAAGCCCTATGTCCTCGCCGCCGGCCTGCGCACCGACCCGGGCCGCATCGGGCTGAACACCGTCTACGACGGCAGCGACAACCAGACCATCGACGGGCAATTGGTGCACAACTCCGACGGCGAGGGCGCCAGCCGGATCACCGTCAAGGACGCCATGACCAAGTCCGTCAACACCGTCTTCTACCGCATGGGCGCGCAGGCCGGAGTCAACAACGTGCGGCAAGCCGCCTGGGACGCGGGAATCCCGAAACGCATCACTTCCTCGCTGGGGTCCGCCTTCGACTCGCTCCAGCAAGACGACCCGGTCACCGGCAACGGAACCGGCAGCACCCAGCTCGGGATCTCGATCGGCCAGTACCCGGTCCGGCCGATCGACCAAGCCCAGGGCTACGCCACCTTCGCGAACGACGGGAAGTACCTCCCGGCGCACTTCGTCACGAAAGTGACGGACGGGACCGGAAGCCAGCTGTACCGGTTCGACACCGCGGCCGTTCCGGCATTCGGCTCCGACCCCGCCGCCAGCGCCGCGATCGCGCACACCGTCACCGCGTCGATGACCGACGTCGCCTCGTCGTCCGGCGACGGCTTGCGAGGCGGCCGCCCGAACGCGGCCAAAACCGGAACGGCCCAATTCAACAACACCGGGCACAACTCGGAAGCCTGGATGGTCGGCTACACCCCGCAAAACGTCACCGCCGTCTGGTTCGGCAACACCCAGCAGCCCGCACCGATCTACGGCAACTACCACAACGGCATCGGCTCCGATCACGGCTACGACGTCTACGGACGCGAAGAACCCGGTTACATCTGGCAGGACTTCATGAACGCCTACCTCGCCGGGCAGCCCGCGCGCGACTTCCCGCCCGCCCCCGCGGGCACCGCCGCCCCGGCCACGACCGGCAACCCGGCGCCGGCCACCTCGAACCAGACCACACCGGACACGCCGACGACCGCCCCGGCAACCACGCCCTCCACCACCGCCGCGCCGACCACGTCCGACCAGCCGACGAGCCCGCAACCCACCGCTGCGTGCGGCCCCAGTTGCCCGACCACCACGCCCGGCCGGCGGCACCACGGTCCGGGTCCGGGCAGCGGCGGGTAAGAGCACCGCCTCGCCCGGCCCCGCCGGAGGATTGCCGGTGCCGGCGCCTACGTGACGAAGCCGCTGCTCGACGCCCGCATCCTCGCGCTGCCGCGGCGCGCCGCACCGATCCGGCACTGCGACGTCCGCGTCGGCGATCTGCCCCGATCGATCAGTTCGGGTAGCCCGCCGGTGTCCCTGCGGTCTGCACGGCGTAGCCGGTGGCGCTGCCCGAGCCGCCGAGGGCGGGGCTGTCCTGGGTGTAGGCGATGTGCGCGAACCCGTTTTGGTCGGTGTCGACGCCGAAGTCGTCGAGCAGCTGACGGCCTCCGGTGCAGCTGACGCCGCCCTCGCAGATGGCACCCTTGTGCACGGGGACAACCTGGGTGGTCGACCAGCCGCTGCCGGTGTTCTGCGCGAAGTAGACGTACCAGGTCTGCCCGTCGGGGGTGCCGTAGTAGACGAGGTCGGTGCCCGCGCTGGTGGCGACGTGCCAGGGAAAGACAGCCCGCTTGGAAGTGCTTACCGGACCGGAACAGCTCCAGGTGTCGCCGTGGTCGGCCGAGGTGGCGACGTAGACGGCGGTGTCGTTGGAGACGACGTAGGACAGGGTGCCGTTCGGTGCGACCGAGACGTTGGGGAAGTTGTGGCCCAGCCCGGCTGCGCCGAAGGCCGTCGTGCAGGGGATCGGTTTGCTGGTCCAGGTGTGCCCGCCGTCGGCGGAGACGCCGAGGAACGCTTCGTTGAACTCGCTGCCGGAGGATGAGCTGGGCGCGACGAACGATTGGTAGGCCCAGAAGCCGCCGGACACCGGAGAGGCATTGCGGTGGTCGATCGCCAGGTTGCCGAGTTCGTTGTTCATTGCTTTGTAGTCGGTGTCCGGGATTACGCGGGCGACGTGCGTGTAGAGAGTGCCGCCGTTGTCGGAGCGAAGTACATCGATGTTGTTGGTGAGGATGTCGTGGTAGGTCAGCAGCGAGGTGTCGGCGCCGTAGGCGGCGATCCATTCCCGGTCGTCGAGCGGCAAGCCGGCCTGGACCGGGGTTTGGCTGAAAGTGCGGCCGTTGTCGTCGGACACCGCGACGTTGACCGAGGCGAGGTTCAGGCTCGCGACGTAGATCCGGTAGGTGCCGGCGGCGGATTTCTCCGGTGCGAAAGCGCTGTCGGTGTCCCCGCCCGACAGGCCGATGCCGCCGATCGCGTTGGGCTGGCCCGCGTAGGTCAGCCCGCACGCGGCCGCGGTGCTCGGGCCCTGCCAGTACTGGCTGCCGCCGCCGAGGCCGTTCTCGGAGCTGAGCCCCACCAGACCGGCCTTCGACACGTGGATCGACGGCTCGCCGGCCGCGTTGGCGCCGCACCCGCTCGCACCCGCGTTCTGCACCTGCAACTGACCGGTGGCGAAAGCGGAGCCGGCCGCCTCCGCCCGATGACGGCTCGCCGCTGCCGGTGCCGCCACTGCCAGGAGGACCGCCGCGGCGAACACCGTCGTCTTGGACAGCCGGTTCTCGGAGTTCCGCATGGTTTCCTCCAGCCTCGATGCCAGACGGCCTGACAAAGGAGAGGGAACTCGGCGACGACTATGACGTGCGTCACCGAATCTGTCGAAGCTCGTTGCCTAACAGCGGGCATGGACCGCATTTCGGGAGGTCTTCTGATGACGTCGTGTGCGCGCCGAGTGGCCCTGATCGCGGCAGCAGTGCTGTTGACCGCACCTTCGGGAGTGGCTGACGCTACGGCCGGGGCCGGGGCCGGGGCGTACACCGTGCGCACCCTGCACTTCGACGTGCTGGTCGGGCCCGGCGGGGTGCAGCGCTGCGACATCGTCGGCGACCTGTACACGCCAGCCGACGCCGGTCCGGGCCACCGCGTGCCGTCCATCCTCACCACCAACGGGTTCGGCGGGTCCAAGGACGATCAGGCCGGAATCGCGCGATACTTCGCCGCGCACGATTACGCGGTATTGTCCTATTCCGGCCTCGGCTTCGGCGGTTCGGGCTGCAAGATCACACTGGACGACCCGGATTGGGACGGGCAGGCCGCGAGCCAGCTGGTGAGCTTCCTCGGCGGCGCCGACGGGATCGCCTACGCGGATGCGGCACACGCGCAGCCGGTCGCGGGCGCCGACTACGTGGTGCGCGATCCGGTGGACCACGCCGGCCGGACTGACGCCGCGGATCCCCGGGTCGGCATGATCGGCGGTTCCTACGGCGGCGAGGTGCAGTTCGCGGCCGCTTCGGTCGACCCGAGGATCGACACCCTCGTCCCGCTGATCACCTGGAACGACCTGTCCTACTCGCTGGCCCCGAACAACACCGATCTCCGCACTGGCGTCACCTCGGCCACCCCCGGGGTCACCAAGCTGACCTGGCCGCTGCTGTTCTTCACCGAGGGCGCGGTCTTGGACAGCGCGACGGGCTTCACCAGCGACCCGTCGAGGGTGATCGGCTGCCCCAACTTCACCACTGACATCTGCGCGGACCTCGCGGCGTCCGGGACGCTGGGCTATCCGACACCGGACACGCTCGCGCTGACGCGGCATGCGTCGGTGTCCGCCTACGTCAACCGGATCCGCGTTCCGGTCCTGCTGGCGCAGGGCGAGAACGACACGCTGTTCAACCTCAACGAGGCGGCCGCCACGTACCGAGCGCTCAGGGCCCAGGGCACGCCGGTGAAGATGATCTGGCAGTCCTGGGGTCACTCCGGTGCCACCCCCGCGCCCGGCGAGCTGGACCTCGCCGGCCCGGACCCGGCCGCCCAGTACGAAGCCGCCCGCGTGACCAGCTGGTTCAACCAGTACTTGCGCGGCGGCCAGCCGGACGCATACCCCGGATTCGCCTATTTCCGCGACTGGATCGACTACACCGGCATCGCCACCCCGGCCTACGGCAGCGCCCCCGCCTACCCGGTGGGCACGGGCATGAAGTTCTTCCTCTCCGGCAGCGGCGACCTGGTCACCGATCCGAGCGGTGTCCGGGCCGGGGCACAAAGCTTCCTCACACCCCCGGCCGGATTCCCGACCAGTTCGTCCGGAATCGACGCGTTTTCGCCGAACCTGCCGCCCGACGAGAATCTCCCTGGGACTTACGCTTCCTGGACCGGCCGCCCACTGGCCGCGCCACTCGAAGTGGTCGGCGAGCCGCAGCTCGAGGTGAAGGTGCAGGCGCCCACCACGGCGGTCAGCAGCACGCTCGGTCCAGCCGGCCAGCTCGTGCTGTTCGCCAAGCTGTACGACGTGGCGCCGGACGGCACGGAAAGCCTCGTGCACAACCTGATCGCCCCGGTCCGGCTGTCCGATCCGGCCAAGTCCGCGCGCATCACACTGCCCGCCGTCGTGCACCAGTTCCCGGCCGGGCACGCGATCCGCGTCATGCTCGCCAGCGGCGACCTCAACTACCGGGCGGGCCTGGTCGCGGCGCCTGTCACGGTGAGCACCGGAGACACCGGTCAGGTCCTCACCCTGCCGACCACCGGTCGCTGAGCGCGGGGACCGCTCGCCCGCCGTCCGGGAGAACCGACCGGCTCCGCCCGCGACCACGGACCCGGCTTGCCCGCCGCTCACGGCCGCCCCAGGTCTGTTCCATGCCGGGCTTCAGACCTCTTCTCCCCCGGTATTCAGCGGTGAACCCGCCGCAGCCGAAAAGCACAAGAATCAATTCCGGTGGCCCTGGCCGGGTTTCTTCTCGTGACTGACCCGGATCCGAGAGCGGGCGTCCCTTCGCCCGGACGACGCGGGAGACGACAGCCGGGACTCGGCGTCGACGCCGAGGACGAAGACCGTTTCGATCGGAGGGTCAGCGAGCCCCCGTCGCGCAGCGCCCCGGCCGCTTTCCCGATGTCGCCAGCCGCCGCGGTCGCCCGCACAGCCTTCACCAGTCCGGTCCGGGTGCCGTCCTCCGGCAGGCACGCACAGCCGCCCGCGACCCTCGGTCACCCGGCGGCGAACCGGGCCTCGACCGTCGACCCGGCCGGGTCGGAGTGCATCCGCACCAGGTCCGCGAGATGGTTCACCAGCAGCAATCCGCGGCCGCGGACCTGGTCCGGCGGAGCCGGGAGGCGGCCGGCCATCGGATCCGCCAGCCACCCCTCGTCCCGGACCTGGCACACCAGTTCGCCGTCCGCGAACCCCAGCCGCACCACCGCGGATCCGCTGCCGTGCTCCACGCTGTTGACCGCCAGCTCCGACACCGCCATCACCGCGTCCTCGACCCGGTCCTCGGGCAGGCCGTGCCGCCGCGCCGTCTCTGCCGTCACCAGACGGAGGTCGCCAAGATCGGGTTCGGCGACGGCAAAGGACCGCGCGCCGAGCGGCGGCGGCAGCTCACGGTTGTAGTCGGCGACCACCGCGTCGGGCGCGTAATCGCCGCTCTCGCGCCACTCCCCCGCGCCCTCGATCAGCCAGGGATGCGTCCGGAGAGCATCCGCCAGCTCGGTCGCGCCCAGCGCTTCGGCGTCGTAAGGACACAGGATGGTCGCCCACCGGCCATGGAAAGCCAGGTTGATCAACGCCTCGTGCTGAGCGCACGCCGGATACTCCGCCGACGACCGGCCCGCCCAGACCGGCTCCCCGACGATCCGCACATGCTCGTCCGGATGCGCGTCGGCGAACGCGCGCAGCACGCCCGGAATGATCCGCCCCGGGTTGCGGCCTGCCTCGGTCATGTCGACCAGCAGCGCCCGATCCGCGTCCGCACCCAGCTCGGCCCGCACCAGGTCCACGTGCTCCGGCGGCGCGGCGACCGCTGCTGGCTCGTCCGCGGCCAGCCCGTCCCGGACGAACGGGACGACGCCCGCCAAGAACTCGGCGGCACCCCGGTAGAACAGCGCCGGATGCAGGAACGCTCGGGCCCGCATCACGGACGCCGCGCGGGCAACGACGATTCCTCCGAGCGCATCACGATCACTTCCTCACCGCCGCCACCCTGCCGGCAAGCTCGGGTCACTATGCCCAACGCTATCCCTCCCTGCCAGGTCGACGCACGGTCGAAGCGAACGTGCCGGTCATTTCGGCAAGCCGAATTGGCCCCGGTTCGGCACTTTGAGCTCTAGCGATGGTTGAGGTGAGGTCCCGGCAGGCGACACCTAAGCACCGTGCGCGTCGCCCGCATACCCTTTCCCCAGTGCCGACGCGTTCCCCAGACGAACCATCGCCACCAATGCCCGCGATGTCGTCGCCCCGACTCGAAGCTCCTTCCGCAACGTCTCCGCAGAAATCGGACGCCTGTGCAGTCGCCAGTGCTCAGCATCGGCCCGACGGGCCCGCTCCACCAACTCCCCGTCAAGATCACCAGCGCCCCCGGCCGCGGCCCCCAGCCGCTCCCGGCTGTCCGGCGCCAACGGCTCGCACATCGCCCGCTCCACGCCTTCATCCCGGTGGCCCACAGCGCAAGACCCGGGCAACCACGCTGATCCGGCACCGGTGCTGGCAGCGCTCAACGCCCGAAGCAGGCCGGGGCCAGCCTCAGCCCAGCCGACCAGGAGCAGCGGGCCTACCGAGTCGAACGCTGCTCTGCCCCATTGACCAGCACATACCGGATCAGCGACATTCAACAGCAGAGTCACCACACTCGCGGCCAGCAGCAGGCGACGCGCCGGGCGCAGCACGTCGTCGCCAACGCCCGACAACGCCAGATGCCGCGTACCCACCAGCAACCCAAGGACGGTCAGGTCGACAGCGGGCGCCACCAGCGGGGCCACGAACACTGGAACCTGCAGCTTCAGCGCCAAAGTCAAGACATTCCCGAAGCCGAACGTGAACGTGAGTCCAACGACTGATCCCATGGTGACCGTGACAAACTGCGCCACCGTTCGCGAATTGGCACTCACGACGAACTCCTCGCGGACCTGAGTCCGAAGGTGGCCTCCACCACCAACGTCCCGGCGAGAACCTCCTGGTCAGCCCCGTTCCCATCCTTGGGCAGTCCTGCCGAGGGCACACTTTTTTCTCCGGCCACAGCATTTTCCGTGCTTCATGGTCATTGTCTCAGGGCTGTCCTGTCTCGGACGGCAACCGCACTCTCCACTGCGCCGAACGGCGGTTGTCTGTCGCTGTGCCACCCGGTACTTCTGTTTTTACAACGTTGTAACGCCGAGTGGAGGCTGGTCTCCCATGCCGCTGAACCGCAGGCACTTCGTCACCGGGGCCGTCGCCACGCTGCTCGCCACGGCGTCCGCCGGGACTGCCGAGGCCGTGGGCGACCGAAGGCGCGGCGGGTTCTACCCGTCCAACGCGGCCCCGCTCGCCCCCGCCGCGTTCCTCCGGCTCCCTCCCGGCGCGGTCCAGCCGAAAGGCTGGCTCGCTGGGCAATTGCGGCTTCAGCTCGACGGTCTCTGCGGCCATTACCCCGAGACCTCGCACTTCCTCGACTTCGACACCACCGGCTGGGTGCATCCCGAACGCAGCGGCTGGGAGGAGCTGCCGTACTGGCTGCGCGGGTACGTCGATCTCGCCATCGTGACCGGGGACAGCACCGCGCTGGCCTCGGCCCGGCGCTGGATCGACGCGGTCATCGCCACCCAGCAGGCCGACGGGTTCTTCGGACCGAGCGAACTGCGCACCCGATTCCGGGGCGGGCCGCACTTCTGGCCGTATCTGCCGATGAGCCAAGCGCTGCGGTCCTGGCAGGAATACACCGGCGACACGCGCATCGTCCCGATGCTGACCCGGTTCTTCCGGTACATGAACGCGCAAAGCACCGACATCTTCGACGCGGACTGGCTGACCATGCGCTGGGGCGACGGCCTGGACAGTATTTTCTGGCTGTACAACCGCACCGGCGACGCGTTCCTCCTCGACCTGGCCGACAAGATCCACCGCTACGGGGCGAACTGGGTCGACAATCTGCCGAGTCTGCACAACGTCAACGTGGCGCAGGGATTCCGCGAACCCGCCCAGTACTCGCTGCGCTCCGGCGACGCGAACCTGGTCCAAGCGACCTATCAGGACTATGACCGGATCATGGCGGCCTACGGCCAATTCGCCGGCGGCGGGTTCGCCGGGGACGAGAACGCGCGACCGGGCTTCGGCGATCCGCGACAGGGCTTCGAAACCTGCGGGATCGTCGAGTTCATGGCGAGTCACCAGCTGCTCACCCGGCTGACCGGCGACCCGGTGTGGGCCGACCGCTGCGAGGACCTCGCGTTCAATTCGCTGCCCGCCGCGCTCGATCCGGCCGGACGCGCGGTGCATTACATCACCAGCGCGAACAGCATCGACCTCGACAACGTGCCCAAGACCGAAGGCCAATTCCAGAACGGCTTCGCGATGCAGGCCTATCTGCCCGGCGTCGACCAGTACCGCTGCTGCCCGCACAACTACGGCATGGGCTGGCCGTATTTCACCGAGGAACTCTGGCTGGCGACCCCGGACAAGGGGCTCGCGGCGTCGATGTACTCGGCGAGCAGCGTCACGGCGAAGGTCGGCGACGGCACTTCCGTAACCATCGACGAGGACACCACGTATCCGTTCTCGGAGACGATCACGTTCACTGTCCGGACGCCGAAGCCGGTGAATTTCCCTTGGCATTTCCGGGTTCCGGCTTGGTGCGCGGCTCCGCGGCTCATCGTGGCGGGCGCACCGGTCACGATTCCGGCCGGGCCTGCGTATGCGAAAGTCCAGCGAGTATGGCGCAACGGCGACGTCGTCACGTTGACCCTGCCGCAGCGAACCTCCGTGCGAACCTGGCACGCGAACCACGATTCCCTGTCGGTCGACCACGGTCCGCTGACGTATTCGCTGCGGGTCGGGGAACAGTACGAGCAGCTCGGTGGTACCGCGCAGTTCCCGGAGTACGCCGTGCACGCGACTACGCCCTGGAATTACGGCCTGGCTGGCGACGCTTCGGCGATGACCTTCGTCGCGACCGGCGGGCCGCTGCCGGACAATCCGTTCACCCCGGACACCGCGCCGGTCCGGATCACCGCGCCGGCCCGGAAAATCGCCGAATGGACCGCGGACGACCAGCATGTCGTTACCCCGCTGCAGTCCTCACCGGCACGAAGCACCGCGGAAGTCGAATCGGTCACGCTGATCCCGATGGGTGCGGCGCGGCTGCGGATCACGTCCTTCCCGACAGCGGAGCCGGACGGTACTCCGTGGTTGCCCGGCGGCGGCGGGGCCGGTTTCCGGATCGTGAATCTCAACTCGGGCAAGGTGCTTGGCGTGGACCGCATGTCCACGGCAGACAGTGCACAGGTCGTGCAATACACCGACAACGGCACCGCTGACCACGTGTGGCACCTGATCCCGAACGGCGACGGCTGGTACCGGATCCGCAACCACAACTCCGGCAAGGTGCTCGGCGTCGATCAAATGTCCACTGCGGACAGTGCCCAGGTGGTGCAGTACACGGACAATGGCACCGCGGATCATCTCTGGCGGCTCGTCGACAACGGCGACGGCTGGTTCCGGATCGCGAACCGCAACTCCGGCAAGGTGCTCGGCGTGGACCAGATGTCCACTGCGGACAGTGCCCGAGTGGTCCAGTACACCGACAGCGGGACCGCCGACCATCTGTGGCAGCTGGCGCCGGACGGCCAGGTACGGATCGAGAACCAGAATTCGGCGAAGGTGCTGGGCGTCGACGGGATGTCGACCGCCGACAGCGCCCGGGTCGTCCAGTTCGGCGACACCGGCACCGCCGATCACTTGTGGACCTTCGAGGCGGCCGGAGGATGGCTGCGAATCCGCAACGTCAATTCGGGCAAGGTGCTCGGCGTCGATCAGATGTCCACTGCGGACAGCGCGATCATCGTGCAGTACACGGACAACGGCACCCCGGACCACGACTGGCGGCTGCTCGACGACGGCAGCGGCTGGTTCCGGATCGTGAACCGCAACTCCGGCAAGGTGCTCGGCGTCGACCGGATGTCCACTGCGGACAGTGCCCAAGTCGTGCAGTTCAGCGACAACGGGACCGCGGACCATCGGTGGAGGTTGCGCTAAACCGGCCGCACGGTCTTTCCGCTTTCGGCGACCCGCAGCAGCGCCTTCCCGATCACCGCGGCCTCCTCGTCGCTGACGTGCGCGGAGAAATGCCGCTCGATGCTCCGCAGGTAGACCGGCGCGGTCTTGCGCAGCGCGCGGACGCCCTCGTCGGTGATCACCGCCCAGCTGACCCGCCGGTCGTCCGGCTCCGGACGCTTCGTCACGAGCCCGGCGCGCACCATCTCGTCCACCAAGCGGCTCACCCGCGTCCGGCTGAGCACCACCCGGTCGGCGACCTCCGCCATCCGCAGCCCCTTCTTCCCCTCCGCGTTCAGCTCCAGCAGAACGTCGTACCAGGCCAGCGGCACGGTTCCGCCCCGCTGCACGTCGGTTTCGATGGCTCGCACCGCGGCGCTGTGCGCGAGCAGCATCGCCCGCCACGCCTCCAGGCCGATCTTCGGGTCGCTCACGTCCCCCAGTGTAGGTCATTGCGTGCGGGCGCACCTAACACGTAGAGTGCGTGCGTACGCACTTAAATCCCTCGAGGAGGAACGATGGTCGAACCCATCACGCGCGGCGAGGTCAAGAAGCGGATCGACGCCGGCTCGGCGATCGTGGTCGAGGCCCTGCCCGCCGGCTACTACGCGAAGGCGCATCTTCCCGGCGCGCTCAACCTGCCGGTCGACGACGTCGAGAAGCTCGCGCCGACCTTGTTGCCGGACAAGGACTCCGCGGTGATCGTCTACTGCGCCGACTCGCCTTGCCAGAACTCGGGCACCGTCGCGAAGCATCTGGCGGAACTCGGCTACACCCAGGTCTTCGACTACGACGAGGGCAAAGCCGACTGGATCGCGGCCGGACTGCCGACCGAATCCGGAAACTGAGCACCAGAAGGGACTGAAGCAGACCATGACAGACGCAACTCGCGTAGTCGCCGGAACGGAACTTCCCGCCGCGGGGACCTGGAAGGTCGACCCCGGGCACGCCGAGGTCGGGTTCGTGGGCAGACATTTCCTGCTCACCAAGGTCCGCGGCCGGTTTACCGGGGTGGACGCCACACTGGAGATCGGCGAGGAAATCGAAGACACCACCGTGCGCGCGGTCATTGACATGGCCACTGTGGACAGTGGCGATCAGACCCGAGACGAGCATCTCCGTTCCGGCGATTTCTTCGACGTGGAACATCATCCGCGAGCGACGTTCGAATCGGTGTCGGTCACCGCGTCCGGCAGCGAGGCGACCATGGTCGGAAACCTGACCATCAAGGACGTCTCGCATCCGGTCGCCCTCGCCGTGGAGTATCTCGGCCACGCGCGCGATCCGTGGGGAAACGATCGCGCGGTGTTCTCCGCCCGCGGCAAGATCAACCGCGAGGATTGGGGACTGGTCTGGAACATGGTGCTCGAATCGGGCGGTCTGCTCGTCTCCAAGGAAATCGAACTCGTCCTCGAGGTCGAGGCGATCCGCTCCGTCTGATCGGGAAGCGGACCGGCCGGGTCGGCGCGGTGGCCGACCCGGCCGGGCGGGCCGATCAGTTCGCCTCGGTCGTCACCGCGGCAGGCGCCAAGCCGGTTCCGAACCTCGATCTCCGCCGGCGGCGACCTCTGGTCGGTCAAACGCGCCGAGCGCTCGCAAGTGATACGAGAGCGCGAGCTCCAGATTCCCGCTCTGCGGTGCCAGCCGCGACAGAGAACTCGTCCGCAGCAGCCGGTCGTCGACCCGCTCCGTCAAGGTGACCGGCAAAGCGTCCGTTCTTGGCGGTCCACTCCTCCCGGGTCAGTTCGTACTCGACCTCACCGTGTTCCGTGCCCGGCAACGGATCGTCGAAGTGCAAGTGGAAGGTGCGGACGTACTTCAGCCCGGCCCGCTCCATCACCCGGCGCGACGGGGTGTTCACCGCCATTGTCTGTGCCCAGACCCGTTGCGTGCCCAGTTCGGCGAATCCTTTGTGGATCGCCGCCCGGGCGCCCTCCGTCGCGTAGCCGCGGCCCCAGGCCCGCGCCCTCAGCCGATAGCCGAGTTCCAGCTCAGTCGTGCTGCCGTCTTCCGGCGGCTGCAGGGAAATCCAGCCGATGAACTCGCTCGTTGCCCGCTCGATCGCCGCCCACCGGCCCGCCGGGCCTTTCTCGTAATCGCCGAGGATGGCGGGCAGCACCTTCTGCTCGATCTCGGCGCGAGGCGTCGGCTCGCCGGTGAGGAACCGCATCACGCGCGGGTCGCTGTCGAGCTGGACCAGGTGCTCGATGTCCGCCTCGGTGAAGCGCCGCAGCAGCAACCGGTCCGTCTCCAGAACCTTCACGCGAGCACCAATCCGGCCGCCGCCGCGATCCGGTCGCGCGATTCCAGCACCCGGGCCCTGAGCTTCGGCAGATCGACGCCCAGCAACCGGCCGTCCCGCTTGACCGGCCGTCCCCCCACGAAAACGCTGTCCACCAACCCCGGATGCCCCGCGGTGACCACTGTGGACACCGGGTCGCTGACCGGAAACACCGACAGGTCCTCCGCGTCGATGAGCACCAGATCCGCGTCCTTTCCGACGCTGATGCTGCCCGCCCGGTCTTCCCGCCCGCAGGTCCGCGCACCGTCCAGGGTCGCGAACTCGAGCAGATCGCGCGCGACGAGTCCGCCGTCCAGACCGCGCTGCGCGGCGAACGCGGTACGCATGGCCGAAAACATGTCACCCCCAGCGGACGGACAGTCGTCAATGGACAACGACGGCCGGATCCCGGCGGCCAGCAGCCGTCCCGTTTCCGGCCACCCGAACCCCATCTTCAGCTCGACGTCCGGGCTGACCGTCACCGAACAGCCCGCGTCCGCGAGGATCGCCAGCTGTGCGTCGGTGAGGCCGTTGCCGTGAACTATCGTCGTCCGGTCGTCAAGCAGGTTTCGTTCGTGCATCTCGGGAAGCGAATCGCACACCGCGCCGTGGACGTGCATGCTCACCCGGAGCCCGAGTTCCCGCGCCAACGCGACGTCCGCGGCCGTGGTGTCCATTGTGGTCAACATCGGCCCGCGCAATCCGAACGTCATTTCGTCGGCGGGCAGCCGCTTCCGCACCCGGGCCACGTCGTCGGGCTCCGTTGCGCAGTAACAGAAGATCGACCTTCCCGAGGCCTCCTGGAGCGCGTCGATCGCCGCGTCGGCGTTCTCTGGCCGGTCGGAGCAGTGGAACCAGTCGAGCAGGGTCGTCACGCCCGAGTTCAGCGCTTCGAGACGGCCCAGCAGGTTGCCGAGGTACACGTCCTCCGGCTGGTAGTGCGGCCGGAGCACGCCGTGCATGGCGTCGCGATATTCGGCGAACGTCCAGTCCGCGCCGATCCCCCGGAACGCCGTCTGCCAGGTGTGCCGGTGGGTGTCGACGAACCCGGGCAGGACGATCTTGCCGGTCGCGTCCACGATTTCGGCCTCGGCCTGGATCGCCGCGCCGACCGCCGCGATCCGGCCGTCCTCGATCAGCACGTCTCCGCGCCGGAGATCCCCCACCGCCGGATCAAGGCTGACGACGGTCCCGTTCTTGAGCAATGTCCGCATGAACCCTCCCAGAAGTTGATACATCAACTCTAGGCCCGTCGGAGTTGATGAGTCAACTCTCCAGGTACGCTCTCTGCCCATGACGCCCGATGACTGGGAGCTGTGGAACGCCTGGGTGCGCGCGCAACGCCTGCTCACCCGGGAACTGGATCGTGGACTGCAGCGCGAATGCGGCATCTCGAAGGCCGAGTTCAGCGTCCTCGTGACCCTGTGGCGCATCCCCGGCCACGAGGCGCGCGTCGCCGACCTGGTCGAATCCCTCGGCTGGGAGAAGAGCCGCGTCTCGCATCAGCTGACCAGGATGGAGGCGCGCGACCTGGTCACCCCGACCCGCAGCGGCCCCAGCCGGCGGCGGACCGGAATCAGCCTCACCGCGCACGGCCGTTCGGTCATTCAGGAGGCTTTGGTGGTCCACGGCGCCAACATTCGCCGCCACTTCCTGGACACGCTGAGCCCCTCGCAGCTCGAGGCCATCCGATCGTGGGCCGACGAGACCATCGCGCGCGCCGAGCCAGCCGAGTGAGCGGACGCGCCCGGGTGTGAGAAGCCGGTCTGCGGCCGGCGCAGAACTCCGGCCGCGGACCGGCGGGCTAGGCGGCGACCTGCAGGATCCAGGTGATCCCGAAGCGGTCCCGGAGCATGCCGAACGCCGGGGCCCACTGCGACGGGCCGAACGGCTCGATCACCGTCGCGTCCTCGGACAGTTTCTTCCAGAACTCGCCGACCTCGTCGACGGAATCGCCGTCGACGGACAGGAAGAACTTCTCCGTGGTGATCGTCATCCCGTTCTCGCGCGTGGTTTCGCCGACTGGCGCCGCGGCGGCCCCGCCGGGGACGTCGTAGGCCATCACCTGGAACCCGTTTTCGCCGACGACCTGGCCGAACACCACGTGGTCCGAGCCGGGCGCGTCCTGGGGCATGCCGAAGTCGCCGTACGTGGCGATCCGGACGTCCCCGCCGAACACCGACCGGTAAAACTCGAGCGCCTCCCTGGCCTCGCCCCGGAAGTTCAAGTGGGCGACGGCGTGCACTGCCATGATTTCGACTCCTCGATTCCCGCGCCGGAGTCGTTCCCGCGCCAGAACCGAGGTTCGCAGCAGTAGCGGTCAGGGAGTGACCGCTACTTCCGGCATGATCGAAAACCATGCGCAAGGTGACCGACGACGAGCGACGAGACCGGATCGGGCTGCGGCACGCACTGGCGAGCGCCGCGGCCTGCGTGGAGGACGCCGTCCGCGCGGTCACGTGTTTGCACGCCACTGAGTCCAGCAGCATCTACTTGTCCGCGTACGCCCGGTCCCGTGCCGACCGAGAGTCCATTTCGGACGCTTTGTTCGGCCGACGGACTGTGGTGCGGCAGTTGGCGATGCGCCGGACCGTCTTCGCCTTCCCGGTCGATTTGCTCGCCGCCGCAAGGGGAAGCGCCTCCGCCAGAGTGGTTCGGCAGCTGACCGCGCGGCTGGCCAAAGACGCCGAGCTAGCCGGGATCGACAATGGTCCGGCGTGGGTCGCTGACCGGTGCGCCGAGGCGCTAGCAGCGATCCGGGAAGCACCCGGGACCACCGCGCAGCTACGCGCTCGCCTTCCCGAGCTGAACGCACGAATCGCCGCCGAGGGACGGCCCACCGAGCTCGCCCCGGTGGGATCCAGAGTGCTGTCCGTGCTCGCGGCGGGCGGTTCGGTGATTCGCGGGGACAACGCCGGGCGCTGGCAGGTGTCGCGTCCAGTGTGGACGGCTGTCGAGCAGTGGCTCGGCGAGGATCCGGGCGTGCTGGACGAACGGGAGGGCTACCGCGAGCTGGTGCGGCGGTGGCTGTGGTCGTTCGGGCCGGGGATCGAGGACGACCTCGGGTGGTGGCTCGGCGCGACGAAAACCGCCGTCCGCCGGGCGCTGGACGACGTCGGTGCGATGCCCGCCCTGCTGGAGGACGGAACCCCGGCGTGGCTGCATCCCGACGATGAAGAGCAGGTCCGGCTCGGCGAGGACTGGGCGGCGCTTCTTCCGGCCCTCGACCCGACGACGATGGGCTGGCGCCGCCGCGACTTCTACCTCGGCGACCACGGACCGCACCTCTTCGACGGCGCGGGCAACGCCGGTCCGACCGCGTGGTGGAACGGGCGGATCGTCGGGACCTGGACTCAGCAGCCGGACGGGACGGTGCGGGTCGTGCCGATCGAGCCGCTGTCTCTCGCTGCCGCGGCGGCGTTGGAAGAAGAAGCGGCAAAGCTGACCGCCTGGTTCGACGGCGAGGTGGTCGCCTCGGGTTATGTGCCGCCCATCGTCCGCGGCCGGGCAAGCCGAGGGTCCGGATGACCGACGTCGTGCTGCCGCAGCGAATCCGGCTCGCGATCCAACGACGGCTACCGCGATCCCGGCGTGCGCGCGGTCATCGCCGCTCGCGGCGGCGCCGGGCGCACCGGATCGCCGGGATGCTGTTCCTCGAAGCCCCGCGCGCGATCGGGCTCGGCCACGGCGGCTCCCCGCTGTCGGTCCCGCTCGGGCCGGTCGCGAACCTCGACGGAGACACGCGCACGGTCGGGCCCGCGGTCAGCTAGGACCCCCAGCTCAGGTGCCGGTAGTGCAGGCCGTTCTTCGACTCCTGCCATTCGCCGACCGTGTCCGGCTCCCGGCCGATCTCCGGCGCGTAGACGTCGCCCTCGAAGGGCTCGCGCAGTTCGGTCACTTCGATCCGGTCGGCGAACGGCAGCGACTCCTGGTAGATCCGCGCGCCGCCGATCACCCAGACGTCGCCGTCGGCGGCCGCAAACGCTTGCTCCAGGCTGGGGAACGTTTCCGCGCCCTCCTGCGGCGTGCGGGACACCACCAGGTTCCGCCGTCCCGGAAGCGGCCGGACGCGCTCCGGCAGCGACTCCCAGGTGCGCCGTCCCATGAGCACCGTCGCGCCCGCGGTCACGGTGCGGAAATGCTTCATGTCTTCCGGGATGTGCCACGGCAAGGCGTTGTCGCGGCCGATGACGCGGTTCGCCGCCTGCGCCCAGATGAGTCCGATCATCAGACGGCCACCGGAGCCTTGATTCCGGGGTGCGGGTCGTAGCCTTCCAGCGAGATGTCCTCGTAGCGGTAGTCGAACAGGCTCTCCGCCGGTTTCAGGCTCAGCGACGGGAACGGCCGCGCGTCCCGGGAAAGCTGCTTGCGCACCTGCTCGACGTGGTTGTCGTAGATGTGGCAGTCCCCGCCGGTCCAGATGAAATCGCCGACGCGCAGGCCGACCTGGTCGGCGATCATGTGCGTCAGCAGGGCGTAGCTCGCGATGTTGAACGGCACGCCGAGGAACAGGTCCGCGCTGCGCTGGTACAGCTGGCAGGACAGTTCGCCGTCGGCGACGTAGAACTGGAAGAACGCGTGGCACGGCGGCAGCGCCATCCGCGGGATGTCCGCGACGTTCCAGGCCGACACGATGATCCGCCGCGAATCCGGGTTCTCGCGCAGCGTGCGCAGGACCTCGCTGATCTGGTCGATGTGCCCGCCGTCGGGCGTCGGCCAGGACCGCCACTGCACGCCGTACACCGGGCCGAGGTCGCCGTCCGGGGCCGCCCATTCGTCCCAGATCGTGACGCCGTGGTCACGCAGCCAGGTGACGTTCGAGTCTCCGCGCAGGAACCACAGCAATTCGTAGGCGATGGAGCGGAAGTGCACCTTTTTCGTGGTGATCAGCGGGAACCCGTCGGCCAGCCGGTAGCGCAGCTGGTGCCCGAAAATCGACCGCGTGCCCGTACCGGTGCGGTCCCCCTTGCGGGCTCCGGTGTCGAGCACGTGCTGAAGCAGGTCTTCGTACTGCGTGTCCGGCATGCCTGCCGATGTTAGTCGAGCCGGCTCCGTGTCAGCGGGATGTCAGCCGCCGCGGTGACGCTGGTCGCACCACCACCGGAGAGGGGACCACGAAGATGACCCGCCCGCCCGGCCTGCCGCTCGACCGCGACGCAGGCCCGTTCGCCCCGCCGTCCGCCATCACCCGGCTGCGGGAGACCCGGCCGGTGAGCCCGCTGAAGTTCCCGGACGGGCACGACGGCTGGCTGGTCACCGGCTACGCCGAGGTCCGCCAGGCGCTCGCCGATCCGCGGTTCAGCTCGCGCCAGGACCTCGGCCCGGTGCACGTGCCCTACGAAACGCCGAGCATGCCCGAGGCGCAGGAAGAGTTCGACCCGTCGCCGCAGGTGCCCGGCCTGTTCCTCACGATGGATCCGCCGGACCACACCCGGTTGCGCCGGAAGCTCACCGGCACGTTCACCGTCAACCGGATGAAACGGCTCGAGGAGCACATCGTCGAAATCGCCGAACAGCAGCTCGATCACCTCGCCGCCTGCCCGAAGCCGGTCGATCTGGTCGCCGAATTCGCGCTTCCGGTGCCGTCGCTGGTGATCTGCGGAATGCTCGGCGTCCCGTATGCGGACCGGGACATGTTCCAGAAGAACTCCGCGCAAATCATGCTCCGGGACCAGAGCATCGAAGACAAAATGGCCGCCTGGACCGCGATGACGTCGTATCTCGGGAAACTGGCGGCCGACAAGCGCGCGGACCCCGGCTCGGACATCCTGTCCGGGCTGGCCCGCGGCGACGATCTCAGCCTCGAGGAATTGGTCGGGATCGGGTTTCTGCTGCTGCTCGCCGGGCACGAAACGACGGCGAACATGCTGGCGCTCGGCACTTTCGCGCTGCTGGAAAACCCGGAGCAGCTGGCCGCGCTGCGCGCCGATCCGGGCCTGATTCCCGGCGCGGTCGAGGAATTGCTGCGGTATCTCGCGGTGGTCGACGTCCTGTTCCGTTACGCGTCCGAAGACCTCGAACTCGGCGGCGAAAAGATCCCCAGGGGTCGACCGTGCTCGTTTCGATGCTGGCCGCGAACCGCGATCCTTCGCATTTCCCCGAGGGCGACGCACTCGACGTCGAGCGGAAAGCGCGCACGCATTTGTCGTTCGGCCACGGCGTGCACCAATGCCTCGGCCAGCAGCTCGCCCGGATCGAAATGCGCGCCGGGTTCGCCGGACTGCTGCGCCGCTTCCCGACGCTCGCGCTCGCGGTCCCGCCGAGCGAGGTGCCGCTGCGGACCGGCATGAACATCTACGGCGTCCACGAGCTGCCCGTGACCTGGTGACGCGCACCCGTCAACGGATCAGTTGACGGATTTCGTCGTCAACCTATACGTTGACGTACATGACGGACTCCGTGCAGGCGATGGCCACCCGGTACTTCCGGCACCGCGAAAACCCCTTCCTCAGCGAACTGGTGCGCGCGGCGAGATCCGGACGCCACCGCGGCGAAGACCTCAGCGCCGACGACGCGGCGGGGGCGTTGCACCTGGTCCCGGACGTCCGGCACGATCTGGACCGCGCCGAGGTCACGCTGATCGAAGCGGTTCTCGACCGCGGCTGGACCTGGGAACAGCTGGGGGCCGAGTACGGCAACCGGTCCAAACAGGCGATGCAGCAGCACTACCGGCGGCGCGGCGGGAAACGTTCCTGGCCGGGCAAGGAACGCCCGCCGCGCGCCGAGTCGCCGCACCGCCTGACCGACGAAGACCTGGACCCGGCCGACGTGGCGAAGGTGCGCGAGGCGATCAGCGCCTTGCTCGCCACGGCGCACGACGTCGCCGAAACCCACACCGTCGACGGGGTGTGGACCGCGGGCGAACCGATCCTGGAGGAGATCTCAACGGTCGGGCTGGATCCGTTGCCCCGCTTGGAAGTCGCGTGCCGCACCGCGGCCAAGGCGATCGAGGACATGGTCGTGGCGGGCTGGGAACGCCGCGATCCCGGACGGTCAGAACGGTGCCGGCAGTCGTGGACGGTGCGGTTGGAGGACGAGATCCGGGACCTGGCGTCCTGGCTCGACCGGGAACCGCAAGGGCGGCCTCTCCCCCGCGCCGACCGTCCGGTGACCGTCGGGACGACCACCGCCGAACGGGCGGACCACGTCGAGATCGCGGCCGAGGACGTCGAACAGGTGCGGGAGGCGATCAGCCTGACGCTCGCCCGGCTCGAAGCCCACCGCGCCGTGGTCGACCAGATCATCGACGAACTACGGCGGCGGCAGGCCGAATTGTCCTGAGCGCAGCGGTTCAACGGAGGTGAACGCGCTGTGAATATTGCGAATTACCTGTCGCCGCGGTGAGCGAAACCGCGGCGGTGCCAGTCATTTTCCCGCGAAAGCGGCTGTGAACACTCACACCGCGTGCCGGAGCCGTTGCTCTGCGGGAGCGGGCGAGCACACAGTGATGCTCGGCCGGGTCGACCCCGGCGAGCTCCCTTCCCCGTCTGGCACAAGGAGATTCGATGGATTACCGACCCGCCCGGAGGACCGTCCGGATCACGGTGGCGACCGGGGCAGCCGCGCTTGCCGTGGCGCTGCTGCCGGGTACCGCGCTGGCCCAGTCGACCAATGACGCGCACCAGCCGAACGGCCTCGTCAAGACCGCCACGCACACCCAGGTGCGCGAGATCCAGCCGGTCGGCGTCCGCGCCGCGTACGCGCTGCCCTCGGCGAAGCAGCTCGACTACACCCAGCAGGTGCAGCAAAACGACCAATGGTGCTGGGCCGCGGACGGCTCCAGCATCGAGCAGTCGCAGGGCGGCACCGCCTCGCAGGAGGAATTCTGCGCGGCGGGCAAGGGCACCCAGGTCGGCTACTGCCCGAACGAGGGCGGGCAGATCTCGGAGATCGTGCAGGGTTTCCAGGGCACCGGATTCTCCGCGGAGAGCGCGAACGGGCCGATCAGCTATTCGTCGATCCAGAACCAGGTCGACTCCGGGATCCTGAACCTGACCGGCATCTACTGGACCTCCGGCGGCGGCCACGCCGAGGTGATCTACGGATACGACAGCTCGAACAACTCGATCATGATCGGCGACCCGTGGCCGAGCTACCAGCGGTACCAGACCTGGGACTACAACCAGTACCAGAGCAACGCCCAGTTCACCTGGAACGACACCATCGTCAACATCAGGAAGGGCTGACCGGCCGCCATGGGTGAGATCTGCCGGAGGTTCGCCGCCGGCGCGGCGATCGCGGTCGCGGCGCTCCTGTCCGCCGGTCCCGCCGAGGCCGCCGGGGCCTCGTGGGTCGCGCCGCCGTCGGAGCAGGACGTCGCGGCCGCGGTCAAAGCCGCGGAAACGGCACGCGCGATCAGTTTCGCCAAGTCGAACTTCCGGCAGGCCGGCCACGCCGACCCGGGCCGGATCACGGTGGGGCACAAGGCAATCCCGGTCTACACGCTCAATCCCGACTTCGTCACGGCGAAACCGGGCGCACCGGCCGGAGTGCTGCGGGCGATCGCGGTGACGGCCACCGCGGCCACGGGAGCGAAGGCCACCCTCCGCGCCGCGCCCGACCACTCCGCGCCGAGCGGCTGGTCGGTCGGGAACGTGTTGTCCGGCAACGACGAGGAGACGCTCAGCGCTCGGCTGCGCCCCGGTTCGGTGCTGTTGAACGAACCACAGATCAACGGGTGGTACGACCTCGGCCGCGACGGCGTCGTGCTGTTGCAGGCGAGCCTTCCGCAGTCGCCGGTCGGCCAGTTCACCCCGATCGCCGAATACCAGCAGCAGGTGCGTTCCCGGTATGCCAACAAACTGCCCGGGTCGGATTACCAGCACAGCGGCGGGATCGGGTTCAAGCAGGCCGTTCTCCAGCAGCGCGACTCCGGGCCGCCTGGTTCGCTGACCGCCGGGCTGATCGTGTTCGGCTCCGCGGTGGCCCTCGGCGGCGGATTCCTGGTGTGGCGCTGGACGAAACGCCGGATCACTCCCAAATGAGATCGACCCCGGCGATGCCCACGCCGAGTTCCTCGAAATAGGCGCTCACCGTGTTCCCCGGCCCGCAGAACAGCGGCTCGCGGACCAGCAGCTCCAGGTCTTCCCGAGGCCGGATGGTCCGCAGGCAGCGCGCGGGCAGCGCGGCCGGGTGGAAGCGCAGCCGCAGCAGGTACGCCGACATGCGGGAGCGCACGACCCGGTGGAAATTCCCCGGCCGGACCGAGGCGGAGGGACGCAGCGTGAACCCGAACGTGTGCGTCTCCCCCTCGGCGAGGCCCCGGTCGAAGAGCAGCTCGAACACCATCCCCGCCGACCGCGCGCTGCGCCGCACCCGCCCGACCCGGCAGCCGTCGACCGCGACGATCTCCGTCGCCATGACGTCGCTGCCGTCCTCGTCCTGGTGCGTCACCAGGAAACTGTCCGGGCCGGGTCTTCGCGCCCGCACCACCATGGTCGACGAAATCTCCTCGGTCCGCCCTTGCGCACCGAGCGTCAGCACGTCGACCACCGTCGCGACGTCAAGGTCCGCGTTCTCCTCGCTGCCGGGCATTCCGCTCAGCTCGTCGCGCAGGGCGAACGTCTCGGCCCAGCTCTGCTGGAGTTCCGGAAGCGACGGACGGCGGTCGGCGTCCGTGGTCCGGTGCGGCCCGATCAGCACGACCAGACTGTCCGGCGGCAGGTTCAGCACCGACTCCAGAGCGCGCACGACATCGAGCGACCGGGGCGCGGACGGACTGCGCAGGCCGCGCTGCCAGTAGCTCAGCGTGGACTCGGCGACCGAAACCCCGTGCGCGGCGAGATGCGCGCGGAGCCGCGAAAGGGACAACCCGCGCCGGTCGACGGCCTCGGACAACGCGCGATGAAACGGGCCGGACCGGACTGTTCGCGCCGACCACCGGACCGCCAAGCTCTGCTGCTGCATCTGGCTTCCCCTGCTCGTGCCGAATAACTGTTCAGCATGAGCAGTTCGTGACCGGGCAACAACCGTCCATGGTCGAGAATCGGGCAAATCATCCCGCCCCGGGGAGGCTCAGCCACCCCCTCGACCCCGCCAGACGGCGCAACTGCTCGTCGGCCAGCCGGTCGAAGAGCAGCGTCCGCAGGTCCTCAGGCCGCGAAGTAATCCGTCGCGAACTCCGTCAGCCGTTGCGCCGCCGCGGACAGATAGGTGTCCGCACGCCGCACCACCGACAACGTCCGAGAGCAATCCGGGACATCCAGCCGCAGCCCGACCGCCGCCCCGCTCTTGACGGACTGCCGGGCAACGTCTGGCACCAAACCGATTCCCAGCCCGCTCGCGATCAGCTGGCCGGTCGCGCCGGGTTCGTCGCTCTCGCAGGAGTAGTTCGGTTCCAGTCCGGCCTCGGCGAAGAGGCGGTCAGCGAGGGTGCGCGGCCAGTAGCCGGGACGGGTGGTCACCATCGGTTCGTCCGCGAGATCCGCCATCCGCACGCGCTTGCGCCGCGCCAGCCGGTGCGTGCTGGGCACGGCGAGCAGCACCTCCTCGCGCAGCAGTTCCCGCGTTTGCAGGCCGGGCTGCAGCAGCGGTTGCGAAGCGAAGCACAGGTCGACCTCGCCCGCGCACAGCTGCTGCGCCATGGTTTCCGCCGACGATTGATACAGCCGCAATTCGACGCCGGGGTACTCCGCGCGGAAGGCGCTCATCAGGCCGGTGAGCGTGAGCAGGGTTTCCGACGCGACCGCGACCCGGCCATGGTCCAGACCAGCCAGGTCGACGAGTTCCTGGCGGGCGTCGTCGAGTTCGCGCAGCGCCCGGTCGACGCGGCGCAGGAACGTGGCGCCGAAGTGGTTGAGCCGCAGCCCCCGCCCGGCCCGTTCGAACAGCGGCACGCCGAGATCCGCCTCCAGCCGCGCGATCGCCCGGCTCAGCGACGGCTGGGCGATCCGCAGGTCGGCCGCCGCCTGGCTGAGATGGCCGCGGTAGGCGACCGCCTGGAAGTAGCGCAACTGCAGCAGGTCCATCTCATAGCTCCGAGGTCATGAATGCATGGCGAATTTGGTCTTGGACGGCATGAGAACTTCAGCTTAGCGTCTGTTCGGGGGAAGACTTACGCGCACAAGGGGGAAGCGGTGGCCGAAGCGGTCCTGACACGCGGGCGGACGTTGCTGGTGGTGCTGCGGGTTTTCGTGACGGTGCACGCCGTCGCGATCCTGGGCCAGCCGGTGTTCGCCGGACGGTATCTGATCGGCGATTACGGCATGCTGGCGATGCACGAACTCGGCGCGAACATCGTGTCGACGGTCGCGTTGGCGCAGCTCGTGCCTGCCGCGCTGTACTGGTGGCGCGGCGGCGTCCAGTGGCCCTTCTGGGCGAGCCTGCTGCTCGCCGGCGGCGAAACCGCGCAGTACTTCGCGGGGCAAGCAGGTGCGCTTGACCTGCACATTCCGCTCGGCGTCGCACTGGTCGCGATCGCGCTCGGGGTGCTGTTCGGCATCTGGCGGACCGGGGCGCGGCGATGAGCGGGATGTCGCGCCGCCGGTTTCTCGGGCTGGCCGGTGGTGCGGGAGTGGTGCTCACCGCCGGGTTCGTCACCCCTCGGTTGTTGCGGCCGGCCGCCACCACCGGTCAACTGCTGACCAGCGAAGTGCCACTGCCGCAACCGTTTCAGGTGCCGTTGCCGCTGCCGCCGGTGCTGAAACCGGTGTCCCGGGACGGCGGCGTCGATCGATACGAGATCGTGCAACGGGCGAGCACCGCCGAAATCCTGCCTGGGCTGCGCACACCGATTTGGGGCTACGAAGGCATTTTCCCCGGACCGACAATCGAATCACGCAGCGGCCGGACCACGATAGTCCGGCATCGCAACGAACTTCCGGTACCGACTGTCGTGCACCTGCACGGCGGACGCACGCCACCGGAGTCCGACGGATACGCCACCGACCTCGTCCTGCCCGCCGACGGCCGGTATCTCGCCAGCGCCGGGCACGGGCATTCGGGAATGGCCGACCCCGACGCCGTGGTCACCACCGGCACCCGCGAGTACACGTACCCGTTGCGGCAGAAGGCCGCGATGCTCTGGTACCACGACCACCGGATGGATTTCACCGGTCCGGCCGTGTATCGCGGACTCGCCGGATTGCACATCGTCCGCGACGCCGAGGAAGACGCCCTGCCGCTGCCGCGCGGTGAGCGGGAACTGCCGCTGATGATCACCGATCGCGCGTTCGCCGAGGACGGGTCGATGCGGTACCCGTCGCTGGATCCGTCCTTGCGGATCGTGCCGGGGGTCGAAGATGCTTACGCGGCAGGAGTTCTCGGCGACGTGCTGTTGGTGAACGGCGCGCCGTGGCCGGTCGCGGAAGTGTCAGCGACCCGGTACCGGCTGCGCTTCCTCAACGGTTCCAACGCCCGCCGCTACGACCTCGCGCTCACCCCACCGCCGCCGAGCGGACCCTCGTTCACGCAGATCGGCTCGGATCAGGGCTTGCTCGACGCCCCGCGCGCACACGAGCATCTGCCGATCGCACCCGCCGAACGGTACGACACGGTGGTCGATTTCGGGGCCTATCCACTCGGCACCGAGGTCACGTTGGTCAACCGTCTTGGCACCGGGTCCACCGCGCAGGTAATGCGTTTCCGGGTCACCCGGCGAGCGAACGACGACAGTCATGTCCCGGCCAAACTGTCCGAAGTGGAGCGGCTTGACCGTGCACAAGCGACGGTGACGCGCGAGTTCGCGTTCCGAAGTGGACAGTTCAACGGCAGGCACGGCTGGACCATCGGCGGCGAAGCATTCACCCCGACCAAGGTCGCGGCCCAGCCGAAGCTCGGCGACGTCGAGATCTGGCGGTTCGTCGCCGACCTGCACCATCCGATCCACCTGCATCTGGTGCACTTCCAGGTGCTTTCCCGCGGTGGCAAGGATCCCGCGCCGCACGACGTCGGCCGAAAGGACACTGTGGACCTTCAGCCTGGGGAAGCGGTCGAGGTGATCGCGCGGTTCGACGGCTACCGGGGACGGTACATGTTCCATTGCCACAACGCCGAACACGAGGACATGGGGATGATGGCCACGTTCAAGACCGTTTAGCCGGCGCGCGGCGAAGGTAGCGCGGTGCGCGCGGGGCTGGTCCCGGAATGCTCAGCGCGGCGAAGCGGCCCATGAATGCCACCCGGTCGTGCGGCAATCATCAACATTGGACTCGCGTCCAGTGCTATGGTGCAACTGCGGTTACAAGCACTAACGTTCGATTGGCTCCTTCACTGGATGCTGGGCTGCCGAGGTACCGCAGGCACTACCGCGTTTCGGCAGCGCGGGGGATCGACCATGCCCGCCGAACCACGGATCCTCGGCTGAAGCGGAGGGGACGCGGCGCTGCCGCCGGGAACGACTGGTCTGTGAGCTGACCTGAGCGCATTGCCCGAACGCGTGGCGATCATCGCCCACGATCCCATCAGCGGCGGGGGCGCCGCCGCGTATCTGCGCGGCACGCCCGGCTACGCAGTGCTGGCTCCCGGCGAGGTTCCGCGTGCGGACATCCTGCTCGTGATCGTGCCGGAGCTCCGGGAGAAAACCCTGGCCGACCTGGCGCGGATCCGCCGGACGGCGCTGATTCCAGACGTGCGCACGGTGCTGGTCGCGGACCGGATCAAGGAAGCCGAACTGAGCAGGCTCGGCGGATTCGGCCTGTCCGCAGTGCTGCACCGAGGTTCCGCGACGCGCGAGAACATCCTCGACGCACTGGCCGCTCGGGTGCCGGCGGCCGAACCGGAGGACGTCCGCGCGACCAGGTTGACGAACGAGTTCCACGCCAGTGAGGGCGAGGCCCATCATCAGCACGCTGCTGGTGCGGTTCGACCTGCGGAACCGCTCGCACGCGGTCGCGTACGCGCTGAGGACCGGCATCATCTGAGCCTTTAGACCGGGCGGTTCCGGAGTGCGCAGGTGACCGCGTGCGTCACGTCGACCGATACCAGCCCGGCCGCGCCGCCTCGTCGGTCTTCACGGAAAAGATCAGGCACGGCCAGCTGTACCGCCGGTGGTCCCGCGATACTGGAGCGGACGAAAGGACGCCGATGGCACGGACGGGACGCCGCCCTGGGCAGACCGAGACGCGGGAGGCCATTCTGGCCGCCGCGCGCGACCTGTTCGGCCGGAACGGGTACGAGGGCGCGACGATCCGCGCGATCGCCGCCGAGGCGGGCGTGAATCCCGCGCTCGTGCACCATTTCTTCGGCAGCAAGGACCAGGTCTTCGCGACCGCGCTGCACCTCCCGGCCGACCCCGGCGCCGTGGTTTCCGCCATCCTCGACGGCCCGCGGCCGCAGGTCGGCGAACGCCTTGTCCGGCTGTTCCTGACACTCTGGGAAACCCCGGCTTCCCGCGACGCGTTCTTCGGCGTGCTGCGTTCGGTGTCCACCACCGAACAGGCCGCGGACATGCTGCGCGGCTTCATCCAGGGCGCGCTGCTGGACAAGATCGCCGACGCGCTTGACATCCCGCCCCTGCGGGTCACCGGCATCGCCGCCCAGCTGGTCGGTCTGGCCATGGTCCGCTACGTCGTCCAGGTCGACCCCCTCGCCCGAGCCTCGCACGAGGACGTCGTCGCGTTGATCGCCCCCGCGGTGCAGCAGTACGTCGACCGCGCCTGACCACCCGCCCCTGGCGCCGCCCGCACCGCTCCCGTGCTTGACAGGGAAATTCCGCGCGCGCAGAATTAAACACATGACTAATTCCGCGGTGGTCATCGACGGCCTGCGCGTCGTCCGGGGTGGCCGGGAGGTGCTGCGCGACGTGAGTTTCCGCGTCGAGCCCGGGTCGGTCACCGGGCTGCTCGGGCCGAGCGGCTGCGGGAAGACCACGTTGATGCGCGCTGTCGTAGGCGTGCAGGTGACCCACGGCGGCACGGTCACGGTGCTCGGCGAACCCGCCGGAAGCCGTCGGCTGCGCAGACGGATCGGGTACGCCACGCAGGCGCCGGCGGTCTACGCCGACCTCACGGTCACCGAATCCCTGCGCTACTTCGCCTCCGTGCTGGGCGCGCCGTCCCGGTCGATTGCCGAGGCGATCGAGCAGGTCGGTCTCGGTTCGCACGCCGACGCACTGGTCGGCCGCCTCTCCGGCGGCCAGCGCAGCCGGGCGAGTCTCGCCGTCGCACTGCTCGGCAAACCCGAACTGCTCGTGCTCGACGAGCCGACCGTCGGACTGGATCCGTTGCTGCGCGAGCATTTGTGGAATGTCTTCCATCGCCTCGCCGCGGACGGCACCACGCTTCTGGTGTCCAGCCACGTCATGGACGAGGCCGCCCGCTGCACCCGGTTGCTGCTGATGCGCGACGGCGCGCTGCTCGCCGACGATTCGCCGGACGCCCTGCGCGCGGCCACCGGCGAACAAGACCTCGAACGCGCGTTCCTGCACCTGGTGAAGGCCCAGCGATGACTGTCTCGATCACCCTCGCCACCACTCGCCGCATCCTCGCCCAGCTGCGGCACGACCCGCGCACCGTCGTGATGCTCGTGCTCGTGCCGACGCTGCTGATGTTGTTGCTGCGCTTCGTGTTCAACTCGGCCGAGGTGTTCAGCCGGATCGCGCCCGCGCTGCTCGGCGTGTTCCCGTTCGTGATCATGTTCCTGATCGCCTCGATCACGACCCTGCGCGAACGCACCGCGGGCACCCTGGAACGGCTGATGACGATGCCGCTCGGGAAATTCGACCTGCTCGCCGGGTACGCACTGGCGTTCGGCCTGGTCGCGGTGCTGCAGGTGGCGGTCGCGACGGCGGTCAGCCTGTGGTGGCTCGGACTGTCGGTGGCCGGTTCGGTGTGGTCGCTGCTGCTGATCACCGTGCTCGACGCGTTGCTCGGCATGGCGCTGGGCCTGTTCGTGAGCGCGTTCGCGACGAGCGAGTTCCAGGCCGTGCAGTTC
The DNA here is from genome assembly GCF_002846615.1 of Amycolatopsis echigonensis. Classification (NCBI taxonomy): domain Bacteria; kingdom Bacillati; phylum Actinomycetota; class Actinomycetes; order Pseudonocardiales; family Pseudonocardiaceae; genus Amycolatopsis; species Amycolatopsis echigonensis. Next base: position 4,591,094 of record NZ_PJMY01000003.1, on the reverse strand, counting down.
ATGCCGTTGTTCGTGCTGCCGCAAACGTTGCTGTGCGGGCTTTTCCAGCCTCGCGACCAGATGAGCTGGGTGCTGCACTGGCTGTCGGACGTGATGCCGCTGTCTTATGCCGTCGAAGCGCTGACCCAGGTGACGCACAGCGCGGATTGGACGACGACGTTGACCCGCAACATCCTCGTCGTGCTCGGCTGCGCGGTGCTGGCGTTGGGTCTCGGAGCGGCGACGCTGCGCCGTCGTACGCCTTAAAGCCGCCTCGCCGCGGCCTCGTAAGCCGCGCGGTTGCGGTTGAGCCACTTCGCGAAGTACTGGTCGGACTGGGCGTACACGTATCCCGGCGGGACGAACAACACGGCGAAGACCACGAAGGTACCGACCCCGGCAATCGCCAGCTTCAGCACAGCGTCCGGCGCGTGGCTGGACATAAAGGACAGTCCACATACGACAGCGGCCAAGCCGCCCATGCCCGCTGCGGCGAAGAAAGCCCCGCGCACGTTCCCCGGCGTACGGCCGGCGGGCGGACGCGAACCCGGGTGCAACGCCCGTTCAGTGGCGGGCCTGCCCCGCCAGATCAAGACCCCGCCGAGCCACAGCACCGCGAAGAAGACCCCGCCGCCCGCCAGGCTGAAACCTCCCGCGGCGGAGTGCGCCAGTACCCCGACCAGAAGCCCGCTGATGCCGAAGAGCCCGGCGAGGCTGGCCGTCATCACCCGGTAGACCCGCCGCATAGTGACGATCGCCTGCAGCCGCGCGGTGTAGTCGCGCAGCCGTTGTTCGGGAGTGTCGGCGACCGCGCGGACCTCGTATCCGCTCACGGTTTCCCGACCAAACCGGCCGCGCGAAGCCGTTCGGTCTCGCGGACGTCGATGCTCGTGCGGACCCCGTTCGCCACCGTGACGTCGCCGTTGAGCACACCGAGCGCGATGATCACGAAGCCGAGCGTGCGGACCAGCATCGCCCAGCCCGCCTTGCCGAGCCCGATCCGGCCGCCGTCGCGGAGCCGGACGAGACGGATCCCGTTGAACAACGCGCCGAGGCCGCGGCCGTTGCCGTAAAACCAGCCGTACAGCAGCGGCAGCACGAACAGGCCCGCCACGCCGATCACGCTCGCCCCGGCCGCGGCGTCGACGGCGGTCGATCTGAAGTAGTACGCCACCGCCGCGGCCACGGAGAGACCGGTGACCAGCAGGACGTCGACCAGCCAGGCCCAGATCGTGGACGCGGTGCGCGCCTCGACGTACAGGTCGCCGTTCTCGAACGCGCGAATCCGCGCCGCCACGCCCTTGCCGAGGACGGGTTCGGCCTGCGTACGGACGCGGGCCAGGACGTCTTGCTCAGTCTTCACGCCACACTCGACGCCGCTCGTGCGCCGAAGGTTCCCCTGGCGGGCGCACCTCACCCGGGTTCAGGCGAAACTGTAATCCTCCAGCGGGAACCGCGCCGCCTCCCGATGCGCGCTGATCGTCGACGTCGGCCGCAGCAGGGTCGCCTCGCCGTGCTGGTTGAAGTAGTAGCTGTTGGCCGTCGCGCACTGGCCGAGCGCGAACACCGAGTGCCCGACCTTGTGCTTCATCCGGTCCAGGAACTCGTCGTTCGCCCGCTGGGTCACCTCGAAGGTGTCCGCACCGCGGGCGCGCATCCCCTTGAACAGCCGGTCGAGGTGCTTCATCTGGCATTCGATGGTCGTGAAGTACGACAGGCCGCTGTAGGAATACGGGCTGTTGAGCGAAACCAGGTTCGGGAACCCGGGCACGGTGACGCCCTCGTAGGCCTGGAACCGGTTGTCGCGCCACCACTTCCCGAGGTTCTTGCCGTCCCGGCCGATGATCTCGATCGCCGGGAAGTTCGTGTCCCACAGGTTGAAGCCGGTGGCCAGCACGAGCGTGTCGATCTCGGTGCGCTTGCCGTCCGCGGTCACGATCCCGGTCTCGTCGATCCGCTCGATGCTGGTGGTTTCGAGGTGCACGTGCGGACGGGTGAAGGCCGGGAAGTAGTCGTTGGAGAACGTCGGCCGCTTGCAGCCGAAGGAGTAGTCGGGGGTGAGCTTGCGGCGCAGTTCGGGGTCGCGGACCTGGCGGTACAGGTGCGCGCGGCACCAGCGTTCGGCGATCCGGTTGGCTCCGCGGAACTGCCGGTACTGCACGACGCCGGAGATCATCATCAGCTCCAGCACCGAACTGCCCGCCAGCCGCACCGCGCGCTGCACCAGCGGCAGCTTCGCGAACGCCTGCTGCAGCGGCTTCGGCACGGCGTAGTCCGGCTTCGGGCTGACCCAGATCGGCGTGCGCTGGTAGACCGTGAGCTCCGCGGCGACCTTGGCGATCTCCGGGATCAGCTGGACGGCCGTCGCGCCGGTGCCGATGACCGCGGCGCGTTTGCCGGCGAGGTCGTAGCTGTCGTCCCACGCGGTGGTGTGGATGACCTTGCCGGCGAACCGGTCGATGCCCTCGATGTCCGGCATCTTCGGCTGCGACAGGAACCCGGTGGCGGTGAGCAGGTACTTCGCGGTGACCGTCTCGCCGCCCTCGATGCTGACCCGCCAGCAAGAGCCGTCCCAGGTCGCGCCGGTCACCACGGTGCGGAAGCGCATCGAGCCGCGCAGGCCGTATTTGTCCGCGACGTGCTCGGCGTACTTCTTCAGCTCCGCGCCCGGCGCGAACAGCCGCGACCAGTAGGGATTGGGTTCGAACGAGTAGGAGTAGGTGGACGACGGGATGTCGACGGCCAGCCCCGGGTACCGGTTCACGTGCCAGGTCCCGCCGAGGTCGTCCTCGCGGTCGAGAATCAGCAGGTCGCGGTAGCCGAGGCGGCGGAGCTGGATGGCCGCCCCCATGCCGCCGAAGCCCGCGCCGACGATGACTGCGTCGTACTGCGCGTCCATGCCTGGCCTCTCGTCCGGAACTACTTGTCAGTAACGGAACGGTATGTCACTCCGGCGAGCTTGGCAATACACTGCAGTGCGTGACAGCCGAGTCCCAGGAGAGCGCCCGCACCACGCGCGCCGAGCGCAAGAAGCAGGAACTGCGCCGCGAGATCATCGACGCGGCGTTCGACTGCTTCGCCGACCTCGGCTACCACGCCACCGGCATCTCCGACATCGCCACGAAGCTCGGCATCGGGCACGGCACCTTCTACCGCTACTTCCAGAACAAGCGCGACATCGTCGACCACGTCATCGACGACCTGGTCGCCCGCATCGTCACCGCGCTCACCGCGGAGAACGCGCCGGACGCGGTGTCTACTTTGGACGCCTACCGCGAGCAGACCGCCCGGATCGGCGACGCGCTGGCGCAGATCTTCGGCGAGGACCCGCGCGTGCCGCGGCTCCTGCTGTTCGAAGCCGCCGGTATCGACAAAGCGATGGCGGCGCGGGTGCTGGACTTCTTCGAGCTGGCCACGGAGCTGACCGCGGCGTATCTGTCGCACGGCGTGGAACTCGGGTACCTGCGCGCGGATCTCGACATCGAGAACAGCGCGCGGGCGATCAACGGGATGATCCTGGCGTCGGCGATCGCCTCGCTGCGCAACCCGGATCCCGACGACCAGCGCCGGCTGAGCGAGGCCGTGCGGCGGATGATGTACGACGGGATCGCGGCCAGGCGAGACTGACGGCGGTCAGGGTCGCTGTCCTCCGCGGACATCTGTGACAGCTCAGAGGCGACGAGACAAGTAGGTGCTGTTCGGGTCGTCCCGGTAGCTTCCGAACGGTGCGCACGGGGTGAAGCCCGCTCGCCGGTACAAAGCGCGGGCCGGGGCGAAGAACTCCATGCTGCCGGTCTCCAGGGAGATACGTTCGATGCCGCGGTCTTTGGCGTCCTGGAGCAGGTGATCCAGGAGCCTGCGGGCGATGCCTTCCCCGCGGCGGGCGGGGTCGGTGCGCATGCTTTTCAGTTCCTCGTGCCGCGGTTCCAGTGCCGCCAGGGCTGCGGTGCCGACGATGCGCTGGTCGTCCTGGACGGTCCAGAGTCGGACCTCGGGACGCTGGAGCGCGGCCAGGTCGAGGGCGTGCCTGCTCTCCGCGGGGGCGGTCGGTGCGAGGTCGTCCAAGTGCGCCTGGAGGAAGGCCCGGAGTTGCGGGTTCGCGAAGTCGGCTCGGTCGATCAGCAGCGGCATGACCCCAGGCTGCCTCGCGGATGTTTCGCGGTTGTTGCGGCCGCACCCAATGTGCCGTTCGGTGCGTCACATCGGGTGCGGTCCGGGCTAGAGCGCCAACCGCGGCCAGGAAGCCGTGTCGCGCAACAACTGTCGGTCGTGCGTGGCCAGCACCACCGCGGCCGGGGTCGAGTGCAGGGCGTCGGTCAGCTCGTCCACCAGCGTCGCGGACAGGTGGTTCGTCGGCTCGTCCAGCAGTAGTACCTGCGGGCGCGCGGTCAGAACCAGTGCCAGATCCAGCCGTCGCCTGGCTCCGGTCGACAGCTCGGCGATCGGGCGGTGGCGGTCGTATCCGCTGAGCAAGCCCAGGTCAACCGCGCCCGGGAACCGTTGTTCGAGCAGTTCGGCAGCAGTCCGCCGGGCGGGGAGGCCGGATTCCTGGCCCAGCCAGCCGATCCGCACCGAGCGGGCGCGCGTGACGGTGCCCGACGTCGGCTCCAGCGCCCCGGCCAGAGCCGCCAGCAGGGTCGACTTTCCCGCCCCGTTCCGGCCGGTGACGACAAGCCGGTCCGCGCCGCCGAGGGTGAGGTCGACGGGGTGGTCCAGCCGTCCGGCGACGGCCACCCCGGACGCCCGCAGCGCGACTGTTCCTTGGTGCTGCGGCAGTTCCGGCATGGTGAACCTAGCCGGTGGCGGCGGAACAGCCACCACGTGCGCGCTCAGCTCCTCCTGCCGCCGGTGCACGGCGCGGACCAACCCGGGCGCACGGGTCGCGCGGGTGTGCCTGCCGTGGCCCTTTTCCGGACGCCAGTTGTCGCGCAATCGGTTCTGTGCAGCGGAAAGGTCGTCCGCCAGCCGCTGTCGTTCCGCGAGCTGCTCGGCGTGCAGTGCCTCCCACCGAGCCCGTTCGGCCTGCCTGGCCTCGACATACGCCGCATAGCCGCCGCCGTAACCGCGCGGCCGGCCATCGCTCGACGGGTCGAGGTCCAGCACGGACGTCGCGATATCGGCGAGCAACGCGCGGTCGTGGCTCACCAGCACGACCACGCCCGGGTACGCGCGCAGCCGCTCGGTCAGGTGCGCGAGACCGGACGCGTCGAGGTGGTTGGTCGGCTCGTCCAGCAGCAGCACGGAATGCCCCGCGCCGAGCAGGCACGCCAGCCGGACCCGATGCCGCTGCCCGACCGACAACGTGCCGAGCGGCCGGTTCCGATCGTCGACCGCGTTCAGCGCGGCCAGCGAAACCTCGACGCGCCGGTCCGCGTCCCACGCCTCGAGGGCTTCGGCGGCCGAGAGCGCGGCGGCGAAGGCGTCGTCCGCACCGGACTGTCCTTCGGCGAGCGCGGTCGTCGCGGCTTCCAAACAGGCCAACGCATTGCGGACAGCCGCCAGTTCGAGATCGATCAGATCACCGACGGTTTCCTGCTCTCCCAAGGGAATCTGCTGGTCGGCAACACCGATCGTGCCCGCGCGGCGGACCTCGCCGCGGTCGACCGGCTGAGTCCCGGCCAGCACGCGCAACAGGGTGGTCTTGCCCCGCCCGTTCTCGCCGACAACGGCGACCCGGTCGCCGGCCGCCGCGACCAGATCGACCCCGGCAAGCACCGGACGGCCGCCGAAGGCGACGTGGACGTCGGACAGCCGGACATGCGCCGTGCGCACCAGCGCAGGCGAAAGCGGAGATGTCATGAAGGAAATGCCTCCGAGGAAACGTGATCAGCAACAAGGACGAGGGCCGGTGCCGCGAACGCGCGCGGCACCGGTGGAGGCGGTGCTCCCTCAGAGGTAGAGCTGGTGCTGTATCACGATCGCCAGGGTAAAGATCTTCCCGGCGGCGCGCATCCGAATTAGCGGTTCACCGCGCGAACCGCCAGCACGATCGGGAGCGGGGCCCCGGTCTCGGCGCACCGATCGAAAGTCAGACCGGCGTCGAGGAACGCGTTCAGCAATGCTGGCAACGGCCGGTGCGTCGCCCCGACTTTGGCGCGGATTCCCTGGTCGGTCCAGGATTCCTTGGTCCAGTGCCCGTCGAGGTAGCCAGGGCGGACGAGCACCGCGGCCGGGTCGCCGCGGTCGGCGAACCCACCGCAGAAGCACGGATGGACGCCGAGGTTCACGAACACTCCGCCCGGCCGCAGTACTCTCGCCACCTCGCGCAGCACGGCGAAATACGCGGGCATGTCGGTGTGCGCGAGCACCGAGACGACCGCGGCGACGCTGCTGTCCGGAACCGGCAGCCGCGCGGCGTCGGCCTGGGCGATCGGCAGCCGGGCGATCTCGTCGTATGCCGCCACCGCTCCAGTGCACTGCCGACCAGCCCCGGGCCGCCACTCATTACGCGTTCGGCGAAGAAACCTTTCGCGCACAGAGGATCGTGTCGTGCAGTTCCCCGCCGGGGACCTTCCGGGTGCGGTTCTCGGCGACCGTGATCACCCACTGCTCATCGTCCAGCCCGACGTCGTGGGCGGTGATCGTCGACTCCGGGGGATGCAGTTCCCCGTGGTGATGCCCGACCACCAGCAAGGTCCCGCCCGGCGCGACCCACTCCGCGAGCCGCCCGAACAACGGGCCGGCGGCGTGCACGTAGTGCGTGGCGACCAGGTCGAACTGCCCGGACGGGGTCCAGTTCAGCAGGTCAGCGCAGACCCACTCGACCTTGCTCGAGCGTTCGCGCGCATGTCGCAGCACTTCCTCCGACAGGTCGACGGCCGTCACCTGCCATCCGTTCTCGGCGAGCCAGTGCGCTTCCGCACCCTCCCCGCAGCCCGCGTCCAGCGCTCGTCCGGGCGGGAGTTTCCCCGCCTCCTCGACGAGCTGCGGATGCGGTCCGAGCTGCGCGTGCCCGGCGGCGCCAGCCCAGTGCTCGTCCCAATACGCCTGATCGAATGCGTGCGGCACAACGGTTCCTTTCCTGGTTCCCGTTCCACCCTGCGAGCCCTCGGGCACAACTGGCAAGCAACCTTGCCAATCTGTCAAACTCGGCAGATGGACGACGAACGCGCCTTGGACGCAGTCGGCCCCCGGTTGCGCGAGCTGCGCCGGAAACGGGAGGTCACGCTGGCCGAGCTGTCCGCGCGGACCGGCATCGCGACCAGCACCCTGTCCCGGCTCGAGTCCGGCCACCGGCGGCCCACCCTCGAACAACTGCTGCCGCTCGCCCGCGCGCACGGCGTGACCCTTGACGAGCTGGTCGACGCTCCGCAAACCGGCGACCCGCGCATCCACCTCCGTCCGATCAGCTGCGCCGACGGCGTGACGATCCTGCCGTTGACGCGCCGTCCGGGCGGAATCCAGGCGTACAAATTCATCGTGCCCGGACAACGGAAGCCACCGGAACCCGATCCCAAGACCCACGAGGGCTACGAGTGGACATATGTCCTCAATGGACAGTTAAGGCTGCTCCTCGGCGAGCACGACCTGACACTTTCTCCCGGCGAGGCAGCGGAATTCGACACCCGGGTGCCGCACTGGTTCGGCGCGGCGTCGGCGGAGCCGGTCGAGTACCTGTGCCTGATCGGACGGCAGGGCCAGCGCGCGCACGTGCGGGCCGCGCCTAAGGCGTAACCGACGCGGGCAGTCCGAAGGCCGGGAAATGCTCTCCGCCGAGGAAGGACGTGAGGTCGGAGATCCGATCCTCGCCCAGGGTCAGGACGGTGATGGACCACGCCTCGTGCGGCGCCGCAGGTGAACCGCCGAGGTAGAACGCGACCGCGGGTTGGGCGTTCGCGCTGGTCAGCCGGAACCGCCAGCTCGGGCAACGCGTCATCGGAACCTGGAATGCGAACTCGACGACGGCGTCGCGGCCGCGGTACCAATGCGGCAGCGGCGGCATCGACCAGGTGACGTCCTCGGTCAGCAGGTTCACCAGGCCGTCGACATCGCCTTCGGCAAGGGCGGTCGCGAAACCAGTCACGAGTTCCTGCAGGCGGGCGTCGTCGAGGGTGCGGAGCGTCTGCTGCTGAGTGCGAGCGGGGACGCGGGTCGAGATGGTCCGGCGGGCGCGGGCCAGGGCGGAATTCACCGAGGTCACGGACGTCTCCATCATCGTGGCGATCTCGGCGGCGGAGAAGCCGAGGACGTCGAACAGCAGCAGCGCCGCCCGCTGGTTCCCCGGCAGATGACGGCACGCGGCGACGAAAGCGAGTTCGACCGCCTCGCGTTGTTCGTAGCTAGCCCCCGGCACGTCGGGGTACGGACCGAGCCAAGCCACGTCGGTGCGCGGAACCGAGTCGAGCACGACCTGTTCGCTCGACGGCCCCAGGTCGACCGGCAACGCACGACGGCCGCGCTGGTCGATGAGGTCCAGGCAGGTGCGCGTGGCGACTGTGTACAGCCAGGTCCGAAGCGCGCTCCGGCCCTCGAATCCCGGCAGCCCGCGCCACGCCCGCAACAACGCCTCCTGCACGGCGTCGTCGGCATCGTGGATCGAGCCGAGCATCCGGTAACAGTGCGCACGCAGTTCCGCACGCAACGGGGCCACCGCCCGGGTGAACGCGGCTTCCGAAGAAAATTCCCCCACGCCCGACGATTCTGCCGCATCCGGCCGGTCTCACCTGGCAACGACTACCGAGGAGACCTGGCATGACCGCACTCTGGCCGCAGATCCACGCCGAACGCGCCGCGCTGGCCGACGACCTGGCCCACCTGTCCGACACCCGCTGGAGCACGCCGTCGCTGTGCGCGGGCCTCTCCGTCCGCGAGGTGCTGGCCCACCTCACCGCGGGCGCTTCGCTCACGCCGGCGCGCTGGATGGCAGGCGTGCTCCGCTGCCGTTTCGACTTCGATCGCCAGGTCGCGATGCGTTTGGCCGAGCACCTCGGCGACAGCCCGGCCGACACCGCGGCCCGCTTCCGCCGGGTCGTCACCAGCACGACCAAGCCGCCGTTGCCGGTCGTGGCGATGCTCGGAGAAACCGTCGTGCACGGCGAGGACATCCGCCGTCCGCTCGGAATCCGCCACGAGTATCCGGTCGGCACGCTCACCGCGGTGGCCCGCTACTACCTCGGTTCCGACCTCGTCGTACTCGCCAAAGGACGCGTCCGCGGCCTCCGCCTCGAAGCCACCGACAGTGATCTTTCCGGCGGCTCGGGACCACTCGTGTCCGGCCCGACGCTCGCGCTGATCATGGCCATGACCGGCCGTTCCCGGTTCCTCGACGACCTGGACGGCGACGGCGTCGAGGTCCTGCGGGGGCGCTGACGGGCTTGCACTCCACCGCCAAGAGTTCTATAACAGTGGAGACAGTTATAGAACTCTAAGGAGATGCTCATGCGCACCCCAACCCAGAAAGGACGCTTCGGGGAGTACGGCGGGCGTTGGGTGCCGGAATCCCTGGTGCCCGCCTGCCTCGAAGTCGCCGACGCGTTCGAGAAGGCCTGGGTCGACCCCGGCTTCCGGGAGCAGCTCCAGACGATGCTCGCCCGGCACGTCGGCCGGCCCACGCCGGTGACGCCGGCCGAGCGGTTGTCCGCGGAACTCGGCGTGCGCGTCGTGCTCAAACGGGAAGACCTCACGCACACCGGATCGCACAAAATCAACAACGCGATCGGGCAGGCACTGCTCGCGAAGCGGATGGGCAAGCACCGGCTGATCGCCGAGACCGGGGCCGGGATGCATGGCGTCGCGACGGCCACCGCGGGCGCGCTGCTCGACCTGCCGGTCACGGTGTTCATGGGCGAGCAGGACGTCGAACGCCAGTCGCACAACGTGTTCCGCATGCGCTACCTCGGCGCGGAGGTCGTCCCGGTCCGCTCCGGCAGCCGCACGCTCAAGGACGCGACCAGCGAGGCGATGCGGCACTGGGTCAGCTCGACCGAGGAAGCCCACTACTGCCTCGGCTCGGTCGTCGGACCGCATCCGTACCCGTGGATGGTGCGGGAATTCCAGCGCGTGATCGGCGACGAAGCTCGCGAGCAGCACGGAACCGTGCCGGATTTCGTCGTCGCGTGCGTCGGCGGCGGGTCCAACGCGGCGGGGACTTTCGCGGGATTCGCCGACACCAGCGCACGATTGGTCGGAGTGGAAGCGGTCGGCGGATCGGGCGCGACGTCCGGCCAGGCCGGGGTGCTGCACGGGTCACGGTCGCTGTTCCTGCAGGACGAGCACGGGCAGATCCTCGAAGCACATTCGATCGCGGCCGGGCTGGATTACCCCGGTGTCGGACCGGAACACGCGCATCTGCGCGACCTGGGCCGGGCGCGGTATGTCGCGGTCAACGACGAAGCCGCAGTCGCCGCGGCCGCGCAATTGGCTCGCACTGAAGGAATCATCCCGGCGCTCGAATCCGCGCACGCGCTCGCCTGGGTGGCCGAAGCCGCTGGCACGCCGGAACTTCCGGCTGGCTCGACGGTTCTGCTCACCCTGTCCGGCCGCGGCGACAAGGACATCGCCACGCTGATCGCCCGCTCCGAGGAGTCCCGCGCATGAAAACCGACCGCAAGATCCTGATGCCGTATGTCACTGGCGGAATCAATCCACAGTGGACTAGCTATCTTCCGGCGTTGGCGCAAGCCGGTGCGGACGCGATCGAAGTCGGAATCCCGTTCTCCGACCCCACTTTGGACGGCGCGACCATTCAGGAGGCGTCGAACGTCGCACTCGCCAACGGAACGACTCCGCAGAGCGTCCTCAATGCCCTGCGAGAGACCACAGTGGACGTTCCGGTCATCGTGAGCACCTACGCAAACTTTGCCGTCCGCAAGGGGTTCTGTGCCGAGTTGAAAGAAGCCGGAGTCACCGGGCTGATCGTTCCGGACCTGCCGCTGGAGGAAGTACCCGCGATCGAGACGGACGCCGTCGACGCCGGAATCGAGCTGGCATTGCTGGTCTCCCCCGCGACGCCAGCCGACCGCGCACACGAGATCGCCGCGCGGAGCCGAGGTTTCGTCTACGCCGTCTCGTCGATGAGCACGACCGGCGAACGCGACCACCTGCCTGCCTCCGCGATCGAGCTGGCCGCCCGGTTGAAGGACGCCGCCGACCTGCCGATCCTGGTCGGTTTCGGCATCTCGCAGCCAGCGCACGCCGCCGAGGCGGCCCGCGTGGCCGACGGCGTGATCGTGGGCGCGGCGATCATGCGGCGGGTGCTCGACGGCGCCGGTCCAGAGCAGGTCGGCGGGTACGTCGCGACCATGCGGGCCGCGCTGGACTAGAATCCGCTGGTCAAGCCAGAACTGGACCAGAACGGACGCGCATGGCCCGATACCGAGCGATCGCCGCGGATCTAGCCGCGAAGATCCGTGCCGGGGAGTACGCGCCCGGCGAGGCCCTGCCGCCGCAGCGGGAGCTCAGCGCGTCCTACGGCGTCACGCTCATGACGCTCCGGCAGGCGCTGCGCGAACTCAGCGACGAAGCCCTGATCGTGCAACAACCCGGCCGCGGCACCTTCGTGGCGCCGACACCAGCCTCGTATCAGCTGGGCTCCTTGCGCAGCTTCACCGAGGACCTGCGCGATCAGGGTTACGTCGTGCGCACCGAGGTCGTCAGCCAGGCGGTGCGGCGGCTGCCCACTCGCGTCGCCGCACGGCTGCAAGCCCGGACCACCGATTCCGGCCTGCGGCTGGAGCGGGTGCGCGAGTTCGGCGGTCGCCGGGCGATCCATCAGGTGTCCTGGGTCGCTCCCCCGCACGGGGAACGCTTACGAGACATCGATTTCACCGCAACCTCGCTCTACACCGCACTGTCCGAATTGGACGTCGTGGTGGATCGGGCCGCCGAAACCATCCGCCCCGACGCCCTCGACGACAAACTCGCCCGCCTGCTCGACGAACCCGTCAACACCCCGGTGCTGGTCAGCGAGCGCACCACCAGCACTCCGGACGGCACGATCGTCGTCATCGACCGCGCGACCATCCTCGGCAGCATGATGCACATCAGCACCGAACGCGCCGCCGACCGGCTGTCACTGCGCTGGGGAGCCGGAAGCTGAATCGCGGTGGCCGTGCGCCAGAACGGCCAGGTGCACCGAAAGCCGAGTGTCCGGATTGGACAGATCGACGCCGAGCAGCCGTTCGATCGTCGCCAGCCGCGAGTACGCCGCCGGACGGCTGAGGTTCAGCGCCTTCGCGAATTCCGTCATCGAATAGCCCGATTCGACAAACGCCCGCAACGTCGCGAACGCCCGGCTGGCGCGCGGTTCCGGCAACGTCAGCAACGGCCGCAGCTGCGCCTCGGTGAACTCGTGCAGCCGCGGATGGTCCCGCAACCACCACAGCAACCCGCGCACGCCCAAGTCTCCAGCGCGCCGAAGTCCAGGCGCCCCAGGCGATTCGACGTCCGCGACGTGCACCGCCTCCTGCAGTGCCCCCGGTAATTCGCCGAGCCGACGCACTGGCCCAGCCGCTCCGAACGCGGCTGCCAACCCCTCCGGAACCCCGGCGACCACCCGCTCCAGCAACGCTTTCTCCGCGGCCGTCGAGGAACACGGGAACACCGCGGCGACCCGGCCTTCCGCGAGCACGCCGCCGATCCCGTCGCTGGTCAGCACCGCGTCCAGCAGCGCCCGCTCCTGCCCAGCCCGAGCCGGACGGCACACCAGCACCGTGTAGTACGCCGCCGAGGCCAGCCCCAACGCCCGAGCCCGCGCGCGCACCGAACCCTCGTCCGCGCCGTGCAACAGATCCCGCAGCAAATCGCCTTGCGCTTCGATTTCCACCGACAGCGGTGAGCGTTCCAGCAGCTTCCCGACGGTCAGCGCCTCGGCCGCGCGTTCGAGCACCATCCACGCCGAGGGTTGTTCCGCCGACCGCGCGGGCACGACCAGCCGGCCCCAGCGTTCGCGCGGCGGCCCGACCGGCGTGCACAGCCAGCCCTCCGGACCGCCTACCTCGGTCGCCGCGGAAAACGGCACCCGCCGCGACCGGGCAGGCCAATCCCGCAGCAGCGATTCCGCCGAACCGACGCCAGCGAACGCGAGCGCCCGGTGGGTCCGGTCCTCCAGCACCACCGGCAGCCCGATCAAATCCGCCGCATGCGCGAGGACCGCGTCCGGTGCCTGCGACGCCGAACCCACCGTGCTGAACGCCTCGTGCGCGCGCTCGGCCAACCGCAACCGCTCGTAATGCGCGTTGACGATCCGCGCGTGCACGATCTCGGTCACCTCGATGAAGCGCACCGTGCTGCGCAGCTCCACCAGCGGAAACCGCGCGGCGCGAGCGGCCTGCACCAACGAGTCGGGCAACGACTTCAGATGCTGCCCCGGCTCCACGACCAGCCCGATCGCACCGGCGTCCCGCAGCGAGCGCACGTAGGCCACTGGGTCAAAGCCGGGTTCGGTGAACGCGCGCCCGATCGACAGCACCAGGACGTCGCTGGTCAGCGTCCCGGCGACATCGCTCAGCTCGCTCACGTGCACCGAGCGCACCGGCACGTCGACCGCGTCCGCCGCCGAGCGCACGACGGGTGACCCGGCGGCCATCACCGGCAGCTCGAGGACGTCTCGCAGGGTCAGGTGCACAACGTCAGCATAACCCGACGAAATGTCAAGCAAAGCCCTGACAAACCGACGATTCGTCGGTTACCCGCGCCCGGTGCGGAAGGGACCCTCGGAGGGCGAATACCCGGAAGAAAGGTGGCTCGATGAGCGATTCCGTGCCGACGCTGTCCCAGTGGATCGCCGGCGGCGAGGTGGCAGGCACTCCGGACGGCTACGGGGACGTCACGAACCCGGCGACCGGGAAGGTCACCGCGCGCGTGCCGCTCGGCTCGGCCGCGGACGCCGAGGCCGCGATCGCCGCCGCGAAAGCCGCGTTTCCCGCTTGGCGCAAGACTTCCCTGGCGAAGCGCAGCCGGACGCTGTTCCGGTTCCGCGAACTGCTCGACGCGCGGTCGGAAGAACTCGCGAAGATCATCACCGCCGAGCACGGCAAGGTGCTCTCCGACGCGGCGGGCGAGGTCGCGCGCGGCCTGGAGGTCGTCGAGTTCGCCTGCGGGATCCCGCAGCTGCTCAAGGGCGCGGCGACGGCCAACGCGTCGACCGACATCGACGTCACGTCGCTGCGCGAGCCGCTCGGCCCGGTCGCGATCATCTCGCCGTTCAACTTCCCCGCCATGGTCCCGATGTGGTTCTTCCCCATCGCGATCGCGGCCGGGAACACCGTCGTGCTGAAGCCGTCGGAGAAGGTGCCGACCGCCGCAAACTGGCTCGCCGAGCTGTGGCGCGAAGCGGGTCTGCCCGAAGGCGTGTTCAACGTGCTGCACGGCGACAAAACCGCGGTCGACGCGCTGCTGCACAGCCCGGACATCGAGGCGGTTTCGTTCGTCGGATCGACGCCCATCGCGCAGTACGTCTACGAGACGGGCACCGCGAACGGCAAGCGCGTCCAGGCGCTCGGCGGCGCGAAGAACCACATGGTGGTGTTGCCCGACGCCGACCTGGACCTGGTCGCCGACCAGGCGGTCAGCGCCGGTTTCGGTTCAGCGGGCGAACGCTGCATGGCGGTGTCCGTCGTGGTCGCGGTGGGAGACGTCGCCGACGCGCTGGTGCCGCGAATCGCCGACCGCGCGAAGACGCTGGTGACCGGCGACGGCACTCGCTCGTGCGACATGGGCCCGTTGGTCACCGCCGCGGCGAAGGACCGGGTATCCGGTTACATCGCCGCGGGTGCCGAAGCCGGCGCGACGCTCGTGCTGGATGGCCGCGAAGGCGAGTTCGACGCGGACGGCGAGGGATTCTTCGTCGGCCCCACGGTGTTCGACCACGTCCGCCCCGACATGCCGATCTACACCGACGAAATCTTCGGCCCAGTGCTTTCGGTGGTGCGCGTGGAAACGTTCGCCGAGGCGATCGAGCTGATCAACGCGGGCCCGTACGGCAATGGCGCGGCGATCTTCACCAACGACGGCGGCGCGGCCCGCCGGTTCTCCGCCGACGTCGAGGCGGGCATGGTCGGCGTGAACGTCCCGGTGCCGGTCCCGGTGGCCTACCACTCGTTCGGCGGCCGCAAGAACTCGCTGTTCGGCGACACCCACGCGCACGGCAGCGAGGGCGTGCACTTCTTCACCCGAGCCAAGGTCGTCACCACCCGCTGGCCGGGCGCCGGCCAGGGCGGGCTCGACCTCGGCTTCCCGCGGAACGTCTGAGAGGGATCAGCGATGGACACTCAGTCGGCAGCAGCCCGGCACCTGTGGATGCACTTCTCCCGCATGGGAAATTACCCCGACTCGCCGGTCCCGGTGATCACTCGCGGCGAGGGCGTGCACGTGTGGGACGACCGCGGCCGCCGCATCCTCGACGGCCTGGCCGGGCTCTTCGTCGTGCAGGCCGGACACGGCCGCCGCGAACTCGTGGAGGTCGCCGCACAGCAGGCGAACGAGCTGGCGTACTTCCCGATTTGGGGCTATGCCACGAAACCGGCGGCGGAACTGGCCGAACGGCTCGCGCATCTCGCCCCGGGCGACCTCAACCGCGTCTTCTTCACCACCGGCGGCGGCGAGGCGGTCGAGTCCGCGTGGAAGGTCGCGAAACAGTACTTCAAACTGACCGGAAAGCCCGGCAAGCACAAGGTGATCAGCCGCGCGGTGGCCTACCACGGCACCCCGCACGGCGCGCTCGCGATCACCGGCCTGCCCGCGATGAAGAAGGACTTCGAACCGCTCGCGCCGGGCGGGCACCGCGTGCCGAACACCAACCTGTACCGGCATCCGGAGTTCGCCGACGATCTCGAAGCGTTCGGCCGCTGGGCCGCCGACCGGATCGAGGAGGCGATCCTGTTCGAGGGCGCGGACACGGTCGCCGCGGTCGTGCTCGAACCGGTGCAGAACTCCGGCGGCTGCCTCACGCCGCCGCCCGGGTACTTCGAACGGGTGCGGGAAATCTGCGACCGGCACGACGTGCTGCTGGTCGCCGACGAGGTGATCTGCGCGTTCGGCAGGCACGGCGCGACGTTCGCCAGCGAGAAGTTCGGCCTCCAGCCGGACCTGCTGACCTGCGCCAAGGGCCTCAGCTCCGGGTACAGCCCGATCGCCGCGCTGATTGCGTCGGACCGGGTGATGGAACCGTTCCTCGGGCCCAAGGTCGGCTTCCCGCACGGGTACACCTTCGGCGGGCACCCGGTGTCGGCCGCGGTCGCGCTCGCGAACCTTGACCTGATGGAACGCGAGGGACTCAACCAGCGCGTACTGGACAATCAGGACGCGTTCCGCGCCACGCTGGGCAAGCTGCTGGACCTGCCGATCGTCGGCGACGTCCGCGGCGACGGCTACTTCTGGGCGGTCGAACTCGTCAAGGACAAGGCGACCCGCGAGACGTTCAACGCCGACGAGCGCGAACGCCTCGTCCGCGGCTTCCTGCCGGGAGCGCTGTTCGACCGCGGTCTCTACTGCCGTCCGGACGACCGGGGCGACGTCGTCGTCCAGTTCGCCCCGCCGCTGATCGCGGGGCAGGCGGAGTTCGACGAAATGGAACAGATCCTGCGGGACGCGCTGCTCGAGGCGCAGAAACTCGTTTGAGCCGCCTGGCGAGGGAGGAGGCCGGGGCCGTCTGGACCCGGCCTTCTTCCGTGCGGTCGCTTATCATGAGTGACCAGGAGTCCTCACCGCGAGGCGGCGCGCATGCCCGAGCACGAACCCGGCCTCGACCGGCGGCTGGCCGACGCCATCGAGCGGCTCGGGAACGGTCTGCGCGCGCTGTCCCAGCGCAGCGCCCGCACGCAGGGCCTTTCGCCGCTGCAGCAACACGCCGTGCTGTCCCTGTCCCGTCAGCCCGCGCCGCGCCGCGAGGTGAACGCACTGGCCGCCGAGTTCGACGTGACCACACCGACGATGTCCGACGCGGTCAGCGCCCTGGAACGCAAGGGACTCCTCACCCGCTCGCCCGGTTCGGACGGACGCCGCCGCCTGCTCACCCTGACCGACCGCGGCTTCCAGGTTTCCGCCGAATTGTCGGCGTGGGATGCGCAATTGGTGGGCTCGCTGGCGGCACTGCCGGAGACGGACCGCGCCACGACGCTGCACACGCTGCTCCGGGTGATCGCGGATTTGCAGCGCGGCGGGGCGATCAGCGTCGCCCGGGTGTGCACGACGTGCCGGTTCTTCGGGCCGGACGAACACCCCGACCCGAGGGCTCCGCACCACTGTCATTTGATGCGGAAACCCTTGGCGCTGACGGAATTGCGCACCGACTGTCCGGAGCACGCGCAGGCGACAGCCTGACCCCGTGCCGTGTCTCGCAGCCGGGCTCAGCGCATCACTCCTCGCTGTCGCGCACCAGTAGCGCGATCTGCACCCGGTTGACCACGCCGAGCTTCGCGAACAGGCTGCTCGTATGGGCCTTCACCGTCGCCACGCTGATGTGCAGCCGCGCGCCCACCTCGGCGTTCGACAGCCCTTCCGCGATCGCCCGCGCGGTGTCCCGTTCGCGTTCGGTCAACGCGGCCAGCCGCGCCCGCGCCGCCTCCCGCGCGGCACGCCGGGTCTCGGACGACCGCGGCCCCGTCGCCGCGGTGATCAACCGGCTGGTGGCGGCCGGGGAGAGCGCGGGGTTTCCGTCGGCGACCGTGCGCACCGCGGCCAGGATGTCCGGCGGCGGGGTGTCCTTGAGCACGAACCCGAGCGCCCCGGCGCGCAGCGCGCCGAGCACCATCTCGTCGGAATCGAACGTGGTGAGCACCAGGATCCGCGGCGGGTCCGGCCAGCTGAGGATCGCCTCGGTCGCGGAGAGCCCGTCGCGGCCGGGCATCCGCACGTCCATCAGCACGACGTCCGGCTGGAGCCGGCGGACCTCGGCGATCGCGGCGTCGCCGTCCGCGGCCTCGCCAATGACCTCCAGGTCGGCTTCGCCGCCGAGCATGAGCCGCAGCGACATCCGCACCAGCTGATCGTCGTCGACGAGCACGACGCGCACCCGGTCCACTCACTCGCTCCCTTCGCCGCGGGCAGGCCACGGCAGCCACGCGGTCAGCACGAACCCGCCGTCCGGGTCCGCGTGATGGTCAAGTTCACCACCGGCGAGCTCGACCCGCTCGGAGAGCCCCAGCAACCCGAACCCGGCCGACGGCGGCGGCGTGTCGCCCCTGGCCGCGCCGGAATCGCACACCGTCACGCGCAATCCTTCGCCCTCCCCGCCCTCGACAGTGACACACACTTCCGCGCCAGGCGCGTGTTTCCCGGCATTGGTCAGTCCTTCTTGGACAATCCGGTACACCGTGCGGGCCAGCAGATCCGGCGGCGTCCCGACGGATTCCGGCCGATAGACGACGTTGACCCCCAGCGCCCGCGCGTCGGCGACCAGCGCGGGCAGATTAGCGAGCGACGGCTGCGGCGGCTCGAGCCCGCCCGGACTGGCCCGCAGCACCCCGAGCACCTCCCGCAGCTCCTCCAGCGCCTGGTGCGCGCCGTCCGCGATCCCCCTGGCCAGCAGTGAAACCTGCTCCGCAGGCAAGTCCGTGCGGTGCCCCAGCACCCCCGCCTGCATCGCGACCAGCGAAACCCGGTGCGCGAGGACGTCGTGCATCTCGCGCGCGATTCGATGCCGCTCGACAATCCGCGCCTCGGCCGCCCGCGCGACCTGCTCGCGTTCCGCGCTCTCCGCCCGTTGCCGCAGCGACTGCAGCTCCTCGCGCCGCGCCCCGATCGCAGCTCCGACGGCCACGACGATGCCGGTGATCAGGACGATGAACGAAACCGACAGCCACCACGGGTCCGGATCGTTGCCGCGCGGGTAGAGGCCTTCGGTGATCGCCCCGGTCGCGACGCAGGCGAGCCCGATGAACGTGGTCTCGACCGGCCGCCGCCGGGTCGCGAGCGACCCGAGCACCAACAGCGCGGCTCCCCCGGCGGACGTCGACACCGCCGAAACGATCACCACCCCGGTCGCGATCGAAAGCGGATACTTCCGCCGCCACAGGGACGCGACCAGGCAGCCGAGCCCGACGATCGGGTCGCCGAAGATCAGCCATTCGGTCCGCGGGTCGTCAGCCCCCGGCGGCAATTGGGACGCGACCGCCAGCCACGCGAACCCGCCGATCAGCGCGGCCGCGGCCAGCCGCCACCCCTGCTGCCACGGCTTGAGCTTGGCCTGCGAAACGATCACCAGCCCATCTTCGCCGATCCGTGCCCGCCGCGCAGCCGCCCTCGGCACACCCCGCGTCCCAGACCAAAGTCGTAACCCTCGACTTTGGTCGGCCCCGGTTCGCTCCGCAGGTCCGATGTGCGCCGTATTCGAAGCCGACACACTGAGACCACCACGAACTCGGGGAGAGCACATGAGCAAGGGCGGCTATTCAGCGGTGCAAATCGTCGGCATGGTGATCACCGTCGTATGCGCACAGGCCGCGATCCGCAGTTTCTTCGACCACGACGCACGTCAATTGTGGGGCGCGTTCGACTGGGTCCCCGGCGGCTGGGGCGGACAGCTAGCCGCGCTGGTCGTGCTGACGCTTGCCGGAATGGCGCTCGCCGGCTGGGCCCACGACCGAGCCAAGGAGAAAAGCTGAGTCCACTGCGGACTCAACGCACCTCGGGCCCGAGCGCCGCATACGTCTCCGGGCGCCTCCGTCGCAGATAGCCCGCCGTCGCCAGCCCAGCGACAATCAGGATCGGCAACAACCACGGCAACAACCCGATCCACGCCGCGTCAGACCCGGCCATCGTCGGGAAATTCAGCACCGCCAGCACAATCACGCCGATCAGCCCGGCCCCGCCCAGCCCCGGTGCGACAAACGTGCTCCACCAATGCGGATCACGCCGTTGCCGGAAGAACACCACCACCGCGATGGACGCCATCGCCTGCAACACGAGGATCGCCAACGTCCCAAACCCCGTCATCGACGAAGTCAGAAACGCAACCGGGTCGAGCCCGAGCGCCGCGAAGATCGCCGCAACGGCCGTAGCGAACCCGATCTGCGCAGCACTGGCATTGCGCGGCGCACCAGAAACCGTACGTCCCAACGCCTTCGGCAGGACGCCATCCCGCGCCAGCGCGTAAATGTAGCGACTCGCGGAGTTGTGCAGCGCCAGCAGCGCAGCAAACAGGCTCACCACGAGCAACAACTGCATCACATCGGTAAGCACGGTTCCGAGAACGTCCTGCGAGGTAGCGAGGAGCAGATCGCCCGCCGCAAGATGGTCCTGCGCCACGGATTTCGCGTTCTCCACACCGATAGCACTCACCAGCGCGAGCGACGTGACTGCTGCGAAGACGCCGATCGAAGTCACCGCGATATAAGTAGCCCGCGGCACCGACTTGTTCGGGTCGCGCGCTTCCTCACTGAACAACGCCGTCGCCTCGAACCCGATGAAACACGTGGCAGCGAACAACAATCCGAGCCCGATCGACCCAGACGTCACCACCGCGGGCGACAACGCGCTGAGCGAATACCCAGACTTCACGAGCACCGCGACGTCGAACACGACCAGAATGCTGACCTCGAGAATCAGCGACACCGCAAGCACCTTCGCCGAAACGTCCACCCCACGGCGACTCAGCAAGAACACCGCGACGACGGACAGCCCAGCCCACAACTCCCACGGCAAGTCAAGATGAAAAACCCGGTTGACGACACCACCTGTCAACGCACCAGATGTCCCGACCGCCCCCGCGACGAAACAGTTGTACCCCGCCAACGCGACAAACGCCCCAGCAAGCCCAGCCGGACGCCCCAACGCCACGGTGAGGTAGGCGTAGAAGCCGCCCGCGTTGGAGACATACCGGCTCATCCGCGCGTACCCGACACCGAACAACAGCAACACGACCCCGGCGATGAGGAACGACGCAGGCATCCCACCGCCGTTGCCCAGCGCGATCCCGAGCCCCGCGATCACCACCATCCCGGTCAACGGCGCGACGGCAGCGAGCACGAGAAACGCGATCCCGCCAGTACCGAGCGCATCAGCACGAAGCCGCCCCCCGACGGCCTCCGATGTCGACTGCTGTGCCATCCAGGCCTCCCGATCCGCAACAGGGCGCCCGTTGCCCCGCGCGCCCCAGTGTGCGTGCCAGGACGCCGATGGCCCTTGTCGCCGCAGGCAGAGGTCTTGCCAATCCGCGCGCACCCAACCCCGCCGAAGCCAGTGAGGGCCACCTTCACAAAGACGAATTCCCTCAAGGGCCCCTTCACAGCTATCGAGGTGGAGCCAACGGCCGGAGGGGCTCCTTCAGCGGGGTTCCCGTCACGGACCGCCGCCGTCCGTTGAAGGCCCCCTCCACGGCCCGCCCCAGCCGCAGCCGATGCACCCACAATCGAGGCACCCAGACCCTCCCCCGCACCCCGATACGAAGCCCCCCTGCGGTTCGGGGGTGCTTGTCAAGGCATCTTTCCCGCCTTGACAAGCACCCCCGAACCGTCAGCACACTCAGGCTTCGGGGTGCCCCACGCAACCACCCACCGGCAATGTCGCCGCCAGGCGACGAGCCGCCCACCAAACCACCCGCAGCCCCCCGTTACCTTTTTCGTAGCTCCTGATCAAGGAGTTCGTGGTCGCCAGGCCCGGCATGACTGAGTCCCCCAGTCGCGTTCATGATCCGGGGGGTGGTGTCACCGGGTTTGGTGGCATCGAGGGACCGCTGATAGGGACACGGCCGCCCGCTGGGTAGGTCTCGTCGTAACGTGGCTGCCGGCCTTTGATGCTCGACTGGTGACCATGCACGACAAGACGGAAGATACCTTCGATGACCAGCGAATACGCCGTGTTCCTCGGCTTGGACGTCGGCAAGGGCGAGCATCACGCGGTCGGTCTGGATCCGGCCGGGAAACGGCTGCACGACGCTCCGCTGCCCAACAGTGAGCCGAAGTTGCGGGCGATGTTCGACAAACTCACTGTTCACGGCCCAGTCCTGGTCGTGGTGGACCAGCCCGCCACGATCGGCGCACTGCCCGTGGCGGTGGCCCGCGCCTGCGGGCACGAGGTGGCCTACCTGCCAGGGCTGGCGATGCGCCGCATCGCCGACCTCTACCCGGGCAACGCCAAAACCGACGCCCGCGACGCCTATGTCATCGCCGACGCCGCCCGCACCCTGCCCCACACCCTGCGCCGGCTCAACGTCGACGACGAAGCCCTGGCCGAGCTGGACGTGCTCGTCGGATTCGACGACGACCTCGCCGCCGAAGCGACCCGGGTCAGCAACCGCATCCGCGGCCTGCTCACCGGCATCCACCCCGCCCTCGAACGCGTCCTCGGCCCCAAAATCAGTCACTCTGCCGTGCTGGAAATCCTGTCCCGCTGCGGCGGCCCTATCGGGATCCGCAAGGCCGGTTGCC
Source organism: Amycolatopsis echigonensis (assembly GCF_002846615.1). Classification (NCBI taxonomy): domain Bacteria; kingdom Bacillati; phylum Actinomycetota; class Actinomycetes; order Pseudonocardiales; family Pseudonocardiaceae; genus Amycolatopsis; species Amycolatopsis echigonensis. Next base: position 4,568,811 of record NZ_PJMY01000003.1, on the reverse strand, counting down.
GCAAACTCGCGGCGATCGCCACCACCCACGCCCCACGCATGGGCACAAAACTGGTCGAGGACATCCTCGCCGCACTGGACGAGCAGACCGTCACCGTCGCGGGCACCGCCGCCGCGGACAAGATCCTGCCCAGACTCGCCGACAGCCTGAAAACCGTGCTGCAGCAACGGAAAACCGTCGCCGCCGAAGTCGAGGAGATACTCGATGCACACCCTCTTGCCCAGGTCCTGACATCGATGCCCGGCATCGGCGTCAGGACCGCCGCCCGCATCCTCCTCGAAATCGGCGACGCCTCCGGTTTCAAAACCTCCGGACACCTCGCCGCCTACGCCGGCATCGCCCCGGTCACCCACCGCTCCGGAACCTCGATCAAGGGCGAACACCCCGCCAGAACAGGCAACCGCAGACTCAAACGCGCCTTCTTCCTCGCCGCTTTCGCAGCCCTGTCCGACCCCACCAGCCGGACCTACTACGACCGGAAGAGAGCCGAGGGCAAGAAACACAACGCCGCGCTGATCTGCCTCGCCCGCCGCCGCTGCGACGTCCTGTTCGCCATGCTCCGCAGCCGCACCAACTACCGGCACCCCGAACCGACCAGTACCCCCGCTGCCGCTTGACAACAACATAGGGACACCCCCCCCGGGGCTACCCCCTCCACAAATACCGCAACGCCCTCTCAGCTGCCTTCCCCCCACACATCCCATGCGCCCCCGGCCCCGGCGGCGCGGCCGCGGAACACACGAAATGCCCCGGAACCCCCACGTCGTACGGCTGCAAAGTCACCCGCGGACCGAACACCAACTGCCGCACATCCTTCGCCCCAGTAAGAATGTTCCCACCGACAAAATTCGGGTTCCCCGCCGCGAATTCCGCCGAAGAGGTGCTCACCGAACCAATAACCCGCTCCCGAAACCCCGGCGCGAACCGTTCAATCTGCGCGGTGATCGCCTCGGTGGCGTCACCGGTGTACCCATGCGGCACATGCGCGTACGCCCACACAGGATGCACATCGCCGACCGAACGCGACGGATCAGCCAGATACTGCTGACCCAGCAATACAAACGGCCGCTCCGGCATCCGTCCGTTGTGGACAAGTCGCTCTCCCTCAGCCACCTCCTCCGCCGAGCCTCCCAAATGGACAGTCCCGGCGACGCGTGCTTCCGGCGAACGCCACGGAATCCCGCCCTGCACCGCGAAGTCCACTTTGAACGCACCGGGGCCGTAGCGGAACCGCTCGTACGAACGTCGGATCCGCGGCGGCAAGCGGTCTCCGAGCACCGACGCCAGCGTGTTCGGTCCGACGTCCCACACCACCACATCCGCCCGCGGCAACTGCGAAACCGACTCCACCCGCACGCCAGTCTCGATTTTCCCGCCGAAATCGGCCACCAGCGCGGCAAGCGCGTCGCTGATCGCCCGCGACCCGCCCTCGGCGACCGCCCAGCCGTGCCGATGGCCGGCGGTGAGGATGCCCAGCCCGATCGCCGACGAAAGCGGCCGATCCAGCGGACGAAACGCGTGCGCTGCCACGCCGAGCCACAGCGCTCGGGCTTGCTCGGTGCGGAAGTACCGGGCCAGCACGGTCGCCGGCGCGACCGTCGGCAGGCCGAACCGGCCCAGCAGCAACGGGTGTTTCGGGACACGCAGCAGCGGGCCGAGGATGTCCTCGCTCAGCGCGTCGTAGTTCTGCGCCGGCGAGGAAAACAGAGCTGACCAGCGACGCTCGTCCGGACCGAGCCCGGCGGCGGTGTCGGAGACCGAGCGCCGCAGGACTCCGGCGGTGCCGTCGTCGAGCGGGTGCACGCAGTCGATCTCCGGCAGCCGCCAGCGCAGGCCGTACCGGTCGAGCCCGAGGTCGGTCAGCACCGGCGAGCCGACCGCCATCGGATGGGTCGCCGAGCAGTGGTCGTGGCGCAGGCCGGGGACGATCGCCTCGTAGGTGCGGGTGCCGCCGCCGATCTCGTCGGCGGCCTCCAGCACCGTCACGTCGACCCCGGCGCGCGCCAGCACGGCCGCCGCGGCGAGCCCGTTCGGTCCGCTGCCGACCACCACCGCGGTAGTCATGCCAGCACGCTGCCGGTCTCGGCTTGCTGAGCGGTCCAGGTCACGGTGAGCGGGATCGGGCCGTTCGGCAGCCACGGCTGCTCGTTGACCGCGTCGGCCACCGTCCAGTGGCCGCGCTCGATCACGCCCAGCGCCGCGTCGATCACCTGGTAATGCTGCACCTTCGAGTGGATGGCCTGCGATTCGACCCACACGACGATCCACTCGCCGGGCGCGAATCCGACCCGCTTCTGTACCGCGTTGACGAAGTCGAGATTGTGCATGTGCCCGTCGCCGAAGTTGAACCCGAGGATCGAGTTGCAGCCGAACTCGGCCTCCCGCACGGTCCGCGTTTCGAGGTCCGGCAGCTTCTTCGCGAGCACCGAGAACAACCCGCGGCCCTGGCTGTGCATCGACCGCCACGCGATCGTCTGCTGCATGGTGATCTCGGCGACCTCCGCCGGATAACCCATCGCCTGCAACTGGTCGACCTGGTTCTTCGTCGGCCGGTGCGGCAGCGTGTTCAGCTTCGCCTCGGCACCCGGGGCGAACGCCCACAGCGCCGACGCCCAGTTGCCCGCGTACTGCCGCATCGACGGCAGGAACGACACCAGGTCCGGCCGCAGATTGCCCAGGATCGGGAAGAACAGCAGCGCGGCGGCGATCACGACGGCGAGCCAGCCCGGCGTCATGTCGCCGACGCCGTATCCAGCGCTCGCCGGGAAGCCGAGGAACAGGAAGATCGCGAGGTAGCCGAACAGGATGTTCCACTCCAGCGGCACCGCCAGCGGGAACGTGGACGTGATGAACAGGTGGAACACCACCATCAGCGCGACACCGGCGAGCGTGACCCAGTGATTGGTCGAAAACAGCAGCACCAGCGGCGTGATGATTTCCACCGTCGTCCCGCCGACATGCGCCATGAACGTCGCGAGCTTCGACGGCCGGATGTCGTTCGGGAAATCGCGGTAATGCGCCCGCTTCAGCCACTTGAACGGAACACACGGACTGTTGGACACCATCGGCGGCACCACATTCGTGAAATGCTTGCCGAACTTCGAAACGCCCGCGCCGATCCAGACAATGCAGATCAGCAGTTTTGCGGCGATGATCATGTTGACGAACGGAAGGAAGGCGAAGAACACCAACGCAGGCAGATACTGTTCACCGCGGGCAGCGAGGAAAATCGTCTTGTCCCGCAAGCCATTCAGCACGTACAGCACGATCGGCGCGATCAGCAGCGCCGGACGCACCAGACCCGAGGTGTTGCCGGGCAGCGCGGCCGACAGCGCGGAGTCCGGGACGCCGGGCAGCACGATCGCGGTCAGCAGGGTGGCGAGGAACGCCAGGTACAGCAGCACGTCGAAGCCGGTTCGCCGGTCGCCCGCGGTGAACGGCACGCGTTTCCACGGCCGCAACCGGATCGTGCCGGGCCGCGCCCAGAACAGGATCCCGCCGGTCATCGGCTTGAACTTGCCCGCGATCGGGCCCCAGGAACCGGCGACCCCGATCGTTTCCAGCAATACCGTCCACAGCACGAGCTTTTGATAGACGACCGGTTCGTGCCACCACGCGGCGACATCCCAGAACGGGCTGACGCCGGACGTCGCGGTCGCCAGCGCCACCCCGGCCAGCACGTACAGGAAAAGCAGCTTCACCACGTATGTCGCCGGGATCATCTTGGGCGAGCCGAAGCCGAACTGGACCCAGTGCAGCGCGAGCGCCTTGGTTCGTTCGAACAGTGGCTTGCGCAGGAAGGTTTCCGGATCGACCGGGGGAAAGTCCCCTGTCTTGAACCCCATTGTTCTCCGCCTTTCTCCGGGCAGCATCGACCGGACCCGCGAATGCGGGCACGGATGGTTTCTTTCAGAAGAGTGGAATCAACCCGCCGCGGCGAGTTCCCGGCGCAGCGCGGGTTTGTCGATCTTGCCGACCGGGTTCCGCGGCAATGCGGGGACGATATCGATCCGCGCCGGCACCTTCACCCGCGTCAGCCGGGCCCGGCAGTGTTCGAGCAGCTCGGCCTCGCTCGCGACCGCTCCCGGGTACAGCGTCACGGTCGCGACCGGCAGTTCGCCGAGCACCGGATGCGGCGCGCCGACCACCGCGGCTTCCAGCACCGCCGGGTGTGCGTGCAGTGCGTTCTCGATCTCCTTGGGATAGAGGTTCTCCCCGCCCCGGATGATCATGTCCTTGATGCGGTCGACCAGGACGAGGTAACCGTCCTCGTCGAACCGTCCGACGTCGCCGGTGTGCAGCCAGCCGTCGACGATCGTCGCGGCGGTGGCTTCCGGCCGGTTGAGGTAGCCGCGCATCACGTTCGGGCCGCGGACCACGACCTCGCCGGGACCGTCGGTCACCAGCCGCCCGTCCGGATCCATCAGGGCGACTTCCTGACCGGGCAGCGGACGCCCGACGGTGCCCGGTTTACGCGGCCCGGCCAGCGGATTCAGCGTCGAAGCGCAGGTTCCTTCGGACAGGCCGTAGCCCTCGACCACCACTACTCCGAACCGCTGCTCGACGCGCTGGATCAGCTCGGCGGGCATCGGCGCGGCACCGCACACCACCAGCCGCAGCGACGAAGTGTCCGGCCGCACGGCGTCCGGGAGACCGGCCAGCCGCGCGTAAATCGCTGGCACAGCAGAGAAATACGTCGGACGGACGCGTTCGACCACGGTGAAGAAGTCGTCGGCGCGGAATCTCCCGGCAATGGTCGAGCGACCACCAGCGAGCAGCGGCGCGAGCACGCTGACCACGATCCCGTTGACATGGAACAGCGGGAGGATCAGCAAACTGTGGTCCGCTGGGCCGAGTTCGAGCGCGTCGACGATCATCGACGTCATCGCCGCGATGTTGGCGTGGTCGAGCACCACGCCTTTCGGCTGTCCGGTGGTGCCGCTGGTGTAGATGAGCAGGGCGACCGCGTGATCGTCCTCGGCCACTGGACCGTCGTCGGGTGCGGCCGTCGACAGCTCCTCGATCCGCATCGTCACCAGATCCGAATCACCTTGTCCCACTACGACTTTCGCTTTCGCGTCGGCGATCTGGAACGAGGCCTCGCCGTCGGTCAGCTCCGGGTTCACCGGCGCGACCGCGGCACCGAGCCGCCAGGCGGCGAACAACACCACCGCGAACTCGACGCGATTCGGCAGCAGCACCGCGACGACGTCGCCCGCACCGACCCCTCGGGCCCGCAACGCGGCCGCCGCGCTGCGCACCCGTACCGCGAAGCCGGCGTTGCCGAGTTCGCCGTATTCGTCGGCCAGACACGGCAGGTTCGGATTCCGCCGGGCCCGCTCTTCAGGCAGCGCCGCGAGGTGCATCGTCGAAGTCCTTTCCCAGGGCGGCTTAGTGGGAAATGACGGTAAGGACGCGTAGTGACCCAGGCCATAGGCCGCAGAACCGAAGGTGCCGCGGGTCGTTGTGCCGGGGTCACAACCGCCTGCACCGAGGGGGTGAACGACGCCGCTCGCCTGTCGCCGGGGCGGTCCGGTGGCTACCCTGACCGCCATGTCCGACGCCGTCGACGCCGTCGTGGCAGAGATCGCGCACGCCATCGACGCCGACCTCGCCGCGCGCACCACCGAGCTGACCGACTGGTTCGTCGAGATGATCCCGGAGTTCCGGCACGACGAGACGGTCCGCAAACTGATGATCGCCAGCACGTCGGCGAATCTGGTCGCGATCCTCGACATGCTGTCGCATTCCATCCCGCTCGACCGGATCACCGTCCCGCCCGCCGCGGCCGAGTACGCGCGCCGGTTCGCCCAGCACGAGCTGTCGCTGGAAGCGCTGCTCCGGGCGTACCGGCTCGGCGAGCACCGGTTCGAACAGTGGGCGATCGAGGCGCTGGAGCGGCAGCCGAACATCGACACCCAGCTCGCGCTCGGCGTGCTCGCCGAACTGTCGCGGCGCACCAACCGCTACATCGACCAGGTCATCGAGGGCCTGATCGACATCTTCGAGACCGAACGCCGGCGCTGGAGCAGCCGCACCGGTGCGGCGCGGGCGGCGCAGATCCGGCTGGTGCTGGACTCGGACACGCTGACCGAGGACGCCGCGCAGCAGTTGCTCGCCTTCCCGATGCGGCAGTGGCACTGCGCGGCCGTCGCCTGGTTGCCCGCCGAGGGCGCGGGCGAACTGCAGGCAGCGGCGCGGCTGCTGCAGGAGGTGTGCGGGCGCGGTCCGGCGCTCACCATGCTGGCCGACGACCGCACGCTGTGGAGCTGGACGGTCAGCACGGAACGTGACGACATCGAGGTCGAACGGCTCCGCGCCGGCGTGGCGGAAATCGGCGGCGGCCTGCGGCTGGCCTTGGGCGCGCCGGGCTACGGGCTGCCCGGGTTCCGCGGGTCCCTGCGCGAGGCGGTGCGGGCACGAGCGGTCGCCGAGACCGACGAGGACCAGAGCCAGAACGTGGTGCTGTTCGACGACGTCGCGATCGCCGCGCTGCTCACCGAACACTCCGACGACGTGTACCGCTGGATCGCGCGGGTTCTCGGAGACCTGGTCGCCGACGATCCCGGCACCGAGCAGCTGCGCGAGACGCTGCGGGTCTTCCTCGACACCGACGGCAGCTACACGCACGCCGCCGCCCGGCTGCACCTGCACAAGAACACCGTCCACTATCGCGTCCGCAAGGCCGAGGAACTGTGCGGACGGCCGCTTGCCGAACACCGGCTGGAAGTGGAGGTCGCCCTGCGTGCGGCCACTTTGCTGCGCAAGCGGCTGCCGTGGAACGAACCCGGCTGACCTGTCTGTCCTTTGTGGATTGATTTGCCTTCGCGCGTCCCCGTGTTAACCTGTCGCCGTGCTGCGCCTCATGACGTCCGAGCGACTCGTAACCCGGCGCGCCGGCTGAACCAGGCTGCCGGCGCGCGATGCCGGTATGCGGTTTTGCTTCGGGACCTGGCCCTTTTCCCGCCAGACCTCTCATGAGTTCCCGGAGAACGCCATGTCCCTGAGCACCTTTTCCTCCGCCCCGTACACCTCCGCCCCGGCCATGCTGGTCCGCCGCCGGATCGCGACGTATTTCGTCGGCGGCATCGACCAGATCCCCGGCTTGGTCGCCACGCTGACCCAGCACGGGAAGCTGATCCACGAGCTGTCCGTCGACGTCCGCGAGGGGGTCCGGGAAAGCAGCATGGTCAGCACGGTCCTGGTCAGCCCCGACGCGCTCGACGCCCTGCTGGACGCGCTGCGCGACCTCTCGTCGGTCGTCTCCGCCGAGCTGGCCTGAGTCGGTCCGTCCGCCGGCCCGGCGTCAGACTGGGGTCCCCACCAGCGAAAGGGACCCACATGCGATTGGCGGACAAGATCGCCCTGATCACCGGCGCTTCGAGCGGAATGGGCCGGGCAGCCGCCCTCACCTTCGCCCGCGAAGGCGCGACGGTCGTCGTCACCGACGTCGAAGACGCTGACGGCACCGCCGTGGCCGAGGAGATCCGCGCCAACGGCGGCCAGGCCGACTACCGCCGCCTGGACGTCACGGACGAGGAGTCCTGGACGGCAGCGATCGCCGGTGTCCTGGACCGGCACGGCAAGCTCGACGTGCTGGTCAACAGTGCCGGCATCAGCGGCACCTTCGACCCGGACCTGACCAGCACGGCGTTCTACGACCGTTTGCTGCAGGTCAACGCCCGCGGAGTGTTCCTGGGCATCAAACACGGCGTGGCAGCGATGTCCGGCCGGGGCGGAGGTTCGATCGTGAACCTGACGTCGATCGCGGCGTCGATCGGTCAGCTCGGCGTGCACCTGGGCTACGCCGCTTCAAAGGGCGCGATCAAGGCGATGACGACCGCCGCGTCAGTCCACTACGCGGGCGAAGGCATCCGAGTCAACGCGGTAGCACCCGGCTTCCTGCCGCCGATGCGCACCTCCCGCGGCTCGACCGATCCGGTGTGGCGAGCGAAGCAGGTCGCGGGGGTGCCAATGGGACGGACTGGGGAGGTGCAGGAGGTCGCCGACGTGATCTTGTTCTTGGCTTCCTCGGAGTCCTCGTATGTGACCGGGGTGGAGATCGTGGTCGACGGGGGCTTCACGGCCCAGTAGGCGTTTCTTGGGGGCTCCCGCGGTTGTCTGCGGCTCCGGCGGGAGCCCCCTCCTGCGTTGTCTGGCGCGCGGGCTCCTCGATCCGCCGTCCCCGACTCGACCGCGCGGTACGTTGACCGGATCACTCCCCGGTGGCGAGACGGAGGCGAAGCCGATGGAGCTGAGGCAGGTCGAACACTTCCTCGCCGTAGTCCGGCACCGCAACTTCACCCGCGCCGCCCAGGACGTGCACGTCGTACAGTCCGCTCTCAGCGCATCCATCCGGAAACTGGAGACCGACCTCGGCGCGGAACTGTTCGACCGCACCACCCGCCGTGTGACACTCACCCCCGCGGGCGAGGCCCTGCTCCCCCTTGCCCGGCAAATCGCCGCGGACGTCGACTCCGCCCGGGGCGAGGTAGCCGCGGTGACCGGCCTCGCGCGCGGCCGGGTGTCGATGGGGACCATCCAGACCCTGACCGTCCTCGATCTGCCCGCGAAGCTCGGCGAATTCCGCGCCCGCTACCCGGGAATCCGGCTGCGCGTCCGGGAAGGCACCATCCCCGGACTGACTGCCGCGGTGTCCGACGGCGAGCTGGATCTGTCCTATGTGGGCGGTCCGCTGCCGGAGGACCTGGCCGAGTTCGCGAGCTGGCAGCAAAACCTCGTCCTGCTCACCCACCCCGGACACCGCCTGTCGACCCGCCGCCGAGTCCGGCTGGCGGAACTGGACGACGAACCCTTCGTAGATTTCACCGGCAGCGGCCTGCAAGCCTTGGTCGACCGCGCCTTCACCGAGGCTGGAGTCCGCCGCGACCAGGTCTGCGAAGCGACGAACGTCCCGCTGCTGGTCGACCTCGTCGCGGCTGGACTAGGCGTCACCGTGGTGCCCGAGCAGGTCGCCGCCCGATCCGGACTGCCGTTCGCCCACCTCACCCAGCCGACGCTGGCCCGCACCATCTACCTGACCGGCCGCTCGGCAAACCTCACCAACCCGGCGGCACGCGCGCTGCTGGCCCATCTCCTCGCCTGATCCCACGCACCGGTGCCAGCACCAACGCGAAGCCGATCAAACCCAACACCAATGCGACGGTCGTCAATCCGGTAATCCCAGCAACGAACGCCAGCGCGAACGCCCTGCCGCCAAACCGCCGCAGCAGCCGGACGACATCCCGAGTCTCGCCATCGACTGACTCGACCTCGGCTGCCGGGCTGGCGTTGGCCACCGACTCGATGCTCGCCACCAGACCGGCACTGGCTGCCCAGTCGGCGTTCGCCGGAGGCTCAGCCGCCCGGCTGCCGCCCGCCGGTCCGACGTCGGCCACCGCCGAGTTGACGTTGGTCGCAGGCTCGGCGGTAGCCGATCGGAGAAAGCTGGCCGCCGACTCGTCGCCCGCCGCTCGGTTGACGCTGGCCGCCGACTCGTCGCCCACCGCACCCGGGACAGCGGCGTCCGGAGCGATCCCGCGACCGTCGAGGACTCGCTCAGTGCTCGGGCCGGTCCCGGTATCACCGCCGGAGCGGTCCGCCGACTCGGCACCGGCGAGACACCGGTCGTCGTTCCGGCCCGAGTTCTCGGCGGAATCGCCAGGCACAGACGTCATGGGCTGAGTATTGGCTCGCGTCGACCTTCCAGTCCAACGCCTGTTTTCGCTTCGATTCAGCGATGAAATCGATCGTTGCTCCTCGAGGAATGTTCCCGCCGCGGTTCATCTCGGCTGTCCCGAATTCGCGCAGAACTACGAATCGCGCCGTTCCCGTGCGGACTCCTGCCGTGTCGACGGTCGCGGATGCCGCATCGGGCGCTGCCGGGCGACTGGGTAGCGAGCGAGGGGGTGCGCCTCGTCCAGCCGGTGGCGGGCGCGGCGGGGCAAGTCATCCGACGGGGAGACCCAGCGGCGGGTGGAGTCGTCCGGAGGAGAGGCCGGAGAAGCATTCGGCGGCGGGGCGGAGGAGCGACGCCGGGCGGCGCGGCGCAGGAACACGACGGCCAGCACCACGAACACCGCGGCGACGGCCACGAGGAGCCACCAAGCTTGCATTCGTCCTCCCGTCGTGGGTGGGTCGCACGCAAGGGTGCCCGCTCAGCCCGGGGACAGCCCGATATCCACACCGCCGGGTGTCACCGGAACGGGGGTTGCTCGCTGGGTAATCGCGGAGGGCCGGGCCACCTTCCGCGAGCACCTCGCCGCGAGGAGAAGGCACTAGCAATACCTAAGCGCGGCGCCGAGAGCCGCCTTGCGCGGGCATGGACACCAGCGGCCGTGACCGAGCACGACGCCAGCACTCACCCAAGCCCCGTCGGAAGCGTCACTTCACCCCATCCCGCAACGCCGACACCCGGTCCACCGCCGCGGTGAACTCCCCGCTCGGCAACGATCCGTTCGACAATCCGGCGGCCAGCGCGGAAGCGGCGTCGTCCCCCTGGCTCACCTCGCGGGCCGAAGCCAGGATCAGGTCCATCCCCGCCTTCGCCGCCAGCACGGCGCGGTTTCCCGATCCGCCATAGGACTTCAGCGCGCCGGCCTCCAAGGCGTCCGTCACGGTCACCCCGGCGAACTTCGTGCCGTTTCGGAGTTCCTGCACCGCCGCGGGCGAAAGTCCGGCGGGGCGGGAGGGGTCAAGCGCGGGATAGACGGCCCACGAAAGCATCACGAGCTTCACGCCAGCGTCGACCACCGGGTGGTAGGGAGCCTCGTCCTTGGCGCGCAGTTCAGGCAAGGGCACGTTCAGCGTCACCGGACCGACGTCTGTGTTGCTTCCGGCGGGCGCGGCGCCCAGGCCGGGGAAGTGCTTGGCCGTCGCGGCGACGCCGGTTGCCTGCTGAGCCGTGACGAAATCCTGGCCCAGTGCGCCAGCCACCTGGGGGTCCTGACTGTAGGAACGGCCGTATTTGTCGATGAAATTCCCCGGTTGGCGGTAGACATCCAGAACCGGCGCGAGGTTGAGGTTCATGCCTACCCCCGCGAGGTTCTGACCAGCGCCGGTGCCTGCCGCTTTGGCCGCGGCGGAGGGATCCGCGGACTGGCCGACCTGCTTCTCCGACAGAACTGGCTCGCCGGGCAACCGGCGGACCTTGCCGCCTTCCTGGTCGGTCATCAGCAGCAACGGGCGGTGCACCGGGCTTTGTGCGTTCGCGTCCCGTAATTGTCGTACGACGCCGCTAATCTGTTGAGAACTCGAGATATTCTCGCCGAAGAAGATCACGCCTGCCGCCTCGCCGGCGCGGATGCGTTGCAGCAACGAGGCAGGCGGGGTCAGACCAGGATAGGAGTAGATCACCCGCTGTCCGGCCAGCTGCCGCGGCGTGAGTCCGGACGGGGCGGCGGCGACCGTGCTCATCGCGAGCACCGCCACGGCCAGAGCCTGCAATGCCTTCCGACGCTTCATGCGACCTCCGTTCGCGAGCCGTGACACAACGCTAACCCCCGGCGAGCGGGTGTGCGCGGTTAGGGCCCGCAGGAACCAGCACGGTGCACAAGAGCGTGGCGAAACAAGGAGCAATTCCCGTGGCTTCCGATCCGAAGCCGTTACGGCCGAAGCGACCGCGGCGGTGCTTCACGAGCGAAGAGAATGTCAGACCCAGTAAGCGACCCGGGCCCGGTAATTGCGGAGCACCAGCATCGCCAGCGACCAGCCGACCACGGTCACCACTCCCGCGACGAGCCAATGCGTCCAGCTCTGCTGCTGCCCGACCAGCGGTGCGCGCACGATCTCGACGAAGTGGTACACCGGATTGAGCTGCAGCAAATTCACCGCGACGGAACCAAATCCTTCGTGCGAACTCTGGTTCATCACCCGCACCTGGTCCATCGACCACATGATCGGCGTCGCGTAGAAGAGCATCGTGATGAAGCTCTGGATCACCGGCGGAATGTCGCGAAACCGCGTGGACACCACGCCGAACAGCAGCACGACCCAGGCGCCGTTCAGCAGGACCAGCATCAGCGCGGGCACCGCGAGCAGCATCCCCCAGCCGAGCCCAGGGTGCAGCAGCGCGCCGTCCTTGTCCACCAAGCGGTACGGCTGCGACAGCTTGCCGAAGAAGATCGCCAGCACCAGCACGTACACGACGAGGTTGTGCGCCAGGTACAACGCCTGCCGCCACACCGTGCGCAGCGCGTACACCGACACCGGAGCCGGAAGCTGCTTGATCATCCCTTCGTTGACGATGAACGTTTCCGAGCCCTCAACGATGCAGCCGTTCATGAAGTTCCACAGGATGAGCCCGGTGGTGATGCTCGGCAGCAACGTCGAGATGGAACTGCCGAACAGCGCTGAGTTCACGACACCCAGCGCGAGCGCGGTGACCGCCATCCCGACGGTGATCCACAACGGTCCTAGCGACGAACGCCGGTAGCGCTGCTTGATATCCTGCCACGCGAGCAACGCCCACAGTTCCCGGGCACGCAGCCCAGCCAGCAGGTCAGCGAAGGCGCGACGCCAGCTTCTCGGGTCCGCGGCGATCGCGGGTGGAGCGGTCATGACAGCGAACCTAGCCGCGATCGCCGTTCTCGGCCAACACACGACTACGGTGTGCCGGGTGAGCTTTTTCCTGTCCCGCGTCCTTTCCGCGCTCCGCGACGGCGGCGACACCGTGCTGTTCCACCACGACGACACCACGATGACGTACCGAGCGGCGTCAGAGCTGCTGTCGCGGCTGTACAGCGGACTCGCCGAGGTGCGCGGCATGGTGGCGATCGACGCCGCGAACCGGCCGGAAGTGGTGCTCACCCAGCTTGCCGCACAGCTGCGGGGACTGGAAGTGGTGCTGATCGCGGCGTCCGCGAGCCGTCCGGCGCGGGCGGCGACGCTCGCGGCCACCGGGGCGACCTTGCTCACCGACGCCGAACTCGACACGCTCGCCGCCGCGCGTCCGTCCACTCCGGACATGTTACCGAATAGCGTCACGGCGATTTTCCCCAGCGGCGGCACCACCGGGGCTCCGAAACTGATCCGGCACAGCGGAATCTACGACGGCGTCGCCCACATCTTCCAGCCGGACGGCACCAAGACGGCCCTCGTCACCGCGCCGCTCACGCATATGACCGGCAACGCCGCCGTTCTCGGTGCGCTCTGTTGCGGCAACACCGTGGTACTGCACCGAGAGTTCAATGCCGAGAAACTTCTCGCCGATGTCGAGCGTCATCGCGTCACGACGCTTTCTCTTACCCCGCCCCGGCTCGCCGCGGTGCTCGACCATCCGCATCTGTCCACTACGGACGTATCGAGCGTGCAGCAGCTTTCTCTCGGTGCCGCGCCGCTGCCGCCGCGCCGGTTGGCCGAAGCGCTCAAGGTGTTCGGTCCGGTCGTCGGACAGGGTTACGGACTCACCGAAGCGCCGATGATCGCCAGCATCTCCGCGGACGAAGTCCTTGCCCGGCCGGAACTTCTCGGTTCCGTCGGCCGCATCGTGCCAGGGATGGAAGCCCGGATCGAGGACGGCGAGGTACTTGTCCGCGGACTGTCCATGATGGACGGCTACCACGGGCAACCGCCGATCGGCGACGGCTGGCTGCGCACCGGCGACCTCGGCCGCTTCGACGAGGACGGTTACCTCTATCTGGAGGACCGGGTCGACGACGTCATCGTCACCGGCGAGCATGGCACGAAAGTCTCGTCGACCACAGTGGAGCACGCACTTCTCAGCCACCCCAAGGTGAAAGCCGCCGCGGTAGTCCCCGCACCAGGACCAGACGGAACCCTGCTGCACGCGGTGGTGGTCGCCGATGGAACAACGGCGAGCGACCTGCGCGAGCGGGTTCGCGAAGAACTCGGCGGCGAGCACTTCGTACCGTCCACTGTGGAGTTCCGCGACGAGTTGCCGCTGACTCCGGTGGGCAAAGTGGACAAACAGCGGCTCAAGCGGTGATGGACCGGCCCAGCAACCGTTCCCGGTGATGCTCCTCGTGCAGGTCCCGCCGCCGGGCATGCAGCAGTTGCGCCAGCGTCACCTTGCCGAGCACCCGCGAGGGCTCGTGCCGGTCGACCACCAGCGCCTGCGTCGTATGCCCAAGCGCGAGTTCGTTCGCGACGTCGCGCAGCGTGTCGTCCGCGTACACGACGACATCAGCCGACATCTGCACATCCGGTTGGTGCGTCATCACCTCATGCACGAAGAACGTCTCAAGTGGATCAGTCGTGTACTCGCGAGTGAGGTGCAGACGTCGCCGCGCGATCTTCTCCGTGAGCACAGAACGCTTGAGCAGCAACACCGAAAGCGCGTACGCCGAGAATGACGCGACGACGAGCGGCAGCAGATAGCTCCACGCGTGCGTCAGCTCCAAAGTGAACACGATGCCGGTCAACGGCGACCGCATCACGCCGCCGACCACCGCGGCCAGTCCGCACGTCGCCCAAAACCCCGGCGCGACGTGCGGCAGCAAACCGCCTTCCGCGGCACCCAGCGCGGCACCGATCATGAAGACCGGCGCCAGCACCCCGCCGGACGTCCCGGATCCCAGCGACAGTGCCCAGATCAAGGTCTTCACGACCAGGATTCCGACGATCAGCGACGCGGTCGCGTGCCCGGTGAGCAGCGTGTCGATCACGTCGTAGCCGACGCCGAGCGCGTGCGGTTCGATCAGGCCGCCGATGCCGATCACCAGGCCCCCGATCGCGGGCCACCACATCCAATGCACCGGCAGCCGTCCGAAAAGATCCTCGGCGAAGTAGACGAGCGCGGTCGCGCCGATCGCCAGCAATCCGCCGGTCAGGCCGGGGATGAGCGCGAGACCGTCCGCGGCCGGGCCAGGGTTGGCCCCGGCGAAGGGGACCCCGAAGACCGGTCCGGTGCCGAGCAGAAAGCCGCGGCACACCGTCGCGACCGACACCGCGGCGGCCACCGGCACGAGACTGCGCGGCCGCCACTCGAAGAGCAGCAACTCCACTGCGAGCAGGACGGACGCCAGCGGCGCGTTGAACGTCGCCGCCATCCCGCCCGCGGCACCGGCGACCAGCAGCGTCTTGCGTTCGTCCGCGGACAGTTTCAGCAGCTGCGCGAGGATCGAACCGACGGCGCCGCCGGTCATGATGATCGGCCCCTCGGCGCCGAACGGACCTCCGGTGCCGATGCTGACCGCCGCCGACACCGGCTTCAGCACCGCGACGCGCGGGGCCACCCGGCTGCCGCCGGTGAGAATCGCTTCGATCGCCTCCGGCATGCCGTGGCCGCGGATCTTCTCCGAGCCGTAGCGCGCCATCAAGCCGATCACGAGGCCGCCGGCGACCGGCGCGAGCAGCACGAGCCACCACGGATGCTGCTGCGCGCCCGGCGCGACGAGATCCGTGGCGACGCGTTGGTAGAACACCAGATTGGTGATCAAGCCGATGAGCTTGAGCAGCGCGAACGCCGCCACCGCGGCCGCGCCGCCCACCGGCAGCGCGATCGCGGTGATCAGCAGCATCCGCGGATTGACCGCGAAGTCGCCGAGGTGCGCGGCCCGCGCCGGAACCTTCACAGCCGGCCCGGCCCGGCCGTGGGCACGCCCGGTGCCGATTCCGCCGCCACGACCAGGTCGCAGACCGCCGTCGAGACCGCCTGGACCCGGGCAGCCGGCACTTGCGCCAGCAGCTCGGACAGCGCGCGGTGCCGTCGCTCCACTACGCCCGCGACGACTTCCCGCCCGGCGGCGGTGACCTCGATCGTCACCACCGTGCGGCGGTGCTCGTCTTCGCCGCGCACGACGTACCCGTGCGCCTCCAGTTTGTCGGCCAGCCGCGTGACCGAGGACGCGTTCACGCCCATCGCCTCGGCGAGCCGCGAACACGGCACGCGTCCCAGGCTGTCGAGCACCACCAGCAACCGCACCTGCGGGAAGGTGACGCCGCGCGGGGCGGCGTGCGCGCTGTCCCAGGCCACGGCCACGAGCACGCGAGTCAGCCGCTCGAGATCGGCCACGTCGTCCGGCAAACCTTGCATAGTGCAAAAGTTGCTATAATCACGACTCTGGGTCAAGGGTGTGCTCGGTCACCAGGGGTTCTGCCCCGGCTGCCCGTTTTGTCGGTGATCTTGGCTAGGGTGGGTTCCGGCGACGCGGAGGTGAGCCGGTGGAGGACCACCCACTCCGGGGCAACCCCGGGGAGCAGCACGACACGTACCCACAGCGCCCCGCGCAGCGGCGGCACGCTCCGCGTACAAGACAGCGCGGATGAACGGAGAACGAGTCGCCTCCGCGTCGCTGCCCGAACCGATGCCGGTGTGGCGCTGGCCGGTCGCTCGGTGGACCACGTTCGACGAATGCGCCGCCGCCCTCGACCTCACGCCCGGCGAGCTGTCCTGGTTCGCCGACGAACGCGGCTGGCACCGGCGGTCCCGGCCGGTGCTGCGGCATTACAGCTACCGCTGGATCCCGACGTCCACCGGCGGCGCGCGGCTGATCGAACGGCCGAAACCCCGGCTGGCCGAGCTGCAGCGCCGGGTCCGCGGGCACGTGCTCGACGCGCTGCCGGTCCACGAGGCAGCGCACGGTTTCCGCCGCGGCCGCTCGATTCACACCTGCGCCCGTCCGCACGCCGGACAAGACCTGGTGGTGCGACTGGATCTGGCCGGCTTCTTCCCGACGGTCTCCGCGACCCGCGTGCGCTCAATTCTCGATCTGGCCGGTTACCCACCAGCCGTCGCGGCCGCCATCGCCGGAATCCTCACCACCCGCACTCCGGTCGACGTCCTGCGCTCCGCCCCCGCCCGCTCGGCCATGCTGAGCCATCTCGCCGGAACGCACCTCCCGCAAGGCGCACCGTCGTCGCCTTCGGTGGCGAACGCCGTCACCCTTCATCTGGACCGCAGGCTCTCCGGCCTCGCCGCGGTGCTGGGCGCGAACTACACCCGCTACGCCGACGACCTCGCCTTCTCCGGCGACGCGACTTTGCCGTTGCATCGCTTGCTGCCGGGCGTCCGGCGCATCGTGACCGACGAGGGCTTCCGCTTGCGCAACGACAAGACGTC
The DNA here is from genome assembly GCF_002846615.1 of Amycolatopsis echigonensis. NCBI lineage: Bacteria > Bacillati > Actinomycetota > Actinomycetes > Pseudonocardiales > Pseudonocardiaceae > Amycolatopsis > Amycolatopsis echigonensis. The sequence continues at coordinate 4,551,791 of NZ_PJMY01000003.1, read as the reverse complement.
AGTCAAACCGGCTTACCGGCAGCAACGCGTCGCGGGTTTGGTGGTGAACGCCGCGCCAGCCGTCGCCCGAGCCGAGTACGACGAGCTGCGGGCTGTGCTGCACAACTGCACCCGCACCGGGCCGGGGCCGCAGAACCGCGCTGGGCACCCGGATTTCCGCGCGCACCTGCTGGGCCGGATCGCGTGGATCAGCGCCACGAACGCGACCCGCGGCGCGAAATTGCGCGGTCTGTTCTCCCGGATCGACTGGTCGCGAGAACCGGGTTCAGACCGATAACAGGCTGAGGTTCCGCTCCATCTCGGCCCACCATCCGGCCGCCGGAACATCTCGCGGCTGAATCAACGACGCTTTGACCAGAATGTCGGGCCGGTTTTCTCGCCAAGCGTAGGAAAAAAGCTCGTCATAATGCACGCGCGGAAGCCAGCCCTGTTCCCGGCCCGCTTCCAAACGCATGAGCTGCCGAGCGAGATCCACGCTGCTTCGCTCGCACCCGCGAAACGCACTCGAAAATCTTTGCACGGCCGCCGCGTCACCTCGTCGGAACGCCTGACAGGCAAGGAAAAGCGCCGTCACGGCAAGGATGTCCGACCGGTGCACCCCGCCCTCCGCGGCCAGATGTTCCGCCAGCTGAAAACTGCGCTTCCGCCGTCCCCGGCGCACCATTTCCGCCAGCGCTCGCTGCTGACGAGTGAGGTATTCGTCTTCCCGCAGGTACTGCACAGCGTTTCCTCCCCTGCGCCCGGTCCCGACCCAGGCCGTTTCGCGGTACAGGATGCTCCACCAGAGTGACAGATACGTCGGCGACACTCAGCCGTTCGGAGCAAAATATCACCCAGGGGAATCGACAGTACTCGACCGCGCAAGCCGGGGAATCCTTGGTGTTCCTCAGGAATCGAGCCTATCGGCGGGGTTGCGGGATTTCCTGGCGCGAGTCGGTTTCCGCAGCAGTTTCGCGCCGCGGGTCGGCTTGTCGGCGCGGCCGGGACGAGTTGCTGCGGAATCCGCATTCCGCGGCGACTGGCCCAAGTGGACACCCAGCAGTGCGCAGGGGCGACGGTTGCGAATCGCTTTCATACCAAGGTGTTGTTCTGCCCAAGCGGAGCGGGCCTCCGGGCGATGCACGCTTCAACTACCCGTGGGCGGCGCGGGCTTCCAGTGCGCTTTCCCGTCGCGCTTTCACCCGTTCGGCCCAATCGGGATCGTGGGATCGAGGTGGCGGGTTGCTCTCGGGTGCACGGTGAAGCGATGGGAGAGAAAGCCTCTTGAGCCGCCTACGGCGGCCACCATTCCCCGCCTCGCGCGGCACGCAGAATGACGCGGCACAGGACTCGATTTGCCCAGACAGGGCAACACGTCGCGGGGCAGGCTCGCACACACGGTCAGCCCGTCCGGTCGCCAGACCGTCTACACGTCAAACTCAAGCCCATCGCCCGGCGATTACCCGACCAGCCAGCGCCCAAACCTCTCGCCACCACGGCCCGGCCACCCCCCGCAACCGAGCCGCCCAGCCCGCTATCGCTCAGACACGAACAGCCTGGCCCTCCCAGGGCCAGGCTGGCACAAAGCTCACGCGCAACCGGTCCGCACACCGGCCGGGGCGTGTTCTTCCCCCGAATACCTCGGAACACTCCGGCGGAACCGGAGCGCCTCAGGCGACCTCGGTCCGGCTGCTGCCCGGGGCGTGCAGGCCCAGCATGTCCAGCAGCAGGGCGCATTCCTGTGCGTCCTTGGCCCGGGACGCGACGGCCAGCGCTGCCTTGCGGCGGCGTTCCTCCTGGCGGGCCGCGTCGGTGTCGTCCACGAGGTCCGGCGCCGGGTGCAATCCGGTGGTCAGGTCTCGCATGGTGGCTCCTCCCCGATTGGCGTGGGCGCGGGTCTTCCGCGCTCGCTGCACACCCCTTCAACGGCCGAGCGGCACCGGATGTTCCGATGACTCCGATCACGTCTGCCGGCCAGGCCAGAATGGCACACGTCGAGCGACGCCGGTGCGGTGCCGGAAAACGGGGCGTGCGCAGGGCGGGAGCACTGATCGTCCTAAGTGGACACCGGCCGGAAAGCGCCCATTCGGGTGGCATGAGTGGCCTCACCCGGCTGGGCGAGCCACTATCCACGCTGTGCATCCCGCCCGGCACCCTGTGCGCACCGCTCTCGTCGGGATGACTGTGCTCGTCCTCGGGGTCCTCGCCGCCCTCCAGGCGCCGAATCTGCCGATCATCGGCGACGGCACCGCGTATGCCGCCGAGTTCAGCGAGGCCGCCGGACTCGAAACCGGCAATGACGTGCGGATCGCGGGAGTGAAAGTCGGCCGGGTGTCTCAGGTTGCGCTCGACGGCGCGTCCGTCCGCGTGTCCTTCCGGGTGTCGGGAGCGTGGCTCGGGGACCGGACATCCGCTTCGATCCGGATCAAAACGGTGCTCGGCCAGAAATATCTCGCGCTCGACCCGGTCGGCGCCGGGTCGCTGGATCCCGACACGCCGATCCCGCGCGACCGGACCACTGTTCCGTATGACGTGCTGCCCGCGTTCCGGCAGCTGGCCACGACCGTCGACGCGATCGACACCACGCAGCTGTCGCAGAGCTTTCGCGCTCTTTCCGACACGTTCGCGCACACCCCGGCGGACGTCCGCGGCACGCTGACCGGACTGTCGCGGCTGTCCGATTCCCTCTCCACCCGCGACGCGAAACTGGCTCACCTTTTGACTCAGGCGCGGACGATTTCCGGCACGCTCGCCGACCGCGACGCCCAGCTGTCCCGGCTTCTCACCGACGGCAACCAGTTGCTGGCCGAGGTGCAGAAACGCGAGTCGGCCATCCAGTCGCTGCTCGCCGGAGCCCGCCGGTTAGGCACCGAAGTGTCCGGGCTGGTCGCCGACAACGACCGCGAGCTCGGCCCGGTGCTCGCCCAGCTCGACCGGCTCACCGCGCTGCTCGAACGCAACCGCGCATCGCTCGCGGAAGGAATCCGGAAACTGGCCCCGCTCGTCCGTTTCGCCGCGAATCTCACCGGCAACGGCCGGTGGATCGACGGTTATCTGTGCGGCCTGATCCTCCCCGCGATCGGACCGGTCAACGAGGACGGCTGCTTCACTCCATGAGCCCCGGTCCGCCGGTGATCCGCACGGTGACCTGGTTGTCGTTGTACGTGTAGGCCTCGTAAGCGAACTCGACGCCGGTCTTCTCGACGTGCTCGGTCCACGCCCGGTATTCGTGCCGTTTCCAGCCGGGGAAGTTGAAGAACTCGTCGAAGTGCACGATGCTGCCGACGCGCAGCCGCGGGCCGACGTTGTCCAGCACGGTCTTCGCGGAGCTGTAGAGATCCCCGTCGATGTGCAGGAAATCGACCGGACCGGGGTGCTTCTCCAGAAAACCGGGCAGGCTGTCGGCGAACAGGCCGACGACCAGTTCGGCTCCCGGCACGTCAGGCAGGTCGTCGCGGGCGAAGGCACCGGCGGGCATGCCGTTGAGCCACGCTTCGGGCAGGCCGTCGAACGAATCGAAGCCGTACACCTCGGTGGCCCCGCGTGCGGCGGTGATGGTGCGCAGGGTGTTGCCGGACGCGACGCCGAACTCCAGTGCCAACCCGCCGGTGGGCGCGAGGGAAAGCGCGTACTGCAGCGTTTCCTTCGGGCTCCCGAAATGCTTGGCCCCGATCAGGTTTTCGCGCGCGAAGACGTTGCTCTCCAACGCCGCGTCCTGATCGCCGGCGTACACGATGTCGCGGCGGCTGCGGATTTCGAACTCGACCACGCGGTCCAGCAGGCGGTCCCCCTGCCGGAGGATCTCGGACCGCAGTTCCTCCCGCGTCCGCTCCAGTTCCGCGCGCAGTTCGGCGAGCTGGTCGGTGTGCGGATCGTGCAGCCTGGCCGCGGCCCGGCGCAGCACCAGGCCGGCCTTCCGGCGCAGCGCAGGGCCCAAAGTCCTTGTCGTCAGCCGATCTTGGCTTTCCTGGTTCATTCCGGGACGATAGCCGACAACCGGACACCATCCGGCACCGCCCGGTTTACCCGGGAGTAGCCGGCCGCCTGAGCACCGCGGATCCCTGCGCGGCGGCGCACAATGTCGAATTGCCTTCTCCGTCCACTGTGTACAGATCGCAGCGGCAGGTGGCCCGCGAACGGCTCGCTTGGACGACGGTCGCCTCCGCCCGCAGCACCGTGCCGTCGGCGGGCACGAGATAGTCGATGGAGAAGCCGCTCGTCAGCAGCTGCGGACCGAGCACTGTTCCGGCGGCGAAGGTGAGCGCGTTGTCGGCGGCGTAGGCGAGGACGCCGCCGTGCAGGTAGCCGTTCTGCTGTCGAAGGTCGTCGCGGACGTCCAGTTCCAGCACCGCGCGTCCGTCGCCGAACTCCTCGACCCGCGCGCCGAGCAGGACGCTGAACGGTTGCGCGGCGAGTGCGGCGCGCGCGAAGTCCAGGTTCATTCCCGATCCTCACTTCAGTAGTGAAGTACTTCAGTAGTGAAGTGAGGATGGCGGCGAGAGGAGAACACTGTCAAGATCCCCGCATGGCCGCCGACGAACGTCTTTTCTTCCTGCTGCAGAGCGCGGCGCACCGGCTGCGAGTCGAGGGCGACCGGCGCTGTCTCGCCGCGGCCGGCGTGACGACCGCGCAGCTCGGCGCGCTGTTCGCGGTGCACGACCGGCCGGGGCTCACCCAGCGGGAACTGGCCGCGGAACTGGGCCAGCGCGAATCGGCGATCACCGCGATGACCGGACGGCTGATCGAGGCGGGACTGATCGTCCGGCAGCCGCATCCGGAACAGCACCGGGCGCTGGTGCTGGACCTGACCCCGGAGGGAAGCGCGACGATCACCCGGTTGCGGCCGGTGATCGAATCGTTCAACCGCGAACTGCACGCGCTGCTGGGCGACGCGTTCGGGCCGACCAGCGAAGCGCTGCGCCACCTGGCGGGGTGGCCGGGCTGAGATGCCCGAGGTTCGCGAGGGGAACCCCGTGGGAATCAGAGTCCTTCAGGGGTCCCCCACGAGCCTTCGCGGGAGCTGAACCATGCGGGTCCGCCTCCGCTCAGCCGGTGCTCCGCGCCCTGGCGAGCAACGCGCCGCCGAACCCGCCGCCCAGGCCGCTGCGGAGAAACCCGTTTCGGGGGAGCGCCTTGCTACGGAGGCTGGCGCGGAAGCTCTTCACGCTCGCCGAGCCTGGGCGGGGCCGAGCAGGCGCTGGTCACGTCGCGCCCCAGCCGAGCGCCCCACACCGCATCGGGCCGCTTCAGACCTGAGCGGCACGGATGCCGCCAAGCGACAACCGAGCCGAACAGCTAGCCTGAACGCAGATGTCATCCACCACACCCGCCACCGCAGCCTTGCGGCAACGTGCGGGCCGCACCATGTCCGGCGTGGCGATCATGACAGCCCGGCTCTGGTGGGCCTGGCAGACGGTCCGATCCGCAGGCGTCGCTTACCTCTCGGCTCAGCGTTCGGAGCCGTCCCCGCCCTGTTCGGCGAGAAATCGCTCGAACTGCGAGCCCAGCTCTTCCGCTGTCGGCATGTGTTCCTGCGATTCGGCGAGCAGGCTGTGCCCGGAAGCTTCGGTGAACGTGTCGTACTGACGCTCCAGCGCGCGCACCACGTCCGCGGATTCCTCGGATTCCGCGACCTGGCGGTCGATTTCCGCCTTGGCCACCTCGGCCGCGGTGCGCAGTTCGCCGTCGGGCAGGCGCAGGCCGGTGGCCTTGCCGATCGAGTCGAGGATCGTCAGCGCGGCGGCCGGGTAGGTCGACTGCGCCAGGTAGTGCGGCACGTGCGCGGCGAAGCCCATCGCGTCGTGGCCCCATTCGCCGAAGCGGTACTCCAGCATGGCGGCGATGCTGCCCGGGACCTGCATGCGGTTCGGCAGCGGCTGGTGCTCGCCGATCAGGTGCTCGCGGGTCGCGTGCGCGGTGACTCCGAGCGGGCGCGTGTGCGGGGCCCCCATCGGGATCCCGTGGTAGCCGACGGTGAGCCGGACGCCCCAGCGCTCCACCAGCTGGCGCACGGCGGCCGCGAACAGCTCCCATTCGCGGTCCGGCTCCAGGCCGGACAGCAGCAGGAACGGGATGCCGTCGTCGTCGTGCAGCAGGCGCACGACCAGCTCGGGGGTCTCGTATTCCTCCCAGTGGTCGACCGCGTAGATCATCGCCGGGCGGCGCGACCGGTAGTCGATGAGCCGGTCGACGTCGAACCGCGCGACGATCCGGTTCTCGACCTCGCCGGTGAGGTGGTCGGTGACCAGGCGCCCGGCCGAACCCGCGTCCATGAAGCCCTCGAAGAAGTGCAGGAGCACCGCTCCGTTCAGGTCGGGGACGTCCGAGTCCACCTCGTACAGTTCCTCGGGATCGAGTCCCACCGGATCCTCCTGCTGCTTCTCGCTTGCACGGACGTACGCGGTACAACGCGGCCCGGCTGCGAATCCATCCCGCTCGCGGCGGAAATAGTAACGCCCCGCACTCGTCGGCCACCCCGGATCGGGGCATCGTGACACTTGTCGTGGGCATCGACGCGTCCGGTCGGGCACTCTGAGCAGGTGAACATCGAAAAATCCACCACGCTTGAACTGCGGCTGCGCCCGCCCGAACACCGGGTGAGCCGCCGGGCGATCGGCCACTGGGCGGCGTCGGCGGGGGCCGGCTGGCTGCTCGTGGTCGCGGTGCAGGCGGTGGTGGTCGCGACCGCGGACGACCCGCCGTCGTGGCTCACCGTGACGCTGCTGCTCTCCTGCGTGCTGGCCCCGCTGCACCTGCTCGTCATGCCGCAGTGGCGCTACCGCGTGCACCGCTGGGAAGTCACCGGCGAGGCCGTCTACACCCAGTCCGGCTGGCTGAAGCAGGAGTGGCGGATCGCGCCGATCTCGCGGATCCAGACGGTGGACGTCGAACGCGGCCCGCTGGAGCAGTTGTTCGGGCTGTCCCGGCTCACCGTCACCACCGCGTCCGCCGCCGGGCCGCTGCGCATCTCCGGGCTCGACCGTGACGTCGCGGTCTCGCTGGTCGACGAGCTGACCCACACCACGCAGGCCGTGCGCGGGGACGCGACGTGAACGCCGCCGCGCCTTCCCCGCCGGTGGCCGCCGAAGGCGCCGGCGACACGCCCTGGCATCGCCTCGACCGCCGAATGTTGCTGATCCGCCCGGTTCTCGACCTCGTGAAGTCGCTGCCGGTGCTCGTTGGTGCGCTGCTGCTCGGCCACGGAAACAACTGGCAGTGGATCGGTCTCGCCGCCACCGCGGTGACGATCGGCGTCGGCATTTCGCACTGCCTCACCTCGCGCTACCGCGTCACCGCGACCCAGATCGAATGGCACACCGGGCTGCTGCTGCGCAAGCAACGCGCGATTCCACGCGATCGAATCCGTACCGTAGACGTGCTTTCGGAACCGAAACATCGGCTTTTCTCGCTGTCCGCGGTACGAATCGGTACCGGAAGGCACGATCACGGAAAAGGCCCTGGCAAGGACCAGCTGGTGCTGGACGCGGTCACCCACGCGGAGGCCGAGCGGCTGCGGGCCCTGTTGCTGCACCGGAAAACCGCGGAAACCGAAGCGCCGCAACCGCCGGAGTCGCTCGTCGCCGAGGTCGACAAGCGCTGGGTGCGGTACGCGCCGTTCACGTTGTCCGGGCTCGCGGTGGTCGCCGCGATCCTCGGCACCGTCTATCACTTCGCCCACGAACTGCACTTCGATCCGACGAGTTTCGGGCCGCTGCGCGACCTCACCAACCGCGCGCTCGAACAACCGGTGTGGCTCACCGTGGTGCTCGCGGCGGCCGGACTGCTCGTGCTGGTGTCGGTGCTGTCGGTCGGCGGATACGTGTTGTCCTTTTGGAACTTCCGCCTCACCCGGGAACCGGGCGGCACGCTGCACATCCGGCGCGGGCTGATCACGACGCGGTCGGTGTCGATCGAGGAAGACCGGCTGCGCGGCGTCGAGATCAAGGAACCGTTGCCGCTGCGGATGGTCGGCGGCGCGAAATGTGTCGCGGTCGCGGCCGGGCTGCGCGAGGGCAAGGGCGCGGACCGCGGCGGAGGCCTGCTGCTGCCGCCTGCTCCGGCCGGGAAGGCCCGGGAGATCGCGAGCGAGGTGCTCGGCGAGGACTTCGCGAATGTCCCCCTCGTGCGGCATTCCCGGCGCGCGCTGACCCGCCGGATCACCCGCGCCGTGTTCGCCGTGCTGGCGCTGTCGGCCGCGCTGTTCGCGCTGGCCTGGCTGGATGTACTGCCGGAATGGCCGTGGCAGGCCGCGCTCGTGCTGCTGCCGTTCGCGGTCCTGGTCGGCTTCGACCGGTACCGCTCGCTCGGCCACGCGATCACTGGCCGCTACCTCGTCACCCGTTCCGGGTCACTGGCCAGGGCGACGGTCGCCGTCCGGAGGGACCGGCTGACTGGGATCGTCGTGCACCAGTCGCTGTTCCAGCGGCGGGCCGGACTGGTCACCGTCATCGCGCCCGTTGCCGCCGGCCGGGGGCACTACCGCGTGCTGGACGTCGACGAGGGCGCCGGACTCGCTCTCGCGGACACCGCCGTCCCCGGATTGCTGACCCCGTTTCTCGCCTCGGGCGGAAAAACCGTGACCTGTGGTAATTTACCGACGCGTTCGTAACTGGATTAGGTGAACTCGCGAAGAGGTTTCACGATGTCTGAGCCCGGTCTCCGTCGCACGGCCGGGGCCAACAGTTCCCGGAAAGTGCTCCAGTTGCTGTTGTCGTTCACCGAGCAGCGCTGGGAAGCCAGCGTGGCGGAACTCGCCGAGGTAATAGGCAGTCCGGTCGCCACTACCTACCGTTACGTGCAGTTGCTGAAAGAATTGCAGCTGCTCGAAGAGTCCCGGTCCGGGCGCTATCACGTCACCAGCCGCGTCATGCCGCTCGCGCGCGCCGCCCGGCTCGCGAACGACCTGGCCCGGGTCGCGCGGCCGGTGATGGAAGAGGCCGTGCGCGAACTCGGCGAGACCGTCCTGCTGTTCCAGCACTTCGGCGAGGCCGCGGTCTGCAGCGACCTGGTCGAATGCGACCGCCCGATGCGGTTCACGTTCCAGCCGGGGCATTCGATCCCGCTCGGCGTCGGCGCGACCGGGAAGATGCTGCTCGCCCTCCTGCCCGACGGTGAACGCGAACGCCAGGTCGCCCGGATCGCCCGCGAACGCGGTGCCGAGGTGCGCGACGCCCTCAAGGACGCGCTGGCCAATCGCTTTATGCAAAGCTGGGGCGAGATCGAGGACGGCGTATGGTGCTGCTCGGTGCCGGTCAGCGCCGACCGGCACCGGCCGAGCGTGCTGACCTTCGTCGGGCCGGCCACCCGCATCGGCGACGGCGAGCGCCAGCGGGCGATCGCGGCGTTGCGCTCTTACGCCGAGCAGATCGGAAATGCGATTTCCGAATACTCGGTGTAGCCGTAAAATCGGGACAGTGATCCGTCTCGCCGCTTCGGCCGACCTTCCGGTGCTGCCCGATCTCGAACGTGCCGCCGGAGAACCGTTCCGGACCGTCGGCATGGCCGAGATCGCCGACGACACACCGCCTTCGGTCGAGGACCTCGCGGCGTTCCAGGCCGCGGGCCGATGCTGGGTCTGGGACGACGACGGGACGATCGCGGCGTACGTGCTCGCCGAGGAAGTCGACGGTTTCGGCCACGTGGAACAGGTTTCGCTGCTGCCGAGCCACGCGCGCCGCAGGCTGGGCCGGGCGCTGATCGAGACGGTCGGCGACTGGGCCGCGGAGCGCGGGCTGGCCGGGCTGACGCTGACGACGTTCTCCGAGGTGCCGTGGAACGCGCCCTACTACGAGCGGCTGGGGTTCCGCGTGCTGGCCGACGAGGAGCAGGGTCCGGCACTGCGAGAGATCCGGCGGGCGGAAATCGCGCGAGGACTGGACCGGTGGCCTCGGGTGGCGATGGTGCGGGCGTGGTGACGACTGCCCGGTTGGCTTGGGTTTCTGTTGGGGCACAAGCGGTTTCGCGTCGATTACGCTGAGGTCGCCCGCACCGCATAGCGTTCGATGCTCGGCCGCGGCGAACGCCGGGCCGCCCGAGGGAAGAACGCTGGCCGCTCTGGCTCGACCCTGCGCCTCGGCCGCGCTCCGTCCGAGATCCCGCTACGAACTTCCGATTCCCGCCGCTGCTCCGGCGGACTCGACCCACGGGCACGGTCCCGGGTCGCTCGGGAGGGGGACCTGGATTGCCCCGCGAATCGAACACGTGTTCTACTGGTTGGGCCGGCCCCGGAGGGGGAAGCTCCGCGGGCCGGCGCCCAGGCAGAACCCGTCCGTCGATCGATCCCAGGAGGCAGTGTGGCGGTCAAGATCACCCACCTCGCCAGTGGTCAGCAAGTCCGCTTCGCGAACGCGGACGGCGCCCGCCGCTATGCCGAGATCATGGGCGGCGGCGTGGACAAATGGCGCTTCACGATCGTCCCCGGCGACACCGGGACCCCCGGAATGCCAGCGGCGGTCGTCAACGTGCCGGTGTGGCGGACCGCCGCGCGGTAACTGCCGCCCGGCACCCGGTGACGCCGCCCGTTGCGGCGGACCGCAAGCCCGGCGACCGCCGCACGGTGACTGCCGTGCGGTGACTGTCGCCCGGCACTCGGTGACGCCGCCCGGTGTGGCGGAACCCGCAAGCCCGGCGACTGCCGCACGGTGACTGCCGTGCGGTGACTGTCGCCCGGCACTCGGTGACGCCGCCCGGTGTGGCGGAACCACAAGCCCGGCGACCGCCACGCGGTGACTGTCGCTCGGCGTGGCTGCCCGCCGCCTGGTGACCGCCGCCGGGTTTGGCGCACTGCAAGTCGGCAACTGCCGCCCGGCGGCCGGTGATCGCCGCCCGGTGTGGAGGACCGCAAGCCCAGTGACTCTCGCCCAGCACGCGGCGGCACCGCCCAGCGTGGTAGCCCGGTGACCGCCGCCCGGCGTGACTGCCGCCGCCCGGTGGCCGCCGCCGGGTTTGGCGCAACCGCAAGCCCGGCGACTGCCGCCCGGTGACCGGTGACCGCCGCCGGTGTGGCGGACCGCCGCCCGGCGATAGCTGATCGCCGCCCGGCGTTGCGGAACCGCAGCCCGCCGACCGCTGACCGCTGCCCGGCGTGGTCGAACCGCAAGCCCAGTGACTCTGCCCAGCACCCGGCGACCGCCGCCCGGCGTGGCAGCCCGCCACCCGGGTGGCCGATGACCGCCGCCGGGTGTGGCGGAACTGCAAGTCGGCAACTGCCGCCCGGTGGCCGGTGACCGCCGCCCGGCGTGGTGGAACCGCAAGCCCGGCGACCGACGCTCAGTGATTGCCGCTCGGCAACCGGTCGCTGTCGCCGGATGACCGTTTACCGTTGGCCGCACGGTGATCGGCCCGGTGCGGAACCGCCGTGCCGGTCATCGGGACAACATCACCTGCTGTTTGTTGCTTACTGGCCACGCCTTGTGCTCCACTGTCGATCACCCACTGCTGTAAGTCCCGTGAAGCGGGACCGCCGCTTGTCAGCAGCGACCACCTCGGCACGGCCCTGCACCCGTGCCCGACGGACAGAAGGAGCGGCTCCTTTGCTTGCGCACCAGCGTGCCCTACCTCGGCGTGGAAAAATCCGGGTCACTGTCGCGTTGTCGGTCCTCGCACTCGCGGCCGGGGCCGGGGCGGCCCACGCGGCGCCGACAGCTGCCCCGGCGGCAGCTACCCCAGCAGCAGCCACCCCGAAAGCCACGGCGTGGCCCGGCGGGTCGAAGGTCTCCATCGCCGACGACGCCGGGGTTTTCGGCAGCAACCTCAGCGGCGTGTCCTACGAATCGCCCTCCGTGCTGTGGGCAGTAAAGAACGGCCCGAGCACCCTGTACCGGCTGGTGCAGGACGGAAGCAAATGGCGGCCCGACACCACCAACGGCTGGTCCGAGGGCAAGGCCCTGCACTACGCCGACGGCAGTGGCGACCCGGACGCCGAAGGAGTCGTCGTCACCCCGGACGGGGTCTTCACCTCCACCGAGCGCGACAACGACAACGGCGACACGAGCAAGCCCGCCGTGCTCCGCTACGCCGTCTCCGGGTCGGGCAAGGCGCTGAACGCGACCGGGGAATGGGACCTCACGTCGGATCTGCCGTCGGTCGAGCCCAACAAGGGGCTCGAGGCCATCGCCTGGGTGCCCGACTCGGCGCTCACCGCGCACAAATTCCGGGACGAGCACACGAAAGCCGCCTACAACCCGGCGAGCTACCCGAACCACGGGACCGGCCTGTACTTCGTCGGGCTGGAGGCCAACGGCAAGGTCTACGCGTACGCGCTCGACCAGTCCGGGAGCAAGTACACGCGCGTCGCCACCATCGACAGCGGGTTCCCGGCGGTGATGGACCTCGAGTACGAACCGGCGACCGGCCATCTGTGGGCCGAATGCGACAACACGTGCAAGGGCCGCACCACGACGCTCGACGTCAACGCGACGGGCGCGTTCGCGGTCACCGCGCAATACGACCGCCCGTCCGGGATGGCGAACTACAACAACGAGGGTTTCGCGATCGCGCCGCAGTCGACGTGCGCGAACGGGACCAAGCAGGTCGTGTGGTCCGACGACGACAACGACGACAACCACGCCCTGCGCACCGGGACGCTCGCCTGTAAGTAGTCCTTTGCAGACAGACGACCGCGGCGGCACCGGGAATCCCGGCGCCGCCGCGGTGTCGGCAAGACGTCAGTTCTTCAGCAACCGGTCCAGCGCCCGCGGAACGGCCGCGGCCAGCAGGTCCAGCTCCGCTTCCTCGGCCACCAGCGGCGGCGACACCGCCATTCCCTTGCCGAGCGAGCGCACGATGACGCCCTCCTCGAGCAGGAACTTGTGCAGCCGGCCGGGCGCACCCGGGTCCGCGGCCAGCAGGTCCGGCGCGAGTTCCACCGCGGCCAGGAATCCCAGCCCGGCCCGGACTTCCGCCACCGCCGGATGCCCGACGGCACCGGAAAGCGCGTCCGCGAGCGGCTTCTCCAGCGCCTTGCCGCGCGGGATGATGTCGTCGCGCTCGTAGATGTCCAGCGTCGCGTTCGCCGCGGCGCAAGCGACCGGATGCCCGGCGTACGTCGCGCCGTGGCGCAGGATCGGCGCGCCCGGGCGGCCGGTGAAGAACGGCTCCGCCACGTGCGGTGCCGCCAGCAGCACGCCCAGCGGGATCGTCCCGCTCGTCACGCCCTTCGCGGTGGTCACCAGGTCCGGCTGCACCGACCAGCGGTCGATGCCGTACCAGGTGCCGAGGCGACCCCACGCGCAGATCACGCAGTCGGCGACGAACAGCACCTCGTGCTTGCGGCAGATCGCCGCCACTTCCTCGATGTACCCGTCCGGCGGCAGCAGCACGCCGCCCGCGCCGATGACCGGTTCGCAGAAGAACGCGGCGACCCGCTCCGGCCCCACGCGGAGGATTTCCTCCTCCAGCGCCGCCGCGTTGTCGTACGGCACCTGCGAGAAATCCGCGGCCGGCGGGCCCCAGCCCTCCGCGTTCGCCGGGATCCCGGCCGCGGCGGTCCCGAATCCGTGGGTGCCGTGGTAACCCTGGGTCCGGCTGATGACGTGGGTCTTGTCCGGGCGTCCAGTGTGGACGAAGTAGGAGCGCGCGATCTTCACCGCGGTGTCCACCATGTCGCCGCCGCCCGAGCCGAGGAACACCTTCGACCCCGGCACCGGAGCCAGCTCGGACAGCCGCGACGCCAGCTTCAGCGCCGGTTCGTTCGCGACCCCGCCGAACAGGTTGTACGCGTCGAGCTTCTCCAGCTGCTCGGTGACCGCGCGGGTGATCTCGGGACGGCCGTGGCCGAGGTTCGAGTACCACAGCGACGCGGAAGCGTCGAAGTAGCGACGGCCGGCGTCGTCCCACACATAGGACCCCTCGCCGCGGGTCACCACGAACCGGTTTCCGTCGACCGCGCCCATGTCCGCGAACGGGTGCCACAGCGGGTTCGGCTGCTGGTCCGGCATTGCTCCTCCTCGGGGTCGGCTCAACCGGCCGGCGCCGCGGGAAGCGGCGACCGGCCGCCGCCGCCCTTTCTACCCGCCCGGCCGGGGATCGGCGAACCGCGGCCCCTCGACGCGCGCCGTCGCGGAACTCCGCAGGCCGGCGCCCCGATGGCGATGTCCCCGGCCGGGCAGACCGGGCGCGGACCGCCGCACCGGACGGCGGCACGCCAGCTCGCCCTTGTACAGCTCGGCGGCGCGGACCAGATCGGCGTAGGCCTCGACGTGGATCCGGTTGATCGCGTCGTGCGCGTCCCGGGCGGCCGCGTCGAGCCACGCGCAGTAGTCGTTCCGGCTCTGGGTCCGCATCGCGCGCCCCCCGCTCAGACGTTTTCGACTGTTGCCGCCGGTGCGTCCGCGAGCGCGGAACTGAGCGACGCGCCCTTTCGGTCCTTGACGAAGAAGCTTGTGACCAGGCCGATCACGGTCATCACAGCGAGGTAGCCGCCGACCGCGTAGACCGTTCCGGTGCTGGTCTGCAGTGCCTCGGCGATAGTCGGCGCGAACGCTCCGCCGAGCACCGCGCCGATCGCGTACGAGATCGCCGCGCCGCTGTAGCGGACCGTCGTCGGGTACATCTCCGCGTACAGCGCCGACTGCGGACCGTAGGTCAACCCGAGCCCGACCGAGAACAGCACCAGCGCGAGCACGAGCATCCCGACGCTTCCCGTGTTGACCAGCGCGAAGAACGGGAACATCCAGACCAGCTGCAGCACGAACCCGATCTGGTAGGTGCGCACTCGGCCGACCCGGTCGGCGAGCCAGCCACCGGCGAGCGTGCTCACCAGCCAGGCGACGGCGGAAATCATCACCGCGATGAGCACCGTCGAACGGTCCAGGTGCAGCGATTTGGTCGCGTACGACTGCACGTATCCGCCGGTGGTCATGTAGCCGACGGCGTTGTTGGCCGCGAACAGCAGCGCACCCGCGACGACCAGCTTCCAGTGATGCCGGAACAACTGCACCAGCGGCATGCTCGACCGCGCCTTCTTCTCGCGGACCTCCTCGAACACCGGGCTTTCCGCGACCCGGGACCGGATCATCAGACCCGCGACGATCAGCACCACGCTCAGCAGGAACGGGATCCGCCAGCCCCACGCGAGGAACTGCTCCGGCGTCGTCACCGCGGTGACCAGCGCGAGGACGCCGTTGGCCAGCAGCAGCCCGATCGGCACGCCGATCTGCGGGAACGCACCGTACAGCCCGCGCCGTTCCGCGGGAGCGTGCTCGACCGCGAGCAGGGCCGCGCCGCCCCATTCGCCGCCAGCCGACAGCCCCTGCACGACGCGCAGCAGCACCAGGATGATCGGGGCCCACGCCCCGATCGACGCGGTGTTCGGCACCAGGCCGATCAGCACCGTCGAAATCCCCATCAGCAGCAGGGTCAGGATCAGCATCGCGCGCCTGCCCAGCCGGTCGCCGAGATGCCCGGCGATCACCGCGCCGATCGGGCGGAAGAAGAAGCTGATGCCGACCGTCGCGAAGGACAGGATCAGCGCGTCCTTGCCGAGCACCGCGAAGTACTGCGTCGCGAAGACCAGGCCGGCGCAGATCGCGTAGATGAAGAAGTCGAACCATTCGATGGTCGTGCCGACCATGGCCGCCAGCACGACACGGCGGTGCTCTCTGCTGATCCCGGCGGTGCGCGGCATTGCGCCTCCCTGCTGACGGTGCTCCCAGACTGGAGCCAGATCGTATATAATTAGGCACCATTCCGACAAGCCTCACCGCGGCGACTGAGCAGCAGTTTTGTCTACATCAGGCGAAAACGCTGCGTGCGCGGCAATTCCAGCCAGCAGCCCTGACAACTGGATAGTATATTATTTAGCGCAAGCAACGGACCGGTTACCGTGACCTGGACACCCCGCCCCGGCGGGTTGCGAAGGGGAGGCGTCAGGGATGTCCACAACGCACGAGCAGGCCGGCGGGCTCAGCAAGAGCCAGCACACGTATCAGGTGCTGAAATCCCGGATCACCGCCGGCGCGTACCCGGCCGGACACCGGCTGGTGCTCGGTTCGCTGGCCAAGGAATTCGACGTGAGCACGGTCCCGGTGCGGGAAGCGGTGCGGCTGCTGCAGGCCGAGGGGCTGGTGCACTTCGAGCGCAACGTCGGCGCGACCGTCGCGGCGATCGACCCGGTCGGCTACGAGCACACGATGCAAACGCTCGCGATCGTGGAAAGCGCGGCCACCGCGCTCGCCGCGCCGCATCTGACGGCCGACGACCTCGCCGAGGCCGCCGAACTCAACGACCGCCTGCGCGCCGGTCTCGACCAGCTCGAACCGGTCGAGTTCACCCGGCTCAACCACGAGTTCCACGAGGTGCTCTACACCCGCTGCCCCAACCCCAGCCTGGTCGACCTGGTCAACAAGGGCTGGGCCCAGCTCGCCGCGATCCGCGATTCGACGTTCTCGTTCGTGCCCGCCCGCGCGCTCGCCTCGGTCGCCGAACACGACCAGCTGCTGGACCTGATCCGCTCCGGCTCCGGAGCCGAATGGATCGAGCACTGCGCGCGGGCGCACCGGTCCGCGACGCTGGACGCGTTCCTCAGCTGGCAAGCGGAAACGCACCACAGCTGAGGCGAGACGGGCGCGTGCCCCCGGACGTCCGCGAGGGGAGCCTTCAGTCAGGATTTCCCGCACGGACCTTCGCGACGCGCGGCGAGCCGTGGGAAGAGAACGGCGGTGCCGTCAGGCGGTCATGTGCGCGAGGATCGTCGCGAAATCCTGCTGCGGAATGGCAAACAAGCCGCGGCGGAACGGCAAACCCCAATGCGCCGGGTCGGCGACGAAGGACAACTGGCCGACCAGCGGCTTGGCGTCCACTCGCGTGCAGGCGTGGAAGGAAGCCGCGAGCCGCCACGGTCGGAAGTCGTCGCTCACGTAGGCCTGGTAAGGCTTTTCGCCGGTAATGGTGGCCCATGCGGTGAACTGCCGGACCGGTGCGCCTCCCCGCAAGCTCGTGCGCGGCGAGTAGAAAATCATCTCGTCGCCTGGACTTGGCTGGCGAAGACGTGTGCCCGCACCGTGGTCCGCTTGCGTGAAACCGCCCTCGATGGCCGCTTCGACGTGGTCCAGGCTGACGGTGTTGATCCAGAACCGCTGACCGGAGGGGACGTCGTTCATTTCGCCGTCACCTCCTCCACGAGACCGGTTGGCGAGCGACTTCCCGCTCCACTACGACCGACCTCGCTTCGCGCTGGCCGAGCGCTCCGGTCGCCCCGAAAACCAGGCTGCTCGGCTCAGCCACGGTCGTGGAGGGTGACGTGGTAGCCGTCGGGGTCGGCGAAGGTGAACGTCCGGCCGAAGGGACCGTCGATCGGCGCGGAGACGATGGGATGCCCGTCGGCGACGAGCGCGTCGTGAATGGCCTGGACGTCGGTGGCGAGCAGCCAGATCGCGGCGCCGATGCCCGGGTGGGCGGCCGAGGCGAGATCGGTGCCGGGAACGACCTCGCGGAGGGCGAACGCGATCGGCTTCGTTGCGAAGACGACGGCGTGCGGCGGTCCGGCCGGCGAGCGGACCAGGCCGAGGTAGCGCTCGTAGAACGCCTGTGAAGCTTCCAGGTCACGCGCCTGGAGCGAGAGGAAATCGGGGCCGATGGCGGGCACGGTGCTGCTCCTTTTCATCATGTCAGGTTCCTGACACACTCGACTGTATGTCAGAATCCTGACATGAGTCAAGACCGCGGCGGCGTCGACCTGGACAAGTCACTGGGCTATCTGCTGAAAGAAACCTCGAGCGCGCTGCGGGCAGCCATGGAGGAAGTGCTGCGTCCGCTCGGGATGACGGTGACGCACTACTCCTGCCTGGAACTGCTGGCTCAGCGGCCAGGCCTGTCGAATTCCGAGCTCGCGCGGGGCGCGTTCGTGACCCGGCAATCGATGAACGTGCTGCTCCAAGCCCTGGAACGGGACGGTTACGTGACCAGGCCCGCGGCGGCGCCGGTCGGCAAGGCTCTTCCCACCCGGCTCACGCCTCGCGGACGGCGAAGCCTCGAGAAGGCGAGCGCCGCGGTCCGGGCCGTCGAGGTCAGGATGCTGTCCGGGCTGACTGCGGCCGAGCAGGCGGACGCGTTCCGGATCCTGCGGAGCATGGCCCGTTCCCTGCGGGACGGCGCCTAGCTCAGCCGCGCGATTTCCGGTACCACCGCGGCGAAGTGTTCAGCGGCGGCTTGAGCTTCGCCCGCACCACCAGCACGTTCGGCTCGTCCGATTCGACGAATTCGCTCAGCAGCCGGCGAAACGCGCGACCGAAGCCCGACACCCGGTCCGCGTGCACACCGAACGAACGGGCCAGTCCGACGAAATCCGGGCTGTCCCAGTCGACTCCGCGATGCGGCAGGCCTTCCTGGTCCTGGTCGAAGCGCAGCATGCCGTAGCCGCCGTCGTCCACGACCACGACCGTCACCGGCAGCTGCTCCTCGGCGAGCGTCGCCAAATCCCCTACTGCGTAAAGGAAACCGCCGTCACCAGTCACGCACAAGACGCGCCCGCCACCAGCTGCCTCGGCCGCCGCGCCCGCGCCGAGCGACGCCGGGAAGCCGTAGCCGAGCGTGCCCCAGCCCATCGGATACGCCAGCCGCCGCGGCGCGCGGACCCGGTGGAAGCCGCCAATCCAGTACCCGGCGACACACATGTCGGCGACGATCGTCCCGTCCGCCGGGAGCACCTCCTCCAAAGTGGACAGAAAGTCGGCGGCCTGCGGTTCCTCGTCGCGGATGCGCCCGCGCACCCGGCGGCCGATGCCGGCCAGCCGCGCGGTCAGTTCGTCCAGGCCGGGACGCTGTTCCGGATGCAGGGATTCGACGACGCGGCGGGCGTCGCCGACCAGGGTGACGTCCGGCCGGTAGTTCTTCGCCGCGTCGCCCGCGTCGACGTTGACCGCGATCAGCTTCGGCGGCGCGGGCATCAGCCAGTTCTGGGTCATCAGGCCGTCGAAGTCGGTGCCGATCGCGAGCACCACGTCGGCCTCGTCCCACAGCTGCCCGACCTCCGGCGCGTGCACCGGATTCGGGGCCAGGCAAGGATGATCGAGCGGAAGCAGGCCGCGCGCGCCGAACGTGGTGAGCACCGGCGCGGCCAGCCGCTGCGCGAGTTTCCCGATCGCTTCCCCCGCTTCGGAGCGCAACGCACCGCCGCCCGCCCAGATCAGCGGACGGCGTGCGGACGCCAGCAGTTCCGCCGCGCGAGGCAGATCCGGCAGATCGAGCACGCGTTCCGCGGGCGGCGCGGGCGGTTCGCGCGGCGGCGTGGTTTCGCGGAGAAAATCGGTCGGAATGCCCAAATAGACCGGACCGCTTTGCGGCATCAGCGCGAGCCGGGCGGCGCGGTGCAGCGTCGCGGCGATCTGGTCCGCGCGGTGCACGGTGAAGCCCGCCTTGGTCACCGGCGCGAACATCGCCTGCTGGTCGGAAGTTTCGTGCAGTACCCCGCGCACGACACCCGGACGGCGCAACGTCGACGGAATGTCCGTGGCGATCACGAGCACCGGAGCCGCGGACGCCATCGCTTCGCCGACCGCGCCGAGCGTGTTCGCCGCGCCGGGACCGGTGGTCACGAGCGCGACGCCGAGTTTTCCCGTCCTGCGGGCATAACCGTCGGCGGCGTACCCCGCGGTCTGTTCGTGCCGGACGTTGACGAGCCGGATCCCGGTGTCCGCCAACGCCTCCCACAGCGGCAGGTTGTGGACGCCAGGCAGGCCGAACACCACCTCGGTCCCGAGAGCCGTGAGCGCGTCCCCCAGCTGCTGAGCTCCAGTCCGTCCTGCCACGACCGCGATGGTATCCGCCTCGCGTAAGCAGCTGCAGACACGTCACCGGACAGGGTTTGTCATCGCCGCGCGGCCCGGTTGTCCCCCACCTGGCCGCGCGATCTGAATCACCGGCTTTTTCGTGCGTACACTCCGGGTGCCGGGGACGCCGAGGTTCCCGGCGCGGCGGAAAGGGGTGGCGCAATGCCGTTGATGCCGGTGACCGACTCGATGTTCCTGATGGTCGAGACCCGCGAGCACCCGATGCACGTCGGCGGGCTTCAGCTGTTCCGCAAACCCGAGGGCGCGGGCGAGGACTATCTCCGCGACCTGCGCCGCTCGCTGCTGGAATCGGACAACATGCGCAGCGTGTTCCGGATGCGGCCGAGCCGTCCGGTGAACACCGTCGGGCACGTGCGCTGGTCGCGCGACACCGATCTCGAACTCGACTACCACTTCCGGCATTCCGCGCTGCCGCAGCCGGGCCGGATCCGCGAACTGCTCGAACTCACCTCGCGCTGGCACAGCACGCTGCTCGACCGGCACCGGCCGCTGTGGGAAACGCACCTCATCGAAGGACTGCGCGACGGCCGGTTCGCGGTGTACTCGAAGATCCACCACGCGCTGATGGACGGTGTTTCGGCGCTGCGGCACCTGCAGGGCACGCTGTCGGACGACCCGGCTGACCTGGACTGCCCGCCGCCGTGGGGTTCGCGCGAGAAGCCGGCCACGAACCGCAACGGCCGCGCCTCGACGTCGCCGTTCGCCCTGGTGGGCAAGACGTTCGAGCAGGTCGCGGGGATCGCGCCGGCCGCGGCGAAAGTGGCGCGCGAGGCGTTCCGCGAGCATCGGCTCACGCTGCCGATGCAGGCGCCGAAGACGATGCTGAACGTGCCGATCGGCGGCGCGCGCCGGTTCGCCGCGCAGTCCTGGCCGCTCGACCGGGTGCGCGAGGTCGCGACCGCCGCGGGCGTGTCCCGCAACGACGTCGTGCTCGCCATGTGCTCCGGCGCGCTGCGGGATTACCTGATCGAACAGAGCGCGCTGCCGGACGCGCCGCTGGTCGCGATGGTCCCGGTGTCGCTGCGCCGCCGCGACTCCGGCGACGCGACCGGCAACAACATCGGCGCGCTGCTGTGCAATCTGGCCACCGATCTGACCGACCCGGCGGCGCGGCTGGCCGCGATCTCCGAATCGATGTCGAACGGCAAGAAGCTGTTCTCGCAGCTGTCGCCGTTGCAGACGCTGCTGCTGTCCGGGATCAACGTGGCCCAGCTCGGCGCGTCGCCGATCCCCGGTTTCGTCGGCAACACGCGGCCGCCGTTCAACCTGGTGATCTCGAACGTCCCCGGCCCGCGCAAGCAGATGTACTGGAACGGCGCGGCGCTCGACGGCATCTACCCGGCGTCGGTGCTCCTCGACGGGCAGGCCTTGAACATCACGCTGACCAGCAACGGAGACAATCTCGACTTCGGCGTCACCGGGTGCCGGCGCAGTGTCCCGCACCTGCAGCGGATCCTGACGCACCTGGACACGGCACTCGCCGAGCTGGAATTCGCGACTCGGGTGTAGCCGGTCGATCGAGGTCTTCCGGGCTGGGCCCGCGGACGTTCTTCTGGCCCGGTGCTCACCACCGGGTTGCGGGCACCGCAGTTTCCGCGCCACGAGTGTCCTTTGTGGACTCTCATCGCTGTTCTTCTGGCGGTCTGGCTGGGGCCTGGCGCTCGGGGTGCAGACCGCGGGCGCGCTGACTGGCGGCCATCGCTGGTCCCGGTGCTGATCGCGATGCTGGTCGCCGGGCTGGCGATGGAGCAGTTCAGCGTCGCGTGGTCCGGCAGTTCACGACCCGGCAGGCGGCACCGGCCGTACCGACAGGAAGTTGACCGCGCTCGCGCTGAACACCAGCTCGTCGTCGCCGTTGAACAGTTCCATCCGGGTGCGCACGAGGCCGCGGTCGGGCTTCGACTTCGACAGCCGCGCTTCGGTCACGGTCGCCCGCATCCGCAGCCGGTCCCCCGGCCGCACCGGACGCGGCCAGCGCAGCTCGTCGACGCCCGGGCTGCCGAGGCTCGCGACCGATGACAGGTAGTGGTCGGCGAACATCCGCATCATCAGGCTGGAGGTGTGCCAGCCGCTCGCGACCAGGCCGCCGAACGGGCCCTCCTTCGCCGCCACCGGGTCGACGTGGAAGCTCTGCGGGTCGTACTTCTCCGCGAACTCGACGATCTCCGCCTCGCTGACGGTCGTGTCGCCGAACTCGTATACCGCTCCCTCGGGGTAGTCCTCGAACCAGCGGTCGTCGATGGGCGCGGTGAACTCGGTCATGCGTGCCAGCCTGCCACAGCCGGCCGCGCCGCAAACGCGCCGAGGTCCGCCGGGTTTACGGCGCGGCCCAGGGCCGGACCTCCTCCAGCAGCTTCGCCACCGCCAGCACCAGATCGTCCGAATGCCGAGGGCCGACGATCTGCAGGCCCACCGGAAGGCCCGTTTCGGTACGCCCGGCTGGGACGCTGATCGCCGGCTGCTGCGTCATGTTGAACGGGTAGGTGAACGGCGTCCACTCCGGCCATTCGGTCATCCCGCTGCCCGGCGGCACGTCGTGGCCCGCCTCGAACGGCGGGATCGGGACGGTCGGCGTGAGCAGCACGTCGTAGCGGGTGTGGAACTCGCCCATCAGGATGCCGAGCGCGGCACGTTCCGCCGTGGCGTCGAGGTAATCGCTCGCGGAATAGGTGCGGCCCTTTTCCCACACGCGGCGCAGGCCCGGGTCGACTCGCTGTTCGCTGCCCGGAGGGAACGCTTCGAGCGACTTCGCCGCACCGGCCGACCACAGCACGTCGAAGGCGGGTTTCGGGTCGGCGAATCCGGGGTCGGCCTGTTCCACCTGCAGTCCGGCGTCGGCGAGCGATTGCACCGCCGAGGAGACGATCGCCGCGACTTCCGGGTCCACGTCGACGAAACCGAGCGTCGGCGAGAAGGCGGCGATCAGCCCGCGGACGTCGCGCCGCACTGCTTCGCGGTACGCGCTGATCGGCGGCTCGAGCCCGGTCGGGTCGCGGTGGTCCGGCAGCGCGAGGACGTCCAGCAGGAGCGCCGTGTCGTCCACGCTGCGCGCCATCGGCCCGGCGTGCGCGAGCGGGCCGAACGGGCTCGCCGGGAACAGCGGGACCCGGCCGTGCGTCGGCTTCATGCCGACGATTCCGCAGAACGACGCGGGAATCCGGATCGAGCCGCCGCCGTCGGTGCCGACGGACAGCTCGCCCATCGCCGCCGCGACCGCGGCCGCGCTGCCGCCGCTGGACCCGCCCGCCGTCATCCGCGGGTTCACCGGATTGCGCGTGATGCCCGAGAGCGCGCTGTCGGTGACGCCCTTCCAGGCGATCTCCGGCGTGGTCGTCTTGCCCAGCACGACCATGCCCGCTTCGCGCATCCGCGCCATCACCGGGCTGTCGACGTCCCACGGCTGGTCCGCCGGGATGCTCGCGGAACCGCGCAGCGTCGGCCAGCCCTGGGTGAGGAAGATGTCCTTGATCGAAGCCGGGACGCCGTCGAGCGCGCCGATCGGATTCCCGTCGCGCCAGCGGGCCTCGGCCGCTTTCGCCTGGTCGAGCGCACGCTCGGCGTCGACGAGGCAGTACGCGTTGACCTCGCCGTCGCGGTCCTCGATGTTCTGCAGGGCGCTCTTCGTCGCTTCGACCGGCGACAGCTCGCCGGTGGCGTAGGCGGCGACGAGTTCGCTGGCGGTCAATTCCCGGTCGCCCATCCGGCGCCTCCCTGCGATTCGGACGGCACGTAGCCGAGCCGTTTGTCCACGACGTTCCACAGCGGTTCCCCGGCGAGCCAGCGCCGGAAATTGCCCGCGAACACCTCGACCAGCGTCCGCCGCCAGCCGTGGAAGTCACCCGACATGTGCGGGGACAGCAGCACGTCCGGCATGGTCCACAGTGGACTCTCGGCGGGCAGCGGCTCGGTTTCGAAGACGTCGAGCGCGGCGCCGGCGATCTCCCCCGCCTTCAGCGCCGCGATCAGATCGGAGGTGACCACCAGTTCGCCGCGGCCCACGTTCACGAACCGCGCGGACGGTTTCATCGCGGCGAACGCGGCGGCGTCGAACAGGCCCTTGGTCTGGTCGGTGAGCGGCGCGACCGCGACCACGTAGTCGAATTCGGGCAGATACCGTGTCAGTTCGGCGGATTCGTGCACGACACCGAAATCCGGATCCCCGACCCGGGCCCGCCGGCCCGCCCCGGACACGCGCATGCCGGCCGCGCGCAGCATCCGCGCGATGGCCCTTCCGATCGGCCCGGTGCCCACCACCAGCGCTTCCCGCCCGGCGATCCGCTCGGTCTCGCGGTGCTTCCACGTGCCGGCGCGCTGCAGGTCGAGCGAGCGCGCGAAGTCCTTGGCGAACGACAGCACGACGCCGAGCACGTACTCCGCGATGGCGTCGTCGAACACCCCGCGCGAGTTCGTGAGCACGACGTCGCTGTCGCGCAGCCCCGGGAACAGCACCGGGTCGACGCCGGCGCTCGCGATGTGCAGCCACTGCAACCGGTCCGCGGCGTGCCAGGCCCCGGGGACCGCACCGGAAAGGAAATCGTAGACAAACAGGGCGTCGGCACCGGACAACGCACCGGCGAGCCCGCGCTCGTCGGTGTAACGAACTACTGCCGCGTCTTCGATAGCGGCCATGTCCGGTGGTTGGTCTGCCCCGCAGAGCACTGCCAGTACGGGGGTTTCCGGGGCGATCACGATTGACACGGTAAAAGTGGCTCGTATGATTGTCAACAATCCGAGGACTACCCCCGGAGCACCGGACGGGGCATCTGCACAGGCGTATTCCGGAGGCTGAACCTTGGATCTGGACTTTCTCGCGTTCGAGGGCCCGCTAGCCCAGCGCGGCATCGGCGTGATCGCGCCGTTCGACCTCGCGCTCGAGCGCGAACTGTGGCGCTGGGTGCCGATGGAGGTGTCCCTGCATCTTGCCCGCACCCCCTACGAACCGGTCCCGGTCAGCATGGAGATGGCCCAGCTGGTGAGCGACAGCCGGCACCTCGCCACGGCCACGCGCGACGTGCTGCACGTGGAGCCCGAGGTGGTCGCGTACCTGTGCACGTCGGGCAGCTTCGTGAACGGCATCGACTACGAACGCTCCCTCACCAAGGCGATCTGCGAAGCGGGCGCGCCGGACGCGGTCACCACTTCCGGTGCCCTCGTCGAGGTGCTGCACCAGCTCGACCTGCACCGGGTCTCGGTGCTCACGCCGTACGACGCCGATCTCACCGGCAAACTCCACGACTTCCTCGCCGAGGTCGGCGTGGACACCGTGTCCAGCGACCATCTCGGGCTGGGCGGCGGCATCTGGAAGGTCAGCTACCGCACCATCGCCGAGCGGATCCTCGCCGCGGACCACCGCGAGGCCGAGGCGATCTTCGTCAGCTGCACCAACCTCCCCACGTTCGACCTGATCGAACCGCTGGAGAAGGCGCTCGGCAAACCCGTGCTGACCGCCAACCAGCTGACCATGTGGGCCTGCCTGCGCCGGATGCGGCTGCCCATCGTGGGTCCCGGCCAGTGGCTGCGGGAGGTCTCTTGACCCGTCCCGCTAATATTGTCGACAATTTGCGCATCCCGGAGGTTTCGTGACCACGATCGGCTTCATCTACCCCGACCACGCGGCCGAGGACGACTACCCGCTCGCGGAACAGCTTCTCGGCGGCTCTGACGGCGACATCGGCCTGCCGGTCGCGCACATCTACGGCACCGACCTGCACGCCGTGCCGGAACTGCTCGACCTCGGCAGCGAAGCCCGGCTCGCCGAAGGAGCCCGGCTGCTCGCGAAGCACCAGCCGGAAGCGGTGGTGTGGGCCTGCACGTCCGGCAGCTTCGTGTACGGCTGGGACGGCGCGCGCAACCAGGCCGACCAGCTCGCCAAGGTCGCCGGAGTGCCGGCTTCGAGCACGTCGTTCGCCTTCGTGAACGCGGCGAAAGCCCTTGGCGTGAAACGAGTCGCGGTGGCCGCGAGCTACCCCGACGACGTCGCGCGGCTGTTCGTGGACTTCCTCGCCGCGGGAGGCGTCGAGGTGCTCTCGATGTCGAGCGCGGACATCGACACGGCCGCCGAGGTAGGCCAGCTCGCGCCCGAGGCAGTAGTCGATCTGGCGGTGAGCCACGACCACCCGGACGCCGACGCGGTGCTGGTGCCCGACACCGCGATGCGCACGCTCGGCGAGATCACCGCGATCGAGGAGAAGCTCGGCAAGCCAGTGCTGACCGCCAACCAGGTGACCGTGTGGGAAGGCCTGCGACTGACCGGCACGACGCGGCTGGTGCGTTCGCTGGGCGCGTTGTTCCGGACGAGGGGCTGACCGTGGTCGCACTGCCTGACATAGAGCCGGTCAGCCGGGAATCGACCGCCGCCGTGATCGCCCGCCAGCTGCGCGACGCGATCATGACCGGCGCGCTGCCGCCCGGCACGCAGCTCGGCGAAACCGATCTGGCCGCCCGCTTCCAGGTCTCGCGAGGCCCGCTGCGCGAGGCGATGCAGCATCTCGTGTCCGAAGGCCTGCTGCGCAGCGAACGCCACCGAGGCCTGTTCGTAATCGACCTCGAACCGGCGGACGTGTTCGACATTTACCTCGCCCGCTCGGCCGTGGAAAGAGCTGCGCTGCTGTGCGCGTTCCGCGGTGATCGGGAGGCGGTGGCCGCGGCACTGGAACAGAACGTGGCCGACATGGCAGCCGCTGCCGACGACCCGGCCGCGCTGTCGGAGGCGGACCTGCGGTTCCACGAGGCGCTGATCAACGCGTCGGGCAGCAAACGACTGGTGCGCATGGCCCGGACGCTGCTGATCGAGACGCGGATGTGCCTGACGCTGCTGCAGAGCACGTATCAGGGCGTGGAGGACCGGCTGGAGGAGCACACGCGAATCATCGAAGCCCTGCGCTCGGGTGACGAGGAGACTGCGCTGCACCTGCTGGACGCGCACATGGAGGACGCGATCAGCCGGTTGCTTCCGGGGCGGAGCTTGAGGAACGGGGTCGCGGCTGGGGAGTGACGGCTTGGCTTCCGCAGCCGCCGCGTGGCGAGGCAGGTTCCGAGTGGGAGTCGCGGTCGCGGTGTCGAGGATGGGGTCGGGCCGCGCTCCGAGGCATGGCGAGTGAGGCACGGCTGTTACCTGCGCGGCGCTGAGTAGCGACGCCAGTCTCTGCGCCGGACTCGCAGTCGCCTTGCCGAGCATCCCCGGTCGCGCACCGACGACTGCCGAGCGAGGTCGGCGGCTTCTTCACCACCGCGCCACCGATCAGCGACGCTGGCCTCGCCACAGGACTGGGATCGCCACGCCGAGCACGGCAACCAACCCGCCCCACGCGGCTCGCGCGCGGGCTTCGCCGCCAACCGCGTCCCCGGGCAGCGACGCAAGCCTCCTCGCCGGGCCTGCAATCGCCATGCCAAGCATGGCAACCACCCACCCGGCCCCATTCGCGCACCGACGACCGCCGAGCAAGCCGGACGGCTCCTCAACCCCGCACCGCCTAGCAGCGACGCCAGCCTCCCCGCAGGACTGGCGATCGCCATTCCGAGCACGGCGATCAACCACTGTGCTCGGCTCGGGTGCCACGACCGCCGAGTGAAGCGGACGGCTCCTTCACCGCCGCTGCCGCGCAGCGGGACCAGCCCCTGCGGGGAAGTTGCGATTGCTCCGCGATCGTCTCCCGGCCGGGCCGCACGCCGACGCTCGCCGACTGACGCGGGTTGACCTCAGCGCAGGCGAGTGGTGAAGCTGGCTTCCTTACGGGTAAGGCGATTTCGGTGTGGAGCACGGCGATCGAACTGCCTGTCAAGGACGCGTCCAGGCTTTCTGGGTGAGGTGGTTCCCCTACCCGCCGAGCGGCGACGCCGACCTCCGCGCAGGACTCGCGATTGCGTTGCAAGGGCACTGGAGTCATTCTCCGGCCTAGCTGGCGGTTCGATGCCTGCCGAGCGAGGCGGGTGGCTTGTCTCCCCCGCGTCACCGAGCGACGCCGGACTCGTGAGTGCGCCCTGGGGCTCGGCAATCAGCCTCCTCTGCCCAGCTCGCGCTCGGATGCGAAGTTCACAGCCCCAACACCTCCGCGAGCGTGCCGCCCAGGACGCGGGCTCGTAGTTCTCCGGGCGGGGTTACGCGTTCGATCGTCGTGCGGGACAGGAGTGGGTCGCCGTAAGGGGCGTCCGAGCCGAACATGGTGCGGTCTGGGAGTTCGGCGATGGCCAGCCGGACCGCGAAGACGAGGCTGGCTGTCGACAGTTCCAGGTAGATGTTCGGCGTTTCGCGGGCCAGGTCGATCGCGGTGAGCCAGTGTGCGCCGCCCAGTTGGCTGATCACCAGCGGCACGGCCGGGTAGCCGCGGGCCAGTGCGGCCAGGGTGGACAGGTCTCCTTCGGTCGTCGGGGCGGAGCCGTGCACGACGACCGGGAGTCCATTGTGGTCGGTGGCGGCCCGCAGGACTGGTTCGATCCGCGCGGCCGCGCCTGGAGGCGGGGTCAGCTCGCCGATTCCGTGGAAAACCTGGGCGGCGTGGTCGACTTCGGTGGCGATCTGGTCCGCAGGAAGGTCCAGGCGGACTGAGCGGAAGCCCAGGAAACGGTCGGGGTGCGCGGCCAAGGCGGTGTCCAGTTCTTGCCAGGCCGACTCATAGCCGTCGTCGGACTGGCCGTTCAGTGCGGCGTCCAGCACGCTCATTTCCCGGCGGAACGAAGCCAGATCGGTGGCTCGTTCGGGATGCGGCCTGGTCGCGAACAGTACGGCGCGGTCAACGCCCGCTTCGTCCAGCAGGGCGAGGTGCTGATGCACTGGGTCGTGGACGTGGCTGTGGGCATCGATGATCAACGCAAACTCCCGGTCGGGTTGGGCGCGCGGAATGCGGCCGCCGGGACCAGTGTTGAACGTTGACACCATGCCAAGGTCAAGCTCAGCGGAGGGACGATGCGGATCGGGCAGCTGGCCGAGTGCACCGGGACCAGCGAACGGCTTCTGCGGTACTACGAACGCGTCGGGCTGCTGACCGCGGACCGGCTGCCCAACGGCTACCGCGACTACGCCCCGGCCGCCGAGCAGACGGTGCGGCAGATTCGCGCGTTGCTGGCGGCGGGACTGCCGACCAGCTTGATCAAGCGCATGCTGCCGTGCGCCGAAGCGGATGGCTCGTTGCGGCCGTGCCCGGGAGTGCTGGGGGCGCTGCGCACTCAGCTCACCGAACTCGACCGCCGGGCGGAGGACATCGCGCAGGCGCGGCGGACGCTCCGCGCGGCGATCGCGGCGACTGAGCGCGCCAGCTGAACAGGTCAGCTCGGCAACGGTTCCAGCGCGATCCAGTATCGGCGCACCGGACCGTGGCCGGTCTGGCGAAGTCCCTCCAGCACGCCGCCCGCGCGTTCGATCGTCTTGGCGGACGCCAGGTTTTCCTCCGCGCACACCAAGAGCACGCGAGACAGGTCCAGCCGCCGAGCCTCGGCCAGCGTCTGGCTCAGGGCCCAGGAAGCGAGACCACGGCCGCGCGCTGACGGACGAATGCCGAAGCCGAGGTGTCCGGCCCAGCGGACGTACTCGACCGGCCCAGTGCGCAGGGCGATTCCGCCGAGTACCTGTCCGTCCTCGACTAGCCAGCGGCATACCGCGCGGCACCGCGGCAAACAGGCGACCCAGGCGGCGAACCCAGCTGGGGAAACGACTTCGTCCGACGGGGACAGGCCGAAGCCGTCCTCGTGCGAGCCCGGACCCCATTCGGTGTGTGCTTCCAACCAGGCGCGGTGCAGGCGGACGGTCGGGGCCAGCAGTTCGGGCATGACGAGACTCTACCGCCCAAAGGCACCGGAAACCTTGGCGCAGCAAGGAAAACTCAGGCATGCCGCACCCCCAGCACGGGCTGTCCGCCGCGGCCGGAGTTGTACTGCGGCGACCACGGGAACCGGCCCGCGGAGTCGGCGTAGACCAGCTGCCTGGCTTCGATTCCCGCGCCATAGCAGCACACCGCGATGTGCAGGTGTGCCGCGGGCGCGCTGAGCTGGACGATCTCCAGCTTCGGCAACCGGGGCAGCAACCACTGTTCGCCGGGCACCGGCGGGCCGGTGTGCAGCGTCTGTTCGGCCGCGGCGTTGAGCAGCCGCGCCGCGTGGTGCGGCAGCAATCCGGTGACGACCAGCTCCGGCAAGCCCTGCGCGGTCAGGCCCGCGGTGTACGCCCAGGACGGCCGGGAACCCGTTCCCAGCACGCCCTGGACGCACCAGCCGTTCTCCCTGATCTGGTCCAGCACCTCGATCAGGTACCGCTCTTCCTCCGGTCTTTCCGGTTCCTCGCACCTCTGGCACATCGGTGCCCTCCTCCCCTCGGGGACCCGTCACCGGGTCAGGGAAGAGTCAACCGCGCGGCACCGACGAAAAATCAGCGGAGCGAAGCGGCCACCGCGGTGCCGAGCGCGGTTGTGGTAGAGGTTCCGCCGAGGTCGGGGGTGAGCGTTTCGCCCGCGGTCAGCACCTCGTCGACCGAGGCGCGGATCGCTTGTGCGGCAACGGTTTCCCCGAGGTGGTCGAGGAGCATCGCCCCGGCGAGGATCTGGGCGACCGGGTTCGCGATGCCCTGTCCGGCGATGTCCGGAGCACTCCCGTGGACCGCCTCGAACATCGACGGAAACTCACCTGATGGGTTGATGTTTCCCGACGGGGCCATGCCCAGTCCGCCGGTGATCGCGGCCGCGAGGTCGCTCAGGATGTCGCCGAACAGGTTCGACGCCACCACCACGTCGAGCCGGTCCGGGGCCTGCACCATCCGCGCGGCGAGAGCGTCCACATGGCACTGTTCCGCCCGGACGTCCGGGTACCGCGCCGCGACCTCGGCGAAAATCTCGTCCCAGTACGGCATCGAGTGGATCAGCCCGTTGGACTTCGTCGCCGACGTGACGTGCTTCGTCCGCGTGCGCGCGAGATCGAAGGCGTACCGGATGATCCGTTCCACCCCGACCCGCGTGAACACCGACTCCTGCAGCACGAACTCGTCCGGCCGCCCGGCGTTGTGCCGTCCGCCGATCGCCGAGTACTCGCCCTCGGAATTCTCCCGGACGATCACCATTTCCAGCTCGTCGGCCTTCCGCCCGGCCAGCACCGAGGTGGTCCCCGGGAGCAACCGGACCGGCCGCAGGTTGACGTACTGCTGGAAAGCCCGCCGCAACGGGATCAGCAGGCCCCACAACGAAACATGGTCGGCGACGCCGGGGAAACCGACCGCGCCGAGCAGGATTCCGTCGAACCCCGACAGCTGCTCGACACCGTCCTCCGGCATCATCGCGCCGGTCTTCGCGTATCGCTCGCAGCTCCAGTCGAATTCGGTCCACTCCAAGGAGAAGCCGTACTTCTCCGCGGCCGCGTCGAGGACCCGGCGCGCCTCGATCGTGACGTCGACCCCGATGCCGTCGCCCGGGATGCTCGCAATCCGGTGTGTCACAGGTTCACCGCGATGTACTTGGTCTCCAGGAACTCGTCGATGCCGACCGTGCCGCCTTCGCGGCCGAGGCCGGACTGCTTGACGCCGCCGAACGGAGCCGCCGGGTTGGACACGATGCCCTGGTTGAGGCCGATCATGCCTGCCTCCAAGCGTTCCGACACCCGCAGCGCGCGCTTCAGGTCGCTGGTGAACAGGTAGGACACCAGGCCGTATTCGGTGTCGTTGGCCTTCTCGACCGCCTCGTCCTCGGTGTCGAACGGCGTGATCGGCGCGACCGGGCCGAAGATTTCCTCGCTGGCCAGCCGGGCGTCGACCGGCACGTCGGTGAGCACCGTCGCCGGGTAGAAGTGTCCCGGTCCGTCGACCCGCGAGCCGCCAGTGAGCACCCGCGCGCCCTTGTCCGTGGCGTCCTTGACCAGTTCGGTCACCTTCTTCACCGCGGCCTCGTCGATGAGCGGACCGACCACGACGCCTTCATCCGTGCCGCGGCCCATCGGCAGCGCCTGCATCCGCTCGGTGAGCCGGCGGGAGAACTCCTCGGCCACGCCGCGCTGCACGTAGAACCGGTTGGCCGCGGTGCACGCCTCGCCGATGTTGCGCATCTTGGCCTGCATCGCGCCCTCGACCGCGGCGTCCAGGTCCGCGTCGTCGAACACGACGAACGGCGCGTTGCCGCCCAGCTCCATCGACGTGCGCAGCACCTTCTCCGCGCACTGCTCCAGCAGCTTGCGCCCGACCGCGGTCGAACCGGTGAAGGACAGCTTGCGGGCGCGTCCGTCGCGGATCAGCGGCTCCATCACGCCGCCCGCGTCCTTGGTGGTGACGACGTTCAGCACGCCTTCGGGCAGCCCGGCGTCGGCGAGGATCTGGGTGAGCGCGAGCATCGAGAGCGGCGTCTGCGCGGCGGGCTTGATCACCATCGTGCAGCCGGCGGCGACGGCCGGGCCGATCTTGCGCGTGCCCATCGCCATCGGGAAGTTCCACGGCGTGATGAGCAGCGTCGGACCGACCGGCTGGCGCGTGATCAGGAACCGGCCGGAACCGTTCGGGGCCACCGCGTAGCCGCCGTCGATCCGCACGGCCTCCTCGGCGAACCACCGGAAGAACTCGGCGGCGTACGTGATTTCCCCGGCGGCCTCGGCCAGCGGCTTGCCCATTTCCAGGGTCATCAGCAGCGCCAGCTCGTCGCGGCGCTCGATGAGCTTGTCGTACGCCCGGCGCAGGATCTCGCCGCGCTCCCGAGGGGCGACGGCGGCCCAGTCGGCCTGTGCCGCGCACGCCGCGTCGAGCGCCGCGAGACCGTCCTCCGGCCCGGCGTCCGCGACCTGGCACAGCACCTCGCCGGTGGAGGGGTCCTGCACGTCGAAGGTCTTCCCGCTGCGCGCGGAGACCCACTTGCCGCCGATGAAGAGTTCCTTGCCGACCGCGTCGACGACGCCGTTCTCGGTGATCCCGCTCATCCAGGTTGCTCCTGTTCCTGTTGTCCCGAACCCCATGCTATGGATATTGTCAACAATCGACAACCGTCTCCACCCGCATCCAGGAGGGCGCCGCATGGCCCAGCTTTCCCCGCTGCTCAAGCAGGCAACGCCCGTCGTCGTCGACCACGGTGAAGGGGTTTACCTCTACGACGTGGACGGGAAACGTCATCTCGACTTCACCGCGGGCATCGGGGTGACCAGCACCGGGCACTGTCACCCGCGCGTGGTCGAAGCCGCGCGCGAGCAGATCGGCAAACTCGTGCACGGCCAGTACACGACGGTGATGCACCAGCCGCTGCTCGAACTGACCCGCAAGCTCGGCGAAGTGCTGCCGTCCGGGCTCGATTCGCTCTTCTACGCCAACTCCGGCAGCGAGGCCGTGGAGGCAGCGCTGCGGCTGGCCCGGCAGGCGACGAAGCGGCCGAACGTCATCGTCTTCCAGGGAGGTTTCCACGGCCGCACGGTCGCCGCGGCGTCCATGACCACCTCCGGCACGCGGTTCAGCGCGGGCATCTCGCCGCTGATGTCCGGCGTGCACGTCGCGCCGTTCCCGTACGCCTACCACTACGGCTGGGACGAGGAAACGGCGACGAAATTCGCTCTGCGCGAGCTGGACTACCTGTTCCAGACCGTCTCCGCGCCGAACGAGACGGCCGCGTTCTTCATCGAGCCGGTGCTCGGCGAGGGCGGCTACGTCCCGTCCAACACCGAGTTCATGGCCGGACTGCGCGAGCGCGCCGACCGGCACGGGATCCTGCTGGTGCTCGACGAGGTGCAGGCCGGGTTCGGCCGCACCGGCAAGTTCTGGGGCCACGACCACTTCGACGTCCACCCGGACGTCGTGCTGATCGCGAAGGGCCTCGCCAGCGGCTTCCCGCTCTCCGGCATCGCCGCTTCGGAAGAGCTGATGGCGAAGGCGTACCCGGGTTCGCAGGGCGGTACGTACGGCGGCAACGCGGTGTCGTGCGCGGCGGCTATCGCGACGCTCGACGTCATCAAGGACGAAGGCTTGGTCGAGAACGCCGCGGAGCGCGGCCGTCAGCTGCTGGAGGGCGCGCGCCTCATCGCGGACAAGACGCCGGCTATCGGCGACGTACGCGGTCTCGGGCTTCTCGTGGGCACCGAGTTCACCACTGCGGACGGCGAACCCGACACGGCCACGGCGCAGGCCGCGCAGCAGGCAGCCGCGAAGAGCGGGTTGCTGTTGCTCACCTGTGGCGCGTACTCGAACGTCGTGCGCATGGTGCCGCCGCTGGTCGTCAACGCGGAACAGGTCGACGACGCGCTGCGCATCTGGGGCGACGTCGTCACTTCGGTTACGGGGAGCTGAGGCATGGCGCGCTACATCACCATCAGCCTCGACAAGCGCGGCGTCACCTGCCGCGCACGGCTGCTCGACGACGAAGCACCGCGCACCTGCAAGGCAGTGTGGGACGCACTGCCGCAGAGCGGTTCGGCCTACCACGCGAAGTACGCGCGCAACGAGGTCTACACGCTCGTGCCGCCCTTCGCGGAACCCAAGCCGGGCCGCGAGAATCCGACCATCACCCCGATCCCGGGCGATGTTGTCTACTTCGGATTCGAGGCGTGGGAAATCGGCAACCCGGCGTACGGCTACGACGAGGGCAGCGAGGCGCACAGCGACCAGGGTGCCACGGATCTCGCGATTTTCTACGGCCGCAACAACCTCCTGATCAACGGCGACGCGGGCTGGGTGCCCGGCAACGTGTTCGCGACGATCGAGGAAGGCCTGTCCGAGATGGCCGCGGCCGCGCAGGATCTGTGGCTGCGCGGCGTCGAAGGCGAAACGCTGTCGTTCGCGCGCGCGGACTGACGAGTCACCCGGCAAGGGCCGGTTCCTCCACTGCGGAGGGACCGGCCTTTTTCGCGATCCGATCGGGCGGATTGTCCCGCCAGAGTGAAGCCGGGTTAACCCTCCGCGATCATGGACGAGACCCGGATCCCCTGCCGGACAAGGGATCCCGGCCTGTTGATCACCCGGCGGTGTGAACCTCGGGAACTC
Organism: Amycolatopsis echigonensis; assembly: GCF_002846615.1. Taxonomy (NCBI): domain Bacteria; kingdom Bacillati; phylum Actinomycetota; class Actinomycetes; order Pseudonocardiales; family Pseudonocardiaceae; genus Amycolatopsis; species Amycolatopsis echigonensis. The sequence continues at coordinate 4,517,108 of NZ_PJMY01000003.1, read as the reverse complement.
ACCAATCGTGGCTTCGCCTTCACCGGTTCGAGGGGCGACGCCGCCCGGTTGCCGCAGCGCGTTTCTGCTACCCACGGTGATCGGAGCCGGCGCCCGCTACGAACCGTGGCGAAGAGTCCACAGTGCACCCCCGGCGGCAAACACGAAAGCCTTACATGTTTAACATGGGAAGATTCCCCGGCCGCCGATTCCTTGCCAGCACAGGGAAATCCGCGTTTTGACACCGTGAGCGCGCCGGTGGAAATCTGCGTTCGCTCCTCGCGAGAGCACCAAGGAAGAACAATCCGAACAAGGAGCCCCTCAATGCAGATGTTCACCCAGCACGCGCACCACGGCCACGACCTGATCTCGGGTCTGCTCGCGCACCTGGCGCACGTGCTCGGCTGGCTCGTCTGACCGGCACCGAGGATTAACCCAGGGGCCGGCCTGTTGGCGCGGGCCGGTCCCTGCTTGGGTTCTCTCCCTCCTGGCCACGCGCGCGGCGTGGCCTTTTTCGCGCCCGCGTGCGCTAACGTGAAAACTATTCATGGCCAGCTCCGCGGCAGAGCGGCTAGGCTGCGGCCACGACGTACGCGCGCGCACGAGGGAGTGGCATGAGCGAGATCGCAACACAGCTGGCAGGTGCCGTCGGAGCGGGGAACCTGTTGACCGGTGACGCGATTTCCGACGACTACGCGCACGACGAGGCGCTCAGCACGCCGGGCCAGAAACCGGCGTACGTCGCGAAGCCAGCCAGCGCCGAAGAGGTCTCCGCACTGCTGAAGATCGCCGCGGCCGAGGGCATCCCGGTGACCGCGCGCGGGTCCGGCAGCGGGCTGTCCGCCGCGGCACGGCCGGTCGAGGGCGGGCTGGTCGTCTCGTTCGAGCGGATGAATTCGGTGCTCGAGATCGACACCGGCAACCACGTCGCCGTCGTCCAGCCGGGCGTCACGCTGGCCGAACTCGACGCGAAGACCGCCGAGCACGGCCTCACCTACCCGGTTTATCCCGGCGAGCTGAGCGCGAGCGTCGGCGGCACCGTCGGCACCAACGCCGGCGGGATGCGCGCGATCCGCTACGGCATCACCCGGGGCAACGTCTCCGGCCTGCAGGCGGTGCTCGCGACCGGCGAGATCATCCGCACCGGCGGCCGGATGTCGAAGATCTCCAGCGGCTACGACCTCACCCAGCTGATCATCGGCTCCGAGGGCACGCTCGCGCTGGTGACCGAGGTGACCGTGAAGCTGCAGCCCCGGCTGCCGCACGGCGCGACCGTGCTCGCCCCGTTCGACGACTTCGAGCAGGTCATGGCGGCGGTGCCGAAGATCGCCGCGAGCGGTCTCGCCCCGCAGATCCTCGAGTACATCGACAACATGACGATGGCCGCGATGGTCTACAACGACAAGCTCGAGCTGGGCGTCCCGGCGGAAATCCGGGACCGGACCCAGGCGTATCTGGCCGTGGCGCTGGAAAACCGGGTGGCCGACCGGCTCGACGAGGACGTCGAAGCGCTCGGCGAACTGCTCACCGAACTCGGCGCGGTCGACGCGTACGTGCTCGAAGGCGGGGCCGCGCGCAAGCTGATCGAAGCTCGCGAAAAAGCCTTCTGGAACGCCAAAGCCGCGGGCGCGGACGACGTGATCGACGTGGTGGTGCCGAGGACCGCGATGCCGCCCTTCCTGGCCAAAGCACGCGCGCTGGCGATGACGACCGGCGGCGGCGCGATCGGCTGCGGGCACGCCGGCGACGGCAACGTCCACCTGGCGATCTTCTGCAAGGACCCGGACACGCGCTCCCAGTTGCTGACCGACATCTTCGGCTACGCGTACGAACTGGGCGGCGCGATCTCCGGCGAGCACGGCCTCGGCCGCACCAAGACGAAGTACTACGAAAAGCTCGAAAACCCGGCGAAGCTCGATCTGCTGCGCCGGGTCAAGGACAGCTTCGACCCGACCGGGATCCTGAACCCCGGCGTTCTGTTCGCGCGAACCGGAAAGTGAGCACAGTGACCACGCTCAACGGCGCCCAGTCCCTCATCCGCACGCTCGTCGACAGCGGGGTCGACGTGTGCTTCTCCAACCCCGGCACGTCGGAGATGCACTTCGTCGCCGCGCTCGATTCGGTGCCGGAGATGCGCGGCGTGCTCGCACTGTTCGAGGGGGTCGTGACCGGTGCCGCGGACGGGTACGCGCGGGTCGCCGGCAAGCCTGCCGCGACGCTGCTGCACCTCGGTCCGGGTCTGGGGAACGGCCTGGCGAACCTGCACAACGCGCGCCGCGCGCACACGCCGGTGGTCAACGTGATCGGCGACCACGCCACCTATCACAAGCAGTACGACGCCCCGCTGGAGTCGGACATCGACGCCGTCGCGGGCTCGCTCGAAGGCTGGGTGCGCCGGTCCGGGCACACGAAGGACGTCGGCGCGGACGCCGCGGCAGCGGTCGCGGCCGCGCAGGACGCGCCGGGCCGGGTCGCGACGCTGATCCTTCCCGCCGACGCGTCGTGGGGCGAGGGCGGCGAAACGTGCGCGCCGATTCCGCCGCGCGTGCCGCAGACGGTCGACGCGACGACCGTGCAGAAGATCGCGGACGTGCTGCGCAGCGGCGAGCCCGTGGCGTTGCTGATCGGCGGATCCGCTTGCCGCGAAGCCGGTTTGCGCGCGACCAGCCGGATCGTCGCCGCGACCGGGGTGAAGGCGTTCGCCGAAACGTTCCCGGCGCGGCTCGAACGCGGGGCCGGCCTGCCGAACATCGAACGGCTGGGGTATCTCGCCGAACAGGCCAAATACCAGCTGGACGGGATCAAGCACCTGATCGTCGCGGGCACGAAGGCGCCGGTGTCGTTCTTCGCCTACCCCGGCATGCCGAGCGAGCTGACCCCGGAAGGCGCGGACGTCCACGTCCTCGCGACGGTCGGCCAGGACATCCCGGCCGCGCTGGAAGCGGTCGCCGCCTTGGTCGCCGCGGACACCGAACCGGTCCTGCAGGGGCCCGGACGGCCGGAGCTGCCGAGCGGTCCGCTCACCGTGCAGAACTGGGTCGACGTGATCGGTGCGCTGCTGCCGGAGAACGCGATCATCGTGGACGAGGCGAACACGTCCGGGCTCATGCTCCCCGCCGCGACGGCAGGCGCGCCGCGGCACGACGTGCTGACCCTGACCGGCGGCGCGATCGGCTACGGGATGCCGGTGGCGGTCGGCGCGGCGATCGCGGCACCGAAGCGGCCGGTGATCAACCTCGAATCCGACGGCAGCGCGATGTACACGATCTCGGCGCTGTGGACGCAGGCGCGCGAGAACCTCGACGTGACCACGGTGGTGCTCAACAACAACGCGTACGCGATCCTGCGGATGGAGTTGCAGCGCGTCGGTGCGTCCGGGGACGGACCGCGAGCGAAGGACCTGCTGGACATCGGCCGTCCGGACCTGGACTTCGTCAAGATCGCCGAGGGCATGGGCGTTCCGGCCACCCGGGCGACAACCGCGGAGGAACTGGCCGAGCAGTTCCGGCGGGCAGTCGCCGAGCCGGGACCGCATTTGATCGACGCGGCTGTTCCGCCGCTGCTCTGACTCGTGAGTGGCAATCCCGGTTAGAACCGGGATTTCCACTCACGAAGCTCTAGACGCGGGCGAGGTCCGGGCTGGCGGCACGGAACCGCGGCACCACCGCGGTCAACGCCAGCCCGGCCACCGCCGCGACCGCGGCGACCGCGAACGTCGCGCGGAAACCGGCGAGCGACGGCACGGTGAACGAGCCGACGGTGATCGTCAGATGGGCGAGCATCGTGGCCATCACCGCGCTGGAGGTCGAGGTGCCGACGGAACGCATGAGCGAGTTGAGCCCGTTCGCCGACGCCGTTTCGGTGACCGGCACCGCGCTCATGATCAGCGCGGGCATTGCGGCGTAAGCGATTCCGACGCCCGCCCCGATGATCACCGACGCGATGATCAGCTCGATCGCGTTGGCCATCAGGAAAATCGCGAAGAGGTACCCGACCGCGATCACGGTCGCCCCGGTCATGAGCGTGACGCGGGCGCCGTAGCGGTTGGTCAGCCGTGCGGACACCGGGGACAGCGCCATCATCACCAGACCGTTCGGCGCGAGGCAAAGCCCGGCTTGCACCATGCTGAGCCCGAGGCCGTAGCCGGTAACCGACGGCGCCTGCAGCAACTGCGGGAACGACAACGACATCGCGTACATCGCGAAGCCGACCATGACCGACGCGAGGTTCGTGAACAGCACCGGCCGCCGCGCCGAAACGCGCAGATCGACCAGCGGGTCACGGCGGCGCAGCTGATGCCAGCCCCAGGCAGCGAGAACGACCACTGCCGTCGCGGCGAACCCGAGCGTCGCCGGGCTGCCCCAGCCCCACTCGCCGCCCTTGACGATCGGCAGCAACAGGCTGGTGAGGCCGACGATCAACCCGAGCGTGCCAAGGAAATCGAAGGGTGCGGGCGTGCGGACCGGCGATTCCGGAACGAACCGCAGGATCAGCAGCGCACAACCGAGCCCGAGCCCGGCCGCACCCCAGAACAGGACGTGCCAGTCCGCGTGCTCGGCCACGATCGCCGCGACCGGCAGGCCGATCGCGCCGCCGACGCCGAGCGTCGCGCTCATCAGCGAAATCGCGCCGCTGACGCGTTCCGGCGGCAGTTCGTCGCGCATGATGCTGATTCCGAGCGGGATGACGCCCATCGCGCATCCCTGCAGCCCGCGGCCGACGATCATCAGCGCGAGCGAGCTGGTGAGCGCCGAGACCACGGATCCGGCGATCAGCACCGCCAGGCTCACCAGCAGCACGCGGCGCTTGCCGTAAAGATCGCCGAGCCGCCCGGCGACCGGGGTGCACACCGCCGCCGCGAGCAGCGTGACGGTGACGACCCACGACGCGTCCGTCGGCGTGGTGTTCAGCAGTCTCGGGAACGCCGGGATCAACGGGATGACCAGCGTCTGCATGAACGACGCGACCAGCCCGCACGAGGCGAGCACCACGATGATCGGCCCCGAACCCGCCCGCGCCACCACGTCCCCCGCTCCGTATGCCGTACCGGATTCGCACGCTACCGGCCGGGGCGGGCGGAACGGGCGGTTCGTGATCGATCCGACTTACCGGGCTGGTCCGTTTGGCCGAATGCCGGGCTTCAGAGCCATTGTTTGACGCCGCCGTGGCGCGAGCAGGTGCCGGAGCGGTGCTGGCTGTAGCTGTAGCTGCCGTCATTGCACTGGGCGGTCGCGCCGGAGGGGTTCGAGTCCGGGCGGTGGACGCAGTTTCCGGAGGAGTTGCGGTAGTAGTCGGAACCGCAGTCGGCGGGGCCGGGATCCGGCGCGCCCTGATCCGGCACGTCGGCCTGGGACGTCGTGGTCCGCGGAGCGGCCTGGGTCTTGGGCTTGGCCGCCGTGGTCGGCGGGGCGGTCACCGGTGCCGCGATCGACGTCGCCGGTGTCGTTGGCGTGACCCACGTTTCGGGCGCGCTGGAGGTTGTCGGCGGCGGCGAGTACTCGCTCGTGACAGCCGACGGGGCGTTTCCGGCCGGTGCCGCTCCGCATCCGGCGACCAGAACGCCGGCAGCCAATGCCATCCCCAGTTTCCGCAGCATGCGGCACCTCCTCGCGATCCAATGCGAGGAGTCGACAAAGCGCGGAAAACTGTTACAACGGCTCAGCCGTCCGCCGGGCACCACGGGTCTGACGCACGGGCGACCGCCTTCCCGCAGAAACCCTCCAGTTGCGGATCGACCTCGCCGCCCTGAACGCGCAGTACCGCGAGTGGTTTGTCTTGGCGTTGAGCGTGGCGTAGAAGTCGTGTGCGAGGCCTTTCGCGGGCGTGGCAGGGGCGCTCGCGAGCGCGAGATAGTAGTACGGCAGTGCGCGATTACGTTCCCGCGCAACGGAATCCGCGACCTAGCGGGAGACGTCGTCGTCACCGATGATCGTCGCGGTGCTGCCGCATTGCGCGGCTCCGGCGAGGAACGCACCGAAGTCGGGAACGCCTCGCCCGGCGAAGAACGCGTATCCGTCGTAGGAGCAGGTGTCCCGTCCCGCAGCGCCTGCGTTGCCCACAGTCCGGTCGCCGTATCGCAGATGCGCGGGCTGCCCGGCTGCCACGAATGGAGCAAGAATCCGTTGCCGCGAAAAACGTAGAAACAGCGCTTCAGAAATTAGGGAATCAACCGTTCGCCAGGCGCGCGATCGTTCCCAGCATCCTCCGCATGCTGAAGACATGCCCGCCGCTTCCCACGACGAGCAAGCGGTAGCCAGCCCCGAGCACCCCGGGAAACCGGGCTCGGCTCTCGGCTCGGATCAAGGTCTGCCCTTCAGCACCGGGTTCGAGCCGGAAGGTGAGACGGTACTCGGAGAACCGATGACGTCCGGCGAGCGCGAGCAACCTGGGCGGTTCAGCGGCGACGACCCGGAACCCCGGAACAGTCGAGCCCTCGGCGAGGGGACGAGGACCGGTCGCCTTCCAGTCGGCGGCGCCCACCGCCCAGGCGTATCCGGTGGCCACTCGGCCGGAAACCCGGTCGGCGACCTCGTTGACCGCACGCCAGGCGGTCTCGGCGTCAGCGTCCACGACGATCCGATGTTCGTCCAAGACCGGCAGTTGCGGTTCCGTCATCGTCCCCTCCCAACACGGAAACGGGGCCGCCCCGGGGAAATCCCCGGAGCGGCCCCGCCGTCACAAGAGCATGCTCTATTCGTAGATCTCGCCCTTGGCGGCCTTCTCCACCAGCGACTGCGGCGGCTCGAAGTGGCTGCCGTACCGCGCTGCCAGTTCGCGGGCGCGGTCCACGAAGCCCTGCAGGCCGCCCTCGTACTGGTTGATGTACTGGATCACGCCACCGGTCCAGGCCGGGAAGCCGATGCCGAAGATGGACCCGATGTTGGCGTCCGCGATCGAGGTCAGGACGCCCTCGTCGAAGCACTTCACCGTTTCCAGCGCCTCGGCGAAGAGCATGCGCTCCTTGAGGTCCTCGAACGGCACGTCCGCCGAACCCGAGTTGAACGCCTCGCGCAGGCCCGGCCACAGACCGGTGCGCTTGCCGTTCTCGTCGTACTCGTAGAAGCCCGCCCCGCTGCTGCGGCCCTTGCGGTCGTACTTGTCGAGCATCGTGTCGATGACGGCCTCGGACGCGTGCGGCGTCCAGGTGCCGCCCGCGGCCTCGATCGCGGCGCGGGTCTCCTGCCGGATCTTGCGCGGCAGCGTCAGGGTCAGCTCGTCCATCAGCTGCAGCGGCGGCGCCGGGTAACCGGCCTGCGAACCCGCCTGCTCGATCGACGCCGGCTCGACACCCTCGCCCAGCGCGGCGACCGCCTCGTTGATGAAGGTGCCGATGACCCGCGAGGTGAAGAAGCCGCGGCTGTCGTTGACGACGATCGGGGTCTTGCGGATCTGCAGCGTGTAGTCGAAGACCTTGGCCAGCGTGGCAGGCGAAGTCTTCTCGCCGCAGATGATCTCGACCAGCGGCATCTTGTCCACCGGCGAGAAGAAGTGGATCCCGATGAAGTCCTCGGTCCGCTGCACGCCCTCGGCGAGGGTGGTGATCGGCAGCGTCGAGGTGTTGGAACCCAGCACCGCGTCCGCGTTGACGATGTTCTCGATCTCGCCGAACACCTTGTGCTTCAGCTCGACGCTCTCGAACACGGCCTCGATGACGAAGTCGACGCCCGCGAAGTCGGCCGGGTCGGCGGTCGGCTTGATCCGCGCCAGCAGCGCGTCCGACTTCTCCTGCGTGGTCTTGCCGCGCGAGAGCGCCTTCTCCTCGAGCTTGACCGCGTAGCCCTTGCCCTTCTCGGCCGCCTCCTGCGAGACGTCCTTGAGGACCACGTCGATGCCCGCCTTCGCGGACACGTAGGCGATCGCGGCGCCCATCATCCCGGCGCCGAGCACGCCGACCTTCTTGGCGGTGAACTTCTCGAACCCGTCCGGACGCGAACCGCCGGAGTTGATCGTCTGCAGGTCGAAGAAGAACGCCTTGGTCATGTTCTTCGAGACCTGCCCGATGGCCAGGTTCACGAAGTACCGGGTCTCGATCTGGATCGCGGTGTCGAAGTCGACCTGCGAACCCTCGATCGCGGCGGCGAGGATCGCGCGCGGCGCGGGCATCGGCGCGCCCTTGAGCTGCTTGCGCAGATTCGCCGGGAACGCGGGCAGGTTCGCCGCGAAGCTCGGGTTCGACGGGGTGCCGCCCGGGATCTTGTAGCCCTTGACGTCCCACGGCTGCACGCCGCCCTCGGGGTTGGCCTTGATCCACGCCTTCGCCGCGGGCACCAGCTCGTCGACCGTGTCCACGACCTCGTGCACCAGGCCCAGCTCCAGCGCCTTGCGCGGCTTCATCCGCTGACCCTGCAGCAGCACGTTCAGCAGCGCGCTCTGGATGCCGAGCAGCCGCACGGTGCGGACCACGCCGCCGCCGCCGGGGAGCAGGCCCAGGGTGACCTCGGGCAGGCCGATCTGGCTGCCCTTGACGTCGGCCGCGATGCGGTGGTGCGTCGCGAGCGCGAGTTCGAGGCCGCCGCCGAGCGCCGCGCCGTTGATGGCCGCGACGACCGGCTTGCCGAGCTGCTCGAGCCGGCGCATCTGGCCCTTCATCGCGGTGCTGGACGCGGTGATCTCGGCCGCGTGCTCCGGCTTGGCCTGGATCAGGTCGCGCAGGTCGCCGCCGGCGAAGAAGGTCTTCTTCGCCGAGGTCAGCACGACACCGGCGATGTCGTCCTTCTCCGCCTCCAGCCGGTCCACGGTCGCGGCGAGCGACTCGCGGAAGGCCTGGTTCATCGTGTTCGCCGACTGGTCCGGGTCGTCCAGGGTCAGCGTGACGATGCCGTCGGAGTCCTTGTCCCAACGGATGGTCTTGCTCTCGGTCATCTCGATCCTCACACCCGCTCGATGATGGTCGCGACACCCATGCCGCCGCCGATGCACAAGGTCACCAGCGCCCGGCGCGCCTGACGGCGTTCCAGCTCGTCGACCACGGTGCCGACCAGCATCGCGCCGGTGGCGCCGAGCGGGTGGCCCATGGCGATCGCGCCGCCGTTGACGTTGACCTTCTCGTCCGGAAGGTTCAGGTCCTTCTGCCACTTGAGCACGACGGACGCGAACGCCTCGTTGAGCTCCCACAGGTCGATGTCGTCCGGGGTCAGGCCCGCGGTCTTCAGCACCTTCTCGGTGGCCGGCGTGGGACCGGTCAGCATGATCGTGGGCTCGGAGCCGATCGAGGCGGTGGCGACGATGCGCGCCCGCGGCGTGAGGCCGAAGGTCTTGCCCGCCTGCTCGGAACCGACCAGGACGATGGCCGACCCGTCGACGATGCCGGACGAGTTGCCGCCGGTGTGCACGTGGTCGATCTTCTCGACCTGGTGGTACTTCTGGAGCGCGACGGCGTCGAACCCGCCCATCTCGCCGATCGTGGTGAAGGCCGGCTTGAGCTTCGCCAGACCCTCCAGGGTGGTCCCCGGACGGCGGTGCTCGTCGTGGTCGAGGATCGTGACGCCGTTGATGTCCTTCACCGGCACGACGGACTTCGCGAAGTAGCCGCCGGACCAGGCCGCCTCGGCCTTCTCCTGCGAGCGGACGGCGAAGGCGTCGACGTCCTCGCGGGAGAAGCCCTCCATCGTCGCGATCAGGTCCGCGCCGATGCCCTGCGGGGTGATGTAGTGGTCGTAGGCGGTGGCCGGGTCCATGAACAGCGCGCCGCCGTCGGAACCCATCGGCACGCGCGACATCGACTCCACGCCGCCCGCGATGATCAGCTGGTCCCAGCCGGAGCGGACCTTCTGCGCCGCGACGTTCGTGGCCTCGAGGCCGGACGCGCAGAACCGGTTGAGCTGCACGCCCGCGACCGTCTGCGGCAGGCCCGCGACGAGCGCGGCGGTGCGCGCGATGTCCGCGCCCTGCTCGCCCACCGGGGACACGACGCCGAGCACGATGTCGTCGATCGCCTGCGGATCGAGGTTCGGGTGGCGGACCTTCAGCTCCTGGATGAGGCCGACCACCAGGTCGACCGGCTTGGTGCCGTGCAGGGCACCGCCCTTGTTCTTGCCCCGGGGCGTGCGCAACGCCTCGTAGATGTAGGCCTCGCTACTCACTGAACACTCCTCCGCGAAGCGGCATGGTTGGACACTGCGGTGTATCTCGCGGCCGACTATACCGGCCGGTAGGTGCTAATGGCCATTAACATAAGCCCGAAGAATCCCATGGTGTCAATGGGTTGCTCTAGTTCCGATAAGCGCTATGGTCAGTTCACCATGAGTACGTCTTCCGCCCGCGGCTCGCGGCCTCGCGACCGCAAGGCCCAGCTCGCCGCCGTCGCGGCCGAGCTGTTCCGCGCGCGGGGGTTCCACGGCGTCGGGATCAACGACATCGCCGCTTCGGCGGGCGTCACCGGCCCCGCGCTGTACCGGCATTTCGCCGACAAGCAGGCGATCCTCGCCTACGTCGTGCTCGCCGGGATCGACGACATGGAGTCGGCGACCGCGGCCGCCCTCGCCGATTCCGCACCGCCTCCAGAGCAGCTGAACGCCCTGCTCACCGGCCTCGCGACACAGGCGGTCGAGCGCCGGGAGATCGCCGCGCTGTGGCGCTGGGAAGGCCCGCATCTGCCGCGCGAGCAACGCCGGGAGATCCGCCGCCGGTCCGGTGCGGTGCTCGACGCGTGGACGAAAGCCCTGCTCACGCTGCGTCCGGAACTATCCGCGGATGACGCCGAGCTGTTGTGCTGGGCCGCGCTGTCGGTGTTCGGGAGCGTCGCGGTGCACCACACGACGGTGGCGCGCAAACGCTTCGTGCCGCTGCTGGTCGAACTGGCCCGGACTGTGCTCGACGTCTCGCTGCCGGTCCCGGAAGAGCCCGCGCCGCCGGTCGCGAGCAGCCTCGGCACGCCGTCCCGCCGCGAACAGGTGCTGACCGCCGCGACCGGCCTGTTCGCCGAACGCGGCTTCCACACGGTGAGCATGGAGGACATCGGTGCGGCGGCGGGCATCGCCGGACCCAGCGTGTACCGGCACTTCCCCAGCAAGGCCGCGCTGATGGTCGCGATCGGACACCGCGCGGCCGACCGGCTCGCACTGGCCGCCGAGCAGGCGCTGCAGGCTCCCGACGAACGGTCCGCGCTCGGCCGGCTCGCCGCGTCGTACGTGCATGTTTTGCTGCGCACGCCGGAGCTGCTGGTGTCCTTCACCGCGGATCGCGCGACCATGCCGGAGCGCGACAAGGCCGATCTGCGCCGTGTCCAGCGCGATTACGTCGACCAGTGGGTTTCCTTGCTGTGCGCGGTGTTTCCGGAGCTTCCGGCGCGCGAGGCGAAGATCCGGGTGCATGCCGCGCTGACTATCGCGAACGATCTCAGCCGGACTGGGCGGATCAAGAACAGGCCGCATCTGCAGGCGGAGCTGACGACGGTGCTGCACGCGGTTCTCGGGCTCGGCTGAACGCTCTCCGCGAAACTTGCCCCACCGATCCCCTCGGCCGGGTAAACATCTGCCGTGCCCACGAGACGGTTGCATCTGGTTCGCGCGGACGAAGGCCACCGCGTCACGACCATCGAGCTGTTTTTCGACCTGGTCTTCGTCTACGCCATCACCCAGACCACCGAACTGATGTCCGGACGCCTGAGCCTGCTCGGTCTGGGCGAGGGACTGCTGGTGCTGATGGTGCTGTGGTGGTGCTGGTGCAGTTACGCGTGGCTCGGCACCATGATCCACGTCGACCACGGCATCGCACGGCTGGCGATGTTCGGCGCGATGGCGGTGATGTTCCTCGTCGCGCTCGCGGTGCCGCAGGCGCTGACCAACCAACCCGGCGGGCTTGACGGGCCGTTGCTGTTCGTCGCGTGTTACGGCGTCGTGCGGATGCTGCATCTCGTCGCCTACCTCGGGGCCGCGCGGCACGACGCCGAATTGCGCCTGGTACTGCTGAAGATGCTGCGCGGGCTGGTCCCGAGCCTGGCGCTGCTCGTGATCGCCGACGTCGTGGGCGGGCCGTGGCAGCCCGCGCTCTGGGTGGTCGCGCTGGCGGTCGACTACCTCAACGTCTACCTGACCGGCCCCGCCGGCTGGCGGCTGCACTCGCCGGCGCATTTCGCCGAACGGTTCGGGCTGATCGTGATTATCGCGCTGGGCGAATCGATCGTGGCGATCGGCATCGGGATCGGGCACGTGCCGATCACGTGGCTCGTCGCCGGGTCGGCGATCTGCGGGATCGCGCTGTCGGCCGGGATGTGGTGGACGTACTTCGACCTGGTCGCGCACGTCGCCGAGAGCCGGCTGGCCCGCGCCGAAGGCGTCGCGCGCACCAAGATCGCCACCGATTCCTACACCTATCTGCACCTGCCGCTCATCGCTGGCATCGTCCTCGTCGCGCTCGGTTTGAAGAAGACGTTCGTCACGCTGTCCGGCAGCGTGAACCACAGCCCAGTGGACGCACTGCACGGCGTCGCGTTGTGGGCGCTGACCGGCGGGCTCGCGCTCTACCTGGTCGCGCTCAGTTCGCTGCGGCGGCGCAACCTCGGCAGCTGGAACCGGCAACGGCTCGTGCTCGCGGCGGTTCTGCTCGCGCTCACGCCGCTCCTCGGGCACGTGCCCGCAGCCCTGTTGCTGCTGATCGTCACGGCCTCGGTCCTGCTGCTCATCGCGTTCGAACGCACGTCGCTGGCCAGGCGGCCGGCCGCGGAGTGAGGCGGGCCGCACTGGCGGATTGGCCGATGCCGCGCTAACCTACTCGTGAGTAGGTAACGCGAGGGAGATGCTGCATGGCTGCGCCAAGGAAACGAGACGCGATGGGCCTCGGCCTGGCCGCGCTCACCCGGTTGGCCGGGAGCAAGGCGATCGACCGGGTCGGGCTGCGCGGGCCGGTGCAGAACCTGGTCAAGACGGGGACCCGCAACGGTTTCCGCGCGGCGGGGGCGGCGACCCGGTCGTTCACCTCGGTCCAGCGGCTGGGCAAACCGGCACGGCTGGCGAAACCGGACGACCGCGGGCTGTTCGACCTGACGCCGGACGAGGACCAGAAGCTCATCGTCGAGACGGTCAGCGAATTCGCCGCCGAACAGCTGCGTCCGGCCGCCGCGGACGCCGACGAGAAGCTCGCCGCGCCGGAGGGCCTGCTGACCCGCGCGGCCGAGCTGGGCGTCAGCCTCGTCGGCATTCCGGAGGAACTGGGCGGCGCGGGAACGGAGCGTTCGGTCGTCACGAACGCGCTGGTCGCGGAGGCGCTCGCGCACGGCGACCTGGGACTCGCGGTGGCCGTGCTGGCCCCGTCGGCGGTGAGCACCGCGCTGGTCGCGTGGGGCGACGAGCAGCAGCAGGCCGACTACGTGCCCGCGTTCACCGGCGAGCAGGTGCCCGCCGCCGCGCTCGCGCTGCTGGAGCGGACGCCGTTGTTCGACCCGTTCAAGCCCGCCACCAAGGCGAAGCGGACCCCGAAGGGCTACCAGCTCGACGGCGTGAAGTCGCTCGTCCCGCGCGCGGCGGAGGCCGAACTGTTCCTGGTCTCGGCCGATCTGGAAGGCCGCGGCCCGGCGCTGTTCCTGGTGGAATCGTCCAACGCGGGCGTGACGATCGAGTCCGAACCCGCGATGGGCCTGCGCGGCGCGGCCACCGGAAAGCTGCACCTGGAGAAGGTCTCGCTGCCCGCGGGCGCGCTGCTCGGCGGCGGCAAGGCGGACGTTTTCACCGAGGTGGTCCGGCTTTCCCGGCTCGGCTGGGCGGCGCTCGCCGCCGGCGTCGGCAAGGCCGTGCTGGACTACGTCGTGCCTTACGTGAACGAGCGCACCGCGTTCGGCGAGCCGATCAGCCACCGGCAGGCAGTCGCTTTCTCGGTGGCGGACATCGCGATCGAGCTGGAGGGCCTGCGCCTGGTCACGCTGCGCGCGGCGGCCCGAGCCGAGCAGGGCAAGGAATACGCACGGGAAGCGGCGCTCGCCCGGAAGCTCGCGACGGACAAGGGCATGCAGATCGGCAACGCCGGCGTGCAGCTCCTGGGCGGGCACGGGTTCGTGAAGGAGCACCCGGTGGAGCGCTGGTACCGCGACCTGCGGGCGATCGGCGTGATGGAAGGCGCCGTCCTCCTCTGATCTTTTCCTTGCGGTGAAAGGCAACTCATGATCAACCTGGAAGCTCCGAAGAAGGCCGGCGCGCTGATCAACCAGGCGTACCAGGCCGCGGCCGAGGTGTTCCGGCCGATCTCGCGCAAGTACGACCGCGCCGAGCACACCTATCCGTCCGAATTGGACATGTTCGCCGCGCTGCTGGACGGCCTGAACTCCTCCGGCGAAGGCGGCGCGGGCGCGGCCGGCGTGCGCCGGTCCGAAAAGGACGACGGCGGCCCCAAGGGGAACCGCAACGGCGCCAACCTGAACGTGGTGCTCGGCACGATCGAAATGTGCTGGGGCGACGTCGGCCTGCTGCTGTCCATGCCGCGCCAGGGCCTCGGCAACGCCGCGATCAGCTCCGTGGCGACCGACGAGCAGCTCGAGCGCTTCAAGGGCCTGTGGGCCGCGATGGCGATCACCGAACCCGGCTGCGGTTCGGACTCGGCCGCCATCACCACGACGGCCACCAAGGACGGCGACGACTACATCCTGAACGGCGAAAAAATCTTCGTGACGTCCGGCCAGCGCGCCGACGCCGTCGTGGTCTGGGCGACGCTGGACCGCACGAAGGGCCGCGCCGCGATCAAGTCGTTTGTGGTGGAGAAGGGCACGCCTGGCTTCGAGGTCGTGCGCGTGGAGCACAAACTGGGCATCCGCGCGTCCGACACCGCCGTGCTGCGCTTCGAGAACTGCCGCGTCCCCAAGGAAAACCTCTTGGGCACGCCGGACATCGACACGGCCAAGGGCTTCGCCGGGGTCATGCAGACCTTCGACAACACCCGCCCGCTGGTGGCCGCGATGGCGATCGGCGTCGCCCGCGCGGCACTGGACGAAACCCGTCGCATCCTGACCGAAGCCGGCGTCGTCATCGACTACGACCGCCCAGCGCTGACCCAGCACGCCGCGGCCGCGACCTTCCTGCAGCTGGAAGCGGATTACGAGGCGGCATATCTGCTGACGCTGGAGTCGGCGTGGATGGCGGACAACCGTCAGCCGAACTCGCTGCAGGCCTCCATGGCGAAAGCCAAGGCAGGCCGGACGGTGGTCGATGTGACGCTGAAGTGCGTCGAACTCGCTGGCGCGTACGGGTACACGGAGGAATCGCTGCTGGAGAAGTGGTCCCGGGACGCCAAGATCCTGGACATCTTCGAGGGGACGCAGCAGATTCAGCAGCTGATCGTGGCGCGGCGGGTGCTGGGGAAGACGTCGGCCGAACTGAAGTAGTCCAGCCGCTCGGCCCGCTTCACCGAGGCGGGCCGAGCGGTCTTGTCAGTCCAGTTGCTTCTCGAATTTCCGCGCCTCGACCTCAGCGATCTTCCGGCCGGTGGAATTACTCCTTAGTTCCAGCGTGCTCGACCACCTGCCGTCGCAGTTTGTCGTCGCCGCTTTGCGAGGCCGAATCCAGCGCGTCCAAAACCGCGTCCCCATTTGCCCGCGCCCACTCCGTCAGGGTGTGGATCGGCTCGACCAGCGTCACTCCCAGCGGCGTCAGCTCGTACTCGACCCGCGGCGGTGCCTCGGCATACGCCTGACGACGGACCAGCCCGTGCGCCTCCAGCCGGCGCAGCGTCTGGGTGAGCACCTTCCGGGAAATTCCGCCGATCATCTCGACCAGTTCGCCGTGGCGGACCGGGCCCTCGCTGAGGCCGGCGAGCACGACCACCGTCCATTTGTCGGCAATCAGCTCGGCTGCCAGGCGCGCCGGGCAGTCGGCGAGAAAGACCCCGCCGGGGCCGTAATCGCTCATGGAGTCAAAGGTACCTGCTGGTACCTATCGGAATCCTAGCCTGGTTTTCGTTCCCCTCCAAAAAACCAGGAGAGTCATGCGAGTCATCACCCAGCACAAGCTCGGCGGTCCCGAAGTGCTCACGATCGTGGACGCGCCCGAGCCCCGCGCAGTGCCGACCGAGGTCCTCGTCCGCGTCAAGGCGATCGGGCTCAATCCGTTGGAGGCACGGCTGCGCGAAGGCGAGTTTCCGTTGCTCGGCCAGCCGCCGTTCGTGCTCGGCTGGGATGTCAGCGGCGTGGTCGAAGAGGCGCTGACCTGGCGGTTCCGGCCTGGCGACGAAGTGTTCGGGATGCCGCTGTTTCCCCGCGCGGCCAACGCGTACGCCGAAGTCGTGGCGGCACCGGCGTTGCATTTGGTGCGCAAGCCGAAGGAGCTTTCGCACGTCGAGGCCGCGGCGTTGCCGGTGGTCGGGCTAACGGCGTGGCAAGGGCTGGTCTACCTCGGCGGCGTGACGGCGGGCGATCGCGTGCTGATCCACGGCGGTGGCGGCGGGGTCGGGCACGTCGCGATCCAGATCGCGAAAGCCCTTGGCGCGCACGTGATTACGACCGCCAGCGGGAGCAAGCGGGAGTTCGCCGAAGCGCTCGGCGCCGACGAGGTCATCGACTATCAGACGACCGACTTCGCCGGGGTGGTCCGCGAGATCGACGTTGTGCTCGACACTCTCGGCGGCGACGCCGTCGAACGGTCGCTCGGCGTGCTCCGTCCCGGCGGGCATCTGGTGACGGCGGTCGCGGAAGAGGACACCGAGCTCATCGCGAAGTTCGAGGCGGCCGGGATGCGGTTCAGCGGCATCGCGGTCGACCCGGATCCGGCCGGGCTGCGTGAGCTGGTCGCCCTCGTCGAGCAGGGCAAGCTGCGGGTCCACGTGCAGGAGACGTTCCCGTTCGAGCGCATTGCCGACGCGCACCGGCTGCTTGACCGCGGTCATCTCCAGGGCAAGCTCGTGCTCACCGTCTGACCCCGGCTCAGACCTCCAGCACGATCCGGCCGCGCGCCTCGCCTGATTCCTGCAATCGGTGCGCCTCGGCGGCCGAGGCCAGGGGCAGGCGAGTGCCGATCCGGGGGCGAAGGATTCCGGTGGACAGGGCCCGGTTGATCACTCGGGCAGCCGAACCCAAGGCGGAGACACCGGCGTTGCTGATGGCGAAACCGCGAATGCTGGCGTCGCGCGTGTACAGCTCGCCGATCGGCAGCGTCGGTGTCGACTGCATTCCGGACATCGCCACGATACGGCCGCCGCGAGACAACAGCGGCACCGCGGAGACCAGGTCGTGGCGGCCCGCGTTGTCCCACAACAGATCCACTGCGGGGAGTTTGCGGTAGAGGTCGGGATCGGAATAGTCGAAAACCTCGTCGGCACCGCATTCCCGGCACCATTCCGCGTCCTCGGCGCGGGCGGTCGCGATGACCCGCAGGCCAGCGGTCGAAGCAAGTTGGACGACCGCGCTGCCGACGCCGCCGGCCGCGCCGAGCACTGCGATCGTTTCGCCGTAACCGGCGTCGGCGTGCTCGAAGAGGCCCAGGTACGCCGTGGCGGCGGTGTGCAGGACAGCGACGGCGTCGTCGGAAACCCCGTCCGGCAAGCGATAAAGCCGGTCTTCGGGCACCGTGCAGTACTCGGAGAAGGAACCCTGCCGGCCGTCGTGGCCGAGGCTGTTGCACCACACGCGGTCGCCGGGAGCGAAGCGGTTCACTGGCGAGGAGACAACAGTGCCCACCAGATCCCGGCCGATGACGAACGGGAACGAAACCGCGGTGGGATACGCGCCGGAGCGGACAAAGGTGTCGACGTGGTTCACCGCCACCGCGGAGACCTTCACCAGCACCTCGCGCGGACCCGGCGCGGGGTCCGGAAGCTGACCGACCTTGATCTCGGAACTGTCGCCGAGCGACGTCACGTATGCAGCGATCACCAGCCCACGGTACCGCCGGTTTTTTACCGACTTCGCGGCGGATGTCGGAGTGCTCTCCGCCGGTCAGCCGACCAGATCGTCCAGGAACTCGTCGAGGTAACGCCAGGTCGTGCCCCGCGCGCGGCGGCCGGTCAGGACGCCGAGGTGCCCGCCGGGCGCGGTGCGGAACCGGACCTCCGGCGCGTTTTCCAGCAGGTGCACCACGCGTTCCACCGACGCCCGCGGCGCGATGGTGTCGTTTTCGCCCGCCACCACCAGCATCGGCTTCTTCACGTCGGACAGGCTGATCTTGCGCCCGTTCAGGTCGACGGTCCCCTCGGCGAGGTCGTTGGTGCGGAACAACCGGTGGTACAGCTGGCCGAACGTCCGCCCGGGGTAGGCGTACATGTTGTCCATGAAGTGGTCCACCGCCTCGATCTGCGCGAGGTAGTCGCGATCGTCGAGGTTTTTCAGGATCGCCAGCGGTTTCGTGATCTCCTTGGAGATCCCGGTGGCCCGGAACACGCGCGTGACCAAATAGGACGGTGCGCCGCCGAACACCCGGTACACCGGGGTGAGCAGATGCCCGCCGGTGAGGTCCACGAGCGGGCGGAACGGCGCGACGATCGGGATCGCGGTGAAGTCGACCGGCGAGCCGACCGCGGTGATCGATTCGATCGGCAGGTCCGGCTGATCGGCGCTGACCAGCATGGAGAAGATCCCGCCGAGCGACCACGACACCAGGTGCACGCGCTGTCCGCCGGCGTCCTGGCTGACCTTCCGGATCGCCCTCGGCAGCACCTCGTCGATCCAGTGCTCGATGCCGAGGCGGCGGTCGGAGAAGGCGACCATGCCGTAGTCCACGAGGTAGGTCGGCCGTCCGCCCTCGACCAGGTGCTCGATGAGGCTGCAGCCGCGGCGCAGGTCGAAGCACAGCGCGGGCGCGGCCAGCGGCGGCACCAGCAGCACCGGCAGGCCCGACGTCTCGCTCACTCCGTGCGTCATCCGGTACACCGACCGGTTGGGCCCCTGGTCGATCAGCACCCTCGGCATCGGCCGCAGATCGGCGACCCCACCCTGGAACACCTTGCCCACGACATTGGCCGCCGCGGCAGCCAACCGGGCCGGTGGGGAAACCATCTAGTGCCTCCTGGAGCTCGTCATCTGCCGGGCATCTTGCCTTGCGCGCGGGCGCGGCATCAACACGCCACTCCCGCAAGCACCCGGCAAGCGCACGTCCACATCAGACGCTCCCACCAGGCGGGACGGACGACGGCGCGCTCCGGGCGGCCCGGCCCTCGTACTCGGCGCGCTCGGGCGAATGCGCGGCCGACGCCAGCAGCTGGTCGCCGCCGAGCGCGCGCACCAGCCATTCGCCGAACGCGCGCGGGAACAGCCGGGTGATCCGGCCGGTCAGATCGAGCGATTTCGGGACGAAGACGTCAAACTTCGGCCGCTCCAGCGCGTCGACGATCGCCGCCGCGACATCGTCCGGCCCCACCGACTTGATGAACCGCGCTTCGCCCAGCCCGGACGCGAGTTCCGTGCGCACCACCGCGGGCATCACGCACGACACTTCGACGCCGGTGCCGCGCAGCTCCAGCCGCACCGCCTCGGACAGCCCGACCACGGCGTGTTTCGTAGCGCAGTACGTGGCCGCCCCGGGGAATCCGGACTTTCCGGCCATCGACGCCACGTTCACGATGTGCCCGCGACCGCGCGGCTTCATCCGTTTGACGGCCTCGCGCGTGCCGTGCACGACCGCGTGCACGTTGATCTCCAGCAGCCGCCGCGTGGCCGCGTCGTCCTCCTCGTCCAGCGGCGCGAGAGGCATGATGCCGGCGTTGTTGATCAGCACGTCGATCGGCCCGATGGTGCGTTCGACGTCGTCCAGGAACGCGGTGAAAGCGGCCGTGTCGGTGACGTCCAGCGGCGACGCGACCACGTCCGGACCTAGCTCGCCCGCGGTCTTTTCCGCGCGGATCCGGTCTAGGTCGCCAAGCACGAGGCGGCAGCCGCGCCGGCGCAGCGCGGCGGCGGTGGCCGCCCCGATGCCCTGCGCGCCGCCCGTGACGACAACGACCTTTCCGGAGAGCGACTGCCTGGCCATGGAGGACTCCTCGGCTCTATTGACACTTAGCCAATATCGTCCTCCGGATCAGGACGTGCCGCTATCCCCCAACCCGCTGTTCCAGGACCTGGCCGAGCCAGCCGTCGACGGTGAACTGTTCGGTCGGCTTGAAGCCCTGGCTCTCGTAGTAGCGCGGCAGATCGCCGTCGCCGCCCGCCCAGCAGTCGACGCGCACGAGGTCGATCCCGCGCCGCTTCGCCTCGTCCATCGAGTACTCAAGCAGCCGCGACTCGACGGCGTCGTCAAAGAACCCCAGCAACACGTCTGCGTCTCCGGCGACCCCAGGCCGGACCGTGAACGCCATAAGCCCGCAATAAGGACTTCTCGGTGGTGGGTGCCGTGGCGACCGCGCGGCGGAGTTGTCCCTGGTCGATGGGCGCGGCCCAGCCGACGCGAACGGGAAACCACCACTGGGACGAATGAAGCAGCGCCGCCGGGACTCCGCCCGGACGCCCCGGCGACGCTGGGTCTCAGGCGCCGACCCCGAGGTGGCGCGCGATGAGCATCCGCTGGACCTCGCTGGTGCCCTCGCCGATTTCCAGGATCTTCGCGTCGCGGTAGAAGCGGCTGACCGGGAATTCGTTCATGAAGCCGTATCCGCCGAAGATCTGCGTCGCGTCGCGGGCATTGTCCATCGCCGCGTTCGACGCCACCAGTTTCGCGATCGACGCTTCCTTCTTGAACGGTTCGCCGCGCAGCATCTTCGACGCCGCCTGGTAGTACGCCAGCCGGGCGGTGTGCGCGCGGACCTCCATGTCCGCGATCTTGAACTGGATCGCCTGGTACTCGCCGATCCGGTGGCCGAACGCGACGCGGTCCTTCGCGTACTTGAGGCATTCGTCCACGCAGCCCTGCGCGAGTCCGACGCTCAGCGCGGCGATCGCCACGCGGCCCTCGTCCAAAATGGACAGGAACTGCGCGTAGCCGCGGCCCCGCTTGCCGACCAGGTTCTCCGCCGGGACCCGGACGTCCGAAAAGGACAGTTCGTGGGTGTCCGAGCAGTTCCAGCCGACCTTCGAGTACTTCGGGGCCACCGTGAAGCCCGGCGTGCCGGACGGGACGATGATCGCCGAGATCTCCTTGCGGCCGTTCTCCATCACGTCGGTGACCGCGGTGACCGTGACCAGCTTCGTGATGTCGGTGCCGGAGTTGGTGATGAACGCCTTGCTGCCGTTGATGACCCACTCGTCGCCGTCGAGCCGGGCGCGCGTGCGCGTGGCCCCGGCGTCGGAGCCGCCGCCGGGCTCGGTGAGGCCGAAGCCGCCGAGCGCCTCGGCCGTGGTCAGCATGGGCAGCCAGGTTTCCTTCTGCTCCTGGGTGCCGAAGCGGTAGATGGGCATCGCGCCGAGCGAAACCCCCGCCTCCAGCGTGATCGCGACCGAGGAATCGACCCGCGCGAGTTCCTCCAGCGCGAGGCACAGCGCGAAGTAATCCCCGCCCATGCCGCCGAATTCCTCCGGGAACGGCAGGCCGAACAGGCCCATCTCGCCCATCTTGGCGACCAGCTCGTACGGGAATTCTTCCTTCTCGTACAGCGGGCCGATCACCGGCGCGACCTCCGCCTGCGCGAAGTCCTCGACCGTTTTGCGAAGCGCTTCGTATTCCTCGTCCAGCCGGAAGTCGATCACTGCTTCTCCTCTGCTGCGCTCACCACGGCCAGCGTCTCGTCGAGCGCGACCTGCTGGCCGACCCGCACCGAAAGCTCAGTCACCACACCGTCGATCGGCGCGGTCACGGTGTGCTCCATCTTCATCGCCTCGACGACCAGCAGCGGAGTCCCCGCGCTCACCACGTCGCCTTCGGAGGCCTTCACCACCAGCACCGTTCCCGGCATCGGGCTCTTCACCGGACCGGCGCCCGCCGCCTCGCCGCGCGAGGACAGCGTCACCTCCTGGTCGGCGAACGCGAACGACCGGCCTTCGCGGGCCAGCCACACTGTCCGTTGTGGACCGTCGGCGCAGCGGTACCGCTCCACGCCGTTCGCCCGGCGGACTTCCAGCAGATCACCTTCCCGGCGGGCGGAAACGCGCACCGGTTCGGCGTCGTCCACCCGCACCGAAGCGTCCGCCGGGGTGCCCTCGACCCGCACCACGGCCTGGGTTTCCCCCGTCCGCAAGCGGAAAGTGACCCCGCCAGGGCCGCTGAGCCGCCACCCGCTCGGGATGTCCCACGGGTCCACGATCGCGCCGGTGGGCTGCAGCGAGATCAGCCGATCCATCGCCGCGGCGACGAAAAACTCCGGCGGGACGTCCGAGGAGACCAATGCGGACAGTCGCCGGTCCACCAGTTCGGTGTCCAGCCGTCCGGCGCGGACGTCCTCGTCGGCGAGCAGGCCGCGCAGGAACGCGATGTTCGTGCCGAGGCCGAGCAACGCGGTGTCGGCGAGTGCGCGATCCAGCTTTTGCAGGGCCGACGCCCGGTCCGGGCCGTGCGCGATGATCTTCGCCAGCATCGGGTCGTAGTTGGAACCGACCACCGCGCCGACCGACATCCACGAGTCGACTCGCACCCCATCGCCGGAAGGCTCGTGCACCGCCAGCACCGTGCCGCCGGTCGGGATGAACCCGCGCGCCGGGTCCTCGGCGTACACCCGGGCTTCGACCGCGTGCCCGTCGAGGCGCACGTCGTCCTGCGTCAGCCCGAGCGGCTCCCCCGCCGCCACCCGCACCTGCCAGGACACCAGGTCGAGGCCGGTCACCATCTCGGTGACCGGGTGCTCGACCTGCAGCCGGGTGTTCATCTCCATGAAGAAGAACTCGTCCGGGTTGTGCGCGGACATGATGAACTCGACCGTGCCGGCTCCGACGTACCCAACGGACCGCGCGGCTTCGGCGGCCGCCGCGCCCATTTTCGCCCGCGTCGCCTCGTCCAGCAGCACCGACGGCGCTTCCTCGATGATCTTCTGGTGCCGCCGCTGCAGACTGCATTCGCGTTCGCCGAGGTGCAGCACGGTGCCGTGCGTGTCGGCCAGCACCTGGATCTCGATGTGCCGCGGCGTGGTGACGAACCGCTCCATGAGCAGGGTGTCGTCGCCGAACGAACTCTTCGCCTCCCGGCGAGCGGACTCGACCGCAGCCTCCAATTCGGACTCTTGGTGCACCAGGCGCATGCCCTTGCCGCCACCACCGGCGGACGGCTTCAGCAGCAGCGGATAACCGACCTTCGCCGCCGCTTCGGCGAATCCGCCCTCCGGAATGTCCATATCGGACGCACCGGGCACCACCGGAACACCGGCCGCGGACACCGTGGCCTTCGCCCGGATCTTGTCGCCCATCTTGTCGATCGCTTCCGGCGGCGGGCCGATGAACACCAGCCCCGCCTCCGCGCAGGCCCGCGCGAACGCGGTGTTTTCGGCGAGGAAGCCGTATCCGGGATGTACCGCCTGCGCGCCGGTTTCCTTTGCCGCCGAGACAATCGCCGGGATCGACAGGTAGCTCTTCGCCGCTTCGGCCGGGCCGAGGCGCACCGCGGTGTCCGCCTCGCGCACGTGCCGGGCGTCGGCGTCCGCGTCGCTGTACACCGCGACCGAGCGGATTCCGAGCGCCCGCAGCGACCGGATTACGCGAACCGCGATCTCCCCGCGGTTGGCGACCAAAACAGTGTCGAACACGCTCATCACATCCGGAAGACGCCGTAGTTGACCTCAGGCAAAGGCGCGTTGGCCGCGGCCGACAGCGCGAGCCCGAGCACCGTGCGGGTGTCCGCCGGGTCGATCACGCCGTCGTCCCACAGCCGCGCAGTGGAGTAGTACGGGCTGCCTTGTTCCTCGTACTGCTCGCGGATCGGGTCCTTGAAGGCTTCTTCGTCCTCTGTGGACCATTCGCCGCCGCGACCCTCGATCGCGTCGCGGCGCACCGTCGACAGCACCGAAGCCGCCTGCTCGCCGCCCATCACGGAAATCCGCGCGTTCGGCCACATCCACAGGAACCGCGGCGAATACGCGCGGCCGCACATGGAGTAGTTGCCCGCGCCGAAGGAGCCGCCGATGATCACGGTGAACTTCGGCACCCGCGCGCAGGCCACCGCGGTGACCATTTTCGCGCCGTGCTTGGCGATGCCGCCCGCCTCGTACGCGCGCCCGACCATGAAGCCGGTGATGTTCTGCAGGAACACCAGCGGGATCGAACGCCGGTCGCACAGTTCGATGAAGTGCGCGCCCTTCATCGCGGACTCGGCGAACAGCACGCCGTTGTTCGCGATGATGCCGACCGGGTGGCCGTGGATGTGCGCGAACCCGGTGACGAGCGTCGAGCCGTATTCCTTCTTGAACTCCGCGAACCGGCTGCCGTCGACGACGCGGGCGATGACCTCGCGCACGTCGTACGGGGTGCGCGAATCCGTCGGCACCACGCCGTACAGCTCGCGTTCGTCCACCTCGGGCGGTTCGACCGCTTTGACGTCCCACGGCCGCGGCGTCCGCGGGCCGAGGGTGGAAACGATGTCGCGGACGATGCGCAAGGCGTGCGCGTCGTCGTCCGCGAGGTGGTCGGCGACGCCGGACTGGCGCGCGTGCACATCGCCGCCGCCCAGTTCCTCGGCCGTGACGACCTCGCCGGTCGCGGCCTTCACCAGCGGCGGGCCGCCGAGGAAAATCGTGCCCTGATTGCGCACGATGACCGCTTCGTCGCTCATTGCCGGGACATACGCGCCGCCCGCGGTGCACGAGCCGAGCACTGCGGCGATCTGCGGGATCCCGCGCGCGGACATAGTGGCCTGGTTGTAGAAGATCCGGCCGAAGTGCTCGCGGTCCGGGAAGACCTCGTCCTGTCGCGGAAGGAACGCGCCGCCCGAGTCCACCAGGTAAATGCACGGCAAGTTGTTGTGCAGTGCGACTTCCTGCGCCCGCAGGTGCTTCTTCACCGTCATCGGGTAGTACGTGCCGCCCTTGACCGTGGCGTCGTTGGCCACGATCACGCATTCGCGGCCGGACACCCGCCCGATCCCGGTGATGATGCCCGCGGACGGGGCCTCGTCGTCGTACAGCCCGGTGGCCGCGAGCGGGGAAAGCTCGAGGAACGGGGATCCCGGGTCGAGCAGCGTGTCCACCCGGTCACGGGGCAGCAGCTTGCCGCGTTCCACATGGCGGGCGCGCGACTTCTCCGGCCCGCCGAGCCGGGCGGCGGCGAGCCGCTTGTGCAGATCCTCGACCAATTCTCCGTGCGAGGTGACGCTGCGGGCGAAGGTGTCGCTGTTCGGATCCGCGGAACTGCGCAGTACCGGCGTGTCCATGGCTCTCCGTCGAGACGTTAGCGGTCGTTAACTCCGCCGGAGATGTTAGTGCTCGTTAACGCGGCTGTCCAGCCCAGCACGAAGCACCCGGCCACGCGACCGGGTGAAAGAGGGAACAGTCAGCCCGCGACGGCGTCGGAGATCCAGCCGGCCACCGGCAGATCCCGTTCGAGGCATGCGACCGACAGCCGGATCGTCCAGCGCAGCGCCTGCAGCAGAAGGCTGTCCACCTCGTTCGGGGCGGCGCTGGCCAACGCGATCTCGACCTGCTCGCGCGCGGCGGCGGTGTTGCCGTGCACCTCGGCGAGCAGCGTGCGGACCGCGGTGCGGACCGGCGGGTCGGCCTGGTCGATCGAAACCTCTTCGCCCGCCTCGTCGAAAACCTGCACCTTGACCGGGGCGGTGCCGCCGTCGCCGAGGGTGGACACCATCGCGCTGCACTCGCCGAAGAGCAGCAGCATCAGCTCTTTGGTTTCCTCGTCGCGTTCGGCGGGCTCCCCGGACGTGGGCGTGACCTCTTCCAGCGCCTCCGTGTCCTCGCCAAGGCTGATGGCGACGAGCGCGCGCTGCGCCTTCTCGACGAGCCGCTGCTCGCCTTCGCTCCGGTCCGCGGTCACGTGCCTATCAAACACCAGACCGGCGGCCGGCGGGATACCCCGGATCGCGGCCTCAGCCCGCCGCGGAAAGCGCACCCAGCGCAAGACGGCACAGCAGATCGGCGAGCGCGCCGTCACCGAGATGGCGGTTGTAGGGCGTCGAGTTGATCAAGCCGAACACGGCGTGTGCCGCTGACCGCGCCTGGCGTTCGCCGAGACCGGGCACAGCTTCGCGAATCGCCCGCACCCACACCTCGACGTACTGGCGCTGAAGCGCGCGCACCTGTTTCCGGTCACCGTCGGTGAGGTTCGCGAGATTGCGCTCCTGCACGGTGATGAGCGCCGGATGCTCGAGCGCGAAGTCGACGTGGAACCGTACGAGCGCGGCCAGCAGCTCGTCCGGGGTGCCGCCCGCCTCGGCGCGCGCGGTGCCGCCTTCGAGCAGGTAGTGGCTGATCGAGTTGAGCATTTCCCCGAGGATCGCGTCCTTGCTGCGGAAATGCCGGTACAGCGCGGGACCGGAGATGCCGACGGCCGCGCCGATGTCGTCGATGCCGACGCCGTGGAAACCGTGATGGGCGAACAGCTCGGCGGCGGCGGAGAGAATCTGTTCCCGCCTGTTCGGCTTCGCGCCGTTCACCAGTGGGAGGGAATTCGCCGACATCCGCACATAGTAGGTCCCCCGGTTAGCGAACGCTAACTTACCGTCCTACTTCCTGCTTGAGCCAAGTGGACGCACCCGGATTTCAGGGGTGTCTCGTGGGGATTGCACCTGGTAAAGCTTTACCGCGTCAAGCTGTCACGACAGGAGTGACCTATGGCTGCAAACACCCGTCAACCATCACGACGCGTCCTTCGGATGTGCGCGGCCCTGGGGGTCGCTCTCGCTGCCTCGCTCGGCTTCGCCACCGGTGCGAGCGCTGCGTCGCAAAACTACGTCGCGCTCGGCGACTCCTACTCCTCCGGAGTGGGCGCCGGGAGCTACGGCGATTCCGGCAGCTGCAAACGCAGTGCCAACGCGTACGGCCAGCTGTGGGCCAACGCCCACTCCGGCACCACCTTCACCTTCCTCGCCTGCTCGGGCGCGAAGACCAGCGACGTGCTGACCCAGATCAGCTCGATGCCGTCCAACGCCACCTTGATCACGCTCACCGTGGGCGGCAACGACGCCGGGTTCACCGACGTGATCAAGACCTGCACGCTGGGAACCGACCAGACCTGCGTGGACCGGGTCAACACCGCCAAGACCTACGCCCAGAACACCCTGCCTGGGCTGCTGGACAAGGTGTACTCGGCGGCCAAGAGCAAGGCCCCCGCAGCTCAGCTGGTCGTGCTGTCCTATCCGCGGTTCTACACCGTGCCCGGATCGTGCAACGTCGGGCTGAGCGACACCAAGCGGTCGGCGATCAACTCCGGGGCGGACACGCTCGCTTCGGTGATTTCGTCCCGGGTTTCCGCCGCTGGCGGGAAGTTCGTGGACGTCCGTCCGGCGTTCGACGGGCACAACATCTGCTCGGCGGCCAGCGACTACCTGCACAGCTTGACCTGGCCGGTGGACGAGTCGTACCACCCGACCGCCGCCGGGCAGCGGGGCGGGTATTACTCGCCGTTGACCTCGGCTATCGGCTGACCATTCGCAGGGCCGGATCGAAGTCCGTGAAGGGCTCCTTGAGGGAATCTGATTCCCTCAAGGAGTCCTTCACGGAACGTCCGGCGGGCGAGGTCAGCCCAGCAGGGACTTGACCAGCGCCGCGATCTGCTCGGTCTCGATGAGGAACGAGTCGTGGCCGTACGGCGAAGCCAGCACCGTGGCCTCGGCGCCGACACCCGCCGCGATCTCGTGCGATTGGTATGGCGGGTAAAGCCGGTCGCTGTCCACCGCGGCGACCACGGTGCGCGCGGTGACCCGGCTCAAGGCGGCAGCTACCCCGCCCCGGCCGCGTCCGACGTCGTGGGTGTTCATGGATTCGGTGAGCACCACGTAGGAACCCGCGTCGAAGCGGTGGGCGAGCTTGTCCGCGTGATGGTCCAGATAGGACTCGACCGCGAACCGGCCGCCGGCCAGCGGATCCTCGTCTTGCTGCGGACGGTTCCCGAAACGCGTCTCCAGTTCGGGTTCGCAGCGGTAAGTCACGTGCGCGATCCGCCGGGCCACGCCCAGTCCTCGGTAAGGGCCTTCGGCTGCGGCGTAGTAGTCGCCGCCGCGCCAGGCCAGGTCGCCTCGGATCGCGTGCAGTTGCGGTGCGGCCCAGGCGATTTGCTCGGCGGACGCGCGGGCGGTCGAAGCGAGAACGAGCGCGGAGGCCACCCGTTCGGGTTGACTTACTGCCCATTCGAGGGCGCGCATCCCACCCATCGAACCGCCGGCGACCGCGGCCCAGCGTTCGATGCCGAGTGCGTCCGCGAGTGCAGCTTCGGCGTTGACCTGGTCTCGGACGGTCAGGGTCGGGAATCGGCTGCCCCACGCCTCGCCGTCCGGCGCGGGCGAGGACGGTCCGGTCGAGCCCTGACAGCCGCCTAGGACGTTAGGGGCAACGACGAACAGTTCGTCGGTGTCGAAAGCCTTGCCGGGGCCGATCAGGCCGTCCCACCATCCGGGACTCGGATGCCCGGGTTCCGCGGGGCCGGCGGCGTGGCTGTCGCCGGTGAGAGCGTGCTCGACGAGGACGGCGTTGGACCCGTCGGAGTTGAGCGTTCCCCACGTTTCGTACGCGAGGGTGTAGCTGGGCAGGGTCGCACCGGCCTCCAGCGCGAGTGCGCCGGGGCCGGTGGACCAGTGCCGTCTGCCGGGTGGGTCCCCTGCCCGCCACGCGCCGGTGACGGGCGGGGGACTCGCGCCGGGATCCGTCACAGCGCCGCCTTGGCGGCCCGGAAGCCCGCCTCGAGGTCGGCCTTCAGGTCCTCGATTCCTTCCAGTCCGACGGCGAGCCGCACGAGGCCCGGCGTGACGCCGGCGGCGACCTGTTCCTCGGGGCCGAGCTGGCTGTGCGTGGTCGAGGCCGGGTGCACGATCAGGCTGCGGACGTCGCCGAGGTTCACCAGCTGGCTGTGCAGTTCGGTGCCGTCGACGAACTTCCGTCCCGCCTCGACGCCGCCGCGCAGCTCGAACGACAGCACCGCGCCGACGCCGCGCGGCAGGTATTTCTGCGCCGCCGCGT
Source organism: Amycolatopsis echigonensis (assembly GCF_002846615.1). Lineage (NCBI taxonomy): Bacteria > Bacillati > Actinomycetota > Actinomycetes > Pseudonocardiales > Pseudonocardiaceae > Amycolatopsis > Amycolatopsis echigonensis. Next base: position 4,488,248 of record NZ_PJMY01000003.1, on the reverse strand, counting down.
GGTACGGGCTCGACGGCAGACCGGCGTAGTAGACCTTCTCGACCTCGTCGCGCTCTTCCAGCCATTCCGCGAGAGCCTGCGCGTTGGCGGTGTGCCGCTCCAGCCGCAGCGAGAGCGTCTCGATGCCCTGCAGGATGAGGAAGGTGTTCAGCGGGGCGATCGCCGCGCCGGTGTCGCGCAGGATCTGCACGCGCGCCTTGGCCGCGAACGCGCCCGGGCCGAGCGCCTCCCAGTACTTGAGACCGTGGTAGCTCGGGTCGGGCTCGTTGAAGCCCGGGAAGCGGGCCGGGTCCTTGCCGAAGTCGAAGGTGCCGCCGTCGACCAGCACACCGGCGACCGCCGTTCCGTGACCGCCGAGGTACTTGGTCGCCGAGTGCACGACGATGTCCGCGCCGTGCTCGATCGGGCGAACCAGGTACGGCGTCGGCACCGTGTTGTCCACGACCAGCGGGACCCCGGCTTCGTGCGCGACGTCGGCGACCTTGCGGATGTCGAGGACGGCGCTGCTCGGGTTGGCCAGCGTCTCGGCGAAGAACAGCTTGGTGTTCGGCCGGACCGCGGCCCGCCACTGCTCCGCGTCGTCCTGGTCGTCGATGAAGGTGACCTCGATGCCGAGCTTCGGCAGCGTGTAGTGGAACAGGTTGTAAGTGCCGCCGTACAGCGACGGGCTGGTGACGAAGTGGTCGCCCGCGCTGGCCAGGGTCAGGATCGCCGCGGTGACCGCCGCCGAGCCGGAAGCGAACGCGAGCCCGGCGACGCCGCCTTCGAGAGTGGCGACGCGCTGCTCCAGCACGTCCTGAGTCGGGTTGTTGATGCGCGTGTAGATGTGGCCGGGCTCGGCGAGGCTGAACAGATCCGCCCCGTGCTGCGTGTCGCGGAAGACGTACGAGGTCGTCTGGTAGATCGGCGTCGCGCGGGCGCCGGTGGTCGGGTCGGGCGCCGCCCCCGCGTGGATCTGCTTGGTCTCGAAGGACCAGCTCGTGGCGTCTTCCGGCATGTGCTCGCTCCTAGCGGTCGTGAACGGGTCGGCTGGGCGCCGACGCTAACCAGGCCGGACGAAACGCCCAACAGGTCTCACGGGATGAGAGCCCTACGCACCCGGACGTAGGAACAAATGCCGAACGCTGACGGACGACGCGACCCCGCGGTGCGGCGCACGCTCAGGCGCATGGACTGGAGAATGCGGCCGGCGACCCGGAAGTGGTTCCTGTTCGGCCACGTCGTCACGTCGGTCGGCTGGATCGGAGCCGAACTCGCGGTGCTGGTGTGCAGCATTCTCGCGATCGCCGGCTCCGATCCGGTGACCACGCGCAGCGCGAACGTCATCGCCGGGGTGCTCGCCGGGACGCTCTATTTCCCGGCCAGCCTGCTCGCCCTGGCCACCGGGGTCGTGCTCGGACTCGGCACGAAGTGGAAGCTGGTGCGCTACCACTGGGTGCTGTGGAAGCTGCTGGCGACGCTTGCCCTGTTCGCCGGCGGAAACCTGCTGGTGGTCCCGTCTTTCGTCGCGCACGGCGAGCAGGCGTCGCGCGGCGAGATCGTCGGTGCGAACGCGGTGTCGGGCACGGGGGCGATGAGTGTCGGGCTGACGCTGCTTTTGCTGGCGACGCTGGTGTCGTACTTCAAGCCGTGGTCCACGGTGTTCACTCGCGCTGCTGCAAGGCGAACCGGTTCCCTTCCGAGTCGGTGAACATGGCCCACCAGCCCCATGGCTGCTTCTCCGGTTTCGCCGGGAAATCCACTCCTTTGGCGGACAATTCGCGGTAGGTGCGCTCCACGTCGTCGGCGTAGAAGAAATAACCGGCGGTCGGCAGCTCCGGACGGCTCCCGCGGCCGACCTCCGGCACCACGTTCAGCACGAAGACCGTCCCGTCCGGCGAGGTCAGTTCGACCCAGCGGTTGCCCTGGTCGTCGTAGGGCACGTCGGTGGTCACTTCGAACCCCGCGATCTCGCTCCAGAACGTCTTCGCGCGCTGCAGGTCGGTCACCTCGACCAGGATCTTGTGCACGCCTTGAATGCTCATCCGGTCCTCCGCTCCGTCCCGATCGCCCTAATCTAGTGCCGCGGGTGGCGAAACCGGCGCGGTCTTCTACCGTTCCAGCAAGAACGTCAGAAGCGGTGGAGGTAGCTGTGGTTTCGGTGCGCAGCGTGGTGGACCGGGTCGGTCCCACGCTGCTCCACGCGCTTCTCGTGCCGGAGGACTGTCCGGCGGTCGGCGACGTGGTGATCGCCGAGCCGGGCGCCGAGTCCTCCATCGCGGCGGGTGACCTGGTGCTGGGCGTCGCCACGATCGAGTCGGCCGATGCCGCTGCGCTCATCCGGATGAGCGCCGGGCAGGGTGCGGCAGCGGTGTTGCTGAAACCGCCGCTGGCCGCGAAACAGTCGGTGCGGCGCGCGGCGAAGTCGGCTGGGATCGCGTTGATCCAGGTGCACGCGGCGACGTCGTGGGCTCAGCTGGTCTGGCTGTTGCGCACGGTTCTGGACGCGCTCGCCGACGAATCCGAAGCGCTCGAAGAAGGCGGCGATCCGGGTTCCGGCGATCTTTTCCGGCTCGCCGACGCGGTGGCCGCGGTGGTCGACGCGTCGGTGACGATCGAGGACACCAACTCGCGCGTCCTCGCCTACTCCGCGCGCCAGGACCTCACCGACCCGGCGCGCGTGGCGACGATCATGGGCCGCCGCATCCCGGACGACGTGCTGGCCCGGTTCCGTTCGCGCGGCGTTTTCCGCGAGCTTTCCCGCGGCAGGCAAACGATCTTCGTCCCGGCCCAGCGCGACGGCACCCTGCCGCGGCTGATCGTGCCTATCCGGATGGGCGGCGAACTGCTGGGCTCGATGTGGGCCGTCGTCCCGGGCCCGGTCTCGGAGGAACGCGCGGCGGCTTTCGCGGACGCGGCCCCGGTGGTCGCACTGCATCTGCTGCGGCGGCGCGCGCACACGGACGCGCAGCGCCGGGCTTCCGCCGAACTGTTGCGCGCGGTCCTGGAAGGACAGGTCCCGCCGCGCCGGGTGGTCGCCGAACTGGACCTGGCCGACGAGCCGCACCGAGTAGTTGTCGTGGACGTCAGCGGTGGCGACAGCCGGGACGCCGAGGGCCTGTTGCTGGCGTTGCTGGAACGGATTTCGCAGGGTTTCGGACGGCGTCCGGTCGCGGCCGACTTGGGCGGGTTGCTGTACGTCGTGGTGCCGGATCGTCCCGGCGAGGGCGGCTGGCCGGAACTGCGGGAGGCGCTGCTCGCCCAACCCGCGTCTCGCCGGGGCGGGCTTCCGCGCGCGGCAGCGGGCGCGCCGGGCGATCCGACTGCGCTGGCCGCGTCGCGAGCCCAGGCCGACGAAGCGCTGGGACTGCTGCGGGCGGGACTGGTCGAGGGTCGCGTCGTGGCTTACGACGAGGCCTGGACCGCGCTGGTTTTGCACCGTGCCGCCGCTGGGGCAGCAACGGCACAGGTGTCCGAACTCGGCCCGCTCGGCGTGCTGCAGGCGCACGACGAAGCGAGCAACGCCGGGTACGTCGACACCCTGTACGAATGGCTCCGCCACCCCGGCGACCCCCGCGCCGCCGCGGAACGGCTGCGGATTCACCCGAACACGTTGCGATACCGAATGAAACGGCTGCTGGAACTGGTCCCGCTGAACCTCGACGACCCCGACGTCCGGCTCGCCCTGCTCACCCAGCTGATCGCGCTCCGCTGGAGCTGACCTGATAGCTGAGATCGTTGCCGCGCAACGCTTCCGCATGAGTCCCCACCGCCAACCGCAGCCGACGCACCCGGCCAACCAGGCACCCACCCCACCCCCGCGCCGTAGTCACAATCAACTTCGGGGTGCCCACCGCACAAGCCGCAGCGAAACCGCGTCACGCGACCAGCAGCGTCTTCCCGATCGTGCCGCGCGATTCGATCGCCGCGTGCGCGTCGGCCGCGCGTTCCAGCGGGAACCGCTGCCCGATCACCGGCGTGAGCTGTCCGGACGCGGCGGCCGCCAGCGCTGATTCGGTGTAGCCGCGCATCGCCGCCGCGTCGCCGATAGACCGGACCAGTTTGACGCCGCGCGCGGCAGCGTCCGCTTCGGACACTTCGGACCATGAACCGCTTGCCAGACCGTAAAGCGCCATCCGGCCGCCGGGTCGCACCAGGGTGAAGGCGGCGGTGCCGACCGCGCCTCCCACGCCGTCGAACACCACGTCCACCTCCCCGACCTCCGCGGTCCACTGCGGATCGGTGTAGTCGACCGCCAAATCCGCGCCCAATTCCCGGGCTTGGGCAAGCTTTTCCGGGCCGCCCGCCGCTGCCACGACCTCCGCGCCCGCGGCCTTCGCCAGTTGCACCAGGAGGCTGCCGACCCCTCCTGCGGCAGCCTCGACGAGCACCCGTTCCCCTGGCGCTACCTCCGTCGTGTGCACCAGCCCGGTCGCGGTGCGGCCGTCGGCCAGCAACGCGACCGCCGCGTCGAGGCTCAGCGCGTGCGGCACCGGGAAGACCAGCTCCGCGTCCACGACCACGCGCTGGGCGTAACCGCCGCTGCCGCCAGTCGACGTCACCACGCGTTTTCCGACCAGTGACAGGTCCACGCCCTCCCCGGCGCGGCTGATCACACCCCCGACTCCGTTGCCGGGCACCATCGGCAGCGCGGCCTGGTACGGCCCCGACCCCGTCGCCCGGAACTGCGTTTCCACGAAGGTGACGTTCGCGAACGCCACCTCGATCAGCACCTGCCCCGGCCCGGGAGCCGGATCGGGGGCCTCCCCCGCTTCCAGCACCGCCGGCCCGCCGAACTCCCGCAGCCACACCGCTCGCATGTAAGCCCTTCCTCGATTCTCCGCCGGGAGCCAGCCAACTACCTCGAGTGCGGTCGAGGTCAAGCGCATTGTTCTGGTAGCACTATCGACCCCGCGCAAGACTGTGGCGGCGGAATGATGACACCGCCGTCCGGGTAGATCACCGTGAGTGGCAACACCTTCGACAGAACCGCCGCCAGGAGGCAAGCAGTGCGCATCGCCGTTCCCCGTGAGATCAAGAAGCACGAGTACCGGGTCGCGTTGACCCCGGCCGGCGTGCACGAACTGGTCGGTCGCGGGCACGACGTCTTCGTCGAGACGGGTGCCGGGATCGGGTCGTCCATCACGGACGAGGAGTACGTCGCCGCGGGCGCCAAGGTGCTCGCCACCGCGGAGGAGACGTGGTCCGAGGGCGAGCTCGTGCTGAAGGTCAAGGAGCCGATCGCCGAGGAGTACCCGCGCCTGCGCAAGGATCTGGTGCTGTTCACCTACCTGCACATCGCCGCGGACCGTCCGCTGACCGACGCGCTGCTGGCGGCGGGAACCACCGCGATCGCCTACGAGACGGTGCAGAAGCCGAACGGCGCGCTGCCGCTGCTGGCCCCGATGTCGGAGGTCGCGGGCCGCCTGGCCCCGCAGGTCGGTGCCTACGCCCTGATGAAGCCGCGCGGCGGCCGGGGCGTCCTGCCCGGCGGCATCCCCGGCGTGCACCCGGCCCGTGTGGTCGTCATCGGCGGCGGGGTGGCGGGCCTCAACGCCGCCCGCGTCGCACTGGGCCTCGGCTCGGACGTCGAGATCCTGGACACGAACGTCGACCGCCTCCGCCAGATCGACAACGACTTCGGCGGCCGCATCCGCACCGTGACTTCGAACCGCCTCTCCGTGGAGGAATCGGTCCTCGAGGCGGACATGGTCATCGGCGCGGTCCTGGTCCCGGGTGCGAAGGCCCCGAAGCTGGTCTCCAACGACCTGGTCTCCCGGATGAAGCCGGGCAGCGTCCTCGTGGACATCGCCATCGACCAAGGCGGCTGCTTCGCCGACTCGCGCCCGACCACGCACGACGACCCGACCTACACGGTCCACAACTCGGTCTTCTACTGCGTGGCCAACATGCCCGGCGCAGTCCCGCGCACGAGCACCTACGGCCTCACCAACGTCACGCTCCCCTACGCGGTGCAGTTGGCGGACAAGGGCTGGAAGCAAGCGCTGTCCGCGGACCCGTCCCTCGCCCTGGGCCTGAACACCCACTCCGGCGCCCTGACGAACGCCCCAGTCGCCACGGCCCACAACCTCCCCCACACCCCAGTAGAAACCGCCCTGGCGTAACCACCAAGAACAGGAAGCGGCGAGGACCGACCGGTCCTCGCCGCTTCCTGTTGCCCCACAACTCTTTTGTTCCAACCACACCCACCACCCAACTGCCGCCAGAGGCACCGCGGGGGTCCGGGGGCTCGGCCCCCGGGTACGACGACGCCCCTTCCCGGGCGAAGCGCGGCCACGCGCGAGCACAGGGAGGGAAGAAGGGGCGACCCGCTCAACCAGCCTGGGGGTCACTGGGAGCGGGTCGCCGGGTACTAGCTTAAAGAACATTGGGCGGGAGCGCTCGTTCGGGGGTGGATTTCGGCGGGGTTCTCACCCGTGACCAGGTGAACGTTCAACTTTTCACGTTTGCCGCCGGGACCAGGGTTTCCCTGCTCCACGAGGCCTCCGGGGTGCTTCGCGGCTCGCTGGCGTGCCGTTCGTCACCTCTGCCGCGGGGAGCGCCGGTTGTGCCCGTTTGGTCCGGGCCGACGGCTCTCGCGGGAATAAATTGTCGGTGCCTCTCCCTAACCTTGTGATGTGACCACCACTGCGACGCCTGCGCGTCAAGACCGTCCGATCGCTGAGACGGCGCCCCGACCGGTCGGCTGGGTGCGCCGGTTGTCCGCTGCCTGCTGGGAGCACCGCGGCGTTGTCTTGCTCGCGATGACAGCGGCGATTCTGAGCGTCGGCGTACAGGCGGCGAGTCCGTTGCTGGTGCGGTCGGCGGTGGACGACGCGGTGGCCGGGCATACGTCGCAGCTGGCCGGGCTCGCGGTGGGGCTGGTGGCGTTGCAGCTCGTCGCGTTCGGGTCGGCGTTCCTGCGCCGGTATGTCGGCGGGCGGCTGGCGTTGGACGTGCAGCACGATCTGCGGAACCGGGTGTTCGGCGCGGTGTCGCGGCTGGACGGCGGGAAGCAGGACGCGTTGCGCACCGGGCAGGTCGTGTCGCGCGCGATCTCGGATCTGCAGCTGGTCACCGGGTTGCTGATGCAGGTTCCGCTGTCGGCGGGTTCGGTGATTTTCGCGGTGCTGGCGCTGGGCGCGATGCTGTGGATGTCGCCGCTGCTCACGCTCATCGCGTTGGTGGTCGCGCCCGCGGTCGGGATCGTCGTGGCGCTGAGCAGGCGGCGGTTGTTCCCGGCGACCTGGTCGGCGCAGCAGCGCGCGGCGGATGTCGCGCAGCACGTCGAGGAAACCGTCACCGGCGTGCGCGTGGTGAAGGGTTTCGGGCAGGAGGCGCGCGAGGTCGCGCGCCTGGAGCGCACGGCGCGGAAGCTTTTCGCGGAGCGGTTGCGCGCGGCCAAGCTGTCCGCGTTGCCGACAGCGACCACGTCGGCACTGCCCGCCGCGGGTCAGGTCGCGGTGCTGGCGATCGGCGGCATGCTGGCGTTGAACGGGCAGATCAGCCTCGGCACGTTCCTCGCGTTCGCCACCTATCTCGCGGCGTTGATCGGACCGGCGCGGTTCCTGTCCAGTCTGGTCGTGCAGGCGCAGCTCACGCGTGCTGGTGCGGAGCGGGTGTACGAGCTGATCGACGCGCAGCCGGAGGTCACAGACAGCCCCGACGCGCGGCCGTTGCCGCCCGGCACGCTGGGCGTCGAGCTGAACGACGTGAAATTCGGCTACACCCGCAGCGACCCGGTGCTCGACGGGCTCACCCTGGAAGCGCGCCCCGGCGAAACGCTCGCGCTGGTCGGCACGGCGGGGTCCGGCAAGTCCACGATTTCCATGCTGCTGCCCCGGTTTTACGACGTGCACTCGGGTTCGGTGCGGGTAGGCGGGCTGGACGTGCGCGACGTGCCGCTGAAGGACCTGCGGCAGGCGATCGGCGTGGTCTTCGAGGAAGCGTTCCTGTTCTCCACGTCGGTGCGCGACAACATCGCTTACGGCCGCCCGGACGCGAGCGACGAGGAGGTCTTCGCGGCCGCCCGCGCGGCGGAGGCGGACGAGTTCATCCGCGCACTGCCGGACGGGTACGCCACCGAGGTCGGCGAGCGCGGGCTCACGCTGTCCGGCGGGCAGCGGCAACGACTCGGACTGGCCCGTGCACTGCTCACGGACCCGCGCGTGCTGATCCTGGACGACGCGACGTCGGCGATCGACACCGTCACCGAAGCCGCGATCCACGACACGCTGCGCGCGGTCACCGCCGAGCGCACCACGTTGCTCATCGCGCACCGCCGGTCGACGTTGCAACTCGCCGACCGGATCGCGGTGATGGACCAGGGCCGAGTGGTCGACGTCGGCACCGAGGAGGAGCTGCTGGCGCGGTGCGCGCTGTTCCGCGAGCTGGTCGCCGGGCCGGGCGACGACGTCGAAGAACCGCACCGTTGCGACAACCTCGAGCCCGGCGCGGACGGCACCACGGCAGTCCTGTGGCCGCGGGACGAACGCGACGAGGTCGACGCTCTCGCCGAGGCCGCGCAGTCCCGCGGCGGTACGCCCGGCGGCGGGACCGGGTTCGTCGGCAGCGGCGGCGCGGACGTGCCGCCGACCCCGGAACTGCTGGAAGGCGTGCGCCGGCTGCCCCCGGCGACGGACCGGCCGCGACTGTCCGATGTGGACGTCACGGCCCCGGACCCCGGCTTCCGGCTGTCCCGGATCCTGCGGCCGGTGCGGTGGCCGCTCGTCGGGGTGATCGGTCTGGTCGCGGCCGACGCGCTGGCCTCGCTCGCCCTGCCCGCGCTGTACCAGCGCGGCGTCGACCACGGTGTGCTGCCCGGGGTGGCGAGCGTGGTGTGGCTGCTGGCCGGGATCGGCGCGCTGGTGGTGGCGGCCGACTGGTTCGTCGTGCGCTGGCAGACGCGGCTCACCGCGCGCGTCGGCGAGACGGTGCTGTACTCGCTGCGCGTGCGCAGTTACGCGCACCTGCAACGGCTCGGGCTGGACTACTACGAGCGCGAGCTGTCCGGGAAGATCATGACCCGGATGACCACGGACGTCGACGCGTTGTCCACGTTCCTGCAGACCGGCCTCGCCACCGCGGTCGTCAGCGCGCTCACGTTGGTGGGCATCACGGTCGCGCTGCTGGTCACCGATGCCGCGCTGGCCGTGTACGCGCTGGGCATGCTGCCGATCCTGCTCGTGGCCACGCTGGTGTTCCGGCGGCTCGCTTCGCGTGCGTACAGCGAGGCGCGCGAGAAGGTGAGCGTCGTCAACGCGGACATGCAGGAGAACGTCAGCGGTCTGCGCGTCGCCCAGGCGTACACGCGCGAAGAGCGTTCGGCGGAGGTCTTCGCGTCGCGCAGCGACGACTACCGCCGGTCGCGGCTGCGCGCGCAGCGGTACATCGCGACGTACTTCCCGCTCGTCTCGCTGCTCTCGGATCTCGCGACCACCACAGTGCTGGTCGTCGGTGCCCACCGAGTAGCGGCCGGCACGCTCGAAGCCGGTGTGCTGCTGGGCTTCCTGTTGTACCTGCAGCAGTTCTTCTCGCCGATCCAGCAGCTGTCGTCGGTATTCGACGGCTACCAGCAGGCGCGCGTCGGCCTGAGCCGCATCGGCGACCTGCTGCGCACGCCGACGTCGGTGCCCCCGGCCGAGCAGCCGGTCGAACTGCCGGCCCGTCTGTCCGGCGAAGTGCGGTTCAAGGACGTCGATTTCTCGTACGCCGGTGCGGAAAAGCCGGCCTTGGAGAACCTGACGCTCGACGTCGCGGCAGGCGAAACCGTCGCACTGGTCGGCGCGACCGGCGCAGGCAAGTCCACCGCGGTGAAGCTCGTCGCGCGTTATTACGACGCGACTGGCGGCGCGGTGTTGATCGACGGGGTCGACGTACGCGAGTACGACCTGCCCGCGCTGCGCGCCCGGATGGGCGTGGTGCCGCAGGAAGCGCACCTGTTCTCCGGCACCGTCGCGGACAACGTGCGGTATGGACGTCCGGAAGCCACCGACGCGGAGGTCGAGGCCGCCGTACGCGCAGTCGGCGCGCTGGACGGAGTAGCCGCACTGCCCGCCGGCTTCCGTCAACCAGTAGGCGAACGAGGCCGCTCGCTCTCCGCCGGGCAGCGACAACTCGTCGCACTGGCCCGAGCCGAACTCGTCGACCCGGACGTGCTCCTGCTCGACGAAGCCACCGCCGCCCTGGACCCCTCCACCGAAGCCACCGTCCTCCGCGCCACCGAACACCTGGCCCGCCGCCGCACCACCTTCGTGGTCGCCCACCGCCTCGCAACCGCCGCGAAGGCCGACCGGATCGTGGTGCTCGACCACGGACGCATCGTCGAACAGGGAACCCACGCCGAACTGGTCGCCGCAGGCGGCCACTACGCACGGCTGTGGGCCTTGGGATGAGCCAAGAGATCCCGCGGCGGTAGATCACGGCCCGCCACCACGCCGGGCGGGCATGCACCGCGCGAACGCCGCCACTCACCGACGCTCGCGCGGTGCCCCTCCATTGCCCCGATGCCAGGCGGACGGCACCCACCAGCCACCGCGGCGGCCAACGACGCCCGACCGCGCATGCTCGGGCAACTCACGAGATCCTGCGGCGACAGTCAGGTTGCAAACCAGCACGCCACCACAAGGACCCTGACCAGCGCACGAGCACCGCCACCCACCTGGTGCCCGCGCGATACCTAGCCACCGCCCCCGGTGCCAGACAAGCCGCACCGAACCAGCAACCGTCAACAACCAAGGACCCCCACCCACCGCGCGAGCGCCGCCACCTACCCGGCGCTCGCGCGATACCCAGCCACCACCCCAATGCACCGGTGGTCGCGCTCGGAAGCGTGGCCGAGGCGCTGCTCGTCGTCGGCAGGCACGGGAGCAGGGCGCGTTCCTCGGTTCGACGCGTCGGGCGACGGCCTGTCACGCACCCTGTCCCGTCGCGCTGTCCCGTAGCGGTCGTGCGGAGCCTCAGGACAAGCCTTCACCGCACGACCGCGCGCCGGGGTAACTCAAGCGATCTTGCGACGATAAATCACGTTCGCGAAGACATACGCCACCACCAGAATCCCCACGCACCACGCCAGTGCGGTCCAGATGCCGCTGCCGACCGGGCGCTGCGCGAACAGGTCGCGGATGGTGTTGACGATCGACGTCACCGGCTGGTGTTCGGCGAAGGCGCGTACCGGTCCGGGCATGGTGCCGGTAGGCACGAAGGCCGAGCTGACGAACGGCAGGAAGATGAGCGGGTAGGAGAACGCGCTCGCGCCGTCCGCGGATTTGGCGGTCAGACCGGGGATCACCGCGATCCAGGTCAGCGCCAGGGTGAACAGAACCAGAATGCCGAGCACCGCGAGCCACGCCAGCGGTCCCGCGCTGGTGCGGAAACCCATCGCGAACGCGACCACCACCACGACGGCGACCGAGATCAGGTTCGCGATCACCGAGGTGAGCACGTGCGCCCACAGCACCGCCGAGCGCGCGATCGGCATGGACTGGAAGCGTTCGAAGATGCCGCCCTTCAGGTCCAGGAAGAGCCGGAACGCGGTGTAGGCGATCCCGGACGCGATGGTGATCAGCAGGATGCCGGGCAGCAGGTAGGTCACGTACGAGTCGGAGCCCGCGTTGATCGCGCCGCCGAGGACGTAGGTGAAGAGCAGCAGCATCACGATCGGCGTGATCGTCGTGGTGATGATCGTGTCCAGGCTGCGGGTGATGTGCCGCAGCGACCGTCCTAACAGGACTGAGCTGTCCGCGACGAAGTGGCTGCTCATTGCCCGTCCCCCTTGTTTCCGGCCCCGACCAGGGAAAAGAAGACGTCTTCCAGCGTCGGCTGCTTCTCGACGTACTCGACCTTGGCCGGCGGAAGCAGCTGCTTGAGCTCGGCCAGCGTCCCGTTCACGAGCACCCGCCCCTCGTGCAGGATCGCGATCCGGTCGGCGAGGTGTTCGGCCTCGTCCAGGTACTGCGTGGTGAGCAGCACCGTCGCGCCCTGCTCAGCGAGCTCTTCGACCGCGCGCCAGACGTCGTTGCGCGCTTGCGGGTCGAGGCCCGTCGTCGGCTCGTCGAGGAAAATGACCTGCGGGTCCCCGATCAGGCTCATCGCGATGTCGAGACGACGGCGCATGCCGCCGGAGTACGTCGACACCTTCCGCGCACCGGCGTCGGTCAACGCGAACCTCTCCAGCAACCGGTCCGCGATCCCGCCGGGATTCTTCAGATGCCGCAGCTTGGCGACCAGCACGAGATTCTCGCGCCCAGTAAGGATTTCGTCGACCGCCGCGAACTGTCCGGTGAGGCTGATCGACTCGCGCACCTCCGCCCCCTGGCTCGCCACCGCGAACCCGTTGACCTCCGCCTCCCCCGCGTCAGCCTTGAGCAACGTGGACAAAATCCGCACGACCGTGGTCTTGCCCGCCCCATTCGACCCGAGCAAGGCGAAAATACTGCCGCGCGCCACCTCGAAATCGACGCCGCGCAATACTTCCAGCTTGCCGTAGGACTTTCGCAACCCCCGCACCCGAATCGCCGGCGTGGTCATTCCGCACCTGCCACGGCCCGGTCGATCGATTCGGTCAGCCGCGCCCGCTCCCGGGAAATCCAGTTCCCCTCGGGATAGCTCCGGAGAAACTCCTCCGCGAACTCGACCGGTTCGGCACCGACGATGTCCCGCACGGTCGTCCCGTTCGCCACGCTCTGCTCGAACAGGTCGATCAGGTCGTCCAGCATCCGCAGATGGCTCTCCGCCGTCCCCGGCCCGAAATACTGCAGATACCGGTGCAACGCCTTGATCGCCGCGCGGTAATCCGGCGGCAGCTCCTCGACGCGCGCCTTGTACCGCCGATACCGCTTCTTGTCCTCCAACGGCCCGGTGACGACTTCCAGATAATGCAGGTATCTGCTCTTGCCTTCATTCCCCATGATCGATCCCCTCCTTGCGCAGCTGTTCGAGCCGGTCCGAGAGAAACCGCCAGTTCCGCCAGAACTCGTCGAGACTCGCTCTCCCCGGAGCGTTCAACGTGTAAACCTTCCGCGGCGGCCCTTTCTCGGACGGCACTTTCTCGACGTCGACGAGCCCGCGCTGCTCAATCCGCACAAGCAACGCGTAAACGGTGCCCTCGGCGAGATCCGTGAACCCCCGTTCGCGCAACCAGGAGGTGATCTCGTACCCGTAGGCAGGCCGCCCGGCAAGAATCGCGAGGACGATGCCCTCCAAGGTCCCCTTGAGCATCTCCGTCGCCTGCTTGCCCATCGAACGCCCTTCAGCTAGTCAGTGATGTTGAGTACCGGTAGATAGTAACACTGACTACCGCCGGCGGGGAGGGAGCGAATTGAGGGAACACGGGAGGAAGGGCCGGACCGGCGCGAACCAGCCCTGGCCGGTGGTGCCGAGATGGCTGGAGCACAGCGGGCAGCCGGAGAATTTCACAGCTTCGGCGACCTGCAACAGGATCGAGACGACCGCACGACGTCCGGGAAAAGGAAAGCTCGCGCAGCGGTCGTCCACCCGCGAGCACGGCGATTCGGCCCGCCGCCTACGGGCGTGCAGGACTTCTCGAGAGTCCGCGCCGCCCGAGGTTCAGGGCAGTTCGCGCCAGCGGAGGTCGCCCCACCCAGCCGAGGTGACGTCGGCCAGTTCGGCCCACCGGGTCGTTCCCGGACGGACATGCGTGTCCGAGCCGATGGACCACTCCGGCGCCTCCGGCTCGACGTGGTCGAACTCCTCGATGCAGGACGGGGTCCGCCACACCGCGGTGCAGGAATCGCACATCAGCACGACCTTGCCGTGCTCGGTGACGAGCGGGCGGATCAACCCCTGGTCCCAGAACGACGGACATTCGACCAGCCACATCGCGTCACCACCGCCTCGCGCCTCGGAAACCGCTGCGCCCCGAGTGAGGCCGCAGCCTTTCGACAGCACAACACCGCTCAGTGAACGAGTCGCTACGCAAATGCCAACTCGGCCGGAACAGGCGCGGACGATGCCGGACGGCCGAACACCTCATCGTCGCGACGAAATGGCCCGAGGCCGCTTCGGGCCACCCTGAGCCCGAACCCCGCGACGGCCGACCACCGCCGACAAGCGCGGCAACCGGCCCGTCGGCACACTCGCCCGCCCCGCCGACAGGCCACTCGACGGAGCACCCACCTCGACCTCGAACCCGGCAGAGCCTCGACCGGGGAGAGGCACCGGAGGCGACTGGACGAGAGCCACCCGCTCCGTCGACCTGCGCCGAAGCCGGAGCGCATGGTCCGGACCAACCCAGGCACCCGCCGCAACCAGCCGAGCGGACGGCGGCACGGGCAGGGGCTGTGGCCGAGATCACTCCAAACCAGCCGAGGTGAGGGCATTCGGCCCTTGCGACGCGTACGGTGGTCCCTGCTGTCTGTCAGGCTGGGCCTCTCAACCGATCCAGACAATGACCTGTCTCACGAGCGTCCAGGCGGCGTGTTTCGGGCCACCGGCAGGGGACTAGCCTGGCGGTCAGCAGATGCTTGTGATATCGGATCGAGAATGGATAGAGGCGAGAGCCAGCCGTGGCCAGCAGCAGTCCCGCATCGCAGTTCGGTGCCAATGAGTGGCTCGTCGAGGAAATGTACGAGCGGTTTCTCGCGGACCCCCAGTCGGTAGACGCCGCCTGGCACGATTTCTTCGCCGACTACAAGCCCACTCCGGGCGGCAACGGCACGCAAGCGGGAGAGAACGGGGAGGTCAAGGCCTCCGCTCCGGCCGCCGCCAAGACCGCACCGGCCGCCAAGTCTCCGGCCGGGAAGTCCGCGGCCGCCCCGGCGGAGAAGGCTCCCGCCGGGAAGGCCCCGGCGGCCAAGACCGCACCGGCCGCGAAGCCGGCCCCGGCCGCTCCGGCCGCCAAGACCGCGCCGGAATCCAAGCAGCTGCGCGGCGCCGCGGCGGCGATCGCCAAGAACATGGACGCCTCGCTCGCGGTGCCGACCGCGACCAGCGTGCGCGCGGTCCCGGCGAAGCTGATGGCGGACAACCGCATCGTCATCAACAACCACCTCAAGCGCACCCGCGGCGGCAAGATCTCCTTCACGCACCTCATCGGCTACGCCATGGTGCGGGCGCTGAAGGACTTCCCGAACATGAACCGGCACTACCAGCTGATCGACGGGAAGCCGTTCGCGGTCACGCCGGAGCACGTGAACTTCGGCCTCGCCATCGACATGAAGGGCAAGGACGACTCCCGCACTCTCGTCGTGGCCTCCATCAAGGCCACCGAGAACATGACCTTCATGCAGTTCTGGCAGGCCTACGAGGAGATCGTCAAGAAGGCCCGCACGAACAAGCTCACCGCGGACGACTTCGCGGGCACCACCATCTCGCTCACCAACCCGGGCGGCATCGGCACCAACCACTCGGTGCCGCGGCTGCAGGCGGGCCAGGGCGCGATCATCGGCGTCGGCGCGATGCAGTACCCGGCGTCGTTCGAGGGCACCAGCGAAAAGACCCTCGTCGACCTCGCGGTCAGCAAGATCATGACGCTGACCTCGACCTATGACCACCGCATCATCCAGGGCGCGGAGTCCGGCGAGTTCCTGAAGCGCATTCACGAACTGCTGCTCGGCGAGGACGGCTTCTACGACGACGTCTTCACCAGCCTGCGGCTGCCGTACGAGCCGATCCGCTGGGTCGCCGACATCCCGGACGGCCCGGTCGACAAGACCGCGCGCGTCATGGAGCTGATCGAGGCGTTCCGGATGCGCGGCCACCTGATGGCCGACACCGACCCGCTGAACTACCGCCAGCGCAGCCACCACGACCTGGACGTGCTCAGCCACGGCCTGACCCTGTGGGACCTGGACCGCGAGTTCGCCGTCGGCGACTTCTCCAGCCGCGAGCGGATGAAGCTGCGCGACATCCTCGGCGTTCTGCGCGATTCCTACTGCCGCACGGTCGGCGTGGAGTACACGCACATCCTCGACCCCGAGGAGCGGGGCTGGATCCAGGAGCGCGTCGAGGTCCGGCACAGCAAGCCGGAGCCGTCGGTGCAGAAGTACATCCTGTCGAAGCTCAACGCCGCCGAGGCGTTCGAGACCTTCCTGCAGACCAAGTACGTCGGCCAGAAGCGGTTCTCCCTGGAGGGCGGCGAGACCGCGATCCCGCTGCTCGACACGATCCTGGACAAGGCGGCCGAGCACGAACTCGACGAGGTCGTCATCGGCATGCCGCACCGCGGCCGGCTGAACGTGCTGGCGAACATCGTCGGCAAGCCGATCAGCCAGATCTTCCAGGAGTTCGAGGGCAACCTCGACCCGGGCCAGGCGCACGGCTCCGGCGACGTGAAGTACCACCTCGGCGCCGAGGGCAAGTACTTCCGGATGTTCGGCGACGGGGAGACCCGGGTGTCGCTGGCGTCCAACCCGTCGCACCTGGAGACCGTCGACCCGGTTCTCGAGGGCATCGTCCGCGCCAAGCAGGACATCCTCGACAAGGGCGGCGAGGGCTACACCGTGCTGCCGGTCCTGATGCACGGCGACGCGGCGTTCGCCGGCCAGGGCGTCGTGGCCGAGACCCTGAACCTGGCGCTGCTGCGCGGCTACCGCACCGGCGGCACCGTGCATGTCATCGTCAACAACCAGGTCGGCTTCACCACCGCGCCGGAGCACTCGCGGTCCAGCCAGTACGCCACCGACGTCGCGAAGATGATCGGCGCGCCGGTCTTCCACGTGAACGGCGACGACCCGGAGGCCGCGCACTGGGTCGCGAAGCTGGCGGTCGACTACCGGCAGGCGTTCCACAAGGACGTCGTGATCGACCTGGTCTGCTACCGCCGCCGCGGGCACAACGAGGGCGACGACCCGTCGATGACGCAGCCGGCGATGTACGACATCATCGATTCCAAGCGCTCGGTCCGGAAGACCTACACCGAATCGCTGATCGGCCGGGGCGACATCTCCGTCGAAGAGGCCGAGGCCGCGCTGCGCGACTTCTCCAGCCAGCTCGAGCACGTCTTCAACGAGGTGCGCGAACTGGAGAAGCACCCGGCGAAGGCGAGCCCGTCGGTCGAGGGCGAGCAGCAGATCCCGGCGAAGGTCACCACCTCCGTGTCGCGCGAGGTCGTCGAGAAGATCGGCGACGCGTTCGTCAACCTGCCCGAGGGCTTCACCCCGCACCCGCGGGTCAAGCCGGTCATGGAGCGCCGGCACAAGATGTCGCGCGAGGGCGGCATCGACTGGGCGTTCGGCGAGCTGCTCGCGTTCGGGTCGCTGGCGCTGGAAGGCCGTCTCGTGCGGCTGTCCGGCCAGGACTCCCGGCGCGGCACCTTCACCCAGCGGCACTCGGTGTTCATCGACCGCAAGAACGGCCAGGAGTACTCGCCGCTGCAGCACCTGGCCGACGGCCAGGGCCGCGTGATGATCTACGACTCGGCGCTGTCGGAGTACGCGGCCGTCGGCTTCGAGTACGGCTACTCGGTGGCGAACTCCGACGCGCTGGTGATGTGGGAAGCGCAGTTCGGCGACTTCGTCAACGGCGCGCAGACCGTGATCGACGAGTACATCTCCTCCGGCGAGGCCAAGTGGGGCCAGCGCTCGGACGTCGTGCTGCTGCTGCCGCACGGCCACGAGGGCCAGGGCCCGGACCACACGTCCGGCCGGATCGAGCGGTTCCTGTCGCTGTGCGCGGAAGCGTCGATGACCGTCGCGGTGCCGTCGACCCCGGCGAACTACTTCCACCTGCTGCGCCGCCACGCCCTCGACGGCATCCAGCGTCCGCTGATCGTCTTCACCCCGAAGTCGATGCTGCGCAACAAGGCGGCGACCTCGTCGGTCGAGGACTTCACCGGCCAGAGCCGGTTCATGTCGGTGATCGACGACGCCACGCAGGACCCGGCGAAGGTCCGCAAGGTGCTGCTCACCTCGGGCAAGCTCTACTGGGAGCTGGTGGCCGAGCGCGAGAAGCGCGGCGCGGACGACGTCGCGATCGTGCGGATCGAGCAGTACTACCCGCTGCCGAAGAAGAAGCTGCTGGCCGCGGTGGAGCGCTATGCGAACGCGCAGCAGATCAGCTGGGTCCAGGAGGAGCCGGAAAACCAGGGCGCGTGGCCGTTCTTCGGCCTCAACCTGCCGCGGAAGTTCCCGGAGTTCTTCACCGGGCTCGACGTGGTGGCGCGGCGTCCGATGGCCGCCCCGTCGGCCGGTTCGTCCAAGGTGCACGAGGTCGAGCAGAAGGCGTTGATCGCCAAGGCGTTCGACTGATCCGCGTTTTCTCGGCAGGCCGCCGCGGGGCACGTTCCCGCGGCGGCCTTCGCCGTTGTCAGACCGTTTCCAGCCGGAACACTGCGATCTTTCCCGCGGCCGCCGCGACCCCGTCCGGCGTCGGGGACTCCGCCAGCCCCGTCGTGACGTAACGCCGCCCCACGCTCGGCGGTCCGGCCGCCACGACCTCCCGCAACACCGGCCCCCGCTCCGCGACCGGCAACTCCGTGAACCGCACCCGCCGCGACCGACGGCCGCGCGACAACGTGCCCTCCTTGGCCGCGCGCACGTTCGCGACCCACGCCGCCTTCGGGAACGCCTGGATCAGGTACTGCTCGCCCTGGACTTTCAATACTGCCAACGGAAACGTCCGCGGCTCACCGCTGCGCCGCCCCGGGACGGTGAGCAGCTCCGTCGGCCCGAACGCCAGCCCCGCGCGCTGCAGGGCGGTGATGACCCGGTTGATCGTGTTGACCTTGCGCCGGTATCCGGCTGCTTTCGTGTCCATGGTCTCGAGCGTACGCCAACTTATATGAGTTTCATACTTTCTTGGACTCATATACATACCTTCCGGGTATGCCCGGGGTGCCGGAACGGCAGTGGCGGCGCCTCCGCCGGACCCAGTTCACTGGGTGACAAACACCCGAGGAGGGCTGAGTGCACTACGACGTCGTCGTAGTCGGAGGCGGTGCTGGGGGTATCGCCTCCGCTGCCGGGGCGGCGCGGACCGGGGCGCGGGTGCTGCTGGTCGAGCAGTACCCGTACCTGGGCGGCGCGGCGACGATCAGCTCCGTGCTGACCTTCTGCGGTTTCTTCGACCAGACCGGCGAGCAGGTCGTCGCGGGCGTCGGCGAGGAGGTGCTGCGGCGGCTGCGCCACCGCGGCGCCTACGAAGAGAAGACGATGGGCTGGACCGGCAACAAGATCGTCTTGCTCGATCTGGAAACCACCAAACTCGTCTACGACGAACTCACCGCCGATGCCGGCGTGGACGTCCTCCTGCACACCAAACTCATCGGTGCCAGGCGGACGCACGGAGTCGTCACCGAGGTCGAGCTCCATCATCGTGGCGGCCTGGAGCGGGTCACCGCCGGTGCGTTCATCGACGCCAGCGGCGACGGCGCACTCCTGGCCGCCGCCGGAGCGGCCGTCCGCGTCGCCCCGCTGCGCGACCGGCAAACCAGCACGCTCGTCTGCCGCTTCTCCGGAGTCCCCGAAGATGCCGACCTCTCGCGAGAGGGCTTGCGCGCCGCCGTCGCCGCGTACCACCGAGAAACCGGTGTCCGGCTGCCCCGCGACTACGGCATCGCGGTCCACCTTCCAGTGACCCGCAACGTCATCGCACTCCTGGTAGACGAACAAACCGACGTCCTCGACGCCGCCTCGCTGAGCCGCGACGAAGCCAACGCGCGGCGCCAGGCGTGGCAATACCTGGACGCACTGCGCAAACACCTCCGCGGCTGGTCCTCGGCACGCCTCGAGGAAACCGGCCCTCAGCTGGGCATCCGCGAAGGCCGGCACCTGGTAGGCCGCGAAGAACTCACCGGCCGCGACGTCCTGACCGCCCGCAAGCGTCCCGACGCGTCCATCGGCCGCTGTGGCTGGCCGATCGAAGACCACGCGGGCCCAGGCGTCACCCGCTACGAACCGATCGCCGACCGAGGCTGGTACGACCTCCCGTACGGCGCGATCTGCTCCGCTGACACCACGAACCTGTGGGCGGTCGGCCGTTTGACGAGTTCCGACGACGACGCGTACGCCTCGGTCCGCGTCATGGGCACCGCCTTCGCGACCGGCCACGCCGGAGGGATCGCCGCCGCGCAGTACGTCGACGGCCGAGCCCACGATGTCCGGGCAATTCGGGCTGAATTGCACCGCCAGCACGCTTTGGCTTGACCCGCCACGGCCGGTGACGGGAACCTTCCCTGATCATCCCTCAGGCCGAAGGAGTCCCCATGCCGAGCCGCTATCGCTGGGTTGTGCTGCTGCTCTGCTGGGCAGTGTTCACGATGACTTCGGTAGACCGCTCGACCTGGGGGCCGGCGTCGTCGGCGGTCAGCGACTCCCTCGGCGTCCCGCTCGCCGCGCTCGGGATCTTCGCCACCTGCTACTACATCGGCTACGTCATCTCCAACACCGCCGGCGGCTTCCTCTCCGACTGGCTGGGCAGCCGCTCGGTCCTCGGCATCAGCTCGCTGGTGGCGGGTGTGCTGATGGTCCTGTTCGGCTCCACCACGTCCATCGCCTGGGGCCTGGTCCTGCAGGGGTTGCTGGGCCTCTTCGCCGGAGTCGACTTCTCCGCCGGGCTGAAGCTGATCACCTCCTGGTTCCGCCCCGAGGAGCACGGGTTGGCGAGCGGCATCTTCATGACCGCGACGTCGCTGGGCACCGTCGTAGCCAACGCCGTCGTGCCGACGCTCGTGAAAAACAGCGGCTGGCCAGTCTCGTACCACCTCTTCGGTGGAGTCACCGTCGTCCTCGGCCTGCTGTGCCTGGCCTTCCTCCGCAACGGCACCGCCTCCGCCCGCAGCGGGTTGCCGGATCCCCGCCCGCTCTTCCGCAACCGCGACCTGCTGCTGCTGGGATTAGCCGGTTTCGGCGGACTGTGGGGCACCTACGGTTTCGTCACGTGGTCCAACACCCTGATGATCCGCGGCGAACACATCGACCCGGTACGGGCTGGCGTAGTCGTGGTGATCTTTTCCGGCACGGCGGTCGTTATCAAACCGCTGATCGGCTGGCTCACCGACAAAATCGGCCTAGGCAGGCGAATCCCCATCATCGCGGTCCTGATCCTTTTCGGTGCCGCCCTGCTGGTCTTCGGCTCTCTGAGCAGCTACGCCGCTTTCCTAGTGGTAGCCCCGATTCTCGGCATCGGCGCTTACGCCTACAGCCCGCTCACCGCCGCGATGATCCCCGCCTTGACCGGCGCGCGCTTAGCCGGTTCCGCCGCCGGTGCGGTGAACGCCTTCTGGCAACTCGGCAGCGTAATCGTGCCCGCCGTAGTAGGCCCGGTCTTCCACGCGACCGGCTCGTTCTACGCAGCTTTCCTCACCCTGGCCGCCGGTCCGCTCGTAGGTGCGCTGGTCCTGCTCTTCATGCGCGACGACCGTCCCGTCCGGAAATCAGTTTCCGCGCAAGCCGCCGCTCCGGGAGACTGAGCGACATGCAGATCCGCCAGTCCGCCGCTGCCGACGCACCCGCGATCCACGCCGTGCACACCGCCGCGTTCCGCGCCCGCAACCCCGGCGTCACCGGCGAAATGCCGGAAGCGAAGCTAGTCACCGAACTCACCGCTGACGGCGATCTGCTCCCCGCGCTCTCGTTCGTCGCCCTGCTCGACGGCGAAGTCATCGGCCACTCCTGCTGCAGCCCGAGCCGCCTCGGCGAAGATCCAGAATCCGCCATCGGCTTCGGCCCGCTAGGCGTCCTCCCCGACCAGCAACGCAGCGGCGCGGGCTCAGCCTTGGTCCATGCGACGATCGGCGCCGCCAACGCACTCGGCTACAGCCTGATCGTGCTCCTGGGCGACCCGGGCTACTACTCCCGCTTCGGCTTCGTGCTGGCCGAAAAGCTCGGCATCACCCCGCCGGTGGCGGAATGGGCTCCGCACTTCCAAGCCCTGCCGCTGGCGGCGTACAACCCGGAGAACCGCGGGGCTTTTCGCTATGCGGCGGCCTTTGACCGGCTCTGACGCGTCGTGAGTGGCGATCCCGGTTAGAACCGCGATCGCCACTCACGACGACTTCAGTCCGTTCCGCCGCAGGAACTCCTCCGCGATGTCCTTCGCGTTCCGCTTCTCGTCCGTGTACTGCACGTTCAGCTCAGTCAACTGTTCCGTGGTCAACGCCGCCGAAACCCGGTTCAAGGCGGCCGTCTCGGCATCGTTCAGCGTCCCCTTGGCGACCAGCGGCACGATGTTCTGCGCCGGGAACATGTGCTTGTCGTCGTCCAACGGCACAAACCCGTTCGACGCGATAGTCGCCGACGTGCTGAACAGGTCCGCGACCTGCACCTCACCCGACTTCAACGCCGCCACCGTGACCGGTCCGCCGGTGTCCGTGGTGCGGATTTCCTTGAACTCGCACCCGTACAGCTGCTTGATCCGCTCCTTCCACCGGCTGCTCCACTGCCCCGGACCGCCCATCACCAGGTCTTTGCACCGCGGCCCGAGATCGGAGAACGTCTTCACCCCGGTGGCCGCGAGTTCCTTGCCCACCACGAGCAAATCCTTGTCCTGCGCGGGCGACTGGTCGAGAACCGTGAACCCGGCCGGAATCTTCTGCTTGAGTTGTGCGTAAACGTCTTCCGAAGTGGTCGCCGGAGTATTCTTGTCGAAGTACCGCAGCAAGTTCCCCGAGTAATCCGGAACCACGGACAAAGACTTGTCCTGCAACGCTTTCACGACGACCTCGCGACTGCCGACCGGCGGCCGCACGGTCACGTTGTGCGCGCCGACATTCCGCAGCGCACCGGCGTAAATCTGGGCCAGCAAAGAACTTTCCCCGACATCGGACGCGCCGATGATGATATCGCCGGTATTGCCGCCCTCGCCGCCGCCGGACAGCGGGTTTCCGCACGCCGACGCCAGCAGTGCCAGCCCGGCCACCAGGATCCCCCACCGTTTCACGCCGCTCCTCCCGCAGCCACTGCCCGGCCGGACGCCGCCCGCGCGGCCAGCCGAACGCCCTTGGGCACCAACGCCCGCTGCGCCGCGGCGAGCAGCAGGTCGACCACAATCGCCAGCAGGGCGGTGAGAATCGCGCCCGCGACGACCTCGGTGTAGTCCAAAATGGCCAGTCCGTCGAGCAGGAACCGGCCGAGGCCGCCGAGACCGACGTACGCGGCCACCGCGGCGGTCGCGATCAGCTGCAGGACGGCGTTGCGGATCCCGCCCAGCACCAACGGAAGCGCGATCGGCACCTCGACTTGCCACAACCGCTGCCAGCCGGTCATCCCGATGCCCTGCGCGGCGTCGACCACGTCGTGCTCGGCCGCCTGCAGGCCGGCGTACGTGCCGGCCAGCACCGGCGGGATCGCCAGCACCACCAGGCCGATGATCGTCGCCGTGGTGCTTTCGGTGAAGAGCAGGAACAGGAACGTGACGAGCCCGAGCGTCGGCAGCGCGCGGATCGCGTTGCCCGCTCCGACCAGCACGACGCCGCCGCGGCCGGTGTGGCCGACGAACAGTCCGATCGGGATCGCGATCACCAGCGCGATGACGAGCGCCAGCGCGATGTAGCCGACGTGCTGGGCGAGCCGCGCGAGAATGCCGCCCGTACCCTGCCAGTTCGCGGCGGTGGTGAACCAGGTGAAAACGTCGCCGATCATCCCGCCACCTCCGCGGCCGGGGCGCGACTCGCTCTGTCCCAAGGCGTGAGCAGGTTGCGCAGCAACACCAGCAGCAGGTCGACGATAAGCGCGAGCAGCATCGTCAGCACGATCCCGACCACGATCGGCGAGAAGTACTCCCGCTGGAACCCGTCGGTGAACAGCACGCCGAGCGCCCCGGTCCCGATCAGCGCGCCGACGCTGACCAGGCTGATATTGCTCACCGAAGCCACCCGGACCCCCGCCGCGAGCACCGGCACCGCGAGCGGCAGTTCGACGCTGAAGAACCGGCGCGGCGAGCGATACCCGATCGCCGTGGCGGCCGCGACGATGTGCGGCGGCACGGCTTCCAGCGCGTCGAGCACCGGACGCACCAGCAGCGCGGTGGTGTAGACGGTCAGCGCGACGATCACGTTGACGCTGTCGAGGATCTTCGTGCCGATAATGCCGGGAATCACCACGAACAGCGCGAGCGACGGAATCGTGTACAGCAGGTTCCCCACCACCAGCAGCACACTGCGCGCGGGCCGCCAGCGGTGGCCGAGCCAGCCGAGCAGGATCGCCAGCACGATGCCCGCGACCAGCGGCACCAGCGCGAGGTAGATGTTCTCGAGAAGGTTGGCGAGGATTTCGCCGCGGTTGTTGGAGCTCGACAGGTACCGGCCGAGTTCGCCGAAGAAGCCGCCCATCAGGACGCCTGCGGGGAGGCCTCGATTACGTCCAGGACCTGGTGCGCGACCACCGTCCCGAGCACGCGGTTCTCGTCGTCCACCACGACGCCGAGACTGGCCGGCGACGACAGCGCCGCGTCGAGCGCACCGCGGATCGGCGTGCCCTGGACATACAGCGATCCGCCTGCCACGAGGTCGGTTTCGGCCAACGGGCCGTCCACAGTGGAGCCTGGCGGAAGCCAGCCGCGGGGCTGCTTCTCGTCGTTCACCGCGAGCAGCCAGCCCTCCGACGGACCGGAAACCGTGCTGCCGAGCTCGATGGTGTTGGCGGGCGACACCTCGACGCCGCTCGCCGGAAGGAAGGAAAGCCCGCGATACCCGCGGTCGCGGCCGACGAACGACGCGACGAAATCGTCCACCGGATGCCGCAGCACCTCGGCCGGCGTGCCGTACTGCGCGAGCTTCCCGCCGACGCGCATCACCGCGACCTTGTCCCCGAGCCGCACGGCCTCGTCGATGTCGTGCGTGACGAAGACGATTGTCTTGCCCAGCTGGGATTGCAGCCGCAGCAGCTCGTCCTGCAGCCCTTCGCGAACCACCGGGTCGACCGCGGAGAACGGCTCGTCCATGAGCAGCACCGGCGAATCGGCGGCGAGCGCACGAGCCACGCCGACGCGCTGCTGCTGCCCGCCGGACAGCTGCGCCGGATACCGCTTCCCGAGTTCCGTGGGCAGGCCGACCGTCTCGAGCAGTTCGGCCGCACGGGCGCGCGCTTTGCGTTTGTCCCATCCGGACAGCAGCGGCACGGTGGCGATGTTGTCGAGCACTGTCCGGTGGGGGAAAAGCCCGGCGTGCTGGATCACATAGCCGATGCCGCGGCGCAGCACCGCCGGGTCGCCGTCGCTGACGTCCTTGCCGTCCAGCAGCACCGTGCCCGAGGTGGGCTCGACCATCCGGTTGATCATCCGCAACGAGGTCGTCTTGCCGCAGCCGGACGGGCCGACGAACACCGTGATCGTGCCGTCTTCCACGGTCAGCGAGAGGCCGTCGACCGCGACCGTTCCGTCCGGATAGCGTTTGACGACATCTCGGAATTCGATGGTCACAGACTTCTCCCCACGTCCGGTACAGATTCCGACGGTAGCCGACTCGCGCGGCCTTGGCAGCCTGTCCCGCAGGGTGGCCTACTACTCTCGGACCCCGTGACCGCCCTAGACGACGTCCTCGCCGCACACGGTGCCGCCGTCCGCCCGCTGTACGACGTGCTCGCCCTGCTGCGCAGCGGCTCGTACGAGCTGGCCGACCTGGTGCGGCTCACCGCTGCCCCGCGCCGGAGCGTCGAAGACCTCTTGGCGGCGCTGGAACCCGACCTGGAACGCTCCCCCGCAGGCATCCGGATCGCCCCGCACGCACGCGCCACCTACGCCGCGTACTCCTTGCCGCCCCTGCCCGACCCCCTCGACGCAGCGGTCGCCGCCCAACCCGCCCTGCTCACCATGCTGGCCGAACGGATCGCGGCCGTCCCGCCGCCGCTCGCCGCGCTGGACCACGTGCAGGCGACCCCGGAGACCGTGCTGCGCCGCGCATTGTGGCTGAACTCTCGCTACGACCTCCGCCGCTGCAAGGTGCTCTTCCTGGGCGACCACGACCTGACGTCCCTGGCTGTGCGCGCGGTGTGCCCGGAAGCCGAACTGTCCGTAGTGGACCTCGACGAACGCGTTCTGTCCTACCTGGACACAACCGGCGAACGCGGCATCTTCACCGCACACGCGGACCTGCGCGTCGGCCTGCCACCGGCCCTGACCGGCAAGGCGGACCTGGTCTTCAGCGACCCGCCCTACACACCGGAAGGCATGGGCCTCTTCGCCGCACGCGCGGTGCAAGCCCTGCGCGAACCCACCGAAGGCCGAATCCTCCTGGCGTACGGCTACAGCCCGCGCCATCCCGCCCTAGGCGCACAGGTGCAACGTTCGCTGGCCACCCTGGGCCTGACGTTCGAAGCAATCCTCCCGGACTTCAACCGCTACACCGGCGCACAAGCAATCGGCAGCGCAGCGGACCTGTACGTCTGCCAGCCGACCGCGAAGGCGAAGAAATCGTTCGCCCGCAAGGGAAGCTCCGCGATCTACACCCACGGCCCGCAGTCAGTCGAATCGGCCGCCACCAAACCGGGTCTGCTGGCCGCCGCCCGAGAAATCGCCTCCGAAGGCGGCCTGGCCTTGGAAACCCGCCCCGTCGGCTGGGCCACGTCCGCCCCAGAAGGCGACGCGGTCGCAATGGACCTCACCGCAGACCCCGGCCCCTGGCTCCTGCGCACCCTGCTGGGCACCAACGCCCGCCGCCTGGCGCTGCTGCTGCCGAACAACCACCCAGACCTCGCGGACGCAGCCGCGCAGGCGTCGCTCACCTCGCTGGTCGCGGACAAGTACCGCCTTCGCCTGCTGCGCAGCACCCCGGACAACCGCCACGCCATCGTCGTCGCCGACCTGGTCGACCACCCATCCGACCTGCTCACCCGAGCCCACGCCCGCCTGGCGAACGCAGCCCTGAACGTCCCCGAGGAGTTGGCGGACCTGCGCCTGGTAGACGTCCCCCGCCACCGCCTGCCAGAACTGCTCCCCGGCTGATCCTCCGCGTGCACCGCAGCAGCCACTCGCACTAGCCACCGACCCAGCTCACGCACTCGCCGCTCCCTAACAATCGGTGCGCCAACCCCACCGCCAAACCGCCACCAACGCACCCAACGCATCGAGGCACCCACACCACCCCCGCACCCCGATACGAAGCCCCCCTGCACAATCAAGCTTCGGGGTGCCCCACGCAACCACCGGGCGCAATGTCGCCGCCAGGCGACGAGCCGCCCCAAAACAACCCCAAAACCAATTCCCGCTAAACCGCCATCGCCTCATCGTCATAAACCTGCAAACGCACCCCAAGCGAATGCGGATGGATCTGGCACTTCCCCGTAACCACCCGCACCACAACATGATCCACCCCCAACCTCCATAGCTACCCGGTTCCGCCTCGACATACCCGGCTGACGCGGGAAGCATTGAGGGACTCCGGCTTGCAGCCCCGGAGCAGAAGGCGGCGCTGGATTCTGATTTGAGGCGGGCACGACGTGACTCGACCTCGGGCGGAGCATCCTTAGTTGAAGCTAATGAATCACCGGAGCAATTCGCGGCAGTCGGGATATCCGGATGCGGATTTGGCTGGGCCTGATCGGTCGATTGACGAGTTCCAGCCCGCTCCGCGGCCAACTCCAGCATCTTCGGCAGCCATCACCAGAGCCGTCAACGCCCCAACCCGCCAAACGCCGCACCCGCGCAACCCGCCCCCGCCGTGGCGCCCCAAAAATGGACCAGCAAGTCCAAAATCAGCCCGAAGAAAAGGCTCCCCAGCCCGAAAGCCGAGGAGCCCCTCCCGAGAAGAAACCTCAGCCAGCCACGCCGTCCTGCTCAGCCGCCTTGGCCACCGCAGCCGCCACCTCGGGCGCGACCCGCGGGTCCAGCGGGCTGGGCACGATCCGGTCCGGCCCGAGATCGTCCGAGGCCACCGCCACGATCGCCTCCGCGGCGGCCAGCTTCATGTTCTCCGTGATCGCCCGCGCCCCGGCGTCCAGCGCCCCGCGGAACACGCCGGGGAACGCCAGCACGTTGTTGATCTGGTTCGGGAAGTCGCTCCGCCCGGTCGCGACAATCGCCGCGTGCTGCGCGGCGACCGCCGGGTGCACCTCGGGGTCCGGATTGGACAGTGCGAACACGATCGAGTCATCCGCCATCGTCGACAGCAGCGAGGGATCGATCGTCGCGCCGGACAGGCCGAGGAACACGTCCGCCCCGCGCAGCGCCTCGGCGAGACCGCCGGTCAGCCCGGCCTTGTTCGTGGTCTCCACCAGCTGTCGCTTGATCGGGTTCAGGTCGTCGCGTCCGGCGTGGACGATGCCGCGCGAGTCGAGCACCGTCACGTCCGCGACCCCCGCCGCGAGCAGGATCTTCGCGCAGGCCACCCCGGCCGCGCCGGCCCCGGACACCACGACCCGCTCGCCGGCGATGTCGCGGCCGAGGACCAGGTTCGCGCCGCGCAGGGCGGCGAGGGTGACGATCGCGGTGCCGTGCTGGTCGTCGTGCATGACCGGGCAGTCCAGCGCTTCCTTGAGCTTGTCCTCCAGCTCGAAGCAGCGCGGCGCCGAAATGTCCTCGAGGTTGACCGCGCCGAACGACGGGCGCAGCCGGACCAGGGTCTCGACGATCTCGTCGACGTCGGTGGTGTCGAGCACCAGCGGGATCGAGTCCAGCCCGCCGAAGGTCTTGAAGAGCACCGATTTGCCCTCCATGACCGGCAACGACGCGCTCGCGCCGATGTCCCCGAGGCCGAGCACCGCGGTGCCGTCGCTGACCACCGCCACCAGCCGGTCCGCCCAGGTGTACCGCTTCGCCTTGGCCGCGTCCTCGGCGATCGCCCGGCTGACCTTCGCCACACCAGGCGTGTAGGCGATCGAGAGGTCGCGCGGGTCGGAGATCGGCCGGGTCGCCGCCACGGAGAGCTTGCCGCCCTCGTGCCCGGCGAAGATCTCGGCGTCGGTCACGGCCGCGACGGTGCTGGCCTGGTCGGTCATCGGGGTTCCTGTCGTGGGAATGACGGAAGCGGGCGGATGGGTCTGGGTCATCGAACGTACTCCTGGGACTGCGAGCGGGGGACCACCTGGTCGACGGGCGGAGAAGCGCCCGTCGAGAGTGGGAACTCGTCCTCCGGACGGCAGCCCAGCGCGGTAGCGCCGGCCTGTCGGCGAGGCGTCTGCGCGGCCATCCGATCCGTGGGGTGTGGCGATGGCCGCCGACGCTGCGGTCCGTCAATCATGACAGGCCCCCGGCCGGGCCCGACCCCTCGGTGCGGCTCATGTCACAGATTCGCGATTCCCAAGACGTCCGTCCGGTTTCGGAAGCAGTTCCGTTCCGGCTCCGGAGAACGCACTCGATAGGGTGGCGGCCATGGACTTCCGCCCGCTCAAGGTCTCCGGCGCTTTCGAGTTCGTCCCGCGCGTCTTCCCCGACGAACGCGGACTGTTCGTAGCGCCGTTCCAGGAGGAGGCGATCGTCCGCGCGGCCGGGCATCCGCTGCGCGTCGCGCAGACGAACCACAGCGTTTCCCGCGCGGGAACGATCCGCGGCGTGCATTTCGCCGACACGCCGCCGGGCCAGGCGAAGTACGTCTACTGCCCGGGCGGGTCGCTGCTGGACGTGGTGGTCGACCTGCGCGTCGGCTCGCCGACGTTCGGCGAATGGGACGCGGTGCGGCTCGACTCGGCCGAGTTCCGCGCGGTGTACGTGGCCGAAGGAATCGGGCACGCCTTCATCGCGCTGGAAGACAACACCGTGATGGCGTATCTCTGCTCGGAGCCCTACAACCCGGCCGGCGAGCACGGCGTCAACCCGCTCGACCCCGCGCTCGGCCTGCCCTGGCCCGCCGAACTGACGCCGATCGTGTCCGAAAAGGACAAAGCAGCGCCGACCCTGGCCGAAGCGCTCGACCAGGGCCTGCTGCCCTCGTACGCCGATTGCGTGGCGTACTACGAAAAGCTGCGCTCAGCGCACCGCTAGGCGCGCACGCCGTCCTCGGCGATGACCCGTTCGATATTGCGCTCGGCCAGCGCGGTGATCGTCACGAACGGGTTCACGCCGGTGCTGCCCGGAATCAGCGAACCGTCCGTCACGTACAGGTTCCGGTACCCCTTCACGCGCCCGTAATTGTCGGTCGCTTCGCCGAGCACCAATCCGCCGAGCGGGTGGTAGGTGAAGCGGTTCTCGAACGCTCGCGTGTCGCCGAAGAGGTCGTAGCGGTAGATCGTGGAGTTCGCCTTGTTGATCCGGTCGAACAGCGACTTCGCCGCGTCGATCGACGGCTGCCCCTGATCCGGCGTCCACTGCAGTTTGGCCGAATCGCTCGCGGCGTCATAGGTGAAGTGGCCGCGTTCGGGGTTCTTGGTGATCGCCAGATACAGGCTCGCCCACGTTTCGAGCCCGGCGGGCACCGGCGCGATCTCGGCGAACACCGGATGCGTCGGGTTGTCCCAGTCGTCGATGCCGAGCGCGGGCATCCCGGCCTCGAGGCTGCCGGTCGTGTCCCACACGTGGTTGGCGCGGCCGAGCATGACGTTGCCGTTGGTGCCCCAGCCCTGCCCGACGGCCTCGGACAGGCGCGGCAGCCGTCCGGTGTCGCGGGCGCGCACCAGCAGTTCGGTGGATCCGAGGCTGCCCGCGCCGAGGAAGAGGTACTTCGTCGACAAATGCTTGGTGGCGAGCACATTCCCGAGCGCGTCGGATTCGCGGACGACGAGCGTGTACGTGCCGTCCGGCTGCTGAATGATCTCGCGGACCTGGTGCAGCGTCTGGATGGTCACGTGCCCGGTGCCGAGCGCGGCGGCGAGATACGTCTTGTCCAGCGAGCGTTTTCCGTGGTTGTTGCCGTAGATGACCTCGGACGCCAGCGCCGAGCGTTCGACCGTGCCCGCCTCTTCCTTCTTCATGTACTCGAAGTCGTAGACGCTCGGCACGAACGTGGTCTTCAGCCCGGTTTTCTGCGCGGCTTTCCGGGAAACGCGGGCGAATTGGTAGGACTTGCAGGTCTCGAACCAGTCCTCGTCGATGTGGTTCACGCCGAGTCCCGCGTTGGCGCGCGGGTAGTACTTGCCGTACATCTCGTCGGCGTCCACCTGCGGCAGGATTTCCTCGAAGTACGAACGCTTCGGCTGCACCGCCATCGCGCCGTTCACCAGCGATCCGCCGCCGACGCCGCGGCCGACGTACACCGACATCCCGCCGTAGTTCACCCGGTCCAGGACCCCGGCGTACGGATCGATGTCGTGGTTCGCGACGTCCAGCCACAGGAACGACGCGAGCGGCGCTTCAGTGCGCTTCTTGAACCACATCGACCGCCGGTCCGGCTTCAGCATGTCGCAGAAGACCTTGCCGTCGGGCCCCGCTTCGTTCCACAACTGGCCCATTTCGAGCATCACCGTCGGCACGCCCGCCTCGCCGAGCCGCAGCGCGGTGACCGCCGCGCCGTACCCGGTTCCGATCACCACCGCAGGCGAGTAGTCCGGCAGCGGCGAAGACGTCGCGGCACGCGCGGTTGTCGCCGAAATGCTGGTCAGTCCAAGGGCCGCGGCGGAGTTCAGCGCGGCGAGGCCGAGAAATCGGCGACGGTTGAGGGAGGCCATGCCCGGCATGCTGACCCGCCGCCGAGCACCCTGGCAAGGCTAAAACGAACGTCATTCGCGTTTGCCCAGTAAACGGCGTTAAGTTTCACTCGGCCGGGGTAACGCGGCAGACAGGTTTCGCCGGGTCAGGCGGCTTTCCGGGGCGTGACCCACACCGTGATCGTCGCGGTGACGACCTCGGTCCCGCGCGCGTCCACGATCCGCACCGGAACCGGAAGATCGAAGCCCTCGGAGCCGAACTCCGGAATCTCCGGCAATTCGGCGATCGCCCGCAGCCCGGTTTCGGCTTTCGCGACGTAACTCACTTCCATGCCCTTGGGCAGCCACCGGTGCGTGGCCGGGACAGTGGCCTCGGCCAGCATGCCCATCGCGATCTCGGCGAGGTTGCAGGCGGCGATCGCGTGGAAGGTCCGGATGTGGTTGTGGACACCCCACCACTTCGGCGCGGTCACCGAACAGTGGCCGGGGCGGATCTCCCGGATGGTCGGCAGCACGGTGCCGAAGTAGGGCACGCGCAGGCACATCGCGGCGGAAAACAGCTGCTTGCCGCCTGGTTTGGCGACCAGCTTGCGCCACAGCCCGTACGTCGACGGCGTACCCATCGCACACCTCCCAGGTGAAGTTACTCTCCAGTAGCCAAGCACACGACGAGCCTGCCGGGCAAACCCGCCCCGGCTATATTCGGCCGCGTGGCACATCGGCTCTTTCTTCTCCGGCACGGCCAGACCGAGTGGTCGTCGAACGGCAGGCACACTGGGCGCACCGACATCCCGCTGACTCCGGCGGGCGAGGACCAGGCGCGCGCGGCGGGCGGCACCCTGCGCACCCTGCTCGGCGGGCCTGGTCTGGTGCTTTCCAGCCCGCGCGGCCGCGCGCTGCGCACGGCGGAACTCGCCGGCCTGCGCGTGGACGAGGTCACCGAAGACCTGGCCGAATGGGACTACGGCGACTACGAAGGCGTCACCACGCCGACGATCCGCGAGACGGTTCCGGACTGGACGGTCTGGACCCACCCGGTCCCCGGCGGCGAGAGCGCGGAAGACGTGCAGGCGCGCGCGGACAAGGTGCTCGACCGGGCCCGCCGCGAAATCGAGAACGGCGACGTCGTCCTGGTCGGGCACGGGCACTTCAGCCGCGTGCTCGTCGCGCGCTGGCTCGGCCTTCCCGGCACCTCGGGTGTCCACTTCGGACTGGACCCGGCCGGTCTCGCGGTGCTCGGCGACGAGCGCGGCGAACCGCAGATCGAGCACCTGAACCTGCTGCCCGCGTTGGAGGGATGAAGTGACCGACCCCCGCGTACGGCGGATCCGGCCGGAAGACGTCGACGCCGTCGTGGAACTCGTCTACGCGCTGGCCGAGTACGAACGCGCCCCGCAGGAATGCCACCTCACCTCCGAGCAACTGCACGGCGCGCTGTTCGGCGAGGCCCCGGCGCTGTTCGGCCATGTGGCCGAAGTGGACGGTGAGATCGCCGGATTCGCCTTGTGGTTCTTGAACTTCTCCACCTGGCGCGGCACGCACGGGATTTACCTGGAAGACCTGTACGTGCGCGAGGAACACCGCGGTTCGGGCCTTGGCAAGGTGCTGCTGGCGACGCTGGCCGCGGAATGCGTCGACAAGGGCTACCACCGGCTGGAATGGTCGGTGCTGAACTGGAACCCGGCGGTGGGGTTCTATCGGGCGCTGGGGGCGCTGCCGCAGGACGAGTGGTCGGTGTACCGGCTGACCGACGAACCGTTGAAGGTGCTGGCCAAAGAGGCATAGAGCTCGTGAGTGCTGATCACGGTTCTAACCGCGATCAGCACTCACGACGCCCACCGCTGCCAGTGCCGCCGCGTCACCTGCCCGCGATGACGTGGCGGCATTGTCGCTCAGTCCTGTTCGCGCCGCTCCCGCTCGGCGCGCCGGCCCGCGAGACCGCCGCGCTCGGCCGCTTCTTCCTCGGTCTCGCCCTCGTGCATCCCGAGCGCCCACGCCCGCGACGGACGGCGGAACAGCAATACCAGCGCCGCCAGCCCGCACAGTCCGATCGGCACGCCCCACAGCGGCTGCCCGGACGGCCCGAGCAGATACCAGCCGACCCCGATCAACAGCAGCGCCACGACGACACCTGGCGAACGCGCCCACGTCTGGCCGAGCAGCAGCCCGACGGAGGCGGCGAGAAAGATCAGCGCGAGCACCGCGTAGGTGCCGAATTCGGCCCACACGTTGTTGCCCGGGATCGGCGGGGTCCGCAGCCCGTGCACCAGCAGCACCACGCCGAAGACCAGCAGGCCCAGCCCGGGCAGTCCGGTCAGGACGCCGGCGAGGCGGACCTCGAGCGGGGCGGGCGGCGGGTTCTCGGGATGCGACACGGGCGCGGCCCTTTCAGCTGCTGTGCGGGGGCGGGAGCTTGCCGCGGCACAGCCACCCGACCAGCGCGAGTCACCGTGCGTGAGCACTACTGATCGTATGCCACCCGGTCGGCCGTTTTCCGGGGCGGCGGCCGAAGAGAAAATCGGGGTAGTCGTCGATGAGCGGGCGGTCGGCCCGGGTGCACTTGTCACGACGCGCGGAGTGTTCGCCGTCTGCAGAGGAGGACCGCCCAGCACAGGGTCGCCACAGGTCACCGAGCAGAGGACGGCGTACGCGAGCGGCTGAGCTTCGCGTCACCATGTGGCGCTGGAGGTACGTCCGCCGGCCGAAAAGCACTTACCCTGCGGTAGTGCGCGCCATCCTCGTCGTGAACCCCCAGGCCACCTCGACCACCGCGGGTGGCCGGGACGTGCTGGCGCACGCGCTGGCCAGCCAGGTGAAGCTCGACGTCGTCGAAACCGACTACCGCGGGCACGCGCTCGCGGTGGCCCGTTCGGCGGCTCGCGACGGTTTCGACCTGGTCGTGGCGCACGGCGGCGACGGCACGGTCAACGAGGTCGTCAACGGCCTGCTCGCCGCGGGCGCTCCCGGACGCTCCGGGTCCGTCCCGATGCTCGGCGTCGTGCCGGGCGGCTCGGCCAACGTGTTCGCCCGCGCGGTCGGCCTCCCCGCCGATCCGGTCGAGGCGACCCACCAATTGCTCACCGCGCTGGAAACCGAACGGACCCGGCGGATCGGCCTCGGACTGGCCGACGGGCACTGGTTCACCTTCAACGCGGGCCTCGGCTGGGACGCCGATGTCGTCGGTCGCGTGGCAAAACGGCGCGGCAAGCAAACCAGCGCGAGCCTCTATCTGCGGGCCGCGGTGCGCTCCTACTTCCGCCCGCCGCTCGGGCGGCCGGCGCTGACCGTCCGGATCCCGGGCGAGGAACCGGCCGAGGCGGTGACGGCGTTCGTGTCCAACACCGATCCGTGGACTTACCTCGGGGAACGTCCGATCCACCTCAACTCCGGCTGCTCGTTCGAGACCGGATTGGGCCTGTTCGCGTTGAACGGTCTGCGATTGCCCACCGTGTTCACGCATGTACGGCAAGCTCTGCTCACGGAGAGCGATCAGCACGGCCGCCGTCTGCTCCGCCGCGACGATGTGCCTCTGATCCGCATCGACGCAGCTGAACCGGTCAACTTCCAGGTCGACGGCGACCTCGTCGGGCAACGCACCCGGGTCGAGTTCCAGAGCGTTCCCGATGCACTCACCGTAGTCGGATAGCCGAACGACCTCTGATCGCCCGCGGCAAAGTGCGTTCTGCCGCTCGGCGACGCAAACCCTCCGTTCACCGCACCGGCCTTCCGGCGAGCGGAGCTTTTCAGAACGAAACCGCAGGTCAGAGGCATAGCTCGGCCGGGTGAGCTGACTCACCGATCTTGTCCAAACCCTTGTCGAACGCGGTGCTTCGTGAAAGCATTCACAAGCACCCAAAAACACGACCGCCACTACTGTGGCGCGGCCCTCCCGCGTCACTGTGAAGGAGCTCACGAACATGGACTGGCGCCACGACGCGGCCTGCCGAGACGAGGACCCCGAGCTGTTCTTCCCGGTGGGAACCAGCGGTCCGGCTCTGTTGCAGGTCTCCGAGGCGAAGGCCGTGTGCCACCGCTGCCCCGCGGCTTCCGACTGCCTGGCCTGGGCTTTGGCCAGCGGCCAGGACGCCGGCGTCTGGGGCGGAATGAGCGAAGACGAGCGACGCGCGCTCAAGCGCCGCCGTACGCACATCGGCACGCGTACCACCGCCTGAGTCTTTTCGACTCAGCTGCAGCACCCAGAATCGCAAGCACCACCTCGAACCGGACTTTCGCCCGGCGGGCATTCGCGTGCCCGTGCCGCACATGGCGACACATACCCGGTTCGAGCGTAACAACCGAGGTCGGACACCCCGCATCCGGGTGCCGCCTCGCCCAGGACTATCCAAGTCCTCCCGCGGAACGTTGAACGGGCCGGTACCGCTTCACTGGTACCGGCCCTTCAGCGCGTCTGGGGTCCACTGTGGACACTTCAGGCTTCGAGCGCCCATCGCACGTAGCGCATCTTCGCGGTGAACCCGGCCCGCGCGAAAATCCCCGCCGCGCCAGTGGGGTTCGCCGAATCGACGACCAGGCTGGCTTGGTCGTACCCGTGCTCGGCTGCGGCACGCAACGCGGAACCGATCGCCGCGCCGGCGAGTCCGCGGTTCCGGTAGCCGGGAATCGTGCCGACCACCATGAAGTGCGCGTCGCGAATGCCGGTCGTCTCGGTGTCGGCTGCCCAGGACAGGGTCAGCACAAGACTCACCGGAGCGCCGGTCTCCTTGTCCCGCAGCAGAAAACTGATCTCGGGCTGAAGCGTGTGGTTCGTGAACTTGTTCTGCCACGCGTCCGCGGGCAGCGGAGGCGCACCCCAATGGTCTACAAAGGACTCGTTGCGGACGAACCGGAAGTCCTCGTCGGTCCCCGCCGTCCACTGTTCGAGCTGAAACCCGCGGGAATCGCCGGTGCGCCGCCGCCGAGCAGATGCTCCATCCGCTGGAAATAGCGGACCGGCGCGAACCCTTGCAAGCGGACAAGTTCCGGCACCCCGGCGATGTGCTCGGCTTTGTGGACATCGACCACGAGCTTCAGCGCCGGATGATGCACCGCGTGCAGGGTCTTCGCCGCTTCGATCCCCGCCTTCACCAGCCTGCTCCCGATCCCGCGGCGGCGGTAGGCCGGACGGACGCCGCCGTCGAGCAAGACCCGATGGACTTCTTCCGCGAACCGCTGGTAGCGGATCTTCAGGTAGCCGACCATCTCGTCGCGGTCGAACGCGGCGAGGCTGGCGCGTTCGAGATCGGCGTACGGGTCGATCAGCTCCTGCAGAGTGTCGTCCGCGGTGTAGTTCTCGCCGATCCGGTCGACCACCTCGATGGCGTTGAGCAGATCGGCCGAGGACTGGGCGTCCGCCTTCGTGAGCGGCCGCCACGTGAGGTCCGGCATGCGCCGGACAGTAATCCGGCGTGCCCGGACTGTCGCCGGGTTTCTAGAGCCGCCGCGACAACGGGATCCGCAGCGCCGCTTCGGTGCCCGGCACCCGGTTGCCCGCCTCGTCGGTCCGGACCTGGCGCAGCGAAAGCGATCCGCGCAGTTCCGATTCCACCAGCGTCCGCACGATCTGCAGCCCCAGCCCGTCGCTGCGCTCCAGCGAGAACCCGGACGGCAGGCCGCGGCCGTTGTCGCGGATCAGGATGTCCAGCCAGCGCGCCGACCGTTCCACGATCAGCTCGACCTTGCCCGGCCGGCCCTGCGGGAAGGCGTGCTCGATCGCGTTCTGCACCAGTTCGGCGAGCACCATCACCAGCGGCGTCGCGATCTCGGCCACGACCACGCCGAACGAGCCCTTGCGGGTCATGCCGACCTTCGATTCCGCGGTCGCGACCTCGCCGACCATCGGGAGCACGTTGTCGAGCAGTTTGTCCAGGTCCACGCGCTCGTCGACGGAGATCGACAGCGCCTCGTGCACCATGGCGATCGACGACACGCGCCGCACCGATTCGCCCAGCGCCAGCCGGGCCTCGTCGCTCGTCGTGCGCCGCGACTGCAACCGCAGCAGCGCGGCGACGGTCTGCAGGTTGTTCTTCACGCGGTGGTGGATCTCGCGGATCGTGGCGTCCTTCGACATCAGCGCGCGGTCGCGGCGCTTGACCTCGGTCACGTCGCGGACCAGCACCAACGCACCCGCCGGCTGTCCGGCCGGGCGCAGCGGCAGCGCACGGAACAAGACGACCGCGCCGCGTTTCGAGTCGGCCTCGGTGCGCGTGGACGGCTTGCCGTCAAGGGCCTCGAGGATCCGGTGCGACACCTCGGTCGCGTCGAACGGGTCGCGGATCAGCGACCGAGTGAGCGGGGCCAGCCGCTGCCCGACGAGGTCGGATTCGTGGCCCATCCGGTGGTAGGCGGACAGGCCGTTGGGGCTGGCGAACACGACGGTGCCGGCCTGGTCGAGCCGGACGAGGCCGTCGCCGACGCGCGGGCTGGTGTGCGTGTCGGTCTGGTTGCCGCCGGCGGGCGGGAAGGTGCCGTCCACGATCATCTGGCACAGGTCGCCCGCACTGCCGAGGTACGCGATCTCCAGCGGGCTCGGCACGCGCGGCGCGGCGAGGTTGGTCTCGCGGCTCAGCACGGCGATCACCTCGCCGCCGAAGCTCACCGGCACCGCTTCGCGGCGCATCGGCAGGTCGCGGTACCAATGCGGGTCTTCCTCGCGGCAGATCTTGACCTCGCGCATGGCCTTGGCCAGCTGCGGGTGCTCGTCCACGGTGAACCGGGTGCCGACGACGTCCTCGGGATGCGCGGTGGGCGCGGTGGTCGGCCGCGCGTGCGCGACGCACACGAAATCGCCGCCGTCGGGCTGATGCTCCGCGGAAACCGGAACCCAGAGCAGGAAATCGGCGAACGACAGGTCGGCCAGCAGCTGCCACTCCGCGACGACGGTCTGCAGGTGGTCGGCCGCTTCGCCGGGGAGGCCGGTGTTCTCGGCGAGCAGGTCGGAAAGGGTCGACACGGCTACCGGCCGCCCTCGAATGCGGTGGGTTCGTTCATGCCTGCGCACCTCCTGAGTCCATCCAACCAGAGCGTAGGCGCGGGTGCCGCCGAGGAGCGCGGGGGCCGCATGACACACTGGAACGGTTGACCCGTTCCCGGCCGGTGTGTCGCACCCCGCCCCGGGACACTCAGCGGACACCCGAGGAGAGAACATGTCGAAGCGCGCCCGCAAGCGTCGCGACCGCAAGAAGAACGGCGCGAACCACGGCAAGAAGCCCAACGCCTGAGTCCGCGCCCGGACGTGACACGGCCCCCGCACCGGATCGGTACGGGGGCCGTTGTCGTGCGGTCAGTCGCGAGTGGTGCGCTGGTCCACGGTGATCTCGGTGCGCTCCACGGTGACGCCGCCCTGCGTGGCGACGGTCTGCCGGATGGACGCGCGCAGCCTGCTCTTCAGCTCCGCCGGGGCGAGGTCGCCGCCGCACTTGCGGGCCAGCAGGTGCTTGATCTGCTCGTCGATGCCGTATTCCTCGAGGCACGGCGGGCAGTCCTCGATGTGCCTGCGCAGTTCCGCGTCCCGCTCCGGACTGCATTCGCGGTCCAGCAGCAGGTAGATCTCGGCGAGGGCGTCCTCGCAGGGCATCTTCTCCGCGGGCGCGTCTTCCGAGCTCATCGCTTCGCCACCTCCTCGCGGGTCCCCCGGATGAAGCCGCGCTCGCGCGCGACGTCGGCCAGCAGGTCGCGCAGCTGGGCGCGGCCGCGGTGCAGCCTGGACATCACGGTGCCGATCGGAGTGTCCATGATCTCGGCGATCTCCTTGTACGCGAAGCCCTCGACGTCGGCGAGGTAAACCGCGAGCCGGAACTCCTCGGGCAGCTTCTGCAAAGCCGCCTTGACGTCGGTGTCCGGGAGATTGTCCATCGCCTCGACCTCGGCCGAGCGAAGGCCGCTCGAGGTGTGGCTTTCCGCGCGGGCGATCTGCCAGTCGCTGATCTCGTCCGTGGGCTGCTGCACCGGCTGCCGCTGACGCTTGCGGTAGCCGTTGATGTAGGTGTTGGTGAGGATGCGGTACATCCACGCCTTGAGGTTCGTGCCCGCCTTGAAGGACGCGAACGCCGCGTACGCCTTCAGGTAGGTTTCCTGGACCAGGTCCTCGGCGTCGGACGGGTTGCGGGTCATCCGCATCGCGGCCGCGTAGAGCTGGTCGAGCAGGGGCATCGCGTCGCGCTCGAAGCGCTCCGCGAGCTCCAGTTCGTCGGCCGCCGTCTCCGGCGCGGAGTTGGGGGTGCTCGGCAAACCGTTCCCTTCCCGTTCGGCGTCGATGCGCGTCTGCGCATACGGCAGCACCGAGTTTACGCGGGGGTTCGGGAAGCCGGTCCCGGGACGGCTCCTGCCGGGGCGGGGAGTGGCGAGCGTGGTGGTCACGCTGTCTACAACAGAGCGTGCCGACCGGGCATTCCCGGCGGGTTTCGTAGACTCGCCCGCATGGCGGGCAAGGGCACTCCGGCGACGGCGTTGCTGCAGAAGCAGAAGGTGGCGCACACCGTGCACACCTACGACCACGACCCCCGGGCGGAGTCGTTCGGCCTGGAAGCGGTGGAAGCGCTGGGCCTGGAGCCGGGACGGGTGTTCAAAACGCTGGTCGCGGACGTGGACGGGAAGCTCGTCGTCGGTGTGGTTCCGGTCACCGGCCAGCTGGACCTGAAAGCCCTCGCCGCGGCGGCCGGGGGCAAAAAAGCGAAGATGGCCGACCCGGCCGCTGCCCAGCGGGCAACCGGATACGTGCTCGGCGGGATATCGCCGCTCGGCCACCGGAGCCGCCTGCCCGTCGTGCTGGACGGCTCGGCGCTGGATTATCCGACGATGTTCTGCTCCGGCGGCCGGCGCGGACTCGAGGTGGAACTGGACCCGGCCGAACTGGTCCGGCTGACCGGCGCGGTCGTGGCCGGGATCGCGGCGGGTTAAGCGGCCTCGGGTACTTCGAGGACGAAGAACAGGAAGCAGAGGAAGGCTTCCTTGTCTCCGAATTCCTCGGGGAACTTCTCGCGCGCACCCTCTGCCGGGTACGGCTCGCTGATCACTGAGACGCGGAACCCGGCCGTGGTGAACGCGTCGGTCATCGCGTGCAGCGGGCGATGCCAGTACGCGAGCACGCCCTTTTGGCCGTTGAAGGTGTACTCCTCGGACCATCGTTCGACGGCGAAGTAGTTGCCCTCCGGGTGGGCCATTTTGTAAAGGATCGGGTGGTTCACGGCCAGGATCAGCCGTCCGCCGGGCCGGATGATCCGCCGCAGTTCGGCCAGCGGAGCGGTCCAGTCCTCCAGGTAGTGCAGCACGAGTGCCAAGATGACGTCGTCGAACGCCTGGTCGGCGTAGGGCAGCGGCTGGCTGAGGTCGGCGACCCGGAGATCCGCGTCTTCGCCGAGTCTTTTCCGGGCCAGCCCGACCATGGTGGAGCTGAAGTCGAAGCCGCTCACGCGCGCGCCGCGGTCCCGCAGCGAGGCGAACAGCGGGCCAGCACCGCAGCCCGCGTCGAGGATCCGTCTGCCCGCTACGTCTCCGGCGAGGTCCAGAATCGCTGGGCGGGTGTAGTAGGCGTTGATGAGACTGTGCTCGGTTTCGATCGCGTAGGCCTCGCCGAAAGTGTCGTAATCGTTGGCAGTCATGGAATCCACCCTGGCACGACCTCGGGTCAGGAGGCCGGTGCGCGCCAGTAGCGTTTCAGGACTTCCAGCTGAAGGGTGCACTCGACGGCGGTGACGTCGTCGCTGCCGGGGAAACCGCCGCTGACGAAATCGGCCAGGTCGTCTTCGCCGCGGAAGACGCCGTCGTAGACGAAGGTGGACGACGCCGCGGTGAGCGCGAGGAACCGCGTGGTCGGATGCGCGGCGATCGCGGCGCCGAGCCGGGCCGTCGCCGGCGGCGGACAGGAAATGCCGAGGACGGCCTCGATCCGGTACCCGAGCTTTCCCGGCTCGATCTCGACGCGAGGCCGCAGCAGCCCGGAACCGAACATCGCGGTCGCGACGCGCCGGGCCCGGGACTCGGAGATGTCGAGCACGCGAGCGACGTCCGAGTACGGCGTCCGCGCGTCATCGCGCAGGACCGCCGCGACTTCGCGCTCCAGCGGACCTAGCTCGGTGCCGGGTTCTTCCGCCGCTGCCCCCGCGTGCGAGGCGAGCGCTTCTTCCTGCTCGTTGGTCAACCTCCGCAGCCGCCACGCCGCGGAGCTGGTGAGCCTGCGCAAGGCCGACTCCGCGCGCACCGAACGGATGCCAGACACAGCGGGGATCTCGTCGAGCAACGCGCGGGCCGTCGCGGCGCGAGTCATCCCGTGGACCACGGCGTAAACCTCTCCACGCCCTGAAGCGAGCGCGACGTGCGTGGTGTCGTCGCGCCGCGCCAACGCCTTCGCGACTGCGCGCGCCCGGCCAGGCTCGGCACCGATCCACACATGCGCAGGCGGCCCCTCGGCGAGCAGCGACCAGTCGACCTCGCAGATGACGCGGAGCAGGCCGTCGTCCAGCATCCGGCTGTAGCGCCGCCCGATCGTGCGCGCCGAACTGTCCAGGACGCGGGCCAGCACGTCGAAGGGCGCGCGGGGCGCGTGCTGCAGCGCGGCCACCAGGTCGAGGTCGGTGTCGTCCAGTACGCCGTCGTCGGCCACCGAGCGTCCTCCTTCGGGTTCGTGCAGGCGCAGCCTACTCAAGCTGGATCCTGACTGAATCAGGCGTATTTCACATCTTGTTGCCGAAATACGGCGTCCCATGCCAGCTTGATGCATGAGACCCGCAGACCGATGGGGGTATCGAGCTTGACTCGGACGGAGAAAAGGTGACCGCATGACCGCCACGATCGCCTTGGGCTCAGTGACCGCGACCCGCGTCCTGGAGTACGAAGGAACCACCCGCCTGCCCGAAGCGATGTTCCCCGGCCTCGCCGAAGGAACGTGGCAGGCGCACGAATCCCGGTTGCCACCGGACTCCTGGGACCGCGAGTCCGGGCTGCTGCGCACCTGCGTGCAAACCTGGGTGCTGCGCAGCGGGGGCGCCACGATCCTGGTCGACACCGGGGCCGGCGACGGCAAGGACCGGCCCGGCACCCCGGCGTTTCACCAGCTGCGCACGGGGTTCCTCGACCGGCT
Source organism: Amycolatopsis echigonensis (assembly GCF_002846615.1). Taxonomy (NCBI): domain Bacteria; kingdom Bacillati; phylum Actinomycetota; class Actinomycetes; order Pseudonocardiales; family Pseudonocardiaceae; genus Amycolatopsis; species Amycolatopsis echigonensis. The sequence continues at coordinate 4,445,789 of NZ_PJMY01000003.1, read as the reverse complement.
GGCCGCGGCGGGCGTCGCGCCCGAAGAGGTCGACTTCGTCGTGAACACGCACCTGCACGCCGATCACGTCGGCTGGAACACGCGTCTCGACAACGGCGAGTGGCGCCCGACGTTCCCCAACGCGACCTACCTGCTGCCGCGCGCCGACTACGACTTCTGGGACCCGGCCGGCCCGCACCGGCCGAAACTGGCCCGCGCCAACGAAAACGTCTTCGCCGACAGCGTCGCCCCGGTCGTCCACAGTGGACAGGCCCGGTTGTGGGAGGACAGCTACGACATCGACGGCGACCTGCGGCTCGAACCGGCACCCGGCCACACTCCCGGGTCGTGCGTGCTGACCGTGCGTTCCGGCGCTGACCGGGCGCTGTTCGTCGGCGATCTGCTCCACCACCCGCTGCAAATCGCCGAACCCAGTCTCAGCAGCTGCTTCTGCGAAGACCCGGCACAGGCCGCGGCGACCCGGCACCGGCTGCTCGGCCGGGCCGCCGACGACCGCGCCCTGGTTTTCCCCGCACACGTCGGCGCCGCACCGGCCGCGGAAATCGTTCGCGACGGCTCGAAGTTCACCGTGACTCGATGGAGGTCCGACACATGACCGTGGTTTCCACCGCCTCCGGGCGAGTCCGGGGCACGGCGCGGAACGGGGTACACACCTTTCGCGCGATTCCTTACGCCGCACCGATGTCCGGTGCCGCGCGGTTCCAGGCACCGGCTCCGGCACCGAGCTGGGACGGCGTCCGCGACGCCACCCGGCCCGGCCCGACGGCACCGGCCGCGCGGCGCGATTTCGGCGGCATCGACCTGCGGCCGGTGCTGGGTTCGGGCTGGGTTCCCGGCGCGGACTACCTGTCGGTCACGGTCAGCACGCCCGACCCGGCGACCAGCGGGCTGCCGGTGCTGGTCTTCTTCCACGGCGGCGGGTTCACCGCGGGCACTGGGCAGGCCGAGCTCTACGACGGCGACACCTTCGCCCGCGACGGCGTCGTACTGGTCACCGTGCAGTACCGCCTCGGCGTCGCCGGATGGTTGCGGCTCCCGGACGCCCCGGCCAACCGCGGCCTGCTCGACGCGCTCGCGGCCCTGCGCTGGGTGGCCGGGAACATCGCGGCGTTCGGCGGCGACCCCGGCGACGTCACGGTGGCCGGACAGTCCGCCGGAGCCATGCTGGTCGACGCGCTGCTCGTCGCGCCTGGAGCCGCGGGCTTGTTCCGCCGGGCGATCAGCCAGAGCGGCAGCGGCGAGTGCGCTTTCCCCGTCGAGAAGGCCGACCTGATCACGCGGGCGACGGCCGACGCGCTCGGGGTGGCGCCCACCGCGGCCGCGCTGAGCGAACTGGACGACGAGCAGTTGGCGACCGCCCCGGCCGCGATGCCCGCGGCAGCGATCGCCGGATTCCGCGACACGTCACTGGGCAACAGCCCGTACAAGCCAGTCCTGGACGAGGAGACGCTGCCCGCCCAGCCCGCGTCTGGCCCCACTGCCCCGGTCAGCCTCCTGATCGGCACCAACGCCGACGAGGCGAACCTCTACACCGCGAGCCTCGACGAAGCCGGGCTCCATGCCGCGGCGGCCCGCCGGTTCCCGGACCCCGCCGAGGCCATCGCCCGCGCCCGGGCGCACCGTCCCGGCGCGTCCCCAGCCGAACTGGCCGCGCATGTGATGACCGAGGCGTACATCGCGAGCAACCGGCTCCTCGCCGACGGGCACAGCCGGGCTGGGAATCCCACCCACGTCTACGAGTTCGCCTGGCCGCCGCCCGGCCCGGACCACCCGCTGGGGGCGTGCCACTGCGTCGAGCTGCCGTTCGTGTTCGACCACGCCGCTCTGCCGGACCTCTACGGCCAGTCGGGCGTGCTCGGCCGGGAACGACCGGATCCCGAGCTGGCCGCCCGCACCCACGCGGCCTGGGTCGCTTACGTCACGAACGGCGACCCGGGCTGGCCCGCTTACCGCCCGGACGCGCCCGCGATCATGCGCATCGCGCAAGACTGGTCCTTGAACACCTGATCCCGCGCCGCCCACGCCCAGACTATCCGGCTCGATCGGCCGGAACCGGCCCTCACCCCGAGTTGCCCACAGGCCAGCCAAGTTGTGGATAACTCCACAAAACCAGTCCTGAGCAGCAGAAACGCGTCCTCGAACTATCCACAGCCAGCACTGTCACAGATGCGGCCGGACAACCCGTCCCAACCACTCGGCGGCGGCCCGCGCCACCGCGTCCAGATCACTGGACAACGTGTGGTCCCCCGCCACCACGACGATCTCGTGGTGCGGAGCAGCCGAAGGCCGCCCGAACGGATCCCGCTCCCCCTGGATCACCAGCGCGGGCACCTCGACCGCGTCCAGCTCCGCCTGCCGCGACTTTTCCGGCTTCCCCGGCGGATGTTCCGGGAAAGCCAAGCACAGCACCGCGACCGCCTGCCCGGCCGACGCCGTCCGGCAGGCCACCCTGGCACCGGAAGAACGACCGCCGAACACCAGCGGAAGGTCGTCGAACCGAGCGGAAATCTCGTCCGCCACCGTCAGCCACGCCGTGTCCAGCTGCTTGGCCGGAGCCGGAGCCCGACGGCCGGCCACCCGGTACGGCTGTTCCACCAGCGCCACATGCATCCCGGCCGCCTTCGCCGCCTGGGCTACCGCCACGAGATCCTTCGCCCCGATGCCGCCGCCCGCGCCGTGGCCGAGCATGAGCACCGCGTCGCCGTCGGGCGCGCAATGCAGCTCGACTCGCGCGGGCCCGTGTTCGGTGTCGATCTCGAGCGTGGTCATGGCAGGTCGAACAGCGAGTCGACGGGCTGCCCGGTGTCCACCCGCCGCACCAGCTCGGGACCGTTGTTGCGGACGTTGTTCACCAGGCTGGACACCGGCCGCAGCTCCAGCGATTCGACGACCGAGGGCGGCGTCGGCACCATCAGTTCGTCCACTTCGGACCGGTCCGGGTCGAGCCAGCCCGCCCAGTTGTCGCGCGGCACGATCAGCGGCATCCGGTGGTGGACGTCGGTGAGCTGGCCCGCGGCGTCCGTCGTCAGGATCGAGAAGGTGATCAGCGGTTCGGCGTCGGCGTCGTCCTTCGGCCGCCAGGTTTCCCAGATCCCGCCGAACGCGAGCGATTTCCCGGAGGGATCCGTCATGTAGAACGGCTCCTTCTCCTTGCCCGTGCGCCGCCACTCGAACCAGCCGTCGGCGGGAACCAGGCAGCGCCGCGACGCCAGCGCGCGCTTGAACGCGGGCTTTTCCTTCGCGGTCTCCGCGCGGGTGTTGATCATCCGCGAACCCGCCGAGGGATCCTTGGCCCAGAACGGAACCAGGCCCCACCGCATGATCCGCAGCGAGCGTTCCGCCGGTTCGTCTTCGAGGACGAGCCCGTCGGCGTCGCGGGGATGCCGCTGCACCACGGTCACGACGTTCTTGGTCGGCGCGACGTTGTGGTCCGCCCGCGCCCGGCCCTCGGTCAGGTCGACCGCGGCGAACTCCTCGACCAGCTTCGCCGGGTCTTTCGTCGCGGCGTAACGGCCGCACATGCCAACCTCCTCGGGGTGCCTCGCGGCCATCGTCGCACGCAAACCAGGCCCGGCGCGACTGGCATGGGATCATTCGACCAGGCATGGAGCGACCGGGAGGACGTGGGCGGCTTGGGGCGAGGCGACTGGAGGCGGCTGGACGAATCCGACGTGCGGGTGCGTCCCGGCAAGGGCACCAGGCCACGCAGCAAGCGCAGGCCCGAGCACGCCGACGCGGTCACCGCGATGGTGATCGGCAAGGACCGCGGACGCTGGACGTGCGCGGTCGACTCCGACCCGGACCGCGTCGTGATGGCCATGCGGGCCCGCGAAATGGGCCGCGTGTCGGTGGTCGTCGGGGACATGGTCGGGCTGGTCGGCGACGTTTCCGGACGGCCGGACACGCTCGCCCGGATCGTCCGTGTCGACGACCGCACCAGCGTGCTGCGCCGCACCGCCGACGACACCGACCCGTACGAACGCGTGGTGGTCGCGAACGCCGCGCAGCTGCTGATCGTCACCTCGCTCGCCGATCCCCCGCCCCGGCCCGGATTCATCGACCGCTGCCTCGTCGCGTGCTACGCGGGCGGCCTGGAACCCGTGCTGTGCCTGACGAAATCCGACCTCGCCAGCCCGGATTCGCTGCTCGCCGGCTACGCGGGCCTGGACGTCCCGGCCATCGTCACCCGGCACGACGAGGAACCCACGGGCCTGCGCGAACGCCTCGCCGGCCGGATCACCGCGCTCGTCGGGCATTCCGGAGTCGGCAAGTCGACATTGGTCAACCGCCTGGTGCCCGCCGCCGAACTCGCTACCGGCGACGTCAGCTCGGTCGGCAAGGGGCGGCACACCTCGGTGGCCGCGGTCGCGCTGCCGCTCGCGGGCGGGGGCTGGGTGGTCGACACCCCCGGCGTCCGGTCGTTCGGGCTCGCGCACGTGACCGCGGACGACATCGTGAACGCCTTCGAGGAGTTCGCCGAGGCCGCCGAGGAATGCCCGCCGAACTGCGGCCACCTCGGACCGCCCGAGGACCCGGACTGCGCGCTGGACGACGTGGTCGCCGACGGGAACGCCGGACCGGAGCGGCTGGCGTCGCTGCGCAGGCTGCTGGTGTCGCGAGCGGGCGGCGGCGGGGAAATTCGCGCCGAATCGTGACCTGGAAACGGTAACTTCGCGCGGCCGTCACCGATACGCAGGCGAGTGCCCCGGGCGGGGACGAACCGGAGCAAAATTCCTCCGTCCGGAGGGAACCTCTTCCCGCCGGACGGCGTCTCAGAAGCAACCTCGCGGAGTCACCCCGCCAGTGGCCCGCGCGCCGGACCGCAAGGACGCGGCCTTCCAGGCCGGCCGGCGACAACGCAGGGCAAAGACCGATTCCTTCCTAGGGGGAGAACCATGCGCAAGACCACGACGTTCGCTGTCGCCGCGGGTGCGGCGCTGGCGCTGGTGCTGACGGGCTGCGGCTCGAGCGCCGAGAACGGCACCGCGGTGCCGGCCGGGCAGCAGGCGAAGGACGGCGGGTCCGGCCTGGCGTCGCCGTTCAGCGACGCGCTCAAGCTGGCCGACGCGGCCAAGCAGGGCACGGAGAAGGCCAAGTCGGCGAAGATGTCGATGGACATGTCCATGGGCGGCCAGTCCATGCAGGCCGAGGGTTCGATGCGCTTCGACGGCGAGAACTCCGCCATGACGATGACCATGAACACGCCGCAGGGCACCACCGAGATGCGCTACGTCGACAAGACCCTCTACATGAAGGTCCCGGCCGCGCAGGCCACCCAGTTCGGCACCGACAAGCCGTGGCTGAAGATCTCGCCCGACGCCACCGACCCGATGTCGCAGTCGTTCAGCAAGGCCATGGCGCAGTCGACCCAGCAGAGCGACCCGACGCAGATCCTCGACCAGGTCTCCAAGACCGGCCAGATCACCGGGGCCGACCAGGTCGAGCTGAACGGCGAGAAGGTCAACCACTACAAGGTCGAGCTGGACGTCAGCAAGTCCATCGAGACCTACGCGAAGGGCCAGCCCGCCGAGGTCCAGGAGCAGATGAAGAAGATGCTCGCGGGCAAGAACATCAAGATCCCGGCCGAGATCTGGATCGACAAGGACCAGCTTCCGCTGCAGGTCACGATGGACCAGTCGGAGATGATGAAGTCGCTCGGCGCCTCGACCGGCTCGGGCGCCACGGGCGGCAAGATCACCGTCAAGTACACCGACTGGGGCAAGCCGGTCGACGTGGCCGCGCCGCCCGCCGACCAGGTCACCGACTTCGGCGAGGTCATGAAGAAGATGGGGCACTGATCCCCGGAGCTTTTCGCGGGCCCCGAGCCACTCCGGCTCGGGGCCCGTTTTTCGCGCGCTACTGCCGGTAGCACGCGTTCCCCCGAACGGGTCGGCCTCGCCCGCTGTGCTTGGCTGGAGGCACTTACGGCCGGTCAGAGAGGGTTTTCGGATGCACAGGACGGCCGTGGCAGGTGTCGCCGCGCTGCTGGCGATCGCCTCGGCGGGGTGTTCCAGCACGCCGGAACCACAGCGTTTCACCGACGCCCGCGCGCTCGCCGACGCCGCCTCGGCCGCGACCCTGGCCGGGCACACCGCGAAGTTCACCGCGGACGTCACCACCGGCACCGTGGTGTCCCACGGACAGGGCCAAGCGAAATTCGACCCGTCCGGAACGTCGCTGTCGATGACGACGGACTACGTCGGCGAACCGCTCGAACTGCGGCTTGTCGACAAAACGCTGTACGCGAAGGTCCCGGAAAGCGCGCGAGACCAGGTCAGCGACCACAAGGCGTGGGTGAAGGTGTCGCCGGACGGCACCGATCCGCTTTCACAGGTGCTGGGCGGCAGCCTGGCGCAACTGGCCGAGCAGAACGACCCGACGCGCACCCTGGCCCAGGTCCGCACGGCGGGGACGGTGGCCTCCAGCGAGCAGACCACCCTCGACGGAGCTTCGGCCGCGCACTACCACCTGACCGTCGACCTGGGGAAACTCGGTTCCGAACTGCCCGGCGGCCTTCCCGCCGAAGCACTGGCCCGGCTCGGCGACCGCGGCAAGACGGTCCCGTTCGACCTCTGGCTGGACCCGCAGCACCGGCCGATGCAACTCGTCCTCGACCTCACGCCGATCATGCAGGCCACCGGCCAGACCGGCGTCGCCACGGTCAAGGCGCACTACACGGACTGGAACACCCCGGTCACGGTCGACGCCCCCGCCCCAGCCGACATCGGCACCCTCACCGGCGGCTGATTCCGCCAGCCGCGGGATCGGCGTCGCCGGCCACCACGGCGGATCCCGCTAGACGCGCCTCAGCCGCGCCCATCGGGCCGCCGTAAGTCCCTGGTGCTGAATCGAAGTCCGTGAAGGAGCCCTTCCCGGACCGGCTAAAGCAGTTCGAGCAGGAAGGGCAACTCCTGCAACGCGTACCAGGCCAGCTCGTGGTCCTCGGCGTCGCCGAGGGCGAACTCGGCGTCCTCGTCGCCCAAATCCGCGGCGTCGATCACCGCCGCCGCGGCCGCCACCGCGTCTTCCGCTTCGGCCGAGTCCACGTGGATCGCCGCGATCTGGGACTTCGGCACCGGACCGGCGAGCCGCACGACGGCCGCGTCCAAGTCCGGCCGCAGCGTCGCGTCTTCGACGTCCACCGACACCACGGCTCGCCGCGGCTCGGCCTTTTCCTCGGCCGCGATCAGGCGCAGCGAAGCCCGGGCCGCGTCCAGCAATGCCGCGTATTCCAGTTCCTCGTCGGAACCGCTCGCGTACGCCTCGCGCAGAGCGGGCGTCAGCGCGAAACCGGTGCCGCTGCGAGCGCGGAACTCGCCGTTGGCCTCCAGGTCTCTCAGCATCGCGATCGTCGCAGGCAGATAAACCCTCACCAGTGCGCACCCTTCAGCTCTTCAAGCGCTTCTTCGATCATCCCGCCGAGCAGCCCGACGTCGAACGCGGCCTTGCGGTCGCCGTTGAGTCCGAAGTAGACCCCGCCGTGGTAGGAGGTGACCCCGATCGCCAGCGCCTGCGTGCGCATCAGCGGCATCACCGGGAACATCTCCACCAGTCTCGCCTCTCCGGCGTACACGGGCACCTGCGGCCCCGGCGAATTCGTGATCATCAGGTTGAAAATCCGTCCGGACAGCGATCCGCCGGCCCGCGCGCCGAGCGAATGCAGCGTCGCCGGTGCGAACCCGCTCACCTTCAGCAACCCGCGCGCGGCCACCGATCTTCCCGAGTTCAGGTGCTCGGCCATCGCGTGGCCGATGTGCTGCAGCCGCAGCACCGCGCTCGGCTCGCCGACCGGCAGGTCGATCAGGTACGCCGCGACCTCGTTGCCGACCAGCGCGGGCGTGGCGAACTCGGCGGTTTCGGCGTCGGTGACCGCCATCGGCACGAGCGCCCGCACGGTCTCGGTCGGCGTGAGGTTCTCCCCGCGCGACAGCAGCCATTCCCGCAGCGCACCGGTGATCGCGGCGAGGATCACGTCGTTGACCGTGCCGCCGTGGTCCGCGCGGATCTTGCGGAAATCCTCCAGCCGCGTGCGCACGACCGAGAACACGCGGCCGCCGGACACCCGGACGTTCAGCGGCCCGGGCGGAGCGGGCCGGGTGATCGTCGCCGCGACGCCACTGAGCGTCTCGACGGCCTTGCTCACCGTGGTCGCCGCGTCGCCGGCGACCGCGCGCACGTTTTCGATCAGCTCGCCGGGCCGTTGCACGGTCTCGCTCATCGCGTCGAGGACCAGCTGCGTGCGGCTCGGCTCGCGCCGCGGCACCCACCTGTCCTCGAACGGCTCGGGCGGTTCAGGGGTCTCGTCGAGGATCAGCTGGCCGAGGTCGATCGTGCCGACACCGTCCACAACGGACTGGTGCGTTTTCGTCACCATCGCGACCCGGTCGCCGGCCATCCCCTCGACGAAATACGCCTCCCAGAGCGGGCGTTCCGGCGCGAGCCGCCGCGACATCAGCCGCGCGACCAGGTCGAACAGCTGGTCGTCGCTGCCCGGCTGGGGCAGCGCGGAGCGGCGGACGTGGTAGTTCAGGTCGAAGTCGACGTCGTCCACCCACACCGGGCGCGCGAGGTGCCCCGGCACGGCGAGCACGCGCTGGCGGTAGCGGGGCAGGAACGCCAGCCGCGCGGCGACGAGGTCGAGCACCTGCTCGTAGGTGAATCCAGACGACGGCCGTTCGAAGATCGCCACGCCCCCGACGTGCATGGGCGTCGTCTGGTCCTCGACGTACAGGAACGAGGCGTCCAGCGCGGACAGGCGGTCGGGCATGAGCCGATCCTTACACAATGCGAGACTGGCCGGTGTGGGTGATGAGCTGGCGGGTTCGCCGAAAGACCGCTTCCTGACCGTCTACGGGCGCAAGCCCGTGCTGGAGGCGCTGGGCGATCCGGACCTGCGCGTGGACAAGGTGATCCTCGCCGACACCGCCCGCGGCCCCGCCGCCGCGGAGATCCAGCGCGCCGCTAAAGCCGCCGGGGTTCCGGTGCAGCGGGCGAGCGCGCATCGGGTGAAAGTGCTGGCCGGCAACGGAAAACAGGACCAGGGCGTACTGGCCGACGTCGTCGCGCCCCGGATGCGCGCCCTCGCCGCCGCCCTCGACGACCGCCGCCCGCCCGCCCGGCTGCTGCTCCTCGACGGCATCACCACCCCGGCCAACGTGGGCATGATCCTGCGCACCGCGACGGCCGCCGGGCTCGCTGGCGTGATCGTGCCGCGCCGGGGTGTCGCCGCACTGGACCCGATGGTGGTGAAGTCCTCCGCGGGTGTCGCCTTTCGCGCACCGATGCTGCGCTGCGGATCGGCCCGCGAGGCGGCGGAAATGCTGGTGGAGGCCGGGTACAGCCTGTTCGCGCTGGGTGCCTCGGCACCGACGTCGCTGTTCGACGTGGAGCTGCCGCAGCGGTCGGCGTTCGTGCTGGGCGGCGAAACCGAAGGCGTCGGCGAGGCGGTCGCTGAACTGGTGACGGAGTGGGTGTCGATCCCGATGCCCGGCGACGTCGAATCGCTGAACGTCTCCGCCGCGGCCGCGGTGCTGTCCTTCGAACTCGTGCGGCGCGGGGTCAGCTGAACAACGCCGCCAGTTCGTCGAGAGTTTCGGCGATGGTGCGGTGGTGCACGCCGACCATGCCCGCGGCGACGGCCCCGCGCACATTCCGCTCGGCGTCGTCCACGAACACACAGCGGGGCGCGGCCAGCCCGATCCGCTCGGCCGCGACGAGATAGATCTCGCGGTTCGGCTTGGCCACCCCGACCTCACCGGAGAAGACGAGCGCGTCAAAGTATCGCGCTAGCTCGGTTTTCATCTCTGGTGCGGCTCCTGGCGCGTTCGAGACCAGCGCGGTGCGCATGCCGTTCGCCCGGGCGTCGCGCAGGTACTCGTAGAGCAGCGCGGCGTCCTGGTCGGTGAGCACTCCGGCGTAGTCGACGAGCAAGCCTTTCAGCACTTCGCCAGCCTATCCGCTCTCGGTCGCGCAAGGTCTCCGCCGCGGCATCACCAGCGCGCTCACCGCCACCGCGACGAGGCCCCATTAGCGCATCCGAGAGATCCCGTGTGCGCCGTTCTGCCCTTTTCGCCGGATCAGGCACACAACGTCCCATCCTCCGGCCGCCGGGCGCACTAACCCGCGGGTGGACGTCCATGTTTCGGGGAGGGAACTCAATGACGAACCACAGCCTCCGGCCGCTGTCCGCTGTCCCGGAGGTCAAGGGCCGACGTACGCATCGCCGCACCGCGTGGCCGTCGCCGTACGACCTGCCGCCCGCTGGGCATCGGCTGCTGCGGCTCACAGACCCGCCCACAGGACGGCGGCTCACCCAGCGGCTCAACGCCATCCTCGAAGTCCTCGCGGGTCGGCGCGCGGCCGGGCAGATTCGCCCGCTCGTGGACGAGGCGTTGTTTTCCCGGCTCAGCAGTCAGGGACTGATGCCGGGCATCCGCCACCACGTCGCCGGGGATCTGCGGGTGTGCCGTCCGACCGAGACCGCGCTGGAAACCAGCACGATCATCCATTCCGGACCCCGCGTGCTGGCATTGGCGGCCCGGTTCGAGCGCACGCGGACGGGCTGGGTGTGCACGCGGTTTCACGTGCTCGCACCGCGCACCGAGGGGGTGCAGGCCGGACGGCCTTCGGTCGCCTAGCTGGGTTCAGGACAGCTGTCCTAACTCCTGGGACAGCCGTTCGGTGCGTTAACCGGCATTGAAGCCGATCAGCCGAGCGGGGCACCGCCGCCCGCGCAGGTCCACTGTGGACCCCAGACGACAGAACGGCAGCACGAGAAGTTCTCGTGCTGCCGTTCTCAGCCGTGCCGTCCACAGAGGACAGCATCAGGGACGCGTCAGCGACGCGGCCCCTTCTTGCCCTTCTTCGCCTGCGCCCGCTCAGCGGCCCGCCGCTCGCGACGGGTGCCGCCCGCGGCTCCGGCGTCCGAGTCGCTGGCACTGTCCGAATGGGACTCGACACCGCCGCCCTCGGACGGGCCGGACATGGTCAGTCCGGATTGGACACCGCCGCCGAGTCCCTTGCCGCGCAAGGCGGACGGGACCGAATCGGAGTCGGTGGCCGGGGGCTGCGGCGGGGCCGGGCGGGCGTGCTTGCCCTCGTTCTCGCTCTTGGCGCCGAAAGCCCCGGCCGCCGCGGCGGTGGCGGACGTGACGCCGCCCGGGAGCGCCGACGGTTCCGGCTGCTGCACGGTTTCCGGCTCGGCGCGCTCGACCTGCAGGTTGAACAGGAAGCCGACGGCCTCCTCCTTCAGCGAGTCGAGCATCGCGCGGAACATGTCGAAGCCCTCGCGCTGGTACTCGATCAGCGGGTCGCGCTGCGCGAGCGCCCGCATGCCGATGCCCTCCTTGAGATAGTCCATCTCGTAGAGGTGCTCGCGCCACTTGCGGTCCAGCACGGTGAGCATGACCTGGCGCTCGAGGCGGCGCATCGAGCCTTCCTCGCCGACCAGTTCGTCGATCTCGGCCTCGCGCTTGGCGTACGCCGCGAGCGCGTCGTCGACCAGCGCCTGGCTCAGGCTTTCCGCGTCGAGGTCGCCGTCTTCGATCAGGTCGTTCCAGTCGAGGCTCACCGGGTACAGCGTCTTCAGCGCGGTCCACAGCTGCTCGTGGTCCCAGTCCTCGGCGTAGCCCTGGGACGTGGCGCCCGCGACGTACGCCTTCACCACGTCGACGATCATGTGCTCGATCTGCTCGCGCAGGTCCTCGCCCTCGAGCACGCGGTGCCGCTCGGCGTAGATCACCTTGCGCTGCTCGTTCATGACCTCGTCGTACTTGAGGACGTTCTTGCGGGTCTCCATGTTGAGCTGCTCGACCTGGGTCTGCGCGCTCTTGATCGCCTTGGAGACCATCTTGTGCTCGATCGGCACGTCGTCCGGCAGCCGCATGGTCGTCATGATGCGTTCGACCAGCACCGCGTTGAACCGGCGCATCAGGTCGTCGCCCAGCGACAGGTAGAACCGCGATTCGCCGGGGTCGCCCTGTCGTCCGGAACGACCGCGCAGCTGGTTGTCGATGCGCCGCGACTCGTGCCGCTCAGTGCCGAGCACGTAGAGCCCGCCCGCCTCGCGGACCTCGTCGGCTTCGACGCGCGCCTCTTCCTTGATCTCCTCGAGCACCTTCGGCCACGCGGCCTCGTACTCCTCGGAGTTCTCGACCGGGTCGAGGCCGCGCTCGCGCAGCACCTCGTCGGCGATGATGTCCGGGTTGCCGCCGAGCACGATGTCGGTACCGCGGCCCGCCATGTTCGTGGCGACGGTGACCGCGCCCTTCCGGCCGGCGCGCGCGACGATCAGCGCTTCCTTGTCGTGGTACTTCGCGTTCAGCACCTCGTGCGGCACGCCCAGCTTGAGCAGCAGCTTCGACAGGTGCTCGGACTTCTCCACGCTCGTGGTGCCGACCAGCACCGGCTGGCCCTTTTCGTGCCGCTCGGCGATGTCCTCGGCGACCGCCTCGAACTTGGCCTGCTCGTTCTTGTAGATCAGGTCGGCGCGGTCGGCGCGGATCATCGGCCGGTTCGTCGGGATCGGCACCACGCCGAGCTTGTAGGTCTGGTGGAACTCGGCCGCCTCGGTCTCGGCGGTACCGGTCATGCCGGCCAGCTTCTTGTAGAGCCGGAAGTAGTTCTGCAGCGTGATCGTGGCGAGCGTCTGGTTCTCCGCCTTGATCTCGACGCCTTCCTTGGCCTCGATCGCCTGGTGCATGCCCTCGTTGTAACGGCGGCCGACGAGGATGCGCCCGGTGAACTCGTCGACGATCATGACCTCGCCGTCGCGGACGATGTAGTCCTTGTCCTTGTGGTAGAGCTCCTTGACCTTCAGCGCGTTGTTCAAGTAGCCGACCAGCGGGGTGTTCGCCGCCTCGTAGAGGTTCTCGATGCCGAGCTGGTCCTCGACGAACCGGACGCCCTTCTCGGTGACCGCGACGGTGCGCTTGCGGACGTCGACCTCGTAGTGGTACTTCGAGTTGATCAGGTTGGCCTTCTCGACCCGCTCGCGCGTGCCCATGGTGGTGGTGTCGATGCCCTGCATCAGCGGCGCGAGCCGGGCGAACTCGACGTACCACCGCGACGACTGGTCCGCGGGGCCGGAGATGATCAGCGGGGTGCGCGCCTCGTCGATGAGGATCGAGTCGACCTCGTCGACGATCGCGAAGTTGTGCCCGCGCTGCACGCATTCGTCGAGCGACCAGGTCATGTTGTCGCGCAGGTAGTCGAAGCCGAACTCGTTGTTCGTGCCGTAGGTGACGTCGGCGTTGTAGTGCTTGCGGCGCTCCTGCGGGTCCTGCTCCGCGACGATGACGCCGACCTCGAGGCCGAGGAAGCGGTGGATGCGGCCCATCCACTCCGCGTCGCGCTTGGCGAGGTAGTCGTTCGTGGTGACGACGTGCACGCCGTCCCCGGGGATGGCGTTCAGATAGGCCGCGAGGACACAGGTCAGCGTCTTGCCCTCGCCGGTCTTCATCTCGGCGACCTGGCCGAGGTGCAGCGCGGCCCCGCCCATGAGCTGGACGTCGTACGGCCGCTGGCCGAGCACCCGGTGCGCGGCTTCCCTCGCGACGGCGAACGCCTCCGGCAGGAGCTCGTCCAGGGATTCGCCCTTGCCGTACCGCTCGCGGAACTCGTCGGTCTTGGCCCGCAGTTCGGCGTCCGACAGGTCCTTCACGTCGTCTTCGAGGGTGTTGATGTGATCGGCGATGTTGCGCAGCCGCTTCACCATCTTGCCCTCGCCCGCGCGGAGCAGGCGGTTCAGCACCATCCGGTCGACCTCACTAGCTGATCATGATCGCGCCCAGGCCGTTCCCGGGCAGTAAATCGCCACGGCTGGCGCCCGTGTGCGCCGCCGCCGTCTCCCCCATCGTAGGGAACGCGGACTGGTCCGCGCACGCACGTCGTCGCAGAAGGTCACGGGAGGTTTCCACAGGTCCCGACGAAGGTCGTGCCGCGAGTCGCGCTCCGGGCACGGCGGCGGCCCGCACGCGAACGCGTGCGGGCCGCCGGTGGAGTCGTTCCGGAGGGGTCAGCCCAGCCGGATCACGCCGTAGTCGAAGCCCTTTCGCCGGTAGACGACACTCGGCCGGCCGGCCTCGGAGTCGTTGAACAAGTAGAAGTCGTGGCCGACCAGCTCCATCTCGTAGAGAGCCTGGTCCACCGTCATGGGATCCGCGTCGTGTTGCTTCTCGCGGACGACGCGGCCGGGCTGATGGCCCAGGTCCTCGTCTTCCCAGCGCCCCTGCCGGGGAATGTCGCCCGCACTCGTCGCCGCGAAACCGTTCGCCATGGATTCGGTCGCGTCGGGTGCGTCCAGGACGGCCGTGCCCATGGCGGGCCCGGCGACGGCATCGGATCCGCCTGCCATCGACGTCGCCTCGGCGACGGACTCGGGACGGCTGCGTCCGTAATGCACACGCCTGCGGTCGTGTGTCCGCCGGAGCCGGTTTTCCAGCTTGGTGACGGCGGAGTCGAGCGCTGCGTAGAAGTCGGCTGCGCTCGCTTCGGCGCGAACAGCCGGACCGCGGCCCTTCCCGGTGATCTCGACGCGCTGGCAGCTCTTGGCCTGCCTGCGGTTGGGCTCGTGGAAGAGCTCCACGTCGTAGCGGATGACCTTCTTGTCGTAGCGCTCAAGGCGGGCCAGCTTTTCGCTGACAAGCGCCCGGTAATGCTCGGGCACCTCCACGTTGCGGCCCTTAACGACGATGTCCATACACGACCTCCCTCGCTGAGGAAACTGCGAGCTGTTGTGTGTTCTCACGGCACCGGTGCCGCAGCGGCTGCTGCACGGATTCGGCGGGCTGAAAAGAATTCGGCGACCGGATCACGACGTCTCGTGGCGGAAGCTCGAACGCGAACTCAGCGGGCCGCCGGCGCCAGGGACATGGGCTGCACACCTCCCTGCCTGCGGGTTTTGCTGATAGCGGAGCACGTTAGCTTCATCACGCCGTCCGCAACAGCCCCCGAGCCGGGGGATGTCACGATCCGGGAACTCGTCACGGCGCGCAGTGAATCATGCGTGCGCAGCCCGGAACCGCCGCTCGGAAGGCCGAGCGCGCGCGCCCAAGTTTCACGCGGACGGCTCAACCCAGCGGCACCTCGGACGCCGAGGGTGACCGGCCCGCCCGGCACAGCCGCCACCTCGGTGGACTGCCCCGACGCTGGGGTGATTCCGGCCTCGACCCTCATGTCCGGACAACGGGCGACGACGGCGGGAGGTTCCCTCTTGACATCACTCGTGTAGGTGACACCTGGCGGTAGTGGGCGGTGGAGCGTGATTGCCTCCCTGGCAAGAATGCGGGCGGAATTCTTCGGGCGGACGGTTCGGGGAATCGTTCCGTTTTCGGCTCAGGGCGCGGCGGAGGACCGGTTTCCGCGCCGCCGGATTTCGGTTTTCGGCGGCCGCCGGGTCTTGGCACGGCGGCGGATTCGCGGCGGGCGGACCGGACCAGGGCGGGTTCAGGTTTCGGACGTGGGGACAGGCTCCCTTCAGACTGTCGCCAGCAAGGCGAGTACCGCCACCACCGGCACACCCGCGTTTTTCAACGCCGTGACGCATGCGGCGGACGTGGCGCCTGTGGTGATCACGTCGTCCACCACCACGACCCGGGCGTCCGGCGGCGGACGACCGGCCGCGGCGAACCGCAGGCGGCCTTCCAGATTGGCCACGCGTTCCGCCCGGCTCAGGCCGACCGCGTCCCGTCCGCCCTTCACCACCAGGGCAGGCGCGACATACGCCCCCGTCAGCCGAGCGGCTTCCGAAGCGATCCGCTGGACGTGCGGGCCTCCGCGCACCCGCGAAGCGGTCCGTCGGCTCGGTGCCGGGACGAGGCACCACGGACTGGCGCGAGGCCCGCCGGAAGGCAACGCCGCCAGCCCAGCCGCCAGCACGCGGCCCAAAAACGGGACTATGTCGCGACGTCGACGTTCCTTGCAGGCGATCAAGGTTCGCTGGGCGACCCCCGCGTAACGCGCCAAGGCATAGGCCGGAGCCAACCCGGCCAGCGGCGCGCGGAATACCGCAGTGGGGGACCCCCACGTCGTGGAGCACGCGGCGCACACGGGCGCGCCGCGGGTGTCACAGCCCGCGCAGTAGGTCGGCAGGAGCAGGTTCACCAGCAGTCTCAGGAACATGACTCCGAGTGTGCACCCGACCACCGACAGTTTCGGGCCGCGCGCACCCCGGAGCCCCGGAATCACCCCGGATAGAACGGATCCGCGTTCTGCATCGAGTGCGCCTGCGGCCGCCAGACTTCGCCCAGTTCGGTCGCCGTCCACAGCCCCCCGGCGTCCGCGACCACGATCGGCCGGCTCGGAGCCGCCGCGACCGCACGCACCGGCGCGGTGAGGTTCGAGCTGTTGTAAGCGTCCATCCGCCGACCGTCCACCGACAGCCGCTGAACCGGCTGCGAGGGCGAAGACGTCGCGGCCACGAGGGTGTCCGGCGTCGAACCCCAGTCCACATCCGAGACGTCCGACAGCACGCCCGGCTGCAGCACCCGAGGCTCGCGCAAGGTGACCGTGTCGCCACTGCGCACCACCGACGCCACGACCAGCTGGCCGTTCACCGTCGCGGCCACGCGAGCGCCGTCCCGGGAAAGCCGCAGGACGCCGATCGGCCCCAACGCCAGCAGGTCGTTCGCGTTGACGCTCTGGCGCAGCCAATGGCCGTTCGGGTCGAGCACCATTCGCGCGATGATCGAGTGGTCGACGACCGTCCACACCTCGTTCGACGGCCCGGCTCCGGTCTGGGCCGGACGCCAGGTCGGACGGCTCAGCGAACCGCCGCCGAGGTCGACTGTCGGGAGGTCGCGGCCGAGATCGCCGATGCGCAGCCGCACGCGGTCGCCGTCCTGCTCGACCACCGCGAGGCGTTTGCCGTCGATCGACTGGGCCGCGCTCACCACCGCGTACGCGCCGTTGCCCGCCGCGCCCGCGATCGGAGCGCCGTCGCCGAGCGAACGGATGCGCCCGCCGATCGTCATCAGGCCCTGCAGGTCCGAACTCGGCGACGAAGCGGCGTTGTACGCGGGGACGTCGCTGCTGCGCCAGTACTCGTGGCCCTGCACGAGCGGCGCGCCGTCGGCGAGCAGCCGGATCCGGGTGGACGTGACGGTCTGCATCGACAGCACGATCTGCGCGGCGATCAGCGACCGCGTCTCGGGGCTGGTCCCGGCGAGTCCCGTCAGCTGCACGGTCAGCGAGCCGTCGTCGTTGTTCTTCACGTTGTTTTCGAGCGACACCCCGTCGCCGAACAGGTTCTTCACCGCGCCGGTCAGCCCGGCGGACGGGCCCTGCAGGATCAGGTCCATCACGCGGCCCGGCATGCCCGACTGCGGTTTCGCCGGGACGTAGCGCAGGTCGGGCACGAAGGAGCCGGAGTCGGCCGAGTAGAAGCTCACCGAGACCGGGTTGTAGTTCCCGTCGAACTCGTCGTCGGTCACCAGCAGCACCGGCGGGGGCGGGCTGGAGATCCGCCATTGGCCGTCGGCCTGCTTGCGCACCTGGAAGGTCTGCTCGGCCGGGCCGCTGCCGGGGATGAACGCGGAGTCCGCGCTCAGCGTGCCGAGCACCGAACCGCGCACCGAAACCGTGCGGACGTTCGGGTCCGGCGCCGTCGACGACGGGGTGGGCGTCGCGGTTGGACTGGTGCTGGCGGCGGTGTCGTAGACCGTGCTGAAGGTCTTGTCGATGATCGTGAACGAGCGGTTCGGCCGCCACGCGCCGCGCTGTTTGTCGTCGAGGAACGCGCGCGAGGCCGCGTTGCCCGATCGCGGATCGGCGTTGGCCTTGATGAACAGCCGCACGATGTCGAGGGGGTCGGCGTTGGCCGGCGGCTCCGGAGCGTCGTTGGCCTGCTGCGGGGCCTTTTCGGCGGACACCACGACCGGCAGCGATTCCTGCGGAACGTTCGCGCAGCTCACGAGCACCAGAGCGCAGGCGAGAAAGAGAAGCGCTCGCCTCACTGGCCGACCTCCTCCCGGTCCGGCCCCGGATCGGCGAGGATCGCCTCCGGCGCGGGATGCAGTTCGGCGACCGACGACGGCGAGAGCGTGATTTCCGAAACGGCGTCCGGCGGCGGCAGCACCAGCGGGCTGTCCGCGATCGGCACGCCCTGCCGGCGCGGCACCACGAGCCGGAAGCACGCGCCGTGTCCCGGTTCGCCCCACGCGTCGAGAACGCCGCCGTGCAGCCGCGCGTCCTCCTGGCTGATCGCGAGGCCGAGCCCGGTGCCGCCGGTGCGCCGGTTGCGCGACGGGTCGGCGCGCCAGAACCGGTTGAACACCAGTTCGGCCTCCCCCGCCCGCAAGCCGACGCCGTAGTCCCGGACGGTGATCGCGACCGCGGACTCGTTCACCGCGACCGTCAGCACCACCGGTTTGCCCTCACTGTGGTCGACGGCGTTGGCCAGCAGGTTGCGCAGGATCCGTTCGATGCGCCGCGCGTCCACCTCGGCCGAGGCGTCCTCGTCCGGCAGCACCAGTTCGACTGCGCTGCCGGCGGTTCCGGCGAGCACCCGCACCTGCTCGACCGCACGCGTCGCGATCGGCCGCACGTCGATGTATTCGGCGGACAGCTCCTCGACGCCCGCGTCGAGCCGGCTGATCTCCAGCAGGTCGCCGAGCAGCGCTTCGAACCGGTCCAGCTCGTCGACCAGCAGTTCGGTCGAGCGGGCGAGGCCGGGCGGGAACTGTTCGCGGGACGCGTGCAGCACGTCGGCGGCCATCCGCACGGTGGTCAGCGGGGTGCGCAGCTCGTGCGACACGTCGGAGGTGAACCGGCGCTGCAGGCCGCCGAATTCCTCGAGCTGACGGATCTGGTTCTGAATGCTGGCCGCCATGCTGTTGTAGGACACCGCGAGTTTGGCGAGGTCGTCCTCGCCCACGACGGCGAGCCGCTGGTCGAGGTCGCCGCCGGCGAACTGTTCGGCCGCCGCGACGGCTTGCCGGACCGGCCGCACCACCTGCCGGACCACCAGGTTCGTGATGCCGGCGAGCAGCAGCAGCAACACGATGCCGGCGACGAACAAGGTGTTCTGCACGGTCGAGACGGTGGTCTGCTCGCTGGTGAGCGGGAAGAGCAAGTACAGCTGCAGCGGGCTGGCCGCGGTCGCGAGCGGAGTGCCGACGATCAGGTACGTGGTCCGTACGCCGTTCTCGTCGACTGTGTGCTCGAGCCGCGCGAGGTGGTCGGCCTCGACGAACTGGCGCAGCCGCTCCGGCACCGAGTTGAACGGCCCGACGTACACCGGGTCGGTGTCCGACTGGCCGCGTCCGACGCTGGCCAACACCGGTTCGAAGGTGCCCGCGGTGGAACCCGCGCGCGACGAGGAAGTGGTGGAGATCTTCTTGAGCGCGTTCTGCAACCGCGTGTGCAGCGCGTCCGCGGACTCGCCGCCGACGCCGACCAGTTCGCGCGCGGCGGTGTCGGCGAGCGCCTGGGTCTGCTCGACCGCGGCGCGGCGTTTGGTGTCCAGCAGCCGTTCGGTGATCTGGTTCTGCAGGACCATGCCCAGCACGAACACCACGGCAGAGGACAACGCGAGCGTCGAGATCGTGACGCGGAACTGCAGCGAGTGCTTCCACAGCTCGTTGAACGCCACCGCGCGGCGGCGTGCGAAAACCACGACCCGGGCCGAAAGCCGAGCCGCGGCGCGGGCGGCGGCGCGAAGCCGCCCCGCGAAACCGGTCATCGGCGGATCACGGCGGGCCGGCCTTGTACCCGACCCCGCGCACCGTCAGCACCACCTCCGGGTGCTCCGGGTCCTTCTCCACCTTCGAGCGAAGGCGCTGGACGTGCACGTTCACCAGCCGGGTGTCGGCCGCGTGCCGGTAGCCCCAGACCTGTTCGAGCAGCACCTCGCGGGTGAACACCTGGCGCGGCTTGCGGGCCAGCGCCACGAGCAGGTCGAATTCGAGCGGGGTCAGCGGGATCGCCTTGCCGTCGCGGGTGACCTCGTGTCCGGGAACGTCGATCGCGAGATCGCCGATGGTGAGCGATTCGGCGGGCTCGGCCTCGGTGCGGCGCATCCGGGCGCGCACGCGGGCGACCAGTTCCTTCGGCTTGAACGGCTTGACCACGTAGTCGTCGGCCCCGGACTCGAGCCCCAGCACGATATCCACGGTGTCGCTCTTGGCGGTGAGCATCACGATGGGCACGCCGGACTCGGCGCGGATCGCCTTGCACACGTCGATGCCGTTCATGCCCGGCAGCATGAGGTCGAGCAGGACCAGGTCCGGTTTCAGCTCCCGCAGCGCGGGAAGCGCGCGCGAACCGTCCGCGACCACCGCGGTGTCGAACCCCTCGCCGCGGAGCACGATGGTGAGCATCTCCGCGAGCGCCGGGTCGTCGTCGACCACCAAGACACGTGCCTTCATGACCACATGTTCGCACTACCGCCCGCACCCGTGCGCACGACCCGCGCGTTTGACCACCGGAAAGATCAAGATCACCGGCCCGGTTGGGCCATCCGGACGCGTCCGGCGCCCCGGTGGCGGGCGGATTCGCCCGCTCAGCCGAACAGATCGCAGCCGAGCCGTTACTGTTGCGCTATGCGGAACCAGGACTCGGGAAACGCAACGGGAAGCGCGGTGCAGTCCGTCGACCGGGCGATCAACGTCCTGGAGCTGCTGGCCCGCAACGGCGAAACCGGCATCACCGAGATCGCGGGCGAGCTGGGCGTGCACAAGTCCACCGCGTCCCGGCTGCTGAGCGTGCTGGAGGCGCACGGGCTGGTCGAGCAGCTGGGCGAACGCGGCAAGTACGCGATCGGGTTCGGCGTGGTCCGGCTGGCCGGCGCCGCGACCGGCCGGATGGATCTGGCGAAGCTCGGCAGGCAGACCTGCCAGGCGCTCGCCGAGGAACTGGGCGAGACGGTCAACATCGCGATCGCCGACGCCGGGGTCGCGATCAACATCAGCCAGGCCCGCGGGTCGGCGGCGATCACCACGCAGAACTGGACCGGGCAGCGCACACCGCTGCACGCCACGTCCAGCGGCAAGGTCCTGCTGGCGGCGATGGACGAGGCCGAGCGGAAGCGGATGCTCGCGCACGAGCTGGAGCAGTACACGCCGCGCACCACGGTCGACCGGGACGAGCTGGCGGCCGAACTGGACCGCGTCGCCGAGGACGGTTACGCGGCCTCCTTCGAGGAGCTGGAACTGGGCATGCACGCGGTCGCGGTGCCGGTGCGCGGGCCTGGCGGCGAGGTCGTCGCGGCGATGAGCGCGTCCGGTCCGTCCTACCGGCTGTCCAAACAGCGGATCCGGCAGATCGTCGCGCCGATGGCCGAGGCGGCCCGGGAACTTTCCGCTCAGCTCGGCTACTTCTCCGCGTGAACCGGGCGGCCGCGGCGGCTCTCTTGACAGCGCGCCCGCGATCCCGCAATTTGTGAGTTGCAGCAGACGGAACACCGATCTCCATCCGCAACGCGTCCGATCCCCGGCGGGGGCGTTCCGGCATGCCTGTCTCGTCCCGAGCCGGGCCGTCCGCGACGGCCGGCAGGCAGGAGGTACCTCGCGATGGCGGTGCGACCGCGGGTCGTTGTGCTCGGCGCCGGACTCCTCGGTTGCGCGGTCGCCGACGAGCTGACCGAACGAGGCTGGACGGACGTCACCGTCCTCGAACCGGAACCGGCGATCGCCTCGCCCGGGCCGGGACTGCTCTTCCGCACGCACGCCGATCGCACGGCGTCCGAGTTCGCGAAGTACACGGCGGAGAAGTACAGCGGGCTGACCGTCGACGGCGGCTGGTGCTTCCAGCCGGTCGGGAGCCTCGAACTGGCGACCACTCCCGAGCAGCTTTCCCGGCTGCGGCAACGGCTGGGCTGGGCGACGTCGTCCGGCGTGCGCGGCTATCTGCGCGAACCGGGCGAATGCGCTCAACTGCACCCGCTGCTCGATTCCGCGAAGGTGGCCGGCGGCCTGCACGTCCCCGGCGACGGGCTGATCAAACCGCTCCGCGCGGCCCTCGCCCAAGCTCGCCGCGCGACGGAGCGGGGCGCGAAATTCCTTACTGGGCAAGAGATTGTCGAGATCGTGCGCACGGCGGGCCGGGTGACCGCGGTGGCGACCGCGACCGACCGGTTCCGCGCCGACGTGGTCGTCTCCTGCGCCGGAGTACGCGGACCGCGGCTCGGGCGGCTGGCCGACCTCTCCGTGCCGGTGGTGCCGATCGCCGTCGAGCACGCGCTGACCACGCCGTTGGCGCGGCTCGCCGGAGACAACGACCCGTTCACCGAGGCGGACAAGCCGATCTTGCGCGGGGCCGGGCTGGCGCTGCGCGAGCACATCGACCGGCTGGGCATCAGCGCGCTCGGTCCGGTCGACACCGACGCCGCGTTCGCTCCGGCGGGCTTCGAGGAGTCGTGGACGGCCGCGCTCGGCTTGGTGCCCGCACTCGCCGACGCGAAGGTCGAGGAGGGCGTCCGGCAGCTGGTCCCGGGCACGCCGGACGGATTGCCGCTGCTGGGCGAGCATCCGGATCTCGACGGGTTCTGGGTCGCCGAGGCGGTGGACTGCGCGTGGTCCGCCGGGGTCGCCCGGGAGCTGGCGCGCTGGCTCATCGAGGGGCAAGCACACCTCGACCTGCACTCCGTCGACCTTGCCCGGTTCGATCGGCTGCAGCTCGCCCCCGGCCGGGTGCGGGAGCGGAGCTTGGCGGCGGCGGGCCATCCGCGGCCAGCGCCGGAACTGCTGCGGACCACTCCCTGCTACGAGCGCGAAGTCGCGCTGGGCGCGGAGTTTCGCGAGGAAGACGGTTGGGCGCGGCCTCAGCGGTACGCCGATGCCCGCACGGAGGCCGTCGCGGCTCGGAGCCGGGTGGCGTTGTTCGACCTGACCCCGAGGCGACGGCTGGAGATCACCGGCCGCGGCGCGCTGCCGTTCCTGCAGACGATGACCACGAACCAGCTCGACCGGCCGTCCGGCTCGGTCACCACCACGTTGCTGCTCGGCGAAGACGGCGGCGTCCGCAGCGATCTCACCGTCGCCCGGCTCGGCGCGGAGCAGTTCCACGTCGCCGCGCACCATCACCGGGACGTCGCCTGGCTGCGCCGTCATCTGCCCGGCGACGGCTCGGTCCAGCTGCGCGAAACGACCGGCGGCACCTGCTGTCTCGGCTTGTGGGGACCGCTCGCCGAGCAGGTGCTGCCCGAACTGTCCACATCGGACTCCCGCGTTCGGCGGACGTACGTCGGCGACGTGCCGGTGACCGTGCTGCGAGTGTCCGACGTGGGCGAATCCGGCTGGGAGCTGCACACCGGCGCGGACCTCGGCCGGTCGCTGTGGGACACGCTCTGGTCGGCCGGGCAGCCGTACGGGATCGTCGCGGCCGGCGAAGACGCGCTGCGCAGCCTCCGGATGGAGGAAGGGCACCGAAGCTGCGGCATCGACGTGACCACCGAGCACGATCCGTACGAGGCCGGTCTCGGGTTCGCGGTGCGGATGGACAAGGGCTACTTCCTCGGCCGGGACACGCTTCTCCACCTTTCTCCCGCGACGGCGCGCCGGAAGCTGGTGTGCTTGACCGTCGACAACTCGCGTTCCGTCATGCAGGGCCGGGAACCGGTGTACGTCGACGGCCGCCCCTCGGGGTATGTCACGAGCGGGGCGTACGGCTACACCATCGACAAAAACCTGGCCTACGCCTGGCTTCCCGTCGCGGACGCCCGGCCGCGCACGCCGGTGGAAATCGAGCACTTCGGGAAACGGCTCGCGGCGCGGGTGGCCGCCGAGCCGTTGAGGGGCAGTGAATGACGCACTACGACGTGATCGTGATCGGTCTCGGCGGAATGGGCAGCGCCGCTGCCTACCGGCTGGCGCGACGGGGCCAGAAGGTGCTCGGGATCGACCAGTTCGCGCCGGTGCACAACCTCGGTTCGAGCCACGGCGGCTCGCGGATCACGCGGCAGGCATACCTCGAAGGCCCCGATTACGTGCCGCTGCTGCTGCGCGCGCACGAGATGTGGGACGAACTCGAACGCGACTCCGGGCGGTCGCTGTTCACCCGCTGCGGTG
The DNA here is from genome assembly GCF_002846615.1 of Amycolatopsis echigonensis. Classification (NCBI taxonomy): domain Bacteria; kingdom Bacillati; phylum Actinomycetota; class Actinomycetes; order Pseudonocardiales; family Pseudonocardiaceae; genus Amycolatopsis; species Amycolatopsis echigonensis. The sequence continues at coordinate 4,421,787 of NZ_PJMY01000003.1, read as the reverse complement.
CGGTGATGGGCGGACCGCCGGAGTCGCGCACGATCGCGGGCAGCACGCTTTCCGCGGAGAAGTTCGACATCCCGCACGAGATCCTGGACGCGGCCGAGATCCGGCGCCGGTTCCCCACCATCACCCCGGCCGAGGACGAGGTGGCGTTGTGGGAACCCGGCGCCGGTTTCGTGTCGCCCGAAGGAAGCGTCGCCGCACACCTGCGGCTCGCCGCGCGCCACGGCGCCGAACTGCACCACGAAGAGCAGGTATTCACGTGGACCAGCACGGAATCCGGCGTGCGCGTCGGCACCGCTTCGAGCTACTACACCGCCGAGCGGCTCGTGCTGTGCCCCGGCGCGTGGGCACCCGTGCTGCTCGCTGACCTAGGCGTCGACTTCGACGTACGACGCCAGGTCCAGTACTGGTTCGAACCAACGGACGTGCGGCCGTTCGCCGAGCATCCCGTCTACCTGTGGGAAACCGCTGAAGGCGACCAGTTCTACGGATTCCCCGCGCACACCGCACAAGGCGTCAAAGTCGCCATGCACCTCGGCGGCACGCCGTGCAGCGCCGACACTGTCGACCGGCGGATCCGCGACGACGAGGTACGCGAGGTCGCGGCCGTTGTCGGCTCCCGGATGCCGACGCTCCCGGCGACCTTCCGCCGCGCGGCGACCTGCCTCTACACCAACACGCCGGACGAGCATTTCGTGATCGCCCCGCACCCGAGGCATCCGCGCGTGGTGGTGGCGTGCGGATTTTCCGGGCACGGCTTCAAATTCGTGCCGGTGGTCGGCGAGATTCTCGCCGACCTGATCGTCGACGGCACGACGCGGCACCCGATCTCGCTGTTCGATCCGGCGAGGTTCACTCCGTAGCGAAGTAGTGCTCTTCAGCCAGATCCTCAAGCAGGCCAGGGTGTTCCGGCTTCCAGTCCAGCAGCTCGCGCGTGCGCGCGGCGGACGTCGGGGCGTCTGCCTGCACCATCGGCGCGAGGAACCCAAAGTGCGCGGGGGCTTCCTCCGGCGTGATGGACTTCGCCGGGACACCGAGCCGCGTACCGATCGTCTCGGCGATCTGCCGGAGCGAGATGGCTTCGTCGCCGACTGCGTGCAGCATCGATCCGGCCGGAGCTTTCTCCAGCGCCAGCCGGTACAGGCGGGCCGCGTCGAGCGTGTGGCCCGCGGCCCAGCGGCTGGCCCCTTCGCCGACGTACGGCGAGACCCCGGCCGAGCGGGCCAACCGGATCATGGTCGGGACGAACCCGTGCTTGTCGAGCGAACTGTGCACCGACGGCGGCAGCCGCACGACTGACGACCGGACGCCGCGTCCGGCGAGCCCGAGCACGTAGTTCTCCGCATCGACTCGCGGGCCGCCGGGAAGGCGGTCCTCCTCGGTCGCGGTGCGGCCGAGCCCGGTGAGCATCAAGGTTCCGGAGGTCGAGACCAGTGGCTTGCCGGTGCCGGCGAGAGTTTCGCCAAGAGCCTTCAGCGCGGCGAAGTCCGCTTCGACCGCGCCGGCGAACTCGCCGCTGGCCATCAGGTCGTGTTTGAACGCCAGATGCACGACGCCGTCCGCCTCGGCGGCCGCTTCGCGCAGGCCGTCGAGATCGTCGAGGTCGCCGCGCCGCACCTGCGCGCCGCGTTCGGCGAGCACCGCGGCGGAGGCGTCCGACCGGGCGAGGCCGACCACCTCGTGTCCGGCGGAGAGCAGTTCGGGAACGAGGGCCGAGCCGACGTGGCCGCTGCCCCCGGTGACGAAAACCCGCATGGGATGGTCCTTCCACAGTTGATGACACCTGGTGACATCACCATACGCCGGATGTCATCTGGTGTCATCACCTAGACTGAACGGCATGGGCCGCTGGGAACCGAACGCACGCCAACGCCTGGCTGAGGCCGCGCTCGACCTGTTCGCCGAACGCGGCTACGACCAGACCACGGTCGCCGAAATCGCCGAACGCGCCGGACTCACGAAACGCACGTTCTTCCGCTATTTCGCCGACAAGCGGGAAGTGCTGTTCGGCGGGCAGGAGGAACTGGCCCGGCTGTTCTCCGAAGGCATCGCCGCGACCCCAGCGGACGCCACGCCGTTCGAAGCGGTCGGCGCGGCATTGGACGCCGTCGCGGCGATTTTCACCGGCGAGCGGCTGGCTCAGGCCCGAGCCCGGCAGGCGGTCGTGGCGGCGAACAGCGAACTGCTCGAACGCGAATTGCTCAAACGCGCCAAGATGGTCCAGGCCATGCACGACGCGCTCGCCGCACACGGGATCAGCGAACCGACCGCCCGTGTCGCGGCGGAATTGGGCTGCCTCGCGTTCGGGACGACGTTCTTCCGCTGGGTCGACGCCGGAAATCGGCGGGAGTTCGGCGCGCTCGCGGCCGAAGCGCTCGACGAATTGCGCACCGCGACCGCGGCCCTGGGCTAAGCGAGCAGGGATTTCGCCAGCGTCGGCAGATCGACGCCGGCCACGCCGTCCAGCACCTGCCACGGCGCGAGCCACGAAGCCGCGGCCAGCTCGTCGTACACCGCGGCACAACGCTGCTGCAGCGAGTCGTCGGACTCGAACGCGTCCCGCGCCCTCGCCGTGTCCGACTCCGCCCGGCGCACTGCCCGCTCGGCGGCGACCTCCGGGCTCACCCGCAGCAGCAGATGGGCGTCCGGCCGCGGCAACCCGAACCGCGTCACCTCGAGGTCCCAAACCCACTGCACCACCGCGCCATCCGCGTGCTCGCGCAGGCGCGCGGCGGCGTACGCGGCGTTCGAGGCGACGTAGCGATCCAGCAGGACCACGTCGTTGGCCGCGAGCAGCCCGCGGATCTCGTCGGCCGCACCGGCGCGGTCGAGGGCGTAGAGCATCGCCATCCCGTACACCGAGTCGGCGAGATCGCCGTGTCCTCGATGCAGCGTTTCCCGCACCAGATCGGCGTGCACGCTGCGGCCGTAACGGGGGAAGGCGAGACTGCCGACGCTCGCGCCGGTGTCTTCCAGCGCAGCGGTCAGCCCCTCGGACAGCGTGCGCTTGCCCGCGCCGTCCAGACCTTCGATTACGACCAGTCGCCCCACACCGTCGAAGATACTGGGTGGCGTGCTCAGGCCGTCTCGCGGCGCGCGCGGACGTAGCCGAAGTACCCCGCCGGCACCGCGACCAGCAGCCCGGCGAGGCAGAACAGCGGAATCCATTCGTCGCCGTGCGGCTGAGCGGGCGTGCTCTGGCCGTCCCTCGGCACCACCTCGCCGCGCGGCACGATCGTGAGGTGGGCGTTGCCGGTGTCGACGGGCTGCGCCGCGCCCGCGCCCGGAGCCGACACCGGCAACGCCAGGCCCGTGAACGCCACGAGAAACACCAAGCGTCCGACGTGCCTTCGGCAAGTGGCCGAGGACCACCGGACCTGCCCGGCAGTGCTCCCCACGTGATTCGGTTTCCCCAGACCCACGACGCACCTCCCGCCTAGACGTGGCCAGTGGTGGTCACAACGGTGAACCGGCCGATCACTCCGAGCAAGATGCCCGTCCGGCGACGAGGGTGTTCCGGGTCGGCGGTGGAACACGGAACGGTTACCCTTCCGTGGCCAAGCACACCAAACGGGGGCCGGACCCGTTACCGCGCGCTGCTAACGTGAACGTTCCGCGGCATTCACGCCCAGCGCACGGGCGGCGTTGAAGGGACAGCGGTGGCACGAGACGGGGATGGCCCACTGATCATGGAACCTGGCCGGCGCGGTGCGGGTGAACTGCCGCCCGAGCTCGGCGAAGCACTGCGATCCGGAGAATTCCACCACGCGCTGCGGCTCGCGATCGCGCATCGCGGCCTGTCGCTCGCCCGGCTGCGGGCACACCTCGCGCTCCGCGGGGTCCACATCGGACAGTCGACGCTGAGCTACTGGCAGCGCGGGCTGCGCCAGCCGGAGGTGCCGAAGGCGCTGCCGGCGGTCCGCGCGCTGGAGTCGGTGCTGCAACTGCCCGCGGACGCGCTCGTGGTGCTGATCGGCCCGCGCACCGCGCGCCCGCGCGGGCACCAGGCCGCGGCGTCGTTCCACGACCTGCGCTCGGGCGAGATGGGCGCGATCGTCGAGCAGCTGATGAGCGACCTCGGCGCGGCGCCGGCGTCGCGGCAGTCCAACTCCGACCTGGAAATGCTGTCGGTGCACGACCAGATCACCATCGACGAGCAGAAACACCAGGTGAAATTCCGGACCCGGCTGGTCACCCGCGCACGGCGGCACGGCCCGGACCGGTACGTGGCGGTCTACAACGGCGATCCCGGCTGCCGGATCGACGACGTCGAGCTGATCACCGCGGAAGGCTGCCGCGTCGGCCGGATCCGCCGGCATCCGGCGCGCGAGACGATGGCGACGGAGCTGCTTTTCGACCGGAAGCTCGCCGAGGGCGAGATCCACGTTTTCTGCTTCGAAATCCACGACAATTCCGCCGTGACGTTCCCCGGGTACTACCGGATGCTGCGCGACCAGTGCGCGAGCTATCTGCTGCAACTGCAATTCGCGCCGACCGCGATGCCCGCCCGGATCACCCGCGAGGTCCGCGCCCGCGACGACGCGCTGCCGGTCGAGGCGGAGGAATTGCCGTGCGACACCGGCGGCGTGACGAGCGGGTATTTCCGCGACACCGGCCCCGGGCTGGCCGGCATCGCGGTGGAATGGAACTGAGCTTTATCCGTCCACCCGCTGCGGCGTGCCCTTGGTGATCCGCACGAGTTCGTCGAACGTCGTCGGGAAGACGGCGTTCGGCGTTCCCGCGGCGGCCCACACCTGGCTGTACTGCCGCAACGCCTCGTCGACCACCGTCTCCAGCGGAGCCGGATGCCCGACCGGCGACACCCCGCCGATCACCTGCCCGGTGGCCGCGCGCACCTCGTCCGGCTTGGCCCGGCGGATCCGGCCGCGCCCGAGTCGCGCGGCGAGCGCCTCGACGTCCACCCGGTGCGCGCCGCTGGTCAAGACCAGCAGCGGGGCGTCGTCGGCCAGGAACACCAGGCTGTTCGCGATCGCGCCGACCGGACAGCCCAGCGCGTCCGCCGCCTCGGCCGCCGTCCGCGTGGACTGCGGAGGGTCCGCGCCCGGCCTTCGACCCCCGCCTCGTCGAGCGCGTCCTGCACGTTCCGCACTGCCGACATCTGCACACCTCCAACTGTTCTGTAAACAGAACACTAGACTAGGCCGGGTGTCCCCGTCACCCGCCCCGGACGGCCGCGCCCTCGCCGCGGCGGTCGGCACCCGCATCCGGACGCTGCGCACCCGCGCGGGCGTCGGCCTGACCGCGCTCGCCACTGACAGCGGCCTCGGCAAGGGAACACTGTCAGAGCTGGAAAACGGCCGCCGCAACCCGACGCTGGACACGCTGTTCGCCATCGCCACCGCACTGTCGATCCCGTTGAGCGACCTGCTCTTCGGTGATGACGGAGTGGCCGAAGCACACGGCGAGAGCGTGGCCGCGACCCTGCTCGGCCGCTGGGAGGACCCCGACGGCGTGACCGAGGTGTACCGGCTGACGATCCACGAGCGGGTCCAGGTATCGCACCCGCACAGCCCCGGGGTCCGGGAAGTGCTGACGGTACTGACCGGAACGGCGGAGGTCGGCCCGGTTGACGCACCGGTGACGGTTTCCGCGGCGGGGACGCATACGTTCATCGCGGAAACGGACCATGTGTATCGCGGAATCGGCGGACCGGCTAGTGCGGTGTTGACGATGCGGTATCCGCGTTAGCGGACGAGGAGCCCGTTGGCTTTCGCCGCCTCGGCCTGACGCGCGTCACGCGTCACGACAGTAATCGGCTGGCCGCCGGTCAGTTCGGCAGTTTCCCTCATTACGACAGCCAGATGAAGAGCATCCAGAGTGCGAATCGGATAGTTCTCGGCAACCAGTCGCTGCGCCGCCGAAAAAACCCGCTCCGGCCGGAAAGGGATCAGCACGAGCGCACCCTCCGGAGACGCGAGCCGGTCGAAATGCTCGAGGACGATCCGGGCGTCGGGGATCCGGCCAGCACGCTTCGCCGCAGTGAGCGCACTGGTGAACTCGATTCGGGTCAGTTCACTGCTGAACACCAGATCCGGCCCCTCGAGCAGCAGTTCACGCATTTCACGGTGACCAGGCTCGTCTTTGAGGTACGCGGTAGCCAACGCGCTGGTGTCAGCGTAGTAACACTCGGTCACCATTCACCCCGAGTCCAGTCGAGATACTCGCCAACGGTCGCTCCCCAGCCGCTGGAGAACTCTTCGATTTCGTCCAGCGACGCCACCCGGGCTGGAGGCTCGACATACGCGGCCTTGCCCTCGGCGATCAACCGGCGTTTCCACTCGGCTCGTGACTCGCCCTTCTGGACGACCCCTCGGAGGGCCTCGGTGACCAGGTCGTTCATGCTGCGCCCCTCAGCCTCGGCCCTGGCCTTCAGCCGCGCATGCAGCTCGTCGTCGACGCGAGTGATCAATTGCTTCACTTCACCATGATAACACGTCACCCGTTAGAGTTATCACGTGTTTTCTTTTGCAGACAAAAGCCGCCTCGAAAAGCATTTCGAGGCGGCTTCCGGGTCAGCGATCAGTAACGGTAATGCTCCGACTTGAACGGGCCCTCGACGTCCACGTCGATGTATTCCGCCTGTTCCTTCGACAGCTTCGTCAGCTCGCCGCCCAGTGCTTCCAGGTGGATGCGAGCGACCTTTTCGTCCAGCTTCTTCGGGAGGCGGTAGACCTCCTTGTCGTACTCCTCGGTCTTGGTGAAGAGTTCGACCTGCGCGATGACCTGGTTCGCGAAGCTGTTCGACATCACGAAGCTCGGGTGCCCGGTCGCGTTGCCGAGGTTCAGGAGCCGGCCTTCGGACAGCACGAGGATGCTCTTGCCGTCCGGGAACACCCACTCGTCGACCTGCGGCTTGATGTTCACGCGCCGGATGCCGGGGTAGCGGGCGAGACCCGCCATGTCGAGTTCGTTGTCGAAGTGGCCGATGTTGCCGACGATCGCCTGGTGCTTCATCCGCGCCATGTGCTCGACCATCACCACGTTCTTGTTGCCGGTGGTGGTCACGTAGATGTCGCCCTCGTCCAGCACCGACTCCAGGCGCTTGACCTCGTAGCCGTCCATCATCGCCTGCAGCGCGCAGATCGGGTCGATCTCGGTGATGATCACCCGCGCGCCCTGGCCGCGCAGCGATTCGGCCGCGCCCTTGCCGACGTCGCCGTAGCCGCAGACCACCGCGACCTTGCCGCCGATCAGCACGTCGGTGCCGCGGTTGATGCCGTCGATCAGCGAGTGCCGGATGCCGTAGCGGTTGTCGAACTTCGACTTCGTCACCGAGTCGTTGACGTTGATCGCCGGGAACAGCAGCTCGCCCGCGGCCGCCAGCTGGTACAGCCGCAGCACGCCGGTGGTGGTTTCCTCGGTGACGCCCTTGACGCCCTGCCCGATGGCGGTCCACTTGCCCTTGTCCGCCGCGACCGACGCGCGCAGCAGCTCCAGGAAGACCTTCCACTCCTCGGGGTCCTCGTCGTCGGCGGGCGGAACCACGCCCGCCTTCTCGTACTCGGTGCCCTTGTGCACCAGCATGGTGGCGTCGCCGCCGTCGTCGAGGATCATGTTCGGGCCTTCGCCCTCCCACGTGAGCATCCGCTCAGTGCACCACCAGTACTCCTCGAGCGTTTCGCCCTTCCACGCGAACACCGGGACGCCCTTGGGCTCCTCGGGCGTGCCGTGCGGGCCGACGACGACCGCGGCCGCGGCGTGGTCCTGGGTGGAGAAAATGTTGCACGAGGCCCAGCGCACCTCCGCGCCGAGCGCCACCAGCGTCTCGATCAGCACCGCGGTCTGCACGGTCATGTGCAGCGAACCCGCGATCCGCGCCCCGCGCAGCGGGTAGACCTCAGCGTATTCGCGGCGCAGCGCCATCAGCCCCGGCATCTCGTGCTCGGCGAGGCGGATCTCCTTCCGGCCGAACTCGGCGGCGTCGAGATCGGCGACGGCGAATTCGATGCCGCCCCGGGTGTCGTGCCGCTTGACAACGCTTTCGGGGGTCATAGTGCGGTTCCTCCAAGGTTTGATGGCACCTGAACAGTACCGTTGTCGGCTCGACCCTGACTCGAACGGATGAGGAGAGAATCACCGTGCCCGCCCCGCTCCCCGGCCCTGACACCCGCATCGTCGAAATGAGGGTGTCCGGACTCGTGGGCACGAGCGGCGAGACGCTCCTCGACACGGTCCAGACCGTTGACGTCGCCGGCGACGGACTCGGCCGCGTGGTACGCCCGGCCGACCGGCTGCGGCGTCCGGCTCCCGGTCCGGTGGTGCCCGCGCTCGGCCGGTCGATTCCGCGCACCGTCGAAGGCTACCTGTGGAGCGGCATGACGTCCGGCGGCGTCGCGAAGGCCGCCTGGGCGCTGCTGTTCCCTTTCTCACTGGCCAACGTCGCGTTCTGGATGCTGCCGCCGGTGCACCGCGGCCGCTGGCTCGGCGGCCTGTGCCGCGGCCTGCTGCGGATCGCCGCCGTGCTGCTCACCATGCTGCTGGTCAGCCAGGTCGCGGCAGCGGTACTGGACCTCGTCGCGACGCAATGTCTCGCCCCCGGGCGCGCCTGCCTCGCCTGGGTGACCCCCGAACTGCGCAACGGGCCGCTGCGGATCGGCGTCGGCGTGGCGGTGCTCCTGGCGCTGGTCTACGCCTTGCACCGGATCTCGTCCACGAACTGGCGGGTGCGGCCGCCCGCGCATCCCGGCCGCAAAGGCGTCCCGATGCGGTTGCGCGCCGATCCGGAAGCGCCCGGAATGTCCGCGACACACGCGGTTGCCGCGCTCGCCTGCATCTCCCTGCTCTTGCTGGGCGGACCATTCCACGTGCCCACGAAAATCCCGCAATTGATCGCGTGGATCTGCACCCTCGCCCTGGTCCTCGCGGTTTTGGCCGGGGGCGCGATCGGCAGCGACGCCGGTCCCGTCGCGCGCCGGAGCCTGATCACTTTCGCGACGCTGCTGGTCATCTTCGCCACCGTGCTGGCCAATCCGGTCGGCAACCGGCTCCCCGGCGTCGACACCACTGTCGAAGGTCTCGGCGGCGCCTTACTCGTAGTCACCCTGCTGTTCGCGCTCGCGCTGATCCCGTCGGCTCTGCTGGCCCGCCCAACCTGGCGCGACCGCCCGCGCCGGCTCCGCCCGTGGCTGGGCGGCTGGGCAGCGGCCCCGGTACTCGCCCTGGCCGGCCTGCTCGGCGGCGGTTTCGGCGCCGGGCTGGCGATCGCCATCCGAAAACTGCTCCGCGCGGACAAGCTCGCCCTGCCCACGACGTACGACCTGGTCACCGTCCTGTGGGGCGGCGGGCTCGGTCTGATGGCCCTGCTCGCCATCGCCGGGTACGCCATCGCCGTCCCGCTGCGCCGCCGCCGGCGCGGCATCCCGCCGATCGTCGAACTGATGGAACACGACGAACAGCAAGAACAAGACGCCGCGCGAGCGTGGGCACGCTCAGCCTGGGAACGCCGTCACCTGCACCACCTGGCTGTGATCGTCTCCCTGGGGCTCTGCGTCGGTGCGATCGCACTGCTCGTCGTGCGGTTCGGCTTCAACCTGCAGCCAGGCTGGTTCACCACAGCCTCGGCGATCGGTGTGTTCGCTCTGGGCGCGCTGGCCGCGGGACTGCTGCGAGTGGTCTACTCCGCCGCCCGCTCCCCCCAGCGAAGCCGGCACCTGGGCGCGCTGGCTGACCTTGTGTCCTTCTGGCCGCGGGCCGCCCACCCCGGCGTACCGCCTTGCTACGCCCTCAAGGTCGTCCCCGAACTGGCGGCGCGAGTCAAGGAACACCTCGCCGAGCCAGGTACCCGAGTGGTCCTGTCCGGTCTAAACCTGGGCAGCATCCTCACCGTGCTCACGGCGGCTCAACTGTGCGCCGAGCTCCCGCCAGACGAACGCGACCGAGTCGGCCTGCTCACCGCCGGATCCCCGCTGCAATGGGGTTACCAACGCGCTTTCCCCGCGGTCCTGCCGCAAGACTCGCTGGCCGACCTGTTCTCCTCGCTGGACGGTCGCTGGCGCGCACTGTGCCGAGGCACCGACATCTTCGGCGGCGGCGTCACCACCTGGCGCCACCAGACAAGCGGTGGCCACCTGCTCGGCGAGGGCTATCTCCCGGAAGGCAAATGGGGAGCCCTGGAAGCGACCCCAGACGACGCGGGGGTCCTGGTCCTGGGCGGCGACCACTGGGTCCCCGACCCGCTGCGAGCCCCCGACGGCCGCCGCCGCTGGGCCCCCGGAGTCCTCAAACACACCGAATACCTGGCCGATCCGGAGTGGGACAACGCCGTAGCCATGGCCGCGGGCCTGGGCCGCCCCAACGGCCGCGCCCGGACGCTGGGCGAACAAGGCTCCCTGTTCGGCGACCTTCCCCGCCCCCGCTGACGACGCCGGGTCTTCGGAAGAAGATTCCTTCCGAAGACCCGGCACGGACTAGCTGATCAGTTGGTCCCGCGGCGACGCAGCTTCAGCAGTGCGAGCAGACCGCCGCCAGCGACGATCAGCACGCCGGCGACCCAGAACAACCAGGCGTTGTCGAATCCGGTGTTGGCCAGGCCGCCGCCGGTGCCGTTCTGGTTGCCCGCCGGGACCACGGCCGGAGCGCTGGTCGTGGCGGGAGCGGAGGTCGCGCCGGCCGGGGCCGAGGAGGTCGCCGGAGCGCCCGGCGTGGTGCTCGGCGCCTCGGAAGTCGGCTGTCCCGGAGTCGTGGTCGGGGTCTCCGAAACCGGCGGCTTGGTCGGCGCGGTCTTGGTTCCGCAGGCGAACCAGTGGCTGATCGTCGGCAGCTGCTCGCCGCGGTTGATCGGCGAGCGCAGCTTCTCCCACGGCGGCGTGGCCGACATACCTCGGCTGCCCGGCACGTACACGTTGAAACCGGGGCCGCCCTTGACCACGATCGCGGTGACCGTGACGCCCTCGCCCACTGCCGTGACGTTCAGGTACTGGTCCTTCTCCGTGCCGCCGGTGACGGTGAGGTCACCCTCGCCGAGCAGGTCGCCGGCCACCTTCGCCTCGGCACAGGTGGTCGCGTTGCCCTCGACCGGCTTCGCCCGGCTGTCGTCCGTGGTGCAGGCGAGCGCAGAGGTCGCGGTGCCGAGCAGAGCGAGTCCGGCCACGGCGGCGACGGTGAAACCGGCACGCAGTCTGGTGCTGATGGGCATGGAGTTACTCCTCAGAGGAAAATCCGAACGGGGGATAACACACGCGGAGAACTGCGACCCTCCGTAGGAACCCCGACCACTGTTCGTGCGAATTACCCGAGAGTGATTAACCCGTCAGAGGGAAGACGACGCGGAGAGTATCGCACCCGCAGTGCCTGATCACCCTGGGTTCGAGTCGCCGCCCGAACCGAAATCGGCGAGTTGCGGACTCGTGACCACGCACGCGAAACGGCCCGCCGCCCAACCTGGGCGACGGGCCGTTGAACAGCGAAAACAGGTCAGTCGGCGACGGGCGGCGCGGGATCGGCGACCACCCCGCCCTGGTCGACACCCGACTGCCGCTTCCCGAGCAGCGAGTGCCGCCGGCTGTAGGCGAAGTAGATGACCACGCCGACCACCATCCAGACGACGAACCGCAGCCAGGTCAGCACGGTCAGGTTCAGCATCAGCCACAGGCAGGCCAGGATCGCCAGCGGCGCGATGATCCACACGCCCGGCACCCGGAACGCACGCGTCAGGTCCGGGCGGGTCTTGCGCAGCACCAGCACGCCCGCGGACACGAGGATGAACGCGAACAGCGTGCCGACGTTGACCATTTCCTCGAGCTTGTCGGCCGGGAAGAACGTCGCGCCCGCCGCGACCAGTGCGCCGACCACGAGGGTCGCGCGCTTCGGCGTCCCGCGGTCGCTCGTCTTGGCCAGCGAACGCGGCATGAGACCGTCGCGGGACATCGCGAAGATGATCCGCACCTGGCCGAGCATCAGGACCATGACGACGGTGGTGAGTCCGGCCAGCGCGCCGACGGAGATGATGTTCGCGGCCCAGTCGACGCCGTTCGCGGAGAACGCGGTGGCGAGCGTCTTGTGGCTGCCGTCGCCCGCCTTGGTCGACAGATCGGTGTAGGGCACCATGCCGACGACCACGAGCGACACCGCCACGTACAGCACGGTCACGATCGCCAGCGAGCCGAAAATGCCGCGCGGCACGGCCTTCTGCGGGTTGCGGGTCTCCTCCGCGGTGGTCGCGACGATGTCGAACCCGATGAACGCGAAGAACACGATCGACGCGCCGGCCAGCAGGCCGAAGATGCCGAAGGAGCTGCTGGCACCGCCCGCGATGAGCGAGAACAGCGACTGGTCGACGCCGCTCGACCCGGATCCGGCGGACTTGCCCTCGGGAACGAACGGCGTGTAGTTGCTGGCCTTGACGTAGAAGATGCCGAGAATGACCACGAACAACACGACGGCGACCTTGATGCCGGTGATCACCATCGAGAAACGCGACGACAGCTTCGTTCCGAGCACCAGCAGCGTCACCAGTGCGGCCACGACGAGGAGCGCGCCCCAGTCGATGCCGAAGCCGCCGCCGAGATCGATCGACGTCTTGGTGCCCTTGCCGAAGATGTACTCCAGCACCGTCTGCAGATAAGACGACCAGCCCTTGGCGACCGCGGCGGCGCCGACGGCCAGCTCCAGGATCAGATCCCAGCCGATGATCCACGCCATGAACTCGCCGAAGGTGGCGTAGGAAAACGTGTACGCGCTGCCCGCGACCGGGACGGTGGAAGCGAATTCGGCGTAGCACAACGCGGCGAGCGCACAGGCGATAGCCGCGATCACGAACGCGACGGACACGGACGGACCGGCGTAGTCGCCCGCTGTGCGCGCGGTGAGCGTGAAGATGCCGGCGCCGATGACCACCGCGACGCCGAAGACCGTGAGGTCCCAAGCGCTCAGGTTCCTGCGGAGTTTCGTCTCCGGTTCATCGGTGTCCGAAATGGACTGCTCGATTGACTTCGTGCGCCACAAACCAGTGCCGGGCAACGTTGACCTCCTGCGGTGACCTTCGTGGGGACCGGGCGCCACCCTAGCGTGTCAGTTGGGCGCCAGCTGTCCGGACAGCTCAGCGGGTCTCGCGGTCGAGGTCGGGCTCCAGGTAAATCAGCGTCGCGACGGGGACCTTCGCGCGCACGCGAGCCTCGGCGTCGTCGATCGCGGTGGCGATCGCGGCGGTGTCGAGACCGGGCACGAGCGCGAGCTTCGCGGCGACGAGCAGTTCGTCCGGGCCGAGGTACTGGGTGCGGATGTGGATGACGCGCTCGACCTTGCCCGCGGCCAGTTCGTCCACAATGGTCGCGAGATCGGTGTCGGTAGCGCCCTCGCCGATCAGCAGGCTCTTCATCTCGACGATCAGGATGATCGCGATCACGCCGAGCAGCACGCCGATGAGGACGGTGCCGATGCCGTCGAACACCGGGTCGCCGGTGAGCACCGACAGCCCGACGCCGAGCAACGCGAACACGAGGCCGAGCAGCGCGCCGGAGTCCTCCAGCAGCACGACCGGCAGCTCGGGTTCCTTGGCCTGCCGGATGAACCGCCACCAGCTCGCGTTGCCCTTGATCTTGCGCGATTCGCCCATCGCGGTGAAGAAGCTGTAGCCCTCGAGACAGATCGCGACGAGGAGAATGACCACCGCGACGACCGGCGTCTCCAGCGGCTGCGGCTCGATGATCTTGTGAATGCCCTCGTAGAGAGCGAACGCCGCACCGAGCGTGAACAGCATGAGCGCGACGATGAACGAGTAGAAGTACCGGTCGCGGCCGAACCCGAACGGATGCTCCCGGGTGGCGCGCCGTTTGGACGTCTTCTGCCCGAGCAGCAGCAACCCCTGGTTCGACGTGTCAGCCAGCGAGTGCACCGCCTCCGCGAGCATCGACGACGACCCGGTGACCAGGAAGCCGACGAACTTGGCCACCGCGATCCCGGCATTGGCGGCGAGCGCCGCGATGATCGCCTTGGTACCCCCGCCAGCTGACACTTCCCGCTCCCCTGCTCCGCGCCCGAATTGCCCGGAGGGAGCCTAGAGGAGCCTTGGCGCCGGGAAGCGCTGGGTCCGGAAACCAGCCGGTCAGATCACAAGTCGCAAGCCCCGGCAGTGGCCCGGAACAGTTGCGAGCGCGCTCCGCCCAACGGACGCACCCGCACCGCCGGATCCGCTGCGGGCAGCCACACCGACTGTCCCCGCCGCAGTTCCACCTGTTCGCCGTCCGAGGCGACCACCAGCAGGTCTCCTTCGGTGCACAACAAAATCTGCGGCCCGGCCGAGTCGACCTCCAGCTCGGCGTCGTCTCCGGCCGCCCATTCCATTCGCGACAGTTCGAATTCCGGGGCGTCCGTGTGGTACACCGCCATCCGCTGGCCGGCGCATTCTCCGTGCTGCACCGGCATTTCGCCGCACGCGAAGTCGACCACGCGCAGCAGTTCGGGCACGTCCACGTGCTTCGGGGTGAGGCCGCAGCGCAGGATGTTGTCCGAGTTCGCCAGGATTTCCACCGCGGTGCCGTGCAGGTACAGGTGCAGGTTCCCGGCGGGCAGGTAGATCGCCTCTCCGGCACGCAGAGTCAGGCGGTTGAGCAACAGCGCGGCCAGCACGCCGGCGTCGCGCGGGTGCGCCTCGCCGAGTTCCAGGATCGTGCGGCATTCGGTCGCGAACTCGCCGTGGTCCTGGACGTGCCGGACGCACGCGTCGAGCACTTCCGGCAGCAGTTCGTCGAGCGAGGACTGCGGCAGCGTGATCCAGGTGGTGAACAGCGCGCGCAGACCGGCCGGGTCCGGTTGGGCTTCGAGCAGGCCGGTGTACTTGCCCAGCCCGGGCGTCTCGATCGCCTTGAGCAGCTTGACCGTCCGGTGCGGGTCGCGGAACCCGGCCAGCGCGTGGAACTCCGTCAGCGCGCAGACCAGCTCCGGCTTCGCCGTCGGGTCCGGGTAGTTGCGGTTCGCGGCGTCGCGCGGGATGCCCAGCTTCTCCTCGCGGGCGTGGCCTTCCGCGGCCTGCGCCGCCGACGGGTGGGCCTGCATCGACAGCGGTTCTTCCGCGGCGAGGATCTTCAGCAGGAACGGCAGCCGGTTGCCCCAGCGCCGTGCACACTCTTCGCCGAGCTGGCCGACCGGATCGGCGTCGACGAGTTCGAGCAGGCTCAGTTCGGTGCCGTCCGGGCCGAGCACGTGCGACGGGTCCCCTGGGTGCGCTCCCATCCACAGCTCGGCCTCGGGGTGCGGCGCCGGCACCGGACGTCCCTGCAGCTGCGGGATGGCCGTTCGCGATCCCCAGGCGTAGGGCCGTACGGCGTTGCGCAACAGCTCCACTGTCAACTCCCAATCCTTCCCGTCGGCGCTGGGCCGACGCACGCGGCGGCGGAACCGCCTGCCCGCGTTCCCCCCTGCTCCCTCAGGCGGAGGCCGGTTCGTATCTCCCGGCCCCGCCGATGCTGCCCGCCGCCAGCCCCAGGTACACCGCGGCCAGCTCGAACCGCAGCGCCAGCACCGCGGCGCGGACGATCTCGTCGGCCTCGATCTCCTCGGCGGGCGCGATCAGGTCCGCGCCGGGCAGGTACTCCTCGGCTTGGTACCGGGCCGCCTCGGTGGCCGGACCGGTCCGCACCGACAGCAGCAGCACCCGCGTCGCGACTCCACCAGGGGAGTCGTCCGGATCGGCGAAAATGTCTCGCTCCGCGCCGCCTGATTGGGCGGCCCGGCGCAAGGCCGGGCGGGCCAGCGCCTGCCGGTAGTCCTCCACGTCGCACACCAGCGCGGCATACGCGGCGAAGGCGTGCGCCGCGTGCTCGCCGACCGCCACCGCGACCGGGTCGAGCCCCCACAGCAACGGCACCCGGTCCGCGACCCGCAGCGCGAGCGCCTTCGCCGGGTTGGCGAACGACTCGCGTGCCAGGTAGTCCTTCTCCGCTTCGAGGTCGAGCTGGTCGGCGAGCTCCTGCACGTCGGCGACCAGCAGGCCGAGCGCGTTCGCGGTGAGCAGCCCGGCGGCCAGCCCGCGCGGGAACGCCAGCTCCGGCGGCACCGGCACGCGCGGCGCGAGCAGGACGCCCTTGCCCGCGACCGCCGCCGCGACCGGCCCCTCCGCCGGCGCGGACAGCACCACCGACGCGCCGAACCGGGCGGCGCGCTCCAGCGAAGCGGCCAGCTCGCGGTCTCCCGCGTCGTCGGTGTGCGCGAACACCACGTCCAGCGCGCCGATCCAGGCCGGAACCGATTCGGCCACCACGACCGGCACCGGGCACGACGGCGCGAGCAACGCGGCCAGCAGCCGGGTGAGCGTGCGGCTCACCCCTGGCCGGTCGATGAGCACGAGCGAACGCGGACGCCCGACGTCCAGCCGTTCGCTCAGCTCCAGTTCGGCCGCTGCCTCGGCGGTGGCTCGCACCTGCGCGCCGGCCATCGCGGCGGCGCGCAGCAACCCCGCGCGGTCGGCATCGGCCAGCCGCGCGGAGTCGTCGAGCAGGGAATCGTCAAGCATGGTCAAGCACTGTCGCCGTGATCAGCGTCGGGCCCGGCCGAGCCGGGCAGCGTCGCCTCGTCGAGCAGCAGCACCGGGATCCCGTCGCGGACCGGGTACACCCGGCCGCATTCGGTGCAGGTCAGCGCGTCGGCCTCGGCGTCGTCCGGCGTGCCGGGACGCAGCGGCGCGTGATCCGGCGACGGGCACGCGAGGATCTCCAGCAGCTGTGCGTCAAGCGTGATGGCCATGGTTCCTCCATACCACGCGTCGTTGGGGTGTTGAGGGCGCCTTCCGGACACAATCCGGCGCCAGCCGGTCAGGCCCGGACAATGGCCAGCACCTCGGCGGTGAGCGCCTCGACCGCGGCCCGGTCGGCGGCCTCCACGTTGAGCCGCAGCAGCGGTTCGGTGTTGGAGGGGCGCAGGTTGAACCACGCGCCGCCGGGCAGCTGCACCGTGAGCCCGTCCAGCTCGTCGATCTCGACGCCGGGCTTGTCCGCGTAGGCGTCCTTCACCGCGATCATCCGCGCCACCTGGTCGCTGACCGTCGAGTTGATCTCGCCGGACGCCGCGTAGCGCGAGAAGTCCTGGGTGAGCGCGGACAGCGGGCCGTTCTGCTCGCCGAGCGCGGCGAGCACGTGCAGCGCGGCCAGCATGCCGGTGTCGGCGCGCCAGAAGTCGCGGAAGTAGTAGTGCGCGGAGTGCTCGCCGCCGAAAATCGCCCCGGTACGAGCCATCTCGGCCTTGATGAACGAGTGCCCGACCCGCGTGCGCACCGGATTGCCGCCGTGTTCGGAGACGATCTCCGGCACGCCCTTCGACGTGATCAGGTTGTGGATGATCGTGCCGCCCGGCTCCTTGGCCAGCTCGCGCACCGCGACCAGCGCGGTGATCGCGCTCGGCGACACCGGCTCGCCGCGCTCGTCCACGACGAAGCAGCGGTCCGCGTCGCCGTCGAACGCCAGCCCGGCGTCCGCGCCGACCTCGCGCACCTTGGCCTGCAGGTCGACGATGTTCGCCGGGTCGAGCGGATTGGCCTCGTGGTTCGGGAAGGTGCCGTCGAGCTCGAAGTACATCGGCACGATCTCGATCGGCAGGCCCTCGAAAACGGTCGGGACGGTGTGCCCGCCCATGCCGTTGCCCGCGTCGACCACGATCTTGAGCGGCCGCGAGCCGGAGAGGTCGACGAGGTTGCGCAGGTAGGCGGCGTAATCGCCGAGGACGTCGCGCTCGGAGACGGTGCCGCGCTGGCCGTCGAAGGCGGGAACGCCCTGCTCGACGGTGTCGCGGATCTCCGCGAGTCCGGTGTCCTGTCCGACCGGCGAGGCTCCGGCGCGGCACATCTTGATGCCGTTGTACTTCGCGGGGTTGTGGCTCGCGGTGAACATCGCGCCCGGCAGGTTGAGCGAACCGGAGGCGAAGTAGAGCTGGTCGGTGCTGGCCAGGCCGATCGACACCACGTCGAGGCCCTGAGAGGTCACCCCGTCGGCGAACGCCTCGGCCAGGCCCGGCGACGAATCGCGCATGTCGTGGCCGATCACCACAGCCGGTGCCTCGGGTTTGATGAGCAGCGCGAACGCGGCCCCGAAGTCCCGGACGAGGGCGGCGTCGAGCTGGTCGCCGACCACGCCGCGAATGTCGTAGGCCTTCACGATGCCCGAAAGGTCTGGCACGCCTTCTCCCCGCCGCTAGTTCCGTGGCGACGCCACTCGCGCCGCGGGCGAAAGCCTACCGGGCGGGAGGACAGCTCAGGCGCGCCCCGGGAGGACGCGCAGATGGCCGCGCCTGCCGGAGGGCCCTTCGGGCTCGGGCTGCACGGCCGGGACGTCGGAGCGACCGGCCTCGCGGACCGCCTCGGCCAGCGCGGTCAGCTCGTCGGCGGACTGTTCCGGAGCGGCGAAGGCCCCCTCGTGGCGGACGACTTCCCAGCCCTTCGGGACGGTCAGCCGCAGCGCGTGGGCCTCGCAGAGATCGTAGGAATGCGGTTCGGAAGCGGTGGCCAGCGGTCCGACGACCGCGGTCGAGTCCTGGTAGGCATACGTGAGCGTGGCGACAGCGGGTTCGAGGCAACCCGTTCGCGAACATTTCCGTACGCTCCGCACGATCGGAAACGATAGCGCGTCGCCGCGAGCGAAGTACCGGCGACACGCGCGTCGTCCTGGCGACCGCATAGACTTGGGCGGTGGCGACGGCTCGTGACTACCGACAACGGCAGCGAATGCGGCGGGACCGGCATGGCCGGGGCCTGCGCGGGACGCTCTATCCGGCGTCCCTGCCCGCGGCCGCGAGCCGGGCGGAACGCTTCGACGCGCTGGTGCTGGACGCACTGGAGCCGATCGAAGCGCGCTGGCGGCACGAGCTGACGAAACTGGACGTCGCAGTAGACGACGTACCCGAAGTCCCCCTGGACGGCCGAGCCCCGGCAGACGGCGTACTCCACGACGGCGCAGTCCCGCTGTCACGCCTGGTCCCGGCAGGAGTCGACCGATCCGGCCTGCCCACCCGAGCCCGCATCGTGCTGTACCGGCGCCCCCTGGAAGCACGCGCGAAAGACCCCTCAGAACTAGCAGACCTAGTACACGACGTCCTGGTAGAACAAGTCGCCGGCTACCTAGGCGTAGAACCAGACGTCATCGAAGGCGACTGACCCACGCACAACGAGGCGCCCAGCCCCCGCCCTGCACCCCGATACGAAGCCTCCCTGCACAATCAAGCTTCGGGGTGCCCCACGCGAGGACCGGGCGATGTCGCCGCCAGGCGACGAGCCGCCCGCGACTACCCCACCCGCTTCCGCGACGGAATCGCAGTCAAAGCCGTAAACAACACCGCCGCCAACTGCACCAAAAGCAACAATCCCCGCTCAGTCCCCGGGAAAGTCACCGAGACCTCCGAAGGCTGCGCAGGCACCGACACCGCCACCTGATGCCCCCAAGCAGGCACGATCGGCACGGCCTTCCCGTTCACACTCGCCTGCCACCCAGCCTCCTGCTCCGCGGCCAGCACCAGCAACCGCCCAGTCGGCCCCTCCGACGCCCGCACCCGCACATCCGGCAACTGCGCGGTCACCGGCGAAATCCCCGGATTCGTCCCCGGTGCGCCCCCGCCGGTCACCGCCTGTTTGGCCAGCTCCGGCGAAATCAACGCCACCTGTCCGGACTTAGGCAGCAACCGCAACGTCGGACGCCCGTCCGACATCGGCGCCGCCACCGCGGCAAGGTCACTGGCCGCCGCGGCAAAAGCCCGCGCGTCCGTCCCGACCGGCAACACCACGTACTGGACCCCAGACGCCGCGGCAGCCGCGTAAACCCTTTTGAGCGCCGCGACGTCGCCCTGGCCGAGCCCGCGCCGCCACTCGGCCAGCCGCTCCGGCGTGCCCTTGACCGGCGCGAGCTCGTCGTCGCCGAAGAGCGCCAGCCGGCCACCGGTCTGCCGCACCTGCGCGGAACTGACGTCCAGCACCGACCGCCCCGTCGCAGCGACATCCGCGGCCACCTCAGGCGCGAGCTGCGGACGCGGCCCTGCAGTCAGCGGTCCCTCCGAACCAGTCGCGACCGCACCGGCAGCCAGCGCGGCCACCACCACAACGCCAGCCACGGCCAGCACCTTCGGCAACCACGCCGCGGGCATCGCCGAACCGCCGCGCTGCCAGGTAGCCAGCACTGCCCACAGCAGCCCGGCTCCGACCACGAGCAACGGAACCCCGGCGTACCCGGACGCAGGCGCGCCGCCCTGCATTGGCGTCAGCTGCACCTGCCGGACCAGGACCACGCCGACCAGACCGAGCACCGCGAGAGCCAGCCCGCCGACGACCTGCTTCCGCGGCCGGACCACGAGCGCGACGACCGTCGCCGCGAGCACCACGACCCCAGTTGGCCAGGCACCCGGACCGCCCGGCGTGAGGCCCGCGAGATCCGTCGTGGACGCGGGCGCGGCCGGACCGCCGAGGCCTTGCAGCAGCAGTTCCGGATGCCGCAAGAGCACGGTCGGCCACGGCAGCAGCAGCACCAGCGGCAACAGCACCACGATCCCGACCGACGCGACGCGGCGAGCCAGGCCCGAGGGCGCGGGCAGCACCACGAATCCGACCAGCAGGCCGACGAGCGCGAGCCCGTGCGCGAGCGGCGAGAACGCGCCGAGCAGCGCGACGCCGAACGCGGACAGCGCCGAGACGTGCAGCCACCGCGTGCCCGGCCGGGTAAGCAACCGGACGATGCCCGCGATCACGAGGGGCAGCACGAGGTGCACCACAACCACATCGAGCCGCCCCTGCGCGACCGACGCGGTAGCAGCGGGCAGCAAGGCGTACACCGCGGCGACAGCGGCGCGCACCCAGCGGCGTACGGCGAGCTTGCGGGTGGCGACGTAGGCGCTGAGCGCGGCGAGCGGGATGTCGCCGATGAGCAGGATCGCCACGAGCGCGGCCGGACCGCCGATCGGAGCGAAGATCGCGCCGATCGTGCCGAGCACCGGCAGCGTCGCGGGGGCGGGCGCACCGGTGCCGCCGGCGATCGAGTGCCACGGCGACAGGTACGTCGACCAGATCTCGCTCAGCCCG
Source organism: Amycolatopsis echigonensis (assembly GCF_002846615.1). Taxonomy (NCBI): domain Bacteria; kingdom Bacillati; phylum Actinomycetota; class Actinomycetes; order Pseudonocardiales; family Pseudonocardiaceae; genus Amycolatopsis; species Amycolatopsis echigonensis. The sequence continues at coordinate 4,400,786 of NZ_PJMY01000003.1, read as the reverse complement.
CCGACCGGCAGCAGCTGGCCGCCCCACAGGTCGAGGCCGAGCCGGCCGCGGTTGAGCACCAAGGCCAGCGCCGTCAGCACGACGACCAGCACCACCGGCGGCGCGAAGACGGTCGCGGCGAGCACGCGTCGCCGGTTGACCTCCACGAACACCAGATCCGGTTCCGGAGCCGCCGGTTCCGGGCGAGGCGACGGCGACGGGTGGTCCGAGACCTCTTCGACCGGTTCAGTGTCCTCTTCGGACACCGGAGCTTCCGGCAGCGTGACCGCGACGACCGTGCCCGGCCGGCGCAGTCCCCGGCCGCGAGTGCTCAGGCCGCGCAGCGCGCCAGCGGGCAACGCGTCCGGACCGACGGGCCGCGCGCCGGACGCGGCGAGCGCCTCCGGCGGGATCCACGCGGACTCCTGCTCGACGCTCTCCGGCACCGTCCCGAGCGCGACGTCGCTCTGCACGCCGCGCCGGACGAGCCCGACCACCCCGGCGCTGATCGCGTTGCGCAGCCTCGTGATCCGGCTCGTGAAGAGCCCGCGGACGGTGCCCGGCCGCGGCTGATCGCGCCGCCAGGCCCGCGCCGCGCGGAGATTTCCCTTGCCCCCGCACACGTATCCGAGCGCGGCCAGTTCCGCCCCGGCTTCGGTGGTGCGCCGCAGCAGGAAGAACACGAACGCGCGCAGCACCAGCATGACCGGCAGCCGGACGAGCCCGAACCAGAACGACGGCGTCGAGCAGTTCACGAGAAAGACGCGCACGCCGTGCGAACGGTTGAGCGCGGCGAGCGGACGGCCGGCGGCGTCCGGGGTGCGTTGTCCGGTGGACAGGGCGCGAGCGTGCCGGACGCGCGCGGCGGGCACGGACAGCACGAGCGAGCCGGCCGCGTTGGCACGCCAGCCGAAGTCGAGATCCTCGCGCAGCAACGGGAAGTCCTCGTCGTAGCCGCCGAGGGTTTCCCAGAGTTCCCGCTGCACCAACGATCCCGCGCTCGGCACGGCGAGAACCTCGCTGGGTTCGCCGTCCGGCGCGGCCATCTGCTGGCGGTGCCCGGAGGCGTCAGTGGACAGCCCGGCCTCGACGATCAGCCGCGGATCGGTCCAGTCGGTGCCGAGCGGGCCGAGCACTTTCGCGGACGGGTTTTCCTCCGCGGCGCGGAGGAGCTGGTCGAGGCAGTCGGCTTCGGGGGCGCAGTCGTCGTGCAGGATCCACAGCCACGATCCCGGATCGCCCCACCGTTCGACCGCGTGCGCGACGGCCTCGGCGACCGCTTCCGCGAACCCGGTCTCACTCGGCAGAGTGACAACTCCGGACAGCACGGGTTCCTCGGCGGCCGCGCCCGGCTGCGCTGCGTCGGCGAGCAGTTTCGGGGTACGGTCTGTTGACCCGGTGTCCACGGCGAGCACGTGCCGCGGACGGACTGTGCTGCGCCGCAACGCGGAAAGCGCCAGCGGCAGCCATTCCTCGCCGTCGTGACAGACCACAATGGCCAGAACGGGCAACGTCCGCACAGCGGGCGGAACGACGGTGCGAGGCAAGAACGGCTCCTGCTCGGACGGGACGATAGGTGCGGTCACCCTACGGCCTGCGCCGTCGCGCCGGCACCGGCCCACGCCGCGCGTCCGGCGGATCCCACCGCGTGGACCGGCCTGGGATCAGTCCCGGCCGATCGGGCAGGCACAAGCGAAATACCGCGAGCGCGCTCCAGCGGGAACCGGCGGCACCCGGTCCGGCCGCGAGATCCCCGGCACGCCGAGGTTTCCGCGGCAGAAGACGAAGATCACAAAGAGAACCACGGCACAGCACCGATTTTCCGACGCCGTGACGGCACTTCTGCCCTCACCGCATCGCCGAACCGGGCCGCGCGAATCCGTCGAATGTGCCCGGCACCACTCCGGCGAGGACTCCCCATCCCGCCCGCGTCGCACCGGCCGCATCACTCGCTCGCCGGCGCGGCAACAACTGCCGCGGCGGCGGGACGCACCCCCGGCCCACGGAGACCGGGGGGCCGAAACCCTTTAAACCGCGCGTTTCTTCAGCTTGCGACGTTCCCGTTCGGACAGTCCGCCCCAGATGCCGAAGCGCTCGTCGTGCGCCAGCGCATACTCGAGACAGTCGTCCTTGACCTCGCAGCCAAGGCAAATCCGCTTGGCCTCGCGGGTCGAGCCGCCCTTCTCGGGGAAGAACGCCTCCGGGTCGGTCTGCGCGCACAGGGCGCGCTCCTGCCAGTCCTGCTCCTCGGGGACGTCGAAAAGGTCGGTCAGATCCCCGAGCTGCTGCTCCGGGTTCTCTCCCCAACCCACGACGTGCCCCCATTCCCTGTTGTCCGCTTCCAACCGCACGTCCGCCTCCTCGCTCCTACGCACTCCCCAGGCTGGCGGTGGTGAAACGACACCCGCTGCCCCCTCCGACAGCGAATGACATCACTGTGATTACACCTGTGTAGGTCGGCCAGGTCAAGCCGAGTAGCGAGTTCGGGGGATCTCCGTGCCCGGGTGCGCAAGGGGACACGCCGAAGACTTCACACCGGGCATACGGAAGACTGGTGGGGTGCAGAGATCAGCAGTGCGCCCGAGCCCGATCTTCCTCGGCATCCTCGCCGTCGCCGTCGCCGGTGGTTTCCTGGCTGCATACGGTGATTCCACGACTCTTCTCAGTTCCCGCGACCCGATGTTCATCGCGGGCGTCGTGCTGCTCGTCCTGGGCGGCTGGATGGCTTCGCTGACGCTCCACGAGTTCGGGCACGCCTTCGTCGCCTTCCGCGGCGGGGATCACGAGATCGCTCACAAGGGGTACCTCTCGCTGGACGTCCGGCGCTACGCCGACCCCGTCCTGTCCTTTGTGCTTCCGCTGATCTTCCTGCTGATCGGCGGCATCCCGCTGCCCGGCGGCGCGGTGTGGATCAACCGCGGCTCGCTGCGGAACCGCGCGACCGCGTCGTGGACGTCACTGGCCGGCCCGCTCGCCAACCTCGCCGTCGGAGCCGCGCTGTGCCTGGCGACGATGCTGATCCCGATGGCGACCGGTCTTTTCTACGCGATGTCGTACCTCGCGCTGCTGCAGGTGATGACGTTCCTGATCAACATTCTGCCGGTGCCGGGGCTGGACGGCTGGGGTGCGCTGGAGCCGTACCTCTCCCCGCAGGCGCGGGCGTTCGGCGCGCGAGTGCGGCCGTGGGCGCCGCTGGCGCTGTTCGCGCTGTTCTTCCTCTTCCGGCCGTTGTCCGATCTGCTCTGGACGATCGCCGAGGGCATCTACGAGCCGCTCGGCGGCAACGCGACCGCGTCCGCCATCGGGCAGAAGGCGTTCCTCTTCTGGCGGTGACCGCTCAGGCCCACTGCCGGTGGGCCATGAGCCACGCGTGCGCGCGCTTGTACACCTTTTTGAGCCCGGAGCGCTCGCCGAGATAGTCGCCCGCCGCGCCGACCACCGGCAGCATCCCGAGTGCCCGGTGGATCCACCGGCCGCGCGGGCGCTTCTCGAGTTCGCCGGTGATCCCCCACAGCGACTTGCCGAGGTGCCAGAGCGTCCGCGCGACGGCTTTCGCCGTGACCTTGCCGTGCTTGCGGTGGGATTCGTCGAGTTCCTCGGTGAGCCGCGCGGTCTCACTGTCCTCTGCGGACTTCGCGGACTTGTCGTGGCCGGCTCCCGCCGCGAGGTCGGCGTCGATGTCTCGTTCGAACAGCACCGAGGCGATCAGCCGGACGCGGCTGCCGACGTCGGTCACGCCGTACTCCCCCGCGATCGCGCACAGCACCAGTCCCTGCGACGCGGCGCCGAGGGTGTCCTGCACCGGCAGCCGGTCGGCGAGCGCGCCGCCGAGTCCGGGGATCGACGTCAGCAACGAGGTGAGCCTGCCGACGCGATTGACCCACCAGCTCGCGCGCTGGTCGATGTCCATCGCCGCCCACCCCGCGGTGCCCGGCACCTTCACCGTCGTCAGCGCGTGGAGCATCTTCTTCTTGAAGCCGGCGTCGGCGAATTCGTCCTCGCCGCGCCGGGCACGCGCCTGCAAGCCGAACGGGTCCGCCTCGCGCAACGCGTCGAGCATCGGGGCGCAGGCGCGGACGAACGGGCGCAGAATCGCCACGACCTGACGGTCCGAAATGGCCTCAGCCACTCATCCCTCCCTTCGCCGCGGCCCGGCCGAGCCCGCCGCCGAGGACGAGCGCGGCGGGCAGCGCGCTCGCGCCGAGCAGAAGCAGCGCACGCCAGTCCTGGACGAGCACGACGTCGCCGCCCGGGCCGAACAGACCGACGCCGAACACGACGAGTACCCACACCAGCAACGGCACGAACGACAGCCCCGGCCGCACGAGCTTCCCCGCGGTCAGCACGAGCCACGGCGTGGTGACCGCCCCGACCACCGCGGTGATCGGCAACGGCACCTCCCCGAGCGGGCCGACCCGGAGCGGGAGGAAGAACAGTTCGAGCAGTGCCAGCACGACCGCGTCGAGCGCCAGCAGCACCAGCATCAGCCACTGGTCGCGGGTGAGCGGGGCGGACACGGTCACCACCCGCCGAAGAGATCGGTCTCGGCGCCGCTGCCGTCGCCGTGGGCGAGCACGAAGTACTCGGCCGACGGGATCGGCTGCGCGATGCTGTTGGTCAGCGCGAAGTGCGGAACCGCGCCGTCGACCACGGTCAGCTGGGTTTCGTGCGCGCGCAGAGCCGCCAGCTTCGCCTGCCGGTGCGCGGAGATGTCGACCACAGTGGTGATCTTGCCGTCCGGAGTGGACGGAAGCTCGCCGTCGGCGGCCACCCGGAACGGTGATGTCCCGTCGGCGCGCAGTTCGGCGAGCCCGACGGTGAGCGCGGCCTCGGACTGGACCACGTGGAAGACCCGCTCGACCGACGGGGCGTCCGGAGCCGCCGCCATGGTGATCTCGTGCGCGCGGATGTGGTCGGGATGGCCGTAGCCGCCGAAGGAGTCATAGGTGACGACGACCTGCGGGCCGAAATCGTCGATGAGTTCGCGCAGCTGAGCGGTCTGCTCCGCGGCCGAACCGCCGGTGAATGCGCGCGGATGCCCGGCGGCGGGCGTGCCCGCCATGCCCGAGTCGCGCCACCGGCCGATGCCGCCGAGGTACTCGTGCCGGGTCAGGCCGAGCGCGGCGGCCGCGGCGGCCATTTCCCCCGACCGGTACCCGCCGAGCTGGTCGGCCTCGGCCGCGACGAGCAGCGCGAGCCTCGGCGGGACGATTTCGCCCTCTTCGCCGAGCGTGCAGGTCACGACGCACACCTCGGCGCCTTCGGCCGCGTAACGCGCGATGGTCCCGCCGGTGGCGATGCTTTCGTCGTCCGGGTGCGCGTGGACCAGGAGCAGCTTCCGCTTCACGCCCTCAGGTTAGTGACCGCCGGGTCCGCGCCCGGGAGGCCGACCCCCGGCGCGGCGTTCCGGAACCGGAAAACCGCAGCGTGCACGGGAAAATGCATTGGCATCCCACAAAGTCGGATCAGCGTCCCGGCCCGTGGGCGTTCCCGTTCGCGGAACGTTCCGCGGTTCGGAATACGGAGGCGAGGACGCAAGATGCTCGGAACACCCACCGGGATCCGCCGCCGTTGCGGGCGTCCGCGCCCGTGCCCGGCGGCGGGCGCATTGTTTCGCTTCACGAGATCGGACCATTTTCTTGTCACTTCGGGTTCGTCGCGGCCGCGCGACTGCTCCATTAGCTGGGGCACCGCATACGGAACGGGGCGGTTATTGTCCGCCGGGCCGGCCGGCCCACGGGACTGAACTGCCACCCGAACCGGTCGCGATTTCTCGTGATCAACTACTAACCGTAGTCGATCAAGTGCGGAAACCACGATGCAACCAGGGGGCACGAGATATCTGTTCCGCAACGATCTCACTGAGAGTGTCCGGATCGATAGGTTTGGCGTCTGTCCAATGCCTAAGTTTCACGGCTACGGTGAGCAACGCGATACAGATCGGTGCTTGCGCGTCAGGAAGAGCCGCCTCGCAAACCCGCGAAGGCGTCGAGCAAGGAGAATGAATGTTAGTGACGACTAGGTCGCGCGCCGCGAAACTCGGCGCGTTCGTCGCGGGCGCGGCCCTTCTGCTCTCCGCATGCGGTGGTGGCGGAGGCGGCAACAGCGCGGTGCAGACCGGGCAGGCATTCGCCGACTGCGACAAGAACCCGAACACGTGCAACTCGGCCCCGGCCGATCAGCTTCAGCAGGGCGGCGACGTCACCTACGCCATCGAGAAGAACGTCCCGAACTGGAACGTCATCTCGGCCGAGGGCAACGTCTTCGAAACCGGCGAGGTCACCAAGGGCCTCCTGCCCTACACCTTCTACGCGACGCCGGACCTCAAGCCGGTCCTGAACAAGGACTTCGTCGATTCGGCCGAGGTCACCAGCACCAGCCCGCAGACGGTGGTCTACAAGCTCAACCCGAAGGCCGTGTGGTCGGACGGCACGCCGTTCTCCGCCGACGACTTCATCTACAACTACAAGGTCCAGAACGGCAAGGACTGCCCCGACTGCGCCGCGGCCAGCTCCGCGGGCTACGACCAGGTCAAGTCCGTCACCGGCTCCGACGGCGGCAAGACCGTCACGGTCGTGTTCGACAAGCCGTTCACCGACTGGAAGCTGCTCTGGAGCTCCGGCGGCGCGATGTACCCGGCGCACCTGGCCAAGCAGCACGGCGACATCAACACCCCGGCCGGCCTCGCGCAGTCGTTCAAGTGGTTCGGCACGACCGTCCCGACCTGGTCCGGCGGCCCGTGGAAGATCTCGAAGTTCGTCAACAACCAGTCGATCACCGAGGTCCCGAACGAGAAGTACTGGGGCGCGAAGCCGAAGCTGAACAGCGTCATCTTCCGCGTCATCACCGACGCGACGCAGGAGCCGACCGCACTGCAGAACAACGAGGTGCAGGTCATCTACCCGCAGCCGCAGGTCGACCTGATCAACCAGGTTAAGCAGATGCCGAACATCTCCTCGTTCATCGGCCTCGGCCTGACCTGGGAGCACTTCGACTTCAACCTGAAGAACCCGGCGCTGTCCCAGAAGCCGCTGCGCCAGGCGCTGTTCACCGCGATCAACCGCAAGGACATGATCGCCAAGACCGTCGGCCAGTTCACCAACAAGGTCGAACCGCTCAACAACCACAACTTCGTGCCGCAGCAGACCGGCTACAAGGACACGGTGAGCTCGACCGGCCAGGGTTCCGGTGACATCGAGAAGGCCAAGAAGATCCTGACCGACGCGGGTTACAAGCTGAACAACAACCAGCTGTCCGACCCGAGCGGCAAGCCGATCCCCGAGCTGCGCATCCGCTACACCGTCGGCAACCAGATCCGGCAGAACGAATGCGAGCTGTTCGCGCAGACCGCGGCCCAGCTGGGCGTCAAGGTGAAGGTCCAGTCCACCGACGACCTCGGCCAGACCACCACCAGCGGCGACTACGACGTCATCGTGTTCGCCTGGGTCGCCTCGCCGTTCCCCTTCGGCGGCGCCATCCAGAACTGGGGCACCGGGCAGGGCAACAACTACGGCAAGTACAGCAACCCGCAGGTCGACAGCCTGATGGCGCAGGCCAACGCCGAGACCGACCAGACCAAGGCGGCGGACCTGCTCAACCAGGCCGACCAGATCATGTCGAGCGACGCGTACGTGCTTCCGCTGTACCAGAAGCCGACCTTCATCGCGTCGTCGGACAAGATCGCGAACATCCGCAACAACTCGACCCTCGACGGGCCGGTGTACAACATGGCGGAGTGGGGCATCCGGAAGTGATCAACGACCGGTAGATTCCCGCAGGACACCCGGTGAAGGGCCGGCCGCGAAGCCGGCCCTTCACCGTATCCGCCAGCTAGTGCCCCTTTAGTTCCCGAACACCACGATTGCCCCGTTACGTCGCCAAGGCCCTGCCACCACGAGCGGCGGGCGCCGGCAGAACACCGTCCAGAGCAGGAAGACCTCCATGCTTGCCTTCGCACTGCGCCGGCTTTTCGTCTCGGTGCCGATCCTCATCGTGTCGACGTTCGTCGTCTTCGTGATGGTGTCGCTTTCGGCCAACCCGTTGACCCCGCTGATCGCGAGAAACCCGCCGCCGCCCCCTCGCACCATCGAACTCGAACGCATCCGGCTGCATCTCGACCAGCCGATTCTCGAGCGGTACTGGCACTGGATCACCGGCGTGCTGCACGGTGATTTCGGCCCCTCGGTCCAGTCCACCATGAACATCGGCAGCGAGGTGTTCGGCCGGTTCGGCGTGACGCTGCGGCTGATCGTGCTCGCCATGGTGGTGGCGCTGATCCTCGCCGTGCTGATCGGCGTGATCAGCGCGTCGCGGCAGTACTCCAAGTTCGACTACACCGCGACCTTCTTCGGCTTCCTCTTCCTGTCGATGCCGTCGTTCTGGTTCGCGCTGGTGCTGAAGCAGATCGGCATCTCGATCAACACGACGGTCGGCGACCAGGTCTTCTACACGATCGGTTCCTCGTCGGTGGTCGCCGCGGGCGGGTTCTGGACCCAGTTCGGCGACGTGCTCGGCCACCTGATCCTGCCGACCATCTCGCTCGCGCTGACCAGTTACGCGGCCTGGAGCCGCTACCAGCGCGCGTCGATGCTCGAAGTGCTCAACAGCGATTACGTCCGCCTCGCGAGGGCCAAGGGCCTGCCGCGCTGGACGGTGACGCGCAAGCACGCGCTGCGCAACGCGCTGATCCCGCTGACCACGGTGACCGCACTCGACATCGGCTCGATCCTCGGCGGCGCCGTGGTGACCGAAACCGTGTTCCAATGGCAGGGTGCGGGCGCTTTCCTGCTGGACGCGATCAAGCGCAGCGACGTGTACGCGGTGGAGGCGTGGCTGCTCATCGCGGCCACGTTCATCATCCTGCTCAACCTGATCGCCGACCTGCTCTACGGCCTGCTCGACCCGAGGATCCGCTATGCCTAACGACGTATTCGACACCCCGCCCACCACCCTGGGCGGCGATCGGTTCGCTCCGGACGACCCGCAGACCCCGCAGGGCGCGCCGGAACGCGAGTTCACGGTCAAGGAACGCAGCCAGTCGCAGCTGGTGTTCCGGCGGTTCCTGCAGCACCGGCTCGCGATGATCAGCCTCGTCGTGTTCGTGCTGATCATCCTGTTCGCCTACGTCGGCGCGGCGATCTGGAAGTACAACGCGGCCGACATCACCGAGCAGAACTCGGCCCCGCCCTCGGGCGACCACCCGTTCGGCACCGACGCGGTCGGCCACGACACCCTCGCGCAGGTGATGCGCGGGACGCAGATCTCTCTGCAGATCTCGATCCTCGTGGCGATCTTCGCGACCGTCGTGGGCACTGTCTGGGGCGCGGTCGCCGGGTACTACCGCGGCTGGCTCGACACGATCCTGATGCGCATCGCCGACCTCGTGCTCACGCTGCCGCTGCTCGCGGTGGCCGCGGTCCTGGGCCACCAGTCCGGCGGCACGTGGTGGCTGATCGCGGTCGTCATCGGCGGCCTCTACTGGGCGTATGTGTCCCGAGTGGCGCGCGGTGTCGTGCTTTCCTTGCGCGAGAAGGAGTTCATCGAGGCGTCGAAGGCGCTCGGCGCGAGCGACAGCCGGATCATCTTCCGGCACCTGGTGCCCAACGCGCTCGGCGCGATCATCGTCAACCTGACGATCCTCGTGTCGATCGCCATCCTGCTCGAGACGGCGCTGTCGTTCCTCGGCTTCGGCGTGCAGCCGCCGGACACCTCGCTCGGGCTGCTCGTGAGCAGCGCGCAGACCGCGATCGACACGCGGCCGTGGCTGTTCTACTTCCCGGGCATTTTCATCATCCTGATCGCACTGACGATCAACTTCATCGGGGACGGCCTGCGGGACGCGTTCGACCCCCAGCAGACGAAGGTGCGCGCATGACCCAGAACGGCTCGCAAGGACGCGGCGGCGATCCCGTCCTCGTCGTTGAGGACCTGACCGTGCAGTTCCCGACCGGCGACGGCGTGGTCAGCGCCGTGCGCGGCGTGAACTACGAGCTTCGCCGCGGCGAGGTGCTCGGCATCGTCGGCGAATCCGGCTCCGGCAAATCGGTGACCTCGCTCGCGGTGATGGGCCTGCTGCCGAAGACCGCGAGGGTGACCGGCTCGATCCGGTTCGGCGGGAAAGACCTGCTGAAGTCGAACGAGAAGGAACTGAACAAGGTCCGCGGCAGGGGCATCGCGATGGTCTTCCAGGACCCGATGACCTCGCTGAACCCGGTGTACACGGTGGGCGACCAGATCGCCGAGGCGATCACCGCGCACCACGACGTGCGCAAGGACGTCGCGAAGAAGCAGGCCGTCGAACTGCTCGACCTGGTCCGCATCCCGAACCCGAAGCAGCGCGCGGACGAGTACCCGCACCAGCTGTCCGGCGGCATGCGCCAGCGGGTGGTGATCGCGATCGCGATGGCCAACAACCCGGACGTGATCATCGCGGACGAGCCGACCACCGCGCTCGACGTGACCGTGCAGGCGCAGATCCTCGAGGCGCTGCAGGCCGCGCAGAAGGAAACCGGCGCGGCGATGGTGCTGATCACGCACGACCTCGGCGTGATCGCCGGCCAGGCCGACCGGGTGCACGTGATGTACGCGGGCAAGGTCGTCGAGTCCGGCACGGTCGACGACATCTTCTACAACCCGCGGATGCCGTACACGCTGGGCCTGCTCGGCAGCCTTCCGCGGCTGGACGTGAAGACCGACCGGCTCACGCCGATCACCGGTTCGCCGCCCGCCACGCAGAACATGCCGCCGGGCTGCCCGTTCAGCCCGCGCTGCCCGCTGTCGCAGCCGATTTGCGACGAGGAGGAGCCCGCGCTGGTCGCGGGCCCGAACGGCCAGCACGCGGCCTGCCACTTCACCGAGCAGGTCGTCGGGAAGAACCCGGCCGAGCTGTTCAGCGCCACCTCGGCCGACGCGGCAGCCGTCCCGGTCGCCGTGGACGCCGTCGCGACCGACACGGAGACGAACCGATGAGCGAGGCCACGGCGGGAAAGACGCCCGTCCTCTCCGCGCAGAACCTGGTCAAGCACTTCCCGATCCGCGGCGGCGGCCTGATCCGCCGCATCTCGGGCGCGGTGCAGGCGGTGTCGGACGTGTCGTTCGACATCTACCCGCACGAGACGCTGGCACTGGTCGGCGAGTCCGGGTGCGGCAAGTCGACCACCGCCCGGGTGGCGCTGGCCCTGCAGCCGCTCACCGGCGGCAAGGTGACCTACGAGGGCAAAGACCTCGCGACGATGGGCAAGCGCGAACTGCAGCGGCTGCGGCGCAGCATGCAGATCGTGTTCCAGGACCCGTACGCCTCGGTCGACCCGCGGCTGCCGGTGAACGAGATCATCGCCGAACCGCTGCGCATCCACGGGCTGTACGAGAACGGCGGCAAACAACAGGTCCGCGACCTGATGAAGACCGTCGGCCTGCGCCCGGAGCACGGCAACCGGTTCCCGCACGAGTTCTCCGGCGGGCAGCGGCAGCGCATCGGCATCGCCCGCGCGCTCGCGCTGAAGCCGAAGGTGCTGGTGCTGGACGAGCCGGTGTCCGCGCTGGACGTCTCGATCCAGGCCGGTGTGCTCAACCTGCTGAAGGACCTGCAGGCGGAGCTCGGGCTGTCGTACCTGTTCGTGTCGCACGACCTTTCGGTGGTGCGCCACGTGGCGGACCGGATCGCGGTGATGTACCTCGGCAAGATCGTGGAGACCGCGCCGTCGGAGGAGCTGTTCCAGACTCCGGCGCATCCGTACACGCAGGCGCTGATTTCGGCGATCCCGGTGCCGGATCCGCGCAAGGAGCGGACGCGGCAGCGGATCGTGATCACCGGTGACGTGCCCAGCCCGGCCAACCCGCCGTCCGGCTGCCGGTTCCGCACCCGGTGCCCGAAGTTCGCCAACGAGCTGGACGACGCCGGTCGCGAGAAGTGCAAGACGGAGGAGCCGGCCTTGATCGACCGCGGGCACGCGCACCCGGTGGCGTGCCACTTCGCGGAAAGCCTGCAGCTGATCTGACGCGGCGACGAAAGGGGCCTCGCACTTGTCCGTGCGGGGCCCCTTTCGCATGTCCGGCCGGTTCGGCAGGGCTTGCCCCTAATCGGGGGCACTTAATGCGGCGTTGAGGGTTTTCTCCGTGGTGCGCGGGCGGTCGTCCTCGCAGGCCCGGTGCGCTGGCTGTGGCGAACGAGCCCGGCGGCCGGGAGCGGGTTGGGGAGCGGAGCCGCACGGCCTGTCTCGCCACAGCCGGTGCTCCGCATCGCCCTCGGCAAGCATCGCGACAGCGAACCCATCGCGCGCCGCGCTACTGAGAACACCTGATTGCAGGCCCGATCAGGTGGCGCCGCGGGTCCAGTTCACGGCGGAGCCGAACGGGCCCTGCATCGGCGGCCCCGGCGTCAGGCCGGAGATTCCCTTGCCGATGGCCAAAGTCTCGGCTTCCTGGAACAACGGGATCACGACGTTCTGGGACCACAGCTGCGGTTCCAGCGTCTTGAGCGAGTCGGTGACGGAGCCGGTGAGCGCGGAGTCGATCGTCGCTTGCAGGCCGTGGTCGCACAGGCCCGCGGGATTGGCTGGTATCACGGGCTTTGTCTTGTCGACGGGCGCGGCCTCGGGGGCGCAGCCGTAGTTGGACGCCAGGACCGTCGCCGGGTCGCCGTCGACAGGTTGGCCCACGACGGCGATGTCGACTCCGACGGTGCTGTTCGAGTCCGGGCTCGCCTGCTGTTTTCCGTTCACCACCGGCATGGCCAGCAGGGACGAGAACAGGTCGCGCGGCTGCGGTGTGATCTGGTTGACCTCGATGCCGCCCGCGACCAGCTCCGACGCCAGTTCCTTCGCGATCGACGCGTACGGTTCCTGTTCGCCGGGCGACGCGAGCACGATCGACAGCGTCTCGTTTCCCTTGCGCCACACGCCGGCTTCCTTTTTGTACCCGGCGGCGGTGAAGTATTGCTCGGCCTTCGCCAGGTCCGGCGCGGCGGGCGGGCCAGCCGGAATGGTGGCCGCGTAACCCTTTGCCGAAGGCGGCAGGACCTGCGCGTCCGCTTTCAGCGTCGCGGACGGGCCGCCCTTCGCCCCGGCGGTGATCAGCTTTCCGCGGTCCAGCAGTGCGGCGATTCCCGCGCGGACTTGGGGATCGGAAAGCGTCGCGCTCACGGGACGCAGCAGCACCGACGCGGTCAACGGACGCGGCAGCGTATGCAGTTTGACCGCGGAGCCCAGGTCGTTCAGCAGCTGCAGGCCGGTGGAATCGGTGTGGGTCAAGGAGAACTGGTCGTTGCCGCTGCGCAGGGCCGTCGCGATGCCGGACGCGTCGGAGCGGCGGAGGATCAAGGTGTCGACTGCGGCCGGCTTTTCCCAGTAGCGGTCGTTGCGCTGGAGGGTCGCTTCACCGCGAGCGGTGTCGATCGTTTTGATCGCGAACGGTCCGGCGACCGCGGGGAAGCTCGTCGCGAGGGCGTTCGTCCAGCCGCCGGGCGAGTCCTTGAGCAGGTGTTGCGGCAGCAGATTGTCGAACAGCGTCTGCCACGCCGGATACGGCTTGCTGAAGGTGACCTCGACGCCCTTGCCGCCGTCGCGGGATTCGATGTCCGAGATCAGCCGGTACCCGGCCGGTTCGATCACGCCGGGGTTCGTCTTCATCGCGTTGGCGAGGTAGATGAAGTCCTCGGTGGCGATCGGAGCGCCGTCGGACCATGAGGCGTCCGGGCGGATCACGTACTTCACCGTGAACGGCACCTGCGACACGACGTCGGCGGAGACCATCAGCGTCTTGTCGAGGGTGCGCGTGCCGTCGTCGGACTGCCGGAACACCGAGGGAAGCAGGAGCTGCGACAGCGCCGTGGTGATCGTCGACGCGTCCGCGATGCTGTGCGGGTTGTAGCCGCCGACGACGTCGTCCACGCCGACCACGATCTGCGACTGCGCCGCCGCGCTGGTCGTGCTCGAAGGCGGGGCCGACGTGACCACCGGGGGCGGCGGGGTGTTCGAACACGCGGCGAGCAGCACCCCCGCCAGCGCCAGCACCGGCCCCAGCCGGCGTCCGAATCGCACGCTCGTCCTCCTGAAAGTTCCCGCCGCGCTCCGTGGTCCGAGCGGACATGCTGCCATGCCAGGGCGGGGGCCGACATCGAGATTCCCACATCGGCCTTCACTCCGTGACATCGGAGTGGATACCGCCATAAGAGTGGACGCGCGAAGGGCCGTCGGGGTTCACGCGAAAGGGCGCCTCCCGGGAATGGGAGGCGCCCTTTTTCACCTGAGCGAGGTTCAGCTGTTGTTGTCGCGGCTCTTGGCCCGCGAGCGCTCCTTGGCGCGGGTGTTGATGTCGAGCGTGACCTTGCGGACCCGCACGACCTCCGGCGCGACCTCGACGCATTCGTCGCTCGCGCAGAACTCCAGCGCCTCTTCCAGGCTGAGCTTGCGCGGGCGGGCCAGCGTCTCCATCACGTCGGCGGACGACTGCCGCATGTTGGTCAGCTTCTTTTCCTTGGTGATGTTGATGTCGAGGTCCTCGAACCGCGGGTTCTCGCCCACGACCATGCCCTCGTACACCTCCGCGCCGGGCTCGACGAAGAACGTGCCGCGGTCGGCGAGCTGGATCATCGCGTACGCGGTGATCGGGCCCGAACGGTCGGCGACCAGGGAGCCGCTGTGCCGGGTGCGGATCTCGCCCGCCCACGGGAAGTAGCCCTCGAACACGTGGTTCGCGATGCCGGTGCCGCGGGTTTCGGTGAGGAAGTCGGTGCGGAAGCCGATGAGGCCGCGCGACGGCAGCACGTAGACCAGCTTGATCCGGCCGGTGCCATTGCCGCTCATGTCCTCCATGCGGCCCTTGCGGGACGCGAGCAGCTGCGTGATCGCGCCGAGGTGCTCCTCGGGCGAGTCGATGTACAGCCGCTCGAACGGCTCGTGCAGCTTGCCGTCGATCGTGCGGAGCACCACCTGCGGCTTGCCGACGGTCAGCTCGAAGCCCTCGCGGCGCATCTGCTCGACCAGGATGGCCAGCGCCAGCTCGCCGCGGCCCTGCACCTCCCAGGTGTCCGGGCGCTCGGTGGGCAGGACGCGGATCGAGACGTTGCCGATCAGCTCCTGGTCGAGGCGGGCCTTGACCAGCCGCGCGGTGACCTTGTCGCCGCCGTTGCGTCCGGCCAGCGGCGAGGTGTTGACGCCGATGGTCATCGAGATGGCGGGCTCGTCCACGGTGATCCGCGGCAGCGCGACCGGGTTCTCCGGGTCGGCGAGGGTGTCGCCGATGGTGATGTCCGGGATGCCCGCGATCGCGACCAGTTCGCCCGCGCTGGCCTCGGACGCCGGGACGCGGGTGAGCGCCTCGGTGACGAGCAGCTCCGAGATCCGGACGTTCTGCACGGTGCCGTCCTCGCGCATCCAGGCCACGGTCTGGCCCTTGCGCAGCTTGCCGGCGTGGATGCGGATCAGCGCGATGCGGCCGAGGAAGTTCGACGCGTCGAGGTTGGTGACGAGCGCCTGCAGCGGGGCGTCCAGGTCCGCGGCCGGGGCCGGGACGTGCTGGAGCAGGGTCTCGAACAGCGGGTCGAGGTTTTCGCTGTCGGGAAGGCCGCCGTCCTCGGGCTGCTCCAGCGACGCCTTGCCGGCGCGCGCGGAGGCGTAGACGACGGGCAGGTCGAGGATCGCGTCGAGGTCGGCGTCCTCGATGTCGCCCGCCAGGTCGAGCAGCAGGTCGTGGGTCTCCTCGACGACCTCGGAGATCCGCGCGTCCGGCCGGTCGACCTTGTTGACGAGCAGGATGACCGGCAGCTTCGCCTCGAGCGTCTTGCGCAGCACGAAGCGGGTCTGCGGCAGCGGGCCCTCGCTCGCGTCGACGAGCAGCACGACGCCGTCGACCATGGACAGGCCGCGCTCGACCTCGCCGCCGAAGTCGGCGTGGCCCGGGGTGTCGATCACGTTGATGGTGACCGTGCCGTCGGCGGTCTGGCGGTGGATGGAGGTGTTCTTCGCGAGAATGGTGATGCCCTTTTCCCGCTCGAGCTCACCGGAGTCCATCACGCGGTCGACCAGCTCGGCGCGTTCGGCGAAGGCGCCGGACTGGCGGAGCATGGCGTCGACCAGGGTCGTCTTGCCGTGGTCGACGTGGGCGACGATCGCGACGTTGCGCAGGTCGGGCCGGGTCTTGCCGGACGCGCGGCCGGTTTCGACCGCGGTGGCGCTGGCTGCGGGCACGCGAAGACTCCTGAACTCGAAAGAAGGCGGGTGGCGCCGCGCGGCGAAGAAGAGATCACGGGCTCCGGGCACAGAGACCGGCTCTCGCTGACCGGCTTTGGCCACACGCGGACTTCATCAGGATACCTGCTCGGTCGGTGTGAGGAGCGCCACGCCCCATGATCGGTTAGGCTCACCTAACCTTATGGGTACTGCTGGCCGCCGGTTTGAGGAGCGCGCGATGGGCAAGAAGCACGCGGACGACCCTCGGGCTGTGGTGCGGAAGCTGATGAAGGCCGGGAAGGTCAAGAAGAAGTGCTGCCGGTCCAAGGACCGGTGCAAGAAGTGTCCGGTTTTGGCTTTGAAGAAGGCCAAGGCTGGGGTGGCTAAGGCTGCTTGAGTCGGGGTTTCGGCTCGTCGCCCTGAGGGCGACATTGCTGTCGGTTCGTGTGCGTGGGGCAGCCCGAAGCTGGATTGTGCTGACGGTCTGGGGGTGCTTGTCAAGGCGGGAAAGATGCCTTGACAAGCACCCCCAGACCGCAGAGGAGGCTTCGTATCGGGGTGCGGGGGAGGGTGTGGGTGCACCGATGGTTGGCGGGCGTCGGTGGCGGTTTGGTCGTGCGGGTGCGCGGGTTGGGTGCTTGGTTGCGCGGCTGCCGGGATAGCGCGCAATCCGGTCGTTTCCGGGGTGGGCGGGTGGTTCGTGAAGAGGCCCCTCCCGGTCCGCGCTACTTGTCCAGGAGTTCGTTCACCAGGTTCAGTTCCGGGGCGGTCCGGGTGGGCTGGAAGTGGATGATTTCGTAGGTGGCCAGCTTGCCGATCGCGAAGGGGTCGGTGGCCAGGATCGCGTCCAGCTGGGCGCGTTCCATCGGGCGGGTGATCAGTACGCCGCCGGTGCGGGGCCGTTGGCCTCCGGAGGCCAGGAAATGGCCGTCTTCGTACTGCTTCGTGAGCCACTCGTTGTGGGCCGGGAGGGCGCGGTCGATTTCCTCTAGCGGAACGATGTACGTGAGCACGACGACGAACATGGTTCGAACCGTAGCCTGGTGCTAGGCTCGCCGCATGCGTTTCCAGAGCACTCAGTGGTGGCCGCCTCGTGGCGGCCCCGTAGCTCTGCGCTGAAAAATCCAGCGAAGGCCGCCCCGGTGGGCGGCTTTTTTCGTGCCTGCTCCCGGGGTCAGAACATCCAGGGAGAGGAAACCCGATGGTCCAGTTGTCCGGCATCACGCCGTCCGGTCACGTTCAGCTCGGCAACCACCTCGGCGCGTTGCGTCGCTGGGCGGCTGAAGGCGGGCCGGACGATCTGTATTTCGTGTCTGACCTGCATGCGATGACCACCGCGCACAATCCGGCGAAGTTGCGGTCGCTGGCGACCGAACAGCTGGCCGTCCTGGTCGCCGCGGGGATCGCGCCGGAGCGGGTGTTCGTGCAGTCCGATCTCGCGCGGGAGCTCGGGGCGCTGACCTGGGTGCTGGAGTGCACCTGCTCCTACGGCGAGGCCGCGCGGATGATCCAGTTCAAGGAGAAATCCAAGGGACAGGCCGGTGTTCGGCTCAGTCTGCTCACCTATCCGGTCCTGATGGCGGCCGACATTCTGCTGCAGGGCGCGGACGAGGTGCCGGTCGGCGAGGATCAGCGGCAGCACGTCGAGTTGGCGCGCACGCTTGCCCGGCGGTTCAACTCCACGTACGGCGAGGTGTTCGTCGTTCCGGAGGCGACGTTGCCGCCTGCTGGTGCGCGGGTGAAGGACCTGGCTGAGCCGACGCGGAAGATGTCCAAGTCCGCGCAGGATTCCGCGGGGGTCGTGTTCGTGCTCGACGAGCCGGACCAGATTCGGCGCAAGATTCGCAAGGCGCGCACGGACGGCGATTCCGCACCCGCGTACGACCCGGAAAACCGGCCGGGGATTTCGAATTTGCTGGAGATCCTGGCCGCTTGCGTGGGCGGCGAACCTGCGGAGCTGGCCGAGAAGTACCCGTCGTACGGCGTGCTCAAGGACGCTGTCGCTGACGCGGTGATCGAGGAGTTGCGTCCGGTGCGAGAGGGCACGCGTGCGTTGCTGGACGACGTCGCCGAGTTGGAGCGGGTTCGCAAGGCGGGTGCGGAACGGGCGATCGATCGCAGCTCGCACCGGGTGTCGGCGGCGCTGCGGATGGTCGGGGCTGCTTGAAGAGCCTCGTGAGTGCTGGTTCTACTGGGAATCAGCACTCACGAGGGCGTGCAGTGCGGGCAGCAGGTCCCGGTCCGCCGGGAGCCAGTCCAGATCGTCCAGTTCGTCTTCTCCGACCCAGCGCAGTGCGGTGTGTTCGACCGCGCGCGGTTCGTCTCCAGGAGACAGCAGCGCGGCGGAGTACACGCGCAGCACTTTTCCGCCCGGCAGCGGGATTTCCGGGCCGACCCGGTCGCCGACGGTGACCACGACGTCCAGTTCCTCGTGGCATTCCCGAGCCAGCGCGAAGGCCTCGGTCTCGCCCTCCTCGACGCGCCCGCCCGGCAGTTCCCACTGTCCCGCGTGATGCGGCGGCCAAGCCCGCTGCTGGGCAAGAAGCTTGCCGTCGCGCACCAGTGCCGCCCCGACGATGACCGCGTCCATGCGCTCAGTCTCCCCCACCGGATTCACCGGTCCGCGCCCGCCCGCCAGGTGACCTCGAACCGCGCGCCGCCGTCCGGCGATTCGCCGACGCGCACCTGACCGCCTCGGCGGCGCACTGTTTCGGCGACCATCGCCAGGCCCAGCCCGGTTCCGCCGGACGAGCGCGCCCGGTCGTCGGACACCCGGTAGAACCGGTCGAACACCTTGCTCCGGTGCTCGGGCGCGATGCCCGGGCCGTCGTCGTCCACCACGACCCGCACCTTCGAACGCGAAGCCAGCACGGACACCACGATCTGCCCGGACGCGTACCGGCAGGCATTGCGCAGCAGGTTGTCCAGCACCAGTTCGACCTCCTGGTGCGCTGCCGACGCCCAGGCCTGAGCCACCGCACTGCTCACCCGCGTGTCCGGCGTCCCGGGCGGCAGCCGCCGCACCGCCGCGCGGACCTCGGACACCACCTCGACCGGTTCCGCGGGCGGCACCTCGCCCGCGTCGGAACGAGCGAGCGCGAGTAAACCGTCGAGCAGCCCGGACAGCCGCTCCGACTCCTCGAGGATGTCCGAGAGCGTTTCCTGCGCCAGCTCCGGATCGGGGTTTGTCACGGCCACCTCGGCCTGCACCCGGATCGACGCGACCGGCGAGCGCAGCTCGTGCGCCGCGTCGCCGGTGAACCGGCGCAGCCGCTGGCTGACCTCTTCCTGGCGTTCGAGCAGCGCGTTGAATTCCTCGGCCAGCGCGCGCATTTCGTCGTGCGACGTCGGCAGCGGCAGCCGCGAGCCCGGCGGCAACGCACGCACCAGCCCGCGCATCCGCGCCACCGGCCGCAGCGCGAGCCGGACGACCAACCAGGTCGCCAGCCCCGCGACCAGCGCTCCGACCAGCGCGACCACGACCAGCCACAACCCGCCGTAATGCACCGCGGCGGCGAAGCCGACCAGCCCGGCCCCGGCGACGACCAGCCGCTGGCTCCCGTTCGGCGTGCTGACCACCTGGCCGCGCCAGCGCGATCCGTCGGACTGCACCGGCAAACCCGCCTTGAGCTGCGAGACGTCGTGCTCGCTCAGCTTCGGCCGGGCCTGCCCGTCCGCCGGATCACCCGAGATGTCCAGCACCCGCACCGAAACCGGGTCCGCCGAGGTCAGCGGTGTCCCGGCGGAGACCGCTCGAGTAGCCGGGCCGAGCGCGGCGATCAGTTCCTTGTCGACCGAATCAGTGAGCAGCGGGTCGAGCTTGTTCGCCGCCAGTGCGGCGAGGCCCAGCAGGCAGCCGAGGGTGATCGCCGCGGCCAGCACGGTGATCCGGACCTGAAGCGAACGGCGGCTCCACCACGACGACGGCGAGCCGGTCACATGACCTCGTCAAGCTGGTCGTCGGAGGCGAGATAGCCGTGCCCGCGCACCGTCCGCAGAATCGAACCCGCGCCGACCGCGTCGAGCTTGCGCCGCACGTAACCCACGTACACCTCAACGAGATTCCGCGTGACAGCCTGCTCCTCGCCCCACACCGCGCGCAGCAATTCGTCCTTCGTCACGACCGTCCCCGCGCGGCCGACGAGCACCTCCAGCAAGCCGAATTCGCGCGGGCTCAACGGCACTTCCTGACCGTCCCAGCGCACCTGCCGCAGCGCCCGGTCGACCTCCAGCGCACCGAGTTTCAGCGCGCCGCGCGAGGCGTCCGGCCCGACGCGCCGCAGCACCGCCCGCACCTGCGCGACCAGCACGACGAACGAGAACGGCTTCACGAGGTAACCGTCCGCGCCGAGGTCGAGGCCGTCGGCCTGGTCGATCTCGCCGTCCTTCGCCGACACCAGCAGCACCGGCGTGGCCACGTTCTCCGCGCGCAAGCGTTCCAGCACGCGATAGCCGGACAAGCCGGGCAGCATGATGTCCAGCAGCACGACGTCGAACGATCCGGTGCGCGCGAGCTGCAGCCCGGTCGGCCCGTCCGCGGCGGTGACCACGTCCATGTCCTCCGCGCGCAGGCCGCGTTGCAGCGCCTTGCGCACGCCAGGTTCGTCGTCGACCACCAGCACCCGAGGTTTCACGATCCTCATCATGGCCGGTTTGTGCAGTTGACGCGCGTACTCTCAGTGCCATCTCAGCTGAACGGGCCGACCATTCAGGGGTATCTCAGCCTCGGCAGGGGAACGTCTGCACCGGGAGCCGGGCCCACCAAAGCCCGGGAACACAGGGAGAGACGAGATGGATCCGAAGAAGAAGGCCATCACCGCGGCCGTCGTCGGCACCGCGCTCGGCGTGGGCGGGCTGGTTGTCGTGGCGATGCCTGCCTCGGCGGGGGACGCGCCGAAGCTGCCGCAGGTCAGCGCGGAGGACTTGGTCCAGTCGGTGGCCACCGCGAAACCAGTGCCGTTCGACGGCACGGTCACGGTGAGCAACGACCTCGGCCTGCCGAAGATGGCGACGGGCGCGATCCCGGGGGCGAGCGCGCTGGGCGTCGACTCGGCGCAGGTGTTCAGCGACGGCGCCGGCAAGACGAAGGTGTCGCTCACCAAGGGGCAGGCGCAGGAAACGATCATCCACAACGGCAACACCGTGTGGGACTACGACTCCAAGACCAACAGCGCGACCAAGACCACGGTCCCGGCGGACGTCGCGACCAAGCACAAGGCGGCCGAGGGCGCTGAGGGCAAGGGCGCCGACCCGTCCACCGCGGCCAAGGAACTGCTCGCCAAGGTGCGCGAGAGCAGCAACGTCGCGGTCGACGGCACGGCCACGGTCGCCGACCGGCCGGCCTACGAGCTGGTCCTGACGCCGAAGCCGTCCGAACGCACGCTGCTGCGCGAGATCCGCGTCGCGATCGACTCGCAGACCCGGATGCCGCTGCGGCTTTCGGTCTTGAGCAACGGAACCACCTCCCCGGCGCTGGAGCTGGCGTTCAGCAAGATCGAGTTCGCCGACCAGTCGCCCGACCTGTTCGCCTTCACCCCGCCCAAGGGCGCGAAGGTGACCGAGAAGCAGGCCAAGATCGACGAGCGCGACAAGGCGCTCGCGAACGAGGCCAAGCAGGCCACCAAGGTCGTCGGCGACGGCTGGGACACCGTCGTCACCGGCAAGGTGCCCGCGGACCTGATGAAGCAGAAGCAGGCGCAGGGCGAGCAAAAGGGCCCTGACGTGCAGAAGATGCTGAGCCGGTTCGCCAAGCGGGTCAACGGCCCGTGGGGCAGCGGCTACCTCTTCACCACGAAGGTGGGCGGCGCGGTCCTGACCGACGACGGCCGGTTCGCCGCCGGCGCGGTCCCGGAGCAGGTTCTCTACGAAGCGCTGGGCGCCAAGTGACCAGCACCGCGGTCGAAACCGGGGCGGGCATCTCGGACGAGGTGCCCGCCCCGGCGGTCCCGCTGGCCGCGCGCACCCGGGGGGTGCGCAAGGTCTACCGCAGCACGGTCGCGGTGGACCACGTGGACCTGGACGTGCCCGAGGGCGCCGTGCTCGGCATGCTCGGGCCCAACGGTTCGGGCAAGACGACGACGATCCGGATGCTGCTCGGGCTCGTCCGCCCGACCGCCGGCGAGGTCGAATTGCTCGGGCACACCATGCCCGAGGAGTCCGCGCACGCACTGCCGGACGTCGGCGCGCTGGTCGAGGGGCCGGGCTTCCACCCGTTCCTGTCCGGACGCGACAACCTGCTGCGGTTCGCCGCCGCCGAACCGCGGCTGGCGTCGTCCGCGATCCCCGGCGCGGTCGACGCCGCGCTGGACCGCGTCGGGCTGACGGCCGCCGCGCGCCGCCGGTACAAGGGCTATTCGCTCGGCATGAAGCAGCGGCTCGGATTGGCGAGCGCACTGCTGGTGCCGCGCCGGATGGTCGTGCTCGACGAACCCACCAACGGTCTGGATCCGGCGGGTACCAGGGAGATCCGCCGTATCATCGCCGATCTGCACGCTGACGGCGTGACCGTGGTGGTTTCCTCGCATCTGCTGGCCGAGGTCGAAGCGACCTGCACGCACGTGGCGGTGTTGCAGTCCGGCACGGTGGTCGCTCAGGGCGAGCTGGCGGATCTGCTGGAGTCCGGGAACGCCGCGCTGCTGGTGCGCACGCCGGACGCCGAGCAGGCGGTGGAAGTGTTGCGGGAGAACCGGATCGGGGCCCGGCTCACTCCGGACGGCGTCCGTGCCGACCTCACCGCGACGCCCGCGCCGCGAGTGCTGCAGGTGCTCGTGCAATCGGGGGTCGAGGTGCACGAGGCGACCCGGGCGCGGACGGGGCTGGAGGACCTGTTCGCGCGGCTGACCGAAGGGGAATCGGCGGCTGGCGACGAAGCCGAGGGGGATCAGTCATGACTGCCACCGACGTACTTATTCCCGGGGAGGCGAAATGACTGCCGCGGCTGTTGCGGTGCCGGTGAGCCGGACCGGGCACGACACGGTGCCGGTGACCCGGCTGATCGCCGCGGAACTGCGCTGGATCTTCCGCAGGCCGCGCACGCTCGCGGTGCTGGGGCTGCTGGCGCTGGTGCCGATCGTGATCGGGATCGGCCTCACGCTGGTCGGGCAGAACACCGGGAGCAACGCACCGGACGACAGCGGCGGCGCGCTGCTGGTGTCGGCGGTCAACAACGCGTTCGTGCTGCCGATCGCCGCGATGGTCATGACGCTGACGCTGCTGCTGCCGCTCGCTTCCGCGATGGCGGGAGCGGACGCGATCGCCGGTGAGGCCGCGCACGGCACGCTCCGCGGCTGGCTCATCGCGCCGGTCAGCCGGGGACGACTGCTGGCGGTCAAGGCGTTCGGCGTGGCGACGGTGTCCGTGGTCGCGGTGCTCGCGATGTGCGTGACCGGCGTGGCCACCGGGTTGATCATCAACGGCACGGATTCGCTGTTCACCCTGTCGGGCACCACGCTGTCGCTCGGCGAGGCGCTGCTGCGGATCCTGCTCGTCGGCGGCTGGATCGTGCTGCAGCTGTGGGCGGTCGGCGCGATCGCGCTGGCGGTGTCGAGCTGGACCGAGCATCCGATGCTCGTGGTCGCCTCGGTGCTGGCCGCGAACATCGTGTTCACCATCCTCGGCTTCCTCGACTCGCTGAAGTGGCTGCACCCGTTCCTGCTCACGCAAAACTGGACGCTGGCCCCGGCGTCGGTCCTGCAGGATCCGATGTCGCTGTCGATGATCGGCGAGGGCGCGGTCCGCGCGCTCTGCTACATCGTGGTCGGGCTATCGCTCGCCTACGGGCGCCTCGCCACCCGGGACGGCTGACCTGGGGGTTCAGCCCACCACGGCGATCCCGTCCGGATCCGGCTCGAGCCGGACGGGGTCGCCCGCCCGGAAGTCCGCTCCGGCCGGGGCGATCGCGTCCACAGTGGACTCGCCGCACCGGACGACCAGCCGCAAATGCTCCCGCCGGTGCACCGCCGCGGTCACTTCGCCTGGCACGCCCTCGGCGGAGACCTTCAAGCCGTGCGGGCGCAAGCCGAGCCGGACGGGGCCGTCGTCCACTTCCAGCTCAACGGTGCCCAGCTCGGTCCGCACCACGCCCTCGACCGCGGTGCCGTCCAGGAACGTAGTGACGCCGAGGAAGCGCGCCACGGTGTCGTCCACCGGCCTGTTCCACACCGACCGGACCGCGCCCTCCTGCCGGATTTCCCCGGCGTCGAGCACCGCCACGCGATCGGCGAGCGTGAACGCTTCCTCTTGATCGTGCGTCACCAGCAGCGCGGTGATCTTGCTGCGCCGCAACAGATCCGCCAGATCGATCGCCAGCTGCTCGCGCAGTCCAGCGTCCAATCCGGACAGTGGCTCGTCCAGCAGCAGCAAACGCGGTTCCGGAGCCAGCGCGCGAGCGAGCGCGACCCGCTGCGCCTGGCCGCCGGACAGTTCGGTCACCCGTCGCCGTTCGTATCCTTCCAAGCCGACCAGCTTCAGCAGTTCCTCGACGCGCGCCGCGTGCCGTTCGCGAGGCACGCCGTGCATCCGCAGACCGAACGCGATGTTCGCGGCAACGTCGCGGTGCGGAAACAGCTGTCCGTCCTGGAACACCAGACCGAATTCGCGCTTGTGCACCGGCACCGCGGCGAGATCGGCGCCGTCCCAGGACACCGAACCGGACGACACCGGCTCCAGCCCGGTGATCGCGCGCAGCAACGTCGACTTGCCCGACCCGGACGGGCCCAGCAACGCCAGCACCTCGCCGTCGGCGATGTCCAGCTTCGCGTCGCGGACCGCGGCGAACGATCCATAGTGGACAGTCAGGTCCCGTACCGTCAGTGCCATCAGAACTCCCCGACCGTACTGCGGCCGCGGACCGAACCGAACCGGTCGATCAGCGCCACCGCCGCCACAGTCACCACCATGAGCAGGGCGCACGAGGCGTACGCCATCTCGTTGTTCAGTTCCCCCGGCCGGCTGATCAGCGTCGCGACGGCCACCGGGAGCGTCGGCGCGTCCGGCCGGGCGAGGAAGCTGGTCGCGCCGAACTCGCCGAGCGCGACGACATACCCGAAGCCCGCCGCGGCCACCACCGACCGCGCGACCAGCGGGAAGTCGATCTCCCGCCACACTCGCAGCGGGCTCGCGCCGAGCGTCGCCGCGGCTTGGCGCAACCGGACGTCGACCGCGCGCAGCACCGGCAGGATCATCCGCACCGCCAGCGGCATGATCACCAGCGCTTGCGCGAACGGCACGAGCAGCGGCGACGTGCGCAGGTCGCCGGGCAGCGCGTCGAGCGTCACGAGATAACCGAAGCCGACGGTCACCGCGGAGACGCCCAACGGCAGCATCAACGCGATGTCCATGGTCTCGCCCATCCCGCGCGCGAGCCCGCCCGGCGAACGGCGAAGCGCCACGAGCACGACGCTGGCGACCAGCCCGACGGCCATCGCCAGGAGCGTCGCGTCGGTGGCCGCGGCGAGCGAATTCTGTGCCGCGATCCAGCCGGATACCTGCAGCGCGCCGTTCTGCCCGACGGTGTTCAGCGCCCGGTATCCGGCGAGACTCCATCCGTCCGAACCGGACACCGACTCGACGAGCAGCGAGACGATCGGCGTCAGCAGCAGACCGAGCACCACGACCGCGGCACCGACCGTCCACCACTCCCCGCCGCGCGGCCGACGTGCGGTCACCTGCGCGGACCGCAGCTTCACCGCGTTCTCCCGCTTCCGGCGCGCCATCGCCCCCAGCACCAGCGCGGCGACGACGGCCGCGAACTGGATCAACGACAACGCAGCCGCGCCGGAGAGGTCGAGCAGGTCGACCGTCCGGAGGTAAATCTCGGTTTCGAGCGTCCGGTAAGTCCCGCCGCCGAGGATCAACACCACACCGAAACTGGTGGCGCAGAACAAAAACACCACCGCGGCGGCAGACGCGACAGCCGGGCCGAGCGCGGGCAACGTCACCGACCGGAACGCCCGCCACGGCGAGGCACCGAGTGCCCGCGCGGCCTCGGTCGCTCGCGGATCGAGGTGCGTCCACAGCCCGGCGACCGTGCGCGCAACGACCGCGACGTTGAAAAACGCGTTGGCCAGGACGAGCGGCAGCACGCCGCCGTCCGGCCAGATCGCCCGGAAAGCCAGGCCGACGACGACGGTCGGCAGCACGAACGGCACCAGCACGATCGTCCGCGCCAATCCGACCCCGGGCAGCCGGACCCTCGCCAGCAGATACGCGACCGGCAGCCCGGCGAGCACCGCGACCACGGTCGACGCGGCCGCGCTGGCCAGCGTGAATCCGGCGAGCCGCCACGTCTGCGGGTCGCCGAGCACGGTGTCGACGCCGCCCGCGGAAAACCCCCGGCCGACGATCGCGACGACCGGCCAGGCGAAGAACACCACCAGGAACGCGACCGGCAGCAGGCCGAGCAGCGTGAGCCCGATAGTGCGCGCGGGGATCACGCGCCCATGAGCGAGCGCCATTCCCCGATCCACTTCTCCCGGCCTGCCTGCACCTTGTCCGCGGGCATGGTGGCCGGCGCCTGCGGCAGCGGAGCCGCGGTGGCCCAGCCGGCGGGCAGTTCGACGCCCTGGCGTGCCGGGTAGACGTACATGTTCGCCGCGACGGTGGTCTGGAACTGCTGCGACAACAGGAAGTCGACGACCTTCTGCGCCTGCGGGATCTGCTTGCTGTTAGTGAGCACCCCTGCGTACTCGACCTGGCGGAAACACGTGTCGAGCAGCGCCTTGGTC
Source organism: Amycolatopsis echigonensis (assembly GCF_002846615.1). Classification (NCBI taxonomy): domain Bacteria; kingdom Bacillati; phylum Actinomycetota; class Actinomycetes; order Pseudonocardiales; family Pseudonocardiaceae; genus Amycolatopsis; species Amycolatopsis echigonensis. Next base: position 4,373,917 of record NZ_PJMY01000003.1, on the reverse strand, counting down.
CGCGGCTTGCCGTCCTCGCCGACCTCCGCGGCCGGCGACGAGGCGTAGGACACGACGATCGGCCGCGGGCCCTTGCCCGACGAGCCGGAGAAGTCCTTGGTGTAGGCCTCCTCCCAGCCGCTGACGGTCTTGAGGCCGTTGTCCTTCAGCTTCTGCCAGTAGCCCTTCCAGCCGTCCTCGCCGTACTTCGCGACCGTGCCGAGCAGGAAGGCCAGCCCCGGCGACGCGGTGGCCGGGCTCTCCGCGACGGTCAGGTCCTTGTACTTGGGGTCGGCGAGGTCGTCGTAGCTCTTCGGCTCCGGGAGGCCCTTGCTCGCGAAGTACGCCGGGTCGATGTTCACGCAGACGTCGCCGAGGTCGACCGCCGACAGCCGGTGCTGCGGGTCCACGGAGTAGCGCTGCGGGCCGCGGTCGGCCTCGGGGCTCGTGTAGGGCTGGAAGACGCCCTCGTTGAGCGCACGCGAGGCGAAGGTGTTGTCGACGCCGTACGCGACGTCGCCGATCGGGCTGCCCTTGGTGAGGACGAGCTTGTTCGTGAGCGCGCCGGCGTCGCCGGATTTGAGGATCTTGAGCTTGATCCCGGACTGGCGCTGGAAGGCGTCGAGCACGTCCTGCGGGGCAGCGAACGAATCGTGCGTGACCAGCGTGACGGTCGGCGTCTGCTGGTCCGAGCTCGCGGACGACCCGCCGGAGTCGCCGCCGGACAGCGAGCAGGCGCTGGCGAGCACCGAGACCGTGGCGAGGCCCACCACCGTGCGGACGGTCCGCGACATCATTCTTCCCCTCCTGCACTGCGCCGGATAAGGGAGAGCGATACGGCCTCCCTACGCCGGCATGATCCGGATCCAGGTGCGAACGGTCGCGGGTTGACGGCCCGCCTCTCAGCCCGGCGTACCGGACTCCCGTGGCAATGCCGCAGCGTAGCCGACACCATGGAGGGATGACTCAGCTATTGAACGACTCGGCAGTGGAGAAGGCCCTCGGCACCGTTCCGGAGTGGCGGCGCGAGGGCGACACCATCGTGCGGACGACCGAACTCCCGTCCTTCCCGGCGGCGATCGAGGTGGTGGACCGGGTGGCCGAACTGGCCGAGGAGGCCGGCCACCATCCCGACATCGACATCCGCTGGCGCACCCTGACCTTCCGCCTCAGCACCCACTCCGAAGGCGGCCTGACCGAACGCGATTTCGCACTGGCCAAGCAGATCGACGAGGTCGTGGCGGCCCGCTGACCAGGTGTGACGTCGGCAACCCTGGCACCATGAACGGCCCCTTCGCGCGTCTTCCGAACAGACGCGACGAAAGGAGGCCAGCATGGTCCAGGCACTCGTGGTGGGAATGGGTTCGTTCGGCCTGATGGTGGCCGCCGCGGGCGGGGTGCTGTGGCACACCGCGCGCAACCGCCGTGACCTTGATCACAAGCGGTAACGGTGAGCTAGATCAAGGCGCTAACCCAGCGGTAATCATCGGCACTCGCCCCGCTAGGACCCGCCATGAACAGCACATCCGCCCAGCTCACCGCCGCACAGCGCACCTGGGTCGCGGTGTTCGCGCCCACCGTCGTCCTCCTGTCGATGGTGGTGCTCGGCCTGCTCGGCTGAGCCGTTACGGCAGCGGGAACATCCGGATGAACCAGAACATGGCGATCCCGATGATCCCGATCGCGATCGACGCGCAGCCGATCACCCCGGACCCGGTCGTCCCCTCGGGGACTGATTCGGCCGGGTTCTCGGGGTTCACCGCCACCTGAAGCGTCGCCCCTTCACGAGGCGAGCTGTCGGTTTCGGAAGCGCCGCGATCTTGCGCCGCCGGGCCTTCCTCAGCTGCACCACGACGGTCGCCGCGAAGGCGATCATGAACGCCACGGAGCCGACGGGAGCGTCCTGCCCGACGGCGCGCGCACTTCCTCGACCTGGCTGAGATCGGTGCCGTCCGCCATCAAGGCCGCCAGGTGGCAGGTGTAACTCAGCACGTCGTCGCGATACCTCCAGGGCGGCGCGGCCGTGGCAAGGAATATTCCGCTGCCACTAACCGATCCGGAACCGCTCTCGGTATTCATTAGGCGTCGTGTTCAGAGTCCGCCGAAAAGACCGGTTCAGCGTCGAAACAGTGCCGAATCCGCACACCCCGGCAATCCGTGACAACGTCTCGTCAGTCGTCTCCAGCCGGTGCCGCGCCGCCTCGACCCGCGCGTGCTCGACGTAGGCGGCGGGCGTCATCCCCAACTCCGCCTTGAACACCCGCGTGATCTGCCGATCCGTCACGTGCGCATGCGCGGCGAGATCGGACACCGTCAGCGGATCGGCCAGATGAGCCGCGATGTACTGCCGCAGCTCGTCCACCCGCCGGGTCGCGGACGCGGGCTCCAGTGACACGCTGAACTGGCTCTGCCCGCCCGGCCGCCGCAGGAACATCACCAGCTGACGAGCCACCCGCGAAGCCAATTTCGGGCCGAAATCGTCGGCCACCAAGGCCAGCGCGAGATCGAGGCAAGCACTCAGCCCGGCACCGGTCCACACGGAACCGTCGCGGATGAAAATCGGGTCCGCGTCGACGGTCACCTCTGGATGCTCCGCGGCAAGCTGCCGGGCGGTCGACCAGTGCGTAGTGGCGCGTTTGCCGTCGAGCAGCCCCGCCGCCGCGAGGATGTGCGCGCCGACGCAGACGGACGCCACCCGGCGCGTCCGCGCGGCCAGGCGACGGACCTCCTCGACCACCGCTGGGTCGCATCGGGCGATGACCTTCCCGTTCTCCCTGGTGGTCACCGCGCCGGGCACGATCAGGGTGTCGATCGCCTTCCGGGACAGCTCCGCGAAGGTCACGTCCGGCACGACGCGCACCCCGGCCGAGGTGGTCACCGGCTCCAGCGTCTCCGCCGCGAGCACCACCTCGTAGCCGGTCGGACGGCTCATTTCCCGCTGGAGCAAGGAAAACACCTCAGCGGGACCGGTCACGTCGAGCAGGTCGATCTGGTCGAACAGGACGACGACCAGCAGCCTCTTCATCGCACTCCCATGTCGGTTTCTGCGCTTCGCATGTCATTGCCGACATCCGACGCCGAGTCTAGCGTCGGTCGTGCGGAACGGAAACGAGAGGAAACCCCACTATGGCAAGGAAAACGCTGCGGGAGCTAAGCGGTCTCGACCAGACCCCGGCGACGCTGGCCGACGCGACGCTGATCCTGGTCGACTACCAGAACACCTACACCCGCGGCGTGATGGAGCTGGAAGGCTGGCGGCCGGCACTGACCGCGGCGAAAGAGTTGCTCGCCAAGGCCCGCGCCGCCGGAGCGAAGGTGATCCACGTCGCCCACGACAGCGGCGAGGGCACGCCGTACGACATCCGAGCCGAAATCGGCGACATCCACCCGGACGTCGCTCCGATCGAGGGCGAACCGGTCGTCGTCAAGGGCGCGCCGAACTCGTTTGTGAACACCGACCTAGGCGAGAAGGTCGACGCGGCCGGGCACAAGAACGTGGTGATCGCCGGGTTCATGACCAACATGTGCGTCACGTTCACCACCGAGGGCGCGTTCCTGCGAGGCAACCACCCGACCGTCGTCGCCGACGCCTGCGCCACGCGGCCGTTGCCGACTCCGGCCGGGGAAGTGAGCGCTGACCAGCTGCACGCCAGCGCGCTGGCGACCATCGGAGATCTGTACGGCGTGGTCGTTCCCAGCGTCGCCGAACTGAGCTGAACACTGGCCTCGGCAGGACCGCCGTCCTGCCGAGGCGATGGTCGACTCGTTCGGAACTGCGGGTCAGAGCTTGTCGTTGAAGAAGGGAACGATCGTCTTCAACGCCTCGCCCGCCCCGTTCGGACGGTCGTACAGGTCGTAGTGCGAAGCACCGTCGATCTCAAGGAGAGTCTTGTCGGCGGACGCGGCCCGCTCGTAGATCTCGTGGCCGTCGCGGTAAGCACCGAACGCGCCCTGTTTATCCTTGTCGCCGATCACGATCAGCAGCGGCTGGTCGAGCAGTTCTTCGGCCAGGTAGAACGCGTCCCAGCCCAGCACCGCCGTGCCGTGCGCGGCCTCGAACAGGACGCAGCCGTGCTCCGCCTGCCCGCGGTCGGTGCGGTAGTACTCGAAAGCCTCGATGATGTCGATGTCTCCGGTCTGCTTCGCGGCCTCAGCCGTCTCAGGCAGGAACCCGTTGACCGCGCTCTGCTCGCCGCGCGCCTCCGCGGTGCGCTGCTGGCCGATCGTGCTGAGCGCCTGGATGACGCCGCCGTTCTGCCCCGCCATCTCTCGCTGGAGCCGTCCGAAGTTGGCACCGGTGACGGACGCCACGACCTTGAAGCGCTTCTCGGTCTTCGCTGCCGCGAGGGTGTACCCACCGCCGCCGCAGATGCCGAGCACGCCGATCCGGTCGGCGTCGACGTACGGAAGAGTCACGAGGTAATCGACGACGCGGCTGAAGTCCTGGACACGCTGAGCAGGGTCCTCGAGGAACCGCGGTTCGCCGCCGCTCGCGCCCTGGAAACTGGCGTCGAACGCGATGACCACGTTCCCGGCCTCCGCGAGGGCAGGTGCGTAGACGTTGCCGGAGGTCTGCTCCTTGCAGCTGCCGATCGGATGCGCCACGACGATCGCGGGATAGGTCTTGGACTCGTCGAAGCCCGGCGGAAAATGCAGATCCGCCGCGATGTCCCAGTACATGTCGCGATTACGGAACTTGACGTGCTCGACGGTGCCGGTGGCCATGAAGCCTCCTCAGTCAGGCCCGGGGCGTTTCCCCGGTCTGACTTCCACAGTCGTTCAAGGCGCGAAGGGGTACCAGTTCGGGTTCTTTCCTAGGAAGGATCCTTCCCAGGAAAGAACATGCGCGGCGGCGCGGCTCAAACGTTGAAGCGGAAGGCCCGGCCTCCCAGCCGGGACACTCACAATCGACCGCGCAGGCTTCGACCTGGTCGATTCGTCTGAAATGATCTTCGCGCAGGCGGCAACCTTGCTGAAAACCGCCATGGCCGCGCGGCTTTCGGGCCGGGATGCCGACGCCGCGGCCAGGTCGCTCGTCAGCACCTGGTGAGTCCGAGCAGTGCCAGAAACTGCGAAAGCGTGCTGGCGCTAACGGCGGGGCTACCTCCCGTCAGAGACCCCGGTTGCCGACCTGAAGTCATGCCTGCTCGGTTATGCGTGCCGGAAGCGACAGCTACGCCTTTTGGCGAGGCTAGACGTTGAAGCGGAACTCCACGACGTCACCGTCCGCCATCACGTAGTCCTTGCCCTCCATGCGGACCTTGCCCGCCGAGCGCGCGGCCGCCATCGAGCCCGCCTCGACGAGGTCTTCGAACGACACGACCTCGGCCTTGATGAAGCCGCGCTCGAAGTCCGTGTGGATCACGCCGGCGGCCTGCGGGGCGGTCGCGCCCTGCGGGATCGTCCAGGCGCGCGATTCCTTCGGGCCGGCCGTGAGGTACGTCTGCAGGCCGAGCGTGTGGAAACCGGCGCGGGCCAGCGCGTGCAGGCCCGGTTCCATCTGGCCGACGGACTCCAGCAGCTCGCGGACGGACTCCTCGTCGTCCAGCTCCAGCAGTTCGGCTTCGACCTTGGCGTCGAGGAACACCGCGTCCGCCGGCGCGACGAGCTTCGCCAGCTCCTCGCGGCGCGCCTCGTCGGTGAGCACGGCCTCGTCGGCGTTGAAGACGTACAGGAACGGCTTCGTGGTGAGCAGGCTCAGTTCGCGCAGCGCCTCGCCGTCGACGTCCTTCTGCGCCTGGAACAGCGTGCGCCCGGAGTCGAGGATTTCCTTGGCCTTCTGGGCGTTTTCGAGCGCCGGCCGCGCTTCCTTCTTGGTGCGCGCCTCTTTCTCGAGCCGCGGCAGCGCCTTCTCGAGCGTCTGCAGGTCGGCGAGGATCAGCTCGGTGTTGATCGTCTCGATGTCGGACATCGGGTCGATCCGGCCGTCGACGTGCACCACGTCCGGGTCGTCGAACACGCGGATGACCTGGCAGATCGCGTTGGCCTCGCGGATGTTCGCGAGGAACTTGTTGCCGAGCCCGGCCCCCTCGGAGGCGCCCTTCACGATGCCCGCGATGTCCACAAAGGACACCACGGCGGGCACGATCTTCTCGGACGAGAAGACCTCGGCCAGCTTGTCCAGCCGCGGGTCCGGCAGCGGCACGACGCCGACGTTGGGCTCGATCGTGGCGAACGGGTAGTTCGCGGCGAGCACGTCGTTGCGCGTCAGCGCGTTGAACAGGGTGGACTTGCCGACGTTGGGCAGGCCGACGATACCGAGGGTGAGACTCACGGCCGGTAAGTCTACGTGCTGCGCGCGGGCCCCCGCCGACCCGGTGAGCGCGGCCGCAACGTCGTGTCGGTTTTCCGCCAGTCAGGGCTCTCACCTGCTGGCATCATCGACGGCATGGCTACCTCGACCATCCCGATCTGGCGGGACACCGAGCGCTGCTACCGCGCGGTGACCGCCCGCGACCAGCGGTTCGACGGCCAGTTCATCATGGCGGTGCGCACCACGGGCATCTACTGCCGCCCGTCCTGCCCGGCGCTCACGCCGAAGGCGCAGAACGTCCGTTTCTACCCCACTTCGGCCGCCGCACAGGCCGGTGGTTTCCGCGCGTGCCGCCGCTGCCTGCCGGACGCGGTCCCGGGTTCGCCGGATTGGAACGTGCGCGCCGACCTGGCCGCCCGCGCGATGCGGCTGATTTCGGACGGCCTGGTCGAGCGCGAGGGTGTGCCCGGCTTGGCCCGTCAGCTCGGCTACTCGGAACGCCAGCTCGGCCGCGTGTTGACGGCCGAGCTGGGCGCGGGTCCGATCCGCCTCGCTCGAGCCCATCGCGCCCACTCGGCGCGGTTGCTGATCGAGATGTCGCAACTGCCGCTCACGGACGTCGCGTTCGCAGCCGGGTTCTCCAGCATCCGGCAGTTCAACGAAACGATCCGCGAGGTGTTCGCGACAACCCCGTCACAGCTGCGCGCGGCGAGCCTGCGCCGCGGAAACCGCAGCGAACCCACCGGCGCGACGCGGCTCAGCCTCCGCCTGCCGTTCCGTGCCCCATTCGACGCCGCGGGCGTGCTGAACTACCACGCCTCCCGGGCGCTGCCGGGCATCGAAGCCGTCTCGGACGACGGCTACGGCCGCACCTTGCGGCTGCCCCACGGCCCGGGCTCGGTGTGGGTCAGCCCGCGCGCTGGCTACGTGCAGTGCGACCTGGCCCTTTCGGATCTGCGCGACCTGAGCAGCGCCGTCAGCCGAGTGCGGCGGCTGTTGGACCTGGACGCCGACCCGGAAGCCGTCTCACGCGTGCTCTCCGCTGATTCGGCGCTGGCCCCGCTGGTCGCCGCCACTCCAGGCATCCGCGTACCGGGTGCCGTTGACGGCCCGGAAGTTCTGCTCCGCGCCCTGCTGGGCGAGGACGTGGCCGACGTCGTCGAACTTGGCGAGCCAGTCCCGCCCGCCGACCCGCCCATGGACGCCCTGACGACCCTGTTCCCGAGCCCGTCAGCCATCGCCGAGGCCGACGTGAAGCCGCTGGTCAAGGAGGTCGCCGCCGCGATCGTCGCCGGTGAACTAGACCTGCACGTGGGCCGGGACGCCGACGAGTTGCGCGCCGAAATGCTCGCAGCCGGCGTCGATCCCGGCACCGCCGACTACGTCGTGATGCGCCTGCTCAGCGCCCCCGACGTCCTGTTGACCGCCGACCCAGCCGTCCGCCGCGGTGCAGCCGAGCTGGGCATCGACGTGGCGACGTCCGCGCGCGACTGGCAGCCGTGGAGTTCTTACGCCAGCCGCTATCTCAGTTCCCGAACCGCTTGAGGAGACTTTCCGTGCCCACCGCCTTCTGGTCCACTTTGGACACCAAGATCGGCCCGTTCACCGCAGTCGCAACCGGCGACGGTGCCGTACTGGCCTCCGGCTGGACAGGCGACGTCGCCGAACTGACGCCGCTCATCTCACCGTCCCTAGCCCCGACGACCCTCACTGAACGCCGCGACCTGGGCCCGGTAACCGCCGCGATCCGCCGCTACCACGGCGGCGACCTCGACGCCGTGGCCGACATCGAGGTACGGCAACGATCCGGCCCCTTCCGCGAGCACGCGTGGGAGATGCTGCGCAAGGTCCCCGCAGGAAGCCCAGTGAGCTACGCGGAGTACGCCGCCCTCTCCGGCAACCCCTCCGCAGTCCGCGCGGCAGCGACCGCCTGCGCCCGCAACGCGGCTGCCCTGTTCGTGCCCTGCCACCGAGTCGTGCGGACCGGCGGAGCGATCGGCAACTTCCGCTGGGGCGTGGACGCGAAGCGGTGGCTTCTGCACCACGAAGAGTCAGCCTGACGGTTCACGAGAGGCCGGAGTCGGCTGAGGTCGTTGGAGTTGGCTCGAGCCGGGTCGCGGTTGACTCGGGCCAGCTCGCAGTTCGCTCGGGCCGCGTTGCGGCTGACTAGGGCCAGGGTGCGGTTCGCTCGGGCCGCGTTGCGGCTGACTAGGGCCAGGGTGCGGTTCGCTCGGGCCGGTCACGGCTGGCTCGGACGACGTCGCGGTTGGCTCCGGCCAGGTCGCAGTTCGCTCGGGCCGCGTCGCGGCTGGCTCCGGCCAGGTCGCAGTTCGCTCGGGCCGGTCACGGCTGGCTCGGACGACGTCGCGGTTGGCTCGGGCCGCGTTGCGGTTGGCTTCGACCGCGTTCGCCCGCGGGCGAACGCGGTCAAGGTGGCGGCGCGGAGCCGCCGCGCGTGGCGGAGTTTGCTGGCCGACCGCGCCTGACGGCCGTCTGTTCCCGCCGACAGCGCTGCTCGGCCCACCTCCACTGCGACCGCCGACCACCGCAGCACCCGGCTCGGGCCCCGACCGCTGCGGCCACCGACCACAGCCCACCACCGCAACGGCAGCCACAGCCCGCCATCGGCACGGCAGCTGACCACAGCTGCCACCGACGGCACCCGGCTCAACCACGACCACAGCAGCCAGCTCGGCCCACCACCGCATCGGCCACCCAACGACTGCACCAACTGCCCACCACTGACAGCGCCCGACTCGGGCACCACCGCAACAGCCGCCAGCCGCAGCGCTCAGCCCGCTCACCGGCTAACCACATCCAGCCAGCCGCTCACCGGCCAACCACATCCCGGCTAGCCCTGCCGCGAGCACCGCAATGCGACTGTCGTCGCGAGCCGCCCGGCCAGGCCAGCAGCAACTCGGCGAAGGAGCCGCAGCCGTCGACACGGCGCAGGAGCATCCTCCTCTCGTCAGGCCATCTGCAGCTCCACTTTCGACCCGGTGCGGGACTTCCGCACCCGCAGGCGCGTGGGGATGCGCTGGCGGAGCTCCTCGACGTGCGACACCAGGCCCACCACGCGGCCACCAGCACGGAGTTCGTCGAGGATGTTCATCACCACGTCCAGCGTCTCGGCGTCCAGCGTGCCGAAACCCTCGTCCACGAAAAGGGTGTCGAGCAGCGCACCGCCGGTTTCGCCTGCCACCACGTCGGCCAGGCCCAGCGCGAGCGACAGCGACGCGAGGAACGACTCGCCGCCCGACAGCGTTTTCGCTGGGCGCACCGTGCCGGAGTAGTCGTCCAGCACGTCGAGGCCGAGGCCGCCCCGGGTACCACGCGCACCGGCCGCGTCCGAGTGCACGAACGAGTAGCGGCCCTGGCTCATGGTCCGCAGCCGTGCCGTCGCCGCGAGCGCGACCTCCTCCAGCCGAGCAGCCAGGACGTACGAGCGCAACGACATCTTCCGTGCGTTCTGCCCCCGCCCGTTGACCACTTCGGACAGTGCCCGAAGTTCGGCGTACTCCTCCTCCAGCGGACGCAGCTCCGACAGCGCTGTGCTCAACCGCCCAGCCAGCTTCACCAGTTCGCGGTGTTGCGCCGAAACCGCTTGCTGCGCGGCGAAAGCGGTGTCCGCACGAGCCCGCGTCTCCTTCGCTCGCTCGGCCAGCGGCGCGACATCCACCGTGTCGTCCGGCGAGATCCCGAACAGTTCCGGTTGCGCGAGCATCTCCCGCGCACCGGCGGCCATGGCTTCCGCCTCAGCGAGGCCCTGTTCGAGCTTCGTGACCTGCTCATCGGTCCGGACCGCGGCGCGCATTTCTTCGAGGGTCGAGAACCCCTTGGCGTGCAACGAGATTTCCACCAGATCCCGTTGCTCCGCGAGCCGGGCCTCCGCTCCGGACACCGCGGTGTGCGCCTCCGCCGCCAAGTCAAGCGCACCAGCAAGCGTGAGCAAATGCTGCCGCCGGGCGGGAACGTCCGGGAATTCTCCCCTGCCTGCGACCAGCCGCTGCTCGCGCTCGGCCATCCGCACGTCCAACGCCCGGATCTCGGCGTTCGCCTCGGTGACCGTCTGCTCAGCGAGGCGCTGCTGTCCGGCCAACTGCTCGGCGCTGCGCTCCAGTTCAGCGACCTTCGCGTTCAGTTGATCCTTGCGCTGCGCCTTTCCGGAGAGTTCCGCGACGACCGCACGGGCTTCGGTCAGCGCGGTCGCGATCTCCTCCGCGGTGCGTCCGTCCAACCGTTCGCGCAAGGAGACAACCCGCGCCTTGGCCTCCTCCAACGCCGACACCACGCGCTGACGCAACGCCGACGCCTTCTGCTCGGCCTCTTCGGCAGCGCGTTCCTCATCCGCATCCACCAGAGGCGCGTCATGGTTCGCCAGTACCGGATGTTCGGCCGACCCGCACACCGGGCACGGCGCTCCCTCGGCCAAGCCAGCAGCCAACTCTGCTGCCATTCCGTCGAGACGCCGTTCGCGGAGATCGAGCCGACGCTGCCGAGCCGCATGGTGCTCGTCGACTACTTCGCGCAGCTTCGCTTCGCCGCGCGCGACCTTGGCTTCAGCCGGCGGCAACTCCTCGGCCGCACGAGTGAGCGCTGTCAGCTCTTCGACGCGAGACCTCGCACCGTCCAGCTTCGCCGCCGCTTCGCCAGCCACTGTCGCTTCGGTACGCGCAGCGGAAATCAGACCGGGCAACTCCGCCAATCGCTCCGCGAGCCCGGCAACCTGCTCGGCGGCCTTCTCCGCGACTTTCTGCCGCTCCGCACGGCGTTGTTCGTCGCTCTTCTGCTGGTCGGCCTCCGCCGCCAACTCGGCGAGAGCACCAGCCTCCTCGCGGACGGAACCCGCGCGCTCGCGAAGGTCGGCGACGGCGAGGCCGACCGCGTCGAAACCGAGGTCGGCGAGGTCTCGGATCCGGTCCGCCACCAGCACCTGCGCATCACCGAGTTCGGCGGTGCGCCGGTCCATCAGCTCGGCCTCAGGAACCACCGCGGCAGCGCGCCGAGCCGCCGCGATCTCTTCCGTCCACTCAGCACGTTCGGCCGTCTGCTCGGCGACCTGCGTCAGCCGGGTGTGCGCGGTGCGGACCCGGCGGATCTTTTCCGCGTCCTCCTCCGCCTCGCGCAAAGCGACCTCAGCGGCCTTCGCCGCCGAACGTGCTTGCGCCGCCTCGGTTTCCGCTGCCTCGGCCCGGGCAGCGACCTCGGTCAGCACGGCCTCGACCCACTCCGGCTGTCCTTCCTCCGGCGGTTCCTGCTGCGCTTCCTGGGCGTAGCGGGCGAGCAGCTCGCGGACCTCCTGCTGCCGCTTTTCCAGCGCCCGACCGCGTTCCGCGCGAAGGTCCGCGAACCAGCGTTCGACGTCGGAGAACCGCTCGGTGCCGAAAAGCCGTTCCAGCAGCTTCTCGCGCTCCGTGGTGTCGCTGCGGAGGAACTTCGCGAACTCTCCTTGCGGCAGCAGCACGACCTGGAAGAACTGCGCCGCCGTCATGCCCAGCAGTCGCTCGACGGTGCGCGCCACCTCGTCGATGCGGATGCTCCCGTCGGGCGGCAGCCCGGCGGGCGGTTCGCCGACCCAGGTCAGCGAAACCCGAGCCTGCTGCGTGGTGAATCCGTCGCCGCGTTTCTTCGGCCGCTGGTACTCCGGGCTGCGCACGATCCGCAGCCGCTGACCCTGCACGGTCAGCTCCAGCACGACCTCGGTTTGCCGATCGCGCTCAGCGAGATCGCACCGCAACCGCTTGACGTCGCCGCGCGCGCCCGGCACCACGCCGAACAACGCGAACGCGATCGCGTCGAGCAGCGTGGTTTTGCCCGCGCCGGTGTCGCCGTGGAGAAGGAAGAGACCGTCGGCGCCAAGGGCGTCGAAGTCCACCACCTCCCGCCCCGCATAGGGGCCGAAGGCTTCTACCTCCAGCAGATGCAGTCTCACAGCTTCTCCACCGCCGCCCGGTTCGCTGCTTCGAGCGCCAGGTGCACGAGCCGCTCCTCGCGTTCAGTCGGCGGAGCGCCGCGGCAGTCGTCGAGGAAACTGCGCGCGATCTCGATGTCACTGCGCCCGCGCACTGCTTCGGCATACTTCAGTTCGGTGCCGGCGACCCCGCCATCGGGTCGCCAATCCATGTGCACCGCGTAGGGAAAACGGCCCTGCAGCAACCGCATCGCATCGATCGGGCGCACTCGATCAGTGACGGTGATCGAGAGGAAATGCTCGCGCCATTGCTCGTGCTCCGGGTCCTCGAGCAAGGCGGCGAGCTCGCCGGAGAGCGTCGCGAGCGGACGCGGCACCGGCAGCTCGTGCCGGCGGACCTCGGCCAGGCCGGTGGCGTCGAGATCCACGAACCATACCGATTTCCGTTGCCGCGCTTCGGAAAACGAGTACGCCAGCGGACTTCCGGAATACCGGAGGTGGTCCGCGAGCGTCTGCGGTCCGTGCAAATGCCCGAGCGCCACATAGTCCACGCCGTCGAAGACCGAGCCGGGAACCTGCTCGACGCCGCCGACCGCGATGGTGCGCTCCGATTCGCTGGCCTCGCCGCCGGTGACGAAAGCGTGCGCCAGCACTACGGATCGAGTGCCTGGACGAGTGGCCAAATCGTCCCGCACCCGCCGCATCGCCTCGCCGAGCACACCGGTGTGGCCGCGCGCCTGCGGCACGCCCAATGCGTGCCGCGACGGCTCGGGTTCGAGATACGGGATGCCGTAGAACGCGACCTCGCCGTGTTCGTCGTGCAGCACAACAGGTTCCGCGATGCCTTCGACGGTCGCGCGGACGTGCAGCCCGCCCGCCGCCGCGAATTCGGCGAACGCGCCCAGCCGCGCGGCCGAATCGTGGTTGCCCGGCGTGACCACGAGTTCCGCGCCGGCCCGGCGGATGCGGGTCATCGCGGCCGTGGCGACGCGGACAGCTTCGGCGGACGGCACCGCTCGGTCGTAGATGTCACCGGCCACCACCACGACGTCGACCGACTCGCGGTCGACGAGTTCGGCGATGTGCGTGAGGGCGGCCTCCTGTTCGGTGAGCAGATCGGCACCGTGGAACGTGCGGCCGACGTGCCAGTCAGACGTATGGAGGACTCTCACGGCGACCACGTTAGGAGCAGACCCCGACGAAATCCCGGAGGCACGCCGGTACCCCACTCGAACGTGTGTACGAAGCCGATCAGGTCCACTGCGGACACGCCCAGCCTCGGATCTGGAAAGTCGCAGGTCAGCTACGCAGCGCGACCGCGGGTGCCGGTTTTTGTCGGTGCGGTCCGCCATGATGTCTCGCGTCCGGACACCCGCCGGACCCGACGGAGAGGAGGACCGGGTGGAGACGGTGATCACCACCGCGGCCGTCGTGCTCGCGCTGCTCCTGTGCGTCGCGGTAGTCGCACTGTGGCGGCTGTACAACGACGGAATGCGCCGCGCCGACGCGGCCGCGCGGCTCGTGGCGGCGGAGCGCGCGAAAGGCGACCAGCAGCAGCTCGCGCTGCGCCGGTACGAGGTGGCGTTCGCGTCGATCCACGGCCGCGGCGAACTCGGCGAGCAGGTGCTCGTGGAAACCGCGCGCGCTCTCGGACTGCGGGAGGGACTGCACTTCACCCTGCAGACCGATCTGGGCGGCGGCGGGAGCGCGAAGCCCGACCTGGTGCTGAATGTCGGCGGCGGCCGCGCAGTTCCGGTCGACGCGAAGGCGAGCATGGCCATCTGGGCGGAGGCGGTCGAGACCGACGACCCGGAGGAACGGCTCGACGCGCTGCGCGTCCACGTCCGGCAGCTGCGCTCCCGCGCGGCGGAGCTGGCGGGCAAGGGCTACCAGCGCTGGGCGGACGCGATTTACGGCACCATCATGTTCATCCCGTCCGACGCTGCCGTGGTCGCCGCTCTCGACACCGATCCCGAACTGCTGCGCTGGCTGATCGACCGTCGCGTCTTCCTGTGCGGCCCAACGGGATTCGGGGTACTCGCGTCGGCTGCGCTGTTCGCCGCCAGCGACCGGGCGCTCGTCGAGGACGTCGAGCAAGTGCGCGCGGGCGCCGCCGCCGCGCACCGCGCCGCGGGCAATGCGGTCGAGGCGCTGAATCTGTCCACGACGCACCTGCAGCGCTTCGTCTCGGCCCGTCGTCGGGAACTCGAGGCACTGGAGTCGTTCCGTGCGACAGTCGCGCCGCTCACCGACGCGTCGGGCAGTCCGGCACCGGTGCCGCAGCTTCGGAAGGGAGACGAGGTGGCAGCTGGTTGAGGGAGCGGTGCGATGGCCGCAGGCTCGACAGTCGCGATCGGACGATCGACGCCTGCTTTCGCGGGACGGGTCTGGCAGCGTCGCTTGCGGGCGTCGGGATGACGGCCTCAGGTTCGCTGGATGCGAGCTGATGCTTGGAGCCTGGCAGGGCTTTGGGGTCGAGCGGAGTTCGGTCAGGCGGGGTGGTGACGCGACGCCAGCGCTGTGTGGCGGGCCTTGGGTGTGGCGGCACGGTCCGACGGTATGAGACTGCGACACGGATCCGATGACACAGTCCCGGCGGGCACGGCCCGGCGGAACGAGCGCGGAAGCGCGAACTGGCGGAGCGAGTCTCAGCGGCGCGATCCCGTGGCGTAGGTCTCAGCGGGTGCGATGTGGTGCATCCAGGCTGGGCGGCGCGGCCCGGCGGTCGTGAGCTCCGACAGGGCGGCGCCCGACGGCGTGAGCCTTGGCAGCCTGACCTGACGGAGCAAGCTGAGCGGCACGGCCCGGCGGCGTGAGCCTCGCCAGCGCCTACCGGCGGGGTGAGCCTCGCCAACGCGGCCCGGTGGGGCGAGCATTGGCGGCGCAGTCTGACGGGGGCGAACGTCGGCGGCACAGCCTGGCGGGGCGAACGTCGGCGGCACAGCCTGGCGGGGCGAACGTCGGCGGCACAGCCTGGCGGGGCGAACGTCGGCGGCACAGCCTGGCGGGGCGAACGTCGGCGGCACAGCCTGGCGGGGCGAACGTCGGCGGCACAGCCTGGCGGGGCGAACGTCGGCGGCACAGCCTGGCGGGGCGAACGTCGGCGGCACAGCCTGGCGGGGCGAGCGCGGTCGGCTCGGTCCGGCGGGGCGTGAGCTGGCAGCCGGATCGGCAGAGCGTCCCAGCGACGTCTGGCACGGCTGCCCTGACGACTTGCCTACGGAGTGCGGTCTCGCACGGGCGTTTGCCGGGAGCGGTAGCGCACCGCAGCGAGGCGGCAGGCGTCGAACGTCCGCTGAGCGCCGTCCCGATGAGCGGCGAGCCGCGAGAGTGTGTCGGCAGGCAAGGCGGGGCCGCGGTCCGCGTGATCACGTCCTCCGCCGTCGGCAGCTTTCGGCGGTGGCGCGCGTCGAGCGAGCGCGCGCCGGAGTCCGGATTGCCCGGAACCAACGGCGGAGTCCAGGTTGGACACTGCCGCCCGGGCGGGCGAAAGGGCAGGGTTCCGACGTCGCACGGGCAGGGTCTGAACGCTCAGGCGGCTCACGGGAACGTCAATTCCTGGTCAAGTTCCGGAACGGCGAATGTTCCGGAACGGGACCGGCGATGCCGCCGTTGCCGTTGTCGGCTGGTGGCCTAGCCTGGGGTCAGCGCAGGGCCGGGAAACGGGCAGCCAGACCATACCGTCGGTATCACCGCTGGTCAGAGGTCTGGTCCACTGGTTCCCCGTCCGGCGGAGCGGGGCGGACAGGCCGTACCGCGGGTACCGCTCGACCGTACGAAATGTCATGCGGTCGAGTGGCTGCTTCGTGCTGTCCTCGGCAGTGCCAACAAGATCGTGACAAGTACGGGCTACGGTGTGCCTCGTGACCGCGATACGCGATCGCCAGAGCGATCCTGATGCCGATGACGCCCCCGTGCCGTGGGACGAGCGTCTCGTCGTCGGCACGAGGCGCGGCCTGCCCTGGTGGGCGGCCGTGCTCGTGGGCTTCGGCTTGGCAGTGCTCGGCGCCATCATCGACGAGAAGTCCTCCGGCAGCCTCGGTTTTGTTTTCAAGGCCGGCTACTTCCTCGGGGCCGTGATCGCGGTCGGTGCGGTGCAAAGACGCGGGCTGTTCGGTCCGATGGTGCAGCCGCCGCTGGTGCTCGCCGTCACCGTGCCGGGCGTCGTGCTGCTGACCGGCGGGGGTTCGGAGGCCAGCGACACTCTGTCGAAGCTGCTCAACATCGGCACGCCGCTGATCAAGGGCTTCCCGACGATGGCGGTCACCACCGGCGTCACGCTGCTCTTCGGCTTCTTCCGGATCTACCGCGAACGCGACCCGGACGCTCCCGTCAAGATCAAGGACGGCAAGGTCCCGCGCGGCCGGAACGAGGACGACGACAAAGCCAGCCGTCCGCGCTCGCGTCCGCCTGCCGGTCGCACCGGGCAGTCCGGTCAGACGCCGCCTCCGGGCAACCGTCGCCGTCCGCCTCGGGACCGGGATCTCGACGCTCCGCCGCCGCGCCGTCCGCGTCCGCCTGCCGACCCGGGTGCCCGTCCGCGGCGCGAGCCGTTGGATCCGAACGCTCCGCGCGGTGGCCGCAAGCCGCCTCCGGAGGGTCGTCGTCCCCGGCCGCCGGAAGGCGATCCGCGCCGTCGTGATCCGCGGGGCGACGCACCGCCGCCGCGTCGTCGGCCGCGCGGGGACGAGCCGCCGCCCGGACGTCCGCGTCCGCCTCGCCGGGAACCGCCCCGCCGCCAGCGTCCTTGGGAAGACGAAGGCTGACCGAGCGCACAAGGCAGGCACTCCGCAGGCAAACGAAAAGGCCGCCGATCCCCTCACCGGGGTCGGCGGCCTTTTCGTTGTGGCTAAAGGGATTCCCAGCGCCGTGGCTGCTCAGTGGACAAGCTTCACGCGGAGTTGCCAGGCATGACGCTCTCGACTAATCGGTACAGCGGCAAAGCGCACCGCGCGCCCGGCCGAACATCGCAGCACCAAACGAAAGCCCGCCGATCCGAACTCCCTCGCCAGAAATCACCGCGAGGAGAGACATGCGGAAGACAACCTGCCCTCAGGACTCCGGCTTAACAGCCTTCCGAAGCTCCTTAGGCAACGCGAACGCGATCTTCTCGTTCGCCGTGGTCACCTCGTCCACCTGCCCGTACCCGCGCTCGGCCAGCCACTTCAGCAGGTCCATCACCAGCACGTCCGGCACGGAGGCACCCGACGTGACCCCGACCGTCGACACGCCCTCCAGCCACGCCTCGTCGACCTCGGACGCGAAGTCGATCAGGTGCGAAGCCGACGCGCCAGCCTTCAACGCGACCTCTACCAGCCGCTTCGAGTTCGACGAGTTCTTCGAGCCGACGACCAGCACCAGGTCGCACTCCGGGGCCATCGCCTTGACCGCGACCTGGCGGTTGGTGGTGGCGTAACAGATGTCGTCGCTGGGCGGGTCGGCCAAGGTCGGGAAGCGGTCGCGCAGCTGGTCGACGCGTTCCATCGTCTCGTCCACCGACAGCGTCGTCTGCGACAGCCAGATCACCTTCGACGGATCGCGCACGTCGACCTTGTCGACGTCCTCGGGCTTGTCGACCAGCTGCACCTTCTCCGGAGCCTCACCGGCCGTGCCCTCGACCTCCTCGTGGCCTTCGTGGCCGATGAGGAGGATGTCGTAGTCGTCCTTCGCGAACCGGTTGACCTCTTTGTGCACCTTGGTGACCAACGGGCAGGTCGCGTCGATGGTGCGCAGGTTCCGCTCCGCGGCCTCGGCGTGCACCGCGGGCGAGACGCCGTGCGCGGAGAACACCACGAGCGCGCCCTCGGGCACCTCGGAGGTCTCGTCGACGAAAATCACACCGCGTTCGCGCAGGGTGTCGACGACATGCCGGTTGTGCACGATTTCCTTGCGCACGTACACCGGCGGCCCGTACAGCTCGAGCGCCTTCTCGACGGCGACGACAGCGCGGTCAACGCCGGCGCAGTAACCGCGCGGCTTCGCGAGCAGCACGCGTTTGGCGGCGCCGGACCGGGTGATCGTCGGGGTACCGGCGGGTTCGGTTCCGGGACTCGCAGAAGTCATGCCTCCAGGGTACGGGCAGTGCCGATCCGGGGTTGAAGTCCTCGTTCGGATGACCGCCGCGGCCATTCAGGCTGTGCCGGGCGTCACGTCCGGTGCCTCTGGCCACCCGTTCGGTTGGGCAGGACGGCCTGGATGCGGCACGCTGGACCCATGAAGCCACTCCCGCTCCCCCTCCGGGTCGCCGCGGGCCTCGCCGTCACCACCGCCGAGCGGGTTCGTGAGCTCCCGAAGCAGCTCACCGGCCTGCCGGTCACCGTCGTGAGCCAGGTGCTGCAGCTGTCCATGCGCGTCCAGCAGCACGTCACCGAGCTGGCCATCAAAGGCGACGACGCGCTGTCGATGCTGCGCCCGGTCGAGGACACCCCCAGCTGGGCCACGTTCGACGAGGACGCCGAGCCCGAGTTCGCCCGGCCCCGGCCCACGCTCGTGCCGGTCGACGACCTGCCCGAGCCGCGCACCAACGGCCACCGCACGCAGCCGCCGGATCTCCCCGCGGAAACCATCGACGATCCGTGGGTCGAGGAGACCCGCGCGCTCGCCGAGGAGCACTCCGAGGGCGAGAACGACAGCTCCGGCCCGGCTGGCCTGGGCAATTACGACGAGCTGACCCTGCCGCAGCTGCGCGCCCGGCTGCGCCGGCTGACCGTGCCCCAGCTGGAGGAGCTGCTGGAGTACGAGAAGGCCCACGCCGACCGCGCGTCGTTCGTCGGCATGCTGACGCGGCGGATCGGCAACGCGCGCAAGGCCGAGGAACAGCCGGGCGACCCCGCGGAAGGCCAGTGAGCAACGACCCCGCCACCAGCGCGGAGAATCCGTGGCCGGTCCGCACCGTCGCGCGCAAAATCGGCGACTGGATCCACCGGCTCGGCGACGTCTGGGTCGAAGGCCAGGTCACGCAGATGAACGCGCGGCCCGGCACGCAGACCGCGTTCCTGACCCTGCGCGACCCGTCCGCGGACGTCTCGATGTCCGTCACCTGTCCGATGTGGCTGGTGCGCGAACTGCCGACGCCGCTGCGCGAAGGCGACCGGGTGGTCATCCACGCCAAGCCGTCGTTCTTCTTCGGCCGCGGCACGCTGAGCCTGCGCGCGGACCAGATCCGCGCGGTCGGCATCGGCGAACTGCTCGCGCGGATCGAACGGCTGCGCAAGCTGCTGGCCGCCGAGGGCATGTTCGCCCGGGAGCGGAAACGTCCGATTCCCTTTCTGCCCAAGGGAATCGGCCTGATCACCGGACGCGCGTCGGCGGCCGAGCGGGACGTGCTGGCGAACGCACAGGCACGCTGGCCGCACGTGTTGTTCAAGGTGCTGAACACCGCCGTGCAGGGTTCGCAGGCGGTGCCGCAAATCCTCCGCGCACTGTCCATCTTGGACAAAGATCCGGACATCGACGTGATCGTCATCGCCCGCGGCGGCGGCAGCGTCGAGGACCTGCTGCCGTTCTCCGACGAAGCGCTGTGCCGGGCGGTCGCGGCCGCGGGCACGCCGATCGTCAGCGCCATCGGGCACGAGCCGGACACGCCGCTGCTCGATCACGTCGCCGACCTGCGCTGCTCCACTCCGACCGACGCGAGCAAGCGCATCGTGCCGGACGTCCGCGAGGAAACCGCCCGGGTGCGGCAGATGCGCGACCGCGGCCGTCGCGCGCTGCACGGCTGGGTCGACCGGGAGACGCGGCTGCTGACCCAGCTCCGCAGCCGTCCGTCGCTGGCCGATCCGCTGGGTCCGATCGAACGCAGGCTCAGCGACGTCGAGATGCACCGCGAACGCGGCCGTCGCGCGATGCTCAGCCTGCTCGCCAAGGACCAGGCGGAAGTCGCGAACGCGCGGGGCAGGCTGACCGCGCTCGGCCCGGCGGCCACGATGGAGCGCGGATACGCCGTTGTCCAGTTCACTGATTCCGCGGGCAACCTCCACGTGCTCCGCTCCGTCTCCCAGATCGAGGACGGTGCGCGGCTGCGCGTGCGGGTCGCCGACGGGGCGGTCCACGCGGTGGCCGAATCCGTCGAGCCGACGACACCCGTACCGGAAGGAGAGCGGCCGTGATGCACCGGGCCCCGGCGTTCCTCCCGCTCACGGTGGACGCCGCCGCCCGGCTCGACGCCGGTCTCCTGCTGCGGCAGGCCCTGGTCACCGACCGCGCGGCCGACGAATGCTGGACGGCGCTGCTCGCGGGCTGCGGCACCGCCGCCCGGCGCGGACTGGCTCCGCAGCTCAGGCGACTGTCCGAGGCGACGTCGGAGCACGTCGGCGTCCGGTGGTGGTTCGCCGAAGGGACCGGGCACCGGCGACGGGTGGCGAGCGCGCAGGAGAACCTCGAAGACGCCATCGCGGACGGTGACGGGCAAGAGTTCGCGCTGGCTTTCGTCGGGTACGACCACGCGATGGCCAGCGCGGTGGTGGCTTGCCCGCGGCGGACTCGCCCCAGCGTCCCCGGCCAGCCCGGAACCGCCGCCGAACGCGGTAGTCTGCGCCGACAGCCCCGTGCACCACAAGGTCGGAGAACGTGAGCGAAGCAGACACCGCCGGACTCGGTTACGAGCAGGCCCGCGACCAGCTCGTCGAAGTGGTGAAGGAACTCGAGGCCGGCGGGCTGTCCCTGGAGCAGTCGCTCGAGCTCTGGGAGAAGGGCGAGCGGCTCGCCAAGGTGTGCGAACGGCATCTGGAAGGCGCCCGCGAGCGGATCGAGGCCGCGCTGGCCTCGGTCGAGACCGACGACGACACAGAGTGACGTGCACCATGCGTGGCTGAATCGGTCAGGTGGTTCCGGGATCTGACAGACTGGGCACCCGCTGACGAACCGTGTTCCGGGAGGCCACCATGACCACCGCCAGTGACCGCAGCCGACGCGAAGCGCCTGATCGCAACCTCGCCATGGAACTGGTGCGGGTGACCGAGGCAGCCGCGATGGCGGCCGGCCGCTGGGTCGGCCGCGGCGACAAGATCGGCGGCGACGGTGCTGCCGTCGACGCGATGCGCCAGCTCGTCTCCACCGTCTCGATGCGCGGCGTCGTCGTCATCGGCGAGGGCGAGAAGGACGAAGCGCCGATGCTGTTCAACGGCGAAGAAGTCGGCAACGGCGACGGCCCGGACTGCGACGTCGCGGTCGACCCGGTCGACGGCACCACGCTCATGGCGAAGGGCATGCCGAACGCGCTGGCCGTGCTCGCCGTCGCCGAGCGCGGCGCGATGTTCGACCCGTCCGCGGTGTTCTACATGGAGAAGCTGGCCGTCGGCCCGGACGCGGCGGGCAAGGTGGACATCTCCGCCCCGGTCGCGGAGAACATCCGGCGCGTGGCGAAGGCGAAGAACTCCAGCGTCAGCGACGTGACGGTCTGCATCCTCGACCGGCCGCGGCACGAGCAGCTGGTCAAGGAGGTCCGCGAGGCGGGGGCCCGGATCCGGTTCATCTCGGACGGCGACGTCGCGGGGGCCATCGCCGCGGCCCGGCCGACCACCGGCGTCGACATGCTGCTCGGCATCGGCGGGACGCCCGAGGGCATCATCGCCGCCTGCGCGATGAAGTGCCTCGGCGGCGAGCTGCAGGGCCGGCTGTGGCCGAAGGACGACGCGGAGCGCGAGAAGGCGCTCGCGGCGGGCCACGATCTGGACCGGATCCTGCTCAACGACGACCTGGTCACCGGCGACAACGTGTTCTTCTGCGCGACCGGCGTCACCGACGGCGACCTGCTGCGCGGCGTCCACTACCGGGCGGGCGGCGCGACGACGCAGTCGATCGTCATGCGGTCGAAGTCCGGGACGGTCAGAATGATCGACGGCTACCACCGGCTCGAGAAGCTGCGGGCGTACTCGTCGGTCAACTTCGACGGCAACCTCGACCTCGACGAGGACGACCACGTGGTGCCTCCGCTGCCCTGATCTGCCAAGGAGTTTCCCGGTGTCGAAACGGCTGCTCGCGCTGGTGCTGACTGTCCTCACCGGAGTCGTGCTCAGCGCGGGCAGCGCTTCGGCCGGGCCCGCTGCGCCGTCGATCGTCGGCGGGACCGACGCGGACCAGCCGTACCCGTTCGCGGTGTCCCTGCACACTTCGGGCGGCGCGCTGTTCTGCGGCGGCTCGCTGATCGCGCCCACGTGGGTGGTCACCGCGGCGCATTGCCTGTCCGCGAAGGACCCGGCGACGCTCGGGTTGCGCGTCGGCAGCAACGACGCGGACGAGGGCGGGGAAACTCCGAAAGCGGCGGAATTCGTACTGCACCCGCATTTCAATGCCGAAACGCAAACGGGCGACATCGGCCTGATCCGGCTGACCGCTCCGGTGAAAGCCGCGCCTATCGCGATCGCCGGTTCGGCCGCACCAGGCACGGCGGTCCGGGTAATCGGCTGGGGCCAGACATGCGCGACGCCGAATTGCGGCCCGGTGTCGAAGACACTGCGCCAGCTCGACACGCAACTGGTGCCGGGCGCGAAATGCACGTCGACGTTCGACGGAACTTCCGAGCTGTGCACGGAAAGCCCCGGCGGATCCGGCTCGTGCTACGGCGATTCCGGAGGCCCAGAGCTGCTCCGCGACGGCGACCGGTGGGTGCTGGCCGGGATGGTCAGCCGCCCGGGAAACCGGTCGTCGGCCTGCGGATCGGCACCGTCGATCGCGACCTCGGCGGTGGCGTATCAGCCTTGGCTGGCGGAGAAAACCGGCTGAGTCACTCGACGTTGCTCGAATGCCCGGGGAACAAATGCGCCTCGGGATTCAACGCCACCGCGATGTTGTTCACCGCCGTCGCCGCCTCCCCGAATCCCGTCGCGATCAGCTTCACCTTTCCCGGATACGCCGCCACGTCCCCCGCCGCGTAAACGCGCGGCCGGGCCGTCGCCATGGTCGAGTCCACCGAAATCGCGCGGTGATCGATTTCCAGCCCCCAGCTTTCGATCGGGCCCAAATCCGCGGTGAATCCCAACGCCGCGACCACAGCGTCCGCGCGCAATTGCTCTTCCCCGCCGCCCTTTACCGTCACGTCGACCGCCGTCAGCGAACCGTCCGGGGCTTCCACGAACCGGGACACCTCGGCGTCCGTGACCAGCCGCACGCCCAGCTCCCGCACCTGCCGCACGATCGATTCCGCGGCCCGGAACTTCGCGCGGCGGTGCACCAGCGTCACGCTCGCCGCGACCGGGTGCAGCGCCAGGCACCAGTCGAACGCCGAATCCCCGCCGCCGACCACGACGACGTGCTGGCCCGCGTGGGCCGCGAGCGACGGGACGAAATGGACCATCCCCCGGCCGAGCCAGCCGTCCCCGGCGGGCAGCGGACGGGGCGTGAACTCGCCGATGCCCGCGGTGATCAGGACCGCGCCCGCACGCAGCACGTCACCGCCGTCGAGGGTCAGCTCCAGCCCGCCGTCGACGCTCTCCAGCTTCTCCGCCTTGCGGCCGAGCAGGTAGTCCGGCTTCCACGGCGCGGCCTGGTCCACCAGGCCCTGCACGAGGTCGCGGCCGCGAACCGCGGGGAACCCGCCGACGTCGTAGATCATCTTCTCCGGATACATCGCGGTGACCTGGCCGCCGGGTTCGGGCAGCGAATCGACGACGGCCATCGACAGGCCGCGGAATCCCGCGTAGTAGGCGGCGAAGAGGCCGGTGGGACCGGCTCCGATGACGACGAGGTCGTAATCCATGAGGCTCGCTCCATGCCAGTGGTGGGTGGCGGTGATCGAGAACACATTGGTCGTAACCAGTATGGCGTAGCCATTCCGTTGAGGGTGGTGGCGGGGCGGGCGCGGGTTAGTCGCCGGGGTGGGCGACAACACCCGGCCACGTGCGCGAAACGGGGCCAGAATCGGGGGTATGGCTGAACAGGAATACCGGATCGAACACGACACGATGGGTGAGGTCCGCGTCCCGGTCGACGCGCTCTACCGCGCGCAGACGCAGCGTGCCGTCGAGAACTTCCCCATCTCCGGCCGCGGTCTCGAGCGCGCCCAGATCCGCGCGCTGGGCCTGTTGAAGGCCGCCGCCGCCCGCGTGAACGCGCGTCTTGGCGTCCTCGACGCCGACGTCGCCGACGCGATCGCGAAGGCCGCCGACGAGGTCGCCGAGGGCAAGCACGACGAGCACTTCCCGATCGACGTCTTCCAGACCGGCTCGGGCACGTCGTCCAACATGAACGCGAACGAGGTCATCGCGACGCTGGCCACCCGCGCGCTCGGCCGCGACGTGCACCCGAACGACCACGTCAACGCGTCGCAGTCGTCCAACGACACCTTCCCGACGACGATCCACGTCGCCGCCACCGAGGCCGTCCTCACCGACGTCATCCCCGCGCTGGAGCACCTCGCCGGCGCGATCGAGGCGCGTGCCGAGGAGTGGCAGGACGTCGTCAAGTCCGGCCGCACGCACCTGATGGACGCCGTGCCGATCACGCTCGGCCAGGAGGCCGGCGCGTGGGCCGCGCAGATCCGGTTCGGCATCGAGCGGCTGCAGTCCGGTCTGCCGCGGCTGGGCGAACTGCCGATCGGCGGCACCGCGGTCGGCTCCGGTCTCAACGCGCCCGACGGGTTCGGCGCGGCAGTGTCGGCCGAGCTGGCACAGATCACCGGGTTGCCGCTCACCGAGGCGCGCAACCACTTCGAGGCGCAGGCGACGCAGGACAGCGTCGTCGAAACCTCCGGGCACCTGCGCACGGTCGCGGTGTCGCTCAACAAGATCGCGAACGACCTGCGCTGGCTGGGATCCGGCCCGCGCACCGGGCTGGCCGAGCTGGCGCTGCCGGACCTGCAGCCGGGTTCGTCGATCATGCCGGGCAAGGTCAACCCGGTCATCCCGGAAGCGACGCTGCAGGTCGTCGCGCAGGTCGTCGGCAACGACGCGGCAGTCGCGTTCGCCGGTGCGGCGGGCAACTTCCAGCTCAACGTGAACCTGCCCGTCATCGCGCGCAACGTGCTCGAATCGGCACGGCTGCTCGCGGCCGTCTCGCGGCTGTTGGCGGACAAGGTGTTCGCCGGGGTCACCGCGAACGCCGAGCGCGCGCGACAGTACGCCGAGGGGTCGCCGTCGATCGTCACGCCGCTCAACAAGTACATCGGCTACGAGGAAGCTGCCGCGGTGGCGAAGCAGGCGCTCAAGGAACTCAAGACGATCCGCGAGGTCGTGCTGGAGCGCGGGTATGTCCGCGACGGCAAGCTCACCGAAGCCCAACTGGACGAGGCGCTCGACGTGCTGCGGATGGCACGCGGCGGCAAGTAACGCCTCAGCTGTCCGTGAAGGACTCCTTGAGGGAACCTGATTCCCCCAAGGAGTCCTTCACGGACCTTTCCGGGCGCAGTCCGCATGCGACACCCGCGGCGACGAGCGTGACCCCGGCCAGGTCCGCCAACTCGAACCGTTGCGCGCCGATCAGCACCGCCACGACCAGTCCGGACACCGGCATCAGCCCGATCAACACGCCCGCCCGGTCCGCGCCCAGCCCGACAACGCAGCTGTACCAGAGCACGAACGCCACCGCGGTCACCAGGATCGCCAGCAACAGCAACGCGACGAGTTCGCGTGCGTTCGGCCACCGCCACGCTCCGGCTGGATCGACGACCGTCCCGACCACGGAACCGCTTGCCGCAGCAGTGAAACAGCCCCACGTCGAGGTCGCCAACGGTCCGAGCCGGCGCAGCAATCCCACCGCGAGCAGGGTGAACGACGCTTCGCACAACATCGCCAGCGCAGCCAGCAACAGCCCTGGCGCGGAAGCGGATCCGCCACCGGACAGCACCACGATGCCGAGTCCGGCCAGTACCGATCCCACGACTGGAGCGGCGGACGGACGGCGACCGTCGAGCATCGGCGCGATCAACGCGAGCACGAGCGGACTGGCCCCGAGAAACGCCACTACCGCACTGGGTTCCGCGTAGCGTTGCGCCAGCAGCAGACAGGCCTGGAACCCGATCATCCCGGTCGCGGCGAGACCGAGCAGGGTCGGCAGATCGGCCAGGTTCGGCCGCGGCAGCGGACTGCGCGTGACCTTCGCCCAGCCCAGCAGCAGAAGGCCGCCGAGCGCGTACCGCAGCGCCTGCCCGGTGATCACCGGATACCCGTCCAGCATGCCGGTGACCGGCACCGATCCGCCGACCAGCACCGCGCCGGCCACCCCTGAAAGCACCATCGACCGTTTCACGCCGCTCAGTCTTCAGCGGAGAGTGGTCCATTCAGAAGGACCACTCGACACTGGCCTAATTGGACCACTTTGCCGTACTGTCGGGCCGTGGAAACCATCCGTGAGCTGCTCCTGCCTGCTGCCACTGGCGGACGCCGGGGTCGCGCTGTCGAAGCCGCGTTGCGCGATGCGATCCGCACTGGACGGCTGGCTGTCGGCACCCGGCTGCCGTCGAGTCGCGATCTCGCGCGCCAGCTCGGAGTCGCGCGCGGCACCGTCACCGCGTTGTACGAGCAGCTCACCGCCGAGGGTTACCTGCTGAGCAAGCATGGTTCGGGCACTCGCGTCGCGCCGATCGACGGTCCTGCGCCGAAACCCGAGGTCAGTGCGGCGAAATCTCCGGCCTGGGAGTTCGACCTGCGTCCCGGACTGCCCGCGTAGTCAGCGTTTCCGCGAGCCGAATGGCTTGCCGCCGAACGAGAAGCCCTGAACGCGACGCCTGATCTCGGTCTCGGCTACCCCGATCCGACCGGCCATCCGGCGTTGCGCGCGGAACTGGCCGCCTACCTCGGGCGGGTCCGGGCCTTGCCGACGAACCCGGATGACATCGTGATCACCAGCGGTGCCGCCGAAGCACTGTCGTTGCTGGCCGAGGCCTTGCCGGACCAGCGCATCGCGGTCGAGGACCCGAGCCACCACGGCCAAGCGAACCTGCTGCGAGACCACGGACTGCGTCCGATCGGGATTCCGGTCGACGACAAAGGCATCAACGTCGACGCACTGTCCACTTCAGACTGCTCCGTCGTGCTGGTGACCGCTGCGCACCAGTTCCCGCTCGGCGTCGCGTTGCATCCGGAACGCCGTCGGCAACTGCTGGCGTGGGCGGCGGAAACCGGCGGGCTCATCCTGGAAGACGACTACGACGCCGAGCATCGCTACGACCGTCCCGCTCTCGGCGCGATGCGCGCGCTCGCGCCGGATCACGTCGCGTACATCGGCAGCGTCAGCAAGGTGCTCGCGCCAGCGTTGCGGATCGGCTGGCTCATTCCACCGCGACGACTGCGCGACGCCGTGGCCCGGGTCAAGGAAATGCACGACCTGGGATGCCCGCCGCTCCCGCAAGCCGCACTCGCGCATCTGATCGCCACCGGCGGTTACGACCGGCATCTGCGCCGCACCCGGCGCCTGTATCGCGCCCGTCGTGACGCGCTCATCGAAGCGCTCGCCCAGCGGTTGCCGCAGTGGCAGCCGGTCGGGATCGCAGCCGGACTGCACCTGGTCGTCCGGCTCCCGGACGGCACCGATGACTTGCGGCTGCAGGAAAAGCTCGCCGCGGCAAGCGTGCATGCTCCGGCTTTGTCGACTTATTCCCATGCCTCAGCGGGATATCCGGGCCTCGTGCTCGGGTACGCCGCGCTCCCGCCGGACCGGCTCCGCGCCGCCGTCGAGCGGATCGCATCGGCGGGTTGAAGCGCTGGTGAACACCTGGTGCACCGGGGAAGGGTCCCGTGGCGGACGCTTAGGGTGGACATTCTCGGGAGCGGCAAGGGGGAGGCGACCGTGAGCTTCGGAGATGTCCTGCGAGCGCTCGCCGAGGTGCTCACGTCCGATCGCGGCATCGTGCCCATCGCGGTCGTCGCGGGCGCGACGATCCTCGCCCCGATCGTCGACCGCTACGTGGTCCGCCGCAGGCGCGTCATCTACCGGGAGCTGTACAACTCCAAGATCGGCCTCAACCCGGTGACGTTGAGCGATCAGGAAAACGGCGCGGTGCAAGCGGATCCGGAGCTCGTGCGCACGGTGCGGCTCCTGGAACCGCTCAGCGTGGTCGTGATCCGCATCCGCAACACGGGCAGCTTCGACATCGGCCCGGACGACTGGGAACACCCGCTGCAGTTCACCTTCGGCCGGAGGGTGGTGTGGGACGCGCGCGTGTCTGACGCCAAGGACGGGCTGCGTGAGGTGGTCCGGAACGGCCTTGAATTCTTCACTCATGATCAGCCTACGCCTGAATCCGACACCGCGCGACTGTCCGGTGTGCGAGCCCTGCTGTCGCAGCGGCTGTCCGGTTTCCTGCGCCAGCCCGAATCCCCGGTTCCGGCGGTGCAGACCCCGCAATGGCACGGTGTCCGGCTCGAACAGCTTTCGTTGAAGCGAAGGGAAAAGTTCAAACTCGTCGTCGTGCTGCGCGAGCCGGACGACTGGCGCGGCGGGTCGTTGTCCAAGGAACTGGACGTCGTCGGACGGCTCAGCGGCGGACGGATCAAGGACGAACGCAAACAGCGCTGGCTGTCGTGGCCGGTGGTGACCGTGGCGATCGGAGTACTGCTGAGCGGGGTGTTGCTGAGCACGCTGATCGTGGCCGCGTCGCGCGGTCCCGCGCCCGGCTGCGGCAGCGGAACCCTTGCGGTGCACGGATCCAGCGCGTTCGCGCGGATCATGAACAGTGTCGCGACGGAGTACCACGGGCAGTGTCCTGGTGCGACGATCACGACGCAAGCAGTGGGCAGCGTGTCCGCGGTGCGCGAACTGGGGCCGTTGCCAGCAGACCAAAAAGACAGTTTGGCAGTGCTGTCCGACGGCAAGGCTCCCGACGCCGGGCCGGATCTGGTCATGCAACCGGTCGCTGTGCTCGTGTACAGCCTGGTAGTGAACAAATCCGTCGGTGTCGACCATCTGAGGAGCGAGCAGGTCCGCGGCATCTTCAGCGGGAAGTACACCAACTGGGCTCAGCTGCGCGACGGCCCGTCGGTCCCGATCCGGGTCGTCGGGCGCGGGCAGGAATCGGGCACGCGCAAGACTTTCGAGGAGAAAGTGCTGGGTGCGGCCGAACCGGGGCTGTCGTCGGACGACTGCCGGACGCCGATCCGCGACCCGCACGCCGCGGTGGTGCGCTGCGAGCGCGGCACGACCGACGATCTGCTGCGTGCCGTAGGCGAAACACCTGGCGCGATCGGCTACGCCGACGTGCCCGCGGCCAAGATCGCCGCGGCGGGCGGCCAGGTCGCGATGGCGAAACTCGACGACCGCTACCCCGACGTGACCAGCATCGACGCCGGTTATCGCTTCTGGACGGTGGAGTACCTCTACACCAAGGGCGTGCCGGAGAACGATTCGCTGCTGAAGCAGTTCATCGACTATCTGCGCAGCAGCACGGCGCGGGCGGAACTGCAGGACGCAGGGTACACGCCGTGTGTGACGAAACAGGGGCTGCTGGACCAGTACTGCACTCGTCCGGATGCCTGACCAGCTCTTTTTCACCCGGTCGAGGCTGGGGCTGGAGTTTTTGTCGGTGACGGGGGCGATGATGGCCGGGTGTTGTTCACCGACCTCGTCACCGCCTCCGCCGAACTGGCGGCCACGCGGTCACGGAAAACGAAGATCGCCGTGCTGGCCAAGGTGCTGCGCGCGGCCGAGCCCGGCGAGCTGCCCGCGGTGATCGCGTATCTCACCGGGCAGACGGCGCAGGACCGGCTCGGCGCCGGCTGGCGCACGCTCGCCGACCTCGCCGTCGAACCCGCGGCCGTGCCCGCCGTCTCCGTGGCGGAGGTCGACGTCGCGCTCACCGAAGTCGCGGCCGCGGCGGGCGCGGGTTCGGTGAAGCGACGAGCGGAGGCGCTCACCGCGCTGTTCTCCCGGCTGACCCGTGCCGAGCAGGAGTTCGTGTTCCGGCTCGTCACCGGGGAGCTGCGGCAAGGCGCGCTGGAAGGGGTGATGGTCGACGCGGTCGCGGCGGCGGCCGAGGTGGAGGTCGACCAGGTGCGGCGCGCCTTCATGCTGTCCGGACGCCTGCCGGTCACCGGGCAGGCGGCCTTGACCGGGGGCGCGGCGGCGCTCGCGGAATTCGGGCTGGAGCTGGGCCGTCCGGTGCGGCCGATGCTCGCGTCCCCGGCGGAATCGCTGGAGGAAGCGGTGACCGAGCACGGGAACGCGATCGTCGAGTACAAAATGGACGGTGCGCGCATCCAGGTGCACCGGCAAGGTTCGGAAGTGCACGTGTACACGCGCACGCTGCGGGAAATCACCGGCAGCGTAGGCGAACTGGTCGAACTGGTGCGTGCGCTGCCGTGCGAATCGGTGGTGCTGGACGGCGAAACCCTAGCCCTCACCGACGAAGGAAGGCCGCGGCCGTTCCAGGAAACGATGAGCCGGTTCGGCAGCACGCGGGACGAACAGGTGCGGGCGTTGCTGCTGCGGCCGTACTTCTTCGACTGCCTGCATCTGGACGGGGTCGATCTGCTCGACGCGCCGTTGTCCGAACGCAACGAGGCGCTGCGCCGCGTGGCGGGCGAGCACGTGATCCCCGGTTCGGTCCGGCCGGAATCCCCGGCGGCGGTGCTCGACGCGGCGATGGACGCCGGGCACGAGGGCGTGATGGTGAAGGACCTCGATTCGATCTACGCGGCCGGGCGGCGCGGCCGGGCGTGGCTGAAGGTGAAACCGGTGCACACCATCGACCTGGTGGTGCTGGCGGCGGAATGGGGCCACGGGAGGCGCACCGGGAAACTGTCCAACCTGCACCTCGGCGCGCGTGATCCGGACGGTGGACCGCCGATCATGGTGGGCAAGACGTTCAAGGGCCTCACCGACGAACTGCTGGCCTGGCAGACCGAGCGGTTCCAGGAAATCGAGACGCACCGCGACCGGTGGACCGTCCATGTCCGGCCGGAGCTGGTGGTCGAGATCGAACTGGACGGGGCACAGGTCAGCACGCGGTATCCGGGCGGGCTGGCGCTGCGGTTCGCGCGGGTGGTGCGGTACCGGCCGGACAAGGACCCTGGCGAGGCCGACACCATCGACACCGTCCGGGGGTTGCTGCGCGGCAGCCGTCCGGCGGTAGGACCCGGCCAAGCGGAGCAGTCCGGTGCCGAAGACCAGCCCGGTTCCGAGGAGGCGTCCGGATGACGATCGCCGCACCCGCCGTCGGAATGAGTGGGCACATTACGGACATCGGGCAGTTTTCCCCGCCGTACTCGGGAAAACGCCCGACGAAAGTCGATGTCGCGCCCGTGGCCGCGTGCCCGAGAGTGGGAGCACTGGCCTGTGTCGATGGGAGAAAAGCATGACGTTCCGGGTGAAATCAGCCGTCCGGGGATTCGGGCGGCCGATGACCCTGCTGGCGGGCGTGGCGCTCGCCGCCACCGTGGTGGCGGCACCGGCCAGTGCCGCGCCGGCGCCGCCGCAGCCGTCGCGACACCACTTCTCGGCTGCCGCGCAGTCGTTCGTCGGCGCGACCACCGTGCCCGAGCGGGTGGCACGACTCAACGCGGCGATGGCCAAGCTGCCGAAGGAAGCCGGCGCGTACAACGCCACGAAGTTGTGGAACCAGGGCATCACCGGCGCCGGGTCCACCGTGGCCACGCTGGTGTCGTTCGGCGACGACAAGGTCAAGCAGGTGCTGGACGAGTATTCGCGGCAGCACGGCCTGCCGCCGGCGAACGTCGAGGTGCTGCAGCCGTCCGGTGCGGTGCCCGCGTGCACCGACCCCGGGGTGGACACCGCCACCTGCCAGTCCTGGGGCGGGGAGACCGATCTCGACGTCACGATGATGCACGCGATGGCTCCGGCCGCGAAGATCGTCGTCGCGGCCACGCCGGTCGCCGAGACGCAGGGCTTCGCCGGATTGCCGGAAATGATGCACGCCGTCGACTACCTGACTGAGCACCGGATCGCCGACGTGGTCTCGATGAGCTTCGGCACCACCGAGGAGAACTTCCCGTCGTTCGAGTCCATCAAGACCCTCGACCCGGCGCTGGAGCGGGCGAGCCGCGCGGGCGTCACGCTGGTCGCGTCGTCCGGCGACGACGGGCCGTCCGGGTCGTACCTGCAAGGGCCCGGCAAGTACCCGTACCGCGTGGCGAGCTGGCCGGCGAGCGACCCGAACGTCACCGCGCTCGGCGGCACCCAGCTGCACCTGGACGCGAACGGCAACCGCACCCAGCCCGACGACCTGGTCAACGTGGCGGACAACGGATTCAGCGAAGGCGCGGGCCTGTCGAAGGCGTACGCGCGGCCGTCCTGGCAGAACCGCGTCAAGAACATCACCGGCAGCACGATGCGGGCGTACCCGGACATCAGCATGGAAGGCGTCCAGGGCACGTCGCAGTCGGCACCGCTGTTCGCCGGGGTGCTGGCGCTGGCGGTGCAGGCCAACCACGGCCGGCTGGGCCAGATCAACCCGGCGCTGTACTCGAAGCTGGGTCCGAAGGGCACCGCGGCCGGGATCGTCGACGTCACCAAGGGCGACAACAGCCAGTACGGCGTCGAGGGCTTCAAGGCCGGTCCGGGCTACGACATCGCGAGCGGCTGGGGCACGGTCGACGCGTCGGTCTTCGTCCCGGCCTTGGTGAAGGCGGTGCGGTGATGCGGTAATCAACGCCCGAGCACTGCCTCCGGAGGGCAGGCGGCTCTCGGCTTGAGCAAGTTCACTCGGCCCGGCGCGATCGATCCTGGTCGTGTCGGGCCGGGCGGACCCCAATCGAGCCGTAATGTCAGCGGCATGTCCTCGAAAGCGCTGGCCCGGCTGTGGTTCGGGGTGACCGCGGTCGTCGTGCTGGCCGCGCTCGTGATCCAGATCGTCGCGCTGGTGGCCCCGCAGGGTCGGTACGCCAGCTTCGGCGGGCGGGTGGCGAACCTGTTCACCTACTTCACGATCCTCTCGAACGTGCTCGTCCTCGTCACCAGCGCGGCTTTCGCCCGCGGGCGCGGCCGCTCCCGGCTGATGCGCGTGCTGTGGCTCGACGCGCTGGTCGGGATCGTGGTCACCGGCGTGGTCTACCAGGTCGCGCTCGCCGGGCTGTACGAGCTGCACGGGCTCGGCCTCGCCGCGGACATCCTGCTGCACCGCGTCAGCCCGGTGCTGTGCGTGCTCGGCTGGCTGATCTTCGCTCCACGCGTGCTGGAATGGCGCACGGTCTGGTGGTCGCTCGTCTACCCCTTGGTGTGGCTGGTTTTCACGCTCGTCCGCGGTGCAATCGACGGCTACTACCCGTACCCGTTCGTCAACGCCGACCACCTCGGCTACGGACAGGTCGCGCTGAACTGCCTGCTCATCGGCGTCTTCTTCATCGTGCTCGCCAGCGGAGCGCAGGTCGCCGACCGGCGGCTCACGCGCGCACCCGGCGAAACGCGTTCAGCGGATCGCTGAGCCCGGCCTGAGCGAGCGCCCGCCACGCGCCGCGCTTCAGGTCGACCGGTTTGCCCGCGGCGACGCGGTGCATCTGCTGCGTGTGCCACTGAATCTCGAGCAAGCTGTCGGCGAGCCGGATTCCCGTGTGCGGGCACCGCCGTTCGGCCCGGACGTCCTCGCCCGCGAGCAGCCGCCCCGGCAGCGCAGGGTCCACCGTGAACGGACGGCCGATGCCGATCACGTCCAGCGCACCGGATTCCAGCGCCTCCGCCATCCCCGCCGCCGTCGTGAACCCGCCGGTGACCATCAGCGCGACGTCGCTGATCTGCCGCGCTTTCGCCGCGTAGTCCAGGAAATACGCTTCCCGCCGCTGCGTGCTCGCCCGGCCGGATCCCATCATCACGGCTCGCTCGTACGTGCCGCCGGAAATCTCCAGCAGATCGATCCCGGCCTCGCCCAGCGCGCGAACCACCTGCAGCGACTCGTCCTCGTCGAACCCGCCGCGCTGGAAGTCAGCGCTGTTGAGCTTCACCGAAACCGGCACGCGATCCCCCACCGCACCCCGGACGGCGCGCACCACCTCAAGCAGGAACCGGCTGCGGTCGCGCCCCCACTCGTCGTCGCGCCGATTCACCAACGGAGACAAGAACTGCGAGATCAGATACCCGTGCGCGCCGTGGATCTGGATCCCGGCGAACCCAGCGTCGACGAACGTCCGCGCCGATAACGCGAACCTCGCCACCACCGCTTCGATCTCGTCCCCGGTCAACGCCCGCGGCGTCGCGAACGCCGTCCGCACCCCTCGATCGCCAAACGGCACCGCCGACGGTGCGACCGGCTGCCGGGACAAGTACCGCGGGCTCTGCCGACCGGGATGGTTGAGCTGCACCCACAACTGCGCGTCCGTGCCGTCCACGGACCGCGCCCACGACCGGTACGCCGCCGGATCTGGCACGGCAGGCATCGCGACGTTGCGCGGTTCGCCGAGCGCGGTGGGATCGACCATCACGTTGCCGGTCACCAGCAGGCCAGCACCCCCGCGCGCCCAGGTCCGGTACAGCCGCGCGAGTTCGGCAGACGGCGCGTTCCGACGGTCGCCAAGCTGCTCGCTGAGCGCCGACTTCGCGAGGCGATGCGGCAACACGGCCCCGCACTGCAGTTTGAGCGGTTCGGCGAGCAGATCCCGGGGATCGGTCATGTGCAGTCCCGTCGTCGCGGCTAACTTACCGTGAGTAAGAATACTCGAAAGTAAGTACCGGCGGTATGCCTCGCGGGCCACTAGGGTCTGCGGCATGACGGCGATAGTGCAGAACCTGGTCACGTCGGGCGTGTTCGAGCTCGACGGCGGCAGCTGGTACGTGGACAACAACGTCTGGATAGTCGGCGACGGCTCCGAGGTGATCGTGATCGACGCCGCGCACGACGCGGACGCGATCGCGGACGTAGTCGGAGACCGCACGGTCCGCGCGATTGTCTGCACCCACGCGCACAATGACCACGTCAACGCCGCCCCCGCGCTGGCCGACCGCACCGGCGCGCCGATCCTGCTGCACCCGGCCGACCGCGTCGTCTGGGACCTGACTCACCCGGACCGCGCCCCCGACGGCGACCTGGCCGACGGACAGGTCCTCACCGTCGCCGGCACCGACCTCACCGTGCTGCACACGCCCGGCCACGCGCCCGGCGCGATCTGCCTGCACAGCCCCGACCTGGAAGTCCTCTTCACGGGAGACACCCTGTTCAACGGCGGCCCCGGCGCGACCGGCCGCTCGTACTCCGACTACCCGACCATCGTGCAATCCATCCGCGACCGCCTCTTCCCCCTCCCCGACGCGACGATCGTCCGCACCGGCCACGGCGAAGCGACGACGATCGGCAAGGAAAAAGCCGCGTCGGCCGACTGGCCCGCCGCCTGACCCGCCCCGAACCTCGCCAGGGCGAGTCGGCACCGTTGCCGGCCCGCCCGGCGAGGTCCGGATTCGGGTTGCCAGGCCGGTCCGCAAGCGCTTGCGGGTGACTAGACCAGCTAGTTCGCCGCTCGATGCCCGACCCGCGCCGCCGAGACTTCGAGACCATCCGCACCGCATAAGCCGAGCGCCTGGCAACCCACCGAAACCACTCGGCGCAGGCAAGAACTCAGCAAGATCGGGAACCCCGCAGCCCAGAAACCCCTATCGGGCCAGCCGAGGAACCTCCGGCATCACCCGAGCCCGTTCCCGGGCCTCCGCCGCAAGCGCTTGCGCCCACCGTTCCAACCCGGCCACGTCCACCCCGTGTGGCGGCTTCTCCCGGAACGGCGCGATGTTCTCCGCGCCCCGCTCCAGCAGGGCGACCGCTCCGTTGCCGTTCCCGCGCAACGCGTGCGTCAGCCCCACCGCCAGCTGGGCCAGGCCGCGCCACAGCTCCCGTTCGGGCCCGTCTGTCGCCTTCCACGCGTCTTCGAAGACCTCGTGGGCGTGGAACGGGCGGCCGGCGTCCAGCAGGTCCTGCGCTTCCGCCAGGGTCTCCTCCGGGGTCCGCTGCACGCCCTCGGGCTGGCGCGGCACGCCGTCGGCGCCATAGGGCAGCGGGCGGCCCAGACCATCACGCGGGCGGGCGTTGCGGGCCCGCCCCTGGTCGTCGCGATCACGGCTGTCCACCTGGCCATTGTTCCACGGGCCACGCCGGGTTAGCGTCCCGCGCGCAAGCCACGTAGCCTGGTGACTCGTGCGCTTTCTGGATGGGCACGTGCCCGCTCACGACCTGACCTACGACGACGTGTTCCTGCTGCCGAACCGTTCGGACGTGGAATCCCGCTTCGGCGTCGACTTGTCCACTGTGGACGGCACCGGCGCGACGATCCCGTTGGTGGTGGCCAACATGACGGCCGTCGCCGGGCGGCGGATGGCCGAGACGGTGGCTCGCCGCGGCGGGCTCGTCGTGCTTCCGCAGGACGTCGACACGGCCGCGGTGGCCGAAATCGTCTCCTGGGTGAAGTCCCGCCACGTCGTCTGGGACACGCCGCTGGTCCTCACCGGCGGCGACGCGGTGGCCGATGCCCTCAACCTCGTGCACAAGCGAGCACACGGCGCGGTCGTCATCGTCGACGGTGACGGCAAGCCGGTCGGCGTCGTGGACGAGGCCGCCTGCGCCGGCGTGGACCGTTTCGCGCGGCTGGCCGACGTCGCCGAGCCCGCCGTCGTCGCCGTGCCGCTGGACACGCCGCCGCGCGAGGTCTTCGAGCTCCTGCACAGCCACGGCGGACGGCTCGCTCTCGGTCTCGACGCCGACGGTCGCCTCGCCGGCGTCCTGACCGCGGTGGGCGCGCTGCGCTCGGAGATCTACACCCCGGCCGCCGACGCGCAGGGCAAGCTGCGGGTCGCGGCCGCGATCGGCGTGAACGGCGACGTCGCGGCGAAGGCCGAAGCGGTGCTGGCCGCGGGCGTCGACACGCTGGTCGTCGACACCGCGCACGGGCACCAGGAAAAGATGATCGCCGCGCTCAAGGCGGTCCGTTCGGTGTCGCCGAAGGTGCCGGTCGTCGCGGGCAACGTCGTGACCGCCGAAGGCACCCGCGACCTCATCCACGCGGGCGCGGACGTCATCAAGGTCGGCGTCGGGCCCGGCGCGATGTGCACCACGCGGATGATGACCGGCGTCGGCCGACCGCAGTTCTCCGCGGTCGCGGAATGCGCTGCCGCCGCCCGTGAACTGGGCAAACACGTGTGGGCGGACGGTGGCGTCCGGCATCCGCGGGACGTCGCGCTGGCACTGGCCGCGGGCGCGTCGGCGGCGATGGTCGGCTCGTGGTTCGCCGGCACCCACGAATCCCCCGGCGACCTGCGGTACGACGAGCAGGGCCGCCCGTACAAGGAGTCGTTCGGGATGGCGTCGAAGCGCGCCGTCGGAGCCCGCACGCGCACGGACAACGTCTTCGACCGCGCGCGCAAGGCGCTGTTCGAGGAGGGCATCTCCACGTCGCGGATGGCGCTGGACCCGGCGCGACCCGGCGTCGAGGACCTGATCGACTCGATCTGCTCGGGCGTCCGCTCGTCCTGCACGTACGCGGGCGCGCGCACGCTCGAGGAGTTCCACGAGCGCGCGGTCCTGGGCGTGCAGTCGGCGGCCGGTTTCGCTGAGGGACGCCCACTGCCTGCTGGCTGGTGAGACCTGGTGAGTGGCGGCACCGGAGAGAACCGGTGCCGCCGCTCACTACTAGGTCAGCCGTGGTCCTCCAGCATCTCGGTCACCAGCGCCGCGATCGGCGAGCGCTCCGAGCGGGTCAGGGTCACGTGCGCGAACAGCGGGTGCCCCTTCAGCTTCTCGATCACCGCCGAGACGCCGTCGTGCCTGCCGACCCGCAGGTTGTCCCGCTGGGCCACGTCGTGCGTGAGCACCACCCGCGACGCCGAACCCAGCCGTGACAGCACGGTCAGCAGCACGTTGCGCTCCAGCGACTGCGCTTCGTCCACGATCACGAACGTGTCGTGCAACGAGCGGCCCCGGATGTGAGTCAGCGGCAGCACCTCGAGCATCCCGCGGTCGAAGACCTCGTCCAGGACGTCCTGGCTGACCAGCGCGCCGAGCGTGTCGAACACCGCCTGCGCCCAGGGCTGCATTTTCTCGCTCTCGGACCCGGGCAGATAGCCGAGATCCTGGCCGCCGACCGCGTAGACCGGGCGGAACACCACGACCTTGCGGTGCTGCTGGCGTTCCATCACCGCCTCCAGGCCCGCGCACAAGGCGAGCGCCGACTTTCCGGTGCCCGCGCGTCCGCCG
The DNA here is from genome assembly GCF_002846615.1 of Amycolatopsis echigonensis. Lineage (NCBI taxonomy): Bacteria > Bacillati > Actinomycetota > Actinomycetes > Pseudonocardiales > Pseudonocardiaceae > Amycolatopsis > Amycolatopsis echigonensis. Next base: position 4,335,727 of record NZ_PJMY01000003.1, on the reverse strand, counting down.
AGCGACACGATGCCGACGTCGGAGTCCAGCAGCAGGTCGAGCGCCACGCGCTGCTCAGCCGAGCGGCCGTGCAGGCCGAACGCCTCGCGGTCGCCGCGCACCAGCCGCACCCGCTTGTCCGCCGTGACCCGGCCGAGCGCGCTGGAGCTGCCCGCGAGCAGCCGCAGCCCGGTGTGGCACGGCAGTTCGCCCACCTCGCCGAGGCCGAACTCCGCCGGATCCGCCGAACCGCCCGAGAAGAGCGTGTCGATCAGTTCCTGCGGGGCGTCCACGTCCGCCATGCCCGTCCAGCCCGACGGCGTCACCTCCTGCGCCCGGTACTCGTCCGCGGTGAGCCCGACCGCACCCGCCTTGACCCGCAGCGGGATGTCCTTCGTCACCAAGGTGACCGCCGGACGCTCCGTCGCGAGGTTGAGCGCGCACGCGAGGATGCGGTGGTCGTTCGAGTCGGTGCGGAAGCCCACCGGGAGGACGGACGGATCGGTGTGGTTCAGTTCCACCTGCAGGGTGCCGCCCTGGTCGCCGATCGGGATCGGGGCGTCGAGCCTGCCGTGCTTGAGCCGGAGGTCGTCCAGCAGCCGGAGGGATTCCCTGGCGAACCAGCCCAGTTCGGAGTGGTGGCGCTTGGCCTCCAGTTCGCTGATGACGACCAGCGGGAGAACCACCGCGTGTTCGGCGAACCGGGTGACCGCCCACGGGTCGGAGAGCAGCACCGACGTGTCGAGCACATAAGTGATGCGTGGGGATTCGGGCGAGATCGAGGCTTTCTCCGGCGCTGAAGCACCGGTCGAAGAACGGCCTGAGGCCTTGCGGGGTGAACGCTGCGCAGTCACGACGGCATCTCCCTCGAGGGCGTGTGCACCCCACGCCCGCACTCGCTGGGCCGGGCACCTCCCTGGCTGGGTCCGCACTCCCTGACGCTGGCTGCGTCAGGCGGCACGGCCACGAGGGCCGGGTGCCGGCCCCCTCGTGCATCTCGTGGGCGGCTGAGCCGCCCCCTCGATCAACGCCACGACCAGGGCCTCCCGCGAGGACCCGCACGGAACGCGAGCCCTCTATTCCGGAAGGTACCTACGTCGGCCCGGTCGTGCAGGCAGCCACACAGGTGATTCGCCGATTCGTCATCCCACCGTCGGTCGCCCGAAACAGAGTGTCCACAGTGCTCACTCAGCGTCACGGGGTCCGGCGATCGGGGGGTCACGCGGACGAATGATCTTGGAAAATTAATCACCGAGTGCAGGCAATTCCCAGGTAAAGGGCCTTGTACCACGACGCAGACCGGAATGCATTTCGCGTCCTGGACACTGAACCGGACCGAGTGAACTGGGCCTTCCAGCGCTCACACAATGGGCGTACGCACCATTCGCTAGAGGCCATTCGGGGGTAATTTCCTTACTGCGGGACACACCACCGGAACACTCCGGTGCCCCGAATCCCAGTATCTCTACCTAGGAGTGTGCGAAGTGCTGAAGAAGGCTGGAATTGTCGCCGGTGCGGCCGCGGGCCTGATGATGATCGGCGGGACGGCGTTCGCCTCCCCGGCCGCGACGCAGGGCGCTCCGGACCCGACGTTCGGCGACGCCTACGCCACCTTCATCGAGGGCGGCGGCGCGCTGGGCTACGGTGCCGCTTCGCTGGTCGCCGGTGCCTACACCGGCATCGCCACGACGCCGGCGCTGATCGCCCACTCGATGGAGCACCACCACGGCTGAGCCGTCTTGACGCGAAGGCCCCGGAGCGCGGCTCCGGGGCCTTCGCGGCGTCTTCCGGCCCGGCTGGGTGGGTCCGCCGGGCCGGTTCGCCGCGTCAGGCCCCGAACCGGCGGTGCCGCCAGGCGTAGTCGCGCAGCGCGCGGAGAAAGTCGACGCGCCGGAATGCCGGCCAGTAAGCCTCGGTGAACCAGAATTCCGAATGCGCGGACTGCCAGAGCAGAAATCCGGAAAGCCGCTGTTCACCGGACGTTCGGATAATCAGATCCGGATCCGGTTGACCTGACGTGTACAGATGTTCCGAGATGTGGTCGACATCGAGGATTTTCGCGAGTTCGCGAATCGAAGTGCCCTCGTCGGCGTGCTGCAGGAGAAGTTTGCGGACGGCGTCGGCGATCTCCTGACGGCCCCCGTAGCCGACCGCGATGTTCACCTCCATGCCCGAGTGGTTCTCGGTGCGCGCCGCGGCGGCGGTGAGCTTCTGCGCCACCTCGAGCGGCAGCAGGTCGAGCGCGCCGACGATGCGCAACCGCCACGGCACCTCGGCCCCGGCGAGCTCGTCGGTGACGTCGGTGATGATTTTCAGCAGCGGCGTGAGCTCGTCCGGATCGCGGTTGAGGTTGTCGGTGGAGAGCAGCCACATCGTCACGACCTCGACCTCGGCCTCCTGGCACCAGCTGAGGAAGTCGGCGATCTTCTTGGCCCCGGCGCGATGCCCGTCGGCCACGTCGGCGAACCCGGCCTCGCGAGCCCAGCGGCGATTGCCGTCTAGCATGATCGCGATATGCCGAGGATGACGGCCGGCGGACTGCTGGATCAGCCGGCGGCTGTAGATGCTGTAGACGACGTCGGACATGAAGGACCGGAGGCTCACGTCGCCCGAGCGTACGCACCCTCGAATCAGGGGTGTGACGCGCCACGGGGGCTGGCGAAAAACCTACGGTTCCGTAACCTTGGGACGGTGAGCGTGACGATCGAGCCCCCAGCCCTCCCCGAGGACACCCGCCCCCGGCTGCGCGGCCATATCCACTTCTGGTCGTTCTTCGGCGCGGTGGCCGCGGCCGCCACGCTGATCAGCCTCGCCGCGTCGACGGTTTCGCCGGTCGCCGCGCTGGCGACGTCCGTGTACGGCCTCACCGTGCTGGGCGTGTTCGGCGTGAGCGCGCTGTATCACCGCAGGCTGTGGAGCCCGCGCGCGTACAAGTGGATGAAGCGCGCCGACCACTCGATGATCTTCCTCTTCATCGCCGGCACCTACACGCCGTTCACCCTGCTGGCCATGTCGAAGCCGACCGGATACATCGTTCTGGGCATCGTCTGGGGCGGCGCGGTCCTCGGTGTGGCGATGAAGATGCTGTGGCCGCACGCACCGCGCTGGCTGGGAGTGCCGATCTACATCGCACTCGGGTGGGTCGCGGTGTTCGTCCTGCCGGAACTGCTGAGCCACGCCGGAGTCGCGGCTTTGGTGCTGCTGTGCGTGGGCGGCCTGTTTTACACGGTCGGGGCGGTTTTTTACGCGGTGAAGTGGCCGAACCACTGGCCGGAGACGTTCGGATACCACGAGTTCTTCCACGCGTGCACGGTGCTGGCCGCGGTTTCGCATTACATAGCGATCTGGTTGGCCATGTACGCCTAGCTGCGGTTTTACCCTCTCAGGCCGTGCCCAGGCCGTCATGCGGCCTGGGCACGGCCTGAGTCGTTTTGTGCAGGCTCAGCCGTTCAGCATCGGGGCTGCCAGGAACTGCTCCGGTACCGCGAACCCGTCCACCAGCGTCCGCGCGTGTGGGCGCAACGCACCGCACAGTGCGTTGACCGCCGCGGTCACTGCCTTCGAGCGGGTTGCGGAGATCCGACCGTGTTCCAGGAACCATGCGCGGTCCGCTTCGATCGTCGACAGGGCGTACAGGTCGCACACGCGGTCCAGCAGCACCTTCGCGTCCGGGTCGCTGCAGGTGTCCAAAGCCCGGGCGAAGGCGTCGAGAATCACCCTGTCCACGTGTACGCGGCCAGCGAGCAGCACATGATCCTGTACGGAGTTGAAGACACCGAAGGGATCCGAAGCAGCACGGCGAAGTCGGTTGGCCACGCCGCTCAGTACGTGCTCTTCGCGGTCCTCGAAGAGACGCTGTTGCCACTCGCGGTCGAAGAGCACCGAAGCGTCGTCGGACTCGGTGAGGCGTTCCAGGAACCGCCACGCGGCTGAGCGTTCCATGACGGTGTCCACCAGCTGTTCGGCGACGAAGCGGGCGGTCGCCAGGGGGCTGAGGTCCTCGAAGTGTTCCTTGTACTGCGTCAGCAAGCCCTTCGCGACCAGCTGCAACAGCACCGTGTTGTCGCCTTCGAAGGTGGTGAAGACGTCCGTGTCAGCTTTCAAACCGGCCAGCAGGTTCTCCGACAGATATCCGCTGCCACCGCACGCTTCGCGGGCCGTTTGGATGGTCGAGGTCGCGTGCCAGGTGTTCAACGCCTTCAGGCCCGCGGCGCGGGATTCGAGCTCGCGCTGTTCTTCTTCCGGCGCGTCGGGAGCGATGTCATGCAGTGCGGCAACCAGTTCCTCCTGCGCGAAGTGCAGAGCGTAGGTCTTCGCCAGCGCGAGCAGCAGTTTCCGCTGGTGTCCCAGGTAATCGAGGATGACTACCTCGTCGCCTTCCGGACGCTGGAACTGCCGCCGCTGATCGCCGTACCGAACCGCCAGCGTCAGTGCTCGCTGGGTGGCGGATCCGGCACTGCCGCCGACACTCACGCGGCCGCGGATGAGCGTGCCCAGCATCGTGAAGAACCGGCGGCCGTCGCTTTCGATCGGGCTCGTGTAGGTGCCGTCCTCGGCTACGTCGCCGAATCGATTCAGCAGCGCTTCCCTCGGCACGCGGACCTGATCGAAGGTCAATCGTCCGTTGTCGACGCCGTTCAGACCAGCCTTGAGGCCGCAGTCCGCGATGGTGACGCCGGGGGCCGGAGCTCCCGAATCGTCGCGGATCGGGACCAGGAACGCGTGTACGCCACGGGATTCGCCGCCGGTGATCAGCTGCGCGAAAACCACCGCGAGTTGTCCGTCGCGGGCGGCGTTGCCGATGTATTCCTTGGTGGCGCCGGGATCCGGACTGTGCACGACAAATTCGTGCGTCGAAGGGTCGTAGGTCGCGGTGGTGCGCAGGTGCTGGACGTCGGAGCCGTGGCCGTGCTCGGTCATCGCGAAGCAGCCGAGCAGGTCCAGATTGATGATGCGGCGCAAGTACTTCTCATGGTGCGCCGAAGTTCCCAGCAGCTGCACCGCACCGCCGAACAGGCCCCACTGCACCCCGGCCTTGACCATCAGCGACAGGTCGCCGTAGCCGAGCATCTCGAACGACATCACCGACCCGCCGACGTCGCTCAGCCCGCCGTACGCGGCGTCGAAGCCCAGGGCGGGACGGTCTGTCTCGGCGAGTTTCCGCAGCTGGTCCAGCACCTGGACGCGGTGCGCCTCGACGTCGAGACCGGTCGTGTCCCGGAACGTCTCCGCGCTCATCTGCGCGCGCACGTCGCGCTTCAGGCCGGCCCAGCGTCCGTCGAGGACTGCGGTCAGCGCGTCCGGATCCACTTTGTCGGGCACAGCAGGGACGTCCACGGTTCCTCCGATACAGCAGGCTGCCACCAGCCTGCCGCAGCGGAGGAAGTCCCGCAGCTCAGCCCAAATCGGGCCCCTTGGACCGCAGGTCGTCGACCTTGGTCATCGCCTCGCGCAGTTCAGTCAGCCACGTGTCCGCGTGCTCGCCGACCAGCCGCACCGCCCAGGCCAGCGCCTCGGACCGCGACCGCGCGACGCCGGCGTCCACGAGCGTGTCGAGAACCAGCCGTTCGGGCTGCCGCAGCCGGGTCATCACCGGCACGGAAAGCGTCGTGAAATGCACCGTCGTGCCGCCCAGCTTCGCGCCCCACGCCACCTTGCGCTGGTAGCGATGCTCGGCCTGCCGGGCGATCTCGATCCGCTCGTCGCGGGTTTCCTCGCGGAACCGGCTGATCCGCCCGTCTTCAGCGGCCGCGCGGGCCGCTTCGTCGGCGTAATCGCCGGTCAGCGCGGGCAGCTCGCCGACGACCAGGATCTCTTCGCGGTCGACGGTGATCTCCGGGTCGCCGGTGAACCAGCCGTCCGGGAGCCGTCCGCCGAACCACGCCGCGGCGTCGTCCGCCGACGGAGCCTCGGCCTGCTGCCAGCCCCGGCCTTTCCAACCTCGCCCCATGACGTCCACCGTCCTTGATTACATAATTACGTCACTACTGAAGCTACGCCCATTTCATCTAGGCGGGTAGCGCGTTCACCAGGGGCGGAATTCGTCAGAGCTGGGCGATGAGCTGGTCCGCCGCGGTCACCGGGCGTTCGCAGACATAGCCGCGGCAGACGTACGCCGCCGCCTTGCCGTCGACCAACGGCCGGTCGGCCAGCAGCGGGACACCGGGCGCGTCCGGCTCGCCGCCGAGCACGATGCCACCGCCATGGATGTGCTGCGCAGCGGCGGTCACCAGCTCCGCGCGGTCCGCGCCGACCACCGCGACCTGCACCGGCCCGGACTGCGCCGCTTCCGCCACCGACAGCCAGTGTCCAGCGAACCGCGGCACGCGCGCGGCCAGCAGACCGACGCGACGCAGCGCGAGTTCAGCAGCGTCCCGATAGCGCGCCGCCTGGTCAGGTCCGGCCAGCGCGGAGGCGGCAAGCAATGCACCGGCCAGCGCCGAAGCGCCGGACGGGCTCGCGTTGTCCGTCGGATCGGATGGGCGCTGCACCAGGACTTCGGCGTCGTCAGCGGTGTCGTGATACGCACCCGGCGCGGAGTCCGACGCGAAATGCCTCAGGGCGACGTCCAGCAGCCGGGTCGCTTCGGTGAGCCAGCGAGGCTCGCCGGTGGCTTGATGGAGGGCGAGAAGACCGTCGGCGAGGCAGGCATAGTCCTCCAGCACGCCGACCGGAGCGCCCACCGCGCCGTCGCGCGAGCTGCGGCGGAGCCGTCCGTCCACGATGTGCAGGTCCAGCAGCAGAGAAGCCGCGCCACGGGCGAGTTCGATCCACTGTGGACGCTCCAATGCGACGCCCGCTTCGGCCAGCGCGGAAATCGCGAGACCGTTCCACGCCGCGACCACCTTGTCGTCCCGTCCCGGCTGCGGACGCTCGGCCCGCGCTTCGAGCAACGCCTGCCGGACGCGCTCGAAGCGGTCGAAGTCGTCTGGATCTGTCCGCATTTGGAGAGTCGACGCGCCTTCTTCAAACGTGCCCTCTTCGGTGACGCTGAACAGCTCAGCCGCCCATGGGCCGTCCTCGCCGAGAACCTCGTTGAGCTGCGCGGGAGTCCACACGTAGGTCAACCCCTCGACGCCTTCGGTGTCCGCGTCGAGTGAAGCCGCGAAACCTCCTTGTGGCGTAAGAAGATCCTGCTCGAGGAACCGGACGATCCCTTCCGCCACCCGCCGTGCCGACGTCGAGCCGCGACGCGCGAGATGCGCGTACACTCGAAGCAGCAACGCGTTGTCATACAACATTTTCTCGAAGTGGGGAACGATCCACTCCGCGTCCACGGAGTAGCGCGCGAACCCGCCGCCCAGCTGGTCGTGAATGCCGCCGCGCGCCATCGCGTCCGCTGCGGACTCGGCGAGCGCGTGCGCCTGCGCCGATCCCGTGCGCTCGTGGTGGCGCAGCAGGAACTCCAGCACCATGGACGGCGGAAACTTCGGCGCGCCACCGAAACCGCCGTGCACGGAGTCTGCCTCCTGCGCGAGTTTCGACACCGCTTCCGCCAAAGCGCGGGCGTCGACGGCGGCCTCCTTCAGCGGACCGCTCTGCTCGGCCAGATGCCCGACGATCTGTTTCGCACCCTCGCGCAGATCGTCCGGCCGCTCCTCCCACGCCTCCGCGACCGCCACCAGCAGTTGCGTGAACGACGGAATCCCAGGCCGCGGCGCGGGCGGATAGTAAGTGCCGCAATGGAATGGCTCCCCCTCGGGCGTGAGGAAGCACGTCATCGGCCAGCCGCCCTGGCCGGTCATGGCCTGCGTGGCGGCCATGTAGACGGCGTCGATGTCCGGCCGCTCCTCGCGGTCGACCTTGATGTTGACGAAGTGCGCGTTCATCAGCGCCGCGGTGCCTTCGTGCTCGAAGGATTCGTGCGCCATGACGTGGCACCAATGGCAGGCGGCGTACCCGACGGACAACAGGATCGGCACCCCGCGCCGGTGCGCCTCGGCCAGCGCTTCCGGCCCCCATTCCCACCAATCGACCGGGTTGCCGGCGTGCTGCAGGAGGTACGGAGACGTCGCTTCGGCGAGGCGGTTCGACATGGTGCCGAGTGTGCCTCATTCCGGCAGCCGACACCGAAGACGGCCGACCGCCGGTAACGCCGCGCAACGCGACCGGAAGATGCCTAGCGCGCGAGACCTCGGCTCGCCCGCACCGACCCGCTGAAGGAATGCTGAGAAATCCGACCATTGTCCTTGGCTGCACGGCAGGAAGATCGCTACAGTCCGCTTCCATGAGGCGATCCGGTGGTGCTGGCCCCTTGAAAAATCTTCCTGCGCTCATATTCATCGGATGTCTTGGTTTGTCGGGTTGCAGCGCCCATGCGGCATCCACGGCACCGGACTGGATCAGCTTCGCCAACGGCCGCCTCGCTTACGGCACCGATGCGCAGGGCAACCGGATCCCCGACTTCTCCCGCGTCGGCTACCGCAACGGCGACGCTCCGCCGCCTGAACTGCCGGTCGCGACGACCGTCGGGCCGCAGCTGTCCGGCGACGACACCGCGCGCATTCAGCAGGCCATCGACCAGGTGGCGAACAGCGGCAAACCCGGTGCGGTGCAACTGGCGGCGGGCGACTACCGGCTCGAAGGCACGCTGCGGATCAGCACCAGCAACGTCGAGCTGCGCGGCGCGGGCAGCGGAGCGCACGGGACCAGGCTGGTCGCGGCGGGGAAACTGCACACGCTGGTCACGATCGCCGGAACCGGCTCGCGCGTCTCCGCCGGTTCGCCGGTCCCGGTCGCCAGCGGGTACGTCCCGGTCGGCGCGGATCAGCTGGACGTGAGCGATGCCTCGGCCCTGCACGTCGGCGACCACGTCATCGTGCAGCGTCCGCAGGAACAGGCGTGGATTCACGCGATCGGCATGGACCAGATCCCGCCCCGGCCGGACGGCACGCCGAGCAAGCAGTGGACGCCGAACGCCGGCCTGCAGTTCGACCGGACGATCACCGCCGTCAACGGCAAAACGGTGCGCTTCGACGTGCCGCTCACCAACGCGCTGGAAAGCCAGTACACCCACGCCACCGTCACGCGCTATTCGTATCCCGGCCGGATCAGCGGTTCCGGCCTCGCGCACCTGTCCGCGGACGGCTCCGAGTTCGAACAGGATCCCGCCTGGCACAACGACGGTTTCTTCACATCCCAGCTGGTCTCCGTGGACGCCGCCGAGGACAGCTGGGTGAACGACGTGGTCGCGGACCATTTCGGCTCGGCCTTCGGGACCGGAGAGAACGCGCTCCGGATCAGCCTGCTGAACACCTCGTCCCTCGACGAATCCGTGCCCCAGGACATCCACGACCAGCCGGCCGCCTACACCATCAGCGGCCAGGAAACCCTGGTGCGGCAATGCGTGGTCACCGGCAGCAACGTGCACGCCTGGATCACGCAGGCGAGGGTGCCCGGCCCCAACGTCATCAGCCATTGCACCGCGACCAACACCGGCTCCCGGATCCTCGACGCCGGCCCGCACCAGCGCTGGGCCAGCGGCACTCTGTACGACGACCTCACGGTGAGCCCGCCGTCCGGTCATCTTCAGCTTTCCGACCGGCAGTGGATGGGCAGCGGCCAGGGCTGGGCGGGCGCGAATTCGGTGCTGTGGAACTGCGGCACCGGCTCGTATCTCGTGGAAAACCCGCCGACCGCGCACAACTGGGCCCTCGGGTGCACGGGAACGCAGAGCAAGCCGCCGGCAGGCCATCGGACCGGCGAGATCGTCTCGCCCGGCAAGCATCTGCCGCCGGAAAGCCTTTACGACGAGCAACTTGCTGAACGGCGCTGACCCGTTCTGTCCCTGTCAGCGGCTTAAGACATTCGAGTGATACTTGCCGTTGACACCAGGACAGTCGCCCTGCTCAAGTCGGTAAAACGCGAACTCCCCTGCGAGTTGCAGTTAGCAAATGCAGACAGGCTTAATCGCGGCGACTAGAGTAACTACCCGGCTCCACAGGGTGACGAACCACACCTGGGCCCAGCGGACCCGGGACGGTCTACGCACGGGGAGGCGTACATCGTGGCCGACAATCAGCAGTCCAGCCTGCCTCCGGTTCGGAGATACGGCGGCGCGTCGATCGAGACGATCGCGATCGCGCCGTTGCTGGGCGACGGGTACTCGTACGACAAAGCGACGCTGAAAGAAATCGCGGAAACCTACGAAAGCCTCGCCGACAATTTTCGCCTGGACCAAGTCCGCGCACGCATCATCGCGCAAACCGGGTCACCCGGCCTGGATTTTTCGAGCGTCGGCAACGCGACCGCGTTCCAAGGTTCCGGACGAGCACTGCTCAAGTCGCTGGAGCAATGCGAGCAGTACTGCCGAGACCAGGCCGCGCAATACCGCACCGCGCTCACAAAATACTCGGCCGCGGAGGACACGCACTCGGCCGACCTCCACCGTGCCGGGGGAAGTCTGTGAGACGCGCGCTCACGCTCGCCGCGCTCGGCCTGTGCGCGCTCGCCGGCTGTTCCAGCACGACAACCGGCCGCGCCAGCCCGAGCGAGCAGGCCGGCCGGCCAGCCTCCTCAGCACCGAACAGTCCCGCGGCCGAAGAAGTGCCCGGCCCTGGCGTGCCGAAAGTGCCGAGCCCGCTCGATGCCACCCGCTTGAAGCAGAATCCCTGCGAATCCTTGACCTCGGCTCAGATCACCGACCTCCTCGGCGACAATCCGCGCGTCAAACCGGAGCCGCACGGCGCGGGCGGGCCGGGATGCGGCTGGTTCGCCCAGGCGCAGGTGGCGGTCGTGTTCCCGGACATCAACAACCTCGGCCTGACGTCGTTCTATCGCGCCAAGGACCGGATCTACCGGTTCTTCCTGGCCCTGGCCCCGGTCGACGGGTATCCCGCCGTGGCCTACGGCGAAGACGACAATCGGGCCAGTCGCGGCGAATGCGATATCGCGGTGGGAATCAGCGACCGCGAAACGGTAGTCGTGTCGATCAGGCAGTCGCCGGCGCATCAAGGCGAGAAGGACCCGTGCGATTCCGCCCGGGACGTCGCACAGAAAGTACTCGGCAATCTGCGAGGAGGACACTGATGGCCGATCAGTCGATGACCCCCGCGGAGATTTACCACCAGGTCACCGGCGGGCAAGGCATGGAATCCCTGGCAGCGACTCAGAAATGCGCGAAGGACCTCAGCGCGCGGCTGATTGACCGGGTCGACGAAATCGCCCGGCTCGTGAAGAAGGTGCGCGCGGGCTGGCATGGCGTCTCCGCTGAGGCGGCCGCGAATTCGGCTTCCCCGCTGATGGCTGCCGCAGCGGATCACAGCGCGAACCTTGTGTTCGCCCAGACCGCGGCGGACGCGCAAATGTCCGCCTTCCAGACCGTCAAGAACACGGTGAAACCGATCGGCGACCGACCGGAAATCACCGCGCAAGACGTGTACGACCTGCTCAACGGAAAGCCTGGCTACTTCGCCCGACTTGACCAGTGGCAGGCCGACGCCCAGCACAATATCGATGCCTACACCTGCTATCACTCCACGACGAGGACGAACTCCGACCGGATTCCGGCGCGTTACGCCGAGCTGAGCGGCACTGATGCGTCGGTCCGACTCGCGAGTACCAGCGCTCCGCGGAAACCGGTCGCGGGTCCGGGCGGGGCGAGCGGCAAACCGCCCGACGGCCGCCAACCTGGCGTGGTCGAGCCGCCTCCTGGTGCAGCGAGACCGGTCGGCCCGGTTCCCGAACCACGGGAGCCAAGGCCAGGGACAGGCAGCCACGAAGAGAAGCATCCCGGCAGCCGCGCGCCTGACGCGACGGAGAGCAGACCCTCAACGGTGCTGTCCGAACCGGCCGCGCGACCGGATTCGACGGGCACCAGTTCGTACCGCCCCAGCTCACCCGTATTGCCGCCCGGATATCAATTCGGTCCGTCCGGCCAGCCGACCAACCCTCTCGGCACCAGTGTTTTCGAGCCGGGACCAGGCGGGCTCAACGGCACCAACGGCGGTCTTGGCGCGGGAAACCGGTTCGGAGCCCGGGGCCCCGGCGAACAGATGCCAGCACGCGGCGGCCGCGCCGGCAGTCCAGGCGCGGCGGGGAAACCCGGAAGCATGCTCGGCGGCGGAATTCCCGGCAAGAGCAAGGAAAACGACAAGGAGAAAACCGCTCCGCCTTATCTCCGGGAGACCGATCCGGACGTGTTCGGCGGGAGCGACCTCAAACCAACGCCGCCGGTGATCGGGGACCGGCCGGCCCGCTAGGCCGTCGGGCGGATCAGCGGTGCGCGCGACCGAGCTCTCCCTCGACGCCCTCCTCGGAGCGCTCCGGGAAGCCGGGTTCGACGAGCCGCATCCGGTGTTCTCGGGTCGGCTCCGGTTCACGCCCGACGACCGGCGGCTCGACGAAGATGTCCGCGCCGAGCTGGCCTGGCTGGGCCTGACCGAGCACGGACGGTTCGTCGACGAATTCGAGGACATTCTCTACGCGCTGGGCCGCGCCGACACCGAATACGTCGCCCACGTCGAGAACCAGGACGTCCGCTACGGCGTGCTGGTCGCCGTCCGGGGCCGGACCGGCGTCAAGGCGCTGTGTTCCGGCGACCGGGTGCGGCTGAAGGTGCTCGACGGAGCCCGTACCCCGGCCGGTGCGCTGGTCGCGAGCCTGCCGCGGTACCGGCCAGCCCGGCTGACCGCCTTCTCCCTGCCTCAGGAGGACTTCCGGGAGGACCTCGCCGACAACCGCGGCCCGGCCGCCCGCGCGGTCGACGCCCTGTTCCAGCAGACCTGGTTCGGCGTCGGCGAGATGACCGTCGTCGTGCGCGAACGGGCCCGGCCAGGGCGCGCGGAAGCCGGACCGCTGAGCTATCTCGACCTCACCGACGGCCGCGTCGCGTTCGAGGTTTCCGGGCCCGAGGGAAACCGGTACCTCACAGTGCTGCCCGGCGAGGACAGCCTGCTCACGGACAAGCTCGCTGCCCTCCGCGACGGGCTGGCTCGCTAGCCCACGCGGTCACCGTCGCCGGAGGTCAGTCGCTCTTCTTGGCCGCCGCCGCGTCCGGTTTCTTCTCCGCGGCCGACGCCTCCGGCGCGGTCTCCGACCCGGCTTCGGCAGTCGGCTCGGAACCAGCCTCAGCGCCAGTCTCGGCTCCGGCCTCTTCCTGGTCGAACGTCGGCGGCACCTTCTTCAGGTGCTTGCTCATCGACCGGACCAGGAAGACGACCGCGACCAGGAACAGGATCAGCACCAGCAGGCCGACCGGCGAGGACTTGCCGAAGTCCTCGCCCTGGCCGCCGTTGTCCCCGCTGTCCGGCTGCTGGGCCAGGACCAGCGCCGACGCGGTGAGCGGGACGACCGCGACGGCCGGCACACCGAAACTCATGGGCTCACCTTCTCCTTGATGCCTGCGAACAGATCGTCCTCCGGCAGCGTGCTGTCCACCAGGGAGCGGTTCAGCTCGTACTCCTCAGTGGGCCACACCTCGCGCTGGATCTCCAGCGGAACGGCGAACCAGCGGCTGGTCGGGTCGATCTGCGTGGCGTGCGCCTTCAGCGCCTCGTCGCGCACCTCGAAGTATTCCCCGCACTCGATCCGGGTCGTCACCCGCTCCATGATGTCGGCGCGGTCCGGGTCCCAGGACTTGAGCCACTCCTCGTACGGCGACTTCAGCCCGGCCTCCTTGAGCGCGGTGTCGAACGCCACCATCCTGGCCTTGGAGAACCCGTGCGTGTAGTACAGCTTGAGCGGCTGCCACGGCTCGCCTGCCTGCGGGAACCGCTCCGGATCGCCCGCCGCGTCGAAGGCCGCCATCGACACCTCGTGCGTGCGGATGTGGTCCGGGTGCGGGTACCCGCCGTTCTCGTCGTAGGTCGTCATGACGTGCGGGCGGAACTCGCGGATCACGCGGACCAGCGCCTCGGTGGACTCCTCGAGCGGAACCACCGCGAACGAGCCCTCCGGCACCGGCGGAAGCGGGTCGCCCTCGGGCAGCCCGGAGTCGATGAACCCCAGCCAGCGGTGGCTCACGCCGAGGATCTTCGCCGCGCGCGCCATCTCCTCGCGACGGATCTCGCTCATGTTCGCCAGCACGTCCGGCCGGTCCATGGCGGGGTTCAGAATGCTGCCCGCCTCGCCTCCGGTGCAGGTCACCACCATGACCTCGTGCCCTTCGGCGACGTATTTGGCCATCGTGGCGGCGCCCTTGCTCGACTCGTCGTCGGGATGGGCGTGCACCGCCATCAGGCGCAGTCGCTGCTTGCGGTCTTCTGTTGTCAGCTCGTCGGCTCCCACCATGGTCCGAACGGCCCTTTCCTGTCCTGTTATTCCGTGACACCTGGTTGCGCCGCGGTAAACCGCCCCGGCTCCGCGCCGCCGGAACGGGTCGCGGATACTCGACCAGGGTGGTGCCCCGGACCGGCCGCACTGCCTATTGTCCCCAGGGGTACGACAAGTTTGACCGGAGGCCCGGATTTGCAGAGCGGGGAGACCGTGACCGCCGAGGGCGGCGCCGTGCCGGCGCGGCCCGAGGACCGGTACGGCACCGCGGGCAAGGGCAAGGCGCCGAAGCGCTGGCGGAGGTGGCTTTTCGTGGCCGTCGCGCTGGTCGTGAGCTGCGCGATCGCCTGGGTCTACTACCTCAACCTCGGCAAGACTCCGATCGACGCGGAACGCATCGGCTTCCAGGAGCTCCCCGGCGACGCGATGGAGGTCACCCTCAACGTCACCCGGGACGACGACAGCAAGCCCGGCGTATGCGTCGTCCGGGTGCGCGACAAGTCCGGCGCGGAAAGCGGCCGCCGGGAGGTGCTGGTTCCCGCCGGGGCCAGCCACAGCAGGGTGAACACAGTGGTGAAGAGCATCGGGACACCGGTGACCGCCGACGTGTTCGGCTGCTCGTATTCCATACCACGCTATCTGTCAACCCCGTAGCGGCCAACGGAGTGAAATGCGCGGCGAGCGTCCGCGCGGCGTGAAATGGACCGGCGTCGACCTGTCCTGCCGTGATACGCTCGTTTACCAGCACGGCCCCCGACGGGCCGTGTTTTTCCTTTATCTCAGCCGCGTGCGTACGCGGTGGCCGGCTTGTACACCCAAGCCTGGCAGGCCCTACGAGGAGATGGTGACCGTGAGCGACACCAAGGTGACCTGGCTGACCCAGGATGCCTACGACAGGCTCAAGCACGAGCTCGACGAAATGATCGAGAATCGTCCGGTCATCGCCGCCCGCATCAACGACAGCCGCGAAGAGGGCGACCTCAAGGAGAACGGCGGCTACCACGCAGCTCGCGAGGAGCAGGGCCAGGCCGAGGCCCGCATCCGGCACCTGCAGGAGCTGCTGCGCAACGCGAAGGTCGGCGAGGCGCCGGAGGACGACGGCACCGCGGGCCCCGGCAAGGTGCTCACCGTCAAGTACGACGGGGACGACGAGGAGGAGAAGTTCCTGCTCGCCACCCGTGAGGAAGGCGCGGAGGGCGCGCTCGACGTGTACTCCCCCGAGTCGCCGCTCGGCAAGGCGCTGCTCGGCGCCAAGGAGGGCGAGTCCCGCGAGTACGAGCTGCCGAACGGCAAGACCATGAAGGTCACCCTGATCAAGGCGGTGCCCTACAGCGAGTCCTGACTCGTCTCCGCCGAACGCGCGCCCGCCCGGTTTTCTCCGTGGCCCGGCGCGCGTTCGGCGGTCTAGCGTGTCTACCAGCGAAACCACTGGGAGGACACCGATGAGCACGGAACCGCTCTGCCTGACCTGCGGGACGCAGTACGCCGCCCCGCGAGCGGACTGCCCGATCTGCGAGGACGAGCGGCAGTACGTGCCGCCGGGCGGGCAGCAGTGGACCGACCTGGCCACGCTCCGCTCGAACGGCGAGCTCAAACCGCGGGTCGAGGAGCAGGGGCCGGGCCTCATCGGCGTCGGTTCGGATCCGAAATTCGCGATCGGCCAGCGCGCGCTGCTGGTCCGCGCGGCGAGCGGCAACTTCCTCTGGGACTGCGCCGCCTACCTCGACGACGAGCTGATCGGCAAGATCACCGAACTCGGCGGCATCACCGGCATCGCGATCAGCCACCCGCACTACTACACGACGATGGTCGAGTGGGCGCACGCCTTCGACGTACCGGTCTACCTGCACGAGAACGATCAGCAGTGGATCGGCAGGCCGGACCCGTCGATCCAGCTGTGGACCGGGACGACGCTCGACGTGTCGCCGGATCTGCAACTGATCAACCTCGGCGTGCATTTCGCCGGCGGCACCGTAATGCACTGGCCGGACGGCGAGGACGGCCGCGGAGCGCTGTTGTCCGGTGACATCGTGCAGGTCGTGCCGGACCGTACGCACGTCGGTTTCATGTACAGCTACCCGAACTTCATCCCAGAGCGGCCGAGCGTCGTACGGCACGCCGCGGAACTGTTGGAGCCGTACGCCTTCGAAGCCATTTACGGCGCGTGGTGGAACGCAATCGTGCGTACAGACGGCCACAACGTCGTACAGCGCTCCGCGAAGCGCTACCTCACGTACGTGTCCTAGCCGTCCGTTCGAGCAAGGGCCGCACTCGCGGCGGCACTGGTGTCGACAACGCGATCGAAGTCGACGTACGCAAGACATCCGGCACGCTGACCACTTCGTCGATGACGCGTTGCAGATCATCGTTGTCCCGCGCGACAAGGCGTACGAAGAGGTCGCCTTGTCCGGTGGTGGCGTGCACTTCGCACACTTCGTCGATCGCAGCCAGTGCCTCCGCGACGCCGGCGCGTTTGCCCTGCGCGATTTCCAGCACGGCGAACGCGGTGAGGCTGTATCCCATCGCGGCCAGATCGAGCTCCGGCGGGAAACCGCCGAGGATGCCGCGTTCGGTGAGGCGGTCCAGCCGCGCCTGCACGGTGCCGCGCGCGACGCCGAGCCGGCGCGCGCATTCGAGCACGCCCAGCCGGGGCGAGTCGGTGAGCAACAACAGCAGCCGCGCGTCGAGCGAGTCAAGCACCAGTTTCTCCCTGCGCAGGTTGTCCAAGATGACCGAGCTTCTCCAGGATATGCTGAACATATTGTCCAGCTGAAACGGAAACCGTTGCGCAGCTTGCCGGGCGCGACTCATGCTCAGTGCATGACCTCCACGATGGATCCGCACGGCGCACTCGACGACGTCAGCTATGACCAGCTCCGCCAGCTCGTCGGACTGGTGGACCACGACGCCTCGACCGACCCGTTCCCGGTCAAGGCCCTCGACGCGGTGGTGTTCATCGCGGGCAACGCCACCCAGACCGCGTGGTTCTACCAGGTCGCGTTCGGCATGCAGCTGGTCGCGTACTCCGGTCCCGAAACGGGACAGCTCGACCACAAGGCCTTCGTGCTCAAGTCCGGTTCCGCGCGCTTCGTGATCACCGGCGGCGTGAAGCCCGACTCCCCGCTGCTCGACCACCACCGCCGCCACGGCGACGGCGTGATCGACCTCGCCTTGGAGACCACCGACGTCGACAAGTGCGTCGAGCACGCCCGCAAGGAGGGCGCGACGATCCTCGAGGAGCCGCACGACGTCTCCGACGAGCACGGCACGATCCGCCGCGCGGCCATCGCGACCTACGGCGAGACCCGGCACACGCTCATCGACCGGTCCCGCTACAGCGGCATCTACCTGCCCGGCTTCGAACCGCGCGAGGGCACCGTCAAGCGGCCCGAGGGCGCGCCGAAGCGGCTGTTCCAGGCGGTGGACCACTGCGTCGGCAACGTCGAACTCGGCAAGATGGACTACTGGGTCGACTGGTACCACCGCGTCATGGGCTTCGTGAACATGGCGGAGTTCGTCGGCGACGACATCGCCACCGACTACTCGGCGCTGATGAGCAAGGTGGTGTCGAACGGCAACCACCGGGTCAAGTTCCCGCTCAACGAGCCGGCGATCGCGAAGAAGAAGTCGCAGATCGACGAGTACCTCGAGTTCTACGAGGGCGCGGGCTGCCAGCACATCGCGTTGGCCACCAACGACATCATCGCCACCATCACCGCGATGCGCGCGGCGGGCGTCGAGTTCCTCGACACCCCGGACTCCTACTACGACGACCCGGAGCTGCGTGCCCGGATCGGCGAGGTGCGCGTGCCGATCGAGACGCTGAAGGAGCACCGGATCCTGGTCGACCGCGACGAGGACGGCTACCTGCTGCAGATCTTCACCAAGCCGATCGGCGACCGGCCCACCGTGTTCTACGAGCTCATCGAGCGGCACGGTTCGCTCGGCTTCGGCAAGGGCAACTTCAAGGCCCTGTTCGAGGCCATCGAGCGGGAGCAGGAGCGCCGCGGCAACCTCTGACCCGCTTCCTCCCTTTCTCCGGCCCGTCCGCGAACTTCGCGGGCGGGCCGTTTATATTACGGCGCGCTACCGGAAGTTCGCGTACAGTAGTCGACATCAGGTAGGAAACCGCGCCGTGCGGACAATTCGGAACCGCGCGGAACCGACGGGGTCGCGCGTCCGTCATTCTGAAGACGTCACCGCGGAGAAAGGGGCCCGATGCCTGACAGCATCGACGCCAGCGAGCAGATGATCGAGGGCTGGACGAAGCAGCTCCAGCAGACCGCTGCCCGCTACCAGGCCATGGCCGAGCGCATGCAGGGCCAGACCGTCACCGAGCGGTCGAAGGACGGCGCGGTCGAGGTCACCGTGGACGCCAAGGGATTGCTGAAGAACCTGGTGCTCGCGGATTCCGCGGCAGGCAAGAAGATGGCCGACGTCTCCGCCGAGGTGATGCGGCTCGTGCAGCGTGCGCAGGCCCGGATCCCCGAACTGTTGCAGCAGGCCGCGGCCGAGACCGTCGGCGGCGACGAGACCACCGAAACGCTGGTGGCCGACGCGCAGCGGACGTTTCCCGCTCCGCCGCCCGAGGAACCGGCCGAGTCCGCCTCCGACCGGGTGCGCCGGTTCCTTCCGGAGGACGTCGAGGAAACCGGTGCCGCCGCACCGCCCCCGGCGGGCCCGCCCTCTCCGCCTCAGCAGCAACGCCGCCGCCGGAACTCGTCGGACGAGGACGACGACTTCGGCGGATCGATCCTGTCCTGACCGGAAGCCGTTCCAGGGGAAGAAAAACCATGGCACCCAGGGGTTATGAGATCGGCGGCGATCTCGAGGCACACGCGCGCCAGCTCGACGCGCTCGCCGACGGGCTCAAGCAGGCGGCCGACGCCGCGCACCAGGTCAGCATGCCCACCGACGCGTACGGCATTCTCTGCCAGCCGTTCCGGATGATGCTGGATCCGGTGGAGAACTACGGGATCGAGGCATTGCAGAACACCGTCACCGCGATGGACGCGCAGGCGCAGAAGGTGCGCGACGCGGCGAAGGCGTACGACAGCTACGAAGGCGAAGCCGCCGGTTCGATGAAGGCGAGCGACTAATGGCCGACGCCAATCCGCTGGTCGCCGAGTCCAAAAAGGACGGTGACGGGCCCGGGCCGTTCACCGAGGGCAACGGCGACTACGGCTACGCCACCGGCATCAACATCGCCGAATCGGCGACCGACGCGTTCAAGGGGATCGCGGACGGCGACTGGGTTTCCGGCGGACTGGGCGTCGCGAGCCTCGCCGGCGAGATCGCGGGCGCGGCGATCGACCCGTTCGGCTACCTGATGTCGTCGGTGGCGTCCTTCCTGATGGAGCACGTGCAGCCGCTGAAGGACATGCTGGACTCGGTCGCGGGCAACCCGCCGGTGATCCAGTCCTATGCCGACACCTGGGGCAACGTCGCGAAGTCGTTGCAGGAACGGCAGAAAGACCTCGAGAACGCGGTCAAGACCGGCACCGCGGAGTGGAAGGGCGACGGCGCGGACGCCTACCGGAAGTCCGCGGCGGAGGCGGCCGAGGCGATCGGCGGCGCGGCGACGGTCGCGAGCGCGATCGGCACCGTCACCATGATCATGGGCCAGGTCGTCGCCTTCGTGCGCGGTCTGGTGCGCCAGCTCATCGCGGACCTGGTGGGCAAGTTGATCTCCTGGGTCATGGAGGCGGTGTTCTCGCTCGGGTTCGGGACGCCGCTGGTGGTCGCGCAGGCCGTCACGGCGATCTCCAAATGGGGCGAGAAGATCAGCGAGCTGCTGACGAAGCTGTGCGAGACGATGCGCCGGGTCTCGCCGCTGCTCGGCAAGCTCGCCGAGGTTTTCACGAAGATCATCAAGGTGCTGGGCAAGCTGGCCGGCAAGGCCACCGGACTCGACGTGATCAGCACGAAGAACATCAAGGCGGGCGGCTTCTTCCACCGCGGCGGCTCCGGCGGCGGTGCGGGCGGTTCCGGCGGCGGCCCGCACGGCGGATCCGGCGAAGGAGACGTGGACCCTGGCTCGCCGGCCGGTTCGCGCCGCTCCCCCGGATCGGAGGATCCTGAGAGCGGCGACGGCCCGAACGGCAGCCACGACGGTTCGGACAGCCCCGACGCACCCGGTGACCACTCGGGCGATTCCAGCGGCTCCAACGGATCCGACAGCCCGAGCAGCGACAGTCCGTCTTCGCCCGGCTCGCCTTCGGTGCTGACGGACGACCTGGGACCGTCCACCATCGACACTGCGACGTCGTCGACCCGGCGCGTGTCGGACAGTCTGGGCGGGAGCCACACCGACTCCAGCCCGTCGACGCTCGCCGGTGATTCGAGCCCGACGTCCGGCGGGGGAAGCAATCCCCCGGACAGCACCTACCTGCCGCAAAGCTCTCCGCACAGCGACGCCCCGTCCTCGGTCAGCGCTCCGCCCAGTACTCCGCACTCCAGCGGGTCCTCGTCGCCGGGCGGCGGCACGCATACCGGTGGCGACGAGCCGAGTCCGCATCATGCGAGCAGCAACGACTCGACGTCGGCGAGCGGGTACGCGCCGCCTCGCACGGACGCTCCCGCTCCGGAATCCGCGCCCCCGCAGCACCTCCGCTCGAATGACGGCGGCGGTTCGGCACCGAACCAGAGTCCGGCGGGCGGAGGATTCCCGCAGCAGGGTGGCGGCGGCGGTCCGACGAATGCCCCGGCTGGCGGCGGCGGTCCGGCGCCTCGGCCCAGCGGCGGCGGCTGGACCGGAACGCCGGGGACGCGGGCTCCCGAGGCGGCGCCGAACCGGGTTCCCGACAGCGGTCCTTCGGGCCGGCGGCCGAGCGGCGGCCCGAGTCCGGCCGACAGCGGCGGGCCGACTCGTACTCCGGACCGATCCGGGCCTGGCCCGCAGCGGCCCAGCGACGGCGGTTCCTCGACCCCGTCGCGCGGTGGCGGCGGCGCGTCCGCTCCGCAGCGGCCCTCGGACGGCGGCTCGACACCCAACCGCACTGGCGACTCCGCCCCGCAACGCCCCGGTGGCGGCGGTTCTTCGCCGCAGCGTCCGGCGGATTCGTCCAGCGGCGGTCCGCAGCGCCCCGGTGACGGCGGCGACGTCGGGCAGCCCAAACGGCCTGGTACGGAACCAGGTCTCGGCCGTACGGAGCCAGCACCGGCGTCCGGCGGCGGATCGCCCGCGTCGGGCAACCGCGGATCCGGCGACGCGCCCCCGGCCGCGGCGGCCGTCGCGACCGGTCCCGGAGGAGGCCAGCGCGGCGCGGGGCGTCCCGACGGCTCACCCGAGCCCGTCGCACGCGGCGGCGCTCGTACTGACGCGCCGCCCGCCAAACCCGGCGACAGTCCACAACGGACGGGAAAGGAATCCCCGGCGCAGAACAGCAAAACGAACGCCGACGAATCCGGGAAGCCGAAGGACGGCGCCAAGCCGGGCAAGCCGAAGGACGGTGCCCCGGAGAAGAAGCCAGGGCAGCAGAGCGAGGCGGAAAACAAGCCGGGCAACGACAACCCCGACCACAAACCGGACCACGCCGACCCGGAGCACCAGGATCCGAAGCGCCACGATTCGGAAGGGTCGGACCACCACGACAACCCCGGCCACGACGGTGCCCCACCGCACCACGACGAGCCGCTGTCGCCGGACGACGTCAACCACCGGCACGCCGAGGACACCCCGGCAGGCAGCTCGTACCACCGCGGCGACCCCGAACTCGGCGACCTGCCGCACCGCGTCCAGCCGGACCCGGACGGGCGCTACACGGTGGACGTGCACGTCACGGCGGACGGCCACGCCCGCATCGGCGACCGGCGGTACACGCCGGAAGAGTTCGCGGACATCCTGCGGCGCAACGGGAACTACGACGGCAGGCCGATCCGGCTGATCGGCTGCGACGCGGGGTCGAACGACTTCGCGCACCGGTTGTCGCGTGAGCTCGACACCGAGGTGATGGCCCCGAGCAAACCGGCGTGGACCGATTCGCACGGCCGCGTCTTCTCTACCGACTACGAAATCGGCCCCGACGGACGGATGCGGCCGCGGATCCCGCCGGACGGCGAATGGTCGGTGCACCGCCCGGACGGCACGTCGCACCACGTCGGCGACGACGGGTTCGCCCCGGACGGCAAGCACCACGACCCGCACGACATCGACGCGGACAGTGCCGTCGACCGCGGACAGCCGCCGTTCAACCAGGAACAGCGGGACCAGGACGTGCGCGACCTCCGGCAGGAGAACCGCGACCGCCGCGCCGAGGGTCTCGACGGCGTGCGAGAGCTCAACGGCAATCGCAACCCGCTCATCGACGACGTGCGCCGTCCGCACGAACGGGCCCTCACCACGGCGAGGTTCCGCGACGCGAACGGCGAAACTGTCGATCTCTACAGTTTCAGCGGAAAGAGCCACGACTGGGCGCCGGCGAAGGACGGCCCCGAGTGGCCCAAGTCCGAGCGGTTGTTCGGCACCAAGGACGCCGGTCCGTACCGGCCCGAACTCGGCATGCCCGACCCCGAGGGCAAGTTCGGCCGCACCCACGACTCGGAACCGAAACTGCTCGAAGAAATGGTGCGGCACAATTTCGCGTCACGCTCCGGTCTCGACCGCGGTGAAATCGACGACATCGTCAAGAAGGAAATCGAGAAATCCCGGCGCGAGGAAGCCGCGTACCTCAAGAACAACAACGAAAGCATGTACCGCGAAGGACTTCGCGGCGATACGGCGCGCGCCCGGGACCGAATGGACGGCGCCCTCGAGGAAATCAACCGGCGCGGCGCGGAACGCGCGCACCAGAACGGGCGGACCTATACGCCGGTCACGCGCGAGGACATCAGCGGCGACCTGCGGATGGTCGTGGACCTGCCGTCCGCCAAGCGGGACATGATTCCGAACGAGTACCAGATCTGCGACTCCTGTACCGATGTTATCCTGCAGTACAAGCAGCTTTTCCCGAATGTCCGGGTCGAGGTCGTCAACCTCGCCGGTGAAAGGTTGATGTGATGACGGCGTCTGCGGGCGACGGCGCGGAACTGGTTCGCGCGATCTTCGCCGGTGCGGTCGAAGCCGGTTTGCGCGCGGAATCGGTGCGCGGCGCGTCCGATGCCGAGATCGACGCGATGGCGGAAGACCAGCGCGCCCGGGCCGTGCCCGCCGCCGCCAGGGAAGTGCTGCGCCTCATCGGCACGACGCACGGCCTGTGGCTGCCCGGAAGTTCGCTGGGCGTGCACGCGGTGCGCGGCGAGGCCAAGAACCACGCCGCGGCCACCGCGAACGCGCAGAACGCCGAACTGTCCGATGTGGACGGCGCACTGGTGCTGGCCGCGCACGGCGGGTACACCTACCACGTGGTCGACGGGTCCGACACCGACCAGGACGACCCGCCGGTCTGGCTGGTCACCGAGGACGAGCCCGCGCGCGTCGCCTGGACTTCGGTCAGCGCGTGGTTCAAGGCCATCACACCGGACGTCGAGCGTTACCGGGAGCGGCTGGAGATCATGCGCGAGACCGGGTCCGACTTCCTGCCGCCGTGGGCGCAGGACATCGTCCTCGGCGAATGATCGCCGACGTCGTGTGTCGCGCCACCGGTCCGGACGGTCGCGTTGACGTTCGACGCGCAGTACGGTTGGCCACCGACCGACCTGCTCGCGGCCACTCCGCGGAACGGTTGATCGAAATGACGCGTTCGCCCGGCGAGGAGCCACTGAACTCATGACCCGGCCACCGGTGCCGCTCACCGCTGCTCAGCAGCAGGAGCTCGTCCAGCAGATCGGCCAGGCGGCCGCGGCCGCGTTGCCCGCGGGCTGGCAGCAGCTGCAGGTCGTCTGCCGCGCCGCGGGACGGCACGTCGAAGTCGACGTCACCGTGCTCGCCCCGGACAACCGGACGTACCCGGTCCAGCCGCATCCGGAGCTGCCGCGGCTGTTCGGCGTGCTGCGCACCGGCATGTACCAGCCGGGTCGCGGCACGTGGCTGACCGCGACGCTGGTGTTCTCGCCGCAGCGGCCGCCGTTCATGGACTATCAGCCGGACGTCGAACCGCGGTGGCGGCAGATGCCTCCGCCGATCGGCTTCCAGGACGAGCTGCGGTTCTTCCCGCGTGAGGACCGGTTCATTCCGCCGTGGCTGCGGCAGCGGGCTGGTGCGGTTCCTCCGCCCGGGGCTGCTCCTGGACAGCCGGTTCCTGGTGCGAGCCCTGTGACACCTCCGCCGGTTCCTGGCGCGAGCCCTGCGGCACCCCCGCCGGTTCCTGGCGCGAGCCCTGCGGCACCCCCGCCGGTTCCTGGTGCGAGCCCTGCGACGCCCCCGCCGGCGCCGGGCTCGGGGCAGGTGCCGCCGCCGTTGCCGGGCGCGGAGAACCCGCCGTCCTCGGCTGGGCCTGCCACACCTCCAGAGCAGGCCTCGGACGCTGTTCCGGCGCTCCCCGTCGACGAGCCGGGGACGCCTCCTCCCTTGCCCGCCACTCCTCCGCCGCTGCCCGACCTGGACCAGGCCGCGTCGGCATCTGCTGGCGACGAGGCGCAATCCGAGCCCAGTGAAGCCGCGGCGGCCGAGATCGCTCCCGAGAGTTCCGGGGCGGAAGAGGTTCCCGAGGAAGCACAACCGGCCGCTCCTGAACCGGAAGCCGCTGTCTCCGAAGGAGATTCAGCGAGCGACGCTGTCGAGCTGCGTACTCCGCGCGTGTACGACGGGTTCGACGAGGCGGGGAATCCGGTCGTCGAACGGGAAGTGTTGCCGCAGGAGGAGCGCGAGCGAGTTCTCGCCTATCTCGACAGCGCGCCGGTCATCCTGGCGTCCCGCAGCAAAGACACCGACGCTTTCGATCCGTCCCGCACGGACGCTGTCCCGCTGAACTTCCGGACCGACGGCCGCTGGGTGTGGCCCGGCGCGGTCGCCTATTACCTGCGTGAGCACGGGATTTCGCCGGATCCGGAACTGGTCGAGCACATCCGGACGGCCGGGTACGCCGTGCCGGAGGTGGACGAGGCGACGCAGGCACGGATGCTCGCGGCGATGACCAGCCCGCCCGCCGAGGAGAGCCGTCCCCGGGAGGCGGAGCCGAAAGATCCAGAGCAGCTGCTGAGCGAAATCTCGGCGACACTCGTCGCGGCGGCTCCGCAGGGATGGCAGCGGATCGTCTTCGATTTCATGGCGCTGGGCAGGCACGCGAACCTCGCGTGCGGCGCACTGATGGCGGACGGGAGCACGCAGCAGGTTTCCGTTCCGCGGGAACTGTCGAGGCCGTTGGCTGAACTGCGACGCAGCAAATACGTCCAGGGCCGGGGCACCTGGTACACGCTCTCGCTGGTCATCGACCCGCCGGCGCACTACCGGGCCAGCTTCAACGAGGACGACGAACCGGCCTTCCACACGCCGCCCCGCCCCGAGGATTACGCGCTGGACCAGGAACTTTACCCGCGCGACGAGGACTATCTGCCGCCGTGGTTCAGCGCCCGGCTGCCGAACAGTCCACAGTAGACTTTTCAGCTGACGATCGTGAACCCGGCGTCGGCGAGGGCCGCCTCGACCTCCTTGCAGTGTTCCGGGCCGCGGGTTTCCAGGGCGAGGGCGACGTCGACCTCGCCGAGGGCCAGGCTGCCGGAGATGCGGGAGTGCTCGACGTCGAGGACGTTCGCGCCCAGGTCCTTGACGCACGACAGGACCGAAACCAGCGAGCCCGGCCGGTCCGGCACGCGCAGGTGCAGCTTGAGGTAGCGGCCGCCAGCGGTCATGCCGTGCTGGATGATCTGCTGCAGCAGCACGGGATCCACGTTGCCGCCGGAGAGGATCGCCACCACCGGCGGTTCGAAAGCGCCGGGGTGCTGCAGGAGCGCGGCCACTGCCGCGGCACCGGCGGGTTCCACGACCAGTTTTCGCCGCTCCAGGCACAGCAATACGGCGCGCGAGAGGGATTCCTCGGTGACTGTCACGACGTCGTCGACCAACGACTGGATGTGCGCGTAGCTGATCTTGCCCGGCTCGCCGACCGCGATCCCGTCCGCCATCGTGTGCACGTCGCGCAGCCGGACGGGCGCGCCGGCCGCGAGCGAAGGCGGGTACGCGGCGGCGTCCTCCGCCTGGACGCCGATCACCCGGATCTCCGGATGCGCCGCCTTCACCGCCGCCGCGACGCCGCCGACCAGCCCGCCGCCGCCCGTCGGCACAAGGATTGTTTTCACCCCCGGCACCTGTTCGAGAATCTCGAGGCCGACGGTGCCCTGACCAGCGATGACATCGACGTGGTCGAAGGGATGGATGAAGACCGCGCCGGTGCGCTCCGAGAACGCGATGGCCTCGGCGAGGGTTTCGTCAACGACAGCGCCGTGGAGGTGAACCTCCGCGCCATAACCGCGCGTCGCGGCGAGTTTCGGCAGCGGAGCGCGCAGCGGCATGAAGACGGTCGAGGAAATGCCGAGCAGCGACGACGCCAGCGCGACCCCCTGCGCGTGGTTGCCGGCACTGGCCGCGACGACGCCGCGGGCGCGTTCCTCGGCGGTCAGGCCGTGAATGCGGGTGTAGGCGCCGCGGATTTTGAAGGAACCGGTGCGCTGCAGGTTCTCGCACTTGAGGTACACCGGGCCGCCGTGCAGCCGGCGCAGGTCGCGGGCGTGCTCCATCGGCGTGACGCGGGTGATGCCCTCGAGAAGCTTCCGAGCTTCCTGGATGCGCTCGACGCTGACCAGTTCCATGGCGCCGATGATGCCACCGACGGACGGCCGGGGTGCGCCGCCCGCCGGACCGGTACCCTGATAACGGCAGCCACACATGATCAGGGAGTGCGACCATGGCACGCGCGCAGCACGGGACCACCGCACGGGCGAAGTCCCGCACCGGTCTGCTGCCGCTCGCCGCGGGAATCCTGTCCGCCGTGGCCCTCACCGGAGCCGCCTTCGCGACCGTCGAGGCGGCCGCCTGCACCGGCCCCGCCCAGTACATCCGGCACGACAACCACATCGAGCTGATCGGCGGCTGCATCAGCGGCAGCGAACTCCCGGCAACGACCGGGACCCGGTCGTCCAACGCGCTCCCGGAGAACAGCAAACCCTGAGCGGCGCTGGGCCATTGGACGGCAAGGGGTTTCGGCGAGTTCGGTCGGGGAAACGGTTCGCCGGGTGGCGGATTATGCGGGATTCGAGCCGATGGGGCGGCACTGGACTCCCTGCGCCGAACGGCTCTGACCAGGGCAAGCTCGGATCTTCGTAACGCTGAACGGCCGCGTGGCTTCAGCTCGAGCCCAAAGCCGCGAGCGCGCTAACCAGACCAATTCGATCCCGAGCGCGAAGTCCGCGCCCTCCGAGCTGAAAATCGGCCCCAGCCGACGCCGCTCGGCAGATTCCCGCGGCCGAGGCCGCCCAGCGATGACGACTCCCACGCGGCCAGCTCACTAGCTCCCGCACGCGATCACCCAGGCCGGGCCGACCCCGCCTCAACCGGCAACCCGACCGCGCACCGCCTCACCCCCGAAGCAGCCAGCGCACCACGCGAAATCGACCCCGGCGCGAAACCCGCACCCGAATCGGCACAGCCGGGCAGCCCGGCCGACGCCACCGGGCAAATTCGCAGCCGTCCAGCTCGGAAGCACCCGCACGCGATCACACAGACCGGGCCCACCCGCCTCAATCGGCAGGCTGCCTCACCAGCAAAGCTGCCAGCGCGCCAACCACACAAAACGACCCCAGCGCGAAGCCCGCACCGGAAATCGGCCCAGCTGAGCAATCCCGGCGACGCCACCGGACAGATTCGCACCCATTCAGCTCGGAAGCTCCGGCAAGCGCGCCCCGGCCACGCCGAATCGGCTCACGAAGAGGCAGCGCCTCACCAACACGAGGGCAAGATCGGCCCGCTGGCTCCTCTCGGCGGTGACGGGGACTCCGGAAACCAGCGCCCCATCACCAAGCCGGGGTCAGCCCAGCGCTTGGGTAAGGTCCGCTACCAAATCGCGGCCGTCTTCGATGCCTACCGACAGGCGGATCAGGTCCTCCGGGACTTCCAGCGTCGAGCCCGCCGTCGAGGCGTGCGTCATCTTGCCTGGGTGCTCGATCAGGCTTTCGATGCCGCCGAGCGACTCCGCCAGTACGAACAGCTTCGTGCGAGACGCGACTTCCAGCGCCGCCTTCTCGCCGCCGGCTACGCGGAACGACACCATTCCGCCGAAGCGGCGCATCTGCTTCGCCGCTACCTCGTGGCCGGGGTGTTCCGGCAGGCCGGGGTAGTAGACCTTGGTGACCTTCGGGTGCTTAGCCAGGGTGCGGGCGACCAGATCCGCGTTGTCGCTGTGCCGCTCCATCCGCAGGGCCAGCGTCTTGAGACCGCGCAGGGTCAGCCACGCATCGAACGGACCGGGGACGGCACCGGCGGCGTTGCGCAGGTAGAAGAGCTGCTCGCGCAGTTCGTCCTCGTTGGTGACGACCGCACCGCCGACGACGTCCGAGTGGCCGCCCAGGTACTTGGTGGTCGAGTGCACCACGATGTCCGCGCCGAGGGCCAGCGGGGTTTGCAGGTACGGCGTGGCGAAGGTGTTGTCCACGACCAGCCGCGCGCCCGCGTCGTGGGCGACACCGGCCAGCGCGGCGATGTCCGCGACGCCCAGCAGCGGGTTGGTCGGCGACTCGCACCAGATCAGCTTGGTCTCCGGGCGCATCGCGGCCCGGACCTCGTCGTTGCGGCTCAGGTCGGCGACCGTGTGCTCGACGCCCCACAGGCTGAGCACCTTGTCGATCAGCCGGAACGTGCCGCCGTACGCGTCGTTGCCCAGGACCAGGTGATCGCCGGGGCGCAGGACCGTGCGCAGCACCGCGTCGGACGCGGCCATGCCGGACGCGAACGCCAGCGTGTGCCGGGCTCCTTCGAGCGACGCGAGGGCTTCCTCCAGCGCGGTCCGCGTGGGGTTCGCGGTGCGCGAGTACTCGTAGCCGCCCTCGCGGGTGCCGCCTACGCCGTCCTGCGCGTACGTGGACGTTTGGTAAATCGGCACGATGACCGCACCCGTGCGGGGATCGGGCTGCTGCCCGGCGTGGATCGCGCGTGTTTCAAAACCCAGGACGGAGTAGTCGTCGGCCATGGTTCCCAGGGTACGGGGCACCCCCGACAATCCCATCAGATGGGAGGCAACTCACCATGCGGGAGGGCTGCCGGCACAAAACCCGCACCGGCAGCCCGTCGCTCACCAGCCCTGCGGCGCCGGGTAGCCGCCCTGCTGGGCCGGCGCACCCGGACGGTAGTTGACCCAGTCGGCGGTGGGCTTCACGATCGCCAGCACCAGCGTCGCGACCGGCGGGATCATCCCGACCAACGCACCGCCGATGCCCGCGCCCAGGATCTGCGCGCTGCTGCTGGTGTGGAGACTCGAGGTCATGGCCGACGCGGCGATGACCGACACGATTCCCAGCGCGATCGTCAGCCCGCAGCCGATGATCGTGCACAGCCGAGCGGCCGGCTTGTGCAGGAACAGGCCGATGCCGCCGAAGAACAGCAGGCCGACGAGGACCGCGTCGACGACCAGCGTCAGGTAGAACTGCCACATCGTCGTGTGGACGTTCGCGATCACCACGACCGAGGCGATCACGCCGATGATCGCGAAGATCCCGCCGAGAATCGCGAGAATCCCCGCGATGATCGCGGTCGCGCCGTTCGGTTTCTGCTGGTACACGCCAGGCCCGCCCGGGTACGCCGGGTACTGCTGACCTGCGGCGGGCGGGGCGAACGGCTGCTGCGGCGCGCCTGGGTACGGCTGGCTCGCCGGATACGGCTGCCCGGGGAACGGGCCGCTCTGCGGCTGCTGGGGCTGGCCCTGCGGGTTCTGGGGGTAAGTCACGGGGAGTCCTCGGTGCATCGGGCCCGCCGGGCGGCGGGTGGAGTGCTTGTATCGTGCCAGGTCCGCCCCGTTTTCGGGGCGGAATTACCACTGTCGCGAGGGTGACGAAACGGGTACGACGGGTACGCGATAGCGCAAGTAGCCGAAGGTCCGCGGCAGGCCCGCCAGCACCAGCACGAGCAGCACCGCCGCCGCCAGCGCGACGCGGTCGAGCGCGGCGAAATTCTCGAACCGCAGCAGCGTCCGGAAGTAGGCGAGATACGCCGGCGAACCGCCCTGCGCGGGCTCCAGCAGAAGCGCGCTAAGTGCGAGCAACGAGCCCGCGATAAGCAGCACCGCGCCGGCTGTGGCGCGGAAAAAGGTCGCGATCGCACCGAGCAGCAAGACCAGCGAAGCGGCCAGGTACGCGGCGAGATCGGCGAGCGTCAACGGCGGGAGGTCGCCGAGGCTGAACCCGGACGGAATGTCGAGGAACAGCTTTGCCGGAAGGTACCCGGACGTCGCGGCGGCGACGAGCCCGAACAACCCGGCCGCGATCGCGGTGCTCCCGTTCGGCCGGTACGGCACCGGCTCGGCCTCGGAGGATTCCCGTTCCCGCTGCCGTGCCGGAAGTCCGTGCAGGCCGCTCACGGCAGATCCCCCCTGGCTTGGAAAGGCGATTCGGACGGCGCCCACCCTAGCCCGGAAATGCGCGATGAGGGACCGGCGCGAGCGCATGGGCGCCGCAATTCCCCCGGCTGCCGGAACCGCCGGGAAAAGGCCACCACCTTTTCGCGAATCCCGCGAAAAACGGACCGGAAACGACGAAGGGCGCCGCCGTCGCGAGACGGAGACGCCCTTCGCGGAGATTCAGCGAGTCACCACTGCTGCGGCGGCTGCTGGCCCGGCTGGCCGTAGCCCGGAGGGGGCTGCTGCCCGCCCGGCGGCGGGTACTGGCCCGGCTGGCCGAAACCGCCCGGCTGCTGCGGCGGCTGGCCGTAGCCCGGCTGCTGGCCCGGGTGGCCGTAACCGGGAGGCGGCTGCTGGCCGAAGCCCGGCTGCGGGAAGCCCCCGCTGCCCGGGTTCGGACCGCCCGGCTGGCCCGGCTGCGGGAAGCCGCCGCTGCCCGGGTTGGGTCCGCCCGGAGGCGGGAAACCGCCGGACTGCGGCTGGCCGAAGCCCTGCTGTCCGCCGAAGCCGCCCGGCTGCTGCGGGCCACCAGGGCCACCCGGCCCACCGGGGCCGCCCGGACCGCCGGAGCCGCCCGAGGACGAACCGAGGCCGACGTACTGCGAGGTGGCCGGGATGATCGCGACTACGCCGATGATCAGGATGATGATGCCGAGGATCAGCGTCAGCATGCCGCCGCCGCTCGTCGCGCTGGAGCCGGCGCCGCCGTACTTGTCGGCGAAGGAGCTGCTGACCGAGGTCCCGGACTTCGCCAGGATCGAGAACAGCAGCAGCAGCACGCCACCGACGAGCACGCCGATCGGGGCGAGCTTGCGCAGCACGGCGGCGCGCGAGGCGAGCGCCAGCGCGACGCCGCCTGCCAGCGCGATCACCGCGCCGACCAGGATCATGATCACGTAGAACCACAGCGTGCCCGGCGACGCGAGACCGGCCTCGTCGAACAGCTTCTGGTACCGGCTCGAGCTGTCGTACATCTTCGAGTAGTCGCTGGTGTCGCTCATGTAGCCGAACGAGACGATCAGCGCGACCAGGCCGAGCACCGCGGTGATGCCGCCGGCGATGTAGCCGTACAGCGCGTTGCCGCCGCCCGAGGACTGCGCGGGGGACGCGCCGAACTGTGCGGGCTGGCCGAAGCCCTGCTGACCCGGCTGCCCGGGCTGGCCGAACGCGCCCTGCGGCGGGCCGCCGAAGCCGCCCTGGTCGTAGCCGCCCGGCTGGCCGAAGCCCTGCGGCGGCTGTCCCGGCTGTCCCGGCTGCCCGGGCTGACCCGGCTGGCCGAAGCCCTGCGGGGCGCCGAACCCGGCGACCGCGGCCGGGTTGTCCGCCGCGCTCGGCGGCGGGGCGTACGGGATGTTCTGCGGCTGCTGGCTCGGCGGGACCAGCTGCGTCGACTCGGCGTTGCCCTCGGCGCTCACGGGGTTGACCACCTGGGTGGCGTTCGAGTCAGCCGGCTGTCCCGGCTGCACGACCTGCGTCGGTTCCGGGGTGTCGCCGAAGGTGCCGCCGCCATGGGAGGGCTGCTGCGGCTGGCCCGGCTGGACCACCTGGGTCGGCTCCGACGCGCCGAAGGGACTGTCCTGCTGCGGTGTAGGACCACTCGACGGGCCCTGCGGCGGCTGCTGGCCGCCGTCCCAGGGCTGGTTCGGTGGCTGCGGAGCACTCATGTGGGTCTTGAACCCCCTTGACGAGGACGCGAAAAAGTTCTATTCGGCCGTAACGCTATCGGATGCCCGGCCGGGACGCTCGCAGACGCCCCGGCCGGCCTTCCGCGAGGTCCGGCCTACCGGCCCGCGAGGAACGCGAGCAGATCGTGCCTGGTGACGACGCCCGCCGGCTTGCCGTCGATCAGCACCAGCGCGCCGTCGGCCCCCTCGAGCGCCTTCATCGCGGCGCTCACCTGCTCGCCGGCCCCGATCGTGGGCAGCGGCGGCGACATGTGCGTCTCCAGCCGGTCGGCCAGCTGGGCCTTGCCGGTGAACAGCGCGTCGAGCAGATCGCGCTCGTTGACCGCGCCGACCACCTCGGCGGCCATCACCGGCGGTTCGGCGCTGACCACGGGCATCTGGCTCACGCCGAATTCCGACAGGATCGCCACCGCTTCGGCGACCGTCTCGTTCGGATGCGAGTGCACGAGGCTGGGCAGCGCACCGGACTTGCGGGTCAGCACGTCGCCGACGGTCGCGCCGGAGGAGTCCGGCGGGAGGAAGCCGTAGGACGACATCCAGCCGTCGTTGAACACCTTGGTGAGGTAGCCGCGGCCGCCGTCGGGCAGCAGCACGACCACGACGTCGTCCTCGGTCAGCCCCTCGGCCAGCTTCAGCGCGGCGGCCACGGCCATCCCGCAGGAACCACCGACGAGCAGGCCTTCCTCGGTCGCGAGCCGGCGCGTGGTCTCGAAGGAGTGCGCGTCGCTGATCGGGATGATCTGGTCCGCGATGTTCCGGTCGTAGGTTTCCGGCCAGAAGTCCTCGCCGACGCCCTCGACCAGGTACGGCCGGCCGCTGCCGCCGGAGTACACCGAGCCCTCGGGATCGGCCCCGATGACCTGGACGCGGCCGTCGCTGACCTCCTTCAGGTACTTGCCGGTGCCGGAGATCGTGCCGCCGGTGCCGACGCCCGCGACGAAGTGGGTGATCTTGCCGTCGGTCTGCCGCCAGAGCTCGGGGCCGGTGGAGTAGTAGTGGCTGGCCGGGTTCTCCGGGTTGGCGTACTGGTTGGGCTTCCAGGCGCCCTCGATCTCGCGCACGAGCCGGTCGGACACGTTGTAGTAGGAGTCGGGGTGCTCGGGAGCGACCGCGGTGGGGCATACGACGACGCGGGCGCCGTACGCGCGCAGCACGTTGCGTTTGTCCTCGCTCACCTTGTCCGGGCAGACGAACACGCACTGGTAGCCCTTGCGCTGGGCGACCATGGCGAGCCCGACCCCGGTGTTGCCCGAGGTGGGCTCCACGATCGTGCCGCCAGGGCGCAGTTCGCCGGAGGCTTCGGCGGCCTCGATCATCCGCAGCGCGATCCGGTCCTTCACGCTGCCGCCCGGGTTGACGTACTCGACCTTGGCGAGCACGAGCGGCTTGAGCCCCCGCGTAAGCGAATTCAGCTTGACCAGCGGGGTGTTGCCCACGAGGTCCACGATGTGTTCTGCGTACTCCACCCGGCCAGCCTAAACAGGCGGGTGCCGGACCGGCTAGCTCGGGACCGCCGCACGCCGATCCGTGATCCCGTCCCGGAGATCCGTCCCGGCCCGCGGTGCCGCACCCCAACGCTTGATGGCCCCCGTTGCCGGTTCACCTCCTGGTCGGGGATCCACTGCGCGTTGACTCTCCACGAATCTTGGTGGTTCCGCCGTTATTCCGGAACGCTCGAAGGGACCACGCGGAGCCAGCCGTCGTCGCCGGGTTCCTCGGTCCAGCCGGGCGGCCAGGAGCGTTTGTATCCGGGCTTCGCGAGCGCTCCGGCCAGCCGGGCTTCCGAGTTCATCCCGAATTCCGCGTGCTGTTCGAACTTCGTGCCGCGGAAAACGTCGCGCTCGCCGCCGAAGACGGTGCCGCGGAAGTCCGCGCGGTCGTGGAACGTGGCTTCATGAAAATCGGCTTTGGTGCCGAATTCCGTACCGCGAAAGGTCGCGATTTCCTGAAATTCGGTCTGATAGCAAACAATGGAACGGATCCGGCAGTGTGACAGGGTCAGCGCGATGAGCTTGGCTCCGGAGAAGTCGAGGTCGATGTCCGGCCAGTACGACCCGTTCGGTTCCTCCCCGGCGCCCGGGCGCAGGTGCAGCATCAGGATCCGCTGCGCGGCCTTGCGCACCTGGACCTCTTCGTCCGTGCCGTCGAGCGGCATCCGCAGGTACGCGCAGAGGACGTTGACGATGGTCTGCCGCTGGTCCGCGTGGCTTTGCGCGAGCCGTTCGAGCGCGTACAGCCCGGCCAGCCGGACCGGGGCCTTGTCGCTGCCGAGCTGGTCGGCGGCCTTGCCGTACATGTCGGTGATCCGGCGCTCGGTTGCGTCGTGGTCCTTCTGTTCCAGATTCAGTTCCGCGGACCGCTGGCGTCGCGCGGCGAGCAGGAGCGCGGCCGCGCCGCCGGTGCCGACGACGATGCTCGAGGCCGTGCGCAACGCGTCGAGCCGAGACGAATCCGCCGGGGTGCCGCCGCCGAGCAGCCACAGCAGCAGAGCCGCCGCGACGGCCGCGAGCAGCACGATGCCGGTCCCCCACCACGCGATGGTGCGCGTGGACAACACCCGGTTGCGCTCTGTCACGGCGGAAATCCTCCCACGGGAGCAAGGTGGTGCATGTCGCCTTCGGCTTTCGATCGGACGCCGGACGCGGCAAGATGGTGAGCAACCGCTTAGTGCCGCCGACCCGAGGATGTGTCTGTCATGCCCGAAGCTGTCATCGTCTCCACCGCCCGCTCCCCGATCGGACGCGCCGGGAAGGGCTCGCTGGTCGGGATGCGTCCCGACGACCTGGCCGTGCAGATGGTGCGCGCGGCGCTGGACAAGGTGCCCCAGCTCGACCCGGCCGACATCGACGACCTGATGCTCGGCTGCGGCCTGCCCGGCGGCGAGTCCGGCTTCAACATGGGCCGCGCGGTGGCCGTCGAACTCGGCTACGACCACCTGCCCGGCTGCACGATCACCCGGTACTGCTCCTCCAGCTTGCAGACCACCCGGATGGCGCTGCACGCGATCAAGGCGGGCGAGGGCGACGTCTTCATCTCGGCGGGCGTCGAGACCGTGTCGCGGTTCGCCAACGGCAGCTCCGACTCCTGGCCGAACACGCACAACCCGCTGTTCGCCGAGGCCGAGGCGCGCACGCAGGCCACCGCCGAGTCCGGTGCGGACAGCTGGCAGGACCCGCGCGAGAACGGGCAGCTCCCGGACGTCTACATCGCGATGGGCCAGACCGCGGAGAACCTCGCGCGGCTCAAGGGCATCACCCGCGAGGAGATGGACGAGTTCGGCGTGCGGTCGCAGAACCTCGCCGAGAAGGCCATCGCGGACGGCTTCTGGGCCAAGGACATCACGCCGGTCACGCTCCCGGACGGCACGGTCGTGTCGAAGGACGACGGTCCGCGCGCGGGCGTCACGCTTGAGGGCGTGTCCGGGCTGAAGCCGGTCTTCCGCCCCGACGGCCGGATCACCGCCGGCAACTGCTGCCCGCTCAACGACGGCGCGGCGGCCGTCGTGATCATGTCCGACACGAAGGCGCGCGAACTGGGCCTGACGCCGCTGGCGCGCGTCGTGTCCACCGGCGTCACCGGGCTGTCGCCGGAGATCATGGGCTACGGCCCGGTCGAGGCGTCGAAGCAGGCGCTGTCCCGCGCCGGTCTGTCCATTTCGGACATCGACCTGGTCGAGATCAACGAGGCGTTCGCCGCGCAGGTCATCCCGTCCTACCGCGACCTCGGCATCGACCTGGACCGGCTGAACGTCAACGGCGGCGCGATCGCGGTCGGCCACCCGTTCGGCATGACCGGCGCGCGGATCACCTCGACGCTGATCAACTCCCTTCAGCACCACGACAAGCAGTTCGGCCTCGAGACGATGTGCGTCGGCGGCGGACAGGGCATGGCGATGGTTCTGGAGCGGCTTTCCTAGTTCCGGCAACGAGAAGGGCCGCCCGCGGGGTTTCGCGGGCGGCCCTTCTCGTCGGATAGAACGTCAGTGCATCAGCACCGGCGGAGCGGTCTCGCCGGATTCCGCCGCCTCGGGCACCACGCGTTTCTTCGGCAGGAAGAACGCGGGCACCAGGCACAGCGCCAGCAGAATCGTCCCCCACAGGAACGTCGTCGCGAACGACTCGCCCGCGAGGCCGGCCGCGGCGTCGTGCGTCGCCGGGTTCATCGTCGCCGCGGTGGCGACCAGCTGGCCCTGGCTCGTGGGGACGCCGAACTTCCCGGCGAGCAGCGCCGCCAGGATGATCGACATCACCGCGGACCCGATCGCGCCCGCGGTCTGCTGCAGGATGTTCGTCGCGGTCGAGGCCTTCGCCATGTCCTTGGGCCGCAAGGTCTGCAGCGCGGCCGAGGTGATCGGCATCATCGTGCAGCCCATGCCGATGCCCATCACGAACAGCGCGGACAACAGCTGCCAGTACGGCGTGGTCGCGCTGACCTGCGTGAACACCACCATGCCCAGCGCGATCAAGACGAGGCCGGGCAGCACGATCTTGCGCGCGGCGATCTTGTCCGCGAGCCGTCCGGTGACCGGCATCGCCAGCATCGCGCCCAGGCCCTGCGGGGCCAGCAGCAGACCCGCGTTGAGCGCGGTCTCGCCGCGCACCAGCACGAAATACGTGGGCAGCAGCAG
Source organism: Amycolatopsis echigonensis (assembly GCF_002846615.1). Classification (NCBI taxonomy): domain Bacteria; kingdom Bacillati; phylum Actinomycetota; class Actinomycetes; order Pseudonocardiales; family Pseudonocardiaceae; genus Amycolatopsis; species Amycolatopsis echigonensis. The sequence goes on along the minus strand of NZ_PJMY01000003.1, from coordinate 4,298,747 downwards.
CATCGCGCCGAAGAAGCCGATACAGAACACCGACATCGTGATCATCGCGACCGAGAACGACCGGTTGCGGAACAGCTTCAGGTCGATCAGCGGATGCTCCATGGTCCGCGCCCGCAGCACGAACGCGACCAGCAGCACCAGCCCGGCCAATGCGGGCAGCCACACCTCGAGGTCCGCGACGGTGCCGGTGGACGGGATCCGCGAGACGCCGAAGATCAGCGCGGCCAGCCCCGGCGACACCATCAGCATGCCGAGGAAGTCGAACGGGTTGCCCGGTTCCGGGTTGTCCTTCGGCAGCAGCCGCAGCGCGAGCACGAAGGCGATCACGCCGATCGGGACGTTGATGTAGAAGATCCAGCGCCAGCTCACCGAATCGACCAGCCAGCCGCCGAGGATCGGGCCGCAGATCGGGCCGAGCAGCATCGGGACGCCCAGCACGGCCATCACCCGGCCGATCCGCTGCGGACCGGCCGCCCGGGTCAGGATCGTCATGCCGGCCGGCATCAGCATGCCGCCGCCCAGGCCCTGCACGACGCGGAACGCGATCAGCGATTCGACGTTCCAGGCGAGCCCGGCCAGCATCGACCCGACCAGGAAGGTGCCGATCGCGAGCAGGTACAGCCGTTTCGTGCCGAACCGGTCGGACGCCCATCCGGTGACCGGGATGACGGTCGCGAGCGCCAGCATGTAGCCGGTCGCGACCCACTGGATGGTGTCGAACGACGTGGTGAACTGGATGGTGAGCTTCTGGAGAGCGACGTTGACCACGGTGGTGTCGAGGATCGCCATGATGGCGCCGAGCACCACCACGGAAGCGACCTTCAGCACTCCCCGGTCGAGTTTGTCACCGGCATCCGGCACGGCCGGATCCGCTGGTGCGGACATGCGGAACCCCATCTGTGAGTGGTGAAGCGCAAGCCCGCGACGCGACAATACGACCGCGGTTCCCCCTTGCGCACGCTCCAGACTAGCCGAGCGGCAAGCGGCGACGCAGCCTTTTTCGCTGGCGGACGAACCGCGTGGGTACTTTTCGCGCAGCCGCGATGACCTGCGAAAAGTCCCCGCGCGAGTCAGCAGATACTGTCCGTGCGCACCGGGTTGCCCAAACCGAACAACGGCCGCAGTTTCAGCCCGATCCAGGTGCCGAAAAGCGCGAACGCGCCCCACAGCCAGCCGTGCAGGCTGCCGACGGAAATGCCGCCGAGGTACGCGCCGATGTTGCAGCCGTTCGCCAGTCGCGCGCCGATGCCCATCAGGATTCCGCCGAGGATCGCGGCGACCGCGGTGCGCCACGGGATCGAGCTGTGGATCTTCCACGCGCCCGCGGCCGCGGCGGCGACGAACGCGCCGATCATGATGCCGATGTCGGTGAGGCTCGTCTTGTCCTGCCAGATCGGCTTGGACAGCGACACCGCGTTCGCCTTCAGCCGCCAGAACTCCCAGTGCTCCGGGTGCAGCCCGAACACCTGGAGGATTTTCGCGCCCCACAGGCTGAACGCGCTCGTCACGCCCCAGATGCCGCCGGAAACCAGGTACACCGCGCCGGCCAGCACGCCGAGCACGACCGCGCCGACGAGGATCGGCCACGAGCCGCGGAAGATCCGGGCGAACCCGCGTGCCGTCGGCACGGTGTCGACCGGCGGCGGCACCCGGCGCTTCTGCACCAGCCGGGTCACGAGGACGATCGCGACGAGCACCGCGATCGTGATCGCCCACGACCCGAACCAGCCGACGTGGTCCGACAGCAGGAAACCGGAAACCTGCGGCCAGCCGGTGAAAAGCGGATAGCCCCACGTGTAGAGGACCGAGCCGGTGACGAACCCGCCGAGCGTCAGCACGATCGTCGACTGCCCGGCCCCGACCGCGAACAGCGTCCCGGACGCGCACGCGCCGCCGAGCTGCATGCCGATCGCGAACAGCGTGGCCCCGACGAACAACGCGAGCCCGATCGGCCCGACGTTCGCCACCGGCAGCGGTTTGCTGCCGAAGAGGCCCGCGCCGGTGCCGCAGATAAGGGCGATGAGCGTCGCGGCCGTGCCGAGCAGGAGGGTGTGCGCGCGAAGGCCCTGGCCGTTGCCGACGGCGATGAACTGCCGCCAGGCGGACGTGAAACCGAAACGGGAGTGGAAAAGAGCCAGGCCGAGCAACAGCCCCAGCACGAGCAGGACCCCGAACTTCGCGCCGTGCGCGGCCCAGACGTAGGCGGTCAGCCCGACCGCGAGCACCGCGGCGACGACCAGCGGGACGACCTTGACCGGCTCTTCCGGTTTAGGCGCCGGAGCCGCACAGGAGGTTGGAAAATCGAGGAGCTTTCGCTCGTCGACAGGGGAATCAGTGGTCGCCACCACGTCTCCTGGGGGTGTCGGGGATTAACGGGGCCCGCCCGGCAGCGGGCGGCGATCCACGTTAGGTCCCGGTGCGGCCCCGACGCAGCCTGTCTCACGGAGTGCGACGAACGGCCGAAACCGGGCGTCCGGACGGCCCCTTTGTACCGCCCTGGTCAGCTCTTGATGCAGATGGCTTCCTCGGGGTCGGAGTACCAGCGGGCCGCGGTCGAACCGCTGCCCTCGCACGCCGAACGGTCCTTCGCGCCGGGCACCACCTTGACTATTTCCGCGTTCTTCTGCGGGTCCGCGCAGGCGACCTTCTGGTAGGTCGTCGTGGCCGTCTGCAGCCCGGAGAGGCAATCCCCCTGCTGGACGTTGGGAATCAGGCAGAGCACGCGGCGGTTCTTGCCGCCCGTGGTGTAGCGGTAGTAGTCGCCGCGCGGGCAGCTTCCGCTCCGGTTGGCGCGGGTGACCGCGACCTTGACGTTCGCGCCGGGGTCCGTGCAGTCGACGGTTTTCGTCGTCGTGGTCGAGCCGGACTTCTCGATGTGCATGCAGTCGCTCGCGTGGGTGTTGCTGGTCGAGTTGCCGAACGTGAAGAAACCGATGGCGACGCCCGCGACCACGACTGCCACCGCGACGGCGATCAGGACCGCGATCCGGGTCGGGAACTTGCGCCGCGGGCCTGGCTGCGGCGGCATCCCGCCCGGGCCGTAGTGCTGCTGGAACGGCGACGGGCCGTTCTGGCCGTAGCCCGGCTGCGGTCCGTGCCCGTGCGGGGGGACGCTCACGTGGTACCTCGAAAACCCGAAAGAAAGATTCCGACCGGGCATATCCAACACGACGGCCGAGGGGGCTCGCAGAGATTCTCGGCAGAAAAACAGAAAAGGCGCTCCGCGTAACGCGGAGCGCCCCTTCCCGGGAAACCTGTACGACGGCTAGTCGCGCAGGTAAGACAGCAGGCGCAGGATCTCCAGGTACAGCCACACCAGCGTGGTCATCAGGCCGAAGGCGGCGTACCAGGCCCACTTCGACGGCATGCCGGCGCGGATCATCTTGTCGGCCTGGTCGAAGTCGAGCAGGAAGCTGAACGCGGCGATGCCGATGACCACCAGGCTGAACACGATGGCGAGCGGGCCGCCGTCGCGCAGCGGGTTGAACCCGAAGAACAGCGCGGTGATCAGGTTGACCAGCATCAGGATCGCCGCGCCGGCGACCGCGCCGACGATCCACTTGGTGAGCTTCGGCGTGACCTTCACCGCGCCGGTCTTGTAAACGACCAGCATCGCGATGAACACGCCGGCGGTGCCGATGAGTGCCTGCAGGGCGATGCCCGGCAGGAACACCTCGAGCAGGCCGCTGATCGCACCGAGGAAGAGGCCCTCGGCGCCGGAGTAGACGAGCGTGAGCGGACCGCTCGGCTTCTGCTTGAAGATGATCACCAGCGAGACGACGAGGCCCACCACCAACCCGCCGAGCAGCGCGCCGAGGAGCGGACCGGTCGGCGTGAGCCTGCCGAGCGCATCGCGCACGAGCTGGGTCTGCGCCCAGATCGCCGTGAGCACGCCGATGACGAGCGCGACGCCGAGCGACATGCCGGTCTTGATGACGACGTCGTCGACCGTCATCGGACGGTCGGCGGAGGCGGCACCCATCTGCCCAGGGCCGTAACCCGGGACGGCTTGGCCCTGCGGCTGGCCGTAGGGCTGGTCGAAGCCGACGTTCGGCCCGTACTGCCCGGTCGCGGCCCCGCCGCGCGGGAGATTGCGGAACGCCGGGTTGCTGCTGGAACGCACCTGTCCTCCTGGACTTTCTGGCACCTTGCATCGGGTTCAACGACCGCGACGGCTCGCTGGTTCCCGTTCGGGTAAAGCCGATTTTACTCATCACCCGCACGGGTGGGCGACCCCCGTTACGGCCACCGTAGGCGATGAAGGTCACGACCGTTCACCGCAGGTCACCCGATGGTCTCTAGACAACCCCCATGGTGACCCGCGAACCTTCACATCGCGTGTCCGGGAAGTGACCGAACGCGTGTCGGGGAGTTGTTCGATCAGGTGAACTGCGAGGACGCCGCTGAGGCGTCGGCAGGCACGTCGAAGGAGCCAACACACCATGGGGTGGATCTCACGCCCGCGCGCTCGCTGGCGCGCGGCCACCGGGCTGGTCGCGACCGCACTGCTCGGCGCACTCTCCGTAACCACGCCGGGGGTTGCCTCGGCTGCCGCGAGCCCGGTGAAAGGCCCTGGCCGGAACATCGAGCACACCGAGAACGGCACCACGTACGAGGATTGGCTTGGTTCGTACCAGGTGGGCGGCAAGAACGTGTTCTGCGTCCGGTTCCATCTGAAGGCGCCGGGCAGCGACGAGGCGTACCAGCCGGGCGATGAACTGCTGACGAAGTGGGGCGACAAGCTGAAGCCCGACGTCGCGGGCAACATCTCGTACCTGCTGTTGCGCTACGGCAGCACCACGAACGACGACGAGGCCGCCGCACTGGCCCACCTGCTGCACTCGTGGACCGCCCCGACGCACACGCCCGGCGACACGAACTTCGGCACGCCCCCGGACAAGGCCGCCTATCCCGAGCAGAAATACTTCGACGCCCTTACCCCGGACGCCAAGAACGACGTGGCCAAGATGAAGGCCGAGGCCGAGGCGAACCGCGGCCCGTGGACCGCGTCGGTCGTCGTGCCGAAGGGCGACCAGCGCCTCGGCCAGCCCGCGACCTGGACGGTCACGGTGAAGAACTCCCAGGGCAGGGGCATCCCGGACGTTCCGGTGAAGCTGACCGCCACCGACGGGACTGTCGGCCAAGCGGACAAGCAGCCGGACGTGGAGAAGACAGCGGATTCCTCGTCCGGCAACTCCGCGCCGCAGGCCGCGCAGAAAGACACGACGCTGAAGACCGATGCGAACGGCACGGTCTCGGTGAAGGTCACGCCTACCGGTGACCAGCCGAAGCTCGTCGCGTCGTTGTCCGCGCCCGCGGACAAGCCGACCGTGCAGAACCCGGTCAACACCAAGGACGGGATCCAGAGCGTCGTCGGCACGGGCGGCGAAAAGCAGCTGACCGCGCAGGGCGTCGTGGCCGTGGCGAAGCCGGGCAAGGTGCAGGTCACCAAGACCGACGCCAAGACCGGCAAGGGCATCGGCGGCGCGACGCTGCGGGTCACCGGCAAGGACCGCAAGACCGCGGCCACCAGCCAGAACGGCAAGCCCCTCACCGGACCCGACGGACAGCCCGCGGTGGTCACCACCAGCGGCGACAACGGGACCGCGACCGTCGAGAACCTGCTGGCCCCGCAGGAGGTCTGCGTGGTCGAGGTGAACGCGCCGCCGGGCTACACCAACGCGTTCGACCCGAACAACCCGCCCGCTGCGTGCGGCTCGTTGACGCCGGGCGGCACACTCGCGCTGACGGTGGCCAACACGCCGAACGAAGTGCCGCACGCGATTCCCGCCGGCGACCTGCCGGTGACGATGGCGAAGGGCACTGTCGAGACGAGCTTCTCCCCCTCCGGCATCGCGGGTCTCGCGGCGCTGGTGCTCGTCGGGTCGGCGCTGGTCGGGTTCGCCGCTCGGCGGTCGGCCCGGCGGTAATCGAAAGCAGCAAGGGCAATGAGCGGAAAAGGACGGCTGATCGGCGGGTTCGTGCTCGGCGCGGCGAGCGTGCTGGCAGTGGAACTCGCGACGGTCGTGATCAGTTCGCCGCCGACGACGGTGGTGGCCGGGAGCGCGTCCCCGGCCACCGCCGCCGTTCCGGCCGCTTCCCCGCAGCAGCTGGCTCCCGCGCCGCCTCCGCCGTCGAGCAGTTCGGTCCCGCCGCCCAGCAGTTCGGCGGCCGCACCGCCCGCCGCGCCCGCGGAGCACCGGGAAGCTCCGCAACCGGGACCGCAGGCGCCGGGCACGATCCGGCTGCCCGGCGGCGGGACCGCGGCGATGGTGCGGCAGGACCTCGGACCCGGCAACACGCTTCCGGTGCCGTCGGACATCGGCCAGGCAGCCTGGTGGGGTGCGGATCTGGACGCGGTCAGCGGCGCGAGCGTGTTCGCCGGCCACGTGAACTGGCGCGGCGCGACCGGCCCGTTTTCGGAGCTGTGGAGCGAACGCATCGGCGGCGTGGTCACGATCGTGGACCGCGCGGGCAAAACGAGCCGGTACCGGATTTCGCAGCTGGTCACCGTGCACAAGGACGATCTGCCGAGCCGCGCCGACGATCTCTTCGGGCAGGCCGGGCCGCATCGGGTGGTCCTGGTGACCTGCGGCGGACGGTGGATCGGCGGGAGCGACGGGTACGAGGAGAACCGCGTGGTGATCGCGGACCCGGAGTGAGGGGTCCCCTCAAGCCCCGCGGATAACGCGCGAGGGGTCCATTCGCGCAGTATCCGCCGAGCCCGGCGCGCGCGGAAATCCGCGTCACCTGCGAAAATCCTTGCCGATGCTAAGTTACTTGCGAGTAACATCACCCTGCCGCGTTGTGGTCAGGGCGGCGTCCATGCAGCAGAATGCCCATGGGTCCAGGCGGCGGCACGGCGGAGGGTGATGGAGATGGCGAAGTTCTTGGTGACGGGTGCGACCGGGTTGATCGGACGCCAGGTCACCCGGCAGCTGCTCACCCGGCCGGACGTGGAACGGGTCGCGCTCGTGGTGCGCGCGTCGTCGCGGGAGAAGCTGTCCGCGCTCGTCGACGGATGGCCGCATCCAGACCGCGTGACGCTCGTGACCGGCGACCTGGGCGAACCGCTGATGGGAGTGTCCGAAGCGGACCGGGAGGCGCTGCGCGGCGTCGACCACGTCATCCACCTCGCCGCGCTGTACGACCTCACCGCCGACGACGAAACCAGCATCCGGGCCAATGTGGAGGGTACGCAGAACGTCCTCGACCTCGCCGCGGACCTGAACGCCGGTTGTCTGCACCACGTCTCGTCGGTCGCCGTCGCGGGCGACCACGAGGGACTGTTCACCGAGGACATGTTCGACGTGGGCCAGCGGCTGATCACGCCGTACCACCGCACCAAATTCGAGGCGGAGAAGCTCGTCCGGGAACAGCACGAGGTGCCGTGGCGGGTGTATCGGCCCGCGGTCGTCGTCGGCGATTCGCAGACCGGCGAGATGGACAAGGTCGACGGCCCGTACTACCTCTTCCCCGCGATCAGCAGGCTCGCCGGGCTGCCCGACCTCCCGACCGCGGGCCCGGATCTGGGCGACACCAACGTGGTTCCGGTCGACTACGTCGCGAAGGCCCTGCTGGAACTGGTCACCACGCCGGGTCTCGACGGCCGCGCCTTCCACCTCGTGAACCCCGAGCCGCAGCCGGTGGTGTCGGTCTACAACGCGTTCGCCCGCGCCGCCGGGGCGCCGACGATCACCGTGCAGCTCGGCGACAAGGTGTCGAAGGGAATCGTCGGGCTGGTCAAGCTCAGCGAGCACATTCCCGGATTCACCATCGCCCGCGACGCGGTGCTGGAGCGGCTCGGCATTCCGCCGGTGCTGCTCGAAACGATGGCGTTCCCGTCGGTGTTCGCGTCCGCGGAAACCCGGAAGGCACTGGCCGGCAGCGGCGTCGAGGTGCCCCGGCTCGAGGAATACGCGCCGACGCTGTGGCGCTACTGGCGCGAACACCTCGACCCGTTCCGCGCACGCAAGCACGGTCCGCGCGGCGAGCTGGACGGCCGCCGGGTGATCATCACCGGCGCGTCGTCGGGCATCGGACGGGCCACCGCGCTGAAGGTCGCCGCTGCGGGCGGGGTGCCGCTTCTGGTCGCGCGGCGGCAGCACGAACTGGAAGAAGTGCGCGACGAGATCATCGCGGCGGGCGGCACCGCGTCGGTGTACCCGGCTGACCTCACCGACGAGGATTCGGTGCACAAGGCCGTGGACGCGATGCTCGCCGAACACGGCCGGATCGACATGCTCGTGAACAACGCCGGCCGGTCGATCCGGCGGTCGATCAAGCTGTCGTACGACCGGATGCACGACTACGAGCGCGCGATGGCCATCAACTATTTCGGCGCGGTGCGGCTGATCCTGGCGGTCCTCCCGCACATGTCGGAGCGGAAATTCGGGCACATCGTGAACGTTTCCTCGATCGGCGTGCAGGGAATCGCGCCGCGGTTTTCCGCCTACGCCGCGTCGAAGGCCGCGCTGGACTACTTCTCCCGGATCGCGGCGACCGAAACGCACGGCGACGGGATCACCTTCACCACCATCCACATGCCGCTCGTGCGCACGCCGATGATCCGGCCGACGAAGATCTACGACGCGTTCCCGACGAAATCGCCGGAGCAGGCGGCGGACATGGTAATGAAAGCGCTGGTCCGGCGGCCGAAACACATCGGCACCCCGGCGGGCCAGGCGATCGGGCTGACCTACACGCTCGCGCCCGGGCTGACGGACGCGATCGCCTACCAGGGTTTCCGGATCTTCCCGGACTCCGCGGCGGCGGGCGGCAGCGGGAAACTGAAGATCGGGCGGGGCGAGAAACACCTGTCCCGCGCGGCGATGGCGCTGGCCCGGCTTTCGCGCGGGTTCCACTGGTAGTGACGGCTTCGCGCGGGGGTGAGGCCGTTCAGGCGAGATCATCGCCAAGATTCGACCCGGGGCGGTGATTCACCACTCCTGGCGGCACGCACGCCAGGTGCGCGGGTACGGTCGTGGACATGGTTCCCGAGCGAGACAATGGCCTCCTCCCGCTGCGGCGCGAGTACACCGAAGCCTGGCGCGGCTTCGACCGCACCGAGGTGCGGCAGTACCTCGACCACCTCGAGGCCCAGCTGCACCGGCTGATCACCGACCGCGACGCGGCGGCGACTCAGGTCGCCACGCTGTCGCGGGAACTCGAAGCGGCGCGCGGCGAGACGGCGAAGCTGCAGGCCCGCGTAGAGGAACTGATGAAGCCGCCGGAGCGGCTCGAGGACCTGGACGAGCGGATGCAGCGCACCGTCATGCTGGCGCAGGCGCGGGCCGAGGAGATCACCAAGCGCGCGGAGGTGGCGGCCGAGAAGCACTGGGCGTCGTCGACCGAGGCGTCCACGAAGCTGCGCGAGCGGTACCGCCGCTTGGTCGAGGAGCTGGACAAGCAGGCCGACGCGCTGCACTCGGAGCACGAGGCCGCGCTGAAGGAGACCCGCGCCGAAGTGCAGCGGCTGACGGTCGAGGCGGCGCAGCGCCGGGAACTCCTCGACAACGAAGCCGAGCGCAAGCGCCGCAAGATCGAGCGCGATTTCGACGCGAAGATCACCGCCGAGCGCACCGCGCACGAGAAGATGATCGCCGACCAGCGCACGGCCAGCAAAAACCAGGCCGAGCGCCGGATCGCGGAAGCCACCGCGGAGGCGACCCGGCGCGTCGAGGAGGCGACGGCGGAGGCCAAGCGCCGTCTCGACGAGGCGACCACGCAGGCGGCCCAGCGCACCACCGCGGCGACGCGGAAGGTCGAGCGGCTCGCCGAGATCCGCGAACAGGCGCGCAAGAACCTCGCGCTGGCGGACGAGATCCTCGGCCGGAGCGAAAGTCTGCTGACGGCGCTGCCGTCGGAATCGGTGCTGCCTTCCGCCTCGAAGCTCGTCGGCGGCGACGACCCGGCCAAGCCGGACCCCTCGCCCGCGCCGGTCGAGACGAAGGCCGCGCCGTCACCGTCGCCTAAGCCGAAGCCGGAGAACGGTTCCGCGGCCAAGGCGCCGACCGGGAACGGTTCGTCGGCGAAGGGCGGATCGGCCGAAACCTCGACCGGGAACGGCGCGAAGAACGGTTCGACCGGGAACGGCGCGAAGTCTCAGCCGCAGACGGCGGGCAAGCCGAGCAGCTGACCCAAGCGGCTCACCGCGGTTCTGGAACGAAGTCCGTGAAGGGCTCCTTGCGGGAAACTGATTCCCGCAAGGAGCCCTTCACGGCGTTGAGGCAGGCGAGTCCTAGACCGTCCGCGGCCAGGGGTTCGCCGATTCCAGCTCGCCCGCCAATCCCAGCAGCACCGGTTCCCCGCCGGGGCGCGTCACCAGTTGCACGCAGATCGCCAGGTCGTGGACGGGATGGCGGGCCACGGGAACCGACAGCGCCGGGTATCCGGCGAGGTTCCACGGGCCGGTGAACGCGGCCACCCGCACCGACGGGACCGCGTTCGCCAGCCAGGATTCCCGGTGCCAGCGGCGGGCTTTCAACGGCAGCGTCGCCAAGGTCGGGGTCACCAGCACGTCGTGCGACTCGAAGAACCGCGCCGCGATCGCCTGCCATTCGTCGCGGGCTCGGTCGTTGACCAGGCGCGCCGTCAAGCGGCCCAGGCGGACGTGGAATCGCGTGCGCGGCTGGAGACGGGACAGATCGAAGGACCCCTCGATCTGCTCGGCCGGACCGGCGAACCAGCGGGCGAGCAGGCCGCCGAGAGCACGGAGTGGGTAGGCGGGCGTCGCGGAAGCGACCGAGTGGCCAGCTGAGCCCAGGAGAGCTCCGGCTTGGTCGACGGCGGCGCGAAGCGGGCGCGGCAGCGGGGCCCGGGTGAAGGGGACCTGGGTAGAGGTCGCGACGCGTTGCGGGCCCGACGGGGCCAGCGTCGCCCATTCCGGGCGGTCGGCCAGAACGGACATCAGGAGGGCGGCGTCGGCGACCGTGGTGGCCAGCGGGCCGTGGGTGGAGAGACCGAACCAGCCCGGGGTTTCTTCGCGGACCACGTCCCGGCCGGGTTTCAGGCCGACGATCCCGCACATTCCGGCGGGCAGGCGGATCGAACCCAAGCCGTCGGTGCCGTGCGCGATCGGGACCAGGCCCGCGGCTACCGCGGCTGCGCTTCCGCCGGAGGAACCGCCCGCGGTGAAGGACGGGTTGCGCGGGTTGCGGGCGATGCCGTCCGGATCGTCGCTGGTCGGGAAAATGCACAGCTCCGGCACGCGGGTCAGGCCGACGATCACCGCGCCGGCCGCGCGCAGGCGGGCGGCGATCAAACCGTCGGCATCGGCCGGGGTGCGAGGGCCGGCTTCCGAGCCCCAGCCCTGGTACTCGCCGGCGACCTCGGTGACGTCTTTGACCGCGACGGGGACGCCAGCCAGCGGCAGCGAAGCCAGATCCGGGCGGGCCGCGACTTCGGCGGCTTCGGCCCGCGCCTCGGCGGCGCGCACGCGGCGGAAAGCCCCGACGACGCCGTCCGCCGCTGCTAGCCGGGCGAGGGCTTCCTCGGTCACCTGGACCGGGTCCAGCTCTCCTGCCCGCACTCCGCGAGCGATCTCCACCGCCGTCTGTGCCATGGTCAGAACATTAGATCGCGCCGGCGCGCAAGGCATACGCCACGGCGTGCGCCCGGTTGTTCAGGCCGCACCGGGTCATCAGGCCGTACAGCACGTTCTTGACCGTCCGCTCCGAATAACAGAGCTTTGTCGCGATTTCCTCGGTGCCGTAGCCCTCGGCGACCAGCCGCAGCACGTCGCATTCGCGCGACGCCAGCCCGGACAGCGTGAGGCCGTTCGGCTCGAGCACGTCGCGGCGCATCCGCTGCACCTGCGCGAGCAGCGCGCCCTGCAGCCGCGGCGGCAGCGTCGCCGTGCCGTCCCCGGCGGCCAGCACGGCCGAGACCAGCTCGCCGCCGCCGGTTTCGCGGCGCGGCAGGATCGCGACGACGCCGCATTCGACGGCCGTCATCAGGTCGCTCTCGCGGAAATGGTCGACGACGATCACCAGATGCGGTCCGGCCAGCTGCTCGGACTTCCTGCCGAGGTCCCGCACCTGCGAGAGCACCCGGTCGGTCACGTGCTCCTCCATCACGAGGACCACGTCCGCCTGGCTCGCCGCGTCCTGGCCGAGCAGAGCGATCTCCGGGCGCGAGCCGAGCAGGCTCGCCGCTCCGGCCCGGGTGATCGGGTCCGAGGCGAGCACTGCGACCTTGACGAGCTTCACGACTGCCCCTTTCCACATTGCCTGGAGGCAGTGTGTCGGGCGAAACTTCACGTTTTCTGGCGCGCTCGTGAAGGCCAGTGAAGAAAACCAAGGTTTTCGCTGTTCAGCGAGCTCTTTTCGGGTCTTCGGCGGCGATCTCGCGGACCGCTTGCGCGGCCCGGTCGAGGCATTCGGGCATCCGGTCCAGCGCGGTGGCCCACTCCCGTTTGGCCTCGCGATAGCGGGCCCGCGCCGCGGCGGGCCAGCCGGCCAGCTCGGGTTCCACCGCGGACTCCAGTTCGGCGAGCACCGCGCCGAGGTCGCCGGTCGTCCGGCGGATCCGGGACAGCACCTCGGCGGCCTGCTCGAAGCCGGGGTCTCCGCTCATGGTCGGTCGGCGCCCCGCACGCGCTCATCTGAGCAGTTTGCGGCGACGGTCGCGGCCGCCCCGCGCGCGACGTCGACGAGGTCTGCCAGACTTCCGAGGATGCGATCGAACTGCTGCTCCCAATCGTTCATCGCCTGGCCGAACCGCACCGCGGCCTCGCCGCGCCACGACGCCTGCAGCGCCGCCATTTCGCTGTTCACCGTGCCGAGACAGACGTTCGCGGCGTCGATCGCCGCCGCGAACCTTTCGGCCTGCTCTGGCAGGCCCGCCGGGGCCGGAACCGGGTCCACGCCTCCTCCTCACCGTCCGCACGTCGAAGCCGCGATCGGGCGCGCGGGTCCGCGATCGAGGCTGCCGCAGGGATTCCCGTCCGGAAACCGGGGCGCGAGCCCGATGCCCCTTTGTCGCCGCAGGTGTGCCTGCCGGAGCGCCCCGCCGGTTTGCCCGGCGTTCACCGCGGGTCCTCCCGCCCGACGATGTCCACCGGACAATTCGCTGGACAAGACCGGCGGAAGCAACCTGGGGCAGTCCCTCCACGTCACCTTTTCGGCGTAAGCTCACCAGAGGCATCCGGCGTGTGACGATCCGTCAGCGCGTGAAGGGAGACCGATGTCGGCATCCGGCGGCGTCCCGGCGCCGGAAATCCAGCTGCTCGGACCGGTGCGAGCCTGGCTCGGCGACCGGCAGCTCGACCTCGGGTCCGCTCATCGGCGCACAGTCTTCGCGGTGCTCTCCCTCTCGCCGAACCGCACCGTCTCCCGCGAAGCGCTCATCGACGCAGTGTGGGGCGACGCGCCACCGGCCAGTGCGCAAGGGAGCATCTACACCTACATCTCCGGTCTGCGCCGCGTCCTCGAACCGGGCCGCCGCAAGGGGGCCGAATCGCGGCTGATCGCCTCCACCGGATCCGGCTACTCGCTCTGCGTCGAACCGGAGCAGATCGACGTCCACCGCTTCAGCGCCCTGCGCGACCTCGGCAACCGGCTGCTCGCGGAGGGACGCCGGGCCGAGGCGCGGAGCGTGCTCGACGAGGCTCTCGCGGAATGGGACGGGACACCGCTGCAATGCCTGTCCGGACATTACGCGACCGCGCAGCGGGTCCGGCTGGAGGAACTCCGGCTGGCCACCGTCGAACGCCGGGCCGAGCTGGCGATGGACTCGGGCGAGCCGGCCGGGCTCGTCGCGCAGCTCGGCGAACTCGCCGCGGAACACCCGTTCCGCGAGCCGCTGCACGGTCTGCTCATGCGAGCACTCGACCAGGCGGGCCGGCGCCAAGAGGCGCTCACCGTCTACACCGAACTGCGCGAGCGGCTGATCGAAGCGTCCGGAACCGAGCCCGGGCCCGCGCTGCGGGAGCTTTACGAGAAGCTGCTGGCCGCCGATGAGGCGGTTGCCCCCGCGCCAGCCACGAAAGTCCCCCGTTTCCCGCTGCCGGTGCTGCCGCCGCGCCCGGCGACGTTTGTCGGGCGGAAGGACGAGCTGCGAGTGCTCGGCGAGGCCATCGCCGGTCTCGGCGGCGGCCTCGGCCGTTCGGTGTGGGTCAAGGGCGAACCGGGAATCGGCCGGACGGCGCTGCTGGCCGAAACCGTCGCGCTGGCACACGAAAGCGGTTACCCCGCACTGTTCGCCGCCGCCGACTCGCTCGACCAGGGTTTTGCCTTGCGTCCGCTGCTGGACGCGCTCGGCGTGCACCCGCGTGCCTCGGATCTGCGCCGCGCGGAACTGGCGGTGGCGCTCGCCGAGAACCCGGAGCAGGACCCGGTCGAGGGCATCCTCGGACTGGTCCGGCAGCTCTGCGCGGACGGGCCGCTCGCGCTCGTGGTCGACGATCTGCAGTGGGCCGACGAAACCACGCTGCAGGTGTGGCAGCACCTCGCCCGCGAGACCCGGCGGCTGCCGTTGCTGCTCGTCGGAGCGAGCCGTCCGCTCCCCCGCTCGGCCGCGCTCGAAGCGCTGGCCGCGGAACTGGCGTCCGGCGCGACCTCGCTGCTGCGCCTGAAACCCATGCCGGAGAACGAGATCCGGAAGATCGCCGCCGACCTCACCGGGGCGCCGCCGAACCGGATGTTCTCGGTGCTGCTCGGGCACGCCGCCGGAAATCCGCGCTACGCCACGGAAATCGTCGAAACACTGCTCGCCAATTCGATGATCCTGCTGGACGGCGCGCACGCGATCGTCGACGGTACCTCGTGCCGCTCGATCCCGTCGCCGCTCGGCTCGCGGATCACGCTGTACCTGATCTTCCTCTCCAGCTCCGCGCGAGACCTGTTGCGCTGGGCGGCCTTGCTGGGCAAGGAATTCTCGCTCGGCGACATCGCGATCGTCACCGAACGCGCGCCGACCGCGCTCGTCGCCGCGGTCGAGGAGGCGCTCACCGCCGGGGTGCTGGTCGAGTCCGGCGATCTGCTCTCGTTCCGGCATCCGTTGCTGCGCCGCGTGTTGTACGAAAAGACCCCGGCCGCGATGCGCGTCGCGCTGCACCGGCAGCTGGCCGAGGCGCTCGACGGAGCGGGCGCGGGCGCGGAACGCGTCGCCGAGCAGCTGGCCGCCGCCCCCGCGCAGGTGGACCCGTGGGTCGCGAACTGGCTGGTCGAGCACATCGGGACGGTCGCCGCGCAGTCGCCGCGGATCGCGGTGGACCTGCTCAAACAGGTCGTCAAACAGGCCGTGCTGCCCGCCGAGGCCCGCGAACCGCTCACCGCCACGCTCGCCCGGCTGCTGTTCTGGCTCGGCCGGGAGCCGGAAGGGGAGGCGCGGTCGGTCGTCGCGCGCACCAAGGACAGCAGGCAGGCCGCGGAAATGCGCTGGATCCTCGCCTACATCTATTACCGCCGCGGCGAATTCGCCGAAGCGGCCGCGGAAGTCCGCCGCACGCTGGCCGATCCGAAGGTGCCGGAGATGTGGCGCGGACGGCACGAGACCCTGCGCTCGACCATCGAACGGTTCGCGGTCGACCATCGAGCGGCCGCGCCGGATCTGTCCGAACTGGGCGTGCTGGACGGGCTCGACAACGACGCCGACCTGAGCACCGCGCGTCGGCTGGCCGCGATCCGGGCGGTACCCGGCGAAATGCACCTGGCCGGCGCGGTGCACTACTACTGGCGCGGCCGCTGGGGCGAAGCGCTCGCCGAACTCGACACGGTGATCCGCGGCGGCGCGGAAACCGCGTCATATGTGTTGCGCAGCCCCGGATCAGCGTTGCTGGTGCACGGGGTCGGCGCGCTGATCGCGAGTCACCGGGACGAGCCGGTCGAGGCGCGCGCGCATCTCGACGCCGCGGCCCGGCACCAGTTCCCGCATGGTCTCGAACCGAACGGGGGCGACTACCTGCTCGCCGCGCGCGCCCAGCTCGCCGAGCTGCAAGGCGACCCGGAGGCCGCGCTCGCCGCGCTTCTCCCGTTGCTGGAACAGAACTATCCGCCCGCGGCCCGCCAGCAATGGCTGCCCGACCTCGCCCGGCTCGCCATGCAACTCGGCGATCAGTCGCACGGGTTCCGGGCGCTGCGGCTGATGGGCGACACCAGCGGCTACGACACTCCCCCATCGCACACCGCGGCGACCGCGCACTGCCGGGGCCTGGTCACCGCCGATCCGGACGCGATCCTCGGCGCCGCCACGCACTACGAGACCGCCGGGCGGATGCTCAAGCACGCTCGGGCGAGCGAGGACGCCGCGATCCTGCTCGCCGAGTACCGCCGCCTGGACGAGGCGCGCATGGCTTTCCTCGCGGCACTCACCAGCTATACCTCGGTCGGTGCGGCGTGGGACGTCCGGCGGGCCGAGACGCGGATGCAGCCGTACGGCATCCGGCGGGCCAGTCCGGTCCGCGCGCGTGCGGCAGGAGAGTGAACCGGGGTGGACTCGCGTCCATGATCGATCGGTAGACTCGGTCAACACGGCGAATGGGACGGCATGCCAGGGGATTTGCGGGTGACGGCACTCGGCCCGTTGCGCGCCTGGCGCGGGAAGACCGAAATCTCGCTCGGACCCGCGCGGCAGCGGGCGGTCTTCGCCATGCTCGCGGTCGCCGCCGGACGGCCGGTCCCCCGCGCCGAGCTGATCGCCGGAGTCTGGGGCGATTCGCCGCCGGCCAGTGTCGAAGGCAGCGTGCACACCTACATTTCCGGGCTCCGCCGCGCGCTGGAGCCGGAACGCACCCGGTGGTCCGCGTCGACCGTGCTCGGCTCCGGCCCGGCGGGCTACACGCTCGACCTCGCGCCGGAAGCTCTGGACGCGGCGAAGTTCGAGCAGCACCGGGAGAACGGCAAACGCGAGGCCGAGGCCGGCGCGCACAACCGGGCGGTGGCCGAATTCAGCGCCGCGCTCAAGCTCTGGCACGGCGAAGCGCTGTCCGGGGTGCCCGGCAATTTCGCCGAGCGGCACCGCGCGTATCTGGCCGAGCTGCGGCTGGACACGCTGGACCGCGCTGCCCGCAGCAAGCTGGAAATGGGCGGCCACCAGGAGATCATCGCCGAGCTGACCGCACTGACCGCCGAATACCCGCTGCGCGAATCGCTGCGGGCCTCGCTGATGCTCGCGCTCTACCGCGGCGGCCGGCATTCCGACGCGCTCGACGTGTTCCGCGACGCCCGGGCCACGATCCGCGCCGAGCTGGGCGTGGAGCCCGGGCCAGGACTGCGCGAACTGCACCAGCGTGTGCTCGCCGAGGACCCGGCGCTGGATCTTCGGCGGCCAGCGGTGCCGGCGCCGGTCGTGCGTGCGCCGCGGGATCCGTTGCTCGGCAGGGAAACCGAGGTCGGCAAGCTGCACCAGCTGCTCGACGGGGTCCGCGCGGGCCGCGGCCGGGCGGTGTGGATCGAGGGCGAAGCCGGGATCGGGAAGTCGGAGCTGCTGGCGCACGCGTTCGGCGACGCCGGCGGCCTGCAGGTCGCCTGGGTCGCCGCGGACGAGCTGAGCATGCGGTTCCCGTTGCAGGTCATGCACGAATGCCTGGCGATCGACCCGCATTCCCCGGATCCGCGCCGGGCTCGCGTCGCGCTGAACAGCGAGGAGCCGGTGCGGCGCGTCGGCGACCCGGTGCTGGACTCGGTGGACCGGCTGCTGGCGCTCGTCGACGAACTGTGCGCCGAATCGCCGCTGCTGCTCGTGGTCGACGACCTGCAGTGGGCGGACGAGCCGAGTGTCCTGGTGTGGCACCGGTTGTCCGCGGCCGCCCGGCAGCTGCCGTTGCTGCTGGTCGCCGCGACGCGTCCGGCACCGGAGCGCCCGGAGATGACCCAGCTGCGCCGGGGCGTCGAAACGCGCGACGGGGTCGTGCTCGATCTCGGTCCGCTCGGCGAGGACGACGTCCTGCGCCTGCTGCGGCGGCAGATCGGTGCGGACCCCGGGCCGCGGCTGCGCGATCTCACCGCGCGCGCCGGCGGCAATCCGTTGTACCTCAAGGAAATGCTGGACGCGTTGGTGCACTCGGACGCGGTCGAGCACCGCGACGGCCTTGCCGACGTCCCGGATCCGCTGCGGTTCGAGCCGCCGGAATCGATTGTCGCGGCGGTCAACCGGCGGCTGGAGCTGCTGCCCGCGGAGACCCGGCACGTGCTCGGCTGGGGCGCGATCCTCGGCATGGAGTTCGCGGTCGGCGACATCGCGGCCGTGCTCGGACAGCGTCCGTCGGACCTGCTCGGCCCGCTCGAAGCCGCCGTGGCGGACAACATCCTGCTCGACACCGGAACCCAGCTCGCGTTCCGGCTTCCGTTGCTGCGCCAGACGTTGTATCACCATCTGCCGCCGGAAACCCGGGCCGCACAGCACCGGCAGGCGGCCGAAGCGCTGGCCAAGATCGGCGCGCCGGTGAAGCGGGTCGCCGAGCAGCTCGTGGCCGTTCCCTCCACTGTGGACCCTTGGGTGCTGGACTGGCTGGTAGAGCACCAGACCGCGGTGTCGAACCGGGCCCCGCTGATCGCGGTCGAACTGCTGGAGCGCGCGCTGGCGGTGGTCGAGGACGACGATCCGCGCCGCGAGCCGTTGCTCGTCGCGCTCGTGCGGGTGCTGTTCCGGCTCGAACGGAGTCCGGAAGACCTTGCGCTGCGGGCGCTGGAGGTGTCCCGCGATCCGGACAACGCGGCGGAGATGCGCCACGTCGTGTCCGCGATACGGTTCCGCCGCGGCGACGTGCAGCTGGCGGTGGAGACGCTCGGGAATCCGGCGGAGGACCCCGGGGTCCCGGAACTGTGGCGGGTCCGGGGCCGCCATCTGCTGGCGAACTTCCGGCGGGGCGGGCTCGACGACCTCGACGTCGCGGAGGAGAACGCGCATCGCGCCCGGGCCGAGGCGAACGGCGACGGTTACCTCACCGCGCATGCGCTGCAGACCTTGTGGCTGGTCGATTCCGTGCGGCGGCACCACGCCAGCGCACTGAAGCACGTGGACGAGGCGATCGCGGCGGTCGGTGACGAGCACGAACTGGCCGACCTGCACCTGGATCTGCTGGACAACCGCGTCTTCACCCTGCAGAACCTAGACCGGCTGGACGACGCGAACCGCACGCTGCAGGAGGCCGCCGAGGTGACGCGGCGGCACAGCATGCCGAGCGGGCTGCAGGTTTCCGTGGCGGTGCACCGGTATTGGGAAGGCCGGTGGGACGAAGCGCTGGTGGAGCTGGACACGGTGACCGAGGACGGCCCAGCCATCACCTTCTTCGGCCTGCGCGAACCGGGTGCCGCGGCGCTGCTGCTGCACGGGGTCGCGGCACTCATCGCTGCCCGGCGAGGCGAGCACGCGCAGGCGGCCGCGCTGCTGGACGCGGCGGAGGAGCACGCGCCCGCGACCAGTGCCGAGCGGGAGAGTTTCGACTTTTTGCTCGCCGCGCACGCGCTGGTCGCCTATCAGGAGGGTGACTTGCAGCAGGCGATCACCGTGTTCGAGCCGATCCTGAACCCGACTTACGCGCAGATGATGTTGCGGCATCAGTGGTTGCCGCAGTTCGCGCAGATCGCGTTGGCGGCGGGCGACCGGGCAGCGGCGGAGCGGGCGCTCGCGGTATGCGTCGAAGAAGCCGACAAAGAACTCGAACCGGCGCGGGCGTTCGCGGCGGCTGAATGGTGTCGTGGGTTGCTGGGCGAGGATCCGGAGCCGGTGCTGCGGACGGTGGAGCATTTCCGCGCGGTGGGGCGGAAACCGGAACTGGCCAGTGCGCTGGAAGACGCCGCGGTGCTGCTGGCGGGAGTCGGTCGGCTGGACGCCGCGCAGACCGCGTTCGACGAGGCGGCTTCGCTGTACACGGAACTCTCAGCGGCGTGGAACCTGCAGCACGCGGAGAATCGGTTGCGGGCGGTCGGGGTTCAGCGCGGGACTTCGCTGGCATCGGCGCGGCCCGAGCGCGGCTGGGAATCGCTGTCCGCGCTGGAAGTCCGCATCGCCCGGCTCGTCGCCGCCGGCCGGTCCAATCCCGAGATCGCGACGGAACTGCGGTTGCCGCGTCGGACGGTCCAGGCACACGTGGTGCGGTTGCTCGGGAAGCTGGACGCGCCGTCGCGCAGCGAACTGGCCACCACCGTGGCGCGACGGACGGGTTGACGAGCGTCGGGGGTTGTCGCCGGCGGTCGGCAGGTGCGGGCGTCCGCTTCACCCTCCACCAGCTGCGGTCCGCGATCGCCGGGTTCTTCGGGCGTTACGTCTTGTGACCTACGCCCCGGTCAGGCCAGTGGAAATGCTGCGCACCAGGTTCCGGCCGAGCAGCACGAAGAGCACGATCACCGGCAGCACGCCCAGCGTCGCGCCGGTGAGCATCAGGGCGTAGTCGGTGAAGTAGCCGCTGGCCAGCTGGGACAGGACCACCTGCACGGTCGGCGTTTGCGCCGGGTCGAGGACTACCAGCGGCCAGAAGTAGTCGTTCCACGCGCCGAGGAAGGTCACCATGGCCAGGACGGTCGCTTGTGGACGGATCGCCGGGACCGCGACGTGCCAGAACGTGCGCAGGATCGACGCTCCGTCCACAGTGGCCGCGTCCACCAGGTCCTGGTCGATCGAACCCTCGCACGCCTGGCGCATCCAGAACACGCCGAACGCGCTCACCAGCGCGGGCACGATCACCGCTTCGAGCCGGCCGTACCAGCCGAAGTCGCTCACCACCAGGTAAAGCGGGACGACGCCCAGCTGTGCGGGCACCATCGCCGAGCCGATCACGATGAGGAAAAGTGTGTTGCGGCCGCGGAACCGGAGCCGGGCGAAGGAAAAGCCCGCGAAACTGGACAGGACCACATTGGACACCATCACCGTCGTGGCGACGATCAGCGAATTGCCGATCGCGAGCCAGAAGTCGACGGTGGTGAAGACGCGCTGGATGTTGTCGAAGAGATGGCCGCCGGGCAGCAGCAGTGGAGAGGTCTCGCCGATCGCCGCGTTGTCCCGGGTGGACACCACGAACGACCAGTACAGCGGGAACAGCGACGAGGCGACCAGCCCTACCAGCACCGCGTACACCCAGGCTCCGGCCCGGCCCCGGCGGATCACGGCGCGCCCACGAACCGGCGCACCAGCCGGTAGTTGACGATCGCGAACACCAGGCAGATCAGGAACATCACCCAGGACAAGGCCGCGGCGTACCCGGCGTCGAATTTGCCGAAGCCTTTTTCGTACAGATACATCGTGAGCGTCTGGAATTGGCGGTCGTTGCCGCCCGCGCCGCTATTGCCGGTGGCGTCGAACAGTTGCGGCTCGGCGAACAACTGGAGCCCGTTGACCGTGCCGGCGACCACCGTGAACGCGATCGTCGGGCGGATGCCGGGCACGGTGATCGACCAGAACGACCGCCAGCGCGAGGCGCCGTCGAGTGCCGCTGCCTCGTACAGATCCTGGGGCACCGCCTGCATCGCGGCCAGGTAGATCAGCGCGTTGTAGCCGGTCCACCGCCACATCACCATGCTCGCCACCGCCAGATGCGACGACCATTGGTGCGCCTGCCAGGAAACCGGCGGGACGCCGAACCAGCCGAGCACCTCGTTGACCACGCCGTAGCCCGAGCTGTACAGCTGCGCGAACACCAGCCCGACGGCGACCACGGACACGAGGTTCGGCAGCAAAAGCCCGGCGCGCCACCAGGTCGCCGCCCGCAGCGGCCGGTTCAGCAGGGCGGCGATGCCGAGCGCGAGGAAGAACTGCGGAATCGCGGCGAGCAGGAAGATGCTGACGGTGTTGAAAAGCGCGTTGTAGAACCGCGGGTCGCCGAACAGCTCCACGTAATTCGCGAGGCCGAGCCCGCCTTCCGGGCCGGACAGCAAATCCCAGCGGTGCAGCGAGACCCACGACGTGTACAGGAGCGGGAACGCGCCGAACAGTCCGAAAAGGACAAAGAACGGCAGGATGAAGACGTAGGGGGTGAGCTTGCGGTCCACGACGGCTACTTGATCGCGTCGCGGCCCATCCGGACCGCGTCGGCCCACGCCTGCTCGACGTTCTCGCTGCCGTCCTCGATCCGGCCGAGGGCCCGGCCGAATTCGGGACGCACGTCCGCGTCGTGCAGGCCGCGGTAGTTCGGCCGCAGCCGGTCCGCCGACGCCGCGTAGATCTGGCCCACCGGCGCGTTCGAGAAATAGGGATCGGTGTGCGCGACGACCTGCGGGTCCTGGTACACGCTCGGTTCGCTCGGCAGGATTCCGTCGGAAAGGAAGAGCCGTTTCTGCTGCGCGGGCGCGGTCAGCCACTGCGCGAGATCGTAGGCTTCCTTCGGGTGCGCACTTTGTTTCGGCACGGCGAGGAAGGAACCGCCCTGGTTGCCGCTGTTGCCCGGCACCGTCGTGACGTCCCATTTGCCGCTGACCGCGTCGCCGCCGGCTTCCTTGATCTGCGTGAGCATCCAGGCCGGACACGCGATGGTCGCGAAGCTGCCCTGTTTGATCGCGACGTTCCAGGCCTGCGTGTAGGTGGTCGCACCGGCGGTTTCATGGGCTTGCGCGAGACCGCCGGACAACTGGAAAGCGTTGCGCACGCTGGGGTTGCGGTCGGCGATGTAGGAATCGTCCTTGGCGGAGAAGTAGTTCTCCGGCGACTGGTTGAGCATCGCGGTGTAGACGGTGCCCGCCGAATCGGCGAATTTCACGTTCGGGAGCTTTTCGGTAAAGCGGGCGGCGACGTTCGCGTACCCCTGCCAGTCCGGCATCAGCTCCGCGACGGCCTTGCGCTCGGTGGGCAATCCGGCCTGCTGGAACAGATCCCGGCGGTAGCACATCGCGAGGCTGCCCATGTCGGTGCCGAGCCCGAAGACGTAATCGCCCGAGGTGCCCTGCGCCCACTTCCACGGCACCCATTGCTGCTTCAGCTTGTCCGCGCCGTAATCGGCGAGGTTGACGAATTTGTCCTTGGCCCGGATGTACTTCGGGATGTACTGCTCCTCGACCGCGACGACGTCGGCCGCGCCGCGCCCGGCCGCCAGCTGCGTGGCGAGGCTCTTGAAATGCGTGTCGAAATCGGTGACCCGGCTGCGGATCTCGATGTTCGGATGGTCCTTCTGGTACTGCGCGAACAACGGCGCGTAGCCGAACTCGCCGAACGTGGCCACGCTGAGCGTGATCTTTCCCGAGGACGCGGCGGAACCGCACGCGGCCGCCAGTAACAGGAATGCGGCGGCGAGCGCGGCAACGGCCGGACGCCGGGTCAGCTTTCGCACGTGGTGAGCATCCTTCAAATCACTCCGGCGCGCAGCGCGTAGGCGACGGCGTGCGGGCGGTTCCGCAGCTTGAGCCGGTTCGTCATGCCGTAGATCACGTTCTTCACGGTCCGCTCCGAATAGCAGAGCTTGTTCGCGATTTCCGCGGTGTCCCAGCCCTCGGCCATCAGCCGCAGCACGTCGACCTCGCGCGGCGACAGGGTGGTCGCCTCGCCGCCCCGCCGCAGGGTCTCCGCCTGCTGGAGCAGATCGCGCATCGAGGTCTCGCGCCCGGAAGCGGCGGCCACGATGCTGCGCACCAGCTGGTCGCCGCCGATCGCGTCGCGCGGCAGCACCGCGGCGACGTGCCAGGCAGCCAGCTCGGCCAGATCGTCGGCGTCGACGTATCCGGCGATGAAGACAATGGCCGCCGGGGTCTCCGAGGCCGCGGCCCGCAGCGCCGCTTTCACCTCGCGAGTGACGCGGTTCGCGGCGAAGACGAGCACCGCGGCTTCACCGCGTTGCTGGCCCGGCATCACCCGCACCTCGCGGCGCGTGCGCAGATGGTCGATGAGGCCCGCGAGGGTGATCGGGTCCGAAGCCCATGCCGCCACCTTGACCTGATTCATCGCTGCCTCCCCGGTGCAGAGCACTCGCCTGTCGTGTGCCAGCCAGTGTGCCTACCGCGGCTTCACGAAATCTCTAGTCGGGACGCGCTCATTCTTCACAGCGTGAAGTTGGGGCCGCCGGTGGGGTTCGGTTACCGTCACGGAGACCTGTCCGGACTGCCAAAGGAAATGATGAAGGCGCACGCACGACCCCGCTGGAGCACCGCAGGAGCCGTCAGCGCGTTAACGCTCATATGTGCGCTTTCCGCGTGTTCCGGGGATCGTTCCGTTTCCGGAACAGCGACGTCCGGCCCGCTCGCCGCGCCGAGCACGGGGAGTTCGCCGCAAGCCGCTCCACCTGCGTCAACTTCGCCTTCGCAGACCGCGCCGGGACAGCTGACGTGCGCGTCGGCGGTGTCGGCGATGGATCCGCGGGCGCGGGTGGCGCAGCTGGTGGTGCCGGGCGTCAACGCGGGTGATCCGGCGGCGGTCGCAGAGCTCGTGCGGACGCAGCAGGTCGGCGGGATCTTCGTGGGAGACAAAAAGACCACGCTGTTGCAAAATGATGCTCTCGACGGCGTCCAGCGGGCGGCGAAGATCCCCGTTTCGGTCGCGGTCGACGAAGAGGGCGGCCGCGTACAGCGCATCGACGACCTCGACGGCTCGCTCCCGAGCGCCCGGCAGCTGGCGGCCTCCAAGACGCCGGACGAGGTGCGCGCGATCGGCGAGCAGCGGGGCAAGCAACTGCGAGCACGCGGCGTGACGGTCGATTACGCACCGGACGCGGACGTGAGCGACGAACCCGACGACGCGGTGATCGGCGACCGTTCCTACAGCCCGGACCCGGAAAAGGCGCGGCAGTACGCGATGGCCTTCGCCGAGGGCCTGCGCGCGGGCGGGGTGCAGCCGGTGCTCAAGCACTTCCCGGGCCACGGCCACGGATCCGGCGACTCGCACCGGGGGACCGTCACGACGCCGCCACTCGACCAGCTGCGTCGCGTTGATCTGGTGCCTTACCGCGATATCTCGGAGTACGGGCAGGTCGGGGTGATGGTCGGGCATCTCGAGGTGCCGGGGCTGACCGGGGACGAGCCGGCGTCGCTGGCGCCTGAGGCGTATCAGTTGCTGCGCAACGAGTTCCACTTCACCGGGCCGGTGATCACGGACGATCTGGGCGGAATGAAGGCGATCACGGACCGGTTCGCGTTGCCGGACGCGGTGGTGAAGGCGCTGCAGGCGGGGGCTGATCAGGCGTTGTTCTCGTCCGGGCACAACGACGTGAAGGCTGTCGTGGATCGGCTGCAGCGGGCAGTGGAGAGCGGGGAACTGCCGGCCGCCCAGGTGACGGCTTCGGTCGAGCGAGTGTTGGCGGGCAAGGGGTTTTGTCGACCTTGACCTGGCGTGAGTGGCGGGTTCATCCCTCCTCCGCCAGTACCTGAGCCAAAACCGCCGCAGCGCTCACTGTCTGCGGATGGTCCTCCCCCAGCGCCCTTCGGCACCTCGGCAGCAGATCCTCCAGCACAGCCAGGGCCGAAGCGCGATCGCCCAGGCGGAGGTGGATCTGCACCAGGTTGCCAGTCGTCCGCAGGGTCCCCAGGGCGTCCGGCCCGAGTGCACGGCGGCTCCGGGCCAGGACGTCCTCCGTCTGCTCGCGGGCGCGTTCGTATTCGTTCAACCTCAGGTACACCACGCAAAGGTTGTTCGCGACGGTCAGCGTCAGCGGGTCGTCCTCGCCCAGGACGCGGCTGACCCGGGGCAAAAGCTCCGCCAGCAGGTCGCGCGCCTCGGCATGATCGGTCGTGCCGATCAGGCACCCGGCCAGACGGTTGGCGACGGCGAGGGTGTCCGGGTGGTCCTCGCCCAGCTCCGCGGTCCATTCCGCGTGGACGAGGCGGCCCAGTGCGACGCCGGGGTGGGCTTGACCGGAGACGAACAGGTAGCGCAGCACCCGGATGAGCAGCGCGCGGTACTCCGGCGGTTCGTGGCTGCGGAAGTCTGGCTGAGCGGCGGACATCCGGATGGCCACCGCGACGCGGCGGTATTCGGGCCACGATTCCTTCAGATCGGGGTCCAGGCCCAGCTCGGAGGTCTCGGTCGCCGAGTGCGGCGGCAGCACGGGATAGGGCGGAGGCTGTTCGCGGTCCCAGAGCGAAGCGGGAGCACCCGACGCCGCGAGCAGGTTCGCCGGGCAGCCGCGTTCGTGGAACAGGTCGCAGCCGGAGCTGAGCACCGAAGGCGAGCGGCCCGAGAAGAGAGCGGGCACCGGGTATGCGTGGAACGGCTCGCCCTGGTTGTCGATGACTGTGGTGCCGTGGCGGCCCGCGCAGGTCCAGTCCACTTCCAGCCGCCAGGCGACCTCGTGCGTCGTGGTGACCGGTTCGATCTCGAACTGCTCGATGTCGGTGGCGCTGACGGTGAACGGGAAGTCCGGGCCCTGCGCGACCAGCCGCGGCGACGGGGCGTCGAAGTCGGTCGTGAACGGGCGCGGTTCGAGGAGCCCGCCGATCCGGACCTGCAGGCAGGCCGGGCGCGGGGGCGTCCGGGAGACGACCACGACCCGCGCGGATTGCAGGACTACGGCACGGTTCGTTCTGGCTTCCACCGTGATGATGTGGACCGTTCCGCCGGGCACGGCGACCTGCGGCGGATCGGTGTCGAGCACCAGGTCGGCCAGGGTTCCGCCGGGTTTCAGCCGGACCGAGGCGATGAGCGGGTCGGCCAGGTCCGCCGGAGAGTCGCCCGAACGGCCTACGTTGATGTCGCCGTGCACCGCCCCGGCCATCACGACCTTGTCGAACTGGCCGCCGGAGATGCGGTTGACAGAGGACTCTTCCGCGTCCGTCACTCGAGCGAGCCTAGCCGTTAACTCAATGAACGAAAGAGTCGTCCGGGGAGGACGCGGGGTGACGATGGTCGCGCTCGTCCGTCGATCGAGGAGGATCGGATGTCCGGACTTTTCCGTGCAGGCGTTGCCGTATTGGCGGCGACCTTCGGGCTCGGGGTGCTCGCCGCGCCAGCGTCGGCCGAACCGGTGCCGACGACCGGATGCGGGCAGGCGGTGGCCAACCCCGGCACCACGACGGTCGAGCATCTGACCTCCGGCGGCATCGATCGCGAGTACCGGATCTACGTTCCCGCGCGGTACCACCCGCACCGGCAGTACCCGGTCGTCCTCTCCTATCACGGGCACGGCCGCACGGCGGAGTACCAGGAGGAACTGTCCGGCTTCTCCGGCTCGGACGTGATCGCGGTGTACCCGCAGGGCGTCGCCGGCACCGACGGCAAATCCGCCTGGACCGGCGCGCCCTACTCGGCCCCCGTCGACGACGTCCAGTTCACCGGCGACCTCCTTACCTCGGTGCAGCACCGGATGTGCGTGGACCCCACGCGGATCTACGCGGCCGGCAAATCGAACGGCGGCGGGTTCGTCGGCGTGCTGGCCTGCCGGATGGCCGACCGGATCGCCGCGTTCGCCCCGGTCTCCGGCGCGTTCTACCCCCAGGGCGGCGCCTGCGATCCGGGCCGGAAGGTCGCGCTGCTCGACTTCCACGGCACGGCCGACACCACCATTCCTTACTCCGGAAATCCGGCTAAAGGCCTGCCGTCCATTCCGGACTGGCTGAACGGCTGGGCCGCACGAGACCGGTGTTTCCCTTACCCTGTCTCGGTTTCTCCAGTTCCCCACGTGGTGAAGCAGTGGTGGCCCGGATGTTCGCTGGTGCATTTCCGGGTCGAGGGAGCCGGACACGTCTGGCCGAGCACCCGCCCTAACAACGACTCCGACACCCCCACCACGATCGACGCCACTCCGGTCATCCTTCAGTTCTTCAAAGCGCACCACCTCTGAGCTCAGCTGGCGTGCTCCCGCTTCGCGCGAAGGTCGTGGCCGAGGGATTCCGCCGGATGCTCGCCAAGCGGCCTGCCTCCGGCCCGGCCGCACGCTCCTGGCAGTCCGCCGCCACGTTCTGACAGCGCGTCACAGTCTGGGATCCGAGACAGAATCCCCGGGCTGCTACTTGGCCGCCAGGCCGCGCTGACGTTGAGTTCGTCCAGCGAATTCACCGAAGAACCGCAGGAGGAGCACGTGGCTGCCACACTGGAGCGGCGCTCGATCGACCCGGTCCCCGAGTCCGAGCGGCACGGGCATCCACGCAGCCTGTTCACCCTGTGGTTCGCCGCGAACACGCAGATCACCTCGGCGGTCACCGGAGCGCTGACCGTGCTGGTCGGCGTGCATCCGCTGTGGGCGATCGTCGCGGTCGTGGTGGGCAACGCGCTCGGCGGCATTCCGATGGCGCTGCACGCCGCGCAGGGGCCGAAGCTCGGCATCCCGCAGATGATCCAGTCGCGCGCGCAGTTCGGCGTGTACGGCGCGGCGCTCCCGCTGGTGCTCGTCGTGGTGATGTACCTCGGCTATTTCGCGAGCGGTTCGCTGCTCGGCGGCCAGGCGGTCGCCCAGATCACGCACCTGCCGACGGACGCCGCGATCGCGGTCTACGCGCTCGCCTCGGCGCTGATCGCGATCGTCGGATACCGGCTGATCCACCGGTTCGGCTGGCTCGCGTCCGCGCTGTCCGTGGTCGTCTTCTTCTACCTGACGATCCGGTTGGTCAGCGGACACGACCTCGGCACCGTGCTCGCCGCGCCGCACCTCGACTTTCCGAAGTTCCTGCTCGCGGTCTCGCTGACCGCGTCCTGGCAGCTGACCTTCGGCCCGTACGTCGCCGTCGGCGACGTCGGTGCGCGCGACGTTCTGGTGGACGTACGGCGGCACCGTGCTAGGCGCGGTGTGGGCGATGTCGTTCGGTGCGCTGGCCTACGCCATTGCCGGGAAAGCGTTCAAGGGCCACGAAGTCGCGTACGTCGTCGGCCTCGGCGGCGAAGCGTTGTTGATCCCGCTGCTGCTGGCCATCGCGCTCGGCAAGTTCACGGTCAACGTGCTGAACATCTACGGCGGCTATATGACCGTCGCGACCGCGCTGACCGGTTTCGGCCGACGCGCGGCGCTTTCCCAGGCCACACGGATCGGTTACATCGCGGGCGTCGGCGTGGTCGGCGCCGTGATCGCCATCCTCGGCCGCGGCCAGTTCCTGTCGAACTTCGTGCTGTTCCTCGACTTCCTGCTGTACTTCCTCACGCCGTGGAGCTCGATCAACCTGGTCGATTTCTACCTGCTGCGCAAGGAAAAGTACGACCTCGAGGCGCTGTACGACCCGAACGGCCGCTACGGGCGCTGGGCCTGGCCCGCGCTGGCCGCCTACGTGCTCGGGATCGCGGTGCAGATCCCGTTCGCCAACGTCGAAGGCATTTTCGTCGGCCCGATCGCCCCGCTGCTCGGCGGCGCGGACATCTCGTGGCTGCTCGGCCTCATCGTGCCCGGCGCGCTGTACGTGGCGTTCATGCGCCGGCCGGCCGCAGTTCGAGTGTGACCGTCCGCCGCGGGAACAGCGACGCCGTGACCGATCACGCGTACCGACTGTCCTTTGACGAAATAGCCGGCCTAGCTGGACTCGCGCACGACCAGCGACACCGGCAGGATCTGCGCTCCCGGCGCGACGTCCTCGCCGTCCAGCAACCGCATCAACGTCGACACCATCGCATGGACCTGCTCACGCGGATCCTGGTGCACCGACGTCAACGGCGGTGTCATCGCCGGAGCCAACGCCGCGTTGTCGTCGAAACTCACCACCGCGACATCGCCCGGCACGGCACGACCAGCGTCGGACAACGTCCGCAACGCACCCACCGCCATCATGTCGCTGCCGACGAACACCGCATCGAGGTCAGGTACCCGCTCCAGCAGAGTCGCCATCGCTTTCGCACCGCCGGCCAGGGTGAAGTCTGCCTCCTCGGCCAGCCCGGACGGGTCGATCCCGGCGTCCACGAGCGTCTTGCGCCAGCCGGCGAGCCGGTCGATCGGCGCGCCCTGGTCCTGTGGGCCCGCGATGGTCGCGATCCGGCGGCGGCCGGATTCCACCAGATGCGTCACCGCCTGCCGGGCGCCGCCTTCGTTGTCGAAATCCACCAGGTGCACGCCTCGGCGCAGATCGGCGGCCTGTCCGCCGAACACCGTCGGCAGCTTCAGCAACCGCAACGCCCGGGGCAGCGGATCGGCGCGGTGCGGGGCGAACACGAGGACGCCGTCGACGTGCCCGCCCTCGAGAAACCGCACGGTACGCCCGAGGTCCTCCCGGGTGTCGCTGAAAAGCAGCACCATCTGGCAGCCCACATCGGCCAGTTCCCGATAGCCCGCGCGCATCACCGCGGTCCGGTACGGATCGTCGAGCAGCCGCGCTTCCGGCTCCGACAGCACCACCGCGATCGCGCCGGTCCGCCGGGTGACGAGCGAGCGC
This sequence comes from Amycolatopsis echigonensis, assembly GCF_002846615.1. Lineage (NCBI taxonomy): Bacteria > Bacillati > Actinomycetota > Actinomycetes > Pseudonocardiales > Pseudonocardiaceae > Amycolatopsis > Amycolatopsis echigonensis. Next base: position 4,268,610 of record NZ_PJMY01000003.1, on the reverse strand, counting down.
GCGGCCTGGTTCGGCGAATATCCGAGATCCCGCGCCGCGGCCAGCACCTTCTCGCGCGAGCGCGCGCTGACGTACGCGTCGTCGTTCAGCGCGCGCGACGCGGTGGACCGGGAGACCCCGGCGAACGCCGCGACGTCCTCCAGTGTCGGCCGCTCGTCCTCGGACCGAGGCGCCACTTCGCCCACCCCCTGACTGTCGATCGGGCTCAGCTTAACCGGGTCCAACCGGGAGCGCTCCCGGAGACTCCAGCCTTGACATCCCCCGTTACCTGCAACACACTCGTTCGGCATCTGGGAGCGCTCCCAGAACGACTTCCAAGGGGTTGACGACGGTGACAACGTTCCGGAAGGGCCTGGTGCTGGCACTGGGCATCACGATGACCGCGGTGAGCGCCACGGCGTGCGGCGGTGGCGGCAGCGGCGACGTGCCCGCGGCGGCCGGGCCGAACGAGCACGTGGAACTGACGCTCGCGACGTTCACGGAGTTCGGCTACGAGGCGCTCATCCCGGAGTACGAGCGGCTGCACCCGAACATCAAGATCACCCACCGCAAAACCGGCCAGGGCGGCCCGTACGCCCAGGACATGATGACGAAGCTCGCGGCGGGCTCCGGACTGGCGGACGTGCAGGCCGTCGAGGAAGGCCACCTGTCGGACATCCTCAGCAAGTCCTCGAAGTTCAACGACCTCAGCAAGATCGGCCCCTCGGACGTTTCGCCGGACCGGTGGCTTTCGTGGAAATACGAGGCGGGCAAAGACAAAAACGGCAAGCTCATCGGCTACGGCACGGACATCGGCCCGCTCGCCATGTGCTACCGCAAGGACCTGCTCGCCGCGGCCGGGCTGCCCAGCGACCCGGAGGCGGTGAAACCGCTGTTCGCCACGTGGGACAGCTACTTCGCGGCCGGCGCCCAGTACACCGCGAAGACCGGCAAGGCGTGGTTCGATTCGGCGGCGCAGAACTTCAATTCCATGGTCAACCAGCTGCCGGTCGGCTACCTCGACACCAATGACAAGCTCACCCTGGACACCAACCAGGGCATCAAGGACGCCTGGACGAAGGTGACCGGCGCGGTCGCGAAGGGCGAATCGGCCAAGCTCACCGCGTTCAGCAACGAATGGAACTCCGGGTTCAAGCAGAGTGCGTTCGCCACGAAGGTCTGTCCGGCGTGGATGCTCGGGGTCATCAAGGAGCAGGCCGGGCCGGACAACGCGGGCAAATGGGCGGTCACCGCGGCGTTTCCCGGCGGAGGCGGCAACTGGGGCGGTTCCTATCTGACGGTGCCGACGCAGAGCAAGCACCCGCGCGAGGCCGCTGAGCTGGCCGCCTGGCTCACCGCACCGGAGCAGCAGATCAAGGCGTTCGAGGCCAAGGGCAACTTCCCGAGCCAGACAAAGGCGCTGGAAAGCCCGCAGCTGCTGAATTCGACGGACGCGTACTTCGGCGGCGCGAAGATCGGCGAACTGTTCGCCGAGCAAGCGAAGAAGGTCGCGAAACCGCAGTACAAGGGCCCGAACGACGGCCAGATCCAGGAAAACGTGGCCAGCCCGGCGCTGCAGTCGGTGGAACAGGGCGCTTCGGCCGCGGACGGCTGGCAGCGGCTGGTCGACGGCGCGAAGAAACTCACCCGCTGACGATGACAGTCACCGACAAGGCCGCTCCGGAAAGCCGGGCCGCGACGCGGCAGCACGCCGCGCCGCGGCCCGGCCTGCGCGACCGGCTGGCGCGCTGGGACGTCAAAATCTCGCCCTATCTCTACGTGGCGCCGTTCTTCATCGTCTTCGCCATCGTGGGCATGTTCCCCTTGCTGTACACCGCGTACGTGTCGCTGTTTTCCTGGAAAGCCGGCGACGACAACCCGGACTTCATCGGACTGGACAATTTCAAGGAACTGTTCGCGGACGCGCAGTTCTGGCACGCGCTGGAAAACACGGTCAGCATCTTCCTCCTCTCCAGCGTGCCCCAGCTGATCATCGCGGTGCTGCTCGCCGCGGTGCTCACGCTGCGGCTGCGCGGCGCGACCGGCTGGCGTGTCGGCATTCTGCTGCCCTACGCGGCGAGCCTGGTGGCGCTCGGGATCATCTTCGCGAACCTGTTCGGCCCGCGGTACGGACTCGTCAACGGCGTCCTCCAGACCCTCGGACTGTCCCCTGTGGACTGGCAGGCCAATCGGTTCGCCAGCCACGTCGCCATCGCGATCATGGTGAACTGGCGGTGGACCGGCTACAACGCGCTGATCGTTCTCGCCGCCATGCAGGCTATTCCGAAGGAGTTGCAGGAGGCCGCGCTGATCGACGGCGCCGGAACCGTACGCCGTTTCACCCACGTGACGTTGCCGCTGCTCCGGCCCACACTGATCTTCGTCGCCATCACCTCGACGATCGGCGGTCTGCAGATCTTCACCGAGCCCAAACTGTTCGACGCGATGCCCGGGTCGAACAACGGCGGTTCCACTCACCAGTTCCAGACCGTGACGCTGTATCTGTACCAGACCGCTTTCGAGAATTTCGATCTCGGTTACGCGTCCGCGATCGCGTGGGTGCTTTTCCTGATCATCGTCGTGATCGCGCTGATCAACTACTTCCTCACCGGGCGGCTCGCGGGGAGGCGGACATGACCACGCAAACCAGCCTGCGGGCGCGCGCGGCCCGGCTCGGCAAACCGCGCAAAGCGACCTACGGCGTGCTGATCGTGTTCGTGCTCGGCTCGCTGTTCCCGTTCTACTGGTCGTTTCTCGTGGCAAGCCGCGACAACGGAATGCTCACCGAACGCATCCCGCCGCTGCTGCCGGGAGGAAACTTCTTCGCCAACGCGGCGCGAGTGTTCGACACTGTGCCGTTCTGGCGGGCGTTGGCCAACAGCATCATCGTGTCCGGCACAGTCACGCTGACCACGGTGCTGTTCTCGTCGCTGGCCGGGTTCGCCTTCGCGAAATTGCGCTTCCGCGGCCGCAATGGCTTGTTCGTGTTCATCGTGGTGACGCTCGCGGTGCCCACTCAGCTCGGCATCATCCCGTTGTTCATCGCGATGTCGAAACTCGGCTGGGCGGGCGGACTGCAATCGGTGATCGTGCCGAACCTGGTCACCGCGTTCGGCGTGTTCTGGATGCGACAGTACACAGTGGACGCGTTGCCGTATGAGCTGATCGAGGCCGCGCGCGTGGACGGCTGCAGCATGATCCGGGTCTTCTGGAACGTGTGCCTGCCCGCTGTCCGTCCGGCCGCGGCGATTCTCGCCATGTTCACGTTCATGACGTCCTGGAACGATTTCCTGTGGCCGCTGGTGGTGCTCGACGCCGGCAATCCGACCGTGCAGGTGGCGCTCGAGAAACTGCAGAGCGGCTACTACGTCGACTATTCGCTGGTGCTCGCGGGCACGACGCTGGCCACGATTCCGATCCTCATCGTCTTCCTCCTGCTCGGCCGCCAGATCGTGGCCGGGATCATGCAAGGCGCCGTGAAAGGGTGACCATGTCCGCACAGCCGATCCCCGACGTGCTCGCGTTCCCGGACGCGTTCGTCTGGGGCGCCGCCACGGCGGCCTTCCAGGTCGAAGGATCGACCACCTCCGACGGGCGCGAGACGTCCGTCTGGGACACCTTCGCCGCGCGCCCGGGCGCGGTGGCCGGCGGCGACACCGGCGACCCGGCGGCCGACCACTACCGCCGCTACGCCGACGACGTGGCACTGATGCGCTCGCTCGGGTTGACCGCGTACCGGTTTTCCCTTTCCTGGCCGCGGATCCTGCCGTACGGCACACCGGAACCGCGCGGGATCGAGTTCTACGACCGGCTCGTGGACCGGCTGCTGGCCGCGGGCATCCAGCCGTGGGCGACGCTGTACCACTGGGACCTTCCGCAATCGCTGGAAGACCGGGGCGGCTGGACCGCGCGCGACACCGCCTACCGGTTCGCCGAGTACGCCGAGACCATCGCGGCCCGGCTCGGCGACCGCGTGGCGAGCTGGTCGACGCTGAACGAACCGTGGTGCGCGGCGATGCTCGGCTACGGCTCGGGCGTCCACGCGCCCGGCCGGACGTCGCCGGAAGGCGCGGTGGCCGCGACGCATCACCTGCTGCTGGGGCACGGGCTGGCGATGGACGTGCTCCGGCAGCACGCGAGCACCCCGTCCGGGATCACGCTGAACCTGTACCCGGTCGTCGCGGACACCCCGGACGACGCCGACGCCGATGCCGTCCGCCGGATCGACGGGTTGCAGAACCGGTTGTTCCTCGACCCGCTGCTGCGCGGCGGTTACCCCGCTGACTTGCGCGAGGACCTGTCCCGGTTCGGCTTCGACGCCGTGGTGCGCGACGGCGACGAGGCGGTGCTCGGCAAGCCGATCGACTGGCTGGGCGTGAACTACTACCGCGGCTACCGGGTAGCCGGTTCGGCGCGTCCGGGCAGCACCCCGGCGGGCCGGGAATGGCCGGGCGCCGACCAGGTGCACTTCGTCCCGGACCTGGCCGCGCCGCGCACCGATTCCGATTGGGAAGTGCATCCCTCCGGACTGACCGCATCGCTGCTGCAAGTGCATCGGGACTATCCGCCGGTGCCGTTGTACGTCACCGAAAACGGCGCGGCGTACCCGGACACGCTCCGAGACGGCGAGGTCTCCGACGACGACCGCATCGCGTTTCTCGACGCACATCTGCGGGCGGCGCACGACGCGCTGGCCCACGGAGTTGATCTGCGCGGCTATTTCTACTGGTCGCTGCTGGACAATTTCGAATGGGCCGAGGGGTACGCGAAACGCTTCGGCCTGGTGCACGTCGACTACCACACCCAGCAGCGCACGCTGAAGCGCAGCGCGCGATGGTACGCGGAGGTGATCGCGCGCAACGCGCTCGGCTGAGCGGGAAGTGACCTACTACCGGGTTCTTTCGCGCCGCCGGGAAAGACTTTCTCTCCGGTCTTCGCGTCACGGCGTCCGGGCGCGGCCGTCGGACCAGTGCCGGGGCCGCCCCGAACGGTCCCGCGAGCGGAGACTGGAGTGTCCGATGACGGTGCGAAGCCGAGTGGCCGACGAGGTCACCACGTGGCTGGCCGGTGAGTTCGCGGGCCGGGTGCCCGCCGAGGCGGTCGAGGTGGTGGTGCGCGCGACCGGACGGGACCTCGACGGCCGGGTGGTCCCGGATGAGCGCGGCGACCTGCTGTACCGCGTGGCGCGGGCCCGGCTGGTGCGGATGCTCGACGCACCGGACGAGCCGCATATCCCGCGTTCGCGCCGGTAAGCCGGTCGTTCCCCGGACCGCGCGTCCGGGGACCCGGCCGTATCCGGACTTCGCCCGTGGCGTGAGGTAACCGGGCGCGCGCCGACCGTGTCCGACGCGCGCCGGAAGCTGTTACGAGCCCGGCAGGATCCGGCTGCTCAGCGGCGCGTGCGGGCGCTCCGGCGGCCACCAGACCTGCGCGGGCGGCGGGGGAACGTCATCGTCCGGAAGTTCCAGTTCGTCCGCGCCGCTCTGCCAGCGGTTCCAGTGCACGGAGCACAGTCCGCGCCACAAGGAATCCTCCGCACAGTCCCGCCGACGGCACCTGCGTGCCTGCTGCCCGCTATCAATCACGTCCACGACTCCAAACCGCGCTCAACCTCCCCGCCGGCTCCAGTCTGCCTCGGCTCCGGCGGGAACGCCCCGCACTCGCGCCAACACAACCCTTGTGCAGCAACGGAACGGGAGATCTCACCCTACTCCAGCCACCTGTGCGCATGCCGAGCGACCACAGTGCACTCTTTCAGCGGTTGACGCGTCCAGCACCCGGCGTCCGCGACGAATCTCCTGTGCCGCAACGGAGAGTCAGCGGCCGGCGGCGTACGGTAGAGATGTCCACAGTGGATGATCAAGGCCGCGGATGGCTGGCGTCGTACTCGTGCACGGCGGAGCGCTGAGTTCGGGTGCGCAGGAGATGCTCGTGCGAGGAGTCGTCCACATCGGCCAGTCCGAGCGCGACCGCGCGGCGGATCTGCTCCCGGTTGTCGCGCACGACGGCGGAAAAGAAGTCGTCGATGCGCGGGTCCAGCAGGACCTCCAGCAGCACCCGGAAGGACGTGTCGACGGTCGCCCGGACGATCTCGTCGTGGAACGGCAGCCGGCGCAGCTTGCCGAGCTGCGGGTCCTCGGAGATCTTCTCGGTGATGATGGCGCGGAGTTCGGCCTTGTTCTCGCTGAGGGATTTGGCGAGGTTCTCCGGGTAGTTCCCGGTTTCGAGGACCTTGACGACCTCGTCCAGCACCGCGATCGTGACCGGTTTCTTGATGGCGTGCACGATCGGCTCGGACAGTTTGTCGACGAGGCGGTAGGTGAACTGCTCGCCCACGGCGCGGTCGGCGGCGCGGCCGAGGCGGACGATCAGCAGGATCACGCCGATCACGTGGTGGTGCGCGACGAAGGCCGGGTGGGCCACCGGGATCATCGCGAAGACTTCGTACCAGGTGCGGGCGAGAAAGGCGGCTCGCCAGGCCTGTTTGCGCCAGCGGTGGAGGAGCTCCAGGAAGAAGATGCCGCAGACGATGCAGTCGGCGAGGAAGAACCAGCGGCTGAGGTCCGACGGCGGCGGGCCGATCAGGAGCCAGGCCAGCATCCCGGTGGAGACGACGGCGAGGGCGAGCATGATCCAGTCGTCTGCCCGGACGTTGCCGGGGAGGATGCCGCTGTTGAGCTCGCCGCTGGAGGCGTCGGTGGTGCGTTCAGGCTGGGCTGAACGGCCGGTGGTCATGCTGGCTCCCTGGTCCCGGGGGTGTGGTGCTGGGGGTGATGATCGCATGGCCGGGTGGCTCGTCGCCTGGCGGCGACATTGCCTTGGGTGATGGGTGGGGCACCCCGAAGCTGGAGTGTGCTGACGGCCGGTGGGTGCTTGTCAAGGCGGGAAAGATGCCTTGACAAGCACCCACCGACCGCAGGGAGGCTTCGTATCGGGGTGCGGGGGTGGTGTGGGTGCCTGGTCGCGTTGAGTGCGCGGGATGCGGTTTCGGGAGTAGGCGCGGGGATTGGGCGGCTGGTCGGGTTGCGTGGGCGATGCCAACGTTGGGGCGGATCTTGGCGGGCGGCGGCGGGTTGGTCCGTGAAGGGGCCCTTGAGGGAATCTAGGTCCGCGAAGGGGTCCCTCACAGATGACGGCGGGCTGCGAGGAGAACCCTTGGGCGGCGTCAGGCTCCTTGAAGTTCCCTCACGGAACGCTACGGAACCGGTACACCTGAGACTTCCCAAGCCCGACATCTTGACACCAAACACGCGGTACAGCAGGCTTTTCCCACGCCGCATAGTTAGGAAAGTTTACTAACAAGGAGACCCCGAAAATGCCTGCTTCCCGGAAGGTGGCGCTGTTCGCCGCCGTTTCCGTTTCGGTTACCGCTGTGCTGGCCGGTGCTGGGCCCGCTGCCGCGGTTTCCGTCGCGCGTCCGTTTCCCGCGCACGTCACCTATCAGACCGGTGTCCGGCCTTCGGCGACTCAGGCCGAGCAGGACGCCGCGGTCAAGAAGCAGTACGACTCCTGGAAGAAAACCTACCTCCGTCAGGCTTGCGGCGGGTACCTCGTCTGGGCCACCGACGACGCGCCCAACAAGGGCACGGTTTCCGAGGCGCAGGGCTACGGGATGAACATCGTCCCGTTGATGGCGGGCTACGACGACCAGGCCAAGACGATTTTCGACGGCATGTGGAAGTTCGTCCAGGACCACCGGGACGGCAAGGGCCTCTTCCAGTGGAAGATCGACGGCAAGACCTGCAAGTACGCCGACAACGGCACGCCTGACTCGGCGACCGACGGCGACCTCGACGTCGGCTACGGGCTGATTCTCGCGGACAAGCAGTGGGGCGGGTACAGCGCCGCCGCGAAGGACTGGCTTGCCAAGATCTACCAGCACGACGTCGCGTCCGACGGGCACCTCAAGATCGCCGACGACGCGGACGACGACGGCACCCGGCCATCCGACTTCATGCTCGATCATCTGCGCGCGTTCGCCAAGTACGACACCGGGCACGACTGGAACAGGGTCGTCACCCGGACCGAGCAGCTGATCACCCAGTTCACCGCCAAGTATTCGCCGAACGCGAACCTGCTGTCCGACTTCGTGGTCGGCGCGAACACCACCAGCCCGAAGCCCGCGCCCGCCGATTACCTGGAGAACCAGCCGGACAACATCGTCGGCTACAACTCCGTCCGCGTGCCTTGGCACATGGGCACGGACGCGCTGCTGTACGGCGGCAAGGTCGCGACCGAGGTCGCCAAGAAGGAATCGGCCAGCTACCAGAGCCACTCCGGCGGCGACCCGGCGAAGATCTACCCGCACACCAAACTCGACGGAACGCCGACCAACACCAGCGACCAGTCCGAGGTCGCACCCAACCCGGTCGGCGTCGCCGCGATGGTCGCGGGCGACCAGGCCTGGACAGACTCGCTGTGGAAGTACCTGGCAGGCAACCCGTACGGCGACACCTACTACGGCGAGACCATCAAGCTGCTCGTCTACCTGGTGATGTCCGGCAACTACTGGGCCCCGTGACCGCGACCTGCCCGTGCGGACGCTAACCCGCGGCGTCCGTGCGGGCAGGCGGGCACGTCCCGCCTGGCGCGGTCAGCAGTTCGAAATGCCACATCTCGTTCGCGTACACCTGGCAGAGGCCGTATTTCTCGCCGTGCTGGATCAGCCAGTCGGCAGCACGGGTGGGAGCGACGTCGACGGCTTTGCCGGACACATGGGTCGATTTTTCCGGCGTGTTCACGTATTTCCGCGCCTCTTCCAGGCTGCCGTACTTTTCGATGGCGCCGTCGAGCAGCTTCTGCTGGTACTCCTTCGTCCGCCAGCCCGACGCGATGCGAATGTCCACTTTGCGCTGACGCGCGTCGGTTGCCGCTTGCTGCAACGCTTTCCGCAATGCCGGATCGAGATTCCCGACCGCCGGGTAGCTCGTGTCGAACGGCGTGAGCGTGACGCCTTCCGGGATGCCGCCCTGAGCCGGGTCGTGATCCGGATCACCGTCGAGCGTCGGGAGGCTCGAGCACCCGGCGACGAGTACCGCGGGCAGCACGAGCAGCACGGCCTTGATTTTGTTCTGCAGCACGCCGCAACTATCGCGAGCGGGTATCCCCGGACGGTTCGGCGAATGTCCGCGCCGCGTAACAAGACCGCATGAACAGGTAACGTCAGGCGGTCAGCCCGATCCCCGCTTCGGCGGTGTTCACGAGGAACGTGAGCGTCTCGTAGAAGTACAGCTCCACAGTGGACGCGTCGTGGCTGGAGTAGCCGATGGAGAGATCCTGTCCGAAGTGGAGTTCGTAGTCTCCGCCGCGCGTGGACAGGACACAGGCTCCGCTGATCGCGGGCGTACGGATGAGTTCGCCGTCCACGATCTGCTTCAGGTGTTCCAGCACCGGATAGCCGTGGTTGGCCGCCTCGTACGCGGCGGTGAACTCGTCGTCGCTGAGCAGGACGGTGTACGGCCCGGCCACGCCCGCGTCGCGAAGTTCGGCGATCGCGTCGCCGATCGCCTTCGGGTAGCGCGGGGCCTCCGGCGGGAGCGCGATCGGCGACAGCGACGACGCCGGGCGGATCCCGGTGATGCCCGCCTCGGCGAAACCGTCGAGCACGATCCGGTCCTCGGCGTACGCGATCTGCTGCGCGGCGTCCTTCACCGGCTGCCAGTCGGCGTCTTTCGCGCCCCACTCGACCGAATCGATTTCCTCGCGCGACACCGTGAACGGCACCCGCAATTCCACGATCCGCTGCGCCGTGCGCAGGCTCGTCGCGACGCCGTCGAACTTGCCGCCGACCCGTTCGCGGCGTCCGGTGCCGACCGCGGCGAGCGCCGGGTCTCCGGTGACGACGACGTCGACCACCCGGCGCGCCGCGGCGAACTCGGCGAACGTGCGCTTCGCCTCCTCCTCCAGGTCCGCCCACGCGGCGGCGGAGATCGGGGCGAGTTCGCGATGCAGGTTGTTCATGACCGAGTGCTCCTTCGCAGGCTTCCGATGCCCAGCGACGTCCCGGCGGGCGTCGCGGCAGCCGGCGGTTCCGGCTCGGGCGGGGCGTCCGGCGGATCTTCGAGGAAGTCCGCGGTCGGCACGTAGAACAGCGCGCCGGTGTGAGGCGTGGAAAAGTCGAGAATCCGGTCGTAGTTGCCCGGCGGCGACCCGACGAACATGTTGTCCAGCATCTTCTCGATCACAGCCGGAGATTTGGTGTAGCCGATGAAATAGGTGCCGAACTCGTCGTGCCCGGGACGGCCGAACGGCATGTTGTCGCGCAGGATGTCGAGCTCGTTGCCTTCGTCGTCGGTGATCACGTTGAGCGCGATGTGGGAATCGGCGGGCTTTTCCTCGTCCGAAAGCTCCACATCGGACAGTTTGCGCCGTCCGATCACCAGCTCCTGCTGTTCGGTGGTGAGCGCGTTCCAGGCCCGCATGTCGTGCAGGTATTTCTGCACGACCACGTAACTGCCCCGGTTGAACGGTTCGTCGTCGTCCACCAGCACCGCCTGCTCGACGCCGCGGCCGGTCGGATTTTCCGTGCCGTCGACGAAACCGAGCACGTCGCGCGCGTCGAAGTACCGGAAGCCCTGCACCTCGTCGAGCACCGTCACCGCGCCGCGCAACCGGTCCATGATCAGCGTTTCGAGCTCGAAGCACAGGTCGTGCCGGTCGGCGCGGAGATGGAACAGCAGGTCGGCCTCGGCGGTCACGACGCTCGTGTGCTTCTCGCCGGAAAAGACTGGCAGCTCGTGCAGTTCCTTGGGCCGCGGGCCGCCGTAGATCCGGTCCCACGCCGCCGACGAAATCCCGGCGACGCAGGTGAGCCCGGCGCCGGCGTCGCGGAAGCCGACCGCGCGCTGCAGTCCGGCCAGGTCAGCGAGGAGGTCTTTCGCGGTCTGCTCGCCCCCGGCGTCGACCTGGACCAGCAGAAAGATCGCCGCCCTGGTCAACGGCGCGGAAACGGCCTGCGGCTCAGGCGGTTCGAGGTCCCCCGCTTGCACGCTCGCGCACCCCTTCTCGCCCGGTGATCGTCCGAGCGCATCCTAACCACGGACGGGCGAGCACACCCGGCATCACCACTCAGGCGGGGTAGGCGTCAGACGAAGTGCGTCAGCAGAGCCGCGACGTCGGCTTCCAACCGGTCCGCCGCCGCGTCCTGGTCGGCGAGCTGTTGCAGCAAAGCACGCTGGAACAGTCCGTCGAACGCGGCGTACGCGACCTCCGGCGAAACCTTGGCCGGCCGGTCGGCGAACTCGGCGTAGCGCCGCACGACGCGCCACACCATGTCCTGACGCTGTTCGTCGATGTCGAGCACGTCGCCGCGGAAGGACTCCTCGAACAGGCTCTGGTTGCGCAGGTCGTACCAGAGGCGGTGCATCGCCGCGTCGGACCGCAGGGTGGCGGCCATCGCCGCGCCGAAGCCGTGCTTCAGCTCGTCGGCCGAACCCGCCGTCGCCACCACGTCGTCGTAGCGGGTCACACAGACCTCTTCGAACTTGCGGACCGCGTAGGTGAGCAGCTCGACCTTGTCGGCGAAGTAGTAGTGCAGGACGCCGTGCGAGAAGTCGGATTTCTGGGCGATTTCGCGCAGGCTCGTGCGGGCGTACCCCAGCTCGGCCAGCGCCTGCAGCGCGGACTCGGCCAGCTGCTCGCGCCGCTGGGCGAACTTGTCCACGGCGCGGCGGGAGATGCGCTCCTTCGCCTGTGTCACACCCGGGAGTCTAGCGCGGCTCAGTTTCTTGACGAGTGTCCAAGAAAATCTTGACGACTGTCCAAAGTTCGCTACGGTGTGACCTACACCGCAGTGGCGGCACGTCTCAAGGAGGAGATGTCGATGGGTTCGTACGACCTGACCGGGCGCACCGCGCTGGTCACCGGTGGCGCTCAGGGCCTGGGCCAGGGCATGGCCGAGGCGCTCGCGAAGGCGGGTGCGGCGGTTGTCATCGGCGACGTCCAGGAGGACCTCGGCCGGAAGACCGCCGACGCGATCAAGCAGAGCGGGGCCAGCGCGGGATTCGTCCGGCTGGACGTCACCGACGACGACAACTGGGCGCGAGCGGTCGAGGCCGTGGTCGGCGAACACGGCGGGCTCGACATCGTCGTCAACAACGCGGGCGTCGAGATCACCGGCCTCGTCGCCGACCTCGACCCGGCTGACGTGCGGAAAATGCTCGAGGTCAACGTGCTGGGCACGGCGCTCGGCGTGAAGCACGCGTTCCGCGCCATGCGGCCCGGCGGCGCGGCCGGACGCGGCGGCGCGGTCGTGAACATCGCGTCCGTAGCCGCGACCATCGCCTTCCCCGGCATCGCGGGCTATTCGGCGACGAAATCGGCGGTCGACCGGCTCACGCGGGTCGCGGCGATGGAGGCCGGGAAGCTCGGCTACGGCGTGCGGGTGAACTGCGTGTACCCGGGTCTGGTCCCGACGCAGATGGGCAACCAGCTCGCGACCGACGTGGTCGAAGTCGGGCTGTTCCCGAGCGTCGAGGAGGCGATCGGCGCGGTCGTCGCACAGACCCCGGCCGGGCGGCTCGGCGAGGTCGCCGACATGGCCGACGCCGTGGTGTTCCTCGCCTCCGACGCCGCCCGCTTCATCACCGGCGCCGGCCTCCCGGTCGACGGCGGCATGGGCATGTGAATCCCCCTTCAGCGAAAGGAAAACCCGTCGTGACCAAGCCCGTCGTCGTGTACGGCGCGTCCGGCTACACCGGCCGCCTGATCTGCGAATACCTCCGCGAGTACAACGTTCCCTTCACCGCGGCCGGCCGGGACAAGGCCCGGGTGCAGGCCGCCCTCGACCACATTCCCGGCCTCGACACCGTGGACCACGAGGTCGTCGAGGTCTCCCACGAAACCGGCCCGCTCACCGAGCTATTCCGCGACGCGTCGGTCGTGTGCAACACCGTCGGCCCGTTCAGCGAATACGGCCACGAGGTCGTTCAGGCCTGTCTCGAATCCGGTACGCACTACCTCGACACCACCGGCGAGCAGGACTGGCTGATCTCCGCCGAAGAACGCTACGGCGCGGACATGGCCGCCAAGGGCCTGCTGCTCTCCCCCGGCATCGCGCAGATGTACACCACCGGCGAGATCGCCGCGAACCTCTGCCTCGAGACGCCCGGTCTGGACACTTTGGACATCCTGGTGTTCTGGAAGGGCTACCCCACCGTCGCTTCCACCCAGACGATCCTGGTGAACGCCGCGTTGTCGGCCGCGTATTACCTGGAGCAGAACGAATACGTGGCCTGGCCGCCGGACGGCGGGCTGCAGGACGTGGCCGTTCCGGGACACCACGAAATCGGCCTCGCGCTGCCGTGGGGCGGCACCTCGCATCCGGTGTGGTTCAAGAACGATCCGCGCGTGGCCAACGTGAAAGCCGTCGGCGGCGTGTTCGACCGGGCACTGATGCAGGGCGTGCCGCAGATCGTCGCGGCCGTGCTGGAACAGGTGAAAGACCTTCCGCTGGAAGAAAAACTCAAGGTGCTGCACGAGCAGGCGGCCGCGGTACGGGACGAAATGCCGCCACGGGAGAACCAGCGGATCAACACCTCGCTGGATTCGGTGCACGCGTCCGGTCCGCTAGGCCGCGCACACTGCGTGATCCACGGGACCTGCAACTACAAGCAGACCGGGCTGATGCAGGCGTACGCGGCGTACTCGCTGCTGCAGCAACCGCCGCGGCGGGCCGGATTCGCGTCGGCGTGCCAAGCGTTCGGGCACCGGGAGCTGCTCGGCGTGCTGCGGTCGTTCGGGCTGGTCTCGAACCCGGTCCTGACCGTGCAGTCCTGAGAGCGGGAGACGAGCGGTGCGACTGACCGATTACCTCGACAAGGGCGCCTCGCTGGGCCCGTCGGCTCCGTGTTTGACCACGGACGGCGGCTCGCTCAGCTACGGCGAGGTCCAGCGGCTGTCCTGGCAGGTCGCCCGTGCGCTCGCGCGTTCGGGCGTGCGGCCGGGCGACAAGGTGGCGATCCTCTCCGCCAACGACCCGGTGTCGTTCGGGTGCGTGTTCGGCATCAGCCGGGCCGGGGCGGTCTGGTGCCCGGTCAATCCGCGCAACGAGGCGGCGGAGAACCGGGAACTGCTGGACCTGTTCGACTGCACGTGCCTGCTCGTGCAGGAGTCGTTCGCACCGCTCGTTTCCCGCATCGCCGGACAGCTGCCGAAGCTCGCCACCGTGGTGTGCCTCGACGGCTCGTTCGACGGCGCGATCCCGCTGGCCGCATGGCTCGACGGGCTTCCCGATTCGCCCTGGCAAGCGGATCCGCCGGACGACACGGCGATGCTCGTCGGCACCGGCGGCACCACCGGTCGGCCGAAGGGCGTGATGCTGACCGGGCACAACGTCGAAACCATGTCGGCACTGACGTTGATGAGCTACCCGTTCCAGCCGCGTCCGCGCTACCTCGCGCTGGCCCCGCTGACGCACGCCGCCGGGGTGCTGTGTTTCCCGGTGCTGGCGCTGGGCGGCGAAATCGTGGTGATGCGGTCGCCGGATCTCGGCCGGTTCCTCGACCTGATCGAACGGCACCGGATCACCCACACCTTCCTGCCGCCCACGCTGATCTACCTGCTGCTGGACCATCCCGCACTGTCCACAACGGACTTCAGCTCGCTGGAATGCCTGTGGTACGGGGCCGCGCCGATGTCGGCTTCGCGGCTGGAGGAAGCGATCACCCGGATCGGACCGGTGCTCGGCCAGTTGTTCGGGCAAAGCGAAGCACCGATGATGATCTCGACGCTCTCCCCGGCCGACCACCTCCATCCGGACGGCACACTGGCCCGCGAACGCTTCACCTCCGCGGGCCGTCCGACGCCGTTGACCCAGGTGGCGATCATGGCCGAAGACGGAACCTTGCTGCCGCGCGGCGAACGCGGCGAGATCGTCGTGCGCGGACCGCTGGTGATGCCCGGCTACTACCGCAATCCCGAGGCCACCGCGGACGTCAGCAGGCACGGGTGGCACCACACCGGCGACATCGGCTACCTCGACGAGGAGAACTTTCTGTACGTCGTGGACCGGGCCAAGGACATGATCATCACCGGCGGCTTCAACGTTTACTCGGCCGAGGTGGAACAGGCGCTGATGACGCATCCCGCGGTGCAGGACTGCGCGGTGGTCGGCCTGCCGCACGAAAAATGGGGCGAGCAGGTGACCGCGGTCGTCCAGCTCCACAAAGGACGGACGGCGGCCGCGGACGAACTGCGGGCCACGGTGAAGGAGTTGCTGGGCAGCGTCAAGACGCCGAAGGAAGTCCTGCTCTGGCCGGACCTGCCGCGGTCGAAGGTCGGCAAGGTGCTGAAAACCGACGTGCGAACGCAGCTGCTCGCCGAGCGGACCGTCCCTCAGAACTGACCGCCGCCCGCGTGCACCGTCTGGCCGGTGACCCAGCGGGCCTGGTCCGACGCCAGGAAACCCACGATGTCCGCGATGTCGCCGGGTTCGCCGATCCGGCCGAGCGGAGTCTGCCTCGCGCTGTACTCGACCACGCCCGGCGGCCCGTCAGCGAGGAGGGCCTCGGTGCGGACCGCGCCGGGAAGCACGCTGTTCACCGTCACCCCGCGCGGGCCGAGTTCCTTCGCCAGCACGCGCACGAACTGGTCCCCGGCGGCCTTCGCGGCACCGTAGATCCCGGTGCCGGGCCGGGCCGTCGCGACCACTCCGCTCGACACCACGACGATCCGGCCGCCATCGCGCACCCGCCGGGCCGCCTCGCGCAAGGAGACGAAAGTCGGCCGGAGGTTGGTGCTGAAGATCAGGTCGAAGATCTCGTCGGAGGCCTCGGCGAGCGGCACGAACCGGGCGATCCCCACGTTGGCGACGACCACGTCGAGACCGCCGAATTCCTGTTCCGTGCGGTCGAAAAGGCCTCGCAACTCGGTGTCGTCGGTGACGTCCGCGCGGAGAGCGACCGCTTGGCCGCCGTCCGCGCGGATCTTGGCGACGACAGCCTCGGCCGAGTCCTGATCGGCGCGGTAATTGACCGCGACGGAAAACCCGTCCGCACCCAGCCGCTCCGCGATCGCCCTGCCGATTCCGCGCGAACTCCCGGTGACCAGCGCCGCTTTTCTCTGCACGGCGTCAGTCTAGCGGTGGCCGAAGTGATGCCCTTCGTCAGCGAATCCGTGCGCGGCAAGGAAAACCATCATCGCCACCGCGATCACCAGCAGCATCCCGACGGCCAGCTTGCGCCGCGCCGGCGCGGCCCCGAACTCCGTCACCAGCTGGTGTCCGGCCAGGAGCAGCAACGGCTGCCAGCGAGCCCGCGTCGCAGGTGAGGGCAGGTCCGCGACCACGGCGTCCAGCTCGTGCCGGTACTGCGCCGCGTAGACGGTCGTGACCCGTTCTTCCACTTCGGACAGGCTCAGTCGCCCCTCGCCCGCGGCGCTGTTCAGGACTTTTGCCGTTTGGTCCCGTTCGGCGTCGGAGCAGCGGACGGGTCGATCATCAGTCATGCCTTCCTCCCGGATACGACTGGCATCACCCGAACCGCCACCTTGGTCAGCGGTTCGCGGACCATGAGTCCGAGCGCCCCGACTCCGGCGCCGACCACGAACCCCGCGAGCACGTCGTGCGGATAGTGCGCCCCGACGTACACCCGCGAAATCCCCATCAGCACCGCGAAAACGAGCGCCCAAAGCCCCCATTTGCGATTTACCAGCAGCAATGCCACCGCGAACGCCGCCACGATGACCGTGTGGTTGCTGGGAAACGCG
Organism: Amycolatopsis echigonensis; assembly: GCF_002846615.1. Lineage (NCBI taxonomy): Bacteria > Bacillati > Actinomycetota > Actinomycetes > Pseudonocardiales > Pseudonocardiaceae > Amycolatopsis > Amycolatopsis echigonensis. Next base: position 4,251,927 of record NZ_PJMY01000003.1, on the reverse strand, counting down.
TAGTCGGCCGGCGGATCGCACGGCAGCAGCGGGTGCACGCCGGGAACCACGCGGCACGGCCGGACCTCGGCGAACACCGACTTCAACACGGTGTCCACGGCGATGGCCACTGCCATCGCGATCGGCACCCATGCCGCGGCCGCCAGCGCCGCCGGTCCCTTGACCCGCGCCCGCCAGAGCACGGCGAGGATCACCGGCACCACCAGAAAGACCCCGTATTCGCTGAACGTCGTCGCGATTCCGGCCAGCCAGTGCTGAGACCACGCGAAATCCGTGATGTCGCGGTACCACCCGGCGTCGATCATCGCGTCACGCTCCTTCGCGCGCGGACGAGTTCGACCAGCAGCGGGCTCAGCGAAAGCAGCACCACCACGGCGATGATCGGCAGCAGGTACGTGTCGATGTTCGGCACCGACGCCCCCAGCGCGTATCCGGCGAGCGTCACGCCGGCTGTCCACAACAGACCGCCGATGACCTGCCACAACGCGAATTTCGCGGCGGGCATCCCGGCGATGCCGACGAGCGGGTTCAGCACGGTCCGGACCACCGGGATGAACCGCGCCAGCACCACCGCCTTGCCGAGCCCGTACCGGGTGAGCAGCGCCGATCCGCGCGCGACGCCCTCGTGCAGGTGCTTGCTGCGCACCCGGACGAGCAACGCGCCGCCGGCTCGCCGGCCGAGGATGTATCCCGCCTGCGCGCCGAGGAGCGCCCCGGCCGCGGCCGCGACGATCACCGCCGCGAGGGACAGGTGCAGCGTCGACGACGCCGCCAGGACCCCCGCGGTGAACAACAGCGAATCGCCCGGCAGGAAGAACCCCACGAGCAGTCCGGTTTCGGCGAACATCACCACGAAGACGCCGAGCGGGCCGAACGCGGCCAGCAGCCACTTCGGGTCGAGCATGCCCACCTCCAACTACTACACAACTGTCGAAATTCTACATGAACGTAGTAGTGGGCCGAGCCGCTTCGACAAACAGGTAGAATTTGGACCATGCGCAATGGACGGGGCGAGAGCGCCCGGCGGGCTCCCGGCGAACTGGAGGCCGAGGTGCTCGCGGTGCTGTGGGAATCCGACGAGCCGCTGTCGGCCACCGCGGTCCAGGAGCGGATCGGCGGCGGACTGGCCTACACCACCGTCGTCACGATCCTGTCCCGGCTGTTCGAGAAGGGCGTGGCGACCCGGGAGAAGCAGGGCCGCTCGTTCACCTACCGCGCCGCCGACGACGAACCCGGGCTCGCCGCCCGCCGGATGAGCAAGGTGCTCGACGCCGAAGCGGACCGCTCCAGCGTGCTGGCGAAATTCGTGTCGAACCTGTCCGAATCGGACGAAGCCGTGTTGCGCGACCTTCTGCGCCAGAACGGCGGCTGACCCGTGAATCTCGACCTGCTCGCTCCGCTGCTTCTTCCGCTGGCGTCCTGGCCGGTGGCGCGCTGGGTCGCGCCCCGGCTGTCGCCGCGGCTCGGCAGCTGGCTGCTCGCCGGGTCCGCGCTGGTGCTCGCCGTCGGCAGCACGGCGACGCTCGCGGTCCTCGCCGCCGCGGGTCTCGCGCAGCTGCCGTTTGTCGGCGAGCTGGGCGATTTCTCCGCTGTCGCGTTCCGCGGGGCCGACGCGGTGAACCTGCCGCTGGCGATCGCCAGCGGGGTCGCGCTCGTCGTCGCCGGGGTCGCGTTGACCCGCACGGCAATCCAGTACGTGCGCTGGCACCGGAAGGTGCACGCCGAGCTGGACACGCACACCCGCGAGGCTGGCTTCGTGCTGCTGCCGGGCGAGGAGCCGGTCGCGTTCGCGGTGGCCGGAGGCGGCGGCCGGATCGCGGTGTCCAGCGGGATGCTCGCGGCACTGGAACCGCGGGAACGCCGCGCGCTGCTCGCGCACGAACGCGCGCATCTCCGGCTGCGGCACCATGTTTTCGCCGCGATCGTGACGGTCGCGACCACAGTCAACCCGGTGTTGCGTCCGCTGGGCTCGGCCGCCCGGTTCGCGCTGGAACGCTGGGCGGACGAGGCGGCCGCGGACCGCGTCGGCGACCGGAAACTTGTGGCCACGGCGGTCGCGAAGGCCGCGCTGGCCGGCCGGTCCCAGCCGTCGCTCGCGCTTGCCGCGACCGGCGGACCGGTGCCGCAACGCGTCAGCGCGCTGCTTTCCTCCCCCTCGCCAGGTTCGCGGCGGAAGCCACTGGCGGCGGTCGCCGTCGCGGTCGTGCTCGGTGCGTGCACCTGGTCAGCGGCCTGCACTCTCGACGCGGCGACCGATCTCCATTCCGGACTCGAGACCGCGCAGCAGGCCGCTTGCGTGCTCGCACAGGGGCCCCACAGCGAGCCCGCGTTCCCGGCATTCCGCCACGAGCACCGGGACTGCGCCAAGCGCTGATCGCCACGCTCCCGGCGCGGCGGCGATGTCGGAGTCGTGCAGCAGAATCGTGCCACCGCCGGTCAGCCTTCGGCACACGGTGCGCACGACCGAGCGCGGAGTGGCGCGACTGGTCCAGTCGAATCCCCAGGTACTCCACAAAACGGGCTGAAGTCCGAGCATGCGCGCCGACACCAGGGCGCTCGCGCTGAACACTCCATACGGCGCGCGCAGCCACTGCGGTCGCGTGCCGGTAACGAGTTCGATCAGGTCGACGGTGTGCGTCAGCTCCTCGTGCAGAGCCTTCGGGGAGCGGCGCAGGAAGCAGCGGTGATCCCAGCCGTGCACCGCGATTTCGTGCCCGGCCGCGGCGATCTCCCGGCCTAGTTCGGGCGCGGCGGCGAGCTCCCGGCCCAGCACGAAGAAGGTCGCGCGGACGTCCAGTTTTTCGAGCGCCCGGAGGAACTGCGGGGTGGATTCCGGGTTCGGGCCGTCGTCGAAGGTCAAGGCCACATGACCGGAGTCGCCTCGCCCAGCCAGCCGGGGCGGGCGCAATTGCGGTAGGAACAACGCGGCCGGAGCAGCGTGCGCGACGGCCGCCGCGGCGAGTCCCCGGATCATCCCGCCGCCTTGACCGGCCGGCGCAGCAGCCACTCCAGCGCCTCGGTCAGTTCGCTCGGCGAATGGACCCACGGCACGATGCCGTCGTTGTGCAGCACGGCGGCGTTGGCGCGGCCGTGGCCGGGCAGGCAGCGGTAAGTCAACACCGGAAGACCGGTCGCGAGCGCCTCCGACGTCGTCAGCCCGCCCGCGTTCTGCACCACGACGTCGCATGCGCGGATCAGCTCGGGCATCCGGTCGACCCAGCCGAATACGTGCCGATGTCCGGTTTTTCGCAGCTTTTCGGCCAGTGCTTCGTTGCGGCCGCACACCACCACCGGCTCGACGAGGCCGGTCGCGAGGAGGTCGTCGGCAGTCTGTTCGATTTGGCCGACGCCCCAGGATCCGGCCACCACCAACGCGAGCGGGCGGTCGTGCGGAAGACCGAACGCGAGCCGGAGCCGCAGCCGTTCGGTGATCCCGGTGGCGGGCCGGAACGCGGGCGCGACCAGCGGACGCGAGACGAGCGTGCGACCGGCTCCAAGCGCTTTGGCTTGGCGCGCGGCGGTTTCGTTGGGAGCGACCGTGAGCGTCGCGTCCGGGCTGACGCACAGCCGGTGCACCGACGGGTCGGTGAGGTAGACGACCAGCGGCGCGGTCAGTTCGTTCGACCGCCGCAGCCGGGCGACCGCGTGCGTGGCGAGCGGATAGGTCGATACGACGACATCGGTGTCCTGTCCGAGCAGTTCCCGCAGCCGGGGCGTGGCGAGACCGGCGAACCGTCGCGCGGCACCGGCCAGCGCGGGGGTGCCCAGTGCGGCCAGCAACCAGTCCCAGCTGCGCGGTGCCGTGTTCAGCTGCTGGTGGTAGGCGCCGCAGAGCAGCTCGCCGAGTCTTCCGGGCAGCAGGTCCAGGAAATCGGCGCGGACGACGTGCGCGCCGCGGCCGGAGAACCACCGGTCCAGCTCCCTGGCGGCACCGTCGTGGCCCGCTCCGATCCGGGCGGACACGATCACCACGCGGGCCATCGGGCACCTCTTTCTGCTTCTACACGACTGTAGTAAAACTACATCGCTGTAGAATGAGAGTCGAGACCGACCCGGGCACACAGATGCACCCTCGGTCCGACATTCCGGGCACCGTCTCCGCAATTTGGGGTAAGCGGTAACCCGTCCAGGTGAGACGCCCGCTACCGTGGGTCTTTCGACCACCGGAAGTGGCAGGAAGAGGAACCCCGATGCGTCGCAAGACCTCCAGCGCGCTGCGTGTCGCCCAGGTGCTCCTGGCCGTTGTTTCGCTGCTGGTCCTCGGCGGCACCGCGTTCGCCTGGTCGAAGCTGAACCAGATCACCGACGGCCTGACCAGGTCCGACGTGATCGGCGCCGGTGCGGACTCGCCGATGGGCGAGCAGAACATCCTGCTGGTCGGCCTCGACACGCGCACCGACGCGCAGGGCAACCCGCTGCCGGAGGACGTGCTCGACCAGCTGCACGCGGGCGGCGCCGAGGACGGCGGCGACACGACCGACACGATGATCGTCGTGCACATCCCGGCGGGCGGCGGGAACGCCACCGCCATCTCGATCCCGCGTGACTCGTATGTCCAGCTCGCCGGGAAGTTCGGGAAGCACAAGATCAACTCGGCGTACACCTACGGCCAGATAGCTCGGAAGAACGAGCTGAAGGCGCAGGGCGAATCCGGGACGCAGCTGGAGACGGACTCGGCTCAGGCCGGGGCGAAGACCGCGATCGAGACCGTGCAGCAGTTGACCGGGTTGACCATCACGCACTACGCCGCGGTGAACCTGGCTGGGTTTTACTACGTGAGCCAGGCTGTCGGCGGAGTTCCGGTCTGTCTCAAAGCTCCGGTCAAGGACAGTTACTCGGGGGCGGATTTCCGGGCTGGGCAGCAGAATGTCTCCGGGGCCCAGGCGTTGCAGTTCGTGCGGCAGCGGCACGGGTTGCCCAATGGCGACTTGGACCGGATCAAGCGGCAGCAGGTTTTCATGGCCAGCATGGCCAAGACGATCCTTTCCGCGGGGACGCTCACTGATCCGAGCAAGCTGGACGCGCTGATCGGCGCGGTCAAGAAGGCTGTTGTTGTCGATACCAACTGGGATTTGCTCGGGTTTGCTCAGCAGTTGCACGGGATGAGTGCGGGGAGCATCAACTTCGTCACCGTGCCGGTGGTCAGCATTACGTTGAAGACACCTAACGACGGCGATGCGGTTCAGGTTGATCCTCAGCAGGTTCAGCAGTTTATTCGAGAGCAGACTGGGGCTTCCCCTTCGTCGCCGTCTTCTTCTGCTTCTGCGCCGCCGTCTTCGTCCGCTGGGGATCCGTCGCTGGCTTCGTATGTGGTGGACGTGCGCAACTCGTCTGGGGTGGACGGATTGGCCAACCGGGTGGCGGACAAGCTTGCCGCTGCTGGGTATCAGCGAGGGTCGGTCACTAACAGCGCTACTCGCCGGACGTCGACGGTGTACTACGGGCGGGGACAGCGCAGCCAGGCCGAGGCGATCGCCGAGAAGCTGGGCGGGGTTGCGGTGGCTTCGGACAATTCTCTTGAGAAGGACCATTTCCGGGTCTATTTGGGGCAGAAGTATTCGGATGATTCCGGGGTGCATCCGGCTGCCGCTCCGGCGGTGATGGAGCCTCCGGCCGGGAGTGCGCCGGAGATTACTGCTGACGGGGTTACTTGCGTGAACTGACGGCTCGTGCTTCGCACATCGCGGGGATGAGTGGTGCGTGGGGGCACCCCGTAGCTGAGTGTGACGACGGTCTGGGGTGGCTTGTCAAGGCGGGAAAGATGCCTTGACAAGCCACCCCAGACCGCGTTTTTGGCTTCGTATCGGGGTGCGGGGGTGGTGTGGGTGCTCGGCTGGTTGGGTGTGCGGGCTGCGGTTAGCCCCGATGTGGCATTGGCTGCATGCGACGCGCCGAATGCGGCAACCACCGGTGGCGCTTCCGCACCCTCGCCATCACAACCCACTTCTTCAAACCAGGCAGCGTTGCAACAATCCCATGGCCCAAGACCCCTTGCGGGAAGCTAAGTCCGCGAAGGGGTTCCCCTCGCCACGCGCTGCGGGTCGCCGGTGGCACGTGCAGACCAACTCCGGTCCAGGAGAACGGAACCCACCCGACTCCTCATGCGGCTGCGAGGGGAACCCTTGAAGGGACTTGGAGTCCGTGAAGGGCTCCTTGAGGGAATCTGATTCCCGCAAGGAGTCCTTCACGGACTTCGGCGGAGCGGGGGAACCGTCGGCGGACACTGCGGGGGGCCGGGCCGGGGGGAAAGCAAAACGGGCCGGTCCTGTGCGGACCGGCCCGTTGCTCTAGCGGTTATGCGTGACTCAGGCGTTGCTGCGCCGGCGGCGGACCACCAGCAGCATCGCGCCGCCTGCGATCACCAGGGCTGCGCCGACACCGATGGGCAGCGCGGCGTTCACGCCGGTGTTCGCCAGCGGGGTCTGGCCCGAGTTGTTGCCGCCCGGGGCGGCGGGGGCGGTCGTCGCCGGCGCGGTGGTCACCGGGCCGGTTTCGGTCCAGGTGCCGGTCGCGGCGGCCTGGACGCTGCTCTTCTGCGACTGGGCCACGATCAGCGACTGCGCCGGCTTGTCCGCGTAGTTCTTGGCCACGAACAGGCGACCGGTGTTGACGTCGCCCGTGGCCTTCACCGCGAGTTCGGCCGTGCCGGCCTTCGCGTCCTTCGGGACGTCCAGGAACAGCTTCGTGCCGTTCTTGATCGCGGAGGACTTGATCTCTTCGCCGTTCTCGCCGACGACCTCCACGCCCTCGGGGAGCTTGCTCGTGAAGTCGGTGACGCTGCCGGTGGTGGCGATGGTGAACGGGCCGATCTTCGTGCCCGCTTCGCCGGTCGCCTTGGCCGGGGTGATGCTCAGCGCCGGCTTCGTCTCCTCGACGCCGGTGTTGGCGTCGCCGGTCAGGTAGTCGTACAGCGCCAGCACGTCGGCCGCGTCGTCCGGGGAGCCGTTGGCCAGCGGGTTCTTGGCGTCGAGGTCGGCCGCGTCGCTGTAGTGCCACACCGCGGCCTGGGTCGCGGTCAGCGCTTCCTTCTCGGACAGACCGTCGTGGAGCGTGATGCCCTTGCCGGTCAGCGTCTTCTCGAGGGACGCGGTGTCCTCGGACGGGTAGCTGTGGTGCAGCACCCAGTTGATGTTCTTGTTGTTCTTGCGGAACGGCGAACCCGCGTCGGGGTAGTCGTTCCACGCGTGCTCGACCATGGTCTCGCCGAACCGGGCGCCGACCTCGATCTGCACGCAGTACATCTTCGAAACGGCGCCGTCGGACAGCTTCAGGTTGAACAGCGTCGTCTGAAGCGCGTCCTTCTTGCCGGTGATGTTGACGTCGAAGCCCGACGAACCGCCGTGCTCCAAGGTGCCCGAGGCCGCGCCGCTGCGCGCCGAGGGGGCGTTGTCATCCGCGAGGGCAACCGGTGCGGCGATCATGAGCGCCGCCGCCGCGGACACCACCGCGGCCCCTCCCCGGACCAGCATTGACCTGCCGTGCATGCTTTCTCCCATCCAGTCCCGAACCACGAACGACGGACCGCGTGAGACCACATCTCCCCGACCACGACGGCCACCAATTCGGGTGAAGAATCCACCCAGTCAAGCGATGGCGAAGCATACACAGGGCTCACATATGCACTCTCGGTGGTCCCCTGAATGCGCTTTCGTACCACCAGTCGGAGTCGTTCCACCCCTTGTGTTGCTCTGGGCAGAGGTGGAAAGAGCTGCGGAAACCGGGTGGAACGCTGGGCACGCAACATGGATTACGCCGCCCGGCGGACGTGCTGGCGGCGTTCGGCCGCGCCGGGGTGCGGGTTCGACTGGAAGGCAGCGCTTGGCAGGTCGCGGACGCGGTGCGGAAACCGGTGGAATTCGCTCCGCAAACGCGGCGGCGCGCACAGCGCGTTCCCATCAGCGACCTTTCGGCGATGGGAACGCGTCCGGAGATCCCCAGACCGCGTCGCCGGGCGGAGGTGCCCGTCGACGCCCCGGATGCTCCCCGACCCGATCGCTCGCCGCCGGTCGAGTTGCCCACGGTGATCCGCCGTCTGGCGCGCCGCCGTCCCGGCTGTGCTCAGTTGACCAGGTTCTCCAGCGGCTCGCCCTTCGCGTAGTGCGCGAGCTGGCGTTCGGCCAGCCGCTTCGCGCGCGGGTAGAACGAGTCCGAACCACCCGCGATATGCGGGGTGATGATCGCGCCGTCGAGCGTCCACAGTGGATGGTCGGCGGGCAGCGGTTCCAGGTCCACGACGTCGAGCGCCGCGCGCAGGCGGCCGGCGGAGACCTCGGCGGTCAGGGCGTCGGTGTCCACGGCGGTGCCGCGGCCGACGTTCACGACCAGGGCGGTGTCCGGCAGCAGGGCCAGTTCCGCGGCGCCGAAGAGACCGCGCGTCCGCGGGTTGTCCGGCAGGACCAGCAACACGATGTCCGCCGTCGGCAGGAGATCCGGCAGTTCGGCGATGCCGTGCACGCCGGGGCGAGCCGCGCTGGCGACCCGGACCACCTCGGCCTCGCCGGCCTCCAGGTACCGCTCGATGGCTCGGCCGATCGAGCCGTAGCCGACCAGCAGAACGCGGCAGTCCGCGAGCGAGCGCGTGTGCACCCGGTCCCACGAACCGGTCCGCTGCTGCGCGAACCAGCGCGGGAAATACCGTTGCGCGGCAAGGATCAGCGCGAGCGCGTGCTCGGCGACGCTGAGGTCGTGCAGGCCCCGGCCGTTCGCCAGCCGCACCCCGGACGGGACGAGCGGCAGCAGGTTGTCGTAGCCAGCGGAGAGCGTCTGGACCGCGCGCAGTGACGGCAGGTGCGGGATGAGCTTCGCGGCCGCCGGACCCTGGTCGTAGGGCAGAACGTAGAACTCGACGTCGTCGAGGCCGTCCGGAGGGGCGCCGCGGCCGTCCCAGACGACCGCGTCCAGTTCCGCCGGAACGGAAATGTCGGACCAGGGCACCAGTACACGCGCGGTCATGCTCGCCTTTCCTTCGTCTTCACCGGAACCGCGAGCACCAGCACCGCGGCTGCGGCCATTGTCCCCGCCAGCATCAAGAACGCGGCGGCCGTGCTGCCGGTGGCGGATTCGAGCCAGCCGACCAGGTAGGTCCCGAGGAACCCGCCGAGCGCTCCGGCGGCGTTGACCACCGCTACCGCGACCCCAGCGGTCCGCTGCGGCAAGAGTTCGGAAATCATCGCGAAGAACGGGCCGTACGGCGCGTACAACGCCACCGCGGCGATCGCCAGCAGCACGAATGCCCACCAGAAGTGCTGCTTGCCCAAGAGGTACGAGCCGTAGAACGCGACCGCACCGGCGATCAGCCACGGCCACACGTACTTCCGCCGCACCCCGGAGCGGTCCGAACCGCGCGAGTTGATCAGCATCGCCGCCACGGCGAACGCGTACGGGATCGCCGACAGCAAACCGGTCGCGCCGATCCCGGCCGACGAACCCGCCTTGACGATCGACGGCAGCCAGAACACGAAGCCGTAAACCCCGATGCTCCACAACAGATATTGCGCCGACAGCAGCAGGACCGCCTTGGAGCGCAACGCTTCCCGCACCGGACGCTCAGCCGGTTCCGGCAGGTGCGCCTGCTCCGCGGCGATCGCGCGCTCGACCGCGTCGCGACCGGCCGGGTCAAGCCACTGCGTGTCGGCGGGCCGGTCGCGGACCTGTGCACGGAACACGAAAGCCCAGATCAGCGCCGGGATTCCCTCGATGATGAACATGCCGCGCCAGGACGTCGCCTCGATCAGGTACCCGGACGCCGCCGACAGCCACATCACCGTGACCGGGTTGCCGAGGATCAGAAACGCGTTGGCACGGCCGCGTTCCGCCTTGGTGAACCACCGCGCGAGCAGCACGACGAGCGCGGGCAGCACCGCCGCTTCGACCGCGCCGAGCAGGAACCGGACCGCGATCAGCACCGGCACCGAACTGAGCAGGCCCTGCGCGGTCGCCAGGACGCCCCAGGCAAGCACCGACCAGAAGATCAGGCTCCGCACGCTGCGGCGGTCGGCGTAGAGCACGCCGGGGACCTGCAGGAGGAAGTAGCCGAGGAAGAACGACGCGGCGATCAGCCCGGACGTCGTGTGCGTGAGGTGCAGTTCCTCGGCCATGCCGCCCGCGGTCGCGATCGAGAAGTTCGACCGGTCGAGGTAGGCGAGGCTGTAGGTGACGAAGACGATCGGGATCAGGCGCAGCCAGCGCTGCCGCCCGAGCGTGCCCGCCTGCTCGACGGTGTTCATCCGGTACTCCTGTCGCCGCTGACCCAAGTCCTTGACGTGCTTTCCGTAATATGGAAAGCTATTCCGCAATGCGGTGAGCAGCAGTGTGCGTCGCCGCGCGCGGGACGTCAAGGGGGTCCGATGGCGGACATGGTCGGCAAGGCTTTGCGGGTGCTGTCCCTGCTCGGCGGCTACCCCGAGGGCGTGCCGCTGTCCGAGCTCGCGCGCGCGGCCGGGTATCCGGTGAGCACCACGCATCGATTGCTCAGTTCCTTGCAGAGCGAGGGATTCGCGCGCAACGACCCGGTGTCGAAGCGGTATTCGCTGGGGTTGCGGCTGTTCGAACTGGGCCAGTCGGTGTCGCAGGCGCGCGGATTCGCCGGCGTCGCGCTGCCGGTGATGCAGAAGCTGTCCGCGGAGACCGGCGAGCCGACGCTGCTGGCCGTGCTCGACGGGCACAACCAGGTTTACGTGCACTCGGTTCAGGGGTCGCAGCGGCTGCAGATCCGCGGCGAACCGGGTGCGCGCGGACCGTTGCACTGCACGTCGATGGGCAAATGCCTGGTCGCGTTCGCACCGAACCGCGATGAGCTGGTCGCTTCGCTGGAACTGCCCGCGCTGGGTCCGCGCACCATTACCGAGCGAGAGGCGTTCGCGGCGGAGATCGCGGCGGTGCGCGAACGTGGTTTCGCGATCGCCGACGAGGAGCACGAGGAGGGCATCCGCGCGGTCGGCGTTCCGATCAGGACGCCGGACGGGACCGCGATCGCCGCGTTGTCCACCGCGGCACCGGCTTACCGGCTGACAGTGGCGCAGCTAGAGGAGTTCGTGCCCGCTTTACGCGCTGCTGCCCGGGAATTGGCGGCCGTGCTGCCCCGGTGACGGCCTACTCGCCGATCTGTCCCTTGATCCACGAGACGAGCTGGTCGACGCGCGCCGCGGTTTCGATGCCGGGCTGAGGACAGTCGGGGCCGAAGTCCTCGACCGCGATCAGCGTGTTCTTGCCCTTCACCGGCACGAAAAACGGCGAACCCGAATCGTCCGGGCACGGGCTGTTCTCCACGGTCCGCTTCTTCAGCGGCTCCAGGGTGATCTCGTCCTTGCGCACTTCGGCGACCTGGAAATCGCCGCGTTTGATGTGGTCGGTCTGCACGATGACCTTCGACGACAGCGAACCCCAGCCGACGAAGGTCGTGTGCTCGCCCGGCTCCGGCGGACCGTCCGGCAGCGCGAGCGGTTCGATGTCGGTGACCGGCTCGGACAGTTTGGCGAGCGCGAGGTCGTTGACCGCGGACTGGCGCGTGTCCACGATCTTCAGCACATGCCCGCGCGGGTCGGAGTCGGTGAGCTTCCCGATCGCGGCGGTCATGGTGTAGCCGGGCTTGCCGCTGACGCGCGTGCCGTCGAGGTCGTGGAAGCAGTGGCCCGCGGTGACGACCCATTGCGGGGCGATCAGCGAACCGCTGCACCCGCCGGTGCGAACGCCGCCGTCCTTCTCCGGAATGTCCTTTGAGGACAGTTTGACGCTGAACGGGGTCGGGTGATCGGGCAGTGCGGACGCCGTGGCGCCGGTGCCGCCCGGACCGCCGCTGACCGTGCCGCTGGCGTTGCCCGCGTTGCCGCCGGCGCCCCGGGCGACGGCGAGGTTCGGCACCGGTTTGGCGGTCTCGGCCTGAGCGGTCCGCTGCAGGCCGACGTAGGCCCCGGCGAGCCCCGCCCCAGGATGGTGGCAACCGCCACGGCACCCAGCCGACGGCTCGCCCGCTGAGCGGAGCGTGACTTTGCGTTCACCACGGAGACCAAGATAGCGAAGTTGTTAAGCCGAATGAGTGAGTGTGCCCGATTAATCCGATGACCAGGGTAGAAACTGACGCCGCCGATACGCGGCGTTCGGGTGTGATCACGGATTGCTCTCGGTGCGCAGGCGTTTCGCCTAGGAAGCTGGGCCATTCGGCGGCAGGGGCCGAATTGTGGGAGCGGCTCCCGATCAGCGGAACACCCACGAGTCCATGCACCCAGAGTGGCGTCGCACCGCGGTGGGGCTGAGCCCGGTGACGGCGCTTATGTGCGGAGCGGTAGCGCTACCACGAACTGGGGGTTCGCGCCCTGGTTCGCTCTCCCCCGCTGCTCGTGCGTTTTCTGCCCGTCGCAAGGGCTGACCGGCTAAGGGGCTGGGCCGCGAAGCCCAGCCCCTCGAGCCTCAGGCCACCTTGGGCGTCGCCCGCGCGCCGAAGTGCAGGTACGGCTCGCCCGTCGGCAAGGTGTAGAACAGCACCGGCGTCCAGAACTGGCCGCCCGGCATGCGGCACACGAACAGCGTGTTCGAGACCGCCTCCAGGTCGAGTTCCTGAGACTTCTCCGGCATCAGCTCCGCCAGCGCTCCGGTCGTCGTGTGGATCAGGCGCAAGCCGCCCTCGCGCTCCACCACCTCGATGTGCGCGCCAGCCCGTTCGTACACGCCCAGGTGCCGGCTCGCGTCCACGGTGACCGGCGTGGCCGGGGGTTCAAGCGGACGCGGCATGGCGACGTCGGCGAGTTCGGCGAAAATCTCCCGGTACAGCTCGACATACAAGTCGCGCGCGTGTCCGCCGTTCGTCAGCAGCGTGACGGCGAGGCCCGCGTCCGGCAGCAAGCGCAGGAACGCCGACTGGCCGATCGTGTTGCCGTCGTGGCCGATGACGCGGCGGCCGCCCCACTCGTCGCGGATCCAGCCGAGGCCCCACGAATCGCCGAGGGTGTGTTTGTCCGGGACGTCGGCCTGCTTTTCCGCCATGGCCGCGGCCGATTCCGCCGACAGGATCCGCGTGCCGTCCGCGGTCAGGCCGCCGGTGAGATGCAGGCGGGCGAAGGCGAGGACGTCCGCGGCACGTGCGGTGATCAGGCCGGCCGGTCCGGCCGAGCGGGGCAGCTGCCAGACCGGTGCCGGAGTCGGGTCCCCGCCGTCCGCGTCGACATGTCCGACGGCGGCGCGGAACAGCAGCGCTTCCTCCGGCAGCGTGACAGTGTGCGTGAGGCCGAGCGGGGTGTACAGCTTGTCCCGCAGCGCGGCGTCCCAGGTCTTCCCGGTCAGCTTCTCGATCACCCGGCCCATCAGGACGAAACCCGAGTTGCAGTAGGAGAAAGTCGCGCCGAGAGGATGGTTTTGCGCGGCGTCCTCCAGCAAGTCCACGAACTTCTCGACGCAATCGTCGCCGCGGCCGGTGTCGGTGAAAATGTCGCCGTCGATGCCGCTGGTGTGCGTCAGCAGATGCCGCATGGTGACGCGCTTGGCCACCTCCGGGTCGGACAGGCGCAGTTCGGGCAGCACGTCGATGATCGGCGCGTCGAGGTCGAGCAGGCCCTCGTCGACGAGCTGCATCACCACGGTCGACGTCCACACCTTGGAGATCGAGCCGATCTGGAACAGCGAATCCTCGGTGACCTCGACGCCGGTCGTCTTGCTCAGCACGCCGTGGGCCGCGAATACCTCCTCGCCGGTGTCGACGCGCAGGATTCCCAGCGACGCACCGGGAACGTCGTGCTTGCGCGCCAGTTCCGCCAGCCGTCGGCTCCAGTGCGCGGCGTCGATCGGCACTCGCGAACCCGCGTACTGCTCGACCCAGTCGACCACGCGCTGGTTGTAGTCGGCGCGGTGCGACGGCGGACCGTCCAAAATGAACAGATGTGCGCCGCCCGGGTACAGCACCAGCCGGGACGGCACGTCGCGCTCGCGCAGCGCGGTGAACCACTGCTCGGCCTGGCCCACCGGGCACCGGACGTCTTCGCCGCCCTGCAGGATCAGCGTCGGCGTGCGGACCTGCTCGACCTGCGCGTGCGGCGACGACTTCTCGTACTTGTCCCACGAGAGCCCGGCGAATTCGTTGACTGCCATGAAATGCCCGCCGTCGGACGTGCCGGCCAGGCTGGTCAGGTCGCTAACCACCCCACCGGCGACCGCGGCGGCGAACCGGTCGTCGCGGCTGGTCAGGTAGCAGGTCATGTAGCCGCCGTAGCTGTACCCGGTGACGGCGAGCCGGTCGGGGTCGGCGAGGCCCTCGGCGACGAGCTGGTCGATCGGTTCGAGGAAGTCCGGCGCGTCCGCGTGGCCCCACGCGCCGATCGCCGCGGTGTAGAACGCTTCGCCGTAACCGTCGCTGGCGCGCGGGTTGATCAGCAGCACTGCCCAGCCGCGGGCGGCAAGGGTCTGGTGGTACAGGTGAATCGCGTCCGCGGCACCGTTCCAGGCGTTGTGCGGGCCGCCGTGGATGTCGATCAGCAACGGCTGCGCGCCAGTGCGTTCGGGGTCCCGGATGAGCCAGCCCTGCACGACCGTGCCGTCGCTGATGGTGAATTCGCGCGATTCGCGGGTGAACAATTCCACTTCGGACACTGTCTCGCCGTGCTTCGTGCGCACGTCGACCGACCCGGTGGCGCGGTCCAGGACGGCGATCTCGCCGAAGGAATCGACGGTAGCCAGCACAATCGCGGCCTGGTCGCCGACCAAGTCCACTCCGGACACCACGTTGCCGTCGCCGGTCAGCACCGCACGCGGTTCGCCACCGGCAAGGTCCACTTCGTACAGATGAGTGCAGCCGCGGTCGCGGATCGCGAACAGCACGACGTCGCCCGCCGCGGTCAGCTGCGGCAGCGCGCCCGGGTAGCCGGGACCGCCGGGCATCACGTTGCGGTCGAGGCTGGCGGCCAGGTCGACCGTCTCTCCGCCGTCCAGCGGAACCCGCAGCAGACCGAGGTGGCCGGTGGCGGTGTCGGTGCGGCCGACCACCAGCAACGCCTTGCCGTCCTTGGTCCAGCCGGCCGTGCCCGCCATGCCTTGGTCGGTGCCGACCAGCCGCGGTTCGGCGTTCCGCTCGGTGACGTCGAGGACGTAGGCGGCGGACCGGAGGGTGAGATCGGCGTCGTCGTCCAGCGCGGCGGTGAACGCCACGTGCGTGCCGTCGGGCGACCAGGCAGGTTGACCCGCGTGCCAATCGCCGAAGGTGCGCTGCTGGACTTCGCCGGTGGCGACATCGAGGACGTGCACGTGGCTGCGGAGAGTCTTCAGCAGGCCGGAACCGTCGGACTTGTAGTCCAGCCGCTCGGCGACGATCGGCGTGTTCGCCGGCGGCTCTTCGACAATCGCGGCGAGGTCGACCGCCGCGGAGAACGCGATCTTGCTGCCGTCCGGGCTCCACACCGGTGCTCCCGCGCCGAGCGGAAGCTTGGTGAGCTGCTCGGCTTCGCCGCCGTCCGCCGGGAGGACCCAGACCTGCGGCGGGCCGTCCTGGGCGCGCAGGAACGCGAGCCGGGAACCGTCCGGAGCCCATTTCGGCGCGGCGTCGGCGTTTCCGCGCGTGAGCTGGCGAGCCTCGCCGGAGGAGACGCCGACCGTCCACAGCGCGTCGACGTTCCGGTCCTCCTCCCGGTCCGCGGTCCGGAGTACGTAGACGATCCGGCTGCCGTCCGGCGAGAGCGCGGGCTGGCTGGGCGCGGCGAGGTCGTACAGGTCATCGATGCCGAGACGGCGGGTCATACGCTGGCTCCTTGGGAGATCGCGGGCTCGTGGCCCTCTGATTCGGAGAAGTGGCAGGCCGCGGCGTGCTTCCGGGGCGCGGCGTCCTCGGCCGGATCGGCCCGGAGGCAGATCTCGCGGTCGCTCCGCACGAGCGGGCCGACCGGGCAGCGCGGGTGGTACCGGCATCCGGCCGGCGGATGGTGCGGGTCCGGCGGTTCCGCGTCCGCGGTCGCGCCGGGGTCGAGGTCGAACAGCGGCTTGTGCGCCGAGGGAGCGGCGTCGAGCAGGTCACGGGTGTAGGGATGCTGCGGATCGGTGAGCACCTGTGCGGCCGGTCCCGCTTCCACGATCCGGCCGAGGTACATCACCGCGACGAAATCGCTGAGGTAGCGGATCACGGCGAGGTTGTGCGAGATGAACAGCATCGACAGGTCGAACTGCCGTTGCACGGACCGCACGAGGTTGAGCACCGCGCCCTGCACCGAAACGTCGAGCGCGGAGGTGATCTCGTCGGCGATCAGCGCCTCCGGCCGGCCCGCGAGCGCCCGGGCGAGCGCGACGCGTTGCCGCTGCCCGCCGGACAGCTGCCCCGGCAGGTGCGTGGCCCGTTCGGGATCGAGGTTGACCAGTTCCAGCAGCCGGGCCACCTCGGCTCGGCGGTCCGTCCCGCGCGGCATGGCTTCGGCGATCGACTCGCCGATGGTCATCCGCGGATTCAGCGAGGAATACGGATCCTGGAACACCATCTGCAGCGGGCGTCGGCGCGGCAGTTTCCGCACGTCCACGCCGCCGAGCAGCACTCGTCCCGCGCTCACCGGCGACAATCCGACGGCCGCCCGGGCGAGCGTCGACTTGCCCGAGCCGGATTCGCCGACCAGGCCGACGACCTTGCCCGCCGGGACGGTCAGCGAAACGCCGTCCACCGCGGTGAGCCCGCGCCGTCCGCCGTACCGGACGCTGACCGAATCGAAGACCAGTTCGCTCATTCCCCACCTCCGGCGGCGGTCGCGCCGACTGCTTCCGACAGTGCCGCATCCGGGTGCCAGCACGCCACCCGGTGTTCCGGCGCGAGCACGGTCAGTTCCGGGTCTTCCTCGCGGCATCGGTCGGTCGCCACCGGGCACCGGCTCGCGAACGCGCAGCCGGACGGCATCTGGTCCGGCTCGGGAGGGCGGCCGGGGATCACCGCGAGCGGCGCGTCCGGGTCCGTTTCCAGGTCGAGCGTCGTGGCCAGCAGCGCCCGCGTGTACGGATGCCGCGGCGCGAGGTCCGGTCCGGCGGCGGGCAGGTCCTCCACGATCCGTCCGGCGTACATCACCAGAATCCGTTCGCACGTCTGAGAAACGACCGCGATGTCGTGGCTGATCAGGATGATCGCGGTGTCCCGTTCGGCCCGGGTCTGGGCCAGCAACCGCAGCAATTGCCGTTGCACGGTCACGTCCAGCGCGGTCGTCGGTTCGTCGGCGATGATCAGCCGCGGGTCGCCCATCAGGCCCATGCCGATCATCGCGCGCTGCCGCATGCCGCCGGAAAACTCGTGCGGGTACTGCTTCGCCCGCCGTTCCGCGGCCGGGATGCGGACCGCGCGCAGCCGGTCGACCGCCCTCTCGAACGCCTTGGCCCGGGAAAGCCCGTGGTGCTGTTCGGAAACCTCGGCGAGCTGGCGGCCGATCCGCCGGGTCGGGTTGAAGGACGTCATCGGGTCCTGGAACACCATCGCCAGCGACGTCCCGAGCAGCGTCCGCAGTTCGCGTTCCGGCGTCGTGAGCACGGGAGTCCCGGCGAAGTCCAGCCGGTCCGCGGTCACCGAACCGGGCGCTTCGATCAGCCGCGACACCGCGAGCCCGGTCAAGCTCTTGCCCGAACCGGATTCGCCGACGACCCCGATCGCCTCGCCCGCCCGCACGGTGAAGCTCACGCCGCGCACCGGAACCGTCCAGCCGGTCGGCCGGGGGAAGGCGACTTCCAGATTCTCGACCACCAGCACGGAGTCGTCCGCAGGTGAAGAATCCACTTTGGACTTGCGCAGGACCCGGGGAGCGAGTCGCGGCAACCGCGTCCGCACGCCGATCACCCCGGCGACAGTCTCGCCGAACAGGTTGAACGCGAGCCCCGCGAGGACCACCGCGACGCCGGGTGCGAGCGCCGCCGCCGGGTTGACGTAAATGCCGTTGAGGCCTTCGTTGAGCAGCCGGCCCCAGTCGTACTCCGGGGCCTGCACGCCGATCCCGAGGAACGACAGCCCGGAGAACGCCAGCAGCGCACCGCCCGCGCCGATCGTCGCGTTGATCGCCAGCGGCTCGCCGATGTTCGGCAGGATGTGCCGGAACAGCAACCGGACCCGGCCCACTCCGGCGACCCGGGCGGCGGACACGAAGTCCCGCCCGGCCACCGAGGCCGACAGCGTCTGCGTCAACCGGGCGAACTGCGGGGCCAGCGCGAACCCGATCGCCATCACCGCGCCTCGCGTGCCCACGCCGAAAATCACCGCGAAGAACAACACCAGCAGCAGTCCGGGGAACGCGACCGCGATGTTCACCGCCGCCGTCAGCAGCCTGCCGAGCGGCCGCGGCAGTACCGCGGGCAGCATGCCGAGCACCAGGCCGGTCGCGACGCCGAGCGCCGCGGCGATCAGCGCCAGCATGACCGAAAGCCGGGTCGCCACGAGCACGCGGTAGAAGATGTCGCGGCCCAGTTCGTCGGTGCCGACCAGATGCTCCGCCGACGGGCCCTGGCTGATCGCGTTGGTGTCGACCGCCGAAGCCGCGTCCTGCCACAGAATCGGGCCCAGCACCGCGACCGCGACCACCAGCACGAGCATGGCGGCCGCGAACGCGCCGAGCGGGGTGCGCAGGGCGGCCAGCCACTGGTGTCCGCGCCGTTTCGCCATCTCAGTTCTCCCGGATCGTCGAACGCGGATCGAGGACCGCCAGCAACAGGTCCACGATGAGGTTCACCAGCAGCACGCCGATGCCGTAGACGAGCACGATGCCCTGCACCAGCGGGTAGTCCTTCTGCAGAATCGACTGCGAGATCGTCGAGCCGAGGCCCGGCCAGGAGAACACGTTCTCCACCAGCACGGTTCCCGCGACGAGGCTGGTGAGCATCAACCCGCCGAGCGTCAGCGTCGCGGTCAGCGCGTTGGGCAGCGCGTGGCGCAGGTAGACCAGCCGGGCGGGCAGCCGTTTCGCCCGCGCGGTGCGGACGAAATCGTTGCCCAGCACGGAAAGCGTCTCCACGCGGACGATCCGCGACAGTGTCGAGGTCGGGCCCAGCGCCAGCGCGATGACCGGCAGCACGAGCGAACCCGCGCCGTCGTGTCCGGCCACCGGGAACCAGCCGAGCTGCACCGCGAAGAACGCCACCAGCGCCACCGCGACCAGGAACTCCGGGATCGCGGCGAGCAGCACGGTGGTCGAGGTGAACCCCAGCTCGGCTCCGCGCCGCCGGCCGCCGCGGGTCAGCACGGCGAAGGTCAGGCCCAGCGGGATCGCGAGCCCGATGACCACCACGAACGCGGGCAGCGCCAGCTGCAGCGTCGCCGGCAGCCGGTCCGAGATGACGTCGCTGACCGGCTGCCCGCTCAGCATCGACGTGCCGAAATCGCCGCGGAAGAGCCCGCCGAAGTAGTCGAGGTACTGCTGCCACAGCGGATGGTCCAGCCCCAGCGCGGCCCGCCGGGCGTTGACCAGCTCGATCGGCGCGGTCAGCCCGAGCGCCGCGCGCACCGGATCGCCGGGGATCAGCTGGATCATCAGGAACGCCATGGTCACCAGCACCCACAGCGACACCACGAACCGCCCGAGGCGGCGGGCGCCGAAGGTCAGCCAGGGACTGACCTTCGGGCCCGCGACGGCGACAGTGCCCGTCATTCCCGTCATCAGGCGTACATCCGGATGGTCGTCGGCTTGAGGTAGCCGTTGACGATCTCGAACTTCGCGTTGTTGCCGTAGGTCGGGACCACCGAGTTCGCGAACTGCACCACGTCCTGCTTCTCGAACAGCGCCGACTCGGCGGCCGTCCAGTCCGCACAACCCGCTTCGCCGGCCTGCGAGGCCGCCTTGGCAACCAGCGCTTCGTACTGCGGGTTCTTGATGTGCGCGAAGTTCGTGCCCTGCGGCGGCTGCCCGCCGGAGACGAACGGCACCAGCTGGCTGGGCAGGGTGAGACCGAGCGGCGCCATCGAGATGTCCCACTCGCCGGTGGCGAACAGCGCCTGGCTGATGCCCGGGCTGTCGAGGCCCTTGAGCGTGACGTCGACGCCGACGTTCTTCCAGCCCTGCTGCATCAACTCCGCGCCCGGGGCCATCGTCGGACCGACCTGCGTGCCGTAGACCGCGGTCAGCGCGAGCCGCTTCCCGTCCTTCACCCGGATGCCGTCCGGTCCCGGTTTCCAGCCCGCGGCGTCGAGCGCCGCCTTGGCCGCGGCGACGTCGAAGCCGGGGATCTTCCCGGTGACCGAATCGCCGTCGCACGGCCGCGGTTCGATGGTGACCATGCCCTTGACCGGCGCGCTGCCGTCCCGGGTCAGCACCTTCGCGACCTGCGGAAGGTCGACCGCCTGCACCAGCGCGCGGCGCATCGCCTGGTCGGCCCCGACCCGGCCGGGCGCCTGGTTGAAGAACAGCTCGCCCAACGGGGCGACCATGTCGGAGTGGAACAGCCGCTGCGCCCGCAGCCGCTGCTGGTCCTGCCCGTTGATCGACGCGGCGTTGACCTCGCCGGACAGCAGCAGGTTCGACGACGTCGTCATGTTCGGGATGACCCGGATGGTGACCTTGTCCGGCAGCCCTTTCTGCTTCGAGTCGAACTGGCCGGCGCCCCACGTGTAGTCCTTGCGCCGGGTCAGCGTGTAGTGGTCGTTCGGGACTATCTCGGACATGGTGAACATGCCGGTGCCGTTTTCGCCCTTGGCGAGCGTCTTCCGGTCGGCCAGTCCCTTGGCGCAGACGATCGGCAGCCCGGAGAGGTTGCGGAGCAGGAACGCGTCCGGAGACCCGCTGGTGATCTTGACGGTCCCCGCCGCGGTGTCGCCGACGGCCTTCGTGCCCGTCGTCACCGTGACGCCGGCGAGCGGGGATTTGTTCGCCGGGTCGCCGACGTAGTTGATGTTCGCCGCCACGTCGGACGCGGTCAGCGGACTCCCGTCGGCGCAGGTGATGCCCTTGCGCAGGGTGAAGGACGCGGTGGTCGTGGTGGCTTCCCACTTCTCCGCGAGCGCTGCCTCCGGCTGCCCCTTGGAGTCGAGATTGATCAGGCTGTCGTAGAGGAACCCGTCGAGGTTGCGGGCGACCGAGAGCACAGTGATCGCGGGGTCGAGCGTTCCCGGATCGGTCGGGATGGCATAGGTGAAAGTCTTGCCGTCGACCAGTTTCTGGTTCGCGGTCCGGTCCGTCCCGGATTGCGCTGATCCCCCGCACGCGCTCACGGTCAAGGCCACCACGCCCGCCATCGCGGCGGTGAGCCGGGCAGTTTTCATGGGATTTCTCCTACGGGGTCACGCTGTGGAGGTGGTCGACAGCCAGCCGGGCGGCGGCGCCGATGGACGCGTCGACCGCGGGAAGGCGGTCTTCGAGAGAGTGCGCGCGAGTGAACACCGCGACCGCGAACCGGCGGCCGTCCCCCAAGGTCACCACGCCTGCTTCGTTGCGGATTCCGGGCAGCGTCCCGGTTTTCGCCGCGACCCGAACACCGGACGGGAAGCCCGACGACAGCCGGTGGGGCCAGATCTGCTGCGCCATGATCGTGCGGACCCGTTCGCAGGCTTCGGGTTCGCCCGCCCGGTCGGTCCAGATCGCGTCGAGCAACGCGGTGATCTCGCGCGGCGTCGACGACGTGGTGCGTGCCGGATCCCGGACCGACAGTTTGTCCAGCTGCTCGGGAGTCGCTTCGCCCAGCAGCGCTTCGAGATCGGACTCCGGAGTGCCGCCGAGATCGGAGACGACGGACGCGAACAGGTCCTCGCAGCAGCCGATCAGCCGGGTGCGGGCGAGCCCGAGGTCGGCCAGCACCCGGTCGATCGTTTCCTGGCCGAGCCGGTGACAGAGCACATCGGTCGCGGCGTTGTCGCTCATCGTGAGCATGAAGTGCGCGAGGTCGCGCCAGCTCATCTCGACGTCGTCGGCGCAGCCCGCGGTGCCGATGCCGCCGATCCGGTACCGCGCCGCCACCTTGGTCCGTTCGGTGTCGTCCAGCCGTCCGGCGGCGACCTCGCGGGCATAGGCGAGCGCCACGGGGATCTTGAACACCGACGCGAGGACGACCGGGGCGTCCCCGCCGGCCGACACTTCGGGGCCCGGCACGCCGATTTCCCTGGCGTGCAGGAATCCTTCCGCGCCGGCGTCGGCGAAGACAGCTTCGATCTGTTCGCGGATCCCGCTCACGGGGAAACCCGCCGGTCCGCGCGTCCGGTGTGGAGGAACTGAGCGCGACCGTTGCCGTCATCGCCGACGAACGCGTGTGCCAGGTAGACACCGGGAAGCTGCTCGGTTTTGGCGACGAACGTGTCGCCCTGGCAGGGCAGCAGTTCTTCCCTCGTCGGAGGCGCGCTGCTGAGTTCCGCGAAGATCCCCTTCGGGGTACGCGTCATCCAGAGCTCGCCGTCCTCTTCGACGACGACCGTGTCGGCGACCATCGACGAGTACTCGCCCACGTACCGGGACAGCTCGGCCGGCGCGGCGGCGGGGTTCGGCTCGGGCAGTGGCGGGACCGTCACGCCGGCGAGTTCGTCCAGCAGCTTGGTGTAGATCTCGTGGTACACGTGGATCGGATTCCCGCCGTTGGTCAGCAGCGCGACCGCCACCCCGCGCTCGGGCACCACGCGCAGGAACGCGGACTGGCCGATGGTGCCGCCGTCGTGGCCGATCACCTTGCCGCCGTCCCAGTCGAAGAGCATCCAGCCGAGACCCCAGTGGGACGACATGATGCCGAGGGACGGCACGTCCACCTGGGGTTCGCGCATCGCGAGCAGCGACTCCGGCAGCACGACCTGCGCGCCGTCGTCGGCCTTGCCCTCGTTCAGGTGCATCCGGACGAACGTCAGCAGGTCGCGCGGGCGCATCGCGAGCGTCGAACCGGCCGGCGAGTTCGAGCGGGTGAGCGCCCAGACCGGCGCGGGCACCGGGTCCTCGCCCGGCTTCGGCGAGACGTGGCCGATCGCGGCGCGGTAGCGGATGGCGTCGTACGGACCGGACGCCGCGTGGGTCAGGCCGAGCGGCGCGAAGAGGTGGTCGCGCACGCAGTCGTCCCAGCACTTGCCGCGCAGCACCTCGATGACGCGGCCGAGCACGCAGTAACCGGCGTTGTTGTAGGAGAAGCGCTCGCCCGGCGGGAAAAGCTGCGGCACGTCGGACAGCGTCGCGACGAGCTTCTCCACGCAGTCGTCGCCGGGTCCGGTGTCGGTGAAGATGTCGCCCTCGAAACCGGCGGTGTGACAGGTCAGCTGCCGGACGGTGATCGCCGCCGCGGCCTCGTCGTCGCCGAGCGCGAACTCCGGCAGGTAGTCGCGCACCGGCCGGTCGAGGTCGAGCTTGCCCTCGTCGACCAGTTGCATGGCCAGCGTGGTCGTCCACACCTTGGTGATCGACCCGATCTGGAACACCGAGTCCACAGTGGACTCCACGCCGGTGCCCAGGTTGACGACGCCCGCCGCGTGGTCGATCACCTCGCCGTCGGCGAGCACCGCGATGGCGGCTCCGGGGACCTGATGCTTGGCGAGCAGAGCGGCGAAATTCTCCTGAAGCCAGGTCTCGATTTCGGAAATTTTCGACATGTGCACCTTCTGTCCGGGGGATGGTGGACCGGCGTTTCGGAAATGCTAGGGCGGTGGCGTGCGTCACTTGTTCGTCCGGACCGAGGAGAGCGCGGGGAAAGTTCCTCCGCTCCGACGAATCACGCCGTGCGCAGGGACTCCACTGCGGTCGCCGCGGCGAAACCGATGAACGCGTCGCGCTCGGGCACCCGGGAACGGGAATCCTCGGCGCGGGTGAACACGGCGACCGAGTACCGGCCGCCGTCCGGGTACTCGACCACGCCGACCTCGTTGCGCACGGCGGGCAAAGTACCGGTTTTGCCGCTGGTGCGGATCGAGTCGTCCGGGAACCCGGAACGCAGGCGGTGCGGCCAGACCTGCAGTTCCATCCAGCGGCGAACGTCCGCGCACGCCTCCGGCGCGGCCGCTTCGTCACGCCAGATCAGTCCCAGCAAGCGGGTCATTTCGGCGGCGGTAGTGCGGCAGGACTTTTCCGGTTGCAGCGCACGCAACCCGGAAACCTGTTCGTAGGTCAGTTCGGCGAGTGCCCGTTCGTCGTCCTCGTAAGAGACACCGAGATCTTCGCCGATGGTGGCCAGCAGTTCGCCACAGTCCTGCGGCACGATGGTTTGCATGAATCCGAGGCGCCGCAACGTGTCATTCACCGCGTCCTTGCCGACCTCGGCGAGAATCAGATCGGTGGCGACGTTGTCGCTGATTCCCATCATCAGAATCGCCAAATCGTGCCAGGACATCAGGACTTCGTGGCGGAAGGTGGCGAGGCCGTACGGACTCGGCGTCGGATGCCCGGGTCTGACGGCGACACGGGTGCCGAGATCGAGCTTTCCTTCGGCGGCCTGGCGGGCCAGCTCCAGCGCGATCGGGACCTTGAACACCGACGCGGGGACGACCGGGACGTCCTCGCCGATGCCGAGACTGCGCGTGCCGTCGACCTCGGCGGCGTGCAGCCGGACCTCGACGCCGACCTCCTCGGCGCGGCGGGCGATCGTTTCGGATGCGGTGGCCATGACCCTCCTGTCTACTGTGGACTTGCCAGCGAGCAGGCAGGAAGTTCTTGCCGCGACCGGGAAACCTCGCTGTTCCGGCCTGCCGGTTTCCCATTGTGTTCAGGCAGGCGGCGCTGGAGTTGGTGCGATCGCAGGAAGGTTGCGCGGTCGTTTCCTGTCAGCGGCGCAGGGCGGGGGCGTCGTGAGTGTCGATCACGGTTCTAACCGTGATCGACACTCACGACCCCTCCTCGGGTTTCTCGATGCGCGGCAGCAGATGCAATTGCACCATCGCCGCGAACCGGTCGCCCGGGTCGTCGAGATCGATCCCGCCGACTTCGGCGAGCCGGCGCAACCGGTACCGGAACGTGCTCGGATGCACGTACGCCGCCGCCGAAGCCGCACTGATGTCCCCGAACGAATCGAGCCAGCACCGCAACGTGTGCACCAGCTGGGACTGATGTTTCGTGTCGTATTCCAGCAGCCGCGCGATCGGCCCGGTCGCCACGTCGCCGCGGGCCGCGGAAAGGTCGGCCAGCTCCAGCATCAGCGCCTCGATGTGCGCGTCCTCGGAGGTGATCACCCGCTTCGATCCGCCGTTGGTGAGCAGCACGCGCAACGCCCGGTCGGCTCCGTCCCGGGACGCGCGCAGCCCGGATCCGTCGAGCGCCAGCGGGCCGATGCCGATCGCCGCGGCGACCCGGCGGCCAGTGCGTTCCAGGAAGGTCGACGCGACGCGCACCGAGCGTTCGCGGCAGTCGCCGTGGTTCCCGGGCATCGGGACGATGCCGTACGCGACGTCGCCGACCAGCGCCACCGCCGAGCGGGGCTGAACCGCGCTGAGGTGCATGGCGAACGCGTCGGCGACCCGCTGGCGTTCCGTGACCAGCCGGAGGTCGTCGTCGGGTGCCTCCAGCAAACCCATGGCGAGCACGATGGTGGGCTGTCCCAGCAACCCGAGGCGAGCGATGGCTTCCTGCGCGCCGGAGCCGCCTTCGAGCGCGGTGCTGACCAGGTCAGCCCGCAGCCGTCGTTCGACGTCGGCCCCCGCGCGGAGCCGAAGCATATGCAGCGCAACGATTTTCGAGGCGTCGACCAAGGCCGCGGTTCGTTCTTCGCTGAGCTCTTGGTCGACAGCGGCCCAAATCGACCCGAGCACCTCGTCCCCGGCGCGCACCGCGACCGCCACGCGCGGCACAGCGATTTTCTCGTCGTAGCCCTGTCCCGGGTAGACATAAACCGGGCCTTGGTCTCGGTACAGCCGCTCGAAAACGCCGTCCTTCTCGAGCTCGCGCGTGAACCGTTCGGGCACCTGGCGGCCGAGGATCGTCTCGACCCGCGAGGGGTCGGCTTCGTCCTGGCGGCCGGAGAACGCGAGCACGCGCGAGTTGCGGTCCTCGATGGTGACCGGTGCGTCCAGCAGCGCGGCGATGGCGTTGGCGAGCGCGAAAAGATCGCCGGACGGCATGCCGCCCAGCGTCTGCGGGGAAACATCGCCGACGTCGCCCTCGGCGAGCAACGTGCGGAGCATGGCGGCCAGCTGCGCCCACGACGCGCCACTGGCCAGCCCGAGCAGCGCGACGCCGGAGGAATGAGCCGCCCGCGCGAGTTCCGTCGAGACGGCGACCGGCGACCGCACGACCAGCGCGGTCGCACCACGCGCGGCGACGGTGTGCATCAGCTGCACGATCTCGTCGGATTCCCGCACTCCGACGCCGAGGACCACCGCCTGCGCCGGGAATTCCGCGTCGTCGTGCGGATCGTGGATCACCACGCCGCCGAGCTGCCGTCGCGTGTCGCGGCCGACGGCGACCGGTTCGAGGAGCACGTCCCCGAGCGCTTCGAGGACGCGTCCCAGACTCGTGTGCGGTTTGCTCGGCACCGGTGTCAGCACCCCCCCGAAGGTAGATCCGGCCCCATGCGGACCGGCTGGTCCGATTCGACCAAATCTACCTCCGGACTTCGTAGCGGGCTACGAACCGATCCACACCTTTGCCGTGGTCACCTCGTCCAGCAGCTCCGGAATCGGGGCCACGCCGAGGCCCGGTCCGGTCGGCACCGGCAGGTGCCCGCCGTCCAGCACGAACGGTTCGGTGATGTCGGTCCGGTAGAACCGGTCCGACGCCGAGGTGTCGCCGGGCAGCGTGAAGTTCGGCAGCGAGGCCAGCGCGACGTTCGCCGCCCGGCCGAGACCGGTCTCGATCATCCCGCCGCACCACACCGGAATCCCGTGCGCCGCGCACACGTCGTGCACCCGCCGCGCCTCCAGGTAGCCGCCGACGCGGCCCGGTTTGATGTTCACGATCTGGACCGCGCCCAGTTTGATCGCGTCCGCCGCCGCGCGCGCCGACACGATCGACTCGTCGAGGCAGATCGGCGTCTGGATCCGGCGGGCCAGTTCGGCGTGCCCGTGCACGTCCTCCTCTTCCAGCGGCTGCTCGATCAGCAGCAGGCCGAACGGGTCGAGCCGGGCCAGCTGCGGCGCGTCACCGAGCGTGTAGGCGGTGTTCGCGTCGACCTGCAGCAGCACGTCGTCCCCGAAGCGTTCGCGGACCGCGCGCACCGGCTCGACGTCCCAGCCGGGTTCGATCTTCAGCTTGATCCGCACGTAGCCCTCGTCGAGGTAGCCGCCCACGACGTCGAGCAGCTGCGGGATGGTGTCCATGATCCCGACCGAAACGCCGCACGGCACGGAATCGCGCACCGATCCGAGTTCGGCGGCGAACGACCGCTCGTGCGCGCGGAGCTCGGCGTCGAGCACCGCCATCTCCAGCGCGCCCTTGGCCATCCGGTGGCCCTTGAACTTCGCCAGCAGCGGCGTCACCTTCGCCGCGGTCACGTCTTGCGCGGCCAGCAGCGCCGGGATCAGGTAGTGCCGCAGCACGTGTTCCGCGCCGTCGTTGTACTCCGACGAGTACAGCGGCCCGGCCATTGTCACGCATTCGCCCCAGCCCTCGCCGGCCGGCGTGACCGCGCGCAGCAGCAAAAGCTCGCGGACGGACTGGGTGCCGAACGAAGTCCGGAACGGGGCGACGAGCGGCATCTGCACCCGGCGCAGTTCCACACCGCTGAGTTTCACTGCTCCTCCTTGGAGATCACGTAAAAGCCGGCTCGGTCGAAGCCGGTCACCCGGCCGCCCGCGGCCATCAACCCGCCGAGCGATTCGCGCAGCGCTGACCGCCATGCATCCGCCCGGCTGGGGTCGGCGGTGCGCAAGCCTTCGATGTCGGGCGGGACGGCGACGAGCACCACCGGGCCGTCCGCGGAGCCGGCGGCCGGACCGCCGTCCGCGGCCACTTCGAGGGCCACTGCCGCGCCTTGGTCGAGCAAAGCCTTCGCGTCGGTGCGGATCGGCTCGCCGAACGCGGCGGTGCGCACCGACGGACTGGCCAGTTCCCACGACACCAGCAGCCGGTCGGTGTCGCCCGAACCGTTGATGGCGTCGGTCATCGGCCCGTAGAAATCCCGGAGATAACGCACCGGGAGCGCGCCGAGTTTGCCGAGGTTGAAATAGGCGTTGCGGCGCACCAGCGGATCGAACGTCCACTTGATCGCCGAGACGTCCTGCGCCAGCGCCCAGCCGCGCTGGTGCAATTTGAGCGCATACCCGATCCCGCGCCCCGCGCCGGCCTTCGAAACCCCGGCGATGTGACTGTGCAGGCTGCCTTTTCCGGGAGTGCCGAAAAAGCCGACGCACGCGCCGAGCATTTCTCCGTCGGCAAACGCGCCCGCCACGTAATTCCCCGCCGACGACAGCGCGCGCAGCAGTTCCGTGTTGACCGGCCGGGCGCCTGGCGCGGACCGCCAGATCGTCTCGAACAGCACTCCGACCGCGGTCATTTCCGCGATCTCGGTGATTTCCCGGACTTCGACCCCCGACGCGGCGGCCGCCGCCCGCGCGGCCGCGACCGCCTCGTCGCACGTTTCCGCCGCGACGGGTCTTTCCGTGTTCATCGCAAGATTCGTCACGGGATGATCCTTTCCCGGCTTCCCCGCCGACGTCACCGTCGTGCTCGACCAGAATCGCCCGCCGGATTCGTCGGAACCGACGGACTCCCCTTCGTCAGCACGTTCTCCACCAAAGCGGCCAGCAACGCGGTCCGCCGCGGCAATTCCTCGACCAGGACATGTTCGTGATCGGCGTGCGCTCCGCCGCCGACCGCACCGAGACCGTCGAGCGTCGGCACGCCCAAACCCGCGGTGTAATTGCCGTCCGAAGCCCCGCCGACAGCCGCCTCGGTCAATTCCGGCAACCCGAGTTCCGCGGCCAGTTCCTTGGCCAGCCCGTACAACGCGGCCGAGGAGACCGCGTCCAGCGGCGGCCGGTTGATCCCGCCGCTGACCCGGACCTGTGCGCCGGTGAGCACCGGTCGCAACGCACGGACCTCACGATCGACGCGAAGCTGTTCTTCCTCGTCCCACACGCGCACGTCGACCTCGACTGCGGCCGCGGCGGGCACGGTGTTGACCGTGGTGCCAGCCGAAAGCACCGTCGGCACGACACTGGTGCCCCGTTCCGGATCGGCGAGCGCAGCCACCGCGAGGACCTGATGCGCGATCTCGATTCCGGCGTTGATCCCCTTCTCCGGTTCGAGCCCGGCATGCGAGGCGCGTCCGGTCACCTCGATCCGGTAGTGGGAAACGCCTTTGCGCCGGGTCTTGATCGCTCCGCCGTCCGCCGAAGCCTCCAGCACGAACGCCGCCGCGCAGCCTCGCGCCTCTTCCTCGATCAGCCCCCGCGACGACGGCGAGCCCAGCTCCTCGTCCCCGGTGACCAAAATGGACAGTCCACTTCGGTCGGGCAGGGAGGCCGCGACATGCAAGGCCATGACAACGCCGGTCTTCATGTCGAAGCAGCCCGGCCCGCGCAAGACGCCGTCCTGCTCGGAAAACGGATGCGTCTCCAGCGAACCCATCGGCCAGACCGTGTCGTGATGGCCGAGCAGCAGTACCCGCGGCGGACCGTCACCGAACCGCCAGCGCAGATGCGTCCGTCCATCCAGGACAATGCGTTCCGGCTCCACGCCGAGCAACGCCTTGCCGACACCGGTCAGCACGTCCGCGCTGTGCGCGACCGCGTCGAGGTCGGAGGACGGAGATTCGCAGCGCACCAGCGTTTCGATGTCGGCGAGCAGAGCGTCCACAGCGAACTCGGTCATCGCGGCTCACCCCGCAGCGGCTGGCCGGGGAACGCGTCGGTGAGCAGCTGCCCGTCGCGCACCACCGGAGTGCCCGCGACGAACAGGTGCCGGACGCCGACCGCGGGCCGGGTCGCGTCGAAATACGTTGCGGTGTCAGTGATCGTGGCCGGATCGAGGACGACGATGTCCGCGTCCGCACCGACGTTCAACCGGCCCTTGGTCCGCGCACCGGGCGCGACCTCGTCGAGCACCCGCGCCGGGAGATAGGAGCAGCGCCGGAAGGCTTCCAGCCAGGTCCAGACCCCGGCCTCGCGCACCATCAGCCGCAGCGACTTCGAGAACGTGCCCGCCGTGCGCGGATGGGTGGCGCCACCAGGCGGCAAAGGCCACTCGGTGGATTCGTTGGCCCCGTTTTGCCAGTACACCGGCATCGCGTCGCTCGCGACGATCGAGTCCGGGAAGGCCAGCGCCTGGTGCAGCAGGGTGCGGTCGGCCGGGTCTTCCTCGTCGAGGAACTCCAGAATGCACGGCGCACCCGGCGTCTCGGCGCGGACCTGCAGCAACCGTCCCTCGTCCGCAATCCGCTCGCCGGTCTCCAGCAGGATCACCCGCGTCGGGTTGAGGCCCTTCATCTTCAGCCGCTCCGGCGAGATGAAAGCCGCGCCGACCGCGGTGCTGCCCGCGCCGTACGGATAGGCCTCGACGGTCACCCGCGACCCCGCGGCACGGCACGACTCCAGCGCGGCGAGCACGCGGTCGATGTGCCGGCCGGAGGTGCTGTTGACGTGGCAGTGGTGCATCGCCGCGCCGGTCTCGGCCGCGACGATCGCGATCTCTTCGGACCCGTCGGCCGGCGTGCCTGGGTCGACCTCGACCAGCTCGCGGACGTGCGTGTACGTCGGCGCTTCGGCCTGTTTGGCGAGCTTCGCCAAGGCCAGGAACTCGGCCGGGTCGCTGGCCGGCGCGTATCCGAGCAGCACGCCGACGCCGAGCGCGCCCGCCGCCAGCTCACCCTCCACAAGGGACAGCCAGGCAGCCAGCTCGGTCTTCGACGAGGACCGCTGCCAGGCCGGATTGCCGAGCACGGAGAGCCCGGTGTTGATGTTCGCGTCCGGTTCGATGCCGGCGAGCACCTTCGCCCGCGCGGAACCCCACGAGGCCGAGAAGCCGTAGTGCAGCGGACGCCCGGCCGCGGCGGCCTCGGCGTAAGCCCGTTCGACCGGCATCAACCCGGCCTCGAGGTCGAGGGCCGTCGTGACGCCGTCCATCGCCTGCAGCCGCTGTCCGGCGATCGTGTGCACGTGGCTGTGCAGATCGATGAACCCCGGTCCGACGATGTACCCGGCGACGTCGATCTCGACCTGGTCGTCCGCACTCGGCAGTCCTGGTCCGACCGCGATCACTTCGCCGTCGGATACCAGCACGTCAGCTGTGCCGTCGAAGCCCGTAGCCGGGTCGATGACGCGACCGCCACGCAGCAGTGTCCGCATGCTTGCCTCCTCGCCTCGCTGCTGGCGACCCTAGGAGGTTTCCCGGACGGTCCGTTCGTGCGCGCGGACGAATCCGGGGCGGCAGATCTCTCCGCGCGCACAAACCGGAATTCGTTGGGCGGGGGTGCGCGGCGGCCCTAAGCTCGCGCGCATGGCCTGCCGGATCACCGAACTCATCCTGGACTGCGCCGACCCGCAACGGATGGGCGATTTCTGGTGCGAAGTCCTCGGCTACGTCGAACTCGGCTGGGACGGCGACGACCTCGAGATCGGCCCGCCCGGAGCCTGTTTCGGCGGCCCGCAGCCGACGCTGATCCTCAGCCGCGGCACCGACCCGAAACCGGCGAAACTGCCGCTGCACCTGGACGTGAACCCGACCGACCGGGACCAGGACGCGGAACTGGAACGCCTGCTCGCGGCCGGCGCGCGCCCCGCCGACGTCGGCCAGACCGGCGAGGAGTCGTGGCACGTGCTGGCGGACCCGGAGGGAAACGTCTTCTGCCTGCTCCGCCGCCGGGTCGACCCGGTGTCCGGCTAGCCTGACGGGCGAACCTCAGGTCGCCGGATCAAGCGCGGTCAGGCGTTCGGCGGTGTCCCAAAGTTCCTGTTCGCGCCGCGGATCGTAGGACTCGTCCGAGGAGCGGGCCGCCTTGTCGCGGTCGACGTAGGAACCGGTCGAGGCTTGCGTATCGCCCAGGACGATCTCGGCGAGATAGCGGCCCGCATCGTCGCGATGGGTGCCGAACGGGGTGAAAGCCAGCAGCGGCAGGACTCTGCGCATCATGAAGCGGCCGATAGGCCCAGCGTTGCGGGCGAGACCAGTGGCGGGAACGAAACCCGGGTTGTAGGCGATGACGTCGACCCCGGCGGGCAAGCGGCGCGCGTACTCGTGCACCAGGTAGATCGCGGCCAGTTTGCTGGTCGAATACGCGGCACGCCCCGCGGCGGTGGTTTCGGGCTTGGGGAAGGCACGCGGGCGAGCGAGGACGTCGGGTGAGTCCCATGCAGGCCGGGGCACCATCCCCAGGTTGTGCGTGAAATCGCCGAAATGCGTATCGCTGACTGTGACCACGATCCGGCCGCTACCAGCGAAGCGGTCTTCGAAAGCGCGGACGAACACGTGGTTCGCGAGCACGTTCACCATGAACGTCGACTCGATCCCCTCTGGGCCTTCGGTCAGGTTGTCCGTGTACTGGACGCCCGCATTGCCCACGAAGTGGCGCAGCGGCGGCAGGTCACCGCGGTCGAGCCGGTCGCGGATCTCGGCAGCGGCCGATCGGACGCTCTTCAGCGAGTTCAAGTCCGCCACGACGCACGAGACGTTGCCGCTGAACTGCGAGCCGGTGGATTCGCGGGCGACGACAACCAGATGGGTGTCCGGCGACCGGCGCAGGATGTGCTCGGAGGCGATCCGGCCGATCCCGCGAGTCGCGCCGGTCATCACGATGGTGTGCTGCATCGAAGGCTCCCTTGCTGGTCAGTGCACACCGGAATTTCCTCGCACTCGCCGGCGCCGGCCAGTGGCTTGGATGTCCCTAGGACTCGCAGTACCCAGGCTCAACGATCGCCGCGCCGTCAGAATGGGCTCATGCCCGAATTCGGCGAGCTCCTGCACGGCTGGCGCGACCGGCTTTCACCTGCCGACGCCGGCTTCACCGCGATGGCCGGCAGGCGTGCGCCCGGACTGCGGCGTGAGGAGCTCGCGCAGCTGGCCGGACTCTCGGTCGACTACGTCCTGCGTCTGGAACAGGGCCGCGCGACGAACCCTTCCGCCCAGGTCGTCGGCTCCCTCGCCCGAGCACTGCAGCTCTCCCGGACCGAACGCGACCAGCTCTACCGCAGCGCCGGACTTCTGCCGCCGCGGGACGGCACGATCAGCGCCCACGTTCCCGCGAGCATCCAACGGCTCGCCGTGCGCCTGGGCGACGTCCCGATCGGCGTGTTCACCGCGGACTGGACGCTGGTGTGGTGGAACGCCATGTGGTGCGCCCTGATCGGCGATCCCTCCGCGCTCCCGGTCGAGCAACGCAACCTCGCCCGAGCCTTGTTCGGCAATGGCCCGGCCCTGCCGGCCCTCGAGACCGAACACGGATTCGACGCCTTCGAAGCGTCGATCGTGGCCGACCTCAAAGACGCCGTCTCCCGCTATCCCGCCGACGCCCGGCTCAATCGCCTCGTCCGAGATCTCCGTGCGGAATCGGAAGCCTTCGCGCGCCACTGGGTCGCGGAGTCCGCTGCCCAGCACACGAGCGAGCAAAAGACGATCTATCACCCCGACGTCGGCGAGATCCGGCTTGACTGCGATGTCCTCCTCGCCCCGGGAGCAGACCTCCGCATGGTCACCTACACCGCGGCGACCGGCACCACCGACGCGGGGAAACTCGACCTCCTCCGCGTCACCCGCGGTCAGCCCACTGGCTCCGCGCCGCAACGGGTGCAGAGCCCCGGCGGCCCAATGTGACAAGGCTGCCCAGCCACTCCCGATAGCGGAACTGCCCGGTCCGGACCAGGTCGGCGGCGAACTCGAAGTCGTACCCAGCCTGACCACGCCGGACCCGGCCAGCCGAGGGCACGGGGAAATGCGTCGGAACGAAGACAGCGCCGCTGCCCGCCACCTCATCCAGCAAAGCGCCCCGCACCCGCGCCGCAGCTCCCGGCTCGACGCAGTACCGAGTGCTCAGCTCCGGATGCCGGATCTGCACCCCGTGGTGCATCGTGTCCCCGGCGAGCAGGACGGTCCCGGCACTGCCGCGGACCCGCACGCACACATTCCCCGGCGTGTGTCCGGCCGCGGGAACGAGTTCGGCGTGCCTGCCCACCACCGCGTCGGGAGCGACAAAACGAAGCTGTCCAGCCTGCTCGATCGGCAGGACGCTGTCGGCCAGGTAGTCACCGGTCCGGCGCATGGCCGCCCCACCGGCTTCACTCGACCAGTAACGGAACTCCTGCTCGACCACGAAATGCGGAGCGTGCGGGAAAACCGGCTCCCGCTGGGCAGTGGCGGCACCGACGTGGTCTGTGTGCAGATGAGTGAACACGACCGCATCGACGTCCGCCTCCCGCAGCCCGGTCGCGAGGAACTGTTGCCTCCAGCGGTCCGGCAGCTGGTCGAACTCGGGCCGCTGACGGTCCTTCCCCGCCCCGACGCACGCGTCGACGACCAGCACCTCGTCCGCCGAGCAGACGAGGAACGACTGAATGACGAACACCAGCTTCTCCGCCGCCCGATCGAACCACGGTTCCCGCGCGTACCAGTCGGCCAGATCCGGCTC
Source organism: Amycolatopsis echigonensis (assembly GCF_002846615.1). Lineage (NCBI taxonomy): Bacteria > Bacillati > Actinomycetota > Actinomycetes > Pseudonocardiales > Pseudonocardiaceae > Amycolatopsis > Amycolatopsis echigonensis. The sequence continues at coordinate 4,217,571 of NZ_PJMY01000003.1, read as the reverse complement.
GAGCCCCGGGAAGAACTCCCCGGGCTCGATCAGCAACCGGTCGTCCTCGATCAGGGAAACGACCGCGACGTCACCGAGATCGAACCAGTGCGCCATCGCGCTCCCTCCCAGCGGTCGAGCGCACCCGGCTCAGCCCCACCGCACAGGCGATCGCCACCAGCACGGGAACAGCGGTCACCAGCACGATCGTCTGGGCCGACAACGCCAGCGCGAGCAGCAAGCCCGCGACGCCCGGCCCGACGATGGACCCGATCCGCCCCAGCGCCGCGGCCCAGCCGACGCCGGTGGTGCGCGTGCTCGCGGGATAGATCGAGACCGCGAGGGTCAGCTGCCCGATCTGCCCGGCCGTGACCCCGAAACCGGCACCGGCCAGCAGCACGAACAGCAGAGTCTCGCCGACCGGCACCGTCGCGACGAGGACCATGCACACGGCCCCGATGGCGGGCATCAGGATCAGCGCGCGGGCGATCCCGATCCGCGCGGCCAGCGGGATGAGCACCAGGCCGCCCGCGATCCCGCCGAGGGTGAGGAACGCGAGTCCCAGCGGGGCCTTCCCGGCGGTGAAACCGTAGCCGGTGAGAAGCGTCGGGACCCAGGAAATCAGCACGTACGCGGTGATGAAGATGAGGAACGAGAACGCCCAGATGAGCGCGGTCGGAAGGCGCAGTCCCGGGCCGAACAGCCTGCTTACCTTGGCCTCCTGCTTCGCGCTGCTCTCCACGGTCGGTTCCCGCTTGGGCAGCACCATGGCCATCACCGCGGCCAGCAGCAGCGGAGCGAGCCCGGCGACGTAGAAGACCCCGGCGGACCCGACGCTGTGCAGCAGTTTGCCGCCGAAGAACCCGCCGAGGCTGCTCCCGGACGCGAGACCGAGGGTCACCGCCACCGAAACCAGCTCCCGGCGGCCGTCCGCGCTGTGCTTCGTCGCGAGGGAAACCCCGGCCGGCAGCACCAGTCCCAGGCCGAGCCCGGTCACCAACCGGCTCGCGGCGAAGACAGGCATGGACTTCAGGTGCAGGATCGCGGCGGTCAGCACGGTCGCCGCCGCGAAGATCAGGACGCCGGTGAGCACCACGGACCGGGACCTCATCCGGGCTCCGACGTAACCCGCGGCCAGGTACCCGGCGACGACGCCGATGTTGGTCAGCACCAACGGCAACGTGAACGCGGCGGGTGCGGAAGCCCATTCTTTCGACAGCGTCGGGATCGTGAACGACAGAGCGGCGGTGTCGAAGCCGTCGAGAAGAACGGCGAAGAAGCAGAGCAGGACGACTGGCCAGTGGATGCCGGGCTTGCTCATGGCGTGTTCTCCAGTGCGTGAGAAGGATTCCCGATCCGGAATTTCTCGCCGAGCCGCGGGTCCGGCGAGCCGGAACGCGCGAATTCGGTCCACCACAAGCGCATCTGGGCACCGAGGCGTTCGACCTCGGTCCAGCTCGTTTCCCCCAGCATCGGGCTCCCGCGCCAGGATTCCGGCGTGCCCATCAGGAACAGCAGTTCGAGACAGTGGATCGCGCCGTATCCGCCGTGCTCTGGAGCCCAATCGAATTCGTACGAGTACACCGTTCCGCTGGCTTCGGCGTACTGCCGCGCCAATTCGCGTGCCGGACGACCGAAAAGCGGCTCAGTCTGGTCCGCGATCGCCTGCCGGATCTCAGCGTCCTCGACGCCTAAAGCGAATGCCGTGCACTCTTGCGCCGTGTACCCGATCATCAAGTCCGGCAACGGATCGGACAACAGCACGTCGCCGTCGACTTCGATCCCGACCAGGCCGAACGGCGGCCGGGTCGACGTCGGGTCCTTGGCCGCGTTCCACCGGAGAGTCCGCAACTGAGCGGCGAGCAACTGGTCGACCGAAGCAGTGGCCGGATTTCCGCCGACCGCGTCGACGAAATACTGGCCGATCTCCAGCGCCGCAGCCCGTTGCTGGATGATCTCGGGAGCCGGAGAGCTCTGGACGATCGCCCGCCGGATCAGCGGACGGCTGGTCGGGTTCGACAACAACGCAAGCGTAGAAAGCGCACCAGCGGACTGGCCGAAGACGGTGACATTGCCCGGGTCGCCACCGAACGCCGCGATGTTGTCGCGCACCCATTCGAGCGCGAGCATCTGGTCCGCCAAACCGAGATTGCCCTCGCTGAGGCCTTCGTGGACCAGATAGCCAAACGCCCCCAGCCGGTAGTTGACCGACACGACGACCACGTCGCCGTCCGCGGCGAGCCTCCCGCCGTCGTACCAGGGAAGCGTGCCGCCGCCGCTCAGGAAGCCGCCACCGTGCAGCCACACCAGCACCGGACGCGCCCCGGTCAGCCCAGGCGTCGCGACGGCAAGGTGCAGGCAGTCCTCGGACTGGGGCGGTTCTCCCCGCGGCGGCCCCATCGCGGCTTCCAGGCGCGAGCCGAGCTGCGGGCAGATCGGGCCTGGTAGCAGGGCATCGGCCGGCTCGGAATGCGGTGCGACCGGTCGCGGCGGCTGGAACCGTTCCGCGGTGCCGTAGCGCACTCCGCGGAAACGCAGCAGGCCGTCGTCGGTTCGAGCGCCGATGACCGGACCGGACGGCGGCTGGGCAGTGACAGGCGGGGATTCGGTCATCTCGGCTCTCCTTTGAGCGTGCGTCCGACGCCAGCCAGGAGACCGCCGTCGACCCGCAGTCAGGCTAAGAAAGTCCGGAATGCCTGACCAATGCTCTTTGCCGCCCGAGACATGCGCGCCCGGCTATACCTCACCGCGAAACGCGGCTCCCCGCCTCGGCCGGCTCGGCTCGCACCGGCCGAGATTCGGTCCGGGCGCCGCCGCCGGACAAGAGGTCCGCGAGCTTACCGATCGCCATCCCGAGCAGCGGAAGCCAGATCGGGCACAGCATCAGCACCAGCAGTGGTCCCATGATCTTGAAAATCTCGAGAAATCCGTGCACAGTCACGCCTTTTCGGTCTCGGCCAGCAGCGTCGCGAGCGTGCGCACGGCACGGTGCTGCAGCGCCCGGATGCTGTTGGGGTTCTTGTTCATCGTTTCCGCGACCTCGGCGACGGACAGTCCGGCGAAAAACCGCAGCCGCACGCACTCGCGCTGCGGTTCGCTGAGGTCGGCCAGGCACCGGCGCAGCGCCGCCGCTTCGATGCGGGCCAGCGCGAGCCGATCGGCTCCGCCCCGGATGTCCGGTCCGTCGTGGTCTTTCCCGTCGAGGAGTTCACGCCGGTAGCGGGCTGATTTGCGGTGGTCGCGCAGCAGGTTGTCGGCGATCGTGTACAGCCAGCCGGTGAACGAGCCGACGTCCGGGCGGAAGTCCGGCAGTTTCCGCCACGCGCGCAGGAACGCCTCGCTCGTCAGGTCCTCGGCGACCGTCGCGGTGGGCAGCCGCATCCGCAGGTAGCGGAAGACCGGTGCCGCGTGTTCCTGGTAGAGGACGGCGAACGCGGCCTGGTCGCCGGACCGCGCCCGCCCCAGCAGCTCCGTCTCCACCGGGCCTCAATCCTGTAGCCGCAGCGCGGCGACCGGACACGCGCGCACCGCCGCGTCGACGAACTCCCGCTCTGCCTCCGGCGGGGTTTCGTCGAGGACCCGCACCACGCCGTCCTCCCCGACCTCGAAGAACTGGTCGGCCATCGCCTCGCACATACCGAGGCCTTCACATGTGCCGTGGTCCGCGACGATCTTCATGCCGCCTCCCGAACCACCGGCACGAAATCGACCTTGTCGCGCACGCCGCAATCGGGGCAGGTCCAGTCGTCCGGGATCTCCGACCAGGGCGTCCCGGCGGCGAAGCCCTCCAGCTCGTTGCCCTCCGCGACGCGGTAGACGTAGCCGCAGCCGGGGCACCGCGCGGCGTCCACGTCGTCGGCCAGCTTCGGCCGGGCATCCACGGCGGGTTTCTCTGCGGCAGCAGCGAGGACCGGGTACTTCTTCAGCAGCGAAGGCAGTTTGCCCGGCTGGACGTTCGCCTGGCGGATATCGCCGTCGAAATGCCGGTAGACCCGCGGATCCATCACCTTCCGGAACCACGCCGGGACCAGCGCGACGACCATCATCCCGGTGTAGCCGGTCGGCAGAACCGGGCTTTCCTTGAAGTCGCGCAGAGTCTGGAACCGGCGCGTCGGATTGGCGTGGTGATCGCTGTGCCGCTGCAGGTGGTACAGCAGCACATTCGTCGCGACATTGTTGGAGTTCCAGGAATGCGCCGGAGTGACCCGCTCGTACCGGGTCTTCGCGCCGTTAGTGACCTGTTTGCGCAGCATCCCGTAGTGCTCCAGGTAGTTCACGATCTCCAGCAGCGAGAAGCCGAAAACGGCCTGTACCACCAGATACGGCAGGATCCCGACACCCAGCCAGGCAAGCAGCCCGCCCCACAGCACCACGCTCATCAGCCACGCGTTGAGCACGTCGTTGCCGAGGCGGAACGGGTGACTTCCCTTGCGGGCATAGCGTTTCCGCTCGACTCCCCAGGCGCTGCGCAGCGAACCGAGGACCGTCCGCGGCCAGAACCGGTAGAAACTCTCGCCCAAGCGGCTCGACGCCGGGTCCTCCGGAGTGGCAACCCGGACGTGATGCCCGCGGTTGTGTTCAATGTAGAAATGGCCGTAAAAACACTGCGCCAGCGCGATTTTCGCGGCCCAGCGCTCGGTGCTTTCCCGTTTGTGGCCGAGTTCGTGCGCGGTGTTGATCGCGATGCCGGCGACCGTGCCCAGTGTGATCGCCAGGCCGATTTTGCCGCCCGCGGAAAGATCGCCGCGCGCGAGCATCCACGCTCCCGCTACGAAACCGGCGTATTGCAGCGGGAGGAACAGATAGGTGATCCAGCGGTAGTAGCGGTCCTCCTCCAGCGCCTCCATCACCTCGTCCGGCGGATTGGTGTGGTCGTACCCGGCGACGAGGTCGATGAGCGGCACGAGGACCAGGACGACGAGCGGTCCGAGCCACAGCGCGGCGTCGGATCCGGTCGCGGCGTGCAACCCGATCGCGCCGAACGGCAGCAGCGGCACGACGAGCCCGAGCAGCCACAGCTGCCGCTTCCGGTCGTGCCAGGCAGTCTCGCCGTTCGGCCCGGCGAGGCGGTATTCCTTCATGGCGGCCTCCACGCGGTCTGTCGTTTTCCTGAAGGTAGGAATCCGCGTGCGGCCGGTCACTGTGCGCGAAACCGAAACGACCGGCTGCGTTGGGTCTCGGGCACGAACCCGGCGTACGGTGCTGCCTGTGACGTCGACGGCTGCCGCCACACTGGCCAAGGTCGCGGACTCGGTCCTGGCCGAGCTCGCGCTGCTCCGCGCGCGGATCGTCGAGGAGGTCTCCGCCGAGCTGCCTTCGCTCGCGCCTGACGCGCAGGCTGCTGAGCTGCTGGACAGCACGGTCCGGGAGAACCTGGTCGCCGCGCTGGGCGTGCTGGGCGGCTCGACGGAGCCGGTCGACGTCGGGGCTCCGCCAGTCGCGCTGGAGTTCGCGCGGCGGCTGGCCCAGCGCCGGGTGCCGATCACCGCGATGCTGCGCGCGTACCGCCTCGGCCAGGCGGCCTTCCAGCAGGAGATGATCGCCCGGATCGCCGCCGAGCCGGTGGAGGCCGCGGACGTCGCGGTCGCCGCCACCGAGCTGTCGCAGGTCGCCTTCACCTACATCGACAAGATCTCCGAGGAGGTCGTCGAGGCCTACCAGCTGGAACGTGACACCTGGCTGCGCCACCGCAACGCCGCCCGGCTCGCGAAGGTGCAGGCCGCGCTGTCCGGCAAGCCCGTCGACAGCGCCGACGTCGAGAAGACCCTCGGCTACGCGCTGTCGGAGCGGCACGTCGGCGCGGTGCTGTGGTGCGGCCCTGAACTGGACGAAAGCGCCCGCCTGACGACCCTCGAACGGCATGCGGCCCTGCTCGCGAACGCGCTCGGCGCCATTCCGCTGGTCGTGGCCCCGGACGCCTCGACCGTGTGGGCCTGGTTCCCGACCGCGACGCTCGACCTCGACGCGGTGTCCTCCGCGCTCGCCAGCTCACCGGAGCCGGTGCGCGTCGCGCTGGGCGACCCGGCGAGCGGCCTGGCCGGGTTCCGCACCACCCACCAGCAGGCCCGCCAAGCCGAAGCCGTGGCGCAGATGACCGAGCGGACGCGACCGAGGCCAGTCACCGCGGCGGCGCAGCTCGGGCCGTTGGCGCTGGTCGCGGCCGATCCCTCGGCGGTCGCGGGCTGGGTCCAGTCGGTGCTCGGCGCGCTGGCCGACAACGACGAGGGACACCAGCGGATGCGCGAGACGGTGTGGGCGTACCTGTCCAGCGGGAGCAGCCTGATGGTCGCCGCGCAAGAGCTGCACCTGCACAAGAACACCATCCAGTACCGCCTCCGCAAGGCCGAGCAGGAACGCGGCCGCCCGCTGTCCGAGGGACGGATCGACGTCGAGGTCGCTCTGCTGGCCTGCCGATTGCTGGGCCCGGCGGTGCTCCGGCCGGTGGACTGAGGGTTTTGTGCCACGGGACCAGTCGAGTCCCGCGGTCCCGTTCCGCAGACCGATGCGCGGGTCCGGCCTGGGCGAGAAGACTTCGGGGTCGCCACCGCGCTGACGCCTGTGAGGACAACGATGAACGACACCCGTGAAGAGACCGACGTCCTCGTGATCGGCTCCGGTTTCGGCGGTTCCGTGAGCGCTTTGCGGCTGTCCGAAAAGGACTATCGCGTCACCGTGCTGGAAGCCGGTCCGCGCCGGACCGAAGAGACACTGCCGAAAACCTCCTGGGACGTCCGGAATTTCCTCTGGGCGCCGCGGCTCGGCTGCTACGGAATCCAGCGCATCCACCTGCTCCGCGACGTCGTCATCCTCGGCGGCGCAGGTGTGGGCGGCGGTTCCCTCAACTACGCCAACACCCTGTACGAACCGCCCGCGCCATTCTTCGAAGACCCCCAGTGGGCGCACGTCACCGACTGGCAGGCCGAACTGAAACCGCACTACGACCAGGCCCGCCGGATGCTCGGCGTCACCCAAAACCCCACCGTCACCGCCGCCGACCAGGTGCTCCGCGAAGTCGCCGACGACCTGGGCGTTGGCTCATCCTTCCGGCTCACCCCAGTCGGTGTCTTCTTTGGCGACAAAGACACTCCCGCCGGAACCGTCGTCTCAGACCCGTTCTTCGGCGGTGCCGGGCCAGCACGCCGAACCTGCACCGAATGCGGGTCCTGCATGACCGGCTGCCGCGTCGGCGCCAAAAACACACTGGACCGCAATTACCTTTACCTGGCCGAAAAACGCGGCGCGAACGTCATTCCGATGACCACAGTGCTCGACGTACGCCCAGCGGACGGCGGCTACCTCGTCACCGCGGTCCGCACGGGAAAGTCACCGCGCCGCCGCAAAAACGTGCGCACCTTCTTCGCCCGCGACGTCATCTTCAGCGCTGGCACCTACAACACGCAGAAGCTGCTCCACCGAGCTCGCGAAACCGGCTCGCTGCCCCGAATTTCCGCCAGCCTCGGCCGCCTGACCCGGACGAACTCGGAATCCATCCTCGGCGCGAAATCGAAACGCAAGGACGTCGACTTCACCCGCGGCGTCGCGATCACGTCGTCGATCCACCCGGACGAGCACACGCACATCGAACCGTGCCGCTACGGCAAGGGCAGCAACGCGATGTCGCTGCTGCAAACCGCACTCACCGACGGCGGCAAGGCTGTTCCGCGCTGGCTGACCTGGCTGACCGCGTTCGCCCGGAATCCGCGCAACGTCACCTGGTTCTCGCCGCGCCGCTGGTCCGAACGCACCATCATCCTGCTGGTCATGCAAACCCTCGACAATTCCATCACCGTCAGCGGCAAACGCACCCGCACCGGACGGCACAAACTGACCTCCGCCCCCGGCCACGGCGAACCGAACCCCACCTGGATCCCCGCCGGAAACGACGCCGCCCGCCGCGTCGCGGAGAAGATCGACGGCATCGCCGGCGGCACCACCGGAGAGATCCTGAACATCCCGATGACCGCCCATTTCATCGGCGGCTGCGCCATTTCCGACGACCCGGCAGACGGTGTCCTAGACCCCTACCACCGAGTCCACGGCCACCCCGGCCTCCACGTCGTCGACGGTTCAGCGATCTCGGCGAACCTGGGCGTCAACCCCTCCCTGACAATCACCGCCCAAGCCGAACGCGCGATGTCCCTGTGGCCCAACCGAGGTGACGCCGACCCCCGACCACCGCTCGGCGCACCGTACAAACGCCTTGACCCGGTGCCCCCACGCCACGCTGCGGTCCCGGCTGGTGCTCCCGGCGCTCTGATTTCCTAAGCGCACGACGGGCAGTACGACGCGAGAGATAGCGCGAGCCCCAGAAATTCACCGCCGTATATCGCTCGCGTCGTCCGTCACAGACCCATTGGTCAAACCGGACGGCCGGGAGCCGTTGCTGAATTCTGGGGCCGCAGAGCCGTCGCCGGACGTCATCGCCGGAGCGGGAGCCTTGATCTCAGATGCTCGCTCGTAGCTCTTGCCGACGAAGTAGAACGCGCCGACGGTGGCGGTCAGCGTCGTGAGGCTGGTCAACATGCTGCTCCCGAGCGCTGAGTGGTCAAACGCGTCCTGGACGCTGGTATTGAACATGCAGGCCAGCAAAATGATGTAGGTCAGCACGACGGCTGCGGCGATCGCGTCGCGCAGCTCCCGGTAGAACCAGTAGAAGCCCAAGAAGTTGATCACCGCGACGATCGCCAACGCCCCGCCCAGGCCGCCGAGATGCAGGCTGAAGGCATGGCCGCCGATGTGGTAGGTCGCCGTCGACAACAGACCGAGGGCAATCAGCAGGGAGTCAGACACCCCGATGAACCACAACGTCCGCTGGGTTGCCCGCTCAGTGTTCCGGGTCGCCATGGGGACCTCCGCTGCTTTTCGCCCTCTGCCGAGAAGTCGCGGCCTATTGGTGCGACGTTACGGCTGCGCCGACGCCTGCCGTGGCCATGCTTTCTGCTGGCAATGATGTGAAACGTCGACTGAATTTCGCGGAGGGGCGTGAAGTTCGAACGACACGGCCATTTCCAGACGGGCAATGGGATCTCGACACGATCGGTGATCCCAGGCACCGTGGCGGTGCCGTCCACGATGCCGCAAGGAGGACCGCACTAGTCCATAAACGCGTCACGTATCGTCGTCCGGACCTCTTCACACCGTATTTCTGTTCCCCGCAGCATATCGACCAACGGCCGGATTCCGTGCCCAGTCGGCGTGACAAACCAGCATCGGCCACCGTGCTCCGGTATGAATACGATGCTCCGCTGCGCGATTTTGACCTGCCGTATTTCATCCCACCGCCTGCTCCAGAGGTATTCGCTCTTCGACTGACGACCACCGCAAAAGAACCGAGGAACGGCCGCGAGCCAGCGCGGGCTCAAACCGACTCCGACTCCCGCCCCATCTGCCTCAAGAACGGCGAGCGGGTAGGTGACGGTGACGCCTCCTGACTCCGCGGGCAGACTAGTCCCGCCGCGGGCGCGATAAGCGATATCGTCGTCCATGTTGGTCACCTGAACCTATGTGCAGGAGCCGCCCGCGCGAGCCTCTCCCGGGAAGGGTAGATCCGGTCCGGCCCCGACGCCTAGCTTGTCTGTGCGGTTTCCAAGCCAGCCCGGCAGACAGGCGACGTTCAACCAGGCACACGGTCCGGATGGGATCGGTGTAACTCAAGCGCCTCAACCAGCGCAAACAAGATGATGAGTACAAGGAGGCTGCCATGAGCGGAGCGCCTCCCGCTCCCCGCCTTGGAGTGCCCCCGACGGGGTTCGAACCCGCACTGCGTCGATTTTAAGTCGACTGCCTCTGCCAATTGGGCTACGGGGGCCCACCCACCCTAGCGAACCCGCCCCAGCACACGACAAAGCCGGGCCACCCCACGACGGCCCGGCTTCGTCAAGCTCGGGAGAACTCAGCCCTTGCTGGCCCGGTTGAACTCTTCCTTCGGGTTGTTGATCTGGCCCAGCGAGATGACCTCACGCCGGAACAGCCCGCCGAGCATCCAGTCGAACAGGATGCGGATCTTGCGGTTCCACGTCGGCATCGCCTTGAGGTGGTAGGCGCGGTGGAAGAGCCACGCCGGGAAGCCCTTGATCTTCAGGTTCAGCGCGTCCGCCACGCCCTTGTGCAGGCCGAGGCTCGCGACCGCGCCCAGGTTCTTGTGGTAGTAGTCCTTCGGCTGTCCGCCGCGGATCACCTTGATGATGTTCTTCGCCAGCAGGCGGGCCTGGCGGACCGCGTGCTGGGCGTTCGGCGGGCAGGTCGCCGTCGGGTCCTGTTCGGTGCGCGAGAGGTCCGGGATGGCCGCGTTGTCGCCCGCGGTCCAGACGTCCGGGTGGCCCACGACCTGCATCGCGGCGGTGGCCTCGACGCGGCCGCGCTTGTCGAGCGGCAGGTCCGAGCTGGCGAGGACCGGGTTGGCCTTCACGCCGGCGGTCCAGATGATCGTGTCGGTGTCGAACTCGGTGCCGTCCGAGAGCACGACGTGGCCGTTTTCGAACGACTTCGCCGCGGTCGACAAGTAGACTTCGATGCCGCGCTTCTCCAGCTGCTGCACCGTGTACACGCCCAGCGTCTCGCGCACCTCGGGCAGGATCCGCCCGGCCGCCTCGACCATCACCCAGCGGATGTCCGCCGGCTTGATGTTCGGGTAGTAGTTCTCGACCGCGAAGCGGGTCATGTCCTCGAGTTCGGCCAGCGCCTCGATGCCCGCGAACCCGCCGCCGACCACGGTGAACGTGAGCAGGCGCTTGCGCAGCTCGGGGTCGAGCGTGCTGGCGGCCTCGTCCAGCTTGGTCATGATGTGGTTGCGCAGGTAGATCGCTTCGCCGATGGTCTTGAAGGCGATGCCCTCCTCGGCGAGGCCGGGGATCGGCAGGATCCGCGCGACGGCGCCGAGCGCGACCACGAGCACGTCGTAGTTCAGCGTCTCGATGTGGCCGTCGGCGGCCTCGACCGTGACGGACTTGCGCTCGTTCTCGATCTTCGTGACCCGCGCGGTCAGCACGTGGCAGCGCTTCAGCACGCGGCGCAGCGGCACGACCACGTGCCGCGGCTCGATCGCGCCGGCCGCCGCCTCGGGCAGGAACGGGGCATAGGTCATGTGCGGCTGCGGGTCAACGACGGTCACGGAGGCCTCGTTGGCGCGCAGCATCTTCTGAAGCCCGTACGCGGTGTACAGGCCGACGTATCCACCACCGAGGACGAGGATCCGAGTCGGTTCCGACTTCGCAGCAGCCATGTACCTATAGTCGCACTTCGCGAGCGGCTCCGCTCGGGTACCCCACCCCGCTGTGACCAGCATCGCCACGCAGGTTGTCACGATTCAGATGAGCCCGGCCGCCGAGGCCGCGGCGGTGAATGCGCTCACCACCATGGGCTGCGTCACACGGCCGGTCTGGACATTGCGCGGCGACACGTGGTAACAGCCGAAAACCGCGAGGTCGCGCAACCGCATCCGGGCCCCGTGCGCGAAGGCCGGACGCGGTTTCGGCACCGGCCAGCCCGCGGCGGACAGCACCGGCAGCAGCGCCTGCCAGCCGAACGCGCCGAGCACGACGATCGCGCGCAGGGTCGGCCGCAGCAGGTCCAGTTCCTCGGCCAGCCAGTGCCGGCAGGTGTCCCGTTCGGCGGGGGTCGGCCGGTTCTCCGGCGGCGCGCAGCGGACCGGCGAGACGAGCCGGGTGCCGCGCAGCGTGAGGCCGTCGCCGATGGCCGCGGAGACCGGCTGGGACGCGAGACCGACCTCGTACAGCACACGGAAAAGGAAGTCGCCCGACGGATCTCCGGTGAACATCCGCCCGGTGCGGTTGGCCCCGTGCGCGGACGGCGCGAGCCCGACGACGGCCAGCGCGGCGTCCTCCGCGCCGAAGCCGGGCACCGGCCGCGCCCAATACCGCTCCCCGGCGAACGCGGCCTTCGTCCCGGCCACGCTCTCGCGCCACTCAACCAGCCGAGGGCATGCGCGGCATTCGACCAGGGAAGCGTCGAGGTCGGCGAACGTGCGCATTGCGCCAATCTAACCGGGTCACGAGATAGGTTGGGGCCATGGCCGACACCACCGCGGACGAGACCGCCGAGAAGACCAAAGACGAGGAGACCAAGGCGGCGGAGCCCGTCGACGACCTCGTGACGACGCAGCACACGCTCACCGTCAAGCGGCGCAAGCTCGCCTACACCGCCCAGACCGGCCGGATCGTGCTCCGCCAAGAGGTCAAGAAGGACGGCAAGTCCGAGGGCCTCCAGGCCAAGGCCGAGGTTTTCCTCACCGCCTACACCCTCGACGACGCGGACCCCGGCACGCGACCGGTCACCTTCGCCTTCAACGGCGGCCCCGGTTCCTCCAGCATCTGGCTGCACATGGGCCTGCTCGGGCCGCGCCGGGTGCTGTCCGGCGACGTCAACGACCCGGTGCCGCCGCCGTACGGGCTCGAGGACAACCCGGAAAGCCTGCTGGCGCACAGCGACCTGGTGTTCATCGACCCGGTCCAGACCGGCTACTCGCGGGTGACCGAGGGCGGCGAATCCCAGCCGTACACCGGGTTCCAGGGCGACATCGAGTCGATCGCGGAGATCATCCGGCTGTGGGTTTCGCGCAACCAGCGCTGGCTGTCGCCGAAGTTCCTGGCCGGCGAGTCGTACGGCACGCTGCGCGCGGCCGCGCTGGCCGGGCACCTGCAGGAGCGCTACGGCCTGTACCTCAACGGCTTGATGCTCATCTCGTCCGTTCTGGACCTCGGCACGCTGCGGTTCCACGAGGGCAACGATCTGCCGTACTCGCTGTTCCTGCCCACGTACGCGGCGATCGCGCACTACCACGGTCTCCACGGCGACCGTCCGCTCGACGACGTGCTCGCCGACGCCGAGGACTTCGCCTCGAAGGAGCTGCCGTGGGCGCTTTCCCGTGGTGCCCGCCTGTCCACGCAGGACCGCACTGAGGCAGTGCAGACGCTCGCGTCGCTCACCGGGCTCAGTGAGTCCTATGTGGACCGGGTGAACCTGCGGATCGAGCACATCCGGTTCTTCACCGAACTGCTGCGCGACCAGGGCAAGACCGTCGGCCGGATGGACGGCCGGTTCACCACGTGGGAACCGGACGGCGGCGTCGAGCACATGAGCGACGACCCCTCGGTGTCGCGGATCATCGGCGCTTACTCGGCCGGGTTCAACCACTACGTGCGCGCCGAGCTCGAGTACGAAAACGACCTGCCGTACGAGATTCTGTCCACCGAGGTGTTCAAGGCCTGGTCCTACAAGGAGTTCGAGGGCCGCTCGGTGTCCGTTGTGGACACTTTGAGCGCGGCGATGCGGGCGAACCCGCACCTGCAGGTCCACGTCGCCTTCGGGCATTACGACGGTGCGACGGCGTACTACGCGTCCGAGTACGTGCTCGCGCAGCTGAAGATTCCGGAGGAGCTGCGGGAAAACATCGACACGGCGTACTACCCGGCCGGGCACATGATGTACGTGCACGAACCGTCGCGCGTGCAGCAGTCGAAGGACCTGGGCAAGTTCGTGAAGAAGGCGTCCAACCGCTGACCTTGTCGTGCGCCACTGAAACCAACGGCGGTGGGGCGGAACTCCCGCCCCACCGCCGCGCTCAGCGCAGGAACTCCGAGCCCCGCGTCACCGCGGAATAAGCGTCCACCGCACCGTGTCCGTAGAACCCGTTGAACGACGCGTCACCCACGCAGGTCGCCGTGAACGAAGCGTCCCGGCCTTGCTTCAGGTAATCGACCGTCCGCGGCACCGGGCACGCGGTCGGCGCCGCCGTGCCTTCCAGCACTCGCTGCACCGCGTCCGGATCCATCGAGATCGAATGCCCCGTCTTCTTGCCGTACTGGGAAACGATCAGCGCCGCGACACCGGTCGCATGCGGAGTGGCCATCGAAGTCCCCTGCAGCCACTGGTAATAGCCGACCCTTCCGTCCGCCGCCGTAGCCTTCTGGATGCCGAGCGCGACGCCAGCCGGGGTCAGATTGCCCGCCGCGTCGATGTTTCCTTCCGCGACACCGACGTTGCGCGGATACGCGGACAGGATCTCGTTCTCCACCGTCCGATACCAAGGCGTGCCATAACCGTCCCGGAAGTACCCGCCAGGTGCGGAAACGGAGATCTGCTCGGTGCCGTAATTGGAGTAGTCCGCCTTCGCCTGCGACGGGCCGAACGAGCCGACACCGATGGTGTGCGGGCCTTCGACCGGCAGCGAGAAGCACGAGGAATTGTCGATCTTGCGCGGATGCGTCCCGTTGGCCGGATAGTCCGGGCTCGTGACGTCGTCGTGCGGCGCGGCCAGGTCGTCGTGCTGGTTGCCGAGCGCGACCACCATCGTCACGCCCTTGCGGTGCGCGTAGTTCAACGCCCGCGTGGTCGCTTCGATGATCGTGCGCTGTTCTGCTTGCTCCGCCGCTGAATCCGCCGGGTTCGAACGGCAGTTGTAGAGCCACGGGTCCACGTAGAAGCTCATGTTGACGACGTCGATTCCCGCGTCGCCGGAATAGGTCAGCGCGTCGACCGTCGGCTGCAGGAAGAAGTATCCCGAATCCTGTCCGGCACGAACGTTCACCAACGTCACGTTCGGGGCCACCCCGGACACGCCGAAACCGTTGGCAGCCGCGGCGATCGTGCCGGCGACGTGCGTGCCGTGGCCGTTGTCGTCGTGGTCCACCGGGTCGACGCAGCCGCGGAATTCGCACGGGCCGTCGACCACGGTGCCGTTGACGTCCGCGACGATGTCCTTGGTGAAGTTGCGCGAATCGGCTTTGTCGAAGTTCGGCGCGATGTCCGGATGGCTTCCGTCGACGCCGGTGTCGATGATGCCGACCTTCACCCGCTTGTCGCCCGCCTGCTTCGTGCGCGCCAGGTCGGAGCGGGTCGACTTGAGCCCCCAGAGCTGGTCGTCCAGCGGGTCGGTGCCAGCCGCCTTGTTCGCCGCGGCCTTGCCCGACACACTGCCGCGGCCTTCCTTCTCGACCGCGTCCGGCTTCTCCTTCTTGCCCGCCTTCGGCGCGCTGCCGATCGCTTTCGCCTTCGCCGCCCCGAATACCGCACGGTTGGCCGAAACCCGCTCAGCGAAGCCAGAAGCGGGCGCGGTGGCGGTGATGAGCCCGACCGCGGTGTTGGTCGCGACGATCGTGCCGCCAGCGTCGCGTACGGCCTGTTGCGCCGCGGCGACACTCTGGCCGTCCCGCGCCAGGACGCTGAATTCCGTTGCCGGCCCGGCCGGTTGGGCCGACGCCGCCGGGACGGCGACGCCGGACACCGCGCCGAACAATGGCACCGCGAGCGCCAACGCGAGCAATCTTGGTTTCTTCACGAGTCCTCCTCAGGAAAACCGATAATGCAACGTACATAACGGACACTGCACACGGCAATCGGCAAACCGGAGGAATCGCTCGTTACGGAACCACGGACTTCACCTCGGCGAAGTGACAAGCCGACAGATGCCCGTCCGTCCGTGGTTCCAGCTTCGGCACCTCGGTCGCGCAGATGTCCGCGGCCTTCCAGCACCGAGTCCGGAACCGGCAACCCGACGGGGGATCGATCGGGCTCGGCACGTCGCCCTCCAGCCGGATCACCTGCCGCTGCCCGCGCACCGCCGGATCCGCCACCGGCACCGCGGACAGCAGCGCCTGGGTGTACGGATGAGACGGTCGCTCGTAAATCTCGTCCTCAGTGCCGATTTCGACGATCTTGCCCAGGTACATCACCGCGACCCGGGTGGACAGATGCCGTACCACCGACAGGTCGTGCGCGATGAACACATAGGACAGTCCGAACTCGCCCTGCAGCTCCCCGAGCAGGTTCATCACCTGAGCCTGGATCGAGACGTCCAAAGCGGACACCGGCTCGTCGCAGATGATCACTTTGGGCCGCAGCGCCAGCGCCCGCGCGATGCCGATGCGCTGCCGCTGCCCGCCGGAGAACTGGTGCGGGTACCGGTTCACGTGCTCGGGATTGAGCCCGACCACCTCCAGCAGTTCCCGCACCTTCTTCGCCCGTGAACCCTTAGGCGCGACCTCGGTGTGGATCTCGAACGGCTCGCCGACGATGTCGCCGACGGTCATCCGCGGATTCAGTGACGTGTACGGATCCTGCAAGACGATCTGGATTTCCCGGCGCATTCGCCGCAGTTCCGCGCCGCGCAGCTGGAACAAATCGCGGCCCTGGAACGTCGCGCTGCCGCTGGTCGGCTCCTCCAGGCGCATCAGCACCTGGGCGAGCGTCGACTTGCCGCAGCCGGATTCCCCGACCACGCCGAGCGTTTCGCCCTGCTGCAGGTCGAAGGACACGCCATCGACGGCTTTCACCTGCCCGATCGTCCGCTTGAACAACACGCCGGTGCGCACCGGGAAGTGCTTGACCAGCTCGCGCACGCTGAGAATCGGCTCACCCACGGCTCTCCACCACCTCCTCGGCGAAGTGACAGGCACTGACCCGGCCGAACCCGAGCGCGTGCGAGGACGGCCGCTCGTCGCGGCACCGTTGTTCGGCCCGCCTGCAGCGCGGGTGGAACGGGCATCCCGGAGGAATGTCGAGCAGGCTCGGCGGCAAGCCCTTGATGGTCTCCAGCGTCTGTCCTTTGAGGTCCAGTCGGGGCAGCGAATCCATCAGCGCGGCGGTGTAGGGATGGCCCGGCGAGCTGAACAATTCTCGCACGTCGGCCTGCTCCACGATCCGTCCGGCATACATCACCGCGATCCGGTCCGCGACCTCCGCGACCACCCCGAGGTCGTGCGTGATGAGGACCAGCCCCATCCGCCGTTCCCGCTGGATGTCCGCGAGCAAGTCCATGATCTGCGCCTGCACGGTCACGTCCAGCGCGGTCGTCGGCTCGTCCGCGATGAGCAGGTCCGGGTCGAGCGCGAGGGACATCGCGATCATCGCGCGCTGCCGCATTCCGCCGGAGAATTGGTGCGGATAGTCCTTCACCCGCCGTTCCGCCGCCGGGATGCGCACCAGGTCGAGCAGTTCGATCGCCCGCTTGCGCGCGTCCTTTTTGGACATTCCCAGCCGGACGCGCAGCTGCTCCTCGATCTGGAACCCGACGGTGAACACCGGGTTCAGCGCCGAAAGCGCGTCCTGGAAGATCATCGCGATCTCCGCACCACGCACCTGACGCCGCCGGTCCGCCGACGCGGTCAGCAGATCCTCGCCGCGATAACGGATCGAGCCACCGGTAATCACCCCTGGCGGAGTGTCGAGAATCCCCATGATGGTCTGGGCGGTGACACTCTTGCCGGAACCCGACTCGCCAAGCACGGCGAGAGTTTCTCCCGCGTGCACCGAGTACCCGACGCCGTTGAGCACACTGGCCACTCCGTCGGAAGTGCGGAACTCCACGTGCAGGTCTTCGACCTCGAGCAGCAGCTCGTGCTCCGCCGTCGGACCAGGTGAACTGGACACTGTGGACATTGCGCTACCTCGACTTCGGGTCGAGCGCGTCGCGGATACCGTCTCCGAGCATCACGAACGCGAGCACGGTGATGGTGACGAACGCACCGGGGAACAGGAGCATGTGCGGGACCGCGCGGAAGTAGTCGCGCGCGTCGCTGATCATGACGCCCCACGACACCACCGGCGGCCGGACGCCGATGCCGAGGTACGCCAGCGTCGCCTCGGCGCCGATGGCCGCGCCGAGCGCGATCGTGGCGTACACGAGCACCGGCGCGAGCGTGTTCGGCAGCAGGTGCCGGAACACGATCCGCGGCGTGCTCGCGCCGAGCGCACGGGCCGCCTTCACGTAGTCCAGCTGCTTGGCCACCAGCGTCGCGGACCGCATGATGCGCATCGCCACCGGCCAGGTCAGCACCGCGATCGAACACACCACCTGCACGATGATGGTGACCTGCCCGGGATTCGTGCCCGGCGCGTTGAACGTGGTGAGGATGACGATCGCGCCGAGCACGAACGGAAGCCCGGCGAAGATGTCGCCGAGCCGGGACAGCAGGCTGTCGACGATCCGGCCGTAGTAGCCCGCGACGATGCCGATCAACGATCCGAAAAGGACAGTCAGCAGGGTCGCGAAAACGCCTACCAGCAACGAAGCCCTGGCCCCGTAGATCGTCCGCGCGTAGACGTCGTAGCCCTGGTTGTCGTAGCCGAACCAGGCGTCCGCCGACGGGCCTTCGTTGGCGTGGGCCAGATCGCTGTATCCGGCGGGGCGGTGGGAGAACAGTCCCGGCGCGATCGCGATCAGCACGATCAGCAGGATGAGCAACGCGGAGATCACGAACGTCGGCTTGCGGCGCAGCTGCCGCCACGCGTCGCCCCACAGACTGCGCGGTTTCTTCGGGCCGGCGTCGGCCGAGCTGTCCACATGCGACAGCTGTGCCGCGTCGGCCCCTCCGCCGCCGACGAGATTCGGGTCAGTCATAACGGATCCTCGGGTCGAGAACGGCGTAGAGCAGGTCCACGATCAGGCTCATCAGGAGGTACACCAGCACCAGCAGCACGACGACGCCGACGACGGTCGCGCTTTCCCGGTTCTGGAGACCGCGGAAGATCAGCCCGCCGAGACCGTTGATGTTGAACACGCCCTCGGTCACGATCGCGCCGCCCATCAGGGCGCCGAGGTCGGTGCCGAGGAAGGTCAGCACCGGGATCACCGAGTTGCGCAGCAGATGGATGCCGATGACGCGGCTGTTGGGCTGCCCCTTGGCGATGGCGGTGCGGATGTAGTCGGCGTGCCGGTTCTCCGCGATCGACGTTCTCGTCAACCTCGCCACATAAGCCATCGACAGACTGCCGAGCGCGATGCCGGGCACGATCAGCTCGCCGAAGCTCGGATCGTCCGAAACGCTGGCGTCGATGATGCCCAGGTTCACGCCGAGCACGATCTGCAGCACGATCGCGGTGACGAACACTGGCAGCGAGATCAGGAACGTGGTCGAGACCAGCACCAGGTTGTCGAGGAAACCCTTGCCGCGCAAGCCGGTCAGCACCCCGGCGGTCAGGCCGATGACCGCCTCGATGAGCACCGCGACGAGTGCGAGGCGCAGCGTGATCGGGTACGAGGTGGCGATCATCTCGCCGACCGAGGAGCCGTTGAACGTCTCGCCCCAGTCGCCGCTGAACAGGCTCCCGAGGTATTTGAAGTATTGGACGAACAGGTTGTCGTTGAGATGGAACTTCTCGGTCATCAGGTCGATATAGGCCTGCGGACAGGCTTGCTGCCCGCATTTGCCGGAGAACGGGTCCCCGGGCACGGCCCACACAAGTGCGTAGATCAGGAAAGTGGTGCCGAAGAACACCGGGATCAACTGGAGCAGGCGACGCAGGACGTAACGAATCATGCGTGGTTCCTAGGAGTGCGCGCCGGGCTCGTGAGCGCCCGCGCCGGCTGGTGGCCTGCGCGAACACTCACGAGCCGCGTGGTGGGAACGGACGAGTCAGCGCATCACTTCTTGAGGACCTCGACCGACGAGTAGTCCGCACGGCGGCGGAAGTCGAGGACCACGGTCTTGGTGTGCTTGGACTTGGCCGCGACGCCCTTCTCGTCCCACACCGGGATCGAGGGCAGGTCCTTCGCGATCAAGTCCTCGGCCTGCTGGTACAGCTTGACCGCGGCGTCCTTGTCCGCCGTCGAATCGGCCTGCTTCAGCATGGCGTCGACCTGCGGGTTGGAGTACGTCGAGTCGTTCGACGAGGCCCCGGTCCGGTACAGCGGGTTGAGGAAGTCCTCAATGGACGGATAGTCCGCGGACCAGTCGGAACGGCCCATGCCGGTCAGCTTGTGGCCGGTCACGATGCTGCGCCACTGGCCGAAGTCGGTCGCCGGAACGAAATCGCATTCGACGCCGAGGGTGTTCTTGATGCTGTTGCACGCGGCCACGAGAGGTTCCTTGCGCCCGCCGTCGGCGTTCGAGGCGATGGTCAGCTTGCCCTTGAAGCCGGACTTCGCGAAGTACTCCTTAGCCTTCGCCGGGTCGTACTTGCAGAACTCGCCGCAGACGCCGGGGCGGTAGCCCTGGATGCCCTGCGACACGTAGCCGTCGGCCGGGACGTAGGTGTCGTGCATGACCGTCTTGGTGATCTGCGCGCGGTCGATCGCCATCGAGATCGCCTTGCGCAGGTCCGGATTGTTGTATCCGGGCACGTAGTACGGCACCGCGATCGTGCTGATCCCCAGCAGGTGGCCGGTGACCAGGTTCTCCTTGAGGTCGGTCTTGTACTTGTCCGCGGTGAGCGCGGACGGCGGCAACGTCTCGATGAAGTCGAGCTTGTTGCTCAGCAGGTCCTGGTAGGCGGTTTCCTGGCTGGCGTAGATCTTGACGTCCAGGTCCTTGAACTTGACCTTGTCCGGACCCTGGTAGCCGTCGAACCGGGTCAGCTTGATGTCGACGTTCGGCGTGCGGCTGACGAACTTCATCGGGCCGTTGCCGATCGGGTGCTTCGCGAAGGCGTCAGGGTCCTTGAAGAAGGAATCCGGCAGCGGCGCGAACGCGGTGTAGCCGATCTTGGTGGTGAACACGGAGAACGGCGCGTCCAGCGTCACCTGGAACTCGTAGTCGCCCTTGACGGCCAGGCCGGACATCGTGTCCTTGGTCGGCTTCGCCCCCTTGTCGGCGGGGTGGACGTCGGAGTAGCCCTGGATGTTCTCGAAGAACGTGCTGTTGATCTGGCCGTTCGCGGAATTGGCCCCGTAGTTCCAGGCGTCGACGAAGTTCTTCGCCTTGACCTCGGTGCCGTCGTGGAACTTCCAGCCGTGCTTGATCTTGATGTCGAAGACCTTGGAATCGGTCGTGGTGATCGAGTCCGCCATCAGGTTGTACGGCTCGCCGCTGTCGCCCTTGTACCCGACGAGGCCGGAGAACATCGGATCGACGGCCTTGGAACCGCCGAGTTCGTTGGTGTTCGTGGGAATCAGCGTGTTCTGCGGTTCCGTGCCGTAGACCGTGAAGGTCCCGTTCGGATCCGCTTCTCCCGACGATCCGCTGCTGGATCCGCCGCCCCCACAGGCAGTCAGGAGCAGTGACAAGGTTGTCACGACCGCGGCCGCGCTCCAGAGCCTGGATGAACCCCGCATGTCCCCTCCGTTTCTCGCGTCCACATAGCGAGATGGAGGCTAGCTAAATCGGCGCTTCGTAACCGGATCGCCGGGTTGCACCTGAATAACGACACCGTTCATCACCCGGTCAGCTCACAACTAACTGCGCTTGATGACTTTCGGTGCTTTTGGTACGGGTCCGGGCGCGGGATGCGCGCCCGGTTACCTCGGCACTGCGGAGCGTTCAGGCGAGCGACAACGCGATGCCGTCCAGGATGTCGTGCTCGCTGACGACCAACTGGTCCGGACCACCGCGCGCGGCGAGTTCCTCGGCGAGGACCTGGACGACGACCGCGCCGCCGCCGATCACGTCGACCCGGCCGGGGTGGATCACCGGGTTTTCCGCGCGGGTCGCGCGGTCGGCCGCGAGGAGGTTTTCCGCGACCCGGTCGATCTCGCCGTGGGTCAGTTTCGACAGGTGGATGCGCTCGGAGTCGTACTCGGGCAGCGCCAAGGAAACCGCGGACAAGGTGGTCACGGTGCCGGCGACGCCGATCCAGGTGCGGGCCTTCGCGACGTCCACGACGTCGAACGCTTCGGCGAGGATGCCGCGAGCCAGCTCGCGGGCGGCGGCGATCTCGTCGGCGGTCGGCGGGTCGTCCTTGAGCGCGCGCTCGGTGATCCGGACGCAGCCGATGTCGACGGATTTCGCGGCGATCACCTCAGCCTCGCGACCGTTCCACGTGCCGAGGACGAGTTCGGTGGAGCCGCCGCCGACGTCGACGACCACGAAGGGCCCATCGTCCGGGTCCTGCTCGCCGACCGCGCCGGTGAAGGACAGCCGGGCTTCCTCGTCGCCGCTGATCACCTCCGCCTCGACGCCGAGCGTCTCGCGGGTCATCGCGAAGAACTCGTCGCGGTTGCTCGCGTCACGGGTCGCGGAGGTGGCGACCATGCGCACCTTCTCGACGCCCTTGCGCCGCGCGGCGACGGTGTAGTCCGCGAGCGCGGCGCGGGTGCGCTCGAGTGCTTCCGGCGCGAGCCTGCCGGTGGCGTCGACGCCCTGGCCGAGCCGCACGATGCGCATCTCGCGGTGCAGGTCGCGCAGGTCGACCGTGCCGTCGTGCCGAGGCGTCAGCTCGGCGACGAGCAGACGGATGGAGTTGGTCCCGCAGTCGATCGCAGCTACCCGAGGCATGTCCCCGACTTTACTTGGTCTCCGCCGCCGCGCCGGCCAGGCGGGCATATAGGCGAGTCCTATGCCCCCTCGCCGACATTTGGTCTTTGCCTTTCCCTCTTTTTCGAGCCTACGGTTGACGTGTTCGCCGCATTTCCCTTCGCGGCGGTTTCTTCTTCTTTTATCGAGAGGTTCTGTGGCATGTCCACGATCGAATACGGAATAACGGGAAAGCGCGCGGTCGTCACCGGCGGTTCTCGCGGAATCGGCGCGGCGATCACGGCGCGGTTGCTGGCCGCGGGCGCGACTGTGCTCACGACCGCCCGGTCGGCGGGCCCGGTGCCGGAGGGAGCGTCCTTCGTCGAGGCCGACGTCCGCACCCAGGCAGGCGCCCAGGCGGTCGCTTCCGCCGCGGAGGAGGTCCTCGGCGGCGTTGACCTGCTGGTCCACAACGCGGGCGGCGCTCGTCCGCACCCCAGCGCGCTGGCCATCCCGGACGACGAATGGCAGGACGCGCTGTCGGTGAACCTCCTGGCCGCGGTCCGCCTGGACGCACTGCTGGCGCCGGGCATGCGGGACCGTCGATCGGGCGCGATCGTGCACATTTCCACCGCCGCGCTCCGCCCGCCGTTCCCGCCATTCCTGCACTACGTGGCGGCGAAAACGGCGCTGGAGGCGTACAGCCGAGGCCTGGCCGCCGAACTGGCACCGTCCGGCGTCCGCGTCAACACCGTGTCCCCCGGCCGGACCGCCACGCCCGGCGGCGTCGCGACGCGGGAGCAGTGGGCGAGCCTGTCGCCCGGCTTTGCGCTGCCCGGTGTCCCGTTGGGCCGCGACGGCGAGCCGGACGACATCGCCAACGCCGTGCTGTTCCTGCTGTCCGACCAGGCGAGCTGGCTGACCGGAAGCGGTCTGGCCGTCGACGGAGGCGAATACCCGCGATGAACGCGTACCAGGGCAAGACTGCGGTCATTACCGGCGGCAGCACCGGAATGGGTTTCGCCACCGCGAAATTGTTCGCCGACGGAGGATCTCGCGTATTCATCACCGGCCGTTCCCAACCCCGCCTCGACGCGGCTTTAACGCAGCTCGGCAACGATGCAACTGCCATCCGCGGCGATGTGGCGTCGCTCTCCGATCTGGACGCGCTGGCGGCTCAAGTACCCGGCCCGATCGACGCTCTGTTCGTCAACGCGGGGATCGCCCGGACGGCACCGTTCGCGTCGGTCACCGAGGAGCAGTTCGACGAGCAGTTCGCGGTCAACGTCAAGGGCGCGTACTTCACCGTGCAGAAGCTCGCGCCGCTGCTGCGTTCCGGGGCGGGCGTCGTGCTGACCACCTCGACCGCCAACGTCATGGGCCTGCCGGAAACCAGCGTCTACTCGGCAGGCAAGGCCGCGCTGCGTTCGATGGCCCGCACGCTCGCCGCCGAACTGCTCCCGCGCGGCGTCCGGGTCAACGCGATCAGCCCCGGCCCCATCGACACCGAGATCCTGGAAGCCGGGATGTCGGGCGAGGAAGCCGCACAGTTCAAGGCAGCGCGCGCAGCGGCGAACCCCATGAAGCGGCTGGGCACCCCCGAAGAGATCGCCCGCGCCGTCGCCTTCCTGGCCTTCGACGCCACCTTCACCACCGGCGTCGAACTGGTCGTAGACGGAGGCGACACGCAGCTCTGAGGTTAGGCGGCCACTGGCTGATACCAGCTCTCCTGCCGCAGAAACTCGAGCAACGCCATCTCCGCGGGCCCGGCCCCGGGCCGAACGGCCGCGACGACGGGCTGGGACACGACTGGCAACACCGGACGGACGAGGTGCTCGTGCCCTTCCGGCACCGCCGACGCCGGAACGAGCGTCACTCCCAGCCCGTGCGCGGCCCACCGCACCGCCGTCGAGGTCTGCGACACCCGCGCGACCGCGGTCGGCTTCAATCCGTTGTCGCGCAACACTTCGGTCAGGAAACCGTCGAGCGCGCTGGCCGGATCGAACCTGATCCACTGCTCTTCTTCCAGCTCCCGCAACGCGATCCGGTCCTTCTTGAGCAACCGGTGCTTGGTGCCGAGGACGACCACGAACTCCTCGTCGCCAAGGTGATGTCCCTCGTACAGCCCCTCATCGCACGGCGAGCCAAGCAACGCGAGATCCAGCACCCCGCGCCGGGCGAGCTGCTCCAGCTCAGCCGGGTTCGGCTCCTCGAAAACCGTCACCGCCAACCGCGGAAACCTCCGCCGCAACGCAGCCAACGCCCCCGGCAACTGCCGAGTCCCCAACCCCATCTGCGCCGCGACGAGCAACTCGCCGGCCAGCTCGTCAGCCCCCGCCCTCGCCGTCGCCTGCGCCCGTCGTGCCGCCCGCACCGCGACCTCGGCGTCCTTGAGAAACGCCCGCCCCACGACGGTAGGCACCAGCCCGGTGGGCGTGCGGGAGAAGAGCTGCACGCCGAGTTCCCGCTCGAGCCCCCGAATCTGCTGCGAAACCGACGGCTGAGCGACGTGAAGCGCCTCAGCCGCAGCGGTCACCGACCCCGCCTCGGCGACCGCCAAGGCGTACTCGAACTGACGAAGACTCATCGGCTCCCCTGCGGGTTGTAATCGTGTAAGCAAGGTTACCGGAGAAAACTCTTGGTCAGCCCGCAATCGGCGTCCCGCTGCTCGGGGAGTTGCTGCTCGACGAGGTGCAGGTCGTCGTCGATGTCGGCGCTGTGGTTGTCGTGGTCGAGGTGCTGGTTCCGCAGGTCGGACTGCTGGACCCGGTGGTCGGCGTTTCAGTCGGACTGCCCGAAGGCGTTCCAGGCGGACTGTTTCCCGGCGGCAGTACGGTAGGCGTCACCGACGGAGCACCAGAAGAGACCGGCGGCAACTCTGTAGTCCGCGGCCGATCCCCCGGACTCGCTGGCGGCGGCGCGGAGCTGGAGGTCGTCGGCCCAGGAGCCCCGACCGGAACCGGACTGTCCGGCACCTGGGCGACCCCCTTGCGGTAAGCCTCGGCCCAGAGAATGACCGTGGTGACGTACGCGTCGGAGTTGTTGTAGCGGTAAATCGCGGTCCGCAACTGGTCCGGATTGGCCAGATCGAGCCCGCCGGAGCAGAGGTAGCGCGCCGCCGCGAGCGAGGCGTCGAAGAGATTGCTGGGATCGGCCTTGCCGTCGCCGTTGCCGTCCGCCGCGTAGGTTCGCCAGGTCGCCGGGATGAACTGGAACGGCCCGACAGCCCGGTCCCACACCGGATCCTGGTCAAGCACGCCGTGATCGGTGTCCGGAATCGCCGCGTACGGAGGAGTCCCGTTGAGCTGCGGCCCGAGAATCGGCTGGAGCGTCGTCCCAGCGGCGTCGACATACCCGCCCCGCGCGTGATTCGACTCGATCCGCCCGATGCTCGCGACGAGCGCCCAGTCAATATGACACCCCGGCTGCTCTTTCCCCAGAACGTCCGCCGCATGCCGATACGCGGCCAACGCGGTAGCCGGAATCCCGAGCGGTCCGTCCGGAAGGTCGTAC
The DNA here is from genome assembly GCF_002846615.1 of Amycolatopsis echigonensis. Classification (NCBI taxonomy): domain Bacteria; kingdom Bacillati; phylum Actinomycetota; class Actinomycetes; order Pseudonocardiales; family Pseudonocardiaceae; genus Amycolatopsis; species Amycolatopsis echigonensis. Next base: position 4,191,955 of record NZ_PJMY01000003.1, on the reverse strand, counting down.
GCAGGCAACGGAACCGGTGCTGGTGCCTCCGGCAACCGCCCGTCGACCGCGACGCCACGGATACCCGGGTCGTAGCCCTGGTCAGGCAAGACGTCCGCCGTGTGCACCACCGGCATCCGCCCGACCCACCCGACGACCACGCCCGCGCCGACCGTCGCCGGAAGCACGCCGAGAACCCCGGCGAGCACCGCGACGACGGTCCGATGCCGCGAAGCCACCCTCCAGGCCCGATAACGCCCGCGCCTCGTTCTAACCCGTGCGCGGCCAATCCACCGAGCCTTCTCCGGCGGGGGCCCGATGAGTGCTGAGGTTCTCTTGACTCCCCCTGCTTTGCCCGCCGCTGCTCCTGAGGCGGCTGCTTGCGCGGCTACTTCACTGCTGCCGCTGCGCTGGCCGTCCGGATCGCCTTCACCTGCTACTTCGCCGCTGCTGCCTTCGCCATTCGTCGCATCGCTCGCGCTATCGCTCTCGACCGTCGCGCCACCGGCGCTTTCCACTTCGGTGCGACCCTCACCGACCGGCTTGCCAGGGGTCTCCGAGACCCTCTCTCCGCTAGCCCCACCGACGGTCCCGCCGTCGCCAGCCGCAGCACCGGCCTCCCGGGACCCCTCGTAGCCAGACCCACCGTCGACCGCATCGGCCCTTCCACCTGCGCCGTCGGCCGCGCCCTCAGCACCAGCTACTTCTTCGTCAGCACCCGCCGCATCACCGGCAACCCGCTCGCCCACAGACCCGGCACCGACCGCCTCAGCACTTCCACCTGCGCCGTCGGCCGAGTCCTCGCCTCCAGCTACTTCCCCGCCAGCACCCGCCACGCCACCGGCAACCAGCTCGCCCACAGACCCGGCACCGACCGCGCCAGCACTACCACCCGCACCGCCAGCCGAGCCCGCACCACCAGCTACTTCCTCGCCAGCACCCGCCACGCCACCGACAACCCGCTCACCCGCAGACCCGGCACCGACCGCATCAGCACTACCGCCCGCGCCGACCGCCGAGCCCGCGCGAGCTATCCCCTCGTCAACGCTGCCCGCACCGCCAGACGAGCCCTGACCGCCGACAACGCGCTCACCGGCACCATCCGCCACCGGCTCGGCCTGACCGTCCTCGGCAGGAGACGCCTCAGCGCGCACCGACCGCTGAGATCTGCGTGGCACCCGCACTTTCCGCCCCTCCCCGGCGCGCTCGGCGGTGCACCCGGGCTCGCCTGCTCGGTGTGAAGCTGCGGTGCTCGCCGCGAAGCATTCCCGCCCAGGCGGGCACCAGCCTCTGTGGTGCCTATCCGCGCCCGGGAGCGGAGCGTTACCCGGCGCAGTCGCCCGTCGGCCAGCCCTGTTCGCGGACCCAGGCCAGGGTCTCGTCGCCGAACGGGTTCACACCGGGCCCGGCCGCGAGCGTGTGCGCGAGGTGGACGTGCAGGCATTTCACCCGTCCGGGCATCCCGCCCGCGGTGACCTGCGTGCCGAGCGATTCGATGGCATCCCGCTCGGCGAGGTACGTCTCGTGCGTGCGCTGGTAGGCAGCCGCGAGTTCGGGGTCGGTGGTGAGCCGCTCGGTCATCTCCTTCATCACGCCGGACGCCTCCAACGTGCCCACCATCGACGTCAACCGCGGACAGGTCAGGTAATACAACGTCGGGAACGGCGTCCCGTTCTCCAGTCGCGGACTGGTCTGGACCACCGAGGGGTGCCCGCTCGGGCACCGCGCGGCCACCGCCCGCAAGGCCCGCGGCGGCCGTCCGAGCTGCTGCGCGATGACCTCCCGGTCGGCATCGGTGACGGGCTCGAATCGGGGTGTCTCCGTGCTGCTGTTCACGCTCTCCAGGCTAATGCCGCCGTCCGCCCGACCCCTCGCGACCTCCGCTGAAACGGCCGAGTTGTCCACAACCGGCAGACCGTGTGGACAACTCGCCGCATCCGCCTCCGCCGCCCTTCCAATGTGGTTAGCGTGGAAGGCAGCCGAAGCTTCGCCACGAAATCAAGCCGTCGAACAGAAAGGTCACCCGAACCAGAATCCCGCTGAACGCCGGAGAACGACCGCATCCGACTCTCAAAATCCCCGGGACCGCGGCCCCTCGAGAACGACCGATCCCATGACTTAAAGGAGTACGCCTAAGGCCCAAGAATCATCGGCATCCGCCGATAAAGGTGTCGATCTCGCCCGTCGACAGGCATCCCCCGGCACCAGCCTCGACCAGCCAGCACTCTGCCCGGGCCGAACCCAGCAATCCCACCGGCCAGAAGACCGCCAGCCAGTACAACCTCGGCCGGTCAGCGGTCCCGCCCAGCCAACGACCTCAACCCCCGGAAACCTGCGCCCACAGGTTCTCGTACCAAGGCGCCTGCGGAGCAGGCTGCTGCCCTGGCTGGGCAGCCGTCGCCGAACCGGGCTGGTCCTCGGGCAACTGGACCATCCATGGAGTCTCGCCCGGCTTCACGTACCGGAGCCGGCGGCGGGCTTCCGCCTCGATCTGGGCGGGGTCGCTCAGCTGGGCTTTGCGGTCGCGCAACTGGGCGACCTCCTGCTGGAGCTGGGCGAGCTGCGCTTCCTGGTCGCGGACCTCGGAACGCTGGGAGAGGTAGGTGCGCAACGGGACCGCGACGGTGAACGCCAGGGCGCACACCACGATCGCCACCACGGCGGCGCGCCGGGTGGTCGACATGCCGAGCACCTTGGCCGCACCGGAGGCGCGTTTCGCGGCCAGGCCGCGGCGCAGCCGGGCCCTGGTCGTCTCCGTCGTGCCCGCGCCGGTGCGGCGCCGGGCAGACGCGGGACGGCGGGCCCTGCTGGACTCGCTCCTCGCTGCCCGGCCGCCGCGGCGGCTGCGCGCCCTCCCCCGGTCGGCCATGTGCCCCTCAGGCCTCCGCGCTGAACCGCGGGAAGGCGAGGTCGCCGGCGTAGCGCGCGGCGTCCGCGAGGGTTTCCTCGATGCGCAGGAGCTGGTTGTACTTCGCGATCCGCTCGCCGCGCGCCGGGGCTCCGGTCTTGATCTGGCCCACGCCGGTGGCGACCGCGAGGTCGGCGATGAAGGTGTCCTCGGTCTCGCCGGACCGGTGGCTCATCATCGACTTGTAGCCGTACGACGTGGCGAGCGACACCGCGTCCAGCGTCTCCGACAGCGTGCCGATCTGGTTGACCTTCACCAGCAGCGCGTTCGCCGCGCGGCGGGTGATGCCCTCCTCGAGACGGTCCGGGTTGGTGACGAACAGGTCGTCGCCGACGAGCTGGACCTTGTCGCCGATCTCGGAGGTCAGCTGGACCCAGCCGTCCCAGTCGTCCTCGCTCAGCGGGTCCTCGATGGAGACGAGCGGGTAGTCGCGCAGCAGTTCGCCGTAGTACGCGGACATCTGCTCAGCGCTGCGCTTCGAACCTTCGAAGGTGTAGGCGCCGTCGGAGTAGAACTCGGTCGCGGCGACGTCCAGCGCGAGCGCGACGTCACGGCCCGGCACGTAGCCGGCCTTCTCGATCGCGGCGAGGATCAGGTCGAGTGCCTCGCGGTTGTTGGCGAGGCTCGGCGCGAAACCGCCCTCGTCGCCGAGGCCGGTGGCCAGGCCGCGGCTCTTCAGCACGGACTTCAGCGCGTGGTACACCTCGGTGCCCCAGCGCAGCGCCTCGCGGAACGACTCCGCACCGATCGGCGCGATCATGAATTCCTGGATGTCGACGTCGGTGTCGGCGTGCGCACCGCCGTTGAGGATGTTCAGCATCGGCACCGGCAGCACGTGTGCGTTCGGCCCGCCCAGGTAGCGGAACAACTCCAGCTCGGACGATTCCGCGGCGGCCTTCGCGACGGCCAGCGAAACGCCGAGGATGGCGTTCGCGCCGAGCCGCGACTTCGCCGGCGTGCCGTCGAGGTCCACCAGCTTCTGGTCGACGATCCGCTGGTCGACCGCGTCGACGCCGACCAGGTCCGGGCCGATCTCGTCGAGCACCGCGGCGACCGCGCGCTCCACGCCCTTGCCGTTGTAGCGGCCGGTGTCCCCGTCGCGCAGCTCGACCGCTTCGTGTTCGCCGGTCGACGCCCCGGACGGCACTGCCGCCCGAGCCAGAGTGCCGTCGTCGAGCGCCACCTCCACCTCGACGGTCGGGTTCCCGCGCGAATCGAGAATCTCGCGCGCGCCTACCTGCTCGATGAGAGCCACGCTCTGCTCCTTGGTGGGTCGTGCCTGCGGTGACGCCGCCCAGAGTAACCGCCCAGCGGGTTCACCCGTTGGAGGCCAGGCCGGTGCCGGGCCGTTCCGCTGCGTGTTCTCCAGCTCAGCTGGGCACTTCGCCGGTCTCTCCGGCGGCCTGGTCCTCCGGCCGGACCTCGCGCCACCCCGACGGCAGCTCGACCTCGTCGGTCACCTGCTGCCAGAACGTCCAGCTGTTGCCACCGGGATCGGCCACGGTGAAAATCCGCGCGCCGTAAGGCTGATCCTGCGGCGGTTCCGGTGCCGCGTCCTCGCCGAGCGCCGCGCACACGCGCTCGTACTGCGCGTCGACGTCGGTCACGTACACGACGTTCAACTGCCCGACCGGCCCCTCGACCCCCTTGGCTTCCCAGTATTCGGGACCGACCCCGGCCAGCTGCAGGCGCGCGTCGCCCGCGCGGAGCGTCGCCTGGAAAACCTCGCCGGACCCGTCCTCGAAGCGGACTTCCTCGGTGAAGCCGAACACCCTGGTCAGCCACGCGAGCGCGGCGGTCGCATCGCTGTAGTAGAGGTACGGCGCCAGTCCCACGTACTCGGGTTCCTGATCGCTGCTCATGGCGGCACAGTCCATCACGACTCGTCTGACGGTCGTGCAACGCCCTCCGCGCCGGTATCGTGAAACGACCATGACGGACGCCGCAGCAGCCCCCGAACCCGACGGCGAATCGCGCTTCCGCAGGTTCCGCAACGCCGAGCACCTCGTCGCGCGGCGACGCCCGCTCGACGCTCTCAAGGAGCTCGAACCCCTGCTCGCCGACGAGCAGGACAAGCCGAGCGTGCAACTGCTCGCCGGGCGCGCGTACTTCCACTCCGCCCAGCTCCGCCGCGCCGAACGCGCGTTCACCCGCGTACTGGAGCTGGACCCCACCGACCACTACGCCCGGTTCGTGCTCGGACGCACCCTCCAGCGCCTCGGCCGTTTGGCCGAGGCGCTCGCGCAACTGCGGATGGCGTCGGCGATGAACCCGGTGCCGGAGTATCTCGAAGCGATCAGCGAGGTCAGGGCGAGGATTACGCTCAGCGACCACTGAGCCCGCGTGTCCCGAACGTGCACCCGCGGAAGCAATCCCGGGCAACCCCCGGATCCAGCGCGGCCCCGGCGCGTCTTCCGAAGTGAACAGGGCAGCGGGGAAGCCTGGCCATCCGGCGCCCCGGCTCGGCCAGTCGGCCGATCCGGGCAGACCCGGCGAAGCGCGATCCTTGGTGTCATCACAGAGAGCGATTAGAGGAGGCCGACATGACCGCGCTGACCGTGATCGGAGCGACCGCCGGGCTGCTCGTGCTGGTGCTGATGGCGCTGGCGCCAGTCCTCGTGGAACTGAACGAACGCCACCCCGTCCAGCCCCGCAAGCAGCCGGTGCGCACCGAGGCCCGGCCGCAGAAGCCGGTGCGAGTGAGCGCCGTGCTGACGACCCACTGACTGCTGAGTCGGTTTAAGCACCAAACCGGTCTCGTGCCGGTCACTCGCAGGCCGGACGACCGAGTCGGCCATCAGCAGAACCGGACCCGCCGGGCAGGCTTGAACTGCCATCGGCCGGACCGGCTCCAGCCGATACGAGCGAACGCGGCGTCACCCACCGCACGCCGAGCCAACCCAGACGCCACCGGCCAGACCAGTCCCGGCAGGCGCAAGCAATCGCCACGTCGCCCTTGCTGACCGAGCCAGCACAGTCGCCGCACCAACCCGGCCCAGGCCGGACGACATAGGCGACCACCGGCAAGACCCGGCCGTCGCACCGCGCTGAGCAGCCACCGGCCAAACGGGTTCCAGCCCTGCATGCGAACGCAGCGCCGCCGACCGCTCGCCGAGCCAGCACAGTCACCAGGCCGACTCCCCCACCAACCCGGCCCAGGCCGGACGACCGAGGCGGTCACCAGCGGAACCCGCCCGCCGGGCAGGAGTGAGCTGCCACCGACCGGACCAGTCCCAATCGATGCGAGCGAACGCGGCAGCACCGATCGCACGCCGAGCCAGTCCCGAGGTCACGCCCCAGCCGGGCCCATGCCGTCACCAGAAATGGCCCACGTGCCGCGCCGACAACCGCTGATCAGACGAGTTCCAGCCGTTGGCCGAGCCGGTCAGGGAGCGCGATCAACCGTCCAGGCCGGGCCATCCCGCCGACCAGTCACTGATCACCCCAGCCAAGCTCGCTCAGGGCGCGACACTCGCCGCCGCGTAGGAGTCTGCTGCGGTGAAGACGTCCTGCACGTAGTTCACCGCTGGGTTGTAGACGAGCATCGCTTTCCACCAGCCCGCTGGGGTGCCCAGGTCGTCGTCGCCCGAGCAGAGGTAGCGGGCGGCGGTGAACGCTGCGTCGTCGAGGTTGCGGGGGTCCGCTGCTTTGCCGTCGCTGTCTGCTCGTTGGGCGTGTTTGTGCCAGGCGGACGGCATGATCCGCAGCGGGCCGATCCGGTGATCCGCAGTGCGGTCGCCGTCGAGTTTTCCCGCGTCGGTGTCTGGGCCTTCCGCTGGGCCCGGCTGCACCGGCATGGTGCCGTCCGGACCGGGTTTTTCCGTTCCGAAGGCCAGGTTCCCGATCGCCGCGAGCGTCGCCCACGACAGGTGGCACGACGGTTTCTGCCGTTGCATCCACATTTCCGCCCGCCCGTACGCGGCGAGCACTCGTGCGTCCAGCCTCGTCTTTCCTGCGACTCGGGTCGCCCACGCGTCCAGTTCCGCTTGGTCTGACACGAGCGGGCGGTCCGGCGGGGCGGCCAAGCCGACCTGCGGGGCTTCGGAGCCGGGTTGCGGGCGCGGTTCCGCTTTGGCTGAAACCGGCGGCGGGGCGGCCGCGGCGGGTGGGGCGGGCGGATTCGGGTTGTGGATCCCAATGGTCACCACCAGCACGACCCCGGTCAGCACCAGACCCAGCGCGAAAGCGATACGGCTCGGGTAGCGGCGCGGCGGACCCGCCGGCGACGGCGCAATGGTCGGCTGAGTGGTATCGGCCACTCGGACAGGTTACTGATGAACCCGCCCGGGGGACGCTGGACCGGGCGAATGGCAAGCGGATGGTTAACTCCGAGCCAAAGCCGCCCAGGTCACACAATTCGTTACGCGATCGGTCGGCGACGCTCTGACCTGCGGTTACCCTAACCTAACTCCCGTCAGAGCGGCGTTTTACCCGTTTTGCCGGGCCTGTTCAGCGAACTCCCCTCTGGACTTACAGGCAAGCCTTACCTAAAAACATCAGGTCAGGTAGTCGAAGGAGGGCCGAACAGTGGTGTTTTCGAGCGCGCTCATCGGGCTGCGCGAAGGTCTCGAAGCCGCGCTTGTGGTGAGCATCCTGGTCGCCTTCCTCGTCAAGACCGAGCGACGGCACGCACTGCGGTTCGTGTGGCCCGGGGTCGGCGCGGCCGTGCTGCTGTCGATCGGCGTCGGCGCGATCCTCACCTACAGCACCGCGCAGCTCAGTTTCGAGCATCAGGAACTGCTCGGCGGAAGCCTTTCCATCGTCGCGGTCGTGTTCGTCACCGCGATGATCTTCTGGATGCGCAAGGCTTCCCGGCACATCGCGGCCGAGTTGCGCGGCAAGATGGAGGACGCGCTCAAGGTCGGTCCGGCGGCGGTGCTCCTGCTGTCGTTCCTCGCGGTGGGCCGCGAAGGGCTCGAAACCGCCGTGTTCTTCTACTCGGCCGTGCAGACCGCGCAATCCGACACCCTGCAGCCGCTGATCGGGTTCGTGATCGGGATCGCCGCCGCGATCGTGCTCGCCTACCTGCTCTACCGCGGCGCGGTGCGGTTCAACCTGGCCAAGTTCTTCACGATCACCGGCGTGCTGCTGGTGTTCGTCGCCGCCGGTGTCCTCGGCTACGGCCTGCACGACCTGCAGGAAGCCGGCTTCATTCCCGGACTGACCACGCTCGCCTTCGACGCGTCGAGCGCCCTGCCGGAAACCTCCTGGTACGGCGCGTTGCTCAAGGGGATCTTCAACTATTCGCAGCAGACCACTGTGCTGCAAGCGATCGCATGGGTCGCCTACGTGGCGATCGTGCTGCCGCTGTTCCTCAAGCCTGCCCGCAAGAACAAGACCGAGACGGCTCCCGCCGCCCCGGCCGCCGCCAAGGAGTGACAGTGCCTCAGTTCCGCAAGACCTCGACGGCTGTGCTCACTGGCCTCAGCGCCCTCGTCGCGCTGACCGCCTGTGACAGCACGAATTCCGCGTCCGGTCCCTCCGGCGCGACCTCGGGCGGGCCGATCAAGGTCGAGGCGTCCGACACCGCCTGCAAGGTGTCCGCGACGACCGCGTCCGCGGGCAACCTGACCTTCGAAATCGCCAACAAGGGCAGCAAGGTCACCGAGTTCTACCTCTACGCCGAGGGCGACCGGATCATGGGCGAGGTCGAGAACATCGCGCCCGGACTGAACCGGCGGCTCATCGTCGAGGTCCCGGAGGCGGGCAAGTACCAGACCGCGTGCAAGCCGGGCATGACCGGCAACGGCATCCGCGGCGACTTCACGGTCACCGGCGGCGCGCCGGGCCAGAGCAACGCCAGCGCACAGAAAGCCGCTGCCACCAAGAGCTACGCGACCTACGTCGAGAACAACAGCTCGGCGCTGGAGGCCGAGACGGCCAAGTTCGTCGCCGCGGTGAAGGCCAACAAGGCTGCCGAGGCGAAGGCCGAGTACGCGCGCACTCGCGTGTTCTACGAGCGGATCGAACCGGTCGCGGAGAAGTTCGGCGACCTCGACCCGGCCATCGACGCGCGCGAGGCTGACGTCGAGCCGGGCCAGCAGTTCACCGGGTTCCACCGGCTGGAGAAGGACCTGTGGACCACCGGCCTCAAGCCGGACAGCCCGCAGATCGCGGACAAGCTGCTCACCGACGTGAAGTCGCTGGTCGCCAAGACCAAGACGCTGCAGTTGAGCGTGCTGGACCTGGCCAACGGCGCGAAGGGCCTGCTGGACGAGGTCGCGACGAAGAAGATCACCGGCGAGGAGGAGGCCTTCTCGCACACCGACCTGTGGGACTTCCAGGCCAACCTCGACGGTTCCAAGGGCGCGATCGCCGCGCTTCGGCCGGTCATCCAGGAGCGCGACGCGGCCCTGGTGTCCACTTTGGACAAAGAGTTCGCGAACGTGCAGGGGCTGCTGGACAAGACCCGTTCCGGCGACGGTTTCAAGTACTACAACGAGCTCTCCCAGGACCAGATCAAGGCGTTCGCCTCGGCGGTCGACGCGCTGAGCGAGCCGCTGAGCAAGGTCGCGGAGGTCGTGTCCAAGTGACCGAGGAGGGGACCCAGGTTTCCCGCCGGAAGCTGTTCGGGCTGGCCGGCGCGGGTGTCGCGCTGGCCGGCGCGGGCGCGGCGGCGGGGGTCGGCATCGACCGGCTCGGCGGCGGCACTCCCGCGTCGGCCGCGGTGTCCACTGTGGACTTCCATGGCGAGCACCAGGCCGGGATCGTCACGCCGACGCAGCAGAACCTGCACTTCGCCGCGCTCGACGTGATCACGAAGGACGCCACGAAGCTCCGCGACCTGCTGCGCACCTGGACGGCCGCGGCGCGGCGGATGACCGCGGGCCAGGACGTCGGCCCGAACGGCGCGCTCGGCGGCTCCTCGCAGGCCCCGCCGGACGACACCGGCGAGGCGCTCGACCTGCCCCCCTCCGACCTCACCCTGACCATCGGCTTCGGCCCCTCGCTCTTCGACGACCGGTTCGGCCTCGCCGCGAAACGCCCGCCGCAGCTGATCGACCTTCCGGCGTTTCCGAAGGACAAACTCGACCCGGCCCGCAGCGGCGGCGACCTGTGCATCCAGGCCTGCGCGAACGATCCGCAGGTGGCGGTGCACGCGGTGCGCAACCTGGTGCGGCTGGGCTTCGGCGTCACCGAGGTACGCTGGTCGCAGCTCGGGTTCGGGCGGAGCTCGTCGACCTCGCGCTCGCAGCAGACGCCGCGCAACCTGTTCGGTTTCAAGGACGGCACCAACAACATCAAGGCCGAGGACACCGACGTGCTCCGCGACCAGGTGTGGGCGCAGGCCGGCGACGGACAGGCGTGGATGGCCGGCGGCACGTACCTGGTGGCGCGCCGGATCCGGATGCACATCGAAACCTGGGACCGCGAAACGCTTGCCGGACAGGAACAGATTGTCGGGCGCACCAAGGGAACCGGCGCGCCGCTCGGGCAGACCGGCGAGTTCGACCAGGTCGATCTGCAGGTCGGCGGCGAGGGCGGAACCCCGCTGATCGCCGAGGACGCACACATCCGGCTGGCCTCGCGCCAGACGCGCAAGGGCGTGCAGATCCTGCGCCGCGGCTACAACTTCGTCGACGGCTCCGACGGTGTCGGCCACCTCGAGGCGGGGCTGTTCTTCCTGGCGTTCAACCGGGACACCCGCACGCAATACGTCCCGATGCAGCAGGTGCTGTCCTCGAAGGACGCGATGATGGAGTACCTGCAGCACACCGGTTCCGCGCACTTCGCGATTCCGCCGGGCCTCACGCCGACCAGCAACTGGGGTGACGGGCTCTTCACCTGACCAGTACAAACCTCCCCGCCCCGCCACTGCGTGGGACCGGTTGCCGGTGCCCTCCGGGCCAGCGACGGTGACCGCGTTCATCCGCGCGAGGTGAGGAGTTCGGTCGTGGTCGCTGTGGCACAGCCGCGGTTCGGGGTATGGGCGGTCGTCTACGGGTCGTGGGGCCCGTTCGATCATCCGGACGATCCGGTGAACGCCAGCTGGGAGCGCAACCGGCGGCTGATCGTCGAGGCCGACCGGCTCGGCTTCGATTCGACGCTCATCGCGCAGCACGTGGTGAACCCGTTCGGCGACGAACTGGACCAGCTGGAGACGTGGACGTCCGCGGCGGCGCTCGCCGCGCTCACCGAGCGGATCGAGATCATCGCGGCGATCAAGCCGTATCTGGTGCACCCGGTGGTGCTGGCGAAGCAGGCGCTGCAGATCCAGGAGATCAGCGGCGGCCGGTTCGGGCTGAACCTGGTCAACGCCTGGTACAAACCGGAACTGGAGCGGGCGGGCATTCCGTTCGCCGAGCACGACGAACGGTACGAGTACGGCCGCGAATGGATCAGCGTCGTGCGCGGGCTGCTGGCCGGCGAGCGGGTTTCGTTCGAGGGCAGGCATTTCCAGGTCGACGGATACCAGCTGCGGCCCGCCGGTTCGGCGCCGACCGTGTACGTCGGCGGCGAGTCGGACCCGGCGCGAGCGCTGGTCGCGGACAAGGCCGACGTGTGGTTCATCAACGGACAGCCGAAGGAGAATGTCGCCGGGCTGATCGCGGACGTCGCCGCCCGCCCGCGCGTCGGCGCGCCGGTCCGTTTTGGACTGTCCGCGTTCGTGGTCGCCCGCGACACCGACGCCGAGGCGGAAGCGGAACTGGCGGCGCTGTGGGAACTGGCCGAGGCGGGCAAGGCACGGTGGGAGGCACTGGTCGCGGACGCCGATCCGAAAGCCGTGATGTTCCAGACGTTCGCGAAGTACCCGCACATCGGCACGAACGGCGGCACCGCGGCCGGCCTGGTCGGCAGCTACGACACCGTCGCCCAGCGGATCCGCGAGTGGGCCGACCTGGGAATCGAGACGTTTATGCTGCAATTTCAGCCCTTCGAAGCGGAGATGCGACGGTTCGCCGAGCACGTGATCCCCCGCGTGCGCTTGACTTCAAGCAAACTTGAACTTGCACGGTAGGTGCATGTTCACCGAAGCGGAACTCAGCTACCTCGCCGACCAGCCTCTCGCCCGGGTGGCCACCCAGCAACCGAACGGCACCTTGCAGGTCAGCCCGGTCGCGTTCAGCTGGAACCCGGAGACACAGACCATCGACGTGACCGGATACAACCTGACCAAAAGCCGGAAATACCGCAATGTCGAGGCCAACGGCCGCGTCGCCATCGTGATCGACGACCAGCCGTCGACGAAACCGATGCGCATCCGCTGCCTGGAGATCCGGGGCCGGGCGGAAGCCGTGCCGGACGCCTTCGAACCGGACGGTCACCTCGACGGCGCGGTCATCCGCATCTACCCGCAACGCATCATCAGCATGGGCATCGACGACCCCGACCGCGAACCGCTGGAGGTGAAGCCGAACAACCGGAACGTCTGAAGCCGCGCCGGTCCGCAGTCCCGCCCCTGCCCGGGGGAGGGACGGGACTGCACCCGGCTTGCCGATCGGCCGGTTCACCGTCGAGCACCCGCCAGCGTGTACGCCGCCGTTCCCGCCACGAACAGGAGTCCGGCCGTCCACCACGCCGCGGCGGAGTCCGCGGTCGCCATCGGCCAGGCCACCACGTCGTAGACCTGGCTGGCGGCACTCGGGACGAACACCGCCGTCATGGCCCAGCCCAAGGGAAGCGTCCAGCCGAACTGGCCGCCGAACAGCGTGGCCGCCAGACCGGTCAAGCCGAGCAGCCCTGCCGCGTTGCGGAAAATCCAGCCAGCCTGCATCGGGAGTTCGGCAAGGCCTTGTGCCGCGAGCATTACTCCGCCGGCCACCGCACCGATCAGCAAGAGGTGCGCTAGACGCCGGGGCGGCCAGCGGAAGGAGGCTGTGCGATCGAGGTCGATGTCCTGTCCGCTGAGTCCCACCCCTGCCACTGCTATCGCGCCGCCGAGGGTGATGGTCGCGAAGAACGTCGACCAGTTGTCACCCAGCAGCGGCGGCAACGCGAGGGCGCAGAGCACCACCGCCGCCAGTGACACCGCGAGGTGGCGCGAACGCACGTACAGCGCTGTCCACCGCATTAGCGCGCACCCTCCAGGAGAATCTTCAACGGGTCGCCTGTGCAGGTCAGCTCCGCCTGCCGAGCCGCGGCGATCCGGATGGTCTGTTCCGCCTCCGGCGCTGCTTTCAAGGCTGCCCACGCTGAGTCTGTCCGAGGCCGCAGCGGAGGTTGCCGCTGCGGCGACGGCGCGGTGTACGAGCCGAGCAACCACCGCGCCATGACCCAGCGCGCGGCGTCCTCGCGGTCGTTCTTCTCTCCGCCGTAGGACAAGGCGTGGCAGGGCAATGTTCCGGCCCCGCTCAGCATGGCCATGGCGAGGCCGGGCCCGCTCTTGTCCCGCAGCGCGTAGTCGTCCTGCTGTATCAGCAGGCGTGAAGGATCCCGCGGGCCGACTCTGGTGGTCCGGTACGGTTCTGCCGACTCCTCGACCCGAGTCGGATGCTGCGGCAGCTTCTCCAGTCGCCGCAAGGCTTCCTTGCCTGGACCGGCCACAGTGGACAACCAGTCCTCGTGCAATCGCGTGACGCACACCGGACCGTCGCAGACGAGAGCGGCGGCCGTCTTGTCCGGAGCGTAGTTGTCCTCCGGCGACGCGGGGAAGAGCGGCAACGCCACTGCCAGCCCGGCCGCCACCGGGAGCAGCGCGAGCACCTTGGTCCGCGCCGAACTGGCCAGCAGCAACAGAATTCCGGCCGCAGCGAGCCCGAGCACCCAGCTCAACTGCCCGATCTCCACCGCGGTCCTGGGCTGGTCGAATGGACCGCGCGGCTGCACTTGCCCGATCCCCAGCAGGACCACCGCGTTCGGCGCCGCTCGGTTCGTGCCCGACACCTGCGCGAAGAGCCCGCCCGCCAGTGCGAGCACGGCGAGCACCGGAGCGGTGATCGGATACGGCAGCAGCCGTCCCAGGCCCAGGCCCAGTGCCACGCCGGCAAGCACGGACAGCACGCCGAGCACCAGTTGCATCATCCACGCCGTGGTGAACAGCCCGCCCTTCGCCACGACCTGTCCAACCCCGGCGGCGACGAGCACGAGATAGCCCGCGACCGCGGTGAGCCCGAGGGCGAGGCCGAGCGTTCTGGCTCGCTGCCCGGCAGGCCGGGGCGTGGAACTGAACAGTTCGCCGACCCCGGCGCGGACGTCCCGCATGCCCTGGATCGCCGCGGCTCCGACGATGATCGGCCACAGCAGCACCAGCAGGTAGCGCGGCCACCGCACCGCGGTCAGCCACGTCGCGTTCCAGGCCCCGGAATCGTAGTTCCACGGTCCGCGCGACAACAGCAGGCCAAGGCTCACCGCCAGCATCGCGACCGGAACCCAGGGAGCGACGGTGCGCCGGACTTCGATCCGGAACGCGCTCATCACCAGGCTCCCTTCCCCTGCGCGTGGCCGAGCAGCGCCGAATAGCCGCGCTCGATCGGGCTGTCGCCGACGTCCGCCTCGCTGCCCGCCGCGGCCAGATCGGCAGGCGTGCCTTGGAAAACCAGCTTTCCGGCGGCGAACAGGACGACGTCCGAGCACGCCGCCGCGACGTCCTCGACGAGGTGAGTGGACACGACGACGCACGCGTCCCGGCCGATTTCCTGCAGCAGCTCCCGGAAGCGCAGCCGCTGCGCCGGATCGAGTCCGGCGGTGGGTTCGTCGAGCAGCAGGAGCACCGGGTCGTTCACGATCGCCTGCGCGATGCCGACCCGGCGGATCATGCCGCCGGACAGCGCCTTCATCTTGGCCTCGGCGCGTTCGGCGAGACCGACCCGCTCGATCGCGCGCTGCACCGCGCCCGGCACCTCACGTTTGGGCATTTCCTTGAGCCACGCCAGGTATTCGACGAACTCGCGCACGGTGAACCGCTTGTAGTATCCGAAGGTTTGCGGCAGATAGCCGATCCGGCGGCGCAGGCCGCGCTGGTCGAAGCGCCCCCCGATCGGCTCTCCGAGCAGCGTCAGCTCGCCTTCCGTCGGCCGCAGCACCGTCGCCAGCGTGCGGATCAAGGTGGTCTTGCCCGCGCCGTTCGGCCCGAGCAGCCCGTGCACCCCCGTGCCGAGCGCGAGGTCGAGGCCGTCGACCGCCATCTTCTTGCGGCCGACCCGTACTTTCAGTGCCTGGGCTTGGATTTCCCAGGCATAGGTCGCCGGAGCGACCTCGGCGGCTTCCACAGCCCGCATCGGTGTCCCCTCTCGTTTCCGTCAGTGATGCGCAGCAAGCTGCGTGAAGGTGTTCCGGCGAAGCACAACGAACACGCTCGCGACGACGACAGCCGCCAGCCAGCCCGGCCAGGCGACGTCCTCCAGCAGGACCGAGCCCCCGAACGCGACGCTCGGCACCACCAGCGCGCCGAGCCACAGGCCGACCAGGATCGACGCCGCCCAGGCGACGCCGATGAACGTGCCGAGCGCGAGGGTCCCGGTGGTGAACGCGAGACTCGGCAGCAGCCCGAATCCCATCCGCGCGCCGACCAGCCAGCCGGCGGCGAGGAGCACCGCCAGCACCGGCACCACGACCGCTGTGGTCCGGCGCAGGATCAGCTCCAGCCCGGCGCGCGGGGTGGCCGCGGTGAGTTCGTACGACGGATCCAGCCCGCGGGTCCACGCCGCCGCCACTCCGAAGACCGGCAGCACCGGGGAAAGCAGCTGCACGAGCGACAGCCCCTCCCGGAGCGACCGGTCGAGGTAGACCGACAGCGCGCCGACCACGAGGACCATCAGCAGCCACGGCACCATCACCGGGGTCGCCCAGCAATGCAGCCACGCCGCGACCCGGCGCGGCCTCGGCTGCGGTGCTTCGGCGAGGTTCGGCTCCAGCCCGGCCCACACCGTGTCGAGCAGCCCGGTCACCTCGGCGGTGGACGCGCCGGCGAGCCGCGCCCGGCATTGCGCGCACTTCTCCAGGTGCCCTTCGATCGCCCATGCCTCGTCCCCCGGCAGTTCGCGACCGGCGACGTAGCCGGCGAGCATCCGGTCGGATACGTGGTTCATGGCTTGACCTCCTTCAGACAGTCCTGGTTTCTCGGCGGCGTTCACGACAACGCCTCCCGCATCGCGATCCGGGCGCGACGGGCCCGGGTTTTGACCGTGCCCTCCGGCAGACCCAGCAGGATCGCTGTCTCCCGCACCGACAATCCGTCGAGCACCATGGCTTGCAGGACCTCGCGCAGCTCCGGCGCGAGACTGCGCAAGGCGTCGCCCACCGAATCGCCGACCGTGCCCGCCAGCGCCTCCTCCTCCGCGGCGGGCGCGGACAGCGACTCGTGCACTCCGGGCGGCGGATTCGCGTGATGCGCACGCCGCCGATACGCGTCGATGAGCCGCCGCACCGCGATCGTCCACACCCAGCCCACGGCGGAGCCGCCGGCGACGACGCCCGCGAACGAACCCGCGGCGCGCCACACGGCGAGATAAGTCTCCTGCATCACCTCCGCGACGATCTGGTCATCGGAGCAGCGGCGACGCAGGCGTATCGCGAGCCACGGCGACGTACGGCGGTAGAGCTCTTCGAACGCCGCACGGTCACCGCGGGCGGTGCGCCGGAGGAGGCGTTCCTCGTCCGGCTCCCTGGGTGGCTTGTGCTTCACACCCGGCAAGACGCCACCTCCGCGCTTCCGGTTCTCTAAAATGAGTGATCTGGATCACACATTCGGGAGCCGGGGCGGGACGGCTGCCGGGAGCAATCGTGCCCGGGGTCTGGCGGGGGTGGTGGCGGATGGAGCAGGTCTCCGTCGTTCGAGTGAGGCGGCCGACCTGCGGAGGCTAGGGCGCCCAGAGACGCGACAGCGATCCGCATCTGGGCACGGGAAAGTGGCCAGCGAACCACAGTGGAGGCGGCGAGTGTGCGGCTGGGGCGGGAAGCGCGAGGCCTCAGGCGAAGCCCTGGTGCGCGCGAAACGCGAGCGACATACAGCGCTCGGCAGGGGTTCGTGAGTATCTATGCCGGTTCTAACCGGCATGAACACTCACGAGAACCAGGGGTGTCCGACAAAGAAGAGACCTGCGGATTACGGGCAGCGAGCGCGTCAGGGCCAGAGTGAAGAACCCGTCAGCCACGCACGCCACGGAAACCGAAGCAGGGCACCAAACCCGACTCAAGCCGAAGGCCAGAACTTCCGCCAGCCCTCAGCCTCCAGCGTCGACGGCTCGACCCCGGCGTTCCGGGCGGCCGTCTCCGCCGCGCGGATGTCGCGGGCGAATTGCTTCGCCACCGCCCGCAGTTCGCCCTCCGGGTCCAGTCCGCCCCGGCGGGCGATGGCCGCTGTTCGGAAGAGCTGGGCGGGGGCCGAGGAGTCCTGGGGGAACAGGTCCAGCGGGATCCCGGCCCGGCCGCTGCGCTGGCCCAGTTTTCCGGCCAGGGCGACCGCGGGCTGGCCGAGCGCGACGCCGTCCACAATGGACTTGCGTTGCTTCTCGGCCTGCTTCAGCTCTTCCCACTTCAGTTCCTGGTGCTCGGCCGACGCGATGCGGGCCGCGTCGGCGAAGACGTTGGGGTGGCGGCCGACCAGTTTGTCCACCAGGTCGCGGGCCACGTCGTCGATGGTGAAGGGGGCCCGGCCGTGTTCGGCGGCTACGCGGGCATGGAACAGGACCTGCAGGAGGACGTCGCCCAGTTCCTCGCGCAGGGCCGCCCGGTCGTTGTCCTCGATGGCTTCCAGCAGTTCGTACGTTTCCTCGACCAGGTATTGCCGCAGGGATTCGTGCGTCTGCCGGGCATCCCACGGGCAGCCGCCAGGCGAGCGCAGGCGGTCCATGACCTCGACCGCTTCGACGAGCGGGGGCACGGAGGTCTCGATCAGCTGAGCGCCGGCGGCGAGCATCGCGGCTGCGGTCGGCTCGGTGCGGGACGCGGCGAGCAGCACGATGTCCTCGGAGGACTCGCCTACCGGCGGCACACCGAACTGCGCGGAGTCGACGTCGCTCGCGGCGTATACGGCGCTAGTGCGAAGCAGAGGCAGGGCGGCCGCGGGCAGGGTCCCTCCCCGGACCAGGACTACGGTGCCGGTCACTGCTTCGCCGGAGCACCGCCGTGCAGCGGCACGGCCACGCCCGTGACCTCGGCCGCGCTGGGAGCGAGGTTCATGCCGACCGGGTCCCACACGCCGTAGCGCGGGTTGATTTTGAAGTCCACGTCGCCAACATACGGCTGGAGCATCCGCACGCCGATCGCACCCAGCTGAGCCGCGGTCGGCTGCTGGACCTGGTCGGTGGCGACCTTCGCGTCGGTTGTCCGCTTCCGCACCACGGCGGTGACCCACCAGGTGGGCGCGCTCGCCGGGTTCGGCTGGAACGCGATGACGGTGTTCGCGGGCACGCCGAACAGCACGGTCGCGGCGTCCTGCGGCGACGACAACGCGGGAGCCTGCTGGCCGACGTTGCCCTGCGCGCCGCTCTGGATGTCGGCCTGGATCTTGCCCGGGTTGCTCGCGTACTCCTCGGCCTTGGCGATGGCCTGGCTGCGCGCGGCCTTCGGGTCGATCGACGGGGCCTGGCTCTCCGAGGTCGGCGCGCCGATGCTGGTGTAGTCGAAGTTCACCGACAGCGTCGGCAGGTACTTCAGCGCGATCCGCTGCTGCAGGTACTGATCGCTGATGGCCTCGCGATGGTCGCGGAGCCGCCAGACAAGCTGGGTGACGGCCGCGGACTGGTCCTGCGTGACGGCCTCGGGCACCGGCGACGCGAGCGGATCTTGTTGCATGGCCTCGCTGACGGTGGCCTCGTCGACGGAAATGCCTTCCTTCTGCGCGGCCTTCACGACGACCTCGTGCAGCAGCGTCTGCCGGACGATCTCGCGCCCGACGAGGTCGAGCTGGTGCCGCGACGCGAGCTGCCGCGCGTACGGCTGCTCCTGCACGGCGCGGTCGAGCAGCGCCTGAACCTGGTCAATGGTGGTGACCTGACCGTCGACGACCGCGGCGGTGCCCACCTGACTAGGCCCGGTACCGCATCCGGCAAGGAGGAGAGCTCCGGCGAGAACGGCGCCCAGCGCACGGCGGCGCCCCATGATCCGCATCACAGGCCCTACCCTCTCACATGCCCTCGAAACGCAACACCATCGAGGCATCCAGGGGGCTATTGTCGACATATGGACTCTTGGTTGTCGATCGAAGTCCTCGACGGGGCCTTCGCGGCGAGCGCGTGGCAGCGTGCTCACGGCGACCGTCTGACCGAGGCCGCGCTGACCAACGGCGCCGAGCAGTGGACGTGGCACGTGCACCGCTGGGGCGTGACGCTGGAGATCGAGTTTTCCTCGGAGGAGAAACGAGATCGCTTCCGGAGCCTGCCCGCTGTGACGGCCGCTCTCGACGCGGTCCCGGATCCGGAGCGCGGCTTGCTCGTCTACCCGGGCCGCGGCGGCGGTTCGGGAGCCCGGGTACCGCGACGTCCCCGGCCGTTGCCGATGTCCGGTTGCGGGGCCCTGCCGACGCCGCAGGAGGACGTGGCGTTGCGGTTGGCCACCGCGGAACCGCCGGGTTTCGAGGTCTGCACGGCGGGCTGAACAGCTTTTATTTCGAGGTAACCGCGCCGGGATCCGTTACTACTGGAACGCGGCGACATACTCCATTGCCCACTGGCGGAAAGTGCGGCCAGGACGACCGGTGATCCGTTCGACGCTCCGGGCGCGTTCGCCGGGCAAGTGCGCCCAATAGTCCACGATCGCCTCGGCCAACGGCGCGGGAACGTGCCCGCGCAACTGCTGGACTGCCTGGTCCCGGCTCGGTTCGCGCAGTTCGATTTCCCGGCCGAGCACTTCCGCCAAGATCCTTGCCTGGTCGCGGAAACTGAGTACCTCCGGCCCGCCCAAGCTGAGCGTCTCGCCGTCCAGTTCGCCGGTGGACAACGCCAGTTCGGCGACGTCGGCGATGTCCTCGGGGTGGATGACGTCGAGCCGGGCGTCCGGGTACGCCTGCTCGACCGGCTGGCCGGTGCGGACGGATTCGGCCCAGCCCAAGGTCATCGTGGCGAAGCCGCCAGGGCGCAGCACGGTCGCGGTCAATGGTGCCGAGAGGAGCGCCCGTTCCACCAGAAAGTGGTGCTGGGCCAACGCGTTGTGTTCGGCATCGGGCAGGGTCACCGAGTCCGAGGAGAGCAGCACGACTCGCCGCACTCCGGCGGAGACCGCGGCGTCCAGCAGGTCCTCGATACCGGTCGGCTCGGCGTAGAGGAACATGCCGGTAACCCCCGCCAGCGCTGGAGCGAACGTCGACGGATTGGCGAGGTCCAGCTGGACGGCCGGCAAATCGAGCCGGTCCGGGGCTCGGCTGGCGGCTCGGACGTCGGGCAAGCGGCGAAGGAGGCTCGCCCCGATGCCGCCACGAGCGCCGGTGATCAAGATCGTCAAGGGGTGCCTCCGGAGGGGAATTCGTCTCTACGACCCCCACCTTTCCGCGACCCCACTGATCGAGTCCAACAAAGATTACTAGTCACATTGATCGATCAGTGCTATTAATCCGGTCATGGAGTTGCGGAAGCTGGAGTGCTTCGTCGCGGTCGCCGAGGAAGCGAGCTTCACCCGCGCCGCGACTCGACTGCACCTCGTACAGGCCACGGTGTCGGCGACGATCGCTTCCCTGGAACGGGAACTGGACGCGCCGCTGTTGCTGCGCACGACCAGGCGGGTCAGCCTCACTGACGCTGGGCTCGCGCTTCTGCCGAAAGCGCGGGCAGCGCTCGACGCCGCACGCGATGCCCGCGACACCGTGCACGCTGTCCGCGGCGGGCTGCGCGGGACGCTGCGCATCGGGACCATGAGTTGCCTGGGGCTGATCGATTTGCCCGCGCTGCTGGGCGGCTTTCACCGCGAGCACCCCCGCGTGTCGGTTCAGCTCGCGACCGCGTCATCCGAAGGCGGATCGCCCGGGCTGGTCGCGGAGGTAGCTGCCGGACGGCTCGATCTCGCCTTCGTCTCGCTTCCCGGACACGCGCCGGCCACCGTGCGCCTGCGGACGCTGACGGCCACTCCCCTGGATCTCGTGGTTCCCCGCGATCATCCGCTCGCCCGCCGAAAAGACCTAACGCTGGCGGACCTGGCCGACGAACCCTTCATCGATTTCCCGCCCGGCTACGGAAATCGCGCCGTGACCGATCGCGCGTTCGCCGCCGCCGGGGTACGGCGGCAGCTCGCCATCGAGATCACCGACCTCGCCGCGGGCACCGATTTCGTCCGGCAGCGCCTTGGCGTGGCCCTGTTGCCCCGGGCGATCCTTCCGCAAGACGACGACCTCGCCGTGCTGCCGATTGCCGACGCCGACCTCGACTGGCCGATTTCCCTGGCGACCCCAGCGGGACGTACCGCAGGGGCCGCCGCCAAGGCGTTCGCCGACCTAGTGGTGCAGCACCTCTCGGAATAACGCCGCTCACACCGCCGCCGGGGTTTTTGTCAGCTGTGCCAACAGCTTCGTGCACCAGTCGAGCAGTTCCTGGTCCCGCAGCACCGGCGCGCCCATCCGGCCGCCCGCCGGGCCTTCGGTCGGCTTCGGCACCGACACCGTGTTGGTGACCGCCTTGTACAACGCCTTGGGGTACAAGCGTTTCAGCCGCACCAGCTGCGAGTCCATCAACGGCAGCGGCGCGAACCGGATCGTGTTGCCCTGCACCGCGACCTCGGTGACGCCGGCGGCGCGGCAGGCGTGCCGGAACGCCGCGACCGCGAGCAGCCGGGTGACCGGGGCGGGCGGCTGGCCGTAGCGGTCGACCAGTTCCTCGCGCACCGCGTCGAGCGCCGCGGTGTCCGGGGCCGACGCGATCTTGCGGTACGCCTCCAGCCGCAGCCGTTCGCCGGGGACGTAGTCGTGCGGGATGTGCGCGTCCACCGGCAGGTCGACGCGGACTTCGGCCAGTTCCTCGTCCTCCGCCGGCTCCGCGCCCGCGTGCCGCCGGAACGCCTCGACCGCTTCGCCGACGAGCCGGACGTACAGGTCGAACCCGACGCCCGCGATGTGCCCGGACTGTTCCGCGCCGAGGATGTTGCCCGCGCCGCGGATTTCCAGGTCCTTCATCGCGACCGCCATGCCCGCGCCGAGTTCGGTGTTCTGCGCGATGGTGGCGAGCCGGTCGTGCGCGGTCTCGGTGAGCGGCGCTTCCGGCGGGTACAGGAAGTACGCGTAGCCGCGCTCGCGACCACGCCCGACCCGGCCGCGCAGCTGGTGCAGCTGGGCGAGGCCGAGCATGTCGCCGCGTTCCACGATCAGCGTGTTGGCGTTGGAGATGTCCAGGCCGGTCTCGACGATCGTGGTGCAGACGAGGACGTCGTACTCGTTCTCCCAGAAGCCCTGGATGATCTTTTCGAGCTTGTCCTCGTTCATCTGCCCGTGCGCGGTGACGACGCGCGCCTCCGGCACCAGCTCGCGGATCCGTTTCGCCGCCTTCTCGATCGACGACACCCGGTTGTGCACGTAGAACACCTGACCGTCGCGCAGCAGCTCGCGCCGGATCGCGGCGCCGACCTGCTTGTCGTCGTACGCGCCGACGTAGGTGAGGATCGGGTGCCGGTCTTCCGGCGGGGTGAGAATGGTCGACATCTCGCGGATGCCCGCCAGCGACATCTCCAGCGTGCGCGGGATCGGCGTCGCCGACATGGTGAGCACGTCGACGTGCGTGCGCAGCGCCTTGATGTGTTCCTTGTGCTCCACGCCGAACCGCTGTTCCTCGTCGACGATCACGAGGCCGAGGTCCTTGTAGCGGATGCCGGTCTGCAGCAGCCGGTGCGTGCCGATGACGATGTCGACCTCGCCGTCGGCGAGCTGTTCCAGGATCTGGTCCGATTCGGCCTTGTGCGTGAACCGGGAAAGGCCCTTGATGGTGACCGGGAACGACCGCATGCGCTCGGTGAACGTGTTCAGGTGCTGCTGCGCGAGCAGCGTGGTCGGCACGAGCACGGCCACCTGTTTGCCGTCCTGCACCGCCTTGAACGCCGCGCGCACCGCGATCTCGGTCTTGCCGTAGCCGACGTCGCCGCAGATCACCCGGTCCATCGGGACGCCGCGCTCCATGTCCGACTTGACCTCGTCGATGGCCGCGAGCTGGTCATTGGTCTCGGTGAACGGGAATGCGTCTTCGAGCTCGGACTGCCACGGCGTGTCCGGGCCGAACGCGTGGCCGGGCGCGGCCTGCCGGGCGGCGTAGAGCTGCACCAGCTCGGCCGCGATCTCCTTGACCGCCTTTTTGGCGCGCGCCTTGGTGTTCTTCCAATCCGAGCCGCCGAGCCGGTTGAGCGTGGGCAGCTCGCCGCCGACGTAGCGGGACACCTCGTCGAGCTGGTCGGTGGGCACGAACAGCCGGTCGCCGGGCTGGCCCCGTTTGGACGACGCGTACTCCAGCAGCAGGTACTCGCGGGTCGCGCCGGCGACCGTGCGCTGCACCATTTCCACGAACCGGCCGATGCCGTGCTGGTCGTGCACCACGTAGTCGCCCGCCTTGAGCGCCAGCGGGTCGACCGCGCCGCGGCGGCGCGACGGCATCTTCGTGTTCAAGTCCTTTGTGGACGTTCCGGCGGCGGCGCCGCGGCCGGTCAGGTCCGCCTCGGACAGCACCACGAGCGCGCGCTCCGGCGAGACGAAGCCCTCCGCGAGCCCGCCGCAGGTGACCGTGACGACGCCGGCCGGCGGCACGTCGGCGAGCGCCTCGACGTGCTTCGCCGGGACCTCGGCCGCCATCAGCTGCTCCACCGCGCGGCTGGCGGTGCCCTGTCCGGCGACGACGAGCACGCCGGTGCCGCCGGACGCGAGGTGCGCGCGCAGGTCGGTCATCGCGCGTTCCAGCTCGCCCCGGTAGGCGGGCGCGGGCTCGATGCCGACGCGGTAGACGTCCGGGTCTTCGCTGGTCAGCTGCGTGAGCGTCCACCACGGGCGCTTCGTCTCCTGCGCGTGCGACGCGATCTCGGACAGATCGCGATACGCCGACGCGCCGAGGTCGATCGGGGCCTGCCCGCCCGCCGCGGCGGTGGTCCAGGAGGCTTCGAGGAACTCCTGCCCGGTGCGGACGAGGTCGGCCGCGCGGGCGCGGATCTTCTCCGGGTCGGCCAGCAGCACGTGGCTGCCCGCCGGCATCGCGTCGGTGAGCAGGGCCAGCTCACCCTCGCAGAGCACCGGGATGAGCGCCTCCATGCCCTCGACCGGGACGCCGCCGGACAGCTTGGTGAGCATTTCGGCCAGGTGCGCGTCGGCCTCGTACGTGGTGGCCAGCTCGGCCGCGCGCGCCTTGACGTCCGGCGTGAGCAGCAGCTCGCGGCACGGCGGCGCGGTGACCCGCTGGATCTCTCCGGGCAGCGACCGCTGGTCGGACACCGCGAACGCGCGGATCTCGCTGACCTCGTCGCCCCAGAACTCGACGCGGACCGGATGCTGCGCGGTGGGTCCGAACAGGTCGAGGATGCCGCCGCGGACCGCGAACTCGCCGCGCTTCTCGACCATGTCCACGCGCGTGTAAGCCAGCTCGACAAGCCGTTCGAGCAGGCCCTCAAAGCTCTGCTCCTCGCCGACGACCAGGTCGATCGGCGCGAGCGAGCCGAGGCCGGGAGCCATCGGCTGGATGAGGCTGCGCACGGTCGCGACCACGACCCGCAGCTCGTCGTCGCCGGTGTGCAGCCGGTGCAGCACTTCGAGCCGCCGCCCGACGGTGTCCGCGCGCGGCGAAAGGCGCTCGTGCGGCAGCGTCTCCCAGGACGGGAAGTCGGCCACGCGGCCGGGGCCCAGCAGCGCGCTGAGCGAGGCGGTCAGCTCGTCGGCTTCGCGCCCGGTGGCGGTGACGGCCAGCACCGGGCGGCCCGCGCCGCCGCGCTCGGGGTCTTCGGCCAGCGCGGCGGCCACGAGCTGTCGCACGGCGACAGCGCCTTGCAGTTCGAGCAGCGGAGCCCCGGCGCGCTCGACAACGCCGCGCAGCGCCGGGTCGGGAAGGATGGCTTGGAGGAGTCCGGACAGTACAGCGTCGGTCACCGTCCCAGACTACGTCGCGGCACCGACAGGTTTCCGCTCCCCGGCGATCACCTCCGCCAACAGGGGCAGCTGCCGCTCGACCGCACCGGGTTCCAGGGAGCCGACGCGCAGCAGCACGTGCTCCGCCCCGGCCGCGGCGTACCGGCGCACGGTCTCCGCGACCTCCGAGACCGGACCGGTCACAGTCGCCTGGATGGTCCTGATCTGCGCCAGCGGCCGCCCGTAGTTCCCCTGTGCGTAGTCCTCCAGGACGCGGAGGCCGCGGCGCGGGTCAGGATCGACGTAGACGGTCAGGAACAGCGACGGGGTGACCGGGCGGTCAGTGGCGGCGCGGATCGCCTGAAGGCCGGACGCGTAATCCGCGGGGTCCGGCGGATACGGAAGCCAGCCGTCGTAGTGCAGAGCGGTGCGGCGAAGCGCGGCGGGCGTCGCGCCGCCCAGCCAGATCGGCGGGCCGCCGGGGCGCGCGGGCCGAACCGCCTGCGGCAGCCAGTCGTAGTGCAGCACCTTGCCGTGGAACGAGCCCGGCTGCCCGGTCCACAGCTCGCGCCAGAGCGCGACGACGTCGTCCAGGTGCGAGAACCGCGTCCGGAAATCGACCCCGGCGAGCTCGAACTCCCGCTCGCTGAAGCCGGGGAAACCCGCGCCGACACCGACCGCCAGCCGTCCTTCCGAGATCAGGTCGACCGACGCGAGCGTCATCGCGGTCTGCACCGGATTGCGGTGCGCGGGCAACAGCACGGCGGTCCCGACGGTGACGCGTTCGGTCGCCTGCGCGACCGCGGTGAGCAGGGTGAGCGGTTCGATCCGGGGACGGGAAAGCGAGTCACCGGCCCAGATCGACGCGAATCCGAGCCGTTCGGCTTCGCGGGCCAATGCGACGAGGGCACGCGGGGTGCCGCCAGCTTCGAGCTGTGCCTGTCCGGCAGGAAGAAGAAGTCCGAATTCCACGGTGTCGACGATCCAGCGCGGCGCGGCGTCCCGGCAATTCCCTGCGGGGAATGGCCCGCCGGCCTCGGACTCGGCCAGAATCGCGCAGGTGCCCACCACGTTCGCCGACGCCTTGCGCGACGCCCGTTCCCGCCACCGGCTCAGCCAGCTCGACCTCGCTTTGAAAGCCGGGACGACACAGCGCCACATCAGCTTCATGGAACGCGGCCGTTCGCTGCCCGGCCGCGGCATGGTGGTGCGCGTCGCCGAGGCGCTCGGCCTGCCGCTGCGCGAGCGCAACGCCTTGCTGCTGACCGCCGGATACGCGCCGGTCTACCCCGAAACCCGGCTGGACGACCCCGCGCTGACGCCGGTACTGGGGTCGCTGCGCGCGCTGCTCGCCGGGCACGAGCCGTACCCGGCGCTGGTCGTGAACCGCTACGGGGATCTCGTCGCGGCGAACGACGGCTTCAGGCTGCTCACCGAGGGCGTCGCGGCGGAGCTGCTCGAACCGCCGGTCAACGTGCTGCGGCTGGCGTTGCACCCGCGCGGGATGGCTCCGCGGATCCAGAACTTCGCCGATTGGGCGCAGCACGTGCTCGAACGTCCTCGCCGCGGTCTGGCGCACGGGCCTGATCCGCGGCACCAGGCGTTGCTGGACGAACTCACCGGCTACCTCCCGTCACCCGGCGAACCGTCCGGTGACCACCTCGGATTCGCCGTGCCGCTGCAGTTGTCCACTTCAGCGGGCGAACTGCGGCTGCTCACCGCGATCACGCAGTTCGCCACCGCGGTCGACGTGACGGTCGCTGAGTTGAGCCTCGAAACCTTCCTCCCCGCCGACGCCCCAACCGCGGAGCTGCTCAAGGCGCGACCCACCCAGTGAGCTGACCCATCGTCAACTCCACACCCGCCCACAGCATTGCCGCGCACAGGCTTCCGAGGAAGAAGCGTCGGTACGACAGTCCGGCAGAACCGGCGACGCGCGGCACGAGAGTGCGTACGCCCGCCAGGCACCGCCCTAGGACGACTGCTGGCACGCCATAACGTGCAACGGTCGCTTCAGCCTTGTCCCACTTCGCTTCGCCGATCCGCTGGCCTACGCGTGAGCGACGCAGTTTCGGGCCCCACAGTCGTCCCTCCCAGTACGCGAGCAGGTCCCCGGCGAGCGCTGCCGCGACGCAGACTGTGAGCGCAGGCCACAGCTGTAAAGTCCCGCGCTGCACCAGGAAACCCATGAGCAGCAAGGTGGACAGCGTCGGCAGCACAATGCCGGGCAACAACGCTGTCTCGGCCATGATCACCAGCGCGCAGATCAAATAGACGAGCGGCGCGGGTGCGTCAAGAAGCGGCTGAAGCAGGCTGCCCATAGCGGTCCAGTCCAGACCGCACCGGCAAGGCCGCGCGGTACACGTACGCCGGCGGCAGATTCCGCCAAACCACACTGGTGCGTTCGACAACCGCGAAGCGGCTTCGCAGCAACCGTGCGAACCGACGCGCTGGCGGTGTCCATGCCGTGTGCGCGTACGCGAAGGTGGTGAAGCGGCCCTGCGGGGAAAGCACCTCGCAGACAGAGTTCAGTACCGCAGCCTGTGGCGCAGAATGCATAGCTGTCCACGGCAGACCGGAGACGACGACATCGACCGGCATGGTCACGTACGCAGCAACGTGCTCTGCGGAGCCTTCCGCAACGTGCAGCGACGGGAAGCGTTCGCGTAACTCCTGTACAAGGTGCGGGTTGATTTCCACTGCCGTGAAGTGCGCGTCGCGCTGAAGCATGCGAAGCAGCACTTCCGTGAATACGCCCGTTCCCGGCCCTAGCTCCACGACGCTGTGCGCGCTCTCGACGCCCAGCCCGGCAGTCATCACTCCGGCCAGCCGTGCCGAACTGGCCGCGATCGCGCCGGTACGCATCGGGTGTCGGAAGAACTCCCTGGTAATCGACATGTTTCCGACGGTAGGAAGCGTCCCTGTCGTCGCGGATCGGCTCGGTCGGCGCGAAAAGTCGTCCGCACGGAGGACCACAGCCATCCTCCGGAACGACGCGCCCGACGACGACCACGCGTTACGTTCGTTTCGTGCGTGGACTGGTCACTTGGGTACGCAAGCAGCGTTGGTTGCTCGACTTGCCGCTGTACGCCGTCTTCGTCGCCTTCGGACCCAACATCGCGGATCAGCAGACGTGGCCGGTGCGCATGATTTCGATGCTGTTCCTGCTGCCGCTGTTGTTTCGCCGCCGCTACCCGCGCACAGTCGCGCTCCTGATCCTCATCGGAGTAGCTGTCGTCTATACGAACGAGATATGGGCGTATGACCGTGGCCGTAGCGACCTCGCGATGGCAGTGGTTCTGTACACGCTCGTGAAAGCCGGTGACAGATGGTTCATCGGCTTCGCGGTCGCTATCGCCGGGCTGGACGCCTACTGGGGATTCACCTGGGGCGTCAACACCCTGAACCCGGCGCTCACCATCTTCGGCGTAGTACCGCTGTACCTAGCGGCCTGGGCGCTCGGCGCGTTCTTCCGTACGAAGGAACAACTCACTGAAGAAGAACGGCTGAGGGCTGAGCTAGCAGCGTCCGAGGAACAAGCCCGCAGTCGCGCTTCAGTCGCCGAAGAGCGCACGAGAATCGCGCGCGAGCTTCACGACGTACTCGCACACAGCATGAGCGTGATCGTCCTGAACGCCGAAGGAGCGAAGCTCGCACGCCATCACGACCCCGACGCTGTCGACCGTACGCTCGACACAATCAGCAAAACCGGCCGTTCCGCGCTCGCCGAACTGCGGCGGCTGTTAGAAGTGATGCATGCTGGCGAACCCGCGCGTGCTCCGCAGCCGACGCTCGACCAGTTGCGCACGCTCGTCGCGCAGTCCGGCCGCGACATCACGCTCGAAGTCAACGGCGACATCGCCGACCTGCCCGCCGGCGTGGCGCTTCAGGCGTACCGCATCGTCCAGGAGGCCTTGACCAACATGCTCAAACACGCGCCGTCCGACGCGACCGGCCGGGTCCGGGTCACCTTCGCCGGTCCGGAAATCCACGTCGAAGTCACCAACTCCGGCGGACGGCAACCGGTCGCGGCGGGCCTGCCCGGGTCCGGACGCGGGCTCACCGGCATGGCCCAGCGCGTCGCGATGTACCACGGCAAGCTCGAAACCGGCGAGCTCCCCGACGGCGGCTACCGCGTCTCGGCCACGCTGCGGACGGACGCCGCATGACCTCCGTGCTGATCTGCGACGACCAGGAACTGGTGCGCGTCGGGCTGCGGATGATCGTGGACAGCCAGCCTGATCTCGAGGTCGTCGCCGAAGCGGGCGACGGCGCGGAAGCCGTCGAACTCGCCCGCGCACAACGGCCGGACCTCGTGCTGATGGACGTCCGGATGCCGGTGCTCGACGGCGTCGCGGCCACGGCGCAGATCTGCGCCGAACTGCCGGACACGTCAGTGCTGGTGATCACGACGTTCGACCTCGACGAGTACGCCTACTCCGCGCTTCGCGCCGGGGCCAGCGGATTCCTGGTCAAGGACGCGCCGTCGGACGAGATGCTGGTGGCGATCCGCGGCGTGCTGCGCGGTGACGCGATGGTGTCGCCGTCGGTCACGAAACGCCTGCTCGACCGTTATCTCAGCGCCCATCGGACGCCGCTGGACGAGCAGAAGCTGGAGACGCTGACCGAACGCGAGAAGGACGTGCTCGGCCTGATCGCGCGCGGATTGTCGAACACCGAGATCGCCGCGACGCTGTTCATCGGCGAAACGACGGTGAAGACGCACGTCGGACGGTTGCTGAGCAAGCTCGGACTGCGGGACCGGGTGCACGCGGTCGTGTTCGCTTATGAATCCGGATTGGTACGTCCGGGCGGCTGAATCGGGGCATGCTGGACCCATGCGTCTCGTCGCGTTGCTCGCCTCCGTCCTGGTGCTCGCCGCCTGCTCGGCCGCGCCAGCGAGTGCTCCGGGAAAATCGGAGCCAGGCGGATTCGCCGTGCAGGAGGTCGCGAACGGCCTCGAACACGCATGGGACGTCGCCTTCCTGCCCGACGGTTCACTGCTCGTGCCACAGCGGCCCGGCAAGCTCGCGCTGGTCCGCGACGGCCGGACGACCGACGTGCGCGCCGATTTCTCCGACGTTCTCGTGCAGGGAGAAGGCGGCCTGATGGGCCTGGTCCTCGCGGCGGACTTCGCGACCTCGCGCGAGTTCACCACCTGCCAGACCCACCAGGAAAACGGCCGCGCGGTGGACGTCCGGCTCGTCACCTGGCGGCTCGCCGACGACGGCGCGAGCGCGGCCAAGGTCCGCAACCTGCTGACCGGCCTGCCGGTCAATCCGAGCGGACGGCATTCCGGCTGCCGACCGACGCTCGCTCCCGACGGCGCCCTGCTCGTCGGCACCGGCGACACCGCGCGGTCCACGGTGGCCCAAGACCGGCACAGCCTCGGCGGCAAGGTGCTGCGGATCGACGCGAAGACCGGGGAACCGTTGCCGGGCAACCCCTTCCTGTCGTCTACCGACCCGAACGAACGCCGGATCTACACCTACGGCCACCGCAACGTGCAGGGCGTCGCGATCCGGCCGGGCACCGGCCAGGTGATCACCTCCGAACACGGCCCGGCGTTCGACGACGAGGTGAACCTCCTGCGGCCAGGCGGGAACTACGGCTGGGATCCGTCGAAGGGCGGCACCGATCCCAGCTACGACGAGAGCGTGCCGATGACCGACACCACCCGGTTCCCGGACGCGGTCCGTCCACTGTGGACCAGCGGGCGGATCACCGAGGCGATCAGCGGCGACGCGTTCCTCACCGGCAAGCAATGGGGCGCGAACGAAGGCGCGCTGGTCGTGGTCGCGTTGAAGGGACAGAAGCTCCTGCTGCTGCACCTGGACGCGGCCGCGAAGGTCACCGGAGTCACGCTGCCCGCGGAGTTCAACGACAAATTCGGCCGGTTGCGAGCGGCCCGGAGCGCACCGGACGGCTCGCTGTACGTGACGACTTCCAACGGCACCAACGACAAAGTGCTGCGCGTGACCCCCAAGTAAGGGTCAGCCGCCGTACGCGCCGCCGTTCACGTGCACGACCTGTCCGGTGACGTGTCCGGCTTCCGGGGACGCCAGGAACCGCACCACCTCGGCGACATCGTCCGGTTTGCCCGCGCGTTTTGTCATCGTGTTCTCGACCAGCCGTTCCTCGCGTTCGGCGGAAAGCTTCCCGCGGAAGAACTCGGTGTCCACGATCAGTCCCGGCGCGACGACGTTCGCGGTGATCCCGCGCGGCCCCAATTGACGGGCGATTTCGGTATTCCACACTTCCACCGCGGCTTTCGCCCAGCCGTACGATTCGGCTCCGGTGTGCCCGGCGATGGAACCGATGGTGACGACGCGGCCGTGATCGGCCATCCGCTCCTTCAGTGCCGTGGTCACGAACGCGGCGCTGAACAGGTTCGCCCGGATGTTGGCCGTCCAGGCAGCGTCGAGCGCCTTCAGGTCCCTACCGCGGTCGTGCTGGAAATCCGTGTTGCCACCAGCGTTGTTCACCAGCACGTCGACCCGTTCGGGCAACTGGTCGAGCGCCGCCTCGACCGCCTCCGGATCGCTCGCGTCGAAGCTCACCGCACGCGCGCCGAGCAGCGTCGCCGCCTCGGTCAGCACGTCCTCGCGCCGCCCCGTGATCGTGACCCGGTCGCCGGCCCGGGCAAACGCCGCGGCGATCGCGTACCCGATTCCGGTACCGCCCCCGGTCACCACTGCTTCCCGATTCATCACGCACATCCTTTATTGCTAAAGTACCTCTCGTGGACGACGGTACCTGCGGCGGCGAAAAACCGTCAAGCGACGAGGTGGACGAGATTCAGCGGGCGTGGCTGCGCGAGCGGCCGGGCACGCCGGTGTCGTCCATCGGCGTGATCACGCGGATCTGGCACATCGCGAAACTGCTGGAGGACGACCGGCGCGCGACCATGCTCGAACTCGGGATGGACGCCTCGACCCGCACCCTGCTCAGCACGCTGCGCCGGGCCGGGCCGCCGTACCGGCTCAGCGCGGGCGAACTCGCGAAGCGCTGCCGGGTCAGCCCCGGCGCGATCTCCCAGCAGACCGCCCGCGCCGAACGCGACGGGCACGTCCGCCGGGTCAAGTCCACTTCGGACCGTCGCGCGGTGTACGTCGAGCTGACCGAGGCCGGGCACGAACTGATCGAGCGAACCGTCGGCGATCTGCTGGAGCACGAGGAAACCCTCGTGTCCGCACTGTCCCCGGCCCAACGCGAGCAGCTCGCCGATCTCCTGCGCATCCTGCTCGCGGACCTGGACCGGCGGGCGCGGAGGTAGGGTGGCTGACATGTCCACCATCGACAAAGTCGCCTGGCTGCACGTGGTCGACGGCAAGCTGCTCGCCGCGCGTTCGGCGGGCAAGGACACCTGGTACCTGCCGGGCGGGAAACGCGAGGAGGGC
Source organism: Amycolatopsis echigonensis (assembly GCF_002846615.1). NCBI lineage: Bacteria > Bacillati > Actinomycetota > Actinomycetes > Pseudonocardiales > Pseudonocardiaceae > Amycolatopsis > Amycolatopsis echigonensis. The sequence continues at coordinate 4,159,779 of NZ_PJMY01000003.1, read as the reverse complement.
GAGTCGGACGTCGAGACGCTGGTCCGGGAAATCGCCGAGGAACTGAGCGTGACGCTGGACCCGGCTTCCGCGCGGCTGGCCGGCACCTGGGAAGCGCAGGCGCACGGCAAAGCGGACGGTGTCGTGGTGCGGATGACCTGCTACACCGCGGATTACGCCGGCGAACTGAAGCCGAGCAGCGAGATCGAGTCGTTCGGCTGGCTCGCCCACGCCGACCGCGACCGGGTGTCGGCGACGGTCCGGCTGATCCTCGACGACCTGCACGCCCAAGGAAACCTGGTCTGATGCTGCGACTCGGCATCACGGTGCTCGGAGTCGCCGACGTCGAACGCGCGACGCGGTTCTGGTCCGAGGCGCTCGGGCTCGTCGAGGATCCGGAATGGGCCAGCGAAACGTGGCGGACGCTGGCCCACCCTGGCGGTGCGCACGCGCTGGGATTGCTGCGGAGCGAGTCGCCCGCCGAACCGAGGCCGCGGCTGCACCTGGACCTCTACACCGACACCGCGGACGAGCAGCGCGCCGAGGTGGAACGGCTCGTCCGGCTCGGCGCTCGCCGCGTCGACTGGGAGCATTACCCGCCGAAACCGGACTTCGTGGTCCTCGCCGATCCGGACGACAACCTGTTCTGCGTAGTGGATCTGAGCAACGCGCCGTCCGGCAGCTGAGGCTTCAGCCCAGCAGCCGCGGCTTGCTTTCCAGGTGGGACAACCCGTTCCAGGCGAGGTTCACCAGGTGCGCGGCGACCTCGTCGCGCTTCGGCTTGCGCGCGTCCAGCCACCATTGCCCGGTGAGCGCGACCATGCCGACGAGCGCCTGCGCGTAGAGCGCGGACAGCTTCTCCTCATACCCGCGGGCCGCGAACTGCTGCGCGAGGATGTGCTCGACCTGGCTGGCGATGTCGTTGAGGACCGTCGAGAAGGTCCCGGTGGAACTGGCGACCGGGGAATCGCGGACGAGAATCCGGAAACCGTCGTGGGAATCCTCGACGTAGCTCAGCAGCGCGACGGCCGCCTGCTCGAGCATGACCCGCGGATGCCCGCCGTGGAGCGTCGAGACCATCCGGTCGAGCAGCAGCTGCGTCTCGCGGTCGACGACGACGGCGTAAATGCCTTCCTTGCCGCCGAAGTGCTCGTAGACAACCGGTTTGGACACGTTCGCCCGCGCGGCGATCTCCTCGACCGAGGTGCCGTCGAAACCCTTTTCGGCGAACAACGCGCGTGCCACGTTGAGCAGTTGCTGCCTGCGCTCGGTACCGGTCATGCGCACCCGGGCGACCGGTGCGGCCGGCCGCGCGCCGGTGACCGCCGCTTCTCGTTTCGCCCGTCGTCTCCCCGCCATTCGCTGCAGGGTAGTCGTGAGCGGCGATCCCGGTTCTAACCGGGATCGCCGCTCACGACCGCTACTTGGCCTGAGCCGCGATCCGGGCCAGCCGCTGCGGGGTCGGCCACCGCACGTCGTGCGCCCAGCCGAACTTCTCGAACATCCAGATCAGCCGTGCCGACATGTCGATCTGGCCGCGCTTCACGCCGTGCCGCGCCGAGGTCGGATCGGCGTGGTGCAGGTTGTGCCAGGACTCGCCGAAGGAGAAGATCGCCAGCGGCCAGAAGTTCGCCGAACGGTCGCGGGCGGCGAACGGGCGCTCGCCGATCATGTGGCAGATCGAGTTGACCGACCAGGTCACGTGGTGCAGCACGCAGATCCGGACGAGGCCCGCCCAGAAGAACGCGGTCACCGCGCCCCACAGCGACCACGAGATCAGGCCGCCCAGCAGCGCCGGGCCGAGCAGGCTCACCAACGACCACAGCCAGAACAGGTCGTCGACCTTGCGGATCGCCGGGTCCTTCACCAGGTCCGGCGCGAAGCGGCCCTGGTTGCTCTTGTCGCGCTCGAACAGCCAGCCCATGTGCGCGTGCCAGAAACCCTTGGCGATGGCCAGCGGCGAGGTGCCGTACGCCCACGGCGAGTGCGGGTCGCCGTCGCGGTCGGAGAACGCGTGATGGCGCCGGTGGTCGGCCACCCAGGTGATCACCGGTCCCTGCAACGCGATGCTGCCCGCGATCGCCATCACGACCCGCAGCCACGGCTTGGCCTTGAACGAGCCGTGGGTGAAGTGGCGGTGGTAGGCGACCGTGATGCCCAGGCCGCTGATCCCGTAGAACACGACGAACAGCGCGACGTCCAGCCAGGTCAGTCCCCAGCCCCAGGCGAACGGAACCGCGACTAGCAGCGCCACGATCGGCAGCAGCACCCCGAAGTACACCGACAGCTGGACCCCGATCGACCGCTGTCCTTCGATGATCGGCTTGGGCCCCTTGGGCGGGTCGCCCGCTGACTGAGAACGATCGAGGGTCGCCGTCATGCGCTCACTTCTTTCCTCTCGCAACCCCTTGCGAAGGGTGCCCTTACCTACGGTGTCGTAAGTTACGGTACAGGAGGTTTCCGGCGCTGTGGAGGCCCGAAAAGTCCGATTGCCCGGTGCCCGGGACGGCGCTGTGGCGCACGCCTCCCCCTCCTGGCGCCCCGGTCCTCGATCATCGCTATCCTGACCAGGACCGATCCGCCGTAGTGTAATCGGCAGCACTTCAGATTTTGGTTCTGACAGTTCAGGTTCGAATCCTGGCGGCGGAGCTGCACATCCGGCGAGGGCGATGGGAGTGGGGGCGGCTGAGCGAGGAACCGAGCGACCCCGCGGGCGCCCGTCGCCCGACCCTGGTCGAGATGTCGGACGCGTGGCTGGTGGGGCGCGCGCGGGAACTCATCGCGGCCGTTCAGCGCCAGGAGCACGAGAGCCAGCTCGAGATCGTCAAGATCATGGACGAGCTGCTCGAGGAAACCCTCCGCCGGGGTGAGCCCACGCTCGTCGCCCAGTTGCTGCGCGCCTCCGCTTTCGCCCGGCTCGTCACCCGCGGCCTCGCCGCCGAGGCCGAACCCCGGCTCGACGAGATGCTCGCCCACACCCGGCGGCACGGCTTGTCGCTGCTGCGCGCGGACGCGCACGCGCTGCGCGGGCGCCGGCTCGTGCTCGCCGCGCAGGAGGACGCCGCGCTCACCGAGATCGCCCGCGCACTCGCGATCCTCGACGATTCTACGATCCCGGACCGCCAGGTCGGCGTGCGCAACTGGAACCGCATGCAGTCGATGGCGCTCATCGACTGCTGGATAGTGCTCAACCAGCTCGGCGTCTACGAGGCCGCCGAAGAGGTGATCGGCCGCGCACACCAGGCGATCCGGGAAAGCGCGAGCCCGCACGAGATCACCCTGCAGCTGATGAACCGGGTCAAGATGCTGCTCGGCTGGGGCCTTCGGCTCGAGCGGATCGAGCAGTACGACGAATCGGCGGAGAAGTTCCGTACCGCCGCGTCGATGGCGGTGGCCGCGGAGGGCCCGTTCGCCGAATCGCTGTTCCCGCGCAAGATCGGGGTGGCCGCGGTCGACCAGGTCGGCGTGCTGGCCGCGGCGCTCGCGCTGAACGACCCGTCCGCCGAGCACGTCGAACGGCTGCAGAGCATGCATCTCGGCCACCACTACCCGCACGAGCAGGAGCTGGTCGCGATCGCACTGGCCCGCTGCCTCGACCAGGCCGGCCGCCGCGCCGACGCGCTGCGCGTGCTGCGCGAGTCCCGCGAGGTGCTGGCCGAGGACGTCTCGCAGCCGTCGATGCGGCTCACCCTCTCCCGCGAACTCGCCCGCCTCGACCCGGAAGCCGGGAGCCAGTCGCTGATCGACTACGCGACCGCGCTGGAAACCGAAATGTGGGCACTGCGCGAATCGCAGATCGCCACGCTGAACGCGCGTCGCGAGCATGAACGGCTTTCCGCCGAACACGGCGCGATCACCCAGCAGGCGCTGCAAGATCCGCTCACCGGTCTGCCGAACCGTCGCGCGCTCGACGAACGGCTGCGCGCGCTGGCGTCGTCGGCGGACGCCCAGCCGCTCGCGGTCGCGCTCGTCGACCTCGACGGGTTCAAGGGCGTCAACGACAAGCAGTCGCACGCCGAGGGCGACAACGTTTTGCGTGTCGTCGCAAGCACTCTGCGCGACGCTTTGCGCGGCGACGACGTAGTGGCCCGCTACGGCGGCGACGAGTTCGTCGTGCTGTTGCCCGGAGCACCGGCATCGGCGGCGAAGATGGCGCTTGGCCGTGCGGCCAAGTCGGTCGCGACGCTGCCGCACCACCTTTCGCACGGGGTGACGTTGTCCATCGGCCTGGTGTCGCTGCGTCCGCAGGAGCGGGCCGAACAGGTCCTCGCGCGCGCGGATGCGGCGATGTACGAAGCGAAACGCGGCGGGGGCAACCAGGTCGCGTCGGCCAACTCGATGGCAGGTGACGGCGCGGGCGGCTGGCCTGCGGAAACCGCTCCGACCGACCCCGCGTGGAGCGCTGAGGACCCCACGTAGGATCGTTGGTGCTCGTCAACGCACCGGTGAATCGTTGGGAGACTCGTGAGCGGCCCGCTGAGCACGCTGATCCTCGCTGCGGGTGAGGGCACCCGCATGCGTTCCTCCACTCCTAAGGTGTTGCACCCCATCGCCGGAAGGCCGCTGGTGGAACACGCTGTGCGCGCCGCCGCCGGCCTCGCGCCGCAGCATCTGGTGGTCGTGATCGGACACGGCCGCGACGCCGTGCGCGCCGAACTCGACCGGGTCGGAGAGGCGCTCGGCCGCGAGGTCGCCACCGCCGTGCAGGAAGAGCAGAAGGGCACCGGGCACGCCGTTTCGTGCGCGCTGGCGCAGCTGCCGGAAGGACTCACCGGCACCGTGGTCGTCAGCTACGGCGACGTTCCGCTGCTGGACACCGAAACCCTGGAATCGCTGCGGGCCGAGCACGCCAAGACGGGCAACGCGGTCACCGTGCTCACCGCCCAGGTCGCCGACCCGACCGGCTACGGCCGCATCGTCCGCGGCGCCGACGGTTCGGTCAGCGCGATCGTCGAGCACAAGGACGCGACGCCCGAGCAGCGGGCGATCACCGAAATCAACTCCGGCGTCTACGCCTTCGACGCGTCCGTGCTGATCGACGGCCTGTCGCGGCTGTCCACCGACAACGCGCAGGGTGAGCTTTACCTCACCGACGTCCTCGGCATCGCGCGCGAGGACGGCAAGGGCGTCGGCGCGCTGGTGGTCGACGACCCGTGGGTCACCGAGGGCGTGAACGACCGCGTGCAGCTTTCGGTGCTCGGCGCCGAGTACAACCGCCGCATCGTGCGCCGCTGGCAGCGCGAAGGCGTCACGGTCACCGACCCGAACACGACCTGGATCGAGGCGGACGTCATGCTCTCCCGTGACGTGCTGATCGAGCCGAACACCCAGCTCAAGGGCCATTGCTCGGTCGGCGAGGGCTCGGTGGTGGGCCCGGACACGACGCTGACCGACGTGCGGATCGGCGCGGGCGCCTCGGTCGTCCGCGTGCACGGTTCGGGCTCCGAGCTGGGCGACGGCGTGAATGTCGGTCCCTACACCTACCTGCGGCCGGGCACGAAGCTCGGCGCGAAGGGCAAGCTGGGCGCGTTCGTGGAGACGAAAAACGCGCAAATCGGCACCGGGACGAAGGTGCCGCATCTCACGTATGTGGGCGACGCGATCGTCGGCGAGCACAGCAACATCGGCTGTTCCAGCGTGTTCGTGAACTACGACGGGGTGAGCAAGCACCAGACCGTCGTCGGTTCGCATGTCCGGCTTGGGGCGGACAACACGCTGGTCGCGCCGGTGCGGATCGGGGACGGCGCTTACAGTGGAGCCGGTGCGGTGATCCGCGACGACGTTCCGCCTGGCTCCTTGGCGCTGTCGGCCGGCCCGCAGCGCACCATCGAAGGCTGGGCGGTCCGGCGCAGGCCGGGTACGCCCGCGGCGGAGGCAGCGGAAGCTGCTCTCGCCGCCCAGCAGCAGGACACCGTTGTGTCCGAGTCAGCAGCAGGAACCGACGGGGAGTCGCCAGCATGAGTCCGAAGTCAGGTACGCCGAAGAAGAATCTGATGCTCTTCTCCGGGCGTGCGCACCACGAGCTCGCGGAAGAGGTCGCCAAGCACCTCAACGTGACGATCACCCCGCAGACGGCGCACACGTTCGCCAACGGCGAGTTGTTCGTGCGCTTCGAGGAGTCGGTGCGCGGTACCGACGCGTTTGTGATCCAGGCGCACACCACGCCCATCAACGAGTACGTGATGGAGCAGCTGATCATGGTGGACGCGCTCAAGCGCGCGAGCGCCAAGCGGATCACCGTGGTCATGCCGTTCTATCCGTACGCACGGCAGGACAAGAAGCACAAGGGCCGCGAGCCGATCTCGGCGCGGCTCATCGCGGACCTGTTCAAGACCGCGGGCGCGGACCGGATCATGACGGTCGACCTGCACACCGCGCAGATCCAGGGCTTCTTCGACGGCCCGGTCGACCACCTGATGGCGCAGACGGTGCTCGCCGACCACATCAAGGAGACCTACGGCAACGCCGACATCACCGTCGTCTCGCCGGACTCGGGCCGTGTGCGGCTGGCCGAGAAGTGGGCGCAGCAGCTCGGCGACCGGCCGATCGCGTTCATCCACAAGACCCGCGACCCGGACAAGCCGAACCAGGCCGTGGCCAATCGCGTCGTCGGCAAGGTCCAGGGCAAGCTCTGCGTCCTGATCGACGACATGATCGACACCGGCGGCACGATCGTGAAGGCCACCGAGGCCCTGCTGGAAGAGGGCGCGGCGGACGTGGTCATCGCGACCACGCACGGCATCCTCTCCGACCCGGCCACCGAGCGGCTCTCGCAGTGCAAGGCCCGCGAGGTCATCGTGACGAACTCGCTGCCGATCCCGGACGAGAAGCGCTTCCCGGGCCTGACGGTGCTGTCGATCGCCCCGATGCTGGCGGAGGCCATTCAGCAGGTCTTCGAGGACGGCTCGGTCACCTCGCTGTTCGACGGCAACGCCTGAGCCCCGCGGCGCGCGAACGGCGCGCTGAACGGTTCTGATCGACGCGGCCCGGAGCGGGCGGTGCGGCCTGAGGTCGCATTGGCTCCTCCGGGTCGCGTCGTTTGGCGACTACGCCCTTTCGCCGACGATGCTGCTCGCCTGATCACGGCCGCCTGGGCGATGCGGTTCGCTCCGAGCTACGGACCGGGGCTTCTCTCCCGCCGAGGTCCGGCAGGGAACTCCTTGAGGGAATCAGGTTCCTCCAAAGGGCTCTACCCGGGCAATCACCCCAGCCGCGCCACCGTTGTCAGCCAAAGCTCCCTTCACTCCCCCCACGCGCTCTCACACACTCCCCATGTCCGCGGACAACCACCTCTCCGGCCGCATGTGGATCGCGATGTGCTCCCCCAACTGCGTCCGCTCGAACTCCACATACCCGGCCACCTTGTCGGCGGGCAGGTACCGCGAAGCCATCTCCCACGTCAGCTCATAACTCCCCGGCCGAGTGCGCACCACCGGCCCCTCGACCGACACGTACCGCACAGTCGGCTCGACCCGTTGCACCATCAGGCTGAACCGGCCGGCCGCTTCGATCGCCTTCGCCTTGCGCGATTCCGGTGGCGTGCTCACCCACAGCTCGCCGCCGGGCGTGTACTGGTACCAGATCGGCACCGTGAGCGGTGCCCGATCCGGGCGCTCGACCACCGAGAGCGCCCCGATGTGTGGTTCGGCAAGAAACTGTTCCCGTTCTTCACTCGACAACACCATGCCCCCGAAGCTAGCGATGGGGTACGACAAAAACCGGGTTCTGCCGGCGGCGAAAACTGGTGCGTCACCCGTCTGGGACTGGATAGCGTCCAAGCCATGGGGAAATTCGAATTCGGCGTCAGCCTCCGGCTCACCGCCAACGGCACCGAGTGGACCGAGAAGAGCCGGCGGGCCGAGGAACTCGGCTACGACCACCTGACGGTGCCCGACCATCTCGGGCCGGGGCGGCTGTCGCCGTTCCCCGCGCTCACGGCCGCCGCCGCGGTGACCGAGCGGGTGCGGGTCGGCACCCTGGTGTCCAACGTGCCCTTCTACAACATCGCGCTCTTCGCCCGCGACGTCGCCACTACCAACAAACTCACCGAAGGCCGCTTCGAACTCGGCCTCGGCTCAGGACACATGAAGCACGAGTTCGATGACGCCGGGCTGCCGTGGCGCAAGGCCGCGGACCGGATCGCGTACCTCGCCGAAGGTCTCGACGAGTTGCGCACGCGCCTCGAGGACGAGGGCGGCATGCCGAAGCTGTTGATCGCGGGCAACAGCGACGGCGTGCTCAAGCTGGCGGCGGAACAGGCGGACATCGTCGGGTTCTCTGGTCTTCGCCAGGACCGCGGGCGTCCGCCAGGCACTTTCGTACTCGACAACGACGTGGCGATGGACCAGCGCGTCGCGTATTTCCGTTCCCTGGCGGGGAATCGCGAGATCGACTACAACGTGCTGATCCAGCGCGTCGTGGTCACGGACGACCGTCGCGAGGCCGCGGCGGAATGGCACGCCGAGACCGAGGAACGCAGTGCGGCGGACGTCGACGAACTGCTGCGCGCACCGCAGCTTCTCTTCGGCACGGTGGACGAAATGGTGCAGCAGCTGCTCGCGCACCGCGAACGGTACGGCTTCTCCTACTTCACCGTGTTCGAGGGGATGATGGAGACTTTCGCTCCGGTGGTGGCTGAACTGCGGGGTCGCTAGCCGCCGCCTGCACCTTCGCGACGGCGTCACCGGCGATGAGCGTGAGCACTCGGCCGAGGAGGCCGTCCGGCACCGCTTCGTCGTCGATGTCGGCCTCCACGGCCAAACCGTTGCTCAAGGCGAGCAGCACGACGGCGAATTCCTCGGCGGGCAAAGGAAGTTCGAGGTCCAGTCCCTCGGCGAGCCGGTTCAAGGCACGCGCGATCGTGTCGCGGACCTCCCGGCGGCGGCGGCGCAATGCGTCGCGCCGCCGGTCGTCGTGGTGCGCCATCGCGAAGAACTCGGCCAGCAGCCGGTGCCACACCGCGTCGGCGCGCATTTCGTACATCAGCACCGCGGCGACGTTCGCCAGCCCGGCGCCGCCGTCGCCCGCCTCGGCGAAACTCGCCAGGCTCGCCTCGAGCCGGTGCGCGGCGTGTTCTTCCATCAACGCCAGCACCAGTTCGTCTTTCGACGCAAAACTCGAGTAGACCGCGCCTTTCGTCAGTCCAGCCGCGGCGGCCACCTCGGTCAGTTTCGTCGCGGCGATGCCCTGTTCCCCGAACACGGCGAACGCCGCGTCGAGGATGCGCCGCCGGGTCTCCGCCCGCGTCGGCCGCGTCCGGCCGGTCATCGGCTTCTCCCTCATCCGGGGGTTGACACTGGCTCAGCCCGCTCAATACCTTCAGGTATCCAATACCCACGGGTATCCACTGTCAAGGACGACAGGGAAGGACCGCTCCGATGAGGTTGCGCATCGTCCTGGCCGCCGCGGCATTGCTGACCGCCGCGTTCGCCGCCCCAGCCACCGCCGCCACGTCCGGCGGCGTCAACGATCCGGCGTGCCGGCCGAGCAGCGCGCATCCGCGTCCGGTGGTGTTCCTGCACGGGCTCGGCGCGACGTCCTATGAGGACTTGAACTACCTGCAGGAGCACGTGGCCGCCCAGGGATACTGCACCTTCAGCCGCACCTATGGCGCGTATCCGCAATTCCCGCTCGTGGGCGGATTGCGCCCGATCGCCGACTCCGCAACGGAAATCAAGCAGTTCGTCGGCGAGGTGCTGGCGGAAACCGGTGCGGCGCAAGTGGATCTGGTCGGCCACTCCGAGGGCGGCTTCCAGACCCTGTACGTCACCAAGACGCAAGGCATCGCCGACCGGATCGGTTCCGTCGTGGCCATCGCGCCGCCCACGCACGGCACCACCTTCGCCGGGCTGACGAAACTGGCGTATCTGCTGGGAGCGCGCGATGAGGTCGGCGCGGCCCTCACCGCGTTCGGCTGCCCGGCTTGCGACAACCTGATCACCGGCGGCAGCGCGGTCCAGACGCTCACGAACGGTCCCATCGCACAGCCCGGCGTGCGCTACACGGTGCTCACGTCGCGGTCCGACGAACTCGTCACGCCCACCGAAACGTCTTTCGTGCGCGAGCCGGGCGTCACGAACGAATACGTCCAGGACACCTGCCCGTTCGATCCCGTCGGGCACATCGGCGAGGCCTACGACCTCAACGTCTGGAACCTGGTCACCAACGCACTCGACCCGGCCCACGCCACGAAATTCCTGTGCACCGCCGGATCTCCCGGCTGACCCCCATGCGACCCGGTGGTGCCGTCACCAGGCACCACCGGGTTCCGCGCTCAGTACGCCAGCGTGAACCGGGCGCGCGAGTGCTTCGGCTCTTCGATCTCGTCCAGGAACGCGATCGCCAGGTCCGCGCCGCTGATGTGCGAGCGGCCGTCGGCGTCGCTGATCAGCACGTCGCCGCCAAGGCGGAACTTGCCGGTGCGCTCGCCGGGGATCCACGCACCGAACTCGGCCGCCGGGCTGACGTAGAACCAGTCGACGTCGTCCGGAAGCTCGCGCAGCGCCTCCAAGACGAGCACGTGGCTGCCCGCCTCCGGCTTGTACTCCTCCGGGAACTCCGGGGTGTCGATCAAACGCGGGCCGTCCTCGCTGACCCGCAGGGAACCGGCACCGCCGACGAACGACAGCCGCGCACCGTTCGCACGCGCCGCTTCGACCAGCGTCGGCAGGGCATCCACCAGACGGCGACCCTCGTCGTCCGCGCGACCCGGCGTGGCGACCACGAGCACGTCCGCACCCTTGGCCACCGAAGCGACGAACTCCGCGTCGTGCATCGACCCCGACCGCGCTTCGACCTCCGACGGCAACCCCTCGGCCTTGCGCGCGACCCCGGTCACGGAGTGCCCGCGCCGCAGCGCCTCTTCGGTGATCCGGCCGCCGGCGAATCCCGTCGCGCCGAACACCACCAGCTTGCTCATTGCCGCTCCTTGAAAGTAAGTCCGTCTCTAAGACCTCGACGCCGCCGATGGTAGGGACGGGTCTTCGGCTACTTCAACGGAAGCAACGCACCCCGAGGTGAGCGTGCAAGTCAGCCGCCGAGCGCGGCGAAAGCGGTGGCCAGCTTCGCCTTCACCGCGTTCGCGTCGACCGGCGACCGCACCTCGGCGACCGCCGTCGGCTTCGCCAGCACCTGGTAGCTCGCGGTGCGGTTGGGCAGGGTGAATTTGACCGAGCAGGACATCGTGATGGTCGCGTCCGCGTCGGCGTCGCCCTCCGTGGCGCAGGTTTGCGAGCCGAGCGTGTCCGCGCTGATCTCCACCGAAAGCTTGATGTGCACGCTCGGTTTCGAACCAGGCTGATTGCCGACGACGCTGTTCGAAACGTCCACTGTGGTCTTGCAGGAACCGACGTAGTCCTGGCAGTCGAGTTTGTCGTTGAGCACCGTGACGCTCGCCTGCGCGAGCCCGTCGAACGGCTGCCCGATCGCGTCGATCGCGCCGTCGAAATCGGTGTGGAACTGCTTGATCTCGGACGCGTTGAGCGGCCGGACCCGGAACGCCGCACCCAGCTTCGGGCCGCCGCGCGGATCGAGCAGCGCCGGCGCGAATCCGGTGACCCGGTGCGGTTCTGCGGCGGTCACCTGCAGCGCGCCGCCGAGGTCGTACACCTCGGTGCCGTCGGGCAGCTTCTGCTTCTGCGGAGCGCCGGAACCGAGGCCGCCGAGCGCCTTGCGCAGTTCGCCGGCGAGCTTCGGCGGGGCCATCCGCGCGGCCGGGTCGACGGGCAGTTCGCTGCCGACGGTGTGCACCCATCCGTCGCCGAATTGGGTGCTGTTCTCTTCCAGGCCGTGCGACTTCCAGTAGTCCGCGTCGGCCGCGAGGTACAGCTGCCCGTCCGGCTCGGTGATCCGCACCGACTTGCCTTCCAACGGCAGCGCGCCGAAGCCGTTGCCGTCGCGCGCGACGCGGTACGTCAGCGTCGCCGGGTTGCCGGCACCGTCCTTCAGCGTCGCGTCGTATTGCAGCGCCGGTGCCTGCTCCAGCGACTGCAGCGCGGCGTCGACCGCCGCCTGTTGCTGCGCACGCTCCGTAGCCAGCTGCCGGTCGGCATCGGACAGTCCCGCCGTGCCGGTCACCGCGACCTGGCAGCCCGCGAGAAGCCCACCAAGCAACACCAGTGCTGTCGCAGTCCATCGAGCCCGCATGTCGGCCGCCCCTCTTTCCGCCGGAATCATGCCACCCCCCTGAGATCGGCGGGCGGGACGGGAATTGTGTCGTCACCCACCCGCGCGGGGGAGCGTGGGACGACCCGGTGCACGCCCGCGCGGACCGGCTGGTTTACACTTCTCGGGTTGTCTCGGCGAGGCGGGTGCGCCAGTGGGTGCCCGGCGTGATCGACGCGGCGGCTCGAGAAGCCCCGTGGTCTGCTCACGCCCGCAATCTCGCCGCCGTGCACAACCGCCCCCGAGCAGAGATCGACGATCCCGCCGCCCCCTGCCGCACGTCGTGTGATTTGAAGGAGTGCTACACCGTGTCCGAGGTACGTCTTTCCGTCGAACCGCGCACCGAGTTCGGAAAGGGTGCCGCCCGCCGCACCCGTCGCGCCGGCAAAATCCCCGCGGTGCTTTACGGGCACGGCTCGGACCCGCGGCACTTCGCGCTGCCGGCCATCGAGTTCGCGCGCGTCGTCCGCGAGAACGGCACCAACGCCGTCATCACGCTCGACCTGCAGGGCAACATCGAGCTGGCCCTGACCAAGACCATCGTGGTCCACCCGCTCAAGAACTACATCGAGCACGTCGACCTGCTGGTCGTCAAGCGCGGCGAGAAGGTCACCGTCGACGTCCCGGTCGTCGTCTCCGGCACGCCTGGCCCGGGCACCCTGGTCGCCCAGGACATCGACACGATCCAGGTCGAGGTCGAGGCGCTGCACATCCCCGAGCAGTTCGAGGTCTCGGTCGAGGGCATCGAGGCCGGCACGCAGATCACCGCCGGCCAGATCAGCCTGCCCGCGGGCGCCGAGCTGGTCACCGACCCCGAGGCGCTCGTCGTCGCCGTCAACGAGGCCCCGCGCGGCTCCGCTGACGAGGACGCCGAAGCCGAGGAAGCCGCGGCCGAAGACGCCGAATAAACTCGCTTTCGTGAGTGAAGACGTGCCCGGGGCCGGCGAGCTGATTCTGCTCGCCGGCCTCGGCAATCCCGGGCCCCAGTACGCCGGGAACCGGCACAACGTCGGGTTCATGGTGCTGGACGAGCTGGCCGGCCGGATCGGCGGGAAGTTCAAGGCCCACCGCAGCGGGGCCGAGGTGCTCGAGGGCAGGCTCGCGGGCTCCCGCGTGGTGCTGGTGAAGCCGCGGTCGTTCATGAACCTCTCTGGCGGCCCGGTGGTCGGCGCGGCCCGGTTCTACAAAGTCCCGCCGTCCGGCGTCGTGGTGGTGCACGACGAGCTGGACGTCGATTTCGGCGCGCTGAAGCTCAAGCTCGGCGGCGGCGACAACGGGCACAACGGACTTCGGTCCATCACCAAATCGCTCGGCACGCGTGACTACTACCGCGTGCGTTTCGGCATCGGGCGGCCGCCGGGCAGGCAGGATCCGGCGGATTTCGTGCTGAAGGACTTCTCGACGGTCGAGCGCAAGGAGCTCCCGTTCGAGATCGACCGGTGCGCGGACGCTACCGAGGCGTTGATTTCGCAGGGGCTGGCCGCCGCGCAGAACGCGTTCCACGCCGCCTGAACGCTCTCCCCCAACGCGACGTTGAGGCCGCGTCAGGCCGTTGTGCGTGTGGGTGAGACGTCGTGGCCGTGCGTGATGGATTTCTCACTCGATGGGCGGCTTCTGGGGCCCTGATCGAGTCGTCCGGGCGGGTGCGGGCTTCCCGGAGTGGCCGGGACCAGTTAGGACGGAGTTCAGGAGAGCGCATCACCCCGACCCTGAATCGGAGAATGATCCATGCCGTTTACCGCCGAGGATCTCGCTGAGGTCGCTTTCGGTAACGCCCCGATCGGCCGCCGCGGCTACGCCAAGCACGAGGTCGACGACTTCGTGCGGCGGATCGCCAAAACCCTCGCCGACGAGGACGATCTCACCGCGGCCGAGGTCCACCACGTGCTGTTCTCCAAGCCGTTGATCGGCAAGCGAGGGTACGACGAGCGCGAGGTCGACCAGTTTCTCGACGAGGTGGAGACGCAGCTGGCCGAGAGGTCCGGACGAAGGGCTCCGATGATTCCGGGGAGCCGGGATCCTGGGCAGGCCACTGCGGGGAGGGCTGCGTGGCCGGTGGTCGCGGAGGCGCCGGTGGAGGAGATGCCGCGGCGGTGAGCTCGGCGGTGTTAGCCGGGGAATGAGCTGACGGCTCGTGCTTCGCACATTGCGCCCGGGGAGGGTTGCGTGGGGGCACCCCGAAGCTGAGTGTGACTACGGTCTGAGGGTGCTTGTCAAGGCGGGAAAGATGCCTTGACAAGCACCCTCAGACCGTCTTTTTGGCTTCGTATCGGGGTGCAGGGCCGGGTCTGGCTGCGCTGGTGGGTTTTGTGTGCCAGGTGCGGTTGGGTGGGTGGCTAGGCGTCTGCGTTTTTCGCGATTTTGTCCGCGTATTGGACCGCGGTCGCGGCGCGTTTCACCTTGCCGGAGGGGGTTTTGGGGAGGCTGCCGGCGGGGAGGACCACTACGGCGAAGGGGCGCATGTCCACGGCGTCTCGGACGCGGGCGGCGATTTCCTTCGACAGGCGGTTTTCCTCGGCGGCGTCACCGGCCAGTTTGGACTCCACGACCACGGCGAAGCGTTCGCGGCGGCTGCCCGCGTCCAGGCGGACGGCGACGGCGTTGCCTGCCCGGACGCCCTCGACCGAACCGGCGGCGCGTTCGATGTCGGTCGGGTACAGGTTGCGGCCGCCCATGATGATGACGTCCTTGCGGCGGCCGCAGATCACGATCTGGCCGTCGACCAGGTAACCCAGGTCGCCGGTCTTCATCCAGCCGTCCTGATCCTGGGTGTCCAGCGGGCCGTCGACGGTCAGGTAGCCGGGTGTCACGGCCTCGCCGCGCAGGCGGATCTCGCCGACCTGCCGTTCGCCCAGCACGGTGCCGGAATCGTCGACGATGTCCGCTTCCAAGCCGTCCAGCGGGCGGCCGAGCAGGGCGAACGAGCGCACCTCGTCCGTTCCGCGGCGGGGGTCGCCTTCGGGGACCGGCACCGCGCGGTTGTCGGCCTCCAGCGCGTCCGCTTCGACGACGTCCAGCGTGAGGCCGGTGAACAGCGGCGCGAACGAGACCGCCAGCGTCGCCTCTGCCATGCCGTACGCGGGGAACACGCACTCGGGCGGCATGTGGAACCGCTTCCCGGCGTCCACAAAGGTCTGGACGGCCGTCTCGTCGATCGGCTCGGCGCCGTTGAGCGCGATGCGCAGCTTCGACAGGTCGTAGGCGTTGTCGTCCTCGACGCGGGCCATGCGCTTGCCGACGATGGCGTACGCGAAGTTCGGCGCGGCCGTCGTGGTGCCGCCGTACTTGCTGATCAGCTCCGGCCAGATCAGCGGCCCGGTGAGGAATTCGACCGGGGTGATCTTGATCAGTTCGACGCCGAACGTCATCGGCACGGTCAGGAAGCCGACCATGCCCATGTCGTGGAAGGTCGGCAGCCAGGACACCATCACGTCGTTGTCGAAGTCGAACTCGGCGCGGTCGACCATCGCCTTGACGTTGGTGTACAGGTTGCCGTAGGTGATCCGGACGGCCTTCGGCTCCGCGGTCGATCCGCTGGTCAGCTGCAGGAGCGCGGTGTCGCTCTCGGCGGTCGGCACGATCTCGGCGAGCGGTTCGGCTCCGGCCAGTTCGGAGATCAGCCGGTAGTTGATGCCCTTGCCTTCCAGCACCGGGGCGAGCTGGTCGAACGGTTCGCCGAGCACGACCAGCTCGGCCCCGATCATCTCGAGCACCTTCACCGTGTCCTCGGCCCATTCGGCGAGGTCGGTGCGCGGCGTCGGCTGGTGCAGCATCGTCACGCTGCCGCCGGTGAGCCACACCGCCTGCACAGTCGGGGCGATGAGCACCGGCGCGGCGGCCAGCACCGCCACCGCGCTCCCCGGCTGCAATCCCCCGCTGACCAGCCCGCCCGCGACCCGGCGGGCTTCGTCGTGCACCTGGGCCCAAGTCCGGCGCACCGGCTCCTTGGGCTCGCCGGTCACCATGCCGCGCCGCTGCCCCCGGTCCGCCGCAGTCCCGACGAGTGTGTCCACAAACCGACTCATGTGCGTCAGATTACTGTCCGGTTTTTCCGGGCCTTCCCGCGGCGGCGTGAACGGCGGATGACGGGTTGCGGACGCGGCCTCACTCGGCGAGTTCGGACGTCTCCAGCCAGCGCGCCTCGACGTCGTCCTTTTCCGCCAGCACGGCCTTCAGGTCGGTGTTCAGCTCGATCAGCTTCTCCGGGTCGGTCGCCGCCTCCGCGAGCGCCGCGTGCAGCTTCTCTTCCCGCTTCGCGAGCTGGTCCAGCTTCCGCTCCAACCGGCCCAATTCCTTTTGCGCCGCACGGGTTTCCGCCGCGCTGCGCTTGGCCTCGGTCTTCTCCGCGGGAGGTGCCTCGCGACGCGGCGCGGCTTCCTTCGCGCGAGCGCGGCGCTGCAGGTACTCCTCGATGCCGCCCGGCAGGTGGGTGACCTTGCCGTCGCCGAGGAGCGCGTACGTGGCGTCGCAGACCCGCTCCACCAGGTACCGGTCGTGCGAGACCACCACCATCGTGCCCGGCCAGCCGTCGAGCAGGTCTTCGAGCTGCTGCAGGGTGTCGATGTCCAGGTCGTTCGTCGGCTCGTCCAGCAGCAGCACGTTCGGCTCGGCCATCAGCAACCGGCACAGCTGCAGCCGGCGCCGTTCGCCGCCGGAGAGGTCGCCGACCGGCGTCCACTGGCGAGCGGCCGGGAAGCCGAGCTTCTCGCCCAGCTGCGACGCGGTCATCTCCTGCTTGCCGAACACGACGCGGCCCGCGACCTGCTCGATCGCCTGCAGCACGCGAAGATCGGCGGGCAGGTCGTCGAGTTCCTGCCGCAGGTGCGCGAGCGCGACCGTCTTGCCTTGCACCCGCCGTCCGGTCGACGATTCGACGTCGCCGCCCAGCAGTTTCAGCAACGTGGTCTTGCCGGAGCCGTTCACGCCGACGAGACCGATCCGGTCGCCCGGACCGATCCGCCACGTGACGTGGTCGAGCAGAGTCCGGTCGCCGACGGACAGCGACACGTCTTCCAGTTCCAGCACCGTCTTGCCGAGCCGGCGTTTCGCGAACGCCATCAGCTCCACGGAATCGCGCGGCGGCGGCACGTCAGCGATCAGCGCCTCGGCGGCCTCGACGCGGTACCGCGGCTTCGAGGAACGCGCCTGCGGGCCGCGCCGCAGCCACGCCAATTCCTTGCGCGCCAGGTTCTGCCGCTTCTCCTCCGCGGTCGCGGCGAGGCGGGCCCGTTCGGCGCGCGCGAAAATCCAGTCGGCGTAACCGCCTTCGTACTGCTCGACCCTGCCGTTCGCGACCTCCCACGTGAGGCTCGCGACGGTGTCGAGGAACCACCGGTCGTGCGTCACGACCACGACCGCGATCCGGCGGCCCAGCAGATGGTCGGCGAGCCAGCGAACGCCTTCGACGTCAAGGTGGTTAGTGGGCTCGTCGAGCACCACCAGGTCGAGTTCGCCGGTGAGCGCGGCGGCCAGTGCGACGCGACGGCGTTCGCCACCGGACAGGTTCGCGGTCGGGGTGTCGAGGCCGATCGCGGTGATGCCCAGACCGTCCACAATAGACCGGACGCGCGCGTCGGCGGCCCATTCGTGCTCGGCTCCGTAGCGCTGCAGCACCACATCGCCGACCGTGCTGCCCGTTGGCAGTTCGGTGCGCTGGGTGACGACGGCCATCCTCAGGTCGCGCACCTGGCTCACCCGGCCGGAATCCGGCTCGCTCAGTCCGGAAAGGACTTCGAGCAGCGTCGTCTTGCCGCCGCCGTTGAGCCCGACGACACCGATTCGCTGCCCCTCGGCGATGCCGAGGGAAACGTTGTCCAGCAACGGCTTCACGCCGTAGGACTTGCTCACCGATTCCAGGTTGACCAGGTTGGCCATCCGGATCCTTTCCACTGTGGACTGTTGATTCAAGCTTTTCAGGCGTGCACGCGCGGCGGCGCGTTGCGCGGCGCGTCGTCGCCGCCGACCACCCGGGCCCCGGGCACCGGGCCGTGCGCGACCCGCACCGTGCGGCAGACTCCCGCGCCGGACAGCTCAGCGGCCACCTCGACCGCGGTCTCCGCGTCGGAGCACAGGAACGCGCAGGTCGGCCCGGAGCCGGACACGCATCCGGCCAGCGCGCCCGCGTTCACCCCAGCGCGCAGCGTGCGGCGCAGGCCGGGCCGCAGCGACACCGCGGCCGCCTGCAAGTCATTGCCGAGCAACAGGGCGAGTTGGCGAGGATCACCCGACGCGAGCGCCTCCACGACCGGCGTGTGCGATCCGATCCGCGGCGGTTTGCCGTCGGCGCGCAGCCGGTCGAGTTCACCGAACACTTTGGGCGTGGACAGACCTTCCTCGTCGAAGGCCAGCACCCAATGGAACGTGTGCCGCGCGAGCACCGGCACGAGCTGCTCACCCCGGCCGGTGCCGAGCGCAGTGCCGCCGTACAGCGCAAAGGGCACGTCGCTGCCCAGCCGTCCGGCGACGGTGGCCAGCTCGTCGCGCGTGACGTCGAGCTTCCACAGCGACGAGAGCCCGACCAGCGCCGCCGCCGCGTCCGCGCTCCCGCCCGCCATGCCGCCGGCGACCGGAATGCCCTTGCGCAGCACGATTCGCACCTTCGGCTCGTCCGCGTCCGGCCGTCCGGCGTAGGAGGCCAGTTCGCGAGCCGCGCGCCAGGCGAGATTGGCGCCGTCGGTGGGCACCGTGCGCTCCCCCTCGCCGTACACCTCGAGCCCGGGCTCGTCGGCGGCCGCGACGGTCACCTCGTCGGTGAGCGAAAGCGCCTGGAAGACGGTGACCAGCTCGTGGAACCCGTCCGCCCGCAGGTCGCCGACGGCCAGGTGCAGGTTGACCTTGGCCGGGACCCGGACGGTGACTGGTGGAGGAACGACGGCGAGCACCCGTCCAGCCTACGTGGCTGCGCCGCGCCAGGTCCCGCCAGGAGAAAACGTCGGCGCAGAAGTTCCCCCAGTCGTCGTCCGGGAGTGGTCAGGCGGACTAGTTTGGAACTACTTTGGAACTATGCGCGCTCCGGAGGTCAACCTGTCCGAGCTGTCCCTGCACCCCCGCCGGGTCGTCGAACAGCTCGAAGGTTCGCCGAGCCGTTCGGTCCGGATTCGCCGACGGGAGAAGGACAAACCCGATCTGGTCCTGGTCACCGCCGACCGCGCCGAGCAGGCAGCGGCCGGGTTTTCGGCGACCGTCACGCTCCTCGTGGAGCTGATGCGCCGCAGCAACGAGACGGCCGCGCTCGCCGCCGAGGCGCTGCCCGCCGCGTTCCCGTGGGCGCGGTACCTGTCGGCGGACGAGGTGCGGACGTTCGCCGGCGAACTGGCCGAAACCCTGGAGCGAGCCGAATCGCTCGGCAACCCGGCACCGTTCGCCACCCTCGTGGCCACGTGGAAGCAGACCGCCGAGGCGCACGCGGATCCGGAGCTCGCGGAGATCCTCCGCCGCAACGACCACAATGGACAGACTTCAGGACGGTTGTCCCAATAGTCCGGCCGGGTGACCCAATTTCTGGGGCGGCGCGTCCCGCGGATACGGCGAGGGCCGCCCCAACTGGTTGGAGCGGCCCTCGAAAAACGGTTCGGCGAAAGGGAAATCAGGCAGCGACCACGCTCTGCGGTCCGCGAACCGGCTGGCTCACGTGCGCGCCCCGGTCGGAGATCCAGGACAGCGCGGCGTCGGCCCGCTCGCCGCGGACACCGAGACGGAAGCGGGCGATCGGGGTGTCCCCGATGCGGGTGAGACCGCCGCCGATGGTGGCGAGTTCCACGTCGAAGCGGCTGGCCGCCTCGGGCAGCAACGCGCCCACCGACGCGAAACCGATCAGGACGACGTCGACCGAGCGGTCGTACTTCGCGGATTGGGCGCGCGACGTCTCGATCGACGGCAGCACCGCCTGCGCGGTCCAGCTGTCCGGCGTCGAGATCAGGTCAAGCACCGTGCCGCGCTCGACGATCGCGCCGTTGTCGAGCACCGCGACGTCGTCGCAGACCCGGCGGACGACGTCCGCGTCCGGCGTGGTGACGACGACCGTCACGCCCAGCTCGGCCCGTGCCCGGTCGAGCACGGCGAGCACCGCGCCGGCCTCCTCGGCGGCGACCCCGGCGGTCGGGTCGTCGGCGAGCAGCACGGCCGGTCCGGCCGCGAGCGCCTTCGCGACCGCGACCCGGCGAAGCTGGCCGTCGGTGAGTTCTTCCGGCTTCTGTGCGGCGCGGGCGGTGAGGCCGACCAGGTCGAGCAGCGAGCCGACCCGGCTGCGCCGCTGCGGGCCGTCGACGCCCAGCTGCTCCAGCGGGCTGGCGATGTTGCCGGCGATGGTGCGCTCGGCGATCAGCTCCGGCTTGGTCCCGACGACCCCCAGCTGGCGGCGGATCTCCCGCAGCCGCTTGCCGTCGAGCGTCGCGGTATTGAGGCCGTCGAGCCGCACGACGCCGCGGTCGGGACGCTCCTGCAGCGCGATGCAGCGGGCGAGGGTCGACTTGCCGGAACCGGACGGACCCACGACCCCGAACAGCGAGCCGGCTTGCACGTCAACGCTCACGTCGCGCAGCGCGGCGACCCGGTTTCCGTGGAAGGGAAAGGACTTGGACACGTTTTCGACAGTGATCACGAAAGGGCTCCAGGCAAACGAGGCGCGGCGCCGTTTCCGGGCGCGCCAGGCGTCATCGAATTACCGTCCACAGTGGACGGCGCAAGAAAGTGCGGAAAAAACGATCAGGCGATGACCATGGAGCGTCGACACGCACATACCGAGCGGCGACCTTCGTCGACTACGCGCCGGCGGGTCAGCAGGAGCGGGCGGGTGACCCTCTTCATCGAAAACAGCCTCCATCGGTCCTGGCGGTAGCACCTGCCCTGCGGAGGGTGGTTGCTGCGACTTCGGCGAGCCAGGTCTCTCAGTCGCTCGGGATGGACGCTTTCGAGTAAAGCCGATCCCATTGGCTGAACGCAAGCGCGTTGGTGCAGATCACACGTCTGGTGGTGCCCGCATGCCGGGACACCCGTCCTGTAGCGCGAAACCCGGAACCTCGGTCGCCGAACAGTGCCTCGACCTGCGAAACGCTCGTGACGACTGGCGTTCGCGAACTAGTTCGTTCCACTGTGGACGATCAAGGATCTTTATGGAACAAGACTTTTTTCGTTGTCAAGGGCGCTTCGCTCCCAGGCCTCGGCGCTCGGCTCGGCGGGTCCACGGCCGGGTCGAGATAGGTCACCGGAGCGAAGCACCTCCGGTCGCGCCGCGGAACAATCGGGAGCGGGGAGCACGCGGACTCCCCCGAATGCCGCGGGCCGGACGAGCCGCTCGTCACAGCTTCCACCGCGCTCACGCCATGACCGAGAGTAGTGGCGCGGCCCCGAATCGCCCACGATCAGCGATGACGCAAACCCAGCTCCCGATCGCGGAATACCCGCCGCGCTCCCGCCGTTGAACAGCGAAAACGAGCTCGACTGGCGAAGGTGTACCGCGATGGGGGAGGTGCTCGCCACGCCTGCGAAGGAGCGCGAGGGAGAAGGCGGACCAGCGACGGTACTGGGGAACCCAGCGTCGTCGTCGCGGCAGGGGTTCCTGCTCAGTTTCCGGCAGCCGCGATCCGGGCGAACGCGTGCACGTCCAGCTGCTCCCCGCGCGTCTTCGGATCGATCCCCGCCTGCGCGAGCAGCTCGCCAGCCCGCTCGGCGGAACCGGCCCACCCGGCCAAAGCCGCCCGCAATGTCTTGCGCCGCTGAGAGAACGCCGCGTCGACCACAGCGAACAGCCGCGCGCGATCCACGCCGGACACCGGGTCAGTCCGGGTGAACGACACCAGCGCGGAATCGACGTTCGGCACCGGCCAGAACACCGCACGCGGCACCGCGGCGACCTTGCGCGCCGGGCCGTACCAAGCGAGCTTCACGCTCGGCACGCCATAGGTGCGGCTGCCCGGTCCGGCAGCCATCCGGTCGGCGACCTCGGTCTGGACCATCACGAGCCCGCCGCGCAGCGACGGCAGTTCGGCCAGCAGGTGCAGCACCACCGGCACCGCGACGTTGTACGGGAGGTTCGCCACGATCGACACCGGCTCCGCAGGCAGATCGGCGGCCCGCACCCGCAGCGCGTCAGCTCCGACGACGGTCAGCCGGTCCGCTGCCTCCGGCGCGCGCTCGGCCACGGTGCGCGGCAGGCGGGCGGCGAGTACCGGGTCGATCTCCACAGCGATGACCTGAGCGCCCGCGGCGAGCAGCCCCAACGTCAGCGAGCCGAGCCCGGGCCCGACCTCCAGGACGACGTCCCCCGGCCGCGCGCCGCCGAGTTCGACGATGCGGCGGACCGTGTTGGGGTCGTGCACGAAGTTCTGCCCGAGCTTCTTCGTGGGCCGGACGTCGAGTTCGTCGGCCAGCCCGCGGATTTCGGCGGGTCCCAGCAGTTCCACCACCGGACGAGCCTACCCAGCGCCGCCCGCGACCCTGCTCGCGGCACGAAAAAGCCGGTGGCCGCGGGCACGAAGCCCACGACCACCGGCGGAAAATTCGGTCAGGCGCGCTGGCCGCAGACCGGCCAGGCGCTGTAGCTGCCGCCACGAGCGTCGCGGACCTTCTCGGCCACCGCGATCTGCTGCTCCCGGCTCGCCTGGTTCGGCAGGGACGCGTACTGGTCGCCGCCGTAGGCGTCCCAGGTCTGCTTGTCGAACTGGAGGCCGCCGTAGTAGCCGTTGCCGGAGTTGATGGCCCAGTTGCCGCCCGACTCGCACTGCGCGATGCGGTCCCACGCGGACCCGTCGCCGATCGCCGGCTGCGGCGGCTGCTTGGTGCCGACCTTGATGATCTTGGCCTTGGCCTCGACCAGGGTCTTCTCCGAGACCTGCTCGCGAGAGATCTCTTCGCCGTTGCGCTTGGTGACCTTGTAGGTCACCAGCTTCTTGCCCGGCGTGCCCGGGTCCTCGACGCTCTGCTGGCCCTGCAGCTGCGTCGGGTCGTCGACCTTCTGCACCTCGGGGTCGATGGTCTCTTCCTGGTTGACCATCGACACGCCCATGCGGCTGACGTGGACCTCGGCGCCGTTCTTCAGGCTGACGTCGAGGCCGCCCTCGATCGCGTCGTCCGGGCCCAGGTTCAGCTTCAGGTCGGAGACGAGCTCCTTGGTGGTCACCGCGTTGGTGCTCACCTGGCGCGGCGCGTTGGTGCCGTCGAAAAGCGTGATGTGCTTGAGGGTCTTGACCTGGACGGTGGAGCCCTCGAGCGGCAGTTCGCCGGACGACGGCATCGACGTCCACGCGCCCTGCGAAAGCATGCTGCCCATGCCGAGCTGGTTCATGGCCTCGCCGAGCGTGGTCGCCCGGACCCAGGAGGGCCGCGACACGCCGTCCACGACGAGGTTCAGCTGACGGCCGCGCTCGAGCTTGATGACGCCGCCGTCGCCGACCTCCGCCTGCGGAGAGGGCGAAAGCGCGTCGTGCTCGCCGACCGACAGGCCCGCGTCCTTGAGCACCTCGCCGACGGTGCCGCCGTAGCTGTGCACGGTCTGCTGGTGGCCGTCGACGTCGACGGTGATGCTCTTGTTCATCGCGAGCGCCGCCGCGCCGCCACCGCCGACGGTGACCAGCAGCGAGAGCACGGCGCCCTTGAGGAAGCGGCGCTTCCAGGTCTTGGTCGCCTCGCGCAGCCCTTCCTCGACCGCGGCCTTCTTGGCCTGCGGGGAGGCGGTGCGGTCCTGCTCGACCTCGTCCGGGAGGACGAGCGGCGGAAGCATCGTGGTTTCCGCGTTGATGAGGCGGATCAGCTCGTCGACGTCGACGTCGATTTCCGACATCAGAGCGTCGGCGTCCGGGCCGAGCGCGGCGAGCACGTCCTGCTCGGTCACGCGGAGCTCGTCGGAGAAGTCAAGCTGCCCGTAGGCGGTGTCCTCGAGCTCGCGGTCGAGCACGGCCACCGAGGACTCGGAGGAGGAGAAATACGCCGAACCCGCGTCAAGACGCGAGTCATCCTGCCGACTACCAGTCACCGGGTCGTTCCCTTTCCCAAGACACCGCGCGATCGTCGCGCGTCGTCCTTCGTTCGCGACGCACCCTCGGGCGCGCCTCTCAAGTCCGACACCCCCAGCCAGCGCCATCGTCACGGTTCCGAGTCGTACCAACCTCGGTTCCGCTTCCCCGACGTGCACTGACGTGACTGGTGGGCGTATCAGCCGGCTCCGCTGCGCGGTACCGACCGGCACGATCACGGGACAGTAACGGGTGTCGGCAGGTTGCGCAAACACCCCCCGGAGTGTCGTGACTTGTGTCACTCATCAGGTGGACGAATGCGCGGTCTCGAATGTCGCAATCCGTGCAACCCGTTGTGACACTACGGAATCACGTGGGCAGCTGGTATGCGCGTTCGGCAGTGGTCCGGACCGCTTCGGCCACCTCGTGGACCGCTTCGCCGCGCAGCTGGGCGAGGAAGCGAACGGTGTAGGCGGTGCAATACGGCTCGTTCGGCCGCCCACGGTAGGGATGAGGCGTCAGAAACGGCGCGTCCGTCTCGGCGAGGAACTGCCCACGCGGCACGATGCGCGCGGCCTCGTGCAGCCCGCGCGCGTTCTTAAAGGTGACCGTGCCGGCGAACGACAAGATGTAGCCCTTGTCGATACAGCGGCGCGCGATGCGCTCGTCGCCAGAGAAGCAGTGGAAGACGACCGTCTCGGGCGCGCCTTCCTCGTCAAGAATGCGAAGCACGTCCTCGTGCGCGTCACGATCGTGGATCATGAGCGCCTTGCCAAGCCGCTTCGCGAGGTCGATGTGCCAGCGAAACGCCGCCTGCTGCGCGTCGTGCGGCGAGTAGTCCCAGTAGTAATCGAGGCCGGTCTCGCCAACCGCGACCACTCGCTCCCCGCGCGCCAAACGCTCCACTTCGGACTGTTCATCCGGCCCGAATTCCTTGGTACGCGTGGGATGGATAGCCACCGCGGCGAAGACGCGAGAGTCCCAGGTGGACGCTTCGGAAGCCCAGCGAGCAGCGGCGAGATCGTCCGCGACAGTGACGACGCGAGCAACTCCAGCCCGCTCCGCCCGGTCGACCATCTCCGCGACATCGGCCGCGGTCTTCGCTCCGCACGCGTCCAGGTGAGTGTGCGCGTCGACCACCGTCACCGGCAGCCGGTCGGGGATCGGGGGAAGTTCGCGCTTTTCGTCACCCATGGCCCCCAAGCTACTGCGCACCCGCCCCCGGATGCCGTGAGGGGAACCCTCACGGACTCAGATTCCCGCAAGGAGCCCTTCACGGACCGCCTCGCTATCGCCGCGATGCACCCAGCCGCAACCCGCGAACCCCACGAACCCACCCACCCAAACCGCGCACCCACCACCAACCGCAGCCAGCGCACCCACCTCACCAAGCACCCACACCACCCCCCGCACCCCGGTACGAAGCCAAAAACACGGCGCGGAGGTGCATGTCAAGGCATCTTTCCCGCCTTGACAAGCACCCCCGCGCCGTAGTCACACTCAACTTCGGGGTGCCCCCACGCAACCCAACAACCGCAATGTCGCCGCCAGGCGACGAGCCGCCCGAGACGAGACCTCACTCAGTCACGATCGGAGCCCACTCCGGACCAGTCTCCCCCAACTTCGGGTCCAGCTTCGTGAACAACGGCGTCGGCTTCTCCAACGGCCGCCCGATCTCGATCGGCTTCGACTCCCACTTCGCCTGCTCGCTCTTGTAATCGCCAGTAAGAATCGGGTTGATCCGATCCGGCACGTCAAGGTCCTCGACCTCCTGAAGCTCAGGCTGCGCAGCCCAAACTCCGGTCCCGCCAAGAGCCTCATGCACCTTCTGCGCCGAATGCGGCAAGAACGGCGTCAGCAACGTATTAGCGTCACTGACCACCTGCAACGCCGTGTGCAGCACCGCGTCCCGGCGGTCCGGGTTGTCCTTGAGCTTCCACGGCTCCTGATCCGACAGGTACCGGTTAGCCGCCGTGACCACCCGCATCGCCTCAGCCGCGGCCAGCTTGAACCGCGACCGCGCCAGGTGCCCGCCCGCCGTCTCGAACGCCTGCCGCGACAGCGCCTTCAGCTCCTCGTCCGCCGGGGCGGGCGCGGTAGGAGCCGGAACCGCTCCGTTGTTCTTGTGCGCCATCGAAATCGAGCGGTTGACGAGGTTGCCCCATTCGTTGGCCAGCTCGAAGTTGGTCCGCCGGACGAACTCGTCCCAGGTGAAGTCGGTGTCCTGGGTTTCCGGCCCGGCCACCGAGATGAAGTAGCGCAGCGCGTCCGGGCCGAACTCGCGCAGGAAGTCGTGCACGTAAATGACCGTGCCGCGCGAGGTCGAGAACTTCGAGCCGCTCATGGTGAGGAACTCGCTGGACACGATCTCGTCCGGCAGGTGCAGCTTGCCGTACTTGCCGGCCTCGCCGCCACGGTCGCCGTCGCCGTTCTGGCCGAGCAGCAGCGCGGGCCAGATCTGGGCGTGGAAGGTGATGTTGTCCTTGCCCATGAAGTAGTAGGCGCGCGCGTCCGCGTTGGTCCACCACTCCTGCCAGGCGTCCGGCGTGCCGTTGCGGCGGGCCCATTCGACGCTGGCGGAGAAGTAGCCGATGACCGCGTCGAACCAGACGTAGAACCGCTTGAGCGGCTGGTCGCGCCAGCCGTCCAGCGGGATCTTCACGCCCCAGTCGAGGTCGCGGGTGATCGGCCGCGGCCGCATGTCGTCGATCAGGTTGCGGGTGAAGTTGAGGACGTTGGGCCGCCAGTCGGTCTTGGTGCCCAGCCAGTCGCCGAGGGTTTTGGTGAACGCGGGCAGGTCGAGGAAGTAGTGCTCGGTCTCGACGAACTTCGGCGTCTCGCCGTTGATCCGCGACTTCGGGTTGATCAGCTCGGCCGCGTCGAGCTGGTTGCCGCAGTTGTCGCACTGGTCGCCGCGCGCGCCGTCGTAGCCGCAGATCGGGCAGGTGCCCTCGATGTAGCGGTCGGGCAGCGTGCGGCCGGTGGACGGGCTGATCGCGCCGCGGGTGGTCTTCGGGACCACGTAGCCGTTGCGGTTGAGCGCGAGGAAGATCTCCTGCGTCACCGCGGCGTGATTGCCGGTGGTGGTGCGGGTGAACAGGTCGTAGGAAAGGCCGAGTCCCTGCAGGTCCTGGTCGATCTGGCGGGTGTACTTGTCCGCGGTCTCCTGCGGGGTCATCCCCTCTTTGTCCGCCTGGACGGTGATCGGCGTGCCGTGTTCGTCGGTCCCGGACACCATGAGCACCCGGTTGCCGGCCATTCGCTGGTAGCGGGAGAAGACGTCGGACGGGACGCCGAATCCGGACACGTGGCCGATGTGGCGGGGGCCGTTGGCGTAGGGCCAGGCCACCGCGGTCAACACAGGGGTGCTCATACCTGTTTAGCCTACGGATGCGCTCCAGTGCGTTTCGTGGTGGTCGGGGAAGGGAGAGCAGGTGTCGGCGACGCGTCTGCTGGTGCTCGGGGTCGTGCGGATGTTCGGCCGCGCGCACGGCTACCAGGTGCGCCGCGAACTGCTGTCCTGGTCGGCGGACAAATGGGCGAACGTCCAGCCCGGTTCGATCTACCACGCGCTCAAGAAAATGGCCGCCGAGGACCTGCTGGAGAAGATCGACGTCGAACCGGGCGACGGCGGGCCGGACCGGGTCGCCTACCGGCTGTCGCCCGCGGGCGAGCAGGAGTTCCAGGTGCTCATCGCGAAGGGGCTGTCCGATCCCAGCGCGAGCAACGCGGAGCTGTGCGCGGCGGTGAGCCTGATGCCCGCGCTCCCCCGCAAGTACACGATCAGCCTGCTCAGGCAGAACCTGATCCACTTCGAAGCGGAAGAACGCCGGTCGCGGCTGAGCCTCGAGGACGACACCTGGGGCAAGCCGCCGCACGTGTACGAGCTGTTCCGCTTGTGGGGCGGGATCGCCAGCGCGAGCCGGGAATGGCTCGCCGGGCTGATCGAGCGGCTGGAAGCGGGCGAGTACGTGATGGCCGACGATCCTGGTTCGGCCTTCGGGCCGCCGGCTCCCGAGTAATCAAATTTGACTAACTCTCTCCCCGTCGGGCACAGTGTGCGCGTCAGCTAGTCAAGCTTGACTAGCTGATCTTTCTGGGAGGAGAGGGGGTTGTCCATGATCACGGCACGCGGACTCGAGCGGCGGTTCCGGCGCAAGGGCCGAGCCGGTGGCGAGGTGCACGCGGTGAAGGGGGTCGATCTCGACGTCGAGGCGGGCGAACTGGTCGGGTTCCTCGGCCCGAACGGGGCGGGCAAGACGACCACGCTGCGCATGCTCACCACCTTGCTGAAACCGACCGCGGGCACGGCGACCGTCGGCGGGCACGACCTGCTCACCGACGCGGCGGGGGTGCGCCGCAACATCGGGTACGTCGCGCAGGGCGGCGGCACCGCGCCCGAAGTGCGCGTGGACGAGGAACTGGAGCTGCAGGGCAGGCTGTACCGGATGAGCAAGGCCGACGCGATCGCGCGCGCCAAGGTGCTCACCGAGCAGCTCGACCTGACCGGCCTCGGCCAGCGGGCCACGAAGACGCTGTCCGGGGGTCAGCGGCGCAGGCTCGACATCGCGCTGGGGCTGATCCATTCGCCGGGACTGGTGTTCCTGGACGAGCCGTCCACCGGGCTCGACCCGCAGAGCCGGGCGAACCTGTGGGAGCACATCCGGCGGTTGCGCGCGGAACAGGGCGTCACGATCTTCCTGACCACCCACTATCTCGACGAGGCGGACGCGCTGGCCGACCGGCTGATCGTGATCGACGACGGCCGGATCGTCGCCGAGGGCCATCCGGACGCGCTGAAGGAGCAAGTCTCCGGCGACGGCGTGGCGATCGAGGTGGATCCGCGCTCCGCCGAAGCCGCCGCGGACCTGGCCCGGCAGCTGCCCGGCGCGCACGAGTTCACCGTGCGCGAGGGGTCGATCCGGTTCCGGGTGCCGCGCGGCGACACCGCGATGCCGGAGCTGCTGCGCGCGCTCGACGCCAAGGAGATCCCGACCAGCTCGATGCAGGTCACGAGGCCGACCTTGGACGACGTATTCCTTACTCTCACCGGCCGGTCGCTGCGCGAAGCCGAGCAGCCCGCGCCGGCGGAACCGGAGGTGTCCGGTGTGGCATGACACCTGGCTGATCTTCCGCCGCGACATGTTGGGCGCCCTGCGGAACCCGGCCTGGCTGCTGATCGGCCTCGCCCAGCCGCTGCTGTATTTGTTCTTCTTCGGCCCGCTGCTGGTGAAGTCGCTCGGGGCGCAGGGGATGTCCGAGGTCGACGGCTGGATGGTGCTCACGCCCGCGCTGATCGCGCAGCTGGCGCTGTTCGGCAGTTCGTTCGTGGGCTTCGGGCTGCTGGCCGAGTTCCGGTCCGGCGTGGTCGAACGGCTGCGCGTCACCCCGGTGCACCGGTCCGCGCTGCTGCTCGGGAAGGTGCTGGCGAACGCGTTGCAGGCGGCCGTGCAGGCGGTGCTGATCATCCTGCTCGCCTACCTGGTGTTCGATCTGAACGCACCGTTCGCCGGCGTGTTGCTGAGCCTGCTGATCGTGTTCCTGCTCGCGCTCACGCTGGCGTCCTGCTCCTACGCGCTGGCGCTCACGCTCAAGAGCGAGGAGGCGTTCCCGGCGCTGCTCAACGCGGTGCTGATGCCGTTGCTGCTGCTGTCCGGCATCCTCATCCCGATCACGTCCGGGCTGGCCCCGAAGTGGCTGTACACGATCTCGCAGATCAACCCGTTCCGGCACGTGGTCGACGTGGAGCGCAACAGCTTCCGCGGCGACTTCTCGATGGGCGCGCTGTTCACCGGCAGCGTGGTCGTGCTGGTCATGGCCGTTTTGGCCGTGTGGTGGGGAACGCGCACCTTCCAGCGGGAAAACGCCTGATCAATCCCTATCGACACGCCGGGAAAGGTCACCCCGCTCCGGAACCGCGGACGTAGGGTGGCCTTTCACCCGTCGTGGGGCTGGTCAGGGGTGCTAGGTGGCGGAACCGGAGAGCGGGCGCGGACTCACGCTCACTCATCGCGAGCAGGTGCTCGATTGGGCGGCGGTGCGCGGCGCCGACGTGCGGTTCGCCTCGGTCACGATCAGCGAAAACGTCAATTGGAGCGATCCGGGCGCGGAGCGGACGCTGGCCGCGGCTCAGCACGCGGGCATCCACACCGGGGCCCGGCATTACGCACGGCCTGGCGCGGTGCACGACCAGGCCGACCATTTCGTCCGGACGGCAAGCAGGCTCGGCGCGTTCGCGCCCGGGTCGCTCGCCCCCGCGCTCGAGGTGGACGCGCAGAGCGTCGACGACCGGTTCGTGAAGGCGTGGATCAAGCACGTGCGGCACGCCGCGCGGATCCGCCGGGTGCTCGTGTACGCCGGGCACGACTGCTGGGCGCATCGCCTGCACCCGGACCGCTGGGCCGATTCCGACGTCGTGCTGTGGCTCGTGCGGCACAACGGCATTCCCGGGCGGCCCGGCTGGTTCCATTCGCGGCTCGGGCTGCACCAGCACGCCTTCACGTCAGGAGTGCCGGGTGTCTGCGGTCCGGTCGCCCAGGACGCGGTGGTCTATCCGTTCGCGCTGTCCGATGTGCTGCTCTGATCACCTTTTCCGCTGGTCATCGCCGGTTTCCGGCACAATGGCGCGATGCGTTTCCAGCGGCTGCGGACCGACCTGACGCCTTCGCGGGCGCTTGTTCTGCTGTCCGCGTACGCGCGGGCGCACGGTCTGCCCGAGCCCGCCGCGGTGTGCGGGGACTGGTTCGGGTCGCGGGCGGTGGTGGCACCGTTCGTGGCGGTGACTCCCCGTCCGTTCCCGTCGGATTTTTCGGTGTCGGGTCCTTCCGAGCGCATCGGCGGTGGGTGGTTCGGTTTTCTGGCTTACGACCCGGCGGATCCGTCCGGACGTTCGACCGGGGTTCCCGCGTCGGCCTGGGGCTGGGCGGATCACGTGCTGCGCTGGGACGCGGCGGGCGGGTGCTGGTTCGAGTCGCTCGAAGGGGACGCCGACGCGCAGCTTGCCGTGATTGAGCGGGCGCTGGCTGGTTCGGCGGAGTTCGCGTGGTCCGCTAGTGCGTTGGACCGGCCGTCTGGGCACGAGCTGGCGGTGAAGGCGTGCGTCCACGAGATTGAAGCGGGCGAACTGTTCCAGGCGAACATCTGCTCGCGGTTCACCGGGACGTTCGAGGGATCGCCCGCCGCGCTGTTCGCGGAAGGAGTGCGACGGCTGGCTCCGCGACGGGCGGCTTACGTCACCGGTGAATGGGGTTCGGTGGTTTCGCTGTCGCCGGAACTGTTTGTGGAACGCCACGGCCGCCGCGTGCGGTCGTCGCCGATCAAGGGCACGCTGCCCCGCCGCGGTCCGGCGGACGACGGCAACGCGCTGCGGTTGCGGCAGTCGGCGAAGGACGTCGCGGAGAACGTGATGATCACCGACCTGGTGCGCAACGACCTGGGCCGGGTGTGCGAGGTCGGCAGCGTCGTGGTGCCGGAACTGCTCGCGGTGCGTCCGGCTCCGGGGGTATGGCATCTGGCGTCCACTGTGGAGGGTGTGCTGGCGGACGGCGTGACCGACGCCGAGCTCCTGGCGGCGACATTCCCTCCGGGTTCCGTCACCGGCGCGCCGAAAATCCGGGCTCTGGAACTGATCGCCGAACTGGAACCGGCCGCGCGCGGCGTGTACACCGGCGCGGTCGGGATGGTGTCGCCGCTGGCGGGGCTGGAGCTGAACGTGGCGATCCGGACGTTCGAGATCGCCGGGGACCGGATCGCGCTCGGGGTCGGCGGCGGGATCACCGCGGATTCGGACAGCGCCGCGGAATGGCAGGAATGCCTGCACAAAGCGGCACCGTTGGAGGAACTGCTGGCCAACCCTCGTGAGTGTTGATCACGGTGAGAACCGTGATCAACACTCACGAGGGTTATCGGCGCGGGTCGAGCAGCAGCTTGCCCGTCGTGCCGCGGGAACGCAGCGCCTCGTGTGCCTTCCGCGCGTCCGCCAAGGCGTACTCGCCGCCCGCGATCGCGCGGAGCTTCCCGTCCTGCACCATCGCGAACAGCTCGCTGAGCGCGGTGCCGAAAACGTTGCCCGGCAGGCGGAACACATGCGGCAGCCACATCCCGGCGACGGTCGTGCTGTGGCCGAGAAGATTGCGCAGCTCGATCGGCTTCGGCGACCGCCGGCCGGCCATCCCGTAGAACACCAGACGGCCGAACGGGGCGAGCGCGGCGATGCTCTGGTCGGTCGTCGGGCCGCCGACCATGTCGAGGACGACGTCGACCCGCTTGCCGTCGTTGGCTTCCCGGAGCACTTCGGTCATGTTCTCCGCGCGGGAATCGACCGCGACGTCCGCGCCGAGTTCGATCGCCAGCGCGCGCTTCTCCTCGCTGCTCGCGGTCGCGATGACCCGGCCCGCGCCCCACGCGTTCGCGAGCTGCACCGCGATCGACCCGACCCCGCCCGCCGCGGCGTGCACGACCACGGATTCGCCGGGTTCGAGGTGAGCGTTCTTGCGCAGCATGATCCACGCGGTCGCGCCCTGGACCAGCATCGAGAGCGCGTTGAGGTCGTCGACGCCGTCCGGCACCGGGAACGTCATGGCCTCGTCGGCCGCGACGCGCTCGGCGTAACCGCCGCCGTCGTTGAGCAGCGCGACCACGCGCTTGCCGTCCGCCGTGCGGCCGACGACCTCGCCGCCGGGCACGAGCGGCAGTTTGCTCGGGGCGAGATACGAGTTCTCCGCCTGGTGCGTGTCCGCGTAATTCAGCCCGACGCGGTCGACCTCGATCAGCACCTGCCCCGGCCCCGCCACCGGATCGGGCAGCTCGACCGGCTTCAGCACCTCGGGACCGCCGAACTCGGTCACCTGCACAGCACGCATCTCCGCGGCTCCTCTCGCTCTCTGTGAGACATCCTGCCACATGTCTCATTCCTGCGACACTCTCTGCTAACGTCTCACACATCGACACGCCACTGTCCGCCCGCACCTCGCGACCCGCCGCCGTCGCGGCCTTCCGCCTTGCCCGCGCCCGGTTCCTCGCCGGAGACCGCGTCGACATGCGAGACCTGGCCGGCGACCTCGGCGTCAGCCGCGCGACCCTGCACCGCTGGGTCGGCAGCCGAGACCACCTGCTGAGCGAAATCCTGTGGGCGGAAACGGCGGCGGTGCTGGATAACGTGAGTTATGCAGGCCGCGGCGGGGACGGCATCGCGGAGGCGATCGGGGCGTTCGTGCGGACGGTCAACGCGTCCGCGCCGTTCCGTGCGTTTCTGCGCCGGGAACCGGAGCGCGCGCTGAGGTTGTTGACGACCAAGGCGAGTTTGGTGCAGTCGCGCACCATTGAGAAGGTGGCCGCTCTGCTGTCGGACGAGATCGCAGCGGGCCGGTTGGAGTCGCCGCTGCCGGTGACGGATCTGGCGTACCTGCTGGTGCGGGTCGGCGAGTCGTTTATTTATACGGACGCGATCACCGGGGAAGAGCCCGACGCGGAAAAGGCTTTGGTGGCCGCGAAAATGCTCCTGCGCGGCGGGAGCGCCCGCTAGCGTTCACGGGTGACTGTCGTCCAGGCCGTTCTCTGCGAAACACCAGGTGGCCGCGGACAACGCCCGTCCCCTGACTCACTTCCGAGCCGCGAGCACCGCCGCGTAAAGCTCCTTTGTGGACACCCCCGCCGCTCCCGCCACCTCGGCCGCGACGGTCTTCAGCCGCTCCCCCGAGGCGACCCGGTCCGCCACCTCCGGCACCAGGTCCGATACCTCCACCTGCCGAGGCGTCGCACCCTCCAGCACCACCGTGATCTCGCCGCGCACGCCGTCCGCCGCCCACTCCGCCAGCTCCGCGAGGGTGCCGCGTTTGACCTCTTCATACGTCTTCGTCAGCTCCCGGCACACCGCGGCCCGCCGCGACTCGCCCAACGCGGCAGCGGCGTCCGAGAGCAGCGAAGCCACCCGATGCGGCGACTCGAAGAACACCACCGTCCGGCGCTCCCCAGCCAGTTCCGCCAGCCACTTCGTCCGCTCGCCGGGCTTGCGCGGCGCGAAGCCCTCGAAGCAGAACCGGTCACACGGCAGCCCGGACAACGCGAGCGCCGTCGTCACCGCCGACGGGCCGGGAAGGCAGGTGACCGGCAGGTCCTCCTCGACGCACGCAGCCACGAGCCGGAAGCCCGGATCGGACACGCTCGGCATCCCGGCATCGGTCACCACCAGCACGGTCTCACCGTCGCGCAGCGCCTCCAGCAGCTTCGGCAGCCGGGCAGTCTCGACGTCCTCGTAGAAGCTCACCACCCGGCCGGAAGGCGACACGCCGAGCGCGGAGGCGAGGGTGCGCAGGCGCCGCGTGTCCTCGGCCGCGATCACATTCGCCGAGCCCAGCGCCTCGATCAGCCGGGCGGACGCGTCGCCGGGATCGCCCAGCGGGGTGGCGGCGAGGACGAGCCGTCCGGACGCAGAAGTCATGGCAGTCAGCCTAACCAGACGCCACCGGTGGATCAGGCCGTACTATCGGGCCCCGTGACCGCGCTGCTGACCCGTGCCGACGACGAGAGCGTGCGGCCGGACCCGGTCGACGCGCGCCGTCCCCCGACCGACCGCGAAGCCACCCTGCTCGGCCGGGCGATGCCCGCCGACCGGCTGCGCGGCTGGATCGTCACGATCGTGCTGACCGTGATCGGCGGCGTCGTCCGGATGCAGAATCTGGGCTTTCCCACTGACCACCTCAGTCCCGTCTTCGACGAGAAGCACTACGTGCCCCAGGCCGCGCAGATGCTGCGCAACGGCGGGTACGAGGACAACGCCGGGTACGAGCTGATCGTGCACCCGCCGCTGGCCAAGGACTTCATCGCGCTGGGCGAGTGGCTGTTCGGCTACAACGGCTGGGGCTGGCGGTTCATGTCGGCGGTGGCCGGCACGCTGATCGTGCTGCTCACCGTGCGCGTCGCGCGCCGGCTGACCCGCTCTACGCTGCTCGGCGGCATCGCGGGCGTGCTGGTGATCTGCGACGGTGTGCTGCACCTGCAGTCGCGGATGGGGATGCTCGACATCTTCATCGCGTTCTTCGTGCTCGCCGCGTTCGCCTGCGTGCTCTGCGACCGCGACCAGGTGCGGCAACGGATGGCCGTAGCGGTGCGCGAGGGCTGGGTCAACGAGTCGCCGTGGGGACCGAAGCTCGGCTTCCGCTGGTGGCGGTTCGCGGCCGGGCTGATGATCGGCCTGACCTTCGGCGTCAAATGGTCGGCGCTGTACTACATCGCGGCGTTCGGCCTGCTCACCGTGTTCTTCGACGTCGCGGCCCGGCGCGCGGCGGGCGTGCAGCGGCCGTGGGTCGGCACGATCCGGCGGGACGTCGCGCCCGCGCTGTGGGCGATCCTCGTCGTGCCGGTGCTGATGTACCTGGCGGCGTACTGGGCGTGGTTCGCCAGCGAGACCGCGACGGACCGGCATTACACCGAGATCAAGAACATCGACCCGGGCATGTTCGGCTGGATCCCGCCCGCGCTGCGCTCGCTCGGCAGCTACACGGCCAACGTGCTGCATTTCCACGAAACTCTGGTGACGCCCAAGGACAATCCGCATCCGTGGGAGTCGAAGCCGTGGACGTGGCCGATGGGCCTGCGCCCGATGCTCTACTACTACGACGGCAACGTCACCGGCTGCGGCGAATCGCGCTGCCTCGGCGCGACGATGCTGATCGGCACGCCCGCGATGTGGTGGCTGGCCGTCCCGATGCTCGGCTGGGGCCTGTGGCGCTGGTTCTTCCGCGCGGACTGGCGCTACGCCGCCGTGCTCACCGGCTACTTCGCCGGCTACCTCCCCTGGTTCACCAACATCGACCGGCAGATGTACTTCTTCTACGCCACGCCGATGGCCCCGTTCCTGGTGCTCGGCCTGGTGCTCGCGCTCGGGCAGATCCTCGGCAGCGCCCAACGCGGGTTCGAGCGCCGGGGCACCGGTCTGCTCGTCGTGTCGCTCTACGTCGGGCTGGTGGTCGCGAACTTCGCCTGGCTGTGGCCGATCCTCAACGGCGTCCCGATCACGAACGACCATTGGCAGGCGGAAATGTGGCTGCCGTCGTGGCGCTGAAGTAGGCACCCGGCGGCACCCCGACCGCCCGGCGGAAGGCGGCGACGAACGCGCTGGCCGTCGCGTACCCGACCCGGTGCGCGACGGTCGTCATCGGCGTTCCTCGCGCCAGCAACGGCAACGCCGCGCGCAGCCGGGCTTGCGTGCGCCAGGTGCCGAACGTCATCCGGCAGTCGCGGACGAACGCGCGGGCCAGCGTCCGCTCGCTCGCGCCGACGTCCCGGCCCAGCTCGGCCAGGCCGCGCGAGTCGGCGGGGTCGGCGAGCACCGCGTCGGCGACGTCCCGGGCTCGGGGGTCGGCGGGTGTGGGGACCACGATCGGCGCGACGTCCATCGGCTCCAGCAGGTCGAACGCGACCGCTTCGGCGCGGCGGCGGGCGTCGTCGCTGATGCCGTCCGCGGACAGGTGCTCGAGCAGTTCCCGCAGCAGCGGCCGGACAAGGACGATTCGCGGGGACGGCCAGTCGACCGGGCACTGCTCCGGATCGGCGTAGATACCGCGCAGTTCGACGTTCCCGGCCGCGCCGGTGCGATGGCGGACGCCGGCCGGGATCCAGAGCGCGCGCGTGGACGGCAGCACCCACTGCGCGTCGCCGACCATCACCGCGGCGACCCCGCTCGCGGCCCACACCAGCTGATGCGCCGGATGTTCGTGCCAGGGGAACCAGGCTCCGGCCGCGATCGGGAGGTCGCCGAGCAGCATCGCGCCGGTTTGACCGTACTGCGACATGACGTGACAGCCTATCGTCTTCCAGTCAGCGCGGCGTCTCCCTAGCGTCGAGGCCATGCCGATGAACCTGATGCACCGCAAGCTCTGCAGCTCGGAGAAGTGGGCCGCCGCGGTGGCCGAGGTGCTGCCGGACTGGCTCGCCCGGTTCGAACTGGGCGACGACGTGCTCGAAATCGGGCCTGGTTTCGGGGCGACCACGCGGGTGCTGGTCGACGCTCTCCCTCGGGTGACCGCTCTGGAAATCGACCCGGCGTCGACCCGGCTGCTGCGGGAGAAATACGGCGACCGGGCCGGCATCGTCGAGGGCAGCGGCGCGGAAATGCCGTTCGAGGACGGCCGGTTTTCCGCGGTCGTGTGCTTCACGATGCTGCACCACGTGCCGACCGACGACCTGCAGGACCGGATCTTCGCCGAGGCGTTCCGGGTGCTGCGGCCCGGCGGCGCCTACTGCGGCGTGGACAGTCAGCTCAGCTTCGGATTCCGGCTGCTGCACCTCGGGGACACGATGAACGTCCTCGACGCGGACACCCTGCCCAGCCGGTTGGCGGCGGCCGGGTTCGAGCAGGTGCGCGTGGGGACGGAGCGGAAGCGGCTGGAGTTTTCCGCCGTGAAGCCTTCGTGAGTGCCAATCCCGGTGAGAACCGTGATCACCACTCACGAGACTCAGCGGGGTGAGCGGCGCGGCACGATCTGCGTGACCGGCCCGTCCAGCGCCTTGCCCGACCGGCTCAGCCAGCCGTCGACCTCGCGGCGCACCGAGTTCAGCGTCGGACGGCGGCGCGGCTCCGGATCGAGCGACGCAGCCAGGATCCGCGCGTGCACCGAACGCTGCGGCAGGTGCGTCACCGGATCGGCCCGGGCCGCGGCCATCAGCGCGGCCATCGGCGTCTCGCGGGTGCCGCGCGGCGGCTGGCCGGACAGCGCGTAGCTGACCGTCGCGGCGAGCTGCCAGGCGTCCGACGCCGGGCTCGCCGGGGAGCCCATCGCCTGTTCCGGTGCGACGAAATCGGGCGTGCCGATCATCATCCCGGTGGCGGTCATCTTGGAATCGCCCTGGCTGCGGGCGATGCCGAAGTCGATGAGGTGCGCGATGCCCGCCGGGTCGAGAATGACGTTGGACGGTTTCACGTCGCGGTGCAGCACGCCCCGCTCGTGCGCGGCGACCAGCGCGCCCGCCATCGTCGACCACAGCCGGCCCGCGGCGACGTCGTCGATCGGGCCCTGTGCGTCGACCACCTCGGCGAGCGGGCGGCCCTGCAGGTACTCCATCACGAGCGCGAGCCCGTCCGGCTCCTCGACCAGGTCGTACACGCGAACGCAGTTGGGGTGGTTCACCACGGCCAGCGCCCGCGCCTCGCGCTGCATGCGCTCCTCGGTGTCGCGGTCGGGCGCGTGCGCGATCTTGAGCGCGACGGTGCGGTTGAGCTGCGTGTCGACGGCTTCCCAGACCGTGCCGAACCCGCCGTGCCCGAGCTGGCGGACGCGCCGGTACCGGCTGCTTCCCGCGTTGCGCGAACCGGGCGGCGGCGGGATCGCGCCGGGCGCGGCGGCCAGCATCCCGGCGGGCGGCGGCTCCGGAGCGGACGCGAGCGCAGTGGCGGGGTACGGCTTGTTCTGCGGCGGCGGAGGCGGCGGCAACGGCTCCCGGCGCGACGGCGGCGGCACGGCGGGCGGTTCGTCGCGGCGCGGCTCCGGCCGGTTGATCACCGACCACGGAGGCGGGCCGACCAGCGCGACCGGGATCAGCCCCAGGACGCTGAACGGCAGGAATCCGAGCCAGAAGTGCACGGCGGTGTTGGCCGACATGCCCGCGGTCGCGACCGCCATGACCACGAAGGGAATCCAGAAGAACCGCGACGGCCACTTGGGCCCGCGGCGGAATGCGGTGCGTGCCTGCAGCATCACGAACAGCAGCGAACCGACCGGCAGCACGGTGAAGGCGAGCAGGTAAAGCACGTAGGCGAGCTTGAGGCCGCGCGGGTAGAAGAGCGTCTCGAAGACGTTCGACCCGCCGCCGAGGTAGGTCTTCTGCGTGCCGATGAACGAGCAGTAGTTCGTGCTCAGCGAGGCCCCGCCGGACAGTCCGCTCGCCTGGCCCGCGTTGGCCGCGCGGAAGGTTTCCGAGATGCCCGACGCCATCAGCCACGGCAGCACCAGCACGCTGATCACGCCGATGAGCCCGAACACGGTGAGCGTGGTCGTGTCGTACCGGTTGCCGGTCCCCTTGCGCACGATCGCCACGATCAGCGCACCGGCCGCCGGGAAGAGCGCGACGAGCGCACCCGCTGTGGTCGTCGCCCACACCCAGTCGCCCGGGCAGAACCCCGGGCCGAACAAGGTGTGCGCGAACGAGAGCAGCGCGCTCGCGATTCCGCTCACCGGCTGGTTCCCCTCACTGTCAGTGTTGCCCATGTGCCGCTGCGCGGCCGATCCCCACGGTCCAGCTTAGGACGCACGCGGCCTCCGCGGGGTTGCCGGGTCGCGCCGGGAACGTGATCCACTGCATCGATCTTGCCGGGCCGACGATCTCCGCTGGCCGCACCCGACTCGATCAACTCGCCCGTGCGGCGGCGCTCCCCGCGCTACGTTCCGCGTCCGCACGAACACAGTCCCGCGTGGTGATGCCTGGGGAGGGTCACGTCCTGCCGGCGACCAGTACGCCTGCTGCGCCTCGCCTCGATCACCAGCCTGCCGGAAGCCGTCGCGCCGAGCAGGTCGGGCAGGTGCGGCCCCGCTGACCTGCGACCAGCCGCGGGAAAGGCCATCATGAGGGCAGATTCGGCCGTCAGACGTCAAAGGAGACCTCGTGGGCGCGTACACGGAGACGTATCGGCGCAGCCTGGACGACCCGGAGCACTTCTGGCTCGAAGCCGCCCGGGCGATCGACTGGACCAAGCGGCCCACCCGCGCGCTCGATTCGTCCGCCGCGCCGTTCTACCGCTGGTATCCCGACGGCGAGCTGAACACCTCCTACAACGCGCTCGACCGGCACGCCGACGGCGGCCGCGGCTCGCAGGACGCGCTGATCTGGGACTCGCCGGTCACCGGGCGCAAACGCCGCTACACCTACTCCGAGCTGCGGGACGAGGTCGCGACCTTCGCCGGCGCGCTCGCGTCGCTCGGCGTCACCCGCGGTGATCGCGTGATCCTCTACCTGCCGATGATTCCGCAGGCCGTCATCGCGATGCTCGCCTGCGCGCGGATCGGCGCGGTGCACTCCGTGGTGTTCGGCGGGTTCGCCCCGAAGGAGCTGGCCGCGCGGATCGAAGACGCGAAGCCGAAGCTGATCCTCGCCGCGTCGTGCGGGATCGAGCCGACGCGGATCGTCGAGTACAAGCCGATCATCGACGCCGCTCTCGAGACCACCGAACACCAGCCGGAGCACGTCGTGGTGTTCCAGCGCGAGCAGGCACGCGCGGAGCTTTCCGGCACCGACCTCGACTGGTCCGACCTCGTCGCCGACGCCGACCCGGCGGATCCGGTTCCGGTGAAGGCGACCGACCCGCTGTACATCCTCTACACGTCCGGCACGACCGGGCGGCCGAAGGGCGTGGTCCGCGACACGGGCGGGCACGCGGTCGCGCTGGCGTGGTCGATGGGCGCGCTGTACGACATCCACGCCGGGGACGTGTGGTGGACGGCCTCCGACGTCGGCTGGGTCGTCGGGCATTCGTACATCGTCTACGCGCCGCTGCTGATCGGCGCGACAACTGTGCTGTACGAGGGGAAACCCGTCGGAACTCCGGACGCCGGCGCGTTCTGGCGGGTCATCTCCGAGCACGGCGTGCAGGCGCTCTTCACCGCGCCGACGGCGTTGCGCGCGGTGAAGAAGGTGGACCCGGACGCGGACGAGCTCAAAAAGTACGACCTGTCCCAGTTCCGCACCCTGTTCATGGCGGGCGAGCGGCTCGACCCGGAGACCTACCACTGGGCGCACGACATCCTCGGCACGCCGGTCGTCGACCACTGGTGGCAGACCGAAACCGGCTGGCCGATCGCGGCCAATCCGCGCGGTCTCGAACCGATGCCGGTCAAACCCGGGTCGGCGACGAAGCCGGTGCCCGGCTGGGACGTGCGCATTCTCGACCAGGCGGGCGAGGAGCTTCCGGCTGGCCGCGAGGGTGCGATCACGCTGAAACTGCCGCTGCCGCCGGGTTCGCTGCCGACGCTGTGGGGCGACGACGAGCGCTACCGCGAGGCGTACCTGTCGCGCTACCCCGGCTATTACCTGACCGGCGACTCGGGCTACCTCGACGAGGACGGTTACCTCTTCGTCATGGGCCGCACCGACGACGTGATCAACGTGGCCGGGCACCGGCTGTCGACCGGGTCGATGGAGGCGGTGCTGGCGTCGCATCCAGCGGTCGCGGAGTGTGCGGTCATCGGGGTCGCGGACCAGCTGAAGGGGCAGGTGCCGCGTGGTTTCGTGGTGCTGAAGTCCGGTGTGGACGTGCCCGAGGACCAGCTCCGGGACGAGCTGGTCGCGCTGGTTCGCCGGGACATCGGGCCGGTGGCGGCGTTCCGGGACGTCTCGGTGGTCAGCGCGCTCCCGAAGACGCGTTCGGGGAAGATCCTGCGCAAGACGATGCGCGGTATCGCGGACGGCCGCGACGAGGCGGTTCCGTCGACGATCGAGGATCCGTCGGTGCTCGACGCGCTGCGGGCGATCCTGCGGCCCTGAGCATCCCGGCGAACGGGACACGCATCGCCGGCCGACCCTTTCGGGCGTTGTCAGCGGCACCGCAGTGGTCTATACCTCTTGAGGTCCGCCTTCTCCGCGACGCGACCGGAGGTATGCCGTGAGGAAGACCCTGTCCAGGGCCGTGCTTGGGGTGGCTGTGCTCGGGCTCGCCGCGGTGGGAGCGCCCGGGCCGGCCACGGCGAGTCCGGCGGCCGGCGAACGGCAGGTCACCGATCTCGTGCCGGTGCCGGTGCACGCTGTGGCGAAGGCGGACACCTTCCGGCTCACGCCGCTGACCGTGATCCGAGCCGGGCGCGGCGCCGGTGACGTCGCCGCGTACCTGCGCGGCTTGCTGCGGCCCGCGACCGGATTCCCGCTGCCGGTCGTCCCGGCGAGCCCGGGGCTGTCCGCGATCTCGCTCGACCTCGGCCACGCCGACCCGCGCGTCGGCGACGAGGGATACCAGCTCGACGTCACGAAGAACGACGTCCGGCTGCGCGCCAACACCGCCGCCGGACTGTTCGAGGGCGTCCAGTCGCTGCGGCAGCTGCTGCCGTCGGCGATCGAGGCGAAGACCGTGCAGCACCGCACGTGGACGATCTCCGGCGGCAGCGTGCTCGACTACCCGCGCTTCGCCCACCGCGGCGCGATGCTCGACGTCGCGCGGCATTTCTTCACGCCCGCGCAGGTGAAGAAGTACATCGACCAGATCGTCCAGTACAAGGTCAACACGCTGCACTTGCATCTCAGCGACGACCAGGGTTGGCGCATCGAAATCAAGAGCTGGCCGCGGCTGGCGACCGAAGGCGGCAAAACCGCGGCGTACGGCGACCCGGGCGGCTACTACACGCAGGAGCAGTACCGCGACATCGTCGCGTACGCCGCGAGCCGACACCTGACGGTCGTGCCGGAAATCGACATGCCCGGACACACGAACGCGGCGCAGTCGGTGTACGCGGAGCTGAACTGCGACGGCGAG
The DNA here is from genome assembly GCF_002846615.1 of Amycolatopsis echigonensis. Lineage (NCBI taxonomy): Bacteria > Bacillati > Actinomycetota > Actinomycetes > Pseudonocardiales > Pseudonocardiaceae > Amycolatopsis > Amycolatopsis echigonensis. The sequence goes on along the minus strand of NZ_PJMY01000003.1, from coordinate 4,117,239 downwards.
GCAGTCCCGCCGCGCACGGACATCGAGGTCGGGTACAGCTCGCTGTGCATCAATTCGCCCACCACGTACCGATTCGTGGAAGACGTGATCCGCGAGCTCGCCGCGATCACCCCCGGCAAATACCTCGGCATCGGCGGCGACGAAGCGCATTCGACGTCCGCCGCGGACTACAAAACCTTCTACGAGAAGGTAAGCCCGATGGTCGCCAAGTACGGCAAGCTGATCACCGGCTGGCACGAAATCGCGAAGACGCCGTTGCCGACGTCCGCCGTGCCGCAGTACTGGGACCAGGGCGGCCCGAACGCGGACGTGGCCGCCGCCGCGGCACGCGGGAACAAGTTCGTCATGTCTCCCGCCAATCACGCCTATCTCGACATGAAGTACACGGAATCGACGAAACTGGGCCAGGATTGGGCTGGCCTGGTCGAAGTCCGCGACGCGTACGAATGGGACCCGGCGACGCTCGTTCCCGGCGTCGGGGAGAAGTCGGTCGCCGGGGTCGAAGCTCCACTGTGGACGGAAACCATCCGGACCAGCGACGACATCGAGTACATGGCCTTCCCGCGCCTGCCCGGCATCGCGGAGATCGGCTGGTCGCCTAAGTCGGCCCGGGCCTGGGACGGCTACCGGCAGCGCATCGCCAAGCAAGCACCGCGCTGGGAAGCGCAGGGAATCGACTTCTACCGCTCACCGCAGGTCGACTGGAGGTAGCTCCCGCGTGCGGTCCACTTTGGACTGAATCATCGCCAGATAGGTCTTCGGCAGCGCGGTGCTGGCCAGCACCCGCTCGGCCAGCTCCCGGACGTCCTGCTGCGCGTAGTTCGCCGAGGACGCGAGGAACGCCTCGCTGACGGTCGGCTCCTCGGCCCGTTCGATCAGGTCGAGGGGCCCGGCGGTCGGGACCGTGCCCGGCCGCAGCACGCGCAGGTACCAGCCGCACCGGCCGGTGCTGATCATCGCGGGCACGACGTCCTTGCGGCCGGTGCGCATGGCCAGCTTGAAGCACGGGTTGCGCGGTTGCGAGACCTGCACGATCGCGTCGCCCCACGCCCAGACGTCGCCGATCCGGGTCTCGTCCTCCAGCATGCCCCGCACGGAAAGGTTCTCGCCGAAATCGCCGTGCGCGACGTCGTAGCCCTCGCCGGTCCAGGACGGATAGTGCTCGGCCGGGTAGACGTAGACGGCCTTGTCCGGACCGCCGTGCACGGTGAGGTCGGCTTGCCGGTCGCCGTTCAGGTTGAGCTCGGACAGCGCCAGTTCCGGTGCGTCGACCCGGGTTTTGCGGATGGCGCTCAGGACCGGCGTGTCCCGTCGAAGACCGAGCACCGCGGGTTCTCCGACGTAGACTTCGTTCAGCGACAGCATGGCTCCGAACCTAGCAAGAGCGGGACGGCGTTTCCCCCGGTTTTCCCGGCGGCGGAGCCTGGACGAGCGTCGTCAGCACCGCGGTGAACCGGGTCAGCGCCGGCGGCAGGGATCGTCCGGCCATCGTCTGTACCTGCGCCTCCCGCTTCCGGAAGACCGGGTTGTCCACGAGCACGTACGCGACGCCCTCCGCGGCCGCGTCCTCGTGCGGGTCGCCGAGGCCGCCGACCAGCGCGATGCCGCCGCCGCGCCGGACGAACTCGTACTGCGGGGCCAGTTCGCCGCACTCCAGGACCCCGTTCACCGTCCGGTCCTCGATGCGCAGGGCGATGTCCAGCAGCTCCCGCAGGCTTTGCCCGGGGACGGGCAGCGCGATCGGGTGCTCGCACAGGTCGGCCACGCTCAGCCGGTCGCGACCGGCCAGCGGATGGCCGATCGGCACGATCGCGTACACCGGCACCACCACCGCGCTTTCCACCCGCACGCCGCGCTGCAAACCGGTCGCGTAGGTCACCGCGACGTCCGCCGAACCCTCCAGCACCCGGCGGGTCGCCTCCTCGCGGCCGACGACTTCGAGGCGGAACGCCACTTCGGGATGGTCCTCCCGGAACTGCGCCATCGCCTGCGGCACGACGCGCCGGGCGAATCCTTCAGAACACGCCACGGTCAGCGTCCGGGCCTGCCGGGCGCGGCCGGAACGCAGTTCGCCGAGCAGCGCCGCGGACTCGGCTTCGGTGCGGCGCAGGTAATCGAGCAGCAAGCTCCCGGCTTCGGTCGGCAGCATGCCGCGCGGATGCCGGACGAACAGCGGCACGCCGATCGACGTTTCGAGTTTCGCGATCTGCCTGCTGATCGCCGACGGCGCGACAGTGAGCGCGGCCGCCGCCTCGGTCACCGACCCGGTGCGGGCGACCTCGAGGAAGTAAGTCAGCCCGGCTGGCAGGAGGTGCATCGCAGCGCCCTTCGGTCTGGTTTGCCGAAATGAGAACGACAACCCGCCCAATCGGCAATGGTCAGGACGTATCGGCGCAGCTTACGCTGCCCGGACTGCTGGCACCGACTTCGGGAGAAGCGCCCGTGACACCGACCGAATTGCTCGCGAAAGCCCGGGACCAGGTGGACTCGGGCGCGTTCTTCGCCGAACTGGCCCGGATGGTCAGCTATCCGACGGTGAGCACCAGTCCGGACGGCCGGGTTGCCGTATCGGCATACCTGGACGAGGTGCTGGCTCCCGCGTTGACGACGCTCGGCTGCACGGTCGAGACCTTCCCGAACCCAGATCCGAGCGGCGGGCCGTTCCTCGTCGGCACCCGGACGGAATCGCCTGAGCTGCCGACACTGCTGTGTTACGGGCACGCCGACGTGGTCGACGGGCACGCCGGCCAGTGGAGCGAGGACCGCGACCCGTGGACGCTGACCGCGGACGGCGAGCGCTGGTACGGCCGCGGCGCCGCCGACAACAAGGGCCAGCACCTGGTCAACCTCACCGCGTTGCGGCTGGTGCTGGATCACCGCGGCGCGCTCGGGTTCAATCTGAAGTTCCTCTTCGAAACCGGCGAGGAAATCGGCTCCCCCGGGCTCGCCGACTTCGCCGCTCAGCACCGGGACCTGCTGGCCGCCGACGTGCTGATCGCCTCCGACGGCCCGCGCCTGGACGCCGCGACGCCGACGCTGTTCCTCGGCGCGCGAGGCGGAGTGCGGATCAACCTCGACGTCGACCTCCGGCCGGACGCCTACCACTCCGGCAACTGGGGCGGTCTGCTGCGCAACCCCGCCACGACGCTCGCCGGAGCGATCTCGTCCCTGGTCGACGGACACGGCCGGGTCCAGGTGCCGGAACTGCTGCCGAGCGACCTGCCGGAGACCGTGCGCGAGGCGCTCGCCGACGTGGTCGTCGCGAACACCCCGGGCGATCCGGTCCCCGACCCCGGCTGGGGCGCGCCGGGCCTGAGCGCGGCCGAACGGCTCTACGGCTGGAACACCCTGGAGGTACTCGCCTTCGGTGCGGCCGACGTGGACCGTCCGGTCAACGCGATCCCCGGCCGGGCCCGCGCGGTGCTACAACTGCGTTACGTCACCGGGACGACGCTGGACGGAATGACCGAGGCGATCGAGAAGCACCTTGCCGCGCAAGGGTTCTCGATGGTCGAGGTGAGCCTGTCGGAGAGCTATCCGGCCAGCCGGACGCCGGTCGACAACCCGTGGGTGCGGTGGGCGCAGTCCGTGCTCGCCGGCACCGGTCTCGCCACCCTGCCCAGTTTCGGCGGCGGGCTGCCGAACCACGTCTTCACTGACATTCTCGGCCTGCCCACGCTGTGGCTGCCGCACTCCTACCCGGGTTGCCTGCAACACGCCCCGGACGAACACCTGCTCGCGCCGATCGCCCGTGAAGGTCTCGTCCTCGCCACTTCGCTGTTCGACGCCCTCGGCCAGTCCGGAAAGGATGTTCGATGAACACCTCCGCGACCAAGACCCGCAGCGCTACCGTCACGCGCCGCGCCGTCGCCGCGGCGGTCATCGGGAACGCGCTGGAATGGTTCGACATCGCCGTCTACGCGTTGATGGCGGGCTATATCGGCAAAATGTTCTTCCCCGGCCACAATCCCGGCATCCAGCTGGTGGAGGCGTACGCCGTCTTCGGCATCACCTTCCTGATCCGGCCGCTGGGCGCGCTGGTCCTCGGCTCGTACGCCGACCGCCGCGGCCGGAGGCGCGCGCTGGTGGTGACCATCCGGCTGATGGTCGCCGGCACCTTCCTGCTGGCGATCCTGCCCGGGTACGACACGATCGGCGTGTTCGCGCCGATCGGCGTGATCGTCGCGCGGCTCCTGCAAGGGTTCGCGGCCGGCGGCGAATTCGGCGCGGCGACGTCGTTCCTGATCGAGCACGACGACCGGCGCAAGGGCTTCCTCGGCAGTTTCCAGTTCGCCAGCCAGGGTTTGGCGACGCTGCTCTCGTCGGCGTTCGCCGCCGGGCTGACCGCGCTGCTGCCTGCCGCCGAGATGACGTCGTGGGGCTGGCGGGTCCCGTTCGTGTTCGGCCTGCTGGTCGGGCCGGTCGGCTACTACCTGCGCCGGCACGTCGACGAAGCCCCTCGCCCGAAGGAGGACCGGCCGGAGTCCGCGGTGCGCGAGGTGTTCCGCCGGAATTGGGGCGGACTGCTAATCGCCGGCGGTGCGCTGGTGGTGTCGACGTCGCTGAACTTCATCCTGCAGTCGCTGCCCGCGTTCGCGATCAAGAACCTCGGGCTGAACGCGTCGGCCTCGTTCGCCGCGCTGCTGATCACTTCGGTGCTGCTCACGCTGGTCCCGCCGGTGGCCGGGCTGATGTCGGACCGTTACGGACGGATCCGGATGATGGCCGTCGCGGCGACGGTGATCGGGATTTCCGTGGTGCCGCTGTACGTGTGGGTCACGTCGGCACGATCGTTCGCCGTGCTGGCCGTCGCGATGGCCGTGCTCGGCTTGCTGAAAGCGGTCTACTTTGGACCCTTGCCCGCGGTGATGGCGGACGCGTTCCCGGCGCGGACGCGAGCGACGGGCCTGGCCTTCAGCTACAACACGGCCGTCGGCGTCTTCGGCGGGTTCACGCCCGCGATCGCCACCGCGCTGGTCACCACCACCGGATCGCCGATTTCGCCGGGCTACTACCTGGTGGCGACCGCCGCGGTCAGCCTCGCCGCGTTGTTCGCCGCTCACCGGACCCGCGGGATCCGGTGAGCGGCCAGCACTATCCGTTCAGTGCCGCGGATTCCTCGTCGCTGAACAACCGCGACCGGATCAGGAACCGCACGCCTTCCGGTGCCTCCAACGAGAAACCGCTCCCGCGTCCGGGCACCACATCGATCGTCAGATGGGTATGCCTCCAGTACTCGAACTGCGGCCCGGACATCCACACCGGAACCGCGTCGATTCCTTCCACCGTCAGGTCGCCCAGATGCACGTCGCGAGAACCGACACGGAATTCGCCTGCTGGGTAACACATCGGGGCGCTGCCGTCGCAGCATCCGCCGGACTGGTGGAACATCACCGGCCCGTGGGCTGACACCAGCCGCCGCAGCAGGTCGGCGGCGGCCGGCGTCAGGTCCACCCGCTCGGGCATCAGAAGAAGCCCAGCGCCTGGTCGGAGTAGGAGACCAGCATGTTCTTCGTCTGCTGGTAGTGGTCCAGCATCATCTTGTGGTTCTCGCGGCCGATGCCGGACGCCTTGTAGCCGCCGAAGGCCGCGTGTGCCGGGTAGGCGTGGTAGTTGTTCACCCACACCCGGCCGGCCTGGATGTCGCGGCCCGCGCGGTAGGCGGTGTTGCCGTCGCGCGACCAGACGCCGGCGCCGAGGCCGTACAGGGTGTCGTTGGCGATCTTCAGCGCGTCGTCGTAGTCGTCGAACTTCGCCACCGACACCACCGGGCCGAAGATCTCCTCCTGGAAGATGCGCATCTTGTTGTCGCCCTCGAACACCGTCGGCTGCACGTAGTAGCCGCCGGACAGGTCGCCGCCCAGGTCGGACTGCGCACCGCCGGTGAGCACCTTCGCGCCCTCCTGCTTGCCGATGTCGATGTAGGACAGGATCTTCTCGAGCTGGTCGTTCGAGGCCTGCGCGCCGATCATCGTCTCGGTGTCGAGCGGGTTGCCCTGCTTGATCTTCTTCACGCGCTCGACCGCGTCGCCGAGGAACCGGTCGTAGATGCCGGCCTGGATCAGCGCGCGCGACGGGCAGGTGCAGACCTCGCCCTGGTTCAACGCGAAGAGCGCGAAGCCTTCCTGCGCCTTGTCGTAGAACGCGTCGTTCGCCGCGGCGACGTCGTCGAAGAAGATGTTCGGGCTCTTGCCGCCCAGTTCGACGGTCACCGGGATGATGTTTTCGCTGGCGTACTGCAGGATCAGCCGGCCGGTCGTGGTCTCGCCGGTGAACGCGACCTTGCGCACGCGGTTGCTCGACGCGAGCGGTTTGCCCGCCTCGACGCCGAAGCCGTTGACGATGTTCAGCACGCCCGGCGGGATCAGGTCGCCGATGATCGACAGCAGCAGGTGGATCGACGCCGGGGTCTGTTCGGCGGGCTTGAGCACGATCGCGTTGCCCGCGGCCAGCGCCGGGGCGAGCTTCCAGACCGCCATCAGCAGCGGGAAGTTCCACGGGATGATCTGGCCGACCACACCGAGCGGCTCGTGGAAGTGGTAGGCGACGGTGTTGTCGTCGATCTGCGAGATGCCGCCCTCCTGGGCGCGCAGCGCGCCGGCGAAGTAGCGGAAGTGGTCGATCGCGAGCGGGATGTCGGCGGCGAGGGTCTCGCGGACCGGCTTGCCGTTCTCCCAGGATTCGGCGACCGCGATCTTCTCGAGGTTCTGCTCCATCCGGTCGGCGATCTTGAGCAGGATGTTCGCGCGCTCCTCGGGCGAGGTGCGGCCCCACGCGGGCGCGGCGCCCTCGGCCGCGTCGAGCGCCCGGTCGATGTCGGCCGCCGTCCCGCGGGCGATCTCGGTGAAGGTCTTCCCGGTCACCGGGGTCGGGTTCTCGAAGTACTGCCCGCCCGCCGGCGCGACGTATTCGCCGCCGATGTAGTGGTCGTAGCGGGTCTCGTAGTCGACGACGGAGCCGTCGGTGTTCGGTGCGGCGTATACGGCCATCTTGCCCTGCCTCGTTGCTGGTCGGTGACGGTCGGCGGCGACCGTAGGCCGGGCAACGTTGCGCCGACGTTGCAGCCTTGTGACCAGGGTCTCTACTCTCGTGCACGTGGCAGAGCCGCCCGAACCCGACCTGCTGCGCGACCCGGAGTCGTACGCGCAGCTGCTCCGGCACGTCCGCGAAGCGGTGCTGTCCGGGGCCGCCGCGCCGCGCTCGCCGCGCTCGGTGGTGTCGGAATCGTGGGAACGCTCGCTGGCCGCGCACGTCGACCCGGACGCGGGCGAGGCCCCGCTGATCTGCGAGGCGGACGAGCTCACCGAACTGCGTGCGGAGCATCCGCTGGCCCCGGTGCTGCCGCTGTTGCGCGAGATGCTGGTGAGCATCGCCGACGACGCCGAGCACATGATGATCGTGACCGACGCGAACGGCCTCATCCTGTGGCGCGAGGGCGCGACCGGCGTGCTGCTGCGCGCGGACCGGGTCGCGCTCACCGAGGGCACGAGGTGGAGCGAAGAGGCGATCGGCACGAACGCGATGGGCACCACGCTCGCGACCGGCCAGCCGGTGCAGATCTACTCCGCCGAACACCTCGTGCGCCGCTATCACACGTGGACCTGCGCGGCGGCCCCCGTGCGCGACCCGGACACCGGCGCGCTGCTCGGCTCGATCGACGTCAGCGGGCCGCTCCGCACGGTGCATCCGGCGATGTTGTCGCTGGTCACGGCCACCGCGCAGCTGGCCGAGGGACGGCTGCGGGCGCAGCTGGCGGTCCGTGACGAAAAGGTGCGACGGGCGAACATGCCGCACCTGGCGTCGTTGCGCGGCCGCCCCGGCGCGCTCCTTTCGGCGGGCGGACGGGTGCTGGCCGCCGAGGCGTGCACCCTTCCGTCCACTGTCGAGGTACGGAAAGGCGGCGGCACCGTGACGCTGCCGGACGGCCGGATCGCCACCGTCGACCCGCTCGACGAGGGTTACCTGTTGCGGATCGCGACGTCCGGCTCCGCGCCCCGGCGGAAGTTGTCGCTCGAATACCTCACCGACGGTCCGGGATCGACCACTGTGGACGGTCGAGACATCCCGTTCACCTTGCGGCACGCCGAATTGCTGACCCTGCTCGCGCTGCAGCCGCGCGGTCTGTCGGCGGAAAAGCTGGCGCTGCAGCTGTACGGCGAGTCTGGCAATCCGGTGACCGTCCGCGCCGAGATCCACCGGTTGCGCACCCAGCTCGGCACCGGGGTGTTGCAGACCCGCCCGTACCGGATCGCGGCCACAGTGGACGCGGATTTCCTGCGCACCAAAGCCGCCCTGCGTGCCGGCGACGCCGCCGCGGCGGTCCGGTCGTTCCAGGGACCGCTGCTCGCGGAGTCGGAATCGCCCGCGATCCTGGAGGAACGCGAGTCGATCAGCGCGCAGGTCCGGCAACTGGCGCTGAACAGCCGGGACGCGGACACGTTGTGGGCGTTCTGGGAGACCTCCTGCGGCGCGGACGATCTGGCGATTCTGGACGCGTTGTGCGCGGTCCTTTCGCCGTCGGATCCGCGACTGGCCGCGGTGCGGACGCACCGCGCCCGGCTCGGCTGATTCTTACCTCGCCACAGCGGTTTCCCGGATCGCGTCGTCGACTGTCGCCCGGCGGAAGGGCTCCAGGTACAGCTCTCTCAGCAGCAGACCGTCCATGTGCCGCACCGTCAGACCAGGCTGCTTTCCGGTGAGCCCGTTGAGGAATCCGCCGAGTTTGAAGGCACCGCGCACCGGCCAGGACGGCATCGGGCGCACCCGGCGCGGTCGTCCCGCCGCCGCGGCCAGCCGGGCGAACATGTCCGTCCACTGCAGGTTTTCTTCCGCCACCGGGATATCCGCGCCCGATGCCTGCTCCAACGCGTCCACCGTCGCGACGCCAACCCCGCGCGCACTCGTCGCCGCGGTACCACCGGCAGGCGCGAACAGCGGCGTGTTGGAGCGGACCCACTTCACAATCGGCACCGACCACTGCGGCACGCGATCCTCGGCAACACCGAAAACGAACGGCACCTCGATCACCGCGACCGGCAACCCCGGCCCCGCCGTTTCGCGCGCGACGCGGGCCTGCTCCTGCCGACTACGCACGTACGGATGCTTCGCGGCCAACCCCCACTCAGGGTGTACGCGGTCGAAGTACGTGTAGTAGGACCCGAGAACCGCAGCGCGCGTACAGCCTGCTTCGCGCGCTGCGCGCAACAACGCGGCGACAGGTGCGACGTTGCCCGCGCGCAGCCGAGGCTCGACCGGTCCGCGTCCGACCGCACGGTCGTCCATGCCGCCGGCGAAGACGACACCGTCATGTCCGTCGAGTGCTTCGCGCAGCTCGTCGTGCGAAGCCTTCGATACGTCGAGCGTCCGGTCGACACCCTCGCGCGCCGCGCGTGCGATCGCGGTCGTCTCGTGCCCGCGTTTCCGCAGTTCATCGAGCACGTGCTGACCTAGCAGGCCGCTGCCGCCCACTACCAAGATCTTCATGCCGCGTCCGTTTCTCCGTGCAGGTCTGAGCTGGCCACGTCGGCGAGTCTGGCAGACCCGCCGCGTGGCTCTGCTGAGGCGTCACGGCTCGAGGTCGACGACTCCCTTGCCGGTCGCGATGTCGAACGGCACGGACGCCTGGTCGTGGACGATCACCCAGTCGCCGCCGGTCTTCCGGAAGACGAAGGTGGCCCGGACCCACATGCCGTTCGCCTCGGTTCCGTCGCGGAGCAGCCCGCTCACGCGGCCGAAGCCGTGCCCCACGGCCAGGTCAGCGCCCACGGTGACGGTCAGGTCGCGGACCTCGTAGTCCACCTTTTCGAAGAGCGTGAACACCTTCTCCCAGTTCTTCAGCTTCGCGTCCATCCCCACGTGCTGCAACGGCGGCTCGACGTCGAAGGAAACGACGTCCGGGGCGTAGACCCGCTTCAGGCCTTCGAGATCCTTCGCCCGCAACGACTCGATGATCTTGTCGATGCGACCCCTGATCTCGGCTTCGTCCCCTTCGCGTCGCGCGCGTACCGAGGCGAGCGCGGTGCTCCACCGGACGACGTGATCTAGCAGCATGTCCAGCGCCGCGGCGTTGTACTCGCCCGGCTTGAAAACCTCGCCCTCGAACTCGGTGGCCAGGGGCAGCGTGACCTGCGGGGCGACGTCGGCCATTTGCAGCGCCCCGCAGACCAGCCGCAACTGCTCGACCGCGCGTGCCCCGCCGACGCCGCCGTACGAGACGAAGCCGGCCGCCTTGTCGTTCCACTCGAAGTACACGGTGTCCATGGCGTTCTTGAGCACGCCGGGCGCGGAGTGGTTGTACTCCGGCGTGACCAGCACGAACCCGTCGAACGACGCGAGGACCGCCGCCCACGCCCGGGTGTGCTCGAACCGGTAGCCGCCCGGCGCCATCGGCGGCTCGTCGAGGTGCGGCAGCGGGTGGTCGCGCAGGTCGACGAGCTCGAACTCGGCGTCCGTACGCCGGGTCGCCGTCTCGTGCACCCATCGCGCGACCTGGTCGCCCTTGCGGCCCGGGCGAGTGCTGCCGAGCACGATTCCGATCCTGATCATCGTTCTCCCCTGTTCGGATGCGTCTTCGCCCGGTACGACGAGACGGCCCGCCGGAACGTCAGGCATGACATTCCGGCACGCTGTTTCGTCGGAGGAGTCATGACAACAGCACCGGAGCCGGTCACCGGCGAGCGCAGGCACCTGGTCAATCTCGCGTACCGCCTTCTCGGTTCCCTCGCCGAAGCCGAGGACGCCGTCCAGGAGGCCTACGCCCGCTGGTACGCGTTGTCGCGGCCGCAGCAGGAAGCGATCTCTTCGCCCGGCGCGTGGCTGACGACGGTCGCCAGCCGCATCTGCCTTGACCTGCTCGGGTCGGCGCGGGTCCGGCGCGAGCGGTACGTGGGCGAGTGGATCCCCGAGCCGGTGCCCGACCACGCCGAGGGGGCGCACGGCGACCCCGCCGACCGGATCACCCTTGACGAGTCGGTCAGCATGGCGTTCCTCGTGGCGCTCGAAGCGATGACCCCGGCCCAGCGCGTCGCTCTCGTGCTGCACGACGTCTTCCGCTACTCCTTCGCCGAGGTCGCCGAGATCACCGGCCGCACCCCGGCGGCGTGCCGCGAACTGGCCTCCGCGGCCCGTCGCCGCATCCGCACCGCGCGGCTGTCCGCGATCCCGGCGGCGCACCAGGCCGGCCTGGTGCGCACCTTCAAACAGGCCTGGCAAGCCGCGGACATCGACACCCTGATCGGCCTCCTCGACCCCGACGCCACCTTCACCGCGGACGGCGGTGGTCTGGTCCAGGCCGCCCTGGAACCGATCAACGGCGCCGAAGCGATCGCCCGCTACCTCACCGACCTGGCCGTCCGCGGCGGCGGCTCGATGACCTTGGCGGAACGCGCCGTCAACGGTAGGCCCGGCCTGGTCATCCGGCGCGGGGAGGAGATCTCGGCCGTGTACGCGTTCGATGCCGCGGGCGGCCGCGTCACGCACATCTGGGCCGTCCGCAACCCGCAGAAGCTCCGGCTGTGGACGGGCGGCTGATTCGATGTCCGTCCGCCTGAAGGTGTCGGCGGCCGGGTGCGCCTAGCCGCACTTCGACACGTTCGAGCTCGGATCTCCGCCAGATAGTAGCCATAGCTATAGTTTCCATTTACACTATCTACATGGAACCAACGCTCGGGTATCTCGTCTGGCGGCTGTCGATGAAATGGCGGTCCTCCGTCGACCGGGCGCTGGCCCCGCTGGGCCTGACCCACGCGCAGTACGTGGTGCTGGCGTCCCTCAGCGGTTTGTCGGCGCGCGGCCCGGAGCCGAGCCAGCGTCAACTGGCGGACCACGCCGGCCTGGAGCCGATCTACGTCTCGAAACTGGCCAGGGCGCTGGAGAACGCGAGCCTCATCGAGCGGCCGGTGCATCCGGACGATCCGCGTGCCGTCCGGCTCGTGCTGACCGACCGCGGCCGGAAGACGGTCGCCGAGGCCATCGCGATCGTGCATGCGCTCATGGCCGAGCAGACCGCCGCCATCGGCGGGCCGAAAGGCAAGCAGGCCAAGGAGTTCCGGGAAACCCTGCTCGCCCTGCTGGGCGAAAACCCCTCACCATAAGGAATCAGACATGACCACGTTCAACGCTCGTACCGTCGTGATCGCCGCCGCCGCTTTGACCGCGCGGCGGGACACCATCCTCGGCCAGGCAGGGCTCGGTTTCGTGGAGTCGCTCGTGCTGCGGGCCGTCGCGGCCGGATCGGCGACACCGGATGAAGTCGCGGCCGCCGTCGTGACGCCCAACGTGATCGACGAAGCGCAGGTGTCGGCGGCGCTGGAAAGCCTCACCGCGGCCGGGCTGATCGACGGCGCGATCTCCGCGACAACGAAGGGCGAAGCACTCAACGCCCGGATCAACGCTGCCAACGCGCGTTCGTCCGCCCTGCTGCTCGACGGAATCGACGAGCGGGACCTGGCCGTCGTGACGCGGGTGCTCGATCTGATCACCGAGCGTTCGGCGACACCCCTGGCGCTGTAGGCGGCCCCCGACTAGCACCTCCGGACACTGCCACCACGGCACCCCGAGGTAGACACCGTCTACATACTTTGATAGACAGTGTCTACAAGATGAACCAGGGGTTACGGAGAGCGGAATGGGTTTCCACACGTTCGTCGCCGTCGGCGACAGCTGCGCGGAGGGGCTGGACGATCCCTACCCGGATCACAGCCAGTACCGCGGCTGGGCGGACTACGTCGCCGGGCGGCTCGCGCGCGACGAAACCGGTTTTCGCTACGCCAATCTGGCCGTTCGCGGACGACGGCTCGACCAGATCACGGCGGAGCAGCTCCCGACGGCCGAGCGGCACGAACCGGACCTGATCGCGTTGTTCGGCGGCGGCAACGACGTGATGAGCCGCGGCTGGGACGCTCGCACGGTCGCCCGTCGCGTGGACACCGCGATCCGGCGGTGCACGCAGATCGCGCCGACCGTCGTCACGTTCACCTTGAGCGACATCGCGCATCGCATGCCGCTGGGCGGGCGGATGCGGCCGAGGGTCACCGCGCTCAACGACGCGATCCGCGAGGCTTCGGTCAGCTACGGCGCGAAGCTTGTCGACCTGTGGCCGGACCAGGCCGCGCACGACTCGCGCTACTTCGGGCCGGACCGGCTGCACCTGTCGCAGGCCGGACATCTGCGCGTCGCCGGCCACGTGCTCGATCGGCTCGGCGTCGCGCACGACGGCAGCTGGCTTCAGCCGCTGCCCGGCGCTCCGGCCCCGGGCAGCGCGATCGCCGACCTGCGCTGGCTGTGGCAGGAGGTGCTGCCGGTAGGGATCACGCGGCTGCGCAACCGGATCATCGGCCGGTCCCCCGGCGACGGCTTCCTGCCGAAGCGTCCAGAGCTGCTGCCGGTGGCGTTCTCCGAAGCTCAGGTATGAGCGCGCGGCAGCGGTTGATCCGTACCGCAGCGGACCTGCTCGTCGGTTCTGGCGTCGAGGCCGTGACCTTGCGCGGTATCGCGAAGGCGGCTGGCGTGTCGCACGGTGCGCCGCTTCGCCACTTCTCGGGACGCGCGGAGCTGCTGTCCGCCGTAGCAACGCTTGGCTTCACACAGCTGCTCCATCGCGGCGCACAGTTGCCCGACGGCACCCCGCGCGAACGCGTCACCGCCGCCTGTCACGCGTACGTCGACTTCGCGGTGGCGAACCCCGCCATGTTCGAGCTGATGTTCCGTCGCGACCTCATTGACCCGGAGGAACCAGGGTTGGTCGCGGCCAGCAGCGCCGTCTTCGACACCTTCGCCGAGCTAGTGCGTCTGGACCGCGCCGAAGCGGACGACGACCGACTGCGTCCGGGTACGGATCCACGGCTTGTCGCTGCGTCGCTGTGGGCCGCGTTGCACGGTCTCGCGCAGCTGTGGTTGTGGGGCGGACTGGCCGGAGCCAGCTTCGCACCTTCGCCGGAATCGGCGTTGGCGGTGACACTCGACGCGTATCTGGGGTGAAGCTCCAGCGGAGAGCCCGGAATCCCCCTGGCTCTCCGCCGAACAGCGGGAATGGATGACCATTCGGAGCTGACGGTAATCGTTCGATTCCTTCCGCGGATTCCGCCCTTAGCCGCAGTCTCGGGTAAACCCTGGCGGTAGGCGGCCTGCCGCGATCGCGGTAGGGATGAGGAAACCGCCGGTCAGGAAGGTAGTTTCAGGGCCGCGATGCGGATCCTCCGGGCGCGGCCACTGTGCAAGGATTCGCTGCTGGCCGCCGCGGTCGGACTATTCCTTTTCGCCGGTGCGGCCGGCCTCGAGGAGCTTCCCGCGCTGGTCACCCGGGTCCGCGAAGCCGGGCTGACGGTGCGGCTGCGGGTCGCCGGAACGTCTCGGACGCTGCCGTCGGGTCAGCAGTTGTGCGCGTACCGGGACGGGCTGGAGGCCGTGCGGGAGGCGGCGCGACTGCGGCCCGAGGTGATCCTGATGGACATCCGGCTGCCCGGCCCAGACGGCGTGTCAGCCGCCCCACAATCTCGCCGGGCCGGAGAACCCGCGCGTACTGCGAGGTGCTCCGGCTGGTCGGCACCGGGATGCCGAACGGGGAGATCGCGGCTCGGCTGCTGGTCAGCGAGGCGACGGTGAAGACGCACCTCAACCGGTTGACGCCGAAGCTCGGGATTTCCAGCCGGGCGCAGGCGGTAGTGGTCGCTTACGAAACCGGCCTGGTCCGGCCTGGCCGGTAGCCGAATTCGTTGCGCAGCACGCGTTCCGCGGCGTGCTGACCGGCCATTCCGTGCACTCCGGGGCCGGGCGGCGTCGCGGCCGAGCACAGGTAGACGCCGCGCAACGGGGTCCGGTACGGGTCCCAGCGCAGGACCGGCCGACCCAGCACCTGGCGCATCGTGACCGCGGCGGCGGCGATGTCCCCGCCGACGTAATTGGCGTTGTACGCCTCGAACTCGCTCGCCGGGATCGCGCGCGAGGCGAGGATCGTGTCGCGGAAACCGGGCGCGAAGCGTTCGATGCGGCGGATGATCGCGGCGGTCGGGTCGAGCGGATCTCCGTGCGGGACGTGGGCGTAGGCCCAGATCGGCTGTTTGCCCGGGAGACCGCGGGACGGGTCGGCGGCCATCGGCTGGGAGAGGAGGACGAACGGATCCCGCGCCCGCTTCCCGGCGGCTACCGCGTTTTCCGCCGCGTGCACCTCGGCTCTTGTCCCTCCGATGTGGACAGTCCCGGCGCGGGCGAGTTCCTTTTCGCGCCACGGGATCGCTTCGGAGACCAGGAAGTCGACCTTCGCCGCCGCCGGTCCGTAACGGACTTTCTCCAGCGCCCTGCGGTACTGCTGGGGCAGCAATGGACCGGCGAGGTCGAGGACACCTTTGGGTGCCAAGTCCAGCAGTACGGCGCGCGCGTGCGCCAACTCGCGTACGTCAGCGACGCGCGCGTTGGTGCGTACGCGACCACCGTGGGCCTCGATGTCCGCGACAAGAGCGTCGCTGATGCGTTGGGAACCGCCGCGGGGAATCGGCCAGCCTGTGGTGTGCGCGAGATGGCACAGCAGTACCGCTATGCCGCCGCCAATGAGCGACGGCAGCTTGCCAAGCGCATGCGCCTCCACGCCAGCGATGAGCGCCGCCGCTTCCTTGCTCCTGAAGGAATTCACTGTCGCCGCGAGAGCGCGCGTCGCGATGTACGCAGCCGTACGCGGACGCGGTGGGCGGCGAAGGTCGCCGAGGAGCACTTCGGTGATCTCATCGCTGTGCTCGATCAGCGGTGCCATGAAACGCCGCCACTTCGCACCGTCTGTTCCTAGCCGCGCACAGGTACGGTCGAGATCCGCGTACGCGATGCCTGTGGTCTTCTCGTCGATCGGATGCGCGTACGGGATTTCGGGATAACAGAGGTCGAGATCGAACTGGCGGAGAAACGGCGAAGCCGCGGCCATCGGATGGACCGCCGAACAGATGTCATGGACAACGTCGGAGTCGAACAACCGCTTCGACCGCGCCCCGCCGCCCGGCTCGGCCGACGCCTCGTACACCTCGACCGACAACCCGGCCCGCGCCAGCACCACGGCCGCGGCCAGGCCGTTCGGCCCCGAGCCGACGACCGCGACGTCCAGCGTGACGGGCGGAGACACCTCTCAAGCCTACGGCTGCGACGAACCGGGCGCCCAGTGTCACTCCCGAACATCTGATCGAATATTGTCGTACCCCACGCCTACCGTGCACCCCATGCCGGTCCGCACGGGCCGCGCCTGCTGGAGAGGGGGGTCATGCCCGACCACGACACGTTGCTCGAGCGCGTGCGGAAGCTGCTCGCCAAGGCCGAGGACCCGGCCGTCACGCCCGCCGAAGCCGAGCTGTACAACACCAAAGCGGCGCAGCTGATCGCGCGGCACGGGATCGACAACGCGATGCTGGCCGCGTCCGGGCAAACCGGCGACGACATCACGGTGCTGAAGCTGCCGATCTCCAATCCGTACAGCCGCGACAAAGCCAGCCTGCTCACCAGCATCGCGTATCCGTTGCGCTGCCGGACCTTGCTGCATCGAGTCGGTCAAGGAGTCGAAGAGGTCACCGTGTTCGGCTTCCGCACCGACCTCGCGCGGGTCGAGCTGCTGTTCACCAGCCTGTTGCTGCAGGCGAGCACCCAGCTCACCCGGGTGCGGCCGGAGGAACGGGTGTTCCGCGAATCGCTGGCGGCCTACCGGCGGACGTGGCTGCACGGTTTCGCCCGTGCGGTGCATGAACGGCTGACCGCGGCGGAGGAAAACGCCGCGCGGACGTACTCCGACGTCGCCGGCGGGAAGTCCGCGGAGCTGGTGGTGCGGGACCGGACGGCGCTCGTGCAGCAGGCCTTCGACCGCGAGTACGGCGACCTGCGCTCGGCGGCCCCGCGACGGTTGTCGGGATCGGGCTACCGGGAGGGCCACCGGGCCGGGACCCGGGCGAACCTCGACCCGGCGGCACTGGGCAGGCGGAGGTCGGCGCTTCCGGTGCGGTGAGCTCGATGCCGCTTCCCGAAGCGCGGACGGGCGCGCCAGGCAACGAGGGGAGATCTCGTGATTCGCGTCGAAGACCTCGCCGCCCGGCCGGAGCTGCGCGCTCCCGCGCTCCAGCTGGGGTTCGTCGGCGGAGAGTTCCTCGGCCACGGCCTTACCGGCGGGCTGGCCAGCTCGAAGCGGATCGCCGCGCACTGGCCCGAGTTCTTCCTGGTCCTCCTCGATGACGACGTTCCCGTCGCGCGGGCGGCGGCGATTCCGGTCGCCTTCCCCACCTCGGAACGGCCTGAACTGCCTGACCACGGCTGGGACGGTGCCCTCGTCTGGGCCGCGGAAGACCATCTCGACGAACGGTCGCCCACCGCCCTTGTCGCGCTGGAGGTGTACGTCGCGGAAACCGCACGCGGGCGAGGCCTTGCCGCACAAGCGCTGATGGAACTGAAGAACCGGGCGCGCCGGGCCGGGCTTTCCCGGCTGGTCGTGCCGGTGCGGCCGACCGGCAAACCACCCGTGGAGTCCATTGTGGACTACCTCGGCCGCGGCACCGATCCCTGGCTGCGCAGTCACGAGCGGCTCGGTGCCGAGTTCCGGAAAATCGCACCGTTCGCGATGACCGTCACCGGCACGCTCGCGCAGTGGGGGCAGTGGACCGGTATCCGCCTCAAAGACGGGCACACCGTCGTGCCCGGCGGTATCGCGCCCGTGCTCGCGTCGACGGAACAGGATCTGGGCGTATACGTCGAGCCGAACGTCTGGTACGAACACCCGCTCTGACTAGGCCCGTTCCCAGCTGGGCAGCCAAACCCCGTCCCCTGGCTCCGGTCCCGTCACCAGGTAGTCGCGCAGTTTCCGCACGTCCGGATGCGCGGGCTCCCGCCGCCACAGCAGCGACATCGGGTACACCGGCGTCGGGTCGACCACCAGCACCCGGCGGAGGTCGTACTCGTCCGGCCAGAAGTAGCGCGAGCCAGCGCCCACGAAGGTCGACAGGTCCGGCGACGTCGCCAGTTCGTCCAGCATCGTTTCGTTGCCGAAGACCGGACCGGACACGTCGATGGTCAGATCGAACGCTTCCGACAGCTCGGCGTAGTACGCGCCCCATTCCGTGGTCACCGACAGCCCCGGCATCCAGATCCGGTGGCCAGCCAGTTTCGCGATCGGCACCGACGACAGGTCGGCGAACGGGTGCCGCGGGCCGACGAGCAGCTCGTGCGGGTCGTAGTCCACCACGCCGCTCGTCACGCCGCCGGGCAGGTCGCGCTTCGGCACCCCGCGGAACGCCGCGTCGACCGAACCGGCCGCGACCGCGGCGACGGCGGCGTCGAAGCTCAGCTCGGCGCCGGTGGTCACGACCTCCAGCTCCACCTCCGGGAAGGCCCGGTGGAACCTCAGCGCCAGCTGCGCCGACTTGGTCCGCCGGTTCAGCACGTCGACCCGCAGCGGGCGCTTCTCCGGCCGCACCGCGGCGAGCGCGCGTTTCTCCGCGTCGAGGAGCACCCGTGCATGCGGCAGGAATGCCTCGCCGTCGGTGCTCAACCTGGCCCCGCGCGCGGTCCGGGTGAACAACTGCACCCCGAGCTCGCGCTCCAGCGCACCGACGCGCTTGGACACTGCTTGCTGCGTGATCCCCAGCTCCGCGGCCGCTTCCTGGAACTGCCCCCCGTCGACAACGGCGACGAAGGTCCGCACGAATTCCAGCTCCACGAGCCAATCCTAAGCGCTCGCGCCGCCCGCGGCGGGCACCTGCCCCAACACCGCTACTTGTCTGAGGAGTTGTGCTACGCTCCGCCTCGATGTTCACGCGCTTCCTTCTCCTTCGCCGCCACGGCGGGGCCTGACCGGACCGGCCCCCCGCCGTGGGGCAAGCACGCGTGCCGGTCGGCTCCCGACCTCCGAGAAGGACCGCAGATGAACACCAGGTGGAACCGGCAGCGAGCTTCCCGCATGCCGTCGCACCGCTACCGCGACGTCTACCAGCGGGTTGACGTCCCCAACACTGACCGAGCCTGGCCCGGCAACCGGATCACCCGGGCCCCGCTCTGGGTGCCGGTCGACCTGCGCGACGGCAACCAAGCCCTGGCCGAACCGATGGATCCGGCGCGCAAACGCCGGTTCTTCGAGTTGATGACCGGCATGGGATACAAGGAAATCGAGGTCGGCTACCCGTCCGCCTCGCAGACCGACTACGACTTCGTCCGGCTGCTCGCGGACACCGACCTGGCCCCCGACGACGTCACGATCGTCGTGTTCACCCCGGCACGGCGCGACCTGATCGAACGCACCGTGGAGTCCGTTCGCGGCATCCGCAACGACGTCGTGATCCACCTGTACACGGCCACCGCGCCGACCTGGCGCACGGTGGTCCTCGGCCACGATCGAGCGTCGCTGAAAGAACTGATCCTCTCCGGTGCCCGTGACGTTCTGCGCGCGGCCGGCGACCTGCCGAACGTCCGCTTCGAGTTCTCCCCCGAGGTCTTCAACCTCACCGAACCCGACTACGTGCTGGAGGTCTGCGACGCGGTCACCGAGATCTGGCAAGCGAGCCCAAACCGTCCAGTGATCCTGAATCTGCCAGCGACCGTCGAGATCGCGACGCCCAATGTGTACGCCGACCAGATCGAGTACATGCACCGCAACCTCGCGCGCCGCGATTCGGTGATCCTGTCCGTGCACCCGCACAACGATCGCGGCACCGGCGTCGCCTGCGCCGAACTCGCCGTGCTGGCCGGGGCCGAACGCGTCGAGGGCTGTATCTTCGGCAACGGCGAGCGCACTGGAAATGTCGACCTGGCGACCCTGGCGCTCAACCTGCACGCCCAAGGCGTGGACCCGATGATCGATTTCTCGGACATCGACGAGATCCGCCGCACCGTCGAGTACTGCAACCGGATCGAGGTCCACGCACGGCATCCGTACGTCGGCGACCTCGTGCACACCGCGTTCAGCGGCACCCATCAGGACGCGATCAAGAAGGGTCTCGCCGAACATCACGCGCGTGCCGCGGAAACCGGTGTGCCCGCGCACGAACTGGACTGGCGCGTCCCGTACCTGCCGATCGACCCGGCCGACCTCGGCCGTGACTATGCCGCCGTCATCCGGGTGAACTCGCAGTCGGGCAAGGGCGGAATCGCCTATCTGCTGGAAAACGAGTACGGCATCACGCTGCCGCGTCGGCTGCAGATCGATTTCGCGCGCCGCGTCCAGGACCACACCGACGGCTCCGGCCACGAGGTGACCGCGACGGAACTGTGGCGGCTCTTCGAAACCGCTTACCTCCAGCCGAATCCGGCCATCACGGTGTCCCGGTTCGAAAACTCGGCCGACGAGCACACCAGCATCACCCTGTGCGTCGACGGGATCGAGCAGACCAGCACGCACACCGGAATCGGACCGGTCGAAGCGCTCACCGCGGCGCTCGGCGAGCACGGGCGGAAGGTGGACATCGTTGCCCTGTACCAAACCAGCATCGGCTCCGGCAACGGCAGCGAAGCATTGACGCTGCTGGAATACCGCACCGACAGTGGTACACAATGGACAGCCGGGCGCGATCGTTCGGTACTCGCGGCCAGCCTGACCGCGGTGGTGAACGCCGCCTGAGCGCTGCGGTGCGGGCGTGGCCTGGCCGCGCTCGCACCGCTTCAGCCGTTCCCGCGAAGAAATGCCAGCACGGCCAGCACTCGCCGGTTCCCCTCGTCCGTCGGCGGGAGGTCGAGCTTCGACAGGATGCTCCCCACGTGCTTGCCCACCGCGGCGTCGGACACCACCAGCCGCCGGGCGATCGACGCGTTGGAATGGCCCTCGGCGATCAGCGACAACACCTCCCGTTCCCGCGCCGACAACCGGCCAAGCGGATCGGCCCGCCGGCGCAGCAGCTGACGCACCACCTGCGGATCCACCGCCGTTCCGCCGTCGACGACCTGCCGCAGCGTCGCGATGAATTCCTCGACGTCGACCACCCGGTCCTTCAGCAGGTAGCCGACCCCGCGCCCCTCGGCGGAGTCGAGCAACTCGGCCGCGTGACGGTGCTCGACGTATTGGCTCAGCACCACCACGGCCAGCTCCGGCCGCGTGCGCCGCAACTCGACCGCGGCGCGCAGCCCCTCGTCCGAATGCCCGGGCGGCATCCGGATGTCGGTGAGCACCAGGTCCGGATCGTGCTCGCGCACAGCGGCGTGCAGACGCTCGGCATCGCCGACCGCGGCGACGACCTCGAAGCCGAACCGCTCCAGCAAACCGCACAATCCCTCGCGCAGCAGCACCTCGTCTTCGGCGAGGACGACCCGCATCGGCTCTCCCCTCAGCACGGCAGCTCCACTCGTACGACGGTCGGCCCGCCGACCGGACTGCGCACCCACATCCGTCCGCCCAGCACCGCGACCCGGTCGCTCAACCCGGTAATCCCGGTGCCACGCGACGGATCAGCACCACCAGCTCCGTTGTCCCATACCTCAATCGTAAGAAGACGACCGACAATTCCAGCGGTCACCGAGGCACAGCTGGCCGCGGAATGCTTGGCGACGTTGGTCAGCGACTCGGCCACCACGAAGTACGCGGTGGATTCCACCGGCTCCGGCAGCCGCGCGGGCACCGTCACGTCAACGGTGACCGGCACCGCGCAGCCGTCGGCGAGTTCCTCCAACGCGGCGGGCAAGCCAAGTTCGGCGAGCGCGCGCGGGTGGATTCCATTGATCAGCTCGCGCAGTTCGACCATCAGCTTCTTGGCCTGGTCATGCGCGTCCGACACCGCCTTCGCCGCCTCCGAATCCGGCGGCAGGTCGACCTTCGCGAGCCCAAGCTGCAAACTCAGCCCGACCAGCCGCTGTTGCGCGCCGTCGTGCAGGTCGCGTTCAATGCGCTTGCGTTCCGCGTCGAACGCCGACAGCAGCCGCGTGCGGGATCGCGACACCTCGGTCAGCTCGCCGCGAAGCTTCTCGGCGGCCCCGTCGGTGAGCAACGATCGGGCCAGCATCGCGTGCAGGCCAGCGAATCCGGACAGCAGATAGCCGGACAGCACGAGCAGCACCACACCGGCCAGCGCGTACGGCACCGCCCCCGCGGGAGTGGAAACCTCAGCGAAGCCCACCGAAATCGTCTCGTTCTCGCTGACGAGCAGCGGACTGAGCACCAGGATCGCAGCGAAGAACGCCGCCATCCCAGCCACCGAGTACAGCGCAGGAATCGCGGTGCACAACAGAACCGCGTACCCGAGCTCGCGCCACGACGACGGTTCGGTATAGCGAGCCCGCATTCGGGGCCACCAGCCTGGTTCGCTGACAGGTCCAAAGGGGACAGTCACCGGGTTGAGGTCGACCATGCGCAGCCGCTGCCGTTCGACCCCGGCCACCACTGCCGCCCACGCCGGCCCCGCGATCAGGAACAGCAGCATTCCGAACACCGAGAACACCGCGACCAGCCCGAGCTCAGAAGTCTGCCCGTGCACGACGCGGCTGACCAGCACCGCGAGCGGCAGCAGGCAGAACCCGAACGGGAGGCCGAACAGCAGCGTCATCGGACCGGTGCTGACCCCGTAGAGCAACGCTCGCCACGGCCAGGAGGAAATCAGGAACGTCCGCTGCGACAAGGCATCCAGCAGAGTGCGCGGTTTCGCGGTCGGAGAGACGGTAGCCACGAGATCCAGACTAGCCAGCGTGCGGCCCGGTTTCGATCAGCTTGCCCGTAGTCTCGAAGGTAGGGCTAGGCATACCACGGAGGCGGGACGCCTGCCCGCGCGAGCAAGCGGCGCGGCGGCCTGCACCAGCTCGGCACAGAAGCCCCCGGACGTGTCCAGAACGCGATCTCGGCATTGACTTCGAGTTAACTTGAGGTCTTACCTTCGGCGTCGTGACCGAAACGACTGACGCCGGAGTGCGGCACCCACCGAGATCCTTGCTGGCGACGCTGCTCGGCGTCAGCACCATGACCATCATGGCCAGCGCCACGATCACGCCCGCGCTGCCGGGCATGCAGCGGCACTTCGCCGCCGAACCGCACGCGGAGCTTCTCGTCCGGCTGGTGCTTACATTGCCCGGGCTGGCGATCATGGTGTCCGCGCCGTTGCTCGCCAAACTGAGCGGACGGACCGGACGCGTGCCGGTGCTGCTCGCCTGCCTCGCCCTCTACACCGTCGGCGGCGGATCCGGTCTGCTTCTGGATTCACTCCCCGCACTGCTCGTCGGACGAGCTGTGCTCGGGATCGGCATCGCTGGGATCATGACCACGTCAACCGCGTTGATCGCCGATCACCACGATCCCGCCGACCACGGCCGAGCGCTCGGTTTGCAAGGAGCGGCAATGGGTTTCGGCGGCGTCGTCGCCCTGCTGCTCGGCGGCTTGCTGGCCGCGGTGGACTGGCGCGGACCGTTCGCCATTTACCTGCTGGCGATTCCGATGGTGGCGCTCGTACTGCGATTCGTGCCGGACGCGCGGGTCCAGCCGACTGACCCGAGGGACACCACCACGGCCGCGTCGCCGTGGCAGCCTCGGCTGCTCGGGCTGTACGCGCTGATCTTCATTGGCGTCGTCGTCTTTTACACCGTTCCGACGCAGGCTCCGTTCTGGCTGGCCGAAGTCGGCGGCGCGGGACCGGCCGTCGCGGGAGCTTTGATCGCCGCGGTCAATCTGGTGATGACCTTGGTGGGCCTGAACTTCCGCCGCCTGCGCGCCCGCTGGTCCTTCCCGAGGCTGGCCATCGCGATGTTCGCCGCGTTCGCCGTGGGTCTGGTCGTCCTCGGGACCGCCAGTGCATTGTGGACGGCCGCACTGGGCATGGTCGTGGTCGGACTTGGCGTGGGACTGCAAAACCCGACCATCAACGGCTGGCTGGTTTCCACCGCATCCCCTGGCGCACGCACCAGGTCGCTGGGGTTGCTGACGTCCGCGTTGTTCCTCGGACAGTTCTCGTCGCCGCTGATCGCGCAGCCGGTGATCGACGCCGTCGGAATGGGGACGACGTTTGTCCTATCCGGAGCGCTGGCCGCGGTCGTCGGCGTTGTCGTGGCAGCTATCCATTGGCGCTCACCTTAGAGACATAGTCGACGACCTGGGCGTGCGTGGCGAACCAAACCCCGTCGTGCGAAGCGATGTGTTCCAGCAACTCAGCGAGAATCGCGATACGGGAACGATGTCCGATGATATGCGGATGCATGGTGAGCTGGAAGAGGCCGCCCTCGGCTACGGCGAGGTCGAACTCGTCGCGCCAGATCGGCAGCACCTCCCGCGGCGGGGTGTACGGACGCTGCGGACCGTAGCGATTCATCGTGAAATACGGTGCGTCGTCGCGGATCCATTCCACCGGAATCTCGACGATGCCGGTCGGTTCGCCGTCGGCGAGGATCTCGTAGCAGTCGTTGTCCGCCATCAACGAGGAGTCGTAGGCTAAGCCCAGCTCGCGGATGATCGAGAGGGAGCTTTCGGAAAAGTCCCAGGACGGCGTGCGAATACCGACCGGACGCTTGCCGGTGAGCCGCTCCAGCGTGTCCGCGGCCCGGAAGGCGAGGTCGCGTTCGGCCGAGGGCGGCAGCTGAGCGTTGCTTTCGTGGATCCAGCCGTGCAACGCGACCTCGTGCCCAGCGTCCACATAGGACTGGGCCTCGCCGTCGTGCAGCAAGGCCGACACCGCGGGCATGAAGAACGTCGACGGCGCACCGAACCGCTCAAGCAGCTTCAACACCCGCGGCACGCCGACCCGCGCACCGTACTCGCCCTGCGACAGCTTGCCCGGCAACACGTGACCGTCGCGCAGCGAGATCGTCTCGTGGTCGGAATCGAACGACAACGCCACAGCCACCCGCGCCCCGCCCGGCCAGGAATCCGGCCGCAACGGCCGCCCGGCACGTACGCGACCCACGTGGTCCCGCCAGGTCTGGTCGCTCCACTGCCACGGTTCGGTCATGCTTCCTCCCCTGCGACGCGAGGCTTCCATCGTATCGCTGTGCCACGATGAGGCACATGCACGACGAAGAGGCCGACAAGCCGGCCAGCGGCATCCGGTCGATGAACAGTGTCCTCAGCACGCTGCGAGTCTTCGAGGAAGTTGCCCGGCGGCAGCCGATCGGTGTCTCCGAGCTGGCACGGTGCACGGAGATCCCCAAGAGCACCGTGCAGCGCGGCTTGATCACACTTCAGCAGGCGGGATGGCTGAAAGTCGTGGACGCGGAACGCGCGCGCTGGGGAGTCGCACCGAGGGTGCTGGCGCTCGGATTGCGCGACTGCGGGAAGCCGGACCTCAAAGAGATCGCGGACCCGGTCGTCAAACGGCTCGCGGCCGAGACGAACGAGACCGTCATGCTGGCCGAACGCGACGGCGACAGTCTCGTGGTCGTCGCCAGCCAGGACACCGACCAGGTCGTGCGGGTCGTCCTCGACGTCGGCACGCGGGTCCCGTTGCTCGCGACGTCCGGCGGCACGGCGATCATGGCACAGCTCGACGAATCCGAGGTCGAGGAGCTGTTCACCCACGAACTTCCCGAGTTCGCCCAGAACCCGGCTCCGGATTTCGCCGCACTTCGCCGCGACATCGCCCAGACCGCGAAGCGCGGGTACGCGCTCAACGGGTCTTCGTCCTGGTACCGCCCCCAGGTGTCGTCGATCGGTGCGGCCATCACGGACCCGACCGGACGTCCAGTGGCGGCGATCACTCTCGCCATTCCCGACACGCGCTACACCCGCGCGCAGGAGAAGACCTTCGCGCCGCTGGTCGTGGCCGCAGCGGCCGAGGTCAGCCGACTGCTCGCCGAGAACTGATCACCATGTGCCACATCGCGGAATGAGGCGTACCGTGTGGCGGCATGAGTGAGTTCAGTGCGTCCAGCGCGGAGACCACCCCGTTGCGCTTGCGCGACGTCACCTTCCGCAATCGCGTCTGGATGTCCCCGATGGCCCAGTACGCGGCCGGCCCGGACGGCTTGCCGACCGAATGGCATCTCGCGCATTACGGCCCCCGCGCGATCGGGGGCGTCGGCCTGGTCCTGGTCGAGGCCACCGCGATCAGCCCGGACAACCGGTGCACTTCGGCCGACCTCGGGCTCTGGAACGAGGAGCAGGCGCTCGCACACCGGAAACTGACCTCGTTCGTCTCCGGCCACGGGGCGGTGCCCGCGGTGCAGCTCAACGCCGTCGGCCGCAAGGGATCGCACCAGGTCCCGTGGGTGGGCGACGGACAGAACGATCCGGTGCCGGTCGCTGACGGCGGCTGGGAACTGATCGCGCCGTCGGCGATCCCGTTCGGCGACCTCACGATGCCGCGCCCGGCCACGGCCGCCGACCTGGACCAGGTCGTCGAGGAGTTCGCGCACGCGACCCGGATGGCCGAGCTGGCCGGGTACCAGGCCGTCGAAATCCATGCCTCGCACGGCTATCTGCTGCACCAGTTCCTGTCCCCGCTGTCCAATCACCGCACCGACGAGTACGGCGGGAGCCCGCGGAACCGGATGCGCTTCCCGCTGCGCGTGGCCCGCGGCGTGCGCGAGGCGTTCCCCGAGGACAAGCCGGTGTTCGTCCGCATCACGGCGACCGACTGGGTCGAGGGCAGCATCGCGCTCGACGACGCCGCGGAGTTCGCCAAGGAGCTGGCGGCCATCGGGATCGACCTACTCGACGTCACCTCCGGCGTGCTCGTGCGCGATCGCGGGGCCCGGCCGCCGAACCGGGAAGGCGTGAACGTCGAATTCGCCTCGGCGCTCAAGGAAGCGTCCGGCCTGGCTGTCGCGCCGGTCGGGCAGATCACCGATCTGAAGGCCGCAGGTCAGATAATCCGCGAGGGCAAGGCCGATGCCGTCCTGATGGGACGCTCGCTGCTGCGCGACCCGTACCTGGCCTTGCGAAACCAGCCCAAAGAAGCCTGGCCCGTCCGCTACTACCGCGCTCTCTGAGGACCTACACCATGAACCGCGCAACACGCCGTCCGGACGGCACGAGAATTCATTACACCGCAGCCGGTCCCGCCGACTGTCCCGCGCTGACGCTCATCCACGGCTGGGGCTGCGACCGCGGCGACTTCGACACGGTCATCGAGCACCTCCCGTCCAAGACTCGCGTGCTGGCCGTCGACCTCGCCGAACACGGCGACTCACGGTCGGATCGCGACACCTGGACCATGGAGGAATTCGCTCGCGACGTAGCCGCCGTGTTGGCGGCCGAGTCGGTCGAATCCGCCGTCGTAGCCGGGCATTCGCTCGGCGGAGCGGTCGCGGTCGAGGTGGCGCGTCTGCTTCCGGACACGGTCACCCAGGTGATCGCACTCGACGCGTTGCATTACTTGAACTTATTCCCCGCGCAGAACGAGCAGGACGTCCAAGCGTTGCTGCAGCCGTTCCGGGAGGACTTCGCCGGTGCGATGCGCGGGATGGTCGAGGCCGGCTCGCCGGAAGGCACCGATCCGTCCTTAGTGGACTCGTATGCCAAGAAAATGAGTTCGGTACGCCAACCCGCCGGTCTGCACTCGCTCGAAGGCCTGGTGCGCTGGGACATGGACGCGGCGCTGCGCGAGGTCGCCCAGCCGATCGTGCTGTTCGCCGTGCGCTCGATCATCGCCCAGGAGGCGATCGATCGTTACGGCGACCGGATCCGGATCGAGCTGGTCGACCTCGGCAGCCACCACTTCCCTGTCGAATCGCCCGCGGAGACCGCCAAACTCCTGGCCGACGAGATCTCGTAGTTACGCCCTACGTCCGCCGTCGACCGACAGCGTGGTCCCGGTGACGTACGACGCGGCGTCCGAACAAAGCCAGACCACGGCCGCGGCGGCTTCTTCCGGCGTCGCCAGCCTGCCGAGCGGAGTGATCGCCTCCTGCCGGGCGATCATGCCGGGGTCGCCAGCCCATTTGTCGAATCCCGGCGTCCGCGTCGGCCCCGGGCACACCGCGTTGACGCGGATGCCGTCCGCCGCGTAGTCCACCGCCGCGACCTTGGTCAAGCCGACAATCCCGTGCTTCGCCGCGACGTAAGCCGGGGCGTTCGGGATCGCGTACAGCCCGCCGTTGGACGCGACGTTCACGATCGCGCCGCCCTTCAGGTGGGGCAGCTCGTACTTCATGCAGAGGAAGGTCCCGGACAGGTTCACCTGCACCACGCGCTCGAACTCGGCGAGCGTCAGCTGGTCGACGCGCTTGCGGGACGGCAGACCGGCATTGTTCACCGCGAAGTCGAGTCCGCCGTACGCCTCGACAGTTTGCTGGATCGCCGCCTGCACCGACGGCTCGTCGGCGATGTCGACCCGGAAGGCCAGCGCCTCGCCGCCGTCCTTCTTGATCACCTCTGCCGTCTCCGCCGCCGCAGCCTCGTCGATGTCCAGCACGGCCACTGCCGCGCCGCCCCGGGCGAACTCGATCGCCGCCGCCCGGCCGATCCCGCTGCCGGCCCCGGTAACGAGGCCGCTCCGCCGCTCGCTCACGCCAGCGACTCGTGATTCGCCCAGGCCACGCGATACGAACGCCGCGCCTGCCACCGCTCGATGACCTCGTGCAGTTCGGGCGCGGTGAAACTCTTGGCCAGCGTGTCGAGGTCGGCGAGGGTGACCTGGACGATCGCGGTCGCGATGAGCGCCGGAATGGCGTCCTCGCCGGGGATCGGCAGGTGCCGGCGGGTCTCGACCGACTCGGCGTACCCGGTCGCGAGCATCGCCTGTTTGATATCGCCGAGGTACTGATCCAGCTCGGAGTCCGGGAGCGGCTGGTCGAACGAAACAATCATCGTATGCGTGATCATGCTTCAAGTTTTGCCGCCGGTTCGGGCGGCCGTCCAAGACCGATTCGCTATTCGGCGATAACCTGGAGGCATGGCCGAGCTGGAGACGCGTGAACTCGAGTACTTCCTGGCAGTCGCCAGCGTGCTGCACTTCGGCCGCGCCGCCGTGCGGCTGTCGATCGCCCAGCCCGCGCTCTCCAAGGCGATCCAGCGCATCGAAACGCGGCTCGGCGTGCAGCTGTTCACCCGCTCGAGCCGCCACGTCGAACTGACCGCGGCCGGCGAAGCCCTGCAGGAACACGGAAGGCACGCGCTCAACGCGGTCAGCGCCGCCGCCCGCAACGCCCGCCGCGCCGGGGAAAGTCACCTGCGCCTGGTGCTCAAACCGGGCGGCGACGCCGGCCTGCTGTCCGGAATCCTCGCCGAATACTCCCGCCACCCCGACGCCCACCAGGTCGACATCCTGTTCAGCGGCCCCGCCGACCGCGCCGACTTCCTCCTCAGCGGCCGCGCGGACGTCGGTCTCCTCTTCGTCCCGTTCGACGACTTGACCGGGCTCGCCAGCGAAACCCTGCGCTTCGAGGACCGCGTAGCGATCCTCCCCAGCACGCACCGGCTGGCCGGGCGGCCGTCCGTCCGGCTGTCCGATTTGGACGGAGAGACCCTGCCGTCGTGGAAGGGCGTGCCCGGGGTCGAGGGGACCGGACCGGCGGTGGCGGACGTGGTCCAGCTGCTGCACCTCGTCTCGCTGGAGCGAATGGTGGGCGTACTGCCGCGGTCGCTGGTCGACCAGGTCCCGCCGGGCGTGGTCTGCGTGCCGATCGAGGACGCTCCGCCCAGTCAGCTGGTGCTCGCGTGGAACGAACAGGACCGGCGGCCGCAGGTGGCTTCGTTCGTGAACGCGGCGCTGGATTCGGTCCGGTATAGCCCGGTTTCCCCCGTGGACTAATTGCCTTCAGCCCGGAGGCGGGGAATGTCATGCTGGCCGGCGTGGAGGACATCATCACCGCGATCGGACCCCGGCTCCGTCACTTCCGGCGGCAACGAAACCGCACCCTGGACGAGCTGTCGAACGCGACCGGCATTTCCATCAGCACGCTCTCCCGCCTCGAATCGGGCCAGCGCAAGGCCACTCTCGAACTGCTGCTCCCCCTCGCCCGCGCGCACCGGGTCTCGCTGGACGAACTGGTCGGCACCGCCCCACTGCGACCGATCACGCGCGGCGACCGGACCGTCGTGCCGCTCACCCGGCAACCCGGCCGCCTGCAATCGCTCAAGATGATCTTCGACGCCGCCCAATGCGAACCCGCGCCGCGCACTCATCCGGGCCACGAATGGTTCTGCGTGCTCAGCGGAACGGGCAGGCTCGTGCTCGGCGAGCACGACGTCGTCCTGAAAGCAGGCGAGGTCGCCGAATTCGACACCCGGATCCCGCATTGGTTCGGCAGCACCGGCGAGGGTCCGGTCGAAATCCTCAGCCTGTTCGGCAAGCAGGGCGAGCGCATCCGCGTCCGGGCCAAGACGCGCTGATTACTCCACTTGGCGGCATAACCTGCGTCCCGCGCGAAAACCTATACCCGCGGCGACCTGCGCTGATCTGAACACACCGTCGAAAGTCGGTGTCTGGCAACAAAAATCCCGACTTAGCATCCGTGTCCCGCGGACGGACACCCTTTTCCCTCCGCGCGTTTCCTTCGCCTACGACGAGGAGATGCATCGATGCGGAAACTCTTTGTCCTAGTCATTTCTGCCATTGCGGCCGCAGCTGTCGTCGCGGGCAGCCCGCCGGTCTCCGCGGCACCGGACAGCGGGGTGGTGCCCGGGCTGACCGGTGCCGCCGCGAAAGCCGCCGCCGGGACCGCTGCGGACAAGTTCCTCCAGCTGCGCCGCGAAAAGGCAGGCCGTTCCGTCAAACCGCGAATCGACGCGCAGCAGCACACCTTCTGGGGCCCCGAACCGCAATTGTCCAGCGACGCGGACGGAATTCTCGTCACGCACAGTGTCGTCCCCGACCTCCGTCTCTCGAACAGCGCGGACGTCGTCTACGCCCCGACGGTCAAGCCCACCGGCCATTCCTGCATCGAGGTCGTCACCGCGTACGGAATAGACCAGGGCGGGCAGGTCTGGGCCTGGGACTGGTGCGGGACAGTCGGACCCGCGAAGGTAGTCCCGCTGGACAGCTCGTTCCTCTCCACCTACGCGTCCACAGTGGACGGACACCCCGCGTTCACCGTCCAGGAGGTCCAGACCGACGCGGGCACCAACAGCTGGACTGCCTCACTGTACAACGTGCAGACCGGCAAGTGGGACGACCTGTTCACGCAAAGCGGGAGCGACCAGAGCACCCTCAACGAGGGCTGGGACATCTTCGAGCTGTACTCGACCGTCGACCCGTCGACCGGCCAGGCTTACTACTGCTCGGACGCGAAGGGCAAGGTGTTCGAATCCAGCCAGCTGCAACTGCGCATCGGCGGCCAGTGGACACCGGCGACGGAGTCGAACTCGCCGTTGCAGCCGACCGCCAACCCGAACCCCAGCGACTACAGCTGCTCGTCGCTGCAGTTCGAGGTGCCGACGCCGAACAGCAACTGGCGCGTCACCGTCTAAGCGCCCGCCGGCAGGGGTGCCTGCCACCAGCGGTCGAACGCGGCACTGCACCCCTGACGGTTGGCATAGTCACAGGCCACCCGATGAGATATCTCGCTGGCTCGCTCCGCAACCGCCGTGCCCGGCCGGCAACACAACCGCAGCTCCTGCCACAGCGGCGCGTCCTCGATCGCCCGCACGACGATCCCGTCCTGCCGATCCTCCCGAGTCGCCAACGCCGGGGCGACCGCCATGCCTTCGCGCACCAAATCCAGCAAAGTAGCCAGACACTGCGGCCGATGCGGCTGATCCAGCACGACCCCGCGCCGCCGGCAAACCTCGTGCAAGTACGCCGACCACCGGGTCGTCCACGGCGGATCGTCCGCCCAGGGATAGGCGGCAAGCTCCTCCAGCGGTATCTCGCCGTGCGAGGCCAACGGATGATCTTCCGCCAGAATCGCGAAAACCGGCTCGCGCGCCTGCAGCACAACACTCTCGATGCCGTCCGGAACGATCCGATCCGGAAGCGGCGCAAGGTAAATCAGCGCGAGGTCAAGCTCCCCGTCCGCGAGCGCCGTCAACGTCCGCGCCTCGTCCTGTTCCTCATGCACCCGAACCGAAGGACACCACGGCTGATCCCGCAACCACCTTGCCAACGCGAGATGCAGAAACCCGCTGTACCCGCCGAGGCGCACCGCCCCAGCGGATTTCCGCCGCGCCCCAGCCCGCTCGGTCAGCGCCGACATCCCAGCCAGCACCGCGCGCGCATCCGCGACGACGTCCTCCCCCAGCATCGTCGGCACACATCCCGTCGGCGAGCGCACGAACAGATTTCCGCCGACCGACCGTTCGACGCGCCGCAGCAACCCGGACAACGCCGGTTGGGAAACGTGCAACGCCTTGGCCGCGCGAACGAGACTGTGTGCGTCGGCGATTGCCACGAGCGCGCGCAGATGGCGCAGTTCCAGCTCCATGACTCCTCCGGCCCCTCGCTGTGGCCACTGTAACGCCAAAGATCGAGGGGAATTACCGACGCGAGTCGGTACTCGCCCGCTCCCGGCGAAGCGCGTACAGCGCGATGCCCAGCCCAGCCACGGTGAGAACCGCAGCCAGCAGATAAATCGACCGCGGCTCACGGCTGATCACCTGCCCGCCCAGCAGCCCCGCCGCCGCGGCAGCCAACTGGAACCCGGACGCGTTGACCGCCACCGCCAACGTCGGAGCGCTGCTCCCCGCGGCGATCACCCGCGCCTGCATTCCCGGAACGATCCCGAAGGCGAGCATCCCGAGCACGAAAACCAGCACAGCCATCACCGGTTTGGCCGGACTGCCCAGCCAAGCCGCCGCCAGCGCCACGACCAGCGCCGCCAGCATCCAGGCCAACGACGGCAGCAGCGCCTTGTCCGCCCACCGCCCGCCGAGGTAGTTTCCCGCGACCGCGCCGACACCGTAAAGAACCAGCAGCACCGGAAGTAGTTCACTGCTGAATCCACTGACGCCGGTGAGCAACGGCGCGATATACGTAAAAACGGTCACCACGCCGACGTTGCCGAGCACGGTCAGGCCGATCGCCTGCCAGACGTCGCGATCGGCCAGCACCCGCAACTCCCCGCGCACCGACCCGGTCGCGGCCTGTGGGGGAACGAACCGCAGCACCAGCAGCAGCGCGATTCCGCTGACCACGGCGACCGCCCCGAACGTCGCCCGCCAGCCGAGATGGTGGCCGAGAACCGTGCCGAGCGGGCTGCCCGCGACGATGCCGAGGTTCAACCCCATGGTCACCTTCGCGATGGTCGAAACCGCCTTTCCCGGCGGCGCCATCGACACCACGGTCGCGATCGCGACCGCGAAGAACGTCGCCACCACCAGCCCGGCAACGAACCGCGACACCACCGCGAGCGCGTAGTTCGGAGCGAGCGCCGACCCCAGGTTGCCGGCCATGGACACCGCGATCAGGCCGGCGATCAGCGGCTTGCGCGCGACCCGCGCGGTAGCCAGCGTCACCAGCGGCCCTCCGACGATCATCCCGATCGCGTAGGCGGTGACGAGAAGTCCGGCCGACGCCACCGAAACCGACAACCCGGCGGCGACGTCGGGCAGGATGCCGGCGATCACGAACTCGCCGGTCGTGAGGCTGAAGACAACGAGCAGCAAGGAAAACACCGAGAGCGGCACGGCACCCCACAGTAGTTCTAGTTCGAATGATTTGAACTAGAACTATCACAGCTCGAAGCAGTTCCGCTAGGATCGGGCGCATGGCAGGAACTCCGGGCCTGGACCGCGACGTGTGCAAGCTGGTCCACCACCTCGCGCACACCCTGGACGTCCACGTGCGCCGGGTAGCCGAGCAGATGGGCCTGACGCCGAGCCAGGTGATCGCGTTGCGCGAGCTGTCCGAGCCGATCACCGCTCGCGAACTGGCCGCCCGGATGGCGTGCGAGGCCTCGAACGCCACCTTCGTCCTGGACCGGCTCGAAGAGCAGGATCTGATCCAGCGTCAGCCGCACCCCGCGGACCGCCGGGCCAAGCAGATCGTGCTGACTCCAGCGGGCAAACGCCGCCGGACCGAAGCGCTGCGCCACCTGGACGCGCGCTCCCCGTTGACGCCGCTCAGCCCGGCGCAACAGGAGTCCCTGCAGGAACTTCTCCGCGCACTGATGCCGAAGGGCACGGTCTAGCCGCCCCCGGGAAGCCGACTTCCGCCGGCCAGATAGGTCTGGATAACTTCGCCAGTGGTCTAGACGATGGCGAGCAGGGGGCCGCGTCAGACCGGAGGAACCGAATACGCCGGTGCATTCCGGGAGCTACGCGTTAGCCGTCACCCCAGGCGCGTCTGACGGCGGCCAATGCACCCAAACAGTGTCCGCGCGCCCGAACACGACCTACTCGGTCTCCGCCTGGGTGCAAGGCGCACCGGTCTACCTCGGCGTCACCAGCGGATCCTGCACGTGGACTAGCGCCTCCGCGTACAGCCAACTTTCGCTATCGTTCACCACCACCGCGAACCAGACGTCAGCGGAGCTGTACCTGCACGGCTGGTACGGTGCCGGCACGTACGACGCAGACGACCTGGTCCTCGACGGCCCCGGCGGCGACACCCCCGACGCACCCGGCATCCCAGGAGCTCCGACCATCGGCACCGTCACCGACACTTCGATCGCGTTGAACTGGGGCGCAGCCGCAGGCACCGTCACCGGCTACCGTGTCTACGAAGACAACATCCTGCGCGCCACCCTCTTCCGCCAGACGCTTCGCGTGCGCCCGTCCCTGACCGCGCTCCGCTCCGGTGATCAACGCGACCTTGCCGTCCACTCTGCCCATGAAAACCCCTTCTCCGGACCACGCCGTGGACCATTGAAAACCAGGACACGAAGGTAAGACCCCGCGGTGATGCCAACCACACCCGGTGAGAGCCACCGAGGCCTCAGGGTTCCGAAGATTCCTCTCCGGAGGTTCCGTGCCGCTGCTGGCTATGTCGTCGATCAGATTGCGAAACCCCGAGTCCTGCCAGCCTTGTCGGGTGTGCTCGATTTCGGCGGGGCCGGTTGCGTCCTGCGATTGCTGCTCGGGCAACGGCGGTCAGCGGTCGTGGTGTCGCCCGCTATTTCCGCAGCAGCGCGACGAGCGACACCAGCAGCGCGTGAATCGGCACGACGTGTTCCTTTGCCATGTCCCAGGGAGTGCGGTCGCGCAACGGATCTTCCGGTACCCAGCACGGCGCGCGGGGCGAAACTGTTGGCTGCAGCTAGTAGGTCGGCCTTGGCGCTGGCGTGCCGCGCTGTTTCGCTACTGCGGTCAGGTGACATCCGGTGAGGAGCATGAATCCCGCGCTGTTGCCTGCGCTGATGCTGAACTCGGCGCGGTAGCGGTCGTAGAAGTTGGCGTCGTGCGCGCCGGGCTTGTCATTCATGACTTGGGCGTTGGGGTCGAACCCGTAGCGGCTGACGATTCCGGAAACCGTCTTCAGCGCCCTGCTCCAGTCCTTGTCGCTGATCGTTCCCGTGGTGCCCCAGTTGCCGACGCTCTTGGTGACGGCGTCGTTCTGGGGCAGATCGGCGTTCACCGCGTCGAACTCGGGTCCGCATGCGGCGGTGGTGGCCTCCTGCGATTGCGACCAGCTGCCGATGCTCGGGAACTCGGCGGACAGCTGCTGACGCAAGTCGGCGTACATCTGCTGGTAGTGCGCGACGATCTCGTCGATGTCGGGGCGCTGCATCAGTTCGCTGAACTGCCGGTCCTTCGGGCTTGTTTGGTTCACGTGGGTCTCCGGTGGACTGTCGGCACCGCAGCCGGTGAGGGCAAGCGCGGCGGCGAGCGCGATGCTGACCAGGCGGGCGATTCGGGGGCGGCAGGCTCGTGTCATCAGCTCGGCGGGGGTTGCGTGGTGGAGGGCGGCGGCGGGGCGTTCGGGTCCGGCACCCCCCGGGCGCAGAGCCCTGACCATCGCTCCGCGCGTCTCGGACGCCAGCCGCCCAGCGAAGATCAGCCCCGTGTACGGAGTTTCAGTCACCCCGGTCGTTCGACGCTCAATGCCACGATCCTTCGTCCAACGGGGATGCGTTTGGGCGTTAGGTGCGTTCCGTGCACACCACCTGGGTCCCCTGCTCAACGTGTGCCCTCCTCCCTGTTGACCCTGGCGGCTGGCCATATGGTGATCAAGCGCTGCGGGTCTCAACGTTGTCCGAGCTGAGGAGAACGTTCAGGGCGGGCGAGTGGTCCAGCAGCGTTATCAGGAGCGGTGTGCACAGGACGAACGCGATGCCGCGACCAGCAGGTGCGCCCACAGCGTGCCGCCGCGGACCGTGTACCCGTTCATCAGCCAGCGGCGCACTCGCCCGACGGGCTGGTCCCGCAGCCGGACCCTCGCGAGCAGACCGGCGAGTTGACGCGTGAAGGACAGATTCGCGGCGGCCAGCAGGAGCATGCCCCCGGCCTGGGCGAGGAGGAACATCAGCACGCCGCCGTCGTAGGTGGTCCAGAGCAGCCGGAACGTCTTCAGGTACGGCGTTGTCGCGACGAGACGTTCGGCGTCGGCGATCGACACCCCGTGAAAGCGAGCGGAACGGGCCACGAAGATCCCCGTCAAGGACGCCGCCGCAAGGAGTCCGGACACGAGCACAATCGCGCCCCACATGGGAGGTCGCTCGATGCGACGGCGCGCGAGGACGACCGTCACGAACACCGTGGCCAGCACCAGGCCGCCTGCCAGCCCGGTGATCACGGTGGCGGGGATCGTGGAGTACTTGACGTAGGCGAGTGTCGCCGCGATCAGAACGACCCCGATCGCGATGTGGGTGTTCCGCAGTTGCTCTTCGGTGGGCGGTGGTTTCGGCGTTCGGCGGGGTCGATCGGGTTCCGGGGAATCGTTCCCTTGGCCGCAATCTGGTGCGGTCGTTTTGATGATCTGCGTATTCCCGTTACCGATGATGGTCTGCTGGTAGTTCGAGATCGTCTCGCCGTTACGGCGGTCAGGTTTCATCGCGCTTTGCAGCGGCCTGGACAGCAACGGCGCCAACAGTCCGAACACTGCGCTGATCACCACTGCTGCCCACGGGTTGCGCAACCAGTCGGTCACTTGATGCCACACTTAATACCCCCTCGCCCGCCTTGCGGCTGCGACTCCTCCCGTTGTTAGTGAAGCACCGACACGCAGCAGTGCGGCGCAGATCAACCGCAGCCCGAAGCACCTCGAAGCCGAGTGGGAGGCGCAGGCATCCCGGCGAGGAACCGGGCCCGTCAGTCGGCGCGCATGCAAGGCATCCCGTGGGCGCCAGCGGCCCGGCATGAAGCCCGCCGGCCCGAAGAACTAGCTGGCCCGGCACGGCGCGCCGGGAAAAGCTCTTGTTTGTTCAGCCGCTAGTACGTCGGCCTCGGCGCCGGTGCGCCGCGTTTCTTGGCTGCGGCGGTGAGATGGCAGCCAGTGCGCAGCAGGACGGTGGTGTTCGCCGCGGTGCCGACGTTGAGTTCGGCCTGGTATT
Organism: Amycolatopsis echigonensis; assembly: GCF_002846615.1. Taxonomy (NCBI): domain Bacteria; kingdom Bacillati; phylum Actinomycetota; class Actinomycetes; order Pseudonocardiales; family Pseudonocardiaceae; genus Amycolatopsis; species Amycolatopsis echigonensis. The sequence continues at coordinate 4,080,027 of NZ_PJMY01000003.1, read as the reverse complement.
TGTCGTGGAAGACGACTTCGTGATCGCCGGGCCGATCGACCGTGACTTGACTGGTGTCGAAGCCGTACTCGGCGGCGATCGAGCGGACTGCGTCTACTGTGTGCGGCCACTTGTCGTCGGGGATGTTGCCTTCGGCCGTCCAGTTGGGCAGGCCCTTGACCACTGCGTCGTCTGTGCGCAAGTCGGCGTTGACGGCGGCGAAATCGTTGCCGCATGACGACCCGCCCGCCTGATTCGTGATCTGCCACGGCTTCAGGCCCGGGGCTGCCGTGGCGATGACGTCGCGGACACGGCGGTACATCTGTTCGTAGCGCGTGGTGGCCTGGTCGATGTCGGGGCGCTGGAGGAGCTGGTTGAACTGTTGGGTCGTCTGGTCCACGGTCGTGTTCTCCGGTGGCGTGTCCGGTCCGGTGCACCCGGCCAGCACCAGCAAGGCCAGTGCCAGTCCGGTGGCTGTCGGGCCGTGTTTGCGTGTCATGGGATGTCGCGGTTCCTTGTCATCGCGGGGGCGGCTGGGGGTCCCTGCCGGGCGGTGCGGGAATCGGGTCGCCCGGCACTGGCGGCGGGACCGGCATCTCCCACGGTTGCACGTGCCGGACGGCGAGGTCGGGACGTCCCGCGACGACACTGGCCATGTTGTACTGGCTGGTGGAGTTCTCGTCGAGATATTGGCCGTGTTCGTGGGTGATGTGATGGGGTCCGTCCGCGCCGGTGGCGTCTCCTGTGGACAGTTGTTGAATGTCGTTGAGTACTCCGCCTGAGATGCCTTGGTAGGGGGAGGTGCCGAAGTTGTGGGCGATGTCCAGGCGGGGAACCGGGTCCTGGTCCGACCATTCGGAGAACATGTGCCCTTCCGGCACCTTGAGGTCGTTGCGGTTGCTGATGTCTAGCCCGGGCGACCCGAACACCACTGCGTCTTTGACGGGCGTGTCGTGCTGCAAGGCGATGCCGGTGGTCAGGCTTCCGTACGAATGCCCGAGGGCGGTGAGGTGGAGCGGCTGCCCGGATGCGTTGTGCGCGGCCCCGACTCCGTTGAGGAAGCCGTCCAGCTTTTGCGCGCCGATCTTCGCCAGTCCGTCGGAGGCCACCGACTTGTCGGGGTTGAGCACGTCAGCGGTCTGCGGGGTCTCGTAGCCGATCCACGTCACCGTGGCGACCTGGCCGTGGTCGCCGTATCGGGAAGCGAGGTTCTGGCTGTGCTGCTGCAGGTTGTTCATGTCCTGGTCGTAGCCGTGGAGGCTGCGGTCCACCGTCGAGGTGAAGCCCGGGGTGAATACCGCGACGTGTTCGGCGGTATCGATGTTGCCCACGCCGACGGCGGCTTTCACTCGCTCCCCGGATGTGTCGAGGGTCAGCAGCTGCCGTCCGCCGTGAGCCATGGCAGCGTCGATCGCGTCCAGCGAGCGCAGCTTCCGGTCGATCTGATCGAGATTGCGCAGAGCGTTGGCCATGAGATTGCCGCTGGGGTCGTAGACGGACTTCGTCTGGTCGACAACGGCTTGCGCGGCGGTGTGCAGCCGTTCCAGCGCGGCCCGTTCGGCGGGCAAGCGCGCGACATTGGCCTGGGACCGGACTGCTCCCGGGAGGCCGTCGCGGTTTCCCAGCCAGTCGGGGTGGTCGCGCAACAGAATCGATTGCCCGGCAGAAGAAAGGCTCGCCCACCAGGCGGCGTTCTGCGACGGGGACGCGTTCGGCGGAGGTTCGGGCAGAGTGAGGCCGGGGTTGCCGGACTCCGCTGCTGCGGCTGCCGCGGCGACGGTGGCCTCATCGCCGGTGCCGAACTCGCCTTGCGCCGCGCGGCGCAGCACCGACGTGAGATCGTTGTCGATGTCGTCGGCCGTCCGCAATGCCTGCGCCACGTCGTCGATGATCTGCTGTTGCGCTCGTGCCCTGTCTTCGGGATGCATGTCCTGAGGCAGAGCCTTTCCCGCCCAGGCATCGGTGAGCTGACCGCCGTCGCCGACCTTGAACCCGTACTTCTCGGCGAGGTTTTCCGCAGCGTGGATAGCGTTCTGCACCGCCGGAATCGCGTCGGAGGCTTGCATCAAGGCTTTGTGGACCACGCTGGCTCCGGCGGCCATCTTGTCGATCCGGAAGTGGAGAAGCCGATGAGCGGACCCGGCGTCGTCGGCAGCTCCGCCTGTCCAGCCGTCGACCGGCATGATCTTGCCGAAATCGTCGCCGGAGTTGATCAGCACTTGCTCCCGCTGCTGCATGGTCGCAGCGATCTCGTTGAGAGCCGCGGCGTTCCACCGCTTGACCTCGCTGACCGACGCCATCAGCGAGGTCCGTGCATCTTGTGCTCGTCCGGCAACGCGTCGCGGGCGTGGTCGTCGCCCGCGACGTAGGTGTCCGCGGCTTTGCCGAGCGCCGCGGCATGTTCGCCGGCGTCGTTGCACCAGGTCGTCAACGTAGCCGCCCACGAACTCGCGAACTCTCCCGCTGCGCCCGCGGCTTTCGCGCCGGGCAGAGCAGTGGTGGCGCCGTTGACGGGTGTTCCGCAGTCCGCAGCGCGGATCTCGCCGATCGCCGTCTGCCCGGCCCGGCCTGCGGAGCGGAGCGCGTCCGGCACCGTCGTGAACCCCATCAAGTCCTCCCCAGGCCTTGTCGGTGGTAGCTGTCCGTGCTTAGTGAAGCACTCCGACGCTACAACACAAGAGCAATGACCCGCTGGGGCCGACTACGCAAACTCACCCAGGTACAACTACTCAGATCACCCGCAGTTCACCGGGTTCGCGCTCAACCCAACCCGAATTCACCAGCAATCCGCTGGTCAGCACACTTGGACCGCTGATTCGCGCATCAGCGCATTACCGATATGACGGGCGACAGCCCTGGCTGTAGCTCAGCGTGACTACGGGTTTTAGACCGCGTGTCCGAGGCCAACTCCCGACGACGCAGTCGTCAGGCTGCGCGCTGGCGACGTGTTCTCCCGTTGACGTTTCGGATGGTCACCTCGATCGGTTAGTCACCGCAGCACGGATCGCGCTAACCGCGGTTCTGTCCCGTGGAATCCGTTGCGTCAGAGCTGTATACACGTAAACATGTATACAGCTCTGTTTACGTGTATACAGGTAAACACGTGCTTGCGGTGATCATTGTGCTCAACGTCGATTTTTCTGGCATGTAGGCGACCGCCGCGGTAAGCGCTGGGGAACCCCGATGCGAATAGGCTGAGCGAGCGGTATGGACGGTATCGGGAATCGGGTGCTGGAGCAGATGAGGCAGGCATGCTCGGGCACCCGCCAGCAAGGACATCGTGCGCGAGGTCGGGATGACCCCCGATGCGTTCTCGCGCGCCCTGCGCGGCCAGCGGAACTTCTCGTCGCTGGAGCTGGCCCGGCTCGCCGACTTGGTGAACACCGACCTGTACTGGCTCATCACCGGCGAACCGGACCCGCATCGACTGTCGGTCGAGCCGAAACACGCCTCGGACGAGCAAGCAATCAACGACATCGCATTGGGCTACCGGCAGTCCTACCCCGAAACCGGTGAGCTGCGGCCCCTTCCGCCAGTGCGGACGCTGTACGCGCTGCGCTCGGACACCACTTCGTGCGGCTGTTCGCCGACCGGCTGGACCGGACCTTCGGGATCGACGTGGTCCGGATACGGGAGCTGTTCGCTGCGAACGCGTTCGCAGTCGGAAACCGTCGCGTGATCGCGGTGCCCGCGACCGGCAACTGGTGCTGGGAAAACTGGTCTGTGGCCCGCGAACTCGGCTTGCTGGTGCCGGGGCAGCACGGCGATGCGGACGCCAATGCGTTCGCCGCCGACCTCCTGCTCCCCGCACCAGCCCTCGCCCGCGTCGACTGGGTTGCGATCAGCGACACCGGCCTCGCCGACCTCGTGTGGAATTTGGGCGTGTCGGTCGCTGCGCTCGCACAGCGGCTCGACCGCCTCACCGGGTCCGTCCCGGCCCGGATCAGAGCCTGGGCGGATCAGCCCGTCCAGCGCCTCCTGCGCCGTCACGGCGAGCCGACTCCGTGATCGACCGGATCAATGCCGCCGTCCGTCGGCGCTTCCCGACCGCGCTCCAGGCAGCACACCTCGCCCGTATCGCGTCCGGCGACATCGGCAAAGGCACCCTCGCCTGGATGCTCGGCATCAATCCTGACACGCTCGACGTCGACACACCGGACCGATCCGAAATCGGTGCCGCCGAACCCGCCCGCGCACTGGGGCATTGATACTCCTCAGCAGTAGCCGCGCGACCCCGGATCCGGTCCGCTACATCGCTTCCCGGTACTGGGATCAGCCGGATTGTCACGGGAGACCGCGGCTTGCCAACCTTGTGGCACGAGCCTCGGGGCCCATGCGGAGCCGTCGCCCGGCCGCCGGGCGAACATAGGGAACGAAATTCCCGCCCCGCCGTCGCCAGGGTTCAGGCTCTCGCCCTGCTCGATCGAGTGCTCCAATGACAGGCGCACGAACGTCGCATAACGCAACAGATCCAATGTGGCCAGTTTTGCAAGCTGCTTTCGCGCAGCGTCGCTTGTGTCGGGGCCATGGTGGTGTTTGCCGTGCGCGGCAGTCAACACGAGATGCACCAGCGTCCGGCACTGCTCGCTCGCCTGCGAGTCATGGAGCCCAGGAAGGTCAGCCAGCCCGCCGAGCTGAAACTCCTGCACTACCTGCTCGCATCCAACATCTGCCGCGTCGCCACGAACTCCGGACGCCAGTGTGGACCCGGACCTAATGAACACGTGAGGAACGCGACCCATCAAAGGCAACAGCCGTGCGATGTACCGGAGCAGCCGGGTGGCACTGTCTTGCTGCCTTTCCCGTTCGCGGACCTTCTCCATATGCACACGCTCGGACTCGAGCCTCTCGTCAGCAGCTTTCCGCTCCGCTTCCAGCCGTGCGTCAGCATCGGCACGGTCCCGCCGAGCCCGTCTCTCGTCGAAATCTTGCTGCTCTTTGATCCGCCGGTCCGCGTCCCGACGGTCACGCTTGGCGGTATGCGCCGTGTAAACCAGCGTTGCCAACGCGACGACACCCAGACCAACAGTCGCCCAGCCAGTGAGCGGATCCCCCTCCACGACAACCGCCTCGGAATCACAGAAGCATTCGACACGTCTCTGCCCACATCGCTCGGCGACGCGCAACGGCTCAAGGGGCGCGAAACCACGCCTGATTGGGTCGTGCCCCTCCGATCGCGCTCCTTGGTTGCCAGCTAGGCAGCCTTGTCCCTGGCTCGTGCGTGTTGCATAGCTGATCGAGTGTCACAGCGTGCTGTCCAGGGCCGGGTCGAGTCGCGCGCGGCGATGCAGTTCGTCGCTCGCGGATTGGTCAGTCCCCGCGTGGCATGAGCGTGTCAGCCGCGAAGCAGGCGGAGTGTGTTGTCGAGGGTGCCGGTGATGTACCCGGGGTGGCCGGGTCCGCAGACGATGTCGACGTCACCGTGGGGGGTGTCGCGGAGGTAGGTGAGGGTCCGGCCGTGGTCGAGGCTGTCCACGGCGGTGAGCGGCATGCTCGCGACCCGGTGGCCTCCGGTGCGGGTGGCGACGAACAGCTGATGGCCGGCTTCCCGCCGCGACCCCATGATCGTCCGGAGCTGGTCGGCGGGCGTGGTGACGGTGTAGTCGCTCCTGGTGTCCAATGTGTACGAGTCGCTGCTGCGGGCCCGGTCGTACTCGGCTTGCGGGACGGTGATCTCGTTGATGTTCGCGGCCGGGAAGTCGGGCAGCTCGTTCACGACGGCGCGGACGAGTTGGTTCGCGCCGATCGCTGTCAAAGTGAGCTGCTCGTCCTGGACGGTGGCCAGCACGGCGTTGCGGCCGGTCAGGACGGCGAGCAGGGCGCGGTCTCGGCCGTGCCGGTCGGCCGACCAGCCGTAGCATTCTGCGTCGGCGTTTGCGACCGCCAGCAGCAGGTCGCGGAATTCTCCGGTGACCCGGTTGGTGCGCAGGTTGTAGAACCCCGGCTCGGCCAGTACCTGCCGGGTGAGGTCGTCCAGGCGCGCGGCGGCGTCATCTTCGACCCAGAGGTCGACGACACCGATGACCGGGTGCGCCGGGCCGATTCGTTCCCATTCCCAGGCTTTCGCGACCGCCAGGCGCGGCAGTGTCACGGGTTCGTCGAGCAGCATCACGTTGTTTCCCCTCGATACAGCTGATGCTGCTTACTTGCCGATGACGGGCGGAGTCGCTTTGCCGTCGTAGCCGAACAACGCGTTCGGGTCGGCTTCCTGGAGGTAGGACGCGGATTTCTTTTCCTGGTCCTCCTCGCCTTTCCCGCCCTTGCCCGCGCCGCCGGCCATCGGCATCCCGTTCGCGCCCTTGGCGCCGGGCGCACCGGTGCCAGCTGCTCCGCCGCGCATCCCGGGTTCCGGTTCACCGAACCGGCCAGCGCCGGACGACCCACCCGCGCTGGCCGCGCCTCCCGGGCCGCCGCGCATGGCAGAACCAGAGCCGCCCGCTCCGCTGCCGCCGGACCCGGGTGTTCCGGTGCCGCCGACGGGTCCGAACGCCCCGGGCATGCTGCCGAGGTATCCGGGGGGCTGGTAGCTGCTGGAGCCGCCGGGCCCGGTGGCGGGCACATAGCCGGAGCCGGTGGGCCCGAACTGGAGGGGTGTGTTGCCTGTGCCGGTGGATCCGGGCGGGACGTAGCCGGATGTGCGGGTGCTGTCGTCGCCGTGCGCGGCCGCCGGCACGGAGGGCGGAGGCTGCTGTTGGCTGCCGGAGACCCCGCTGTGCCCCGGCTGCGGTGAGAACGATCCGGGCGGGGGCGCGGTCCCCGGGCCGCCCTGGTCAGGCGGGCCGTAGGAATGGCTGGGCGGGTACGGGGTGAAGCTTTCCTTCTTGCGTGGCTCAGGCGGATGCTCGACCGGTCCCTGCTGCGGAACGAGCCCGTAGGTGCCGTCCGAGGAATCGGGTACCTGCCCGTAGTCGACGGGCATCTTCTGCGCGTGGCCGTCGCTGGTGTCGGTGAAGCTTTGATAGGTGGCGTTGTTCTGCTGGACGGCGGCGTTGCGCGCGTTGATGTTCTTCTCGTTGTCGGTGTCCCACGGGGTCGCCGTGTCCCAGGCGGACTTCGACGGCGGGTCGTCGGACACGTCGTGCAGCGAATCCCGGGTCGAGGTGAACGCGTGCCCTTGGTCGGCGAGGGTGTTCTGGCTGTCGTGCAAGGCCATCGACGCCGAGGTCGCGACGTCCGCGAGCGGTTTCAGCGATCCTCTCGCCGCGTCGCCGCTCGGTCCCGACCAGGCGCTTTCCAGCCGACCGACCGTCGTCAAGGTGTCGGACTCGATGCCCTGCTGCTCCTGTGATTGCTGCCATGCGGCGTGCTGCGCCTGCCCGAGACTGTCCGGGCCGGGTCCGGCTTTCACCCGTCGCACCAGCTCGCCCGGCAGGATGATCTTCCCCTCGTCCTGCATCTGCTTCAGGAACGCGTTGAACCTGTCCGCGATGAAACTCATCGTCACGCACCGGCCTTCAACGTAGTGACGACGGCGTCGCCGATACGGCGCGCGGCCTCGCACGGGTCGGATCCCGGTTTTCCGACGTTCGACCGCGAGATGGTCGCGTCCGCTTCGAACGCCATCGTGTCCGAGATACCTATGGCGACACCGCAGCGGCCTGTGGAACTGTCGTCGCTCGGCCCGTACGCGACGGTCGGGTATCCCTGGACGGGTTCGAGCTCTTTGAAGAACCCCTCGTTTTTCTTGGCGTAGACGTGCCCGAGGCCGTCTTTCCACGCGTAGACGAGCTGCACACTGATGCCGGAGCCGCGGTCGAGGTTCGCCCAGTGGCACATCTTGGCGACCCCGGTGTCTTGGGGTTCGCCCGTCGCTGAGGCTCCCAGCAAGGCGTTGACCTGGGCGGCGGTGAGGGTGCTGCACGGGTCGCGATCAAGCGTCCCAGCGGGAAGGGGGTTCGCGACCTTCGGCGCTCCGGACCCTGCTGTTGATGTGGTCGGCGAAGGACCGGCGGTCGGCGGGGTCTGCGCAGTGCCCGGCGTGCTGGAGCATGCGCTCAAGGCCAGTGCGGAAGCAGCGAGTCCGAGTACGGCTCGACGAATGCGGGTGGTCATCAGATCGGTTCCTGGCCTGCCTGCTTGATGTCTTTGCCTGCCTGCTCGTCGTGCGCCTCGCGGATGCCGAGAGCGTCTTTCATTTTCTGAATGATCGAGTCGAGGTAGGCGCTCTGCCGCTGAAGGTGGCCGCGGTAGTGGTTCCCGGAGTTGTTGCTGGCGTCGGTGTTCCGCAGCGAGGCCGGGTCCTGGCCGGGCGGCACGATTGACCACATCGGCCTTGCCGCGTCGATTTGCTTGTCGATGCGCTTTTGCAGGTTCTGGAGGTTCGCGAGTTCGGCGGCCATGGCGTCTTTGCTCAGGTAGAAGCCGGGTGCACCGCCGCCCCCGGACGCGCCTCCGCCGCCGGCCGGGCCGTCGGCGACGAAAAAGCTTGCCCCGGTGAGCATTCCGATAGCACCGGTATCACCTGGCGGTGTCGCCTGCCCAGCCATCTGCATCCTCCCCTTGCGGCTAGCCGTGCCTACAGCTTCGCTAAGCCGAACCGATGGTAGCCAACCCGCAACGGTGTGTCTCGCGAACGGCGCAGGTCACCGTGCGGCCCGTTCGTGAGTCGAAGGGGCGTCTCCGAAGCCGGGCCGGTCATTGTCGCCGGGCCTCCAGGCAGCTAGCCGGATCAGCACGCCCCTTCGCACGCCCGGCATCACAGCATCGAAGCCCGTGATCACCCTGCCCGAGAATCAGCCGAGGACGCCACCGAACTCGCCTCCGCGTCGATCCGCGACCGGCAGACCAATCACCCAGCCACGTGGACCGCTGAACCAGCCCTCAAAAGCACCAATCCCCGTTCGGCGTTCGCCGAACGGGGATTATGTGAACGAATCTGATGTGGAGGTTAGGGGACCTTACTCGAACACAAAAGTCCAGGTCAGGGCCCTGGAAGAGCTCCGCGAGAAGCTTCCCAGCCTCGATACACCCGAGCCGCCGTCGATCAAGCGGGATCGCCCCGGCCGTGCCCGGCAACTCTGTGCCGAGCAAGTCGAGCAACTGATCGCCGCCTACCAGTCCGGCGCGACGGTGTACGAACTCGGCGACCGGTTCGACATCGAACGGCGAACGGTCAGCAACATTCTCCACCGGCACGGCGTGCCGATGCGCCGCCGCGGCCTCACGCCCAAGCAGGTCGACGACGCCATCCACCTCTACAACCTCGGCTGGTCCCTCGCGCGAGTCGGCGACCACCTCGGCGTCAACCACACCACCGTGCTGAACAAACTGCGCGAACGCGGCATCCCCACCCGAGACACCCACGGGCGCCCGCGCGTCGAAGCAGGTGACCCTCGATGACCAAGCCCGCAGCGAATTTGTCAGCTCGATCAGCTTCGAACGGCGCTACCGTCGTTCGGACCGTCACAGTGATCATGGGCGTTGTCGTCGGCCTCACCTTCCTCTTCGGCTTCGGCAACGTCCTCAACCTCGCGCTCCGGCTTGGCGTGCCAGTCTGGGTCGCTCCCCTCGTCGCACCTGCGGTCGATCTGTCGATCCTTGGTCTGCTGCTGGGTACTCGGCATCTGGCGCTCGCTGGCGCGTCGACGGACATACTGCGGCCAGCTCGTCGGCTCCTGGTCTTCGCCAGCGTGGTCACGTTGGCGTTGAACGTGGCCGACCCAGTGGTGGCAGGTGAGTACGGAAAAGCAGCCTTCGACGCCGTCGGGCCGCTTCTCCTGATCGGCTGGGCCGAAGTGGGCCCCGGCTTCCTGCAGGCGATCGGTGAATGCAGTTCCTCGACGGCCAAGCGCAGCGCGGTTGCTGAAGAGCAGGCGGAGGTGCCGGCGCGGGAACATGCGACGCCCAGCGCCGTGGGCCGCGAGATCGACCAGGACGAGGCAGGCCCAAAGGACGGGCCTCGCTCGACGTCGCCGAAGCGCTCGCCGGAGAAGCTCCTGGAGTTGGCGCGAGGAGAGGACGCGGCGCATCGTGCCGCTCACCAGAAGCCGATTTCGGCAGACACGCTTCGTGCTCGGCTGGGTATAGGCGCGGCTCAGGCACGACAGCTTGTCAAGGCCGTGCGCTCCGAGTTCCAGGCGCGGGCTGAAGGCGGTCAGCAGCTGACCAGCGTCCTGCGGAATACGAAGCGAGTCGACCCTCTTGCTGCTTGATACTGAACTTCGGGTCGCGACCATGGCCATGGATGTCGCCACTGCGGACTGACCGGGCAAAGGTGGCATGGTGGTGGATGTGCATCCTCGGTTCGTCGTGCGGAGGTGATTCTGGTGTCGGTCCAGCCCGAGCAGGAGCGGGCCTCGGAGACGGGGTGCTGGTGTTGCGGCGGCGAGTACCCAGAGGCGCAGCTGGTCCGGTTGGGCAGTCATCCGGAGGTCGGCGTGTGCCTGCGGTGCGCACGGTGGCTGCAACGTCGCGCCGTCCAGCGTCACGACGAACAGCATCCCTCGCCAGCTGCCCGGCTGCGCGGCGGGATCCAGACCGTCCGGGACGCGGTGATCCGCAAGGGCTGGCATCAGCGGGGCACCCTGGGCGTGGTGTTGCGCTGGATCGACCGCCACCTTCCCTAGCAGACCGCGGATGGATGACATCGTGGTGGACGGCGTCGACGTGGCGTTCTCCCAGAACGGGCAGGATTGGCGGGTGGCTTGGTTCCCGCCACCGAATCCGCCGCCGGGAACTCCGCACGGTGCCGCGGCGATCTGCGTGGCCGGTGACCGGGTTGTGCTGGTCGGCACTGACGGCAGGACCTGGGGCCTGCCTGGCGGCCGTCCCGAACCAGGGGAAAGCATGATCGACACGCTGCGGCGCGAGGTGCGTGAGGAAGCTTGCGCCACCGTGACGTCCTGCCGGCTGTTGGGGTTCAGCCGTGGCATCTGCGTGCGTGGGCACGAGCAAGGGCTGGTGCTGGTCCGGTCACTGTGGCGGGCCGAGGTGACGGTCGAGCCCTGGGAGCCGCGGTTTGAGATGGCGCACCGGCGGCTCGTGCCAGCAGCCGAGGCGTTCGGGTGCCTGGCGCTCCCGGCTGGGCTGCGCCCGCTGCACCGGCGCGCCTTCACGGAAGCCGGTCTCGCTACCGATCACGGGGACGCCGGTGACAGTCCCACCTAGCAGCACCGCCCTGGTCGGCGCCGCAGCGCCCGAACCGGGTCACGCGCAGTCGGCGCAGCGTCGCGGGTCGTCGGTCCAGCCGTTCGCACTCGTGCGGCCCGCCAGTTCCGCGTGGTGCGTGGCTTCGAACTCGTCGATCCGAGCGCGGGTCCGCTGCAGTTCCGCGATGCGCGCGTCCAGGCGGGCTCGGGCCGTGCGGAGCAGATCGGCCAGCCGGGGACCGATGAGCTCGGCGTTGCCCTGCGGGCAGTGACGGGCCAGGTCGCGGATTTCGGCCAGGGTCAGCCCGAGGCCGCGCAGCTGCCCGATCCACTGCACGCACCACAGCGCATCGGCGGTGAACAGGCGATAGTTGGACTCGCTGCGGCCTTCCGTGTAGATCAACCCGGAGTCGGTGTACTCGCGCAACGCCCTGATCGGCACTCCGGTGCGGCGGGACAACTCGCCGACCGTCATCAACTGCGTACGGGTTCCGCTGGTCATCGGCCGCATTCCTTCCGGTTCAGGAGGCGCAGCAGGACAGCTTGGACACGTCGCGGGTGAAGGTCTGGGCGGCAAGTTTGATGCCTTCAGCCATGGTCAGGTACGGGCACCACAGGTCGGCCATCTGCCGCACCGTCATGTCGTTCGCCAGCGCGTAGACGGCGGTGGCGATCACGTCCCCGGCACCCTCGGCGACCACGTGCGCGCCGAGCAGGCGGCCGGTGTTCCGGTCTGCGACGAGTTTGATCAGTCCGTGGGTGTCGCGGTTGACCAGCGCCCGCGGCACGTACTCCAAGGGCAGCACGCGGCACTCGCACGCAAAACCTTGCTCGACGGCCTGGGCGTCGGTCAGCCCGGCCGAGGCGATCGCGGGGCTGGTGAAGGTCACGCGCGGCAGGTGGTGGTAATCCAGCGTGCGCCGGGCGTTGTCGAACGCGTTGTCGGCGACGAGGGTGCCGTGGGCTCCGGCGACGTAGACGAACTGCGGGTGCCCGGTGACGTCCCCAGCCGCCCAGATCCGCGGGTTGTCGGTGCGCAGGGAGTCATCGACGATCACCTCGCCGCGCGGACCGGTTTTCACCCCGACCTCGGCCAGGTTCAACCCGGCGGTGACCGGACGGCGGCCGGTCGCCACGAGCAGTTGCTCGGCGAGGAGTTCGGTGAGCTGACCGTCGGCGCCGGTGACTTCCACCCGGTAGCCGCCGCCGTCGCAGTCGGCGCGGGTGATGGTGGCGCCGATGACCACCCGGATGCCCTCACGGGTGAACACCTCGTCGATCGCAGCGGAGACGTCGGGTTCCTCGAACGGCGCCAGCCGGTCCAGTGCTTCCACCACCGTGACGTGGACGCCTAGGCGGTTCCACAGCTGGGCTTGTTCCAGGCCGATCGCGTTGCCGCCGATCACGGTCATCGAGGCGGGCAGCGTGTCGAGTTCCATCGCGGTGGTCGAGGTTAGGTACCCGGCCTCGGCGAGGCCGTCGATCGGGGGTGCCCACGGGGCCGAGCCAGTGGCGACCAGATAGTGCTCGGCCACCACCGTGGCCGTGCCGCCGTCGGCGAGGTCCACGTGCAGCGCCGGATCCGGCCCGTCGGTGGTGAAGGTGGCGGTGCCGTGGAGGCTGTCCCAGCCGTACTCGGCGGCCAGGTCGGTGTACTTCTCCGCCCGCAACGAGTCCACCAGGTCCCGTTTGCTGTCGATCAGGCGCGGCAGGTCCACGCCGAACGGGGTGACACTGATGCCGGGGAACCGGCCGTCCAGGCTGACGTGGCGGGCCTCGGCGGCGGCCAGCAGTGCCTTCGACGGCACGCACCCGGTGTTCACGCACGTCCCGCCGACGGTGTCGCGCTCGATCATCACCACCGTGCGGCCCTTGGTCCGGGCCGCGATCGCCGCGGCGAACCCAGCCCCACCGGAACCGATCACCGCCAGGTCGTACCGCATCCCGTGGCTCCTCTCCGCTCCTTGGTGCACGCCGCCAGACGTATTCGCCATGGCGGATACAGTGATGCTAGCCTCATATCTGTTCATCCGCATACGTTGCATACCCGATGTGAGGACGGCGAGTCGATGGCCAGGGCACCCGAACCGGTGGCATTGCTGCCCACCGAGGCGAACGGCGTGGAGATGATGGCCAAGTTCTTCCGCGCCCTGGGCGACCCGGCACGCCTGCGACTGCTGGAGTTCCTGCTGCACGACGAGCACACCGTCGCCGAATGCGTCGCCCACGTCGGCCTGTCCCAGGGCCGGGTCTCCACCCATCTGGGCTGCCTGGCCGACTGCGGCTATGTGCAGGTCCGGCGCCAGGGCCGGTTCGCCCACTACAAGGTCACCGACCCGCGAGTAGCCGAACTGGTGCTGCTGGCCCGCTCGCTGGCCGCGGACAACGCCGCCGCTCTCGCCGCCTGCATGCGCATCACCCCCACCCCCTGAGCGACGGCGATCCCACGATGTCCACCAACCGCAACCACGACGACAAACGCACCGCCCTGGCCACCGGCGCGCTCCTGCTGCTGCCCGCGCTGTGTTGCGGCCTGCCGCTGCTGATCGCCGGAGGTGCGCTCGCCGGGCTCGGATCGGTCCTGGGCAACCCGTGGGTGATCGGTGCGGCCGTTGCGTTGCTCGTCGCTGCCGTGGCCTGGCGGATTCGTCGCCGCGCTCGCGGCACACGCTCATCGGACTCGGCGTGCTGTGCACCGCAGCCACCCACCCGCCGCCAGGAGCCGTAGCTCCGGCACGTGGCCCAGGGACGCAATTTTCGGTGCGTGGCAGGGCTTGACCCTCACCCCGGGGGCAGACCCTAGCGTCGCGCTCGAAGTGGCCATCGGCGCTCTTGCGGCGCCCGACCTGTGAGGTGATGATCGTGAGCACTGCACCCGAGCAACTGGTCGCCCAGCTCGCCGATGCTCTGTACGGCACCGGCCACCCCGCCACGCAGCCGTGGTTGTTCCGCCCGCTGCTGCGGCTACTGGCCGAGGGGGAGCCCGTCACCCTCGACCGGTTGGCGGAGGCCGCCGGCACCAGCGTCGACCAGGTGCGCCAGGCGCTGGCCGCCGAGCCGGACACCGAATACGACGCCGACGGCCGGGTCGTCGGGCTGGGCCTGACCCAGAACCCGACCCCGCATCGCGTCGAGATCGACGGGCGGACGCTGTATGGCTGGTGCGCGATGGACACCTTGATGTTCCCGCTCATCCTGCAGCGCCCGGTCCACGTGCTCTCGACCTGCCCGGCCACCGGGACCGAGATCCGCTTGACCGCCGAGCCCGAGCGGGTCACCGACGTCGAACCGGCTACCGCGGTCGTATCCCAGGTTCCGGCGCCAGAAGACGGCTGCGGCGTGCGCGCGCCGGTGTGCGACCAGGGCCACTTCTTCGGCTCCGCGCAGGCCGCTGCCGACTGGCAACGCCAGCATCCCGAGTCGGTGGTCCTGCCGGTGGCCGACGGGCATGTCTTCGGCCGCCGCCTCCTTGAAGCCCTCTTCTCCGCCGACGCACTCCCGACGCCCCAGGAGTGAACCGATGACCGACCTTTCCGATCTGGACCTGGACAAGGCAGCCGCGGCGGCGTCACTGTCTCCGGCAGCACGGGCGGTGCACCGGTGGGTGCTGACGGTCTTCGCCGAGACCGGCCGGGCGCCGTCGCGAACGGACCTGCAGCGAGCGGCCCGCGAGCGCACCGCCGAGACTGGTGTCGCGCACGACGCAGTCGTGGCCGAACTGACCGGACGCGACGTCCTCGCCCTCGACGAGCGGGGCGAAATCCGCGCCGCCTACCCGTTTTCGCCCGAGCCGACCCGACATCGGGTCTCCTGGCACGGCGGCCCGGCCGCGTACGCGATGTGCGCCATCGACGCGCTGGGCATGTCCGCCATGCTCGGGATCCCGGTCACCATCACCAGCGCCGAACCCGGCACCGAACGCGCGGTGACCGTCCACGTCGACCACGACACGGCGCGTTGGGAGCCCGACACCGCGGTCGTCTTCGCCGGCCACACCGACGACGACACCGCCTGCTGCCCGTCGGTGGACCGCACCTGCGGCCACATCAACTTCTTCACCACAGTCGATGCTGCCCACGCATGGGCCGCGAACAACCCCAGCATCACCGGGGCGATCCGAAACCAACACCAGGCACTGGCGAGCGGCATCGCCGAGTTCGGCGCTTTGATGGCGGGCACCACCGATACCCCGACACCCGATGACCGTTGATCGGAGGCTGACGTGACCACCATCGACACCGCGCATGCCGCGGCCGAGCACACCGTGGAGGACTTCCGCGAGCGCGGCTTCACCCACGTGCCGAACCTGCTCACTCCCGACGAGGTGGCCCGGTTCCGCACCGCGGCCGAGGAAGCCCTCGCGGCACAGAGCAACACCGACGAGGAGTTCGGCACCCGCATCACGGCCACCACCGACGCCTGGGAACGCCACCCCGCCTTACGCGAACTCGCGCTCCACCCCCGGATCGGCGCGCTGGCCGAGCAGTTGGCCGGGATGCCGCTGCGGGTGTGGGGCGGCGAGGTGCTGCGCAAGGACCCCGGACACAGCGCCCCCACCGGCTGGCACGACGACTTGACCTTCGCGCTGCTGGACTCGCGGCTGATCTTCAACGCCTGGATCGCGCTGGTCGACGTGCCCGCCGAACGCGGCTGCCTGACCTTCCTGCCCGGCTCGCACCGCCGCGGCGGCCCGGACCGGGTCGAGCTGGCCGAGCACAAGTCCGATCCGGACAACTACTTGTTCACCCACTGGCCCGAGCTGCGCTGGAGCCACCGCGTCACCATCCCGCTGCGGGCCGGCGGCGCCACGTTCCACCAGGGCCGCACCGCGCACTACGCCTGTGCCAACGCCTCCACGGAGGTCCGACTGTCCTTTTTGGTCACGTTCACCGACGCCGACGCAACCTACCGGCCGCTGCCCGGCCACGACCCGCTCGACCTGAGCCCTGGCCAACCGCTGCCGGACCACCGCTACCCCCGAACACCCCGCCGGGACGACACCCGATGACCAGCGCCTGGCCGAAGCACCGTGAGCGGCTCGTCGCCGCGCCAGCAGGCACGCCGATGACGATCGGCGAGCTCTCGGCGCGGACCGGCGTGCCGGTGAAACGCCTGCGCCGCTACGACGACCTCGGCTTCCTCTACACGGTCGGGCGCAGCGCCGGGAACTTCCGGTTGTACGACGAATCCGCCCTGTGGTGCGTCCGCGCGGTCGAAACCTGGCGATCGCTCGGCCTGACCCTCGACGAGATCGGCGACCTCACCGAGGCCTACCTGACCCAGCCCGACGAGCCCATCGGTCCGCACCTCGCCCGGCAACTCCAGACTGTGCGGCACCGAACCCGTGCACGCATCGCCGAGCTGACGCAACTCCTCGACCGCATCGAGGAGTTCGAGACCCGCAACCGCGCCGCGCTCGCCGGCGAGTGGGACTTTCGTGAGACCGATCCCCGCTGCCATCTCCGATCCCATGGCCACGCTTGACTCTCCCCCGGTGGCAGATCGTACGGTCGCCGCGGAGGTGATCACCGTGACGGAGACATCGGCTCACGGGCGTGCGATCGGCACCTGGGGAACGGCGGCACGGCTGCTGGTCGGCGGATATCTAGTGGGCAGCGTCGTGGTCGGCTCCGTGACCGGGCATTTCCGGGTGGAGTCCTGGGTGCTGGGGCTGGTGGGCTTCCCGGTGCTGGCGCTCGGCTGGCAGGCATGGCGGGCCCGGCGTCGGCCCCAGCGACTCGTCGCGTACACCGGGCCGCTCGGCCACCTGCTCACGCTCGCGCTGTTCCTGCTTCTGTACGGCACAACCTGGTACGCCCCGCCGATCGGGTTCGTCAGCGACGCGGCCCTGCTGTTCTTCGGCTCATCGATGCTGCTCGCCGCCGGCCGCGGCTACTCCGGGTGCGAGGTGCTGGCCATCTCCAACTGGCTGCTGCGGCGTGACGACCAACTCGGCTGCGTCGTCTTCGACGCGGTCGACCGCCTAGGCAGCCGCAGAACCGTCGGCTGACCTTCCGCGAAGCGGCGGACACGCCAGGCGAGGGCGTAGGCGTTCCCCGGCCACTAGTGCCATCTTGCTGACACTTCTGGCCGGCTCGCCAGTGCAAGCGGGTTTCGCGCGGTGACAAGGAATCCGATTGTCCCGGAGGACGCGATGAACAAGCAGGCACTCACCCGCGGCGCGCTGGCCGGCATGGCCGGCGGCGTGGTCATGGCGATGTGGTCGATGATCGTGCTGTTGCTGACCGGGTCCGGTTTCTGGACTCCGCTCAACCTCATCGCGCACACGCTGTGGCGTTCCGCGCCGCTGGACGCGCGCTTCAGCATCGGCGGGCTGGTGATCGGGCTGGTCGTGCACATGATGATGTCGATGGTGCTGGGCATGGTGCTCGCCGCGGTCGTCGGAGCCGTCAAGCCGCTCGGCGGCGACCAGGTGCGACGGGCCGCGACGGGCATGGTGTTCGGCATCGTCGTCTGGCTGGTCATGCAGTACGCCGTGTGGAAGGCAGTGGATCCCGCGGCCGCGCCGTTGTTCACGCCGTGGGTGTTCGCGCTCGGGCATCTGATGTACGGCGCGGTCGCCGGGCTGGGGCTGGTTCGGACGCCGGCCGAGCGGCACGCAGCGGTGTAGCGCCAACGCGACCGTGGTGATCGCGGCCGCTTGCGGTGCACCGCCGCAAGCGGCCGACGCAATCATCGGACAGCTCCTGGCGTCTATGGTGATGTGCGGGTAGATGGGACCGGGCGGATGCGTGGCAACGGCGGTGAGGCACACCGGGCGTTCCTGGACGCGACCCTGCCGCATCTGGAGGCCCTGTACCGGATCGCGCGGCACGCGGCGGCCGACCCGGCGCAGGCCGACGACCTGGTGCAGGAAACCTACCTGCGGGCGTTCACCCACTTCGATCAGCACCACGGCGACAACACGCGGGCGTGGCTGGCGGCGATCTGCCTGAACCTGGCCCGTTCGCAGGCCCGATCAGCGTCGCGTCGGCCGGTCGAGGTGCCGGAATCCGAGGCCGGCGAGGTCGTCGCCCCGGACGCAGTGGACGAGCAGGCGATCGCCACGCTGGACCGAGCCGAGATCGAGACAGCGCTGGCACGGCTGCCGGAGCCACAGCGGTGGTGCGTGCTGCTGATGGACGTGGCCGGCTACACCGTGCGGGAGACGGCCGAGATCCTGCAGTGCCCGCGCGGCACGGTGCTGGCCAGGGTGCACCGCGGGCGGCGCAAGCTGGCCGTGCTGCTGGCCGGCACCCGGAACCCGGCGGGAGGCGATCATGGACAGGCATGAGCGGTCGCTGGCCGCGTTCCTCGCCGGAGAACTGGACGAGCGGTCCGCCGCCGAGTTCGACGCGCACCTGCTCGACTGCGCTGACTGCTGGCGCGCGGTGCGGGAAGACCGGGCCGGACGCGCGGCCGCGGCCCGGTTGCGGGACGCGGCGCCCTACGACCTGGCCGACCGGGTCAGCATGGCGGTCGGACTGGCCGCCCGGCCCCGCCCGGCGCGCCGACGGGGACGATGGCTCGCGGCGGGCGCGCTCGCGGTGGCGGCCGCGGTGATCGGGCTGGTCGTACTCGCGCTGCCCGGACGCAGTGCCGATCCGCCGGCGATCACCGCGGTGGTGGCGGCCACGCAACGCATCCCCGTGCCGACCGGCCAGCCCATCCCGCCCGGCACGGGGCCGGTCGCCCACGGGCAAGGCTGGACCGTGCGGGCCGGCGTGGGCGAGCTGCGGCTGCAGTACTACCGCCTCGACGGCGTCGACGTGCTCCTCGCGCACGCCGACCGGCCGGTCGGAACACCCGAGGACGCCCAGCACGCACCACCCGGTGACATGCCGTGGACCGTCGACCGCGACGGGATCACCGTGTATTGCCCGCACGATGACGTGCTGGTCGCCGCCGCGCTCCCGGCCGACCGGCTGGTCGCCCTGGCCCAGCGCCTGCCCGCGAATTGAGCGCAATCACCGGCTTCGCCACGGCGTCTCCATACCTGACAGCACTTTCCTGGCAGTGAGGAGCCGATCATGTCCACCACCGCGCACCTGAGCGGGACCGGTACCCGCATCGCCAACGGAGCCATCGCCGGGGTAGCCGGCGGCGTCGTCTTCGGCGTGCTGATGGCGATGATGGGCATGCTGCCGATGGTCGGGATGCTCATCGGCGTCGACAACGCCGTCGTCGGATTCGTGGTGCACCTGGTCAACTCCGCGGTGATCGGCGCCATCTTCGCGGTGCTGGCCTGGCCGCTGGCCGGCAAGATCGGCCCGCTGCTCGGCGCCGGTGTGGTGTACGGGGTGGTGTGGTGGGTGCTCGGCGCGCTGCTGATCATGCCGCTGTGGTTGAGTGTGACCGCCGACCCGATGATGAAGGGCATGGTCTTCCACGTCGGCAACGACCAGTGGCTCAGCCTCATGGGCCACGTCCTCTACGGCCTGGTCACCGCCGGAGTGCTGTACGGGCTCCGCCGCCGCGCCACCTCGTGACCGTGTGTGTCGTCTCGCTGACATTCCCGTGGCGAACCGCGGGGCGGCCGGGCTGAGATGGTCGGCAGTATCCCGAATGGAGCATCGTGACCACGTCCGACCGTGAGACGTCCAAAAAAGCCAAGGCCGATCGGCTGCCGGTGTGGCGGATCGGCCTGGCCGGCGGGTTGGTGGGCATCCTCTGCTGCGTCGGCCCGACCGTGCTGGCGCTGCTCGGCCTGGTGACCGCCGGAACCGCGTTCGCGTGGGCGACGAATCTCTACAACGGCTACGCGTGGTGGTTCCGGCTCGGCGGGTTGGCCGTGCTGGCGGGTCTGGTGTGGCTGTCCTTGCGGCGCCGCAACCAGTGCAGCGTCGCCGGGATGCGGCGCTGGCGGTGGCGGCTGCTCGCCGTCCTCGGGATCGCTGTCGGCACGTACGCCGCGTTGTACGCGCTGACGACCTGGCTGGGCACCTTCGCCTGATCAGCGACGGCCGAAGCGACGCAGCCGCAGCGAGTTGGTGACCACGCTGACCGAGGAGAAGCCCATGGCCGCGCCCGCGATGACCGGGTTGAGCAGCCCGAGCGCGGCCAGCGGGATGGCGGCGGTGTTGTAGCCGAACGCCCAGCCGAGGTTCTGGTAGATGGTGCGCAGCGTGCGGCGAGACAGGTGGATCGCCTCCACGACACCGTCGAGCCGGCCCGACATCAGCGTGATGTCGGAGGACTCGATGGCCACGTCGGTCCCGGTGCCGATGGCGATCCCGAGGTCGGCCTGCACCAGGGCGGGTGCGTCGTTGACGCCGTCACCGACCATCGCCACCACCCGGCCTTCATCTTGCAGCCGCCGCACTTCGCTGACCTTGTCTTCCGGCAGAACCTCGGCCAGCACCCGGTCAATGCCCACCTGCTCGGCGATCGCCGCCGCGGTGCGCGCGTTGTCGCCGGTGATCATCGCGACGTGCAGGCCCATGCCGTGCAACCGGCGGACCACGTCGACGGCGTCGTCCTTGACGGTGTCGGCGACCCCGAGGACGCCGCGAACGTCGCCGTCCCATCCGGCATACACGACGGTGCGACCCTGCTGTTCGAGTTCGTCGGCGCGCCGGGCAAGCTCGTCCGGCAGCCGCAGGTCTTGTTCGTCGACGAGCTTGCGGCGGCCGACCAGGGCGGTGTGCCCATCGACCTGGGCACGCACACCGTGCCCGGCCACATTCGCGAATTCCTCCGCACACGGCAGGCGGAGACTCCGCTCTGCCGCACCGGCGACAACGGCGGCGCCGATGGGATGTTCGGAACCCGCTTCGACCGCGGCCGCGTAACGCAGTACCTCGTCCGGATCCTGGCCTGTGGCCGGGACGAGGTCGGTGAGCCGCATCCGGCCCCGGGTCAGGGTGC
Organism: Amycolatopsis echigonensis; assembly: GCF_002846615.1. Classification (NCBI taxonomy): domain Bacteria; kingdom Bacillati; phylum Actinomycetota; class Actinomycetes; order Pseudonocardiales; family Pseudonocardiaceae; genus Amycolatopsis; species Amycolatopsis echigonensis. The sequence goes on along the minus strand of NZ_PJMY01000003.1, from coordinate 4,059,094 downwards.
CGGTCTTGTCGAACACCACGGTGTCGATCTTCTTAGAGCCTTCCAGCACGTCGGCGCCCTTGACCAGGATGCCCAGGTCGGCGCCGCGGCCGGTGCCGACCATGATCGCCGTGGGAGTGGCCAGACCCAGCGCGCACGGGCAGGCGACGATCAACACCGCCACCGCCGCGGTCATCCCACCGACCGGGTCGCCGGCGAACAGCGCCCATCCGGCGAACGTCAGCAGGGCGACGCCGATCACCACCGGCACGAACACCGCAGAGACCCGGTCGGCCAGCCGCTGCACGGGCGCCTTGCCGCCCTGGGCCTGCTCGACCAGGCGCACGATCTGCGCGAGCGCGGTGTCCGCGCCGACCGCCGTGGCGCGCACGGTCAGTACCCCGTCGGTGTTGACCGTCGCCCCAGCCACGTGATCGCCCGGATTCTTCTCACTGGGAACCGATTCGCCGGTCAGCATCGACTCGTCGACCGCGGCGCGGCCCTCGGTCACCGCGCCGTCGACCGGGATCTTCTCGCCGGGCCGCACCCGCACGAGGTCCCCGGCGCGGACCTGCTCGACCGGAACGGAGGTTTCTTCGCCGTCGACGAGCAGCCGTGCTTTTTTGGCGCCCAGTTGCAGCAGGCTGCTGATCGCAGCCGAGGCGCGGCCACGGGCGCGGGCTTCGAAATAGCGGCCCAGCAGCAGGAACGCGATGATCAACGCTGCGGTGTCGAAGAACAGGTGCCCGCCGGCGAACAATTCGTAGGTCGAGTAGGTGAACGCGGTGAGCGTGCCCATCGCGATCAGCGTGTCCATGTTCGCGGAAAACGTGCGCGCCCGCTGCGCGGCAACCGTCAGGAAGGGCCAGCCGGCGACGAACTGCACCGGGACCGTGGCAGCGAACGCGGCCCACCGTGCCCAGCCTTGGTCGCCGAAGATCATGGTCAGTGCGAACACCGCCAGCCCCAGTGGCCAGGCCAGCCACACCCGCCACAGCCACGTCCGGCGCTCCCGCTCGTTCTCCTCGTCCCCGCGGGCGGGGTGGCTGGGCGTGACCGGCTCCAGCTGATAGCCGATCCGATCAGCGGCCGCCTGCAGCGTGTCCACGGTGGCCTCGCCGGGCCGGTAGTCCACGTGCGCGGCACCGGTCGCGAAGTTGACCTGTGCCTGGTCCACCCCTGGTTGCTTGGCCAGCGTCTTCTGCACGCGCACCGCGCAGGAGGCGCACGTCATGCCCTCGACGGTGAAATCGACCCGCTGTGCCTGGACCGCGCCTGCGGTCTCGGTCGCGCGCACCGCCTCGGTCGCACCTCGTGTCATGGTCGTCCTCCTCGGCCGATTCCGTTCACCGGTGGCCAGCGACGTCGTAGCCCTGGTCCTCGATGACCTCGACCAGCTGGTCCGGTCCCACCCGGTCGTCGTGGCGGACGGTCACCGTCTTGGCAGGCACGTCCACCTCCACCGCGGCCACCCCGGCCACCTGGCCGACCGCGCCTTCGATCGCGTTCTTGCAGGTCTCGCAAGACACCTCGGGAACCGAACATGTCGTAGTCGTCATGCAGTGCTCCCTTCCTCGACACGTTCGGGCTCACCCACGGCGGCACCGGTCAAGCGACCGTCTGGGCCGGTCAGGGCCGGGCTGAACTTCACCGCGTCGATCAACTCGTCGATCGCCGCCTGCCCACGCCCACCGAGCACCGCGTCGGAGAAGCAGGTCTCCAGGTGGTTGTGCAACATGACCCGGTTCGCTCTCTCCAGCGAGGACTGCACCGCGGAAATCTGCTTCATCACATCGACGCAGTAAGCGTCGGATTCGAGCATCCGGATGATCCCGTCCAGATGCCCGCGCACCGTCTTCAGGCGGTTCAGCGCCGCCCGCTTCTTCGCCGTCAGTTCCTGGCTCATCGCGTCCTCACCTTCGGTCATCACCCGTACAACGCCGTGACGCCATCGAGTGTTCCCACCCCACCCGGGGTGGGGTGTCCGGTAGGACGACCCGGACCGGCCGCGACGAACTCCGGGGTGATGACGCCGCTGGGCCGCGCATGAACACGAACAGGGTCGGCTCGCTGACACTTCAGCTGACTCGCTCCCGCCGGCCTGCTCGACTGAGCCGGTCATCGCAGCGGGAGGTATCGGTGAAGGCTGGCGTGCGGATACTGAGCCTGGCGCTGATCACGATTGCCGTGGCGGCAGGATGCGGGCGACCGGCCGACAGCGGCGAGCAACGCCAGGCCGCGCCAGCCGAGCAAAGCAACGCAGCGCCCGACGCGCTGAAGTTCACCGCGACGACGGTCGACGGCCAGCGGTTCTCCGGGGAGAGCTTGGCCGGTAAACCGGCGGTGCTGTGGTTCTGGGCGTCGTGGTGTCCGGTCTGCCAGGGTGAATCGGCCGGGGTCGAGAAGGTCGCGCAGGCCAATAGCACCGTCACGTTCGTCGGAGTTGCCGCGCTCAGCGATGCGCCGGCAATGCGGGAGTTCGTCACCCGGTACGGCATCGGCTCGTTCACCAACCTCGCCGACACCGACGCGTCCGTGTGGCAGCGGTTCGGCGTGACCTCTCAGCCCGCCTACGCCTTCGTCCGTCCAAACGGGACGGTCGAGACGGTCAAGAGCGGCCTGTCCGAGGACGAACTCGCCGCCCGCGTACACCAGCTCGCTGGGACGTAGGGCGGATGGTGGATACCTCGACCCTGGGGTTCGCGTTGGCCGCAGGCCTGGTGGCGGCGTTGAATCCGTGTGGTTTCGCGATGCTGCCCAGCTATTTGACCCTGGTCGTGCTCGGCGCCGGTGACCGCCAGAGCCGATCGGTCGTGGTGGGCAGGGCGCTGGCCGCGACAGCAGCCATGGCCGCCGGTTTCCTCGTGGTGTTCGCCGTGTTCGGGTTGATCGTGGCGCCGCTGGCCAGCCAGGTGCAGCGGTACCTGCCCATCGTCACCATCGTGATCGGCGCGGCCCTGCTCGGGCTGGGCGGCTGGCTGCTGGCCGGCCGGGAGATCACCCTGATGCTGCCCAAACCCCGCAAAGGCGCGCCGACAGCAGGGCTGCGCTCGATGTTCGGCTACGGACTCGCCTACGCGATCGCGTCGCTGTCGTGCACCATCGGCCCGTTCCTGGCCGTCACCGCCGCCACCTTCCGCGCCGGCTCCGTTGTCGGAGGTGTGCTGGCCTATCTCAGCTATGCCGCGGGCATGGCGCTGGTGGTGGGTGTGCTGGCGGCCGGGATCGCGCTGGCCGGGGCTGGAATCGCCACCCGCGCGCGTCGGCTGTTGCCCTATGTCAACCGCATCAGCGGTGGTCTGCTCGTTCTGGTCGGTCTGTACGTCGGCTACTACGGAATCTACGAAACCCGCCTGTACTTCGGTGGCGGTGACGCCCGTGACCCGGTGATCGACGCCGCGGCCAGCGTTCAGCAGGCGGTGGCCGGGTGGATCGACGCGATCGGTGTCGTCCCGTTCCTGGCCGCCCTTGCCGTCATCGTGGTCGCGGCCGTCGGCGTGCGCCGCCGTCGTCGGGCAGCGAAAACCCGCACCCCGGAATGAGCTACGCCGCCGAGGATGCGCCGGCACTGGGGGCGTGCCGGAGCCGATGAGCGTGGCGTCGCGCGGCAGCGGCCACCGCGGCAGCGCGATCGGCGTCGGCGGCCGTCGTGCTCGCCTCAGCGATGTGGTCGAACAAGCGGGCTTTCCGCTCGTACCAGGCCGCAGTGTCCTCGGCTGATGCCGCCGGGGCGGGAATCGCCCGGAGCAGCGCTCCCATCTCGCTGAGCACTGTGTCCATGCCGCGACCTCCTCGCCGACTCGTGTGTCCGGTGTGCCTGGGTTAACGGCTCGCGGTCGGCTGGTCGTGCGGCAGTGTCAGCGGCCGGACACTGCATGGCCGGGAAAGACTGTCGTGACGCAGACACTCGGCACGCGCATCGGCTGATGTGGCGTGTTCAGTACAGGGACAGCGCTCGACGGCTCGGGAGGTCGCGGAGAATGCCTGACGTCGTGGTGTATTGGCGGCCGGGTTGTGGGTTCTGCGCGCATTTGCGGAGCCAGCTCGACCGCGCCGGAATTCCGTATCAACCGATCAACATCTGGGAAGACCCGGCCGCGGCGGCGACGGTGCGGTCGATTGCGCGGGGCAACGAGACCGTGCCGACGGTCGTCATCGGCGGGCAGGGGCTGGTGAACCCGAGCTTGCGCGAGGTGCAGGCGGCGATGCTCGTGGAGGTGCCGGGCACGGACCGGCCGACTGCGGCAGTGCCCGGCCCCGCTCGCCGCCCGTCGTCAGGTCTGCTGGGGTCGCTGCTGGACAAGGTGCGCAACTTCGGGCGCTAGGAACCAGCAGGCAGCACCACGAGGCCTTGGGCGACCTCGACAAGGTCCGCGCCGACGACGTCCGCGGGTGCGAAGATCGCGGCGTAGTGGCCTTCGAGCCGGCTGGCCCATCCCGTGGTCAGGCCTACCCGGTGTGCGCCGTGGCAATCGAACGCGTGCACTGCGACCAGGGCGGCCTGCTCGGCCACGCAGCCCGTCTTCTCCAGTGCGTAGTGGTAGACCCGCGCGGGTGGCTTCCAGCTGCGCACGTCAGCGACAGACAGCACCTGCTCGACATACGTCGCCAACCCGGTGCGCTGTAAGAAATCCTGAGCGGTCCGCGCCGCTCCATTGCTCAGGCACACCACGCGGATGCCGTGCTCGGCCAGCAGCCGCAGCGCCGGCTCGACGTCGGGGTGCGCTGGCAGCTCGGCGAATCCGGCCAGGACGTGCTCGACGGCGTCGTCGCCGACCGCGCCGCGCGTCAGGGTGCGCAGCGCGGCCGCGGCGACCGTGGGAAACGGTTCGTAGTACCCGGCCAGCGTCAGCGCCATGCCGTCGCGCAGCAGCCGGTCGAACCAGCGCTCCAGCAATTCCGGTGGTGCGCCGACTTCGCGGAAGCGGTGTCGCAACGGCTCCAGCGACATCAGGGTTTCCACTACGTCGAAGGCCACGACGCGCGGGCGGTTCGGCATCAGGCTTCCCAAGCCTGTGCGGTGAACGCGTCGTCGAGCGGGGTGTGGGCGAGGTGGTTGATGTAGTTGGACAGGGTCTTCATCGCGACGCCGACGATGATGTCCAGGATCTGCCGCTGCGCGAACCCCGCGGCCAGGAACTGCTGCACCTCGTCCTCGGGCACGTTGCCCTGCTCGGCGACCACGGCGTGGGCGAACCGGCGGATGGCTTCCAGCTGGGGATCGCCGAGTGGCTTGCCTTTGCGCAGCGCGGTGACCGTTTCACTGTCCACACCGGACCGCAGGGCGTTGGTGGAGTGCACGGCCATGCAGTAGTGGCAGGCGTTGTAGCGGCTGACGGTGAGCCACACGACGTCCTGGCCGCCCTTGGGCAGCGACGTCTTCCGGAACTGCTCCGACAGTCCCTGGTACGCGTTGAACGCCTGCGGCGACTCGGCCATGATGCCGTACAGGTTCGGGATGAACCCGAGACTCTGGTGGATCTTTTCCAGCGCCGGGGCCACCTCGGCCGGGGCGGTGTGCTCGTCGTGGATCGTGAACTCCGTCATCGATTTCCTCCGTGTTGTCGGGTTGAGCGTTGCCGGATTCAGCGCGGCCACGTGTCGGTGGTGTCGCCGGGACGGCGTAGCGCGTTCAGGGCCGCGGCGACCGCGCTGCGCAGGGTCGAGGCGTCCGCGCCGGCCCGCGAGCGCAGGTTGACGCCCTGCGCCACCAGAACGAGGTGTTCGGCGGCGGTGTCCAGGTCGAGGTCCGGGCGGAGCTGGCCCAGCCCGTTAGCCGAGCCGAGCGCGGTCCGTAGCGCGTCCCGCACCCGCCGGTGATGCTCGGTGAGCACGTCCCGGAACGCCTCGTCGCGGGGTGTGCCGTTCGTCTGGAGATTGGTGGCCAGACAGCCCCAGCGAGCCCGCGGCCCCGTGCAGCGCGCGGTGATCAGCCCGCCGAAGAATTCGGCAATCGTCGGCAAGCCTCGCCCGCCGTTTTCCAAGGCGGCGAAGGCCGGTGCCGCGTGCTCGGCCAGATACCGGTGCAGTGCGGCCAGGCACAGGTCCTGCTTGCTGCCGAACGTGGCATACAGGCTGGACCGGCTGATGCCGGTGGTGTCCACGATGTCGGCGATCCCGGTGTCGGCCCAGCCCCGTTGCCACAGCAGCTGCGTCACCGCGCCGATGACCGCCGAGGGATCGAAATGCTTGACGTCTGGCACCGGGCACCTCCAACCTGGACCGCTCATTCCAGGACGCCCCGCTGGTATCGATGGCGCCAATCGCAGTGTCTGGTCGCTGACAAACTCCGCTCGCTGGGCGGGCCGGGTCTGGTGTGCTTGAGGATGAGTCCGGGGCTCGGCAAGGAGGGCGCAGCGTGACGCGAGGCAGTGACAGGGCCGACCTGGTCATCGTCGGTGGGGGAACCGCCGGCATCATCGCCGCCAAGACCGCCGGCGGGCTCGGCGCGCGGGTGGTGCTGGTGGAGCGCGACCGTACCGGTGGTGACTGCCTGTGGACCGGGTGCGTGCCAAGCAAGTCGCTGATCGCAGCGGCCCGTGCCGCCCAGAGCATGCGCACGGCGGGACGGTTCGGGATCACTCCGGTCGAGCCGCAGGTCGACTTCGCGGCCGTGATGGCCCACGTCCGGGGGGCGATCGAGCGGATCGAGCCGGTCGACTCGCCCGCGGCGCTCACCGACGCCGGCGCCGAAGTCATCGCCGGTACCGCGGTGTTCACCGGCCCCGACGAACTCCAGGTCGACGGCCGGTCGCTGCGGTTCCGGCACGCGCTGATCGCCACCGGCTCCGCCCCGGCGCTCCCGCCGGTGCCCGGCCTGGCCGAGGCGGAGCCGCTAACCAGTGACACGGTGTGGGACCTGGTCGAGCTACCGGCGCGGCTGGCCGTGCTGGGTGGTGGCCCGATCGGCTGCGAGCTGGGGCAGGCCTTTGCCCGACTGGGTGCCGAGGTGACCATTATCGAGGCCACTGACCGTCTCGTGCCGCGGGAAGAACCCCGGGCCGCGATCGTATTGTCGGCGGCGCTATCGGCGGACGGCGTCCGCGTGCTGACCTCGACCACCGTCACGAAAGCCGCTGAGCAGGCGGAAGAGGTGCGTCTGGACCTCACGGGCCGCGCCGGCACGAGCGTGCTCGATGTCGACAGGCTTCTCGTCGCGACCGGCCGCCGCCCGCGCACCGACGGGCTCGGACTGGAGACGGCCGGGGTGCACGTGAACGAGCACGGGTACGTGGCCGTGGACGCCAAGCTGCGCACCAGCAACCGCCGCATCTACGCGGCCGGCGACGTCACCGGGGCACCGGCGTTCACCCATGTCGCCGGGATGCACGGCAGCATCGCCGCCACCAACGCGCTGCTCGCCCCGGTGCGCCGCATCGACCACGACACGATTCCCTGGGTGACCTTCACCGACCCCGAGATCGCCCACGTCGGCCTCACCGAAGACCAAGCCCGCCAGCGTCACGGCGACGCGGTCCGGGTCCGGCTGCTGCGCCACGAGCATGTCGACCGCGCGATCGTCGAAGACGACACTGACGGCTTCACCCAGGTCGTCCTCGACGCCAAGGGCCGGGTGCTCGGCGCGACGATCGTCGCACCACGGGCCGGCGAGATGATCGCCGAGCTCACCGGCCTTGTCGCCCGTCGCGGTCGATTGCGGGATCTCGCCTCGATGATCCATCCCTACCCGGCCTGGTCCGACGGCGTCTGGAACGCCGCCATCGCCGAGTCGAGCGACGCACTCCAGACACCGGCCAAGCGCCGCCTCACCGGTGCCCTGCTGCGCCTGCGCCGGGCCCGGTGACACCCCCGACACCGGCAACTCGGCCCCGTGGATTCTCTGGCGGACTCCGGGATTCGGTCGGCTGCTGCGTGTGCGGGTGGTCTCCCTGGCTGCCGACGGGCTGTTTCAGACCAGTCTGGCGGGCTCGATCTTCTTCAGCCCCGAGCGTGCCACCACCGCGGGGCAGGCCGCGGCCGGTTTCGCGACGCTGCTGCTGCCCTACAGCGTGATCGGCCCGTTCACCGGGCCGCTGCTCGACCGCTGGCGACGCACCCGCGTGCTCGTGCTCGGCAACGCGGCCCGGACCGTGATCGTGGTGGCCGCGGCGATCGCGCTGTCGGCGACGGGGCCGGTCGGGCCGGTGTTCTTCCTCGCCGCGTTGACGGCGGTGAGTCTCGGCCGGTTGCACAGCGCGGCCGCGCTGGCGGCCCTGCCGCACGTGGTGGCCGGTGAGCGGCTGGTGCTGGCCAACTCGGTGTGGACCGTCGCCGGGCTGACCGGCGGCGCCGTGGGCACCGGAGTAGGACTCGGGATCCGCTATCTCGGTCATGCCACCGACTCCGCAGCCGCCGTGTCCACCTTGATCGCGGCGGGTGTGTACGCGGCGGCGGCGCTGCTGGCCGCCACGTTTCCCGCTACGGCGCTCGGTCCGACAGACGCGGCGCGCTCGGCAGCGTGGACGCTGACGCGCACTCTGCGCGACCTCGCTGACGGCGGCCGGGAGGTGGCCGCTCATCGTCCTGTGGCCGCCGCGCTCGTGGCGATCGGCGCGCACCGGTTGTTCTACGGGGTGTCCACGATCGCCACCTTGCTGCTCTACCGCAACTACTTCACCGACTCCGGCCTGTTGCGTGCTGGTCTCGCCGGTGCGGCGCAAGTCGTCGCCGCGGCCGCCCTGGGCACGCTTCTCGCCGCGGCCGTCACCCCGGTGATCACCCGGCGCTGGTCGTCGCGCGGGTGGATCACGGCGTTGTTCGCGGTCGCCGCGGTCGTCCAAGTGGCCTTCGGGCTGCCCTACCGCATGGCGCCGCTGCTGGTGGCCGCCGTCGTCCTGGGCGTGGTCGCGCAGGGCAGCAGGATCTGTGTGGAGAGCATCCAGCAGGCACGCATCGCCGACCGCTTCCGCGGCCGGGTGTTCTCCTTCTACGACGCGGTGTTTAACGCCACGTTCGTCGCCGCTGCCGCGGTCGCCGCGCTCGTGCTGCCGGACAGCGGCAAGTCCTACCCAGTACTGGCCGTCATCGCGGGCGGCTACGCCCTGATCGCGGTCTGGTACGCCGTGGCCAGCCGAGAAGCTCGGGGAAAGTCGTTACGATGTCGCAGAGATTCGACCGACGGCTGAGCGGATGGCCTCGATCGTGGGGTAGTCACCGAGCGTCTTTCCTCGATGCAGGAACCGAATCGTGCCGTCGGTGTCCACAATGGCCAGACCGGGTGCTTGGAGCGGGTGCCCGGTGATGCGGCCCTGCCGAGCCCTCCGCGCAGCGAGCAGGTAGTTCCGCCAAGTCACCGGTTGCAGCAGCATCCACCAGCGAATACGGCGAACATCCAGTGCCCGGTACAGGTCGTGCCGCGGATCCAGCAGCAACGGAAACCCGATGCCGTGCTCCATCAGGTGCCGTGCCTGGTAGTCGGCCGCACCGCCGACGCCGACCAGCCGCACTCCGGCGTCGTGCAGTTCGTCGCGGATCTCGTTGAGCTCGGAGAGAAACGCACGGCAGGGCATGCATCCGTAGTAGCGGACCAGCGGCAGCAGCACTGGCCGGTCGGACAGGCTGGCCAGCTCCACGGGCGTGCCATCGACGTCGTAGAGAGTGATCGGGCCGATCTGATCGCCCACTCCTGCAAGACGGTGCATCCGAATCCTCCGGTCCCGACGTATCCCGGCAGTTTTCGACCGCGGCGAGGACACGTCAACGACTCTGTCAGCCAGATGACATCCGGCGTGACGTGCGGCCTCGGCGGGTCAGCCGGCGTCGGCGGTTTCGATGATGCGGCAGACGAGGGCCTCCTCGCCGCGGCGTTGGCTGTCACGCGCGGCGCGGCGGGCCTCGACGAGCGTGCGGCGCATCGCGCGCAGATCCTGAACCTTGCGGTCGAGCTCAGCGATGTGGGCGTCGAGGAGGGTGGTGACCCGCTCGCACGGGGTGGCGCCGCAGCGCTGCAGGTCCAGGATGTCCTTGATCTCCGCCAGGGTCAGGTCCAGCGCCTTGGCCTGGCGGATGAACCGCAGCACGGCCACGTCGTCCTGGGTGAAGGTCCGGTAGCCGGCGTCGGTGCGCTGGGCGGGCGGCAGCAGGCCTGTGGACTCCCACAGCCGGACTGCTTTCGCGCTGACTCCGGCCGCCTCGGCGGCGGCACCGACAGTCATCTCCACGACTGCCTCCTTTCCCTGACACGGCCAGCCTTGACCTTACCCCTCGGGCAAGGTTTTAGCGTGGTTGCGACGAGAGAAAGAGCAGCTCAGGACCGTGGAGGAGGCTCGTGATGGAGTCATGGGTATTGCGGGTGGAAGGGATGTCGTGCACCGGCTGTGCGCAGCGGATCGGCACCGTGCTGCACCGGGTCGAGGGCGTATCCGGCGTAGTTGCCGACCACACCCGCGGGCGCGTCGAGGTCCGCGTCGACCCGGGCACCGCCGATCGCGCCGTGCTGGTCGAGCGGATCGAGGCCGCCGGCTTCCGCGTCATCGAGCAAGAGACGACCGAATGAGACACCCTCTGTCAACCTCAGGCCGCCGAGGGAGGCTGGTGGGCTTGCTGCCGGTTGCGAATGTGAATGGTCTCGTCGTAGCGGATGCGTTTGACCAGGCAGTGCCACAAGATTTCCAGCCATCGGTTCGCCAAAGCGCGCAGGGCCGAGTGATGGCTCTTCCCGGCGGCGATTTTCCCGTCGTAGAACTCCCGCGCCCATGCGCTGCGGGAGAGGCTGCAAAAGGCCCACTGATGCACGGCTGCGCCCAGGTAGTGGTTGTGCGCCAGACGACGGGCGACGACGAACTCGCTCCGGCCGGAGCGGCGGGTGACCGGGGCGGTTCCGCCGTAGCATTGCAGCCCGTTCGGTGTGGCGAACTGGGTGATGTCGTCTCCGATTTCTCCGGCTATCCGGGCGGCGAGCCGGTCCCCGAGTCCGGGGAAACTCAGGTAGATGTCACCGCCCGGGACCGCTTTTCCCGGATCGGGTTCCTTCGCCTGTGTTGCGTGGCCGCGGCGGGCCGTTCCGAGCAGCAGTTCGGCCATGCGGCGTTCCCAGGCCCGTCGTTGGTCGCGGATGGCCAGCAGCTGGGTCGCGGTCAGCGCGATCGTGCCGGTTTTCGCGCGCGCCAGGTAGTCTTTCACCGGCAGCCGGTCGGCGGCGAGGGCGTCGGCGACGCGGGCGGCGAACCGGTCGGGCCAGCCGTGGCTGGCGGCGCGGGCGAACGCGGCGATGTCGTGCGGGTCGGCCGCAGCGAGCTCGTCGTGGCCGGGCCAGCGGCTCAGCAGCTTGAGCATGACCGGCGAACCGAGGTTGCCGCCGGCGATGGCCAGCGCGGCAGGGAAGGTTGCCAGCAGGTCCGCGCGCAGCCGGTTGAGCAGCCGGCGCTCGTCGCGGGCGGCGCGTTCGTCGTCCCGGGCGATCGTGCGCAATTCTCCCGCCAGCTCGCCGTGCGGGATCAGTTTCCGCAATTCCAGAAACTGGTCCAATGCCAGCAGGCAGCAGATCCTGGCGTCTTCGGCGTCGTCTTTCTTTTTAGCCGGCCCGCGGCGGCGGGCCACCACGTCCGGATTGACCGGAAGAACAGTGAAACCGGCGTCGGCCAGCGTTTCCACCAACAGGCCGTGTCGGGTTTCCAGCACGACCCGCACGTCGGCCGGGTCGGTTTCCAGCTCCAGGCAACGGGCCACAAGCCGGTTGACTCCCGCTGCGGTGTGGTCGATACGGAATTGTTCGATCACCCCTTCTCCGGGGCGACCCAAGGCCACGTCGTGAAACGATTCCGCCCAGTCGATGCCTGCTCCAAGCAAATGCTCCGACTCCCTTCGCGTCCAGCAACGAAAAAACTGGAACCGGAGGCCGCGCGTCGTGCTGATAAACCAGTCCTCATCGGGACGACACCCTCCAAGACGACAAGCCTCCGGCTACAACCCCCGAGGACGCTGTCTCATTTCAGTCCTCGCAGGACAAGCACCAGAAGCGTTCCCCGGAGGTCCCAGCCATGAAAGAAGGTACCGCTATCAGCACCGGCACGCACGCGCCCGCCGAGGCGTGGGCAAGCGAGCCGTCGACCGAGCCGGGGCACGCCCGCATCCGGGCGCGGATCGCGGGGCTGCACTGCTCGCTGTGTACCGGCACGATCGACAAGGCCCTTGGCCGGCTCGACGGGGTCGGCCAGGTCGCGGTGAGCCTGACCCACGAACAGGTCCTGGTCGACTACCAGCCCACCGTGATCGCGCCGGAGCGGATCCTGTCCACGCTGCGTGACATCGGTTACGAGCTGTACGACCCGCGCAAGCTGCGCCCGTTCGAGGAGGAAGAAGCGGCCCTGGTCCGCGAAGGGCTCCGGCTGCTGGGCGCGATCACTGCCGCGCTCGCGGCGATCGGGTTGATCGCCACCGTGGTCGGTGTGTGGTCGGTGCTGGTCCCGATGTCGGTGGCCGTGGTGATGGTGCCGGTCGCCGTCGCGATCCTGCGCCCCGCCGGGCTCGGCACGGCGGTGGCGGGCGCGGCGGGAATCGTGGCCCCTGGCGTGGTGGCACTCGTGCTCCGCGGGGCCGGGGTGGTGCGTGAGTCGCTGATCGGCTGGCTGGCCGGAGTGCTGGCGGTGATCGTGGTGGCCGGGGTGGCGCACCATATCGTGCGGATGGCCTACCAGGCGCTGCGGCGCGGGATTCTCAACCAGCACGTGCTGCTGGAGATCGGGGCGTTTGCCGGGCTGGCCGGCGGGATCATCGGGTTGACCGGGGCGTTTCCCGGCTACCCGACGGCGGCGTTCTTCGCCGTGTCCGTGCTCGTGGCCACTTACCACATCTTCTCCGAATGGCTGTCGCTGCTGGTGAAGACCCGCTCCAGCCAGGCGGTCAAGAAACTGCTGGACCTGCAACCCGACCTGGCCCGCGTCGTGCGCGACGGGACCGAGGCCGAGATTCCGGTCGAGCAGGTCGTCGTGGGCGACGTCGTCCGGATCCGGCCTGGGGAACGGATTCCGGTCGACGGGCGGGTCAACGAGGGATCATCCACAGTGGACATGTCGGTGGTCACCGGCGAACCCGTGCCGCAAGAGAAGGGACCCGGCGACGCGGTGGTGTCCGGGTCGCTCAACGGGAACGGCAGCCTGCTCGTGCGAACCACGGCCGCCGCCTCGGAGAGCTTCCTGGCGCAGGTGGTCCGCCACGTCGAGGACGCCCGCGCTCTCAAACCCGGAATCCTGCACCTGGTGGACCGGATCCTGCGCGTCTACACCCCCACCGTCCTGGGCATCTCGGCACTGTCGCTGTTCGGCTGGCTGCTCGGGTCCGCCGCGATCACCGGCGAGGTGAACGTGCAGCGGGCGGTGTTCGCCGCGCTGACCGTGCTCGTGATGGGCTACCCCTGCGCGGTCGGGATCGCCGCCCCGCTGGCCATCGTCCGCGGCGCCGGCGCGGCCGCCGACGCCGGCATCATCATGCGCACCGGCGAGGCGTTCCAGACCTTCCGCACCGTCACCCGCGTGCTGCTGGACAAGACCGGCACCCTGACCACGGGCCGCCCGGTGGTCAGCGAACTGTGCCCGGCGCACGGCGTGGCCGCCGAAGAGTTGCTCGCGGTGGCCGCCGCGGCCGAAACCCACTCCGAGCATCCCCTCGCCCGCGCCATCCGCGACGCGTCCAGGCACCAGCGGCTGGAGCTTCCGGCCGTGACGGATTTCCAGGCCACCACGGGATTCGGGGTCACCGCCACGGTGGACGATCACCGCGTGCTGGTGGGGCGGCCCGCGTTCCTCACCGCCAACGGCCTCGACCTTTCCCCAGTGGGGGACACCATCGCGCGCCTGGAAGACGACGGGCACACCGTCGTCGTGGTCGTCCGGGACCACCATCCCCTCGGTGTGTTCGCCTTGGCCGACGCCCTCCGGCCTGAAGCCGCTCAGGTCGTGGCCGCGCTCCGCGATGCGGGCGTGATCCCCGTACTGGTCACCGGTGACAACCCGCGCGCCGCCGGGCACATCGCCCGGCAGGCGGGTATCGACGAGGTGCACGCGCAGGTGCTGCCCGAAGACAAGGCCGATCTGGTCGGCCGGTTGCAGGCGGCCGGGCACACCGTCGCGATGGTCGGGGACGGCATCAACGATGCACCCGCGCTGATGCGCGCCGACGTGGGTGTGGCCGTCGGCAGTGGCACCGACATCGCCACCGAGTCCGCCGACATCATCCTCGTCCGCGACGACCTCACGCTCATGCTCACCGCACGCGAGATCAGCCGCCGCTCCTACCGCCGCGTCAAACAGAACGTCGCACTGGCGTTCACCTTCAACGGCGTCGGCATTCCGCTGGCCGCGACGGGGCTGGTGCACCCGGTGTGGGCGATGGTGGCCATGGCCGCCTCGGTCACCAGTCTGTTCGTCAACTCCCTCGGCGGCCGCCCGAGCCTGCTCGTCCACGCCATCGGCAGCGTCGGCCGCAGCAGGTGAACGGTCCAACCCGGGTGGCTGGCCGCACCACAGCTGCGGCCAGGCCACCCGGCGTCGCTTTACTTCCGGTGCCGGGTGGCCGCAGTGCCCTCCCGTCCCATGACCGTGCGCCCGAGACGCAGCACCGCTGTCCACAGTGGAGTGACGCCGGAGCCGAACCGGTGCACCAGCAGGCCCAGGAGGGCACCGAACACCAGGTGTGCCAGGTACACGGTGGTCTGGAACTCGCCGACACCGACGGTCGAGAAGATCCCGCCGATCCCCAACGAGCGCGGCACCGGGCCGGTCACGAATCCGAAACCCAGCGCCAAGCCGTAGACGGCACCGATCACCGCCGCCACCCAAGCGCCGCGCCTAGCCGGGAATCCGCCGACGACCAAGGCGAAGATCACTCCGAACATGGCGCCGTTCCAGAAGTGATCGGCGTAGCCGATGATCGTGGCGGCGGTGTCGGGGCCGAGCATGATCCGTCCGGTGGCCTTGACACCCATCAGGGTCGGCAGGTCACCGGGCATCGAATCGAACACCCGGAACCCGGTGATCCGCACCGCCTCCAAGCCGACCGTCGCGACCACACCCGCCGCCGCGCCGAGACCGATCCCGCGGACCAAGCGCTGCCATCGCAGTGCCGCCGCGACAACGACCACCAGGATGAGCAGCCCTGCCGCAGGTGCCCCGACGTAGAGCAGCAGATCCTGGAACTGCCAGCGTTCGGTGGCCGACAGCGCGAACAGCTCCGCTCCCGCGGCCGCCGCGGCCAGCAATGCCAGGGCGGTCGCGGCCAGCTCGCCGAACTGGTTCCACGGTGATGCGCGGTCCATCAGGTTCCCCACTTCGGCCGGTTACTTGACCGCGTTGGCGAGCATCGTCATGGCCTGGGACATCTTCTGCCCGCCGTCGGCGAGCTTCGGGTTCACTGCCTGGAACAGGGCGTTGGGGTCGAAGTAGCTGACGTGGGCCTTGCCGTCGTTGTCGGCCCAGACGAGAATGCGCAGCGGGATCACCGCGCCGATGGCGGGAGCTTGCTGGAAGAACATCTTGCCCACGCTGGGGTTGCCCGCGAAGAACGTGTGCGCGCCCTTCAGTTGCAGCCCGGTCGCCTTCAGCGCCCCGGCCTGGTCCAGATCGCCGAGGATCATCATGCCGTTGGCCGACACCGCCTGCTTGAGCGCGTTCACCGTGTCGTCGAAACTGCCCTTGGCGTCGACGGTGACGAACTTGGCGTCCTGTGCGGTGCCGGGCTGGCCGGTGCCGCCCGTTGCGGCCTTGGCGATCATCGCCGCGGCGTCGGACATCTTCTGCCCGCCGTCGGCCAGCTTCGGGTCGACCGCCTGGAACAGCGGCTTCGGGTCGAAGTAGCTGATGTTCGTCTTGCCCGTGTCGTCAGCCCACACGTGCATCTGCAGCGGGATCACCGCGCCGATGGCGGGCGTCTGCTGGAAGAACATCTTGCCGGCGGCCGGGTTGCCGACGAAGAAGCTGTGTGCGCCCTTGAGCTGCAGACCGGTCGTCTTCAGCGCGCCGGCCTGGTCCATGTCGCCGAGGATCATCATGCCGTTGGCCGACACCGCCTGTTTCAGACCATCCACAGTGGACTGAAAGTCCTTGCCCGAGGCCACCGTGATCAGGCTGGTCTGCGCGGCTTGCGGGTTCTGCACCGGGGCGGACGAGGCTGCCGGGGCCGAGGTCGGCTGCGATCCGCTGCCGGTGTTGCCGCCGCCGCAGGCGGTGGCGCCCACGGACAGGGCGACCGCCGCGGCGGTTATGCCGAGCAGCCGGGAACGACGTCCCATAGTCGTCATACGCAAGATAGTGAGCTCCTCATGCCAAGATGTGGTTTGTCTCGACGGTGCCTGCGGGGCGCGGTCGAGCGGGGTGCACGGGCGCACGCCGAGTTCGGAACCCGCTGGCTGGTGCCGGACATTCCCTTTTCCCGCAGGTTTCTGGCTCAATCGTGTGCTGCGCGACGCAGGCCGTCGATGTCGAGCAACCGCACCTGCCGGTAGTGGAGGCTGATCAGCCGCCTGCGTTCGAAGTCGCGCAGTACCCGGTTCAGCGACGGGCGCGGGATGCCCAGCATGGCGGCGAGGGTTGCCTGCGGCAGGGCGACGACACCGTCGCGTGCCTCGCTGAGCAGGTGCCGGGCGACCCGTTGCGGCAGCGCGCCGTCGACCAATCGCAGCAAGCGGGCCTGGCTGTCGAAGAAGCGGCGCGCGCAGCTGATCAGCCACACCCGGGCCAACACCGGCCGATCCGAAACCAGGCGCCGGAAGTCCTCGGCCGCGATCCACAGGCAGGTGGTCGTGGTCGCCGCGCGCGGGCGATACGGCGGATCTCGGTCGAGCAGCAGCGGGATGTCGCCGAACACGTCGCCCTGGCGCAGCACCTGTGCGACCCGCCGGTGCGGGCCCTCGCCGATCATCAGCTCGATCGCCCCGCTGCGGATCACCGACACCCCGTCGGGCCGGTCGCCGGATGCGAACGCGTCCGCACCCGCCGGGAGGATGCGGACCGCGAGGTGCGCGGCCAGCTCGGCCACGTCGCCGTCGGGTACGTCGACGGCCGTATCCCCGGTCAGGCACTGGATCAGCCACCGGGCGGCCCGTGGGGTGATCGGGATGTTCCGTGCCGTCCGGCAGGTCTTGGGTCCGGGACCGGCCGGGTCGCGGAACACGTTACGACCGCGCTGAGCGGGCCTGGCGTGGTCGCCACAGTAGCAGGAAGAGTGCGACGAGCACGCCGTAGACGAGGTGGTTGAGGACCTGGAAGGGCTGGTTGAGCCGGGTGAACACGGCGAAGACCGCGCTGCCCAGCGCCACGAAGTTCACCACGTACAGCGCCAGGCCGTAGCCGGCGCCGATGAGAACCGCGGTGGCGTCGGTCCGCGCCCGGCGCAGCAGCCACGCCAGGACCATCCCGAACGCGGCGGACAGCATGAGGTGGACGACCGCGCCCAGGAGCGGGCTGGCCGTGCCGGCACCGATGGCGTGCTGGCCTTGCACGATGCTCGCGATGGCCAGCAACGGGATCTTCACCGGCATGCCCTGGCTGACGACCAGCCACATGGTCATCGCCGCGAACAGCATGCCGGCCGCCATACCCGCGACCGCGCCGCGCGCGAGTGTCGCGACGAGGAGCCGCCGGTCGGCACGAGCTGGGCGGCGCGCCAGATCGCTATCGGGTGACGCCGCGGGCGAGGTGGTCATCATGCCTCTCTTTCGACTTCGGGAACCGGGGTGCGGTCCGGGCAGCCGGAGGGGGCATCCGGCATGCCCGGACCACAAATCGGACAGCAGGGTCAGGATTCGACGGTCACGTCCGCGGAGAACGTGCGGTACGGGGTGGACTGCTCGGTGGCATCGATCCGGTAGGTGCCGTCGATACACGTCGTGCCGGTCGCACCGAAGTTGAAGTCGCCCGACAGGTCGGTGCGTGCCGTCGCGCCGTTGAGGCTGTTGCCGCCGACGCAGGCCGCATTCAGTCCGGCGCTGCTGAGCGTGACATGCATCAGCGGCGGCAGGTCACGCCCTTCGATGACGAACGACACGTTGCCGTTGCGGTCGGCCCCGGTGGCGTACACCGTTACCGAGCTCGAACCGTCGTAGTCACTGCCGTGGTGGCGGTAGTGCCGGGGATTCCGATCGATTGCCCCGTTGTGCGTCGAACCACCGAGCAGATCGCCGATGATGGGGATGTTGAGCTGGTTGTGCGCCGGAGCCGCTGATGCCGGCAGCGCCACGGCCAGTGGGGCGAGCACCCCGGCCGCTGCCGCGGCAAGCAAACCCATACGTCGCATATCTTTCTCCTGTTCTCGGACTGTTCCCGCGAGCGGCGGCATCCATGTGTCCACGCCGGGCGCGAGATGATCGGCCAGCACGCTGTGAAGCTGCGAGGCGCGAACTGGCACGACGGAAACTCGGTAAGATCTCGCGGACCTTCCGATCCGGATCGGCTTTTTTCCGCGAACCGGCTGCAACTGTCACAACCGTGACAGACCGAGCAGGCGGGAATTCGGCCCGGCTGTCACCGGGTTCCCCGACATGGGTTGGCGGCATCGGCAGTTGCGCAGAGCGGTAGGGGCCTATGTGGATGATGAGCTTGCCGTCCGTGATCGGCTATGGGTGGTGGCGCATCTGCGGGCGTGCCCCGGCTGTCGTGAACTCGCCGCAGCCTTGCGCGGGATCAAGGAAGCTCTGCGTGGCATCCCGGGCACGTCGAGGCGATCCGTCAGCGACGCGTGAGTGACGTCTGGAGATTGTCAGCGCGCCGACACAACTCCTTCCCCGATCGCGGGTATGCCGCTGGAATGCCCGGATCGGTTCCGGGAATGAGGAGGACCAGTGACGGTGGCGATCCTGGTGGGCGTACTGCTGCTGGCCGGCACCAACGGCGCCAACGACGTGTCCAAGGGCGTGGCCACGCTAGCTGGTTCCGGTGTGACGCGCTACCGGACGGCGGTTGCCTGGGGAGCTCTGACCACGCTGCTCGGTTCCCTCGCCGCAGTATGGCTCGGGACCAGCATGCTCACGTTGTTCTCGTCGGGCATCGTCGCCGCGGCACCGACTCCGGAGTTCGCTCTCGCGGTCCTGGCCGGAGTGAGTGTCTGGGTGGCTGCGGCGACCCTGTTGCGGTTGCCGGTCTCCACCACGCACGCGATCGTCGGCGCGCTGATCGGCGCCGGCCTGCTGCTGGACTCGAAACAGGTGCGGTGGTCGGCCCTGCTGACCAAGGTGGCGATTCCGCTCCTGGCCAGCGCGGCTGCGGCGTTCGCGATCTCGGCAGGCGTTGCCGTAGTCGCACGCCGGATCGACGCCGGTGCCCGGACCCGGCCTGCGGCCGCGGCGCGCCTCTACGGCGGAGTCCCGTTCGTCCCGGTAACCAGAGTTCCGCCGGCCATCCTGACGAGCCTGCACTGGTTGTCGGCCGGGGCGGTCAGCGCGGCGCGGGGTCTCAACGACACGCCGAAGCTGGTCGCGGTCGGTGCGTTCGCTCTCGTGCCGGCGGGGATGTCGATCGCTGGGGTCACTTACCTTGTGGCGGCGGCGATGTGCGCCGGCGCCGTGATCGTTGGGATTCCTGTAGCCCGCCGGCTCGGCGAAGGCGTCGTCTCGCTGCGTCACACAGAGGGGCTTCGCGCGAACCTCGTCACCGCCCTTCTGGTCGGCATGGGCGGCGCCGCGGGACTGCCGATGTCCACCACGCACGTATCCACCGGCGCGATCGCCGGGACCTCGGGCACCGAGCTGACTCGGCTCAACACGCGCACACTCCGTGACTTCGCCGTCGCGTGGACCGTGACCCCGTTCGTCGCCGCACTGGTCGCTGCCGGGGTCTACCTGCTGCTGCGGTAGCCACGTGTCCGGCGAAGGAGGGCGCGGGCGGCGAGCACGGCCTGCATCGCCGCGGCCGGCCGGACGACGACGGGCCGTGGCGCGTCCACCATCCGGCCGCGTCCGAAGCTCGCTGTGGTGACCGCGACGACCGGAGCGACCCAGGCCGCCAGCGCGGCGATGCGGACCCGGCAGCTGGGTTCGTGGCGCAGGGCGAACCAGGCCCAGAAGGCCGCGTCGGCCAGCGAGTCCGCGGCAGCCCCGAACCGGGACGTGGTACCGAGCCTGCGGGCGAGGTGGCCGTCGGCGACATCACTGGCGAGGGCGACAACGGGGACGGCCCACCCGTCGGTGATCGCGGGCAGGTTGGCGCGGGTCAAGGTGACGATGTCGGCCGCACCGAGGGAGCGGCGGTCTTCCAGCATGCCCAGGTGGGTGGCCGCCAGCACCCAGCTCGCCATCGTCCACACAGGACGCTTCCCGCGGCCGGCCGCGGCGAAGACGAGGTGCAGCAGGGTGATCTCGCCCAGCGCACGTGGCCGCATCCGGGCCTGGTGGATCGAGCGCCGAACGGTGTCGAGGAGGAATCTGGTCCAGGCTCGCGGCCGCCATCGTCCGTGCCGCAACCCGTCCAGGAGCGCGTTGGTGGCTGCGCGGCTGTCCGGTTCGGTCGTCACCGGTCGTCGCCGAGCATTGTCTTGAGGCCCGCGTATCCGCCGTCGGCCAGCCGCCGCGCCGAGCGTGTGAAGTAGTCCGGGCCCGCCGTGATGCCGAGCCCGTCGACCAAGCGGTTCATGAGGTTGAACAGCGCGCATACCGAGACCGCGTCGTGCAGGGCACGCTCGTCCCAGCCTGCGGCGAATACCGCGTCGGCGTCGGCCTCGGCCATCCGGTTCGGGGTGCGGGTGAGCCTCCCGACGTAAGACAGGAGCGGTTTGAGCCGCTCGTCGACCGGCGCGGTGTCGACATCGGTGAGCAGTGCGCTGAGCGTGTTTTCGGGGATGCCGAACGCGGCCGCGGTGGCCGTGTGGACGCCGTGGCAATAGCCGCAGGAATTGAGGCCGGAGACGTAGGCGGCGATGAGCTCGCGTTCGGCCACGCTCACCGGGGATGGCCCCCGCAGCAGCGCCTCGTGATAGTCGAGCAGCGGTCCCGCGGTGTCCGGATACGCCCGGAACACGTCGAGCAGGACCGCGTCGGTAGGCAGCGACGGCAAGTACGACAACCGGTTCTCCTCTCACCCCGCGACGGGCAGGTGGGCGACGACGCGGCGCAGCGGAAACGGCAGCCACCGGCCCGGCAGCGCCCAGGACGCCAGCGCGGCGCGCGCGGCCTCGACCCGGTCGGGCGCGATGTCGGGAAGGTACAGCCCGTCGAGGAGCAGAGCCGCCGCGTGCGGATCGCCGATCTCGCGCCGGAACACGCGGCGTTCGCTGGTGTCGACGATGAACCCGTGCGCGCGCAGGATCTTCGGCAGCGCGTCGCGGGCGTCGGGGTTGGGCCAGGGCTGGGAGCGGATGCCCAGGGCCCGCATCACCCGCCACCAGCCGAGGAGTCCGCGCCCGAACCACATCCGGGACGGGACCAGCGCCACCAGCGTCCCGCCCGGCCGCAGCACCCGCTTCACCTCGGCCAGCACCGCATCGAGCGGGGTCAGCACCTGCAAGCACATGGCCGCGCACACCGCACCGACGGCGTTCTCTCCAATCGGCAGCCGCTCGACGCGGCCGCGAACCACCGGGCCGCGACCGGCGGCCATCGCGAGCGCCAGCTCCCCGGCGGAGAAGTCGACGCCGAGCCACCGCGCGTCCGGAAGCAGCTCACGGGTGGGCGCTGAGCCGCAGGCGAGGTCGAGGATCACCGCATGCCGGCCGGGCAGCGGTTCGAGCAGCCACTCGTAGGGCTGCTCCGCTCGCCGATCCGTGGCCTGCTCCAGGAGCAGTTCGGTGATGCCGGGCCGGGCGTCGTGGTAGCGGGCCAGGTAACGGGGCCAGGGCGTGGCGTCCGCTGAGGTCCGGCGTCCAGCGAGGTAGCCCACGCTGGCGACGATGAACGGCACCGCGTAGTTCACCGCCACCCGAACCCACGTGCTCGTGGTTCCCGTGTCGGCGACGATCGTCGTGCCCTGGTTGACCAGCGACAGCACGGTGCCGACCACGAGCGCCACCGGAAACGCCGTGCGTGCCGTCCGGCCGCGCACCACCAGCAGCGCCGCCTCGCGCGGCCGCGTCCACGAACACCGCGGGCACATCTGCCTGCCGGTGTGCCGGCAGACCTCGCCAGCCACGTCGACCGCCACCTCGTCACCTCACAACCGTGGACCCAGGAAGCTAACCGCGGCCCTCGCCCGGCGGCAGGGAGAGTGTCAGCGAGCGGACACCACCGTGACGATCAGAACAGCCGGGACAGGGCGTCTTCGATGGCGCGGTGGAAGGTCGGGTAGGCGTAGATCATCTGCTTGAGCCGGTCGACCGGCACTTCGGCGTGCACGGCCACGGCGAGCGCGGAGAGCACTTCGCCGCCGTGCGGGCCGACCGAGGTTGCGCCGATCAGGACGCCGCGGTTCGCGTCTTGGACGAGTTTGATCACGCCGTCGTTGCCAGCCTGGTGGATCCAGCCGCGGGCGGAGCTGGGCACCTCGGTGGTGGCGGTGAGGACGTCGATGCCCCGCTCGCGAGCCTGGGCCTCGGTGAGCCCGACCGCTCCGACCTCGGGATCGGTGAAGGTCACCCGCGGCACGGCGTGGTACTCGGCGCCGGGGCCGTCCTCGCCGAGGATGTGGCGGGCGGCGACCGCGGCCTGATACATCGAGACGTGGGTGAACGCGCCCTTGCCGGTGATGTCCCCGATCGCGTAAACGCCGTCGGCGATGCGCAGGTACTCGTCGGGTTCGACGAACTGGCGGTCGGTGTCCAGCCCGATCGACGCGAGGCCGAGCCCGGCGAGGTCGGTGGCGCGGCCGGTGGCCACCAGCAGTCGTTCGGCCTTCAGTTCGCCGTCGGGGATGCGGACGGTGAAGCCGGTGCCGTCGTGGGATACCGCCTGGGCGGGGGCGCCGGTGTGCAGCGCGAGTTCTTCGGCGGTGAGGACGTCGGTGAGGACCTGGCTGGCTTCGGGTTCTTCGAGGGGCAGGATCTTCTCGGCCACCTCGACCACGCTCACCTGCGTGCCGAACCGGGCGAAGGCCTGGGCGAGTTCGAGGCCGATCGCGCCGCCGCCGAGCACGATCAGCGACTCCGGTGCGGTCTCGGCCGCGACGGCGTCGCGGTTGGTCCAGAACGGCGTCGCGGCCAGCCCGGGAATCGGTGGGACGGCCGGGTCGGTGCCGGTGTTGAGCACGATCGCGCGGGTCGCGGTGAACTCCTCGTCCCCGATTCGCACCGTCTGCGGGCCGGTGATCCGGCCGTGGCCCCGGATGAACCGGCCGCCTTTGCCGGTGAAGCGGTCCACGGCGACCTGGTCGTTCCAGTTGTCGGTGGCCTCGTCCCTGGTCCGCGCCGCCACCGGCGCGAAGTCGGGTCGGATATCGGCCTGCCCGGCCAGGGCCGGCACCCGCCGGGCCTCGGCGAGGCTGTTGGCGGCGCGGATCATCATCTTGCTCGGAATGCAGCCGTAGTAAGGGCATTCGCCGCCGACGAGGCGGGCGTCGGCGCCCACCACGGCCAGGCCGGCCTCGGCGAGCTGGCCGGCCAGCGCTTCGCCACCTGGGCCCATGCCGATTACGACCACGTCGACGGTGTTGGACATCGCGGTTTCGTCTCCTATCCGGCTGTGGTGAGCAGTTTGGCCGGGTCGCGCAGGCCGATGGCGGCGTAGCGCACCTCGATCAAGCCGGCTCGTTCGAATTCCTTGAGGATCTTGTTCAGGGACGGGCGCTGCACACCGAGCATGGCGGCCAGCGTGCGCTGCGGCAGCGGAACCTCGCCGTCGACCGCTTCGTCCAGCAGCAACCGAGCGACCTGCTCGGTCAGCGACCGCCCCAGCAACCCGACGATGCGGCTCTGGCTGGTCGCCAGCCGCTGCGCGACGCTGGAGAGCCATCGCCGGGCGATCTGCGGGTGCTCGGCCAGCAGCTTCTCGAACGCGGCCGCGTCCAGCGACAGGACGGTCACCTCGTCCAGCGCCCGTGCGGTGTAGGTCAGCGGCATGTCGAGCAGGTGCTGGATGTCGCCGTCGACGTCACCGGGCTGCAGCACGTACACGACGGACCGGCGCCGCCCGGCACCCACCGACAGCTCGACCCGGCCACGCTGCACGATCCACACCCCGTCCGCGGCGTCGCCGCCGCGAAAGAGGACCGCGCCACGCTCGTAGGTCCGGGTGCGCAGGGTCGCGGCGAGCGCGTCCACGTCGGCGCGGCCCAGCGGCGCCGCCTCGCCCCGGCCGACGCAGCGGGCCACCCACGCGGCCTGCCGGATCGCCAGGTCGGCCGCGGGACCGGTGCCCAGCAGCCGCATCGTCTGCTCCATCGCCGCGGCCGGCAGCTTCGACAACGCCATACATGCAGCGTGGCAGCGTCTCGCCGGGAATGCTCGTCCGATCACCGTCGAGTGTCAGCGAGGTGACACACTTCGATACGTGTCAGCGTGCTGACAGTCCAGCTGCCCGCTTCCCGGCGGCAGTGGTGGTATGGAGTCATGTTGCGTGCCGTGTGGAACGGGATCGTGCTGGCCGAAGCGCCACGCACGGTCCGCGTCGAAGGAAACCACTACTTCCCGCCGGACTCGGTGCACACCGAGTACTTCGCCGAGAGCCGGACCAAGACGCTCTGCCCGTGGAAAGGCCTCGCGAGCTACTACAATCTCACCTCCGACCGCGGTAGCGAGCTGGACGTGGCGTGGTACTACCCGCATCCCAGTCCGCTGGCCCGGCGGATCAAGAACCACGTCGCGTTCTATCCCGCGGTGCGGATCGAGGGCGAACCCGAACCGCGGCCCGACGGCAGCTTCTGGAGCCGCCTGTTCGGGCGTTCCACGGCGTCATGAGCGCGGACCCCGCGGCCACGGTGTACTGGCGGCCCGGCTGCCCGTACTGCTCGCGGCTGCTCGGCGACCTGGACCGGATCGGCCTGCCCGTCACCAAGGTCAACATCTGGGCGGACCGGGCCGCGGCGGCGCGGGTGCGGGCGGTCGCGGGCGGCAACGAGACCGTGCCCACCGTGGTGGTCGGCGACACCGCGATGGTCAATCCGCGCGCCGGAGCGGTCCTCGACGCCGTCCGAGCCCATGCGCCGGATGTTCTCGCCGATCTCGACGTCGACGGCATGACGGCGCGCGCCGCAGGTCCGTGGCAGGCGGGCCTGGCCGTGACCCTGCTGGCAGCCGCCGGCTGGTTCGCCCTCGCCACCGCCAATCCGACGACCAGCTATCACCTGGCGCCGGCCGTGGTCGCGGCGGCCTGGCCGATCGCCCGGCGACTGCGAGCCGGACGGCCGCTGCCGATCGGCGCAGCAGCCCTCACCGCCTTCGGCGGTGCACTGATCGCTGTCGCGGTCACGCTGCTGCTGTCCGCGCGGGACGCACTGGCCGGTCCCATTCTGTTCGGCGTCCCGCCGCTGACCGAGGCGTTGCTCAGCGTCGCGCTCGGCTTCGTCGTGGGTACGGTCCTCTCGCTAGTCGGTCGCCGAAAGAAGGCCGGTTGACTCTCACCCGATCCGGGGGAGGTGATCACCCAGTACGGGGGTTTTGTGGTCCCGGTGGAGTGCTGACGCCCCGGTGAGCGGGTTTCGTCGACATCGCCAGACGAGGGTGGATGTCGGAGGAACTCGATGGACCGCAGGGCGTTTCTGACCCGACTGACCGCGGCGGCACTGGGCGGCGTCCTGCTGCCCCGCTCCGCGATGGCGCCCGCGGCGGATGCCGATGGCGACCGGTTGCGCGACCTGCCGGAGGTCCGCAGCGCGGGCGGGTTGCTGGACTATCGGCTGGACATGGCCGCGACCCAGGTGCACGTCCGGGACCGGGTGCTGACGCTGGACACCTACAACGGCGGACTGCCCGGCCCGATCCTGCGCGTCCGCCCCGGTGACCGGATGCGGCTGCTGCTGCGCAACCGGATGCGGCCGATGGGCATCCCGCTCAACAAGCTGCCCCCGCTGTGCGCGGCACACCCCGGCGACACCGCCGGCACCACCGGCCACCCGCACGGCACGCTCGACTGCGTCCCCTCCGCCGCCGGGAACATGCTGCGCGGTCACACCCTGCCGCAGACCATGATCGCCACCAACATCCACACCCACGGCCTGCAGGTCTCCCCGGAAGGCGTGGCGGACAACGTGTTCGTCCGGGTCGACCCGCTCGGCTCCCACCAGTACTCCTACGACATCCCCGCCGACCACCCCGCCGGGATGCACTGGTACCACCCGCACTTCCACGGCTCCACCAGCCACCAAGGGTGGGCCGGGCTGTCCGGCCCGATCATCGTCGAAGGCGACATCGACCAGGTACCCGAGATCGCCGAGATGCGCGAGCGGGTCCTGGTCGCCAACGAACTGTGGATCGGCGACGACAACGGCGAGGTCCCCACCACACTGGTGATCCCCACCGGCGGCCCAGTCCCGTTCAACGGCATTCCCGCGATCCCGTCCAGCATGTACTTCACCATCAACGGCCAACTGCTGCCCGAGATCACCATCCGGCCCGGCGAAACCCAGCGCTGGCGCTTCCTCAACGCCAGCCCGCACCGTGCGCTCTGGCTGCACATCGACGAGCACGACCTGCACCAGATCGGCCAGGACGGCATCCCCTTCGCCACTCCGCGCCGCCGTCCGAACCTCATGCTCACCTCGGGCAACCGCGCTGAGTTCATCGTCCATGGTGGACAGCCGGGCCGGTATCGGGTCTACGCGCAGCGCTACGACCAGGGCCACCCTGGCGGGCCCGTCCCTACGTCCAGCTCGCCACCCTCATCGTCACCGGCCCGCCAGCTACTGGTCGAATCCCGGACAAGCTGGTCGAGCCGCCGCGGATGCCGGACCTGCCGGTGGCCCGCCGCCGCACACTCACTTTCTCCGGCGACATCTCCGGGCGGCACGGCATCGGGGTTCGATTCCTCATCGACGGCAAGGAATACGACATGGACCGCATCGACCAAGAAGTCGAAGCCGGCACGGTCGAGGAATGGACGATCGTCAACGAGGACGTCTTCCAGCACCCCTTCCACATCCACGTCAACCCCTTCCAAGTCGTTGACGTGCAAGGGATCCCGCCCGGCGACACCTCCTGGTACCCGGACCCCGAGGTGTGGTGGGACGTATTCCGGCTACCTCCGCGCGGCCGGTTCACGATGCGCACCTACTTCCGGCCGGACACGATCGGCAAGACCGTCTACCACTGCCACATCCTTCCCCACGAGGACAACGGCATGATGGGCAACATCCTCATCGACCGGAGGCGGTGAGCATGCGCCGCCGATACCTGGCCATCGCCGCCCTGACCGTTTTGCTGCTGTGCACCTCTAGCGCTGTCGCCGCGCCCGGCTCCGACGACGGCGGCGGCCAGCCGCTGACCAACGGCCACGCCTATGTGTTCACCCAGCAGCAACGCGACAACCTGTTCTGGTGGAACGGCACCTGGATGCCGCAAACCGTGCCGAACGGCGCGCATATTCAGGTCCAGCTGCCCAGCGACCCGATCCACTGGATCCCCGACAACGGACCCACCTGCCAGCCAAGCCCGATCGCCGATCTCGTGCCCACCTGGCTGCTCCCGCTGCGCGGCCGCGTCGACCTCTACGACCGCAGCACCCTGCCCAACGAAGGCCGCATCACCGGCACCTCGACGATCTCGGTATTCGACTACCACGTCACTGGGCTCGGCATCACCACGATCTGCCTGCGCCCCGACCCACCGGCCACCGACCCGGAACTACTGGGATTCCCCGCGGGCACGCCGCCCTTCTACGTCGTCACCGTGATCGTCGGCGTGCCCCAGCTCACCGTGCCGTAGGTATCACTGGGAAGTTCAGGCGCTCCTACCGGGTTTCCTCCCCGACAGCTCAGGAGAGGATTCCCATGATCTACCAAGCCGTGTGGCAGGACACCGTGCTCGCCGAAAGCGATGACATCGTCGAAGTCGAAGGCAATGCCTACTTCCCCACGGAATCGGTGCGGCAGGAGCACTTCCGGGCCAGCGACACGACCACGGTCTGCCCGTGGAAAGGCACCGCGCGCTACCTCACCGTCACCGTCGACGGACAGAGCAATCCCGACGCGGCCTGGACCTACCCGCAGCCGTACCCGGCCGCGGAGAAGATCCGCAACCGGGTCGCGTTCTGGCACGGCGTCCAGGTCCGCCAGACTCGGTGACGGCCGAGGTGCCGCATCACCGCGTCAGGATTCGAGGACGGACACGGTGACGGCGCCCGCGGCCAAAGCACCCACCTCGGCCGCGCACCGCAGCCTCCGGTCAAGTCCGGGGGCTGCCGTGCGTGCCTGCTCATGTAAGCCAAGGCCGTAGCCAGCGAACACCAGGACCACCTGACGTGCGAGCGCCAGACGCACCCAACCTGTGGGGAGGCCGAGTGGCGCCTGGTCGAGCAGTGGCTGGAACCGCGGCCACCGCAAAGTCACCCGCCGGTTGCCGTCGATC
The DNA here is from genome assembly GCF_002846615.1 of Amycolatopsis echigonensis. Taxonomy (NCBI): domain Bacteria; kingdom Bacillati; phylum Actinomycetota; class Actinomycetes; order Pseudonocardiales; family Pseudonocardiaceae; genus Amycolatopsis; species Amycolatopsis echigonensis. The sequence continues at coordinate 4,030,768 of NZ_PJMY01000003.1, read as the reverse complement.
AGCATTCGCCACCCAACAAGGGGCTGCAGCGCGAGATGATCCAGATCGGTCGTCAACCTCAGCCCGTGGGCCAGGGCCACCCGATAGAGCGCGTCCGCCGCGATCGCACCCCCGTTCGACCGGTCCGCTGCCTCACCCTCCATCACCAGCACCGCGACACAGGGTTCGCGATGACACCAGACGCCGGCCTGCGCGTGCAGTTCGCGGTCCCGCATGACGTCGCCTCCTCGCCGAGCACAACCGTGCTCTCCCGCAACCACGCGAGGACGGTGTGCCGAGCAGGACTGTCAGCCGGCGAACACTCTTTCCGAAGCGCGCCTCTCGGCGACGAGCAGGGCGTACCCGATGAGCCCGTCCGCCACGGCCTCCCTGGCCAGCGCCACATACCGCAGCACGGCCTCGACATCCACCCCGGCTTCGGCCAGCCGGGCGGACGCGGTCATCCGCAGCACCCGCAGCCGGGCGTCGATCTCGTCGATCATCCGCGCGATCGCCGCGTCGTGGGTCTCGGTGTGCACCACACGCAGCCCAGCCCGTTCCAGAATCGCCGCGTACTCCGCGAGCGGGCGGGCGTCGGCGATACAGGCGACCCACGCCGCCAGCGTCCCCAATTCCTCGGGTAGCCCGCCCTCGGCGATCGTGACGTCGGTGATGCCGACGCGGCCGCCCGGCCGCAGGATCCGAGCGAACTCGGCTGCGGCGGTGGCCTTGTCCGGAAACGTGCAGAACGCGCACTCACACACCACGGCGTCGAAAGCATTGTCCGGCAGCGGGATCCGTTCGGCGTCGCCGAGGTGGAACCGCACCTTGGCAGCCAGCCCGGCCTCGCCGGTCGCTGCCGTCGCGCGTTCTACTGTGGACTGTCCGAGGTCGACGCCGTCAACGGTGACGTCGTACTCGGCGGCGAGCAGCCGCGCGGTCGCGCCGGGCCCGGTGGCGATGTCGGCGACCCGCTGACCGCTGTGCAACCGCAGTCGCTCGGCGAGTTTTCTGGTCAGCGCCGGCCCGCCGGGATGGTAGGACTCGCCGAGCACGAGGGCCACGGCGTCGTTGCCGTAGGAGGCGGCGCAGCAGGCCTTGATCTCGGCCGGCGTGCTCATTCCGGCACCGCCCGCCGGCCGACGTTGGTGGTGTCCGGCGCGATCGCGGGCCGGTGCCCGTTGCCGTTGCCGTTGCCTGCGGCATCGGGGGTTCCGGCGATTTTGGAGCCGTAGGGCGAGTCGACCAGCAGCGGCCGCAGTTCGACCGAGTTCGGGACGACGTCGGCGATCTTCACCCCGGACATCTGTGCGCGCACCTGCTCGCGGTAGCCGACGGAGTTGTAGGCGCAGAACGGAATCAGCCGGCCGTCAGGGGTGATCTCCTCGACGCAGCACTTCATCAGCTGTTTGACGTTGAGCGTGTAGGGATCCTGGAAGTCCTGCACCACGATCATGAACGCCCGGTCGGTCAGGTCGGCCAAGGCCTCGGGCAGGTTCACCCCGCACGCGTCGGCGCAGTCGAGCGCTTCGGCGGTCTGGCGGAGCCGCTCTTCGGTGGTGTCAGTGCCCATGAACGCCGAGGCGCTCCACAACTTCTCCAGGGCTTCTCGGATCGCGTAGTCCGGCACGACCCGGTTGGACACGTAGTCCAGGTAGTCCTCGACCTTGAGCAGCCGCGGGATCGGCACCACCCCGAAGTCCGGCTGCCCTGGCGTTCCTTCGGTGAGCAGGTAGGTGATCGACCGGCAGGTCGGGAAGCAGCAGGGCACGGGGAAGAAGTCGTCCTTGCCGAACCAGTGCGGGCGTTGCGCGGCGATCAGCTCGATGACGTCGGAGTTGGTCAGCCGGGTCAGCGGATCGAACTCGACGTGCCGCCCGGAGTGCGTGACCGGCTGGAACGACACCGACCGCACCGCCGGATGCGCGAGCCCGAACTCGATGATGTCACCGAGCTCGTGCTCGTTGAGCCCGCGCTCGACCGCCGCGACGAGGGTGACGGTGAGCCCAGCGTCGGCGCAGTTGTCCAGTGCCTGCCGCTTGCGCTCGCGCAGGTCCTTGCCGCGGATCTCCAGGTGGGTGCGCTGGTCGAAGCCGTCGAACTGCAAGTAGATGTTGATCGATTTGCCGGCGCGGCCGTTGCGCTCGCCCAGTGCCGCGGCGAACAGTTTGTCGGTCGCGAGGCGGATGCCGTTGGTGTTGAGGGTGACGTTGCGGATCGGCTTGGCCTGGGCGAGGTCGATGAAGTCGAGGATGTGCTTGTGGATGGTGGGCTCCCCGCCGGAGAACATCACCACCTCCGCCTCGCCCTCGGATTCGACGAACACGTCGAGCATGCGCTCGCACTGCTCCAGGGTGATCGAGTAGCCGTCGGGCTGGTGGCCGGAGTCGGCGAAGCAGATCGGGCAGTCCAGGTTGCAGTTCGTGTTGACCTCGATGATCCCGAGGCAGGCATGCTGCTTGTGCTCCGGGCACAGGCCGCAGTCCGACGGGCAGCCGTCCTTGACCTCGGTCTGGAAGGTCAGCGGGATCGTGCCCGGCTTGTTGAACCGCGCCGAAGACAGATAGGCCTGGGCGTCGCCGTAGACCAGTGCCTCAAACTCGCCGTGGTCCTTACAGCGTTTCCGCAGGTAGACCTTGTCCTCGCGGATGTTGACCTGTGCGTCGAGAACCACTTTGCACACCGGGCAGATGCTCTTGGTGTACTCGACGAACACCTCGTCCCGATCCCGCTTCCGCTCCGCCACCAGCCGCTCCTCGGTCAAGGTTCGTGATCAGGGTGCAGGCACAACCCCACCAGCCAGGGCCAATCCCCGCAGCACGAATGTCAGCACGCCGACACTGTGCGACGGCGGAAGAAGTTCACCAGAACCAAGCCGGGCAAGTGTGTCGGCCACCTGACACATCACCCCTTCGGGCCCGCCGTGACCTTCTACGTTGCCCTCGGCGCGACGGCAGACATCCAGTGTCGACGGGGAGAAGGGGGATCGCTGTGGCGGAGGTTGGCACCCGGGGTGACACGTTCGCGCGCTATGTCCTGCCGGAGACCGACGTCCTCTACCGGGTAGCCCGCACGCTCACCGGCCAGCCTGCCGACGCCGAGGACCTCGTGCAGGAAACCCTCCTGCGGGCCTACCGCTCGATGGACCGGTTCGACGGCGAACACCCCAGAGCCTGGCTGCTGACGATCCTGCGCAATGCCGAACACAACCGGCACCGCCGCCGGCGACCGCACCTGCTCGACGACCCCGATCAGGCCCTGGACACCCTCTGCGACCACCACGCCGACGACGGCAACCCCGAACACCTCGTCGTCGACCAGTGCTTCGCCGCCGAAGTCGAAGACGCGTTCAACGCGTTGCCCGACAAGTACCGGCAGGTCATCGCTATCGTGGACGTCGAAGGCCTCGGCTATGCCGACGCCGCCGAAGCCCTCAACATCCCGGTCGGAACCGTCATGAGCCGGCTGCACCGCGCCCGCACGCGAATCCGGCGACACCTGACCACGGCTGCGGTTACGACTCCCGGAGGTGTGTCGTGAAGATCCTGTCGCTTGTCCAGTGCTGGCAAGTATCACGAGTTCTCCAGTCCTATTTGGATGGACAGACCGACGACGTGACGTCTCGCCGCATACAGGAGCATTTGGACGAGTGCCGACGCTGCGGCCTGGAAGCCGACACCTACCGCGCGATCACCAACGCCCTTACCCGCCACGACCTGCCCACCGACGAGGTCGTCGGCCGGTTACGCGCCTTCGGCGAGGCCCTACGCGACACGCCGCCCGAGCGGCGCTTCGGCTGAAAGTTCAGGCGCCTCAACGGAAGGAGCGCCAATGGCACGGCCACCGCAACCTCCGTTTACCGCGTGAGCTGCCACCATTGCCGGGACGGCCGGTGGGCTCAAGCGGCTCGGCGTCGCGCAGATCTCCGACGGCCTCATCGCCCTCCCGGCCGACGCCCGCACCCGCGAACACTCGACTGGATCGCCGACGGAATCCTCGACGCCGGCGGCAACGCCGCCATCCGGATCGCCCACCCCGGCACCACGGTCACCGAACGCGACCTGGCCGCCGCCCGTGCTGCCGAATCCGGCAAGGTCACCGCCGAGACCACCACCGCAGCAAGCCGGGACGAGAACGCCCGACTGTCGCTGGCCCGGCGGCTACGCGCCAAACTGCGCCGCATCCACCACCGCCGCGACTACTTCCCACCCACCGAACGCGACCAGGCCAGCGCCGCCGTCGACACCCTCGCCCAGCCCATCATCGACCCCAAGAGCAGCTCTCGTGAAATGAGCCACCCGCGCCAACATCCACATCGACCGCGCCGCCTGCGCCTGACTCATCCGCCGCCACATCGACCCCGGCGCCGAGTTCGTCTTCCTCGCCGACCCGGCCGACGCGACCCCGTTCGACATGCGTGGCGTCGAAATCTGCCGCCACCAAGGCGACTGCAGCTTCGAAACCATCCGCTCGTCGAAAGCGGGTTCTAGTTGGGGGCAAAATCGACAAAACCCGATCGGTAACCCCTCGACCTTGCGAAACCGCAGGTCAGACCCGGTTAAGGGGCTACCGATGCTCCGGTCCCTGTGGAGGTTAGGGGACCTTACTCGAACACAAAAGACCAGGTCAGAGCCCTGGAAGAGCTCCGCGAGAAGCTCCCCAGCCTCGATACACCCGAGCCACCGTCGATCAAGCGCGACCGCCCCGGCCGCGCCCGGCAACTCGGCACCGATCAGGTCGGGCAGCTGATCTCCGACTACCGGTCCGGCGCGACGGTGTATGAGCTCGGCGACAGGTTCGGCATCGAGCGGCGAACGGTCAGCAACATCCTCCACCGGCACGGTGTCGCGATGCGCCGCCGCGGCCTCTCGCCCGAGCAGGTCGACGACGCCATCCACCTCTACAACCTCGGCTGGTCCCTCGCGCGAGTCGGCGACCATCTCGGCGTCAACCACACAACCGTGCTGAACAAACTGCGCGAACGCGGCATCCCCACGCGAGACACCCACGGACGCCCCCGCGTCGAAGCAGGTGGTGCCCGATGAGCTGTCGTACATCTAAGTCGCCTCGATCGGGTTCGGACGGAACCACTGTCGTTCAGGCCGTCACCGTGATCATGGGCGTCGTCGTCGGCCTCACCTTCCTCTTCGGCTTCGGCAACGTCCTCAACCTCGCGCTCAGGCTCGGCGTGCCTGCCTGGGTCGCGCCGCTCGTTGCACCTGCGGTCGACCTTTCGATCCTCGGGCTACTCCTCGGTAGTCGGCACTTAGCCCTGGCAGGCGTGACGCCAGCAGAACTGCGGCCCGCCCGGCGACTGCTGATCTTCGCCAGCGTAGTGACGCTGGCATTGAACGTAGCTGAACCGCTGGTCGCTGGTGAATACGGCAAGGCTGCGTTTGACGCGGTGGGTCCGTTGCTGTTGATCGGGTGGGCTGAAGTCGGCCCGGATCTGTTAAGGGAGCTAGCAACCGCGAGCCGGCCAGCTGAAGCGATGCTCGCCGAGACAAGGACGGCGCGGGCACCGTCCGCCGACGCACCAACTCGCATCGGACTGGCAGCGCCAGAGCCATCCGGGGAGGACCCAAAGCCAGTCGGCTCATCGGTAGACAAGAAAAGCACTCAACCAGCTTCCGGAATGGTAGATGAAAATCTGCTTGAGCAGGCAAGGGAGGCGGACGCACGCCATTGGGATGCACATCGCCGACCGATCTCCGCGGACACCCTTCGAAGGAAGCTCCGCATTGGAGCGGCCCGCTCCAGGCTGCTGGTCAAGATCATTCGAGCCGACTCGCGAGGACGATCTCTCCAAGGCGAACTAACAGCACAGGTAGGAGTATGACTTCGGATTACGAGGAAAGACCGCCGGGCGCGAAGGCGGTTACCAGCCGCCACGCTGACCACGGCCACGCGATCTCTATTTGGGCGGGCATGCCGTAACTGCCTGCAGCGTCGACGCCTCAGTCAGGTTCACGACGACCTCTCCGCTGTCAGTCTTCAGCAGAAGGGTTCCCCGATCCACCCGTAGGACTGTGCCGCAAACCGATCCCACGGTGGATGTCGTGACCTGTAATGCAGCAGGTTTGGCGCTAGGGCCGTACCACGTGGAAGCTACTGCAGCGACCAGCAGCACGGAGCAAGCCAGGGTCAGCGCAATACCTCGACGCAGCGCGTTCGCAGACGCGAGTGCTTCGACATGATCAGAGGCACTGCGTACCAGCAACCCGCTCACCGCAGCCACCGCCGGCCTGCCATTGGAGGCTCGAATCAACGACAAGGCACCGATGGCGCCGCAGATGAGTGCAGCGAGCAGGAGGACACCGACCGTCACGGCCCAGGGCCCGGCAAGCATGGTGACGTCCGCCCGGCCCTTAATGAGGCTGAAGCCGATGAGCGCGGTGAGCAGCCCCGCGAGCGCATTGCGCCAAGCAGTGGCGGCAGCTCGAACGCGGGGAAGCTCGGTGCGTAGCAGTCGGTCGCGTTCCTGGGCGGCAAGCAGGTGGTCGCGAGTAGCCGGTGGGCCTGGAGCGATTTGTCCGCTGCTCACTTGGCCTCCGTAGTCAACAGGAGCGTCCAGTAGGCGCCGCATCCCGATCGACCTTCGGGTCGATTAGGGTGCGCGTCCTCACAAGTGCAGATCACCGGTTCAACTCGATCACCGGCACTAGGCTTGGTGTGACGCTTGCGCAGGACATCGCGGATTGAGCGCATACCGTGGAAAACGTTGCCCACCAGTGGAACTTCGAGGACCGCGTTGCACCTCGGGCAGGTGCCACGGAGGACGTGAGTGTCAGGTGCGACTTCCTCCACGGTGAAGTTCTGTGCAGCGACCTCTGCGTAAGTCGGGTCAGTCACCTCCGCGTACGGCAGAGGTTCTGCGATCGGACTTGGTGTATCACTGCTGTCCATCGGACTCCTAATAGTGAAAGACTGCTGAAGGGTCGGCGGGGCGCAGGTCGCCTACGGTCCGGTGTGTGCGAACGGCATCCAGGCGCTCAAGCGACTGTGGTCGGCATCGCGGAGCCGTTTGATGGCTGTATGGAGCGCGTATGCGGAGCGAGAGGGTGAAAACTCGCCGCTGGAGGTGAGCTCGGAATAGACGGTTTCCGCGATCTCGCCAGCAGAGTTGTCATAGACAGACCAGAGCGTGCCGATGACATGCCGATAACCGGTGTAGTGTAGCGCTGCAGCCAATGTGATCACCTCATCGGCTAGCGTCACGCCACCAGTGGCCGTTTTGCAGGCTGACAGAAATGCGAACTCACCGTGGTATTGAGCCGAACTGACATCTCCGACAGTGAGAGTTCGATCGTGAAGCAGGAGGCCCCCACGCGAGGGATCAGTCAAATCCTGGCCGCCATGGCAACTGAAATGTACCCAACAGTGGCGCGGTAGTTCCGACCGCACCTTTTCCCATGTCGCCGCATCACTCTCAAGCAGGGTGTAGCGGTCAGTGAAGAGCCTAGTCAGAAGGTCTCGCTCCCCGGCCACCGCCTGAAGGGGAACCTGGTCTGCGACGTCATGTACTGCGACGATCAACATGCGTTGATCGTCCGGAGGGACGTCAGTCGCTCGTGAGGCGTCTAGTAACGCGCGCAATGTCGGCGTGTAAGAGGACACCACTCGGTCAAGGACGGTGCGAGGTGGGTGTTCAGATGAACCGTGGTAGCCAGCGGCGTGCAATGGAAGCAGGTTCAGGAGTCCGGTCGGACACCACCAGAGTCTGGGGAATGGCCGTCCAGGCTGCGGCGTATCCGCGAAGCCTAGCTTAGTTAAGACTGGATCGGCGATGCAGTCCCACAACCATTCTGCGACCGCCCCGAGCTCGGCTTCCATTTCTCCTTGGGTCTTGATGTAGGCATGTTTCGCTGCAGTGTAGCGCCTGATCGATGCCGGGGAGCGATCACCGTCATCGAACTGACGTCGAGCGTCGAACAATTCCCACACGGCCTGCTCAGCGACTTGAAGCACCCGCAAGTAGTCACCGGTACGTTGCTCGACGTCTGCAGCCGTCAGGTCCGCTAATTCCTCGACTTCGACGCCCTCAGTCGTGACGATGATCGCGTCGCAGCGGTACCGGCTGACGTTCACCACGACTACGGGTCCGCATCGCGCTGCGGGGAGCAATGCCTCCAGGCGTGGAGCCCTGAGAAAATCCTCGAACCCGGGGATCTGCCGAACTTGATCCACCAGCTCGTCCCACTCCCGCGCCAGGGCCATCCGGCGATCAACTAGTTGTGAGGAGTCAGCTGACAGGTCAGACGACACGTGAACTCACCATCCTGACTGGTCGGAAGCGCCTCCAGTCTAGCTGCTGAGCCGGGTCTGGCTGCCCGCCCCCAACGAGCGAAAGGGGTCATATCCGACGTGGTTCTGTAGGCGTCGAAGTCAGCGTCGAGACTTCGAACTCATATGAATCGAGCTCCTCACGGACAGCGACCAAGCGAGCGTACAGCTCGGGAACGCCATCACGGAGTGCCGAAAGGTCGCCTCGTAACTGCAGGAGCTGACCCCATAACACCGATCGACCTTGCTCAAGAAGTTGAACCGATGTCTGCAGTCGTTCAACCTTTAGCGCAGCTGCCGCGCTGTCCCGAGTTAAACTCGACCACTCGGCGAGTCGCTCCTCGCGGACCGTTCGATGCAGGCCCCGCCAGGTCAGCAACGGAAGCAGTCCAACGGCCGTTTCGAAAGCGCGAGCCGCTTCACCCGTCCGTCCGATCCAGCTAACTAGCGCCCCATACTCGCTGGCGGCACGAATTCTTATATCTACGCGACTCTCCGCAGATTCAATGGCCGCTTTCCAACATGATTCGATTTCATCGACGTCAGCGTTTGACTGATTGGCTATGAAACGTGCTCGCAGCGTGTTACCAAGGTTGAAGAGATACATGCCGCCCTACCTTTCAGGGATGTCCGCGGTCCGCGAGGATCGGCGGATGCAGGTGGAGCGGGTATGGCTTTCATGCCTGCTGCCGGTGATGGTTCAGAGTGCTGTGCCGCCCGCTCCACCACCTGGTTCTGACCGCTGATTAGGCACTGCGAACCATCGCTATGTAGGGCGTTGACGGCGGAATCGGGACGCACCACACCGTGTGATCGACCGGAGGTTCGATGGCAGTAAAAGCAGGCATCGATGTCGCCAAGGAGTTCCACTGGGTCGCGATCGTCGCCGCCGAGACCGGGAAAGTCCTGCTCTCCCGGCGCGTCGACAACGACCCGGACAGCATCGACGCCCTGATCGCCCAGCTGCGCCAGGCCGAAGCCGAGCACGGCGAGCTCACCGCCGCGATCGACCTGATGGGCGGAGTGGCCAGCTTGCTGACCGCCATGCTGCTGGAGGCAGGTGTCCGCCTGGTCCACGTCCCGGGCCTGGTGGTCAACCGAGCCCGCCGCGCCAGCAAGGGCGGCGAAGCCAAATCCGATCCCCGCGACGCGGCCACCATCGCCGACCAGCTGCGCCTGCGCGACGACTGGCGCATCGTCACCGCCGAGGACGACATCACCCTCGACCTGCGGATGCTGGTCTCCCGACGCCGTGAACTCGTCATCGATCAGACCCGCCGCCTCAACCGGCTGCGCGAAACCCTGGCCGGGTTCTTCCCCGGCCTGGAACGCGTCGTGGACGTGACCAACCTCAGCGACCTGCGGCTTCTGGTCCGCTTCGTCACACCGGAAGAGGTCCGCGAAGCCGGACGCGACGGCCTGATCGATCACATGCTGGCCGCGGGCGTCCGCCGCAGCTATGCCGAACCCTTGGCAGGCAAGGCGATTGCGGCCGCTCAGGCCCAGCATGTGATCGTTCCCGGGCAGAAGCGCATGGCCGAGTTCGCCCGCGAGTTCGCCACCGACGCGATCGCGGCCCGGCACCGCATCGGCGAACTGGAGAACCAGATCGCCGACGGGCTCGACCGCCACCCTGACGCGGCCCTCGTCCGAAGCCTGCCGGGGATGGGGGCCACCCTGACCGCGGAATTCCTCGCGGAGGCAGGAAACCTGGACCGCTTCGCCAGCGCCGATCAGCTCGCTTCGGCCGCCGGCCTCGCGCCGGTCCTGCAGCAGTCCGGGAAGATGAACTACCTGCGGCGAGCCACCGCCGGCAGCAAACACCTGAAGTTCATCTTCTACCAGTCCGCGTTCTGCGCGATCCGCACCGACCCACTCAGCAAAGCTTTCTACCAGCGCAAACGCGCCGAAGGGAAGCGCCATCACCAGGCACTGATCGCGCTGGCCCGACGACGCATCAACGTCCTCTACGCGCTCCTGCGCACCCGCCAGCCTTACCAGGCCGACTACCGACACACCACGGCTACCGCTGCTTGACATAAACATTAGGCAGCGCTCAGGGTGACCGTCTGGTATGGCGGAGACCGCCTGTCGAGCTAATTCAACTGCGTCATCAAGCAAACTCGATTCTTCGCTTTGTTCCCATCGCAACCGCATTATGTGACTAAGTCGCGACAGGGCGAGGGAGTGCAGATCGGGACCGCAGGGTATGGCAACCGAATCTCTTCCAATCTTAATCGCTTCGTCGAGATCCGCTACGTTATCACCAATTTCAAACCGCTCCGCCAGGGTGCTTGCAAGAGTGGAAAGAGCTCCGACTCGCTCGACCGTCCCGATTGGCGCAGATAGGGCACTACGACACGCCTCGATCGCAGCATTTAAGTCCTCGATATCGTTTAGCTCATCGAATCGTCGATTTAGCCCACTGGCGAGATTGAGAAGGAACCTTCCATATGTCGGATGGTCCGACGGTGTGGCAAGAGCGGCCTCGCGACTTGCCTCTATCGAATCATTTAGATCCAAACGTTCACCGAGATGGCTGAAACGTAGGTGAAGAACTGCGCCCAGGTTCGCCAGATTCACAGGCTCCGCCTTATCAGCAATGACAGCCTGACGACAGTACTCGACAGCCTGATCGAGATCGGCCAGGTCACCTAGCCGATCGAACCGCGCCTTTAAGGCGACTCCAAGGTTGGACAAGATACCCGAGCGTGCGCTATGACTAGGTGAGCAAATTAGGGCAGCCTCGCGATTGAGTTTTACCGCCGTATCTAAGTCTGCCACCTCCCCGTCGAGTTGGAATCGCGAAGCAAAGACTGAAGCCTGAATAGATAACTGCATTACGCGTTGGTCAACGTTGCTTGTGGCGGCGATGGCCTCCTGCGCAACCTCGATTGCGCGGTCAAGATCTGCTCGATCTCTAGCTCGGTCGCCACATTCCCGTAGGGCGACAGCTAAGGAAGTTAGTCGGTCGCCTCTTGCAAGATCCTCAACTGCCGTGTGTGTCACAGCTTGCTGGCTGGCCTGTATCGATTTGTTGAGATCAGATTCGGCGCCGTAGCGTTCGAATCGTTCATATAGAGCATCCCCGAGGAGGCTGACCCCAAGCGCAAATTGGGGATGTTTTTCTCCTGCTTCTGCGACAGACTTCTGCAACAGCTCAATTGCGTGGTCGATATCACTCCGATTGCCCCCGTGGGAGAATCGAGTTCGAAGCGCTCTCACCAATTCCTCGATGGCAGCTAGCGATGAGGAACCACGAGTTGATCCATTGGCGACACGATCAGAGAACAAATCGATAGCCTCGTCTAGATCCTCCAAGGAATCCGAATTCTTGAACCGCGCGAAGAGGAGGGCTGCCAAGTTTCCAAGGAACACATCCCGGCCTGCACGTCCGTCCCGTGTAGCCAATACGGCAGCGCGACCGAGGTCTATCGCCTCATCGAGATCTTGGCTGCTCTTTGTCCGTTCGAAGCGAAGCTTGAGGCAGCCTCCAAGGTTAGACTGGCGTCCAGGCAACGCGGTGTCAGTGGAAGATGTAAATCTGACTGCTTGACGCCCAGCCTCGATGGCCTCATCCAGGTCACTGTTCGACATCGTGCGCTTGGAGCGTCGATGCAATGCCGTCATGAGGCCCGCCAGATGCTTAGCGCGACCATCATTTGTGGCGAATTCGCGCACAGCTTCATCCTGGCTGACCTTAACGGCTTCATTGATGTCGCTCAAGTCCTGAGATTGGTCAAATCTGATCTGCAACGCTGTACTCAGATTGGAGAGTGCGAGAACTCGATCGGGATCGCTGCGGGATGTCAAGTCAACAGTGACCCGATAGGCATCGATTGCTTGGTTAAGAAACGACATGTTACCAGTTCTATGAAATCCATCTCGTAACGCTCCGGCAAGGTCGGAAATGGCGATCAGTTTAAGCTGTTCTTTCGAGTTGATGGCTCGCGATGCGCGCCTGAAAAGGTTAATCGCCCGTTCAAACGCCTCCCGGTTACCGGTAGCGACGTATTGCGAGTGGAAACCTTTTGCAGAAGCGTACCATATCTCAGATTTTTCCTCGTTACTTAGTGGAGGTTCGCGATCAAGAAGTTCGATGACCTGCTGCGGGATGCGATGAGAACGTTGACGACGAACAAACGAAAAGAGAGAACGAGCGCGTTCTAAATCTTCGGCGTCTTCGCCGAAAGGAAGGCATGTATAGCGGTACCAGTGAAGCCATGCAGCAACGTGAAGGGCACCCAGATCGACACGAACTTCGGCTCCCTCAATTGATATAGCTAGATTTTCTAGACGGTCGGCCTCGGCCACCGCCGACGGATCTAGAACGATGGCGTCGTCCTGGAGGCTGGCGAATCGGTCGACACGTGCCCTGACAGCAGCGTAGGGATCCAGCGGCACGACCTCAGACACCAGTACCTCCTGTGCAACGCAGACCATGTGCTCAACTGCCAGTGTCTCCCATGGTGCTCGCAACGAGCGCCGTTAGCGCCCCTGGAGCATACGGTCGAACACACGTTTGACCATGTGCCCCGCGAGGTGCTCGAACCTACTCATGGTGTTGGTCAGCGGATGTTGGCACCGGCGGAGCGCGGGGGTAGGGCAGCCCGGAGGGGGAATGGCGACGTCACCCCAAGCTGCTGGTTCAGCGTGGCGCGGAGCGGCAGCTACTGTCTTCTCGAACGAGCTACAACTGTGGCTCGACACGCTGGCGCAGCCATCGGAGCGACCTATGAACAGTCAGCTCATCGCCGACATCTTCGCCCGTGTCCAACGATACTTCGAGACCGGTGACGCCGCCGGCCTTCTCGACGACGCTGTCACTGTTCAATCCGCGGATCTCGCGGCAATCGTCCTTGAAGGCAACCTTGCAGACATCGAAGTCATCCCGCTGCTTCTGCTCGTGCATCTGACGCGCTACCAGCTGCTGCCTCATCCAGCCAACCAATATGATCTTCAGAAGTCGCTCGAACTTGTCACCCTATTGGACGTATCCAACCGATCCGAACTCGTAGCCCCGGAGGTCAGGATCGCGCTCCAGCACGCCATGGACGATAACGTTATGGACACAGCAGCGGCCCTCGTCAAGACCGGCAACGACGCGCTAGGCACCTACAAGCTGACTGGTGACGTCAGCGAGCTGGCGGATGCCATCGAGCAGTATCAGTTAGCCCTCGATGCCCTCCCGGCCGGCGCCCCCTCCCGTGCACCAATCCTCTCCAACCTTGGCAACGCCTTCCAGGTCCGATTCAGGCGGACCGGCAACCTGAGTGACTTGGAGGATGCCATCCACTTCGGTCGCGTCGCCGTAGATACCTTGCCTGCCGATCATCCGAGTTACGCTACGTGTCTATCTAACCTCGGTAGCGTCTTGCAGCTCAGGTTCCTCCAAGCTGGACAACGGAGCGATCTCGACGACGCGATTGAGGCTGCAGTTAAAGCAGTTAAAGCGAATACTGGCAGCACTAACTCCCGCGCCTTGCACCTGTCAAATCTAGTCAACGCATTGCGGCTCAGGTTTGAACGAGCTGGTCAACTAGAAGATCTAAACGACGCAATACGCGCGGCACGGCACGCAGTCGAGATCGCGTCAACTTCGAAGGCTCGTGATCATCTGGACTATCAGTGCAACCTCAGTCTCGTTCTGTTTCGTCGATACGAACAGACAGGCATGGAAGCAGACCTGGATGAGGCAGTCGATATCATTCGAAAAGTGGCTACAGCTGTTGGCCCAGAACATCCCAACTTTGCCTCATACAAGTCAAACCTCGGTAATATGCTGCGCCAGCGTGCCCGCCGGACACAGAGCCCAGCGGAATTGAACGAGGCTGTCGAGGCGTGCAAGCTGGCAGTTAGCACCACGTCGCCAGAGCATCCCAGTCTCAGCGCTCGCCTATTCAACCTCGGAGCTGCTCTTCGGGAACGGTTTGAGCTGGGCGGCGACCACGCTGACCATACCGATGCGATTGAGTCATTGCGGCACGCTGCAAGCGTTGCTGCAGGAGTTCCGGTAGTCAGGATCACCGCTGCCCGCGCGTGGGGTGCACTCGCCGCTGAAAAAGGAGACGACACGTCGGCTGCAGAAGCTCTCAGTGCAGCTGTTTCGATCTTGCCGTCAGCTACTTGGCACGGACTCGACCGAGTGACGCGCGAGTATCACCTGTCCAACGCTGCAGGGTTGGCCGCCGATGCGGCAGCGTCCGCGCTCAATGTGGGCGAGGTGGGGCGAGCCGTTGAATTGCTGGATCAAGGGCGTTCAGTTCTGTGGTTGAGCTTGTTGCATATCCGCACTGATCTGTCTGACTTGGCAAGGGTTACCCCGACCTTAGCGGCGCGACTAGACGAGATCAGAAGGGTTCTCGATCTAGCGTCAGCAGCCGCCTACTCGGTCGAAGCTGACGAAGCATCGATGTCTGACCTTGGGCCGAACGCTGGAAGGGATCGGATGTGACTGGCGGACGAGTGGGACCAGGTGGTCGACCGCGTTCGGCATTCGGGAGGTCGGTATGACCGCACAAGTAGAAAGCGCGGCCCTGCGTCTGCTGCATGCCGTTCATGAGCGGGTGCAGGCTTACACTGATCGCTACGACCCATCCGGGATCTTGGACCCGCACATCGTGGTGGAAGCTGAAGAGCTGGAAAATCTCGGCCAGCAAGCATGGCCGAATCACGTTCCATTTGAAGTAGCTGGAACACTTTTTAACGTTTACTGGTTTCGGTATACATTGCTGCCTTTAGATGAGGCATCGGAGCGCCAGGCGATGGATCACTTGTGGGATGCACTGCGCTGGTACACGGTTCTCATCAAGATGAAGGGCGTTGAGCCGGACGGCCGCATGCATGATGTAATTAGTTTCGACCTTCCTGACTCGGAACGCGCAATACGTTGGCTGGACGACGACCAAGGTTTAGCTGAACTTCTCGCAGCTGCACGTAAACCAATCAATCGATTTGTCAGCGAAAGGGCCAGATCGGGAATCGCCGCCGATGGCGCCTTGGCTGCGGTTGATGCACTAGTTGCCGCAGCCGGCGAGCTTCCAAGCACAGGGATGCCCACTGTCGTGCAGGTGGTGACATGGTTCCATTGGTGCCGATTCAAGGTCATCGGGGAAGATGAAATACTGCGACTCGCCCATCTACGTATGGCTATCGATGGATTCAGGGTCTTGAGTCGTCTCGATCCTTTGTTGGTGACGGTGCAACTTCGACCGTTGATCACCCGCGACCCGTCAAAAGGCTATGGCCCAGCATGGTGGAATGAGCATGCTTTGATGCTACTGAAAGCACTCGACTTCGAGCACAGGCCGCGAGATCTAGACATAGCGATAGAACTGCTTCGCAAGACCGTCGCAGCGGTTGGCGATTGCAGCCGACATGTTCTTTCTAATGCCTTTTCCCGGCTGGGTAACGCACTTAGGATGCGCTTCGAGCGCACGGGTAGACCGGAAGATATCGACGACTCGATAGCTGCCGCGCGGAACGCCTTGGCAACTCTTCCCGATGGGCACCCATTCTTAGCTGGACTTCTTTCCAATCTTGCGGGTGCCCTTCGCACGAAGTTTGACCATGTCGGAGCCATGAATATTCTGGACGAATCCATCGCGCTGGGCAGGCGGGCCTTGAGCGTCGAACCAAAAGGACATAGAGATGCTTCTGTCTTTCGCATGAATCTCGGGACATCTCTCCTTGTTAGGTCTCACTATACGAAAAGCCTTGAAGATATCAACGAAGCGGTCCAGTGGTACCGAGACGCCGTGAAGGCGGCGCAGAATGAGTACGTGAGACGTCTGTTCTGCACGTCCGTGCTTGGGGGCGCCTTGCATGAGCGATATCTGTCCACGGCCAAGCAGGACGATCTCGACGAAGCAGTGATGCTGGGAAGTGCTGCCTCTCGATCGTTTCCCGCGAATCATCCAGTCCGGGCATCAGTTTTGGTCCGATATGGAAATGCTCTCACGGCGCAGTTCGCCGCTACGGGAGATCTTGAATACCTTAATACGTCTATTAACGCATATCACGAGGCGCTGTCTGCTACCACCGTAGGTGACTATCAACGTGTAACCTGCCTGTCGAACCTCTGCTGGGCGCTGATCGAGCGCTATGGACGCACCTCAGATTTGGATGACCTCGACCTGTCTTACGCCTTGGCCGAACAGTTGATTGACCATATCCCGGCGGGCGACCCACAAATGACTCAAGCGTTGTTGCGAATGGCTTCAATAAAGTTCGAATGCGTTAAGGTGAACCGGCTGTCGATCACCACTCAAGATGTGATCGACACGCTACAGAAAGCTATGACCCTGAAGAGCGCTCCGAGTGAGGATCTTTTTCAGGCGGCACGGGCACTAGGTGATCTGGTCTCTTCCGTCGGGAAGAGTTCCATAAGCACGAACTGGGAGGTCGGAGTCAATGCGTATCAAGTTGCCGTCGAGCTTCTTCCTCGGTTCGCGTGGCGTGGCCTCGATCGCGCGAGCAGTCAACAGGCTCTCAAAGTGAGCAGAGGAATGGCCAGTTCCGCCGCAGGACTGCTACTGTCTGGGGGTTGCGCCAATGATGCGCTTGAAATTTTGGAGCGAGGACGAGCCGTGATGTGGTCTCAGCTGCTGCAGTCGCGTGCCGACCTGTCTGGGCTTGCCAGTGTAGCGCCAGAACTAGCTAAGCGGCTGGTTACAACTAGAAACGAACTTGATTCCAGTTCATTAGATACAAAAGACGTCCTAGATTCAAATGCTAACCCGAACGAGTAGCTCGACGTTCATCAGCTCGAACTACTCTAGGGATTGGGAGGAGCTCCACGGCTGCCCACTTCTACGATTTAACGGTAGATAGTCCGGGATCCATCTCCGAACCGGAGGATTGGACCGCCCCGGCGGCTTTCTTCGCGGCCAGCCTCCATTCTGACCTGACCCCGGCTGCTCGTTTGGATGCCCGCGCTACGAGGACAGATCGCTGGGTGTGAGGCGGTTGCCGACCACCACGCCGACCACGACCATGCGGTCTTTCGTTGCGCCGGGCGGACGATGCCGGGCGAGCCATACCGACTCGTCGAGCCTCGGCGTGCCGTCGGGGTGCGGTGTCAAGTCGAGTACCAGGAGCTGGCCGAACGGTACGTTCGTGTTCCCGTACTCGGCTGCTTGGTGGAGGTAGTTCTCCTCAAGGCTTTCCGGCGTGGGGTCGGTGAGTTCGCGTTTGATTTCGGTGGTGTAGCGGATCGTTCCAAAGGTCACGATGACGTCCGCGCGGCCCAAGGCGATGTCGATGCGTTCCACGGTGACCAGCCCACTAAGCGGGCCAGTTTGAAGCCATTGGTGGAAGTCCTGCTGGAGGTTCGCTTCCAAGGGGCGGGTGTCGCCGTCTTTGAGCACTCGACGGTAGTCGTTGTCCTTCTTGTGTAGGCCCCATGTCTTGGTCGTGAGATCGGCTCTGCTGAGGAGAAAGAGCAGGGTCTGCTCCAGCAGCAGGCCGAAAGTGTCTCGTATGTCGCCGACGAAGTCGGGAGACTCGGTCAGTTGCTGGAGCAGATTTTCCAGAAGGCGGTCGAGCACGGGATGCGCGGTTCGTGACCGCGCGAGTTCGGTGCTGTGCACGATTCCTTCGAGCATCTGGAGCTTGTCGTCGTCGATTCCGTTGGCCAGGTCTGTTGCCTGGCGTTCACCGAGGAGGTGAACCATGGAAGGAGCAAGGCGGTGTACCCGAGCCGAGTCAGCCGGGTGAGGGTCCTCGTCGTCGTCCTCGTCAGGCGCTGGCCGAGGCGAGGTACGGCTTGCGCGTGCTTCGGTCGATGCGGTCTCGATCCTGCTGAGGAGCAGTTCGGCAGTGGTCGTGTCGAGGGGCGGTGTGTCGAGTTTGGACAGTTCCGTCACGGAACGTCGTAGAGCAGCAAGGAGGCTCTGCTGCCGCAGTATCGCGTTCTCGATGGTCGGTTCGACAACGGCGGCAAGTCCGGGCACCGCGTCCAAGCCCGGTAGTGGACGTGCGGTGCGTGCCTGTGTGTAGGCATCGAGGACCGTTGCAAGTGCGTCCCAGACGTCCATCCACACGGTTTCCGCCAGTCGGTCCGCAGCCGCGCTGAGAATGAGCACGAGTCGCCGCCACGCGAGTTCAGCAGCACGCCGAGGTTGCAGCCACGTTGGTGCGTTCATTCCACTCAGCCAGGCGTCGCGCTGGTTCAGTGCAGCGGTGAGCCTGCCGTTGGCGTCGACCAGTCTGGCGTGATCCTGCGCGGCGAACGCGAGTAGGGCGTCGCACGCTGCGGCGTACGCCTGGGCGTCGTGGCGGCCCTCCTCGGCGGCGTCGACGGTGGCGAATTCGGAGCGTGCGGCGGTGAGCGCGTCCATTGCTGCGGGCAGCGTGTCGGCGGTGAGCGCGGATCGTAGACGCCAGCACGCGAGCTCGAAGGCCGCGTCCACGCCCGCTGTGCTGTCGTGGCGCAGTTGGTCCAGGGCGGCGCGCAACGCGGCGGCGATCGTGTCCTCATTTGCCCAGCGATCGATGGCAGCGCCGAGCAGACGTGGGAGACGCTCGGTGAATTCCTCCGGCGCGGTGGAGGGTGGCGTCGTGAGGTGGCTGAGTACTCCGAAGGGTGGCGTGGCCCCGGCGACGGCGAGGCGTACCGCACCTTCCAGCCTTCCGGCAGCCAGCAATGGGTTGGCGTGGATCAGCGGTGTGAGGTCGCGCAAGAGCGCGTTGGACAGCTGCGCTCCCTGAGTTTTGATCGTGCTCGCGCTGGCAAGGAGTTCGTCCAGGCTGCTCACGAGAGCGAGCAGACTTTCTTGGCCGGTCAACCCTTCGATGAAGCTGGCGGTCGCCGCGCGCCATTCGGCCGGCGCAGTGTCCACGACCGCGGCGAGGGCATGGGCCAGCATTGGGGCCAGCGGGCCGGCGGCAATGTCGGCAGCCTCGTGCGCGACTGCCTCCGCCCCGAGTTGGGTGAGCGCGGGCATCGCTCCCGCCGTCGCAGTGTCAACAAGGTGTTCAGCCAGCCGGGTCACGACCACGACCGCCCGACGACAGGAGGTCGCTCCCAAGGACGTGGGATCACCACAGCGGTGCACCTTCCTCGGCCGTCACCATGCAGCCCGTAGGGAGCGCAGACTGGCTGACGTCGAAGTCTGCCGTTGTGATCAGCACCTGGACATGGTCGCTTGCAGCCAACTCGGCCAGTTCGGTGAACAGGGCCGCTGCGTCGAGGTCCTGGACCTCCTCCGCCTTCGGGCTGTCGAGCAAGATCAGGCCGGGATGGGTCGAGATCCCGCGACGGGCACCGATGCGCAGCAATGCGATCACGACAGCGATTCGCAGACGTACTTGTTCACCAGGGCTCTGCTTGCCGAAGAACGACTGTGCGCCCCCGCCCTTGATCACCTTTAGTCGGGCAGCGCGATCAATCTCCACTCTTTCCAGTGCCGTCATGCCGAATCGATGGCCCAGATCGGCGATCTCGGCGTTCAGCTCGGCGAGCAGGTCGGCTGCTGCAGCTTTGCTCTCCTGATCGAGCACTTTGTCCGCGGCGGCCAACACCGCCAGGACGGTGTTCTCCTGACCGCCGTCCGCATCGTCGTCTTGCGGCAGCATTTCCAGGGCACCCTTCCAACGGGCAACCTCAAGCTCGGCGTTCATGCGCTCGCGCACCGTATCTGCGGTGCTGTCGGTCCGCAGCCGCTCCTGTGCCGTTTCTAGTTGCGCGGTCAGCCGCGACAGGGCCGACTCGGCTGCTTCGAGTTCTTCGCGTGCCGTGCGTTCAGCGGTGCGACTTGCATCCAGTCGCGCCTGTGCTTCCGCCACCACCTCCTCATCGTTTCCCGGCTCTCCCACCACTTCGGCCGTACACACCGCGCAGCGATGGACGTTGAGCTCCTCCTGTCGGCGTTCCGTGGTGATCGGCGTCTCGCACCGCGGGCACGCGCTCGGGTCCAAGCCGTGGAAAAGCAGCCGCGCGATCTCGCTCTCTTTGACGTTGTTGAGCGCCTTTTCGTCCGCTTGCCGCTGGCGTCGGACTTCCCGGTAGACGCGGTTGAGCTCGTCCCAGTCGTCCTGAGCATCGGCGACCTCGTGTGCACGCTGGTTCGCGGCGTCGGCGAGGTCCGTCAGGGATGGCCCCGGCGCCTGCTGCTGAAGTCGAGCGAGCTCGCCCTCAGCGTCGGTCAGCGCTTCCTGCACTCGCGTCCGATCCGCGGCACGCTGTTCGGCAGCCTGTCGAACTCGCTCTCGCTCTTCGGCGACCTCGGCCTGCAGGACATCCCGAGCAGCCTTCACCCGTGTGAGAACTGCCGCGGCCGGCAGGTCGAGGAACACCTGCAGCAATCGACCGGCCAGGCCGCCCATGGACTGCTCGCCGACCAGCGGCTTGTCGGGGCCGGCCGGCAGGTTGATCGCGGAGAAGTAGGCTGGCCACCCATGCGTCTGCGTGCCGACCTGCGCGCCCTTGGTGACAGCGTTGACGACGGGCTGCAAATCGAGGCGGTCGAGCATCAACGTCGCGACTTGAGCGGCGAAGTCGTCGGTGTCTCCAGCGTCGATCAGCGTCGAGACTCCGCTACGACTGGCAGCGTCGCTTTCGGCGAGTGTGTCCAGGTCGGTCGCCGCGAGCACGATCCCTCGGGTCAGCTCGCCCTCGTCGAGCGAAAGTCGGAACCCGAGCGCCTGTCCGGCCACAGTGGCATCGAGTTCGACGCCCGCGAGCCAGCGGCGAACGTCGGCCTGCAACCGGTCACGAGGTGATCCCCGTAGGCACCACGTGATGATCTCCAGCACGCTGGTCTTGCCGCGCAGGTTGGACGCGACTAAGGCCGTGAAGTCGTTGTCGAAGGTGAACGAGCGGTCGAACGGCCCGTCATGCCCGGTTCCCGCGCGAACCCCGTGGACACGTAGACGGTGAACACGCACGTGCCGCGGCCGTGCCGGCGGGTAGGCCAACGGGATGCCGTAGGTCGCGAACACCTCGACAACATCACTCTCGGCCGTGTGCGCTGCGGAGGCGATCCGTGCGACGAGCGAGCCGGCATGCCCTGCGCTTGACGATTCCGCCGCGGTCATGCGCCGACCTCGTCAGCTGCGGGTGCCACAGCCCGGAGTTGGGCAAGTCGGCTACGAGCGCGGGCGCTGATGCTGCCGATCCGTGTCCCACGTTCGGTGGTCGCGTACTCGTCCTGGAGGTACTGGCGCTTCTTCAACTCGTTCCCTCCTCTTCCGTCGGCCAGATCCAGCACCAACTGCACCCGGTCCACGTAATAGCGGAACGGCGGAGCCTCGGCGACGACCGTTTGGGCGACTTCCCTGCCCCGGTTGAGCAGGTAGTAGTCGTGACGCGAAGTACGACCGACCTGACCTCGGCGGCGTCGCACAACCAGTCCGGCACTGCGCAGGACGGCCAGAGCGTCATCCAGCGGCTCGTAGGCGCCGAAGTGATGGCGGAGCATGGGATAACGGCGGACTTCGGGCTCTTCGGAGTCCAAGATCTGGGTGGCCAAGTCGAGCAGCCTGGCTTCGCCGCTTCGTTCGTAGTCGTTGAGCAGTTCGTCGGCGAGGTAGTCAGGGCTGCGGAGCCAGAAGTCCAGCTTCTGCAGCCGCGTCTGTCCCTCGACCACTCCTACGGCGTCCGTGAGGGCATCATCATTAGCGATGGGACCGGGCAACGGCTCGGCGGCGCCGTCGATCAGCAGCAGGATCCGGACCGCGTCCTGCTCGCGGCTCGTTACAGCTGCACTGGCCCCGCCATCGCTCTCGCCCTCGCCATCCACGAACAGCTACCCTAGGCCACCCTGCGTGACATTTGAAGATCAAAGCGCCTGGTGGCGGACTTCGTTATCCAGGTGAGAGAAGGTCCGGCAGCAGCCAGAGCGCCTCTCTGAACGGTCAACCGGGCCTGAATCGACCGGGTGCCCCCGCCTCGCGACCACGCACTGTAATCGTTGCGTCATGGACAGTGAGATAGCCGCGGCAGTCGTCAATACCCGTCCACTGGCGATCGATGGCGGACACAGACGCGATGTGATTCGACCTGCTCGGACGAGCCCACTACGCCGTTCACCGTGACACGCCGCATATTGTGAGCGCGCGTGGACCTGGCCAGGTGCATACTGTCTGGTTGGCTTCCACTGACACGAACGGCTGGCCCATGACGCTCAACCTCGCCGTCACCTCGACCGAGTCGCTCGTGTTCGAGCCGGCACGTCAGGCATTGCGTCTCTTCCCTGCGATCGGCGGCGCACAGATCGAACTGAGCCTCACCGTCAGGCGAACAGCAGAGCGCAAGGACGCTTCCCCCTATCAGATCTCCGCCGCCATGCTCGTGGGGCAGAACCCGAGCCGGGACCGTCACCTTCTGACACAGCTCGCCGTTGGTCACATGGTCAACCCAGCTCAGGTGGCGACCGAGTTCAGGCTCACCGGCTTCATCAGCGTCGAACAGCTCCGCGTCGTTGAAGAACTGCGCTTGGGTGCGGATTCGATCTGGGTTGTGCTACAGGTGAATGTCGTCGGCACGGATGGTGAGCCGACCACGTTGGTCGGCGGGAACGGAGAGCTCTCGTTCGCACTTTCCGCGGGCGAGTGGCTACAGGGACTTGAACGGGTAGACGCTGCTACGTACATCGAGATACTGGTTCCGCTGAGCAGCAGCGCCGAGCATGCGAACGCCGCTCGCCGTCTGCGTAACGCACGAGCGCTGATCCAGGATGATCGGGTGGAGGAGGCTCTCGCCGAGACGCGGAAGGCCCTGGAGTTCGTCCGGAAAGCAGGAGGCACTCTTCAGATCGTGCAACAGGCCAGGAGCAAGAGCCCGCGCGATCGCGACCTGCCCGAACGCTGGGCCTTTCTCGTCGAAGACACCTTTTCTCTGCTCAGCGGGGCCGCCCACGACGATCAGGGCACTACGGAGCACTTCATGTGGACTCGCGCTGACGCCGTTGCCCTGGTCGGCAGCACGGCTGGCCTGCTTGGCCGGCTGGCCGCGCAAGCCAATTCCTGACCCTCGCGACCATCGTCGCAAGGGTCAGGAGCTCGCTCGACGCTAACCGACGCCTACCTTCACGAGGTTCAAAGACCTCGTCCTGTCCAGCCGAGGGAGTACGCATGCCGGAGACCGACTGGCGAAAAGTGGTCATGAATCTGCGCAACCTTGCGACGCAGCCCACGGCCGAACAGCTCCGACTTGCACGCAGGCTGGACTTGCCCGTCAACGAAAAGACGCCCAGGCCGGTTGCCGCGGCCATCCTCCGTCGGCACCTCCGCGGGGCGCTAGAACTGCCGACGCCAGATGCGGCTACCGATGGCGCAATCGAATATATCGAAGACCTGGCTGAGCAAACCGGTTCGAGGGCGCCCAGCGACATTGAGGACAGTGAAGAGGCAGACGCCTGGGTCGAAGTTTTCCATGCGCGCCGTGCCGCCGACTCGCTTGACCTCTTGCAGCCAACTCCGGGCGACATCGTCCAGGTGGCTACCAAAGACGGTGACCGCCTCGGAGAAGTGGCATCGATCAGCGCAGACGGGCAGTTGAACTTCCGCGGTGGATATGGTTATCGCGCACGACCGCATCGAGTCCAAATGGTCGCACGGGTGACGCAGCCCAGCGTCTACAAGGAAGCTCACTACAAAGCACGGCAGCACGCCGCGGCGCGAATCACCAACCCTCAAATGATCGGACCCGGTCATCTGGCAGACCTCGAACAATGGCAAGTTTCCGGCGATCCCAGCAAGGCCGCCCGGTTAGCCTTAATAGACGCCCTGGAGACCGCGCAAGACGAGCGCCCGATGCAGCTTGTTCTCGAACGTCACCCGGAGATACTTGCGTACCTCGTCACCGGCCACGGCGGCGCCTATGTTGTCCCACAGGTCTCATTCCACAAGTACGTTGCCGACTTTCTAGTCGCCGGATACACCTCGGCGGGAATTCAATGGACTTTGGTTGAACTTGAGCGCCCGAACGCGAAACTGACGATTAATGATGGGCAAGCAGCTAAGGAGGTACGTAAAGCCCAACAGCAGATCGCAGACTGGCGCAACTGGCTGACGGACAACTTGGACTACGCTCGTCGGAGTGTGCGCGAGAATGGACTCGGACTGGCTGGAATACGGCCAGATGCACGCGGTCTCATCATTGTCGGCAGAGGGCAGATGTCTGACGCGCCAGACGCATTGCGTCAAAGAATCGAACGAGAGCAACGCGTTGTCGTTCGAACATATGACTGGCTTGTGAGACAGTCAGGCCAGAGTCGCGGCCTTCCATTCGGAATGCTCGACAGGGAACTTCCGGATGCTGCAGAAGACGAGGGATGGTGAATTGACAAACGGGGGCCGCGTCAGCGGCTTTTCGTTCGCGGTCCCATCGCCATATGGGCTGCGCGGGACACGCGAGCACCAGATCACACGCGATGGAGCACATTGATCTCCTGACCGCCCAGCCGAGTTGCCGAATCCGCCACTATATGCTTCTGTAGGTCTGAAGCACCCGAAGTTCGGTGTGACGGTCGACGAGTAGGTCAACGAAGGCGTCCGGAGAGAGTGTGCGAGTCAGATCATCGACGGTAATGACCACGATTCGAATTTGTCGCGAGAGTGCGCTGTGGATAGCCTCGTGAGCCGCCCTAAATTCCGATGTCCCCGCGAGTCCTCCACGGGCGACAAGAAGACCGTCCGAGCCTCCGCTATTGCGAATCTTGGCTTCAAATCTAGTTATTTCGTCTGCTGAAACCGGCTCATCCTCGTTCTTGCATTCTACCGGAACAAGAAAGTCCGCAAACGGGAGACCGGACACGTACGGCCGGTGTCGGAACCATAGGTCCTTTTCTTCGCTCTGTGCTGCATTGTACACGTTACTTCGAACAACAGTTGCCCCATCAACGCCGTCGAGCATATAGTGCACCAAATTCTGGAGCTTCTTGCCCTTGGTTGTTGTATTCGTACTAGGTTTGGGGAGGTCGGCAATCTCGCGCTGGATGCGAGCAAGATCGTAGGCTGACATCACGACTGATGAAATAGTTGGTTGCGACCGTCCATTAACAAGCGAGCCAAGGCGCCAACCTCAATATCTTCGAGGAAATCGACGCCTAGCGTGACAATAGCGGTGCCCTCCGCGAATTCCCAGGTTGGCTCATTGGGTTCTACTGTCACCAACACGCCAATAAAGGTCTGAGCGTCGTGCAAGTAGCGCCGCAGAGCCTCCCGCCGTTGCTGCAGGTTGGGGCGCCGAGCGGCGACCTCGACGAGGAGAGGATTTAGTTGCGCGCCGATGTCAGGAAACCAGGCCGCCAGGTCGACCCTGGTCCTGTTATTTGCCGGAAACTGCCCGACCACTCGAATGCCAATTTGTTGGAGACTGGCCGCAACTCGTCGCTCGACTTCACTGTCCCACTCTCGCACTGGCGATTGAGTCAGGGGGTGCGGCTCATCATGAGTGTCAGAATATGCTTTGATTGTCTGAACAATCCGGTCGCCGATGGCCCTTTCGTCGCCACCGAGGTTAACCGCCGGCAACTCTTGAAGAACTGCCGGCAGCTTCGTCCGAGTCCGCGGACTTGTAGTGATCAATATGACCGGCAAATCCCGGCCGATCGCCGCGCCTACGTCTACCAACAGACCCGGAGACGGACTTGCATCGTCGGCCAACACGGCGATGAGCGCAACGCACCGACCGAGTACCTCGCTCAGCGACCGGCCGAGCGGCCCTGGCGGCAGATCCGCCCAGCGAACAGGGCTGAGTCCGGCTTGCCGAAGCAGGTCCTCGACAGTGTCAATCTCGACACCAGAGGATGCGGTGAGAAACACCCGATCACCGGCCTCGCCCGTCGTCTGCATCGCGTCAGTCTAGGCTGGTCGCCGTGCCGGCCATGTGACGACCATCTCCGCACGCAGCCGTCTCCGGTGACATGGTGGCGGTATCGGTGTCCATCGCTTCCCTCCTTCTGGACCATCTCGGCGACACCTAGACACATGGCCACGCAAACTGGCCGCGTCGGTCGGATCTGACAAGCTCCTGGAGTGATCAAGCACTTCACATCGAGCGCGTTCGTCTTCGGGTTGGTCGGTGGAGAGTGGAGCCTGGGGCTGATCGAGCATCCTCGGCTGCGGCGCTGGATGATCGCCGGTGGCCACGTCGAACCGGGCGAGTCCCAGGTTGATGCCGCACTTCGCGAGGTCGAAGAGGAAACTGGCCGACGGGTTCAATTGGTGCGGCCCCCTGGCCCGGCAGTCCCACCCGCTTTTCCGCGCACCGTGCTGACGATGCCGTGGTGGGTCACCGAGCAGCCGGTGCCGCCGGATGCGCACTGCGGGGATCGTCACGTGCATGTCGATCACCAGTACGTCGCCCTCGTCGCCGACCCTGACGAGATGATCCAGGAGCCGGAGCACCCGTTCCGCTGGGTTCGGCCGGACGAGCTCGACGGCCTCGCGATGTTCGCCGACACGCGGCTGCTCGCCATTGGCTTGTTTGCGATCGTGCCAATGCTCGGTGCCGGCGACGTCGACGCGGTGACCGTGATGAGGTCGCTGGCGGGTGGTGGACAGTCGTGATCAGCCTTGGAGGGCGCGGACGCGCTCGTGCAGAGCGGTGAACTCCTCGACCCGCTTTGTGCGCTGCTTCCAGAGCACGGCAAGCCACCGCAGCGCGATGGTGCGCCGCGCGGCCTCGAACCGAGCCCGGTTATCCGGTGTGATGCCGAGGTCGGCTTCGGCGCTGGCCCAGACGTCGTCGGGAATGACGCGGGCGCTGATGTGCTCGATGTGGTCGGCGGCGTCGACGGCAATGTCGGAGTAGCCGCTGAACTCGAAGTCCGTGACGTAGGTCGACTCGCCCTCGTGGAGCCAGTTGAGCAGATTCGCGTCGCCGCGGGAGTAGACGAGGGTGGCGGGCTGCGCGAGCAGTTCGGCGTCGCCGCTGTTCTCCCAGTGGTGCAGGAGAGCGAGCATCTCCGGGGTCTGGGGATCGTCGGCGGCGTCGGCGAGCTGGCCAGGCCAGACATCGGTGAGCCGGGCGATGTAGTGGCCGATGGAGTCGACGCGCTCCAGGCTGGCCAGCGGCTCTTTTAGCGGAACGTTCTGCAGAGCGCGGGTGGTGTTGGCGAGCGACTTGATGGCTGTCGCCGGGTCGAGAACGTCGAGGATCGGGGAGCCGGGCAGCAGCGTCATACCCAGGGCCGGCTGTTCGGGGTCCTGGTCGAGCCACAGCGGTTCCGGCGCGATACCCAGGCCGGCAGCGTGCGCCAGGCCGTGCCACTCGCGCTCGACGCGCTGCCGGTCGGTCTTCTTGTAGAGCTTGATACAGATCGGCGTGGGGGCCGCGGTCCAGACGAAGACGTCGTTGTTGCGACCACCGTCGAGTGCGCGCAACCCGTGTTCGTCGAGCGTGGCGGCCAGTGCGTCGGCTCCGGCCGCACGCGCGGTGCGCAGGGCGCTGAGCAGGTCGATGGGAGCGGTGTTCTCGCGGTGGCTGGCCAACGTGGTCATCGTCTCTCGGTTTCGGCTCGGCACGGATGGACGGGGTCTGGCGGGGCCAGCGTAGGAGACGGGCTCGGCGGTTTCGTGGTGCCCCGCACATGGGCTTAGGTCGATGTCGCCCGTCTGGCTGATCTGACGCAAGGCGGCGTGAATGGCGAGGTGAGTGTCGACCGGGTCGAGGTCGATGACGTCGAGGACGGTGAGCTGGGGGTCTCGTTCGGCAAGCAGTGCGTAGGCGTGGTCGACCCAGGTGAGGTGAGCGCGCTGCTCGTCGGTGGATGCGGGACGGCGGTCTCCGCCGCGTTCGTCGGCGCGACGGGCGGCCACGTTCGGCGGTATCCGCAGCCACAGCGCTCGGGTGGGGCGCGGCCCGGCCAGTGCTGTGAGGGCGTTCAGCCAGTCGAGGGCGATCTCGGCAGGCGCGCGGTGCTGGCGGAGTAGGGCGGCGATCGCGTAGGAGGCCATCGTGTGGATGCCGCGGTCTTCGATCACGACGCCGGCAGGGTTCGCGGCCAGCGCCGGATCGAGGACGGTGGCGACGAGGTCAGCCCGGATCGCGGCGGTGATCATGGTGTCGGTGATGGCGTCGCCGGTGCGCAGGAACGGATCGTCGCCGGTGCGCAGCAGGTCAACGAGGGTAGCCGAGATGGGCTCGGTGTCCAGGGTGGCCAGGTCGGGGAGGACGGTGACGTGGTGGCCGTTTGCTTCCAGGCACCTCGCGAGCATTCGGCTCTGTGTGCTCTTGCCGGCTCCGGGCAGCCCTTCGAACGTGATCAGCACGCCACGACCTCCTTGCCGGTGAAGCCGTTGATCGCGCTCGCACGCTGGACGATGTCGAGGATCTCCTCGATCAGGGCGGGTGCGGCGGCGATGGTGCTGCCTAATGTTTATGTCAAGCAGCGGTAGCCGTGGTGTGTCGGTAGTCGGCCTGGTAAGGCTGGCGGGTGCGCAGGAGCGCGTAGAGGACGTTGATGCGTCGTCGGGCCAGCGCGATCAGTGCCTGGTGATGGCGCTTCCCTTCGGCGCGTTTGCGCTGGTAGAAAGCTTTGCTGAGTGGGTCGGTGCGGATCGCGCAGAACGCGGACTGGTAGAAGATGAACTTCAGGTGTTTGCTGCCGGCGGTGGCTCGCCGCAGGTAGTTCATCTTCCCGGACTGCTGCAGGACCGGCGCGAGGCCGGCGGCCGAAGCGAGCTGATCGGCGCTGGCGAAGCGGTCCAGGTTTCCTGCCTCCGCGAGGAATTCCGCGGTCAGGGTGGCCCCCATCCCCGGCAGGCTTCGGACGAGGGCCGCGTCAGGGTGGCGGTCGAGCCCGTCGGCGATCTGGTTCTCCAGTTCGCCGATGCGGTGCCGGGCCGCGATCGCGTCGGTGGCGAACTCGCGGGCGAACTCGGCCATGCGCTTCTGCCCGGGAACGATCACATGCTGGGCCTGAGCGGCCGCAATCGCCTTGCCTGCCAAGGGTTCGGCATAGCTGCGGCGGACGCCCGCGGCCAGCATGTGATCGATCAGGCCGTCGCGTCCGGCTTCGCGGACCTCTTCCGGTGTGACGAAGCGGACCAGAAGCCGCAGGTCGCTGAGGTTGGTCACGTCCACGACGCGTTCCAGGCCGGGGAAGAACCCGGCCAGGGTTTCGCGCAGCCGGTTGAGGCGGCGGGTCTGATCGATGACGAGTTCACGGCGTCGGGAGACCAGCATCCGCAGGTCGAGGGTGATGTCGTCCTCGGCGGTGACGATGCGCCAGTCGTCGCGCAGGCGCAGCTGGTCGGCGATGGTGGCCGCGTCGCGGGGATCGGATTTGGCTTCGCCGCCCTTGCTGGCGCGGCGGGCTCGGTTGACCACCAGGCCCGGGACGTGGACCAGGCGGACACCTGCCTCCAGCAGCATGGCGGTCAGCAAGCTGGCCACTCCGCCCATCAGGTCGATCGCGGCGGTGAGCTCGCCGTGCTCGGCTTCGGCCTGGCGCAGCTGGGCGATCAGGGCGTCGATGCTGTCCGGGTCGTTGTCGACGCGCCGGGAGAGCAGGACTTTCCCGGTCTCGGCGGCGACGATCGCGACCCAGTGGAACTCCTTGGCGACATCGATGCCTGCTTTTACTGCCATCGAACCTCCGGTCGATCACACGGTGTGGTGCGTCCCGATTCCGCCGTCAACGCCCTACATAGCGATGGTTCGCAGTGCCTAATCAGCGGTCAGAACCAGGTGGTGGAGCGGGCGGCACAGCACTCTGAACCATCACCGGCAGCAGGCATGAAAGCCATACCCGCTCCACCTGCATCCGCCGATCCTCGCGGACCGCGGACATCCCTGAAAGGTAGGGCGGTCAGAACCAGGTGGTGGAGCGGGCGGCACAGCACTCTGAACCATCACCGGCAGCAGGCATGAAAGCCATACCCGCTCCACCTGCATCCGCCGATCCTCGCGGACCGCGGACATCCCTGAAAGGTAGGGCGGCATGACCACCCGTCGGTGGCGCGTCGGCGCCGTGGTCTTGTTCGCCGGGTACGCGGCGACGATCGCCGGTGCGAACTGGGCCACCACGCTCTGGCCGGCGGTGGCGGTGGCGGGCCTGCACGTTCCCGCGGGCGCGCTCCTCGCCGGGCTCGCGTTCACCGTCCGGGACCTTCTGCAGGACGCTGTTGGCACCCGGACAACGCTGCTCGCGATCTGCCTCGGCGCGGCGTTGTCCGGGCTGGTCGCCGAGCCGCGCATCGCGCTTGCCAGCGCGGCGGCCTTCGCCGTCTCGGAACTGGTCGACCTCGCCATCTACACCCCGCTGCGCGACCGGAGTCGCCTCGCCGCCGTGGGTGTGTCGAACGCGGTGGGATTACTCGTCGACAGCCTGCTGTTCCTGCCGCTGGCCTTCGGCTCGCTGACCTACCTCACCGGCCAACTCGTCGGGAAGACCACCACCACGCTCTTGGCGGTCGCTGTGCTTGCTGGTGTCCGCGCTCGCCGGAGGGCGGTGCCGGCGTGAAGTTCTACCTCGGCGTCCACCAACCCATCTGGCTGACCCGCGTGCCGGACATTCCCCTGCTGGTGTCGCACCGGCGGCTCGGCCACCGCCGCACCCTGCCCCGCGCCATCACGGAATGGGCGCTCGACTCCGGCGGCTTCACCGAGCTGCAGCTTCACGGGCGCTGGCAGATCGAGGAGAAGGACTACGTCCGGGCGGTCCGTCGCTACGCCGACGAGATCGGCAACCTCGCCTGGGCGGCGCCGCAGGACTGGATGTGCGAACAGCGCATCCTGAAACGCACCGGCTTGACAGTCCGCGAGCATCAACGGCGGACCGTGCGCAACCTCGTCCGCCTGCGGGAACTCGCGCCTGAACTCCCGTGGGTGCCGACGCTGCAAGGTTGGACTCTGTCGGACTACGAACGCTGCGCCGACCTCTACGAACGGGCCGGGATCGACCTGGGCGCCGAGCCGCTCGTTGGGATCGGCACGGTGTGCCGGCGGCAGAGCAGCGCCGACGTCGAGCGCATCATGCGCGCCTTCGCCACGCGCGAGTTGAACCTGCACGGTTTCGGCATCAAGATCACCGGCCTTAGCCGGTACGCCGAAGTTCTCTCCAGTTCGGACTCGATGTCCTGGAGCATGCGCGGTCGATACGTACCCGGATGCGGTCCGAGCCATCGCACCGAGTCGAACTGTCTGCGCTTCGCGCTCAGCTGGTATCGGCAGATCCGAACCACGCTGGGGTCGGCAGGACTATCCGCGGACCACGTGTCCCCGCAGGTATCGAGAAGGGCCGCGTGATGGCCGTCGCCGCGTCCGCAGCCGCGGGCTCACTGCTCGCCGCGGGACTCCGTGGTGTCCGGTTCGACGAGCGAGACATCGCGTGGCGTGTCGATCCCGAACAACTCGTTGGGCGTGCACCGCAGCGTCGTGCACAGCGCCTGCAAGGTAGCCACCTTCACCTGGATCGGCTGCTTCTTGATCAGCACGTCAACCGACTGGAGGGACAGTTCGAACCCAGCGCGCTGGATGAGGAGTTCGCGCAGCTGGGTCGCGGTCCAGACGTCGCGGGAGGCCATGACCTTCCGCAGCCGCCACTCGATCTCCACCCGCTGCCGCCCGTGTTCGTCGCTCCGAGGCGCTTCGCGCCGTCGCCAACCGACGCTCAGTGTCCCCGATGGCGACGAAGGCCGGCCGCCGCACGTCCGGCGTGTTCAGCGGCCACGCACGACCAACAGGCAAAGCCTGATCTATTCAGGCTGTACTGGATTTACTCAGGTGCTACCTTAGTTGTATGACAGACCTATCCCCGATTCGGGAGAGAGGAGGTGCTTCGGCGCACGTCACGTTCATCGCCATGCCGACGCGCCGCCGTCCGCGGCCAGCGCCGGTAGAGATCTTCTGGACTCGCGTCGACCGCTCATCTCGCGCTGCCGAGGTGACCCAGTACCCGTTCGGCCAGGCTCACGGTCCTGTCGAACGGCAAGAGTCCAGCACGGCCACGAGCGCCGGCCCCGCACACGTGCACTCGGGGAGTAGAGGCCCGTTGGTCGTGACAGCTTCGGCGGTCCCAGCTCATTCAACGCACGTCATGGTGCGTGCCCGCGTCGCCGCGAAACCCGCCTCGCGCGGACCGGCGACCGCAGGTGTCGGCGGCTGGGAGTGCCCGCTGTGTCGACGGTTCCTGTCGCCGACCAGCAGTCCCATGAACCCCCGCCAACCGCGGGCTTCATGGGCACGAAGGGGGCGCTCATGTGCGCTCAACCTCGCACCCCTGACCAGCCCAACGACAACTGCGCCGACATTCCTGCTCCGGCCAACCAGGAGCAGGAAAGCCCCATCAGCGCGCCGACCAGGCAACCCCGACGGCGCGTTGGTGCGGGCCGAGCCGTGCGCAATGTCGTGGTGCGCGGCGTCCGCCGCGATCCACCCGACATGCACAAGCTCGCGCGTGTGGTCGCCAGCCTCGCAGCCGACTTGGTGCAGGCCGAAGCCGGCGAACAAACGCTGCCCGCCGAGCCAGGCACTGCGGGCGCCGACCACCGCGACCACCGCCGCGACGCGGCATGACACCGCGCATTCGTGCTCACGCAACGACGCAACAGATCGAAGCCGCATGCCATTGACTCGAAAGGACGGTCCAGCACAATGCCGCCTGTCACTTGCGACCCCCGCAGTCCTCGCGACACACACCCGCGGACTCGATGCTCGATACGCGTCGGCCTCTACCAGCGGTGGCCCACTCTCCGCGAAAGTGACCACTTGCAGACCTACGTCGCGTCCCAACCTGGTTGGCACATCGCTCTCCGCAGCAGCGATTACGCATCAGGCGGCACGCTGAAACGTCCGGGGCTGCAACGGATATTGGCAGCGGCCCGATCCGGTGACATCGACGTGCTCGTCGTCAACCACCTGTACAGCCTGTCCCGCAGGACGCAGCATCTCGCCTTCGTTCTCAGCGAGCTGACGTCCCGAGGTGTGCGGGTCGTCTCGGCCGCTGATCCCGCCCTCGACACGGAGACCGCGCACGGCCTCTTTCTCGTCCGTGTGGTGACTGCCGTCGCGGAGATCGAGCAGACAGGGGCAGTCGCAGATCGACGCGACCGTCGTCGGCACGAGCAGCTATCCGGCGACGAGTCGCCGCTCGCGGGCTAGCTGCAATCCCGCCGGGCCTACTCAGCCGAACAACACCATCCAATCCGAACGACCCACAACGAGGTGTCATGACAAGCGCCTACGCCAACTCGGACAACGAAGGTCAGCAGCGCTGTCCTGTCCCCACGCAGCGACCCTCGGATGCCCCCGCGACCGACGCCCGAGCCGTGATCTACATGCGCGTGGCCTCCGACCGGGCCGAGAGCGAGCACAGCGTCACGGCCCAGCGTGAGGCGTGTCTGCGCAGGGCCAGGGAACTGGGCTTGTCGGTCATCGACGAGTACGTCGCTCCACGCGCTCGACTCTGGCGCTGGCCGAAGTGCCAACCGTTCCGACGCATGCTCGCGCGGTTCCGCAGCCGGTGAGACGTAGCAACCCGTCACGACTTCGCCGCTCGTCGGGAGCGCGCGGTCCAGCCGCCAGGACCCACTCGCCGGTTGCCCGGTCCTCCGTCCAAACCGCCCTCAGAAGGAGGTGTCATGACCAGCGCTTATGCCGACTTCATCGATGAACTGCAGCAGGACGTCACCATCCCCATCCAGCCGCCGATGGACGACCTTGCCCCCGGCACCCGCGCAGTGATCTACCTGCGCGTGTCCTCGACCGGGCAGGTCCGGACCGACTACAACCCGGAAGGCATCTCCATTCCGGCCCAACGGGAAGCGTGCCTTCGCAAGGCGCGGGACCTGGGCGTCACGGTCATCGACGAGTACGTCGAACCCGGACGCTCGGGAACGGAGATGACCAAACGCGAAGCATTCCAACAGATGCTCGCGCGGGTCCGCAGCCAGGGCGACGTCGACGTCATCATCATCTACCAGCTCTCGCGCATGGCGCGGAACCGCTACGACGACGCGATCGTCATGGCGGACCTGCGCAAGCGCGGCGTCACGCTGGTCTCGGCCACCGAGGCCATCGACGACACCCCGGTCGGCCAGCTGATGCACGGCATCCTGGCCACGTTCAACGAGTACCAATCCCGCCAGTCCGGTGCCGACATCGCCTACAAGATGGGCCAGAAGGCCCGCAACGGCGGCACACTCGGCCGCGCGAAGATCGGCTACCTCAACCACATCGACCACTCCGACGGCCGCGTGATCCGCACGATCATCGTCGACCCCGAACGGGCGCCCTTTGTACAGCTGGGTTTCGAGCTCTTCGCCACCGGCGACTACACGCAAGAAGAGCTGGCTGACGAGCTCTACGACCGCGGCCTACGCACCAGGGCCACCCGGCGACACCCCGCCAAGAAGATCTCCGAGAACAAGATCTCGCAAATGCTGCGCGATCGCTACTACCTCGGATACGTCGAGTACGACGGCGAAGAAATCCAGGGGCGGCACGAGCCCCTCATCGACGAGGACCTCTTCGACACCGTCCAGGAGATCCTCGAATCTCGCATGACGGCACAAGAACGCCGTCGCGTCCACCACCACTACCTCAAGGGCTCGCTCTTCTGTGGACGCTGCCAACGCGACGGCATCAAGCGGCGGATGATCATCCAACGCACCATCAACTCGAAGGGCGCCGAGTACCTGTACTTCTTCTGCCGCGGCCGGCAGAAGGGGCTGTGCCAAGCACCCCATGTCAACGTCACGCTCGTCGAGGACGCGGTCGAGCGCCACTACTCCGCGATTCGCTTCAGCCAGCCGTTCATCGCTGACATGCGCGCCCAGATCGACGCCGTGCTCGGCGAGCAGGAAAAGTCCGCACGCCTGCTGCGCAAGCAGATCACCGCACAGCTCAAGGAACTCGACACGAAGGAGGAGAACTTGATCGACCTCGCCGCCGACAGCACACTGCCTCGGACCAAGGTCAAGGAGAAGCTACGCGACATCGCCCGCGAACGCCGCCGGCTGGAGGAACGCCTCGACACAGCCAACGCCGACCTCACCGACAGCGCCCAACTCGTCAACGCCGGCCTTGCCCTCCTCGAACAGCCCGACCAGCTGTACCGACGCTGCAACGACCAACAGCGGCGCCTACTCAACCAAGCGATCTTCCACGCCCTCTACATCGAGGACGACAAGATCACAGACGGTGAGCTCCGTGAGCCCTTCGGCGAGCTCCACGCCATCCAAGATCAGCGGGCCGGAGCAACCAACGCGGAGGGCACAAACGAAAGGACCACCCGCAATGCGGGTGGTCCTTGTACGCCTTCAGGCGTCGCGGTCCTACTTCGCGGCCTTCATTCAGGCACTTGTTCTAGTAAGACCCCTAGGGTGGAGCTGAGGGGAATCGAACCCCTGACCTTCTCGATGCGAACGAGACGCGCTACCAACTGCGCTACAGCCCCTAGGAGCGTGAGCCCCTGTCGATCAGTGCTTGGAAAGCTTAGCAGCGCCCTCCAGGCACCGAACAGCGGGGGGTCACTCTCCGACTGCCCGGCGGTACGGGCTCGTGCTGGGCTCGGCGAGTTCCTCGAACGCGGGGTCCTCGTCGTCCAGGTCGACGACGACTGCCTGCCTGCGGATGCGGGACATCGGGGACGGTTTGCGCTCCACGATGTCGCGCGGCACCTCAGGTGCGACGACCTCGACGTCCTCCTCTTCCTCCTCGAAGGAGTCGTACGCCTCATGCGAAGGAGCAGCAGGAGCCGTCGCCGCGTAGCGGGCCATCCGGCGCTGCCGGATCTCTTCCTCGATGCGGACCTGACGGCGGAGGTACACGAGGTAGCCGACGAGGGCGAGGTCGACCGCGGCGTGCACCCACCACGCGAGAGACAACGCGAATCCGGCGATCGCGGCCGTGACGACGGCGGCGATCAGCAGGATCACGACCACCCGCTGACGGAACGCGTACTTGGCCCGGGCCGCGATCTCCGCTGCCTCCGGGTCGAAGCCGCCCCGGCCGGGCCGGTAGCTGCGGCGTGCGCGGCGCGGTTCGGCGGCGCGTTCCGCGCGCGAGGGCTGCGGAAGCGGCTCCGGTTCGGGCTCGTCCAGGTCAGCGTCGAGCTCCGCTTCGAGTTCGGCGAGGTCATCCTCCACCGAAGGATTCGCATGGTCGGACACGGCGTCGTCCTCCTGTCCCTCGTTGCGAGCACTGCCCCTTCGCACTACCCGGGCGGCCAGCGCGGAGGTTGGCGTCCGCGCGACTTGCTGGCGTTTGCGAGCCACCATGGGCACGAGAACGACGAGCCATGCCGCGGCGAGCGCGACGATGATCACCGAGCTGGGCATCTCCCGTCACCTCCCCCGATCCTCTGCTGTAGTCACGCTAGCCACAACAGTCACACAGGAGGCGCAGACTCGCCGGGTTCGATCACGAAAATGCATCACCGTATTAGGTGAATCTCACAGAATGTGGTAACGCGTGATCGAAGCGGAACGCGTAGTCACGGTCAGACCAGGTCGGCGCGTCCGGACGCCACCAGGCGGGACACCAGGCCGTCGCCGGTCTCCTCTTTCGTCACAGCGAAACACAGGTGGTCGCGCCACGCTCCGGCGACGTCGAGGTACCGCTCGAACAGCCCTTCTTGCCGATATCCGGCCTTGGTGAGCACGCGGATGCTGGCGTTGTTCTCCGGCCGCACGGTCGCTTCCAGCCGGTGCAGCCCGGCGGCATCGAAAGCGTGATCTGTCACGAGCGCGACGGCAGCGGTGGCCACACCTCCCCGGACGATCTCGGACGACACCCAGTACCCGATCCAGGCCGACCGGAGTGCGGCACGGATCACATTACCGACAGTGATCTGCCCCGCGAACTTTCCGTCCACCGTGATCGTGAACGGCAGGCACTGACCCCGTCGCGCCAGCCCGCGCAGCGCCGCCCACTGCGACGGCCACGACCAGAACGCGTTGCGGTCGGCCCACGTCCCGATCCCGGTCGGCTCCCACTCCTCGAGGTGCTCGCGGTCGCGCAGCCGCACGCGGCTCCACTCGCCGGCGTCGCGCAACCGCACCGGGCGCACGGCGAGCACGCCTGCCGGGATCCGCAGCGGGCCGAGCGTGGCGGGCCAGCCGGGGTGCCGGTTTTCGACCGAGTCGGCGAGTGCGGCCACGGATCAGGCGCGCTGCGCGAGGAAGGTGACCTTGACCTGGTCGCCCGCGGCCACCTCGGTGAGATCCTCTTCGACGATGATGAGGCAGTTGGCCTCCGCAAGCGACGCCAGCAAGTGCGCGCCCGACGTGCCGAGCGGCTGCACCAGGTACTCGCCGTTCGCCTCGTCGCGCAGCAGCTGGCCGCGCAGGTAGCCGCGGCGCCCCTTCGTCGAGGTGATCGACGACAGCAGCCGCGCCCCGACCACCCGGCGGTGCGGATTGCGGGTGCCGCGCGCGGTGCGGATCAGCGGCCGCACCAGCACCTCGAACACCACGAGCGCGCTCATCGGGTTGCCCGGGATGAGGAACGTCGGCACCGAGTCCGGACCGAGCCGGCCGAAGCCCTGCACCGATCCGGGATGCATCGCGACCCGGGTCAGGTCGATGTGCCCGAGATCGGACAGCGCGGCGTGCACCTCGTCACCGGAGGACCCGCCGGCGCCGCCAGCGACGACCACGATCTCGGACATCAGCAGCCGTCCTTCGACGACCTCGCGCAGCCGCTTCGGGTCGCCCGGCACGATCCCGACCCGGCTCACCTCGGCGCCGGCGTCGCGCGCGGCCGCGGCCAGCGCGTACGAGTTGACGTCGTAGACCTGGCCGACCGACGGGGTGCGGTCGATGTCCACCAGCTCGTCGCCGACTGACACGATCGACACCCGCGGCCGGGGGTAGACCAGCACCTTCGCGCGGCCGACCGCGGCTAGCAGCCCGACCTGCGCGGAGCCGATGGTGTCGCCCTTGCGCACCGCGACGTCGCCGATCTGCACGTCCTCGCCGGCCCGGCGCACGTAGCCGGCTGACGGCACGGACCGGTTGATGGTGACCTTGGCCTGGTGGCCGTCGGTGTAAGCGGTCGGGACCACGGCGTCCGCGAGCGTGGGCAGCGGTGCGCCGGTGTCGACCCGCACCGCCTGGCCCGGCTGCAGCCGTCGCGGCTGCCGCGAGCCGGCCGGGATTTCCCCGACGACCGGCAGCTGGACCGGTTCCTGTCCGGCGGTCTGCACATCGACGCTCCGGACCGCGTATCCGTCCACCGCCGCCTGGTCGAACCCGGGCAGCGCGTGCTCGGCGACCACTTCCTCCGCGCAGAGCAGGCCCTGCGCTTCGGAGATCGCGACGCGAACCGGCCGCGGGCGCACGGCGGCGTCGAGGGTCAGCGCGATCTGCTGGTCGACCGAGCGGAAATCTCCGGACTGGGCGGATTCCTCCGTCGGAACCATGATGTCCGTTGATTCCGCCTCGGCGACGGCCTGAACCGCCGGTTCGGTCGCGGTGGCGTCTTCGGCCGGGGTGACTGGGATGGAACCGAGGGAGTCCGTCATGGGCGATCGTTTCCGATCCGTTCGGTCAGCCAGGTGCGCAGCGACGGCCCGTAGTCCGGGTCCTCGAGCGCGAAATCGACAGCGGCGCGCAGGAATCCGCCCGGGTTGCCCAGGTCGTGCCGCCCGCCGCGGTGGACGACGATGTGTACGGGGTGCCCCTCCTGGATCAGCAGCGCGACGGCGTCGGTGAGCTGCAGCTCGCCGCCAGCGCCTGGCTCGATCCGGCGGAGCGCGTCGAAAATCGCCCGGTCGAGCAGGTACCGCCCGGCCGCGGCGTAGGTCGACGGCGCGTCCTCCGGCTTGGGCTTCTCGACCATGCCGTGGACCTGTTTGACGTCGGGGTCGTCGGTGTCGGTGACATCGAAGACGCCGTACGGGGAGATCTGCTCCTTCGGGATGTCGAAGGCACAGAGCACGCTTCCGCCGTGCTGGGCGCGGACGGCCGACATCCGGTCGAGGACCCCGGCGGGCAACACGAGGTCGTCAGGCAGAAGGACGGCGACAGCGGTGTCCTCGTCGGTGAGGTTCGGCTCGGCCTGCGCGACGGCGTGCCCGAGCCCGAGCGCCTGTTCCTGGATCGCGATCTCGACGTCCAGCAGCTCCGGCCCGCGGCGGACCTTCGCCAGCAGATCGGTCTTGCCCTTGTCTTCGAGCGTCTTCTCCAGGTCCGGCTTCGCCTCGAAATACCGGACGACGGCTTCCTTGTCCGGCGAGGTGACGATCACCAGCCGCTTCGCGCCCGCACTCGCCGCCTCGCTCGCGACGATCTCGATCCCCGGCGTGTCGACCACCGGCAGCAGCTCTTTGGGCACCGCTTTCGTCGTCGGCAGGAATCGCGTGCCGAGGCCTGCGGCAGGCACGATCGCGGTTCTGAAGGTCTGGGTGGTTGAGGCGCCCGTCATGGGCGCAAAGCCTAACCTGGTCTCATGCACGAGCCGGGCAATGAGACCCCGAGCAAGGCGGAGTGGCGGACACGAATCCTTCGCGCCCGCGCCGAACTGCCCCCCGAAGCCCACGCCCGCGAGGCAGCCGCCCTGGCGACCGCCGCGTCGTCGATCCAGGCGGAAACGGTGTGCGCGTACCTCCCTTTCGGCACTGAGCCTGGCCAAATCTCCCTGGTGAACGCCCTGGCCGCGACGGGCGCTCGCGTCCTGCTGCCAGTCATCCCGGACGCTCCCGGCCCGCTCGACTGGGCCGAGTACACCGGCCCGGACGCCCTGATCCCCGGACGCCTCCGCGGCGTCCTCGAGCCCTCCGGCCCACGCCTGGGCACCACCGCGGCGGCCTCGGCACAGCTGATGCTGATCCCAGCCCTGGCCGTCGACCGCCACGGCACCCGCCTCGGCCGCGGAGCGGGCTACTACGACCGCACCCTGACCGCCGCGGCCGGCATCGCCCGCGTGGCTGTGGTGCGCGAGCAGGAGGTACTCGACCGTCTCCCGGCCGAACCCCAAGACGTGCCCATGACCGCCGTCCTGACGCCCTCCGGCCTCATCCAGCTGCCGACCACCGCTACCGCTCGGTGAGGAGTGGTCAAGACCACTCGATCGGCTCGCCGGGTTCGGCGCGCCGCCCGCCGCCGACTCCATGATCGCCGTCATGGCCCGCCGCCCGGCCGAACTCCAAGCTGCTGAATGCCGCCCGGCCGACGCCCAGGCTGCTGAGCGCCATCCGGCTGAACGCCCAACCTGCTGAGCGCCCTCCGGCCGGATGTCCTAGTCGATGCCCGCCCTCCGAACCCACGGCCCCGGCGGCCTGACCAAGGCCCAAACCGAAGGCCACGGCTGCGGACGCTCCGCGACGAGCACGCCGCCAGCCTCACCCAGCGCCCGGCACCCACAGCCGCCCGACCTCGCCAGCCGCCGGCTCACGCCAGAGCGCTCACGGGCCCGTTGCGCACGGATCAGGGCACATCACCAGCTCACCCACCCCACCGTGCAGCCACGAACCGCCCAAACCACGCATCTGCGCACAACCCACGTGAGCACCCACAGCCCCGGCCGCCCAAACCGGCGCGTTCGAGCCCATCCACAGGCACCGCCAGGCCCGCCAACCAGCCCAGGAACCGCCCGACCGACCGGACCAGCCGCAGTCCAGCCACCCAGCCGCCCGCACCCACAGTGGCCTGACCAGCGCTACCCCGTTCGCCGCCCTTGCCACCGCCGCACTGTGAGCAAGGGGTAATTGCGCTGAGGGAATGCTGTCCAGCACAATTGGGTTAGCACTCTTGTAGGTCGAGTGCCAGTGCATGAAGGAGCTTCAGTGCCCACGTACCAGTACGCCTGCAAGGAATGTGACCACCGCTTCGAGGCGGTGCAGTCCTTCTCCGACCCCAGCCTGACCGTCTGCCCGCAGTGCTCCGGCACCCTGCGCAAGGTCTTCAGTTCGGTCGGCGTGGTCTTCAAGGGCAGCGGGTTCTACCGCACGGATTCGCGTGATTC
The DNA here is from genome assembly GCF_002846615.1 of Amycolatopsis echigonensis. Lineage (NCBI taxonomy): Bacteria > Bacillati > Actinomycetota > Actinomycetes > Pseudonocardiales > Pseudonocardiaceae > Amycolatopsis > Amycolatopsis echigonensis. The sequence continues at coordinate 3,989,646 of NZ_PJMY01000003.1, read as the reverse complement.
GAGCAAGTCGAGCGCCTCCGCGACCCCGGCGAAGACCGAGAGCGCCAAGTCCGACTCGTCGTCCACCACCTCCTCTTCGTCGACGTCTTCTTCGTCCTCGAACACATCGTCCACGACGAGCACGACGAAAACGGCTTCCGCGTCCTCCTGACCCCCGAGTTATCCACAAGGGGCCAGTTGTCCACAGGTTCGCGAATCGGCCCTTCCGGCCGGTTCGCGACGTCCCTAACGTCGGATTCGTGCGGTATCCCGCCGCACCGGAACCGACGAGGGGACAACCGTGAACACCTTGCTCAGCCGCCTTTCCGCGCTGCCTGACATCCGTCTGCCGCGCGGTCGGCGAGCCCGGATGCTCCGCCGGTGTCTCGCGGCGGCGTTGTTTCTGGTCGGCCTGCTCGTCCTGTTCCTTCCGCCCTCTGCGCGGGGCGCACCCGCCACCTCGACAGTGGTCTCGGCACGCGACCTGCCCGCGGGTTCTGTCTTGCGCGCTGCTGACGTGCGGACCGTGGCCCTGCCCGATGATCTCCGCCCATCCGGCGCGCTCTCGGCGTCGGACGCGGTGGTGGGCCGCCTTCTGTCCGGGGCGGCCCGGGCCGGCGAGCCCATCACCGACGTCCGGATCCTGGGCAACAGCCTCCCCGTAACGGGTGAACCCGGCGCGGTTACTGTCGCTGTCCGGCTCGCGGACGCGGCCGTCGCTGAGTTGCTTCAGCCGGGCCAGCGCGTCGATGTTGTCGCGGGCGCGGATACCACAAATTCCGCATCTGTGCTGGCCAGAGGGGCCACCGTGGTCACCGTCCGGCGCTCCGACGACTCCGGCAACCGCACGCTGGGCCCACCGCAGAAGGGTCCGCTGGTCCTGCTGGCGGTGCCCACGCAGGTTGCCACGCAGGTCGCTGCTTCCTCGCTCGAACGACCGGTAACGGTTACTCTCCGCTAACCCGACCCTGTCCCGACGGGCGACGGCTGTCTTAGGACGGCCAGATGCCCGTCCTTAATCCTCTGGGAGCAGCAGTGCTGAAAGGTTTCAAGGACTTCCTGATGCGCGGCAACGTCGTCGACCTCGCGGTCGCCGTCGTGGTGGGAGCCGCGTTCACCGCGATCGTCACCGCCTTCACCAACGGCTTGATCAAGCCGCTGATCAACGCCCTCGGCGGTTCGAACGCGGGGAAGGGCCTCGGCTTCAACGTCCTGCGCAGCAACGACTCGACCTTCATGGACTTCGGCAGCGTGATCAACGCAGCGATCAACTTCGTGATCGTCGCCGCGATCGTCTACTTCCTGATCGTCCTGCCGGTCAAGCACCTGCAGGAGCGGCGCAAGCGCGGCGAGGAGAAGGGCCCGGCCGAGCCGACGGACGTCGAGCTGCTCACCGAAATCCGCGACCTGCTGCGCTCGCAGCAGGGCAACGGCGAAGGCCCCTCGCGCCACAGCAGCTGAGAGGGGTCACCGATCGTGATGCGGGGGCCGGTTCTCGAGATACCACGAATCCGGAGTGGTTTCCGGGCCCCGGCCCCGCTCATCGGACGTGGTCTCCGGCAGTACGTCGCCGAAGACCTCGTCGACCCGGCGGCGGCGCTGGGCCTCGGTCTCGCGGGGACGTCGTTCCTCGTGCGGCATGGGTCCATCGTCCCACCTGCTGTTTGACAAGTGCAGAGAGACATCCGCCGCGAAAACGGACGGGCTCAGACCTCTTCGAGGCCGGAGAGCTCGTCGATCACGTGCGGGACCAGCGAGGAGAGGGTCGCCATGCCGTCGCGCACCGCCGCGCGCGAACCGGCAAGGTTGACCACGAGCGTGCTGCCCGACACCCCGGCCAGGCCGCGGGAGATCCCGGCGTCGACCGCACCCGCGGCCAGCCCCGAGGCGCGCAGGGCCTCGCCGATGCCCGGGATCGGGCGGTCGAGCACCCCGGCGGTCGCGTCCGGCGTGCGGTCGCGCGGCGACACTCCGGTGCCGCCGACCGTGATCACCAGGTCCGCCCCGCCGATCACCGCCGTGTTGAGCGCGTTGCGGATCGCCGCGGTCTCGGCCTCGACCACCACGACACCGTCGACGATGAACCCGGCTTCCTCGAGCAGCTCGGTGACGAGCGGCCCGGAGGTGTCCTCGTGCTCCCCGTGCGCGACCCGGTCGTCCACAATCACCACGAGTGCCCGGCCCAGCCGCTGTGCGCTCCGTTCCATGCCGACACCGTATCCGGTTCCGGGCCCGCTCCGCCGCCACGGGCCCGGTGATTTCTGACGATTCGGTGACGTGGTCCGCGCAGGCCGCGCGCATCCCGGGCGATCCGGCCTAACGTCGGCGAGGTGCGAGTGCTCCTCACCGGCGGCGCCGGGTTCATCGGATCCCGGATCGCCGATCAGCTGGCTGACGACGGTGACGAGGTCGTCGTGCTGGACAACCTGCTGTCCACCGCGCACGGCTCCACCACGCCACCCGGATACACCCGGCGACACCGCTTCCTGCGCGGTGACGTCACCGACACCGAGATCGTCACAGAGCTGCTCGACGGCGTCGATGCGGTCTGCCACCAGGCCGCGGTGGTCGGCCATGGCGTGGATCCGTCCGACGCGCCCTCGTACGCGCTGAACAACGACTACGGCACCGCCGTGCTGCTGGCCGCAATGCACGCGGCGAAGGTGCGCAAGCTCGTGCTGGCCTCGTCAATGGTGGTCTACGGCGAGGGGCGTTACGCGTGCGCGGACCACGGCGTCGTCCCGCCGTCACCCCGCCGGCAGTCCGATGTGGACGCTGGGCGATTCGAACCCGCTTGCCCGCACTGCGGTGCCGAGTTGGGTTGGCAACTCGTGCCGGAAAGCGCTCCACTGTTGCCTCGAAGCACCTATGCGGCAACAAAACTGGCGCAAGAACATCTCGCGGGCGCATGGGCGCGCCAGACCGGCGGCACGGTCTGGGCGTTGCGCTACCACAACGTCTACGGCCCGAGGATGCCGCAAAACACGCCATACGCGGGCGTCGCGTCGCTGTTCCGTTCCGCGTTGGAGCGCGGCGAAGCGCCGACCGTGCTGGAGGACGGGCGGCAGCAGCGCGATTTCGTGCACGTGGACGACGTGGCCCGAGCGAACGTCCTCGCACTCCGGAGCGAAGGCCCGGAGGCTGACCTCACGCCGCTGAACATCTGTTCCGGACAGCCGCACAGCGTCGGCGACCTGGCCCGGGAACTGGCCCGAGCCTGCGGCGGGCCGGAGCCCCGGATCGTCGGCGGTGCGCGGCCAGCCGATGTCCGGCACGTGGTCGCCGATCCGGCCCGAGCACGGGAGCTGCTCGGTTTCCAGGCGGAAACGTCCTTCTCGGACGGCATCGCCGCGTTCGGCACCGCGGAACTACGCGCCCCTGTCACCTGATGAGGTGAAGATCACGTTCCGGAATGAATCCGCCGTACCGGATCTTGATGCTGGGCATGCGTTCCATCGTGGTGGGGGACATCGAAATCCACGCACTGAGCGACGGGCGGCTGCAGCTGCCGTCGTCGTTCTTCCCGGGGCTCCACGGCAAGCGCTCGGCACCGAGCACGGTTCCCGTGGTCGTCGGCGCGTTCCTGATCCGAACGGCCGGCTCCGCAGTGCTGGTCGACGCCGGTTTCGGTCCGCGCCCGTCCGGTGAGCCGCATCTGCCGCAGCACTCCAAAGAGCAGCTGCACCCGGTGGTCAGCGCCGTCGAGCCCGAGCACACCGGAGGGTTGCCCGCAGCGCTTGCCGAAGCTGGGGTCGCCCGCGAAGACATCGACACCGTGGTGCTGACTCATCTGCACGCCGACCACCTCGGCTGGGTCGCGCCGAACGGTGAGCCGTACTTCCCGAATGCCGAAGTGCGGTACGGCGCGCCTGACTGGGCGGCGTTCGTCGAACCGGCGGGGCGGCATGACCGCGGCCGCGTAGCGCTGGAAGCCCTTCGCGCTCAGGGCAAACTGCATCCGCTGAGTGACGGCGAAACGGTCGCGCCCGGCGTCACCGTCCGGCATGCGCCCGGGCACACCCCGGGACATTACGTGCTGGAAGTCGCGGACCAGGACCGTCGCGCCGTCCTGCTCGGCGATGTCTTCCAGATTCCGGAGCAGTTGGCTGATCCGACGATCGGCGCGGCGTCCGACGTCGATCGCGGACAGGCGGAGCTGACCCGCCGCCGCTGGCTCGGCGAGGTGGTCGGCACCGGCACGATCGTCGCGGCAGCGCATTTCCCGGACGAGCCGTTCTTCCGGATCGCGGTCGATCACACCGTGGAACCGGTCTCGGCAGTCGCCGCGTCCTGACCGTCCACACTAGACAGATCAGGACGCCGCCAACGGCAGCCGCACCTCGAAGCGGCATCCCGGGCCGTGGTTCTGCACGCCGATCCGTCCCCGGTGTGCCTCCACCAAGCCCTTCGCGATCGCCAGGCCCAGGCCGCCGCCGCTGGTGGTGCCGCTGCGGTCGGGGGTGCGGGCTTGCGTGCCGCGGAACGCGACGTCGAAGACCCGGCTGATCTCGTCGTCCGGAATCCCGCCGCAGCCGTCGTCCACGGCCAGCAGCGCCTGGTCGCCGTCGATGCCGATCTGCACGGCGACCGTGCCGTCCGGCGGAGTGTGCCGGATGGCATTCGACACGAGGTTCCGCACTATCCGCGCCAGCTCCGGATCGCTGCCGGACACCACCGGCCACGCCGACGCGTTTTCCAGCACCCGCACGCGTTTGCGGTCAGCCACGGGCGCTTGCGCGGCGACCGCGTCGCTCACCACGTCGCGCAGCGGCACCGCCGACATGCTCAGTTCGAGCGCTCCCGCCGTGATCCGGGACAGCTCGAACAGGTCGCCCACCATGCCGGACAGCCGGGTCGTTTCCCCGCTGATGCGCTGGGCGTAGTCGGCCACCTCGGCGCGTTCCGAAACCACGCCGTCGGCCAGAGCCTCCGCCATCGCCTGGATCCCGGCGAGCGGACTGCGAAGGTCGTGGCTGATCCACGCGACCAGTTCGCGACGCGATTTCTCCGCCGCGCGTTCGCGTTCCCGCGCCTCGCGTTCCCACACACTGCGCCGCGCGATGACCCGTCCCAGCACCATCGCCGCGGGCACCGCCACTAGTGCCACGAGCAGGCACACGAGCAGTTCGGTGGTCAGGGCCTCGGTGAACATGAAGCCGCTCACGCCGAGGATCCCGACCAGCATCGCGGCGACCGGGGTCAGCACGAGCGTGGTCATCGTGGTGGCCAGCGACCGGTGCCGCAGCAGGTAAAGCGCGAGCCCGCCCAGCGCCGCCACCGGCAAGGCAAACAGCAAGGCGAGCGGAAGGATGTGCAGGACGTGGACGAACATGTCCCACGCCGACTCGCCCGAGCCGATCATGGCTGCGTCCGGTCGTAGCGGTAGCCGACGCCCCACACCGTGGCGACGCGGACCGGTTTGGCTGGGTCACGTTCGATTTTCTCGCGCAACCGTCGCACGTGGACAGTCACCGTGGACTGGTCGCCGAAGTCCCAGCCCCACACCTTCTCCAGCAGGTCCGCCCGGCTGAACGCGACGCCGGGATGGGAGAGGAAGAACGCGAGGAGGTCGAACTCGCGGGTGGTCAGCGGCAGCACCGCGCCGTCGAGCGTGGCCTGGCGGGCGGTCATCTGGAGCCGGAGGTTGCCGTCCGTCAGTTCAGCCGTCGGCGGCTCGGGCCGCGGCATCCGAGCCCGGCGCAGCACGGATGCCACACGCAGCGTGAGTTCCTTGGGGCTGAACGGTTTGGTGACGTAATCGTCCGCCCCCAGCTGCAGTCCGGCGATGCGGTTTTCCTCCTCGCCGAGCGCGGTGAGCATGACGATCGGCACCTGGCTCGTCTGCCGCAACCTCCGGCACACCTCCAGGCCGTTCAGACCGGGCATCATCACGTCGAGCACCACCAGGTCCGGCACGCGCTCGGCGAACTGGGCGAGCGCCGCCGTGCCGTCGCCAGCCAGGTCGACGGCGAAACCCGCGGTTTCGAGGTAGCGGCGGACGACATCGCGCACCGTCTCGTCGTCGTCGACCACGAGCACGCGACCCGCTTGGTCTTCCATGCCTCACCTCACCAGTTCGTCAACAGCAGGTGGTTGACCGCGAGCGCGACCACCGCCTGTCCGGCCAGCCACCAGCGGCGGTGGCCCGCCGGAAGCAGCGCCGTGGCCGGGATCAGCCACGCGCCGAACGGTAGCCAGATCCGTTCTACCTCAGCCTTCGACAGGCCGGACGAATCGGCGAACACAATCGTGAGCACGGCTGCGACCACGATCAGGAGCACCGGATCGCGCAGGAGCGTCCGGCGAGAAGGCAAGAAGACCGCCGAAGCCACCCCTCGGCGGGCGGCCGCGACCACTGCTGGTCCGCACGCGACCGCCACCGCGGCCAGGTCTGCCCACACCCAGTAGGAATACGGACGCACCACCGCGACGCCTTGGTAGTAGCGCTCGACCACGAGGTGGTACCCGTCTAACCACCAAAAACCGGCGAGGGCGAACGCGGCGACCACTGCCGACGCACCGAGGACGGCGGCCGCCGCAGCACGCCATTGCCTGCCGAGCACGGCGACGGCCAGCGCGACCAAGCCGAGCAGAACGAGGCCGTAGGAGAGGAAGATGCCGAACCCGAGCAGAATCCCGGCTGCCAATGCCGTGGGCCAGGCGTAAGCACGGCGCTCTCGGAAGCCCACCGACGCGAGGGCGAGCAGCGCGATACCGGTGGCGGTCACACCGGCGAAGAGCCCGTCCGCGGACACGCCCAGCCACACCGCACCTGGACTGAGCACCGCGAAGGGCAGCGCGGTGCGGGCGGCGTCAGAACTGCCGAGCAGGGCGATCGTCGCTGGTACCGCGACCGCGACCAGTGCGGCGACCAGCACCACAGCGGTCGACGCCCAGGCGCCGCCGTGGAGGCCGAGGCGGTCGAGCCAGACGAAGGCGAGGGTCGCGCCGGGCGGATGGCCGGACACGTGGGTGGTCCACGAGTTCGGCTGGAAATCGAGGATGCGCGAGGAGAATTCGCGGAGGAACCGCGGGATGTCCGTGATGCCGGGGACTTCGTGCAGGTACTCCTGCGGAGTGGTGAGCCGGCCGGCGAAGCCGCGCGTCCAGCCGTCGACCATGGCGAGCGAGAAGATCCAGGCGAGGGAAGCCAGGTAGCCCGCGAGCAGGGCGCGCCGCCAGCGCAGCCGGGCGGCCAGGGTCGGGCCGTAGAGGACGACACCGGCGGCGATCACCACGGCGAACACTGAGCCGGGGCCGGCGTGCGGCAGCCAATGCGCGAACAACGGTGGCGCGAACGCGTAGATCACCACGCCCGACCCTGGCCGGTTGTAGTACACGCCTACGGCCGTCGCGGCGGCGATCACCACGAGAGTGACGCCGACCGTCACGAGATCAGCACGGAACCGGGGACGGACGGGAACCGGGGGTGGCGGCTCGGCGAGCCGGGCAGCCTTGGTCGACTCGCTCATCGCCGGTCACGATAACCCCGCGGACGGCGTTCCGGCGGGTTTCCCGCGGATCCGTGAGAAGTCGGTAAGATCTTGGCGGGCGTCAGGATTTGGTAAGCACAGCAAGGGTTCTGCACTGTCCTTTCCAGACTTACCGTACGCCTCGTGAACGAATTCGGAGTGGACGTCGTCCTCCCCTGCCTCGACGAGGCGGCCGCGCTGCCCGGCGTGCTCGCCGGTCTGCCGCCGGGGTATCGCGCGATCGTCGTGGACAACGGGTCGCACGACGGGTCTCCTGGTGTCGCGGCCGCGCACGGCGCGAAAGTCGTCGACGAGCCGCGGCGCGGTTACGGAGCCGCAGTCCACACCGGGCTGGAGAACGCCACCGCCGACCTCGTCTGTTTCGCGGATGCCGACGGGTCGCTCGATCTGGCCGAGTTGCCGCGTCTGGTCGCCGCGGTCCTGGATGGTGCTGACCTCGCGGTCGGGCGACGCGTGCCGGTCTCTCGGGCGGCTTGGCCATGGCATGCCAGAGCAGGAAATGCCGTCCTCTCACTGCTCTTGCGGTCCCGTGGACTGTCAGTGCGGGACATCGCGCCGCTGCGGGCGGTGCGTCGCCGGGAGCTGCTGGCTCTAGGCGTTGCGGACCGGGCGTTCGGCTATCCGCTTGAGCTGCTCGTGAAGGCTCAGCGCGCGGGCTGGGCAGTCCAGGAGTTCGACGTCACTTACCGGGAACGGGCACAGGGCACGAAATCGAAGGTGTCCGGCTCGGTGCGCGGCACATTGCGGGCGGTGCGGGACTTCGGGCGGGTGCTGACCCGATGACGTTCTGCGTGCTTGTGGTTGCGAAAGCCCCGGTACCGGGGTTCGCGAAGACTCGGTTGTGCCCACCGGCGACACCAGAACAGGCAGCAGAGATCGCCGCTTCCGCGCTGCTGGACACGCTGGACGCTGCGTTCGCCACTGACGGCGCGCTCACGGTGGTGGCGATGACGGGCGACCTCGCCGAGGCAGCGCGAGGCAGCGAAATCGGTCGGGCGCTGCGGAAGGCGACCGTAATCGCGCAGCGAGGCTGGGATTTCGGTACCCGGCTGGCCAACGCGCACGCCGACACTGCCGCGGTGCACGCCGGTTTGCCTGTGCTGCAGATCGGAATGGACACGCCGCAGGTCTCCCCCGCCCTGCTGACTTCGGCGATCGAGCCGGTCATCGCCAAAGCCAGCCATGCAGTGTTGGGCAGCGCGGCAGACGGTGGCTGGTGGGGGCTTGGGCTCGCTGATCCGCGGCAGGCGCAAGTGCTCGCTGGAGTTCCGATGTCACGTGCGGACACCGGATTCCGCACCCGAGCGGCACTGGAAGGTACAGGGCTCCGGGTTGGCGAGCTGCCGATCTTGTCCGATGTGGACACCATGGAGGACGCGCTGCGGGTGGCCGCGATTCGGCCGGACAGCAGGTTCGCGACCGCAGTCGACGCGGTGGGAGTGGTGGCATGAAGCTCGCGACTGGCCGGGAATTCGACCGCGGACTGCTTGGCCATCACTGCTGGCTGGAGCTCGCGAACGGGGACCGGATCGAGCTTCCGGTCGGTCGTTGGGCAGACGGTTGCGACGCAGGCGACGCCGTGCTGTTGGACGCGTGCGCGGGCCCGACACTCGACGTCGGCTGCGGGCCTGGTCGGCTTACTGCCGCTTTGACGCGCCGAGGCGTGGTGGCTCTCGGCGTGGACAGTTCGCCAGTCGCGGTACGACTGACTCGGCGACGCGGGGCAAGTACGTTGCAGCGCAATGTTTTCGCTCGCTTGCCCGGCGAGGGACGGTGGAATCACGTGTTGCTGGCCGACGGCAACATCGGAATCGGCGGCGATCCCGATGCACTGCTGCGGCGGCTGCACGAGTTGCTCACGCCGGACGGCGACGTGCTCGCGGAGCTCGAGGAACCCGGCCACGGGGTGCGCCAAGACCACGTCCGTCTGCGGCCGGATCCCGCTGACGGACGGTGGTTCACCTGGGCGTGGGTTGGAGTCGACGCCATTGCGGAGATCGCTGCGCGAACTGGCTTTCGCGTGGTGTGGACGACCAGTCGCGGACACCGCTGGTTCGCGAAGCTGGCACGAGCATGAAGCGCGGACGGCTGGTGGCCGCATGGCGCGGGCTCGACGCTCGGGTCACCGCGGCGCAAGCCAAGATCGGCGAGCAGGCCCGCGCTGTCGATCGCCGGGTCCCGAAGGCGGAGCAGTTCAAGGGCGGCGCGCACGGCGAGCGCGTGACGGCTCGGGTCGGCAGCCTGCTCGGGCTCGCGTTCCTGATCTGCTTTGTCACCGGACTGTTGAGCCACTTGATCCAGCATCCGCCGGAGTGGTTCTTCTGGCCCAGCCGGCCGGTGTGGCTGTACCGGGTGACGCAGGGCGCGCACGTGCTGTCCGGGATCGCGGCGATTCCGTTGCTGCTGGCCAAACTGTGGAGTGTCTACCCGAAGTTGTTCGAACGGCCGCTGGTGCGCTCGGCGCCGCACGCGGTGGAGAGGCTGTCGATCCTCGTCCTGTCCGGGGCGGCCTTCTTCGAGCTGAGTTCGGGATTGCTGAACGTCGCGCAGAACTACCCGTGGAATTTCTACTTTCCGCAGGTCCACTACGCGGTGGCGTGGGTCGCGATCGGGTCGATCCTCGTGCATGTCGCGGTGAAACTGCCGGTGATCCGGCGGGCGCTCACGCGCGAACGTGCGCCTGCCCAGCGGCCTGGCCCTGGATTGTCGCGCCGAGGATTCCTGGCCACCACGGGGATCGCGACGGGGGTCGCTGTGCTGGCCACCGCGGGAGCGACCGTTCCCGCGCTGCGGAGCGTCTCCGGGTTGTCGTGGCGATCGGACAAGGGCACGCAGAAGCTGCCGGTGAACCGCACGGCCGTGGCAGCACAGGTAACGCGGGCCGCTCAGGACCCCGGATGGCGACTCTCGGTGGCGACGCCGGCAGGGACGCGGCAGTTCACGCTGGCCGAGTTGCGGGCATTGCCGCAGACCACTGTGGACTTGCCGATCGCGTGCGTCGAAGGGTGGAGCCAGATCGCGACGTGGCGCGGCATCTCGTTCCCGGAACTGTTGCACGCTGCGGGCAGCGAGCCGGGGGTGGACGTGCGCGTGTCGTCGCTGGAGAAGACCGGCCTGTACGGCGTCAGCGTGCTGCCCGGCGAGCACACAGCCGACCCGCTCACGTTGCTGGCACTGGAATTGAACGACGAGGTGCTGAATCTCGACCACGGCTATCCGTGCCGCGTGATCGCGCCCAGCCGGCCGGGCGTGCTGCAGACGAAGTGGGTCGCCAAGCTGGAGGTGCTGTGAAGACCGCGCGGATTGTGCTGGCGCTGCCCGGATTGGCGGCGTTGGCGTACGGGATCGTGCTGTTCCTCGACTATGCGGCACCGGCGTGGCCGGACAGCTTCACGACGTTGCTGTGGATCGGCGGCGGTCCGATCGTCAACGACGCGGTGTTCGCTCCGGTCGCCGGGGCGATCGGCCTGTTGCTCGCTCGGGTCCTGCCGCGGCCTTGGCGGGGGCCAGTGCAGATCGGCGCGGTACTGACCGCGGTGTTGGGTTTCGTGGCGTTCCCGCTGTTGTGGCGCACTTATGGCGTGCCGCCGAAGCCTGGTCTGCATGACGGGAACGCGTGGCTGGGGCTGATGGCGACGCTCGCGGTGGTGTGGAGTGCGGTCCTGGTCGTGTCGGTCGTCCGGATTGTCCAGTTCCGGCGTAGTGCGGCACGGAAAATTCGGTCGCTCGCACGTAGTTGACCTGGGTTTTCTTCCGCTACCGGAATTTTCCCGCGGATTCGGCGTTTGGGACAGCGTGCGCGTGGGCACCTCACCGCACGCGGAGAGGCTCTCCGTGCCGAGTCGGAGGCGGCACGGAGAGCCTCTTCGTGTTTTCGTGCGCAAGCCGGTTTTCGGGCGCGGGCCGCTAAAACGGCCACGCGCGACCGGCTCGGATGCTCCGGTCGCGCGTGGCCTGCAAAGGTTCGGCCCCAAGCGCGGACAGGGGGTCGAGCCATGGCTGGTCTCGGCCGCGCCACGGCGGCCGAGCGATCTAGTTGGCCGGTACCGGCTGTCCGCCGAGGGTGACCTGCACCGTGCGCCCGTCGGCGAGCGTGAAGGTCGCCTGGTCGTTCGGGGCGCGCGTGCGGATCGCGGCGACGAGCGTGTTGGCGCTGTCGATGACGCGGTTGTCGATCTTGGTCACCACGTCGCCGGACTTCAGGCCCGCTTTCTCCGCCGGGCTGCCCGGCGTGATGTCGCCGAGCTGGGCGCCGCCCTGGGGCGCGTCGGTGACCTTCGCGCCGATGAACGTCTGGGTCGCGTGCCCGGTCTTGATGATGTCCTGCGCGGTGCGGCGTGCCTGGTCGATCGGGATGGCGAAGCCGATGCCGACGTTGCCGCCCTCGGACCCGCTGCCCTGGCCGCGGCTCGAATTCGGGCTGTAGATGGCCGAGTTGATGCCGATGACCTGGCCGCTCATGTTCGCCAGCGGACCGCCCGAGTTGCCGGGGTTGATCGCGGCGTCGGTCTGGATCGCGTCCATCACCGTGGTCTGGTCGGTCTCGTCGCCGCCTGCCTGCACCGGGCGGTGCAGCGAGCTGACGATGCCCGAGGTGACCGTGCCGGTCAGCTCGTACGGCGAGCCGATGGCCACGACCTGCTGTCCGACCCGCAGGTCGTCGGACCGGCCCAGCTCGACCGGCGTGAGGTTGCCGACGCCGGACACCTTCACCACGGCGATGTCCGTGGTCGGGTCCCGGCCGACGACCTGCGCCGCGGCTTTCTTGCCGTCCTGGAACACGGCCTGGATCTGGCCGCCGTTCGCGGCGACCTGGACGACGTGGTTGTTGGTGAGGATGTAGCCGTCGCTGCTGATCACGAAACCGGAGCCCTCGCCCGCCGCGGTCCGGCCGGACACCTGCAGCTCGACCACGCTCGGCGACAGCTTCTGCGCCACCGACTCGACCGAGCCGGCTGGCACGTTGCCGGTCTGCTGCGCGGGTTTCGGCGCGTCGAGCGCGCTCACCGACGAACCGGACCCGCCGGTGAGGTACCCGACGGTCCCGCCCGCCACGCCGCCGATCACGAGCGAGATCGCGGCGACGCCCGCGAGGAGCTTGCCCGCCGAACCCTTCTTCTCGCGCTGCGCGGGGACGCCGTAAACCGAGGTTCCCGGTGCACCGTAAGGATTGGCCTGGGCTCCGGCGGGCGGAGTGTGCGGTCCGCCGGGGTATTGGCTGCCGTACGGCTGACCCGCCGTCGGCTGCTGCTGGGTGCCGGGGCCGTGCTGCGGCGCGGCCGCGCCTTGGGCCGACCACGGATTCGGCGTGCCTCCAGTCGGAGCACCGCCAGACTGAGCAGTCCCGTACACAGGAGCGGCACCGTACTGCCCCGCAGGCGCTCCGTACGCGCCGGAAGCGTCTCCGCTCGTCGCACCAGGGCCCGACGTCCCTGCCGAGCCCTCAGCGGCCGATCCGTACGCGGCAGTCGAACCAGTCGCGCTGGAAGCCGACTGTCCCGCGTCGCCGCCGGCCGAGCCGGCGGAAGAGGGTTGGTCCGGCTGAGCCGGGGTCTGCTGCCAGGCCGCCTGGCCTTCGGTGCCCGGCTGGGCACCCGGGTCCTGGCGACCCGCCGCGGAGTCGGGCACGTGGGGGTCGTTCTCGGTCATGTCCTCACCTAAGCGGCTGGGCCTGAGAGGTTCCTGAGTCGAACCTGTGTTTCGTAGATGAGTATGCCGTGAGTTCCGGTCAGCCTGCCGAGCGAAGCCGCTCCGCGATCTGTTCCGGGGTGGCATCGTTGATCCAGACCGCCATGCCCGACTCGGATCCGGCCAGGTACTTCAGCTTGTCCTTGGCCCGCAGCACGGAGAACAGCTCGAGGTGCAGCCACGACAGCTCCCGGTCCCGCCGCACCGGTGCCTGGTGCCAGCCCGCGATGTAGGGCAGCGGCCGGTCGTACAGCGCGTCGCACCGGCGCAGCACGTCCAGGTACACACGGGAAAAGTCGTCGCGCTCGGCGTCGGTGAGCGACGGGAGGTCCGGCACCTGCCGGTGCGGCACGATCTGGATGTGCACCGGCCAGCGCGCGGCCGGCGGCACGAAAGCCGTCCAGTGCTCGCCGGCGGCGATCACGCGCTCGCCCGATTTCTGTTCCGCGGCCAGCACGTCGCCGAGCACCGACCCGCCGTGTTCGCGCGCGACCGCCAGCATCCTTTCGGTCTTCGGCGTGACGAACGGATAGCCGTAGATCTGGCCGTGCGGATGCGAGAGCGTGACGCCGATTTCCTCGCCGCGGTTCTCGAACGGGAAGACCTGTTCGACACCAGGCGTCTGGGCGAGCGCCGCGGTGCGGTCGGCCCAGGCGTCCACCACGAGGCGCACCTGTTCCGGGGCCAGCCGGGAGAACGCGCCGTCGTGGTCGCTGGTGAAGCACACGACCTCGCAGCGGCCGAGACCCGGCGCGGTCGGCACCAGACCCAATCCGTCCACAGTGGACGGATCACCGGTCGCCTGCTGCGAGAACGACGGGAACCGGTTCTCGAACACGACCACGTCGTAGTCGGCTTCGGGGATCTCGCTCGGTTTGCCCGGCCGCGTCGGGCAGAGTGGGCAGAGGTCGGCCGGGGGCTTGTACGTGCGCGTCTGGCGGTGCGCCGCCATCGCGACCCACTCGCCGGTCAGCGGGTCACGGCGGATCTCCGAGGCCGCCGCGACCGGCGGGAGGTCCCGGGTGTCGGCGGCGAGCCGGTCATGGGCGTCGGTGTGGTCGAAATAGATGATCTCCCGGCCGTCCGCCAGGTGCCGCACAGTGCGTTTCACGCTTCTTCTGCCTCGAGGTTCTCCGCCGTTTCGGCGATCATGAGTTCTCCGACCCGCTCCGCGAGCTCTTCTCGCGCACGGTGGTCCAGGCCGTCGTCAGTCACCACGACCTGCGCTTCTTCCAGATCCGCGATCGTGGAAATGCCGACGGTGCCCCACTTCGTGTGGTCGGCGAGCACCACCAGCCGCCGCCCGGCCTCCACCAGCGCGCGGTCGGTCTCGCTTTCGGTGAGATTCGGGGTGGTGAACCCGGGCCCCACCGCCATCCCGTGCACGCCGAGGAAGACCAGGTCGAGATGCAGCGTCCGCAGGCTTTGCACGGCGACCGGACCGACGAGCGCGTCCGACGGGGTGCGCACGCCACCGGTGAGGACCACCGTGCGGTCCGGCTGGCCCGCGTTGCGCAGCACGTCGGCGACCTGGATCGAGTTGGTGACGATGGTGAGGCCCTCGACGCCGTCGAGCGCGTGCGCGAGCGTCCAAGTGGTGGTTCCCGCGGACAGGCCGATCGCGGTGCCCGGTTTGACGAGCGTGGCGGCCAGTTCGGCGATCGCTTCCTTCTGCGCGCGCTGGCGCACTGATTTCGCCTCGAACCCTGGCTCGTCGGTGCTCTTCCCGACCAGCGACGTCGCGCCGCCGTAGACCTTCTCGACCAGGCCCCGGCCCGCGAGCACGTCGAGGTCGCGGCGGACCGTCATGTCGGACACGCCGAGCCTCGCGACGAGGTCACTGACCCGGACCGCACCGGTCCGGCGTGCCTCCTCGAGGATCACCGCCTGTCGCTGCCGCGCGAGCACCGCCACTCCCCAAGCACACCCATCAACTGCACAAAATCCTACACGATTCAACATCAGGTGCGCGCGACGTGCGGTTGAAGCGTCCCCCGGTCGGACGACAGCCCAGCCTGGCGACCGGCTCAGGCGACAGGCGCCCCCGGCAGCCGGATGGTGAGCAGAGCCCCGCCTTCCGGTGCCCGGTTGGCGTAGACCGTGCCTCCGTGCCGTTCGGCGGCGTGCTTCACGATCGCCAGCCCAAGGCCGGATCCGGGCAGGGTGCGCGCCTCCGACGAGCGGTAGAACCGGTCGAACACCTTGGGCAGGTCCTCCTCGGCGATGCCGGGCCCGGAGTCCGCGACCTCGACCACCGCGGTGCCGTCGCCGAGCGGACGGAGCGTGACCCGCACCCGCGAACCCTGCGGCGAGAACTTCACCGCGTTGTCCAGCAGGTTCAGCACCGCCCGTTCGAGCGAGCTGTTGTCGCCGGTGAGCACCCACGGCTGCAGCGCGACCTCGAACTCGATCTCGCCCGCCCGGCGGCGCGCCCGGTCGAGCGCGCGCTCGACCACGTCCATCAGGTCGACGCGCTCGGCCTGCTCGCGCGGTTCGTCTTGCCGCGCCAGCTCCACCAGGTCGCCGATGAGCTGGGTGAGCTCGTCGAGCTGGCCCCGGATGTCGGCCTCGATGTCAGCTCGGTCCTCGTCCGGCAGCGACGGTGCGCCCGGACGACTGGCCGACAGCAGCAGTTCCAGGTTGGTGCGCATGGAAGTCAGCGGGGTGCGCAGCTCGTGCCCAGCGTCGGCGACGAGCTGCCGCTGCCGTTCCTGCGAGTCCGCGACCGTGCCGAGCATGATGTTGAAGCTGTGCGTGAGCCGCGCGAGTTCGTCGTCGCCACTCACCGGGATCGGACGCAGGTCGCCGGTCGCGGCCACCCGTTCCGCGGCCGACGTCAGCCGGTCGACCGGGCGCAACCCAGCCCGCGCGACTGCCGTGCCCGCACCCGCGGCCACTACGATCCCGGCGCCGCCGACCAGGAACAGCACCACGGACAACTGGTTCAGCGCCCGCATCGTCGGAGCCATCGACTGCGCCAGCACGATCGCCTGCCCGTGCCCGAGCGGCACCGCGACCACGCGCATGCCGGTGGCCGCGTCGGTGCGCAGTGACTGCGGCAGCACGCCGGTCGCGACGCGCACCTCGGCCGGGCCCACCGGCGGCCGAGTACCTGGCTGCGGATAGATGAGGTCGCCGGTGAAGCCGTTGAGCTGGCCGATCTGCAGGTCAGCGCTGGCCAGCAGGGCACCAGGGACCTCGCGCAGCTGGTCGGTCGGCACCTGCGGCGAGTTCGCCGCGGCTTGTGCCCGGGCGAGCAGGTTGTCGTCGAGCTGGGTGAGGAGGTTGTTGCGCACCACCAGATACGCGCACAGGGAAACGAGCGCCACGGCACCCGCTACGCACGCGGCTGCCAGCAGCGTGACGCGGCCGCGCAGCGAGAACCGGCGGGTGCTCCACCGGGTGCCGCGCGGATCGGGCACCTCCCCCGCCGGCGCGGCCTGCTCGCCCGCCGGGGGATCGGTCACGGCGGGGTCTCGCGCAGGACGTACCCCACTCCACGCACCGTGTGGATCAGCCTCGGTTCGCCCTCCGCCTCCGTCTTGCGGCGCAAATAACCGACGTAGACCTCCAGCGCGTTGCCCGACGTCGGGAAGTCGTAACCCCATACTTCCTCCAGGATCCTTCCGCGGGTCAGCACGTGCTTGGGGTACGAGAGGAACAGCTCGAGCAGCGCGAACTCGGTGCGGGTGAGACTGATCTCGCGACCGCCGCGGCGGACCTCGCGAGTGCCCGGGTCCAGCGTGAGGTCGGCGAACGACAGCACCTCCGACGTCTCGCCCTGCTGAGCGTCCGGCGCGGCGCGGCGCAGCAGGGCGCGCAGGCGGGCGAGCAGTTCCTCCAGAGCGAACGGCTTGGGCAGGTAGTCGTCGGCGCCGGCGTCGAGGCCGGAGACCCGGTCGGAGACGGTGTCGCGGGCGGTCAGCACGAGAATGGGCAGGTCGTCGCCGGTGCTGCGGAGCCGGCGGGCCACTTCGAGCCCGTCGAGGCGCGGCATCATCACGTCGAGCACCATCGCGTCCGGACGGTTGGCGAGGATCGTCTCCAACGCCTGCGCACCATCGCTCGCGAGCTCCACGGTGTAGCCGTTGAACTCCAAAGACCGCCTGAGCGATTCACGGACGGCACGGTCGTCGTCCACTACGAGGATGCGCATGCCGCCAGTCTTACGCAGAGTGCTGAGACCCGCCTAAGAACACACACAGAACACACAAAGAGCATCTCCCCGGAGTCCGGCGCGTAACAGGCGGGGCGGCGGACGCGACCATCAGCTGGGCCTGAGAGGGAGGAGCGCTGATGGCCAATCGGAAACGGCTCGGTCCCGGGTGGCTGGCTGGTATTTGTGTACTTGGCGTCATCGGGTTGATCGGCAACGCGTGCGGCAGCAAGGACGCCGGGCCTTCTGCGCCCGCCTCCGTGACAGTCCCGCTCACGACGCCTGCTTACAGTCCGGTCCCGACGTACGAACCGCCAACCACCAGCGAGACACCCACCTCGACGCCAACGTTCTCGCTGCCTTCTGACGACCCCGCCGACACCGGGACCGGGTCTGGCGGCACTGTCACTCCCCTGCCCGACGATACAGGCGGCAGCGTGCACGTACCGCACATTCCGCACCCGCACGGGCACACCTGCGTCGGCGGGAAGCACATCCATATCTGCAGCTGACGTCACAACGACCGTTCTTCCGGCGGCCGTGCGACCGGAGCGTTCCAGTGTCGCCAGAGCGTGAGCACGCGGATCGCGACGACGACCGCCGCGGAGACGGTCGTGACCGCACCCGCCGGGAGACTCAGCGCGTGCCCCACCCAGACGCAGACCGCGCCGGTCAGCGCGGCCATCGCGTAGATCTCCTTGCGCAGCACGAGCGGGATCTCCCGCAGGAGCAGGTCGCGGAGCGCACCGCCGCCGATGCCGCTGGTCATGCCGATCAGGCAGGCGGCGTACCCGGTCGCGCCCGCGTTGAGTGCCAGTGTCGTCCCGGCGGTGGCGAACACGCCGAGCCCGACCGCGTCCGCGAGCAGCACCGCGTGCCGCAGCCGGGCGACCTGTGGGTGGAAGGCGAACACGACCAGCGCCGTCACCGCGCAGACGGCCAGGTACGGCCAGTTCCGCAGGGAGGTCGGCGGATGAATGCCGAGAAGCACGTCGCGGATGATGCCGCCGCCGAGCGCCGTGGTCAGGCCGACCACGACGACACCGAACACGTCGAGCCGCGCCCGGACCGCGGCCAGCGCCCCGGACGCCGCGAACGCCACCAGCCCGGCGAACTCGAGCGCGGTCAGCAGCATCTGCTGGTTCTACTGGTCGAGGAGCCCGCCGCGGTAGGCCAGGAGCGCGGCCTGCACCCGGTTGGCCGCGCCGATCTTCGACAGCACCGCCGAGACGTATCCCTTCACCGTCGCCTCCGACAGGTGCAGCCGTCCGCCGATCTCGGCGTTCGACAGCCCCTGCCCGATCAGCGCGACGACCTCACGTTCGCGTTCGGACAGCGACGCCAGCAGCTTGCGCGCCGGCTGCGCGGCCCGCTGCTCGTCGCGATGGCTCTGCACCATGCGCACGGCCACGCCCGGATCAAGGACGGCACCGCCCTTGGCCAGGTCGCGCACGGCCCGCAGCAACGCCGACGGGTCGATGTCCTTAAGCAGGAAGCCGTTGGCGCCGAGCCGCAGCGCGAGGCTGACGTACTCGTCGATGTCGAAGGTGGTGAGCATGGCGACGGTCGGCGGATCGGGCAGCGCGAGAATGGCCCGAAGCGCGCGAATGCCGTCG
This sequence comes from Amycolatopsis echigonensis, assembly GCF_002846615.1. Lineage (NCBI taxonomy): Bacteria > Bacillati > Actinomycetota > Actinomycetes > Pseudonocardiales > Pseudonocardiaceae > Amycolatopsis > Amycolatopsis echigonensis. Next base: position 3,970,714 of record NZ_PJMY01000003.1, on the reverse strand, counting down.
TCAGGGGCGCGCATCTTGATGTCGAGCAGCGCGACGTCAGGGTGATAGCGGCGGGCGACCTCGACCGCCGATCTGCCGTCGCTTGCCTCGCCCACGATCTCGATGTCCGACGCCCCGGACATCATGGCGCGCAGCCCCGACCGAACTAGTTCCTCGTCGTCGGCGAACATGAGCTTGATCAACGAAGCCCTCCGGCAGACCGTGGGTTGGAGGCGGCTCCCCGCACCCGTTACGGAAGATTACCTACTGTTGTTCATGGTTTCGAAACCAGACACGACCAGGTGACTCGGCTGGTCCACCGGAGCGGCTGATACCAGCAGTCGACCCTCGTGCAGGTCACCCACATGAGTCAGTTCTTCGGTGGGGAACCGCCGAGTTGCGTAACCGATCAAGAACGGGCGGATGTTCATCGCTGGTTCGTCGCGAGAGTTCCCGGCGGCGCGTCCGGAGACGGCTCAGCGACCGGTCCGCGGTACCTCGGTGAGCTACCAGACCTTGACCGCAGCCACCGGCGCACTGATCGAAAAGGCGACCGCCGAACGCGCCGCCCCTGATACCGTCGCGCCGATGTTCCAGTTCATCGTCCTCTTCAGCTGACGGTCCTGCGGCCCGCCCCTCGCAGATCCAGCACCGACCCGGGCGGGTCTCAGCGCGCCGTTTTTCGGCGCAGGAACCCGTTGGCCGCGCGCGCCTCAATCCGCGCTGTGCACTGGAGAACGACGTGTCAACTGAACAATTTTCCTACTGGGCTGCGCTGCGCCAACCCCACGTAGTGCGCTCTTTCCTGCCAAGCATCCTGGGCCGGTCGTCGCTGGCGATGTCCGGGCTCGCGCTCGTGTTGCTTCTGGAGTCCGGCAGGGGGTCGTTCGCCGCGGCAGGAGCCGTCACGGCCGTGCTGGGAACTGCCAATGTCGTTGCGACGCCCTGGCGAGCGCGCGCGGTCGACCGGTTCGGGCAGACAGCCATCTTGTCCGTGCTGGGTGCGCTCCACACGATCGCGCTCATCGTGTTCGCCGCGAATCCGGACGCACCGTTGCTTTTCTTGCTGTGCCTTGGCACCGTTGCGGGGCTGTCAATCCCGCCGTTCGGCTCGACGATGCGCGTCGTCTGGTCGGCGGCGCTCGCCAGCGGGCCGCTGCGTACTCGCGGTTTGAGCCTGGACGCCGTCGCCGAAGAGTTGATTTTCGCCGTCGGCCCCTTGACCTCCGCGATCCTCACCGCACTCGCGGATCCGACGCTGGCGCTTTATGTCTCAGCTGGGTCTGTCGCCGCAGGCAGCGGCCTTTTCGTGCTCAGTCCCCTGTCCAGGCAGCAGCGGGGACACCGCGCCAAGACCCTTGCGAAAACTTCGAAACCTTTGCGGTCGCCCGGCTTTCTCCCTGTGCTGATCGCGATCCTCGCGCCGGGAATCATCCTCGGCGCGGTCGAGATCGTGGCACCAGCCATGGGGGCAGCCGAGGGCTCCGCGGTTCTCCCGGGCGTCGTCTTGGCCCTGTTCGCGGGTACCAGCGCACTTGGCGGTCTGCTGTACGGCCGGCTTAATCCGCGGTGGTCGGCTGAACGGCAGCTGCTCATTCTCGGCGCCGCGTTGGTCGGCATCAGCGCGACCGCCGGGCTCATTGGGTCGACACCGGTGCTCGTCATCGGCATCGGCGCAGCTGGCGGCTTCATCGCACCCCTGCTCATCGTCGGCTACCTCGCGGCAGACGCCCGCACCGATCCCAGCGCGCGGACGGAAGCGAGCAGTTGGATCAACACCGCGGTCAACCTCGGCGCCGCCGCTGGCTCCGGCCTCTTGGGCGCGGCGACAGAAACCACGGCACCCGGCACCGCACTCGCGATCTGTACGGCAGCCGCGGCGTTCGTCCTGCTCGTCAGTGTGCCCCGGCACCGTCACGCAGTGCGGTGAACGGTCAGTCGCGAGCCGCGTTCCTTCGCCACGACGAGATCCCGCGCGCCTTCGGACCGGGCGCAGGACTTGATCGACCGCGGCGGGCAACGGGTCGCAACCATGCCGTCAGATCATCACCGGATAGCGAATCAGTCTTGGACGCCGGGTTGCGCGAAGCGGCAAGGCTTGAGAGATGGTCTCCGCTATTCGTCTCCCTGTTCCCGGTTCCGATACCCGCCGAGCAACAGCTTCGTAGTCAGCTTGAGGTGCGCGCCCAGCAGCGATGGACCTCGGCGGATTCACGCAGCGATCTGTTACGACGGCAGCCCATCGCTCGGCCGCCCGGATGCTATCGACCGCGTTTCGGCGATCACCCACGGCCGATCGGACGCGACGCTGAATCGACACGGCAGGCGCGAAAGAGGTTCTCAATGGCGGCTTGTCGGACCTGACGGGCAAGAAGTATGTGCACGCAGCCGAGTTCCTCAATGAGAACGCGGGCCGCCTGGTCGAGAAGCACGTCAGCGCCGTAAAGGGCGAAGCGTCTCGGCTCAAGGAAGAGGCCGACCTCGCCAAGGAGCGCTACCTGAAAGCACCGCCCGGCAGCGACGAGGCCAAGTTCCAGACTGAAACGGAAATGGCGAAACGCGCCGCGGCCGAGGACCTGGAGACGGACGCGGCCTCGGTGGCTCGACGGGTTGGCAGCAAGATCCCCGTGGTCGGACTGGGCATCACGGCAGCCGGGATCGGGTGGGACATCCACGAGGGCAAGCCGCCCGCTAAGGCGATCATTTCCGGCCTCGCGGGCGCTGGTGCGGCCGCGCTGGTTGCCGGTCCGGTCGGCTGGGGTGCCCTCGCCGCTGTCGGCGTGGGTATCGGTGCCGGCGCTCTGGTTGATTACGGCTGGGACCACTGGGTTCCCGAGGGAGCCAAACACGCGATCAACGAAGGCGCGGAGGCCGTGGGGCATGCGGTCGGCAATGCTGCGAGCGCGGTGGGCCACACGGCCACGAAGATCTGGAATTCGATCTTCTAGCGTCCTGGTCAGCCAGACTCGGGATAGGCGAACGGAGAACGGAGCAAGATGACGGACACGCCGGGCACGGTGACGGGCCGCGTGCCCCAGCCCAGCGAGTGGGCCGGAGCCAGGAAGACGCGGTACGTGCTGATCGCGTTCGTGTTCGCGCTGTTGACCGTCGGTGGTATCGCGGTCGCCGTCTCGACGTTCGGCAGCGGGCCCTCAGACCCTCGCAGCGGTGTCATCATCCTCGCGACACCCCTGTTCCTCGGTGTCGCCCTCGATGTCCTGCTCACTCGCCTGCTGACGTCCGCGCGCGGTGCACGCGGTGTGCGGACGGGTCAGGTCCCCGAGGTCGGGGAACCCGGGCTGCTCGTGCCGTACTCGGCCACGCTCACCACCATCCACGTCGCCGCGGCAGTGGTGTGTTTCGCCTTGTTCGCAGTGCTCGGCATCGCCGCCGCCGCGGTCGTCGCCAGCCAGGGGGCGCATGGCAACGCCGGTGCCGCCGTGATCGCGATCGTGTGCCTGGTGTGCGTGATCTCGCTGATCGTCAGCGGGGTGCTGGTGCTGCGGGGCAAGCTCCGGCGCGGCGTGCTCGCGCTGACTCCCCGCGGCGTCTACCACTGCTCCTGGTCGTTCTCGACGTATGCCGACTGGGACACGATCATGTACGTCGGCGCGGCCGACGCCAACGGCCCGATCATCGAGCTCGCCACCACGGACAGCGGCGAGCGCTGGTACCGCCGGCGCACCCGGCTACGTCGCCAACCGGAGCTGGCGTTCAACCCGCATATCGGCATCCAAGCGCGCCTGCTCTCCGCCGATCCCGCCCTGGTCTACCAGACCCTGCGCTTCTACCAGCGGAATCCTCAGGCCCGCACCGAACTCGGAACCGAGGCTGCCGTGCAACGCGTCCGCACACGAGCAGTCGTCGTCGCTGATACGGCGCGATAACTTCGTCGCCCGCTTGGCATAGGTGAATCAGTGGCTTGACCGGGTGCGCCATGAGCACACCCCGCGCTAGGAAATCAGCCACGGGCCGGGATGCCTAAAAGTGACGGTTAAGTGTGAGCTCGGGCGTCGCAGGTTCAAAGCTCACAGCGCTGACCAGCGGTTATGTGCCCCCGGCAGGACACGCAAAACATGGGCAACATCATCATCCGACGCCGGTTGCGGCGGAGCCTGCATGTCGCGGTTGGCATTTGCGCTGGTCAGAGCGATCACGGTGGCCTCCTGCTCCACGGCTGGCACCGTTTCAGCGCGCAGGGTGGCGCGGATCGTGACGTTGCGGGTGACGTGGTCGTAGTAGATCTTCATGCCGCAGGCTTCGTACAGACCCCGCTGCGGCGGGTCGGGTGCATCGGCCAGGTCGAGCGACAGTTGCGGCAGCATGTCGAGCAGCTCGGGCTGTTGAGGCTGTTCCCGTTCGGCCACGATTCGCAGCTCGTCCAATTCGGCCAGCTTCGCCCGTCGCTGGTTCTCCAGGTCGGCGAAGCGGGCGCGGAGCCGTTCGGCCCACGCACGCCCGGCCTCGTCGTTGTCGTCGATGGTCTTGGCTTCCCGCTCATCCATGAGGTTGTCCTGGCGGCGACCTAGCTGGGCGATGGCCTTCTCGACCGCCGCGATCCGCTTCTTGTGGTCCTGACGCTCATGGATGCCTTGCTTGGCCATTTGGTGCCGCAGGAGCACGGCGCGGTCTTGGCCGAGGACCCGCTGGGCAAAGAAGGTCTGCACGCAGTCGAGCAGCCGGTCTTCTCGCACGTACACGGAGCGGGGGTGGTCGGCGTAGTCCTGTGGGGTTCCCGACGCGGTCCAGTTGCGGTTGGCAGGTGTAGTAGGCCAACTCCCGGCGGGTCTTGCCGAACATGCGCGCTTGTCACACGAGACGTGGTGGACATAGTGACGCAGGACGTAGGTGCGTCGGGTGGCCGGGTGCCGGTTGGCTCCGGCCATCCGCGAGCCCTGCCGGCACCTGCCAGATCGTGGTGAAACACCTGACCCGGGCCGTCTGGCACACATCGATCGGCACCGTTTTCCAGCGCGCCGCGGTCGAAACCGAAGCAAAGTTCCCGTCACGCAACGCTTTCGAGAGCGGGAGGGCTGCTGCGAACAAACCGGATTCGTCCGGACGGCAGCTCGCGACACCCGCCCGCATTGGGGTCGCGAATCCCGTCCGACTGAGCTACCAAATACGGACAATTACCTCTTTCCATGCAAAGGGAAGATAAATTCGACCTGATCACGGCCGGAGCGCCCCAGCCCACAACACAGTGCATCGGCCGCCGGCGAACGCGACCTCCACCTGGGCGGCCTGGCCCGCCTTGTGCTCCGCCTCCGAAGCGATCAACGCCAGGGTTCGAACCTGCAGCATGCTGACGCACGGGGCACGCCGCAGAGCCGGGGGAGTTGCCACCTCGACAACGCCTCCGGCCCCCGGCACGAATGTCCGCTCCTTGATGCCGATCTGCTGCCCGATGATCGACAGATCCGCGCACTGTACCACAAACCGGTCCATCGCCACGCGCGGATGCGGCAGCGGCTCTCCCGTCCCCCAAGCCGCTTCGATAAGAAATCCGCCGTTCACAGACAAGGATCGGGGAATCGACGACACCAGCGCATAGGCATCAGCCGCTACGAATGGCTGAATGACCACCACGGATGGCGCATCCGGAACCTCCGTCGACGCGAAACACTCGGTCACCGCGGCGACGATCGCGTCGGCGCCGACGACGTTGCGGAACACCAGTGGATCCCGCAGCTGGTGTCGAGGCCGGTCGCCAAGGCTCGACCAGGCAGCGCGCACGTCAACGGCCCCGCCGCATGCACCGGCCTGCTCGTCGATGAGATCGTCGACCTGCTGCAGCAGGCTGCCGCGGTCGAAGAGGCGACCGCGCCGTCGCACCCGCGGAGGCGGTGCGATCGCACAGAACGAACGCGGCACCCGGAACTGGCGCGACAAGCTCATCAGCAACGCCACGTCCGGACAGGCCAGACCGGAGCGGGACAGCCCCCCTTCCTGAAGCCAGACGATGCCGTCGCCTGCGATATCCGATACCCGCGCCGCTGCCGCGGCACCTTGCTCCACCATGGCACCCCTACCGCACGCTGCATACCGTCCACATTCATCACGCAACGTCATGTCAACATATATTGACGACTCTGTCAATGCATGTTCACGTCAGCAAATCCGTGTCTCATGATCGACTTTGACACTCGACCGACCCGTAGGTACTGTCCCAGAACAGTAGACGTGATATCTGGGGAGGGCGTTCTGCCCGCGAGGTACCGATCGGTCAAGGTGGCGATGATCGTCGATTGTTGAACCCTAAATAAAATATTTGAAAACGCTGGGGGACGCGTCTTGTTATTCAACATACTTGGTCCGTTCGAGGTAAGGAATGCCGGTGGTGAGCTGAGGCTGACCGCGCCGAAGCTCCGGCAGGTCCTCGCTTTGCTGGTGGCCCGCAACAACCAACCAGTGCAGATCAGCGAGCTGATCGACGAGCTGTGGGGCGACACGCCTCCGATCAGTGCCCAGCCGACACTACAGACCTACATCTACAAGCTGCGCAAGATTCTGCTGGCGCAGATCGGATTGCCTGAGGTATCCCTCGATACCAGCTACTCGGGCTATCTGCTGTCCCTCGAAGAGGATGCGGTGGATTTCCGCCGGTTCGAGCGGCTGTTGAACGAGGGCAGAGCCCTCCTGCCCGGCGAACCCGAGCGTGCGGCACGGGTCCTGGCCGACGCGCTCGCGCTGTGGCGAGGACCCGCGCTGGCAGATGTCCCGGTCGGCGGCATACTCGCACCGTACGTGGCTCGGCTAGAGGAGCTTCGGCTGGCCGCGCTGGACCTGCGGGTGGATGCGGACCTCCGGCTGGGCAAGCACAAGGTACTGGTTAGCGAACTGCGTGGGCTGACCAAGGAGTACCCCTTGCAGGAGAACATCTACGCGCAGTTGATGCTGGCGCTCTACCGTTCCGGCAGGTCGTCCGAGGCGCTCCAGACCTACCAGCAATTGCGGACCATCCTGGTGGAGCAGCTGGGCACGGAGCCGACATCGCGGGTGCAGGAGCTGCACCAGGCGATGTTGTCCTGCGACCCATCGCTCGATCTCTCGCTCGCCCCGTCCGACGCATCGGAGCATACGAAGACCGGGTGGCCGGCTCCCGCTCAGTTACCGCCGAGTACACCCGACCTCGTCCATCGGCAGCGCCAGTTCTCCCGGTTGCGCGAGTGCACGATGACCGATTTGGATACCCGGTCGCTTGCCGCGGTGGCAGCGGTAACGGGGCCGCCGGGTACCGGAAAGACCGCACTCACCGTCAACTTCGCACTCGCGGTACGCGACGAATTCCCGGACGGTCAGCTGATCGCCACTCTCAACGAGGGTGGATGTCCGGCTGATCCGAACGACGTGCTCGACCAATTCCTGCGTGCGGCGAACGTGCCTGGACCGATCCCCGGTGGGCTCGACGAACGTGCCAAGCTGTTCCGTTCGTGGGGCGCGCCGCGGCAGGTACTCGTCGTGCTGGACGACGCGGACAGCTTCGCGCAGATTCGCCCGCTTGTGCTCAGCGGACCGCGCACGATCACATTGGTCACCAGCCGAAACCGCCTGGCCGGACTGCCCGCGAGCCGCACCATCGAACTGGGCCCGCTCAACACCGAGCAGGGGGTACTGATGCTCGAAGGCATTCTGGGCCGGATCGAGGCCCCCGATGAACGGCGGGCCGCCTGCCATCTCGTGGAACTGTGCGGCGGTGTTCCGCTCGCACTGAGGTCCGCGGCACACCGGCTGATGGCCACGCACGGTCGGTCGCTGGCCTGGTTCACCCAGCGGCTTCGTGACCCCGGCAGGCGACTGGAGCTGCTGTGCTGCGAGGACATCGATCCGCGCCAGCTGTACGATCGTGCCTATCGGAGCCTGAACACCGCGGAGCTGACCGTGCTGCGCGTACTGACTTTGTTGCCGGACAAGGAATTCGACTCCTCCGAAGTGACCAAGCTCCTACGGCACGACTGGCGGGTGGTCGACAAGATCCTCGGTCGGCTCGCCGACCTGCATCTGCTCACGGTCCTTCGGCACAGCGGCGAGGTCCGCTACAGCTTCAACGAGCTGGCACTGGCCTACGCCCGCGAACGGCTCCAGCAGGACCTCTCACTGGATCTGCGGCAGGAACAGCGGACTCCGTTTCCAGCCGGGCTGGTGGATCTGCAAATGCGCGCGTGAACGGGGCACCGCTGGGGGGCGACCAGACGCCCCCCAGCGGTTCACTCTTCGCGGTTCGCGGAGGTCTTGGGCACTCGGGCGAGACCGAGCTTCGGTGCGAAACTCAAGTAGATGCCGCCGACCGCCTGCTCTGCGCTGAGTGGTTCGTCCCGCATCTTGTCCAGATGGTTGAACGGATTACGGTCACCGGACTCACCGCCGGTCAGCTCGCGCACAGCGAAGTCGTAGGCGGCTCCCTTCGCGTCGTCCATGTCCTCGATACCGGAGATGATGCGCAAGAAAGCCTCGTGCAGGTTCAACTCGTTTTTCTCCCCGGCAGACAGTTGCTGCGCCTGGTAAAAGTGATAATCCTTGCCGCGATAGCTCTGGTAGAACACTGAGACCAGTACCAACATCCGTTCGTACGCCCGCCGATAGACCCGCTGGTAGAAGCCGAAGGCCTCCTCTTCAGGCATTTCATCACGCAGCACGCTTCCGATCGCGGCAGCCGCGAGCATCCCGCTGTAGGTGGCCAGGTGTACCCCAGTGGACAGCAACGGGTCGAGGAAGCAGGCGGCGTCACCGCTGAGCAGGTAGCCCGGGCCGGTGAAGGACTTCGCAACGTACGAGTAGTCCTGTTCAAGCTTGACTTCGGAGGCTGGCTCGGCACCTTTCAGCAACTGCTCGACCGCCGGACACTGCTTGACGGCCTCGTCGTAGACCTGCCCGATACCGCCCAGCTCGGCACGCCGCCCGGCGAAGGCCTCCTTGCCGGTGACCAGCCCAACGCTGACCGTGTCATTGTGCAGCGGGATGATCCAGAACCAACCACCGGGCACCGAGCACACCCCGGTCGACCCCTCCGGGCCGCCCGGCAAGGTCTTGGCCCCCTTCCAGTACTGCCATACGCCAACGTTCCGAAACATCTCGTGGTGCCGGCGGTTCTTCAGGTACCGGGTGGCGAACACACCGCCACGACCGGAGCAGTCGACCACGTAGTCGAAGGCGATCCGGCCCTTCTCGCTCGCGTCTTTGGTGTTCACCCAGGTGGCGGCGACCGGGCGAACGCCGTCGAACTCGATCTCGCGGACCGTGACTCCCTGGTGGACCGCTGCGCCGAGTTCGGCGGCGTGATCGAGCAGTATCCGGTCAAACTCCGAGCGGACCACCTGCCAGGCGTACGGGGTGTCGTCGCCGAGTTCGTTGAACGTCATCTCCCATTCGTCCGGGCCCCAGCGGAAATACACGCCGCGTTTGACCTGGAATCCGTGCTTCTCGATCTTTTCGCGTGCGCCCAGGAGGGTCAGGATGGGAATGCACGACGGCAGAATGGACTCGCCGATATGGTAGCGGGGAAAGTGTTCACGCTCCACCACGGTCACTTCGAAACCTTGGCGGGCCAGCAGGCCCGCGGTCGTCGAACCGGCTGGCCCACCGCCGATCACGAGAACCTGAGTGGTTTGCCGCATTGTCTCCCACTTTCTCGGGTCTTCCGGACGGCTCCACAGTGATCGGTGCCGCTGGTCGGCCGGTCACCTCGCGATAGGCCGGTGAGGTGAGGCCGGTGCGACCGCAGTGCGAGGCATGGTTGGGACCGTCGACAGATGAGCGCCATCAACGATTCCCATGCCGGAGAAGAGGGCTACAGATGACCAGAACCAGTCACGCTCCCGTTCCCGTCGATCTCGTGCGCAGGCTGGAGCACTTGGCCGTCGGGGCTGGAGTCGCGGCCTGTCTGCAGGCCGCGATCAAGCTGGGCATCCCGGACGCGATCAGTACCCAGCCGACGACCCGCGAGGTGATCGCCAAGACCGTGCGCGCCCATCCGGTCGCCGTAGGACGATTGCTCCGAACGTTGAGCAGCCAGGGAGTCTTCACTCAGGTCGACGAAGGCCTGTTCGCGCACAACGAGTTGTCGCAGATGCTCACCGAAGATGCCCCGTTCGGACTGCGCCACCTGGTGACCTGGCTCGGCGCGGCCTGGACGTGGGAGGCGTGGCCCCAGCTGGATCAGGCAGTGCGCACCGGCGAAGCGGTGGTGCCTCGGTTGTACGGCAAGCCGTTCTACCAATATCTCAACGAGGACGCGCCGGAGTCGTCCGCGGTCTTCGACAAGGCGATGACCGCGGTAAGCAGCCTGTCGTCAGGCAGGGTGGTCGAGGCATTCGACGTGACCGGGATCGGAACCGTTGTGGACGTCGCCGGCGGCCAGGGCCACCTGCTGCGGACGCTGCTGGAGCGGTACCCGGACCTGCACGGTGTCCTGTTCGACCTCGCGGGCACGGTCTCGGAGGCGGATCGCGCATTGGTCGACGGCGAATTGGCGGACCGCTGCCGCATCGTCGCTGGCGATTGCATCAAGGAGATGACCGTCGCCGCGGAGATGTACATCCTCAAGAATATCCTGGACTGGCCGGACGACAACTCGTTGTCGACCCTGCGCAACATCGCCGCGGCGGCCAAGCCGGGTGCCCGCGTCGTCGTCGTCGACAGCATCATGGACAGCGATCCGCTTGAGATGCAGGTGACCTCGGTGATCGACTTGTTCATGCTGCTGAACGTCGGCGGGCAGCGGCACACCCGTCGCGACTTCCGGGAACTGTTCGAGAGGGCCGGGTTCTCGCTGGTACGCACCGCGGCCATCACTGAAACCTTCCCGACGCTGCACCTGGTGGAGGCCCAAGTGACCAGCTGACCGGCGCCACCGGAAACGGCGGTGCGACCAGGTGGTCGCACCGCCGTTAGCTCGCCGGAGAAACACGTCAGATCCCACCGTCCACGTTGATCGTGCTGCCGGTGATGAACGAGCTGAGATCGCTGGCGAGGAACATGATGACGCCGGTCACCTCCTCAGCCTGGCAGAATCGGCGCAGAGGGATGGCCTGCAGCAGGGCGGATCGTGTCCCATCTGGCAAGTCGAGCTGCCGCTCGGTCTGTACGACGCCGGGGGCGACGTTGTTGACCCGGACGTTCTTCGGCCCGAGTTCTTTGGCCAACGACCGGGTGAAGCCGAGGAGGCCAGCCTTTGCCGCAGTGAAATGCGCGTGCGCGGTCCGGCCGCGCATCGCCATCCCCGCGCCCACGTTCACTACCGATGTCCCGGCACTGAACAGCGGCAAGGCTGCTTTGGTGACCAGATAGTGCGTGAGCAGGTTGACGTGCACGGTCTCCTGCACTACGGACTCGGACAGCGACGCGAAGGAACCCGTTTCGTAGCTGCCGAGGTTGTTGACAAGCACGTCTATTCCGCTGAGCCGGGATCGGCATTCCTCGATCGCGGCGGACCGCCCAGCGTCGGTGGTCAGATCGGCCTGCAGGGTGTGGTGCTGCCGGGGGTCCCACCCCGTGCAGGTCCGCAGCGTCGCCGCCGCATCGTGGTCACCTCGATAGCAGGCCACCACCTGAGCACCGGCCCGTGCGAGCGCGAGCGAAGTCGTCCGCCCGATCCCGCGAGTGCCGCCGGTGACCAGGGCACGTTTGCCACTCAACGCAAGTTTCATGACGTTCCCGCCCGATATTCGGCAACTACTTCATATATTCCGAAGACGCCGCGGTCGGCGCCGTCCTGCAACGGCCGCAGCGGCGCGGTCACGTCGCGATGAGCGGCGCCTTCCTCCCAAGACGTGAACGCCGTCAGGTCAGCCCATTCGCTCATCACCACGAACCGGTCACGGTCGTGCACAGAGCGCAGCAACTGATTGCGCAGCAAGCCAGGCGTCGCCGCGAGCGACAGGCTCACCTCGTGATACGCCGTCGAAACCGCGCCTGTCTCGGCACCCCCGTCGCTCGCGTAGACGAGCACCTTTACCTCGCCGGTCATCGTTCACCCGCGCCGATCATCCGGTGCACGACGTGCATGGTCCACATCGAGCCGCCTTCGCGGTACGGGTGCAGCTTGGTGCGGTGGCCGAGATGGCGGTCGCTTTTCTCGAAAGTACGGAACGCTGGTTCGTCCACCCAATCGCTGACGATGTAGTACACGCCAGGTTCATCGTCGCTGCGCGACAGCCACTGGCCGAGGTTGGCCGGTTGCTCGGTGATGGCGTCACCGACTTGCGCCCAGACCTCCTCGAAGTCTCTCTCCATGCCGGGCTTGATCTGCATCCGCAGCAGCACCCGAAACGAGCCGGTGGTCGCGCCTGGCATCAGATACCTCCGTCCACGTCGATGCTCTGCCCGTGCACGAACGACGAAAGCGGGCTCAGCAGGAACAGCACCGCGGCGGCCACCTCGTCGCTGGCGCCAAGGCGCTGCAACGGAATCATCTGCCGATACCGGGTCAGCACTGCTTCGGGCACCTCTGCCTCGGTCTGCGTCGGGCCCGGTGCCACGATATTCACCCGGATCCCCAGTGGACCCAGTTCTTTTGCCAGCGTCCTGGTCAAGCCGATCAGACCAGCCTTCGACGCGGTGTAGTGCGCGCGCAGTGGCACGCCGACGGTCGCGACTTTCGAACCGACGAACACCACTGAAGAGCCGGCGGAGAGCAGCGGCAGCGTCTTCTGCGTGACCAGGAACGGGCCGGTGAGGTTCGTGTCCACGATCCGCTGCCATTCCCTGAGCTCCAGTTCGCTGAACGGGATGTGGCTGATCGCGCCCGCGTTGTTCACCACGCCGTCCAGCCGGCCGAATCTGGTTGCGCATTCCTCGGCCAGCATCGCGACCTGTGCCGGATCGCTCACGTCAGCCTGCACGAGGTGGTGGTCGCCGCCGGTCTCTTTAAGTGCCTTCTCCAGCTCCTGCACCTGGTCGCCCGGGGTGCGGTAGCAGACAACGACATCAGCGCCAGCCTGTGCCAGACACAGCGCGATGCTCCGGCCGATTCCCCTGGTACCGCCGGTGAGCAGCACCTTCTTCTTGTGCACGTCGATGTTCATCCTGGCCTCCTGCCGGGTCAGCCGCGGCTCAAGGCGTGTGCTCGCGCCTCGACCTTGGACTTGATCAGTTGCATCTGGATCGGAGTGTTGCGGTTGAGGCGCTCGGTCATGGCCTCGTCGTCGAGCGGCGCCTCAGCACGCAGGTGGAAGTCCTGCAACCAGCGCATCAGCACGCCACCGTCGACCTGCCGGTACTCCCAGAAGATGTGCATGTACTCGAATGGGCCGGTTTCGACCCGCTTGGACCGCACCGTCCGGGTGGCCTTGTCCGGCACGCGCTCGGACACCCAGCTCCAGGCTGTGCCGTTCTCGTCCGGATGCATGGTGAGCCGAAAGGTGATCACGCCGTCATCGGTGTGCGAGAGCACTTCGGCGGCCGAGTATTCGCTGTACAGATCGGGCCACGCGGCGATGTCGTTTGTCATGTCCCAGACCAGATCCATCGGAGCGTCGATCACGATCTCGTTGTCGGTGTGTCCTGCCACGGGTGTCTCCTCTGCTCAAGCGGTGGCCAGTTCGGCACTGACGTAGTCGACGTATTGGCGAGGGGTGTCCAGTTCGGTGATCACGTCCTCCGGGATCGTCACGCCGAACTCGCGCCGGACATATGCGGAGATCTCCAGTAACGCCAGCGAGTCGTACCCGAGATCGGCGAAGGAAACGTCGAGAATGTCGCCGGTCAGCGTGGTCGAGTCGGCCTCGCCCGCGCACGAGCGCATCAGCCCGGTCAATTCCTCAATGGTGAACTTGGACATGCTGGTCTGTTCTCCTTTCCAACGGTTCGACACCGGCGTGCAGCACCATCGCGGCGTTGAAGCCGCCGTGCCCGCGCGCCAGCACCAGTGCGGTGCGAATGGCCCCGGGCCTGCTGGTCCCGGTGACCAGGTCGATCTGGCAGCCCGGAGCCAGGTCCTTGATTCCCGTCACCGCCGGGATGGTCGAATCGCGCATCGCGAGCGCGGCTGTGGCGATGTCCAACGCCGCGCCGCCGGCATTGAGCCGGCCGGTCATGATTTTCGGTGCGGTTACGGGTACTCCGTACGGCCCGAACAGCGCGGTGATCGCGTCCGCTTCGACGAGATCGGCGACCGGATCACCGGATGCGTCCGCGAACACGACGTCCACTTCAGCCGGCTGCGTGCCCGCGTCCTCCATGGCCAGCTCCGCGGCAAGACGCAGCCGGGAAGCCGCTCGGGCCTCGGCAACCGACCGTGACGTCCGGCGTGCGTCGAAGGTCGCCCCGTAGCCACTGACGCTGGCGTATCCCTGAGGCGCACCGCGAGCCGCTGCCTTGACCGCGTCCTCGACGACGAGAATCGCGCCGCCTTCGCCCGGCACGTAACCGTTCGCGCGTACGTCGAACGGCAGATACGCGAGCGTCGGATCGGGGCTCGAACTGAGCAATCCGTTCGTCGCCTGCGCGAGCACGCCGTACGGGCACAGCGACGCGTCCGTGCCGCCGGTCAGCACGAGCCTGGTCCGCCCGTCGAGCATGCTGCGCGACCGGCCGATCGCGTCGAGACCGCCGGCCTGCTCGGTGCAGATCACCCCGCAGGCGCCCCGCATTCCGTGCCGGATCGACAACTGGCCGGTGGTCGCCGCGTAGAACCAGGCGATCGACTGGTATGCGGTTACGTGTTCAGGCCCTCTCGACCACAGGCGCTGGATTTCCTCCTGGCCGAATTCGGTTCCACCGGACGAGCTCGCCGTCATCACGGCCATCTCGAATTCGGGCAGCTCGGCCGGACGCAGCTGGGCGTCGGCCAGCGCGAGGTCTGCCGCGTGCAACGCGAGATGGGTCCATCGGTCGGTCTGCACAGCCAGTCTGCCCGGCACGTATCCGGAAGCGCAGAACTCGGCCACCTCGCCCGCGACCTTGACCGGGTAGTCGCTCGCGTCGAAGCGGGTGATCGGGCCGAGCCCGCTGGTACCCGACAGCACGGCTTCCCAATAGGTCTCAGTGCCGATCCCGTTGGGGGCGGCAATCCCGATCCCGGTGATCACCGCCGTCACAGCCGGTACCCCTTGCCGAGCACCATCGCCGATTGAAAGCCGCCGAAGCCGCTGCCTACCGTGAGCACCGCGTTGGTGCGGTGCTCACGGGAGATCAGCGGAACGTAGTCGAGGTCGCATTCCGGGTCTGGCTCGTGCAGGTTCGCCGTCGGAGGGACGACCTGGTTTGTCAGTGCCAGGGCGGATGCGGCGATCTCGATCGACCCGATCGCACCGAGGGAGTGTCCGACCATCGACTTGATGGAACTGACCGGTACCTCGTACGCACGCTCGCCGAGACTCAGCTTGAACGCCGCGGTCTCGTGCCGGTCGTTCTGCTTGGTACCCGACCCGTGTGCGTTGATGTAGTCGATGTCCGCCGGGGCCACCCGGGCCAGCCGCAGCGTTGCCGCGATCGCCTCGGCGAGCTCGCGCCCGTCCGGTCTCAACCCCGTCATGTGGAAGCCGTTGCTGTGCCTGGCGAAACCAAGAATCTCCGCGTAGACCCGAGCTCCCCGGGCCTGTGCTTTCGCGGCGTCCTCCAAAACGAACACAGCCGATCCCTCGCCAAGCACGAACCCGTGCCGGTTGCGATCGAACGGCCGGGAGGCACCGCCTGGATCGTCGTTGTCCGGCGATGTCGCGCGGATGGCGTCGAAACAGGCCGAGGTGATCGGAGAGATCGGTGCCTCGGTCGCACCAGCGAGAACGACGTCCGCCGAACCCTCGGTGATCAACCGCG
This sequence comes from Amycolatopsis echigonensis, assembly GCF_002846615.1. NCBI lineage: Bacteria > Bacillati > Actinomycetota > Actinomycetes > Pseudonocardiales > Pseudonocardiaceae > Amycolatopsis > Amycolatopsis echigonensis. Next base: position 3,954,979 of record NZ_PJMY01000003.1, on the reverse strand, counting down.
CGCCGTGTCCGACCGAGTCGAGACCGGCGGTACAGCCGGTGGAGATCAAGGCGACCGGTCCCTCGGCGCCGCACTCCCAGGCGACCTCGACAGCCAGTGTGCTGGGCACCATGTAGCCGTACAACTGCGGTACGGCATAGGCCGGGTCCATCAGCCAGTTCGCGCCGCTGTCGCTGAGCACCACATACTCTTGTTCGAGACTCGTCGTGCAGCCGACCGCGCTGCCCAAGCTGACGCCGATGCGCGCTGGAGCCACGCGATCGAACTCCAGCCCGCTGTCCGCCATCGCCTCGCGGGCGCAGACCACGGCGAACTGGGCGGCCCGGTCCATCCGGCGCACCTCCTGCGCACCCAGTCCGTGGAACTGGGGGTCGAAGTCGCATTCGGCGGCAACTCGTGAGCGGAACCCGGACGCGTCGAACAGCGAGATCGCTCTTGTCGCGGTCCTTCCGGAGGCGATCAGGTCCCAAAACTGCTTCGCGCCGATTCCGCCGGGCGCAACCACGCCCATGCCGGTGATGGCCACCGCTGTCATCGTCACCCTCCGACCTGGGGCGCCGGTTCAGTCGAGGCGAGCAGCTCCTCGGTGTCCACATGGCCCAGTTCGGGTCGCGGTGCCAACGGGCTCAAGTGGAACACCAGCGCGGCGGGCCCGCCGCCGACGTTGCGCACGCGATGGCGTACTCCGGTCGGCACCAGGATTGCCTCGCCCGCGTCGACCCGGACCTCCTCGCCGCGGTCAAGCCGCACGGTCACCGAGCCCGAGACCAGGTAGAGGAATTCCTCCGAGTACGGGTGGTAATGCTCGGTGACGAATTCTCCTTCGGCGAGGTCCAGGACACCAAGGAAACCTGAGGTGCTGCCGACGGTCTTCGGACTGAGCAGCACCCGCATTTCCCCGCCACGGCGTCGATTCACGGCCACGTCGGCACGGTTGATCTTCGTCCCCGGCTCAGCCACGGCGAACCCCCTCTTCCGGAGACCAGGTGTAGAAGGGACTCGCCATCGCGTCCTTGGGCTCCTGCCAGCCCGGGTCGTAAGGACTCACGTGCGCGGCGAGTTCGCGGCTGATCCGTTGGTACAGCTCGTGCTTGCGGGCGTCGTAGAGCGCGGGCGCGATGTCGTCGTCCGCTTCCACCAGATGGAAGTAGAGGTCGTGAAAGGTGAACAGGGTGCGGCGGCGCACTCCGACGAGATGCGGCAGCTCGGTGCCGTCCGATTCGGCGAAGATGTCGGCGACCGAGTCCCGGTGGCCGGGTGCCATCCGGGCGACGATGAGTGTGCGTTGCATGACGTCCCCAATACGATGAGCTCGGCGTGCAGGCGCGGAGCGATGAGATGGTGATCCGATGCGTGGTTTCACGCTGCTGGGCACATCTCGTATCGCCCTCGTGCCAGCCTGGTCGGCTCTCGTCCGAGCGACGGGTCCGGATCGCACCGCGCCCGCAGCTGGTCCAGCCGGAAACCAGTCCGGTGCGAAGCACTCATCGAAGACTCGATCGGCAAGCAGCGACGGCAGGCGAGGAGCGAGATGAGTGCGACGACCGACGAGACCATCAGCCCGGCCCCTCTTCATCGGGTGAACCTGGGCTTCGCCGCCTCGCGGGTGCTCATGAGCGCGGTGGAGATCGACTTGTTCAGCCTGGTGCACGCCGAGGGACCGAGCACCGAACAGCAGTTGCGCCGAGCACTGAACCTGCATTCGCGTTTCTCCCGGCATTTCCTGGATGTACTCGTCGCATACGGACTCCTGAGAGTCGAGGACGGCAAGTACGACAACACCGAGCTGTCCCGGCGATTCCTGGTGAAAGGCGAACCGGGCTGCCTCGGAGCGTTCGTGGAGATCGCCGGCAGTCGGCAATGGACCGCCTGGACCAGGTTCACCAGGGCACTTCGTACGGGCGAGCACCAGGAAGATTCACCGGTGGACGACGGCGGTGAGCTGTTCCGCACGCATGTCGACGAGAATCCGGAATACGTGCGGCGGTTCATGTCCGCAATGGACTCGCACGCAGTGCGGGCCGCGACGGCGGTAGCGGAGCGGCTCGACTTCTCCTCGTACCAGACCTTTACCGATCTCGGCGGTGCGCGCGGCGCTTTCGCGGTACGGCTGGCCGAGCTCGTACCGCACCTGCGGGGGACGTGTTTCGACCGCAAGCCGGCCCAGATCTTCTTCGACGAGTTCGTCAGCCAGACCGACGTGGCGGGCCGGGTCGAATTCGTCGGCGGCGACTTCTTCAGCGATCCGCTGCCGCGGAGTGATGTCCTGGTGCTGGGGCATGTGCTGCACGAGTGGAGCAACGAGACCAGGGCCATGCTCATCCGCCGCGCTTACGACGCGCTCAACCCGGGTGGTGTGCTGGTGATCTACGACCGGATGGTTGGCGAGGTCCCCGACGCGCAGGTGCTGTTGCTCAGCCTCACCTTCATGCTGACCTCGCCGGCCGGCGGTGAATACCACGTTGCCGACTGCCGAGAATGGTTGTCCGAAGCGGGTTTCCGCGACGTCCGGTTCGAGCCGGTACTGGACAACCACACGCTGGCCATCGGTCTGCGCTGAGCGAAGGGCCTTGCACCATGTGCGGAATCACTGGCTGGGTCGATTTCGAACGGGATCTTTCCACCGAGGTACGCGTACTGCGGGCGATGAACGAAACCCTGCACGCCCGCGGCCCGGATGAAACGGGGGAATGGGTCGATCGGGAAGTCGCGCTGGGACACAAGCGGCTGTCCGTGCTAGATCCGGAACACGGCAATCAACCGATGATTGCGGGCACGGACGCGGTCGTCACGTTCGGCGGCGAGATCTACAACCACCGCGAACTCCGTGCCGAACTCGCCGGAAAAGGGCATCGATTCGAGACCAGCACCGATACGGAAGTCTTGCTGCGGAGCTACCTCGAATGGGGAGCCGATTGCGTCACCAGGTTCAATGGCATGTTCGCCTTCGCCATCTGGGACCGGCGTACGCACGAGCTGGTGCTGGCACGTGATCCGATCGGCGTCAAGCCTCTGTTCTACTTTCCGACTCCTACCGGTGTCCTGTTCGCCTCCGAGCCCAAGGCGTTGCTGACACACCGGATGGTCGAACCGGTGGTGGGCATGGACGGGCTCCGTGAGCTGCTGGCGCACGGCCGCAAACCGGGAGCGCCGATCTTCCGCGGCATGCCGGAGGTCAAGCCAGGGCACACCGTCGTGGTGTCCCGGCAAGGGCTGGCCGAACGGCAGTACTGGTCGCTGACCGCGCAAGAGCATTCCACACCGCTGGACACCACCATTGCGGAGATCCGGGAACTGCTCGACGACATCGTGCGTCGCCAGTTGATCGCGGATGTGCCGACCAGCGTGTTGCTGTCGGGCGGAATCGACTCCAGCGCCTTGACCGGACTTGCCGCAGCGGCTCTCCGAGAGCCGATTCACACGTATTCGATGAGCTTCCACGACTACGAGGAGAAGTTCACGCCGCAGAAGCTGCGAGAGACCCCGGACCCGCCGTTTGTCGCCGACGTGGTGCGATTCGTCGGCACCAACCACACCGACTTCGTTGCGACGTCGCAGGAACTGGCCGATCCTGTGCTGCGTCGCGCCGTACTGCTCAGCCAGGATATCCCCACGCACCACGGTGACATGGACACCTCGCTCTACACCTGTTTCCGTTCGCTGCGCGAACGAGGCAAACTCGTGACCTTGTCCGGAGAGGGTGCCGACGAGGTCTTCGGCGGCTACTTCTGGTCTTACGATGAAAAACTCACCCGTGCGGGAACGTTCCCCTGGGTGGCTTTCGAACGCGGCAAGGCCGCAACCGGCGGTCTCGGCCTAGGACTCCTCGACGAGGGCGTGCGCAAGGAATTGGACCTCTACGGCTACGCCGACCAGCACTACCGGGACGCGCTCCAGGAGGTGCCGGTTCTGGACGGTGAACGCGATGCGGCCAGGAGGGCACGTCAGGTCAACTACCTGGTGCTCACCCGGTGGCTCCCGACGCTGCTGGACCGAGAGGACCGGCTGAGCATGGCGAATGGTGTCGAGTTGCGGGTGCCGTACTGCGACCACCGGCTCGCACAGTACCTGTTCGACGCTCCGCCCGAGATGAAACGCGGCCCAGACGGGCAGGAGAAGTACCTGCTCCGCCGCGCGGTCGCCGACTTGCTGCCGGAGTCGGTGCTGACCCGCAAGAAGAGCGCGTATCCGACCACCCAGGATCCGGATTACGGCCGGATCGTGCGAGCGCATTTCCGCGATCTGGTCGCGGATCCGCTTGCGCCGGTGACACCCCTCCTCGATCTCGTGGCTTCGAAGGAACTGCTGCGTGGCGAAAGTCCTGATGAGCAGGCAGCCGCTTGGGTCGATCGGGCACGGATGGAGATGGTGCTGCAACTGGATTCGTGGCTGCGCGAGTATCAGGTCCGGCTCGAGGACTGACCCAACGATTCGCGGGAGTGCAGTGATGTCCCTGTTGGCCCAAATCATCAGTGTGGCCGTGCTTTTGCTGAGCACAACCGTCGCTGGCACCTTCTTCGCCGTCGCCGTGAGCGTCTTCCCTACCCTGCAGCAATTGCCGCCCCAACAGTATGTGCGCACGCAGCGCCTGCTTGGCAAGGGATACCACCCGATCATGCCGATCTTGGTGAGCGCGGTGCTGCTCGGCGACGTGCTGCTCTCGCTACTGGCGGACGGCATCGCGCCGAAGGTCTGTTTCGCCATCGCCGCTGTTCTGTTCGCCGGCGTACCCGCCATCTCGCAGTTCGGCAATCTGCCGTTGAACAAGGCTATCGAGGCGGCCGACGTCAACGGTGTCCCTGCTGAAGGATGGCAGGATCCGCGGCCCGCCTGGCGTGGCTGGCATCTGCTCCGTTCTGTGCTCGCGTTCGTGGTAGCCGGCCTGAACATCGTGACTGCGGTGATGGTGGCCTGATCACCAAGCGCGGGAACGGGAACTGACGGGTGAACTGCTCCCTGGCAGTGGGACTGGTAATCCGGTTCCGGCTATCAGGGAGTCGTTCGTATTCGCGCCGTTCGTTGCCCCGCGCGGCAGCGGGAGGCTGCGAGCATGGCCTGTGCTCGTCCAAGCTGCTCGGAGTCGCGGGCGCGGAAAATCGATGCGACGGCGGCCATTCCTTGTGGCCCAGGCGGAAAGGCCAGCCCGCGCACTGTCCTAATAGATCGTGACCACCGAGGCCTTCCGGGCGCTTGCGGGCACGCAAGCTGATGAACCCTCTCGGCCTCGTCTGCAACGTCCGGTGGCCGCGGCGGCACCGGCCCAGACAACCCCGCATGGTCGCCGTCGTGACCCGAGTTCCGCGTCGGCGACCGCAAGCGCTACCTCTCACCGGTGATCGACTTGTTCGGCCGGTCTGTCATCGGCTGCTCTGGCGGGCCGTCGCTGGTGCACTCCGTCCAGGGCTTCCGATACCGGCACGCGTCCTGGCGCGCCCTGCTCGACGACGCCGGCCTGACCCAGGTCGCGACGAGCCACCTGCCTGGACAACGCGATCGGCGAGGCCTTCTTCGGCCACCGCAAAAGAACTGTTCCACCACAGCGACTACGACCCCGGCACCCAGTTCACCGCAGCCCTGCACGACTGCTTTGACCGGTAGAACACCACCCGCGTCTCCACCGCGCGTCAAAGGCCTGAGCCCAGCCGGACACCGGGACCAGACCCCACCCCCTAACCTGACCTCAACTCCGGTCCACCACCCGGGAAATCAGCGCGGGTGAGCCTCAGCTCCCCTTCATCTGCGCGAAATTCGGTGCGCAGGACGGGCGGCTCGGGCCAGCGCTTCGGCCAGCACGGTAGCGGGATCGCCCGCCGGTCCGAGCGAGCGCCAGGCGATGAAGCCGTCCGGGCGGACCAGCACGGCGCCTTCAGGTGCGATGCCGTATGCCTCGGGCCACCGCCCGGAGGTATCCCGCAGTTCGCCCGGAGCACCAAGCCGGTGTGCCGCGACGGGGATCCCGGTCTGCTCGCTCACTGTGCCGGCGGCGCCTGCCCAGCGCCCGGATCCGGTGAGCAGGACGAAGTCCGTTCCGAATAGATCCTGAGTGGACAGTGCATCGCCCGCCCGGTCGAGCGGCAGATGAGCAGCCCTGGTACCAGGTTCTCCAGTAGGTTTGCGCGGGTCCTCCAGCACGTCCTGCCCCGGATCCGCACCGGTGATGAGGTCAGAATGATACCGGTGGCCCATCGAGACAGTAGTGTAGTCCTCTTCGAACAATTCACCCCGCAGCCTTGCCACCGAGTAGTGCAGGTTGAGCTCGGCGATCGGCCGTCGTTCAGCCGTGTAGCTGCTCAGCAAGCTGGGCTCGCTCAGTCCCCGCAGGACGTAGCTGAGCTTCCACGCGAGGTTGTGCGCGTCCTGGATGCCCGTGTTGCCACCGAGACCGCCGCGGGGGGACGAGACGTGCGCCGCATCGCCGGCCAGGAACACCCGGTCGCTCTGGAACTTCTCCGCCACCAGGCCGGCGACCTGCCATGCGGCGGGCTCAGCGACCAGATCGACGTCCAGCTCCGGCAGGCCAGTGGCGGACCGAATCCGTCGGACGCACTCGGCGGGAGTGAAGTCCTCCGGACGCTCTCCCTTCTCCGGGTGGTACTGCACGCCCAGCTGCCACACGTCCGAATCGCGCCGGACCAGCACCCCGCCCACCGAGGCGAGGAAGCACGCGAACACTGTTCGACCGCGTAACGCGGGTTCCAGGTCGGCTTTGAACAACATGCTGATCACGTCCTCGAAGACCCCGGGCCCGTGCCGGGCGATTCCGAGCCGTTCCCGCACACCGCTGTGCGTGCCGTCGGCTCCGACCAGGTACCGGGCCCTGATCCGGCGACTCGTCCCGGACGCCCGGTCCAGGACGGTCGCGGTCACGGCGTCTGGACCCTCGTCGAATTCAACCAGTTCGGTGCCGAACCGGACGTCCGCCCCGAATCTCGTGGCCTGGTCGAGCAATATCGGCTCGAGCCGATCCTGGTCGCAGGCGCACAACCGGGCCGGGCTGATGCCGGGCGGAGTACGCATGTCCGGAGTACCGATTTCGACAAGATTCTCGTCGGACAGGGTGCGTGCGCGCACGAACGTGCCGACCTGCTCGGCACCCGCGTCGTGGATCCGCTCGGTGAGACCGGCCTTGCCGTACAGCTCCATCGAGCGCGCGGTGATCCCCCGTGCTCTCGGGTGGATGGCGGTGCCGCGGTGCCGTTCGACGACGATGCACGGGACGTCGAACTGGCCGAGGAACAGGCTCAGCGACAGCCCGACCAGGCTACCGCCGACGATCAGCACCGGAGTTTGCTCAGGCACCTTCATTTCCGCCCCACAACAAGGGTGTGCGTGTTGAGCAGCGGCTCGGCGCGCACCTCGGCGAACCCGGCCGCACGCAACCAGTCCTGGCAATCGGCCGGCCGGTACTCCGAGCCTTCGGGGCTGACCAGGCGCATGTACAAGCTGTACAGGACACGCTGCAAGTCACGCCGATCGTCGTCGATCATCCGGTCGTGCACCAGCAACAGCCCGCCCGGCCGCAGTGCCTCGTATGCACGTCGGACCAGGGCGATGCGCTTGTCGTCGGCCCAGCCGTGCAGCACTTGGCCGTAGATCAAGATATCGGCTTCGGGAATCGGATCGGTGAAAAGATCTCCGCCAACGAACTCGATCGTGTCCGCCATGCCGATGTCCCGCAAGTGATCGACTACGAACTCCTTTGCCGACGGCAATTCGTAATTGTAGCCCTGCAGGTGTGCATGCGCCCTGACCAGCGCCGCTACCAGTTCGCCCCGTCCGCCGCCCAGGTCGCCGACGACCTTAGCCGCGCTGAAGTCGACGCGGCGGGCCAGCTCGGCTCCGATCCGGACGTTGATGTTGTCCATCACGTCGACGAAAGGGATGAACCGCTGTTTGTCCGTGTGCGATTTCGCGACGAATCCGCCGCGACTCTGCGTGTTCACCGTACCGGTGCGCAGTGCCGGACCGAGCTGGTCCCACGCGGTGCGCCAGGATTCGCCGAGCAGCGGCAGGAACTCGCCGAGATACGTGGAGCTGTTCTCGTCCAAATAGGACCGCGCGACCGGGCTGTCGGTGTACAACTCGCCGATACGCTCGAGCAAACCCAGTGCCGCCAGCACATCGAGGAAATCACCGGTGCGATGCGCGTCGAGGGAGAGCTCCTGCCTGATCTGCTGTTCGGTGGCCGACTTTCCGGCCAGCATCGTGAACACGCCGAGCTCGACGGCGCACCGCACCACCTCCGCCTGGCAGAAGATCGTACTGAGGCGCATGATCGTCTCGGGGGGCTCGTCCGGCAGCTGCGGCGCCTTGGCACGTGACGTCATTGGGCTTCTCCTCGTCCATCGACTCGATTCGCGGCGTGTGACCGGTCCGACAGCGGACCGTCACGCCGGTCCGGGACAACCCTTTCCGGAGAAGTTCGCACCTGCCTAGTACGCTGATAGTTTCGAGGGTGAAATAGACAAGAGGCTGTGCAAGATGACCACACCGAGGACCTGGCTGGCGGCGGCGGAGGCCGGCGAGACCGCGGAAGCGCTGCGGGCCATCGCGAACTTGCGCAAGCTCATCAACGAACTCGAGGTCATCCACGTGCGCAACGCCCGCTCCCAGGGATGGTCGTGGGGAGAGATCGCCGAAGAGCTCGGCGTGTCCAAGCAAGCGGTGCACCGCAAGCACGCGAAGCACCGCAACGCGTAATACTCGCCGCGCCGAGTCCCACCGGCACACCACCGGCGCGTGTCGCCCGCCTGGCAGTGGCGTCAATGTTTGTTGACAGCCCGCAGGTGCCGCTATACCCTCGATTCGTCAACATACATTGACGAAGGGGTATTTATGACTGATCGTCCCGGGGCAGGTGTGCCGGCCGTTTCCCGCAGCCGCCCCGTACTGGTGTTCGCCGGCCTGATGGTTGCCATGTTGCTGGCGACCCTTGACACACAGGTCGTCGCCACCGCGCTGCCCACCATCGCGGGAGATCTGGGCGGGCTGAACCAGTTCGCCTGGGTGACCACCGCCTACCTGCTGACCTTCACTGCGGTGTCCCCGCTGTACGGAAAGCTCGGCGACCTGTTCGGAAGGCGCCGAGTGTTCCTGGTGGCGATCGTGATCTTCCTGGTCGGCTCCGCACTCTGCGGAGCTGCGGATTCGATGACCATGCTGATCATCTTCCGTGCGCTGCAGGGCATCGGCGGCGGCGGGCTGACCGTCTCCATCTTCGCGATCCTCGGCGACTTGTTCGACCCGCGTGAGGGTGCTCGCTACCAGAGCTACGCGACCGCCGTGTTCGGCGTGTCCAGCGTCAGCGGCCCCCTGCTAGGCGGCGTCATCACCGACCACTTGAGCTGGCGATGGATCTTCTACCTCAACATGCCGCTCGGCGTGGTCGCGTTGACGCTGGTCGCGGTATTCCTGCGACTGCCGTCCGCCGAGGCACGCCGGGCCCGGATCGACTACGGCGGCATCGTCCTGCTCGCGACGGCCTCCACCGCCGTGGCGTTGCTGTCGAGCTGGGCGGGACATTCCTATCCGTGGTCGTCGCCGGTGATCATCGGCCTCATCGCCGGCGCGGTTGTGTTGATCGCTGCCTGGCTGGTCGTGGAGAGCAAGGCGGCGCAGCCGATCATCCCGTTACGGCTGTTCCGCGACTCGACCTTCACTATCGCGAACGTTGTGGCGTTCGTCGCCGGATTCGTCACCATGGGCGCATTGACCTATGTCGCGTTGTATCTGCAGATGGTCACCGGCGTCAGTCCGCAAAGCGCCGGGCTGCTGATGCTCCCGCTCACCGCGGGCCTGCTGATCGCGACCACGGTCAGCGGCCAGATCATGTTCCGCACCGGCAGCTACAAGTGGTTCCCAGCAGCCAGCATGGCGGTCGCAGCGTTGGCCTTCGTCCTGCTGGCCACCTTGTCCGTCGACAGCGGGCTCGTGGTCATTTGCGGATACCTCGCGATCCTCGGCCTCGGTGGCGGTCTGTCGCAGCAGACCGTGGTGATCGCGGCACAGAACACCACGCCGCGCGCCGACCTCGGAGCCGCGACGTCGACGGTCACGTTCACCCGGATGCTCGGCACGCTGCTGGGCGCGTCGATCTTCGGCGCGATCCTGAACAGCGGCCTGGCCGGGCAAAGCGGCCTGAGCCAGGGGATTTCGGTCACCCCCGAGGCTGTCAGCAAGATGCCGGAGCGGGCCCGGCACGCCTATGAGCTGGCGTTTTCCCACGCGCTGACCGGCGTGTTCCTGACCGGCATCCCGATCCTGCTGGTGGCGCTCGCCGTGGCGTTGTTCATGAAGAACATCCCGCTCGCCCCCCGGCGCAACGGCCCGCCCGCACCGGCCCCGGAGCCCGAGCCGGCCGCCAAGAGCTCGACTCCTTGACCACGGCACCCGCGTTGCGCTTGACCAGGCTTCGCAAGCAGTTCGGGTCCGCGGTCGCGGTGGACGATCTCGACCTGGTGGTCCCGCCCGGTGCATTGTTCGGTCTGGTCGGGCCGAACGGAGCAGGCAAGTCGACGACACTAGCGATGGCGGTCGGGTTGCTCCGGCCCGACCGGGGCCAGTCCGAGGTTTTCGGTACCGATGTCTGGACCGATCCGATCACCGCGAAGGCGATGCTGGGCGTCGCGGCCGAAGGTTTCGCTCTTCCGGAGCGGCTGACCGGTCCGGAACTGCTGACCTACCTCGGACGGCTGCGCGGCCTGGCTCGCCAAGAGGTTGCTCGCCGAGTCGAGGACCTGCTGACCGCATTAGGTCTCGACGGCAGCCGGGACACACTCGTCGCCGATTACTCGGCCGGGATGCGCAAGAAGATCGCATTGGCCGCGGCACTGCTGCACACGCCGAGACTGCTGGTACTCGACGAGCCGTTCGAGGCGGTCGACCCGGTTTCCGCGATCACCATCCGTGCCCTTTTGCGGCGATTCACCGCAGCCGGCGGTTCGGTGATCATCTCCAGCCACGGCATGGCTCTGGTGGAGCAGATCTGCAGTGACGTCGGCATGATCGTCGATGGCCGGGTGGTGGCCTCCGGTCCGCTGGACGTGGTGCGTGGCGGATCCTCCCTGGAAGAGGCGTTCCTGCGCGAGACCGGCAGCACGACGCTGGCCGATGACGAACTCGCCTGGCTGGTGCCGTGATCGCCGCGCTGATCGGCATGAAACTGGCCGTGTTCCGGCACGGCCTGACCGGCCGCAGGATGTCCACCTTGCTGCTCGGCGCTTTGCTCGGGATTGCCGCGGCCGGGTTCACGATGTCGGTGGCGGCGGATTCCTCCGCCTCCCCGGAACTGCTCTCGTTCATGTTCGCAGTGTGGACAGTGGGTTGGGTGCTCGGCCCAGTGCTGGGCGGTGGTGGCGAGGATCCCCTGAAGATCGGGTACTTCGCCATGGTTCCGATTTCTCCGCGACGCCTCGCGGCCGGATTGCTGGTCGGATCGCTGGCGGGGATCGGTCCCCTGCTCTTGCTTGCCGCGTTCTCGGCACTGGTGGCACGTGCCACCTTCCTGGGCCCGGCCGCTGTCGTCACCGCAGTGGCAGCCGTGCCCCTCCAGACCGCTTTCGTGGTGCTCCTGGCAAAGGTACTGATCGCGGCGCTCGGTGCGGCAATGCGGTCCCGCCGCGGCCGGTACGCGGGTATCACGCTGGTGCTCGCGCTCGGTGCGTCCGGCCTGACGGCGAGATCGGCGTACAGATCGATCCTGTCGGAATTGCGTTCGGACACCGGCGGGCTGCCCGCCGCGCTCTGGTGGCTTCCCCCCGGCTGGGGCGTATCCGCGATCACCTCGGCCCCGGAGCGGCCGCTGATCGCGGTCGCCCTGATCGCCGCGCTACTTGGACTTTGCCTTGCGCTGCTTCAGCTTTGGGCCGCGTTGATTCGATTGCCCCCGACCTCCGGGACGGCGTCGGCGGGCCGCTCGAAGTCCTTGCCGTCGCGGTTTGTCAGGTGGGCACTGGACGTGCTGCCGGCAACGCCGGTCAACGCCGTGCTGGGCAAGGAACTCCATACCTGGCTGCGTTCCAGCACTCGTGCCATGGCGGTGCTGGTGCCGCTGGTCGCCGGCACGGTCACCGCGCTCCTGCTCGTCGGGTCAGGCAGCAGCGGGCTCGCGATCTGCGCACCCGCACTGGCGCTGGCCGCGGCTTGCCTGATTGGAGGAAATCTCTACGGTTTCGACGGAACCGCCGGGTGGCTGGAGCTGGTCACGCCCGGCGCCGAGCGACCGGACGTACGCGGGCGGCAGCTGGCCTGGCTGGCGGTGATCACGCCGCCGCTTGCCGTACTCGCCACGGTGCTGCTGGTGGTGACGACGCCGGACCGGCTGGGCTGGGCGGTGGCGGCGGCATTGCCCGCGATGCTCGGAACCGGATCAGGAGTGGTCGTCGCCGTTTCGATCCTCGCCGCGAATCCGGTATCCAATCCGAGGGAGGACAATCCGCTGGCGGGGCGGGACAATCCTGGGTTGGCCGGATTGGTGTTCCCGCTCGGCGGGGTGGCAGTGCTGCTGGTGACCGCCGCTCCCGCCGCGGCGATCGCCTACGCGGGGTTGCCATGGCTCGGTGTGCTGGTTGCCGTGTTGACGGGCATCGCAGGTGCCTGGTGCTGCGGGCGATCGGCAATCCGGATGCTGGTTAGTCGCGGCCCGGAATTGCTCGCTCAGCTCAGCGGCTGAGCGTCGGTTGGCTGGTCCGTTCCCGCCCGATGACGGAGATCAGTGGCCCGGTCATCATCGTGGTCAGCACTGCCATCGCGACCATCAGAATGTACAAGCGCTGGTCCAGCATGCCGTACGACAGTCCCACCCCGAGAATGATCAGCTCGGTCAGACCGCGGGTGTTCATCAACGTGCCCAGCACCGACGCGTCCCGCGCGGGGAGACCGTGCAGCCGCGCGACGGCGAACACGGCACCGAATTTCCCGCCGACCGCGACCAGCAGGATCAGCCCGAGCTCGGCCAGCCCTGGAAGACTCAGCGAGGACAGGTCGACGTTGAAGCCCGCGATCACGAAGAAAACCGGCAGGAACAGTACCGTATTGAGCTCGCTCAACCGGCTGACCAGTTTCGTGCGGACATGTTCAGCGTCCGTACGGGGCATCACCACACCGAAGAGGAACGCGCCGAAGATGAAATGGAGGCCGATCCACTCGGTCAACGCGCCGGAGGCGAGCAGGCCGGCTACCGCCACTGCCGGCAGAGCGGACGACAGCCGGTCGTCGGCGACCAGGCGACGGAGCAGCGGGCGGACGCCCCACCGCATCAGGGCGAGGAACGGGACGATCAGCAGTATGCGCCACTGGTCCGTGCCGTTTGCGGCCACGGTCAGCACGACCGCCAGCAGCATCCATGCCACCAGGTCGCCGATCGCCGCGGCTGTCAGGGCCAGTCCGCCCAGCCGGGTGCGGGACATCCCGCGGTCGGCGAGGATCCTCGCCAGCACCGGAAACGCGGTGATGGCCATAGCCGTGCCCAGGAAGAGGATGAATCCGGTCCGATGTCCGACGGGATGATTGCTTGCGACCACGAACGCGACCGCGATACCGAGCGCGAACGGCACCAGGATCGAGGCGAGCGCCACCGTCGCCGCCATCCGGCCGACGGCGCGCGTCAGCTGGTGATCCAGCTCCAGCCCGATCAGGAACATGAACACTGCGACGCCCATGTCGGCCGCCGCTGTGAGCAACGGTCTCGTGTCCAGCGGGAAGACCGTATTCGCGATCTCGCCGTGGAACAGCGTCGGTCCCAGCAGAATTCCAGCCAGCACCTCGCCGATCACCGGGGGCTGGCCGAGTCGTCTCGCTGCGCACCCGAGCAACCGCGCGAGCAGGACGATCACGCTCAGCTCGAACAGCAAGAACGTCGTCTGGTGAGAGGTCATCGTCACTCCAGCGAGTCGGGGCGAGGTTTCCCTGATCGTCACCATTTGCGCTCGACGCAGCCTGGTCCCGTCCGGTACCGGCGGCCCGCGAATACGGACGACCAGTCGCCTGACTCACCAGCGATATTCGTCCGGAGACCGGTTCACTGTTCGGCGTTAGCGAGAGGTGAACCAGATGACGGCAATGCGGGAAGAACATGCCCAGCTGCAGCTGCGGGTCGAAGAACTCGCGGCCGCACGCAAGAGCCTGTACGACGGCCCGTCGGCGCGTGCCACCGAAGCACAACGGGCCAAAGGAAAGCTGACCGTTCGCGAAAGGCTCGACCTGCTCTTCGACCCGGGCAGCTTCCGCGAGATCGAGGGGTTCAGGCGACATCGTGCCAGCGGTTTCGGGCTGGAAGATCGGCGGCCGTATACCGACGGCGTCGTGACCGGGTGGGGCACAGTGCACGGCCGCACAGTGTTCGCCTACGCGCACGACTTCCGCATTTTCGGTGGCTCGCTGGGCGAGGCGCATGCGGAGAAGATCCACAAGCTGATGGACCTGGCGGAAACCGCGGGCGCTCCCCTGGTGTCGTTGTCGGACGGTGCAGGCGCGCGCATCCAGGAAGGGGTCACCGCGCTGGCCGGCTACGGCGGGATCTTCAGCCGCAATGTAAGGGCGTCAGGAGTGATCCCGCAGATCAGCGTGATGCTTGGGCCGTGCGCTGGTGGTGCCACGTACTCGCCTGCCCTGACCGACTTCGTGTTCATGGTCCGGGAGATCGCGCAGATGTACATCACCGGGCCGGACGTAGCTCGGTCGGTGACCGGTGAGAACATCACGCACGAACAGCTGGGTGGCGCCGAAGTCCACGGCTCGGTGTCGGGTGCGGCCGGCTTCGTGTACGACAACGAACCGGACTGTCTCGAAGATGTCCGACACCTGATCTCGTTGCTGCCGTCGAACAACCGGGAGTTGCCACCGGAGGTAGTCGCGACCGACGTGCCGGAGCGGCGTTGTGAGGATCTGCTCGATCTGGTTCCGGCTGACCCGAACCGGGCGTACGACATGCTCGCAGTGATTGAACGGATCGTCGACGACGGCGACCTGTTCGAAGTGCATTCAGGGTGGGCTCCGAACGTGATCTGCGGCCTCGCCCGGTTGGACGGACACGTGATCGGCATCGTGGCGAACCAGCCAGCATCGTTCGCGGGCGTGCTGGACATCCATGCCGCAGAGAAGGCCGCGAGGTTCGTGCAGACCTGTGACGCGTTCAGCATTCCGCTGGTGACGATTGTTGACGTGCCCGGTTTTCTGCCTGGCCGGGACCAGGAGCACGGCGGAATCATTCGGCACGGCGCGAAACTGCTCTATGCTTACTGCAACGCTTCCGTGCCTCGCGTGCAGCTCATAGTGCGCAAGGCCTACGGCGGTGCGTACATCGTCATGGATTCCCGGTCGATCGGCGCGGATCTGTCTTTTGCGTGGCCCATCAACGAGATCGCGGTCATGGGTGCGGAAGGGGCGGCGAACGTAGTTTTCCGCCGGGAGATCGCCGCCGCTCCGAATCCTGCCGCCGCACAGGCCCAGCGGGTAAAGGAATACCGGCAGCAGCTGATGCATCCCTACTACGCGGCCGAACGCGGGCTGGTCGACGACGTAATCGATCCGGCGGACACCCGCACGGTCCTGATCGATGCATTGGCGATGCTGCGGTCCAAGCATATGCGCCTTCCGTCTCGCAAGCACGGAAACCCACCGACATGACGGAGCCATGGCTGCACGTCGTCCGTGGTGCGCCCGACGACGAGGAAATCGCGGCAGTGACCATAGCCATCCTCGCCGCGTTGCGCACGGGGCCTCCGGACCGGCCGGCCCGGAGGAGATTGCCCGGCTGGGAGGCAGATGTGTTCACACCCCCAGGCGCGTGGATACGCCGGGCACCTGGTTGACCGCTACGCTGCCACGCCGAGGAATTCACCTTCCCGGTTCGAAGCCCGCCAGTCGGAGCTCCGCTACGACCGCAACACCAATACTGCTACCTGGCAGGTCTCCCTGACCTGTTCCCACCCTCCGGCGCCAGCCGCACCGCCCACGACGCGGCCGTTGTGTCGCTTGACGACCCCCGGCAGGATCCGACCTGCGACACCGGCATTGTGATCACCGCGGGCGACAGTGATCGGCTTCGATCGTGATCAGCAGTAATTGCTCAGCCCCTGGTAATGCTTGCTGCGGCGATCACGTCTATTTTGACGATGAAACAACGGATTACTCTGACAAGAGTGCTCGACCTTTGCTGAAGCGACTGCCATGAAGATGGCAGCTACGTGCAGAACTCTCTGCATCCGACTCGCCACCGACCCTGTTCTTCTTGCTATTTCCACCGCAGATGGATTGAATTATTGCGATGGCAAAAAATGGCAAATACAGCGCGCTGCAGGACTCGATCGCTGATGCGGTTAGCCTAGGCAGAGGTCGGCCGCAACAAGCAATCGGGCACAAGCGAAATCGGCCCCAAGCGAGTGGCCTTTCTGCCAGCTCGTCGACCTGGCGTAACCCGATCACGGGTCAAGGAGCCATGGCGCAGAGGCTCCTCGCTGTGGGTGCTCAGCATGTGGTCGGCGGCGATCACGCCGGCGAGAAGGGCCGCGTCCACCATGACCTCGCGCCGCGTCGCCGACGAGCGGCCGGTCGCCGTCGTTGTCCGCGGCGGATTGAACAGGATGTCCAGTTCATCCAGGGACACTTTGAGCAATTTGGCCAGATCCGGACGCCTCCAGGGCTAGGGCGTCAGCGTTCCGCGCTCCCACCGCCCGGCAGTCGAGAGCTCCACCCCAAGCTCTTGGGCGAGGGTTTCCTGGGTGAAGCCGAGAGCCTCGCGCCGTGCTGCGAGGGCATCTCGTCGTATCGCCATGATCACTCCCAGACTCGCTAGCTCACCCACGCTACCCGGCGTTGATCGGACCTGATCAGCGGCCATGTCAACGACGAAACGGCGGACGCTCACGTCCGGACGTGCGACCCAGACCGCCGGTGAAAGCGCCAGGGCGGGATGGCGTTTGGGACGGTCTGTGCTCGTTCGCCGGGGCCGCCACCAACCAAAAGCCCCGCCGGCAGGATCAGCGCGCCTCGACCACGTGCTCTGCCGCGAGCCTGCGCACATACGCGCGGATTCGGTCGCGATCCTCTGGGAACACACTCTCCCACGATTCGTTCAGGTCGACCCACTTCGGCGGCTGTGCCTTCTCCCCACTGAGTGGCGCATCGCGGCTAATGACGGCTCCGTGGACAGGCTCAGCGTTGGAGTCCAGTCGGCGCGGAAAGAACGGACAGCGACGGCCGCCGGCACTGACAGCAGCTCGCCCAGCAGGCCACAGCCGACTCCGACTTCTGCCCAAGATCCGGCCCGCTCGCCCATCGTCGCGAGCGGGCCGGGCCGGCGGTTGGAGTCGGCGACATTCAGAGAACCTGCTGGTCAGCCCGGGTGTGGTTGTACCTGTCGAGCCGACCAGCAGGAACAAGACGAGCGGCTGGTGCTCACACCTTGAAGGTGTCTTCGAGTACCAGCCGCTCGCCTGTTGATGTTGCCCATGTTTTGCGTGCCCCCGGCAGGATTCGAACCTGCGACACCGGCTTTTGTGGATCATGATGGGCGGCGTTGGGTGTTGATGATCGATATGGGTCACTGCCTGCACTGTTCGCAAAGGCAACTGGGCATCACGAGGGGGAATCGGCGGTCATTGGCCGTCGTTTGGCGAGGGTAAAGCATGGGGAGGTGCGCCGAGCGGCGATCCAGTCCCGTTGACATGGGTCCTCGAGCGTTGATCGCTATCCTGCAATGGTGACATCTGGGGATGGAGTCGTACCGTTCGGCCAGCTCGCCGACGCTGACCTGATCGTCGACCAGGTGTATGCCGGTGGCCAGAGCGGGACTATGGCAGATGACCCACTTGCCCGCCTGCTGCCGGTGGGCAACCAGGGCGGGTTCCGTTACGCCGGTTCCCCGGCCAAGGGCACCGTGCGACTCGGTGTCCTGTACACGACCGGCGGCGAACCCGACTGGCCCGACACACTCGACCCGCAGACTGGGCTCTTCACCTACTACGGAGACAACCGCAGCCCTGGCCACGAGCTTCACGACACGCGTCGCCGCGGCAACGTCCTGCTGCGGGACTCCTTCGACTGGAGCCACGAGTCAGCCGAGGCCCGCCGTCGCGTCCCCCCGTTCCTCCTGTTCGAGAAGTCCGCCCCCGGCCGAAGGATTATGTTCCGCGGCCTGCTCGTGCCTGGCGGACCGGGTTTGTCCTCCGACGACGAGCTGCAAGCGATCTGGCGCAGCACCCGCGGACAGCGGTTCCAGAACTACCGCGCTCGGTTCACCGTCCTCGACGTCTCCCGTATCGAGCGGCAGTGGATCAACGACGTCCTCGACGGACGCGCCGCCGACAGTCCACACGTTCCAGCAGCTTGGGCCGCATGGATCGAGGGGCGGAAGTACTCACCGCTCCTGGCACCGTCCACAACGGTCGTCCGGACGCGGGCGGAGCAAATGCCGGCCGACCCGGCCGGGCTCGCAATCCTCGCCGAGATCCGCGAGACGTTCCGCGATCGCGAACACGACTTCGAGCACTGCGCGGTCGAACTGTGGCGACTCATCGCACCCGCTACCGGCAATTGCGAAGTCACGCAGCGCAGCCGCGACGGAGGCCGCGACGCAATCGGCGAGTACGTGATCGGCCCGTCTTCCGACCCGATCGCGATCGAGTTCGCACTGGAAGCGAAGTGCTACAGCGACACCAACTCGGTCGGCGTCCGCGAGGTCTCCCGCCTGATCTCACGGTTGCGGCATCGCCAGTTCGGCGTGTTCGTGACGACCTCGTACTTCCACTACCAGGCATACGGCGAGGTCCGCTCCGACGGGCATCCAATCGCCCTGATCAGCGGACGAGACATCGTGGAGGCCCTTCGAGCGGCGGGGTACGGCGACCTCGCGTCAGTTCAGCGATGGCTCAAGCAATTCGAGCCAGCCTCCGCAAGCACACCTTGAACCGGCGTCCCCTTGACCTCCTCCGTCGCGCTGGTGACCAGGGGCGCTCGGCCGCAACACGCGTCTGAGCTGCAAAAATCGGCGGTCACTGGTCGACGTTGACTGGTGCCGTATTGGACGAATGTTGCACGCTGCGCTCGCACGCTGCGCTCGACGAGTTCGACGTTGGCGATCGTTCTGGTGCCAGCGTGTCGTGTCACACTTGCGGGCGTCGTCGGTTCAGAGCGGAGTGGCGTGCCATGGCTAATGATCGACCTGCAATCCCTGCTCAGCTCAAGCGAGCGCTGCTTGTGGAGGCGGGACACCGGTGCGCGATCCCGACTTGTCGGCAAGCAACTCCACTCCAAATCGATCACATTGACGAGTGGGCAAAGGTGCGCAAGCACGAGTTCTCAAATATGATCGTTCTCTGCGCCAACTGTCATGCCCGTAAGACATCAGGCGACATTGATCGAAAGTCAATGCAAATGTATAAGGCGAACCTATCGGTCTTAAATGACCGCTACGGTGACCTTGAGAAGCGCGTGCTCGAGGTATTTGCCACATCGCCGGAGCTAGGCCATATCGAGCTCCCAGGATGGCTTGACCTGCAGCTTTGGTACTTGTTTCGAGATGGGCTGCTGGAGAAGGTCAATCTTGGAGGTGCGAATATGATAATAGCAGGAGTGGCCGCGCGCCAGGGCTACAGGCTTACAGTCAAGGGGCGTGATTTTGTTGCAAAATGGATGAGCGCTCGCCCGATTGACAACACGGTACTTACGTTTGATGAAGAATAGTGGGTGGCCTCTCCGCCATCTCGTCGACCTGGCGCAGCCCGATCACGTCGGGTCAAGGGGGCACCTTCCCGCGGTCCGCAGCGTGCCGGCCGAACTGCCCCCTTGACGCGGCGTGATAGCCCTCGGGGAGGTCGGCGGGATGGCGGCAGGTCACTCACGGACGCAACGTGCGCGCGGTCCCGGCCATCTCGGAGACCTGCCCGTCCGGCGAGGACATTCTTTCTTCTTGAACTCGCTCCCCCGGCGCTGCCGCCCGGGCCGGGTGCGTGGGTGCCGGAGGCGGGCCCCGCGTGCCCGGATCCGGAGCGGCGCGGCCCCGGAGGGGCCGCCTTGAACAAGAAAAGAAACTCTGAACACAACGGTCGCCGGTGCTAGGACCAGACGTCGACCACAGCGATGGCCTTGTCGTCGTGCCGCTTGGCGCGCGGGAGCGAGACGGCAGCCGGATCGACTTCGTCCTCCCAGGATTGGCACCGCTCAAGAAGCGCGGAGAGTTCGGCACCGTCCGCCTTGGACAGCACGGGCCAGTCATCGAGACCGAGGTGGGTCATGACGTCGTAAGCACCGTCCGTCGCGAGAACTGCCCATGGCACTGCCTCGACAGAGAAAGAGGCCGTCACTGCGTGATCCGCCGCGTCTGGGACTGCTTCGGCGATCCAATAGCCGCCTTCTGCGTTTCTGCGGACTGCTTGCTGCTCCTGAAGCTCGCGCAGCAATCGTCGATGGGTGTCGTCGTACCCCTTTCCCGAAGCAAGCCGCTCCCGGTACAGGCGTCGCGGTTCGAGATTGAGATCGTCGATGCGGTCGTCGGTGACGACTTCGTCCGGCAGCACGATCACGCTGTCGCCGAGCGCAAGCACATCGACGGATGGCCCTTTGCGCCGCAGGATCGTTACCGTGCTGGACGGCGAGTCACCCGGGGTGAGACTGAGTTCCTCTGCGGTCTTCTCGATGGCACTCCGTAACGCCGCACGGAGATCGACGGACGGATCACGTTCCAGGCTGACTACTATGTGGCGTCCTAGCTTGTCGGCGTAGTCAGATGCAGGGACGGGAACCGGGCGGAACGCCGAAGCCCCATCGAGGACGATCACTGCGTCGGGAGTGGCGAAGATCTTGTCGTCGCTGGCATGGGCAGGCGGAAGCTGGGCTGTCGTTACATGCATGGGATCACCACTGGAAGGGACCGGCCGCGAGTTCGCTGCCGGTGATAGTCAGGCCGTCGTAGCTGGCGCGAACGATCAGCGAGCACTCGTGCGTGCGTATCTCGCTGAACAACTCGGCAAGATGGCTGGTCAGGTAGTGCGTTGCGCCGAGCGAACCGATCCCGTGGATGCCAGCGATGTGCAAAACGGCCCGTCCGTCAACTTGGTGACGTGCAACGTAGGCGACGTCGGCCGATTCCTTCGGGTCGTCGTCAGTAGGCGAGCCCACCCGCTCACCAGTCTGCTCATGCCGGATCCACCAGCGACCGTCATCCTCCACCATGCTGAGCACTGGATCGCGTTCCATGAGCTTCGCGGCGACGGGTGCCGACTTCGGCCCACAGACGACAACCGCGTCACCTTCGGGCAGGGCGTCACGGTCCGGCTCGATCTGGAAGCGCGTCACGGCCAGCGACAAGCCATCGACCAGCCTTTCGAGCTGTTCACCGGTCTCCGCATCTTCGGCGGCGATGAGTGGACGCTCGCGATCCGTAGTCTGGTAGCGCCACGGAACTCCGATGGCGACCGGACCGACTCCGAAGAACGCACGCTCCGGCCGCGGAGCAGTCGACCGGATCTGAGTGACGCGACCCTTGGTGATCCCGAGAGCCGAAGCGATCTCCGTGTAGCTCATCCCGCGCAATCGGTGCGCTTCCTCGATGGCCTCTTTCCGGAGCCGCGCAAGCTCGGTGGCCCGCTGCTGGTAGACGACGAGCAGCGAGGACGCGCGCTGCCCTCGTCTGATCGGGTCCGGGTCACTGCGGACGCTCTCGAACTCGCTTTCGGCCTCCATGCACTCGAAGTTTAGACCCCCTTGACACCCGAAGCGAGGACGGCGTACCTTCTCGTTTAGACCCCCTCAACGACGACCGACAACAGCTCGCTTCCGGTGTTTAGGGGGTCTACACCGGAAGGTCTGACCAGGAGGTTCGCGATGCAGGACATCCCGTTCTACAGCGGCGGTTACAAGTTCATGGTCACCGAAGCGCCCGTGATGAAGATGCGGGAGGGCAGGGACGGGGAGATGGTCCCGGCGGTGGATCGGCGGACGGGCGAGGCGTCGTTCGTGGTGATGCTGTTCGCGAAGCCGCGGGAGGCGGGCCGCAATGGCCGGATCGGCAAGGGCGAGGAGATCAAGGTGACGCTGGCGACGGACCCGGGCGAGGGGTTCGACGAGGGCACCTATGTGGAGCTGATCGACCCGGTGCTGAACACCTACCAGACGACGAACGACGAGGGCCGGATCACGGGGTCGGGCCTGTGGTTCAAGGCGGAGGGGTTGAAGCCTGCCGGTGCTGGCGCGGTTCGCGACGCTGCCTAGCCCGGTTTCCTGACCGGCGGGTGCCCGGTCTCGCGGCGGCTTCCTCCCCGGCCGTGCGCGGATACCACCACCCTGGAGCCCTTCCCAAGTCGGTTGGCTGCCCGTTTTCGAGTCGGGCAAGGGCGCTTTCCGTTGATTGACAAATACAGAGTGGGCCGATCCATGCCTAAAACGCGCCTGTTTGTGGTGGCGCGCCTCGATTCCCGGGTGTTTCTCGTCCGGGAGTCCTGGGGTTTCACCACGGATTCGCATTGCGGAAGGGAGAACGGCATGCACACGGTTTTCACGGCACGGGACGGGCTGTCGACGTTCGACCCGTACGGCCCGAAGCGGGGCCTGTGATGTCCGAGGACATGGTGCACATCCAAGCGGAACACCAGTGGTTGAAGGGTGTCCGGACGAGTTTGTGCGGGCTGGTGTTCGGGCCCGGCGAGCACGAGCGGGTGTGGTTCTTCGCGTGGGGCGTGCCCCGCTGCCAGGACTGCATCCGGATCGACGAGCGGGGCTGCTGATGGCCGCGCACGACTGCACAGCGAATTTTTTCTTGTCGGCAACGGGAATCGCGACCTGTGAGGTCTGTTCCCGGCAGTGGCAGTACTTCGGAGACTAGGAGGTTTGGTGATGGTGGCGAATTTCAGTCCGTTTGTGTTCTGGCTGGCGCTCGTGGTCTGCCTGGGTTTCGCGTCGCCGGTGATGGCGGGGCTCGCGGTGTTCGCGGGCATCGTGGTGCTGGTGCGGGAGGTCAAGCGATGAGCCGCCCGGTGCGCGTGGGAGTGGTGATCCGGATGCTCGCGGCCCGGCTGGAGGCCGAACGGAAACTGGCGCTGGCCGAACCGGCGGACGATCTGGCGTGGCAGGCGGGCTACTGCGAGGGGCTGCGGGAGGCGCAGCACGTGATCCGGAAGGACTCCTGACATGCCGGAGATCGTCGCCATCATCGAGGCCGCGCAGGACGCCTACCGGCGGTTCGTCGCGGCGGAACCTGACCGGGACATCCGGGTCGCGGTCGGCAACGCGGTCGGGTTTTTGACCGCTGATCTCACCACGGCGGTGCAGCTGACCGCCGCAACTCGGGAAGGGTAGGCAGGATGCAGGTGGGTTACCTGAATCGCCGGGCGCAGGAGCGCTACGGCACGTTCACCGCGGCGCTGGACCTCGTGGCGGAGGTGCTGGCGGAGGTGGACAAGCTGATCGATTCCTACGACGACGGGCACGCCTCGGAGTCGTGGACGATCTCGACGCGGGACGAGCTGAAAGCGTTCCGCACCAAGGCGTTCGACGAGCTGGACCGGTTGCGGACGCTGGGCAAGAAGCACGAGGCGGAACTCGTCTCGCGGGATTGGAGGCTCTGAGCCATGGCGCATCAGGTTGACCGGGTCGTGGACGACCTGCACTCGGCGATGAGCACGCTCAAGGACGCGATGCGCGGGATGCCGGTGCACCGCAACGGGTTCAAGGCCGCGCACGACAAAGCCGCCCGCGCGATGGGCACGCTGTCCACGGAACTGCTGGACGCACGCCCCGCGCTGGCGAACTGAGAACACGACAGACGAACGTCGCACGGATCGGCCCCGCCCCCTTTGTCCTGACCGGACGAGGCGAGCGGGGCCGTTTTCGTGCTGCCGGAAGGGAGTACCGCGATGAAGAACCGCATTCCGAAGTCGGACCGCCGGGCGGGGTTCGAGTTCCGGGGCCTCAAGTGGACCGCCCGCCACCCCGGGTCGGTGCTCATGCCGGCCGGACTGGCCGCCTCCGGGCTGGAGCTGGGGTGGACCGCGACCGGCGGGATCGTCGGCGGGACGACGCTGGGGCTGTGCACCTGGTACCGGGCGCACCCGGACACGTTCGACCACTACGCCGCCCCGCGGATCCGTGCGTGGCGTCGCCGCTGGTCGAAGTACTGCGGGCCGAAGCTGAACAAGGCGTTGCAGGCGTGCGACCTGTACGTCACCAACCGGCGCACCGGGCGGGCCGAGTTCCCCCGGGTGGTGCGGGTGCAGTCGTTCTCCCCCTCGGTGGACACGGTGACGCTGCTGCTGCCGCCGGGCATGGGGCGTCGCGCGTTCAACGACAAGCTCGAAGACCTCGCCGACACGCTGCGGGTGGAGCGGATCGCGCTGGAACGGGTCAAGCCCGGCCAGGTGTCGCTGATCATCGAACGCCGCGAGCCGTTCACCGAGACCATCCCGGCCCCGGACATGCCCGAGGAATCCGGCGCCGTCGACCCGGGCGACATCTACGTCGGCGACACCGAGTACGGCACCGACTGGCGGCTGTCGGTGCTGGGCAAGCACACCTTCATCGCCGGGGCGACCGGGGCGGGCAAGAACTCGATCCCGCTGTCGCTGCTGCGCGGGCTGGCCCCGCTGATCCGGGACGGGCTGGTCCGGCTGTGGATCTGCGACCCGAAGCAGATGGAGTTCCGCAAACTGCAAGGCGTCGCGCACCGCTACGAGCACGACGAGGCCGCCTGCGCGGAGCTGGTGCGGGAGTTCATCGAGGACCTGCGCCGGGTGCAGCGGGACTTCGCCGCGACCGGCAAGCGCAAAATCACGATGTCGCGCGAGACGCCGCTGAACCTGCTGATCGTCGACGAGATCGGCGCGCTGCTCGCCTACGGCGACGGCACCATCGCCCGCACGCTGCGCAAGGACCTCGCGATCGCGGTGTCCCAGGGCCGCGCGACCGGGCACGCGACGATGGCGCTGGTGCAGGAACCGACCAAGGACACCGTCCCGGTCCGCGACCTGTTCCCGGTCCGGATCTGCCTGCGGGTGACCTCGCAGTCGCATGTGGACATGGTCCTCGGCGACGGCGCACGGCTGCGCGGCGCTCTCGCCGACGAGATCCCCGAAAGCGAGGACACCGCCGGGATCGGGTTCGTCATCCGGCCGCGCTCGCGGGTCCCCCAGCGCGTCCGCGCCGCGTACGTGTCCGACCGGGAGCTGGACGAGATGGTCGCGTTCATTCTCCGCGGCTACCACGCCGGTCCGGCCCTGTCGGTGGTGGCTGTCTAATGCTTTTGTCAAGCGGCAGGGGTGACTGTGGTGTGGTTGGCCTGGTACGGCTGGCGGGTGCGCAGGATCGCGTAGAGAACCGTCACGCGGCGGCGTGCGAGTGCGATGAGGGCTTGTTGGTGTCGTTTGCCTTCGGCTCGTTTGCGCGCGTAGAACGCCTTGCTGGCCGGGTCGGCTTGGATAGCGCAGAACGCGGAGTGGTAGAAGACGCGTTTGAGGTTCTTGCCGCCGCCGGTGGCTCTGCGCAGGTAGTGCATCTTCCCGGACTGTTGCAGCACAGGAGCCAGGCCCGAGGCGGCAGCGAGCGCGTCAGCGCCGGCGAATCGGGCCAGGTCGCCTGCTTCGGCCAGGAATTCGGCGGTGAGGGTGGCCCCCATTCCGGGCAGGCTCCGGACGAGGGCCGCGTCAGGGTGCTGGTCAAGAACCTCGGCGATCTCGGAATCCACGGCGGACAGACGAGCGCGCGTGGTGAGCGCATCGTTGGCCAGCTCGCGCACGAACTGCGCGGTGCGCGTTTCGCCGGGCACCCGCACGCGTTGGTGTCCGGCGGCCTCGAGCGCGGCAGCGGCAAGTCGGTCGGCGCGGTCGCTGCGGACCCCGTTGCGGTGCAGGTAGGCGGTGATCCGGGCTCGTCCGGCCCGGCGGATCTCGGCCGGTGTGGTGTAGCGCGTCAGCAGGCGCAGGTCCCCGAGGTTGGTCAGGTCCAGAGCTCGCTCCAGGCCGGGGAAGATGCCGGTCAGCATGTCGCGTGTCCGGTTGATGCGGCGGGTTTGCTCGGTCACCAGGTCGCTGCGGCGCGAGACCAGCAGGCGCAGGTCGAGGGTCAGCTCGTCGTCGCCGGTGACCGGCCGCCAGTCCTCGCGCAGCCGCAGCTGGTCGGCGATGACCCGGGCGTCGCGGGGGTCGGATTTGTGCTCGCCGCCGCGGGTGCCGTGGCGGGAGCGGTTCACGGTCAGGCCGGGCACGTGCACCAAGCGGTGTTCGGTGTCCAGCAGCATCGCGGTGACCAGGCCCGCGATTCCGCCCAGCACGTCGATGCCCACTGTCGCCGGACCGTGCTCGGCGGCGGCCTGGGCGAGCTCGGCAATGAACTCGCCGATGGCGTCGGGCGCATTGTCCACTCGCCGCGATACAAGCTCCCGCCCGGTTTCAGCCACAACGATTGCGGCCCAATGGAATTCCTTGGCGATGTCGATGCCCGCCACCAGCGTCACGGCTCCTCCGGTCCTTCAGCGAACGGCTTGGCGCGGCAACCTCATTCCGCCGTCAACGCCCTACATAGCGATGGTCCGCAGCGCCTAATCAGCGGTCAGAACAAGGTGGCGGGACCGGTGGCGGAGCCACCTGAGCCATCGGGGAGCAGCGTGATGAAAGCCATGCCGATCCCGCCCGCGCCCACCGATCATTCCGGACGACCGGCGGCACGTCATGAAGGTAGGGCGTGATGGGGCAGCTCGTCTACTACCCGTGCCTGGTGCGCGAGACGTACTGGGTGGTCGCCTGCGAACGCACCGGCGGCAGTGGACCCCGGCGGCGGACCTTCACGCAGATCGTCGCGTGCACCACCGACGAGGGCGAGGCGCGCGCCGCGTTCGACCGGCACGCCGACGACGGACAGTCCCCGGAGCTGTCGCGCTACGACGAGGTGTTCTTCCCGCGCTGCGGGGTGTGCGGCGAGCGCCCGTACGCAGCCGCGGCGACGCGGCCGGAACTGTCCTGGGACGCGGTTCTGCACGTGGTCTATTTCGAGCCCGCCTGGCTGGCCACGTCCGAACAGCTCGTGTTCTGCCCGCACCACCGACCTGAAGACGCAGAGGAGTAAACCCATGTGGCGCATCGGTTTTTACGTGTGGCGGGCGTGGCTGTGGCTCAAGCTCGGCGCGCCCGCCCTGCTCGTCCTGATCCTCATCTACGCCGCACAAGGGCCGTCGGCGCTGTTCTGGGCCGCGACGGCGGTGTTCGGGTGCATCGGACTCGGCGTCGGGATCGCGCTCGCGGACTTCCGCAGCCGCGAGTTCGGGCCGGTCGGCCGGGAGCGTGTCCGGTGACCCGCCGCGACCCGGCGCAGCTCGGGCTCTTCGGCACCGTCGACGCCGCTCCCGCGCCGCAGTCCGGCCGCCAGTGCCCGCCCGCGCGGGTCAATCGCCGCAAAGACACCGGGCAGGGCGCGAACCCGTCGGTCGCCAAGGACGTGCTCGCCGAGGTTCGCGAAGGGCGGTTCGCGCTGCTGGACGACACCGACCGGGTGCTGGTGTTCGAGGACACCGACCGCGTCCGCGCCGCCCTGGACGAGGAGGTCGTGCTGCACCTGATGTCCATCGGCTACGTCACCCAGGGCGGGAGCCGCGACACCGTCTCGGCGATGCACGGCGCGATACGGCGGCCGGTCACGCCGCTCAAGCTCACCGCACGCGGCCGCACCATGCTCCAGCGCTGGAGCAACCTCACCGGCGGGACGCCGTCGTGACCGGCGACATCAGCGGCATCGTCTGGCCGCTGGTCGCGCTCGTCGACGAATACGAAGACGCCGCCGCACGCGGCCTCGAACACCACACCGGCGACGACACCTCGTCGACCGTGCTGGAGCTGATCGACCTGGACGTGCGGATCATCCGCGAGTGCGAACGCCTCGTCGACGTCTTCCGCGCCGATCTCGCAGACAACGAGGACGCCCTGCACCTGCCGGGCCCGTCCTGACCCCTCACGGAAGGAAACCAGCGCGATGGAACACCACTTCGGCGAGAACGTCGCCGACGCGTTCCGCCAGATACAGGCGGTCGTCGACGAATTCCACGAGCTGTACGCGCTCGAACGCGGCATGCACGACGGCGAACCGTGGTTCGTCCAGCCCCGCCTGGCCGACCTGTCCGACGAGCTCGCCCGCTGGCTCGACACCTACGCCGGGGTGTTCCGCCGCTCCGCGGAACGCTTCCGCACCGGCCACGAATAGGAGGAACCCATGTCCACTGCGGACAGTGCACGCGCGACTCGTCGGCTGGTGGACATCGTTCGCCTGCTGGTCGCCGCCACCCTCGGCCTGATCGGCGCGGCGGCCGGGTTCACCCACACCCACGACTGGGCCGTCCACCACGGACAGACCGGCTGGATCGCCTGGGCCGATGCGGTCGTGATCGAGGGCATCGTGATCGTGGCCGGGTTCGAAGTCCAGCGCGACCACCGCACCGGCCGACACCGCCGCTTCAGCTTCCCCCTCGGCGTCCTGGTCGCCGGGTTCGGCGTCCAGATGACCGCACAAGTCGCCCTCGCCGAACCCACCCCGGCCGGATGGCTCGTCGCCGCGATGCCCGCACTCGGGTTCCTCGTGGTCGTCAAGCTCCTCATGCGCCGCGCCCCGGCCGACACTCCCCCCACGCCTGCCCCTGCACCGGTCCCGGCGGCAACGCCGCCCGAACCGCAGGCCCCCGCACCGGCCGCGCGCACGGCTCCCCGGCTCAAACTCCCGCCGGAGATCGCCAGCAAGATCCACGCCGCCGCCGACGCCGCCCGCGACGAAGGCCGCGACCTCACCGCCGACGACATCCGCCGCGCCGCCCGCGTCCCCGACGCCATGGCCGCACGCATCGCCGCCGACCTGACCGGCCACAACGGACACCCCGTCACCGCCTGAACCGCCCCGCACCGACCGACGGCGCGGGAGCTGGCCGCACCGGCTGGTTCCCGCGCCCGTTTTCCATGCCCGCGAACGAAAGGGCCACCGACATGCACACGCTGGACGACCGCATCGCCTACCGGGTCCGGATGCGCGACTACGACCAATGGCGTGCCAAAGTGCACGCCGTCAACGGCTGCGCCCGCCCCGTCCGCCTCGGCGGAGCCCACCAGCTCCAGGACGCCGCCACCGGCCAGGTGCTGCACCACCACGGCGGCGACATCTTCGTCCCCTGCGGCAACCGCCGCGAATCGGTCTGCCCCGCCTGCTCCGACCGCTACGCCGCCGACGCCTTCCACCTCGTCCGCGCCGGACTCGTCGGCGGCCACAAAGGCGTCCCGGAGCATGTCACCGACCGGCCCCGCGCGTTCGTCACCCTCACCGCCCCGTCCTTCGGGCCGGTGCACCACGCCCGGACCAGCGCGCGCGGCAAACGCATCCCGTGCGGCTGCGGGGACTACCACCTCGACGCCGACCCGCGCGTCGGCACCCCGCTCGACCCCGACAGCTACGACTACACCGGCTCGGTGCTGTGGCAAGCGCACGCCGGGGTGCTGTGGCAGCGGTTCGTGACCCGGCTGCGCCGCGAGATCGCCAAACGCGCCGGGCTCAAAGCCCGCGAGTTCGCCGACCAAGCGCGCCTGTCCTACGGGAAGGTCGCCGAGTACCAGCGGCGCGGACTCGTGCACTTCCACGCCGTGGTCCGCCTCGACGGCCCCGACGGCGCAGCCGACCCCGCCCCGGCCTGGGCCCACCCGGACCTGCTGGAAGACGCGATCTACGCCGCCGCCGCTGCCGCCTACGCCGCCACCGCGCTCCCCGACGGAACCCCGCTGGTGCTGACCTGGGGCGACCAGGTCGACGTCCGCCGCATCGAACCCCTGGGCTCCGCGGAGCTGGAGGACAACGCCGGCCGAATCAGCGAGGCTCGCCTCGCCGCCTACATCGCCAAGTACGCCACCAAAGGCACCGGCAAAAGCGAAGCCGCGGACCGGCCGATCCGCTCCGAACGCGACATCGCGCACCTGCGGGTCTCCGACCACCACCGCCGCATCATCCAGACCGCCTGGGACCTCGGCAGCCTCGAACGCTACGAGGACCTGAACCTGCGCCGCTGGGCGCACATGCTCGCCTTCCGCGGCCACTTCCTCACCAAGTCCCGCGCCTACTCCACCACCTTCAAGGACATCCGCGGCGACCGCCGCCGCTTCCGGCTCGAGGAAACCCTCGAACGCCTCGGCCTCGCCGACCGCGCCGACACCATCGCCGTGGTCAACAACTGGACCTTCGACGGCGCGGGCTACCGCGACGACGCCGAACGCGAACTCGCCGCCGCCATCGCCCACCGCATCCGAGACGACCGCAAACACAAATACAGCAAGGAAAACGACCATGGACAACAAACTGCTCACCGTGACTGACCTCGCCGACTACCTCAGCGTCCCGGTCAACACCGTCTACCAATGGCGCAAGACCGGCAAAGGCCCGAACGGCTACCGCATCGGCAAATACATCCGCTTCCGCGCCGACGAGGTCGACGCCTGGATCGCAGAACAGGCGAGCGCCTGATGGCCCGGCCGTCGCTGCCGCTCGGGACCTGGGGCAAGATCCGCACGCACGACCTGCCGAACGGCAAATGCCGAGCGGTGGCGAATTACAAGGACTACGACGGCGTTACGCGTCCGGTGGAACGGGTCGGCGACTCGAAAGCCAAGGCCACCAGCAACTTGCTCGAAGCGCTGCGCGACCGCAAGCGGCGCAACGGCGACGGCGAGATCAAGCCGGAGACCAAAGTCTGTGTCGCGGCAGCGATGTGGCTCAAGGAGGTCGACGAATCGAGCAAGGCCGCCCGGACCAAGCGCGAGTACCGCGACACGTGGAACCGCTACCTCGTCAACGCGGTCGGAGAACGACGCGTCGGCGACGTCCTGGTCTCCACGGCCAACCGGGTGATCACTGAGATTCGGGACCGGCACGGCCGCGGGGCAGCTTCGCACGCAAAGGTGGTTCTGTCCGGGATCTTCGCCTTGGTCGTCCGACATGACGCGATCGACAAGAACCCGGTGCGGGAGATCGAAAGCCTGGGCGCGAAGAAGCGCAAGAAAGAGCGCATGGTCAACGCCCGCACGATCGGCCGAGTCCTCGGCGTGTTCCACGCGTCCAAGGCTGCGAAGCGGTGGGACCTGGTCGACATGGTCGACGTGCTCTCGGGTCTCGGCTGCCGCATCGGCGAACTGCTCGCGCTGGACTGGGAAACCTCGATCGATTTCGACAAGGGGACGGTGCGGTTCCACGGCACCGTGATCAGGGTGACCGGGCAAGGGCTGTTCGTCCAGGACCACACGAAGAGCCGGGCCGGGATGCGCACAGTCCGCCCGCCCGCCTGGGTCATGCTGATCCTGAAAGCACGCCATGCGGCCTCGGAGTCGAAGTGGGTATTCCCGTCGGGTGCAGGCACGCTGAGGGACCCGGACAACACCCGCGCCCAGATCCGGCGGGTGGTCGCGGAGACGCCGTTCAAGGGCCTGCATCCGCACGATTTCCGGCACTACGTCGCCGCCGTGCTCGACGCCGCCGGGCTGACGGCGCGGGAGATCGCGGACTACCTCGGCCACGAGCGCATCAGCACGACGCAGGAGGACTACATGGAACGCGGCGTCGTCGGCGAGGATGCCGGTCCCGCGCTCGGAGAACGGCCGGACATCGAGCCGCCCAAAGAAGAGGGTTAAGCATGGGCGCGGCGGGAGCAAAACCCCTGGCCACCTCGGTGACCTGGGGTTTTGTGCCCCCGGCAGGATTCGAACCTGCGACACCGGCTTTAGGAGAGCCGTGCTCTATCCCCTGAGCTACGAGGGCAGTCGCGTGCTGCTGGCTACATCCTAGCGGGGGGTGCGGCTGGAGAAGTCAGGTACGTCAGCGCCATCTCCGTCGCCTCCTTTGCCCAGGTCTTCCATGACCGGCCGTCTGGCCAGAATCGGCAGGTCGCGGCGCGGTGGACGCAGGCGCCGATGATCGTTCGGGCCGCCATTTTCACGTCGGAGGCATCATCCGGGGGCAGGGCTTCCAGCAGGGCGTCTTGGATCGCGGACAGTGCGGCCAGACCGCGGTCTCGGGCGTCGGAGCGTTGGGCGTCCAGGAGTTCCGGGAAGATCCGGTCGTGGTCGGCAAACGTCTGCGCCAGGGCCGCCACGAAGGCGGTGAAGAGGGAGCGGAGGTCTGGCGACGCTGAGCGGAGGGCGTCTCGGACGTTCGTTTCCAGCTGGGTCAACAGCCGGTCCTTGACGGCGTGCAGCAGCTGTTCCTTGCCGTCGAAGCGGCGGTAGATCGTGCCGACCGACATCCCCGCCTGCGAAGCCACCGCGGCGACGGTGAAGGACTCCAAGCCTTGCTCGGCCAGGACGTGTTCGGCGGCGGTCAGCACTTTCTGCAGCGAAGCACGGCTGCGCGCTTGTTGCGGCGGGCGGAAGCCCTCGCTGGTCTGGCTCACTCGCGGCACGTTACCGGTAGCGTCGGATAGATGCGAATGGTAATTTCTGTTCGCATCTAGGGGAGGGGCCATGGTCAGCATCGAGGTGCGCAACGCCTACGTCGACTTTCCGATCTTCGACGCCAAGACGCGGTCGTTGAAGAAGCGTGTGCTCGGGAAGGTCGGAGGCAGGATCGCCAGCGGAGCTAGGGTGCCGGTGATCGAGGCGTTGCGGGACGTGTCGTTCCGGCTCGACGAGGGCGACCGCGTTGGATTGGTGGGGCATAACGGGGCTGGGAAGTCCACGTTGTTGCGCTTGCTGTCCGGGATCTATGAGCCGACGCGCGGCGTCCGGAGCGTCGCGGGGCGCGTCGCGCCGGTGTTCGATCTTGGGGTCGGGCTGGATCCGGAGCTGTCCGGGCGCGAGAACATCCTGGTCCAGGGCTTGTTTCTCGGGATGAGCCGCCGGCAGATGGCGAAGCGCGTCGAGGACATCGCGGAGTTCACTGAGCTGGGCGACTATCTGCAGCTGCCGTTGCGCACGTACTCGGCCGGCATGCGGGTGCGGCTCGCGCTCGGGGTCGTCACGACGATCGATCCGGAGATTCTGCTGCTCGACGAAGGGCTCGGCACGGTCGATGCGGCGTTTCTCGCCAAGGCGCGCGATCGGCTCAAGGACCTGGTGAAACGGTCGGGGATTCTGGTGTTCGCGAATCACTCCGACGAATTGCTCGCGGAGCTGTGCGACGCCGCGCTGTGGATGGACGAGGGCCAGGTTCGGCAGCACGGCTCGTTGTCCGCCGTTCTTACTGCCTACAGCGGGAGGCCGGCGGTTTCAGAGCGGGAGCAGTGATCCGCTGCGTTTCACCGTGCGCACGACGGGTGCGGTTTCCATTTGCTGGATCCCGTCGAGAGATCCGACGCGTTCGGTGAGGTATTCGTACAGGTGCGCCGCGTTGCGGCAGGCGATCGCGGCGACCAGGTTCGTCGGGCCGGTGGTGACAGCGGCGAATTGCACTTCCTCGTGTTCCGCCAAGGCAGCCGCGACCGCCACGACAGACGAGGGACGCACAGCCATCCACAGTCGCGCTTCCGAGTGGAAACCTAAGGCGCGCAAAGAAATGTCTAGCTGGTAAGTCAACACTCCCGATTGACGCAGGGTTTCGATTCGGCGTTTCACGGTCGACTCGGACAGGCCGGACGCTGCGGCTAGTTCGCCGTAGCTTGCGCGACCATCTTCTGCCAGGACTTGCACGATGCGACGGTCTGCCTCGTCGAAGGTGATCTCTTCGGCCGGGTCAACCGGTACTTGCAGGGCGGCGACCTGCTCCTCGGACAACGCCGGCCAACCGCCAAGGCGCGTGAAGCCGTGCAGCATCTGATGCGCGGACACGGACGTGATCCGGCTGCTTCGCGGGAGTTTGTCCAGCAGCAGCACGTCGGGTTCCTGCTCAATGGACGACTGCGTTGTACACGCGATTTCCGTGCCGCCGGAAAGCAAATGGATCCAAAACGTGTCCGGACGCTTGGCCAGAGCCGCCGCGATCGGGATGCTGGACGCGGGTGCGCAGGCGAACCGGACCGTCCACAGCTCGTACCCCAGCCTCGCGCTCGCGACCGCGCCGACCACCCGGAGCACTCCGGCCTGCCGCAGCCGCCGGTACCGCCGCCCGATGGTGTTTTCCGAAACGCCGAGCACGTCGGCGATCCGCGCGAAAGGGGCACGTCCGTCGAGGTCCAGGGCGTGGATCAGCTGCCGGTCCACGGAGTCCAGTGTGACGGGTTTCATCACTTCACGGTAGCTGATGACGGGATCCGCCACTGGAAGCCAGTTCGCTTGAGGTACCCGCTGAGGCTCGATCACTCTTCGAGGGAGAGTGAAAGGGGCTGTTATGCGCAAATGGGGGCCGTTGGCGACGATCTGCCTCGGGTCGTTCATGTTGATCCTCGACACCACCGTGGTGACAGTGGCGTTGCCGGAGATGGCTCGCGGGCTGGGAGCATCGCTGACCAGCTTGCAATGGGTGGTCAACAGCTACACCTTGGTGCTCGCCGTTCTCGCGTTGAGCGCGGGCGCGATCGGTGATCTATTCGGGCAACGCAGGGTTTTCGTCGGCTCGGTGGCGTTGTTCGCCGTGGCCTCGCTGGGCTGCGCGCTCGCGCCGAATGCCGGCGTGTTGATCGGTGCGCGGGCGATTCAAGGGATCGGCGGCGCGGCGATGATGGTGACTGCGATGTCGCTGCTGGGAGCCAGTTATGCGCGCAAAGAACGAGGAACCGCGTTCGGGATTTGGACGTCGGTGCTCGGCGGCGCTGGTGCGGCGGGGCCGTTTCTCGGCGGCGTTTTGACGCAATGGGCTGGCTGGCAGGCGATCTTCTTCCTCAACCTGCCGTTGAGCGTGCTGACGTTGCTCCTGACCAGCAAATACCTGGCCGAATCGCCGAGAAGGCCGGCTGGCACCCGGATCGACTTCGGCGGCATGGTGGCTTTCGGCGCCTGTTCTGGTGCGCTGGTCTTCGGGTTGATCCACGTTTCCTTGCCGGTATTCGCCCTCGCGGCCGTGGCGCTGGTCGTTTTCGTCGCGATAGAACGGCGGGTACAGCATCCGATGCTCGACCTCGCACTGTTCCGGCAGGCGTCCTTCGTGACTGTGCTGATCGTGGTCGTCGCGAGTTCGTCCGTGTTCGCCTGCCTGATTTACGCCTCGATCTGGCTGCAATCAGTGCTGCACCTCAATCCGACTGCGGCAGGCCTCGCGCTGATCCCTTTGGCGGCAACGTCTTTCGTTGCGTCAATGCTGATCGGTAAGCGGCTGCATACCATTCCACCGGGCATCGTCCTGGGAATCGGCGCTCTGCTGGCAACGGCGGGCTGCGGGCTGGAGTGGATTATGCTCGACCGCGACTCGACCTGGCTCAGCCTCCTTCCTGGGCTGGTCGTGACCGGTGCCGGAATGGGGATCGCCGGGCCAGCGACCAGTACCGCGCTCCTCAGCGCGGTGCCCCCAGACCGCACCGGGATGGCATCCGGTGCGATGGCCACTTTCCGCCAACTCGGCCAAACCATCGGAGTCGCCGTGCTGGGGCTGGTGTACGCCAACACCGCGGACCTCGGCGACGTCTTCCTGGTGACCGCCGGGCTCAGCCTCGTCGCCGCCGCGCTCAGTTGCCTTGTGCTTGCTCGAAACAATGCCGGTGCGCCGTCGCGAACTCGCGGAAGCTCCGCGGCCGTTGGCCGGTGACGTCCTCGACTGCGGACGTCACGGTTTCCGCGCCGCCGTCCAGGTACGTGTTGCATACCTCGACCAGCGCTTTGGCATGAAACGAGGACATTCCGGCTTTGGCCAATGCGGAAAGTGCTTGCTCGTTCGACATTCCGCGGTACGCGATCGGCCGGCCGAGCACCTCGGACAGCACTGCCGCGGCTTCGTCGTACGTCAGCGCCTCGGGGCCGGTCAGTGCGTACGCCTTGCCTGCGTGACCGTCCTCGGTCAGGACCCGAAACGCTACGCGGGCAATGTCTTCGGCGTCCACGAAGGCAATCGGACCGCGGATCAGCGGGCTGGCGAAGAAGTTCCCGGACCGGATGGTTCCGGCCCAGTTTCCCGAAAAGGCTTGGAGGTAGAAGTTCGCCCGGAGGAACGTCCAGGACAGCGGCGACGTCTCCAGCATCCGCTCGATCGGGCGGTGCAGCCGGGCGATCGGCGTGAGTTCCTCGTCCGCCCGCCACAGCGACTGTTTCACCACGTGCGAGACCCCGGCGGACACGGCAGCTTCGACCACATTGGACTCGTTGCCGGTCTGTCCGGGGCTCGTCGCACCCAGCAGGAACACCTTCGACACTCCGGCCAACGCCGGTTGCAGGCTGGCCGGATCGGACATTTCGACGGTGACCGCGTCGATTCCCTCAGCGGCGGCTTTCTCTGTCTTCTCCGGGGAATGGTAAGCGGCACGGAAGGGCACCTCGGCCGCGCGCAACTGGTCGACCAGCGCTGATCCCAGGTTGCCGCTCGCACCCGTCACCAGGATCATGCGCTCCGCCTTCGCGCGTCGAGGAAACTACGCAGACGAGCGAGTGTAGTGGATCAGTGGATGGCGACGGGGTTTTCGAGTCACGCGCCCGCGGCTTGTGCCCGGCGCTGCGCCAGTTCCTCGACCGCCGACGGCAGCGTGGTTTCGAAGTCGATGAGCTTCGCCCAGGTCGGAGTCACGACGATGCGGACCATGCCGTCGACGTACAGGGAGCGGACCTCGGCCTCCCATTCGACGCGCTGTTCCGGCGTCATCTCGTAGGTGCCGTTCATCTCGAGGAACTCCTCCGGGATGTGGTCGACGTAGT
The DNA here is from genome assembly GCF_002846615.1 of Amycolatopsis echigonensis. Taxonomy (NCBI): domain Bacteria; kingdom Bacillati; phylum Actinomycetota; class Actinomycetes; order Pseudonocardiales; family Pseudonocardiaceae; genus Amycolatopsis; species Amycolatopsis echigonensis. The sequence continues at coordinate 3,918,281 of NZ_PJMY01000003.1, read as the reverse complement.
CGAGCTCGGCGCGACCGCGCAGGAGCAGGATCTTCGGCGGGTGCGACTCGGTGTCAATGGTCAGCGCGACCATCGGGTTCGCCCGCAGCGCGGGCAGTTTCGGGGCGTTCTTGGTGGTGCACAAGACGATCTCGGTACCGTTCCAGCTGAACGCGATCGGGACGCTGCGCGGCGTGCCGTCCTTCGCGACATAGGCCAGCCGGGTGATGTCGCGGGCGAGCAGTTCGCGGCTGAGCGGGCGGTTCAGGACCTCGGCGATTTCCTGCGGTTCCATGACGGTCTCCTTCTCGGTCTGCGGCCTCGTGCTCGGCCAGGTGCTGCGGGGACGGAGCCGGGACGGCGTTCTCGACATTACCTCGACAGTGACCTGAGTCACATTGATGACTACAACACTTGTACAAGCGCTTGACAGTTCTCCGGAGGATGGCGTTGAGTACTTCAGGAGCCGGAAAAGCGGGGAGGTGAGGGCGATGCACGACACGAGCCCAGGGCGAAGTACGCCCTCGGACCCCGACTTGTCCCCGTCTTCCGGCATCCCCGGTTGATCCCGCTTCCCCGCCCGTCCGGCCCGCGCCGGACGGGTCTTCGGAGTGCGCGGAACCCGGGTGCCCCGATCGGCCCGCCAGAGGCCGAAGGGAGTGCTCGTCATGACCACTGACACAGCCGTGCACATCGACCGGCGCACCACCGCGGTCCTCGACGACCACCACGTCGGCGACATCCGCGGCGCGCTCGGCACCATCAAAGCGGGCGACTCCGCGCCGCGGACCGGCCTCAGCGCCAAGCTCAAGACCCTGCTCGCGATCGTCGGACCGGGGTTGATCGTGCTGGTCGGCGACAACGACGCCGGCGCGTTCGCCACCTACAGCCAGGCCGGGCAGAACTACGGCCCGAAGCTGCTGTGGACCCTGCTGCTTCTGGTGCCCGTGCTGTACGTGAACCAGGAAATGGTGCTCCGCCTCGGCGCGGTCACCGGCGTCGGGCACGCCCGGCTGATCCTCGAACGCTTCGGCAAGTTCTGGGGCGCGTTCTCGGTACTCGACCTGTTCCTGCTCAACGCGTTGACGCTGGTCACCGAGTTCATCGGCATCACGATGGCGACCCGCTACCTCGGCCTGCCGACGGTTCCGTCGGTCGTGCTGGCCGCGGCCGTCATCGTCGGAGCCGCGTTCACCGGCAGCTTCCGGCGGTTCGAGCGGATCGCGATCTTCTTCTGCCTCGGTTCGCTGACGCTGATCCCGGTCTACGTTTTCGCGCACCCGGCACCAGCGGAAATGCTCGGCGGCCTCGTGCCGACAATGCCGGCCGGACCTGGCGGGATGGCTGAGCTGATGCTGCTGATCATCGCGATCGTCGGCACCACGGTCGCGCCGTGGCAGCTGTTCTTCCAGCAGTCCTACGTGATCGACAAGCGCATCACGCCGCGGTTCATGCGCTACGAGAAGGCGGATCTGTGGATCGGCCTGGCCGTGGTGATGGTCGGCGCGGCCGCGATCATGGGAATCGCGGCGGCGGCCTTCGCGGGCACCGGCACACCGTTCTCCGACACAGCTGCTGTCACGAACGGCATCGAGGCTTACGCGGGACGTACGGCGGGCGCGCTGTTCGCCGTCGCGTTGCTGGACGCGTCGATCGTCGGGGCGTTCGCAGTGTCGCTGTCGAGCGCGTACGCGATCGGTGACGTCTTCGGGATGAAGCACTCGCTGCATCGCGGGGCACGGCACGCGAAGGGCTTCTACGCGGTGTACGCCGGTCTCGTCGGACTGTCGGCCACCCTCGTGGTCATCCCGGGCTCGCCGCTGGGCCTGCTCACCACCGGGGTGCAGACGCTGGCGGGAGTGCTGCTGCCGTCGGCGACAGTGTTCCTCTTGCTGCTGTGCAACGACAAGGCGGTGCTCGGGCCGTGGGTCAACGGACGGCTCACCAACCTGTTCACCTCCGTGGTCGTCGGTGTGCTGGTGGTGCTGTCGGTGATCCTCACCGCGGCGGTGCTGTTCCCGGACATCAGCGCGGACCAGATCTTCCTGATCATGGCGGTCAGCGGCGGAATCGGCGTGCTGACCGCCGGGTACGCGCTCCTTCGCCACCGCAGCGCCGCGCCGATCGATCGCACCGGACGCGCGGAGTGGCGGATGCCTCCGCTGCAGTACTTGCCGCCGCCGGAGCTGTCGATCGGGCGCAAGATCGGGTTGACCGCACTGCGCACGTATCTGTTCCTGGCGATGGCCCTTGTCATCGTGAAGCTCGTCCAGCTGGCTATGGGTTAACTCTGTGTCAGCTTCCTTCTCAGCGTGTACACAGCGAGTGTCCAGAACAGTGAGGTCACCATGACGTCCCGGCACCGGAAGGCCCGATGACCGACCCCCACGACAGACGTGTCGCCGCGTCCCGCGGGGCGGCGGCACGCGGTGTCGCCGCCCGTGCCGCGGCCCGGCGCAGGCGGCTCACCGGCCGGGTCGCGCTGGCCCTCGCGGCCGCGTTGACGCTCGCGCTGACCGGTTACGGCTGGGCCGCCTACAACGGCGTGGTGTCGGGCCTGCAGGTTTCCGACGTGCTCGACGGGCAGTCGACCTCCAGCGGCGGCGACACCAACATCCTGATCATGGGCCTCGATTCGCGGCTCGACGAGAACGGCAACCCGCTGCCGAAGGACATCTACAACTCGCTGCACGCCGGGGACCAGCAGGACGGCGGCTACAACGCCAATGTGCTGATGCTCCTGCACGTCCCCGGCGACGGCAGCAAGGCGACGTCGATCTCGATTCCGCGCGACGATTACGTTCCGCTGGCGGGCTGTCCGGACAACGTGTGCAAGGGCAAGATCAAACAGGCCTACGGGCTGGCGTTCGACGAGAAGGCCAAACAGCTCATCTCGCAGAACGTCACCGACAAATCGCAGCGCGAGCAGCAGGCACGCGACGCGGGCCGCCGGGCGGAAATCGACACCGTGCGGAGATTCCTCGGCGACGTCCCGATCGACCATTTCGTCGAGGTCACCCTCGTGGCGTTCTTCGAGATCGCCCAGGTCGTCCAGCCGATCACGGTGTGCCTCAACGAGGACACCCAGGACAGCTATTCGGGCGCGAACTTCCACGCCGGCCAGCAGGAGATCAGCGCCGAGCAGGCCGTCGAGTTCGTCCGGCAGCGCCGCGACAACGTGCATCCCGCGCTCAACTTCACCGACCTCGACCGCGAACGCAGGCAGCAGGCGTTCATCGCTTCGCTGGCCTATCAGCTCAAACAGGGCGGCGCCTTCACGAATCCGGCGAAACTCCAAGGGATCATGGATGTCGCGAAGCAGAACACCGCGGTCGACAGTTCGCTGGACCTGCTCGCGCTCGCGAAGCAGGCGTCCAGCCTGACCGGCGGGAATGTCAGCTTCGTGACGCTTCCGGTCGATCACTTCGGCAAGAGCCCGTCCGGCGAGGACGTCAACTTCGTCAATACCGCGCAAATCCAGTCCTTGGTCGCGCAACTGCTCAGCGGCGCTCCGATGCCGAGCCCTGCCGCCTACGCGACGCCGACCACGGAACCGACACACAAGCACCGAAGCAGCAGTAGCAGTAGCAGCAGCACCAGCAGCGACCCGAGCACCACGTCGGCCGCGCCCGCGGCACAGCAAGCGCCGCCGTCGGTGCTGAGCGGAGGCGGAATCCCTTGTGTGAAATAACTTCGACGACGGAAGCTCCGCGCGTCTTAATGTCCTATCAGGACGGTTAAGGCATAATCGGCCCGGCGCGGTCCTTCCCCGCGCCGGAAGTTCGGCGGACGGCGGTGCGCGAGTGGCTACGACACGGAACAGACGAAGCCGGGGTCCGGTCGCGATCGTCGGCTGGCTGTCCCGGCCGCTGGCGTCGTTCCACCTCGTGCTCGCGCTGTGCGGTCTGCTCACGCTGCTCGGCGTCATCATGGTGCTGTCGGCGTCTTCGGCGCAGCCGGGCGGCGTGTACAGCACGTTCCAGAAGCACATCATTTTCGTCCTCATCGGCCTGGTCGCGCTGTGGGCCGGGCTGCGGGTTCCGTTGCGGCGGATCAGGTCCCTCTCGCCGATGCTGATGCTCGTGACGCTGGTGCTGCTCGCGCTGGTGCTCACCCCGCTCGGCGCGAAGGTGAACGGGGCGCAGCGGTGGTTCACGCTCGGCCCGCTGACGTTGCAGCCGGTCGAGCTCGCGAAAGTGGCGTTGACCTTGTGGGGCGCGCACATTCTCGTGGTGAAAGCCCGGCTGCTGCACCATTGGCGGCATTTGCTGGTGCCGCTGGTGCCGGTCGCGCTGCTGATGTTCGCCCTGGTGATGGCGCAGCCGAACCTCAGCGGGACGATCTCGCTCGGCATCGTGCTGCTGTCGCTGCTGTGGTTCTCAGGGGCGCCAGGACGGCTGTTCGCCGCGCTGCTGGCCGGCGGCGTGGGCGGGTTCGTGGTGCTCGCGCTGGTCGCGGACTACCGGCTCGCGCGCGTGCTGTCGTTCCTCTCCCCCGACGCGGACACCTCCGGTGCCGGGTACCAGGCCGTGCAGGCGCAGTACGCACTCGCCGAGGGCGGGCTGTTCGGCGTCGGGCTCGGACAGGGCGCGTCGAAGTGGAAGTACCTGCCGAACGTGCAGAACGACTTCATCTTCGCGTTGATCGGCGAGGAACTCGGGTTCCTCGGCTGCGCGGTGGTGCTGCTGCTGTTCGGCGGGCTCGCGCTGGTCGGCCTGCGGATCGCGACGCGCAACCTGGACCCGTGGATCCGCGTCGTCGCGGCGACGATCACCGTGCTGCTCGTGGCGCAGGCCGCGGTCAACATCGGGTACGTGGTGAACGCGCTGCCGGTCACCGGGGTGACGCTGCCGTTGGTGTCGTACGGCGGGACGTCGCTGATCGTGACGATGTTCCTGTTCGGCGTGCTCGCCAGCTGTGCCCGGCACGAGCCCGCCGCGGTAGCGGATTTGAACCATCTCGGGCCGGGGAAGATCGGCCGGCTTCTGCGGTTGCCGGTGCCGGAGCCGTACCGGCCGGTTCGGACGCCGACGAAGACGACTCGCGTACGACGTCCGGTGCGGCCTCGCTGACGCTTATGGCGAGTTCCGCGTGAGAGTTCGCGCGGGTCCGTTCGCGCTGCCGGACTTCACCGTTTCGGCCAATGCCACGACGGCTGGTCCAGCCTCCCCGGCCCAGCCACCACCGTCGCGCCGAAGTCCTTTTCCAGTTCCAGTACCGAGGCGTCCTCGAGAAACCGCACCAGCAGCTGGGAGTGCGACACCACCAGCAGTTGCGTCTTCTTCGCCGCGGCGGTGATCAACGCGGCCAGCGCTGGAAGCAGGTCCGGGTGCAGGCTGGTTTCCGGTTCGTTCAAGACCAGCAGCTCCGGTGGGCGCGGGCTGAGCAACGCCGCGGCCCACAGCAGGTAACGCAGGGTGCCGTCGGAGAGTTCGGCGGCGCTCAGGGGGCGCAGCAGACCGTGCTGGTGGAAGCGGAGGTCGAACCTGCCGTCGGCAGCGGTCACTTCGATGGACGAGCCGGGGAAGGCGTCGTCGATCGCGGTGGCCAGGGCGTCGGCGTCGGTGGATTCCTGGATGGTGCGCAAGGCCGCGGCCAGGTCGCCGCCGTCGTGGTCCAGGGCCCAGGTTCGGGTGCCGATGCGGCTTTGTCTCGCCGGGGCGTCGGCGTCGGTGCGGAAGTGGTCGTAGAACCGCCAGCCGCGGACTCGGTCGCGGACGATCAGGAGTTCCGGGCACAAGCGCGGGTCGGCGAATTCGCCCAGCATGCTGTCGGTGAGAGCGATCGAGTGGCCGCTCTCGATCCAGGAGCCTGCCTCGTCGCGGATGCGGACTCTCGTACCGGAGCGGTCGGCCAGCAACGCGGACGGGCGCAGTACTGGGCCGTGCCAGACGCACTCGCGTTTGTATTCCGGGTCCAGGTTGAAGGCCGTCTCGCTGGGGATCGGGAGGCCGAAGTCGAGTGCGTAACCGAACTCGTCGCCGGAGTAGCCGAGTCGCAAACCCACCGATTTGGTTCGCCGCAACGGTTGCACCGGGGCACGGCCTTCCCGCACCGCTCGGCTCATGGTCTCCGGGCCTGCCCACAGCGTCGACGGCAAGCCGCCTTCTCCGGCGAGGGCCGCGACCGCGCCGTTGCGGCCTGCGTCGGCGAGCAGGCGCAGCGCGCGGTACAGGCTGGACTTGCCGGTGCCGTTCGCGCCGACGATCACGGTGAGCTGCGACAACGGCAGCACCAGGTCACGCAGCGAGCGGTAGTTCTGGATCGCGAGGGTGGTCAGCACGCCGAAACCTCCGCGGGCAGGCCGAAGCGGGGGAATAACTCGGCTGCAAGGAACCAGGTGACAGTGCGGATTCGGTCGCCCCACGGGGCGAGTACGAGGATTCCGGCGGGACGCCCCACAGTTCCGCCGGGTTCGGTGAGATAGCAGGCGAAGGCCGGGTGGGTGTTGGCGCACGTCGGGAGAAGGCAGAACCTCCGGGTGCCGCGCCACTGGCCGAACCTGGTCAGGAATGCGGTGACGGATTCCCGGCCGACGTATTCGTGCGGCGCGGGCGGCATGGCGAGCCAGCCGTCATCGGTCAGGAGCGCGACCACGCCTTCGACGTCTCCCTCGCTGAAGGCGTCGGCGAATCGTTGCGCGATCTCGCGTTCGCGAGGTGCTGGCGGGGCGGGTTCGACGGTCTGCCGCAGCTGGGCCCGGGCGCGTTGCAGAGCGCCTTTGACCGTGGTGGAGCTGGTGTCGAGCAGGTCCGCGACCTCGTCGGTGGAGTAGTCGAGGACGTCCCGGAGCACGAGGACGGCGGCCTGGCGCGGCGGGAGTCTCTGCAGGGCCGCGACGAACGCCAGTTCGAAGGTTTCCTTGGCGCTGTACCGCGCGGCGGGGTCGTCCGGTGCAGGCTGCAGCCACGTCACTTCGGTGCGGCGGGTCGGCTCGGTCGGGGTGAACGGCGGCGACGGTTCCGCCGGGACGCGACGGCCGGCGTCGCGGCGGGCGTTGAGGCAGCGGTTGGTGGCGATGCGGTACAGCCAGGAGCGGACCGAGGCTCGACCGGCGTAACCGTCCAGTCCGCGCCAGGCGGCGAGGAGCGTCTCTTGCAGCAGGTCCTCGGCGTCGGTGAGCGAGCCGAGGAGGCGGTAACAGTGCACCTGCAGCTCGTGCCGATAGGGCTCGACCAGCTCGCGGAAGGCGTGCGCGTCTCCGGCGCGTGCCCGATCGAGGATGTCCTGGCCCACCTGTCGCATCCTGCCACCGTTCCGTTTCCGGAGCGGGCGGTGTCTGTACTGGTGCCCCCTGAGAAAGGCGAAACGATGAACCCTGTCGACGATCTAGCCGCGGTCCTCGATTCCACCAGCGCGCTGGTCGCTGGCGTGTCTCGCTGGGACGCGCCGACACCGTGCCCGGAGTGGACTGTCCGCGAACTGGTGAACCATCTGGTCCTCGGGCATCGGCTGTTCACCGCCGTCCTCCACGGCGAGGAGTGCGGCTCGCTCGACCCTCGTACGTCCGATGCGCTGGGCGCCGACCCGGTCGCTGCCTATCGGGACGCGGTGCGCGGTCTGGTCTCCGCCTTCCGGCAGCCGGGGGTGCTGGAGCGGGTTTTCGAGGTCCCGGCCGGGACGGTTCCGGGGATCGCCGCGGTGCATCTGCGGATCGTCGAGGAACTCGCGCACGGCTGGGACCTCGCTCGCGCCACTGGTCAGGAGCCGAAGTTCGAGGACGCGCTCGTGGAACGGGAAATCGCGTTCAGTACGGCGAAACTCGCTGATCTTCCGGCGGAGCGGAATCCGTTCGCGCCGCCGGTGCCGGTCGCCGAGGACGCGCCGCCGTTGGACCGGCTGGTCGCACTGCTCGGCCGGTCGCCGAGTTAAGCGACGCGGAATTCCGCGAGACCACGCTGGTCGGTCAAGGGCACTGCCGATTCCAAGACTAGCCCCGCGGAATCGGCGAGGGTGCGGAATTCTTCCACGCGCCGTTCGCGACCGCCGAAATGCACCAGCATGACCAGGTCCATTTCGGTGCGCGCGTGAATTCCGCTGACCGCTTCGATGGCGAGAATCCGTCCGGACCGGCCTGCTGCTTCCGCACACCGCTCCAGGATGCGGCGGGCGTTCTCGTCGTCCCAGTTGTGGAGGATGTCCACCAGGACATAGGCATCCGCTTTTGCTGGGAGCGGATCGAAGAAGCTGCCACCGCGCACCTCGACTCGGTCGGCGAGGCCGCGGGCGGCGAAGGCGGCGCGGGCCTCGCTGGCGGTCGGCTCGAGGTCGATCAGATGGGCACGCAGTTTTGGATTCGCTTCGAGAATTGCGGCGAGCAAATCTCCTCGGCCGCCGCCTACGTCGACTACCGTACTGAACGAAGACCAGTCGATTCCGGCGACCACCTGGGGAATCTCGGTGCGAAATCGGTGCGTCATCTGCTGGTCGAAGGATTGCCGCAAGTGCGGCTGTTCGGCCAAATCGGTCCAGAAATCCTTGCCATAGCGACGGGAGTAGGCGGCCTCGCCGGTCCGGATGCTGTGCGCCAGCTCAACGAAAGCGAGTTCGGCGCGGCCTGCCGCACGGTCCAGATGCAGGAGGTTGGCCACGCCGTTTTCCTTGTCCTGGCGGAGATTCTCACCATAGGCGGTGGTCAGGTAGCCCTTGTCGGTGCGTTCGACCACGCCGAGCGTGACCAGGTGGCCGAGCAGGACGTCGAGCGCGATCGGCGAGAGGTCCAGTTCCGCGGCGACGTCCTCGACAGTGCCGGGCGCGCGCAGCCGGTCGGGCAGGCCCAGCGTTACCGCGACCCGCAACGCCATGGGGGTCGCCAGACTGGCGGCACGGAGGAGGTGGTTCGCGTCATCACTCACGTGGCTCAATGTTGCCAGCCTGGTCAACCGGCTTTCCACAGTCCTTAATGGACAGCGCAAGGCGGCGGACATTCCGTCCGCTTATGCGGACTATCCTGGGCTGGCGGACAGTGTCCAGGCACCGCGAGGAGAACCGATGTCCCGCCCGCGCAAGGTTCGCAAGGACGCGGAGGCCAACCGCGAACGACTGCTCGCCGCGGCTGCCGCGGCGGTGCTCCGCGAAGGCCGGCACGTCCCGCTGGCCACTGTCGCCGCCGAGGCTGGCCTCGGGATCGGCACGCTCTATCGCAGCTACGCCGACCGCGACGCGTTGCTGCAGGCTCTGGAGTACCGCGCATACGGCCTGCTCAACAACCTGCTCGACCAGATCGACGAAGACAGCACTGGCCTCGACCAGGTCCGTCGCTACCTCGAAGGCACCGTGGAGCTGGCCGACCAGATCGTCCTCCCGCTGCACGGCGTGCGCCCGCTCGTCACGCCGGAAGCGGTAGCGGCCCGGAAGTCGATCTACCGACGGCTCGATTTCTTCCTCGCGAACGGCCGCGAAGACGGCAGCATCCGCGGTCCGGTCAACGCCACCGATCTCATCGCGTTCAGCACCCTGCTCACCCAGCCGAAGGCGTCGGCCGTCGACTGGACCCATCTGGCGAGACGGCAGATCGCGCATTTCCTCAACGGCCTCGCGACCGAGGGACCGAGGGAAGTGCCTGGCCCCGCCGTCGAACGCGACGACGTCGAGCAGGCCTTCAAGACTCAGGCGAGCAGTTAGAAGGTCTTCCGAACAATCGGCCGTGTTACCGTCGGGCGTCGTCAAGGAGGTGGGGATGCCCGCAGCAGGCACCCGCAAACCGATGCGCGAACGGCTCCGCGAGCAAGTGCGCGAGGAGGTCAAACTCGTCGCACTCGGCCAGCTCGCGACCGGGGGCCCGCAGGCGATCTCCATCAACGCCATCGCCAAGCAGCTCGGCGTGTCCGGGCCGGCGTTGTACCGCTACTTCTCCAGCCGCGACGAGCTGCTGAACGTCCTGGTCATCGACGCCTACCACGACCTCCGCGAGGCCATGGCGAAGGCGCTCGACGCCGACGCGCCCGACGCGGAAGCGCGGATCCGGCTGCTGGCCGCCGCGTACCGGGCGTGGGCGCGGAAAGAGCCGCACCGGTACGAATTGCTGTTCAAGGCACCGTTCCCCGGCTACGACGCCCATGCCCAACCGCTCGTCGAAGCGGCCCGGTCGCTGATGGGCGTGGTGCTGGGGGTGCTGCACCACGCCGAAACCACGGAAAAGCCGACTGCGTACGAGAACGCGGAAGTGCTCGACGCCCGACGCGCGAACACCGAGAACCACCAGCTGGCGGTCGCGTTGTGGTCGCGGCTGCATGGCTTTGTCAGCCTCGAAATCGGCGGCGGCTTCACCGCGATGGGCCTCGACACCGACGCGTTGTTCGAGACCGAAGTACAAGTGCTGACGGACCGGGTCCGCCGCGCCGCCTGATCACCGGCGAGACGCGCGCGGCTTCGCCCCCAACGCCACCGCCAGCGCGGCTCCCGCGATCATGCACGCGCCGACCACCCACAAACCGGCCCGCTGTGTACCGGTCAGGTCGCGCAGCCAGCCCGTCACATACGGCGCGACGAATCCGCTCAGGTTGCCCAGCGCGTTGATCAGCGCGATCCCGCCGGCGGCTGCCGCGCCGGACAGGAAGTTCGACGGCAGCGCCCAGAAGGTCGGCAGCGCCGCGCACACGCCCACCGCGCAGATCGTCACCGCGGTCATGGTGGCGTAAGGATTTCCGAGGTACAGCGCGACCGGGATCGCCGCGCCGCCGACGAGCATCGGCAGCGCGACGTGCCACTTCCGTTCCCCGGTCCGGTCGCCGTGGCGCGCCCACGGGACCATCACCAGCGCGCCCGCGACGTACGGGATCGCGTTCACCAAACCCGCCTGCAGCACGCTGAGTTTGGTGCCGAAATCCTCGCCGAACCCGGCGATGATCGTCGGCAGGAAGAAGCCCAGCGCGTACAGGCCGTAGACGACCGCGAAGTACACGAACGCCAGGCCGAGGATCCGCGGGTGCGTGAGCGCTTTTCGCAGCGGCCAGTGGTGTTCGGCTTCGGTGGCGCGGCGTTCGGCGTCGAGTTCGCTGGTGAGCCAGTCGCGCTCCTCGGCCGACAGCCATTTCGCGTTTTCCGGCCGGTCGCTCAGGCAGAACCACGTGACGACCGCGAGCAGGATCGCCGGAATGCCTTCCACGAGGAACATGAACCGCCAGCCGGACAGGCCGAACACGCCGTGCCCGCCGCTGATCAGCAGGCTGGAGACGGTCGAGCCGATCGCGCTCGACACCGGCACCGCGCACATGAACAGCGCGACCGCCTTCGCCCGCTGCGCCGCCGGAAACCAGTACGTCAGATACAGAATGATGCCGGGGAAGAACCCCGCTTCGGCGACGCCGAGCACGAACCGCAGCACCACCAGCGTCGCGGCGTTCGGCACGAACGCCATCGCGACGGCCACCGCGCCCCAGGTGATCATGATCCGCGCGATCCAGCGGCGCGCGCCGAACCGGTGCAGCGCGAGATTGCTCGGCACCTCGAGGATCAGGTAGCCGATGAAGAAGATCCCCGACGCGAGCCCGAACGCGGTCGCGGTGAGGCCGAGTTCTTTGTTCATCCCGTTCGGACCGGCGAACCCGATGTTGACCCGGTCCAGGTAGTTGACGAAGTACAGCAGCATCAACAGCGGCATGACCCGCACCGCCGCCTTGGCCATGACCCGGTTGCCCAGTGCGCTCGTCTTCGTCGACATGTCCGGATCTCACCTGCCCGGACCCCGCCGAGTCAAGGCTTCGCGTAAAGCTCGGCGACCGCGGCGAACGCCTCCTTCGGCTCCCAGTTCAGCCCCGGGTACGCCGTGCCCGAGCGGTCCTCCAGGACTTTCACCAGGCCGAAGCTGGCGAGATCAAGATCGTCGCGACCGGACCGGTGCGGATGGCTGTAGAGCGCGAAGAGGAACACGAACGCGCTGTCCACTCCCTCCGCGTCGAAGATCTCCAGCAGCTCGCGCAGATACGCGGCCTGCCCGGCTTCGTCCCGCTCGTACTCGCCGTCGAGGCGGAGCGGGTCGCCGGTTTCCTTGTCGTACTCGACGATCTCCATGCTCCGCGTCGCCACGTCGCCGGACCCGCGCCAGGTCGCCGTGCCGAATCCGGTGATCGCGACCGGTTTGCCTTGCGCCACCAGGGTTCGCACGCCCTCCTGGAAGATGTCGGCGACCTCGGCGGAGCGGATCAGCTCCACCGTGACGAAGTCGAACCGGCTCCAGTCCACCTGCTCGAACTGGATGCACGCGTAGGTGACCGGTCCGTGGAACCGCTCCCGCACGGTCTTGACGGCGGCGTCGAGGAACGTGTCGATCCGTGTGGCGACCTCGGCGAGTCGCTCGGCCCGGCGCTCGGGCTCGGCGAACAGCAGGCTGACCCGTTCCGCGGTCTCGTTGCCGGGCAAGAAGCCGTGGTTCATCACGCTCAGCTCGACGCCGGTCACGAACACGACGTTCGCCCCGGTCGCGCGCAGCCGTTCCGCGCGGGTGGCGCAGTCGGAGAAAAGAGCGAGCATCTCTTCCTGGGTCCGCTCGAGCGGATACGGCGAGTACCAGACCTCCAACCCCAGGTCAGCCGCCCACTGTGCGGCCTGTTCCAGCCGGTCCGGATCGCCGCCGACGACGTGCACCACGGTGCAGTGCAGGTCGTCGCGGATGATCGCCAGTTCGCGCTTCACCACCTCCGGTTCGAAGCTCTCCCGCGACGACCGTCCATTGCGGACGAACCCGGTGTCGTACGTCATTCCCTTGCCGCGCATGGCGGTTTCCTTTCGTTCGGGGACGCCGCCCACCTTACGCAGCAAACTTGCGTGCACGCAAGTTTGCGTAGGCGCATGATCCCTGGGAGACTGGAGCCGTGACCGGATTGCGCGAACGGAAGAAGCAGGCCACCCGCATCGCCTTGCGTGAAGCGGCCCTGCGACTGGCGATCGAACACGGGCCGGCGAACGTGCGCGTTGACGACATCGCCGAGGCGGCCGGAGTTTCGCCGCGGACCTACAACAACTACTTCTCCAGCCGCGAGGAAGCGATCGTCGCCGCGGTCACCGCGGACCGCGAAAACCGGATTGCCGCCGCTGTCGCCGAACGCTTGCCGGACACCCGGCTGGCCGAGGCGATCATCGACGCGATCACCGAGCAGTACACCGATCCCGACGAGCAGAGCCGCGACGCACTGCTGCTGATCACCACGAATCCCGGCCTGCGCACAGCGTTTCTCGACGCCCCGGCCGCATTGGAAGACCCGCTTCAGGAAGTGATCGCGACCCGGGTCGGCGACCAGCAGACCGCGCGCGTACTGGCCGCCTCGGTCGCGGCGGCGGTGCGGGTCGCGTTGGAGCAGTGGACGCAACCGGCGGGCAACGGCCTGGTCGTGGTGTCCGGCTCACTGCCCGATCTGTTGCGGCGAACGCTCGAGCCGCTCACCCCCGCCCTCGACGCCGCGGAGGCCTGAGGACTCAGACGTCGATCTGCTCGAAGATGTGCGGGTACGACTCGACGTCGTCGGAAGTCTCCGCCGCCAGCCGCTGGAACTCCGGGCTGCCGAACGCGGCGGCGAGCGCCTCGGTCGACTCCCAGACCGCGACATTCATCAGCAGCTGACTGCCCGCCGTTCCCCGGTGCATCCGCAGCGAGACGAATCCGGGCTGGGCCTTCATGTACTCGGCCTGCCTCCGGAAGGTGGCCAGGAACGCTTCGGTCTCCCCTTCCGGCACGACGAAGGTATTCGCCAGGACGATCGGTCCGGTTTTCTGCTTGAACTGAGCGAACATCGGCGTGCGCGGGTCGAGGCTCCGCAGTTTGGCCATTTCGGGATTTCTCCTTGCGGTTGACTGAATCTAGCGTTGCTAGATAGTGGTTCGACGCTAGCAGTGTCACCGCTCGGTTGTCTAGCAACGCTAGCGATCGGCCAAGACGGTGAATCCCTGCACCCCTTGCGTTCAGCTCTGACATTCTCTTCACAAATTTATGAATGCTGTGTACCTTATGAACTATTCAGAGGGGAAGGAGCGACGATGATCCGTCAGGCAGGACTCCCGCTCGAAAGGGGCGCGTGTCCGTTCGATCCGGTGCCGGCCCAGCGCACACAGGCTCCGGTCGAGCCGATGACGTATCCGGACGGCACGCAAGGCTGGCTCGTCACCGGATACCAGGAGGTGCGGGCAGTCCTCTCGGACAAGCGGATGTCCGCGCGAGCGGAACTGACGAAGATTCCGCTCGACTTCGGTCCGCTGCCGCCGCCGAAACCTGCTGATCCGGGGGTGTTCAGCAGGATGGACGACCCGGATCACCACCGCTACCGCAAGCTGCTGACCGGGGCGTTCACCGTGCACCGGATGCACACGCTGGAGGACCGGGTAGCGGAGATCGTCGACGACCACCTCGACGCGATGGCCGCGGCGGGCGGTCCGGTCGACCTGGTGGAAGCGTTTGCGCGACCGGTGCCGTCGCTGGTGATCTGCGAACTGCTCGGCGCTCCCTACGAACGCCGCGCCGAGTTCGACGGCTACACCACCACCATGTTCTCCAAGGACGTTCCGATCGCCGAGCGGATCGACGCCACGCAGGGGGTCGTCGCGTTCATCGCCGGGCAGATCAAGGAGAAGCGGGCGAAGCCGGGCGACGATCTGCTGTCCGATCTGGTCCGCGACGGCGACCTGACCGACGAGGAACTCGCCAACATCGGCATGATGCTGCTGGTCGCCGGATTCGAGACGACGCGCAACATGATCGCGCTCGGCACGCTGGCGCTGCTGGAGAACCCGGAGCAGCTGGCGAAGTTCAAGGCCGACCCGCAGCTCACCGCGGGCACGGTCGAGGAATTGATGCGCTACCTCAGTGTGATCCACATCGGACCGATCCGCACCGCGCTCGAGGACGTCGAGGTCGGCGGCGTGACGATCAAGGCGGGCGACCCGATCGTCATGTCGCTGCCGGTCGCGAATCGGGATCCGGAGAGGTTCCCGGACCCGGACGTGCTGGACGTCACGCGGAAGGCGAGCGGGCAGCTCGGTTTCGGCCACGGCGTGCACCAGTGCCTCGGGCAGCAGCTGGCGAGGGTCGAGATGCGGATCGCGTTGTTCCGGCTGTTCGCGCGGTTCCCGGGCCTGCGGCTCGCGGTTCCGTTCGCTGAAGTGGAGCTGCCGCACGTCGCGTCGATCTACGGTCCGGTGCGGCTCCCGGTGACCTGGCAGCGGGAGTAGCCTGGCAGCGGCGGATCGAATACCGGAATCGAGGTTTTCCGCGCTGTGCACGATATCGCTCTGATTGGCGCCTTCACGTTCGTCTGGTTCGGGATGGTGTTCGCCATCTCGTTCCTGGAAGCCCCGCTGAAGTTTCGCGCGCCGGGCGTCACCATCCCGATCGGCCTCGGCATCGGCCGGATCGTGTTCCGGGCCTTGAACATCGCCGAAATCCTGCTCGTGATCGGGGTAGTGGTCACCGTCGTGGCCGGGCGGCCGAGCACCGCGGTGACGGTGCTGGCAGCGGTGGCGGCAGTGGTGCTGATCGTGCAACTGGGGGCGGTCCGCCCGGCGTTGAACCGACGGACGGACCGCGTCCTCGCCGCGCCGGAAGGCGTGGAGTTGCCGCGATCCCGGGCGCATTTCGTTTACCTCGCCACGGAAACCGTGAAGGTGCTCGTGTTGCTGGCGCTCGGGATCCTGACTGTGGCGGGTTAGCGGCTCACGCGAACCCTTCCAGTTCCGCGATGCGGCGGAACACCTCCCGGGTGTCCACGCGCTCCATCTCCGGATCGAGTTCGTAGTACACCGCAAGCACGTTCTGCGCGAGACGGCCGCGTTCGTCGAGGTCCGCGAACCGGCCCAGCGAGATGTCCCGCATCGCCTCCTCCGACGTCATTCCCCGGCGATGACGGTCGGCGGCCTCGGCTCGCACCCACTGCAGGTAGTCGAGAACCGAGCGGATGCCGTCAGCGTCGGTGACCGGACCGTGGCCGGGAACGACGAAGTCGGCGTCCATCGCCAGCATCGTGTCGCAGGCGGCGATCCAGTTCGACACCGGGCCCGCCCAGGTAATCGGGGTGCCTCCGATGAACAGCAGGTCACCTGCGTACAGCACGCCTTCGTCGGGGACCAGCACGACGCTGTCGCCTTCGGTGTGCGCGGGGCCGAGGCAGCGGATTTCCACTGCTACGCCACCGATGTCGAGCTTCAGCTGTTCGGCGAACGTCCGGTTCGCCGGCGTCGCGGTGATGGAGTCGAAGTCGAACGGGTGGAGGATGTGCTGGGCGAAGCGGCCTACCGGACCTTCCTGACGCACCAGCCCGCGCATGAGGTCGGGGCCGTTGGTGCGCGTCTCTTCCGCGGTGGCTTCGGAGGCGATGATGGAAGCGTCGGCGACCAGTTCGTTGCCGAACCAGTGGTCTCCGTTCGCGTGCGTGTTCACGACTGTCTTGATTGGACTGTCTACTGTGGTGCCCTGAAGGCCGACGAGCATTTCCCGCGTCATCGGCACGTCGAAGAGCGTGTCGACCAGGAGGGATTCTCCGGTGCCGGCGATCAGTCCGGCGTTGCTCCAGCCCCACGTGCCGTCCGGGACCAGCCAGGCCGAGCAGTGTTCGGTGAGCCGGTGGTGTCCTTTGGTGTAGGGAACGTCTTTGGGCGTGCGCGGCATACCTACCTCCTAAGAGACGTGCACCTCGGGTGCACCTTGATACGAAGCCAATCCCGCGCCGTCCGGCGCGATCTGCCGTTGCCCCACCGGGTTTCGCAGCACCCCGACGCCTGACGCGGCGAGTTCCACCACGTCGCCCGGCTGGATCCAGCGGTCCAGCTCCAGCCCGCATCCGCCGCCGACCGTGCCGAGCCCGAAAAACTCGCCTGGGTACACGTCTTCGTCCAGCGAAGCCCAGGCGAGCACCTCGGCGAAGGAGAACTGCCGGTCCTTTGTGGATCCGGACGCCCAGACGTCGCCGTTGACTGACGCCGTCATCTGGACCGCCCATTCGTCGACCTCGTCCATGGTGAGCACGCACGGACCCATCGCGGTGCAGAAGTGTTTTCCTTTGGACGGACCGATGGTCATGCTCATTTCGAACATCTGGATGTCGCGCGCGCTGACGTCGTTGAAAATCGTGACCCCGGCGATGCGCCCGGCGGCCTCGGCCGGGGTCAGGTTTTTGCCGCCGCCGGAGGTGAAGAAGCCGAGTTCGAGTTCGAAGTCGAGCTGCGCGGTGTAGGACGGCCACAGCAGGGGCTCGTCCGGGCCGATGACCGTCTCGACGTTGCACTGGTAGCAGATCGGCATCGCCGCGAAGGCAGGCGGAACGGCGAGGCCGGAGCCTTTGGCGTGCTGGGTGTAGGTCAGATAGTCGCGGATCCGCCGCGGCCTCGGCACCGGGGCGAGCAGCCGGATCTCGTCTCGCGGAAGCACTGCCGGATGACCGTCGTCGATGAGGGAGTCGCCTCTTTCGGCCGCGGTGTCTGCGAGCAGAAGCGCCTGTTCAACCCTGCCGCGCGCCTCGGCACCGCCCTCGAAGAAGGCGACCATCTCGGTCGGTACCTCGGTTTCCCCTTGCCGCGAAGCCCGCAGGACCCGCGCCGGATCCACCACGGCGTCTCCATGCAGCACCCCGAGCCGGCCCGTGCCCGCGGATTCATAGGTGACCAGCCGCATCGCCGCCTCCTTGAACTGGAGTATAACTTTGGACTTGAGTCCAAGTTAAGCTAAGCCGCGGCGGCGGCAGCGTCAAGGGCACCGTTCGGCGGGCACCGGGAAGAAATGATGGTTGACTGCGAGGCATGACGGCAGAAGCGACGAGCGATCGGCGGACCAGGCAGCGACACGAACGCCGGGACCGGCTGTTCCAGGCGGCCGTGGAGCTGTTCGTGGAACGCGGCTACGAGAACACCACGATGGAGGACATCGCCGAACGAGCCGACACCGCGCGCGCCACCGTCTTCAACCACTTCCAGCGCAAGACGGCCTTCCTGGACGAGTGGAGCCTGCGTCGGCGGGAACGCGCGATGACCGCGGTGCGCGCCGAACATCTGGAGGACCGGCCGCTGCGCGAGGTGCTGAACCGGTACCTGACCGAATTGGTGCGCAACAGCCTCGACTCCCGAGCGGAAACCATCGCCTGCATGGGCGCGGCGATCCACTCCACCAACGTCTTCGGCAATCCGGAACTGGCGCGCGAGTTCGCCACATTCGTCGCCCGGGCCCAGGAGGCCGGGGAGATCCGCGCGGACGTTGATCCGGCGCAGGCTGGGTTATTGCTTGCTACGGGCTACTTCGGGACGCTCAGCTCGTGGATCGAGAGCGAGGCCGCGCCGTTCGATCTGCAGGAGCATTTGCTGAACCTGGTGGAGATGATTTTGCGCGGGATCGCGGCGGACTGAAAACCGTCAGTTCTCGGGAGGCAGCAACATCGAGCCGTCTTCCCAGTACAGAGTTGGCAGAGCCACCTTCCACTGTGGACGATCAGAACCTCGGCCACCCCCCACGACTGTCGGCTCCGCAGGTCAGGGCGGAGAACACCTCGACGAAGAACTCCCCGATCTTCGCAAGACACCCGCCGGGCCGTCCCCTTGCGCAGCGCGGTCACGTTTGCCTCGACGGTCCCGCCGCGAGCCGAGTGACCCGGCCCCCATCCCGGAGACCTGTACCGGCTCGCGCCAGGCTGCTTCGAAGTACTGCTGAGCCTGCGTGATCGGGTGTTCGTCCACCAGCCCAGAGACTAACGCTGAATCCCCGCGATCCCGGACAGCAGCTCGCCCATGTCCACCACCACCCGCGGCTCGCCACCGGCCAACGGCACCGCGGTGATCCGGCCGCCGAGGTCGGACACGTAAGCGACCTCGTCGTCCACCGCCAGGCCGATCGCCTCGGCGAACCCGCTCGCCAGGATCTCCGGCTCGGCGCCCTTCTCCCCCGGGCCAGGGATCGGCGCACGGTTCAGCGTATTGCCCTTCGGAGCGGCACCTCGATCAGTCCAATACAGAAACCCACCGTGGATTTCCAGATCGATCGGCTCCGGCAGGTGATCCCACAGGGTCTCGACGTCAGACCGATCGCGCGCGGTTTCACCAGCTGGAATCTCCAGTCCAGCACGGAAAATCCGGCCGAGGCCGCCCTTGGCCGGGCCCTTCTGCGTCCAGTACAGATGCGTAGCGTCCACCGTAACGCCAACGCATTCCTGCGTCCCGCTGTCGTCCGGCTCGTTCACGATCAGATCCGTCAGCCCAGAGCCATCCGGACGCACCCGCGTGATCCGACAGCCCTCCCGGTCCCCCCAATACAGAGAACCGTTGTAGGCCAACTGTTTCCCGGTCGTCAACGTTCCATTCGGGACTACATCGCGCGCACCGGTGCCGTCAAACGAAATCGCGTGCAGGCCGCCGTTGCGCGCCGAGTAGTCGAGGCCAGCCTCGCCCGGCACCGACGGGTCGCGCGAGGGCATGCCCATGGTGGTCCAATAAACAGTGTCACCGTCGACGACGACGCCGTCCGGCGAAACGCCAGCCTCTTTGTACAGCGGGGTAACCTGCCCGTCGGGAAGCCCGACACGGTAAATCGTCCCGGTGCGAATGCCCAGCACCACGAGCTCGCTGAACATGTCACCTCCACTCTGGACGGTGCGATCCTCGGGGGATCAGCGGATTCGTGTAATAGCCCGGAGTTTCCGACATCCGGATTTGCTCGGTGACCCCGCGGTAGCGGCCAAGCGGAGTGTCCGCGGTGAACGTCTCGGGATCGAAGTATTCGTGCCCGGGAGCAACACCGGCGACCTCCGCGGAGTAACCCTTGTCGAAGATGCCCAGGCTCAGCAGCCACAAGGCAACGCGCGTGAGCGAAACCTGCACCCGATAGGAACCGCCCCATTCGGCGCGGAGCATGAGGGCGCGCAGGATTCCCAGTTGCAGGAACCAGGACGTGATGTAGTCGTTCACCACCGGCACCGCGGGCAGCGACGGGACCCCGCCCTCGCCTTCGAGCAGCATGACGCCGGACAGGCAGCCAGCCGTCTGGTCGAAGCCGACGCGGCCGGACCACGGGCCAGTCGCACCGTTGAGCGTCACCTCGGCGTGGATGATGCCGGGACGGATCTCGGCGGCGGTTTCCGCGTCAAGACCGTGTCGCGCGAGGTATCCGGGGCGGCGGTTGGCGTAGAAGACGTCCGCGCCGGCCAGCAACCCGTGCATCCGCTCCTGGTCCTCAGCACGACGGAAGTCGAGCCGCGTGGAGCGAACGCCCACATTGGACGTCGCGTACAGCACCGGCAGTTCGTATTCGCCCGGATCCCACACGTTCAGCACGTCCGCGCCGTGCAGCGCCAAGGCACGCCCGCAGCCAGCGCCCGCGATGATGTGCGCCCGGCCGAGGGCACGGACCCCTTCGAGTGGCGTGGAAGGGTTGGGAGGCAACGGTTCCGGCGGGCTGTCACCGATCCGCTCGACGATCACCGGCGGCATCGTCGACAGCACCGACTGGTACTGCTCGGTGGCCATCAGCTCTTCGGTCGTCCGCACCACCGGCATGATGACGCCCGCGGCCTCGGCGGCGTCCTCCAGCTCGAACGAATTCCACCGCGAGATCGCTTGCCGCACCAAGGCATCCCGCTCGGGAACGCCGAGCAGCGCGGCCGCGTCGTTGCGCAGCTT
Source organism: Amycolatopsis echigonensis (assembly GCF_002846615.1). Taxonomy (NCBI): domain Bacteria; kingdom Bacillati; phylum Actinomycetota; class Actinomycetes; order Pseudonocardiales; family Pseudonocardiaceae; genus Amycolatopsis; species Amycolatopsis echigonensis. The sequence continues at coordinate 3,897,722 of NZ_PJMY01000003.1, read as the reverse complement.
CGGATACGGGCCGATCGGGTGCACCCAGCGGCCGTCCGCGGTGGAGTAGAAGCGATCCGTGCCGAACGCGGGATCGACCCGCGCCGGGTCTCCCTGCGGGTAGCCGTCGAGCAGCTCCCATTTCCTGTCGTAAAACGGGCACAGCCGGTGCGGCGCGGTCCGCAGGTCCATCGAGATGTCCTGCCCGCGTCCGCCGCGCAGCTGCCAGATCTTCGCCACCGCGACGGATTTCGCCGCAAGCGCGATCGACGTCGCCCCGGCCAGCCGCAGCGCGCCCGGCAGCACCGGGTCGGCTCCGGTGAACTCGATCCGGCCGCCGGCGTCGGACTCTTGCAGCCCGACCGAGCCGAGCAAATCGGCCAGCGGCTGGTGCAGATCGTATTCGTCGGTGGTGGCTGGCTTGGCGAGCGCGGCCTCGAGGTGTTCGGTGAGGCTCATTCCTTCTCCAGCGCGTCCAGCACCGCGCGAGTACGGCTGTCTCGCGCCTCGACCCGCGCGGCGTAAGTGTCCGCGGCGCCGTAGGTCTGCTCGACCTCGTCGATCACCGCATCGAGGTGTTCCCGGTCCGGACGGCCGATCTCGAACTTCATCTGCGAACCGACGTGGCTCACGAGGTGCCGGATCCCGTCCGGCCCGCCGCCGAGGTGCATGCTCTCGAACGGCCCGATGGTCGCCCACCGCGGGCCGAGCGACGCCTTGACCAGCTCGTCCAGGTCCGCCGCGGACACGACACCCTGCTGCACGAGGTACATCGCCTGGTCGTTGAAGACCTTCTGCAGCCGGTTCCCGACGAAGCCGGGCACTTCCTTCTTCAGCGTGATCGGCTTCTTGCCCAGCCCGCGGTAGACCTCGACGGCCTTCTTCACGGTCTCCTCTGAGGTCGATACCCCGGGCACCACCTCGACCAGCGGCATCAGCTCGGGCGGGTTGAACGGGTGCCCGACCACGATCCGCGAGGCCGCCGCGTTGCCCTCGGCGATCACCGAGGGCAACAGCGACGACGAGGAGGAAGCCAGCACTGCGTCGTCGCGCGTGGCGGCGGCGAGCGTCGCGAACATTTCCCGCTTCAGCTCGATCCGCTCCGGCCCCGACTCCTGCACGAAGTCGGCCCCGGCAGCGGCTTCCGCGAGGTCCGCGACTGCCGTGACGGGCAGCCCGGCGAGCTCCCGGGTGACTATGTCCCCCAGGTCCGGACGCGGATCGGTGACCCGCACCGTCCAGCCCGCCTCAGCGAACAGCCGAGCCCACGACACTCCGATGACCCCAGCGCCGACGATCGCGACGACCGGCATGACGCGCTCCTTTCTCAGGCGGTGACCGCGTCCGCGTTGTTCAGCAGCGCGCTCGGCGGCGTCAGCAACGCGTCCGACGCTAGCGCGCGGCGACGGGCCGCGCTCACTCCGCCGTAACTCTCCGTAATGGCGATGAGGCGCGCCGCGTGGTGCGCGACCTCTGATTCGTAAGTCATTCCGATGCCGCCGTGCAGCTGAACGATTTCCTCGGCGGTCGCGGTCGCCGCGTCGCACACGAACACGAACGCGTCGTCAGCCGCGCCATCGAGGTCCACAGTGGACGCGCCGTTGTCGTACGCCTCGACCGTCGCGGTGGCCCACAGCGCCAGCGAACGAGCCAGCTCGACCTTCGCGTACAGGTCGGCAGCACGGTGCACGAGCGCCTGGAACGCCGCCAGCGGAACGCCGAACTGCTTGCGCGTCTTGAGGTATTCGACGGTCATCGCGAGCCCGGTTTCCATCAGGCCGATGGCCTCGCCGGTGACCGCGACGCGGGCCCGCGAGAACGCGCGACGCAACCCGGCGGCCACGTCGGAGTCCGCGGTGCCGAGCAGAACCGCCGGCGTACCAGCGAATTCGACCTGCGACGTGTGGCCCCAGTCCGCGGCCCGGCCGTCGACGCGAGTGATGCCTTCAGCGGTCGCCTCGACCAGGTACACCCCGGTGCGGCCGTTCTCGTCCACGGCGGTGACCAGGAACTTGTCGGCCTGGTCGGCGTTGCGCACCGGCGACTTCACGCCGGTAAGCACGGAACCGGCTGCCGACACCGTCGGTGCGACACCCCACGGACGCCCCGGCTCGGAGTGCGCGACCGCGATCGTGGTGCCGCCGCCGGCCAGCGCCGGCAGCAGCTCCTTGACCTGGTCGTCGGTGCCCAGCTCGGCGATGATCCACGACGGCAGGAACACGCCGTCGAGCAGCGGTTCGGCCGCCGCGTGCTTGCCCATCGCCTCCAGCGTCGCGTAGACCTCGACCGGGCCCGCGCCCGCGCCGTCGTGGTCCGCGGAGATCGGGAGACCGGCGAGACCCAGCTCGCCGAGGGTGCTCCAGACCTGGTCGTTCCAGCCGAGTTCGCTGCTCGTCGCGGCCGCGCGGCCGCCTGCCGGGTAGCCGCGGCCGACCGCCGTGTCGACGGTCTCGAACAGCAGCTTCTGGTCTTCGTTGAATTCGAGGTTCATGAGTCGCCGTCCCTTACAGACCGAGGATCGTCTTCGCGATGACGCCGCGCTGGATTTCGTTGGAGCCACCGAAAATCGACAGCTTCCGCTGGTTCAGGTACTGCGCCGCGGCCACCACCGCGGCCTCGTCGGCCTGGACCGGCGACTCGGTGTCCAGCAGCATGCCGTCGGAACCGGCCGCGCGCATGCGCAGCTTCGTGAGCGCCTGCAGGGCCTGCGTGCCCTCCATCTTGAGCAGCGACGACACCGGGCTCGGCTGGCCGTTCTCCGAAGCGGCGGTGACCCGCATCTGGGTCGCCTCCAGGGCGAGCAGTGTGGTCTTCGCGGTGTGCATGGCCGCGCGGAATTCGTGGTCGTCCGCGAGCGGACCGTCCTCAGTGGGCAGATCCGCGGCCGCGGCGGCGAGGTCGGCGAAGATCCGCTGACCGGTGCCGACCTGGGCGATGCCGTTGCGCTCGTTGCCGAGCAGGAACTTCGCGTACGTCCAGCCCTTGTTCTCCTCGCCGACCAGGTTCTCCGCCGGGATGAGCACGTTGTCGAAGAAGAACTCGTTGACCTCGGCGGACCCGTCGACCAGCTTGATCGGACGACGCTCGATGCCCGGCGTGTTCAGGTCGAGCAGCAGGAAGGACAGGCCCTGCTGCTTGCGCGGCGCGTCCGGGTCGGTCCGCGCGAGCACGAACATCCAGTCGCCGTACTGGCCGAGCGTGGTCCAGGTCTTCTGTCCATTGAGGACGTAGTGGTCGCCGTCGCGTTTCGCGGTGGTGCGCAGCCCGGCCAGGTCCGAACCGGCCTCCGGCTCGGAGAAGCCCTGTGACCACCAGATGTCGAGATTCGCGGTGGCCGGGAGGAACTTCTTCTTCTGTTCCTCGCTGCCGAACTCGGCGATGATCGGGCCGACCATGCTCGCGTTGAAGGCGAGCGGCTGCGGCACCGCGTTGCGCTGCAGTTCGGAGGCGTAGATGTGGGACTGGGTCGGCGTCCAATCGCGGCCGCCCCATTCGACCGGCCAGTGCGGCACGGCGAGGCCGTGCTCGTTCAGGATCCGCTGGCTCGTGACGATGTCGTCGCGGGTGATCTGGCCGAGCGCGCTGCGCTTGCGAATTTCCTCCGGAATCGCGCCGAGGAACACCTCCCGCAATTCGTCCCGGAACGCGAGGTCCTCTTGAGACAGTTCGAGATCCATCGATCAAACCCCTTCAGTGGTGCGTACGGCTCCGACGACTTCGGCGGTGCTCGCTCCGGCGCGTTCGGCGTGCCTGCGGAACCCGGCCGGGGTCCGCGAGAAATGCAGCGGGCTCTCCACTACGCGGATCGTGCCCTCGGTCGGGTGTTCCCGCTCGGTGATCAGCCCGACTTCCTGAACGTACGGGTCGGTCGGCAGGTCGGCGATGTCGACGACGACCGCGTACGGAACGTCGTGGGCGGTCAGGTACTCCTCCCACTCCGCAGTGGTGCGGTTGGTGGAATTGGCCAGTACCTTCTCCACTCCCGCGGTGAAAATCTCCCGGTCGATCACCGGGGAGTCCCAGGCCGGATCGGCCGCGGCGTCTTCGAGGCCGGCGCCGATCAGCAGCGTCCGCACGGCGTCGTTGGTGTAGGGCACCGCGGCGATCGCGCCGCCGTCGGCCGTGCGCATGGCGGCGTGCGTGTCGCTGAGCGAAAGCGGGTTGCCGATGTCGCCGGCGGCCGGGACGAAGACGTCGCCCGCCAGGTGCTCGACCAGGTTGACCGCGATCATCGCGTCGGCCATCGCCAGTTCGACCTGCTGGCCCTTGCCGGTGCGCTGCTGGTCGAAGAGCGCGGCGAGCACGCCGCCCAGCAGGTACAGCGCGGCGGTCTTGTCGGCGATGAAGGTCGGGACGAACTGCAGCGTGCCGCCCGCCCGGTCCTGCAGGCTGACCAGGCCGGACGTGGCCTGGATGACCTCGTCGTAGGCGGGGCGGTTGGCGCGCGACGAGTGGGGCGCGAAGCCCTGCGCGTGGGCGTAGACGAGGCGCGGGAAGCGTTCGCGCAGCTGCTCGTAGCCGAGGCCGAGCCGGTCGAGGGCGGCGGCGCGCATGTTGGTGACGAGGACGTCGGCGTCGGCGAGCAGGGCGAAGAGGTCTTCGCGGCCGGCGGGGTCCTTGAGGTCGAGTTCGATACTGCGTTTGTTCTGGTTGACCTGCATGTACAGCGGGGCCATCCCCGGCGTGCGGCCGGTGTTGGCCGGCGAGTGCCGGGCGACGTCGCGCAGCGGTTCGACCCGGATCACGTCGGCGCCGAAGTCGCCGAGGATCTGCGTGGCGTACGGGCCCATCACCGCGGACGACAGGTCGAGCACCTTCACCCCGGAAAGCGGTCCGGTGGCTTCGTCGGGCATCTTCGCGGTCCTCCCGTTGACGATCTTTGGCTTCGCTCTTGACGCTAAGCGCTTGCTCACCGGAAGGGAATGACCGAGTGCATCAGATCGGTATGACCACGCTGATAACACCGTGGGTACGCTGCACTGCGTGGAGATCCACCACCTGCGGTACTTCCTCGCGGTCGCGCGCGAGCTGAACTTCACCCGCGCCGCGCGGTCGCTGAACATGTCGGTGCCGCCGCTCAGCCAGCGGATTCGCGACCTCGAACGCGAGCTGGGCGAACCGCTGTTCGACCGCTCCACCCACCACACCCGGCTGTCCGAGGCGGGCGAAGCTCTGCTGCCGCTCGCCGAAGCGGTCGTTTCGGGCTTCGACGCCATTCCGGCGAAAATGCGCAACCGCGACCAGCGCACCGACATCCGCCTTGCCATCCCCGACGTGCTCAACCCCGCGCACCGCCGCCAGCTCAGCGAATCGATCCGGGCCCTGGACGGCTCCTACCGGTTCACGCTGCGGCAGATGCCGTCGCTCGAAATGGAATCAGCGCTGCGGAGCAACTCGATCGACCTCGCGGTGTCACACCTGGGCACTTCCGATGACCGGCTGTCCACGATCGTGCTTTACCGCGAGCCGCTCGGCGCTGTGGTCGACGCGTCGCGCTTCCCCGGACGCACCTCGCTGACCCTGGCTGACCTGCGCGGATTCCAGTATCTGCAGGGTCCGCGACACTGGGACCTCGGTTCGCGGCGGGCCGAGCAGCTCGCCGCCAAGGGCGTGCTGGTCGATCCGGAGGCGCAGTTCTCCGACGTCAGCGGACTGCTGATCTTCTTGCGCAGCACCAAAAGCTTCACCCTCGCGCCGGTCGAATCCGCGACCGCGCTGGCACTGGACCCGAACGAATGCGCGGTCCTCCCGATCGACGATCTCGTCGCCACGCTGACCACGTTCCTGATCCGGCGCACCGCCGACACCCGGCTGGACCCGGTGGTTGAGGTGCTGCGGCACGCCCGCGTCCCCGGCTGACTTCGACCGACGCCCGACCCGCGGGTTCACTCCTCCGTGTCAACTTTACATTAGGATACCTCTTGTCAATCGTGCTGTACATGTCTTACCTTCGTGTAAAGCCAGCCAACGGAGGAGGGCGTGATGAGCGAGATGACCGGCACCGTGCCGCTGGGGTCGACCGAAGGATGGACCGACAAGAAGCGGTACCTGTGGCTGATCGGACTGGTCGTGCCGTCGCTGGCGTTCCTCGCGATCGGCCTGCACGCCGCGACCGGATGGGGCGTCTGGCTCTGGATCGGGCCGATCGTGATCCTGGCGATCGTGCCCGCGATCGACCTGGTCGCCGGGCTCGACCGGAGCAATCCGCCGGACGACGTGATCGAGCGGCTCGAACAGGACCGGTACTACCGGTGGATCACCTACCTGTTCCTGCCGATCCAGTACGTCGGATTCGTCTTCGCGTTCTGGCTGATCGCGCGCGGTGAACTGTCCATCGCGGACAAGGTCGGACTGGCCGTCTCGATCGGCTGCATCGGCGGAATCGGCATCAACACCGCGCACGAACTGGGCCACAAGAAGGAAAGCCACGAGCGCTGGCTGTCGAAGATCGCGCTGGCGCAAAGCTTTTACGGGCACTTCTACATCGAGCACAACCGCGGGCACCACGTGCGCGTCGCGACTCCGGAGGACCCGGCGTCGAGCCGCGTCGGCGAGAGCTTCTACCGGTTCTGGCCGCGCACTGTGTTCGGTTCGCTGAAATCCGCGTGGGGACTGGAGCGCAAGCGTTACGCCCGCCGGAACAAGCATCCGTTCCGGATCGGCAACGACGTGCTCAACGCGTGGCTGATGTCCGCGGTGCTGTGGGTCGCGATGGTGGCGTGGCTCGGCGTCGGAATCCTGCCGTACCTGGTGATCCAGGCGGTGATCGGGTTCTCGCTGCTGGAAGTCGTGAACTACATGGAGCACTACGGGATGTTGCGGCAGAAGGTCGGGCCGCCGGAGCGCCGCCGGTACGAGCGCGTGGATCCCAGCCACAGCTGGAATTCCAACAACATCGCCACCAACGTCCTGCTGTATCACCTGCAGCGGCACAGCGATCACCACGCCAACCCGACCCGCCGCTACCAGACCCTGCGCGACTTCGCCGAATCTCCGGTGCTGCCGACCGGGTACGCCGGGATGATCGTGCTGGCACTGTTCCCGCCGCTGTGGCGTCGCGTCATGGACAAGCGGGTGCTCAACCACTTCGACGGCGATATGAGCCGGGCGAACATCCAGCCGTCCAAGCGCGAGAAAATCCTTGCCCAGTATGGATCTTCTGCTGTGAAGCCGGTTGCCGTGCCGGAGGACGTGCGCGGCGATGCCCGCGAAGGCGGAATGTGCCCCGGCTGCGGATACGTCTACGACGAGCAGCGCGGCGACCCGCGCGAAGGCTTCCCGGCCGGGACGCCGTGGTCGTCCATTCCGGACAGTTGGTGCTGCCCCGACTGCGGCGTAAGGGAAAAGCTGGACTTCGTTGCTCCCGGAAGGATGAGTGTGTGATGCGGATCGAAGCGGATTTGAACAAATGTGACGGCCTGGGCATGTGCGAAGCGATGGCGCCGGACTTCTTCGAGGTGGGTGACGAGGGCACGGTCGTCGTGCTCGACGAGAACCCCGGCGAGGAGCACCGGACCGACCTCGCCGCGGCGGTCGATGCCTGCCCGGTGCTCGCGCTGAAGCTGGTGTCATGACGCTCGCGGTGGTCGGCGCGTCGCTGGCGGGGTTGCGAGCGGTGGAATCGGCACGGCGGACCGGATACGACGGGCGGATCGTGCTGATCGGCGCGGAGGACCGCCTTCCCTACGACCGGCCGCCGCTGTCGAAGGCTTTCCTCGCGGTGGACGGACCGGTTGCGGTGGAACCGTTTCTCAGCGAGGACGATCTGCGCGACCTCGGCGTGGAACTCCGGCTGGGCACTCCCGCGACCGGACTCGATCCGATCGCCCGGGAGATTCACCTCGGCGACACGACCGTCCCGTACGACGCGGCCGTCCTCGCCACCGGAGCCGCCGCCCGAGTTCTGCCCGGTACCGCGGAGATTTCCGGCATTCACTCGCTGCGCACGGCCGACGACGCGCTCGCCATCCGGTCCGCATTGGACAGCGGGGCGAGGACAGTGGTGATCGGTGCCGGATTCATCGGCTCCGAAGTCGCTTCAGCCGCCCGCAAACGCGGCCTTTCAGTGTCCATTGTGGAAGCTCTGGATACTCCTTTGGTACGCGCGATCGGACCCGAAGTCGGCGACGTCTGCGCGGATCTCCATCGCGCCGCAGGCACCGATCTCCACCTGGGCACAACCGTCACCGGATTCGAAACCGCCGACGGCGCGGTCACCGGGGTCCGGCTGTCCACCGGCGAAATCCTCCCAGCCGACCTCGTCGTCGCGGGAATCGGCGCCGCCCCGGCCACCGCTTGGTTGCGCGACAGCGGACTCTTGCTGCACGAACGCGACGGCGGCATCGTGTGCGACGGCACGCTCGCCGCCGCACACGGCGTCTACGCGGCCGGAGACGTCGCGCACGTGGCGAACGCGCTGTTCGACGACGAGCTGATGCGGCTGGAGCACTGGACGAACGCGGCCGAGCAGGGTGCGGCCGCGGCTCGGCACGCGCTGGACCCCGCGAGCGCACGCGTGTTCAGCGCCGTGCCGTATTTCTGGTCCGATTGGTACTCCCACCGCATCCAGTTCGTCGGAACATCGCGCGCGGACGAGGTGGTCGTCGCGGTCCCGGCTGAGCACGGCTTCACCGCGCTGTACCGGCGCGGCGACCGGCTTGTCGGCGCGTTCACTGTCGACCGGCCGCGCGACATCATGAAGTACCGCAAGCGGATCGCCGCGCGGGCGCCGTGGTTCGAGGCAGTCGCTTTCGCGCAGGAAAGGGCCGCTTAGAATGACGGCCATGAGCGTGCTTCCGGTGCCCGCGGGCGGCCAGTACCGGCAGCCCATCATCACCGCCGCCATCGAACTCACCGCCAAATCCGGCTGGCCAGCGGTCACCATGGCGCGGCTTGCCGAACTGGTCGGGGTGAGCAGGCAGACCGTCTACAACGAGATCGGCTCGAAAACCGCCCTGGCCGAGGCGATGATCTCGCACGAGCTGCAGCGGTTCCTCGCCGTCGTGAGCACCGCGTTCGACCGGCATCCGGACGACCTGGTCGAGGCGATCTACGACGCCGTCCGCGCGGTGCTCGAACTGGCCGACGACAACATCCTGCTGCGCGCCATCGCCTCCGCGACGCACGGCACCGACAACGAATTCCTCCCGCTGCTGACCACTCGCGCAGGCAGTCTGCTCACCGAAGCGAAAACAGTCCTGCGCGCCCGGGTCCTCCGCTACTCGCCGCCACTCGACGACGGCCAGCTCACCGTGGTCATGGACCTGGTCGTGCGCACCGTGCTGAGCCACGTGATGCAGCCGTCCGGCACCCCCGCCGAGACCGCCGACGGCCTGGCCTGGGTCGCCGCTCGCGTACTCGGCACCGCCCCGTCGACCTCGATGCGCACCCGGTCGTAAACGAGACGCGCGGCCGACGCCCTGCGTACCAGCCTGCCGCGCGTGGACCGTGAACGACTTTCCGCACTCGCCCACGTCCAGCACCCATCGCCGCTCCGGTCAGCCACGACGAGGTCCAGCGCCTGCTCGACCGCGGCATCCCGCGCGAGGACTCTGCTGTTCTAGACCTGGACTGCGGCAGTGCCGAGTGGCTGATCCGCGCCCTCGCCCCCTACCCGAGACTCCGAGCAGTCGGCGTCGACACCTCGGAATTCGCCCTCTCCCGTGCCCGCGCCGCCGCAGCTGAACGAGGTGTCGCGAGCCGCCCCCGCCAAGATCTTCGGCGATCTGCCAGACCTGCCTGAACTCCTCGGCCAGATGACCGCCGCCGGCTGGACGCCGACCCACGGCCACCCGAGCACCCGCGCTGATCTGGACACTTACGAATGGTCGTGGACCACCCGGAAGACCCCGACCAAGCCGAAGCCCTCGCCGCCGCGGCCGCCCACCGGGACGAGTGGCTCCGGGATTACCGCCACTCGTGCGGCTTCGCGTGCGTCGTGCTGCGCGCTTGACAAAACTTCTTGTCAATGCCACGTTCGGACCTGACCCCAACCCGCGAAAGGGCAGTTCGATGACCGACCTCGTGCCGTTCCTGATGTTCCAGAAGCGCGACGCCGCCGAGGCGATGGCCTTCTACACCTCGCTGTTCCCCGGTGATTCCGTGCTCTCGGAGGAGCGCTACGGAGCCGACGGCCCCGGCCCGGAGGGAACGATCGTGATGGCCGAGTTCACCGTCGCCGGGCAGCGGGTGCGGTGCAGCGACAGCTTCGTCAAACACGGCTTCGACTTCACGCCGTCGACCTCGCTGTTCGTCACCGTCGACTCGACCGACGAACTCAAGCGGCTCTACGAGGCACTCGGCGAGGGCGGCGGAACGCTGATGCCGCTGGACGACTACGGCTTCGGCCCGTTCGCCTGGGTGAACGACCGGTGGGGTGTGTCGTGGCAGTTGAGCGCAAAGGGCTGAACCGCACAACAGGATACGCGTACGGTTTCTTTTTGCGATCGCTAATCACGACGGATCCGCAGCTCGAGAGCAATTCCCGACGCTATTGACCGGGTGCCAGATGTCCGGAAAAGGAATGCGGGCAGGTTACCCACGGACGGGTTAAGCGAAGGTATTCCGGCACCGCTAGAGTGAGCATTGGGAGGTTGGAGATCAGCCTGAGGGGGGCCGATACCGCATCCCGGGGCCAGCCGTTTTGCCCGCAGTAGTCCGCCGAGGCGGTGCTGATCGAGGCAAGCGGCTGGCCCTTTTGCCGCAGTGCGGAATCAAGAGCCACGACGGTCCGGGAGCCGCGCTTTCAGCCCTCGAAACCCGGCGATGAAGAATCAATTCGCGGTGCCTAGACGGCACGGTTCCGGTACAGCCACCACACGTCCCGGCCGAAGGACCAGCTCAGCGTCGCTACCGCAGCCCCCGCCAGGACCGCTGGGGCGAGTCCCGCCGCCGCGACGGTCAGGGCGATTCCCTGCAACGCCGCCACTGCCTTTCGCGCCCGGCTGGGGCGCAGCGGGGCGCGAAGCCACGGCACCAGCCGGGCCGCGGCCACGAAGGCGTAGCGCATCAGGCCGATCGCCAGGACCCACGGGCCGACCGAGGTTGCGACCAGGACGCTCAGCACCAGGATCAGGAAGGCGTCCGCTTCCATGTCGAACCGGGCGCCCAGCGCGGAGACCGTTCTGGTGCGGCGCGCGACGTAGCCGTCTAGTGCGTCCAGGGCCAGGGCGACCGCTGCGATGGGGACGAGCAAGGTCAGCGGCGGGTGCCCGCCCAGGTGGTCGGCGACCAGGGCGGTCACGCTGCCGATCAGGGCCGCTCGGGCGAGCGTCACCTGGTCGGCGGGGCCCAGCCGGTACACCCGGATCCGCCAGGCGCCTTGGGTGAGCAGCACCAACAGGCCGAGCAGGTAGGCCACGCCCACCCCCCATCCGGCGAGGCCGAGGCCGGTCGTGACCGCCAGCAGGGTCAGCAGCGCGAGTTGCGCCAGCAGCGCGGGGGCCTGCTGGACGACGGTTGAACCCAGCTCGGCCGGGGTTCGTGTACACGTGGAGACAGCCATTTCTCCTCGATCCGGCAGCAACGGAGGACAACCTTGACACGGGCGGCGCAGGCCTTCTGGTTCACTTCGGCCGCGGGCGGGGAGGTCCGATCGGCCGAGGTGGCTGCTCCGCAGGACGGCGAAGTGCTGGTCCGAACGCGTTTTTCGGCGTTGAGCCGCGGCACGGAAAGTCTCGTGCTGCGCGGCGGAGTGCCGGAGAGCCAGCACGAGGTCATGCGCGCGCCGTATCAGGAGGGCGACTTTCCGTGGCCGGTCAAATACGGCTACCTGAACGTCGGCGAGGTCCTTTCCGGACCGCCGGAGCTGACCGGGGCCACGGTGTTCTGCCTGTATCCGCATCAGACCGAGTACGTCGTGCCCGCGTCGGCGGTCACGGTGGTGCCGGACGACGTCCCCGCGGCGCGGGCGGTGCTCGCCGGGACCGTCGAGACCGCGGTGAACGCGCTCTGGGACGCGGCTCCGCTGGTCGGCGACCGGATCGCGGTGGTCGGGGCGGGGATGGTCGGCTGCTGTGTCGCTCGCCTGCTGTCCCGGTTTCCCGGAGTCGACGTCCAGCTCGTCGACCCCGACCCGGATCGCGCGGAGGTCGCGGACGCGTTCGGCATTCGGTACGCCACCCCGGAGACCGCGAGCGGCGACCTCGACCTCGTGGTGCACGCCAGCGCGACCGACTCCGGGCTCGCGCGTTCGCTGGACCTGCTCGGCCGCGAGGGCACGGTGGTCGAGCTGAGCTGGTACGGCGACCGTCAGGTGTCGGTGCCGCTCGGCGAGAACTTCCATTCGCGGCGGCTCACCGTGCGCGGCAGCCAGGTCGGCACGGTCTCGCCGGCTCGCGCGGCGCGGCGCGGTTACGGCGACCGGATGGCGCTGGCGTTGCGGCTGCTCGCGGACCCGGCGTTCGACGCGCTGATCACCAGCGAATCCACGTTCGCCGAACTGCCGGCCGTCGCGGTGCGGTTGGCGGACGGAACTTTGCGCGGACTGGCTCACCGGATCACCTACCCGTAAAGGAGAACGCGTTGTTCAGTGTCACCGTGCGCGATCACATCATGGTCGCCCACAGTTTCCGCGGCGAGGTTTTCGGCCCGGCGCAACGCTTGCACGGCGCGACGTTCGTGGTCGACGCGACGTTCCGGCGGTCCGAATTGGACTCGGACAACATCGTCGTCGACATCGGGCTCGCCACCCAGCAGCTCGGTGCGGTGCTCGCTGACCTGAACTACCGGAACCTGGACGACGAGCCCGATTTCGCGGGGATCAACACGTCGACCGAATATCTCGCCAAGGTGATCGCCGACCGGCTCGCGGACCGGATCCACGCCGGGGAACTCGGTGAAAACGCGCGCGGACTGGCGCAGATTTCGGTGACCCTGCACGAATCCCATGCCGCTTCGGCCGGATACGAGCGTTCCTTGTGACCACAGTGGACTCTTCCGGTTACGCGCCGGAATGGCTGCGGCTCCGGGAGCCAGCCGACACCGCGGCCCGGGCGGCCGATCTCGTCACCCTGCTCCCGGCCGGCCCGGCAGTCATCCGCGATCTCGGCTGCGGCACCGGGGCGATGGGTCGCTGGCTGAGCGGTCGCCTTCCGAAGCCGCAGCGATGGATCCTGCACGACCAGGATCCGCGGCTGCTGGAGATCGCCGCGCGCAGTCTTCCGCCGGAGATCAGTGTCGAGACGGAACAAGCCGACGTGACTCGGCTGAACATCAGCGGCACGTCTCTAGTCACAGCTTCCGCTTTGCTGGATCTCCTTACCAAGGAGGAGATCCAGCGCTTAGTGAAGTCCTGTGTGGACGCGCAAAGCCCGGCATTGTTCACGTTGTCCGTGACCGGGTCGGCTCAGATCACGCCACCGGACGAGCTAGACGAAGCGCTCAACACCGCGTTCAACGACCACCAACGCCGAGACGGAAAGCTGGGCCCCGAAGCCGCCGCCTTCACCGCGGCGGAGTTCACCCGACACGGCTGGACTGTCCACACCAGACCGTCACCGTGGCGGCTCGGTCCGGAACACCGCGAACTCATCGACAGCTGGTATCGCGGATTCGTTGCCGCAGCACGAGAACAACGGCCGGACCTGGCGGCGCCCGAGGATCGGCGGATCACCGAAGTCACCGTGCACCATCAGGACTTACTCGCTCTCCCCTGACGCCCGTCGCGCCCGGGCCCGGCGTTTGCCCTCGTGCATCGCCGCGACCCGGGCGACCGGGATCGTATGCCCCTCGGCTACGAGTTCCGCAGGAAGTTCCTGCGGCTCCGGCAATTCCTCCGCCCACGGATCAGCGTTGCCCAGCAGCCCCACCGCGGTCTTCACCGTGAAATCCGCCGGCCTGACGTTGTCCGCGTCCGCCCAGCGAACCGGGAACGACACCGGCGCACCTGGCCGGATCCGCGGACTGTACACGGCCGCCACGGTAGCCCCGCCCGCGCGGGTCGAGTCGAGAAACACCTTGCCCTGCCGGTCTTCCCGGATGAACGCGGTGGTCGCCAGCTCCGGATCGACCCGTTCCGCCCGCGCGCCGACCGCCCGGGTCGCCGCCGCGACGTCCTCAAAGGACAGACCCGGGACGAGCGGCACGAACACATGCACGCCCTTGGACCCGCTCGTCTTCAACGCACCGGCGAGCCCGACGTCGGCCAGCGCCTGCCGCACCAGCCGGGCCGCCGCGACCGCGACGCTGAAGTCCGCGCCCTCCGGCGGGTCGAGGTCCATGATCAGGTCGGTCTGGCCGATCGGATCCACCCTGGTCAGCGCCGGATGCAGTTCGACCGCGCGCTGGTTGCCGAACCACAGCAGCGTCCGGCGGTCGTTGCACAGGCCGTAGGTGACCGTCCGTTGTGAACTCTCCGCCCACGGTTTCGCCCGAGGCACCCACTCCGGCGTGTACTTCGGCAGGTTCTTCTGCATGAACGCGTCCTGCCCGCGCAGCACGCGCATCACCGACAGCGGACGGTCGCGCAGCACCGGCAGCAACCGGTCCGAAACGGCGTCGAAGTAGTCGACGAGGTCGCGCTTCGTCACCCCGGCGTCGACGAACAGCTCCTGGTCGAGGTTGGTCAGGGAAACCCCTTCGCGCACCTCATCCGCTCTGCTCATGCTGCCTCCGGGGCAGGAAGTACGTCGGCAGTGGCCATAGGTCAACCCTTGCCGACCAGCGCATTCGGGTCAACCGCTTAGACGAGCGGTTTCCCTTTGCGCAACCGCCGCCGGAAGTCCGCGAGGCACGCGTCATAGGGAAAACGCCGTACGCGCAGCGGAAGCGGTTCGACCATTCGGCCGATCGCGCGCATCAGCCGATCGAACCGGCACTGGTCCGCGGCCGACCACGGCAGCCGCATCTGCTCGCGGAACACCTCCGGCAGGAATCCCGTCGTCACGAAGCGGTGGAACCGTCCGAAGAGGAACGAGAACGGCCGCGGCAGGAATTCCAGATTCGCGATGGCGGTGAGGTATTCGCGGAGCCGGTCGTCGATGTCCACTCGCGCCAGCCCGTCCTCCCAATACGCGGCGAAGTCCTCCGGCCAGTCTTCCGGACACACCTGCAGCGTCGTGCCCAGCACCGCGGCCTCGGCGTACCACGATTCCGGAGCGGGCCGACCGAGAAACGCGCGGTGCACGTCCTCGACGCCACGGCACAGACAGGCGGCGACCCACAGTTGCAGCTCCCGGTCGAAAGCGTGGTACTGCACCGGACTCGCTTCGGTCGAGACCACCTGCGCGTGCACCGCGTTCACCGCCCGCCGGTACGCCTCCCGGTCAGCGTCGGTGCCCAGCACGGCGACGGCAAGGTAGGTGACGGTCGTGCGGGTGCGTTTCAGCGGATGCTTGAACAGATTCCCCGAATCGACCCGGCTTTCCATCACGCCGTACCCGACCTCGGGCCGGCCCAGCTGCATGATCACGTTCGCGCCGCCCGCGAGCAGGCTGACGCCGAGCACGCCGTCCTGGAGCATCCGTCCAGTGGAACGCCTCCGTTGACACGTTGTCAAGAGCCGCTAGGCGCGCACGACCCGCACGTCCGACACCTCCAGCAGCCCGTCCAGGTGCACCCGGGCGCGCGTCTGCGCCGGATCGGCCACGAGCCCGTCGCGGCGGACCAGGTCGAGGACGCGTTCCGCCAGCGGCAGCACCAGGTGCCGTCCCCAGCAGCGTTCGCTGGCGTGCCCGAACGGGAGGTAGCCGGGGTGAGTGTCCGGGTCGAGCGCGGCCCAGCGGCTCGGCCGGAATTCGTCGGGCGCGTCCCGCAGCTCCGGGTCGCGATGGCTGAGCAGCGGCAGCAACAGGACGTCGTCGCCCGGGCCGATCCGGGCGTCCACCTCGGCGAACTCCGGCGAACGCACGCGCAGGATGTTCCACGACGGCGGCAGCAGGCGCAGCGTTTCGTTGAGCACGTACTCGGTCGGCACCTCGTCGTCCAGCGGCGAGCTGAGCCACAACGCGTTCGTGACCAGCGCTGCGACGGTGAAACAGACCGGCCCGGCCACACGCCGGTAGAGGTACATCGCGAAGCGGCGTTGCTCGTAGGTGTCCGCCTCCAGCACCATCCGCGCCAAAGTGGACAGCGCGACCTCCGGTGCGGGCCGTCCCCACAGCGCGGCTCCGGCGGCGACCGCGGCCCAGGTGATCTTCGGCGTCAGCTCCAGCCGACGGTCGACGAGGACCCGAAACCGCCGCTGTTCGTGCCCGAACACCAGGTCTCGCAGGTAGTTGTGCGGTACGGCGGGCCAGGTCCCGGTGAGTGCAGGTTCGCCGAGCGGCTTCTTGAGCGCGGCGCGCACGTCCGCACCGACCGCACGCATCAGCGCCGACGATTCCGGCCGCGTGACAGCCCTGCCGCGCACTGGTTTGAACGTCGGCCGTTCCTCGGCGTTCGCGGGCCGGCTGCGCAGCAGAGCGTCCATCAGATCGGCCCCGGCGACGCCGACCGTGTCCGGTTCCAGCCGAAAGAAGGATTTCCCCCGATAACGGTCCAGCAGTTCCTGAAGACGCGGCGCGAATACCACTTGGCGCACTTTGTTCCGTTCAGCGGGAATAGTCACCGCGAAGCTCCTCTGCGACGCCGGGCGGCCGGTCCCGGACATTCCGGAACCGGCCGGTCCACTTCGGACGAGACCGTCAGATCCAGCCGTACCAGGCGTAAGACTTCAGGCTCTTGCCCGGAAGGGCCTTGCGCACGAGACGAACAAGCTTCACGGAAATTCCTCCGTATTCTCGAACACTGCCGACCGCACTCGCGGCCGCCGCCGACAGTACGGCGAGTTTCTCGAATACGCCGCAACAACGACCTGAACGGCCTACTCCGGCCGATCCGTTCGGGAATTCCGGCGGGAATTCATTTGCGAGCCCGAGGCCGCATCAGTAAGCTTTGCCGCCTTAAAGCGTCGACCGCGCGAACTCGATCAGCGCGCGGGCCGCGGGTCCGGACGGACCGTCGGACCGCCACGCCAGCGCTAGTTGTCCGCGCAGCTCCGGCCGCAGCCGCAGCTTGTGCAGCTCCTCGGCGTAATAGCGCGCCAACGACTCCGGGACCAGCGCGACGCCAAGGCCGCGGATCGCGAGCTTCGCCAGCACGTTCGGGTCGCTCGCTTCGATCGTCACCCGCGAGTGCAGCCCGGCCGCGGCGAACCCGCGGTCCAGCACGCCGCGCATGCCGGTGCCCTTCGGCAGGCAGATCAGTGACCGTTCGGCCAGCTCAGCCAGGGTGAGCGAGGCGCGGTCGGCGAATTCGTCGCCCAGCGCGGTGACCGCGACCAGCTCCTCGTCGAGCACGATCTGAGTGGTCAGCCCGGCGGGCACTCCGTCGGCCAGGCCGATCACCGCGACGTCCAGCCGTCCTTCGCGCAACGCCTCGACCATCAGGTCGGAATTCGCTTCGCTGAGCGTGATTTCCACTCCCGGGTAGCGCTCGGCGAACCCGGCCAGGAACTCCGGCAGCGCCACGGGTCCAGCGGACGTCACCATCCCCATCGCGACCTGGCCGCGCACCAGCCCTTCGTGCTCCGCGACCGTCTCGCGCACCGCCGCGACCGCCGCCAGCGCGGCCCGAGCGTGCGGCAGAGCTGCCTCGCCGACGTCGGTGAGCCGTACCGTGCGGCCGGACCGGTCGAACAACGGCTGCCCCAGCTCGCGTTCCAACCGGCGGATCTGCGCGCTGACCCCGGGCTGCGCGACATGCATCCGCGCCGCCGCGCGCGTGAAGTTGGCTTCCTCAGCGACCGCGACGAAGTACTCGAGCTGGTGCAGTTCCATAACCAGTAATTCTAGCTACCGGAACTAGTATCTCTTGGACTTATCACCGATCAGCAAGCACGCTGAAGGCATGCAGACGTTCACCCGTGAGCAAGCCGGTTACCGCGAAGAGATCGCCGGGTTCCAGACCGGCATCACCTCCGCCCCGCAGCTGGTCGTCGCCGCCACCAGCGCGGACGACGTCGCCGCCGCGGTCCGCCTCGCCGCCGAACGCGACCTGCCGGTTTCCGTGCAAGCCACCGGACACGGACTGCGCGCACCGGCCGAGGGCGTGCTGATCTCGACCCGCCGGATGACCGGCGTGACCATCGACCCGGACCGCGCCGTGGCTCGGGTCGAAGCCGGAACGACCTGGGGCAGCGTCATCACCGCCGCCGCGGAGCACGGACTCGCGCCGCTGAGCGGTTCGGCCCCGGGCGTCGGCGTGGTCGGCTACACCCTCGGCGGCGGTTTCGGCCTGCTCGGCCGGCACTTCGGCCCGGCCTCGGACCGCGTCCGCTCCGCCGAGATCGTCCGGCCCGACGGCACGCGCGCCACCGGCCCGATCGACGCCGGGATCGTGACGGCGCTGGAGTTCGACCTCGTCCCGGTGACCACGCTGTACGGCGGCGGACTGTACTTCGACACCGCCAAGATCCCGGACGTCCTGCGCACCTGGCGCGACTGGACCGCCGACCTGCCGGACACCGTCGGCACCTCGGTCGCGATGGTGCCCTACCCGGACCTGCCGATGGTGCCGGAACCGTTGCGGGGCAAGCACATCGCACACATCCGCGTGGCCTACCTCGGCACGGACGGCGACGAGCTCGTCGCGCCGCTGCGCGCACTCGGCCCGCTGCAGGACACCCTCACCACGATGCCGTTCACCGACTCCGGTCAGATCGCCGCGGAACCGCCGCATCCGCACTCGTACCTCGGCGACAACCGCGTGCTGCCGACGCTCCGGGACGACGTGCTGACCATTGTGCTCGACCACGCCGGCCCGGACGCCCCGATTCCGCCTGTGCTGATCATCGACCTGCTCGGCGGCGCGTACCAGCATTCCTCCACGCCGGATTTCACCGCCGATTCGCGCTACACCGTGCGCGCGCTGTCGCTGATCGAGCCGGACGCGGCGACCGTGCGGGCCGCCCACGCCAAGCTGTTCGCTCCGCTGGATCCGATGTCGACTGGACGGTTGCGGAGCTTCGTCTACGGACAGCCGCTGGGCTGACTGTGCCGATCATTGCTCATCCGACCGCAGTCACGGCCTAATGACTTCCTGGCAACGGTTACGCGCCGAGGTGGGGGCGGCCTGCTTTTGGCCGGATTAGCAACTCAGCGCTCGAGAACGAAGACCGGGATCACGCGCTCGGTCTTCTTCTCGTAATCCGCGAAACCCTCGGCGTGCGCGACCATCCCGGCGTACAGCCGGTCGCGTTCGGCGCGATCGGCCACGAGCTTCGCCGTCGCCGGGAACTTCTCGGTGCCGATCTCGACCGTGACGGACGGGTTCGCGACGAGGTTGTGGTACCAGTCCGGGTTGGTGTCGGCGCCGCCCTTGGACGCGGCGATCACGATCCGGTCGCCGTCGGTGGTGTACACCAGCGGGCTCACCCGCTGTTTGCCGCTTTTCGCGCCGGTGTGCGTGAGCAGCAGCATGTTCCTGCCCTCGAACATGCCGCCGACCTTGCCCGCGTTCGCGCGGAACTCGTCGATGATCTGCTGGTTCCAGTCCGACATCGGAGACTCCCTGTTTGATGATGTAACAACAAACCTAGTCGCGCGCCTCGGGCTGTCAACACACGCGCGGGTACTGTCGCGGCATGGCCACCGAGTCCGGCCCGACCGTCGAGGACGGGGTTCGCGAACTGCTGCTGCTCATGCCCCGCATCGTCGGCCGGGCGAAGCGAACGCCGCCGCCTCCGGAACTCGACGACGTCGCGCTCGCGCCGCGGCATCTGTCCCTGCTGGCCTATCTGTTGTTCGACGGCCCGATGACGGTCAACGAACTCGCCGGACGGCTCGAAATCGCGCCCACCACAGCGAGTCTGATGATCGGCGACCTGTCCCGGCAAGGCGTGCTGGAACGTACCGAGGACCCGGACGACCGGCGGCGCACCATCGTGAGCATCCACGCGGACAAGCGACCGGCGGTGGACGCGTGGCTCGCTCGGGGGGCGAAGGCGTGGGAAGCGGCGTTGTCGCCGTTGAGTCCGAGCGAGCGGGCGCTGGTGATCAGGACGTTGAGGGTGTTTGAGGAGTATGGCTCGTGAGTGGCGATCACGGTTCTCACCGTGATCGCCACTCACGAGGGGACTAGCCACTGTGCCTGCGGGCCCGCGCATTTCCGCGGCCACGCCGCGTCGTGCTGATACCACCAGGCTTCGCAGCCCCGCCCGTCCGGCAGGGTGTACCGCGGCGGTCCCGGCACCCGGCGCAAGCCGGCGGCTTCCAGCGAACGGCCGCTGGCGACGTTGCCGACCTCCGCGCCCGCGCGCACCCGCGAAAGCCCGAGATGCTCGTGCGCCAGCACCAGGCCGGCGGCGAACAGGTCGCGGCCGAATCCGTGTCCGCGATACTCCGGCGCGAGATAACCGCCGGTCTCCGGGCCGCCGTCCTCGCCCGCGTGCACGCTGACGAGACCGGCGCAGCGGCCCGCCACGAGATCGATCGCGACGACGTCCACCGAATGCGGATCCGGCGTGGTCCAGTCCGGTCCGGTGCCGGGAATCACGCGCAACGCCTCGCCGCGCATCGGCTCGGCCACCACGGACTCGGGAAGCCAGCCGAGCCAGCGCTGCGCGGCCGCGTCGCTGCCGCCCGCGACCGCCGCCGCGTACTCCCAGGCGGTGGGAGTGCGGAAAAGGAACCGGCCGAACGCGAAGGCGTGTCCCCGGCGGTCGCAGGTGCGTTTCGCCATCAGCCGTCCGCGGCGGGTCAGCCGGCTCACCAACGGTGCAGTGCTCACAAACGCCATCGCGCCGGAAATGCTACCCCTCGCTTGTTATGGTGATCGGGTGACGGCCGTACCGGAAGCAGCCGATGCCGACAACGGGCGCGCGGCCCAGCCCCGGCACCTCATTGTGTCGGTCTACGGCGTCCACCACCAGGCGGGCGGCGAATGGCTTTCAGTCGCCTCGCTGATCGATCTGCTCGCCGCGGTCGGCGTCGACGAGCCCGCCGTGCGGTCGTCGATTTCCCGGCTCAAACGACGCGGGGTCCTCGACGCGGTGCGCCGCGACGGAGCCGCCGGGTACGAATTGTCCGGTACCGCACTGGATTTGCTGCGCGAGGGCGACGAACGGATCTTCCGCCGCGACCGCGCGAAGCTCGCCGACGGCTGGCTGCTCGCGGTGTTTTCGGTGCCGGAAGCCGAACGGCACAAGCGGCATGTGCTGCGGACGCAGTTGTCGCGGCTTGGTTTCGGCACCGCCTCTTCGGGCGTGTGGATCGCGCCGGCGCACCTGTACGAGGCGACCGTTGGCACGCTGGAGCGCCTCGGGCTGGCCGAGTACGCCGACGTGTTCCGCGCCGAGCATCTCGCTTTCGGCGACCCGCGCGAGAAGGTGCGCGAGTGGTGGGACCTCGACCAGCTGGACGAGCTGTACACGGCGTTCCTCGAAGAGCACGAACCGGCGCTGCGCCGGTGGCAGCGCCGCCGCACCACGCCCACGGACGAAGCGTTCGCCGATTACCTGCGCGTGCTCACCGGCTGGCGGCGGATGCCGTACCTCGACCCGTGCCTGCCCGCGGAATTGCTGCCCGAGGGCTGGTCCGGCATCCGGGCCGCGGAGGTGTTCTTCACGCTGCACGACCGGCTCGAGGAAGCCGCGCGCACGCACCTGCGGCAGGTGCTCAGCGGTTGACCACCGCGTAGCCCTGCACTTCCACCAGCGCCTCGACGTCCCACAGCCGGTTCACGCCGATGCCCGCCATCGCCGGGTAATCCGCGCCCACCAGCCGCTTCCACACGCGGCCGATCTCGCGCGCGTGCGCCTTGTAGTCGTCCATGTCGACGATGTAGACGGTCAAGCTGCACAGGTCCGCGGGTTCACCACCGGCCGCGCGCAAAGCGGTGAGCAGGTTGCCGAGCGCGCGCTCGAACTGCTCCACGACACCGTCGCCGACGATCCGGTTGTCCCCGTCCAGCGCGGTCTGCCCGGCGAGGAACACCAGCCGGCCCTGCGCCGCCACCGCGTGCGAGAACCCCGACGGCTTGCCCAGCTCGGGGGGATTGATCCGCTCCATGCCGGGAGCGTAACCCATCTATCGTCTTCTTGACGACCGTAGGACGGGCAACATACTCTGGGTCGCGTGCGGATTTCAGTAGTCGGCGGCGGACCCGCGGGTCTCTACTTCGCCGTGCTCGCGAAACAACTCGGCCCGGACCACGAGATCACGGTCTGGGAGCGCAACGCGCCTGATGACACGTTCGGCTTCGGGGTCGTCTTCTCCGACGAGACGCTCGGCGGCATCGAGCACGCCGACCCGGCCGTGCACGAGGCGATGAGCCGGGAGTTCGCGCGCTGGGACGACATCGACGTGCACTACCGCGGCACGGTGTCGACCTCGGGCGGGCACGGATTCGCCGCGATGAGCCGCAAACGGCTGCTCGCGATCCTGCAGCGGCGGTGTCGCGAAATGGGCATTGATGTCCGATTCCGCAGTCTGGCGCCGGATCCGGCCGAGCTGGCCGCTT
This sequence comes from Amycolatopsis echigonensis, assembly GCF_002846615.1. Lineage (NCBI taxonomy): Bacteria > Bacillati > Actinomycetota > Actinomycetes > Pseudonocardiales > Pseudonocardiaceae > Amycolatopsis > Amycolatopsis echigonensis. Next base: position 3,875,306 of record NZ_PJMY01000003.1, on the reverse strand, counting down.
CCGCTGATCTCGTGGTCGCGGCGGACGGCGTGAATTCCGCCGTGCGCACGGCGTTCGCCGATTCGTTCCGGCCGTCCGTCGAAACCCGGCAGTGCCGCTACATCTGGCTCGGCACGGACCTCGTGTTCGACGCGTTCAAGTTCTACGTCCTCGAGACTCCGCACGGCGTCATGCAGGTCCACGGCTATCCGTACGGCCGGGACGGCAGCACCTTCATCCTGGAGATGCACGAGGACGTGTGGCAGCGGGCATTCGGCCCGATCGCCGCCACCGGACTCGGCCCGGGGGAAAGCGACGAGAAGTCGATCGAGCTGATCCGCGAACTGTGCGGCGACATTTTCGACGGATATCAGCTGCTGGCCAACAACTCCAAGTGGACCACGTTCGGCACGGTCCGCTGCGAAAGCTGGGTCCACGACAACGTCGTGCTGCTCGGCGACGCGGCGCACACCGCGCATTTCTCGATCGGCTCGGGCACGAAGCTCGCCATGGAGGACGCGCTCGCGCTCGCCGCTTGCCTGCACGAACAGCCGAGTGTTCCGGAAGCCCTTGCGGCGTATGAAGAAGAGCGCCGGCCGGTCGTCGCGTCCACGCAGCGTGCGGCGCAGGCGAGCCTCGAGTGGTTCGAGAATCTGGCGCAGTACACGCATCAGGAGCCGGAGCAGTTCGCGTTCAACCTGCTTACCCGCAGCCGCCGCGTCACTTACGACAACCTCAAGCTGCGAGACAAGGAATTCGCCGCCTCGCTGGATCAGTGGTTCGCCGATTCGCTCGGAACTTCCGTTGCGCCGCCGATGTTCCAGCCGGTCCGGATCGGTTCGCTGGAATTGCCGAACCGGATCATCGTTTCGCCGATGGACATGTACTCCGCGGTAGACGGCGTGCCCGGCGAATTCCACCTGGTGCACTTGGGAAGCAAGGCGCTCGGCGGGGCCGGGCTGGTCATGACCGAGATGATCTGCGTGTCCGCCGAGGGCCGGATCACGCCGGGTTGCCCGGGGCTTTACACCTCCGAGCAGGAAGCCGCGTGGAAGCGGATCGTCGAGTTCGTGCACCGCGAAACCCCGGCGAAAATCGGGTTGCAGCTGGGACATTCGGGCCGCAAGGGCTCCACGAAACTGATGTGGGAAGGCATCGACGACCCGCTGCCGGAAGGCAACTGGGAGGTCTGCGCGCCGTCCGCGCTGCCGTACTCGCCGAACAACCAGACGCCGCGCGAGCTGACCGTCGCCGAACTGGGCGAGATCCGGGACCAGTTCGTTTCGGCCGCGGAAGCCGCCGCGCGCGCCGGGTTCGACCTGCTGGAACTGCACTGCGCGCACGGCTACCTCCTGTCGTCCTTCCTGTCTCCGCTGACCAACCACCGCACCGATTCCTATGGCGGCTCACCGGAAAACCGGCTGCGCTTCCCGCTGGAGGTCTTCGACGCGGTGCGCGCGGTATGGCCAGCCGACCGTCCGCTGACCGTCCGGATCTCCGCCACGGACTGGTTCGAGGGCGGCAACGACGCCGACGAGGCCGTCGCCATCGCGCAGGCTTTCGCCGAACACGGTGCGGCGGCGATCGATGTCTCGACCGGACAGGTGGTCAGCGAGGAGAAGCCGAAGTTCGGGCGCAGCTACCAAACGCCGTACGCCGACCGGATCCGCAACGAAGTCGGCCGTCGCTATGGCACCGCAGTGATCGCCGTCGGTGCGATTTCCTCTTACGACGACGTGAACTCGCTCATCCTCGCCGGCCGGGCCGATCTGTGCGCACTCGGCCGGACGCACCTGTTCAATCCACAATGGACTTTGCACGCGGCCGCCGCGCAGGAGTATCCGGTCCCGTGGCCGAAGCAGTGGGCAGCGGGCAAACGCCCGCCGCAGACCGGCCGCACCGACGGTCCGGAACCGCGACTAGACCTGGTCCGCACCGGCGGCCACCAGACCGCCCATGCCCGCTGGCGACCGGAGGACGCCCGATGAACGCATTCGCTTTCACTCCGGAACAGACCGCGTACGCCGCTTCCGTCCGGAAGATCGCCGCTGAACAGCTCGTCGAGTTGGCCGCCGCCGGCACCGAAGGCGCGGTAAACCGTCCGCTGCTCAAGGCCATGGGCGCACACGGCTTGCTCGCCCGGCTGTTCCCCGGGGTCGAAAGTGGACAGCCGACCCGGCAGGCGGCCGCGACCGATCTGTGCCTGCTGCGGGAAGCTCTAGCCACGCAAAGCACCGAAGCCGAGACCGCCTTGGCGTTGCAGGGCTTGGGCAGCTATCCCGTGCTCCAGTCCGGTTTGGACGAACAGGTCCAGCGCTGGCTCCCCGCCGTCGCCGCTGGTGACGCCGTCGCCGCCTTCGCGCTGACCGAACCAGATGCGGGATCGGATGCTGCCGCGCTGCAACTGGCCGCCGAACCAGACGGCGACGGCTGGCGGCTCACCGGCACCAAAATGTGGATCTCGAACGCCCCGGAAGCCGACTTCTACACAGTTTTCGCGCGCACGACTCCCGACGCCGGTTCCCGCGGAGTCAGCGCCTTCGTCGTCCCCGGCGACCGCGCTGGGCTCAGCGGGGAACACCTGGACCTGGTGAGCCCACACCCCATCGGCACCGTGGTATTCGACGGCGTCCGGGTAAATCGCGACGAACTGCTCGGCGAGGAAAACCGCGGTTTCGCCGTAGCGATGCGAACTTTGGACCTGTTCCGCCCGAGCGTCGGCGCCTTCGCCGTCGGCATGGCACAAGCCGCCCTCGACGCGACCGTCGAGTACACCGCTTCGCGCGAGGCATTCGGCGGCCCGTTGGTGAAGCAGCAAACGGTCGCACACACGCTCGCCGAAATGGCGACGCGGACGGAAGCCGGCCGCCTGCTGGTTTACGCCGCCGCAGCCGCTTACGACGCCGGGGAGCAGAACCTGGCGGGCCGTGCGGCAATGGCGAAGTTGTTCGCGACCGAGACCGCGCAATACGTGGTGGATCAAGCGGTGCAATTGCACGGTGCCCGCGCACTGCGGCGAGGGCATTTGCTGGAGCATCTGTACCGAGAGGTCCGCGCGCCGCGCATTTACGAGGGCGCGTCCGAGATCCAGCGGACGATCATCGCGCGTTCCCTGCAGCAACGCGGATGAGCCGCCTGCCGGTGTGGTGACCTGCAGGCGGCGCGGACAGCGAACTACTGAACACTCGCGCGGCGTTTCGGTTTCCGGTCCAGCCACAGCTGCGCCGCGATCAGCGCGACCGTCCAGCTCACCCACGCCCCGAGCGCCGCGATCGACTGCGTCAGCGCGATCTCGCTGCCGCCGAAGGTGGTGGCGACCTGCGGTGCCAGGAAGATCGCCGCGACCGGGCCGATGAGCCGGTTGAGAATGATCGACATCGTCAGCGCGAAACTGCGGATCATCCAGCGCCGGTGATCGCCGAACCGGCGTTCGCGAGCGGCGCGGAAGCCCGCCCACGTCGTACCGAGCCAGAGCACCGCGAGCAGCACGTCGCTGGCCCGCGTCACCGGCCCGTACGGAGTCGCCGCGCCGATCGTCAACGCCAGCAACCCGGACGGCAGCACACCAGCGAACACGTACGCGCGGCCCGAATAGCGGTGCAGCACCGGGTGCTTCCGCCGGATCCACGGCCAGATCTGCAGTAACGCGGTCACCATCGCGATCGACCCGAACACCACGTGCCCCACCAGGAAGAGGTAGTGCGCGGGGAAAGTCGACGGCACCCGCGACCGCGCCGGGTCGAACGCCAGATACGGCGGCAGCGAGTACGCCAGGAACGCGACCACCACCAGTCCCAGCGGCCCCACCCATGGTCGCCGCCACCAGTGCTTCCGCGGCTCGACCCGTACCGTTCGCTCCGCTGCGGGCGTTGCCCGCGTCGGTCGAAGATCCGTCCCCGCCGTCATGTCGGCCTCTCTCCTGTCGTCCGGTCTCGGCTGGCACTTCCGAACGTAGGACGCGGGCTTCCGCCGAACCATGGTGCCGGCTGGCGTCACCGCGGTGGGGACAGCCTTACCCTCGGCCAGGTGACCCCCGCACCCTCGGTGGCCATTGCCGCAGAGGTCCAGACCAGGCATACTTCTCGTACTTTGTTGCCCGCCACAACAAAGCGTTCATCCTCGTCCCAGGTTCCTCCCCGAAACCGAGGTGACAACGCATGTCCAGTTTCCTCAGACGTCTCCCCGCCGTCCTGGCCGCGGCCGCGCTGCTGGCGCTCGGCCTCCAGACCGCCCCGGCTGTGCTCGCCCCGCCCACCGCGGCCGCCGCGGACAGTTTCACCGACGATTTCAACGGCCCGGCCGGAGCCGCCGCCGACGCGTCGAAATGGACCTACGAAACCGGCGACAACAACGGCAACAACCACGAACGCCAGTGGTACACGGCGGGCGCCGCCAACGGCGCGCTCGACGGCCAAGGCCATCTGGTGATCACGGCCAAACGCGAGAATTCCGGCCACACCTGCTGGTACGGCGCCTGCCAGTACACCTCCGCCCGGCTCAACACCGCCGGGAAATTCAGCCAGGCCTACGGCCACGTCGAAACCCGGATGAAGATCCCGCGCGGCCAGGGCATGTGGCCCGCCTTCTGGATGCTCGGCGGCGGAAACTGGCCCACCGACGGCGAAATCGACGTCATGGAGAACATCGGCCGCGAGCCGAACACCGTGCACGGCACCATTCACGGCCCCGGTTACTCCGGCGCGGGCGGCATCGGCGCGGCGTACAACGGCCCCGTCTTCGCCGACGATTTCCACACTTACGCCGTCGATTGGTCGCCGAACAAAATCGTCTGGTCGGTCGACGGCAACGCTTACGAAACCCGCACCCCGGCCGATCTGAACGGAAACCGCTGGGTCTTCGACCATCCCTTCTACCTGATCCTGAACCTCGCGGTCGGCGGCGACTGGCCCGGCGATCCGGACGGCAGCACGCAGTTCCCGCAGCAGCTGGTCGTCGACTACGTGCACGTGACCACCAGCAGCACCGGCGGGTCGACCGGCCGGATCATCGGCATCGGCGGCAAATGCGTCGACGTGCCGTGGGCCAATCCGGCGAACTTCACGCAGCTGCAGATCACCGACTGCAACGGCAACGCCGCGCAGGACTGGACCGTCGGCGGCGACGGGACCATTCGCGCGCTCGGCAAGTGCATGGACGTCAAATACTCCGGCACCGCCGACGGCACACCAGTGCAGATGTACGACTGCAACAACAGCGACGCGCAGCAGTGGGTCGTGACCGCGGCGCACGACATCGTCAATCCGCACGCGAACAAATGCCTCGACGCCGCCGGGGTCAGTTCGGCCAACGGGACGAAACTGCAGCTGTGGACGTGCACCGGCAACGTCAACCAGAAATGGTCGGTGAACCAGTAGCCGTCCACTGTGGACGAAGAGCGGACGGCGGGCCGTAACCTCCCCCCGGTGGCTACGGCCCGCCGCGAACACCGCGCGGGCCGGGCGGGAACCAAGGTCGACCGCCCGGCCATCGGCCGCCGTCCGCGCGTCGGCTGGGGGTCCCGGCACCCGGGGCGGCTTTCACACGGCCCACTGCCGACGGTAGCCAGACCGCGTACGCCGTGGAGCCTTCCGGGGCACAGGAGGGGCCGAACGGCCATTCTCGCTGCCTTCCCGGGCAAACCGGCCGGTCGCGGCCGAACCCGTCAGCGAGCCTCGGCGAGCCCGGACAACTCCGCGTAGGCCTCGACCAACTGCGCTTCGGCGTCGTCGAGGTAGACGGCGAGCATCTCCGCCGTACGGATCCCGTCGCCGGTCGCGAGCACGTCCAGGATTTCGTGGTTCCGCGGCAGATACCGCTCATGAAAGCGGCGCGGGTCCGCCATCACGTGGAACACCAGCCGCAGCTCCGCGGCGAGCGCCTGCATCAGCTCGACGATGCGCTCGCTGCCGGTGAGCGCCGCGAGTTCCGCGTGGAAACGGATGTTCGCAGTCCCCAGGTCCTGCCACTGCGCATGCTTCGCCGCCCGGTCACCGTCCGCGACGGTGCTGGCGATCTTCTCGAACGCCGCCGGCTTCTCGGTCACGTCACGAACCGCCGCGCACTCGATGATCTTGCGGACGCGGTAGATGTCGCGCACGTCCTCGACACTCGGCACCCGCACGAACACCCCGCGGTTCAGCTCGTGCACCAGCAGCCGTTCGTGCGTCAGCAGCCGGAAGGCCTCACGGAGCGTGTTGCGCGAGACCCCGAGCGCGTTGACGATGTCCTGCTCCGAAAGCCGCACTCCAGGCCGGAAGTACCCCTCCGAAACGCGCGTGCGCAGCACGCCCGCGACTCGTTCCGCGGTGCTCGTCCGGCCGAGCAGGCCGCGATCCGCTTCCAGGCCCATCGGCTCTCCGTCGGTGACCACGTCGCCCAGCGTAGCCAGCGGACGATGAACAATAAAATGAGGGACTTGTGGGATTGTTGAACGATCCGTACGGTAGCAGCCATGTGACTCGTGCCACCATGAGTACGTCCACCTTGTGAGGTGCCCTATGAACGTCAACGTCGCCGACGGCACCGCGAACGCGGCCCGCCCGTTCGGCTGGTATCGCTCGCTCGGCCGCAAAGGCCGCCGCGCCTTCCTCGGCGCGTTCGGCGGCTACGGCCTCGATTCGTTCGACTACCAGACCCTCCCCTTCGGCCTGGCCGCGATCACGGCCTACTTCGGCATCACGTCCGGCGAAGCGGGTCTGCTCAGCACCGTCACGCTGGTCGTGTCCGCGATCGGCGGCGTCGGTGCCGGCGTGCTCGCCGACCGCATCGGCCGCGTCCGCACGCTGCAGCTGACCATCGCGATGTACACGATCTTCACGGTGCTCTGCGGTTTCGCGCCGAACTTCGAAACGCTGCTGATCTTCCGCGGTCTGCAGGGGCTCGGATTCGGCGGCGAGTGGGCGGTCGGCGCCGCGCTGGTCGCCGAGTACTGCTCGGCCAAGTACCGCGGCCGCACGGTGGCGTTCGTGCAGAGCGCGTGGGCGGTCGGCTGGGGCCTGCTGGTGCTCGTCTACACCGTGCTGTTCAGCGTGCTCGACCAGGCGATCGCGTGGCGCGTGCTGTTCTGGGTCGGCGTCATTCCGGCGCTGCTCGTGCTGTGGGTCCGGCGCAGCGTGGAGGACGCCCCGGAGGCAGCGGCACGACGGGTTTCGGCCAAGGTCAAAGGCTCGCTCGCCGGGATTTTCCGGCCGAAGCTCCTGCGTACCACCGTCTTCGCCGCGCTGCTCGCGACCGGCGTCCAGGGCGGCTACTACACGCTGTTCACCTGGATGCCGAAGTACCTGCAGAGCAGCCGCGGCCTGTCCGTGGTCAACACCGGCGGCTACTTCGCGCTGCTGATCCCGGGTGCGTTCATCGGCTACGTCTGCGGCGGCTACCTCACCGACCTGCTCGGCCGGAAGAAGACGTTCCTGCTGTTCTCTGTCATTTCCGCGCTGCTGATCGTGCTGTTCGTGCAGCTGCCCTACGGCGCGAACGGCCTGATGCTGCTGATCAGTTTCCCGCTCGGCTTCTCGACTTCGGCGATTTTCAGCGGCTTCGGCGCGTACCTCGCCGAGCTGTACCCGACCGAGTTGCGCGCCACCGGCCAAGGCTTCACCTACAACTTCGGCCGCGCCGTCGGTGCCGCTTTCCCCGCGGTGGTGGGCTTTTTGGGTGCGGGCGGCGCGATCGTGCTCGGCGCGGTGGGTTACGCCATCGCCGCGGCGGCGCTGCTCGGGCTGCCGGAAACGCGAGGCAAGGAACTGGTGGAGGTGCCGTCATGACCTCAGCGCCTCGTGAGCGGCAATCCCGGTTAGAACCGTCAGCAGCACTCACGACGTCCCCCGCCCAGGCCCGCTCCCTCTTCCGTGCCGGCCTGGAAGTCCCCACCACCGGCTGGGCGGCTGGTTATGCACAGACCAATCTGATCGCCGTCCCGGAGGACTGGGCCGACGACGTACGCGAGTTCTGCGCTCGCAACCCGCGGCCGTGCCCGGTGCTCGACGTCAGCGAACCCGGCGACCCGACGACCCGGCTCGCGCCCGGAGCGGACCTGCGCACCGACCTGCCGCGCTACCGGGTCTGGCACAACGGCGCGCTGACCAGAGAAATCACCGACGCCACCGGGGTGTGGCGCAGTGACCTGGTCGCGTTCTCCATCGGCTGCAGCTTCAGCTTCGAGACGTTGCTGCGCGCCGCGGGCATCCCGCTGCGGCACGTGGAGCAGGGTCGCAACGTCTCGATGTACGTGACGAACCGGCAGTGCGAACCGGCGGGACGGCTGAGCGGCCCGATGGTGGTGTCGATGCGGCAAATACCGGAAACCCTGGTCGAGGACGCCGTGCGCGTCACCGCCGCGATGCCCGCGGTGCACGGCGCCCCGGTGCACGTCGGCGACCCGGCCGAACTGGGCGTCGCCGACCTCGCCCGGCCGGATTTCGGCGATCCGGTCGACGCCGAACCCGGTGACGTGCCGGTGTTCTGGGCCTGCGGCGTCACCCCGCAGGCGGCGCTGATGGCGTCGCGGCCGCCGTTCGCCGTCACGCACGCCCCCGGGTACATGTTCTTGACCGACCAACCCGATCGCGATTACCAGGTGGGATGACATGGACCTCAACAGCGACCTCGGCGAAGGCTTCGGCGCCTGGACCATGGGCGACGACGAAGCCATGCTCGACATCGTGACCAGCGCGAACATCGCGTGCGGCTTCCACGCGGGCGACGCCAGCGTGATGCGGCGAGTGTGCGAACGCGCGGCCGAACGCGGCGTCGCCATCGGCGCGCACGTCGGCTACCGCGACCTGGCCGGCTTCGGCCGTCGCGCGCTCGACATCGCGCCGGAAGACCTCGCGGACGAAGTGCTGTACCAAATCGGCGCTCTCGACGCCTTCGCGCGCGCGGCACACAGCTGCGTGCGGTACGTGAAGGCGCACGGCGCGTTGTACAACACCGCAGCTGTCGATCCGGAGCAGGCGGCGGCGCTTGTCGAAGGCGTACGGCGCTATCACACCGATCTAGCACTGCTGTGTCCTCCGGACTCCGAAATGCTGCGCGCGGCTCAAGCGGCGGGCGTGCCTGCGTATGCGGAAGCGTTCGCCGATCGCGCGTACACGCCGGAAGGACGACTGGTGTCGCGCAAACTGCCAGGCGCGGTGCTGCACGACGCTGACGAAGTCGCCGCGCGGGCGCTCACCATGGCGACCACGGGCGAGGTCGTCGACGCCGAAGGCGGCAAGCTCACGCTGCGGGCGGATTCCCTTTGCGTGCACGGAGATACGCCTGGCGCGGTCGAGCTGGCCCGACGGATTCGCGAACTGCTCACCGAGTCCGGCGTAGTGCTGAGGTCGTTCGTGTGAGCACAGTGCTGCGCTACGGCCGTTCCGCGTTGCTGGTGGAGGTCGATGACGTGCTCGGGTTTCAGGCGGCCTGCGAAGCCGCCCAGCCCGAGGGCGTCGTCGAGCTCGTCCCCGCCGCACGCACCCTGCTGGTCCGGTTCGACCCGGCCCGCACCGATTCCGCCGCGTTGACTCGTTCGCTCACTTCGCTGTCCACAGTGGACGTTTCTGAGCGCTCGGCGGACACCGTCACCCTGCCGGTGCGCTACGACGGTGCCGACCTGGCGGACGTCGCCGAGGCTACCGGGCTGTCGGTTTCCGAGGTCGTACAACGACATTCAGCGGCCATCTACGTCGCGGCGTTCTGTGGGTTCGCGCCTGGTTTCGCCTACCTGACCGGCCTCGATCCGGCGTTGCACCTGCCGCGCCGCAGCACGCCGCGCACGCGCGTGCCAGCGGGTGCGGTGGCGATCGCCGGCGAATACAGCGCGATCTACCCGCATCCGTCGCCCGGTGGCTGGAATCTGCTCGGCCACAGCGACGCGGATGTGTGGGATGTCGGGCGAGAGCAGCCGAACCTGCTGGTACCGGGCACCCGAGTGCGGTTCGAGGCGATCCGGTGACCGGGAAGATCGAGATCCTCGAGACCGGCCCGTTCGCGACGGTGCAAGACCTCGGACGGCCCGGGTACGCGGCAGTCGGCGTCGGGCGGTCCGGCGCAGCCGACCGAGGTTCGCTGAAGCTGGCGAACCGGCTCGTCGGCAACCCGGAAACGCACGCCGCGCTGGAGGTCACCCTCGGTGGCCTGCGGTTGCGGGTTTCCGAGCACGCAGTCGTCGCGGTCACCGGCGCGCGGCTGCCGATCCGCGCTGGCGGACGGGCTGCCGCCGTCGGCGCGCCGATCATCCTGCGCCCGGGAGACGAACTCGAACTCGGCGTCGCGGCGCTCGGTCTGCGCAGCTACCTCGCGGTGCGCGGCGGAATCGACGTGCCGCCGGTGCTCGGCGCACGGGCCACGGACACTCTGGGCAAACTCGGCCCGCCCGTCCTCTCAGCGGGAACGTCGCTGCCGATCGGCTCGGTGGTACAGAGTGCCCCCTGTGTCGATCTCGCCCCGCTGCCCCGGCTTGCCGAAGAACCCATCCTGCGCCTGGAACCCGGACCGCGACTGGACTGGTTCACCCCGTCCGCACTGTCCACTTTGCTCACTGGCGCCTACACCGTGACGAGCGACCTCGACCGCGTCGGCGTCCGGCTGGACGGACCGGCGCTGACCCGCGCCCGCGTCGGCGAGCTGGCCCCGGAAGCCGCCGTTCCCGGCGCGCTCCAGGTGCCGCCGTCCGGAGTGCCGATCCTGTTCCTCGCCGACCATCCGGTGACCGGCGGTTACCCCGTCGCCGCCGTCGTCGACGAGGACGATCTGGACCTCGCCGCCCAGCTCCGGCCCGGGCAACGCGTCCGGTTCACCGCCCGGACACCCGCAGCGTCAGGTTGAGCCTCCCGGTCAGGCCAAGATCCGGATCCGCTGTGCCGGGCAGGGTTTTCGGCACCCCGTGGAACGCCAGCCGCGACGGGCCGCCGAACACGAACAGGTCGCCCGAGCGCAGTTCGACGTCGGTGTACGGCCGGTTTCGGTGCTCGGTGTTGCCGAAGCGGAAGACGCACGTGTCACCGAGGCTCAGCGAGACCACCGGCTCCGTCGAATGCTCGTCTTTGTCCTGGTGCATGCCCATTTTGGAGGTGGCGTCGTAGTAGTTCACGAGCGCCACGTCGGGCTCGTAGTCCTCGGCTGGCCGGCCGTAGGCGTCGGCGAGCGCGCGGCGGCCGAGGTCGGCCAGCCAGTCCGGGAACGGCTCGACTGGCGAACCGTCCTCGCGCAGCCGGTCGTAGCGGTACGGCCGCCACTGCCAGCCGAGACAGACCGTGCGGACCGACATCACCCCGCCGTTCGGCAGCCGGGTCGACCGGTAACCGCGCCAGCCGCGACAGGCCGTGACGAGGTCGCGTTGTTCTTGAACGGTGAGCCAATCCGGGACGTGCACCGCACCCGGTGCGATTTCCCGGCGCGGACGCGGCAGCAGCTCCATCACGCCGCTCCGCGGCCGGCGGCCGCAGGAGTCACCCGGACGGGCGCTCCTGCGGCGGTTTCCCCTCGCCACTTGCCGCCAAGCTTCGGAGAATTCCACACCGCAGCGGGTCCCGCCAGGTCTCGGTCAGCTACAACTCGGACTCGGTTGCCGGCCGCCATTCGTCACCCGAACTCCACGACGGTCACTCCGGCCCGGGCAGGCACCGGATCGCTCATCGCGGCGAGTGCCGCTGGCACCCCGTCGAGCCCGATCCGCGTGCCGATCAACCCGGCCAGATCGATGCCCGACCGCTCCACCACCCCGAGCAATTCGGGGTATTCGTACGCCTGCAGCCCATGGATCCCGACGATCTCCAGCTCGCCACCGACCACCCGGTGCATCGGAATCGGCGGCACTCCCTGACTCGGCGGCATCAACCCGGCCTGCACGTGTCGGCCGCGCTTGCGCAAGCTGCCCACCGAAGCCGCACAGGTGGTCGGAGAGCCGAGACAGTCCAGCGACACGTGCGTACCGCCTTCAGTGCGCTCACGGACGTACGCAGCCAGCGCCTCCGGCCCATCGAACGCGCTGGCGTCGACACTCAGCACGGCGCCAGAACGCTCCGCCAACGCACGCGCCTGCGGCGAGACGTCGACCGCAACCACCTTCGCGCCCGCAGCGGCCGCGAGCAGGACCGCGGAGATGCCTACGCCGCCACAGCCGTACACAGACACCCACTGCCCCGCGCGTACGCCGCCCTGGCGCAACACTGCGCGGAAAGCCGTCCCGAAGCGGCAACCGAGTGCGGCAGCTTCCGCCGACGACATCGAGTCCGGCAACGCGACCAGGTTCGTCTGGGCATGCTCGATGGCGACCAGCTCGGCGAACGAACCCCAGTGGGTCGCGCCGGGCTGGAACTCGTCGTCGCAGATCTGCTGGTCGCCCTTAGCGCACTGCGCGCAAACGCCGCATGCGCACACGAACGGGACGGTCACCCGGTCGCCTTTCGCCCAGCCCTTGACGCCCGCGCCGACCTCGACGATCCGCCCGGCGAGTTCGTGCCCGGCCACATGCGGCAACTGGACCGCCTCGTCGTGCCCCTGCCAGGTGTGCCAGTCGCTGCGGCACACCCCGGTCGCCTCGACCGCAATGACGACCCCGCCGTCGGGGGTCACCGGATCCGGTACTTCCCGCACTTCCGGAAGCACCCCGAACTTTTCGATCACGACCGCACGCATGGGTCTGATCGTAGAAGCCGCCGGTTTCGGCCTCGGCGCGCGATGCCGAAGCCCGGCGCGTTCACGGGACGGGCCTTGGCGAACGCGGCGGACGGCGGCGCGCGGGCGTCGGGATACGCCGGCGCGCTTCGCCGTCCGCCGCGGCCGGGCGCGCTCAGGGGAGCGGCTGGCCCGGCTGATGGAACTGGCCGCGCGGACGCGGCGGGCCGAGCAGCCTGCGCAGCGACCCGTCCGGGACGCCGAGGATCTGCTCGAGATTTCGCAAGGCTCGCAACGATTCCGGGCGTTCCGGGCGGCAGCGTCCGGATTGCCAATGGCTCAAGGTCGCGAGACTAACCGTCGTTCCCCTTCCCCGCAGCCGATATCTGATGCGTTCCAGGCCGAGCCCGCGGGCCCGGATGGCCGCGCGCAGCGCTTCGGCGAACGGGCCGGTTTCGAGCAATTGCCCGAGCTCCCGTCCGCTTGTCCTCCCCCGGTCGATCGTCGGTGTTCGCTGACCGGTCATCGCACACGCTCCGAACCACGTCGCTGGGAAACCTCGGAGCGTAGGCCGGACAACGCATGATCGGAAGGGCTTTCACCCTTGTGCGGACAGTGCCCGGGCAATCGCGGCGAACGGTTCCGCATAGCCGGAATTGACCGTGACACAGGAAATCCCCCACCGCTCTCGCCAGCGGAGAAGCATTTCCCCAGCGGCGTCAGGGTTTTCTGGTACCACGGTGACCGCTTTTTCCTCGACCAGCTGAGGTATGTCGACCCCGGTGTAGCGCGCGAGCCGGGGAGAAGGCTTGTCCCCGATCGCGGTGAGATTCACCGCCACTTCGACGTCCCGGTCTCCCGCGAACGAGCGAAAAGTGTCCACAATGGAGTCAGCCTGCTCCTCGGTGGTGCGCGGTCCCCAGGCGAACGTCACGACGTCGGCGGTGCGCGCGGCGAGCGCGAGCATTTTGGGCCCGGAAGCCGCGAGCATGAGCCGGGGCCGCTCGGGGCGCTGCGCGAGCACCTCGATCGTGTCGGCCAGCCGGGCGACGCGTTCGCCGGGCGAAAGGAACTCGCGGCCCAGCGTCGCGGCGTGCTCGCCCGCTCCGGGATGGCCGACGCCCAGCCCCAGCAGGAAGCGGCCGCCGGTCGCCTGATGCAGCGAACCGGCCTGCCACGCGAGGTTCCGGGCGTCGCGGAACGGATCGGCCAGCACGAAGGTGCCGACGGTGAGCTTGCTCGTGACCGCGGCGGCGGCCGGAACGAGCGTCAACGGGTCGAGCCCGCCGACCGGGTCGGTCGCGAACATCGTGTCGAGACCCAGTTCCTCGATCCGGCGGGCCTGCGCGGTCCAGGACTCCAGATCCGGGGCGTACCCGGCGACGATGCCGAAGCGGAACGGCTTGGTAGTGGTCATGCCGACCATCGTCGGCGGACACACGGCCGGGCACATCCGCCCGGCAGCGACACTCGCGCGTACGCCCCTCAGCGCAGGGTGACCGACAACGCCTGCGCGATCTCCTTGCCGATGGCGTGCGTGGCCGCGTCCGGCGGCTGGCCGACCTTCACCACCATCGGCCCGCCGAACGGCTGCCGCTCGACCACCTCGATGCGTTCGCCGAGGCCGATCGCGTGCTCGGTGAGGTAGCGCAGCAGGTCCGGATCGGTGTCCCAGACGCGGACGATCTCGCCGACCGCACCGGGCGGCAGGTCGTCCAGAATGCGCATCGGGAGTTCCTCGACGCTGCCGTCCGGAGCCGGGATCGGATCGCCGTGCGGATCGCGCACGGGGTTGCCGAGCTTGGCCGCGATGCGCTCGACGAGCCGGTCGGAGACGGCGTGTTCCAGCGCGTCGGCCTCGGCGTGCACCTCGTCCCAGGTGTAGCCGAGTTCGGAGACGAGATAGGTCTCGATCAGCCGGTGCCTGCGCAGCACCGACCGCGCGAGCTGCCGTCCCTCCGAGGTCAGCTCGATGCCGCGGTAGGGCACGTGCGCGACCAGGCCGAGCTGCGAAAGCTTCGTGACCATGCCCGACGCCGACGACGGGCTCACCTCAAGCCGACCGGCCAGCGACGCGTTGGTGACCGCCTCGCCCCGCTCGACCAGCCCGTAGATCACCCGCACGTAGTCCTCGACCGACGACGACCTCCGGACGGAACCATCTCCCATGCCGCATACGATACGGGGCCCAGCCCGCGGGGGTCGGCCGGTCAGGGCCGCCAGCGGTAGCGGATCCAGCCCGGCACCGGCTCCGCGCCGAGCTGCGCGTAAAAGGCCTCCGCTTTCGCGTTGCCCGCCTGCATGTCCCATTCGACCCGGCCCGTCGTGCGGGCGCGCAGTGCGTCGAGCAGTTCCCGGCCCAGCCCGTGCCTGCGGTGCTCCGGGCGGATGAACAGGTCGTCGAGCCAGATGCCCGGACGGCCCTCCCACGTGGAGAAATTCCAGCTGCAGAAGGCGAACCCGGCGATGACGTCCGGGCGTCCGGGCGGCGTGCACATCAGCACCCACGCCTTGGGTTCCGGACCGAACAGGTGACCGCTCATCTCGGCGCGGTCGAGTTTGAGGTCGTGCTTCTCCTCGTAGACCGCGTGTTCCTCGATGAGGCTGCAGATTTCCTCGACGTCCTCGAAGACGGCGTCGCGAACGGGCATCGGGCGCCCCTTTCTTGTCGGTGGTGGCGGCTACGGTGCGGGAATGACTGAAGAGCGGTTCGAAGACCTGGTCGACGAGCTGCAGCTCTGCCCAGGCGTCACGCCGCCCCGGCCAGGGCGCGGCTTCGGTTCGCACGCGCTGAAGGTGCACGGGCGGATCTTCGCGATGTTCGTACGCGGCGAACTCGTGGTGAAGCTGCCGAAGGCGCGGGTGGACGAGCTGGTGGAGGGCGGCCACGGCGTGCGCTTCGACGCGAACAAGGGCGTCCCGATGAAGGAGTGGTTCGCGATGGATCCGGAGTCTCCGCTGGAGTGGAGTGCGGTGGCGAGGGAGGCGATGGCATTCGTAGGCAGCTGAACCGGCATTTCGATCACCCGGCCTCGTAACGGAGCTCGCCGCCCACCGCGGTGCCGAGCACCCGCGCGTCCTCCACTGTGGACAGTGGGTCCGCGGACAGCACCACGAAGTCCGCGAGCTTCCCCGGCTCGAGCGTGCCGAGATAGCTCTCCGCGAAGGTCGCGTAGGCCGAGCCGTACGTGTAGGCGCGCAGGGCCTCCGCCGGGGTCAGCGCTTCCTCCACCGAGAACGGTTCGCCGGTGGACGTCCGGCGGTGGACCATGTCGGCGAGGCCGAGCAGCGGGGCGCCGTCGACGACGGGGCGGTCTGAGCTGGCGGGCAGCACGCATCCGGCGTCGAGGAGGCTGCGGAGGCGGTAGCACCACGGCACCCGCGCTTCGCCGAGTGCCGCGCGCATGCCGTCGCCCAGTTCGTTCACGAACCGGCCCTGCGGGGACGCGATCAGGCCCAGCGACGCCAGCCGGGTCAGCTCCGCGGGCGGGAGCACGGCGCAGTGCTCGATGCGGTGCCGGTGGTCGGCGCGCGGGCTGGCGGCCAGGGCGGCTTCGTAGGCGTCGAGGACGACCGTGATGGCTCGGTCGCCGATGGCGTGGGTCGCGATTTGCCAGCCGGCGTCGTGCGCTTGGCGGATGGTGCGCGCCAGTTCGTCCTCGGGCACCTGGAAGTAGCCGCGGTTGTCCGGTTCGCCGTCGAACGGTTCGTGCATCGCGCAGGTGCGGCCGACCAGCGAGCCGTCGGCGAAGAGCTTCATCGGGCCGATGCGCAGCCACTCGTCGCCGAGGCCGGTGCGCAGGCCCAGGTCCAGGCCGAAACCGGCGCCGTCGGACAGGTCGTGCAGCACGCTCGCGGCGACCATCACCGTGCTGCGCACTCGCAGGACGCCGCGTTCGCGCGCGAGCTGGTACGCGGCCAGCTCGGCGGGTGTTTCGCCGACCAGGCCGCCGCCGATTCCGGCTTCCTGGACGCTGGTGATGCCCTCGGACAGGTACTGCTGGCTCGCCCGGTCAAGGCCCCGGATCACCGATTCGAGCGGCGTCGGGTACGTCAGCGGGCGCAGCAGCAGTTGCGCCTGCTCGCGCAGCAAACCGGTCGGCGAGCCGTCCGAGGACAGGACCACGTCGCCGCCGACGGGGACGTTCGCGAGGTCAAGCTGGTCGAGCACCGCGGAGTTGACCAGCGTCATGTGGCCGGACGTGTGCTTGAGCCGCACGAGCATGCCGGGCGCGGCACGATCCAGGCCGTGCCGGTCGGGATGCTCGCCGCCGGCGAGTTTGTTCTGGTCGTAACCGCTGCCGACGACCCAGCTCCCGGCGGGCAGCTCGGCCGCGCGCCGCGCCACCGCGTCGTACACCTCGTCGACGGTGCGGCAGTCGCTGAGCGGCACGTCGTCCAGGCCCATGCCGAACCAGGCCATGTGGTTGTGCGCGTCGTGGAAGCCGGGGGCGACGAAACCCCCGCCGAGGTCGACGCGGCGGCGGGCGGACAGTTCGCGCGCGTCGTCCCCCAGCGCCACGATCCGGCCGTGCAGCACCGCGAGCGCGGTGTCGCCGGTGACCAGCCTGGCGTTCTCGTACACCGCGTCAACCTGCATGCCTTCGACACTATCGATCGATCGATCGAACGTCTAGGCTCACCTCCATGAGCACCGTGGACCTGGCCGTCGAAGGCGGCATCGCGCAGATCCGGCTGAACCGGCCCGAGCGGCTCAACGCCGTCGCGCCCGTGCTGGTGGACGACTTCCTGACCGCGCTGGAGGAGGTCGCGCACAGCGACGCCCGCGTCGTGCTGCTGTCGGGCAACGGCCGCGCCTTCTGCGCCGGGCACGACCTGAAGGAACCCACCCCGGAGGGGGACTCCCGGACGAGGCTGGAGCGGCTCCAGGACGTCACGCGCCGGCTGCGCGCGCTGCGTCAGCCGGTGATCGCCGCCGTGCACGGGTACGCGATCGGCGCGGGCGCGGAGTTCGCGCTGGGCTGCGACCTGATCCTGGCCGCCGAGAACGCGGTGTTCGCGTTCCCCGAGGTGTCGCTGGGGCTGAGCGTCACCGGTGCCGCGTCGAGGCTGCTCCCGCTGCTGGTCGGGCCGGTCAAGGCCAAGGAGCTGCTGCTGCTCGGCGAGCGGATCGACGGCCGTCGCGCGCACGACATCGGGCTCGTCAACGCCGCGCTCCCGGCGGACGAGCTGATGCCGTTCGCGCTCGGCTGGGCGGAAAAGATCGCGCATCACCCGCCGGAGGCCGCCACGATGGCGAAGCGGGCGCTGGACGCCGGGATCGACCACGCCTTCGATTCGGCGCTGGAACTCGAGGTCACCCACGCTTTGATCACCGAGCACTCGGCCGCCGTCCGCGAGTCGACCGAAGCGTTCCGGAGCCGGGCGTGACGCCGCTGCAGAACGTCGACACCCTGGTCGCCCTGGTCACGCGGGCCGCGCAGCTCTGGCCGGAGCGCACGGCGTGGATCTTCGACAGCACCGGCGCCCGATTCACCTTCGCCGAGGTCGACGACCGCAGCGGACGCCTGGCGAAAGCGCTCCAAGACCACGGCGTCCAGGCAGGCGATCGCGTAGCGGTGATGCTCCGCAACGAGCCGGAATTCCCGCTCCTGTGGCTCGCGCTCGCCAAACTCGGCGCCATTCTGGTCCCGGTCAACATCAACTACCGCGAATTCGACGGCGCGCACGTCTTGCGCCACTCCGGCGCACGACTCGCGGTAGCCGCCGAAGAGTTCGTGGAACTGCTGGAGAAAATCGCGCCGGAAACGGCCGTGGAACGCGTCCTCACGCCGGACGCGCTTCAGTCGGAAACGTGCTGCGAGCCGCGATCGGTGGTCGCCGAACAGCCGGTCAACATCCAGTACACCTCCGGCACGACCGGCGCGCCGAAGGGCTGCGTGCTGCCCCACCGGTACTGGACCACGCTCGCGATCGGACTCGCCACCGGCTTCCCCGCCGTCGGCGAAGACGACATTCTGCTTACCGCCCAACCGTTCCACTACATCGATCCACAGTGGAACGTCGCGCTCGCGCTGGCCGCCGGTGCGACGCTCGTCGTGCTGGACCGCTTCCACCCGTCCACCTTCTGGGCGAAGGTCCGCGAGTACGAGGTCACCTGGTTCTACTGCCTCGGCCTGATGCCCACGCTGCTGCTGCGCCAGCCGCGGCATCCGGACGACCGGAACCACCGCGTCCGCGCGATCAGCGCGTCGGCGATCCCGCCCGACCTGCACGCTCAGCTGGAGGAACGCTGGGGCGTGCCGTGGTACGAGGCGTTCGGGATGACCGAGACCGGCGGCGACCTCCGGGTGTCCGAGGCCGATCACGACGCCGCGGTGGGCACCGGCTGCATCGGACGGCCGACCCGCGACCGCGAGGTGATGATCGCCGGAGAGGACGGGAAACCGTTACCGCGCGGCGAAACCGGCGAACTGCTGATCCGCGGCATCGGGCTGATGCACGGTTACCACGAAGATCCCGAAGCGACCGCACGCGCCTTCGCCGGCGGCTGGTTCCACACCGGCGACCTCGCGCGGATGGACGCCGAGGGCCGCGTCTACTACCTCGGCCGCACCAAGGACATGATCCGGCGCAGCGGCGAGAACATCTCCGCCGACGAGGTCGAGCGCGCGCTGCTGCAACATCCGAAAGTGCAGCTCGCGGCCGTGCTCGCGGTGCCGGACGAGCTGCGCGGCGAGGAAGTGAAGGCGTACGTCGTGTGCTCCGACGGCCGGCCGTCGCCCGAGGAGCTGGCGGAGTTCTGCGCGCGGCAGCTGGCGTACTTCAAGGTGCCGAGGTTCTGGACCTTCGCGGACGACCTGCCACGCACCCCGTCTGAACGCGTCGCGAAGGGCGAGCTGCGGAAGGTCGCCGACCTCCGTGCCGGCTCCTGGGACCGCAGCACCGGGGAGTGGCAGTGAGCAGCGCCGAACGAGTACGGGCGGCGGCCGTGAAACTGTTCGCCACCAAGGGTTTCCACGGCACAGGCATCCGGGATCTGGCCCAGGAAGCCGAACTTTCTTCGGCGACGCTCTACCACTACATGGGCACCAAGGAAGATCTTCTCGTCGAGATCATGACGACCTCGCTGCTCCGCCTGATCGACGCGGTCGCGAAGGCCACCGCGGGCAGCGACGATCCGGTGGTCCGGATGCGCACGCTGGTCGCGCTGCACGTCCTCGCGCATGCCGCCCAGCCGGGCGAAACCCGGGTGGTGGACAACGAAGTCGACGCGCTCTCGGCTCCGGCGCGTGCGCGAGTGGTCGCGCTGCGGGACGAATACGAGCGGTACTGGGCCAAGGCGATCGAAGACGGAGCCGCGGCGAATGTGTTCCACACCGCACAGCCGACCGTGACGCGGCTCGCATTGCTGGAAATGTGCAGCGGCGTGGCCAGATGGTATTCCCCGAAGGGCCCGCTCAAGCTCGAAGACCTGGCCACGCACTACGCGGAACTGGCCTTGCGGGTGCTCGGGCATCCGGTCGCGGTGCGTGCGCAGGACCTCCGGCAATGCCTCGAAGTGGTCGCCCAGGTGTGGGACTTGCCTGTCCAAGAGGGCTTTTAGCGCTGTACGCCTTGCTCAGACGGCGAACGTGGGGGACGCTCGAAGGGTGACTGAGCAAACGATCCAACTCGAACTGGACGACTCGGGACTCTCGCCTGGCCTGCCCGCACCCTCAAACCCGCGCGATCAGGTCCAGGACGTGCCGTATCGACCAGTCGAGTTTCGTGACGACGACCTGCCCAGCGCGCTCGAGCGCTGTGCAGTATGGCTGCGCCAAGCGCAGGAGTGGCTGGGAGAACCGCTCGACGTCCTCGCGATCCACCTAGACTACGACGAGCGACAGGGTTCGCCCTACTACGACGTGAAATTGCTGTGCAACGAGGAGGACCTAGCCGGGGTCCCCATCGCGATGCGCAACAAAGACAAGTCGTAACACTCGTTATCCAGCCGCGAAGGCCCTCTCGGACTCCGAGGGGGCCTTCGCCGCGTCCGGGATAGGGGCATGACAAACCTCGGCGCGCCCCGGCAAGATCGGAGGCGGACGAGGGAGGGTACGCCGGTGACCGAAATCGTGGTGCGCTGGTCCGAACCGCTGGCCGCGGAGGATCGCTACCTGAAGCTGCTGGACGACCTGGAACGAGGCCGCTACGACGCGTACCGGCTCGAAATCGACCAGCGCCGTTTCCTGACCGGCCGGGTGCTCGCGAAGACCCTCGTCGCGGAACGGCTCGGGGGCGCGGCCGAGTCCGTGCGCTTCGACGCGACCTGCGACGACTGCGGCAAACCGCACGGCCGTCCGCGCGTGCCGGGCTCGGACCTGGTGCTGTCGATTTCGCATTCGGGCACTCTGATCGGTCTCGCGGTCACCGACGGGGTGCCAGTAGGCCTCGACGTCGAAACGGCCACCCGCAGGGCGGACGCCTCGCTCGTGGAGTACGCGCTGAGCCCGGCCGAGCGGGAAGCTGTCGCGGGCCTGTCGGACGAGGAGCGCTCGGCAGCCTTCTTCATCTACTGGACGCGCAAGGAAGCGGTGATGAAGGCCACCGGCAAGGGCCTGAAGATCCCGCTGCAGAGCATCACGTTCTCCCGCTACGACGCTCCCGCCGAACTGGTGGCGTCCGGCGACGAAGCACTCGACCCCGCGCGCACCCGGCTCGCCGACCTCAAGGCGGCCGACGGGCACCGGGCGGCGGTGGCGGCGCTGACCGCGGACAGCCTGAGCGTCACCGAGGAGCACTGGCTGCCGTAAGCCTCACGAGGCGCTGTCGTCCAGCCCCATCGCGCCGAGCAGCGTGCGGAACTTCGCGATCGTCTCCTGGTACTCGGTGTCCGGGTCCGAGGCGGGCACGATGCCGCCGCCCGCGAAGAGCCGCATCGACTTCTCGGCCACTTCGGCGCACCGGATCGCGACGGCCCATTCCCCGTCTCCCGCGGCGTCGACCCAGCCGACCGCGCCCGCGTAGTACCCGCGATCGAACGGCTCCAGCTCCTGCACGAGGTCGCGCGCGGCGACGGTCGGGGTGCCGCAGACCGCCGGCGTCGGGTGCATCGCGGCGGCGAGGTCGAGGGCGGTCACCGAACGGTCCGCCAGCTCGCCAGTGATGGACGTCCGGAGATGCCAGATCGCGGGCGTGGAGACCAGCTCAGGGCCGGCGGGGACGTCGAGCTTGCGGCAGAACGGCCGCAGCGACTCGATGACGTAGTCGATCACCAGGTCATGCTCTTCCCGGTCCTTCGCGGACGCGAGGAGGGCTTCGCCGTTGGCCCGGTCGGTCTCCGGATCAGCCGAACGAGGCATCGACCCGGCGTGCGGGGTCGTGTACACGGAGTCGCCAGTCCGGGAAAGCAGCAGCTCAGGGGTGGCCCCGACGAGCGTGCGCCCGCCGGGCAGTTCGGCGGCGTAAGTGAAATGGCACGGATTGCCGCGCGCGAGGTTGCGCACGATCGCCTCGACCGGGATCGGCGCGTCGAATTCCAGCTCGAGCGCACGCGCCAGCACGGCTTTGCGCAGATCACGGTCGCGCAGGGCGGCGACGGCCGCCCGCACGTTCTCGCGGTGGCCGTCGGCGGACGGGAGCCGCCGCGTGGCCACGGGGGCGGGCAGGTCGGCGGCGGGCGGCGCGGCAGAGGCCTCGGCTTGCGCCTGGGCGCGATGCACCGTCCGGGGCAGCACGAGGTGCCCCGGCGAGGCAGCGCCGGGTCCGGTGTCGAACGGCAGCACGCCGACGGCGAGCGGCACGCCGGATCGGTCCAGCTCAGCGGCTGCCGAGCGGGCGAGGCGGCGAGGGTCGGCGTCGGTGACGGTCCCGAGCGCGCCGCGGGCGAGCAGGGCGCGCCGGGCGGTCGCGAACAAGAAGTCGCCACGCTGGTAGCGGACGGTGGTCTCGGCCGGGGTCGCCGGCGCGGTACTGGTCGTCACTCCACCAGCGTCTCAGGATCCGGGAGCGCCGCGGGGAAAGTGTCGCCGGTGCAACACCTCGCGCACCTTCCCCGCGGCCGCCGGATCAGCGTTACTTGAGCGCGTCGATCAGCGCTTCGCGCTGCCGTTCGCCCAGGCCAGCGGCCCGGCGGTCGGGGTCGATCCCCGCCTGCTCGAGCAGCGCGGCGACCTTGACCGCGCCCAGGCCGGGCACCGCCTTGAGGAGCTGCGTGACCTTCGTCTTGCCGATGGTCTTGTTCTCCTTGGCCTGCTTGAGCACCGACTCGATGCTCTCCTTGCCGGACTTGATCGAAGCGAGCAGCTCCGAGCGCGCCTTACGAGCCTCTGCCGCCTTGGCGAGGGCCTCGGCGCGCTGCTCCGGAGTCAACGTGGGCAGAGCCAACGTAATGTCCTTTCCTCTCAGGTCTCCGCTTTCGCGGCCGACGGTCTCAGCCGATGCTTGCAGCTGCAAGCGCTGGCCAGCCGTCACTTACCACGGCCCCAGTAAACGCCACGTGCGCGCGGTCCGCGCAACCGACACGCACTTATCACCCGTCGACGGGCGCGGCGGACCTGCGCGAGGGGACCCCTCGCGACCTGTGGAAACGGCCCGGAAGGGCGCATTTTCGACCCTATTACCTCACCCGAACGAGAGTGTATTTCAACGCAGTTAACACAACGCGTTTTCTTGCCCCGCAACAGAAACCGCGACAGAAGTGGATCATGAAACAGTGGGGCCGCCACCCGATGGCGGGAGACGGCCGACAAGCCGTGACCGAACTTGTTCGTGCCCGATCCGGCGGTTCCGCATTAGAGTCGGGCGCACCCCAGTTCACCGGCGAACGAGCACCACGGGAGTCACCCATGTTGAGCACGATGCAGGACGGACAGCTGTCGCTCGCGAAGCTGCTGCGCCACGGCACGAAGGTGCACGCCAAGAGCGAAGTCGTCACCTGGACCGGTTCAGAAGCCCGCCGGGAGACCTACGCGGAGCTTGGCAAGCACGCCGCGCGGCTGGCGAACGCGCTGCGCGGTCTCGGCGTCACCGGCGACCAGCGGGTCGGCACGTTCATGTGGAACAACGCCGAGCACCTCGCGGCCTACCTGGCAGTGCCCGCCATGGGCGCGGTGCTGCACACGCTGAACATCCGGCTGTTCCCGGAGCAGCTGGTCTTCGTGGCGAACCACGCGGAGGACCACGTCGTCATCGTCGACGGCACGCTCGTGCCGCTGCTGGCGAGCAACCTGCCGGGGATGAAGACGGTCAAGCACGTGATCGTGGCCAACGGCGACGCGTCCGCGCTCACCGCGCCCGAGGGCGTGACCGTGCATTCCTACGACGAGCTGCTGGCCGCGCAGCCCGACGAGTTCGACTGGCCGGAGATCGACGAGCGATCGGCGGCCGCGATGTGTTACACGTCCGGCACCACGGGTGACCCGAAGGGCGTCGTCTACTCGCACCGATCGATCTGGCTGCACTCGATGCAGGTCTGCATGACCGACAGCATGCGGCTCGCCCAGGAAGACCTCGCGCTCGCGATCGTGCCGATGTTCCACGCGATGTCGTGGGGCCTGCCGTACGCGGCGATGATGGTCGGCGCGTCGCTGCTGATGCCGGACCGGTTCCTGCAGCCCGCCCCGATCGCCGCGCTGCTGGCCGCGGAGAAGCCGACCTTCGCCGCCGCGGTGCCGACGATCTGGCAGGGCCTGCTCGCGCACCTGGACGCGAACCCGCAGGACATCAGCCACGTGCGCGAGGTGGTCGTCGGCGGGTCGGCCGCGCCGCCGTCGCTGATGCACGCCTTCGAGGAGCGCTACCACGTGCCGATCCTGCACGCGTGGGGCATGACCGAGACGTCGCCGCTGGGCAGCGTCGCGCGTCCGCCCGCCAGCTCGACCGGCGAGGAGCGCTGGGCCTACCGCTACACCCAGGGCCGCTTCCCGGCGTCCGTGGCGGCCCGGCTGATCGGCGACAACGGCGAGGAGCTGCCGTGGGACAACGAGGCGGTCGGCGAGCTGGAGGTGTCCGGTCCGTGGATCGCCGGCGCCTACCACGGCGGATCGGACGTCGACCCGGAGAAGTTCCACGACGGCTGGCTGCGCACCGGCGACGTCGGCAAGATCAGCCCGGACGGCTTCCTGACCCTGACCGACCGCGCCAAGGACGTGATCAAGTCCGGCGGCGAATGGATCTCGTCGGTGGACCTGGAGAACGCGGTGATGGGGCATCCGGCGGTCGCCGAGGCGGCGGTGGTCGGCATCCCGGACGAGAAATGGGACGAACGCCCGCTGGTCGCCGTCGTGCTCAAGGAAGGCCAGCAGGCCACCGCTGAGGAACTGCGCGAGTACCTGTCGGACAAGGTCGCGAAGTGGCAGCTGCCGGAGAACTGGACGTTCGTGGAGGAGGTGCCCAAGACGAGTGTCGGCAAGTTCGACAAGAAGCGGCTGCGCGCGTCCTACTCCGAGGGAAAGCTCGACATCTCACACCTCTGAGCGGTAAATCTCCGGCGAGTTGTCGGCCTGGGAAGGGTTCCGTGAGGGAATCTGGTGCGGGGCAAGGAGCCCTTCCCAGCACGTCGGAGGAGAACTGGGGATGCAGCAGCGGAGCAGGAGGGCGTTCCTGTCGTTGGCGGGAACGGCGGCACTGGGCGGCCTCGCGGCCGCGTGCGGGTCGAACACCGGGCGGCCGGGGGATCCGCCGCCGTCCACGGCGATGTCGGCGGGCGTCTCGACCCCGTCGCAGGCCCCGAAGGTCACGCTGCAGCAGTGGTACCACGCCTACGGCGAGGACGGCGTGCAGGAAGCCGTCAAGAACTACGCGGCCAGCTATCCGGGCGCGAAGGTCAACGTGGTGTGGAACCCCGGCGACTACGATTCGAAGATCGTCACCGCGCTGCAGAACAGCCCGGTGCCGGACGTCTTCGAAGCGCAGGTGAAGATCGACTGGGTCCGGCAGAACCAGGTGGTGGCGCTCGACGACATCATCGGACCGGTCAAGAACGACTTCAGCCCCGCCGTGCTCGCCGCGCAGACCGTGGAGGGCAAGGTCTACGGCATTCCGCAGGCCACCGACACGCAGGTCCTCTTCTACCGCAAGAGCATGCTGCAGGCCGCCGGCGTGCAGCCGCCGCAGACGGTGGACGAGCTGATCGACGCCGCGGGCAAGCTGTCGAAGGACGGCGTGAAGGGCTTCTTCGCGGGCAATGACGGCGGTGTCGGCACGCTCACCGGCCCGCTGCTGTGGTCTGCCGGACTGGACTACCTGAAGAACAACAACCGCGAGGTCGGCTTCGACGATCCGCGCGCGGCCGCCGCGTTCAGCAAGCTGCGCGCGTTGAACACCAGCGGTTCCCTGCTGCTCGGCGCGCCCGCCGACTGGTCGGATCCGGGCGCGTTCGTCGACGGGCTCTGCGCGATGCAGTGGACCGGGCTGTGGAACGTCCCGAAGATCCGCGACGCGCTCAACGACGACTTCGGCGTGCTGCCGTTCCCGAAGCTGGACGACAGCGGCAAGCCGTCCGTTCCGGTCGGCGCGTACGGCGCGATGGTCAACGCGAAGAGCGCGCACGTCAACGAGGCCAAGGCGTTCGTGAAGTGGCTGTGGATCGACCAGACCGACAACCAGCTGGAGTTCGCCACCCGCTACGGCTTCCACGTGCCCGCCCGGCAGAGCCTGATCGACAAAGCACAGACGCTGCAGAGCGGTCCGGCCGCCGACGTGGTCAACTTCGTCAAGGAGAACAGCCACCTCATCGGCGGTCCAGTGTGGACGCAGACCTCGAACACCGCGCTGTCGGACGCGGTCGCGAAGATCGCCAAGGAGGGCGCGGACCCGGTGGCGCAGACGAAGGCCGCGGTCACCGTCGCGCAGGCCGAGCTGAAACGCCTGTTCGGATGAAGCTGTCCCGGAAAAGCCGGGACACGGTGGCGTTCTGGGGGTTCGTGGGTCCGTTCCTGCTCGGCCTGGCGATCTTCGCCTACGTGCCGATCGGGTGGAGCCTGTACCTGTCGTTCTTCGACGCGCGCAATACGGTCACCCCCAGCGTCTTCGTCGGACTGGACAACTACGCGCACATGCTCTCCGACGGCCCGTTCGTCGCGAGCCTGGGCACATTCAGCGTGTTCGCGCTGTTCATCGTGCCGCTGACGTACGTGCTGTCGCTCGCCTTGGCGGTCGGCGTGAACCAATTGCGGTTCGCGCGGGCGTTCTTCCGCTCGGTGTTCTTCCTGCCGTTCGCGTGTTCGTACGTGGTGGCGTCGCTGATCTGGAAGACGTCGCTGTTCTCCGGCGTCCGCTACGGTCTCGCGAACACCGTGCTCGGCGTCTTCGGCATCGACCCGGTGGCGTGGACCGGCACCGTGCACCCGCCGCTGTATTGGGTGGTGCTGGTGACCGCTCGGCTGTGGCTGCAGCTCGGCTTCTACATGATCCTGTTCCTCGCTGCGCTGCAACGGATTCCGCGACATCTGTACGAGGCGGCGTGGCTCGACGGCGCGAAGCCGGGCTGGCAGGTTTTCCGGCACATCACGCTGCCGCAGCTGCGCGCGACGTCGGTGGCCGTGCTGCTGCTGAACCTGATCAACGCCTATCAGGCGTTCGACGAGTTCTACAACATCATGGGCGATTCCCGGGGTTATCCGCCGTTCGCGCGGCCGCCGCTGGTGTACCTCTATTACACGTCGCTCGGCTCCGGCGGCCAGGATCTGGGCCGCGGCAGCGCGGGCGCGATCATCCTGGCGCTGCTCATCGCCGTGGTGACTCTCCTGCAGGGCAGGCTTTTCCGGTTCGATCGGAGCGCGACATGATCCGCGCGGTGTTTCGCTGGACGGCGCTCGCGGTGTCCGCGATCCTCTTCCTGCTGCCGTTCTACCTGTTGCTGCGCAACGGCCTCGCGTCCCGTGCGGAGATCACCGCGCCCGGCTGGACGCTGTGGCCGAAGCAGATCCACTGGGAGAACTTCACGAAGCTGTTCGACCAGCAGGACGTGCCGTTCGCGCGCAGCATCGTGAACTCGGTGGTCGTCGCGGTGCTGCAGACCGTCGGCCTGCTGGTCGTGTGCTCGCTCGCCGGCTACGGCTTGGCGCGCGTGCCCTACCGCTACTCGAAGCCGGTGTTCTACGCGGTGCTGGCGACGCTGATGATCCCGACGTCGGTGACGTTCGTGCCGAGTTTCGTGGTCGTGTCGACGCTGGGCTGGCTTTCGGATTTCCGCGGCCTGGTCATCCCGGGCCTGTTCAGCGCGTTCAGCGTTTTCCTGTTCCGGCAGTATTTCCTGGACTTCCCGAAGGAACTCGAAGACGCCGGCCGCGTCGACGGCCTGTCCCGGTGGGGCGTCTTCCGCAAGATCGTGGTGCCGAACTCGCGCGGCTTCTTCGCCGCGATCGCGGTGATCACCGTGATCGGCAGCTGGAACGCGTTCCTGTGGCCGCTGATCATCGCGCAGTCGCCGGACTCGTGGACGGTGCAGGTCGCCCTGTCCGGACTGCTGACCGCACAGAACCCCCAGCTCAACCTGCTGTTCCTGGCCGCGGCGCTGTCGATCCTCCCGATCGTGGTGCTCTTCGCGTTTCTCCAGCGCTATCTGGTGCGCGGCGTCACCGAATCTGGGTTAAAAGGCTGAAAACCGTCACATCGCCCGGCCACCGCGCGTAACGTTTCGCCGTTAGCCGCCGACGACTCACCGTCGCCACAGTCGCAGGAGTGCACCCATGACGGACCCGTATCAGCAGCAGCCCTACCCCGGCCAGGACCCGGCGCAGGGCCATCCGTCCGGTCCGGTGCCCGCGCCCGGATATCCGTCCGGGCCTACGCCGGCGCCGGGCTACTCCTCCGCGCCGGTGCCCTATGGAGCGCCGATGTACGGCTCGCCGTACGCCGCCCCGTACCCGGGAGCCGTGCCGCTGAAGACGAGCGGGCTCGCGGTGGGCGGCATGGTGGTCGGGATCGTCGCGCTGATCTTCTTCTGGGTCCCGTTCTTCGACGTGGTCGCGGCGATCACGGCGATCGGGCTGTCCTGGGCCGGGATGGTGCAGGCCGGGAAGCCCGGGTGGACTGGGCAGGGGATGGGGATCGCCGGACTGGTGTGCGGGATTTTGGCCGCGATCCCGGCGGTGATCTTCTTGATCTGGTTCTTCGTGTCGTTGTCCGCGGTGGGGGCTACCTGCGCGTTCTACTGCTGAGGGGTCTACTGCCGAGGGGTCTTGGGGCCTGCTCGTCGCCTGGCGGCGACATTGCATGCGGGTGTGCGTGGGGCACCCCGAAGCTTGATTGTGCTGACGGTTCAGGGGTGCTTGTCAAGGCGGGAAAGATGCCTTGACAAGCACCCCTGAACCGCAGAGGAGGCTTCGTATCGGGGTGCGGGGGTGGTGTGGGTGCCTCGATTGTTGGGTGCGGTGGCGGCGGCTTCTTGGGGGACGGTTGGTCGCGAGGGGGCTCTTGGGGGGAATCAGGGTCCGTGAGAGTGGCCCTCAGGGACGGGCTGTGGGTGGTGATCTCCCCCTCCGTTCGGCGGTAGTGGCACCCGTCGTCGTGTGACAGAGTCTCCCGCGTTGTCACGGCGAATGTGAGAGAGCTTCGCGTTCTGCTCCGGAGTAGTTCACCGAGGCGTCATGGGCGTCCGGGAGCGTGCTGGGGCACGGCGAGACGGGGAGTGAGACATGGCGGAACTGACCAGGCGGGCGTTCACCACCGCGGGCGTGGCCGGAGTGGGGTTGCTGCTCTGCACTCCGACGGCCAACGCGCTGGACCGTGCGTTGAACCGGACCGCGCGGCGGGCTGTCCGGACCGCCGGGACCACGCTTGACCAGGCTGCTTCCGGTGCGCCCACCGGGTACTCGCGGTTGTCCGCCGGGCCTGGCTGGCCGGTCTCCGTCCGGTCGGATCTCGTCGAGGGCAAGTCCGGCCGCGACGACCGGCGGACCGCGCTCGGGGCGTTCGTGCAGTTCACCGATCTGCATATCACCGACACTGAATCGCCCGCCCGGTTCGAGTATCTGCATCCGTTCATCGGGTCCGCGCACCGGCCGCAGGAAACGCTCGGCACGGTCGCGACCAGCGCGCTCGTCAAGCGGGTCAACAGTCTCGGCGCGGGGCCGTTCACCGGGCGGCAGTTCGACTTCGTCATGACCACCGGCGACAACACCGACAATCACGAGCTTCTCGAACTCGACTGGTTCCTCACCACGCTCAACGGCGGCGCGATCACGCCCAACTCCGGCGACCCGAACCGCTACGAGGGCGTCCAGGCGTCCGGCAACCCGGAATTCTGGAACCCGGGCACCCGGCTCGCCGACGACTACACCAAAAAGGGCTTCCCGCAGATCCCCGGCCTGCTCGAGGCCGGCATCGCGCCGTTCACCGCGCCCGGGCTGAACCTGCCCTGGTACTGCACGTTCGGCAACCACGACGACAGCGTCGTCGGCACGCTGCCGGAGGGCATTCCGGGCATTGAGGCCTGGTACACCGGCAAATACAAGGTCATCGGCAAGGACGAGAGCAGCGCGCGGAAGCTCGGCACCGCCATCCAGAACGGGCAGAGCGTGCCGCTCGCCGAACTGTTCGGCGGCGGCACCGTCCGCGAGGTCACGCCGGACCCGCGACGGCGTCCGTTCAGCACCTCGGAGTTCGTCAAGGCGCATCTGGCCGCGAAGAACACCGGGCCGGGACCGGTCGGGCACGGCTTCACCGACGCCAACTCCGACGGCCTGAACGTCTACTACACCTTCCGCATCGCACCCGGCGTCACCGGAATCAGCCTCGACACCACCACGCAGGGCGGGTTCGCCGACGGTTCGATCGGGCTCGCGCAGTTCAACTGGGTCGAGGCGACGCTCAAGCGGAACAGTTCGACCTACTACGACTTCTTCGGCCGCAAGGTCACCCATTCCGTCACCGACGAGCTGTTCGTCCTCTTCAGCCACCACACCAGCGGCACCATGGGCAACCTCCTGCCCGACGCCCGCCACCTGCTCGACCCGCGGCTCAACGGAGACACGTTCGTCGCGATGCTGCAACGCTTCCCGAACGTCGTGGCCTGGGTCAACGGGCACACCCACCTCAACAAGATCACCCCGCACGTCGGCAAGACCCCGGCGCAGAGCTTCTGGGAGATCAACACCGCCAGCCACATCGACTTCCCGCAGCACGCGCGGATCATCGAACTGGCCGACAACCACGACGGCACGCTCTCGCTGTTCACCACGCTCATCGAGGCCGACGCCCCGTACGCCGTGGACTACTCCGCCCGCACCACCGACGCGCTCGCCTCGATGTACCGCGAGTTCTCCTACAACGACATCCACGCGAACCTCAGCCGCGTCGGCGAGGCGGGCGACCGCAACACCGAGCTGCTGCTGCCTAACCCGCTCAGTTGATTACCCCCGAGGTAATCGACGCCACGCACCCGGTTGCGGTTGACTGCTCGGCATGACCGACGTCGAAGGCACGCAACTGTTCCACAAGACGATGCCGTTCAGCGAACGGCTCGGCATCGAGGTGCTGGAGCACGGCGCGGACCTGGTCCGCAGCCGGATCGCGTGGGACGAATCACTGTGCACGCTCGGCGGCGTGCTGCACGGCGGCGTCCTGATGGCGCTGGCGGATTCGACCGGCGCCGTCTGCGCGTTCCTCAATCTGCCCGAGGGCGCGCAGGGCACGACGACACTGGAGTCCAAAACGAACTTCCTGCGCGGCGTCCGTTCGGGGTACGCCACCGCGTCGTCCAGACCACTGCATGCCGGGCGCCGCGTCGTGGTCGTCGAGACCGAAATCCACGACGACGACGGCAAGCTCGCCGCGAAAATCACCCAGACGCAAGCAGTGTTGTAGCGGCGGCTCTTTACTTACCCGCTCCGGAAGGCGAAAATCTTTGGCTACCACTGGGGTCTGGGGACGGAGCCGGAATGCAGGTTCGCGGGTTGGTCACGTTACTGTCCATCGTCATGCTCACGGCTGGTGCGGCGCAGGCCGCCGCGGAACCGCAGCACGCGCGTAACGACGAAGCCATCGACTACCACGAATGGTCGTCCGGCTCGTTCTTCGCGGGCCGGCTCGACGGGCTCGGCTTCGGTTACGGCGGCCTGCGGATCACGCACCCGGCGGGCAGCGTCGTGCACACTGAACCGGGGCTCGGCACCACGCGCACCTACGACTACGGCACCTGGACGTCGCCGAGCTACCGGCAGGGCTTCGACGCGACGCAGCTGATCGCGTCGTGGAACGCGCGCACCCCGGCGAAGACGTGGCTGGAGGTGCAGGCTCGCGGCCGGACTTCGGCGGGGGCCGAGACCACCTGGTACACGATGGGCCGCTGGGCCAGCGGGGACGGCGACATCCACCGCACCAGCGTCGACGGGCAAGACGACGCCAACGCCTCGGTCGACGTCGACACGCTCGCCACGAAGGCGGGCATCACGCTGCGCTCGTACCAGCTGCGCGTGACGCTGTACCGAGAACAGGGTTCGCCGACGACGCCGACGCTGTCCTCGCTCGGCGCGATGACCTCGAACGTTCCGGACCGGTTCGACGTCCAGACCACCAAGCCCGGCCGGGCGCGCGGCATCGAGCTGAAGGTGCCGCCGTTCGCCCAGAACATCCACAAAGGACAGTTCCCGCAGTACGGCGGTGGCGGCGAAGCGTGGTGCAGCCCGACGTCGACGGAGATGGTCGCCGAATACTGGGGCCGCAAGCCGTCCGCGGAGCAGATGGACTGGATCCCGGCGGACTACCAGGACCGGTCGGTCGTCTACGCCGCGCGCGGCACCTATGACTACGCGTACGACGGCACCGGCAACTGGCCGTTCAACACCGCGTACGCCGCAACGCTCGGGTTGCGCGGACACATCACGCGACTGCACGACCTCAACGAACTCGAGGACTACATCGCGCGCGGCATCCCGGTGATCACTTCGCAGTCGTTCCTGGCCAGCGAGTTGGACGGCGCGGGCTACGGCACGGCCGGGCACCTGATGGTCGTCGTCGGCTTCACCCAGGCGGGCGACGTGATCGCGAACGACCCGGCGTCCAGCTCCGACGGCCGCGTGCGCACGGTGTACAAGCGCGACCAGTTCGAGAAGATCTGGCAGCGCACGAAGCGGCACACCGAGACCGGCGCGGTGGCGGGCGGGCCGGGCGGGATCGTTTACCTCATCACGCCGTAAAACCGCTGGTTCGTCAGGCCGTTCCGGAGCTACGGTGCCCCTCGTGACCGAGCCGCCGGATACGCTGTCGGACCCCCGAGAACTGCTCCTCGCTTACCTCGACTACTACCGGGCAACGCTGCTGCGCAAGCTGGACGGCCTGTCCGACGACGAGCTGCGCACCAGCAGGCTTCCTTCGGGCTGGACCCCGCTCGAGCTGCTCAAGCACCTCGCGTTCGTGGAACGGCGATGGCTGCGCTGGGGTTTCGCGGGCGAAAACGTGGATCCGGTCTGGGGCGAGAGCGATCCCGAGACCGGAAAGTGGTCGGTCGGCGCGGACGAATCGGCGGAGTCGATTCGGGCGCTTTTCCTGGAGGAATGCGCGGCCTCCCGCGCGATCGTGTCCGGCGCGCGGCTGGAGGACATCGCCCGCGGCCGCGACCGCTTCGATTCCCCGGCACGGCCGCCCGCCTTGAGCTGGATCCTCTTTCATCTGCTTCAGGAGTACGCCCGGCATGTCGGTCAGCTGGATGTGGTGCGCGAGCTGCTCGACGGGGCGACCGGTGAGTAGCGGAACCGATCCGGGCTATGGCGACATGCGCATGACGGATGTTTAACTGTGCGGCGAAGCCGCTCCGTTGCGGGTGGTGGTGGGGCGGCAGCTGGGACTAGCTGCGCGCGAGAACGCTGTTGCGGGTAAGGGGTTGTGCGCATGCCGTACGAGGTCCAGGGTGTCGTGTCGCGGGCCAAGGGTGAGCCGGTCACGCTCGAGACGGTCGTGGTCCCGGATCCCGGACCGGGCGAGGCCGTCGTGTCGGTGCAGGCGTGCGGGGTGTGCCACACCGACCTGCACTATCGCGAGGGCGGGATCAACGACGAGTTCCCGTTCCTGCTCGGGCACGAGGCCGCGGGCCGGGTGGACAAGGTCGGCGCGGGCGTCACCGATCTCGCGCCCGGCGACTACGTGATCCTCAACTGGCGCGCGGTCTGCGGCACCTGCCGGGCGTGCAAACGCGGCAAGCCCTGGTACTGCTTCTCGACTTTCAACGCCGAACAGCCGATGACGCTCACCGACGGCACGAAGCTGTCCCCCGCGCTCGGCGTCGGAGCGTTCCTCGAGAAAACCCTCGTCCACAGTGGACAGTGCACCAAGGTCGACGAGCGGGCCGAACCCGCCGTCGCCGGGCTGCTGGGCTGCGGCGTGATGGCCGGACTGGGCGCGGCGATCAACACCGGCGCGGTCGGGCGCGGCGATTCGGTCGCGGTGATCGGCTGCGGCGGCGTCGGCGACGCGGCCGTCGCGGGCGCGCGCCTCGCCGGGGCCACCACGATCGTCGCGATCGACACCGACGACCGGAAACTGCAGTGGGCCAAGGACTTCGGGGCCACGCACATGGTCAACAGCCGCGGCCTGAGCGAGGAGGACGTGGTGGCCGCGATGCAGGACGCGACGAACTCGTTCGGACCGGACGTCGTGATCGACGCGGTCGGCCGTCCGGAGACCTGGCGGCAGGCGTTCTACGGTCGCGACCTCGCCGGCACCGTCGTGCTGGTCGGCGTGCCCACACCGGACATGAAGCTCAACGACCTGCCGCTGATCGATTTCTTCTCGCGCGGCGGTTCGCTGAAGTCGTCGTGGTACGGCGACTGCCTGCCGTCGCGGGACTTCCCGATGCTCGTCGACCTGTACCTGCAGGGCAGGCTGCCGCTGGACAAGTTCGTCACGGAACGGATCGGCGTCGACGGCGTGGAGCAGGCTTTCGAGCGAATGCACCACGGCGACGTGCTGCGCAGCGTGGTGGAGTTCTGATTCTTTTCGCCGACGCGGACTATCCGGCCGACCCGTACCCGGGCACGCGGCCGGACTGCTCGTACGTCCACCTCGACGGCGCTGGCCACGCATTGGACACCGCGCCGCCGGGGTGGCGTTCGCGCACGCCCGTGCTCGCGTACGGGTCGAACGCGTGCCCGTCGAAGATCACCTGGCTGCGCACCCAGCTCGGCCTGACCGGACCAGTGGTCGCGGCTCGCGTCCAGTGCACCGGCCTCGCCGCGGTGTGGGCCGCCGGACTGCGCCAACGCGACGGCCAGCGCCCGGCAACGCTCACCGCGCTGCCGGGCGTGACGGAGGACCACTTCGTCTGGTTCGCGACGCCGGAACAGCTGGCTGTGCTGGACATCTGCGAGGGCCGCGGGAATCGGTACGACCTGGCGATGCTGGACAAGGCCGACATCCGGCTGGACGGCGTGCTGCTTTCCGGAGTGCACGCTTACGTCGGTGCCTCGCCGATCCGGTTTCCCTTGCTGGTCAACGGATCCCCGGTCCGCATCGCCGACGTCGACCAGGCGGACGCGGCGGCACTCGTCGGCGAACCAGCGCCAGGACACGGTCTTGCCTGCACTGTCCTGCCGCCGGAACGCACCTTCAGCTGAGCAGTTTTCCGGGGTTCAGGATCCCGGTCGGGTCCACCGCGGACTTGGCCGCACGCAGCACGTCCAGCCCGATCCGGCCGATCTCCGCCTCCAGATACGGCGCGTGGTCCACCCCGACCGCGTGATGGTGGCTGATCGTGCCGATCCCAGTGATCGCCTCGCACGCCGCCGCCTTCGCGCGCTTCCACTGTCCAACCGGGTCAGTGTCGTCCCGCGAGGTCAGCACGGTGAAATACAGCGACGCACCGGTTTCGTAGGCGTGCGAAACGTGGCACATCACGATCGCCTGGCCCAGCGACGCCACCAATGCCGCGCGCACCGCGTCGTGCAGTTCGTCCAGATTGGACCAGTAGGCCGCCGTCTCGAGAGTTTCCACGCACACCCCGAGATCCAGCAACGCGTCTCGCTGCCGGGGTCCGGAGAATCGGCCGTGCCGCCACGATTCGCCGAGCGCCTTGCCGATTCGCACCGCACCCGAGCACTTCAGCATCGCCGACGTCCGCCGCCTCCTGCGGGCGACGTCGCCTTCCCAGCCTACGATCAGCAGACAGGGGTTCTTGATCCCGCGCGCTCTGAGGTACGTCTTCAGTGCCGTGGTCTTCAGCCCGGCGTTGAGCGAGAACGACACGGCGGTCTCGTCCACATCGGACAGTCGAGTGACGTCAGCCAGAGCGTGGTCCTGCGCGAGTTTCCGCACCGCCGCCGCTCCGGCCTCCCAGCCGTCGACGATCCAGCCCTCGTAATGCCGCTGCTCGGGCAAGGGCCGGATCCGCAGCGCGACCTCGGTGATCACGCCGAGCGTGCCCTCGCTGCCGACAGCGAGCTGGCGCAGATCCGGTCCGGCCGCGGACGCTGGCGCGACCCCGAGCCGCCACTCGCCCTTCGGCGTGGCCAACCTGACCCCGGCGACCATGTCCTCGAACCGGCCGTAACCGGACGACGCCTGCCCGGCCGAGCGCGTGGCCGCGAACCCGCCGATCGTCGCGCGCTCGAACGACTGCGGCACATGGCCGAGCGTGTATCCGTGCGCCGCGAGCAACCGCTCCGCCTCCGGCCCGCGCAC
The DNA here is from genome assembly GCF_002846615.1 of Amycolatopsis echigonensis. Taxonomy (NCBI): domain Bacteria; kingdom Bacillati; phylum Actinomycetota; class Actinomycetes; order Pseudonocardiales; family Pseudonocardiaceae; genus Amycolatopsis; species Amycolatopsis echigonensis. The sequence continues at coordinate 3,839,168 of NZ_PJMY01000003.1, read as the reverse complement.
GCCGGCTTGCAGCACCGCGATCCGCGACACCGGGTCGATCGACACCAGTTCGTCGAGCCGCACCAGATCCAGCACGACCACCGCCGTCTTGTCCCCGCGCAGCGGCGCGACCCCGCCGACCACCGACGTGCCGCCGCCGAACGGGACCACCCCGATGTCGTGCCGCACGCAGACGTCCAGCACGGCCTGCACCTGGTCCGGGTCCGCGGGCAGCAGCACCGCGTCCGGCACCGGCACCTCGTCGCCGGCCCGCGCGTGCAGCAGGTCCAGATAGGACAGACCGCCGGCGCGGCCGAGCCGTTCCTCCGGGTCGACCAGCACGTGGTCCGCGCCGAGAAGGTCCTCGAACTCGGTACGGACGGGCACAGTCAGCGCGGACTCGGCGACTGGAGCCGGAGCGCCGGTTTTACCGCCTCGATCTGGACCGACCTGGCCGATACGCTGGCCAAGCCACCGGACGGCGCGGTCGGGCAGACCAGCCGAGACCGCGCCTTGTTCGGTCCACGAACGCCGGACGCGGTGGTTGATGAGATCGCTCACGACTACAGTGTGACATATGGACGTCAAACGTCACTCCCGCCCGGGAGCGGCCCCATCCGCACTCGCGGACGCCCGCAGCCGCCCGACGTCGGCTCGCGTCGCCGACGACGAGCTCCTCGACGCCGCGCGCCAGTGCGTGCTCGCGGTCGGCGTCCGGCGTACGACGCTCGCCGAGATCGCCCGGACCGCGCAGGTCAGCCGCATGACGGTGTACCGGCGGTTCCCCGATGTGCGCAGTGTGCTCGCCGCGTTGATGACGCGCGAGTTCAGCGGGCTGCTGCAGCGGGTGAGCGAGTCCGGCGACCGCGCGGCTCACGCGCGCGACCGCATCGTGCACCTCGCGGCGGCCAGCGTCGGCGCGTTGTCGGCCGATCCGCTGTTCCGGACATTGCTGGACGTAGACGCCGAACTGGTGCTGCCCTACATCGTGGAGCGGCTCGGTGCGACGCAGCACTTCGCCGAGCATGTGCTCCGGAGCCTGCTCGAAGAGGGTCACCGCGACGGCTCGGTGCGCATCGCGGAGGTCGCCGCGCAGGCGCGATCGGTGCTGCTGGTCGTGCAGTCGTTCGCGTTCTCGCTGCGCCCGGCCACTGCCGACGTCGACGAGGCCGCGCTGCTCGCCGAGTTCCGGCACCTGGTCGAAGCGGGGTTGAAACCATGAGCACCGGATCCCTCAACGCGCGCCGCCGCGAACGCGAACTGTCCCGGCTGGTCGACGGCGAACGGGTCGACGTCCTCGTGGTCGGCGGCGGTGTCACCGGCGCGGGCATCGCCCTCGACGCGGCTGCGCGAGGGCTCTCCGTCGCGCTGGTGGAGGCGCACGACCTCGCGTTCGGCACCTCGCGGTGGTCCAGCAAGCTCGTGCACGGAGGATTGCGGTACCTCGCCAAGGGCGAGCTCGGGCTCGCGCACGAAAGCGCCGTGGAGCGCGGGATCCTCATGACCCGCACCGCGCCGCACCTCACGCGCGCGATGCCGCAGCTCTTTCCGCTCTATCCCGGTACTTCCACCGCGCAACAGGCGCTGCTCGCCGCCGGTCTCCGAGCTGGCGACGGACTGCGGCGGGCCGCCCGCACGCCGTCGTCCGTACTCCCCGGGCCGCGCCGGATTCCAGCTGCCGAGGCGCTGGCCCTGTCCCCTGGCCTCGCTCCCGGCGGACTGCGCGGCGCGCTGCTGGCGTACGACGGTGCTTTGGTCGACGATGCGCGTCTTGTGGTCAGCATTGCCCGCACCGCGGCCTTGCTCGGTGCTCGAATCTTCACGCGTCTGTCAGCAGTTTCCTTGTCTGGCAACGAAGCACGGGTCCGGGACGGCTCTTCGGAGTACACACTTCACGCCCGGCAAGTCATCAACGCGACCGGCGTCTGGGCGGACACCCTGACCGACTCGGTGCAGCTCCGTCCCTCCCGCGGCTCGCACCTGGTGCTCGCCCCGGATGCCGTGCGGATCGGAGCCACGTCGGTCACCATCCCGGTTCCCTGCGAGACCAACCGGTTCGTGTTCCTGCTGCCGCAACTCGACGGCCGGGTCTACTTAGGACTCACCGACGAACCTGTCTCCGGCGGCGTCCCGGACGTGCCGACGGTTCCGGAGTCCGATGTGGACTTCCTGCTGTCGACAGCTTCTTCGGTCCTCGACCGCCCGCTGACCGCCGCGGACGTACTCGGCTCCTACGCCGGATTGCGGCCACTCGTTTCCGGTTCCGCCGGACGCAGTGCGGATCTCTCGCGGAAACACGCGGTGATCACTGGTTCCGACGGCGTGCTCACCGTGGTCGGCGGAAAGCTGACGACGTACCGGCGCATGGCCGAGGACGCCGTCGATGCCGCTCTGACCCACGCCGGACTGCCCGCTGGCCCTTCGCGTACCGCGAAACTGCCGCTCCTTGGTGCCGCACCACGCTCCCGACTGTCGCTTGTGGACGCTCCAGCGCGGTTGGTCGCCAAGTACGGCACTGAAGCACCTCGCGTGGCGGCCCTCGGAGAACTGGAGCCGGAATTCGCCGCCCCGCTGTGCGCGTCGACGGAAATCACCGCGGCGGAGGTGGTGTGGGCGGTCCGCCACGAGGGCGCGACGACCGCCGAGGACGTTCTCGAACGCCGCACCCGGCTGGCCCTGGTCCCCGCCGACGCCGAAGCCGCCCGCGACCAGGTGGCCGAACTGGTGGAGAAAGCCCTGGCCGGACTGTCCTGAAAACCCTGGGCAAATCCCGGCAAGGCAGCTTGACTGGTTGTTGGGTTTTTGCAACAGTGCGCTCCATGAGCCCGGTGCGGCGTGGCACGGAGCTGCCGATCCACAACCGGCTGCCGGTACTGCGCGCGGAGCGCGGGATGAGCCGGGCGGAGCTCGCCGAGGCGGTCGAGGTCAATCCGCAGACGATCGGGGCGCTGGAGCGCGGGGATCATTACCCGAGTCTCGACCTGGCGTTCCGCATCTGTGCGGTGTTCGGCCTGCCGGTGGAAGCCGTGTTCAGCCGCGCGTCGTTCTCGGGCGAGGCGGAGCGGGAGGGGGACGCGTGACGCTGGAGATCGACCGGATCAGCAAACGATTCGGGACGAAAACCGCACTCGACGGCGTGAGTTTCACCGCGGCGCCGGGCGAGCTGTTCGGATTCGTCGGCAGCAACGGGGCGGGCAAAACCACCACGATGCGGATCGCGCTCGGCGTGCTCGCCGCCGACTCGGGCGAGGTGCGGTTCGGCGGGCAGCCGGTCACGCACGACACCCGCGCGCAGATCGGGTACATGCCCGAGGAGCGCGGTCTGTACCCGAAAATGAAGGTCCTCGACCAGCTCGTCTACCTCGCCGAACTGCACGGCCTCAGCACCAACGACGCGCACCGCGCCGCCGAGCTGTGGATCGCCCGGCTCGGGCTCGGGCCGAAGCGCAAGGACGACATCCAGAAGCTCAGCCTCGGCAATCAGCAACGCGTGCAGCTCGCCGCCGCGCTGGTGCACGATCCGGCGCTGCTGGTGCTCGACGAACCGTTTTCCGGCCTCGACCCGCTCGCCGTCGACGTGCTGAGCGGCGTGTTGCGGGAGAAAGCGGCGACGGGCGTGCCGGTGGTGTTTTCCAGCCATCAGCTCGACCTCGTGGAGCGGCTGTGCGACCGGGTCGGCATCATCCGCGACGGCCGGATGGTCGCGGTCGGCACCGTGGACGAGCTGACCCGCGACGCCGGACGTCGGCTGGTCGTCACGGCACCCAGTGCGAATCCTGGCTGGGCGGCAACGGTTCCCGGCGCTCGCGTGCTCGAAAACCGCGGTGCCACGACCGTGCTGGAGCTGTCGCCGAGCGCCGACGACCAGGCCGTGCTCGCCGCCGCGCTGGCCACCGGCCCGGTGACGGAATTCAGCCACCGCCGCCGTACTCTGGCCGAGCTGTTCCGCGATTCCGTCGCCACGCCGGGAGCACCTCGATGAGCCGGATCCGTCCCACCCGCGCGGTGCGGCTGGTGGCCAAACGAGAACTCAACGCACGGCTTCGCACCCGGTCCTTTGTGGTCAGTACCGCGGTGATGCTGTTGCTGCTGCTGGGGTACATCACCCTGCAGGTATTCCTCGCCGCGGACCGGGAGACCACGAAAGTCGCGCTCGTCGGGCAAGCACAAGGCATCGCCACGCAACTGGAGAACACCGACCGGCGTTTCACAATCGTCCTCGTACAGTCCGAATCGGACGGATTGACCCAGGTCCGCGACGGCGACGTCGACGCGCTCGTCTCCGGCAGCGCCGCACGGCCGCGGGTGGTCGTCAAGTCTACTGTGGACTCCAAGCTGCGGGCCACGCTGGACGGCATCGCGCAGCAACAGGTACTGGACGCTCAGCTCTACTCCGCGAACCTCGATCCCGCGGCCGTGCACCAGGCAGTCTCGGCCACCCATGCCGACGTCCAGGCTCTGGAACCGCCGGATCCGCAGGCCGGAACGAAACTCGCGACCGGGATCGTGGTCGCGATCCTGTTGTACGTCAGCATCATGACCTACGGGATGTTCGTCGCGCAGGGCGTGGTCGAGGAGAAATCCAGCCGCGTCGTGGAGCTCCTCCTCGCGACCGTCCGGCCGGTGCATTTGCTGCTGGGCAAGGTCATCGGGCTGGGCCTGGTCGGGTTGGCGCAGCTGGCGATCCTCGCCGTGGCGGGTTTGGTGGCCGGTGGCGTGTCCGGGGTGTTCTCGATATCCAGCGTGGCGGTGGGGACGCTGGGCTGGGGTCTCGTCTGGTACCTGCTCGGCTTCCTCCTCTACGCCATGCTGTACGGCGCGGCCGGCGCGCTGGTGTCACGCCAGGAGGACACGCAGGCGGTGGTCGCGCCGGTGAATATCGCGCTGGTCATCGGGTTCGTCGCGGGGATCAACCTGCTGACGCAAGCACCGCACGGGACGGCGACGCGGATCGTGTCGCTGATTCCGTTGCTGTCGCCGATCCTGATGCCCGCGCGGATCGCGCTCGGGACGGTCGACCCGTGGGAAATCGCGCTGTCTCTGATCCTGACGGTCACGCTGATCGTCGTGGTGACCTGGGCCGGGGCACGGGTGTACGGGAACGGAGTGCTGCGAGTCGGCAGCCGGGTGCGGCTGGCTGACGCGCTGCGTCGTTAGGGCCCGCGGCCAAGCACGCACACCAAAGGCGCGTCCGGCGGAACGGGAAGCGGGCCGACGGCGCTACGCCGAATCCGCGGTCAAGGATGTCGGCGTGCTGGTGTTCCAGGAGATCGGCTGCACCCTGTCCGAAATCGGCCGTCACCGCGCCGCGCTCGAACACGGACGACACTGTCCAGCCAGCGATCCGTTGAAATGCCCGCGGTTCTGGTCGATCGCAGAAGAACGGCGACGCGGCCTATCTCTCGCGGAAAGCCACGAGCGGGCACACCACACTAAGACCCCGTGATCGCCCCATATCGCTGCAGCGCGACCTGGCGCTCCTCCGCGTGGTCGACGATCGGAGCCGGATACTCCTCCGGGCGCTCCTTCAGCACGTGCACCGATTTCCCTTCCACGCCACGCAATTCCGGCACATACCGGCGCACGTAATCGCCCTGGGGGTCGAATTTCTGGCCCTGCGTAGTCGGATTGAAGATCCGGAAGTACGGTGCCGCGTCCGTCCCGGATCCGGCGACCCACTGCCAGTTCAGCTGATTCGACGCCAGATCGCCGTCCACCAGGTGCCGCATGAAGTGCCGGGCTCCCCACCACCACGGCAAATGCAGGTCCTTCACGAGAAAACTCGCCACGATCATCCGGACCCGGTTGTGCATCCAGCCCTCGGCCAGCAACTGCCGCATCCCGGCGTCGACGATCGGGTAACCAGTCCGTCCCTCGCACCACTGCGCGAACATCTCCCGCGCGGTTTTCCCGGTGTCGTAACGCATTCCGTCGAACCGCCGGTCGTAGTTCCGCCGCGCGGTTTCCGGCCGGTTCCACAGGACGTCGGCGTGAAACTCGCGCCAGCACAGCTCGGAACGCAACGCCTGCGCGCCCTCGGACCGTTTTCCCGCCAGATCGGCCAGCATCGTCCGCGGATGGATCGCACCCCAGCGCAGATAGGGCGAAAGCCTTGTGGTGCCAGCCTGATCCGGACGATCGCGCTCGGTCGCGTAATCCTCGAGCCCGTCGGAAAGAAACTTCTGCCACACCGCCAGCGCGGCCTCCTCCCCCGACGGCGGCAGCTCGCACCCTACCTCCGGCGTTTCCGGCAAGGACTCCGAAGAAGAGGGCTTGACCCAGTCCACAATAGACACATTGGTGTCTGCTGGACGAGGCCAGCCGTGCTGTTCCCAGGCGCGATAGAAGGGAGTGAAAACCCGATACGGGGTCCCATCCGGCTTGGTGACCCGCCCGGGCGTCACGGCATACGGAGAACCCGTCGGTACCCACTGAATCCGGTGCTCCGCCAAGGCGTCGGCCACGGCTTCGTCTCGCTTACGTCCATACGGTGCGGTATCCGCAGAGACGTGCACCGCCGCCGCCCGGATCTCCCTTGCCGCGGCGACGACCTCCCGCACCGGATCGCCGTGCCGCACCATCAACCGGCCGGACAACGCTTTGTCCAGCTCCCGCAAGGAATTCAGCAGAAACGCGACCCGCGGCGCACCGGCCGATTCGAGCAGCCGGTCATCCAGTACGTACAGCGCCAGAATGCGCTTGCTGTGCTTGGCCGCCTCGAACAGCGCGGCGTGGTCCCGCAACCGGAGATCCCGGCGGAACCACAGCACGACCGGCGCTTCCATCGTCATGCCGCACAACGATAAACGCCCCGACGTGCGAAAGCACGACGGGGCGTTTCACCGACTGAAACCGGAGACTCAGCGCTCCGACATCGGGGTGTAGTCGCGTGACGCGTGACCGGTGTAGATCTGGCGCGGGCGGCCGATCTTGGTCTGCGGGTCGTTGATCATCTCGCGCCAGTGCGCGATCCAGCCGGGCAGCCGGCCGAGCGCGAACAGCACGGTGAAGAACTTCGTCGGGAACCCGAGCGCGCGGTAGATGAGACCGGTGTAGAAGTCCACGTTCGGGTACAGCTTGCGCTCGACGAAGTAGTCGTCGGAAAGGGCGGTTTCCTCGAGCTTCTTGGCGATGTCGAGCAGCTGGTCGCCGCCCTTGAGCTTGCCGAGGATCTCGTCCGCGGTGTTCTTGATGATCTTCGCGCGCGGGTCGTAGTTCTTGTAGACCCGGTGCCCGAAGCCCATGAGCTTGACACCTTTTTCCTTGTTCTTCACGCGGTTGACGAACGTCGCGACATCGCCGCCGTCGTCGCGGATGCCCTCGAGCATCTCCAGCACCGCCGCGTTCGCGCCGCCGTGCAGCGGGCCGAACAGCGCGTTGATGCCCGCCGAGATGCTGGCGAACAGGTTCGCCTCGGACGAGCCGACGAGCCGCACCGTCGAGGTGGAGCAGTTCTGCTCGTGGTCGGCGTGCAGGATGAACAGCAGGTCGAGCGCCTTCGCGATGTCCGGGTCGACCTCGTACGGCTCGGCCGGGAAGCCGAACGTCATCCGCAGGAAGTTCTCGACCAGGCCCAGCGAGTTGTCCGGGTACAGCAGCGGCTGGCCGACGGACTTCTTGTACGCGTACGCCGCGAGCGTCGGCACCTTCGCCAGCAGGCGGATGGTGGACAGCTCGACGTTGGGCTCGTCGAACGGGTTCAGCGAGTCCTGGTAGAAGGTCGACAGCGCGGAGACGGCGCTGGACAGCACCGGCATCGGGTGCGCGTCGCGCGGGAAGCCGGAGAAGAACGCCTTGAGGTCCTCGTGCAGCAGGGTGTGCCGCTGGATGCGCTCGCTGAAGTCGGCCAGCTGGGCCTCGGTCGGCAGCTCGCCGTAGATGAGCAGGTAGGACACCTCGATGAAGGTGGACTTCTCCGCCAGCTGCTCGATCGGGTAGCCGCGGTAGCGCAGGATGCCCGCATCACCGTCGATGTAGGTGATGGCCGACGACGCGGCGCCGGTGTTGACGAACCCGGGGTCGTAGGTGATGTACCCCGTCTGCGCCAGCAGCTTTCCCAGCTCGATCCCCGGCGCGCCCTCGACCGGGTTGACGACCTTGAACTCGTGCTCGCCACTCGGCAGGCGCAGCGTCGCGGTTTCGCCGCCGGACTGCCCCGCATTCGTCGCGTCGGACATGCAGGTCCCTCTCACGTTGGGCACGGGACGGCGGCGTCTGCGGGTTCCGCAGTAGCCACGTGTTCACGCGAGGAAACACGCGCCTCGCTGCACACCGCCCCGCTGGGTATGAATTCACTACTACGCTAGTCGAAGGGTGGGTCACTCCGCACTCGCTGCGTTGCCCCAAAAGGCCCCATTGGGACCAGGTTCACACGGTGGCAGCCATTTCCGCGGCGGTCGGCGGCTCCGCTCCGCTGCGGGAGACCGTGATCGACGCCGCTTTCGCGGCATAAGCAAGCGCTTCGGTCCACGCGCCGGCGTCGAGTGCGGCCAGGTCGCGGACGGTGCGCTCGTGCAGCCAGGCGAGCAGCGCGCCCTGCACGGTGTCGCCGGCGCCGATCGTGTCCGCCACGGTCACCTTGCGAGACGGAACGTGGGCCAGCTCACCGGCCGAAGTGATCACAGACAAGCCGTCCGCGCCCCGGGTGAGCACGACGGCGTCCACACCGGACTCCACCCACGATTTCGCGGCGGCCACCGGGTCGGCTCCCTCGGCGAGCCACGCGGCGTCGTCGTCGGAGATTTTCAACAGCCGGACGTCGGGCAGCCACGACGCGAAGCGCGCGCGATAAGCCGCCGGATCGGCGATGAGCGCCTCCCGGATATTCGGGTCGAGCACTGTCAGGGTCCCACGCGCGGATTCGCGGCGCAGAATCCGTTCGTACGCGCTCGCGCCCGGTTCGAGCACCATGCCCAGCGTTCCGAGCGACAGCGCGGTGGTTTCTTCCGGCAGCGCACCAGGATCGGAAACCAGCCGATCGGCGGTTCCCTCGACGTAGAACGTGTATCGCGCGGCGCCGCGTTGGTCGAGCGCCACGACGGCGAGCGTCGTCGGCTCGTTGCCGCGCTGCAGCAACGAAGTGTCGACGTGCGAAGCGGAAAGGCGATCCACTAACGCGACACCGAACCGGTCAGTGGAAACCCGGGAGAGGAACGACGCGGGAACGCCGAGCCGGGCCGCGGCGAGCGCGACGTTGTAGGGACCGCCACCGAGCCGGGGCAGCAGCGCGCGCAACCCACCGTCCACAGTGGAATCCAACGGTTCGCCCGGAACGAGGTCGACCAGCGCCTCTCCACCCACCACGATCACAAGCGGCGAGTGTAGAGGAAGCAGTGCTGACAATTCCTGTCCCGATGCGGACACATCAGTTCTTGTCGAGCCCGCCGAGCAGAAGTTCGCCGAGCGCGGTGAACGCTTCGGCGTCGGATACGTCGGTGCGCCGGCCGAGCACGCCGGTCTGAATGCCCTCGATGATCAGTCCGGTCATTTCGGCCACGAGCCGCGCGTGCACGTCGCGGAACACTCCATCGGCGACGCCCTTGTCGATGAACGCGCGGATCCGGCGCGCGGCGGCGCGGCTGTTGAGCTGATAGGTGTCGCGGGCGGGCGCGAAGGCGGCGATGTCGGCCATGAACTCCGGCGACGCCCGGTTCAGGTGCTCCGAGACGCCGGAGAGGTACTCGCCGATCAGCTCACGGGCGTCGTCGATGCCCGCGATCCGCTTCTCCAGGCGTTCGGCGGCGTCGCGGAAGAAGTGCGCGACGACCTTGACCGCGAGCTGCTCCTTGCTCGGCGCGAGCGCGTACAGCGTCGACTTCGAGCAGCGGAGCCGGGCGGCCAGATCGTCGAGCGTGAAGCCGGCGAAGCCCTCCGCCAGGAACAACGCCTCGAGCTCGCGCAGCAGCGCCTGCTGCCGCGCGGTGGGCCTGCGACGGGCTTCAGGGGTGGACATCACGTCACTATCTCCTACCGATCAGGGACAGTCGCGCCCCGCATACGGTACTCTCAACAAGCCGTTAGTACTGTTTTCAGTACAGCTGTCTGGGAGGAACGCCATGCCGGTCGACCGTCTGCTGCCGACGCCGGAGTCCGAGGACCTGCTCGCACTCGTCACGGAAATCGCCCGCGACGAGCTGAAACCGCGCGCTTCGGCCGACGAGGAGGCCGAGAACTTCCCGCGCGACCTGTTCACGCTGATGGGCAAGTCCGGCCTGCTCGGGCTGCCGTACCCGGAGCGCTGGGGCGGGGGCGAGCAGCCGTACGAGGTCTATCTGCAGGCGCTGGAGGAGATCGCCGCCGCGTGGATGAGCGTCGGTGTCGGGCTGTCGGTGCACACGATGTCCTGCTACGCGCTCGCGAACTACGGCACGGAAGAACAGCAGGACCGCTGGCTGCCGGACATGCTGGGCGGCTCGCTGCTCGGCGCGTACGCCCTCTCGGAAACGCACGCCGGCTCGGACGCGGCGGCGCTGTCCACCCGCGCCCGACTGGAGGGCGACGAGTACCTGGTCAACGGCACGAAAGCGTGGATCACCCACGCCGGGGTCGCGGACTTCTACACGACGATGGTCCGCACGAGCGACGACGGCGGCCACGGCATCTCGTGCCTGCTTGTCGACTCGTCGACTCCGGGTCTGTCGGCGGCGCCGCGCGAGCGGAAAATGGGCCTCACCGGGTCTCCGACGGCCCAGATGCTGTTCGAGAACGCGCGCGTCCCGGCCGACCGGCTCATCGGCGGCGAGGGTTCCGGGCTGAAGATCGCGCTGTCGTCGCTCAGCTCGGGGCGGCTCGGAATCGCCGCGTGCGCGGTCGGCCTGGCGCAGGCGGCCCTGGACGAGGCCGTGGAGTACGCGAAGGGCCGCACGCAGTTCGGCCGCCCGATCGCGGACTTCCAGGGTTTGGAGTTCCTGCTGGCGGACATGGCGGCGACGGTCGAATCAGCCCGCGCTACTTACCTGGACGCCGCTCGCCGCCGCGACCGCGGGCTGGACTTCCAGCGCCAGTCGTCGGTCGCGAAGCTGGTGGCGACGGACGGCGCGATGAAGGTGACGACGGACGCGGTCCAGGTGCTCGGCGGTGCGGGCTACACGCGGGACTTCCCGGTGGAGCGGTACATGCGCGAAGCGAAGGTGCCGCAGATCTTCGAGGGGACGAACCAGATCCAGCGGATGCTGATCGCCCGTTCGCTGAAGAACGCCTAGTCCGGCCGCTTGTCGTAAGCCGCGCGGGCCGCATGGACGCGGTCCGCGTTGGCTTTCGACCAGTCCGCGATCGCGCCGGTCAACGCGCCGGCGTCCCTGCCCAGGTCGGTGAGCGCGTACTCGACGCGCGGCGGAATCGTCGGGTAGATCGTGCGGCTGACCAGCCCGTCGCGTTCAAGGTTGCGCAGTACTTGGGTGAGCGATTTCTGCGTCACCCCTTCGACGCCGCGGCGCAGCTCGGTGAACCGCAACGGCCGGTCGTACTGCCGGAGCAGGCCGAGGACGTAGAGCGTCCACTTGTTCGCCAGCACGTCCATCACCGTGCGCGACGGGCAGGCTTTCGCATACTTGGTATCCATTGGGTACCTATAGCTCGTTGAGGTGCCTTCTTCACAAACGATACCGGTGCGCGCACGATCGATGAATGATCTTGGTTACCGGCGCTACTGGCACAATCGGCAGCGAAACCGTCCGGCTGCTCGGACCGGTCCGGACGCTCGTCCGCACCCCGACCGGCAGGCCCGGAGAAGTAGTCGGCGATTTCGACCGTCCGGACACCCTCGACGCCGCTTTGCGCGGGGTCGACACGCTCCTGCTGATCGGGCCCGCAGTCGCGGATCAGCAGATCGCGGTGCTCGACCGCGCTCTCGCCCACGGAGTGCGGCACGTCGTGCGGGTCACGAACCACCAGGCTTTCGCGGATTCGCCAGTCGCCCGACGACGAGAGCACGCGCGGATCGACGCGCACCTCAAGGCGTCGGGGATGGCGTACACGCTGCTCGCGCCGAACTTCTTCATGCAGAATCTGCTGGCCCTCGCGCCGGAGGTCGCGGAGACCGGCGGCTTTTCGGGATCGGTGGGCGATGGCCGGATCGGAATGATCGACGCCCGGGACGTCGCGGCGGCGGCAGCCGTGCTCGCTACGGCACCGGCGGAGCATGCGGGACGGACGTACCTGCTGACCGGGCCGGAGCTGGTCACATTCGCCGATGTCGCACGGGAATGGGCTTCAGTGACGGGGCGGGCGGTGGAGTATCGCCGGATCTCGGTCGAGGAGCACCGCGCGGCGCTGGTGGAGAACGGGGTGCCCGAGGCGGGGTCGAACGCGCAGGTTTTCGAGCTGCTCGCGCAGGGGGACGGGGCCTGGCTGAGCGATGATTTCGCCGCGATTACCGGGCGCGCGCCGCGGGGGTTGCGGGCGTTCCTGACGGACTATGTTGGCGGAAAGTGTCGTACCCCTCGCTTACCGTGAGCGGCATGGACACCATCGAGCCGTTTCCCGCGGAAATCGATCTCGCCGCCCTGCTCGATTGAGGCGACCGGGCCGGCCGCCTCAACCGAGTCGTCAGCGGGCTTCCCGGTACCGCCGATCCGCCGACACGCCCTCGCCGGTCGTCTCGTCGAAGTGGTAGACCTCCCGGCCCCGCACGAACACCCGCATCGCGCGGTTCATCACGTCCAGCGGGTCGCCCGACCACACGACCACGTCCGCGTCCAGGCCGGGCGTCAGGGTGCCGATCCGGTCGTCCAGGCCGAGCATCTGCGCCGGGTGCAGCGTCAGTGCCTTCAGCGCCGTCTCCGGGTCGAGGCCGTCCTTCACCGCCAACGCGGCTTGGTACACCAGGAAGTTGATCGGGATCACCGGATGGTCAGTGGTGATCGCGATCTTCACCCCGGCGCGCGCGAGGATCCCGGCCGAGCGCAGGGTGCGGTTGCGCAGTTCCACCTTGGACTTCGTGGTGAACAGCGGGCCGAGGATCACCGGGATGTCGCGTTCGGCCAGCAGGTCCGCGATCAGGTGGCCTTCGGTGCCGTGGTTGATCACCAGTTTGTAGCCGAACTCGTCGGCGAGCCGGATCGCGGTCACCATGTCGTCGGCGCGGTGCACGTGCTGGTCCCAGTACAGCTCGCCGTCCAGGACCTTCGCCAGGGTTTCGTTGGTCAGGTCCGTTTCGAACGGCTTGCCCTCGGTCTGCGCGTGTTCGCGCTTCGCCTGGTAATTCCGCGCCTTGGTGAACGCCTCGCGCAGGATCGCGGCCACGCCGAGCCGGGTCGAGGGCGTGACCTTTTTCTCGCCGTAAACCCGTTTCGGGTTCTCGCCCAGCGCGCTCTTCACGCTCACCTGCTCGGCGAACGTCATGTCCAGAATGGACCGGCCCCACGTCTTCACGCCGATGGTCTGCCCGCCGATCGGGTTGCCCGACCCCGGCTTGATCACCACGCTCGTGACACCGCCGGCGAGCGCGTCGTCGAAGCCCGGTTCGTACGGGTCGATCCCGTCGACCGCGCGGAAGCGCGCACCGTTCGGGTCGGTCATTTCGTTGGTGTCGTTGCCCGCCCAGCCTTCGCCGTCCTCGTGCACGCCGAGGTGCGCGTGCGCGTCGATGAATCCCGGCAGGACCCAGCAGCCGGACGCGTCCACCAGCTCCGCGTCCTCCGGCACCTCGACGTCGGCCTCAGTCCCGACCTGGGTGATCCGGCCGTCTTCGATAAGCACAGTGCCGCCCTCGATCGGAGCGGCGCCGACGGGGACCACATAGCCCCCGACAATCGCCTTGCAATCCATAGTTTGACACGCTAACGAACTCACCCGGGTTCGCGCACCCGGGGTTTTTCCAGGTGCACCAACTGATAGTCCGCTTCCGGCGACCGATGCGTCTCGCGGTAACCGAGCTTTCGGTACAAATAGAGCGGACCGGCCGAACGCTCGCCGGTGAACAGCCGGAACACCGTCACCTCCGCCGGGGTCGCCTCCTCCGCGGCCGCCAGCAGCGCGGTACCGAGTCCCTCGCCTTGGCGATCCGGTGCCACGACGAGCCGGCCGATCTCGCCGACCGGACCGTCCACGCGCATCCGCACGCTCGCCACGAGCCGGCCGCCGTCGCGGAAGCCCCAGACCGTGATCGACGGGTCGGCGATGGCCGCGCGCACGTGGTCGAGGGTGTCCAGCAACGGCGGCAGGTCGAAGTTCTGGTGCGCCCGCGCCTCGGTGATGTACGCGGCTTGCTGCAGGGTCAGCAGCTCGCCCGCGTCCGCGTCGGTCAGCAGCTCGAGTTTCACGGGACCCGGATTCCCCAGCTGCCCGTCCACGACGTGGCCGGCTCCAGTTCGATCAGGTCGGTGCCGGTGTTGAGCGCGTCCGCCGGGCAGGTCATCGGCTCGATCGCCACCGCACGGCCGCGGCCGACCAGGTCGTCCGGCGTGAACACCTGCACCCAGCGGAAGTCCGGGCCGGTCCAGACCACCAGCTGGCGGTCCCCGTGGGACAGCACGTAGTGGTGCGTCCCGTCCGCGGCCAGCTCCAGTCCGCCGAACGCGGTGTCCAGGTCGACGCCTTCGAGAAGCTTGCCCCGCCGGAAGTCGTATTCGGTGCCCTCGACGTCCTGTTCGTCCGCGTACGGCATCTGCTGATCGCCCTCGTACGGCCGGACGCGCGTGGCGGGCAGCGTGAGGGTCAGCTCATCGGTGGGCGCGTCGCCGATCCGGAAGTACGGGTGGGTCCCGACGCCGACGCCGATCGGCTTCTCCCCTTCGTTGCGGATCTCGTGCGTGACGACGAGCTCGCGCGGCTGCAGATCGTAGGTGATCGTCGCGCGCAGCGGGACCGGCCAGCCGGGCTGCACCTCGACGTCGACGGCGAGCGTGATCGACGTTTCCGCGTGCTCCAGCAGCTCCCATTCGCGGTGCCGGGTCAGGCCGTGGATGGCGTTGCCGCGCGCCTCCTCGGTGATCTCCAGCTGCTGCTGCACGCCCTCGAACTCCCACTTGCCGCCCTTGGTCCGGTTGGGCCACGGGAGCAGCACCTGGCCGAGCCCCTTCGGCGGCTTCTCGTCCTCGGCGAACGTCTCGACGTACGGCACTCCGCTGATCTCGAACGCACGCAGTCCGGCACCGATCTCCGTGATGACGGCGCGCGCGTTGCCGCGGGTGATCTCGAACTGTTCTCCGGTGGGGTTCGCCATGGCGCTGAGATTACCGATCGGCCGCGCCGCGCGGGCAGGCCGCGAACTAACTAGACCGGTCGTCATAGTTTGAGCTACGGTGGACGCCATGGCCAACCGCACCGACACGCGCCGCCGGATGCTCGAATCGGCGGCGGAGCTGTTTCGCACCCAGGGCTACCACGCCACCGGGATGACCCAGCTCGTGTCCGAAAGCCGGGCCCCGAAGGGCTCGCTGTACTTCCATTTCCCCGGCGGCAAGGAACAGCTCGCCGCCGAAGCGGTGCAGCTTTCCGGAGAACGGCTGGCCGGAGTTTTCCGCGAAATCACCGCTGGCGCACCGGATCCGGCCACCGCCATCGATCTCATCGTCACCGCGCTGGCCACCTCGCTGTCCGAATCGGACTACCGCTGCGGCTGTCCTATCGCGACTGTCGCGTTGGAAGCCGCCGACAACGAACCGATTCGCGCCGCCTGCGATCAGGGTTACGAAGGCTGGCTGCGCCACATTTCCGCTTACTTCACCGAACGCGGCCTCGCCGAGGACCGCGCCGCTTCGCTGGCGACCGTCGTGCTGTCCGCGATCGAAGGCGCGCTGCTGCTCGCGCGCACTCGACGGGATACCGCGCCGCTGCAAGCCGTCGCCGCCCATCTGCACACCACCGTTGAACGGGAGTTCGCCTGATGCGGGTACACCACTTCAACTGCGGCACCATGCGTCCGATCGGCGGCAGGCTGGTCGACGGAAAGCCCGGGCTGCTGCGCCGTGCCACCCTTGTGTGCCACTGCATGCTGGTCGAAACCGGCACCGGGCTAACACTGGTCGAGACCGGGATGGGTTCGCCCGGCGTCACCGACGCGGCGCGCTGGCTCGGCCCGCGCTTCCTGCGGACCTCCAACCCGGTGGCGGACGAAAGCGAAACCGCGCTGAGCCGGATTCGCGCGCTGGGCTTCGACCCGGCCGACGTCCGCGACATCGTCCTCACCCATCTCGACCTCGACCATGCCGGCGGGCTCGTCGACTTCCCGCAAGCCCGCGTGCACGTCTACGGCAAGGAACTCGACGCCTACCGCGCCGGAAACCCGCGCTACCGCGACGTCCAGTTCCGGCACGGTCCACAGTGGAAGTCCTATTCGGACGCTGGGGACAGCTGGTTCGGCTTCGAAGCGGTCCGCGAACTGGACGGCGTCGAGGGTGTCGCGCTCGTGCCGCTCGCCGGGCACACCGTCGGACACGCCGGGGTCGCGGTCGACACCGGGTCCGGCTGGGTGCTCAACGCCGGCGACGCGTATTTCTTCCACCAGGAGATCGACGTCGAGCCCTCTTGCCCGCCCGGATTGGCTATGTTCGAACGGCGGGTCCAGACGCTGCCCGGGCCGCGGCGCGAGAACCAGCGCCGGCTGCGCGAGCTGCGCCGGGACCACGCCGACGAGGTGACCGTGTTCGCCTCGCACGACCTGACCGATTTCGTCCGGCTCAGCGAGAGGAGCGCGGTATGAAGGTGCACCACCTCAACTGCGGCACGATGCGTCCGCTCGGCGGCAAGGCGCTCGACGGCCGCCCCGGGATGCTGCGGCGCAGCACGATCGTGGCGCACTGCCTGCTCGTGGAGACCGCCGATGCGCTCGTGCTGGTCGACACCGGGTTCGGCACCCGCGGCGTCACCGAATCGCGGCGCTGGCTCGGCGGTCCGTTCATGGCGATGGTCGGCGCGAAGCCGGCCATGGAAGAAACCGCCGTGGCGCAGATCCGGGCGCTGGGCCACGATCCCGCCGACGTCCGGCACATCGTGATGACCCACCTCGACGTCGACCACGCCGGCGGGCTCGCCGATTTCCCCGACGCCACCGTGCATGTCCGCGCCACCGAACGCCGCGCCGCCGGGAACCCGAAGAGCTTCCCGGAGAAAACGCGGTACCGCGCCGAGCAATTCGCCCACAGTCCACTGTGGAGCACGTACGACGAGGCCGGCGAAAAGTGGTTCGGCTTCGACGCGGTGCGGCCGTTGCGCGGCCTGCCGCCGGAAATCCTGCTCGTCCCGCTGCCCGGCCACACGCACGGACACTCCGGCGTCGCGGTCGACACCGGAGACGGCTGGCTCCTGCACGCCGGCGACGCGTATTTCTTCCACGGCGAAGTCGCCCCGGTGAGCCCGCACTGCCCACCCGGCATGCGTGCTTTCGAGGTGATGAACCAGATGGACGGCTCCGCCCGCCGCGCCAACCTCGCCCGGCTGCAGACGCTCGCCCGTGACCACCAGGACGAGGTCTCGGTGTTCAGCGCGCACAGCCCGGTCGAATTCCAAGCCCTGCGCCGGAATACCTCGCAGGCCTTTCCGGGTTGAGTACCCGCATGACGCGCATCCGGTACGTCGGCGGCCCGACCGCCCTCCTCGAGTACGGCGAGGTCCGCCTGCTCACCGACCCGACCTTCGACGGCCCCGGCGATTACCCGATCGGCACTCGCAAGCTGGCGAAAACCACCGGCCCCGCGGTCACCGCCGCGGAGGTCGGCGCGGTGGACGCGGTGCTGCTTTCACACGACCACCACCCCGACAACCTGGACACCGCGGGGCGCAAGTACGCCCTTGCCGCCCCTCTCGTCCTGTCCACCGCCTCGACGAGGGAGCGGATCGGCGGCCCCGTTCGAGCGCTGGCCAACTGGGAGTCGTACGACCTCGCCGGCGTTCGCGTCACCGGAGTGCCCGCGCAGCACGGGCCTGACGGCAGCGAGCATCTCGTCGGCGAGGTCACCGGTTTCGTGCTCGAAAGCGAGGGCCAGCCGACCATTTACGTCAGCGGCGACAACGCTTCCCTCGACGTGGTGCGGCAGATCGCGGAACGCTTCGAGCGAATCGACATCGCCGTCCTGTTCGCGGGCGGCGCCCAAACGGCGCTGGTCGGCGACGCGTACCTCACGCTGCCCAGCGACGGCGCGGCCGAGGCGGCCCGGATCCTGAACGCGCGCCAGGTCGTCCCGCTGCACTTCGAGCATTGGGCGCATTTCACCCAGGGTCCGGACA
Organism: Amycolatopsis echigonensis; assembly: GCF_002846615.1. Classification (NCBI taxonomy): domain Bacteria; kingdom Bacillati; phylum Actinomycetota; class Actinomycetes; order Pseudonocardiales; family Pseudonocardiaceae; genus Amycolatopsis; species Amycolatopsis echigonensis. The sequence continues at coordinate 3,821,024 of NZ_PJMY01000003.1, read as the reverse complement.
CGCTGCGATCCGCTTTCGCGCAGGCCGGGCTCGCCGACCGGCTGCACCTGCTCAAGCCCGGGGACCAGGTCAGCTTCCGGTAAGCACGAACCCTCCGTCGACGGTGATCACCGCACCGGTGACGAACCTGTTCTCCATCAAGTACAGGTTCGTCGCCGCCACCTGGTCCGCCTCGCCGATCGCCTTGGTCAGCGTTCGTTCCGTGAACGCGGCGACCATCGCGTCCAGCTGCGGTTGCGGAAGGCCGTCCCACATCGGCGTGTGAACTGGCCCCGGGCGGACCGTGTTGACCCGCACCGGAGCCAGATCGACGGCCAGACCGCGCGCCAACCCCTCGATCGCGCCGACCGAACTGGCCGCGAGCGCCGCGCCGGGCGTCGGCCGGACGCCGATGATCCCGGACGTCAGCACGATCGAACCGCCTGGCCGGATCCGCGGCGCGGCGTGCTTCGCCGCGGCCACGACGCCCCAGAAACGGACGTCGAACAGGCTCCGCGCGACGTCGAGCGGCAGTTCTGCGAGCGGCCGCTGATCCAGCGCGTCACCTGCGGTGTACACGAGATGGTCCAGCTCGCCGACGTGCTCGAACAGGGCCGCGACATTCGCGTCGTCGCGTACATCGGTGACGAATCCTTCGCAGGTGTCCGGCAATTCGGCGAGCGCCGCGTCCAGTCGTTCCTTCCCGCTCGATGCGATCGTGACGGACGCGCCCGCCGCCGCGGCGGCCCAAGCGGTCGCCAATCCCATCCCCGAGCTGCCGCCGATGACGACAACCCGCTGGTCAACCAAAGACATGAGGAGCCTTTCCGGACGTTGATGACTCACTGAGACATCAACAGTAGCAGTGATGACCCACTGAGTCATCACTGTTAAGATCGGCGCATGCCGCGCTGGGACCCCGAAGCCAAGGAGCGGCTCCGCGCGGCCGCGCTGGAGCTGTTCGCCGAGCGCGGCTACGACAACGCCACGGTCGCGCAGATCACCGAGCGCGCCGGACTGACCCGGCGCACGTTCTCGCGTTACTTCGCCGACAAGCGCGACGTGCTGTTCGCCGGGTCCGAGCAGCTCCCGGACGCCATGGCCGACGCCGTCCGGCGCGCCGACCCCGCGCTTCCGCCGTTCCAAGCGCTGCTGGCCGCACTCGTGGACGCCGGCGATTTGTTCGCTGGCTTGGTTTCGCATGCCGCGCAACGCCGCGCCATCATCGCGTCCAGCCCCGAGCTGCAGGAACGCGAGCGCACGAAGCTGGCGGCTGTCACTGAAGCAGTCGTGGAAGCACTGCGGGAACGCGGCGCGAACGAGTCGAGCGCGAAGATGCTCGCTCAGGTCGGCATCACCGTTTTTCACACCGCGTTCGAGCGGTGGGCCGAACACCCCGAAGGAGCGGATTTCGCCGCGCGGGTGCGGGAGGCGGCAGCTGAACTCGCCGCCCACCTCACCCCGTGATCAGGTCCGCTCGCGCACCTCGACCACCGTCGAATCCTCCAATTCCGCTTCCGCGGCCTGTTTGGTGCGCCCGGTCGTCCGCAGCACGAGATAGGCCACCACCAGCAGGACGAAGAACGGGATCCCGAACTTCCACGCCGGGTCGAGACCTTCGATCCAGAACGTGGAAATCAGTACGGTCGCGAGGAAAGCGATCACCACGACGTTCACGACCGGCGCGCCCCACAACCGCACCGGCGAAGGCGGCAGCCCGGCACGGCGTCGGCGGATCCGGAACGCCAAATGCGTCACCAGAATGATCATCCACACCACGAGCGCGGCGAAGATCGAAATGCCGAACAGCACGAGATACGCGTTGGAATCGGAATCCTTGGACAGGATCGTCGCGATCACCAGGCCCGCGGTGGACAGCACGAGCGCGTTGCGCGGCACTCCGGCCTTGGTCAGCCGTCCGGCCCAGGACGGGGCGAATCGGTGCTCGGCAAGGGAATGCAGCATGCGCGTGGTGAGATAGAGGTTGGTGTTCGCGCTCGACAACGCGGCGGTCAGGACCACGAAGTTCATGATCGTCGCCGCCGCGGGAACTCCGGCCGCCTGGAAGACGCGGACAAACGGGCTGGCCGTAATAGATCCGCCTTCGCCGGTGACGGTCCACGGCACCACCAAAACGACGATCAGCATCGCGGCGACATAGAAGATCGCCAACCGCACCACCATTGCGCGGGCAGCACGTGGGACGTCGCGGGTGGGGTTTTCGGATTCGGCCGCGGTCACCGAAACCACCTCGGTGCCGATGTAGCTGAACAGCACGAACACCATGGCCAGCAACAGGCCCGACATGCCATGGGGCAGGAATCCTCCGCCCGTGCTGAGATTCGCGAAACCGGGCGCGGGAGCCTTCGGCAGGCCGAAGAAGACGAGAATCAGCCCGAGCGCGACGAACACCAGGATCGCGCACACCTTGATCATCGCGAACCAGTACTCGAACTCGCCGAAAATGTGCACCGCCGCGCCGTTGACGACGATCACCAGCAACGAGAACACCGCGACCGGCACCCACAACGGAATCTGCGGCCACCAGAACTGGACGTACACGCCGGCCGCGATCGTCTCGCCGCCGATCGCGATCACTTGCATGGCCCAATACGCCCAGCGCACCACGAATCCGCTGCCCGCGCCGAGGTACTTGTGCGCGATGCTGCCGAACGCGCCCGCGGCCGGGTGCACCACCACCATTTCCGCCAATGCCCAGGAAATCGTCAGCGCCACGAGTCCGCACAGGACGTAGGCGAGGACGACGGCAGGTCCCGCGTGCGAGATCGCCAGGCTCGATCCGAGGAACAGGCCGGTGCCGATGGCCCCGCCGATTCCGATCATCGTCAACTGCCTGCCGCGCAGCCTCCGCTGCAACCGGTTCGGGGACGGGGACTCGGCCATGTCTGCTCCCTACTGGCTCGCCCGGTACTCGGCGATCGCCGCGACAACGGCGTCGAGATCGGACTCGACGTTGTAGTAGTGCAAGGACATCCGCAGCACGTCGCCGCGGGCACTGCACACGATCCGCCGCCCGGCGAGAAACGCCGCCAGCGCGTCGGGATCCCGGTCGGCCAAGGCGACGAGCGGACCGCGCCGCGCGTCGTCCAGCGGGGACCGGAGTCGTTCCCCAGCGTCGAGCAGCCGCTGCTGCAGCTGCCCGGTCAACCCTCCGATGTGGTCGCGCACCCGGTGCGCGTCCACCTGGTGCACCATCTTCAGCCCGGCGACCGCGCCGTACGCGGACGGAATCGACGGCGTTCCCGTCTCGAACCGACGGGCGTGCTCGGGATAGTCGAGATGCCGCGGGTCGAATTCGAACGGGTTCGTGCGGCCGAACCAGCCGGTCAGCGGCGGGGAGACCGCGTCGCGCAAGCCCGGCCGCACGTAGAGGAAGGCGATCCCGGAGATGCCGAGCAGGTATTTCAGGCTGCCGCTGACGAGGTAATCGCAGCCGAGTTCGGTGACGTCGACCGGTTCGACGCCGAGGCCCTGGTACGCGTCGACGAAGCTTCGGGCACCGTTTACCCGCGCCAGCGCGGCGACTTCCCGCACCGGGAATCGCAACCCATTGGCATAACTGACCAACGGGACGGACACCAGCCGCGTTCGCTCGGTGATGAGTGCCGCGTAGTCCTCGGTGTCGACCAGACCGTCATGGTGCGCAACGAATTGGACGTTCGCGCCGCGTCCCTGCTGCGCCAGCCAAACATGGCCCAGCGAAGGGAATTCCAGGTCGGTCGTGACGATTACCGGCCGCTCCGGCCACGCCTGCGTGGACGCGACCTGATACGCCCCTTCGGACGCGGACGGCACGACAGCGATGTCGTCGGCGTCCGCGCCGATCAGCTGAGCGAACAATGCCCGCGCCTCGGCGACCTTCGCCATCCACTTGTCCCACGGCGCCCCGTGCTCGCGGATCGTGTGCTGGAACTCGAAAAGCTCCGCGGCCAGCGCGTCCGAGAGCGCGCCCTGGCTGCAGCTCGCGAGGTGCACCGAGTCGGCGAAGGCGGGAAAATGCGCCCGGAAAGCGGCTGGGCTGGGCTGGTCGGTCACGACACTCCGTTCCGTAACTGGCGGGCGAGGCCGCATGCCCTCGTCGAGGCTCCGCGTTCACCCTGACTGATCTTCGGCAGCTATTCCGTCAGTGCTGCTGAAACCGGTACTGTAGATAGGGCCTACCGCGCTGTCAACGACCGTCAAGGATCCGCAATAGCGCGCCCCGCGACCGAGAGGACGCACCGATGAGCACCCCCGCCGAAACCGGGGTCGACCAGCTCCTGACCCAGCTGGCGCAGGGCCGGCTTCAGGTCGTCGACCTCACCAACAAGCTCAGCGCCGCCACCCCGACCCTCCAACTGCCGGAACCGTTCGCCAACCTGATCGACTTCAGCCTCGAACCGGTCAGCGAGTTCGACGATTCCGGACCGTTGTGGCGGCACAACAACATCCACACCGGCGAGCACATTGGCACCCATCTCGACGCACCGCGGCACTGGATCTCCAACCGCGACGGCGCGGACGTTTCGGAAGTGCCAGTCGACCGGCTGATCGGACCCGCGCACGTCCTCGACATTTCCTCGCGCGTCGCCGAGAATCCGGACTTCCTGCTGGAAATCGAGGACATCCAGGCTTGGGAAGCCGAGCACGGACCGTTGCGCGAGGGCGGCTGGCTGCTCGTGCACTCCGGATGGGATCACTACGCGCAGGACCGCGACGCGTTCCTCAATTTCTCCGACGGGGCCAGCCACACCCCAGGAATCTCAGCCGCCGCGGCGAAATGGCTCGCCGAGGAAACGCCGATCGCTGGGTACGGCGTGGAGACTGTCGGCATCGACGCCGGGAACGGCTTCGCGCTCGACCCGCCGATGCCCGCGCACCACCATCTGCTCGGTGCGGACAAGTACGGCATCACCTCGCTGCAGAACCTCGGCTCGCTGCCGCCGACCGGCGCGCTCGTCGTGGTGTGCCCGCTGCCGATTGTCGGCGGGACCGGCAGCCCTGCTCGCGTGCTCGCGGTAACGCCGGGAGTGCGGTCGTGAATGTTGCCCAAGCCGTCGGTATCGCGTTGGCGCGGTTCGGCGTCCGCAAGGCGTTCGGGGTGGTCGGGAGCGGAAATTTCCACGTCACCAACGGCCTGATTCAGGGCGGGGCCGAGTTCGTCGCGGCCCGGCACGAGGGCGGCGCGACCACGATGGCGGACGCCTACGCCCGGTGCAGTGGCGAGGTCGCGGCGGTGTCGGTGCATCAGGGCTGCGGGCTGGGCAACGCGACCACCGGGATCGGCGAGGCGGCGAAGAGCCGGACGCCGCTGATCATCGTGACCGGCGAGGCGACGGATCCGCTGTCCAACTTCCACATCGACCAGGACGCGCTGGCCCGGTCGGTGGGAGCGAGCAGCATTCTGGTGCGGTCAGCGAAAACCGCGCTTGCCGACGTGCGGCGCGCGTTCACTCAAGCTCGACGCGACCGACGGACTGTCCTTTTGCGACTCCCGCTGGACGTGCAGGCGGAACCGTTCGAGGAGAGCCTTCTCGACGGCCTGGCCGCCATTGAACCTCTGGTTCAGCCGCGAGCCGCCGAGGCGGAGGTGAAGGCGCTCGCTTCGGTCCTGCAGCGAGCCGAGCGTCCGGTATTCCTTTGTGGACGTGGCTCTCGGGCCGCCCGGCAGGAGCTGGTCGCACTGGCGGACCGCTGTGGCGCACTGCTCGCCGAGGGCGCGGTCGCGAAAGGACTGTTCACCGGTGAACCATGGGCGATCGGGGTTTCCGGCGGGTTTTCGTCCCCGCTGACGACCGAGCTGATCCAGGGCGCGGACGTCGTCGTCGGCTGGGGTTCCGCGCTCAACGACTGGACCACCGCGCACGGCCGGTTGCTCTCGCCGGAAACGTCGCTGGTGCAGGTCGACCTGGAATCCGCCGCGCTGGGCCGGAACCGGCCGGTCGACCTCGGCGTCGTCGGCGATGTCGGCGGCACCGCTCTCGCGGTGGCCGAACTGGTCGAGGTCCACAATGGATACCGGAGCGACGAGCTCAAGTCCCGGATCGCCCGGGAAATCCGGTGGCGCGACAACGAATACGACGACGCTGGGTCTGCCGAAGTCATCGACCCGCGCACGTTGTCCGTCGCCCTGGACGAACTCATTCCCGCCAACCGGGTCGTCGGCGTCGATTCGGGGAACTTCATGGGCTACCCCACGATGTACCTCGACGTCCCGGACGAGAACGGTTTCTGCTTCACCCAGGCGTTCCAGTCGATCGGCCTCGGACTCGCCACCGCGATCGGCGCGGCACTCGCCCACCCGGACCGTTTCCCGGTCGCGGCGTGCGGCGACGGCGGGTTCCTGATGAGCATCGCCGAACTGGAAACCGTCGTGCGCTTGAAGCTGCCGATGCTGATCGTCGTTTACAACGACCACGCCTACGGCGCCGAGGTGTACTTCTTCGAGCCCGGCGGACATCCGGCCGACACCGTCACCTTCCCGGACACTGATCTCGCCGCTATCGCCCGTGGCTACGGCTGTGACGCGCTCACCGTCCGCGCCAAGGAAGACCTCGACGAGGTGGCGACGCGGGTCGCCGCCGGGCTCGACCGTCCGCTGGTGGTCGACGCGAAAATCGCCGGATTCAGCGCCTGGTGGCTCCAGGCCGCGATGACGCACCACTGAGCGCCCGCTTCACCAGGAGGTTCACCACCCACAGCAGGACGCCGACGGCGAGCAGGAGGCCAGCCACCTGGTAATCCTGCGCCGGGCGGCCGGACAGCGGGCTGACCAGGTACAGGCAGAACACCGCGGCGAGCACCGGCACCACGGTCGGTGCGCGGAAATGCTTATGCGAGACCTTGTCCTTGCGCAGCACCAAAAGCGCGATGTTGACGATGGCGAACACCACGAGCAGCAGCAACGCGGTCGTGCCGCCGAGCGCACTGATGTCTGCAAAGGACACCAGAACGATGGCGATCACGCTGGCGAAGATGATCGACACCCACGGCGTCCGGCGAGTCGGATGCACGCGGCCGAACACCGGCGGCAGCACGCGTTCGTTCGCCAGGCCGTACAGCAACCGGCTGGCCATCAGCATGTTGATCAAGGCGGAATTGATCACCGCGAACAGGCCGATGGCGGAAAAGATTTCCCGCGGGAAGCCAGGCGCGCCGACGTCCAGCACCTTCAGCAGCGCGTCGCTCTTGGCACCGGCCAGCTCGGAGGCCGGGACCAGCAGTGACGACGTCACGGAGACCAGCACGTAGATGGTCGCGGCGATGACCATGCCCCACAGCATCGCGCGCGGGAAAATCCGGACGGGGTCATGGCATTCCTCGGCCATGTTCACCGAGTCCTCGAAGCCCACCATCGCGAAGAACGCGAGCGAGGTCGCCGATGAAATGGCGACGAGCCACGTCTTGTCCGCGGTGTCGATCTCGACGAGCCGAGACGGTTCGCCATCCCCGTTCAGCACCGCCCACACGCCGACGCCGATGATGATCAACAGCCCGGACAGCTCGATGCAGGTGAGGACGACGTTGGCCTTCACCGATTCGCCGACGCCGCGAAAGTTGATCAACGCCAGCAGGATCACGAACGCGATGCCGACCAGCACCGTCGGCAGCTTCACGAACGCCGCGAGATAGGTCGCGCCGAACGCCACCGCGGCCGACGACGCCGACGTGATCCCGGAGCACATCACCGCGAACGCGACCATGAACGTCAGGAACGGCACGCCGAACGCCTTGTTCGTGTACAGCGCCGCGCCGGCCGCGCGCGGGTATTTGCCGACCAGCTCGAGATAGCTGAACGCGGTCATGAAGGCGACCACGAACGCCAGCAGGAACGGCAGCCACAACGCGCCGCCGACGCGTCCGGCGACCTGCCCGGTCAGCGCGTACACGCCGGTGCCGATGATGTCGCCGACCACGAAGAACAGCAGCAGCTTCGGGCCCATGACCCGCAGCAGTGCCGGTTCGGCGACCTTGGAGGCACCCTCGCTCACGTCCGTCATGGGCGATTAGTGTGCCTTGTCCGGACGTGGACGGAAAGTCCGCCGGTCAGGCCTTGGCGACCGCCGTGTGCACGAGCGGGGTCATCATTTCCTTGGTCATCTTGACCGGTCCGGTGTAGTTGACCAGCACCGGAACCCCGTTGGACACCTTGGCCGCGGCGAGCGTCGCGGTCTTCTGCTCGTCGGTGTAGAACACCGCGCCGTCCGGGAAGCCCGGCACGTCGACCGCGCCCGGCTTGGCCTTCTTGATCGCGGCGATCATGTCGGCGGGCTTGGCCTGACGGCCCTCGTAACGGGTCACCGCGAGCGCGCCCGCGGTCTTGCCTTCGACGACGTACTCGCAGCTCGTGGCCTTGCCGCCGTTGCCCGGGTTGTCGTGAGCGGGTCCGGCCTTCGAGGTGATGCCGGGGATCTTGATCGCCTGGCTGACGTCATCGGACGGCAGCAAAGCGCAGGTGTCCGCGGAGGCCTTGTTGGCAGGCGCGGAGGACGAGGTCGGTGCTTTGCTCGCGGGCGGCGGCGCCGGCGCGGCGGCTTTCTGCTCCCCAGACGAGCAGGCAGTAAGGACAGCGGCGGCGGAGATCAACAAAGCGATCGGGTATGCACGCATATCGGGCATGCTAGTCCGAATGGAGTAACACTACTGTCAGTGCCCCTCCTCCACCGGAGCGCGATACCGCCAAAATCCAGGTAGAACGCCCAGCGAAGCCACCACCAACACGATCACCAGCAGCCCGCCGCCGGTCGCCGCGGCCTTGGTCCCCCACGCCGCCGCGGACCAGCCGTGCGTGAGGTCAGCGATCCGCGGCCCGCCCGCGACGACCACGGTGAACACGCCCTGGAGCCGTCCGCGCATCTCGTCGGTGGTCGCCGTCTGCAAGATCGCTTGCCGGTAGACCGAGCTGACCATGTCCGCGGCCCCGCCGAGCGCCATGAACACCACGGCCAGCCACAGCGAATGCGCGAGCCCGAACGCCGCCATCGCCGCACCCCAGCAGCAGATCGCGATGACGACCGCCGCACCCTGCCGCTGCACCCGGTGCAGCCAGCCGGAGAACAGCCCGATCAGCATCGCGCCCGCGGGCAGCGCGGCGTAGAGCATGCCGAGCGCCGGACCGCCGCCGGGCTGGTCGCCGAACGTCCGCTCGGCCATTTCCGGGATCAACGCCCGCGGCATGCCGGCGACCATCGCGATAATGTCCACGACGAACGACGCCAGCAGCACTTTTTGCTTGGCCAGATACCGGAAGCCGTCGACCACCGAGCTGACCCCGGCCCTGCGCGTCCCCTCGCCGAGCGGCGGGATCGAGGGCAGCCGCCAGACCGCGATCAGCGTGATCGCCAGGGCGCAGACGTCCACCAAGTACAAAGTGGACAGCCCGATCACCGGGATCAGCGCCCCGCCGAACAGCGGCCCGAACACCGCGCCGAACGTGGACATCGTGGTATTGAGCGCGTTCGCCGACGGCAGCAGCGGAGCAGGCACCAGCCGCGCGACGACCGCGCCGCGCGTGGGCATGTTGATCGCGAAGAACGCCTGGTTCGCGGCGAGCAGTCCGAGCACGAGCCACACCGAATGCATTCCGGTGAACGCCTGGAGCCAGAGCAGCGCGGAGGTGATCGCGACGCCGACGTTGGTGACGAGCAGCAGCTTCCGCCGGTCGACCGCGTCGGCGATCGCCCCGCCCCACAGCCCGAACACGAGCAGCGGAACGAGCGCGACCGCGCCGGTCAGCCCGACGTAACCGGACGATCCGGTGATATCGAAAACCTGCTTCGGCACCGCGACCGCGGTGAGCTGCGAGCCGACCGCGGTCACCGCGGTGGACATCCACAGCCGCCGGAAAGCCGGAATCTTGAGCGGACGAGTATCGACGACGATCCGGCCGAGGAGCTTGCGAGCCCCGTTGCGGGGCGGCAGTATCCCCGGTTCTGAAGTCACGAGCTATCAGCTTAGCTGCGCTAACGAACCTGGCGCAGGTGATTTTCCACGCACGCTGATCGCCCGGCTTCCGAGACGAGCCGGGCATGGCCGGGCGCCAGCCGCCAGATCGGCGTGCCCCCATGCCACATTGGACGCGTCAGATGCACCCGATACGTCCCACCCACAGCGAACCGCCACCAACGCACCCAACAATCGAGGCACCCACACCACCCCCGCACCCCGATACGAAGCCCCCCTGCGGTTCGGGGGTGCTTGTCAAGGCATCTTTCCCGCCTTGACAAGCACCCCCGAACCGTCAGCACACTCGGCTTCGGGGTGCCCCATGCAACCACCCGCCTGCAATGTCGCCGCCCGAGACGAGCCGCCCGAGACGAGCCGCCCGAGACGAGCCGCAACCAAAACGCCGCCCCCAGGCCAAAGCCCAAGGACGGCGTCCACAACCACCCAAAGATCAGGGAGCCAACCGCTCCACGTGCCAGCCGTCGTGGGTGCGGTGGAACCGAAGCCGATCATGCATCCGGTCCTCCCGCCCCTGCCAGAACTCCACGAAATCCGGCCGGATACGCCAGCCACCCCAATGCGGCGGAGCCGGAATCTGCTCGACATCAGCAAACCGGCGTTCGATATTCCGCAGGGCGTTGTCCAGCGCGCGCCGTCCGTCGACCACTCGCGACTGCGGCGACGCCCACGCTCCGATCTGCGAACCGCGCGGACGCTGGGCCCAGTAGGCGGCCGTCTCGTCGGCGCTGACCTTCTCGACCTCGCCGCGGACCGTGACCTGGCGGTGCAGCGGGTACCAGGGGAAGGTGGCCGACGCGTAGCGCGTGGCGGTGAGGTCGTGGCTCTTCGCCGACGTGTAGTTCGTGTAGAAAACCACTCCGCGTTCGTCCAAGCCCTTGCACAGCACCGTGCGCGAGGAAGGCCTGCCCTCGGCGTCGGCGGTCGCGAGCACCATCGCGTTCGGTTCCGCGAGTGCTTCGGACACTGCTTGACTCAGCCAGCTTTCGAGCTGCTCATGCCACGTGGCGGCGAGCGCTGACTCGTCAAACGGCGCACCGTCGTAGGCCACCCGCATGCCGGGCAGCCGCACGACCGCCTCGTCGATCTCCGGTGTCATCCGGCCCAACCTCCGTTACCCCTGGTGAGGGTGTCGAATCACGGCTATCCAGCGACGGTATTGGCTCGCCGGTCCCGGCGAAACCCACCGAACGGTGACTCCTGCCACGCCTGGCCGCCATCCGCACGTAACCGCAGGAAGGCGAGCTGTAACGCGCCGTTCACCGCACATGCCCTGATCGATACAGGCCGCCCCTACCTTCGGGCTGCTCCGCGCCCGTTCCCCACTCCCGGAGGCAGGCCAGATGACTGAAATCCTCTCCGAACGCGACGACGAGACCGCCAAGCCCCAGCGCGCCTACGCCGCACTCGCCGCGAACGAGAACCGCGAAGACTATTCGCTCCGGTTCGCCGCGCACTCGTTCCGGCGCTGGTCCCCCTTCGTGGTCGCGACGACCGCGCTGGGCGGGATCGCTTACCTCGCCGACTTCGCCATCGGCGCCAGCATCGTGCTGACTTACGGCTTCACCTCAGGCGTGCTCGCCATCCTCGCCGCGGCCGTGGTGATCTTCGTGACGGGCGTTCCGATCGCCCGCGCTTGCGCGACCTACGGCGTGGACATGGACCTGCTCACACGCGGGGCCGGTTTCGGCTACTTCGGGTCCACGCTCACCTCGCTGGTCTACGCCAGTTTCACGGTCATCTTCTTCTCGCTCGAAGGCTCGATCATGGGCCAGGCGTTCCAGCTCGCGCTCGGCATCCCGCTGCCGATCGGCTATTTGCTCGCGACGCTGATCGTGCTGCCGTTCGCGCTCTACGGCATGGGCGCGGTCGCGAAGATGCAGACCTGGACGCAACCGCTGTGGATCGCCGGGCTGGTGCTGCCGTTCGTCGTGGTGCTGGTGCGCGAACCCGGCCGGTTCGCCGAATTCGCGACGTTCGGGGGCACCGAGGGCGCGGGTTCCGGATTCTCCGCCGTCGGATTCGGGTTCGGCATGGGCATCGCGCTTTCGTTGATCGGGCAGATCGGCGAGCAGGCCGATTACCTGCGCTTCATGCCCGCGAAGACAGCCGAGAACAAGCGCTCGTGGTGGGCCGCGGTGCTCGCCGCCGGACCCGGTTGGGTCGTGCTCGGCGCGGCGAAGCAGATCGGCGGCGCGCTGCTGGCGTTCCTCGCCCTCGGCGTGGTCGGCAAGACCGCCGCGCTGGAACCGATCGCGCCGTACCTGGAAGCGGTGAAGCCCGCGCTGGGCCCGGCCGCGCTCGCCTTCGCCGCGTTGTTCGTCGTGGTGTCGCAGATCAAGATCAACACGACGAACGCCTACTCCGGCTCGTTGTCGTTCGCGAACTTCTTCTCCCGCGTGCTGCACCGCCATCCGGGCCGGGCGTGGTACGTGCTGGTCAACTGCGGGATCGCGCTCGCGCTGATGGAGTTCGGCGCGTTCGGATTCCTGAACAAGATCCTCGGCTTCTACTCCAACGTCGCGATCGCGTGGATCGGCGCGGTGTGCGCGGACCTGGTGATCGCGAAACCGCTGGGGCTCTCGCCGCGGTACATCGAGTTCAAGCGGGCCTACCTGCGCAAGATCAACCCAGTCGGGTTCGGCGCCATGCTGATCGCGTCCGGGGTGTCGATCGCCGCCTACTTCGGCGCGTTCGGCGAGGTGCTCGCCGCGTTCAGCCCGCTGCTGGCGATGGTGATCGCGGTGGCACTGGTCCCGGCGCTGGCGGTGCTCACCCGCGGCCGGTACTACCTGGCCCGGCCCAACCTGGTTTCCGGTCCGGACGTGGCCGCCGACCCGCGCGCCGAGCACACCTGTTCGGTCTGCGGCGACGCCTACGAACTTCCGGACATCGCGGACTGCGCCAAGCAGGGCGCGGCGATCTGCTCGCTGTGCTGCACGCTGGACCGCACCTGCCACGACATGTGCCAGACCGCGGGCCCGGTGTCACTGCCCGAGCCGAGGTTCCGCACCGCCGGATGAGCCGAGCCGGACCGCGGTCACGACGTCGGCGGCCAGCGCCGTCGTGAGCACGCCGCCCGCGGCGAGCGGGGTCCGGGACCACCAGGGACCGGACTCCGCCGGCCGCGGCGGCCCGCCGAAATCCAGATCGGTCAGCAGCACCCGATTCCCGGCCAGCACGGCGAGGCTCGTGTCCAGCGGGCCGTCGCCGATCGTCTGGGTCTGCCGCAACGCGGGGACGCCGCCGCGAACGACCTGGACGGTCGAGGTCAGCCTGCCCGGCCGCTCGCCCTCGCGGCCGAGGACGAGGACTTCCCTTGTCCGGAACCGGGTTTCCTCCGCCAGCTCGGCGCGAAGCACGGCTGTGTGGTTCGCTCTCGCGGTGACGACGGTCGGCTCCGGCAGGTACTCGAACGAACCGCCGTCCGCGACGACGACGTCCACAGTGGACAAGCTCGGCACCTCGCGCAGCCCAGGCAGCGCGAGCGTCGCGGCAACCCCGGACAGTTTCAGCTCCGCTCCCGCCTCGACCCGGATCTCAAGGCGCAGCTCGTCCCCGCCGAGCGGGGCGGTGGCTGAGTTGACCAGGTGCACCACCGCACCGGGGCCGCGCTGGCGACGCGGGACGAGCGTGAGCGGTGCCATCGACTTCAGTTCTCGCAGCACCGTCCGTCCATTGCCGACAGCGGCGACCAGGCGGGCGTGTGCCTTCACCCCTGCCGGACCGGAACCAGCGAACGCACCCAGTCCGCGACAGCCGGGGCATCCGGAGTGTCCACTAGGGACTGTGTGAACACCGGCAGGTCGCCGCGCATGTGGTGGGCATCCGACGTCATGACGGTCAGGTCGGCGCCGACCAGCGGAGCGAGGTCGGTTTTGTTGATCACCAGCAAATCGGCCGTCGTCACGCCGGGCCCGCCCTTGCGCGGAACCTTGTCCCCGCCCGCGACGTCGACCACGAAGATCTGGCTGTCGGCCAGTCCGCGGCTGAACACCGCGGTCAGATTGTCTCCGCCGCTTTCCACGATGACCAACTGCAGGCCGGGGAATTTCTCCTCCAGCCGTTCGACCGCGTCGAGGTTCGCGGTGATGTCGTCGCGGATCGCGGTGTGCGGACAGGCGCCGGTCTGCACTGCCTCGATCCGTTCCGGGTCCAGCACTCCTGCCCGGCGCAGGAAGTCGGCGTCCTCGGTCGTGTAGATGTCGTTGGTGACCACGGCCAGGTTCAGCTCGCCGCCGAGTGCGCGGCACAGGGCGGCGGTGAGCGCGGTCTTGCCGCTGCCGACCGGGCCGCCGATGCCGATCCGATAAGCCCGTCCGGCGGTCGGCGCCGCGTCGTAGTGGTCCGGCTCGGCGGCAGTCGGGTCGAAGTTGACCGCGTGGAAGTGCCCGTGACCGTGTTCAGCTGGCAAAGAGACGCACCTCTTCCTGGTGATGCCGAGCGTGTTCCTCGGCGAACAAATCCAGCGCCGGCGACGCTGGTGCGGGTAACTCGGCCGGATCGGCACCGGCGGTCTCGGCGGCTTCGCCGCATACTTCGCGCAATGGTCCGGCGAGCCGCGCGACCACCGCGTTCACGGCGAACGGGTCCAGCCCGAGCAGCCGCACGGCCGCACTGGCCGGGCCGCTCACGGCGAGGTAGGCGACCGCCATCGCCGCGTCGAACGGACTACCGCCGCTGATACCGACCAGCGCGCCGCTGATGACCGGATGGTGCGGGCGCGGGGTCTCGGCGAGCAGTTGGGACAGCACTGGCGAAGGCCACGCAGCACGTCCAGCTCGCGCGGTGCCTCGGCCTTGGGCCCGAGACGCTTCCCGTTGCGCGAGCGATGGCGTGCGGGCGTCGAGTTCCTGATCGAGCCGTCGCCAATGGACCCTCTCGACCGCTCGGGCCGCGGCGTGCGCCGAGGCAGCGGCGAACGCAGCGGCGAGGAAGCCCGCGGTCCGCAACCGTCCAAAGAGGAATCCCGGCAAGTCGCGTTCGGACCGGACGAGGCCTCGCGCCGCTGCCTCTTCGAGACCGCCGGAATGGACGTGTCCACCGCCCGGGAACCGGGAGTCGGAGAGAATGAGGGCGACCGGATCCATCAGAACAGGAAATACCGTTGCGCCATCGGCAGTTCAGCCACCGGATGCGGTTCGATCAGTTCCCCGTCCACGCGCACCGCGAAACTGTCCGGATCCACGCGCACCTCCGGGGTCGCGTCGTTGAGGACCATGTCCGCCTTCGTCCGACGGCGCGTGTTGGCGACCGGCACCAACGCCCGGGAGATGCGGAATCGTTCAGGCAAACCGGAATCCAGCGCTTCCGGAGCCACGAAATGCAGGCTGGACGCGGCCGCCACGGCGGGCGCGGCACCGAACATCGGCCGCGCGAGCACCGGCTGCGGCGTGGGAATCGAGGCGTTCGCGTCCCCCATCGCCGCCCACGCCGGGAATCCGCCTTTCAGCACCATATGCGGGCGAACGCCGAAGAATTTCGGTTCCCACAACACCAGATCGGCGAGTTTGCCGACCTCCACCGAGCCGATCTCCGCGTCCATTCCGTGTGCGATCGCCGGGTTGATCGTGTACTTCGCGACGTAGCGGCGAGCGCGCAGGTTGTCCGCGGCACCGTCGCCGGGCAGCGCGCCGCGGCGGCCTTTCATCACGTGCGCGGTCTGCCAGGTCCGGATGATCACCTCGCCGATCCGCCCCATCGCCTGCGAATCGGAACTCATCATCGAGATCGCGCCGAGGTCGTGCAGGACGTCCTCGGCGGCGATCGTGCTCGGCCGGATCCGGCTCTCCGCGAAGGCGAGATCCTCCGGGACCGACGGGTTCAGATGGTGGCAGACCATCAGCATGTCGAGGTGCTCGTCGAGAGTGTTGACGGTGTGCGGGCGGGTCGGATTCGTCGACGAGGGAAGGAAGTTCGCCATTCCGGAGACCTCGATGATGTCCGGCGCGTGCCCGCCGCCGGCCCCCTCCGTGTGGTAGGCGTTGATCGACCTGCCGCCGATCGCCTCCACAGTGGACTCCAGGAAACCGGCCTCGTTGAGCGTGTCCGTGTGGATCGCGACCTGCACGCCGGATTCGTCGGCGACCGTGAGGCAGGCGTCGATCGCGGCCGGCGTCGAACCCCAGTCCTCATGCAACTTGAACCCGCCCGCCCCGGCGGCCAGCTGCTCCCGCAACGCCTCGTGTCGGACGGTGTTTCCCTTGCCCAGCAGCAATACGTTCACCGGCAGACCGTCCATTGCGGACAGCATCCGGCCGAGGTTCCAAGCCCCGGGAGTCACCGTGGTCGCCTTGGTGCCCTCGTTCGGCCCGGTGCCGCCGCCGACCAAGGTGGTCAGTCCGGCCGCGAGCGCGGTGTCCACCAGCTGCGGGCAGACGAAGTGCACGTGACAGTCGATGCCGCCCGCGGTGAGGATCTTCCCGTTGCCCGCCAGCACTTCCGTCGACGGCCCGATCGCCAGCGCCGGGTCGACACCGTCCATAGTGTCCGGATTGCCCGCCTTCCCGATGCCGACGATGCGCCCGTCTCGCACGCCGACGTCGGCCTTGACCACGCCCCAGTGGTCGAGGATCACCGCGCCGGTGATGATCAGATCCGGCGCACCCTCGGCGCGGGTGGCCATGCCCTGGCCCATCGACTCGCGGATCACCTTCCCGCCGCCGAAAAGCACCTCGTCGCCGCTGCCGCCGGGGCCGATCGAGCGGTCCTCGGTCACCTCGATCAGCAGATCGGTGTCGGCGAGCCGGATCCGGTCCCCGGCGGTCGGGCCGAACAGTTCGGCGTAGCGGGCGCGGTCGATTTCCGGCATCAGAACTCCCCGGCGTATTCGGTGCGCAGCCCCGGCACGCGCCGGTTTCCGCTGATCGGAACCAGGTCGACCTCGCGGTCGATGCCGGGCTCGAAGCGCACCGAGGTCCCGGCCGGCACGTCGAGCCGGTGCCCGCGGGCGGCTTCGCGGTCGAACTCCAGGCCGGGATTGACCGCGGCGAAGTGATAGTGCGAACCGACCTGCACCGGCCGGTCGCCGAGATTGCGCACGCGCAGCCGGACCCGGGCGCGGCCCGGATTCAGCGGCACCGGCTCCTCGCCGGGAATGATCTCGCCTGGCCGCAAGACTTCCTCCTCAAGCAATCGGTTCGTGCACCGTGACGAGCTTCGTGCCGTCCGGAAAAGTGGCTTCCACCTGCACGGACTCGATCATGTCCGGCACGCCGTCGAGCACTTGCGCCCGAGTGAGCACGCCGCGCCCGCCCGCCGCCAGTTCACTGACCGTGCGGCCGTCGCGCGCCCCCTCCACGACGTAGTCGGTAATGAGCGCGACAGCTTCGGGATGATTGAGCCGAAGACCCCGTTCGAGCCGTTTGCGAGCAACGTCCGCCGCGACGTGGACCAGCAGTTTGTCGCGTTCCTGCGGGCTCAAGTGCATGGCCAAGGTCTACCATCGGCGGCCGCGCTCCGCCTGATTCGGCAACACAGTGTTTACGTGGTGAGCCGTGCGGGGCCAACGCGCCTTCTCGAATCGGCAACGTCACCCGAGAGCACCCTTCGCGTTCGCCGCGCTCACCGTCCGTAACGCCGGCCCGTCTCCCGCGGGGCCTGCGGCAAGCCGGGGTTCACCTGCCGTCCACCGGGGTACCAGTCTGCGGCCACCTCGCTGGACGGGAGAAAGTGGCGTGTGGGGCTTACCTGGACTGAATCGTTCTCGTAATCGTGACCGAAACCACGACATCTTCCGTTGCCCCGGCCGGGCAAAGGGAGCATGGTTTGTCCCACCGTGCGATGAGGCGCGCAAGGAGCCAGCGTGTATCCCGTCCGCGCGTGCACAACACAGCCGGGGAAATGCGCATCGAAAGGGTTCGCGAAGAGTGACTACCTCCACGATCAGCAAGACCAACGAAGCCGACGACGGGTTCCGGCCTGGCCTTGAAGGCGTCGTCGCGTTTCGGACCGAAATCGCCGAACCCGACCGGGACGGCGGTGCGCTGCGCTACCGCGGCGTGGACATCGAGGACCTCGCCGGGAAGGTGACCTTCGGCGACGTATGGGGCCTCCTGGTCGACGGCCGGTTCGGGACCGGGCTTCCGCCCGCCGAGCCGTTCCCGCTTCCGGTGCACACCGGTGACGTCCGCGTCGACGTCCAGGCCGCGCTCGCCATGCTCGCCCCGATCTGGGGTTACCGGCCGCTGCTCGACATCACCGACGAGGAGGCGCGCGACCAGCTTGCCCGCGCTTCGGTGATGGCGCTGTCCTACGTCGCGCAGTCCGCGCGCGGCATCGGCCAGCCCGCGGTCCCGCAGTCCCGGGTGGACGAGGCGAAGTCGATCACCGAGCGGTTCATGATCCGCTGGCGCGGCGAGCCGGACCCCGCGCACGTCAAGGCGGTCGACGCGTACTGGGTTTCCGCCGCCGAGCACGGCCTCAACGCCTCCACCTTCACCGCGCGCGTCATCGCCTCCACCGGCGCGGACGTCGCGGCGGCGCTGTCCGGCGCGATCGGCGCGATGTCCGGCCCGCTGCACGGCGGGGCCCCGGCGCGCGTGCTGCCGATGATCGAGGAGGTCGAGCGCACGGGTGACGCCCGCGCGCTGGTCAAGGGCATCCTCGACCGCAAGGAGCGGCTGATGGGCTTCGGCCACCGCGTGTACCGCGCGGAGGACCCGCGGGCCCGCGTGCTGCGCCGCACCTGCAAGGAACTGGGCGCCGAACGCTACGAGGTGGCCGCCGCGCTGGAGCAGGCCGCGCTGGCCGAGCTGCGCGAACGCCGTCCGGACCACCCGATCGAAACGAACGTCGAGTTCTGGGCCGCGGTGATCCTGGACTTCGCGAAGGTGCCGCCGCACATGATGCCGGCGATGTTCTCCTCCGCGCGCACCGCCGGCTGGGCGGCGCACATCCTGGAGCAGAAGCAGACCGGCCGCCTGGTCCGTCCGTCGGCGAAGTACGTCGGCCCCGGTCCGCGCACGCCGTCCGAGGTCGAGGGCTGGGACAGCGTCACCCAGATCTGAGCCGTTAGTCCGTGAAGGACTCCTAGCGGGAATTCCTGCTAGGAGTCCTTCACGGCTTTTTGGCGAGCTGCGCGTCGGTGGCGGCGAGCATCGCGGTGAGCTGGTCGACCAGCCAGCCGTCCAGGGTTTCGCGCGGGACAGTGCCTTCCTGCAGCCACGACAGCAAAGCGCCTTCGACAACCGCGGTCCAGCAGCGCAAGGTCAGCAGCACCAACGGCGACGGTTCGGGAATCGCCAGCGCTTCCAGGATCAGCTCGACGGCACGGTTGCGGACCTCGTCGATCGCCGCGTCCGTCTCCGAGGTCGCGATGACTGAACCGCTTCGCAGCAACGCGACATAGCCTTCGCGGTAGTGCGCGGCGACATCGACAAGACCGCGCACGGCGGCACGCAGCCGTTCTTCCGGCGGGCCTTCCTCAAGGGTCGCGAGCCGGTCGACCAAACCGTCGGTGACCGTGCGCAACGCCTGCATTTGCAATTCCCGCAGGCTCGGGAAATACCGGTAGAACAACGGCCGCGACACCTCGGCACGCGCCACGATGTCGTCCACCGTGACCAGTTCCGGAGCCCGGGTGCCGAACAGGTCCAGTGCCGCCGCGATCAGATCGTCCCGCCGGGCCTGCGCGGTCATCCGGCGCGGACGGCTCACGGCGTGACGTCCAGTTTCGCCGCCGCACGCAGCAGACCCGGCGTCAGTCGCGAAAGGACCAACGCGACCTTCGCTTCCGGAGTGGACGGTTGGATCGCGACATTCTTCTCCACCGCACGCAGAATGTCGCGCGCCACGCGTTCCGGACCGAAATTGCGCCGGGCGTAGAGCTTCGACGATTCCCTCTGCCGCCGTTTCTCCTCGACCTCGTCCACGCCGACGAACTTGGTGTTTTTGGTGATGTTGGTGTTCACCAGTCCCGGGCACACGGCCGTGACGCCGATTCCCTCGGATGCCAGCTCCGCGCGCAAGCCATTGCTCAACGCGAGCACAGCCGCCTTTGTAGTGCCGTAGGCGGTGAGAATCTTGGACGGCAGATAAGCCGCGGCCGACGCGAGGTTCACGATCTGCCCGCCCTCGGCGCGTTCCTTCATCATCGGCGCGAACGCGCGGCAGCCGTGGATCACGCCCCACAGGTTGACGTCCACGACCTTCTCCCAGTCCTCGATCGTCGTGTCGAGGAACGGGCCGGACATGCCGATCCCGGCGTTGTTCACCACGATGTCCGGCACGCCGAACTCGTCCCGCACCTGCGCGGCGAACCGGGCGACCGCCTCGCCGTCCGCGGAGTCCACTGTGTACTCGCCGGCGTCGGCTCCGCGTTCCCGGACCAGTTTCGCGGTTTCCGCGGCCGAATCGCCGTTGATGTCGCTGACGACCACGTCGGCGCCCTCGGCCGCGAACGCCAGCGCGGTCTCCCGGCCGATCCCGCTGCCCGCACCGGTCACCACGACGAGGTGGTGCGCGAAGCGACCGCTGCCGCCACCGACCCGAGCACGCCGCAGCGCCCGCGTTTCCTCGCCGGTTTCCACCGACGCGATCAGCTCAGCCGCTGCGGAAGCGACGACCGTCGGCTTGGTCCGGGTGACCCAATGCGACCCGATCACTCGCCGGACGTACAGGTCCGGCACCCAGCGTTCGACCTCGGTCTGCAGCGGCGCGGTGACGTACGAATCGCCGGTCGGCGCGAGCACCTGCACCGGGATTTCCGCCGGACGCGGGCGCGGACGGGACAACCGCGGCCCCATGTTCGCCCGGTACAGCTTCAGGCCGTGCACGCCGTCGGACGTCTTCGGCGACGATTCGGCGGGCTCCAGCTTCCGGATCATCGTGCGCATGATTCCCGTGCGCCACAACAGTTCCGGAATCAACGGCACCTGGAACGCGACGATGTAGTACGAGTGCAAGAACTGCTTCAACGCGTGCACGAGGCGACGCGGCGTCGGCTGGGTCAGCTGAGCCCGGAACCACGCTCCGGCGTGATCGAGGCTGGGCCCGGAAAGCGAAGTGTACGAGGCGATCCGTCCGCGCAACTGGTCTCCGGTGACCGCGTGCCACGCCTGGATCGAACCCCAGTCGTGCGCGACGAGGTGGACCTTGCCGGACGGCTGCACCTCGTCGACCACCGCGGCGAGGTCGTCGGCGAGCTGGTCCAGCCGGTACGCCCGGCGCGCTCGCGGCTTGTCGGATTCGCCCGCGCCGCGCACGTCGTAGACGACCACGCGGTGCTCGCGGCGCAGCTCCTCGGCGACGCCGTCCCACATCGAACTGTTGTCCGGATATCCGTGCACGAGCACGACCGTGGGCCCGTCCGGATTGCCGCTCACCCGGACCGAAAGGCGGACTCCGTCGCTGGCAGTCACCTGCTTGTGAGACATCTTGTCATGTTAGACAACTTGTCAACAGCGAGCCGCCTGGTTCCACGGGAAACCAGCGTGTCCACCGTTCGACGGACAGCCGGATTCCACTGCTCGGACGTCCCGAGAACCGCCCTCGGGGGCGCACGCTGAACGGCATGAGCACAGCAGTGCGAGTGCGCGGACTGCGCAAGGAGTACCCGGGCCACCTCGCCGTGGCCGGGATCGATCTCGACATCCCCGACGGCGAGGTGTTCGCCCTGCTCGGCCCCAACGGCGCGGGCAAAACGACCACCGTCGAGATTCTGGAGGGGCACCGGCAGCGGACCTCGGGGGAAGCCGTTGTCCTCGGCGAGGACCCGGGTACCGCGGGACGCGCGTGGCGCGCCCGCCTCGGCATCGTGTTGCAGACGGCCACCGACGCGGCGGAACTGACCGTCGCGGAAACCGTGCGGCACTTCGCGAAGTACTACCCGAACCCGCGGGATCCGGAAGAGGTGATCGACCAGGTCGGCCTCACCGCGAAGGCGGGCGCGCGGGTGAAGTCGTTGTCCGGCGGGCAACGTCGCCGGGTGGACGTCGCGCTCGGCATCGTCGGACGTCCGGAACTGCTGTTCCTCGACGAGCCGACCACCGGCTTCGATCCGGAGGCACGACGGCAGTTCTGGGCGCTCATCGACGCGCTCGCCCACGAGGGCACGACGATCCTTCTCACCACGCACTATCTGGACGAGGTCGAGGCGCTGGCCGACCGGCTCGCGGTGATCGCGCGCGGTTCGGTCGTCGCGGAGGGGACGCCGGCGACGCTCGGCGGCCGAGAACGCGCCGAGGCCGTCGTGCGGTGGCAGGACGAACGCGGCGATCACGAGGAGCGCACGCCGTTCCCGACGAAACTCGTCTCGCAGCTCGCCGCCGACCGCGGGGAACTCGCCGGGCTCACGGTGACCCGCCCCAGCCTGGAAGACGTCTATCTCGACCTGATCGGGGAACAACCGTGACCACGACAACGATGGCGGTGCCGGGCACGGTCCGTCTGGGCCTCGCCCGCGGCGCGCTCGAACTCCGGCAGTTCTTCCGCAACCGCGAGCAGGTGGTGTTCACCTTCTCGCTGCCCGCGGTGCTGATGATCCTGCTCGGCTCCATCCTGGACGGTCCGACCGCGCAGACCGGAGTGTCGTCCGGACAGCTGCTCGCCGCCGGGATGATCGGCGCGGGCATCGTGTCGACGTCGTTCAACAGCGTCGGCATCGGCATCGCCGCGGATCGGGAAATCGGTGCGCTGAAACGATTGCGGGGCACGCCGATGCCCGCGGCGGCCTATTTCGTCGGCAAGATGGTGATGGTCGCGGTGACCAGCGTGTCGCAGACCGTGCTGATGGCCGCGGTGGCGATGTTGCTGTTCCGCCTCGAACTGCCGTCGGACCCGGCGAAGTGGCTGACCCTGGTCTGGGTGCTGGTGCTCGGCATCGTCTCCTCGACGCTGCTGGGCATCGCGATCAGCTCGGCCACCCGCACCGCGAACGGCACCGTGGCGCTGGTGCAGCTGGTGTACTTGGTGCTGCAGTTCATTTCCGGAGTGTTCGTCACGCCGATCACGCATCTGCCCAGGATCATGGTCGACGTCGCGTCGTTCTTTCCGCTGAAATGGATCTGCCAGGGCTTCCGCTCGGTGTTCCTTCCGCCGGAGGCCGCGACCCAGGAAATGGCGGGGACATGGGAGCTTCCGAAGGTGGCGCTGGTGCTGGCGGTGTGGTGCGCGGTGGGCCTGGTGCTCGCGAAGGTGACGTTCCGGTGGACAAACGAAGCGAAGTGAACCAGGCCGACGCGTGGGAGCGGTCGTACTGGTCTTGGGAGGTGCTGTTCGCGGTCGCCTACGTGGCGACCGCCCTCCTGGTGTTCGCCAACGACGGGTCCACGACGGCGAAAATCGTGGCCGAGGCGGCGATGGGCGCGATCGCCGTCGGGTATCTCGCCGCCGGACGGCGCGTCGTGCACGGCGACGACAACGAAACCGCCCGCAGAATCGCGGCGGGTGCGCTGATCGCGCTGACCGCCACCGCCATCCTCGCGACCACCGTGGCGAGCTTCGTGCTCTTTCTCGCCTGTCCGCTGCTGTTCATGCTGCTGGACCTGCGGCCCGCCATCGTGGCGACGACGCTGCTGATCCTGCTCGAACCCGTCTCGGCGGTGCTCAGCGGCGGATGGAACAGGGAGCTGCTGTCGATTCTGCTGCCGATGACCGCGATCCTCATCGTGTTCAGCGTGCTGGCCGGGAAGGTCACCAGCGACGTTCTGCAGCAGAGTCACGCGCGCGCGGAACTGATCCGCGAACTGGAATCGAGCCAGGCCGAGGTCGCCCGGCTGTCGCGGGAAGCGGGCACCGCGGCCGAACGCGAACGGCTGGCGCGGGAAATCCACGACACGCTCGCCCAGGGGTTCACCAGCATCATCACGCTGACCCAGGCCATCGAGTCCGAACTCGACACTGATCTGTCCACAGTGCGCAGACATCTCGCCCTCGCCGGCCGCACCGCGCGCGAGAACCTCGCCGAAGCCCGCGCGATGGTCGCCGCGCTCGCACCGTCCGATTTGGCCACTGGGTCGCTGCCGGAAGCCGTGCAGCGCCAGGCAGATCGGCTCGCCGAGGAGACCGGCATCCCCGTTGAGTGCGAAGTGGACGATGCGCTGCCATCGCTGTCCACTGCGGTCGAAGTGGTGCTGCTGCGCGCGGCGCAAGAAGCGCTGTCGAACGTGCGCAAGCATTCGGGCGCGACCCTGGTTCGCGTACGGCTGTCCGCTGTGGATGGAGCGATACGGTTGTGCGTAGCGGACAACGGCTGCGGCTTCACCCCGGACGCCGACGGGACCGGATTCGGCTTGCGCGGCATGCGTTCGCGGGCCGAGCAGGTGGGCGGCGCCCTGAAGGTGCGGACCGGCGCGAACGGCGGCGCCGAACTGGAACTGGAGGTGCCCGCGTGATCACGATCATGCTGGTCGACGACCATCCCGTGGTGCGCGAAGGACTGCGCGGCATGCTCGAAGCCGAGGACGACCTCACCGTGGTCGGCGAAGCCGGTTCCGGCGACGAAGCGGTGGCGCTCGACCGCGTGAAACAACCCGACGTCGTCCTGATGGACCTGCGCATGCCGGGTCTCGACGGCGTCGGCGCGATCCGCGCGATCCTCAAGGAGACGCCCGCGCGCCGGATCGTCGTGCTCACCACGTACGAAACCGACGCGGACATCCTGCGCGCGGTCGAGGCGGGCGCGTCGGGATATCTGCTGAAGGACGCGTCGCGCACCGAATTGGCCGGGGCGATCCGGGCGGCGAACCGCGGCGAAACCGTGCTGGCACCGTCAGTCGCGGGCAAGCTCGTGCACCGGATGCGGAACCCGGAACCGGTGTCGCCCCTGTCCGCACGCGAGGTGGAGGTGCTGCGGCTGGTCGCGAAGGGCCGCACCAACGCCGAAATCGGCCGCGAACTGCACATCGGCGAGGCGACGGTGAAAACGCACCTGCTGCGGGTGTTCTCGAAGCTCGGCGTTTCCGACCGCACCGCAGCGGTGACGACGGCGCTGGACCGGCAGCTGCTCGGCTGAACCGCCGTCGTTTTTCCGCGCGACCGCCAGCTCAACCCTCAGTTCGTCAGGCTAGGCCGATCTCCGGTCTTTACGGTACAGGTACTGAACAGGTACCGTTCCGGTTCATGGTGGAGCACACAAGCCCGGACCGACCCGGCCGCACGGCGCTGAAACGCCAGGAAATCGCCGCTGAACTGCGTGCGGAGATCGTCGCGGGCCGCTACGGCAACGGGGCGCTGCTGCCCGGGGAAAACGAGCTGGCCCAGCGCTTCGGGGTCAGCCGCGGCACGATCCGGCGGGCGCTCGGCGCGCTCGCCGACGAGGACCTGATCGACACCCAGACCGGGGTCGGCTCCTTCGTCACGTTCGACGGCCAGCCGCTCGGCGCCGAGCCGAGCTGGGGGCACGCGTTCGCCGTCCTCGGTGCGCCGGTTCAGGCCGAGATCGTGCGGGCCCAGCTCGTCGTGGACCCCGAACTCGCCGCGTCGGTGTCGTCGGCGGGGATGGAATTCCTCGCCCTGGACCGGGTCCGGCGACTGGCCGACGGCACTCCGGTGTCGCTGGAGCGCAGCCGCGTGCCCGCGGTCGGCCGGATCGCCGACGTGCCGCTCGACGGGCTGGTCGGCAACTCGCTGACGGCGACCATGGCCGAGGCCGGGCTGACCTCGGCACGCGGCGAACAGTGGATCGCGGTGGCCCCGCTCGAACCCGCCGACGCCGAACTGCTCGGCCGCCGGCCGGACGACGCTTTCCTGCACGCGGTGCGAATCTCCTACACCGCGGACGGCCGGTTCGCGGAGAAGGTCACCAGCTGGCTCGACCCGAAGCGGTTCCGGCTGCACACGAAGTTCGGCGCCGCCCGGTGACCAGGTCCGACCGCGCCCTCGGCGCGCTGGAGGGACTGGCCTTCGGCGACGCGCTCGGGATGCCGACGCAATCCATGTCCCGCCAGCACATCCGCGAGGACTACGGGACGATTCGCGGCTTCCGCGCGGCCGGCCCGCGGCAGAAGATCGCCGCCGGGATGCCCGCCGGCGCGATCACCGACGACACCGAACAGGCCGTCCTGCTAGCCCGGCTGCTGATCGAAGGCTCCGGCCAGGTCGACGTGACGGTGTTCGCTGAGCGGCTGCTGGACTGGGAGGCCGCGATGGCCGCCCGCGGTTCGCTCGATTTGCTCGGCCCCAGCACGAAATCCGCGTTGCAGCGCCTGTCCGGCGGAGTCCCGGCAGGCGAGGCGGGCCGCTACGGCACCACCAACGGCGCGGCCATGCGGATCACTCCGCTCGGCCTCGCCCGGTCCACCCGGTCCATCCCGAAGTTCGTCGACGCGGTCGAAGCGACCAGTGTGGCCACGCACAACACTTCGCTCGGCATCGCCAGCGCGGCCGCGGTCGGTGCGGCCGTGAGCGCCGGAGTGGCCGGCGCCGACCGGGCTGAAGCAGTAGAGGTCGCCATCGCCGCCGCCGAGGAAGGCGCTCGCCGCGGACACTGGGCCGCTGGCGGGGAAATCGGCCCGCGCTTGCGGTGGGCAATCCCGTATCTGCGAGGGACGCCGGCCTCCCAACGCGCCGACGCGGTCGCCGAAGTGATCGGAACTTCGGTGGCGTCACAGGAATCCGTCGTCGCCGCCTTCGCCATAGCGGCGACCGCGGAAGAGCCGTGGGACGCGCTGTGCTTCGCGGCGGAACTCGGCGGCGACACCGACACCGTCACCGCGATGGCCGGCGCGATCCTCGGCGCGACCCACGGAACGGCAGTGTGGCCCGATTCCGAACGCGCCGTCCTCCTCACGACGAACGACCTCGATCTCGCATCGCTGGCCAGCGAACTGCTCGCGCTGCGCGACTGACCCTCCCCTAACCACCGACGATGTTGGGAATCCCGATGCGCACTCTCTCCGCCGTCGAACAGCGCGGCATCGAACCTGTCCCGGACAACGAGCGGAACGGCAACCCGCTCCAGCTGTTCTGGGTGTGGTTCGCCGCGAACATCTCCATTCTCGGCCTGCCGCTCGGCGCGACCCTGGTCGCCATCCAGGGCCTGAACCTGTGGCAGGCGCTGGTGGTCGCCGCGATCGGCGCGGGCGGTTCGTTCGCGATCGTCGGGGTGATCTCCACCGCCGGCCGTCGCGGCGGGGCACCGAGCATGACGTTGTCCCGCGCGGTTTTCGGCCCCGAGGGAACGCCGGCCCGACCCTGGTGTCGCTGCTTTCCCGGCTCGGCTGGGAGACCGTCAACACCACCACCGGCGCGTTCGTGCTGTTGTCCCTGTTCGCCTTGCTGTTCGGCAGTCCGGCGGAGGCGAAGGCGGTGCCGCTGCTCGCGCTGGGCGCCATCGCGATCTTCGAACTCTGCACGCTGCTGGTGTCCGGACTCGGCCACGCCGCGATCCTGGTGATCCAGAAATGGGCGACCTGGATCTTCGGCGCGCTCAACATCGCGGTGGCGATCGCGCTGATCGCCACCGTCCGCTGGTCCGCGGTCGCGGCGGCGCCGGGCGGCTCGTTCAGCGCGGTGCTGGTCGGCATCGGCACCATCGCCGCGGGCACCGGCATCGGCTGGGCGAACGCGGGCGCGGACATGGCCCGCTACCAGAAGACCGGCGCCAAAGCCGCGCACCTGGTCGCCTCCAGCGCGGCCGGCGCGGGCATCCCGCTGGTCCTGTTGATCGGCCTCGGCGCGATGCTGAGCGCGGGCGACACCACCCTCGCGACCACGACCGACCCGGTGGCCGCCATCCGCGACCTGCTGCCGTCGTGGATGGCCGTGCCCTACCTGATCGCCGCGTTCGGCGGGCTGCTGCTTTCGAACCACCTCTCGGTGTACTCGGCCGGGCTGACCACGCTCACCCTCGGCGTGCGCATCCCGCGAGTGTGGGCGGTGTCGGTCGACGTGATCGTCACGTTCCTCGGATCGATCTACTTCATGCTGATCGCCGATTCGTTCTACGGTCCGTTCATCAGCTTCATCTCCCTGCTGGCCATCCCGATCACCGCGTGGCTCGCGGTCTTCCTCGCCGATCTGCTCAAGCGGCGCTGGTACGACCCGGAAGCGCTGCTGAACATGGGCCGCGGCGGCCGGTACTGGTACACCGGCGGCGTGGAATGGCGGGCAGTCGGCAGCTGGCTGGCGGCCGTGGCCGCCGGTTACGTCTTGCTCGGCATGGGACAGAGCGGCATCGCCTGGATCGTCGCCTTCGCCGTGGGCGCCGCGGGTTACCTCGCACTCGGCGGCGCCCGCGGCCAGGTGCGCCCGTCCGTTCCCGCCGTGCCGGAGCAGGCTCGTGGCTGACCCTCGTCTCGTTTTCACCGGGAACGTGATCGTCGACCTCGTCCTGGCGGTCGACGCGCTCCCGGAACCCGGCGGCGACATCGTCGCTTCGTCCAGCACGCTCACCGCCGGCGGCGGCTTCAACACGATGGTCGCCGCCCGGCGCGACGGGCTGGACGTGGTCTTCGGCGGCCAGTACGGCACCGGTCCGTTCGGCGACATCGTCCGGTCCGCGCTGGCTTCGTCCGGGTTCGAGATCGTCCAGCCCGGTCTGTCCGATGTGGACAGCGGCTACTGCGTCGCGATGGTCGACGCGAGCACCGAACGCACCTTCGTCACCTCGGTCGGGGCCGAGGGGCGGCTGACCCGGGCAGACCTGGACCGGATCCCGGTGGGTCCGGACGATCTGGTCTACGTCTCCGGGTACAGCCTCGCCCACCCGGTCAACGCGAAAGCCCTGCCGGGCTGGCTCACGGCGCTGCCCCGGACGGCCCGGGTCCTGTTCGATCCGTCGCCGCTCGTCGGCGACCTCGACCCCGGCCTGGTCTCCGCCGTGCTGGCGCACACCGACGTGCTCAGCCTGAACGCCCGAGAAGCCCGGATCCTGACCGGGCTCGACGAGCCAGCCACCGCCGCGGCCGAGCTGGCGCAGCGGGTCCGCGGCCGGGCGGCGATCGTGCGCACTGGCAGCACTGGCTGCTGGGTCGCGACCGTCGGGACACCGGCGACCCACCTGCCTGGGCATCCCGTCACGGCGGTCGACACCAATGGCGCCGGAGACGCGCACGGCGGTGTCCTCGCCGCGGCGCTGTCCCGCGGGTCCGATCTGCTGACCGCCGCCCGCCGGGCGAACGTCGCGGCAGCGCTGGCCGTCACCCGGCGCGGACCGGCCACCGCTCCGACCGCCGCGATGATCGACGAAGCACTCTCCTCCGGCTGACCGAAGCCAGCCGAACCGCCGGTCCGGGAAGGGACTGGCCCAGGCAGAATGGCGGCCATGCTCGACTCCACCGAACTCGCCCTGTACCGACTGCTCGCGCGGGAGCAGTCCGTCAGCCGCGCCCCGTCCCTCGTCGCCGCCGTGGTGCGAGGCGGCGAGGTCGTCTGGTCCGGTGCCCGCGGCCGCGTCGGCGACCGGCGTCCGGACGACGACACGCAGTACCGCCTGGGGTCGATCACCAAGACGATGATCGCGACTGCGGTCATGCGGCTGCGCGACGAGGGCAAACTCGACCTCACCGACCCGCTGGAACGGCACCTGCCGGGCACCGCGTTCGGCTCGGTCACCATCGCGCAGCTGCTGTCGCACACCTCCGGCCTCACGTCGGAATCGCCCGGCCAGTGGTGGGAACGCTCGCCCGGCGCGGACTGGGAGGCGCTCGTCGCGAGCCTGGAAAAGGGTGCGACGAAGCTGCGTCCCGGCTCCAAATTCCACTACTCGAACGTCGGCTACGGCGTCCTCGGCGAACTGGTCGCCCGGCACCGCGAGCGGCCGTGGTTCGACGTCGTGCGCGACGAAATCCTTACCCCGCTGGGCATGAACCGCACGACCCCGCACCCGGAAGGCGCGCACGCCGAGGGATTCGCCGTGCACCCGTTCGCCGACGTGCTCATGCCGGAGAAGTGGCCGGACGCCGGCGCGATGGCCCCCGCGGGCCAGCTCTGGTCCACGATCACCGACCTGGGCCGCTGGACGTCGTTCCTCGGCGGCCACACCGGCGACGTGCTTTCCCCCGGCACCGTCGACGAGATGCGGACGATGAACACCGTCGACGACACCGAGGTGTGGTCGACCGGATTCGGTCTCGGCCTGATGGTCGTGCGCTACCAGGGCAGGCACCTGGCCGGGCACACCGGCTCGATGCCCGGCTTCCTCGCCGCGACCCTGGTCGACCCGCGCAGCGGCACCGGCGCGCTGTGCCTCGCGAACTCGACCGGCGGCGTCGGCATCACGCAGCTGTGCCTCGACCTGCTCACCACCGCCGACGACCTCGAGCCCGCGCTGCCGGACGAGTGGTTCCCGTCCACTGTGGACCCGGACCTGCTCGCGCTGACCGGACTCTGGCACTGGGGCCCGTCGCCGTATTTCCTGCGCGTGCAGGGCGACGGCCTGATCTCGCTGAACCCGGCCGTCGGAGCCGGACGGGCCTCGCGGTTCCGCCCCGAGGGCCCGGACGCCTGGATCGGCCTGGACGGCTACTACGCGGGCGAGACGCTCACCGTCGGCCGCGACGCGAACGGGACGGCGAACCACCTCAACCTCGCGACGTTCATCTTCAGCCGCACGCCGTACGACCCGGCCGCGCCGATCCCGGGCGGGCTGGACGAGGACGGGTGGCGCTGAGTCACCCGGCTTCGACCTCGACGCCGGGCTCTTCGGCGTCGAGGTCGGGCGCTCGTCCGGCCGGCGACAGCCACGCCTTCGCGTAGACGTCCCGGCCGGGCAGACCCCACCAGGACGTCGCCCATCCGCGGCGCACCGAACACCCACAGCCGCCGGTGCTCGATCAGCTCGGCGGCGGGCCAGCCGGGTTCGACCACGAGGCAGCCGGTCACCAGGTCGCCGGGCCACCCGTGCCGATCCGGCAGCGCGGCCCAGACCAGCGCGGGAATCTGCACCGGCCGTCCGGAGCCGCCGAACCATCCCCAGCGCGGCCGGTAACCGTGCGTTTCCGTCACGATTCCACATGTCGGACACCCGCCAACCGCCGTTACCTGCGTTGTCCCGACCTGAGAGACTAAGCACATGACCGACGCTGAGTTGACGATCCCAGCAGACCTCAAGCCGGCCGACGGCCGCTTCGGCTGCGGACCCTCGAAGGTCCGCGAAGAGCAGCTCGCCGCCCTCGCCCGGTCCGGTTCCACCTACCTCGGCACCTCGCACCGGCAGAAGCCGGTCAAATCGCTCGTCGGGCGGGTGCGCGCCGGGCTGTCCGAGTTGTTCTCGCTCCCGGACGGGTACGAGGTCATCCTCGGCAACGGCGGGACGACCGCGTTCTGGGACGCCGCCGCGTTCGGACTTGTGCGCGAGCGCGCCCAGCACTTCACCTACGGCGAGTTCTCCTCGAAGTTCGCGACCGTCACGAACAAGGCGCCGTTCCTCGGCGAGTCGATCGTGGTGAAGGCCGACCCGGGCAGCGCGCCGGAAATCGCCTACCAGCAGGGCGCGGACCTCGTCGGCTGGGCGCACAACGAGACCTCTACCGGCGTCGCGGTGCCGGTGCGGCGTCCCGAAGGCAGCGACGGCGCGCTGGTCGCGATCGACGCGACGTCCGGCGCCGGCGGTCTCCCGGTCAAGGCCGAGGACTTCGACGTCTACTACTTCGCGCCGCAGAAGTCGTTCGCGTCCGACGGCGGGCTGTGGATCGCGCTCGCCTCGCCCGCGGCGATCGAGCGGATCGGCGAGATCGGCGGCGGCGACCGCTGGATCCCCGAATTCCTGTCGCTCACCACGGCGCTCGACAACTCGCGCAAGGACCAGACCTACAACACCCCCGCCGTCGCGACGCTGTTCCTGCTCGCCGAGCAGATCGAGTGGATGAACGGCCAGGGCGGCCTCTCCTGGACCACCGCGCGCACCAAGGAATCCTCGAACCGGCTGTACGAGTGGGCCGAGAAAACGTCGTACACCACGCCGTTCGTGGCGAACCCGGAGCTGCGCTCGCAGGTCGTCGGCACGGTCGACTTCGCCGACGAGGTCGACGCCGCCGCGGTCGCGAAGGCGTTGCGCGCCAACGGGATCGTCGACACCGAGCCATACCGGAAGCTGGGCCGCAACCAGCTGCGCGTCGGCCTGTTCCCGGCGATCGACCCGGACGACGTCACGAAGCTCACCCAGAGCATCGAATACGTCGTCGAACGGCTCGGCTGACCCGAAACCGCACCGGAAACGCCCATACCGCCCCGCCAGCCGCCCGGCTCGCGGGGCGGTGTGCGGTGACGACCACTCGTTCGTGACACACCGTGGTCGGCGTGTCACGTCTCTGCCGGATCTCCGGCACCCTGAAAATGGCCGGGAAAGTGCCGTCGGATTGAGTCCGGTTGGGTGAGGCGTCGGCGCGCCTCGCACGTCAAGCCGACGCGCCGTTCTAACGTGGGCACCCACAAAGGTGAACACCGGGGAGGCGAGAAATGCGGGCGTTGCGGGTGGTCGGGCTGCACGAGGACGGGAAGTCCCTCGTGCTGGAGGACCCGGCGAGCCGTACCCGCTTCCTGCTCCCGGCCGACGAGAGACTGCGTGCGGCGGCGAGGGGGGACATAGCCCGGCTGGGCCAGATCGAGATCGAGTTGGAGAGCCAGATGCGGCCACGCGAGATCCAGGCGCGAATCCGCGCGGGCGAGTCCGTCGAGCAGGTCGCGAGCAGCGCGGGCGTCTCGACGCAGCGGGTGGAGCGCTTCGCCTACCCGGTGCTGCTCGAACGGTCCCGCACGGCGGAACTCGCGCAGTCGGCGCACCCGGTCCGCGAGGACGGGCCCGACGTCCAGACGCTCGGCGAGGTCATCGCCTACGCCTTCGGCGTCCGGGGCCACGACTACAACCAGGCCACCTGGGACGCCTGGCGCGGCGACGACGGCAAGTGGGTCGTCGTGCTGCGCTGGAAGGCCGGCCGCTCCGACAACCGCGCGCACTGGTCGTTCTCGCCCGGCGCGCACGGCGGCACGGTGCACGCGCTCGACGAGAACGCCGAAGTCCTGCTGAACCCGAACTCGTACGTCGCCCCGCGCACCGTGCGCGCGCTGGCTCCCGCTCGCGATTCGGTGGTCCAGCCGACGCTCGACGCCGTCGAGGAGCAGCGCGCCATCGAGGGTCCGGACGAAGGCGACGACGAGGCGCGCGAGATCCCGCATGTCCCGGGCGAACCCGACGGGGACGAGGCCGAACAGCCGCGCACGAAGGCGAAGAAGAACCACCCGATCGTGCCCTCCTGGGAGGACGTGCTGCTCGGGGTCCGCACCCAGCGCGGCTGACCTGCCCGAGCCGAGCCCCGATGCGGCGGGCCCCGATCAATCCTGGGGTCTGAGGTGCGTGGCGGCTGCCATGCTGCCTGCGTGCCGCCTTGGAACCTGCTTGATCTCGACGAGGCCCTTCGCGACAGCTGGGCAGCTGACACGTGTTCGCCGGACGACCTCGCTCGCGTCGGCTGGCAGCCTGCCAACCCCGCGTGGGGCCACTGCGACATCACGGCCTTGGTCGTCAACGACATCTTCGGCGGCGACCTCATGGTCGGCGAGGTCTGGTCCGCCGGGGAGCGCCACGGCTTTCATTGGTGGAACAGGCTTCCCAGCGGCATTGAAGTCGACCTGACGCGCGAACAGTTCCCACTCGGCCAGACGGTCACCGAGCCTCGCGTCGTCAAGCGCCCACAGCGGCTGCTCCGGCGCACTGCGGAGTACCAGACCCTCCGCGAGCGGCTCAGCACCCGTCTCGGTCCGCTGCCTGGCCCTGCTTGATCAGGAAACGCCCGCGATGATCTACAGCAGGGCGGCGAGCTTTTTCGGAGCCACGTGCCGGTAGGCCTCGCGCACGATCTGGTCCACCTCGGTCCAGTCCACGTCCACGTCGAGCCGCACGCCGAGCCATCCGTGCACTCCGACGTAGGGCGGCCGGAAGAACCGGTCCGGTTCGGTGCGCACCAGTTCCTCCTGCACGCCGGGCGGCGCGGGGCACCAGAACGCGACCTTGTCGTCGTGGTGCCGGTCGGCGAACATCACGAACGTCTTCCGGCCGCGGACGAACCACGTCGGCTCGCCGTGGCTGAGCCGTTCGGTGGTTTCGGGCAGGGCGAGGCAGAGCGCGCGCAGCTTGTCGAGCGGAGCCATCGGCTCAGTATCCGCGAGTCAGAAGACCGTGGCCAGCACGCCGATCCACGCGAGCACCAGGCCGCCGCCCGCGCCGTACACCGCCCAGCGCAGGATCGGCACCTTCCGCCCCAGCCACAGCGACGGCGCGACACCACCGGTGACCACGAGCGACGCGATCAGCGCCAGCCACGTGCTTGTCTCGTGAGCGAGCGTGCCAGCCAGCGCGAGCATCGCCACGATCACCACCGCGGCCGCGAACGCCGACACGGTCAGCCCGGTGCACCAAGGCGTCGGCTCCTCCGGAATGCGCGCCCGCGCGGGCTGATCCGGCCGCCGCGGCGGTTCGACCACCGTCTCCACGCCCGTCACCGGGTCGACAAAGCGCACCTGGGTGCCCATCACCGCGGCCAGCCGCGCGGCGAGCTGGCGTCCGCGTTGCGACACGACCGAACCGGCGACGTCGACACCTGCGTCGGAGCGCGCTACCGCCGACGCCACGCGCGCCCATTCGTGCAAGGCCTGGGCGAGGTCGGCACCGATCGCGAGCCGGCGCGGGTCGACCTCGCGCGCGTGCTCGCCGCCCGGCCCGGCGAGCACTGCCTGCTCGCCGCGGATCCGCAGCTCCATCGTGCCCCTCCCCGCAAGAAACGTGCCGGGGGTCACTGTAGTGGGGCGACCCCCGCGGAGACTTCGTGGAACGCGATCGCCGCGGCCGTGGCGACATTCAGCGAGTCGACGCCGGACACCATCTCCACGCGGACCGCGATGTCCGCGGCCTCGATCGCCTCCTCCGTCAGCCCCGGTCCCTCGGCACCGAGCAGCAACGCGATCGGACCCGGCACCTTCTCGCGCAATCCGCGCAGCCGCACGGAATCCGCTCGCGGCGTGAGCGCGGCCACCGTGAAACCCCGTGCGCGAAGCACATCCAGACCGCCGGGCCAGCTGTCGAAAGTGGCGAACGGGACGCGCAGCACATGTCCCATCGAAACGCGCACGCTGCGCCGGTAAAGCGGATCCGAGCACCCTGGCCCGAGCAATACGCCGCCGACGCCGAGCGCCGCGGCATTGCGGAATAGCGCGCCGAGGTTTTCGTGATCGCCGACACCTTCCAGCACGGCCACCACCTGTGCGCTGTCCACGATCTGGGAAACCGTCGGCGGTTCCGGGCGGTCGGCGACCGCGAGCACGCCGCGATTGAGATGGAAACCGACGACTTCCGCCATCGTTTCCGCCGACGTCACATACGCGGGCACGTCGACGCCGGCGAGTTCGTCTTCCAATTCCCGCAGCCGTCTCTCCACGCCGAGCAGCGCTCGCACCGGGTAGCGCGAAGCAAGCAGCCGTCCGACCACGACGGTTCCCTCCGCGATCACGAGCCCGCGCCCGCCGGGGCGGTCCGGGCGACGGTCCGCTGTGGACAGGTCGCGGAAGTCGTCGAGGCCCGGATGCGCCCGGTCCTCAGTGAAGATCAGTTGAACCACATCGGACAGTCTCGCACCCGGCCGAACCCGCGCCGACTGGTC
Organism: Amycolatopsis echigonensis; assembly: GCF_002846615.1. Classification (NCBI taxonomy): domain Bacteria; kingdom Bacillati; phylum Actinomycetota; class Actinomycetes; order Pseudonocardiales; family Pseudonocardiaceae; genus Amycolatopsis; species Amycolatopsis echigonensis. The sequence continues at coordinate 3,785,550 of NZ_PJMY01000003.1, read as the reverse complement.
CGAACGCATGGCGCCTTTTACTGCAAACGGCCTATTTTCGCGCAGGGTCAACCGTCGGTGACGGAGAGCACCAGTTTGGCCGCTAGCCCATGGCGCCGCGCTGTGCGACGGTGGTCTGCCTGGCGTCCCAGCCGCCCAGACCACTGCGGACAGCAGCCAAGGAGCGCGTCGAACCATGGGTACGGATCTCTCGGCACACCCCGGCCGGCTCGATCGCGGACGGTACCGCCGGAAGGTCCAGCGGTGCCTCGACACCCTGGCGCGAATGCTCACTGACGGAAGTTTTTCCTTTCCCCGCAAGAACATCGGCCTCGAAGTCGAGCTGAATCTGGTGGACGGGCAACTGCGCCCGTCGATGACCAACTCGGTCGTGCTGGAGGCGCTCGACGACGACGCGTTCACCACCGAGCTCGGTCAGCACAACCTGGAACTCAACGTGCCGCCGCGCCCGCTCGCCGGGGATTCCGCACTGCACCTGGAAGAAGACCTGCACGCCTACCTCGCGAAAGCGCAGGAGAGCGCGGCGCACACCGGCTCGTCGGTGGCCATGATCGGCATTCTGCCGACCCTGCGCGCGGAGCATTTCGATCAAAAGTGGCTTTCCCACAAAACGCGCTATTCGTCGCTGAACGACGAGATCTTCGCCGCCCGCGGCGAGCGGATCGCGCTCGCGATGGACGGTCCGGCACTGCCCGGGGGCCAGCCGGAGCGGCTGCGGCACTACGCGGAGTCCATTCTCCCCGAGGCCGCCTGTACTTCAGTCCAATTACACCTGCAGGTCGCGCCGGAGGAATTCGCGGCGCACTGGAACGCCGCGCAATGCCTCGCCGGCGTGCAGATCGCGCTCGCCTCGAACTCGCCTTTCCTGCTGGGCAAGGCGTTGTGGCACGAAACCCGGATCCCGTTGTTCCAGCAGGCCACCGACACCCGGCCGGAGGAACTGAAAAACCAGGGCGTCCGGCCGCGGGTGTGATTCGGCGAACGATGGATCACGTCGATCTTCGACCTGTTCGAGGAAAACGTCCGCTATTTCCCCGGCCTGCTGCCGGAGACGGATCTCGAGGACCCGATCGAGGCGCTGGAATCCGGACAGGCGCCGAAGCTTTCCGAACTTCGGTTGCACAACGGAACGATTTGGCGCTGGAACCGGCCGGTGTACGACGTCGTCGACGGACTGCCGCACCTCCGCGTGGAAAACCGCGTGCTGCCCGCCGGTCCGACGGTCGCCGACATCGTGGCCAACGCGGCGTTTTTCTACGGCGCCCAGCGCGCGCTGGCGGAGCAGGATCGGCCGGTCTGGTCGCAGATGTCGTTCCAGGCAGCGGAAGAAAATCTGTACGAAGGCGCGCGCAAGGGTTTCGAAGCACAGCTGTACTGGCCGGGCATCGGCTGGATCCCGCCGGACGAGCTGGCGTTGCGGGTGCTGCTGCCGCTGGCTCACGAAGGCCTCCGCCGGTCGGATGTTTCCGACGAAGCCCGGGTGCGCTACCTCGGCATCATCGAACGCCGATGCCTTGCCCGCCGCAGCGGAGCGACCTGGCAGCGCGACTATGTGCTGCGCGCGCACGAACGCGGAGCCGACCGTGAAACCGCGCTCAACTGGATGCTGCGGAGGTACCTGGAACTCTCGGCGGAAGGCGAGCCGGTGCACACCTGGACGCTCGACGCCTGAGCCGTTTCGCACATTCCCCTAAAGTGTTTCGCACGGGAAGGGGGTGGCGCGCGTGCCGAAGGTGCTGGGCGGTTCGCTCGAAGCGCACCGCCGCGAGGTGCGGTCACGGGTGTTCGACGTCGTCCGCACGCAGCTGTACGAGCGCGGTTTCGACGCGATCACGCTCGCCGGCGTCGCCGCGGAGGCCGGGCTCGGCCGCACCGCGATGTACAACCACTTCCCGGACAAGGAAAGCCTGCTCGTCGCCTTCGTGGAGGACGAGGCCGCGCAGTATGTCGAGCGGCTGCGCGAAGCGGTGGACGCCGAACCGGACCCAGTCGCCCAACTCGCCACGTTCGTCCGGCTGCAGCTGCGCGTGCTGGCCGAACGCCATCTTCCGCCGGGCACCGCGCTGGAGTCCGCGCTCGCGCCCGCGGCGTATCAGCGGATCAGCGCGCACGCCGACCCGATCATCGAACAGCTGCGCTCGGTGCTGCTCGCCGGAGTCGACGCGGGCAGCTGGCCCGCGCAGGACCTTGATGTGGTGGTCCCGATGATCACCGCCGCGCTCGGCAGCCGTCAGGTCATCGACGTGCCCGCTGACCAGCTGGAAGACGCCATCGAGGTCGCCGTGCGGTTCGTCCGGCGAGCAGTCGGTTCGAGTGAAAACACCTGATTTTAGGGTAGCCTAAGTCGGGGTCGTGCCCTACAGTTCTTTCTGACAGCTTGTCATAAAGACGTCGGGAGGCCTTTGATGACGGTGACCGCGGACCTCGAAGCCGGCCCGTTCTCCGGACAGCTGCGCGCGTCCACGAAGACGGTCCACGAGAAGGCCAACCACTCCACGTACATGAACGCGCTGCTCGGCGGCGAGCTGACGCTGGACGGTTACACCGCGCTGGCCACCCAGTACTACTTCATCTACCAGGCCATCGAGCGCGCCGGCGACGCGATGGCCGGCGATCCGGTCGGGGGCCGGTTCGTCTTCGAGGAGCTGCGCCGGCTGCCCGCGCTGGAGCGCGACCTCGCCCGCCTGGTCGGCCCCGGCTGGCGCACCGAGATCGCCCCGCTCGCCGCCACCGAGGCCTACACCGCGCGGATCGCCGAGGCGTCGCGCTGGTCCGGCGGGTTCGTGGCGCACCACTACACGCGCTACCTCGGCGACATCGCCGGCGGCCAGATCATCCGGCGGCTGCTGGAGAAGAAGTTCGACCTCGCCGAGGCGGGCACGCTCTTCTACCGCTTCGACCAGATCGGCAGCGCCCCCGCCTTCCGCGACCGCTACCGCGCGAAGCTGGACGAGGCGCCGTGGAGCGAGACCGACCGGGCGCGGGTGATCGACGAATCCGTGGTCGCGTTCGAACACAACGTGGCGGTGTTCGACGAACTGGCTCGCGACCTCGAGCGGTACCGGGCCCCGTCCGCATGACCCGGGTCACAGCGAGTTGACCTCCACCTAGCTCGAAGTACGAGGCTCGGTTTCAGAAGGCTCCCGGGAGGGAAGCCGCCAAGCAAAACCGCGCGTCGAACCAGAAGGAGGGCCCATGGCCCGGTACGAGCTGCCCGAACTCGATTACGACTACGGCGCTCTCGCGCCCTACATTTCGGGCGAGATCAACGAGCTGCACCACAGCAAGCACCACGCGACCTACGTGAAGGGCGCGAACGACACGCTGGACAAGCTCGCCGCCGCGCGGGAGGCGGGCGACTTCGGGTCGATCGTGGGCCTGGAGACGACGCTGGCGTTCAACCTGGCCGGGCACGCCAACCACGTGGTGTGGTGGAAGATCCTCTCGCCCGAAGGCGGGGACAAGCCGACCGGCGAGCTGGCCGCGGCGATCGACGAGGCGTTCGGCTCGTTCGACAAGTTCAAGGCCCAGTTCACCGCCGTGTCGACCACCATCCAGGGCAACGGGTGGGGCGCGCTGTCGTGGGACCCGATCGGCAAGACGCTGATCACCCAGCAGCTGCGCGACCACCACAACAACCTGATCCTGCCGACCGTGCCGATCCTGCTGGTCGACGTGTGGGAGCACGCGTTCTACCTGGACTACAAGAACGTGAAGCCGGACTACGTCAACGCCCTGTGGAACATCTTCAACTGGGCCGAGATCAGCAAGCGCTTCGACAACGCCGTCGCCGGCGGCAACGGCCTCCTGCTCAGCTGAGGCCCTCGCGGCCCCCCGGGGCCCGGCCGGGAAACGGCCGGGCCCCGTTTTTTCGCTTGACCTGGAGTGCACTGGAGGTGTGAGAGTGGAACCCATGGACGTCGACGCTTACCTAGCCCGCCTGGACCTCCCAGTGCCCGCGGCGGCCGACCTGACCGCGCTGCGCGTGCTGCAGGAGCGGCACCTGATGCACGTCCCGTTCGAGAACCTGAGCGTGCACCTCGGGGAACCCATCGAACTCACCGAACAAGCACTCTTCGACAAGCTCGTGCGCCACCGCCGCGGCGGCTTCTGTTACGAGCTGAACGGTCTTTTCGCCGCCTTGCTGCGCGAGCTGGGCTTCGCCGCGACGCTGCACGCGGCCCGCGTTTTCGACGATTCCGGAGTGCCCGGCCCGCCGCTGGACCACGCCGCCATCCTCGTCCAGCTCGACGACGAGCAGTATCTGGTGGACGTCGGTTTCGGCCGGTTCAGCCGGCAACCCCTGGCGCTGTCCGCCGTCGAACCCCAGTGCGACGCGGAGGGCGAGTACCTCCTCCTGGACGCCCCGTACGGCGACGTGGACGTCCTGCGCGACGGCAAGCCCGAGTACCGCCTCGAGCGCCGCCCGCGGCAGTTGTCGGACTTCGCGCCGATGGCGTGGTGGCAGTCGACTTCGCCGCAGTCGCACTTCACGCAGACGCTGACCTGCTCCCGGCCGACCGCCCAGGGCCGCGTGACGCTGTCCGGAGACCGGCTGATCGAGACGGTCGACGGCGTGCGGCACGAAGTGCTGCTGCCGAACGACGAGGCCGTGCGAGTGGCGTACCACGTGTACTTCGGCCTGCGGCTGCGCCGTCTGCCGATGCGGCCGGGCGAGCACCCGCTCGGCACCTCCGGCGACGCGCTGACCACGTCGTGAGCGTTCGCCGCGGTGAACGCTCACGATCCACCCTCTGAACGCCCTTGCCCTCGCGCTGCACAGCCCCGACCATGAACAGAGCCCCGCCTCCCGGGGTTCCCAGGTTGCGGGGCTCTGTCCGTTCCCGAACTGACTGCCGCTCCCACCACGAAGCGGACATGTATGAGGTTAGCCTAACCTCACCAGTAGAAGCAAGGCTGTCCCCGCGGAGACCTCAGTCTCACCCGCGCGAGTGACGACTTTCGCCGGTCTCCGCTGCCCTGGCCAGCCATTCCCGCAGGTCAGACCCGTTCCCGCGGCAGGATCCGCAGACCGTTGCCCAGCCGTCGGGGCAACCGGACGCCGCCGCGCCGGATCAGCACCACCGCGCACACCACCGCCGCGATCGCCGAAATCGCGCCGCCGATGTAGAACGGCGACCGGCCGCCGAACGCGTCGGCCATCCAGCCGGTCATCGGCCCGCCGATCGGGTTCCCGCCGATCAGCACCAGCACGTAGATGCCCATCACGCGACCGCGCATCTCCGGCGAAACCGACGTCTGCACCAGCGCGTTCGCCGTGTTCAGGAAGGTGATCGTGGCGAACCCGAGCGGGATCAGCCCGAGCCCGAACGCCAGGTAGGTCGGCATGTACGCGGTGCCGAACTCGAACACCCCGAGCAGCGCCGCCGACACCAGCATCAACCGCACCCGGGGCTGGCTCTTGACCCCGCGCCGCGCGGACGCCAGCGCGCCGGTGAAGGTGCCGACCGCGACGAGCGTCGACAGCAGGCCGTACCCGTCGGCTTGAGTGTGGAAGACGTTCGCGGCGACGATCGGCAGCGACGTGAAGTAGGTGATGCCGAACGTGCTGACGAAGAACATCAGCACCATCACGGTCACCAGGTCCGGCCGCCCGCGCACGTAGCGCAGGCCCTCCGCCAGCTGACCCTTCGCGCGCGGGACCGCCGGGCCGCGGAAAAGCTTCGCCGGATTCATCAACGCGAGCCCGGTGATCACCGCGACCGTGCTCACCGCGTTCGCGATGAACAGCCAGCCGGTGCCGACCCAGGTGATCGCGAATCCGGCGATGGCCGGTCCGACGATGCGGGCCATGTTGAAGATCGACGAGTTCAGCGCGACCGCGTTCGCCACCTGGTCGCGGCCGACCATCTCGGCGACGAACGACTGCCGCGTCGGCACCTCGATCGCCGACGTCGTCCCGAGCATCACGCAGAGCAGGTAGACGTGCCACAGCTGGGCCACGCCGGTCAGGTCGAGCACGCCGAGCAGCACGGCCTGCAGGCAGTTCACCGACTGGATGATCATCAGCAGCTTGCGCTTGTCGACGCGGTCGGCGAGCACGCCCGCCCACAGCGACAACAGCAGCGTCGGGATGAACTGCAGCGCGACCGCGACGCCGAGCGCCACCGGGTTGTTGCCCGACAGCGTGAACACCAGCCAGTCCTGTGCGATGCGCTGCATCCAGGTGCCGATGTTCGAGATGACCTGGCCGCTGAAGAACAGCCGGTAGTTCCGCACGCGCAGCGACGAAAACATCGTGCGCCGGGTCTTGGTTTCAGCGGTTTCCGCGGTGTCGCCGGTCTTCGGCGCGGAAGACGATTTCCCGGCCGGAGCGGAAAGGGGGCCGGGCGGGGCGGAACTGGACGGCGGCGGTGCCGTGTCCCGGGTAGCAGTGGATTGGGCCGGACATCCTGCTGTTTCGCTACCCGTGGTCGTCACCTGTGCTAGTTCCCCGCCATCCTGTCGATGATCTCCGCGGCGCGGGAGAGCACTTCGAGCTCTTCCTCGCCGAGTTCGGCCAGTTGCCGGTCCAGCCACGCCTCCCGCACCGAGATGGCCTTGCGCACGAACGCGAGCCCGTCCTCGGACAGCTCGACGATGGCCTGGCGGCCGTCGGTCGGGTGCGGCCTGCGCTCGACGAACCCCATCTCCTCGAGCGCGGCGATGACCCTCGTCATCGAGGGCGGCTGGACGCCTTCCTTCGCGGCGAGCTGACCGGGGGTCAGCGGACCGCATTTGTGCAGGGTGGACAACGCCGCGATCTGCGTGAGCGACACGTCGTCAGCCACCCGCTGTGCCCGGAGCCTGCGATTGAGCCGCACCACCGCGAGACGCAAGCGGCTCGCCAAGGAACGCTCGTGCGGGTCGCCGGACATATAGTTAGCATACCTCACGACCTGCTCCGGCGGTTTACGCCGGTCAGCTGAGCGCGGCCTGGATCGGCCCGACGGCGAAGTAGGCGACGAACGCCACCGCGATCACCCACATCAGCGGGTGCACCTTCCTGGCGTTGCCGGTCACTGCGTGGATCACGACGTAGCTCACGAATCCGGCGCCGATGCCGTTGGCGATCGAATAGGTGAACGGCATGACCACGATGGTCAGGAACGCGGGCAGCGCGATCTTGAAATCGGTGAAGTCGATGTCGCGGACCTGCGCCATCATCAGCGCGCCCACCACCACGAGCGCCGGGGCGGCGGCCTCGACCGGCACGACCTGGTACAGCGGGGTCAGGAACATCGCCGCGATGAACAACAGGCCGGTCACGATGTTCGCCAGGCCGGTCCGCGCGCCCTCCGCGATACCCGACGCGGATTCCACGAACACCGTGTTCGAGCTGGCCGAGCCGAACCCGCCGGCCGCGCCCGCGAGACCTTCGACGAACAGCGCCTTGCCGACGTTCGGCAGCTGGCCGTCCTTGTCCACCAGCCCGGCTTCCTTGCCGAGGCCGGTCATCGTGCCCATGGCGTCGAAGAAATCGGCGAGCACGAGGGTGAAGACCAGCAGCACCACGGTGATGATCGGGAGCCGGGTCCACGCGCCGAAGGACACGTCGCCGACCAGCGACAGGTCCGGCAGGCCGACGACCTTCTGCGGCAATGCCGGGTAGCCGAGGTTCCAGCCCTTCGGGTCGGTGCCGTTCGACGGCCCGGCCTTCACGATCGCTTCGACCACGATCGCGAGCACGGTCGAGCCGAGCACGCCGATCAGGATCGCGCCCTTGATCCGCTTGGCCACGAGGACCGCGGTGAGCAGCAGCCCGACGACGAACACCGCGGTCGGCCACGAGGCGATGGAGCCGCCGATGCCGAGCCCGACCGGCACCGTGGTGTGCGCGTCGTCCGGGAGCCGGCGCACGAACCCGGCGTCGACCAGGCCGATCAGGCAGATGAAGAGTCCGATGCCGACCGCGATCGCCGATTTCAGCGCCGGCGGCACGGCGCGGAACACCGCGGTGCGGAACCCGGTGAGCACGAGCAGGACGATGATCACGCCCTCGATGACCACCAGGCCCATCGCCTCCGGCCAGCTCATCTGCGGCGCGATCGTGACCGCGAGCAGGCTGTTGATGCCGAGGCCGGTGGCGATGCCGAACGGGTAGTTCGCGACCAGGCCCATCAGGATCGTCAGCACGCCGGCGACCAGCGCGGTCACCGCGGCGACCTGCGGCACCGGCAGGATGTGGCCGAGCACGTCCTTGTGCGCGGACGGGGTGTTGGCCGCGAAACTGCCGATGATCAACGGGTTGAGGACCACGATGTAGGCCATCGTCACGAACGTGACCACGCCGCCGCGGATCTCCCGTCCGGGGCTCGATCCGCGTTCGCTGATCCGGAAGAAGCGGTCCAGAGTGGACCCGGTCCGTTCGCGCTGCTCCGCCATTTCCCCGCCTGTCTCGCTGTTTCCGTCCGGGTAAGCTCTGCGTCGTGGACGAACCGACCAGTGCCCCGGACGCTCCGGCCGCCTTGCGGCACACGCCGGACCTGCCGAAGCGGCTCACCGACCTGACGCCGGTGGTGATCGTAGGTACTGCGCTCTGGCTTGTCGCGCTCGTGGTGCTTTTCTTCACCAGCGGGGGCGTGTGGGTGCAGACGTGTCTCGCCGGGATCGCGCTCGGGTTCATCGGGTTCGGGATCATTTTCTGGCAGCGCGCGGCGGCTCGGCGCGGGTCGAAGTCGGCGCAGCGGCTCTGAGGTTATCGCCGGTTTTGACCGGCTTCGCGGACGTCAGTTCAGCAAAGTGCGCGGCGCGGGGTCTTCCAGCAGCGCGGTGATGCGGTAGCGCTCGGCCCAGTGGTCGCTCGCCCAGGCGAAGGCACGCGCCAGCCCTTCGGACGTGTCCGCGGCGTGCAGCCGGTCGTCGGACCACCACGGCACCTCAGCGGTTTCGCCGCCGACCGTCACGGTGAGGGGGTCGTGCAGCAGCACGCCGCCGTCCGGCACTGCGATGCCGAGTTGGTCCGCAGCGAGCGCGAGGGCGGGCAGGTCGGCCCACGCGACGTACTCGCCGGCGCTGTCGACCTCGGCCTTGAGGCTGCTCGCGACCGGGACGTCGAGGAGTTCCGCCAGCCGCTCCGGTTCGGTCGGCGCGACGACGATCTTCGCCGGGTCGAGCGCCGCCGCGACCCACGGCACGTCCAGCACCACGGCGTCCTCGACGACGCTTCCGTCCGCCGCGCGGACTCGTGCGGGCGCGTCGACCTCGGCGATGTCTACCGGCGCGGCCACCAACGCCGCGTGGGCACGGGCCACCAGCCCCGGCGTCGGCGTCCGTTGCGGATCACCGAGCCGTTGGAGCAGATCGGTGACGTCTTCCGCGGGCTCCAGATCGAGCCCAGTCCGGACGCCGACCGCGCGGAGCAGATCGTCGCTCAGGTCCAGGTCCGGCACCGGGTCGTACAGCCCGGCCAGCTCGGTCGCCGAAGCGAGCCGCCACGAGCCGGGGGCTTCCCCGGCCAGCAGGGCGTACCGCGCGAGCCACCAGCCCGCGTGGCCGTCCGGGCTGTGCAGCGCCTGCCACGTTTCCGGACGGGACGCGATCAGCCGGAGCGCGTCCGGCCAGGCGTCGTCCGCGACGAGGTCGAGGTCCCGGATGGACACGACGGTCGTCGGCGGCTGCTCGAACGAATCCCACCACTGCTCTTCGTCCGGCAGGTTGTGGTCGGGCTCGTGCGGTTCCTCGTCCAGCACGACCGCGAACGAATCGAGCACCTTCGCCGCGACGAGGGTTTCGGTCGGCCAGTCCTCGGCGAATTCCTCGTCCAGCACGGAAAGCGCGCCGTCGGGCTCGAATACCTCGGGGTCGATGACTTCCAGCAACGGCGACGTCGGCAGCACCAGCTCGTCCGCGCGCCGCCAGCCGTCCTCCGCGGGCAGTGCCAACGCGCCGATCCACTCCGGTGCCTGAGCACCGCAATCCGTGACGAGCCGGAGCACCGCACCGGCGAGGTTCATTCCGTCCAAACCGGACTGAACGTCGGCGACGCTGTGCTCCACCGCGTACTGCAGCTGTTCCGCTTCGAGCAGCTGACGCGCGTCAGCGTGCTTGGCTCCCAACAGTTCCAGCAATTGGTGCGCCGCGCCCGGGTGCACCAGCCGGAGACCAGGAACGTCCACATCGGACAATAGCTCGCGTAGTTCGCTACTGCCGTCGACGAGCAGCGCGCCCTTGACACCCGGCAACGTCCGCCCGTCCGACAACGGAACCGGCAGCCCGTCCAGCTGATTCGCGCTGAGCGCATGACTCTCGACCGCGACCGCCAGCTCCGCGTACAGCTTCCGCCACCAGCCGGGTTCGCGGTCAATGCCGGTCAGGACTTCGAGGACGTCACCGATGCCGAGGACGTGCGCGGACACCGGCTTGAGCAATCGCGGGTCTGCCCGCACCAGGCCCGGAATGACGTCGGCCAGCAGCGGAGCCAGCCCGTCGACGTCGAGCACCCGTGCCTGCTGCCCGGAGACTTCCCGACCGTCCACAGTGGCCAGCCAGGGTTCCTGCGCGAGCGCGGCGTACACGAGGTCTTTCAGCTGCGCGTCCACAGCGGACTGCGGGAAACCCGCGGCAGGCACCAGGATTGGCCGGTACTCTGCCTTGACCGCCCGAACCAGCTCGACGTATTCACTCGCCGCGTTCTCCAGCGCGCGAGTGAGTTCCGCGCCAGGAAGCACCCGGCGACGAGACGGCTCCAGCGGCACTTCGGCGATCAACCGAGCCGGGAGTGACAATCCTTCGTCGGTCGGCGTCGGCGCGTGCAGCAGATCGTCCTCGAGCGGCCGCGGCACTCCGTCGGCGTCGACCGGAACCGCCCAGACTCCGTGCTTCAGCCAACGCCGTTGTCCGGTCGGCGAAGTGATCTCGACGATCTCTTCGCCGCTTCGCGTCCACTTGCGACCGTCCACTTCGGCCTCGGCGAGCCACGGCAGGGCCAGCAGGAGATCTTCGATCTCCTTCGCCAGGCCGTCGAGCAGCCCCTGCCCGGATTCCCGCAGCGGCAACCGCACTTCGGTGGCGAATCCGTCAGCCGGCTGCTCCGTGACGGGAAACGGCAGCCGCAGCACCGGAACGTCGCCGTCCCGGCCGGATGCCTCCCGCGTGCGCTGCGCGGAAAACGCGACCCCGCCCGAGGTGGAAACCACGCGAGGCTCGTCGGTGACGGTCAGCACGGCCGCGAATCCGACTCCGAAGCGGCCGACGGTTCCTTGCTTGGCCGAGGCCCGCAAGGACGCCAGCGATTCGACCCCTCGGGTGTCCAACGGCGCGCCGGTGTTGGCGAACCGCAGTTCACCGTCCACAACGGACACTCGAATGCGTCCCGGTTCGCCCGCGAGTTGCGCGGCGTCGGCGGCGTTCTGTGCCAGTTCGACGAACAACCGGTCGCGATAAGCGCCGACGCGCAGGTCGCGTTCGGAGTTGGTGTCCTCGGTGAAGCGGGTGGGCGAATCGCGCCAGGCTCTCAGAACCGCTTCCCGCAACCGGACTGTCCCGAAAGGATCAGCCGCTCCCCCGGCGACTTCGTTCACCGGAGGACATCGCTCCCGTCGGAGTCGCTCTGCTGCGCGGAGTCCTCGTGGCCGGGCGCTTCTTCCTGCTCGGCGGTCGTAGCCGCGGGCGACTCGCCCTCGGTCTCAGCCGGTTCAGCAGTTTCCGGCGCGACTGCCTCGACGACCACGTCAGCAGCGGTGCCCGCCGCCGAAGCCTCGACGACGTCCGCGCTCTCCACCGGCTCTTCGGCCTCGACCGCAGGCTCCTCGGCAATCGCGTCCGGAGCCACGTCAGCAGCAGCCTCCTCGACCGCCACTTCCGCAGCCGCCTCCGGCTCCACCACCGCGACCTCAGCGGTCTCCTCCGCTGCCGCGGCCGCCGCCTCTTCCACGACCGCCGGGTCCGCGACCGCACTCGGCTCAGGAGCTGCCTCTGGCGCCGGCGCGAAGTCGATCAGCGAATCGTCGTAAACCAGTTCCGCGACCGGGACCGAGGAAGTGACTTCGACCCGGACCTCCGAATGCGCCCCGCACCCGTAAGCCACGTCCACGACATGCCCGTCCGCGGGCGCGATGTCGTTCGTGCAGGCGCCGAACGAACCGCGCAGCGACCCGGCAAGCGGCACGAAGAAACCGCAGGTCCCGCAGGTCGCGGGCGCGCTGCGGGCCATGTCCGAACGCGGGCCGAACTCGCCGCTGTGCCAGCGGGCGGCCGCGTCCAGCCTGCCGTAGCGCGAAAGCACGTGGACCCGGCCGAGGCCGACCTCCATGGCCGTTTCCTCGACGGCCGGGTCGTCCGACTGGAGGTACGCGGGCGACAGGCGGGGATCGTCCTTGTCCGCGGGGAAGAGGTCGCCGACGCCGAGGTCGCCGGCGCGCACGCGCCGCTCCCACGGCACCCAGGCGGGCGCGACCAAGGCCTCCGGGCCGGGCTGCAGCACCAGCTCGCTCACCGTGACCGGCTCGTCCGGCCCGGCCACCGCGACGGTGACCGACCAGCGCCAGCCGCGGTATCCGGGCACCGTGGCCTCGAAAAGGTGGCTCGCGGAAACCGCGTCCTCGCGCTCCACTCCGACGTGCTCGCCGACCTGGTCAGCGGGGGCTACCTCCAGCACGGCCTCCCGCGCGATCGCCACGGCGTCCGCGAGCTTCCGGTGGAGAGAGCCGTCGTCCAGGGTCAACAGCAGCGTCATACCCCCAATTGTGCCGCACGCATCCGCGCCGCCCGTGCCAGGCTGTTCCTCGTGCGAACCCGGATCGTCTGGCCCCTGGTAGCCGCCGCGGTGCTCGGCGGGTGCGCGGGCACCCAACCGCCTCCGCCCGTCCAGCCCGAACAGCTCACCGTTCAGGTGCTCGGAACGCTGCCGCACGACTCGACGGCCTTCACCGAAGGGCTCGAGTACTCCGGCACGACGCTGTACGAGAGTCGCGGGCTCGAAGGCCAGTCCGCGCTCACCGCGGGCCCCGCCGGTGGCGCGCCGACCAAGGAGGTGACGCTGCCGTCGCCGCTGTTCGCCGAGGGCATCACGGTGCTCGGGCCGAAGCTGTGGCAGCTGACCTGGCGCGACGGAATCGCGATCGAGCGCGACTCGCAGACGCTCGCCGAGCTGCGGCGCGTGCGATACGACGGCGAGGGATGGGGGCTCTGTCACCAGCCCAACGGGCGGCTGGTGATGAGCAACGGGTCGTCGACACTCACCTTCCGTGATCCGCAAACGTTTGCGGTCACCGGTTCCGTCGAGGTCGGCCAAGACCAGCTGAACGAACTGGAGTGCGTCGGCGACACCGTCTACGCGAACGTCTGGCAGACCGGCACCATCCTGCGCATCGACGCCAACACCGGACGGATCACCGCGAAGATCGACGCCAGCAAGCTCCGCACCCCGGCCCGGCCCGGCGAGGACGTGCTGAACGGCATCGCCGCCATCCCCGGCACGGACGAATTCCTGCTCACCGGGAAGCTGTGGCCGTCGTCGTTCCGCGTGAAGTTCGTCCCGGAAAATCAGCGAACCGGCACGTGAGCGGGCGGCGCGGGACCTCGATGAGGCAGGATTGAACCGTGGCCCTCTTCAGCTCGCGCTTCGGTTCCGACAGCCCCCTCGGCGGGCAGTCGGGCAAAGGCCGCGGCCGGAAGAAACGCCGCTGGACGCCCGAGCCCGGCGCGGCACAGGCCCGCCCGTGGCGCGAGCCCCCGCCGACCCGGGTCGATCACGCCGCTGACCAGCGCCTTCGCCAGAATCCGCCGGAGTACGCGCCGGAGCCGCCGAGGGCCCGTCCGGAGCACATCCCGGCCGAACCGCCGCGCGGCCGCCCGGCCGAACCGAGGACCGAGCACGTCGATCCGCGTCGTGAGCCGCCTCGTGCGCATCCCGGACGCAGCCCGTTCTACGACGACGTGCCGCCGTTCCCGCCGAACGCCGAGGAGGCGCCCACCGGCGCCGCCCCGATGGGACACCGTCCGCCGCCTCCGCGGGGCGCCCGGCCGTACCCGCCGCGCGAGCACCGCACTGAGCCCGTCCACCCGCGGCCGTACGACGACCGTCCCGGCACCGCCGGTTACGAGCACTACGACACCGGCGGTTACGCGGGCGAGCCACGCGTCGTCCCGGAGCAGGACGACGAGCTGCGCACCACCGCCGCGCCCGGTGCCGGGTCGATCCCCAAGCTCCCGAAGAAGCTCACTGTCACGCGGGTCGCCGCGCTGCGCAGCCGTCAGCTGAGCGGACAGGCGATTGGCGCGTTCCAGCGCGCCACCAAGGCGGACGGCGCGGACAAGTCCGGCCTCACCTCGCTGATGTACGCGGTGATGCTGAACTACGCCAGCGACGCGGCGATGGCGGTCGCGCTGGCCAACACGCTGTTCTTCGCCGCGACCAGCGGCGAGAGCAAGGGCAAGGTCGCGCTGTACCTGCTGATCACGATCGCGCCGTTCGCGCTCGTCGCCCCGGTGATCGGCCCGGCACTGGACCGGATCCAGCGCGGCCGCCGGCTCGCGATGTGCGTGTCGTCGATCGGGCAGGGCCTGATGGCCGTGGTGATGGCGCTGCACTTCGACGACTGGCTGCTGTACCCGGCGGCGCTCGGGATGATGGTGCTGTCGAAGTCGTTCACCGTGCTGAAGGCGGCGGTCACGCCGCGCGTGGTGCCGCCGGAGATCACGCTGTCGAAGACCAACGCGCGGATCACCGTGTTCGGCCTGGTCGCGGGCGGCGTGTTCGGTGCGCTGGCCAGCGGTGTGAGCAGCCTCAGCAACTCCTCCGGCGCGTTGTGGTTCACCGCCGTGATCTGCGTGGCCGCGGCCGTGCAGTCGATGCGGATCCCGTCCTGGGTCGAGGTGACCGAGGGCGAGGTCCCGACGTCGCTGTCCGCACGGCCGGAGCCGAAGCAGAAACGGCGACGCCAGCCGATGGGCCGGCACATCGTCGTTGCCTTGTGGGGCAACGGTTCCGTGCGCGTCCTGACCGGGTTCCTGATGATGTTCGCCGCCTTCGCGGTGAAAGCGCAGACCGAGCACGCCGGACACAGCCCGTTCGTGCAACTGCTGTTGCTGGGCATCATCGGCGCGGCGGCCGGCGTCGGCGGGTTCATCGGCAACGCCCTGGGTTCGCGGCTGCACTTCGGTTCGGCGGACCAGGTGATCGTGGGCTGCGTGGCGGCGTGTGTCGTGACGACGTTGGTCGCGACGCTGCTGCCCGGCCTCGCCACGGCGGCGATCGTCGGCCTGATCGGCGCGACGGCCAGTGCGCTGGCGAAGATCAGCCTCGACGCGGTGATCCAGGAGGACCTGCCGGAGCAGTCGCGCGCCTCGGCGTTCGGGCGTTCGGAGACGGTGCTGCAGCTGTCGTGGTGCATGGGCGGCGCGGTCGGGCTGCTCCTGCCGCCGACGTACTGGATCGGCTTCCTGGTCGTGACGCTCCTGCTGGCGCTCGGCCTGGCCCAGACATTCCTGGTGCAGCGCGGCGGTTCGCTCCTGCCCGGGCTCGGCGGCAACCGCCCCTTGCGCCCGGAGCCGACCGGCAGCTTCCCCGCTCCCGGGCCCGCGCGAGGCCGCCGGTAATCTCGGGCCATGCGACGTTCCCGGGTGGTGGCCGTGCTCGCGGCCGGTGGTTTCGCGGTGGCCGGCTGTTCCGCGCCGGGTCCGGCCGAGGTGACTTTCTACGCCGACGGGCACACGGTCAACGTCGCCCCGATCGGCAACTGCGACATCAAATCCGGCGTCTGCGCGGCCAACCCCGGCGCGACCGGCAAGCTCAAGGTGCGGCCGGGCCGGTCGGTGCAGATCTCGGTGCCGAAGGAAATCGCCGAGACGCCGTGGAAGGTCACCGTGCAGTACGTGAACGGCAAGGGCCAGCCCCAGCCGCTCAAGGAGGACATCATCACCTCCCGCGACCGCTACGCCTACACCGCGACCCCGCCCGCGAAGGACGACCAGATCGTGGTGGTCGAGATCGCGCAGGCGTCGGTGATCAGCCGGACCGGCGACCCGAACGACGCGGAGGCGGTCACGACGGCGCTGTGGTCGCTGCAGGTACAGCCTGCTTGATTCTTCGCACAACGGGGAAGGGCTCCGCGCGGGAGATTCCGCACGGAGCCCTTCCCTGTTCTTCAGGCGTGCGCGATCACGGGTCGAGGTCACGCGCGACCGCGCGCATGATCTCGGCGATCTGCTTGGTGTTCTTGCGATCCGGGTACCGGTTGCGCCGCAGATCCGGCTGGACCTTCAGCTCCAGCAGCTTGATCATGTCCTCGATGAGGCCGTGCAGCTCCTCCGCGGGACGACGGCGCGCCTCGGCGACCGACGGCGGCGGGTCCAGCAGCCGGACGGAGAGCGCCTGCGGTCCGCGCCTGCCGTCGGCCACGCCGAACTCGAGCCGCTGCCCGGCTTTCAGGCCCTCCACGCCGTGGGGCAGCGCGGCCTTGCGGATGTAGACGTCCGCACCGCCGTCTTGCGTGACGAAGCCGAACCCCTTCTCCGCGTCGTACCACTTGACCTTGCCGGTCGGCACTTCCCTCACCAGTCCTTCTGCTGTGCAGGTCACGACGAACGCGCCCCGAGCGAACTCGAGGCGCGCGTCAGACAAGCGTATCTCGCCACAGCCGCTGGGGAGAAGCGGATAGTCCCGTTACTCTCACCCCCATGGAGAAGGCAGCGAAGCAGACCGGCAAACCGATCCTCATGCGGCTCGGCATCGGCCTGTTCGCCATCGGCATGCTCGCGGTGGCGACGGTGTTCGTGCTGTTCGCCGCCGGATTCGAGAACCTCCCGGTGTGGCTCAGCGCGGCCGCCGGCGTGATCACCCCGCTCGGACTGCTGCTCGGGCTGATCGCCCTGATCCAGGAAGCGCGCGCCGGAAAGCACGGCTGACCAGCGGTTACCGCCGAGTCAGACCACAGTCTCGACGAACGTCCGGGCAAACCACTCGGGGAAATCGACCAGCGAGTCGAAGACGACGTCCGCGCCCTCTTCGGCCAGCTCCTCGCGGCTGCACGGCCCGGTCGCCACGGCCACGGACACCGCGTTGGCCGCTCGCGCGCCCCGGACGTCGCCCAGGTGGTCGCCGACGTATGCCCGCGCCTCGTGTTCGAGCAGGGCCGCGGCCTTCTGCGTGGACCACAGCTCGCCCACCAGTGCGTCGACCCGCAGCCCCAGCGCGTCGAGGTGCAGCTGCGCGTTGGGCGCGTACTTGCCGGTGACCACGAGCGTGCGCCCGCCTGCCGCCCGGACCGCGCGCAGCGCCTCGGCCGCGCCGGGCAGCGCGACCGTGCTCGGCACGACCAGCTCCGGGTACAGCTCGCGGAACTGCCAGATCAGCTCGGGAATCCGGTCCTCCGGCGCGCCGAACTCGCGCAGCGCCTGATCAAGCGGCGGCCCGAGGTTCGAGGCGAACGCCTCCCCGTCGAACGGCAGCCCGGACTTCTCGCCCAGCGCGTTCATCGCCGCGACCATGCCCGGCCGCGGGTCGATCAATGTCATGTCGAGGTCGAACCCCACCGTGATGCCCACGTCCCACACGGTAGCCGTCCGCACCGACAGTTCCGCCCGGCTGCTGTACACGTGCGCCATCCCGGTAAAGGTTCTTGACACAGATTCATCCTGTGTCAAGCTGACGGTGTGACCAGCTTCACCGAGCGGACCAAAGCAACGCTGCGCGAGACGCTGCTGGACGCGGCCGCGGACCTGCTCCCCGACCGCGGCCATCAGGGCCTCCGGATGGCTGACGTAGCCGCGAAAGCCGGGGTCAGCAGGCAGACGGTCTACAACGAGTTCGGCAGCAAGGCGGCGCTCACGCAGGCCGTCGCACTGCGCGTCGCGGCGGAATTCCTCGACGGCATCCGCTGCCGGTTCGAGGACGCCGAGAGTTTGCTCACGGGCATCCGCGGCGCGGTCGTCTACACCATCGAACACGCCAGGGAGAACCGGCTGATCGCGGCGGCGCTCGGCACCGAGGCCGGCGAGGACCTGCTCCCGCTGCTGACCTCGCGCGGCGAGCCGATCCTCACCGCGGCGGCCGATCTCGCGGCGGGACAGTACCTCGCGCTCGAACCACGGCTCACGCCCGAGTCCGCCGCGTTGCTCGCCGAAACGGTGGTCCGGCTGTCGCTCAGCCACCTGGTGCTGCCGACGCATTCCGCGTCCGAGGCCGCGGATTCGATCCTCGCGGTGCTCGCCCCCGCCATCGACCAATTCGTCCACAATGGAGTGAAACGAGAGGGCCAGTCATGACCGAGACGCTTCCGGAGCTGCGCAGCGGATTCTCGTCCCTGCGCAAGGGCGGGCTGAACTGGGACTCGTTCCCGTTGCGGCTGTTCGTCAAGGGCAACAAGAAGTTCTGGAACCCGGCGGACCTCGATTTCGGCAAGGAACGCGAAGGCTGGGAAAGCCTGACGCCGGAACAGCAACGCTCGACCACCTACCTCGTGGCGCAGTTCATCGCGGGCGAGGAAGCGGTGACCGAGGACATCCAGCCGTTCATGCGCGCGATGTCGGCCACCGGCCGGTTCGGCGACGAGATGTACCTGACGCAGTTCTGTTTCGAGGAAGCCAAGCACGTCGAGGTCTTCCGGCGCTGGATGGACGCCGTCGGGCTGGACGACGACCTGCACTCCTACGTCGCGGAAAACCCGCACTACCGCAAGCTTTTCTACGAGGAACTGCCGCAGTCGCTGCGCGCGCTGGAGGACGATCCCAGTCCGCTCAACCAGATCCGCGCCAGCGTGACGTACAACCACGTGATCGAAGGCAGCCTCGCGCTCACCGGGTATTACTCGTGGCAGCTGATCTGCACGCAGAACCAGATCCTGCCGGGAATGCAGGAATTGGTGCGCCGCATCGGCGACGACGAACGCCGCCACATGGCGTGGGGCACGTTCACCTGCCGCAGGCACGTCGCCGCGGACGACGCGATGTGGGACGCCGTCCAGCAACGCATGGGCGAACTGCTGCCGCACGCGCTCGGCATGATCCAGTGGGTGCAGGACCAATTCGAGGAAGTCCCGTTCGACAACGACCCCGAGGAATTGGTCCAATACGCCGCCGACCGCGCCCAGCGCCGCCTCGGTGCGATCGAATCCGCGCGGGGCACGCCGGTCGAGCAGATCGACCTCGACTACTCGCCTGAACAGCTCGAGGAAACGTTCGGCGAGGAGGACGAAAAGGCACTCGCCGAAGCCGCCGCGGCCGCTTCCGCCTGACCGGGCCCGGCGGCCGTCCACATCGGACGGCCGCCGAACTCCCTCACGCGTGCTTCTGCGCGGCCGCCTGCTCCAATCCCAGCAACGTCACCGACTGCTCGCGCATCTCGACCTTCCGCACCTTCCCGGTCACCGTCATCGGGAATTCCTCGACCACGTGGACGTAACGCGGAATCTTGTAATGCGCCAGCTTCCCCTGGCAGAACTCGCGCACCGCCTCCGTCGTCAGCGGTTCCGCGCCCTCGCGCATCCGGATCCAGGCCATCAGTTCCTCGCCGTACTTCACGTCCGGCACGCCGATCACCTGGGCGTCCAGCACGTCCGGATGCGTGTAGAGGAATTCCTCGATCTCGCGCGGGTAGATGTTCTCGCCGCCGCGGATCACCATGTCCTTGATCCGGCCGGTGATGTTGAGATAGCCCTCGTCGTCCATGATCGCGAGGTCGCCGGTGTGCATCCAGCGCGCGGCGTCGATCGCCTCGGCGGTCTTTTCCGGTTCCTCCCAATAACCGAGCATCACCGAATAGCCGCGCGTGCACAGTTCGCCCGGAGTTCCGCGCGGCACGGTCAGCCCGGTTTCCGGATCGACCACTTTGGACTCCAGATGCGGGCCGACCCGGCCGACGGTGGACACCCGGCGTTCGACCGAATCGTCGGCGCGGGTCTGCGTGGACACCGGCGAAGTCTCGGTCATCCCGTAGCAAATGGACACCTCGGTCATCCCCATCCGGTCGATGACCTGCTTCATCACCTCGACCGGGCATGGCGACCCGGCCATGATGCCGGTGCGCAGCGAGCCGAGGTCGAACGTCACGAACTCCGGGTGGTTGAGCTCGGCGATGAACATCGTCGGCACGCCGTACAGCGACGTGCAGCGTTCGGCGGCGACCGCGGCGAGCGTGGCCTTCGGGTCGAACGCCGGGGCCGGGATGACCATGCACGCACCGTGGCTGGTGCACGCGAGGTTGCCCATCACCATGCCGAAGCAGTGGTAGAAGGGCACCGGGATGCAGACCCGGTCCTCCTCGGTGTAATTGCACAGCTCGCCGACGAAATAGCCGTTGTTGAGGATGTTGTGGTGGCTGAGCGTCGCACCCTTGGGGAAGCCGGTGGTGCCCGAGGTGTACTGGATGTTGATCGGATCGTCCGCGGACAGCCCGGCCTGCTGCTTCGCGAGCCGCTCCGGGTCGCCGCCGCGGCCGGACTCCATCAGCTCGGTCCACGAGGAGGTGCCGAGCAGCACGACCGCTTCCAGTCCGGGACAGTTCGGCCGGACCTCCTCGATCATCGCGGCGTAGTCGGAGGTTTTGAACTTGTCCGCGGCCACGAGCATCCGGATGCCGGCCTGCTTGAGCACGTACTGCAGCTCGTGCGAACGGTAGGCCGGGTTGATGTTGACCAGGATCGCGCCGATTTTCGCCGTCGCGTACTGCAGGAACGTCCATTCCGCCCGGTTCGGCGACCAGATGCCGACGCGGTCGCCCTTGCCGATGCCCGACGCCAGCAGCCCGTGCGCGAGGGTGTCGACCTCGGCGGCGAGTTCGCGATAGGTCCAGCGGGCGCCTGCCTCGCGGTCGACGAGCGCGTCCCGGTCGCCGAACGCGGCCACCGTGCGGTCGAAATTGTCCCCGATCGTGTCGCCGAGCAGGGGGACGCTGGAGGTCCCGGAGGCGTAACTGGGCAGTGCGGGCGCGTCAGGCATGGGTGCCTCCCGTGGCGGTCTTCTTCGACGAGCCCGAGTCTAAGCTCGATTTCGGACCTTTCCGCCACCCTCCTTGTGGGGTGCGCTCGCACGAGCGGCTGATCGTCGTGCACGTTCCGCTACCCTCGGTGCGGGTTGTTTCGTGCACGAGGGGACGGGGACGTTGCCGGAGGAATTCTCCCTGGGCTGGACCGAGACCGACGTGGCGGTGCGGCGCACCGGACTGCCCGCGTCGTGGCATCCGTTCGAGATCCGCAGCGCCGGCGCGACGATGACCGAGCACAACCGGCTGGCCGACGAGGCGTGGAACGCGCTGCGCGGCCGCGGCCTCGCCGACGCGGAGAAACTCGACCGGGACGTCGAAGCGACCCTGCGCGCCTGGACCAGGCCCGACGTGCTGATCATCGTGCGCGCGGCCGAACTGCCGTCCGGGACCGTGCTGTACCGCGCGTGCATCGGCGAGGGCCTCGGCGTGTTCTCGGAACAGGTCGACGACGGGCTTCGCTTCCGCCAGGTCCGGCCGGAACGGCTGGTCGATCTGCTGCTGAGCATGTTCCCGCCTTATCCCGCGATGCCCGTCTCCCCGGTGGCGATCACCCAAGCCCCGCCGGCGAAACGCAACGGCGAGGCTCCGGCGCCCTCGCGCCGGGACCGCGACGCGCTGGCGGGGTACTCGCAGTGGCCGCTGCACAGGCACGGAACCGTCGAACTTTCGCTGCGGCCAGGGCAAGGCACGCTCCGCCCGGTCTCGACGGCGACGTTCGTGGACACCGACGGCGGCCGGTACCTGACGTTCTCGGAGCCGTTGCCCGACGGCGGATTCCGGCTGCACTTCACGCCTTCGACGGGCGCGCACCTGCGGAAGTGGCTGCTGGAGACCATCGAAGAGGGCGTGCGCTGAGAATTCAGGGCTAATCCCCGATGCCTCGGCCGCGCGCGGCAAGGCAGGATCGGTCTCATGCGATTCCACCTAGTCGACGCCTTCACCGACCAGGCCTTCGCCGGCAACCCGGCCGGCGTCGTCGTGCTCGACCAACCCGCGGACGCGACGTGGATGCAGCAGGTCGCGGCGGAGATGAAGCACTCCGAGACCGCTTTCGTCGTCAACACCGGCGAAGGCGCGAAATCGCTCCGCTGGTTCACCCCGACCGACGAGGTCTCGCTCTGCGGGCACGCCACCATCGCGGCCACGCACGTCCTTGGCGGACACCAGGTTTACGACACCCTCAGCGGCCAGCTGACCTGCACGAAGGCCGACGGCTGGATCGAGATGGACTTCCCGGCCGACCCGCCCGTCGAGACCGGTGAAGACCTCTCCCACCTCCTCAAGGCACCCGTGAAGTTCACCGGCCGGGCTCGCGAGAACCTCTTCGCGGTGCTCGACAGCGTCGAAGCGGTCCGGAACGCCGAGCCGGACCTCGACGCCCTCCGCGCCACCTGGACCGGACGGCTCATCATCACCGCGGAGGGCGACGACTTCGTCAGCCGGTTCTTCGGGCCTGGCGTGGGCGTCGACGAGGATCCGGTCACCGGGTCCGCGCACTGCTCGCTGGCTCCCTACTGGGCGCGGGAACTGGGCAAATCCGCGCTCGTCGGGCAGCAGATCTCCGCCCGAGGCGGAACCGTACGCACCGAAGTCCGCGACGACCGCGTGCTGCTGCGCGGCCAGGCCGTCACCGTAGTGAGCGGGGAGTTGCACGTCTGATGCGCTTGATCCTCAACGTGATCTGGCTGGTCCTCGCCGGTTTCTGGATGGCGCTGGGCTACCTGCTGGCCGGAGTGGTCTGCTGCGTCCTGATCGTCACGATCCCGTTCGGCATCGCGTCGTTCCGGATCGCGAACTACGCGCTGTGGCCCTTCGGCCGGACGGTGATCGACCGGCGCGACGCCGGGGCCGGCTCGTTCGTCGGCAACGTGATCTGGTTCCTGGTCGCCGGACTGTGGCTCAGCATCGGCCACCTGATCACCGGTGCCCTGCAGTGCCTCACGATCATCGGCATCCCACTGGGACTGGCCAACTTCAAGATGATCCCGATCTCGCTGATGCCGCTGGGCAAGGAGATCGTCGAAGCGTGAGGTCCGCCTTCGCTTGATTCGCACGAGGTGCACCGGCTGCCCGGTGCACCTCGTGGCAGGTCACCACGTCCGACCGAAAAATAATTTTGTCTTGACAACTCAAACGATCGGCAGCAGCCTAAGCGCATGACAACCACGCGAAAGCTGATCCTCGGTTTCTACGTCTCCCTCGACGGCAAGAGCGCCGACGCCGACAACGGCATCCGGGACGTCATGATGTCCATCGACGACCCCGAGCAGGAGAAATACTTCGTCGACCAGCTGTGGGACGCCGGGGCCTTCCTCATGGGCCGCACCACGTACGAGGCCATGGCGGGCTTCTGGCCCACCTCGGACCACCCCTCGGCCAAGGCGATGAACGCGATTCCCAAGGTCGTGTTCTCCAGAACGCTCACGACCGCCGAGTGGGCCGAGACCCGGATCGCCAGCGGCGACCTCGCGGAGGAGATCGCCAAGCTCAAGGCCGAGCCCGGCAAGGACCTCGTCGCCGCGGGCGGCACCGCGTTCCTGCACTCGCTGATCAAGCTCGGCGTGGTCGACGAGTACCGCCTCTGGGTGCTCCCCGCCGTCACCGGCAAGGGCGCGGCGCTGTTCCCCGAACTGGACGAAGCGCGGCGGCTGCGCCTGGTGAAGAGCACTGCCTTCCCGTCTGGAATCCTCGAGCTGCGGTACGCCCCGGCCGGCTAATCCTCCGGCTCGAAAGGCAGCTTCACCACGAGGCACGGCCCGCCGACGAACAGCCCGCCGTCGATGCCCAACGCTTTCCCGCCGGCGTAGAGGTACGGGCCCTCGATCTGCGTCGGGTGGATGCCCAGCTGGTCGGCGATGACGCTGTGCCCGTGCACGATCCGCGAACCGCCCAACGCGTCCAGCAGCCGATCGGCGTTCTCCTCGCCGTCCGGGCCGCGGAAGGCGTAGCGGGTGGTCATCCGCCGCCACACGTCCCACCAGTCCTCGATGTTGCTGCCGGACAGAATGTCGTGCGCGGTGGCGTTGATCGAGTCGATGTCCTCGCCCCAGTCGAGGTACTCGAGGGTGTCCGAGTGCAGCAGCAGGTGGTCCTCGTCGACCGCGACCAGCGGGCGAGCGGTGAGCCATTCGATGTGCTCGGGGGTGAGCCGGTCCTGGTCCGACAGCAGGCCGCCGTTGATCTCCCAGCTGCGCGCGAAACTGCGCGGCCCGAAGTCGGACGGCACCGGGCGGTCGCCGAAGTGGTACATCCCCAGCAGCAGGATCTCGTGGTTGCCGAGCAGCATCTGCACCGACCCGCCCGCCTCGGCCGCCTGCGCCTGCAGCCCGCGCACGAGGTCGATCACCCCGACGCCGTCCGGGCCGCGGTCGGTGAAGTCGCCGAGGAACCACAATCGGTCTTCGGCGCCGGCCCAGTTGCCGTCGCTGTCGACCAGGCCCTCGGCGCGCAGCGCGTCAACCAGGGCGTCCCGGTGCCCGTGGACGTCGCCCACCACATAGACGCTCATTGTTCGACGATATGCCCTGTTCCCGGGCGGTGGGCGGTCAGCCTTCGCCGAACGGGTCGAGCGTTCGCCCGATCAGGTCGGCGACCGAGCCGATCACCTTCGTCGGCCGGTAGGGGTAGCTCTCCACCGACTCCTCGTTCGAGATGCCGGTGAGCACCAGGATGGTCTGCAGTCCGGCCTCGATCCCGGAGTGCACGTCGGTGTCCATCCGGTCGCCGATCATGAGCGTCGACTCCGAATGCGCGCCCAGCCGGCGCAGCGCGGACCGCATCATCAGCGGGTTCGGCTTGCCGACGTAGTACGGCGAGCGGCCGGTGGCCCGCTCGATCAGCGCCGCGACGGACCCGGTGGCCGGCATCGAGCCCTCGACGCTCGGGCCGGTCGCGTCCGGGTTGGTCGCGATGAACTTCGCGCCGCCCTCGATCAGCCGGATCGCGCGCGTGATCGCGCTGAAGCTGTACGTGCGGGTCTCACCGAGCACGACGTAGTCCGGATCGCGTTCGGTCAGCACGTAGCCGACCTCGTGCAATGCCGTGGTGAGCCCGGCCTCGCCGATCACGAACGCCGAGCCGTTGGGCCGCTGCGACGCGAGGAACTTCGCGGTCGCCAGCGCGGAGGTCCAGATCGATTCCTCGGGGATGTCCAATCCGGTGCGCAGCAGCCGCGCGCGCAGGTCGCGCGGGGTGTAGATCGAGTTATTGGTGAGCACCAGGAAATCGATCTCGTTGCTTCGCAGTTCGTCGAGGAACTCGTCCGCCCTCGGGACGAGATGTTCCTCCCTGACCAGCACACCGTCCATGTCGGAGAGATATGTCCACCGGCCTTCGCTCATGCGCGAAAACCTATCACGCGCGCGAGACGCCTGCGGCATACGACGAAAACGACTACAGTGGAAATTTCCGGTAACGCGAGGGGAGTCGCGCCGCCGGTCACCGAGGGGGTTCGGGGGAATCTTTTCCGTAAACACCGGCGTATTCGCCGTTGCGCAATTCTTCCCGCCCCTCGCATTGAAGGGGGAACAACCTGATGACAGAAATCGCCGACCGTCCTGCCGTCGCGAGCCCGATCGCCGGTCCGAACCGGGGGCTGACGAAGTTCCTTGACCCGCTGCCGGTTCCGCCGGTGCTGCGGCCGCCGTGGTCGAGCCAGGACATGATCACCATTCCGATGGCGGCGAAGGCACTCGCAATTGCCGCCGAGCATCTCGCGGACCTATGCCGGACATTTCCCGGGCCGACAATCGACGTGCGCAGCGGCAAACAACTGCCGATTTCGTGGTCGAATGAAATAGAAGGAAAATTCCCGTTGGTCGCCGTGCGGGGACCGGTGGCCGACGGGCCGACCAGCCGCCCCGGCCGCGAGCTCGACCGGCCCGGCTACTCGATCGCCGACGGCGTCGCGGACCTGCCCGGCGGCGATCGCGAACTGCCGCTGATCCTGACCGACCGCAATCTCGACACCGACCCGGCGACCGGACGGCTCACCGGGCAGCTGCTGGACAAGTTTCCCGTATGTGCCGAACGGGCCGATGATCCCGTTCGCCTGATCGGCACCGACAGCGGATTGCTGCCCGCTCCGGCGCCGCTGCCGCCCGGCGGCCTGACCGTCGCGCCCGCCGAACGGTTCGACGTGCTGATCGACTTCAGCCGGTTCCGGGGGCAGAAACTCAAGCTGCGCAACGCCGATCCGCGCCTGGGCGGCGTTCGAGCTGCCTGAGAAGCTCTCGACGTCCTACGTCCGGATCAAGCACGGTTCGACGCTGCCGGAAGACCATGACCACGTCTGGGTCGCGCTCCTGCTCAACGCGAGCGGGCACCCGGAGATGCGGGACCTCGAACAGGTCGACGCCGATCCGGGCGGCAAGGGGGCCTTCCGCTGGAGAAGTACGAGGAGGGCTGGAAGGACACGATCATCGTGGACCCGGGCCAGTGGGTGAGCGTCGCCGGCCAGTTCAGCGGCGGCACCGGCGAGTTCAGGTACCACTGCCACATCCTCGGCCACGAGGACGAGGGCATGATGCGGCCGTTCGTGGTGCACCCGCCCGAGGTGGCGAAGTTCCGCGTCCACCCGGGAGGCGGCCACCACCACGGCGGCTGACCGGGGCTCTTCCGTCCCCATGCGGTATTCGGCGCGTCCAGCCCCACCAACGCCACTGTGCGGCGCTCGGATCAGGAGGCCGCGGCCGGATGCACCGCCACGGTCGCGGCCTTCACCGACAGCGTCACCGCCGAGCCGGGCTCCAGTGCGAGTTCGGCGACGGCGGCCGGGGTGAGGTCGGCGGTCAGGCCGTGTGCCCAGCCGCCGCCCTCGGTGCGGACGCGGATCACCGGCCCGTGCGGTTCCAGTGCCGCGACGACTGCGTCGATGGTGTTGCGCGGGCTGCCGTGGTGCTCGCCGTCGTGCGGATAAACCGCGACCGCGTTCGGCGCGAACACCGCGACCGCCGCCTCGCCCACCACGGTGTCGGGCGTCAGCAACCCCGTCACCACTTCCCCCGGCGGCGTGCGCAATCCGTCCTCCACCGCCACTCCGGACACCAGGTTCAGCCCGGCGATCCGCGCGGTGAATGGCGTCCGCGGCGCGGCCAGCACCTCCCGGGTCGGGCCGCGTTCGACGATCCGGCCGCCGTTCATCACCGCGACATGATCAGCCAACGCCAACGCGTCCAGCGGGTCGTGCGTGACCAGCACCGTCGTCGGGCCGTCGCGCAGCACTCGGCGCAGCAAGCCGCGGATCGCCGGTGCCGAGTCCACGTCGAGCGCGGCGAACGGCTCGTCCAGCAGCAGCAGATCCGGCGCGGACGCCAGCGCCCGCGCGATCGCCACCCGCTGCTGCTGCCCGCCGGACAGCTGGCTCGGCCGGCGGTTCGCGAACTCCGCCGCGTCCACTTCGGCCAGCCACCGCGAGGCGATCGCCCGCGCCTCCGCGCGGCTGGTCCCGGTCGAGCGCGGCGAGAACGCGACGTTGTCCATTGCGGACAGATGCGGGAACAGCAATGCGTCCTGGGACAGCAAACCGATCCGCCGTTCGTGCGGCGGCAAGTCGACCCCGTTGCCGGCCAGCCGCCGGTCGGCGAGCGTGACGTCTGCCGAAGTCACCGACAGCAGACCGGCGAGGCTGCCAAGCACAGTGGACTTCCCGGAGCCGTTGGGACCGAGCAGCGCGAGAACGGTGCCGCCCGGCACAGTGAACTCGACGTCGAGCGAGAACTCGCCGCGGGTCAGCGCGAGCCGCGCGGAGAGGGTCAACGCAGACCGCCTTCCCACGACCGCGGCCGCGCGACCGCGATGACGAGAATCGCGACCACGATCAGCAGCAGCGCGAGCGCGACCGCGCTGTCGATGTCCACTTCGGCCTGTGTGTAGACCTCGAGCGGCAGCGTCCGGGTCACGCCTTCCAGACTGCCCGCGAACGTGATGGTCGCGCCGAACTCCCCCAGCGCGCGGGCGAAGCTCAGCACCACACCGGAACCCAGCGCGGGCAGCAGCAACGGCAGCGTCACGCGCCGGAACACCGTCCACGGACGCGCGCCGAGCGTCGAAGCGACCTGCTCGTAGCGGTCGCCGGAGCCGCGCAGCGCACCTTCCAGGCTGACCACGAGGAAGGGCATCGCCACGAACGTCTGCGCGATGACCACCGCGGCCGTCGTGAACGGCACCTGCTCGCCGGTCAGCCAGTTGATCAGAATACCGAGGAAACCCTTGCGCCCCAACAGGTACAGCAGGGCCAGGCCGCCGACCACGGGCGGCAGCACGAGCGGCAGCAGCACGATCGAACGCAGCATCCGCACGCCCGGCACCCGGGAGCGGGCCAGCACGACCGCCAGCGGAACGCCGAGCACCACACAGGCCACTGTGGACAGCGCGGCAGTCACCAGGGACAGCCGGAGCGCGTTCAGCGACGAGGTCGTGACCAGCAGCGACGGCAGCCGGGTGAGATCGGACCGCACCAGGAGACCGACGACCGGCAGCACCACGAGCGCCAGCGCCGCCACGGCGGGGAACCAGAGGAGCAACGGCACCCGGGCGTGCGGCGGCCGGGTTTCGGCCGCCGCGCCCGCCTTACTTGCCAGGACCAAAGCCGATCTTGGCCAGTTCGGCCTTGCCCTGCGCCCCGAGGATGAAGTCGGTGAACTCCTTCGCCAGCGCCGCCTGCGGAGCGTTCTTGACGACCGCGATCGGATACTGGTTCACCGCACCCGAGGACTCCGGGAAGTCGACCTTGTCCACTTTGCCCGCCGCCGACGTCGCGTCGGTGACGTACACCAGGCCGGCGTCGGCGTCGCCCGACTGGACCTTGGCCAGCACCTGCTTGACGTTCGTCTCCTCGCTCACCGGCTTGAGCGCCTTGCCGGTGCTCTGCTCGACCTTCTGCGTGGCCGAACCGCACGGCACCTGCTGCGCGCACACGACCACGTTCAGGCCGGGCTTGGTCAGGTCAGCGAAGGTCTTGATGCCCTTCGGGTTCCCCTTGGCCACGGCGATCGCGAGCTTGTTGGTGGCGAACACCGTCGGCTGGCCGTCGATGACCCCGTCCTGCACGGCCTTGTCCATGTTCTTCTGGTCCGCCGAGGCGAACACGTCGGCTTTGGCCCCGTTGTCCAGTTTCTGCACGAGCGCGGACGAGCCCTCGTAGTCGAAGGTGACCTTGACGCCCGGGTGCGCGGCCTCGAACTGCTTGCCCAGCGCGTTGAACGATTCGGTGAGCGACGCCGCGGCGTACACGGTCAGCGTGCCGCTCGCGCCGGCCGCCGGGGCGGGTGCGGACGCGGAACCCGCGCCCGAGTTGGAGCTGGGCTGATCGCCGGAGCTGCAGGCACTGGCGAACGACGCGATCGCCGCGGTTCCAGCGACGGCGAGGGCGAGCTTCTTCATCTGGATCCTTCCGGGGTTTCCACCACGACGGTGGTCGCCTTGACCACGGCGACCGCGAGCACGCCCGGGCGCAGCCCGAGTTCGCGGACCGCCTCGGTGCTCATCAGTGACACCACTCGGTGCGCCCCGCACTGCAGTTCGACCTGCGCCATCACCTTGTCGGCGACGACCTCGGTGACGAGCCCGACGAAGCGGTTGCGGGCGGAGCGGCCGACCGCCGACGGGTCGTCCGGCTCGCTGGCTTGCGCCCGCGCGAACCCGGCGAGCTGAGCGCCGTCGACGACCTTGCGGCCGGCGGCGTCGTCCGTCGCGGCCAGCTGACCCGCGCGAACCCACCGGCGGACGGTGTCGTCGCTGACGCCGAGCAGCCGAGCGGCCTCGGACAACCGAAATTGCGGCATGGCCGGAACATTATCCCCGCAGATGCGGAAAAGCTATGCGGGGCGCGCATTTTCGCGTAACGCTTCGAGCATTGCGAACTGATAACGCCCGAGGACTTTCCGTTCTGCGGAAGTGAACTCTCCGAGCACCCCGGCAAGGCGCCGCGCGACCCGCGCGGAGATCGCGTCGAGCCGTTCGGAACCGGCCTCGGTGATCGTCACGAGCACCTTCCGGCGATCGGTCCGGTCGCGTTCGCGGAGCACCAGACCGGCCTTCTCCAGCCGGTCGAGCACGCCGGTCACCGCACCCGTCGACAAGCCGGTGAGCTGCCCGATTCGGCCTGGGGTAAGGGAATCCGCGGCGTGCCCGGCGAGCTCGAGGGCTTGCAACTCGGTCGCCGAGAGTCCCTCGAGGGCGGCGTCGCGAGCATGCTGGAGGACGAGATGCGTGCGCAGCCGCGCCGCCAGTGCGGCGAGGTGAGTCAGCTCACTATTCGTCTCAGCGGTGCTCACCGAGTGCCTCCACATCGGAACCGAGGGTGGTTTCCAGGTTTTTCGCAAGACTGCCTTTTCCGACGTCGCAAGCTATCCTGAGCCTAATGACAGCAGTACATCTCGGGTTTCCTCGTGTCCCCGGCAACCGAGGCCCTTCCGGCACGCCCCGGCCCGAGCACCCCGGTCTTGTCGACTCCTTCGGCCGCGTCGCGACCGACCTGCGGGTCTCCCTCACCGACCGGTGCAATCTGCGCTGCACGTACTGCATGCCGGCCGAGGGCCTCGACTGGATGCCGACCGAGCAGGTGCTCACCGACGACGAGCTGGTCCGGCTCATGCGGATCGCGGTGGAGATGCTCGGCGTCACCGACATCCGGCTGACCGGCGGCGAACCGCTGCTGCGCCCGGGACTGGAGCAGATCGTCGAGCGGATCACCGCGCTCGACCCTCGCCCCCGGGTGTCCATGACCACCAACGGGATCGGGCTGGCCAAGCGCGCCCCCGGCCTGGTCGCTGCCGGGCTCGACCGGATCAACGTGTCGCTGGACACCATCGACCGCGAGCGCTTCGCCGAGCTGACCCGCCGCGACCGGCTGCCGCACGTGCTGGCCGGCCTCGCCGCCGCCCGCGACGCCGGGCTGTCGCCGGTCAAGATCAACTCCGTGCTGATGCGCGGGTACAACGAGCACGAGGCGGTGCCGCTGCTGCGGTTCTGCCTCGAAGAGGGCTACCACCTGCGGTTCATCGAACAGATGCCGCTGGACGCGCAGCACGGCTGGAGCCGCCGCGACATGATCACCGCCGAGGAGATCCTCGCGATGCTCGGCGAGGCCTTCACCCTCTCCCCGTTCCCGGCCCCGCGCGGCGGCGCGCCCGCCGAGCGCTGGCTGGTCGACGGAGGACCGGGCGACGTGGGCGTGATCGCGTCGGTGACCAGGCCGTTCTGCTCCGCCTGCGAGCGCACCCGGCTGACCGCGGACGGCGCGGTCCGCTCCTGCCTCTTCTCGAACGACGAGACGGACCTGCGCTCCCTCGTGCGCGCGGGCGCGCGCGATGAGGAGGTGGCGGACGCGTGGCGGGCCACGATGTGGCGCAAGCTCGCGGGCCACGAGATCAACGAGGCCGGCTTCGCGCAGCCGATCCGGCCGATGAGCGCGATCGGCGGTTGAGCCCATGACCTCTCCCTCGGCGTCCTCTTCCCCGGTGACGGTCGTCGTCCGGTACTTCGCCTCGGCGCGGGCCGCGGCGGGCACCGAGGAGGAGAAGGTGGAGCTGGCGGCAGGCGCGACGGTGGCCGATGCCGTCCAGGTGCTGCGCGAGCTGCACCCCGGGCAACTTTCCCGCGTTCTCGACGCGGCGAGCTTCCTGGTCAACGAGATGGCGGTCCGCGATCGCGGCCGCGCGCTCAGTGACGGGGCCCATCTGGACGTCCTTCCGCCGTTCGCCGGCGGATGACCGCCTGGCAAGCCGCCGTTCACGCGGCTGAGCGCCGCGCTGACGGACGGAGCGGCGGTTTCCAGCCGATTGGTCCGTACCACGGCGAATGGCGGCAATGGCGCGCTGAGCGGTCAACACGCTTTATCCCTACTCTCCGAAGCGTTTCGCTCACGGCGTATTTCCGCAGCTCAAAGAACCACTCGGCGGTCAGTGGCCGACCGTTGACGAGTGGTTTAGAGTGCCCGCCCTTATCTGCCGCGAATGGTCCCTTGACGCGTTATCGACGTGACCCAAGCCTCACGATCCGTGAAATATCTCGGCAAGAAAACGGGCAGATAACGACGCTCTGACCTGCGAAAACAGGCGGATCGAGACAGGTTGCGTGCCGTTACTGTGACGTAGGTCACACCCCGAATGATTTCCGATCACGCCGCGAATTACGTACCGTCGCTTTTCGGTTGGCCCCGACCGACCACGCAACACCGGGAATCCGTAGCGCCCAGCTCTGTCCAACGGATCCCCGGACCCATACCCCGAGCGAAAGCATTTCCGGACAGAGACGAGGGGACGAAGACGGCGCGTCGTGCGACGTCCGCGTCAGCCGCCCGGCAACGGGCGGACGGGCTCCCAACCCGACCCGCAGCATTGTGCTCGTAGGCGCAGGAAGCGAGAAGTTTTCAGATGTCTTACCGAGGCAAGCACCGCAAGATGTCCGCCGCCACCCGCACCATCGCCCGTGTCGCAGTCGCGGGTATCGCGGTCGGCGCCCCCTTCGCGATCGCCGCGACCCCCGCGTCGGCGACCAACTGGGACGCGATCGCGCAGTGCGAGAGCGGCGGCAACTGGAACACCAACACTGGCAACGGCTTCTACGGCGGCCTCCAGTTCACCCAGAGCACCTGGAAGGCCTACGGCGGCACCGGCAGCCCGCAGGGCGCGTCGCGTGAGCAGCAGATCGCTGTCGCCGAGCGCGTGATGCAGGGCCAGGGCCCGGGCGCGTGGCCGGTGTGCAGCAAGAAGGCCGGCAGCTCGGCCTCCGCGCACACCTCGACCCCGAAGAGCACCAAGAAGGCGACCCCGAAGAGCATCGCCCCGAAGAAGGAGGTCACCCAGGCCGTGGCCGCGGTGGCGAACTCCAACCCGAACGGTGACTACACCGTCAAGGCGGGCGACACGCTTTCGAAGATCGCCACGGAGCACAACGTTCAGGGCGGCTACCAGAAGCTGCAGGAGCTGAACAAGCAGTACGTGTCGAACGCGAACTTCATCGTGGTCGGCCAGAAGCTCGCCACCAAGTGAATCCCCGCCTCCTCGTGAGGCAGGTTCCGGCGCAGCCGCTGCTGTGACAGAACGGCCGAAGGGCCCCACCGCGTCAATCCCCTGGCGGTGGGGCCCTTCGTCATGTCCGGGCTCGTGAGCGGCCTGCCGCTCGCGGGGGTCAGGGCGAGTTGACCCATTCGTCGGTGCCGTCGGTGAAGTGCTGGTGCTTCCACACCGGAAGCCGCGCCTTGACCTCGTCCACCAGCTCCGCGCACGCGGTGAACGCCTGGCCGCGGTGCTCGGCGGCGACCGCGCAGGCCAGCGCGACGTCGCCGATCGTCAGCGCGCCGACGCGATGGCTCACCGCCACCGCGCGCACGCCCTTCCAGCGCGCGGCCAGGTCGTTCACCACCTCGGCGAGCACGTCCCGGGCCGTGGGGTGGCCTTCGTAGGTCAGATCGCGTACGCCCTTGCCGCCGTCGTGGTCGCGGACCACGCCGGAGAACGTGACCACCGCGCCCGCCGCGTCGTCCTCCACCAGCCGCGCGTGTTCCTCGACCGACAGCGGCTGGTCGCTCACCTCGGCGCGCAGGATCCGGACCGCCGGGCCGGACGGCGCGGCCGCGCGCGGATGGTCGCCACCGGCCAGCTGGTCCACCGCGTGCTCGAGAATGTCCTCCAGAACCCGCAGACCGTCCTTCACGCCGCCGCTCGACCCCGGAAGGTTCACCACGAGGGTCCGGCCCGCGACTCCGGCCACGCCGCGCGACAGCACCGCGGTGGGCACCTTCGGCAGGCCGGCCGCGCGGATCGCGTCCGCGACGCCGGGCAGCTCGTAGTCCAGCACCGCGCGGGTGACGTCCGGGGTCCGGTCGGTCGGCGAGATGCCGGTGCCGCCGGTCGTGAGGATCACCTGGACGCCGTCGGCCACCGCGGCCCGCAGCGCGACGCCCACCGGGTCGCCGTCCTCGACGACGACTGGCGGCGGCACGTCGTAGCCCCGGCCGGCCAGCCAGGCGACGAGCACCGGCCCGGTCTTGTCCTCGTAGACGCCACGTGCGGCGCGGTTGGACGCGACGATCACGCGCGCGGTGTTCATGGCCGCCTCCGCGGGAGAGAGTCCGTCGGCGGTCTTCGTCCCGGTCATGGCCGCTCCCAGGTCCCGGTCTTGCCGCCGTCCTTGCGGATCAGCCGCACGTTGTCGAGCGTCGCGGCCGGGTCGACGGCCTTGATCATGTCGTGCAGCGTGAGCCCGGCGACCGCGACGGCGGTGAGCGCCTCCATCTCGACCCCGGTGACGTCCGTGGTCTTGGCCGTCGCGCTGATGTGCACGGCGGTCCCGGCCAGTTCGAACTCCACCTTGACCCCGGAAAGCGCGATCTGGTGGCACAGCGGGATCAGCTCGGGCACGCGTTTGGCGCCCATGATCCCGGCGATCCGCGCGGTCGCCAGCGCGTCGCCCTTGGGCAGGCCGTTGGCCGACAGGAGGCCCACCACCTCTTCGGTGGTGTGGACCGTCCCGCCGGCCAAAGCGGTGCGCTTCGACGCCGTCTTGTCCGAGACGTCGACCATCCGGGCCGCCCCGGACTCGTCTACGTGGCTGAGTTCACTCACGCCCGCGAGGCTACTGCGCACCTTCGCCCAAAGTCCGTGAAGGGCTCCTTGAGGGAATCTGATTCCCTCAAGGAGCCCTTCACGGACGGAACGAGGCTGGATCAGCTGGCGCGTTCGGCGCGGACGGCCTTGCGCACCGCTTCCGCGACCGCCGGGGCCACCGCGCTGTCGAACACGCTCGGCACGATGAACGACGCGTTGAGCTTGCCGTTGTCCACCACGTCGGCGATCGCGTCGGCGGCGGCCAGCAGCATGTTGTCGTCGATGTTGTGCGCGGCGGCGTCGAGCAGGCCGCGGAAGACGCCCGGGAACGCCAGGACGTTGTTGATCTGGTTCGGGAAGTCGCTGCGGCCGGTGGCGACGACCGCGGCGTGCTTCTGCGCCTCCAGCGGGTCGATCTCCGGATCCGGGTTGGCCAGCGCGAAGACGACCGCGTCGTCGTTCATCGTGGCGACCTGCTCCGCGCCGAACAGGTTCGGGGCCGAGACGCCGATGAAGACGTCCGCGCCGACCAGTGCGTCGTGCAGGGTGCCGGACTTGCGGTCGGAGTTCGTGTGCTCGGCGATCCAGGTCAGGTTGTCGTCGAGGTTGCCGCGCTCGGGGTAGACGATGCCGTCGATGTCGGCGGCCACGATGTCGCCCGGGTTCTTGCGCAGCAGCAAGCGGATGATCGCGGACCCGGCCGCGCCGACGCCGCTGACCACGATCTTGCAGTCCTCGATGTTCTTCCCGACCACGCGCAGCGCGTTGCGCAGCGCGGCGACCACGACGATGGCGGTGCCGTGCTGGTCGTCGTGGAAGACCGGGATGTCCAGCTGCTCGCGCAGCCGCTTCTCGATCTCGAAGCAGCGCGGCGCGGCGATGTCCTCGAGGTTGATGCCCGCGTACACCGGGGCGAGCGCCTTCGCGATCATGATGATCTCTTCGGTGTCCTGGGTGTCCAGGCAAACCGGCCACGCGTCGACGTCGGCGAACTTCTTGAACAGCGCCGCCTTGCCCTCCATCACCGGAAGCGCGGCGGCCGGGCCGATGTTGCCGAGGCCGAGCACGGCGGAGCCGTCGGTGAGCACCGCGACGGTGTTGCGCTTGATGGTCAGCCGGCGCGCGTCCTCGGGGTTCGCGGCGATCGCCTGGCACACCCGGGCGACACCCGGCGTGTACGCGCGGGAGAGGTCGTCACGGTTGCGGAGCGCGACCTTGGGGCTGACCTCGATCTTGCCGCCGAGGTGGATCAGGAACGTCCGGTCGGAGACCTTGCGCACCTGCACGCCCGGCACCGAATCGAGTGCCGCCGTGATGTCCTGCGCGTGGTTTTCCGACAGCGCGTTGGCGCTGATGTCGACCACGATCGAGTCCGCGTGCGATTCGACGACGTCGAACGCCGTCAGCACGCCGCCGACGCGGCCGACCGCGGTGGTGAGGTCCCCCGCAGCCGTGGACGAAGCCGGGGCCTCGACCCGGACGGTGATCGAATACCCGGGACCGGGAACCGGCATGACACGTACTCCCCGCAGGTGGTGTGGGTTCGGACGGCTCGAATCTAGTCCGGTGACCCGCGCCACCCGACCCCAACCGGGTGACTGACCAGTAACTTCAGGTTCGGGGGCGCCGCCGCGACGGCGCTCCCGAACGCGGTCCGCAGGTCAGCGGTTGATCTCGGTTTCCGGGTGCACGTAGGGCACCTGCTCGAGCGGGAAGGTCAGGTCGCCGAACGGCGAAAGCGCTCCCTGCCGGTCCGACGACAGTTCGGTGACCGGGTGCTCGCCCGGCTCGCCCGGCCACGTCGGGTCGATGCCCTTGCTCTGCTTGTCGCCCTTCGCCACTGCTTCCTCCGAGGCCCTCGTCCGGCAAACTGCACCCAGTCTGCCCGAACGCCGCTCGTGCGCGTGCACCCGCCCGGTATCCTGGGTGTCTATGCCCGCGACCTCTCTGGCGGACTGGCTGCGTGCGGAGTCCGACGACGCACTCGCCGAACTGCTGCGCACGCGTCGCGATCTGTCCACCCCTCCTCCGTCCGACACGACCGTGCTCGCCACCCGCGCGGGCACGCCGGGGTCGGTCGCTCGCGCCTGCGAGGACCTCGACACGTTCACCCTCGCGGTGATGGACGCGCTGCTGGTCGCCGGTGCCGATGTCGAGCCGACGCCGGTGTCCGCGGTCACCGCGCTGGTCGGCCGGGACGTGAGCGAACCGCTCGCCCGGCTGCGCGCCCGGGCTCTCGTCTGGGGCGCCGACGACGAGCTGCGAGTGCCGCCCGCGGCCCGCGACGCGCTCGGTCCGTTCCCCGCCGGCCTCGGGGCGCCGTCGCCCGCGCTGGCCGGCACCGACCTCGACGCGCGGCTCGCGGAGGTCGGCGACGACGAGCGGGCCGTGCTCACCGCGTTGGCCGCTGGGCCGCCGATCGGCCGCACCCGTGACGCGAGCTTCGACGTCGGGTTGTCCGACGCGGCCACGCCGGTGCAGAAGCTCCTCGCGCGCGGCCTGTTGCTGCGCCGTGACGACCAGACCGTCGAACTGCCCCGCGAACTCGGCCTGCTGCTGCGCGGCGGGCTCGCGTTCGAGCCGGACGCGCTGGTCGAGCCGGAGCTGCCCGTCCATCCACATCGGACGGACACTGTGGACAAGACGGCCGCCGGTGAGGCGATGGAATTTCTGCGGCAGACGGAATCTCTGCTGCGGATGTGGTCGGATTCGCCGCCGCCGGTGCTCAAGGCGGGCGGGCTCGGAGTACGCGAGCTGAAGAAGGCCGCCAAGGATCTCGAAGTCGACGAGACCCGCGCGACGCTGCTCGCGGAGCTGGTCGTCGGCGCGGGACTCGTCGCGGACAGCGAAAACACCGCCCCGGAGTACGTGCCCACCACGCTCACCGACAGCTGGCTCGCGTCGCCGTCGGTGCAGCGATGGATGACGCTCGCGCAAGCGTGGCTGGAGCTGCCGCGGCTGCCCGGTCTCGCCGGTGGACGGGACGCGAAGGACAAGCCGATCGCGCCGTTGTCCGAGGAGTTGCGACGGCCGCTCGCACCGGTTTCGCGGCACCGCGTGCTTTCCGCGCTGGCTGAGCTGAATCCGGGCGCAGGCGTGAAAAGCGTCGACGAACTGGTGGCCGTGCTTGCCTGGCGCGCACCGCGGCGAGGTGGTCGGCTACGCGACGAAACCGTCCGCTGGACGATGGCCGAGGCGACCGCGCTGGGCCTCGTCGGCCTCGGCGCCCTCACCACCGCCGCGAGGCTGCTGCTGGAGGACGACCGTTCCGGCGCGGTCGAGGCGATGCACGACGCGCTGCCCGCACCGGTCGACCACGTGCTGGTGCAGGCAGACCTGACGGTCGTCGCGCCGGGTCCGCTGGAGCCGGAGCTGGCGGCGGACATGGCCGCGGTCGCGGACGTCGAATCCGCTGGCCACGCAACGGTTTACCGCGTCACTGAGCCGTCCGTGCGCCGCGCGCTCGACACCGGACGGACCGCCGACGAACTGCACGCGATGTTCCGCGACAAGTCGGCGACCCCGGTGCCGCAGGGCTTGACGTACCTGATCGACGACGTCGCCCGCCGCCACGGCCGCCTGCGCGGCGGTACCGCGGGGTCCTTCCTCCGCTGCGACGACGAGGCGCTGCTCGCCGAGGTGCTCGCGAATCCGGTGGCCGCGGAGTACGACCTGCGGATGATCGCGCCGACGGTGCTGATCAGCTCCGTGCCGTTGGCGGAGGTACTGGAAGCCTTGCGCGGCGCGGGTTTCGCACCCGCGGCGGAGGGCCCGGACGGCCGGGTCGTCGACCTGCGGCCCACTGGACGTCGCCTGCCCGCCCGCACCCGCGCGGCGCGCGCCCGGCCGGGCGAACAAGCAGTGCTGACCGACGAACAGGCGACCCGGATCGTGTCGAATCTCCGCGCAGGCGACCAAGCGTCGGCCCGGCGGCGAGGTTCGACAGTGCGCGCGCCAGGCGGCAGCGGTGCCGACACGACGGCGACGCTCGACCTGCTGTCCCGCGCGACGCTCGAACAACGCGAGGTGTGGATCGGCTTCGTCGACTCCCGCGGCACGGCGAGCCAACGAGTAGTACGCCCGCTGCGCGTCGGCGGCGGAGTGCTGGAAGGCGCGAACCACGAGCGGTATCCGTTGCACCGCATCACTTCCGCGGCGCTGGTCGAGGACTGAGGTCGGCCCAACGCGGCATGGGGAAAGCCGCCATTGAGGGCGGCGGGGGCATGGGCGGAGCACCCGATGTGGCATTGGGGCGCTTTCTGCCGAGGCGTGCCTGACCTGATCGGCCGCGGTGGGGGCGACGCGAGAGGGGCGGAGCCGAACAAGACAAGGACAAAGCAGCGCGCCGCGGAAGCGAACGCGCCAGCCGTCAGAGGTTGCGCAGCCCCTGCAGCACCCGCTCCATGAACTCCCGCGACGAGCGGTCGCCCAGCACCAGATCGGTCTGGTGCAGCATGACGAGCCCGATGTCGGCCATGTCGCCCACCAGTACCTTCACCACGCCGAGCGGCAGGTGCAGGTGCGCGGCGATCTCCGCGACCGACCGGGTCTCCAGGCACAGATCGCAGATCCGCCGGTGCTCGATCGAGCGCACCCCGCGGTAGCGGCGGCCCTCGTCGCTGGTGGAGACAAGGGCCTCGAGCGCGAGATTGTGGTCCGAGTGGGTCCGGCCGCGGGTCCGGGCGTACGGCCGCACGCGCGATTTCGTCGGCTGGGCAGGCGGTTCCGGCTGCACGGGCTCCTCGCCGGACCAGAACCGGTCCAATTCGGACACTCCGGAGGCGGGCCCCGGGTCGGAGTACTCGGCTGCGGGCTCTTCGGCCAGCGCGTGCCTGCTGCGGGGGGCTGGTTCGACGTGCTGCGGTTGGTACGCGGAGCCTTCCGGCGCCATCCGGTCGTCCGGGCCGGGCGACCCGGCGTACTCGTCGAACGAATACGGGTCGTGTGCCGCGGGACGGCTGGGCTGAGGCGCTGGCTCTTCCCAGCGGTGGTTCTGCCGCGGCTCTTCCCACCGGTTCTGCTGGGGCTCCTCCCAGTAACCGGATTCGCCGTCCTCGACCCATTCGTAACCGTCGTCCCAGTTCTCCTCCTGAACCGGCGCGGGAGGCGGGGCCACCGGGCGCGGGGCAACTGCCTGCTGCACCGGACGCGGCTCGGGCGCGGGAGCCGGTCGAGGCGCGGGCTCCGGACGCCGGGCAGCACGCGGAGAAGGCTGCGAAGACGGCGGAGGCGTCGACCGAGGCTGCCGATGCGGCAACCGCAGGGTCAGCGAACTCAGCTCGTACCGGCTCGGCGAGTCGAACGACTCCCGTTCCGTGCCTTTGTGGAGGGCGTCCCAGGCGCCCGTGTCCTGGTCTCCGAAACCCGAGATCTTCATCGGCTACCCCAGCACCCCGCCGCCCTGCAGCTGGGCGCGCAGTTCCGGCGTGATCTGCTCGCCGACCCGCTCGACCAGCAGGGTCATCTCGTACGCGACCGTTCCGATGTCGCACGTCGGCGCGGCGAGCACGGCCAGGCAGGAACCGTCGGAGACCGACATCAGGAACAGGTACCCGCGCTCCATCTCGACCACGGTCTGGTTCACGCCGCCCGCCTCGAAGCACCGCGCGGCGCCCTGGGTGAGGCTGATCAGCCCGGACGCCACCGCCGAGAGCTGTTCGGCGCGTTCCTGCGGCAACCCCTCCGAGGGCGCGAGCATCAGCCCGTCCGCCGACACCAGCACCGCGTGCGCCGCACCCGGGACCCGGCGCACGAAATCCGAGATCAGCCAGCTGAACGTGCCCTGGTCCGCTGGCCGGTCGGAATCGGTCACTGCCCCTCCAAGCTCCTCGAACGCTGCCGGACGCCCGTTCGCCACTGTCAGGCCACATCCTCGCCCGGCCGCGGTGAAGTCGTCGTTCCAGCGTATTCACGCACCCGGTCGTGTCGAGCGTGTGCCCGGGCACGGTACGTGTCTGCCGGATGTAACGCCGCGCGAACGCATGCACAACCACGCATTCGCGGGTCACTCGGTGGTGGCGGCGGCCACCGTGCGCAGCGGGTTGTCCGTGCAGGTCACCGCCGGTCCGACGCCCCGATCGGGGGCTGCCGGCCTCGGCCGCGAGGGGACAGGACTACTCAGCCCGCCCCGCTCGGAGGCGCCACTCCCCGAAGCGGGTGAAGCCCGTGGAGTTCACTCCAACGGCCGCACCCGAGCCGGGGTGGATCGGGAATCTGGGAGTCGGCTGGCGCCTCCTTCGCAGACGGCGGCGGGTGGACGGAGGCGGGACTAACCCGCCCGCAAAGCCGTGTCGTGCGCGATCGCGTGCTGCACGACGGAGATCAGCACCTGCTTGGCCGACTCCCGCTCCCGCGCGTCGCACGCCATGATCGGCACAGACGGCGAGATGGTGAGCGCGTGCCGCACGTCCTCGATCTGGTGGTGCAGCAGCCGGTCGAAGCAGTTGATCGCCACGACGTAGGGCAGCTTCCGGTTCTCGAAGAAGTCGATGGACGGGAACGCGTCCGCGAGCCGCCGCGTGTCCACGAGCACGACCGCGCCGATCGCGCCGACGGCGAGGTCGTCCCACATGAACCAGAACCGGTGCTGGCCCGGTGTGCCGAACACGTACAGCACCAAGTCGGAGTCGAGCGAGATCCGGCCGAAGTCCATGGCCACCGT
This sequence comes from Amycolatopsis echigonensis, assembly GCF_002846615.1. Lineage (NCBI taxonomy): Bacteria > Bacillati > Actinomycetota > Actinomycetes > Pseudonocardiales > Pseudonocardiaceae > Amycolatopsis > Amycolatopsis echigonensis. Next base: position 3,744,416 of record NZ_PJMY01000003.1, on the reverse strand, counting down.
GGTGGTCGTCTTGTTCGGCGTGGCCGACACGTCGTCGTGCCCCACGCTCGCCTCGGTCATCATGGCCTCGGTGGTCAGCGGGTCGATCTCGGAGATCGCCCCGACCAGAGTCGTCTTGCCCGAACCGAACCCACCCGCGACCACGATCTTGGCCGACGAGGTCGGACCCGTATGCGGTGTGTTCGCGTCGGAGTCAAATTCTCCGAAGCCCACTGAGCACCCTTTCCATGAACTCGATACTGGGGCGGTCGCCCGCGTTCGTGCTGCTGCTCGTGTGCACGAGCACCAGGCCGAGGCCCGCCACGTCACCAATCAGCACCCGCACCACGCCGAGCGGCAGCCGCAGCAGCGCGGCCACCTCGGCGACCGACCGGGTGTCGAGGCACAGGTCGCAGATCGACCGGTGCTCCGGCACGCGGACGCGGTCGAGCACCCGGCCCTGCTCGCTCGTCGACACCAGGGCCTCGATCGCGAGGTCGTAGGTCGGTTTCGTGCGTCCCCGGGTGCGGAAGTAAGGCCGGACCAGCCCCGAGGTCTCCACCTCGGCGGGCTCGTCCACGTATTCGCCCGCCGCCTGCATCGGCAGCGCGGCGGCCAGCTCGTTCGAAGACGGTCCCGGCGACCCGTCGCGTTGGGCGCTGAACGCGGCGAACTCGGCCGAGTCGTAGAGCGGTCCGCTCGCCCCGCCGAACAGCTCCGATCCGGGACCGCCGAGCAGCCGCTCGCGGTACCCGGGCACCGCGGTGATGCCCGGTTGCTGCCCGGCGTTGGAATCGGTCAGCCAGTTCGGCGGTTCGCGCACCGGCTCGGAATCCGCGGCTTGGACGTCCCTCGAACGCCATTCGCGGTCGACCCGGTCCCGGAAGGACTTCCAGTCCTCCCGGCTCTGATCCCGATCGCCCCAGCCGCCGGTGTGCTCGTCACCGAGCCGGCCGTCGCCGCGCAAGCGCCCGTCGTCCACGGTTTACTCCTGTAGTCCTAGGTCCGCCTAGCGACGGACCGCAGCGCCCTGCAGTTGTGCCCGCATCTCCGGTGTCAGCTGCTGGCCGACCCGTTCGACCAGCAGAGTCATCTCGTACACCACCAAGCCGATGTCGCTTTCCGGCGAGCCGAGCACCGCGAGGCACGACCCGTCGGACACCGACATCAGGAAGAGAAACCCGTTCGCCATCTCGACCACGGTCTGCGCGACCGGGCCGCCCTCGAACACCTTCGCCGCGCCGCGCGCGAGGCTGGTCAGCCCCGACGCGACGGCCGCCAGCTGGTCCGCCCGGTCCTTCGGCAGCCCGCGCGAAGACGCGAGCAGCAGACCGTCGGCCGAGACGACCACCGCGTGCGCCGCACCGGGCACCCGGTGGACGAAGTCCGTGATCAGCCACGCGAAGCTGCTCGCCGCGCTGCCACCGGCCTGCCTGCCGTTCGGCTGCACCGAGCCGCCTCCCGGCTGCACTCCCGCCCGTGTCACTCTCGCTCCTCACTGCTGTCGCTCACATACCCGGCCCCGGTGACGCGAACCCCGTCGTCGTCGAGCCGGGCTTCCGGCGGCCGCTCCTTCAGCGCGTGCCTGCCGGACTTGTACCCACGCTGGAAGCTTGCCATCCGGCTGCGGGCAGCCGCCGCCGAGCGGGTGATCGCACCCGTTCCGGGCATTCCAGCGGTCGCGTCGGTGAACGAATTCTGCTGCTGCGCCGGTTCCGGCGCGTTGCCGATCGAGCCGGGGACCAGGTACGCGTTGGGCACGCGCTTGGGCAGCCCGGCGGGCGTGATCTCCTCGTTCTTGGATTCGAGCAGCGACTGCGCCGCCTGCCAGCCCTCGTCGGAGACGCTGTGCCAGCTGTCGTCCTCCGGTTCGTCGGAACCGGGGTAGAGCGGCGTCGATTCGAGGGCTTCGGCCCTCCGTTCCCTCGGCTGCTCGGCCGGAGTCTCCTCGGACTCGGCGGACTCGGCGGTTTCCGGCTCCGGCGCGGCGGAACCGGCGGTGCCGGTGTCGCTGTCCTCGCCCTCGCTGAACCAGCGCGACAGCACCGACTGGTAGATCGGCAGCCGCCGGGTGGGCACGTCGTCCTCGAGCGCGGCGGAACCGTCCGGCTCGGCGGGCGGCTGCTCCTTCGGCGCTTCCGGGGCGACGTACTTCGGCTCCCGCTTCGGCAGCACCAGCGGCGGGAATTCGGTCTCCGCCATGCTCGCGCCCTCGCCGTACGACTCGCGAGTGAGCGGGGCGAGATCCTCCGCGGTCGGCCACGCCGGGGCTTCGGACGCGGGCGTCGCCGGGCTGAGGAACGGACCGGCCGCCCGGTTGCCCGCCACGAGGTCGTCGAGGCTGATCGGCTGGTCGAGCGGGACCAGGCCGCCGTTCTCGGACGCTCCGCCGGAACCCGTCGAACCCGTGGCTTGGGCCGGCTCGGCGGCCGCGGGCGGCGATGCGAGCGGAAGCGGGTTCGGCGGCTCCGGTTCGCGGTTCAGCGGCGGGAGGCTCGGGTGCGAAACCTCGTTGCGGTTCTGCGGCGGCGGGGTGTTCCGCATCGCCGGCGGGACGGTCCGGACCTGGGTGAGCAGTTCGGCCGGGACCACGACGCGGGCGATCACGCCGCCCTCGATGTCCTCGTTCTCGCGCAGCCGCACCTCGATGCCGTGCCGCTGGGCCAGCCGCGCGACCACGTACAGACCCATCCGCCGGGTCACCGACACGTCCAGGTCCGGCGGGTCGGCGAGGCGCTCGTTGACCTCGGCGAGGCGTTCCTCGCTCATCCCGACGCCGTGATCGGTGACCTGGATCGCCAGCGCCTTCTTGCGCGTGATGACCGCGCGGACGGTGATCTTGGTTTCCGGCTCGGAGAAGTAGGTCGCGTTGTCGAGCAGTTCCGCGAGCACGTGCACGAGGTCGTGGATCGCGAGGCCCTGCACCGCGACCTCGGGCACGATGCCGATCTCGATGCGGGCGTACTGCTCGATCTCCGACACCGCCGCGCCGATCACGTCGGCCGCAGGCACCGGCTTGGGCACCGACTTCGCGAGGCCCGCGCCCGAAAGCACCAGCAGCGATTCGCCGTTGCGGCGCAACCGGGTCGCCAGGTGGTCGAGTTCGAACAGGCTCGCGAGATGGTCCGGGTCCTGCTCGTCGGCCTCGAGCCGGTCGATGACGCCGAGCTGGCGTTCCACCAGCCGCTGCGACCGCCGGGAGAGGTTCACGAAGATGCCGTTGACGTTCTCGCGCAGCAGAGCCTGTTCGGCGGCCATCTTGACCGCCTGCTCGTGCACCACGTCGAACGAGCGCGCCACTTCGCCGATCTCGTCGCGGGTGAGGACCGGCACCGGGTCGACCGCCTTCTTCGAGGCGTTGACCGGGTCCGGGTCGTCGAGGATGGCCTGCACGGTTTCCGGCAGCCGGGTGTAGGCGACGTCCAGCGCGGTCTTCCGCAGCACCCGCAGCGGGCGCAGCATCAGCCGGGCGATGACGAGCATCAGCATCAGCGCGGCGACCAGTGCGGCGAGGACGATGACCCCGCCGACCCAGGCCGAGCGCACCGCGTTGCTGGCCAGTTGGTCGGCCTGCGCGCGCAGCTGGGTCAGCAGGTTGACCTCGACCGCGCGCAGTTTGTCGGCGGCGACCGTGGAGTCCTGGCCGAGCTTGGTGCCGTCGAGGTTGAGCGGCTGGCCCTGCTGGGCGAAGGAGAAGGCCTGCGTCTGCAGCCGCCGACGCTCGTCGACCTCGGGTCCGGAGTAGGTGTCGTTGTAGAGCTGGACCTGGTCGCCGGTGGCGTTGGCGAGGAACGCGGTGATCGACGCGTCGCCGCTGGCCTCGGCGGCCCGGGTCTCGTCGATCAGGTTGCCGGGGAAGCCGTCGCGGAACGCGGCGATCTGCAGCGCGGAGTCGCCGCGGAGGATGTACTCCTTCGCCTCGCTGATCGACTGCGTGCTCGTGCCGAGGCGGAGCAGGTCGCGGTCGGTGGTCGCGGTGGAGACCTCGCGGCCGAGCTGGATCAGCGAGTCGAGCACCGAGGAGTAGGTGTCGAGCACCGCGCGGTCGGAGTAGGCCGACGTGGTCATCGCCGCGCGCAGCGGGCGCAGCGCGTCGAGGCGCTGGAGGCCGTGCGCGTAGCGGTCGCTGGCGGCCTGGTTGTCGTTCTCGAGGTTGACCGCGGCGTTGCGCAGGTCGTCGACGTCGCGGTCGACCTTCGCCATCTGCGCGTCGAGGCCGGTCTGGCGCAGCGGGTCGCCGGAGGAGATCCGGACCACGGCCAGCGCGCGCTCGCGCTGCAGGTCGTGCACCACGGCGGTGACCTTCTCGGCGAAGGCGACCTGGCTGGCGGTGTGGTTGAGGTCGACCGCCGACCGCACGTCGTCGACCACGCGCAGCACGCCGAGCACCAGCGCGGTGATCGTGGGGATGAGGAGAATGAGCGCGAGCTTGGACCGCAACCGCCAGTTGCCGAGCGCGAGCCAGGACCGCTGCTGCGCGGTCCCCGCGTCTTCCCGAGCGAAGGCCTCCCCCGCCCCCGCGGTGTCTTCGTTCGGCACCGCCGCACCACCGTCCGGGCCCGAGGGGCCCGTTGTTTCCGAACCTGCCGTGGCCACTACGCGCACGCTCCCGGCAGGTAATCCGCCGCCCGAGTGGTCTGGACCGCAGCCCGGCCTGGTGCACCCTTTCGAGTGAAAAGATCGACTTCAGGGTGCGGCTGCCCGTCGCCTCGGGCGCGGAATCGGTTCAGGTCTGGCATGACGTTCGGTCCCCGCACGTGGTCGATCTCTTAGTCCGTTCGGCCGAGGCCACCCTGCGCCGGCTCGTCGCCGGCGTGCGCGGAGAGCCTTTTCCCAAGTCGCGCTCTCACTACATCGGTGGTCCACACCTCACATTGCAGGAGCAGAGGGTAGCGAACGCCCGGCCCGTTTGTAACCCTCCAGAAGTTGCCCGGAGAGCACCCAGGCAGCGGATCAAGGCCTCCCGGGCACCCACAGGACGTCCACATACCCCCACATACCAGGCGATTCGATCACCTGATCGAGTGACCAGTGCCACTTCTGAATCGTATATGAACACCCATTGTGAGTGATCGTCCTGGTTCTCTACAGTAGCCGCGTGACTCCGGACAATGAGCCACCTTCCCCCCGCGTCCATCCCAGACGCGGGCCCATTTGCTAGGAGCGACCTTGTTTGATGAAGCGGTGAGCGGCCGGCGCAGTTACGGGAGGCGCGGGTTCCTGTCGCTCGCGATGGCGGGCGGTGTCGCGATGACCGCCAGCGGCTGCGGCCTGCTGGGAGGATCGGACAGTTCAAGCAGTTCGAACGGCGGCTCCGGGGTCGAGAAGACCAAGATCAAGGTCTCGATCATGCCGACGATCGACGTGGCGCCTTTCCACCTCGCGGTCCAGAACGGCTACTTCAAGAACGAGGGGCTCGACGTCGAAGCCGTCGACGCGGCCAGCGGTGACGCGTCGCTGCAGAAGCTGCAGGCGGGCGAGGTCGACATCGCCTACGCCAGCTACACGCCGTTCTTCATCGCCAAGAGCAAGGGCGCCGCGGACATCAAGCTCGTCGCCGACGCGTCTTCGGCCGGCCCGAAGAGCACCGAGGTCGTGGCGATGCCGAACAGCAACATCAAGAACGTGCACGACCTGGCGGGCAAGCGGATCGCGATCACCGCCACCAACACGATTTGCGACACCCTGACCAAGTCGGTCATGCGCGACAACGGCGTCAACTACAACGACGTGAAGTGGGTCTCGCTGCGGTTCCCGGACATCGGCCCCGCGGTCAAGCGCGGCGACGTCGACGCGGGCTTCCTGACTGAGCCGTTCATCACCCAGTCGGCGAAGGTCAACGGGACCGTCGAGGTCATCGACACCGCTTCCGGCGGAACCAAGGACTTCCCGACCGCGGGCTACGGTTCGCTCGGCAAGTTCACCGACGCGAACCCGAAGACGGTCGCCGCGTTCCAGCGCGCGATGCTCAAGGCCACCAAGGAAGCGGCCGACCGCTCCAAGATCGAGCCGCTGATGATCCAGTTCTCGAAGGTGGACGAGGCGACCGCGAAGCTCACCACGCTGCTCACCTTCCAGTCCACTTTGGACGCCCGGCGCATCCAGCGCGTGCCGGACCTGCTGCAGCAGTTCGGTTCCATCCAGTCGAAGATCGACGTGCAGTCGATGATCGTCCCGCAGGCGAACGCGTCCTGACGTGCGCCTCGTCCGGAACCTGACCGGCCTGCTCGGCTTCCTCCTGATCTGGGAGGCCGTCGTGCGGGCCGGTCTGATCGACCAGAACGACCTTCCCCCGCCGACCGTCGTGTTCGCTCGGATCGGCGAGCTGCTCGGCGACGTCGAATTCGTCCGCGACGTGATCGCCTCGGTGCTCGCCTGGTTGATCGCCCTGCTCATCTCGATCGCCATCGCGGTCCCCGCCGGCCTGCTGCTCGGCAGCATCCGCTGGCTCCGCGACGCGACCAAGGCGATCGTCGAATTCCTGCGGCCGATCCCTTCCGTGGCACTGATTCCGCTGGTGCTGATCGTGGTCGGCGGCGGCCCGGAAGCGAAGATCACGCTGGCCGTGTACGCGGCGGTGTGGCCGATCCTCTTCAACACCATTTACGCACTGGCTGAAATCGACCCGCTGCTGCTGGAAACCGCGCGTACGTACGGAACTCCGCGCGCGCGGGTGCTGACTTCGGTCGCGCTGCCGCACGCCGCGCCGTTCGTGTTCACCGGGATCCGGCTGTCCGCGGCGATTTCGCTGATCCTGGTGATCAGCACGGAATTCCTGGCCGGGGCGAAACTCGGCATCGGGCAGTTCGTGCTCGAGGCCAGTTCCGGACCGGGCCGGATGGACCTGGTGCTCGCCGGAACGGTCGTCGCCGGGGTCCTCGGCTACCTCGTCAACGAGGGCCTGGAACGGCTGGGCCACCGGCTGTTCCGCTGGAGCAGCGCCGTCGAAGGAGCCGCCGCGTGAGCGTGGTCGAGAAGCCGTCCACCGTGACGCGCCGGATGAGCCGCGGCATCAGCGGGTTCGCCCGCAAGTGGCTGCTGTTCGCGATCTTGGTGGTGTTGTGGGAGATCGCGACCCAGCTGAGCGAAAGCGTGTTCTTCCCGCCGCCTTCGAAGATCGCGGCCGCGGCGGCGAAACTGTGGTTCTCCGGCCCGGCTTCGCAGCTGTTCCTCGGCGATCCGGTGTTCGACCACATCCTGCCGAGCCTCGGCCGGGTGCTCGGGGGCTGGCTGCTGTCGGTGGTCATCGGCGTCGCGCTCGGCACGGCGCTGGGCCGCTCGCGCACCGGAATGGATTACGTGGGGCCGCTGTTCGCGTTCTTCCGCGCCATCCCGCCGCCCGCGCTGGTGCCGGTGTTCATCATCCTGTTCGGCATCGGGCCGGGCATGCAGACCGCGACGATCATTTTCGGTTCGCTCTGGCCGGTCCTGATGAACACAGTGGACGGTGTCCGGTCGGTCGACAAGGTCAAGACGGAGACGGCGCGCGCGTTCCGCACGCCGAAGCGGTACTGGATCGGGCTGGTCGTGCTGCCCGCGGCGCTGCCGAAGATCTTCGCCGGGCTGCGGCTGTCGCTCTCGATCGCGCTGATCCTGATGGCGATCTCCGAACTGGTGGGTGCGCTCAACGGCATCGGCTACGCGCTGCTCGCCGCCCAGCGCTCGTACGACTTCGACCAGATGTGGGCCTGGATCGTGCTGCTGGGCATCCTCGGGTACGGGTTCAACGCCGCGCTCCTCGGCATCGAACGCCGGGTGCTCGGCTGGCAGCCCGGCCGGAACTAGGAAGGTTTCCCGTTATGTCGACCATGCTCGAGGTCTCCGGCCTCAGCCACCGCTACGGCAGCGGCGAGTCCGCGCACGTCGCGGTCAACGAACTGTCGTTCACGGTGGAGACCGGGCAGCTGGCGTGCATCGTCGGCCCGTCCGGCTGCGGCAAGTCCACGCTGCTGCGCGCGATCGCCGGCCTGATCCCGCCGACCGCGGGCACGGTGAGCCTGCACGGCGACCGCGTCACCTCGGTGCCGGACGATCTCGCCGTGGTGTTCCAGGACTACAGCCGCTCCCTGTTCCCGTGGCTGTCGGTCGCGAAGAACGTGGAATTCCCGCTGCGCTGGAGCAAACTCGACAAGGCGACCCGGCGTGCCCGGGCCGCCGAAGCACTCGCCGCGGTCGGTTTGTCGGCCGCGGAGAGCAAGTACCCGTGGCAGCTGTCGGGCGGGATGCAGCAGCGGGTGTCGATCGCCCGTGCGCTGGCCAGCCGTCCGGCGCTGCTGCTGATGGACGAGCCGTTCGCGTCGGTGGACGCCCAGACGCGGTTTGAGCTGGAGGATCTGCTGCGCCGGGTCCAGGTCGAACAGGGCACGACGGTGTTGCTGGTGACGCACGACATCGACGAGAGCGTGTACCTGGGCGACCGGGTGCTGGTGCTGTCGAAGTCGCCGGCCCGGATCGTGGCGGATTTGAAGGTGGATCTGCCTGCCCAGCGGGACCAGATCACCACGCGAGAATCGGCGGAATTCGTTTCGCTGCGCGGTGAAGTGGCCCGGCTGCTGCACGGTCCGGCGGTGCAGGCGGCGGCTGACCTCGCGGAGCACGAGGCGGCGGACGCTGCGGCTTCGTCCGAATCGGACGCGGTCGTCTCGGAGAAGAAGTAGTCAGAGCTTCGGAAACCACACCGAGACGTCAGCGAGGGCGTCCAGGGTTTCGGAATCAAGTTTTCCGGCAGCGGTTTCCGCTTCGGCGACCACCATCGCGCGACCGTCCACTCTGGACTGAAAGTGGTGGCCGGAGAATTTCACGCCGTCGAGGCCGAGCAGGGCGGCGCCGAGGGGTTTGATGTCCCCGCTGCCCTGCACCTCCTCGACCTTCTGGCAGCCCTCGGCCTCGCTCCTCTTCGAAAACCCCACGCGGGCAACGGAAATCACCGCGGCGTTGCCGTGCCCGTCGCCGACCGCGAAGAGGTTTCGGTCCAATGAGGTGCAGCGGTGCTGTGCGAGATACTCGCGGACGCGGTCGGTGGAGTTCAGCAGGCAGTCGAGCTCGTGTTTCGCCGCCTGCTTCAGCTGTTTGAGCTTGAACCGGCTGAAGGTCTCGTCCTTGCGGCCACGCTGAGCTGACTTCTTGCCCTCGGCTTTGCGTGCCTTGAGGCTCCGGCCGGGCAAGGAATCCGCGACATCTCCGGCGAGATTTCCCGGCAGCGCCTCCACCGCCCCGGATCCCACGCTCGCCGCACCGCCGAGTCCGGCCGCGGTCCCGCCGCCGACCACGACGGCTACTGCCGCTCCGGCTACGAAAACCTTTGCCCCGCCGCCTTTCTTGGGCGTAATCGGGTACACCGTCCCATCCGGACGGGTCGCGTACTTCTGCTTCGCCACTCGCTGCCCCTCCCCTGGACACCAAGACCGAAGCGATCAAGATAGCCCGTGAGCAGCGCACACTCACCCGGTTCCGACCGGGTTCACCCGTTCAGCCCTTCGCGCGGGAATCCGGTCCGGTCTCGTCCGGGCCGATCTCCGGCAGCGTCCGCACGCCCAGCACGTTGGCCCCGACCAGTTTCCGGGTCGCCAGGTTGCCCATCGGCATGAACGTGCTCGCCTGCACGTCCCGCCACATGCGCTCGAACGGCAGCGCCTTCGTGTAGGACATGCCGCCGAGTGCGTCGACCAGCCGCTGCATGATCTGCACCGCGTTGTTCGCCGCCGTGTACTTCACGATCGCGCTGCGGGCCACGCCGTCCTGGATGTCTCCGGTGAACAACCGGCGGCTCGTCACCTCGTCGGCCTGGCGGTAGATGAGCGCGCGGGAGCTTTCCAGCAGGATCTGGCATTCGCCGATCACGTCCTGCAGCACCGGATCCTCCGCCTTGCCGCGCTGGACCAGCGTTCGCACGGTCCAGTCCAGCGCGCCCGCCGCGATTCCCGTGTAGACCGCCGAGAACGCGGGCATCGCCCAGGCCCAGACAGTTTCCAGCACCCGCGAGTCGAGGTGTTTCACCGGCAGCGAGTGGACGACCGCCGCGTCCTCGACGAACACCTTGTCCAGTTCGACGTCGTTGCTTTGGGTGCCGCGCATGCCCATCGTGTTCCACGTCTGGTGGATCGTGACGCCGGGCTGGTCCAGCGCGATCTGACACAGCAGCAGCCGAGGGCCGCCGTCGGCGTCCTCGTAGCGGGCGGTGGTCGAGCAATGCGTGGCGACGGCCGAGTTGGTCGCGAAGCTCTTGCGGCCGGTCAGTTCGAAGCCGCCTTCGACGCGGACGGCGCGGGTTTTCGCGTCCGTCATGTCGTTGCGCAAGCCCGTTTCGCTGGTGATCGACGCCCAGATCAGTTCGCCGTCCACCGCTTTGCGCAGCAGTTCCGCCAGCCGGGGCGCCTTCGTGCGCCGCCAGACACTCGCCCACTGTCCCAGCGGCGACAGGTGCATGGTGAACGCCAGCGCGGTCGCGCCGTCGCCCATCGCCAGCCGTTCCAGCACCGGCAGGATCTCCGGCAGCCCGGCGCCGAACCCGCCGAGTTCTTCCGGGACAGACAGCCGGAGGAAGCCCGCTTCCCGCAGGTCGTCGTAGTTCTCGTGCGGGAAGGTGTTGTCGCGGTCGTGCTCGGCCGCGCGCTCGGCGAAAACGTCCGCGAGCTTGGCGGCGCGGTCGACGAGGGCCTGCTGCTTGGGCGTCAGGAGAGGCTGCACCCGGTCATCAAAACAGCGTCCCGGATCTTGGTCAATCAGCCGTTGTCCGCAGTGCTTCAGTCCACAAGACACGGCGAGTGCCTGCCCCGGAACTCCCGGGGCAGGCACTCGCGAGAGCCCTCGGTCAGCCGATCAGGGCGGACAGTCCGGAGCCGTTGAACGAACCCCAGCCGGTCGTCTGGTCGTAGCCCTTGCCGGCGGAGAAGCCGGTGGTGCCGTTGAAGGTGTTGTTGCCGGTCGTCACGTCGTGGAAGCCGGAACCGTACGAGGAACCGTTGCCGATGCTGTAGAACGTCGGGTTCAGGTTGCCGAGGCTGCCCTTGTGGACCTGGTTCTGCAGCGCGGCGAAGCCCGCCCACAGCGGAGCCGCGCCCGAGGTGCCCCACACGTTCCCGGTCTGGCCGCCGGAAATGATCGTGTACGCCGAACCCTGCGCGGCGTCGCCGGCGACGTCCGGGACCTTGCGCTTGGTCGTGCTCTGCTTGGACTGCCACGACGGCGCGGCGAAGAGCGTCGAGATGCCACCGCCGCCGGCACCGCCCGTGGCGCCGTCGTTCCACGTCGTCTCGCTGCTGTAGCCGTTCGACGAGGTCACCGACAGCTGCGTGCCGCCGACGCCGGAGACGTTCGGGCTCGACGCCGGGAAGTCCACGGCCTGCGCCTTGCTGCCGGTCTGGCGGGCGCAGTCGGTGGTGCCGTCGTCGCCTGCCGCGGCGAAGTAGCTGATGCCCTCGGCGGTACCGGTCGCGAGCGCCTTGTCGACGCTGCTGGCCGCGGCCGAGCCTTCCGCCGCCTCGCAGGAGCCCCACGAGATCGAAACGACGCTGACCTTCTTGTCCGACGCGATCTTCTGGTACATCGCCAGCTCGCCCGCGTTGGAGTTCGGGGCCTCGTACACGTAGTCGTTCGCCGGCGCGGCGAGTGCGTGCACGACCTCGATGTCCAGGTCGACCTCGGTCTCGCCCTGGCCGGGGCTGGAGTCGTAGTTGGCTCCGTTGACCGACACCGTGCTGACCGTGCCCGCCTTGAGGCCGTACTTGGTGTCGTAGGCGGTGATGTCGGACGTCTTGTAGCCGTCGAACTCCACGAAGCCGACGTTCACGCCCGCGCCGGTCGCGGACATGCCGCTGGTGCCGTACGCGGTCTTGAGGATGGTCGGGGTCACCGGCTTGACCGTGCGCGGCGCCTGCGTCGCCTTGGCGTGGTGCTTCACCGCGTGGTTGTCGAGACCGACGACCGAATCGACCACGGAGGACACCGACGCGGGCAGTTCCGGCGCGGAGTCGTTCGCGTAGAACTTCCGGCCGGTGACGGTGTCGGTGTAATTGCCGATCCGTGTATGGAAGGCGGATTCCAGCTGTCCGGCAGTCGCCGAGAAGGTGATCGCCTGCCGGTTTCCGGAAACCTCAATACCCTGCGCACCGCTGCGCTTGAGAAAATTCACCGCCTGGTCGGCTTCGGCCTGCGTTGGGCCGAATGCAGCAGTGAACTGCTCCGGAGAGAGGAAATGGCGGTACTGCGCCGACGCCGGGTCCTGCACGTCGGAAAGAAAGCGGGCCAGCGCCTGCTGATTGTGCAGTTTGAGGGACAGGGCGGCGGGAATGAGCTGGTCAGCCGCGACATCGCCGGATCGCGCGCTGGCGGCGAGCGGTGCGGCGTTGCCGGGAAGGGCGACCAGCGGATCGGCGTTCGCGACGCCGGCCACGGACAGGCACAGCAACGCCGGCAGCGGAACCGCGGCGGCGACGAGCTTGCGCAAGCGCATGAGAATTCCTCTCGAGAGGCGGGGACCAGGCCGGCTAAATCGCGGTACCGACCCGTATCACTGACCCTAAAAAACCCCTCGAAACAAAGAAACCTACTTTTGGCTGACCTTATCGCGGTTGGTTTGTTTTCCACTTGCACGATTTATGACTGATTGACGCCGCGATGTCCCGCCCCATCCGGAAACCATCGGACGTCGGAAGACGGTCGCCGCGGACATTCCGGACCGGTTGCGCACACACGCGCCCTGTGCTCGTCAAGCAAAAAAGGGAACCTTGCCGGAATTGGAATTCCCGGCGAGGTTCCCTTCCCGCACGGACTGGTCAGCCTTTGACGAGTTCGGCCCACTCGCGCACGGCCGCCGCGTCCACCGGGGCGTCCCACCCGGACGGACGCACCGCGCCGCCCACGTGGAAACCGCGCACGCCGCCGGCGCGCAGCAAATGCACCTGCTGCGCCCGCAGACCGCCGCCGACCAACAGCGCCGGGCCGTCGGTTCGCCGGGCCAGCTGCTGCAGCACCGACAGTCCACTCGCGACACCGTTCGGGTGCCCCGCCGCCAGCACGGTGTCGCAGCCGAGTTCGGCCAGCACGTCGTACGCGGCGATCGGGTCGCGCGAGCGGTCGATGGCGCGGTGGAACGTCCATAGCTGGCCGTCGATCTCCTTCAGCAGCGCGCGGCACGCTTCGGCGTCGACCTCGCCCTCCTCGGTCAGGAAGCCGAACACGAATTCCCGCGCACCCGCGGACACCAGCCGGGCCGCCGAGGCACGCACGTCGTCGATCGCGCGAGCGTCGAAAGTGTTCTCCGCGCGCAGCATCACGCGCACCGGCAAATCAGTGGCCGCGAGCACCTCGCGCACCGTCGCCTCGCTCGGGGTGAGCCCGTCGCTGGCCATGTCGGCGACCAGTTCGAGCCGGTCCGCTCCGCCCTCCTGCGCCCGCTCCGCATCCTGCGCGCCCAGCGCGATCACTTCCAGCAGGGCGGTGTTCGACCTCATGCCTCATCCGTTTCGATCCAGTGGCGGGGTGTCTTCCCCCCTGGCGTGCCTGCCGCGCCGGAAGCCGCCTTGCAGGCTCGTCATCCGGGCGCGCACCGCGTCGGGGGAAAGCGAGAGTATCGGCCGCTGCCCGGGCTCCGCGGCGGGGCCGCCGGTCACGTCGGCGACCCGCAGGAACGGCCAGGTGTCCTCGGCCCCGTCCTCTTGTTCCAGGTGCGCCGGGGTGGGCCAGGCGGGGGCCGCGTCGTCCGGGTCTTCGGTCGGAAACTCCGGCGGCGCTTCGTAGGCGTGCCGCGGCTCGGCGGCCTGGTGGTCGGGCTCCGGCGCTGGCTCGGGCGCGGGTTCCGGCTCTGGTTCTGGTTCTGGTTCGAACGCGGGCACCTCCGGCATCGGCGCGACCAGGCGCGGCTCCGGGGCCACCTGCTCCTCCGGCGGGGCGGAGAGATCGAACCAGCGGGACAGCACGTCGCGGTACGCGGGCATCCGGTCCGTCGGCGCGTCGATCTCCAGATGCGACCGCGCCGATTCGACCGGCCACGACGGCGTTTCCTCGACCACCGGCGCCCGCCGCAGCGGACCGGCGTCGAGGGTCGGCGCGACCAGTTCGGCGGGCTCCTCCGGTTCCTCGGGCGGGGCCAGCGGCGCGAGCGGGGCGAGCAGCTCCGGCTCCGGCGCGGGCTCCGGTTCGACCGGCGGGGGCAGCTGCGGCAGCGGCGGGGCTTCGGTGATCAACGCGGGCGGAACGACGACCGTCGCGGTGAGGCCGCGTCCCTCGGCCGGGCTCAGCTTCACCGCGATGGCGTGCCGTTCGGCCAGCGTCGCGACCACGAACAGGCCCATCCGGCGCGACACCTCGACGTCGACCTCGGGCGGATGCGCCAGCCGCGCGTTGGTGCGGTCGATCTCCGCCTGCGGCATGCCCGCGCCGCGGTCGGTGATCTCGATCCGCCACGCCCCCTCCGGCGTCCGCGCGCTGTCCACGGTGACCGCCGTCTGCGGCCCGGAGTACCGGGTGGCGTTCTCCAGCAGCTCGGACACCACGTGCACGAGGTCGTTGACCGCGTCGCCGCGCACCGCGAGCGCCGGGGCCGGGCCGATCTCGATCCGCTGATAATCCTCCACTTCGGACAGTGCGGCCCCGATGATCTCGTCGGCCACCACCGGTCCGGTGTCCTCGCGCGCCAGGTCGGTGCCCGACAGCACCAGCAGGTTCTCGCTGTTGCGCCGCATCCGGGTGGCGAGGTGGTCGAGTTCGAACAGCCCGCCGAGGGTCTCCGGGTCCTGTTCGCCCGCCTCCATCCGGTCGAGCACGGACAGCTGCCGCTCCACCAGGTCCTGGCTGCGCTGCGACAGGTTGACGAACATCGCGTTGACGTTCTCGCGCAGCATCGCCTGTTCGGCGGCCAGCCGGACCGCCTCGCCGTGCACCGCGTCGAACGCACGCGCGACCTGCCCGACTTCCTCGCGGGTGAAGATCGGCACCGGAGCGACCGCCGCCCGGTGCCGCAGGTTCTCCGGCGCCGGGTCGGGCTCGGTGAGCAGCCGCTGCACGGCCTCGGGCAGCCGGTGGTCGGCGACCTCCAGCGCGGTGCGGCGCAGGATCCGCAACGGCCGCAGCAGCGAGCGCGCGATCACCACCGAAAGCACCCCGGCGACCAGCAGGACGCCGATGACGATTCCGCCGTCCCAGATCGTCGACGCGCGGGCGCTGGCGGCGCGCGCGTCCGTTTTGTCCTGGAGCTGGACGAGCAGCGCCTGCTGCACCTGGTGGGCGAGATTGACCGTGTACGTCGACGCGGTGTCCCACTGGTCGGCGTCCAGGCCGGAGAGCGGCTGGTTGTTCTCCGTGCGTGTGAGCGCCGACTCGACCATGTCGTTGCCGATGTCCACGACGATGCCGATCACCGTGTCCGAGTACATCCGCTGCTCGTCCGGCGTGGCGAAGGTGCGGTAGTCGTTGCGCGCGGCGGCCAGTTCGGCTTCCGCGCCGAGCAGCGCGCGCGTCCGGTCGCGGTTGAGCGTGCCCTGCGCGATCGCGGCGGACATGATCGCGCGCTTGACCGACATCTGGTCCTTGATCCGCGCGAGCGCGTTCCCAGCCAGCCGCAGCCGGGCCAGGTCGGGTTCGGTGACGTCGGCCGCGACGGTGTCGCTGATGTCGAGCAGGCCGGAGATCAGCTCGCTGTAAGAACGGAGCACCGCATCCGCCGGATACGCGGAGTGCTCGGCCGAATACCGAAGGCCGCCCAGCACTCTCAGCCGGTCGTCGCTCTGCTGCAGATCGCCCGCCGCCGACTCGTCGAGCCGCGGCTTGCTGTCGGCGAGCGACCGCTCGAACGCGCCGATCGCCAGGTCGACGCGGGTGCGCTGGCCGACGAGGACGTCCGTGGGGCCCTTCCGGTCGCCCGCGACGAACCGCACCGTGACGTCGCGTTCCCGCTGCAGCTGGTGCACGACCTCGGCGACCGTCGTGTCGACCCGGCAGCGGGCGGCGAACTCGGCGAGCTGACGGGCGTCGCGCAGGTCGCTGTTGACCCGCAGGCCGACCAGCACGACCACGGCGAGCGCCGGGATCAGCAGGACGACGAAGAGCTTGGTGCGCAGCCGCCAGTTCCGCAGCCGCCACCGGCCGCCGACCGGACGCGAGGCAGCCGGATCCGTCGCGTCACCCGAACGGGGACGGTCGTCGCGACGGGTCACCTGTGCTTCCTTTTCCACCGCGGGAACCTCTGCCCGCGGACGTCCTGGGGCTCCCGCCGGAAGCTACCGCTTGGTAGTTCCGGCGAAAAGATCGGGAAGCCACCCTGGCGGGGGCACAGCCCTGCGGGCGATCGTATGGGCAGCGGCCCATACGATCCAGCACGAGGCAGAGATTCTCCCGGCAGGGGATGGCACGTGAAAGCGACCGGTCTGAGGTTTGCGCTGGTGGCGACGTTGTTCGCCCTCAGCGGCTGCTCCGTGTTCGGATCCGGTGACTCCGGGCAAGCGCCGCCGCCGGAACGCACGACGCTGCGGGTCGGCGTCGCGAGCCCGATCGACACCGCCCCGCTGCGGATGGCCGTCGCGGCGGGAAAGTTCCGCCAGGCCGGGCTGAATGTCCAACTGGTGGAACTCGGCGACGGCGACGGTGTGGAAAAACTGAAGTCCGGACAGGTCGATGTGACGTTCGGCAGCGACGTGTCGCTGTTCCGTGCCGCCGCGTCCGGCACCGCGCTGCAATTGCAAGGCGAGGCGTACACCTTCGGCCGCACCACTATCGCCCTCGTCACGCTGCCCGGCTCCGACTACACCGAACCGACCGCGAAGAAATCCCCAAAGATCGCGGTGGACTCCCCCGACGACATCGGCGCGCTCACCGCGCGTGCGGTCCTCGGCACGGCGGGCGTCGACAAATCGAAGATCGAGTTCGTGCCCCGGCCGTTCGGGCAGATGCCGGCCGCGCTCCAATCCGGCGACGCGGACGCCGCGCTGATGGTCGAGCCGTACATCACCCGCGCGGAGAAGGAACTGGGCGCACAGATCCTCGCCGACGGTTCGACCGGCGCGACGCTGGACTTCCCAGCGTCCGGCTACGCCGCGACCGGCCAGTTCGCCGCCGCGAACCCGCGCACGCTGACGGCGTTCCGGAACGTCCTCACCCAGGCCCAGCTGGCCGCGTCCGACACGGCCAAGGTGCGCGACGCGCTGCCGTCGTTCTCGGACATCGACCAGACCACCGCCGCGCTGATCTCGCTCGGCAGCTACCCGACCACGCTGTCGGCGACCCGCCTGCAGCGCGTGGCCGATCTCATGCACAGCTCCGGACAGCTCGCCAACCGCCTCGACGTGGCGGCGATGCTCCCGAACGCCTTGTGAGTGTTCACGCCGGTCGGGCCCGCGGCTGTTGAGTTTGAGCACAGCGCCGACAGTTGGTGTCTCAGGACATCGCGGACACCCGGGCAGCACACGGCGAGAGGATCAACGTGGCGCGGTTCTGCCGCGAGCACGGCCTGTCCTGGGACACCTTCTCCACGGCCCCGGGCCGGTCCGCGCCGAGGGGGCGGACGGGTTCACTCGCCGCAGCACCGTCCCGCGCTGGCCGGAAAGTCCGGCATAGCCACCACAAGCCGCTAGATGCTCGCCCCGGTCGGCTGCAGGCAAATCGTCCGCACCGGCGGCCCCACATAGACTAGCGACACGTCCTTGTCGCCGCAGCTCGACGCCGACCGCGTGCCGTTGTGCACCACAGCGCGTGCTTCCGCCTTGGGGTCGTCGCACGCGACCTTGCCGACCTTCGACTCGTCCGAAACGTCGCGCACGCACTCGCCGGACACGACGTTCAGCGCCAGGCACAGCGTCTCGGACGGCTTGCTGGTGCTGCGGGCCGACGTATACAGCTCGAACCGCACGTAGTCCTCGCCGCGGCAGGAGGATCGGCCGTTGGACACGGCGTCGACACGGAAGGTGGCGGCCTGGTCGGAGCAGTCCGCCCCGGTGTAGGTCTGCGTCTCCGAGCCCAGCGAAGAGAGGTAAAGGCAACTGCCCACGACCGGCGGTCCCGCCGAGCGCGCGATCGCGGCGAACCCGAACGCGCCGAGGGTGCCGAGCCCGAGCGCCACGACCACAAGAGCGGCGAAGAGCGCCTTCAGCTTGCCCGACACCCGCTTCGGACCGCGCTGGACCGGCTGCCGCGGGGGCGGCTGGTACGGGTTCGCGATCGGCGGCATGCCGAACGGTGGTGTGGTCACTGGGTCCCCTCCCGCGGCTTCGTTCCGCCATCTTGGCATCCCCGGGCCGCGGGACGGGAGGGAACGTATAAAGGAGAGGTGACTGATGGCCCCCTGATCGTCCAGTCCGACAAAACCGTGCTGCTCGAGGTCGACAATCCGCGTGCCGACGACGCGCGGATCGCGATCGCGCCGTTCGCCGAACTGGAACGAGCGCCCGAACACGTGCACACCTACCGGATCACCCCGCTCGCGTTGTGGAACGCGCGCGCCGCCGGGCACGACGCGGAACAGGTGGTGGACGCGCTCACCACGTATTCGCGCTTCCCGGTGCCGCAGCCGCTCTTGATCGACGTCGTGGACGTGATGGGCCGGTTCGGGCGGCTGCAGATCGCCAACCACCCGGCGCACGGCCTGGTCATGACCACCACCGACCGCGCGGTGCTGGAAGAGGTCTCGCGCAACAAGAAGATCAGCCCGATGCTGGGCTCGCGGATCGACGACGACACGGTGATCGTGCACCCGTCCGAACGCGGGCGGCTCAAGCAGGCGCTGCTGAAGGTCGGCTGGCCCGCCGAGGACCTCGCCGGGTACGTGGACGGCGAAGCGCACCCGATCGATCTCGCCGAGGAAGACTGGCACCTGCGCGACTACCAGCGGCAGGCGGCGGAAGCGTTCTGGGCGGGCGGTTCCGGCGTCGTCGTGCTGCCGTGCGGCGCGGGCAAAACGCTGGTCGGCGCCGCCGCGATGGCGCACGCCAAGGCGACCACGCTGATCCTGGTCACCAACACCGTCGCCGGGCGGCAGTGGAAGCGCGAACTAGTCGCGCGCACGTCGCTCACCGAGGACGAGATCGGCGAGTACTCCGGGGAGAAGAAGGAGATCCGGCCGGTCACCATCGCGACGTACCAGGTGGTCACGCGCAAGACCAAGGGCGAGTACCGGCACCTGGAGCTGTTCGATTCGCGCGACTGGGGCCTGGTCGTCTACGACGAGGTGCACCTGCTGCCCGCGCCGGTGTTCCGGATGACCGCGGACCTGCAGTCGCGGCGGCGGCTCGGGCTGACCGCCACGCTGGTGCGCGAGGACGGCCGCGAGGGCGACGTGTTCTCGCTGATCGGCCCGAAGCGGTACGACGTGCCGTGGCGCGACATCGAAGCGCAGGGCTGGATCGCGCCGGCGGAATGCACCGAGGTGCGGGTGACGCTCACGGAAAACGAGCGGCTGCAGTACGCCACCGCGGACTCCGACGAGCGGTACAAACTGGCCGCCACGGCGATGACGAAAATCCCGGTGATCCGGTCCATTGTGGACAAGCATCACGGCGAGCCGACCCTGGTGATCGGCGCGTACCTCGACCAGCTGGAGATGCTCGGCGCGGAGCTGGAGGCCCCGGTCATCCAGGGCTCGACGCGGAACAAGGAGCGCGAGGAGCTGTTCGACAAGTTCCGCCGCGGCGAACTGCGCACGCTGGTGGTGTCGAAGGTGGCGAACTTCTCGATCGACCTGCCGGAAGCGTCGGTGGCGATTCAGGTGTCGGGCACGTTCGGCTCACGGCAGGAGGAAGCGCAACGCCTCGGCCGGCTGCTGCGTCCGAAGGGCGACGGACGGCAGGCGCATTTCTATTCGATCGTGTCGCGGGACACTGTGGACACGGAGTACGCGGCACACCGGCAGCGGTTCCTGGCCGAACAGGGGTACGCGTACCACATCGTCGACGCGGAGGATCTGCGGCGGCCGCTGTGAATTACGAGCCGAGGTAACGGAGAACGGCCAGCACGCGGCGGCTGTAGCCCTTCTCCTGCGGCAGGTCGAGCTTGTCGAAGATCGCGTTCGCGTGCTTCTCCACGGCGCTCTGCGAGACGAACAGCAGCGTGGCGATGCTCGCGTTCGTGTGGCCCTGCGCCATTTTCTCCAGAACATCGCGCTCGCGCGGGGTCAGCCGGGCGAGCGCGTCCTCGTGCGAGGTGCGGGCGACCAGCCTGCGCACCACCTCCGGATCGAAGGCCGCGCCGCCGGCCCCGACCCGATCCAGTGCGTCGAGGAAGTCGCCGACCTGCGCCACCCGGTCCTTGAGCAGGTACCCGACGCGGCCGCCGTCGCCGCCGATCAGCTTTGCGGCGTAACGTTTCTCGACGTACTGGGACAGCACGAGCACCCCGGTGTCCGGCCAGCGTTCGCGGATTTCCAGCGCGGCACGCAGTCCTTCGTCGGTGTGGGTCGGCGGCATGCGAACGTCGGTGACGACCACGTCGGGCTGGTGTTCGGCGGTCGCTTCGAGGAGTTTCTCGCCATCGCCCACCGCGGCGACCACGTCGTGGCCTTCCTCCGCCAGCAGCCGTACGAGACCTTCCCTGAGCAACGTCGCGTCCTCGGCCAGGATCACTCGCACGGCAGCGTCACCCGCACTATAGTTGGCCCGTTTTCGGGGCTCTGCAAGGAGAATTCGCCGTCCATCGCCGCCACCCGCCTGGCTAGTCCAGACAATCCGCCGCTCGAGCCGACTCGGGCACCGCCGCAACCGTCGTCGGTGATCTCGGCGACGAGCTTGGTTTCTTCCTGGCGGACGTCAATGGTGACCTTGTTGGCGCTGGCGTGTTTGGCCGCGTTGGTGACCGACTCGGAAGCCACGAAATAGACCACCGTCGCCTGCTCCGGCGAGGGCTCGCCGAGCGCGTAACGAAGGTCGACCGGGATCGTGGCGCGCTCGGCCAGAGACTCCAGCGCGGCCTCGAGACCGCTTTCGTCCAGCGCGATCGGGTACACGCGCCAGCTCACCTCTCGCAGCTCGCGCAACGCTTCCTGCGATTCTTCGTGCGCCTGCCGGACCAGCTCAGCCGCTCGGCGGGCGTCGTCCGCCCGACGCGCCCTGCCCAGCAGGACCCCCAACGCGACCAGCCTTTGCTGCACCCCGTCGTGCAGGTCACGCTCGATGCGGCGACGTTCTTCGTTGACGGCCTCGACCACTTCGCTCCGGGTAGTCGCCAGCTCGGAAACCCTGCGCCGCAACAGTTCCTGACTGCTCGGCCCGAAGAACCGCCGCGCCAGCCGACGATCGAGTCCGGCCACGCCGATCAGGCCCTGTCCACAAAGGAATATCGCGATCGCGCCGAGGACCAGCACCGGCAGCCAGTCCAGGAGGGTCCCCTCTCCCGCACCGCCAGGAGCCTGTCCGGAAACCAGTTGGACGAAGTAGAACGCCCCTGCTCCGACACCCGCGCCGATGCACACCCACACTCCCAGCGCGAGCAGACCGGTGAGGCTGCGTGGGACGAGGTATTGGAGGGCGCGTCGGCCGTCGTAGTCGTCGCCGTTGCTGGCGTCGAAGAACCGCTGCTGCCGGGCGCGTTCTGCTTCGGCGAGCCTGCGCGCGCCGCGGAAGACCCGCAGCCGGGCGGCGGGGATGACGAGGAGCGGCGCGGCGAGTACCAGGTACGACACCTCGATGAGCGCCGTCAGCGCGCCTAGGCCGACGCCCGCCGTCCGGCGCAGCACTCGCGGTCTGTTCACGTTGATCAGGCTAGCCAGTCTGGTCGGGGCGGAGTACTGCGGTTTTCCGCAATTCTCCGGGTGGCCGACAGCAATGTGTTGCGCGCCTTGGCTTTCTACCTTCGACGACGTTGTCTCCGTCGTGAAAGGACTCCCCGTGCACCTCTTGCTCGCCGCCCCCGCCGAACCCCTCACCGGACTGGCCGGGTGGGCCGTCGGACTGATGGACTCGCTCGGCGGCATCGGCGCCGCGATCGTCGTCGGCCTGGACAACCTGTTCCCGCCGATCCCCAGCGAACTCGTCCTCCCGTTAGCCGGCTTCTCCGCGAGCCGCGGCACCTTCAGCCTGGCCGGAGCCCTCTTCTGGACGACGCTGGGCTCGCTGGCCGGAGCCGTGATCGTCTACTGGCTAGGCGCTCTGCTCGGCCGCGACCGGTGCCGGGCGCTGCTCGGCCGCCTGCCGCTGATGGACGCCGCCGACTTCGACCGGACCGAAGCGTGGTTCACCCGGCATGGCGGGAAGGCGGTGTTCCTGGGCCGGATGGTGCCGATCTTCCGCAGCCTGATCTCGCTGCCGGCTGGCGTCGAACGGATGCCGTTCGGCCGCTTCCTGCTGCTGACGACGGCCGGCAGCCTCCTGCGGAACACCGCGTTCGTCGTGGCCGGGTATGTGCTCGGGGAGAGCTGGTCGCTGGTGGACCGGTACGCGTCGGTGTTCCAGTACGTCGTGCTCGCCGCGGTGGCGATCGCCGTCGGCCTGTTCGTCGCGGTCCGGGTGCGCCGCGTCTCCCGGCGCTGACTCTTTCCGCCCTCGACCTGGGCTTTCGCCAGATTCACTCGAACGGACGAGCGAGTGGTGCCCTGGAAATTGTCGGTGGTTCGAACTACTGTTCGATCTGCAGGTACCGAACACCAGTTCGAGGGGAAGCTCATGACGATCGCACCGTTCCGCCCCGGCGTCGGGGCACCGCCGGTCCAGACCTTGCCGCCAGGGCGCTGGCACGGGCGGATCTGGGTGTCGGAGGAGCCGCTCGCGCGGCCGCAGCGGTACCTGAGCTGTGTCGCGGAGTTCGAGCGGTCGGGGCTGTGGCCCGTGCTGATCCCGCCCGACCAGCGCTTCACCGCCCGCGGCGAGGACTGGCTGGACGACCGCGGCCGCCTCGCTCCGGCCGGTCACCGCATCGGCAACGCCGACCCCGCCGAAGTACTGGCCCGCTGGTGGGACGGCTCGTGCTGTGGCGGAGCCTGCCTGCGCCCCTTCGGCACCCGCTTCCCCGGGCTGGCGAAACGCTCGCACCGCCGCTCGGACCCGCTGGCCGAGGCGGGCAACACCGGCTCGATCCTGACCGCCCGCACCCCGCACCGGCTCGGCCTGGTCCAAGCCGACCGTCCGGCCGACGTCCCGGCCCTCATCGGCTGGACGGGAATGATCAAGTCGACAGACCAGGTCGCGGAACTGTCAGCGGTCCTGCGCAGCTGGGAAGACCGCTTCGGCGCGACGCTGGTGACGTTGGGCTTCGACTCGCTCGAGTTGTCGGTCTCCGCCCCACCCCGCACCCACGCCAGGGCGCTGACAGTGGCGGCCGAGCACCGGGCCTTCAGCCTCCCGACATACCTCGCCCAGCCGGGGAATTTGCGGGAGTACGCGACGTCCCTGGTACAGAGCCGACGGTGGCGATTCTCGTGGGCCTGAGGAAATGAGGAGGTGCGGACTGCGGGGCCGAAGGCGGCGCAGGCTCCGCCGATGCCGCTCCGGATCCGCCGGTCTCCAACGGCACAGCGAGGCTTGGCGGAGCTGGCGGGCCCGGCGGATACGGCGACGCTGACGGATCCGTCGGCGGGGGAGCTGACGGATCCGTCAAACGCGGCAGGATCCATCGGCTCCGGCGGAGCTGGCGGACCTCCCCAGGAAGGCGGCGTCCGGCAGCGCCAGGCGATCCGTCGAACCTGGCCGCTAGCTGGCGGATACGGCGGCGCCGACCGATCCGTCGACGGAGGGAACTGAGCGATCCGTCCAACCCGCCAGGATCCATCGGACCCGGCGAAGCTGCGGCCCCCACAAAGACGGCGGCATCCGGCAGCGCCGGGCGATCCGTCGACCTGACCGCGAACTGGCAGGCACGGCGACGTCGGCGAATCCGTCGGGCCGGGCAGACCTGACCGTCTCGACGGAGCCTCACCGGCCAGCGCGGCAGGGACATCCGACGGGTCTCATCGGCTTGGCCGACTCGTCACAGCCCGGCGGCCGCGGGCACGGCGAGGCGAGGCGAGGCGAGGCGAGGCGAGGCGAGGCGAGGCGAGGCGAGGCACGATAGTGACCGCGTCGAGCACTGAGCCAGACCCCTCAGACAAGCCTCGCGCCGCGCGTCACTCCAATGACGCCGCAGCCGCACGCAGATCCCGTAGCGCCGCCAGCGCGTAGTGCGCGAGACCGTGCTCACTGTCGCGCTCAGCTTCGGACCACTGCGTATAGCCCCGCTTGAACGCGATGACCCCCAACTCAGCCGCAAGGTGTGCGGTCGGATCGGGGACCCCGCGCGCGACCAGCGCGGAAGACATCGCAGCCGCGAGGCCGACGTTCTTGAGCGCGTCCCGTTCCTGAAGCTCGGTGCTGGCCGCCACCGCGGCCTTGAGGCGAGGGCCGAGTTCTCGGTTCGCCGGCCCCATCGCCCCGGACGCTCGTTCGAGACCGGCCGCGACTGCCTCCAGTGGGCTGGCTTCCGCGGGTGCCTCGGCGATTCCCTCGGAGAGCAGCCGGCTCAACGTCTCCTGACCGGCGACCAGCAACTCCCGCTTGTCGGAGAAGTGCCGGAAGAACGTGCTCTTGGTGACGCCCGCGCGTTCGGCGATCTGCGCGACGGTGGTGGCGTCGTAGCCCTGCTCGGTGAACAGGTCGACCGCCGCCACGACAAGCCGCTGCGTTGTCTCCGGTTGCCATCGGGCCATGAGCTCATCCTAGTGACGGGACAATAGTCCCGTCACTGTGTATGGTGACGGGACAAAGGTCTCATCATCTTGGGAGAGTCTCATGCAGGTTTTCGTCACCGGCGGTACGGGCACGATCGGCTCCGCGGTCGTGGCCGAACTGCTCGCCAACGGGCACACGGTTCTCGCGCTGGCCCGCTCGGACAAGTCCGCGCAGGCCCTCACTGACGCTGGCGCCCAGGTGCTGCGCGGGCAAATCGCCGACCTCGACGTCCTGCGGACCGGTGCCGCGCAGTCCGACGGCGTGATCAGCCTGGCGTTCGGCAGCGACTACAGCACCGAGGAAGCGCTCGCGCGATCGATCGCCGAAGAGAGCGCCGCCATGGCCGCGCTGGGAGAAGTACTTGTCGGCAGCGACCGTCCGATCGTCACCGTCTCGGGCACGCCGTGGGTTCCCGGCCGCGCTGCTACCGAAGACGATCCGCTGCCGACCGACGGTCCAGTCGCCGGCCGCGGCCGCTCGGTCAATGCGCTGCTGGCGATGGCTTCACGCGGCGTGCGCGCCACGGCGGTCCGCATGCCGCGCACAGTCCACAACGAGGGCCAGGGCGGCTTCGCCGGACTGCTCACCGAACAGGCGCGCCGCACCGGCGTGGTCGGCTACCCCGGCGACGGCACCCAACGCTGGCCAGCCGTGCACGCACGCGACGCGGCGGCCCTGTTCCGCCTGGCGCTCGAATCAGCACCGGCCGGAACGGCCTGGCATGCCGTAGCCGACGAGGGCGACGCGGTCCGCGACATCGCGGCCGTCATCGGCCGACGGCTCGGCTTGCCAGTCGAACCGGTGCCGCAGGAAAACTTCGGCCCGTTCGGCCCGATCTTCGCCCGGGACCAGCCCGCCACCAGCGTCCGTACGCGCGAAGTCCTCGGCTGGCAGCCCACGCACCCGAACCTGCTCGAGGACCTGGAGAACCTCCAGCCGTAAACCTCGGGTCCGACGGTTTCCTGCTCGCTCTGACCGACCTCCCGGCACCGCGCAAGCTCATCGACGCGGCCACGCAACATGCCCCCAACGTCGCGACTCCGTTCGACATCGTCCCGCGCCCACCGGGCGGTCAGGTCATCAGCTCCACGCACGTCTAGCACTCCGGTATCCGGGCCGCGACTGTTGTGACCGCCGCAGCCCGGCGAACAGGACATCTGTCCCAATAATCAGCCCAGCTGTCCCAAAGGCTGGGTTTCCGCGACCGTCCAGACGGGAATCCCCGGGCACGAAAGGCGGTGAGCGAAATCGGCCAGATCCGAGTGGGCACGTCCGGCTGGCGATACCCGCCGTGGCGCGGCGCGTTCTACCCGTCTGGACTGCCGCAACGACGCGAACTCGAGCACCTCTCCCGGCAGATGAACGCCGTCGAGATCAACGGGTCCTTCTACTCGCTGCAGCGACCGGAGCGCTACCTCGGCTGGCGCGCCGAAACCCCAGCCGGATTTCTGTTCGCCGTCAAGGGCGGCCGGTTCATCACGCACCTCAAACAGTTGCGGGACGTCGAAACCGCGCTCGCCAACTTCTTCGGCTCCGGCGTCCTCGCGCTCGCCGACAAACTGGGACCGTTCCTCTGGCAACTCCCAGCGCGGCTGGTCTTCGACCCCGATCGGGTTTCGACGTTCCTCAGCCAACTCCCCCGCACCACCACCGAAGCAGCCACGCTCGGAGCGAAACACGACGACAAACTCAAGTCCCCGCCGTTTCTGGAACCAGGACCCGACCGACCGATGCGGCACGCGCTCGAAGTGCGCCACCCGAGCTTCACCACGAGCGAAGCGCTGGATTTGCTCAAAAAACACCAGGTAGCCCTGGTGACCTCCGACGCCGCCGCGCCGTGGCCGTACCGGGAGGACCAGACCACTGATTTCAGTTATGTCCGGTTGCATGGCGCGGAAGAGCTCTACACCAGCAATTACTCCGACTCAGCCCTGCGCGCCTGGGCCGCGAAGATCACCGAATGGCACGACAACGGCCGCCGCGACGTGCACGTCTACTTCGACAACGACAGCAAAGTCGCGGCCCCGCACAACGCCGTCACGCTCGCCCGCCTGCTCGGCCTCCCCGCAGAACCCGACCCGACACAGTGAGCGGACAGTGAGCGCACTCCGGTTGGGTAGTGGCACGGGCCGCCGGTGGTCTACGTGCTGCCGCTGGGGGTCGGCACGCGGACCACCGCGCCCCGCTGCCCTCAGGTGAACAACAGGAAACACTCTGTCAAACGGCGGAAGTTGGCCCTGGTGCCAGGCAACTGTGCTTGCCCACTTCGCGCCGGGATGTTCCAGCCGCGCCACCTGCCAGACCCCGCACCATCTCGGACCGCGGCGATCTGGCCGAAGCCACCCGGTCGAGTGCCCCTTCGCACCTGCTCCGCGCCGGAGTGGTCCAACCAATCTCGCGCCGCAGCGGTAAGGCTGGACCTCCTTCCACCGCAAGCCGGTCGACCGCGCTGGCATCCGCATCAGAGTGGCCTAGCCAGCCAACTGCCTAACCGCACACAACCAACAACCCCGCGCCACGGCGGAGCTGCCGTCGCGCATGTGCGCACTGCGGCACTGCGGCTTTGCGGCCGATCCTCATCCACGTCCGCCTGATCCAGCTCGTCGATGGCCAGACCCGCGCGCAGCCAGTAATTCCACGTTGCGGCAATCCGGTCTTGCGGCGTTGCGGCGTTGCGGCGTTGCGGCGTTGCGGCGTTGCGGCGTTGCGGCGTTGCGGCGTTGCGGCGTTGCGGCGTTGCGGCGTTGCGGCCGAAGCTAGCCCCCTTGACCCACCCCAGCCAACTGCGCCGCACCCGATTCGCATCCGGATGATCCAACCGCGTCAAGAACCGCGCAGCCAGCGATCCGGCACTGCGGCACTGCGGCACTGCGGCACTGCGGCACTGCGGCACTGCGGCAGAAGCTAGCCACGTTTACCCACCCCAGCCAACCGCGCCCGTGCCCGAGCCGGACGGCCCAACCGCATCAACAACCTTGCCCAGCCAGCGATCCCGAGCCCGGCATCGCGGCATCACCGCCGAAACTACCCCCGCACCAACCCAGCCAGCTGCGCCCGCACCCGGTCCGCGTCCGGGTGGTCCAGCCTCGTCAACAACCGGACCGCGCGTAGCCAGCAGTCTCGGGCCGCGGCGGTGCGGCCGTAGCGTAGGTGTGCGGTGCCGAGTTCCGACAGCACATCCGCGGCCTCATACTCCTCGTCCATCGCGAAGAACATGTCGACTGCCTCGGACAGACACTCGATTCCCTCCACGTGCCGCCCCAAGCCCAGCAACGCGCGGGCCCTCGCGGCTAACGAAAAGCGGCCCTGCGGCAGGTCGTCTGGAGGGACCAAAGCCAGCGCCTCGTCCGCGAGCGACAGGGCCTGCGGGTAGTCGCCCATCATCGCGCACAGGTCACCCAAGGCGCGCAAAACGTTCGCCTCCACCGAGGTGAATCCCAGTTCCCGCGTGATTTCCAGCGACCGCAGGCCATGCCGGTACGCCTCCGGGAAGTCCTCGATGTTCTGCGCGGTCATCGCCAGGTTGTAACGCGCCCGCGCCTCCCCCGGCAGCGAGCCGAGTTCCAGCTGCACAGCCAGCGCCTGCTCGAGATACTCGCGCGCCAGCACGTAGTTCCGCGCGACTCCCTCGATCACGCCGAGTCCATTGAGGATCGCCGCTTCACCCTGCCGCTCACCGGAATTCCGCGCCGCCCGCAGGCCGATCTCGAAGACGTACCGCCATTCGTCGACCCGTGCGCGGCCGGCGAAATAGGTGAACAGCGACCACGCCAGTCGCCAGCACCGCGCGTACTGGCCGATCCGGAACGACCATTGGATCACCGAGAGCAGATTCGCGTGTTCCTCGATAAACCAAGCCAGCGCCCGGTGGAAGTCCGAAAACTCGAGCGCACCCTCAGACGGGATCGGCCCGATTTCGTCCATCAGCTGGTGCGGACGCATCGCCAGACCCGCGTTCCGCGCCGACGCGATGAACCAGCCGAGCAATCGCGCGCTGGCCGCCGTGCGTTCGGCGGCGTCGTCTTCTTGTTCCGACAGTTCAGTGGCATAGGCGCGAATCAGGTCGTGAAACTGGTATCGGCCCGGTTTCGGCTGGGTGAGCAGGTGCGCCGAAACGAGCGTGTCGAGAGCGCCGCGAGTGTCCTTTTCAGACCTTCCGTTGAGCGCTACTGCCATACCCAGCGACAAATCCGGGCCGACCGACAGCGCCAGCAACCGCAGCAGCCTCGCCGCCGCTGGACACAAAACCCGGTAGGAATAAGAAAAGACCGTGCGGATGTTGGTCTCGTCGCCGTCGCCTAGGTCGAAAGTGCTCAACCGGCCGGCATCCGAGGGCAGCGCTGTCACGAACTCGTCCAGCGGCAGCCGCGGGAACTGCGCCGCGCGCACGGCGAGGATCCGGATCGCCAGCGGGAGTCCGCCGCAATACTGCACAAACCGGCCAGCCGCGACGGGATCCTCGTGCACCCGCTCGACCCCGATGGCCGAGGCGAGCAGTTCCACCGCTTCTTCACTGTCCAATTCAGACAGAGCGATTCGTCGGGCACCGTGTGTCGCGACCAGCCCGCGCAACTGCCAGCGGCTCGTCACCACGACGAGGCATCCCGGTCCAGGCAACAAGTAGCGCACTTGTTCGGTGCTGTTCGCGTTGTCCAGCACCACCAATAGCCGCCGTCCGGTAGTGTACGTGCGCCAAGTCGCCGCTCGTTCGTCCAAACCGGACGGGATTCGGTCGGCGGGAACACCCAGCGCGATGAGCATCGTCTCCAGCGCGGCGATCGGCGGCACCGGTGCGCCTGGACCGTAGCCACGCAAGTCCAGAAACACTTGACCACCGGTAAAACGGTCGGCAATCTGGTGTGCGAAGTGGACAGAAAGGGTCGTTTTACCCTGTCCGCCCATGCCTTCCACTGACGCGATGGGTGTGGAGGTCCCGTCGTCGAGGGCTTCCGGCAGCAACGCGCGCAAGGCTTTCAGATCCGCGGCTCGACCGGCGAAAGCACCCAGGTCGGCCGGAAGTTGGTGCGGTATATGGGGTTCCAGAGGCGTCCGGAACCGGGTGCCCGCGTCGCCGCCCAGTACCAGCCGGTGTGCGCGCTGCAGTCCGGCACCGGGGTCCAAACCCAGTTCCTCGGCGAGCAATCCGCTGATCCGCCGGTACACGTCCAGCGCCTCGGCCTGCCGTCCGGAGCGAAGCAGCGCGTACATCAACTGCTCGTGCGGTCGTTCCCGCAGCGGATTTTCGCGCGTCAACCGCTCCAACTCGGGCACGACGGTGTCGTGCTCACCGACGGTCAGCAACGTCTCGGCCCACAGCTCGCGCACCCGCGTGCGCTCCTCGGCGAGCTGCCCGACCTCGTCCCGGTGCAGCGTGTCCGACTCCACGTTCTGCAGCGCCGAACCCCGCCACTGTCCCAGCGCTTCCTCGAAATACCCCGCCGCCCGCCGGTGTTCGCCTCGTTCCGCCGCGCTGCGGCCCCTCGCCGCGAATTGCCGGAACCGGCCGAGGTCAATCGCGTTCTCGTCGACTTCCAGCAGGTAGCCGCCGCGTTCGGTGCGGATCGACGCGCCGTCGCCGAGCGCCCGCCGCAACCGCAGGACATACGTCTGCAGCGCGCCCTTCGACCGGCGCTGGTCGTCGCCCCACAGCCAGTGGCTGAGCACGTCGACCGACACCAGCCGGTTGGCCCGCAGCAGCAGTCCGGCGAGCACGATCAGCGGGCGGCTGCCGCCCAGCGGCACCACCTGGTCCCCGGCCAGCACCTCGGCCGGGCCGAGCACCCGGAAGTCGAGGCCGTCCACACGTTCCATTGTGGCGTTGAGACGGCCCCCGCGGCACCTAGGTTCCGCCGCGGCGGCGATGGCATGATCGGCAGTCATGCAGGTCTACGCGCTCCCGCTGCACACCCGGTTCCGGGACATCACCGTCCGTGAAGGGCTGTTGCTCCGCGGTGCCGCCGGCTGGGGCGAGTTCTGCCCGTTCGCGGACTATTCGGACACCGAAAGCGTTCCCTGGCTCGCCGCCGCGCTCGAGGCGAGCGAAGAAGGCTGGCCCGAACCGGTCCGCGACCGCATTGAGGTGAACGCGACAGTCCCCATCGTGTCGCCGGAACGCGCGCACGAACTGGTCCGAACCTCCGGCTGCCGCACCGCGAAGGTCAAGGTCGCCGACAAACGCGCGACGCTGGCCGAGGACTGCGCGCGCATCGAAGCGGTGCGCGACGCGCTGGGTCCGTCCGGCGCGATCCGGGTCGACGCCAACATGGCATGGGATGTCGACACCGCCGTGCACGCGCTGGGCGAGCTGGACCGCGCGGCCGGTGGGCTGGAGTACGCCGAGCAGCCGTGCCCGACCATCGACGACCTGGCCGCCGTTCGACGCCGGGTGTCGGTGCGGATCGCGGCCGACGAATCGATCCGCCGCGCGGAAGATCCGCTGAAGGTCGCGGTCGCGGGAGCTGCCGACATCGCGGTGCTCAAGGTCGCCCCGCTCGGCGGAGTACGGCGTGCGCTGGAGGTCGCGGAGGCGTGCGGCCTGCCGTGCGTGGTGTCGTCGGCGGTCGAGACAAGTGTCGGGCTGGCCGCCGGGCTCGCCCTCGCCGGAGCCTTGCCGGAGCTGCACTTCGCCTGCGGACTCGGCACGATGTCGTTGCTGCGCGGGGATGTCTGCACCGCCACGCTGTCCCCTGTGGACGGTTATCTGCCAGTGCTGCGGCAAGCGCCGGAACCCGACGCCTACGCCGAATTCGCCGCGTCGCCCGAGGTGGAAGCGGCGTGGCTGGACCGGTTCGAGCGGGTCCGGAAGATCAGCGGATAAGGGAGACTTCAGGGTCGCGGCCCCAGGGCTTTCTCCGGGACGTTCCCGGATGTGCGGCGGGCTCCCGGCGCGGAGTATTGCTGGCATGACGGACAACGTGCAGGCCGCACCGGCCAAGAAGATCTTCCGCAGCCGCTCCGACCGCATGCTCACCGGCGTGTGCGGCGGATGGGCCAACTACCTCAACGTCGACCCCGCGGTGGTGCGGATCGCCGCGGTCGCCGGGGCCGTGCTCTCGGCCGGGGTGATCCTCCCGGTCTACGCCGCCGCCGCGGTCCTGACGCCCGAAGACTGAGCCCAGGAACGGGCGAAGCCCGGCCCACCGCGAGGGTGAACCGGGCTTCGCCGGAAAAGCAGCCGAACTCAGAAGTCCATGCCACCCATGCCGCCGGACGGGTCGGCCGGAGCGGCAGCAGCCTTCTCCGGCTTGTCCGCGACGACAGCCTCGGTGGTCAGGAACAGCGCCGCGATGGAAGCGGCGTTCTGCAGCGCGGAGCGGGTGACCTTCGTCGGGTCCGGCACGCCGGCCGCGAGCAGGTCCTCGTACTCGCCGGTGGCGGCGTTCAGGCCGTGGCCCTGCGGCAGGCCCTTGACCTTCTCCGCCACGACGCCGCCCTCGAGACCGGCGTTGATCGCGATCTGCTTGAGCGGAGCCTCGACGGCGACCTTGACGATGTTCGCGCCAGTGGCCTCGTCGCCCTCGAGCTTCAGGCCCGCGAAAGCGGCCTCGGCAGCCTGGATCAGGGCCACGCCACCGCCGGCGACGATGCCCTCTTCCACGGCGGCCTTGGCGTTGCGCACCGCGTCCTCGATGCGGTGCTTGCGCTCCTTCAGCTCGACCTCGGTCGCGGCGCCGGCCTTGATGACGGCCACGCCGCCGGCCAGCTTCGCGAGCCGCTCCTGCAGCTTCTCGCGGTCGTAGTCCGAGTCGGAGTTCTCGATCTCCGCGCGGATCTGGTTGACGCGACCCTGGATCTGGTCGGCGTCGCCCGCACCCTCGACGATGGTGGTCTCGTCACGGGTGATGACGGCCTTGCGGGCACGGCCCAGCAGCGACAGGTCCGCGTTCTCCAGCTTGAGGCCGACGTCCTCGGAGATGACCTGGCCGCCGGTCAGGATCGCGATGTCCTGCAGGATCGCCTTGCGGCGGTCGCCGAAGCCCGGGGCCTTGACGGCGACGGACTTGAAGGTGCCGCGGATCTTGTTGACGACCAGGGTCGCCAGGGCTTCGCCCTCGACGTCCTCGGCGATGATCAGGAGCGGCTTGCCGGACTGGATGACCTTCTCCAGCAGCGGCAGGACGTCCTTGACGTTGGAGATCTTGGAACCGAAGAGCAGGACGTACGGGTCCTCCAGCTCGGCTTCCTGGCGCTCCGGGTCGGTCACGAAGTAACCGGACACGTAGCCCTTGTCGAAGCGCATGCCCTCGGTGAGCTCCAGCTCGAGCCCGAAGGTGTTGCTCTCCTCGACGGTGACGACGCCTTCCTTGCCGACCTTGTCCAGCGCCTCGGCGATCAGCTCGCCGATGGTGCGGTCAGCGGCCGAGATCGAGGCGGTAGCAGCGATCTGCTCCTTGGTCTCGATCTGGACGGCGGCCTTGTGCAGCTGCTCGGTGATGGCCTCGACGGCCGCCTCGATGCCGCGCTTCAGCGAGATCGGGTCGGCACCGGCCGCGACGTTGCGCAGGCCCTCGCGCACGAGCGCCTGGGCGAGCACGGTGGCGGTGGTGGTGCCGTCGCCCGCGACGTCGTCGGTCTTCTTGGCAACTTCCTTGACGAGCTCGGCCCCGATCTTCTCCCACGGGTCCTCGAGCTCGATCTCCTTGGCGATGGAGACACCGTCGTTGGTGATCGTCGGCGCGCCCCACTTCTTTTCGAGCACGACGTTCCGGCCCCGCGGGCCGAGGGTCACCTTGACGGCTTCGGCGAGGGTGTTCAAGCCGCGCTCAAGACCGCGGCGGGCGTCCTCGTCGAACGCGATCAGTTTGGCCATTGCGGTGTGGTCCTCCGGTATTGGGCGCCACCGCCGCGCTGTCTCCAGCGGCGGCAGCAGGACACGTCCTCGGCCAGGCTCGGTGCCCGCGACGGACGACTGACCGGTGGGTCAGCCTCACCGTCCCGACCTTCAGGCAGGCGGTCGGTGACCGCTCGCCTAGCACTCGACGGCGTCGAGTGCCAATGCCGTGTTTAGCACTCTCCGGGGTCGAGTGCAAGGAGCGCAGGTCAGCGCCAGTGCCCGGCGGGACCGGGTCGACCCGGTCAGTGGCTCGGCTGGATGTGGATCGACGACGGCGGCGGGCGCAGCGACGACGGGCCGGCCGACTTCGAGCCGCCCGGACCGACCGGGATGTTGGGCGCCGAGGACGTCGGAGCGGTGCCGCCGTTGTCCTTGTCGTCCCCGCCGAAGAGGAAGATCGCGCCGACGACCAGGCCAGCCACGACGAGCACCCCGAGCGCGATCCACAGCCACTTCAGGCCGCCGCTCTTGGGCTTCGTTTCGAACGCGCCCGCGCCGCCTGCCGGGGACGGCGGGCGCAACCGCATCGGGTCGCCGAAGGCCTGGTTCGGGTGCCCCTGCTGGGTGGGTTGAGCGGGGTAGCCGGACTGGTTCGGGTAGCCGCCGTAGCCGGGCGGGGGGCCTTGCGGTGGCTGCTGGCCCGGCTGGCCGGGGTAGCCGTAGCCGGGAGGTGGGCCCGCCGGTGCCTGGCCGGGGTAGCCCTGCTGGCCAGGGTGCGGCTGTCCGGGCTGTGCTGGATAACCGGGCGGGGGCTGGTTGCCGTAACCGGCTGGGCCGCCGTAGCCGCCTTGGGCGGGGTATCCCGCTTGGCCGGGTTGCGGGGTGCCCCAACCACCGGGGACGCCCTGCCCGCCGGGAGAGCCCGCGCCGGGCGCACCACCGCCGGGACCGCCCTGTCCCGCAGCTCCGGGAGCTCCAGGCTGCCCGCCGGGACCAGCGCCAGGTCCGCCAGGGCCGCCTTGCCCAGCCGGTCCGCCAGCCCCGGATCCCGAACCGCCGGGTCCGCCGGTGCCGCCAGGTCCTTGCTGCATGCCCGCCTCCGGAAGTCCGTTCGGCCGGGCGGGGCCCGGCGGGGTGTCCGAGGTCGCGAGCGAGCCGAGCGCGACCCGGGCCGCGGCGATCATCGCGACGCAGCTCGGGTAGCGGTCGTTCGGGTTTTTCGCCATGCCCTTGCGGATCACGTCGTCCACGGCGGCCGGGAGCGCGACCACGCTCGCCACCGACGGCGGTTCTCCGCCGAGGTGGCCCTTGATGACGGTGGGGACGTCGCCGCGGAACGGCGGGGTGCCGGTCAGGCAGGCGAACAGCACGCAAGTGAGGGCGTACTGGTCGGTGCGGCCGTCGAGCGGTTCGCCGCGCAGGTGTTCCGGCGCGGCGTAGGTGGGCGAGCCGAGGAAGTCGCCGCCGCGGGTGCGGTGGCCGGTGGCTCCGCGGCGGGTGAGACCGAAGTCGGCGACGTAGACGTGCTCGCGCGAGGTCTCGCGGCTGGTGACGAGGACGTTGGCCGGTTTGACGTCAAGGTGCACGAGGCCGTGGTTGTGCAGCGTGTCGAGGGCGTCGGCGACCTGGTCGAGCAGGCTGAGCGCGCGGGACGGGCTGATCGGGCCCGCGGACATGAGGCCGGCGAGGTCCCCGCCGTCGACCATCCGCATGGCGATGTAGAGCATGCCGTCGAGCTCGCCGAAGTCGTACAGCGGCACGACGTTGGCGTGGTCGATCGCGGAGGTGTTGCGTGCCTCGTCGACGAACCGCTCGCGGAACTCGGCGTCGGCGCCGAGGTGGTCACCGATGACCTTCAGCGCCACCTTGCGGCCGAGCCGCGTGTCCGTGGCCTGATAGGTCACGCTCATGCCGCCCTTGCCGAGCACCGAGTCGATGCGGTAGTGGCCCAGCTGGCGACCGGTGAGGTCCCCCGACACGTCGCCTGTCACGCAGCGCAGCTTAACGCGCCGGTATCCGCTGCCACTGCCGGTTCGCCCAACCGGTCAGCGGACCTGCCTCGCTAGACCTTGCGGACGTCCGCGGCCTGGCTTCGGCCGTCGCGGCCGGACTGGACTTCGAACTCCACCCGGTCGCCCTCGTCGAGAGTGCGGAATCCGTCGGCCTGGATGGCCGAATAGTGAACGAAGACGTCCGGGCCTTCGGGGGATTCGATGAACCCGTAGCCCTTTTCCGAGTTGAACCACTTGACGGTGCCGACTGCCACGGCGCCCTCCCTCGGGACGAGAATCCGCTGTCCATCAGCGTGCGAAGTGCAGTTCACGCTACCGGAATCAGCGCTCCCGGCAATGGGGTAATCGGCAGATTCCTCTTACGCCCGCGCTACTCGCCGGTTGCGTGATTGGACGAGGACGGTCCCCGGTCCGGCGAAATCGAGGACGAGCCCTTCGCCCGTCCGCAGCGATTGCGGGCCGCTCGGGTCGAGCGCGCGCAACCGGCATTGCACGGTGTCGGGATAGGCGAGGAGATAGTCCGGGCGCACGGTCACGATCTCGCCGCGGCCGAGGTCGAACGAGTCGACCGGGCCGGGCGCGGTGAGCAGGAGCGGGCCGCGGCCGCTGTAGTGCTCGAGGAACCCGGAATCGGCGCCGAACAACTGCTGCAGCGGGGCCCAGTTCTGGTCGACGCGGACCGTGCTCGGCCGGGCGAGCACGCCGTCGCGGTGCACCGACCAGCCGGTGGACCCGGTGAGTTCGAGCGGGTAGACGTCGCCGGGGCCCAGCGGGGCCAGGTCGACCCAGCCGCCCTCCTGCGGTGCGGTGAACACCGAACGGCCGCCCTTGCGGCCGCGGTTCTGGTTCGTCTCCGCCACGTTGAAGCTGCTGGCCAGCAACGTTTCCGCGACGGCCTGCACGGCTTCGCCGGGGGCGAGCAGTACGCGGGCGACGCCGAACCCCGGCGTGTGCCTGGTGTGGACGCGCATGTCAGCGGGGCGTCGCGAGCGCGGCGCGCCCGGGCTGGTTGCGGACCCGAAACTGCATCAGAACTCTCCCCGTACTCCCCGGCTTGTGCCGGGAGAGTGTTGCACGACGGGCAGCAAGAGGGAGGATGGTCCGCGTGATCTCCGTCGACGCCTACCGCGAGACCGTGACCGAACTGCTCGGCCGCGCCCCTGTCCGCACTGTTCCCGTGGCCGAGGCCGCCGGGCTCGTCCTGGCCCGTGACGTGCTCGCCGGCGTGGCGCTGCCGCCGTTCGACAACTCCGCGATGGACGGGTACGCCGTGCGCGCCGCGGACGTCGCCGAGGCGCCGGTGACGCTCCCCGTGGCCGACGACATCCCGGCTGGCCGGGTCGACGTCAAACCGCTCGAATCGGGTACCGCTCAGCGGATCATGACCGGCGCGCCGCTGCCGCCGGGCGCGGACGCGATCGTGATGGTCGAGGATACCGACCGCGGTACGTCGGAAGTCCGGATCTCCCGCGCGGCCGCGGCGGGCAACCACATCCGCCGGACCGGCGAGGACGTCACGAAGGGGGCCGTCGCCCTGCACGCGGGCACCGTCCTGAGCCACGCGCACCTCGGTCTCGCCGCGGCGGTCGGCTTGGCGGAACTGGAGGTGTACCGGCCGCTGTCGGTGCTGGTGGTGTCGACCGGCACGGAGCTGGTGGAAGCCCCGAACCCGTTGCAGCACGGGCAAATCTACGAGTCGAACAGCGTGATGCTGGCGGCGGCGCTGCGGGAGCTCGGCTGTCAGGTCGAGGTCGTGCGGAGCGTCGTCGATGAGGTGGAGGAATTCCGCAAGATCATCGAGCCGCGCCTGGAGTCGGTGGACCTGCTGATCACTTCCGGCGGGGTGTCGGCGGGCGCGTACGAAGTGGTGAAGGACGCGCTGACCGGGCAGGGCGTGGAATTCCAGAAGATCGCGATGCAACCGGGCGGCCCGCAGGGGTGCGGCCGGTGGAACGGCGTGCCAGTGGTGACGCTGCCGGGGAACCCGGTGAGTGTGCTGGTGTCGTTCGAAGCGTTCCTGCGCCCGGCGGTGCTGTCGGCGATGGGCCATTCAGACGTGGACCGCCGGCGAGTGCGGGCCCGGTTGACCGAGGACATGACCTCTCCAGCCGGACGACGCCAGTTCCGGAGGGGGTTCTTCACGCCGGTTCTCGGCGAGGTGACCGGAATGGTCGGGCCGAGGGGCGGGCCGGGATCGCATTTGCTGGCGGCGTTTACGCAGGCGAACTGCCTGATTGTGCTGCCGGAGGAGGTTTCGGAGGTTTCGGAGGGGGACGAGGTAGAGGTGTTGCTGCTTTAGCGCTGGGAGAGAGGGGTTGCTGCCGGAAAATCCCGCGCCCGCCGCAACGGGCCCACGAGCAGCACTCCCAGCGAAGCCAGCTGAATGCCCACCATCGCGAACATGGCTACCCGTACCCCGGCCGCTTGTCCGAGCGCTCCGCCCAGCAGCGCGCCCAGCGGGATCGTGCCGTAGTTGACCATCGCTGAGCTCGCGCTGATCCGTCCGTAGAGATGACGCGGGCAATACCGCTGCCGGAACGTCGCGCCCAGCACGTTCGACCCCACCACGCCCGCCGCGATTCCTGCTCCGGCAAGGACAAACAGCGTCGAGCCCCATCCGGACTGAGCCAGCGGGCCCAGCAGCATCGCCGGGACCACCAGCGCTTCGCACCACAGGAAACCCCGAGCGGTGCCGGTCCGGCGGGCCACGCGGCTCACCAGCGTCGCGCCGAGCACCCCGCCGACCTCGCCTAGAGCGAGCACAAGTCCGACGGCACCCGGGCCTTGACCAAGCACGTCAACCAGGAACACCACTGCCACCGCGAAAAAGCCGTTCAGGGCCAGGTTCGCGACCCCGCCGGACAGAACCAGCATCCGCAGGTAAGGGTCCCGGGTCACGATTCGCATGCCTTCGGCGATTTCGGTGCGCAAGCGCGTTCGCGGGCGCGGAGATGGTTCGTCGGCGCGCAAAATACCTAAGCATAGTGCGGAAAACCCGAAGCTCAGCGCATCCACGAGCACCCCACTGACTGGTCCGAACGACGAAGCCAGCAGTCCAGCCAAACCAGGACCGCCGACTTGCGCGGCGGACTCCGCACCCTGGAGCCGGACGTTGGCTCCCAATAGATCCGCATCGTCCACGACAGACGGAAGGAAAGCTCGATAGGCAAGGGAAAAGAAGACCTTAGCAAAGCCGCCCACCAAAGCGGCAGCCAAAAGCACCCTGACAGAAAGAGAGCCAAAAGCCCACGAAACAGGAACGGCGAGAAAAGCAGCCATCTGGATGACGTCGCAGATGAGCATCACTCGCCGTTTAGGCCACCGGTCGACCCAAGCCCCGGCAGGCAACCCCACCGCGAGCCACGGAACCCACGCGGCAGCGGTCAGCGAAGCGACCTCGAACGTCGAGGCGTGCAGAACCAGCAACGCTACCAACGGAACCGACGCACTGGCCACCGCGCTGCCGACCGTGCTGACCGTCTGCCCAGTCCACAAGAGACGGAACGCGGCGCCTCTCACGGCTGTGCTCTGAACCCACGCCCAAACACGAAGACCGGCTGCCGTTCCGTCGAAGGATCAGAAGCCGACCTAGCACCGAATTCCTGGAAAAGCGCGGCCATCCGATCGTTCAACTCCGCCAATTCCGCAGGCGTCAACCGCATCCACGCATCAGTCGAGAACCACGCGTCGCGCCATTCCTTCGGAGCCGTCTCCATTTCCGAAAGCCAGGCCCGCGACAACGTCGTCTGCCGATCGAGGCTCACCGCCTCCGCGACATCCGCCACCGGGTCCCCGGCGAAGTCCGAAGTGACCCACGACAACGTGTCGGACGGGCGCCGCCACCACCGTTCTCGCCGATCCCGCGCCAACTCCGGCGCTTCGACCACCAGACCGGCCCCGGAAAGCACCTTCAAGTGGTGGCTCACGTTGCCCACCGCCTGCCCGGTTTTCTCCGCGAGCACCGACGCGGTGGCCGGGCCGTCCAGCTTCAGCATGTCCAGCAGGCGGCGGCGCAACGGATGCGACATCGCGGCCAGCACCTGGGAATCGCGGACCTCCATATTGCACAAGAGTAGTTGCACAAGAACTCTTGTGCAATAGCCCGCGGGTATCCTCGAGGCATGGGCATCATCCTGTGGATCGTCTTCGGCGCGCTGGTCGGCTGGATCGCGAACCTCGTGGTCGGCGGCCGGGAACGGCAGCGGCAGGGCTGTCTCGTCAGCGTGCTGGTCGGCGTGGTCGGGGCGGCCCTCGGCGGTTTCATCTACCGGCTCGCGACCGGTGAGCAGCAGCACTTCGACTTCGATTTCCCGAGCTTCGGCGTCGCCATCCTCGGCGCGGTCGTGCTGCTGCTCGTGCTGCGGCTGGTCGGAGCCGCGACCTCGAGCCGCCGCGATCGTGACCGTTGGTAACGGTTTTCCGACGAACCGTCAGAACACCTGGTGCGCGGGCTAAACTGATCCGTTCCGCGGCCGGGTGCGTGCTTCGTCGGGGGACGCACGCACCCGGGCCGCGGCCCGCACGAGCCGAGCGGCGTGAACAGGGTCGACGAGCTGCGGAACGGGCGTCGAAACGACATCCCGGCGCCAGGCGCGCAACAGCTGCGCGAGCAGATCGGGTACCGCCATCGTCTCCCTCGCCAGGTCGGCCCGGGCACCGGTCCCGAGCGGCGTCAACTACTCGGTGTTATCGGATTGTTCGACGCGTCGTTACCGGTTTGTGGTCGCGCCCACCCGTGCCGCGGCGACCCTTACGACCAGGGGCCGCCGGGTCCGCCGCAGGCGGGCGGTAGCGTGGGGAAGCCCAAATCGGACCCTTACACCGACCGAGACGAACAGCGGGGAACTCGACCCATGAGCGGCCAGCCCACCGGTAACCCCCTCGCGCACGCTGTCCAGCTGGCCCGCGAGACGTTCCCGCCGATGCACCCGGCAGGACGGCCGTTCCTCTTCGGCGGCCTCGCCGCGACGCTCGTGCTGCGCCGGTTCTCCAAGCGCCTCGGCGTGGTCGGCGGGCTCGCCACCGCTGGCATGGCGGCGTTCTTCCGCGAGCCGAAGCGCGTGCCCCCGGCGCGGGACAACGTCGCGATCTCGGCCGCCGACGGCACCGTCTCGCTCATCGAGGAAGCGGTCCCGCCCGCCGAGCTCGGCCTTCCCGCCGAACCGCGGATGCGGGTGAGCGTCTTCCTGTCGGTCTACGACGTGCACGTCCAGCGCACGCCGGCGGCGGGCGTGATCTCGAAGGTCGCGTACAAGCCGGGCAAATTCCTTTCCGCGGACCTCGACAAGGCGAGCGAGGTCAACGAGCGCAATTCGCTGGTGCTGCACACCGTCGACGGCCACGAGCTCGTCGTCGTGCAGATCGCCGGGCTGGTCGCGCGCCGCATCCGGTGCGACGTCCGCGAGGGCGACAAGGTGTCCGCGGGCGACACCTACGGCATCATCCGCTTCGGCTCGCGCGTCGACACTTACCTGCCGCCAGGCAGCCGGGTCGTGGTGGCCAAGGGCCAGCGCACCGTTGGCGGCGAAACCGTGCTCGCCGAACTTCCTGTGCAGGGAGAAAGCTGACCATGGTCCGCGTGACCACCCCGGGCGTCCGGCTGCTGCCGAACGCGATCACCGTGCTCGCGCTCTGTGCCGGTCTCTCCTCGGTGCAGTTCGCCCTCACCGGGAACTACGCCATGTCGATCGGCTCGATCGGCATCGCCGCCGTCCTCGACAGCCTCGACGGCCGCATCGCCCGGCTGCTCGACGCGACGTCCAAAATGGGAGCCGAACTCGACTCGCTGTCCGACGGCATCTCGTTCGGCGTCGCGCCCGCGCTGGTGCTCTACGTCTGGCAGTCGCACGGGGACCGCATCGGCTGGGTCGCGTCGCTGATCTTCGCGGTCTGCATGATCCTGCGGCTCGCCCGCTTCAACACGCTGCTCGACGACACCGACCAGCCGCCGTACGCGGCCGAGTTCTTCGTCGGCGTGCCCGCACCGGCCGGCGGTCTGGTCGCGATGCTGCCGCTGATCGCGACGCTGCAGTGGGGCGACGGCTGGTGGTCCCAGCAGTACGTCGTCTTCGTGTGGACCATCGCGGTCGCCGCGCTGCTGATCAGCCGCATCCCGACGCTGTCGCTGAAGACCGTGAAGGCCCCGGCGAAAGCGATCGCGCCGATCCTGGTCGGCGTCGGCCTGCTGGCCGCCGCGATCATCGTGTTCCCGTTGGTGGCGCTGGCGATCGCACTGGTGCTGTACCTGCTGCACATCCCGTACTCGGTCTACCGGCACCGCTGGCTCGCCGCGCACCCGGAGGCCTGGGAGGTGCCGCCGCGGGAGCGCCGCGCGATCCGCCGAGCCCGCAGCCACCGACGGCTGCGGTTGCGCCCGGCCTCGGGCCGCGTCGCCGGTGCGGCGATGCGCGCGGTGCGGCGGACCAACTCGGACCTGGTGCGGAGCCGGAATCTGCGGGAGCGGGACCACAGCTCGGCCACGTCCGGACCTACCCAGCGGCGGCGCAGCTGGCGTCGGATCGGCATCCGGCGCCGGTAGGTTCAGTCCCTTCCCCAGCGCGGACACCAGCAGGTCCGGTTGCGTCTCGAAATCCGGTCGGCAGTCGGCCTCGAACATTCGGGCCACGAGGCCGTCCAGCAGATCGGCCTGCTCGCGGTGGCCTACTCAACCCAGCGCGAGTTCTCCCCCGCCAACCGCCCGCCGGTGGACGACATCATTTCCTTCGACGGCTGGACGCGGCAGTAGCTCAGGCGGCGAACACCGCGCGAACCACAGACTCGTCACCGTCGATTTCGAGCATCCCGAGGGCTCGGGCGTCGTCGAGCGCGAGAGCGCCGGCGGCGAGGCCGAGGACGCAGGCCGGATCAGCGCGGACGGTGGCGTCGAGGTCACGGCCGTCCTGTGGGCTGACCTCGAAGCCGGAGCGCGTCGCGCGGAGCTGGAAGGGCGGGCCGCCGATGTCAAGGCCGACCGTCGCCGCGGTTCGGATCTTGACCCTGGCGTTGAGCAGGGCGGGAACGGCGAGCGCGAGCCATTCGGGGCGGAACGAATCGCCCTCCGGACCGCGGATCATCAACGGCGTGGACCAGCGGATCAGGCTCTCGATCGGTTCACGCAGCTCAGCGCCCCACGACGTGAGGGCGTACTCGACCGCATTGCCCTTGCCCGCCAGCCGCCGCTCCACCACACCCGCGGCCTCGAGGTCGCGGAGCCGGTCGGCGAGGAGGTTGGTCGCGATGCCCGGGAGCCCGTCGATCAGGTCCCGGTAGCGCGCGGGGCCGAGCAGGAGCTGGCGGACGATCAGCAGATTCCACCGGTCGCCGACGATTTCGAGGGACCGGGCGAGCCCGCAGTACTGGCCGTAGCTGCGCATCATGTCCATCCACTTGACAATCTCAAGTACGCTTGTCGTGCTCAAGCATAGGGGGCGACATGGCTGAGAGCGCACGGCCCGCCTGGGTCGATGACGACTTGTTCCCGTTCAAGAGCCGGTTTGCCGACATCGACGGGCACACCGTGCATTACGTCGACGAGGGATCCGGCCCGACTCTGCTGCTCCTGCACGGCAATCCGACCTGGTCATTCCTCTGGCGCGACGTGATCCGCGCACTCCGCGAAGACTTCCGGTGCGTCGCCCTCGACTACCCGGGCTTCGGGCTGTCGACGGCAAAGCCCGGTTACCGCTACCTGCCCGAGGAACACGCCGACGTGGTCACCGGGTTCGTCGACGCGCTCGGCCTCAGCGGGGCCACCCTGGTCGGACAGGACTGGGGCGGGCCGATCGGCCTGGCTGCCGCACAGCGCCGACCGGGCGTGTTCGAGCGGCTGGTCCTCGTCAACACCTGGGCCTGGCCGGTCAACGGCGACCCGTACTTCGAGGCGTTCGGGCTCCTCGGCGGCGGACCGCCGATCCGCTTTCTGGCCCGGCGGCTCAACCTCGTCGTCAAGGCGTTCCTCCCCATGGGCCACCGCAAGCGGAAGCTGACCGCGGCCGAAATGACCCACTACCGTCGCGCGATGGACACGCCCGAGCGACGCCAGGCCTCCGGCGTGCTCCCCGGCCGAATTCTCGGCAGCCGGGCCTTCTTCGCCGAGGTCGAGGCCGGCCTTCCCGCTCTCGCCGAACTGCCGACCCTGATCGTGTGGGGCAACGCTCAGATCGGCTTCCGCGCCCGGGAACGCGAACGGCTGGAAGCGACCTTCCCCCATCACCAGACCGTGGCCCTTGACGGCGTAGGGCTTTACGTGGAGTCCGACGCGCCTGAGGAGTTCGTCGCCGCGATTCGCGACTGGTCCGCGACGCAGACGCAGTAAGCGCGGTCCTCTTGTTCGCCCATAACCGCCCGCCGGTTCATTAGGGTGAGCAGTGTGAGCGATCCGCAGATCACCCTGACCGTCCGGCACACGCCGTCCGCGCTCGACGCGCGGCGCGGGGTTGTCCGGCTGCATCCGGAAGTGCTCGACGCGCTCGGCCTGCGCGCATGGGACGCCGTGCATCTCACCGGCGCGCGGCGCAGTGCCGCGTTGGCCGCGCCCGCCGCGGAGGAAGCGACGCCGGGGGTCGTGTTGACCGACGACGTCACCATGTCGAACCTCGGCGTCGCTGAGGGCGGCGAGGTCGTGGTCTCGCCCGCAGAGGTCGCCGCTGCCCGCACGGTCACCGTGTCCGGGTCTCGGCTGGCGTCGGTTTCGGTGTCGCCGCAGACGTTGCGGCTCGCGCTCACGGGCAAGGTGCTCACCCGCGGCGACGCGGTTTCCCTGTTGCCGCAAGACCTCGCGCCCGCGCC
This sequence comes from Amycolatopsis echigonensis, assembly GCF_002846615.1. Classification (NCBI taxonomy): domain Bacteria; kingdom Bacillati; phylum Actinomycetota; class Actinomycetes; order Pseudonocardiales; family Pseudonocardiaceae; genus Amycolatopsis; species Amycolatopsis echigonensis. The sequence goes on along the minus strand of NZ_PJMY01000003.1, from coordinate 3,700,251 downwards.
GGGATCGGACGTCGCCGCCGTGCGGGGCCAGCTGTCCCGCGTGATCGGGGCGACGTGGACCAACGAGCTGCTGACTGTCACCGCGACGGAACCGGCTGGCGTGGTCGTCGTCGGACCGTCCACTGTGGTCAGCTGGCGGGACGGTGCCCGCACTGGCACCCCCACCAGCGAACCGTCGGCGCGCAACGCGACCGCGCTCGTCCGCACCACCGCCGTCACCGCGGCCGAGGACTACCTCGAAGCGGAGATCGTCGAAGAGGTCGTCACGGAGGCCCGCGAGGAAGAGCAGGACGAGCCGGTGCCGGTCGCCGATCTGGTCGGGGCCGAGAGCGCGGCGCGCAAGCTGTCCGAGTGGTTCGATTTGGCGTTCCACCGACCGGAACTCCTGGCGAAGCTGGGCACTTCGGCGCATCTGGGCGTGCTGCTGTCCGGACCGGAGGGTGTCGGCAAGGCAACGCTGGTGCGGTCGGTCGCCGCGGCGGAGAAGGTGCGCGTGGTGTCGGTGACCGCGCCGAATATCGCGGTGCTGGAACCGAATGCGGCGCACCGGTCGCTGCGGGCGGCCATCGATCGGGCCGCGGACGGCAACGGTCCCGGCGTGCTGTTGATCAACGACATCGACGCCCTTCTCCCGGCCACCCAGCCACCGCCGGTGGCCACTGTGGTGTTGGAAGAACTGCGCGCCGCGCTGCGCCGGGACGGGCTGGCCGTGGTGGCCACGACCGCGCGGGCCGAGTCGGTGGATCCGCGGCTACGCGGCAGCGACCTGCTCGACCGCGAGCTGGGACTGCCGCTGCCGGACGCGAAAACGCGCGTCGAACTGCTCCGGATCCTGCTCCGCGACGTGCCGGTCGAATCGGGTGCCGACCTGGGCGTCCTCGCCGAACGGACCCCGGGATTCGTCGCCGCCGACCTGCTCGCCCTCCGCCGGGACGCGGCGCTGCGGGCCGCGTTGCGGCAGCGGGACGTCGACGAACCCAAGATCTCCCAGCAGGACCTGCTCGACGCGCTCGCGACCGTCCGGCCGATCTCGCTGTCCACTTCGGACAACCTGGCCACCGGCGGGCTGACTCTGGACGACGTCGGCAACATGACGTCGGTCAAGGAAGCGCTCACCGAAACCGTGCTGTGGCCGCTGCGCTACCCGGACTCGTTCGCGCGGCTCGGCATCGAACCGCCGCGCGGCGTGCTGCTGTACGGCCCGCCCGGCGGCGGCAAGACGTTTCTGGTCCGGGCGCTCGCCGGCACCGGCGCGCTGAACGTGTTCGCGATCAAGGGTGCGGAACTGCTGGACAAATGGGTCGGCGAATCGGAGCGCGCGGTCCGCGACCTCTTCCGCCGGGCCGCCGACGCCGCCCCCTCGCTGATCTTCCTCGACGAGATCGACGCGCTCGCCCCACGCCGCGGCCAGTCGTCCGACTCCGGCGTGGCCGACCGCGTGGTCGCCGCGCTGCTCACCGAACTGGACGGCGTCGAGCCGATGCGCGAGGTCGTCGTGCTGGGCGCGACGAACCGGCCCGAACTGGTCGACCCGGCGCTCCTGCGTCCCGGACGGCTGGAGCGGCGGATCTACGTCCCGCCGCCGGACGCCGAATCCCGCGCCGCGATCCTCGCCGCGACGGCCAAGCACACCCCGCTGGCGTCCGATGTGGACCTCGCGGCCACCGCGGAGGCGTTGGAGGGCTACTCGGCCGCCGACTGCGCCGCGCTGATCCGCGAGGCGGCGCTGACCGCGATGCGCGAGTCGCTGGAGGCACGCGAGGTGACCGCGGCGCACTTGGACAAGGCGCGCGAGGCGGTGCGGCCGTCGCTGGACGCCGCGCAGCTGGCGACGCTGGAGGCTTACGCGCAGGCGCAGCAGGAACGGTGAGGCCGTGAGTGCGCCGCCCGCCGTGCCGAACCGCTCGCCCTCCGCGGCCGCCGATGTCGCGTGCTAGACGACCGCCCCGATGTGGCATTGGGGTGCGCTGAGCCGGACAGGCGCAGGCAGTACTCGCCACCTCGCGACAGCTGATCGGCAGCGGCTCGCTGCCGGACATGCTTGCCGAGCTGCCAGACGTGTCGAGCGGCCGCGCTCCGCACGTGAACCAGCCGAGCGCTAAACGCGGGCAGCCCATCGGACAACCCCCTGTGCGCGGCCCAGCACCACCCACCCGGCAGCACACATGACAAAGCCCGCGCCGTAGCGCGGGCTTTGTCGTAGGTGCGGGAAGGTCAGCTGCCCTTGTGTCCGCCGGGCTGGTAGTCCTTCGTGATGATCACTATCACGCCCGGGCTCGAGTTCTGGATGCCCTCGAACCGGGGCTGGGCCTGGAAGCCGAATTCGGCGGCCAGCTGCTTCGCGGCGGCTTCCTCGTCGGTGCCCGGCCGGAAGTAGGCCGTGGTCGTCGGGATGTTGCCCTGCGAGTAGTTGCCGACCTCGGCGACGTTCCAGCCCGATCCGCGGAAATCGGCGGCGGCCTGTTCGGCGAGGTGCTTGATCAGCGAGTTGTTGTAGACCCGCAGGGTGACCCACTTGTTCGAAGCCTGCTGGTCCGGACCCGCCTGGCCTGGCTGTCCTGGCTGCTGGCCCGGCTGGCCGCCGGGCTGCCCGGGCTGACCCGACGCCGGAGCCGACGACGCGGCGGACGACGAGGCCGGGGCCGACGAGGAGGCGGGCGACGACGGTGCGGAGCTGGGAGCCGAGGACGACTGCTGCGGCGCGGACGACGATCCGCCGGGCGCGGTGGGCTCGCCGGACGTGCTCGGCCCGGCGTTCTGGTCCCCGCTCGTGTTGAGCACGGTCACCCCGCCGATGACGGCGGCGACGACCGCGACCCCGATCAGCGCGACGCCCGCGGCTTTCAGCGGCCGGGACAGTCCCGAGAAGACGCTCATGACAGCTCGATCCCCAACCGCCGGGCCCCGCGTTTGCGCTGACGGGCGGCGCGCGTTTTGCGCAGCCGCTTGACCAGCATCGGATCGGCCGCGACCGCCTCCGGCTTGGCCAGCAGCGTGTTCAGCAACTGGTAGTAACGGGTGGAGGACAGTCCGAAGCGCTCCCGGATGGCGTTCTCCTTCGCCCCGGCGTGGCACCACCACTGCCGCTCGAACGCGAGGATGTCCAGTTCGCGTTCGGTCAGGCCACCGACATTTTCCGGCGGCGACGGCTGGTTCCCAGCCATCGACTCCGCGGCGTCCATGCGGTCCTCGCAATCGGTGTCGGCAGTCCTTCCGCGGGCGTCATTGAACCACGGAACCCATGCTCGACATGGGCATCCGACACGGCGCGTCACGGTCCGATCCAGGTCTATCAGAAGGGTCCGACTAAACTCGGCGTCCGTGACCGTCCACCCCATCTGCATCGCCGGCGAACCCGTGCTGCACCAGCCGACGCGCGAGATCACCGAGTTCGACGACAAGCTCGCCACCCTCGTCGAGGACATGTTCGAGACCATGTACGCGGCCGAGGGCGTGGGCCTCGCGGCCAATCAGATCGGGCTCGACCTGCGGGTATTCGTATACGACTGCCCGGACGACGAGGGCAAGCAGCACAAGGGCGTGGTGGTCAACCCGAAGCTGGAGACCTCCGAGATCCCGGAGACCATGCCGGACCCGGACGACGACTGGGAGGGCTGCCTGTCCGCCCCCGGCGAGTCGTACCCGACCGGGCGCGCCTCGTGGGCGAAGGTGACCGGCTTCGACGTCGAGGGAAACCCGATCGAGGTCGAGGGCACCGGCTACTTCGCGCGGTGCCTGCAGCATGAGACCGATCACCTCGACGGGTTCATTTATCTGGACCGCCTCGTCGGCCGCCACGCGCGCGCGGCGAAGAAGATGCTGAAGAAGAACAAATGGGGCGTGCCCGGCCTGACCTGGCTGCCGCCCAAGGAACCCGCAGACGCCTGACCCGCGCGACGGGTCGCTGGACCACACCGCAAGCTCGCGCCGGTCACTGGACCCACCGCGAGATCGCGCCGGTCACTAGACCACCCCGCGAGACCGCGCCGATCTCCGGACCACACCGCAAGAGCGCGCCGGTCTCCGGACCACAACCCGAGATCGCGCTGGTTTCTGGACTGAGCGATTTCCCCGGCCCCCAGGCCGGGGAAATCGGGAGGGAAGAAACCAGCTTCCCGGCGATCTCGGCGCCTCGGCGGAGCCGAGGCCATCAACACCGCCGGGGCAATCCAACACCGCGGCGGGGTTGTGCCGACCCGACACCGCATGGCATCGTCGGACGGGCAACCTCAACCGAATGCAACGCGGGAGCTCGCGCCTTGGCGGGCTGAGAGGGTGACTGGTGTCCATCTCGCGGACACCCGGTGTCACCGACCGCATGAACCTGACCGGGTAATGCCGGCGTAGGGAGTGAACGTCGTTGACGACGCTGGAAAATCAGGGTGCCATCGCCCCGTCCGTCACCACCGGGCCGATCACCGGTTCGCGGAAGGTGTACCACCGCACCGAATCCGGACTGCGGGTTCCGGCGCGGCGGATCGACCTGTCGAACGGGGAGCACTTCGACGTGTACGACACGTCCGGGCCCTACACTGATCCGGACGCGAACATCGATGTCCACAATGGACTTCACCCGCTGCGGTCCGGCTGGGCCGACGGGCGGGAGCACAACACCCAGCTCGGCTGGGCGAAAGCCGGGGTGATCACCCGGGAGATGGAGTTCATCGCCGCGCGCGAACGCTGTACGCCGGAGTTCGTGCGGGACGAGGTCGCCCGCGGTCGCGCGGTGATTCCGGTCAACCGCAAGCACCCGGAGACCGAGCCGATGATCATCGGCAAGAACTTCCTGGTGAAGATCAACGCCAACATGGGAAATTCGGCCGTCTGGTCCTCTGTGGAGGAAGAGGTCGACAAGATGGTGTGGGCGACCCGCTGGGGAGCCGACACGATCATGGACCTGTCCACCGGCAAGCGGATCCACGAAACGCGTGAGTGGATCGTGCGCAACTCGCCGGTCCCGGTCGGCACCGTGCCGATCTACCAGGCGCTGGAAAAGGTCAACGGGGAGCCGGAAAAGCTCACCTGGGAGATCTACCGCGACACCGTGATCGAGCAGTGCGAGCAGGGTGTCGACTACATGACGGTGCACGCGGGCGTGCTGCTGCGCTACATCCCGCTGACCGCGCACCGGGTCACCGGCATCGTCAGCCGCGGCGGGTCGATCATGGCCGCCTGGTGTCTCGCGCACCACCAGGAATCCTTCCTGTACACGCATTTCTCCGAGCTGTGCGAGATTCTGCGCGAGTACGACGTCACGTTTTCGCTCGGCGACGGCCTCCGTCCCGGTTCGATCGCGGACGCCAACGACCGCGCCCAGTTCGCCGAACTGGAAACCCTCGGCGAGCTGACGCACATCGCGCGCGAGCACGACGTGCAGGTGATGATCGAGGGCCCCGGCCACGTGCCGATGCACAAGATCAAGGAAAACGTGGAGCTGGAGGAAAAGCTCACCGGCGAGGCTCCGTTCTACACGCTCGGCCCGCTCGCCACGGACATCGCTCCGGCCTACGACCACATCACCTCGGCGATCGGGGCGGCGCAGATCGGCTGGTACGGCACGGCGATGCTGTGCTACGTCACGCCGAAGGAGCACTTGGGCCTGCCGAACCGCGACGACGTGAAGACCGGCGTGATCACCTACAAGATCGCCGCGCACGCCGCCGACCTCGCCAAGGGGCACCAGTACGCGCAGGACTGGGACGACGAATTGTCCAAGGCCCGCTTCGAATTCCGGTGGAACGACCAGTTCAACCTGTCGCTCGACCCGGACACCGCGCGGTCCTTCCACGACGAGACGCTGCCCGCGGAACCGGCCAAGACCGCGCACTTCTGCTCGATGTGCGGGCCGAAGTTCTGCTCGATGCGGATCACCCAGGACGTGCGCAAGTACGCCGAGGAGCACGGTCTGTCCTCCGTGGAGGCGATCGAGGCGGGCATGGCCGAGAAGTCCGCGGAGTTTTCCGAGCAGGGCAACAAGGTCTACCTGCCCGTGGTCAACCAGTGACCAGCACGCCCCGCACCGCCCTCACCATCGCCGGATCCGATTCCGGCGGTGGTGCGGGCGTGCAGGCGGACCTGCGCACGTTCTTCGCCAACGGCGTGCACGGACTGGTGGCGCTCACCGCGGTCACCGTGCAGAACTCGCTGGGCGTGCAAGGGTTTTCCGAGATTCCGGTCGACGTCGTCACCGCGCAGATCAAAGCGGTCGCCGAGGACATGGGCGTCAACGCGGCGAAAACCGGCATGCTCGCCACCGCGGAAATCATTCAGGCGGTGGCGAAGACCCTGGACGAAGTCCACATTGGACGCACCACGGACACGCCGTTCGTGGTCGACCCGGTGGCCGCGTCGATGACCGGCCACGCGCTGCTGCGCGAAGAAGCACTGGAAGCGATCCGGACGGAACTGTTCCCGCGAGCCACGCTCGTCACGCCGAACCTCGACGAGGTCCGGCTGCTGACCGGCGTCACGGTCACCGATGCCACGAGCCAGCGCGCGGCCGCGGAAGCGTTGCTGGAGTTCGGTTCCCAGTGGGTTCTGGTCAAGGGCGGGCACCTCTACGACGCCGCCGATTGCGTCGATCTGCTCACCGACGGTTCGACGGTGCTCGAGCTGAGCGGTCCGCGCATCGACACGGAAAACACCCACGGCGGCGGCGACACCATGGCGTCGGCGATCACCTCGTCGCTCGCGAAGGGCGCGGACGTGCCCACCGCGGTCGCCGAGGCGAAGCGGTTCATCGAACGCTGCGTCCAGGAGGCTTATCCGCTCGGCGCCGGGGTCGGCCCGGTTTCCCCGTTCTGGAGGCTCGCGAACCCGCAGTGAATGCGACACTGGGCGGATGAGCGAGACACCGGAAGCGTTGTGGGCGAAGCTGCCGCTTGAGGTGCAGCACGAGGTCGACGGCCTGGTCACCGAGCACCGCACCGCGTCGGCGGTCAAAACGATCCGCAATTCGGGCGTCACGCCCCGGCCCGGGATCGCCGAAGCACAAGCGGTGTACCAATACCGGATGTCGGTGCTGAAGCCGCCGCCGCGGTTTTAGCCGCGCGCGTCCACCGTCGGCAGCACGGTCGTCAGGCCGGTCCAGTCGGACGTCACCACGGATGCGTGCTGTTTGGCCAGTTCGGCCACGCGTTGTGTCGCCTGGTCGACGGTCGGGTTGTGGTCGTCGATGGCCGGCGCGACGTTCTGCGCGTCCGTCATGACCACGTAGTAGTGGTTTTCGTCGTACCAGGACATTCCGGCCTTCGCGAGCCATTCGCTCGCGTCGCCGTCGAACACGACAAACCATGGTTTCTGCTCCGCGGAGTATTTGTCGCGCGGATCGCCGCTCGCGGCACCGTGCACGGTCGGGAAGATCTGCACCGAATTCAGCTTTCCGGCGGCCTTCTGGTCCAGCAGGTAACCGGCGTACTCGACGTCGGTGTGCAGCGTGTCGGTCGGGTTTCCCTCTTCGACGGTGCCGGGGATGATCTCGGTGAGCACCTTGCCCCGCAACGCGTCCAGCGTCGGCCAATTGTCCGCTTTGGACGCTTCGTCGAGCGTGGCGTGGCTGCCGAGAAGATCCGCGGGCTTGAACACCGCGGCACCGAGATGGTCGCGGAACGCGGCGTCCAGCTGGGCCGGACCGAGGCCGGTATTCGCGGAGAACCCGGTCTTCATTTCGATCTTCACCGTGAGCGGCGGGCGGCCGGGATGGGCGCCGAGCCAGATCCGGATGTCGTCCAGGCACGATTCGAGGTCTTTGTTGGTCCCGCCGGAGTAAAGGTCGGCCGCCGTTCGGGCGTCGACGCAGTTGTTGCCGTTTCCGAGCGGGCTGGAGTGGCTGACCTTCCACTCGTGAGTGAAGAAGTCCGGCCAGACGTCGAGTTCGAGCAGGGAGGAGCCGTTGTCCAGCGCCTGCGCGAGATACGGGTACGCGGCCGGGTCGTAGGTGTTGTGCACGCCGACCGTGGTCACGTGCGAGAGCTTCGGGCTGTCCGCGCTGGCCACCCCCGGGAAGGCCAGCGCGGACAAGAGCAGAAGACCGGCCACGGCGAGCTTCACAGGGTGTCTCCTTCGTCACTGGACCAGCACGAACACCTACTGTGCCATCGTGGTGGACTGTGACTGAAGCACAGTTGCCTCAATGGACCAGACCAGAAGTCGGAACGCGCACATGACAGAGAACCCGAGCCCGCCCTCCGCGCTCACCATCGCCGGATCGGATTCCGGCGGGGCCGCCGGGCTGCAGGCGGACCTGCGGACCTTCCTCACCTGCGGGGTGCACGGCCTGGTCGCGGTCACCGCGGTCACCGTCCAGAACACGCTCGGCGTGCACGACCGCTCCGACCTGCCGCCGCACATCGTCGCCGGGCAGATCGAGGCGGTCGCGGCGGACATGGGCGTCGGCGCGGCGAAGACCGGCATGCTGGCGTCCGCGGAGATCATCCACGCGGTCGCGGCGGCCTGCGACAAGGCCGGGATCGGGCGCGACGGCGCGATTCCGTTCGTGGTCGACCCGGTGGCCGCGGCGATGACCGGTCAGTCTCTGTTCGACGACAACGGCCTCGCCGCGTTGCGCGACGAGCTCCTGCCGCGCGCCACCGTGCTCACGCCGAACCTGGACGAGGTGCGGCTGCTTACCGGCATGACCGTGACCGACCGCGAAGGCATGCACACCGCGGCTGTCGTGCTGCACCAGCTCGGCCCGAAGTACGTGCTCGTGAAGAGCGGCCACCTGCAGTCCGACCCGGAGTGCGTCGACCTGCTTTTCGACGGTTCGACCTTCGTGGAGCTGCCCGGCCCGCGCTGGCAGACGCCGCACACGCACGGGGCCGGCGACACCATGGCGTCCGCGCTGACCGCGGGGCTGGCCAAGGGCATGCCGGTGGTCGAAGCGGCGCGCTACGGCAAGTGGTTCGTCTCGCAGGCCGTCGAGCACTCGTACCCGATGGGCGCGAAGGTCGGCCCGGTGTCGGCGTTCTGGCGGCTGGCCCCGGAAGAGCGCTAACCCTCGTCGGAGATCAGGGCTTCCAGCGCGGGCAGCGCGGAAATGATCGACTCGCGTGCCTCGGGCGTGAGCCGGTCGAGGCGGCGGTTGAGCTCCTGCACGCGAGTGGAGCGCACGCCGGAGACGAGGCGTTCGCCTTCCTCGGTGGCGCGGGCGAGCCACGCGCGCCGGTCGAGCGGGTCGGACTCGCGCGTGACGTAGCCGGCCTCGACCAGCGTGGCCACGATCCGCGACATCGTGGCCGCCGCGACGCCTTCCTTCGCGGCGAGGTCGCCCAGCCGCAGCTCGCCGAAGTGGACCAGGGTGGCCAGCGCGGAGATCGACCCGTGGCCCGGCCCAGGCACGCCCGCCTGGCGCAGCGACCGCGAGAGCCGTCCCACCGCTAGGTACAACCGGCCCGATACGTCCTGGACCGAGGAAAGAGTCACGATCGGCTCCTTCTGACGCTGGTGCCCGCCGCTGGGTGCGCCGGAAAGGGTGCCGTCAACCATACGGCGTTCCCGTGCACAATCCGTGTCAAGCGCGGGCGAAATCACCATAACCTGGGTATTTGTGCAGCTTGCCCGCCCGTTCAGAGCACCGACACGTCGAGCGGAAGTTCCGCGGGCGGCGGCAGCGGCGCGGCGGCGTCCGCCCGGAACGACTGCAGCAGGTATCCCGCGAGCCGACGCGACGCCGCCGGCGTCGCGGCTCCCGCGCCCGACCGCAGTCCGCCGTTCGCCAGCAAGACCAGCGACAGGTCGGAAACCGCGAAGTCAGCCCGCAGCGCACCGGCTTCTTTCGCCCGGCGGATCAACTCGGCGAACCCCCGCAACGCCCGGTCCCGCAGCTCCGCGAAAGCGGCCTGATCCGGCAGCGCGGTCACGATCGCGGCGGAGAAACCGTGGTTGCGCGCCTGCATCGCGCAGACCTCCTCGATCACCCGGCAGAACCCGCGCCACGGATCGGGGTCGGCGAGCGCCTCGTCGAGCATGCCCGCGCATTCGGCCATCGGCTCCGCGAAGGCTTCGGCGACCAGGTCGGCTTTCGTCGGGAAATGGCGGTACACCGTCGCGACGCCGAGGCCAGCGCGGCGCGCCAGCTCGCTCATCGACACGTCCAGGCCCTCGGTCTCGAAGGTGCGCTCAGCGACCTCGAGGATGCGCGCGCGATTGTGGGCGGCGTCAGTGCGCAACCGAGTGGATTTTTCCGGCACTCTCTCACTTTACGCGAACCGGAAGACCCTTTCCACTTTCCGTGCTAGAAGTGGAACATGCCTTCCACTTCGATGCGAGCCATCACCTACGACCGCTACGGACCGCCGGAAGTCCTGCGCGAGACCACCGTTCCGACGCCGGTGCCGGGCCCGGGCGAAGTGCTCGTCCGGGTGCGCGCGCTGTCGGTCAACGGCGGCGAACTCGCCATGCGGTCGGGGAAGCTGCTTCCGTTCAGCGGCAAGCGTTTCCCCAAGCGGATCGGCGTGGACCTGGTAGGCGAGGTAGTCGAGCCCGGGACGAGCAGGTTCGCCGTCGGCGACCTCGTCTGGGGCGGCGGGCGACGGATGGGCACCGCCGCTGAGTACTACGCGATGGCCGCCGATCGGCTGGACCACGTGCCGGCCGGGCTCGATCCCGCGCAGGCGGCGTCGCTTCTGGCGGGCATCACCGCGATTACCGCGCTGCGCGACAAAGCCCATCTCATGCCCGGTGAACGCCTGTTGATCCGCGGCGCGACCGGCGGGGTCGGTTTCGTAGCCACCCAGCTCGGCAAGGCGATGGGCGCGCACGTGACCGGGCTGGCCAGCGCCAAGAACCTGGAGCTGGCAAGGGAACTCGGCGCGGACGTCGCGCTCGACTACCGCGATCCGGGCGTCCTCGGGAAGTTCGACGTCATCCTCGACACGGTCGGCCGCGACCTCGACACGTTCCAGCGGCTGCTGACCCCGCGCGGACGGATGGTCGCGATCGCGTTCGACCTCGCCCATCCGGCCCGCACGCTCGGCTACGTCGCGGCGAACTCGCTGCGGCCTGCCCGCTGGGTACGGGCTTTCAGCGGGAACCCCAAGGCCGATCTGCTCGCTGATCTGAGCCGATGGGTCACTGCCGGGTTGGTGCGGCCGTTGGTGGATCAAGCGTTTCCGCTGGCAGACATTGCCGACGCGCACCGCGCGCTCGAAAGCGGCGGTGTGCGCGGCAAAATCGTCGTCGAGGTGTAATTCAGCGAGGCGGACTCGACGCCTGCGCCCAAAACCGCTGCGGTACCCGTCCCGCGCCGCGTGCCAGGTACCCGGCTTCCACCGCGCTCCGCATCGCCAGCGCCATCCGTTCCGGATCCGCCGCCCGGGTCACCGCGGTCGACAGCAGCACCGCGGAGCAGCCGAGTTCCATCGCCAGCGTGGCGTCCGACGCCGTGCCGATCCCCGCGTCCAGCACGATCGGCACCGACGCGCGCGAGACGATCAGCTCGATGTTGTGCGGGTTCCGGATGCCCAGCCCGGTGCCGATCGGGGCGCCGAGCGGCATCACCGCGGCGCAGCCCGCCTCCTCCAGGCGGAGGGCGAGCACCGGGTCGTCGTTGGTGTAGGCGAACACCGTGAACCCGTCCGCCACCAGGCGTTCGGCTGCTTCGAGGGTTTCCAGCGGATCGGGCAGCAGGGTGCGGTCGTCGGCGTGGACTTCGAGTTTGATCAGGTTCGTTTCCAGCGCCTCGCGGGCCAGCTGGGCGGTGAGCACGGCTTCGGCCGCCGTCCGGCAGCCCGCGGTGTTGGGCAGCAGCTCGATGTCCAAGCGCCGCAGCAACTCCAGCACGCCGGAGCCGCCCTCGGCGTCGGCGCGGCGCATCGCCACGGTGGTGAGCTGGGTGCCCGACGCGACCAGCGCTCGTTCCAGCACTTCGAGATTCGCCGCGCCACCGGTGCCGATGATCAATCGCGACGACAGCTTGTGTTCGCCGATGATCAGGTCGTCCATGCTCAACCTCCTTGAACCGCAGTCAGCACTTCGAGCTGCGCGCCCTTCGGCACGACCGCCTCTTCCCATTCGCCACGCCGCACGACCTCGCCGTTGACCGCGACGGCCACGCCGCGGCGTTCCGCTCCCAGCGCGTCCAAGACCGCGGAAACGGTGCTGTCGTCGGGGAATTCCCGCCATTCGCCGTTGACCTTGATCTCCATCAGACTCGCTCCTTCTCGACCAGACGGGCCGGCGTCGCCGCGGCGACCTCCGGGGGCGGGGCTTCGCCGGCCAGCCACGCGACCACGGCGTCCGCAGTCGCGGGTGCCATCAGCAAACCGTTGCGGTGGTGTCCTGTCGCCGCGTACACGCCTTCGCTCACTTCGCCGATGTACGGCAAAGCGTCGCGGCTCGCGGCCCGCAGTCCGGCGGCGACTTCCACCAGCTCGTACTCCGTGATGCCGGGCAGGATCCGTTCCGCGCCTTCCAGCAGCTCGCGTACGCCGCGCGCGGTGACAGCCTGGTCGAAACCGGCCTCGTACTGCGTCGCGCCAAGAACCAGTTCGCCGTCTTCTCGCGGTACCAGATAGATCGGCCGTCCTTCGACCATCGCGCGCACTGTGTACGGCGGAGGAGGCAGACAGCCGCGACGCGGACGCAGCCGCAGGATTTCGCCCTTCAGCGGGCGTACGGCGTGCTCCAGCGACGGATGCAGCTGGCCGGTCCACGCTCCGGCAGCGAGGATCACCGGACCGGACACCTCAGAGAGGCTCTGCAGCCGTTCGCGACGGAACTCAACCCCACGCTTCGTAGCCGCTTCGCTCAGCGCTGTGAGCAGTTTCCGGTTGTCCACCGCCAAATCGCCCGGCACGTGCAGGCCGCTGCGGACCGCGCCGAGGCCTGGCGCGAGCCGCTTCGCCTCGCGGCCGGTGAGCGTCTCGACGTCGCGATCGAGCGAACGCAGGTACTCGGCGAGGATGTCGAGGTGCCCGGCGTCGGCGCTGTCGAACCCTACGACGATCGTGCCGTGCTCGGCCAGCCCGGGATCGGTGCCTTCGGCGGCGAGGTCCCGCGCGAAGCCCGGCCAGCGCCGCAGCGACGCTTCCCCCAGGCTGAGCACGGCTTCCTCGCCCGGCCACGCCTCGGTGACCGGCGCGAGCATCCCGCCGGCCAGCCAGGACGCGCCGCCGCGCACCGGATCCGGGTCGACGACCGTGACGCGCCATCCTCGGGCGGCCGCGCGCCAGGCCGCGGACAGCCCGATGACGCCGCCGCCGACGACAGTGACGGTTGTGGTGCTGGTGTTCACAGTGGAATCACGCTCCCTGCGCCGGCATGACCCGGATCAGGTTCCACGGTCGGAGCGGCAGCTCCCTCTCAGCCCGTGCCTCGGGCTCCCGTGCGGACCCCCACACCGTAGCGCGCGGGTAACGTCACCGCCATGCCTGCCTTGACCGGAGACCAGATTCGCGCCCGGCTAGCCGACGCTCGGCTGTACTTGTGCACCGACGCCCGTGCCTCCCGCGGAGACCTCGCCGAGTTCGCCGACGCCGCACTGGCCGGTGGCGTGGACATCGTGCAGCTGCGGGACAAGACCGGCGGCGCGCCGCTGGAGGCCAAGCAGGAGATCGCGGCGCTAGAGGTCCTGGCGGAGGCCTGCGCGCAGCATGGAGCGTTGCTCTCGGTCAACGACCGGGCGGATGTGGCGCTGGCCGTCGGAGCTGATGTCCTGCACCTGGGCCAGGACGACATTCCGGTATCGCTCGCGCGCCGAGTCCTGGGCGACGACGTGGTGATCGGCCGGTCCACCCATTCGGAGGAGCAAGCAGCGGCAGCCGCGGTCGAAGACGGAGTGGACTACTTCTGCACCGGCCCCTGCTGGCCGACGCCCACCAAACCCGGCCGCTCCGCCCCCGGCCTGGGCCTAGTCCGCTCAACCGCAGCGATCGGCACGACCCGACCCTGGTTCGCGATCGGCGGAATCGACGAGACCCGCCTGCCAGAAGTCCTGGACGCAGGCGCCTCCCGCATCGTCGTGGTCAGGGCCATCACCGAAGCAGAAGATCCAAAAGCCGCCGCAGAAACACTAAAATCACAGCTCCCCTAACCCCCAACAAAACCGCCACCAACGCACCCACAATCGAGGCACCCACACCACCCCCGCACCCCGATACGAAGCCTCCCTGCGGTTCGGGGGTGCTTGTCAAGGCATCTTTCCCGCCTTGACAAGCACCCCCGAACCGTCAGCACACTCAGGCTTCGGGGTGCCCCACCGCACCATCCACCCGCAATGTCGCCGCCAGGCGACGAGCCGAACTACTGCCCCGCATTAGACGGAACCGCAGGCGCAGTAGGCGTCTGACTAGCACTAGGCACCTGCGAACTAGTCGTCGGAGTCGCAGACGAGGACGGCGTACGCGTCGGCTGCTGCGTAGCCTGCGAAGACGGCGGAGCGGACTGCGTAGTACTCGGCACCGACGTCGGGGTGTTCTGCCTCGACTCCCCAGACGACGGAGTCTGCGGCGCAGTGCTAGGCGTGTCGTCCCGGCGTTGATCCTGATGCTGGCTGGTATCCGGCTGCCGAGGAATCAACCCCGTAGACACGCTGCCCTGAGTCGACCAATCCAAGCCGAGCAAGACCACCAACGCGGCGACAAAGGCAACGGCACTCGACCCGATAACCAACGGCCACCGCATCTTGCGCAGCTTCTCGCCCAGAGTCTCAGCCTTCTCCGGTTCAGTCGGCTTCAGTTCGGACAACCGAACCGTAGGCATGTTGGCCAAGTCAGCAGGGAGATACACCGTCGGAGCCTCGCCAGGCCCGGGCTGGCGAACCTGCTGGCTGAGGCCAGGCTCACGAACCTGCTCGCTGTGGCGGGTCTGGCGAACCGTATCGCCGGGCTGACGAACCGCATGGCCGAGCGGCACGCGCACCGGGGCGAGGCTGCCGCGGCTTCGCCGGGCCGCCGTTTCCATCGCCTTTCGCGCTGCCTCGCGAGTGCGTTGCAGAGAACGCAGGTACAACTCACCGCCGACCGTGCTGACCACACTGGCCACTCCGGCGCCGATGACCGTTCCCGCGACCCCCAGCGTCGAACCCAGCAACGCGGCGGTGACCGCCGCCAGCGCCGAGGCCAGCACCGAGGTCATCCGGAGGTTTTTCTCCTTCTTCTCCGGCGCTTCTTTCTGCTCCTCGCTCATGATCCCGTTCTGATCGTTTCCCGCCCGTTGTTCTCTGTTTCTTCAACGGTTAAGTCGTCCGAGACGCTCCCCGCGTTGCCCCGGCGTGAGGGACGCCACGTTGACTGTCCACAATGGATGGACTAAAGCTCACACATTCCTGACATACTCGCCCCATGCAGCTCGTGACGATCACCGACATCGAAACCGCGGCCGGGCGGATCAAGGGCACCGCGGTGCACACCCCCCTGCTGCGTCAGCTCTGGGTTCCCGGCGAATTCTGGGTGAAACCCGAGAGCCTGCAACCGATCGGCGCGTTCAAGATCCGCGGCGCGTACAACGCGATCGCCGCGCTCACCGACGCCGAACGGGAACGCGGAGTGGTCGCGTATTCGAGCGGCAACCACGCGCAAGCGGTCGCCTACGCCGCCCGCGAATTCGGGATTCCCGCGGTGATCGTGGTGCCGGACGTCACTCCGCGACTGAAGGTCGAGGCCACCCTCCGCTGGGGCGCGGAAGTCCGCGAAGTGCCGATCGCGGAACGGGAATCGGCGGCGCTCGGACTCGCCGAGGAACGCGGTCTCACGCTGATCCCGCCGTTCGACCACCCGGACATCATCGCCGGGCAGGGCACCGTCGGTCTGGAGATCGCGCAAGACCTGCCGGACGTCGAGACCGTGCTGGTCCCGATCAGCGGCGGCGGCTTCGCCTCCGGCGTCGGGACCGCGATCAAGACGAAATGCCCGAACGCGAAGGTCTACGGCGTCGAACCGGAACTGGCGGCTGACACCGCCGCCAGCCTCGCCGCGGGCAAACGCGTCGACTGGCCCATCGCCGACCGCGCCCGCACCATCGCCGACGGTCTGCGCGCGCAACCGTCCGAGCTGACCTTCGCACATCTGCAGCGCGTCCTGGACGGCGTGCTCACCGTGACCGAGGACGAAATCCGCGACACCGTCCGGGTGCTGGCCCAGCAGGGCCGCCTAGTCACGGAGCCGAGCGGCGCCACCGCTCCGGCCGCCTACCTGCACCACGCCGACGAACTCCCCGGCGGACGCACCGTCGCGATCGTTTCCGGCGGCAACATCGATCCGGCGATGCTGGCCGAACTGCTCGCCTGACGCCGGGCGGTCACCAGTTGACGGTCTGGCCTTGGCGGTCCAGATAGTGCAGCCCGCCCTTGCCCGCCCAAGCCTCGATCGTGTCGGCGACGCCCGGGATGCTCTCGTCGATGGTCAGCCGCGCGCGGGGCCCGCCCAGGTCCGTCTTTACCCAGCCGGGAGCCATGAGCAGCAGCGTGCGCGGGTCGTCGGCGTGCCGCGCGGCGTAACTGCGCATCAGCTGGTTCAGCGCGGACTTGCTCGCCCGGTAGACCTCGAAGCCGCCGTTCGTGTTGTCGGCGACGCTGCCCTGACCCGACGACATCACGCCAATGGTGCCCGTCGCGGGGACCAGGTCCCGCAGGGTCTCGACGGCGCGCATCGGGCTCAGCGCGTTGGTCACCATGACCTGGACGAAGTCCTCGGTGGACACGTCGGCGAAGGTCGCCGCTGGGTCGGTCGTGTAGTTGGTCCCGGCGTTGACGAACAGCAGGTCGAACGCCGACCCGGCCAGCCGCTCGCGCAGCGCCGCGACCTGGCCGGGCACCGCGATGTCGACGGTCTCCACCGTCAGCCTTCCCTCGGCCGAGCCGGCCAGCTCGTGCAGCGCGGAGGGCGTGCGCTCGGTCGCGGTGACCTGCCAGCCGCGGCGGAGGAACTCGGCGGCCAGCGCGTAGCCCAGTCCGCGCGACGCCCCGATGATCAAAGCACTCTTGCCGGCCATGCTCGCTCCTTAGCTATCAACTGATAGCTAATCTACGACGCGCGATGGATACCTGTCAAACGATAGCTATGCTGGCTGCGTGAAAGACGAGCAGCTCTTCGAGGTGGCCGACCTGATCCTCGCGGTGGCCCGGCACATCAATGCCGCCAAGGAAGCCAACGCCGAGTCCGGGACGCCGCTGGAAGGAGCGGTGATGCGGTTCGTCGACCGGCACCCGGGCACCACGGTTAACGCCGCGGCCGAGGCCACCCAGATGATCTCCAGCAACGTCAGCCGAGCCGTCCGGGGCTTGGAGAACAAGGGCCTGCTCCGCCGCGAAGCCGATCCCGACGACGCCCGGCGAGTACGCCTTTACCCGACCCCCAAGGCGGCCGAGAACCTGCAACGGCTCCGCGATACCTGGTCCGAGCTGCTCGACGGGACCTTCACGGATGCCGAGGAGCTCGGCTCGTTGATCACCGCGCTGCAGCGCATCGAGACCCGGCTAGTCGCCCGATCCCGCGGCACCGGCTGACCCGCGCAACCGAGCCAGCACCGCGTCCAGCCCCTGCCGCACCATCTCCGGCATCCCGTCGCGGCGCAGACCGGCCAGCAGCTGCTCGTTGATCCCGCCCGGTGACGATGGCGGCCGTCAGCTCCCCCGTACCGGCAAACCCCAGCACACTTCCCCCACGAAAGATCAGCGATGCCCGCCGGGATGGACGTGCGTGGGCGGCCCTTCCACCCCGCAGTGCAAACAGTCCCCGGGATGCGGCGAATCATCCGCTTCGGCGGCGCCGAGCACGCCGTTGTGAATTCCTAACGCGATAAGCCCGCCGACGATCGCCAGCACCGCGCAGATCACCAGCGCCGTCTGCCATCCGGCGGTCAGCGCGACCGGATCGCGGTAAGCGGAACCCGTCAGACCCGCCGCGGCAGGCAGAACCGCCACCGCCAGAAGTCCACCCGATCGGGCGATCGCGTTGTTGACCCCGGACGCGACCCCGGCGTACCGGTCCGGTGCGGCGGCCAGCACCGTCGCGGTGACCGGAGCGACCACAGTGGCCAGTCCCAGCCCGAACACCACCACCGCGGGCAGCACCGACCCGAGATACGACGACTCCGGTCCCACCCGGGTCAGCAGCAACATCCCGGCGCCGACGACGATCGGGCCGACTACGAGCTGCAGCCGCGGTCCGATCCGCTGCGCGAGCGCTCCCGACCGGCCGGAGAGCAGCAGCATGATCACCGTGATCGGCAATCCGGCCAGCCCGGCCAGCGTCGGCGAGTAACCCAGCGAGACCTGAAGCTGCAGCACCAGCAACATCATCACGCCGCCGAGTGCCGCGTAAACCACGAACGTCAGCGCATTCGACAGCGTGAAGGTCCGGTCGCGGAACAGCGAAGGCGGTACCAGCGGCTCAGCCGCCCGGTGCTGGAGCCAGAGGAACAAACCCAACCCGGCCACGCCGACCGCCAAGGCAATCAGCACGACCGGATCGCCGATCCCGCGCACCGGTGCCTCGACCAACGCGCCGGTCACCCCGGCGAGCCCGAGCGCGCCGACCGCCGCCGCCGCGTAGTCCGGATGCCCGGTCGCCGCCGTGTCCCGAGACTCGGGCACGAACCGCCGCGCCATCAGTACGACGATGACCGCGAGCGGCAGATTGATCAGGAACGCCAGCCGCCACGACCACGCCTGCACCAGCAGTCCGCCGAGCAGCGGCCCGACCGCCGCGGCGATGCCGCCGAGCCCGGACCACGAGCCGATCGCGCGGGCCCGGTCGTCGTGCGAGAACGACGACTGCAGGATCGCCAGCGAACCCGGCGTCAGCAACGCCCCGCCGATTCCCTGCAGCACGCGGAACAGCACGAGCAGTTCCGTCGACGGCGCCGCCGCGCACAGCCCGGACGCGAGGCCGAACCAGACCACGCCGACCAGGTACACCCGCCGCCTGCCGTAGCGGTCGCCGAGCGACCCGGCGACCAGGATCAGCGCGGCCAGCGCCAGCAGGTAGCCGTCGAGGATCCACTGCAGACCGGCGACCGACGCGCCCAGCTCCTCGCCGATCCGGGGCAGCGCGACGTTCACGATCGTGCCGTCGAGCATCGCCATCCCCGAACCGAGGATGGTCGTCCAGAGCACGCCGCGAGCCGCGGGCGTGCCCCAGCGGATGCCGGTCTCCCCCGCGGTCGTCACGCGGTCAGGGCAGCAGCGTGGTGACGAATTTGTACCGGTCGCCGCGATAGACCGCGCGGGCGAACTCGACCGGCTTGCCGTCGGTGGCGAACGAATGCCGGGTCAGCATCATCACCGGCATGCCGACGTCCGCGCCGAGGATCTCCGCTTCCTGCGGCCCGGCCAGCGACGTCTCGATGGTCTCCTCCGCGCGCTCCAGCTCGACGCCGTAATGCTCGCGCAGCACCGCGTACAGCGAACCGCCCGCGGTGATGTGCTTGCGCAGCCCGCGGAACCGGCCGAGCGGCAGATGCGTGGTCTCGAGCGCCATCGGCTGGCCGTCGGCGAGCCGGAGCCGGCGCAGCCGCAGGATCTTCGCGCCGTTGCGCAGCTGCAGCAGCTTCGTCATCTCGCCCTCGACCGGCAGCTCTTCGAGCTCCAGCAACTGGGACGACGGCTTCAGGCCCTGCTTGCGCATGTCCTCGGTATAAGAGGACAGCTGCAGCCGCTGCGCGAGCTTCGGCTCGGCGGCGAACGTGCCCTTGCCCTGGACGCGGTGCAGTCTGCCCTCGGCGGTCAGGTCCGCCAGCGCCTGGCGCACGGTGGTGCGCGAAACGGTGAACTCGCCCGCCAGCGCCCGCTCGGTCGGGATCGGCGATCCCGGCGGCAGTGCGTCGAGCAGGTCCAGCAGATGCTGCTTCAGCGCCCAGTATTTGGGTTCGCGCTGCCCTCGCGCAGCAGTCCCCGCCTCGCTCGCGGGGGGTGTCTCCAGCATGCCCGGCTCCCTCAGTCTTCCCACATTAAACGCGCCACTGCCCCGTGAGGAAACGTACCCTTCTCCCGACACCCTCCGCCCGGCTAGCATTGGTCTAGACCTGACCGGACGCCGCTCAGCACACCGGGACCCCCGTCCCGGCGGAGAGGAAAGTGATGACCCAACTACGCCCCGGCGAGCACATGGCCGCGGAAATCTCGGAGCAGCCCGGCATTCTCGCCGGGCTGGTCGAGCGGCGGTCCGGCATCGCGGAAGTCGCGGAAAAGATTTCACAGAAACCGCCCCGGTTCGCTTTGCTCGCCGCTCGCGGTTCGAGCGACCACGGCGCGCTGTACGCGAAATACCTGATCGAGGTACTCCTCGGCCTTCCGGCCGGGCTCGTGTCGCCGTCCACCGCGACGCTGTACGGCGCTCGTCCGGACCTGCGCGACGTGCTCTTCATCACGGTCAGCCAGAGCGGCGGTTCGCCGGACTTGATCGAGGTCACCGAGGCCGCCCGCCGTCAGGGCGCGCTGACCGTGTCGGTCACCAACACCCCGGACTCGCCGCTGCGCGCGGCTTCGGAACTGGGCGTGGACATCGGCGCCGGGGTCGAGAAGGCGGTCGCGGCGACCAAGACGTACTCCGCGACGCTGATGGCGCTGTACCTCTTCATCGACGCGATTCGCGGCGGCAAGGGCGAGGACGCCGAGAAGATCGGCGAACTGGCCCAGCAGACGCTGGACGGCGCCGTCGAAGGCGTGCAACGCGCGGTGGACCGTTATCGCTTTGTCGACCGCGTGCTCACCACCGGCCGCGGCTATTCCTATGCCAGTGCGCTAGAAGCGTCGCTGAAGCTCGCCGAGACGAGCTATCTCGCGGCCCGCGCGTACAGCGGCGCGGACCTGCTGCACGGTCCGGTCGCGGCGGTCGACGGCGAGACCGCCGTGCTCGCCGCCACCAGCCTCGGCCGCGGCGGCGAGGCCATGCGCGAGGTCCTCGAAGCGGTCGGCGAGCGCGGCGCGGACGTGCTCGCGATCGGTTCGGCGGCCGACGACGTGCCCGCCGCGCTGCGCATCCCGGTCGCCCCGACCGTCGAGGAATTGGCTCCAGTGCTGGAAATCCTGCCGATCCAGCGGATCGCGCTCGGGCTGTCGCTCGCGCGCGGCGGCAACCCGGACAACCCGCGCGGCCTGCTGAAGGTGACCAAGACCCGGTGAGCCTCGTAGTAGGCGTGGACGCCGGCGGCACCTCGACGCGAGCGATCGCGGTCGACGCCGCCGGCGTCGTGCACGGCACCGGAGCCGCGGCGGGCGCGAACCCGAATTCGCATCCGCCCGCGGAGGCGGCGGCCCGGATCGCCGGAGCCATCGAGTCCGCAGTGGACGGACGGACCGACGTGCTCGGCGTCGTGGTCGGCATGGCGGGCGAGAGCAAGCTGTCCGACCCGGCGGTCGCCGCGGAGTTCACCGCGGCGTGGGAGCGGATCGGTCTCGGCGGACTGGTCCGCACGACCGGCGACGCCGAGGTGGCCTACGCGTCCGCGACGGCCGAGCCGGACGGCACCGTGCTCGTCGCGGGCACCGGTTCGATCGCCGGGCGCATCCGCGGCCGCCGGATGGTCGCCACCGCGGGCGGGCACGGCTGGCTGCTCGGCGACGAAGGCTCGGGCTTCTGGCTCGGCCGCGAAGCCGTGCGCGCCACTCTTGCCGCGCTCGAAGGCGACGGCCCGCTCGACGGTCTGGCCGAGGCGGTCCTCGCCGAAGCGTTCGGACCGTCCGCAGTGGACTTGTCCGATCGCTTCGCCGTCATGTGGTCGCTGGTGACCCATGCCAATGCGGAACCGCCGGTCCGGCTGGCCCGGTACGCGCCGCTGGTGAGTGCCGCGGCTGCCGCCGGCGAGCCGGTCGCGGAGGAAATCGTCGAGCGGGGCGCCCGGCATCTCGTGCGCGTAGCTCGCGCCACGCGCGAGCCGGGAGAAAAAACTCCGATCGTGCTCGTGGGCAGCGTGCTGGCCGAAGACAGCCCGGTCGGGGCTCGCGTGCGGGCCGAATTCGCCGGGCTCACCGTTCTGACCAGCTCCGATGGCGTGCTCGGCGCGGCCTGGCTCGCGGCGGTCCAAGCGTGGGGCGAGGACACCCCGCGACCATCCCGACGGGTGAATGCCACCAAAACTTGAGCGGAAGAGTCGAAACCGTCGACTCAACCCCTCCCGTCCGGGTACCGTAGGAACCGGCCCCCGGACCCTCCCCCCTCGCCGGGGGCCGCCTAACTTCCGGGTCCGCTTCCGGACTCGCCCGCACCCGGGTCTTTCGCCAGGCGAAGGCCCGGGTGTTCTGCGGGAAGGGTCCGGTAGAGGACCCAGCCGCTGACCGCCACGGTCGCGGCCACCAGCGGCCAGGAGAGCACGGTGCGCGCCACTCCGAGCGCCACCACCTGCCCGGTCCACCACAGCAGTCCGTAAACGACCACTCGCAGCAAGTACTGCAACACCCACACGCCGCTCGCCCACGAGTACGCGCGCAGCAGAGCAGGATCGCGCCGCCAGCGGGTCTTCTGCCCGAGAACCACTCCCACGATCACGCCGAGCAACGGCCAGCGGACCGCGATGCTCGCCGCGAACAGCAGCGCGCTCGCCGCGTTCGAGAACAGCTGCAGCAGGAAGAAGTCCTCGGCCCGGCCGGTGTGCATCGCGATCAGCGCGGCGATCACCACCGCGGCGAGGCTGACCACCACCGCGCGCGCCTTGTCGCCGCGGACCAGCCGGTACGCGCCGAGCAGCACGGCGACGCCGATCGCGACTCCGGCTCCCCAGGCGATCGACTGGCCGGAAGCGAGCCAGCCGACGACGAACGCGGCGGGCGGGATACTGGCGTCGATCGCGCCGCGCCGCCCGCCGAGGATCTGCGTGAGCGACTCCCGCGCCGGCCCCTTCGCAGTCTCGTCTGTCACAGCTTCCAGCCTGCCGCAACTCGCCGCGGACCCCCAGGTCGGGAGACCTACCCCACACGGCGTCCGGTACGCGCCCGATCGCGAGGTTCGTCCCGGTGAAATCGGCGTAATAGGGAGGCGCGAAACCCCGACAAGGTAAGAGACTGTGACATCCGGCTGAACCGGTCGTGTCCGACGGGAAGGATATGGGGATATCCGACTGTTAGTTGGGGTGTACAACTAGGTCCGGGAGTTCACGGGGAACAGGCGCACACCAGCGGGAAAGGGGAACCCAGCGTGTACGGGATCAACAGCTACGTAGCCATCGGGGACAGCTTCACCGAGGGCCTCAACGACCATCGGGGCGACGGGACGTTCCGCGGCTGGGCGGACCGGCTCGCCGAGATGCTGGCCGGCGACGAGCCCGGTTTCCAGTACGCGAACCTGTCGCTGCGCGGCAAGATGCTCGACGAGATCATGGACGAGCAGCTCCCGATCGCGCTGGAACTGAAGCCGGACCTGGTCACGCTGTGCGCGGGCGGCAACGACGTGATCGTGCCGGGGGCGGACGTCGACGCCATCGCGGAGCGCTTCGAGGCGGGGGTGGCGAAGCTGCGCGCGGCCGGGATCCCGGTGGTGATCTTCAACGGGCCGGACACCAAGACGCTGTCGGTGATGAGCGTGCTGCGCGGCAAGGTCGCGATCTACAACACGCATCTGTGGGCGATCGCGGCCCGGCACGGCGCGAAGATGGTCGATCTGTGGACCATGGAGCCGCTGCACGACCGTCGCGCGTGGAGCGACGACCGGCTGCACTTCACGTCGGACGCGCACCGGCGGATCGCGCTGCACACGGCCGAGGTGCTCGGCGTCCCGGTCACCGAGGACTGGCGGGAGCCGTACCCGGAGGGCACCGAGCAGGCCACGTGGATCACCTCGCGGCGGTCCGACCTCGCCTGGACCAAGGTGCACCTGCTGCCGTGGATCCGCCGTCAGCTGCGCGGCGAGTCCATGGGCGACGGCCTGTCCCCGAAGCGCCCGGAACTGGCTCCGCTCATCCCGCTCGTGCCGGACAACCCGGCGAGCATCGACCTCGACGTGCGAGGCGATGTGCGAGGCAACGCGACCGCCTCCTGACCCCCGTCCCCCGACAGTGCCGGCACCGGTGACCACCGGTGCCGGCACTGTCTTGAGAGCCACCCGAACGGCGGCCGTCACCAGGTCGCCAACCGGACGGGCCCGGCATATGGTCCTTTTATGTCCGGTGCACGAGGGTGGCTTCGCTTGATCCCCGTCGCAGTGGTGGTCACGGCCCTGCTCGCGGGCCTCGTGACTTGGCTGCAGGGCAGCGGAATCCAGGACGACCTCGCCGCGCGGTCACGCTCCGCGCTCGACGCGGCCGGCCTCCGCGGCGGCGAGGTGAAATTCTCCGGACGGCAGGCGACCCTCGAAGGGTTCCCCGCCGAGGAAGCCGGTCGCGCGCTGGGCATCGTGCAGGGAGTCGACGGGGTCGAATCCGCGCAAGCCTCCGGCGGCGCCGGGCCGGCGCAATCCGCGCCCTCGCCCGAACCGTCGACGACGCCGCCCAGCCCGCCGCCCTCGAGCCCGCCGCCGAGTTCGTCCGCCCCGCCTTCCGCGCCGCCGACCGACCGCGACGGAATCCAGGCCGAACTGGACCGCAAACTCGCCGCCGCGCCGATCACCTTCGAACCGGACACCGCACAGCTCACCGACGAGGGCGAGCAGGCCGCGCGCGACCTCGCGCCGTTGCTCCGCGACGCGCCGGACAACTTCCGCTACCGCCTCGTCGGCCGGGTCGCCGACGGTCCGGGCGGACGCGGTGCCGCGCTGAAGCTTTCCCGCAACCGGGCGCTGACCGTGATCCGGCTGCTGATCCGGGAGGACGTGCCGCCCGACCGACTGCTCGCGGTGGGCAGCACGAGCGGTTCGGACAGTTCGGACAACGGGGGCGACAGCGACCGGCGGGTCGAGATCACTGTGGAACAGAGGTGATGGCGGATGCTCTGGCTCTTCGGGCAGATCTGGCTGTGGCTGCTCGTCTCGTTCCTGCTCGGGGCGGCGGTCATGTGGCTGTTCACGCGGGTCTCCCGGCCGAAGGCCGAAGCCGAGGCTGAGCCGTACCGGCCGGCGTCCGCGCCGGCGGAGGAGCCTGCCGAGGAGACCCGGCACATCCCGCCGGCGAACCCCTACGAGGACTACGAGGAACCGGCGTACCCGCACTACGAAGACCCGCCGGAGCGCGTCTACAACGACTATCCGGAGGTCGACCCGGACGAGCCGTACCGCGGGCAGGACTCGGCCGGGCATCCGCTGCCCGATCCCGAGCCGCGGCTGTCCGGCGAACTGAGCTGGCCCGAGGACGACCAGCGGAGTCCGCACTGGCCGCACGACCAACCCGCGCCCCGCCGACCTGGACGCAGTGGCTGACACCCACCTGGTAGATTCGGCTACGCACGGTAAGCGGGCGCCGAGGGCCCCGGGCGATGTCAGGAGGTCCGATGGCGCTTCCGCACTGGACGCCACAGAACCTGCTGCCGCCGGGACGCCACCACGCCGACCTCGCCGACGTCTACGAGCGGCTGGTCTACGACGCGCCGCACCAGAACGAGCGCGAGATCCTCTTCAGCGCGCTCAACAGCTACCTCGGGGTCGCCCAGCGGGTGATCACGTCCGGGCGGGCCTGGCTCGGCGGCGCGTTCGTCACCCGCACGGCGCATCCGCCGCGCGGGCTCGACGTGGTGCTGCTGCCGGACGAATGGGGCGCGTTGAAGCGGCTTGACGACACCGGCCGCACCGCGTTGTACGGCCTGCTGACCCTGCGCGGCATCATCGTCGGCCAGCCCGCGATGTACCTCGACCAGATCCAGCCGGTCGGAGGCATGCTCGACGGTTTCCTGTGCCGTCCCGGCGACGAGGACGTGTGGGAATCGGTGTGGGCCGAAGGCGGCAGAGGCATCCCGGAGATGGTGTGGTGAGGAACGAGTTCCGGCGGATCGCGGACGAGATCCCCGGCGGCACGTGGCTGGACGACCTCGCGCGCGCGTCGGCGATGGCGGCGAACGCGAAGTTCGAACGCACCTGCCGCGCGCCTTTGCTGCACGTGTCGGTGATCGGCGAAACGCACATCGACGCGTACACCTTTTCCGACATCAGCCGTGCGCTGCAGGACGCGACGGCGAAGATCGGGCACATCATCCGCAATCCGTCGAACGAGGTCACCTTCGTTCAGCAGGCGGACCGGGACAAGGCCCCGCTGATCCAAAAGGGACAGGCGGGCAACGCGATCTTCTTCGGTTTCCCGGAACCGGCGGTCGACGACGCGCTGATCCACGACGGCATCGAAACGTTGTCCGAGCGCGCGGTGAAGGAACTCTGCGATTTCCTTCCCGCCAACGGTTCCGACGACGGCGCGCTCGACGCGGTGCTGCTGCAGCGCGACACGGTGCGCAACGCGGTCAGCGACGTCGTCAACGCGGTCAGCAAGCACGCCGGCATCGGGATGGCGCTCACGCCCACCGCGGGCGAGCAGGTGACCCGGAGCATGACCACCGAACAGGCCAGGGTGCTGCAGGGCAGTCTGCGCGAGTCGCGCGAGGCGGTCGGCTACGAGACGGTGACCGGACGCCTCGACGGCGTGCGCACCCGGCGGCGGATTTTCTACCTGGAGCGGGAATCGGGCGGAACCATTCAGGGCGCGGTCGCCCCGGATCTGCTCGACCAGATCAAGGAAAACCTCGATCGCCCGGTGACCGCGCGGTTGCGCGTCGTGCGCACGACGACCATCGACGGGCGGCGCGGCAGGCCGGTGCACGAACTTCTCGAGATCACTCCGGAAGTCAGTCTTTTCGATCAGTGAATGGCGCGCGGACCACCGCGTCGCCAGGTCAGGCTGCCGGCAAGCCCGCGGCCCTCTTCGGAATCATCCGGCTTTTCCGGCCAGCAAATGGCGCCGCTTCGCGCAATCCGACGGGAAATGACCTCGATCGCCCGGACGCGGTAAATGGATGACATTGTCACTCGATAACGATTATTCCAACCTCTCGGGCATCTGCGTTAGCGTCTTCGCCATCCCAGCGGAAGAGGCACGCATGACGACCGAGCAGCCGTATCCGGCCGCACCCGCGCGACACAGCAGGACCACCACTCGCCCTGGTCCGCACCGTCCGCCCCAGCAGGAGCCGCCCCGGAGGCGCGCGAACTGGCCGGGCGGTCTCGCGGTCGTTCTCGGACTGGCCGCGCTCGGCGTCGCCTTCCTCCCGGACTGGGGTTTCCTCGCCTGGCCGGTCGCCGGGGTCGGGCTCGCCGCCGGAATCGCGGGAATCGTGCTGTCCTCCAAGGGGGCAATGCGCGGATTGGGTGTCGCGCTCACCGGAACCGCGCTTTCCGCGCTGGCCGCCGTGCTGTGCGGCACGATGCTGCTGTACCCGTCGATGTTCGGCACCGCGCGGGCGGGCGAATTGCACATCCCGCCGCAGCCGGGCGAGAAGCATTCGGTCGACTTCGTGGTGACCTCGGCGGGCGGCGCGACGGTCCGCTACGGCACGCTGAACGACCAGCGCACCGCGTCCACCCCGCCGAGCACCGACGACTGGCACGGCCACGCCTCCTACAACGGCGGCACGCCGATCCTGTCGCTCACCGCGGACACCGCCAACGCGGGCGTGACGAACCAGATCAGCTGCCAGATCCTCGTCGACGGCAAGAAGGTCGCCGAGAGCAGCGGCAGCTCGATCGCGCTCTGCACGGCGAACGTCGACTAGGCCTGGCGGCCGGCCGGCCTACCCCCATCTCGGCCGGCCAACCGCCACCGAACCGCTCCTGGCGGCTCTTCCAGGTCCGCGCGGTACTGCCGCGGTCCCGTCGCCGGCTTCACAGCCTGCCCCTCCCCTAGGGCTCCGCCAGCGTCGCGGCCGACCCTACGCGCGCTGACCGCCCGATGGCTAAGAATCCGCTAAGCGGACGCGATTATTACCCCGTCGACCTGCGAAAACACAGCTGAACATTGTACAAGAGCCGGGCTCGCCGACTGCCCGCTCACTCGTGAGTGGCGATGCCGGTTCTCACCGGGATCGCCACTCACGAGCCCCGAGATGGCTGCACGGCGTCAGGTGGCGTGGCGCTAGACCGACTCGAGGTCGGCCGCTTCCTTGCGCAAGTCCTCGACCTGCCGGGGGTTCATCCGCTCGTACAGCGCCACCGCGAGCCGGTACTGCTCGCGGGCCTCGTCCAGTCGTTCCTGGCCGCGCAGGACCCGCGCCAGGGTGACCCGCAGGATGCCCTCCTGCAGCTCGAACTGCCGCGATACAGCAAGCGAGACCGCCTCCCTCGCGTAGCGTTCGGCGGCTTCCAGGTCGCCGATGCCCAGATGCAGTTCGGCGAGGTTGTTCAGGGACACCACGGCGTAGCTGTCGTCGCCGAGCTGGCGGTCTATTTCCAGCGAGGCCAGCTGATGCGTGATCGCCTCGGCGGGTCGGCCAGCGCGCTTTTCGGTCTCGGCGCAGTTGTTGAGCGCTTGGCCGCGCAGCTCGAGATCGCCGGTGCGTTCGGTCTCCGCGACGGCTTCCAGCAGCCGTTCGATCGCCTCCGAGTAGCGGCCGAGCAGGGTCAGCACGCTGCCGAGGTGGATCTTGGCGACGATGAGCGAACGCCCGTCGAGGCGGGTGGCCAGGCCGACCGCGCGTTCGGCGTCGGCGATGCTGCCCTCGACCAGTTCGAAAGTGAGCGCGATGGCGCAGCGGGAGATCAACATCCAGCACTGGCCGAGCGGTTCGTCCGCGGCCTCGGCGGCGGCGAGACCGAGGTCGACCAGCCGGATCCATTCCTCGTACAGCGGGCAGACGACCCGGTAGGTGTGCGCGACGCGGGCGAGCCGCAAGACGTCGGCGTAGCGGCCGTCGGCGTACGCGGCGTCCAGCACGGCCAGCAGGTTGGGCCATTCCGCGGCGAACCAGTCCTGTGCCTGGGCGAAGGTTTCCAGCGGCGGCAGCGCCTCGGCCGGGACGAGGCCGGTGAGGTCGAGGGGGTCGACGATGCGCAGCATCTTCCGCCGTGCGGTGTCTGAGGCGGCCTGGTGGTAGCGGATCGCCCGGTCGAGCACCGCCGCGCGTTCCGCGGGGTCCAGTTCGGTTTCCGCCAGGTCCCGCAGGTACAGCCGGACGAGGTCGTGCGGGGCGAAGGCGTCGCGCGAGATCTCGGCGATCAGGTTGTGCGCGGCGAGCGTGCGGAGGTCGCGGCGGGCCTGCTCCACCGAGATCTCCGCGATGGCCGCCGTCAGGTGCGGTCCGGCGTGCCGGGCGGGCACCGCGGCCAGCCGCAGCAGCGTCCGGGCGAGTCCGTCCGGCAGGCCGCGGAACGAGACGTCGAACGCGGCCCGCACGCCGTCGTCGGCTCCGGTCACGTCGAGCCCGGCCAGGCGGGTCCGTTCGTTTCCCAGCTCCCCGACGAGATCCTTGAGTGTCCACTGTGGACTGGCGGCGAGCTTGGCCCCGGCGATCCGCAGCGCGAGCGGCAGGTAGCCGCACAGCCGGGCGAGCGCGTGGTTGAGGTCGAAGTCCGCGGGCCCGGCCAATTCCTCGATGACGCTCACCGCGTCTTCCGGCGCGAGCGTGCCGAGCACGCGCAGCTTCGCCGAATGGGAGACCGCCAGCGCCTCCAGCCGCGACCGGCTGGTCACCACCGTCATCGACCGCGCACCCGGCGGCAGCAACGGACGCACCTGTTCGGCCGAACGCGCGTCGTCGAGCAGCACGAGCATCCGCCGCCCCGCGATCAGCGAGCGGTACAGCGCGACGCGTTCGTGCAGGTGCTCCGGCACCTCGTCCGCGGGCACGCCCAGCCCGAGCAGGAACTGCGACAGCAGATCGCCCGGTTCGAGCGGCGGGTGATGCGGATCGAACCCTTGCAGCGCCGCGTACAGCACGCCATCCGGGAACAGCCGGGCCGCGCGATGCGCCCACCAGATGACCAGCGCGCTCTTGCCGACCCCAGCGGTGCCGGACACGATCACCGTGCTGTCGCCGCGCTCAGCGAGCCCGTCGAGCCATTCCACCTCGGCCTCGCGCCCGGCGAGCGTCGGCAGCGCGGGCGGCAGCTGGGACGGGGCGACGGCCTGCTCCGGCACCTCGCTCTCATGCGCGGCGAGATCGTCGTTGAGCACCCGCTCGTGCAGCGAGCGCAGATCGGCGCCGGGTTCGACGCCGAGCGAGCCGAGCGTGGCCCGCGAGACGGTGCGGTACAGCTCGAGCGCTTCCCCGCGTCGCCCGGCGTGGTAGAGCGCGCGCATCAGCTGTCCGGCGGTGCGTTCGGCGAGCGGATCGGCGCGGACGATCGGGCTCAGCTCGACGATCAGCTCGTCGTACCGGCCGAGGTCGAGATCCGCATTGACCCGGGCGTAGCGGATCGCGCGCCGCAGCTCGTCCAACTCGGGCGCGCGCACCGAATCGGGCACGCCGGACAACGTCGGTCCCTGCCACAGCGCGAGAGCTTCGGCGAGCAGCTTCGAGGCGTTCTCCGGCGATTCCAGCGCGGCCTGGTCCAGCAACGCCCGGGCCCGATGCGCGTCGATCCGGTCCGGCGCGAGGGAAAGCTGGTAGCCGGGCGGACGGGTGCTGATCTCGGCGACCGGATCGGACATCTCCCGCAGCAGACGGCGCAGCTGCGAGACGTTGCCGTGCACGATCGTGCGGGCGGTGGCGGGCGGATCGTGGCCCCACAGCGCGTCGATGATCTCCTCGAGCGGCACCACCTTGCCCACGCGCAGCGCGAGCAGCGCCAGCAGCCCCTTCACCCCGGGACCGCCGACGGGAACCGCGCGGCTGCCGTCGAGCAGCCGCACTGGGCCGAGCAGTTCGACCCGCGCGCCGCCATCGGCCATGCTCGCGCGCACCTCCCAGGCTCACCCCCAGCCAGACAGGCCAACTTACCGTCAACGGCACCCGGCAGAAACCGCTCTTTCGTGAATTTCGACCCCCGAACAGACGAGTCCGGCCCCGCACCATCAGTCCCGATCTGATGGTGCGGGGCCGGACTCAATGATCGTCGGCCGGGCCGCCAGGGGGCGCGGTCCACCCGTGCATCGCGGCCGTCCGCCCGCGGTTCGGGGGGCTCACCCCGAGCAAGAACCCGGACCGCCTGCGGACAACCATGCCTTCGCAGCGCAGCTGCGAGGTGGCGACAACGTAACAGGGCGCACATTCTTCGTTACGAGCGACCCGCCGTTGGCGAAGGTGTCGCTGGTCACCGCGTGATCGGGGTGGAGTTGCGGCCGGCGATGAACGACGGACGCGGCTCGCTCGCGGCGAACGGCTCCTGCAGCGCGTTGTCCACGCTGTTGAACACCAGGAAGATGTTCGACCGCGGGTACGGGGTGATGTTGTTCGCCGACCCGTGCATGATGTTCGAGTCGAACCACAGCGCCGAACCCGCCGAGCCGGTGAACTGCTCGATGCCGCAGTCGGCGGCGAGCTTGGTGATGTCGTCCGGCGACGGCACGCCCACCCGCTGGTCCTTGAGCGAGCTCTTGTAGTTGTCCTCCGGGGTCTCGCCGACGCACTGCACGAACGTGCGCTGCGAACCCGGCATGACCATGAGCCCGCCGTTGTACGGGTAGTTGTCGGTGAGCGCGATCGAGCAGCTCACCGCGCGCGGCGACGGCATGCCGTCCTCCGCGTGCCAGGTCTCGAAATCGGAGTGCCAGTAGAAGCCGGTGCCCTTGAAGCCCGGCATGTAGTTGATCCGGCTCTGGTGGATGTAGACGTCGGAGCCGAGGATCTGCCGCGCCCAGTCGAGCACGCGGGGATCGCGCACCAGCTCGGCGATCAGGCCGGAGATCTCGTGCACGTCGAAGATCGACCGGACCTCGCCGGTCCGCGCCTCGGTGATGACGCGCTCGTCGTCGCGCAGCTTCTCGTCCGACGACAGCCGGACGACCTCCTGCCAGTACGTCTGGACCTCACCGGGCGAGAGCAGTCCGTCCACGACCGTGAAGCCCTTGGCGTCGTGGTTCGCCAGCGTCGCGGCGTCGATCGGGCCGTCAGCCTCGGTACCCCACACGGTGGGGTGCACGCGCGGAAGGTGTTCCGGCGTACCGGTGATCCGGGTCGGGTAACCGTCGTTGACCCGGGTGTCCATGATCGTCACAGTGGCTCGCCTCCAGTTCTTCTGGCGTTTCTTCTTTCTTGTGGTGGTGGGAGTGACGCAGTGTCAGGAGTCTTCGGTGACGAGCGGGTAGACCCCGTTCTCGTCGTGCACCTCGCGGCCGGTGACCGGCGGGTTGAACACGCACACGCACTTGATCTCGGTCTTCGGGCGGACCTGGTGCTTGTCGTGGTCGTTCAGCAGGTACAGCGTGCCCGGCTTGAGCGGGTACACCTCACCGGTCGCGAGGTCTTCGATCTCGCCTTCGCCGGAGGTGATGAAAACGGCCTCGATGTGGTTGGCGTACCAGAAGTCGTTCACCGTGCCCGCGTACAGCGTGGTCTCGTGCACCGAGAACCCGACGCCCTCCTTCGCGAGGATGATGCGCTTGCTGCGCCAATTCGGGGTCTTGATGTCAGCGTCGGTGTCGGTGATCTCGTCGAGCGTGCGGACCAGCAAGTGACGGGCTCCTTCTTGTTCTTCGGGTGATTACTTGAGGACGGCGGCGACGGATTCGGAGATGATCGAAAGCCCCTCGCTCAGCTCGTCGTCAGTGAGGGTAAGCGGCGGAAGCAGTTTCATCACCTCTCCGTCCGGGCCGGAGGTTTCCATCAGCAGGCCCCGCTCGAACGCCGCCTTGCAGACCGCGCCGGCCAGCTCGCCGCTGCCGAATTCGAGACCGCGCGCCAGGCCGCGGCCCTTCGCGACGAGGTTCGCCTCCGGATAGCTCTCCACCAGGTCCTTGAAGGTGCTCGCGATCCGCTCGCCCTTGGCCTTGGTCGACTTCTCCAGCTCGTCGTCGCTCCAGTAGACGCGCAGCGCCTCGGTCGCGGTGACGAACGCCGGGCTGATGCCCCGGAACGTGCCGTTGTGCTCGCCCGGCTCCCACACGTCCAGCTCCGGCTTGATCAGCGTGAGCGCCATCGGAAGGCCGTAGCCGCCGATCGACTTCGACAGGCACACGATGTCCGGCGAGATGCCGGCGTCCTCGAAGCTGAAGAACGGGCCGGTACGGCCGCAGCCCATCTGCACGTCGTCGAGGATGAGCAGGATGTCGTGCCGCTTGCACAGGTCGTCGAGGCCCCTGAGCCATTCCAGGCGCGCGGCGTTGATGCCGCCCTCGCCCTGCACGCCCTCCACGATCACCGCGGCGGGCTCGTTCAAGCCGCTGCCGGAGTCTTCGAGCAGCTTCTCGAAGTACATGAAGTCCGGCATCGCGCCGTCGAAGTACTTGTCGTAGGGCATCGGCGTCGCGTGCACCAGCGGAACGCCCGCGCCGCCGCGCTTCATCGAGTTCCCGGTCACCGACAGCGCGCCGAGCGTCATGCCGTGGAACGCGTTCGTGAAGTTGATGACCGATTCCTTGCCGGTCACCTTGCGCGCCAGCTTCAACGCGGCCTCCACGGCGTTCGCGCCGCCGGGACCGGGGAAGACGACCTTGTACTCCAGCTCGCGCGGCGCGAGGATCTTCTCCTGGAGCGTCTCCAGGAAGTCCCGCTTCGCGACGGTGAACATGTCCAGCGCGTGCGTGACGCCATCACGCTGCAGGTAATCGATCAGCGCCTTCTTGAGATGCGGGTTGTTGTGCCCGTAGTTCAGCGCGCCGGCGCCGGCGAAGAAGTCGAGGTACGGCTTGCCGTCCTCGCTGTAGATCCTGCTGCCCTGCGCCCGGTCGAACACGACCGGCCACCCCCGGCTGTAACTGCGGACTTCTGACTCGAGCTCTTCGAAGATGCTCATAACGATTTCTTTCGCTCCTACTCGGCGAAATTGACGGGTTATTAGCGGCGCAACGGCCCGATGCGGTAAAGATCCTCGGGCTCGTGCGCCTCCCCCTGCGGAAAATCAGCGACTTCGAACAACCGGCGGTGTTCCAGATCCGCGTCCCATCGCTTCGCGAACGACTCGAAGAGCCGGATCGACGCCTGGTTGTCCGGAGTGATCGTGGTTTCCAGGTACCGCACGCCCTCACCGACCAGACGCGTGTACAGGCTGTCCAGCAACTGTCCGGCCAGGCCTTTTCCGCGCTGCGAGGCGTCGACGGCGACCTGCCACACGAGCGCGACGTCCGGTGCGGACGGCCTTCGGTAAGCGATCACGAATCCGACCGGCTCGCCGTCGACGCGGGCGACGACCGAGGTCTCCGCGAAATCCTTGCACCACAACAGGTACGCATACGGCGAGTTGAGATCAAGCTTCTGCGAATCGCGTGCGATTCGCCAGAGAGCGGCACCATCGGCCTTGGTCGGGGATTCGATCAAGTGCTTTCCGGACATACTTTGGAAACGTAACAGAGAATTTTCGCGCTGCCAGCGATCCATGCCACGCCCACCGCCCTCACCTGGGACGACGGGGATACCCCGGTGAGGAGTGCCACAAACATGTTTAGCCACGCTGAGTTCTGGGCATGCCGTGCGTCTGGGCCGCACACCTGCGGCATGCGACCTGTGTCTCCGACCATGGGCCTTCGCGGGCCCGGGCGCAACTCCAATGCCGAAAAGTGTGGTCTACCTGGGGCTGTGGGGTGGACTGTCCGCACGCGACCGCCGCTTCTTGCGACCGCGCCGTCCGAGCCCGGACAGCGGCGTCCAGACCGCGGGCAGCAGGAGCAGCGCCACCACGGCGAGCCACCACAGCGGAGCCTGCCCGCGTCGCCAACCGTCCACCACGGTACCCAGCCAGCCGAACAACGGCTGCGCGATGGGCGGCAGGAAAGCCGCGAACAGCAACGCGGCTACCACCAGCACGCCCAGCACCGTGAGCACCATTCGCCACGTGCGCCTCAAAGTCAGCAGGCTCACCACGAGGAACACGAGCGCCCCGGCGGCCGGCAGGCCGAGCCACTGCAGGACGGACCCGCCCTCGCCGCTGAGCACGAACCCGGCGATCGCGGTGACGGCGGCCGCGAGCACGTTCCAGGGACGGCCCAGCCGCGTCGCGCCTTGCGTGACCCACCACGCACTGCGGCTGCTGACCTGGGCGAATTTCGCCAGCGGCTGGAGCGTTCTCGGGACCCGGGTGGCGGTGGACGCGGCGTTGAGCCCGGCGGCCCCGGCTTTGACGATCGTTTTGCTGAGCAGCGTGCTGCCGAGTTCGCCTTCGAAACGTTCGGCGGAAACTCGGCAGGCTTGGAAAGCGCGCTGCGCCGGGTCCGGTTGACCGGGGTTTTCCGGCTGCGCAGCGGCTTTCCCGGCGGCTTGATCGAGCGGCCGGGAATTCATCAGCTTCCGGAAACTCTCCGACGCCTTTCCGTTGCCCTCCTTCGCGTCCGCTTCCGCCTGCCGCGCGAGCACCGGCAATTCCTCCCGCGCGATGTCCAGCTGCCGCGATTTGGCCAGCACCATCGACGTCACCGGAAGACTGGTCGGCACTTCCTTGCCGAAGTCGACCGGCGACAGATTCGCGTCCAGGCCAAGGAAAGCTAGTTCGTCGCCCAGCTGTGCGAGCAGCCCGGGCAGATCGGACGGCATCCCGTTGTCCGCGGGCGACGGCGGCTGCCAGCCGATCTCGCGGAACGTCGTCCGCACCTGCTCCCGGAATTCCTCCGGGCCCACGATGTCGCGCAGCACCCGCAGGCGGTTCGGGTCGAGCAGGCACTGCGTCAGCCAGCCCGCGCCGTCGATCCGGCCCCACATCCAGTCGTTCGCACGCCAGGACGCTTTGTAGAACGCGCCGAAGTTGTTCGCCTGCGTGCCGGTCAGCTTGTCCCGGCCGCGCGACCGCGCCAGGTCCAGCAGCGTCCGGCTGTCCGCGCTCAGCTGCACCAGGTCCACCCGCTGGTCCACCGATGGCGCTTCGGCCAGCAGGCCGCGCGTCGCCATGTGCAGCAACAGAAAGCGCGCCATCACGAATCCGTCCGCGACGTCCGCGTTGTCCAGGCCGAACCAGTCCAGCAGCGTCGTCACCGTGTCCGCGGCATCCGCGGACCACTGGTTTTCCTTGCCCGACAACGCTTGCAGCACCGGAGCCGCCGACCGCAACGCACCGACCAGCTCCGGCCACGCATCGCGTACCGCGTCCGACGCGCCGAGCTCCGCCCATTCGACGGCCAGTTGACCGATCCAGTCCGGCATCGCCGTGCCTGGCTTCGGCGGCTCGTGCCGTGCCACCCACGCGGACAGCCGCACGTCGCGAGCCGCGCTCCGGCGGGCGGCGTGCATCTTCGCGCGGGCCTCGTTGAGCTGCGTCGCCTGCTCGAAATCCGGCCCCATCCGGAAGCCCGCGTTGATCAGCTGGATGCCGGTGGCGACCGCGTCGTCCAGCGTCGAGGTGCGGTACCGGACCATCTCGCCGACCGGCACCGACTCGCCGGGCAGCGTGTCCGGAATCCCGCGGCGCAGACCGTCCGCGGCGATGTCCTGCAGCAGCGCCGAACTCCCTGCCGCCCATCCACTGTCCTCATCGGACAGTTCGTAGCGGCGGGTGACCGCGCGCACCAGGTCGGCCGCGTCGAGCGCGACCCGGCGGTCGAGATACGCCCGGTGCACCCGGTCGTCCACCAGCTGTCCGCCGCGCAGGCCGAGCGAAGCGAGCGCGACCCGCGTGTCCCGGGTGCGGGTGACCGCGGAGTTGTGCCGGGTCAATTCCTCCAGCTCGACGCTGATGGTCTGGCTCATGATCGTCGAGGCGACCTTCGCCAGCGCGGTGCCGAGCATCGGCGGATCAGCCGGGTCGCAGGGCATCGGTTTGACTTCGCCGTTGACCGTCGGGACGACGTACAGCAGCAGCCGCCGCACATCCGTCGACGACGAGCGTTCAAAGATCTCCCGCAACGCCGGCCGCAGCGGTTTGTTCACCAGCACGCCGCCGTCGGCGAGCCAGTGCGAACGCACCAGCTCCGTGTAGTCGGTCATGTCCGGATGCGACTGGTCCGCCGCCTCGGCCCCGATCGGCATTCGCGACAGCTCGAAAGCGCCGGGGAAGGACGCGCTCGATCGGGCGGCGAGCGCGAGCGGAGCGTGCACCTGGTTATTCCACAATGGACCGTCGAACCGGAACAGCATGCGATGCTCGACGTCCCGCACGCGGTTTCCGAGCGCGTCGTCGTACTGGGTGGTCTCGCCGTCGAGCATGGTGCCGGTGAGCAGCACGGTCACGTCCGGCGGCTCGGTGGGCACGACGCCGGACCCGGTGATGTCGTGCATCGCCTGAACCAGGCCGTTCAGCAGCACCTTGTCGCCGTTCAGCACCGAACGCGGCTGTGTCTCGCCGGGGTCGCGGATCAGATTCTCCAGCGACCCGGCGGAGAACCAGGTGTCGCGCAGCACCGCGGGCGTCGACCGGTACGCCTCCGCCAAGCCGAGACACGCGGCGTTGATGCCGCCCGCGCTCGTGCCGGTGAGCACGTCGAGGCGCACCGAAGCGTGCAAAAGGTCGAGAAGTTTCCGGTAGCCGTTACGTTCGTCCGGCGTGCGCGAAGCGTGCAGCAAAGCCGACGTCTCGGTAGCGACTCCCCCCATCCACACCGCCAGGCTGGATCCCCCCACCATGGCCATCGCGATCCGGATTTCCTGCGGCCACGGCTCCGCCGTCTCACCCATGGGGGTCAGTCTCCCGGCCCGCACCGCTCCACCACAAGGGGATGTCCTAGACGGCGAGATGCTCCAGCACCAGCACCTGAGCCTCGCCGACCGCGAACCCGAGCACCGCGCCGGTCGCGATGAGAATCCATTCGTCCTGCTGGAAAGCCGGGCGCAGCAGCTGCTCGAACTCCTCGGGCGACAGTTCCTTCATCTTGCCGACCAGGACGTTCCGGATGTCCATCGCGTCGGTGGCGTAGTCCTCGATGTAGCGCATCGTGTCCGGCAGCCGGGTCATGATCTGTTCCGAGATGGCCAGCTTCATGTCCTGGTAGCGGCGGCTGCCGATGGCGAAGACCAGCAACGGTTTCGCCACGTTCGCCGCCCGGCCCAGCTCGCGGTCGAGCTGCCGCTGGATGAGCGCGAGCACGCGGTCGGACAGCGGGCCCTGCAGCACCGCCTCGATGACGTTGTGCGGCGTGATGATTTCTTTCGCGATCAGCTCGCCGTAGGCCTCGGCGACCTCCGCGCGCCGCTTGAGGAACAGGCCCTGCCAGGTCACGCCAAAGTATTTCTTCGGCCGCAGCGGGTAGAAAATCATCCGCAGCGCGAGCCAGTCGGTGAACCAGCCGGTGAAGAGACCGAACAACGGCATGATCGGCGGGAATTTGAACAGCACCCAGGCGACCATCTGGATCACGCCGATCAGGCCGCCGAACACCAGCCCGGAGCGCGCGATGAACTTGAACTCCTCCGCGCCCGCTTCCTGGAAGATCCGGTTCAGCAGCCGTTTGTCCTTGACGAGGCTGGTCACCACCATGCCCTTGAGGTCGAACACACTGTCCACATCGGACTGAATGAGTTCGAGCACGGCCTTGACCATGTGCGGCGATTCGGCCTGCACGCGCTGGATCACCAGCCGCTGAACGCCGACCGGCAGCGATTCCCACAGGCCCGGCTGGTAATGCCCGGCCACCTCCCGGACGATGTCCTCGACCGCCGCGAGCAGCGGTTTCTCGATCTCCTTGGCGATCCGGTCCGCGTCGAGCCGGGCGACGACCTCGGCCGGTTTGATCAGCTGCTCGGTCATCGTGTCGCAGGCGATGCTCGCCATCCGCGCGGCCCGTTTGGGCACGATGCCCTGCCAGCCGAGGAACGGTTTGACGCCGATGAACTCGACCGGCTGGAACATCATCCGGATCGCGACCAGCTTCGTGCCGTACCCGATCAGCGCGGCGACGATCGGGATGGAGACATAGAGCTGCCAGTGCCGGACGAAGTCGTCGAGGATGCCCGAGACGAACCCGCCCATCGGGTTCAGCCCAGGCTCGGGTCGCAGGCCTGCCAGAACTGCGCGCCGAGCCGCGAGACGTGGATGGTGCGTCGGATGATCTTGATCCGCTTCACCTGCTTCTCCACCTCGCGGACCGACTCGTCGGTCAGCAGGATCTCGTACTGCGTCTCGAGCGCGGGCACCTCCTCGTCCAGTTCGACCAGGCCGAGGCCGATCAGCCGGGTCACGTAGCCGGGCACCTGGTCCGGCAGCGACACCCCGGCCGCCTTGCCGACCGTCGAGGCGTTGCGCAGCACGATCCGGCCGGCGCCGCCGATGGCGGTCCGCTCGGCGACGTCGATCGCGGGGAACGGGGATCCGTCCGACAGCGCGGAGAGGATGCGCGCCTCGTCGGGCGTGAGCTGGCGGAGAATGATCGCGTACAGGTACTCGCGGGCGCGCTCGCGGCCGAAGCCGATGGAGTGGTTGAGCAGTTCGGCCATCGCCGCGCGCAGCGGTTCGACGTGGTCGCGGGCGGGCACCAGCGTCACGGTCGTTTCGACGGCGCGGCTGCCGACGTCGGCCCGGTTCATCGCGGACGCCGCGGTCAGCGCCGCGTGATAGGGATCGTCGACCTCGTCGAGGCGGCGGCGCAGTTCGCTCAGCAGCCCGCGTTCGACCTGCTTGAGCCCGCGTTCGGCGGTGTCGATCCCGGGGAGTTTGCGGGTCAGGCCGAAGCCGGTGCGCGCCGCCCATCCGGCGAGCTGGCCTGCCCGGCGGGCCAGGTTGGCCACGTCCTCGGCGGTGCCCCGGCCGTCCGGTCGCTGGTAGTCCACGGGCTGCTCCCCTCAACTGTTCGCGCTGATGCTACCTGCGAGTAGGCCGAACGGCCCTGTGATGCCGGGCCAGTGGGTGTTGGATGACGCGCATGACCGCGCCGTGGGGACCGCCGATCGACGTGCTGCCGCTGCTCGTCCGCGAGGAACAGGCGCTGATCGGGGTCCTCTCCGACCTCCGGACGCCGGAGTGGGCCTTGCCCGCCCACGGCGAATGGACCGTCCACGACGTGACCGCGCACATCCTCGGCCTGAAGCTCAGACGGCTCTCGCGGGACCGGGACGGCCACTTCGCGGACGGGACATCGTGGGTATCGGCCTGCCGGCAGCTGTCGCCGGAGGTGCTGTTCGCGATGCTCGTGGACAGCACGACGCAGCTGACCGAACTGTGGAAGCACCGTGACCTGGACAAACCGGCCGAGGCGCCGTTGTGGCTGACGGTCGCTCGCGACTACGCCGAGCAGTGGGTGCTCCACCAGCAGGTCCGGGAGGCCGTGGAGGCCCCGTTGCTCGACGAGCCGGAGTTCCGGACGCCGGTGGTGGACACGTTCCTGCGTTCGCTGCCGCAGACGTTGCGTCCGGTGACCGCGCGGGCCGGACGTCAGGTGGCTTGTTCGGTGGAAGGGGCCGGGCGGTGGACCGTGCGCGCCACCGCGGCGGGCTGGACGATCGACCGGGGAGCGGCGACCTCCCGGTCTCCGCTCGCGTCGATGACGACCGACGCTGACGCGTTCTGGCGGCTGTGCAGCGGGACGTTGCCCGCGGCGGAAGCGAGCACGCGCGTGCGGCTCAGCGGCGATCCCGCGGTGTGCGAGATCCTGCTGAGCCTGCGGGCTCCGGCGGGCTGACGCAGCAGGTCAGCGTCGTCGACGCGCCTGCTTCCGGAGCTGGAGGATGCGGGCGCCGCCGATCAGCGCGACCAGCGCCGCACCCGCGATGGCGGCGAACAGCATCGCCACCGCGAGCGGCATGCTGCCGGACGCGCCGAGGAAGTGGACGGTCGCCGTGTCCAGGTTCTGCAGGATGAACACCAGCAGGAACACCAGCAGGACGATCGCCACGATCACGGCGACCCAGGTGCCGCTGATCCGGGTGGACTTGACCTTGCCCTTGCCGGGGCGGCCCGCGGGTTTCGCGGCGGGCGGCCGCGCTCCGGGTTCGGCTCCCGGCGCGGTGCCCGGGGCGGCGTGGTCGGGTGCGCCGGGCACCTCGGTGCCCGGCGCCTCGGGAATTTCCGATTTCGAGACCCCGTCGGGGCCGTCGTTTCGCGCGTGGGACATATCGTGATTGTCCGCCCACTCGACGTGATGCGCTAATTCAAACCTTCGCGTCGACGTCGCGCAGCACTCGCAGCGTGTTGCGGCCGGCGAGTTTCGCGCAGTCCTCGTCGCTCCAGCCGCGTTCCATCAACGCGGCGATGAGGACCGGATACTTCGACACGTCCTCGAGGCCCTCCGGCAGGACGCCGACGCCGTCGTAGTCGCCGCCGAGCCCGATGTGGTCGATCCCGGCGACCTCGCGAGCGTGCTCGATGTGCGCGACGACGTCCTCGATCGTCGCCTTCGGCTTGGGCGGCCCGTCCCAGGTCTCGGCGAACCGGCCGCGCTCGCCGAGATTGAGGAATTCCTTGCCGGCCGCGGTCATCGCGTCCTTGAGCTGGTCGTCCCATTCGGTGACCGCGGCGGAGATGAAGGCGGGCACGAAGGTGATCATCGCGACGCCGCCGTTGCCGGGCAGCTGGGCGAGCACGTCGTCGGGGA
This sequence comes from Amycolatopsis echigonensis, assembly GCF_002846615.1. Lineage (NCBI taxonomy): Bacteria > Bacillati > Actinomycetota > Actinomycetes > Pseudonocardiales > Pseudonocardiaceae > Amycolatopsis > Amycolatopsis echigonensis. Next base: position 3,658,935 of record NZ_PJMY01000003.1, on the reverse strand, counting down.
TGTTGCGCGGATGGTCGTTGACCGCGCGGCACGACGAGTGGCTGAAGATCACCGGCGCGCTGGACACGTCGAGCGCGGCGCGCATGGTGCTCGGCGCGACGTGGGAAAGGTCCACCAGCATGCCGATCCGGTTCATCTCGCGCACGACCTCGCGGCCGAATTCGGTGAGCCCGCCGTGCTCGGGTTTGTCGGTTCCGGAGTCCGCCCAGGTGGTGTTGAAGTTGTGCGTCAGCGTCATGTACCGGACGCCGAGCCGGCGCAAAATCCGCAGCACGCCGAGGGATTCGGCGATGCTGTGCCCGCCTTCGGCCCCGAGCAGCGACGCGATCCGCCCGTCCGCGAACGCCGCCTCGGCCTCGTCGGCCGTGGTCACCAGCCGCAGCCGCTCGGGGTAGCGCTCGGCCAGCTGGTAAACCACCTCGATCTGTTCCAGGACCGCGGTGACCGCGCTGTCGCCCTCGAACTGGCACGGGACGTACACCGACCAGAACTGCAGGCCCAGCTTGCCTTCGGCGAGTTTGGGAAAGTCCGTGTGCAGCGTCGGCTGGGGCATCGTGAGGTCCACGCCGGCCACCGCTTCGACCGGGTTCGGACCGGCCTTGTCGCGGAGGGCCCACGGCAGGTCGTTGTGTCCGTCGGCGAGAATCGTGGAGGCGAGCAGGTCTTGCGCGCGAGTCAGCTCGGTCATGCCTCGACCCTAACGAGCCAAGCCTCCGCCGCGCGGGCTCCCGCGTCGACATCTCGTTGCCCAGGTAACTTCTCGCGCGCAAGAAGTAATCCGGGTAGACTCCGGCAGATGACCCCGGATCCGCAGACGGACGACGACGAGATCGTGACGTGGTGGGGCCTCGTGATCGAGGGCTATCTGGCCACGCAGAACACGCTGATGGGCGAGCTCGCCGAACGGTTCGGCCTGGCCCCCGCGTCGTTCGACATCCTGATGCGCCTGGTGCGGTCCCCCGAACGCCGCATGCCGATGACCCGCCTCGCGACCGAAGCGGCCCTGTCGAGCGGAGGCTTCACCAAGGTGGCGGACCGGCTGGTCGCCGCGGATCTGATCTGCCGCGTCCCGAGCCCGGAGGACCGCCGGGTGACGTTCGCCGCGCTGACGGAGCACGGGCTGGAGGTCGCGCTCAAGGCGAGAGCCGCCTGCGCGGAAATCCTGCGGCGGATCGTGCTCACGCCGCTGGGCCCGGATGCCGCGGGGCTGGCGGAGGCCATGCGGACGCTTCGGTCGGTGAACGGCTGATCCCGAGGCCCCCTTGGTTAGGGATAACCGAAGCCTTCCGACTCCAGCCGACGTCGGAGGACGGCCAGGCAGCGATGCCGGATCCGGCTGACGCTCGACGGGGAGATGCCCAGCTCGGCGGCCAGTTGGTCGTGCCGAAGCTCCGGACAGTGCGCCAGCAGGAGCATCATCCGGCGGTGGCGCTCCGGGAACTTCTCCACCGCGCGCCACAACGCGGCTGCTAGTTCACTGGCCAAGGTCTCTTCCTCGGGCGAATCCGCTGGCTCGTACGTGTCCAGTTGCGAGTCGTCGACAAACTGCACCCGCGCGCGATTTTCGGCCGCCCGGAGTGCGTGCCTCCGCGCGACGGTCGTCAGCCAACCGGCCAGGCCGCTCGAATCCCGAAGACTCGGCCGCCGACTGAGCAATTCCAGCCAGGCCGCTTGACAAGCGTCGTCCACGTCGGCGCGAAAGCCCGGGTTCGCTCCGACGACTCGGTTCATTTTCGTCGACAACCGGCGCACCTCGTCCTCGTCCCGCATTCCCGACTCCCTTCCTCGGTCGGGAAGACTGACGGGCCGGGCATCGCGACGGATCCGTTTCGGCAGGGCAAGCGCCGAATCGAGTGATCAACTTCGACTGGATGTATCCAGGGCTGGGGCGAGCGCCACGCGCATCCGCGGGAAACCAAGCCAGGTCGACAAAACGGCCGGAGGGACCGGGAATCAGCCCCGAGCGACAGCCTCCGCATAAGCCGCCGCCAGGCGTTCCGTGGCCGTCGGCCCCTCCCCGCCAGGACGGGGGATTCCCAGGTGCCGCTCCCGGAGCTCCGCCATGAATTCCTCCCACAGCGGCGGCCCGCCGGCTTCCAGCAGTTCCGCGCGCACGCGCAATTCCGGTGTCGTCGGCCGATGCCGCAAACCCCAGCTTCCGAGCTGCACCAAAACCGGCACCAGCTGAATTGCCGCTTCGGTCAAACTGTACGTCGCGCGCTGTCCACGACCGGCCGAATCGCGCGTAAGCAATCCCGCTTCGGTCAGCGTGCGCAATCGGTCCGCGAGGATATTCGACGCGATTCCCTCCTCGGACTGCGACTGCAGTTGCCGGAAATGCCGCCGGTCGCCGAACATCACGTCACGCAGGACCAGCAGGCTCCAGCGATCGCCGACGACCTCGATCGCGGCGTTGATCGGGCACCCCGAGCGCGGACCGTCCGGCATCGCACACCTCCTCCAAGCACTTGCACTTTACCATCACCTCAGACATAGTGCTTGCAGAAGACAAGCGGGGGTCGATGCTGGTACGCGTCCACCCCGCGGGAAAACCATGACTGGCGGGGCGACGAACCTCCACTTCCTCGACAGCAGCGGAGTCGTGCAGCACCGGTTCTGGCGGAAGCGACTCAGCGCAAGCCGGGCATCAGCCGTAGAGCGTTGCCGGACAGAACACCGTCCAGGACCTCCGCAGGCAAACCCAGATCGGCAACCGCGCGAACATTGACCGCGGTTCCCGGCACGCCAGGCCAGTCAGTGCCGAAGATCCACTTCCGAGCCAGCCGCACCAGGTCGAACCGCGCGTAATACTCCGGCAGTTTCTTCGGCGGCAGCCCGGCGAGGTCGAGCCAGACGTTCGGCCGCGACTGGGCCATGAACGCCGCCACGTCGTACCACCAGCCCCGCCCGCCGTGCGCGAACACGAAGTTCACCGACGGGAAGTCTTCGACCACATCGGACAGCAGCGAAGGATCCCCATAGCTGGCACGGGAACCCGGGAACACCGACAGTCCGGAGTGGAGGATCACCGGGACCCCTCGTTCGGCGCACAAGGCGTACACCGGGTACAACTCCTTGTCCGCCGGGGAAAACGCGCCGTGCACCGGGTGGATCTTCAACGCCACCGCACCCAGCGCGAGCTGGCGTTCCACCTCGTCGACCAGCGGATGGTGCAGATGCGGGTTCACGTTGGCCACCAGCCGGAACCGTTCCGGGTTGTACTCGACCAACGGAAGATTGTCTTCAATCGCCTGGATGCCGGTAGCCCGCGGACTGTATTCGCAGAACAACAGCACCCGGTCGACGCCCTCGCGCGCCATCAGGTCGTCCAGCGCCGCGGGGATCACCGTGCCGTCCGCGTCGTACACCGTGCGCCACGGGTAGTCGCCGGCGAAGTCGCGTGCCCAGTCCAGCCACGCGGGCTTGAGGGTGGGCAGCCGCGGGGTGTGCACGTGGGCGTCCACCACGAAGTGCTCGTCGATCATGCCGGCCAGTCGATCACGATTGCGGCTGCGGCACGCGCAGCGACTCGCGCACCATTTCGCGGATCACGTTCCGCCGGATCTTCCCGGTCGCGGTCTTGGGCAGCTCGGCCATCTCCACCACGCCCCGCGGTCGCTTGAACGCCGCCAGGCCCTCGCGGCAAAACTCGATCAGCTCGCCAGCGTCCACAGTGGCCGAAGGCGCGGCAACCACGCACGCCACTGGTTTGTCCAGCCCGTCCTCGTCCGGCGCGGCGACCACCGCCACCTCGGCAACGGCCGGATGCTGCAGCAGTCGTTCCTCCACTTCGGCCGGAGACACCCAGATCCCGCCCGCCTTCAACATGTCCCCGAACCGGCCGAGACACGTGTAGGTGCCGTCCGAGTTGCGGACGTAACTGTCCCCGGTCCGCAGCCATGGACCCTGGAAAACCTGTTTCGTAGTCTCATACCGCGCCCAATACCCGGTCGCGATCGACGGACCGGACACGAACAGCTCGCCCGGCCGTCCCGCTTCCGAAATGACCGCGCCCTGCTCGTCCCGGATCTCGACGGAGTACCCCGGCACCGCGATCCCAGTGCTGCCCGGCCGCACCGCACCCGGCTGGTTCGAGAGGAAAATGTGCAACGCCTCGGTCGACCCGATGCCGTCCAGGATCTCCACGCCGAACCGCTCGCGAAAGCGCGTGAACAGCGCGGACGGCAACGGCTCCCCAGCCGAAACCGCATACCGCACTGAGGAAAACGAGTCGTCCGGCACGTCACTGGCCAGCAGCGCCGCATAGAACGTCGGCACCCCGAAGAACAAGGTCGGCCGGTCCGCGCGCGCTCGTGCGGCGATGATCCCCGGCGTCGGACGCGCCGGTTCCAGCAGCGTTGTCCCTCCACAAGAGAGCGGGAAGAACGCCGAATTCCCTAGGCCGTATGCAAAGAACAACTTGGGCACTGACAAGAACCGGTCCGAAGAGGACACTCCCAGCACCTGCGACGCATAAGTCGCGCACACCGCGCGGATGCTCCCGTGGCGGTGCATCGCGCCCTTCGGCTGCCCGGTCGTGCCCGACGTGTACAGCCACAGCGCGGGCGAATCCTCCCAAGTCGGCGAGGCCACGACGTCGTCCGTCGCGGTCAGCGGCCACCGATGCGTCCGCACTCCAGCAGGGAATTCCGCCGGATCCGCCCGGTCGAGCACCACATCGGTCACCTCGGGCGCACCGGTCAGCGCGCCCGCCGCCTGCGCTGAAAACTCCCCGGACACGCACAGCACCCGCGCCCGCGAATCGGCGAGCACCTGACCGAGTTCCAGTCCGGTGACCATCGTGGACACCGGCACCGCGACCGCGCCGATGAGCATCGCGCCGAGGATCCCGCTGAGCAGTTCGACGTCGTCGACCATGCAGAACATCACCCGCTCCTCCGGGCGCACGCCGAGAGCGCGCAACCCGGACGCGACCCGGTGGGTCTCGGCGGCGAGTTCGGCGTAGCTGAGCGTGCGCCGCGGCGAAACGACCGCGAGCGCGTCCGGACGGCCTTGGCCGAGCAGGTACTCCGCGGCGTTGAAGTTCGCGGGAACCGTCATCGGTGCCCCCTCAGGTGAGGTACACGTACTCGTAGTCGAAAGGTTTGCCGTTGATGCCCTGCCTCGGCGGCGCGACCCAGCTGGCGATCTTCCCGCGCTCGTACACCGGGTGCATGAGCGACCGGACGAACGTCAGGTCCTCGGCCGTCGGCAGCCATTTGTGCCGCGCTGCCTCCCACGTCGCCTCGTCGACGATGCTGCCGTCCGGAGTGATGTGGTGGCCGGAGTTTATGCCCACCTCGCGGTTGAAACCAGGGTGCGGCAACGCGAACCGGAAGTCGATGCCGGCGTCGGCGAGGATCTTGTTCCACCGGTTCACGCCGGTCTGGCAGTCCGCCCTGTACTCGTCGCGCAGGTCGAGATTCAGCAGCAGGATGGCCTGCATCTCCTCGGACGTCCAGGTCCCGTCGTCGCGCGGACGTTCCAGCAGACGGCTGTCCTCGGTGAGCTTGTGGTCGTCCTTGCGCCGCGTCTCCTGCCAGCGGCCCTTGAGCCCCGCGGTGTAGTAGTTCGCCGCGTTCGTCGACGTTTCGCTGCCGAACAGGTCGAGCGACACCGCGTAGTGGAAGTTCAGGTACCGCTGGATGATGTCGAGCGGGATCCCGCCGTGCGACGCGATGTCGTACGTGTCGTGCTCGCGGATGAGCTCGGCGCTGCGCTGCACCACCCGGTCGACGCCGGTGGTGCCCACCATCATGTGGTGCGCCTCCTCCTTGAGCATGAACTCGCAGGTGCGCGACAGCGGGTCGAACGAGCTTTCCTTCAACGTGCCGAGCTGGTATTTCCCGTCGCGGTCGGTGAAGTACGTGAACATGTAGAACGCGAGCCAGTCGGCCGTTTCCTCGTTGAACGCGCCGAGGATGCGCGGCGCGTCGGGGCTGCCGGAGTTGCGCAGCAGCAAACCCTCGGCCTCGTCCCGGCCTTCGCGGCCGAAGTAGGCGTGCAGCAGGTACACCATCGCCCACAGGTGCCGGCCCTCTTCCACATTCACCTGGAAGAGATTGCGGAGGTCGTACAGGGAAGGCGCGGTGAGCCCGAGCAGTCGCTGCTGCTCGACCGACGCCGGTTCGGTGTCGCCTTGGATCACGATCAGCCGCTGCAGGTCGGCGCGGTACTCGCCGGGCACCTGCTGCCACACCGGTTCGCCGGCGTGCTCGCCGAACGCGATCCGCCGGTCCGGTTCCCGCTCGGCGAGGAAGATGCCCCAGCGGTAGTCCGGCACGTTGACGTGGTCGAAGTGCGCCCAGCCGTCGCGGCCGACGCTCACCGCGGTGCGCAGATAGACGCCCTCGGTTTCCAGCGTGGGGCCCATCTCGCCCCACCAGTTCATGAATTTCGGCTGCCAGCCCTCCAGCGCCCGCTGCAGCCTGCGGTCGTCGGCGAGGTGGACGTTGTTCGGGATTTTCGCGTCGTAGTCGATCTTTTCGGGCATCGGTTCAGACCCGCTTCCTGTCGAAGACCGCCTTCTGCCCGGTGCCGTAGCGACGCAGCGCGCCCTCGGGCCCGGAGGCGTTCGGTCGGGTGAAGATCCAGTTCTGCCAGGCGGTCAGCCGCCCGAAGATCTTGGTTTCGATCGTTTCGGGGCCGACGAACCGGTGGTTCGCCTCCATCCCGGTGAGCGCGTCCGGCGACAGCGAGGCCCGGCCTTCCAGCGCGATCCGGATCTCGTCCTCCCAGTCGAGGTCGTCCGGGGCGTCGGTGACCAGGCCGAGTTCGACGGCTTCCGCGGCGCTGAGCGGACGGTCGCGTTCGCGGGCCAGCCACGTCAGATGGTCGTCGTCGCCGTAAAACCGCGACTGAAGCCGGGACAGCCCGTTGCCCATCGGGAAAACGCCGAAATTGGCTTCGGACAAGGTGATCGACGCGCGTTCCGGCGAATCCTCGTCGTCGATCGGCGGCCCGTCCAGCAGGTACTGCCGGTCCGCCGCGAAGGCCAGCTCGAGCAGGCTGCCCGCGAAGCAGCTGCCCGGTTCGATCAACGCGATCAAGGTGCGGCTGGTGACGTCCAGCCGCTTCAGCGTGCGCTTGTAGTAGTGCAGGATTTCGTTGCTCAGCCAGTCTTTCCCGCTGAGCACGACCTCCTCGTGCGCGAGCACCTGCTCCGGATCGCCTTCGGTGCGCAGGACCCAGGTGCCGAGTTCCGGTTCGTTCGTGCGCAGCCGCAGGATCGCGTCGTCCAGCTCGCGGGTCAGCCGCAGCAGCCAGCCGTCGAGCTGAGGTTCGCCCGACGGGCCGAGCACAGTGAGCGTGACCAGCGAGTTCGGCCGGTCGTACGCGACGCGGACGTGCCGGTATTCGATCCCGTCGTCGGTCACCGACGGCTCCAGCGGGGCCAGCTCGATCCCCTGTTCGGCCGGCAACCGGTCGGATTCGGCGGCCAGTTCGTGCGCCCGCTCCAGCACCTTTTCGCGGAACCCGACGCGCGGCACCAGCTCGTCCACCAACCGCCAGTCGACCGCGGTCCGGCCCTTGACCCCGTCCGGCCGCGTCGCGAACACATCCGCGAGATCCCGGCGGACGCGCCGTTTGTCGACCACGCGCGTGAGCCCGCCGGTGCCGGGCAGCACGCCGAGCAACGGCACCTCGGGCAACGCGACGGTGGACGAGTTGTCGTCCACGAGCAGGATCTTTTCGCAGGCCAGCGCTATTTCGTAGCCACCGCCGGCGCAGCTGCCGTTCACCGCCGCGAGATAGGTCTGGCCGGAGAACTCGGTGGCGTCCTCGATGCCGTTGCGGGTCTCGTTGGTGAACTTGCAGAAGTTCACCTTCCACTCGTGCGGCGAGGCGGCGAGCATCCGGATATTGGCACCGGCGCAGAACACCTTGTCCTTGGCGCTCGTCACGATCACCGCGCGCACCTGCGGATGTTCGAACCGCAGCCGCTGCGTGGCGTCGTAGAACTCGATGTCGACGCCGAGGTCGTACGAGTTGAGCTTCAGCTCGTACCCGGGCACGAGGCCGCCCTGCTCGTCGACGTCCATCTCCAGCCAGGCGACCTCGCCGTCGACGGTCAGCCGCCAGTGCCGGTAGGTGTCCGGATGCCGCTCGAACGTGACAGGTGTGGTGGTGGTCACGCCCTTGATTGTCTACATCGTTTCAACGAACGTCAATGTTGTGTAGACATTTGCCCGGCAACGCTCACCCGGTTGAGCCGCGTCGCCGCCCAGCACCCGAATACCCACAGCGCGACCGCCGCGAACGTGTCGGTGAAGATCGTCGCGAACCAGAACGCCGGGACCCGCGGCACGCCGACCAGGAAATGCCCCGCGCTCGCCAGCCCGGACAGTGAGTAGACCAGCAGAAACGCGAGCGAACGCCAGTACTGGCCGCGCACGTAGGCGCGATAGCCGAGCGCGCCGAACACGGTGAAAACCACCCAGCTCGCCGCCACCACGATCTGCGTGGCCAGCACGCTGATCCCCGGGACCTGCGGGTAATCCGCCGCGCGCACGACGTTGTGGGAGTAGTGCAGGATCGTGCTGACCAGGGTGAACGCCAGGATCACCCGCAGCGGACCGAGTCCCTTCTCGCGCAGAACGTCCACGCCGCTCGCCCCCTTGCGATTTGATAGAACGCTCTAGCGTGAGAGTACCCGGAGGGCGGCCGTCAGACCAGATCGCGCAAGGCGCGAAGCGTGCGCAGGGTCGTTTCCACATCCGCGGAGGGCAACCGCGAAGCGACGGCGTCCGCCCACTCAGCCTGCCGGGGGCCAAGAAGACGCAGAGCCGCCCGCGCCTTGGCGGTAAGCCGCAACAGCGGAGCGCGGGCGTCGTCCGGATTGTCAGTGCGCGAGAGCATTCCGTCTCGCAGCAGGCGGTTCACTGTCTCCTGCACGCTCTGCCGCCGCAGCCCCCGACGCCGCGCCAACTCCGCTGCGGTCGCCGGACCGTCTTCGAGGAAGCCGACGACCTGCCATTGCGCGGCGGTCAAGCCCGCTTCCGCGGTGAGCGCGTCACCGACGGCCAGCAGCGCGCCATTCGCCACGAAGATCTCGTTGACGAGCTGGGTAAGGGCTTCTGCACGGCGCGTCCTCGGAGGCATGCGTGCTAGTGTTCCGGAACGACAGGCACCTGTCGAACTGGAGGGGACGCTATGGAATTGCCCGTCGTCGGCGCCGCACACGAAGCCCTCGCCGCCCTCGTCGGAGACTGGTCCGGCACCGAAGACCTCGCCGCCGCGCCCTGGGCGCCCGCCGCGACCGCGACGGCCACCTGCAGTTACCGCCGCGCACTCGACGGATTCGCGGTGCTGGAGGACTACGTCCAGACCCGCGAAGACGGCACGCGAATGCTGGGACATCACGTCTTCACCGTCGACCCGGCCACCGGCGACACGCTGTGGTTCGGCTTCGACAGCTACGGTTTCCCGCCCAGCGTTCCGGCCCGCGGCGGCTGGCGCGACGGCACGCTGCACCTCGAAAAGCACACCGAACGCGGCGTCGCGGCTCACCGGATCACCCCGGAAGGCGACGTCCTCACCCACGAAATCGACGTTCGTCTCGGTTCGGACGACGACTTCCGCCCGTTCCTTCGCGCTCGCTACTTCCGGAGTGCGCGAGACTGATCCCATGACCGAGCAGACCATCGAGGCCGACGGCATCACCCTGTGCCACGAATCGTTCGGCGATCCGTCCGCGCCGCCGTTGCTGCTGGTGATGGGCCTCGCCGCGCCGATGATCTGGTGGGACGACGAGTTCTGCGTCCAGCTCGCCGAGGCCGGCTTCCACGTGCACCGCTTCGACAACCGCGACGTCGGGCGCTCGCAGTGGTGGACCGGCCGGGCCAGCCTGCCGCTCGCGTACTTTCTGCGGTCCGCGCCGTACTCGCTCGGCGACCTGGCCGACGACGCGGGCAAACTGCTCGACGCCCTCGGCATCGAAAGCGCGCACGTGGTCGGCACGTCGATGGGCGGGATGATCGCGCAGGAGTTCGCGATCCGGCACCCGCGGCGGGTGCGGACGCTGACCTCGATCATGTCGACCACCGGCGCGCGAACCGTCGGCCTGCCCAGCCCGCGGGCCGCGCTCGCGATGCTGGCCCCGGGGCCGCGCACGCGGGAGGATTACGTGACGCAACTAGTGCGCACGTCCCGGCTGATCAGCTCGCCCGGCTACGTGTTCGACGAGGACCATTTCCGCCAGCGCGCGGAACGCACCTACGACCGCGGCCTCAACCCGGCGGGCGTGTTCCGGCAGCTCGCCGCGATCCTGTCCTCCCGCGACCGGACCGCCGATCTGCGCCGGCTTTCCGTGCCGTCGCTGGTCATTCACGGTACGGCCGACCCGCTCGTGCACGTGTCCGGCGGCCGCGCGACGGCCCGCGCGCTGGGCGCCGACCTCGACCTGATCCCCGGCATGGGACACGACCTGCCGCGTGAGGTGTGGCCGCGGGTGATCGCCGGGATCAAACGGCTCGCTACCCGCTGATCGTCACCGAACCCAGGTTCGAGAAGTGCGCGGCGACGCGGGACCCCGGGCGCAGTTCGACGGCGTCGGTCATCCCGCCGGTCAGCACGAGCCAGCCCGGTTCGAGTGCCAATCCGCGTGCGGCCAGGGAATTCGCCGCCAGCGCCAGCGCCTCCGCCGGATGGCCCTGGACCGCGGCGCCGGTCGCGGTGTCGACGATCTGCCCGTCCACCTCGACCAGCGCGGCTTCCAGCGAAAGGTCCAATGAGGACGGTGGACGGCCGACCGGGCCGAGTCCGAACAGCGCGGACGAACCGTTGTCCGCGACGACGTCCGGCAGCGTGAACCGGTAATCGCGGTAACGGCTGTCGATGATCTCGATCCCGCCGTACACCTGGGAAACCGCGGCGAGAGCGGTAGCCGCGGTGACACCCGGACCAGAGAGTCGCTCGCCGAGCACGAACACCAGTTCCGGCTCCGCGCGCGGGTGGATGAGCTGCGGTATCGGCGCGCCCGCGGGCAGCACCATCGCGTCGGTCAGCCAGGCGAGCAGCGGTTCCGCGACGCCCATCCGCTGCTGCTTCGCACGCGACGTGAGCCCGAGCTTCACCCCGATCAGCGTCTCGCCGCGTTCCTGGCGCAGCCGCAGGGCTTCGTCCTGGATCGCGTACGCCGTGGCCAGGTCGAGGTCCGGCCAGGTGTCGGTGAGCTGCGCGCTTTCGGCAGTCCGGTTGAGCAATTCCTGCGCTGCGGCAGTGATACCGGCGGTCACTTGTCCTCCTCCGGCGCGAACACCGCGGTCACACTGCCCAGGCCGGCCATGGTCGCCACGACCGTGTCGCCGGGGCGGACGGTCTGCGCCGCGGTCATCGAACCGGGCAGTACCACGTGGCCGGGCTCCAGTGTCACGCCGAGCGGGCCGACGGTGTTGGCCAGCCAGACCAGGGCGTTGATCGGCGAACCCAGCACTGCCCCGCCCGCGCCGGTGGCCGCGAGCTGTCCGTTGACGTGCAGCGTGCACCCGGCGAGCCGCAGGTCGACGTCGCGCAGGTTGGTCGGGCTGCTGCCCAGGATGACCCCGCCGGACGACGCGTTGTCCGCGACGGTGTCGAAGATCGAGATTTTCCAGTCGCGGACGCGCGAGTCGACGATCTCCAGCGACGGAAGCACGAAGTCGACCGCCCGGACGGCGTCGGCGACGGTCACGCCCGGGCCGCGCAGCGGCTCGCCGAGCACGAACGCGATCTCCGGTTCGATGCGCGGCTGCAGGAACCGGGTCGTCGGGATCGGCTGGTGTTCGAGCAGGAACATCGAGCTGGTGAGGTGCCCGAAGTCGGGCTGGTTCACGCCCATCTGGCGCTGCATCGCCGCGGAGGCGAGGCCGACCTTGTGGCCGCGCACCACGTCGCCCGCCGCCACCCACGCGCGGACTTGCTCCTGCTGCACGCGGTAGGCGTCTTCGATGGTCGCGTCGGGGAAGGTCTTCACGAGCGGATCGATCGGCTCGTGGCGCTCGTACGCGCTCGTCAGCAGCGCGACGGCGTCCTGCAGCTCAGCGGGTTCCACGGGCCGAACTTTGCCTGACCTCGCCGCGCGAGCCAACCCGATCGTTCCATTCACCGGTACGAGAATCTTCTCTCGCTCGATAACTTCTTGCGCGCGAGAGTTTTTGGGCGTACCGTTTCTCCGTAGTGGCTCCCCGAGAGGACGTGACCCGAAATGGCACCCACTGAGACCGAAGTCGCCCAGCTCGCTCAGGTCCGCGACCGGCTGCGGGAGCAGCACCTGCGCCCCGCGGCGGAACGCCCGGCGACCGTCGGCCGCGGCATCCACCACACCGCGCTGCTCTCCAGCGACGTCGAGCGGACGATCACCTTCTACCAGGACGTGCTCGGTTTCCCGCTCACCGAGCTGATCGAAAACCGCGACTATCCGGGGTCGAGCCACTTCTTCTTCGACGTCGGCAACGGCAACGCGGTCGCGTTCTTCGACCTGCCCGGCCTCGACCTCGGCCCGTATGCGGAGGTGCTCGGCGGACTGCACCACCTGGCCCTGTCGCTCACCCCGGAAGCCTGGGCGGCCGCACGCTCCCGGCTCGACGCGGCGGGCGTGAAGTACCAGGAGGAAAGCGGAACGTCCATCTACTTCACCGACCCGGACGGCGCGCGGATCGAGCTGATCGCGGACGACCTCGGCGAGATGTACGGGTCGAAGATCGGCTGAACCACTGGACTCGGTGCGCCGCCGGGCTCAAAGTGTGAGCCCATGGGCGACTGGGCGGCTTCGCGGCGGAAAGCACGGCTCGACCGGCGGGAAGCGATCGACGAACTGATCGCGCGAGTCCGCTTCGAGGTGCGGCTGCATCTGGCGGAGCCGACCGCGGTCAGCCGGTACGACGAGCTCGCCGAGGTTTTCGCCCTCGGCCACAGCGAGTGTGCCGCGCTGCTGGCGCACCGTCGCCTGCTGCCCTGGTGGGAGCGCCGGCTGCTCACGCGATTCGCGCGTCGGCTGCATGGCCGAGCGATCGTGGACAGCGTCGCCGACGTGCCCGCGGGTGCGGCTGTCGCCCTCGCCTTCCGAGACGAAATAGCCCGTCTTCTTCCGGACGCGGGCGACACCGGTGCCCGCTATGACCTGCAAGGACGCGGGTTGCTGACTGTCTTCCGCCTGGCCCTCGGCGCTCGCGGCGAAGCCTGGCCAGACCGGCAGGAAGTCGCTTCGACCGTCGCGCGCAATGTTCTGACCTGCAGTTCCGCGTTCCTGCGGCGGTCGCCGTGGCAGGTGCTGTGGCCGGTGTACCGCGTCCGCGGCCTGCGGCTGTGGCGGCTGTGACGACGCGGAATCCCGAGCCAGTGCAAGGTGTTTATCTGAGTATGAAGCCTGAAGAGATCCTCGCCAACGCGCGCACGATCGCCGTGGTCGGCCTGAGCCGCGACCCGGGCAAGGCCGCGCACGGCGTACCGGCTTCGCTGCAGGCGCACGGTTTCCGGATCATCCCGGTGCACCCGTCGGCGACCGAGTTGCTCGGGGAGAAGGTGTACCGGTCGCTGGAGGACATTCCGGAGCCGGTGGACCTGGTGGACGTCTTCCGTCCGGCCGAGGAAGCACCAGACATCGCGCGCTCCGCGGTCGCGATCGGAGCCAAGGCGTTGTGGCTGCAGCAAGGAATCGAGTCGACGGATGCGCGGCGGATCGCGTCCGAGGCCGGGTTGGAGTACGTCGAGGACCGGTGCACCGCCGTGGTACGGGCGGTGGCGGGGATTTCAGTGCGTTAGTTGCCTGCCGCCGCGAGTCCGGCCAGCGCTCGGTGATAGCCGAGGACAGTCCGTTCGAAAACCTCGTCGAACTCCGGCGTGCCAAATTCGGGGGTGCGCGTCCGCGAACGCATGCTGTTGATCGCGTCCCTCGGCAAAGAGAAATACGGGCCCGGCAGCAAATCCAGCAGTTCCGCCGCGATACTCGACTTTCCGGAACTGGACGCGCCATTGAGAAAAACGATATGCCCGCTCATCCGACGAGCCGGTACCCCACCCCGCGCACCGTCTCGATCGTCCGCGTCCCGAACGGCGCGTCGATCTTCCGCCGCAAATACCCGACATAAACCTCGACCACGTTCTCGTCGCCCTCGTAATGCGCGTCCCACACGTGGCCGAGGATTTCGTTCTTCGTCAGCGCCGCCCCTTGCCGGCGCAGCAGGAACTCCAGCAACCCGAACTCGCGCGCGGTCAGCTCGATCCGCGTCTCTCCCCGGTGAACAGTGCGCGCAGCCGGGTCCAGCTGCAAATCCCCGGCGGTCAGCACTGCCGGACGAGCCGGTGCGCCCCGGCGGAGCAACGCCCGCAGCCGAGCCAGCAACACGACGAACGAAAACGGTTTCGAGAGATAATCATCCGCGCCGAGGTCGAATGCGTCCGCCTCGTCGTATTCGCCGTCCTTCGCCGTGAGCATCAGCACCGGCGTCCAATTCTCCGCGGCCCGCAATCGTTTCAGCACTTCGTAGCCGGAAAGCTCGGGAAGCATGATGTCGAGCACCACGGCGTCGTAATCGTGCTCCATCGCCGACCAGAGCCCGTCCCGGCCGGTGTGCGCCACGTTCACCGTGAATCCCTCGGCGACCAGGCCGCGGCGAAGGGTTTCGGCGAACTCCAGCTCGTCCTCCACGATCAGCAACCGCATGCTCAGTCCTCCTCGATCCGGGGCAGTTCGATGCTCGGCAGTTCGATCACGAAATGCGCGCCCGGGTAGCTCGGGTCGGCCACGTCGACGTACCGCGCGCGGCCGCCGTGCCGGGCCGCGATGCCGGCCACGATCGACAGGCCCAGTCCCGTCCCGCCGCGCCGTCGCGACGCGTCCAGTCGCACAAACCGCTCGAACACCCGCTCCCGGTCGTCCTCGGCGACGCCCGGGCCGTCGTCACTCACCTCCACCACAACCATCTCATTCTGCACCGAACTCGCAATTCGGATCCGCTTGCGTGCGTGTCCGCACGCGTTGTCGACGAGGTTGCGTACGGCACGGCGCAGCTGCGCCTCACTGCCACGCACCTTCGCCGGCCTCGCGCGTACTTCGATCTCGACAGCCGCTTCGCCGCGTACGCGTTCGGCTTCGGCGCGGACGATGTCGTCTAGATCGACTTCAGTGCGCGCGGGCCGGTCGGTGGCGTCGTCGGTACGCGCGAGCATCAGGAGGTCGTCGACCAGCTCTCGCAGGCGCGCAGTCTCGCGCGTAATCACCGGCACCAGTTCGTCGGTGGTCTCCGGGTGCTGGTTCGAAACGTCGAGCGCGGTACTGATGGTCGACAGCGGCGAGCGCAGCTCATGGCTCGCGTCGGCGACGAAGCGGCGTTGCGCGGCTTGCGCGGACCCTAGCCGTTCGAGCATCTCGTTCAGCGTGACAGCGAGCCGGTGCACCTCGTCGCCGCCAGGGGGCAGCGGTACGCGCAACGCGAGGTCGCGCGTAGAGATCTCGGCAACGGTGCGCCGCATCCGCTCCACCGGCCGCAGCGCAGAGCCGACCGAGCGGTACACCGCGAAGCCGGCGATACCGAGCAGTGGCAGCGAGATCAGCCCTAGCAGCAGCGTAAGCCGCGTCGAGGCTTCGGTGACTGGCTCAAGCGAGCGTGCGGAGATGACGGTGAACGGCCCACCCGGCCCGTTGACGCCTTCCGAGACCAAGCGGTACTCACTGCCGTCACCGTCTAGACCGAGCGGCAACGTCTCGACGGTTTCCTGCCCCGGAGCCGGGCGCGCGGCGGTGATGGCCGGACGGCCGACGATCGACGGGTCGCTCGCGATAGGCGTGCTTCGCGGCCCGAGTACCTGCGTCACGGCTTCAGTGTCGCCAGTGCTCGCGACATCGCTCGGCGACAGGTCTCGCGCGCCAGCGCGCACGAGTTGGACGGCAACCTGCCGCGCGGTACTGCGCGCGCTCTCGGTGACGCTTCGATCGAGTGACTGCTGCAGCAAGAGCACCACGACAACACACGCGGTCGCGATGGCCAGCGCGAGCGCCAACACGGCAACCGCGGTTGTCCGCATCCGGACACCTGCTGCAGCGACAAGTCTCACGCACGCAGCGTAACGAGCAGCGAGTGACGTCATCGGGCGCGGCGGGCGGCCAGCCTCTCCGAGCGCAGCGTGTCCACCTCAGCCAGCTCCAACGGCTTCAGCGCGTGGCCCATCACCCAGGACAACAGCAGGTCAGCGAGCTCGGGATTGCGCGCCAGCGCCGGGCCGTGAAGGTAGGTGCCGATGACGTGGTCGGTGACCGCGCCCTCGGTGCCGTCGCCGTTGCCGGTCCCCCGGACGACGCGCCCCAGCGGCGTGCTGCCCGGCCCGAGCACGCTTGCGCCCTGGTGGTTTTCGAAGCCGGTCAGCGGCGTCTCGAGCAGGTTCGGTTCGGCGATCAGCTCGGCCACCGCACGCTGCTGCGCCGGCTCGGTGACGAGATCGAGCAGCCCCAGCCCGGCGTGTTCGACGCCGTCGACGCCGCGGAAACGGTTGCCCAGGATCTGCAGGCCCGCGCACACACCGAACACCGGGCGTCCGGCGTTCGCGGCGCTCCGCAGGCCCGGCGAGTTGCGCAGGAAGTCCGCGGCCAGCACCTGCGCCATGTCCTCCCCGCCGCCGAGCAGGTAGAGGTCCAATGTGGACGGCACCGAGGAGTCCAGCGAAACCGGCACCACCTCGGCGTCGTAACCGCGCCATTGCAAGCGTTTGCAGAGCACCTGTGCGTTGCCGGAGTCGCCGTACGTCCCCAGCACCTCGGGAAGCAAAAGGCCGATGCCGACCGTCGAATCAGACATCCGGCAACCGGTCCACCAGGTCACGGAAAGCAGTGTAGTTCGCGACGAGTTCGACGCCGCCGGGCGGCAGCGTGTCGATCGCGGCGACCGGGTCCGGCTCCGACCAGTGCGGCACCTCGGCGTAGCAAAGCCGCACCGCGAGATCCGCGCATCGCTCGCCGGCGACAACGACCTGACGGCCGCGCAACCGCTCGAAGTGCACGTCCCAGAGCCAGGAGAGGTCGCGGCCGTCCGCCTCGTGCGCGTTGACCGCGACGACGACCGGGGTGTCCTCGTCGAGCACACGCAACGTTTCGGCCCAGCCAGCCGGATTTTTCGCAAGCATCAGCCGCACGGAGTGCCGGGTGCGGCGAATCGTGCGGTATCGCCCGCCGATATCGGTGATTGTGCGCAGCCGGGCCGCGGCGGTGTGCGGCGGTACGCCCACGCAGTGCGCGGCGGCGAGCGCGAGAGCGGCGTTCGCCCGGTTGGCCTCGCCGGGCAGCCGCAGGTCGAGGTCGACTTGCCGGCCGCCGGGCGTGTGGACCAGGTCGCCGTCGAGGGTCCAGGTCGGCTCCGGGCGAGCGAACGCGCAGACCGCGCAGCGCCATTCGCGGTCCGTGTGGGTGATCGCGCCGCCGCAGCGCGGGCAGGAGACGGAATCGCCCGACCAGCGCCGTCCGGTGCCGACCCACACCGGGCGCGCCGCCGCGGCGGCCGCCGACGTGACCAGGACGTCGTCGCAGTTCGCGACCACGACCGTGCGCGACAGCCCGGCGAACGCGGCACGCAGGTCGCGCTCCATCATCCGGACCTCGCCGACACGGTCGAGCTGGTCACGGCTGAGGTTGAGCAGCACGAGCGCCGCCGGCTGCACCTGCTCGGCCACCCACGGAACGTAGGTTTCGTCCACCTCCAGCACCGCGTACGGCGCGTCTGGGCGGGCAGCGAGAGCAGCCACCAGGCCGTCGGGCATGTTCGCGCCGTCGCCGTTGTGCGCGACCTCGGCGAGAGCTTCGAGCGCGCGGGTCAGCATCAGCGACGTAGTGGTCTTGCCGTTCGTGCCGGTGACGATCACGACCGTGCGGTCTTGACCGAGCCTGCGCAGCGCCTTGGGGTCGAGCCGCAGCGTGACGCGTCCGCCGATCACCCCGCCGCGGCCCAGCCGGGCGGTACGGGAAAACCACGCCGTCAGCCGCCCGGCAGCGACCGACGCCCGGGTGCGCAGACGTGTGGACATCACGACAAACCGTGCGGCACGAGTGCTGTGAATTTCCTGAGAGGGTGACTCCAGTCTCCGCTACTCTTTGTAAGTAGTCTTACTGATCGGAGGTTGAACCATTCGGAGCAACCTCCGACTCGCCAAATGACAGGGATCGGTCAAGATCTTCCGTCCATACATCGGAGGTGTTAGCGTCCAACCCCGCTTGATGGCACCACGCACCGGTGACCGGGAACGCAGAGCGACAGGCGGAGGGCGAACGTGGACGCAGCAGCACGCGGGCTGGACCAAAGCGGCACCCTGGAGCGCGGGCTGGCGGTGCTCGAACACGTCGGGCAGCACCAGGAAATCTCCACGAACGCGCTCGCCCGGCAACTGGGCTTGTCGCGCAGCGCGGCGTACCGGATCGTCGGCACCCTGAAGCGGCTGGAGTTCCTGGAGGCGGACACCGTCACCGGACGCGTGCGGCTCGGCACCCGGCTGGTCGAGCTGGGCGCCCGCGCGATGGCGGCGACCGACCTGCACCGCTGCGCGCCGCGGTATCTCACCGCGCTGGCCGAACGTTCCGGAGAGACGACGTACCTCGCGGTGCCGGACAACGACGCGATGGTCTACGTCGCGACCGAACGCAGCGCCAGCGCGGTCACGCTCTCCTGCCGCCTCGGTACTCGACGCCCGCAGCACGCGACGTCGCTGGGCAAGGCCTGGCTGGCCGCGCTGCCCGAGGCCGATCGGGTGGAGCGCGTGCGCCGGATGAAGCTGGACAGCCTCACCCTCAAGACCATCAATGATCCGGTCCGGCTGCTGGACGAACTGGCGCGGACCCGGCGTCGCGGCTGGGCCGTGGACGACCTGGAAAACGAGCCGGACGTCGGCTGCGTCGCGGCGGCCGTGCGGGACCACTCGGGCCGGCCGATCGCGGCGATCAGCGTCGCCGGGCCAGCGACCCGGGTGCTGCGCCGGGCGGACGAACTGGGCGCGACGGTGGCCGGGACCGCGGCCGCGTTGTCGATGCGGCTGGGGTACGTGCGTAACCGCTGAGGTCTTTCACGAGATCGGGTTGGGTGCCCTTTTTCTGCCGTCGTTACCAGCGGAAACAGGTTGTCCACAGGCGGGTCGACTTGTGGACAACCCTGGGGATGGCGGGGAGTGCGGCCAGGAATTGTCGGGCTGGTGGCGGACCGTTGCCGTCATGACGATCACTCCCGCACCGCACGGTGCCCAGCTATCTCGTTCCCGCTTCCAGCCTGCTGCACGACTCGGCCCGCTCCAGAAGCAGCGCGCGCTCCCGCTCGTTGCCGGTCATCTTCGCCGCGCGCTCGAATTCGGCGCGCGCCTCGTCCCGGCGGCCCAGTTTGTACAGAAAGTCGCCGCGCACGCTCGGCAGCAAATGGTAGTTCTTCAGCGCGGGCTCAGCCAGCAGTTTGTCCACCAGCGCCAGCCCGGCTTCCGGCCCCTCGGCCATCGAGACCGCGACGGCCCGGTTCAGCTCGATCACCGGAGACGGCGTGAGCTGCGCCAGGCCCGCGTACAGCGCCGCGATCCGCGCCCAGTCGGTCTCGTCGGGAGTGACCGCCACGGCGTGGCAGGCGGCGATCGCGGCCTGCGCGGAATACGGCCCGTACGTGCCGTCCGCGAGCCGTTCGGACCGGGCCAGGGCGGTGAGACCGCGCTGGATCAGCAGGCGGTCCCAGCGGCTGCGGTCCTGGTCCATCAGGAGCACCGGTTCGCCGTTCGGGCCGGTGCGCGCCGCCGAGCGCGACGCCTGGATCTCCATCAGCGCCACCAGGCCGTGCACCTCCGGTTCGCCGGGCATCAGGCCGGCCAGCACCCGGCCGAGCCGCAACGCGTCCTCGCACAGCGCGGGCCGCATCCAGTCGTCGCCGCGCGTCGCGGAGTAGCCCTCGTTGAAGATCAAGTAGATCACTTCGAGTACGGCGGGCACCCGCGCCACGCGCTCGTCGCCGACCGGCGTCTCGAACGGCACCTTGGCCTCGGCGAGCGTCTTCTTCGCCCGCACAATGCGTTGCGCGACGGTCGATTCCTTCACCAGGAACGCGCGAGCGATCTCGTCGGTGCTGAGCCCGCCGAGCATGCGCAGCGTGAGCGCCACCCGCGCCTGGGTGGACAGCACCGGGTGGCACGCGGTGAACACCAGCCGCAGCAGGTCGTCCTCGATCTGCTCGTCGTCGAGCACCGCGTCGAAGTCGGGCAGCACGCCCTCGCCGAGCTGTTCGGCTTCCCGGCCGATCTCGTCCAGCTTGCGGCCGAGGGTTTCGTTGCGCCGGAACAGGTCGATGGCCCGCCGCTTCGCGATCGTCATCAGCCAGGCGCCCGGGTTGCGCGGCACCCCGGTCTCCGGCCACTGTTCGAGCGCGGCGACGAGCGCGTCCTGCGCCAGCTCCTCGGCGAGACCCACGTCGCGGGTCATCCGCGCGAGACCAGCGATCACCCGCGCCGACTCGATCCGCCAAACGGCCTCTACCGCATTTCGCGTGTCCACCGGCCCATCAGACCGGCCCGGCCCGCCCGAGGCAACCCTCGGGCGGGCGCGGCGTCAGAGCTCGCCCGCCATCGGACGGATCTCGACGGTGCCCGCACGCCGGTCCGGATTGGGCGCCCGCTTCATCAGCTCGACGATTTCGGCGAGCGACTCGCCCTCCAGGATCCACACGCCGGCGACGAGTTCCTTGGTCTCGGCGAACGGGCCGTCGACCACGCTCGGCTCCGTCTCGCCGTCGAACCACAGCAGCCGGGCGCCTTCCGCGCTGGGCGTCAGCCCGGCGGCCTGCACGAGATGACCGGACGCGGCGAGTTCCTCGTTGAACCGGCCCATCTGCTCGATCAGCTCGGCGCTCGGCGCGGCGCCCGCTTCCGATTCCTTGCTGGCTTTCACCAGCACCATGAACCGCATCAGTTCCGCGCGGCCTGCTCGCGCAGCTTCTCCTCGGCGTCCCGCAGTTCCGGGGTGAGGTTGTCGCCGAAGTCGTCGGCCTCGAAGATCCGCCGGATCTCGATCTCGTGGTGCGCGCCGTCGGTGTTGGGCACGCGCTTGATCCACTCCACGGCTTCCTCGAGCGAACGGACCTGGAGGATCCAGAAGCCAGCGATCAGCTCCTTAGTCTCGGCGAACGGACCGTCGACCACGCTGGGCTCGCCGTCTCCGGAGAACTTCACCCGGGCGCCCTCGGAGCTGGGCGCCAGCCCCTCGCCCGCGAGCATCACGCCGGCCCGCACGAGTTCCTCGTTGAACTTGCCCATCTCGGCGAGCAGCTCGGTGCTGGGCAGCTGGCCGGCTTCGCTCTCTTCGCTGGCCTTCATGATCACCATGAATCGCATCTTCGGGTCCCCTTCGCTCTCGGCTTGCTTTCACCCCTGCGTCGAACGGGCCGCGGCCGGATCGACAAGGTCCTCGAACTTTTTTTCTGGTCGCGAAATTAGCAGGTCAGGCGAGCTTCGGGAGCCAAAACGGGCATGGGAGAATCGTTGTCCGTGGCAGTACTCCCCGAAGCTCTCCGCGCCGCGCTCGACGACGAGCTGGCCCGGTACCCTGAATCCCGGCTCGCGCAGGCCGTGGAGCGGCTCAGCAAGCGTTATCGACAAGGCGACTCGGCGACGTCGCCGATCCTCTCTTCGGAGCTGGATGTCGCCGCGTACGCCGGATACCGCATGCCCGCCACGTACGCGGCCGTCAGCGCGGTGCTGGGCGAGGTGGCTGCCGCCGCGCCTGGATTCGCCCCGAA
Organism: Amycolatopsis echigonensis; assembly: GCF_002846615.1. Classification (NCBI taxonomy): domain Bacteria; kingdom Bacillati; phylum Actinomycetota; class Actinomycetes; order Pseudonocardiales; family Pseudonocardiaceae; genus Amycolatopsis; species Amycolatopsis echigonensis. The sequence goes on along the minus strand of NZ_PJMY01000003.1, from coordinate 3,637,222 downwards.
GACGCACGTCGACATCGGCGGCGGCACCGGAGCGGCAGTGTGGGCCGCGGCCGACGTATGGCCATCGCTGGAGAAGTGCACTGTCTTGGAGCAGGTCGCGGCCGCGCTGGCGCTGGGCCGCAAGCTGGCGGCGAACGCCGACGAGCCCGCCGTCCGCACCGCGGTCTGGCAGCGCGGGCTGGTCGATTCCGCATCCGCGGCACCGGACGCCGACCTGGTCACCCTGTCGTACGTCCTGGGCGAGCTCCCCGAACGCAGCCGCGCCGACGTCGTCCAGTGGCTCGCCGCCAAGTCCGGTGCCGTCGTGCTCATCGAGCCCGGAACGCCAGCGGGATTCGCGCGGATCCGCGAGGCTCGCGAGGTGCTGCGCGGGATGGGCCTCAGCCTGGTGGCGCCGTGCCCGCACGACGACGTCTGCCCGATCAAACCGGGAGAGGACTGGTGCCACTTCTCCGCCCGGCTGCCCCGAAGCGGGGTGCACCGGCGGATCAAGTCCGGCACCCTGGGATTCGAGGACGAGAAGTTCTCGTACGTGGCGGCCACGTCGGCACCGGTCGACCGTCCGTCGGCCCGGATCATCCGGCATCCGCGCAAGCACAAGGGGTTCGTGCAACTCGACCTCTGCGCGGTCGACGGACTCGCGCCCGGGACAGTCGTGTCGAAGCGGCATGGCGTGCGGTACCGCGCCGCCCGCGACGCGGAATGGGGAGACGCCTGGAGCGTGGAGTAACCCGGGGACAGTTCCTCCGGCCGCGGTGTCTGGATGGCCGCGTCGGCTCCGACTTCCTGGTGCCAGCGGAGCTGAACCGGAGAGGACACCCCATGGACTTCCACGAGCGCTGCGCCGAGATCCTGCGGCAGACAGAACTGCTCGCCGCGGCCGTCGAGGGCGCGGACCGGACGGTGCGGGTCGCGGCCTGCCCGGAGTGGAACCTCGGGCAGCTGCTCGATCACGTCGGGACCGGGCACCGGTGGGCGGAGGAAATCGTGCGCACGCGGGCCGACCGTTGGCCGCGGGAGGACGAACTCCGGAATCCGGTAGGCAACCCGCGCGCGGCGTCGTGGCTTGTAGCCGGTGCGAAGGCATTGGTGGCGACGCTGCGCGAAGCAGGTCCAGAGGCCGAAGTGTTCACGCCGGTGCCGAACGGACCGCCACGAGCGGCGTTCTACGCGCGCCGGTTCATGAACGAGACGCTGATCCACCGCGCCGACGCGACACTGGCCGCGGGCGGGGAGTTCACCGTCTCGCCGGAAGTCGCGCACGACGCGATGGAGGAATGGCTGGAACTCGGCTCTCTGCCGCAACTGCTGGAGCAAGTCCCCGAACGGCGCGAACTGCTCGGCCCGGACCGCACGATCCACCTCGCGCCGACCGACCACGCGGCGGCCTGGACAGTCGACCTCGCCGGCGACCAGCTGGCCTGGCATCCGGGTCCGGCGTCAAACGCGACGGTCACCGCGGCCGCGCCGCTGGGCGACCTGCTGCTGATGGTCTACGGCAGGCTGCCTTCAGAGATCGCGCACCGCACCGGCGACACGGAGTACCTGGACCGCTGGCTCTCGCTCGTCGGCTTCGGCTGAGCCGATCAGTCCCAGCGGATCGGGAGGCTCTTGATCCCGTTCTGGAAGTTCGACCGCAGCCGGCGGGGTTCGCCCGCGAGACGGACCTCGCCGAGCTGGTCGAAGACCGCCGCGAACAACGCCCGCATCTGCATCCGCGCGAGGTGCGAACCGAGGCAGAAATGCGGGCCGTGGCCGAACGTCAGGTGTTCGCTCGGCGCGCGCGTCACGTCGAACACGTCCGGGTCGGGAAAGACCGTCTCGTCGCGATTGGCCGAGGAAAACCACACCACGACCTTGTCGCCGGCCTTGATGTCCACATCGGACAGCCGAGTGTCCTGCGTCGCGGTGCGGCGAAAGTGCATCACCGGCGTGTGCCAGCGCAGCATCTCTTCGACCGCACCGGGAAGGAGGCTCCGGTCATCGAGCAGCTTGCGGTACTGCTCGGGATGCGCGAGCAACGCAGCCATACCGCCGGGGAGGCCGTTGCGCAGAGTTTCGTTGCCAGCTACGGAAAACAACCAGAAAAGGTTCTCGAACTCCTCGATCGACACGCGGCCGCCGCCGTCGTCCACGTACCGCATCAGGTTGCTCATCACGTCATCGCCGGGGTGCGCGCGTTTGTGCTCGCCGAGCGCGTGCGCGTAGGCGTAGAGATCCGGCATTCCGGCGCGGCTGCGCGGATCCGGCATCTGACCGTCCGGTCCGGGTCCCGGGCGCACGGCGAGTGCGGCACGGGCGAGGTCGGTGACGTCGTCGGCTCTGACTGTCGCGCTCACCGCGTATTCGGCGTCCTGGAAGCCGATCACGCGGTTGCTCCAGTCGAACATCAGCCTGCGGTCCTGCTCGGGCACGCCGAACACCTCGGCGAGCGTGAGCAACGGCAGGTCGGCGGCGATGTCCTTCGCGAAATCGCATTCGCCGCGGTCGGCCACCGCCGCGACGAGATCCCGTGCCCAGCCTTCGATCCGTTCGGCGATCCGGCCGACCGCACGCGGGGTGAACGCCTTGGTGAGCAGCCCGCGCAGCCTGCCGTGCTCGGGCGGGTCCATGTTGAGCATCATCCGGCGCACGTACCGCAGGTCCTCGGCGGTGGCCGGGTCGCGGATCTGCGTGCCGCCGAGCTGCGACGAGAACACCGCCGGGGTGCGGAGCACGTGCCGCACGTCGGAATGGCGCAGCACCGCCCAGAAGTCGCCGATCCGCGTCACCGGCGTTTCCCGGCGCAGACGAGCGAGCAGGTCGTAAGGCACGCCCGTGACGTAGGTGTCCGGGTCGGCGATGACAGCACTCGACACGTTCCGACCCTAGCCCCGAGACCGCCGCCTGCGGAAAGATCCGTCCGGTGGAAAAGCTGAAGCTGCGCGTCACCGGACAAGGCGAACCACCGGTCCTGCTGCTGCACGGGCTCGGCGCGACCGGCGCGGTCTGGGACGGCCTCACCAGCCAGCTCGACCGGCGGCTGCTCGCGCCGGATCTGCCCGGGCACGGCGGCTCGCCGCGGCTGCCCGAGTACACGTTCGAGGCGCTCGCGGCCGCGGTCGCCGATGCGCTGGCCGAGCCCGGTCCGGTCGCCGTGCTCGGCCATTCGCTCGGCGGTGTCGTCGCGCTGGAGCTGGCGAGCGGCCGCTACGGGCTCGACGTCAGGAGCGTGCTGGCGGTGGGCATCAAGGTGGAGTGGAGCGATGACGACCTGGCCCGGGCCGCCGCGATGGCAGCTCGCCCGCCGCGACTGTTCGACACCCGAGAGGAGGCCGAGACCGCCTATCTGAGGGTCGCCGGGCTGACCGGTCTGGCTCCGGCCGACCCGGACGGTGTGACCGAAACCGCGGGCGGCTGGCGGCTGGCCCTGGACCCGCCCGTCTTCGGCGTCGGCCGTCCGGACATGCCGGGCCTGCTGGCCGCCGCGCGCTGCCCTGTGGTGCTCGCCACCGGCGAAAACGACCCGATGTGCCGTCCCGAGCAGCTGCGCTCTCTCGTTCCCGAGGCAGTGGTCCTGGCCGGGCTCGGGCACAACGCGCACGTTGAGGACCCGGCCGCGGTAGCGGCACTGCTCACCCCGCGGGCCGACTGAGCAAGCGCTTAGACTGACCGGGTGACGACGATCGATCCGACCCGGACCGGGCTAGACCAGCTGCTGAAGCTCGAACCGCTCGAGCTGAACCTGTTCCGCGGCTGGTGCCACCAGGGTTCGCCGCAGCGAGCGTTCGGCGGTCAGGTCGCGGCGCAGGCGCTCACCGCGGCCGGCGCGACCGTGCCCGCCGCGCGGCGCGTGCACTCGCTGCACGGCTATTTCATCCGGGGCGGCCGCACCGACATGCCGATCATCTACGAGGTCGAACGCACCCGTGACGGCGGTTCGTTCACCACGCGCCGGGTCGTCGCGATCCAGAACGGCGAGAGCATTTTCAGCCTGTCCGCGTCGTTCCAGACCGAGGCGGAAAGCAGTGCGCACCAGGCGCGGATGCCGGACGTCCCGGCCCCGGACGAAGCGGGCGTCGTCGAGCAGGACCGCTCGCCGATCGTTCTGTCCGCCATCGAAGTCCGCTTCGTCAGCAACCCGGAAACCGGCCTGCCCGACACCGGCCGCGGTCCGCGTCAGCAGATCTGGGTGCGGGCGAAGGACGCGCTGCCGGACGCCCCGCTGGCGCACGTTTGCGCGCTCACTTACATCTCCGACATCCGCCTGGCGGGCACTGCCCTGCTGCCCCACCGCGATGACCCGGGCGAGCCGCAGCTGACGTCGCTGGACCACGCGGTGTGGTTCCACCGCCCGTTCCGCGCGGACGAATGGCTGCTTTTCGACATGGAAAGCCCCAGCTACGCGAGCACCCGGGGGTTGACCCACGGCGAATTCTTCACCACCGACGGGCGGCTCGTCGCCTCAGTGACGCAAGAAGTACTGCTGCGCAGGCGCTGACTCAGTCCGATGTAGACAGTTCAGCCGAGCCGGACGCGCACCGGCCCGACCGGCTCCGCGGCAGTCTTGGCAACTGGCTCGCGCAGCACCTTCGACAGCTGCCACGCCTCGAGCCCGGCGAGAACGGTGTTGGCGACCACGAGCACCAGGTACAACCCGGCCTGCACCGAAAGCCGGAACGGGTGCTGGTCGGAAGCACCGGCCAGCAACGAAATGTGGCATGCGACCACGACCACCATCGAGGCCGCGGACAATCCGCCCAGCACGATGAGCAACGCCCGCAGCGCCCGGGTGCGCCGCCAGTTCAGGTAGCCGGTCTGGACCAGATCCGGCGTGCTGACCATGACCAGCCCGCAGCCGTAACCGGAAAAACCGCCGACCACGCCGCCGCCCGCGACCAGCGCGGTCGTCAGGTGATACGAAACCGGCACCCGGTAGGCGGCGAGGATCGCGGCCACGCAGACCAGCAGCCCCAGCGGCAGGTGCGGCCAGCCGTACAGGGGAAGCCGCCGCTCCATCCGGAGAATCGTCGGCAGATCGATATCGCGGTACGCCTCGGGGTCGCGCAAAGCCATTCGCACCGTTCCTCTCATCCCGGAAACCCCCGGTGTGTGCGCGGTGACCGGCGAAGCCTAGGGCAGGCCGCCCGGCCGTGCAAAATCCGCCGGAACCCGCCGCTCGGCGGGACCAGATCACCGGCCTCTCTACTTTCGCACCCGGCCTCCGAACCTCCGGTCAACCGGGGAAGACCGCGTGACCCACGCCACCCGTCAGTCCGCTCACATCCTCATGACCAGCACGAACTTTCCCCGAACCCGCGTTCATTTCTTCCGCTTCCGGAGGGGCCTTCCCGGGATGTCCGGTAGAGCGATTTTCTGTCGGTGGTGCCAGTTAGGCTGCAGGCATGAACACCGACGAACCCACCGTCGCCGCCGAAGATCTCGCCCAGGGCCAGTGGTTCTGGCACGAACCCGCTCCTGGCCTGCGTTCCTGGCCGCTGCAGGTGGCCACGGCCGAGATCCTGGAAGACGCCGTCCGCATCATCACCACCGACGAGGTCCGCGAGCTGGTCTCGTACGCCCGCGACCGCCGGGTCCGCCTGGCCGTCGCCTCCTGAGCCGCCACATCGACAGCACCACCACTGGGGAAATCTGGGGGACCGGGCCGGCCGCGCACCCGCGAGCGGCCCGTCCTATATGGACACCGCATCCGGCGCTTCGGCCTTCGGTCGGATCTCGCGCTGAATTCCTTGTCTTTTCAGCAGGCTTGCCGCCCTGCGCCCACCACGCCACGGCTGTCCGACGATGGTCGTCAGTCCGGTGCGACGTTCCGCGGAGCGGATTCGCCGTGCCCAACTCGCCTGCTCACGGCCGCACACTCATCACAGTCGGGGCACCCAAGCACTTCGCGTGATCGCGTCGCGGTGGTAAGACTTCTCCGCTCCAGCACGCATGCCGTAGCGCGGTCTTCGGCTCTTCGACGCCGAAGTTGCCAGTCCACATTGGTGCGACGGCCGGACCACACCGCGTCTGCCGGTCGAACAACCGCGCCGCGCAGCCGCCATCGCATCCGCCCTGCGCAACGCCTAACTGCATCAGCGCGGTGCATCGCTGTGTGCTGACTGCTGCACACGCTGGCGCGGCCCAGTAACCATGTCGCGATCGTCGCCAGCCACGGGTGGGGAATCCGTTGCCTCGTAAGCAAAGCTCGTCCGCGCCGGTCCTTCAGTTAGGCAGGAAGAAGAGCGTCCACCGGGGCCATCCGCTCAATGCGACAAACCCGGGCCTGGTCAGCGGGAAAGGACTCCCCGCAGCAGGACGTCCAGGAGGTGCCGCGCGCGGGAATCCCACTCGTCCTCCTCCAGGCGGGTCAGGTAACCCGACAAGATGAAGAAGTCGCGCGCGTCGATGTCACCGCGGATGGTTCCGTCAGCCTTTCCGGCGTCGAGCAGGAGGGTGATGGCGTCGCCGAGCGGGCCGTGGCTTTCTTCGGACAGGCCTTTCCACACCGCGGTTTCCAGTGCCGCGAAGACGCCGCGCTTGACTCGCGCGTATTCGGCGATCCGGTCGAACCAGCGGGACAGCGCCTCGACCGGATCGTGGGCGGCCAGCAGTTCCGGGGCCAGCGCGACCAGGTCCTCCACCTCCTGCCGGTACACCTCGGCAAGCAGGTCCTCACGCGTCGGGAAGTGCCGGTAGAGCGTTCCCTGCCCGACCCCCGCCGACTTGGCCACCGCGTTCAGCCGCAACTCCCCGGAACCGGCGATCGCCTCGCGGGCGATCTCGACGATCCGCTCCCGGTTCTCCCGGGCGTCCGCCCGCTGAGCCGCGCTCATCGCCGCCGACCGGTACTTGTGGAAACGCGCATACCGCAACGGTATCGCGGACCGGGCGAGAGCTGCATAATCTGCGGCCCGGCACGCCCGCCAGTGACCCAGGTCAGCCTCGAGCGGGCACAGCAGCACCAAGCGAGGAGAGCGGCGTTCCCGGCCGTGCCCACGCCGACCACCCCAACGCCGCTCCCGGCACGACCATCGACCCAACGCGTTGTCCGGCAAGCAACCCCGGCCATTGATAACCACCGCCACCGGGTTGAAACACGCCACGCATAACTCGCCGATTCGATTGACAACCCTTCCAGCCCCAGCAGAGGCTGGTCACAAGCTGCCCATGCCCGGAGCGGTCCGGTTACCCTGTCAACGAGCCGAAAACCGCACCGAAAGGCCTACCCGGCACTCGTCCCGACTTCTCTGGTGAGGAAAACGATGTCTCTCGAGCACCGCGCACCGTCCGACCCGGCAGACGACAGCCAGGACCGGCGGGTGGCCGCGCTGGAGGAGACCGTCGCGGGGCTGGTTCGGCGGGTCGGGGTGCTCGAGGCCGAGGCGGAGATCCGCCGGGTGCAGGCGCGCTACATGTTCCTCTGCGATACGCCGTGCCCGGAGTTCGGCGTCGCGGGCGACGACGAGCGGATCGACCTCATCATGGAGCTCTACACCGACGACGCGGTCTGGGAGGGCGTCGGCGAGTACTACGACGGGCAGTTCGGGCGGGCGGAAGGCGCCGCCGCTATCCGGGCGCATTTTCAACGGTTCTGGGGCGAGAAAAGGGACCCCGCGCTTCTGCTCAACGCGCATTACCTCACCTCCGAGCAGATTCACGTCGACGGTGACGAGGCCACCGGGCAATGGATCCACATGCAACCGTGGCTGTTCTCCGACGGGAAAGCGCTCCTGCGGTCCAGCCGGTTGAACAACGCGTTCCGCCGCGTAGGCGACACCTGGCGGATCACCCGCACTCGCACCGAAAACGTCTTCATCGCCCCGCTGCCGGAAGGCTGGGCCAGCGACTATCCCTCGGCCTCGGTGCTGATGAAGCCATGAGCGACGACCCGGTCGTGCACGTGGTGGACGACGACGAGGACCTCCGGCAGTCCCTGGTGTTCCTGCTGGAGAGCGTCGGCGTGCAGGCGCTGACGTACCCGGACGCCCAGACGTTCCTCGACGAGTTCGATCCTGCCGAGCCCGCGGTCGTGATCGTCGACGTCCGCATGCCCGCGATCAGCGGTTTTCAGCTGCAGGAAAAGCTCGCGGAAATCGACTGTCCGGCTCCGCTCATTTTCTGTTCCGCGCACGGCGACATTCCGATGTCGGTCCGTGCGCTCACCGCGGGGGCGGTCGATTTCCTGGAGAAGCCGTACCAGGCCCAGCGCATGGTCGAGGTGGTCCAGACGCAGCTCATCGAGGCCCGCCGACGGTTCGCGGAGCATGCGGAACGGCAGGCGGTCCGGGCTCGGCTCGACACGCTGACGCAGCGCGAGCGTGAGGTGCTGCGACTGGTGGTCGACGGAATGCCCAGCCAGGCGATCGCGCACCGGCTGGGCACCAGCGTCAAAACCGTCGATGTGCATCGGGCGCGGATCAAGGCGAAGACGTCGGCGGACAGCCTGGGGACACTCGTCCGCGACATCCTCACCCATCGCGTCACCGTTTGAGCGCGGTCTCCACCCAGCGGCCGGTGCCCAGCAGGGCAGCTTCACCGGAGGCACTGCCGACGAGCTGCAATCCCAGCGGCAATCCCGCCGCGTCGCGCAGTCCAGGCACGGCGATGACCGGCAGGCCCAGCGCCTGCCACGGGCGGCTGAGCACCGGGTCTCCGGTCGCGGCCAGGCCGGAAGGGGCCGAACCGAGCGCGGCTGGGGTGAGGACGGCGTCGTAGCCGGTCACGATCTCGGCGAGTCGCGAACCACCGGAAGTGACGACGTCCAGTGCGGCCTCGTATTCCGCGCGCGGCATCTCCGCACCGGTACGCAGCAGTTGCGCCAGCGGGTCGCTGAGCCGGTCCGCGGAAGCAAGCTCAACGGAACGTTCCCGCGCCGCTTCGTAGGCCATCACCACGGGATGCGCGGCAGTCAAAGCAGCGACCAGTGCCGGATCCGGGAATTCGTCGACCACGGCACCGTCAGCTCGCAGCTGAGAAACCGCGGTACGAAGCGCCTTCTCCATGGCTGGGCTCACGTCCGGCGAAGACCACACCAGCAATCGCGGTACCGAAGCCTCGACCTCCGGCTCACCGGACAGCGCGGACCAGGCCAAGGCCAGATCGGAAACCGTCGCGGTGAACATGCCGTGGCTGTCCAGGCTCGGGCTCAGGCCGGTGACGCCGTCGACCGGGAACCGGCCCCTGCTCATGACCAGCGAGGCGACTCCGCAGAACGCGGCCGGTCGCGTGACCGAACCTGCGGTTTGGGACCCGAGCGCCAACGGGACGTGTCCAGCGGCAACGGCGGCGGCGGAACCGCTGGAGGAACCGCCGGGCGTGTGGCCAGGCGCAGCGGGGTTATCCGTGGGACCGGGCGCGAAGAAAGCGAATTCCGTGGTGACCGTCTTGCCGATCGGCACCGCACCGGCCCGCCGCCATTCGCGGACGATCGAAGCGTCCACAGTGGCCGGTGAAGCGTCCGCACGCAACACCGAGCCGCAGCGGGTCGGAAGCCCGGCCAAGTCGATGATGTCCTTGACGCCCAACGGAACCCCGCCGAGCGGACCTGCCGAGGCAGGCACGTAAGCAGACGAAACCCAAGCGTTGAAAGAAGCCGCAGCGATTCGCGAGCGGGCCTCCGCCACGGCGGCTTCCGGCGTTGTCCGGCCGGCGGCGAGATCGGCGACCAGGGCGCGCAGCGACCACGGGCCGGTCACGGCTGGGTCCAGGCGGCGTCGGCGGTCCAGTAGTCCATGCCGCTGGCGCTGACCGCGTGCCGCCACTCGGACGTCCGGCGCAGCAGCGGTTCGACGCGGGCGGTGGCCTCGTCGGCGGCGTCCGGCCCGTCGGCCGGGGCCTGCCAGTGCACCCAGTCCAGCTCGCGGCCGTGCTCGTCGTGCACGAAGAGGTCGACGTGCCGCCAGCCGTAGCCGTGCGTGTCGTTGTAGCAGGTCAGGGTCATCCGTTCCACGGGTTCTCCTCAGGCGCTGAGTGCGGTAAGCCGGTGGAAACGGCGCTGGAAGTACACCAAGGCACCGGTGTCCGGCGCGGTCAGCACCTTCTCGATCTCCACGAACAGCACCGAATGCGACCCGTGTTCCTGTTCGGCGACGATCCGGCCGACCAGCGACGCGGCCGCGCCGCGCAGGACCGGGGCGTCCTCGCTGTCGAGGTCCCAGCAGTCCTGGTCGAAGCGTTCGGCGGTCGGCACCTTCGTCGCGCCGGCGAAGTGCATGGCCAGGTCCTCCTGGCCGGGGCCGAGGACGTTGACGCAGACCCGGCCGTTGCCGACCAGGATCGCGTGCGACCGGCTCGACCGGTTGACGCACACGAGCACGGTCGGCGGGCTGTCGGTGACCGAGCAGGCGGCGCTCACCGTCATCCCCGCGAGGCCGTGCGGGCCTGCGGTGGTCACGACGTTGACGGCCGCGGAGAGGTTGGCCATCGCGGTGCGGAATTCGCGCTGGGTCCGGGTCAGCTCGGACACGGTGCCTCCTAGTACTGGGGCCGGGGCTGTCCCGACCGTACAAAGCCGCACCGGTCGCGCGATATCGAGAACTTCCCCGGCACAGCTGAAGAATTCCTAACCCGGGCCGGTCGCGGGCAGTGCGAAGCCGAAGCGCGAACCGCCGCCGGCGCGGTGTTCGGCCCAGATCGTCCCGTGCTGGCGGGTGATGATGCGGTGGCTCAGCGCCAGTCCGATGCCGCTGCCGCGCTCCTTCGCGGTGAACGACTCGTCGAACGGGTTGCGCGGGAAGCCGCGGCCGCGATCGTCCACGGTGACCACGCCGGTGTCACCGTCGCGGCGCGTGGTGAGCACGAGGCTGCGCCGCTGCGGCGGGCACTGCGCCATTTCCTCGATCGCGTTGAAGCACAGGTTCAGCACGACCTGGCCGGTCAGCACGCGTTCGCAGTGCACCGGAACCGCGTCCGCGGACCGGTCGAACGTCACCTCGATCGCGGCCGGTTCGGCTCGCAACCGCACGAAATACAGGCATTCCTCGACGATCTCGTTGAGGTCGGCGACCTGCTCCACGTGCTCCAGATGCCCCACGAACGCCCGCACGGACGCCACGATCTGGCTCGCCCGTTCGATCTGCCGGACGGCGCTGTCGATGCCGTACACGACCGGTGCGGCATCGAGCGTCCGCGACCGGACACCGGCCAGGAAGTTGCCTGCCGCGGCGAGCGGCTGGCTCAGCTCGTGCGCGATCGCCATCGCCATGTCGCCCATCGCGGTGTAGCGGGCCAGGTAGTTCTCCCGGTGCAGCTCCCGCTCGCGCCGGACCTCGCCGCGCACGCGTTCGGACACGTCGTGGAGCAGCAGCAGAAACGCGTCTCCACCAGGCTCTCGAAGCCGTTCGACGCTGCCTTCCAGCCACACGCGACCCTGGATTTCCAGTCGCACCTGGGTGGCAGGCGTCGCTCGTTCGCGGACCTCGTCCCAGGTGGCCGGACGGTCTTCGAGGCGCAGACCGGCGTAATCGGTCAGGCGGCCGAGCGGCTCGTCGGGCGTCGCGCCGAACAGCGCGACCGCGGAGTCCGTGGCGAACCGCAGCTCGCCCGAACCGTCGAGCATCAACGCGACCGCCGACGTCTGCCGGGCCAGCGCGTCGACCCAGGACGTGGTCAACCGCAGCTCACGCTCGATTTCCTGCTCGCGTTCGATGTCGCGGAACTGCACCATCACCGCCGGGCCCTGGGCCAGCTCGACCCGGGTCGCCACCGCGTCCGTCGGAATGACCCGGCCGGATTTCGTGCGGTAGTGCCATTCGATCCGGCTGACGCCCTTGTCGACCGCCTCCTGCAGCCACGCCCGCCCGATCACCCGGTCGTACTGCTGCGCGGAGCTGCTCATGTGGTTCGCCTTCAACGGCCGCAGCTCGGTGACGCTCCACTCGAGCATCTCGCAGGCAGCCGGATTGGCCCACAGGATGTTCTTCGTCGCGCCGTCGTGCACGAGCACGCACGTGCGGCTCGCGTTGAGCATCGCGACGAAATCGTGCGTCGTCAGCTCGGGCGCGCGCGGGTCTGCCTCCATCGGCTCAGCGTAAAGCCCCTGGCTGGCGGCTCGCACTGAAGAAATCCCCTACGCCCGCTCAGGCACTACCAATTCCCGCGCGGCGGCGGGGTTCGTACCGTCGGAGCGACCGCACCGGCATTCTGAGGAGCAGCGATGAGCGAAGTCACCATGGAGGAGGTGCTCGCCGAGCTCGCCCAGCGCAAGGACGAGTTCCAGCAGCAACGCTACGTTCCGCGCGACTTCGTCGACCGGCTCAAGCAGCTCGGCGTCTACCGGGCCAGCACTCCGGCGAAGTTCGGCGGCAACCCGCTTCCGCCCGCCGAATTCCTCCGCCTGATCGAGCGGATTTCCACAGTGGACGGTTCGACCGGCTGGGTCGCCAGCTTCGGCTCGTCGCTGATCTACCTCGCCGCGCTCCCGCTGGACACGCAGGCCGAGCTGTACAAGGACGGTCCGGACGTCGCGTTCGCCGGCGGTCTCTTCCCGGTCCAGCCCGCCCCGGCGACCGAAACCGGCTTCCGCGTGGACGGCCGGTGGAAGTTCGCCAGCGGCTGCATGGGCGCGGACATCCTCGGCGTCGGCATCCCCGGAGACGAATCGACCGGCGGAAAACCGCGCACCGCGCTGCTGCGGCCCGAGCAGGTCGAAATCGTCCAGGACTGGGACGTCGTCGGCATGCGCGGCACCGGTTCGTTCGACCTGGTCGTGCGCGACGTCGAGGTCCCGCGCGAGTGGACGTTCATCCGCGGCGGCGCGCCCACGGTGGACGAACCGCTCTACCGCTACCCCACCATCGCTTACGCCGCACAGGTTCTCGCCATCGTCGGCGCGGGCGTCGCGCGCGCCGCTCTCGACCACGCCCGCGAGGTCGGCGCTGGCTACACCGGTGTCACCGGTGCGCCGAAGCTCGCCGACCGCGGCTATTACCGCACCGGGTACGCAGACGCCGAAGCCGCGCTGCGGTCCGCTCGCGCCTGGTTCTACGAGGTCAGCCACGAGGTCTGGGACACCGTCGTCTCCGGCGACGAAGCCACCGACGAGCAGAACGCCCAGTTGCGGCTTTCGTCCGCGCACCTGGCGAAGACTGCGTCCGAGGTCGTGTCGAAACTCGTCGAGATTTCCGGCACCGCGCCGATCTACTCGACCCATCCGCTGCGTGGACTTCAGGGCGACGCACTGGTACCCAAGCAGCATGCGTTCCTGGGCCCGGCCATCCACGACGCCGCGGGTGCGGTCCTCATGGGACAGCCGCCGACCAGCCCCGGATTCCGCTGACCAGCCACCACCACGACGAGGAGTCTCCGACTGTGAGCACGCAGCCCCTGCGGGTGCTTTTCTGCATCGGCATCAACCAGAACTTCTTCGACCTGCCCGCCGACGGCATCACCATCGGCGACGTCTGGCAGGCCTTCGTGTCCATGATGGACCAGCTGAAAGCGTTGCCGGGCATCACTTTCATCGGCGATATCGACGATGACGCGCACATGGTCGGCCCGTCCGACGGCTGGCCGTGGACCTGTTACATCCTCGCCGACGCCGACAGCCAGGAAACCGTCAAGGCTGGCTGCAACCTGCTGCGCACCACGGAGGTCGGCAGCAATGGCGTCAAGCTGTGGCGCTTCGCCAAGATCGAAGCCCGGATCGGCCGTCCGCTGACCGTCCGCGAAGACGTCGAACTGCCCGACTGAACCGGAGACCTGATGACTGAGAACGCCAGCGTTCCCGCCGATTTCGCCGAAAGCGACCGCGTCGCCGCCCGGCTTTACACCGACCCGGAAATCTTCGAACGCGAGATGACGCAGATTTTCGAGCGTTCGTGGGTGTGGGTCGCGCACGAAAGCGAATTGGCCCAGCCGGGGAACTTCAAGTCCACTTATGTCGGCCGCCAGCCGGTAATCGTGACGCGGGACCGCAAGGGCACGCTGCACACGATGCTCAACCGCTGCCGCCACCGCGGCGCGAGCCTGTGCGAGAAGCCGAGCGGCAAGGCCAACGGCTTCACCTGCCCGTACCACGCCTGGAGTTACGGCCTCGACGGCAAGCTTCGCGGCATCCCCTACCCGGACGGCTACGAAGGCGTGCTGGAAAAGGGCGAGCTGTCGCTGAAGAAACTCCGCACCGAATCGTACGGCGGCATGATTTTCGCGACCTTCGCTGAGGACGGCGAATCGCTTGAGGACTTCCTCGGTGACGCGAAACTGTGGATCGACCGTTTCATGAAGCAGGGCGGCGGCTACCCGATCAAGGTGCTGGGCAAGCACCAGTTCACATTCCGCGGCAACTGGAAAATCCAGCTGGAGAACACCACCGACGGTTACCACTTCCCGATCGTGCACCGGTCGTGGATGGCTTCGGTGGACGCGGAAACCGCCGACATGATGTCGTTCATGACCGACCCGTCGGCGATCACGCACGCGCTCGGCAACGGCCACAGCGTCATGCAGATGGTGCCGGAGCACTCCGATCTGGACGTCGACGACGGCACCGAACCGCTGCAGGCCCGGTTCGACCACGTCGTGGCGAAGCTTTCGAAGACGCTGGACGAGGCGCAGGTGCGCAAGGTCGTCCGGGCCATGCACGGCACCGGGTTCAACCTCAACCTGTTCCCGAACGTTTCGATGTCCGCGGCGTTTTTCCGGGTGCTGCGGCCGATTTCGGTCAACGAAACCTTGATCGAACACGTTGCGATCGGCCCCGACGGACCGCCGGGGCTGGACGTGGTGAACCGCGAACGAATGCGCATCCACGAACACTTCCAGGGCCCGTTCGGCTTCGGCACGCCCGACGACGCCGAGGGCTGGGACCGCGTGCAGCGCGGTGCGCACGGCGGCCCGGACCTGCCGATTCTGGTCAACCGCGGGCTGGCGCGGGAAAAGGCGAGCCCCGAAGGCTGGCCGACCTCGCACGTCACCGACGAAACCGGCATGCGCGCCGCGTACGCCCAGTGGAAGGAGATGATGGGCGATGACTGAAACCATCCCCACCACCGACACCCGGGTCGCGCGCGCCGTCGACCTCGTCAACCGCGAGGCGGAACTTCTGGACCGCCCCGAGTACCACGCGTGGGAAAAACTGTTCACCGAGGACGGTATTTACGTCATCCCGATCGACCGGGAAACCGACGATTTCGCCGGCTCGCTGAACATGGTCTACGACGACGCGCGGATGCGGCAGATGCGCGTCGCGCGGATGACCGAGGGCTACGCGCTCGCCGCCGTCGATTCCGCTCGCACCGTGCGCACGGTGTCGCGGTTCGTGCCGGAATCCGTTACGGACGAAGAAGTCGTGCTGCGTTCGGCACAGATCCTGGTCGCCTACAAGCGCGGCAACCACGACCTGTGGGCGGCGGATCTGGTGCACCGCATCCGGTTCTCGCCGGAAGGTCCCGAAGGCGACCGGATCGCGTTGAAGGTCGTCCGGCTGGTCAACAGCGACGACGCCGTTCCGGCCGCGGGATTCCTGCTGTGAGCGCGCCAGCGGAGCCGCGCGTCGCCGTGGTCACCGGCGGCGCGAACGGTCTCGGGGAAGCGATCGTCCGACAGTTGCACGCCGAGGGGTACCGCGTCGCGATCGCGGACGTCGACGGCGAAGCGGCCGAAAAACTGGCCGCAAGCCTTCGCAACTGCCACGGGTACACAGTCGACGTGCGGGATCGAGCGGCGCTCGCGCAACTGAAGGACGACGTCCTCCGCGATTTCGGCAGTGTCCAGGTGCTGGTCAACAACGCGGCCCGCACGCAGGCGCGGCCGCTGATGGAGATCACGCCGGAAGACCTCGACGCGGTCCTCGCGGTCAACTTCACTGGCACGTTCACCGCCTGCCAGATCTTCGGCGCGTACTTCGCCGAGCGGGGTTACGGGCGGATCGTGAACATGGCGTCGCTGGCCGGACAGAACGGCGGCACGGCGACCGGCGGGCACTACGCGTCGTCCAAGGGCGCGATCATGTCCGCGACGAAGGTGTTCGCGCGGGAACTCGCGCCGCGCGGGGTCACCGTGAACGCCGTGTCACCCGGGCCGCAGGACAGCCCGATGGTGCGGTCGATCGTCGGCGAGGACAACCTCGAAACCTTCACGAAGAACATCCCCGTCGGACGGCTCGGCGACCCGGCGTTCATCGCACGGATGGTGTCGCTGCTCGCCTCACCCGGCGCGGCCTCGGTCACCGGGGCCTGCTGGGACGCAAACGGCGGACTTTACCTGCGCTGAACCGCTGGAAACGGAGAACCGATGCCGAACACCGTGGTCCGTGTGGCCGAGGTCGTCGAGGAAGCGCCTGGGATCCGGGCGCTTCGCCTCGTGCGCGCCGACGGCCTGCCGTTCGACCCGCATCCCGCCGGCACGCACGTCGATGTCATCGGTCCGACCGGGATCCTGCGTCAGTACTCGCTGTGCGGACGGCCGGACGACACGTCGTCGTTGTTGATCGCGGTGAAGCGGGAACCGGATTCGCGCGGCGGTTCCGAGGCACTGCACACCGTCGCGGAGAACGACAAGCTCGAGATCGGCGAGTTCCGGAACCTGCTTTCCCTGGCCCCGGACGCTGATCGGCACGTGCTGATCGCAGGCGGGATTGGCATCACTCCGTTGCTGAGCCTGGCTTATCAGCTGCACGCGGACGGTGCGGAATTCGAACTGCACTACTTCGCGCGCAGCCGGGAATCAGCCGCTTTCGTTTCCCTGCTTGAAGAACGGGCGGAATTCCGGGATAGAGTGCTGCTGTACTTCGGCGTACCGCGCGGTGAACAGCCCGCTGTACTCGCGGAAGTGGCGGCTGGGCTCAGCTCCGCCGCGCACGTCTACACCTGCGGCCCGGAAGGGTTCATGGAGCAGGTCACCGGCGTGTTCGCGCCGATGGTCGGCGAAACGCGGGTCCACGTCGAACATTTCACCGCGGCCGAGATCGACCCGAGCGGCGACCGGCCGTTCACCGTCGAACTCGACACCGGCGAGGTATTCGAGATCCCGGCCGACCGGTCGATCCTGTCGGTGCTGACCGACAACGGGATCGAGGTGTTCAAATCCTGCGAGGAGGGCATCTGCGGCTCGTGCGTTTCCGGAGTGCTGGAAGGCACGCCGGAGCACCGGGACCAGTGTCTTTCGGCCAGTGACAAGGCTTCCGGCGACCAGATGGCGCTGTGCGTGTCGCGTGCCCGCTCCGAAAAACTGGTGATCGAACTGTACTGAGACGTCGCGGCCGGGATCCTCGCGATCCCGGCCGCGGCGTCTATTAATTGATCGATTTTATTTATCAATCCACCGAAAACCGGACTTTGCCTCCTCCGTCGCGCTTTCCCTAAACTGTGTCCACCGTTTCCCGACCACCGGACACTCCGCGCATTTAGCGCGAGACGACGAAAGGCCTGCCATGGCCAAGCGCAACGAAGCGCACTCTCCCGGCGTGCTGCGGCTCGGATTCGCCGCCGGCGTCGGCACTTCCCTGGAAATGTACGATTTCTCGATCTACGGCACCGCGGCGGCTCTTGTATTCGGGTCGGTGTTCTTCAAAACCGGCAACGCCTGGTTCGGCACCTTCATGAGCCTCGCGACCTTCGCCATCGGTTTCGTGATGGCCCCGCTCGGCGCGGCGCTTTTCGGCTGGCTCGGCGACCGTCGCGGCCGACGCACCGCGCTGTACGCCGCGTTCCTGCTGATGGGTTTCGCGACGCTGGGCATGGGCGTGCTCCCGCCGTACGCGGTGATCGGCATCGCCGCACCGCTGCTACTGGTCGGGTTGCGCCTGCTGCACGGTGCCGCTCGCGGCGGAGAAAGCGCTGGCGCGGCCGTGTTCGCCGTCGAGCACGCGCCGGAAAAACGGCGCGGCCTCTACGGTTCCTTCGTCGCACTCGGCTCGCCGATCGGCGTCGTGCTGGCGAACCTGGCTTTCGCGCTGGTTCTCCTGTTGCCGAACGACGAGGTCATGAATTGGGGCTGGCGGCTTCCGTTCCTGGCCGGCGGCATCGTGCTGGCCATCGGGATCTGGATCCGCCGCGGCGTTTCGGAAAGCCCGGAATTCGAGAAAATGGCCGCCGCGCGGACGCAGGCGAAAAAGCCGCTCGCTGATGTTCTCCGCTCGAATTGGCGACGGCTCCTGCTCATCGCCGGCGCGAACCTCGGCCTCACCGCCAGCACTTTCGCGCTCGTCACGTTCATGCTGTCCTACGCGACCGCCGCCGCCCCGGAAGGCCTCGGCCTCCCGCGCGCCCCGATCGTCACCATTTCGACGATCACCCTGCTGTGCCACGCCGCCGCGAACGTCGGAGCCGCCTGGCTGTCCGACCGGATCGGCCGCAAACCGGTGATGCTGACCGGCTCGGTCCTGTCGATCCTCGCCGCGCTCGTGATGTTCCCGATCGCGTCGGCGGGCACCATCAGCTCGGTGTTTCTCGCGCTGCTGCTGGGTTTCACCGCCACCGGAATCCTTTTTGGACCAATGTACACCTGGTTCGCCGAACTGTTCCCGCGCGAGCAGCGCCAGTCCGGCCTCGGCGTGGGCTACCACGTCGGCGCGGTGCTGGGCGGCGGACTGTCGCCGATGATCGCCAACCGGATCGTCGCGGCGACCGGCGACGCCATCGCGGTCGGCTATTACCTGGCCGCGCTGCTCGTGCTGAGCCTGGTCTGCCTGCTGGTCCTCCCGGAAACCGCCCCCGCGCGCCGCGCCGCGAAACCGGCTCCCGAACTGGTCTCGTGACGCCTCGGCAAGACTAGGCGCCATGTCTGAGATCGACGAAGTCCTGGACGCGGTCGGCCCGAGGCTGCGGACGCTGCGCAACCGGCGCGGCATCACCCTGGCCGACCTGTCGGCGGAGACCGGCATCTCGGAAAGCACTCTGTCCCGGCTGGAAAACGGCCAGCGCCGGGCGAACCTGGAACTGCTGCTGCCGCTCTCCCGCGCCTACGACGTGCCGATCGACGACCTGGTGGGCGCTCCCCGTGCCGGCGACCCGCGCGTCCACCTGCGCCCCATCCATCAGCACGGGATGACCTACGTGCCGCTCACCCGGCGGCCGGGCGGGATGCACGCGTACAAAATGCTGATCCCCGGCCACCCCGCGGAACCGGCACTGAAAACGCACAGCGGTTACGAATGGCTGTACGTCCTCAACGGCCGCCTCCGCCTGATCGTGGGCGCGAAGGACCTGACCGTCCCGCCCGGCGAGGCAGCGGAGTTCGACACGACCGAACCGCATTGGCTCGGCTCAGCCGACGGAGGCGCGGTCGAGCTGCTGATCCTCTTCGGACTACAGGGCGAAAGGGCACACGTAGAGCCACGGATGACCTGATTCTGGACAGGACGTAACACTTTGGATGATTAGTACGACCTTTTGCGGCACAGTCCATCGCGAAAGGCTCACATGTCCGCCCCTGACTATCCTCCGCCGCCCGCACCCCAGGCGGCCCCGCCGGTCCACCCGGTCCCGCCGAAGAACGGCCTCGGCACCGCCGGGTTCGTGCTCGGACTGATCGGCCTGATTTTCTCGTTCATCCCGCTCATCGGGTTCATCGCGTGGCCGCTGGTGATCCTCGGGATCATCTTCTCCGCGCTCGGCTTCGCCCGGACGCGGTCCGGAAAGGCCACGAACAAGGGCCTCTCGATCGCCGGTCTCGTGCTGTCGGTGATCGGCCTGGTGATGTGCATCGTGTGGGTCGTGACGGCCGCCAAGGTGGTCAACGACGTCAACAACGAGGCCAACCGCACCGTGACGGTCCACTACGAGGTCACCGGCACCGCGAAGGACGCCTCGGTCACCTACACCACCTTCGGCGACGGCAACGCGTCCACCAACCAGGAACAGCCCAAGTCCCTCCCGTGGTCGAAAGACATCTCCACGAAGGGCCTGTTCAAGGGCGGCACCCTCTCGGTGACCACCGGCACCGAGGGCGGAGACGTGACCTGCAAGGTCGTCGTGGACGGCAAGGAAACCAAGACGGCGAAGGCGTCCGGCAACTTCGCGACCGCCTCCTGCGACGGTTTCTGACCGCTTGAAACTCCCTCGCGGCGGCCCGAGCACAGACGTGTCCAGGCCGCCGCGAGCGCGCGTCGGCTGGTACCGGAAAACAGGCTCGAAACTGGATCTGGTGGGCACCAGATGGATCTCGGACAGTGAGAGACAGGACTGAGAGAACCCACCCCAGCGAGGCAGTCATGTCGGCACAGATACTCCCGCTGAACCACCGCGAGCGAGCCACCCTCGCCGCCGTCGGCCTCGGCCGCGCCGAGATGACCTGCAGCTGCGAACCGGATCTCTACATCGACGGCGTCGCGTGCTGCGACCAGTTCACCGCCCACCGCCTCGCCCGGCTCGCCTTGGTGGTCCCGCTGCGCGCCGGCCGCCGCGGCGAGCGCGTCCCCGCGCTCCTCACCGACGCCGGTCGAGCCGCCATCGGTGTGCCGGCCGCCGACTTGCCGCGGTCCGCTGCCTGAACCCGCTGTGAGACAAAGCCTCGACAAGCTTTCTTGGCCGGCCCAATTCTTGGCAGGAAACCGCCTCAGACATCGAGAGGCGACAGCGGCTCAGTCGCGCGGTGGTAGCGACCGGCGAGTGCGCGCACGAGTTCGACGAGTTCCGCGGGCTTCGTCACGGTGAAGTCGACGCCGAGCAAGCCGAGGTGAACGGCGAGCGCCTCGATGCTGTCCGCGCCGGTGTCCAGCTGGCAGCGGGTGTCGTCGATAGGCGTGATGGTGCCGATCGCAGCGTTGATCCGCTCGGCGAGCTGTTCAGCCGGTGCGTGCACGATGACCTGCGCCCGGTACCGCCAGGCGGCCGACGACACGCCCCGCCGCACCTGGTCGACGGCTTCCTCGGGGAGTTCGCGGGGGGTGAATCCGGGGCCCGTCGGAGTGCGTGGATGGAGCCGGTCCACCCGGAACGTCCGCCAGTCGGCCCGGTCGATGTCGAACCCGACCAGATACCACCGGCGTCCCCAGTTGACGAGCCGGTACGGCTCCGCCTCGCGCCGGCTCTCGGAGCCGTCGTGGCTCCGGTAGTCGAACCGCAGGCGCTGGTGGTCCCGGCAGGCGGCAGCGAGAACGCTCAGCGTGTCCGCGTCCACCCGCGGGCCTGGCTCGTCCCGGGGCACCGCCACGGCGTACCGCTGGAGTGCGTTGACACGTCGCCGGAGCCGGGCCGGCAGCACCTGCTCCAGTTTCGCCAGTGCGCGCAGCGAGGTCTCCTCGACCCCGGTGATCGTGCCCCCGGCGGCGGTGCGGAGCCCGATCGCCACCGCGACCGCCTCCTCGTCGTCGAGCAGCAGGGGCGGCAAAGCGGCCCCGGCACCGAGTCTGTAGCCGCCTACCGCGCCTCGGCTGCCGTGCACCGGATAGCCGAGGTTCCGCAGGCGTTCCACGTCGTTGCGGACGGTGCGGGTGCTGACCGCCAGCCGCTCGGCCAATTCGGCGCCGGTCCACTCGCGGGGTGTCTGCAGTAGCGAGAGCAAGCGCAGCAGCCGCGCCGAGGTTTCCAACATTCTTCGGAGTCTGCCAGAGAAATAGGAACGGGCCTTGCCTAATTCGCTCCTACGCTGACGCCCATGACGAACGACAGCACGATCGCCCCGTTCCGCATCGACATTCCCCAGGCCGACCTCGACGATCTCCAGCGGCGGCTGGCCCGGACGCGGTGGGCGGAGGAACTGCCCGCGGGCGAGTCGGCACCGGCCGGCCCGGTGCCGCCCGGGTGGGAGTACGGCGTACCGGTGGGCTACGTCAAGCAGCTGGTCGAGCGCTGGCGCACCAGCTACGACTGGCGGGCCTGGGAGGCGAAGCTGAACGCGTACCCGCAGTTCACCACCGAGATCGACGGCCAGAACATCCACTTCCTGCACGTGCGGTCGCCGGAGCCGGACGCGACGCCGCTGATCCTGACCCACGGCTGGCCGACCTCGGTGGTCGAGTGGCTGGACGTGATCGGCCCGCTCACCGACCCGCGGGCCCACGGCGGCGACCCGGCCGGCGCGTTCCACCTCGTCATTCCGTCGGTGCCGGGGTTCGGCTTCTCCGGGCCGACCCGGGAGCGCGGCTGGGACCGGTACCGGGTGGCCAAGGCCTGGGCCGAGCTGATGCGCCGGCTCGGGTACGACCGCTACGGCGCGGCCGGCAACGACGGCGGATCGCTGATCTCGCCCGAGGTGGGCCGGGTCGATCCGGCGCACGTCCGCGGCGTGCACGTGACGCAGGTCTTCTCGTTCCCGTCGGGTGACCCCGCCGAGCTGGCCGGTCTCTCCGAGGAGGAGCGCGGAAAGCTCGCGTTCGCCGAGTGGTTCACCCAGAACCGGGGCGCGTACGACAAGCTCCAGTCCACCGAGCCGCAGAATCTGGCGCACGCCTTGGCCGATTCCCCGGCCGGTCTGCTCGGCTGGCACGCGCAGCTGCTCGGCGCTTCGCTCGACCCGGACTTCGTGCTCACCAACGTGATGATCTACTGGCTGACCAACACGGCCGCCTCAGCCGCCCGGTTCTATTACGAGGACGCGGCTGCGGCCCCCGCACAGCAGAAGTCGAACGGCCGGGGCACGTTCGTGCCCGAGCCGACCACAGTGCCCCTCGGCCTGGCGAACTTCGCCTGGGATTACCAGTCCATCCGGACGTTCGCCGACCGCGACCACGAGAACATCGTCTCCTGGAACGTCTACGACCGGGGCAGCCACTTCGCCGCGCACGACGCTCCCGATCTGCTCGTCGACGACATCCGGCAGTTCTTCGCCAAGGTTCGCTGATCCGCCGCGCCCCGATTTACTTCCCACGAAAGGAAATCGCATGCATCTCGGGAACAGCAGGTCCGCCTCCTCGGCGAGACGCTGGGGCGCCCGCTCACCGTCGAGGACCTCGACCCGGAGCCCGTGCTGGAGCAGATGAGCCAGTGCACGAACCCGAGTTCCTGGCCGCGCTCTTCGCTCTCATGGCTCAGGCGGTCGGCAAACCCGCGCCGGTCAACGACGTCATCGAGCAGATCACCGGGCACCCCGCCCGCACCTACGCCCAGTGGGCCGCGGATCACCGGGCCGACTTCGGCGGCTGATCAACGCAGCGGGCACGGAAAGGGAGGCACGATGGCACAGGTGCTGGGGCGACGGGAATTGGGGCGAGCGCTGCTGGCCCGACAGTGGCTGCTGGAACGTGCCGATGCGACCGTCGAGGAGGCGGTCACCCGGCTGGTCGGCATGCAGGCACAGGCACCGTACGCGCCCTACTTCGGGCTCTGGAGCAGATTGCGGACGTTCGGCACCGCCGACCTTGCCGACGCGCTGACCGAGCGCCGCCTAGTACGGGTCGCGCTGATGCGCAGCACCATCCACTTGGTCACCACAGCGGACTACCGCTCGTTGCGGCCATGGGCGCAGCCCGCGCTCGACCGCGAGCTGAACACCGCGTTCAAAACGCCCCTCACTGGTCTGGACCGTGCGGCCGTGGCGGAGTCCGGCCGGGCGCTGCTCGACGCACGGCACCTGACCCCCAAGGAGCTCGGGGCGGCGCTGCACGAGCGGTGGCCCGATCGCGAGCCCCACGCGCTCGCCACCGTAGTGCGCAATCTCGTGCCGCTAGTGCAGGTGCCGCCACGCGCCGTCTGGGGTGTCGGCGGCACCACCCGGTACGCGACGGCGGCCGGCTGGACCGGAGCCGAGCCCGACCCTGCCGCCGACTCCGAACGCATAGTGCTGCGCTACCTCGCCGCGTTCGGCCCGGCCTCGGTCGCCGACGTGCAGACCTGGGCCGGCCGGACCCGGCTGCGTCCCGTCCTGGAAAGGCTGCGGCCGCACCTGGCGGTCTTCCGCGACGAGCACCGGGCGGAGCTGTTCGACCTGCCGGATGCGCCCCGCCCCGGCGCCGACGCCCCCGCGCCGGTTCGCTTCTTGCCCGAGTACGACAACCTCCTGGCCTCCCACGCCGACCGCGGCCGCGTGATCTCGGCGGAGGCCCGCAAACGAGTCATGACACGCAACGGAAAGCACGCCACCATCCTGGTAGACGGGCAGGTGACGGGTGCCTGGAAACTCGACCGGGCAAAGGCGTCAGCGACTCTGGAGATCGACCTGTTCCGGCCGCTGACCGCCGCCGAGCGCGCCGAGGTCGAAGCCGAAGGCACCCGGCTGCTGAAGTTCGCCGCGCCCGGCGCCAGCCACGACCTCCGCATGGAAACGCTCGCGGACCGCGACGACCCGGTGCGCGGCGATCGGCAGTGAGTTCGGGTCGCGCCCCATGCGAAGCAGGCCTAATGAGCCGCCTCTACGATCCGCGATTGGCTGCGGATGCGTCGTGCGCTTCGGGGAATCCGCTTCCACCGGACAGCTTTCGCTAGCGCACCGCTGATCCCCGGAGCCGGCAAGGGGGTTCGAACCCCTGACCTTCTGTTTACAAGACAGATGCTCTACCAACTGAGCTATACCGGCGCGCACCCGATGACGGGCGCGCCGGAAGTATATCCACCCACCCCGGCAACAGTCCGCCAGCCCGCCTTAACCCCCAGGTCAGCACCGGAAATCGGCAAGATCCACCTCCATGCGGCACGATCGGTGACGGGTGTGGCGGACACCACTGCAACAGCTGGGGCGGCACGGCCGATGGTCCCCGGGAACGAACGAGGAGGTGGGGATCGATCATGAAGATCAACGAGCGTGCCGGCCAGGGGGCGGCGCGCAGACGGTGGCCGATTCTCGAGCCCCCGCACCCGCGGTCGAACCAGCGGCATCGGCCGAATCTGTTGCGCCGTCGCGCTTGGCACATTCTCGAGGCTCCGACGGCGGAACAGCCCGCGGTCGAGTCCGAGGAGGCGATCGGACCCAAGCCGCCCGACGACGCGACCGTCAACTTCGTTCTGGACCTCACCCTGCGGATCGGCGAAGTGCAGATGGCCAGCGGCGCCGGCGCTTCCGACGTCACCGCGACCATTCTCGCGCTCACCTCCGCGCTCGGGCTGCCGCACTGCGAGGTCGACGTCATCTTCACGTCGATCACCGTCACCTGTCACCGCGGCACCGACCTCGCGCCGGTGACCGCGTTGCGAGTGGTCCGTTCGCGCAGCCTCGACTACACCCGGCTGACCGAGACCGAAGCGCTCGTGCGCCAGATCGTCCGCGGCCACACCGGCGCGGAGGAAGCGGTTACCGAACTGGACCGGATCACCTCCGCGCCGCACCCGTACGCGCGCTGGACCGCGACCGCCGCCTGGGGCGGGCTGGCCGGGTTCATCACGTTGCTGCTCGGCGGCGGCATCGACATCGCGCTCGTCGCGATGGTCATCTCCGCGGCGGTCGACCGGATCGGCAGGCTGCTCAACAAGGTCAATCTGCCGTTCTTCTTCCAGCAGGTGGTCGGCGGCCTGTTCGCGACGCTGTCGGCGATGATCATCGTCAGCAGCAACATCCTCACCACCGACCGGCCGACGCTGGTGGTCGCCGCGGCGGTCACCGTGCTGCTGTCGGGACTTTCCACGGTTTCCGCGGTGCAGGACGGAATCACCGGGTATTACGTCACCGCGTCCGGCCGCACGATGGAAACCGCGTTGATGAGTGCCGGGCTGATCGCGGGCGTCGTGCTCGCTCTGCGAATCGCGGTGATGCTCGAACTTCCGCGCACGCCGCTGCCCGACGTCCCTGCGTCGACCGCGCAGCACCTGCCGATCATCGTCGTCGGCGGGGCCGGTGCGGCCGCCTGCTTCGCGCTTGCCTCGTACTCGAAACTGCGCGCGATGCTCGTCGCCGCCGCGGCGGGCGGGATCGGCGCACTCGTGTACGGCGCGCTGATCCTGGCCGCCCTCGACGCGGTGAGCGCCTCCGCGATCGCGGCGACGCTCGTCGGGTTCTGCGGCGGCGTGATGGCCCGGCGGCTGAAAGTTACTCCGCTCGTGGTCGCCGTGTCCGGGATCACTCCGCTGCTGCCCGGCCTCTCCACCTATCGTGGTCTATACCAATTAGCGGTGTCGCCGGGAGGGAACATCTCCACCCTGATGACCGCGGTCGCCATCGGGCTCGCCCTCGCGGCGGGCGTTGTACTGGGCGAATACCTCGCCCAGCCGGTCCGCACCGGGCTCGGCAGGCTCGAGCGCAAGCTCTCCGGGCCCCGCCTCGCCGGGCCGATGGAACCGACCGAACGGCGTTTGGAGTAACTAGTTGGTCACCGGCCGGTCACTCCGCGCGCGCTAGGGTTTCTCCAGGGGCCGCGACCCGCCGATGACGAGGGAGCAGCTGGAGTGACTGACGCGATCGCCGACCGGAACAGCGCACCGTCCGCGGATTTCGTCGTGGTGGCCAACCGGCTGCCCGTCGACCTCGAACGGACCGCGGACGGGGAACAACGCTGGACCGCCAGTCCTGGCGGACTGGTCTCGGCACTCGAACCCTTCCTGAGGTCCCGCAAAGGCGCCTGGGTCGGCTGGCCGGGCGTGCCGGACGTCGAGGTGGACGAGTTCGACGACGACGGGCTCGTCCTGCACCCGGTGTCGCTCAGCTCGGCCGAGGTCCGCGACTACTACGAGGGCTTCTCCAACGCCACGCTCTGGCCGCTCTACCACGACGTCGTCGAACGGCCGGTCTTCGACCGCTCGTGGTGGGACAGCTACGTGAAGGTCAACCGCCGGTTCGCCGAGGCCAGCGCGGGCGTCGCCGCGCACGGGGCGACCGTGTGGATCCAGGACTACCAGCTGCAGCTGGTGCCCCGGATGCTCCGCGAACTGCGCCCCGACCTGCGCATCGGCTTCTTCCTGCACATCCCGTTCCCGCCGGTCGAGCTGTTCATGCAGCTCCCGTGGCGCGCGGAGATCGTGCGCGGCCTGATCGGCGCGGACCTGATCGGCTTCCACCGGCCCGGCGGCGCGCAGAACTTCCTGTGGCTGGCCCGGCAGCTGGTCGGCCTCGAACCCACCCGCGGCGCGGTCGGCGTCCGGTCGCGGCCGGGCATGGTGCAGGTCGGCGACCGCACCGTGCGCGTCGGTGCCTTCCCGATCTCGATCGACGCGGCCGGCCTCGACTCGCTCGCGCGCAGCAAGGGCGTCGTCGAGCGCACCAAGCAGATCCGCCGCGACCTCGGCAACCCGAAGACGGTGCTGCTCGGCGTCGACCGGCTCGACTACACCAAGGGCATCGACCTGCGGCTGCAGGCGCTGCACGAGCTGCTGCACGAAGGCCGCCTCGAACCCGGCGACGTCACGTTCGTGCAGCTGGCCACTCCGAGCCGCGAACGCGTCGAGCACTACCAGCGGATGCGCGGCGAGATCGAGCAGATGGTCGGCCGGATCAACGGCGAATTCGCCCGCGTCGGCCACCCGGTCGTGCACTATTTGCACCAATCCGTGAACCGCACCGAGCTGGCCGCCTTCTTCTCCGCGGCCGACGTGATGGTGGTGACTCCGCTGCGCGACGGGATGAATCTCGTCTGCAAGGAGTACGTCGCGTGCCGCCCCGATCTCGGCGGTGCTCTGGTGCTCAGCGAGTTCGCTGGTGCGGCGGCGGAACTGACCAGCGCTTTCCTCGTCAACCCGCACGATCTGGACGGGGTGAAGAACGCCTTGGAGGCTGCCATTACGCTCGACCCCGCCGAGGGCCGACGCAGGATGCGCGCCATGCGTCGCCA
This sequence comes from Amycolatopsis echigonensis, assembly GCF_002846615.1. Classification (NCBI taxonomy): domain Bacteria; kingdom Bacillati; phylum Actinomycetota; class Actinomycetes; order Pseudonocardiales; family Pseudonocardiaceae; genus Amycolatopsis; species Amycolatopsis echigonensis. The sequence continues at coordinate 3,609,672 of NZ_PJMY01000003.1, read as the reverse complement.
GGTCCTCACCCACGACGTCGACCGGTGGGCGCGTTCGTTCCTCCAGGCGCTGGGTGCCGAACCGGCCGACTGACCCCTCCCCCGTACCGCGCTGGACCTCCTGAGGAGGAGTGTTGACCGCCGAGGCGTTGCCCGCGGAGCTACGGCGCGCGATCGTGCAGATCGCCCGTACCCCGCGCCTGCTGGTCGCCTGCGACTACGACGGCACGTTGGCCCCGATCACCGCCAACCCGGACGAGGCGCGGCCGCTGCCCGAGTCCGTCGGCGCGCTCAGATCACTCGCCGGCCTGCACGAAACGACCACCGCCGTCATTTCCGGCCGGGCCCTGCGCGACCTCGCGACTCTGTCGCGGCTGCCTTCCGAGGTGAACCTGGTCGGCAGCCACGGCTCCGAGTTCGACATCGGATTCATCCACGCGCTCGACGAGGACGCGAAGGCGCTGCACCGGCGGCTCGAACACGAGCTGGAACAGCTGGTGCTCGACGTGCCCGGGGTGTCGCTCGAGGTCAAGCCGGCGAGCATCGCGGTGCACGTGCGCCGCGCCGAGCACAACGCCGGCCGGCGCGTGCTCTCGGCGGTGCACGAGGGTCCGTCGCAGTGGGAGGGCGTCACGACCACCGACGGCAAGGAAGTCGTCGAACTGGCGGTCGTGAAGACCGACAAGGGCAACGCGCTGGACACCCTGCGTCACCAGGTCGGGGCCACCGCGGCGGTGTTCCTCGGCGACGACGTCACCGATGAGAAGGCGTTCGCCCGGCTGGCCGGGCCGGACCTCGGCATCAAGGTCGGCGACGGCGAATCGCTCGCCGAGTACCGCGTGCCCGACACCGTCGACGTCGCCATGGTGCTCGCGTTCCTCCTGGAGGAGCGGCGCAACTGGCTCTACGGCGAATCCGCGCCGCCGATCGAGCGGCTGTCGCTGCTGGCCAACGAGCGCTCGGTCGCACTGGTGACGCCGGACGCGAAGCTGACCTGGCTGTGCCACCCCGGCCCGGACGCCCCCGCGGTGTTCGCCGACCTGCTCGGCGGCCCCGGGGCCGGGCACTTCTCGATCAAACCGCACCGCAATGGGCTCCCGCTCGGCCAGCGGTACCTGCCGAACACGATGACGGTCGAAACGCGCTGGTCGCGGCTGCTCGTCACGGACTATCTCGAACCGGAAAGCCCCGGGCACCGCACCGACCTCGTGCGCGTGATCTCCGGCGAGGCGGTGGCGCAGGTCGTGTTCGCGCCGCGGCCGGAATTCGGCGGCGTGCCGGTGAAACTGGTCGCCGAGGCCGAGGGCCTGCGCGTGCTGGGCACGTCGGAGCCGTTCGTGCTGCGCTCGCCGGGCATCGAATGGTCGATCGACTCCGACGGCCTGCAGGACACCGCGACCGCGCTCGTCCAGCCGACGCCGGAACAGCCGGTCGTGCTCGAATTGCGTTGCGGCACCACGGATCTCTCCGCCCACGAACTGTCCGAAGTGGACCGTCGCGACCGAGCGGGCCGGTACTGGAGCGATTGGGCGGCGAAGCTCAAGCTGCCGACCGTGCAGACCGAACTGGTGCGCCGCTCCGCACTCACCCTGCGCGGGCTGGTCAACACCGACACCGGCGGCGTGCTGGCCGCCGCGACGTCGTCGCTGCCGGAGGAGATCGGCGGGGTCCGCAACTGGGACTACCGCTACTGCTGGATCCGCGACGCCGCGATGACCGTGCGCGAACTGGTGCACCTCGGTTCGCACGAGGAGGCCGAGGGCTACCTGCAGTGGCTGCACGGCGTGCTCGCCACGCTGGCCGGTCCGGAGCGGCTGCACCCGCTGTACACGCTGGCCGGAAGCGTCATCGGCGCGGAGGCGGTCATCGAATCGCTGCCCGGATACGCAGGTTCGCGGCCGGTGCGCGTCGGCAACCTGGCCAACCACCAGGTGCAGCTCGACGTGTTCGGCCCGGTCGTGGAGCTGGTCGCCACGCTGGCGCAGGTCCGCGGCGAACTGCGCGACGAGGACTGGCAGATGGTGCGCGCGATGGCCGAGGCCGTCACGCGGCGCTGGAACGAGCCGGACCACGGCATCTGGGAAGAGCGGCACGTGCCGCGGCACCGGGTGTACTCGCGGGTGATGTGCTGGGTGACCATCGACCGTGCGGTGCGGCTCGGCGACGAGTACGGCCGCGACGTCCCGGGAGCCTGGCCCAAGCTGCGCGACGAGATCAAGGCCGACGTGCTCGAGCACGGCTGGAACGAAGAGGTGCAGGCGTTCACCACCGCCTACGACGGCACCGACCTCGACGCGGCGTCCCTGTTCGTGGGCCTGACCGGCCTCATCGACCCGGCGGACGAGCGGTTCCAGAAGACCGTGACGGCGATCGAGGCCGAGCTGCGCAGCGGTTCCACGGTGTACCGCTACCGGCGCGACGACGGCCTGCCCGGCGGCGAGGGCGGCTTCCACATCTGCGCGGCCTGGCTGATCGAGGCGTACCTGTGCACCGGGCGGCGCAACGAGGCCGAGGAGCTGTTCGCGCAGATCGTCGACGCGGCGGGCCCGACCGGCCTGCTGCCGGAGCAGTTCGACCCGGTCGCGGAGCGTTCGCTCGGCAACCACCCGCAGGCGTACTCGCACATCGGCCTGATCCGCTGCGCGAATCTCCTCGCCGAAAAGGCTTGATCAGGCAAGCCCATTAGCACGCCTCGGTGACAAGTGCCGTGAAGGCCACCTTGCCGGAATCACATTCCGTTAAGGTGGTCTTCACGAGCATTTGCACGTTCGTTCGGGCTGCTGCGCGGAGGTGATGCGGTGAAGCAGTACTACGGGCAACAGGCCGCGGAGTACGCCCCGCTGCCGCCGCTGTTCGCCGCCCGGGTGCGCTTCGCCTCCGTGGTCACCGGCGTTTCGCTGGTGATCGGCACGCTGCTCGTGTTCGGGCTCACCGCGTTTGTGAACCGGCCGCTGCACGGGCACAGCCTGCCCCGCGGCCCGCTCGGTCTCGCCGCGTGGCTGCTGCCGATGCTGTCCGTGCTCGCCATCGCGGTGGTGGTGCTGTCCGCGCGGCGCTGCCTGCAAGGGGACTACCTGGTGATCGCCCGGGCTCGCAGCACGCGCGCGGCGCTGACCGTGTGTTTCACGCTGCTGTCGGTCAGTTGCGTGATCGCGCTGGGAGTGTCCGCGCTGGTGGATCTCTGGGGCAACCACGGCAGGCTCGGCTTCACCGAACTGCTCGCGGCCTTCGCGAATTTCGCCATCGGCTTGATCGGCTACAGCGCCGGACTCTGGTTCGTGCGGCCCTCGGTGAGCACCCTGGAGAAGTTCAGCGACCATCCCATTTGGTGAGGCCGTGAACGCTTGCCCGCGGTGTGGGCAAGAGCGGGTATGCGGGTGATCCAGGACCGCCCCGACCTGTCTTCGCGCGGCTGTCCGACACGCACGCGGCGACCACGCACCGCTACCTGGCGCGCCGCGTACGGCGCATGAGCTCGTCGCCGAGTCCTTCCTCGTGGCGCCGCGGCGACGAGATTCGGTTCCTCCAGAGCTAGCGAAGCGTGCGAAACCGTTGTCCCGCAACAGAAAAGCGCTCTGTCACCTGGTGGTGGATCGCCGAGGCCGCGGCAGTCGCGGCGCTGACCGGCGGCATGGTCGTGGCGCTCGGATCCAGCCTGACCTCGAGCGGGCCCCAGCACGGAGTACGGCACGTTCGAGACCCTCGTCACGATCGACCCGAAGGAGCCCCAGGTGACCGGCGTCCGGGTCGTTGCCAAGAGCCCCGCCGCGGGTTTCGTGCCGGCACCACGGTCGGCCCAGTACACCCACCAGACCGACGCGCGTGCCGGATCATTTCGCGTGATTCGCCGCGTTGAGCGCGCTCGCCACATCGGGCACCTCCAGCACCCGGATCCCGTCCGGGAGCTTGCCGGAATCCGGCGGCACCAGCGCATGCGTGAAGCCCAGCCGGGCCGCCTCGGCCAGCCTGCGCCCGACATTCGGCACCCGCCGGATCTCGCCCGCCAGACCGACCTCGCCCACCGCCACCAACCGCGGCGACAGCGCGACGTCGTGCAGCGATGAGGTCAGCGCGAGCACCAGCGCCAAGTCGATGGCGGGCTCGGTGATCTTCATGCCGCCCACGGTCGCGACGTAGACGTCCTTGTCGCCCAGCTTCATCCGGCCGCGTTTCTCCATCACCGCGAGCACCATGGCGACCCGTGCCGAGTCGAGGCCGCTCACCGCGCGCCTGGGCTGCGGCATGCCGCTGCTCGACACCAGCGCCTGCACCTCGCCCAGCAGCGGCCGTTTCCCCTCGACCGCGACCGTGACCGCGGTGCCCGGCACCGGTTCCGCCGTCCGGCTCAGGAACAGCCCGGACGGGTCCGGCACGCCGACGATGCCTTCCTCGGTGAGCTCGAAACAGCCGACCTCGTCCGCGGCGCCGAACCGGTTCTTGATGCCTCGCACCATCCGCAGCGTCGAATGCTTGTCGCCCTCGAACTGCAGCACCACGTCCACCAGGTGCTCCAGGACGCGCGGACCGGCGACCGAACCGTCCTTCGTGACATGTCCCACGAGCACGACCGGCAGCCCGCGTTCCTTCGCGAGCGCGACGAGCCCGGAGGTGACCGCGCGGACCTGCGTCACGCCGCCCGGCGAGCCCTCGACCTGCGGCGACGCCATGGTCTGGACCGAATCGACGATCAGCACGCCCGGTTTCACCGCGTCGACGTGCCCGAGGATCGCGGACAGATCGCTCTCCGCCGCGAGGTACATCTCACCGTGCACGTTGCCGGTGCGTTCGGCCCGCAGCCGGACCTGTCCCGCGGACTCCTCGCCGGTGACGTACAGCGAACGCCCGACCGTGACCGCCCATTGATAGGCGACTTCGAGCAGCAACGTGGACTTGCCGACCCCGGGTTCACCGGCCAGCAGCGCGACCGCGCCGGGCACGAGCCCGCCGCCGAGCACCCGGTCCAGCTCCGGCACGCCGGTGGCCTTCGCCCGGGCCGCCTCGACGTCGACCTCGGCGATCGGCCGCGCGGGCGCGCTCGGCGCTCCGGCGGCCACCCGCGCGATCGCCGGTTTCGCGGAGCCGCGCTCCTCGAGCGTGCCCCACGCCTGGCATTCCGGGCAGCGACCGACCCACTTCGCCGTTTCGTACCCGCATTCCGCGCACCGGTGGACGGTGCTGGTCTTCTTCACCACTCCGCGAGGCTATCGGCGAGCACCGACAGAAATCGCGGCGGCGATCAGGACCCCGCGCGCGCCGGCGCGGCGACCGGCAGCTCGACCACGATCGGGCCGGCGTTCTGGAAGGTGAAGGTGACCTTGATCGTCCCGCCCGGCCACAGCGGCTGCTTGAGCCCCGGCAGGACGATCTTGCCGGCACCGAGCTGGCCCGCCGCGCCGCCGTTGTCGCCCGGCTGCGGCGAGTTGTTCGACGCCGAGCTGGGAGCGGAGCTCGACGAGCTGCTCGGGGCGGAGCTCGGCGCGCTGGACGGAGCCGGGTTCGTCTCCGAGGCAGGCGTGCTGTTCGCCGAGTCCGACTGCGCCGGAGCGCCCTGCTCGACCGCGTTCGCCGGGCCGATCACGAGCGAGTGCCCGGCGACGATCGCCGAGTCCCCGGAGATCTGCGCGGGGCCGGAGGCGGCGTCCGACGTCACCGAGACGAGCTTGTCGTCCTTCTGGCCCTGGTTGACGATGGTGAGCGCGAGCGGGGCGGGCGTACCGGCCGCGTAGCCGGGGCCCTGCGCCGGGTACTGCACCGCGGCGTTGCGCAGCACGATCGTCTTCACCTGGGCGTAGGTGCCGTTGACGGCGGGCTGCTGAGTGTCGGTCTGGGTGATCTGACCGGCTCCGCAACCGGCGAGCACGAGCGCGGCGCCGAGCGCCGACACGCCTGCGCCGAGCACGCGGCGATTCTGCAGCCTCACGTCAGAGTCCTTCCCTTTCACGGCCTCGTCCTTCCCGAAGACTAGCCGGGCGCTTCTCCGCGCGCGGAACCGGTCCGCGTTCCCGGCCGATCGACTGTCCACAAAGGATCTCACGGTGCCGGCCGGGGCGTTGTCGGCTCACCTGCATGAGCACGGCGAAAACCGGTTTGTCAAGCCCTGCTCAGGCCGCTGACCTGCGACGACGATCCCGGGCCGCTAGGTGGCCGCCGAACAGCCGTGATAGGATGGAGTCAGCGAAAGGGGCAGAGGACACATGGTTTTCAAGGTCGGAGAGACCGTCGTCTACCCGCACCACGGTGCCGCACTCATCGAAGCCATCGAGACCCGCGTGATCAAGGGCGAGGAAAAGAAGTACCTCGTCCTCAAAGTCGCGCAAGGGGATCTTACGGTTCGCGTGCCCGCGGACAACGCCGAGATCGTCGGCGTGCGCGATGTCGTCGGGCAAGAAGGACTGGACAAGGTCTTCGATGTTCTGCGTGCTCCGCACACCGAAGAGCCCACGAACTGGTCTCGTCGGTACAAGGCCAACCTGGAGAAACTCGCCTCCGGCGATGTGAACAAGGTGGCCGAAGTGGTGCGCGACCTCTGGCGGCGAGAAAAGGACCGCGGACTTTCAGCCGGCGAGAAACGCATGCTGGCGAAGGCACGGCAAATTCTGGTCAGCGAGCTCGCGCTCGCGGAGGGCACCGACGAGGGCAAGGCGGAAACGCTCCTCGACGAGGTTCTGGAGACCGCGACGGTCTGACCCCGGGTCCTCCGGTTCGCCCCCGCGGCAACCGGTTCCCTACGATCACGACCTGATGAACCCACAGGTGCACAGCGTCGCGTTCGTGACTGTCGCGCACCGTCCGGCCGATTCCGAGCTCGCGCTCACGGCGGTCGGCGGCGCAGCACTGCTCACGCACACCGTGCGGGGGCTGCTCGGCACACCGGAGATCGATCTGGTGGTCGCCGCAGCCCCCGAGCGGTGTGCGAAGTCGTTTTCGGAGGCATTGCACGGCCTCGCCTGCCGGGTAGTTCCCGGTGCCTCGCTCCGGCAGGTGTTCGCCGCCGTCGAGCCGCTTCTTTCCCCGGACGCCGTCGTGCTGGTGCACGACGCGCTGCGGGCGTTCACTCCACAACGGACGGTCCGGCAGGTGCTGGCAGCGGTCCGGGACGGCGCGCCCGTCGCGGTGCCGGTGCTGCCGATGTCCGACACCGTGAAAACCACCGACGAATCCGGAATCGTCACCGCAACAGTGGATCGCGACGGTCTCCGCAGCGCGCAAACGCCGGTGGGTTTTTCCCTTCCCGCTTTCCGTTCCGCACTCGCCGATTCCGCTGACCCCGGTCTCGCCGATACCGCGGGCGCGGCCACCGTCCCCGGCGATCCGGACGCGATGCGCGTCGCGAGCGCCTTCGAACTCACCCTCGCCGAGGCACTCGTCGCCGGCGGGGACCGAGAGGATCCTCTGTGACCGATCTGCGGGTAGGCAACGGCGTCGATGTCCATCCGATCGCGCCGGGTCGCGAATGCTGGATGGCCGGACTGCGGTGGCCGGGCGTCGACGGCTGCGCGGGCCATTCGGACGGCGACGTCGCGGCACACGCGCTGTGCGACGCCCTGCTGTCCGCCGCCGGCCTCGGCGATCTCGGCGCGGTCTTCGGCACCGGCGATCCGCGCATGGACGGCGCACACGGCACCGACATGCTCGTCGAGGTGCGCACGTTGCTGCGCGCCGAGGGGTGGCAGGTCTCCAACGCGACGGTGCAGGTCATCGGCAACCATCCGCGGATCGGGAAACGGCGCGACGAGGCGCAGCAGGTGCTGAGCGACGCCGTCGGCGGACCCGTGAGCGTTTCCGGGACGACGTCCGACGGACTCGGGCTCACCGGCCGCGGCGAGGGCATCGCGGCGGTCGCGACCGCTCTTCTCATTCGCGGCTGAGCGAAATTCGCGGAATCGGGAGAATCGTCACATCGCTTTTCCCTGACAGCTGAACATCGCGATCTGGATAGACGATCTTCACCTGCCGGGCGAAGATCCGCGCACGCTCTCGCGACTCATTTCAGCTATTCCGTGGCGTTTGCTTCGTGAGCGGAAGGCTGGTCGAATACTGCCGTCGCGTAAGGCCGATCCCGCGGGTCCGGTTCGACGCCGGGGTTCGGGGAGCCGTCTGTCCCGTCGGCTGCGCGAGGCGCCACAAACGGGCGGCGTCGCACCCCGGATGACCGATAGGGTTGTCTCGTGGCCATCAACGCGGTTTTGTTCGACTTCTCCGGCACCCTTTTCCGCCTTGAGCAGCAGGACGGCTGGCTCGACGACGTCCGCGACGACGACGGCGAGGTCCTCGACGTCGAAGCGCAGACCGAGCTGATGCGGCGGATGACCGCGCCGGTCGAGCAGTCCGTCGAACTGGACGAGGAGCACCTGTACGCCTGGCACAACCGCGACCGCGACCCGGAGCTGCACCGGAAGGTGTACCTGGAGGTGCTGCGGCTGTCCGGCGTGCCCCGGCGCGACCAGGCCGAGGCGCTGTACGCGCAGCTCGTCGCGCCCGACCAGTGGACGCCGTACCCGGACACCGAGGCCGCGCTCAAGGCAGTCGCGAGCAGCGGGCGCAAGGCGGGCGTGCTGAGCAACATCGCGTTCGACATCCGGCCCGCGTTCGGCCAGCGCGGCTGGGACGCGCACGTCGCCGAGTTCACCCTGTCCTTCGAGGTCGGGGCGGTGAAGCCGGAGCCGGAGATCTTCCAGAACGCGATCGAGCGGCTCGGGGTGCGCGCCGAGGAGACGCTGATGGTCGGCGACAGCGAGGAGGCCGACGGCGGCGCCCGCGCGCTGGGCTGCCGGTTCGCGCTGGTCGACCCGCTGCCCACCGCGCAGCGGCCGGACGCGCTGCTGGGCGTGCTGCGGGAGCACGGCGTGCTCTGACCCACAGTGGCCCCGGTACCCTTTACCTCGTGGCTTTGCACCTGTACGACACCGCGACCCGTGCCCCCCGGGAGTTCACTCCCGTCCGCAGCGGAACGGCGTCGATCTACGTGTGTGGTGCCACCGTGCAGGGAGTACCGCATATCGGGCACGTCCGCGGGATGCTGAATTACGACGTGCTGCGCCGCTGGCTGCTCCACAGTGGACTCGACGTGCTGCTGGTCCGCAACGTCACCGACATCGACGACAAGATCCTCGCCAAGGCCGCCGACGCCGGACGGCCGTGGTGGGAATGGGCGGCGACGCACGAGCGGGCGTTCGAGAAGGCGTACGAGGACCTCGGCTGCCTTCCGCCGTCGGTCACGCCGCGCGCGACCGGGCACGTCACGCAGATGGTCCAGCTGATGGAGCGGCTGATCGAAGCCGGGCACGCGTACGCCGTCGACGGCGACGTGTACTTCTCGGTGAAGTCGTTCCCGGAGTACGGCACGCTCTCCGGACAGCAGCTCGACGAGGTCCAGCAGGGCGAGACGCCTACCCGCGGCAAGCGCGATTCACGCGATTTCACTCTGTGGAAGAGCGCGAAGCCGGGCGAGCCGTCGTGGCCGACGCCGTGGGGCGACGGGCGGCCGGGCTGGCACCTCGAATGCTCGGCGATGGCGACCAACTACCTCGGCGCCGAGTTCGACATCCACGGCGGCGGCGTCGACCTGGTGTTCCCGCACCACGAGAACGAGCGCGCGCAGTCGAACGCGGCGGGCGACGGGTTCGCCCGCTACTGGCTGCACAACGCGTGGGTGACCATGTCCGGCGAGAAGATGTCGAAGTCGCTGGGCAACACGGTCTCGATCCCGGCGATGCTGGAGCGCTACCGCGCGCCCGAGCTGCGCTACTACCTGGTGCAGCCGCATTACCGGTCCACGGTCGAGTACTCCGACGGCGCGGTTTCCGAAGCCGCTCAGGGCTACCGGCGGATCGAGGCGTTCCTGCGCCGGGCGGAGTCGGCCGGTGCGGTCTCCGTGGGCGAAGTTCCGGCGGAGTTCGCCGCGGCGATGGACGACGACCTGGCGACGCCGGCCGCGTTCGCCGTGGTGCACAACACGGTCCGCGACGGTAACGCCGCCCTCGACGGAGGCGACACCACGAAGGCGCTCGAACTGGCCGGCACGGTCCGCGGGATGACCGGCGTGCTCGGTCTCGACCCGCTGTCGCCGGACTGGGCGGACGGCGGCTCGGACACTCCCGTCCGCGATGCGCTGAGCACGCTCGTGGAAGCCCTGCTGGCCGAACGCCAGGAGGCCCGTGCGGCGAAGGACTTCGCCCGCGCGGACGCCGCCCGCGACCGTCTCGTGGCGGCGGGGATCGCGGTGGAAGACACCCCGAACGGTCCGCAATGGACGGTCAGGAACTCCTGACCTCCTTCGCGGCAGCAGAGATTGAGGATTCATGGCAGGCAACTCACAGCGCAAAGGTGCCATCCGCAAAAGCGGCACCAAGAAGGGCGCCGTCGTCGGTTCGGGCGGGCAGCGGCGCAAGGCGCTCGAGGGCAAGGGCCCGACCCCGAAGGCCGAGGACAGGCCCGGGCACAAGGCGTACCGCGCTGCCAACGCCGCCACCAAGCGGGACCAGGCCCGGCAGAAGAAGGCCGACCGGCCGGAGCTGATCGCCGGCCGCAATCCGGTCGTCGAGGCGCTGCGCGCGGACGTGCCGGGCACGGCGCTGTACGTCGCGCTCAACATCGACATCGACGACCGGGTCAACGAGGCCGTCCGGCTCGCGGGAGACAAGGGCATCTCGATCCTGGAGATCCCGCGCGAGGAACTGGACCGCAAGACCAACCGGGCCATGCACCAGGGCCTCGGGCTGCAGGTGCCGCCGTTCGAGTACGTGCATCCCGACGACCTGATGCAGGCCGCGCGCGACTCGGGCAACGCCCCGCTGTTCGTCGCGCTCGACGGCGTCACCGACCCGCGCAACCTTGGCGCGGTGATCCGGTCCGCCGCTGCGTTCGGCGCGCACGGCGTGCTGCTGCCGGAACGCCGCAGCGCCGGAATGACCGCGGTCGCGTGGCGCACGAGCGCCGGCACCGCGGCGAAGCTGCCGATCGCGGTCGCCACGAACCTCACGCGCCAGCTGCGCGCGTGGGCGTCGAAGGGCCTGATGGTCGTCGGCCTGGACGCCGACGGCACGGTCGACATCGACTCGCTTGAGCTTGCCGCGGATCCGCTGGTCATCGTGCTCGGCTCGGAAGGCCGCGGCCTTTCCCGGCTGGTCCGCGAGACCTGCGACGCGACGGTGTCGATCCCGATGGCGGCCGGCGTGGAATCGCTGAACGCCTCGGTCGCCGCCGGGGTCCTGCTGGCCGAGGTCGCCCGCCGTCGCCGGATCGCCGGACGCGTCTGACCTTTATCGGCGGAATCCTCGGGCTGTTATCATCGATAACATGCCCGACGACGCCCGCGCCCGCATCATCACGGCCGCCCTGGACTTGCTGGCCAACGGCGGCCCGGACGCGGTGTCGACCCGCGCGGTGAGTGCGGCGGCAGGCGTCCAGCCACCGACGATTTATCGGCTGTTCGGCGACAAGGACGGCCTGCTCGACGCCATCACCGTCCAGGGCTACGCCGATTACCTGGAGGCGAAAACCGCCCAGCCCCCGGCTGAGGACCCGTTGGAAGAGTTGCGGCGGGGCTGGGACCAGCATCTGGAGTTCGGCCTGGCCAACCCGGCGCTGTACCGGCTGATGACCACCCGCCCCGGCCCTTCCCCCGCGCTGGAGAAGGCCATGGAGATTCTCGCGACGCGAGTCAGCCGCGTCGCCGAGGCTGGACGGCTGCGGGTGCCGGAGCCCCTTGCCGCGGCTTTGATCCACGCCGCCGGGTCGGGCGCGACGTTGAGCCTGATCTCGATGCCGCCGGATTCCCGCGATCTCGCGGTGTCGGTCGCTGCCCGCGAAGCGGTGCTCGCGGCGATCAGCACGGACCGGCCGGTCTCCCGCACACCCGGGCCAGCCGCCGCGGCCACGGCATTGCGGGCAGTATTGCCGCAGGTCTCAGGGCTGAGCGAGGCGGAGAAGGCGTTGATGGGCGAATGGCTGGACCGGATCACCGACTGAGCCGGGCCGCACGCGCTTCCGCGTTGCGAGGGGAGAAATCCTCCCAAATCCGTCACCCTCGGTGATTCGGGCTGTGATCCGTCGGGCATCGCTCCGCGAAGCCACTCGCTCGGGCTAAGGTCTCCTCTCGGAACCGAGGGGGGCCCGTCACCGATGTCGTTCGTTTCACCGCTGTTCTTGTGGTACTTCATGCCCGCGGTGCTGCTCGCGGTCCTGGTGTGCCCGCGCAGCTGGCGCAACGGCATCGTCGCGGTCGCGAGCCTGCTGTTCTACACGATCGGCGCCGGCCCGTACCTGTTCTTGCTGCTGCTCTGCATGGCGGTGAACTTCCTGGCCGGACCGGCGCTGGAGCCGAGTCCGTGGGACGTCCGAGGCACGCGCCGGAAACGGATCCTGATCGGCGTCATCACGCTCGACGTGCTCGTGCTCGTCATCTGGAAGTACGCCGGTTTCGCGACGCAGCAGATCGCCGCCGTCGCGCACTGGTTCGGCGGCGATCTGGGCGTCGCGAACATCGTGGTCCCGATCGGCATTTCCTTCTACACCTTCCACCACATCTCCTACGTGGTGGACATCTACCGCGGCGAGCGGCACGCACTGCGCAACCCGGTGTCGTTCGCCGCGTACATCGCGATGTTCCCGCAGCTGGTGGCGGGTCCCATCGTGCGCTACCGGGAGATCGCCGACCAGCTTCCGCAACGGCGTTCGCACCGGCTGGACGACATCGCCGCGGGCTTCCCGAGGTTCGCACTGGGCCTGTGCAAGAAGTCGATCATCGCCGACTCGCTCAGCCCGATGGTCGAAGCCTGCTTCTCGACCCCGTCGAACCAGATGACCTTCACGACGGCCTGGCTCGGCGCGATCGGCTACACCCTGCAGTTGTTCTTCGACTTCTCCGGCTACTCGGACATGGCGATCGGACTCGGCCGCATGCTCGGCTTCCGGCTGCCGGAGAACTTCGCGCGCCCGTACTCGTCGGTGACCATCACGGAGTTCTGGCGCCGCTGGCACATGTCCCTGTCCCGCTGGTTCCGCGACTACGTCTACATCCCACTGGGCGGCAACCGTTCGGGTGCCGGAAAGACGTACCGGAACCTGTCGATCGTCTTCGTGCTGACGGGTTTCTGGCACGGCGCGCAATGGACGTTCTTGATCTGGGGCTGCTACCACGGGGCCCTGCTGGTCATCGAACGCCGCTTCAACCTCGGCAACGCCCCAGCCAGCCCAGTCGCCCGCATCGCCCGCCGCCTGCTGACGCTGATCCTGGTGGTGTTCGGCTGGGTCTTCTTCCGCTCCGCCGACCTCGCCCACGCGCTGTCGATGCTCGGCCACATGCTGATCCCAGACTTCGGCGGCTTGGGTGACGTCGTGGAAAGCGCACTGACGAACCAGCGAATGGTGATCCTGCTGCTGGCGCTGATCGTGTTCATCCTCCCGGCCCACCCGGTGACGGGTCCGCTGCTGGAATCGTCCCGAAGCCGCGGAGCCACGGCGCTGCGCATCGGGGTCATGACGGTGGGGCTGGTTTACGCGGCGATCTTGGTGGCTACTGGGACTTTCAGCCCGTTCCTGTACTACCAGTTCTGATCGCGGAACCGGCCGAAGGCGGCTATAGACCAAAAAGCTCCGGCGGATGAAGTTGTGTGCTGGGGTTGATTGGATGGGGTGATGACGGACTCCGTGCAGAAGCTGCGCTTTGATCGTGACGTGGTGGTGCTGCAGGCAGGCGGCCAGCACCAGGCGAGGCTGCGTGGGTGGCTCGATGGCTACGACGGCCCGCAGCCGATCTACCGGCTTGAATTGCAGACTCGCTTGGGGACATACGGCGGTCCTTATACGGCGACTGGACCGGACATGTTCGAGACCCTTGTCCGATTGCGGCGGCAGCTCGAGCCGGAGGGGCTGATGATCGCGGTGCAGGGTTCCCGGCGCGACGCGTATCCGAGCGGAATGGCGCGCGACATGGGCGGCGGAGAGCGCATCTACGTCCTGCGTCCGGGGCAGAAGGCAAGCGCGAACGACCTTGTCGACACGTTCGCCGATGGACCGATCGACCAGGTGGCGACCGTCGACGAGCAGCACAGCTTCTGGGAAGCCTGGTGCACGAGGGTTTCCGAGTCTTAGCGTTCTGGGCACCTGCTGGTGCATCGTCGCGCGGGGCGCATGGCTCTGGTCAAGGCTGAGCCGGGGTTACGGACGCGCCGGTCGGCTCCTTCGAGCGCTATCGCAAAACTCCGAAGTACGTTCGGAACACAATGGCGGTACAGATCGGACTCAGCGACGTTGGGCGAGCACTGCAGGTACCAGCGCTTGCGAGGACGATAAGCCTCTTTACCGGCGCAGGCTGCGGGTAAGCTTCGTCCGTTGCCTAACGGAAGGCCCGGAAACGATGACCGACCCTACCGAGCCGCCAGATCTGGCCTCCACTCCGAACGTGATCCCGTACGTTGACCCGCACGACGGGCCTCGGCGGTTGCTCACGATCGACATTTCCACGCATATTTTCCACGCCGGTGCGTACATCCCGTTCGCGGGGATCGACGGTCGGCAATACGTCGTTTCCTGGGGCGCGGTGTCGTTCGAGATTCCCGCCGACCGCAACGTCCATGTCAGCGTGCACCTGCAGAGCAACGGCGGAGCCGGGTACACACCGTCGCCGTTCGCGTCGATCATTTTGTACCCGAATCCGTTGCCGCAACGGCTGGCGACCCAGTTCGCCCGGGCGGGCATGGGGGCACTTGTCCCGCTGCCGTAAGCCGTTCCCACACCCCAGCCTGGTCAGCGTGAAGCCATGGCGTTGTTCTGCGCCTCGTTAACTGGGATTCAGCGTTGGCCGTATCCCTTCAGTTTCTCCACCACCTGCTCGATTTCCGTTGGCGGCAACAGAGTCGGAGTACCAGCGGAGCGGGCCAGCAGCCACACCTGGCAGACCCATTCCAATTGCTGAGCCCGGCTGTACGCGCTCGACAACGAGTCGCCATAGGTGATCGTGCCGTGGTTTGCCAGGAGGCAGCCTCGGCGGGCGTCCAGGGCTTGCAGCATCGCGTCGGCGAGTTCGGTGGTGCCGTAGGTCGCGTACGGGGCTACTCGGGCCGTGGGGCCGATTGCCGCGAGCATGTAGTGGATCGGCGGGACTTCGGTGACCAAAGTGGACACTGCGGTGGCGTGCACCGAATGCGTGTGCACGACCGCGTTCACCGGGGCGGACTCCGGGTCGGTGGCGCAGGTGTACACGGCCAGGTGCATCGGGAGTTCGCTCGTCGGCTTCAGGGCACCGTCCGCGAGCTTGCCGTCGAGGTCCACGACGGGGATGTCGGCAGGCGTGAGAGCGGCATAGTCGACACCGGTCGGGGTCACGGCGACCAGGTCGCCTGCCCGCGCTGAAACGTTGCCCGAGGTGCCGACGACGAGGCCGTCCGTGGTCAGGCGGCGGGCGTACTCGCAGACTGCGGCACGCTCGTTCTCCAGGATCATTCACAGCCTCCACAGTCCGCGCGCGGCAGACAGGGAAGCCTGGTAGTCGGCGTAACCGCGCTCGTAATCAGCCACATTCTCGGGCCGGGCCTCGACTGTTCGCGAGTTCGCGGCCCAGCGATCCCGATCGTACGGCGTCCCCAGCGCGTCCGCGGCGGTGAGCACGGCACCGCGGGCGCCGACACCGGGATCGCTCGGGATCACGACCGGACGGCCGAGCACGTCGGCGAAAATCTGCAGCCATTCGGGCGAGCGGACTCCGCCGCCGCAGGCGTAGAGCTGTCCCGACAGACCGGCTGCTTCGAAGCAATGCCGTGCGGCGTAAGCGATCGACTCGCAGAGCGCGCGGACCAAATCGGCCCGGCCGGTTTCCAGACTCAGTCCGGAGAACTGTGCACGCGCTCCGGCATCGACGAAGGGCGCACGTTCGCCCGATACCGAAAGGAACGGCAGTGCGCGTACTCCGCGAGCGCCCGGTTTGCTGCTGGCCAGCAGCGGGTCGATTTGCTCGACGCTGATGCCCAGCAGCTCGCAGACCCAGTCGATACCAGCAGTGCCGACCATCGCGGGCATCGCGTGCAGGTACTCGTGTTCGTCGGGCGTGCACAGGAACATGCCCGCCGGTTCCGCTTCGGGATCGAAAGCGGGGTCGGTGGTGAGCACCTGGCAGGCAAGCGTGGTCCCGGCGGTGAGGATGCCGTCGCCCGGTTTCCGTACGCCAGCGCCGATCGCACTGGCCGGCAGGTCGAACGGTCCCGCGGTGACCGGCAATCCCACTGGCAACCCGAGCAATGCGGCACCGCGCCGGTCGAGCCGGAACACCGACTTCGCCGGAGCTGGTTTCGCGAAGAGCGACCGGCGATGCCCCAGCCCGCAGGCTTCGATCGCGCCGTCGTCGTAGCTGCGGGTGGCCGGGTTCAGGAACGGCAGCGACGCGTCCGAAACGTCGACCGTGATCTCGCCGGTGAGCCGCTGCAACACCGCGTCCACACAGTATCCGGCCACCGCGGCGCGGTCGAGGACCTCGGGCTCATGGGTGTCCAAATAGGACATGATGGCCGCGGTGCAGCCGGGGAACATGCCAGAACCGGTGCGGCGGAAGACTTCCGTGGTCACGCCGTCGGCCTGCCATTTCGCCAGCACGGTGTTCGCCCGGCCGTCGAGCCACGAGATGGCCGGATGCACCGCGTTGCCTGCTTCGTCGCGGAGCCAGAGCCCGTCGCCCTGTCCGGTCAACGCCAGCGCGGACACCGGCTCGGGCAGCGCGGCCGCGACCTCGCGCACGACCGTCGCGACCGTGCCGGCGACCTGGTCGAGATCCTGCTCGACCCGGCCGCCCGGAAGGTGGTGCACTTCGGACGGCGTGCACGCGCTCGCGATGGAGCTGCCGTCGTCGTCGAACACCACGGCTTTGGTGAGCGACGTCCCGATGTCGACCCCGACAATCACGGCCGTCGCTCCAGCACCTCGGGATTCGCGACGTTGGCCAGCTGCTCGCCGCGGGCGTACCGGCCGACCTCCGCGGCGACGATCGCGGCCGCTCGCTCGGCTGTCTGCCTGCTCGCGCCGGCGAGATGCGGCGTCGCGATCACGTTGGGCGCGTCGCGCAGCGCCCAGTCCGCCGGCGGCGGCTCGACGTCGTACACGTCGAGGGCGAGCGCGCCGAGCCGACCGGAGCGCAGGGCCTCGGGCAGTGGCGCGTAGTCGAGCAGGCCGCCGCGAGCGGTGTTCACGAGGACCGCACCCTCCGGCAGGAGGGTGAGTTTGCTCGCGTCGATGAGGTGCCGGGTTTCTTCGGTGAGCCGCGCGTGCAAGCTCACGACTCGGCTCTGCCGAAGCAGCTCGTCAAGCTCGACGAGCTGCGCGCCATCGGCTGCTACCGCAGCACGGTCGGCATAGGGGTCAGCCACCAGGACGTTCGCCCCGAACGCGACGAGCACCTTGGTGACCCGGGACCCGATCGCGCCGTACCCGACGAGTCCGACCGTGGTGCCGCCCAGCTCCAGTCCGGCCTGGTCGTAGGCGTAGTAGTCGCCGCGCCAGGTTCCGGCGAGCAGTTCGGCCGAGGAGGTCGAGATCCGCCGCATCGCGGCGAGGATCATGCCGACCGCGAACTCGGCCGCCGCGCCCGCGTTGCGACCCGGCGCGTAGGTGACGGCGACTCCTGCCTCGGTGGCGGCAGTCAGGTCGACGTTCACCGGCCCGCCCCGGCACACCGACACGAGCTTGAGCGCCGGCGCGGCGGCGAAGACCTTCTTGGTGAACGGAGCCATCTGGGTGACGACGGCCTCGGCACCGGCGAGTGCCTCGATCACCTGGTCCTCGGTACCGCTGGCCTCCAGCACGTTGCCGACCGGCCCGAACGGCTCGACCGGCCACGGCAGCGTCAGCTCGGCGACCTCGTGGTCGCCGCCGAGCTCCGCGCGGACGGCTCCGGCCAGCAGGCCGGGGCTGACGAAGTGGTCTCCCGCAGCGAGAATGTGCAACTCTGCTCCCTCACTCGCTCTGTGCCGATTGTGCGCCACGACGGACGCCTTTGGTCAGTGGGCGTTCTCGTATTCGGTGATGTGCGCGACCTTGGTCGCGCTCGCCGACGCCGGGTCGAAGCGGTACCCGACCCATTCGGCCACGATCTTCTTCGCCACCTCGGGGCCGATCGCGCGCGCCCCGAACGTGATCACCTGGCAGTCGTTCGATTTGATCGACCGCTCGGCGGAGTACGAATCGTGCGCGACCGTCGCCCGCACACCGGGCACCTTGTTCGCCGAGATCGCCATGCCGATACCGGTGCCGCAGACCAGGACGCCGCGGTCCGCCTCGCCGCGAGCGATCGCTTCCGCCGCGGCGAGCCCCAGCAACGGGTACGCCCGGTCGTCCGCCGCGTCCGGCACGCCGAGGTCGGTCACCTCGGTGACTCGCTCGTCGGCCCGCAGCAGGTCACGCAGCTGATTCTTCAGTTCGACCCCGGCGTTGTCCGCCGCCACCACGATGCGCATCAGTCCGCGCTCCTTTCCAGCTCCTCGCCGACAGCCGTGACCAGCAGCGAGAACGACACCGCACCCGGGTCCGAATGACCCTCGCTCCGTTGCGCGAGCCGCGCCGCGCGTCCCTTCGCTGGACGCAAATGCGCAGTCTCCTGCGCGGCTACGACCGCGGCTCCAGCGGCCTTCCGCCATGCCTGCACTACGTCCGAACCCGTCTGCTCCCGCAGCGTGGCCCGGAACGGCTCGATCGCGTCGAGCATCGTCTTGTCGCCCAGTTCGGCCTTGCCCAGCTCGCAGAACGCGCGAACCGCACCGTCAACCGCGTCGGCGAGCATCGCGGTGGTGATGTCCTCGGCTGCGGCACCGCTCAGCCCGGCACCGGTTTCCGCCAGCAGTACGCCGTACAGCGCCCCCGAAGCACCACCCGCCGCGTCAGCGAACGCCGTCCCGGCAGCCAGCAGCGCACCGGAGACCGTCTCCGGTTCACGCCGCGCGGCCGCGACGGCGGCGCGCATCCCGCGGGTCATGCCGAGCCCGTGGTCTCCGTCCGCGGCTACCGCGTCGAGCCTGCCCAGCTCCGCCTCGTTTTCCTCGATGCTGCGCAGGGCCGCGGTGAGAACCCGGTCGACGACGCTGGTCCCCGGAGCCTCCTCGGTCAGCAGTTCGTCCACTGTGGACTCGAGAGCGACCGTGGTCAGCTCGGCGCCGGTGGTGCGGTAACCCGGGGTGTCGCACGGCGCGGCGTACAGCTCGGCCAATTCGTCGTCCAGCACCAGGATCGACAGCGAAACCCCGGCCATGTCGAGCGACGTGACGAACTCCCCGACCTCGGAATGCACTGGGCTGAGCCCGGCCTGCGCCAGCCGTTCGTGCACGCGGGTGTAGGTGACGAACATTTCCTCGTACTTGGTGCGGCCGAGCCCGTTCACCAGCACGACCACCCGGCCGTCCCCCTCCGGCAGCTCCGGCAGGAGACCGTCGACCAGTTCGTCCGCCAGCTCCGCCGCGGACAACCGGCCCACCGTGCGCACGCCCGGTTCACCGTGAATTCCGAGGCCCAGCTCCATTTCCTGGTCCGCGACAGTGAACAGGGGCGCGTCCGCACCAGGCAGCGTGCAGCCGCCGAACGCGACACCGAACGTCCGCGTGCGAGCGTTCGCCTTCGCCGCGACCTCGTGCACCTCGTCGAGGTTGTAACCGCGCTCCGCCGCCGCCCCCGCGATCTTGAAGACCAGGAAGTCGCCCGCGACGCCGCGGCGCCGCTCCGGTTCGGTCGCCGGGCCGCTCGCGATGTCGTCGGTGACCAGGATGGTGCGGCTCGGGATGCCTTCGGCGGCGAGCCTGCGGGCCGCGAGTCCGAAGTGGAGCACGTCGCCTTGGTAATTGCCGAAGCCGAAGAGGACCCCGGCTCCGTTGTCCGCGGCCCGCGCCGTGCGGTAGACCTGCTCGGCACTCGGGCTCGTGAACACATCGCCGACGACCGCGCCGTCCGCCAGGCCAGGGCCGACGAGGCCCGCGAACGCCGGGTAGTGACCGCACCCGCCGCCGATCACGACCGCGACCTTCGGGTTCGCCGGAGCGTCGCGGCGAACGACGCCGTAAGCATCCGGCACCTTCTGGACCGTGCGGCCGTACGCGGTGACGAACCCGTCCAGCCATTGCCGCTTGAACGTGTCCGGAGAACCCAAGGTGGTCATGATTCAGTCCCTCGCAGCCACCGGCTCGCCGGCCAGATAGGCCAGGAGCTTCAGTCGGACGTCGTCATTGCTCTCGGCCACCGCGCTGGCCAGTTGCAGCGCGTCCGGCTTCGGCGGGTACGTCGGGTTGGGCAGCGCGATCACGGTGAGCCCGGCCGCGGCCGCCGCCCGGATGCCGTTGCTGGAGTCCTCGACCCCGAGGCATTCGCTGCCCGATTTGCCGAGCCGGGCCGCCGCCTCCAGGTACACGTCCGGGTTCGGCTTGCCCCGCGCGACCTCGGCACTGGACACCGTCGCGGTGAACTCGCCGGTGAGCTGGTGCTTTTCGAGCACCGCGTCGATCACCCGGCGGGCCGCCGACGACGCGAGCGCGACCGGGACCCGTTCGCTGACCTCGCGCACCATCGCGCCCGCGCCGGGGAGCAACGGCGCTTCGCCCGCGTCGATCGAGGCGATCATGCCGTCGACCACCGCGCGTTCCACCTCGTCCGCCTGGTCCGGCACCCCGCACCGGCGGGCGAGATAGCCAGCCCATTCGGGGGCGCTCATGCCCTGCACCGAGGCCGTGTCCTCCGCCGTCCACTCGACCTGGTGGCGAGCGGCGAAAGCGACCCAGTTCTCCTCCCAGAGGTGTTCACTTTCCACTAGGACACCGTCGAGGTCGAACACCACCGCGTCGAGCGTCATCCACCAGATCCCTTCAGAGAGCGAGCCCGTTTCACACGAGCAATGTTAAGTTAACAGCGACGATGAGAAGTTCGCAAGGGTGTTCACACAAGGAGGGCACGAGTGGGCGCACGGCTGCTGCTGGCCAGGCACGGGCAGACCGAATGGCACGCGGAGAACCGCTACGCGGGCACCAGCGAGGTAGCGCTGACCGAGGAGGGGATCCGGCAGGCGGAGGCGCTGGCCGCGTACGCCCGTCGGGTGAAACCGGACGCGCTGTTCTGTTCGCCGCAGCGACGCGCCCGGCGCACGATCGAACCGGCGGCCGAGGCACTGGAACTGGTCCCGGAAATCGTTCCTGACCTGCGGGAAACCCATTTCGGAATCGCTGAGGGCCGTACCCGCGACGAGGTGCGCGAGACTGATCCCGAGGCGGTCGAACGCTTCCTCGCCGATCCGATCTCCGGCGCGTTCCCCGGTGCCGACGATCCGGCCGACGCGGCCGAGCGCGGGGCTCGCGCGATCCGGGCGATCGCCGCCGCGACCAGCGGAACGGCCCTGGTCGTCGCACACAACACGCTGCTGCGGCTCACGCTCTGCCAGCTGCTCGGCATCCCGCTGTCCCGCTACCGCAGCGTGTTTCCCCGCCTGGACAACGCGGCCGTCACCGAACTGGAGGTGAGCGGTGACCGAACTGCCCTGGTGCGCTTCAACCTCCCAGTGGAACCGCGATAATCACGGCATGTCGAGCGAAAAGCCTGCCGCCCACCCCCGCGAGAACCGTCAGCAGCGGCTGACCGACCACGTGTTCCAGCAGGGTTCGGCGACCATCGGCGAGCTCGTCGACCTGCTCGGCGTCAGCATGATGACGGTGCACCGGGACATCGACGAACTGTCCCGGCGCGGCCTGGTCCGGAAGTACCGCGGCGGAGTCTCGGCGATGCCGTCGACGGTGTTCGAGAGCAACGCCGAATACCGGATGAACGCGCACGTCGACGCCAAACGGGTGATCGCGATGCACGCGGTGGAACAGGTCGAACCGGGCATGTCGGTGCTGCTCGACGATTCCACGAGCGCGCTCGCGCTGGCCAGGCTCCTGGTCGACGTGACGCCGCTGACCGTGGCCACGAACTACCTCGCCGCGATCGACGTGCTGAAGAACGTGCACGAACTGCGGCTGATCTGCATCGGCGGCGACTACTCGTCCACCCACGATTCGTTCCTCGGCATGCAGAGCATCGAGTCGATCGAGCGGCTCTCGGTGGACATCGCGTTCGTGTCCACCTCGGCGATGAGCGCTTCGATGACCTTCCACCAGGAGCCCGAGATCGTGATGATCAAACGGGCCATGCTGGCCAGCGCGCGGCACAAGGTGCTGCTGATGGACCACAGCAAGATGAAGCGCACGGCACTGCACCGGCTCGCGCCGCTGGACGACTACGACCTGCTCATCGTGGACGAGGACGTCGATCCGCACTACGTCGACGAGCTGCGCAGCCGGGTCGAGGTGCAGGTCGCCGAAGACCCTGAGAACTGATCGACTTAATAACACTCTTGCGTGCGAAGTTCACACGGTCCATGATACGTTCGATCTCGACGTCATGGAGGCGTGTATGAACGAGTCGGCAACAGCGGAGTTGCCCAAGTCGGGCTTCGGGCGCTTGCTCACGAAATGGGGGCTGCCCGCGCCCCTGTTCCTCGGGTATGTCGGACTGCTCCTGTTCATGATCGGCGACGGAGTGGAGTCCGGTTTCATCGCGCCGTATATGGCGGGCAACGGCGCGGGCACGGAAATCAAAGCTTCGTACGTGATCACCGTGTACGGCGTCGCCGTGATGCTGGCGTCATGGCTCTCCGGCGCACTGTCCGAGCTGTGGGGACCGCGGCGGGTGATGCTCGTCGGCCTGGTCATCTGGCTGGTGTTCGACGCGTTGTTCCTGACGCTCGGTCTCGCCGGCGAGAACTACACGGCGATGCTGATCTGCTACGGCATCCGCGGATTCGGCTATCCGATGTTCGCGTTCGGGTTCCTGGTGTGGATCACCGCGGTGGCCCCGGTCGCCCGGCTGGGCGCGGCGGTCGGCTGGTTCTACTTCGCCTTCACCGGCGGCCTGCCCACGCTCGGCGCGCTCGTCGCGAGCTTCACCAATCCCCTGTTCGGCCACTACGGCACCCTGTGGGTCGCGGTCGTGCTGCTCGGCGTCGGCGGGCTCGTGGCGGTGCTCGGCGTCCGGCAGCGCACGGGATTCCGCAGGCTCGCGCCGCCTGACGTGAAACCGGTGCAGAGCCTGGTTTCCAGTGTCTCGATCGCGTGGAAGAAGCCGCGGGTCGGCGTCGGCATGATCGTGCGGATCATCAACACCGCGCCCGAATTCGGCATGCTGGTGTTCTTCCCGACGATCTTCATCTCCCAGATCGGCTTCGGCGAGAGCCGCTGGCTGCTGCTCGTGTCGGTGATCTACGGGACGAACATCTTCTTCAACCTGATCTTCGGCGTGCTGAGCGACCGGATCGGCTGGCGCACCACGATTTTCTGGTTCGGCGCGATCGGCTGTGCGATCTCGATCCTGCTGCTGTACTTCGTGCCGGTCGCGATGGGCTCGCAGTACTACTGGCTCGCGCTGATCGTCGGCGCGCTCTACGGCGCGACGCTCGCCGGGTTCGTGCCGATCTCCGCGCTGCTGCCGTCGCTGGCCCCGGAACACAAGGGCGGCGCGATGGCTCTGCTCAACCTCGGCGCGGGCGCTGCGGCATTCGTCGGGCCGGCGATCGTGTCGCTGTTCCTCGGACCGGCCGGTGCCGCCGGAGTGGTCATCATCTTCGCCGCGCTGTACCTGGTCGCCGCGGTGCTGGTGCGGTTCCTGAAACTGCCGGAGCAAACCGAGAAAGCACTCGCGACCGACGGCAGTTTGCAGGATGTCGAAGAGAGGGTCAGCACGGCGTGAACGAGCAGGTCTCGGTCGGCATCGACGTCGCCACCGCGGGGGTTCGCGCCTTCGCGGTGCGCGGCGGCTCGGTCCTCACCACCGCATCGGCGTCGCTGCCGGCGCCGGTGCGCGCGGGCGGTGGCCGCAGCGAACAGGATCCGTCGGCGTGGTGGCCGGCGGTCGGTTCGGTGCTGAGCGAGGTCACTGCCGCGCTGCCCGGACGTGGCACGGAAGTCTCGGCGGTGGCGATCGCGGCGACGTCCGGAACGATCGTCGGAGTCGACGCCGCGGGCGAACCGGTGACGCCCGCGTTGATGTACGACGACCGGCGCGGCGCGGATTACAACGCGAAAGCCGCGGAACTCGGCGCCGGACGCTGGCGGAACCTGGGTTCGGGCGTCTCGCCGACCGCGGCACTCGGCCGGATCGCCTGGCTGGCCGAGCACACCGAGGCGGTCGGTGTCCGGCACACACCGGAGATGATCGCGGCGAAACTGACCGGACATCCGGTCGCGGCGGATTGGTCGCACGCACTCAAAAGCGGTTACGACCCGTTGGCTGGGGAATGGCCGTCCGAGGTGTTCGCCGGTTTGGGCGTGCCGGACGGGATGTTGCCGCCGGTGGTCGCGCCGACGAGCGTGCTGGGCGAGATTTCGGTGCCGATCGCCGGGTTGCCTGCTGGATGTCTCGTGGTGGCGGGCATGACGGACGGGTGCGCGGGGCAGCTGGCCGCGGGCGCGGTCGAACCGGGGCGGTTCGTGGGGATTCTCGGGACCACGTATGTGCTGAAGGGCGTCACGGAGTCGCTGGTGCCCGATCCCACCGGAGTGATGTACAGCCACCGGCATCCAGACGGGTGGTGGCTGCCAGGCGGCGCGTCGAACACCGGTGGTGAGTCCGTTTCGGACAGTCCACGGCTGGCGGAGCTGGATGCCGCCGCCGCTGCCCGCGGCCCGGCCGAGGTCGTGGCTTTCCCGTTGCGGCGCAAGGGCGAACGGTTTCCCTTCGCGCACGGTGACGCGGAAGGTTTCGTCCTCGGCACCCCAGCCGACGAGGTCGAATTGCATCGGGCTCGGCTGGAGGGAGTCGCCTTCCTGGAACGGCTCGCCCTGGACCACCTGCGACGGCTGGGTGTTTCGGTCAGCGAACCGCTCCTCGCGGCCGGCGGCGGAAGCAAGAGTCCTTTATGGACTCAGATCCGGGCTACCGTGAGCGGTCTAGGACTGCAGGTGGCACCGCAGGCAGAAACGGGGTACGGCGCGGCGCTCCTCGCGGCGGCAGGGTGTACGCCGGGTGGGCTGAGTGCGGTGTGCGAGGGAATGCCGATGGGGTCGCTCGTCGAGCCGTCGCCCGCTGAGGCAGCGGCGATGGTGGCTTCGTACCAACGGTTTTGCCGTGAGCTGCGGGACCGCGGCTGGATCGACGACGAGCTGTTCGCGGTGGCGGCAGGGTGATGCGGTTGGGGAGCTTGAGGGGGCGCGGGTAAGCCCTCGGATCGGCGACGGTTCACGCAGGCCATCGCTCCAGTGGGCCGGGGATCGCCGACCAACGGCGAGCCCGGCCAGGCACGATCGGCAGGCTCGAGGCTTGCCCGGCTAATGCGAGCCAGTCGAGAGCAAAAGCAGGCGCAGTCGCCGCGGCTAAGAGCGAAGCGGGCCGAGAGACGGTGGCCAGGAGCGAAGTGCCCCGTGACGCGACGCTAGAAGCCAAGCGATCCGAGACGCGACCGCCAGAAGCGAACCGGCCCGGGCTACAACCGGCGAACCGAGGCGCGGCAGCCGAAATCGAGGCGCG
The DNA here is from genome assembly GCF_002846615.1 of Amycolatopsis echigonensis. Taxonomy (NCBI): domain Bacteria; kingdom Bacillati; phylum Actinomycetota; class Actinomycetes; order Pseudonocardiales; family Pseudonocardiaceae; genus Amycolatopsis; species Amycolatopsis echigonensis. Next base: position 3,584,181 of record NZ_PJMY01000003.1, on the reverse strand, counting down.
GCGGCTAGGAATCCAACCGGGCCGTGACGCGATGGTTAGGAGCGACCTGCGCGGGGGCGACCGGGGCGACGACCGTTGCCATTGCCGTTTCGAGGTGTCGGTTGCTCAGCGGGTTGCTGTGGGTCTGCGGTGGATTGTGCGTCCGAAGTGGACGAGGTGGGGCGTGGGGTCGGCTGGGGCAACGCAGGCGCGGGCGAGCCAGTTGGCGAAGGTGCCGCAGTCGGTGCCGAAGTCTGCGAAGGTCCGGCAGTCGGTGCCGAAGCCTGCGAGGGTGCATCGGCCGGCGAGGGGTCAGCCGAAGCGGCTTCCTCTTCCTGAGAGCCGAGGAAGCGCAACGCTTCCTGGACGGCCTCGTTGGTCGCGGCGATCCGATCGGCGACCTTGGTGCGCAGGTCCAGGGCCAGGGTGCGCGATTCGGTGGCTTCGGTTTGCTTCTGGAGAGCGTCGGCGAGGGCGGTTTCTGCCTGTGCCTTCTTGATGGCGATCTCTTCCGACGCTCGACGGTCTGCCTCGGCACGGGCTTGGGCGGCTGCTGCTTCGGCGGCGGCATCGGCTTCGGCTCGGAGTCGGGCGGACTCCTCGTCGGCGGCTCGGCGGGCGGCTTCGGCTGCGGCGTCTGCTTCCGCGCGGGCCTGGGCAGCCGCTTCGTCGGCTTCGGTCCGGACGCGGAGGGCTTCGGCGTCCTTCTCGTCTCGGATGCGGCGGGCTTCGGCGTCCGCGGCTAGGCGGGCGTGCTGGGATTCGGCGTCTGCCTTGGCTCGGGCTTCGGCGGCGGCTTCGTCGGCCTGGGTGCGGGCGATCAGGGCGACCTGGTCTGCTTCGGCGCGGGCCGCTGCGGCAGCCTGGTCCGCCTCGGCGCGGGCGCGGTCGGCGGCTTCGGTGCGGGACGCGATCTCCGCGTCGGCGGCCGCAGTGCGGGTGGCGATGTCCTCCTCAGCCGCGGCCAAGCGAGTGGCGATCTCCGCGTCGGCCGCAGCCGTCCGGGTGGCGATGTCCTCATTGGCCGCTGCCGTCCGAGCGGCGATGTCCGCGTCCGCAGCGGCGGTGCGGGTCGCGATGTCCTCATTACCCGCTTTGAGCCGCGCTTCCAGATCCGCCAGGCGAGCCGCGATCTCCTCGTCCGCGGCGGCAGTACGAGTCGCGATGTCCGCTTCGGCGGCGGCGATCCGGGACTCCAGATCCGCTTGCCGCGCGGCCAGATCCTTCTCCGCCGCCGCGATCCGGGCGTCCAGGGCTTCCGAGCGCGCGGCCAAATCGGCGTGGGTCTCCGCGAGCAACCGCTGGCGTTCCGCTTCGGATTCTTTGGCCGCTTTGTCCGCTGCCCGTTGGGTTTCGTGGGCGTAGCGGTCCGCTTCGGCGCGGGTCGACGCTGCGTCCGCTTCCGCGGAGCGGCGCAGGTCGGCGATCTCGTCCTCGGCCAGCTGCACCATCATCCGCACGCGTTCGGAGATCGCACCGGCACCCGCCGGGCTCGAGGTGACCCGGACCAGCGCGGCCTTCGCCTCGGACAGCTCCGCCTGGGCTGTCGTCAGGGCCTTCGTGAGCTCGCCTGCCGTCGCCACCGCCTCGTCACGGCCGTGGGAGGTCGTCTTGAGTTCGCTGGTCAGCTGGGCGATGCGGGCGTCGACCTGATTCGGGTCGTATCCCTTCCGGGTGACAGCAAAGGCGGGGTGCTGCGGCTTCTCGGGCGCGACCATCGGGCCACCTTAGTGATCGGGGCACCTGCCGCACGTACCGCCAAACGGCTGTATTACGAAGCGCGAAACCCGACGTCACGCATGGCATCCTGTCCCCTTCGACGTACGCGCGGGCGAACGGGGCAGACGCATGGACTTTTCAGCCGTCGCCGCCGACCTCGCCGCGCACTGGCACGTGTACGCGACCATGCCGTTCATCGCGGCGCTCATCGGCTACCTGACCAAACGCGTCGCGATCGAGATGATGTTCCGGCCGCTCGAGTTCCGCGGCATCCGGCCCTTCCTCGGCTGGCAGGGCGTCATCCCGGCGAACTCCCGGCGGATGGCCACCACCGCGGTCGACCTGCTCACCAAGAACCTCCTCGATCCGCGCGAGGTCTTCGCCCGCCTCGACCCCGAGGAAATGGTCGCGCAGCTGGAAGAACCGCTGCTGAAGGCGGTCGACGAGGTCACCCGCGAGGTGTTCGAGACCTACCAGCCGCGGCTGTGGGAAATGCTGCCCGCCCGTGCGCAGCAACTGCTGGTGGACCGGGTCCGTGCACAGGCGCCCGCGGTCGTGAAGCGGCTGATGCGGGAAGTGTCGTCGAATGTGGACGAAGTGCTCGACGTCAACGACATGCTGATCAACGCCATGGTCCGGGACAAATCGCTCACCTGCCGGCTGATCCGCGAGGTCGCCGCGCCCGAGTTCCGGTTCATCGCCCGCAGCGGGATCGGCTTCGGATTCGTGATCGGGCTCGTCCAGCTCATCGCCTGGGCGCTCATCAAACAACCCGTGATCATGCCGGTCTTCGGTTTCGTCACGGGCTTCGTCACGGACTGGCTCGCACTCAAAATGATCTTCTACCCGCGTCAGCCGCGCCGGTTCTTGTTCTTCACCTGGCAGGGCATGTTCCAGAAACGGCGGGCACAGGTCGCCGCCGACTATGGCGCGTTGATCGCGGAGGAAGTCCTCACCGCGGGGAATGTGCTCGAAGCCGTCCTCACCGGGCCACGTGCGGACAAGCTGTTCGCACTCGTCACGCGGGAGGTCCAGCGGACCGTCGACGCACAGGCCGGTCTGGCGAAACCGCTGGTCGCGCTGGCTGTCGGCGGGCGCGAGTACCGGCAGATGAAGCAGGCCGCCGCGGAGAAGGCCATCGCGTACCTGCCGGAAACCGTGAAGCACGTCGAGAGTTACGCGACCGATGCGCTCGACGTCCGCAACACCATCGTCGACAAGATGCGGCAGCTGACTCCGCTGGAGTTCGAGGGCATTCTCCGGCCGGCGTTCAAACAGGACGAGTGGAAGCTGATCGCGGTCGGCGCGGTGATCGGCGGGCTCGTCGGCGAACTGCAGGTCCTCCTGCTGCTCCACTGAGGCGCGGGTTACCGTTCCGGTGAGCGACACGGAGGGGACACGCGTGCACACATTCGCCGAGCACTGGCCGGTGTACGTCTCCATGCCGTTCATCGCGGCGCTGATCGGCTACGTCACCAAACGCGTCGCCATCGAGATGATGTTCCGGCCGCTCGAATTCGTCGGCGTCCGGCCCTTTCTCGGCTGGCAGGGCGTGCTGCCCGCGAACGCCGAGCGGATGGCGACCACCGCGACCGAAATGCTCACCACCAACCTCGTCGACCCGAAGGAGATCTTCGCCCGGCTCGACCCGGAGCAGGTCGCGAAGGAGATCGAACAGCCCCTGCTGCGCGTGGTCGAGGACGTCACCCGCGAGGTGATGGAGACCTATCAGCCGCGGCTGTGGGAAATGCTGCCGTCCGGAGCGCAGCAGCTGCTGCTGAAACGCGTACAGGCCGAGGCGCCGCGGGCGATCACGAAGATCATGCGGGAAATTTCCCGGAACATCGAGGACGTGCTCGACCTCAAGCACATGGTCGTCACGAACCTGGTGCGCGACAAGGCTTTGCTGAACCGGCTGATCCGCGACATCTCGCGGCCGGAAATGCGGTTCATCGCCCGGTCGGGCATCTGGTTCGGATTCATTCTCGGCTGCGTGCAGCTGCTGGTCTGGTCGCTGACGAGGTCGCCGATCGTGCTGCCGCTGTTCGGGCTCGGGATCGGCTGGCTGACCGACTGGCTCGCGCTCAAGATGATCTTCCTGCCACGCGAGCCGAAACGGTTCTTCGGCTTCTACAGCTGGCAGGGCGTGTTCCAGAAGCGCCGCGACGAGGTGGCCGCCGACTACGGCGACATGATCGCGCGCGAGATCATCACCGTGCCGAATCTGCTGGAAGCCGTGCTGCGCGGGCCGAAATCGGACCGGTTGTTCTCGCTGATCAGCCGCGAGGTGCAGAAGACGATCGACGCGCAGGCGAGCGTCGTGAAGCCGTTCGTCGCGATCGCGGTGGGCACGAAACGGTTCCAGGAAATGAAGCAGGTCGCCGCCGCGAAAGCCGCCGAGCGGGTGCCGGACACGATCCGGCACGCGGAGACGTACGCGATCAACGCGCTCGACGTCCGCAACACGATCGTGGACCGGATGCGCCGGCTCAGCCCGCTCGAATTCGAGCAGTTGCTGCGACCGGCGTTCCGGCAGGACGAATGGAAGCTGATCGCGGTCGGCGCGGTGATCGGCGGCATCGTCGGCGAACTGCAGGCGTTGCTTCTTTTGGGGTGAGCGCGGCTTCGAGGGCGGCGGTGGGGACGACGCGGAGCGACCGCGCACGCGATACGGTTTCCTTCCGGAGCGGGGGAGGGAGACCCGGTGAACGCGGTGCTGGACGACCTCGCGCGGCACTGGCCGGTGTACGTCTCGATGCCGTTCGTCGCCGCGCTGATCGGCTACGTCACCAAGCGCGTCGCGATCGAGATGATGTTCCGCCCGCTCAATTTCGTCGGCATCCGGCCGTTCCTCGGCTGGCAGGGCGTGGTCCCGAAGCACGGCGGCCGGATGGCCGCGATCGCGACCGACCTGCTCACCGCGAACCTGCTCGACATCAATGAGGTCTTCGCCCGCGTCGACCCGGTGATCATCACCCGCGAACTCGAGCAGCCGCTGCTGCGCGCGGTCGACGGGATCGCGCGCGACGTGCTCGAACAGCATCATCCGCGACTATGGGAGGTCATGCCCACGCTCGCCCAGGAACTGCTGATCAAACAGGTGCAGGCCAGCGCGCCGCAGCTGGTGCGGGACTTCCTCGACGAGGTCCGCGACCACCTGGACGAGGTCCTCGACGTCCGGCACATGACGGTCGAACGGCTTACTCGCGACCGCGCGCTGCTGGTCCGGCTGATCCGCGAAACGTCCCGGCCGGAGATGACGTTCATCGCGCGCGCCGGGATCGTCTTCGGCTTCGTGCTCGGCCTGATCCAGGCGCTCGTATGGGCGCTGACCCGGCAGCCGCTGGTGCTGCCGATCTTCGGCGGCGCGATCGGGCTGTTCACCGACTGGCTGGCGATCAAGATGATCTTCCTGCCGCGCGAGCCGGTGCGGCTGGGCCGGGTGATCCTGCAGGGCAAGTTCCAGCGGCGGCGCGCCGAGGTGGCCCGGCAGTACGGCGAACTGGTCGCCAACGAGGTGCTGACCGTTCCGAATCTGCTCGACGCCTTGCTGCGCGGCCCCAAGTCGGACCGGCTCGTGGCGATGGTCGAACGCGCCGTCGGACACGCGGTGGACGCGCAGGTCAGCGCCGCGAAACCGGTGGTCGCGCTCGCCATCGGGGCGCAGCGGCTGCAGGAGATGAAGCACGCCGCGGCACAGCGGGCGCTGGCCGAAATGCCGCTGACCGCGCGCTACGCCGAGGGGTACCTGACCGAGGCGATGGACGTGGCGAAGATGGTGGAGCAGCGGATGCTCGCGCTGACGCCGCTCGAGTTCGAGGGTTTGCTGCGGCCGGCGTTCCGGCAGGACGAATGGAAGCTGATCGCGGTCGGCGGCGTGATCGGGTTCCTCGTCGGCGAGTTGCAAGTCCTCCTCATGCTCGGCTGACTTTTCGGCGGTAGTTCGCGCCGGGCTCACTCGAACTGGCTAATCTCTGGAACGTGTCCGAGCCACCGCAGCTGCCCGCAGTCCACGAGGCCTACCTGCCCCGCGAGCACGCGCTGCATCGCCCGCGGCACGGCAAGCGGCAGCTGACCGCACTGGTCAGCGCTCTGTTGTTCTTCGTGACGCCGACCCTGCTGTGGGTCGTCGGGGTCCGGCCGAGCGAGATCGAAAACCACAAGCTCGCCGGCTTCCCCAACCTCGGCGAGGGGTTCGGGTTTTTCACGAACCTCCCCAAATGGGCGACCGATCAGCTGTCGTTCCGGGCGGGCGCGATCAACGCGGCGAACGGGATCAGCGAGGGCGTCTTCGGCGAGGCCGCGCCGCTCGACCAGGGTTCGGCGTCGAACACCGGCCCGATCCCGGCCCCTCCGCTGCAGCAGCCGAGCGCGCCGAACGCGGGTCCGTCGCTGCCGAGCGGACCGGGGTCCAGCCAGGCCGGATACCGCAAGGTCGTCCAGGGTTCCGACGGCTGGCTGTACTACGGCTACGACTCCGAAGCGAAGTGCACGCCGACCCAGGACATCGACACCACGCTGAAGCGGGTCGACGAACTGCGCGCGGCGGTCGAGGCGTCCGGCCGGAAGTTCGTGTTCGTGGTGACGCCGGACAAGACGACGATGGTGCCGCAGTTCCTGCCCGCCAGTTACCCGGGCAAGGAATGCTCGCAGGCCGCGGCGCCGAACGACTGGTACAAGATCACCACCGAAGGCCACTCGCTCGACCTGCGCCCGCAGCTCGCCGCCGAAGCGGCCCGCGTCGGCCACCCGATCTACGCCCCCAACGACACCCACTGGCGCGACGAAGGCGGGCTCGTCCTCACCCGCACGCTCGCCGACACAATCAAGCCGGGCACGACGAACAGCTGGCTGAGCGCCCCGGACGGACAGTACGACGCGGTCGCGGACCTGCCGCTGCTGCTCGGCCAGACCGGCGTCAAGTCGAACACCCGCTACAGCCTGCGCCCGGACGGCGTCACCGACCGCGCGGGGGATTTCATCGCCAACATCGACCAGCCGGTGCACCGCTCGGCCCCGCCGATCGTCGGAACGATCGACCAGCCGACCCTTGTCTACGGCGACTCGTTCAGCCTCGCGTCCTCGCGGTATCTCGAGGCGGCGTTCACGAATCTCACGTACCTGGCGTACTCGACGGACAAGACGCCGCAGTCGCAGGCGGTGAACCAGTTCGTCAACTCGCACGTGGTGGTGTTGCAGGCGGTGGAGCGGAACGTCGCGGGCGGATTGGTGCCGTTCACGGACGAGGGGTTCATCGCGGCGGTGAAGTCGGCGCTGGCGCAGCATCCGATCCGGTAGCCGACGAGTGATTTTGGCGGTGTGCCAGGAGATCCGCCAGATGCCGGTCGCGCCACTCGCGCATGACGTCGATGACGGGCAGGCGGCTGCGGGCGGATCTGGCGAGAACCCTCCTAGACCGGATCGACGCGCAGACCACTTCTCGCCAGCAGGTGACCGTGTATCGCTAGCCGACCGGAACCGGGGCCGGTTCTTCCACTGGGCTGGTCCGCACGCCGCGCCGGCGGTCGCGGACCCACGCGATGATCCGGCACACCAGGTAGATCAAGAACGAAATCGACGTCACGAACGCGCTCACCGGCAACCCCGGAGCCAGCGACAGCACGATCCCGCCCAGCGCGGCGACCTCCGCGAACACCACCGACAACACCGTCGCGCGCAACGGGCTCGCCGTCACCCGGGCGGCAGCCGCGGCGGGGGTGACCATCAAAGCGACCACCAGCAGCGACCCGACCACCTGCACGCTCAACGCCGTCGCGACCCCGACCAGCAGCGAGAACAGCACCGTCAGCGTCTTGACCGGAACCCCGCGCGCCTCGGCCACCGCGCGGTCCACGCTGGCGAACAGCAGCGGGCGATAGATCAGCGAAAGCACTGCCAGCACGGCCGCCGCCGCGATCACGAGCGCGGTCAGGTTCGTGCTGTCCACCGTGATGATCTGGCCGGTCAGAATGCCGAATTTGTTCGCTGACCGTCCTTTGTAGAACGACAGCAGCAGCACGCCCATGCCCAGCCCGAAGGACAGGATCACGCCGATCACCGAATCGCGGTCGGCGTCGCGGATTCCCAGGATTCCCAGCAGCAGCGCGGCTGCGACGGCACCGGCCAGTGCGCCGTATTCCACTCCGACGCCCAGCAGCAGCGCGCCGGCCGCACCGGTGAAGGCCAGTTCGGACGTGCCGTGCACCGCGAAGGACATGCGGCGCATCACGATCAGCGGACCGAGCACCCCGGCCAGCAAGCCGAGCACCGCGGCCGCGATCAGCGCGATGCGAACGCTGTCCAGTTCCGAGATCAGCTCCCACGTCTTGGCGAAGTCGAAGATGCCGTCCAAGGCTCAGCCCACTGCTTCCTGCTCGTGGTGGTGCGGTTGGTCCTCGCACAACGCGCTCTGCGCCCCGGCGATGTGGATCTGCCCGCCGACGCGCAGCACCTCAATCTTCGTTCCGTACAGCTCCGACAGCGTCTCCGAGGTCATCACCTCGTCCGGCTTGCCGATCCGGAAGTGGCCGTTCACCAGGTACAGCACGCGGTCGACGAACTGCAGGACCGGGTTGATCTCGTGCGTCACGAACAGCACGGCGGTCCCGGCTTCGCGCCGGCGAGCGTCGATCAGTTCGCTCACCGCGCGCTGGTGCGCCAGGTCGAGCGACAAGAGCGGTTCGTCGCACAGCAACACCGCCGGATCGCCGACCAGCGCCTGTGCCACCCGCAGTCGTTGCTGCTCGCCGCCGGAAAGCCGACCGACCGGCTGCTTCGCGTAGCGCGTGCCGCCGACCGATTCGATCACCGACGCCACGCGGCGTTTCCGTGCGCGCATTCCGGCCAGGCCAGGACCCCAGCGGTGGCCGTCCAGTCCGAGGCCGACCAGGTCGATGCCGCGCAGCGTGAGCGAATCGTCGATCGCGCGCTGCTGCGGGATGTAGCCGACCTTGCGGTTCGCCCCGCCCGGACGGCCGCCGGCGATTTCCACCGTGCCCGCCGACAGCGACTGCATGCCCAGCAACGCCTTGAGGAAACTGCTTTTGCCGGAACCGTTCGGGCCGAGGACAGCCAGGAATTCGCCCGGTTCGACGTCAAGGTCCAAACCGGACCAGAGAGTGCGGTCGCCGAAGGCGAGTCCGGCTCCGCGCACGCGGACCGCCGGACCGGCTTCCGGAAGCTGGACGGACATCAGCTGTTCAGAGCCCCCGACAGCGAGTCCACATCCTTGGTCATCCAGTCAATGTAGCCCGTGACGTTCGCCGGGAGCGTCTCGGATACGTCGACCACCGCGACCCCGGACGCCTTCGCGTCGGCGACCGCCTGCTTGGTCAGCGGGGTGACCGTCTGCACGTTGTTGACCAGCGCCTTCACCTGCTTCTCCTTGATCAGCTTGGTGAAGTCGGAGACCGCCGCGGCGGGCACGTCGGTCTCGTTCTCGATCGCGTCGGAGAAGGCCTTCGGCGTGGCGTCGGCGATGTTCGCCGTCTTCAGCAGGTAGTGCGCGACCGGTTCGGTGACGACGACCTTCGTGCCCGGGTGCGCGGTGCCCAGCGCTGCCGCCTTCTTGATCAGGCCGTCGACCTGGCTCTTGAAGGTCTTGGCGTTGTCGTCGAAGGTCTTCTTCGACGCGGGCTGGATCTCTCCGAGCGCGGCCGCGACCTGGTCGGCGACCTTCTCGACGCCCGGCAGGTCGTACCAGACGTGCTCGTTCTCCTCGCCCGGCTTGGCGATGTCGTAGGCGACCAGCTTCTTCGCCGAAGCCGCCTCGCCGGAGAGCTTGGTGAAGAACTGGTCGTACCCGCCGCCGTTGCCGAGGGTCAGCTGGGCCTTCTTGGCGGCGAGCGCGTCGTCGGCGGTCGATTCGTACGAGTGCGGGTCGGCTGACGGATCGTGGATGATCGACGTGACCTGCACTTTGTCGCCTCCGATGGCGGATACGACGCTGCCCCAGACATCGGTGGAGGCGACGACCTTCACCTGATCGCCCGTTCCCCCTCCCGCCCCGGAACCGGTCGAGGACGACGTGCTGGAGCACGCGCCGAGCGCGAACACAGCCAAAGCCGACGCGGCGGCGAGGACGCTCGTGGTGCGGCGGGAAGTCATCGGGCTCTCCTGGGTCGAACTGCTAATGGAAACCGTTGTCAGATTCACTTTACCCCATCCGAACGGCGAACCTCACTCCACCGGGTGGCCGCACGCGCTCTTGATCACCGAACGGATCGAGACGCTCACCACAGGGGTGTCGCTTCTGGAAAACGATCTGAACCGTTACGGTTTGCGGATGGGCCGTCCTATTCGCACCCGGAGGCAGGCGACATTGGCGTCGCTCGCGGCGGAACTCGGGGTGTCCAGGACCACCGTGTCCAACGCCTACAACCGCCCGGATCAGCTCTCCCCCGAACTGCGCCGCAGGGTGCTCGAGACCGCGCGGCGGCTCGGCTACCCCGGCCCCGACCCGGTCGCGCGCTCGCTGCGCACCCGCAAGGCGGGCGCGGTCGGGCTGCTGCTGACCGAGAACCTCTCCTACGCCTTCCGCGACCCGGCCGCCGTCGGCGTGCTCGAAGGGCTCGCGCTGGCCTGCGAGGACGCGGGCGTCGGCCTGCATCTCGTGCCGGCCAGCCCCGGCCGCGAGGACCTCGCCGCGGTGCACCGCGCGGGCGTGGACGGGTTCGTCGTGTACTCCGTGCCGGACGACGACCCGCATCTCGCGGCTGTCCTGGAACGGCCCGTGCCGACGGTGATCATCGACCAGCCCCGGATCGAGGGCGTGGACCGTGTCGGCCCGGACGACGCGGCCGCTGTGACGCAGCTCGCCGACCATCTGGTGGCGCTCGGCCACCGGCAGATCGGCGTCCTCTGCATGCGGCTCGGCCGCGAGCGCAACGACGATTTCGTGACCGCCGAACGCCAGAGCGGCGCGCACTTCCACGTGCAGCGGACCCGCCTGGAAGCGCTGGCGACGGCGTTTTCCTCGGCGGGCGTCGACTGGGCGACCGTGCCGGTCGTCGAGCGCTTCGACCACACGGTGGACGACGGCGCCTCTGCCGCGCGTCAGCTGCTGGACGCGTATCCGCAGGTCACGGCCCTGGTCTGCACGTCGGACATCCTCGCGCTCGGCGCGCTGGCCGAGGCCGCGCGACGCGGGCTGCGGGTGCCGCTCGACCTCACGGTGACCGGCTTCGACGGCATCGCCGAGGCGGAGCGTTCCGGGCTCACGACGGTGCACCAGCCGGTCTTGGAGAAGGGCAAGGTGGCCGGACGGCTGCTGCTCAGCTCGGCCGAGCGCGTCGGACCGAAGGTCATCACGCTGCCGACCGAACTGCGGGTCGGCCGCACGTCGGCGCCGCCGCGGACGGTCGAGGAGCCCTGGTTCGGCGGGTGACGTCGTGCGCGGCGATCGCGGTTAGAACCGTCATCAGCACGCACGAGTCACCCCAGCCTGCACCGTGATTTCCCGCCCACCGCGTTGTGCGGGCGGCCCCGGGCCGGTTCCATTGGACGGAACCGCCCGCGACCAGCGGGGAAGCGCAGCCCGAAAGGTGTCCCATGACCTCCATCGACGTGCTGCTCAAGCGCAACCGGGAAATCGGGAACATCGTTCCCGGCGACCGGTCCTCCCCCAAGCCGTCGCTGCAGGTGTCGATCCTGACCTGCATGGACGCCCGGATCCGCGTGTTTGAGATCTTCGGCCTGCTGCAGGGCGAGGCGCACGTGCTGCGCAACGCGGGCGGTGTGGTGACCGACGACGTGATCCGCTCGCTCGCGCTCAGCCAGCGCAAGCTCGGCACCCGCGAGGTGCTGATCGTCCAGCACACCGACTGCGGCCTCTCCACGGTCACCGAGGACGAGTTCAAGGACGAGCTGGAGTCCGCCACCGGGCTGCGGCCGACCTGGGCGGTCGAGGCGTTCCGCAAGGTCGAGGACAGCGTGCGCACCTCGATGGAGCGCGCCCGGCGGAGCGACTTCCTGCTGCACACCGACAACGTGCGCGGATTCGTCTACGACGTGAAGGCCGGGAGCCTGACCGAGGTCAAGTAAGGGCAGTCGTATTCGGTCGTATTCAATGGCGGGGTGGGCCTAGACACCGATGTTCTGATCGACTGGTTCGCCGAGGTCGGCCGGGACCTGCCGTGGCGGGAGCCGGACTGCTCGGCGTGGGGTGTGCTGGTCAGCGAAATCATGCTGCAGCAGACGCCGGTCTCGCGCGTCCAGCCGATCTGGCTGGAATGGATGGCTCGCTGGCCGGTGCCCTCCGCGCTGGCCGCGGAGACCACCGGCGAGGTCGTGCGCGCGTGGGGCAAGCTCGGCTACCCGCGTCGCGCGCTTCGGCTGCACGCCGCCGCCACCGTCATCGCTCAGGAGCACGGCGACGTCGTGCCGTCCGATGTGGACACACTGCTCGCGTTGCCCGGCATCGGCGCGTACACGGCGCGCGCGGTGGCGGCGTTCGCGTACGGCAAGCGCGCGCCGGTGGTGGACACGAACGTCCGGCGGGTGGTCGCGCGTGCCGTTCATGGCGCGGGAGACGCTGGTCCGGCGTCGAATACCCGCGACATGGCGGACGTCGAAGCGCTGCTGCCCGCCGAGGACGCACCCGCGGCGAAGCTGTCCGCGGCGCTGATGGAACTGGGCGCGCTGATCTGCACCGCACGGTCGCCGAAGTGCGCGGACTGCCCGATTTACGCCGAATGCGCGTGGCAGCGCAACGGCCGTCCCGAGTACGCCGGTCCGGCCAAGCCGGTGCAGAAGTTCGCCGGGACCGACCGGCAGGTGCGCGGGCTGCTGCTGGACGTCCTGCGCGGTGCCGAGGGACCGGTCGAGAAGGCACGGCTGGATCTCGTGTGGCACGAATCCGGCCAGCGCGACCGGTGCCTGGACTCGCTGCTCGTGGACGGTCTGCTGGAGCAAACCCGCGACGGGCTGTTCGCGCTCCCCGGGGAACACTGACGCACTACGACGAAAGTCGGCAAAAAGTTGTTACCGCCGGGGTGCCGGGTTAGCTTTCCCCCGTCGCACTCGCAGGCTGAGGAGTTCCGCATGGGGGAAGCAACGCGTCGTGCTGTCTTGAAGGGCGGCCTCACCGCCACTGCCGTGGGCGCTCTGGGCTTCGCCACGGCGAGATCCGCGGCAGCCGTCACCACCCCGGTGATCCACTCGACGGCCGAGTGGAACGCCCGGCCCGCGTCCGGCGCGATCGTGGTGGAGAACCACAAGCCGACGTACATCGTGGTCCACCACACCGTCGACCCCGGCAACAACACCGACTACTCGCTGGCGCACGCGCTGCAGATCTCGCGGGACATCCAGAACTTCCACATGGACACCCGCGGCTGGATCGACACCGGCCAGCAGTTCACGAACAGCCGCGGCGGCTTCGTCACCGAGGGGCGGCACCGCAGCCTCGAAATCCTGCGCGGCGGGAAGCAGCATGTGCAGGGCGCGAACGTGGCCAACCACAACAGCGAATGTCTCGGCATCGAGAACGAGGGCCTCTACAGCACGGTCGACGTGCCGGTCGCGCTCTGGAACTCGCTCGTGCAGCTGATCGCCTACATCGCGCACCAATACGGCATCAGCCCGGAGTTCATCAAGGGTCACCGCGATTTCAACTCGACCGAGTGCTGCGGCCAGGTGCTCTACAACCGGCTCCCCGAGCTGCGCAATGCGGTCGGCCAGCAGCTCGGCGTCTCCGTCGCGCGGCTCGACGCACCGGAGTGGCCGCTACTCAAACCGGGTGACACCGGTCCGCGGGTGTTGACTGCACAACGTTTCCTGCGCGCCGCCGGGTTCGGCGTGCCCACCGACGGCGTTTTCGGCAAGGCGACCGCGGACGCCGTATCCGCGCTGGCCGCCGAGCACGGGCTTTCCCGCGACAGCTGCACCGCGGCCCGGGCCAGCGACGAATCCGCCTACCTCGGCTCGGACATCTGGCCATTGATCGTGCCGGCAGACCGCTCGACCGCCGCCTGGCGCACCGAGCTGGCCCGCTGACCGGGGACGCCTCACGCGTGCCAGCGAGGGCGGCACACGTGAGGCGTCACAGGCCGGACAGGAACGCCTCCACCGCCCCGCGATACGTCTCCGGCGCCTCGGCATGCGGCAGATGCGCCGAACCGGACACGATCAGGTGCTTCGCGCCGGGGACCCGCGCCGCGACCTCGGCTTGCTGACCCGCGGGCATCGCGGTGTGCTCGCCCTCGACCAGAAGCAGCGGACAGCTGATACCGTCCACAATGGACCAGTAGTCGCGGCGGCCCCATTCGGCGGCGATCTCGTAGAGATTCTCCAGGTCGGCGATCAGGTGATAGCCGTCTTCGCGCTCCTCGACGCATTCGGTGAAGTAGTCGCCCGCGGTGCCGAAGAACTCGCGCACGTGGGCCAGCGATTCGAACGGCACCGGCCAGCTCTCGAAGTAGCCGCGCCAGGTCTCGACGGTGCGTCCGCGCTGGTCCGGCGCGAAATCCTCGCTGACCACCGCGCGTACCAGCTCCGGATACTTCGCCGCGGTGGCCCACGCGTGCAGCCCGCCCATCGAATGGCCGATCAGCACGGACGGACCGAGGTCGGCCAGCACGTCCGCGACGTCCTCGGCGAACTGCTCGGTGGTCCACGGCCCGGTGTGCGGCGCACGGCCGTGGCCGCGGGCGTCGAGGGCGCGCACCCGGCCGTACCGCTTGAGCCACTGGGCGACCGGCCACCAGGTGCGAGCACGGCCCATCAGCCCGTGCAACAGCAGGATCGACACGCCAGGGCGTTCGTCGCCGCCGAAGTCGATCAGGCCTGGTCGCATTAGTCCTCCTGGGTTTACGCGGCTACTTCATCACAAACCTGGCCCTAGGGTGAAGGAATGCGCAGCCGCCAGATCGCCGTCCTCGCCCTCGCCGGCGTGCTTGCGCTGTCCGCGTGCAGCCCCGCCGAACCCGCTGCTCCGCCACCGCCGCCCCTGCATCCGGCACCAGGCGCGGGCAGCGCGGGCGATCCGTACTTCCCGGAGGACGGCAACGGCGGGTACGACGCCCTCGACTACCACGTCGACGTCAGCTACGACCCGCCGAGCGGCCGCCTCGACGGCGACACCACGGTCTCCGCGAAAGCCACGCAGGACCTCAGCCGGTTCGACCTCGACCTGCGCGGACTGGACGTTTCCGGAGTGGAGATCGACGGGAAACCGGCGAAGTACAGCCGGGAGAAGAACAAGCTGGTCGTGACGCCGGCCGAGCCGCTGCGGTCAGGTTCGACGTTCCGGACGCGCGTGCGCTATTCGGGTGTTCCGGCGAAAACCCCGCACGACGGCGGATCGGAAAACGGCTGGGCCCGCTCCGCGGACGGCGGCGCGTACCTGGTCGGCGAGCCGCATTCGGCGTCGTTCTGGTATCCGGTCAACGAAACCCCGCGGGACAAAGCGACCTTCACGCTGACCGCGCACGTGCCCGCGGGCTGGACGGTGCTGTCCAACGGCCGGGACCAGGGCAGCAGCGCCAAGGACGGCAAAACCACCACGACCTGGACCGACCCGAACCCGATCGCCAGCTACCTGACGACGATCGCGATCGACAAATTCACCGTGCAGCGGTCCACGCTGCCGGACGGCACGCCGATCATCTCCGGGTACGCGCCCGGCGCCGAACCCCGCGAGGCCACCGGCGACCGGCTCCCGGAGGTGATCTCGTTCCTGGAAAGCAAGTTCGGCAAATACCCGCAGAGCGCGGCCGGCGGCATCTACCTCGACGAGAACATCCACTTCTCCCTGGAAACGCAAACCCGTCCCACTTATGCCAAATGGGCGGAAATCCTGACCCTGGTGCACGAGAACGCACACCAGTGGTTCGGCGATTCGGTGTCGCTCAACTCGTGGGCGGACATCTGCCTGAACGAATGCTTCGCGTCCTACGCGCAGTGGATGTGGGGCGAACGCGAGGGCCAGAACCTGGACGACCGCTACCGCGCGGCCGTCGAAATCACCCGGGGCAGCACCGATTTCTGGGGCCAGAAGCTGGTCGACATGGGGCCGGAGCACCTGTTCGAGGGCGCGTACGACAAGGGCATCCTCGCCATGCACGCGCTGCGCCGGGAACTGGGCGAACCCGGGTTCGAGAGGGTGCTGCACGAATGGGTGGGCCAGCACCGCAACGGCAACGCGACGTGGGCGGACTTCGAGAAGCTCGTATCGAAGGTCGCCGGGCGCGATCTGAGCGGGTTCCTCAACGACTGGTTCCACGGGACGAAGCTGCCCTCGGACGCCGACCTCTACCCGGGCGGGTTGCGGCCCTGACCGGCGGGCTCGCTGGTCCGTGAGGGAAACCGCAGGTTGCGGGCCGATTCGGGGCCGAAGGCTTCGCCGTCCCCCAATGTGAGCAGGGCGGCACGAACCGCGTAACCGGGCCAGCCGTAAGTACCCTGGGGGCATGGCAGTGGTCAAGATCAACGCAATCGAAGTCCCCGAAGGCGCCGGCCCGGAGCTGGAGAAGCGCTTCGCCGCGCGGCTGCACTCCGTCGACAACCAGGAGGGGTTCCTCGGCTTCGAGCTGCTCCGCCCGGTCGCGGGCGAGAAGCGCTACTTCGTGTACACGAAGTGGGAAACCGAGGAGCACTACCAGGCTTGGGCGAAGGGCTCGGCGCGCGAGGCGCACGCGGGCGAGCGCAAGAACCCGGTGTCGACCGGCGCGAACCTGCTGGAATTCGAAGTCGTCCAGGCATCGAAGCCGGGTGAGTGACGACCTCGCCCGCGCCGCCGAGCTGATCCGCGACGCCGGCGCGCTGCTCGTGTGCGCCGGCGCCGGGATGGGCGTCGACTCCGGCCTGCCCGATTTTCGGGGCGGGGAAGGGTTCTGGCGGGCCTATCCGCCATACGCCGGGCTCGGGCTGCGGTTCGAGGAGCTGGCCGCTCCGCAGCATTTCGCGTCGGACCCGGAGCTGGCCTGGGGCTTCTACGGGCACCGGCTCGACCTGTACCGGAAAACGGTGCCGCACCGCGGATTCGGCCTGCTGCTCGAATGGGGGCTGGCGAAACCTGGTGGCGTGCGGGTCTTCACGTCCAATGTGGACGGACAGTTCCAGGCGGCGGGATTCCCGCACGTCGCCGAGGCGCACGGGTCGATCCATCATCTGCAGTGCCTGGCCGGATGTTCGCGGGAGATCTGGCCGGCCGACGACATCACGGTCGAGCTGGACGAGGCGACCATGCGCGCCCGGCCGCCGCTGCCGTCCTGTCCGCGGTGCGGCAGTCTGGCCCGGCCCAACATCCTGATGTTCGGGGATTTCGACTGGGTTCCCGACCGCAGTCAGGAACAGCTGGACGAGCTGGCCGAGTGGCGGCGCGCGCATCGCGACGCGGTGGTGGTCGAAATCGGTGCCGGACAAGCGGTTCCGACAGTGCGGCGCTATTCGGAACTCGCCAGCGCGGCGACGGGTGCGCTGATCCGGATCAATCCGCGCGAGCCGCAGATCCGGCACGGACGCGGAATATCTCTCGCCGCCGGTGCACTGGAGACGTTGGTCAAGCTCGCTTGAGCTGCAGCAAAGGGAACGGGCGGCCGTCCGAATCGGCCTCCTGTCGTCCGGCCACCTCGAACCCGTGGTGCAGATAGAAACCGACCGCTCCTGGGTTCTGCTCGTTCACGTCCAGCGGGAGTTTCGGGGAAGCGGTCCAGTGCCGCGCAGCAATGCCGACCCGCCCGCGCGAGGAAATGATGCGACGCCGCGACGGCGCTGCGCCAGACCTCCAGCAGCCGCGGGTATTCGCCTTCCCCTCAGCTTGGCCGCAAGGTCGTCACGGCAGCTGCACCTCCGCGCAAACCGCCCGGTGGTCGCTGCCGGGCACGTCGAGCACCTGATAATCCCGGGTCGCCATCCGGCGGTCCACCAGCACGTGGTCCAGCGGCACGAGCGGAACCGCCGACGTCGACCAGGTCGGGATCAGGCCGTCGCCGCGAGCCTCCGCCGCGTCGACGTAGCCGCGCGACAGCACGGTACGCAGCGCGGCGTGGTCGACGGTCGCGTTGAAATCGCCGGCCACCACGCGCAGGCCGTGTTCGCCGATCGCGCGCGACAGGTCCCGCATCTCCTGTTCCCACTGGTAATACCCGGAATCCGGCGAACGCGGATGCGCCGCCACGATCTCCAGCGTCGTCCCGCCGCCGAGATCGGCCGCCGCGCCGGGCTGTTTCTGGGCCGAATCGCCGGTGTAGTCCTCTTCGGTGAGCGGATACCGCGACACGATGCCGGAACCGTCCACCCCGGACGCCGGATGCAGGACCCGGTACGGCAGCGTCTGGAACAGCCCGGCCTTCTCCAGCCCGGACATCGCGGCCGGTGTCATCTCCAGCAGGTTCAGCACGTCGACCCGCTGCTCCCGGACCAGCCGCACGAGCGCCGCCGGATCGGCCTGGCCCAGGTAGAGGTTGGCCGCCAGCACGCGCACTGTCTTCCCGTGCGCGGCGGGCTGGTCGTCGGACGTCACCCGCGGCACGACGTACACCGCCAGCAGCGCGGACAACGCGAGCGCGATGCCGCCGATCCACCAGCGCCTCAGCACCAGCGCGAGCGCGGCGAGCAGCACGCCGTAGATGACGACGTACGGCGTCAGCGCCAGCAGCGCGGTCAAGTACCAGCCGCTGCCGTCCCAGCCGATCGTGCGCAGCACCGCCACTGTCAGCAGCGGCAGTCCGACCAGCACGAGCAGGCCCGTGACCAGCCGGGTTCGCGTCCGCGCCTCCATCACCATGATCCCGAGTATGCCGGGCGGGCGCTGACAGGTCCGTGTCAGCGCCGTGTGCGCGGCTTGCCAGCGCCTCCGTCCACAGTGTGCTGGAGCGACACAGGAGGAGGCGACATGTCGCACGCGATCCAGGCCGAGGGCCTGGTCAAGCATTTCGGGGAGACGAAGGCGCTGGACGGGGTGGACCTGGAGGTCCCGTTCGGGAAGGTGGTCGGGGTGCTCGGGCCGAACGGCGCGGGCAAGACGACCGCGGTCCGCATCCTGGCGACCCTGCTGAGACCCGACGCGGGCCGGGCCACGGTCGGGGGTTACGACGTGGTCCGCGACCCGGTCCGGGTGCGCGGCCTGATCGGGCTGACCGGGCAGTACGCGTCGGTGGACGAGGATCTGAGCGGCACCGAAAACCTGGTGCTGATCGGCAAACTGCTGAACCTGTCCCGGGCCGACGCGCGGGCCCGGGCGACCGAACTGCTGGAGCGGTTCGAGCTGACCGACGCGGCCAAGCGGCCGATCCGCACGTATTCCGGCGGCATGCGGCGTCGGCTCGACCTGGCGGCAAGCCTCGTCGGCCGTCCCGCCGTGCTGTATCTGGACGAGCCGACCACCGGACTCGACCCGCACGCGCGCAACGAGGTGTGGGCGGTCGTCCGCAGCCTCGTCGCCGACGGCGCCACGGTGCTGCTCACCACGCAGTACCTGGAGGAGGCCGACCAGCTGGCCGACCGGATCACCGTGTTCGACCACGGCCACGTGGTCGCCGACGGGCGAGCCGACGAGCTGAAGCGGCGGGTCGGCGGGCAGACGCTGCAGGTCCGGCCGACCTCGCTGAGCGACCTCGACGAGGTCGACCGCATCCTGGCCGAACTCACCGGCGTCCGCCCGGTCCGCGACAACGCGACCGGGTTGCTGACCGCTCCGGTGTCCGACCCAGTGCTGCTGTCCACGCTGGTGCGCCGCCTCGACTCGGCGGGCATCACCTCCGACGAACTGGCGCTGCGGCTGCCCAGTCTCGACGAGGTGTTCCTCGCGCTGACCGGACACACCGCTGAAGAGCCGAAGCCGGAGCGCGAACTCGAAGGGAGCCGGTCATGACCACCGCGACCGCCGTGGCCCCGCCCCGGCACATCAGTCCAGCCCAGGGCGCGAAGCACGCGTTTTCGCTTGCCTGGCGAGGAATCCTGAAGATCCGCAAGAATCCGGAACAGCTGGCCGACGTCACGCTGATGCCGATCATCTTCCTGCTGATGTTCACCTACCTGTTCGGCAACGCGCTGGGCGGTTCGATCGAGAACTACCTGCAGTCGTTCGTGCCGGGCCTGATCGTGATGAACGTCCTGCAGGCCTCGCTGACGGTCGGCACGCAGCTCAACACCGACATCACGAAGGGCGTCTTCGACCGCTTCCGCGCCATGCCGATCGCCCGCTCGGCTCCGCTGATCGGCGCGGTGCTCGCGGACCTCGTGCGGTACGTGGTGTGCCTCGCGGTGCTGCTGACCGTGGCGACCGTGATGGGCTTCCGCGTGCAGACCGGTCCCGCGGAGTTCGTACTCGCGATCCTGCTGGCGGTCGCGTTCGGCCTATGCTTCTGCTGGGGCTCGGTGTTCGTCGGGATGCTGATGAAATCCCCGGGCGCGGCACAGGGCCTGATGTTCGTCTTCATCATGCCGCTGACGTTCGGCAGCAACGTGTTCCTCCCGACCGCCACGATGCCGGGCTGGCTCAAGGCCTGGGCGGACATCAGCCCGGTGAGCCTGATGTCCGACGTGATGCGCGGCCTCCTCAACGGCGGCGCGTACGGCGGTTCCCTCCTGGGCGCACTGGCGTGGATGGCCGGCGCGGTCGTGGTGTTCTTCCCGCTCGCGACGTGGGCCTACCGCAAGCGGGTCTGAGGGCGTCCTTCACGGGGGTGTGGACGCCGTGGTGAGTGTCTGTGTCCGGGTTCCACAGCCGGGCACAGACACTCCCTTTTTTCAGTGGTTCGCCGCGAGACGGCCGGTCAGCCGTTCCCAGTTGCCAGACCCGATGGCGGCCTTCTCTTCCTCGCTGAACGGCGCCTTCTCCAGAAACGACCGCGCGACCCCGCCGCTGGTGTCCAGGCAAGGAAACCCGCCAGGCCGAGTGCCGAACGTGTACGGATAGTCGGTCGAATACAGCATCCGCTCGGTCCGACGAGCTCCGCCGCGCGTTCCAGTTCCTCGGCGGCGGCTTCGGGCGAGGACGTCGTTGGCGTCGCGCAGCCGTCGCGTGACCGGGTGGTCGTCGGGGTAGACGTGCGGCTGGACCCCCGCCTTCGCCCACGCGTCGCGCAGGACAGGCAGGACCATCATCGATAACGGCCTACTCGTGCGAGCGTTCCGCGCGCACCGCCTCGATCGCCTCCGCCCGGTCCAGCCGCGAGGTTTCGGCTACGAGCGCCTCGTACCGTTCCGCGCCCAGCTCCCGGGTCAGGTCGGCGATCAGCTCCCGCACCTCCGGGCTCCCCAGGTCGAACCGTCCGCGCACCACCGCGCTCAGCGCGAGCATCCGCGCGGAGTCCTCGAGCCGCCCCTGCCGGTACCGGATCCGCGCCAGCAGCTCGACCATGCCGGCCAGGTCCGGCATGTCGAAGCGCCCGGCCGCCTGGTCGATCACCGCGAACACCGGCGATTCCGCTTCCTCTGGACGTCCTTCGGCGAGCAGCAACCCGGCTTCGATCGCGCCGATCCATTCCTCTCCGAAGCCCTCCGGCGTCGACCATTCCGACCGCGCCGCTTTCAGTTGCCGGAAAACCTCGCGCGCCTGCGCGACGTTGTTCTCGCGGATCAACAACTCTGCGCGGCCGAGCAACACGATCAGCCGCAATCCGCTGTTGCCGCCGGAAGACGCGTAGCGTTCCGCGGCCTCCATGTCCCGCCACGCGCCCTCTTGATCGCCGGCGCGCGAACGTTCCACCGCAAGCCGCCACCACTGCTGCACGATGTCGTCTTTGGACCGCAGCTCCATCGCCAGCCGCAGGCCCTCGGTGTACCCGGCGATCGCCGCCTCGTGATCCCCGGCCTGCGATTGCGCCGCGGCCCGGAAACCGTGCGTCATGCCGAGACCCCACCGGTCACCGACCTCGGCGAAGCCCTGGTGGGCGAGCTCCCGCGCCCGCTCCGCGCCTTCGAGGTCGCCCATGTCGCCGAGGACGAAACTCTCCGCCCAGTGTCCGGCTGCGCGACCCCAGACGTCATCCCGTTCGATGGCCCGGCGGATCTCGCGCTTCGCCAGGTCCCGTTCGCCGTGGAGGTAAGCCACGATCGGCAGCCCCAGCCAGAGCCACGGACTCCGTTCCGCCGCACCGGTCCGCAGGCATTCTTCGATCAGTTCGCGGACGTCGGCCTTCTCCTGCGGCACCGGCATGACCTGGACCAGCACCTGAATCAACCGCAACCCCGCCGCCAGGTCCGGCGGCAGCTTGGGGCCAAGTTCGAGCACCTCGTCCACGAACACCGCGGCCCGCTCGTTCTGGCCGGCGATGTTCAGGTACCAGAACATCCCGTACAGCAGCCGGGCCGCCAATTCCGCGGAGCCCGACTCGATCGCCGCCCTCAGCGCGGAGGTGAAGTTGTCGCTGTCATGCTCGTACACGTCGATCGCCTGGAGCTGATCCCGCCCGCGCACCAACGGTTCGTTGCGGTGCGCCAGTTCCGCGTAGTAGGCGACCATCGCGGCCCGCATCCGCTCCCGCTCGCCGGATTCAGCGAGCCGCTCGGTCGCGTAGGCGCGCAACGTTTCCAGCAGGCGATACCGCGAGCCCACCACGTCCACAATGGACTTCTCGACCAGCGAACCGAGCACGTACACGATGTCTTCCGCGGGAAGTTCGTCGTCCGCGCAGACGTTTTCCACCGCTTCCTCGGAAAAGCTCGCCGCGAACACCGCGAGCCTGCGCGCGAGCCGGACCTCCGCGTCGTTCAGCAGGTCCCAGCTCCACTCGACCACCGCGCGCAACGTGCGCTGACGCGGCAACGCCGTCCGGCTGCCGGAGGTGAGCAACCGGAACCGGTCGTCGAGGCGCTCGGCGATCTGTCCGGCCGTCATCGACCGCAGCCGTGCGGCGGCCAGTTCGAGCGCGAGCGGCATTCCGTCGAGCCGGCGGCAGATCTGCCGCACCGCGTCCACTGTGGACTCATCAAGCCGGAAACCCGGCCGTACCGCCATCGCGCGGTCGAGGAACAGCCGGACCGAATCGAGCGTGCCGACGTCATCGGGCGGCGCGGCCTCGTCCGGCACCGGCAGCGGGCCGAGCGGGCACAGCGTTTCCCCGGTGATCGCCAACGGCTCGCGGCTCGTGGCGAGCACCCGCAACGACGGGAGCCGGCGCAGCAAATCCTCCGCCAGCTCCGCGGCGGCGTCCACGACGTGTTCGCAATTGTCCAGCACCAGCAACGCTTCCGCGCCGCCGAGCGTCTCCACCGCGTGTTCGAACGGATCGACCTGCCGGCGCCGCGCCTCGGTCTCCGTCGCCCGGAGATCGCGCACCTCCAACGCGTTGAGCAACGCGGACAACACGTCTTCGGCATCGCGCACGCCAGCCAGCGGCACGAACCACACCAGGCCGCGCGAATGCGCCGGATGCCGCGACGCCGCTTCCGTCGCGAGCCGGGTCTTGCCCGCGCCGCCCGGTCCGACGAGCGTGACCAGCCGGGCTCCTTCGAGGAGTTCGGCCAGCAGTTTCAGCTCGTCGGTACGGCCGATGAAGCTGGTCAGCCGCTGCGGCAACCGATCGACCGCAGCGGCGACCGGCGTGTACTCGCCGCGCAGCGCACGCAGATGCACTTCCTGCAGCTCCGCCGACGGGTCGACGCCCAGCTCTTCGGCCAGCGTGGTGCGGATCGCGGAGTACGCGGCGAGTGCGTCCGCCTGGCGTCCGGCAGCGGAAAGCGCACGGATTCGCAAGCCAGCCAACCGTTCCCGCAGCGGATGCGCCTGCGCGGCCGCGGTGAGTTCCGCGAGCACATCGGTGTGCCGTCCCAGCCTCAGCTCGGCTTCGAACCAGGCCTCGGTGGTCTCCGTGCGCCGCTCCTCCAGCAGCGTCGCGGGCGCGGCGGCGAACGGCGCGTCCAGCACATCCGCGAGCGCCGGTCCGCGCCACAACGCGAGCGCGGAAGCGAGCGCTTCGGCGGCAGTACTGTCCCGCCCAGCGGCAAGCTCCCGGCGGCCCTGCGCGGACAGCTGCTCGAACCGGTGGAGATCCACCGCCTCCGGAGGCACCGCGAGCCGGTAACCGCCGCTGGAGGACTCCAGCTCGGCCCCCGCGGGCCGCAGCGCGCGACGCAGCCGCGAGACGAGCGACTGGAGCGCATTGGCCGCGTCGGCCGGAGGTTCCGCGCCCCACAAGCCGTCGATCAGCGCTTCGGCGGGAACCGCGCGACCGGCGTCGAGGGCAAGCCGCGAAAGGAGCATGCGAAGGCGGGCTCCGCCGATGTCGATCGGCGTGCCGTCCTCCCCCTCCGCTCGCAGCGGGCCCAGCAGCGCGACGCGCATGGCGTCCAGCTTTCCAGACGAACGCCCGGCCGCGCCGGAGACCGACGTAAGTGTGGACTTTCGGGACAATTTGCCGTCAAGCGGTTACTGCCCGCCTTCCCGGCGCTACGTTGCGGAGGATTCACCCGCAGACACAGGAGCGCCCATGAGAGCACTGCACCGCTGGCGTCGTCCGGCAGTGACCGTCGCAGCCACCCTCACCGCATTGACGCTCGGCACGGGGATCGCGTCGGCCGGACCGGGCGGCTGGGATCGGCCGACGCCCGGTTCCGACGGCGCCGGGGACAGCTACTACCCCCAAGACGGCAACGGCGGGTACGAGGTCTCCGACTACGACCTCAAGGTCAACTACGCTCCGGACACCCACCAGCTCGCCGGTCTCCAGACGGTCCACGCGAAGGCGACCCAGTCGCTCAGCTCGTTCGACCTCGACCTCCGGGGCCTCACCGTCGACGCGGTCCGGGTCAACGGCGCGCCCGCGAAGTTCACCCGCACCGGCGACCACGAACTCGTGATCACGCCGAAGTCGCCGCTGTGGAAGGGTCTGCCGTTCACCACCGAGGTCGCCTACCACGGCGTTCCGGCGGCGATCGACGACCCGAACCTCGGCAAGAACGGCTGGCAGTTCACCAAGTCCGGCGGCGCGTTCGCGGCCGGCGAGCCGAAGTCCGCCACCACCTGGTATCCGGTCAACGACACCCCGCGCAACAAGGCGAAGTTCCGGCTGTCGATCACCGTGCCGGATGAGTGGGGCGTGATCGCCAACGGCCGCGAGGTCGGCAAGTACCGGACGCGGGCGGGCACCACGCACGTCTGGGCGGAGGACACCCCGACCGCGTCGTACATGACGACGGTCGCGATCGACAAGTGGACCTTCAACAAGCGCCAGCGCGCGGACGGCACCCCGATCGTCAGCGCGTACGCACCGGGCACCACCGACGCCACCAAGCAGGCCGACGCGCAACTGCCGGAGGTCCTCGACTTCCTCGAATCGAAGTTCGGCAAGTACCCGGTGGACGCCGCGGGCGGCATCTACCTGACCGAGCCGATCGGATTCTCGCTGGAGACGATGAGCAGGCCGATCTACTCGGGCCGCGCGGGCAACATCAGCACGATCGTGCACGAGAACGCGCACCAGTGGTGGGGCGACACGGTTGCCGTCGACCACTGGAAGGACGTGTGCCTCAACGAATGCTTCGCGTCCTACGCGACCTGGCTCTGGGCGCAGAAGAACGGCGAGGATCTCGACGCCACCTACCGCACCAAGGTCGCGTCGGCGAGCGACCAGTTCTGGGCGGGCAAGCTGTACGACATGGGTCCCGGACACGAGTTCACCTACGTGTATTCCAAGGGCCCGGTCATGCTGCACGCCCTCAGCAAGTACCTGGGACAGGAAGCGTTCGACCAGGTGCTCAAGACCTGGAACTCCGTGCACCACAACGGGAACGCGAGCATGCAGGAGTTCCAGAAGTACTGTGAGAAGGTGTCCGGCATGGACCTGCAGGGCTTCTTCGACGCGTGGATCTACGGCAACGGCAAGCCGTCTGACGAATACCTTTACCCGGGCGACCTGAAGCCGGCCGCCGGATGACGATTCTGCTGACGGGGTTCGCGCCCTTCGACGGAGCGGCGACGAACCCTTCTTGGCAGGCAGCCTCGCTGGCAGCGGCGCGGCGGACGGACACGGTGGCGGTCGAGCTGCCGTGCGAGTTCGACGCGTCGCTGCCCGCGCTGCGGGCCGCGATCCTGGCGCACCGGCCGGAACTGGTCGTGTGCGCCGGGTTGGCGGGCGGGCGCGAGCACGTGACGCCGGAACGGGTGGCGATCAACCTGATCGACGCGCGGATCCCGGACAACGCGGGCGCGCAGCCGGTCGATCAGCCGGTGGTTCCAGGCGGGCCGTCCGCGTACTTCACCACGCTGCCGGTGAAAGCGGCGGTCGCGGCGATGCAGTCGGCGGGCCTGCCCGCAGCCGTGTCGTACACCGCCGGGACGTACGTGTGCAATCAGGTCTTCTACGGCCTGATGCACCTGATCGCGACGGAGTTTCCCGGACTGCGCGGCGGTTTCGTGCACGTGCCGGAGGAAGCCCGGATGCCGCTGGACTCGACCGCGCGAGCGCTCGAGATCGTGGTGGACACCGCGCTGACCGTGCACGAGGACGTCACGACCTCGGCAGGCACGCTGCACTGACGTTTATTCGCCAGGCTGGACGGTCTGCTCGAAGAACTGCACCAAATCCTGCGGCCGGCGGCTCGTGTGCGACGGGCTGGTGTCCATCACCGTGCCGACCACGGGGATACCGTCGGCCTGGTAGATCAGCAGCCCCAGCTTCGGCCCGACCCCGGCGACGTAACGGCCGCTCAGCCCGGTACGGGTGCGCCAGGTGTCGGTCTCGATACGGCCGGTCATGTCCTTGCGCGCACTCGGTTCGACCTGGGCGAGCGTGAGCCCCTCGTGGAACGCGACGGTGGTCTTGTCCGGGAAGCGGCACAGCGCGGTGCGCGTTGCGCCCAAGGCTTTCGCCAGTTCCGGGTCGTCCGAACAGGTGGCGCGAGTTTGGATGGTCGGCCCGGCCAGCCGGCGGATGCATTTCGTGAGGCCGTTTTCGCCGGGGAGCGCTGGTTGCGAACCAGCGCAGGCTGCTGTGCTGGGCGGCGCGGTAACCGATTGGTTCGAGCCTGCTCGCGGGGTTTCGCCGTCACCGCGAGTGGCGACGATGGCAGTCACGATCCCGGCAACTGCGAGCACCGCCAGCGCGATGGCACCGATTACGACAGGCTTGCGGGACTTCTTCCGCGGCGGCCGCCATCCGGCCGGGGGCGGCATCGGGGCTGGCCGCCACTGCGCAGGGCCGGGCTGCTGCTGAACGGGCGGCCAGGATGCTGGTCGAACCGCTGCTTGACTCGGCGCCGCGGGGGTCGGCACGGACGGAGGCACCGGACGCTCGTCGACCGGCACGTGATGCAACCCGAACGCGACCGCGGTCTCCGGCTGGTCCTCGGTGGTCGGCACCACGCCCAGCGTCGACCCGACCAGCGACGCGAGCAACGGCATCCGGCTGGGCCCGCCGACCAGGTACACGCCGCCGAGCCGATCCGGCGAAAGCCCGGCCCGCGCGATCGTCGCCGCGAGCATTTCAGTGCTGCGCAACAAATTCGGCCGCACCAGGGCTTCCAACTCGGCCCGGGTGACGAGGACGTCGCCGAACGGATCCGGCATCGGCACCTCGGTGTGCGCGTGCCGGGAAAGGCTCTCCTTGGCGTCGCGGACGTCCTGGAGCAACACTCGCCGCAACCGTCGGTCGCTGGTCGTCTGCGGACGGAGAAGCCGTTGCCACTGCGCCGGATCCGCATGCGACACCGACCGTCCAATATGGACCAGCAGGGCCTGGTCGATGTCCAGGCTGCCGAGATCCGGCAACCCGTCCTCCGCCAGCACCGCGTTACCCGCGCCGACGACCGCGCAGTCGAAGGTGCCCGCACCGAGGTCGTAAACCGCGATCGGCCCGCTAGGCGCGCCCGTTTCGCGAAGGGTCGCGTAATGCGCGGCCGCCGCGACTGGTTCCGGCACCAACCGCACCCGGACGAACCCAGCCTTGCCCGCCGCCTCCCGAAGAGTCCGCTGCCGCTGCGCGCCCCACCCGGCCGGATGCGACAACCGCACCTCGTCCGGAACCCCGGAAAGCTGCCGCTCCGCCTCCTCGCCCATCCGCCGCAACACAGCGGCGAAGGCGTCGACCACCGGCACCACCCGATCGCCGAGCAGCAGCTCGCCGTCGTCGATCCGCCGCTTGGGATACGGCTCGAACCGGCTGGGATCCAGCCGAGCCCGGCGCTCCGCGTCCTGGCCGACGACGAGCTGCCCGTCCTCCTCCGCGTAAACCGCGGAGGACATGGTGACCGACCCGTCGACCTCAATAGCCCGCGGCCCGCGCCCGAAGGCCGCCAAGACGCCAACTGTGCTGGAAGTACCGAAGTCGATCGACAGGACGTCCACGCAGTTCCCCTCCCCAAAACCCCACCGCATCGTCTCACGAGCGCTGGGACCGATATCGACTACCGCGGGAGAGTCGTGCGCCGCGGCGGAAACTGATCGCGCTCGACCAGTAGACCGCGTCCTACCCCGCGAAAACCGCCGCCGGAAAAGGTGTCTCCCGGTCCTCCAGGAGCCGCCCGTAGAAGTCGTTCATCTCCACCGCCACCGAGGCATGCCGTGCCACCAGCTCGGCGATCGGCGAAGGCAACTCGAGCTCCCCAGCGGCCGCGCGACGCACCGCGGCCAGGCGGCTCTCTCGGTCCCACGTCCCGCACACCTCGGTCACCAGCCAGTTCACCCAATACATCGACCCGTAAGCCCGGTCGTGCTCCGCATTCAGGTCCGCGAACGCCAGCTCCGCCTCGGTCAGATCGAACCGGCGCGCGAACGCCAGGCCGAAATCAGTCAGGACAAACCGATCGCCGTCGGTCAGGAAGTTCTCGAAGTGGTTGTCGAAGTGCAAGACACCCTGCGCGCGAAGGAACGAGAGCGTATCGGCGAGCTCCGCCGCGACCCGATCGACCTGGTCCAGACGACCAGGCAGCCACCGATGCAGATTGGCCGGAAAATACTCGCAGAACAAAACAACGCTCGACGACGAATCCCGCAGTTCCGTCAGCCGCCGACGGACCGCAGCGGAACCGCCCCAGTACTCGACGTCTTCCTCCAACGGACGGTCTGGCACCCGGCCCGAGGGGACCGGCAGCACGCGCCAGTGGTGCAGCAAGGGAAAGTTCTCGCAGTCCCCGCTGAGGACCCAGCCATTCGCCATGACGTGCAGCGCCAGTTCCCGCCAGGCGGAGCCCTCCGGCGAACCCAGACCGTAATGGCAAAAGGCAGGCAGGCCATACAGATTGGCCGTGGAATGCGGATGCTGCCGCTCCAGCAAGGTAAGCGGAACCCGCTTCGCGAAGACCGGAACTCCGTCGACATCCAGCCGGACGCCGGTGCCGCCGATTCCCTCGGACAGCACCTCGGCGGACTCCAGCCGCTCAGTCAGCTGCCGGTCGCTCAACAGCGAAAGCGCGGTGCTCGCCGCGGCGTGCCGCGAGATTCGCGAAGAAGACCCCATAGCTCAAGACAATAGAGAAAAGGGCGGCCCCCAACCTGGGAGCCGCCCTTTTTCTTCAGTTAACTCACTCGTTCTCGGACTCGCCGTTCTCCCCGGCGCCGATGCTCACCGGCGGAGCGTCGGGAACCGAGGACGGACGCTTCTCTCCACGGAAGGTGAAGTGCGCCTCGTCGTCGCGGTCCTCCGGGTTGCCGCTCCAGCCCTCGACGTCGACCACGATGATCTGACCCGGCTCGACCTCGCCGAACAGGATCTTCTCCGACAGCTGGTCCTCGATCTCGCGCTGGATCGTGCGGCGCAGCGGCCGGGCGCCGAGCACCGGGTCGAAGCCGCGCTTGGCCAGCAGCGCCTTCGCCTTCTCGGTGAGCTCGATCTCCATGTCCTTGGCCTTGAGCTGCGTCTCGACCCGGCCGATCATCAGATCCACCATCTGGATGATCTGTTCCTGGTTGAGCTGGTGGAAGACGATGATGTCGTCGATCCGGTTCAGGAACTCCGGGCGGAAATGCTTCTTCATTTCCTCGTTGACCTTCTGCTTCATCTTCTCGTAGCGGTTCGCGGTGTCCGCTCCGGAGGAGAAGCCGAGGCTCACGGACTTCGAGATGTCCGAGGTGCCCAGGTTCGAGGTGAAGATCAGCACGGTGTTCTTGAAGTCGACCGTCCGGCCCTGGCCGTCGGTGAGCCGGCCGTCTTCCAGCACCTGCAGGAGGGTGTTGTAGATCTCCTGGTGCGCCTTCTCGATCTCGTCGAAAAGCACCACCGAGAACGGCTTGCGCCGCACCTTCTCGGTCAGCTGCCCGCCCTCTTCGTAGCCGACGTAGCCCGGAGGGGCGCCGAAGAGCCGCGAAGCGGTGTAGCGGTCGTGGAACTCGCCCATGTCGATCTGGATGAGCGCGTCGTCCTCGCCGAACAGGAAGGACGCCAGCGCCTTCGACAGCTCCGTCTTACCGACACCGGACGGGCCGGCGAAGATGAACGAACCGGACGGGCGCTTCGGGTCCTTCAGACCCGCACGGGTACGGCGGATCGCCTGCGAGACGGCCTTGACCGCGTCCTCCTGGCCGATGATGCGCTTGTGGAGCTCGTCCTCCATGCGCAGCAGCCGGGTGGTCTCCTCCTCGGTGAGCTTGAACACCGGGATGCCGGTCCAGTTGGCCAGCACCTCCGCGATCTGCTCGTCGTCCACCTCGGCGACGACGTCCAGGTCGCCGTCCTTCCACTGCTTCTCGCGCTCGCCCTTCTGGCCGAGGAGCTGCTTCTCCTCGTCGCGCAGCCGCGCGGCCCGCTCGAAGTCCTGCGCGTCGATCGCGGACTCCTTGTCCCGGCGGACGTCGGCGATCTTCTCGTCGAACTCCCGCAGGTCCGGCGGCGCGGTCATCCGGCGGATCCGCATCCGGGCCCCGGCCTCGTCGATCAGGTCGATCGCCTTGTCCGGCAGGAACCGGTCGTTGATGTAGCGGTCGGCCAGCGTCGCGGCCGCGACCAGCGCCGAGTCGGTGATCGAGACGCGGTGGTGCGCCTCGTACCGGTCGCGCAGGCCCTTCAGGATCTCGATCGTGTGCTCGAGCGACGGCTCGCCCACCTGGATCGGCTGGAAACGGCGCTCCAGCGCGGCGTCCTTCTCGATGTACTTGCGGTACTCCTCGAGGGTGGTCGCACCGATCGTCTGCAGCTCGCCGCGGGCCAGCATCGGCTTCAGGATCGACGCCGCGTCGATCGCGCCCTCGGCGGCGCCCGCGCCGACGAGCGTGTGCAGCTCGTCGATGAACAGGATGATGTCGCCGCGGGTCTTGATCTCCTTGAGCACCTTCTTCAGGCGCTCTTCGAAGTCGCCGCGGTACCGCGAACCGGCGACCAGCGAGCCGAGGTCGAGGGTGTAGAGCTGCTTGTCCTTGAGCGTCTCGGGCACCTCGCCCTTGACGATGCTCTGCGCGAGGCCCTCGACGACGGCGGTCTTGCCGACGCCCGGCTCGCCGATGAGCACCGGGTTGTTCTTGGTCCGGCGGGACAGCACCTGCATGACCCGCTCGATCTCCTTGCCGCGCCCGATGACCGGGTCGAGCTTGCCCTCGCGGGCGAGCACGGTCATGTTGCGGCCGAACTGGTCGAGCACCAGCGAGGAGGACGGCGTGCCCTCGCCGCGGCCGGAGCCGCTCTCGGTGGACTTCTCGCCGGTCTGGTAGCCCGACAGGAGCTGCAGCACCTGCTGGCGGACCCGGTTGAGGTCCGCGCCCAGCTTCACGAGCACCTGGGCGGCGACGCCCTCGCCCTCGCGGATCAGGCCGAGCAGGATGTGCTCCGTGCCGATGTAGTTGTGGCCGAGCTGCAGCGCCTCGCGCAGCGACAGCTCCAGCACCTTCTTCGCCCGCGGCGTGAACGGGATGTGCCCGCTCGGCGCCTGCTGGCCCTGGCCGATGATCTCCTCGACCTGCTGGCGCACGCCCTCGAGGGCGATGCCCAGCGACTCCAGCGCCTTGGCGGCGACACCCTCACCCT
This sequence comes from Amycolatopsis echigonensis, assembly GCF_002846615.1. Taxonomy (NCBI): domain Bacteria; kingdom Bacillati; phylum Actinomycetota; class Actinomycetes; order Pseudonocardiales; family Pseudonocardiaceae; genus Amycolatopsis; species Amycolatopsis echigonensis. The sequence goes on along the minus strand of NZ_PJMY01000003.1, from coordinate 3,552,649 downwards.
CGTGGATCAGACCCAGGAGGATGTGCTCGGTGCCGATGTAGTTGTGGTTGAGCATCCGGGCCTCTTCTTGGGCCAGGACGACCACCCGCCTCGCGCGGTCGGTGAACCTCTCAAACATGCGCACTCCCTCGACTGCTGCGTCGGCGGCCCGTAACCTCCGCGGATCGCGTCCGCGGCGGACAGCACCGTGAGACCACTCTAGTAGCCAAGCGGTCGCGCTTGCGTACCACTACGGCTTCCGGCGGCCCTTTCGCATCCGGCTGGCGACCCGGTCGGTCCCCGCTCATCATCCGGTTGCGCTGCACCTTTACTCCCTGTCGAACGTACGGGACCGGATCAGGATTCCGCCCGGGCGCCCCTGTCCGCTCAGCGCGAACACCTCCGCGCGTCCGGGTGGTCTCACCCCTTGGCCACCCGATTGGCGCAATGCCGCGCCGTATGTAAGGTTAGGCACACCTAATGAAGGCCGGACAGAACAGGGAGGACCGGGTGAACCCGCAGCGCTCGCGCGACGACGCCCGCGAGATCGCCGACGGTCTCGAGTCCTCCCTGCTCCGGCACGAGCTGCGCCGCGACGTCCCCGAGGGCTGGTCTCGCTGCGCTGACCTCCTGGAACAGCCCGCGCTGTTCGTCGAGTGGCGGTCCCGCCTGACCGACTGGCTCCTCGACCAGCACGGCGCGGCACCCGCGCGCACAGCAGCCAGCTATGTGATGTCTTGGTACCTGCACGTCCCCGCGTACGTGGGCGCGTTGCTGCTGCACCACGAGCGCCGGGTGCCGTCGCTGAAGCCGGAACAGCTCGCGTTCGGCCTCGGCCCCGACCGGCCGCATCCCGAGGGCATGGCCGTGCTCAGCGACACCTTCTACTGCCTGCCGACCGACCCGGGCAGCCCCCGCCCCGAGGCCACCGTCGTGCGCGACGAGCGCGCGCTGGCCGCGGTCCTGCGCGCGCAGTTCGTCGGCCACGCTGCCCGCTTCGTCCGCGCCTACGCACCCGGCACCCGGCTCGGCCGCCGCGTGCTCTGGGCGGCCGCTACAGACGCGCTGGACGGCGCCCTGTGGCGAGTGGGCCGGCAAGGCGGGACAGCCGAGGCCGAAGGCGCTGGCGTCGCGGATGCCGCACTGGTGCTCGACGTGCAGTACCGCCCGCTGACCTCGGCGTCCACCTTGCGGATGGCGATCAACGACGACGGCCGCCGGGTTTGGGAACGACGTCGGGAGAGCTGCTGCTTCTCCTATCTCCTCCCCGGCGAAGCGGAATGCGAAAGCTGTCCGCGCGTCTGCCGCCGATGATCTCCATCGAGTGAAATTTCAGGCGTACGGGTTCCGGCCCGTCGCGCCCAGCGCCCGGTGCAGCACCGGCGCGGTTTCCGGCACCGCGACTTCCGGACCGAAGACGCCGTTGGCGCGAGCCTCTTCGCCCATCCCCGCCGCGAACGCGAGAACGACTTCGGCGGCTTCGTCGGGGCAGTTCAGCTCAGTGCCGCTCGCCCGCGTGAGATCCCAGGCGTGCACGACGAGTTCGCAGAGCACCATGTCTCCGACGACCGAGGCGGGCAGCTCCGAGCCGCCGAAGGCGACGGTGCCGGTCCATGCCTCCGGCGGGGCGAGCGCGGCGAGCACGTCGTCGGTCATCGCCTGGAGCGCCTTCGGCCAGTCGTCCGCGACGAGGGAGGCCGCGGCTTCGCTCGGCGCGGGCGGTTCGTAGGGCTCGTGCCGGATCGCGGCGGCGAGCCAGGGACCCCAGTAGAAAAGGTGGTTGAGAAGGCCGCGAACGTCGTAGTCGGCGCAGGCCGTGGGCGCGGTCAGCGACGGGGCGGCCGCCGCGGCGCGCCGCAGTTCGGCGGCGGCCGGGGCGAGCAGTCCGGAGTGATTCGACATGCGGCCGAGCCAACCACGCGAGGCGGCGGCCGTCTTGAAATTACGCGACGCACTACCGTTTTCAGCCATGCGGCGGATCCCGAGCGGCATCCTGAACGAGCGGACGGCTCGCACCAAGTTCACGCTGACGCGGCATCCGCCGGCCCCGGAACTGCGCGAGTTCGTGGAACACCACTGGGTGCTGCGCTGGAACCTCGCCGAATCCCATGACCAGCAGGTGGTGGGCGAATCTGTCGGTGCACCTGACGTTCTTCCCCGGCGCGTGCGGCGTTTACGGTCCGGCGCACCAGCTTTTCACCCATCGGCTCAGCGGACGCGTGCACGGGATCGGGGCCAGGATCCGGCCCGGCTGTTTCCGCCCGTTCCTCGACGCCCCGGTGCGCACCCTCGCCGATCGGTCGGTCGACGTGGCCGCGATCTTCGGGCCGGGTGCGGCGATCGCGGAAAAAACCATCCGGAATGCGCGGACCGACGAGGAAATGATCACTGCAATCGACAACTTGCTGATCGCATGCCGCCGCCCCATTACCCGAGCGACGCGGGCAGCCGCGGAGGCGGTGGAAACAATCGCCGCGGATCCCGGGATCACCCGGGTCGCGGAACTGGCCGCGGCACTCGGACTGTCGGTCCGGGCAGTGCAGCGGTTGTTCGCCGAACACGTCGGAACAACGCCGAAGTGGGCGATCCGGATTTACCGGCTCAACGAAGCGGCGCGGTTGCTCGCCGCGCCGATCCCGCCGGATTACGCGGATCTGGCGACTCGGCTGGGCTATAGCGACCAACCTCACTTCATCCGCGATTTCCGCGCGGTGACCGGAGCCCCTCCCGCGGAGTACGCCCGCTGCGCTCGCCGGCTGATGCCGGGCGCACCGGACGGCGCAAAGCCGGGAAACTAATGCGGAACGCCAAACGGCCGCCGGGAATGTTCCCGACGGCCGTTTGGCGTTCAGTCCGCGAAGACCGGTCTCCAGCGCGGTGCGTTCTCCCGCCTCCGCTCACCGGAGGACCGCATCCGCGAGTTCCGGAAATGCCCGGTCAGTTCTTCTTGTGGTAAGCCTCGACGACCTCCGACGGGATGCGCCCGCGGTCGGAAACCTGGAAACCGTTCTTGCGGGCCCACGCGCGAATCGCCTGGTTCTGCTCGCGGTCGACCGCGGCCGGGCGGGCCGGGGACTTGCCGCCGGCGACCGGACGCAGCGGCGCGCGCTTGCGGCCGCCCGCGCGGCGGGCGTGCTCGACATACTGCGCGAGCGCGTCGCGCAGTTCCTCGGCGTTTTCGCCCGACAGGTCGATCTGGTAGCTCACACCGTCCAAACCGAACTCAACGGTCTCTTCCGCCTCACTGCCGTCGAGGTCGTCGACCAGAGAGACCAGCACCTTCTGTGCCATCTGATTCCTCCTGCGGGGCTTACCCGAATGATCTGGCTACATGATCTGGTTTCGGGGCGAGCCCCGAGTTACAGAAGTCTTTGACACCCATATTAATACCCGCTTGCCCCGCCGTAGGCAAATCCGCATTGAGAAAATCTCGACCGTGCGGCGGGGCGGCGAGCTATTCGGGCCGGACGAGCGGGAAGAGGATCGTCTCCCGGATACCGAGACCGGTCAGTGCCATCAGCAGCCTGTCGATCCCCATTCCCACCCCGCCGCTCGGCGGCATTCCGTACTCGAGCGCGCGCAGGAAATCCTCGTCGAGTCGCATCGCCTCGCTATCCCCGGCAGCCGCGAGCCGCGCCTGTTCGGTGAGCCGCTGCCGTTCCACGACCGGATCCACCAGCTCGGAGTATCCAGTCGCGAGTTCGAATCCGCGCACGTACAGGTCCCACTTCTCGGCCACGCCGGGGCGGCTGCGATGCTGCCGGGTGAGCGGAGAGGTCTCGAGCGGGAAATCACGGACAAATGTGGGAGCGTGCAGTCCGTCGCCGACGAGATGTTCCCACAGTTCTTCGACGAGTTTGCCGTGCGCTAGCTTGGGATCCACCTCGATCTCGCGCGCCGCGGCGATCTTGTGCAGTGCTTCGGCGGAAGTATCCGGCGTCACTTCCTCGCCGAGTGCTTCCGAGAGCGACTCGTACATGCCGAGTGTCGTCCATTCGCCGGAAAGGTCGTACTCGGTTCCGTCGGCGAGAGTGACGACCTGGGTGCCGAGCACGTTCTCCGCGGCCTCCTGGATGAGTTCGCGGGTCATCACGGCATTCGTGTCATAAGTGGCGTACGCCTCGTAGTACTCGAGCATCGCGAACTCCGGCGAGTGCGAGGAGTCGCTGCCCTCGTTCCGGAAGTTCCGGTTGATCTCGAAAACCTTCTCGATCCCGCCGACCACACAGCGCTTGAGGTACAGCTCCGGCGCGATGCGCAGGTACAGCTCGAGGTCGAAGGCATTGGAATGCGTGACGAACGGACGAGCCGCGGCTCCGCCGTGCAGCGTCTGCAGCATCGGCGTCTCGACCTCGGTGAATCCCCGGCGGTGGAAGGACTCGCGCAGCGAGCGCATCACGCCGGAACGCGTGCGCACCACGTCGCGGGCGCGCGGGCGCATAATCAGATCGACATAACGCTGCCGGATTCGCGTTTCCTCGGCCAGCTCCTTGAACGCCACCGGAAGCGGACGCAACGCCTTCGCCGCGATCTGCCAGCTGTCGGCCAGCACGGAAAGCTCGCCGCGCTTCGAGGTGATCACCTCGCCGTGCACGAATACGTGGTCGCCGAGATCGACATCGGACTTCCACGCGGCGAGAGACTCGGCCCCGACCTGCGCGAGACTCAGCATCGCCTGCAGTTCCGTGCCGTCGCCCTCACGAAGAGTGGCGAAACACAGTTTGCCCGTATTGCGGAGAAACATGACGCGACCGGTGACGCCGACCGACTGGCCGGTGCTGGTGTCGGCTTCGAGACCGGAATGTTCGGCACGGATCTGCGCGAGAGTGTGCGTACGCGGAACCTCGACCGGGTAAGGATCGGCGCCCTCCGCGATTATCCGGTCGCGCTTGTCCCGGCGCACCCGCATCTGTTCGGGCAGGTCGTCATCGGGCAGTGCGTCGGACGCGGGGAATTCGGTCATGGCCATAGCGTACGAAGCCGCTGGTGAACCGCGTCAACCGGATTCCCCTACCAGGGCACTCACGGTATTAGGGTGGTTACCCGTGAGCGATCCCGGCACTGATGCGGAACTGCGCGCCCGGCGGGCCTCTTCGTTCGGCGACCAGGCGAGCGCCTACGCCCGGCACCGGCCGGACTATCCGCGGGCGGCACTCGAATGGGGCATGTCCGGAGCAAACCGACCGGTACGCGACGTGCTGGACCTCGCGGCGGGCACCGGAAAACTCACCCAGGGACTGGCCGACCTCGGCCGTTCGGTGACCGCGGTGGAACCCGATCCGGGCATGCTCGCCGAACTGTCCCGGCGGCTCCCGGACGTTCCCGCGCTGCTCGGCAAGGCCGAGGACATCCCGCTGCCGGACGAATCGGTGGACGCGGTGTTCGTCGGACAGGCCCTGCACTGGTTCGAGTTAGCTCCGGCGTTCGCGCAGATCCGCCGAGTCCTGCGGCCGGGCGGGGTCGTGGCCGCGCTGTGGAATCACGACGACGAATCCGTGCCGTGGGTGCTCGAATTCTCGCGGCTGATCCGGACCGGCGTCAGCCGCGGGTTCACCGAGGCGGACCAGCCGCTGCGCGCGGCCGGCTTCGGTCCGTTCGAACAGGACCAGTTCGCCCACACGCACCGCCGCACGATCGAATCGCTGCTGGCCACCGTGGCCACCCATTCGCTTCTGCTGGTCGCGTCGGACGACGACCGCGACCGCCGGCTCGCCGAAGCCAGGGCGTACCTGGAATCCGTTCCGGAGACGGGAACGGGCGAATTCGACTATCCACTGGTCACGACGGTTCTGCGGGCCCGCCGGAGCTGAGCGGCGACCGAAATCACCACCTCGGCGCGGCCCCGGAGTGCTAATTTCGGAAGCGGCGGTTCCCGCCCCGGACGAGCGCGTCGTACCCGGTGACGACAAGACGGCGCAGTGGACTATCCGTCACTGCGAAAGGTTCTTGATCATGGCCTGGCTCGTTCTCGTCGTTTCCGGATTTCTCGAAACTGTCTGGGCCGCCGCGCTCGGCGCCTCGAAAGGCTTCAGCAAGCTCTGGCCGAGCTTGCTGTTCGGCGGCGCACTGCTGCTCAGCATGTCCGGCCTCGCGTATTCCTTGCGCGAAATTCCGCTCGGCACCGGATACGCGGTGTGGGTCGGCATCGGCGCGGTGGGGACCGCGGTCTACGGGATCGTCGCGATGAACGATCCGCTCACCGTCGGCCGGATCACCTGCCTCGTGCTGATTGTCGCCGGGGTCGTCGGGCTGAAACTGTTCCACTGAGCTTCACCCGAGCGCGATCTCCAGCCCGCGCAGCCGCTCCGGCGCGGAAATCACGTCGATCCCGGTGATCAGGTCGCCGTCGAAAACGAACTTCAGGACCACGGCCAGCCGGCCGCGCGGGGCGAGCACCAGGCCGGGGACGCCGTCGACCAGCGCGACCTGCGTGCTGCGCGCGACTTCCGAAGCGAGCAGCGCACCCTTGCTGACCGCTCGGACACCGCGGAGCACCACCGGTGCCGCGCCGGTGTCCGAGTGCAGCACGACGTCGGGGGCGAGCACCTTAAGCAGTCCGGCGAAGTCTCCCTCGCGGGCGGCGGCCAGGTACGCCTCGACGACCCCGCGCCGCTTGCTCGCGTCGGCCGGACCGGCTTCTCCGCCACGCACCCGGCGGCGGGCCCGGCTGGCCAACTGCCGGACAGCCGCCGGGCTGCGGTCCAGGATCTGGGCGATGTCCTCGAACGGCACGGCGAACAGGTCATGCAGCACGAAGGCAATCCGCTCGGCCGGGCCAAGGACGTCGAGCACGACCAGCATCGCCAGGCCGACGGATTCCGCCAACTGGGCCTCCTCGGCGAGGTCCGCGCTGTCGTCGCCGCGATCGAGCGGGAACGCGTCCAGCGAATCCTCGCGACGGCGTTCGCGCGTGCGCAACAGGTTCAGGCACACCCTCGCGACCACTGTGGTGAGCCAGGCGGGGAGATTCCGCACCTCGGAAATATCCGCGCTGTCGACGCGCAGCCAGGCTTCCTGCACCGCGTCGTCGGCCTCGGCAAGAGAGCCGAGCATCCGGTAGGCGACCCCACGAAGCCTCGGCCGCTCTTCCTCGAACTGAGCCGCGAGCAGGTTTTTTCGGTCCACCTGTCACATCTCCTTCATGGGCCGTTTCATCCCCAGTACGACACCCCCCCCAGTGCCCAAGCCCAGCGGCACTGTACCCGGAAGGAATTGCCATGACGACGATCTTGGTCACCGGCGGCACCGGAACTCTCGGCAAGCTGGTCGTTCCCGCCCTCGGCGACGCGAAGGTGCGAGTCCTCAGCCGGAAGGCCAATGGCCCCGACCGGTTCGCCTGCGATCTGATGACCGGCGAGGGTCTCGCCCCCGCGGTCGACGGCGCCGACGTGGTCGTGCACCTGGCCGGCGGCCCTCGGGGCGACGACGTGGCGACAGCGAATCTGGTCCGCGCCGCCGAACGCGCCGGAGTCGGCCACCTGGTTTTCATTTCGGTGATCGCCGCGGACGCCATGCCACTCGGTTATTTCCGCCGCAAGCATGAGGCCGAAAAGCTCCTCACCGCGGCGGACGTGCCGTCGACCATCCTGCGCGCGGCCCAGTTCCACGGTCTTTGCCTCAATGCCGTGCGGACAGTGGCGAAACTGCCGGTCGTGCCGGTGCCCGCGATCAATTTCCAGCCCGTCGATGCGCGGGAGGTGGCCGAGCGGATCGCCCGGCTGGCGCTCGGCGCCCCCGCCGGGCGGGTGCGGGATCTGGCCGGACCCAAGGTGTACGGCATGGGCGAACTGGTCGACAAGTATGTGCGGGCCAGCGGGCGACGACGCTTGAAAATGCCGATGCGCGTTCCCGGAGCGGCCGGAAAGGTCTACCGCGCGAACGGCAACCTCAACCTCGACGCGGACACCGGCACCCGCACTTTCGAGGATTATCTCGCCGAGCAGTTCGGCTAACGCACATTCCGTTCGTACACCAGGCGCAGGCCGAGCAGCGTCAGGTCCGGCACGTGCTCCTTGATCGTCTCGGATTCGCCCAGCACCAGCGGGGCGAGCCCGCCGGTGGCGATCACCGTGACCGGTTCCGAGCTGTCGTGCTGCAATTCGCGCACGATCCGCCGGACGAGCCCGTCGACCTGGCCGGCGAACCCGTACAAAATGCCGGACTGCAGGCATTCCACGGTGTTCTTGCCGATCACCGAACGCGGCGGGACGAGTTCCACCTTGCGCAGTGCCGCCGCGCGGGCGGCGAGCGCGTCCACCGAGATCTCGATGCCCGGGGCGAACGCCCCGCCGAGGAATTCGCCCCGGGCCGAGATCGCGTCGACGTTCGTGGAGGTGCCGAAATCGACCACCACGCACGCGGTGGCGTGCAAATGGTGCGCGGCAAGGGTGTTCACCAGCCGGTCCGCGCCGACTTCCTTCGGATTGTCCACCAGCAGCGCGACCCCGGTGCGCACGCCGGGCTCGACCACGACCTTCGGCACCCGCGCGTAATAGCGGCCGAGCATCACCCGCAATTCCCGCAGCACCGCGGGAACGGTGGACAACGCGCTGATTCCGGTGACCGCGTCGGCGTGCTGGCCGAGCAGCCCGCGCACGGTGAGCGCGAGTTCGTCCGCGGTCATCCGCGCGTCGGTGCGCATCCGCCAGTCACCGACGAGCTCGGTGCCCTCGTAGAGGCCGAGCACGATATTGGTGTTGCCGACGTCGACAGTGAGCAGCAACGAGGTCTTCCTTACCGCGGCTCGCGACCGCCGCCGGGACGGGTTCAGTTTTCGGCGTGCAGCAACGCGTCGAGACGGCGCGCGTCCGCGGTTTCGGCCACCGGGAAGGTCATCGTGTCCTCTTCGGGCAGCGTGACCGTGCCGCTCAGCAGACCCGATCCGTCCGGCGCGTGCGCCGGGTCGTCCCCGCGCTCGACGATCCGGTTGTAATCGTCCACAAAGATCACTCGCGGCCGGTAAGCGCGTGCCTCCGCGTCGTCCATCTGCCCGTAGGCGATCAGGATGACCAGGTCGCCCGGATGCACGAGGTGTGCGGCGGCTCCGTTGATGCCGAGCACGCCGCTGCCGCGCTCGCCGGTGATGACATAGGTCTCCAGCCGCGCGCCGTTCGTGACGTCCACAATGGACACCTGCTCGCCCTCGAGCAGGTCGGCGGCCTCCATCAGGTCCTCGTCGACCGTGACCGAACCCACGTAGTGCAGGTCGGCCTGGGTCACCGTGGCCCGGTGGATCTTCGATTTCAGCATCGTGCGATACATCGTGGACTCTCCCTATTCCCCTGCGTCCGGGTCCCCGCTCGGATGTTCCACGGCTTTTCCGAGCAGCACTCCCGCGTTGTCGATCAGCCGGGTACTCCCCACCCGGGCAGCGACCAGCAACCGCGCCTCTCCGTCGACGGGCGCCGGCCCCAAATCGGTTCCCCTCAATTCCAGGTAATCCACTTCCACCTGGGGACGGGCCGCGAGCGTCTTCCGCGCCATCTCCAGCACGGCCTCCGCTCCGTCCCGCCCGACGTGGGCTCCGGCCGACAAAGCGGCCGACAGCACCACGGCGTCTTCCCTCTGTTCGGGCGTCAGGTAGACGTTGCGCGAGGACAGCGCGAGGCCGTCTCGCTCCCGGACCGTCGGCACTCCGATGACACGGGTGTCGATGTTCAGGTCCGCCACCATCCGCTTGATCAGCACCAGCTGCTGGTAGTCCTTCTCCCCGAAAAACGCGTAATCCGGGCGCAGCAGGTTGAACAGCTTCGCGACGACCGTCAGCACCCCGGCGAAATGCCCGGGCCGGACGGCTCCCTCCAGCTCGTCGCCGAGCGGGCCGGGGTTCACGGTGACCATCGCGTTGTCCGCGTACAGGTCCGAGGCCTTCGGCGTAAAGGCCAGTTCGACGCCTGCTTCGGACAAGGTCGCCAAGTCGGCTTCGAGCTGGCGCGGGTACGCCTCGAAGTCCTCGCCCTCGCCGAACTGCAAGGGGTTCACGAAGATTGACGCGGCGACAACAGTGTTCGGCAGCCGCTTCGCGCGGCGCAGCAGCTCGCGGTGGCCGTCGTGCAGCGCACCCATCGTGGGCACGAGCGCGATCTTCCGGCCGACGCTGCGCAGGCTCCAGCTCACCTTGCTGATGTGCTCGGGCGGCTGGAACGTGTTGAGCGTTCCGCGCTGGAATTTCGGTGTCGTCACGGGGTCTGTCCTTCGGCGGGGTCGGCGAGAAGATCGGTCAGTTCGCCCGCGGCCGCGGGATCGAGCAGGCCGGCGGCGCGGGACCGTTCGGCCGTGCGCCGGGCCAGCGCCCGGTAGGCCGGGGCGATCTGCGGCGCCCGCTCCGTGAGCACGTCGAGGTGCTTGCGGACGGTGCCGAGATCACCACGCGGGACCGGTCCGGTGAGGGCGCGGTCCCCGTGGCGAAGGACATTGTCCAATGCCGCTGAAAGCAGCGGTGCGACGAGTCGTTCCGGATGCCCGATTCCGGCGTCGCGCAGGGTTTCGGTGCAGTCGGCGACCAGCGTCATCAGGTGATTCGCACCGTGCGCCAGCGCCGCGTGGTACAGCGCCCGCGCGGATTCCGGAACGCGCACCGGCTCGGCGCCCATCTCGACGGCAAGTGCCTCGCCGACGTTCCACGCCGCGTCGTCGTCCGGTGCCGCGGTGACGCCGATGCTCGCCGCGACAAGGCGTTCCAGATCCTCCTCGCGGCCGGTGAAGGTGAGCACCGGGTGCAGGGCGAGCGGCAGCGCACCGGCTTCCGCGGCCGGGGCCAGCACGTCGATGCCGTGCGCGCCGGAGGTGTGCACCACGATCTGACCGGCGCGGATGGAATTCGTGGCGACCAGGCCACGGACGGTGCCGGCGAGCGCGTCGTCCGGCAGCGCGAGCAAGACGAGATCGGCTCTCCGCACGACTTCGTCGGGCGGCAGCAACGGGACATCCGGCAGCAGCCGTTCCGCGCGGTTCAGCGAAGCGGCGGACAGCCCCGACGCGGCGACTACGGTGTGGCCGGCCCTGGCCAGTGCCGCACCGAGGACACTGCCCACGCGGCCAGCGGAAACGACGCCCACGGCAAGGCGGGCCGGTCGGTTCATGGCGTGCGCCTGTGGACGCTCATGGCTCGAAACTCCTCATGTTCGTTCCAGTCCCGCTCTTTCGGCGCGGGTACCAGACGACGGCGCGAGAGTAGCCCCGACGCGGCCGGATGGCGGTACCTGGGTGACCAGCTTCACCCGGGACGGGCAATCGCGCCCGTACCTTATTGGCCTTCGGCTTCTCGCGGCCGCCGTGCGCACAAATCCCCCGGTGGGACTCCACTTTTGGCACGGTCGAGCTACCCCGGACGGGGAACGTTCACCGACTGTCGCGCTTGTTGGCCAATCGCACGGCATCGGCGCGCGCTTCCCGCAGTGCCTGCAACAACTCTTCCTGCCGCTGCCGGTCCTGTTCGGTGCGCAGCCGCGTACGGCGGAGGAATGCGAGCTCAGTCACGCTCGCCTGATACCGGCCCACCGCCCGCGCCGCCGCCCGGCCGGATTGCTTGCGCGCCTGCTTCCGCCATTGCCGCCGCCCGGGCAAACTGGCGAGCAGTTCGATCTCCGACGGCGCGATCCACCGCGCGGCCGCCATCTTCGGCAACGCCGCGGCTACGATCCGCTGCTCTCGCCGTCGCTGCAACACGATCACGTAGATCGCGGCGATCAGCAGCGGCAAAATCACCAGGAAATACAGCGTGAGGAAGGTCTTGCCGCCGTTGAGCGTGGCCGCGGCGTTCCAGAGCGCGTGCAAAATGACGCCGGCGAGATACCCGGCCAGCGGCGCGAGAATCCGGATCCACCGCTGCGCATACCGCGCGGCGATGCCGAACCCGATGCCGGTCATCGCGGTGAACAGCGGGTGCGTGAACGGCGAAAGCACGCCACGCACGAGGAAAGCGGCGAGCACCCCGGAACTGGTTCCATTGCCGAAGCCGTGGTCAGCGAAGGCGCGACCGAAGTAATAGATGTTCTCGGTGAAGGCGAACCCAGCGGCCGCGAAGCCCGCGTAGACGACGCCGTCGACGATCCCGTCGAATTCCTCGTTGCGCCGCCAGAAGATCAACAGGACAAAAACGCCCTTCGCGGCTTCCTCGACGAGCGGCGCGGAGACGAGCGCACTCACCTTGCTGCCGTTGCCGCCGCCGAGAAGCAGGTCACCGAAGGCCTCGGCCCCAGTGTTGATCAACAATGCGGTGACGGTGGCAATGCAAGCGCCCCAAGCGAAAGCGATCAAGAGCAACTTCGCCGGCTCAGGTTCCCACCGATCAACCCAAAGCAACCCGGCGACCACCACGCCAACCGGCACCAGCGCGGCGACCACCCCGATCGCGACAGCCAGCCACCCGACGCGCGCGGTCGCGAGCCCGAAGAGAAAAAGCCCGCACAACGCCACGACGATCAACCCGAGCACCGGAAGGAGCACGGTGATGTGCCGCGAACGAGAAGACGTGGACGCAGAACCCGGCGGCGTGGCGGAAAGGGTGCCGTTCACGAGCGGTCACCATACGCAGGGGCCACCAGTGACGCCGGTTGGACATAGGCGGTTCAGCCCTATGCGGGATATCGCTGTGACGCTTATCCCTGGCCGCACCCTTTGTCCATGAGGGGCCCCTTCACGGACCACCCCACACCCGCGCACCCAACGCGACCCGGCACCCCAACCGCGCGCCACCCACCAAACCGCGACCCGCGCACCCAACCCACCAAGCACCCACACCACCCCCGCACCCCGATACGAAGCCAAAAACGCGGCGCGGGGGTGCTTGTCAAGGCATCTTTCCCGCCTTGACAAGCACCCCCGCGCCGTCGTCACACTCAACTTCGGGGTGCCCCCACGAGGCCCTGGCGCAATGTCGCCGCCAGGCGACGAGCCGCTCAGTCCTCCGCCCGACGCCTCCGCCGAGGACTCGCCTCACTCTTCCCATTAGCCGCAAGCAATTCCGTCACCGACAGCCCAGACGCGTGATGCCCAGCCGAACTCTCCGCCCGGTCTGCGGACGCCGACGCGGACGCAGACCTCCGCCCATGCCCGGCCTCGTCCTCAACACTGTCCGCGGCCTCCCAAGCAGGCGGCTCCCCCTCCGGCCGCCGCCGACGTCCACCCGACGACGGAGCCGGACTCGACTCCGCGTCCGGACGACGCCGCCGCCCACCGGTCCCGCTGCTGACCGTGCTGCGAACCGATTCCGGCAACGTCGGATTAACCCCCTCCGACCCCGGAGCACCATGCCGCCCAGTAGGCGTGTCCTCAGCCAACGGCGACAGATCCGACCGGGAGAACTGCTCCAGCCGAGAAGGCGCACGAGTCTGCGACTCCACCGCGGTTTCCTTCTCCGGCACCGCCTTCTTCGGAGCAGGCTCAGCGTGCCGATGCGCGGCCGGTTCGGCAGGCCGGGAGATCGCGGTCTGTTCAGCCGAGTCAGGCCGTTTCGGCGCGGGCCGTGCCGCCAACCGCGGCGCCGGGCGCTCCGACTTCACCGGCGGCTCTGGCGGCTCCGGCTTGCTCACCGGCGCGACGTTCCGGGTCGGCTGCGCGTCCGCGGCCGGCCGGCGAGGCGGTTCCGGCGCGTCGTTCTGCGGCCGAGCGGCTCGCGGAGACGGCTTGCCCTGGTTGAACGAACCACGCGGCTCCCGAGCCTCGCGAGGCAGCGGCTCAGTCGCGTTGCGCGGCCCTCGCTCAACGCTGTCCTCCTCGAACGGCTCCGGAATGACGTGCGAACCGGAGTTGCGTTCGGTTTCATACGGCTGCGGCGCACGGTCAGCGCGCGGCTTCGCAGCGCCGCCACGCGGACCACGCTCGGCCTGCGGCTCCGGGGCACCGCCGCGAGCGGGCCGCTCAGCGTGCGGTTCCGGTGCGCCATTGCGCGGCTCACGCGAGGCGAAAGCGTCCGCCACGCTGGCGCGTCCCTCGTGCGGGCCTGAGTCGCCACGGCCGCCGCGAGGCACGAACGCATCCGCCAGGCTGGCGCGCGAGTCGCGACCACCGCGCGGGGCGGGGCTGTCCGCTTCCACCTCGTCCTCGAACGGCTCCGGCTCGGCGGGCGGTTCCGGACGCTTCGGCTTGAGCCGCGGCATCTGCTGGGTGCGCAACTGCGTCGAACGGTCGCCGTTCGGGCCGGAACCGTTCAGTCCAGCGCTGATCGAGCCGTTCGCGCCGGAAGTCCCGTTGGCGCCTTTGGTCTTCGCCGTCCCGTTCGAACCGCCGTTCACCGGGGCCCGCCGGCGCTCCGCGGAAGTCGCGTCGAGGACCCGGTCCATGAATTCGGTCGGCCGCTCCGGACTGTCGGCCGGCTTCTTCGGACCGAGCAGCTGAGCCGGTTTCTTGCCGTTGCCGTTCTTGGTTTCGGCACCGGCCGAAACGAGCCGCTGCTCGTCGTTCAGCGAGCGCATCCGGGTCGCCTGCGCGGTGAGCGCGACGCGTTCGAGCAATACCTCGCCGCCGAACAAAGATTGCAGACTTTCGCGCAGCGCAGCCACTTCGGCACGCAGCGCATCCAATTCTTCGCGCGATTGCGCCTGGGCGGCCTCACGCGTTTCCGTCTCGAGTTCGAGCTCGTACTCCCGCCGGGCCGCGATCTCGCGTTCCAGCTCGAGTTCGTACACCGCCTGCGCCTCGGCGACCGCGTCCTCGCTGTGCGCCGCGTTCTTGCGGGCCCGGACAGCCAGGAAGGCGCCGATCAGGGCGGCCCAGAGCGCGGCGACGATCCCGAGCCGGAGGTACCGGAGGTCGTCGCTGAGCACCAATGCGAGGGTGGCGCCGACAGCGAGGAGCAATCCGACGACGAGCCACGGCCTGCCAGGGCGGCGGCCGTGCGAGTCGTCACCCACGCCAGTCATGCCTGACACCGTACCTTCCGGTGATCCGAATGAGACCTAGTCGGTACTTCGAGCGGCGCGATCGGAGCGTTAATCGGTCGATTCCCGACGGTCCTCCGGCGGCGTCCGGCAGCAATGCTCGAGCCACAAACCGGCAGCTACGAGCAGCGCCGACGAGACCGCCCCGACGACCGCCGACCTGCTGTCGGAGACCGCGGCAACGAGTTCGTCACGTCGCGGGAAAACATAGATGAACGCCGCCAGCCAGGCACCGCCGAGAAACGCCCCGGCCAGCGACGACGCCTTCGCCAGCGCCACCGCCCTGGCGATCCCGACCGCGTCGCCGTGCACCCGGCCCGACTTGATCCGCGACCGGATCGACAACGCCAATCCCGCCTCGGCGATCGCGAGCACCGCGAAGGTCACCCCGGCGAGCGTGGGCAGCGGCGGCAGATCGCCGTAAGCCGCCTGGAACAGCACATAGACCACGGCGAGGCCGAGGACCGCGGCCACGACCAGGTCCCGGGACCGCGTGAAGTGCATGACTCCACCGTACCGAGGCCGTTCTGGCACGCTTGACTCTCCAGCGACTGGAGACTCCACGATGCCTGACATGCCCGCCACCACGGTCTTCACGATCGGCGAACTGTCCCGGCGCACCGGGCTGCCGGTGAAGACCATCCGGTTCTACTCCGACGAGGGCCTGCTCCCGCCCACGCAGCGGACCAACGCCGGCTACCGGTTGTACGACGCGCACGCGCTCGTCCGGCTGGAGCTGGTGCGGACGCTGCGCGAACTGGGCATCGGCCTGCCCGACGTGTCCCGCGCACTGGCGCGCGAGACGACGATGCGCGACCTGGCGACGAGCCACGTCGACGCCCTGGACGAGCAGATCCGGCGGTTGCGGCTGCGCCGCGCGGTATTGCGCGCGGTGCTGAAACGGGATTCCGAGCTGGAGGAAGTGGAACTGATGAATCGCATCGCCCGAATGCCGGACGAGGAACGCCGCCGTCTGGTCGACGAGTTCTGGGACGAAATGGTCGACGGGCTCGACGTCGACACCGAGTTCTACACGCGAATGCGCTCGGCGAAACCGGATCTTCCGGATGATCCGGCCCCGGAACAGCTGGAGGCCTGGATCGAGTTCGCGGAACTCGTGCAGGACCCGGATTTCCGGCAGCTGATCCGGGACATGAGCACGCGGCACGCGCGGACAGTCGCCGCTGGCGAGTACGAACAGCCGACGAAGGCGCAGCAGGAACACTGGTTCGCCTGGATCGCCGAAGCCCGCACGGCGCTCGACGCGGGCGCGGCCCCGGACTCCCCGGCCGGGCGCGCACTGGCGGACCGCATCGCGACGGCGTCGGCCAGGCCCGGCCAGGATCCGGACGATCCGGCGTTCCGCACCAAGCTGCTCGAAACGATCAGCGAAGGCGCGGACCCGCGTTCGGAGCGGTACTGGCAGCTGCTGGCGACCATCAACGGCTGGCCGCCGATCCCGAGCACCCAGGAGGAGCTGCGGTTCCTGGCGGCGGCGCTGCGGGCCTCGGGGGTGAACCCGGCCTAGGCCAGGGTCAGGTCGGGCCGCAGAACGACGCCCGACCGGTCGGCTTCCGGCAGCCGGGCGAGCAGGTCGGCGGCCCGGCCGTGCCCGGGGACCTCGGCGTCCGGGTCGATCTCGAGCCACGGGATCAGCACGCTCGCCCGGTCCGGGGTCCCGGGGTGCGGCAGCAGCAGCTCCGGGTCGTCGGATGTCACGCCCTGCACTGTCACTATGTCGACATCTAGCGTGCGCGGGCCCCAGCGCAGTTCGCGCACCCGGCCCGCCGCCTGTTCGGCCGCCTGCCCGGCGCGCAGCCACGCCCAGTGGTCGCGCGCCGGGTCGTCGACGATGCACAGCGCGTTCAGGAAATCCGGCTGGTCCTCGACGCCCCAGGCTTTCGTCTCGTACACCCCGGACACCGCGACGAGCGCCGGGCGCACCGCGTCCACCGCGCTGCGCAGGTAGCCGAGCCGGTCGCCGAGGTTGGAGCCCAGCGACAGGACCGCGCGGCTCACCGCTCCCGCCGGATGGTGACGGCGACGTCGTCGAACGTCAGAGGAATCGGCGCGGAGGGCTTGTGCACGGTGACCTCGACCGCGGTCAGCCGGTCGTCGCGCATGACCTCGTCGGCGATCCTCCCGGCGACGCTCTCGATCAGGTCGTACGGCTCCCCGGCGACGATCCCCGCCGCCAGCTCGGCCAGCTCGCCGTAGTGCAGCGTCTTCGCCAGGTCGTCCGACGCCGCCGCTGGCCCGAGGTCGAGCCACGCGACGATGTCGACGCCGAATTCCTGTCCGTCGCGCTTCTCGTGCTCGAAGACCCCATGCCGGCCGAACACGCGCAGTCCGGTGAGCGTGATGCGGTCAGCCATCGGCCCGTCCTTGCTGCCAGGCCGCGGCCACCGCCACGGCGTCCAGTGAAGCCCCCACCTCGTGCACCCGTACGCCCCAAGCTCCCGCCGCGGCGGCCAGCGCCGAGATCGACGCGGTGGCGATCTCGCGGCCGTCCGGCGGCCTCGGCACGCCGTCCTTCCCGGCCAGCAACCGGCCGAGGAAACGTTTGCGCGAGGCACCCACCAGGACCGGGAAACCCAGGTCCAGCAACGAATCGAGCCTGTTCAGCAGCGCCCAGTCGTGTTCGGCGTGCTTCGCGAACCCGAGGCCGGGATCGAGCACGATCTCGCTCTCCGAAACCCCGGCGGCGATCGCCTCGTCAATCCGCTGCAGCAGCTCGCCGCGCACCTCGGCGACGACGTCGGTGTACGTGGCCAGCGCGTTCATGTCCTTGCTGTGCCCGCGCCAGTGCATCAGCACCCACGGTGCCTTGGTTTCCGCCGCGACCCGTCCCATCGCCGGATCGGCGAGCCCGCCGGACACGTCGTTGATCACCTTCGCGCCGGCCGTCACCGCGGCTTCCGCGACCGAGGCCCGCGTGGTGTCGACGGACAGCACGACGCCTTCGGAAGCCAGTTGCCGGATGACCGGCAGGATGCGCCCGGCCTCGGTCTCCGCGTCGACCCGCGAGGCTCCCGGCCGCGTCGATTCGCCGCCTACGTCGATCAGGTCCGCACCGCGCGCCCACATCTCGCGCGCGTGTTCCAGCGCCTGGTCGAGATCGAAGTAGCGACCGCCGTCGGAGAACGAATCCGGTGTCACGTTCAGCACGCCCATCACGGCGCACCGCCCCGGCCGGGGGATCACCGGCGCCCCCGGATCAGCTCGATCGCCTCGGCCCGCGAAGTCGCCGACGACCGCAGCATCCCGCGTACCGCCGACGTCGTGGTCCGCGAACCCGGCTTGCGGATCCCGCGCACCGACATGCACAAATGCTCGGCCTCGATGACCACGATCACGCCGCGCGGCTCCAGCTTCCGCACGAGCGCGTCGGCGATCTGCGACGTGAGCCGCTCCTGGACCTGCGGCCGCTTGGCGTACAGGTCGACCAGCCGAGCGAGCTTGGAGAGCCCGGTGACCTTGCCGTCGGCGTTCGGGATGTAGCCGACGTGCGCTACCCCGTGGAAGGCGAGCAGGTGGTGCTCGCAGGTCGAGTACATCGGGATGTCCGTGACGAGCACGAGCTCCTCGTGCGATTCGTCGAACGTCCGCGCCAGCACCTCGTCCGGATCGGTGTAGAGGCCGGCGAACATTTCCCGGTAAGCGCGAGCGACCCGGGCCGGGGTGTCCTGGAGACCGTCCCGATCCGGGTCTTCGCCGCACGCGAGCAGCAGCTCGCGAACCGCGCGCTCCGCCCGGTCCTGATCGAAGACCGGGCGGATGCCGTCTTTACTGCTTGTCTGATCCGTCGACGTCACGCCGATGCTGCCCCTCGTCCGGCTGCTGGCCGTTCGCACCGTCGGCGAACCAGCCCTGCTCACGCGGACGGTCTTCGGCGGGGCGCCACGGCTGCTGGCCGCCCGGGGACGTCGCCGGGGTCCAGCCCGGAGGCGCCCCGTAGTTCGGCGGTCCGCTCTGCGCACCGCCCGGGCCACCGGGCTGGTAGCCGCCGCCTGCCGGACCGCCCGGCTGCTGCTGACCACCATACGGCGGGCCCCATCGGCCGGTGCCGTTCGGCCCGCCCGGCGGACGCCCGCCGTTGGGCGGCGGCGCGTACGGGTTCGCGTTCGGGTCCGGAGCCTGGTACGGCGGCCCGCCGGGAAGATCGCCGGCACCCGGCGCCGTGCCGACCGGGGTCGGCGCGGGCTGCAGCGCGCGCTTCTCCTTCTCCGGAGCGGGCGGCGGCCACGGCTCGCCGCGCTCCATCGCCAGCTCGCCCGGGGTCTTGATCGGCGGCTTGTCCGACGGCGTGCGCTCGCCGAACTCGTTGAAGACGGTGATGTGCGGGCGCTTCTCGACCGTCGCAAAGATCCGCTCGAGGTCCTTGCGCTGCAGCGTTTCCTTCTCCAGCAGCTCCATGACCAGGTTGTCGAGCACGTCGCGGTAGGTGTTCAGCACGTGCCACGCCTCGGTGTGCGCGGTCTCGATGAGCTTGCGCACCTCCTCGTCGATCTCGTGCGCCACCTCGAGCGAGTAGTCGGCCTGGCGGCCCGCGGACCGGCCGAGGAACGGATCGCCCTGCTCCTGGCCGTACTTCACCGCGCCCAGCCGTGCGCTCATGCCGTATTCGGTGACCATCGCGCGGGCGATCTTCGTCGCCTGCTCGATGTCCGAGGACGCGCCGGTGGTGGGCTCGTGGAACACGAGTTCCTCGGCCGTGCGGCCGCCCATCGCGAACACCAGCCGCCCGATCATCTCCGACCGGGTCATCAGCTGCTTGTCGTCCTCGGGCACCAGCAGCGCGTGCCCGCCGGTGCGGCCGCGCGGCAGGATCGTCAGCTTGTACACCGGCTCGATGTCCGGCATCGCCCACGCGGCGAGCGCGTGCCCGCCCTCGTGGTAGGCGGTGATCTTCTTCTCCTTCTCGGAGATGATCCGGCTCTTGCGCGCGGGACCGCCGACCACGCGGTCGACCGATTCCTCGAGCGCGGCGTCGGTGATCACGTGCCCGTTCTCGCGGGCGGTGAGCAGCGCGGCCTCGTTCAGCACGTTGGCTAGGTCCGCACCGGACATGCCGACCGTGCGCTTGGCCAGCCCGGTCAGGTCGGTGCCCTGCGCGATCGGCTTGCCCTTGGCGTGCACCTCGAGGATCGCCTTGCGGCCGAGCAGGTCCGGCGCGGACACCGGGATCTGCCGGTCGAACCGGCCGGGGCGCAGCAGCGCCGGGTCGAGGATGTCCGGCCGGTTGGTGGCCGCGATCAGGATGATGCCGCCGCGGGCGTCGAAGCCGTCCATCTCGACCAGCAGCTGGTTCAGCGTCTGCTCGCGCTCGTCGTGGCCGCCGCCGAGGCCGGCGCCGCGCTGGCGGCCGACCGCGTCGATCTCGTCCACGAAGATGATGCACGGCGCGTTCTGCTTCGCCTGCTCGAACAGGTCGCGGACACGCGACGCGCCGACACCGACGAACATCTCGACGAAGTCCGAACCGGAAATCGTGTAGAACGGCACGCCCGCCTCGCCGGCGACCGCACGCGCGAGCAGCGTCTTGCCGGTGCCGGGCGGCCCGTAGAGCAGAACGCCCTTCGGGATCTTCGCGCCGAGCGCCTGGTAGCGCGCCGGGTTCTGCAGGAAGTCCTTGATCTCGTACAGCTCTTCGACCGCTTCGTCGGCACCCGCGACGTCGCCGAAGGTCGTCTTCGGCATGTCCTTGTTGAGCTGCTTCGCCTTCGACTTGCCGAAGTTCAGGACGCGGTTCCCGCCGCCCTGCGCGTTGTTCATCATCCACATCAGCAGGCCGAGCACCAGCGCCAGCGGGATCGCGAAGATCAGGATCTGGGTCAGCAGGCTCTGCTGGGTGACCTTGGTGGTGAACTTGATCGGATGGTTCGCCTGGTTGTCGACATTGGCGCCGAGGAGGGCTTTGTAGATGTCGTCGGTCGCACCGCCGGGGAACTGCGCGATGACCTGGTCGGTCTGCTGCCCGTCGACGTCGATCTTCTGCGTGAGCAGCAGTTTGAGCTGCTGCTCCTTGTCCTCAAGGCTCGCTTCCTTGACGTGTCCAGCCTTGACCTGCTGCATCGCCGTGGAGATAGGAGCCTGGGTGTAACCACGATCGCTGTCGAAGATCGTGTTGTAGGCGAACAACGCCAGCAACCCCGCGACGATCCACAGCAGTGGGTTCCTGAGCACGCTCTTCCGGTTCATACGACTCGGCCCTTGCGGCCTCGACCCTCCCTGGTTGGGCGGCTCTTGTGATACCCGCCATCGCGATCTTGACAACCCGTGGGCGCCGCCGGGCACCCGTCCCACCAGGGTACCGTCCGGGCGGGCGGGGAAGCCTGGCGAGCCTCTCGCAGGTCAACGGCCAATCCCGCGCGAGGGTTCCCGGTACGGGACGACTCGCCACCCGCTTACCGGGTGTCGACCGCCACGGAGGCCACCATTTCACCCAGCCTGCTCCGCAGCGTGGCCGGGTCCGCCGGGGCGACGGTGACCCATTCTCGGCCGTCCGAACCCGCCCTCGACAAGCTCAAATACCGTCCGGTGGCGGTGTCGAACCAACCGAGCACCCGCGACCGCTGCCGGGTTCCCAGCTGGGACCGGCTGTTCGCTGCGAGCTGACCGCCGCGCAGCCGCGGCTGGCCCGCGATGAGCGCGTAGGTCTCGCGCGGATCGACGGTGGCACGCTCGCTGAGCGACTGCCGCCTCGCCCGCCGGCCGCCCTTTTCCTCGGGCTGGCCGCCGCCCGCGGCGACCGGCACCCGGATCGGCTGGGTGTGCAACGCCTCGTCCAGCGGAAGCGTGACCGACGCCTCACTGCCGCGCGGACCACCGGGCAGCAATTCGACGATCGCGGACACCAGCCCGTCCGGCGGGATCGCGCGCAGCCAGATGCCGTCGGCGTCCTGGATCGCGACCACGCCGGTGCGCTCGTCGCCCGCGGCGAGCAGCGCGACCGGATGCGCCTCGAACTGCGGGATGTGCAGCGCGTCGATGGAGTGCGGGGCGCGCGCGAGCAGCGTCAGCCAGTCCTCGATGTCGGGTTCGAGCCTGCCGCGCGCGTCGCGGATGCCGCGGGCCTTCAGCTCGGTGTCGACCCGGTGCCGCAGCGACACGCGCTCGTCCTCGGTCGCGCCGTGCGAGCGCACGCGCAGCGGGTAGGGCAGCTCGCCCAGCTCCGCCGACTCCCACAGGAAGTCGAAGGCCAGCGGCGAGAAGAACTCTTGGTGCATCCGGTGCTGCTCACCCTCCGGTCAACGATCTCCGGCCCAGCGTAGCGCCGGATCCGCGGTCTTCAAGCACGGTTTCAGCCGAGCGGGCCCGACCGGGTCAGAACGCTCCCGCGCTGGCCTGGTCGGCGACGCCCGCGAGCATCTCGCCGAGCCGGTGCCGCAACGTCGCCGGATCAGCGGGCGCGATGGTGATCCAGTCGCGTCCGTCGTGGCCCCGGCTGGCTTGGGTGAAGTACCGGCCGGTTTCGGTGTCGAACCAGCTCAGCACGGTCGACCGGCTGCGGCCGCCGAGGCGGTTGCGGGCGTTCGCGCCGATCTGGCCGCCGCGCAGGCGCTGCTGGGCGTGCAGCCGGGCGAGCGCCTTGCGGTCCTCGTCCACGCTCGCGCGGCCGGAGGCGTCGACCTGGTTGCCGCGCCGCTGCATGAAGTCGACCCCGGACGCGCCCACCAGCTGCTCCAGCGGCACCGTGATCGACTTCTCGGTCCCGCGCGGAGCGCCCGGCAGGAGCGAGATGATCGCCGTGGCCAGTCCGTCCGGCGCGCACGGGTGCAGGTGCAGCCCGCGCTGGTCCTGCACGGCGAACAGACCCTCGCCGTTCACGCTGCCCGCGACCGCGAGCAGCGGTTCGCCGTTCGGGTCGAGCAACTGGACGGTGTCGAGGCTGACGTCCGGCGACGCGAGGATGCCGAAGTAGTCCTCGACGTGCGGGGCCGGCCTGCCGCGGTCGTCCGCGAGCCCTCGGTCGGCCAGTGCGCCGAGCGTGCGCGTGCGCAGCGCCGAGCGCTCGTCCATCGTCGCGCCGTGCGAACGGATCCGCAGCGGATACGGCAGCTCGCCCAAACCGGCCGACTCCCACAGGAAGTCCACCTCGATCGGCGCGAGCAGCTCCGCGTTCGGCATCGACCAACCCCCTACCCCACGTGTTGCGAACGCTGGCGGGCGCGTGACCGGTCCCGGTCACGCGCCCGCCAGCACTGCGTCAGTTGTCGTCGTCCGACCACGCGCCGATGACCGGCGGCGGGGTGGCCTGGTTGGCCCCGAACGCGTCGTCCGGGTCCGGCTCGATGAGGAACGAAGCGTGCGTGTGCTCCTCGTCCCCTTCGCCCGCGCCGTGCGCGCCCGCTCCGCCCATGCCGCCGCCCATCGGGTTCATGCCGCCCTGCGGCTGGCCGATGGTGCCGCTCGCCGGGACGACGCCCTGCTGCTGCGGAGCCGCCGACGCGGCGCTCTGCCCGCTCTGGTGCTCGGACGCCGCGGAGGTCTTGCCTTCCTCCTCCTTGCGCGAACCGCTGCGGTTGCCCTCGCCGAGCTTGCCGCCGGCGAATCCGGCTCCCGCGCCGATGGCGCCGAGGCCGAGCGCGGCGCCGAGCCCGCTGCCGCCCGAGCTCGCGGGTGCGGCCGGAGCAACCGGGGCCGCGCCGACGCCGGAACCCGCGCCCACGCCGACACCCGCGCCCGCGCCCGCGCCCGCACCGAGCGCGCCACCGCCGCCTTCGAAGCCAGAGGTCCCGTACTTGCCCGAGTCGGCCGAGACGTGCGCCGGGGCGCCGTGCCCGGCGACCCCAGTACCGCCGAAGGCGCCGTGCGCGCCGACCGTGCCGAAGCTGGCCGGCGAACTGAGCGCGCCGGGAGCGTCGGTGTGGCCGATGTTGTTGACGCTGTTGAACGAGTTGCCGTTGAAGTGCGTCGCGGTCGGCTTCATGCCGAGCGAGTCCGGGCCGAAGCTCGGGGTGGAGCTGTCGACCTCGCTCATCGCCTGCGTGTAGGCGTTGAAGAACGCGACCTGCTGCGCCTTGACGTCGTTCGCGGCGTCCGCCTGCGCCTTCTGGTCCGCGGCCAGCGCGGCCGGACCGCCCGCGAGCGCGGCCGTCATGGCCTGCTTCGGGTCGTAGTCGCGCGGGGCGGGCATCTTCTTGACCTCGGCGGCCGCGGCGGCCTGGCGGGCGAGCCGGTCGGCCATCGTGTGCGCGGCGTCGGACGCCTGCGTGCCGGAGTTGGCGATCGCCACGAGCGCGCCCTGCGCGCCCGCCGCGCCCTGACCGACCCAGACGTTGCCCAGTTCGGTGATCGCGTTGTACAGGTCGTCGGACGCCTGCTTCAGCTCGGTGCCGTGCTTGGCCCAGTGCTGCCCGGTGGACTCGGCCGTGCCCGGGTCGTTGTCCGTGGTCGCGCCGATGTAGAGCTGGTGGCTTTCCTGCGCCTGCCAGTTCGGCGGGTTGGCGATGGCGCGGTCGCCGCCGATCTCGAAGCCGCCGGAGCTGCTGCGCGCCGACGCGACGATGTCGTCGGCCGTCGAGTTCGAGCCCATCGCGACGGCCGAACCGGGCGCGGGAACCGACGACGAGGTGCCGTAGCCGGAAGTGTTGTAGCCCGATCCGTCCGGGACGGAGCCGCCCGGGGCCGAGGTGTTCGTGTTCGGTGCCATGACTGCGTGATCCCCCTAGGACGTCAGGCCTTGTTGCGGAACGGGTCGCCGGCGGACTGGTCGAACTCGTGGTAGCGGGCCATCGCCGCGACGATGCCTTCCTCCGCCGCCTGGTACTGGCTGAGCAGGTTCTGCAGCGCGGACGAGTAGGAGTCGCCGCCGCCGTCGGCGCGCTGCACGAACTTCGTCGCCATCGCCTTGCCGACCGGGTTCGCGCCGAGCTTCGGCGGCTGCGCGAGCGTGCCGGCGCTGTTCAGGAGAGCTTCGACCGCGTCCCGTCCGGTCCGGATCTTCTTCAGCACGGTCTGCGCGGCATCCGGGTCGATTCCGACCTGGCCGTTGACGGCGGCGTTCTTGAACGCCGCGGCGTCCGCCGAGCTGTTGTTGCCCATCTGCCTCTCTCCGTTCCCCCGCGCGAGGACCAGCCCGTCGGCTGGTGTCACTCGTCCGCATGGCAATAGGTCTTCGCATAGGTTAACGCACCTGGTCGAGCCCTATGACGCGATTTCGCGCATCCGGGTTCCGCCCCCGAGGGGTTTCTCGCGAACCGGGCTAACCGGACGTGTAGACGTGCGGATCGAGCGTGCCGATGTAGGGCAGGTCGCGGTAGCGCTCGGCGTAGTCGAGGCCGTAGCCGACGACGAATTCGTTGGGGATGTCGAAGCCGATGTACTTGACCGGCACCTCGACCTTCACGGCTTCCGGCTTGCGCAGCAGCGAGACGACCTCGAGCGAGGCCGGGTTCCGGCTCGCCAGGTTCTTCAGCAGCCAGGACAGGGTGAGCCCGGAGTCGACGATGTCCTCGACGATGATCACGTCGCGCCCGGCGATGTCGCGGTCGAGGTCCTTCAGGATCCGCACCACCCCCGACGACGAGGTCGAAGACCCGTAGGACGACACGGCCATGAACTCCAGCTGCGTCGGCACCGGAAGCGCCCGCGCGAAGTCGGTCATGAACATGACGGCGCCCTTGAGGACGCCGACCAGGAGAAGGTCGCCCTGGCCGTTTTCCGGGTGGTCCGCGGCGATTTTCGCCGCCAGCTCCGCGATCTTGTCCTTGATCTGCTGCTCGGTGATGAGCACGGAGGCGATCTCGCCCTCGTACACGCGTCATTCCCCTCGGGTGGTGGGTTCGGGTCCGGCAAGCGAGAGCCTGCCACGCCGCCGTCGAGCCTCCAAGTTGCCCGGCAGCCACACCCCGCCCTGGCCCCGCCACCGGGCCACGAGCGCGTCGACCGAACGCAGGTGCGCGTCGGTCAGCTCGCGAACCCCGGAGTTCAGCAGCCACCTGCGGAGAACCCGTCTGCGCAGCGCAGCGGGCTCGGCCGCGAGCACGGCTACGTCGAGGTCGTCTTCGCGGGCCGCGCGCTCGTGTACGCGCGCGGCGAGTGTGTCCAACGCCTCGGTGTCTTCGCGCAGCTGTGCGGCCGTACGGGCTAAAGCTGGAGCGACTCCACCTGACAGCACGTCCTCCAGGAGCGGCAGTGCTTCCGTACGCAGCCGTACGCGGGTGAAGCGGGGATCGGCGTTGTGCGGGTCTTGCCACGGCTCCAGGCCGAGTTCTGCGCACGCCGCAACGGTTTGCGCGCGGGTGATGCCAAGCAGCGGACGGCCCCACGGCGGATCGTGCGGACGCATGCCGGCCAGCGACCGCGGTCCGGAGCCACGGCCTAGACCGAGCAGCACTGTCTCGGCTTGGTCGTCTTGAGTGTGGCCAAGCAGCACGAGCCCTTCGCCGTTCGGCAACGCTTCGCGCAGCGCGTGGTACCTCGCGGCGCGCGCCGCTGCTTCGGGACCGCCTTTGCCTACGACATGCACGGCGTGCACTTCGACGACGTCGATGCCGAGGCCCTTCACGGCCGTCGCTGCTTCGGCGGCAACGACGGCTGAATCGGCCTGAAGACCGTGATCCACCACGAGAGCCCGCGTACGGACGTCTCGGTGCCGAAGGACGTACGCCGTCGCTTCGGCAAGCGCTAGAGAGTCCGCGCCACCCGACACCGCGACACACACTTCGCCAGGAACAGCGACTGTCGCAAGGAAATCGCGGACCGCTGTCCGGACCGCGGCGAGCGCGCTCACCCGTGCAGGCGCCGCACCCAGGCCGCGGGGTCGGCGATCTCAGCGCGGGTCGGCAAGGTGTTCGGCGAGCGCCAAACCTTGTTGAACCCGTCCATCCCGACCGCGTCGACCACGTGCCGCGTGAACTTCGCGCCTTCCTCGTACTGGCGGATCTTCGCGTCGAGGCCGAGCACCGCGCGCAGCAGCCGGTCGAAAATCCCGCCGCCCTGGCGACGTGCGGTGAACCGCGCCCGGATCTGTTCGACACTGGGCACGACCTGCGGGCCGACCGCGTCCATCACGTAATCGGCGTGGCCTTCCAGCAGCGTGGACAACGCCAGCAGCCGATCGAAAACCGAGCGTTGCTTCGGCGACTGCAGCAATTCCGCGATGCCACCGCCCTTGCCGCGGTTGCGCAGTGCGTCGGGCAGCCTGCCGAGCAGCTCGGCCAGGCCGTCGGCGGAGCTCTCCGCGAGCCCGGACACCAGCCGTTCGACCTCGTCGGCGAAGTAGTCGCGCAGCCACGGCACCGCGGTGAACTGCAGCCGGTGCGTGCATTCGTGCAGGCAGACCCACAGCCGGAAATCGTGCGCGGGCACCTTCATCGCGCGTTCGGCGGCCACCACGTTCGGCGCGACGAGCAGCAGCTCGCCCTTGTTCTCGGGCCCGCCGAACGGGTCGTACTGGCCGAGCACGCGGGACGCCAGGAAGGCGAGCAGCAACCCGGTCTGCACGCCCGCGCCGGACGCCAGGATCGGGCCGAGCGGACCGCCCTGCGCCGCGGGCAGCGCACGACCGGTGAGCTCGCCGAGACCGGACGCCGCGGACCGGACCCAGCCGGGCCGGTCGACCACGGTGCCGGGCAGCAGCGGCAGGTCCTGGCCGAGGCCGGTCAGCTCGCGGACGTGCCCCTCCGCCTCGGCGGTCAGCTCCCGCAGGTCGACCACCGCGCGGTCGGCTTCGCCGCGGGCGACCTGCGGGCCGCCGCGCACCAGCAGCGCGCCGGTGGCGGCTGCCCGGTCCCAGTCGACCATGGGCCGCCGTCGGGTCTCGGTTTCCTGGCTCACCCCTCCGACGCTACCTGCCGGTCCGCGATTGTGGGCAGCTCAGCCGAGCGGGTTCAGCGAGTCGGCTCAGTGCCGCTTGCCTGCCGGTTACTTGCAGCCGCAGCCTCGCAGGGCCGTCGCCAGCACGTCGAGCGCCGCCTGCCCGGCGTTCTTCTCCGAACCGTTGGACATGAACGCGAAGGCGAGTACGCGGTTGTCGCTGTCGAGCACATACCCCGCGAGGGTGTTGACGCCGGTGAGCGTGCCGGTCTTGGCCCGCACCCAGCCCCTGCCGCCTTGGGTTTCGGGCGAGTGGTACCGGCCGTGCAGGGTGCCTTCCGGGCTGCCCGCGACCGGCAGGCCGGCCAGCAGCGGACGCAGCTTCGGCGTGTTCGGGTCCTTGCCGTCCGGACCGGCCGCCGCGGCGAGCACCTGGGCCAGCAGCCTGGCCGGCACCTTGTTCTGATTGGACAGTCCGCTCGTGTCGAACAGCTGAAGGCCGTTGACGTCGAATCCGTGGTCCGCCAATACCTTCTTCACCGCGGCGGCGGCGCCGGCGAACGACGCTTCCCCGCCGGTGGCCATGGCGACCTGGCGGCCGAGCGAGTCGGCGAGCACGTTGTCGGAGATCTGCAGCAGCGCGTACGCGAGGTCCGGCAGCGGGGCCGACTGGACCTCGCCGAGAACCTTCGCGCCTTCGGGCGTCTTGGCGGGTCCGCCGGGGGCCGCGCCGAGCTTGTCCGCGACGAGCTGAGTGAGCGCGGTCCCCGGATTGGCCGAGCGCATGGTCTCGTCGACCTTCGGGTTGCCGCGGCCGCCGTCGGTCATGGCCGGGACGATCGGGGCGCCGTACAGCGACGGCGCGTCACTCGGTTCCCAGCCCGGCGCGGTGTTCGGACCGCTGAAGGCGCTCGCGTCGAGCTGGACCTTCGTGACGGTGCCGACGGCCTTCTTGACCTGGTTGACCAGGTCGTCGACGTGCGCCGCGCCCGGGTAGAGCGGCGAATCGGTGCCGACCGGCAACGCGGTCAGCGACGGGTCGCCGCCGCCGACGATGACGACCGTGCCCGGCTGCGCGCCCTGGACGATCTTGGTGGGGATCCGCTTCGTCGGCTCCATCGCGAGCAGCGCCGCAGAGACGGTGAGGATCTTCGTGGTCGACGCCGGGGTCAGCGGGGTGTTCGACGCGTGGTCCCACAGCACGGTGCCGCTGGCCGGGTCGATGACGCTGCCGCTGAGCTGCGAGAGCGCGGGCGCACCGGCGGGTCCGGAAAGCTTCGCGGCGACGCCGTTCGCGGACGGCCCCTGCCCGGAGGTGTCTGGGCCGTGCAGGGCCAGGCTGGCGTCGGCGGGGTCGGGCGCACTGCCCTTCGGCGCGTTCGGCGCCCACGGCAACCCGAGCCGGTTGGAGATGGCGGGCACGGCCGACGCACCACCCGCAGCGGCCAGCAGAAGCAGCACGACGAGCGCCAGGATCAGCGCCTTCCGGCGAGGCTTCTTCCCCTCCGGACGAGGCGCGTCGCCCGCGGGCGGGGTCGGCCCGGCACCGGCAGGCGGCTCCGGGGGCGACTGCTCCGCGGCGGCGCGCGGCGAAATCTGCTCCGGACCTGGACGCTCCGCGAAACCGTCCGCGGGCCGGGGAATCCCGATGGTCGCTTCGGACGGCCCCTCCTGCGCCTCGGGTGCGCTGGAGAAACCCTCTGGCGGGCGCGGAATCCCGACGGTCGCCTCCGCCGGGAACTGACTGCCGGTGGGGTCGATCCGCATCGGCCGCACCGTCCCGCCCGCGGGCGGGATGGTCCCGGGCGCCGGTTCGGGCAGAGCGGGACGGACCGGGATTTCGATCTGCTGCGACCACGGCTCGGCTCCGGAACCGGCCGGACCGGCTTCGTTCCGGTTCGCCTGCGACTCGTTCCCCTGCCGAGCGGGCTGACCCGCGGTGGAGCTGCCGGAACCAGCCTGGTTCTCCTGTGGTTCGTTCCCCGGACGGCCCGGCTGAACGTGATTCGCACCGTCAGAACCAGCCCAGCTCTCCCCCGAACGGCTCGGCTGAGCCTGATCCGAGCTGCCAGAACCTGCCCGCATCTCCTGCGAACGCCCCGGCTGAGCCTGATCAGAGCTGCCAGAACCAGCCCGGTTCTCCTGGGCTTCATTCCCGGGACGGCCCGGCTGGCCCGGGTTGAGACGCGCGGCGGCGGATCCCGCGACCGGGCCGGATTCGCCCCGGAAGCCGGTCCAGTTCGTCTGCGGCTCCTCCCCGGCGCGGCCCTGAGCCTGGCCGGATGACGCCGAGCGGGCGGCACCGGACTCGCCTCGGAACTCCTGCGCCCCGTCTCCGGCACGACCCGGCTGAGCCGAGCCAGCTCGACCGGACTGGTCCTGGCCAGACGAGCCAGCAGCGCCCGCCTCGCCGGGACCGGAGTCGTTCCGGAAGGCGGTCCAGCCCTCCTTGGGCGGCTCCTGCCCCTGCTCGTCACGCGCGATGATCGGCCGGAACGCGGCCCAGCCCTGGTTGTTTTCGCCCGTTCCCGGCGTTTCGTCCCGGAACGCGGCGAACTGCTGCCCGGCGGGCTGGCCGGACTGGCCGGACTGGAACGGGTTCCACCCCTGCCCCTCGCCCGAAGCCCCGGAACCGGACTCTGCTCCGGCGGGCTCGAACAGCGAGTTCCCCGGCTTCCGCGGGGCCTGCCACGCGGGCGAGGATTCCTGCTGCCCGCCCTGACCAGGCGAAACGTTCGGCTGCGCCCAGACTGTCCGCTCCGCGGAACCCTCCTGCTGCCGGGACGGCACCGGGGAAGTCTGCTCGCCGGAATCCTTGGCGACCGTCGAAGACTGCACGGTCTCCTCAGCGTCCGGACCGCCCGCGTTGTCGCCCGGCCGCGGCACCCCGGCCGCGAACCGCGTCGGTCCCTCCACTGGCACCCACGGCGCCTGCGGCTTCGGTTCCTCGGGCCGCGCGGAAGTCCCGGACGTCGAAGCACCGCTCATCCGGTCCGCGAGGTTCGACCGCGGCGGTTCCGGCGGCGAGACGGGAGCGTCCGAGGGCGCGTTCAGCCCGGGGACCTCCTCCGGCGGGACGTTCGGCCGGAACCACGATCCGGGCCCGTCGCCCGGTGTGACGTTCGGCACGGAAAGCTGCGCGGTGGCTCCCGCGTCGCGCTTGGGCAGGGGAAGGCGGGAGGTCGCCCGGTCCGCCTGCGACGAGGTGTCCTCGTCGCCCGTGGGCCACCTCGGCTGGTCGTTTTCCGGCACCCACCACTCCTTCTCACCCGCCCCCGGAGGGGCCAAGGTCACATGCCGTCTGGCCGACATCGGCGCGACCGGCCGATGGGGCGTAGTCCACACTAGTGACGTCAACGAGGTCATGAGGTTGCCGCCCACGAGCGTGTGGGACACCGAGATTCGAGAAGCAGCGAGGACGGCCGTGGAATTCGACGTCACGATCGAAATCCCCAAGGGGGAGCGCAACAAGTACGAGGTCGATCACAAGACCGGTCGGATCAAGCTCGACCGGACCCTGTTCACCGCGACCCAGTACCCGGCCGACTACGGCTTCATCGACGACACGCTCGGCCAGGACGGCGACCCGCTCGACGTGCTCGTGCTCGTCCAGGAGCCGACGTTTCCCGGATGCCTGATCCGCTGCCGGGCGATCGGCATGTTCCGGATGACCGACGAGAAGGGCCCGGACGACAAGGTCCTCGCCGTCCCGACGAACGACCCGCGTCTCGAGCACCTGCGGGACATCCACCACCTGAACGAGTTCCACAAGCTCGAGATCCAGCACTTCTTCGAGGTCTACAAGGACCTCGAGCCGGGCAAGAGCGTCGAGGGCTCCTCGTGGGTGGGCCGCAGCGAGGCCGAGGCCGAGATCAACCGGTCGCTCGAGCGCGAGAAGGACCGCCTCGCCAAGGAAGAGATCAACGGCGAAGCGCACCACTGAGCCACGCGAAAAAGGGCCGTCCACCGGAGAAGGTGGACGGCCCTTTTTCCTGTTCGGTCAGCCCGCGAGGGCCAGTTCGCCCGCTTCCTGCTCGGCGCGCTGCTCCATCGCCGACTTGTCAGAAAGCGGCTTCTCCCGCAGCAGCCAGACCAGCGCGAACCCGACGGTCAGCACCGCGCCGCCGATCAGGAACACCGTGCTCATCGAGCTGGAGAACCCTTCCAGGATCGGCCGGGCGAGCACCGGGTCGAGGTGCGCCAGGAACGAGGTGTCGTTCACGTCGAGCCCGCCGCCGGCCAGCTGCCGCGCGAACTCCGGGTGCTGCGCCAGCGCCGCGGTGTAGGCCGGGGAGGCCATCGCCGAGCGGACCGCCGCCGCGATCCGGTCGCCGACCGTGCTGAACAGGATCGACAGGAACACCGCGGTGCCCGCCGTGCCGCCGATCTGCCGGAAGAACGTGACCGACGAGGTCGCGACGCCGATGTCGCG
This sequence comes from Amycolatopsis echigonensis, assembly GCF_002846615.1. Lineage (NCBI taxonomy): Bacteria > Bacillati > Actinomycetota > Actinomycetes > Pseudonocardiales > Pseudonocardiaceae > Amycolatopsis > Amycolatopsis echigonensis. Next base: position 3,520,597 of record NZ_PJMY01000003.1, on the reverse strand, counting down.
GGGCGTGACGTCGTTCGTGGCGGCCAGGGTCAGCGTCTGCATGGTCGAGCCGAGGCCCAGTCCGAGCACGAACGCGATGGCCATGACCACGCCGAGCGCGGTGTCCACCCCGATCAGCGAGAACGAGAACACCGCCGCGGCCATCAGGCCGAGTCCGGCGACCGCGAAGCCCTTGTACCGGCCGGTCCGGGTGATGATCCGGCCGCTGCCGAGGCTCGCGACCATGATCCCGAGGGTCAGCGGCAGCATCTGCAGCCCGGCCTGGGTCGGCGTCGCGCCTTTGACGATCTGCAGGTACAGCGGCAGCGACATCATCGCGCCGAACATCCCGATGCCCTGGATCACGGTGACCGCCGTCGACACCCGGAACACCCCGCTGCGGAACAGCCGCAGCGGCAGCAGGGCAGCGTCGCCCATCCGGCGTTCCTGCAGGATGAACAGGGCCACGCCGAGCGCGCCGACCAGGTACATCGCCAGCGACGCGGGCGAACCCCATCCCCATTCGCGGCCCTGCTCGGCGACGAGCAGCAGCGGCACGAGGCCCAGCGCCAGCGCGCCGGCTCCGAGGAAGTCGACCTTCTGGTCCACGCGGGTGTGCGGGAGGTTCAGCACCTTGCTCACGACGACCAGCGCGGCGAGCGCGATCGGGACGTTCACCATGAACACCCAGCGCCAGCCGGTCAGGCCGGCGAACGAGTCGAGTCCGGCGAAGAACCCGCCGACGACCGGGCCGGCGACGCTCGAGACACCGAAGACGGCCATGAAGTAGCCCTGGTAGCGGCTGCGTTCCCGCGGCGAGGTGATGTCGGTGATGATCGCCAGCGCGAGCGACATCAGACCGCCGGCGCCGAGGCCCTGGAACGCGCGGAACGCGGCCAGTTCGTACATCGATCCGGCCATCGCGCTCGCCAGCGAGCCCGCGAGGAACAGCGAGATCGCGGTCAGGTACATCGGCTTGCGGCCGAAGAGGTCGGACAGCTTGCCGTACAGCGGCGTGGAAAGCGTCGCGGTGATCAGGTAGGCGGTGGTGGCCCAGGCCTGCAGGCTCTGTCCGTGCAGTTCGTCGGCGATGGTCTTCATCGCCGAGGACACGATGGTCTGGTCGAGGGCCGCCAGGAACATGCCGAGCATCAGTCCGGACAGAACCGTGAGGATCTGCCGGTGTGAAAGCCGTCCGTTCGTGGTGGCGCCCCCTTCCGCAGTGGCGGTGTCGCTCATGGTGGTCTCCCTCAGTGCCGGGTTACTTGCTTGTATCCCTCAACTACTTGCCTGTCACAACTGTTCCCGAAAAGCTTGCATTCATCAACCAAATATCGTGTGACGCTAATCTCTCGCCCAGCGATGTCGAGAACGCGAGACCGGCTCCGTCCCTGGCGCGAACGTGGCCGACAAGGGGTCGCCACCAGCACTGAGGAGAACCACGATGGCCAAGTACCTGCTGCTCAAGCACTACCGCGGCGCGCCGGCTTCGGTGAACGACGTGCCCATGGACCAGTGGACGCCCGAGGAGGTCACCGCCCACATCCAGTACATGCGCGACTTCGCGAAGCGGCTCGAGGAGACCGGCGAGTTCGTCAGCGAGCAGGCGCTGTCCTCGGAAGGGACGTGGGTCCGCTACGACGGGGAGGGCCGCCCGCCGGTCACCGACGGTCCGTTCGCCGAAACCAAGGACGTCATCGCGGGCTGGATGCTCATCGACGTCGACAGCTACGAGCGCGCGCTCGAACTGGCCGCCGAGCTTTCCGCGGCGCCCGGCGCGGGCGGCAAGCCGATCCACGAATGGCTCGAACTGCGCCCGTGCTACGGCGTCAAGCCCACGGTGACCGAATGAACGAGGAGTTGCTGCGGGAACTCGTGCCCGCGGTGATCGGCATCCTCGTCCGGCGCGGAGCGGACTTCGCGTCGGCCGAGGATGCCGTGCAGGAAGCGCTGATCCGCGCACTGGATGCGTGGCGGGACGATCCGCCGCGCGACCCGAAGGCGTGGCTCATCTCCGCCGCGTGGCGTCGGTTCCTCGACGCCACGCGGTCGGAATCCGCTCGCCGGGGCCGGGAAGTGGCCGTGGACGCCGAGCCACCGCCCGGTCCGGCGTCCGCAGTGGACGATTCGCTCCAGCTGTACTTCCTGTGCGCGCACCCGTCTTTGACGCCGTCGTCGGCCGTCGCGCTCACGCTGCGCGCGGTCGGCGGGCTGACCACGAAGCAGATCGCGCAGGCGTATCTGGTGCCGGAAGCGACGATGGCGCAACGGATCAGCCGGGCGAAGAAAACCGTGTCCGACGTCCGGTTCGACGCGCCCGGAGACGTCGCGACCGTCCTGCGCGTGCTGTACCTGGTGTTCAACGAGGGCTACTCCGGCGAACTCGACCTCGCCGCCGAGGCCATCCGGCTGACCCGGCAGCTCGCGGCGGGTTTCGACCATCCGGAAGTGGCCGGTCTGCTCGCGTTGATGCTGTTGCACCACGCCCGCCGGGCGGCGCGGACGACGCCGGACGGCAGCCTCGTGCCGCTCGCCGAACAGGACCGCAGCCTATGGGACACCCGGCTGATCGCCGAGGGCGTCGACATCCTGCAGGCGGCGCTGGCCCGCGACCAGCTGGGCGAGTACCAGGCCCAGGCCGCGATCGCCGCGCTGCACGCCGACGCCCTCGCCGCGGAGGAAACCGACTGGGTACAGATCGTGGAGTGGTACGACGAGCTTCTCGCGCTGACCGACAGCCCGATCGTCCGGCTCAACCGGGCGGTCGCGGTCGGCGAGGCGGACGGACCTCGGGCAGGGCTGAAGGCGCTGTCGGAACTGGACGAAAAACTGCCGCGGCACCGGGCCGTGGCGGCCTACCTGCACGAGCGCGACGGCGACCTCGTCACGGCGGCCCGGCTGTACCGCGAAGCGGCGGAGAAAGCGCCGAACCTCGCGGAGAAGGAGCACTTGACCCGCCAGGCCGCGCGGCTCAATCAAAAGCTCGTGAGTGGCGATCACGGTTAGAACCGCGATCGCCACTCACGACGTCACTCGCTGTACCCCGGGATCGGGAACGGGTGCAGGAACTCGCGGATCTCCGCGGCGATCGTGTCCAGCGCGCCGTCCTGCTGCGCCGCCGCGGCGGTCACGGTCCGGTCGATCCAGTCCGCGACCTGCACCTGGTGCTCGGGCTTGAGCCCGCGCGTGGTGATCGCCGACGTGCCCAGCCGGATGCCGGACGGGTCGAACGGCTTGCGCGGGTCGAACGGAACGGTGTTGTAGTTCAGCTCGATGCCCGCGCGGTCCAGCGCCTGCGCGGCGGGCTTGCCGGGCACTGCCTTGTTGGTCAGGTCGATCAGCAGCAGGTGATTGTCCGTGCCGCCGGAGACCAGGTCGTACCCGCGTTCGACCAGCGCTTCGGCCAGCGCCTTGGCGTTCGCGACGATCGTGTGCGCGTACTCGGAGAACGACGGCTGCTGCGCCTCCCCCAGCGCGACCGCGATGGCGGCCGTCGTGTGGTTGTGCGGACCGCCCTGCAGCCCCGGGAACACCGCCTTGTCGACCGCCTTGGCGTGCTCGGCGTCCGACAGGATCATCGCGCCGCGCGGACCGCGAAGGGTCTTGTGCGTCGTCGTGGTGATGACCTGCGCGTGGCCGACCGGAGACGGGTGCGCGCCGCCCGCGATCAGGCCGGCGATGTGCGCGATGTCGGCGACCAGCACGGCGTCGACCTCGCGGGCGATCTCCGCGAACGCCGGGAAGTCGATGGTGCGCGGGATGGCCGTGCCGCCCGCGAAGATCAGCTTCGGCCGGTGCTGGCGGGCGAGGTCGCGGACCTGGTCGAGGTCGACGCGGCCGGTTTCCTTCCGTACGCCGTAGCGGACCGGCGTGAACCACTTGCCGGTCGCGGACACGCTCCAGCCGTGCGTGAGGTGGCCGCCGTCGGGCAGCGCCATGCCGAGCACGGTGTCGCCCGGTTTGGCGAACGCCAGGTACACCGCGAGGTTGGCCGGGGAGCCGGAGTACGGCTGGACGTTCGCGTGGTCGGTGCCGAACACGGCCTTCGCGCGCTCGATCGCCACCTGCTCGACCTGGTCGATGAACTGCTGGCCCTCGTAGTAGCGCTTGCCGGCGTAGCCCTCGGAGTACTTGTTGGTGAGCACGCTGCCGGTGGCTTCGAGCACCGCCTGCGACACGTAGTTCTCGGACGCGATCAGGCGGATCTTGTCGTGCTGGCGTTTCGCCTCGTCCTCGACCAGACCGGCGATCTGCGGGTCCGCCGCGGACAGTGCGGACAGGGCGGGCTGGTGTGTCATGGCGTGCTCCGGCTCTGCAGTGGCCTTCACCCAGGCGCGCGGTGCCGGCCTCGTCGTCGCTCCCCGGTGGTGCTCCACCTTTTTTGAATGCGCCAGTCGCTGCTGCGGGAAGCAGTTTAGTGCACCCCGCCAGGGGCGTCCGGACAGCGGGAACGGGCTCAGACCTGCTCGAGTCCGCCGCGGTGGCGCCGTGCGAGTTCCTGGTAGACCGCCGCGTTGTGCTCGACCCACACTCGCGCGGAATCGGTGAGTTCCACGAACTTCTTCGCCGGGCTGCCCATCGCGATCATTTCCGCCGGAACCTCGGTGCCCGGCGTGACCGTCGACCCCGCCGCGACGAACGCGCGCGGTCCGATCACCGCGCGGTCGAGCACCGTGGAACCGTTGCCGATCAACGCCTGTTCGCCGACCGTGCAGTCGTGCACGAGGCACTGGTGCCCGACGGTCACGTTGCGGCCGACCTCGGTCATCTCGGGTCCGGAGTGGATCACCGAGTTGTCCTGGATGTTCGCGCCCTCGCGGATGACGATCGGGCCGAAGTCCGCGCGGATCACCGCGCCGTACCAGACCGAAGCGTCCTTCTCGACGGTCACGTTGCCGATCAGGGTGGCGGTGGGGGCGATCCAGGCGTCCGGGTGAACCTTCGGGCTGACGCCGTCCAAGGAGAACAAAGGCATGCCGGGAGCCTAAGCGGCGTCAGCGGTAACCAGCGAAGCAGAGCGCCTCGATGTCGCCGCGGAGGCTCGCGGCCGAGCGCGGCCGGACGCGTTGCTGCACCACCGCGCCGAGCAGATAGCTCAGCAGCGAACGGGCGCGGGCGCGCGGATCGTCGACGTTGAGCGGGGCGAGCAGTTCGACGAGCAGCTCGGTGATCGAGGTGAGCATGGCGTCGATCGCCTGCGGATGCTGCGCGCGCCCGGCCGCGATCCAGTACTCGAACCAGAGGAACGCGCCGCGCGGATGGTCGGCGAACTCGGCGAGGTATGCCTCGGTCACGGCGAAAAGCCGTTTGCGCGGGTCGGAGTGCTTGTCCGCGACCTTGCGCAGTCCCGCCGCGAATGCGTTGATGTGCGCTGCCATGGCCCGGTCGATGAGCACGTCGATGTCGGCGAAGTAGTAGTGGATCGCGCTCTTGGTGAGCGGACCGGCCTCGGCGATCGCGCGTACCGTGCAGCCGGCGAGCCCCTCGCGGGCCAAGACCTTGCGAGCCGCTTCGACGATCAGTTCCTGCTTTTGCAACTGGTTGGGCGACAGCTGCGCGCTGCGGCCGGGCACGGCGGTCACGGTGATCCTCGTTACGTTTGTCAGGACGGCAGCCCTGAATCCTAGGCCAGTCGTCCCAACGTCTTCCCGCGGGTGAAAAACCGGATTGGCCACCCCGGTCCGTGCAGCGGACAATGCCCGGCATGGTGATCTCAGGGGACAAGGGGCTCAGCGAGGCGGCACGCCGTCAGCTGGAGAAGGAAATCGCGGACCTGCGCGCACAACGGGACGCGCTCTCGCCGCAGCCCGGCGAGCAGGAACGCACGGGGGACGCCGCCGACCAGGCGGACGTGATCGACCGCGCCGAGGCAGCGGCGCGGCTGGACCGGCAGATCGCCGACGTCACCGCGAAGCTGGAGCACGGCGCGTACGACAGCTCGCTGCTTCCCGACGGCACGCGGGTTTCGCTGCGGTTTTCCGACGGTGACGAGGAAGAGTTCACCGTGGTGACCCTTCCCGGCGAGGACGCCGACGCGATCACCTCCGACAGCCCGCTCGGCCTCGCCCTGGCCAATGCGAAGGCCGGCGAGGAAATCAGCTACCGCACCCCGCGCGGGCAAGCCACCGCGACGGTGCTGAAGCTGACGCCGCCCGCGCACTGACCACACAGGACAGACAGTGGCCGCCCCGGTTTTCGGGGCGGCCACTGTCATTTATCCGCGTTGGCCACCGTTTCGGTCTGATACGCGAACACTCCGTCAGCCTCGACCGCGACGTGCCAGCCGCCGCAGTCCTTGTCCATCCGCTTGTGCTCGCCGGCCGGCCACCAGTCCGCGGTGAGCGTCGGAGCCTTCGCCTCGGCCTTTCCCGGCTTGCACAGCGCAGGCAGGCCCGACAGACCTGGTTGGTACCGCAGGATCCGCTCCGAACCGGTGGTGCGGATCAGCTCGGTGACCGACCTCGCGTCGTCGGGCACCCACGACGGAAGCCGGGCGTCCGGGTTGGCCTTGCCCTGCTTTCCGGTGTCGTAGGAAACCGCCTTCACGTGGCCGTTCGACTTCTCCTCGACCGAGGCTCCGAGGCCGCACGACGCGACCGCGGCCAAAGCCGCGATCCCGGTCGCGGTCAGGAGCACCTTGTTCCCCACGTTGTTCATGGCTTCCAGTCAACTGAGGCTGGCGTGCCCCGCCCTCGTTCTTCCGGCCCATCCTGCTGGCCAGCCGGCCGACTCCGTCCCTCACATGAGTGAAATCGCGAGTCATTCTTCGCGGTTGAGATGAGCCTGCAGGGCGGCGAGCGGACTGTCCCAGTCGCGGGCGAGCGCGGCGAGGAACTGCTGCGCTACTCGCATCGGTGCGGAGTCCAGCCGGTACCGCACGCGGCGGCGCTCCCCGGGTTCCCCGGCGACCAGTCCAGCGTCGGAGAGCAGGCCGAGGTGCTTGGCGATCGCCTGCCGCGTGATCGGAAGCCGGCTGGCCAGATCCGTCGCCGTCGCCGGACCGCGCGCGGCCAGCTCGGCGAGGATCGCGCGCCGGGTCGGGTCGGCGAGCGCGGCGAAAACCTGCTCGGCGACCGCTTCGGGATCAGGCGGCATCGAGGCTGGCCGCCAGTTCGTCCAACTCGCGCGCCCAGCCTTCGAGGTGCGAACCGTAGGTCGCCGGGTACTGGCTGTCCGGCAGCTGCGCGAACCCGGATTCGACCACGGTGAGCCGGGTTCCGCCCGCACGCGCCTGCAGGGTGAACTCGACGTACGTCCGCCTCGGATCGTCCTCCGGCATCCCGTCGACCTGCCAGGTGAAGCCGAACACCGCCGGCTCCTCGACGCGCTCGACCCGGATCTCGGCGCTGCGTTCGCCAGTCCACGCGACCCGCCCGAGGCCGCCCGGGCGCAGGTCGAGCTCGGCCTGGTCGCCGAACCAGGCGCGCAGGCCGTCCGCCGTGGTCAGCGCCGTCCACACCGCCGCGGGCGGCTGTGCCAGCTCGACCGTCCGCTCGATGCGGTCGGGAAACCCCATGCCGTGCTCCTTCCGGGCCGAGCCTAGGCAACCACACCCTATTGACGCAACCATCTGGTTGCCATAGTGTCGCAACCGTTCAGTTGCATTAAGTCGAGAGGAAACCTCATGAACTCCTTCACCGCCGAACTGACCGTCGACCGCACGCCGGAGGAGGTTTTCGCCGCGATCACCGACGTCCGAGCCTGGTTCAGCGAGTCGATCACCGGCGTCGCGAAGGCGGTCGGCGACGCGTTCTCGTTCATCGACAAGAGCATTCCGACGAGCCGGATCCGGGTCACCGAACTCGTGCCCGGCCGCCGGGTCGCCTGGCACGTCGAAGACGCGTACCTCGCCTTCATCGACCAGCACGACGAGTGGAACGACACCCGGATGACCTTCGACATCACCCCGGACGCGGACGGCACGAGGCTGCGCTTCACCCATCACGGCCTCACCCCGGACCGGGCCTGCTACCAGGACTGCTCCCGAGGCTGGACCAGCTGCGTCCAAAGCCTGGGGACCTTGCTGACCACCGGCACCGGCGAGCCGATCCCGAAATCGGCTGCCCCGGAAGGACATCCGGCCGGGTAACCCGGCACCGGCGGGCACCACTCAGGGCCGTTCCCCTAACGGGTGAATCTGGGGAAGCCGAGCACTCGCCCGCGAAACGACTCAGGCCCCATCCGAACTGCTTCGGATGGGGCCTGATCTGCGGAGCCGCCTGGGGGAATCGAACCCCCGACCTATTCATTACGAGTGAATCGCTCTGGCCGACTGAGCTAAGGCGGCACGCCGCTGTGCGACGGTCAACAGTGTAGCGGAGGCATGGTGCGTCACCTTGCGGGGGCCGCGTCGTTAGGCTCCTATGACTTCGGTCTCACTCCCCGACCCGGCGATCCACTGGAGGACCCGGCACATGCAGCGAAGACTGCCCCGTGCGCTTGCGGTACCCGCAACTGCCGCGTTGCTGCTGCTCCTGGCCGCGCCGGCCGGTGCGCAGGAGATTCCGACGACGCCGATCCCGCAGCCGAACAACCCCTCCCAGCCGCCCGCGTCGGCTCCCATCGGGCCGCAGCCGCTCGGGCACGCGGTCGGCGACGCGGGGACGGCGCTCGGCGTCCTGCGGCTGCTGCCGAACTCGGTCACCACGAGCACGATCCTCCCGGGCTTCGGGCAGACGCTGCCGAAGCAGTCCGCGCTCGAGGCGGGCATGGGCCTGTCCAGCGCGTCGGCGAACTCGGAGGCCTACCTGTCCTACGAGAAGGCGATCGCGCAGTCGTCGCCGTTCGGGCTGGCCGCCGGGGGCCAGGCTCCGCAGACGCCGGGCAGCCTCGTGCAGACCGCGCTGCCGGACAACCCGAAGGAGATCAGCGGCGGTCTCAACGCGCCGTCGAACCCGCTGCTGAACGTCGGGCTGCTCAACGGCACCGCGCACGCCCGCTGGAGCGAATCGCTCGGCCCGTGCGTGGACCCGATCGCCGACGCCAGCACGTCCGTCGCGAGCCTGTCGCTGCTGAACGTCATCCCGACGCTGCCGCAGGTCCCGCTGATCGGCGGCGGCGGGCTGAACCTGCCGCAGGGCACCCAGCTCGCGCAGGGCTTCGACCCGAAGAGCGGGCTGCAGAGCCTCGGCGGCCTGCTGCCCGGCAGCGGCCAGACGCCCGCCGCGGGCACCGGTTCGCTGCTGAGCCTGCCGAACACGCTGTCCTCGCGGTCGCAGGTGAAGCTCGTCGACATCCCCGGTTCGAAGAACAAGGCGGTGCAGTCGAGGTCCACGCTGCAGGCGGCGGACATCAACATCCTCAAGGGCACCCCGCTCGAGCTGAACCTCAAGGTGGCCAGCCAGCCGACGCTCACCGTCACCTCCACCGGCGACGCGAAGACGTCCAAGGTGGACTACCAGGCTCCGGTGATCACCATCGCGGCCGGCGGCAAGACGCTGTACACGCTCGACGCGGCGCATCCGACCAAGGACATCCCGATCGGCCTGCCGCTGTCGCAGCTGAGCGACCAGTTCGGCGCGCTGGACAACGTGCCGGTGGTCGGCGGTCTCGTCGCCACCGCGCAGAAGGGCATCCAGCAGCTCGGCGACACCACCGGGAAGGTGCTCGACCTCGGCGTGCTGCGGCTGAGCATCGCGAACCTCGAGCAGAAGCAGTCCGAGGCGAGCACGCCGTTCAAGGGCTACCAGATCGGCGCGGCGGCGCGGCTGCTCGACCTTCAGGTGCTGCCGACGCAGAAGCTGAAGGAACTGCTGCCGAAGCAGGCCGGCGACAACCTGCCGTCGTCGCTGGCGCAGCTGTCGCTCGGCGAGCAGATCGCTCGTTCGTACGCCCCGACCGGCGGCGTCGTGTGCGGCACGGCGACGACTCCGCCCGCCCCGCCGCAGGGCGGTGCCGCACCGGCCGGTCCGGCGAAGCACCTGGCCTACACGAACGGCGCGTACGACACGGTGCCGCTGTTCTGGACGGGCACGGCGATGCTGCTGCTCGGCGTCGTGATGGTCGCGGCGTTCCCGAACCGGCGGCGTCCGGCGCTGGTGCTGAAGCGGCCGTCCGGCGGCCCTGGCACGCCGTTCAAGCCGTCGCCGTATCCGCGCGACTGAGTTCCGGCTAGTCATGGAAACGGCCTCCTCGCTGACTGGCGAGGGGGCCGTTTCTCGTGAGCGGCAATCACGGTTCTAACCGTGATCAACACTCACGAGTTCAGCCTTGGCGGAGGGTGGTGACCATGGCTTCCACCGCGATCCGCGGCTTCACGTTCAGGCCGATCGCCTCTCGGCACTCCAGTACCGCTTCGAGGCGGCGCAGCGTCGACTCCGGAGACCAGGTCGCCGCCGCGGAGTTGATCTGCTCGGCGTGGTCGGGGTGGGTCAGCGTCGCACCGGAACGCGTGGTCGTCACGAGAACGTCGCGGTAGAAGCCAGCCAGGTCGACCAAGGCGAGGTCGAGCGTGTCGCGCTGGGTTCGCGTCGCACGGGACTTCTGGCGCTTCTCCAGCTGCTTCACCGCGGCCTCAGCGGCGCGTTTCGCTCCGGCGACGCCCTTGCCGGTGCCGTCGCCGCCCATCGCGGTACGCAGTTCGGAGCGTTCCTGCTCGTCGCGGCCCTTGCTCTCCTCGCCCGCGTCCGCTTCCGCCGCGCTGATCAGCTGGTCGGCGCTGGTGAAAACGTCGTCCGGGCGGCGCAGCCCGAGCGGAATCCGCAGCACGGTGGCGCGACGCTGCCGAGCGGCCTCATCGGTGGCGAGCCGGCGCGCGCGGCCGACGTGGCCGTTGCACACCGACGCGGCCCAGTTGGCGCGCTCGGGATCGATGCCGTCGCGGGAGATCAGCACCTGCGCGATCGCCTCGGCGGGCGGGGTGCGCAGCGGGACCAGCCGGCACCGCGAACGGATGGTGACCGAGACGTCCTCCGGGTGATCCGACGGCGCGCACAGCAGGAAAACAGTGCGTGCGGGAGGCTCTTCCACCGCCTTGAGCAGTGCGTTCGACGCCCCTTCGGTGAGCCGGTCGGCGTCCTCGATGATCACGACCTGCCATTCGCCGGTCGTCGGCCGACGCGCCGCCGCCTGCACCAGCGCGCGCATCTCGGCGACCGAAATGGACAGTCCTTCCGGGGCGACCAGCCGCACGTCGGCGTGAGTTCCGGCCATCGTCGTGTGACAGCCGGGGCACGCGCCACAGCCCGTTCCGGTGCTGCACTGCAGGGCCGCGGCAAACGTGCGCGCGGCGACCGAACGGCCCGAGCCCGGCGGTCCGGTGAGGAGCCAGGCGTGCGTCATCGCCGCTGGCGCGACCGCTTCTCCGGCAACGATCTTGGCCGCCGCGGCCGCTGCCGAGGAAAGCGTTTCCACGGCGGGTTCTTGGCCGACGAGCTCAGTCCAGACGCCGATCGGAGTCGTCACCGATCCTCCACTTTGGACACCACGGGCAACGCGTCCGCCCCGTTCTGCGCCGCTTCCGCTTCGGCGGCCACCGCCTCGGCGACATCCGCCGCGGCCGCGTTCGCCGGCTGCTCCACTGCCGGCTCCGCCGGGGCGAGCGCGGCGAGCGAGCCGACGAAGACCGACTGGACAGCGCTGCGGACCCGGTCCTCGACCTCGCCGTCCGAGCCCTCCGCGTCGACCACCACGTACCGGTCCGGGTCGGCGGCAGCCATCTCGGCAAGCAGCTTCTGCACCCACAGCTGTTCCCTCAGCGGCGGCTGCGGATCCTCCGGGTGCTCGGAGTCGAGGAGCACGGTGAGGTCCGGGCGGAGCCGTCCGGTGGCCCAGTCGACCAGCCCTTCCAGCTCGTCGCGGTCCAGCTCGCCCGCCGCGGACAGCGACGCGAGCGGGGAGTCGACAAAACGTTCCATGACGACCACGGACCCGGCGTCGAGCGCGGGCTGGATCTCGCGTTCCACCAGTTCGGCGCGCACGGCCGCGGCGACGAGCGCCTGCGCCCGCACCCCGGTGAGCGCGGCGTCCGAGACAAGCGTGCGGAAGCGCTGTTCGCCGAGCGCCGGGTCGGCGCTGAGCAGGACTGGACGGGTGCCGGTGCTGAGCCAGCGCGCGAGCCGGGCGGCCTGCTCGGCGGTGTTGACGGCAGTGGTGCCCTCGATGGCGATCAGGAAGCCGTTGACGCGGCGCGGGTTGCGGCGCAGCGCGTTGCGCAGGTCGCTGAAGATCTTCTCGGTGCGCCGCTCGTCCATCTGCCGGTAGGCGATGATCCCGAGCAGCACCGCGAGCAGTCCGCCGCCGAGGATGACCGGACGGGTGCCGTCGACGATGATCGGCGTGCCGAACAGGTCGACATTGCGCTGCCGGACCAGGCCGATCAGCACCGGCGTGACGACCGTCGCGCCGAACAGCACGATCTTGAGCATCGCCTGGTAGATCGCGTTGATCCGGCCGCGGATCGCGTCCTCGACCCGGGAGCCGATGATCGTGACGCCGGTGAGGAACGCGGTGCCGGCGCAGATGCCGACGAAGGCGACCGCGCCCACCGAGATCGCCAGGTGCGGCGACAGCGCGACGACGCCGAGCGCGAGCCCGGCGAGGACGATCGAAATGCCGAAGAGCCGGTCGTGCGGAAGCCGGTGCGCGAGTTTCGGAGCCAGCGCCATGCCGATGGCCAGGCCGAGGAAAACGGCCAGCATGAGCAGGTTGAACGCCGCGTCGCCACCGAGCAGCGAGGACGAGTACGGCTTGGCCGCGCCGATGACCGCGCCGCCCGCCGCGAAGGCGCCGAAGGCACCGATCAGCAGGCCGCGGACGATCGGCGTGCTGCGGACGAACTTGAGCCCGTCGCGCATCATCGCGCCGAAGCCGAACTTCTCCTCGTCGGCCCGCTTGACCTTCTGCTGCGGCGTCGAGTGGACGTCGCGCAGGGACAGCTCGGGGATGCGGGTGGCGACGAGGATGCCGCTGATCAGGTACAGCAGGCCGGTGATGACGACGACGACCTTGGCGATGTACAGGTCGACGCCGGGGCCCTGGAACAGGTGGAACGTGGAGTTCGCGCCCTGGATCAGCGCGTTGGCCCCGGCGGCGGTGATGACGGCGAGGCCGTAGGTCATCACCATGCCGAGCTGGTTGGCGGTCTCGACCTGCTCGGGGCGGCGCAGCAGGTTCGGCACCGCCGCGTCCTTGGACGGGATCCACATGATCGAACAGCAGCCGACCAGGAAGTTCGCCACGAACAGCCACCACGGCGCTCCGACGACCGCGATCGAGAGCAGGAAGCCGCAACGCAGCAGGTCGCAGACGACCATGATCTTGCGCCGGTCGAACCGGTCCGCGAGCAGTCCGCCGATCGGCGCGAAGAGCAGGCCGGGCAGCAGCGCGGTGACGACGACGCCGACGAACGCGTAGTTCTGCGCCGAGTAGTTGTCGAGGAGCTTGGTGCTCAGGCTGGTCAGGTTCAGCAGGTTCAGCCAGTCGGCGACACTGCACAGATACGTGACGCCCCACAGCCGACGGAATGGCTTGATCGCCAGCACCCGGCGGGCCCGGTGGATCGTGGACGTCCCGCCTGATCCGCCCGGGCCGGTGCCCGGCACCGACCGTACGCCCTCGCTGATACGCCCACCCCACTTGTCACGACGGCGTCAGGCGACCCCTGCGGATCCCCCGACCGTGTAGCCGCCAGGGTAGTCCCGCCGCGGACGCGGGTACGGCACGCCCCGTGATATGCGAGGTCAGGCGGGGTCAGCCAAACAGCCCCTTCACACTGCTCACCAGGCTAGCGATGAACTCGATCGCGACAATTCCGAACACGATGAGCAACACCACGGCGAGCACTACGCCGGCCGTGCTGCTGGAGGGACGCCCGAAACTGGGCATGCTGATCGAGGGCATCCCGCGCCGGCTCTGCCGTTCGGCGAGCTCCTCCTCGATGTCGTCGTCGGCGATCTCGGCGACCCGCTTCGGCCGCGGCCGGGGCACCCTCTTCAACAGCTGAGGAGCCTTGGTCGGCCACGTCCGCTGCCGGGGCAACAAGCCCAGCGGAACCAGATCCGGCCGGCCGGAAGGCGGAATCGGATTCGGCGTCTTGACGACGTCCTTCTTCTTGGCTTCCTCTTTCAGCGCGGCCTCGACCATCCGCTTGACCTCTTCAGGGTCATGCTGGACCGGCTTGGCAGTAGGCAACGGCCGGGGCGCGCGGCCGGACGCCATCTCGAACCCGGACAACGGATCGGAGAACCGCTCGCCCCCGACGTCGCCGGCCAACGTCCCGTCCCGGTCGGGCCCGGAGGCGGGAAAGAACGGAGTCCCGTCGCTCGTGCTCATGGTGACCACCTCACTACGGAATGTCCGCCGAGTCCAGTGTCGGCGAGAGTACCGGCTCCCGCATCCGCCCAATGGCCGCAGAACCACTAGTACCCGCGCCCGCGAGGAGGCACGCCACCCGGACCAGTGACCGCTGATGGACGGCGGTGTGGCGGGTGGTGGCTGGGTCGGTCTGGGGTCGGGTTCTGGGGGTGGGTTCTGGGGTGAGACAGGGTCGAGTTTGGGAAGGGGGCCGGGTTGACCGCGGTGGCGGCGTGGCCGGTTCGGCGGGCTCGCCGGAGCGACCTGGCTGGCCACGCCGACAGGCTCGCCGAAACAGCTGTGCTGGCCCAGCCGAGGGGTCGCCGAAGCAGCCGCGCTGGCCAAACCGACGAGCTCGCCGAAGCGACCGGCTGGACAGATCGGCGGGAGGGCCGGGCCAGCAAACTGGCCGGATTGACCAGCTTGCCTCACGGAAGCCGATCCTTGGCCTGACCAAACCGGGCGGCGATGGCCGCAACTCTGCCCAGCCGCGACCCGCGCGCGCACATCTCCCGGCTCCCGGCTCCCGGCTCCCAGCTCCCAGCTCCCAGCTCCCAGCTCCCAGCTCCCAGCTCCCAGCTCCCAGCTCCCAGCTCCGGACGAGCCGAACCGGTCTCACCCCTCCAGGTCAAGCATGACTGCGCACCGCCTCCACGATCCATGCCTCCGCGGTCCCCCGGGTAGCCGGAGACCACGTCACGACCCATCCGCCGCTGCCCCTGGGCGCGGCGCGGAACTGATACCTCCCCTGGTCGTTGTCCACCAGCCCGAACGCGCCGTGCGGGTACTCCGCCAGCACCGCGTCCCGCACCGCCAGGTCCACCAGGACCGTTCCCTGCCGGGGCCGGGCCACGGCTTGCCGGATGACGTCCAGGTCTCCCCACGCCTCCCGCGGGATCAGGCCGCTGTCGTCCGTCTCGATGCGCACCGAGGGCCCCGGACCGGGCGGACGGTCCGGCAATCCGTCGAACACCCACCCCGGCAGCGCGCTGAGCATTCCGGACCGCAGCCGCGCCCGGCGGCCCAGTTTGCTCATCACCGTGGTGAAGTCCTCGTCTCCGAAGAACCGCACCTCCCACGGTTCCTCGCTCGCCGGGAACACCCCGGTGACCACTCCCCGGATGAACCCGCCGCGCAGCACTCGGTACAGCTCGACCGCTTCGGCGGTCACCTCGCCGTCTGCGGCGAGCCCGAGCGCGGCCATTCCGGCGACGAATCGCGTGTACTGCTCCACCTCCTCGGCCAGCCCGGCGCCGAGCATCGGCCCGAACGACTGCCGGACTTCCTCGGCGAGGCTCAGTCCGGAAGCCGCTCCGGCGGACTCCTCCTCGGCCAGCACGGGCGGCACCTCGAAATGCGGGTCGTAGAACTCCATCACCGAAGGCCGCTGCGGCATCTCGGCCCGCAGCGGTCCGATGACCTCGTCGATGACGTCGAAGACGACGGGTGCTGAACTGCTCACCCCGTCATTGAACACCCTGGTACCGACAATTTCTCGAACTTTTGTTCGAATGAACCCATCCGTGCGGCGAGCGGTCGGTCAACGCCGGGCACCCGCTCATCGACACGCATCGCAGGCGCGAGGAAACCGACCGTCACCACGAGCGCGCCGACCACGGCCAGCGTCCAGTGCAGGCCGATCCCGCTGCTCAGGCCGCTGACCAGCACCGGCCCGGCGAGAAACCCGAGGTACCCGCACGCCGCGACAGCCGCGATCGCCCGGCCCGGCGCGTCCGGCTGTTTGCGTCCGGCCGCGCTCCACGCGAGCGGCACCATCCCGGACACCCCGAGCCCGACCACGGCGAACCCGACCACCGAGACCACCGGAACCGGAACCGCGACCACCAGCAGGAACCCGGTGACCGTCACCGCGGTGGCGGCCCGCATGAACAGCACCGCACCCACGCGCTCGACGACCCGGTCGGCGACCACACGCACGGCGATCATCGTGATCGAGAAGGCGAAGTAGCCCAGCGACGCGACGGCCGCGCTCGCCGTGGTGACGTCCCGGAGGTACACCGCGCTCCAGTCGTTCACCGTGCCTTCCGCGACGAAACCGCAGAACGCGATCACCCCCAAGGGGATCAATGCCTTGCTGGGCAAGGCAAACGCCGCCTCGCCCTGTCCGCGATCGGCACCCGGCAGGAACTGCGAAGCCGCGAAACCCGCGAGCACCAGCAGCACCACGCCAGCGACGGTGAAGTGCACTTCGATCGGAACGCCCCAGACCTCCATCAGCGCCGCGGCACCCGATCCCGCCAGTCCGCCGATGTTCCAGAAAGCGTGGAATCCAGCGAAAATCGGCCGCCCGTAAGCCTCTTCGACGCGCGCGGCGTGCGCGTTCATCGAGACATCGAGCAGGCTGTTGCCCACTCCGAGCACGACGAGCGCAGCAACGAACAACGGCACGTCCGGCGCGAAGGCGACGAGCGGCAGCCCTCCGCACAGCACCGCGGCCCCGCAAAGAACCCCGCGCCGGCTGCCGATCTTGGTGATCAACGGCCCCGCGGCCAGCAGGGCGACGACCGAACCGGCGGCGAGCCCGAACAACCCGATCCCGAGTTCTCCGGCACTGAGGCCGAGTTTCGCTTGTACCGCAGGCACTCGAGCCGCCCACGACGCGAATGCCGCACCGCAAACCGCGAAGACTACGGAAACCGCGGCGCGAGCACGCTGTGTCTCCCCCATCCGTCCCCCTGACACGAGAAAGGGCCACCCGGAGTGTTCCAGGTGGCCCTTTTCGGATCCTCGTTACTTCGACTTCGTCGCGGTGCTGCTGCGCTTAGCCGGTGCCTTCTTCGCGGTAGTCGACTTCGCCGCCGCGGACTTGGTCGCGGTCGACTTGCTAGCGGTGGACTTCGCCGGTGCCTTGCGCGTTGTGGTCCGCTTCTTCGGAGCCGGGCCCTTCGCGCGCTTCTCCGCCAGCAGCTCAGCCGCACGCTCCGCGGTGAGTTCCTCGATGCTGTCGGACTTTCGCAGCGTCGCGTTGTACTCGCCGTCGGTCACGTACGGGCCGAAGCGGCCGTCCTTGACCACCATCGGCTTGCCCGACACCGGGTCGTCGCCGAGTTCCTTCAGCGGCGGCTTCGCGGTCGCGGACCGGCCGCGCTGCTTCGGCTCCGAATAGATCTTCAGCGCCTCTTCCAGCGTGATCGAGAACAGCTGTTCCTCAGTCTGGATCGACCGCGAGTCCGTGCCCTTCTTCAGGTACGGCCCGTAGCGCCCGTTCTGCGCGGTGATCTCCTCGCCCGACTCCGGGTCCTTGCCCACGACACGCGGCAGCGACAGCAGCTTCAGCGCGTCGTCGAGCGTGATCGTCTCGATCGACATCGACTTGAACAGCGAGCCCGTACGCGGCTTCGGCTGCTTCGCCTTCGCGGCCTTCTTCTGCGCCGCTGTGGCGTCCTCGGGCAGCTCTGGTTCCGGCAGCAGCTCGGTGACGTACGGGCCGAAGCGGCCTTCCTTCGCCACGATCTCGTGTCCGCTGACTGGGTCGGTGCCCAGCACGCGGCCTTCCTGCGGCGTCGCGAAGAGCTTCTCGGCGATCTCCGGCGACAGCTCGTCCGGCGGCAGGTCCTCGGGCAGGTTCGCCCGCTGCGACTCGCCGTTGACCTCGCGCTCCAGGTACGGACCGTAGCGGCCGACGCGCACCACGACCTGGTGCCCTTCGGCGTCGCTGAACATCGGGATCGAGTTGATCTCGCGGGCGTCGATGCCCTCGACACTGCCGTCGACCAGCTTCTTCAGCCCGCCGAGGCGGCCGACCGAGCCCTCGACGCCGAAGTCGCCGCCGAAGTAGAACTTCGACAGCCATTCGACGCGGTGCTCGTCGCCGTTGGCGATGCGGTCCAGCTCGTCCTCGAGACCGGCGGTGAAGTTGTAGTCCACCAGCCGCTCGAAGTGCCGTTCCATCAGCCCGACCACGGCGAACGCGACCCACGAGGGCACCAGGGCGGAGCCCTTCTTCCACACGTAGCCGCGGTCCTGGATGGTCTTGATGATCGACGCGTACGTCGACGGGCGGCCGATGCCCAGCTCTTCCAGCTTGCTGACCAGGCTCGGCTCGGAGTAGCGCGCGGGCGGCGACGTGGAGTGGCCGTCCGCGGACAGCTCCGGCGCGGTCAGGCCCTGGTCCTTGACCAGCACCGGAAGCCGGCTCTGCTTGTCGTCGGCCTCGCCGCCGGCCTCGGTGTCGACTGCCTCGACATACGCCTTCAAGAAGCCGGCGAAGGTGATCGTGCGACCCGAAGCGGCGAAGGTGCATTCCTCACCGGTCGCCGCGGTGCCGACGATGCGCACCGACATCGTGGTGCCCTTCGCGTCCGCCATCTGCGACGCGATGGTGCGCTGCCAGATCATCTCGTAGAGCCGGAACTCGTCGGTGTCCAGCTCTTTCGCGACCTGGCCGGGCGTACGGAAGACCTCGCCCGACGGACGGATCGCCTCGTGCGCTTCCTGCGCGTTCTTCACCTTGCGCGTGTACTGGCGCGGCGACGGCGAGACGTACTCCTTGCCGTACAGCTGCGTCGCCTGGTTGCGGGCGGCAGTGATCGCCGACTCCGACAGCGTCGTGGAGTCGGTACGCATATAAGTGATGTAACCGTTCTCGTACAGCTTCTGCGCGATCCGCATCGTGCGCTCGGAAGTGAAGCGCAGCTTGCGGCCCGCTTCCTGCTGCAGCGTGGACGTCATGAACGGCGCGTAGGGCTTGCGCGTGTACGGCTTCTCTTCGACGCTCGCGACCTTGAAGTCACGCTCGTTCAACGCCTGGGCCAGCGCCCGCGCGTCCGACTCGCCGAGCACGCGGACGTCCGCGGCGTTGCCCTTGAGCTGACCGTTGGAGTCGAAGTCGCGACCCGTCGCGAGACGGGAACCGTCGACCGCGACGAGGCGCGCGGGGAACGTACGCGGCGAAGCGTCGGCACCGGCGTCCATGGTCGCCGAGATGTCCCAGTACGACGCCGAGGTGAAGCGCATCCGCTCGCGCTCGCGCTCCACGACGATCCGCGTCGCCACGGACTGCACGCGGCCCGCCGAGAGCTTCGGCATGACCTTCTTCCACAGCACCGGCGAGACCTCGTAGCCGTAAAGCCGGTCGAGGATGCGGCGGGTCTCCTGCGCGTCGACGAGGTCGGCGTCCAGCTCGCGGGTGGCCGCAGCGGCGGCCTGGATGGCCTGCTCGGTGACCTCGTGGAAGACCATCCGGCGCACCGGGACCTTGGGCTTCAAGGTCTCCAGGAGGTGCCACGCGATGGCCTCGCCCTCGCGGTCGGGGTCCGTCGCGAGATAGAGCTCGTCGACGTCCTTCAGCAGCCCCTTCAGCTCGGTGACCTTGGACTTCTTGTCCGGGGTGACGATGTAGAGCGGCTTGAAGTCGTTGTCGATGTCGACGCCGAGCCGGGCCCACGACTCGCCCTTGTACTGCGCGGGGACGTCGGCGGCGCCGCGGGGCAGGTCCCGGATGTGCCCGACGGAGGACTCGACGACGTAGTTGCCGCCGAGATAGGGGGCGATCTTGCGGGCCTTGGTTGGCGACTCGACGATCACCAGTCGCCTTCGATCGGCACCGTTGCCCCCGGTGCCGCTCTTCTTGGTCCGTGTTCCTGCCACGCTGCCCTGCTCTCCACTCATCTCCGCGCCGCCGCAGCGGCGCTCTCCCCCCTGCACCAGAGGGGTACTGCGCCCGCGTCTCGACCTGTCAGTGTGCACGTCCCCGGTGTCCGCGCAGCGTCGAGGTGCCCTGACGAGCCGCCGGGTACCTGCCCGTCGGATCGCCGCTGACCTCGGCGATGTTTCTCCTCCACACCTAGCACGTGATGTCGGACACGTGCCGTGCAGGGTAACCGGTCATACCACCGATACCCTCCGTTAGACGGTGGCGGGTCCCCGGACGGCAACGGTTCACTGATTCCTCCCCTCGGCCGAAAGGAACCCACCATGATCCGCCGACTGGTTGGCGCCGCGATCGCCGTCACGGCGACATTCGCGCTGGTCACCGCCCCCGAAGCGAGCGCGGCGACCACCACGTTCACCGGTGCCGTGGCGCTGTCCAACTGCTCCGGTTCGGTCGTGAAACCGGCCGCCACGCCGATGGACGCGCCCGCGATGGTGTTGTCGAACGGCCATTGCCTCGAGGAAGGCATGCCCGAACCGGGTCAGGTGATCGTCGGGCAGGCCTCGAACCGCTCGTTCGACCTGCTGTCGCCGGACGGGCAGAGCTCGGTGGGCACCGTGACCGCGACCAAGGTCGTCTACGCCACGATGACCGACACCGACATCTCTCTCTACCAGCTGAGCGACACCTACGCCGACATCCAGCAGAAGTACCACGTCCCGCCGCTCGAGCTGGTCAACAGCCACCCGCAGGCAGGCACGCCGATCGACGTGGTGTCCGGGTACTGGAAGCAGATCTACTCCTGCTCAATCGACGGTTTCGTGCACGAACTGCACGAGAACAACTGGGTTTGGAAGGACTCGATCCGGTACGTGCCGGGCTGCGAGACCATCGGCGGCACGTCCGGTTCGCCGGTCGTCGACCGCAACACCGGCAAGGTCATCGGCGTGAACAACACGTCCAACGACAACGGCGAGCGGTGCACGCTGAACAACCCGTGCGAGGTCGACGAAGCGGGCAACGTGACAGTGCGGCCGAACTACAAGTACGGCGAGGAGACCTACGGAATTCCGGCCTGCCTGACCTCGGCCAACGAGATCGACCTCAACCAGCAGGGCTGCACCCTGCCGAAACCGTAAGACGATCCCGGGAAGGTCCCTCGTCGCCTCGCTGCGCGACGGGGGACCTTTTCTCTGCGCGGCTACCCCACAGCCTCCAGTAAATACTGTGAGGAACTCTCCGCCGGAGCGCCGCGACGCGCTTCGCCGGGCGTCCGTTCGCGGCGTTCCCCAGCCGGCGGCAGCTCCGGCCACGCCGCTTCCGCCCCGGCCGGAGGTTCGCCGATCAACTCCAGGAGACCGGCCAGCTTCCGCCGCCCGCTGACGCGCACCGCGGGCTGCTCCGCCTTCGGTCCGAGCAGCCGCGCCTGGACGCCCAGCGGCGCGAGCACGGACAGCAGCTCCTCGTGCGTCTCCGGTGCCAGCGGATCGACGCCCAGCAGGTAGCCACCGGGTTCGGGACGGCCGGCCGCCAGCGCCCACATCCGCAGCATCGCGCCGCTGAGCCGGAACCCGCCGGGCACCGCCTTGCCGGAGTCGTCCTCCGCCGGACCGGTGTGTCCCGGCCGGAGCCATTGTTCGGCGAGGCCGAGCAGATCGACCCGGAACGACGTGCGCACCTGCGGACGGCCGCATTCAGCCACCGCGACCTGCGCGTCCGCACCCCGCCTGCGGCATTCCCGAGCCAGCACGCGAGCCCGCCACGGCTCGTCGACCAGCACCGACAGCCGCGCCGCCGTGCGGCCGAACCCGGTGATCTGCCCTTGGCAGCACAACAGCCCGGCCAGGTCGGGCAGGCCCGGGCCGGTCGCCTCCGCCGAGAACAGCGAGATCGTCCGATCCACGTCGCGATGATAGAACACAAGTTCGATTGAAGGCGAGCGTCACGGCGAGATTTTTCCCGGACACCCAGCGTTATCGGCATAGTTATACCGGCAGTGTCGAACCTGGGGAGCGAGGATGTTCGAGATCGCCGAACGCGTCCAGATCCGGGACGAGCTCATCGCCGCCGCCCGCCAGGACGCCGACATCGCGGGTGCCGCAGTGGTCGGATCGGCCGCCCGCGGTGCCGAGGACCGCTGGTCGGACATCGACCTCGTCCTCCAGCTCGCGCCGGACGCGGACGAGCCCCCGGTCGTCGCACGCTGGACTCGCTCGATCGACGATAAGTACGGAGTCGCCGACACCCTCGACGTGGCCTCGCGTGAGGGGGTTCGCTACCGGGTCTTCCTCCTCGGCTCCTCGCTCCAGGTCGACTTGTCGTTCTGGCCCCACGAGCTTTTTCGCGCCACCGAGGACGGCTTTCAGCTCGTTTTCGGCAAGGCCAACGAGCCGACCAGCGCCGCGGAACCGGGCAGCGAGCAGGCGATCGGCATGGCGTGGCTGTACGCCTTGCACGCCCGCTCGGCCATCGCTCGCGGGCGGACGTGGCAAGCCGTTCTGATGCTCGACGACCTTCGCAACCAGATCATCACGTCGGAATGCCTGCGGCACGGCTTGAATCCTTGGCACGGACGCGAAGTCGACCGACTGCCTGCGCCGGTGCTGGAGAGGTTGCGAGACGGCCGGGCGGCGTCGGTCAGCTTGACGGAACTCGAGCGCTCTCGACTGGCGCTGCTTCAGCACTACCTGGCCGCCGTCGCACACCACGACGCGGAGCGGGCCATCGCCCTTCGGCGTGCGCTCGGTCCCGCTCAGCGTGGCGCGGGCGGGACCACCAACTGCTGACAGCCCGCCGCGCGCTTGCCCGCCGCGGACAGGGCTGGCGTCGCGTCCAGGCCCTTGAGGACGTCGAGCCGGGAAATCTGGTCGATCGCCGTTTTGGCGTCGTCCAGCGCCGCTTTCACCGCGTCAGGATTGTCGGCCGCGGCGAGTTTGCCGCGGACCTCGTCGGCCTTGTGCCGTACCGAAGTGAACTGGCCCAGCAAAGCCGTGCGCGCCGGTTCGCCGCCGGGCAGCGGTGCGGGGCCGACTCGGTGCAGCCCGGACACAGTCTGGTCGATCCCGGTGGCGACCGACGCCAGAAGATCGCTCGAAGTGCGGGTGGCCTTCTCGGACGAACTCGGGTCGATGGAAGGAAGATTCGCCAGCGCACGAACCAGATGCGTGACCGCTCCGCAGTATCCGTCTGCCCATTTCGCGGCCGGATCCGTTTGGCCCGCCGCCTCCGCGTGCCCGCCGGAGACGACCTGCTCAGCCGGCGGCGGAGCTTGCCCGCAGCCCGTGAGTCCCAAGCCGATTCCTGTTGCCAGCGCGGCTAAACCGGTCCACCGCGGCCGCACCCGCACCACTCCTGTCCGTCGGAACCCGTGTCCTGGCCACGGTACCGACCCGTCGACAGTCCGCAACTCGCCCCGGGTCGCGGACGCGAACGGGCCCGGCACGCACAAGGCGTGCCGGGCCCGAATGGAGCAACGCGTCAGGCTTTCGCCGCCGCCGGAGTCTCCGACATGACGCTGCCGCGCCGCTTGGACACGACAATCGCCGCGACGATCACCGCGACCGCGACGACCGCGATCACGATCCGCCACGTCGTGTCCGCGCCGCCGCCGAGCGTCAGCGTGACCACCGCGGGCGCGATCAGCACCGAGACCAGGTTCATGACCTTGATCAGCGGGTTGATCGCGGGACCGGCGGTGTCCTTGAACGGGTCGCCGACGGTGTCGCCGATGATCGTCGCCTCGTGCGCGTCGGAACCCTTGCCGCCGTGGTTGCCGTCCTCGACGAGCTTCTTGGCGTTGTCCCAGGCGCCGCCCGAGTTGGCGAGGAAGATCGCCATCAGCGTGCCGGTCGCGATCGCGCCCGCGAGATACCCGGCAAGCGCGCCGGTGCCGAGACCGAAACCGACCGCGATCGGCGCGAAAACGGCCAGCAGGCCGGGAGTCGCCAGTTCCCGCAGCGAATCGCGAGTGACGATGTCGACGACCTTGCCGTACTCGGGCCGCGTGGTGCCCTCCATGATCCCCGGGATGTCGCGGAACTGGCGGCGCACCTCGTACACCACCGCGCCGGCGGCACGTGAAACCGCGTTGACCGCGAGACCGGAGAAGAGGAACACCACCGCCGCGCCGACGATGACGCCGACCAGCGTGTTCGGGCTCACCACCTGGTTCACGAACGAGCTCACCGCGGTGACCGCACCCTCGCCGCGTTCGGCGACGGTCTTCGCGATCGCGTCCGAATAGGACCCGAACAGCGCCGTCGCCGCCAGCACCGCGGTAGCGATCGCGATGCCCTTGGTGATGGCCTTGGTGGTGTTGCCGACCGCGTCCAGTTCGGTGAGGATCTGCGCGGCCTTCTCGTCGACGTCGCCGGACATCTCGGCGATGCCCTGCGCGTTGTCCGAGACCGGGCCGAAGGTGTCCATCGCCACGATGACGCCGACGGTGGTCAGCAGGCCGGTGCCGGCCAGCGCCACCGCGAACAGCGCGACGCCGCCGCCGAGCAGGTAAGCGCCGAACACGGCCGCGCCGATCACCAGCGCGGTGTACACGGCGGACTCGAAACCGACCGAGATGCCGGACAGGATCACCGTCGCCGCACCGGTTTCCGACGTCTTGCCGACGTCCTGCACCGGCTTGTGCTCGGTGCCGGTGTAGTAGCCGGTGATGCGCAGGATCAGCGCGGCGAGCACGATGCCGATGATCACCGAGACCGTCGCGATCACCGCCGGGTTGCCGGTGTTGTGCGCGTAGCCCTCGCCGAATTCGGCGAAGCTGTTCGGCAGGTACACGAACGCGGCGATCGCCGACAGCACCGCGGAAATGACCGCGGAGATGTAGAACGAGCGGTTGATCGTGACCAGGCCGCCCTCGCCCGCGCGCGCCTTAGTGATGTAGACGCCGATCACCGCGGTGATCACGCCGATGGCGGGCACGATCAGCGGGAAGATCAGGCCGGACGCGCCGAACGCGGAGCTGCCGAGGATCAGCGCGGCGACGAGCATCACCGCGTAGGACTCGAAGAGGTCCGCGGCCATGCCCGCGCAGTCGCCCACGTTGTCGCCGACGTTGTCGGCGATCGTCGCGGCGTTGCGCGGGTCGTCCTCGGGGATGCCCTGTTCCACCTTGCCGACCAGGTCAGCCCCGACGTCGGCGGCCTTCGTGAAGATGCCGCCGCCGACACGCATGAACATGGCGATCAGCGCCGCGCCGAAACCGAAGCCCTCCAACACCTTCGGTGCCTGGCCGGTGTAGACGAGCACCACGATCGCCGCGCCGAGAAGGCCGAGCCCGACGGTGATCATGCCGACCACGCCGCCGGTGCGGAACGCCACGCGCATCGCCTTCTCGCGGCCGCCTTCCTCCCGCGACGCGGCGGCGACGCGCAGGTTCGCCTGCGTGGCCAGCCACATGCCGAGGTAGCCGATGGTGAACGAGAACGCCGCCCCGACGAGGAAGAAGATCGACCGGCCGATCCGTTCGCTCCAGTCGTCCGCGGGAAGCGCGAACAGGAGCAGGAACACGATCACGCCGAAGATGGCGAGGGTGTTGCGCTGCCGCTTCAGGTATGCGGCCGCACCTTCCTGCACTGCCTTGGCGATGTCCTGCATCTTGGCGGTGCCCTGGCCCGCGGCCAGTACCTCCTTGAGCAGGACGTAACCGATGGCCAGCGCGACAAGGGCGACCACGGCGACCACACCGACGATGGTGTAGCCACCCCCGGAGAGCGTGATACCGCCCTCCGCGAGGAACTGCCGGGACATTCGTCCTCCTGGGAACGCCGTCTGGCCAGCGCGGGCCCGTCGTACCCGGCGCGCCTGCACTGGCGGGGATCTGTGCCGAAGGACACGCTAGCCGTGCCAGCAATGCACGTCTCACATGACTCTCGCCACAGTGGGTGTGGATCGAGGGAGTGTATTGGTAGTGATCCGACCGTCCGCAATGCGTCCCGGTCAGAGTACGTTCGGTGACCTTGTGTGATTGGTCACTGGATCGATCTCGGCCCGGTTTTGTCGGTGCCCTGTGCGAAGCTTCGGCACGTGGTGGGAGAGCGAGGACGGAGGCTGCTGGACCGGGTCACGGCGGGGATCCCGGCGCACGAAAACCCGGTCACGCACGTGTCACGGCTGCCGGAACGCGCGGCCCGGTACGAGCCGTGGCCGGAGTGGGCGGAGCCGTCGGTCGTGGCCGCGTTCCGCGCGTCCGGAGTTGAAAAACCGTGGCGGCACCAGGTCGAGGCGGCTTCGCTGGCTCATGCCGGCACGCACGTCGTCGTGTCCACCGGCACGGCGTCGGGAAAGTCGCTGGCGTATCAGCTGCCGGTGCTCAGCGCACTGGCCACGGACGCGCGGGCGACCGCGCTGTACCTCTCGCCGACGAAGGCGCTCGGCGCGGATCAGCTGCGCGCGGTGTCCTCTTTGGACGTCGCGGGAGTGCGCGCGGCGGCGTTCGACGGGGACACCCCGATGACAGAGCGCGACTGGGTCCGCGCGCACGCGAACTGGGTGTTCAGCAACCCGGACATGCTCCACCGCGGCATCCTTTCGGCGCACTCCCGATGGACGCAGTTCTTCCGGCGGTTGCGGTACGTCGTGGTCGACGAATGCCACAGCTATCGCGGCGTCTTCGGCTCGCACGTCGCGCTGTTGCTGCGTCGCCTGCGCCGGGTGGCGGAACATTACGGTGCGTCCCCGGTATTCGTGCTGGCTTCGGCGACCACTGCTTCGCCCGCCTCTTTCGCTACTCGGCTCACCGGCGTGGAGTGCGCTGCGATCACCGATGACGCGTCACCGCGCGGGGCACGGACGGTCGCACTGTGGGAGCCGCCGCTGCTGGATGAACTGACTGGCGAGAACGGCGCGCCCGTCCGCCGTCCGGCCGGCGTCGAGACCGCGCGGATTCTCACCGAACTCGTCGTCGAAGGGGCTCGGTCGCTGGCTTTCGTTCGCTCTCGCCGCGGTGCCGAGCTGACCGCCCTGGGAGCCCGCCGCCTTTTGTCCGAAGTGGACCCTCGGTTGGCGGATACCGTTGCCGCGTACCGATCCGGCTATCTCCCTGAGGAGCGGCGCGCCCTAGAACAAGCGCTGCTCTCGGGTCGGCTGCTAGGTGTCGCGACCACGAACGCCTTGGAGCTGGGCGTCGACATCGCCGGCCTGGACGCGGTGGTTCTGGCGGGCTATCCCGGGACCCTCGCTTCGTTCTGGCAGCAATCCGGCCGCGCCGGGCGTTCGGGCGATGAAGCGCTGGTGGTGTTCGTCGCGCGGGACGATCCGCTCGACACCTACCTGGTGCACCATCCGGCCGCGTTGCTGGAACGCCCGGTGGAGACGGCGGTGCTGGACCCGACGAACCCGTACGTGCTGGGCCCGCAGCTCGCGTGCGCCGTCGCGGAGTTGCCGCTCACCGAACCGGAACTGGAAACCTTCGGCGGCGACGCGGCCCGCGCGGTGCTGGCGGATCTGGCCGAGGAGAAGCTGCTGCGCCGCCGGTCGAGTGGCTGGTACTGGACCTCGCGCGACCGTCCGCACGGAGAGGTAGGCATCCGCGGCTCGGGCGGCGATCAGATCGCGGTAGTGGAAGCAGACTCGGGCCGGATGCTGGGCACCGTCGATCCTGGCTCGGCTTGCTACTCCGTACATCCCGGCGCGGTGTATTTGCACCAGGGGTCCTCGTATGTCGTCGATGAGCTGGACCTGGAGACGGGTCTGGCGCTGGTGCACGCGGAGGACCCGGACTGGACGACTTCGCCGCGCGAGATCGTGGATATTTCGGTGCTGTCGACGGAAGAACACTGCCGCCACGGCGGGGTAACGGTGTGCCTGGGCGAGGTCGCGGTCACGTCGCAGGTGGTGGGATACCTCCGGCGGCGGCCCTCGGGTGAGGTGCTGGACCATACGCCGCTTGACCTGCCGGAACAGAGCCTCCGCACGAGAGCGGTGTGGTACACGATTTCGGGCGAACTGCTGGAGTCTCCGGCTGGGGGCCGGGGTTCGGTGGCAGCCGCGCGGGTCGCGGGGGAGGTCGGCGGAGTCACTGCGGGGCATGCCGGACCGGTGGGGCCAGAGGGCACATCGCCCGCCGCAGGAATTTCCGGGCGGACGGGTGCGGGGTCGGCGAGCAGCCAGTCGGGTGGAGGACTCGCAGCGAGTGCGTCGCGCACTGCCGGGGGAACCGGCCGGGCCGATGCGCAATCGACGGCCAGTCGTGGGGAGCGAGAATCGACGGGGGCCGGAAGCGCGTCCCCAGCCGCCGGAGGAATCGGCGGGGCCGGGGCGGGATCGGCGGCCAGCTGTGCGGCCGGGGAACCGGGGGAGACCGGAAGCGCGTCTCCGGGCACCGGGGGAAGTGGCGAGGGCCCTGCGGGGTCGGCGAGCAGCCAGTCGGCTGGAGAACCAGCAGGGAGTGCGTCCCCAGCCGCCGGGGGAATTGGCGGGGCCGGGGCGGGGTCGGCGGCCAGATGTACGGCTGGGGAACCGGTGGGGGCCGGGGGCGCCTCGTCGGTTGTCGGGGTAACCGGCGAAGTTTCGGGCGATCCGGCGGCTGGGCGGGGGCCCGGGGCCGGGGTCGAGATCGGTGTTGCGGTGGGGCCGGTGGGGACCGGGGGTGCTGGCAGGGCACCGGGGGGCGCCGGTTTGGTTCCGGCGCGCGTCCCCGGTGCCCTGCATGCCGCCGAGCACGCGGCGATCGGCCTGCTACCGCTGTTCGCTACGTGCGACCGCTGGGACATCGGCGGGGTGTCTACCGCGTGGCACGAGGACACCGGGGAGGCGACGGTGTTCGTGCACGATGGGCATCCCGGGGGTGCGGGATTTGCCGACCGCGGTTATGCCGCGATTGTCCCGTGGCTGGCCGCTACGCGGGAGGCGATCATCTCCTGCGAGTGCCCGACGGGCTGCCCGTCCTGCGTCCAGTCGCCGAAGTGCGGGAACGGCAACGATCCGCTGGACAAGGCAGGGGCGGTGGCCGTACTGGGAGCCGTGCTCGGGGCGTTGCGTCAGCACGGGGAACAGTGCGGCCACGGTGGAACGTAAAACTGATTCGGTTGTCGCGTGCTGCCTGCCGGGATAGGACCGGATCAGGCGGCGGTGCTCTCGACCAGCATCGGGGCGTGCTCGTCGGCGAGGGCGCGGACCAGCACGTCCTGCACCTCGGCGGCGGGCGGCAGCTGCCAGCCGCACACCTCCGGCTTCACCCGCCAGTGCACGACGCCGTGCTGGAACGGCGACGGCGGCAGCGGGATGTAGCTGCCCTTTCCGTGCCACTGCACGGAAATCTGCTCGGCGAGTTCGGCCGGCAGATGCTCGGAGGGCCGGGTGAGGAACAGCCACCGGCCGTTCGGCATCGCGACGATCGGGGCCGGGTGCCCGATCGACCGCAGCAGCCGCGCGGCGCGCTTGCCCAGTTCCTGGTCCACCTCGACCGCGTCGAGCACGGTGCCGGTCGCGACGAGCAGGCTGTGCGTGCGGTCGCTGAACCAGCTGGCGACCTCGTGGGCGTGCGAACCGACCCGCTCACGCCAGTCGTCGTGCACGGGCACCGGTCGGCGCCAGGTCAGGTCGTCCCCCTCCGCGGTGATCTGTTCCGGGGTCGCCCCCGGAAGCACCGGCCAGCCGCGCCAAGCGAGGCCGATCGCCTCCGCACGCAGTTCGATGCGGAAGGCGTTCCGCCAGCTGTCCGGCCAATTCGCGTCCAACATTGCTTTCCTGCCTTCGAGGTCCGGTTTTCGCGCCGTCCGGGTCGGGGCCGTGGTGGCGCATGTCTCACTAAACGGCAAGTTGCACATTGCGGGGAAGACTCCACGCGACAACCGGCCGTTACCGAGCGATGAACGCCCAGTAGCCCACTGTCCGGCCGATAACGACGCGCCGATCACCGGCCGCTGACCCCACCATCCATCCCGCGAGAACGGGCTCACCACGGGATTCGACACTTTCCGGCCCTTCCGCACACGTCCTGACGCATACCACTGAGCAGCTCGCTGACCTGGGTATTTGACCGTTCAGCGTGCGTCAGCGACCGCTGCTCGTGGCGTTCGCCACTCATCGCCAGTGCCGGAAAAGTCCGGGCGGGCGAGGGTTCCGGCGACTGGTCACCGGTCCGGCTCGTCGCCGATGAACGGTTCCGGCGGGTGATCGGAACACCGTTGACGGCTGCGCACGGTGACAGAGCGGGAGGGTTGTCGGGGACGGTTGGCAGGCTGCAACTCCCTTCGAATGCGACGAGCGGTGGTGGTTCGCGCGAACCTGCGGCTGGCCTCCGTGCCAAGTCGCGTACTGGTCAGATGCGAGCAAATCGGACCGGAGCGGGTGGAGTTCGGCTCCCACGTGGGACACCAGGCCTGGCTCGTGCTCGAATCGCGGGCCCCGGCCGAACCGACGGTCACGACCCTCAGGTCCAGCCCGAGATCCGCACCGGCTTTCGCGGCGGCGTCCCGCCATGCGCCGCCGGATCGCAGCGGCCAGCAGCGACATCAGCAGCACGGGACGGCGAACGGCGAGCAACCAGCTCGGCGAGACTCGCGTGCGGCCGCCGGTCAGGGAGGCAGATCAACCGGACCGGCGCGGGCTTTCGCGGTTGGCGCGGGCAGGCCGGGAATCGGGGCGGCAATGGCGCGGACCTCGATGAAAGCGTCGCGGTTGTGCCAGCGGCAGCTGGTCATCGTGGTGCGTTCGTGGTCGGCGACCTCCTTGGCTCGGGCGCAGGCGATGGTCGGTCCGGCGGCGGCGTGGGCTGCCGCGGCCAGCGCGCCCAGGTCGGCGGCGGCTTCAGTGCGGTGGCGGGCGGTGATGGCCGCGGCTAACCACCACACCAGGACCGTCACGGCGATCAGGGTGGTCGCGGCTAGGGCCGTCCAGATCGTGGCTACGCCAGCGTCGGCTGGTTGTTCTTGGTTCATGAGGCTGGGCCTGGTTCGACGATGGCGTAGGCGGTTGCGCTCAGATGGAGAGCAGACAGGGCGTCGGTGGTTACTTCGGCGGTGATGCCGTCGCCGGCGCGATGGATGGCGAGGTGAGCGCCGCGCGGAGCAATGGTTTGGACCACTGCGTCGGCGGCTCCCGACTGTCCGGCCGCGGTCAGGCGGGCGGCTTCGCGGGCGGCGTCCAGGCATCGGAGGTGTCCGGCGATCGCACTGGTGCCCGCGAGCAGGATCGCCAGCACGGCGGTCAGCGCGCCCAGCGAAAGAGCGGCTTCCACCGTGACGAATCCGCCGTCCCGGCGACGGCTCGCCA
Organism: Amycolatopsis echigonensis; assembly: GCF_002846615.1. Classification (NCBI taxonomy): domain Bacteria; kingdom Bacillati; phylum Actinomycetota; class Actinomycetes; order Pseudonocardiales; family Pseudonocardiaceae; genus Amycolatopsis; species Amycolatopsis echigonensis. The sequence continues at coordinate 3,489,483 of NZ_PJMY01000003.1, read as the reverse complement.
TCAGGTCGCCACCGTCAGGGCTTTGTGCACCAAGCCGGCCAACGTCGCGGAGACCGAGTCCCCGCTGAGCAACACGTAGAGCGCCACGGCGAACGCCGCCGCGGCTACCGTGCCGATGGCGTATTCGGCGGTGGTGGTGCCCTCGTCTCCGGGCAAGAACCACATGGTCGGTTTCCCTTTCTGTCGTGGACGGGTTCACAGCAGGCCGCCGATCCGCCCGGCCAGGCCGAGCACGACCGGCAGCACGCCGAGGGCGAAGAACGCGGGCAGGAAGCACAGACCTACTGGCAAGGCCAGCGCGACTCCGGCACGTTCGGCGCGTTCTTCGGCCTCGACGCCCAGTCCGTCGCGGATGCGGCGGGCGAGGTCGTCGGCAGTCGAGGCGAGGGCTGCCCCGGACCGCGCGGTTCGGGTGGCTGCGACTGCCAGCTCGGCGAAGCCAGGCCGGCCTCGGATAGGGGCCCAGGCCGGAGTCGAGTCGGCGCCTAGAGCGAGCAGGTTCGCGGTTGCGTGCAGGGCGTTTCCGGTGTCGGGTGGTGCGCCGGGCGCTACGGCTTCCAGGGCCGTTGGAACTGGCATTCCGGCGCGCAGGCAGGCAGCGAGCATGTCCAGGACCGACGCGCAACGGAGTCGTTCCGCGATGTCGTCTGGGTTGCGAGGCTGTCGGGATCGTCGCAAGAGCCACCAGGCGCCCGCGCCAGCGGCTAGTCCTACCGGGATTCCGGTGAGGACGGTTGCGGACAGGCCTGCGACGAGCGCGGTGGCGGGGTGCCAGATCTCTGGGCGCAGGGTGCGGTGTGGTCGTTTCGTTCGGGCCAGATGTCGGGGCGGGGCGGTGTTTGGCCAGAGCAGTAGTGCGGTGGCAGCGAGGCCGAGGCTGAGTGCGGTCACGGGGCGACCTTGCGGTTGGTCAGGGCTCTGGACCAAGCGGTGCCTGCCCAAAGCAGCGCCGCGCCTGCGACGAGGAATGCTTGGCCGATAAGGGTTTCGGTGAGGACTGCCAGCGGGTTGGCACCGATGAGCTGACCCATCGCCAGGCAGCCGACGGGCAGCACGGTCAGGACTATGGCGCTCATGCGCGGGCCAGCCATCTTGGCGCGCAGACGGCGCGTGAAGGCGACTTCGGCGTCGACGTCTCGGCGGGCGGCTTCGAGAGCGTCGGCGATGGGCAGGCCGTGGCGACGGGCGAGGTTCCAGGATTGGGCGACGGCGGGGAGCACAGCCGATTCCAGGGTTCCGTCCAGACGGGCGGCGGCGGAGAGGTTGTGCAGTTCCGCGGCGAGTTCGGGGACGGCGTCCGCGGCCGCTTCGGCGGCGGTTACCGGGTGGGCGCCGGCGCGGAGTTCGGAGACCATCGTGCGGAGAACAGTCGAGGTGCGCTCGCCGCGGGTCAGGGTTTCGCTGGTTTCCCTTCTGCTGCGCCATTCCTGACGGACGGCGAGGGTGAGTAGGGCGGTGGCTATCGCCGCACCGATTCCGCCCAGCGGCAGGGCGACGACCGCTGGAGCCAGCCAGAGGACCCGGCGGGGCGGGATGAGCACGCGGAGCTGGAGACGGGGCGTCGGGAGCAGGCGGTTGGGAACGGTTGGCCAGCACAGGATTCCGGTGCCTGCGCAGAGGAACGGCCACGCGGAGATCAACGGGGTCACCTCGATGCTGGGCGGTTGGGCGATGGTGGGGTGCGGTTCTTGCGGCGAGGAGTTGTCGTACGAGGGAGGTGCGCGCGTTCCGAGGCTGGGACGAGGTCTGGCGCGAGCGAACGCGCATGCAGGAGACGGCGCGCACTGGGGCGGTCAGGGAGGGCTAGTCGCGAGCCGGTTCGGGAGTAGTCAGGGCGGTAAAGAGGGAGCGACGGCTCGTCCAGTGGCCGTCGCGCCAGACGGGGTGGATTTTTACTTCTCCGTGGTAGCGCTGGAGTACTGCGACTTCCGTCAGACGGCGGCCGGAGGTTGTTCGGCGCATGTGGAGGATCACCCGGACTGCTGCGGCCAACTGGCTGTGCAGGGCGTCTCGCGGAAGGCCGCCCAGGGCTGCCAAGGCTTCCAGGCGGGCAGGTGCTTCTGCGGGCGAGTTCGCGTGCAGGGTGCAGGCACCGCCGTCGTGGCCGGTGTTCATGGCATTCAGCAGGGAGCACACTTCTGCTCCCCGAACCTCGCCGACGACCAGACGGTCTGGGCGCATCCGCAAGGCTTGGCGGACCAGCTCCGGGAGTTCTACGGCACCAGCGCCTTCCACGTTCGCGGGGCGGGCGACGAGGCTTACGAACTGCGGGTGGGTCGGACGTAGTTCTCCGGCGTCTTCGACACAGACGATTCGTTCGATGGGAGCTACCGCACCCAACAGGGCGCTCAGGAGCGTCGTCTTTCCGGCACCGGTGCCGCCGGTGATCAGGAAGGCTAGACGGTGCTTGAGGATTGTGCGGAGGATGCCCAGAGCGGTTAGGTCGAGGGAACCTTGTGCGTGGAGCGCGGCTAGGTCGTGGGTCACCGGGCGCAGGACCCGCAGCGACAGGCAGGTGCCGTTGGCTGCGATAGGCGGCAGTACGGCATGGACGCGAATCCGGCCTTGGCGGGCGGGGAGCCAACCGTCGACATAGGGCTGGGCGTCGTCCAGGCGACGGCCTGCGGCTAGGGCCAGGCGTTGCGCTAGGCGGCGGACGGCGTCCTCGTTCGGGAAGCGGATCGTCGTGTGGGCAAGGCCAGCGGGGCCGTCGGTCCATACCTGGTCGGGCGCGGTGACCAGGACGTCGGTGACGGTGTCGTCCTCCAGCAACGGAGCTAGCGGGCCTGCGCCAACGAACTCGTCTCGGGCTTCACGAACGGCGGCCAGTACCGCGTCGTGGCTCAGTGCGCCGCCGGCTTCGGCGCGAACGGCTTCGGCTAGGGCGATCGGGTCGGTGCCTCGGCTTTCGCCGGCCAGGCGGTGGCGGACTCGTTCGACGAGATCGGTCGTCATCTACGCCGCCTGTGCAGTCGCGAGAGGACGCAGGTTGGCCAGTACGGCGCGCGCGGCAGTCGCGAGTGCGCCCTTCGGGGGCAGGTCGAACTCGCCGGATTCCAAAGTGGTGGCCACTCGACGTTCCGGAGCCACAGCGGCGACCAAGGGCGGGCCCAGCATGCCCGCGGTCTGCGAGGCCGGGACACCGTCGATCCGCTGTCCACTTGCGACGACCGCGAACCGCTCGGTGTGCGGGCGGAGGTAGTTCAGGACCTGCTTCGCCGCCATGCAGGCTCGGAATTCGACGGGAACGACGAGCACCACCAAGTCGGCGACCGACGCGACGGCAACGGTGCCATCGTCGAAATGCCGGGGTAAATCGCAGACGACCGTCCGGCCAGCGCGGCTGCCCGCGGCGACCACAGCGGACAAGGCGCGCGGAGTCGGGCCGTCGCCGGAGCGACCGCAGGACAGCACGGGGAGCTCGCCACGGCTGGGGAGCGACGCGATCAGCGACGGCACAGAGACTCGGCCGGACAGCCGGACTTCGGGCCACCGCAGGCCTTTCGTGTGTTCCAGGCCTAACGGGAGATCCAATCCTCCGCCGAGCGGGTCGCAGTCGACTAAGAGCGCGGGCCCGGTGCGGGCGGCTTCGACAGCGACCGCCGCGGCCAGCACAGAGGTGCCGGAACCGCCTCGGCCGCCGACGAAAGCGATGACTGGGCCCGGAGATTCGGCTGGTGCGTCGGTGACATCGGCGAACGCGCCGGTCAAGCCCGCTTCGTCGTCGGGCAGGCTGAAGACTCGGCGGGCGCCGAGCGCGGCTGCGCGCCGCCAGGTCTCCAGACCGGGCGCGCCTTTGCAGACGAGCACGACACTGTCGCGCGCTGGCATCGGCGGACTGCCGCCAGTGATGTCCTCGTCCAGCACCACGAGCGGAGCTCGGGTCCATCGTCCTCGTGCGGCGGCCAAGTCTGGCGCGTGGTCGAACTCGCAACCGACTACGGCGGCGATGCGGCGGATCTCTTCGAACACGGTTCCCTCGCCGGAGACGACGAGCGGTTGTGCGGTGGCCATGTGCCCCTCCCCTGGGTCTCGTGGGCCGGACTTCCACCGTCGCCCGCCGCCGGAGCCCGCGGCAATGCCCGTTTTTCCGTCATGTGGATAACCCGGGTGTTGTGGACAACTCGGCGGACGAAATCGATCCAGTACCGCCTGAGTGTCCGCCCGCACCAGACAATGCACGGCTGCGCGCATTCGATCGAGAAAACGATTGCCGCGGAGAAACTCCGGAAAATCAAGTGGAAAGAAGTAAATTTGCCGCACCGAGAGGAGTAACCGACACCACAGCCGGAGAAAACACCGGAAAGGTAAGCGTGCGGTTAATTGATCTTGCTTCTGCGGCGCGCGTCGAGCGACCACGACCGCCCAGGTCAGCACGGGGAACACCGGTCGCGCAAAGACTTCCGGGCAGACCTGAAAATTGTTCGCCAATGCGGGAAAACGAGGGAGAATAGAAGGCGGCCCTCGCCAGGGGGGAGGGACGAGGGCCGCCAGGGGTTCAGCCCCGGGGGGTCGGACTGAACCGGCCCGGTTCACGACCGGGTCTGCTCACTGTAACTCCATTAGCTAAGAGTTGGCTGTGTGAGTGACACATACGATTCGATAACGGCACTCGAGACCGCGAGCGAGGCGATGTCATCGATTTTCCGGCCGTCGCCACGACCGGTGTGCTGCCAACAACGGCGCGCGGTACGCCTATCCTGATCACGTGGCCGAACCCCGCAGCGAAGAAGCACCCCGGCGCGTAGCCGCCTTCTTCGATCTCGACAAGACGATCATCGCGTCGTCCAGCGCGCTCGCGTTCAGCAAGCCGTTGCTGCGCGAGGGACTGATCAACCGTCGCGCGGCGCTGCGAAGTGCTTACGCGCAACTGGTTTTCTCTCTCGCCGGCGCGGACGCGGACAAGACCGAGCGGATGCGCGCCGAGGTTTCCGCGTTGTGCGCGGGCTGGGATGTGGCGCAGGTTTCGGCGATCGTGCGCGAAACCTTGCACGACGTGGTCGATCCGCTCGTGTACGTCGAAGCGACCGACCTCATCGCACAGCACCTCGCCGACGGACACGACGTGATCGTGCTGTCCGCGACCGGCGAGGAGGTCGCCGCGCCGGTCGCCGAGATGCTCGGCGCGACCCGCTGCGTCGCCACTCGCATGGAGATCGTCGACGGCCGCTACTCCGGCGAGGTCGATTTCTATTGCTACGGCGAGAACAAGGCCGTCGCCGCGAAGCAGCAAGCCGCCACGCACGGCTACGACCTCGCGGACTGCTTCGCCTACACCGATTCCAGCACCGACATCCCCCTGCTGGAGGTGGTGGGTCACCCGCACGCGGTGAACCCGGACAAACTGCTGCGCCGCACCGCGGAGGAACACGGCTGGCCGGTCCTCACGTTCGAGCGGCCGATGTCCTTGCGCACCCGGATCCCGGCGAAGTCGGCGGGGATGGTCGCGCTCGGCGTGGGCGCGGTCGCGGCGGGCGCTACCTGGTACAGCCTCAGCCGTCGCCGCCGGTCTCGCGGCACCGAAAACTGAGCACCCGCGTGGCGGTACCCATCCTCCGGTTTCCGCAGCTAGGCCCGTTGCTGAGGGTGTTGTCGTCACCGGATCGAGCCTCTGTACCGGTGCACCCGTACGCGCACTTGAAGTGACCGGGCTCACGGCGTAGAAAGTAGGTGCGGACGTTGATTCGGCCAGGACAGAGGTAGAAGAGAAGCCTCTGTCACCCCGGGCAACCTCCGTGCGCGGACTCCGGGTACCCACGCGCAGCACGCCGCGGGAGGCTCGTCGTCTAGGGACTGCGTACCGGGACGCCGGACGCCGAGTCCATGAAGGTACGACCAGAGTTGCACGCTTGGTCGCCCGAGATGTCCGCGCTGACTGGCGGTGCCCGTTGGCCCCTGGCTTACGGGTGCCGCCAGTGTTATGTCCGCACCCACGCGCAGCGGACCGAGCCGGTCTCGAAGAAATCCGCGCGCACCCGGACCCCGTCCTCCCAGGTGAACCCTCTCGTTCCTGCGCTCGGCCGATGGACAACCCCGTGTCGCGGTGAGTAGCTTCCCGATACCGGTGCTGCCCGGTGGACGCTTCACGACTCGCGTCCGCACCCGCGGCGGCACGCGACACTGGGAGGCAATTCGTGACGAACCGACTCGCGCGCACGCGGAGGATGCAGGTGTTCGCCGTTCCCCTTGCGGGGGTGCTCGCCGTCGGGGGGTTGAGTTCCTCGGCGTTCGCCGCGCCGAAACCGCCGCAGCAGACACCGCAGCAGGCGACCGCCCAGCTCGACGCCGCGGCCACGCGGGCGCTGCGCGGCATGAGCCTCGAAGAAAAAGTGGGGCAGCTGTTCGTCACGTGGGTGAACGGCAAGTCCGCGGACGAGGTCAACCCGAAGAACCAAACCGACTTCGGCGTCGACACTCCCGCGCAGGCCGTGCAGAAGTACCACCTCGGCGGCGTCATCTACTTCAACAACACCAGCCGCGACAACTTCGACGACCCGGCCCAGGTCGCGAAGCTGTCCAACGGCCTGCAGCGCGCGGCGATCTCGAGCGGCGCGCACATCCCGCTGCAGATCGGCACCGACCAGGAGGGCGGCACGGTCACGCGGATGGGCGCGCCGGCCACCGAGTTCCCCAACTCGATGGCGATCGCCGCAGGCCGCGATACCGGCGACGCGACCAAGGCCGCCACGATCCTGGGCCACGAGCTGCGCGCGGTCGGCATCAACCAGGACTACGCACCGGACGCGGACGTCAACTCCAACCCGGCCAACCCGGTCATCGGCGTCCGGTCGTTCTCCGGACGGCCCGACCTGGCCAGCAGTTTCGTCACCGCGGAGGTCAAGGGCTACCAGGATTCCGGTCCGGCGAACCAGACCGTCTCGTCCACCGCGAAGCATTTCCCCGGCCACGGCGACGCGGCCACCGACAGCCACACCGGACTGCCGAAGATCAACCGCACCGAGGAACAGTGGCGGGCGATCGACGTGCCGCCGTTCAAGGCCGCGATCGCCGCCGGCATCGACTCGATCATGAGCGCGCACATCCAGTTCCCGAGCCTCGACCCGTCCGGTGAGCCGGCGACGCTGTCGAAGCCGATCATCACCGGCAAGCTGCGCGGCGAACTCGGCTACAACGGGGTCGTGATCACCGACTCGCTCGAGATGCAGGGCGTGCGGGAGCTGCACAGCGACGCGGAAATCCCGGTCCTCGCCTTGAAAGCCGGAGTGGACCAGCTGCTCATGCCGGTGCATCTGGACGTCGCGATCAACTCTGTGCTCGCCGCGGTGAAGTCCGGCGACCTGCCGATGCAGCGGATCGACCAGAGCGTGCTGCGGGTGCTGAAGCTCAAGCTGAAGCGCGGAATCCTGTACTCGCCGTTCACCAACCCGGCGCAGGTCATGAAGAAGGTCGGCACGCCGGAGCACCTGGCCACCGCGCAGGGCATCGCCGACCGGTCGGTCACCGCGATCGCCAACGACGCCGGGGTGCTGCCGCTCAAGCAGAAGCCGTCGAGCGTGCTGGTCACCGGGTGGGGCGTGACCACGACTCAAACGCTTGCCGACCGCTTCACCGCGCACGGTACGAAGGCGACCGCGCTGGCCACCGGCCAGACGCCGACCGACGCGCAGATCGCCGAAGCCGCCTCAGCCGCGAAGCAGAACGACGTCGTCGTGGTGCTGACCAACAATCTCGGCGGTTTCCCCTTGCAGGGCAAGCTTCTTCAGGCACTGATGGACACCGGCAAGCCGGTGGTGGCGGTCGCCGCGCAGATCCCGTACGACGCCGGGTACGCGAACCCGGTGCCGACCTGGCTCGCCACCTACGGCTACATCACGCCGTCGCTCGAAGCGCTGGCCAAGGTCGTGCTCGGCGAGACGAAGCCCAGCGGGAAGCTGCCGGTCGACGTCCCGGCCGGGGCGGACGTGCACACCGTCAAATACCCCTTCGGACACGGACTGACCTGGTGACTCTCAACCGCAGGAATTTCCTGGCCGTTCCGGCTCTCGCTGTCCCAGTACTGGCGAGCGGCTCAGCAGCGGCACAGGCATCCGAGCCGCAGCCGGAGCAAAACCCGCTGGAACACCGGGTACTCACCGGTGCTGAACAGCTCGCCGCGCAGGGCTGGAGTCCGCTCGCCGGACGCAAGCTAGGCGTGCTGTCCAATCCGACGGGCGTGCTCGCCAACGGCGATCACATTGTCGACTCGATGGTCGCGGCGGGCGTACGTCCCGTCGCGGCCTTCGGGCCCGAGCACGGCTTTCGCGGCAGCGCGCAAGCCGGTGGCTCCCAAGGCGACTACACCGACCCGCGCGCCGGTATCCCGGTGTATGACGCGTACGGCGCTAACCCGACGAAACTCGCTTCGCTGTTCCAGAAGGCCGGACTAGACACTGTCGTCTTCGACATCGCTGACGTCGGCGCGCGCTTCTACACCTACATCTGGTCGCTGTACACGGCGATGGTCGCTGCCGCGAAGGTCAACGCGACCTTCGTCGTTCTAGATCGGCCAAACCCCATCGGCGGACGACTGTCCGGCCCAGTGCTGGACCCGAAATTCTCGTCCGGCGTCGGGCTGAAGCCGATCGCGCAGCAGCACGGCATGACCGTCGGCGAGCTGGCGCGGTTCTTCGCCGCTGAGTTCCTTCCCGGCGAAGGCGTGAAGCTGGCGAAGCTCGAAGTCGTCCAGGTACGCGGCTGGCGACGCGACAGCTTCTTCGCCGACACCGGTCTTCGTTGGGTCCTGCCGAGCCCCAACATGCCGACGCCGGACACCGCCCTCGTGTACCCGGGCACAGGCATGTTCGAGGGCACGGTGTTCTCCGAAGGACGCGGGACAACGCGGCCGTTCGAGATCATCGGCGCGCCCGGTCTCGACTGGCGTTGGCGCGAGGAACTCGAGAAGCTCCGCCTGCCGGGCGCGGCGTTCCGCGAGATCTACTTCGTGCCCACCTTCGGCAAGTTCGTGAACGAGCCTTGCGGCGGCGTACAAGTCACCGTCACCGATCCGCGGGCCTTCGACGCGATCAGCACCACCGTCTCGATGTTCGTGACGGCGAAGCGCATCGCACCCGACAAGTTCGGCTGGCGGCCGGACCACATGATCGACAAGCTGTCCGGATCCGCGCGGCTGCGCACCATGGTCGACGCCGGCGCCGGGGTCGACGAGATCACCGGCGCGTGGCGCGCCGAACTCGCCGACTTCGCCCGCAGACGCCGCCCCTACCTGATCTATCGCTGAGGAGAGCGGCCATGCGTGCTAGGAAAGTGCTCGTCGCGACGTTGGCCGTCCTGGTCGCGGCCACGACGACCGCGGGAGCAGCCACTATCGACAACCGACACGGCGGCTTCGCCGGGCGCTTCGACCGTCCGCAGCACGGGTTCGCCCCGGCGAGCACGACGCTGCGGGACGGCAGCCCGGGCGAGGTCAACCTCGATCCACAGCCGATTCGCGACGCCGAGCAGTTCCTGAAGAGCTGGACGCAGCCGGACGCCAGCGGGCATCCGCATTTCTCCGGCGCGGTCGGCCTGCTCGCGCACGACGGCGTGATCGTGGATCGCTACGCCACCGGCGGCGCGCTCCGGTACGCCGACGCCAAGGGCACCGAACTGCCGCCGGACCAGCAGGTGCCGATGCGCGACGACACCATCTTCGACATGGCGTCGATCTCGAAGCTTTTCACCTCGATCGCCGCGCTGCAGCTGACCGAACAGGGCAAGCTGGACGTCAACGCCCCGGTCGTGCGCTATCTGCCGGAGTTCGGCGCCAACGGCAAGCAGGACGTCACCGTGCTGCAGCTACTCACGCACACCTCCGGCTTCGACGCCGACCCGTCACCGCCGCTCTGGCAGGGTTATCCGGATATCCCGTCGCGGCGGAAGGCGGTGCTCGACAGCCCGCTCAAGAACGCGCCGGGCAGCACGTATCTGTACTCCGACCTCAACATGCTGACGCTCGGCTTCCTGATCGAGAAGCTGTCCGGCAAGCCGCTGGACCAGGTGGTGCACGACCGCATCACCGCGCCGCTCGGCATGGTCGACACGGGCTACAACCCGCCCGCGTCGAAGCTCCCCCGGATCGCCGCGACCGAGTACGAGACAACCCCGCCGCGCGGACTCGTGCGCGGACAGGTGCACGACGAGAACGCCTGGTCGCTCGGCGGCGTCGCCGGGCACGCGGGCGTGTTTTCCACGGCGAGCGACATGGCTGTGCTCTCGCAGACCATCCTCAACGGCGGCAGCTACCGCGGGCACCGGATCCTGCGGCCGGACACCGTCACGAAGATGCTCACGAACTACAACCAGCGCTTCCCGGGCGACGAGCACGGGCTCGGCTTCGAGCTGGACCAGCCTTGGTACATGGGCGCGCTGGCGTCTCCGGTCAGCGCGGGCCACACCGGCTTCACCGGCACCACTCTGGTCATCGATCCCGAATCGCGGTCGTTCGCGCTGCTGCTCACCAACCGGGTGCACCCCACGCGCACCTGGGGTTCTATCAACACCGCACGCCAGGTCTGGGCAACCTCGCTCGCGAAGGCGATGGCCGTCCGGCCGGTCGAAGGCCCCGACGCTTGGTACGCGGGCCTCGGAAACAACAGCGTCGCTACGCTCAGTACCCAACCGCTTCCAGCGGGTGCGCCACTGCGCGTGTCCTTCGCCGCTTTCGTCGACACTGAGGGCCCAAGCGACCCATTGCAGCTCGAATCGAGCACCGACGGGGTTAATTGGCAACCTGTTCCGCTCCAGGCCCGTGGCCCAGGTGCACCCGACGACGAGACGACCGCACTCGGCGGACACGGGCACCGGTCCTGGTGGCGGGTGTCCGCGGAGGTGCCCGCGTCCGCCGCTACCACGCTCCGGTGGCGTTACAGCACCGACCCGAATTACACGGGACGGGGAGTCTCCCTCGATAGTGTGAAAGTCACCCAACGCGGCCAGGTCGTTCTCGATGGTGAGCGAAACCCCTCGGAACTGACCTCCGCGGGCTGGAAACTGAGCGCTCGGTAGCGGTCCGGCCGCGCGTTGCGACCTGCGCGGCCCCACTCAGTGGAACAACACTCCTTCGCTAGACACACTTAGTTGCCAAGTCGTTAGCTTGAGCTCGTTAACACGGTGGACCCGGTTGGCGACTTTCTTGACAACGATTAATCGCAAACCGAAGTCCGCAGACACGGACGGGTTGTGGTTCTGCCGAAGGATGTGGGTAGCCTTGTCGCAAATGCCAACGGTTAGTAACTTTCCGACGGCGGATGATACCGATTCCGTAGTCAGCAGCGCACCCTCTGAGCACTTCGCAGGTCAGGCGGCGGTGCGCGACGCGGATGCGAGCCCGTTGGTTCGCATCCGCTCCCTGCTGCCCGGACTCGCCCGTGCCGAGCAGCGCGTCGCGAAGGTTGTCCTGGAAGACCCGGCCGCGGTCGCGCGCCGCAGCATCACCGAGGTCGCGCTCGCCGCGAACACCTCCGAGACCACCGTTACGCGCTTCTGCAAGGCCGTCGGGGTCGGCGGCTACCCGCAGCTGCGCATCGCGCTCGCCGCGGACACGGCCCGCACTGAGGCGCGCACCTCGCGCAACCTCGGCGGCGAGATCGGCCCCGGCGACGACCTGGCGTCCGTCATCGGCAAGGTCAGCTTCGCCGACGCGCGCGCCGTCGAAGAGACCGCGGACCAGCTCGACGTCGCCTCCCTGCAGAGCGTGATCGACCTCGTCGCCGAAGCCGGCCGAGTCGACGTGTACGGCGTGGGCGCAAGCGCTTTCGTCGCCGCTGACCTGCAGCAGAAGCTGCACCGGATCGGCCGCGTCAGCTTCTCCTGGTCGGACACGCACATCATGCTGACCTCGGCCGCGGTGCTGAAGCCAGGCGACGTCGCGATCGGCGTCTCGCACACCGGCGCGACCACCGACACCGTCGAGGCGCTGCGAGTCGCGCGCGAACACGGCGCGGTGACGGTCGCGGTCACGAACTTCCCGCGTTCGCCGATCACCGAGGTCGCCGACCACGTGCTCACCACGGCGGCCCGCGAAACCACGTTCCGGTCCGGCGCGACGGCAAGCCGGATCGCCCAGCTGACCGTGATCGACTGCCTCTTCATCGGCGTCGCGCAGCGCCACATGGAGGCGTCGGTCAGCGCGTTGGACGCCACGAGGGACGCGGTCGGCTCGCACCGGCTCGGGGTCAGACCCGACGGTCGTCGTCGTCCGCGGGAAACCGGCAAGTGAACCCAGAAGCGAGGATCTGATGTCCGTCCCCTGCCAGACGGTGCACGTCGATTCGCCCACCGAACAACGAAACCCGCGCACGGTGGACATCGATCTGATGTCCACCATGGGGATCCTCGGCGCGATCAACGCCGAGGACCGCCGGGTGCCGGACGCGGTGGCCGCGGTGCTGCCGCAGCTGGCCCGCGCGGTCGACTACGCCGTCGAGGCGCTGCGCGGCGGGGGGCGCGTGCACTACGTCGGCGCGGGCACCTCAGGCCGCCTGGCGACGCTCGACGCGGCCGAGCTGGTGCCGACCTTCAACGTGCCCGGCGACTGGTTCATCGCCCACCACGCGGGCGGCGAGAAGGCGCTGCGGCAGGCCGTCGAGAACGCCGAGGACGACGCGGACGCCGGTGCGGCGGAAATCGCGCATTCGGTGCAGCCGGGCGACTTCGTGCTCGGTCTCGCCGCCTCCGGGCGCACGCCGTACGTGCTCGGCGCGCTCGTCGAGGCCAGCCGGATCGGTGCGCACACCGGTCTCGTCTCGGCGAACCCGCGCGCCGCGAAACCGGCCGGCGTGGACGTGCTGATCGCCGTCGCCACCGGTCCCGAGGCCATCGCGGGCTCGACCCGGATGAAGGCCGGCACGGCGCAGAAACTCATCCTCACCGCGTTCTCCAGCGCGACGATGATCAAGCTGGGCAAGACGTACTCGAACCTGATGGTCAGCATGCGCGCGACGAACGCGAAGCTGCGCGGCCGCACCATCCGGATCCTGCAGGAAGCCACCGGCATGGCGATGGCCGACTGCTCCGACGCGCTCACCGAAGCCGGCGGCGACCTCAAGGTGGCGCTCGTGCACCTGCTGTCCGGCAGCGACGTCACCAGCTCCGCCGAGGCGCTGTCCGCGGCTGGCGGGCACGTGCGCAAGGCGCTCGACTCGCTGCACCTGCGCGCTGGCTGAGCTGTACCGGATTGTCCGTGAAGGGCTCCTTGAAGGAATCTGATTCCTTCAAGGAGCCCTTCACGGCTTTTCGCCGCCGCCCCGGCAGTGCCCCCAGTACCCCCGGGTACGCCTCAGAACGAACCGACCGGCTGACGGATCGCGGCGTTGAGCCGGTTCCACACGTTGATCCCGGCGATGGACAGCAGCAGCGACGAAAGCTCCTTCTCGTCGTAGATGTCCGCGGCGGCGTCCCAGACCTCGTCCGGGACCGGGTCCGATCGGTCGGCCAGCCGGGTCACATGTTCGGCCAGGTCGAGCGCGGCGCGCTCGGCGTCGGTGAAGTACGGCGATTCGCGCCACGCACCGACGGCCCAGATCCGCTCGTCCTTCTCGCCGGCCTCCTTCATCTCCCGCGAGTGCATGTCGACGCACACGCTGCAGCCGTTGATCTGGCTCACCCGCACGTGGATCAGGTGGTGCGTGGTCGCGGGCACGGTGCTGTCGTTGGCGGCCTTGCTCAGCGCCATCAGTGCCTTCATCGCGTCCGGCTGCACCTGGATCGGGTGGGTCATCCGAGCCTGCATGGCGATCTCCTCCTGTCACGTCCGCCGCGTTCGGCGGGTCTTGCCGGTATGACCCGGGCCGAGGAGAAGATGTGACAGTGCGGGACGAAAAACAGGACGAGAATTTCTGGGCGGCTCAGTTCGAGGAGCATCGGCCCAGGTTGCGGGCGGTGGCGTACCGGATGCTCGGTTCGTTCGCCGAGGCCGACGACGCGATCCAGGAGACCTGGCTGCGGGTGACGCGATCGTCGGGCGAGGAGATCCGCAACACCGGCAGCTGGCTGACGACGATCGTGTCGCGGCAATGCCTCAACATGCTGCGCTCGCGCGCGACCCGCCGCGAGGACCCGCTGGACGTCCGGGTGCCGGACCCGGTCGTGGAGACCGGGGACGGCGTCGATCCGGCGGAGCAGGAGGTCCTCGCGGACTCGGTGGGGCTCGCGCTGCTGGTGGTGCTGGAGGCGCTCGACCCGGCGGAACGGCTCGCATTCGTCCTGCACGACATGTTCGCCGTGCCGTTCGACGAGATCGCGACGATGCTCGACAAGAACACCGCCGCGGTACGGCAGCTGGCGAGCCGGGCGCGCCGCCGCGTGCAGGGCGTGACGCCGGCCGGTCCGGCGGATCGAACCCAGCAGCGCAAGATCGCGGACGCCTGGCTCACCGCCGCCCGGGGCGGCAACTTCGAGGGGCTCGTCGCGCTCTTGCACCCGGACGCTTTGCTGCGCGTCGACACCGGCGGGCCCGGCTCGAAGGTCGTGCGCGGCGCGGCGGAGGTCGCGGGCAACGCGTCGCAGTTCCGCCCGGTCGGCCTGGTTTCGGAGTACGCGACCGTCAACGGCGGGCCGGGCATCATCGCCCGGCGCGACGGGAAGGCGGTTTCGGTGCTGTCGTTCACCGTGGCCGACGGGTTGATCACGGAGATCAACATCCTCGCCGACGCCGATCGGGTCGCCGCGCTGAACTTCTGAGGTCAGCCGAGCCGGTCCAGGGCAGCTACCGCTTCGGCGGGCAGCTGCACCTGGCCGGCGGCGAGGTTCTCGGCGAGGTGCGCCGGAGTCGCCGTGCCCGCGATCAGCAGCGTGCCCTCGTAGCGCTGCAACAGCCAGGCCAGCGCGAGCTGCGCCGGGGTACAGCCGAGTTCGGCCGCGATGCCAGTCACGACCGGATTCCCGGTCACGTCCTGGCCCAGTTCGAAAGCGGAGCCCAGCGGGAAATACGGCACCCAGGCGATTCCGTGTTCCCGGCACAGCTCCAGCACGGGTTCGGTGTCGCGAGCGAGCACGTTGTAGGAGTTCTGCACGCAGACGATCCCGACTCCGAGCGCGTGCCGGAGCTGGTCGGCGGACACGTTGCTGAGCCCGAGCGAGCCGATCTTTCCGGCGTCGCGCAGGGAAATCAGCTCGGCGAGCTGGTCGTCGATGTCGACGCGCTGGTCGCCTTCCGCGATCAGGCCGGGTCCGGCGTCCGCGCGGCGCAGGTTGACCACGTCGAGCTGTTCGACGCCGAGTGAGGCGAGATTGGCCTCGACCTGCTCCCGAAGCTGCGCCGGCCGCTGCGCGAGCCGGAGCCCTTCCGGTGCTTCCTCGGCACCGACCTTGGTCACCACGACCAGGTCGTCCGGATAGGGCGAGAACGCTTCGCGGATCAGGTCGTTGCACCGGCCGTCGCTGTAGAACTGGGCGGTGTCCAGGTGATTCACGCCCGCGTTCGCCGCGGAGCGCAGCAGTTCTACCTGGTCAGCGCGGTCGGTGCCGGGGCGGCCGAGCTGCATCACGCCGTAGCCGATGCGCGCGACCTCGTGGCCGGCGAGCTTCGCGGTGCCGCCTGGAGCTGGGGTTGCCGTCATGAGGAAAGACTCCTGCCGTGGCATAGTAGTCGGTGATGCGGAGGTGCCTCCGTATCACTACCGTAGCAGAACCGGAGGACCCTCCGCTTTGTCGAGCCCGAAGAAACCGCGCGCGGACGCCGAACGCAACCGTCTTCGCCTGCTCGCTGCTGCCCGCAAGGCGTTCGGCGAAGGCGACGAGCCCGTCACGCTGGAGCGCGTCGCGCGCGAAGCGGGTGTCGGCATCGGCACGCTCTACCGCCACTTCCCTACCCGCGAAGCGCTCGTCGAAGCGCTGTACCGGGACGAGTTGGCACAGGTCGTCGCGAGCGCGCCGAAACTGCTCGAGACCGAGAAGCCGCTTCGCGCGCTGCGTCGATGGATGGACCGCTTCGCCGAGTATGCGAGCACGAAGCACGACATGGCTGACACGCTGCGCGCGATCATCGAGGCGGGCACGGTCGACATGACGCAGGTCCGCGCGGAGCTGACCGAGGCCGTTCAGCTGATCCTGGACGCGGGCGTGGCGGACGGCACCCTCCGGGCGGACGTTCGCGCGCAAGACGTTGTCGTGACGGTGGTCGGTGCCTGCAGCATGCGGACGCTGCCGGACGGACCGGAACAACTGGGCCGGATGCTCGACCTGGTCCACGCCGGAGTTCGTCAGCCGCCGAGCTGATGCACGCGCAGCGCGAGCTGGATCTCCAAGGAGCGTTCGGGTTCGCGCCAATCCTCGCCGAGCAACGCCGCGAGGCGTTCCATCCGCTGCGCGACCGTGTTGACGTGGACGTGCAGGGTTTCCTTTGCCCGCGCCAAATTCCCGCCTGCCGCGTAGTACGCGCGCAACGTGCCGATGAGGTCGGTGCCGCGGCGGGCGTCGTAGTCGAGGACCGGGCCGAGCGTCGCCCGGACGTAGCCGGACAGGTCGGAATGCCTGCCGAGCAGGACGCCGAGAAACCCGAGATCGGCCATCGCCGCGCCGTCGCCTTCGCGACCGAGCGCCAGCAGGGTATTAACGCACCGAACAGCTTCGGTGTACGCCTGCGCCAACGCTTCCGGCCCACTCGCCGGGCCAGCCGCGCCGACGGTCACCGGACAGTCCACAACGGACTTGAGCTCCGCGGCGATCCGTGCTGGGGCAGGCTGATCCGGCGCGAGCGCGACCACTTGCTCCGCATGGACTCCGACCAAATCGCCGTACCGCGCGCAGGCCGCGGCGAGCCCACGTCGGGAAATGCCGGACGCGTGCGCGACCAAAACCACGTGCGGTGCCGACAAATCGACACCCAACCGGCGTGCCCGCGCGACCAATGCGCCGGGGTTTCGGGTCGGCGCGGTGAGCAGGTCGGTCAGCAACTCGCCGCGCACCTGGTCCTCGGCTTGTGCCACGGAACGGCGCAGCAGCAACAACAATGCGGTGACGACAGCCGCTCGCTCGAACAGCCGACGGTCGTCTCCGGCCAGCTCCGGTCGTCCGGAGAGCGTCAGGCTGCCGAGCAATTCCCGGCCCGCCCGCACCGCGCAGACCCATACGTCCTTTGTAGACACTGCCCGGCCGTTGGCGTGCGACGAAGCCACCGCGGCGGCGTCGAAAGGCATTTCGGCACCCGCCAGCAGCCCGCCTTCCTCGTCGTGCACCGCGATCGAGCCGCGCAACACCCCGGCCACTTCCGCGGCCACCGCGGGCAAATCCGCACCGCCGAGCACGAGGTCCATCAAGCGGTCGTGCGCTTCGTCAGCCCGGCGCATCGTCGCGTTGGCCGCGTTCAGTTCCGCAGCCGCCGAACGCGTTTCTTCCAGGAGATGCGCAGTGTCCAACGCGATCGCGGCGTGCGCGGCCAGCGACGAAAGCAGCGCGACCTCCGCCGTCGAGAACGTCCGCGAAGACCGGTCCGACGCGTACAGCACGCCCAGCACCTTGCCGCCGATCGCCAACGGCACACCGAGGATCGCCTTCAACCCTTCCTCGCGGACGCCCGCGTCGATCGGCTTCGTATGCCGGAACCGCTCGTCCTCGAAGTAGTCCGCGGTCGCGTAGGGACGCGCGGTCTGCGCCACGAGCCCGCCGAGGCCCTCGCCCATCCCGAGCACAATCTGTTGGAACAGCGCGGAAACCGACCCGTCGGTGACGCGGATGTACGTCTGGCCGTTCGCCTCGTCGTTGAGGCTGAGGTACGAAACGTCCACGCCCAGCAGCGTCCGCGCACGCCGGACGATCGACCGCAGCACCGCGTCCGGATCGCGCAGCCGGGCGAGGTCGCTCGCGGTGTCGAACAACGCGGTCAGCTCGGCTTCCCGCCGCCGGTGCTCGCTGAGCGTCTCGCGGATCCGCAGCGCCAACTCGGTCGCCGAACCGATCGCGGCCGCCTGTTCCGCGGACAGTCCCCGGGCCGCGACGTGCGCCAGCTGCTCGCTGCTCGCTCCGGCGGCGAGCAGTTCGAGCAGCCGGCGATACGCCTCAGCGGTGGGATCCACACCCGTCATGCTGTCATTGAAGCCTGCCGTTCGGCCGCCGTCTCGTGCAGCGACGCGCCGCGCGTCTCCCGCGCACCGAGCAGCGCGACCAGCGACAACAGGCACATCGCGACCACGTAGACCGAAACCGGCACCGTGGAGTGGTACGCCTCGAAGAGCGCCACCGCGATCAACGGCGCGATCGCGCCGGCCGCGATGGACGACAGCTGGCCGCCGACCGAAAGCCCGGTGTAGCGCACCCGCGTCGGGAATTGCTCCGCGAAGAACGCCGCCTGCGGTCCGTACATCGCACCGTGCACGACGAGCCCGATCACCGCCGCGCCGATCACCGAACCCGTCGTGCGCAGGTCGAGCAGCCAGAAGAACCCGAACGACCACGCGGCCATCCCGACCACGCCGAACAGGTACACCGGCTTCCGGCCGATCTTGTCGGACAGCAGTCCCCACAAGGGAATCGTCACGAAATGCACCGCCGATGCGACGAGCACCGCGGTCAGCCCGGTCGCCTTCGGCAGACCGAGACCGCTGGTCACGTACACGAGAATGAACGCGGTGATCACGTAGTAGGACACGTTTTCCGCGATGCGCGCGCCGAACGTCACCGCCAGCGCGCGGAAGTGTCCGCGGAAGACGTCGACGATCGGCGCCTGCTCACGCTCGTCGGCGGCGGCCTTCGCCGCGATGAACACCGGCGATTCCGAAACTGCCAGCCGAATCCACAGGCCGAGCACGACCAGCACGCCGGACAGCAGGAACGGGATCCGCCAGCCCCAAGCCTGGAAAGTCGCGTCCGACTGCGCCGACGCCAGGATCGTGAGCACCGCCGTGGCCAGCAGGTTCCCGGCCGGAACACCGGTCTGCGGCCAGGACGACCAGAACCCGCGCCGGCGGTCGTCGCCGTGCTCGGACACCAGCAGCACCGCGCCGCCCCACTCGCCGCCGAGGGCGAAGCCCTGGATCAGCCGCAGCAGCGTCAGCAGGATCGGCGCGAGCGCGCCGACCGCGCTGTACGTGGGCAGCAATCCCATCGCGAACGTCGAGCCGCCCATCATCAACAGGCTCACGACCAGCAGTTTCTTGCGCCCGATCCGGTCGCCGAAGTGGCCGAACACGAGTCCGCCGATCGGCCGGGCGAGGAAGCCGACCGCGTAGGTGAGCAACGCCAGCAGGGTGCCGGTGAGCGGGTCGGCGGTCGGGAAGAACAGCTTGTTGAAGACCAGCGCGGCGGCCGACGTGTAAAGGAAGAAGTCGTACCACTCGATGGTGGTTCCGATCAGCCCGGCGCCGACGACGCGCAGCAGCTTTTTGTCCATAATGGACTCCACTCCGTTGTGGGGAAAGGGGATTTCAGCCAGCGGTCCAGCCGCCGTCAACGGGAAGCGACGCACCGGTGACGTGCCCGGCGGACTCGCCGCACAGCCACACCACGAGATCGGCGACGTCCTCGGGTTCGATCAGCCGCTTGATCGCGGCCCGGCGCAGCAAAACCTGTTCCAGGACTTCTTCCGGCGGCACACCGTGTTCGGCCGCCTGCGCTTCGAGCTGACCGGTGACGAGCGGCGTACGGACGTAGCCGGGATTCACGCAATTGCTCGTGACCCCGTGCTCGGCGCCTTCGAGAGCGGCCACTTTGGACAGTCCCTCGAGCGCGTGTTTCGCCGTGACGTAAGCAGCTTTGTACGGACTCGCCCGCACGCCGTGCACGCTCGACATGTTCACGATCCGTCCCCAGCCGCGCGCGTACATCGCGGGCAGGCACCGGCGGATCAACAGGAACGGCGCGGTCACCATCAACGACTGGATGAAGGCGAACCGCTCCGGCGGGAATTCCGGCAGCGGCGCGACGTGCTGCACGCCCGCGTTGTTGACGAGCACGTCGACGTCCGCGGGCAGTGTCTCCAGCGCCGCCGGGTCGGTCAGGTCCACGACGTGCGCCTGCCCGCCGACCTCAGCAGCCGCCGCCTCCGCCCCGGCGACGTCCGCCACGTGCACCTTGGCCCCAGCGGCGCCGAACGCCCGCACGCAGGCCAGCCCGATGCCGCTGCCGCCGCCGGTCACCAGCGCGGTGCGCCCGGCGAGGGAACTGTCACTGGTCATGGCCGGAAACAGTAAGTCGCTCCGACCAGGGCGACCATGGCTCAATCCACTACAGAATGCCGTCCGGTGATGTGGTCAGGCCACATCTGTCAGCCAGCGGCCGACGAGATGCTCCGCGCCTCGCTCGCCCCGGTTTCGAAGGCCTCGCAGCAGAAGAGCAGCCACTCGCGCACGCCGTCTGCCGTCCCGCCGGCAAACCCCTGCGCCAGCTCGACATACCGCGGAACGCGGCGGAAGTAGGCGACTTCCGGCACCGTCAAGGCCTTCGGATCAAGCCCGGTCGCGATCATCGACAGCCGGGCCGCCGCCCGGGCGACCACGCCGTCCGCCGAACCAAACGGCGCCAACGCCAGCAGCTCGCCGTGCACCACCGCGGTCAGCACCGGCCCCGGCACCGAAGTCGCACCGGTGACGAGCTGGGCCAGCAACTCCAGCCGCTCCCCGCCGCGCTGCGGACGGCCGAGCTGATCCGGATCGGACACGACGTCCGACGCGGCCAGCAAATGCAGCCGGGCCAACGCCTGCAACGGAGCCCGCCGCCACGTCGGCAGCAACGACTCCAGCTTCTCCGCGACCCGCAGCGCGCCGGCGAGCAGCGGATCCGTCACCGAGCCGTCTTCCGGCAACTCAGGATTAGCCCCGTCGATCCCCGCCGAAGCCCGTGCCGCCCGGACCGAAGCCTCAGCCGCGGTCTCCGCCCCGCCACGCAGATTCGCGGGTAGCCGGTGCACGGCGAAAACGGCATCCTGCGCGGCCTTGGCAGCCGCGGCGACGCCGTCCAGCTCCAGCAACGGCTTCAGCGGATCGCTCATGCCGTCGCCTCCACAAGGAGTTGCACGCCGGTCGACCGGGAGGCGACGGCATGAATATCGATGATTCGCTCGCAAGCAGCGCTCATGCTTCAAGCGCCTGCCCAGCACGCTCCACGACGGGCGGCAGAACCGACCACGGGAAGTTGATCCACCGGTCGGTCCGCTTCCACACGTACTCGCACTTGACCGTCGAAGCGGGCTTCTCGTAAACCACCGCACAACGCACGTCCGCGACGTGGTCGGCACAGAAGTCGCGGACCAGCTTGAGCGTCGCCCCGGTGTCCGCGACGTCGTCGGCGACCAGCACCTTCTTGTGTGTGAGATCAACCACGTTGGGCACCGGCGGCAGCATGACCGGAAGGTCCAGCCGCTGGTCGACGCCGGTGTAGAACTCGACGTTCATCACGTGCAGGTTCTTCACGTCGAGGGCGTACCCGAGCGCGCCGGCGACGAACAGCCCGCCGCGCGCGATGGAAAGGATGAGGTCGGGCATGAACCCGTCCGCGGCCACCTCCCGCGCCAGCTCCCGGCTCGCCGAACCGAACAACTCCCAGGTGAGGTTTTCTCGCTCCTCGGCCATGCGCGCTCTCTTTCTCGGGTGGTCCGCCGAGCATAAGCGGCCGGAAAGTGGACTGCCGAAAGGACCAGGAAATGGCACTTCGGAACAGCCACATGCGGCCGTAGCGTGAGTCCGTGACCTGGAGCGAGCACCCCATTCTGTCCGGCCGCCACGTCCGGCTCGAACCGCTGTCCCTCGACCACGCCCCCGGACTGCTCGAGGCGGGAGCCGACCCGGGCATCTGGGCCTGGCTGAGCGTCCGGCAGCCCGCCGACCTCGGCGAAGCCGAGACGATGGTGAAGAACGCGCTCGCCGACCCGGACCGCCGCCCGTGGGCGCAGATCGACCTCGCGTCCGGCCGCGTCGCCGGAACCACTTCTTATTACCAGGTAGTAGCGAAACACCGGATCCTCTCGATCGGGCACACCTGGATCGGGGCCGAATTCCAGCGCACCGCGCTCAACACCGAGGCCAAATTCCTCCTGCTGCGCAATGCCTTCGAGGACTGGGGAGCCCAGCGCGTCGCGTGGGAAACCGACAACCGCAACCTCCGCTCGCAACGCGCCATCGAACGGCTTGGCGCGCTGCGCGAAGGGGTGCTGCGAGCGCACCGGATCCGTCCGGACGGCACGACCCGCGACACGGTGCTCTACTCGATGACGGACGCCGAGTGGCCGGGCGCCCGTGCCCGGCTGCTCGCCCGCCTCGGCTGAGCCTCGCCGCGGATCGCTTCGAGCTGTGCGCGCAACGTGGCTGCAACCTTGTCGTAGGCGGACTAACGTCGCTAGCGTTCCCTGAGCCGCGGGTTCGCACTACAGGAGGCTTTGCACCATGACCGAGCAGTCCCCAGCGTTGGACAACCTGCTCACGGAGAGCCGCACGTTTCCTCCCAGCGACGAGTTCGCTGGTCAGGCGAACGCGAAGGCCGATTTGTATGCGACGGCGGACGCTGACCGGGAGCAGTTCTGGGCCGGCCAGGCGGAGCGGCTGTCGTGGGACACGAAGTGGTCCCAGGTATTGGACTGGACCAATGCTCCGTTCGCGAAGTGGTTCGTGGGCGGGAAACTGAACGTCGCGTACAACTGCGTGGACCGGCACGTCGAGTCGGGCCACGGGGACCAGGTCGCGATCCACTGGGTCGGCGAGCCGGGCGACACGCGCGACATCACCTACGCGCAGCTGAAGGACGAGGTCTCGAAGGCCGCGAACGCGCTGTCGTCGCTCGGCGTCGTGGCCGGGGACGTCGTCGCGATCCAGCTGCAGATGGTGCCCGAAGCGATTTTCGCGATGCTGGCGTGCGCGCGGATCGGCGCCCTGCACAGCGTGGTGTTCGGCGGCTTCTCGCCGACGGCGCTGCGCGCGCGGGTGGACGACGCGTCGGCGAAGATCGTGATCACG
This sequence comes from Amycolatopsis echigonensis, assembly GCF_002846615.1. Taxonomy (NCBI): domain Bacteria; kingdom Bacillati; phylum Actinomycetota; class Actinomycetes; order Pseudonocardiales; family Pseudonocardiaceae; genus Amycolatopsis; species Amycolatopsis echigonensis. The sequence goes on along the minus strand of NZ_PJMY01000003.1, from coordinate 3,466,606 downwards.
TCGGACGGCCAGTACCGCCGCGGCAAGGCGGCGCCGATGAAGGCGAACGTCGACGAAGCCTTGCAGGGCGCGGAAACCGTGCAGAAGGTCATCGTCGTCCGGCGCACCGGCAGCGACCTCGAGGGCGAGACGCCGTGGACCGAGGGCCGCGACCTGTGGTGGCACGAACTGGTCGACGGACAGTCCACTGAGCACAAGCCGGAAGCGTTCGATTCCGAGCACCCGCTGTTCATCCTGTACACCTCGGGCACCACGGGCAAGCCGAAGGGCATTCTGCACACTTCGGGCGGGTACCTGACCCAGACCGCGTACACCCACAACGTCGTGTTCGACCACAAGCCGGGCGAAGACGTCTATTGGTGCACCGCCGACATCGGCTGGATCACCGGACACTCCTACATCGTCTACGGCCCGCTGGCGAACCGCGTGACCCAGGTCGTCTACGAAGGCACGCCGAACACCCCGCACGAGGGCCGGCACTGGGAAATCATCCAGAAGTACAAGGTCTCGATCTACTACACCGCGCCGACGCTGATCCGCACCTTCATGAAGTGGGGCGACGACATCCCGGCGAAGTACGACCTGTCCTCGCTGCGGGTTCTCGGAAGCGTGGGCGAGCCGATCAACCCCGAGGCCTGGATCTGGTACCGCGACACGATCGGCGCGAGCAAGACGCCGGTCGTCGACACGTGGTGGCAGACCGAAACCGGCGCGATCATGATCTCGCCGCTGCCCGGCGTCACCGCCGCCAAACCGGGTTCCGCACAGCGCGCGCTGCCGGGCATCTCGGCGAAGGTCGTCGACGACACCGGCACGGAGGTCCCGCACGGCGGCGGCGGATACCTGGTGCTCGACAAGCCGTGGCCGTCGATGCTGCGCGGCGTGTGGGGCGACGACGAGCGCTTCCGCGAGACCTACTGGTCCCGTTTCTCCGAGCAGGGCTACTACTTCGCCGGCGACGGCGCGAAGTACGACGAGGACGGCGACATCTGGCTGCTCGGCCGCGTGGACGACGTGATGAACGTGTCCGGGCACCGGATCTCCACCACCGAGGTCGAGTCCGCGCTCGTGTCGCACCCGACGGTCGCCGAGGCCGCCGTCGTCGGCGCGACCGACCCGACCACCGGACAGGGCATCGTCGCGTTCGTGATCCTGCGCGGCAACGCGGCAGAATCAATCAAAGCAGGCGGCGGCAGTGCTGGTGAAGCTGCAGTGCAGGAGCTGCGCAACCACGTCGCGAAGGAGATCGGGCCGATCGCGAAGCCGCGCCAGATCATGGTCGTGGCCGAGCTGCCGAAGACCCGCTCCGGCAAGATCATGCGCCGGCTGCTGCGCGACGTCGCGGAGAACCGCCAGATCGGCGACGTCACCACGCTCGCCGACTCGTCGGTCATGGACCTCATCTCCTCCGGGCTGAAGTCCGGCAAGGAGGAGTAAGTTCTTCACCGTCAGGAAGGGGCTCTCCCGGCTGGGAGGGTCCCTTCCTGCATTGTTCCCCTGAAAGTGCGGGCATCGAACGCATGTTCTACGATGCCCGCGTACCCAACCCAGATCCGGGCAAGGAGACGACACGAATGTCCGTGGAAGCCTTGACGCACGACGAGGACACTGCGGCCGGGCCGGCGGCGGCGTCATCGCCGCAGGCCGCCGGCACCCCGGAGGCCCCGGAAGTCGCCGAGCCCACTGCCGCTGCCTCTGCCGAGGAAAAGGCTTCGGACTCCGCCCCGGCGGACGCCGCCAAGCCAGCGTCGGAGCCTTCGGAGTCTTCGGAGACCCCGGCCGTGGAATCGCCGAAGCCGAAGCGCGGCCGCGCGAAGGCCGCGGCGTCGACGGCGAAGAAGACCCGCACCGTGGAGCTGACGCTGACCGTCACCGGCACGGCGGACGGCGAATGGCAGGCCGAGCTGAAGAACGGCGCCAAGTGGGTGGCGAAGGGCCTGGCAGTCCCGGCCGCGGCGGTGTCGCGTGCGGCGAAGGAACTGCACCAGGACCTGTCCGGCCCGATCGACGAGGTCATCAACGCCGCCCGCGAGGCGCAGGCCGCGAAGGTCGCGCAGCTGGAGGCGGAGCTGGAAGCCGCGAAGGCGGCGCTGGCCGAACTCGACAACTGAGCTAGCCCCCGTTCGCCCGGGTCCGGTGTCCACAGTGGCGCCGGACCCGGGCGTTCGTCGTTTCAGCCCACCGGCGGCCGTCCGGGCAGCGGGGCTTTGAACTCGATCCACCGGCTGTCGGCGAGCGCTTCGACGTGGTGCCGCACGCCGCGCGGATGCACCACCACGTCGCCCGGTCCGAGCTCGGACCAGACGCCGTCGACCGTGCCGCGCAGCCGCCCTTCCAGCACGTGCACGATGCTGTCGTGGTCGTGGCTGTGCTCGGCCGACGCGACGCCCGCCGGATAACGGATTTCGTACGCCAGGCCGTGTTCCGCGCGCGCCCGTTCCCGGATCAGCCCGGTGCCGCCGCGCAACGGCTGCCCCTCCACCACCGACAACGTCCGCCACTCCTGCTCCATCCCGGCAGCCTATTCCCGGGTCAGGCAAGGCACAATTCATTGAGGATTGCCTTTCTTAACCGAATTCGTGTGACCGGGAAAATGTCGCGCGGAAACAATTTCCGTGATTCACTGAAGACGTGACCGAAACGATGGGCGACGCGGTGCACGCGCACGAACCGCACCGGGACGTCGGCGGCAAGCTGAACTGGCTGCGCGCCGGGGTTCTCGGTGCGAACGACGGGATCGTGTCCGTCGCGGGCATAGTCGTGGGCGTCGCGGGAGCCACCACGGACAGCACCGCGATCCTCACCGCCGGAATCGCCGGGCTCGTCGCGGGCGCGTTTTCCATGGCGGGCGGGGAATACGTGAGCGTGAGCACCCAGCGCGACACCGAACGCGCGCTGCTGCGGCTCGAGAAGCACGAACTGAAAACGATGCCGGAGGCCGAGGAACGCGAACTCGCGGAGATCTACGAGAACAAGGGCCTCTCGCCGGAGCTGGCGAAGCAGGTCGCGCGGGAGCTGACCGAAAAGGATCCGCTGCAGGCGCACGCGGAAGCCGAGCTCGGCATCGACCCGGACAACCTGACCAGCCCGTGGCAGGCGGCGTGGGCGTCGCTGGTGGCGTTCTCCGTCGGCGCGCTGCTGCCGTTGCTGGCGATCGCCTGGACGTCGGTCAGCGTCCGGGTCTGGGCGTGCGCGCTGGCGGTGGTCGTCGGGCTCACGCTCACCGGTTTCGTGAGCGCGCGGCTCGGCAACGCGCAGGTGGGGCGCGCGATCGCCCGCAATGTAGGCGTCGGCGCCCTCACCATGCTCGTCACTTACTTCGTCGGAGTGCTTTTCGGCACCACCGTCGGCTAGTGCACCCCGCGCATCAAACGGCGGATCACCGGGATCAGCGCGAACAGCAGCAACCCGATCGCGACCGCGACGCCGCCGATGATGCTGAAGTACGGCACCTCGTCGTGCGGGTCGTAGGACTGCGCGAGCTTGCCCGACAACGCGGTGCCCAGTGACACCGACAGGAAGTTCAGCGCCACCATCTGCGTCCGGAACGCCTCCGGCGCGAGCTTCGTCGACAGCGAAAGCCCGACCGGCGACAGCATCAGCTCGGCGATGGTGAACACGAGCAGGATGCCGGCCAGCGCGAGCAGCGGGCTCCCGTTCTGGCCGGTGTGCGCCATCGGCAGGAACAGCAGGAACGCCAGGCCCATGAGCACCGTGCCGAGCACGAACTTCATCGGCGTCGACGGCTGCTTCGGGCCGAGTTTCGTCCAGATCGCCGCGATGATCGGCGCGAGCACGATGATGAACACCGGGTTGATCGAGTTGACCCAGGACACCGGCATCGTCCAGCCGAACAGGTCGCGGTCGAGCCGCTGGTCGCTGTAGACCGAGACGACCGTCGACTGCTGCTGGTACAGCGAGAAGAACGCGGCGCTCGCGATGTACATCGGGATGAACGACAGCACCCGGCTGCGCTCGTCGGAGGTGATCTTCTTGCTGGTCAGGATCGCGAGGAAGTACACCACCGAGATCGCGACGACCACGTAGACCACGACGTCGGCGAGGTTGTCCGGGGTGACCACGCCGGACATGATCAGCGCGACGACCGCGGCGATGATCACCACGGCGACGCCGATCACGATCGGGCGCTGCGAGGACGGCAGCGGGTTCGGCACCTCGGACGCCTTCGCGCCCAGATTCTTCCGCCCGATCGTGTACTGAATCAGCCCGAGCGCCATGCCGATCGCGGCGAGGCCGAAGCCGAAGTGGAACCCGAGGTTCTGCTGGGCGAGGCCGGTCAGCAGCGGGCCGATGAATCCGCCGAGGTTGACGCCCATGTAGAAGATCGTGAACCCGGCGTCGCGTCGCTCGTCGCCCTCGGCGTACAGCGTGCCGACCACCGAGGTCGCGTTGCCCTTGAGGCCGCCGGACCCGAGCGCGACGCACGCGAGGCCGACCCCGACGCCGGTCAGGCCGGGCAGGACCGCCAGCGCGATGTGCCCGATCATCACCACGACCGCGCTGTAGAACAGCGTGCGTTCAGAGCCGAGCAGCCGGTCGGCGATCCACGCGCCGATGACCGTGGCGAGGTAGACCGTGCCGCCGTACGCGCCGACGATGCCGAGCGCGGCGCTCTGGTCGATCCCGAGGCCGCCCTTGCTGGCCTGGTAGTAGAGGTAGATGGCGAGGATGCCCTGCATCCCGTAGAAGGAGAAGCGCTCCCACATCTCCACGCCGAAGAGGTTCGCCAACCCCCTCGGGTGCCCGAAGAATCTGGTGTCGGCCTGGGCGTCGATCGAGGTGCTCACTACTGCCTCGTCCCTGTATTCAACCTCGTTGTCGTTTTCTCCTCGCATGCTAGAAGGCGAACAAGTGAACGAAAAACCGGCGTCGGTATGGACTAGACAACTTGCCGTCGCGACGGTCTGACCTGCGATTGCGCGCAGCCACCGGTGATGCGAGCGTCATCGGGCAGGCGCGGGTTGCCGTTCGTCACAACGGCCGGTAATCGGCGACTGCGGACGGTAAACTGGACATCGGTGTGCCGGGAAGTCTGGTCGGCGGCAGAGTCGCCGTCCCCAGAAGGAGTCGTTCGTGTCCCCAGCCCGCGCCGTCGCCGAATTCGCCCGCTTCCTCCGCACCGAAACCACGGGCGGACTGATCCTGCTCGCCGCCACCGCGGTCGCCCTGGTCTGGGCCAACTCGCCGCTCGCGCCGGCTTACGAGGCGCTCCGTGATTTCCGGCTCGGCCCGGAGTTCCTGCACCTCAACCTCGCCCTTGGCGACTGGGCGAAGGACGGCCTGCTCGCGCTGTTCTTCTTCGTCGCCGGGCTCGAACTCAAACGCGAACTGGTGGTCGGCGAGCTGTCCCGGTGGCGGCAGGCAGTGCTGCCGGTGATCGCCGCGATCGGCGGCATGGTCGTGCCCGCGGCGCTCGCGCTTTCGATCGCCTGGGGCACTCCGGAGGTCGACAGCGCGTGGGCGATCCCGGTGGCGACGGACATCGCGTTCGCCCTCGGCGTGCTCGCGCTGACCGCCTCGAACCTGCCCAGCAGTGCGCGGGTGTTCCTGCTTTCCCTTGCCGTGGTGGACGACCTGGGCGCGATTCTCGTCATCGCGATCCTCTTCACCAGCAGTTTCAACCTGATCGCGGCGGCGATCGCGGCGGTCGCGCTCGGGCTTTACGCCTTCCTGCAGCACAAACGCGTCCGCACGCCCTGGCTGTACGTGCCGCTCGCGCTGATCACCTGGGTCGCGGTGCACTCGGCGGGCATCCACGCGACGATCGCCGGCGTCGCGCTCGGGCTGCTCACTCGCGTCCGCGAGGACGAGGGCGAAGAAGAATCGCCCGCCGTCCGGCTCGAACACCGGCTTCAGCCGTGGTCAGCGGCGGTGGCGGTGCCGGTGTTCGCCTTGTTCGCCGCGGGGATTTCGGTGAACGGCGACGCGCTGTCGACGGTTTTCACCACCGCGCTGCCGCTGGCTGTCCTCATCGGACTGGTCGCCGGGAAGTTCGTCGGCATCTTCGGCGCGAGCCTGCTGGCGGTGAAGCTGCGCGTGGCGGAAAAGCCCAGCGGAATGAGCTGGCGAGACGTGGCGGCGCTGTCCGTGCTCGGCGGAGTCGGGTTCACCGTCAGCCTGCTGATCGCCGAACTCGCGCTGCCCGGCGAGGCGGCTGAAGTGGCCAAGGCGGCGGTCTTGATCGCGTCGGCGATCGCCTCGCTGACGGCGGCCGTGCTGCTCTTGCGGCGCAGCCGGGTACACGCGAAGGCGGCTTGATCCCGACACTCCCGCCGGTCCGTCGCGCCCGGGGAACGGCCACGTGGCACGATGACCCGGTGAGCAGCCCCAAACACGAGCGCACCAGCCCCGACGGCGTGGGGGCCGTGCCGTACCTGCCCCTGTCCAGCGACGAGGAAGCCGCGGCGAGCGAGCAGTCCATCGGCAAGCTCGTCGGTGACGCCACCCAGCACCTGTCGACGCTGGTCCGCGCCGAAATCGAGCTGGCGAAAGCCGAGCTGGCGCAGGAAGCGAAGAAGGCGCTCAAGGGGACGGTCTTCTTCCTGATCGCCCTCACCGTCTTTCTGTACAGCACCTTCTTCCTGTTCCTGCTGATCGCCGAGGGTCTGTCGGACTGGTGGGGCATCCGCTGGCCCGCGTTCGCGACGGTGTTCGGCCTGATGCTGATCACCGTGGGCGCGACCGCGTTCCTCGGCTGGCGCAAGGTGAAGAAGCTGCGCGCGCCGGAACGCACCATCAGCAGCGTCAAGGAGACGGCTGAGGCGTTCAAGCGCAAGCCCGCCGAAGACGACGACCTGCCCTCGAAGCAGGGCTGACGCCAGCCCTCGCGCGGTGGTGGAGCTGACGCCGGACCCGTCGAGCGTGCGGGTCGACGGGCCGTGGACGCATCGCGACGTCTCGGCCAACGGCATCCGCCTGCACGTCGCCGAATGCGGCGAGGGACCGTTAGTGCTGCTCCTGCACGGGTTCGCCGGGTTCTGGTGGACCTGGCGGCACCAGCTGCCCGCACTGGCCGACGCCGGTTTCCGCGCGGTGGCGGTAGATCTGCGCGGCTACGGCGACTCGGACAAACCCCCGCGCGGCTACGACGCGTGGACACTGGCGGGCGACGTCGGCGGCCTGATCAAGGCACTGGGCGCCCGCCGGGCACATCTGGTCGGACACGCGTGGGGTGGCATGCTCGCCTGGACAGTCGCGGCGCTGCACCCCCGCCTCGTGTCGTCAGTGACCGCGATCGGCGCCGCACACCCGCTCGCGTTCAAGTCCGCCGTGAAGCGCGCGAGCAGCCAGATCCGCGCCGTCGGCCACCTTTTCCGCTTCCAGGTGCCGATGGCCCCGGAGAAATGGCTGGTCCGCGACAATGCGGCGGCAGTGGAAGAACTGTTCGCCAAATGGTCCGGCGAGTCCTGGCGGTCCTCTTCGGACTTCACCGAGACGATGCCGCCGTTCCGCCAAGCGATGCTGGTCCCCGGCGTCGCACACTCCGCACTGGAGTACTACCGCTGGGCCTTCCGCGCACAATTCCGCGGCGAAGGCAGGCGCTTCACCGACGCCGTCAACGGCCGCGTCACCGCCCCGGTACTCCAACTGCACGGCGCGGACGACACCTGCATCCTCCCGGAAACCGCACTAGCGTCAGTGCACTGGGCAGGCCCGCACCGCGAACCCCGCATCTGGCCCGGCATCGGCCACTTCCCCCACCTGGAAGACCCAGACCGAGTAACAAAGTCCGTTGTGGACTTCGTTCGCTAACCCGCACCGCACCGACGCACCCAACAGTCGGTGCACCCACACCACCCCCGCACCCCGATACGAAGCCTCCTCTGCGGTCTGGGGGTGCTTGTCAAGGCATCTTTCCCGCCTTGACAAGCACCCCCAGACCGTCAGCACACTCAGCTTCGGGGTGCCCCCACGCAACCTCCGGGCGCAATGTCGCCGCCAGGCGACGAGCCGTCCAACGAGCCGTCAACTGGCACAAGCCCCAGTCCCGACCCGATCAGTCTGCGACGGAGCAGCATCAACCTCAGCCCGCACCTGATCCGCCGTCAACGTGAACCCGGTATCCGGATCCTCCACCGCAGCCCCGAACACCACCCCGATGACATCCCCGTCAGGCGTGATCATCGGCCCGCCAGAGTTCCCGCTCCGCACCGTCCCCCGAACGGTGAACACATCCCGCTGCACAGTATTGGCGTCGTAAATATCCGGCCCGCGCAAATTGATCCGCGTCCGAACCCGCGCCGGAGTAGCCGTATACGGCCCATCCAACGGATACCCCAGCACCACCGCGTTGTCCCCGGCCTTCGCAGCCTGCGGAGCAAACGGCAACACCGGCGCCCGCAATCCGGGAACCGCCAGCACGGCGATATCGACCTCCGGGTTGAAATACACCACCCGAGCCCGGTAATCCCCCGAAGTCGACTCGATGCCGACCTCGTCAGTCCCCGCGACCACGTGCGCGTTCGTCATCACCCGCTGCGGCGCGATCACGAAACCGCTGCCCTCGAGCGACCGAGAACAAGAAGGCGCGTTCCCCCGAATCTTCACCACGCTGGGATGCACCCGCTTGGCCACTGCGGACACATTGAGCGAAGTATCCGGCGGCGGCGTATCCGCCGAAGGTGCCTTCTCAAACGGCGACAACGCCGAAGGAAACCCAGACGCGTCAAGCAGTTTCCGCAAATCGCTGGGAAGCCCCTGCGCCTCAGCGGGCATCAGGTCGTTGACCTCGCCGAGCACCACCGAGGAATTGATCGACTTCGCCAGCCCCGGAATCGCCGACACCGTCGTCAGCGGATTCGCGACCAGCCACGCGACCACGAACACCGCGGCCGCCTGCACGATCGCGCCGAGCGTTTTGTCGATGCCGGAAAGCTTGTCCGGATTGATCTTCTGCCGCAGCTTCCGCCCGATCCACACGCCGAGCGTCTCGCCGAGCACGATCAGGAACACGACCACCGCGAACGCGAAAGCGACCTTCGCGACCGGACTTTGGAAGAAACTGATCACGAACGGAGCCAGCTTCACCCCTGCCACCGCGCCCAGCGCGACGCCCACGAGCGCGGGCAACGCGACGATCACACCCTGGAACGCGCCGGAAACCGCTGCCATGACCGCGAGCAGCAGGACGACGACATCGACCCAGTTCACCGCGCCGTCACTCCTCGATAGTGCCGTCCCGGGCCGCCATCCGGCCCTGATGTTCGGCCCACGCTACGTCAAGCTCGCGCACATCGCCGGTGTCCCACTCCCGTTCCCAGCCGCCAAGTGACAGCAGCACGGACAGCAGGCCGGCGGTGAAACCCCATACGAACAGGCCGTCGACGGTGAAGGCCGGCCCCCGCCACGACGCGTCGCCGCGGCGCACGGTGAACCGGTTGGCCGGGTCGGCGAGGTCGGCCAGCGAAACCCGCGCGACCGCCGCGGTCTCGGCCGGATCGACCGCGCGCACCGGCGACGGAGTGTGCCAATGCGCCAGCACCGGCGTGACGGCGAACCGCGACACCGGCACGAACAGCTCCGGCAGCACCGCGACCGGCAGGATGCCCGACGGGTCGACGCCGGTCTCCTCCTCGGCCTCGCGCAGCGCCGTGCCGACCGGACCGTCGTCGCCGTCCTCCGCGCCGCCGCCGGGGAACGAAACCTGCCCGGCGTGCGAACCGAGCGTGTCCGCCCGCCGCTGCAGCAGGACGTCCGGGCCGCGGTCCGGCCGTTCGCCGAACAGGATGAGCACCGCGGCGGCGCGGGTGAGCAGGTCGTCCGGCGGGCTGAACCGGGTGAACGTGCGGCTGTCGACCTCACCGGACACCTTCACCAGCGGCCGCAGCCATTCCGGCACGGCTTCGGGTTCGACGAGCGGTCCGGTGGTCATGAGTAGTCCTTCACAGCAGCGCGCACCTGGTCAGTGTTGTCGAACAACCGCGGGTTCGCGATGAACCGGACCTGGCCGTCCGCGGTGACCAGGTACGACGCGGGCAACGACGAGGGCGCCTTGAGCGCGGTGCGGATGGGACCGGTCTGGCCGTCGCCGTCATACAGCGACGGCAGGTGCACGCCGAGCCGCTCGAACAAGCCCAGTCCGTCCGCGGCCGGGCTCGCCACCTGCACGCCGACCACGCGCACCGCGCCCGGCTCGGCGGCGTACCGCTGCAGCACCGGCAATTCGGTGCGGCACGGCTGGCACCACGACGCCCAGACGTTGACCAGCACCGGACCGCCGCCGAGGACCTTGCCGACGTCCACCCGGGACCCGTCGCCGAGACAGTCCGCCTCGATCCCGGACAGCTGGCCGACCTCCTTCGCCGCGGCGGGCGGACAAGCCTGGAGCTTCGCCGCCGCTCGCGCGGCAGCGAGGTCGCCGGACGCGGGCGGCGCGGAGGTCGCGTCGCCGCCGCGCAGCGTCAGCACCGCGACCAACGCGGCCACCGCCAGCACCGCGACCCCGAGCGCCCATTTGGTGACGGCAGTCACCCGCGCGCCGCCAGCTCGAGGATGTGGTCCTTCTCCGGGCCCTTGACCAGCTTCGCGGCCACTTCGAACTCCGTGGGCCCGGTGCCGAACGACGGGCAGTCCTTGCGCAGCGGACACGCGCCGCAGGCCGGTTTCCGCGCGTGGCACACGCGGCGGCCGTGGAAAATCACGCGGTGGGACAGCGACGTCCACTCTTTCCGCGGGATCAGCTCGCCGACCGCGTGCTCGACCTTGACCGGGTCCTCTTCCGCGGTCCAGCCCCAGCGCCGCACGAGGCGGCCGAAGTGAGTGTCCACTGTGATTCCCGGCACGTCGAAAGCGTTGCCGAGCACGACATTCGCGGTCTTGCGGCCGACCCCGGGCAGCGTGACGAGGTCGTCCAGTTTCTTCGGCACCTCGCCGCCGTAGCGCTCCACGAGCGCCGCGCCGAGACCCATCAGCGCGTTCGCCTTGGCCCGGAAAAATCCGGTCGTGCGCAGGTATTCCTCGAGTTCGGCGCGGTCGGCCCCGGCGTAATCGGCGGCGGTGCGGTACTTCGCGAACAACGCGGGCGTGACGAGGTTCACCCGCACGTCCGTGGTCTGCGCCGACAACACCACCGCGACCAGCAGTTCCAGCGGATTCGTGAAGTCCAGCTCGGCCTTCGCGTCCGGGTAGATCTCGTCGAGGCAACGTTTCATCCGCCGGGCGCGTCTCACGAGGGCGAGCCGGCTTTCTTCGCGGTCCGCGCGGGGCCCGTTCGGGACAACAGGGGGCACCCCGATAGCCTACGGGCGAGTCGGACGAGCCGGTCGGGAGCATCCGCCGGTGGACGGCCGAGCCGCCAGAGCACCACCTCTGCGGGCCGCGCGTCCGCCCTGAGCGAGGATCTGGAGATCCATGACCGAGTGCGTCACCGACAACAGCGGAGCCGTGGCATGACCGTGTGGTTCGTGATCTTGGTCCCGCTGGTGATCATGTTCTTCGCGTTGTTCATGGAGCGGGTCGAGAGCCGGCTCAAGCACGTAGCGGTGCAGGAGAACGAGGTCGAGGAGTTCCTGGAGCAGGCTCAGCCCAACGAGGTCAGGGCGCTGTACGGGCACGGGATCGGCCGCGCGCTCGAGCTGTTCCGGCTCCGCAGGCTCGGCGGACGGGCAGCCAGGCTACGCGCGCGCAAGGTGCGGAGTTAGGCTGCTCAGTCGGACGTGATCGTTCCAGGCAGCCGCGCCGGGCGCGGCGAGCCGACGAGCGATCCGCCCGACACGCCCTAGACTGACGCGAAAGTGATCGGCGACACTGCTCTTCGACCTGCGAAGGCAGTGATCGTTTCTCGACGAGGAGGCACCCGAGGTGGACGAAACCCTGGCCCGTGCGGGCATTTTCCAGGGTGTGGAGCCGGCAGCGGCGGAGGCGCTGGCCCAGACCTTGGAATCCGTGGAGTTCCCCCGCGGCCATGTCATCTTCAACGAGGGCGAGCCGGGCGACCGGCTGTACATCATCCAGTCCGGCAAGGTGAAGATCGGCCGCAAGTCCCCGGACGGCCGCGAGAACCTGCTCTGGATCGCCGGTCCGTCCGACATGTTCGGCGAACTGTCCATCTTCGACCCCGGCCCGCGCACGTCCGGTGCCACGACGGTCACCGAGGTCCGCGCGGTCACCATGGACCGCCCGGCCCTGCGGCAGTGGATCGCCACCCGCCCGGAGATCGCCGAGCAGCTGCTCCGCGTCGTCGCGCGCCGCCTGCGCCGGACCAACAACATGGTCGCGGAACTGATCTTCACCGACGTCCCCGGCCGCGTGGCCCGTGCGCTGCTGCAGCTCGCGCAGCGCTTCGGCAGCCAGGAGGCGGGCCTGCTGCGGGTCACGCACGACCTGACGCAGGAAGAGATCGCCCAGTACGTCGGCGCGTCCCGAGAGACCGTCAACAAGGCTCTGGCCGACTTCGCCCACCGCGGCTGGCTGCGGCTCGAGGGCAAGAGCGTGCTGATCCTCGACCCGGAGCGGCTCGCTCGCCGCGCCCGCTGATCTTCCCCCGAGTGGGTTAATCCGCGCGGGTTTTTCGAAGGCCACCTCCTACTGGGGGTGGCCTTCGTGCGTGCGGACCGGACCATCCCCCACAAGAGCGGCATTCCCCTCGCCGCTCCGTGTCGTCACCGTTTGCGGCCCGCCGGCCAGGAAAATGACAAGGAGCCGGGCGCCACCCCCGACGTGGCGCACCGGCTCCTCGCCTGCGCACGGATCATCCCCCGACGACCCGCGCTCCCCGCCCTCCGGACCAGGCCCCGACCCATATGCCGGAGGGAGCTGGGTGCTGCAGTGCTGTCCAGCCTGAACGGCTGTCTTCCCACCATCATGGCCACTACCCACGAATTCAAGGCCATTCACCCTCAAGGACGCTAGGACCGCGTCTTCGTTGCACGAGTTCACGAAGAATCCAGCTGGTGTTACCGAATCGAGACCACGAGGTCGTGCAACCGGTCCACTACCACCGACGGGGCGGGTTGCTCGGCGATCCGGGCGGCGCAGGCCTCGGTGGAGTCCCGGTAAGCCCGGTCCGCGAGCACCGTCCGGACCGCGTCGAGAATTCCGTCGCCAGAGCCGACCGCGATTCCGGCTTCCGCCGCCTGGATCTGCGCGGCGACTTCGAAATGATCAGTCGCCAACGGCAAGACCACCACCGGCACGCCGTGCGCGAGCGCGCCGAGGACGGTCGCCGACCCGCCATGACAAACCACCGCGTCGACGGCGGGCAGCAGTCGCGTCTGCGGCACGAACTGCTCGATCCGCATGTGGTCCGGCTGCTCGCCGAACCGGTCGACGTCACCGTCCTGGCCGATCGTCGCCACGACGTTCACCGGTTCGTCGCGCAGCGCGGCCACCATTCCTTCCAGCACGCCGGGCCGCGCGTTGTGGGTCGTGCCGAGGGTGACGTAGACCGTTCGGTCATAGGGCAGCCCGTCGAGCACCGCCGGACGCGGGCCAGGCGTCGGCACTACGCCAGCGGGCTGGAGCGGCCAGCGCGTCGGGTACTCCCAGACAACGTCCGCCGGGCTTAGTCCGTCTGGCCAGAAGTCCAGGTACGGCACTGCGTCGCGCGGGGGCAACTCGTCGAGGCCGCGCTGGCGGACCAGGCCGTTGGCGACCTCCCAGGCCCGCTCCATCGTCGCGGCGGACTTCGGCGGGCCGATCGCGTGCATCGCGTACGGCACGCCGGCCAAGCACGCAGCCATCACGGCCGCGCGTTCGGCGAGGTTGGAGATGACGAGATCCGGCTGCCACTCGCGGACGAAGTCGACCATGTCGTCGAGCCGCGAAGCCGCGCCGAGGCCGACCAGGTACTCGGCGACCAGGTGAGAGAGCCGCTCGTCCGCGGTCATCCCGGCCATCTCCTCGCGGGCCCGCTGCCACCTCGAGGCCGCGGCGGCGGGGTCGCTCGGCTGTCCTACCGACACCGCTCGCAGGCCGGTGTTTTCCACATACCGCAGGGCTTCCGGCCCGGTTACGAACGCGACCTCGTCCCCTGCGACGCGTGCTGCCTGGGCGAGCGGAAGCATCGGCGCGAGATGGCTGTACCCGGCTCCGGAGGAGAACATCAGCTGCATCGCGCGAGCGTACGGACTGACCCGATCGGGCGTGACCAAGATGACCGGAAAATAACTGGTACCTCCGTACCAATTTCGCCATACTAGTACGCGTGTCCCAGTCTGCCCATTCCGAAGGCCGCACCACGCTCGCCGACTACCGCGCCGCGCTGACCGCCCCTGGCTCGCGCGGCCCGGTGATCGCGTCGATCCTCGCCCGGCTCCCGATCGCGATGATCGGCATTTCCGCGCTGCTGTACGTGCAGCGCGAAACTGGCTCGTTCGCCGCGGCCGGGCTGGTCTCGGCGAGTTCGCTCGCCGGGGTCTCGGTGGGCGCGGTCGTGCAGGGAAGGCTGATCGACCGGTTCGGGCCAAGCCGTCCGCTGCTGGTCGTCGCCGCGGTGTTCGCGCTGTCGATGGCGTCGCTCGCGGTGGCGATCGAGGCGCACCTGCCGACGTTCGCGCTGATCCCGCTGGCCGCCGCGACCGGGCTCGCGGAGCCGATGGTCGGCTCGGCGTCGCGGGCGCTGTGGACGAAAATCCTGCCGGAAGGACCGGCGCGCAACGCCGCGTTCTCCTACGAGGCGATCAGCATGGAGGTCTTCTTCATTCTCGGCCCCGGCATCGCGGGCCTGCTGATCACCGCGCCGTGGGCGGGCACCGGCATGGTCGCCGGCTCGATCACCATGGTCACCGGCGCGGTGCTGTTCGCGCTGAACCCGACCGTGCGCGCGTGGGGCCCGGCCCCGAAGGCCAAGACGCCGCTGCTCGGCGCGCTGGCCAGCCCCGGAATGCGGACGCTCGCGGTGGCGGCGCTCGGGTTCGGCATGGTGATCGGGTTCGTGGAGGTCGCCGTGCCCGCCGCCGCGACGGAATCCGGGCACCCTTCGCTCAGCGGTCTGCTCCTGTCCGCGTGGTCGTTGAGTTCAGTGGCGTTCGGCGTGGCTTACAGCCTGCACCCGTGGCCGCGACGGCTCAGCCTGCGCCTGCCGGTCCTGCTGGGCGGTTTCGGCGCTCTGGTTGCCCTGCTTGCCCTTCCGTCGAGCCTGTGGGCGTTGGCGCTGCTGATGCTGCTGGCCGGCGCGATGATCACTCCTCAGTCGACGACGCACTCCGCGGCCATCGAGGTCGTCGCCCCGCGCGGCACCGCGGCCGAGGCGTTCGGCTGGGTCCTCACGGCGGTCACGCTGGGCCTGGCGGCTGGCCAGTCGGTGAGCGGGTACCTGGTCGAGCATTCCGGCACTGCCGCGGCTTTCCTGGCCGCTGGGGTGGCTGGTGTCGCGCTGGCAGTGGTGGTGTGGCTGCTGCGGGGAACCGTGCGGGCTGCTTCGCCGGTGCCTGCTGACGATGCACTTGTCGGCGCTGCCGGATAGCCGGTTCCAGTTGCTGTCTGTGTCCTAGCCGCCCACTTCGGCAAGAGATTTCCGCAGTTCAGCGGCTTGGCCCCCGTTTTTGTCGGTGGTCGCCGTTACGTTGCGTGGCATGGATCTCACCTCCTTCGTACGGCCGCTGGCAGCGGTCGTCACCGCCGCGGCCCGACTCCTGTCGAGGCAAGCCCGCCTGCGATTGCGGGCGAGCGCTGACGGTCTCGTCGTGTCCGGCAACGACCGCGACCTGGCCGTCCGGTTCTCCTGCCCAGCGAGCACGCATCTCGACGGCGAAGTCGTGGTGCCGGCCGCGCCATTCGCCGAAACGGTGCGCATGCTGGATGTGGACCAGGTCCGGCTAGCCGTCGAAGGCTCCCGGCTCGCGGTCCGAACGGACCACGCCCGCTTCGCCCTGCCCTTGCTGGACCGCGACCTGCTCCAGGATCCGGCTCCGCCGCCCCTGCTGTCCAAAGTAGACGGAGCAGCCCTCGGCGCGGCCTTGCGCACTGTCGCTGGCACCGCCGCGAAGGACGATCCGCTCCCGGTATTCACCGGCGTGCGCGTGCAGTCGATCGGCGGCGAGCTGTGCCTGACAGCTTCGGACCGCTACCGGATGGCCGTAGCCCGCCTGCCGCTGCGGGAAGTCCGGGAGCCCATCGACGTCCTGGTCCCAGCCACCTTGCTGACCGAAGCCGCCCGTCACGGCGCCGGTGCGATGGGGCTGCACGCCGACCACAGCCACTTCGCCCTGAGCTGGCCGGGCGGCACCGTCACGACGGCGGTCCTGGACGCGGGCTTCCTGTCCGCGGACTCCATCCCGTCCGACGCGGTCGACACGGAAGTCGAAGTGGGCGCCGACGAACTGGCCGCCGCCATCCGCCGAGTCGGCGTCTACTCCGAGGACCGCCGCATCCTGACCCTGGAAGTCGGCGACGCACACCTCCGCCTGGCCAGTGCCCGGCAGGACACCGGCGAGGCAGAGGAACTCCTGAAGGCAAACGTTTGCGGCGACCGGACGTCGCCGTCCTTCCAGGCCCGGTACCTGCTGGACGCCCTCGCTCCGTTCTCCGGAGAACGGGTGCGCCTGGCGATCCAGCCAGGGCTGCGGGCGTGTGTCCTGACCCCGGCCGACGAGGACGGACGGGAGGTGGGATTGAAGTACTACTTGATGCCGATGCTGCCTCGGTGACCGGCGGAGGCTGGTCCACAGTGGACGGCTACTTCGCGCTGGGCGGAGGGCGATCCGGAGTCGTCGCCGAGTGGGCCGAGCGGTGCCGGTACAGGACCTGAGCCGACCTGAGTCGACCTGAGCTGGCCTGGGCGACGTTGGGCGAGGTACCCGGCCTTGCGGAGTCGTGCTGAACGGGCTGCGCCGGAGTCGACACGGCAGGAAGGGTGCCGTTGCCAGGTTCGCGGCGGTTCTGGCTGCTGTAGCCGGGAAGACGGCACGAGTGCGCTGCGACGGGTTGGCCGCCGCCCTCCCGCCTGCGGAGTCCTCCGGGCCTGTGCGGAGTCCTCCGGGCCTGTGCGGTGCGCCCGCGGCCTGTGCGGTGCGCCCCAAAGCCTGTGGGCGTGCCCGCGGCAAGCCTGCATGGGGTTGCCCGCGGCAAGCTTGTGGGTGTGCCCGCAGCCTGTGCGGTACGCCCCAAACCCTGCGGGCGTGCCCGCGACAAGCCTGCGGGTGTGCCCGCAGCAAGCCTGCGCGGGTTGCCCGCGGCAAGCCCGGAGGAACGTCCTGAGCGGTCCTCAGGCAGCCGTTTCCGCGGCCACCGCGGCTTTGACCTCGTCGAAGGTCGGGTTCACCAGCGCGGTCGATCCCACGATCACCGTGGGCACCGTCTCGTTGCCGTTCGCTACCTCGCGGACTCGCTCGGCCGCTCCCGGCTCCTCCCAGATGTTGATTTCCCGGACCGGCAGGCCGCTCTCCATCAGCGGCCGGCGCAAAGCCGAGCAGAAACCGCAGCCTGGTCGCCAGTAGAACTCGACCTCGACGTCACTCATTGTCCGTCCTCCGAAGATGCCCGTAGGTAGTCCAGTTGTGCGCGCACGCTCGCTTCGGCCGGTGCCCAGAGCGCGCGGTCGACGTCGGCGTAGACGACTTCGACCACCTGCCGCGGCGTTGCGTCTTCGCCGAGC
Source organism: Amycolatopsis echigonensis (assembly GCF_002846615.1). Taxonomy (NCBI): domain Bacteria; kingdom Bacillati; phylum Actinomycetota; class Actinomycetes; order Pseudonocardiales; family Pseudonocardiaceae; genus Amycolatopsis; species Amycolatopsis echigonensis. Next base: position 3,449,052 of record NZ_PJMY01000003.1, on the reverse strand, counting down.
GTTCGCAAGGCGGAACGCACCTGATCGAGGCGCTGTTCCCGGTGCGCCAGATACTCCCGCGCGGTCGCGGGCAGATCCGGCAGCTCCGGGCCGTGTCCGGGCAGGCCCGGGGTGCCGTCCGGGAGGGCGATCAGTTTGCGCAGCGAGCGCAGGTAGTCGCCAAGGTCGTGCAGGACCGTCGTGCCTCGGCCGAGGATCGTGTCTCCGGTCAGGAGCTGGCCCGCGACCAGCAGCGAGACCGAATCGTCGGTGTGGCCGGGAGTGTGCAGAACGCTGAAGTCCAGGCCGCCTGCCGTGAAGGAGTCGCCGTCGGCGAAGGGGGGCGCGTCGATGCAGAGGGAGGCGTCAAAGGCTCGTACCGGGGCACCCGTTTTTGACGCGAACCAGGGCGCGCCTTCGGCGTGATCCGGGTGGTGGTGCGTCAGCAGGATCAGCTCCACCGGACCGACGGCGGCGAGCTTCTCCAGGTGGTCCAGGTCGTGGTAGCCGGGGTCGACGACCACCGCGGCCTCGGCGTCGGGGGCGCGCAGCACCCAGGTGTTGGTGCCCTCCAAGGTCATCGTCGACGGGTTGTTCTCCAGCAACACCGACGCGGTTTCGGAAACACGGCGCAGCACGCCATAAGCAGGAGCGGTCACTCAGGACTCCGAAGTATCGAGGACAACGCGGATGTTCTCGCCGTCCCGGACCAGGGTCGGCACGGTCTTCACGATCTCGCGCGGCTCCGCGAGCACCGCGTCGGCCTGAGAAAACTCGGCGAGTTCGACGAGGGTCAGCCAGGTCGGCGGCATCAGCGCGCGACGGCCTTCGCGCGCGTCCGCGACTGCCTCGGCGGGCGGCTGCCAACCGGCGGCGGCCGCTTCGGAGGTCGCGCCGTCGGCGCGCTGGCCTTCGGGCAGCTTCGCGACGAAGAAGCGGGTGTCGTATCGACGCTGTTCCTGCGGCGGCGTGACCCAGTGTGCGTACGGGTGCAGCAGGTCGGCGCGCAGCGTGAGCCCGGCGTCGGCGAGGAACCCGGCGAGCGAGATTTCCCGTGATTCCAAGGCTTTCCGGGCTTCGTGATACGGCGTGACGTCGGCGACCACCGAGTCCTCGGTCCCGGCCAGCAGCACGCCGGACTCCTCGAAGGTCTCCCGCACCGCAGCACACACGAGCGCGCGGGCGAGGCTTTCGTCGCACGTGAACTGCTCGGCCCACCACGACGGCGGCGGGCCGGCCCAAGCCACGGAAGCGTCGGCGTCGCGCGGATCCACCCCGCCGCCGGGGAACACGGTCATCCCGCCGGCGAACGCCATGCCCATCACGCGGTGCTGGAGAAAGACCTCCACACCCTCCGAAGCGTCCCTCAGCAGGATCACCGTGGCGGCGTCCTTCGGGGTCGCCGGCGGGCCATCCGCGTTGTCCCGGATCGCGATGCCGGGACGGGCGGGGATGTCGAAAACGAATTCACGCGGCCGTTCCACCCGGGCAACATACCTCGCAATCCGTACGCGTCGCGGATTACTTGTGTCACCTCGCGACAGGTCCGCGAAGGGGCCCTTCACGACTCAGAGGCCAGTGCCAGGGCTTAAAGGCGGCACAATGGCACGCCGACCCCAGATCGAAGAACCTCGCTTGCTGTTGGCGGGCCAGCCGGGCAGGGAGCGGACAAGAACCAGCCACATAGTGGCTAATCGGGCATTTCGCGGTGCTTAGCGTCCTTTGTAGACGCTCAGCAGCCGGTGGGACCACGCCGTTTAAGTCCCTGACCTGGGGATCAGAGTCCGTGAAGGCGGCGCGCCCGACGAAGCCCGAAGCAGCGAAAGGACCCCTCGCAGGAATCGCGAGGGGCCCTTTCACGGAACAACCAGGGACTTCAGGACCAGTGCTGGTCCCCGCCGGAACGGGACGCGCCGTTGAGCCGCAACCGGGCGGCCTCGGCACGCTCGCGCTCAGCCAGTTCTTCGTGCAGCTCGCGCAGCAGCGCGCGGTCGCGTTCGGACAGGCTCGGATCGTCCAGATCCAGCGCGGGCAGCTCGACCACCTCGTGCATGCTCGGCTTGCCCGCGGCGATCTCGCGGCCCTTCTCCGGGTCCTCGGCCAGCGCGCGCCGCAGCTGCGCCACCTCGGACGGCGTCAGGTCCGACGTGCGCTCGGCACGCGTCTCCGACCCGGCCGTGCGCGGACGCTCCGAAGACCCGGCGGGCTCGGCCGCCGGCTCCGGCATCGAGACCGGCTGCGCGGGCACGGACTGCACGATCGGCACCACGGGCGCGACCGGCACCACCGGCTCGGCCGCGGCGACCGGTTCCGGTTCGGGCTGACGGTGCCCGTGCCGGCTCGGCGTCTCGGAGACCGGTTCGGGCACCGGAGCCGAAGCGGGCGCCGGGGCGCTGCGCTGCGGAGCCGGGTCCGGCCGGTAGTCCGGAGCCGAATGCGTGCTGCCGGTGACCCACACCGGGCTCGCGACGGCACCCGCGGCCTGGTGGTAGTCGGACTGCGGGATCCCCGGGCCGCTCACCTCGACCACCGAGCGGATGCCCGCCCGGCGCAGCGCGGTGTCGACGCGGAACGCGACCGCGGGCGGGTTGCCCTCGGGACCCAGCTCGACCAGCACGACCCGCTGCGGCAGCGCGCCCGGCACGCTGCCCGCCGGGGTGTTGCGCCACACCGCGTGCACGGAACGCACGTCGGGCAGCACCTGCAGGGTGCGGTCGAGCGCCTCGGCGAGGCCGAACTCGGGCTGGTTGTCGCCGGTGAACCGGTGCGTCTGCATCGGCTCGTGGTCGGCGACCAGCAGGTCGTTGGCGAGCGTCGCGTCCGACCGGCTCATCTCGAGCACCAGCGCCAGCTCGCGCTGTTCGGCCTCGCTCACCGGGATCCGGCCCGCGATCAACGTGCCGGTGGTGAGTTCCACCGCCTCGTCGATGTGGGCCCGGGCGATCAGTTCCCGCGCTTCGGTGAGCGCGCTGTCGTCGATGCGGCCCGCCAGGGCCAGCAACAAGTTATGCAGGCGCAGGGGCACCGAGAACCCGTCCATCGGGCCGTCGTGAACCTCCACCATGGCTCTGCTCCTCCCAGCTCGCCTGGCGGCAACGAGCGTTAAGCGGCGACAAGTCGATGACCGGCGCCCGCGGCGCCTACGCAGACCAGCTCGGACTCGGCGAGCGCGGCCCGGTGGTACCCGGGAAGGTCGAAGCGCGGCGGGATGACCTCGACGCTGGGTTCCTCGTCGCCCATGACCCGCAGCACCCGCTGCAGTTCACCGGTGAGCCGGGGCTGCCCCGCGGTCGCCGTCACCAGCAGGACTCGCTTCGCCCCGCCCTCGCCGGAAGCGCCGCCGAGGCGCCGCCAGCTCTGCCTTACTTCCCCCACGTCCGCGCGTCCCCGCAACGTTGCGTGGAGCAAGACGGACACAGAGTCGACGGAGTTCACCCATTCGGGCGCACTCTGCGTGAATGTGTACCTGGTCTCGGTGACGTCGTCTACCCCCAGGGTCGAACTCACCTGGTGCCAGTCGGCGCCGTGCGGGATCAGACCGGCCACGAGCAGGCGGTACTCCGCCTGGTCCAGATCGATCCTGTGCTTGAGCAAAGACCTCGGCAGGGTCCGCGCGAGCGTCCCCATCGCGCCTTCGCCGAGCCAGTCGCGGAACCGCCACAACAGCTGGTCCGGCGTGCGGCCGGCGAGCCGCAGCAGCAGTTCGTGCAGGGACTGTTCGATGTCGGGGTCCATCACTCCACCTCCACGATCAGTTCGACTTCCACCGGCGACGCGATCGGAAGCTCCGCGACGCCGACGGCCGACCGGGCGTGCACCCCGGCGTCGCCGAAGATCTCGCCGAGCAGCTCGGACGCCCCGTTCACGACCGCGGGCTGGCCGGTGAAGCCCTCCGCGGAGGCGACGAAACCGACCACCTTGACAATCCGGACAACAGAATCGATGCCGACGAGGGCGTGCACCGCGGCGAGCGCGTTCAGCGTCGCCGTGCGGGCGTGGCCCTTGGCTTCCTCCGGGCTGATCTCGCCGCCCACCTTGCCGGTGGCGGCGAGCTTGCCGTCGACGAACGGCAGCTGGCCGGAGGTGTAGACGTGCGAGCCGGTGCGCACGGCCGGCACGTACGCGGCCAGCGGTGCGGCGACTCCGGGCAGTTCGATGCCGAGCTCGGCGAGCCGGTCGCTCCAGGTCAACGCCGCCCCCTCAGCTCTTCGGCCGCTTCAGGTACGCGACGTGCTGTTCGCCGCTCGGGTTGGGCAGCACGGTCACCAGCTCCCAGCCGTCCTCGCCCCACTGGTCGAGAATCTGCTTCGTAGCGTGGATCAGCAGCGGGACGGTGGCGTACTCCCATTTGGTCGCACTCATGACTCGGGAGCGTAACCAAGCGGGCAAGGCCCCTCCGGACCGCCGCCGCCGAAAGCCCGTCACCCGTCCAGGGGTACGTCCGGCTAGGCCGGGTGAGTGTGGGTCACTTCACATCCGATCGTCGCTCGCTAGCGTGAGCGCGTGGAGACCTGGCGGATCGTCGCGACCGTGCTGCTCGCCGTGGCCGGGGTCCCGCTCGTGCTGGCGGTGATGGCCAAGACCCGGGACCGGGTGAACGATTCGGGCCAGGTGGCGATCGCCGGCGCGGTCACCCTCACCGGGCTGATCGTCGTGGCCGTGCTCACGCTGACCGTGCTGCCCGGCCTGGTGACCTGGATCGTCGTCGCGGTGGTCGCCGCTGCGGTCAGCGTCATGATGCTGGCCAGCTGAGCGCCGGTTTAGTGTTGGGGACGTGACCACACCCTCCGCCGGCTGGACCGACGAGCTCGCCAGGGCCCGGCTGCATTTCGTCACCGGCAAGGGCGGAACCGGCAAGACCACGCTCGCCGCGGCGCTGGGTCTCGCGCTCGCCTCGGGCGGCCGCCGGGTGCTCTTGATCGAGGTCGAGGGCCGCCAGGGCATCGCCCAGCTTTTCGACACCGAACCGCTGCCGTACGCGGAGCAGCGGATCGCGGCGGTCCCCGGCGGCGGCGAACTGCGCGCGCTGCACATCGACGTCGAAGCCGCGCTGCTCGAATACTTCGAGATGTTCTACAACCTCGGTTTCGCCGGGCGGACGCTGCGCCGGATGGGGGCGATCGAGTTCGCCACCACGCTCGCGCCGGGCCTTCGCGACGTCCTGCTCACCGGCAAGATCAAGGAATGCGTCGGGCGCACGGAATCCGACGGCCGCCACACCTACGACGCGGTCGTGGTCGACGCGCCGCCGACCGGGCGCGTGGTGAAGTTCCTCGACGTCACCAAGGCCCTCACCGACCTCGCCAAGACCGGCCCGATCCGCGGCCAGGCCGACGGCGTCGTCCGGCTGCTGCATTCCGGCGAGACCGCCGTGCACCTCACCACGCTGCTGGAGGAGATGCCGGTACGCGAGACCGTCGAGGCGGTGGCCGAACTGGACGGAGCCGACCTGCGTCCGGGCGCGGTGCTGGTGAACCGGGTCCGTCCGCCGCGGCTGCCCGCGCGGTCGGTGACCGCGGCCGCCGACGGCCGGGTGGACGCCGACCGGGTGCGCTCCGGCCTCGCCTCGGCCGGGCTGAACCTGCCGGAGGCGACGCTCGACGCGCTCGTGGAGGAAACCGTCGAGCACGCCGTCCGCGTCGCCGCCGAACAGCGGGCCCGCGAACAGCTCGCCGAGGCCGATCTGCCGACGCTGGAGCTGCCGGACCTCACCGACGGCGTCGACGTCGCCGCGCTCTACGAACTCGCCGAAACGCTGCAGGAACAGGGGGTGCGCTGATGCCCGCCGACACGACGCTCGACGTGGACGCCCTCCTCGACGACCCGGACAGCCGCGTGATCGTGTGCTGCGGTTCCGGCGGCGTCGGCAAGACCACCACTGCGGCCGCGCTCGCGTTACGGGCCGCCGAACGCGGCAGGCAGACCGTGGTGCTCACGATCGACCCGGCGCGCCGGCTCGCGCAGGCGCTCGGGCTGCGCGAACTGGGCAATCAGCCGAGGCAGGTGCAGGTCGAGGGTTTCGAGCCCAAGGGCGAGCTGTGGGCGATGATGCTCGACATGCGCCGCACGTTCGACGACATGGTGCGCGTGCACGCCGGGCCCGAACGGGCCGAGCAGCTGCTGCAGAACCCCTTCTACCAGACCATTTCCACGTCGTTCTCCGGCACGCAGGAGTACATGGCGATGGAGAAGCTGGGCCAGCTCGCGGCGACCGACGAATGGGATCTGATCATCGTCGACACGCCGCCGAGCCGGTCCGCGCTCGACTTCCTGGACGCGCCGACCCGGCTGTCCACCGCGCTCGACGGCCGGATGATCCGGCTGCTCACCGGCCCGGCGAAGGCCGGCGGCTGGGGTCTGCGCAAGGTGGTCAGCGCCGGGTTCTCGATGTTCGCGAAGGCCGTGTCGACGATCATCGGCGGCCAGCTGCTCGCCGACGCGTCCGCGTTCATGCAGGCCTTCGACAGCATGTTCGGCGGCTTCCGCGAACGCGCGCGCAAAACCGCCGAGCTGCTGCGCTCGTCGGGCACCTCGTTCCTCGTGGTGGCCGCGCCGGAGCCGGACGCGCTGCGCGAGGCGTCTTACTTCGTGGAGCGGCTCGCCGGAGAGTCGATGCCGCTGGCTGGCCTGGTCGCCAACCGCACGCACCCGGTGCTCGCGCCGCTGTCCGCGACCGAAGCGCTGACCGCCGCGGAGTCGGTGCAGAACGCGCCGCTCGCCGAGGCCGTGCTGCGGCTGCACGCCGACCGCGTCGCCCTGGCCGAGCGTGAAAACCGGCTGCTGGCGCGCTTCACCCGCGCGCATCCCGAAGTGCCGCTGACCCGGGTGCCCGCGCTCGCCGGTGACGTGCACGACCTCGAAGGCCTGCGCGACATCGGAGTGAAACTGACGTCGTGAGTGGCTACGCCGGTGAGCACCGGCGTAGCCACTCACGAGAAAAATCAGCCCGCCGCTGCGGCCAGCGCGTCCCGCTTGGCCGCTTCGAGCAGGTCGGTCCAGCTGGTCACGTCCGGGCGACGGCGCAGCAGGGCGCGCCGCTCCCGTTCCGTCATCCCGCCCCAGACCCCGAAATTGATCCGGCCGTCGAGTGCCTCGGCGAGGCATTCGGTGCGGACCGGGCACCCCATGCACACGGCTTTCGCCCTGTTCTGTTCGGCGCCTCGCACGAACAACCCGTCGGGATCAGCGTCCCGGCACGAGGCATCGACCCGCCAGCCAACCTGATTGGTTTGCATACCCCCAGCTCCCTCATCTGGTGTATGGCACCAGCGAAGGCGAAGCTCCCGCTCCCACCCCCGCGAGCGTTTCCCACTGCGTCGCACGTCGGTGACGGCACCTCCCCGGTGCCGCTGCCTCCGTCCGGACCAGCCAGGCTCCCACCCGGTCTGCTCCGTCTGTCGGCATCTACGTGAGACGTTGACGGACTGTAGGGTCCCTCGGTTCCCTCCGTCGAGACCTAGCATGCATTCCGTTACCTGAGGTCACGACACGGGGGCCCGTTAATGATCTCCGGACGGGGCGCGCGGGCGTGAGGTCACGAAGGCGACACGGGCCTTCAGTACCCTGGCTTTCGTGCGCAAAACGGATGGTCTTTTCAAGCTCCTCGGCCTGTGCCTGCTGGCAGGGGTGCTGGTCGCCGGGATCATGTTCCCGGTGGTGGGCGCCGCGGGGGTCGTGTCCAACCAGGCGAGCGAAACGGTCGACAAGACGTCGTCCGACCTCGCCGACATCCCGCCGCCGTTGGTGACGACTGTCACCGACTCCGGCGGCAAGCCGATCGCGACGCTGTACGACCAGTACCGCATCCCGGTGCGCCCGGACCAGATCAACCCGGCACTGAAGTGGGCGCTGCTGTCGGCCGAGGACAAGGCCTTCTACGAGCACCACGGGGTGAACTGGGGCCGGACGCTGCGCGCCGCCGTCTCCAACTCCGCGGGCGGGGACACGCAGGGCGCCTCGACGATCACGCAGCAGTACGTGAAGAACTACCTGATCAACGTCGTCTACCGGAACGACAAGGTCGGGCAGGCGAAGGCGCAGGAGCAGTCGCTCTCGCGCAAGCTCAAGGAAGCCCGGATCGCGATCAACCTCGAGACCAAGCTCTCGAAGGACCAGATCCTCGCCGGGTATCTCAACATCGTCGAGTTCTCCCGGAAGATCTACGGGGTCGGAGCGGCCGCGCACGCCTACTTCAACACCACGCCGGAGAACTTGACCGTTCCGCAGGCCGCGCTGCTCGCCGGCATCGTGAACAACCCGATCGTCGACGACCCGTGGAACCACCCGGACAAGGCGACGAAGCGGCGCAACCTGGTGCTCGACCGGATGGTCAGCAACCAGAAGCTGGCGAAGGCCGACGCGGACAAGTTCAAGGCGGAACCGCTCGGCGTGGTACCCGACACCCCCTCGAAGCCCCCGTCCAACTGCACCGGGGCCGGTCCCGAGAACGGCTTCTTCTGCCAATACGTCGAGGACTATTTGATCAAGTCCGGGATGTCGAAGGACCAGCTGTACACCGGCGGCTACACGATCAAGACCACGCTGGACGAGAAGGCCAACCACGAGGCGAAGGTCTCGGCCGAGCAACAGGTGAACAAAACCCAGAAGAACGTCGCGAACACGCTCTCGCTGATCCGGCCCGGCAAGGACCGGCATGAAGTGGTGGCGCTAGCGGCGAACCGGGATTACGGCATCGACGCGGATCAAGGGCAAACGACATACGCACTCCCGTCCGGCGTGTTCAACACCGGCGGTGCGGGGTCGAGCTACAAGATCTTCACCACCGCGGCGGTGCTGAATCAGCACATCGCCGGGATCTACAGCACCATCCCGGTCGGCAACAGCTACGTCTCGCACGTGTTCACCGGCAGCCAGCCGCATTGTCCGCCGACGGGCGCGCCGAACACTCGCTGGTATTGCGTGGGCAACGCCGGCAACGGCTACCCCGATTCGGCTTCGTTGCAGACGGCACTGGCGACCTCGCCGAACACCGCTTTCGTGGCGCTGGAAGACAAGCTCGGCAGCACCGGTCCCGCCATCGACATGGCGACGAAGCTGGGCATGCGCGAGACCATGGCGAGCAACCCCGGCGGCGGAAAGGTCGACCCGAAGTCGGACGACCCGGGCAGGAACCAGACCCAGGCGCAGGCCTACGGCCCCAAGGGCAGCTACCCGGGCACGGGTGCGTTCACGCTCGGCTTCAGCCCGACGAGCGGCCTGGAACTGGCGAACGTCGCCGCGACCATCCTGAGCGGCGGCAAATGGTGCCCGCCGACCCCGCTGGCGTCGGTGACCGACCGCGACGGCAAACCCGTGCCGATCAAGGAGGCCGCGTGCGAGCAGGTCGTTCCGGAAGGCCTCGCGAACACCATGGCGGTCGGCATGAGCAAGGACGACCAGCCGGGCGGCACCTCCGCAAAGGCCGCTGAAGCCGCCGGCTGGAACCGCCCGCTCGTCGGCAAGACGGGTACGACCCAGAACAACGGCTCGGCGACCTTCGTGGCCGGCACGCCGCAAATGGCCGGTGCGGCCATGGTGTTCCGTCCGGAAGGCGGCAGCGGCGGTCTCTGTTACGACAGCCCAGGCAACGTGTACACCTGCGGCGACGGCAACATGTTCGGCGGCAAGACGCCCGCGCAGACCTGGTTCGGCGCGATGACGAACATCATGAAGGACCAGCCGGTTGTGCCGCTGCCGCCGGAGGATCCGGCGTACACCAACTGAATCCGGTGAAAACGGGGCGGGGGACGCGATCTCCCGCCTCGTTTCGCTTGTCCGGGCCTCAGCGTCATCCCTTGAGCGCTATCCGGAAGAGCCGCACGATCGCGATCAGAAAGCCGGGTCCCAGCACGATCAGCCACACCTGCGGCGCCCAGGTGCTAGGCATGCCGCGGTCCCAGTACTCATACGCCGGCCACCCCAGCGAAAACAGCACAACCGCGCTCAGCGCCCAGGGTTCTGCCCTCCGGCGCCACGGGAACACCGCCAACACCACCAGCAGGATGAGCACTGCCAGCAAGAAGAGAATCGCTATCTCCATAGCCAGGCTCCGCATCCCTGTCGGACTGGTCCAATCCAATACGATCCAACGACGGCCGCCGCCGGATGTCGAGAGAACACCACTGAGAGCTTCGCCCTACGCCATCCGGCACCGGCCACAGCGGGCGACCCGGTCGAACACGTATCCTCGACCATGTGAGCACGCTCGGTAACACCAGTCCGCCCGGGGGCACCGCGAAGCGGTGGGCCGCGGGGACCATCGCCCTCGGGGCCGCCACCCTCGGTTACGCCGTCGGCATCGAACGCCGCCGCTGGACACTGCGGACCGCCGAGCTGCCCGTACTCGCGCCCGGCACCGCGCCGTTCACCATCCTGCACGTCTCCGACCTGCACATGCTCCCCGGGCACCAAGCCAAACAGCGCTGGGTCGCCGCGCTCGACGAACTCGAACCCGACCTCGTCGTCAACACCGGCGACAACCTCTCCCACCGCACCGCGGTCCCCTCCGTGCTCCGCGCTCTCGGCCCGCTGCTGGACCGGCCGGGACTGTTCGTCTTCGGCAGCAACGACTACTACGCGCCGAAGCCCAAAAACCCCGCGCGCTACCTCATGCCCCGCGGCAAAAAGAAGCGCATCCACGGCACCCAGCTGCCCTGGCGCGACCTCCGCGCCGCCTTCGTCGAACACGGCTGGGTCGACCTGACGCACGTCCGCCGCACCATCGACGTCGGCGGCCGCGCCGTCTTCGCCGCCGGCGTCGACGACCCGCACCTCCACCGCGACCGCTACTCCGACATCGCCGGACCCGCCGACACCGCCGCGGCCGTCCGCCTCGGCGTCACCCACTCCCCGGAACCGCGCGTCCTCGACACGTTCGCCACCGACGGCTACGACCTCGTCCTCGCCGGCCACACCCACGGCGGACAACTCCGCATCCCCGGCTACGGCGCCATCATCACCAACTGCGAACTCGACCGCAGCCGCGCCCGCGGCGCCTCCCGCTGGGGAGCCCGCATGTGGCTCCACGTCTCCGCCGGACTCGGCACCTCCCCCTACGCCCCCGCCCGCTTCGCCTGCCCGCCCGAAGCGAGCCTGTTGACGCTGGTCCCGCGCGGATCGGGCACCCCCGACCCCCGCAAACCAGCCCCGCGTAAAGCCGCGAAACCCGTCCGCTAGACTTACTCCCGACCCGCTAAGCAGTACCTCGGGGTGTGGCGCAGCTTGGTAGCGTGCCTCGTTCGGGTCGAGGAGGTCGTGGGTTCAAATCCCGCCACCCCGACTGGTGAGTGAGGCCTGTCATCCGCAGAAAGCGCGGATGGCGGGCCTCACTTCGTTGTGTCTTCTGGGGGTCGGACCCCCAGGCCCCCGCCAGGGGGCGAGCCCCCTGGACCCCCGAAGGTGCATCGGTTGCGGTTGGCGAGTGAGCGGCCGCTCGGGGCCTTCTCTGTTAGCGGGTGGCGGTTAGTTCTTGCCAGCATTGGTGGAAGTCGCCTACGGCGGGGGACTTTGTCCAGGACCACGCGGAGCGGGCGGCTGAGGTCAGTTGGTCGTGGTCTTTGGTGAGGGGTTTCGAGAGGGCTGCGGCCAGGCGGGACTCTACGTAGGTGGCTAGGGCTCGATAGGGCAGGTCTTCTCGGTAGCGCGTGCGTTCGGTGATGTTGGTGAAGCCCGCGGCGGCGATTTTGGCGGCTATGGTGCGGCCCGAGAAGGGGTCGCCGCCGTTGTGGCGGCGCAAGAGGTAGTGGCCGCGTAGGGCGGCGTCTACGTTTGCGGTTCTCGGGCGGATTTTCGCGCGGCTCCAGTCTGAAGTGGAGATTGCCAGGTGGCCGCCTGGGCGGAGGACTCGGCGGATTTCCGCTAGTGCCGCGGCGGGGTTTGTCAAGTGTTCGAAGAGGGCGTGCGAGAAGACTGCGTCTATTGATGCTGTCGCGAATGGCAAGGCGTATGCGGTGGCATTGATGTAGTCCACTGTGGACGTAGGTGCCGGGAGCAGCGGGCGGTGGACGTCTACGCCTATTACGTGGCAGGAGGGGGCCAAGGTGGCGGTGATGGAGCCTTGGCCGCAGCCTAGGTCCAGGACTCTTGAGCCTGGCGTGAAGAGCGGTTGGGCGAACGCGGCGCGGTCACTCGCTGTGCGTGTGTTCATCATCGACAGCGCGTCTTGGGCGTAGCCCGGCGCGTAACCCTCCAGCACCCCGCACAGAGTACGGGTGGAAGGTGGCAGGATCGAGGGGTGAGCACGCAGTCAGGCAACCAAAATCCGCCCGCGGTGGTCCCGGACCGCCTGTTCGACGACCCCGAAGCCGAAAAGCGCTGGCTGGCGCGGTTCCACGCGCCGCGCATCTCGGTGCCCGAATGGGCCCGCGACGCACCCGACGCCAACGTGTACGTCTCCAACGCCAGTGGCGTATGGGAGGTGTACGCGTGGGACCGGGCCACCGACAGTCACCGGCGCGTCACCAACCGGCCCAACGGCACCTTGCACGCGACCCCCTCGCCCGACGGAACGGCCATCTGGTGGTTCGACGACACCGACGGCGACGAGTTCGGGTCCTGGCGCAGCCAGGCGTTCGACGGCGACAGCTCCGCGGCCGTCAAAGCACTGCCCGACATTCACGACGGATATCCGGCCGGACTCGAAATCGGCCGGCGAGTCATCGCCGCCGGTGTCTCGACCGACGACGGCAGCGAACTGTTCGCGAAAATCGACGGCGTCACCGAGCGGTTTTACCAGCACGCGGACGACGCGGGAATCGCGTCCATGTCACGCGACGAAAGCCTGCTCGCTATTTCCCATTCCGAGCACGGCGATTCCCGGCACCCGGCCTTGCGCGTGCTGTCCACCGACGGGTTCACCACCGTCGCGGAGAAGTGGGACGGCGAAGGAAAAGGCTTGCAGGCGCTGGAGTTCTCGCCCCTGCCGGGGGACCAGCGCCTGCTGGTCCTGCACGAACGCCGCGGTCGCGAAGAACTGCTGATCTGGGACGTGCGGGCGGACACCGAAACCGAACTGCTGATCGACCTCCCCGGCGAGGTCGTCGCGGACTGGTATCCGGACGCGCGCGCCCTGCTCGTCGTGCACTTCCACCAGGCACGCAGTTCGTTGTACCGCTACGACCTCGACACCGGTGAACTGTCCGCTGTGGACACTCCGGCCGGACGGATCGGCGGCGCGGGCGTGCGGCCCGACGGCACCATCGAGTACTCGTGGTCCAGCGCCGCCGAGCCCGCCGCGGTCCGCGCCCGCGCGGCCGACGGCACCGACTCCGTGCTGCTGACGCCGCCGGGAGAGCGCGCCCCGGGCTCGTCGCCGGTCACCGACGCGTTCGTGGAGGGCGTCGGCGGACGGATCCACGCGCTGGTTTCCCGGCCCGCAGACGCCCCGGAAGGCCCGCTGCCGACAGTGTTTTCGCTGCACGGCGGCCCGCACGCGGCGGACGAGGACCGGTTCTCCGCCTACCGCGCGACGTGGCTGGACGCCGGATTCGCCGTGGTCGAGGTGAACTATCGCGGATCCACCGGCTACGGCTCGGCGTGGCGGGACGCCATCGAAGGCCGCCCGGGCCTGACCGAACTGGAAGACGTCGCGGCGGTCCATGACTGGGCGGTCGAAAGTAGACTGTCCGATAAGGACAAGTGCGTCGTGAACGGCGCTTCGTGGGGCGGATACTTGACGCTGCTGGCGCTGGGCACCCAGCCGACGCGGTGGGCCGCTGGTGTCGCGGGCGTTCCGGTGGCCGACTACGTGGCCGCGTACGAGGACGAGATGGAACAGCTGCGTTCGTTCGACCGCGCCCTGTTCGGCGGCTCCCCGGAGGACGTGCCAGCGGTGTACCGCGAATGCTCGCCGCTGACGTACGTGGACGCGGTGTCCGCCCCGGTGCTCATCCTGGCCGGCGACAACGACCCGCGGTGCCCGATTCGGCAGATCGAGAACTACCTGGACCGCCTCGCGAAACGCAACGCACCCCACGAGTTCTACCGCTACGACGCGGGACACGGCTCGCTGGTGATCGCCGAGACGATCAAGCAGACGTCTATTGAGGTGTACTTCGCCTTGCGGGCGTTGGGAATGCGCTGAGGGTTCGGGCCGTCCAGGGTTTCCTGGACGGCCCGGTCTCACAGCCCGCGCTTAGCGCCCTTCAACTGCGCCACCGCGGCCTCGTCCCCTTCGAACTCCACCCGCACCGCATCCCGGCCGAAGACGAACAGCAGCAGCTCCACCGGCTCTCCCACCACGGTCACCACCGGAGCCCCCGACTTCACCGAGGCCGACTGGCCGTCCGGAGTCCGCAGCACCACGCCGACCGGCGACTTGCGCAGGTTCAGCTTCGCCGTCCGCGTCGCCAGCCTCCAGGCCGCAGCGTCTCGCGAAGGGTCGGCCGGGCGCGGGGTCCACTCCGGTTGCGCCCTGCGGACATCTTCGTGGTGCACCAGGAACTCGGCACTGTTCGCCACCTCGTCCACCGGCCCGATCGACGTCGGCCAGAAGCGCGACGGGCCCCGACGCACCTGGGCGACCAGGTCGTCCCACGGGCGCGCCGCGACCCCGTCCTGCACTCGCTGCGTGTGACCGGCGAGCGCGGGCACCAGGATCCCGGGCATCGCGTCCGGCCGGTGTTCGCGTACGACCAGGTGCGCGGCCAGGTCCCGCGTCTGCCAGCCCTCGCACAGGGTCGGGGCGTCCGGCCCGAGCTGCTCGAAGAGGTCGCTCAGCGCTTGGCGTTCATCCTTGGCAAGGCCCATGTCCAGGCACAGTACTGCGTGGCGAAGCCACTCCGCTGAGGGCGGTGGAGGGGAGGAAGGCGGAGTACTCGCTGGTAGCGATCAGTGGTGGAATCCCGTCGACGTGGCTGGGTCGTGCTGCGGGGACGGCTGCCGGTTCAGCTCCGGAAGGATGCGCTTCAAATCGCCTAGCAACAGGTCGGCCAGGTCGTGCGTGAAGCCGTTGCGGACGACGACCCGCAGCACCGCCAGGTCGGTGCGGTTGTCCGGGAACGTGTACGCGGGCACGAGCCAGCCTCGTTCGCGGAGCCGGCGGGAAACGTCGAAGACATCGAACGAGGTGACGTCCGAGCGCGTCGTGAAGGCGAAAACCGGCAACTGGTCGCCGCGAGTGAGGAGTTCGAACGGCTCGAGCTTGGAGATCTCGTCGGCCAGATACGTCGCCACGTCGCGCGATGCTTGTTGCACCGCACGGAAACCTTCGCGACCCAGCCGGACGAATGTGTAGTACTGCGCGGCGACTTCCGAGCCAGGCCGGGAGAAGTTGAGCGCGAAGGTCGGCATGTCGCCGCCGAGGTAATTGACGTTGAACACCAGTTCCTCGGGCAGCGCCGCCTTGTCGCGCCACACGACCCAGCCGACGCCGGGGTAGACGAGGCCGTATTTGTGCCCGGAGGTGTTGATCGACGCGACGCGCGGCAGCCGGAAGTCCCATTCCAGGTCTTCGTCGAGGAACGGGGCGATCATCGCGCCGGACGCGCCGTCGACGTGCACCGGGATGTCCCAGCCGGTCCGCTCCTGCAGCGCGTCGAGGGCGGCCGCGACCTCCGCGACCGGCTCGTAGCTGCCGTCGAAGGTCGACCCGAGGATGGCGACGACGCCGATGGTGTTCTCGTCGCAGAGCTTGACCGCTTCTTCCGCGGACAGGTGGTACCGGTCGCCCTCCATCGGCACGAACCGCGGCTCGACTTCCCAGTATTCGCAGAACTTTTCCCAGCACACCTGGACGTTGATGCCCATCACCAGGTTCGGCTTCCCGGTGCGGCCCAGCTTCGACCAGCGCCGCTTCAGCGCCATTCCGGCGAGCATGCAGGCCTCGGACGACCCGGTGGTCGAGCAGCCCATGATGTCGGCGGGATCAGGCGCGTGCCACAGGTCGGCGAGGATGTTGACGCAGCGCCGCTCGAGTTCCGCGGTCTGCGGGTACTCGTCCTTGTCGATCATGTTCTTGTCGACGCATTCGGCCATCAGCTCGCGAGCCTGCGGCTCCATCCACGTCGTGACGAACGTGGCGAGGTTGAGCCGTGCGTTGCCGTCGAGCATCAGCTCGTCGCGCACCAGCTGCAGCGCCGTGTCCGGCGGCAGCGAATCGTCCCGCAGCCGGTCGCGCGGCATCGTGAAATCCGCGGCGAGCGCCGGATTGCTCCCGGCGTACAACGGATTCGTGCCGGTCTTCCGGTCTGCCCGATCTTGTTTCCCCTGATGCAGCACCATGTCAGCGAACCTACTGCCGGGCGTCCGCGACGACCACCGGACGAAAGAAAAGCCGCCCGCGGCGAAGGCGGACGGCTTTTCTCCAGGAGAGGTGTGGTCAGGCTTGCTGCGCCTGCCACATCCAGTGCGCCTCTTCCAGCGCGCGGGCGATCTCGATGAACAGATCCTGCGTCACGAGGTCGCTCTTGTCGGTTTCGTCGATGCGCTTGCGGAGCCGTTCGATCAGCGCCGCGAGGGTGTCGACGATCGCGGCGATGGTGGACTCGACGGACTGCCAGTTGTCCGGGTACTCCGGCGCACCGGAGCTCGCCACGACGGTCTTCGCCTTGCCGTTGGGCGAAACCCCGATCGCGGCGGCCCGCTCGGCCACCTCGTCGACGTACTGCCGCGCGGTCGACACCAGCTCGTCGAGCTGCAGGTGCGCGCTGCGGAAGTTCTGGCCCACGACGTTCCAGTGCGCTTGCTTCGCGATCAGCGACAGGTCGATCAGGTCGGTCAGCGTCGCCTGCAGCGCGTTGCCGGTGATCTCCTTGTCCGAATCGGAAAGCGGGCTCTTGATCGGGGAAGTGGTCATCTCGGGTGTCCCTCCTCTGTCTTGGTTCAGACGGTGGTGGTCAGCTCCACCTCGATGTTGCCGCGGGTCGCGTTGGAGTACGGGCAGACCTGGTGCGCCTGCTCGACCAGCTGGTCGGCGTCGGCCTTCGCCAGACCGGGCAGCGACACGTCGAGCCGCACGCCGAGCTGGAACCCGGCGTCCTTCTTGAAGACGCTGACCGAACCGGTCACCGTCGCCGCTGGCAGCGCCACCTTCGCCTGCCGGGCCACGGCCTGCAGCGCGCTCAGGAAGCACGCGGAGTACCCCGCGGCGAACAGCTGCTCCGGGTTGGTTTTGTCGCCGCCGGGACCGCCCATCTCCTTGGGGATCGCCAGCGACTCGTCCAGCACGCCGTCCGAGGACGTCACGTCGCCGTTGCGCCCTTCTCCTCGCGCGGTCGCGACAGCGGTGTAAATCGGCTCGGCCATGCGTGTTACCTCCTCATTGGGACGCCTCCGGAGTCAGCGTCTCAGTGAGTTCAACGCCCCGCATCCGCGGAACAGTGCCCCGGCATGGCAGTCATCACCCCCGGAATAACCGGGTGGTGAGGAGGTGAAACCTCAGCGTGCGCGAAGCAGCGCGTGTCCCGCGACCTGCTCCCCGATGAGCCGCAGCGTGCGGACGCTCTTCTCGTCGGACGCGCCGCCGCCCTCGTCGAATTTCGTCTCGGCGGAGTTGATCGAACCGCCCAACGGGGTGGACCAGCCGCGCAGAGCGTGCGTGATCGTGCGGAGCTGCTCGAGCGTGGTGACCGCGGCCTGCCAGCCGTACGCGACGGCGGCGAGACCCACCGCGCGGCCGTCAAGATAGGGACGGGTGTCCTCGCGGAGGTCCTCGATGTAGTCGAGGGCGTTCTTGACCAGCCCGGACAGCCCGCCGTGGTAGCCGGGAGAGACGACGATTAGCCCATCCGCCTGGCGCACGCCCTCGATGAGCTTCCGCGCGCGTTCGTCCCGCTCCGGGACGGCGGTGTCGTAGAACGGCAGGACCAGCTCGGGGCCCGGGATCAGCTCGGTCACGACGCCGCGTTCCTCGGCAGCGGCGAGCGCGATGCGCAACGCGCGCTCGGATTGCGAGCCCTCTCGCAGCGAGCCGCCGATACCCAGCACCTTGACGCTTTTGGCGGAAGTCACAGGTCGAGGCTAACCCCTCTACCTAAGTAGAGGACCAGGATCTGAGACGGAGGCTTGGGTCACATGCCGACTGGACCAACGTCCCTACTGGCAAGTAACCTCAGCCCATCCGGCGTTCGAGGAGGAACGATGGCCATTCCGCCGCAGATCCGCGCCCAGGCTGCCGCCGCGCAGTTCTTGTTCTGGCTGCCCCGGCCGGTGCGCAGACTGATCGCCGGTGCGCCGCTGCGACTGGACGGCCAGGAACTCGCTCTCGACGCCCAGTTGCTGCTGAAGTTGCAGAAGCTGGGCGGTGCTTCGCTGGTCAACGGGTCGGTCGAGCAGTCCCGCGCGCTGCTGGAAGCGAGCCAGCACCTGGTGAACGGCAAGCGGATCGAGCCGGTGGCGACGCGTGACGTCGCCATTCCGTCCGGCGAGGCGTCCCTCGACGCCACCCTCTACACCCCGGCCGGTCTGCCGGAACCGTCGCCGCTGCTGGTGTTCTTCCACGGCGGCGGATGGGTCATCGGCAGCCGGGCCACCCACGACAACGCCGCGCGCTACCTCGCGAAGCATGCCGGGGTCCGGGTGCTGTCAGTGGAGTACCGGCTCGCTCCGGAAAGCCCGTTCCCCGGGCCGGTGGAGGACGCGCTGGCCGCGTTCGACTACGCACACGCCAAGGCGGCCGACCTCGGCGCGGACCCGGACCGGATCGCGGTGGGCGGCGACAGCGCGGGCGGCAACCTGTCCGCCGTCGTCGCGCTGGAGGCGACGCGGCGCGGCGGCCCGGCGCCGGCGTTCCAGCTGTTGATCTACCCGGCGGTCGATTTCACCACGCGACGCCGGTCCCGCGAGATCTTCGGCGAAGACCTCTTCCTCACCGACGAGGCGATGGTGTGGTTCGAGGGGCATTACGCGCCCGAGGGTGTCGACAAGGCCGACCCGCGGATGTCGCCGTTGCTCGCGTCTGACCACAGTGGACTCCCGCCCGCCTACATCGTGACCGCGGGCTTCGACCCGCTGCGCGATGAAGGCGAGGCGTACGCGGAAAAACTGCGCTCGGCGGGCGTACCGGTGGCGCTTAGCCGGCAGGCCGACCTGATCCATGGATTCCTCAACTTCGCCGGGGTCGGGTCGCGGTTCCGGGAGGCGATCGCCGAGATGGCCGGCGCACTGCGGGTGGGACTCGCCAAGCGGTCCTGAGCGGCGTCGCCGGTCCGCACCGGCGCCCCAGCCCGGACATGGAACGGAGCCTGGCGCGGGCGAACCGCACCAGGCTCCGAGCCTTTCCCCTCTTGGTCAGGCCGCTCAGGCCCCCGGAACGGGAACCGGCGCGGGCACCGGCGGCGTCGGCAGCGGCGGCGTCGGAACCGGAAGCGGCGGCACCGGCACCCCGCCGAGCAGACCGCCGAGCAGGCTGGTGACCGTGGCGAGCAAACCCTTGATCAGGTCGCTCACCGCCTTGAGCGGTCCGGGCAGGTCCGGCAGCGGCGGGATCGGCAACGGCGGGATTTGCCGCGGCGTCGCCGTCGGGTCGCTGAGGAGCCGGTTGGACTCGTCCGCGCGGACCTTCGCCGCCGACGAGAGTTGCTGGGTTTCGGATTGGACCTGGTAGCGCTTGCCCGCCGCGATGTCCGCGAGCACCGGACTGAGCCGCGTGAGGTCCGCCCTCGTCTTCGCGACATCCCCGGCGTACGCCACCTTGGTCAGGTCGTCACGCATCTGCAGCACCTGCGCGGCGACGGCTTGCGTGGCCGAGGAGCCTTTGCCGCCCGCCGGGCTCGCGGAGGCCATCCCCGAAGTGCCGACGGCCAGCAGACTGGCCGCGGCTACTACCGCGATGATCCTCCCGATCTTGCCTTTCATTCTTTACCTCCCTGGCCTCTGGGACCTGCCGGGTAAATCGATACCCGCCGTGTCGGCCCAACACCAGCCGATCACCGGATAGGGAGGTTTTCTAACCCTTACGTGCCGAATCCAAGAACCGGGAACCGGCCCGCAATTGATTAACGTGGACAGCTTGCGCGTCCCCCGACAATCACGGACCGCGGACCTGAATCTGACTCATGGTAGTCAGATTGCCCGAATGGCGGTATCGCTCACTCACACAGGCGTAGTTCGTGATCGATTACCTTCATCACCCCGTCGGGACGCGACCTCTCGCTCGTCCGACCGTGGCGTTCCCCCACGCACGCACCGCCGCCCGCTTTCGGGTCCGCTCCCGTTTCTCCGGGGAATCGCTGCCGCTTCGACCGGAGAACTCCAAGGTCGGCGCAGAAATATGAAAAACTGTTCGCGAATGGGCGGCGAGAATGCTTTTTCGCGTTGCCGATGAAGTTAGCAGCCAGGTCGCGGGCGCATTTTCCGGGTCCGCCGAACGCTTGCGCGACACCCGGCCGGGTGTGCGGGAGGCCCCCGGCCGGTGTGACGAAAAGAAGTTGCACGCTCGTACCAACTCTTGCTCTCATGGGGTACGTGCCATTTCAGCCGTATCGCCGCGTCCTGAGCGTCCCCGGACTCCGCCCGTCGATGGCGCTGATGTTCTTCGCCCGCGTGCCCATGACGATGACTGGCGTGACGCTGACGCTGTACGTCGTCAGCGGTCTCGGCCGGGGCTACGGTGCGGCCGGCGTCGTCGGCGCGGCCGTCACGCTGGGCATGGCACTCGGCGCGCCGGCGATCGGGCGGACCATCGACCGGTACGGCCTGCGCCCGGTGGTCGCGGTGTGCGGGCTGTCGTCCACCGCGTTCTGGTTCGCGGCACCGCATCTTTCTTACGGGGCACTGGTGGCGTGCGCGCTGCCCGCCGGCGTGCTGTCGGTGCCCGCGGGCTCGCTCGCGCGCCAGATCCTGGCCGCGCTCGTGCCCGCCGAGCAGCGGCGCGCGGCGTACTCGCTGGACACGATCCTGGTCGAGGCGTCGTTCATGATCGGCCCGGCGGCCGGGATCGCGGCGATCTCGTCACTGTCGGCGACCCTGACGCTCAGCGGCATCGGCACCGTCTTCGGCGTCACCGCGCTGCTGATCTTCCTGCTCAACCCGCCGATCCGGAACGAGGACGAACTCGCCCCGACCGGCACCGTACGGCCGCCGCTGCGGTCCTGGCTGACCGGACGGCTGCTGGCGACCCTGCTGATCGCCGCCGGGACGCTGTTCTGCCTGGTCGGCACGGAGGTCGCGACGCTGGCCGCGCTGCGCTCGCACGGCGACGTCGGGTGGACCGGCCTGGTCATCGCGGTGATGTGCGCGGCGTCGATGCTCGGCGGCATCGTGCACGGCGCGGTGCGGAAGTCGCTGCCGCAGGGGTTGCTGATGCTGCTGCTGGCGCTGCTGGTGATCCCGGTCGGGCTCGCGACGCAGCCGTGGTGGCTGCTGATGCTCCTGCTGATCCCGACCAACCTGCTGTGCGCCCCGACGCTCGCCGCCACGACGGAATCGGTCAGCGAACTCGCGCCGCCCGCGGTGCGCGGCGAGGCGATGGGCCTGCAAGACGCCTCGACGCGGCTCGGGCTGGCCGCGGGGAGCCCGGTGGTCGGCTTCGCGATCGACCATTCGAGCCCGGCGTGGGGCTTCGCAGCGGCCGGATGCGGCGGGCTGGCGCTTGCGGCGCTGGGGCTGGTGTGGTCGCTGCGCCTGCGCCGGAGCTCGGTGCGGACCCCTTCGCTGGCGGCCGCGGTCCGGGCTCGCCGCTGAGCTGAGCAGCCCCAATGTGGCATTGGGCGCGTCCGTGAAGGGCTCCTTGACGGAATCCGATTCCCGCAAGGAGCCCTTCACGGACTTTTGCGGGAGCAGAGAGCTGCGCCGGAGCCGGGTAGCGGTCAGCTGCAGGCTTTGCGCAACCCGTCGAGCTTTTCCAGGTTCCGCTTGGTCCACCGGGCGATCACGCCGGCGTCCTCGAGGTGTTCCTTCTGCACCTGGACGTACGAGTCAGCCATGCCGAGCAGAGCGTTCTTGACGTTCTCCTCCTGGACATTCGCCGCCAGCTCGCGCAGCCGCCGTTGCTTGTCCTGTGCGCGGGCCTTGAGCTTTTCGCCGTCCACCAACGGGTTCAAGTCCGCCAGTCCCAGCGCTTCGGTGCACGCGGAGACCTTGTCGACCGCGGAATTGGTCTGCTTGACCGCCGAATCGACCTGGTCGCATCCGGCCAGCAGTGTTCCGGCCGCCACCAGGACGACCGCCACCCCCCAGCTTTTCATGCACTTCAGCGTAGCGGGTCCCGCGGGCGCACCAGCGCGATTCGCCCGCGGGACTCCTCATCCCTTCACGCACACGACCTGCTTGAGGTGAGCGACCACCTCGACCAGGTCAGTCTGCGCCTGGATCACCGTCTCGATGTCCTTGTACGCGGCCGGGATCTCGTCGACGACCCCGGTGTCCTTCCGGCATTCCACGCCCGCGGTCTGCGCGGCGAGGTCGGCCGCGGTGAAGGTCTTGCGCGCCTTCGTCCGCGACATCCGCCGTCCGGCCCCATGCGACGCGGACTCGAACGACGCGGCGTTGCCGAGCCCGCGCACGATGTACGAGCCGGTGCCCATGCTGCCTGGGATGATCCCGAGATCTCCGGAGCCGGCCCGGATCGCGCCCTTGCGGGTGACGAGCAGGTCGACGCCGTCGTAGGTTTCCTCGGCGACATAGTTGTGGTGACACGATATTGCGTCGTCGAAAGTCGTCCCGGGAATGACTTCCGCGACCGCGAGCTTCACCAGCGCGATCATCGTCGCCCGGTTCCGCGCCGCGTAGTCCTGTGCCCAGAAAAGGTCACGCCGGTACGCCTGCATTTCCGGCGTGTCCGCGACGAACACCGACAGGTCGGGGTCCGGCAGATCCTGGTTGTGCGGCAGCTTCCGCGCGATCGCCATGTGGCGCTCGGCGAGTTCCTTGCCGATGTTGCGCGAACCCGAATGCAGCATCAGCCACACGCGGCCCTCGTCGGCTCCGCCCTGTTCGAGGCAGACCTCGATGAAGTGGTTGCCGCCGCCGAGGCTGCCGATCTGCCGCGCCGCCCGGTCGTGCAGGCCTTGAACACCCTCGTGCAGGTCGCCGAACGACTTCCAGAACGTGTCCCAGCCGCCGACACCGTGCACCTTCGCGGTGTTGACCGGCGTCTTGTGCAGCCCGAAGCCGACCGGTACCGCCGCCTCTATCCGCTTGCGCAGCTTGCCGAGGTCGTCCGGCAGATCGCTCGCGGTGAGCGAGGTCCGCACCGCGCTCATCCCGCAGCCGATGTCGACGCCGACCGCGGCAGGGGAGACCGCGTCGCGCATCGCGATGACGCTGCCCACCGTCGCGCCCTTGCCGTAGTGGACGTCCGGCATGACCGCGACGCCGTGCACCCAAGGCAGGTTGGCGACGTTGCGCAGCTGACGCATCGCTTGGTCCTCGACCGACGCGGGATCTGCCCACATCCGGATCGGAACGCGCTCGCCGTCCACCGCCGTGTACATGACTTTCCTTTCCCAGAACGAAGTTTGCCCGTTCAGCATCCGGCACTCCGGCGCTCGCGACAACGGGTTTTCGGACATCCGGCATCCGGATCGCGCTGCCGGAAGCCGCAGCGGGGACCGGTCCCGGAGAACCAGTGGTCTCCTGGCGGCGATGCTGCTGCTCGAGGCGATCCTGACGTTCGCCACGAATTCGCAGGCCGCGGGCACACCGGTCGGGCTGCTCCTGTGGGTTTCCTGATGCAGGCCGTGCTGCGTCCGCTGCAGAAGCCGGAGATCCGGGTCGCGTTCGGGCTGAAACCGATTAAGCCTCGGCAGAAGAAGAAATAAAACTGCCCGGCCCCTGACCAGGGACCGGGCAGTTTTTTCGGACTTGCTCAGCGGTTCTGGGCCACCAGTTCGGCGATCTGCACGGTGTTCAGCGCCGCCCCCTTGCGGAGGTTGTCGGCGGAGACGAACAGCGCCAGGCCGCGCCCGTCCGGGACACCCGGGTCGGTGCGGATGCGGCCGACCAGGCTCGGGTCGATGCCGGCGGCCTGCAGCGGCGTCGGCACGTCCGTCAGCCGCACGCCCGGCGCGTTCGACAGCAGTTCCGTCGCCCGCTCGACCGACAGCGGCCGTTCGAATTCGACGTTCACTGACAGCGAGTGCCCGGTGAACACCGGCACCCGGACGCACGTGCCGGACACCAGGAGGTCCGGGATGCCGAGGATCTTCCGGCTTTCGTTGCGCAGCTTCTGTTCCTCGTCCGTCTCGAACGTGCCGTCGTCCACAATGGACCCGGCCATCGGCAGGACGTTGAACGCGATCGGCGCGACGTACTTGGCCGGGGCCGGGAATTCCACCGCCGAACCGTCGTGCGTGAGCGAGGCCGCGCGCGTGGCGACGGCGTTCACCTGTGCGGCCAGTTCGTCGACGCCGGCCAGACCGCTGCCCGACACCGCCTGGTAGGTGCTCGCGATCATCCGCACCAGACCGGCTTCGTCGTGCAGCGGCTTGAGGACCGGCATCGCGGCCATCGTGGTGCAGTTGGGGTTCGCGATGATCCCCTTCCGCACGTCCTTGATCGCCTCCGGGTTGACCTCGCTGACGATCAGCGGCACGTCCGGGTCGCGCCGGAAGGCCGACGAGTTGTCGACCACGATCGCGCCCGCCTCGGCGAAGCGCGACGCGTGCTCGCGCGAAGTCGCGCCACCGGCGGAAAACAGCGCGATGTCCAAACCGGACAGATCAGCGGTCGCCGTGTCCTCGACGGTGATTTCCTGGTCTCGCCACGGCAACGTGCGTCCCGCGGAACGGGCCGAGGCGAAGTACCGGATCTGCTCGACCGGGAAGTCCCGCTCGTCGAGCAGCTTGCGCATTACGGCGCCGACCTGGCCGGTAGCCCCGACCACTCCGACCCGAAGTCCCTGCGCCATCAGCGACCACTCCCCGCGTAGACGACGGCTTCCTCGTCGCCGCCGAGTTCGAACGCCTCGTGGATCGCGCGCACGGCCTCGTCCAGCTGTGCGTCGCGGATCAGCACCGAAATGCGGATCTCCGAGGTGTTGATGATTTCGATGTTCACGCCCGCGTTGGCCAGCGCCTCGCAGAATGTCGCGGTGACGCCCGGGTGCGAACGCATCCCGGCGCCCACGAGCGACACCTTGCCGACGTGGTCGTCGTACAGGACCGACTCGAAGCCGATCTCCGCCTTGATCTTCTCGAGCTCCTTGACCGCCTTGGCCCCGTTGGCCTTCGAGAGCGTGAAGGTGATGTCGGTGCGGCCGGAGGAGGTGCTGGACACGTTCTGCAGCACCATGTCGATGTCGATTTCGGCGTCGGCCACGACCCGGAAGATCCTGCCCGCGGCGCCGGCGTGGTCCGGCACGCCGGTCACGGTGATCTTCGCTTCCGAGCGGTCGTGTGCCACACCGGTGATCAGCGCTTGTTCCACGGGGATCTCCTCGATCGATCCGGCCACCGTGGTGCCCGGCTTGTCGCTGTACGAAGAACGGACTCGGATCGGCACGCCGTAGCGGCGCGCGTACTCGACCGAACGCAGGTGCAGGATCTTCGACCCGCTCGCCGCGAGCTCCAGCATCTCCTCATACGGGATGGTGTCGAGCTTTTTGGCGTCCGGCACGATCCGCGGGTCGGCCGAATACACACCGTCCACATCGGAGTAGATCTCGCAGACGTCCGCGTTCAGCGCGGCGGCGAGCGCCACCGCGGTGGTGTCGGAACCGCCGCGGCCGAGCGTCGTGATGTCCTTGGTGTCCTGTGCCACGCCTTGGAAACCGGCCACCAGCGCGACGTAACCCTGCTCCAGCGCCTCGGTGACGCGGCTCGGAGTGACGTCGATGATGCGCGCGTTTCCGTGCACCGACGTGGTGACCACGCCCGCTTGGGAACCGGTGAACGACCAGGCTTGCGCGCCTTGCGCGGAAATGGCCATGGCGACCAGCGAGTTCGAGATGCGCTCACCGGCGGTGAGCAGCATGTCCATTTCCCTCTCCGGCGGCGCCGGGTTCACTTGCTGTGCCAGATCGAGCAGCTCATCAGTGGTGTCGCCCATCGCCGAGCACACGACGACCACGTCGTTGCCCGCCTTCTTGGTCGCGACGATCCGTTCTGCCACGCGCTTGATCCGGTCGGCACTTTCCAGCGACGATCCGCCGTACTTCTGGACCACGAGGGCCACGCCCGAACCTCCTTGACGGGCCGGGGCGTACTCCTTGGAGGGCACCGAGGAGCGCCCACGGCCCTTCATTTGGGGAAGAGCCTACCGGCGCGAACGGCGCTCGCCACCCCATCGAGTGGTCCGCCACCGCCCTTCCGGAGGGTGGGGAAGTAAATTTTCCTTAACGCCAGGGGAAAGCTCGAAGCCCTTCCTCCGGAGTGACGGAGAGCACTCCCGGTCGTACTACCGTTCGCCGCATGCGCAAACCAGCCGAGACGAGCGTTCCCGTCGCGCCGGCCATCGCCGAGCGCTGGAGCCCGCGAGCCTACGACGAGACCGCCGAGATCACCGGCGCCCAGCTGACCGCATTGCTCGAAGCCGCCAGGTGGGCGCCGTCTTTCGGCAACACCCAGCCGGCGCGCTACCTCGTCGGCCGCCGGGGCGATCCGGTGTTCCCGCGCATCCTCGCGACGCTGAACTCCGGGAACCAAGCCTGGGCGTTCCGGGCGAGCGCGCTGCTGATCGGCGTGATGGTCACCACGAACGAGAAGGGCGAGGTGCCCTACACCGACTACGGACTGGGCTTGGCGACCGAGAACCTCGTCCTGCAGGCGGTCGAACTCGGCCTGATCGCGCACCAGATGGCGGGCTTCTCGCCGGACGCGGTCCGCGCGGAGTTCGGCCTGCCGGACGAGGCGGTGGCCCGGGTCGCGATCGCGGTCGGCTCTCCCGCCGACCCGGCCGTGCTGGACGACCCGCGCCGGATCGAACGGGAACTGGCCCCTCGGCGACGGCTGCCGCTCGCGGAGTTCGCCTTCGGCGACCGATGGGGTTCTCCGGCGCTGTGACCGTTTCGTGAGCATTCGAGGGAACCGTCGCGGCATCGCTGAGGTCAGAGAGGCACCAAACCGGTCGGATCACTGAATCGGTTGGATAACTCTCAAGGAGCGACGAAATGCGTACTGCGATGCCGGTTGTACTGGCGGTTTCCGCAACGGCGATGGCGTTCGCGCTGTCCGGGTGCTCCAGCTCCTCCGAGGGGTCCACTCCAGCGATCGCCACTCCGCCCGCCTCGTCGGCCGCTGCGTCGTCGGCCGCGCCGTCCTCCTCGTCCGCCGCTGCCTCCTCCGCCGCGGAGTACACCAAGCAGGGCACGAAGCTGAAGATCGGCGAGAAGGCCGTGGTGCCGTTCAAGTCGCAGAAGAACGCCGGCGCGATCGGCGTGACGGTGACCGGCATCGACAAGGGCGCCGAGGCCGACCTGGCCCCGCTGAAGCTCGGCGACCGGGCCAAGGGGATGACGCCGTACTACATCCAGGTCAAGGTGACGAACGAGACCGGCTCGGACTTCTCGTACAGCTCGCTGGGCCTGATGAACGGCCTGCTCGCGGACGGCACCAGCGGTCCGCACGTGACGGTGATCGGCAAGTTCGAGAAGTGCGACAGCGGCAACTCGGGCAAGGCGTTCACGACGAAGGGCGCTTCGTACGACAGCTGTGTGCTGGCACTGGCCCCGGCGGGCGCGGAGGTCAAGGGAGCCAGCTACAGCGCGAGCACGTATCGGGACCTGGCACCGGAGACTGACTACGGCAAGGACGCGGTGACCTGGCAGTAAGCTCGGCGCGAGACCGCCGCGGGGGCGTCAGTCGAGGACTGGCACCCCCCTTTCGCGTCCTGGGGGAGAACTGATGCCTGACAGAAGACCGATCGTCTTGGCGGCGACGTTGGCGTTCGCGCTGTCCGCGTGTTCGAGCGCGCCCGACGCGCCGCCGCCGGGCACCGTCCCGGCCTCGGCACCCGCCTCGACCAGCGCGCCTGCGCGGACGAAGATCGCTTACACCAAGCCGGGCACGAAACTCAAAATCGGCGAGAAGGCCGTGGTGCCGTTCACGACCGACTCCTCGCCCGTCGGCGCGGTCGGGGTCACGGTGACTCGCATCGACCGGGGCACCCAAGCGGAACTGGCCCGGATGAACCTCGGCGACGACCTCACCGGACTGGTGCCGTTCTATGTCCAGTTCACCGTGTCGAACGAGACCGGCGACGACTTCTCCGCCTCCCGGGTGACCGGCGTGAGCGGCCTGCTCAAGGACGGCTCCAAAGGCAGGATGGAGCTGGCCCCGGACTCGCCGGAGTGCCACAGCGACGCCGCCGGCGTCTTCACGGCCAAGGGCGCGACCTACGGCACCTGCATGATGGAACTGGCCGTCCCCGGCACCACGGTGACCGGCGCGGAGTATGACGACGACTCCTACGCCTGGCTGGCCAAGGGCACGGACTACCAGGCAAATCCGATCATCTGGCAGCCGTGATCCCGGCTCAGCCGGCTCCGCCGACGCGGCGGATGATCTTCGCCAGGATCCCGGACACGATCAGCCAGAACACCGCCGCGATGCCGTAGTTCACCAGCACTCGCAGCTTCGCGTCGCTCGGGGTGAACAGGTCCTTGAAGCCGAGCGACAGGCCGTCGGCCCAGTTGCGGACGAACGAGACGATGCCGTTGCCCTGGTTGGCCTCGCCAATGACGAAAATCACGTGCAGCACCAGAACCGCGGCGAACAGCAGTCCGGCCCAGCGCACGAGTGACGCGAGAAAGGACACCGCGCGTTCCCGGGTGCGCCGCCAGTCCACCGGGGTGCGCTGGGGACGCGCCTTCGCCTCGGTTTCCTGTGCTTGTTCCGCGTGCTCGCCCATGCCGGGCAGTCTGGCACGTCGTCTCGCGGCCCGCTACCCGCTAGTAACAGGTATCAGCCACCAGACGTAACAGTTCGATCGCGACGGGCGGCTTCCCAAGCGGCGCGGCGGGTGGTTACAGTGACCCCGTGGCGCGTGAACTCCTGCTTCGCTGCCGCGACGGGGCCTGATCTGACCGGCTCCTCGTCGCGGGGCTTTGTGGTGCCGGTCGTCCGCACCGATCCCTTCAGGAGATTTTCCCGCGATGAGCACCGACCCCCGCACTTCTAACTCCCGTCTGCGCACGCCCTCTCGTCCCGCGCCCGCCGGACAGCCCTCGTGGAACCCGCAGCGCGGCACGTCCATGCCGGTTCACCGGTACCGCCCCTGGTACGACGTCGTCGAGAACATCGAGGTACCCGACCGCACCTGGCCGGACAAGCGCATCGAGCGCGCGCCGCTGTGGTGTGCGGTCGACCTGCGCGACGGCAACCAGGCGCTGATCGACCCGATGTCGCCCGCGCGCAAGCGCAAGTTCTTCGACCTGCTGGTCCGCATGGGCTACAAGGAGATCGAGGTCGGCTTCCCGGCCGCTTCGCAGACCGACTTCGACTTCGTGCGCGAGATCATCGAAGAGGGCGCGATCCCCGACGACGTGCACATCCAGGTGCTGACCCAGTGCCGTCCCGAGCTGATCGAGCGCACCTTCCAGGCGCTCGAGGGCGCGCCGCGGGCGATCGTCCACATTTACAACTCGACGTCGATCCTGCAGCGCCGCGTCGTGTTCCGCGAGGAGCGCGAGGGCATCAAGAAGATCGCCACCTCGGCCGCGGAAATGGTCGTCGAGCTGGCGGCGAAGCAGCCCGACACCGAGTTCCGCTTCCAGTACTCGCCCGAGTCCTACACCGGCACCGAGCTGTCGTACGCGCTCGAGGTGTGCAACGCGGTCACCGAGATCTGGCAGCCGACCCCGCAGAAGCCGGTCATCCTGAACCTGCCGGCGACCGTCGAGATGGCGACGCCGAACGTCTACGCCGACTCGATCGAGTGGATGAGCCGCAACCTGGAGCGCCGCGATTCGGTGATCCTGTCGCTGCACCCGCACAACGACCGCGGCACCGGCATCGCCGCCGCCGAACTGGGCTACCAGGCCGGCGCGGACCGGATCGAGGGCTGCCTGTTCGGCAACGGCGAGCGCACCGGCAACGTCGACCTGGTCGCGCTGGGCATGAACCTCTACAGCCAGGGCATCGACCCGCAGATCGACTTCTCCGACATGGACGAGATCAAGCGGACCGTCGAGTACTGCAACCAGCTGCCGGTCCCGGAACGCTCGCCGTGGGGCGGCGACCTGGTGTTCACCGCCTTCTCCGGCAGCCACCAGGACGCGATCAACAAGGGCCTCGACGCGATGAAGGACGCCGCGGACAAGAAGGGCGTCCCGGTCGACGAGCACCCGTGGGAGGTCCCGTACCTGCCGATCGACCCGAAGGACGTCGGCCGCACCTACGAGGCCGTGATCCGGGTGAACTCGCAGTCCGGCAAGGGCGGCGTCGCCTACATCATGAAGGCCGAGCACCAGCTGGACCTGCCGCGCCGGCTGCAGATCGAGTTCTCGAAGGTCATCCAGGCTTACACCGACACCGAGGGCGGCGAGGTCGACCCGGCCACCATGTGGCGCGCGTTCTCGGCCGAGTACCTGGAGTCGAAGACCCCGCTGGAGCTGATCAAGCAGCGGGTCACCGACAACGGCGGCGGCGAGTACGACCTCGAGGCCACGGTGAAGGTCGAGGGCGACGAGCACGAGATCACCGGCCGCGGCAACGGGCCGATCGCCGCGTTCTTCGACGCACTGTCCACTGTGGGCTATGACCTGCGGCTCCTGGACTACAGCGAGCACACGCTGAGCCCGGGCGACGACTCGCGCGCCGCGTCCTACATCGAATGCGCGATCTCCGACCGCGTGTTCTGGGGCATCGGCGTCGACCCGTCGATCGTCACCGCCTCGCTGCGTGCGGTAGTGAGCGCGGTCAACCGGGCCAACCGCTGACGTGGCCTGACCCGGCCGGATGCGAGCCGAGCGCCTGGTCGCGCTGCTCTTCACCCTGCACCGCAAACGCGCGGGCACCGTCGGGGAGCTGGCGGACGAACTGGGCGTGACCGAGCGGACGCTGCGGCGGGATCTCGCCGCGTTGCGCGAAGCCGGCGTGCCGCTCTGGAGCGAACCAGGGCGGTACGGCGGCATCCGGCTGGTCGACGGCTGGCGTTCGCGGCTCGACGGCCTCACCTCGCGTGAGGCCGTCGCGCTGCTGGCCCTCGACGTGCCGGACGCGCTGGCCGGGCTGGGCCTCGGCACCGCGGTGGCCGCGGCGCACGCGAAAGTGTCCGCGAGCATGCCCGCTGAGCTGCAGGAACAGGCCCGGACGGTCGCCGGCCGGTTCCATCTCGACGCCTCAGCCTGGTTCACCTCGCCGGATGACGCGGCCGCGCTGCCCGCGGTCGCGAAGGCGGTGTGGACCCAGCGGCGGCTGGACGTGCGCTATCGGCGGCGCGACAAGGTGACCCGGCGGACGCTCGATCCGCTGGGTCTCGTGCTGAAAGCCGGGGTTTGGTACCTGGTGGCGCGGTTCGACGCCGACCTGCGGACGTATCGCGTCTCCCGGTTGGAGGCGGTCGCCGAAACCGGTGAAACCTTCGCCCGGCCGGAAGAATTCTCGCTCGCGGATTGGTGGCGCACGTCGTCGGCGGAGTTCGAGAAGATGCCGCTGCCGTTGAAGGTGACGGCCCGGCTCGACCGGTCCGCGGCGGGTGCGTTGCGGCGGGTTTTCGGGCCGGAGCACGTGAACGAGGTGCTCGTGTCGCTCGGCCCGAAGGACGACGACGGGTGGGCCGAGGCCGAGTTCGCCATGGAGGGCAAGGAAGTCGCCGTCGGACAGCTGGTTTCCCTCGGCCCCGGCGTCGAGGTGCTGACCCCGCCGGAGATCCGCGCCGCGGTCGCGGAATTCGGCAAAACCCTCGCCGATCGCAACCGTCCGTGAAGGGCTCCTTGAGGGAATCTGATTCCCGCAAGGAGTCCTTCACGGAACGTAGGCATCAGCGGTAGCCGGTGGCGTCGGCGGGCTTTCCGGGTTCCTGGACCTCTTCGATGTACCGCCACGCGTCCGGACGGCTGCCGTCCACGTCGTCGATCTCGTAGACCTTCGCCAGCTGCCCGCTGGAAACGGTCTGGCCGGTCCAGCGGTGCCGGTCCGGGTCGGCGGCGAGCGCGACGACGGTGCGGCCGGAGAACGTCGGGGATTCCGAGATCACGAAGTGCGGCTCGCGGACCGTCGCGTCGCGCCAGTTTTCCTCGGCGACCTCGAAGATCTCCAGCATCGCTTCCGACCGCAGCCACCCCGGCGTGAACGCGACCGCGGTGCAGTCGTGCGCTTTCAGCTCGGCCGCTTCGCCAACGGCCAGGACGTTGATCGCCGCCTTGGCCAGGTAGTACGGCAGCGACGTGCCCTGGCGATACTTCCGGTTGTACTCGGCGGTGCCGTCGGTCAGCTCGATCACGAGTCCGCCCGGACGGCGGATCACCAGCGGAAACAGGTGGTGGCTGGTGATCAGGTGGGCGTCGAGGGACAGCCGCATCATCCGCAGGCTGGCGTCCAGCGAATGTTCCCAGACCGGTTTGCCCCACTCCAGGTAGCGGTCGCCGCCCCAGATGCCGTCGACCAGGATGTCGAGTCCGCCGTGCTCGGCGTCGATCCGCTCGGCGAGCGCGGCGACCTCGTCGCTCACCAGATGGTCGACCCGTAGTGCGATTCCCTTGCCTCCCGCGGCTTCGATCTGCTCCAGAGTGTCCTCAATGGTCTCCGGACGGTCCACTTCGGACCGTCCGGCTCGAGTCGTGCGACCGGTCACGTACACGTACGCCCCGGCCCGGCCCAGCTCGACCGCAATTGCCCGGCTCGCCCCGCGCGTGCCGCCCGCCACGAGCGCGACCTTGCCGGCCAGTTCCCCGCTCATTCGGTTCGTCCCCTTTTCTGTCGGTGGACCACCAGCGTGCGCGGGAACCCTGACATCCTCTGTCCGGGTTCCCGGGAAAGCTATGACCCGGCTGTGCCTTGCTGTGAAGAGCCGGTGATTGGGACTCATCCGGGCTGGCGCGGCGGTTTCATATAAGTGCAGGTGGCGAAGCCACTCCGGGGAGGGCAGTGGAGGGGAGGAAGGTCGAGATGAACGCTACGACGGCTGGACTGATGGTGTTGTTCGTCGTCTCGCTGGTGCCGCTGTTGCCCACCGAGGTGACCCTGCTCGGCATGGGCGTGACCGCCGCGCAGCACGGGACTTCGCTGGCCGTCGTGATCGCGGTCGCCAGCCTCGGCTGCCTGCTGTCCGACCAGGCGTTGTACGCGCTCGGGCGGTTCGGCGGGGCGCGCGTGCTGACCCGGCTGGGCCGTCGGCGCAAGCTGGCCGCGGGGCTGACCTGGCTCGACGGCCGCTTGCAGCGGCATCCGCGTCCGGTCCTGGTCGTCGCGCGGTGGCTGCCGTCCGGTGGGACGGTCGGCGCGCTGCTGGCCGGCTCGTTGCGGTGGCGGTTTACCGAGTTTCTGACCGCGTCCGCGGTCGGCGTGCTGCTGTGGACGTCGTATGTCGCATTGCTCGGCTTCGCCGGCGGACAGCTGGTGACCGAGCCTGGGCTGAGCCTCGCGCTGTCGCTGACCATCGCGGTGCTGCTGGGCTCGGCGATCACCGTGGGGATTCGACGGCACGCAGCGCCGAGTACAGCGCCTTGATCAGCGGTTCGTTCTCCGGAGCGGCCGCGGCCGGGAACGGGATGCGGCGACGGGTGTAGCCGTACGCGATGCCGTTGCGAGGGTCGGCGAATGCCTGCTGACCGCCCGCGCCGCTGTGTCCGAGACTGCCTTGGCCCAGCTCCGGGTACCGCTCGCTGGTGACGTGGAAGCCGACGCCGAACGCTTTGTGCTCGCGCAGCACCACGTCGTACCCGACGGACTGGATTTGCCCGAACTCGGCGGCGATTTCCGGCTTCAGCAGCGGCGGTTCGCCGTCGAGCGGGCTGATCGCCGCCGCGTACATCCGGGCCAGGCCGCGGGCGGAGGCGACGCCGCCGAACGACGCCGCGCCGAGCCGCCGGACCTCCGGGAAGTTCGGCAGTTCCCACACCTCCGGGCCCTGTGGATGGTGCCGGTTGAACGCGATGCCCGGCAGGCTGTTCGCGGCGGGCAGCGGAAGCTGTCGTTCGGGAGTCAGCACCATCGGTTGCGTGCTCACGAATCTCGGCTCCAGTTCGGCGGGCAGGCCGAGGTAAAAGTCGACTGCGTACGGATCGCGGACCCGGTCGGCGAAGTGTTCCTGGAGAGTGCGGCCGGTTGCGCGACGGACGACCTCGCCGCTGAGCGCGCCGACCACCAGTGCGTGGTAGCCGAACGCGCTGCCCGGCCGCCAGAACGGACGTTGCCGGGCCAGTCGTTCGGCGACGACGCGGTCGTCGGCGAGGTCCGCGCGCGAGAACCCTTCGTCGGAGCCGACCAGTCCGCCTCGGTGCGCCAGGAGATCTCGCAGGGTGACGTCTTGTTTGCCTTCGGCGGCGAATTCCGGCCAGTAGTGGCTCACGCGCTGATCCAGGTCCAGCACGCCGTCCTGGACCAGCAGCGCGACGGTCAGGTGCGCTGCCCCTTTCGACGCGGAGTACGCACCCAGCAGGGAGTCTCCGTCGATGTCCTGGCCGGTCCAGAGGTCGACCACTTGCTCGCCGCGGTGGTACGCCGCCAGCTGGGCGGATCCGTCGGCCACCGCGGCGAACTCGTCTCGTACTCGTTCGAAACCTGGCTTCACTGTGCCGTGGACGGTCGTCATGCCACCACGCTACCGCAATTTGTAACCATTGGTCACTAACGTAGAGTCCTGGGCATGACCCGACCCCGGCCCGGCCGTCCCGCGCAGCTCGATCGCGAGCGGATCGTCGACGCCGCGTTGTCCGCCGGGAACCTCGACACGTTGACCATGCGCGAGCTGGCGGCTCGACTGGGAGTGACGCACGGCGCGCTCTATCGCTGGGTCGCCAATCGGGACGCGCTGTTCGATCTCGTCAGCGAAGTGATGCTGGAGCGGGTGCTTCCGGAGGACGGGCCGCCGCGACGGTCTTGGCGGCCATGGCTCGCGAAGGTCGCGTGGGCGATGCACGATCAGTTCCTCGCGGTACCCGGTTATGCGACTCGATTGTCCCGGCCGCATCGGCACAACCCGGATTCCTTTGGGCGACTGCGCACTCAGGTGGTCACCACGTTCACGAACGCCGGTGTGCGGCCGGAGCTGGCCGAGCAGAGCTGGTACATCTTCATCACGTGCACGGTCAGCTGGCTTGCGGTGCGGGAAAATCCGCTCGACCTCGGGCCGGACGCGCCGCGCTTCGAGCTGTTTCTCGACACGTTGCTGCGAGGTCTGCCCGCTCGGGAACCCGGCTAGGTCGTCAGAGCGGCTACCTCGGCGCGCATCTCGTCGATCACGGTCGCGACGGCCGGACGGTTCGCGGCGCCGGTGCGGCACACCGCTTCCACCAGCCGCGCCGCGCGGATTCCGGCCAGCGGGCGGCCGACCAAACCGCTGCCGCGTCGAGTGTCCATTGTGTACCGAGGCATCAACGCGATCCCGTGCCCGGCCGCGACGAGCCGTTCGGTGATCCGGAAATCGTTGATGCGCTGGACGATCTGCGGCCGCACGCCGGTGCGCACGGTCAGCGACCGCAGGACGTCGTCCACCGGGAAGCCGTGGTCCACCGAGATCCAGCGTTCGTCGGCGAGATCGGCCAGGCCGACGCGGCGGTTGCGGGCGAGGCGGTGGCCGACGGGGAGGGCGACGTCCAGCGGTTCGCGCAGCAGCGGGACGACGTCGAGGCGTTCGGTGTCGAACTCGGGCGCGTGCTCGTCGCGGTGCGCGACGACCACGTCGTAGTCGGCGACCAGGCCGGGCACCTGCGACGGAACCATGTCGACGTCGCGGACGTCGACCTCGAGGTTTTCGTGCTGGTCGATGCGGCGCAGCAGGCCGGGCAGGAGCATCAGGCCGGCGGATTGGAAGATCGCGATCCGCACGCGTCCGCGCGGGGCGCTGCGGTAGGTGTCCAGCTCCGCCTCAGCCCGGTCCAGCGCGGCCAGCACGTCGTCGGCGCGGGCAACGAGCGCGCGTCCCGCGTCCGTGAGCCGCAGGCCGCGGCCAGCCGGTTCGGTGAGCGCGATGCCGACCTCCGCCTGCAACGCGCGCAGCTGCTGCGAGATCGCCGACGGCGTGCAGTGCAACGCCCGAGCCGCGGCGGTGACGCTGCCCCGATCGGCGAATTCGCGCAGCGTCCGGAGCCTGCCCAAGTCCATCCGCGCAGTGTATGTGAAGCGTCGCTACACAGTCAGTGCAGATTTTCTCGCTAGTGCTTCAAGGTATGACTCGGCAGAGTTGAGGCATGGCCATCCGGGACCGTCTGCTCGCCGTGTTCGTCGCCGTCTTGTGGGGCCTGAATTTCATTGCGATCCACGCCACCCTCGGCCAGTTCCCGCCGATGTTCGCGGGCGCGCTGCGGTTCCTGCTGATCGCCGTCCCGACGGTCTTCCTCGTGCCGCGGCCGCGCGTGAAGCTGCGTTACCTCCTGGGCTACGGACTCGGGTTCGGCACCGGACAGTTCGCGTTCCTGTTCGTCGCGATGCATCTGGGCATGCCGACCGGGCTGGCGTCGCTGGTGCTGCAGGCGTCCGCGCCGTTCACCGTGCTGCTGGGCGCGGTGCTGCTGCGGGAACGCGTCTCCGGACGGCAGCTCGCCGGGATCCTGCTCGCGGTCGCGGGCATGACGGCGATCGCCTGGCAGCAGTCCGCGCACGCCGCGCTCGTGCCGGTGCTGCTGACCTTGCTGGCGGCTCTGAGCTGGGCGATCGGCAACCTGAGCATGCGCCGCGCGGAGCCGGACAACCCGCTCCACCTGACGCTGTGGATGTCCGTGGTGCCGCCGCTGCCCATGCTGGCGTTGTCGAGCATCTTCGAGGGGCCTGGTGCTGCCTGGCATTCGCTGGCGACGCTCGGCACCAAAACCGGCCTGATCGGCATCGCGGGGCTGGCGTACGTGGTCATCTTCGGGACGGTCGTGGGCTCCGGCATCTGGACCACGCTGATGCGCCGCAACCCGGCGGGCGTGGTCGCGCCGTTCTCGCTGCTGGTGCCGGTGGTGGGGTTGACCGCGTCGTTCTTCATCCTCGGCGAGGTGCCGACGGTGCTCACCCTGGTCGCGGCGGCGGTCGTGATCGGCGGGGTGCTGCTGGGGTCGCTGCGGCGGAAGCCCGCGGTTACGCCGGAGGAACTGCTGCCGGTGTGAGATCACCCGCCGTTTGCCGCCGCTCAGAGAAAACCCCCGGCAAGTCCGAAGACCCACCGGGGGAATCCCGCCAGCCGAGCTCAGGCGACCGCGTCGTTCTTCTCTTCCGACTGCGAGGACGACGTCGCGTTGCGGGCCATGCGCTTCTTCAGCACCAGCGTCACCACCACGCCGATCACCAGCGCCGCTCCGAGGCCGGCCCACTGGAAGCCCTTGAGCCATTTGTCGGCGACCACGCCCAGGTAGTAGATGAGCGCCGTCGTTCCGCCCGCCCAGATGATGCCGCCCAGTGCGTTCGCGATCAGGAAGCGCGGGTAGTGCATGTTCAGCGACCCGGCGAGCGGGCCGGCCAGGATGCGCAGCACCGCGACGAACCGGCCGAAGAAAACGGCCCACATGCCGCGTTTGTGGAACATCCGTTCCGCGCTCGCGACGTGGTCGGGGCCGAAATGCTTGGGGAACTTCCGGCCCGCCCAGGCGAACAGCCGTTTGCCGCCCTTCCGGCCGATCAGGTACCCGATGCTGTCGCCGACGATCGCGCCCGCCGACGCCAGCACGCCGATCCACACCGGGTTCAGCCCGCTGTGCGACGACGCCAGCAGCGCCGCGCTCACCAGCACGATCTCCCCCGGCAACGGAATGCCCAGGCTTTCGACCATCACCACCAAGCCCACCAACAGGTAGACCGACAGCGGAGGGATCGCCTCCAGCACGTGGTCGATGTTCACTGCCAACCCCCTTGTGATTCGTGCCTGGTCTCCGCAGGGTACCCAGCTGGCGAGGTCTCTCGCGTCAGCCTGGAGTCGGGAGTGGGGTCCGTCTTCCGGCCGGGTTTTTCAGGGTTTTTCCGGCATAACACGCAAAGCACGCGATTCGAAGTACTCCCGTTCCGGCAGGCTCAAGGTGCGCTGAGCCGCGCGGACGTAGCTGTCGCGAGCGCCTCGCGGGTCGCCGGACAGCTCGAGGAGATGGGCACGGACGACGTCGGCCCGGTAGTGGTCCAGATGCTCGATCGCGTCCAATTCGGCGAGAGCGACCGCCGGGCCCTCGACGCGGGCGAGCGCGACCAGGCGGTTGAGGCTGACCATCGGGCCGGGGGCGATCTGCCGCAGGAGGTCGTACAGCATCAGGATCTGCGGCCAGTCGGTGGCGTCGGCGGTCGGGGCTTCGGCGTGCACAGCGGCGATCGCGGCCTGCAGTTGGTACGGGCCCACCGGCGTGGTCGC
The DNA here is from genome assembly GCF_002846615.1 of Amycolatopsis echigonensis. Taxonomy (NCBI): domain Bacteria; kingdom Bacillati; phylum Actinomycetota; class Actinomycetes; order Pseudonocardiales; family Pseudonocardiaceae; genus Amycolatopsis; species Amycolatopsis echigonensis. The sequence goes on along the minus strand of NZ_PJMY01000003.1, from coordinate 3,410,784 downwards.
CAGCGCGTGCTCGATGAGCGCGCTGCCTTCGGCGATCGCGGACGCGTCCCAGAGCGAGCGGTCTTGTTCGGCCAGCGGCACCGGAACACCGTCACGGCCGGTGCGGGCCGGGCGGCGAGCGTCGGTGAGCAGCATGAGGGCGAGCAGTCCGGCGACCTCGCCGTCAGCGGGCAGCAGAGCACGCAGTTGCCGGGCGAGCCGGATGGCCTCGGCGGTCAGTTCGACGCGGTTCACCGCGCTGCCAGAGCTGGCGGTGTGGCCTTCGGTGAACACCAGATACAGCACCTGCAATACCGCGGCCACGCGTTCCGGGAGCTCCTCCCGCGGCGGAAGGGCGAATTCCGCACCGCGCAGTTTCTGTTTCGCGCGGCTGATCCGCTGGCCGATCGTCGGCTCCGGGACCAGGTACGCGCGCGCGATTTCGGCCGTGGTCAGGCCGCCGACAGCGCGCAAGGTGAGAGCCACTTGCGACGGGCGGGTCAACGCGGGATGGCAGCAGAGCAACAGCAGCGTGAGGGTGTCGTCCTGCTGCGGCACGAGTTCGAACGGCGGCGGTTCCAGCGCGGCCACCGTCTCCTCACGACGGATCCGCGCGGCTTCGTTGCGCCACATCTCGATCCGCCGGCGCGAGGCGGTCGTGATGAGCCAGGCCTTCGGATTGTCCGGGACCCCGTCCTTCGGCCACTGCACGGCGGCGGCGAGCAGGGCCTCCTGCACGGCGTCCTCGCATTTGCCGAAATCGCCGTAGCGGCGGACGAGCGCGGTCAGCACCTGCGGGATGAGGTCGCGCAGGAGGCTGTCGATCACAGCTCGAAGTCCACGTCGCCGGTCAGCCCCATCACGGGCCGCACCTCGATCTTCGCGAACGGGGCCTCCGGGATCCGCGCGGCGATCTCCAGCGCACGGGCCTCCGAATCGCATTCCAGCAGGTAGAACCCGGCGAGCTGTTCCTTGATCTCGGCGAACGGGCCGTCGGTGGTGCTCACGCCGTCCGCGGTCACGTTGACCTGCTTCGTCAGCTCCGGCGCGGCCAGCCGTTCGGACACGATCCGCTCGCCGGTACCGTCCAGCTCCTCGTGCAACCGCTGGTAGGCGCGCAGGCCCGCGGCCTTCTGCTCGTCGTTCATCCCCGCCCAGGCCGCGCGCGACGCGGGGTTGCCGTAGATCAGGACCAGATACTTCATCGGGAGCCTCCTCGAAAAGTTTCTTCCACTCCTGATGTCGAAACCGAGCGGACGGCTTCGACGTCCCGGACGAACACCGCTTCCGGAAAAAGGAGAACACAAAATGTCCGAGAACGAGATCCGCGATCTGCTGGCCGAGCGCACCGCGGCGATGCACGCGAAGGACGCCCGGCGGGTCGTCGCGAGCTACGCGGAGAAGGCGGTCAAGTTCGATCTCGCGCCGCCGCTGCGCACGACCGGCGCGTCCGAGGACTACGTCGCGCAGTGGTTCAGCACCTTCGACGGACCGATCTCCTACACGTACCACGACGAGGAGATCACCGTGTCCGGCGATCTGGCGGTGGTCGCGGCGCTGGCGAAGCTGACCGCGACGCCGCGGGGCGAAAGCGAATCGTTCGCCCTCTGGTTCCGCAGCACATTTGCCTTGCGGCGCAGCGGAAACGGCTGGCTGATCGCGCACGAGCACAACTCGACGCCGTTTCACATGGACGGTTCGTTCCGCGCCGCCGTCGACCTCCAGCCCTGAAAAACGGTGAAGGGCTCCTCGAATTCCTTCGAGGAGCCCTTCACCGGCGGTCAGAGGATCTCAGCGGCCGAACCGACGTCCGGCGGGCCGAGGTCCGGGTTCAGCGCCCCGGCGTCGACCAGTTCCACCTCGACCTGGTGCGGCTGGATCCGCCCGTCGCGGATGTCCTCCGCGTAGTGGCAGGCCACCCGGTGCCCGTCGCCGATCTCGCGCAGCTGCGGACGATCCGTGGTGCACAGGCTTTCCTGCTTCCACGGGCACCGCGTGTGGAACCGGCAGCCCGACGGCGGATTGGCCGGCGACGGAAGGTCGCCGGCGAGCAGGATCTGCTCGCGGCTGTCCTCCACGACCGGGTCCGGCACCGGGATCGCCGACAGCAGCGCCTTCGTGTACGGGTGCAGCGGGTTCTGGTACAGCTCCTCCGACGTCGTCTCCTCGACCAGCGCGCCGAGGTACATCACGCCGATCCGGTCGGAGATGTGCCGGACCACCGCGAGGTCGTGCGCGATCACCACGTAGGTGAGACCGAGCTCTTCCTGCAGATCCTCCAGCAGGTTCACGACCTGCGCCTGCACCGAAACGTCCAACGCCGACACGGGTTCGTCCGCGACGATCAGGTCCGGCTCCACCGACAGCGCCCGCGCGATGCCGATGCGCTGGCGCTGGCCGCCGGAGAACTCGTGCGGGTACTTCCGCAGCGAGGTCTCCGGAAGGCCGACCGCGCTCAGCAGCTCGCGCAGCCGGGTCGCGGTCGATTCCTTGTCCTTGTCCAGCCCGTGCGCGCGCATGCCCTCGACGAGGATCGACTCGACCGACTGGCGCGGGTCCAGGCTCGACATCGGGTCCTGGAACACCATCTGCATCCGCCGCCGCGCCTTGCGCAGCTGCTCGCCCTTGAGCTGGGCGACGTCGGTGCCGTCGAACACGACCTTGCCGTCGGTCGGCTCGTTGAGCCGCAGGATCGCGCGGCCGAGCGTCGACTTGCCGCAGCCGGATTCGCCGACCAGGCCGTAGGTTTCGCCGCGGCGGATCGACAGGTCGACCCCGTCCACCGCGTACACGTGGCCCACGGTGCGGTCCACGACGATGCCGCGTTTGATCGGGAAGTGCACCTTGAGGCCGGTGACCTCGAGCAGCACCTCGTCGGTGTTCGCCACCGTCATCGGGTTCCTCCTCCTGCCGCCACGGCGGGTTCCACCGGGTTGTGGCAGCGCAGCAAGCCGTTCCGGTCGGGAACGAGCTCCGGCGAATCCTCCAGGCAGGCCTGGATCGCGTTCGGGCAGCGCGGCGCGAACGCGCACCCGCCGGCCCACGGGATGTTGTCGGCCACCGAACCGCGGATCGGCACCAGCTTCTCGCCGCGGCCCTCGTCGAGCCGCGGGATCGAGGCCAGCAGGCCGTGCGTGTACGGATGCCGCGGCTGCGCGAACAGCGAATGCCGCTCCTGGCGCTCCACGATCCGGCCGCCGTAAAGCACGTTGACCTCGTCGCAGAGCCCGGCGACGACGCCGAGGTCGTGCGTGATCATCACCAGCGCGGTTCCGGTGTCCTGCACCAGTTCCCGCAGCAGCGCGAGGATCTGCGCCTGGATCGTCACGTCGAGCGCGGTGGTCGGCTCATCCGCGATGAGCAGCCGGGGACGGCACGCCAGCGCGATCGCGATCAGCGCGCGCTGGCGCATCCCGCCGGAAAGCTGGTGCGGGTATTCGGAAAGCCGCCGCGCCGGGTCGGGAATGCCGACCTTGTCGAGCAGTTCCGCCGCTTCGACCCGCGCCTTCTTGCGCGGCATGTCGCGGTGGCGCTCCAGCACCTCGGTGATCTGCAGCCCGATCGGTATGACCGGGTTCAGCGAGGACAGCGGATCCTGGAACACCATGCCGAGATCGCGGCCGCGCCGGTCGCGCATTTCGCGGTCGGACAGGGTCAGCAGATCGGTGCCCTCGAACCGCACCGAACCGCTGACGGTGTTGCCGCGCTTGGCGAGCAGCCGCATGATCGCGAGCGAGGTCACCGACTTGCCGCAGCCGGATTCGCCGACCAGACCGACCGTCTGGCCGGGTTCGACGTCGAAACTCACGCCGTCGACCGCGGTGAACGGACGCTCGCCGCGGCGCTGGAACACGACCTTCAGGTCGCGGACTTCGAGAAGTGCCACGGGGTCACCGCCGGTTCTTCGGGTCGAGGGCTTCGCGGAGGGACTCGCCGAGCAGCGTGAACCCGAGCGCCACGATGATGATCGCGATCGCCGGGTAGTACGCCAGCTCGGGCCGGATGTCGAGGAAGTGCTGGGAAGCGTTGCCCAGCATCAATCCCCACTCCGCGCGGGTCGGGTCCGGGTCGCCGAGGCCGAGGAACGACAGCGCCGCGGCCTCCAGGATCGCGGTCGCGAGGGTCAGCGTCGCCTGCACGATCACCGGGCCGAGCGAGTTCGGCAGCATGTGCCGGAACACGATCGTCGTCCGCTTCACGCCGAGCGACGTCGCCGCCAGCACGTGGTCCGCCTCGCGCTGGGCGAGCATCGAACCGCGCAGCAGCCGGGCGAAAATCGGCACGCCGATGATCGACACCGCGATGATCACCGTCCACTGGCTCGGCTTCGCGAACAGCGCCGCGATCGAAATCGCCAGCAGCAGCGAGGGAAACGCCAGCAGCACGTCGACCAGTCGCATGAGGACGGTGTCGACCCAGCCGCCGAACGCGCCCGCGAGCCCGCCGATGAGCGCGCCGAGCAGCACGCCGATCACCGTGGCGAGCACGCCGACCAACAGGGTCTGCTGTGCGCCGATGAGCAGCCGGGACAGGAAGTCGCGGCCGAAATCGTCGACGCCTAGCGGGAAACCGGGCTGGGCACCCGGGATGATGCCGCGGCCGAGGATGACCTTGTCCTGCAGATACCGGACCTGGGGGTCCTTCGGCGCGAGGAACGGCGCGAAAATCGCCAGCAGCAGGAACAGCAGGGTGATCACGCCGCCGACGATCGCCACCGGGCTGCGCACCATCCGGCGCAGCGCCTCGGCGCCGAGGCTCCGCCCGCCCGCCGACGCCGCGGCGAGCTTGTCGATCGGCTCTTTCTTCTTGTTCAGCAGAGTGTTCACCGCACACGCACCCTCGGGTCGATGAGCCCGTAGGAAATATCCACGAGCATGTTCACGAGCACGTAGACCAGTGCCCCGAGAAGCAGCAGCGCCTGCAGCCGCGGGTAGTCCCGCTTGTCGATCCCTTCGGCGAGAAGGAATCCGAGGCCGCGGAAGTTGAACACTCGCTCGGTCAGCACGGCGCCGCCGAGCAGCGCGCCGGTCTGCAGGCCGATCGTGGTGATCACCGGCAGCAGTGCGTTGCGCAGCACGTGCCGCTGGCGGACCACGGGCTGGGTGAGGCCCTTCGAGTTCGCGGTGCGGATGAAGTCCTCGTTGAACACGTCGAGCACCGACGCGCGGGTGATCCGGGTGATCACCGCGAGCGGAATGGTGGCGAGCGCGAGCGCGGGAAGAATGAGGTGCTTGATCGCGTCCCAGACCGCGTCCCATTCCCCGGTCATCATTCCGTCGAGAACGGCGAAATGCGTGACGACCGTGGCGTCGATGCCGGGGGCCTGCCTGCCTTGCGACGGCAACCCCAGCGGCGTGGACAGCAGGTCCTGCATCATGTAGCCGAGGAAGAAGATCGGCACCGCGACGCCGACCAGGGTCAGCACGATGATGACGTTGTCGACGATCTGGCCGCGGAACCGGGCGGCGAGGTAGCCGAACGAGATCCCGAACACCACGGCGACGATCATCGCCGAGACGCCCAGTTCGATGGTGGCCGGAAGGAACGTGCTGATCTCCGACATCACCGGACGGGACGACACGAGCGAGGTGCCGAAGTCACCGGTGACCGCGCGGCCGAGGAATTTGAAGTACTGCACGAAAATCGGCTGGTCGAGACCCAGCACGTGGTTCAGGTTCGCCAGTTTTTCCGGGGTCGCCTTGTCCCCGAGCAGAGCGGACGCGGGCCCGCCGGGGAGGGAACGCAACCAGGCGAACACCAGGATGGACAGGATGAGCAGCGTCGGGATCGCTTGTAGCAGCCGACGCACGAGAAAACGGAGCACGAGTAGTCCTTTGTGTACAGCCCGGGAACGAGGCCAAGGGCAGGCGCGGTAGCACCTGCCCTTGGCCTGGCTGCTCAGTGGAGCACGTCAGCCGATCGTGACGTTGTCGAAGCGTTCGTCGGTGAGCGGGCTGGCCACCACGCCCTTGATCTTCGGGCCGACCACGATCGCCGGCGTCGGGTAGGCGATCGGGATGGCGGGCAGGTAGTCCATGATCTTCTTGTTGGCTTCCTGGTACGCCTTGGTGTGGGCGTCGCCGGCCGGCGCAGCGTCCGCGTCGGCGAGCGCCTTGAAGATGCCCTGGTTGTTCTGGTCGGTGAGGCCGAACTCCGGCTTCGGGCGGCCGAAGAACGTGCCGACGAAGTTGCCCGCGTCGTTGTAGTCACCGGTCCAGCCGAGCAGGTGGATGTCCTGCTTGCCGTTCTGCTGCACGTCGTCCTTGTACCCGCCGTTCCACGACTCGGCGACCGGCTGCACGTTGATGCCGATGGCCTTCAGGTCCTCGGAGATCGCGGTGTAGGTGTCGGCCGGGTTCGGCATGTAGGGCCGGGTGACCTCGGTCGGGTAGTAGAACTTCAGCGTCATGCCCTCGGCGCCGGCGTCCTTCAGCAACTGCTTGGCCTTGGTCGGGTCGTACGGGTACTTGGTGACGTCGTCGGTGTAGCCGGAGATCGCCTTCGGCACGAACTCGGTCGCGACCTCGGAACCCTCGGCCAGCTTCGAGCGCACGAACTGCTCGCGGTTGATGCCGTACGCCAGCGCCTGGCGGACCCTGGGGTCCTGCAGCTTCGCGCCGTTGGGACCGGCCTGGTTGATGCCCAGGTAGAGCACGTTGAACGACGGGCGGATCAGCACCTGCTCGCCGTCGTTGCGCAGCAGCCCGTAGTCCGAGGGGGCCGGGAAGTCGTAGCCGTTGATGTCACCGGCCTTGAGCGCCTGCTTGCGGGCGTTCTCGTCCGGGATCACCTTGAACACGAGCTTGTCGAGCTTCGCCGGCTGCGGCATCGTGCTGGTGTCGTTGCGCACCAAGGTGATCTGGCCGTTGCCCTGGTCCCAGCTCTCGAACTTGAACGGGCCGGTCCCGGTCGGGTGCTTGTAGCCGTACTCCGGATACGTGATCGACGTGCCGGAGCCGGTGACCTTGTCCGCGTTGTACTTCTGCAGCGCGGTCGGGCTCTGGATGGCGAACGACGGCAGCGTGAACGCGGCCGGGAAGGCGCCCTTCGCGCGGTTCAGGTTCAGGACGGCGGTGTGGTCGTCCTTCGCCTCGCAGCTCTTGTAGACCGGCTCGCCCTTGGTGGTGCCCTCGTTGTGCGCGAAGCCCTCGAAGACGTCGCCGTAGTAGATCATCTGGCTCTGGGCGGTGGCGCCCTTCATGTTGTACCAGCGATCGAAGTTGAAACAGACGGCCTTCGCGTCGAACGCGGTGCCGTCGCTGAACTTCACGCCCTGCTTGAGGTCGAAGGTCCAGGTCTTGCCGTCGTTGCTCGGCGTCCACTTCGTGGCGAGCGACGGGGCCAGCTCGGCGGTGCCCGGCTTGTTCTGGATCAGCGTGTCCAGCATCTGCCGGGTGATCCGGAACGTTTCGCCCTCGTCGTTGAAGATCGGGTCGAACATCTTCGGGTTGCCGGTGTTGCCGAAGACCATGGTGCCTCCGGATCCACCTCCTCCGGCCTCGTCGCGCTTCGATTCCGCACACGCGGACAGCGAGACCGCGAGCGCGCCCGCGAGCCCGATCAGAGCTGCCCGGCGTGTTCGGGTCAGCCGCAATTGCTGCATCTGGCACCCCTTGGGAATGTTCGGTGTATCGAAATTCACCGTCGGCGGTCAGTTCGGGAAGACCAGTGCGATCGGTGTGTTCGGTGACACTAGCGGGAACTCGGCCTCCGCTTAAGCACGTGAGGTTACGATCGCGCTACGTAAGCCCCAAATTGACCGCAACGTGTCGGCAATTGTGCGCTCTGCGTAGCGAAATCTGCCGGTTTGGTACGAAGAGTGGTGGTTTGCTCACCCGGTTGGCCTAACCGGCCGGTTGGCCGTTCCGGGTGCCGTGGATGTTCCGGAATCCCGCCGCGGGGCCGCCGGAGTTGCCCGCGAAGACTGCCTAAACGGCCCGAATGCACTCGAGTTTCCAGGGCTCGCGCATTCCGTGCAATAGCCGCTTTCGCCCGCCGCAAACCGAGGTCGAGCCAGGATTCCGGTTGTTCAGACCAGCTGGTCGGCGGCCTCGCGCGTCCCGTCGACCGCGAACCAGCCGCGCTCGAACAACTGCCAGCGGCGCAGTTCGCCGCGCGCCGCCTCGCCGTCCCGGGCGACCGCCCTGGACAACCGTTCGGCTTCGGTGCCGCCCTCGATCCAGCACAGCAGCGACAGCCGGGGCCGCAGCGCCCGGCGTCCGCTCGACACGCCTTCCAGCACCAGAACCTCGGGAACCTCGACGCGCACCAGTTCTCCGGGACGCGGAGTCCCGGAGGTCCAGTCCATCCGGCGATACTCGCCGGGCCGTCCCTGTGCCAGCGGCGTCAGCACACCCTCCTCCAGCCGCGGCCACCACGCGACGGGATCGTCCCAGGTGGCGAAGGCGTCTGTGCTGACCAACGCGGCGCGCGAGCCCAGAGCTTCGACCGTCTCGGCGGCGAGGGTCGATTTCCCGGCCCCGGACGGACCGTCGACGGCGAGCACCCGGACGCCGCCGAGCCGGGGCGGAGCGGCGAGCAGTGCGGAGATCAGGGAACGCGTGCCGGGCTCGCTTCGGGCAGGCCGTCCACATTGTCCGGTGGGGACGTGCGCTTCTCCAGTTCGGCGATGCGCGCTTCGAGGGCGCGCTGGGTGTCTTCCAATTCGCAGCGCAGCAACGCGGTCTCCTCGACCGAGGTCCGCACCTCTTCCTCGAGGTGCCCGACCTCGGTCGAGAGCTGCAGCGCGACCAGCGCGAGGACCACTCCGGACAGGAAGAAGACGAAGTTCGACGGGGTCGCGACCCCGGTGAGATGCGCCAGGAACTCCGCGACCGGCGGGACCACCGCGAGCACCACCACGCCGATGGCCACCAGGAGCCAGATGCCGGCGTACTTCTCGCGCAGCTTGCGCCGCCGCATCATCTCGACGACGACGAGCAGCACCAGCGCCGCGATGACAATGCTCAGTACCTGCCAGCCTGCCATGGAGCCTCCCTACGCCGCGTCGGACGAGTCAACGGACGGACGGCGGCGCACGAGCGCGAGCAGCAGGGCGAGCCCCGCCCGGCCCAGGTACACCGCGGACTTCACCGGAGAATGGCTCGGCGTGCCGCCCGCCCGTTCGCGCATGACCACGGGGGTCTCCCGAATGGACAGATTCGCCCGGATCGCCATCACCAGCGCCTCGATCGTGTCGCCGAGGTACTCGGCCGGGTAGTAGCCGGCGAACAGGCGGATCGCACGCGGGCCCATCGCCTTGAACCCGGAGGTGACGTCGGTGAGCTTGCTGCCGGACAGCCGGCTGAACACCAGTGCCAGCACGACCATCGCGTACTTGCGCGGCCCGACCGCGCGGTAGGCGCCCTTGCCGGCGAACCGGGAGCCGATCGCGATGTCCGCGCCCTCGTCAAGCAGCTGCAACAGGGCGCCGACCTCGTCCGGGTCGTGCTGGCCGTCGGCGTCGACCTGGACGACGGCGTCGTAGCCGCGCGCGGCGGCGTACCGGAAACCGGTGCGCATCGCGCCGCCCACGCCCAGGTTCACCGACAGCCGGGCCACCCGGACGCCGGCGGCGCGGGCGAGTTCGGCGGTGCGGTCGGTCGAACCGTCGTCGACCACCAGCACGTCCGCGCTCGGCAGCGACTGCTTGACCTGGGCGAGCACCGCGGAAATGCTGTCTTGCTCATTGAGCGCGGGCATCACGATAAGCACTTGGCGGGTGCTCACGGATGTGCTGGACACGGCAGTCACCTTAACCGCTCACTGACCGTTCGCTGTGGTAGGCCCGGCCACGCCGGACTGTCCGGCGATCTCGTAAATCGTCGCGCCCTCGTTGTGGAACACGACGCGGAACTGCGGTCCGGGCCGGACCCGCGCCACGCCGGCGGACTCGATCGCGTTCTCCGCGGCCTTCCCGTTGCCCTGGATGAGATAGCGCACCCGCAGATCGGTGAGGTCCGCCCGGACCTGCTGGTACTTGTCGATGTCGTCGACCCACGCGCTCAGGTAGGCGGCCTTGGTGTCCGCCCCGGCGCCGTAGAAAGTCCACTCGACCGGCTGAACCCCGGCCAGCGCGTACATCCACGCCGAACCGTCGGCCCGGTTGTTCATCACCCGTTCGCCCGGCGCGGTGTGCTGGCCGAGCCAGGCGAAGGCGGCTTCCTCGGCGGTGGAGACAGTCGGCCCGTCCCGGTAAGTGACGGCCATCCGAGTCGCGTTGCGGCCGATGTAGCCGCCCTTGCTCAGGCCACCGCACACCAGCCCGAGCAGGACGACCGCGACCACGCCGAGCGTGGCCGGCGCGAGCTTGACCCTCGGCTGCGCCTTCCGCACGAACCAGGCGGCCGCGGTGTGCGCGAACTCTCCGAACGCGACCGCGCCCGCCAGCGGCACCAGCGCGGCGATCCGCCAGTGGTCGTTGTAGAAGAGGCTGGTCAGCGTCTGCATGAGCGGCGAGTTGATGGACACCGTCAGCATGAAGAGGCCGCCGAACAGCACATACGCGCCGACCAGCCACAGCATCCGCCGGTGCCGCACCAGCAGGACGAGCCCGGCGAACGCGGGCACGCCGATCCACCACTGCGGGAAGTCCGACATCGGAGAGAACGTGATCGTCTGGCCGAAGCCGCCGGCGAGCGTGGTCTCCGGCGCCCAGTACGCGCTCGTCACCCCGCCGGCGTTGTACAGCGAGGGCAGCACCAGCGGCACGCCGAGCGCGATCGCCAGTACGCCGGTCGCGATCAGCGAGGGCAGGCTGCGCCGCCATTCGATCTTCTCGAAACGGCAGAGAACGGCGACCAGAATGAGCAGGAAATAAACAACGACCACGAACACGACGCTGGTGTGCAGACCGCACAACCCGGCCACGCCGACGCCGATCGCGACCGGGCCGGCAATGCCGTTCGGCTTCAGCAAATAACGGCTCAGCGCGAGCATCGCCGGAATCAACGCGACGCCGGCGACGTAGGGCCACAACGGCCCGCGCCACAACGAGTCGTACGGGAACGCGCTGAACCACGTGCTGACCGCGGCCGCCGCGGCGGTGCCGAGCGCGGGCATGCCCCACACCCGGCACAGCGCGGCGATTCCGAACGGCAGGGTGAAAATCACCGCCAGCGCGGCCAGGTTCAGCGTGGGCATCATGGTCAGCCCGCCCTTGCCGAAAACCAGGGCGAGCAGGGCGTGATACGTGTCCGGGTAGAAATAGTTCGACTGGTTCGGCAGGTTGGCGATAGTGCCCACAGTGGACGGCCGGGCGTCGCCGTGTTCAGCGATCCAGCGGACCAGATTGCCGTGGAACGGCGCGTCCCAGCCCTGGTGCACGGTGTTGATTCCGTTGGCGCCGCGCAGGAAGGTGACCGCGCCCACGCCCACTGCGGCGACGACGCCCGCCGCCATCACGAGGTGGTCGCGCAGCGGCAGCTTCTCCAGGTCCTCGCCCGCCCAGTCCGGGTGCCTGCGAGCACGCAGCCGCAGCACCGCGAACGCCAGCCCGAAGCCGACGACGGCGAGCACCAGCGTCCACAGCGCGACGTTGAGCAGCGACCAGCGGATGCCGAGGCCGCCCAGCACCGGGACGCCGAGCGCGACGACCCCGAACGTCAGCAACGGCGCCGCCGCGGCGAGCGTCCACCCGCGCAACCGGATAGCTGCTCCGAAGACGAGCCCGGGCACCCAGAATGCGAGCAGCACCAGAAGAACGTTCATCGAATTCGAATCCAACCCTGATTGGCTTTCGCCATCCGACGCGCACCGGGAACCGGCGGCTCGGAACTCACACTACTGCGACGCTAAGAACACGCTTCACCCGTGTCGGAGGTTGCTTCCGCGGGAGAATTGGCGAGTACGAATCCCAGCACGACGGCGAGCCCGGCCATCGGCGCGACGGCGAGCGAAACGACGGCGCGCACCACGGTGTCGCCCGGAACGGCGAGCAGCAGCACCGAAGCGGTGACCGCGACCACCGCCCAGGTGATCAACACCCGGTTGGCCTGGGCGCGCGCCACCAGCACGGCGGTGAGCAACTGCATCGGCACCAGCAGCACCGAGGACCACACGAGCCCGGCGACCGCCCAGCCGTCCACGTGGTACTTGGGGCCGTTGACGAACTGCACCGCCCACGGGCCGATCAGCATGCCGACCAGCGCGCCGAGCGCGGCCAGGGCGAGCGCGGCGAAGGTGCCCAGCAGCAACACCCGGCGCAACCGGAGCCTGCCGTCCGCGGTGGCGGAAAGCCGCACCACGAAGGGCACGGCAAGCGACTGCACCGGCGCGACCAGCGTCAGCGGCAGCCGTGCGATGACCAGCGCGGCGAACACCGCGCCGAGCCGGTCCCGGTCGCCGCCGGGGGCGAGCAGGCCGACCAGCGCGGGGTAGCCGGTGATGACGCTCGCGGTGAGGGCGGCTCCGAGCAGCAGCATGAGCATCCGGCGGCTGGTGACCGCCCAGCCGTCGCCGGGCGCGCGGACGTCCAGCAGCCGCCGCGCCTGGCGGATGAACAGCAGCCAGGCGAACGATCCGGCCGCGACCGCCAGCGCCAGCGGCACCAGCCGGTAGGCGGTGGCGATCACCAGCAGGCCCAGCACCAGCGCGCGGACCGCGGGTTCGGCGACGATCAGCCCGGCGAAGTGCTTGACCTGGTGCTGGCCGATCAGCAGGCCGCGGACGCCGAACTGGCAGGCGAACGCGACCCCGCCGGCCAGCACCACCAGCGCGAGTTCCCCGGTGCCGTGGAACAGCCGGTCGTTGATCGGCGGGATGAGCAGCGCCAGCCCGAACGCCGCCGCGGCCGCCGCGGACACGACCACCGCGCGCAGCGCGCCGCGGCCCGCGACGCCGCCGGTCAGCGCGGCCGTCGCGGACTGCCGGGAGAGCTCCTGCTCCAGCGGGGACAACGCACTGCCGAGCCCCATCAGGAGGCCCCAGAACGTGAGGAAGGTGGCGTACTGGTCCGGGGGCAGCAGCCGCGCGCAGGCGACGGTGAGGACGTAGCCGAGGATGATCGCCGCGATCAGCGAACCGCCGAGCTTGCCCGCGGTGCGATGGGTGTCCCGGACGACCCCGTTGGCCGTCGCGCCGGTGTCCGCCACGCTCATCGGCGCCGCAGCCGGGCGCGCGAGGCGAGGTACAAACCGCGGAACACGCCCGCGCCGAACCCGGCCGCGAACACCGGCAGCAAGGTGCCGACCGCACGCGCCTCGGCGGTGCTGGCCCCGCACTTCTTGACCGCCGCGGCGGCCGCCGCCGACCCGGCGATCCCGAGCGCGGCAGTCGTTTTCGGCTTCTTCACGGCCAGCCCGGCGCCGACCGCGCCGACCGCGAGCGCGCCGAACAGCGCGGTGCGCGCCGGACCGGGGGAACCGAGGTAGGAATCCACGTACGTGGTGCCGCGGAAGAACGACTGCGCCCAGAACTTCTCGAGCGAATCGCGGCCGTGGTAGGTCCCGGAGAACTGCGGGGACAGGTGAAAGCGCGCGCGTTCGGCGATCCAGCGCAGCATGCGGGTGTCGTCGCTGGCCAGCCGGACGTCGTCGAACAGCGAGGCGAAAGCGGCGACGGATCCGTCGAGCAGATCGCGGCGGGCGCAGAAAAATCCGGTGCCCTTCGGGTACAGGTCGAATTCCTCGATGCCGAACGACGTCAGCTTCGGATTCGCGAAGTACTTGCGCCACGAGAACGCGACGAGCCCGGCCATGAAACCGGCGTAGGGATTGTTCTCGGACGCGACGGTGATGTGGCCGTTCCAGGCCGTGCGTTCGGGGTGGCCGGTCAGCTGGTCGCGCAGGAAACCGAGGCTGCCGACGTCCACGATCACGCGGCTGTCCAGCAGCAGCACCCATTCTCCGGACGCCTTCGCCAACCCGGTCCGGCGGGCCTCGAACCGGCCGCTGTTGGCCTGGCTCAGCACGGTGATGCCGTGCTGGTCGCGCAACTGGGCGAGCCGGGCGGGCGTGCCGTCGGTGCTCCCGTCGTCCACGACGAGGATTTCCACCGGCCACCGTGCCGCCTCGGCCGAGGCGATGAGCGCGCCGACGCTGCGGTCGATCCAGTCCTGCTCGTTGTAGACCGGAATCACGACGCTGAGCGACGGGAGGGGCGGAATCGCACTCACCCCGGCGAGGCTACCCTGTACCGGCCGGGACGGAGCGCACAGCATCCCGGCCCTCGTCGTTGATCTGCTGTTCACCCGGCTGCGGCCGGCCCGGAGATGGGGTAATCCACGGTGATTTCGTTCGTTGTCGGCACCACCGCGGAACTGATCAAAATCGCGCCGGTGTTCCACCGCGTCGCCGAGCGCGGCGCGAAACCGGAGATCTGGTTCACCGCGCAGCACGTGGACGAGGTCGCGGACGTGCTCTCGGATTTGCGGCTGCCGGAACCCGCGCTGTGGTTCGTGCCGCGGGAACGGGCGCACAACCTCGAATCGCCCGCGCAGGTGCCCGGCTGGGCCGCGCAGGTCATGCGCACCGCCTGGAGCCGCCGCGCCGAACTCCGCGCCCGGCTGACCGCGGACGGCCGCCCGCCGCTGGTGCTGGTGCACGGCGACACGTTCACCACGCCGTACGGGGCGTTGCTCGGCAAGAAGATCCTGAAGGCCCGCGTGGGGCACATCGAGGCGGGCACGCGGTCGGGCAGCATCCTGTCGCCGCTGCCGGAGGAACTGAACCGCAAAATCGCCGGGAAACTCGTGGACCTCCACTTCTCGCCGAGCGAGCGCGAGGTGCACAACCTTCGCAACGCCCGCGGCGTCGTGGTGAACACCGAAGCGAACACGGCGATCGACTCGATGCGCCAGGTCGTCGACCAGCCGCTGGACGTGCCGGGCCTGCCGGAGAAGTTCGGCCTGGCGACGCTGCACCGCTTCGAACTGGTGTCGCGCGCGGACAAATACCGCGAGGTGCTGGAAATCCTGCGCGAGCAGAGCCGCAAGATGCCGATCCTGTACATGGCCGGCGCGCCGGAGCGGGAGAAGATCCGGGCGCTGGGCCTGGACAATCTGTTCGACGACAAGTTCGTCGCGCAGCCGAAAATGCGGTACCTGAAGTTCCTGCCGCTGGTCGCGCGAGCCGAGTACGTGGTCACGGATTCCGGCGGGTTGCAGGAGGAATGCGGCTACCTGGGCCTGCCGTGCGCGGTCCACCGGGCCCGCACCGAACGGCACGTGGGAATCGGCGAGAACGTCATCCTGACCGAAATGCGCGGGGACCGGCTGCGGGAATTCCTGGACACGTACCAGCATCGCCGCGGGGAGTCCTGGATGGACAAATACCACCCGTCGGACATCGTGGTGAACTCGTTGGCACAGCTGGGTTACTGCTGAAGTTTGACGCGGGCGGGATCGCCGTCAAGCCGACGCGATCCCGCTTTCGGATCGCGTCGGCGTTGAGGACGACGGATTTACAACGCTCGGCGGCCGGACAGCGCTCGGCCTAGGGTCAATTCGTCCGCGAACTCCAGGTCCCCGCCCATCGGCAATCCGGACGCCAGCCGCGTCACCGAAAGCCCCGGGAAATCGCGCAGCATCCGCACCAGGTACGTCGCCGTCGCCTCGCCCTCGGTGTTCGGGTCCGTCGCGATGATGATCTCGCGGACGTCCGCCTCGCCGATGCGCTTCAGCAGCTCGCGCATCCGCAACTGCTCCGGGCCGATCCCGGACAGCGGGTCCAGGGCGCCGCCCAGTACGTGGTAGCGGCCTTTGAACTCGCGGGTCCGCTCGACCGCCAGCACGTCCTTCGGCTCCTCGACCACGCAGATCACCGTGAGGTCGCGGCGTTCGTCGCGGCAGATGCGGCAGGTTTCCTGCTCCGAGACGTTGCCGCAGATCTCGCAGAACTGCACGCCTTCCTTGACCTTGCCGAGCACGTCCTGCAGCCGCGCGATGTCCGCGGGGTCGGCGGCCAGCAGGTGGAACGCGATGCGCTGGGCACTCTTCGGACCGACGCCGGGCAACCGCCCCAGTTCGTCGATCAGGTCCTGGACGACACCCTCGTACAAGTGTCAGCCGCCGAAGCCGAGGCTGCCGAGGTCCGGCATGCCGCCGCCGAGGCCGCCCGCCAGCGGGCCCAGCTTCTGTTCGGTGAGCTTCTGCGCGCTCGCCGACGCGTCGCGCACCGCGGCGACCACCAGGTCGGCCAGGGTTTCGACGTCGTCCGGGTCGACCACCTTCGGGTCGATGACGAGGCTCTTCAGCTGGCTGTCGCCGGACACCGTCGCGGTGACCAGGCCGCCGCCCGCGGTGCCGGTGACCTCGGTGCTGGCGAGTTCCTCCTGGGCCTCCACCAGCTTCTGCTGCATCTGCTGGGCCTGCTGCATGATCTGCGACAGGTCGAAGCCGCCGCCGCCGGGTTGCACCATGATCGCACTCGGTCCTTCCGCGTTTGGGTGTTCCTCCCCAGCGTAGCCGCGCACCCGGCGCGTCCGTCCTGGCGGCACGCGTGTGCTGTGGCACCGTGGTCGCGTGCGAGCGAAGACACTCCCGCTGCTGACCGGCCTGATGCTGCTCACAGCGTGTTCCGGCGGCGTCCAGACGCCTCCGTCACCGGCCGCTGCGCCGACGTCCTCGGCCAGCTCCGCGACGCCGAGCCCGTCGTCTTCCAGCCCGCAGCCGCCGTCCTCGCCCTCGAGCCCGCCTTCGTCTTCCGCGCTGCCGCCGGTCGGCTCGGGCAAGGTCGTGGTGCTCGACCCCGGGCACAACGGCGGCAACGCGGCACACCCCGACGAGATCAACCGGAAGGTTCCCGCCGGACGCGGGCAGACGAAGCCGTGCAACACCACCGGCACGTCGACCAACGCCGGGTACACCGAGCACGCGTTCACCTTCGCGGTCGCGCAGGAGGTCGGGAACGCGTTGGCGGCCAAGGGAATCAAGGTCGTCTACACGCGGCAGAACGACTCCGGCGTCGGCCCGTGCGTCGACGAGCGCGCACGGATCGGCAACGACGCGAACGCCGACGCGGTGGTGTCGATCCACGCCGACGGCTCCACTTCGCCGACCGCGCACGGCTTCCACGTCGCGTATTCGGCACCGCCGTTGAACGCGGCGCAGGGAGAGCCGTCGCTGAAGCTGGCTCGCACCATGCGCGACGGAATGCACGATGACGGCTTCGCGACCTCCACCTACATCGGCTCGGCGGGTCTTTCGCCGCGGAACGACCTGGCCGGGCTCAACCTGTCGACCCGGCCGGCCGTGCTCGTCGAATGCGGCAACATGCGCAACGCCGACGAGGCCAGCCAGATGTCGTCGGCGGCGGGCCGGGCGCACTACGCGCAGGCCATCGCGAAGGCGATCGAAGCGTACTTGGCCGGCTCCTGACGCAGGGAGCCGAAAGGGCTACTGAGCGGACAGAACACCGGACACCGTCTTCACCCTTGATCGGTTCCGACCTACCGTCGCTGGAAACCTGTCGAGGAGGCGCCGGTGGCAACTTCGCTCCGAGGAAGACTGGTACGGCTGCTGGCCGTGACCGCGATGGCTGGAACCCTCGTGTCGACGGGAGTCGCCGAGGCCGCTCCACAGGCCGTGACCGCCGGGCAAGCGCGGTTCGAAGTCCTGTCGCCGACGCTCATCCGCACCGAATACGCGGGGGACGCCAAGTTCGTCGACGCCGGCACGTTCAACGCGGTCGGCCGCGGCAGTTTCCCTAAAACGCCTTACACCGCAACAAAACGCGACGGCTGGCTGACCATCCGGACCAGCGCCGTCCAGCTGCGCTACAAGCTCGACTCGGGCGCGTTCTCCGACGACAACCTCACCGTCCAGCTGCGTACCGGCGGCCAGGACGTCACCGCGCGGCCGTGGGCGGGCAAGCTGACTCCGGTCTGCGCGCTCGGCACCCTCTGCGAGGCCGAACAACTGCAGCTCAACGGCCCAGGCGTGGCCAGCGACCACCGGGGCTACACCGGCGACGGTTTCGCGGCGGGCTTCATCAACCCCGGCGACAGCCTGGCCTTCCGGACCACCGCTTCCGGCGATTACCAGCTGGACCTGCGCTACGCCAACGGCACCGGCGGCGACGGACAGCACACGACCCGCACGCTCAGCGTTCTCGTGGACGGCGCCAACGCACGCACCATCTCGCTGCCGGCCACCGGCGACTGGGACACCTGGGCCCTCGCGACCGTGCCGATCAGCCTGCCCGCGGGGCAGCACCAGGTGACCGTCAAGCACGGCACCTCCGACTCGGGCAACGTCAACATCGACAGCCTCGCCGTGGTCAACCCCGGGGCCGCGTACCCACAGCCGGTGCCGCCAGCGCCGACGACGTGCGCGTTCGGTGTCCTCTGCGAGGCCGAGCAGGGCGCGCTGTCCGGCGGCGCGCACCCGGCCAGCGACCACGACGGCCATTCCGGCAAGGCTTTCCTGGCAGGGATGGAGCGTCCCGGCGCGGCCGACGCGTTGACGATAACCGGCGTTCCCGCCGATGGCGCCTACGATCTGCAGCTGCGCTACTCCGACGCGACCGCCGTCTCCGGCCAAACCCAGCCGACCTCGTTGACGCTCCAAGCCGGTGACACCTCGACGAACCTGACCCTGCCGTCGACCAGCAGCTGGAATTCGTGGCGCACCACCGCGATCCCGGTGAAACTCAAGGCTGGCACCAACACCGTCACGCTGTCCTGCCCGGACTCGAATTGCCACGTCAACCTCGACACCGTTGCTGTCACCGCCGCGCATTCGGTGCTGCTCGCCCCGCACGCACCGCTTGGCGGTTACCGACGCGGTCTCGACGGCGTAGACGGAAGTGCGGTCTCCGCGCCCGGGATCCTTTACCAGGACGGCTGGTCCCTGCTCGACGACACCGCTTCGGCGCTGTACGACCCGAGCACGAAGGTCGTCACCCAACGGCCCAGCAGCGAGAGCTACCAGGACGGATACGTCTTCGCCTACGGCCAGGACTACGGCCGCGCGCTGAGTGAACTGGCCCAGCTGACCGGACCGTCGCTGCTGCTGCCCCGATGGGCCTACGGCGTCTGGTATTCCGAGTATTACGACCGCACGGCCGCCGACTTCCAGCAGACGATCGTGCCGAAGTTCCGTTCGCAGCAGGTGCCGCTCGACATGCTCGTCGTCGACACCGACTTCAAATCGCCGGACCGGTGGAACGGGTGGGAAATCGATCCGACCCGCTTCCCCGACCCGAAGGCGTTCTTCCAGTGGGCACACGACCAGGGCCTGCACACCACGCTGAACATCCATCCGAGCATCCGCGCCGACGACCCGCAGTTCCCGGCCGCGCAGGCCACCGCGAAGGGCAAACTGCAGCCCAGTTGCGGACAAGACTGCTACGTCTTCGATTTCGGCGACCCCGACCAGCTGCGGGCCTATTTCGACCTGCACCGGACGATGGAACAGCAGGGCAACGACGTCTGGTGGCTCGATTGGTGTTGTGACAGCTCGAAATCGAGCCTGGCCGGCGTCACCCCGGACGCGTGGATCAACCAGCAGTACGCCGACGACGCGGCTCAGCGCGGCGGTCGCGGCTTCGCGTTCTCCCGCGCGTACGGCTCGCTGCAAGCCGGTGGATACAGCTCGCCGACTGCGGTGCCGACCGGACCGTGGGCGGACAAGCGCACCACGCTGCACTTCACCGGAGACACCATTTCCGACTGGGCAACGCTGGCCTTCGAAGTCGGCTACACCCCTGGTGAATCCGCGGCGACCGGACTGGCGTCGGTAAGCCACGACATCGGCGGCCACACCGGCGGGTTGCAGCAACCGGGTACGGAACCCGGGAGCACGAAGCTGCCGGACGATCTGTACGCGCGCTGGGTGCAGCTCGGTACGTTCCAGCCGATCGACCGGTTGCACTCCAACCACAGCGACCGGTTGCCCTGGCAATACGGAGCCGCCGCGGACGCGTCAGCGACGAAATTCCTGAACCTGCGCGAGAATCTCGTGCCGTACACCTACACGCTCGCACAGCAGGCCACCGCGACGGGAATGCCGCTCGTGCGGCCGCTGTACCTGCAATATCCGGACCAGCAGGAGGCGTACGCCCAGGCCGGCGGGGAATACCTGTACGGCCCGGACGTCCTCGTGGCTCCCGCGACCAGCCCGGGCGCCACGGCGACCACGAGCGTCTGGTTCCCGCCGGGCAACGACTGGACGGACTACTTCACCGGCAAGACCTACCGCGGCGGCACCACCGCGCAGATCACCACGGGCCTGGACACGATGCCGGTGTTCATGCGTTCGGGCGGAATCATGGTCACCCGCGGCGGAAACGTCTCCGGCGACGCGCATGATCCGCAGACCGCCGCGACCGTCACGGTGGCTGGCGGCCACGACGGCGCGTTCACCCTCTACGAGGACGACGGGCAGTCTCCGTCCGCGAAGAGCACCACGACTGCCTTGCGCTACACGGAAAATCCCCAGTCAGCGATGCTCGCGATCGGTGCCACGCAGCGAGCCTGGACCGTCCGGTTCACCAACGCCACCTCGCCGTCCGCGGTGTACGTGGACGGCCGGCGGAGCGGAAACTGGACCTGGGACGCCGCGACCCGGACGGTAACCGTGCAGACGCCGCCGACGCAGCATCCGCTGACCGTGCGGCTCGTGCGGTAGGCAGCGTCGTGAGTGTTGATCGCGGCTGGAACCGTGATCAACACTCACGACGTCGCTAGTCCAGCGGGCGTGCGCCGAGGTGGTCGGACAACAGCTTGCGCGCGATCTGCTCCGGGTCCTCCTCCGCGGGCGGCGGCGGAGGCGGCGGGACCGGGCTGGAGTCCTCGGAGTAGATGTCGTCGTCCTCGTCCGTGGGCTCGGGCGGGAGCGGGATGTCCGGTTCGCTCGTCGTGACGCGCGGACGGCTCGGCGCTTCCGGCGCGGGCTTCGGCGGAGGCGCTGCGGCTGCCGGAGCCTGCGCGGCCGCGGACGGACGCGTGAACGACCGTTCCGGAGCCGGGGCCGCCGCCTGCTGCCGGGGAGCCTGCCGCGCCGGGGCGGCGGCCGGGGCCGCGCCGTGCACGCAGCGGACCTGCCATTCGCCGCCGAGCACCTCGCTCAGCCCGGCCGCGATCTTGCTCGCGTTGCCCTGGTCGCTCAGCCGCCGGGCGAGCGGTTCGGACTTGTGCGTCAGCGTGACCGCCGAACCGTCGACCTCGGCGACCGTCGCCTGCGTGAGCATGGCTTCGAGTGCGCGACCGCCGGTGAATTTCCGCAGCGACGCCAGCAGTTGCGGCCATTTCTCGCGCAGCGCGGCCGCGTCGATCCCGCCCGCCGCCGGGGCTTCCTCCGCGGCCGGGGCGGGGGAAGGCTCCGGAGCGGGTGCGGCAGCAGCTGGAGCAGGCGGCTCGGCTGCTGCCGGACGGCTGACCTCCGGGCGAGCCGGACGCGCCGGTTCGTCCGCCGCCGGACGGGCCGGTGCGGCGGGAGCTTCCTGGGCCGGACGCTGCGAAGGCCGCTGGAACCGCGTCGGAGCCTCCGCAGGGACAGCGGAAGCAGCCGGAGCAGGTGCGGTGGCCGGTGCGGAACCAGCCGCGGGACCAGCCGGAGCGGGAGCGCCAGCGGGGCGCCGCTCGAGCCGTTCGATCCGCGCCAGCAAGGCTTTCTCCGCCTCGGTGACCGACGGCAGCAGCATTCGCGCGCAGAGCAGTTCGAGCACGAGCCGCGGCGACGTCGCGCCGCGCATCTCGAGAAGTCCACTGTGGACGATGTCGGCATAGCGGGACAACGTGGCCGGGCCGAGCTTCTCGGCCTGCTCGGCCATCCGCTTCAGCTCGTCGTCCGGCGCGGCGACCAGCCCGCGTTCGCCCGCGTCCGGGACCGCGCGCATCAGCAGCAGGTCGCGCAACCGGTCGAGGAGGTCGGTGGCGAAGCGGCGCGGGTCGTGTCCGGCGTCGGCGAGTTTCTCGACGGTGCCGAACACTTCGGCCGGGTTGTCGTTCGCGAGCCCGTCGATCACCGCGTCGATCAGCGCGGTGTCCGTGACGCCCAGCAGCGCGACCGCCCGCGGATACGTGACGCCTTCCGGACCGGCCCCGGCGAGCAGCTGGTCCAGCACCGACTGGGTGTCGCGAGCCGAACCGCCGCCCGCGCGGATCACCAGCGGATACACCGCCGGTTCGACCGTCGCGCCCTCGGCGGCGACGTTGCGCTCCAGCAGTTCCCGCATCGAACTCGGCGGGATCAGCCGGAACGGGTAGTGGTGCGTGCGCGAGCGGATGGTGGTGAGCACCTTGTCCGGCTCGGTGGTGGCGAAGATGAAGATCAGGTGCTCGGGCGGTTCTTCGACGATCTTCAGCAGGGCGTTGAAGCCCTGCGTGGTGACCATGTGCGCCTCGTCGATGATGAACACGCGGTAGCGCGATTCGGCGGGCGCGTAGAACGCCTTGTCCCGCAGTTCGCGCGCGTCGTCCACGCCGCCGTGGCTGGCCGCGTCGAGTTCGGTGACGTCGACGCTGCCGGGGCCTTCCGGCGCGAGCGCGCGGCACGAGTTGCATTCGCCGCACGGATCCGGGGTCGGGCCTTTGGCGCAGTTGAGCGAGCGCGCCATGATCCGCGCGCTCGACGTCTTCCCGCAGCCGCGCGGCCCGGAGAACAGGTACGCGTGGTTGATGCGCCCGGCGGCCAGCGCCGTGCGCAGCGGTTCGGTCACATGCTCCTGGCCGACGACCTCGGCGAAGGTCGCCGGACGGTACTTCCGGTACAGCGCGAGAGCCACGAGCCCGAGACTACAGTGAGCACGGTGAGCCCCTCCCGTTCCGGTCGCGGCCGTGCGCCGAGCGGCCCGCGACCGGGTGCTTACCCAGTGCGGTTCGGGACCGCCGAACTGCTGCGCGACGCCGACCGGCCCAACGCGTGGATGCTTTCGGTGGACGGGGTGGCGCAGTCCTACGTCGATCTGGACGACCCGACGAACCTGGAGTTCGACTACGTGCGCCGGCTCGGCGACCTGGTCGACTTCCTGCCGCCCGGACCGCTCGACGCGCTGCACGTCGGCGGCGCGGGCTGTTCCCTGCCGCGCTACGTCGCCGCGACGCGACCGGGTTCACGGCAGCTGGTGTTCGACGCCGACGAGCCGCTGATCGACCTGGTCCGCGAACAGCTTGACCTGCGCAGCGTCCCGAAGCTGCGGGTGCGGATCGAGGACGGTCGCGCGGGGGTGCGCAGCCGCCACGACGCATCGGCGGATTTGCTCGTGCTCGACGCCTTCGAGCGCGCGACGCTGGCCGGCGGCCTGGCGACCGTCGAATTCGTGACGGACGTCGCCCGCGTGCTGCGGCCGGGAGCCACGATGCTGGCGAACATCTCCGACGGGCCCGGCCTGCCGTTCGCCCGCCGGTTCCTCGCGACGCTGGCGGAGGTGTTTCCGCACGTCGTGCTGCTGGCCGAGCCCAGCGTGCTGCGCGGACGCCGGTTCGGCAATCTCGTGCTGGCCGCGTCGCGGCTCGAACTGCCGACCGCGGAGTTGACTCGGCGGGCGGCGTCCTCGCCGTATCCGGCACGGGTGGTGCACGGCGCTGAGCTGCGTCAGCTTCGGGGAAAGGCCGCGCCGGTCTTCGACGCGGAAGAGCTGCCCTCGCCGACGCCGCCGGACGACGTGCTCGGCCTCTTCTGAGATCAGTTTTCTGAGGTCAGGACATACTGTGCCATTCGTCGCCAATCCGACGACAGCCACGGCGGAAAGGTCACTGCGAGCAGATTGGCTGCGGTCCGTGCCGCCTGCTTTTCGCCGCATCAGCGAAAAGCGGGTTCCCCCCGTACCCGCCAGAGCCCGCTTATCCTTGCTGCCTTCCGGCCCTGGGGAAGTTCACAGGGTGGACGCCACGGGGGGTCCCCGCAGACGACTATAGCGGACTCGGTTGCCGCGCTCGCGCCCCCTCGGCCACCCCCGCCGAGACCAGGTCGAGCACCTCCCGCACGGACGCCGGGTCGCGGGCGTCGAACGGGTGCACCGGGACGCCGTCGCGCACGGTCAACGCCCAGCGCACGTCGTGCAGCGGCCGGGTGAGCAGGCCGTCGAAGCAGTTCACCCCGACCACGAACGGCAGCCGGAGCCCTTCGACCGCGTCGAGCACCGGGTAGGCGTCCGCGATCCGCCGCGGGTCGACCACCACGAGCGCGGCGTCCGCGCCCCGCACGAGGTCGGGCCAGCGGAACCAGAACCGCGGCTGTCCCGGCGCGCCGAACAGGTAGCGGCGCCGCTCGCCCTCGCCCAGCCTGCCGAAGTCGAGGGCCGCGGTGGTGTCGCCGGTGTCGGTGCGCACCGGCGCGATCTCCGAAACGGCCTGCACCGCCGTCGTTTTCCCGGCTCCGGCCGGGCCAAGCACGAGAATCTTCACGGGTCAGGCGAACGTGGTGTTCTTCAACTCCTCGACCAGCGCGGGGGTAAGGACTTCGGACGCGCGGTTGGCGAACATCGCCATCTCGTAGGCGATCGTGCCGAGACTGGCCTGTTTGTTCGCCAGCACACCGAGCGAACAGCCGATGCTGATGGTGCAGACCACCAGGTAGCCGCGTTCCAGTTCGACCACGACCTTGTCCGGATCGCCGAGCGGATGGCTTTCGGACACGCTCTGGGCCAGCGCGAGCATCGCCGAGCAGGTCGCCGCGAGCCGGTCGGCGTCCGCGCGGTCGAGGTCCTGCGACGCGGCGATCAACAGGCCGTCCGCGGACACCGCGAGCGCGGCGATCGCCCCCGCGGTGTGCAGTGCGAAGCGATTGACCAGCCAGTTGAAGTTCTGCGCGGCGGCGGGAACGGTCATGATCCTCCTTGATCGGCCTGCTGAGCGGTGACTTGCTGTGCTTTGGCGACGCCGTCGGAAAACGAGTCGAAGGTGGCCCGCTCGGCGGCCGGATCGCGCAATTCGCGGCGCGGCAACGGAGTCCGGACGATCTGCGGAATTTTGAGACCGGGAGCCAGCTGGGCTCCGGGGACGCGGCGGAACACCCCGTCGCGGGATTCCGGTTGCACCACGGTGAACTGGTGCGTCGGCGACGGATCAGCGGCCTCCCGCGTGTCCGCGGTGTCCGTTGTGGATTCTTCGGGCTCGCCGGGGAGTTCCAGCGTCCCGGTGAGGGAGGCGAATTCCGGTTCCGCCTCCGGCCATTTCGGAGCCTCGGTCTCGTCCGGCTTCGCTTCGCCGGCTTCGGGTTCCGGCGGATCGGTGAACCACTGGAACCCGGGAGGAGCCGGTGTGGACAACGCGGCGATCGCGGGCGCGGGCAGCAGCACCGGACGCGGGTCCGGCACCTGGCCCGGTTCGAAAAGCCCAGGCCCGCGACGGAAATCGACGTCCCGGGTGAACAACGCCTGCGGCACGGATACCTTGGCCGTCACGCCGTCGTCCGGAGTGGACTCCAGCTCGACGCGCAGCGAATGCCGCCGCGCGAGCCGTCCGACCACGGCCAGGCCGAGCTGCTGCCCGGACGTCGCGTCGACCGGTTCGGCGAGCCGGCGGTTCTCCTGCGCCAACCGGTCCTCGGGCAGCCCGATGCCGTGGTCGGCGATGCGCACCAGCAGATCGCCGGACGGCTCGAACTCCGTCGCAATCTCCACCGCCGACTCCGGCGGCGAGAACGCGGCGGCGTTTTCCAGCAGTTCGGCGAACAGCAGCACGAGGTCGATCCCCAGCGACGGCGCGAGCAGCGCCTCCGCCGGTTCGCCGATCCGGATCCGGGATTCGTCGTCGATTTCCGCGGCGGCCGAGCGCAACGCGGTGGCCAGTTCGATCGGGCCGCCGACCCGCGTTTCGTCCCGGTTTCCGGTCACCACGAGCAGATCGTCGGCGGTGCGGCGAAGCCGGAGGGCGGCGTGCCCCACGCGATGCAGTCCGGCGAGCAGCACCGGATCGTCGGTGCCGCGAGTCAATTCCTCGACCATGGTGCGCTGCCCGGCGACCAGGTTCTGCGTGCGCTTGGCCGCTCCGACCAGCAGCTGGAGCCCGGCGCGGCGCGCGTTCGCCTGCTCGGTCACCGCGTCGGCCGCGGTGCCGCGAAGCCGATTGAACGCATCGGCCAGCTCAGCCAGTTCGCCGCCGGTTCCAGCGTCGAGAGCGGGCAGCGACGGGTGCGGCGGACCCGATTCCGGCTCGCCGACCTGAACCAATTCGGCGGCGGCGAGGTCGGCCGTCGAACGGGCTTGGATGCTCAACCGGCGCAGCGGCCGGGCAATGGATCGCGCGGCCAGTACGGACAATGCGGCAACGAGTCCGAAAAGGACAATCGCGGCACCGCCGACAAGGAAGGCCGTCCGAGTCGCACTGGACGCTTTCGCGGAGGCGGCATCGGCGATCGCACCGGCGATCCGGGTTTCGACAGCGTCGCGCTGATCGGCGAGTTGAGTACCGGCAGTGACCACATCGGACACAAACTGCCGGTCCTGCCGCGGCGCGGCGGCCAGCCGGTCGAGCTGCTGGGCCGTCACTCCGGCCTCGACCGCGGCGACCTGTGCCGCGTCCTGGTTCCCGGCCAGCCGCGCGAACTGTTCTCCGTAGACAGCAGCGCGCTGGCCCGCGCGGTCGGCTCCGGCGGACGCGATCAGCGCGGTCGCCCGGGCCGCTCGTTGTTCGTCCGCGCGCAGCAGGGCGTCGAGCTGCCGGGCACCAGCACTGTCCGAAGTGGTCAGCCCTAGAGCGTCGATCAGGCCGATAGACATAGAATCGTAGCCAGAAGCGACGTCAGCTACGGAAATCTGACGATTGAGCGTGTTCTGCCGCAGTTTCGACAGTGCGCCGCCTTGGCTGACCAGGCTGTCCGCGACGCCGTGCGCAGCGCTGTCCACCGCCTGCTGCTGCCGGACGAGCGCCGAATTGGTGGCGGACGGGTCAGCGACAAAAGCGGCGGTGAGCAGGCTTTCCCGCTGCAACTGCCCGACGAGGCCGCCCACCCACTGTGCCCGCGCCACCGCGTCCGAAGCGGTCGCGGCCGCCGACGCGGCGCTGACCTGGGTGACCACGAGGGGGACCGCCGCCGCTGCGACCAGAATCAGCGGAGCCACGACCAGCACGGTCACTCGCGCCCGCACAGTACGGATCCCGAGGCGGTCGAGCAGCCGCGCAGCGGATTCCCGCGACCGGACCGAGCCGTCGCGCATCCACGTCACCTTCCGTTCCCGAGGAGTCCCGACGAGACCGAGGCGTGAAGTGCACCGAACGGGGACACTAGCAGGACGCTACTACTCTCAGTAGCACTCGTCGCGGTACGCACATGGTCGGACACCCCACGTCTGCGCAGAGCTTAGCGAGGCTTGCAAGATCTAGACAATGCCCTCTTCTTCCGGGTCGCGGCCTGGCACGCTGGGGTTTTTCCGGCGAGCGGCACGCACGGAGGGCGGGGTGAGAGGAGAATGACCGATATGCGCATCGCCCCTGTCGCCGCCGACGTCGCCGCTGCCCACCTCCGCCTCCGACCACACGTCCGGTGGACACCGCTGTTACGCACCGAAATCGACGGTCGTCCGCTCGTGCTCAAGCTGGAGCAGCTCCAGCGGTCCGGTTCCTTCAAACTGCGCGGAGCGGTAAACGCCCTGATCAACGGGCCTAAGCCGAAACGGGTGGTCACGGCTTCCGGCGGCAATCACGGCCTCGGCGTCGCCACCGCTGCCCAATCGCTCGGCGTTCCCGCGGTCGTCTACGTGCCGGAGTCGGTGCCCGAAGCCAAGGCCGCCGGCATCGAAGCGGCTGGCGCCAAGCTCATCCGGCACGGCGCGACGTACGGCGAAGCCGCGACAGCCGCGCTGGCCGTCGCCGAGGAACCCGGCACCCGCTACTTGCACGCGTACGACGACGCCGACGTAATCGCCGGGCAAGGAACCGCGACGGCGGAAATCGTGGCCGACGCACCGGACGTCGACGCCATCGCCGTCGCAGTGGGCGGTGGCGGGCTGGCGTCCGGCGCGACGCTGGCCGCGGAAGGCCGTCAGGTGTTCGCCGTGGAGCCGGAGCACTGCCAGGCGCTGCACGCCGCCCTCGCCGCGGGCGGGCCGGTGGACGTCGCCATCGACTCAGTGGCCGCCTCCGCGCTCGGCGCGACCCGCGTCGGCGAGCTGGCGTTCGGGATTCTCAACTCGCCACGCGTCACGTCCGTGTTGGTGTCCGACGCCGAAATCCTCGCCGCGCGCGATCTGCTGTGGCGCGACTACCGGCTCGTCGTCGAACCAGCCGCCGCGGCTCCGCTGGCCGCCTGGCTGGCCGGGCGCATCCCGGCCGAGCTGCCGTGTTTTGTCTTGTGCGGAGCCAATACCTCGGTCACTTTTGCGTGAGGTCGTACACCGTCGCGCCGCCGACCGTGGTGGAGCGGAAGTGCTGCTCCACCCAGGCGGTGATCTTCCCCGAGGTGCCGCGGCTGCCGCCCGGACCGCCGGGACCGCCTGGGCCGCCGAAGCCACCTGGACCGCCGAAGCCGCCGCGGCCGTTGCGCGCGCCGACGACGAAGTAGTGGATCTCGCCGCTCGCCACGTACTGCTGGAATTGCGCGAGCGTCGGCGCGGGATCGCTGCCGCTGAAGCCGCCGACCGCGAGCACCGGTTTGCCGCTGTTCAACGCCAGTCCGGCGGCCTGCATCGCGCCGGTTTCCGCGGCGGCCCACTTCGTCGTCGTGGTCTCCAGCAACCGGTTCAGCTCCACATTGGACTGTTGTGGTCCACCGAAACTGCCGCGCCCCTTGTGCTGGCTTTGCGGTCCGGACGCCGGGCTCCCGCCGGTATGCGCCGTCGACGCGGTCGCCACGGCGAAGGACGCCATCCCCAGCAGCGCAGCCACCAGCGCCAGCACCGCGACGACTCGACGCGCCGTCCCGAGCAGCAACCCGACCGCTCCCAGGACGCCGAGCACGAGCACGGTGTATCGCACCCACGGCTGCCAGTTCGGGGTGCGATGCAGCAGAACGAAACTCCATGCGACGGTCGCCGCCAGCATCACCGCGAGCACCGCGCGCGGCGCGAAGTAGGTGCGGCCGCGCCACAGTTCGGTCGACGAAATCGCTACCGTGGCAGCGATTCCCGGGGCGAGCGCGACCGTGTAGTAGGGGTGGATGATCCCGCTCATATAGCTGAACACGAGGACGCTGATCACCGTCCAGGCACCCCACAGCAGCAGTGCCGCCCGAGTGCGATCAGTGCGCGGCGCGCGCCGGGTGAACCACAGCCCGGCTACCAGCCCGATCAACGCCGCGGGCAACAGCCAGGACGCCTCGCCGCCGAACTGCTCGGTGAACAGTCGCGTCAAGCCGGTCTGTCCGCCGAAACCGCGCATTGCCTCGCCGCCAGGAAACTCCGGCAGTTTCGGCCGCGCGTCCCCGCCGTGAGATTGCCCGAAAATCCGCCCCAGTCCGTTGTAGCCGAAGGCCAATTCCAGCACGCTGTTGTTCGTCGACCCGCTGATGTACGGCCGATCGGCGACCGGCCACAACGCCACCGCGAGCACCCACCAACCCGCGGAAACCACCACCGCTCCGGCAGCCGCGAGCAATTGCCACACCCGCCGTCCGAGCGAAGTCGGAGCGGCGACCGCGTACGCGAGCACGAAGGCGGGCAACACGAGGAATGCCTGCAGCATTTTGTCGAGGAACCCGAAGCCGATCGCGACGCCCGCCAGCAGCAGCCACTTCGTGCTCGCCGTTTCCAGCGCCCGCACCAGGAAATATCCGCCCGCGACGAGCAGCAGAACCAGGAACGCGTCCGGGTTGTTGAACCGGAACATCAACGCGGCCACCGGAGTGAGCGCGAGCAACGCCCCGGCGAACAGCCCGGCCACCGGGCCGGAAAGCCGCCGCACCGCCAGGTACAGCAGACCCACCGAGCCCACGCCCGCCAACGCGTCCGGGACCAGCATGCTCCAGCTGGAGAAGCCGAAGATCCGCCCGGACAATCCCATCACCCACAGCGAAAGCGGCGGTTTGTCGACGGTGACCACGTTGCCCGGGTCAAGCGAACCGAAGAACCACGCTTTCCAGTCCCACGTGCCCGCTTGCACGGCCATCGCGTAGAAATCGTTGCCCCACCCGGAAATCGCGACATTGGTGAGGTACAGAGCGGCAGTGCCGAGCAGCAGAACCGCGACGGCGGGACGCACCCAGCGTGACGTGCCCACCGGTGCGGGCGCGACGAGAGTCGACATGCCCGCCATTCTCGCGGCCCGGGCTGTGCGCGGGCTGTGAATCACTCACGAAGGAGTGTTGCCGCCATCACGCAATTGCGGGAACGAAGCCACGAATTCGGTGCGCCCGGGCCCGCTGGCGACCATCACGCGGCCGGAATGCGCCGCCACGACCGCGGCGACAATCGCCAGACCCAGACCCGTGCTGCCCGCGGCACGCGACCGGGAATTGTCCCCGCGGGCGAACCGCTCGAATACCTCGGGCAGGATTTCCGGCGGAATTCCCGGCCCATCGTCCACAACGGACAAAGTGACCCAGCCGTCTCGTGTGGACAGTGCCGTGGTCACCGTGGTGCCCGCCGGCGTGTGCGTGCGAGCGTTGCCGAGGAGGTTCAGCACCACCTGGTGCAGCTGCCCGGCGTCGCCCAGCACCGCGATCGGTTCGCCGGGAAGTTCCATCAGCCACTTGTGTTCCGGACCGGCGACATGGGAATCGGCGACCGCGTCCGCGACCAGCCGGGACAAATCGACCGGCTCGTGCACGACCGGACGCCCGGAGTCGAGCCGGGCGAGCAGCAGCAGATCCTCCACGAGCGTCGTCATCCGCGCCGATTCGGATTCCACCCGGCTCATCGCGAACGCGATGTCCGGCGGCACCTGTTCGCCGCTGCGCCGGGTCAGCTCCGCGTACCCGCGGATCGCGGCGAGCGGCGTGCGCAATTCGTGGCTCGCGTCCGCGACGAACTGCCGCACCCGGCTTTCGCTCGCGTGCCGGGCGGCGAGCGCCTCGGCGATGTGGCCGAGCATCCGGTTGATCGCCGAACCGACCTTGCCGACCTCGGTTCGCGGATCAGTGTCCACCTCGGGCACTCGCTCGGACAGCGCGACCTCGCCGCGGTCCAAGGGCAGTTCGGACACCCGGGAAGCGGTGGCGGCGAGCCGGTCGAGCGGAGCCATGGTGCGCCGGATCGTGACCGCGCCGGCGAACCCGGCGACGAGAATGCCGCAGATCGCGACACCTCCGAAGATGAATCCCAGCCGCCACAACGTTTCCGAGACCCGGTTCATCGGCAGCCCGATCACGGTGAACTCGCCGCGCGGCGAATACGTCGCGACCACGCGGTAACTCCCGAGATTCCCGGGAAGCTCGACCGTGCGGCGCTGGCCGTTCGGCGCGAGCACGAGCAGGACCCGGTCCTGGTCCGGCGTCAGCTGGACAAGGCCGAGCGGGCCGATCACCTGCCCGTTGACCGTTCCGTCGTGGACGACCAGGCTGAGCGTCCCCTCCGGCTGGCCGAGCACGCGCAGCGGATCCGGCGGCAGCTTGGCGGAGCCGGTGATGGGCGGACGCGGCACGCCGTGCCGGAACCCGCGGTCGCTCGCCGCCGCCAGCTGTCCGTCGAGCTGCCCGACGAGAAAGCTGTCCAACGCCAGTTCGGTCACCACGCCGACGACCACGCAGACCAAGGCGAGCAGCGCCGCCAGCTGCATGATCAGCCGGCGGCGCAGGGACCACGGACGACGGCCGGGCCGGGCGGCCGGGTCAGCCGGCGGCGGGTTTGAGGACATACCCGGCGCCGCGCATGGTGTGGATCATCGGTTCCCGATCGGCGTCGATTTTCTTGCGGAGGTAGGAAATGTACAGCTCGACGATATTGGCCTGGCCGCCGAAATCGTAGCTCCACACGCGGTCCAGGATCTGCGCCTTCGACAGTACCCGGCGCGGATTGCGCATCAGGTAGCGCAGCAATTCGAACTCGGTCGCGGTGAGCGGCACCAGGTCGCCGCCGCGGTGCACCTCGCGGCTGTCCTCGTCCAGCGTCAGATCGCCGACCACCAGCTGCGATCCGGTCGCTCCGGAAACGCCGCCCGCCCGGCGCAGCAGCGCGCGCAGCCGCAGCGCCACTTCTTCCAGGCTGAACGGCTTGGTCACGTAATCGTCGCCGCCCGCGGTGAGCCCGGCGATCCGGTCCTCCACCGCGTCTTTCGCGGTCAGGAAGAGAACCGGCAGATACGGCGTTTCGGCGCGCATCCGGCGCAGCACCTCGAGCCCGTCGAAATCGGGCAGCATCACGTCGAGCACGACGGCGTCCGGCCGGAAATCTCGGCCGATGCGCACCGCCTCGGCTCCGGTGCCCGCGCTGCGCACCTCCCAGCCCTCCATCCGCAGGGCCATGGACACGAGTTCGGCCAGCGTCGACTCGTCGTCGACGACCAGCACGCGGACCGGGCTGCCGTCCGCGCGGCGCAGTTCGGCCTTGCCCCGGCCGGCAGACGCGGCGTTCACACTGCTCATGGTGCCATCTTCGGGCCCTGTCTTCAGGTCGGGCTGTGCCCTGGCTGTGTGTTTCCTGTGCGTGCGTCCCCGCGGGAGTGCACAGGTGTCCCCCACGTCCGGCACAGCTTCCGCACAGCGGCCGCCCCGACGCTCGGGAAGGACAAGCCCGAACGTTCCGGAGGAGACCATGACGACCGATCCAGCACAGGGCGCGACCTGGGGAGAGCAGCCTGCTCCCGCATCCGGCGGCAGCGGCCCGGGCAAGACGTGGTCGGGCCGGAAAACCGCGATCGCGGCGGGCGTCGCGGTGGTGATCGCGGTGGGCGGCGGACTGGCGATCTGGGCGGGGACCAGCGGCAGCAACGCGACCGCGCAGCAGGGTCCGGGCGGATTCGGCGGTCCGGGCGGCCCCGGTGGGCAGGGCGGTTTCGCCGGCCGCGGCGGGTTCGGCGGGATGGCCGCGCTGCGGGACGCGCTGCACGGCGACTTCGTGGTGACGGACCCGGCCGGCGGATACGTGACCGAACGCCTGCAAACCGGGACGATCACCGAACTCAGCGCCACCTCGGTGACCCTGACCAGCAAGGACGGCTACAAGCAGACCTACACGCTGGATTCGTCCACGCAGAAGACCGGTTCGCCGAAGTCCGGCGACAACGTCACCGTGATCGCGAAGGTGCAGGGCACTACGGCCACCGCGACCTCGCTCGGCGAAGCACAGCAGTTCGGCAACGGACAACCTCGCCGCCGCGGGTAGCCCGTGAAGGACTCCTTGAGGGAATCTGGTTCCCTCAAGGAGTCCTTCACAGCGAGCGAGGAGGCTGTCGTGAAGCGGTGGATCACGCTGGCGTGCGGGGTGGTGCTGGTGCTCGTCGGCGCGGTGTGGGTGCTGCAGGGCGTCGGCGTGCTGACCGGCAGTTTCATGACCGGCCAGAAGCTCTGGTTCCTGATCGGGCTGGTCGCGTTCCTGGTCGGCGTGGTCCTCGTCTCGGCCACCGCGTTCCGCAAACGCGCACGCTGACTCACCGGGTGAAGACCTCGAACACCGGGTAGCCCGGCGCGATCTCCAGCAGCTTCTCCTCCGGTGCCTTCGCGTCCACGCCCTCGAAGAAAGTGCCGACCTCGAACGCCCAGCGCTTGAGGTACGAGCGCAGCACGGCGGGCTTCTCTTCATTGGAGAGCTCGCGATAGGTGAACGTCTCGGTGCGCCGTCCGACGGTCAGCTGGCCCTCGCCCGCGGCGCGCAGGTTCCGCACCCACTGCGTTTCGCCGCGCGCGGCCACCAGGTACTGCTTGCCCTCGAATGGCAGCAGGTTCACCGGCACCTCGCGCAGTTCGCCGGACTTGCGGCCGCGGACACCCAGCACCCGGCTGCCCCACACGCTGAGGCCGTGCTTGGTGAGCCAGCGGATGAGGCCGTTGAACACCGCGGTCGACTTGCCCGGTTCGAGGTAGCGGCTGCTGGTCATGGGGTCCTCCTCGGTCTGCGAGAGCGGTGCTCTCTGTTGTGAACAGTGAACACCCACGATCCGCTCCGAGTCAAGAGCACTGCTCTCTATTTTGCGCGGCGCTCTCATTCGAGGCACACTGATCGCATGACTGCCGCACCCCGGACCGCCCGCGAACGAGTCCGCGCCGAGCTGACCCGCGAGATCAAGGACGAGGCGCGCCGCCAGCTGGCCGAGGTCGGCGCGCACGGACTTTCCCTGCGCGCGGTCGCCCGCGAGCTGGGGATGGTCTCGTCGGCGCTGTACCGGTACTTCCCGAGTCGCGATCACCTGCTCACCGCGCTGATCGTCGACGCGTACAACGCCGTCGGCGAGGCCGCCGAACAGGCCGATCCGCACACCGACGACCCGCGCGCCCGCTGGCGAGCCATCTGGCGCGCGACCCGCGACTGGGCCCGCGCGAACCCGCACGAGTACGCACTCATTTACGGCTCGCCCATCCCCGGGTACCAAGCTCCGCAGGACACCGTCGGCCCCGCTGGCCGAGTGGCCTTCGCGCTGGTCGCAGTGCTGCGCGACGCACACCCGCACGAGCCGGCGGTCACCGCGCCGATGTCGGAAGAGCTGCGCGCGCAGGCCAGCCAGCTCACCAAGATTCTGGACATCGACGCCCCGGCCGAGGTGGTCATGCGCGCCATCGCCGCCTGGACCCAGCTGTTCGGCGCGCTCAACTTCGAGCTGTTCGGCCAGTACGTCGGCAGCGTTGATCCGGCGGACGCGTACTTCGAGCACCTCATCGGGCAGATGGCGGACTTCGTCGGGCTGTAGTCCGGGGTAAGTTCGCCGTGGCGCCAACGCGAAAGGCAGGTTCGACGTGACGGAATGGGCCGGGCGGGTCGGCAGGATCCGGGTGATCGGCACCGGGGTGATGGGACGCGGCATCGTCCAGCTCGCCGCGACCGGCGGAGTCACCGTGGAACTCGCGGACGCGCAACCGGAAGCGGTCGCCGCGGCGATCGACCACGTCGGCGCGATGGTCGACCGGCTGGTCGCCAAGGACAAGCTGAGCGAGGAAGCCGGCCGCGCGGCGAAGGAACGCCTGGTCCCGGTCGACGGTCCGCACGCCCCCGCCGACGGGGTGGACCTGGTGATCGAAGCCGTCCGCGAAGACCTCGAAACGAAGCAGACGCTCTTCGCCGGGCTGGAGAAAGTCTGCGGCCCTGACACGATCTTCGCGACCAACACCAGCTCGCTGTCCGTCACGGAGATCGCCGCCGGACTCACTGATCCGACGCGGTTGATCGGCCTGCATTTCTTCAATCCAGTCCCGCTCATGCGCCTGGTCGAGGTCGTCCCCGGCGCGCGCACCGCCGAGTGGCTGCCTAGTGAAGCCCTGAAACTCGTCCGCAGCTGGGGTCACGAACCCGTGCTGGCGAAGGACGCCCCCGGCTTCCTCGTCAACCACGCAGGCCGCGGCCTGAACACAGAAGCCCTGCAGATGCTTTCCGAATCCCGCGCCGAGCCAGCCGAAATCGACCGCATCGCGCGCGACGTCCTTGGCCTCAAGCTCGGCCCGTTCGAACTGCTGGACCTCACCGGCCTGGACGTCTCGCACGCGGTACTGGAAAGCATCTGGAACGGCTTCCACGCCGAACCCCGCCTGCGCCCGTCGTGGCTGACCCGCCCGCGCGTCGCCGCCGGGCTCTTCGGCCGCAAAACCGGCGAAGGCTTCTACCGCTACGTCGACGGGAAGCAAGAAGTTCCCCCGGAGCCCACGGCCCCGCCCGCCCCCACCATGCCGGTCTACGCCGCCGACGAACGCCTGGGCCGTCTCCTGTCCGCAGCAGGCGTCGACGTCGTCCCAGACGCCTACCCCGACACAGTGCTGCTGGTCACCCTGCGCGGCGAGTCCACTGTGGAGGCTGCGCGACAACTGGAACTGCCCGCCTCGCGCGTCTGCGGCGTTGATGCATTGGGCTACGAATCGCGCTTCACCCTGTCCGTCCACCCCGGACTGGACCCGCACTACGGCCGCGCCGCCTGGGGCGCGCTGGCCGCCACCGGAACCCCAGTAACGGTCGTCCGGGACGGTGCCGCCCCGATCGCACAACGCCTCCTGGCCTCGATCATCAATACGGCCTGCTACATCGCCGACCAAGGCCTCGCCGTCCCCACCGACATCGACACCGCGGTTCGCCTAGGCCTGGGCTACCCGCGCGGCCCCCTGGAATGGGGCGACCTGATCGGACCGGAAAAGGTGCTGCGCATCCTGAACGGCCTGCTCCGCGCCACCGGCGACCCCCGCTACCGCCCAAGCACCTGGCTGACCGAACGGGTAGCACTGAACCTGCCCCTGGCCAACACCGGCACCCGCCCCGCCGACCTGGCCTGAGTTTTTGCCGGTATTCGCCCGCAATACGCCCCAACACCACACCAATTTCGTGAAGACGCCCCTCGCAACTCCCACAGCACACGAGGGGCTACTTCACGAACTCTGATTCTCTCTCCCCCCAAAAAAACCGCCACCGACGCACCCAACCATCGGTGCACCCACACCTCCCCCGCACCCCGATACGAAGCCCCCCTGCGGTTCGGGGGTGCTTGTCAAGGCATCTTTCCCGCCTTGACAAGCACCCCCGAACCGTCAGCACACTCAGGCTTCGGGGTGCCCCACGCCACCACCCACCTGCAATGTCGCCGCCAGGCGACGAGCAGACCGAGCAACCGAACCTCACCACCGATAATCCGCCGTACCCCCATTCCGGTAAACAACATACCCACCCTGGAAATCACTACGAGCACCCCCGCTAATCGGATACTCATCCGAGGTAGGCAACCCCAAATACCCCTTCTCCCACCCCAACGCAGCCCACCGCTTCCGGATCTCCCCCTGCACCATATGCGCCCCGGTACCAGCACTCCAGTAAATCGACCCACCACCATTAAAGTGGTTATACCGAGCAATCCCATTAGGAGTCGCAGTCTCGTCAGTAGTGGGATACCCAAACCCCCGCTCCCACCCCAACGAGGCCCATTTCTGCCGAATAGCCCCGCCAATCTGATGCGCCCCAGTAGACGGCGTCCAATACACCGACCCACCACCAGTGAAGTGGTTATACCGCCCCACCCCGTCCGGAGTCACAGACTCATCCGTAGTCGGATAACCGAGTCCCCGCTCCCACCCCAACGACGCCCACTTATCCCGAATAGCCCCACCAATCTGATGCGCCCCACCAGTAGGCGTCCAATACACCGACCCACCGGTAAAGTGATTGAACCGTCCCACCCCGTCCGGCGTTCCAGACTCATCGGTAGTCGGGTACCCGACCCCACGCTCCCACCCGAGCGCAGCCCACTTGACCCGGATCTGCCCCTGCACCGAATGCGCCCCGGTAGAGGGCGTCCAGTAAATGGAAGCAGCCTGACTACCCGGCGTGCCAAGCAAATGGTTGTACCGTCCCACCCCATCCGGAGTCTGAGTCTCGTCAGTCACCGGCGGCCCGTAAACCTGATGCCCGCCGATAGCGAGATACCGAGCCAGGATCTGCCCGCCGATCTCATGCACCCCGGTAGCCGCGGACCAATACAACCGCCCATTCGCATAAACCCGGTACCGCACCGGCCCGTCGACAACCTCCGGCCCCGTCGGCGCACCCAGCAAACTCTGCAGTCCCGGCTCAGCCGCATACCGCTGATCAATCGCCGTCACGTAATTAGCGGTCAGCGTCATATCACCAGTACCCACGGTGATCGACCATGAAGTGCTAGCCGGACCGCCCTGCCAACCAGTGAACTTCGACGCCCCATCCGTGCCAACCAACGGCGCGGTCACGTCAAACGTCGCACCCTCGGTGACCATCGCACTGCTGACACCGCCCTCGCTCGGAATGCTCAACGCGGCCGGCTGCGTCCCCACCAACGTCAACCGATGCTGGCGCGGGTAGGCGACATACGTCTTACTAGCCTGCACCCCCGCGCTATCGGTAACCGTCGCGGTGAACTCCATCCGAGAGTCAGTGTGATCAGTAAACGGCACCGTCAACGTCGGCCCCGTCGCACCCTCACCGGGGTGCACGTGGCAAGCACCGAGATCCGGACAGTGCCGGATCAACGACGTCCACGTAATCGGAAGTGCGCCATCCTCGACATCAGTCGCCGTAGCGGACAACGAAACCGGATCACCGACCGCGAAATCCTTGTCCGGCGCGGACAAAGTAAGCACCGGCGAGTGAATGCCCGGCGCGACAGCAACTTGCGCAGTCCCGACGCCGCCAAGCGGATCCGAGACCGTCAACGTCGCAGTGAATGAAGCACCATCCCCATACTGATGGCTGGCCTGAACACCCGTGCCGGTGCTGCCGTCGCCGAAGTCCCAAGAATACGTGAGCGGATCGCCGTCGGCATCAGTAGAACCACTGGCATCAAATGAAACCGTGCGAGTATCCGGGTCCGTAGTCGAGGTCGCCTTAGCCACCGGCGGAGCGTTGTTCGTCGAGTAGCTCAACCGCCGCAGCAACCCGGAGTTGAGGTCGCTGAAGACAATGTCCCCGTTAGGCGCGGCGGAAATCCGCGTAACCCCGCCAACATTCAGGAACGGCGCGGGACTCGCAGGCGCCTGCGTGAGCTTGCCCTGCGCGTCGTACCGCAGCGTCCAGATCTTCTGCCCCGCGTAGTCGCCGAAGAAGTACGCACCCTGGTAAGCAGCCGGATAAGTCGTGCCCCCATACACAATCCCGCCAGTGACACAGTTCCCCTGCGAAGGGCCTGTCCCGTGCTGGTAGTCCCACAATGGCGGAGTGTTCACCACCGAAGCGCAACGCGAGTCAGTCGAATACCCCGGGGTCGGGTGGTTCCCCTCGTAGCAAGGCCAAGCGGCATTCGCGCCCGGCTGCACGACGTCCAGCTCTTCCCACGTGTACCAGCCGACGTCGCCGACCACCGGCAGCCCGCTCTTCGGGTCAAGGCTGAACCGGAACGGGTTGCGGAACCCGCTCGCGAACACCTTGCTGCGAGCGGAATCCGGGGCGGCCGCGTTGTAGTACGGATTGCTCGGCACGCCCTTGCCGTCCGCGGTGAGGTGCAGGATCTTGCCGAACGGCGAGTCGAGGTCCTGCGCGACGAAGGCGACCGGATTGGTCTTGCCCGCGTCGCCGTTGTCGCCGACGGAGTACCAGAGCGTGCCGTCCGGCGCGGGGTAAACCGTGTCGAGACCGTGGATGTAATACGGACTGCCGGGCAGGTCGAAAATCACCTGCTCCCCGGTCAGTCCGGACGGATGGCCCGCGCTGTCGAGCTGCACGGTGAACTTGGCGGCGCGCAGCGTGTACTGGCCATTGCCCAGCGACACCGAACGGTTCAGGTAGATCTGGTGCGAGGTGGCGTAGTCCGGCGCGAGCGCGATGCCCGTGAGGCCCATGTCGCCCTGCGTTTCGACCGGGAAAGTCGCGATCCGCACCGGTGCGCCGCCGCCCGCGGCCGGGACCCAGTTGACGACGCCGGACTTGCCTAGCGCCAGCACGCTGTCGTCGGGCAGCCAGGCGAAGTCAGTGAAGTCGTACTGCCCGAGTCCGGTCGGCAGGTCCCGCAAGACGAACCCCGGCGGCAGCGCCGGGGTGTCGGCTGCTGCCGCCGGGGCGACCGCTACAGGAACCGCGAAAACCGCGACTGCGGCCACGAGCAGGGAACGGAGCTTGCGCCAGGCCATCCAGGCCCCCTTTCTGAGCGTTCGGTAATCGCTCTAAAGGGGGACAAAGTTGCCGCTATCGGGTGGAATTTATCCGAACGTGACACGCCAGGTCAGGACACGACCTGGACCACGTCGCCGACGTGCAGGGTGTTGAAGAACCGCAGCGACGACGTCGCCGACAGGTGAACGCAGCCGTGCGAGTACACCTTCAGGCTGCCGGTGTGGAACGCGTCGCCCGGATAGAAGAAGACCGAGTTCGGCATCGGCGCGTTGTCGAACTCCTTGCTCAGGTGCATCTTTTCCTTGGACAGCACGTGGAACGTGCCGATCGGGGTCGCGTGTCCCGTGCGCCCGGGCAGCATCGAGACCGGACCGTAGATCACCTTTCCGTCCTGCAGCAGCCAGGCGCGGTGCGCGGAAATGTCGACACAGGCGCTGGTGCCCGAAGCGGCGGCGGCCGCCTCGCACGGGACGTCGGCGGTGCTCGGCTCCGGGTCGGCCTTCGGCTTCGGAGCAGGCTTGGGCGCCGGTTTCGGAGTCGGCTTCGTGCTGGTGCTCTCCGGACTGCTGCTGGTCGCCGGGGCAGAGCTGCTGGTCGGCGCGCTGGAAGACGAACTGGGCGCGGTCGCCGCCGCGGCCACCGCGCCGCCGCCGGAAGCCGACCCGGTGCCGCCGCCCGAGCACGCCACGAGCCCGAAAGCCGCGGCCAGCGCCGCGATCCCCACCAGAACCCTCTTCACGATCCGATACCCCCGCGTTAGGTCGGGTCACATTCAGTAGGACCCGTATCACCCGAATAGACGACGACCACCCGCACGTGGTTGCTCGGCAATGGTCACGATCCGGCGTCTCCACCCTCGGGTGGACTCGCGAATCCACCCGGCACCAGCCCGTACGCCGACGAAAAACGCATCGATTGCGGCGAGGCTGGAAGCACGCCGGGCAGCCTCCCGGCACCCGCCGCCGGCCGGGCGAAGCCGACCACCCCGCTAAGGAGCACAGTGAACCTCGGCCCGCTCACCATCGTTCTCTACGTCGCCATCGCGGCGCTCGTCCTGTACCGGGTCGTCTACCGGCAATGGCGCGGCACCCTCCTCAGCCGCAAGCGTTTGCTGACGCTCCCGTTCATCCTGATCGCGATCGGCGTGTTCTCCGCCGCTACCGCGCTGCAAAGCGCGACCGCGACGGAATACGCGCTACTGGCTGGCGACATCGTGGTCCTCGCGCTGCTGGGCGTCCTGCGCAGCTCCACTTCGGTCCTGAGCGCTCGCGAAGGCACGACGTTCGTGAAGGGCACTCCGCTCACGTTGGTGCTGTGGTTCGCCACCATCGGCGTACGCGTCGGCTTCTCCTTTATCGGAGCCGCGCTCGGCGTCAGCAACACCGTGACCTCTTCGACGATCATGCTCA
Source organism: Amycolatopsis echigonensis (assembly GCF_002846615.1). Classification (NCBI taxonomy): domain Bacteria; kingdom Bacillati; phylum Actinomycetota; class Actinomycetes; order Pseudonocardiales; family Pseudonocardiaceae; genus Amycolatopsis; species Amycolatopsis echigonensis. The sequence continues at coordinate 3,369,944 of NZ_PJMY01000003.1, read as the reverse complement.
CGATCGGCGTCAGCATCGGCGTACAGAACGCCTTCACCTACTACCGCATTCAGAAGCGCGGCTTGCCGCTTTCGGAGCAGACGCCGACGAGTATCAACGCTGGCCGCTGAGTCCCACCATGCGCGCGTACATCCGCGAAGGACTCAGCACAGTCGCCGGGTGCAGGAATCCCGGCAACGGCGGCAAGTCCCGCGCGAAGGGCACGAGATGCGCGTACAGCACTTCCGCCCCAGACGGTCGCATCGAAGGATCCTTCGCGAGCGTCGCCGCGAGAAGCGCGTTCAACTCTCGCGGTACGCCGGGAACGACTGGCGCTGGTTCCTTCACCTGTTTGTCGAACACCGCGTACGCCGTCGGTCCGGTGAAGACCGGACGGCCAGTCAGCATCTCGTGCAGTACGCACCCGAGCGCGTACAGGTCGCTTCGCGGCTCCGCGTGCCCACGCTGGATCTGCTCCGGAGCCATGTACGACGGCGTACCCAGAAGCTGTCCCGCGCGCGTGAAGCGAGCAGTGTCGGCTTCGCGCAACACGGCGAGCCCGAAGTCCATCACCTTCACGCTGCCGTCCGGACAGAGCATGAGGTTGGCGGGTTTGAGGTCGCGGTGACAGACCGCGCGAGTGTGCGCAGCCGACAGCACTGCGGCCGCTTGCGCCGCGATCGCAGCCGCCCACGGCACCGGCAGCGGACCGTGTTCGGCGAGCAGATCGTCCAGCGTCACGCCTTCGACGAACTGCATGACCTGGAACAACCGGTCGTCATGCGCGCCGAAGTCGTACAGCGTGGGCGCGCCGGGATGGTCGAGCGTGGCGAGGATCCGCGCTTCGCGGGCGAAGCGTTCCTCCAGCTCTTCGTCACCGCCGGGGACCCGCAGCAGCTTGATCGCGACGCGCCGGCCGAGCCGCCGGTCGAGCCCGCGGTGCACCGCGCCCATGCCGCCGCGTCCCAGCGGCAGGTCGTCGACGTCGTAGCGGTCCGCGATGAGCATGGGCCCCCTCACAGCGCTCACCCGCCACCGGGCTTCAGCCGTCCTTCGGCGAGTGCGGCAAAGCCTAGCCGCACCAGGTCGCGGCCGATTTCCGCGGTTTGCCGCAGGGCTCGGTCGAAGTCGGCGAGCGCGCGGAACGCGACGCCGTACGCACGCTGCGTTTCGAGCGGATGCCGCGGCACCTTGAGCCGGCGCGCGTCGATCCGGGTCGACGCGCTGTGCACCGGGAAGTCCGCGGCGCGCAGGCATCCGGCGAGGAACTGCGCGTCGAGCAACTCGGGATCCACGCGATAGCGGGAAAGCGCGGGCCCGAGCCGCACCGGGTCTCCACTGTGGACGATCACCGCGCCGGTGACCGACGCGACCACGTCGCCTTCGTGGGCGAAAACCGCCGCCGGATCCGGCGCGGCGTGCCCGGTCGGCGGGCCGCCGAGCAGGACATCGTCGGTGGTCAGCACGGGTTCGTCGCCGTCGGCGGTACGGGGCGGCGCGTGGGTGATCCGCAGCGCGCCCGCCTTCACCAGCTCGCCGACGGTCGTGTGCGCGGCTTCGCCGGAAGCCGGTTCCAGCTGAGGCAGCTCGATCCCGATCTGCCCGAAAACCCGTTGCGCGGCAAGGAAGTCCGCACCTGAATCGTTCCGGCCAGGACGGCCCGACGGGGTCAGGTCGACATCGTCGTCGAGCACGTCGATGATGCGTTCGCCGACGTCCGGATCAGCCAGGAAGTCCTGCCACACCTGCTCGAGGTCGTCCGGGGTGGTGTCGGCGATCAGCACGGTCGCCGGCGCTCGCCGCCCCGGCTCCGGCCGCGTGAGCAGCCAGAGATCGGTGCCTGGCGCGAGCGTGCACACCGCGCGCAGCGCGCCCGCGCGCAGCAAATTGGCCCGGATGCGTTTCCCGCTCCGCCGCCCGGCCGCGGCTCCCGGCATCAACACCGCCACCGCGCCACCAGGTTTCACATGCGCCAGGCAGTGCTGCACCCACGCCAGCTCCGACTCGCCACGCGGCGGCAAGCCGTACTCCCACCGCGTGTCGCCGACGAGTTCCTCGTGTCCCCAACCGCGTTCGTTGAACGGCGGGTCGCACAGCACGACGTCAGCCAGCCGACCGGCGAAAGCGTCCGCGCGCAACGCATCCGAGGCGTGCACCTCGGTGTCCGCGCCGTGCAGCCGCAACCGGATGCCCGCGATCCGCGCGGTGTCCGGATCGACGTCCTGCCCACGCGCCCGGGTCGCCGCGGCGGCCAGCAGCAGGGAGCCGAACCCGCACGCCGGGTCGAGCACCGTTGCCCCCTTCGCGCCGGTCAGCCGCACCATCAGGTCGGCGTACACAGTCGGTGTGGTGGAGAGCCGACGGGCGTGTGCCTCGAAGAAACGGTCACAGAGCTGCTCGAAGGTCTCCGCCGCACCTCCGTTCACGGCGAGCCGAGAGATCAGCGCCCGCAACTCTGGATCGTCCGGTCCCTCGGCGTCGTCCGCGAGATATTCGCCGACCGACGCCAGCCGCGCCCCGAGATCGAGGTCGTCTCCCAGTGCACGCAGCCGTTGCCACGCTTCGTCAATCGGCGTCAGCTCGAACGGACGGCCGCGTCCGCGCAGCCACGCCTGCACCTCCGGCAGCGAAAACAACAGGCTGGACGCCGTGCCGCCGACCGGTTTGGGAAAATCGTCATGGCGGCGTCGCCAGTTGCTCACCGCCGCCCGGCGCACGCCCGCCAGGCGCGCGATGTCGGCCGCACTCACCGCCGCGTCGTCTGCCATGCCGAGCACGATAGCTGACGACAGCGGTTTCCATCGTTTAGCTTGTTAACTCAGTCAACCAATGGTTTTATGGGGACATGGCCACCGAGCAGACCCGGTTCGCCCTGCGCTACTCAGCGGGCTCCGACCAAGGGCGACGACGCACCAACAACGAGGACTCCGTGTACGCCAGCGGGCGGCTGCTCGTGGTGGCCGACGGGATCGGCGGCCAGCCGCACGGCGAAGTGGCCAGCTCGACCGCGGTCAGCGTGCTGGCGTCGCTGGACGCGGAGCTGCGCACCCTGGACCTCACCGCGCAGAACCTGTCGAACCTGCTCTCCGACGGCGTCCGCCGAATCGCCGAAGAGCTCGCCAAGGTGGCCGAGCAAACCCCCGCCACCCACGGCATGGGCACCACCCTCACCGCCCTGCTGTTCGACGGCACCCACTTCGCCGCGGCCCACGTCGGCGACTCCCGCGGCTACCTCCTGCGCGACGGCGAACTGCAGCGCATCACGCGCGACCACACCCTGGCCCAGGCCCTGGTCGAAGACGGCACCATCAGCGCCGCCGACGCCGACGGCCACCCGCGCGGCTCGATGCTGATGAAGGCCCTCCTGAGCACCGGCTCGGCCGAACCGGACGTCTGGGAATTCACCCCGCAAGCCGGCGACCGCTACCTGCTCTGCTCCGACGGCCTCACCGCGGGCGCCAGCGAACCGGCCATCCAGGAGGTCCTCTCCCAAGGCACCCCCGACGAAATCGTCCCGAGGCTCATCGCACTGGCCAACGAGGGCGGCGGCCCGGACAACATCACCATCGTGGTCGCCGACGTCGTCCCAGCCTGACCCGGTTCGCGCAGGTCGGACCACCTGCGGGAGGCGGGAAGGCCATCCGGTATTCTTCCCCACGGAGGATTGGCCGAGCGGCCTAAGGCGCACGCTTGGAAAGCGTGTTGGGTTCACGCCCTCGCAGGTTCGAATCCTGTATCCTCCGCCGCAACACACGAAGGTCCCGGCTTCCCAGAAGCCGGGACCTTCGTCGTTGTGCGGTAAATCCCTTGCCAGGCAACGATCTTCCGCTGGCAGAATTCGTTCATGGACCACCGCTCAGCTCGCGAGTTCGCCGACCACTGGGCGAAGGCTTGGAACGCCCGCGATCTCGACGCCCTGATGACCCACTTAGCCGACGACGTGACCTTCCGGTCGCCGGTGGCCGTTCAGGTGCTCGGCGGGGACGGCGTGATCCGCGGCAAAGCGGCGTTGCGCGCGTACTGGGCCGAGGGATTGCGCCGGATTCCCGATCTCCGCTTCGAGGTGCTCGGCGTCTACGTCGGACTGCACGCGCTCGTCATCAACTACCGCAACCAGAAGGGCGGGCTGGTCAACGAGGTCCTGGTCTTCGACGGCCCGCTCGTCGTCGAGGGTTACGGCACCTACCTCGGCGACGACCCGAATCCGGCCGGGGCTCGCTGAACCGGGGGGGCGGGCCGTCGCTGTCCGCGACCGCGGCAGGGGCTGGGATCGGCCGGACGGTGCTACCCGCTAGGCTTCGCCGCAGACTTGATCGCAGCTGTCCGGAGAGGTTCCCCGGTGTCACGAATACCGTTTTGACCTGGGCGTTGGCCGTCGCGCACGCACCACGAACCCGCAGGTCAGAAGGCTGGAACGCGGGTTTCGGGCCCCGCGTGCGCACCAGTGGAGCCAACGCCTGACAGGCCCCGGACCGCCAACCGCGTCCGGGGCTTTGTCGATTCTCCCGCCGTCACTTACTTACCGAAAACACTTGATCACGCTAAGTTTGTACGTGGTCGTTCCAGCCCCTGACGTACCGAGGAGCCCGCCCCCATGGCCGGAGTGGAAGAGATCCGCGCTGGTATCGCGCTCGCGAACGAGAAGGCGTCCGCGAGCATCGCCGCACTGCAGCAGGCAGCGCAGGCGCTCGAAGAAGCACAGCTGTCGCTGTCCCAAGCCACCCAGGGCAGCAGCCAGCACGAGGTGAACCAGGCGCACGGCCTGCTCGCCGAGGCGCTGCAAGGGATCACCGGCATGCAGAGCACCATCCAGGCCGGCATCTCGTCGGCCGATTCCTACTCGGCGCGGCTTTAACGCCGATGTCGGGGCTCGCCGAAATCCACCAGTTGCTCACCGCCGCGCGAGCGGGGGTCGGCGACGGACGGGCGCACGCCGAGCGGGCGAGAACGCTGCTCGGCGACGCCCGGCGCGCGCTCGTCGACGCGCAGGCCAAGGCAGATCCGTGGCTGCCGGGGCAATGGGCGCAGGCCGACGAGGCGATCGAGCATCTCCTCACCCGTTTAGCCGCCGCCGACGATTTAGTGGGCGGATACCAGTCACGCCTGTAGGGATGAGATGGCCAGCAAGGCAGCCGAGCAACGCAACCGTGTGCAAACCGCTCTCGACCGGGTCCGGCACCAGATCGGGCTCGTGCTCGGGGCCGCGGCGGGCGCGCGCGAAATGGCCGAGGCCGAGGTGGCGCGGCTGACACTGGAACAGGAGATCGTCCGGGTCGGCATGGATCACGCCACCCCGGCGCAGCAGACGGAGTGGGCCCGGCATCCGGCGGCGCACGAGGTGTTCGCCGCGCTCGGCGGCACCCGCGCCGCCTTCTACACCGACTGGAGCGCCGGTCCCGGCCAGTTGCGCGACCTCGTCGCCGCGCACGCGCCGGGCCCGGCCGGACGGCCGCCGAGCGAATGGCTCGGCCGTGTCGGCACGAATCCCGGCGTCACCGCACCCGCGTTGTGGCGGGTCGGTTCGGCTACTGCCGCCGGCAGCGACATCTCGCGCACATTCGACGTCGCCGTGCCGTTGCTGGACGAATCGCATCTGGCCATCACGTCCGCGCCGAAAACGCGGCCGGTCGTGGACGGGATCGTGCAGGGCCTGCTGATGCGCGTGCTGTCGGCGTTCGAGCCCGGTGCGGTGAAAATCCACCTGTGGGACGTCGGGCAGCTCACCGCGATCCTGCCCGACCTGTACCCGCTCAGCCGCACAAGCGCGCTGTCGCTGTATGACCCGACGCGGCTGGAGGATCTGCTCGACGAGCTCGCCGGGCACATCCGCCGGATCCACGCCACCGGCATGCAGGCGGGCCACACCTCGTTGCGGGAACTGCGAAAAGCCACCAACCAGCGGCTGGAGCCGTACCGGATCGCGGTGCTGTACGGCAACGGCGAAACTCTGGACGCGGAACGCGCGCGCGACCTCAAACGCGTGGCCAGCGGCGCGCTCGCGGCCGGGATCTGCCTGATCCTGGTGGACGTGCCCACCGCGGTGAGCGCGTCGATCGAAACGCTCAGCCTGCTGGACGAACGCCGCGCGGTCAGCAGCATGACCGGCAGCGACCTGGTCGTGGACCTGGATCCGCCGATGCCGTCCGGACAGGTCATCCGCGCGGCGAATCGCATCGCCGAAGCGCTGATCGCCCGCCAGGGCGGCCCTCGCTCGTTCGCCGACCTGATGCCGTCCGAGATCGGCCAGGAGAGTTCCGCTCGGGAGCTGCGCGCGCCGATCGGGTTCTACGAGGGCGAAGCCGTCGAGGTGGTGATCGGCGACGCGAGTCCGCACGCGCTCATCGGCGGCCCGAGCGGTTCGGGGAAAACGAACTTCCTGTACGCGTTGCTGGGCAGTCTCGCCGCGCGGTACTCGCCGGATGAGCTGGCGCTGTACCTGCTGGACTTCAAGGAAGGGGTCTCGTTCGCCGGTCTCGCGCCCGGCCGCAAGGACTCCAGCTGGCTGCCGCACGCGAAACTGGTCGGCGTCAACGTCAACACCGACCGCGAATTCGGGTTGGCGCTGCTGCGCTTCCTCGCCGACGAATTGCGCCGCCGCTCCGCCGCGGCCAAGGAGCACGAGGTCACGAACCTGGCTGACCTGCGGGAACAGGATCCGAGCGGACACTGGCCGCGGATCGTCGCGGTGATCGACGAGTTCCAGTACCTCTTCGCCGGACGCGACCAGGTCACCGCGCAGGCCACGCAATTGCTCGAAGACATCGCGCGCCGCGGGCGTTCGCAGGGCATTCACCTGGTGCTGGCCAGTCAAGACGTCGCCGGTATCGAAGCCTTTTGGGGCAAGCCCGCGGTCTTCGAACAGTGCACGCTGCGCATCGCGATGCCGAAGGCTCGCCGGGTGCTTGCGGAAACGAACAACGCGGCGGTGTCCGCACCCAAGTGGCACGCGGTGATCAACCACGATTCCGGTGTCGCGCACGGCAACCAGCTCGCGCACGTCCCGGATGCGAGCAGTCGAAACGTTTTCGTGAACCTGCAGCAGAAGCTGTGGGAACTCTACGCTGGGCGATTCACCCGGCCGCGCCTGTTCGACGGTGCGCATTCGCCGGTGCTGGAACAGTTCCCGGCCTTCACGGAACTCAAGCCGAACGCGCAGCCGCGGGCGATCCTGGGCCAGTCGATCGACGTCACCGAGGCCGCCTGCGGTGTCGACCTGCCCCGGGTCCCCGGCCGAAACGTCGCGGTGCTCGGCGGGGCGACCGCGGAAGCTTTGTCCATTATGGACTCCGCAGCCCGCTCGCTTTCCCGGCAAATGGAACTCGGACAGGTGGAGTTCCTGCTTCACTGCCCGATCGTGGCCAGCTCTCCGGCGGTGCTGGACTTGAAGAGCCGGCTGGAGGCGGAGGGGCATCTCGCGACGCTCACCGAAGACCTTTCCGCGGAACTGGAATCGATCGTCGAATCGCTTTCCACCACGACGCCGCGCATTCTGCTGCTATACGGGGTGGACGCCGCGCTGCCGTCGCTGGAAGCAAAAGCCGTCGGACAGCTGAAGAGCGGCCTCGACCACCTGCGCACGCTGCTCAAAAACGGCCCGGCACACGGCGTGCACACCATCGGCTGGTGGCGCAGCATCGCACGGCTCAAAGACACCCTCGGTTTCGGCGGCACGGACGACATCGGCGCGTGGGCCGCTTTGGACGTCCAAGGCAACGAACTGTCGCCCTTCGCCGCGGGTCAGGTCGTGCATTGGTCGCCACGACCGGGCCGGGCCTTGTTCTTCGACCGCACCACGCACGGGGCGCCGGAAGTCATCATCCCGTTCCAGCGCCCGGAAACCGAGCCGACCGCGGGAGGTACGTCGTGACCGAAGGAACTCCCAGCCCCGCCATGCGGTACAAGGAAATCGTAGGCCTGGCCCGCGGTTCGGCGGACAACCTGCGCGCGTGGGAACTGGCACGAGCGGACGAAATCGAGCGTCAACTAGTGGACGCGCAAGCCGCGGTGGCCGCCGCGCGGGATCGGGAGGAAAAGGCCCAAGAACGCGCTAAGCGGTGGTGGAAGATGGCGCTGCACAACGTTTCCCGGCTGAGTTTCGTGGAAGCGCTGGACGACCCGGAGCCGGTGACTACTGCCCGGCCGCAGTATTTGGACCGGTACCTGGAAGAGGTCAAGCCGAGCTACCAGGAACTGGTCCAGGCGGTGCTGGGACTTGGGTGGCGCGCGAAACGCTGAGCCCGCGCTGGGACGGTCAACGTCCGTGAAGGACTCCTCGAGGGAAGCTGATTCCCGCAAGGAGCCCTTCACGGACAACTAACTACGCCGTCCGGTGCAGCACCCGATCCAGTTGGTCGAGCACGTCGTTAGCCCAGTCCTCGAACGGGTTCCCCGCCGAAGGACGGAACCGCACCACCTGTGGGTCGTGGTCGCTCGCCTGGTCAGCGAACTCGGCATTGACATGCACCACGTCATAGTCCACGCCACGCGGGGCAGCCGACGCCAGGATGTGGTCAAGCACCTGCGACTGGCCCTCGTACACGTAGCTGTACCGCTCAGCCGGCGGCAGCGTCGAAATCAGGTCCTTCAGCAGCCCACCCGACGTCAGCTTCGCCAGCGCGGGCGAGAACTGGTAGTCGTTCAGGTCACCGGCGACCACGACATTCGCCCGAGGGTCCGCGTTGAGCAGCTGCGCCACGAATCCCTGCAGGACGGTTGCCTGCTTCTGCCGCTGCACCTCGGAGCTGCGCGTCGGCGGCTGGTAACGGCCGTGGGTCGGCTGGTCGCCGCCTTTCGAGTTGAAGTGGTTGGCGAGCACGAACACCGTGCGGCCGCGGAACACGAACTCGCCGGCCAGCGGCTTGCGGCTGTCCTCCCAGGCCTCGTTGCCCGGGTCGACCCGGCCCGGCGACTGCGTCAGGTGTGCCTTGCCGTGGTCGGAAACCACGCCCACCGAAGAGGTCGGGCTGCCACCCGGCCGGTCCACAAAGGACACGCGCGACGGGTTGAACAGGAAGCCGACCCGGATGTTGCCGCCCGGTTGTCCGCCGTCCTCGTCGTTCACCGGGTCGATCTGCCGCCACTGGTACCGCGGTCCGCCCGCGGCGACGATCGCGTCGGTGAACTTCTTCAGCGTCGCGTCGGCGTCCACCGTTCCGTCGTCGGTCGCGCCGCTGTTGTCCTGGATTTCCTCCAGGGTAACGATGTCCGGCGTCGCGAGGTTGTCGACGATGCCGTGTGCGAGCTGCGCGTACTTGGTGTCCGAATCGGACGGTGCGAGGTTCTCGACGTTGTACGTCGCCACCGAAAGCTCACCCGGACGCTGCTTGCGCGTGGTTTCCTTCTGCAGCTTGTTGTCCTTGGCCGCACCCAGCTTCGAAGCGAACAGCGTGTACCCGCCGAAGTTGCTGTACTCCACCGGACCGGAGGTGACGCCGGTGAGCACGTCGCCCGTGTTGACCTTCGGGGCCACCTGTTGCGAGGAAGGAATGATCGACTGAACCTTCAGCACGCCAGTGTTGATCTTGTCATATCCCAGGTACACGGTGCCACCGCGCGGCGTCGGGTTCTGCTGCGGCTTAGTGGTCACGTAAAGCTCGCCGTACTTGTTGCTCGGGCCGACCACGCGCGCGTCAGATACCTGGACGATCTCGCTTTCGTGCGATTCCCAGAAGTCCAGCGCGTACTTCGACGGCTCAAGCGGCAGCGATTCGATGTTGCCGCCCGCGTTGGGGGCCAGCACATCCGGCACCTGATCCGGCGTCAGCACCGTCGGAGCCGGCAGCGGATTCCCCTGCGAGTCGACTGTCCACTGTGCACTGGTCAGCTCGGTCAGCGACTGGTAGTTCGAGGTCGCGGGCGCGTCCGGGTAGTACTCCTTCACCTTGCCCTGCGCGGTGACCGCGTCGCCGACCGCCACTGCCGGAGTGGTCGACCCGGTGAACACGAAGAGTCCCTCGCTGGTGCGCGGGTCGCTGTCCGGATGCGGGTCGGTCATCCAGAACCCACGGGCCGAGCCGAAGCTCCGTACCGCGGTGACGATGCCGGTGACGTCCTCGACCTGCTTGTCCTTGAACGGCGAAATCCGCGTGATGCCCTGGATGTCGTGGATCTTCGCCGGAACACCCGGGTCGCCGGGCTGGGTGCCGGTGGTCTCGCCCTTGGTGTTGGTGGGCGTCGGGTCGCCGACAGCGAAGTCCGTGCTGTTGTTGTCGGTGTCAGCAAGCGTCGCCGCGCGCGCGACCGAGGTCGTGTTCGACGGCGCGGCGGCCGGAGTTCCTTCGCGGACAACGGCATCGCCGAAGCCAACGAGGTCCTTGACCCGGCTGTCCGCGGCACAGTCAGCGGCGGTCTTGCAGGTCAGCGGCGCGCTGTCGGACACGAGCGCGACGGTGCCGGCGGTCGCGGACATCGCAATGCTCCCGGTCGCGTCGGGCGTCGGCAGCGCGACCGTGCCGCCGTTCCCCTTCCCCTCCGCGACGAGGTAGCGGCCCTTCGGCGCGACCGATCCGGCGAGCGGCGTGACCTGCCATTTGCTCGACGCACTCGCCGAAGCCGGCAGGTACTGGACGCTGTAGCCGTCGAGCGCGACCGGCGCGCCGCCGTGGTTGGCCAGCTCGATGAAGTCGTTGGTCAACGTGGCCCCGGAATTGCCGCCACCGCCGTAGACCTCGGCGATCAGGGCGTCCGCGCTCGGTGCCGCCGAAGCGGGCGCGGCCACTCCGCCCAGTGCGAGAGCCGCGGCGGAGACGGCAATCGCGCCTCTGGTCAGTCTTGTCCCACCGGCGCTTCTACCCCCGGCAGGACGACGGGATATGGTCACCCTGAGTCCCCTCTGCATCTCAACGGTCGAGGCATCGTCCCCCGAACAAGCGACGCAGAGGAAGACGAAAGGGCAACGATTCGTAACGAGCTGGGAGGATTTCCTCCTTTGGACGGGTTGACGCAATGATCACGCTCGTACTCGGCGGAGACGTCAACCTTCAGGGCCGCGCGAACCCGGAAACGGCGTTCGCCCCGTTGAGCTCGCTGCTCACCGGCGCCGATGTGCGGTTCGTGAATCTCGAGGGACCGCTGTCCGGCTCGACCGGTCTGGACATCCCGCACAAGCCGAACTGGCGGCACTCGCCGCCGGAGATGGTCGCCGCGCTGACCGCCGCCGAGATCGACGTCGTGTCGGTGGCCAACAACGTCACCTACCCGCCGGCGGCGGCGATGGCGAGCCTCGCCGTGCTCGACCGCGCCGGAATCGCGCACTGCGGCGCGGGCGCGAACCTCGCGGAAGCACACGCGCCGGCGATCCTCGAACGATCGGGCGGCCGGATCGCGTTCCTCGCCTACACCTCGCTGTGCTGGCCCGTCGGGCAGGAGGCGACGGAAGACTCGCCGGGCGTCGCCGTGGCGGGCGCTTACACGTCGTACCAACCTGATCCGCGCGTCCTCGACGTCCCCGGCCGCCCGCCAATCGTGCACACCACGCCGGTCCGCCGCGACCTGGAGCTGCTGCTCGCCGACATCCGCCGCGCCCGCGCCGAGGCCGACCACGTCGTCGTGTCGATGCATTGGGGCCTCCCCGGCGACGAACTGGCCGAATACCAGGTGACCTACGCGCACGCGATCATCGACGCCGGCGCCGATCTGGTCGTCGGACACGGACCGCACACCGTGCAGCCGATCGAGGTGTATCGCGGCTGCCCGATCCTCTACAGCCTGGGCAACCTCGTCTTCGACTGGCCGGCCATGCGCGACCGGCACCGTGACGGCCTGCTCGCGGGTTGCGTCGTCGGCGACCAGATGCGGGTCGAATTAGTGCCGATTCGCCGCGGCGAAGACAACGAATGCGTACCGTTGACGGGAGCCAACGCCGACGAAGCGCTGCGGCGGTTCGTCGGGTTGTCCGCGCGGCGCGGCACGAACGTGACGGTCAGTGATGGTTTCGCGACAGTCGAAGGACTTCGCGGCTGACCCGCCGTCCCCGCCGTCACCCGGACGGCGCATCTGCCTTAAATGCAGCTCAAGCCCGGGGTCGACGGGTACCTCGCGGGAGTACTTTACCGATGAGCGCGGAAACTGTGGCCCAGACCACTTTCGGGCCGCCCCGGCGCTCACGGGTAGCACCCCGCAGGGGGAGGCGACACGGTCACGTGGGGGTTGACCGTCGTCGAGTGCGCGGGTGCCGCCACCCGGGAAAAAAGCCGCGGGCGCGGGACTTTCCGCTTCTCCCGCGACCGCGGCTCCACGGATTTGCCCCGGGGAAGCCTCGCGAGTGGCGAGGCGCCGCCTTGACCGCGCGGGGGAGCGCGAGCAGGGGAGGAAGGCGGCCTGCCTCGCCACTCGTGAGCATTAGCTGCCGGCAAGAGCCGTCGCGGCGCTGTTTACCACGCGCGCGCATATCTCTCCGTGTGTAAGCGACAGGTAATGGCCAGCTCCCGGCACGATCTGCGGTGCCCGTCCCGACCCGCAGCCAAAAACCGGCGCTCGCCAAGGCGGAAGTGGTCGTGACGGCGTTGAGCAGAAGCACCTGTCCGGGGTACCGCGGCGAGAACCGGTTCGGCGACTTCTGCGGGAAGAACCCGGCGGAGCAGCCACGCGCTGAAGGAAGCGCCGTCGTCAGCGGTCGCCGCTCAATCCGGGGTCCACAAAACGACGATCTACCGCACCTGGGCGACCAAAGACGAGGTCCTCGCCGACGCCCTCGCGCAGGCTCCTGAGCTCACCTTCACGATCCCCGACACCGGTTCCCTGCGCCGCGATCTCCTCGAACTGGCGAAGCAGATCCACCGCCTGCTGTCCGATCCGGCGAGCGGGCGCGTCATCACGGCCGTCGTCTCCGCGCTGCCGGGCCGGCCCGCAACCGCCGAGGCCGCCGGACGGTTCTTCGCCGACCGCCTCGGCCGTGAGCAGGTCCTCTTCGACCGTGCCCACGACCGAGGCGAACTCGCCGACGACGCCTATCTCGAACGACTTGTCGACACCGTGCTCACCGGCGTCGCGCGGTGATCAGTACGGCCGGTCCCCGACGATCGCGACGCGCTCGGCGATCCGGACGTGCGGGTGGTAGTCGTTCACCGCGTAGTGCTGGGTCGCGCGGTTGTCCCAGAACGCCACCGAATCCGGCTCCCAGCGGAACCGCACCTGGAATTCCGGCGTGTGCGCCTGCAGGAACAAATACCGCAGCAGCCGGTCGCTTTCGGCGCGGTCGAGGCCGACGATGTGCGTGGTGAACGCCTGGTTCACGAACAACGTCCGCCGTCCGGTCTCCGGATGGATCCGCACCACCGGGTGTTCGACCGGCGGGTACGCGTCCTGCCACTGGGCCAGCAGGTCCGGGTCGGTGAACCGGTCGAAACCGGGGACGAAATCGTGCACCGCGGTGAGGCCGTCGATCCGCTCGCGGACGTCGGCGGGCAGGTTGTCGTAGGCGGCGGCCATGTCGGCCCACATCGTGTCGCCGCCGATCGGCGGGACCTCGACCAGCCGCAGCACGGAACCGAGCGCCGGATTCGGCCGCCAGGTGACGTCGGTGTGCCAGATGTTTTCGTATCCGGGCATCCCGGCGGTGCGGGTGAACCGCACGACCTGGTCGGAATCTCCCCGCGGGATGAACGGGTTGGTTTCCAGCTCACCCCAGTTCGCGGCGAACGCGCGCTGCTGCTGCGACGTGATGTGCTGGTCGCGGAAGAACAGCACCTTCCACTCCAGCAGCGCGCGGTTCAGTTCGGCCCGCAGCCGCGGCGACACCGGCGCGCCGAGGTCCACTCCGGAGATTTCCGCGCCGATCACTCGTCCGAGCGGGCGAAGGGCGAAAAGCTCGTAGGGACGTTCTTCAACGCCGTCCGGAAGGCGGCGCAGCACGCGCGGGCCTTCGAGGATCCCGTCGTCCGGGGTGACGGACGAGCGCAGGCGGGCAGGCAGGTCTACAGACATGGCGGTACTCCCGAAGAATAGGTGAATTCGGCTGTGGCAACGAAAAGAACAGCGGAAAATCGCCTACGCGGGAGGAGAGCCGAGACGACCGCGACGCGTGAGGAGAGCGGCTACGCCCTCGCCGTCCGTCCGTGCCGGGGCACGGCCGGCTAGCGGCACTTCCCGGGTCTCTGGCATGAGTCCAATTCTGACGGGGTACAGATCACCAGGTCAAGGCTCCCCACGATGTGAAACAGTCGCACGCCCGGCCGAGTGACCTGGACGACCTCGATGGGGTTAGATCTCTCCAGAGGGTGGCGGACCGCGGTTCGCGCTCTCCTGGAAAGCGGAGGTCCCCATGGCAGGTTCGACGAGCGAGCGGCTCAACGCCGCCGCGGACGCGCTCGATCGAGCGGCTGCCGACGCGGACCGTGCGGCGGGCCGGTTTTCCGAAGCCCGCCTCGAATCGACGCCGTGGGGTATTTCCGCACCAGCGCGGGAAATCGCCGCCCGGTGGGAGGCGGCGCTCGCCGCGCGCGACATCGACGCGCGCATGCTCGGCGACGCGACGTCCGATCTCGCCGGTCAGCTGCGGATGGCCGCCCGCGGCCACCACCACCGCCCGACGATCGCGACGGCGCTGCTGAGTTGATGCCGTTCCTCCACCCGGCGCTGGAAAACGCGGCCGCCGGGTTGGCTTCTTTGGGTGCCGCGGCCGCCGCGATCGGCGCACCGGATCCGATCGCCGCGCTGCGTCAGATCGACTGTTCCCCGCAGACGATCCGCGAATCGGCGCGCACGCTGTCGGCCGGCCGCGACGTTTTGGTCATGGCGCGGTTGGAGTTCGAACGCGGCGCGCACAGCGCGGAACGCAAATGGGGCGGCGAACCGGCCGCGCGTTTCCGGGGCAGCGCGGACGAACTCGACGCGTACTACCGGCAGGCCGCCGAAGCCGCCGCGCGTACGGCGTCGGTCGGCTTGGATCTGGCGGAATTGCTTGACCGGCTGGCGGATCAGACCGCGGCGCAGGTGATGCTGATCGCCGAAGGAGTGTCCCCGGCGGCCGTCGCGTTGCTGGCCGGCGACCGCTCCGCCGAGCCAGCGGTGCGGGAGGCGTGCGGGACCATCGCGGAAGCGGTCGCTCGCGGCGTCGCGACCATAGGAGAGGCAACGACTTTCCTCGACGCCTTCGGAACACCGGTGCTGCAGGAAGAGAATTAGCGGGTCGCGGTCACGAATCCGCCGCGCGTGATGTCCAGCGGCTCACGTCCGTATCGGACGGCAAGTTCCGCGACCGTAACGGTTTCCGGCTGCCAGCCGTGCGCGGCGAGCCACTCCGGACCGTCGCCCGCGAGACCGCCGCGCCAGAGCGCCGTCACCTCGCCGCCGACTTCGCGTGCCCGCTCCAGCAGTCCGTCCCGCTCGCCGTCCGGCCGGTGTTCGAACGAAATCCGGCTGCCCGGCGCGGACATCTCCGTGACACCCGTGAGCAGCCGCTCCGCCTCGTCCCGACTCAAGTAGACGAGCAGCCCTTCGGCGAGCCAGACAGTCGGCCGCTCCGGGGCGAATCCCGCGTTTCTCAACGCCGCGCCCCAGTCGTCGCGCAGATCGACCGGGACCGCCGTGCGCTCGCACCGAGGCCGCGCCCCCTGTTCGGCCAGCACGGTTTCCTTGAACGCGAGCACGTCCGGCAGGTCGACCTCGAACACGCGCGCACCGTCGGGCCAGTCGAGCCGGAACGCCCGAGCGTCAAGACCGGCCGCGAGAAGCACCGTCTGGTGTCCGCCGCTCACGAAGTCGTCAAAGAACCGGGTGCGGACCGCGACCTGCTGCGCGAACACCATCCCCAGCCCGCGGTGGCGCTCCTGCTCGCCCTCGAAGATCGCCCGCCCAGCGTGAAAGAACGCGCCCGCATACGGATCCTCGAACAACCGATCCGGCCGCCCGCTCTCCAACGCCCGAAGCCCAGCCACCCCAACCGCAGTCCTGCCCACCGGCGGAAGCTCCTCGCCCATACCCCCACCCTACGGACGCAACCCCCAAGCACCACCGCTACCAACAACGAACCGCAACCAAGAAACGGAAGGCGACCCACCCGGCTGGGGGGTCCGGGGGGCGAAGCCCCTCCGGGCGGGGCCTGGGGGTTGCACCCCCAGAAACAAGGCGAGCGAGCCACGTCGACGCTTTCCGTCGACATGGCTCGCCCACTCGCGAGCGGTGGCGGTGGGATTTGAACCCACGGACGGGATCAACCGTCACACGATTTCGAGTCGTGCTCCTTCGGCCGCTCGGACACGCCACCGCCGAGAACAATACCGGACCCCCTCCGCGGGGTGCGGCGGGGGTTACTCGCCGCCTGGACGGCGGTCCGCGAAGTACGTCTCGAGCAGGGCCGCGCAGTCGCTTTCGAGCACTCCGCCGTGGACTTCCGGCCGGTGGTTGAGGCGGCGGTCGCGCACGACGTCCCACAGCGACGACACCGCGCCGGTCTTGGGCTCCCAGGCTCCGAAGACCAGCCGCGCCACCCGGGCGAGCACGAGCGCGCCGGCACACATCGTGCAGGGCTCCAGCGTGACCGCGAGTGTGCAGCCCTCCAGCCGCCAGCCGTCGCCGTACTCGCGGGCCGCCGCGCGGAGAGCGAGGATTTCCGCGTGCGCGGTCGGGTCGGCCAGCTCGACGCGCGCGTTGCGGGCCGAGGCCAGCGGGTGCCCGTCGGGGTCGAAGACGACCGCGCCGATGGGCACGTCGGCACCGGGGGCGCGGGCCGCGTCCAGCGCGGCCCGCACGGCCTCGGTGTCGTCCGGCCGTCTCAGAGCTGGTCCAGCAGTTTCGAGAACTCGGCCTCGAAGCCGCACCGCTGGGCGATCATCTGGAGCTGTTCGTCCGGGTAGAGGTCGACCTCGCCGACGATCACCTCCAGTTCGCCGCCGGGCAGGCCGAGGTCGGCCAGGATTTCGAGGTCGCCCTCGGGCCAGACGGCGTCGTCGTCCTCGTCGGGAGGGTCGACGCGCAGCACGTCGAGGACGTCGGCCGCGATGTCGTAGTCGAGCGCCGCGGCGGCGTCCGACAGCAGCAGCGACGGTCCCCTCGGGCTCGGCCGGACGATCACGAAGAACTCGTCGTCGACGGCCAGCAGGCCGAACGCCGCCCCGGTCGACCGGAGCTTGCCCAGCTCGGTGATCGCCGCGTCCAACTCTGTGAGCGCCGAGGAATCGAGCGCACTGCACCGCCACCGACCGTCTTCACGGACCACAGCTATCGCGAAGCCCGTGACCGGCTCTTGCACCGCCATGCGCACACCGTATTCCGCCTCGCTGGCGAACGCACGCACGGTGCGCCTGAAGCGTGCGAGGTGCCACTATCGAGCCATGACCGGACCCACCGACCTCCCCACCCTGCCCGGCAATCGCCACGCCGGGCTGCTCGACGCCGCGCGGCAGCTTCAGGACCGCACTGTCGAGCTTCGCCGCGCGGTGCACCGGCACCCTGAACAGGGCTTGCAGCTGCCGCGCACCCAGGCGGCGATCCGCGCCGCGCTGGCTGACCTGCCGATCGAACTCACCGAGGGCCGCTCCACGACGTCGCTGACCGGCGTGCTGCGCGGCTCCCGTCCCGGGCCGGCCGTGCTGTTGCGGGCCGACATGGACGCATTGCCGCTGACCGAAGACACCGGCTTGGAGTTTTCGTCCGAGATCGCCGGTTCGATGCATGCCTGCGGACACGACACGCACGTCGCGATGCTCGCCTCCGCGGCGCGGCTGCTGTCGGAGCGCGTCGACGACCTGGCGGGCTCGGTGGTGTTCATGTTCCAGCCGGGCGAGGAGGGCATGCACGGCGCGCGGCACATGATCCACGAAGGAGTGCTGGACGCGGCGGGCACGCGCGTCACGCGAGCCTTCGGCCTGCACACGATCGCCAACAGCCCGAGCGGGGTGCTGCAGGTGCGCGGCGGGCCGATGATGGCGTCGGCGGACACGTTCAGCGTCGAGGTCACCGGCCGCGGCGGGCACGGTTCCGCCCCGCACGACGCCATCGACCCCGTCCCGGCCGCGGCGGCGATGGTCAGCGCACTGCAGACGATGGTCACGCGCCGGATCAGCGTCTTCGACCCGGCGGTGGTCTCGGTGACCCGCATCGAGGCCGGGACGACGACGAACATCATTCCCGAGAGGGCGGTGCTCGAGGGGACCATTCGCACGCTGTCGGAGTCGACGCGTTCGTTCGTCCGCGAGGAACTGCCGAAGGTGTGCGAGGCGGTCGGAGCGGCCCACGGCTGTCGCGTGTCCGCCGGAGTCGACCCGGGCTACCCGACGACGGTCAACGACCCGGCGGTGGCGGCCGAGGTGTTTTCGCTGGCCGCGGAGGTGCTGGGAGCGGGCAACGTCGAGGAGCTGGCCACGCCGGTCATGGGCGCGGAGGACTTCTCGTATGTGCTGCAACGGGTTCCGGGCACGTTCGCGTTCATCGGGGCCCGGGAGCCGGGCGCGGATCCGGCGACGACCGAGGACAACCACTCGAACCGGGTGAAGTTCCACGAACCGGCGATGGCCGCCGGGGTGGCCATGTACACGGCGTTCGCGCTGGACGCCCTGCGCTGAGCTCCGGCCCGCCCTTGACCGGGGCGGGCCGGTTTCACTCGGCTTGCGCGAGGAAGACGAACTCGCGGTCCGGCCGGTCGGGCGCCTGCCGGACGTCCAGGACTCGGTAGCCCTGCTCGCGCAGGTTCGTCTCCACCTCGTCCTGGCCGCGGAATCTGAGGGTCGAGTCCGAGGTGACCACGCTTCCGTCCGCCAGGAACGTGTAGGTGATGCGGAATGAGACGAGCGGCAGCCGGACCTCGGTGACCTCGAAGCGTTCCTCCACCGCGCCGATTCCCGGCACTTCGCGGGTACGCGGCGGCGCGTCCCAGGTCTCCCACGCGCGGTAACCCGGCCGACGAGTCTCGAACACCAGATACCCGCCGGGCCCCAGCGCCGTCCGGATGCCGCGGAGCGTCGCGGCCCAGTCGTCGTCGGTCAGGAAGACATGCGCGACGTTTCCGGTCATCACGGCGAGATCCGCGTTCAGCGCAGGCAGGGTCGTCGCGTCTCCGAGCCGCCATTCGACCCGGGAGTCCTTCGCTCGCGCGAGGTCGAGCGACGCCTCGGCCGGGTCGACGCCAACGACGGTGCGCCCGGTTTCAGCAAGCAAGACCGCCAGGCAGCCGGTCCCGCAGCCGACGTCGAGCACCCGGCGAGCGGCCAGCTCGTCGGCGATCCGGACGTACGCGAGCAGGTCTGCCCGGTCGCCGTCGAACGCGTCGTAGATCGACGCGAGGCGGGGATGGGCGAAGATCGCGTCCGGCATCCGGCCACGGTACCCAGCGGTTCCCCTCCGCTCATCCCGTTTTCCCGAGGTCCGCGCAGCTGACGGCACCGATCTGGGACGCACATCCCACAAATCAGGACGATCGTCCCGGACATCCTCGTGTTACGCTGCCGATGTTGAGACATCATATATCAGATCGGATCTGCTCGTGGCGTTCGAGAAACAGCGACAGCGGCTCGCCGGCGTGGTGGCGATCCCGGTTACTCCCTTCACCGCAGCCGGCGACGTGGACTCCGAGACGTACGAGCGGCTCGTCGAACGGCTCGTGTTGAGCGGCGTCGAGGTCGTCACGCCGAACGGCAACACCGGCGAGTTCTACGCGCTCGACGAGCAAGAAACGCGACAGTGTCTCGAAGTCGCCACGAAGGCCGCGCGTGAGGCGAGCGTCCTCGCTGGCGTCGGCCATGACGTGCGTACAGCCGTGAACGCCGCGAAGCACGCGCGCGCTTCCGGCGCGGACATGGTGATGATCCATCAGCCTGTGCACCCGTACGTGTCGCGCGCGGGCTGGATCGACTACCACCGCGCTATCGCGAACGAAGTGCCCGAGCTCGGGGTTGTCCTGTACGTGCGCAACCCCGCCATCGAGGGTTCAGACCTGGCACAGCTCGCCGACGCCGCGCCGAACGTGCTCGGCGTGAAGTACGCCGTGCCGGATCCGGTGCGCTTCCGCACCGTCGCGCGCGACGCGGGGTACGAGCGCTTCGTGTGGATCGCCGGCCTCGCCGAACTGTCCGCCCCTGGGTACTTCGCAGTCGGCGCGACGGGGTTCACCTCCGGTCTGGTGAACGTCGCGCCGCAGATGTCGCTCGACCTGTTCCGCCGCCTGCGCAACCACGATTTCGCCGGTACGATGGAGATCTGGGACCGCATCCGCCCGTTCGAGGAGATGCGCGCCGCGCACGGGAACGCCAACAACGTCAGCGTGGTCAAGGACGCGCTGTCGCAACTCGGCCTGTGCCGCCCCGACGTGCGGCCGCCGAGTCGCCTGCTGACCGCCGCCGAACGGGACGAATTGTTCGGAATCCTGTCCTCGTGGGGGCTTTCGTAACGCGTCAGGCGAGCGTCGGCGGAAGATCGAAAGCCCGGAACACCTCCGGACCGAAGGTAGTCACCTCCGCGACGCGACCGCCGTCCAGGCGCAACGTCACCAATCCGAAAGGCCGGAACTCGCCGTCTGCGTGCGCGTAAGTGGCGAGCGCAGGCACACCGTTCGCGCGCGTCTCGACCACGCGGAACTCGGCAGCGTCGCCGCCACGCAACGCCGGTGCCCAGGCTTCGAGCACTGCGGCCCGACCCGCGTACCACGTTGGTTCCGGTCCCATGTGCCCGCCAGCGCCGGGAGCGTGGCTGCAACGCACGTCTTCGCGCAACAGTTCAGCGAAGGCCGCTTCGTCGTGCTCTACGAGCGCCTTCACGTACTTCGCGACGACAGCGCGCTCCTCGTCGCTGGCAGACGCCGACGCCCACTCCGTCCGTCGCGTAGGCAAGTGCTCCCGCAGCTCAGCCCGTGCGCGCAACACATTGCTGTTCACCGATGCAGGCGTCGTACCGAGCGCTGAAGCCGTTTCGCGCGCGGACCAGCCGAGTACGTCGCGAAGGACCAACGCCGCACGCTGTCGCGGCGAAAGATGCTGGATGGCTGCGAGGAACGCCAACTCCACCGTCTCGAGCGCGACGACGACAGCGTCCGGTTGAAGCGCGCTGTCCGGCACCGGCTGCAACCACGGCACCGCGACGTCGGGACGCGGCGCGAGGTCGGAGTCGTGCGCAACCGGCAGATCGAGCGTCGGCAGCTCGCGTGGATGCGCGTCGAGGTGGTCCAGACACGCATTGGTCGCGATCCGGTACAGGCTCGCGCGGCCCGCGTACGTCGAACGGCCGCGCCACGCGCGCAGAAGAGTCTCCTGGACCAGGTCTTCCGCCTCGTCGAACGAGCCCAGCATCCGGTAGCAGTGCACCCGCAGCTCGTGCCGGTACGACTCGGTTTCGCTCGCGAAGTCTGTCATCTGTACAACCATGTCCGATAAGACGGCGGGTCACCGGAAAACTCGGCAAAGCCCAGCTCAGCCAGGGTGTGGCGGAAGTTACTCGCGCGTTAAGAACGCGTCAGCACGACCGTCTGGACCGTCAGAGGCCCGTTTCGGGGACGTTCCGCGCGGGCGTCGGCGCAGTGTGCTGGCGATGTTCGCCGCGATCGACATCGACCGGAGGTAACCGTGACGCTCAGCGAGCTGCTCCCGAGTCTCGGCTGCGAGGCCGCCGACCACCTAGAACCGGGACTCTGGCCGCAACGCACGAAACTCGGCGAAGGCGGTGAGCTGTTCTTCGCCGGCGCACCGGTCAGCCACCTGGCCGCGCGTTTCGGTACACCCGCGTACCTCCTCGACGAGGAACAGGTGCGCGAAACGGCTCGCGCGTACCGCCGTGCGCTGCCGGAGGCCGATGTCGCCTTCGCGAGTAAGGCGCTCTGTACGCGAGCAGTGTTGCGTTGGGTCGCCGAAGAAGGACTGTCGCTCGACACGTGCTCCGCCGGAGAGATCGCTGTCGCTCGCGCTGTCGGTTTTCCCGCGGAGCGCATCCTGTTGCACGGCAACGCGAAGACGCCCGAAGACCTGAAAGCCGCGCTGCAGTACGGCGTCGGCCGCATCGTTCTCGACTCTATCGACGAAGTTGAGCAACTCGGCACCCTTGCACACGGCGCACAACGCGTCCTCATCCGCGTCACGCCCGGCGTAAGCGGCGACACGCACGCTGCGATCACGACAGGCACCGAAGGACAGAAGTTCGGCTTCTCACTACGCCCCGACGTACGCGACAACGTCGACCGCGCTGTCGCAGCAGTCCTTTCGCAGCCGAGCCTGCAACTGGCCGGACTGCACTGTCACATCGGGTCGCAAGTGTCCCGTGTGGACCGATACGAAGAAGCCGCCCGACGGATGGTCGAAGTGCTCGTTCGCATCCGCGACCAATACGGAATCACGTTGCGCGACTTGGACCTCGGCGGCGGCCACGCGGTACCGTACGCCGACCGTGAAGCATCCTTCGACCTCGATGGGTACGCGCGGCGCCTCCGCGTCGCACTGAGCTACGAATGCTCTTCACACAGCTTCCCCTTGCCACGCCTGACAATCGAGCCTGGCCGTGCGATCGTCGGACCGGCGGGCATCACCGTTTATCGCGTGTGCGCTGTGAAGCGCGGCGCGCACACCTTCGTCGCTGTCGACGGCGGCATGAGCGACAACCCGCGCCCCGCACTGTACGGCGCGCGCTACACCGCGCGTCTCGTCGGCCGTCGCACAAAAGCCGCGCGTACGCCGATGACGGTGGTCGGACGACACTGCGAGTCCGGCGACGTACTGGCGGATGTCTGCCTGCCCGACGACGTCCACGTCGGCGACCTGTTGGCCGTACCGTGCACCGGCGCGTACCACCACTCGCTGGCGTCGAACTACAACCTCGTCGGCCGCCCACCGCTGGTCGGCGTACGCGACGGTCACGCTACGCTTCTCGTACGCCGCGAGACCGAAGAAGACCTGCTTCGCCGCTGCTAGCTTTCGATGGCCTGACCGTCGCGGGCAACGGTGCCCCGCGTCAGACGTCGTCCGACGAAGAAGTCCCGACAAACGCGTTGCACGGCGAACATCAACGGAAAGCCGACGAGGATCGCCACGACACCAATCACCGCGACGCCACCAATGCCGAACACAGTGGCCTCTCCGGCGTCAGGCTTCGCGTACGCGATCGCCGCGAGCACCAGTACCGCTAGGAAGAACACGCCGCCCACGAACGGCAGTAGGCCGCGAAGCAAGAAGTTGCGCACGCTCGACCACAGCGTCCGGCGAAACACCCACACGCAAGCAAGCGCCGTTACCGTGAACTCGATCGCGATCGTGAGCCCGACCGCGTCGACCGAATCCGCGAGCACGTTCCGGCTCCACAACGCCAGCAGCACGTACAAGGCGAGTGACACCAACCCAAACGCCCACGTGGTCACCGACGGCGTCTGATATTTCGGATGCACGCGGCCGAACACCTTGGGCAGCGCGCCGTGGCTGGCCATCGACAACGTCGTGCGCGCGGCGGGCATGATCGTCGCCTGGCTCGTGGCCGCGCCGCTGGTCAGCACCGACACGGTCAGCAGCACCCCCATGACCTTGCCGACTCCGGACGTCCCGAACACCGCGCCGCCCAGCCCGGCGAGCACGTCCTCGGCGTTCGCCTCGTTGGCCAGCCCGACCCCGTGCTCGCCGACGCCCGCGAAAGCCAGCGAAGCGACGGTCACCGACAGGTAGTTGAGCACCAGCAGCACAGTGGACAGGATCGCCGCCCGGCCCGGCGCGTGCCGAGGATCAGCCGATTCCTCGTTCACCGAAAGCGAACTCTCCCAGCCCCAGTAGATGAAAACCGCGAGCAGCACCGCCGACACCGCTGTTCCGACGCTGACCCCGCTCGGCCACAACCAGTCCCACTGCGGCGTGCTCGCCTGCGGCCCCGCAGTGCCGGTATAGACGCGCGTGAGCGCTACGACGGAAAAGATCACCAGGACAGCGAGTTCGATGCCGAGGAGGATCCACTGCGCCCGCGCGGACACCTCTATGCCGCGGTAGCACAGCCAGCACAGCGCGAGCAGCCACACGCACCCGATCGCGGTCGTCACCGCGCGGTGGTTGGCTAGGTCGTCTAGACCAAACAGCAGCAGCGTGTACCGGCCGGTCAGCGCGGATTGACTGCTCATCACCAGCAGCTGTTCCACGAGGACGACCCAGCCGGTCATCCACCCGACGCGGCTGCCGAACGCACGGGTGGCCCAGGTGAAGTTGGTGCCGCAATCGGGTTCGGCCGCGTTGAGTTCCCGGAAGGCGAACGCGACGAACAGCACCGGAACGAACGACAGCAACACGAACGCGGCGGCCTTGAACCCCGTTCCGGCGAGCACGATGAACCCGAGCGTCGCGGCGATCGAATAAGCCGGGGCGGTCGACGACATCCCGATCACCGTCGAAGACACCATGCCCAGCGCGTTCGCACGGAGCCCCTTGGCCGGAACCACAGGCGCGGCGACGGCTTCGGTCATGGGAATATTCCTCCTCGGGATTGGCGGTCCGCGACCGTACCCGCTGTTCGCGCGCACCAGAACGGCGGCGTGCGGGAGCGCACATGTCCGCCATCTGGAGAAGAAAACGGGAAAGGGTCTCCTGCTCTCCGGCTCCTGCCGATACGCTGCGCGTCTGAAGAATCACATGCCGAAACACAGGGAGGGACGGCATGGGTGACGAAAACCGTACGAAAATCGAGGAACCGCGCGCCCCGAGAGCGCTGGACGGGACAGATCGGACGCTCATCACGCTGTTGCAGGAGGACGGCAGGGCGTCGTTCACCGCGCTGGCCAAAGCGGTAGGTCTTTCGGAGGGCGCGGTGCGGCAGCGAGTACAACGGCTGCTGCGAGAGGAAATGGTGCAGATAGTCGCCGTGACCTCGCCAGAACACGTCGACCTGACCCGAAGGGCGATGGTCGGCATCACGGTGGACGGAGACGCCCGCGAAGTGGCCCAGCAACTGGCCAAGGTCGCCGACGTCCACCAGATAGCACTCTGCTCAGGCCGCTTCGACCTGCTGGCAGAACTGCTCTGCCGCGACGACGACCACCTCCTGTCCGTACTCGGCGACGAAGTGCGGCCCATCGCGGGGGTCGTCTCGACGGAACTGTTCGTGTACCTGAAGCTCGCGAAACAGGACTATTCGTGGGGAAGGCTCACGGCCTGATCCACGGGTCTGGGTTTCCCGGCTGGGTTCGAGGCCGATTCGACGGCGGGGTCCGCGGCTGGTTCGCGGCTGGTTCCGGGTCGGTTCGGAGGTTGACTCCCGCGGTCGGTTCGGCCGTTGGGTCCGCGGTCGGTTTCATGGCTCGGCCTGCGGTTGGTTCGATGACGGGGTCCGCGCCTGAGTCATGGGCTTGGTTCGCGGGATGGCGTGCTCAGACTGGGTTCTCGGTGGGGTTCTCGGTCTGAGGCGCTGGCCGGGCTTCCGGCTCGGGCAGACGGCTGGTCGCTGGGCGGGTTCCCGAGATGGGCGGTTGGTCGCGGTAGCTGGGCTGGGCTGGGCTCCCGAGCCGGGCCGTCGGTCGCGGTAGCTGGGCTGGCGCGCCCGGACTGACCCCTCGGGCGATGCCCTTGGGCGCGATCCTCGGGCTAGCGCGGCGGGGTCCGGATCGGGCCGAACTCCGGCCGCGTCGGCCTGGCTCGCCGACCGGATCGGCCTCGCCGCGGAGCTGGATCAGCTGGTTCTCGGGCCGGACCATCGGGTTCCGCAGCCACAGTCCTCGGACTGCCGCTCCCGGCCGGTGCTCCCGTCCACGGATTGGCTGATCCTTTGGGCATCGCCTGGTCCCACGCCGCGGCCCTCGGGCTACCCGCTTTCAGCTGGCGTCCCGGACTTCGACAGGGCTATCTCGATGCGCAGCCAGGGATCGGTCTAGGCATCGAGCACCCTTTCGGTTCCCGCGCTGGTCCCGGTTACGGAAGTCCGGTCCGAACGCCGTCCCGGCACCAGAACTGTTTCCGGCAGCGAGGTTCCGCCCCAGCCATCCGTTCCGGCAACAGTCCCGACTGCCAGTTGCGCCCCCGCTGCTGGCCCAGCAACGACGCTGGCCAGCCTGGGATCCGCAACCCAACCGCTGGGTCCCAGCACCGACACGGGCCCGGCACCCGGCCTAGCTAGTACTCCAGCTGTAGTTCGTGATCTTGCTGGAGGGGTCGTGTGAGACGGGTGCGGCCGCCACGTGATCATGGTGTTTGTGAGGACAACTCAAGATCATGTGGCGGCCGCGGCTGCCAGCGTAGACCCTGCGCGATGGCAGTCGTTGCTGGGTGAGATGTTCGTGCGGATCGGGCGGCGGTTCGTGCGGGTGGAGTCGCGTCGGCGGGCCGGGCGGTTCGTGCAGGGTCTGTTGTCCGGGCTGGCGCGGGTGAACTGCTGGACCATTGCTGAGCAGGTCGGAGACCGGACCCCGGACGGGATGCAGAACCTGCTCTCGCGCGCGACATGGGACGCGGACGGGGTCCGCGACGACCTGCGCGAGGTCGTGGTCGAGCACCTGGGTGTCGAGGACGCGATGCTGGTCATCGACGAGACCGGTGACCTGAAGAAGGGCGTCGAGTCGGTCGGGGTGCAGCGGCAATACACCGGCACCGCGGGACGGATCGAGAACTCGCAGATGTCGGTGTTCCTGGTGTATTCCACCCCGGCCGGGCACACGTTCATCGACCGCGAGCTCTACCTGCCCGAAAGCTGGGCAGAGGACCAGGCCCGGCGGGACCGGGCCGGAGTGCCCGCGCAGACCCTGTTCACCACGAAATCCCGGCTGGCCTTGGCGATGATCGCTCGTGCGCTGGAGGCGGGAGTCCGGGTGGGGTGGGTGACCGGGGACGAGGCCTACGGCAAAGACGCCGCCGGCCTGCGCGATCCGCTCGAGGCCCGCGAACAGGCCTATGTGCTGGCCGTGGCCTGCGACCACCGCGTTCCCGGTCCGGGCGAGGAGAGCGTGCGGGCCGACGAGCGCGCCGCCGCGCTGCCGAAGCGGGCCTGGCAGAAGCTCTCCGCCGGGGCCGGCGCGAAAGGCCGCCGTTACTACCTGTGGGCCCGGCTGCGGCTGCATCCGGCAGGCAAGACCGGATACCACTGGATCTTGATGCGCCGTAACCGGCGGACCGGGGAAACGGCGTTCTACCGCTGCTACAGCCCCCGCCGGGTCGCGCTGGCCGACCTCGCGCGCGTCGCCGGGCGGCGCTGGACGATCGAGGAGACCTTCCAGACCGGCAAAGAACTCACCGGCCTCGACGAACACCAGGTCCGCACTTGGACCTCCTGGTACCGCTGGACCACCCTGGTCATGTTCGCGCACGCCTTCCTCGCCATCGCCGCGGCTCAGGCTCGCAGCACACCGTCGGCCGAGGACCTGATCCCGTTGACACGCAACGAGATCAGGCACCTCTACGCCCAGCTCATCCTGCAACCAGCACGCAAGATCATCGACATCCTGGCCTGGTCCGCCTGGCGCCGACGACACCAACACCGCTCCCGCCAAAGCCACTACCAGCAGCGACACCAACAACCAGCACCCGATCACGAACTACAGCTGGAGTACTAGTACCCCCAGCAACGACGCTAGCGACCCCCTGCCTCGGCACGGGAACGCTCGCCGATTCCGGAGCGTCCCCAGCATGACAAGCATTGTCCCGCTCACCGGCACAGTGCTGGCCTCCGCGAAATGACCGGGCCAGCACTCACCTCCGAACGAATTCACGCCACGCCGACGCTACTTCAAGATGCCTATTACCTCCCTTCCCAACTAGACCGACTGGCCGGAGCCGCCAGCTTCGCAATACCCCGAACGGACGCACGTGCCGAAATTGCCCACCGCGCAATCGGAATAGCGCGCCCTGGATTCCGGCTTCCGCCACCAAGTCGGTTCCGGCTCCAATCCCAGCCCGCACACCCCGCCTTCCGCGGTCGCTAGGCGCAATTGCCGACCGATCGGTCCCGCTTACCCGCCCAGCAGAAATTCCCTCGGAGCCAGCGCCCGGTCGACCACGCGGACCTCGCCGATCTCGCCGTAGAAGCTGCGCTCCACCTTGCCCTGGTACGACGACGCGCCGACCAGCCAGCTGCCGCCCGGGTTGGCCAGGCCGATCGCCGGCGTCTTGGGGTTGCGCAGCAGCGGGCAGCCGTCGACGTACAGCGTGCTGCGCCGTCCGTCGTTGACGACCGCGACGTGCCACCACTTCGCCAGCGGCAGTTCGTGGCCCCAGTTGGTCGAGATCCCGTTCTGGTTCAACGGGAACACCGCCCACTGCAGCTCCGCGCCGTCCGAGAGGCTGAACGTCGCGGCCGATTCGTTCGGGTCGTCGCCGGACTTTCCGGCCGCGCCTCCGTTGCCGAGGCGCGCGAAGATGCCGCACCAGCCATGGGTGCCGTCGCGGAAGTCTTCGGGCAGGCGGATGAACGCTTCGACCGTGTAGCCGCGCTGGAACGTCAGGCTGTTCATCGGAGCGCTGTCGACGGTCTGGAGATACGCGCCGCGGCCAGGGTTGCGTGCGCCGTCGAACCGAAGACTCGCGCGTGACGGTTGGCGAGGCGAGAAATCCGCCGAGTAAGTCAACGCGTCGGGTCCGCTGCCCGGGACAGTCGCGCGGCGCAGGTCGTTGCCGCGTCCGGTGAGGTCCTTGATCAGCGTGTTGTCCGGGACCGGAGCACCCGCACGGCCGCCCTCGAACCGCCAGTACGCGACCGTGCCCGGCACGAGCTGCGGCTGCACCGGACGGGCCGGCGGCACCGGGATGGGCGCGAAACCAGCGAACCGCTTGTCAAAGTCGATGTCGATGCTGAAGTAGTCGACATCGGTGCTGCGCTCGGCCTCGATGCGCTCGAGTTCGCTGAGGTCGCGTCGGCCGTCGAGCCACGGCGAGAAGGTGCGGACATCGATCACACCGCGGGCGACGTCGAACTGGTACAGCCGGATCATGCCGCTGCCGCCGTAGTAGCGGTCCTGGTAGTTCGTGAGGTGCAAGTGCACGTCGTGGCCGGCGGCGTTGCGCTTCACCAGACGGCCCGGCGGCCAGTAGTGGCCGTTGAGGGTCAGGAAGATCTGGTCGCTTTGGTTGACGAACTCGTCCCAGACCTGGTTGCCGAAGTCCGACAGGAACGCCTTGCCCTGCTCGTCGGAGTTGACCAGCTCGTGGATCGTCAGGATGGCGGGCATCCGCGGATGCTGCGCGAGAACCTGCTTCGCCCAAGCGAACCCGGCCGCCGACGGACGCCAATCCATCGCGAGCACCAGCCATTCCCGGCCGGCGGCCTGGAACACGTGGTAGGTGTTGTAGCCGTCCTTCGAGGAACCGCGGAACGTCGGCGAGTTCCGCTGCCGCTGCGGCCCGAACGCGTCGAGGTACGGCGTCCGCCCGCGCTGGTCGTCGGTGGAACCGTCGATGTCGTGGTTGCCCGCGAGCGTGCTGTATGGGAACCGAGCCCGGTCGAGCATCTGGAACGACCGGCTGATGCCAGCGAACTCCCGCGCCTGCCCGTTCTGCGTGAGGTCGCCGAGGTGGGCGAGGAAGACAACGTTGTCGTCATGCGCGTGCCGCAGCACGTACGACAACGAGGCGTCCACCGGTGTCGAGTCGCCCCGATCCTCGTCGAACAGGTACTGGGTGTCCGGCATGACGGCGACCGTGAACCGCGGGCTGTCACCGTCCGGCCGCCGAGCGACGTCGGGGTCCGCCGCGGCGATCCCGTTCAGACCAGGAAGCGCGGACACCGCCGCGCCGGCACCGAGGATTCCGGCACCACGCAGGAAGTTCCGCCGTGAAGAGTCAGTCACGAGCAGGAAGCTACGGGCGGGTCCCGACCGCTACGGCAACAATTGCCGACGGCTCGATGAACAGCTCCACGTCCCGGCGTTTCTGTCCTGAACAGGACAAACGGCAGTTCGCACCGACGCCGCTCAGTGACCGTTGCGTCGCCTTCGGTCGCCGATAAGCATGCCCGGCACCGCGAACCACAGCAGGCCGAACAGCAACACCGCCATCCCACCGACGAGACCCATCGCGACCGGTCCGAAAGAGACCTTCGCGATCAGCGCGACAGTGACAGTGATCGCCGCGGCAAGGCACCCGAACCCAACGAGCACGACCCGGTTGCCGACCTGCAGGATCTGCTCCCGCCGCCCAGTCCGGAACAGAATCCGGTGCCACGCCGCAGGCGCGATCAGCAACGCGGTCGCCGCGACGGTGAGCAGGACCGCGAGCAGATGCAGCGTCTTCTCGAACCCGCTGGCGTCATGGAACCGGCCCGTGAAGACCACCGACAGCAGGAACCCGAACAGAATCTGCACACCCGCCTGCGCGACCCGCAACTCCTGCAACAGCTCGCCGACGTTTCGCTGCAGCATCTGGTTCCGCGTCTCGCCGGTGTGCTCGACGTCGTCGCCGACGTCCGCCGCCGACCCGGTGACCTGCGCCGAGCCACCGCCGCGCGCCGATTCGCCGACCTCAGCCGACCCGCTGGCTTGCGGCGGACCTCCGGCGCGCGCCGACCCGCTGGGCGTTGGCGGTCCGGGGGCGTACGCCGACCCGCTTGCCTGCGTTGGTCCCGCAGCCTGCGCCGACCCACTGCCCTGCACGGACCCGCTGGCCTGAGTCGGCCCAGTGTCCTGCGCCCACCCGCTAGATCGCACCGGTCCGCCGCTCGCCAGTCCGCCGCCAGCAGACCCACCATTGGGCAATCCGCCACCGCTGGCCTGCCCGCTGGCGTCCGCCGGTCCATCGCCCTCCGACAACCCACCGGCCTCGACCGGTCCGCCGGCACCTGCCGATTCGTGGTCATCCGCACGACGACCGTCAAACCCCATGGCACTGTTCGGGTCGTGAGGCATGTCAGGCTCCACCGGTGCTCGCCGAAGCATCGCCGGGCAAGTCCGACGCTGCCACGCTGCCAAGTACCCAGCGCGCCGACGCCCGAAAACTCACCCGGCCAGTGGCACGGCCTTCCCGTCCGCCGCAACCGCTGTCCGAAGCCGCTCGGCCCGCCAGCCGCCCTTGTCCGCGACGTGGATCCAGGACGCACCAGAGCACCTCGGAACCACCCCACGACAAGGACAGGCTCGCCCCTCACGCCTTGCATCCGGACAGCGCCCGCACTCGCACCCGCCCGACCCGGCCCATGTCTGACCCGGCCCACACCCGGCCCACACCCGACCCGGCCCACACCCGACCCGGCCCACACCCGACCCGGCCGACGTCTGATCCGGCCGACGTTCGGACCCACGCCTGGCCCGGCCGATGCTTGAACCCGGCCCACGCCTGGATCGGGCTGATCCCGGTGCCGTCACCACCCAGCGACCCCACGCACCTCCCCCTCGCGAAAAGCCCTCCCAAGATCCGGGCGACCTCCCACACGTTCGAGTGGAGAACATGGCACGCCACGCGCCGACTGGTTAGAGAAGTTTCATGCGTTTCCTCCCTAAGTTCCTTTCCGCGGCCCTCACCGCCGGTCTCTCTGTCACGAGCCTCTCGGCCACCTCCGCCTCAGCCGCCCCGACTACGGTCTCGCCGCTGCACTTCACCGCCGCCCACGGCACATTCGCCGCATACGCACCCGGCACCCAAGCCGTCACCTACCGTCCGGACCTTGTGCCCGTCGGAGCCAAGGCGCACGTCTCCGTCCTGTCTGGCAGTCGCGTCGGCACCACCACCGTGCTGGTGATCAGCGGCCTCTCGCCGCACCACGAATACGGTGCCCACGCGCATGTGAACTCCTGCGGCGCCACCGGTGACGCCGCGGGCGGACACTTCCAACACGTGCCGGACCCGGTGAAGCCCTCGGTGGATCCGGCCTACGCCAACCCGCACAACGAGATCTGGCTCGACTTCACCACCGACCGCTCAGGAATCGGTCATGCAACCTCCACTGTGGACTGGACCTTCGACGGGCGGCGGGCGAAGTCCGTGGTGATCCACGAAACCCACACCCACACCAACCCCGGGCACGCCGCCACCGCGGGTGGACGGCTGGCTTGCCTGGATGTCGGCTTCTGAATCCGGAGCTGCTCTCAGAATCCCCAGGACTTCTCCGCCACGATCCGGATCCGAACGGAGTAGTCGGCGTCGAAAGCAGCCGGATCGGCGAACCCGATACTGGCGTAGTGCCTCTGGTACTTCGCCAGGTAACCGGGCGCTTCGGAGGCTTTGGCCTCGTCGATGTGCGCGCGTCCGTTGACGACGATGATGCTCCCGCCGTGTTCGTCGCTGTTCAGGTGGAAGCTCACCTCCGGGTTAGCGGCGAGGTGCCGGAGTTTGGCCGTGCCCGGCCGACTGAAGACCACGATGTCCTCGCCGTCGAGCACGAACCAGACCGGCCGCGGCGCGGGGCGTCCGCTCGGAGTCACGGTGGTGAGCCAGGCGATGGATTCGCCCGCGCGTTCAATGAGTTTCGGGTCGTGGGTGTAGGTCATGATCGGATACCTCCTCGGTAGGTGTCCCAGGTAACCACGAGCCACCGACATTTCCGTCCCGGACGCCCGCACCGCGGCCTTCGCGCGCCGTACCCGGCCACCGCGCCGGGATGCTCATTTCTGGTGTCACACAAGAAAAACCCCCGATCCAAGGTCGGTCTCGATTCCCCGGATCGGGGGACTTCTGGCAAGTTCAGCGCGACGCGACAACCCGCGCGTACCGGGCACCCGCCACCAGCAGGATCACCCCAGCGCCGAGGAACGCGCCCACGCGCGCCAACCCATCCAGCGCGGCGAGATCGAACAATACGAGCTTCGCGACCGCAGCAGCCACCAGAACCAACCCGGTGATCCGCAAGGCGACTACCTCGATTCCCCGCAGGAGAAGGACGAACGCCACCACCGTCCAGGAAACCGTGACAAGTGTGTGGCCAACCAGGAATCCGGCGCGACCAGGGACTACGAGCATGGACGCGGCGAGCACTAGCCCTGCGGCACCGTAGAGCGCACACAATCCCGCAGGCAGCCAAGGCGCAAGGCTGTCCGATTTCACCACGTTGAGCCGCGTTGCCGCCCACGGCAACGCGATAGCCGCCGCGAGGAGAAGTGCGGCCGAGCACAGCGCGGTAAAGAGAAGATCGCGCGGATGCCAATGCGGGAGCACCAGCAACGCCGGGGTCACGTCAGAACCGAGCGCGAACAGCCCGCCGATCACCCCGAAGGCGAGAGAACCGCCTAGCGCGAACCGGTTTCGAGCAAACTTCGCCGCGAACGCGAGCGCTACCGCTTCGCCAAGCAGGACAGCTCCGCCATCGAACTGCGTGACGGTCGCCTGCATCGCGGCTACCAGACCACCGATTCCCGCGACAGTACCGGAATTCCCCCGCACGATGGTCCAGGTCGCGATGAGAACAACTGCCGCTCCACCCGCAAGAAGCACGGATTCCGGCTTGTCCCGCACCAGCGCGGCAACCAGAACCGGCAATGGGGAAACAGCGAGAACAGACAGCGAGTAAGGCTCATTGTCGTTGCGCCGCAACGCGACCAGCGCTGCCGCCGCACTGACCACACCGGCGGCAATCACTGCCCACAACGGCAAGGTGCGCAGACCGACGCCGATCAGCGCCGTTGTCAAGGGCGGAATGGCCGCAGTAAACGAAAGTGGCCACCATGACCGTCGAAGCTGGACAGGGACGGTCGCGATCTGGATCATGAGAAGGAACGTCACGAGTTCACCGGTGAAGCCCCAAGTGATCAGGGGCGCACACACTCCGCATCCTCCCACCACGGCAATCGCCAGGAGAGAGGAATCCCATTTGACCGCAAGCAAAAGGCCGCCCACCGCGATCGCCAAGCCGACCGCGAGCCCGGCGGGAACCGGCAGGAAATCGTACAAGGAGGTGGCAGCGACAGTGTCGAGATAGAGCGTCGCGACCCCCGTCGCGACAAGGGCGAACGCTCCGGTGCGCGCAACAGGTTTGCGGTGCAGCCAAGCACCCGCGCCGACAAGGATCCCGCCGAACGCAGCGCCGACCGCGACCCGCGGCAACGGGCCGAGCCAGCCGCGCTGGATGGCCAGAATCAGCAGCAGGACGACCCCGAGCAACGTCACCGCACCGCCGATCCATGCCAGCAGCCGCGAACCGGCGCCTTCTCGGCTGAGTCGCTCACGGAGCGTCGGAGAAGGGGTGTAAGGCGGCTGAGCATAGGGCCGCTGGCCGTAAGGAGGCTGAGCGAAGGGCGACTGGCCGTAGGGCGGCTGTTGGGCAGTCGACTGTGGGCGTCCTTGCCCGGGCTGTCCGGCGGTGAACTGGTCGGCAGTGGACTGTCCGTGGCCCGGCTGGGCGGCGGACTGTCCGGCTGGGACGTCGTCGGCAGCGGGTTGCTGAGCCCCGGGTTGTGGCGTCGACGGGTGGGTCACGCCAGGCATGGCTTGAGCGGAATACGGAGTTGCGTAAGGGTGGTAGCCCGGGTGGGGGTGGAACGCTGTCCCGTGCGCGACCCCGTAGGCCGGGTACAAGTACGGGCCTTGGCCAGCTGGGTAGCCCGGGGCGGGCGAGTGGCCCGGAGCAGTCGGGGCGTTGTGCGCGGCAGGGTGACCAGGCGCGGCAGGGTGACCAGGCGCGGCAGGACCAGGCGCGGGAGGTTGGCCGGGGCCGCCGGGTTCGGTGGCGTCGCCAGGTGCGGCGACTGGGCCCTGCCCGGCCGAACTGGCTGACGCGGACGGCTCGCCCGGCGCATCGGCGTGACCGCGTTCGACCGGGTGACCGGGTTCAGCAGCTGTGCCCGGCTCGACAGGGTGGCCTGTCTCGCCGAGGCGAGCGGGCTCGGCTGCCTGGTCCGGCGCGGCGGAGGAGCCTGTCTCGTCGGCAATACCCTCCGCAGCCGTGTGGCCGGAGCGGAACCGCTCAACGACGCCAGGAGCGTAAGCATCCCGTGGCACCTCCCCGGTCAACGCTGCCGACTCGACGTGGCTGTCCGGGTCGCCCGGCGTCGGCTGGGGGTCTGCCGCCGCGTCCGCGACGGGTGTCCCGTCGGGCTG
The DNA here is from genome assembly GCF_002846615.1 of Amycolatopsis echigonensis. Taxonomy (NCBI): domain Bacteria; kingdom Bacillati; phylum Actinomycetota; class Actinomycetes; order Pseudonocardiales; family Pseudonocardiaceae; genus Amycolatopsis; species Amycolatopsis echigonensis. The sequence goes on along the minus strand of NZ_PJMY01000003.1, from coordinate 3,335,145 downwards.
GTCGGCGGCCGACTCGGGCTGAGGACGCACCGCGCGGAGTTCGGCGCCTACGTGTGTCAGGCGGCGGCCGAGATCGTCCAGTTCGCCGGCCAGGCGGTGGAGCGTTGCAGCTTCGGTGGTCATACCGGACAGCGTCGGCGAAACGGCACGATGATCGGATCCGTAGCACTACTCAAAGGCTGGACACGAGATGGTCTCGCGGCCGCCGACGTGCCCGGATGCATGTGCCGTACGTCACGGGCGACAATGGAAGCGTGACTGCCACGTTGAGCGCGCCCACGTTGAAGATCGGCCCCTACCAGGTCGATCCTCCCGTCGTGCTCGCTCCGATGGCGGGCATCACCAACGTGGCGTTCCGGCAGCTCTGCCAGGAGTACGGCGCGGGCATCTATGTGTGCGAGATGATCACCGCACGCGCGGTCGTCGAGCGGCACCCCGGCACGATGCACATGATGACCTTCGGCGAGCACGAAAAGCCGAGGTCGATGCAGCTGTACGGGGTCGACCCGAAGACCATGGCCGAAGCGGTGCGCATCATCGTCGGCGAGGGCCTCGCGGACCACGTGGACAGCAACTTCGGTTGCCCTGTCGCGAAAGTAACGCGGAAGGGCGGCGGTGCGGCGCTGCCGTTCAAGCGACGGCTGTTCGCGGACATCGTGCGCGAGTCGGCGAAGGCGGCGGCTGAGGGCGGCGTTCCGTTCACCGTGAAGTTCCGTGTCGGCATCGACGACGATCACCACACGTTCCTCGACGCGGGGCGCATCGCCGAAGCCGAGGGCGCGGCTGCCGTCAGCTTGCACGCGCGCACGGCCGCGCAGCGCTACTCAGGTCAGGCCGACTGGTCGAAGATCGCGGCGCTGAAAGACGCGGTCACCAGCATCCCGGTGCTGGGCAATGGCGACATCTTCAGCGCGGACGACGCGCTCCGCATGGTCGCCGAGACCGGCTGCGACGGTGTGGTCGTCGGGCGCGGCTGCCTCGGTCGGCCGTGGTTGTTCGGCGAGCTGGAAGCCGCCTTCCAAGGTCGCGAGATCCCGGCGGGACCGAACCTCGGCGAGGTCGCGCGCGTCCTGCGGCGGCACACGGAACTGCTGATCGAGCACGACGGCCCAGACAAGGCCATGCGCGACATCCGCAAGCACATGGCCTGGTACCTGATGGGCTTCCCGGTCGGCTCCGAGCTGCGGCGCGGCTTCGCGATGGTGACGAGCATGAACCAGCTGGACGACCTGATCGCGCAGCTCGACCACGACGCCCCGTTCCCGGACGCTGCGACGGGTCCGCGCGGACGGCAGGGCTCGCCGGGCAAGGTGACGCTCCCGCACGGTTGGCTCGACGACCCGGACGACGACTGCGTCCCCGAGGCCGAGGACATGCATTCCGGCGGCTGACCTGGCTACGCGACCAGGGCGACGAGCGCGACCCAATCCAGGCCGGACCAGCACAAACGGGTCGCTCATCGCCGAAGCGCACGGTCCGCGGCAACAGCCAGGAACGCAGGCGCTGCGAAGTAACCTCCGTTGCGCGACAAAGAGACCGCAGTACGAGAGCGACTGTGCTGTCCCTCCTCAACCGCACGATCGCGCGAGCGACAGCTTGCCAAGCGGGCGAACCCCCTGCTGACCTGCGCAGATAGCAACTGTCCCCAGGTTATCCACAACCCACTGTGGACAACCTGGGGACAACTTGAGTCACTGCCTCAGGCGTCGATCTCCTGCGGCGCTCCGCCGACGGTGATCTTGCGCGGCTGGGCCTTCTCGGCGACCGGAATGCGCAGCGTCAGCACGCCGTCGACGTAGTCCGCGGCGATGCGCGCGGTGTCGAGCGTGTCGCCGAGGAACAACTGGCGCGAGAACTTGCCGCGCGGCCGCTCGGACACCTGGACCTGTGCGTCGTCAGCCGCGACCGGCGTGCGCTCGGCGCGGACGGTGAGCACGTTGCGCTCGACGCTCACGTCGATCGAGTCGCGGGCGATCCCCGGGAGGTCGAACTGGATGACGTACTCGTCGCCGGCGCGGTAGGCGTCCATCGGGACAGCGCGAGGCGCGGTGCTCTGGCCGCCGAAGAACTGCTGGGTGAGGCGGTCGAACTGGGCGAACGGGTCGGTGCGGATCAGCATTGTCGAATCCCCTTTCGGACAACTGAGGCCAGCTGCTGGGGTGCTGACCAAGCCTTGCAAAGTTGCTAACGCACGACTCAACTTAGTTGTTCCCATGTAGCTCAGATCACAGGCTCGGCGCGAGACCGGCCAAAACTGTCGGTGCCGGTCCGTAGAGTGCGTCTCGTGATCGACCAGCTGACCATCCCGACCGACGCGGGATCCTTCGATGCCATCGCCGCCGGCCCCGAAGACGGCCGTCCGGTACTGCTGCTGCACGGCTTTCCCCAGGCCGCCGTGGAGTGGGAGCACCAGGTGGCGACGCTCGGCGTGCTCGGTTACCGCGCGGTCGCGCCGGACCAGCGCGGTTATTCGCCGGACGTGCGGCCCGAGCGCCCGGCCGAATACGGCATCACGACGCTGGTGTCCGACGTCATCGCAATGGCCGACACGCTCGGCTGGAGCACGTTCGACCTGGTCGGCCACGACTGGGGCGGCGCGGTCGCGTGGTGGACGGCCGACGAGCACCCGGATCGCCTGCGCAGTCTCACCGTGGTGTCCACGCCGCACCCGGGCGCACTCGCCGAGGCGATGCGGACGGACGAGGACCAGCACCTGCGGTCGGCCTATATGACGGAATGGCGGCAGACGCCCGCGACCGAGCGCCGCATGCTGGCCGACAACGCCAAGGCGCTGCGCGACATCTTCGATCGCCGCATCCCGCCGAGCAAGATCGACGAGTACGTGCAGCGGCTGTCCGAACCAGGGGCGCTCACCGCCGCGCTGAACTGGTATCGAGCGGGCCGACCAGGCGGGAAGATCGGCAAGGTTTCGGTGCCGGCGATGTACGTATGGTCCACGGAGGACGTCGCCTTCGGTTCCACCGCCGCGCTCGACACGGCGAATTGGTGCACCGGGCCCTACCGGTTCGAGATGCTGGAGGAGGTGTCGCACTGGGTAGCGGAGGAAGCGCCGGAGGCCTTGACCTCGCTGATCGTCGAACATCTCGGGAGCCGGTGACGTCGCGGTTTGCCTGCGCTGTCGTTCGGTCGGGCGGTCGACGAGCTGGGGATTCGAGCGGTCTGTGAAGGCCTGGCACTCGAATCGGGCGAAACGGCCACCCGGCTCGCGGTATCGGCCGGGTGGTGCGTGGTGTTCAGTATCCGGAGTGGACACCAGCACTGAAGCCGAAACCGAACGCGTCGTCTTCGTGACCGAGGACGGCGTACCGACCGGGGAGACCGGGCCGAAGCTCGCCAGCCATCACGCGGACACGCGGCTGCACCTCGCGTTCTCCTGCTACGTCCTGCGCCGTTCGGACAACGCCCTGCTCATCACCCAGCGCGCACTGCACAAGAAGGTGTGGCCGGGAGTGTGGACCAACAGCGTGTGCGGTCACCCGGCGCCCGCCGAGGCGTTGGAGACCGCCGTGCGGCGACGGGCTTCGTACGAACTCGGCCTGCCGACGCTGGAGGACCTCGAGTGCGTGCTGCCCACGTACCGCTACCGCACGCCGCCCTTCCAGGGGATCGTGGAGAACGAGTTCTGTCCGGTGTTCGCCGCCTGGACAGACGTCGATCCGCAGCCGAATCCCGAGGAAGTAGGCGGCTGGCGATGGATTTCCTGGGCCGATTACACACAGTGGATCACGGATCCGGACACCGACGCGAGTTACTGGGCACGTGATCAATTCGCGCAGCTCAAGGACAAAAAGCCCTTCTCCGCGCTCTGAGCGAAGAACTGCGCTGCGTGACATCAGCGGAAGTCCGTCGTCCACTTGAGCGAAATTCACTTTCGTACGTACCGATGACTCAAGCCGCCGCTCCTTTACGACGAAGACGATGGAGTGGCGGAGGTCAGAGTGTCGGCGGACGACGAGCTCGGAACGGGGGAGGCCGCGCCAGACTTGCTCACGTTGCACGAGTCCATCGCGGACCTGTTCGCGACGCGCGGCGATTGGCGGCGGGCCTACCGGCACCTGCGCTCCGCGCTCGACATCGCGCGAGCGGGCAGCCTGCGCGATCCGCTCACCTCGAGCTACAACCGCCGTTACCTCGACCAGCGGCTGCCTGAACTGCCGGCCGCGGTGGCCGTCGCGCTGGTCGACCTCGACCGGTTCAAGTCCGTGAACGATACGTACGGTCACCTTCTCGGCGACCGCGTCCTCTGCCGGGTCGCCGATCTCCTCCAAGAGGGGCTGCCGGCCGATGCGTTCTGCGCACGGTACGGCGGCGAGGAATTCGCTCTCGTCCTGCCGGGAATCGATCATCGAGGCGCCGTCCGGGTCGCCGACGCCGCACGCCGTCGGGTCGCCCGTCATCCCTGGTCAGAACTCCGTCCGGGCCTGCGAGTCACGATCAGCGTCGGCCTCGCGCACGGCACTGGATCGGGGCCGCGCCAACTCCACCGAGCGGACAATCTCCTTTACGCCGCGAAGCGGGCAGGACGCAACAAGGTCGCTTTTCACGACCGCGAGACCGCACAGGTAATTACGCACTCTGAGTAACGCGCGTCTGCGATTACTCCATTCGCTGAACCCGATCTTCACCTGTTCGTCCGCTTCCGTGTGCCTTAGGGCGACGCATGGTGAAGAAATTCGCGGGAGGGTGTCGTCACGAACGGCGGGTATCCGTACGATAACGAAAAGCTCCCCCGGTACGACGAGTCCTGGGAGACCCGGCGAAGCGGCCGGGTGTTCAAAGGTAAGCCGCCCCAGCCTGGCGCCTGACGTGCGAGAGGAGACCGAGTGCCCGACGAGCGCAACACCCCCGGCACCGGTCGCCATTCCGACACCACGGCTCGCCCCCGCGGAGGACGCCGCCGTTCGATGGACACTCACGGCGGCATCAGCGTGTCCGATGTGCTCGCGCGGACCACCGGCGAACGACCTGCTTTCTCCGACGAGCCCGGGACACAACATTCGGAACCGGCAAGTCGGCTCGCGGAACCGGGCACTCGCCGGGCTGAGCCAGGCCGTCGCCGCGCGGACGCCGAGCGGCCCGAGCCGGGACGACGGCGGGCGGAGCCGGACGCGGGGTTCTCGGGCAGGAACGGGCGCGCCGAGCCGGGCCGACGGCGGGCGAACGGGCACGCCAACGGAGTCGGCAGTCGGCACGCCGAACCGGGAAACGGCTCGGATCTGGACGGCGGCCTGGCGACCGGACAGGTCAACGGGATCGGCGGGCGGCACGGCGACGCCGCGGAAGACGACGCTGCGGCAGCCGGTAGACGCGCAAACGGGCACGCCAACGAGGTCGGCAGTCGGCACGCCGAACCGGGAAACGGCTCGGATCTGGACGGCGGCCTGGCGACCGGGCAGGTCAACGAGGCCGGCGCGCGGCACGGCGAGGCGGCCGGAGGAGACACCGGCTCGACTGGCAGACGGGCTAAGCGCTACCGCGAACCTGCGGTAGATGACGCGGTATCGGCTGGTGGATGGGCAAACGGGCGAGCCAACGGCGTTGGCAATCGCCACAGCGAGCCAGCCGGGGATGACGACGACTCTGTCGGCCGACGAGCGAGCGGGCGACGCAACCGGCGCGGCGGGACCGCTGACGAGGGCGGTTCGGTCGGCGGTTTGGGAGATGGCCGGGTCAACGGTGTCGGCAATCGGCACAGCCGAGAGGTAGCCGATGGTCCCGGACTTGAGAACGGACCGGCAGACAGTGCCCGGCGCGGCAATTCTTCAGACGACGCTGGACTTCCCGGTGGGCGTCCGACGGGCGTTTCGGACGTCAATGGTGCAGGGCCTGCGCGAGTGGGTGGGCGTGCGCTTCTTGGCGGCGCGGTATCGAACAGCACCGGCGAGCCGGATGGTGGCACCGAGGCCGGTGGGGGCGCTCGACGTCGGGAGACCGGGGCTAATCGGGCTGAGCCTGGTGGAGGAATCGGCGAGACCGGTGGCTACGGGGCGCCGTCGAACGGTCGGCGGGCGCGTCCGGCCGAGGTTCGTGGGCTGACTCAGCCTTCCGGACCGGATGCCGAGTACCGAGTTGCGCCTGGGGACGCAGGACCGGGTGGTCGGCGCGGGAGCTTGAGCGGGCCTGGCGAGACTGGTCTTTCCGAGGGGTCTGGGCCGGAAGAACGTCGGGGGCGTCGCGCGGCCGGTGGCCGTGGGATCGCTGAGGGCGAGTCCGGGCCCAGTCAGGGAGCGGTCGACGACGGGCGGTCGGAGAGCGCCGAGCAAGGTGCGCCGGAGCCGGGGATGCGACCGCGGCGTCGGCGGGCGGATGGGCTTCCGCCCCGGCCTCGGCAGGGGGGCGGGGTTCCGGTTTCGCCGGAGCCGCCTGGGCCTCGGCGACCGCACGGTGCGGAGAACGCTCCTGGGCGGCCCCGTCCGGACTCCGGCGGATTGCCTGGCCCGGAATTGGACGGTCCGCGAATGGCCGGACCACGGGCGGCAGGGCTGCATTCTTCGGCTGCACAACCGATGCCCGGGCCAGCCGAGCCTCGGATCGCTGGTCCAGAGTTACCGATGCCGGGCGGGCTCGATCCTGCCGAGCGCCGGACGGCTGGTCCCGACTCCGCTGGCCAGCGGACGCCTGGTCAAGACTCTGGCGGGCACCGGGTGCCCGGCCGGGAGTCTGGTGGGCAGCGAATGCCCGGACCGGCGAGGCGACGAACGGCCGGACCCGAAGCCGCAGGGCCGACGCCCGGACCCGAAGCGCCAGCGCTGCCCCTTGACCCGGACGGACCGCGAACGCCCGGACAGAATTCCAGCGGGCAACAGGTGCCTGGCCCGAACGTGCCCGGTCGACGGGTCGCTGGACCGGCTGGGCGGCGCCGCGACGGCATCGACGAAGTTCCCGGTGGGACAGAGCCCGAGGACGAGCTTGAGCGGACCCAGCTGAGTCCGGCGCTCGAGCCGGACCGGTTGCGGGGCAAGCAGGCTGACCAAGGGCGCAATGGGCAGGCTCCGCGGAGGCGAGCGGGCTCGGCGGGGCGTGGCGGGCCGGGTGTGGTGCGCGGGTTGGCTGCGGCTCAAGGCCTCGAGCAGACTCAGCTCAGCCCGGCGCTGGACGGCGAAAGTCCCGCGCCGGACGAGCCCGGACGTCCACGCCGTCGCGAGGGCAAACCGGATCTGAACGCGGCTCAGGACCCTGAACGGACTCAGCTCAACGGCGAACGTCCGCAGCGCAGCTCCGCGTCCGACAATGGGCGTCTTCGGCGCAGGCCCGTGCCGAACGGCCGGCCGCAGGGCGATCCGGAGGTGGAAGGCGAGCAGACTCAGCTCAGCCCGGTGCTGGACGGAAAGCAGCAGACGGCAGCGGATCGGACGCAGTTCACGCCGGTCAAGGGGGTCGGGCTCGGCGCGAAGACCCAGGCCGTCAAGCCCGCCTCTGATCCGGAGCGCACTCAGCTGAGCCCGGCCGTCGAGGGGCCGAATGGCAAGCGGCCTCGGCGCACGCCGGCTAGGCCCGCCGCGGCGGTTCGGGCGGAGATGGATCCGCTCACGATGACCGACGAGATGGAGGCGATCGACGAGGCGACTCAATACCGTCGCAAAATCGATCACAGTCTCGCTCGGTTCTCGGCCGCGCATGACGACGCGGCGGCGGAAGAGGCGAAGCGTCGGGAACGCCGCGAGCGGCTTACTACCCGGTCGATGGCTTTGTTCGAGCAAACCCGGACCGCGTTGCAGCGGGTCGTTTTGCTGGACAAGGAAGAGGACGAAGAGCAACCCGCCGAAAAGCCGGAGCAAACCCGGCTGCAGGAGAAGAAGCAGCGGCATACCGCGCGCAACGTCCGGATCGGCCGGATCGCGTTGATCGTGGTGGTGGCGCTCATTTTCATCGGCACGGGTGTCGCGTGGGGTGCGGTTACGTGGTTTGACGCCAAGTTCGCCCAAGTGTCCGCGCTGGACGAGAACTCGTCGGACATTCAGAACGCCGATGCGCAGGCCAACGACGAGAACTTCCTCATGGTCGGCTCCGATTCCCGCGATGGCGCCTCGTCCGAGGAGAACGTCGGGGACGCGGCCAATATCCCCGGTGCGCGGTCGGACACGGTGATGGTGGCGCACGTTCCCGCGGACCGTAAGCGGGTCGTGGTCGTTTCGTTCCCGCGAGACCTGGAAGTCGACCGGCCGGACTGCAATCGGTGGGATCCGGCCAAATCCCAGACTACCGACGAGGTCGTGCCCGAGCAGAAGACCGCGAAGCTCAACACCGCCTACGCGGTCGGCGGGCCGCAATGCATGACGAAGGTGATCCAAAAAGTCACCGGCCTGCGGATCAACCACTTCGTCGGCATCGATTTCAACGGGTTCAAGGAAATGGTCGACGCGGTGCACGGGGTGACTGTGCACAACGAGAAACCGATCGACGACACCGTGCTCGGCAAAGTGCTGGCCGAAACCGGAGACGTGACGATTACCGGCGACCAGGCGCTGAGTTACGTGCGCGCTCGGCACGTCAAGGGCGACCCGACCTCTGACTACGGGCGGATCAAGCGGCAGCAGGCGTTCATCGGGGCGCTGCTCAAGAAGGTCATGTCTTCGGATGTCGTGCTGGATCCGGGGAAACTGTCCGGCTTCATCACCGCTTTCGCGCACGCTACGTTCGGAGACAACCTCGGCGTGCAGCAGATGATGACGCTCGCCCAGTCGATGCGCGGACTCAACCCGGCCAACATCAACTTCCTGACCGTGCCGACGGTCGGCCTGCCGAACAAGCGCGGCAACGAAGTCCTGGTGCAGGAACGGACCAAGAGCCTCTTCGACGCGTTGCGCGACAACACTCCTCTCCCGGGCAACCAGCAGGCCGGAACCGCGGCCAGCGCGCCGCCGCCCAACCCGGATTCCCGCAAGGTCGTCAACACCGGCTGAGCGCTCGGATTCGTTAGGCGGGGTTCATATGCGGTTCACCCAGCGATGCGGTATTCGGACGGTCCACGTCGTAGGGTGTGCTCATGCGTGAGGCCTACCATGTCGAACTCGATCAGCTCGCCGAAAACCTGGCCGCGATGTCGGTCCAGGTTGCCGACGCCATGGAGCGGGCCACCAAGGCACTGCTGGAGGTCGACCTCGGCCTCGCCGAGCAGGTGATCAGCGACGACGCGAAGGTCGACGACGCGCGCGCCGAATGCGAGGAGCAGGCGTACGCGCTGCTGGCGCTGCAGGCCCCGGTCGCGACAGATCTGCGCACCGTGCTCGCCGCCATCCACGCGGCGGAAAGCCTGGAGCGCATGGGAGATCTCGCCCTGCACGTCGCCAAGGCCGCCCGCCGCCGCCACCCCGACCCGGTGCTGCCGGACTCGGTCAAGCCGTACTTCTCCGAGATGGGGCGGGCCGCGGTCAGCCTCGCCCGCCAGGTCGAGGCGATCATCAAGACCAAGGACGTGTCCGCGGCCAAGGACCTCGAGACCGAGGACGACCAGGTCGACGACCTGCACCGGCACCTGTTCACCGTGCTGATGGACCGCGAATGGCCGCACGGCGTCGCGTCCGCGGTCGACGTCACGCTGCTCGGCCGCTTCTACGAGCGCTACGCCGATCACGCGGTGTCCGTCGCCAAGCGGATGATTTTCGTGGTCACCGGCCGGATGCCCGGCTACGGCACCGACGACGAAGACCTGACCATCTGAGCCACCCCGCGACGAAAAACCGCCACCCGGCACATCAAGCGGGTGGCGGTTTTTTAGTGCCTGCAAACGGAGAACGGCCGCCCCGGACACCAGGGCGGCCGTCCACAGTGGAATCAGCCGAAGCGGCCCGAGATATAGTCCTCGGTCGCCTTCTGGTCCGGGTTGGAGAAGATCTTCTCCGTGTCGTTCAGCTCGATCAGCCGGCCGGGCTGGCCGACGCCGGCCAGGTTGAAGAACGCGGTCTGGTCCGAAACCCGCGCCGCCTGCTGCATGTTGTGCGTCACGATGACGATCGTGTATTCCTTCTTCAGCTCGCCGATCAGGTCCTCGATCGCCAGCGTCGAGATCGGGTCCAGCGCCGAACAAGGCTCGTCCATCAGCAGCACGTCCGGCTGCACCGCGATCGCCCGCGCGATGCAGAGCCGCTGCTGCTGCCCGCCGGAAAGACCGCCGCCCGGCTTGTTCAGCCGGTCCTTGACCTCGTTCCACAGGTTCGCACCGCGCAGCGCGCGCTCGGCGACCTCGTCGAGCTGCTTGCGGTTTTTCGTGCCGCCAAGGCGAAGCCCGGCCACCACATTGTCCTTAATGGACATCGTGGGGAACGGGTTCGGCCGCTGGAACACCATGCCGATGGTGCGGCGCACCTGCACCGGGTCCACCGCCGAGGCGTAGATGTCCTCCCCGTCGAGCAGCACCTGGCCGTCGACCCGGGCGCCGGGAATGACCTCGTGCATCCGGTTCAGCGTGCGCAGCACGGTCGATTTGCCACACCCCGACGGCCCGATGAACGCGGTCACGTTCCGCGGCGGGACGTTCAGCGTGACGCTGTCCACGGCGTGGAACTTGCCGTAGTAGATGTCCAGGTCTTTGACGTCGATTCGCTTGGCCATGACTCACTTCTTCTTCGGGGCGAGGATGCGGGAAAGGACCGTGGCGAGCAGGTTGATCACGGCGATGATGAGAACCAGGGTGAGCGCCGCTCCCCAGATCCGGTCGAAGCCGACGCTGCCCGGGTCCATCGAGTTGGTGGCGCGCTCGTTGTTCATCACCAACGGCAGCGACGCCTGCTCCCCGCTGAAGATGTTCCAGTTGACGTAAGACGTGTAGCCGACGAGCACCAGCAGCGGCGCGGTCTCGCCCATCACGCGGGCGAGCGCCATCATGATGCCGCCGAGAATGCCCGACAGCGCCGTCGGAAGCACGATCTTCATGATCGTCTTCCACTTCGGCACGCCCAGCGCGTAAGAGGCCTCGCGCAGGTCGTCCGGCACGATCCGGAGCATCTCCTCGGACGAGCGGACGACCACCGGGATCATCAGCAGCACCAAGGCGAGCGACACGGCGAACCCGCTGCGCGGCAGGCCGAGCGTGGTCACCCACAGCGCGTAGATGAACAGCGCGGCCACGATCGACGGGACACCGGAGAGGATGTCCACCATGAACGTGGTGGCCCTGGCCAGTTTGCCGCGGCCGTACTCCACGAGATAGATCGCGACCAGCAGGCCGATCGGCACCGAGATGACCGCGCACACCAGGCCCTGCAGCAGGGTGCCGATGATCGCGTGCAGCACGCCGCCGCCGACCTCGTCGCTCAGGACCGAACCGAAGTCCTGGCCCCACCAGTTGCTGTACGGAATCCGCTTAACGCCGTAGGCGATCACCGTGTACAGCACCCACACCAGCGGGATCACGGCGATCAGGAAGGACAGCCAGACCAGCACCGTCGCGAACGCGTTCTTGGCCTTGCGACCAGCGCTCACCTGCTGGAAAGCCGGCGTCGTGGCGGGCCGTTCGAGAGTCGTCGACATGGTCACCTCAGCTTCTTTCCGACGATCGAACGAGCCGCGAAGTTGACCAGGAAGGTCAGCACGAACAACACCAGCCCGGCCGCGATGTAGGCGCCCGCCGAGGTCGGGTTGTTGAACTCGCTGTAGTTCTGGGCGATCTTCGAGGCGAACGTCGCGCCGCCGTCGAAGAGGCTCCAGTCGAAGTTGCGGCCCTGCGGAACGAGCAGGATCACCGCCAGCGCGATGGTTTCGCCCAGCGCCCGCCCCAGACCGAGCATCGACGCGCCGATGTAGCCGGCCTTGCCGAACGGCAGCACCGTGGTGCGGATGACTTCCCAGCGAGTGGCGCCGAGCGCGAGCGCGCCCTCGATCTGCGCGGTCGGAGTGCGCTCGAAAACCTCGCGCGACAGCGAGGTGATGATCGGCAGGATCATCACCGCCAGCACGATTCCGGCGGTGAAAATCGTGCCGCGCACGTTCGGCGCGACGTTGCCCGGCGCGAAGATCGGGATCCACGAGAAAGTGGTGTTCACCCACTGCGAGAACGGCTCGATCGCGGGCGCGAACACGAGAATGCCCCACAGGCCGAAGATGATCGACGGCACCGCGGCGAGCAGGTCCACCACGTAGGCGAACGGCCGGGCCAGCCGCGGCGGGGCGTACTGGGTGAGAAACAGCGCGATGCCCAGCGAAACCGGCATCGCGATGATCAGCGCCACCACCGACGTCGCCACCGTGACCTCGGCGAGGTCGGCGATGCCGAACGACATGTTGGCCGGGTCGCCGGTCGACCAGCCGTGGTTGAACAGAAAGTTGGCCTTGTCCGCCTTGAGCGCCGGGATGGCCTGCACGACCAGGAAAATCCCGATCAGGGCGATCAGGGCGACGATGAACGCCCCGGCCCCCGTGGTCAAGTTCTTGAAGAAGCGGTCACCGGCCCGCACCTTCGAAGGCTTCTTCCGCGCGGGCGCTTCCGGCGCCGGCGCGGCTGGCTTGTCCGTAATCGGATCCTCCGGGAACGCTTGAGCGGACGACGAACGCCCACCGGGGTCCCCGGTGGGCGTTCGCGTCGAGGATGGTTCTCTCATCGACTAGTCTCTGTCAGCCTTCGTACCAGCTCAAGGAGACCTTCAGGAGATCGCCTTGACGGCGGTCAGCACCTTGTCCTGCAGGCTCTGCGGGATCGGCACGTAGCCCTTCTCCGACAGCGGCTTCTGGCCGTCGGTGGCGGCCACCGACAGGAACGCCTTGACGGCCTTCGCGACGTCCGGGTTCGAGTACTTCGAGCACACGATCTCGTACGTGGTCAGCAGCAGCGGGTAGGCGCCCGGCACGTTGCTGGAGTAGATGGCGTTGAGGTCCATCGCCAGGTCGTTGGTGCCCGGCTTCAGGAACTTCGCCGCGTCCAGGGACTTGGCCACGTTCTCCGCGCTCAGCGCGACGCCGCCGGAGCCGCTGTCGATCTGGGCCGCGGTGACGCCGTCCTTCGCGAACGCGCCCTCCACGTAGGTGATCGCGCCGTCCGCGCCCTTGACCGTGGTCGCGACACCGTTCGAGCCCTGCGCGCCGTTGCCCACGCCGCCGTTGAACTTCTTGCCCGCGCCCTGGGTCCAGACGCCCTTGGCAGCCGCGCCGAGGTACTTCTGGAAGTTGTCGGTGGTGCCCGACTCGTCGGAGCGGGAGACGACCTGGATCGGCTTGTCCGGCAGGTTCAGGCTCTCGTTGCCCTTGATCGCCTTGATCGCCGGGTCGTTCCAGTTCTTGATGCCGCCGTTGAAGATCTTGGCGATGACCGTCGGGGTCAGCGTCAGCTTGTCGACGCCGGACAGGTGGTAGCCCACCGCGATCGGGCCGACGACCATCGGGATGTTCAGTGCCGGGGAGCCGCAGCGCTTGGTGGCGGCCTCGAGGTCGGCGTCCTTGATCGGCGAGTCCGAACCGCCGAAGTCGACCTGGTTGCCGTTGAACTGCTTCACGCCGGCGCCGGAGCCGGTGGCGTTGTAGTTGACCTTCTGGCCGTTGCACGCCTTGTTGTACGCCTGGTTGAAGATGTCGATCGCGTTCTTCTGCGCGGTCGAACCCTCACCGGACAGCGGGCTCTTGCCGCCGCAGTCGACCTGGGCGGTTCCGGTGGCGGCGGGAGCGGCGGAGTTCGAGCCCGAGCCGCTGTTCGACGCCGAAGGGTCGGAGCCACAAGCGGCGAGGACGAGCGCGGCGCTCGCCACGATGCCGACGGCGCCCAGGGGCCGCATGATCTTCACTGCATTTCCTCCACTCGGAGATGTGCCTTTGTGTATCCGGTCGGGATCGGCGGGCGGCGGGTGAGCCGCGCCGAAACCGGACACTAGGCAGCCTCGGTGGACGGTCGTCCTAGGTTGGGTGAACGGGAGGTGAACAAGTCACCGTTTGTGAGCAGGGCAACTACCCCGAACGGGTGCCGTGGCCTGGTCGTGACCTGCCAGTACGCGGAAAGTAACACGGGTCACCCCGCGCGTCCACCGTGATCACGCACCGTACTGGACGTCGGTCTCGAAACGCTGGAACCCCAGCTTGTTGTACACAGCCAAAGCCGCGGCGTTGTCGCCCTCGACGTACAGGATGACTCTCGGTAGCCCCCGGGCCCGCAGGTAGCGGAGTCCGGCGAGGGTCAGCGCCTTGCCCAGACCACTACCCTGCGTAGCAGGATCCACGCCGACCACGTAAACCTCCCCGACCGGGTCGCCGTCGAAGCGGCCGGGCACCGGGTCGTGAACCTTTGTCCAGTGGAAGCCGACGATCTCGCCGCTTTCGTTCTCGGCGAGGAACAAGCCGGCCGGGTCGAACCACGCGTGGCGTTCCTCGGCACGCACCTCGGCGACGGTCAGCGCGCCCTGTTCCGGATGCCAGTCGAACGCGCGCGCGTTGACCGCGACCAGCGCGTCCTCGTCCTGCCCGGGGACGAAGGTGCGCAGCCGGAAACCGTTGTGCAGCACCGGTTCCGGCCAGTCCGCGCCGGATACCGCGACGTGCAGGACCAGCAGTTCGCGTTGCCGGCCGAGGCCGAGTTTCTTCGCGATCGCCGCCGCACCAGGGTGATCGCCGTGCGCCCACACCCGGAGACCCGCGTCGCCGCGCTCGACTACCGCCTGCGCGAGCGCGGTACCGACGCCGCGACGCCGGAATTCCGGGTGCACGAAAAGCTCCGCCACCTGATGGCCGTGGGAGTCGCCTTCCGTATCAAGGTGGGCGTATCCGGCGGGCGCACTGTCGACGCGAGCGAGAAGATGCAGCCCGCCCTCGAATTCGCGCGGCAACGGCCCGGTCGCGTCGACCTCGGGACGTCCGTCAGTCGCTTTGACCGCGAGCAGCACTTCGCGCACCGCGTCGTCGGGATCGGTCGTCCAGTCGCCAAGGTCGAGAGCCACGAACCGACCTTACCGGCGAAAGTCAGCGGGAGGTCAGCTCCGAAGCGTCGGCCGGAACGGCGACAACCGGCTTCGCGCCCTTCGCCGGCCGCTCGAACTTGTAGCCGACGTTTCGCACAGTGCCGATCATCTGCTCGTGCTCCGGGCCGAGCTTCGCGCGAAGCCGCCGTACGTGGACGTCGACCGTGCGCGTGCCGCCGAAGAAGTCGTAACCCCACACTTCCTGCAGCAGCTGCGCGCGGGTGAACACCCGGCCGGCGTGCTGGGCGAGGTACTTGAGGAGCTCGAACTCCTTGTACGTCAGCTCCAGCGTGCGACGGCGCAGCTTCGCGGTGTACGTCGCTTCGTCGATGACGAGGTCGCCCACGCGCAGTTCGGCGTCCGCCTGGAGCCCGACGCCGTCGCGAGTGGTGGCCAGCCGCAGCCGAGCGTCCACCTCTGCGGGACCCGCGGTGGGCAGGAGGATGTCGTCAGTGCGCCATTCGGAGTTGACCGCCACCAGGCCGCCTTCGCCGACAACCGCGATGACCGGCGTGCCCGCTTCGTCCTCCGCGCCCTTGAGCAGGCGGCACAGGCTCTTCGCGGACGCCAGATCGCTGCGCGCGTCGAGCAGGATGACGTCGCGGTGGCCCGCGTCGAGCAGGGCCGTCACTTCCGGCTCGCGTACGCGTACGGTGTGCGGCAGCAGGTCCAGCGCGGGTAATACGGAGGTTGCGTCGAGTTCCCCCGTCAGCACCAGCAGGTCCAAGCTCATGATCCGCACCGCCTTCAGATTCGTCGCCTCGAGCGTGGCGTCGGTCGGTGCTAAGTGAGAATAGCGGGTGAACACCCCGGCACCTAGCTCGTGCTGGATCGATCACACCTGGCCGAACAGCCTGGACGTGACCCGCACCACGACGAAATCCACCCGAACAGGAGAACCGAGGCGATGGCGAGCAGGCCCGTGACCCGGGACGACCGACCGGCCCCGTACCCCGGCGGCGGCCGCCGCGGCAGGCGTGTGCGGCGGTGGCTGATCGTGCTGGGAGTGCTGGTGCTCCTGCTGGTCGGTGCGGATTTCGGAGCGGCGGCGTTCGCCGAGCACACGATCTCGCAGAAGGCCCGCGCACAGCTCGGGCTGAGCGACGATCCGTCGGTCACCATCCACGGCTTCCCGTTCACCGTGCAGGCCCTCTCGGGTGACTACAGTCACATCACCGTTTCGGCGGACGGCGTCCCGGTCGGCAGCGAACTTCGCGACCTGCGCGTGAGCGCCGAACTCGAGGACGTCATCGCGCCGCTGTCGGACCTCACGTCCGGCAACACCAAGGCGGTGAAGATCGGCAAGCTCACCGGCGCGGTGACGATCAAGGCGTCCGACCTCGCGCGGGTCTCGCCGCTGAACAAGATCCAGAACCTGAAGATCGAGCAGTCGACCCAGGCGTACGTCAAGTACGGCGACACCGACCAGGGCAAACAGCCGGACCCGACGCCGACCAACGCGGATGGCGAACCGGCCGACGGCACCAGCGCGGGCGTGCGGATCTCCGGCGACGTGCAGGTGGCCGGGCAGAAGGTGGAGATCTTCTGCTTCGCGCTGATCCAGCTCAAGGAGAAGACGATCTCGATCGTGCCGTACCGGCTCCAGTTCGGGAATGACCAGAGCACCACGACCGTTCCGGATGCTGTGCAGAAAGCTCTGCTGCCGAACTTCCGGGCGTCCATTTCGACGACCCGGCTGCCGCTGTCGGTCACCCCGACCGCGGTCCGCGTGGACAGCGGTTCGGTGACCATCAAGGGCGAAGCGCACGACGTGAACTTCTCCGACCTGTCCACCAACCACGGAGGCTGATCCCGGTGACCGGAGTGTGGGTGCTGCTGGCGACGCTGGTCGTCGCGACGGCCGCGGGCCTCGTCCTGCACGCCCGCAACGGCCGGATCCGCGCCGCCAAACCGGCCGCGCGGCCGCGTCCGCTCCCCGCTCCGGTCGCCGAGGCCCTTGATCCGGAATCCGCCGTCACCCTGGTGCAGATCTCCACCACGTTCTGCACCCCGTGCCGGCACACGCGGGCGATTCTGTCGTCGCTCGCGGAGAAGACCGACGGCCTGCACCACGTCGACCTGGACGTCACCGAACGTCCCGAGGTCGCGCAGGCGCTGTCGGTGCTCAGCACGCCGACCACGCTCGCGCTGGACCCGGAGGGCCGGGAACTGCTGCGCGTGGGCGGCGTGCCCAAGGGCCCGGAGCTGCTCGAGGCGCTCCGCCCGCATCTCACCGCCGCGTCGCACTGACCCGCGCGGTCACTTCACGCCGTCCGCGGCGGTTGATTCTCAGGATCCGGACCTCGTCCCAAGGAATGAACATGGTTCCGGGAGCGAGCGAGCCTGGGTACCCTCCCCCTGTGGACGAGCTGCCCATCACCCTCCTGACGCAGCGCCGCGCGGTCGATTTCTGCCGCGTGCGCAGCAGCTTGTGTCTGCCTTTCCCCGGCCGGCGCTGAAGCACGTCTCGCGCCGTCCTGTCGCCGCACCCGTCTTCGCCGCGTGCTGTCCGCACGCTTTCCCCTCGCACTGAGCAGGAGGAACCCATGTCCGCCGGACCGGCCGTAGACCCGCGAGGTCCCAGGTTCGCCGCGATCGTGACCACGGTGGTGCTCGCCGTCGTGCTCGTCACGCAGTGGTGGCCGTTGCTCGCACTGCAGACCGTGGTCTTCGCGATCGGCGCGTTCGTCGGGCTCAAGCCCGCGCCGTACTCGGTGCTGTACCGGCTCGTGGTCGCGCCGCGGCTCGGGCCGCCGACCGAACGCGAGGACGCCGCCCCGCTGCGGTTCGCGCAGGCGGTCGGGTTCGTGTTCGCGCTCGTCGGCACGATCGGCTTCGCGACCGGCGTGACGCCGCTCGGCGTCGTCGCGACCGCGTTCGCGCTTTTCGCCGCGTTCCTCAACGCGGCGTTCAACTACTGCCTCGGGTGCCAGATGTACCTGCTGATCAAGCGTTTCAGCCCCGCACGGGCGTCCTCGTAACACCCCAACCCAGAAAGAGAGTCAGCCTCCATGAGCCGAGAAGACGTCCTGGTCACCACCCAGTGGGCCGAGGAGAACCTGGACACCCCGGGCGTGGTGTTCGCCGAGGTCGACGAGGACACGACCGCCTACGACAACGGGCACATCCGCGGCGCGGTGAAGCTCGACTGGCGCAAGGACCTCCAGGACGGCGTCCGCCGCGACTTCGTCGACAAGGAGGGCTTCGAGAAGCTCCTGTCGGAGAAGGGCATCTCGAACGACGACCGCGTGATCCTCTACGGCGGCAACAACAACTGGTTCGCCGCGTACGCGTACTGGTACTTCAAGCTCTACGGCCACGAGAACGTGCAGCTGCTCGACGGCGGCCGCAAGAAGTGGGAGCTCGACGGCCGCGAGCTGAACACCGACGAGGTCAAGCGCGAGCCGACCAACTACAAGGCCAAGGACCAGGACCTGTCGCTGCGCGCCTTCCGCGACGAGGTCGTCCAGTCGATCGGCTCGAAGAACTACATCGACGTGCGCTCGCCGGACGAGTTCTCCGGCAAGCTGCTCGCGCCGGCGCACCTGCCGCAGGAGCAGTCGCAGGTGCCGGGCCACATCCCGGGCGCGCTGAACGTGCCGTGGGCGAAGGTCGCCAACGAGGACGGCACCTTCAAGTCCGAGCAGGAGATCAAGGACCTCTACGCCGAGGCCGGCTACGACGAGAGCAAGCCGACCATCGCGTACTGCCGCATCGGCGAGCGTTCGTCGATCGCCTGGTTCGCCCTGCACGAGCTGCTCGGCCAGCAGGACGTGAAGAACTACGACGGTTCGTGGACGGAATACGGTTCGCTGGTCGGCGTTCCGGTCGAGTTGGGAGCTAAGTGATGGCAGACGGCTGCAGCGCACCGGCACAGGTCGCGACCCCGGCGGACTTCGACACAGGAGGCCAGGTCGTGCTGGCCGGCAAGGTCACCGGCGCCGAAGGACCGGTCGGCGGCGCGTTCGTCCGGCTGCTCGACGGCGGCGGCGACTTCGCGGGCGAGGTCGTGTCCTCGGCGGACGGCGACTTCCGTTTCTACGCGGCCGAGGGGTCCTGGACGGTGCGCGCCCTGCACCGCACGGGCAACGGCGAGGCCAACGTCACCGCGGAGGGACCGGGCCTGCACCAGCTGGCCATTTCGGTCGCCTGACCTACGGTCCGTGAAGGGCTCCTTGCGGGAATCTGATTCCCGCAAGGAGCCCTTCACTGCGTTTGATGGCGTGCGCCGGGAGGGCGGCTCGGTGGGGGTGACGGTGACCGTCCTCACCGCCGCGACCCTGGGCGGGGCCAGATGAGCCGGGGCGGACTATTGTCCTCGCTGTGGAGACCTTGTTTACGACCCTGTTGATCATCGCGGGCATCGCCACCGTGTGGTTCGCGGTCTACGTCGTCTACCGGCTGTACGCCGACCAGCGCTGATCAGCATGACGAGTGGCGACGAAGCCATCGCAGCAGCCGAGAAGCGGGCCGCCAGCACGCGCGACCGCAACCTGCCGTTGTGGGACGACCTTCCGATCCCGAACGACACGGCGAACCTGCGCGAGGGCCCGAACCTGAACGACGCGTGCCTCGCACTGCTGCCGCTCGTCGGCGTCTGGCGCGGCGAGGGCGAGGTCGACTACCCGACGATCGACGGGCCGATCAAGTTCGCCCAGCAGCTGACCATCGCCCACGACGGCCGCCCGTTCCTGTTCCACGAGGCGCGCTCGTGGCTGCTGAACGAGGACGGCAGCGTGCTGCGGCCGGCCGCCCGCGAAACCGGGTTCTGGCGGCCGCAGGAGGACGACACCATCGAGCTGCTGCTCACGCACAGCTCCGGCATCGTCGAGCTGTACTACGGGAAACCGCGCAGCCAGACGGCCTGGGAACTCGGCACGGACGCGGTCATCCGCACCGCGACGGCCAAGGAGGTCACCGGCGCGCAGCGGCTGTACGGCCTGGTGAACGGCGACCTCGGGTACGTCGAGGAGCGCGCGATGGTCGGCCAGGAAATGCAGCCGCACACCTCCGCGCTGCTGCGCCGCGTGGTGGGCTGAGGCTCCGGGAGACGCCGTGCGCTGGCGGCGGTACGGCGAACACGCCGCCCTGCTCGACTGCACCTCGCTCGAGGAGATGAGCGCGGCCAGGGCGACGCTCACCCAAGCCGCGCTCGACGGCGTCGAGGAGATTGTCCCCGGGGCCCGCACCCTGCTTGTCGTCGCGTCCACGAGCGCTCTGGAAGCTGCGCGCTCCTTGCTGGCGTCGGCTGATCTGTCCCATCCACCGGCCGCGGATGTCCGCGAAGTCGTGTTGGACGTGCGCTACTCCGGCGAAGACCTCTCCCTGGTCGCCGAGGACGCGGGACGCAGCGTGGACGAGGTCGTCACCCTCCACACCAGTGCGGTCTACACAGTCGCGTTCACGGGTTTCGCGCCCGGTTTCGGTTACCTCGCCGGACTTCCCGCCGAACTGCAGCAGCCGCGGCTCAGTTCGCCGCGCACCCGCGTCCCCGCTGGATCGGTGGCCATCGCGGACGAGTACACCGGCGTCTACCCGCGGGAATCCCCGGGCGGCTGGCGGTTGATCGGCCATACCGAGGCGACGCTTTTCGACCCTTCCGCCGAGCAACCGGCGCTGTTCACGCCTGGTCTCCGCGTACGGTTCCGGAGCGTCTGATGCGCGCGCTGGAGATCGTCTCGCCTGGTTCGCTAGCTCTGGTGCAAGACCTCGGCCGCCCCGGTTACGCACATCTGGGCGTCCCACCGTCGGGTGCTCTCGACGTTGACGCGTTACGGCTCGGCAACCGGCTGGTCGGCAATCCGGAGGACGCCGCCGGGATCGAAACCGTGCTGGGCGGCCTGACCATCCGAGCGGCCGCTTCGTGCACCGCCGCGGTGACCGGTCCTCCGGTCGCGGTCTCGGTGGACGGGCGGGAAATGGGCTCGTACACGCCGATTCCGTTGCAGCCAGGCCAAAAACTGACGATCGGCCGACCCGCCACCGGACTGCGCAACTACCTGACGGTGTCCGGCGGCATCGCGGTACCGCCGGTGCTGGGGAGCCGGTCGACGGATGTCCTTTCTGGACTCGGACCCTCGCCGCTGGAAGCTGGCACGACGGTCCCCCTCGGTCCGGTCAGTGGCGTTCCGTCCGGTGCCGACGTGGTCACGGCCTCGCCCGCACCGCCCAAGTTGACCGTGCCAGTTGTGCTCGGCCCCCGCGACGACTGGTTCGCCGACGCCGCGAGCGCACTCAACACACAGTGGACTGTCACCGCGGAATCCAACCGGGTGGGGGTCCGCCTCGACGGGCCGCCGCTACGTCGAGTGTCCACTGTGTCCAATTCGGAATTGCCGAGCGAAGGCGTGCTCACCGGTGCGATCCAGGTCCCGCCGAACGGATTGCCGCTGGTGTTCCTGGCCGATCACCCGACCACCGGCGGTTATCCGGTAGTCGCGGTGGTGAGACGGGCGTCACTCGGAGCACTCGCTCAAGCACGCCCCGGAACCCTGGTGCGGTTCCACGCGTCCTTCTGAGCGTGGAACGGGTAACGATCACCGGCGGCGCGGGTTTCCTGGAGCTGAACACCGGAGGACGGGCGGAGCTGCCGCAGTCGCTGCGCATCGCGCTCGCGACCGGTCAGGTGCGCCTCCCGCTGGCGGAAACCCTTCGCGACCTGCTGGCGTTGCTCGTCGACGGCCACTACCGGGTCAGCGGCCCCGAACGCTTCGAGGGCCCCGACCTGGTCCCGGCGAGCGCCTGGCCGGACGACGACGACGGCCGAGTCGCGTACTACCGCGCGGCGATCCGCTCCGGACACCGGCCAGTGGCGGTGGTTTTGTCCGGTACGCGGCCGTTGCTGCTGGACGGGCACCACAAGATCAGCGCGTACCGGGCGGAGGGGGTCACGCCGTCGGTGGTGCTGATCTCGGCTGCTCGGGCGGAGAATCCGGGCTAGCTTCCGGGATGTGACGGAAGATCGGCAGGTACTCGTCGGCGGGCTGAACGCGGTCGTCCGAGTCGGCGATACGGTCCGGCGCGAGCGCGGACCGTGGAGTGACCGGGTCGCCGCGCTGCTGCGCCACCTCGAAACGCCGGATTCCGGCAGGCTCCGCGGTACCTCGGCGTCGAAGGCGACCTCGACGTGCCGGAGTTCTTTCCCGGCAAAGTCAGCAATTACCCGCTCACCTCGGCGGCCCGCAGCACCGCCGCGCTGATTTCCGCCGCGAGGCTGCTGCGCGCGTATCACGATGCGACTGCCGACCTTGCCGCGACGATGCCGGGCGGCTGGATGCTGCCTGACGCGCGAAGCTGTTCTGCGACGCCTACGGGTTGACCGATCCCGCCGCCCGCGCGGCGGTGATCGAATCGGCCGCCGACCGGCTGCGCGACCTAGTGCATCTCATGCGCACCCAAGCCGCGTCCGGCCACGAAGGCTTCGCCAGCCATGTCGCGGCCGGACACGATCGGGTCTATCTGCGGGACATCGCCCACATCGAGGCGAACTCCGCTCAGTACTCGCTCTCGTAAGCCGCCACCAGTTCCCCGTGCAGTGCCGTCGAATCGGGCAGCTCCGTCCCGTTCAGCGTGTGCACCCGGGTCACCTTCCGGACCGACGACGTGAGGAAAACGCCTTCCCCGCGCAGCAAGTCGTCCACCGAAAGCGGCTCCACCTTCACCGACCAGCCCGCCTTCTCCGCGCCGCGGAACAACGCGTACTGGGTTGTTCCTGGCAGGATGCCAACAGTGGACGGCGGAGTGTAGAGCGTCCGCTCCTTCGCCAGAACGACCGTCGACGTGGGTCCTTCGAGGACCGAATCGTCGGTAGCGGTGAAGATCACATCTTGGGCTCCGCGCCGGGCCGCCTCGCGCAGGGCGGCCATGTTCATCGCGTAGGAGACCGTTTTCGCGCCGAGCAGAAGCCACGGGGCGCGCTCGGCGAGTTCGGGGCCGAAACCGCGTTCGAGGGTCACCACGGAGACGCCTTCGGTGCGCGCCCGCAGCACCTTCTCGTCGACCTCCAGGCCCAGCGCGAACGCCGTCGGCTTGCCCTCGGGATCGCCGTCGACACCCCGCGTGTACACGAGTTTCAGTGCGATCTCCGGTCCGCCCTGCCACGCGTCGACGACCGCCTGCGAGGCGCGGGCGAAGCCGTCGAGGTCTGGGGCGCGCAGGTCCAGCATCGCCGCGGAACGGGCGAGCCGGTCGAGGTGCGGACGCATTTCCCGCGGCTTTTTCACGGCCACGAGGATCGTTTCGAACACCCCGTCTCCGCGCAGCAGGCCGAGGTCGTCCACCCGGAGGTGAGCGGCTTCGGGGTCGGCCAGTGAACCGTCGAGGAAGGCGAGAACGCGCATCCCCACAAGGTACTCACTTACCCTTACAGGTATGCCGTACAGCTCGCCGCTGCTCGAAATCCCCCGCGCGGTCGCCGCGCCCGAAGGCCATCCGGAAGCCGGAGTTCCGTGGCACTGGGGCGATCCGTTCGCCGAGCAGCGCACCGCCGCCCGAGGAGTGGTCGTCATCGACCGCTCGCACCGAGAAATCCTCGCTGTCACCGGCGAGGAACGCTTGTCCTGGCTGCATTTGGTGATCTCGCAACACGTCACCGAACTCGCCGAGAACACGGGCACCGAAGCGCTCATCCTCGACAGCCAGGGCCACGTCGACACCCACTTCGTGCTCGCGCACACCGGCGAGACGGTGTACCTCGACAGCGACCCCGGCCCGGTCGCCACGAGCGCGTTGCCCAAGGGCGGCAAGCAAACCCTGCGCGAGTACTTCGAAGCGATGAAGTTCTGGTCCAAGGTCGAAATCCGCGACGCGACGGAAGAACTCGCCGTCCTTTCGGTGCTCGGCCCCGAGACCGACAGCGTGCTCGGCGTCGAACTCGGCACCGAGCCGTATTCGGTGACCGCGCTGCCCGAGGGCGGGTTCGCGCGCCGGATGCCGTGGCCGACGCGAGCGGGCGCGGATCTCGCGGTGCCGCGCGCGCAGCTCACTCAATGGTGGCAACGGCTCACCGACGCGGGCGCTCGCCCGGCCGGCTCGTGGACCTTCGACGCGTTGCGCGTCGAATCACGGCATCCGCGGCTCGGGGTCGACACCGACGAACGGACCATCCCGCACGAGGTCGGCTGGATCGGCTCGGCCGCGCACGTCGCGAAGGGCTGCTACCGCGGCCAGGAGACCGTCTCGAAGGTGCACAACGTCGGCCGCCCGCCGCGGTATCTCGCGCTGCTGCACCTCGACGGTTCGCCGGAGATCACGCCGGAGACCGGCGACCCGGTGAAGCTCGGCGAGCGCGTCGTCGGCCGGATCGGCACGGTCGCGCAGCACCACGAACTCGGGCCGATCGCGCTCGCGCTGGTCAAGCGCTCGGTGCCGGGCGGGGCGGAGCTGCTGGCCGGCGACGAGGACCGAGTGGTCCAGGCCACTGTCGATCCGGACTCGGTGCCGGGCGAGCACGCGGCGCCCGGAAGGGAAGCGGCGCAGAGACTGCGGGGCTGAAGTGAACTCGACGGTAGCGTCGTCGCCGAATGTGGAGCAGGATGTGCCCGTGATCGAAGTGCGTCCCGGCGGGCGACGACGGATCGACCGCGTCCTAGGCCCGGGATATCTCACCGGATTAGGCGACTTGCCGCTCCCGGTGCTGCGCGAGCGGCGCGACGAGGCCGCGCAGGAGGAGACGGACCTGTCCTACCTGCGCCGGCTCCTGCACGCCCGCATCGACATCGTGCGCGCCGAACAGGAGCGCCGCTCGTCCGGCGGGGAAGCCAGCATCGTCGACCGGCTCGCGTCGATCCTCGCCGACAACGCGCTCGGGCCGGCCGCCGGTTCCGGCCGCCACCAGCAGCTCGAACCGTCCCGTGCGGGCGAGCACCGCAGACACGCCGAGGCGCTGATCGGCGACACCGGGCTCACCGACGTGGGCTCGCTCTCGGACGACAAGCTCGCCGCCGCGCTGGACACCTACGCGGCCGAGGAAGCGTCCGTGTCGTCCTTCCGCCGCCAGGTCCAGACCGTGATGGACACGCTGAACGCCGAGATCGCCGGGCGCTACAGCAGCGGCGCGGCCACTGTCGACCAGCTGCTGGACAGCGAGCTGGGGCGCGCCGAGGAATGACCGGCCAGCCGATCCTTGTCGAGGTCGTCCGGAACGAATTCGTCGAGAGCGTCCACCGCGGATGCCTCGTGGTCACCGCGCCGGACGGCTCCGTCCAGTTCTCCGCGGGCGACGTGACCAGCCCGTTCTTCCCCCGGTCGGCGAACAAGCCGCTGCAGGGCGTCGGGATGCTCCGCGCCGGGCTCGGCTACGACGGCGCGGAACTGGCGCTGGGCTGCGCGTCGCATTCCGGCGAAACCGGACACGTCGAGCGCGTCGCTGCGATGCTGTCTGGTGCCGGGCTCGATCCGGCGGCGCTGGCCTGCCCGCCCGAGCTGCCGATCGGCGAGGACGCCCGGCGCGCGGCCGACGAGCCGCGGAAGATCACCATGAACTGCTCCGGCAAGCACGCCGCGATGCTCGCCACCTGCGTCGCGAACGGCTGGGAGACCGACGGCTACCAGGAGCCGGACCATCCGCTGCAGGTCCAGCTCGCGAAGACGGTCGAGGAGCTGACCGGCGAGTCCATCGCCGCGGTCGGGGTCGACGGGTGCAGCGCGCCGCTGTTCGCGTTCTCGCCGACCGGCCTCGCGCGGTCGTTCGGCCGGCTCGTTCAGGCCGAGCCGGGGACTGACGAACGCCGGGTTGCCGACGCGATGCGTGCGCACCCGTGGCTGGTCGCGGGCTCCGGCCGGGAGGACACCCGGCTGATGCGAGCCGTGCCCGGGCTCCTGTCGAAGAGCGGTGCCGAGGGTGTCCTGGCGTTCGCGCTGGGTGACGGCACCGCGTGCGCGATCAAGATCGCGGACGGCAACAAGCGTGCCTTGGCTCCGCTGGCGATGGCCGTGCTCGCCCGCCTGGGCATCGAGACCCCGGAAGGGCTGTCCGACCTGGCCCACCCGCCGGTCCTCGGAGGCGGCCAACCGCAAGGCGAACTGCGGGTTAGTTGGAGTGTTCCTTAGCCGCGAGGTCGCCCCAGAACTCGCGCAGCTGCGAAAACAGCTCGGCCAGCTCCTCGACGTTCCCGGTACGCAGCGCGTCCAGGATGTCGTGGACCTCCTCCGCGGTGGAGTCGGCGTCCAGCAGCGAGTCGGCGAACAGCTGCACGAGACCGCCGTAGTCCAGTTCGACGACCGAGTCCGGGTGGAAGCTCTCCAGCCACTGCCGGGTCTGCGAGAGCACGCGGCCGGGTCCGGAGTCGCCGAACGTCGTCTCGATCAGCTCGCCCGCCTCGGACGCGCGCCGGAGCGCGGCCGACATCGGGGTGCGCCAGGACGCTTCTCGCACCGGGTCGGCCGGGCCGCTGCCGAGCACCAGCTTGCGCTCGTCCGGGTCGACCAGCGAGAACCAGGGCAGCGGGACGGTCCAGGTCGTGGTGAGGGTGTGCGCCGCGGCGGCGGTGAGGTCGGACATCGCGGCCTTGGTCTGCGCGCGGGCCCGGTCCGCGGTCGCGCCGCCCGCCTCGAGGATCGCGATCCGCAACGCCGGCTCGGCGTCGGCGAGGAAGGTGCTCAGCGCCGCGGCCGACCGGGCGCGCAGTTCGAGCGGGCACGCGAACGGCCCCTCGGCCGAGTGGCCGGCGGGGACGTCGGCCGGGTCGAGCACGAGCACGTCGGTGACGAGGCTCGACGAGGGCCGTCCGTCGCGCAGCTGTGCGGGCAGGAGCCGCGCCGGCGCGGCCGTTTGTGACTTGAGCCACATCCACTGTTCGCGTTCGCCGATCCCGATCCGGCTGAGCCCGCCCGCGGAAACGGCCTCGACCAGCTGTTTCGCCGGAGGATCGCCGAGGGCGCGCAAAGGTTCGTACACCCGCAGATAGGCCACGAAGGGTCGGAGCACCCGAGCATCGTGGCACGCCGACCAGGGCCGATCGGCATCGACGTGCCGGTAACCGGCGTCCGGCGGACACTGTCGCGACGAGCACACCGTGCCACGTCGCATCCAACCCCCGGGACACGGTACGGTGTCAGCAGGAAAGAACTGTCGAGACGATGCGGGGCCGCCGATTCCCCCGGCCGCCCCGCCCCTGTGCGAGGGGGTCGAGCCATGGGGCGCGGCCGGGCTAAGGCCAAGCAGACGAAGGTGGCGCGCGAGCTCAAGTACAGCTCCCACGACACCGATTTCGATGCTTTGCAGCGCGAGCTGTCAAGTAGTTCCTCGGACAACCACGAGGACGACAAGCGGTACGAGGACCCGTACGACGACGGGTACGACGAGTACCGCCGTTGACGCAGGCACACGACACGCGAGGGCGGAATCGGACCTAGGTCCGAGACGCCCTCGTGCGTTGTGTGCTGCCCGTTTTCTTGCTGCTGCCGATGAGGTGACGAAGGAGTTGGACGGGTGAGCGACATCGCACGAGTAGGTGTGGTCGGAGCAGGGCTGATGGGCTCCGGCATCGCCGAGGTGCACGCCAGGTCCGGGCTGGACGTGCTGGTCACCGAGGTGAACCAGCCCGCCCTCGACGCGGGCAAGGCGCGCATCGAGAAGTCGCTGCAACGCGGCGTCCGCAGCGGCAAGCTGGCCGCCGAGGACGCCGAGGCGGCTCTCGGGCGGCTGCGCTTCACCACGGACCTCGCCGAGTTCGCCGACCGCGATCTCGTCGTCGAGGCCATCCTGGAACAGGAGCAGGCCAAGGTCGACGTGTTCCGGCAGCTGGACAAGATCGTCGACCGCGAGGACGCGGTGTTCGCGTCCAACACGTCGTCGATCCCGATCATGAAGCTCGGCATGGCCACCGGCCGTCCGCAGCAGGTCGTCGGCATCCACTTCTTCAACCCGGTGCCGGTGCTGCCGCTGGTCGAGCTGGTTCCGTCGCTGCTCACCAGCGAGGAGACCGCCCGCCGGGCCGAGGAGCACGCCACCGGCGCGCTGGGCAAGACGGTGATCCGGTCGCAGGACCGGGCCGGGTTCATCGTGAACTCGCTGCTGGTGCCGTATCTGCTGTCGGCGATCCGGATGATCGAATCGGGCTTCGCCTCGGCCGAGGACATCGACCGCGGGATGGAGCTGGGCACGGCGCACCCGATGGGTCCGCTGCGGCTGTCCGATCTGATCGGCCTCGACACCATCAAGGCGATCGCGGACTCGATGTACGCGGAGTTCAAGGAACCGCTGTACTCGTCGCCGCCGCTGCTGCTGCGCATGGTCGACGCCGGGCTGCTCGGCAAGAAGACCGGCCGCGGGTTCTACTCGTACTCCTGACTTTCGTTGCGGGCCTGAGCAACTTTTCCCCGCTGTGCGAGACCGGGCAGGTCGCTTGACTGAGCGGCATGACCTCGACGTTCGTCTTCGCCGCCGGTGCCAACGGCGTGTCCGCCGCCCCGCCTGAACTCGTGCTGCGCGGATACCGCGGGGTGGGGGTGCCGCAGCCGGAGCAGCAGTTCCGGCTGGCCTACCAGGCCCCGCAGGATCTCGGCGCGCTCGCCACGGAACCGTCGGCGCTGGCCGGCGTGACCGTGGCCGACCAGGTCGCGACCACGGTGGACGTCGTCCGCCGGGCCGCCGAGCTGGGTCCGGTCGTGCTGGTCGGGGTCGAGCATCGGCGGCGCGCTGGTCACGCTCGTCGCCGAAGAGGTCCCGGAACTGGTGTCGGCGCTGGTCTACGACGCCGCGTTCTGCTGTGTCGACCTGCCGACCCCGGACGAGTACCTGGCCACGCCCGAGGCCGCGTCGTCACAGGCCGGGGCGATGCTCGAATTCATCGCGGCCGACCCGGCG
Source organism: Amycolatopsis echigonensis (assembly GCF_002846615.1). Taxonomy (NCBI): domain Bacteria; kingdom Bacillati; phylum Actinomycetota; class Actinomycetes; order Pseudonocardiales; family Pseudonocardiaceae; genus Amycolatopsis; species Amycolatopsis echigonensis. Next base: position 3,306,444 of record NZ_PJMY01000003.1, on the reverse strand, counting down.
GTGGTAGGGGCGATGCGCTTCAACTGGCGGTCCTCCTCGGCTGAGGCGTTGACGGCGGCGAAGGCGGCACTCTGCGCGGACGCCACCGACGGCGAGTTCTACGCCCTGCTCAACGCGATGGCTCCGGACGACATCCTCGGCCGCGGTGCCACCGACTCGCGCGGCACGCCGGAACGGTGGGGTCGCATCCCGCGGTTCTACGTCCGGCATCTTCAGGACCGCCTCGTGCCGCCCGCCCTGCAGGATCGGATGATCGCCGAGGCTGACGCTCGTACGCCCGGCAACCAGTTCGAGGTGCACGACATCGACACCTCCCACTTCCCGAACGCGGCCGGGATGGCTCAGTTCGTCGAGGTGCTGGACAGGGTCGGGCAGTCGCTCAGCTGAACGCCGCTCGTCGCGCGGCCCGGCGGAGCACGGTCAGGATCGCCGGGCCCAGCACGACGATCGCGACCAGGTTCGTGAGCGCTCGGCCGGTGTCCCAACCCAACGTGGACGTCAGCACGGTGAAGACCAGGAACCGGTGCAGGTTCTCGCCGAGCGGGCCGCCAGGGATGAAGTCCAGCGCCGTGTGGTTCGCCAGGAACGGCCAGGTGAACATGCTCATCGCGAGGCCGTAGAAGTAGGCGGCGACCACGCCGTAGACCGCCAGCATCGCGATCTCCCACCGGCCCTTCGCCCGGCGCGGCAGCAGCCCCGCACCCAGGCCGACCAGAGATGACGCCAGCATCTGGAACGGCAGCCACGGCCCGACCCCGCCGGTGAGCAGTGCCGATGCGAACAGCGACGTCGAACCGAGGACGAACCCGAAGCCCGGTCCGAAGACCCGTCCGGCCAGCACGAGCAGGAAGAACACCAGCTCGATCCCACCGGTGCCCGCGCCGAGCGGACGCAGCGCGGCGTTCACCGCGGACAGCACGCCGAGCAGCGCGAGCGCCTTCGCGTCGAGTCCGCCGCTGGACAGTTCAGCCAGCACGATCAGGATCAGCACCGGCAGCGTCACGAGGAACACGAACGGCGCGTCCGTCGTGTGCGCGGACGTGCCGACGGTGCTGCGGGCGAGCAACGGCCAGCAGAACATCGCCAGCCCGACCACGACGGCCGCCGTCAGCACCAGCGCCGTGCGAAGCCGGATTCGGACGGCTGGCCCCAGGAAATCGGTCACGCCAGCGCCTTCGCTACCTGGTCCACAGTCAGCCATGGCTCCGGCGCGAGGATTTTCGCGACCTGCGGAGCGAAGGCGGGCGACGCGACGACGACGTCCGCGGTCGAGCCGTCCGCGACCACTTCCCCCTCGGCGAGGACGACGACACGGTGTGCGGCGGAGGCGACGAACTCGACGTCGTGGGTGGCCAGCAGCACCCCGTGTCCTTCGGCGGCCAGTTCGGCGAGGACGGTCGCGAAGTGCCGTTTCGCCGGGTAATCCAGGCCGCGGGTCGGCTCGTCCAGCAGCACGACCGGCGGCGCGGCGGCGAGCTGCACCGCCAGGACCAAGGCGAGTCGCTGGCCTTCAGACAGGTCGCGCGGGTTGGTGTCGTCGTCGATGCCGGGCACGAGACGGTCGAGGAGCTTCCGCGCGGTGCCCGCGTCGACCCCTGACTCGACGTCAGCCTGTCGGCATTCCGCCCCGACCGAATCGAGATACAGCAGGTCAGACGGGGTCTGCGGGACCAGGCCGACGCGCGTGCGGGCGGTTCGGGACCGGAGCGTCTTCGGGTCCGCGCCGAGAATGTCGACCTTGCCGTCCGACCGGGGCCCGCTGCCCTGCAACGCCCACAGCAGCGAGGACTTGCCCGAACCGTTCCGGCCCATCAATGCGACGACCTCGCCGCGGTTCAGTCGCAGGTCAACGCCGCGCACCGCGTGCACGCCGCCATACCGGACCCGCACCGCCCTCGCGGTGAGGACCGCTTCGCCAGAGCTTTCCGCAGCCTGGGCAGGGCGGCGCTCGGCCAGGCGTTCCCGGAGCGGGCGAGCGAGCCGACGGGCGTCGCGGACCGACAGCGGCAGTGGCGACCAGCCCGCGAGCCTGCCCAGCTCCACGATCGGCGGGGCGACGTCGGCCTCGGCGAAAACCTCCGCCGGCTGCCCGGAGACGACGGTGCCGTCGCCGGGCAGGTAGAGCAGGCGGTCGGCGTACTGCGCGACGCGTTCCATCCGGTGCTCGGCCACCACGACCGTCGTGCCCAAGTCGTGCACCAGGCGCGTGATCGCGGCCAGGACTTCTTCGGCCGCGGTCGGGTCGAGCGCTGAAGTCGGTTCGTCCAGCACCAGCACGCTCGGGTGCGCGGTGAGCACCGCGCCGATCGCGACGCGTTGCTGCTGCCCGCCGGAAAGCGTCCGCAGTGGACGGTGGCGGAGGTCGGCGATGCCCAGCAGGTCCAGGGTTTCCTCGACGCGTTTGCGCATCACCTCCGGCGCGACCGCGAGCTGCTCCATCGCGTACGCGAGTTCTTCTTCAACGGTGTCGGTGACGAATCCGGCCAGCGGATCCTGCCCGACCATGCCGACGACCGACGCCAGTTCGCGCGGCGGATGCGTCGCGGTGTCGAGTCCGGCGACCTTGACTCGCCCGGCCAGCGTGCCGCCGGTGAAATGCGGGACCAAGCCGTTGATCGCGCCAAGCAATGTCGACTTGCCGACACCAGTGCGTCCGGCGACCAGGCAGAGTTCGCCCTCCTCGACCGTGAGGTCGACGTCCCGGAGCACTGGCCGGTCCGCCCCGTCGTACGTGACGCTGACGTGCGAGAACTCGATCACCGGACCACCTCCGACACCAGCGCCGGACGCGGCGCGAACCAAGCGGGCAGCACACTGATCAGCACCGCGACGGTCGGCAGCAGCGGCAGCTCCGGCCAGGTCAGCGGGCTGGCCGGGGTGACGAGCGAAACCGGGTCGGCGAGCAGCACGAGCACCGCGGTCGCGACGCCGCACAGCGCGACCAGCGTTTCCGGCAGCCGCCACGGATCCGGCCGATAGGTCGTGCGCCGGATCTGCCGTCCGCCCAACACGAATCCGGCGGCCGCCAGTACGAGCCCGGCGATCAGCATCGGCACCCCGAGCCACGACGCCGACCCGTCGAGCACTCCGTAGACCCCGACCGCGACGCCGACCAAACCGGCCAGCACACAGGTCGCGATCAGCATCCGGACGCGCGGCGAGAGGTAGCCGCGCCGTCCGTAGCCGCGGGAATCCATGGCCGCCGCGAGCTGCAGCGACCGGTCCATGGCGTCGGCGAGCACCGGCACGAAAATCCCCTTCACGAACCGCAGGCCGCGCGTCTTCCCGGAGCGCAGCCGACGCGCGCGACGCACCCGCTGCACGCTCTCGACCAACTGCGGAGCCACCGACAGCGCGACGGTTACCGCCGTCCCGACCTCGTAGAGCGCTCCGGGCACGGCCTTGAGCAGGCGTTTCGGGTTCGCCAGCGCGTTCGCGGCACCGACGCAGAGCACGATCGTGGCCAGCCGGAGCCCGTCGTACAGCCCGCCCAGCAGCTCCTCGGCCGAAGTGGGACCGAGCAGCTGAATGCCAGCCGCGACGCTCGGCAATGGGATGGTCGGCAGCGTGAACAGGACGTGGCCGCCGTCCTCGCCGCCGATGAGGATCCGGAACAGCACGCGCGACAGCAGGATCACCCCGGCGACCCAGGCGTACATCCGGAACGCCAGTGCCCACGGCGCGTCGCCGCGGCGGAGCACCACGACGAACCCGGCCACCGCGATCACCAGCGCGAGCAAGACCGGGTTCGTGGTCCGGCTCGCGGCGACGGCGAGCGCGAGCGCCCACACCCACCACGCGCCGGGATGGAGCGCTCGCGGACTACTCCGCAGCACGCCTGCGACGCATCGCGACGACCGTCCCGGCCACCACGAGCAGCACGACGACCACGATGCCGATCACGAGGCCCCACGGGAAGGCACTGTCCGAAGTGGACGCCGGAGTCGGAGCGGGCGCGTTGGCCTTGCGGACCGGCTCGGTACGCGGCGGCGGATATTCGGTATAGGACTTGCCAATCGCGAACGACCAGCCCTCGAACGCACCGGCCGGTGGCTTCCAGCTCTGCGCGCCGACCTGCGCCGAAGCCCACCTGCCGCCGTTGGTGGCGGTCCAGAAACTCCACGACGCCTTCTCCGGCGGCATCCCGGTGCAAGTCTGGTCCGCGGGTTTGCCCTCGATCTTGCACATCACCGCCAGGCCGTACTTGCCCGCGCCGGTGAGTTCGAAGCCGGCGTTTTGCAGGGCTGTGACGCCGTTTTCCTGCTTTCCAGGGGCGCACCGGACGAGGGTTTCGCCGCCCAGCCCCTGGAAATCGACGACAACCGTGACGCCGTTGTCGTCTTGGCAATAGCCGTCGGTGCCCTTGCCGGGCGTGGTCGCGGAGGCGGACGACGCCCCGCCCAAACCGGTAGCGACGAGAAGAGCGCAGCCGGCGAGGACTCGCCCCCAGAGCCGCGCGTGCACGAACCGCATGTCAGATGTACCTCGCATCGATCGGACCACGGCGGGCGATCCGGCTCGCGGTCCCTCCCCGGGGCCGCTCACGGTTGCGGGCCAGCGCCGGATTCTCACCGGCTTCCCCCGTTCGTGGCGAAGAACTTGTCGACGTTAACGCACCGCAGGCCCCGCCGGAAGCGACCGCGGACACACCTACACTTCCGGGCGTGGGACAGGATCAGCTGCGCGTCGGCCTCGTCGGAACCGGACCGTGGGCCACCACGGTGCACGCCCCCGGGCTTGCGGATCATCCAGGTACCGTGCTCAGTGCTGTCTGGAGCCGCCGGCCGGAAGCCGCCGCCGCGCTGGCGCAGGCGTACGACGCGGTGCCCACCAGCCATCTGGACGAGTTGTTCGAGCAGGTCGACGCGCTGGCGTTCGCCGTGCCGCCGACCGTGCAGGCCGAGCTGGCCGTTCGGGCCGCGGAGGCGGGCAAGCACCTGATCCTCGAGAAACCGATCGCCGCCGACCTGGCCACGGCGCGGCGTCTCGCCGACGCCGTGACGTCTGCTGGCGTCGCCTCGCTGGTGATGCTGACGCTGCGGTTCGCCCAGCAGACGCGCGATTGGCTGGACGGCGTCACCGCCGCCGGCGGTTGGCGAGGCGGCAGCGTGCGGTGGCTGTCCGGCGCGCTACTGGACGGCAAATACTCGACCTCAGCGTGGCGGCAGGATCCGGCCGGCGGCGCACTCGCCGACATCGGCCCGCACGCGTTCGACCTGCTCGACGCCGCCCTCGGCCCGATCACCAACGTCCTCGCCGCCCATCGCGGTCCCGAAGACCTGTGGCAACTGCTGCTCGAACACGAGGGCGGCATCACCAGCACCGCGACCCTCAGCCTGCGCCTGCCGGTGATGCCGACAGTGGTGGAGTATTCGGTCTTCGGCGAGCACGGCTTCCGCACGCTCGGCCGCACCGGCACGGCGAACGAGGCGTACACCGCGCTGCTGGACGATTTCGCCGCCATGGTGGCGAGCGGAACGACCACGCATCCCTGCGACGTCCGGCGGGGCGTGCACCTGGCTCGGATCGTGGACCAGGCTCGCGCTGCCGCGCGCTGAGCCCGTTATTCCCTTGCCCGGTCTGAGACGATGAACGGGAAGTTCGTTTCGGACGAAGGAATGCCTATGCGCTCCGCCACGGCCCGCTCCGGTCGCGGCCTGGCCTGAGCTGTTCGGCCTGCGCGCCTGGCGTCGGGTTTGCTGCCCGGTTCTTGTGCTGCCCTCTTCCCGAAAGGCTTCCACCGGAGATGTCCGCCCTCCAGGCATACGTCCGCGCGACCGCACCGATCGGTCGCGGTGTCGAACGAATCGGCCCGTTCCTGGCGACTTTCGCCCAGGACACCTCCCGTCCGATGGCGAACTATGCCATCCCCGACGACGGCGCGAAGCCCTCGTCGGCCGAGATCGCTCTCCTGATTTCCGCTTACCAGCAACGAAATCTCCTGCCCCGGCTGGAGTTCTTCACCGAAGCCGCTCCGGACGTCGAGGCAGCCCTCGTCGCCGCGGGGTTCACCGTGGAACGACGTGTGCCGGTGATGACCTGCAGCGCCGAAGACCGTGTTGATCGTGTTGCGCCGGAACACATTCGGCTGCGCGAGCCCTCGTCCGACGACGAATTCCGCCGCCTGCGGTCCGTGCAGAACGTCGCCTTCGGAGAACCGCCAGAGGTGTCCGACGCCGATGTCGAACGCAACCGCGACTATCTGACCGTCCTGGCCGAACACCGCGAAACCATTGTGGGCGGCGGGATTGCACTGGATATCGTCGCTGGCACAACGGAAATCGTCGGCATCGCCGTCGCCGCCGAATACCGCGGCCAAGGCATCGCAGCGGCAATCACGACGCACCTAACGCGCCTTGCCCACGAACGCGGTGCGCGCACGGCGTTCCTGACGCCAGGGGATGTGGGAATTGGGACGGTGTATCGCCGTGCCGGGTATCGCGTTGCCGGCGAGTGTGTGCACCTGTCGCTGAGCTAAGACGTGGTCCTTGCCGCCGCAACGCACAGCCGTTGCGGCGGCAAGGAACCGTCAACTGGCTGTCTCCCACTCGACCGCCACCTCCCGCACCCCGCGGATTACGCCGTAGGTGCGCCGAGGCCGGGCATCCGCTCGAAGCCGCAGATTCGGCAGTGCCGCAAGCAGTTCCTGCAACATGACTCGCAACTCGAGCCGGGCGAGGTGCCGGCCGAGACACCGGTGCGCACCGGCACCCCAGCCGAGATGCGCTGGCCGAGTCCGCCCGCGCTCCGGCCGGAAGACGTCGCCGTCGCTGAAGTGCCGCTCGTCGCGATTGGCGCTTCCCCAGGCGAGCAGCACCCGATCCCCGGCGTCGAGCCGCACTCCGCCCAGCATCGTCGGCCGCGTGACCGCCCGGCCGGTCGCCGCCACCGCCGGCTCGTACCGAACCGCCTCCTCGATGAACTCCTCCAGCACCTTGGGACTGTCCCGCGCCCGATCACGCAGGTCGGGATTCTCGGCGAGCAGCAGCGCCATCGTGGCTGCCGCGTCAGTGGTGGTCAGCTGCCCGGCGGCGACCATCAGCGCCGCGAACCGAAGCACTTGCCGTTCGCTGGCCGGCGCGCCGAGGTCAGCGTGGATCACGTCGGACAGCATGTCGTCCCGCGGCACGCCAGCACGTTCACGGATGTGTCCGAGCAGGAGCTTCGCGTACTCCCGACCACGCTTCTCTGCTTCCTCCCGGCTTTCGGCGGCGACCAGTCGCTTGGCGTGTTCCGCGAGCAGTTCCCGTCCGCTTTCCGGAACGCCGAGCAATGCCGCGACGACAATCGGCGGCACCACTTGCGTGTATGCGGTCACCAGGTCGGCCCGACCTTGCTTGGCAAATCCGGTGAGCGTCTCCCGGCACAACCGCCGGATGAGTGACTCGTGTTCCTTCGCTGCCGTCGGCGTGAAATAAGGCCGGAGAATACGACGCCAAGCCATGTGCGCCTGGCCGTCGAATTCAAATAATGGCGCTCTCGGCGGCGGATTGCCGTCGGATCCCGCTTCTTCGGCTACGACATCCGCAGCGCCGAGGCCATGCACATACGAACTGAATATCTCGCCGTGGCCAGCCGCCTCCCGGATCTCGTCGTAGCCGGTCAGCAGGTGAAACCCGCCGTGCGCGGAGCTTTTGGCCACTGGGCAGAGCCGCCGGATAACGCCGAGACGTGCGTAAACGTCCTCGGCAACCGCGGGATCGAGGTGGTCGAAATCGACTTCAGTGGGAATTCGCCGTTCAGGAGATCGCGTCACTCACCAGAAATAGCGAAGACGGAAAAGGAGTCACAAGAAGGCAGTTCAGCGATATCGCAAGACAAGCCTTCACCCGCAGTGATCAACAAGGCTAATCGTCGTACCGGCCGCCGCGGCCGCGTTTTACGTCGCTGCGGCGTTTCTTCGCTGCCAATCGGCGTTCCTTCGAGCCTCGCGAGGGCTTGGTGGGACGCCGTTTGGCCGGCGGTGGCGCGGAAGCGTTCGTCAGCACCTCAGCCAACCGCTCGCGGGCCGCGTCCCGGTTCATCAGCTGGGAGCGGTGTTCGCTGGCCGCGATGGTCAGCACTCCGTCGACCAGCCGGTTGCCCAGCCGGGCCGTGATGCGTTCCTTCAGCGCGGGCGGGATCGCGGCGGAGCCCGCGACGTCGAGCGACAGCTCGACGCGCGAGTCCGTCGTGTTCACGCCTTGTCCGCCCGGGCCCGAAGACCGGGAGAACCGCTCTCGCAGTTCGGCGCCCGGGATCACGAACCGGGCGCCGACGCGTACGTCCTCCGCCATGTCCTCAGTGTCTCAAGACAGGGCAAGCGGCTTTCAGAACCGCGGGTGGTCGCCGGACAGCACCGCGCGCGGGCCGTCCGGGTCTTCGGCGGGCTGGACGTCGCCGAGGATCCACGCGGGCACGTGCCGCGCGGTGAGCACCGCCAGCGCCCGGTCGACGTCCTCGGAGGACACGATCGCGACCATGCCGACGCCCATGTTGAATGTCTTCTCCAGCTCCGCGCGCTCGACCTTGCCGCGCTGCCCGATCAGGGCGAACACCGGAGCCGGCGTCCACGTGCCGCGTTCGAGCTGCGCGACGAGACCGCGCGGCATCACGCGCGCGAGGTTCGCTTCGAGGCCGCCGCCGGTGATGTGCGCGAACGTGCGCACCTCGGTCTCGGCGACCAGCGCGAGGCAGTCCTTCGCGTAGATCTTGGTGGGTTCGAGCAGTTCCTCGCCGAGAGTGCGGCCGAATTCCTCGACGTGCCCGTCCAGCGGCATGCGCGCGATGTCCAGCAGCACGTGCCGGGCCAGCGAGTAGCCGTTGGAGTGCAGCCCGGACGAGCCCATCGCGAGCACGACGTCCCCGGGCCGGACCTTCTCCGGCGACAGCAGCGCGGACGCCTCGACCGCGCCGACGCCGGTGGCCGAGAGGTCGTAGTCGTGCTCGCCCATCAGGCCGGGGTGCTCGGCCGTCTCGCCGCCGAGCAGCGCGCAGCCCGCCTGGACACAGCCCTCGGCGATGCCGCCGACCAGCGCCGCGATCTTCTCCGGCACGACCTTGCCGACCGCGATGTAGTCCTGCAGGAAGAGCGGCTCGGCCCCGGTGACGACCAGGTCGTCGACGACCATCGCGACCAGGTCGATGCCGACCGTGTCGTGCTTGTCGAGCGCCTGCGCGACCGCGATTTTGGTGCCGACGCCGTCGGTCGACGACGCGAGGATCGGCTCTTTCCACTTGTCGAGCTTGAGGGAGAAAAGCCCGGCGAAACCGCCGACCCCGCCGCGCACCTCGGGCCTCGTGGCCCTCTCGGCGTGTGGCTTGAGCAGCTCGACGGCCTGGTCACCGGCGTCGATGCTGACCCCGGCGGCTGCGTACGTGGCGCTCGTGGACTCGCTCACGGAAGCGGACTCCCTACTGGACATGCTGGTTCACGGACGCCGGACGGCGTCTTCGGCACCGTACCCGGCGGCGCTGACCGGAGTCGCCGCGCCACCGGCGGCGTCCATGCTTTCGAGCAGGTGCTTGCCGATGAGCGCGTCCTCGGGAAGCGGGATCGGGTACTCGCCGGAGAAGCAGGCCGTGCACAGCCGCGACTTCGGCTGTTCGGACGCCGCGACCAGGCCGTCCAGCGAAATGTAGCCGAGCGAATCGGCCCCGATCGAACGGCGGATGCCGTCGAGGTCGACGCCGTTGGCGACGAGTTCGGCGCGCGACGCGAAGTCAATGCCGTAGAAGCACGGCCACCGCACCGGCGGCGACGCGATCCGCACGTGCACCTCGAGCGCACCGGCCTCGCGCAGCATCCGCACGAGCGCGCGCTGGGTGTTGCCGCGGACGATCGAGTCGTCCACCACGACCAGGCGCTTGCCGCGGATGACGTCGCGCAGCGGGTTCAGCTTCAGCCGGATGCCGAGCTGCCGGATGGTCTGCGACGGCTGGATGAAGGTGCGCCCGACGTAGGCGTTCTTGACCAGACCGGTGCCGTACGGCAGGCCCGAGCCCTGTGCGTACCCGATCGCGGCCGGGGTGCCGGACTCCGGCACGGGCATCACGAGGTCGGCGTCGACCGGGTGCTCGGCGGCCAGCTTGCGGCCGATCTCGACGCGCGTGGCGTGCACGCTGCGGCCGGCGATCGACGTGTCCGGACGGGCGAGGTAGACGTACTCGAAGACGCAACCCTTGGGTTCCGGGTTCGCGAACCGCGACGAACGCAGCCCCTCGGCGTCGATGGCGATGAGCTCGCCTGGCTCGACCTCGCGCACGAACGACGCGCCGCAGATGTCGAGCGCGGCGGTCTCGCTCGCCACGACCCAGCCGCGCTCCAGCCGGCCGAGCACCAGCGGGTGCACGCCGTGCGGGTCGCGGGCCGCGTACAGGGTGTTCTCGTCCGCGAAGACCAGGCAGAACGCGCCCTTGAGGGTCGGCAGCAGTTCCAGCGCGGCGGCCTCGATGCCCTTGTCCGCGGCGTTCGCGGCGAGCAGCCCGCAGACGAGGTCGGAGTCGCTGGAGGACCCGGTGAGCCCGGCATGCGGCTTCAGCCCCGCGGCGACCGTGCGATCCCGCAGCTCAGCCGTGTTGACCAGGTTGCCGTTGTGCGCGAAGGACAGGCCGCTGCCGGTGTCCGTGGTGCGGAAAATCGGCTGGGCGTTCTCCCAGATCGTGGCTCCGGTGGTGGAGTACCGGCAGTGCCCGACGGCGATGTGCCCCTGCAGGGACTGCAGGACCTGCTCGTCGAAGACCTGGCTGACGAGCCCGAGGTCCTTGAAAACGACGATCTGCGAGCCGTCCGAAACTGAAATGCCCGCTGCCTCCTGCCCGCGGTGCTGCAGGGCGTAGAGGCCGTAGTAGGTGAGCTTGGCGACTTCTTCCCCGGGAGCCCAGACGCCGAAGACGCCGCACTCCTCACGAGGTTCCGGTTCGGGTTGATCTTCGGGTCGATCAGGACTGGCGGAGGGGTCGGAAACCACCGAGGAGCTCCCAGGAAGACGCGGGCGGGCCGAGTCCAAGTGTAAGAGCCTGTTGGTAGATGGTCAGGCTGGGGTCAGGGCGGGTGGTCTGGGCTTGCCCCAGCGTGGTGCTGGAGGGGTGTCGGCCAGTTCTCGGGTCAGGCGGCGGGTCATGATCGAGACGGTGGCCCACCACACCATGGCTTCGTGGTGCTCTGGTCGGCGTTCGTAGTCTCGGACCAGGCGTCGATGGCGGATCAGCCAGCCGAACGTCCGCTCCACCACCCATCTGCGGGGCAGCACCACGAAGCCTCTGATGTCGTCGCTGCGTTTCACGATGGTGATCGTCAGGCGCAGCACGGCTTTGGCCCACACGACGAGGCGTCCGGCGTAGCCGCCGTCGGCCCAGACCAGAGTGATGGTGGAGAAGTGTTCACGCAGCAACGCCAGCAGGCGATACGCGGTGTCGCGGTCTTGCATACCGGCGGAGGTGACGGTGACCATCAACACGAGTCCGAGACAATCGGTGGCGATATTTCTCTTGCGGCCCTTGGTCTTCTTCCCCGCGTCGTACCCGCAACTTTCGGCGGCCATGGTGTCGGCGCCACGCACGGTCTGAGCGTCGATGACCGCCGCGGTCGGTAGTTCGGCCCGGCCACACGCGACCCGGATGCGTCCCCGCAGCCGGTCTGCCAGCCGGTGTGGCAGTCCTCGTTCACTCCAGCGTTGGAAGAACGCGTACACCGCCGACCAGGGCGGAAAATCGGCCGGCAGCGCCCGCCACTCGATGCCGTAGCGGGTCAGATAGCCGATCGCGTCCAGCACCGCCCGCAGGTCATGGCGCATCGGCGCCCCCGCAGGGCTCTTGCGCAGCTCTGCCATGACAGCCCGTGCTTCCGGTTCCAGCACCTCCCACTGCTCATCGGTCAGATCGGACGGATACCGGCGTAGCCGGTCACGACACGCGCAACCGGACACGCCGCAACTGGCCTTCGCGGCCTCGACACGGTAGACAGACATCCTGGGGCTTCTGGTGATCAAGTTGGTGGTACTTCTCGATCTACCAGGAGCCCCGCCTCATACCCTCACGACACGCTCAGGTCCCGGCCACACCATCCACCAACAGGCTCTAAGGGGTGTGAGGGGCGGGGAAGCGGTTCGCGGGGTGGTTCTGACCACTAAGGGGGAGGTGGGGGGTGAGCGGTGATCTGATTTTGGAGCGGGAGTCTTGGGGGTGGGTGTCGTTGCTGAGTCGGCTCGTCGCCTGGCGGCGACGTTTGCGGCGGGCGGGGAGTGGGGGCACCCCGAAGCTGGATTGTGCTGACGGTCGGTGGGTGCTTGTCAAGGCGGGAAAGATGCCTTGACAAGCACCCGCCGACCGCAGGGAGGCTTCGTATCGGGGTGCGGGGGCGGTGTGGGTGCGCTGGCGAGTTGGGTGGGTCGGTGGCGGTTTGGGGGTGAGTGTGCGCGGGTTGGGTGGCTGGTTGCGTGGGGTTCGCGGGTGCCGGTTGGGGGCGCGGTTTGCGCCTCGATGTGGCGTTGGGTGCGGTCCGACGCGAGCGGACGCCACATCGGGGCTTTGGCGGGCGGTCCGTGAGGGCGGTACTCACGGAGGGCGGCAGGGACGCGGGCCTGGGGCAGAAATGAGCCAGGCCCCGTACGAAGTGGATTGGGCCACTTCGTACGGGGCCCGAAATCAGGGGCGCCGGCGGGGACAGCGCGGAAGGTGGATCAGCTGGCGGCGAGCCACTTCGAGCGGCCGCCTCGGCCGGGGATCCAGCAGCCGTTCGCGGAGGCGGCTGCGGTGACCGGGGGGCGCTCGGGGAGGGCGAGGACCTCGCCTAGCACCTGGCTCGCCTCGCCGCGCGAACGCCACAGCGTGGACGTCGGGGCGAAGATGTTCTGCTCATTGCCAGGGAGGCGGGCGGCCTCGACGTCGTCCTCGGCGTTCAACCGGACGACGTCCACCACGTTGTCGTGGACTCGTACTCCGACCACGGCCTGCATCTCGCCGCTTCCGTCCGTCTGGTGGACGAACCGGTAACCGCGGGCGATCAGTTGCTGCAGGCCTCGTTCGATGTCGAAGGCGGAGCCTACGACGGCGGCCTCAGCCGAGGACATCGTCGAATTCGCCGTCCTTCGCGCCGGCGAGGAAGGCGGCCATCTCCGCACGCGTGTAGACGAGCGCCGGGCCCTCCGGGAAACGGGAGTTCCGCATCGCGATCTCGCCCGAGGTCAGCGGGGCCACCTCGACGCAGTTGCCTACCGCGCCGCTGTAGCTCGCCTTGCGCCACTGTGCGCCGGTCAGACGGTCGGCCGGAATACCGTTCTCGAACCGCTCAGCCATGATGCCACCTTCCAGGAAGGACGATGAAAAGCTCAGGAATCTGCATGTGCATCTGCCTGTGACTTCGACGCTAGCACGCGCGCATGCAGCGGTAAATGCACGTGCAGAATTTCCTGCAAATTTCTCACTGCGTGACGACACGGTTCAGTAGAAGTTCCCGGACAGGTGATTAGAGCACTACCTGAACGGGTTAATTATTACCTTGGGTCACGATATGGGCAGCAAGTTTACGCAGTGCGTTCAGAACTCGCCGCCGCTGAGTGCGGCGGGTGAAGGGGGAACACTCACCGTGACGACGGGAGCGGTGGCAGGAAGAGGTCGAACCGGGTTAGGGGTAACGGGTTTCCGGACTTATGCACAGCCGGTGATGAGAATGGGGGCGGACGTTCTCTATTGGCTGCTCGTCGCCCGGATGGTCGGGCCGGAATTCCCGGCCGGGAGAATTTCGCTGGAGACCGAGCCCTTGGCGGAGCGAGGCGCGCTTAGATCTCGGCCTTGCGCTTGGCGATGCGGGCGCGGCTGCGTTCCGGAGTCTCCGCGTCGACGGCCAGCAGGTCGAGCGCCCGGCCGTACTTCTCGATCTCGTCGCGCTTGTCCAGATAGTGCGCTCCGGTCAGGTACTCGACGTAGACGATGTTCGGCAGTTCCGCCTCCGCGAAGCGCAGCAGCGAGAACGCGTGCTCGGCCGACAGACCGCTGCGGCAGTACGGCAGGATCTGCACCGACACGTGCGGCAGCGTGGTGACCTCGAGCAGGTACTCCAGCTGCTGCCGGAACACCTTCGGTCCGCCGATCGGCCGGTACAGCACCGATTCGTCGAGCACCGCCCAGATGCGCGGCGCGTCCGGGCGGGCCAGCATCTTCTGCCGCCGCATGCGCAGGGCCACCAGCTGGTCCACGCGTTCGTCGGCCATTTCCGGGCGGCCGTGGCTGAAGATCGCCCGCGCGTACGGCTCGATCTGCAGCAGGCCCGACACGAACAGCGGCTCCCAGATCTGGATGCGGGAAGCCGCTTCCTCCAGGCCGACAAGATCGGTGAACCACCCGGGCACCGTCTCGCCGAACTTCCGCCACCAGCCGGCCTCGTTCGACTGCTTGACCATGTCGAGGAACGCTTTGCGCTCTTCCTCGTCGGAGACTCCGTACATGGTGAGCAGGTCGGCGACGTCGCGTTCCTTGAAGCCGACGCGGCCGAGTTCCAGCCGGGAGATCTTGGATTCCGAACCGCGGATGTTGTAGCCCGCCTGCTGGCGCGTGATCCCGGCTTCCTCGCGCAACCGGCGAAGCTGTGAGCCGAGAATCATCCGGCGCGCTGTCGGGCCGAGGCTCTGCTCGCCGGCGGACACGCCTACCGCGTTCATGACCAGGGCCCTTCCATCGCCGCTCGCTCGTCCTGGGGGACCGAATTCCGACCACCCAAAGTACACGCAAGGCCCTGCCCCGGACAGCGTGGCATGAGCCTCTGCTCAGGGGATTCTACGGAGTGTGTGCCTCAGAAGACACACCCGCGAGAACAATTGGCGCGGAAAATCAGATCCGCACCACCGGGAGCCAGTGCGAAAGGTCCGCGCGGCTGCCCGAGGCGGTCACGCGGGCGGCGCTGAGCGCGTCGTCCCATTCCAGGAGGCCGGTCGCCAGTTCGAGCCACGTCCGCGGATCGGTCTCGACGACGTTGGGGGGCGTGCCGCGGGTGTGGCGCGGGCCTTCGATGCACTGCACCGCGGCGTACGGCGGCACCCGGACCTCGACGGTGTGCCCGGGCGCGTCCTGGGCGAGCGTCCGCAGCGTCGCGCGCACCGCGGCGGCCAGCTCAGTGCGGGCCGGATCGGGCCCGTCACCACGCAACCAGTCCGAAACGGCCAGCACCGCCGCCCGTAACTGAGCGGGATCGACCGAACGCGAAGAGGCCATGCGACAACAGTAGAGTGACCGCGGACGGACTTTCAGGCACCCGGCACCGAGGGACGGCGATGGCGCAGCGGGACGAGGCAGATCGGATGGTTTCCCGGACCCCGGCGGGCAAACGCGCGCGCCGGAACGCGTACCCCCGCCGCGGCCCGCAAGGCAAACCCGAGATCACTCCCGAGATGCGCGCCAACGCGCGGACGAACCCGAACAGCTGGCTGTATGTCATCGACGAGGCCTTCGACGCGCGCGGTCCGGTGCCGTCGTGGGCGGTCGTCGGCGCGTACCCGGTGAACGGGACGGGAGAGGTCGTCGAGGACTTCCACCCCAACGACCGGTACCGCCCCTCCCCGAAGGCGCTCGGTTTTCCCGAGCCGCGCAACGAACTCGAGCAGCTGCTGCAGATGGTCCGGACCGAACACCGGCCCCCGAGGACCTGCCGCGCGTCATCCTCGATTCGACGCTGCTGGTCTACGCCCTGTCCCCGGTGCAGCGCACGGTCATCGGCTTCCACAACACCGACGGCCGGGTCATGGTGCCGGCGTACACGTCGAAGTCGCTGGTGCCGCGCGAATGGCCGCACGCCCGCGCGGTGCTCGGCCGCGACATCGTCGGGCTGCTCGCCGGGCATCCGCTCGCGATCAACCCGCACGACCTGATCACCGCCGTCGTCCCGGCCGAGCACCTGATGAAGGCGCTGGCCGAAGAACGGCGCTGACCTGGGCAGACCACTCTGCCGAGTGATCATGATTCGCCGAAATCCGCTCACCCGGGCATCGTGACGCAGTAGAAGTACACGTGTCCGGTGAGGAGCCTTGGGTGAAGCGTCATCTGCTGCTGCGCTGGAGCGCGGTTCTCTTCGCCGGGATTACCGGCACGTCCTTGTGCGAGACGGCGCTGGCCGCCCCGAGCTACGCCGGGGCCGCGGACAACTACGCCGGTTCGCAAATCGCGAAACACGAAGGCGTGCTGGGGGCGCCGAACATCTCGTACACGACGGAAGACCAGTACCTCGGGCACGACGTCAGCGGGCACCAGGGCGCGGTCGACTGGCCGGCCGCGGCGGCAGCGGGCGCGAAGTTCGTGTACGTGAAAGCGACCGAGGGCACCGGGTTCGTCAGCGGGCAATTCGCCCAGCAGTACAACGGTTCCTACCAAGTCGGGATCGTCCGCGGGGCCTACCACTTCGCGCGGCCGGACGTGTCCGACGGAGCTTCGCAGGCCAACTACTTCCTCGCGCACGGCGGCGGCTGGTCGGCTGACGGCAGGACGCTTCCGGGCGCACTCGACATGGAATACAACCCCTACGGCGAAACGTGTTACGGCAAGGACGCGAACGGGATGGTCGCGTGGATCCGCGCGTTCTCCGACACCTATCGCGCCCGCACCGGACGGCTGCCGACGATCTATACCTCGACCAGCTGGTGGAAACGCTGCACCGGAAACAACCCTTCTTTCGGAGGGAATCCGCTGTGGATCGCGCGCTACAACTCCTTCATCGGCGAACTGCCCGCGGGCTGGGGACAGCACGCCATCTGGCAGTTCTCGGACAGCGGCACCCTGCCTGGGGACCAGAACTGGCTCAACGGAACCCAGTCGGCGCTACGCAATCTGGCATTCGGGTGAACATTCGTGACGTCGTCACGAATTAGTCATCACCGCCCGATGAAAATCACCCACTCGCCCATTCATCTTCACGGAACTTGATGACAAACGACGATTCGTCCTCAAGAATCTCCCCCGTGGCGGCTACCTGCACATAGCCGCCCTCCGCGAGGGTATCTGTGAAGGGATCGACGATGTCCACTTCCCGAAGAGGACGGCGTACCGCGCTGCTGTCCGCTCTGACCGTCCCTGTTGTCGCGCTCCTGCTCGGCGCTTCGACGGAGGCGACGGCCGCCCCGGCGGCTTCCCCGCTTTCGCCGCGGGAGATCAACGCCGTCAACGCCGACATCCAGGCGAACAACCACACCATGGGGTCGCAGATCCGGCGCGTCGAGGGGGATCACTCCACCCCCGACACGAAAGCCGCCGCGCAGCAGCCGCAGCCCGCGGCCGCGCTGCCGAACCAGGTGGCGGCCACCGTCGCCGGCATCGATGTCGCCAGCTACCAGGGCAACGTCGACTGGGGCAACTGGTGGGGCCAGGGCAAGCGATTCGTCTGGACCAAGGCGACCGAGAGCACGAACTACACGAACCCGTACTTCGCCCAGCAGTACAACGGTTCCTACAACCAGGGATTCATCCGCGGCGCCTACCATTTCGCCACTCCGAACACCTCCAGCGGCGCGGCACAGGCGACCTACTTCGTCGCGCACGGCGGCGGCTGGTCCGGGGACGGCAAAACGCTGCCCGGCGCGCTGGACATGGAGTACAACCCCTACGGCGCGACCTGTTACGGCTTGAGCAAATCCGCGATGACGGCGTGGATCAAGGACTTCCACGACACCTATCACGCGAAAACGGGGCGCTGGCCGGTGATCTACACGTCGACGAACTGGTGGAACCAGTGCGTCAGCGGCGATTTCTCGAGCACCGCGCCGCTGTGGGTCGCGCGGTACGCGTCCTCGGCCGGCACGCTTCCGTACAACTGGGGCTACTACACCGTGTGGCAGTACACCTCGAGCCCGCTGGACCAGGACACGTTCAACGGCGCCTACGACCGGCTGCAGGCACTCGCCAACGGCTGACCTGACGGCGCGACCGACGCGGCTCCCGGTTCTCCCCTCCTCCTGCCGGGCGGGGCGGCCGGGAGCCGCCTTTGTGCGAGCGTCGCCCGCCTTGCACAATTGCGGGCCTGGGGCGGAGACGGAACCGCCTGGGCCGGCGGGGCGTCAGACCGCGGCGCGAGTCGGTGCAGCAGGAAGGCGGAACCATGACTTACCCACCGCAGCCCGGACAGGGCGGGGACCCCTATGGCCAGGGCTGGCAGCAGCCCGGCTCGGGCGGGGTTCCGCAGCAGCCGGGGTGGGACCCCAACCAGGCTCAGCCGCAGCCGGGCTGGGACCCGAACGCCCACCAGCAGCAGCCTTACGGCGGCGCCCCGCAGCCGGGCTGGGACCCGAACGCCCAGCAGCAGTACCCGGGATATCCGCAGCAGCCATACGGCGGCACCCAGCAGTTCCCGCAGCAGGGCTGGGACCAGGGGCAATACCCCGGCGGGCCGGGCGGCGAACCGCCGAAGAACAACAAGACCGGCCTGTGGATCGGCATCGCGGTCGCGGTCGTCGTGCTCGTCGCGCTGGGCATCACCGGATTCGTCGCACCCGGCTTCTTCCTGAGCAAGGACGACAAGAGCAGCTCGCAGGCGCAGCCGCCCGCCCCGGCACCGTCCCCGTCGTCGGACGCTCCGCTGCCGAGCGACTCGTCGTCGCCGTCCACTGATTCGAGCGACGACCCCGGCACCGGCGGGTCCGGTTCGGGCGAGGCGAAGCAGGTCATCAACGACTTCATCGCCAAGCTCAACGCCAAGGACGCGGCCGGTGCGACCGCGATGGCCTGCCAGGGCACCGAGAGCATGTCGAAGAAGAGCATCGACGAGACCACCAGCGGCGACCCGCAGCTCACGCTGACCAAGGTCACCGAGGGCAGTGCCACGACGAGTGCCCGGCTCACCGGCAAGCTGTCGGGCAAGGACGCCAGCGGCACGATGGTCGTGATGAACCGCGGCGGCGGTTACTGCGTGGGGCTGTACCTGATCCTGGCGTTCTGACCCGGTGCGCTCGCCGCTGCTGTGGACGTTGATCGCGTCCGTAGTACTGCTGTGCGGGGTCGGTGGCTGGCTGCTCACCGACCCCGCGACCAGTCGCAGTGAAGCGCTGAAAACCGGCGGTCTCGCCGGTGGCGCGGTCGTGGCGCTGTATGCGTTGTGGCTCAACGATCGCCGTCGCCGCGTCGAGGAAGCGCGACAGGTGATTGAACAGCAGCGGCACGACGTCGACCGCGAGCGGATCTCCGACGAGCGGTTCGCGAAATCGGTGGAATTGCTGGGGCACGAGGCCGATCAGGTGCGGGTGGGGGCGTTGCACGCGCTGGCCGGGCTGGCGCGCACGCGACCGGAGTATCGGCAGACTGTGCTGGATGTGCTGTGTTCTTACCTGCGGCGGCCGTTCGCGCATGGCCGCTACGACGGTAAGGACAGCACTCCAGAGCAGGAGCGCGAACTGCAGGTGCGGCTCACGGCGCAGCGGCTGGTCCGGGATCTGCTGCCACCGTCCGATGTGGACGGTCCGGGTCCGGACCTCGATCTGACCGGCGCGGTGCTGGAGTATTTCGACCTTTCCCGTCGCCGGATCGGCGGCCTGCTGCTGCGGCACGCTTCGCTGTACAGCAGCACGAACCTCAGCGGATGCGTCTTCACCGGGCAGGCCTACTTCACCGCGGCGGGCACCGGACCGGGCCGCCTGGTGGGTCTTTTCCGTTGCCGCAACGCGACTTTTCTCGACCGGGCTTGGTTTTCCGGCACCGCGTTCTCGGAGCGGACCAATTTCTCCGACACCGCGTTCAAGGGCAGGACTACCTTCAAGGGCGCGAGTTTCGCGAAGGAAGTCCTGTTCGACGGGGCCACTTTTTCGGATTCGGCTGAAGTACAGCTGCCCGACGGCTGGAAGTTAGAACCACAGAATGGCGGCTATGTCGCGGTGCCGATCTGAGTAGCATCGAGAAACCGTGGACGTCTACGAAGCGGTGCGCTCCCGGCGGTCTGTCCGCGGCTTCCTCGGCAAGCCGGTCCCCGCCGAAATCCTGACCCGAGTCCTCACCACGGCGTTGCGCGCCCCCTCCGGGGGAAACCTGCAGCCGTGGCGGGTTTATGTCCTGTCCGGCGCGAAGCTGGACGAGCTGAAATGCCTGGTCCAGCAGCGCATCGCCGAGGGCGATACCGGTGATCCGCCCCAGGTTCTGCCCTATCCGCACGCGCTGCCTGAGCGGTACGCGCGGCGGATCGAGGAACTAGGCGTGCTGCGCTACGGCGCGGTCGGGATCGCGCGGGAGGACTACGCCGGCCGGGAGCGGGTCCGCGTCCGGAATTGGGATTGCTTCGGCGCTCCGGTCGCGCTGTTCTGCTATCTGAACGAGCACATGCTGCCGCCGCAATGGCTGGACGCGGGGGCTTTCCTGCAGACCGTGATGCTGCTGCTCCGCGCGGAGGGGCTCGACAGCTGCGCGCAGATCGCGTGGGGCCGGTACCACCGCAGCGTCACGGAGATCGCGGAACCGCCCGCCGGATATGTCCTCGGCTGCGGCATGTCGATCGGGTACGCCGATCCCGACGAACCCCGGCCCTCGATCCCTCGCGCGCCGCTGGCGGAAGTGGTCACCTTCCGGTCGTGAGTGCCGGTGCCGGTCAGCACCGGCACTCACGAGGGCTCAGTCGAACAGCGCCGGAAGCGTCTTCTCCCAGGTCTCGCGCAGTTCTTCGAGAGTGAACTCCGTGATGCCCTGGATCTCCAGCGTGCCGGAATCCGGGTCGACCACGCCGGTCTTGCGCCACGGCAGGCCGCGGGCGGTGCACATCTCGGTGAACCGCAGCTCCTCCGTGCGCGGGACCGCCACCAGCACGCGGCCGGAAGACTCCGAGAAGAGCTGCACGAACGGGTCCTGGTCGCGGTCGAGGAACACCCGGGCCCCGCACTGTCCAATGAGGACGGTTTCGGTGAGGGCCTGGGCCAGCCCGCCGTCGGCGAGGTCGTGCGCGGCGGAGATCATGCCGTCGCGCGAACCGGCCACCAGGATGTCGGCCAGCAGCTTTTCGCGGGCCAGGTCCACGCGGGGCGGGACGCCGCCGAGGTGCCCGTGCAGCTCGCGCGCCCAGGCCGAACCGTCCAGTTCGTCGTGGGTTTCGCCGAGCAGCAGCAGCGTCTCGCCCGCTTCCGCGCCGATGCCGGTCGGGATGCGGCGGGTGACGTCGTCGATCACGCCGAGCACCGCGATCACCGGGGTCGGCAGGATCGCCGTGTCACCGGTCTGGTTGAAGAAGCTGACGTTGCCGCCGGTGACCGGAATGCCCAGCTCGACGCACGCGTCGGCGAGACCGTGCACGGCCTGCTCGAACTGCCACATCACGCCCGGGTCGGTCGGGGCGCCGAAGTTGAGGCAGTCGGACACCGCGACCGGGGTGGCGCCGCCGGTGGCGACGTTCCGGTACGCCTCGGCCAGCGCGAGCTGCGCGCCGCGGTACGGGTCGAGGTAGACGAACTTCGCGTTGCAGTCGGTGGAGACCGAGACGCCGCGGTTGCTCTCCTCGTCGATCCGGATCATGCCCGAGTCGGACGGCTGGGCCAGCACCGAATTGCCGCGCACGTAGCGGTCGTACTGCGAGGTCACCCATTCCTTCGACGCCTGGTTCGGCGACGCGATGAGCTTCAGGAAGTCCGCGCGCAGTTCTTCGGGCGTCGACGGACGCGGCAGCTTCGCGGAGGTGTCGGCGATCAGGCCGTCCTGGAACGCGGGGCGCTCGATCGGGCGGTCGTACACCGGGCCCTGGTGCGCGACGGTGTGCGCGGGCACGTCGACGACGACCTCGTCGTTCCACGTGATGACCAGGTGCTCGCCGTCGGTGACCTCGCCGATGTCGGTGGCGATGACGTCCCATTTGGCGCAGACCGCCATGAACGCGTCGACGTTCTCCGGCGCGACGACCGCGCACATGCGCTCCTGCGATTCGCTGGAGAGCACCTCGGCGGGTGTCATTCCGGTGGCGCGCAACGGAACCCGGTCGAGGTAGATGTGCATGCCGCCGTCACCGGCCGCGGCCAGCTCCGACGTCGCGCAGGACAGCCCGGCCCCGCCGAGGTCCTGGATGCCGACGACCAGGTTCTCCTTGAACAGGTCGAGACAGCACTCGATGAGCACCTTCTCGGTGAACGGGTCGCCGACCTGCACGCTGGGCAGCTTGCGCCGCCCGGACGCGGATTCGTCGCCGGAGAAGGTGTCGCTGGCGAGCACGGACACGCCGCCGATGCCGTCGAGACCGGTGCGCGCGCCGAACAGGATGATCTTGTTGCCGGAACCGGACGCGAACGCCAGGTGCAGGTCCTCGGTGCGCATCGCGCCCACGCACAGCGCGTTGACCAGCGGGTTGCCCGCGTAGGACGGGTCGAAGACCAGCTCGCCGCCGATGTTCGGCAGGCCGAGGCAGTTGCCGTAGCCGCCGACGCCCGCGACCACGCCGGGCAGCACGCGCTTGGTGTCCGGCGCGTCGGCCGGGCCGAAGCGCAGCGCGTCCTGCACCGCGAGCGGCCGCGCGCCCATCGCCATGATGTCGCGGACGATGCCGCCGACGCCGGTGGCCGCGCCCTGGTACGGCTCCACATAGGACGGATGGTTGTGGCTTTCCACCTTGAAGGTGACCGCCCAGCCGTCGCCGATGTCGACGACGCCCGCGTTCTCGCCGATGCCGGCCAGCATCTTGGCCTTCATCTCGTCGGTGGCGGTCTCGCCGAAGTAGCGCAGATGCTTCTTCGAGGACTTGTAGGAGCAGTGCTCGCTCCACATCACCGAGTACATCGCGAGCTCGGCGTCGGTGGGCCGGCGGCCGAGGATTTCCCGGATCCGCGCGTACTCGTCTTCGGCGAGGCCGAGTTCGACGTACGGCTGGCTCGTTTCCGGGGTCGCCGCGGCCACTGCGGTGGTGTCTGTGCTAGCAACAGGGCTGGTCACAGTGTTTGTCCGACTGTCCGTGTCAGGGTTCGCCACGCCCCCAAGACTACGTGTCGGCCGGGTCACACCCGCAGCCGCCCGGCCCGGTCGCATGGGGATAAATCAGTCGCGCCGGACAGTCCCGGCGGCTTAGCGTCAGTGATCGTGCTTTCCGCCACGTACCGCTTCCCCGCCATCCGGCTTCCGGAACAGCCGACGCCGGTCCGGTATCTGCTGGCGGTCCTGCGCGCGCGGCCGGGGCTCGTCCTCGCCGCGATCGTCACCGGGGCCGGCTGGTCGCTGCCGAGCGCCCTGCTGCCGCTCGTGATCGGCCGGGGCGTCGGCGCGATCGCCGCGAGCGACTCGTCCGCCCTGGTGCGCTGGGCGCTGATCGCGGGCGTGCTCGGCGTGGCGCAGGCGCTGCTCGGCACCGGACTGCACTTCGCTTCGTACGGCCTGTGGATGCACGGCGCGGGATCCACCCAACGCCTGGTCACCGACCATACGACCCGGCTCGGCGCGTCCCTGCGCGACGCGACCAGCACGGGCAACGTCGTCGCGGTCACGTCGTCGGACATGAACTGGGTCGGCAACGCGTTCGAGGTCATCGGCCGCACGTTCGGTTCGATCGTGGCGTTCGTGGTGATCGGGATCGCGATGCTCGGCACGTCGCCGGTGCTGGGCACGGTCGCGCTGGTCGGCGTCCCGCTCGCGGTGCTCGGCATCGGTCCGCTGCTCGCGCCGCTGCAGAAGCGGAAAACCACGCAGCGGGAGAATCTGAGCGACGTGAACGCACTCGGCGCGGACATCGTGTCCGGGTTGCGGATCCTGCGCGGCGTCGGCGGCGAACGGCGGTTCCTGCGCCGGTTCCGCGAAGCCAGCCAGCTGGTGCGGCGCTCCGGCGTCGAGGTCGGGCGCAGCGAATCCTGGCTCGCCGGCGCGGAAGTGCTGCTGCCCGGGCTGGTCACGGTGGCGATCACCTGGCTGGGCGCGCGGCTCGCGCTCGACGGCACGATCGGCGTCGGCGAACTGGTGGCGTTCTACGGTCTTTCGGCGTTCCTCGTGGTGCCGGTCAGCACGGCGACCGAACAGGTCAGCTCGCTCAGCTCGGGCCTGGTCGCGGCGCGCAAGGTGTGCACGCTGCTGGCCCTGCGGCCGAAGCTCGCCGACCCGGTGTCGCCGCGGCCGCTGCCGGACGGTCCGCTGGACCTGGTGGACACCGCCAGCGGCATCCGGATCGAGCCCGGCAAGCTGACGGTCGTCGACCTCGGCGCCGAGGCGGAGGCGATCGCCGCGCGGATGAGCCGGTTCGCCGACGCGGACGCGGGCGAGCAGGTGCTGATCGGCGGAGTGCCCGCGGACCAGGTCGCGCTCGCCGAACTGCGCCGGCGAGTGGTGTACGCGCACAACCAGGACCTGTGGTTTTCCGGCGTGCTGCGTGCTCAGCTGACTCCGGAGCATCCGCGCGAGGTCGACATCTTCTCGGCACTGCACGCGGCGGACGCCGAGGACATCATCGAGGCCCTCCCGCGCGGCGTCGACGAGCTGATCGGTGAGCGCGGCCGCGAGGTGTCCGGCGGGCAGCGGCAGCGGTTGAGCCTGGCCCGCGCGCTCGCGATGGACTCCGACGTGCTGCTGCTCGACGAGCCGACGTCGGCGGTCGACGCGCACACCGAAGCCCGGATCACCCAGCGCGTCAAGGAATTGCGGGCCGGACGGACCACGGTGGTGTTCAGTCAGAGTCCACTGTGGAGGAACGTGGCCGACGAGGTCGTGCACGGAAAGGCAGTGACGGTATGACGACGCGGCTCCCGCTGGCGTCGAAACGCGAAGTGCGACGCTGGGCGAAACGCGTAGCGGTCGAACACCGGCGCGAGTTTTCCGTGGTGCTCGGCCTGTTCTGCCTGGCCACGGTGGTCGGGCTGGCCGGGCCGCAGCTGCTCGGCAGGCTCGTGGACGGTGTGGTCGAGCACGGCACGACGCTCCAGGTCGACCTGCTGGCCGTGGCGTTCGTGGTGGTGCTCGTGCTGCAGGCGTGGGCGAGGAAGGCGGCGCGGCTGCGCGGCCGGATGTTCGGCGAGCGTGTGCTGGCGGAGACCCGCGAACGGTTCGTCACGAACGCGCTCGGCCTGCCGCTCGGCACCGTCGAGGCGGCCGGCACCGGCGACCTGCTCAGCCGGGCGACCAGCGACATCAACCGGCTGGACGTCGCAGTGCGGTTCGCCGCGCCGGAAATCCTGATCGCCGCGGTGACGGTGCTGTTCACGACCATCGCGATGATCGTGACGTCGCCGCTGCTCGCCTTGGCCCTGCTGGTGGCGATACCGCTGCTGGTGCCGGTGAACATCTGGTACCAGCGGAAGATCCCGACCGCGTTCGCGTGGATGCTCGACCGCTGGGGCGACCTGCAGTCGATCACCCACGAGACCGTGGAGGGCGCACGCACCACGGAGGCGCTCAGCCTCACCCGGCGGCGCATGCGCACCGGGCACCACGCACTCGACCAGGCGACGCTCGGGGAACGCCGGATGCGGGCGCTGCAGATGCGCTGGCTTCCGTCGCTCGAAACCAGCTACGTGCTACCGATCGCCGCTCTCCTGCTGCTGGGCTTGTTCGCCTACCGCCAGGGCTGGGCCGGGCTCGGCACGATCACGACGATGCTCGCGTACGCGCAGGCGATGACCGCTCCGCTCAGCGAGGCGATGTTCTGGCTGGAGGACCTGCAGGTCGCGGTGGCCGCGACGCGCCGGATCCTGGGCGTGCAGCCGACCGAAGCGGCGGACAAGGTCACCGACGTGCCGCGCGGGCGCGACATCGAGGTGCGCGACGTCCGGTTCGGCTACACCTCCGACCGCGAGGTGCTGCACGGCATCACGCTGAGCGTGCCGCGAGGGGAACGCCTGGCGATCGTCGGACCGTCCGGCGCGGGCAAGTCGACGCTGGGCAGGCTGCTGGCCGGGATCTCGGCACCGACGCGGGGTTCGATCCGGGTCGGCGGCACCGAGGTGTCGACGCTCGCGGACGACGTGCTGCGCGGCGAGGTTCTGCTGCTGACGCAGGAACACCACACGTTTTCCGGGACGCTGCGGGACAACCTGGCGCTGCCTGCCCGGCGCGGCGGCGGGGACTGGACCGACGAGGAACTGATGGCCGCGCTCGCGTCCGCCGGCGCGGCGGAGTGGGCGGCCGGGCTGCCGGACGGGCTGGACACAAAGCTCGGCTCGGGCGCGTACGCGGTCCCTGCCGGTCTCGCGCAGCAACTGGCGCTGGCGCGGGTCGTCCTGGCCGATCCGCACACGCTGGTGCTGGACGAGGCGACGTCGCTGCTGGACACCGGTTCGGCGCGGGAGCTGGAACGGTCGCTGAACGCGGTGCTCGAAGGCCGCACGGTGATCGCCATCGCGCACCGGCTGCACACGGCCGCGGCGGCGGACCGGGTCGCGGTGGTCGAGGGCGGCAAGATCACCGAACTCGGCCCCCATCAGGACCTGATCGCGGCGGGCGGTCCCTACTCGCGGCTCGTGGAGGCGGCGAGCTGAAGGGCGATTCCCGGACGGCAAATCTGACGCGGTGAAAGCTGCGGCGGAACTTTGGAGGAATCAGATTTCCCCAAATACACTACCCGCATCGAAAGGGGGAGCGGGTAGTGACTGAGAAAATGGGGGGCCGGCGGGTCCTTCTCGTAAGCTCGGCATTTTTGGCAGCCGTGGTGATCGCGGCGATCGTGGTACCGCTCGCGCTCTACAGCGGCAAGGTGCCCGGCCACGCGATCGCGGTGTCCCAGCCAGGCCAGTGGCAGCTGGGATCGGACCGGATCCCGCCGTACGAGAACGGCATCGATTCCTGGGTCGTGGGCGACGAGCTGGTGCTGGTGAACGACACCTATGCGGTCGCGTACGCACGAAGCGACGGCAAGGAACGCTGGAGAATCCCCTCCCCCTCCGGCCATTTCTGCGGGGCGAGCACCTCTGTCGTCGATAACCACATCGCCGTCGGCTATGGGGATCGCTGCTCGAGCGCGGCCGTGCTGGATGTCAACGCGGGAAAGCTGCTGTGGCAGCGGGCGATGCCCATCACCTCGTCGGGAAGCCCGTCGGAGGCGAAACTCGACGAGCACGCAGTGCTGGAGATCGTCGGCGGTTCGGTCGTGGTCGTGCACTACCAACAGCTGCTCGGGCTGGACGCGACCACCGGCGCCGTCCGCTGGTCCGAGGTCTCGCCACCGACCGACGAGAAGGTGTACTCGAACTGCATCCCGTCGGACGGGGTGCCGCGGACCGCGGACTTCGTGCTGCTGTCCCACTGCAGCGCCAAGGACTCCGGCGAGGACTTGTACGTCGCCGTTGGCGTCGATCCCACGACCGGAAAAACCAAGCAGCACAACGAGTTCGTGAAGAGCAAGTCCTACCTCACGATGGCGTGGGTGAGCGCGTCGCCACTGGTCGCCTACCTCAGCGATGCATCGAAAGGGGTGTACGAAACTCTCGGCGACTCGCTCGAACCGGTTTCCACCATCGAGGCCGGAGACGCGTTGAACGGCTTCATGGGCGACGACGGATTCGGCTACAGCCTGAGCGGGATCTCCAACGGCACGTCACATCGACGTTCGCGAGCACTCGTCACGGGCACCACGATGATCGCGCTGACAAACCCGCAGAAGCCCAATCGCCTCGCCGCGTTCGACCTCCACACCGGTGCCAAACGCTGGGAAGCCCCGGCACCCGGCGGCGGCATTGTCGCGGCACCGCTCGCGGTGGACCACGGGCAGGTGATCGCCGTGGTCTCCGCTGGCCAGGACAGTCCTGACCAGCACATCGTCAAGTTCTCACTGGACACCGGAGCTGTGACACCCGTGCGCACGGTCTCGCTCACGGGTTCCGGCGATCGCCGCTTGGCACCGTGGTTCTGCCGTTTGTTCTGGGCAGACGGGGCCGTTTTCGGAGTCCGCGGGATCTACAGCGGGCAGTCCACGGCACTGGTCTTCCGGCTCGGCTGAACACGGTCATCCCAGCCCGCATCCGTGAAGGGAACCAGCCGGGACTCAGAGTCCCGACTGGTTCCCTTCACGGATGCGGGCACCTTAGGCTTTCACGAGCGCGTCGACCGCGCTGTAGAACAGGCCGAGGCCGTCGTCGGACGGGCCGGTGAGCGCGTCGATCGCGTGCTCCGGATGCGGCATGAGACCGACCACGCGGCCGTTCTCGCTGGTGACGCCCGCGATGTCGTTGCGGGAGCCGTTCGGGTTGCCGCCGACGTAGCGGAACACCACGCGGCCTTCGGCCTCCAGCATGTCCACAGTGGACTGTTCGGCGACGTAGCAGCCGTCGTTGTTCTTGACCGGCACCAGGATTTCCGCGCCCGCCTCGAAACGCGTGGTCCACGCGGTGGTGTTGTTGTCCACGCGCAGCCACTGGTCGCGGCACACGAAGTGCAGGCCGACGTTGCGGATCATCGCGCCGGGCAGCAGACCGGCCTCGCACAGGATCTGGAAGCCGTTGCAGATGCCGAGCACCGGCATGCCCTTGCGGGCCGCGTCGATGACCGAGGACATCACCGGCGCGTAGCGGGCGATCACGCCGGCGCGCAGGTAGTCGCCGTACGAGAAGCCGCCGGGGACGACGACCGCGTCGACGCCCTTCAGGTCGTCGTCGGCGTGCCAGAGCGAAACCGCCTCGGCCTCGGCGTAGCGGACCGCGCGGGCGGCGTCGCCGTCGTCGAGCGTGCCGGGGAAGGTGATGACGCCGATGCGGGCGCTCACGCCTCCACCCGCCGGATCGTCCACTGCTCGATCACCGGGTTGGCGAGGAACCCCTCGGCCATCTTGGCCAGCGTCTCGTCATCGACGTCGTCGTCGACCTCGAGTTCGAAATGCCGCCCCTGGCGCACGTCGGCGACCCCGGAGAAGCCCAGCCGCGGCAGCGCGCGCGCCACCGCCTGGCCCTGCGGGTCGAGGATCTCGGGTTTGGGCATGACGTCGACAACGACTCGAGCCACGGCTGGCTGCTCCTTATTTCTGCAGGTCGTGGGTGCGGTTGAAGCTTACGTCACCAGCCTGACTGGCAGACAGACCGGTATCGAGCGGGAGACCTGAACCACCCGCCGCAAGGCCAGTACCCGCGGCCGGGTCCTTTTCCGCCGCGCGGGCCGCAGCAGGGGCAGTTCCCGCCGCTCGGCCAGCCGCAGTTCGGCCCGGACCCGCCGCAGCCGCCGAAGAGGATGTCGAAGGCCGGGCTGTGGATCTCGCTGGGCTCTGTGGTCGTGGTGCTCGGCGGCCCGGTCGCGTTCACCGGCTGGGTGACGTGCGCGCAAGACGGAGGTGCTGGAGACCGCGGGACAGACCATCGTGCACGTCGACGCCGAACGCGACAGGTCAGCCAGCCAGGGCCGCGCGGTGGCCGGCGCGTGGACCACCTCCTTCGACCCCACTTCTGACTGATCGGTTTTCCGGGGACTTGCGCGTAGCGTGACCTGCGCCATGATGTGTCGTTGACAGGGCGTCAACACCACCGGGAGGCAGCGTGCCAGAGCAGGACTCCTTCGACTACGTGATCGTCGGCGCGGGCAGTGCGGGCTGCGTCCTGGCGAACCGGCTGAGCGAGGACCCGTCCGCGCGGGTGCTGCTGCTCGAGGCCGGTGGCGAGGACACCGCGGACGAGGTCCGGATCCCGGCGGCGTTCGCGTCGCTGTTCAAGACGAAATGGGACTGGAACTACGAGACGGTCGAGCAGAAGCACACCGGCAAGAGGGAGTACTGGCCGCGCGGCCGGATGCTCGGCGGGTGCTCGTCGATCAACGCGATGATCTACATCCGCGGCAACCGCGCCGACTACGACGGCTGGCGCGATGCGCACGGAGCGACCGGCTGGGGCTGGGACGACGTGCTGCCGTACTTCAAGCGCGCCGAGGGCAACCAGCGCTTCGGCGGTCCGCTGCACGGCACGGACGGCCCGCTGCACGTCGAGGACCGGCGGTTCACGCACGAGCTGTCGCACGCCTGGGTGGACAGCGCGGTCGCGTGGGGGCTCAAGCACACGGACGACTTCAACGGCGAATCACAGGAGGGCGCCGGGCTCTACCAGGTCACGTGCAAGCGTGGTCGGCGCTGGTCCACCGCGGACGCTTACCTGCGGCCCGCTTTGTCGCGGCCGAACCTGACGGTGCGGACGAACGCTCAGGTCATGAAGGTGGTTTTCGAGGGCACGCGAGCGGTCGGTGTGTCCTATTTGGACAAGGGCGTGCCGACGACGGTCCGCGCGGACGCTGAAGTCCTGTTGTCCGGCGGCGCGATCAACTCGCCGCAGCTGCTGATGCTCTCCGGCGTCGGACCGGCCGAGCATCTGCGCGAGCTGGGCATCGACGTGGTCGCCGCGCTGCCCGGCGTCGGCGACAACCTGCACGACCACCCGGCGGTCGGCGTGATCTGGTCGACGAAGGGCACGACGGACATCGCGGACTCCGCGACGCCGGCCGGGCTGATGCGCTACCAGCTGACCAAACGCGGCCCGCTCGCGTCGAACATCGGCGAGGCCGGAGCGTTCTACTCGACCCGCGACGGACTGGCCGCGCCGGACATGCAGATCCACGTGGCCCCGACGTTGTTCTACGACAACGGACTGCGCGAACCGACCTGTCCCGGGTTCACGTCGGCGGCCACGCTGGTCGACGTCGCGAGCCGCGGCCGGCTGCGGCTGAAATCGGCGAATCCGTTGTGGAAGCCGGAAATCGACCCGGCGTATTACGCGGAATCGATCGACCTGGAGACGGTGAAGTCGGCGTTGCGGTCGCTGATCGAGATCGGTCGGTCCGGCCCGTTGGCGAAGTTCTTGGACCGGCCGTTCCTGCCTGCGACGCATGATCTGTCGGACGAGGCGTTGACTGAGCACGTCCGGCAGAACACTCAGACGCTGTACCACCCCGTCGGCACGTGCGCGATGGGCAGCGGCGAACACGCGGTGGTGGACCCGGATTTGAAGGTGCGCGGGGTTTCGGGACTGCGGGTGGTGGACGCCTCGGTGATGCCGGTGGTGCCGCGAGGGAACACCAACGCGCCGACGATCATGGTGGCGGAGAAGGCGGCCGACCTGATTCGTTCTCGATGACCGCTCTGTCAACCTGGCGGGACCTCCTTGCCTCCTGGGCGATTCCGGACACCGTGCATCCTCCGGAATCGCCGTGGGTCCTTCCGCGCGAGGTGTTCCTGCGACGGGCCGACCGGCAGATCGCCGCGCCGATCGGGGCGACGCACCGGCTGGCCGCCGAGGCACTGCAGGAACCGGGCACAGTCCTCGACATCGGCGCGGCGGCCGGGGCGGCGAGCCTGCCCCTGGTCGGCCGGTCGAACGTCACCGCCGTGACCGCGCTGGACACCGACGACGAGTTGCTCGCGGCCTTCGCCGAGCGAGCCGCGGGCGTGGAGCATCGGCTGCTGTCCGGCCGGTGGCCCGATCTCGCCAAGGAAGCTGGCCAGGCAGACGTCGTGGTGTGCGGAAACGTGGTCTACAACGTCCCTGACCTGGCCCCGTTCGCCGCGGCGCTCACTGCGGCGGCGCGGCGGCGGGTGGTGGTCGAGACGGCCGCGCGGCATCCGTTGACCGAGCTCAACCCGTTGTGGCAACGGTTTCACGGCATCGAGCGACCGGCCGGCCCGACTGTCGAGGACTGCCTCGCGGCGCTCGCGGAAGTGGGGATCGAGCCGGAAGTCGTGGAATGGCGACGGCCGCCGGAGCCGGAGTACGCGGAGTTCGCGACCGCAGTGGACGTCGTCCGGCGGCGGTTGTGTTTGCCTGCCGATGCGGCCGGGGAGGTCGAGCGGGCGTTGCTGGAGATGGGGGTCGACCCGGAAATGCCGCCAGACCTCGGGTCTTCCGGCCGGGATCTGGTGACCCTGGTATGGCCTGGTTCGGCTTAACGGGCGCGTTCGAAAGCAGGAACGCGGGCAGGCTGCAACGCGAAGAGCTGCCACGCGAGGAAACCTAGGGCGAGAATGAGGTAGGAATCGCCGACGAGGTGCTGCCACGGGGTCCACGCGAGTTCTTTCATTCCGCTGGACGGCACGAGGGTGTGCGGCGCGGCGACGAAGACCGCGACGCTCGCGACCAAGGCGGCGGCCGCGCGGGGCGTGCGCACCCGGGCGGCGAGGACGAGCGTCGCGGGCACTGCCCAAACCCAGTGGTGCGACCAGGAAATCGGTGACAGGACGAGCACGGCTGTCGCGTTGACGACGAAGGCCAGTGGTCCGTCGACACGCCGCATGACGAGCACGGTGGCGATGAGGACGAACGCGGACAGGGTCAGCCACAGCAGATCGTGGGTGTGCGGCAGCAGGGCGAGACGGTTGAGAGCGCCTTCGATGGTCTGGTTGGTCGCGTAGGGAGAGCCGCTGAAACCGTCGGCATTGGTGAGGCCGCCACCGAAGAAGTACTCGGCGGAAGCGCGCGGAGCGACCAGGAAACCCACCAACGTGGCTGCGGCACCGACGAAAAGTGCGTTTCTGGCGGCGCGGTAATCCTTGGCGAGCAAGAAGAACAGCAGGAAACCGGCGGGCGTCACCTTGATCGCGGCGGCAAGGCCGACGAGCACGCCGCGCGGCCAGCGCGGATTGGGCGTGAGGCAGTCGACCGAGACGAGGGCCATCAGGACCAGGTTGATCTGTCCGAAGGAGAGCGTCGAACGCACCGGTTCGAAGGCAAGCGCCGCAACGGTGAGCGCGGACGCGGCCACTGCCGCGGTGCTGCGGTTCCAGCTCTGCCACAGACGGCGGACGGTCACGTACAGGACGGCCCAAAGCGACGCCGCCGAGACGAGGTCAATCAGCACGGACGCGACGGAGAGCGGCGGAAGCGCCAAGGCGGAGAAGAGAATCGCGGCGAACGGCGGGTAGATGAACGGCAGCATGGAACCTGCCGTGGTGGTGGGGAGAGCGCCGTAAAGGTCGCCGCCGTGGAGGACAGCGTCCGCACCGAAGCGGTAGACCTGCAGGTCAACCGGCGTGAAGCTGCTGAGGGCAGCCGCTGCGCCCATGACAAGCACTATCGCGGCGACGACGGACAACACGGCGGGCGTCCGCCTGACCTTTCCCTGCAACCACATATGGGCGGCGATTGTAACGGCAAGCCGGACGCCAGACGGTTTGTCGATATTTGGCTGTTTTGTCGGACCCCGTCGCTACGCTCGCGCCATGAGCACTTCCCTCCGCTACCACGCGAGCCAGCTTTCCCTTATCCGGACAAGGAAAGCCTCTCTCTGGATGAGGACAGCATCGAACCAGGCTCGGTCGTTGCCGATGCCGTTCGACCTCGGACCGGGTGATGCCCGTGCTCGGACAGGTGCTGGGCTCGGTAACCGAGTTGCGCCGCGCCGTTCCGGACGCGCAGTGGCACGTGCACCTGCACGATTTCGATCTCCCGTGGAACGAGAGCGAGGGGTACTTCGTGCCCGGGTAAGCGGCTAGCCGACGTTCCGCAGCGCATCCCTGGTGAGGTCCGCCAGGGTCGGATAGCCGTCGACAGCCATGATCAAGTCAGCTTCAGCGAGCAAGGTACGCAGAACATGGACAACGCCGTCCTCACCAGCCAGCGACAAGCCCCACGCGTACGGGCGGCCGACGCCCACCGCGGTCGCGCCCAAAGCCAGCGCCTTGACCATGTCGGCTCCGGAGCGAACGCCGGAGTCGAACAGCACCGGGGTGCCGTCCGCGGCGTCGACCACCTCGGCCAGGCAGTCCAGCGCCGGGAGGCCGCCGTTGGCCTGCCGTCCGCCGTGGTTCGAGCAGTAGATCCCGTCGACCCCGCCGTCGATGGCGCGGCGGGCGTCCTCGGGGTGCTGGATGCCTTTGACCAGCAGCGGAAGCTTCGTCAGCGACCGCAGCCAGGGCAGGTCTTCCCAGGTCAGCGGGTTGCCGAAAAGCTGAGCCCACAGTCCGACGGCGGCCGCCGGGTCGTCCTCGGGGGCCTTGTCGAGCCGTTCCCGGAAAACCGGGTCGGTGAAGTAGTTGGCCAGGCAGTGCCCGCGCAGCTGCGGGAAGTTCGCCGTCGACAGGTCGCGCGGCCGCCATCCGGTGACCCAGGTGTCGAGCGTGACGACGATGCCGCGGAAGCCCGCTGCCTCGGCGCGTTCCACGAGCGAAGCGGCGACGTCCCGGTCGGTGGGCGTGTAGAGCTGGAAGAACCCTGGGGTGTCGCCCAGTTCCGGGACGAGCGTTTCCATCGGGTCGACGCTCAGCGTCGAAGCGACCATCGGCACGCCCGTCCGAGCGCTGGCCCGCGCGGTCGCGAGGTCGCCGTGGCCGTCCTGCGCGCACAGGCCGATCACCCCGACCGGCGCGAGGAACAGCGGCGACGGCAGCCGCATTCCGAACAGATCCACCGACAGGTCGCGTTCCTTCGCGCCGACGAACATCCGCGGGACCAGGCCCCAGCGCTCGAACGCCTCGACGTTCGCGCGCTGGGTCCGCTCGTCACCCGCACCACCGGCCACATAGGACAGTACGGACGGCGGAAGCGCTTGTGCCGCACGCGCTTCCAGTTCCGCGTACGCCATCGGCAGGTCCGGAACGCGGCCGGACAATCCGGCGAAGTAGATCTCGTGCTGGAAATCGCCGAAGGCGGGCAACAGTTCTCCTCAGCGCTTGCCGTGCAGGACGGTGATCAGCTTGGCGACCAGCGCGTCCGTGGATTCCTTGCGGGAGAAGGAAGTGAGCGTGATCGGCGCGGTGAACCGCTGCCGGGCCACCGCCTTCGGCCGGGCGAACTCGCGCAGCCCTTCGGGACCGTGGATTCGGCCGAATCCGGAATCGCCGACGCCGCCGAAGGGCAGCGACGCGATGCCGGCGAACGAAAGCGGCGCGTTCACCGAGGTCATGCCCGCGCGCAGCCGCGATGCCAGCTCGGCACCGCGCGCCCGGGAGAACACCGTGGATCCGAGGCCGTACTTGGTGGCGTTGGCCTTCTCGATCGCTTCGTCCATGTCGCGGACCTTGGCGATGGTGACCGTCGGCCCGAAGGTCTCCTCGCGCACCGCCTCGGAGTCCTCGGGGACGTCCACCAGCACGGTCGGCTGGACATAGCGGTCGCCGACGCTCTCCACGCCGCCGACCACCGCTTTCCCGCCGCGTTTCAGTGCGTCCTCGATGTGCCGACGGATCACCGACAGCTGAGACGGCATGGTGATCGGGCCGTACTGCGCGTCCTCGTCGGAGCCGGCGCGCACGTTCTTCGCCTTCTCGACGACCCGCGCGACGAACTCGTCGGCCACGCGTTCGTGCACGTAGACCCGCTCGACGCCGATGCAGGTCTGGCCGGAGTTCGAGAACGCGCCCCAGACAGTGGCGTCGGCCGCCGCCTCGAGGTCCGCGTCCGTGTCGACCAGCAGCGCGTCCTTGCCGCCGGCCTCGATCACGACCGGGGTCAGGGTGTTCGCGGCGGCGGCCATGATCTTCTTGCCGGTGGCCGCGGAGCCGGTGAACGCGATCTTGTCCACGCCGGAGCCGACCAGCGCGGCCCCGGTCTCGCCGAAACCGGTGACCAGCTGCAGCACCGGCTGCTCAGGCACGATCTCCGCGAAGGCGTCGACCAGCCATTTCCCGACGCCCGGGGTGTACTCGCTCGGCTTGAAGACGACGGCGTTGCCCGCGGCCAGCGCGTACGCGATGGAACCGAGCGGAGTGAACACCGGGTAGTTCCACGGCCCGATCACGCCGACGACGCCGAGCGGGAGGTACTCGACGGTCGCGGCCTGGTTGGCCATCAGGAGGCCGGACGAGCGGCGGTGCTTGCCGAGCACCTTGCGGGCGTTCTTCGCCGCCCACGCGATGTGCTCGATCGCCAGCACGCTCTCGAGCTGGGCGTCCGCGATCGGCTTGCCCGTTTCGTCGCGCACGACCTGGCACAGCTGCGGGAGCCGCCGGGTCAGCACGCCCTTCCAGCGCTGGAGCCGCTCCGCGCGACCGGCGAAGCCAAGCCCGTCCCACCAGCGCGCGGCCGCCCTCGCCCGCTCGACAGCGGAGCCGACTTCCTCGGCCGTGTGCACCGGATAGGTGCCGACGACCTCGTCGGTGGCCGGGCTGAGCGAATCGAACGTCTCGCCGACGGGCGTCGGCTTCGGCTGGACCGCGGTCATCGGCGTCTCCCCGTCTCGGTGGACCCCCAGGCTACGAGGTTGCTGACACTCTGCCAACAGTTGCCCGGGCTTCCCGCCAGCATGGCATCCGGGAGCGAGCGCGGAAAGTCCTCCGACCGGGAGCCCGCGCTGGACACCGGCGTCCGGCCGGGCCTCAAGCGTAAAGTTGAGGCGACCAATCTGGTAAGGAGAAAACCTGATGCGGATCGTCCATTTCGGACATTCC
This sequence comes from Amycolatopsis echigonensis, assembly GCF_002846615.1. Taxonomy (NCBI): domain Bacteria; kingdom Bacillati; phylum Actinomycetota; class Actinomycetes; order Pseudonocardiales; family Pseudonocardiaceae; genus Amycolatopsis; species Amycolatopsis echigonensis. The sequence continues at coordinate 3,270,284 of NZ_PJMY01000003.1, read as the reverse complement.
TGCGTACTGCTCGAGACCGCCGCGGAGCGGATTCTGCTCGACCCGGGCACGTTCTCCACCGGCTTCGAGGCCGAGCGCGAACTGTCCGCGGTGCTGATCACCCACCAGCATTTCGACCACCTCGACGTCGAACGGCTGCCCGGCCTGCTCAAGGCGAATCCGGACGCGAAGCTGATCGTCGACCCCGGTTCGGCCGAGGCGATCGAGAAGCTGCACTTGGAGTTCGAGATCGCTCGGCCCGGGGACGCGTTCGAGTTCGGCGGCACGTCGGTGTCGGTCGTCGGCGGCGAGCACGCGGTGATCCACGCCGACATCCCGGTGATCCCGAACATCGGCTACCTCGTCGACCACGACGCGTTCTACCACCCGGGCGACTCGTTCTTCGTGCCCGAGCAGAAGGTCGACGTGCTCGGCCTGCCCACCGGGGCGCCGTGGCTGAAGGCGGGCGAAGCGGTGGACTTCCTGCGCGCGGTCGCGCCGCGCCGGTCGGTGCCGATCCACGAGGCGGTGCTGGCCAACCCGGCGATGCACTACGGGCTGTTCCAGAACCTCGCCCCGGAGGGCACCGACGTGAAGGTGCTGGAACGAGGCGTCGCGACGGAGGTCTAGGCGGGAGCGGTGTGGCGCAGGGAGCCGTAGGTGCTCCCGAACGCCCGGTTTTCGAGGGCGACGTCCACCGCGTCCAGCAACGCCTGCCGCAAGCCGGGGCGGCTGAGGTCAGCGGCGTCAATGCCGAGCCGCACCAGCCCGCCTCGGCGCGCGGCCCGGGCGGAGGCCAGTACCAGCGCGAAGCAGCGGACAGTCTCCGTACGGTGCGACTGACTCGTGAAGTCCTGTACCCGCGCGCGCCGGATCTCGCCGGTCACCAGGTCCCGGACGGCGTTTTGGTCGGCGCACAGCGTGAAGCCGTGCTCCCGCAACGCCTGCACAGTGCCAGGAGACGCGAGCCAACGCGGCGGTGCGAAGCCGTCGACAGCTACGCCAGTCGCGTCGAGAGCGGCCTTCGCGGCGATGAGCCGAAGCCGCGCTTCGTGCGCGGGGAGCGCCGCGAACTCCGCCTTACGCCCCAGGTGCACGGCGCGATGCGTCGGCGGGATGCGGTGGTCGTAGCCGTTGAGCAGCACGGAATCACCCGCTGCGGCGCGCGTACGGACCCAGGCCGTGACAGGCCCGTCCCCGGTGCGCGCGACGTGCAGAATCGACAGCGGGACGTGCCGACGTTCGAGTTCGGCCGCCAGATGCGCACACCGGTGCAGCGTGCGTGTGGTGACCCCGGACAGCGAGACCAGCAGGCGAGCATCCACGCCACCATTGCGCCGCAGCCGTGTGGCGACCGCCTGACCGCTCCGTGAACTGCGAGTGAGACTTACGCGGCGGACAGTCACAGCCGGATGGGCTCGGCGGTTATGCGGCTTTGCGGCAGTGCCAGATGAGCATCGACGGCACGTCCTTCGCCGCTGCGGCGAGCGCGTCCGGGATCAGGCCGTTAAGCGACCACGGCCAGAGATCCCACGGCCCGCCTCCCGGGACATGCCGCGGTTCGACCGGTGCCGGCGTCGGCTCCTGACAGCTCACCGGCGTGAGACCCGAGTTGAGGAATGCACGCACGTAGTCGCCAACGCGATGGTGGTTCGTTCGCACCCGAGCCGGAGCGCCGTCGGCCGTGCGCACGGAGGGGATCGATCCGCGCTGGACCTGCTCGGGATGCACGTCGGAGAGGACGAGGTGCCCGCCTGGGACGAGGACGCGGGCGAACTCCGCGATCACCGGAGCCAGGTCCGGCACGTGCGCCAGCGCGAGGCCGCAGAGCACGACGTCCTGCGAACCGTCGTCGACCGGGAGTTCCCGCAGGTCGGCGACGAGAGTCTCATCGGCTCTGGCGTGGCTGAGCATCTCGGGCGAACCATCGACGGCGATGACCTGGTGACCGCGTTCGACCAGGAGGCGGGTGAGTCGTCCAGTGCCGCAGGCGGCGTCGAGCGCGCGGCCGGGCGGGATGGTGTCGAGGATGGTCGCGAGGTGCGGCTCGTCGGCGAACGCCGCGTTCTCGCCGGAGTCATACGCCGCGGCCCAACGCGCGTACCCTTCTCGCGGGGCGAGCTGAGTTACCTCGACCCCGTTGGCCAGCTTGTCGTCGGCTAGCAACGCACGGACGTCAGCTAGACGCGCTTCAACGAACTCGCGGTCGTGCTCGCCGGTGAACGCGCGGAGCAACGCGGCTCCTTCGATGCCGATGAGGTAGGCGAGGGGATGCTCGTAACTCACTCTTGCGCAGGCTATTCGGGCAAATACCGCAGGGCCACCTATTTTCGGGCGAGCCTGCGCTCTCCGTATGGCGACGGAACTCCAGGCCCGCTGGTCCGGTGACGCCGCGATAAGGGCGGCGGATTACGTGCTTCCATCCCGGAGAAGACCACGACGGGATTTCGGTGCTGCTGCCCGACGAGCTGGCCGGTTCCGGCGAGGTCCGCCGACCGGACCACTACTCGCTGGCCAACGCCATCGGTGCGGCGACCGCGCAGATCCGCGGCGAGGTCGACCGGTATCCGTGATCGAGCCCGGCCGTCGCGAAGCCGTGGTGGACGCCCGCGGCGGCGGCGAAATCTTCCGGCTCCGGACCACTGGCTTCCTGTTCCGGGTGCTTGCGGCAGCACCGACCGCCGTTGCCCGGTTCGCGACCTGCCTCAGGATGCCGCGGCACTTCCGCCCACCGCCGTTGCTAACCGGTTTTCTCGATTGGGCTCAGCAGCTCACGGATTGACCGGTTTGGCCGCCTCGACCAGTCGCCGCACCGCGACCGCGACCCGCCCGCGCAGGTCGGGGTCGATGAGGGCCCCGTTCTCGACGGCCTGGCGGGGAATGGGAATCCGCGCACAAGCTTCGTCGACGATGCGGGTGCCCGCGTAGGTGAGCGTTTTGCGGAGAGACTCGTGCGCGTCCGCACCCCCGGTCGGCGCGGCGACCGAAGACGCGTTGATCCACGCGACGGGCTTGCCGTACATCTCACCGCCGCCGATGGTCCAGTCGAGCAGGTTCTTGAAGGAACCCGGCAGGCCGCCGGCGTACTCCGGAGTGCAGAACAGGACGCCGTCCGCCGCCCCGATCGCCTCCCGCAACGCCACGACCTCGACGGGCAACGGACCCCGATCGCAGTCCGGATTGAAATGCGGCAGCCCAGCGAGCCCACCGTACACAGTGGACGACGTAAAACCGGCCGCGGTCGCGATGACAGCCGCATTGACCGAGCCGGCCCGCAGACTGCCGCTGATGAGCAGAAGCACGAAGCCCAGTGTGCCAGCACGGGAGTCGTTGCGGGGTCGGCTTTTTTCGGGGGTGCTGAGTTTCACCCACTGCTACCGCACGAACGCAATCGCCACACGACACGCCAGCACCGCCATCCACTTCGAGACCACGCGAGCTTGGCGGTGAACTCTCAGTGGAGATTGGATGAATCAACGGAGCGCAGACCGCAACGGCCCGGAACCAGCGGCGCGGGCCTGCGCCAAGGCTGACACGGCCCGTCGACACTCAGCCGAATGCGGGCTCGGCAGCAACCTGAAACCAGTAGCGCGGAGTCGGCGGGGCGGACCTACACCGAAGCTGACGCGGCCCGCCGACACCCAGGCGAATGCAGGCTCGGCAGCAAGCCGAAACCAACAGCGACGAGCCCGCGCCAGAACCGGCACGACCCGCCGAGCGCAACTTGCACAGCAGCCCGGAACCGACAGCAGCCCGCTCGATCCGGAACCGGCACTGCTTTGGCAGACAGCCCGAACTCAAGTTCGGCAGCACCCTGGAATCGACGAGGCAGGCCTGCGCCGGACTGGCGCGGCCTACAGACACTCAGCCGAATGCCGGTTCCGCGGCCACTGGGGAAGCAACGGCAACGAGCCCCACCGAGGCTGACTCCGCGTGCCGAGCGCAGGCCCTACGTCAACATCGACCGCCTGCGACCAGGCCGCGCCGGAGCCGACCCAGCTCGCCGATACTCGGCCGAGCGCAGGTTCCACAGCAGCCGCGCGGTGGGCGGCCGACCTGGCACGACCCGCCAACCGCCAACCGAGCACAGGCTCCACGGCAACCACGCCATCAGCGACCAACCAGGCACAACCCTCCAGCAACCAGCCAAGCGCAGACTCCATAGCAACCACGTCGTCGACGCCCAGGCAGGCTCAACCCGCCACCCGAGCGCAGGTCACACAGCAACCACGTCGTCGGCTACCAGGCAGGCACAACCCGCCAACAACCAGCCGAACATAAGTTCCGCAGCAACCAGGAACCGACGGCGAGCAGACTGCGCGCAAGTCGTTCGGCCGGCAACCGGCAGTTCGACCAAGCGCAGGCACGATTGTCCGACGACGATCTCGCGACAACCATCCGCGGCCAGCTCAAAACCGTGGCGCCGGAACCCGCGAATGGCTCGCCGAGGGTCAGCGGCAAGTCACCAGGCGGCGCGCCGACCTCACTCCCACACCACCCCTCCCCGTTGACCCTGTGCCAAGCCAGCCGCCGCGGCTGCCGCGCGGGTGCCTGGGTCCAGGGGGTTCGGGCCGATCGCCGCGACCGAGGCCTCGTCTGGCTCCAGTACCGCCACCTTCGCGCCTGCCGAGCGCAGATCCGCCAGCACCTGGTCGAACGACCGCTCCGTCGGGAACACCTCTGCCGCGCCCATCGGGACGACCACTGTCACCTGGGCGAAACCTGTTGCATAGTCCGCATTCGCGGAGGAACGGACGCCACCGTCCACGTACTGCTTTCCGTTGATCGGCACCACTGGCCAGACGCCGGGCACCGCGCAGCTTGCCTCGACCGCGTCGACCAGCGGGACGCCGGACGTGCGGTCGAACACCGCCGGTTCACCGGTTTCCGCGTCCACCGCAACGATTTTCACGGCACGCTCGGGCCACTCATGAGACGGCAGGCGGGATTCGATCACCGCGCGCCGCCGCGGTTCCGGTACGGTTTCCGCGGCCAGGGCATATTTTCCCATCGCCTGGCGGGTTTCCGCCGCGGTGCCGACCTCGGCCAGCACCGCGGCGAACTCCTCGCCGAACTTTTCCGGGTCGAACTCGGCCGCGATCTCCGCCGCTTGCAAGGACGGATCGGTCTGCCGCGCGTAGAGCTGCGGCAGCGGCAATCCGCTGCCCACCTGCGCCGCCACCGCCGCGCCCGCCGACGTGCCGATCAGCACGTCGGCTCCGGTCACGTCCTGGCCCGCTTCCGCGAGACCGGTCAGCAATCCGGTCGCCCACGCGATCCCGGCGACGCCACCGCCGCCCAACACCAAAGCTCGGCTCATGCCGCTCCTTTCCCCGGCACCCACTCTGCCCTAGGGCACCGACAATTTCCGCAGCGCCGACTCCAGCAGGGCGTCCGTCTCTGGCTTCGGCAGCGACAACTTCAGCAACGTCTCCGCCACCTCACGGTATTTCGCCACTCGCGCCGGGCTCGAACTGCTCGCGCTTTCCCGCAGCAACCGCTCGTGCACGATCGAGGGCAGGTCCGCGAAATCGAAAATCGTGAATCCCCTGCCCAGATCCGGGTGCCGGTCCGCCGGGACCACCCGCACCTCGACCTTGCCTTCCGCCAACCGCTCGCGCAGGTGCCGCAGCTGTTCCGCCATCGCCTCCGCGCCGCCGATCCTCTTGTGCAGCGCCGTTTCCCCCAGCACCAGCACACACCGCGTGCCCGAATCGAGCACTGCTCGCCGCGACAGCCGCTCGGCTACCCGCGCGTCCACCTCGTCCGCGACAACGCCCGCAGCACTCGACAGCAGCGCTCGCGCGTACCCGCTCGTCTGCAACAACGGCGGCACGACTTCCGGCTCCCAGCCGAACACCGCGTCCGCCGTGCGCTCCCACTCCAGGTACGGCTCTTCTCCGCCGCTGTCTATCCAGTCCTGCTCTCGCGCTCCTCGCGCCATCTCCACTATTCGCCTGCGGTCCGGCCCGATCACCCTGCAGTGCGCCAGGACCGCTCCGATGTCCTCCGGCTTCGGCAGCCGCAGTCCTCGTTCCCAGTTCGTCACGAAACCAGGCGTCATCCCCAGCAACCGGGCCAACTCTCTTACACCCAGTCTTCTTCTCTCCCGCGCCGCGCGTAACTCCAGGCCCAATGCCCTCGCGCGCGGTGTTGCGTACGGTGTGGTCATGGTTGCAGTGTGTCAGGGGGTGCCGACAGTTTTCGGGGTTCTCTCCCCTGGGGACTTCGCTCTCTCTTCCCTACAGCCAGTCCTCCAGCGACAACCCCGTCATCCTCTCGTACGCCTCCACGTACCTTGCCCTCGTCGCCTCCACCACTTCACTCGGCAACGGCGGCGGCTGTACGTTCGACTCCCTGTCCCAGCCCGACTCCGGCCCCGTCAGCCAATTGCGCACGTACTGCTTGTCGAACGACGGCTGCACCCTTCCCGGCTCGTACCCCTCCGCCGGCCAGTACCGCGACGAATCCGGCGTCAGCACTTCGTCCGCCAGCACCAGCGCGCCCGTCTCGTCCACGCCGAACTCGAACTTCGTATCCGCCAGCAGGATCCCGCGCTTCGCCGCCACTTCCGCGCCACGGCGGTACACCGCGAGCGTCGCCTCGCGTAGCTCCTCCGCGCGCTTCGCGCCGATAGTCGCGACCACTGCGTCGAACGAAACGTTCTCGTCGTGCTCGCCGAACGCCGCCTTCGTCGCGGGCGTGAAGATCGGCGACGGCAGCTTCGAGGCCTCCACGAGACCCTCGGGCAGCTCTACGCCGCACACTGCGCCCGTACGCTGATAGTCCGAGTACCCGGACCCCGTGAGGTACCCGCGCGCGACAGCTTCCACCGGCAGCATGTCGAGACGGCGTACGAGCAGCGCGCGCCCGCGTACCTCGGCAGGGATGCGCGGGTCGTCGTACGCGACAAGGTGGTTCGGGACCAGGTCCGACAGCTGCTCGAACCAGAACACGCTCATCGCCGTGAGCACGCGGCCCTTGTCCGGGATAGGCGTGTCCAGGATGAAGTCGTAGGCGGAGATGCGGTCCGAGGCGACCAGCAGCAGGTGGTCGTCCCCGACCGCGTACAGATCCCGGACTTTTCCGGCGGCGATCTTCGGGTAATCGGCGAGCGTCGTCACCGCTGCACCCTAACCCGAGCGCCGCTCCATCGAGGATGATGCAGGTCATGGCCTACCGCTGGATTTCGTTCACCTCCGACTACGGGCTGCGCGACGGCTTCGTGGCCGCCTGCCACGGGGTCATCGCCGGCATCGCGCCCGACGTACGCGTTCTCGACGTGACTCACCTCGTCCCACCGCAGCAGGTGCGCTCAGGCGCGGCAGTGCTCGCTCAGACCGTGCCGTCGCTGCCTAAGGCCGTACACCTCGCTGTCGTCGACCCAGGCGTCGGGACAGAGCGCCGTGGCATCGTGGTGGTCGCGACGCACGGCATCTTGGTCGGCCCGGACAACGGCCTGCTGCTGCCTGCCGCAGAGGCGCTAGGCGGCGTGTACGCGTCGTACGTGATCGATGTGCGCACGCCGACGTCGGCGACCTTTCACGGCCGTGACGTCTTCGCCCCGGTTGCCGCGAAGCTCGCTCTCGGCGCGCACCCCGGTTCCTTCGGGCCTGCTATCGACGACCCGGTGCGGCTGCCGGAACCGCTGGTCGCGGCTTTCCCGGGCAAGCTCGTTTCGGACGTGCTGACGGTCGACCACTTCGGCAACGTCCAACTCGCCGCCACCCCCGCCGACCTCGAACTAACCGGCTTGACCGGTGAGGTGACGGTGCACAGCGAGCACGTCGCGGTGTCCGCGGCGATCGGCCGGACCTTCGCCGACGTGCCGCGCGGCGCGAACCTCGTCTACACCGATTCGGCGGGGAAGCTGGCCGTCGCGGTCAACGGCGGCTCGGCGGCTTCGGTGCTGCGAATCGGGCCGACCGAGGAATGCACCATCACCGCGTCGCCGACTGCCAGCTGACCGGGCCGGGTCACCGCCGCCTTCATGCCGAAGAGGACACCGCCCTCCGGGTCGCGGTGGTACGCGGCGAGCGACCGGATCGGCTCCGGGCCGGAGCGCTTGCCGGTTTCCTGATCCACCATCGGCACCGCGCAACGGACGCACAGCTTCGCGTAGGCGAACTCGACCCCGCCGGCTTCCATCCGCCGGACCGAGTCCTCGGCGTGCGGTTCCGCCCAGCCGCGGATCACGAGGTTGGGCCGGAACCGGTCCATCGGCACCGGTTCGCCGCCGCGCTCGGCGATCCGTTCGTTCAGGTGGTCCAAAGAGGACTCGGAGACGACGAGGATCGCGTGCCCGTCGGCGAACCACGCGGTGCCGGGGGTCTCACCGCTGGTGACGCGCTCATGCTCCGGTGTGACGCCGAGCAGCACGGATGGCTGACCCACCACGGTGGAGAACCACTCAGCGGCGTCGGCACCCTGGTGGATGCCCTCGCCGGTCCAGCTGAAGGTGGCCGCGGGGTGCCGGTGACCGTCCTTCTGGACTTCGATGGTCAGGTCTTCGATCCCGGGCGCGGACAGGGCCAGGCGGGTGCCGCCGTCCAGGATGCGGGGCCGGACCGTGGCCATGACCGGGAAGCGGCGCTGGCTGCGGAAGTCTCCGTCGTGGGCGGTGACGATGAACTCACGGTCGTGCGCGAGACCGGCCGGGGTTACGTCGGCGGACTGGACTGTCGTGCCGGCGCAGCCTTTGACCGGGTAGTACGTGAGCCGAGAGATCGTCCCCATGGCATCACGGTACCTGGTGGTCCGAAGGGGACGGGAGTGCACGATTCCGCATGAACCGCCGCCGCGCCGGTACCCTGCGGACTCGTGGAGCTGCTGCCGTTCGACGAGTACATGCGCTCGCTGCCGCGGAAGCGGATGTCGGCTGGCACTCTGCTCCGCGACGAAACCGGACGCGTCCTGCTCGTTGAGCCGTCCTACAAGGACAGCTGGGACATACCTGGCGGGGTATGCGACGCGGGCGAGCCGCCGTGGCGCACGGCGCGCCGGGAGCAAGCCGAGGAAATCGGGATCGACCGCCCGCTCGGCCCGCTGCTGGTCCTCGACTACGCACCGGACGACGGCCGGATTCCGGAAGGTCTCGCGTTCATCTTCGACGGCGGGCGAATCTCCGCGGCAGAAACCACCCGCCTCGCTCTCACCGACCCGGAGATCCTGGCCGTGCACCTCTTGTCGATCGACGAAGCAACTCAGCGAGTAGCACCGTCACTGGCCCGGCGGCTCCGAGTGGCCTGGGACGCCGCCCAGACCGGTGACAGCTTCATCCTCTGCGAGAACGGCCAGCCGATCACAGCACCTGCGACAAGAACTGCTGCAACCGAGGACTAGCCGGTGCCTCGAACACCTGCTCCGGCGTCCCCTGCTCCACGATCCGCCCAGCGTCCATGAACGCGACCTCGTCGGCGACGCTCCGGGCGAAGCCCATCTCGTGCGTCACCACGATCAAGGTGAGACCACGCGAAGCCAGCCCCGCCATCAGGTCCAGGACGCCTTTCACCAGCTCCGGGTCCAGCGCGCTCGTCGCCTCGTCGAAGAGCATCACTTCCGGTTCCATCGCCAGCGCACGAGCGATCGCCACTCGCTGTTGCTGGCCACCGGACAGCGCCGCGGGGCGGTACGGGGCCTTGTCCGCGAGGCCGACTTCCGCCAGCCGGGCCCGGGCGACCTCTGCGGCGTCCTCTTTGGACATACCGCGCACGCTGCGCAGCGGCAGCACGATGTTGTCCAAAACCGACCGATGCCCGAACAGGTTGAAGTGCTGGAACACCATTCCCACGCGCTGGCGCAACGCGTCCGGATCCGAGGCGATGACACTCTCGCCGTCCAGCAGCAAATCGCCGCTGTCCGGTTCCTGCAGGCGATTCACGCAGCGCAGCAAGGTCGACTTGCCCGAACCGGACGGGCCGATGACACACGTGGTGCTGCCGCTCGGCACCTTCAGGTTCACCCCGCGCAGGACCTCCAGCGTGCCGAAACGAACGTGGATGTCGCGCAGTTCCACCGAAGAAGAACGAATCGCCGTGCTCATATCGCCGCCCCGCCCGCGAGCATTTCGGTGCTTTCCGCGGTCACCTTGCGACCGGTCTGCAGCCGCTTGTCGATGTAGTTCACCAGGTGCGTCAGCGGCACGGTGATCACCAGGTAGACCGCCCCGGCGGCCACCAGCGGCGACAGGTTGCCCGTGTTGGCCGCGAGGTCCTGGCCGATCCGGAACAGTTCCCGTTGCGAGGTAAGGAAACCGAGGAAGTACACCAGGGTCGAGTCCTTCACCAGCGCGATGAACTGGTTCACCAGCGCGGGCAGCACCCGCCGCACGCCCTGCGGGATCACTACCAGCAGCATCGCCTTGGAGTAGCTCATGCCGAGCGCGCGGCTCGCCTCCAGCTGTCCTTTGTCGACGCTCTGGATGCCGGCCCGGAAGATCTCGCCGATGTACGCGGCGGCGATCAGGCTGAGCGCGGCGATGCCCAGCGGGTACGGGTTGTTCCCCACCAGACCGCGGGCGAGCAGGCCGACGCCCTGCCCGATCACCAGGATCGTCAGAATCGCGGGCAGGCCGCGGAAAATGTCCGTGTACACCCGCGCCGGCCAGCGCAGCCAGCGCTTGGTGGACAGGCCCATCACCGCGAGCACCATGCCGAGCAGGGTCCCGATGACCGCCGCCGACACCGACAGGATCAGGGTGTTCAGCAGGCCGGTTTTGAGCAGGTCCGGGAAAACTTCCCAGATGTAGGTCCAGTTGAGGAAAGTGTCGAGGAACTGATCCATCAGGCTACTTCGTCTTGAAATCAGCGGGGACCGGAATGTTCGGCTCGAACTGCTGGTGCACCTTCTGCCAGGTGCCGTCCGCGACGGCCTTCTTGATGCCGTCGTTCAGCTTGGCCAGCAGCTCGGTGTTGCCCTTGCGCACCGCATACCCGTGCGGAATGCTCGTGGTGATCGCCTTCGTGACCTTCAGCGCGGGGTTCTTGGCCGCGTAGTCCTCCGCGGACACCTGGTCGAACACCGCACCGTCGACCGCTCCAGAGCTCAGTGCGCTCAGCGCCGCCGCGTCGCTCGGGAACCGGACCGCCTGGGCCTTCGGCGCGTTCGCGCCCAGCCAGGTGTCCGACACCGTGCCCTGCACCACGCCGATCCGCTTGCCTGCCAACGAATTCTCGTCGGAGATGCCCGCGGTCGACTTCGCCTCGATGCCGAGCGACTGGTAGTTGTACGGATCGCTGAACGCGACCGTCTTCTTGCGCGCCTCGGTCTGCGCGATCGCCGAGCTGCCGATGTCGAACCGGCCGTTCGCGACGCTGCCGAGCAGTGCCGAGAAATCGGTCGACACGAATTCCAGCTTCAGGCCTTCTTTCGCGGCGATATCCTTCAGCAGCTCGTTGTCGAAGCCGGTGAATTGGCCGTTCTCCTGGTACGCGTTGGGCCGGGAGTCGCTCAGCGTGCCGACTCGCAAGGTCTCGCCGGCGTCGCCACCGCACGCGGTGAGACCGGCGACCAGTGCCGCCGCGAGGGCGGTGACGATCAGTTTCTTCATGCCACCAGTGTGCCCGCGCATCAGGAGTTCGCCACCGGGAGGCCCGGTCCGCCCTTCTCCAGCTCCTTCGCGATCGGAGCCTCCTTGAAGAACTGCGCGTGCAGCCGGGCCGCGGTGCCGTCGGCGATCGCCTTGGCCAGGCCGTCGTTGATCTTCTTCAGCAGCTCGGTGTTCGACTTGGCGACCGCGAACGCCGACGGCGTGTCCTTGTCCGCGACGGTGTAGCCGAATTCGAGCGGCACCGCCGGGTTCTGGTCGAGGTACTTCTGGCCGATGTCCTTCGGCACGACCCAGCCGTCGAGACCGCCGGTCTTCAACTGCGCGAAACCGGCGTTGTAGTCCGGGAACCGCACGACCTGGGCCCCGGCGAGCTTGGCGGCGAACTCGTCCTGCACCGATCCCTGCACGACGCCGACCCGCTTGCCGGCGAACGAGTTCGCGGCGGGCAGCGCGGCGCCCTTCTTGCTGACGACGGTGGTGTAGCTGGTGTCGTAGCCGTTGCTGAACGCCACGGTCTTCTTGCGCGCGGCGGTCGCGGAGATCGTCGAGCTGCCGATGTCGAGCTGGCCGCCGGCCACCTTCGCGAGCAGCCCGGAGAACTCGGTGCCGACGAAGTCGACCTTGAAGCCCTCGCGCTTGGCGATGTCCCGCAGCAGTTCGTTGTCGTACCCGGTGAACTGGCCGTTTTCCAGGTAGATGCTGGGCGGGGCGTCGGTCAGGGTGCCGACGCGCAGGGTTTCCCCAGAAGCGTCCGAGGATCCGCACGCCGTAAGACCCGCGGTGGCGGCGGCTACGACGGCGAGCGTGCTGAGGATCTTTCTCATGACTTCTTCCTGAATATCCGGGGTGCGCAGACAAGAAGCGCCAAGCCGCGGGGTGGCGGCCTGGCGCTTCCGGGTTCGGCACGAAGACTAAAAGCTTCGCCCGATCGAGTAATGCCGTCTCAGCACGTGGACGACGTGCGCGCACTCACAGAATCGGCTGCGGCGCGTACGCCGCGGCGTCCGGGAATCGCTTGAGCACGTCCTCGACACGCGCCGCGACTTCTTCGACCTGACGCGGGGCCACACCGGTGAACGAGATCCGGTCGGCGAGCAGTTCGTCCAGGTCAGCGCGGTCGAGCGGGAGCCGCTCGTCGGCCGCGAGCCGGTCGAGGAGGTCGTTCTCCGCGCCGCGTTCGCGCATCGCGAGGGCGACTCCGACGGCGTTCTCCTTGATCGCCTCGTGAGCCGTCTCACGCCCGACGCCCCGGCGCACCGACGCCATGAGCACCTTGGTGGTGGCGAGGAACGGAAGATAGCGATCAAGCTCACGCTCGACCACCGCCGGGAACGCGCCGAATTCGCCGAGCACGGTGAGGAAGGTCTCGAGCAGGCCGTCGAGCGCGAAGAACGCGTCCGGCAGCGCGACGCGGCGCACCACGGAATCCGAGACGTCGCCCTCGTTCCACTGGTCGCCGGCCAGTTCGCCGATCATCGACAGGTACCCGCGCAGCACCACCGCGAGGCCGTTCACGCGCTCGCAGGAGCGGGTGTTCATCTTGTGCGGCATGGCCGACGACCCGACCTGGCCCGGTTTGAAGCCCTCGGTGACGAGCTCGTGGCCGGCCATCAGCCGGATCGTCTTGGCGAGGCTGGACGGAGCGGCGGCGAGCTGGACCACAGTGGACAGCACGTCGAAGTCGAGCGAACGCGGGTACACCTGGCCGACGCTGACGAACCGGTTGCCGAAGCCGAGGTGCTCGGCGATCCGCGACTCCAGCTGGTCCAAAGTGGACTCGTCGCCGAGCAGGTCGAGCATGTCCTGCGCGGTGCCGACCGGGCCCTTGATGCCGCGCAACGGGTAGCGCTCGATCAGGTTGTCCAGCCGGGAGAACGCGACGAGCAGTTCGTCGGCGGCGGTCGCGAACCGCTTGCCGAGCGTCGTCGCCTGCGCGGCGACGTTGTGCGAGCGGCCGGCCATCACCAGGTCGGAGTGCTCGACGGCGAGCGCCGCCAGCCGGGACAGCACCGTCGCGACGCGGGCGCGGACCAGTTCCAGCGACCGCAGCTGCTGCAGCTGCTCGACGTTCTCGGTGAGGTCGCGCGAGGTCATGCCCTTGTGCACGTGCTCGTGCCCGGCGAGGGCGTTGAACTCCTCGATCCGGGCCTTCACGTCGTGCCGGGTGACGCGTTCGCGGGCGGCGATCGAGTCGAGGTCGACCTGCTCGACCACGCGCTCGTAGTCGGCGAGGACGCCTTCGGGCACCTCGACGCCCAGCTCGGCCTGAGCCCGCAGCACGGCGAGCCACAGCCGCCGCTCGAGCACGACCTTGCGTTCGGGCGACCAGAGCGCCACCAGCTCAGGCGAGGCGTAGCGGGCGGCGAGCACGTTCGGAATGCGGGGCTTGTCCGTCACGCGGCCACGATACCTGCGCAGGTCAGCGAGGCGGTCACCACTCCGTGAAGCCGCCGTCGGGCAGCCGCCACACCGGCGACCGCCACGTGTGCCCGGTCTCGTCGGCGCGGCGGACGGCTTCCTCGTCCACCTCGATGCCGAGCCCGGGCGCGGTCGGGCGCGCGGCGTAGCCGTCGGTGAACCGGAACAGCGCGTCGTCGGCGAGATAGGCGACCGGCTCGCGGCCGTCGTGGTAGTGCATGCCGAGGCTTTGCTCTTGGATCAGGAAGTTCGGCGTCGCGAACGCCACCTGCAGCGCGGCGGCCAGCGAGATCGGGCCGAGCGGACAATGCGGGGCAAGGTTCGCGCCGTACACCTCGGCCAGCGCGGCGATCCGGCGCAGCTCCGAAATGCCGCCCGCGTGCGACGGATCCGGCTGCACCACGGCGACGCCCGCGTCCAGCACGGGTTTGAACTCCCAGCGCGAGAACAGCCGTTCCCCGAGCGCGATCGGGACCGTCGAGGCCTCGACCACCGATTTGACCACGTCGGCGGGCAGTTCCGGCAGCACCGGTTCCTCGACGAACATCGGCTGTACTTCTTCGAGCATCTTCACCAGCCGTCGCGCCATCGCGGGCGAGACACGGCCGTGGAAGTCGATCGCCAGGTCCCGATCGGGTCCGAGAGCTTCCCGAGCCTCCCGGGCGCGGGCCAGCGCAGCCGCCGCCTCCGCGGGCGTCGCGATCGGCCCGAGCGGACCGGCGACGTTCATCTTCACCGCGGTAAAACCGAGCTCGACCTGCGCGGATACCGCGTCGAAGATGCCCGAAGGACGGTCGCCGCCGACCCATGAATACACCCGCACGCGATCGCGCACCGGGCCGCCGAGCAGCTCGTGCACCGGAGCGTTCCGGGCCTTCCCCGCGATGTCCCACAGCGCCTGGTCGAACCCGGCGAGCGCGCTGGAAAGCACCGGACCGCCACGGTAGAAACCGCCGCGCCGCAGCACCTGCCAGTGGTCCTCGATGCGCAGCGGATCCTTCCCGACGACCAGCTCGGCCAGCTCGTGCACGGCCGCGCGAACGGTCCCGGCACGTCCTTCCACGACCGGTTCGCCCCAGCCGGTGATGCCCTCGTCGGTGCTGACCTTGAGGAACAACCAGCGCGGCGCGACGAGGAACGTCTCGATCCCGGTGATCTGCACCCTGCCTCCACAACGGACTAAGCGGAATCCTTCGCGGCCGACCAGCCGCCGTCGACGGTCAGCTCGGCGCCCGTGACGAACGACGCCGCGGGTGAAAGCAGGAACGCGATCACCGCGGCGACTTCGGCTGGATTACCGAGCCGTCCGGCGGGCGTCGCGCGGACGCTGCGTTCGCGGTCCTCCGCGCTGATCCGATCCCATGCCTCGGTCTCGACCGGGCCGGGAAGCACGGAATTCACCCGAACTTCCGGCGCGTACTCCACGGCCAATTGCCGGGCCAGAGACACCAACGCGCCTTTGCTGGCCGCGTACGCCGGGTGGCCGGGCAGCCCGAAACGCGCGTGTACTGAGGAAACCAGCACCACCGAGCCGCGCCGAGATCGCAGCGCGGACAGGCAGGCCCGCATGGCGAGGTACGACGCGGTGAGGTTCACGTCGAGCTGCCGTTGCCATTGCGCGCGGTCGGTTTCGTGCAACGGCCCCGAAGTCGGCAGGTACGCGTTGCTGACCACTGCGTCGACTTCGCCAGCCAGGTCGAGAACGCGTTGCCACGTCTCGTCTTCAGTCACGTCACCCTGCACGCCACCGGGCACCGGGGCCAGATCGACTCCGATCACCCGGTAGCCGTCGGCGTTGAGCTGGAGGGTGGTCGCGGCTCCGATCCCGGACGCCGCGCCGGTCACCACGGCAGTGCGCATGGTTCGCAAGCATGCCGGGGCGCTGGAGCAGCCGTCAAGAATAATTAGTAATTTATAATCTCCCTGCTAGGCTGACCGCCATGGGATACCGGTGGGAGATCACGCGCGAAGCGGTCCGGCAGGGCGTCGTCGGAATCGTGCGGACGGCGGACGCCGCCTCGGCCGTCGCCGCCGCGCGGGCAGTGCTCGACGCTGGGCTGAAGTCGGTCGAAGTCCCGCTCACCAACGCGGGCGCGCTCGTCGCGATCGAGGAGTTGAGCTCCGCGTATCCGGACGCCACGATCGGGGCCGGCACAGTGCTCGACGAGTCGTCCGCGACGGCCGCGATCCGGGCAGGGGCCCAGTTTCTCGTGTCGCCGTCGCTGCACACCGAGGTCTTGCGTACCGCTCATCGGTACGGCGTCGCCGCGCTGCCGGGCACCGGTTCGGTGACCGAAATCGTGCGGGCGATGGAGGAAGGTGCTGATGCCGTAAAGGTTTTCCCGGCGTCCGCGCTCGGCCCGCAGTGGATCAAGGACGTGCGCGCCGCGCTTCCGCAAGCCCCGCTCGTGCCGACGGGTGGAATCGCTCCCGAGGACGTGCCACGCTGGCTCGAAGCGGGCGCCGTCGCCTGCGGGATCGGGTCGGCGCTGACCCGTGGCTCCGCCGAGGACATCCGGGCCCGAGTGGCCGCAATGGTGAGGGAGAGCTCGTGAGCGACGTCGTACTCGTCGGCTGCCGTACCGCCGAAACCGGCGGGAACGGTACCGGGATCGCGGTTTTCCGGCGCTCCGGCGGCGAGCTGACCGCGGATTCGACGGTGCCGATGGTGTCGCCGACCTGGCTGACGCAGCATCCCGCGCTGCCGATGGTGTACGCGGTCAACGAGACGAGCTACGGCGAGATCACGTCCGTTTCGGTCGACGACGGCCTGACTCCGCTCGACGTGGTCGAGTCGGGCGGGGCCAGCCCGTGCCACCTCGCGGTGACGCCGGACGGCCGGTTTCTGTTGTGCGCCAACTACGGCGGCGGCAGTCTCGCCGTGTTCGCCCTGCACTCGGACGGCCGGATCGACGGTCGCACGGACCTGGTGCAGCACACCGGGAGCGGGCCGCGCGCCGACCGGCAGGAAGGCCCGCACGTCCACATGGCGGTGCCGTCGGCGGACAGTTCGGTGGTGAGCGCCGTCGATCTCGGCACTGACGAAATCCGCAGCTACACGCTGTCTCCCCAAGGAAAACTGACTCCGCTGGCCGTTTCGCCGCTTCCGCCGGGCACGGGACCGCGGCAGCTCATGCGTGGCGCGAACGGAATCGCTTACGTGGCCGGAGAATTGTCCGGCGAGCTCATTACCATGCGGGAGACTTCGCCGGGCGAGTTCGAGTTCGTCGCGGCGACTCCTTCGACGGCAGCTGGCGGCGAATCCCTGGTGGCACACCTGGAAGTGCTCGAATCGGGAATCTACCTGTCGAACCGCGGGCCGGAATGCATCACGTCGTTCGCGGGCTCGCCGCTGCGGGCAGTGGCCGACCAGCCCTGCGGCTCTTACCCGTGGAACTTCGCCGTGACGGACGGGTTGTGCTTCACCGCAGCCTTCAAAGACGACGTCATTTCCGTTTTCCCGTTGAAGGACCTCGGAAACGCGGAGGTCCGCAAATACCCGACCGGCTCGCCGACGTGCGTGCTCCCGCTCCGGTGACCGACCATCGCCCTCGCGGCCTGCACGGACAGACCGTGGAAACGCTCGCCGCACGCATTCTGTCCGGCGAATGGCGCGAGGGCATGGTGCTGGATCTGCCCGCGCTGCGCGAGGAGCTGGACATCAGTCTCACCGCGCTGCGGGAGGCGTTGAAGGTACTGGCAGCCAAGGGAATGATCGGCGCGCGGCAGAAGCACGGCACGTTCGTGCAACCGCGCGAGAACTGGCAGCTTCTCGACGCCGACGTCATGCGCTGGCAGACCACCGCGCGCGGAAACGCTGGCCTGCTGGACGAATTGGCCGAGGTACGCGCCGTGGTCGAACCCGCGGCCGCGCGGATGGCCGCAGAACGCGCGACCGCCGAAGACCTCGCCGCGCTGGAATCCGCGCTCGACGCGATGGTCGCCGCACCGGATCTGGAAGCGAGCGTGGAGGCGGATCTGGCGTTCCACCGCAGCCTGTTGGCCGCCGCGCACAACAACTTCCTGCTCCAGATCGAACGCGTCATCGCGATCGGGTTGGCGGAGCGGGACAAACTCGTCCACAGCGCCGGCCCCACCGACGATCCGGCACCGAGCCACCGCCGAGTGCTGGACGCCATCGCCGCGCACGACCCGTCCGCCGCGGAGACCGCGATGCTGGATCTGCTGGTGAAATCCGCCGCCGACGCCGGTCGCGTCAGGAAGTGAAGGCTCGCCGGTAGGCCGTCGGCGTGGTCCCGAGGGCCCGCCGGAAGTGCAGCCGCAGGTTGGCCGGGGTGCCGAGTCCGCAGTCCCGCGCCACCCGGTCCACCGAATGGTCCGTGGTTTCCAGCAATTCCCGCGCTTTGCTGAGCCGGGCGTTGAGCAGCCACTGCAACGGAGTCGTCCCGGTTTCCTCGGCGAACCGGCGCAGGAAGGTCCGCTGCGACATCTCGGCGTGCCGAGCAAGCAGCCGGATGCTGAGCGATTCGTCCAGTCGCTGCAACGCCCATTCTCGCGTGGCCGACAGGGAAGCGTCGCCAGCTTCTGCTAGTGGAGCGGGTACGTACTGTGCCTGGCCGCCTTCCCGGTGCGGGGCGGCAACCAGACCGCGCGCGATCCGATTGGCGACCGCTGCGCCCAGATCGCGACGGACGATGTGCAGGCACAGGTCGATGCCGCAGCACACGCCAGCTGACGTGAGCACGTCGCCCTCGTCGACGTAAAGCACATCCCGATCGACCCGCACCGACGGGTATTCCCGCTCGAATTCGTCAATATATTCCCAATGCGTCGTGGCGTGCAGGCCGTCCAGCACTCCCGCCGCGGCCAGCGCGAACGCACCCGTGCAGATGGACACCACCCGACGCCCCCGCTCGCGCGCCTCGGCCAGCAGCTCGACCGCCGCCTCCGGCGTCTCGTGGATCGGGTCGTACCCCGGCACGATCACCGTGTCCGCCGCGCGCAGCTCCTCGATCCCGCCTTCGGCAGCCAGCTCGAACCCGGCGCTGGTGGCGACCTTCGGGCCGAGCGCGCACAGCGTCATCTCGTAATGCGTTTGCGGCCGGACGTGGAACACCTGCGCCGGGATCGCCAGGTCCAGCGGGAGAACGCCGTCGAGCGCGAGGACCGCGACCCGATGCACCGTCATGGCAAGATTCTATCGAAGTACGGCAATCTTGCCACTCGCCAGGTCAGAGCGGTGCGGGCCAGTCTTGAAGGCATGATCGAACTCCTTCCGGACCCCGTGGTCGCGCTGCCCGCGACTCCGCTGGCGGACGCCGTCCTCGACGTCGTCCGCCCGGTGGAATCGCCGTCGGTGTTCAACCACAGCGTCCGCACCTATCTGTTCGCCCGGCTGGTCGCCGAGCGGCGAGCGATGTCCGGCTATGACGACGACCTGCTGTTCGCCGCCTGCGTGATGCACGACATCGGCGTGGCACCGGACGGCCCGCACGTGGAACGCTTCGAGGTCGAAGGCGCCGAGCGGGCAGCCGGTTTCCTCGTCAACCAAGGGATTTCCACCGCAGACGCCGATCAGGTGTGGCAGGCGATCGCCCTGCACACCACCTCGGGCGTCGCGGAACACCGCGGTCCGCTGTGCGTACTCGTCCGCGCCGGGGTCGCCGTCGACTTCGGCGGACCGATCGGCACCGAGCACCTCGACGCCGTCACCGACGACCAGGCCGAAACGATCCACGCCGCTTACCCCCGGCTGGAGATGGTCCGCTCGCTCACCGACGCGATCGTCGCGCAGGCGGCGAAAAACCCGAAGAACGCGCCCGTACCCTCGACGCCCGCTGATTTCCTGCGCGAACGCGCGGCCGACGGCGAAACCCGGCTGGAGCGTGCCGCCCGCACGTCCCGCTGGGGCAACTGAGAAGGGAAGCCCATGTACTCCGTCACAATCCCCGAGGACTCCAAGGTCTTCGGACCGTCTGGCGCGTCCGCCTTCGCCCGCTTCGGTTACTCCGCGGCCGTCCGCGCGGGCAGCCTTCTCTTTATCGCTGGGACGATCGGCCGCCGTCCGGACGGAGAGATCGCGGAAACCATCGAGGAGCAGACCGAGATCGCGCTCCGCCGGATCGAGGAAATCCTTCGCGTAGAAGGCCTCGATCTCTCCGCGCTGGTCGACATCACGAGCTACCACGTCGACATCCACCAGCACCTGCCCGGTTTCCTGGAAGCCAAGAACCGCCTCGTGACCGCCGAGCCCTATCCGGCATGGACGATGATCGGCGTCAGCGGGCTCGCCAGTCCGGGACTGCTGATCGAAATCCGCGCCACCGCGGCGTACCCGGAATAACTGTCCTCAATGGACGCTGGTGGAGTCCGCGAGCGCGGTCCGCAGCATCCGCCCGGCCGCGGCGCGCGGGGCCGGGTCGACCGCGATCAGCGCGTTCACCACGGCTCCGTCCACGAGCGCGACCAGCCGGTCCAGCTCGTCGGGGGCCACGGGCGTCCCGGAACGGGCGAAGATCTCCGTCAGCAGTTCGTTGAGCTGCTGGGACAGCGTCCGCATCAACGGACGCAGGTACGGCCGACGTCCGGTCGCGACCAGGCGTTCGTAGCGCAGCAGGACCGCCTCGGCGTCGGCTTCCGGGTCGCCGCTCTGCGGGCCGAGCAGCATGTCCAGCACGAGTTCCACGGTCGCCTGCACGCCCCGGTTCCGGGTCGTCAGGTCCTCCAGCTGCCGTCGCCCGTTGGCCAGCTCGGTCTGCCCGTGGTGTTCCACCGCGGCGGTGACGAGCTCTTCCAGCGAATCGAAGTAGTACGTCGTGGACGCCAGCGGCAGACCGGCCCGCTCGGCGACCGCGCGGTGCCGGACCGCGTCGAAACCGCCCTCGGCCAGCAGCTCAGCAGCGGCTTCGACGAGCGCTGCCCGTCGTCGCTCGCCCTTGGGGGTGGTGGCTGCTGCCGTCATGCCCGGACATTCTGCCAGCCGCGCCGGAGGCCGCCGATCAGAACCGGGGGGCCAGCGACGCAGCGAAGCGCGTCAGGTCGGTCGCGTACGGTGCCGGATGCCCGGAAGTTCCCGGCACGCTGACCAGCACGAGAGTTCCGCCACTGCCGGTTTGCTGACGCACGGTGACGGATCCGGCCGGTTGCGTGGGCACGTTCACCGCGGTGCCGCGAGCGAACACCGCCGCGCCGATCGTCCCGTCCGGAAGCGGGAACCCCGCGCCGCGCGAGGACGTCGTACAGACGCTGCCTGGGGAAGCCTGCGCGGCGGTGAAGTGGCCTGGGAGCTCGCCAGCGAGGGCAGTGGCGAGCTCCCAGTCCACCCGTCCGCACCCGGAGGTGCCTTCGGCCCGAGGGCCGGTCCTCCCGGTTTCGCCGGCTCCCTGCCGAGACGGCTGATCCGGGAAGTCATCCCCATTGCTGAAAGGACGTGCCGCCGGCCCGCCGGGTTGCGCCGGTGCGGCCGCGGAATTCGAGGCAGAACCAGACTTATCGCTCGAAACACCCACGATTCCCCAGGTGCCGAACCCGGCGGCCACGACCAATGCCGCCGCGCCGACGGTGATCCGGTTGCGCCTGCGCAGCGTCTCCCGCTTCGAACGGCGCACCACGTCGTCCACCGAGAAGGTCGGAGGCGGCACCTCGCCCGGAACGGCGGAGAACAACGTCTCGGCCTCCCGCTCATCCATTGGTCTCCACCTCCCGTTCCAGCACCTGACGCAGATTCGCCAGCCCGCGCGCGGTCTGGCTCTTCACATTGCCTTCGCTGCAGCCCAGCGCGGCAGCCGCGGCTCCGACGTCCAGGCCGTCGAAGAACCGCAGCACCAGCACCGCCCGCTGCTTGGGCGGCACTTCCTTCAACGCCGCGAGCAGGTCCTCGCGAGTCGCGACGCGTTCGGCGAGCCCGGGACTGTCGTCCACGGGCTCCGGCAGCACCTCGGTCTGCCGCTCCCGCCGCCACGGACGCCGGGACTCGTCGATGACCGCGCGCACCAGCGTCTTGCGCACGTACGCGTCGGTCGCCGCGCGGTCTCTGATCTTCTTCCACCTCCGGTGCAACGCGACGAACGCCGTCTGCGCGAGATCGTCGGCCTTGTGCCAATCCCCGCACAGGAGATAGGCAGTCCGGCGCACTGCGTCCCGCTTCGCGGCGAAGTACTCCGCGAACTCTCGTTCGTCGCGCTGGTCCACGCGCTTTGCAGCTCCGCTCTGGCCATGTCCGGTGAAGGGACGGATCCGGGGGCGTCCACGGTTGCACGTCCGGCCGGAAACGTTCCACCCCCCCGCCGCATTGATGCCGCGCCCACCTGTGTGATGTGATCGGACTGTGACCATGACTGGGCAGCTGATCGACTTCCGTTCCGACACCGTCACCCGCCCGGACGCGATCATGCGCGCGGCCATGGCCGAGGCCGAGGTCGACGACAACGTCATCGGCACCGACCCGACCATCGCCGAACTCGAGCGCCGGGCCGCGCAAACGCTCGGCATGCCCGCCGCGCTGTGGACGCCGAGCGGGACGATGGCGAATCTCATCGCGCTGAGCGTCCACCTGCGGCGCGGCGACCGGTTCCTCGCCACCCGCAACGCGCACGTGCTCGCCAACGAACTCGGCTCGGCGGCCTGGCTGGCCGGCGGCATGCCGGACATCCTCGAACACGACGCGGGCCCGGGCCGATGCCTGCCGGAAACGCTCGAAGCGGCGATCGGCAACCCCGGCCCGTACTTCGCACTCCGCACCACGCTGTTGTGCCTGGAGAACACGCACAACGCGGCCGGCGGCGCCGTCACTCCGCCGGACGAGCACGCGCAACTGCTGTCCGTCGCGAAGCAGGCCGGACTCACCGTGCACCTCGACGGCGCGCGGATCTGGCACGCGGCCGTCGCGCTCCAGGTGCCGCCCGCCGCCCTGACGGTCGGCGTGGACTCCGTGTCGGCGTGTTTCAGCAAGGGCCTCGGCGCGCCGGTCGGCTCCGTCGTCGCGGGCAGCGCCGAGTTCGTCGAGCAGGCCCGCCGGATGCGGCAGATGCTCGGCGGCGGCGTGCGTCAGGGAGGGGTCCTCGCCGCGGCCTGCCTGGTCGCGCTCGACCGCGTCGACGAGCTCGCCGAGGCGCACGACTTCGCGAAACGGCTGGCGAACGGTCTCTCCGAACACGGCTGGGACGTGCCAACCCCGGACACCAATATCGTGCTCGCCGGGGTGCCCGACGTGCCGACCGCGCTGAACTGGCTCGACTCGCTCGGCATTCAAGCCCTGCCCATGGCGGGCAAGGTCCGGTTCGTGACGCACCGCGACCTGTCGTCCGCGGACATCGACGAAGCACTGCGCCGGATCAAATCCGGCGCCTGAACCCTGGGGGACTCGGGTGACCAACTGGATCGTGTTCGACTACGGCGAGGTGCTCAGTCTGCGCACCGCCGCGGTGCCGAAGCTGGCCGCCGCGATGGGCGTCTCGCTCGAGACGTTCGAACCGGTGTACTGGAGCGTGCGAGACCCGTACGACCGCGGCTGCACCGATCTGGAGTACTGGACGTCGATCGGCGACCAAGTGGGCGCGAAGGTGGACGACGCGCTGTCGGCCGAGCTGACCGCGCTCGACGTCGCGGGCTGGGGGCAGCTCGCGCCTGGCTCGCTGGACCTGCTGCAGTCGCTGTCCGAAGCCGGAGCCTCGCTCGCGTTGCTGTCGAACGCGCCGTCGGCCTTCGGTGTCTGGGTTCGCGAGCAGGAGTGGTCGAAGCTGTTCAAGCACACGCTGTTCTCCGGCGACGTGAAGGTCGCGAAGCCGGACGCCGAGATTTTCCAGCTGCTGCTGGACAAACTGGGCGCGAAACCGGACGAGTGCCTGTTCTTCGACGACCGCCAGGTCAACGTCGACGGTGCCCGAGCGGTCGGAATCCGCGCGCACCTGTGGGACGGAGCCGAGGCCGCCCTCGCGGCACTGGCCTGAGCATCGAAACGGCTCCCGCACTTCCTCGGTGCGGGAGCCGCGGTGTGCTCAGTATGGCTCGGCGCCGGTCAGCGGGTGATCCGCTTCGACTGCTTCTTCCCGGTGATCGCCCCGTAGGCCGCGGTGCCCAGGA
This sequence comes from Amycolatopsis echigonensis, assembly GCF_002846615.1. Classification (NCBI taxonomy): domain Bacteria; kingdom Bacillati; phylum Actinomycetota; class Actinomycetes; order Pseudonocardiales; family Pseudonocardiaceae; genus Amycolatopsis; species Amycolatopsis echigonensis. The sequence goes on along the minus strand of NZ_PJMY01000003.1, from coordinate 3,246,298 downwards.
ACAGCACCCCGCCGATGATGCCGATCCACAGCACGGCCTTGAACACGAAGCCGATCACTGACCCGAGCACCATGAAGGCGATCCAGGCGACGATGAGCGCTCCGACGATCTTCCAGAACATGGCTCCTCCGATGCCGTTTCCGCGCCACGTCGGCCCGGTGCCCTCCAGCGTGCCATCCGTACGACGGAAACTCTCTCGTTCAGGCCAACGTTCAGGGGTATCTCCGGGTTCCCCCTGACCGGATTCACCCCAGCCAGCCGCCCAGCCGGCGCAGCCCCTCGGTCACGTCCTCGCTCGCGCCCGCGAAGGAAAACCGCACGTAACGGCCGCCGTCGACCGGGTCGAAGTCGATTCCCGGGGTGATCGCGAGGCCGGTGTCGGCGAGCAGCCGCTGGCACCAGCTCAGGCTGTCGGTGGTGTGGTCGGAGACGTCGGCGTAGGCGTAGAACGCGCCGTCGGCCGGAGCGAGCTTGTCGAGGCCGATCTCGCGCAGGCCGGCGAAGAGCAGGTCGCGGTTGCGCCGGTAATGCTCGACGTGCGCGTCCGCTTCGGCGTACGACTCCGGCGTGAACGCCGCAACCGCCGCGTACTGCGAAACCGCCGGCGGGCAGATGGTGAAGTTGCCGGTGAGGACGTCGACCGCGCGGTGCAGCCGCTGCGGCACCAGCATCCAGCCGAGCCGCCAGCCGGTCATCGCGAAGTATTTCGAGAACGACCCGAGGACCAAGGCTTCCCGGCCGTACTGCCAGGCGCAGTCGAGCTGCTCGCCGTACGAGATGCCGTGGTAGATCTCGTCGCTGATCAGTTGCACGCCGTGCGAGGCGCACCAGCCGGAGATCGCGGCCAGCTCGCCCGGCGGCAGCACGGTCCCGGTGGGGTTGCTGGGACTCGCGACGATGAGCCCGTCGATCGGCCCGAGCTGGTCGAGCTGCTCGACGGTCGGCTGGAAATTGGTCTCGGCGGTGGTCGCGAACTCGACGACCTCGCAGCCGAGGACGCTCAGCAGATTCCGGTACGCCGGGTAACCGGGCCGGGCCATCGCGACCCGCGCGCCGGGGTCGAACGCGCTGAGGAACGACAGCAGGAACCCGCCGGACGAGCCAGTGGTCATCACGACGTCGGACGCGGTCACGTCGATGTCGTAGGTGCGCCGGTAATGCCCCGCGACGGCTTCGCGCAGCTCAGGAATGCCGAGCTGTTCGGTGTAGCCGAGGGTGTGCTGTTGGAGCGCTTCCTGAGCTGCTCTGAGCACCGCCGCCGGAGCGGGCACTGAGGGTTGCCCGGCGGCCAGCGAAATCAGGTCGCCGTGGCTGCGCTGCCGCGCCTGCGCCGCGGACAGCACGTCCATCACGTGGAAAGGAGGCACGCCTGCCCGCAACGCGGGCCCGCCGAAAGCACCGATGTCGACCATGCGGCCAGGCTAACCGGCGAGCCCGCGCGCGGGGCGTGGCGTCAGTAGCCTTGGTACGCGCCGCCGTGGGCCATCGACTGGATGCCCGGCACGTTGCCGAGCGAGCCGTACCGGTCGATCGAGTACCGCACGCCGGCGATGATGTTGTCGACCGGGTTGTAGATGTTGTCGTGCCCGGGCAGCTTGTGCGCGTTGAACGTCGAGTCGATGCACTGCATCAGGCCCTTGGACGGATGCCCGGCCGCGGCGTTCGAATCCCAGTTGTTGATCGCGTTCGGATTGCCGCCGGACTCGTGCTGGATGATCGCCCAGATGTTCTTGATGTCCGCGTCGGTCACGTTCACGCCCGCGGCCTGCAGCTCCTTGATCGCTTCCTGGATCCACTGCTGGACGTTGCCGGGCGGAGGAGAGGAGGGCGGACCGCCGCTGGGGCCGAGACCGCCGCCGCCACCGCTGGCACCCCCGCCACCGCCGCCGTGGTGACCGCCCCCGCCGCCACCGCCACCGCCATGGCCGGTGTGCAGACCGCCGGTGCTCTGCGGAACGGTGCCGTCCGAGTTGGGGAGCGGGACCTCCGAGTAGCCGCCGGTGATCTGGGTCTGCATCAGGTTTTGCGACTTCTTGACCATGTCATCGGCTTGGCTCAGCAGCGGGTCGATCGTGGCTTCGGCGTCGCTCGCCGTTTTCTGGTTCGCGGCGTTCGCCTCGGCGATGATCTGGTCGGCGGACTTCGCGGGTGCCGGGTTCTTCTCGTCTTTCGCGTGCGCGGCCTGCGCGGCTTGGGCGTCCTGTGCGGCCTTCGTCGCCTTTTGGATGCAGTCGTCGATCGCCTTTTTCGCGTCGTCCATCGCGTGGCCGACCTTGGCCTTGATCCCGCCGAGGTCGCTCGACAGCTGGGTCAGGTCCTTGCCGACGTCGTCAAGATGCCCCTGCACCTTGGCGCCCGCCGTGGTGATCTGCCGGACGTACTCCACGAAGGAGTCCGCCGCCGGACCTTCCCACACCCCACCGGCCAAAGCATCGGTGGACGACTTCAGTTCTTGACTGTGGTCGCCTGCCCGCTTCGCAGCCTCGCTGAACTGCTGCCCGGCGTTGCTGATCGCGACCGGGTTGATCTTGTCGACCTTCTGGGCCTTGTCGACAACGCCCTGCCAGTTCGGCGGATAGTCGATCAGCGCCATGCTCTTGCCCCCTCGTGCCTGCTCAGCGGTCTTCGTGCACAGTCAGGTCGGTCTTGTGGACCTGATCGGTCTCCTGGATCAGCCCCGCGGCCTTGCGAAGGATGAAGCCGGTCGCCTCCATCAGCTTCCCGGCCGCGTCGAACTCGCTGTGCACGCCCTGTTTGAATGTGCCGACCGCACTGTGCACGTCCTTCGAGCCGCCCATCGTGCCGAACGGGCTTTCCGGCTCGTCGTCAACGCCGGTGAGGTGCTTCTTGGACTTTTCGAACTCGTCCTTCAGCTTCTCCACGTTCCTGGCGGCAATGGCCATGGAATCCGGGTCGTAGACAGGCACCGTTCGTCATCCCCTTCGCGACACTCGCTTCCCGACCAGTTCGGACGTTCCACTCCCCAGGTCGGTTCCCGTGTTTACTCTAAGACTTCGGACGCGTGCCGTGTGCAGTTCTTCGCGACTTCCGGCCGCGAACCCCCGAACCGGGTTAGAGCAAGGTCAAAACGGGAGAAAACGGTCTGCCTCAAGGCGTCAAATCGCGGCCTGCAACTCCCGCACCCGCTCCGCCAGCACCGCGTTGTCCGCCGGGCTTACCGTCGCCCAGGTGTGGCCGTCCGAATCGTCGGTGAGCTGGAACAGATACCGCCCGGAATCGGTGTCGTAAAACGCCGCCACGTGCGGTGACCGGCGCACCGTTCCGTCCCGCAGCACGCGTTCCGCGCAGAACTGGCCGCGGGCGGCCTGGCCCATCAGCATGCCCGCCAGCTCCTGCGCTTCCCACAACGCCACGCCCCGGTCCTCCAAGGCCGTGACCAGCGCTTTCGGATCACCAGCGGCAGCCGCGTCGGCGGCGATGAGCGTGCTGTGCAGTACCGAGACCGACTGGCCGACGCCCGCGTCGAGCGATCCGGCGACCGACACCACGGCGTCGGCGAGCGCGCTGGCGTCAGCGGGAATCAGCCACACCTCGTCCCGGTCGACCACGGCGAGCACGGCTTGGCTGCCCCGGCTCACCGCCCGGCCGTGGATCTCGCGGTCCGCCCACACCCACACGTCCACCGCTTCCCTCGGACGCGCCAGCAAATGCAGCTGGTCGAGCACCGTCCCAGAAGGACGGCGGCCGCGCGCCAGCCGTCGCTGCGCCAGCGAATCCCAGACGGACTCGATCAGTTCGGCCCGTTCGCTGTGCGTGCGCCCCGGCGACGGAACCGCGAGCGCGGCCGGACGCCCGCCCAGGTCCAGCGATTCCCACAGCACATCGAATTCGAGGGCGGTCAGTACCAGGTTCACGGCCGGCGCACGTCTCCCGTGCCGTCGCCGAGGACGTCGCGCGTCACCATCCGGCCGTCGGCGAACAGATCCTTGTCATCCACTCCGAAGCGGCGCACGTGCTCGTCGTCGCTTTCCTGCGGCGCGGCTTCGGAGAGGAATTTGGCGTCACCGCCGCCCGATTTCGGCGCGATCTGCTCGGCTTTCCGCAGCGCGACGGCTTCTTCCTCGGGAAGCTCGTCCACCGGCAACGGCCGGACCAGACCTTTCTGCTCACCTTCCGGCGCTCGGCCTTGCCGTTCGCGGTCTCCGGAAAGCGCGCCACCGGCCACTCCCGCGCCCAAAGCGGCAGCGCCTGCCCCGATTTCTCCGGGCGACGCTCCTTCTCCGCGCAGGACCGGGGCATTGCCGGGGGTTTCGGCGGCGGGGGCCGGCGGCGTCTGCGGGACACTGCCGACCAGTCGACCTCGTTGCAGCGCTTGGTTTTCGTGACCGCCACCGCTGCCGCCCGCGGCACCGCCGGGATTTCCCGCCAAGCCACCGCCGACCGCGGAACGCCCGGATCCGCTGGTCCCACCGAAACTTTCCGAACTGCCCACGGTTCCGCGGTTAGCCGGACCGCTTTCGGATCCGCTGCCAGTCCCACGCGGACCAGTCGGCAGAAACGACCCGGACTCCCCGGGCCGCATTCCGCCAGGAACCCGCGAACCACCCGAAGTGCTTGGCACACCAGAACTTCCCGGCCCGCCGGTGGAACCGACCGACCGAGGCGCACCAGGCAATCCCGGCTCGCTGACCCGAGGCGTGCTCCCCGGTGCCTTCTCCCAACCCGACGGCGGAGGAGGCGAAGACGGCGGCACGTAACTGGCCGCGACCACCGGCGCAGCTGGCCGAGCCGCCGGTGCTGGCGAGGGCGTGCCGTAAGCAGGCGTCGGCGGATCCGCAACCGGAGCAGGAGGCGGCGGCGGGGGAACGTACTCCGACTTCACCGACGCCGCGGCCGGCCGCACCTGGCCGTCCGGTGTCACGTCGACCGCCGCGGCCGCGCGGTCGACCGGGCTCGGCCCGCTGCCGGGCTGGACCATCGTCAGCGACTGCGGCTGGCTCAGCGGTTCGGTGGACAGCAGGTTTTCCCCGCTCTGCTGGGCATAGGCGTTCAACGCCTCGACCGCTTGGCCGCGCGCGTTGTCCGCGGCTTGCACCGCGGCCGCGTGATCGGTCTCGAATCCGAGGAAGCTCGCCACCGAATCGAGGAGGGTGAGGCTCTCTGCGCCTTTGCGCACCGCGGCCGGATCGGGCAGCTTGTACTTGGTGCGGTTGAACGCTTCTCCTTGCGCGAAAAGCATTTCCGCGGTGTGCGTGACCTTCTGCATCGCGTCCTGCGAGAAGCCCGCCTGGTCGGACAGCACCTGCCCGGCCTGTCCGCCCGCCTGGCTCTGCCATTCGACGCCCAGCTTCGCCAGCTGATCGCGCAACGTGTGGTCGGTGCTCGCGAGCGCGGTCGCGATTTCCCGCAACGCCTCGACCGCGGTGGCGATGCTGGCGATTCCGTCGCCGGTGCCGAACTTCTCGATCTCGTCGGCGATGGCGGTGTCGGTCCACCCGTCGAAACGGTGGTCGCGGATCCTGCCCGCGAGTTCGGAGATCTCCACGCGCCCTCCCTAGGTCCGGTTCTTCAGGCCCTGCACGGCCAGGCCGGCGGCCTGGGTGGCGATGTCGCACAACTGCGGCTGGCTGAACGCGCCCGCGGTGACCGCGAACTCCTGTGCCGCGATGGTCTGTCCCGCGGCGACGCCGACGAGCACCTCGCAGTCGGCAGGCGTGCCCGCCGCGCGGTAGTTCGTGATCGCCGGATAGCCCTCGACGCTGGTCGGCGCGGTGGTCATGCTGTTCTTGCGCCGCGATCCGGTGAGCCACTCCTGCACGTCCGCGCTCACAATCCGCAAGTGCAGCGCGTGGAACGGCTCGGTCTTGTCCGAGTCGAACACGCAGGTGGGCCCGTCCTTCGCCTCGGCGGCCTTGCGCGGCACGCTCGTGACCTTCAGCAGGTCGAGCTGCGCCTGCCCGAGCAGATCGCACGGATCGGTCCCGGCGATCGGCAAGTCCGACGGCCGCGGCGGCAGTGCGGCGGCTTTCGTCTGCTGCGCCAGGGAGCTCATCGCGGGCTCTACGGGGTACGCGGTGCCTTGCTCACCCGACGAGCAGCCCGCGACACCGAGTACCGCGACGACGGCGAGAACTGGCTTAGTGGATGCCGTGCGCACCGCGGTCCCCGAACGCCGCGGCCTTGTCCGCGTCGCTGGCCTCGTACGTCTTCGCTGCTTCGCGCAACTGTCCGACAAGCTTGTGCAGATTGGCGACGTACGCGCGCACCTGCGCGGCGTACGACTGATCGCCTTCCGCGACAACGGTGTTCCACGCGGCCATGGCGTTCACGCTCACCGTGTCCGACGAAGGAGTGTCGACGCGCAGCTCGCCCAGCCGCGTGAGGAGCTTGTCTTCGAGCGCACTGACCTGCTCGTCGACCACCCGCGCGACCTCAAGCAGCTTCGCCGGCTCAACGACGATGTCCGCCACGCCCGGCGCTGCCGGTACCGACGAAGCCAGGTCGGTGAGCGGTGTGCTTCCCGGCATGCGCTAACCCCTCCCGTGATACGGACGGTGACCGTACGGACCCGTTTCGAGGCTACCAACCGGCGCGTGAACCCGTGGCGAACTTCGTGGAGAAGCCGCTCAGGCGGGTGCGGTTACTTCCCCGTTGGCCGCGCGCAGCGCGATGTCGGTGCGGTGGTGCGAGCCAGCGAGGTGTACGCGCTCGACAGTCTCGTACGCGTGCTTACGCGCTGCCTTAAGCGTCTTACCAGTGCCGACAACCGACAGCACGCGTCCGCCAGCCGAGATCACCGCACCGTCGTCGCGACGCCGCGTACCCGCGTGAAGCACGCCTTCGATCTCTCCGCCGGTGATGACGTCACCAGTGCGCGGCTTGCCCGGGTACCCGTCCGCGGCGATTACGACGGTGACCGCAGCGCCGCCCGACCACTCCAGCGGCGGCAGCTCAGCGAGCTTCCCGGTGGCCGTCGCGTTCAGCACGGACAGCAGCGGCGTACGCAGTAGCGCCAGCACAACCTGCGTCTCGGGGTCGCCGAAGCGGCAGTTGAACTCGATCACCTGCGGGCCTTCCGAGGTGAGCGCGAGGCCGGCGTACAGCAGGCCGGAGAACGGGCAGCCCCGGTCGGCGAGTTCGTCCACCACCGGCTGCACGACTCGCGCGACGACGTCGTCCACCAGATCGGCGGGCGCCCACGGCAGCGGTGCGTACGCGCCCATGCCGCCGGTGTTCGGGCCGGTGTCGCCGTCGCCGACGCGCTTGAAGTCCTGCGCGGGCAGCATAGGCACGACCGTGCGGCCGTCGACGAAGCAGAACAGCGACGCCTCCGGACCGTCCAAAAAGGACTCCAAGAGGACCGGGTGCCCGCCGTCGAGCAGCATCAGCGCGTGCTTGCGCGCGACCTCGACGTCCTGCGTCACGACCACGCCCTTGCCCGCGGCGAGACCGTCGTCCTTCACGACCCAGGTGGGCCCGAAGCGCTGAAGCGCGGCGTCGAGGCGCGCGGGAGTGTCGACAACCTCGCTGCGAGCCGTCGGCACCTTCGCGGCCGCCATGACGTCCTTCGCGAACGCCTTCGATCCCTCGATGCGCGCAGCCGCGGCAGACGGTCCGAAGCAGGCGATGCCCGCTTCGCGCACCGCGTCGGCGACGCCCGCGACGAGCGGCACCTCCGGCCCAATCACGACGAGGTCGGCCTTCCACTCCTTGGCCAAGGCCGCTACGGCCTCCGGCTCGGCGAGCTCGACCCCGAGCTGCTCCGCGACCGCAGTCGTGCCGGCATTGCCGGGGGCGCAAGCGAGCGCCGTGACCGCGGGGTCGCCTGCCACCGCGAGGACGAGTGCATGCTCCCGAGCGCCGGAGCCGATTACCAGTACGCGCACGCGGGACAGCGTAACGGTGCGTGTCGCGCGGCGGCAGCGCGCCGTCCGCGACCCCGGACTGGACCAGACACGCGACTGGTCCGGTGCGCGCTCAGCCCCGCGCGAAGCTTGTCCGGATTCGGGTGCCATCGACCGTTTACCCGGTTGTCAACCACTCGTCCGACTGGTGCCGTGCGCCCGACGCTTGCAGCGGTGAGGGTGACGCTGTTAGTCGTGGCGAGCTGCGGATCGCCCGGTAGAGAAAGGTGCCCCATGAAGCGCAAACGCCTCGGCGTGCTCGCCCTGTCCGGCCTGGCCCTGCTCGGCGTCGCCGGCCTCGCGATCGGCCCGGCCGCCGCGAGCGAGGAGACGGCCGCGGGTGCGGCCGCGCACGGTCCCCGGCACGATGGCCCGGTGATCGTCGGACACCGGGGCGCGCCCGGCTATCGCCCGGAGCACACGCTCGCGTCGTACGAACTCGCCTACCGGATGGGCGTGGACTACGTCGACGTCGACCTGGTGCCGACCAAGGACGGCCAGCTCGTCGCCCGGCACGAGCCGGAGATCGGCGGCACCACCGACGTCGCGGCCCATCCGGAGTTCGCCTCGCGCAAAAAGACGAAGGTCATCGACGGCACCACGATGACCGGCTGGTTCACCGAGGACTTCACGCTCGCCGAGCTGAAGACGCTCTACGCCAAGGAGCGGATCCCGCAGAACCGGCCGAACAACCAGCTCTACGACGGCCGCTACCGGATCGCGACGTACCAGGAGGTGCTCGACCTGACCCAGCGGCTCGGCCGCGAGCTGCACCGGACGCTGGGCACCTACCCGGAGGTCAAGCACTCGACCTACTTCTCGTCGATCGGCAACCCGACCGAGCCGAAGCTGGTGTCGATCCTCGACCGCAACGGCCTGAACCGGCCGAACGCGCCGGTGATCATCCAGTCGTTCGAGGTGTCGAACCTGCAGGCGCTGCACAAGCAGGTGCGGGTGCCGCTGCTGCAGCTGACGGAGGCGAAGGGCGCTCCGGCGGACTTCGTCGCGAAGGGCGACAAGCGCACCTACGCCGACCTGGTCACGCCCGCCGGTCTGCGCGAGATCGCGAAGTACGCGAAGTACCTCGGCCCGGAGAAGGGGCAGATCATCCCGCGGGACGCGCAGGACAACCTCGGCAAGCCGACCACGCTGATCGCCGACGCGCACCGCGCCGGGCTTGAGGTGCAGCCCTACACCTTCCGCAATGAAAACCCGTTCCTTCCGGCGAACCTGCGCTCCTCGGCAAGCCCGAGTGCGTTCGGCAACGTGTTCGCGGAGGAAGCGGCGTTCCTGAAGGCCGGGGTCGACGGGTTCTTCGCCGACCAGCCGGACACCGCACTGGAGTCGGCGCGGGACTTCACTGGTCGCTGATTTCCGTTTGCAGGCTTAGGTTTTCTTCTCGGGCCGCCGGTGACGTTCGTGTTCACCGGCGGGCCTTTTCACACCGGGAAACGGTGGACAGGCTGCCCGCCGGCGTCGTCGTGCCGCCCAGGACGAGATGCTCAGTCATCGTGACGATGGAGTGCTCCGCGGAGCGCGCGGGCGACAGTCCGTTGCAATCGCCGCAGGATCTCGATCGTCTCCTCATCCGAAAACCCGGTCGTAATCGGCCAATCCATCCCGGACCCGAACACGTCGCTGGCGAACACGATTTCGGTAGCTGCCATCAGCCGCCGCCAGTCCCGAGGACTCAGCGGATCACCCGCGACGAGCGCCGCTCGCAGCCGGAACCTCTCCTCGTGCAGATCAGCCACGCTCCGAAAGTCCATCGCCACCGCGAGCGCCTCGGTGCAGTGCGCTGGTCCGCCCCATTCAGCCAGTCCGCACCGCAGCACCTCGCGCTCATCCTCAGCGAGTTCAATCGCCACCAAGTCTTCGGCGTTCACCGGCGAATCATGGCCTGCGTGCTCACCCACCCACAGATGACCGGTTCGAGTGATGCTTTCTCGAACATCAGTTCGACATACTGGGTTCATGATGATCACCGAAACCCGGACCGCCCTGCGCCGTTCGGAGGAGCTTTCGCCCAGCTACCAGCGAAACCTTGACACCCGCGAACGGAGAGGGCTAACTTCTGCCCACTCTCAATGGTCTGTCCGCATACCTTTCAGGTGGGTGCCCGATGGATGTCTCCGACCAGCAGACCGGCCAACCCGACGAAGACAGCGCTCGCCTGCACGCGCTCGGCTACGCGCAGGAACTCAAACGCACGATGTCGGCGTTCTCCAACTTCGCCGTGTCGTTCACGATCATCTCGATCCTGTCCGGCTGCCTCACGCTGTACGGCTTCGGCATGAAGACCGGCGGCCCGGCGGCGATGATCTGGGGCTGGCCGATGGTCGGGCTGTTCGTGGTGCTGGTCGGGCTGGGCATGGCGGAAGTGTGCTCGAGCTACCCGACCGCGGGCGGGCTCTACTACTGGGCGGCGAAGCTGGCGACCCGCAACGGCCCGGCGTGGTCGTGGTTCACCGGCTGGTTCAACCTGATCGGGCAGATCGCGGTCACCGCTGGCATCGACTTCGGAGCCGCGCTCTTCCTCAACGCGTTCCTCGATCTGCAGTGGGGCTTCAGCGCGACGCCGGGGCACACGATTTTGCTGCTGGCCGTCATTCTCGTCGTGCACGGGGCGCTGAACACCTTCGGCGTGCGAGTGGTGGCGGTGCTGAACAGCGTCAGCGTGTGGTGGCATCTGCTGGGCGTGCTGGTGATCGTGGGCGTGCTCGTGTTCGTGCCGGCGAAGCATCAGGAAGCGTCGTTCGTGTTCGGCAGCTTCGTGAACCAGACCGGCTGGGGTTCCGCGCCGTATGTGTTCTTGCTGGGTTTGCTGCTGGCGCAGTACACCCTCACCGGCTACGACGCCTCGGCGCACATGACGGAGGAAACCAAGAACGCCGCGAAAGCGGGACCGCGCGGAATCATCAACTCGATCCTCGTGTCGCTGGTCGCGGGCTGGATCCTGTTGATCGGCCTGACGTTCGCGATCCAGGACTACGACGGAGCCGTCAATTCGGCCACGGGTGTTCCGCCGGCACAGATCTTCATCGACGCGACCGGAGCCGTGACCGGCAAATTCCTGCTCCTGATCTGCATCGGCGCACAGTTGTTCTGCGGCATGGCGTCAGTGACCGCGAACTCCCGCATGATCTACGCCTTCGCCCGCGACGGCGCGATCCCGGGTTCGAAGATCTGGCACAACATCAACAAACGAACCCAAACCCCGACCAACGCAGTATGGCTCGCGGCCGGTGGCGCACTGGTGCTGGCGTTGCCGTACCTGTGGAGCGCGACGGCTTACGCGGCAGTCACCTCGATCGCGACAGTGGGCCTGTACGTCGCGTACGTGATCCCGGTCTTCCTCCGCGTCCGCCGCGGCGACAGCTTCGAGAAAGGCCCGTGGAACCTGGGCCGCTGGGGCAAACCGATCGGCATCGTCGCGACGGCGTGGGTCGTGGTGATCTTCGTGCTCTTCATGCTGCCGCAAGCAAGCCCCATCACGGTCGACACGTTCAACTACACGCCGATCGCCTTCCTGGTGGTGCTGGGAGGAGCGGCCCTGTGGTGGGTCTTGTCCGCGCGGAAGTGGTTCACCGGCCCGAAGGTGCAGGGCTCGGCGGAGGAATTGGCCGCCGTGGAAAAGGAACTGAAGGAGCTCGGCTAGTCCCGCGAGTTCTCGAGACTGCCGACCGTTCTCCACCCTGCGTCGCTTCGCCTGGCGTCCCTTCGCCTGGTGCCGGTCTGCCCGGCTTCGCTTGGCCCCGCAGCGTGCCGTCTGGCATCGCACGGTCTGGCAGCGTGCCGTCTGGCATCGCACGGTCCGGCGGTGTGCCGTCTGGCATCGCACGGTCTGGCAGCGTGCCGTCTAGCGGCGTTCGGTCCAGCGGCGCGCCGTCCGGCGTCGCACGGTCCGGCGGCGTGCCGTCTGGCATCGCACGGTCTGGCAGCGTGCCGTCTAGCGGCGTTCAGTCCAGCGGCGCGCCGTCCGGCATCGCACGGTCCAGCGGCGTCGTCCGGTCCGACATCGCTCCGCCGAGCGCCTGATCGGAGCCTGCGAACGGGAGTCTGGTCGGCCGCTCGCCGAACCGCCGTGTGCCGACCGCGTCGCCCGACCGGTTCATCCGCGGCGAGGCGGACCGGCTGCCACAGCATCGCTGGGCTCGCCCGCCGTCGCCTGCCCGCGACTGCCTCGGCAGAGCCGTTTTGCCCACGGTCAACCGCTACTTGCGGTGTCGCCGGGCGGCTTGACTCACTACGACCAACCATTCCGACGTTCGCGCCGCCCACGGTTTCCGCCTCAATGCAAGGCGGCTGTCCCGTCCACCCCGTGACCCACCCGGGCGCGACGCTTCCTGGCCGTCGCCGTCCGCCAAGCCACCGCGTCGATGCCGGGTCGCCACCCGACCCGGCCACCAGGCCGCAGGTGCTGCCCCCCGAACGGCGGGGCGCGATGCCCGCGTCGATCCGCCTCCGCCCATCACCATCCGCCAACCGCCGCCGAGCCCGATACCGCTGACCCGAAAGGACCCGCTCACCAACGCCTCACGAAGCCCACCAACAAGCCGCCCTCCGCCCGCAACCCACCCGTCCACCTCGTCCCGAAGGGAGTCCCGACACGAACCCACACCATCCGTGCCTCCTCCGACCCATGAGTCAAGATGCGAAGCATGGAGACCTTGACGCTGGTCGGCGTGCTCGCCGGGTCGCTCGGGCTGACTGCGATCGCCCGGCGGTTCAACCTGTCCGCGCCGCTGCTCATCGTGGTGGTCGCGCTGGGGGTCGCGTTGATTCCCGGCGTTCCGCGGGTCGAGCTGGAGCCGGAACTGATCCTGACTGTCGTGCTGCCGCCGTTGCTGTACTCGACGTCGCTGGAGAGTTCGATCGCCCACTTTCGTGCGAACTTGCGGCCGATCATCACGCTCGGCGTGCTGCTCGTGGTGGCCACCGCGTTCGTGATCGCGTTCGTCGTGCACCTGCTGCTGCCCGATTTGCCGTGGGCCTCAGCGCTAGTGCTCGGGGCGGTCGTGTCTCCGCCGGACGCAGTCACTGCTGTCGCGATCGGACGGCGGCTGGGGTTGCCCCGGGGCGTGATGACGGTGCTCACCGGCGAGAGCCTGGTCAACGACGCGGCCGCACTCACGCTGTACAAGGTCGCGCTCGCGGCGGTGGCCGGGACGGCGGGATCGCTCGGGCACGGGTTCGCGGTCTTCGCCGTCGCGACGGTGGTCGGCGTCCTCGTCGGACTGGTCGCGGGCGGGGTCGTCGAGCTGATCCGCACGAGGCTGGACGATCCGCTGCTCGAATCGGCGTTCGGGATCGTGGTGCCGTTCGCGGCGTACGTCACCGCAGAACATCTGCATCCGTTCGGCTCAGCGTTCAGCGGGTCCGGCGTGCTGGCGGTCGTCACGGCGGGGCTGTTCCTCGGGCACCGGTCGTTGCGCGCATCGCCGGCGACGCGGGTGCAGGACCGGTCTGTCTGGGCGTCGATCGACGTCATGCTCGAGGCACTGGTGTTCGCGTTGATGGCGCTGCAACTGCCGTTCGTGCTCGACGGGGCGCAGCATGCCGCGCGGGACAACGGGACGCTCGCGTTGTCCGCGATCATCGTGTTGCTCGCTACGATGTTCGTGCGGATACCCGCGGTCTTCCTGTCCAGCTACCTGCCCCGGTCACTGCAACTTCTCCGGCGCACCAAGCATGATCCGCCGCCCTGGCGGTCGCTGGCGGTGATCTCCTGGACCGGCATGCGCGGCGTCGTCACCATCGCAGCCGCGTCCGGCGTGCCCGCGGACACTCCCGGTCGCGCCGAGATCCAGCTGTTCGCGTTCGCCGTCGCGGTCGGGACCGTGCTGATCCAAGGCCTCACGCTGCCACCGCTGATCCGGCTGCTCAAAGTCCAAGACCCGGACGAGGATGCCCGCGATCAGGCCGAAGAGCTGGCCGCGCGCAAGGTCGCGCAAAAAGCCGCGCACGAGCGGCTGCACGAGCTTGTCCGCGACCAACTGTCCACATTAGACATGGAGCCGGAGAAGATGAAGCGGCTCGAGCAACGGCTGGAACGCGTCGTGGACACCCGGTACCGGTTCGCGCAGGCCGCGATCACGCTGTCCGGCGAGGAGCGCCGCGACAGTCCGCAGGCGCAGTTCGCCAAGGCGCGGCGGGAACTCCTCATCACCCAGCGTGCGGCGATGATCGAGGAGAACCGCGCCGGCCGCCTTGACGACGACGTCCTGCAGAAGGTCCTGCGCGAACTCGACCTGGAGGAAATGTCCGTGACGACAACCCTTACGAACCGGATGAGTTGAGTTCGCCCGTCAGCCGCCAGGTGCGCCGCCGGTCTTCGTCGGTGTGCAGGGCGGTCTGGGTGAGCAACACGTCGGTCGCGCCAGCGTCGAAATAGCGCTGCACGCCGGCGGCGACCGTCTCCTCGTCGCCGATCAGCACCAGGTCCGCCGCGTTTTCGACGCCACCTGCCGCAAGCACCCGCTGGTACGACGGGATCGAACCGTAGAAACCGAGTTCCCGCGCCGCGAGTTCGCGCACCGCGTCGACGTCGCTGGTCACCACGGCTGGAACGGCGGCGACCACCCGCTTGCCAGGACCGATCCCGGGCACGATCAGGTTCGAGAGAGCCTGCGGGCTGGCCAGATACGGCAACGTGCCGTCGGCCAGTTCACCGGTGACGCGCAACGCCTGCGGCCCCATCGCGGCGACGAGCACCGAAATCGGCACCGCCGGCGCGGGCTCCGTCAGATGCGCCTCCACCGTCGAGCCAGCGAAGTCGACTTGTTCCCCAGCGAACACTGCGCGCAACACGGTCAGGTACTCCCGCAAGTGCCGCACCGGCGGCGGGTACGGCGTGCCATAGACCGGTTCGAGGAAGTTCTTGGCGCCAAGACCGATGCCGAGTGTGAACCGCCCGCCGGACGCCTCGCTCGCCGTGCGAGCCGCGGACGCCAGCGCCAGCGGGTGCCGCGGGTAAATCGGCACGACGGAAGTGCCGATTTCGACCCGAGAGGTCACCTGTCCGGCCAGCGCGGCCGCCACCAGCGCGTCGTGGCTCAAGGGCAATTGGGCGAACCAGATCGACGCCGCACCAGCCTCCTCGGCCTCGCGTGCCTGGTCCAGCAATTCGGTCACCGTGATGTGCGCCCGCGGCAGGGTGGGCAAAGTCAGTCCGACGCTCATGTCTTCAAGTATTCAGGCGTACCACCGGTTTCTCACCAGCCGAAACAGGCGCGCATCTTTGTGTCAGCCGCGTTCTCAGCCGACGAGAGACCCTGCCCGACGCCCCGGCAGACCCGCACCCTGGACGCCCGACGACTCCAGGAGGACGGATGTCCCTGACCGACGTCATCGACGGCACCCGCCAAGCCGTGCAGACAGACCGGCACAACGCGGCGGTGTCGTTCAGCGTCGACCACGAGCTGGCCGCCAACACCGCGACCGTGGTGGAGGTTCGCGTGCGCGACCACGCGTTCACCGTCGACGAGCCGCCCGCGCTCGGCGGCACCGACCAGGCAGCGAACCCGGTCGAATACGCGCTGGCCGCGCTCGGGTCCTGCCAGGTGATCACGTACCAGTTCTGGGCCGCCCGCCTCGGCATCCCGCTGGACGCCGTGCGCGTGAAGGTGGACGGCGACCTGGACCTGCACGGCTTCTTCGGCTTCGACGAATCGACCCGGCCAGGTTTCAGCGACGTGCGGGTATCAGTCGAACTCGAAGGCCCGGCCTCGCCCGAAGCCTACGAACAACTCCGCCGCGCGGTCGACGAGCACTGCCCGGTGCTCGACCTTTTCCGCAACCAAACCCCAGTCACCACAACGGTTCGCTGACGAAAACGGCCAGGCCGGTACGAAACCAGCCTGGCCGCTCAAGCCGAAAACTCAGGCGAACTCGTGCCGCACGATCGTCTGCTCCCGCCCGGGACCGACGCCGATCGCCGAAACCCGCGCGCCCGACAGTTCCTCGATCCGCTCGACGTAGGCCCGCGCGTTGGCAGGCAGTTCGTCGTACGTGCGGCAGTGCGAGATGTCCTCGAACCAGCCCGGCAGCTCTTCGTAGATCGGGACCGCGTGGTGCACGTCGGTCTGGGTCATCGGCATGTCCGAGGTGCGGAAGCCGTCCACCTCGTAGCCGACGCACACCGGGACCTTTTCCAGGCCGGACAGCACGTCCAGCTTGGTCAGGAAGTAGTCGGTGATTCCGTTGACCCGCACCGCGTAGCGGGCGATCACCGCGTCGAACCAGCCGGTGCGCCGGGAGCGGCCGGTGGTGACGCCGAACTCGCCGCCCTGTTTGCGCAGGTACTCGCCGGACTCGTCGTCCAGTTCGGTCGGGAACGGGCCGGAGCCGACGCGGGTCGTGTACGCCTTCAGGATGCCCAGCACGGTCGTGATGCGACCCGGGCCGATGCCCGAGCCCGCGCTCGCGCCGCCGGACGTCGGGTTCGACGACGTGACGAACGGGTACGTGCCGTGGTCGACGTCGAGCAGCGTGCCCTGCGAGCCTTCCAGCAGCACCGTCTCGCCGCGCTCCAGCGCCTGGTTCAGCTGCAGCCGGGTGTCGGCGATGCGGTGCGCGAACTTCTCGCCCGCCGCGAGCACCTCGTCGGCGACCTGGTCGGCGTCGAGCGCCTTGCGGTTGTAGACCTTGACCAGCACCTGGTTCTTGAACTCCAGGGCGGCTTCGACCTTCTGCCGGAAGATCTTCTCGTCCAGCAGGTCCTGGACGCGGACGCCGACGCGGGCGATCTTGTCCTGGTAGCACGGCCCGATGCCGCGGCCGGTGGTGCCGATTTTGCGGCTGCCGAGGTAGCGCTCGGTGACTTTGTCGATCGCCACGTGGTACGGCATGATCAAGTGCGCGTCGGCCGAGATCAGCAGCTTGCTGGTGTCGACGTCGCGCTCCTCGAGACCGGCCAGCTCGTCCAGCAGCACGCCCGGGTCGATGACCACGCCGTTGCCGATGACGTTGGTCACGCCCGGCGTCAGGATCCCCGACGGGATGAGGTGCAGCGCGAAGTTCTCGCCGTTCGGCAGCACGACCGTGTGGCCCGCGTTGTTGCCGCCCTGGTAGCGGACGACCCACTGGACGCGGTCGCCGAGCAGGTCGGTGGCCTTGCCCTTGCCCTCGTCCCCCCACTGGGCACCGATCAGCACGATGGCCGGCATGTGACACTCCAGGTGTTCGGCAATAGGAATAGTGACCCCGGACGGGGGCACGGGTGGCGCTGGTAAATGCCGGTGCATGACTTTAACGGAGGACGCCGGAGTGCGCGGAATAGTGGTGGCCTGCGGCGCCTCGGCGGATCTGTCCGCGCGGCTCGGCGACGTCCCGCTGGTGCACGCCGGACCCCGTCCAGGCAAGGCGGAAATCGACCCCTTGCTGGGGGAACACGACCGGCTCGTCGTGCTGGGCACCGACGCCGACCTCGCCGCCGTGGTGGTGCGTCTCATGCGCCGCGAACTCCTCCCGGGCGTGTCAGTGGGTTTCGTCGCCGCCGAGTCCGGCTCTCGCGTCGCCGCGCACTGGCGGCTGCCTTCGGACCCGGACGAGGCGTTCGCACTCGCCTGGAAGGGTGAGGACGCCGAGATCTCCCTCGTCCGCGACGACACCGGCGGCGTGCTGCTCGGGCACGCGACCCTGCGCGATGTCAAGGGCCAAGCGTATTGCGACGAACAGGTGGCTTTCGACGGTTCGGTTTCCGGCATCGAGGTCGCACCGGACGACTCCGGAGTCACCGCCCGAATCACCCGCGGCAAGCTCCTCAAACGGTCCGCGACGTATCGCGGCCGCGCCTTCCAGCTCGGCTGCGTGCCAACGTCTTCGCTGGTCATCGACGGTGTCCCGCAGGATCGCGAGATCACCCGGCGGACCTGGTACCGGCACACGGCCGACCTCCGCGCGGTCCGCGGCTGACCCGGCGGCGCCGGGCGAGGTTCAAGCGAACTTGGACTCTCGGTGACCTTCCGTTTACAGAAGGTCGGTTTGCTGTCACCTGACGGTGTTGCACACGCCACTTTCGTGGTCAAAGGTGAATCAGTCCCGCATCTGACCAGGAAGGCAGCAAGATGCCGACCACTCGTACAGTTCGCAATTCCTTGACCGTCCTGGCCGGCGTCGCGCTGCTCGGCTCGATCACGGTCGGCGTCGCCGACGCCACCCCGCCGGGCATTCCGTCGGCGGAGACTGCGAAGAGCCAGCTCGCCGGTCTCACGGTGAAACCGGACGGCTCGCAGACCGGCTACAGCCGCGACAAGTTCCCGCACTGGATCGACCAGGGCAACAGCTGCAACACGCGCGAGATGGTGCTCAAGCGTGACGGCACGAACGTCCAGGTCGGCTCCGATTGCTATCCGACGTCCGGCAAGTGGACCTCGCCGTACGACGGGGCGACCTGGAGCTCACCGTCCGATGTGGACATCGACCACGTGGTGCCGCTCGCCGACGCGTGGCGCACCGGCGCCTCGTCCTGGACCCAGGAGCAGCGTCAGGCCTACGCCAATGACCTGTCCGACCCGCAGCTGATCGCGGTGACCGACAACGTGAACCAGGAAAAGGGCGACAAGTCGCCGGACCAGTGGAAGCCGCCGTCCACCGGATACTGGTGCACCTACGCCAAGATGTGGGTGACGGTCAAGTACAAGTTCAAGCTCACCGTGAATTCGGCCGAAAAGTCTGCGCTGACGGACATGCTGGGCCGCTGCTGAGCCGATCGGCCCTACCGCGGGCGCCGCCGCCGTCCTATGGTCCGGACCATGAGGAAGATCACGGCGGCGGTGCTGGCGGTGTTCCTGGTGGCCTGCGGAGCAGCCCCGGCCACGGCGGCGACCGGGCGCAGAGTTGTTGTCTACTACCAAACGACGCACCAAAACGGGTCGTACCTCTCCCCGTTGGGCCTCACCGACCACGACACCGGCGTGACTGACGTGATCGTCGGAGCCGTGCACCTCAACGACGGCGGAACCATGACGCTCAACGACGATCCGCCGTCGGACGCCAAGTTCTCGCAGATGTGGGCTGATCTCGCCACGATGCGAAGCAAAGGCGTGCACACGCTCGCCTTCGTCGGCGGTGCCGCGAAAGGCAGCTTCCAGCGTCTCGAGCAGGACTTCGACACTTACTATCCGTTGCTGCGCAACCTGATCCGCGACCATTCGCTGTCTGGCATCGACCTCGACGTCGAGGAGCAGATGTCGAACGACGCGCTGAACCGGGTGATCGACGCGCTGCGGAGCGACTTCGGCCCGGACTTCCTGATCACCCTCGCGCCGGTCGCGACCGAACTCAGCGGCGGGGGCGGCTTGTCCGGCCTCGACTACGACCGGCTCTACCGCGAGCGCGGCGACCAGATTTCCTGGTTCAACGCCCAGTTCTACTGCGGCTGGGGTTCGCTGGCGGACACGTCAGGCTACGACCAGATCATCAGCCACGGCGTCGTCCCGGCGAGCAAGGTCGTCGCCGGAACGGTCACGAATCCCGCTAACTGCAACGGTTACGTCGACATGCCGACGCTGAAGAACACCGTCAGCAGTCTCGTCCAGAAGTACTCGGACTTCGGTGGCATCGACGGCTGGGAGTACTTCAACTCGTTGCCCGGCGACACCGCCGCACCGTGGGAATGGGCGCAGCAGATCGCGCCGACGGTCAAGGGTTAGCCAGCCGCAGGATTTCCCTTGCCAGTGCGTCATTCTGCCGGAACGAGATCGCGTTCGTGCGCGGACGCGTAAAGGCCCCCGCCGAACGGACGCTCGTGTGCGGGCCCACCGCGAACCGTCGCGGATGCGGCGATCCGTCCACAGTGAGCAGCCGGAAGTCGCTGAGCGTCGTGGCGATCCGTCCGGACGGCAAGGTCGCACCGTCCACATCCGGCACGGTTTCCTCAGCCAGCGCACCGGCGTCCCGAAGGCTGCGCAACAGCGGATCGGACACTCGGGGGACGCTCGCCTCCGGCAGCCGCGCCTCGATCAACGTACGCGCGGCGACGGTGTCCGGATGGCTGGCGCTGGACGCGACGAATGTTCCGGCGGTCTCGTCAGCGGCGATCGAGATGTCCGCGCCGAGGAACGATACGACGCCCGCGTCCTCGAGCGCGAGCAGTTCTTCGAGACGACGCGGCGGCGGGCCGCTTGCGTAGTAGGAAAAGAAGCCGTGGAACCAGCCGTCCATATCGGACACTTGCGAAGCGGCGGTCAGCCGTCCGGTCGCGAGCAGCGTGGGCAACTGGCCGATCACCGACAACAGAGCCATGAACGCGCCGAGGTCCGCGCTGTGGTGCGCGTCCGCTCGGCGTGCGAGGTCGGACTCGATGTACTTCCGCACCGCTTTTCCGAATTCCTCACCGGAATCGTAGCGGCGGCCGGCGAACGGGCGGTCCAACCGCTCCAGGTCGAGCCGGTCCTCCAAAGCGGGCACCGCAGCCGTGATCAGAGCGTCCATTTCGGACGTTCCCCACGGCAGGTCGGCGAATTTGTCCGCGAAGACCGCGAAATCCATGCGCACGCGATCCGGATGTCCGGTGAACAGCTCGGTGTAGTACGCCCAGGCGAGTTCCTTCGCGATCAGCGGCCACACGTCCGCGCGGAAATCGAGCGGACCGGTCAGCCGGTCAATGGCTCGCTGGTCGAAGAATCTGGGCAACTGCAACGGTTTCCCGCGCAACGGGTAGCCAGTCTTCGCGTGGTATGGCACCCCGCGCCGGGAACCGACGTGCAGCACCGGCTCGGCACCGCTCGGGCGGTAGCGCAGACCGCCGCACGGCAGTTCCTCGAACCGGCCTCCGCGACCCTCCGTGAGCAACAGCATCAGGTCCACGAACGCGAGCCCGAAACCGCGCACTAGCACCGGTTCTCCGGCGGGCACCGCGGAATAGTCGACGTCCGCGGTGTAGCCGGCGGGGTAGTAGGACAGCTCGTGCTGCTCGGCGAACGCCTCCAGTTCGCGTTCCCGGGAGTCGGGGACCGCGTCGAGGTGACCGACAGTCAGCACCACGGCATCGGCGGACACGGTCGTGCCGTCGGAAAGCCGCACGGTCTCGTCGTCGTCAATGCTTTCGGCCGTGGCGAGATGCTCGACCACCGTGATGCCGTGCGGCAGTTCGGCCACCACCTTGCGGTAGAACCACTCCAGGTACCGGCTCTGCAGCCGCCGGGTCGGGAAATCCGTGGACGCGAGCGTCTCGAACTCGGCGCGGACGTCGTCCGGCACCGGGTACTCCAGGGTGCCCGCGCGCACCTTCCGCACCCACTCGATCAGCGACGGACCCGGCCGCACCGGACCGTCGATCCGCACCGTGTCGTCGGTGAACACGGTGACGTCCTCGGGCATCGAGTTCATCCGCAGCAGCGGCGACTGCTCGTACCGCCACACGCGGCCGGGGCCGGGCGGGAACGGGTCGACGAGGTGGACTTCGACGCGCCGGTCGCCGAGCAGGCCGTCGGCGTTCGCGGACAGCCGTTCGAGGACGCCGACCCCGCGAGGTCCGGCGCCCACGATGGCGAGCGTGAACGTCGGGAGAGCGGTCACCCGGGCGAAGCTACGCGGCTGGCCGGCACCGCGGCGGACGTTCCACTCTGCGGACGGCCACCTGAACGGATGTGTCACAAACCACAAAGAACGATCCGACTCCGGAGGGGAGTGCGGAGCGCTATCGTCTGGACACGTGGCGAACTGATCGTGACCTGTCGGATACCGGCGAAAGAACCTAGAGAATCACCAACAGTCACGAGACACTGAGCTTGACAACTCACTTCGTGTGACCGACCCGTGACCAGGAGGTTCTAGGGTCACCCGTTGGTCACTAGTGCGGCACAGTCCGCGCACAGCAGCGGGGAGAACACGCATGACGACAGCACCGCACCGGGTCACGTTCCGCGAGGTGTTCGGAGTCGCCGAGTTCCGCGCGATGTGGTTCGGCGAACTGCTGTCGATCGCCGGTGACCAGCTGGCGCGGGTCGCGCTGTCCGTCCTGGTCTACGCCAATACGGGTTCGGCGACGCTGACCGGCCTCACCTACGCGCTCACGTTCTTCCCGTCGTTGCTGGGCGGCATCTTCCTCACCGGATTCGCCGACCGTTTCCCGCGCCGGGCGGTCATGGTCACCGTCGACCTCACGCGCGCGGTGCTGATTCTGTGCGTTGCCATCCCCGGACTGCCGTTCTGGGCCCTATGCGTGCTCGTCGGCTGTGTTTCGCTGCTGAATCCGCCGTTCAAGGCGTCTCAGCTGGCGTTGCTGCCGCAGGTGCTCGAAGGCGACCGATTCGTGGTCGGCATGGGCATCCGGAGCATGACGGTCCAGTCCGCGCAGCTGCTCGGTTTCGCCGGCGGCGGCGCGCTGCTGCTCGCGGTGGACGCCCACCTCGCCCTGGTGCTCGACGCGGGCACCTTCGTGCTCTCGGCGCTCTTCCTCCGCTTCGGGCTGAAAGCCCGCCCCGCGGCTGCCAGCGGCGAAAAGCGCAAGCCGTTCTTCTCGTCGCTGAGCGCGGGCGGCAGGGTCGCCTTCGCGACCAGCGCGTTGCGGTCCTTGATGGTCTTCACGTGGCTCGCCGGGCTGATGCCGGTGTACGAAGGCATCGCCGCGCCCTACGTCGCCTCCTCGGGCGGCGGGTCCGAAATGATCGGCTTCCTGCTCGCCGCCGACCCGGTGGGCAGCGTGATCTTCACGTTCGTCTACACGCGCTGGGTGCCCGCCGAGATCCGGCCGAAGCTGATCGGCCCGCTGACCGCGCTCGCCGCGATCCCGCTGCTGCTCTGTTTCCTGCAGCCGGGCCCGATCGTCTCGGTGATCCTGTTCGTGATCTCCGGCGGCTTCGGCACGATCGCGCTGCTGCAGGCGACGGCCTCGCTGACGGTCGCGGTCCCGGACGAGAGCCGGGCACAGACGATGGGCCTGTCGAACACCGGATTGACCACGACGATGGGCGTGACGCCGTTGATCGGCGGGGTCATCGCGGACCACGTGAGCGCCCAGACAACCGTCGGGATCTTCGGATTGGCCGGCCTGCTGATCACGATTCCGCTCGCGATCGCGTGGCAGCGGACTGCTTCCGGGCAGGCCGAAGAGGGGTCAGCGAAGGAAGCCACACGCGCCGAGCCTGCCTGACTAGCCCCGGCATGCCCCGCGCGTGAGGCTCTGACCTGCGCGACCTTGCGGTGCTGCTACGCGGTCACTGTTCCTTGCTGCGCATCGCTGGTCACCCTTCATCCGGCGTGTTCGGGAAAAATGTACACACCTAAGGCCCTTGTGGACAGGCGGCAAACGGTCTGAAACTGTGCGTAAGGCGAGTGTCACTGGAGATCCGCGCAAGACCCGGGGGGAAGAATGGTCACATTGGGGGAATTTTCAGCTCTGGGGCTGCGCGACGCGGTTTCCCGGTGGTCGCTCTGGTCAAGGCCACGGCAGTGGGTCGCGGTCACGCTGACGAGCATGGCCGTCACGGTGGTGCTCACCGTGGTGAGCACGCTGGTGTTCCCGGTCAGTCTCGGCCAGTTCGGCATCCTCGCGATGCTCGCCGGCCTGGCGATCGCGCAGACCGAGGTCACGCGGCAGATCGAGCGGCAGCGCCGGATGCTGAGCCAGGGCCCGCACATCACCGTCACCTCGGTGTGGCTGCTCCCCGCGGCGCTGCTGGTGCCGCCGCAGCTGGTGGCCGCCCTCGGCGTGATCATCTACGTCTATCTGGCGTTCCGCAGCTGGAACGGCACGCGCCCCGGTGAAGCTCACCGCGTCGCGGCCAACGCGACCACGATGATCCTGTCCGGCTTCGGCGCCGCGCTGGCCGGACACCTCTCTGACGGCCACAGCGTGACCACCGTGGTGGCGGGCGCGCTCGGCTATTTCCTGGTCAACACCGCATTGACCGGCCTTGGCCTGTACCTGACCGACCCGGCGAAGGCGACGCCCGAATCGTGCCTCGGCACGATGGACGACAACCTGCTGGAACTGGCGACCCTGTGCGTCGGCGGGCTGCTCGTGATGGTGCTGAACCAGGAACCGCTGCTGTCGGTGCTGGTCATCCTGCCGCTGTACGTGCTGCAGCGCTCGATGCTGATCAAGCGGCTCGAGGAACTCGCGACCACGGACCAGAAGACGCAGCTGCTCAACGCCACCACCTGGCAGGAGGGCGCGCAGCGCGAGATTTCCCGCGCCGAGCGCGAGAACGGCAGCTTCGGCGCGCTGATGATCGACCTCGACCACTTCAAGCGGATCAACGACACCTACGGCCACCTCGCGGGCGACGATGTGCTCAAAGCCGTTGCCGCCGTGGTCAAACAGGAAACCCGGGCACACGACCTCGTCGGCCGATTCGGCGGCGAGGAGTTCGTCGCGCTGCTGCCGTCGACGTCGAAGGAAGACGCGATCGTGACAGCGGAACGGATCCGGCAGCGGATCAGCGAGCTGGTGATCCCGACGCAGACGAACGAATGCGAAGCGGTCGCGATCGAAAACCGCACGGCGTCGATCGGGGTGGCCGCGTTCCCGCTGGACGGGACAAGCATCGACGAAGTGATGGCCGCGGCTGACGCAGCCGTGTACGCGGCGAAGAACAGCGGCCGCAACCGCGTCGTCGGCTCGGTCACGCCAATCCGGGAACTCGCGGCGGTCGCCTGACGACCTCGGACCCGGCCGGCACCCTCCCCCGGCCGGCCGGGTCCTTCCTTCGCGACCATCCGGGAAATCGGGAGTGAAACCTGTGCCGGTCACCGGGATCCGCCCAGCCCGCGACGACGAACTTGCCGCCGTCGCCGCGTTGCGGTGGCGGTGGGTCGAGGACAACGACGGGCCGCCGCAAGGTGATCGGGCCGAGTTTGTGCGCGAGTTCGCCGCCTGGGCTCGGGCGCACGCCGAAACGCACCGTTGTCTCGTGGCGGTGCGGGACGAGCAGGTGCTCGGGATGGCGTTCCTCGCGCTCACTCCCAGAGTGCCTACGCCGCACGACTTTTCGCGGATCTGCGGCGACGTGCAATGCGTGTACGTGGTGCCGGAAGCACGCGACAGCGGCGTCGGCGGGCTCTTGATCGAGGCGATCTTGCGGCTGGCCTCGGAATTCGGGCTGGAGCGGGTGACCGTGCATTCCTCGGATCGCGCGATTCCCGCCTACCTGCGGCACGGCTTCTCGGTGTCGAAGAACCTGCTGCAGAGCGTGATCGACGGACCGGCTAGCCGAACGAATTCCTAGGCCCCTCCGGCTTGTTCCCCTGCGCGATCTCCCGGAACTCCTGCGCGACCTGCTGCACGAACGCCGCCGACCGGCGGGAGTCCAGGGAGACCTCGCGGATCCGGTCCGCGACCTCGCAGTAGGTGTCGTTCCCCTCGTCGAGGAGGAAGGCCCCCGAGTGCTGGTGCTCGAAGTAGACGATCGGGTCGCCGACCTCCACGTGGTACACGCAGAACCGACCGGCCAGTCCCGGATGACCGCCGTTGCTCGCGGGCACGACGCGGACCGACAGCTTCGCCGACGTCGCCATCAGATCGGCGAGGAACCGCAACTGCCGGGCCATCGTCGCGGGCCCGCCGATCGGATTGCGCAACGCCGCCTCACCCAGCAGCACCTCGCACGGAATCGCCCCGGGACCGACCACCAGCGGCCGGCGCATCATCCGGATCTCCGCCTGGCGTTCCGCGTCCTTCACCGGCAAACCGTCGGCGAGGAACAGCGCTCGCGCGTAATCCGGGATCTGCAGCAGCCCCGGCACGAGGAGCGGCTGCCATTCGACGACCGACGTCGCGGCGCGTTCGCAGGCGAGCAGCCCGCCGAGGTGGTCCGGGTCGGACTGCTTGCCGCGGGCGACCCAGCCCGGTTCGGCGGTGCCGCGCGCCAGTTGCAGGATCCGTTGTTTCTCCGCACCCACGACACCGAGCGCGCCGAGGATGCCCGCGACGTCCTCCAGCGCCGGAACCCGTTGTCCCAGCTCCCAGTTCGACACCAGAGCGGGGTTGGTGCCGACTCGCCGGGCGAGTTCGCGCAGTCCGAAACGGGCGTCGATCCGGGCCTCGCGCAGCGCGGTGCCGAGGGTGCGGATCCGGGGGGTGAGCATGGCCGTGCCTCGCATGGCCGCCTTTGTAGGTGTCACCAAATGCGAACACCTCAAGCTGTCACCCGAAGGTGGGCAGACGGCCCGGTCGCGCCCGGTTTTCCGGGGCGCGCCGGGCGGCCCGCGTCACTTCAGGCCGGTCGCCTCGGCAGCCGCCGGGTCGGACTCGGCGAGGAACGTCTTGCAGCGCTCGTGCTCCTCGGACTCGCCGATGCGGCCCGCGGCGATGCCGAGCGCGGCGAGCGCGCGCAGGAAACCCTGGTTCGGCCGGTGCGCCCACGGCACCGGGCCGAAGCCCTTCCAGCCGGCGCGGCGGAGCTGGTCGAGACCGCGGTGGTAACCGGTGCGGGCGTAGGCGTACGCGGCGACGATCTCGCCGTCGGCGAGCGCGCGTTCGGCGAGCGCGGCCCAGGCTTCGCTGTAGTCGGGGTGTTCGGCGGCCACGGCGGACGGGTCCGTCCCGGAGTCGAGCGCGGCCTGCGCGTCGGTGTGCTCGGGCAGCAGCGTGGGCTCGGGGCCCAGCAGGTTGTGCGTCATGCCGCCATTGTGCCCACGGTGCCCTCGGTCAGAGGAACAGGCTGGTCAGCACGCCTCCGCCGGCCAGCACGAGTGCGGCGATCAGCACGGCGGCGACGGCTCGTTTCGGCATCATGGGCCGACACCTTGCCGTGCCGTGCGGCGCGAAGGCAAGTCCGCCACCCGTAGGGGTGAACCCCGGTTTTTGCCCCTTCTCCCGCCGCGTGCTCTTGCGGCAGGGAATGATGGCGCCTATGACGAAGGCGGTTGAAGGCGTCGCCAGCCCCGCGGTCCCGCGCGGACCGGTGGGCAAGACCAGGCTTTTCTTTGCGACGCACTGGCACCGCGGCGCCCCGGGACAGCCGACCCCGGCGTGGGTGCTGCGCTTCTGCTACGGCACGTGGCTGACCGCGTTCGCGTTCAAGCTCGTCGGGTCGTCGTGGGACATGTCGTGGCACTTCAAGTGGCTGCGCGACGACCTCGCCCCGCCGCACCTGATCAACACCGTCGGCACGGTGATCATCATCGTGCTGGTGGCCATCCACAGCTACACCGGCCTCGGCTGCGACCGGCGCTCGCTGCGGCTCATGCAGACCGGGCTGATCGTGTTCCTGGTCGCCGCGCCGCTCGACGTGATCAACCACCGGGTGAACGGCCTCGACCTGACCGCGTGGAGCCCGTCGCACATGATGCTGTACCTCGGCACGGGCATCATGCAGGCAGGCGTCCTGCTCGGCTGGCTGCGGCTGGCGCCGCCGGGCCGCTTCCGCACCGGAGTGCTGCTCGCGCTGTGGGCGTTCTTCCTGGAGAACACCTTCTTCCCGAACGGCCAGCAGGAGTACGGCATCCTCGGCCTGCGTGCCTGGGAACGCGGCACGCCCGAGGCGGAGCCGTCGCTGCTTTCCTTCGCGGCCAACCAGATCGGCCACCCGGTCGACCGGGCCGCGGTGGTGCACTTCACGATGCCGATCCCGGAGTGGGTGTACCCGCTGTGGGGCATCGGTGTTTCGGCACTGATCCTGGTCGTGGCGCACAAGACCGTCGGACGGCGCTGGGCCGGGTTGACCGTGGCCGGCGCGTATGTCGCGTACCGGTGCGTGATGTGGCCGCTGCTGCTGGCGCTGGGCTTCCCGGTGTCGACGGTGCCGTTCTACCTGCTGGCCGTCGGGCTCGCGGTCGATGTGGCGTTCCTGCTGCCGCGACCTGCGCTGGCGGGATCGGTTTTGGTGACCGTGCTCGGGTATGGCGCGTTCTGGGTGCAGTCTCAAATGCGGCCTTGGCTGCTCGGGGAACAGCAGACGGAGTCGGCGCCGCCGATCGCGTACTGGACGGCTTTGGTCGCTGTGGCGGCGGTGTTCGCGTTGTGGGCTGGGGCTGGTCCGGCAAAGGAATGGTGGGCTTCGCGGCGTGCAGTCGCGGAATAGGACGCCTGCCATTCGAGTGATTCGCGATCACGATCGCCCCGGGTTTGATTCCTTTCCGGAATACTGCGGATACCAGCAGTAACCTCGGGGAGGGGGTTCCGTGGCGCTCAGTTCGCACGCCCGAAAGCGACAGCTCGCCGCAAACCTGGTGTCGGAGCGGTATCCCAGGCTGACTTCCTTGCAGCGCAATGTCTTCACCGAGCTGGTCGCGCGCACCGCCGAAGGCTGGCGGCTCGCGGTGCACACCGGACCAGCCTCGGCCGCGGACGCTTACCTGATCGGCCGGGTCGGTGTGTTCGCCATTGTTGTCGCTGATCCAGCACCGGATGCCGAGATGATGCAGGCGGTGCTGCGCCAGGTCGACGAACGGTTCGCCGCGTTGTCGCTTCCCGGCGGACGGCGCGTCGCCGCGAGCGCGGTCACCCCGGTCGTGATCGGTGCCCCGAACTCCGCGGCCGGACCGCGCAATTCCGGACCGTTCTGGTCGCTTCCCGCGTCCCGGCTGGATCAGCTTTTCCGGCGCGACGCCGTGCATCTGACCACGAAACAAGTCACCCAGATCGCCGAGGAGTTGCGACCGCTGCTGGACGAGTACGACTGGCCGCGAATCGAAATACCGGCTGCGGACGAGGAGCCCTTCGAGCTGCTCTCCGCGGAGAGCGTCGCCGAGAATCAGCTGGCGGCAGCGGTGGAGCGGCCGTTCGACACCTGGATGACGTTCCTGCACCCGGACCAGGCGGCGTTGGCGACACGGAACTACGGCGGTCCTGCCCGGATCAGCGGACCGGCCGGGACGGGCAAGACCGTCGTGGCGCTGCATCGGCTTCGGCACGCGGGACGGCGGAGCACCGGCCCGCTGCTGTTCACGACCTTCGTGCGGAATTTGCCGCCGGTGAACGAGACCGCGTTTCGACGGCTGGCCCCGGAGATGGCGGATCGAGCGGAGTTCATCAGCCTGCACTCATGGGCGAGCGCGTTCCTGGCGAGCCGGGGAATCCGCCTGAACATCTCGTTCGAAACCTCGTTCAACCTTGCTTGGAAAGCGCACAGCAGCGAGCTGCCGGACAACGTGCCGCGCTATTGGGCGGACGAGGTGCACCGGGTGATCAAAGGCCGGGGCATCAAAACCCTCGCCGAGTATCAGCGGGTCATCCGGCGGGGACGGCGACGCCGTCTCGACAACCGTCAGCGCGCGACGGTCTGGCAGGTGTATCAGGACTACCAGAAGAATCTCGCGGAGCGAGACGCCCACGACTTCGACGATCTGCTGACCCGGGCGCTGGAAGAGCTAGAACGGCAACCGCTCGAAGAGCCGTACGCCGCCGTGGTCGTCGACGAAGTGCAAGACATGACCCTGAACGGTCTGCGCCTGCTTCGCAAGATCGCCGGTGACGGACCGAATCAGCTGCTGCTCGTCGGGGACGGCCAGCAACAGGTCTACCCGGGCGGCTGGCGGCTTTCCGACGCCGGAATCCCCATTCAGGGTCGCGGCGAGGTGCTCAAGGTCAACTACCGCAACCGCACCGGCATCCTGGATTTCGCCCGGCGGATCACCGCGCTCAACGAGGTCGACGACCTCGACGGCGCGGCTGGGGTGGCGCTGCGCGACGCGGCCGCGGTCAACGACGGCGGAATCGCGAAGTCATGGGAGGGCACCGAATCCGAACTTCCGGACGCATTAGCCGCCGCGGTGCGGGACCTCGACATTCCGCACGGCGAGACCGCGCTGATCACGTTCAGCAACAAGGATGCGCTTACGTGCCGGAAGCTGTTGGACTCGGCCGGTATCGCCACCCGGCCGATCGAACAGCACACCGGCGAAACAGGTGACCGGCTGTACGCGGGGACCGTGCACAAGGCGAAAGGCTTGGACTTTCGGGCGGTGCTGGTCGTGGACTTCGTGCGGCCGGAGCCGGAGGAAGCCGGCACCGAGCAGGAAAACCGCGAGCTGCGGAACCGGCAACGGCTCGTCGCGGCTACGCGGGCGCGGGATTTTCTGTGGTGGGGAGTCGTTCGGTCCTGACTGGACAGAAGACGGCGGTAGTAGTCGATGGCCGGTTTCATGCCGTGGTCCGGGTCGGCGTTGTACAGACCGTCGGGGCCTTTCGGGCCGAAGCTTGAGAGACTTCACAACGGAAAGGCCGCCCCGACCCAAAGGATCGAGGCGGCCTCCCTCGACAGAAAACTCCGTCAGCCGAGCTTCTTGCCCGCCGAACCCAGGGCCTGCGAGGCCTCGACAACGCGAGCCGCCATGCCGGCTTCCGCGGCCTTCAGGTAGCTGCGCGGGTCGTAGACCTTCTTGTTGCCGACCTCGCCGTCGATCTTCAGGACGCCGTCGTAGTTCTTGAAGAAGTGGTCCGCGATCGGGCGGGTGAACGCGTACTGCGTGTCGGTGTCGACGTTCATCTTCACCACGCCGTAGGACACCGCCTCGCGGATTTCCTCCGGGAGGGAGCCCGAGCCGCCGTGGAAGACCAGTTCGAAGGGCTTCGAGCCGGGCGCGAGACCGAGCTTCTCGGAGACCACTTCCTGGCCGCGCTTGAGCACGTCCGGGCGCAGCTTCACGTTGCCCGGCTTGTACACGCCGTGCACGTTGCCGAACGTCGCGGCCAGCAGGTAGCGGCCCTTCTCGCCAGCGCCGAGCGCGTCGACCGTCTTCACGAAGTCGCCTTCGGCGGTGTACAGCTTCTCGTTGATGTCGTGGGCGACGCCGTCTTCCTCGCCGCCGACAACGCCGATTTCGACCTCGAGGATGATCTTCGCCGCCGCGGCCTTGGCGAGCAGCTCCTGCGCGATCTGCAGGTTCTCGTCCAGGTCGATGGCCGAACCGTCCCACATGTGGGACTGGAACAGCGGCAGGCCGCCGCCGCGGACGCGTTCGGCGGAGATCTCGATCAGCGGGCGGACGAAGCCGTCCAGCTTGTCCTTCGGGCAGTGGTCGGTGTGCAGCGCGACGTTGACGTCGTACTTCGCCGCCACCACCTGCGCGAACTCGGCCAGCGCGGTCGCGCCGGTGACCATGTCCTTCACCTTCTGCCCGGACGCGAACTCCGCGCCGCCGGTGGAGAACTGGATGATCCCGTCGCTTTCCGCCTCGGCGAACCCGCGGATCGCGGCGTTCACGGTTTCCGACGAGGTCACGTTGATGGCCGGATAGGCGAATTCGTCGTTCTTCGCCCGGTCGAGCATCTCCGCGTACACCTCGGGGGTGGCGATGGGCATCGGTTCCTCCTCGAGACGACTGGCTTCTACAGCGGCATCGTACGAGGTGGACCGGCCGAGCCGACCGGTCCTACCTCACACGAGACGAAACCGACTGGAGCGATTCAGAGCAGCTCGGCCGCGATTGCCCGGTAGGCAGGGAACGGATCCTCGTCCAGCGACTGCACGCTGACGTGCTGAGCGCCCGCGTCGAGGTGCGCTTGCACGCCCTTGGCCAGCGCTTTTCCGTCGCCGTGGACGGCGAGCGCGTCGATCAACCGGTCGCTGCCGCTGTCGGCCAAGTCCTCCTCGGAGAGACCGTGCTTGCGCAGGTTCGAGGTGTAGTTGGACAGGCCGAGATAGAACTGGACGGTCTTGCGGCCGGTGGCGCGCGCCCGCTCCGGGTCGGTGTCGAAGACGACCTTCTGCTCCGGCGCGAGCACCGCGGAAGAGCCGACGATCTCCCGCGCGGCCCGGGTGTGTTCCGGCGTGGTCAGGTACGGGTGCGCGACCGCGGTGCGGTCGCGAGCGAGTTCGAGCACCTTCGGGCCGAGCGCGGCCAGGGCGCGCGACTCCTTGGGCACCCCGGCCGCGTCGAGCGCGTCCAGGTACTCGACCAGCGCCGCGTACGGCTTCTTGTACTCCTGCGTGTGCTCGCGGTGTCCCGCGCCGACGCCGAGCAGGAACCGGCCCGGGTGCTTGCCCTCGATGCGGTGAAACGCCTGTGCGATGCCCTCGGGCGCGTCGGCCCAGATGTTGACGATCCCGGTGGCGACCTTGATCCGGTCGGTCGCGGCCAGCAGTTCGTCGACGATCGCCAGGTCGCCGCCGGGCGAACCGCCGAGCCAGATCGTGCCGTAGCCCAGTTTCTCCACCTCGGCGGCGAACGCGCTGTCCACCTGGGCCGACATCCGCCACACGCCTAGCTTGCCCAATTCGATAGCCATGTCCCGCCCAACGCACGAGAACCCGGTTTTCCTCCCGCCCCGGCCGGATTAGGTTCGAAAGCATGACCAAGCTCGGCTCCACGGAACTGGATATCCACGGCCTCAACCTCGGCTGCAACGTCTTCGGCCACACCGCGGACGAATCCACGTCATTCAGTGTTCTCGACGCGTACACCGCGGCCGGAGGCAACTTCCTCGACACCGCCAACGTCTACGGCGGCGGAGGCGGT
Organism: Amycolatopsis echigonensis; assembly: GCF_002846615.1. Classification (NCBI taxonomy): domain Bacteria; kingdom Bacillati; phylum Actinomycetota; class Actinomycetes; order Pseudonocardiales; family Pseudonocardiaceae; genus Amycolatopsis; species Amycolatopsis echigonensis. The sequence continues at coordinate 3,214,085 of NZ_PJMY01000003.1, read as the reverse complement.
TCCGAAACGATCATCGGCACCTGGCTCGCCAAACGCGGCCGCCGCGACGACATCGTCATCGCCACCAAGGTAGGCGGGGGAGACCAGCGACCCGGTCTCGGCGCGAAGAACATCGCCGAAGCGGTCGAGGAATCTTTGCGCCGCCTGCGAACCGACCACATCGACCTGTACTACGCACACGTCGACGATCTCGACACCCCGCAGGAAGAAACCCTCGCCGCGTTCGACCAGCTGGTCCGCGCCGGCAAGGTCCGCTACATCGCGGCGTCCAACTACGAACCGGACCGGCTCGCCTCCGCACTGTCCATTTCGGACCAGAACGGCCTCGCCCGATACGTTGCCCTGCAACCGCATTACAACCTGGTCGAGCGCGATTACGAGCGCGAGCTGGCCCCGCTCGTCGCCCGCGAGAACCTGGTGACGCTGCCGTATTTCGGGCTGGCCAAGGGATTCCTCACCGGCAAGTACCGTTCGAAGGACGAGCCGGGCGACTCGCCGCGCGCCCCACGGGCGCTGGAATACCTCGACGCCCGGGGCGAACGAGTGCTTGCCGCACTGGACGAAGTGGCTGCCGCGCACCAGGCTTCGGTCGCCAGTGTCGCGCTCGCATGGCTCCGTCAGCAGCCGACCGTCGCCGCGCCGATCGCCAGCGCGCGCACCCCGAGCAGCTCGTCGATCTGCTCGCCTCGGTCGAGCTGACGCTGACCGACGCCGAACTCACCGCTTTGGGCGATGCGTCGAGCTGATACTTACCGAGTAGTAGCTTACTGCCGGTAGGTTGTTGTACGGTGCCCTCCGAACAGGCAAAAACCGGCTCAGGAGGGCACCGTGGCTCAGCAGAAGCAGGTCGACGGCAAGGTCGTGCTCATCACCGGAGCCGCTCGCGGGATCGGAGCCGGCCTGGCCGAGCGGCTCGCCGCGCGCGGAGCCAAGGTCGCGCTCGTCGGGCTCGAAGCCGGCGAACAGGAAGCGGTCGCCAAGCGGATCGGGCCGAACGCGAAGTCCTGGGAAGCCGACGTGACCAGCTGGGACGACCTCGAGCGCGTCACCGCGGGCGTGGTCGAGCACTTCGGCGGCATCGACATCGTCATCGCCAACGCGGGCATCGCGACCGCCGGGTTCGTGCGCTCGGTGGACCGCGCCGCGTTCGAGCGGGTGATCGAGGTCGATCTGCTCGGCGTGTGGCGCACGTTCCGCGTCACGCTTCCGCACGTCATCGAACGCCGCGGCTACCTGCTCGGCATCTCCTCGCTCGCCGCGATCACGCACGCGCCGGGCATGGCGAACTACGCCGCCGCGAAGGCTGGCGTCGAGGCGTTCTGCAACAGCCTGCGCGCGGAGGTCGCGCACCTCGGCGTGAAGGTCGGGGTCGCGCACCCCACCTGGATCCGCACCGACCTGGTCGAAAGCGCCGACGCGCACCCGGTGTTCGGCAAGCTGCGGGCCGGGATGCCGGGCCTGCTCGGCAAGACGTACCCGCTGGACGTCGCGCTCGACGACCTGGAGGCCGGGATTCTGCGCCGCGCCCGGACGATCCACGTGCCACGCTGGGTCGGCGGCCTTAAGCTGCTGCGCTCGTTCCTGCCGCCGATCGTCGAACTCGGCGCGCGGACCCGGGTGCCGGCGGCGGACCGGGCCGCGCTGAAGGACGTCGAGGAACGCGGCGCGTTCGAGTCGTCGGTCAACGGCCACGGCGGGCGCGCGGCCACCAAGCGCAGCTGAGGAGAGCCATGTCCCGTCGCGACCAGATCCGGATGACGCCGGACGAGGTGCAGGCCTATCTGGCCGAGCAGAAGGTCATCAACGTGGCCTCGATCGGCCCGAACGGCAGGCCGCACCTCACCGCCCTCTGGTACTACCCGTACGAGGGCGGGGTCGCGACGTGGACCTATGGCGCCTCGCAGAAAGCGAAGAACCTGCGCCGGCTGCCCGAGGCGACCGTGCTGATCGAAAGCGGCGATTCGTACGACCAGCTGCGCGGGCTTTCCTTCGAGGCGGACGTCGAGTTGGTCGACGACACCGACCAGGTCACGACGATGGGGACCGCGCTCATGATGCGCTACTCCGGGGTCGAGCCGGGCGCGCCGGTGCCCGACGAGCTGCGGACCCTCGTCGAACGGCAGGCCCCGAAGCGGGTCGGGCTGATCCTGCGTCCGACGAAGATCACGAGCTGGGACCACTCGAAACTCGGCGGCGTCTACTAGGGCACGAGGGCGACGAAGCTGAGGCCCGACGTGCGTTCCGCCAGGTCGAGAGCGGATTCCGGATCGTCGAGGCCGACCTTCAGCAGCTCGACTGCGGAAAGGTCCAGCGCGCCTGAGCGGATCAGGTTCCACACCGTCCGCACCGTTTCGTCGTCGCTCATCCAGGAGCCGCGCAGGGTGAGCCTGCGGTGCATGAACTCGCCGTACGGAATGGTCAAGTCCTGGCGTACGCCGCCGACGAGCACCAGGGTGCCGCGCACCCGCAGGCTGTCGTAGGCGGCCATCGTCGCGTCCGCCGTCGGCGTGGCACCGAGAGCGTCGAGGGCCACGTCCACCGGCCCGATTGCCGCCGCGTCGGTCGCGCGATCGCCGATCAGCTGGTGAGTACGCACGCGCGGACCGAGTTCGGCCAGCCGATCGAGCGCGACCTTGTTGCGGCCCACCGCCGTCACCGTTGCCGCGCCTTCGGCCAGCGCCAGCAGCACCGCGGCACCGCCCATCTGCCCGGTCGCACCGATCACCGCGACGTCGCGTCCGGCCAGCGGACCAGCGGTGTGCAGGCCCGCGGCGGCCACGCAGAGCCACGGCAGAAACGCCAGCCGCGCCGGGTCCGGGTAATTCTCGGCTCCGGGCAGCTTGACTATCGTTTCCTTGGCGCACAAGGCTTTTTCCGCGAAGGCACCGTCGCGCCACACCTCGCGCATGCGGTCCGTGCGCGCGGTGCCGCCAGAGGCGCCGAGGCCGACCCAGCCGACCAGGATCTCGTCGCCGTCGCCCGCATCGAGCAGCGCGGTGTCCACCACGAGATCACCCGGCGCGACATGGAAAACGTCCGGCGCGACCGCGGTTACCCGGCCAATGCACAACGGTCCGAGGATCAACGGCTTCGGCAGGTCGCCGCGTCCTCCCGACACCACCACATTCGTGTACGCCGGGAGGTGCGCGGCAAGCACCTCCACGACCACTCCGCCGCCTCGCAGCGCGGGTTCCGGCACCTCGGAGAGGCGCAGGCCTTGTGCGTCAACAGTCCAAGCTCGCATGAATCCAGCCTCGCGCGCCGCTAAGCTGGTATCCAGAATCGCGTTATTCTGGTACTGGAGGTTCTAGGGTGAGCGTCGAACTGGGCACGTTCCTGCGCAGCCGCCGTGAGCGGATCGCCCCGGCCGACGCGGGCCTGCCGGTCACCGGACGCCGCCGCACGCCCGGGTTGCGCCGTGAGGAGCTGGCGTTGCTGGCCGGGATCAGCGCCACCTGGCTCACCTATCTCGAGCAGGGCCGCGACGTCCGCCCGTCCGACCAGGTGCTCGACGCCCTGGCCCGGGCACTGCGGCTGACCAGCGCCGAGCAGGAACACCTGCGCCGTCTCGCCAATGGCGGGGCACCCCCTGAAGACGCTGCCGAAGAGGCCGCGCCGGAGGTCGCGGGCGTCCCGGCATTGCTGGGCGACAACCCCGCGTACGTCACCGGCATCTGCTACGACCTGCTCGCCTGCAACGACGCCGCCGCGGAGCTGTTCCGGAACATCGAGCCGGGCGCGAACGTCGTCCGCTGGATGTTCACCGAGCCCGCTGCCCGCGAGGTCCTGGTCGACTGGGAACAGGAGGCGCGCAACATCCTGGCCCGGCTGCGGGCGATCGCCGGACGGCATCCCGGCCACCCGCGCGTGACCCGGCTGGTGGCCGAGCTGACCGAGGCGAGCCCCGAGGTGCGCGAGTGGTGGCCGCACTACGAAATCCAGTTCAGCCACGCAGGTCACAAGCGCTTTCGGCATCCCCGGCTGGGCGTGGTCACCGCGACGCACGCCGCGTTCCACGTGGCCGAGCGTCCGGAGCAGACGCTGGTGGTCTACCGCCTGCCGAGTGGTACTGACGAGTAGGAAGTACTTTCGAGTAACTGTTACCTGAGGTAACATCAACGCTGCCAGACCCCCAGCGCAGCGGAGGCCGACAAGATGACCGAGCGGTTCAAGGTCGTGATCGTGGGCACCGGGTTTTCCGGGCTCGGCCAGGCGATCCAGCTCGAAAAAGCGGGCATCCGGGACTACGTGATCCTGGAGAAGGCCGACGAGGTCGGCGGCACCTGGCGGGACAACTCGTACCCAGGCTGCGCGTGCGACATCCAGTCGCACATGTACTCGTTCTCCTACGCGCAGAACCCGGACTGGAGCCGGTCGTTCTCGCCGCAGCCGGAGATCTTCGACTACCTCAAGGGCGTCGCCGACAAATACCGGCTGCGCGACAAGATCCGGTTCGGCACCGAGATCACCGGCGCGCACTGGGACGAGGGCGAACGCCGCTGGACGGTGGAAACCAAGGGCGGCACCGAGTTTTCCGCGCAGTTCGTCGTCGCCGGCGTCGGCGGACTGCATATTCCGCAGATCCCGAAACTGCCCGGCATCTCCAAGTTCAAGGGCCAGACCTGGCATTCGGCGCAGTGGAACCACGAATTCGACCTGACCGGCAAGCGGGTCGCGGTGATCGGCACCGGCGCGAGCGCGGTGCAGTTCGTGCCGAAGATCGCGCCCGAGGTCGGTGAATTGACGCTGTTCCAGCGCACGCCGCCGTGGATCATGCCGAAGCCGGACCACGCGATGCCGGGCTGGGCCAAGCAGTTGTTCAAGCGCGTGCCCGGCACGCAGCGGCTGTACCGTAACGCGCTGTACTGGATGCTCGAATCCCGCGCGATCGGCTTCAACGGGCACCCGAAACTCATGCAGGCCGCCGAGATCCTCGCGCGCCGGCACATCGCGAAGGGCATCAAAGACCCCGCGCTGCGCCGGAAAGTCACGCCCGACTACACGATGGGCTGCAAACGCGTCCTGCTGTCGAATGACTATTACCCGGCCCTGGACCGGCCGAACGTCGATGTCGTCACTGACGGCGTCGCCGAGGTCCGCGCGCACAGCATCGTCGACACCGCCGGAGTCGAGCACGAGGTCGACGCGATCATCTACGGCACCGGCTTCAAGGTGACCGACGCGCTGGAGTACCTCGACATCACCGGCGTCGGCGGCCGCGATCTCGCGAAAACCTGGGCCACCGAAGGGATCCAGACGCACAAGGGGATCACCGTGTCCGGGTTCCCCAACCTGTTCTTCCTGCTCGGCCCGAACACCGCGCTCGGCCACAACTCCGTGGTGTTCATGATCGAATCGCAGTCCCGTTACGTGGTCGACGCGATCCGGCTGGCCGACTCCCGCGGCGCGGCGGCGCTCGACGTGCGGCCGTCGGTGCAGGACGAATTCCAGGAGCAGATCCAGGAAAAGCTCGTCAAGGGCGTGTGGACCCAGGGCGGCTGCAAGAGCTGGTATCTCGACTCGAAGGGCGTCAACCGGACGATCTGGCCGGGCTTCACGTGGCGGTACTGGCTGGAGACCCGGCGCGTCGAGCCGAGCGATTACGAGCTGAGCGGCCGGGCATGAGTGCCGAGCACGAGCAGATCGTGCTCCACGCGCGCGACGTGGAGTTCGACTGGTCGAAGCTGCCGATGCACTGGATTCCCGGGCAGCCGCAGGCCACGCACAGCATCAACGTGCTGCATCTGGCGCTGCCCGAGGGCGAACGCTGGTTCGTCGAGGTGTTCAAGCAGGCCGTCCCGCTGATCCGCGACGAACGGCTCAAGGAGGACGTGCTCGGGTTCATCGGCCAGGAGGCGATGCACGCGCAGGCACACGACGGCGCGGCCGCGCACCTGGAGTCCGCCGGAGTCGCGGTGCGGCCGTACATCGCGCAGATGGAGTGGATGTTCCGGCGGCTGCTCGGCGACCGGCCCGGATCGAGCCGGGAATGGCTGATCGAACGGCTCGCGATGGTCGCCGCGATCGAGCATTACACCGCGTTTCTGGGCCAGTGGATCCTCGACGCGAAGGAACTCGACGCGGCCGGCGCCGATGAGACGATGCTGGATCTCCTTCGCTGGCACGGCGCGGAGGAAGTCGAACACCGCTCGGTGGCGTACGACCTGTTCTGCCACCTCGACGGCCGTTACGGCCGACGAGTGCGTTCGATGCTCGTGGTGACGCCGGTGCTGGCGTGGATTTTCGTGCGCGGGACCCGATTCCTGATGAAGAACGACCCGACGCGCCCGGGCCGCACCAGCTGGCGCGCTTACCGGCGCGCCGCCCGCCAAGGACTGCTGCCGGGACCGCGCGAACTGCTGCGCGAAATCCGGCCGTACTTCCGGAAGTCCTATCACCCGACCGAAACCGGCAACACCGACCAGGCGGTGGCGTACCTGGCGAGTTCGCCCGCGGCCCAGGCCGCCGACGCTCCGCGATGACCGCACCGCAGTTCCCGCCCCGGCTCGACGGCAGCGGCAGACGCGACCGATTAATGTCCACATTGGTCGCGGTCGGCGCGGCTTATCGAAGGCTGGCCGAAATTTCCGGGCGACGCCGTCCGCCGGTGCGAGAGGTCGACCGTCGGCTGCCGCTGGTCGTTGAGGCCGTGCGCACCGAGGCCGACGGCGTGGTGAGTCTTCGGCTCGTGCGTCCGGACGGAAATCCGCTGCCCGCTTGGCGTCCCGGCGCGCACATCGACTTGCTGTTGCCTTCTGGAATGGTGCGGCAGTACTCGCTGTGCGGCTCGCCTTCCGACCTGTCGCACTACCGGATTGCCGTGCGGCGCATCGGTTCCGCGTCCGCCGAGGTGCACGCGCTCACCGCCGGAACCCGCGTCACAGTCCGCGGGCCGCGCAACGCTTTCCCGTTCGTCGCCGCGCCCGCGTACCACTTCGTGGCGGGCGGAATCGGGATCACGCCGATTCTGCCGATGGTGCATCGCGCGGAAGCGAGCGGCGCGGATTGGCGGCTGGTCTACACCGGCCGCGACCGGGAGTCGATGCCGTTCCTCGACGAACTTCCGGCCGAGCGAGTGCGGATCCGGCCGGACACGGAGTTCGGCATTCCGGCGTCCGGCGCGGAATTGCTGGAGGAGATGCCTACCGGAGCATCGGTGTATTGCTGCGGCCCGATGCCGATGATCACCGGCGTCCGCGTCGACCTGGCCCGCACGGGCGCCGCCGCGGTCTACTTCGAACGGTTCTCGCCGCCGCCGATCGTGGACGGCCAACCATTCCGCGTGGTCCTGCGCCGCAGCGGGCTCACCCTCGACGTGCCCGCCGACCGCTCCACGCTCGACGTGGTGCGCGAGGTGCTGCCCGACGTGCCGTACTCGTGTCGCCAGGGCTTCTGCGGCACCTGCGAGGTGGCGGCCGAAGACGGCGGGCGCGTACGGATCTGCGTCGACCGCGGGCCCGCCGTCCTGGAGCTTTAACCCTGCGCCGGAACCCAGTCGCCGAGCACCGGCTTGAACTCGCGCACCGTCCGCTCCGCCACGACGCCTTCGAGCGCGTACGGGTCGTTGTCGATCAGCTCGGCCAGCGCCGCCTCGTCCTCGGCCTGCCACAGCGTCACCCCGCCGGAGTCGTCGGCGAGCGGACCCGCCACCGCGACGCGACCCGCCGCGGCGTGCTCTTTCAGGTAGTCGCGGTGCCGAGGCCGGACATCGGCCAGCTTCTCCTGGACATAGCGGATTTCGACGAGGTACCAGGCCATGCGATTACTCCCGGGATGAGCACGACAGTGACGCCGCAGACGCTACCGGTGACGGCCGGGCGGACGCACCATGCGAGCGATGGCAGCGGGAGGCCAACCCGATAGGCTAGGTACGGGCGGAACCTGTGTGCACGCTGTGCCTATCGCGCACGCGTTGGGCCTGCGGAGCGGACACGTCGAGGACGGGCGGGGATACATGCTGGAGGGGAACGCGGAACGCAGCGTCGAGGCGACCCTCGGCCACCTGCGGACCATGGACGGGCCGGTCCCGGCGCAGCCGCCGACCGCCCCGTTGAACCTGGAGGACCTCTACCGGCAGCACCGGATGCGGCTCGTGCGCCTCGCCATCCTCCTGGTCGACGAGCCGGCCACGGCCGAGGACGTCGTGCAGGAGGCGTTCACCGGCCTGCACCGCAACTGGGGCAAGCTGCGCGACGCCGCGGCGGCGGTCGGCTACCTGCGCACCGCCGTGGTCAACGGATCGCGCAGCGTGCTGCGCCGCCGCAAGACCGCCCGCGAGTACGTGCCCCCGCACGCGGTGAACGCCCGGTCCGCGGAAAGCCTCGCCATGCTCTCCAGCGAACACCAGGCCGTCGTCAACGCCCTGTCGAAGCTTCCGCCACGCCAGCGCGAGGTGCTCGTGCTGCGCTACTACGGCGGGTTGAGCGAAGCGGAGATCTCCGAGGCCGCGGGCATTTCGAAGGGCACGGTGAAGTCGACCGCCAGCCGTGCGCTGGAGGCATTGCAGAAGGCAATGCAGCCGCCACAGTGACCTGGGCGGACCAATCTCGCGTGCGTCGGCCCTCTCTGGTCCAGACCAATATATGCTGGTCCCCGTGAAACACCCCGGAGACTTCGTCATCACGGGCGGCCGCGTCGTGGCCCCGGACCGCGTACTCGACGACGGCTGGCTCGCCGTGTCCGGCGGACAGATCGCCGCGGTAGGCACCGGAACGCCCCCGAGCAGCCCGGATGCCGCGACGGTGGATGTCGCCGGGGCGCTGGTCGTGCCCGGTTTCGTGGACACCCATTGCCACGGCGGCGGCGGCGCGTCGTTCTCGACGCTCGACCCGGACGAGATCCGCACCGCCATCCGTGCGCACCGCCGGCACGGCACCACCACCATGCTCGCGAGCCTGGTCTCCGACCCGATCGACCTGCTCACCGAGCAGATCGCCGCGCTGCGCGAGCTCGTGCAGGAGGGCGACCTCGCGGGCATCCACCTGGAGGGGCCGTTCATCTCGCGCGCCCGCTGCGGCGCGCACGACCCGGACACTCTGCGTGAACCGGACACCGGCACCGTCGAGAAGCTGCTGCGCGCCGGGCACGGCTCCATCCGGATGGTCACGCTCGCCCCGGAGCTCAGCGGCGGCGTCAAGGCGGTCCGGCAGCTCGCCGAGTCCGGCGTGATCGCCGCGATCGGCCACACCGACGGGGTCGCCGAGCAACTGGTCCCGGCCATCGACGCCGGAGCGACGGTCGCTACCCACCTGTTCAACGGCATGCGCCCGCTGCACCACCGCGAGCCGGGCCCGGTCGGTGTGCTGCTCGACGACGAGCGCGTGACGGTCGAGCTGATCTGCGACCTGGTCCACCTGCACCCCACGGTCGTGCGGCTGGCCGCGCAGCACGCGGGCCGCGGACGGACCGTGCTGATCACCGACGCCATGTCGGCCACCGACGCCGCCGACGGCCGCTACACCCTCGGCCGGCTCGAGGTCGACGTCCACGACGGCGTCGCCACCCTGGACAACGGTTCCCTGGCCGGGAGCACGTTGACCATGGACAACGCCTTCCGCAACCTGGTGAAGGGTGCCAAACTCGACGTACTGGACGCCGTCCGGGCGACGTCGGCGCGACCGGCCGAACTGCTCGGCATCGCCGACCGCACCGGAGCGCTGCGTCCCGGCCTGGCCGCGGACGCCGTGATCCTGGACGACGACCTGCGCCCGACCCGGGTCCTGCACCGGGGCGAATGGGTGGCCGAGGCGGGCCGGGCTACCTTGAGTACGTGACGAGCTAGCACTTCGACAGGCGGACGGAGCGGATGAGCGAGCCGAAAGACCCGGAACGGTTACTGGCCGACGCGCTGCGTGCACAAGCCGTCTTCGCTCCGCACGTCTTGCCGCACCCGGTCGAGGAGCAGGCTGGCTCCGACGCCGCTTCCGGGGCTTCGGGCACGGGCTCGCAGGGCGCGGTCCAGCCCGGCGCTTCCGGCTCGTTCCGAGCCGCTGGCGGGCCCGGCATCTCCGGCTCCGGCTCGTTCGGCTCCGCGTCGTTCAGCGCCCCGGCCGATGCCGGCGCGCCGTCGCAAACCGGCCCGACCACCGAACTGCCGCCCAACTACGGGCTGCTGTCCGGAGCCGGCGCCGATTCGCTCGCCCGCGAACGCGCCGCCCTCGACGCGGCCGACCACACCTCGCCCGGCACCACCGGCTCGATCCCGCCGGTCGGGGCCAGCGACACGACCGTCCGCCGCCCCGCCCAGACGCCGCAGAACGGCCCCCTGCCCGCGCACTGGGTCCTGCTGCTGGCGCTGCTGCTCGGCCTGGCCGCCGGGTCCGTCATCGGCCTGCTGACGCTGATCTGAGCCGGTTCCGCCCCGGCTTGCCCGGACGGCCGCTCCGGCAAGGCATTCCCGGGCCGAGTTCTTCACTCCGATCCCACACCGATGACCTGCGATTCCTTGCCCGATGAGGTCGCACTGAGTCACCCTGTACCGTTTTCGGTGTGATTCTCGCCCAGAACACAGTGACCACCATGTCCCTGCTGCCGTCGTGGCTGGACCCGCAGCATCTGCTGAACGGCCTGACGGTGCCCGTGATCGCGGTGCTGTGCTTGATCATCTTCATCGAGAGCAGCATCTTCCCGGTGCTGCCCGGTGACTCGCTGCTCTTCACCGCGGGCCTGTTCATCGCGAACGGCACGCTGAAGGCTCCGCTGTGGCTGGTGTGCGTGCTGGTCACGGTCGCCGCGCTGGTCGGCAACGTCGGCGGGTACTACCTCGGCTACTTCGTCGGGCCGAAGCTGTTCAGCAGGCCGGACTCGAAGTTCTTCAAACAGGAGTACGTCGACAAGACGCACGCGTTCCTGGAGAAGCACGGTCCGAAGGCCGTCGTGCTGGCCCGGTTCGTGCCGTTCGTGCGGACGTTCATCACCTGGATCGCCGGCATCGGCCGGATGGACCCGAAGCGCTACTTCACCTACACGGTCATCGGCGGCATCCTCTGGGCCGCGGGCATCACCGTGCTGGGGTCGCTGCTGGGCAACATCGGGTTCATCCGGGACAACGTCGACGCGATCTTCGTCCTGATCGTGCTGGTGTCGGTGGTGCCGATCGCCATCGAGTACCTGCGCGGCCGCCGCGGCAAGAAGGCTCGCGCCGCCGACAATTCGGCCGATGTCACGCAGCAGATCCCGCGCGTGCGCGACTGACTTTCCCTAGCTCTGAAACCGAAGCGGCGTCCGGACTTCCGGACGCCGCTTCGTCGTACTGGGGTCGTGCGGAGGGTCAGTCGGTCATCGAGAACATCGAGCCCGGGTTGAAGAGGTTTTCCGGGTCGAGGGCCTGTTTGATCTGCCGGTGCACGCGGATCCCGACCGGGCCGATCTCGCGGGCGAGCCATTCGCGCTTGATCTTGCCGACGCCGTGCTCGCCGGTCACCGTCCCGCCGAGGGACAGGCCGACGTCGAGGATCTCGTCGAACGCCTGCTGGGCGCGCGCGAACTCGTCCTCGGAATCGGGGGCGTACACGATGGTCGGGTGCATGTTCCCGTCCCCGGCGTGGCCGACGACGGCGATCTTGAGCCCGACTTTTTCGCTGATCCGTTCGCAGCCGCGGATCAGTTCGGCGATCCGGGTGCGGGGCACGCTGACGTCGTCGGTGAGCCAGACGCCGTAGGTCTCCAGCGCGGTCAGCACGACGCGGCGGGCCTGCAGCAGCATCTTGCCCTCTTCGAGGTCGTCCGTGGCGTAGACGAGGTCGGCGCCGCAGTCGGTGCAGATCTGCTCGAGCAGCGCCAGTTCGCGCCGGGCCGCCTCGCCGCCGGCGTCGGACTGGCCGAGCAGCAGGGCCTGGCAGTCGGAGCCCGCGCCGAGGTCGGTGTTGAGGTAGGTCTCGGAGGCCTTGATCGACGCCGCGTCCATGATCTCGAGCAGCGACGGCACCAACCCCTCGCGCACCGCCCGCGCGACCGCCTCGCCGGCCGCCTCGGTGGTGTTGAATCCGGCGACGAAAGTGGCCGGGGCCTGCGGAAGCGGCCGCAGCGAGACGGTCGCCTGGGTGATCACGCCGAGCGTGCCCTCGCTGCCGATGAACAGCTTGGTGAGGTCGTACCCCGCGACGCCCTTGACCGTGCGGCGGCCGGTTTTCAGCAGCGATCCGTCGGCGAGCACGACTTCCAGGCCGAGCACCGAATCGGTGGTCACGCCGTATTTCACGCAGCAGAGGCCGCCGGCGTTGGTGGAGAGGTTGCCGCCGATGGTGCACCAGTCGTAGCTGGACGGGTCGGGCGGATAGAACAGGCCGTGCTTCTCGACGGCGGACCGGAAGTCGAGGTTGACGACGCCCGGCTGCACGACGGCGAGCCGGTTGCCCGGGTCGACCTCGACGATCTCGTTCAGCTTCGTCAGCGAAAGCACGACACAGCCGTCGATCGCGTTGGCCGCGCCGGAAAGCCCGCTGCCCGCCCCGCGCGGCACGATGGGGACTCTCGCTTCGGCACAGGCACGGACGGTCGCCTGCACTCCCGCGGTATCCGCCGGAAGCACTACCGCCAGCGGTTTGCCCGAGGGAGCGAGCGGCATCATGTCGCGCGCGTACGCGTCGGTGACGTCAGCGTCGGTGAGCACCGCGGCCGGGCCGAGGTCGTCCCGGAGCCGCTGGAGGAGGGCGTCGTTGCTCATCTCCGCATGGTAAACCGAGATCTCCGCAGTGCGGAATATTAATTCCGATCTTGCCTGGTCCGCTGGGCGCGCAGCACGGTGTCGCGCGTGTGCGCCGTGCCCGGCGGGGCTGGTGCCACCCGCGGCCGGCTCTCGTTGACGAGGACGGTCCACCCGTCGCCGAGAACCCGCGCGATGTCGTCAGGCTGGCAATAGCCGGAGTGCTCCGGTCCCAAGTCCCGCGGATCGTGACTGGCGAAGAGAAAGGTCCCACCGGGCGCGACGGCGTCGAGCAGCTTCCGCACCGCCCGGTCGTCCTTGCGGAGCGGGAAATACTGGACGCTGACCAGGTCGAACGCCCCGGCCGGAAGCGGACTCCCGGCCAGATCCGAACACACCCAAGCAATCCCGGCATTGGCGGCGGCCGCCCGCTGCAACGCGGTGCGCGAGATGTCGATAGCCGTCACCTGCCAGCCACGCGCCGCCAACCACCGCGCGTCGGCCCCCTCGCCACACCCGACGTCCAACGCCTGCCCCGGCGGCAACCCCTCGACCTCGGTGACGAGCACCCCGTTGGGTTCGCCGCTGAACACCTGCTCACGGCTGCGGTAGAGGTCTTCCCAGAACTGCGTGGTTTCGGATTCCCCGGACGGAGCCATTGTCGTTACCACCTCCGCCGTTCACGATTCCGCTGACTGAGCCGGACGACAAGGTTCTTTGCCGGAACCGCAAAGTTCCTTCCGGAAGATCGTCAGGTCCCCGGAGGATTACCTGCTGGCCGCGCTCGAGAAGCTTCGGAGACGAGCGCCCGGACAACTGCCGAAGCGGGTTGCCACAAACCCACGTGTCCCGGCGACCGTCCTGCCTGTCGGCCAAGCACCGACAGAAGTCGCTCGGCCTGAAGCATGCCCATGCCCAGCAACCAGAATCCTCACCGGCGCAGTAGGCAACCCGCGCTGGCCGTCAGGCTGGCGAATCTCCCTCGGGTGAAGACCGCGACCAGCATGAAGCTCCAGGAGCCGACTCACGCAGAGCACTGGCGGGTGCGCAGGAGAAGCCTCGGAGACGAGCGCACCGGCCTGGGCAAGAACCAAAACGGGCTCCCGCGAACCCACGCATCCCGGCTACCGTCCTGCCTGTCGGCCAAGCACCGACAGATGCCGCTCGATCGGAAGGATTCCATGCCCAGCAACCAGATCCCCTCACCCGCACGGCAGCCAACCCGCGCTGGCCGCCAGGCTGGCGACACTCGTCCTCGGGTGAAGACCGCGACCAGCACGAGACTCCAGGAGCCGACTCCCGCAGAGCACTGGCGGCCGCGCAGGAGAAGCCTCGGAGACGAGTGCACCGGCCTGGGCAGGAGCCGAAACAGGTCACCACGGACCACACGCGTCCCGGCGGCCGTTCCTGCCCGTCATGGCTCAGGCGGCATGCGATCCGCACCGGCCAAGCAGTGACGGAAGCCGCTCGGTCTGGAGGATTTCCCTTGCGCGGCAAACAGAAACCCTCACCGGCGAGGTAGCCAGCGGGTGCTGCCCGTCAGGCAGGCGACTCATTCGCCTGCCTGACGGGACCAGATCATGCGCACATCGCGGGCTCCTCCGGTTGAGCTTCCTGCGGGCGGTTTCGCCGACGGCCCAACAGGAAGTACGCCTGCAGTGCGGTGTACACGAGAATCGCGGCGCCCACCCACGCGCTCGTGTGCAGTGCCGTCACGAAGGATTCTCGGGCGGTGCTCAGCAGTTCCGCGCCCTCGGCGGCGGGCAGGGTGTGTGCGGTGGCTACGGCGCCGCCCAGGGTGTCGTGGGCCGCGGCTGGGGTGGTGGCGGGCAGGCCGGACTGGTAGACCGCCGTGGCGAGGCTGCCCAGCAGGGCGGTGCCGAGTGCGCCGCCCAGTTCGTAGCCCGTTTCCGAGATCGCCGACGCGGCACCGGCACGGTTGACCGGGGCGGCGGAGATCACGAGGTCGTTCGTGAGGGTTTCGGACAGCGACACCCCGCCGCCGACCAGGACGAACGCCACCACGACCGCGGCAAGTCCGGCGTCGGCACCGATCATGGTCAGGACCAGGAAGCCGGCCGCGCCGAGCAGCAGGCCGAGGCTGATCAGGACCGGCACCCGGACTCGGCGGGCGAGCCAGGCGGCAGCGAGGGCACCGACGACTCCGGCGACCGTCGCGGGCAGCATCCACAGCGCTGCGACCAGCGGGGTCAGCCCGAGCACCAGCTGCAGGTATTGCGGCAGCAGGAACAGCAGCCCGACCAGGGCGAACACGCCCAGCAGGTTTGTGATCACCGAACCGGCGAACTTGCGGTTGGCGAACAACCCGAGGTCCAGCATTGGCTGATCAAGCCGCCGCTGCCGGCGCACGAACGCCACGCCCAGCGCGAGCCCGAGCACCATCGCGGCACCAGCCGACCAGCTCATCCCCTCCGTCGCGGCGATCTTCACGCCGTAGACGACCGGCAGCATGGTGCCGAGCGACAGCAGCGCCGACCACGGGTCGAAGCGGCCCGGGTTCGGGTCGCGGAATTCCGGCAACAGCAGCGGTCCCGCGACGAGCAGCAGCACCATCACCGGCACGTTGATCAGGAATACCGAACCCCACCAGAAGTGCTCGAGCAGCCAGCCGCCGACGACCGGGCCGACCGCCATCCCGCCGGAGAACGCCGCGCTCCAGATCGCGACCGCGGTGCGCCGCGTGCGGTCCTCGGTGAAGATGCTGCGGATCAGCGACAGCGTGGACGGCATCAGCGTCGCACCGCCGACGCCCAGCAGGGCCCGCGCGACAATCAACATCAGCGGCGACGTGGCGAACGCCGCCAGCACCGAGGCCGCGCCGAACGCCGCACCGCCGATGAGCAGCAGCCGCCGCCTGCCGATCCGGTCGCCCAGCGTGCCCATGAAGACCAGCAATCCGGCCAGGACGAACGAGTAGACGTCGACGATCCACAGCTGCTCGGCGCCCGTGGGCGCGAGGTCCTCGCTGAGGTAGGGCAGGGCGAACCCCAGGACTGTCGTGTCCACGCTGATCAAGAGGACCGGCAGCACCAGAACTGCCAAAGCCCACCACTGGCCTCCGCGCCGCACCATGGCGCACTCTTCCTTTCTTGTACCGTCCAGACGGTACAGTTTCGTTCCTGAGGTAGAAGGTAAACCGTCTGGACGGTATAGTCAAGGCGATGCCTAAACCTTCAGCACGCGAACGCATCCTCGGTTCGTACGAAGTCATCCTCGCCGACCGCGGCCCGGCCGAGATCACGCTCGACGCGGTCGCGGCGCACGCCGGGGTGTCCAAGGGCGGCCTGCTCTACCACTTCGGGTCGAAGGACGCTCTGCGCGACGGCCTGCTCGAACGCCTGGAGCGACTGACCGACGAAGACCTCGAACGCGCGCGCAACGCGCCGGAAGGCGTGGTCCGGCACTACCTGCGCTCGTCGATCACCGACGTCACGCGCGACCTGGCACTGCACCGCACAACGATGGCGGCGCTCCGCCTGGTGCTCAACGACCCGGTCGCGGCGGAGGTGTCGCGCCGCTGCACCGAACGCACGCGCGAGCTGATGCTGGAGCACGTCGAAGATCCGGTGACGGCGGAGCTGGTGATGCTGGTCGGCGAGGGCCTCTACATGCGCGCGGCGCTGGGCGAAGAGGTGACGGACCGCCTGCTGGCGCAGATCGAGGACATCGCGGACCGGATCGAGGCCGGGGCACCGGCCACGGCGACCGTCGCGGCAGGACGCCGCAAGGACTGAGCCGCCGGGGGATGACACGGCGAGAAGGCAGCCCGAATCCGAGCCATCCCGCATACCGAAGCACGAGCGCGATTCGGCTGGCCCGAGGCCGAGCCGAAAGCCCCAGGGGCACCAGCTAAACCGGCTGAAGGCGGCCAGGCTGGCACCCCGCCGAAGCGAACCCTCAGGGCTGCCGGATCAACCCTCGCCCGGGACCGTTCACGGCAGCCTCCTCTCGGGACCGGAGCCCGAAGATCGAGGCAAGCACGATCCCGCGAGGCCGAACCCAGCCGGGAAAACTCAGCGAACCAGCCCGTAAACCCGCTCGATCTCCACCGTCAGCACCAGCCGCCGATCCGCCACCATCGCCGCGCGGTACTCCGCCCAGTCGGGATGCTCGCCCGCCACCTTGCGATACAGCGCGATCAGCGCCTCCACCGTCTCGTCGTCCGGCGACGAAGCGACCGGCGTCAGCACCGCGCGCCCCTCCGCCACCGCGTACGACCAGCCGTTCGACGACGCCACGTGGTAGCTCACCCGCGGATCGCGGCGCATGTTCTTCGTCTTCGCGCGCGTGTCCGTGATCGACACCTGCAACTGGCGAGCGTCGCGGTCGAAGTAATGCGTCACCGTCGACAGCTGCGGGCGGCCGTCTCGTTTCAGGGTCGCCAGGACGCCTTGCTTGCCCGCCGCAATGAGGTCGTAGAGCGCTGTGTCGTCAGTCATACCCCTATGAAGGCCCGCCGCGAGGGATCTGTTCCCGCCGCGCACCCCGGATGACCAGCGGCGTCGCCAATCGGGAGAAACCGGACGTTACCCCTCCGGTTTAAATCTGCTTGCATGCGGCAACTAAAGTGTCTTGTGACACAACCATGGGCCGACCGCTTGCGAAATACGCCGTACGGGCACACTCTTGCTTAAGGCAACTAGTTGCAGTCGCCAACCAATGGTTTGCTCCACCCCAAGGAAGACCCACATGGCACCTCAGAACTCCGCCGTCAGGCCAGAGGCCGACCTCGACCTTGCCGACCAGCTCGGGCACGAGCTGGTCCGGTTCATGCGCTTGATCACCAAGGCGAAGTCCCAGGTCGCCAAGCACGGGCCGGACGGGATCGAAAGGGCCGCGTACGCGATCCTCTTCTGCCTCGTCCACGAAGGCCCGCAACGCACCAGCAAGCTGGCCGAGTCCCTGCACTCCGAAATCTCCACGATCAGCAGGCAGTCCAGTTCGCTCGTGCAGCACGGACTCGTCGAACGGCAGGCCGACCCCGAGGACGGCCGCGCCTGCTTGCTCGCCCCGACCGCCGAAGGCCTCCGGGTCTTCGACGAAAACCGCAAGCACCGCGCCCGGTGGCTGGCCGAAGTACTCGGCGATTGGAGCCAGGAGGAGCGCGAGACGCTCAACGAGCTTCTCGCGCGGCTCAACACAGGTATCGAAAAGAACAATCCGTCCCTGTCCGACACCGCAGGGACGGCACAGGCCAAGGGGGCCTCGAACGCATGACGTCCACCGTTGAAAAACAACCTCAGTCGCGAGGGGGAGCGCCCGCTGAAAACAGCGAGAGCGGTCCGCGGCTGACTCACCGCCAAATCGTCACGATCATCAGCGGCCTGATGTGCGGCATGTTCCTCGCCGCGCTCGACCAGACGATCGTGGGAACCTCGATCGTCCGGATCGCCAACGACCTGCACGGCTTCGACCTGCAGGCGTGGGCGACCACGGCGTACCTGATCACGTCGACGATCGCCACGCCGATCTACGGCAAGCTGTCCGACATCTACGGCCGCAAGCCGTTCTACCTCGCCGCGATCGCGATCTTCGTCGTCGGTTCAGCGGCCGCGTCGGCCTCGACGTCGATGTACGAACTGGCCGCGTTCCGCGCGGTGCAGGGTCTCGGCGCCGGCGGTCTGATGTCGCTGGCCATGACGATCATCGGCGACGTGGTCCCGCCGCGGGAACGCGCGCGGTACCAGGGTTACTTCCTCGCCGTGTTCGGCACTTCGACCGTGCTCGGCCCGGTGCTCGGCGGCTTCTTCGCCGGCTTCGACACCCTCGGCGGCCTGCACGGCTGGCGCTGGGTGTTCCTGATCAACGTGCCGATCGGCGTCATCGCGCTGTTCGTCGTCGCGAAGGTGCTGAACGTCCCGCACAACCGCCACGACCACAAGATCGACTGGTGGGGCGCGCTCACCATGGTCATCGCCGTGGTGCCGTTCCTGATCGTCGCCGAACAGGGCCAGAAGTGGGGCTGGGGCGACACGAAGTCGATCTGGATGTACGGCATCGGCGGCGTCGGCGTGGTGCTGTTCATCGTCGTCGAAAAACTCATGAAGGACGCCGCGCTCATCCCGTTGCGGCTGTTCAAGAACTCGACCTTCACCGTCGCCATCATCGGCGGCGTGATCGTCGGTGTGGCGATGTTCGGCGCGATCACGATGATCCCGCAGTACCTGCAGGTCGTGCAGGGCTACACGCCGACCCAGTCGGGCCTGCTGATGCTGCCGCTGATGGTCGGCATCATGTCCGCGTCGATCATCTCCGGCCGGATCACGTCGAAGACCGGGCGCTACAAGATCTTCCCGATCATCGGCACCCTGCTGATCGCCGCGGGCGCGTTCTTCTTCGCCCAGGTCAAGTACGACACCCCGATCTGGCACCCGCTGGTCGCCGCGCTGATCATCGGCCTCGGTCTCGGCCAGTGCATGCAGACGCTGATCATCGCGGTGCAGAACGCGGGCCCGCGCAAGGACATGGGCGTGTCGACCGCGTCGGCCACGTTCTTCCGCCAGATCGGCGGTACCGCCGGTGTCGCGGTGTTCCTGACGATTCTGTTCAACGTGCTGCCGGACAACATCACCAAGGCCTTCGGCGGGCACCTGCCCCCTGGCGCGGGCAGCAAGCTCGGCGACGTGTCCAGCAACACCAGCGTCATCCAGACTCTGCCGGAAGCGGTGCGCACGCCGATCCTGATCGGCTTCACCGAGTCCATCACGACGGTCTTCTACACCGCGGGCGGCGTCGCGCTGCTGGCCACGCTGGTGCTGCTGTTCATGAAGGAGATCCCGCTGGCGGGCATGAACCCGGCGGCGGCCGCGGTCGAAGGCGGCGAGGCGCTGCTGGAAGGCCTGGACGAGCCCACCCCCGCCGCGGACGACACCGCGGAGCTGAAGACCGCGGGTTCGCTGTTCGAGGAAGGACCGAAGGAGCCAGTGCTCGTCGGAGCAGGAGGGAAGCACGCGTTGACCAACGGCCACGGCGACGCACAGGCGGTGGCTGACGCCCGGCCGATGCCGATCACCAACTCGGTGGCCGACGCCGAATTCGGCACGACCGCCGGCTCGGGCGGCGTCCCGGTCACCGGCCACGTGCGCCGCCAGGACGGCAGCCACGTGAGCGCCGCCGCGCTGACCCTGATCGACCAGCAGGGCCGTCAGGTGGCGCGGGCGACCGGCAACGGCGACGGCAGCTACTCGATCCCGACCCAGGGTCCGGGCACGTACGTGCTGATCGTGTCCGCTCCGGGGCACCAGCCGCAGGCCTCCAGCGTGGTGGTCGGCGGGCACCCGGCGAACCTGGACGTGACGCTCACCGGATCCGGCGAGCTGACCGGCGTGGTCCGTTCGATCGGCACCGCGACCCCGCTGGCGAACGCGACGGTCACGCTGACCGACTCGCGCGGCGAGGTCAACGGCGCGTTCATCACCGCCGAGGACGGCGTCTACACCTTCAGCGGCGTAGGTGCCGGGCAGTACACGCTGGTCGCGAGCGGCCCGCACTACCGCCCGGTCGCGGTCACGCTGACGGTGCCGGACAGCGGCGTGCTGCGCCACGACGTCGAACTCGCCGGCGCGGTGCTGCTCCAGGGCGTCGCTCGCACCGAGGGCGACCGGATCGTGCCGGACGCGCGGATCACCGTGCTCGACGCGAACGGCAACGTCGCGGCGGTGGCCCGCACCGACAGCGAGGGCCGGTACGTGGTCAGCGACCTGCCGATCGGCTCCTACACGGTCGTGGCGAGCGGCTACCCGCCCGCCACCAGCCAGGTGACGCTGAACGACGGCGAAGCCCAGCACGACGTGCGGCTGGGCTACGACCAGGCGCTCGACGAGCTGGTCGATCGCGCATGAGCGGGGGCCTGCGCGCACAGCTGCGCTCGAACGGCGGATGGCCGGTCGAGAACGCGGTGCTCACAGTCACCGACTTAAACGGTCGCCAGGTCGCGCGGCAGGTCACGGACGCGAAGGGGGCAGTGGTCACTGACCCGCTGCCCCCGGGCGTCTACACCGCCGTGATCACCGCACCGGGTTACACGCCGCTGGCCCGTACCGTGCAGATCGGCTCCGATGGGGCCGGGTTGCTCGGCGACATCGCGCTCGTGCCGGTTTCCGGCGCGGTCGAGCTGCCGCCCGAGGGGCCGTGGACGATCGACCCGATGCACTCGTCGGTGGTCGCCACCGCGCGGCACATGGGCATCGCGAGCATCAAGGTGCGGTTCCCGGACGTGGCCGGGCGGATCGAGGTCGCCCGGCCGGTCGAGCGGTCGACGGTGCGCGCCGAGATCAAGGCGGGCAGCATCGAAAGCGGCATCAAGATGCGGGACGACCACCTGCGTTCGGCCGAATTCCTCGACGTCGACGCGTATCCGCTCATCACGTTCGAAAGCACCGGGCTTTCCCGGCTCGGCACGGACAACTGGGCGCTGGGCGGCGTGCTGACGCTGCACGGAGAACGCCGCGACGTTACGCTCGACCTGCGCTACACCGGGCACGGTCCGGACCCGTGGGGCGGCGTGCGTGCCGCGTTCCACGCCGAAACGCAATTGCACCGCAACGATTTCGCGATCAACTACAGCGCGATGGTGCGGGCAGGCGTGGCCGCGATCGGCACGACCGTCAAGGTCGAGCTGGACATCGAGGCGGTGCAGGGCGAGTCCCTGCCGCAGTTCTAGGAAAAACCGCGCCAGGCCGTCCGGGAACCGTTCCGGGCGGCCTGTTCGTTGTCCTGGGCGAAAAGGGTGAACAGTCTGGTTACCCCAGGAATACCCAAAGTCACCGTATGCGGAGGATTCGATGGTTGCGTACTGCAGCCGGTTCCAGCCACGTAGGCTCTTCGCGTGAACCTCGACGCCGCCCAGCCCGCGCACGCCGCGGGAATCGGCCTGAGCTGGCTGGACACCGCCGGCCCGGTGCTCGTCTGGGTCATCGTGCTGTCGTTCGTGCTCATCGAATGCGCGCTGATCATCGGGCTCTTCCTGCCAGGCGATTCCCTGCTGTTCGGTGCGGGCGTGGTGCTCGCTCAGCACGGCTCGGACCTCAACGCGTGGCTGCTGTCCGCGGCCGCGCTGCTCACCGCCGTGGTCGGCAACCAGATCGGCTACTACATCGGCCGCGGCGCGGGCACCACGCTGATCGCCCGGCGCGGCGGGCGGATGCTCAACCGGGACAACCTCGAACGCGCGCAAGCCTTCCTGGACCGCAAGGGATTCTTCGCGATCGTCGCGGCCAGATGGATCCCGTGGATCCGCACGCTCGCCCCGCTCATCGCCGGCGCCGCGCGGATGGACGCGCGGCGGTTCCTGCTGGCCACCACGGTCGGCGGGCTGCTGTGGGTGCCGACGCTGGTGCTGCTCGGCTACTACGGAGCCGGCCTGCTCGACGCCATCCCCTGGGTGAAGACCGCGGCACTGTGGGTGAGCATCGCGTTCTTCGTGTTCGGCACCGCGTACGGCGTGCTGCGCTACCGCCAGGAAATGCGGCGTCCGGTCGAAGAACCCGACGACGCGCACGCCTGAGTTCTCACGCCGGGTCGGACCAGACTTCCAGCTGGATGCCGTCCGGATCGCGGAACACGATCACCGCGGAACCCTCGAAGGTCTGCGACTCCGTCGCGGGCAGGTAGGACACGCCGTACTCCCGCAGGCGGTCCTCCCATTCGGCGACCTCGGCGCGCGACGACACCGAGAACGCGACGTGGTCCAGACCAGTGCGGCGTTCGTCGAAAGCGGGACGTTCGGTGTCCGGATGCTGGACCAGCACCACGGAGAATCCGTCTCCCGCCGAACGCAGAACTACTTTGCGCACCCCGGTTTCCGGGTCTTCGCGCCGATGGCTTTCCTCGAGGTCGAGCACCCGGACGTACCAGGGAACACTTCGGTCCACATCGGTCACGGTGAGCGCCAGATGGTGCACAGACGTGAGCTTGGGCATGACTTTCGCGGCCGTCCTTTCAACCCCTCGCCCCAGACTCGCATACCGGGCCGACCGCTACGGGCGAGTTGACCGACTTCCGGGGTCAATCGTGATCTGCCCGTCGCCGGGCGTCTCACTGTCCGAGATGGATCAGCGGCCGCCGCCGACTTCAAGCACCGCGCCGACGGTGAAGGACGCCTCCGGGGACAACATCCAGAGCACGGCCGCGGCGATTTCTTCCGGCTGGCCGGCGCGCTTGAGCGGGACGGCCGCACTGATCCGGTCGAGCCGGTCCGGCATCCCCGCGGCGGCGTGCAAACCGGTCTCGACCAGGCCGGGGGACACCACGTTGACCCGGATTCCCTCGTCGGCGACCTCCCGCGCGAGGCCGAGGCTGAGCGTGTTGACCGCCGCTTTGGACGCCGCGTAGTGCACCCATTCGCCCGATGACCCGTTCCGCGACGCCGTCGACGAGACGTTCACGATCGCTCCGCCAGGCCCGCCGTAACGCGTCGACAGCCGCCGCACCGCCTCGCGGCAGCACAGGAAAACGCCGGTGACGTTGACGTCAAGCACGCGACGCACGGTCTCGACGCTCTGCTCGTCGAGACGGCCGGGCGTGTTGCCGGTGATGCCCGCGTTGTTCACCAGACCGACGAGCGGGCCCAGCTCGGCCGCCGCCGAAAAAAGGCCGCTGACCTGCTGTTCGTCAGACACATCGGCGCGGTGCGCAAGCGCTTGCGCACCGTGCGAACGCACCCTTTCGGCGACCTCCTCAGCCGGGGCCGGGTCGCCGGAGTAGTTCACCACCACGTCCCAACCGCGAGTCGCGGCCAATCCGCAGATCGCCGCGCCGATGCCCCGGCTGCCGCCGGTGACGACCAAAACCCCCACAGGTCACTCCTCACCTCGGCCTGGTTTGAGCGGTTCGACGAACTGGGCGTCGAGCCAGCGCATCTGCGCCATCCACATCCACCACGTCGCGTCGTCCGGACAGTGCTGCCCGTCGACCGCTTCGCCCCGGAGCCACGCTCCCAGCAGCGCGGTGATCGCCGTGCACACGTCGAGCAGCGCGCGGCCCCACCACCATTGGTGCGTCGGCGTGTGCAGTTCGAGGACCCCGCCGTGCTCCGGCAGCACCGACAACGCCCAGTCCAGCCGGGTACGGACGTCTGCGAGCACCTCCGGCTCGCGCTGCGGTTCGCTGGTGGTCTCGCGCATCCGCTCCACCAGCAGCGCCAGCCTCGGGTCCGTGACGGGTGCCGCGGGCTCGGACAGCCGCCGGTCGACGAGCGCCCGCAGCCCGTTCAGATGCGTGCGCACAAGCGGGACGTACGGCGGATACAGCACGGCGATCCGGGCGTCGCCGGCCCGGTCCCAGGTGACCGCGCCGGCGTAGGGGTCCGTCGTCGCCGGGTCGTCGAACATCACCTGGTCAGAGGGCGAAATTCGTCAGCGGCAGGTTCTCGAGCACCAGGTCGGCGCGGTCGCGGGTGTTCGCGATCAGGTCCGCGTTGCGCTGGTCGGAGCCGAGCGCGCGCTGCCGGGCCTCGACCAGCGAACGGCCGTAGCGCCGGTGCCGGGACACCAGCCGCTCGATCCGCTCCGGCTCGTCCGGGGCGAGGAACCACGCCTCGGTGAGGTACTGCCGCACGCCGCTCCACGGGTCGTCCGGAAGCAGCAGGTAGTTGCCCTCGGTGATGACCAGCTGCACCTCGGGCGCGACCGGGACCGCGCCCGCGATCGGCTCCTCGATCTCGCGGCGGAACTCCGGCGCGTACACCGTCTCGCGGCCTTCGGCGAGCCGGCGGATCAGGTGCACGTAGCCGGCCGCGTCGAAGGTGTCAGGCGCGCCCTTGCGGTCGGTGCGGCCGAGTCGCTGCAGTTCGACCTGGGCCAGGTGGAAGCCGTCCATCCCGACGACCGCGGCCCGAGAGCCGAGCGCGTTGGCGATCGCCCAGGCCAGCGTGGTCTTGCCGGAGGCGGGCGCGCCGATGATGCCGAGCACGTGCCGTTCCCGCGGTTTGGCCAGCTTCTCGGCCCGCGCCAGCAGATCCTCGAACGCCGTCATCGCACTCCCTCTTCTCTGCTCTTCGCCAGCTTCCCGACCGGCGTGGTCCACGAACGCGGGCCGACGTGCCGGACGCGTTCCGCGGCTACCGCGTTCGCGTATCCGATCCAGTCGGTAACCGCGCCTTCCCTCGTCGCCACGGCGTACGCGAGCGCACCGTGCCACACGTCTCCGGCCCCCAGGGTGTCGCGCGCTTCGACGAGCGGCACGGGGACCTGCCCAGAGTCTTCCGTAGTGCTCCAGGCGACCGGCTCCGGGCCTGCCGTCGTGATCGTCACTGACACTCCGCGTTCGGCCAAACTCGGTGCGGGAGCACGGAACCGCGCTGAACAGGCCGCCACGTGAACCAGTGGCAGCAACTGGTCCAGTACCGGTTTCCAGCTGCCCGCGTCGAGGATTACCGGCACCTCGCGGGTGCGGGCTTCCTGGGCGACAGCAAGCGCTAGCTCGGGATGGTGCCCGTCGACGAGGACGGCGTCCACGCGCTCGAAAATCGGGGCGAGGTCAGGCAGTTCGAGCGGCTTGTCGGCGGCGGCGTTGCGGGAGACGACGGTGCGTTCGCCGTCGCCGTCCC
Organism: Amycolatopsis echigonensis; assembly: GCF_002846615.1. NCBI lineage: Bacteria > Bacillati > Actinomycetota > Actinomycetes > Pseudonocardiales > Pseudonocardiaceae > Amycolatopsis > Amycolatopsis echigonensis. Next base: position 3,188,874 of record NZ_PJMY01000003.1, on the reverse strand, counting down.
GCACCACGACCGCGCTGACCGGCGGTGCCTGCGTGCGCTCCGGGGCGAGGTCGACTAGGTCGACGCCGCAGGCTTCGAGGTCCGCGCGGGCGAGCGCGGCCAGCGGGTGTGTACCGAGAGCCGTCACGAGGGTCGCTTCGGCACCGAGCGCCGCGACGGTCACCGCGGCGTTCGTCGCCGGCCCACCGGCCGCGACGTCCACCTGCAGCGACTGCACTTTCTCGCTCGGCTCCGGGAATTCCGCGACCCGCTGCACGACATCGACGGTGCACAACCCCGCCAGCAGCACTCGCACGTCAGGTCAACCCGGCGTGCGTGGTGGACGCGACCTCGACGACTTCACCGCTCTCGTCGAGCTTCAACGCACCGGTCAGCAAGCCGACCACCTGGTTCATGCTGTGCGTCTTCGGCGACACCACGGCGACGCGCTTGCCGAGCCGGTGCACGTGGATCCGGTCGGCGATTTCGAACACGTGCGGCATGTTGTGGCTGATCAGCACCACCGGCAGGCCGCGGTCGCGGATCCGGCCGATCAGCTCCAGCACCTTCGCGGATTCCGCGACGCCCAGCGCGGCCGTCGGCTCGTCCATGATCACCGCTTTGGTGCCGAACGCCGCCGCGCGCGCCACCGCGACGCCTTGGCGCTGCCCGCCGGACAGCGTTTCCACCAGCTGGGTAATGGATTTGACCTTGATGCCGAGGTCGTCCAGGATCCGCTGCGCTTCGGTGCGCATGGTCGCGGTGTCGAGCTTGCGCAACCCGATGCCGAACGGTCCCTTCCGCCGCTTTTCCCGGCCGAGGAACATGTTCGACGCGATGTCCAGCGCCGGCGCGACCGCCAGATCCTGGTACACCGTCTCGATTCCGTAGTGCCGGGCGTCCAGCGGGGACCGGAAGTGGACCGTCTTGCCGTCCACTTTGATCTCTCCGGCGTCCGGCACCACCGCACCGGACAACGCCTTGATGAGACTGGACTTTCCGGCTCCGTTGTCGCCGACCACGGCGAGCACTTCGCCGGGGTAGAGGTCGAAATCGGCTCCGTCGATGGCGGTGACCCGGCCGTAGCGCTTCACCAGGCCGCGCGCGGAAAGGGTGGGCTGCTGCGAATTCGAGGAAGTCATGACTGCTGCTGCCTCCGTGCGATCCGGTCCACGACCACCGCGGCGATCAGCAACGCGCCGGTCGCCAGGTCCTGGTAGTTGCCGTCCACGCCCATCTGCGTCAGACCCGAGCGCAGCACCGCGACGACCAGCGCGCCGAACAGCGTGCCCAGCACCGAACCGCGTCCGCCGAACAGGCTCGTGCCGCCCAGCACCACCGCGGTGATCGAGTCGAGGTTGCCGAGCTGGAACTGGTTCGGGTCGGCGTTCGGGGTGCGGCCGAGCGCCTGCCACGCGGCGATGCCGAAGCACAGCCCGGCGACCAGGTAGACCGACAGCACGGTGCGGTTGACCTTGATCCCGGACAGCCGCGCGGACTCCGGTGCGTTGCCGACCGCGTAAACGTGCTTGCCCCACGCGGTTTTCGTCAGCGCGTACCAGACGGCGAGGAACATCAGCAGCGCGAGCGTCATGCCGTAGGTGATCGGGATGCCGCCGAAGAGGTAGCGCTTCGTGCCGAGCCAGGTGAGCAGCCCCTCGGACACCGGAACCGCCTGGCCGCCCGCGATCAGCTTCGCCACCGCGGTCAGGCCGGTGAACGTGCCGAGCGTGATGATGAAGGCGGGCAACTTGATCCGCGTCGCGAGGGTGCCGATGAAGAGTCCGACGACGACGGTCAGCGCGACCCCGGCCAGCAAGGCGAAGAAGACGTTGGTGACCGCGGCCAGTTTCGCCATCACCAGCGTCGCCACGACCATCGACGACGCGTTGGAAAGGTCGATGCCCGCGATCAGGATGATCAGCGTCTGGCCGAGCGCGAGCGTCCCGACCACCAGCGACTGCTGGACCACTGTGGACAGATTGTCCAGGTCGAAAAACGTGTCGGTGGCGAAGGAAAACACCACGACCGCCACGACCAGCGCCAGCGCCGGACCGATCGCCGGGGCGCGCAGGAAGAACTCGCCGAGCGTCTCGCGCTCGCGGTTGGTGACCGTAGCGGTCGTCATTTCCCGCCTCCCCAGCAGTTCTGCAGACCCCAGGCGGTGTCCTTGCTCGGAACACCCGGCATCGGGTGGTCGGTGATCGCGGTCGAGCCGGTGTTCACGAACCCGCTCGGCTTCTTGCCGGTCTTCGCGTACTCGACCGCCGCGAGCACGCCCTGTTCGGCCATCTTCCGCGGGAACTGCATCACGGTGACGGCGAACTGGCCGGACTTGACGTTCTGCACGCCTTCGCAACCGCCGTCGATCGAGCCGACGACGAGCTGATTGTTGAGCCCCCGCGCTTTCAGGGCCGCGTAAGCGCCGCGGCCCATCGGCTCGTTCATCGTGTACACCGCGTTGAGATCGGTGGTGCGCTGCAGGAGGTTCTCCATGCCCTGCTGGGCGAGGCTCTGGTCGCCGTTGGCGCTGGTGTGGCCCTTGATCTCCGGCGCGCCGTCCTTGAGCCCGATGCCCTTGAGGAACCCGCCGTGCCGCTGGGTGTCGACCGAACTGCCCGCGGTGCCGTCGACCATGAGGAGCTTCGGGTCCGCGCCCTTCAGGGCCGCCTTGACGTACGCGCCCTGCTGCTCGCCCGCCGCGAAGTTGTCGGTGGCGAAGGTGGCGTCGACCGCGTCCGGCGGTTCGGTGGCGGTGTCGAGGGCGATCACCAGGATGCCGGCGTCACGGGCGTCCTTGATGGCCTTGAGCACGCCGGTGGAGGAACTCGGCGTGATCAGGATGGTGTTGACGCCCTGCTGCATCAGGTTCTCGATGGCGCGCACCTGACCGTCGTTGTCGCCGTCGAACTGCCCGGCGAGTGCGCTGAAGTCGGCGCCGTTGGCCTTCGCCGCGGCGGAGGCGGCGTTGCGCAGTTCGACGAAGTACGGGTTGGTGTCGGTCTTCGTGACGAGGCCGACCTTGGCCTTGCCGCTGCCGCCGGTTTTGGAGCTGCCGCCCCAGTGGCGTTCGACGGTGCACCCGGCGGTGGTGACCGCGACAGCGGCCGCCAAGGCGAGTGCGGTGAGACTCCGGTGTCTCATGGAGATGCCCTCCGAATCGAGGTGCGAGCTTGCCGATGGACGGGAACGTAGACAGACTCATGTCTTGACGCAAGCGTTTGCGCAAACGCTTGCCAACGCTCCTGGTTTCGCACTCTTGGTGAAGGACAGACATGCCGCGACCCCGCTCCGCCCGCCCGACCCAGCGCGACATCGCCGAAATGGCGGGCGTGTCGATCACGACGGTCTCGCACGTCGTCAACGGCACGCGGGCGGTGGCTGAGGAGACGAAAGCCGCGGTGCTGCGGGCGATCGAGACCACTGGGTACACCGGCGACGCGATCGCGCGGTCGCTGGTCACCGGCGGCACGCGGTCCATCGGGATGGCGATCTCGCTGGTCGCGAACCCGTACTTCGCGGCGCTGATGCATGCGATCGAGCGAGAGGCGTCGGCAAACGGATACACCGTGCTGCTGGCGGACACGCACGACACCGCGGGCACCGAGCGGGACGTGGTGCGCGCGTTGCGCTCGCGGCGGGTCGACGGACTGTTGATCACGCCCGCGCCCGGCGACGGGTCGGTGCTGGGCGAACTGGTGTCGCTGGACGTGCCGACCGTGCTGATGGACCGGCTCACCACCCGAACCGACATCGACCAGGTCGGTTCGGAGAACATCCAGGCGACGTCGGCGCTGACGGCGCATCTGGCGTCGCTGGGCCATCGCCGGATCGGCATGATCTCCGGCGCACCGGGGCTGACGACGAGCGACGAACGCGTGCTGGGCTACCGGCTCGGCCTCGGCCGGTCAGGTCTGAGCTGGTCGCAGGATCTGGTCGCGTGCGGGCATTCTTCGCGGGACGGCGGCGGCCTGGCGCTGAGCACGCTGCTGGCGTTGCCGGATCCGCCGACCGCGCTGGTGGTAGCCAACGACAGCATGATGGTCGGCGTCCTGCACGAGGCGCGGCGACGGGGTTTGCGGATCGGCGAGGACCTGCCGGTGGTGGTTTACGACGACGTCGAATGGGCCGATCTCGTGGACCCGCCGCTGACGACCATGGCCCAGCCGATCGACGAAATCGGCCGCCGGGCGGTGCAATTGCTGCTGGCTCGACTGGCGGATCCCGGACGGCCCGCCGAGACTGTGCGGTTGCCGCCGACCCTGCGGCACCGGGCTTCGTGCGGGTGCGCGTAGATTCTGCTGCCGACTGCCCGGCGTGACCAAGCGGATGCTTCGTTCACTCACCTCAGTGATTCTCGGGACCCGATCGTCTCGGACCCTCTCGCCGGTGGCCCGGCAGTGGCTACTGTTGGGTAGGTATCGACGACGAGGGCCATGTGACATGACCGTTCTGGCGCCGGAGGTCTCCCACTGGGACCTGCCGGTCACCCATCGGTTCGGGGTGGCATTGGGGAGGCACGCCAGCCCGTACCACGACCAGCTGCTGCGAGCCATCCGCGGCGCTGCCGCGCGGGCGGGCTGCGACCTGCTGCTGGCCGACACCGGTGATTCGGCGCGCGAGGAAGCCGAAGTGCTGCGCGCACTGCAGGCGGATCGTGTCGACGGCGTGCTTCTGGTGCCCGCCCCCGGCGACGAGGCGGTCGTGAACGGGCTCGTGCAGACCGGCGTGCCGACCGTGCTGGTCGACCGGATCGCCGGCCGCAACGACGTCGACCAGGTCGGGTCGGAGAATTTTCAAGCGATGTCCGCGCTGGTCGAGCATCTTGCCGCGCGACGGCACCGGCGGATCGCGCTGATCACGGGTACCGAAGGCACCACCGTCAGCGAAGAACGCGCCCTGGGCTACCGATTGGGCCTAGGCCGAGCCGGGTTGCGGTACCACCCGGAACTGGTGGCGTCCGGCCAATCCACCGCGGGCGGCGCGGCTCGCGCCGCGGCCAAACTCCTGGACGGCTGGCCTTCCCCGACCGCGCTGGTGGTCGCCGGGGAAGCGATGCTGATCGGTGTGCAGTGGGAAGCGCACCGCCGCGGCATCCGGATCGGGTCGGAGCTGGCGGTTGTCGGCTACGGCGACATGGACTGGGCGCGCACGGTTTCCCCTGGCGTGACGACGATGGCGCAACCGATCTCGGAAATCGGCCGCCGGGCGGTGCAGCTGCTGGTCGCCCGCTGCCGCGAGCCGGAGCGGCGGCCGGAATCCGTGCGGCTCGCGCCGCGTTTCCTGCACCGTGCTTCGTGCGGCTGCTGAGTTTTACAGCGTGGCGGCCGCTTCCAGCAACATCCAGCCTCCAATTTGGACAGACAGATCCCGCTCCGCTTGACCGGGCGGCGTCAGGGCTGGCCTTGCCCACTCCGCACTGAACAACGGTCCGGTTTTTTCTTGTGCCGCCCCGTTCCAGCACGCTTCCGCCGACTTCTGTACGAGCCTCTTGGCTGTTTCCGCTTCCGGCCGGGGCAGGTTCTTGGCCGCGAGTGCCAGGTAGCGGGCGGCGATCGCCGAGAACAGCCCGCCGTCGCCACCTTCTGAACCGGGGAGGATTCCTTGGGGTGCCATATGGTTCTCCACCGCTTGAATGGTGCGAGCCGCGTCGTCCCACCGGGACTGTTCCAGGCACGCGCCGAGGTAAACCCCTTGGCAGTACGAGAAAATGTGCTTGACCACTTCACCGGTGTCCGCCCGGATCCCGTCCCAGACAAGGCCTGTCTCCGTGTCGACGAGGGTGTCGGTGAGCCATTGCGTCATGGCGCGGGCGCGTTCTTGATCACCCGACCGAGCGTGAAAGATAGCCGCCGGACCGTTCGCGGGGGTATTCTTGAAGGAGTCGCCGCGCCGCCACCAAATTCCCCCGCCAAGGTCTTCTGTCCAGCCTTCGTGCAGCCGTTTGCCGATGGCCTCGAGCGCTTCGTCCACTGTGGATAGTTGAAGCCGGCGCACTCGCTGCAACGCGAGCCCTAGCCAGGCTATGTCGTCGTAGTAGTCGTTGACCCAGGAACCGAAGTTGCGTCGGTGCACCGTTTTGATGAAACGGTTGATCAGCCGTGCGCGCTCTTGGCTGGGGCCGCGGAGTTGCGCGTCGACGAGGCTGTCGAGGAGGTGCGCCTGCCACCAGTAGTTCCAGTGCCAGTGGAACCGCTGACTCAAGGTAGGCGGCCAACCACTACGCCCGAGGACGGTGCCGGGGATGGCCCAGAGGCGGCGGAGGTGCCTGGCGCACACCGCCCGCTCAGCTGCCGCGGCACGCTCGGCTGCTGCGGCGTGCTCGGCTGCCGCGGCGCGGTCGGCTGGGTTGGTTGCGTCCTTCGCCTGGCTGGTGGCCCGCTCGCCCGCCGCCGCGCGATCGGCCGGGTTGGTGGTGTCCTTCGCCTGGCTGGTCGCCCGCTCGCCCGCCGCCGCGCGATCGACCGGGTTGGTGGCGTCCTTCGCCTGGCTGGTCGCCCGCTCGCCCGCCGCCGCGCGATCGACCGGGTTGGTGGCGTCCTTGGCCCGGCTGGTCGCCCGCTCGGCGGTGGCGGCGGGCTCGGCTGGGACGGTTGCTTCCTTGGCCCGGCTCATCGCGCGAGCGCCCGCCGCCTGCCCAGCGACATCCGCCGCGCCCCCGGACTGGCTGCCCGCGCGATCAGCAGGGTCTGACGCGCCTTCGGCCGCCCGATCGGCAGCGACGCGCTCGGCCGGGACAGTCGCTTCCTTGGCCCGGCTCGTCGCGCGAGCGCCCGCCGCCTGCCCAGCGACATCCGCCGCGCCCTCGGCCTCGCTGCCCACGCGATCAGCAGTATCTGCCGCACCATCGGCCGTTTCTGCAGGCCGCTCGGCGGTGCCGGTGCGCTCGGTCGGCTCGGTTGCGTCGTCGGCCCGGTTGGTGGCGCGGTCGCCCGCCGCCGCGCGCTCAGCGACGTCCCCCGTGTTCTCGGCCGCATTCTTCCCCGCGCGACCGACATGGTCTGACGCGCCCTCGGCCGCTTCTTCAGCCCGTTCTGCGGTCGCGGCGCGCTCGGCCGGATCGGTTACGTCGTCGGCCGCGTTCGCCGCGCGACCGGGCATCGCCGCACGATCGGCAGGATCCGCCTGGCCCTCGGCCGCTGCCGCACGATCGGCAGGAACTGCCTGGCCCTCGGCGGAGCTTGGCGCATGCTCGGCGGCGTCAGCCGCTGCGGCGGGGCGGGCTGCGTCGCCGGGTGCAGCGGAATCGTTGGGCTCTGCTGAATCGGCGGTCATGGGGTGATTCTGCCTGCGCTGCGGAAAACTTGCCTCTCCACGCCGCTTCCCCCACCGCCTGGCAACTCGGCGAGGCGATTCAGGCCGCGCCAAGCCTGGATGCTCGTGCGTGGCTATACCGGTTCTCACCGGTGCCACCACTCACGAGGACCAGGGGGTCACCAGGCTTTGGACAAGTCCGCGTGCTGCCGAATCCACGCGTGCATCACGATCCCAGCCGCGACACCGGCATTGATCGACCTCGTGGTGCCGAACTGGGCGATGGACACCACTTTCGCCGAGTCGGTCTGGGCCGCTTCGGACAGGCCGGGGCCTTCCTGGCCGAACAACAACAGGCAGTTCCGGGGCAGCACCGCGGTTTCCACCGGCTCGGCACCCGGCGTGTTGTCCACGGCAACCACCGTCAAACCCTCGGCTTTGGCGAATTCCAGCAGGCTCGCGACGTCCTCGTGGTGGCGAAGATGCTGGTAGCGGTCCGTCACCATGGCACCTCGGCGGTTCCAGCGGCGGCGGCCGACGATGTGGACCTCCGCGGCGGCGAAGGCGTTCGCGGTGCGGACGACCGTGCCGATGTTGTGGTCGTGCTGGAAGTTCTCGATCGCGACGTGGAACGGGTGCCGCCGGGTGTCCACATCGGACACGATGGCTTCGCGGCGCCAGTAGCGGTAGGCGTCGACCACGTTGCGGCGGTCGCCGTTGGCCAGGAGTTCGGGGTCGTAGCGCGGGTCGTCCGGCCAGGCGCCTGGCCAGGGACCGACGCCGACCTCCTCGCGGTTCACCCACTCGGTGGGGCCCGCATCGGGCTGTTCCGTCGTCACGAAGGACGATTCTCGCTCAGCCGAGGCTGACGCCGTGCGCCGGAGTCTGGTCGTGGCGGTGCCGCCACCGCAGGTACGCCCCGAGGTACGAGATCACCAGCACCGCCAGCGCCACTACGACCACGACCGGCAGCAGCGAGCGCGGGATCACCGTGCCGTAGAGGTAATACGCGTTGAACCCGCCGGGCAGGTCGCCGAGACCCTGCTGGTGCCGGAAGAAATCCTCGAGAGCGGTGAGCGGGCACGGGATCGGCGTGACATTGACCAGCACGCCCCAGACCGCGAAGAAAACGTGCACGAAAATAACCTTCGGCCACCGCCACGCGAGGAAGCCGCCGAAGCCGATGAAGAGCAGGGCGAGGATGTGCACCGCCACGGTGAGATCGGCGAGAACGTGCGCGACCGTCGTGTCCACCTTCGCCCCCTTCCCAGTGCACCTACCAGCGACGTTACTCCGATTACCCGGGCCAGGAGCGGGAAATCGAGGGACCCGATGTGATGTTCGACCCACCGGAGCAACGGGTTCACCCGGCAGGTAACGGAGGGATCACTCCGGGTAGGAGACCCGCCGCGGACACCTGCCACGGGCGATCCGACGCGACGTAAATGCGTGCACGGGCGCGGAATGCGAATCGTCGAGAAAGGAGGCGGAAACCCCGTTGACAACCGGGAAGGAAGCGACCGCCCGGTGCCGCGCGAAACCGCCGGGCGCCGCAATCGCGGCTAGCCTTTGCCGCCGAAGCCCGGCCAAAGACTGACATCGTTGAGCTTCAGGTCATCGGGCAGCGAGACACCCGCGTTCGGGCCTGCCTCCGACGTCCAGACGACCTCGGAATCGGGGTGAAGCGACACCTCGAAGGTCAGGTCAGCAGGGTGCGCGAACTCAATGGAGAGCACGTCATCGACCTGGAGGCGAACCTCGTCGCCGTAGGGCTCGACGTTCCACGTCCGAGGCTTGTCGTCCTTGTTGGTCACTTGGATCCGGATCATCCGCAGGCCCCGTCCGTAGGTCGAACACGACGATACCGACCGGACGGTGACGACCGCGGGAAGCGTTCAGCCAGTGAACGCGGTCCCGTCGATGTCCGTCACCACCAGGCGGATGCGAGCACCCGCCCACTCCGTCCCCTCAAGCGTCTCTCGCACCTGGGTCTCAGCAGCCGACAACAGGGGAGGCAGCGGCAATCGCAAAGCCACCAGCCGAATCTCCACCGCGTCCGAGGTCAGATCCACCGATCCGCCAGCGGGATCGGTCCGCAGCCAGCTGATCTCCGCTGCTGCGCTCGTCGCCGGGCGGAGGCCGTCGACGGCGGACAGGGCGTCCGCGAGCTTTCCGGCCATCTCACGCGGATCGGTCACTTCCGCCCCATTTCGATGTCCAGAATGGACACTCGGACGGCGTCCACGGAGCGGCCGGTCTGCGCGAGGACTTCCCGGAACACCGCCCGTTGCACGGCGCGGCCCACGGCGGCGGCTTGGTCCGCACCCGAGATGACCACATCCACCTCGACCGTCAGGCGGTCCTCGTGGGTGCGGACCCGGACGCCGTCCGCGGGGGCTGGTTCCAGGCCCTTCCAGCGTTGCCGGGCGGCGCGCGTCCAGGCGGTCGCCAAGCCGCGCAGGCCGGGTTCCAGGCGTACGACTCCGGCGGTTTCGGCGGCCGCGCGGGCGGCAACGCTCGCGATCACCGGGCCGGCGATCATGTATTCGGCGGTCATTCCCCGTCCTCGTACACGTCTTCCACCAGCAGATTCAGGCTGACCAACGAAATACCCACCCGCGAGGTCGCGGCGGCGGACACCAGTTCACGTACGCGGGCCAACGTGTCCGCGCCGCTGGTGTTCCCCAGGCGCGTCGCGAGGGTGACTTCGACCTCGACCTGAGCCGCACCAGAGTCGTCGACCCCGACCTTTCGCACCCGTACGCGGCGGGCGCGGACGTTGCCGGCGGAGTCGGCCGCGTAGCGGAGCACGACCGCGACAGCTTGCTCGCTCACTTCGACGGAGCCCGGTTCGGCGGCGGAAAGATCCAGCATCTGGCCGCGCCGCACTTCGGCGCGGACGGCCGACATGATCCGGCCTACCAGGTCCGGCGGAGTCGGGTCGGGCTCGTCGATCAGCTCCTGCGTCGCCGAGCGCAGGGCCAGCAGGCTTTCCCGCGCGGTGCGGCAGTGGACGCAGTCCGCCTGGTGGTCGTCGACCTCGTCCAGGTTCTCCCAGACCGTCTCCAGTTCCCGGCCGCACGGCAATTCGTAGTCCTGGTTCACCTCCACGGCTTCATCACCTCCGCCAGCTGCGCACGGGCCCGGGAGATCCGCCCCCGGACCGCGGTGGGGTTCGCGCCGACGATCTCGCTGATCTCGTCGTACGACCGGCCGTGCACCTCACGCAACAGCCAGCACGCGCGCTGCTGCGGCGTGAGCGTCTGAAGCGCCTCGTCGAGCGCGGCGAGCTGACCGCTGACCTGCGCCGCGTGCTCGGGCTGCGTGTCGCGGCGCGGCGATTCGGCCAGGTCGAGGTCGACGTCGGCCTGCGGGCGGCGCGCCCGGATCACATTGAGACAGCGGTTGGTCGTTCCGCGGTACAGCCAGCCGACGAACGCGTTGGGGTCGTTGAGCTGCGCCAGCTTCCGCCACGCGCCGAGGAACGCTTCCTGCACTACGTCCTCGGCGTCGCCGCGGTGGTGCAGCATTTTCAGGGCAAGACGGAACATCGGGCCCTGATAACGCAGCACGAGCTGTTCGTACGCGCGCACGTCCCCGTCTCGCGCACGGCTGACGAGAGTGGCGTCGTCAAGCTGCACACTTGTCGTGGTCACGGCATCCCCTTCCGTCAGGGAGACACCGCGAGGCGGGAATTCGTCACGCACGCATTGTGGGTGACTGTGCTCACTCTCGCTCAGTTGAGCCCGAGGTCGTCCTTGTTCAGCAGGTACCGGTATTCGAGCCCGGCCTTCTCGATGGCTTCCCGCGCACCGGTGTCGCGGTCGACGACCGTCGCGACGCCGACCACGGTGGCCCCGCTTTCGCGCAGCGCCTCGACCGCGGTGAGCACGCTGCCGCCGGTGGTGGAGGTGTCCTCGACGGCCAGCACCCGCTGTCCGCGCACCTCCACGCCCTCGATCCGGCGCTGCATCCCGTGTTCCTTGATGGCCTTGCGGACGACGAACGCGTCGAGCACCACGCCCTCGGCCGCGGCGGAGTGCAGCATCGCCAGCGCTACCGGGTCCGCGCCGAGGGTGAGCCCGCCCGCCGCGACGTAGTCCCAGTCGGCGGTGAGCTGCCGCAGGAGCTTGCCGATGAGCGGGGCGGCCGCGTGCTGCAGCGTCGCCCGCCGGAGGTCGACGTAGTAGTCGGCTTCCTTGCCCGAGGCCAAGGTGACCTTGCCGTGCACGACAGCCAGTTCGCTGACCAGCCTTGCCAGTTCGAGCTTCGCAGTTTGATCCAACCCGGGGTACGCCACGGCCGAGAGTCTTACACACGGCACCGACAACTTCCGCGCGTCACTCCCCGGTCGCGACAGCCGTCACCGGACGCGTCCGCGTCGCCACCCAAGCGGGCACGACCGCGGCGAGCAACGCGAGCACGATCGCGGTCGCGATGATCACCAGGTAGATCGACACCGGACCGTCCGGCAGCACCCGACCGGTCGCGACGAGACAGAACGGCACGATCGCGCCGGCCGACACCACGGTGCCCAGGAGGATGCCGATCGCCGCGATCAGTCCGCCTTCGCCCGCGGCCATCCGCAGGACCTGGCCGCGGGTGAACCCGCCGAGCCGCTGCAGGCCGAACTCCCTCCGCCGCCGCGAAGTGGCCATGACCAGGGTGTTCACCACGGAGATCACCGTGTACCCGACGATCATGCCGACCAGCAGGTAGTTCACCCACGCGCCGGTCTCGTCGCTCTTGGCGTTCGCGGCGGCCAGCGTGCTCCGGTCGCCGACCGAGACCGGGAGACCGGCGGTCGCGGCGGTCAGGCTTTGCGTCAGCCGGGCCTGGTCGACGCCGGGCGCGGCGCGGACGAGCACCTGCCGGACGAGCCCGGCGGTGGTGTGTCCGGCGAGCAGGTCGGCGGGCAGCAGGAGCTGTTCGGCCCCGGCCCGCTGATGCACGATCGCGACGATGCGAAGGGTCCGATCGGTCCCGTCGCCGAGACGGAGCGTGACGGAATCGCCGACCGACCGGGACACCTCGGCGGTGTCCGGCAAGGCGATCGTGTCGCCGGTGAGGTCGGCGAGGTTGCCTCGCACGACCGTGGCGGCGTTGGTCGTCGCGTCGGTCAAGCCGAGCGCCGGGTAGCCCTTCTTGGTCTGGTTTTCGTCGAATGGCTCGGTGACGAACGCACGGCTGGTGACGTACGGCGAGGCCGCCGCGACTCCGTCCGCGTGCTTGATGCGGTCGAGTGCTTCCGGGGAAATCCCGGTGGGGCCCGCGACGATCGCGTCGGCCCGGAGGTCTTCGGCGAAGGCCTGCGCGGAAGCGGCGGTGGTCGTGGTCTGCAGGTAGATGTTGGCGGTCGCGATGCCGACGGCGAGCATGATCGGCGTGACCGCGCCGGCCACGCGGGTGGCGGCGTTGCGCGTGTTGGTGATCGCGAGCCAGCCGGTGACGCCGCTGACCAGGCGCATCGGGCCCTGGAACAGGATCGCGGTCAGTTTCGTGACGCCCGGGCTGATCATCGCGACGCCGATCGCCCACAGCATCACCGCCGGACCCGCCGTGCTCGCCGCGATGGGTCCCGTCATCACCGCGAGCGTGACGATGCCCAGCGCGGTCCCGCCGCCGAAGCACAGCAGCGCGACGATCAGCCGCAGCGGAGTCAGCCAGCCTCGGGGAACGGAGGCCTCGGCGAGCGCTTCGGTCGGTCGGATGCGGCCGACGCGGAATCCGGCTACCAGCGCGGAACTCCCGACGGCGAGCAGCGTCGCGCCCGCCGCGATGAGCATCGGAATCCAGCCCTGGTGGAACTGCACGACGGGCGAAATGAACCCGCCCGACGTGAACTGGTCGAACAGCCAGCGACCGAACACCGGCCCCAACGCGGCCGCGACACCGGTCGCGAGCACACCGATGACCAGCGCTTCGCCGAGAACCATCCGCCGCAGCTGCCGCGGCGTCGTGCCGATCGCGCGCAGCAGAGCCAATTCCCGCTGCCGCTGGCGCACCGACAGCATGAGCGTGCTCGCGATGACGAACACCGCGACGAGAATGGACAGTCCACCCGCGACACCGGCCAGCGGGATCAGCCGGCCGCCGCTCGCTTGCGCCTCCGGGAATTCGGCGAGACCGCGCTCGTCCCCGGTCAGCACGGACAGCCCGGAACCGAGCTGCAATGCGGCCGGATTGTCAGTGACGACACCGAAGTAGTCGACCTTGCCGGGATGTCCGGAGAGCTGATCGGCCACATCGTCAGCGAAGAAAACCTCGGTACTGGCACTGGTGCGAACGACGTGGTAGCGGCTGATCCTCCCTTGCACCGCAAGGTCAACCGTGCTTCCGGCCGACACGCCGCTGGCCGCGGGCAGCACTACTTCGTCGGCACGCGGCGCGGGTCCGGGCAGCCGAGCGGACTCCCACCCGTGCGCGACCAGAGCCTGCTTGCCCAGCGACACCGGGAAATTCACTTCACCGACCACAGTGGACACACCAGGCGTCGCACGGATCTTCTCCGCGAGCGACCGGTCCAGCCGGACCCGCTCCGGCAGCGCGACCGACTGCGTTTTGGGCTTGCCGGAATGCTTCCGTAGTTCGAAATCCTGTTGTCCGGCAACGACAGCCGACGCCCAGGCCAGCCGGTGCGGCGGTGCGGCGGACCGGATCCCGGTCTCCATCAGACCGGCGCAGGCGGACACGATCACCGCGCCGAGGAACGCGGCCACGAACGCGGCGATGAACCCGCCGGTCCGGAAACGCAAGGTGCGCAAGGCAAGGCCGAACATCAGAAACCACCTACCGGCATCCGGTCGGCCCAGGCGCCGAGGTGCGTCATGCGTTCCGCGACCGCCGTCGCGGTCGGCTGGAGCAGTTCGCCGGCGACGCGGCCGTCCGCGAGAAAGACGACGCGGTCCGCGTAGGAGGCCGCGACCGGGTCGTGCGTGACCATCACGACGGTCAGGCCGTCGCGCACCGATTCCGCCAGCAGGCCAAGGATTTCGCCGGCGGTGCGGGTATCGAGCGCACCGGTCGGCTCGTCGGCGAACAGCACCGCGGGACGGCTGACCAGCGCGCGAGCGATCGCCACCCGCTGCTGCTGGCCGCCGGAGAGCTGACCCGGCAGGTGCTTGCGCCGGTCGCTCAGGCCGACGTGCCCGAGCAGGTCGGCGACGCGGCGGCGGTCCGCACGACGACCGGCCAGCCGCAGCGGCAGCACGACGTTCTGCTCGACGGTCAGCGCGGGAAGAAGGTTGAACGCCTGGAAGACGAACCCGACCTTGTCCCGGCGCAGCTTCGTCAGCTGCGTTTCGGAGAGATTGCCCAGTTCCTGGCCGTCCAGCCGGACCGAACCGCTGGTCGGCCGGTCGAGTCCGGCCGCGCAGTGCAGGAACGTGCTCTTGCCCGAGCCCGACGGGCCCATCACCGCGGTGAACCCGCCGCGCGGAAAGGACAGGCTCACCCCGTCCAGTGCCGTGACCCGGCCGTAGTCCTTGCGTACGGATTCGAGCCGCACCGCTTCCCCAGTCGCCATGGGGAAAACGCTAGGGGCCGGCGGGGGAAAACACCCTGGGGCACGCACGCCGGGACGGGGTAGGGCTGCCCCTACCCCTCAGGTGCGGCGGCGGTTGCCGAACCCGCCGGCGAGCTTGCGCAGCACCGGGCGCGGCAGCAGTCCGCCAATTCCGACCAGGGCTTTGTACTGCAGGCTCGGCACCGAGATCACCTTGCCACGGCGCAGGTCGGCGAGTGCTTCGTCGACGACCTGCGCCACGTCGAGCCAGAACGCCTTCGGCCCCTCCGGTCGCAAACCGGCGCGCTGGTGAAACTCGGTGCGGGTGAAGCCGGGGCACAGGGCCATCATCCGCACGCCCTTCGGCAGCGACATGGCGATGCCCTCGGTGAACGAGGTCACCCAGTTCTTGCTGGCGGTATAGGTCGAGCCGCGTCCCGAAAAGAAGCCGGCGACGCTGGAGACGTTGACAACCGAGCCGCTTCCGCGTTCGACCATGCCCGGCAGCGCCGCGCGGGTCAGCTGCAGCACAGCGGTCACGTTCACGTCGAGCTGGCGCTGCAGGTCCTCGGCCGGGATCTCCCAGAACTCGCCGCTCAGCCCGAAGCCCGCGTTGTTGACCAGCAGGTCGACCGGCTGTGTTTCGAGCAGTTCGGCGACGCGACGACGGCCGTCCACTTCGGACAGATCGGCGGGGAGCACGGTCACCTCGACGCCGTGCTGCGCACGAAGCTGCCCGGCCAGCGCGGCCAGCCGCTCCTCGTCCCGGGCGACCAGGACGAGGTCGTGCTTGTCGGCGGCGAGGCGGCGCGCGAATTCCGCGCCGATGCCCGCGGTGGCTCCGGTGATCACAGAACTGGTGGTCATGTGGGTGAAGCTACCCGTTTTTCAGCTGCGTTTGCGCTGGTGGCGCAGTATCGTCCGGCGCATGGGCAAGCACACCAAGCGGACGCCCGGATATCTGCCCCGGATGGCCGCCGGTGCGGCGCCCCTCGCTCTGTTGCTCGCCGGCCCGGCCGCGGCGCTGGCGGACACCCCGCGCGGGGGATTGCCGCTCGACCTGCACCAGCACGGTTCCTCTTCCGATCTCCAGTTCACCCGCGACGAGACGATCGCGACGCGCGACCTCCCGGCGTCCGCCGCGTCGAACCTGCACCAGGCGCTCGGCCCGGACACCGCGGGCCAGTCCCAGACCCACGACCTGCGGCTCGGCGAGGCAGGCCGCGCGCTCGCCGGCGACGACCTCGGCGTGCACCACACTCAGCCGTTCGACGGTGCGCACGTAGCCGGTCTGGACCAGTCGACGCGGCACGGCGTTCAGCTGCCGCACGGCGTCGACGCGCTATCCAGCAGCAAGACCGGTGCCGAGACGGGCCTGGCCGGGCGGTTCTCCGGCGACCTGATGAGCGGCACCCGCGCCGAACGCACCGCCGCCGACGCCGTCGACCTCGGCCCGGCGGGCTCGGTGGTCGCGAACTCCGACGAAAGCGTGCTCGGCCAGTTCACCGGCAAGCTCGACGTGACGCGGCTGGAGTCCACGCAGCGGCACAGCGTCTCCGGCGACCTCGGCCCGGTGCACACACTGGCCGCGACGAGCCAGTCGACCGCCGACCGCACGGAGGGGTTCCACGGCGAACTGTCGGCCGCGGACCTCGCGGCGGCGCACGCGAGCACCGCTTCTACCCTGGGTATTCCGGTTACCCGGAGTCAGCATGTGGGCGCCGAGGCGCTGGGCAATCCGGTCATTGACAACGGATGGACAGTTTCCGGGCCGCCGTTCACTTTCTCGCCCGGCTAAATTCACCGACCTGCCGAGTCCGCTTTCGGCAACCGAGTCCGGACCGTTTCCGGATCGTGAAACGGCCCCCGACGCGAGCCGCCGCGAGCTGCCGACCTTCACCCGTTCGTCTTAAGCGAGGTGGGGTTTCCTTTACCCACCGTGGTTATTCGGCGCAGGAATGTGGGCTCGACCAGGTGGGGCCGCCTTCGAGAGAGTCCCCAGCGGGACGCGCGCATCCGCTTGGATAGCCTGCGGGGCGTGGTCGACCTCGAATCCGTTGCCGCCGAAAAGGCGTCGCCGACAGCTATCGGCAAGAGCCCAGCCGCGCGTCGGGCGCGGTTGCTCGCTGCGGTTTTCGGAATCGCCGGCGCGATCCTCGCGATCGCGGTCCCGTTCCTGCCCGTCACGCTTGAGCAAACCACCCTCGACTGGCCGACGGCCCAGGGCACCAGAGCGGTGTCCGCCCCGCTGACCGCACAGGCCCCGATCTCGCTCGACGCGAAGGTCCCGTGCGCGACCGCCCGGGCGCTAGACGCGCGCACCGACGGCAAGGCCGTGCTGTTCAGCACCAACCCGCCGAGCTCCAGCATCGGCACGGTCACCGGGATGGCCCTGCAGGTCGGCGACGGCCAGCTCACGCTCTCCTCACAGGGCCAGCAGCTCGGCTCGGCCCCGGTAGGCGAGGGCGACTGCACGATCACCGTGCACTCCGACGCGAAGCACACGACCGCGTCCGTCGGCGGGACCCGGCTGGCCGACGTCAGCGACGACCACCGGCCGCAGCTCACCGGCTTCTTCTCCGACCTGACGAACCAGGACGACACGCACGGCCTCTCGGTCTCCGCGCAGGTGGACAACCGCTGGGCCAGCACCGCGACCGCCATCAAGCTGGCCGCCATCGTCCTGTCGGTGCTCTGCTTCGCCGGCGCGGTGATCGGGCTGTACCGGCTGGACCGGCTTTCCGGCCGGCGCGCGCCCCGCCTGGCCGCGCGCGGCTGGTGGAAGCTGAAATTCCTGGACATAGCCGTGCTCGGCACGCTCGTCGTCTGGTGGCTGATCGGCGCGATGACCGCCGACGACGGCTACTTCACGACCATGGCGCGCGTCCGCGGCGACGCCGGGTACATCGGCGAGTACTACCGGTGGTTCGCCGCGCCGGACGCGCCGATGGCGTGGTTCGTCGACGTCTACTCGTGGATGGCCAAGGTCAGTTCGCTCACGCCGTGGATGCGGCTGCCGTCGCTGTTGATGGGCGTCGCCTGCTGGATGCTGATCAGCCGCGGCGTGCTTCCCCGGCTCGGCAGGCAGGTGCGGATCAGCAGCGCGGCCGGCTGGGCGGCGGGAGCGGTCTTCCTGGCCTTCTGGCTGCCCTACGACAACGGCCTGCGCCCGGAAAACCTGGTCGCCCTGCTGTCGCTGATCTCGATCTGCACCGTCGAACGCGCCGTGGCGACCCGGCGGATGGGCCCGGCGGCGATCGGGCTGACGGTCGCGGCGCTGTGCGTCTCGGTCAACCCGCACGGGCTGATGGCCGTGCTGCCGTTCGTGGTCGGGCTGAAACCGCTGGCGAAGATCGTGCTCCGGCACGCCCGCCAGTTCGGCTGGGTGCCGGTGCTCGCGCCGATCGCCTCCTCCGGACTGGTGATCCTCGCGCTGATCTTCTGCGACCAGACGCTGAGCGGCACGCTCGAATCGGTGCGGCTTCGGTCCTCGCTCGGGCCGACTGGGGCCTGGTACAACGAGCTGGACCGGTACACGATGCTGTTCAGCAACGGCCCGGACGGCTCCATGACGCGCCGGTTCCCGGTCCTGCTGATCTTCCTCTGCCTGGCGACCTGCGCGGTCGTGCTGCTGCGGCGCGGGAACATCCGCGGCGCCGCGCTCGGCCCGAGCCGTCGCCTGCTCGGCATCAGCGCACTGTCCTTCGTGGTCCTCGCGCTCGCTCCGACCAAGCACTCGCACCACTTCGGCATGCTGGTCGCGGTCGGCGGTCCGCTCGCCGCGCTCACCGCGTTGTCGACCAGCACCACCGTGCTGCTGTCGCGCCGCAACCGGTCGGCGTTCTTCGCCGGGCTGATGGTGATCGTCGCGCTGGCCTCGACCGGGCCGAACGCCTGGTGGTACGTCTCGGCGTGGGGCGTGCCGTGGTTCGACCTGCCGCCGCAGCTTTTCGGCATCAAGCTGAGCACGATGGCGCTCGTCGCGGCCGCGGTCGCGCTGGCGATCGCGGCGATCGAGCACATGAAGCACAACGAGCACGAACCGTTCGTACCGCCCGCGCCGGTGGCGAAGTCCGACCTGGAAAACCGCGGCCGGGCGCTGCGGCTCGGACTCGCGCCGCTGTCGACGGTGTGCGCGATTCTGGTGCTGTTCGAGGTCGGCAGCATCGCGAAGGGCATCCAGAAGCGCTGGGACACCTACAACATGGGTGCCGACAACATCCGGCAGCTGGCCGGGCAGAGCTGCGGGCTGTCCGACTACATCAAGGTCGAACGCGACCCGAAGGCCGGGCTTCTCGAAGCGGCTCCGCAGCAGCCGCAGAACGCCGCGCCGGGCTGGCAGGTGCCCGCCGACGCCGACCGCGGAACCACGCCGAAGGACTGGCTGACCAGCACCCAGAAGGGTTTCGTGACCAACGGCGGCCTGCCGACCGAAAACGCCGACCAATGGAACCCGCCGTACCAGTTCGGCAAGGACGGCGCGCCGATCTGGGGCAGCTACCACAAGTCCGGCGACGGCGCGGGCGACCTGCGCACCCCGTGGTACTCGATCCCGGAGCGGGCGCGCGACGGCTCGGTGCCGATCGTGGTCGCCCTCGCGGGCAAGGCCGACGACCCGAACTCGCTGACTGCCGAATTCGGCAGGAACACCCCCGCCGGGTTCCAGGTGCTCAGCCGCGAGCAGCTCGACGCGAAGAAGAAGGACACCAACTGGCGGGACGCGCGGGTCAGCGTGCCCGCGGGCGCCGACCAGGTGCGGATCGTGGCGAAGGGCCGCGGGCTCGGCAGCGAAGGCTGGTTCGCGTTCAGCGCGCCGCGGGCGCCGAAGATCGCGAAGATGACCGACGTGGTTGGGCAGGACCCGGTGTTCCTGGAGTGGGCCGCCGCCGCGCAGCACCCGTGCCTGCGTCCGTCGTCGATTCACAACGGGATCGCCGAGATGCCGAAGTACCGGATCAGCGCGGGCGACGACCTGCGCACGGTCGGCCGCTACTGGTCCTCGCCGGCCGGTGGCGGGCCGTTCACCTGGATGAACGCGAGTACCCAGATGGAGGCGTTGCCGACGTATCTGGAGGGCGACGTCGACCGGGACTGGGGGACGTTGTACGAGGTGAAGCCCGAGGTCTCGAGCGCGCTTCCGCCCTCGGCGGCGTTGCATCAGAAGTCGGTGACGCATTCCGGGATCTGGTCGCCTGGTCCGCTGGCCAAGCCCGCGAACCCGACCGGCGAGACGTAAACCGGGCGTGCGGTGAAGGGCCCCTTGATTCGCTCAAGGGGCCCTTCGCGCTTTTCAGGGTCGATATCGGGTGAACTGCTCGTTCATGATCAAGAACGCGCCGAGACCGTGGAAGTCGTTGGTCAGCCGCTTCCGCGCGAAGTAGAACTGCAAGTCCCCGACGTTCGTCCCCTCGCAGATGTCGGTGATATTCGTCAGCCCGTCCGGACCCAGGGACACCTTCTGCAGGACTCCGGCATACCCGCGCTGAGCGACCGAGGCATAGGACGCGGGCAGGTATCCGCGCTCGATCGCGCGGGAAACGGTGAACGCGTACATCGAGGACGCGGACGTCTCCAGCCAGTTCCCGGCGTCGCCGCCGTGGTCGACCACCTGGTACCACCGGCCGGTCCGCGGATCCTGGAACCGGCGGTACCCCTCCGCCAGGAACTTGACGATCCCGACCAGCTCCGGCCGTCGCGGATGGTCGGCGGGCAGCACCTCGAGGATGTCGATCGCCGCCATCCCGAACCAGCCGACCGCGCGGGCCCAGTGGAAGCTGGAGTGCTTGCCGGGCCCGGTCGCCCACGGCTGGGTGCCGCTTTCGTCGTAGGCGTGGTAGATCAGGCCCTTCGCGGGTTCCTTGAGGTGTCCGAAGTAGACGGAAAGGTTCTTGGCGGATTCCTCGTAGCAGTAGCCCGGATCGTTGAAAACCTTGCCGTACAAGGCGAGGAACGGCTGCGCCATGTACACGCCGTCGCCCCACAGCTGGTGCTGACGGCTGACCGCGTGCCACATCCCGCCGTCGCTCGTGCGCGGGTAGGTCTCGAAGCGTTTGCGCAGCTGGTCGGCGGCCTTGCGGTACTTGGCGTCGCCGGTTTCGTTGTACAGCAACGGAAGCATCTGACAGGCGCGCATCGAGTCGAGGCTGCTGAAGCTGTTGGAGATGCCGTCGTCGGTGATGAACCGGTCGTACCAGGCGATGACGTAATCGAGGTATTCGCGTTCCTTCGTGCGCCGGTAGAAGAGGTACTGGCCGTAGAAGTAGAGGCCGAGCGGGTAGCTCCAGCCGCCGATGGACGCCGGGGGGTAGCGCTTCATGGTGGAGTCGATGACGGCACGGGACCAGTCGCGCGCTTCCCGGGCCGACGCGGCCCCGGGCAGCGCGAGCGTGCCGAGCGCCGCCGCGGTGCCGGCCAGAACCGATCTTCTCGAGAGGGACATGCGGGTGTCCTTCCTGCTGTCGGCGGCGGCGGGAAAGGCTGTCGAACGACCTCTACTCGGTCCCGGAGCGGTCCGGCAAGAATCCTGTCCTGGATGTCCGCTCCGATCGCTGGATAGGCGCAGCGGGCCCTCCGGTCAGCGGGAACCCGTCCGCACGGGACACCGAATCCGGGCGATTAGCCGATTTGTCGACGCGACCTGGACGGTTCCGGCCAAACGGGGCGCGCCGACACGGTGCTGCCGTCCCGGTCGGAGCGCCCGGCAGCGATACCCTGACCGGCGTGGGTATCTCGGCGTGGATCTGGTTCGTCATCGCCGCCGTCGCGCTGGTGGCGGGGCTCGGCCTGCTCTTCGCGGACCGGGCCAGGGAAGGCTCGCGCAACCGTGAGCGGCAGCGCTGGGCCCAGTTGCGCGGCTGGCAGTTCGTGGAAGAGGACGAACGGCTGCCCCGGCAGTGGTCGGGGGGCGCGATCGGCTACTTCGGCGCCGACGCGGCGGTGAACGTCGTCGCGGGCTCCACTTTCACCTCCGACGGCCGCCGTCCGGTGTTCATCTTCGACATCGAATCCCAGGGCCAGGTGCCCGCGGTGGTCGTGGCCGTGCGCTGCAACAAGACGCACCGGGTGCCGGTCGAGATGTGGCTGTCGAGCGTGCCGTTCCAGCGCGAGAACATGCCGGAGATGCTCGGCCCGATCGGCCAGCGCTACGCCTTCGCCGACGATTCGGAGGGCGCGCGCCAGGTCATCACCCAGGACCTGGTCGACGCGGCCGACCAGCTGGGCGGCGACGTCGGCGTGGCCTGGCTGGAGAACGAATGGGTCCTGGCCAGCGTCGTGCCGGGCGCGGGACCGTCGCGGCTCGAGCGGCTGCTGCGCGACCTGGGCGAGATCGCCGACATCGTGGACCCGTTCGACGAGGACTACGACTCGAACCGCACCTGGACGCCCTCCGCGGGCACCCCCGTTGGCCCCCCGACGAGCGCTCCGTCGCCAGCGGACACCCAGGCGACCCGCCCGGTCGACACGCGGGCGGTCGAGACGACAGCTCCCTCTCCGGCGGACACCCGCATGACGGAGCGGCAGCCTTCCCCGCCCGCGCCGCGGACTCCGCCGGGCAGCCAGGGCGGGAGCGCGGTTCCACCGGGCCGGCCGGGGGAGCCGGAGCGTGGGGAAAACGCTTAAGGACTTTGAGACAGGAAACCGCCCGGTCGCGTGTTGCGGCCGGGCGGTTTCGTGTTTGAAGCTGGGCTCGGCCTGAGTCCTGCCGTGAAGGTCGGTGAGGCAGTGGCCTGCCTACTGCTCGCGCAACAGCGGCTTGGAGATGCGGCGCAACCCCAGTCCCCAGCTTGTCGTTCTGCTGGTGAGAAACTCGCGCGGCGTGGTTTCTCGCCGTGGACTCGTGGGCCTAAACGCCGTGAAGGGCTCCTTGAGGGAATCTGGTTCCCCCAAGGAGCCCTTCACGGACCGCCGTCAGGCTTTCGACACCTTCAACGTCTCACCGGTCTCCAGCTCCGGCAGGTCCACCCGCACGGTGTCCCCGTCCCGGATCTCGCCGGAGAGCAGTTGCTTCGCCAGCTGGTCCCCGATCGCCGACTGCACCAGGCGGCGCAGCGGACGCGCGCCGTAGATCGGGTCGAAGCCGTTCAACGCCAGCCATTCCCGGGCGCCGTCGGTCACCTCGAGGTGCAGGCGGCGCTGGGCGAGCCGCTTGGCCAGCCGGGCGACCTGGATGTCCACAATGGACGTCAGCTGTTCGGTGCCGAGCGCGTGGAACACCACGATGTCGTCCAGCCGGTTCAGGAACTCCGGCTTGAACTGCCGCTGCACGACCTCCATCACCGCGTCGCGGCGCTGGCGTTCGTCGAGTGCCGGGTCGGCGATCGCTTGCGAGCCGAGGTTCGACGTCAGGATCAGGATGGTGTTGCGGAAGTCCACCGTCCGGCCCTGGCCGTCGGTCAGCCTGCCGTCGTCGAGGACCTGCAGGAGCACGTCGAACACGTCCGGGTGCGCCTTTTCGACCTCGTCCAGCAGCACCACCGTGTACGGGCGGCGCCGGACGGCTTCGGTGAGCTGGCCGCCCTGGTCGTAGCCGACGTAGCCCGGGGGAGCACCGACGAGGCGGGCCACCGAGTGCTTCTCGGAGTACTCGCTCATGTCGATCCGCTGCATCGCGCGCTCGTCGTCGAACAGGAACTCCGCCAGCGCCTTCGCCAGCTCGGTCTTGCCGACGCCGGTCGGGCCGAGGAATAGGAACGAACCGGTCGGCCGGTCCGGGTCGGCGACTCCGGCCCGCGCCCGCCGCACGGCGTCCGCGACGACCTGGATCGCCTGGTCCTGGCCGACGACGCGGCGGGTCAGCTCCTCCTCCATCCGGAGCAGCTTGCCCGTCTCGCCTTCCAGCAGACGCCCGGCCGGGATGCCGGTCCACGCGCTGACCACGTCGGCGACGTCGTCCGCGCCCACCTCTTCCTTCAGCATGACGTTCTGCTTGCTGGCCTCGTTCGCGGCCATCGCGGCCTCGAACTCCTTCTCCAGCGCCGGAATCCGGCCGTACCGCAGCTCAGCGGCCTTGCCGAGGTCGCCGTCGCGTTCGGCGCGTTCCGATTCGCCGCGCAGCTGTTCCAGTTGCACCTTCAGCTCACGGACGGTCTCGATCGAGCCCTTCTCGTTCTGCCACCGTGCGGTCAGCGCGGTCAGTTCC
Source organism: Amycolatopsis echigonensis (assembly GCF_002846615.1). Taxonomy (NCBI): domain Bacteria; kingdom Bacillati; phylum Actinomycetota; class Actinomycetes; order Pseudonocardiales; family Pseudonocardiaceae; genus Amycolatopsis; species Amycolatopsis echigonensis. The sequence continues at coordinate 3,164,998 of NZ_PJMY01000003.1, read as the reverse complement.
TCCCGCTTCTCGGCCAGTTCGGCGCGCAGCGCGGTCAGGCGTTCGAGAGAAGCCGCGTCGTCCTCTTTGGACAGCGCCATCTCCTCGATCTCCATGCGCCGCACGGCCCGTTCGACCTCGTCGATCTCCACCGGACGCGAGTCGATCTCCATGCGGATCTTCGACGCGGCCTCGTCGACCAGGTCGATGGCCTTGTCCGGCAGGAACCGCGCGGTGATGTAGCGGTCCGACAGCGTCGCGGCGGCGACCAGCGCGGCGTCCGTGATCCGGACCCCGTGGTGCACCTCGTACCGCTCCTTCAGCCCGCGCAGGATCGCGATGGTGTCCTCCGGTGACGGCTCGCCGACCAGCACCTGCTGGAAACGGCGCTCCAGCGCCGGGTCCTTCTCGATGTGCTGGCGGTACTCGTCGAGCGTGGTCGCGCCGACCATCCGCAGCTCGCCGCGGGCGAGCATCGGCTTGATCATGTTGCCCGCGTCCATCGCGCCCTCGCCGGTCGCACCGGCGCCGACGATGGTGTGCAGCTCGTCGATGAACGTGATGACCTCGCCCGCGGAGTCGGTGATCTCCTTGAGGACAGCCTTCAACCGCTCCTCGAACTCGCCGCGGAACTTGGCCCCGGCCACCATCGACCCGAGGTCGAGTGCGACGACTCGCTTGCCGCGCAACGATTCCGGCACGTCGCCCGCGACGATCCGCTGGGCGAGGCCCTCGACGATCGCCGTCTTGCCGACGCCCGGTTCGCCGATCAGCACCGGGTTGTTCTTGGTACGCCGGGACAGCACCTGCACGACGCGGCGGATCTCGGTGTCGCGGCCGATGACCGGGTCGAGTTCGCCCGAACGCGCGCGCTCGGTCAGGTCGACGCCGTACTTCTCGAGCGCCTTGAACGTGCTTTCGGGGTCCGCGCTGGTGATCCGGGCCGACCCGCGCACCTTCGCGAACGCCTCGCGCAGCGCGTCCGGCGTGGCGCCGTGCCGCTTGAGCAGGTCCGCGACCTGGGCTCCTTCGGTGGCGAGGCCGACGAGCAGGTGCTCGGTCGACACGTACTCGTCACCGAGTTCGGTGGCGAGCTTCTGCGCCTGCGTGAGCGACTTGACCGCGGGCGCGTCGAACTGCGGGGTCGACACGGTCGCGCCGGTCGCCGACGGCAGCGCCTGAATGATCGGCTCGAGTTCCTTGTGCACCGTCTCCGGGTCCGCCCCGACCGCGGTCAGCAGCGGTGCGGTCGTCCCGTCACCCTGCGCCAGCAGGGCGCCCAGCAGATGGGCGGCCGACACGTGCGGGTTGCCGGCCACGGTGGCCGCCTGCGCCGCGGACGAGATCGCCTGCTGGGTCTTCGTGGTCGGGTTGAAAGCGTCCATCCCTCACCTCATGCGTTCGTGGAAAGTCCTGGTGACCGGCCCGACCAAGGCCCGTCGATAGCTATAACGTCAGCAAAGTTGAGTCTGTTCCGCTCAACTCTGAATTGGTGCCACGGCGGCCGCGGGCAGCCTCGGGCCCAGCCTGCCGAGCCCGAGCGTGGCGAGGCAAGCACAACCCCCGACCAGAACCCAGGGTAACCAAGCCGCCACGGAGAACAACGACACGACCGCCGGTGCGAGCACCTGAGCCACAGTGAACGCGTATTGGAACGCGGCGAGGTAACGGCCCTTCGCCTCGGGCGGTGCGGCGGCCTCGGCGAGTGCGCCGGAGCGCGGGCCGAACACCAGGTCACCGGCGGCGAACACGAGCGTGGCGGCCAGCAGGTACGGCACCTGCCAGCTTCGCGGAACCAGCAGTACGCCGACACTCGTCAGGCACCACGCGGCGAACAGCGCGGACCCGGCCCGCATCGCGCTGATCCGGCTGAGGCCCCGGGTGAGCCGGAGCGCGACCGTGCCGCCGGCGCTGGTCAGCACGGTCAGCAGGAACAGGATCGCGCCAGGCAGCCAGGTCGGCGCGTGCAGCCGGTCGAGCACGAACACCGGGGTGCCGATGAGGAAGAAGTCGAGCGACAACCCGAACAGCCCGCTCAGCAGGATCAACGTCAGGTACGGCCGGTTGCGCAGCACGCCGCTTCGCACGCGCGCCGCGGGCGCGAACCGGCGGCCCGGAGGGATGAACGCCGCGACGAGGCCCGCCGCCGCGACGAAAGTCAGCACGTCCACAACCAGCGCGACGCTGTAACCGCCGTCGCCGAACCAGGTGAGCAATGCGGACGACATCAGCCCGCCGAGCCCGAATCCGCCCGCGCGGACCATTCCGACCTCGGCGAACGGCCGATCCTTCGGCACGTCTCCGGCGACTTCGGAGATGAGCGCGAACAGGCAGCTGTAGAACATTTGCTGCCCGGCGCCGAGAAGGACGGCGGCCACCACCACGCCGCCGATGCCGTGCGCGAACAAGTACGCGCTCGTTCCGGCAGCCTGCAACAGTTGCGCCGCAAGAACTCCGGCTCTCGGCCCAGCGCGATCCACCAGCCGCCCGGCCAGCGGCGGCATGAGAAGCCCGGCCGTGGTGCCCACAGTGACCGCTGTGCCCGCTTCGACGAGCGGGACTCCGACCACCCGCGTCACGTAAAGCAGTGCGAGCGGAAGGAAAAGTCCGGAACCGAAGTTGTCGATTCCCATTGCCAGCAACATCGCGACCCTGCTTCGCGTCACATATTCGACGCTACCTCCGGAGAAGGGGGACGAGGCAGGGCCGGGAGGGCGCATCGCCGGACGGCAAATGCCACTCCCAGTAGAAAGCACGTAAGTGTCTGTCGCGGTGAGAACCGGGACAGACACTCACGAGCCCCTTTAGTCGACGCTGAGTGTTCCTTGGTGCCTAACGAACTCTCGCTCGGCGGCTTGGCTCAGCTCGACATCATGCTGTGCCGCAGCACCGTCGCCGACCGTCATTGTTTCCGCGTGCGGTGTGTATCCGTGTGCGGAGACGGTGAGCGTGTACGCGCCCGGTTCGATTCCCGTGAAGCGGTACGCGCCGTCGCCGCCCGCGATGTGCGTTGCGGTGACAGTGCCCAAGCGGTCGGTGAGGATGAGCACCGCCGCCTGCGACGGCGGCGTGCCGACCGGCCACGCGTACGCGGCCCGAGATGGTGCCCTGGCTGTCCAACAGCAAGTCGTGCCAACGCGCGTTGCCGTTGAGATGCACGGTCGACACCGCCGGCCGCGTCGAACCAGCTGTCGCGAGAAGGACGTGCTCGCCCACGGTGTTCGCCGACAGCTCGTACGCGCCCGTACGTCCCGTACGCCCGACGTCGACCTGACGCCCCGCCATGTCGGTGAGCGTGAGCACGACACCGGACACTGGGCGACCGGCCGCATCGAGAACCCGGCCGCGCAGCACGCTGGTCATCTCGACTGGAGCTTCGACAACGGAGACTGCCTCGGCCGAAACTGCTGCCGGTGCAGGCGCGTCCGCGTCGAGGGTCCGGCGCAGCGGCACCTCCTTGATGAACAGCACCGCGAGGAAGGTGACCACGGCGATGCAGCCCGCGACGAAGAACACCGTGCCGGTCGCGTCGCCGAAGGCACCGCGCACCACCGGCTGCAGGGCGGGCGGGAGCGACGAGATGGCGAACGTGCCGCCGCCGGAAACCGCGCCGCCAGTGTGAATACCCATCTGCGACAGGGAGTTCGCGATGTTCGTAGCCACGCGGGCGGCGAGCACCGCACCGAGCGCGGACACGCCCGCCGCGCCGCCGAGCGACCGGAAGAACGTGACGACCGAGGACGACGAACCGATGTCCTTCATCGCGACCGTGTTCTGGACGACCAGAACCAGGTTCTGCATCAGGAAGCCCAGGCCGAGTCCGACCAGCGCGAGGTAGACGCCCATCAGCGTCAGGTTCGTCGCGTGGTCCACCGTCGAAAGCAGGAACAGCCCGGCCAGGAGCGATACCCCGCCCGCGATCATGAACGGCTTGGTGCGCCCGGTGCGGGAAATGACCTGGCCCGCTCCGGTGGAAGCGACGGCCAGCCCGAGCACCATCGGCAGCGTCATCAGCCCGGCGTGCGTCGGCGAAAAGCCGCGCGCGATTTGGTAGTACTGCCCGAGGAACACCGAACCGCCGAACATCGCGGTGCCGACCGCCAGCGAGGCGAGCACGGACAGCGTGAAGGTGCGGTTGCGGAAGAGCCGCAGCGGAACCACCGGCTCCGCGACCCGCGATTCGACGAGAACCGCCAGCGCCAGCGCGACAATCGCACCGCCGACGTACGCGGCGCTCGACCACGAAACCCACCCGAAGCTGCCGCCGGCGAGCGAAACCCAGATCAGCAGCAGCGCGACGCCGCCGACCAGCAGGGTCGCGCCCAGCCAGTCGATCCGCACCTTGCGCTTGAGGACCGGCAGCTTCAGCGTCCGGCCGAGCACGATGAACGCGACGACGGCCAGCGGCACGCAGACCCAGAAACACCAGCGCCAGCCGAGCGGCGAGTCCACGATCAGCCCGCCGATCAACGGGCCGGAAACGGTCGCGACAGCGAACACCGCGCCGGTGTAGCCGGTGTAGCGGCCCCGGTCGCGCGGCGCGATCATCGCCGCGATCACGACCTGGATCAGCGCCTGCAGCCCGCCGAGCCCGATGCCCTGCAGCGCGCGGAAGGCGATCAGCTCGGGCATCGACTGCGCGATCCCGCCCAGTGCCGAACCCACGGTGAAAACGACGATCGCGATTTGGTACAGCAGTTTCTTGCTGAACAAGTCAGAGAGCTTGCCCCAGATCGGGGTGGTCGCGGTCGACGTCAGCAGCGTCGCGGTGACGACCCAGGTGTACTCGCTCTGCGAACCGTGCAGGTCGGCGAGGATCGTCGGCAGCGCGTTGGACACGATGGTCGACGACAGCAACGCCACCAGCAGGGCCAGCAGCAGGCCGGTGAAGGCCTTGAGGATTTCCCGGTGCGTCATCGACTGCCCGGATGCGGTGGTTTCCACTTTCGCTACTTCACTTTCCCGTCTGCGGGTGCGCCGGCGCAGTACCCGGACGGGCCGAGCGTCGCGCGCAGACCTTCGTTCAATTCGGCGAGTTGCGACGTGAGGCCGGCGATCCGGTCCTCGTCCCAGCCGCCCAGTGCCGTCTCGAAGAACTCGAGGTACTGCTTGCGCCAGAGTTCGAGCCGGGCGAGACCGGTCTCGGACACGCTGATCAGCGACGCGCGCCCGTCCTCGGGGGCGGGGCGGCGCTCGATCAGCCCGGCGGCCTGCAACTGGGCGATCTGCCTGCTGATCACCGACAGGTCGACGAGCCTGCGCTTGGCGACCTCGGACGGGCGCGCCTCGCCGTGTTTGGCGAGGTCGGACAGCAGCATGGCCGAGGCCGGATGCAGCCCTGGCTCGTTCTGCCACGCCTGCATGATCCACAGGTGCTGGAGCTGGGCGGACGCCTTCAGCTCCCGCAGCAGTTCGAGCCGCACATCGTCAGCTGGGCTCATCGTTCCTCCCGGGCCCGTGCCCACTTGCTTGTACTCTACAAGTTTAAGCTCAAAGGTTGCGTAGGACAACTATCTAATTGGTGAGCTGTCCCACGTCCGACCGGCCGGTAACCCGACCGGAGCAACGATGCGGGCAATCCGCCTCAGTGCGGCTACTCTGCGGACCAGACGCCCCGCGATGCCGACGCGGCGAGCACGTCGTGGACAACGAGGAGCAGGAGTGGCGAATTCCCCCGCGCGGCCGCGCGAGCCGAATCCGACAACCTCGGCCGCCCTGCTCTCGTGACCTTCCCCTCCCAACCCCCCGGCCTCCGGTTCCGCCCTATGAACGACGACAGCCCGATGACAGCCGATTCGATCAGCCCGCTCCCGCGGACCTCGGCCGCGCCCCGGCAGGCGCCCGCGGCCGTCGTCGCGATGGTGCAGCTCATCCGCGACACCTGGGCCAAATCGGAGCCGTACGCCCCGGAGATCTCGCAGTTCTTCTACGGGATGCTGTTCACGCTCGCGCCCGCCACGCGCGATTTCTTCCCGATCAACATGGAAGTGCAGGGCGGGCGCATCATCCGGGCGCTGGCCCGCGTCGTGCAGATGGTGGACCGGCCGGACGACCTGCTCCCGTTCCTGCGCCAGCTCGGCCGCGACCACCGCAAGTTCGGCGTCGCACCCAAGCATTACGAGGCTGTGGGCACCGCACTGCTGGCCGCGCTGAAGAACCACCTCGGCCCGGACTGGACGCCGGAGGTCGAGCGCGCGTGGGCGGAGGCGTTCACCATCGTCGCGCGCGCGATGCAGGAGGCCGCTGCGGCGGACGAGAACCCGGCGTCGTGGTCGGCCACCGTGATCGAGCACCGGCGGCTCACCTGGGATCTCGCGCTGGTGCGGGTGATCCCGGACCAGCCGGTGCCGTATTCGCCGGGCCAGTACATGAGCGTCGAGGTGCCGCAGCGACCGCGGTTGTGGCGGTATCTGTCGCCGGCGAACGCGCCGCGCGAGGACGGCGGCATCGAATTCCACGTGCGGGCGGTCGACGGCGGCTGGGTGTCCCGGGCGATCGTGAGCCACACGCAGGCGGGCGACGTCTGGCGGCTCGGTCCGCCGCTGGGCCGGATGACCGTCAACCGCGAACAGTCGCGCGGCGTGCTGATGGTCGCGGGCGGCACCGGCGTCGCGCCGCTGCGGGCGATCCTCGACCACCTCGCGTTGTGGGGCGAGAACCCGAAGACCCGGCTGTTCTACGGCGGTCCGACCCGGGAAGACCTCTACGACCTGGAAGAACTGCGCGCGCTCGCGGCGACCAACCCCTGGCTCACCATCACCCCGGTCGTCGAACGCGGCGACCATCTGCCGGGTTGCGAACACGGCACCCTCGCCGAGGCGGTCACGCGGTACGGCGCGTGGCCGGACCACGACATCCTGGTGTCCGGTTCGCCCGCGATGATCCGCGCGACGGTGTCGCGGATGCTGGTCGCGGGCAGTGCGCTGGACCAGATCCAGTACGACCCGTTCACCGCGGACTGAGCGCTGTCCGGCCCGCGTCGCTATCGTCGGCTGCCATGGACATCCGGATTCCGGTGGCGGACGGCGAAATCGACGGCTATCTGGCGGTGCCGGACGGCGACGGGCCGTTCCCCGCGGTGGTGCTGATCCACGACGTGCTCGGGCTGAACCAGGACGCGCGCGAGATCACCGACCGGTACGCCGGCGCGGGTTATCTCGCGCTGAGCCCTGATCTGTTCTCACGCGGCGGCATGATCCGGTGTATCAAGCGAACCTTCCAGGACCTCTTCACCCGGGAAGGCCGCTCGTTCGAGGACATCGAGGCCGCGCGGGCGCTCGTCGCCGGGCGGGACGACGCGACCGGCAAGGTCGGCGTCGTCGGGTTCTGCATGGGCGGCGGATTCGCCCTGGTGGCCGCCTCGCGGAACTTCAACGCGTCCGCTCCGTACTACGGACAGCTGCCGAGAGATCTGTCCGTTTTGGACGGTGCGTGCCCGATCGTCGGCAGCTTCGGCGGCAAGGACATTTCCCTGCGCGGCGCGGCGGCCAAACTCGAAGCCGCCCTCGCCGAACGCGGAATCCCGCACGACGTCAAGGAATACCCGGACGCTGGCCACGGCTTCGCGAACCATTACCGGCCCGCGCCGCTGGCCGCGCTCGCTAAAGTCGCCGGGATGGGCTATCACGAACGGTCCGATTCGGACGCTTGGCGACGCGTCACCGCGTTCTTCGAGGAGCACCTGAAGTAACGGTCAGCGGCCGACCAGAACTGGCCTAGCGCCAGACCGCCTCGGCGCGGTCGCTGGCCTCGGGTGCGAAATAGTCGCCCGTCTCGAGATCCTCCAGCAGTGTCGCGTGGTGCGGTGTCCAGCCCAGCAGCTGCTGGGTGTGCGTGCTGGAGGCGGGCACGTCGAGCGAGAAGAACCTGGCCAGGAAAGGGTTTCCGAGATGTTCAGCGGCTTCTTCGACAGTCAGGGACGCCGTGCGGATGTCCAGCAGCTGCGCGATCTTCTCCGCGACGCTCTTGATCGTGACGATTTCCCCGACCCCGTGCAGCATGCTCCCGGCAGGCGCTTTCTCCAGCGCTAGACGGAAAAGCACGGCCGCGTCGTCGCGATGGACAGCGGGCCAGCGGTTCATGCCGTCGCCTAGGTACGCCGAGACGCCCGCCCGGCGCGCGCCCGCGATCAGCGCCGGAACGAAGCCGTGGTCGCGCGGCCCGTGCACGGTCGGCGCGAGCCGCACGACGCTGGCACGGACACCCCGATCGGCGAATCCGAGGCAGGTTTGCTCGCCGGGAATGCGGAAGTACGCAACAGAATGGGGATCCGCCGGGTCGAGTTCCGTGCTGACCTGGTCGGCCTTCAGCACCAGCGTGCCGGACGTGCTGACGAACGGTTTGCCGGTGCGGACCAGCGCCTGGCCGAGTGCGTCGATCGCCTCGCAGTCTCGGCGGATCAAGTCGTCCGGATCGGCGTAGCTGCCGCCTTGGGCCATGTGCAGCACGCCGTCGGCGGCTTCGGCACCGCGGCGGAGGCTGTCGAGATCGTCGAGCGAACCCCGGTGCGGCGTCGCGCCCAGCGACTCCAGCCGCGCGGCGGCGGCGTCCGACCGGGCCAGGCCGATGACGGTGTGCCCAGCCCGGATCAGCTCGGTGACGACGGCGGGGCCGGTCTGGCCGGATCCGCCAGTGACGAAGACATTCATGAAAGGCTCCTTAGTGTCAGTCACTGACTCTACGCGTACCGACAGTGACTGACGCAATGTGGTGTCAGTCACTGGCGCAAACTCCGGGTACGCTCACGACGTGCCACGGAGCGGAGCAGAAGCGCGCAGCCGCCTCAAACAGGCGGCGCTGGAGCTGTACCGGGAAAACGGCTTCGACAAGACGACCACCGCGGAGATCGCGGCCCGGGCCGGCGTCACCGAGCGCACGTTCTTCCGGCACTTCCCGGACAAGCGCGAGGTGCTCTTCGACGGCGAAGCCGACCTGCGCGACGACCTGACGAAGTCGGTCGCCGAAGCCCCGGAAGGCCTCGCGCCGCTGGAAATCCTGCTGCGCGCCTTCCGGAAGGCCGGGCGGATCATGGAGCGCAATCTCCCGTTCGCCGAACCCCGGCGCGACCTGATCGCCGCGACGCCGACCCTGCGCGAACGCAACCTCGCCAAAGCCGCGACGCTCGCCGAAGCACTCGCGGAAGCACTGCGGCAGCGAGGCGTCGAGGACCGGCTCGCCCGGCTGGCCGCCCACGCTGGGTGGGCGACGTTCCATCACGCCACGCAAGCTTGGATCAGCGACCCGTCGCGGAGCTTGGACGACTACCTGGACGAGGCGTTCGCCGATCTGCGGAGGCTCGGCGCGGAAGTCCAATCAGGACAGTAAGGCCCTCCAGCGGCGGACAGACGCGGGCTTGCGAGTGGCGATCACCGTGAGAACCGGCATAAACACTCACGGCACCCGCATCGAGTTCGCGGACCTGGCCATGCGAAAGCCTGCCGTGCGGTACTCCGGGGAGGCGGGGTCCGGCCAGGCAGCAAAAAGCCCCTCCCGCGGCAGCAGGAGGGGCTCGGCTCGTGAGTGGCGACCACGGGCGAGAACCGTGATCGTCCCTCCCAAGGTGTTCAGCGGCGCTTGGGTTTCCAGACCACCAGCGCGGTGTTCTGCCGCAGCGGCACCAAATCCTTGCGATAGGACGCGTGCACCGCGGCGGCGGCCTGTTCGGCGGCCGCGTAGGCAGCGGCGAGTTCTTCGGTCAGCTCGTGCACCCGGGACCGCAGCGCGTCGACCTGGTTCTCCAGTTCGATGATGCGCTTGATGCCGGAAAGGTTGACGCCTTCCTCCTGCGAGAGGCGCTGGACCTCGCGCAGCAGGGCGATGTCGCGCAGCGAGTAGCGCCGTCCGCCGCCGGCGGTGCGGCCTGGCGAAACCAGGCCGTGCCGGTCGTAGGAGCGCAGCGTCTGCGCGTGCAGCCCGGAAAGCTGGGCCGCCACCGAAATCACGAACACCGGGGTGTCCTCGTCCGCGCCGTGCGGGAGTCCCGGATTGCCGCCGAACATCACCCTCACCTGCCTTCGAGCAACTCGGTGATCTCAGGGCGCGGGTCGTGGCCCTTCATCGCCTCGGCGTAGGCCTCGAGTGCCGACCGCGCCTTGTCGTCGAGCTTCGCCGGGACCGCCGCCTCCAGGGTGACCAGCAGATCGCCCTGCGCGCCGTCCCTCTTCTGAATGCCCTTTCCGCGCACGCGCAACACTCGGCCGCTCGCGGTACCCGCGGGCACCTTCAGCGACACCTTGCCTTCGAGCGTCGGCACCGTGATGGTCGTGCCCAGCGCGAGTTCGGTGAAGTCCACCGGCACGGTGAGCGTGAGGTTGAGGTCCTTGCGCCCGAACAGCTTGTGCGGGGCCACGTGCACGCGCACGTACAGGTCGCCCGCCTGCGCGCCGCCTCGGCCGGGTTCGCCCTGGCCGGCCAGCCGGATCCGCTGGTCGTCCTTCACGCCCGGCGGGATGCGCACGGTGAGCGTGCGGGTGCGGGTGCTGATGCCCTCGCCCGCGCACTCCGGGCACGGGTCGTCGATGATCCTGCCCCGGCCGCGGCAGTCCTGGCACGGCTCGGAGAACGCGAACGCGCCCTGGCTGCGGCTGACCAGCCCGGACCCGCTGCAGGTCGGGCAGACCCGCGGCGAGGTGCCCGGCCGCGCGCCGTTGCCGCCGCAGGTGGAGCAGGTGGCCGGGCTCGACAGCCGCAACGGCAGCGTCGCGCCCTTGACCGACTCGAGGAAGTCGATCCGCACGTCCGTCTCGACGTCCGCGCCGCGCTGCGGCCGGTTCGCCGTGGCGCCGCCGGCACCGCCCCGGCCACGGCCGAAGATGCCGCCCAGGATGTCGCCGAGCCCGCCGAAGCCGCCCTGCTGTCCAGCGCCGGCCTGGGTGAACAGGTCGCTCATGTCGAACCCGCCCGCGCCGCCACCGCCGGGGAAGCCGCCGAATCCGCCCCCGCCGCCGGAGCCGAAGAGCGTGCGCGCCTCGTCGTACTCCTTGCGCTTGGCCGGATCGGACAGCACTCCGTACGCCTCGGACACGGCCTTGAACTTGTTCTCGGCCGCGGTGTTGCCCGCGTTGGCGTCCGGGTGGTTTTCCTTGGCCAGCTTGCGGTAGGCCTTCTTGATCTCGTCCGTGGTCGCGTCGGAGGAGACACCCAGCTCTTTGTAGAAGTCCTTGCCGATCCACTCCCGAGCACTCATCGGGTGTCTCCTCCTTTCGCTGCGAACCGAGTGTTACTGCTGGCCGGACTCATCGACCGAACCGTCGAGCGGCAGTTCGCCGCCCACCGGCGGATCGACCGGCTGCTGCGCGGGCGCCTCGCCGGGCTCGTGGTCGGTCACGCCGACCAGCGCCGCCCGCAGCACCCGCTCGCCGAAGCGGTAGCCGCGGCGCATCACCACCGTGACCGTCGGGCCCTTCACGTCCGGGGACGTGTTGTGCTGCACGGCCTCGTGGATGCTCGGGTCGAATTCCTCGCCCTCGGAGCCGAACGCCTCCAGGCCGGCCCGCTCCAAGCTGCTGACCAGCTTGTCGGCCACCGACTTGAACGCGCCGGTGAGGTCGCCGTGCTGCTCCGCGCGCTGGAGGTCGTCCAGCAGCGGAAGCAGATCGCCGACCACGGACGCCTTCGCGCTCTGCACGACGGCCTCGCGGTCGCGGTCGACCCGCTTGCGGTAGTTCGCGTACTCCGCCTGCAGACGCTGCAGGTCGGCAGTGCGCTCGGACAGTTGCTTCTCTACATCCGAGGCGGCCGGAACGGCTTCGTCCACGGAATCGCCCAGCGAGGGGCCCGCGTGCTCCACGGGCTCCTCGCCAGCCGGAGTTTCCTCCGCGGCCGGCGGGCGGACCTCGCCGGTCTGCGGGTCCACCCGTCGCCGATCCCGCACGACTACCGGTTCCTCGGGGCCAGTGCCCTCGGTCTCGGAGTGGCGGGGGGTCACTTCTTCTCGTCCTCTTCCACGATCTCGGCGTCGACCACGTCGTCCGCCTTCGACTTCGGAGCGTCGCCCGCGGCACCGGCCGCGCCCTCAGCACCCTGGGCGCCTTCGGCACCGGCCGCGCCCGCGTTCGCGTACAGCGCGCTGCCCATCTCCTGCGAAGCGGTGTTCAGCTTCTCGATGGACTCGCGGATCTTGGCCGAGTCGGTGCCCTTGAGCGCCTCGTTCGCCTCGTCGATCGCCGACTTCACCTTGCCCTTGAGGTCCTCGGGCAGCTTGTCGTCGTTGTCCTTGACGAACTTCTCGGTCTGGTAGACCAGCGTCTCCGCCTGGTTGCGGGTTTCCGCTTCCTCGCGGCGCTTCTTGTCTTCCTCGGCGTGCGCCTCGGCGTCCTTGACCATGCGCTCGATGTCGTCCTTCGGCAGCGCGGAGCCGCCGGTGATCGTCATCGACTGCTCCTTGTTCGTGCCGAGGTCCTTAGCGGTCACGTGCACGATGCCGTTGGCGTCGATGTCGAAGGTGACCTCGATCTGCGGCACGCCGCGCGGGGCCGGCGGAAGACCGGTCAGCTCGAACATGCCGAGCTTCTTGTTCGCCGCGGCGATCTCGCGCTCGCCCTGGAACACCTGGATCTGCACCGACGGCTGGTTGTCGTCCGCCGTCGAGAAGATCTCGGACCGCTTGGTCGGGATCGTGGTGTTGCGCTCGATCAGCTTGGTGAAGACGCCGCCCTTGGTCTCGATGCCCAGCGACAGCGGGGTCACGTCGAGCAGCAGGACGTCCTTCACCTCGCCCTTGAGCACGCCGGCCTGCAGCGCGGCGCCCACGGCGACGACCTCGTCCGGGTTCACGCCCTTGTTCGGCTCGCGGCCGCCGGTCAGCTCCTTGACCAGCTCGGCCACCGCCGGCATGCGGGTGGAACCGCCGACGAGCACGACGTGGTCGATGTCGCCGACCGAGATGCCCGCGTCGCGGATGACGTTGTTGAACGGGGCCTTGGTGCGGTCCAGCAGGTCCGAGGTGATCTTCTGGAACTCGGCGCGCGACAGCGTCTCGTCGAGGAACAGCGGGTTCTTGTCCGCGTCCACCGTGATGTAGGGCAGGTTGATGCTGGCGGAGTTGGAGCTGGAGAGCTCGATCTTCGCCTTCTCGGCCGCCTCGCGGATGCGCTGCAGCGCCATCTTGTCCTTGGTCAGGTCGATGCCGTTGGCGGCCTTGAACTTGTCGACCAGCCAGGTGACGATGCGCTCGTCCCAGTCGTCGCCGCCGAGGTGGTTGTCACCGGAGGTGGCGCGCACCTCCACGACGCCCTCGCCGATCTCCAGCAGCGAGACGTCGAACGTGCCGCCGCCGAGGTCGAAGACCAGGATGGTCTGTTCCTTCTCGCCCTTGTCCAGGCCGTAGGCCAGCGCGGCCGCGGTCGGCTCGTTCACGATCCGGAGCACGTTGAGGCCCGCGATCTGGCCGGCCTCCTTGGTGGCCTGCCGCTGTGCGTCCTCGAAGTACGCCGGGACGGTGATCACCGCGTCGGTGATCTCCTCGCCCAGGTACGCCTCCGCGTCGCGCTTCAGCTTCATCAGCACGCGCGCGCTGATCTCCTGCGGCGTGTAGGCCTTGCCGTCGATCTCGGTCTTCCAGTCGGTGCCGATGTGCCGCTTCACGGACCGGATCGTGCGGTCGACGTTCGTGACGGCCTGGTTCTTCGCCGGCTGGCCGGTGAGCACTTCGCCGTTCTTGGCGAAGGCGACGATGGACGGGGTGGTACGGGAGCCTTCCGAGTTGGCGATGACCGTCGGCTCGCCGCCCTCAAGGACGGCGACGACCGAGTTGGTCGTGCCGAGGTCGATGCCGACCGCTCGCGCCATGGTGCTTCCTCTCGTGTTCTGGACAGGGTTGCTGCTATGTTCGTGACCTGCGGTTTCGAGGCACTCTTGAGTACCTTCTTAGCAGGTTCTCACGGTCTCGCGCTCGGCCCGGTCTGGCAGACTTGAGCCGACTGCGCTCAACCTTGATATCAGGATAACGGGCAACCTCCCGGTCTTGTTCCCGGGTTCACCCGCAGAATTCGTCCCGCGCTGGTGTGACGCCGCTCACCAGGTAGCTGGCCTCGGCACGCCGCGCGCACTCGGAGTTGAGCAGCCCGGTGTGGCCGTCGCCGTAGTACATGAGCAGCGCCGATCCGTCGATGCTCGCGGCGAGCCCGCGGACAGGTCCCAGTACTCGCTGTAGCGCCAGCTGTGCGGGGCGACCGCGCGGATCGTCGTGGCTGTCGCACGCAGGTCCGCCAAGCGGGTGAACGGCGACGGGAAGTCCTCGCAGCCGATCGAGCGGTACGCGCCATACGTCTCGCTCGCGAACTGCGAGTTCGTCGCGAGCGCGCTCGCGTCCAGGTCCGCCAGCGCGCGGCTCAGGTTCGGCCACTGGGAGGGGAGAGAGAGGTAGCCGTAGGCGCCGGAGGCCAGTTCCTCGCCGGTCGCCTGGCGGCCCAGCGCTCTCGCGTACCCGCCGTGGGTGACGAGGTCGTCGTAGCGGGCGAGCGCGTTCTTGCCGTGCAGCGCACAGTCGCTCGAGCGGTCGCACCACGCGACGAACCGCAGCAAGGCGTCCTCGGTGGCAGCGGCTTCCTCGACCATCGCCTGACGCATCGGCCGGGCATGGTCGACCGCACCGTCGAGCACCATCGTGCGCACCCGGTCCGGATGCTTCGACGCGTACACCGCGCCCAGCTCGGTGCCGTACGAGACGCCGAGCCAGGAGATCTTCTGTTCGCCGAGCGCGGCGCGGATCGCGTCGATGTCCTCGGCGGCGCTCTGCGTGTCCACGTGCCCGAGCATCGGCCCGGTCTTGGCCAGACAGTCCTCGCCCGCCGCGCGGTTGTGCGCGGCGAAGGCGTCGTACTGCTGGCGCGTGCTCGGGAAGAGGCCGATCTTCGGGTCGTACAGCTTCGCCTGGTCGCAGGTGATCTTCGGATCGCTGAACCACACGCCGCGCGGGTCGAAGCCGATGAGGTCGAAGCGGTCTCGCAACGGTTTCCGGGCCGAGCCGATGACCTTGGGGGCGAGTCCGCCGAAGCGCACGAAGCCGACCCCGGATCCGCCCGGCCCGCCCGGATTGACGAGCTCCGCACGGCGTCCACGTCAACGCCGGTGTCGGCGCGCTGACCAGCGGAAGCAGGGTCAGCGCGGCAGCGGCCAGGTTCATGCCCGGCGCGCCGTCCGATCGTCGGCCGCGGTGCGGAGCACGACCGCCTCCGCGTTCCGGACGACCCCCTGCTGCACCGGGATTTCCACGACCGCGACCGGTGCCGTGGCCGGCGGCTCAGGCGAGTGGCCGACTGCCGCGGTGATCGCGAACGCCCCCACCGCGCCCGCCAGCACCGCGGCCAGCAGCCGCGTTTCGAGTTTGCGCATGATGTGTCTGTTCTCCCCTTCAGACGGCCTTGACCGTGACGCTGCCGCTGTCCGTGGTGACCTCGAGCGTCTTCGCGTCCGGACCTGAGTTCTGCGGAACGTCGATGCTCCGGTGACCGCTGTCGCTGTTGCCCGTGACCTGGTAGGACCCGCCGCGCGGCACGGTCAGCTCGACGCGGCCGGAGTCGGCCTGCGCCTTGACGTTGTTGGGCTGGGCCAGCGCGAGTTCGATGCGCCCGCTGCCCGCGAAGACGTCGACCGGCCCGCGCAGGCCGTCGCCCTCGATCCGGCCGGACTGGCTGTGCACCCGCACCTCGCCGACGTTGTGCAGTTCGGCCGCGCCGCTGTCCATCTGCAGCTTGACCAGCCCGGGGACATCCCGCACCTGAGCCCGCCCGGAATCGGCGGTGACGTCGACGCTGCCGACGCCCGCGAAGTCGAGCGTGCCGGAATTGGAGCTGCCGGTGACCGGGATGCCGGCCGGGACGACCAGCTCCGTGTCGGCGGTGCAGTTGCGGCCGCAGTCGGCGATGACGAGCTGATCGCCCTCGACGCGGTAAGCGTCGCCGGGCTGGCCGCTGAAGTGGTAGCGCAGGGTCTGATGCACGCGGGCCGCGCCGGGAGCCGTGCGGATGCGTACGTCACCGGAGCCGTTCTCGAGCTTCACCCCGCGGATCTCCTGCGACAGCGTCGCGTCCCGCGAAACCGTGGACCCGAATCCCCACCCGCCGAATCCGATCGCCATTCCAACGCCGATCACCGCGATGCCGGCCAGTGCCAGAAGCGGGCGTGCCATGTCAGTTCCCCCCAGTACCACTCTCGGCTGTCGCGAGAAACGTTAGAAGGTGGGGCACCCTGGGGACATCCGGTAAACCCCCCGAAACATCCCTGAGGCGGCGACGGGAGGGCCAGGGTCCTAACCTGGCGGCCGGAGAGCCCCGTGGATCAGGAGGAACCCATGCCCCAGCCACCCAATCCGTACGACTACCTGCCGTCGGTTCCCTCGTTCACCCTGCGCAGCACGGACATCGCCGACGGAGAAACGCTGGCCCAGGCGCATCTGTCGGGCATCTTCGGCGCCGGCGGCGAGGACCGTTCGCCGCAGCTGGCGTGGGAAGGCTTCCCGGAAGGCACCCGCAGCTTCGCGATCACGGTGTACGACCCGGACGCCCCGACTGCCAGCGGTTTCTGGCACTGGGCGGTGTTCAACATCCCGGCCTCGGTGACTTCGCTGCCGGCTGGCGCCGGTGACTCCGCGGGGACGGGGCTGCCGGACGGAGCGGTCACGCTTAAGGGTGACGGCGGGGTGAAGCAGTTCCTGGGAGCCGCGCCGCCTCCCGGACACGGGCCGCACCGGTACTTCTTCGTGGTGCACGCGCTGGACGTGGAGACGTTGGACGTTCCGGAGGACGCCACGCCTGCGTTCCTGGGCTTCAACATGTTCGGACACACGCTGGGCCGAGCGACGTTGGTGCCGGTTTACGAGAACAAGGGCTGACGTTGCCGATGGGGGAGCCGGGGGTCGCGGTTGCGGCGGAACCGCAACCGCGACCCGACGTGGTGGGCGCGATCGTCCTGAACGCCCAGGGGCGCGCGTTCGTCCAGTTCCGCAGCGCGCGTACCTTGATCCGCGACGTCGTGGCCGCCGCCCTTTCCGTCCACAATGGACTTACCGAAGAGACTCCCGGTTAGCCCCCTCGCGTTCGAGGAACCGTCCCTTCACGTGTTCCGCGAACCCGAACTGCCGGTAGAGCCCGTGCGCGTCCGCGGTGTGCAGCATCCAGCGGAAGCCCGCTCCCGGCCCGTTGTCGATCATCTCGCGCACGATTTCCTTGCCCAGCCCGGCCCCGCGCGCCTCCGGGAGCACGAACACGTCGCCGAGATACGCCGAGGTCACTCCGTCAGAGAAGGCTCGCGCGAAGCCGACCTGCCGGCCGCTCGAACGCGAGTACGCGCCGACCACCCGCCACGACCCGGCGACCGCCGCTTCCACCTGTTCTCGCGTGCGCCACCGGCCCCAATAAGCCTCGGTGGAGAGGAATCCCCACAGCACGTCGAGGTCGAGCCGCTCCCGCCGGTCGTCGACCTCGTATTCACCCACGACCCTCATGCCCGGCAAGCTAGCCGACCGCGTCCCGGAAGCTCCACCGAATTCAGGCGGGTTTGAGCAGGTAATCCACCACCGGCCGCAACTCCTCCGCGGACGGCGGCTCGTCGTCGATCAGCCCCTGGATCAGCAGGCCGTCAATACCCGCGAGGAACACCCGGAACGCGACCTCGTCGTCGTGCCGGACCATCGACGTCAGCACATCCAGCCAGCGCCGCGCGGCCGGGCGCAGTTCGGGTTTGCGCGCGGCCAGCAGGTACAGCTCGTACTCCGCCATCGTGCGCCCGCGACGAGGCCCGAGCGCCTCCGCGAGCAGGCCGGCCACCTCTTCGGCGCCGCGGCTCCCACGCGAGCGGGCGCGGTCGATCATCCAGTACACCTCGGTCGCCATGTCGCGCGCGCACGAAATAAGGGTCGCCACGAGCAAGTCGTCCAGCGAGGAGAAGTGGTACGTCGTGGACGTCGTCGGCACGCCCGCTTCGGCCGCGACCGTGCGGTGCGTGACCCCGGCGACGCCGTCGCGTTCGATCACTCGCAGGGTCGCTTCGATGATCTCGGTCCGCCGCTTCTCGCCGCGGGCCTTGCGGCCGTCGGTCTGGATTTTCACGCTTGGCTCCCGGCCTCGATGAGCACCACCCCGCCGATCACGAGCACGAGCCCGGAAATCATCGCGAGGTTGATCGGCTCCTTCAAAAACAGCACTCCGACCAGCGCGACCAGCGCCACGCCCGCCGCGGCCCAGATCGCGTAGGCCACCCCGATCGGCAGTCCGAGCTTCAGCACCCGCGACAGCGCGAAGAACGCCAAGCCGTATCCGACGACCACGAGGATCGACGGCGTCAGCCGCGAGAAGCCCTCCGAGAGTTTGAGCGAAATCGTAGCGGTCACTTCTGCGGCGATGGCCAAAGCGAGGTACAAGTAAGCACCCATAGCAGAAGAAAGTACCTGAACGATCGTCCCACTTGCTAGCGAGGCGTGCACCACATCGGTGGGACTTGGGACCGTCGGACCGGTTACCCATCAGTAAGAAGCGTTACCCTGCTCGGCACCGGCGCGCTCGCGCGGCGGCACCACCACACCGGACGAAAGGCACCCGACGATGGGCGCTGTACAGCTGACGCTCGGGGGGATCTCCGTCCTCCTGGGCATCGTCGCCTGGGGAATGTTCATCGCGACCATTGCCCGCTTCGTGCGGGTGATCAAGCTCGGCCAGCCGGACGCGACGCGCAACGGCCCGTTCATGGCCCGCTTGATGACCCTGATCAAGGAGTTCGCGGCACACACCCGCATGGCGAAGTTCCGCCAGGTCGCCCCGTGGCACTGGCTGGTCATGTGGGGCTTCCTGATCGGGTCGCTCGCGCTCTTCGAGGCCTACGGCGAGGTGTTCGTCCCGACCTGGGGCTGGCCGATCCTCGAGGACTGGTCGCTGTGGAGCCTCTTGATGGAGCTGCTCGGCGTCGGCACGGTCGTCGGCGGCGTCGCGCTCGCGATCATCCGTCAGCTGAACCACCCGCGCCGCGCCGACCGGCTGTCGCGGTTCGCGGGCTCGAACTTCAAGTGGGCCTACTTCGTCGAGGCCGTGGTGATCGTCGAGGGCATCGGCATCATCGGCGTGCGCGCGGGCAAGGCCGCGATGCACGTCCACGAGACGCCGACCTGGGCCGCGTTCGTCTCGAACCCGCTCAGCGAGCTGCTGCCCTCGAGCGCGGCGCTGGTGTCGGTGTTCGCCTTCATCAAGCTGATGAGCGCCACGGTCTGGCTGATCGTCGTGGCCCGCACGATGACGATGGGCATCGCCTGGCACCGGTTCAGCGCGTTCTTCAACATCTACTTCAAGCGCGAGGCGGACGGCGGCGTCGCGCTCGGCGCGGTCAAGCCGATGATGAGCAAGGGCAAGGTGCTCGACCTCGAAGAAGCCGACCCGGACGAGGACACCTTCGGTGTCGGCGCGATCGAGGACTTCAGCTGGAAGGGCTGGCTGGACTTCTCCACCTGCACCGAATGCGGCCGTTGCCAGTCGCAGTGCCCGGCGTGGAACACCGGCAAGCCGCTGTCGCCGAAGCTGCTCATCACGCAGCTTCGCGACCACGCCTACGCGAAGGCTCCGTACCTGCTCGCGGGCGGCAAGCGCGACATGGCCGGCGACGAGATCGGCTTGTCCGGCGACAACATGTACGCGGGCATCGACGTCCTCGCGATCGCCGAGTCGCAGAAGGCGCTCGTCGGCGACGACGGCGGCGTCATCGACCCGGACGTCCTGTGGTCCTGCACCTCGTGCGGTGCCTGCGTCGAGCAGTGCCCGGTCGACATCGAGCACGTCGACCACATCGTGGACATGCGCCGCTACCAGGTGATGATCGAGTCGTCGTTCCCCACGGAACTGAACGGCATGTTCAAGAACCTGGAGAACAAGGGCAACCCGTGGGGCCAGAACGCCAAGGACCGTCTGCAGTGGACGGAGGACCTCGACTTCGAGGTTCCGGTCTTCGACGGCGACCTCGGCGACGCCGAGTACCTGTTCTGGGTCGGCTGCGCCGGCGCGTTCGAGGACCGCGCGAAGAAGACCACCCGCGCCGTCGCGGAACTGCTGCACATCGCGGGCGTCAAGTACACCGTGCTCGGCTCGGAGGAGTCCTGCACCGGTGACCCGGCTCGCCGCGCGGGCAACGAGTTCCTGTTCCAGATGCTGGCGCAGCAGAACGTCGAGGTGCTGAACTCGGTGTTCGAGGGCCGGGAACGCAAGGCGCGCAAGGTGGTCGTCACCTGTGCGCACTGCTTCAACACCCTCGCCAACGAGTACCCGGAGCTGGGCGGCCAGTTCGACGTCGTGCACCACACGCAGCTGCTGAACCGCCTGGTGCGGGAGAAGCACCTGACGCCGGTCGCGCCGGTCGCCGAGGACGTCACCTACCACGACCCCTGCTACCTGGGCCGGCACAACAAGGTCTACGACGCTCCGCGCGAGCTCGTCGGCGCGTCCGGTGCGCAGCTGCGCGAAATGCCGCGGCACGGCGACCGGTCGATGTGCTGCGGCGCGGGCGGCGCGCGGATGTGGATGGAAGAGAAGATCGGCAAGCGGATCAACGTCGAGCGCGTGGACGAGGCACTCGGCACCGCTCCGTCGAAGATCGCCACCGGCTGCCCGTTCTGCCGCGTGATGCTCACCGACGGCGTCACCTCGCGCCAGAGCGACGGCATCGCGAGCGAGAAGGTCGAGGTCGTGGACGTCGCGCAGCTGCTGCTCACCGCGGTGAAGCGCAAGCCGGAGCCGGCGCTGGTCGCCTCGGGCGCGCCGTCGCTGGACGAATCGGACGCGGAGCTGTCGGCCAAGCCGGACGTCCCGTCCGACGAGAAGCCGACCGGAACGCCGTTGCCCGAGGGCGACGACTGACTCGTCAGCAAGACTGAGAACGGCCCTTCCAGCCTCGCGCTGGAAGGGCCGTTTTCGTCTGGGGCCATTACGCTTTCCGGCGTGAGCGACGAATCGGAAGGCGGCGGCGAAAGCACCCTCACCGTGGTACTGGCCGGCGGGGTGAACCTGGCGATCGCGGTGCTGAAGCTCGTCGCGGGCATCATCACCGGATCCGGCGCGATGCTCTCGGAGGCCGCGCATTCGGTCGCCGACACCATCACCGAGGTCTTGCTGCTCACCGCGCTGAAACGGTCGGAGCGGCCGGCGGATCGCCGCCATCCGTTCGGGTACGGCAAGGAGCGGTACTTCTGGTCGCTGCTGGCCGCGGTGTCGATCTTCGCTTCCGGTGCGGTTTTCGCGCTGTACGAAGGATTCACCACCGTTTTCGGGAAAGGCGCCGAGCAGACGAAACCGATCGTCGGCTACATCGTGCTGGCCCTGGCTTTCGCGCTCGAATCGGTGTCGTGGGCGCAGGCGGTTCGCCAGGTCCGTCGCGACGCGAAAGCCGAGCAGCGCACGTTCTTCGCCTACCTGCGGATGATCGACGACCCGGCCCCGAAGACGGTTCTGTTCGAGGACTCGGCGGCGCTGGTCGGGCTGCTGCTCGCGTTCGCCGGGATCGGGCTGCACCAGCTGACCGGCTCGGACGTGTGGGACGGCATCGCGTCGATCCTCATCGGCGTGCTCCTGGCGTGCGTCGCGTACCTGCTGGGCAGCACGAACCGCGGTCTGCTGATCGGCCGTCAGGCGGACCAGCGCCTGGTCCGCGGCATCCGGGACCACCTGGGTTCCGCGCCGGAAATCGACGCGCTGGTGGATCTGCAGACCATGCTGATGGGCACCGACCACGTCCTGGTGTGCGCCCGCGTGGACTTCGACGACGCGCTCGGCGCCGCCGACCTCGAACGCGCGTGCGTGCGGATGGCGGAGGAACTGAGCGAGCGGTTCCCGGACGTCGCGGAGGTGTTCATCGAGCCGGTTCCGCGGACGGATCCCAAGCTGCGCGCGACGGTGCTGGCCCGGTACGGCCTTCCGCCGCGGCCGAATCAGTAGCCGAAGTCCTGGGTCCAGTACCAGCCGTCGGTCGCGACGCCGACGCCCAGTTTCTTCAGCGAGCAGTTGAGGATGTTCTTGCGGCGCCCGCTGGAGTTCATCCACATCTGCATCACCTGGTCCGCGCTGGTCGCGCCCTTCGCGATGTTCTCCGCGCCCGGCTGGGGATATCCCGCGGCGGTGATGCGGTCGGCGAAGCTCTCGCCTTCCGGGGTGTCGTGGGAGAAGTAGTCGCGCTCGGACATGTCGTCGCTGTGCCCCTGCGCCGCTTTGTCGAGGTGCGACTCCTCGGTCACCGGGTCGCAGCCCGCCTTGTCCCGCTCGTCATTGACCAGCGCGAGGACCTGGCCCGCCAGCGTCGGCGTACTGCGCGGCTGGGGTGCCGGCTTCGGGCTGCTGCTGCTACTGCTCGTCGGAATGTCCTTTTTGGACTCTGCAGTGGAGGACGGCGGCAGCGGGGGCGGGGGCGGCGCGGGCGTGGCTGAACTCGACCGCGTCGTCGTGGTCGCGGGCGCAGTGGTGCTCGGCGTCGCCGACGTGGAGGACGCCGGCGACACCGCGAACGGTCTCAGCGCACCCGCGGATACGCCGTCGGTGCGCGTTTCCGGGACAGCGACGCTCAGTGTGCCGAGGTGCCCGGAGCGCAGCGCGAAGGTTCCGCCTGCTGCTCCGATACCCCCGACGAGAACACTGAGAGTCACACCTACAGCCCGGACGCGCACACTAATGGAGGACACAGCCGCGGAAACTATCACGAACTGATTACGATGGTTACCTCCAAATGGCGCAGCGGCCGGAGATCCACTACCCAGCGTCGAGCACCTCGATGTACCCGTCCGTCCCGTTGACCCGGATCCGCTGACCGTCCTTGATCAGCCGCGTGGCGTTCTGGACCCCGACGACCGCGGGCAGTCCGTACTCCCGCGCGATCACCGCGCCGTGCGTCATCTGGCCGCCGACCTCGGTCACCAGGCCGGTGATCGCCACGAACAGCGGTGACCAGCTCGGATCCGTGTACGCCGTGACGAGGATGTCGCCCGGTTCAAGATCGGCCTCGGCGAGATCCAGGATGACGCGGGCGCGTCCTTCGATGGTCCCGGCGGACACCGGCAGTCCGCCCAGCGCGCCTTCGGGCAGGTCGTCGCGACGGTAGCTGCCGGAAACGGCCTCGCCGTCCGACGTGAGCACGCGGGGCGGCGTCAGCGATTCGCAAGACTGGAACGCTTCCCTGCGCTGCCGGATCAGCTCGCGGTCGACCTCGTTCGTCCGCACGACCTCCTGGAATTCCTGCAGCCGCAGGAAAAAGAGGTCCTCCGGCTCGTCGAGCACCCCGGCCCGCACCAGGCGCTCGGCCTCGCCGAGCAAGGCTTGCTTGTACACGAAATAGCGGCTGACCATGCCGTACTTCGGGTACTCGCGGTATCCGGTGAACGTGCGGACACGCTCGATCATCCGCTCGGTTTCCTCGGCCTTCGCCTCGCCGTCCGGCAAGGCACGCAAGCGTTCCAGGACTTCCCGCGCCTTGTCCAACGCTTCCCGACGGCCTTGTTCGAAGCGGCGTTTCCCGGCTCCCGGTTCGAAGTTTTTGATGTTGGACAACAACATCGGCACCAGCGCGACCGGCTGTTCGCTCCACCGCGGCCGGGTGATGTCGATTTCGCCGACGCAGCGCATGCCGTACTTGTCGAGGTACGCCTGGATCGCGGCGCGCGATTCCGCCCCGCCGGCCAGCTTCGGCAGTTCGTCCAGGAACCCGTTGTCCTCGACGTCCTGCAGGAACGCGACGACCTCGGGATGCGTCCGGAGCACGTCCGCGACGTCGAGGAGTGCGAGGCCCATCTCCGACGTGATGTTGTGCGGGACCGACTGGGTGAGCGTGTCGGCGACGTTCTTTTCGCCGAGCCACTCTTGCAGGTGGTCGTTCAACCACCAGGACGCCTGCATCGCCGCCGTGAACACCTGGTGGCTGCGCGGGTCGAAGAGAATCCGGCGCATTTCCTTGATGTCCTCGAAGAGGAAGTCGAGCAACTCGCTGCCGGACTTCGTGGCGATTTCGCGTTGCAGCGCGGCGATGGAAGCCTCGCTGTGCTGGATCAGTTCGGTGACGACGGCCGGATCGGTCTCGATGGTGGCCGGTACGGCGCCGGGGACCCGCTCGCCGGGACCGTCGTCCTCGGCCAGCGGGAGGAAGCCCTCGCGGGAAAGGACGGTCTCCAGCGCGTCCTTCATCAGCGGGTCGGTTTTCCCCACCACTTCAAGGAAACTGCCTCGGCTCTGGGGCGCGGACAGCAACGCGGTGGCGTCCGCGAACAACCGTCCGCCGGCCTCGGCCATCGGCCGCGGGGTCGTCAGCTGCCAGACCGACAGGCCCAGCGGCTTCATCGCGTCGGTCATCATCTGCTGGTGGCCGACCGAGAGATAGACGTGGTTTCCGCCGTCGGCGCCCTCCGGGATCGGGAACAGCGTGGTGATCGGGCGGCTCTGGACGATCTGGAACTCGTCGTCGGCCAAGCACCATTCGATGTCCTGCGGACGGCCGAAATGCGCTTCGATCGTGCGGCCCAGTTCGACGAGCCGGAGAACCTCCTCGTCGGTCAATGCGGCCTGTTCCTGCTGGTCTGAGACGATTTCCTGCTCTTCGGTGCCGCCGCCCTCGACGGCAAGGATGGCGCGTTGTTTGGCGGCGATCGCCTTGTCGACGATCACGCCGTCGCGCACCTGGTAGTTGTCAGCGTTGACCAAGCCGGAAACCAGCGCCTCGCCGAGGCCGAAGCTGGCCTCCACGACGGCGACCTTCCGGTTGGACGTCACCGGATCGGCGGTGAAGAGGACCCCGGCCGCCCGCGGGAAGACCATCTGCTGCACGACCACTGCCATGTGGACTTTCCGGTGGTCAAAGCCGTTGCGCAGCCGGTAGGTCACCGCTCGTTCGGTGAACAGCGACGCCCAGCACCGGCTGATGTGCCGCAGGACCGCCTCCGCGCCGAGCACGTTGAGGTACGTGTCCTGCTGACCAGCGAAGGAAGCTCCCGGAAGGTCCTCCGCGGTCGCGCTCGACCGGACCGCGTAGGCGCGTCCGTCCACCAGCGCGTCGGTGATCTCCGCGGCCAGGTCGTCCGGGATGACGATCGCATCCAGCGCCTGCCGGACCTCCGCGCTGCCCTCGACGATCGCGTCCCGGTCGTCCGGGTTCAGCTTCGACAACCGCTCCAGCGGTCCGGCCAGTTCCGGCGCGCCCTCGATGATCCGCTCGAACGCTTCCGTCGTCACGCAAAAGCCAGGCGGCACGCGGACCCCGTCGATCCGGGCGAGTTCGCCCAGATGCGCGCCCTTGCCTCCGACGATCGCGACCTGCTCCCGGTCGATCTCCTGGAGACCGAGCACGTAGCTGCCCATTCGTTCGTTTCCCCCGTCTGTGGTCGTTCCCGGCCTTCGTTCGGCAGCCGATTCGCCGGCACCGGCGTTTCCGCTGGTGCCGGCTTCGGCTGGAGATTCTGCGGTACCACCCGGGTCTTGCGGCAAGCCCCCTGATGCGTTATAGGTTAAATACGGCAGGGAGATGAGTTCTCTTCTGCCTTTACTTTTTCCTTCCTCAAGGCCCGACCTTCGTTGTCGTGGTGGCCTCCTTGGTGACTGTCCGGCCAGTCTGGTCAGTCGCGATCGCGGTGGTGGTCGTGGTGACGTCCGCGCGAGCCGAGAGCGTGCAGGCACGGGTGACCTGCTCGCCAGGGGCCAGCTGGGCGACGGTGAACGAGCAGGCCGGGTCCGCGTCGCGAACGGTCACGTCGTGCAAGGCCGCGTCCCCGGTGTTGCGGAGGGTGCTCACGTACGTCACCGGGTCACCCGGCCGGATCGGCTGCTGCAGGTGATCGCGGCGCAGGTCTAGCGCTGGGTGGAGCACCGGGTAATCCGCTCTTCCGGTCGCGGTGACCGGCGGGCCCCACGGAGCGGCCGCGGTCGCGGTCGCCTGGACGGCGGTTGCTGGCGCCACGCACTGGTAGCGCTGGGTTCCACCGACCGGCAGCTCGGCGAAGGTGTGCCCGCAGGCGGGGTCGTCAGTCACCCGGACGTCGTGCAACGGCTGGTCGCCGGTGTTGGTGAGCACGACCTCGAACGGCACCGGGTCGTCGGCTCGATACGCGCTGCCGGCGGCGTGCTTGGCGACGGTCAACGCGGGGTTTTTCACCTTGAACGACGCCTGGGCGGAGCCGCTCACCGTCCGCTGGGTCGGGTCGGTGCCGGTCACCTTCGCGGTGTTCGTGAACCCGGCCGCGCCCGCGGTGATCGTGCACTGGTATTCGATTTGGGCGTCCGGGGCCAGGCTCGGGATCTGGTGCGCGCAGGCTGGCGTGCGATCGTCCACAACGGACACCGCGGTCAGCGGAACGTCGCCGACGTTGCGGACCAGCAGCGAGAAGGTGACCTTGTCGCCCTGGCGCACCTCATAGGGCTGGGCGTCCTTCATGATCGCGATTTCCGGGTGGATGACGTCGATCTTCGCCGAACCGGACGCGGTGACCGGGCGGTTCGTCGGGTCGGTTCCGGTCAGGGTGGCGAGGACGGTGAAGTCGTCCGGCTTGGCCTTCAGCGTGCACTGGTAGCTCTGCGCGGCACCGGGTTCGAGGCGGTCGAACTTCTTCGGGCAGCCGGGATCGGTGCTGGTCACCCCGGTGAGCGGAACGTCGCCGGTGTTGGTGACAGCGACGGTCACGGTGAGGGTGTCGCCAGCCCGCGCGACGGTCGGGTTCGCCGACGTCATCACGGTGAGCGCGGGATGGATGACATCGATGTGCGCGTCGGCCGACGCGGTGAGCGGCGGGCCGACCGGCGGGGTGCCGGTGACGTGTGCGGTGCTGACCGCGTCGTCGGCTGGGGCGGGGATGGTGCAGTCGTAGGTTTTGTTCGCTTTCGAGGCGAGGGTGTCGAGGGCTTTCGCGCAGGGGCCTTGGTCGGTGACCTTGACGGCGGTCAGCGGAGCGTCACCGGTGTTGGTGGCCGTGATGGTGAAGGTGACCGGGTCGCCTGCACGGAAGGGGCCGCCGTGGACGGTCTTCGTCAACGCCAGTCCTGGATGCACGACGGTGAACGCAGCGTCCGCCGTGGCGGTTACCGTGCCGCCGATCGGGTCTGCGGCGGTCGCCTTCACGGTATTCGAGTAGCCGTCGTGGCCCGCCTTCGTGGTGCAGGTGTAGTGCTGTTCTTCGCCGGCAGCCAGAGCGGGGAAGTCACGAGCGCAGCCGGGCGTCCTTTCGTCCACAACGGACACCTTGGCCAGCGGGGCGTCTCCACTGTTGCGCACGGTGACGGTGAAGGTGACTTGGTCCCCCTCGCGCACCTGCCTCGGCGCGACAGTCTGGGCGAGCTGGATCGCCGGGTGGATGACGTCGATGTGCGCGCTCGCGTTCGCGGTGACCGGGCGTCCGGACGGATCGGTGCCCGTCACCGTCGCGTCGCTGGTCAAGTCGTCGGTCGCGGTCCGGACGCAGGTGTAGGTCTGCTTTGCTTGCGGGGCAAGAGTTCCCAGCCGCTTGGCGCATTCCGGTACCGCAGAGTCGGCGACCTGGGTGTCGCGGAGTTCGGTGTCACCGGCGTTGGTGACGGTCAGGGTGAACGTCGCGGGCTGACCCGGGCGCACGACCGTCGGCGCCACGCTCTGCGCGAGCGTGATGAACGGATGGATCACGTCGATCGCTGCCTCGGTCGCCGCGGTCACCGGCGCTCCGACCGGCGGTTTCGCGGTGACCTGCAGTGCTTCGGTGACGTCGGCGCCTGGCGCGGTCGTGGTGCAGTCGAACGTCCAGGTGGATCCGGGGGCGAGTGCGTCGTGCTGTTGTGCACAGCCTTCGGCGCGGGCCATGGTCGTGACGGCCAGACCGGTAAGCGGCACGTCACCGGCGTTCGCCACGATCACGTGCACCGCAACGTTGTCGTGTTCGCGGAACGGTCCACCTTGGACAGTCGCGGTCAAGGTGACCGCTGGGTGCTGCACAGTGAACGACGCGCTCGCCTTCGCGGTGGTTGAGCGGCCAGTCGGGTCGGTGCCGGTTACGGCCAGGTCGTTCGGGAAGCCCTGCGCTCCGGCCACCGTGCTGCAGGTGAAGGTCTGCTTGCCTTGCGCAGCAACGGTTCCGAGAGAGCGCGCACATTCCGCGACCCGGTCGTCTGCCACCGTGACGTCGTGGAACTCGGCGTCGCCGGTGTTGCTCACCGTGACGGTAAACGTGACACGGTCCCCCTCGCGCACCTGCGCGGGCGCGGCGGTGACGGCAGCCTCCAGCGTCGGGTGAATTACGTCGACCCGCGCATCCGCGGTTGCGCGCTGTGTGGTGCCGAGCTGATCTTTGCCGGTCGCGACAACGGTATTCGTCACGTCGTCCGCCGGAGCTAACTGTTCGCATTTGTAGGTCTCGACCGCGTTGGGAGCCAACGTGCCGAACTTGCGGACACAACCGGCCACACTGTCGTCGGCCACCGCGACGTCGTCGAGCGGCACGTCGCCGGAGTTGCGCACGGTGACAGTGAAGGTGACGCGGTCCCCTTCGCGCACCTGCGCGGGGGAGGCCGCCGCGGTGACCGCCAAGGCCGGATGTATCACCGTTACGGTGGCCGAGGACTTGGCCGTCACCGGTCGGCCGGTGGCGTCAGTACCCGTGGCGGTGACGCCGTTTGTGGTGGTGAGCGTGGGTTTCGCGGTGCACGAGTAGGTCTGCTGGGTGCCGGGTGTGAGGGCGCCGAAGGACCGGGAGCACTCCGGAGTCGTGTCGTCGGTGACAACGACCGGGTTGAGCGGGCTGTCGCCGATGTTGCGCACGGTGACCTTCCAGGTGACCTGGTCCCCGCCGTGCACCACCGGCGGGACAGCCTCCTTCGAGACGGCGATCGCGGGCGTGATCAGGGGGACTTTCGCCTCCGCGGTCGAGGTGACGACCTTGCCCAGCGGGTCGATCCCCTTGACGGTCGCGCTGGTTCCGTCCGGCAGCGGAACCGTCGCCGTACAGGTGCCCACCACCGATTGCCCCGGCGCGAGAGAACCGAGAGCGCGAGCGCACGATTGGACCCCTCGGTCGCCGATGGTCACGTCGTGCAGCGGAACGTCGCCGGCGTTGGTGGTCTTGAGCGTGAAAATCGCCTGATCGCCCGCCCGGTAAGCCGGTTTGTCGACCTGTTGACTCAACGCCAAGGCTGGGCGGAGAACATCGACGTTGCTGCCCGCCGAAGCCGACAGCTGCTCCCCGTCGGGGCCCGCACCAGTCACCTTGACCGTGGAGACGAAGCCCTTCTCCGGCGCGGCGAACCTGCATTGATAGCGCGCGGTGGCACCCGGAACCAGGGTGCCGATCTTCTTGCCGCACTGCGGGTTCCGCTCATCCACCGCCTCCACATCGGACACTGGGTCCGCGGCCGGGTTCGTCACGCTCACCGTGAACGTCACCTGATCGCCAGCGTGCACCCGATGCGGTTCGGCGACCGCCGTCACCCGCAGATCCCGCACCGGCCGGGCGGGCGCCGCTTTCGCGGCGTGCGCGGCGGGGGGCAAAAGAGTGGCCGTCAGGCCGAGGACTAAGAGCAGACGTATCCCGGCCGAAACCATGCGGGCAAGTTTTCCACCATCCGGTGATGCCGCGGCGATTTCCTACCCGGCAGTGGCATTACCTCACTCCGCTGAGCGATGAGTGAGACGCACGGTTGACTCGTGGGTGATCGCCGCTGCCTGATCGAGGAAGCCGATCACCGTTTGGAGTTGCTCGTCGGTGTAGCCGGCCGCGACCGCCTTGGTCGCCGAGACGATGTAGTCCCACAGGGGAGCGGCGCGTTCGACGTTCGCCGGGTTGACGCGGACGAGAACCTTCCGCCGGTCCTCCGGATGCGGCATCCGGTTGACGATGCCTTTGCGCTCGAGCCGGTCGACCAGCGCGGTGACGGACGCAGGCGCGAGCCCCGCGTACTCGGCCAGCTCCTTCGGCGTGAGCGGACCGAGCCGGGCGAGGTAGTCGGCGACCTTGCTTTCGACCGCGGAGAGCCCGTTCTGCTCGGCGATCGCGGTGTGGAACATGACCGTCTCGGTCGACAACTTTCGAGCACGAAGCAGCAGCTCAGCGACCAGATCCTCGCGTTCGCTTGACATGCCCCGGAGTCTAGCGGACTCTTTAGTTCGATAGAACGAATTACTTTCCAAGATATTCGAGAGGGCGAACCATGGCGCGAGTCTTGATCGCGGGCGGGGGCATCGCGGGGGCGATCACCGCGATCGCGCTGCACGAGGTGGGGCACGAACCGGTGCTGTACGAGGCATACGACCGCAGCGCGGAGGGCGTCGGCGCGTTCCTGACGCTCGCGGTGAACGGTCTCGACGCACTGACGCCGTTAGGACTGAAACCGCTGGTCAAAGACCTGGGCTTCGACACGCCGCGGATGACGCTCGGGCTCGGCAACGGCCGGCGGCTCAGCGAGTTCCCGCTCGGCGGGCCGCTGCCGGACGGCACGGTGAGCCAGACCGTGCTGCGCTCCGACCTCTACGTGGCGCTGCGCGACGAAGCGGCCAGACGCGGTGTGGCCACAGAGTTCGGCAAGCGGCTGACCGACGCCACGCAGACGGCGGACGGCGTCACCGCTGCCTTCGCCGACGGCACGAAATCCGAGGGCGACGTGCTGATCGGTGCTGACGGTCTGCGGTCGACAGTCCGCCGGATCCTTGATCCTTCCGCGCCATCGCCGCGGTACGTGCCCTTGCTCAACACCGGCGGTTTCGCACGCGGCCTCGACCTCGACGACGAGCCGGGCGTCATGCACATGGTGTTCGGCCGCAAGGCGTTCTTCGCGCACGTGCTCGCCCCGGACGGCGCGGTCTGGTGGTTCGCGAACGTGCCGCACGCCAGCGAGCCGACGGAGTCCGAGCTCGCCGCGATGCGCGGCCCCGGCTGGCGGAAGCGGCTGCTCGACCTGGTCCGCCCCGATCGCACTCCGGCGACCGCGATCATCGAGGCCAGCGAAAACATCTACGAACCGTGGGCGACGTACGACTTCCCGACGGTCCCGGTCTGGCACCGCGGCCGGATCGGCCTCATTGGCGACGCCGCGCACGCGACCTCACCGGCGGCTGGTCAGGGCGCGGCGATGGCGATCGAGGACGCGGTGACGCTCGCGATGTGCCTGCGCGACGTCTCCGATCCGGCGGCCGCGTTGACGACCTTCGAGACGTTGCGCCGGGGGCGGGTGGAAGCCGTTGTCGCGCAAGGCAAACGCAACGGCGACGCCAAAGCCCCCGGTCCGGTCGGCCGGGTGCTGCGGGACTTCTTCCTCACGCGCGCGATGCGCAAACCGGCCACCGACGACCCGAACCGGTTCATGTGGGACCACCGGATCGACTGGGCGGCCCCGGTCGCGTGAGCGGCTAGCGCCAGGTGTCGACGCGGTGGAAGTTCTTGTACGCCCGGCTCGGCGTCGGCCCGCGCTGCCCCTGGTAGCGGGAGCCGGCCTCGCTGGAGCCGTACGGGAATTCCGCCGAACTGGACAGCCGGAAAATGCACAGCTGACCGATTTTCATGCCCGGCCACAGCGTGATCGGCAGATTCGCGACGTTCGACAGCTCGAGCGTGATGTGCCCGGAGAAGCCGGGGTCGATGAAGCCCGCGGTGGAGTGGGTGAGCAGCCCGAGGCGGCCGAGGGAGGATTTGCCCTCGAGCCGTCCGGCGAGGTCGTCGGCGAGCCGGACCTGCTCGAACGTGGACCCGAGCACGAACTCGCCGGGGTGCAGCACGAACGGCTCGTCGCCCTCTTTTTCGACCAGCGAGGTCAGCTCGTCCTGCTGCAGCTGCGGGTCGATGTGGGTGTATTTGCTGTTGTCGAAGACCCGGAAGTACCGGTCGAGCCGGACGTCGATGCTGGACGGCTGGACCATGGCAGGGTCGAAGGGGTCGATGCCGAGACGGCCGGCGTCGAGCTCTTTGCGGAGGTCACGGTCACTGAGCAGCACGGATGCAGCCTATCGGGCGGGCAGGCGCGGCCGGGGCGCCCCTCCGTCCGAACACCGCGTCCATCCGCTTGAGGTACCGCCGGCGGCCGAACGCGCCGACCGCTTCCTGCAGCGCAGTCGCGCCGGGCACGAGTTGCCGGACCGTCTCCGCCGCGTAATTCACCCCAGCGGCGGCGAGCACCGCGGCCTGCGCGACCGGGTTGTCCGGCAGCCCGAGAAAGTCGGCGTTGTCGCGCCCGAGCACGAGCCGGCTGATCGCGGAGTGCACGCCGACGTTCACCTGCGCGAGCACCTTCCCGGCGACCCCGCGCCCCTCGCCGATCGCCGCGTGCGCGTCGACGAGGGCGCGGGCGAGCCGCTTGGAGTCGTCGTCCGGGATGAACTCGGTGGCGGCCAGCATCCAGAGCAACCGCCAGGCGTCGTCCTCATCGGCGGGCAGCAGCTCGTCGTCGACGCCCATCAGCCAGCCGACGTAGCGCCAAAGATGCAGGATGTCGGCCTTCTCGCGGGCGGTGTAGCGGAGGCCGAGCAGCTGCGTGCCGAACAGATAGACGAGCGAGAAGAGGAGGAGAGTGCCCGCGGTCTGGACCTGGTTGACCGGCCGGTCCCACCGGTCGTAATCCCAGTCCGGCCTGCTGTTCATCGCACGCCGGACGTGCGCGTGCACCAGCCGGATCTTCAAGGCGGCTTGGTATCCCGTGCCATGCTTCTCGAGCGCCCCCGGAGTCGTGACGTCAATCCACCACGCCGCGGTCTCCACCAGCCGCCGCGGTGCCCGATGTTCGATCTCCCCGGTGCCGACCAGCGATTTCGTCGCCCGCGAGGCCAGGTAGCCGCCCATGAGCGACATGTCGCCGAGCGGGAAGAGCCCCAGCAGCCCAGCCCGGGTGATCGCCTTCGCGCCGCTGACGAGCCGCCGGTGATCGACCCAGTACGGGGTGGCTTCGACGTGCGCTCGGAAAGCTTCGATCTCCGGCGGTCCTTGTTTCCCGGCCAGCGCCTGGTCGACGAGGTCCCGGTTGTGGGGTTCCCGGTGCAGCCACTCGACGACCGCGTCCGCCAAGGCGTCCTCCTGCTGCGCGAAGCTCCGGAGCCGCTTGATCTGGCCCTCGTCGGCGGTGGCGCCCCGCGTCCGGGCCGCCAGCCGAAACCCGCCCTGCCGGAACATCTCGGGAGACATCTCGGGGTCGTCCATCGCGCACCTCCGCACCGTGGTTCGACAACAAGTGTTGTCACTTTGCTGGCGGAGCGTCAAGGCATGCCCCCGCTGGACGTGGGGGTGCCGTGGTTGTGTATGCTGGCGGAGTACTGCGGATGTAGTTCAATGGTAGAACATCAGCTTCCCAAGCTGAATACGCGGGTTCGATTCCCGTCATCCGCTCTCTTGGCTGTTTTAGCAGCTCGGTAGGGGCGCTTTCCGGAATGGGAAGCGCCCCTACTGGCATTCTGCGGACCTTTCCAACAGCATCACTCGATCGCCCAGCACCACCACTCTTGCCCGAAAGTACCGGCAGGAACTCCAGTTGGCGATCGAGCTGCAGCACCCGAAGTATGAGTTTGTCTCCCTGAATGAGGCAAGTTTGCCTTTGGTGTCCTTCTTGTTCCAAAGGAGGGTGGGCGCTGGCGCATCGCCGACGTGGCTGGATTCGCCCCGGGACGGCTGGAACTATGAACTACCCCGAAGATGTCTCGGTTGCCAGTTCATTGCCATTAGTCACTCCTCAACATGGCCGACTAACGGCAGTCGACGACTGAGGTGCTAGCAGACGAGGCGCGGGGCACGACGGTTCGAGGACCTATCGGCGAACTGCCCGTTCAAGCAACCGACATCGCACTCCTGCCGAACTTGGCTCTATCGGACCAAGGCCCTGTCGACGCCAAGTCATGGGATCAGCACTGCCCGATCTCGGATGCGGTCCCACACGTCCACCGGAATGTCAGCCATCACGAACAGTTCGTCTACGTTGGCGAACGGCACGCCCCGACGGTCACGAACCGCAACGACAGTGGCAGCCACGTCGGATGAAACCCCGCACAGCCCGGCGATGACCTCAGCCGGCGCGCTGTTGAGATCGACCAAGCCGCCGTCATCGTAAGAGCGGGCCAGGTCGGGCCGACCGACGCACAGCTCGCGTGCAAGCAGCGGATCGGCTGCCGCCAAGCTCCTGGCTTCGTCCCGTCGGGCACGTGCCACCAGTACTGCGTTAATGGCCGGGTCGGCACTAAGCTGCTGGCTTGGTTCCTCGACCGGCATACCCCCGTACACCATGCGCCGCAGCGGCGTCAGCGCGATGCAACCGCCAATGATGATTCCCGCCGCGAGCAAACCGCCGATGGTGCTGATCGGGCTGTCGGTTACCTGGCCTTGGCTGTTCTGGGGGGTCAAGGCCAGGAGCACGTAAACCAGCAAGTCGAGGCCACCGAAGATCAGGGCGAGTCGCCGCGCTTTGGCCGTCTTCAAGCGGATAGCCGCGTGCAGGAACGGTAACCACGCGAACGTACCCGCCGTCCCAACCAACACGACGTAGTACCACGAGCCCGCAACCCAACGTTTCCCAGGAGCGCGGACAGAAACCGGCTGGCCATTCTGCGGCTCCGCCTCCGCAACAGCCGCTTTGCGAGCGGCCTGCCTGGACGCGACTGCTTCTCGGCGCCCCGGCTTCCGCCGGGCGGGTGCCGGCCCGCCGTTGCCAGTCGTGTAGCCGAGGCCCGTTCCCGGCAGGTTCACCGTCGTCTGGACCCCGCCACGCGCACGTTTGGTCATCCGCACGCCCTTGCCTCCGACTGAGTAGCCGACGCCGCTCTTTGAGACGTTCATGCGCACGCCCGGGGCCAGCTTGAACGACTTCCGGTACCGAAACCCCACCCTGGCCTCCCAGATCTGCTCATCCTGAAGTCGATCAAATGAGGCTCCCGTTACACCCGGCGTCGATTTTCACTCGCACGGCCGGTCCGACCAGTCCCGGGCTGCGTCGAGCTCGGCATGACGCCGCAGCCAGTCCGGCGCAAATGCTCGGCATCTCCGGGACTCGGTACCACCTGCGCTCCGCGTACACAGGACGGTCTGTGCCACCGTAAGTCCATGGCATCCGACCCGATCGGCGAGCTCGCCACCGACATCGACGCGCTGCTAGCTCTCTTCGAGCGCGTCGACGAGCAGCACTGGGCACGCTGGGCCAGGGCCGTGCGGACGGATATCGCGAACGGCGATGCACACTGCCTCTCCCGGATTTTGGGCGTCTACGGCGGCCCGGGCAGCTTCAACGACCTGGTCATCCATCCCATGAACGGGCACGCGGTCAACCCCGACGACGTCGCGAACGCCAACCAGCAACTCGACAGCCTCCGGACGCGGATTCACCAAACCGCCTGCGACTTCCAACATCAGCTGCGCGGGTGAGATGCCTCCGGCGAGCACGGCGCTGCCCTGGACCAGGCACCGCTTCGGAGGTCAGGGGGAAGGCACCGAAGAGATCGCCTCAGCCCCGGGGTCGCTAGGGGTAATTCCCGGCAACTTGCCCCGGTCCACAGGGGGCCTGGCGCATACCCGGGCAGCAGGTCAGAGGCACTTTTCAGGCCCTAACGACTGGTTCCCGAGCTGAATACGCGGGTTCGATTCCCGTCATCCGCTCTCTTGGCTGTTTTTAGCAGCTCGGTAGGGGCGCTTTCCGGAATGGGAAGCGCCCCTACTGCTTTTCTGCGGCGCCATTCGGCAGCTCTATTTCCGTTCTCGGGGGAGCCGAGCGCCGAGCAGTCCGCCCGCGATCAGACCGGGGTAGGCCGACCAGTGCGGGAAAGCAGCCCACTGGCCGGTCAGAGCGAGGATCGCGGTCAGGGCTCCGTAGGCGAGTACCAGGTAGAGAAGCAGCCACAGGAGCAACTCGGGAGCGGACCGGATCGAGCGGGCGGCACCTCGGAGGCCGGGTGCCTTGGCCAGGTCGGCACGCAGCCACTGCAGCAGCCGCGATCGGCGTTGCGCCATTCGTTGAGTATGCCACGGGAATCGGAAGGGGGTGTCCACTATGGACGCTATGTGGTTGCGCACCGCCGAGGATGGGCATCGACTTGTCCAGCGGCGCGGCCTGGCTCGGTGCTTCTCGACACTATCGACGATCAGCACCGACGTGGGCTATCGCGCCTCGCTCATCGCGTCTTCCTTCGGTGCCGATGAACGTGCCCTCCGGTGGAACCAGAACAAGCCGCACAGCAATGCCAGCCATGCCACTCCGACGATCAGTGCCAGGCGGGTGTCCTCGGCGAACGCCATCACCACGAAGATGAACACCATGAACACCATCGTCAAA
Organism: Amycolatopsis echigonensis; assembly: GCF_002846615.1. Lineage (NCBI taxonomy): Bacteria > Bacillati > Actinomycetota > Actinomycetes > Pseudonocardiales > Pseudonocardiaceae > Amycolatopsis > Amycolatopsis echigonensis. The sequence continues at coordinate 3,128,837 of NZ_PJMY01000003.1, read as the reverse complement.
ACCTGGCCCACCGGCCAAAACGGCACCGGGAACTCACGACCAGCCAGATCCGAGGCAGACAACTGACGTCGAGAGCGGTAGTGCGTAAGCAGGATCATGAACCAGACCCACACCGTCGCGAAGGTGCCTACCGACGCGATCAGCAGGAAAGCGCTGTCCGGCAACAGATAGTTCAGCACCACAGCAAGACTCAGAGCGGCAGCGACCACCAGAACGGTCATCCACGGAATCCCATTGCGCGTAACCCGGGCCATCACCGCAGGAGCTTGGCCGCGGCGAGCCAGGCCGTAGATCATTCGTCCGGCGCCGAAGATGTCGCTGTTGATCGCGGACAACGCGGCGGTCACCACGACGATGTTCAAAACCGTTGCGGCGGAGTGCAATCCAAGACCGGCGAAGATTTGGACGAAGGGGCTTCCCGAAGTGCTGATCGTGTTCCACGGGTTCAGCATCATGATGATCGCCAGGGTCGCCACGTAGAAAAGCAGAACGCGAACCGGGACCGTGTTGACCGCCTTGGGCATCGCGGTGCGCGGGTCTTCGGACTCAGCCGCGGTCAGGCCCAGAATCTCGGTACCGCCGAAGGCGAACATCACCAGGGCGAACGATCCCAGGAAACCGCCGATGCCGTTGGGGAACCAGCCACCATGGGACCACAGGTTGGATACCCCACCGGAAGAGCTGCCGGTGCCGAAGAGAAGGATTGCCGCGCCGCCGAGGATCATCGCGACGATGGCTACTACCTTGACCAGCGTGAACCAGAATTCCAGTTCACCGTAAACCCGTACGCTGACCAGGTTCGCGGCCGCGATAACGAGGATCGTCAGCACTACCCAGATCCAGCGTGGCACATCGGGGAACCAGAAACCCATATACACAGCCAAAGCCGTGACGTCGGCCACGCAGACGATCACCATCTCGAACGCGTAGGTCCAGCCGGTCAGGAAGCCTGCCAGGGGACCCAGGTGCTTCCGCGCGTATTCGCCGAACGAACCGGGCGCGGGATCGTTGACGGCCATCTCGCCCAAAGCGCGCAGGACGAAGAAAATCGCCGCACCGCCGACGAGATACGCGAGCAGCACCGACGGACCGGCTTTGGCGATCGTGTCCGAGGAGCCGTAGAACAATCCGGTGCCGATCGCCGAACCCAAGGCGATGAACCGGATGTGCCTGCCGTTCAACCGGCGGCTCAAACCATCCCCGGACTTCGTCGTCATCGACGGCACCTCCCGAAATCGGCGGCCCGCCGCGCATCGGCGCGCGAGCGGGTCGGCACAGTAGAACCGATCCGCCCTCGGCCGCCCAACCGACGACGACGGGAAAGCGTCTGCGATTTCAGACGGTCTACAAAGGACGTCAGCCTTCCACCAGTTCCCACGGCGCACCCGGCTCGGCGCGGTCGAACACCTGGCCCGGAGCGGCCAGCAAGGCCGGCACGACGTCCGGGTACAGCTGCACGACGTGTTCCAGTTCCAGGCCTTCCACCTCGAAGTCCTCCGCTTCCGGGACCTCGAAGCCGACGAACAGCCACGTCCCGTCCTGCTCCCGGACGACCTGGCGGACCGCGCGCGCCGGAGCGTCGGCGGTCGTTCCGATTTCGGTCAGGCCGGTGCTCAGCTGGACTTCTTCCAGCGGCGAACCGGGATGCGTCCAGGCGGCGATCCGGGCGTCGCGGTGGGCGAGGTCCTCGTCCACGTCATCGGAATCCGACACCGAGCTGAGCAGCCAGGCGAGCCGCTCCGGATCCCAGTCCGCGGCCATCCCGGCGGGCACGTCGGCCAGCGCGACCAGGTGCGGCAGCAGGGCCACCGCCTCGCGCAGGGGCATCGCGCCGAACAGCTGGCGGTTGACCTCCATGTCCTCTTCGAACTCGGCGCCGTCGCTGATGAACCAGTCGTCGTCATCGTCGAGGACGACGAAGGCCAGTTTCTCCGGATGCTCGACCAGTTCGTGCGCGATGATCACCGGGGATTCCGGGTCCTGTCGCAGCGGCCATTGTTCGGACATGCTCACTCCCCGTCGTCGATTACCTGCAACCACTCGGCATCCGGTGCCTCGCGGAAGAACACCTCGCCCGGTTCCGCGTCCAGGAGGTCGACCACGTCCGGGTACAGCTCCGCCACGTGCCCGAGCTCCAGCGTGTCGACCTCGACCTCGGTCTCCTCGTCCGGATCGGCGACCTCGAACCCGACGAACATCCACGTGCCGTCCTCTTCCCGGCTGACGTACCGCACGCCGCGGGCCGGAGCGTCCGGGGCCGTGCTGATCTCCATCAGCCCGAGGCTGAGGTTGACCTCGTCCATCGGCGACCCGGCATGCGGCCAAGCGGCGATCCGGGCCTCCCGGTACGCGCGCGCTTCCTCGTCGTCGCTGGGGACCAGCGGCGAAATCAGCACCCACGTCGAGCCGCCGGTGTCCCAGTCCGCGCCCATCCCGGCGGGCAGCTTCGCCAGCGCGGTCAACTGCGGCATCAGTTCGACCACGTCGTGCAGGCACATCGAGGCGAACTGCTCCTCGTCCAGCTCCGGGTCCTCGCCGAACTCCGAACCGTCGCTGACGAACCAGCCTTCTTCGTCGTCGAGCAGCACGTGATCCAGCCGCTCCGGATGCTCGACCAGGCCCCGCGCGACGAGCACCGCCGCGTGCGGTTCCTGCCGCATGAGCCATTCCTCGGACATGCCCGCTCCCCACCTCGCGTACGGCTGCGGGCCCATCCCACCAGACCCGCTCGCTCAGGTGCACAGCGCGTCTCCGGCAGGAAATTCCACGTACGTTGGATTAGGCTTGACGCATGGTGCTGCCCGAACGTCTCGCCCGGTTCAACCGCGTGGTCACCAACCGGGTCACGAAACCCTTCGCCGACAAACTGCCCGGATTCGGGGTGATCGTGCACCGCGGCCGCAAGTCCGGCCGCGAGTTCCGCACCCCGCTCAACATCTTCCGCACCGACGACGGATTCGTCGTCGCGCTCACCTACGGACCGGACGCCGACTGGGTCCGCAACGTCCGCGCCGCGGGCGAGGCCGAGGTGATCACCCGCGGCCATAAATACCGCGTGCGGGACCCGGAACTCGTGCATGATGAGTCACGCCGGCCGATGCCGCCGGGGGTGCGGCAGTTCCTCGGGCTGGTCGGCGTCACGGATTTCCTTGTGCTGAAACGAGAATAAGGGGCGCGATGCTCACGGGGAAGCTGGTGCGGCTGCGGGCGATCGAACCGTCGGACGCGGAATCGATCTACCGGTGGATCCACGACCCGGAGGTCGGCCGGTACATGACCGGCGACCATCCGCGCTCGCTCGCGCAACTGCGCAAGTGGGGCGAAGAGCGCCCGGTGAACAAGTACGAAAACGTCGTGCTCGGGATCGAGTCGATCGAAGCGGGCAAGCTGATCGGCGTCGTCGACCTGCGCGACGCCCGCCCAGAGATCGGCCGCGCCGAGCTCGACATCTACATCGGCGAGACCGATCACTGGGACGGCGGGTACGGCACCGAGGCGTTGAAACTCATGTGCCGCTACGGATTCAACGTCATGCGGCTGCACCTGATCGCGCTCTGGGTGGTCGCCGAGAACGAGCGCGCCCGGCACGTCTACCGCAAGGTCGGGTTCGTGGAGGACGGCAGGCACCGCGAATGCCATCGCGGGCCGGACGGCCAGTACCACGACATGTACCTGATGAGCCTGCTCGAGCCGGAGCTGAACGACTGAGCTAGCCCTTGACCTTCCGCTTGCCGTACATGCCGGCGGCGATGCTCACGCCGATCGCTGCCAGCACGACCTGGGTGATGATCTCCAGCCAGTCGATGCCCTTGGTGTTGGCATAGCCGAGCCCGCGTGCGATCGCGGTGCCGACGAACGCGGCGATGATGCCCACGATGATCGTCAGCCAGATCGGGATCGGTTGCTTTCCAGGTGCGACCAGCTTGCCGAGCAAGCCGAGGATCAGGCCGATCACGATCGCGCTGATAATGCCGGAAACCGCCATGGCGACACTCCTTCTGCCGAGAGGACCGGGCTCGACCGGTTTAGCCCGGAACCCGGGGGGCCAAACCCGGCTTACCGCCCGACTGGGGTAACCGCCACTGGAAGTACGGAAAATGCCCCGGTCCGGGGTCCGGATCGGGGCATTTTTTCCAGCGAGTGCGATCAGAACGCGGCTTCGTCCACGTCCATCAGCGCGTTGTCCGCGGCCTCCACGATGGCGCGGCGCGAGGTCAGCTCCGGCAGCACGGTCTTCGCGAAGAAGGACGCCACCGCCAGCTTGCCCTCGTAGAACGGCTTGTCCTTGGCCGACGCGCCGTTGTCGAGCTTCTCCAGCGCGACCTCGGCAGCCTGCAGCAGCTTCCAGCCGACCAGCAGGTCGCCGACCGACATCAGCAGCCGCACGGTGTGCTGGCCGACCTTGTTGATGTTCTGCGGGTCTTCCTGCGACGAGGTCAGGTAGCCGATCAGCGAGCCCAGCATGCCCTGGGTGTCCTCGAGCGCCTGCTTGAGCAGCGCGCGCTCGTTCTTGAGCCGGCCGTTGCCCGCCTCGGACTCGATGAACTTGGTGATCTCGCCCGCGACGAACGCGAGCGCCTGGCCCTTGTCCCGGACGATCTTGCGGAAGAAGAAGTCCAGCGACTGGATCGCTGTGGTGCCCTCGTACAGCGAGTCGATCTTCGCGTCGCGGATGTACTGCTCGATCGGGTAGTCCTGCAGGAAGCCGGAACCGCCGAGCGTCTGCAGCGACTGCACGAGCTGCTCGGTGGCGCGCTCGGAGCCGACGCCCTTGACGATCGGCAGCAGCAGGTCGTTGACGGCGTGCGCCAGCCTCAGCGAAGCTTCGTCGCCCTCGCCGGTCCACAGCTGGTCCTGGAACGACGCGGTGTACAGGTAGATCGCGCGCAGGCCCTCGGCGTACGCCTTCTGCAGCATCAGCGAACGACGCACGTCGGGGTGGTGCGTGATCGTGACGCGCGGCGCGGTCTTGTTCAGCATGTTCGGCAGGTCAGCGCCCTGCACGCGCTCCTTGGCGTACTCCAGCGCGTTCAGGTAGCCGGTGGACAGCGTGGCGATCGCCTTGGTGCCGACCATCATCCGGGCGTACTCGATGACCTGGAACATCTGCGCGATGCCGTCGTGCACCTCGCCGAGCAGCCAGCCCTTGGCCGGGGTGCCGTGCTGGCCGAAGGTCAGCTCGCACGTGGTGGACACCTTGATGCCCATCTTGTGCTCGATGTTGGTGACGAAGGCGCCGTTGCGCTCGCCCAGCTCGCCGGTCTTCGAATCGAAGTGGAACTTCGGGACGAGGAACAGCGACAGACCCTTGGTACCCGGCTTGGTCTCGATGCCGGGACCCTCGGGACGGGCCAGCACCAGGTGCATGATGTTCTCGACCATGTCGTTCTCGGCCGACGTGATGAACCGCTTCACGCCATCGATGTGCCAGGAGCCGTCCTCCTGCTTGACCGCCTTGGTGCGGCCCGCGCCGACGTCCGAACCGGCGTCCGGCTCGGTGAGCACCATGGTGGCTCCCCAGCCGCGGTCGATCATCAGCTGAGCCCAGTGCTTCTGCTCTTCGGTGCCGTTCTTGTCCACGATCATGGCGAAGTTCGGACCCGCCAGGTACATGAACAGCGGAGCGTTCGCGCCGAGGATGAGCTCGGCCGCGGCCCACTGCACCGTCGGGGGCAGACCGAAGCCGCCCAGCTCGTTGGTGAGGCCCAGCCGCCACCATTCGCCGTCGACGAGCGCTTGATAGCTCTTCTTGAACGAATCGGGGATCGTCACGCTGAACGTCTTGGGGTCGTACACCGGCGGGTTGCGGTCCGCGTCGGCGTAGGACTCGGCGAGCGGGCCGGTGGCGAGGTTGTTCAGCTCCGACAGCACGCCGCGGGCGGTCTCCTCGTCCGACTCGGCGAGTACGCCCTTGCCGAGCCGTTCTTGCACGCCGAGTACCTCGAAGAGGTTGAACTCCAGGTCTCGGACGTTGCTCTTGTAGTGGCCCATGTCGTCACTCCGTGTCGTGTTCGGCTTTCCGGCCGGGCACCAGTTCCCTTACTCGCCGGTAACATCAGGATATTACCTACGAGTAACCAGAGCAAGCGAATCCGCCCTTCCAGGGGTGGCAATTCGCTCGGAATGACAGGACAACCAGGGGATCAGGCTCACCGGGTGCCGCGCGCCACGGCCTCCTGCACCGCCGGCGGACCAGCACTGTCGTCGAGCTGGGGGACCAGGATGCCACTGCGGAACGCGATGGTCACCGCGTGTGTCCGGTCGCGGGCGGAAAGCTTGCGGAGAATGCTCTTCACGTGGGTCCGCACGGTTTCCACGGACAGGAAGAGCAGTTTCGCGATCCCGGAGTTCTCCAGCCCTTCGGCAACGAGCTGCAAAACCTGGTACTCGCGGCGGGAAAGCGGCATGGCGCCCTTGGGCTGCACGAGGTGCCCGTCGACCGGAGCGGCTCTTGGCGACGGTTCGCGTTTGGGCCGCGCGGTGAGCGCGGACAGCGCCGGGTCGATGTAGCGCCGGTCGTTGTGCGCGCGCCGGACCGCCTCGGCGAGCCGCCGGGAATCGACCGCGCGCGGAACGATGGCGTGCGCGCCCGCGCCGATGGCCGCGGCGAGGTACTGCTGGGTGCGATTGGTGTCGCGCACGAGGGTGACCAGCACGAGTGCCGGGTCGCCCGCGTTGAGCAGCTTCGCGAGATGGCAGTTGGGGTCGAGCGCGGAGTCGAGGATCACGACGTCCGGGCGGACCTGCTCGCACAACTGCATCGCCGCGTGGTGGCTCGCCGCCTGGCCGGACCAGTGCAGGCCCAGCGTGCGGTGCACCATCGCCGCGATGCCCTCGCGGAAAATCGGGATCGGGTCGACGACCGCGACCCCCAGGCTTCGACCGCCGGCTGGCTGACCGGCCGACATGGGCGTTCGGTGGGGCTCGATGCCACGCATCTCGGGCCTCCGTCCTCGATGGTCGCTCCCGGTGACCGGCACGCCCCCTCGGCGTGCCCGCCGGTCCCCCCTGCCGGAACCGGACGGGAACGACACCTTGTCCCTGGTTCGACTCCGCCGAGAGCAGCTTGTGACGCGGTTTCCCCCTCATGGCCGTAACGGCTGGTCGCAGCAAACTCTGAGTAGAAAATTGGCTTCGAGGTGCGGTTGGACGGCGCAGCGAGGGTCCGCCCGCTCGGGTTAGCTCTACTGAGGGTTTAACTGCTCGGGTGAATCTCCGGTGACCGCCCGTACGCGCAGCCGACCGAACTCCTCGGCGAGCGTTTTCGGGGTCCAGTGAGCGTTCAAACCGCTCGGATTGGGCAGAAGCCAGACCCGAGTCGTCCCGATTGTCCGGTCCTGCGGCCCGACCGCGGCGCGGCGATCGCCGAACGCGACGCGGTAGGCGGTGATTCCGACCACTGCCAGCCAGCGCGGGCGGTACTTCTCGACCTTCTTGGCCAGGATCTGGCCGCCCTCGCGAAGTTCGTCGTCGGTCAGTTCGTCGGCGCGGGCGGTGGTCCGGGCTACGACGTTGGTGATGCCGAGGCCGAGGTCGAGGAGTTCGTCCTGTTCGCTCGGGTCCAGCAGGCGCGGGGTGAAGCCGCTGGCGTGGAGGGCGGGCCAGAAGCGGTTGCCGGGACGAGCGAAGTGCAGGCCGAGCGCGCCGGAGTAGAGGCCGGGGTTGATCCCGCAGAAGAGCACGTTCAGGTTGGGGGCCAGGACGTCCGGGATGGTGGTCCCGTGCGCGGCGGCTTGTTCGGCCTTGGTGGGTTTCGCGGGCATGGGTCCAGTTTCCGGCACTCTGGGCGGCATGAGCGTGACGCCTGACGGCTGCCCGGTCGACCTCTATCTGGAGCTGCCCGCCGCCGGCGAGCCGGAGGTGATTCACGGTGCGATTCCGCCGGGCGCGGAGGTGCTCGAACTCGGCTGCGGGACCGGGCGCGTGACGCATCCGCTGCTCGCGCTCGGACATCCGGTGGTCGCGGTCGATGAATCGGCGGAGATGCTCGCTCACGTCCGAGGCGCGGAGACCGTCTGCGCCCGGATCGACGAGCTTCACCTGGACCGGCGGTTCCCAGTCGTCGTGCTCGGCAGCCATCTGGTCAACGGGCCCGACCGGAAGGAGCTGCTGGCGGCTGTGCGGCGGCATCTGACTGCTGACGGGCAACTGCTGGTCGAATGGCATCCGCCCGCCTGGTTCGACCAGGTCGCGGACGGTTCCGGCGGTCGGCTGGGCGACGTGCGCATCGCTCTTGAAGACGTGCGCCGTGACGGTGCCCGGCTCTCCGCCACCGTCGTCTACTCCCTCGGCGGCCGAACCTGGAAACAGCCCTTCACCTGCGAAAACTTCTCCCTCGAACCCGCGCTCGAACAGGCCGGGCTGAGGTTCGAGCGCTGGGTCACCGCTGACCGGGATTGGTTCTCCGCACGACCTTCGGACGCGGGGTAGCCAACTCGGCGCCCCGGTCGGTAGCCTGTGTGATCTCTCGCACAACGGCGTCGATGAGGAGAGCACATGCAACTGTGGCTAGTGCTCGGCCTGGTAGCACTGATCATCGCCATAGCTTCGCTGATCGTGATCCTGGAAGACCGCCGCGCGGCGCGCCAAGCCGCGATCGCGAGACGAGCCCGGTTAGCGCGTCTGGGCGAGGTCGATCCGCTCGCTCCGGGCAGGCTCCACGCGGAGGGTTGAAGAGATCGGCCGGAGAGCGAGCAGCAGCGCCCCGGCCAGCCAGCCGAGACCGGACCCGAAGGTGTTGGTCATGAGGTCGTCGACGTCGAAAATCCGGTAGGCGAACGGCGCGGTCCCGAAGTTCGCGGTGAGCTGGGTGATCTCGACGGCCAATGAGGCCGCGAAGCCGATCGCCAGAGCGCCCACCAGCCCCCGCCGCCACAGAACCCGGGCGAAGAAACCGAGCGGGACGAACAGGAGCACGTTCATCGCGGCCTGCTGGAACGTCTGCGTGGTGAACCAGTCCGCCGCCGGAAGGCCGTGTTTCACCAGCTCGGTGTGGATGTCCGCGATCCACTGGAACGGCTCCAGCTGCACGGTCTGCTCCAGCCGCCTGCTGTTCGGGCCGGGCAGCGGCAGGAAGACGACCGCCAGCGCCATGCACGCGTACAACACGACCGCCGCCGTGGTCGCCAGGCTGCGCGGCCGCAGGCGGCCGTGCCGCGCGAACTGGAGCACGAGCTGCGGGATCAGGATCGTCGCCCAGACGGCGAGGAACCCGATGAACCCGTACTGCAGGGCGGTGACCTGTGCGTTCGTCATGCCACGAACGCTATTGATCTTGCCGCTCGAGCACTTCGGTCGAAGAGCCGGAGGGTCTGGACCACGGGTCGGCCAGATGGCCGAGCAGCCGCCGACCGATCGGTCAGCCGTCGCCTGAAGGCGGTTCGTCGTCCCGGTCCACCCGCTCCGAGCGCCAGGCCGCGAAGACGGTGCCGCCGATCAGCAAACCGACCACGCCGAGCACCAGCACGACGAGTTGCAGTTCCATTTGCCTCCCTCGGCGGCCCCACGCACAAAATCGGCGAGGCGCGGCCGAACGTTACCGAAATTTCCTCCGGTACTAGCCGTTCTGCCCTGGTCAGTACCGTCCGATTTGGGCAGACTCCTTCGCCGGGCGTCCGCATCAGGGGTCAGGCGGGCGCGAACACCGGAGGAAAAATGAAGCTCTTCACCCGGCTCGCGGCCACCGCCGCGGCCGCACTGGCCACCGTGGCCGTCACGAGCGCGCCAGCCGAGGCCGCACAGACCACCGACGTCCGGATCATCGCGCTCAACGATCTGCACGGGAACCTCGAACCGCCGTCCGGATCGAGCGGCCGGATCACGCTCTCGGACGGGACCAAGGTGGACGCGGGCGGCGCGGCTTACCTGGCGACGCACGTCAAGCAGCTCGAGGCGCAGGTGCGCAATTCGATGGTGCTGTCCTCGGGCGACAACATCGGCGCGTCGCCGGTGATCTCGGCGCTGTTCCACGACGAGCCGACCATGGACTTCCTCAACGAACTCGGCGTGAAGGCGTCCGTGGTGGGCAACCACGAGTTCGACGAGGGCTACCAGGAACTGCTGCGCATGCAGTTCGGCGGCTGCAACAAGACCGACGGCTGCCAGTTCCGCAAGACCTACGACGGCGCGCGTTTCCCGCTGCTCGGGTCCAATGTGTACTTCGACAACGGACTGCCCGCGCTGCTGCCGTTCAGCATCCAGTTCTCCGGCGGCGTTCCGGTCGGCGTCATCGGCGCGACGCTCAAGGACCTGCCGTCGGTCGTGACGCCGGAAGCCATCAAGGGCCTCAAGTTCGGCGACGAGGTCGAGGCGATCAACCGCACCGCGGACATCCTCGACCGGCTCGGGGTGAAGGCCCAGGTCGTGCTGCTGCACCAGGGCGACGAAGCACTGCCCGGCGCGGGTCCGAACGACTGCAAGGTGCAGCCGAACGGTGCGGCCGCGACCATCGCGAAGAACGTCACGCCGAAGGTCGACGCCATCTTCACCGCGCACAGCCACCAGCAGTACAACTGCGTGATCAACGACCCGGCCGGCCAGCCGAGGCCGGTGATCCAGGGCGCGTCCTTCGGCCGTCTGCTGTCGGTCGTGGACCTGAAGATCGACCGCCGCACGCGTGACGTGGTCCGGTCGCAGACCAAGGCGCACAACGAGATCGTCACCCGCGACGTCACGCCGGACCCGGCCGTGACGAAGCTCGTCGACGAGGCCAGGACGAAGGCCGCGCCGATCGCGAACAAGCAGGTCGGCACCATCACCGCGGACCTGCCCGCGGCGGGCGGGCCGTCCGGTGAATCGCCGCTCGGCGACGTGATCGCCGACGGCCAGCTCGAAGCGACCAAGTCCAACAACGCCGTGATCGCGATGACGAACCCGGGCGGCATCCGCGCCGACCTGACGTACAAGTCGTCGCCGGCCGGGGAAGGCGACGGCGTCGTCACCTACGGCGAGGCGTTCAGCGTCCAGCCGTTCTCGAACATCATGCAGACGATCACGCTCACCGGCGCGAACCTGAAGAACGTGCTGGAACAGCAGTGGGGCCAGACCGGCGGCACCAAGATCCTGCAGATCTCGAAGAGCCTGCACTACACGTACTCGGCGTCCGCGCCGGTCGGCTCGCGGGTTTCGAACATCACGGTCAACGGCACGCCGGTCGACCCGGCCGCCAAGTACCGGGTGTCGGTGAACAACTTCCTCGCCGCCGGCGGCGACGGGTTCACTGAGTTCACCAAGGGCACCGACCTCACGGGCGGGCCGGTGGACCTGGACGCGTTCATCGCGTATCTCGGCGCGCACCCGGGCATCGCTCCGCCGCCCGCGGACCGGATCACCGCGACTCCGTAAGTCCGTAGCTCAGCAACTCAGCAGCACCGAGGAGCCCTCGTCCACCAGGCGAGGGCTCCTCTCGTTTCTCCAAGACCGCGTGCGGACAAGCAGGGCACGATAGGCGGCATGACGATGACCTGGGACGACGTCACCGCGTGGGCACAGGCAGAGCTGCCGGAAACCGAGGTGGCGACCTGGTACCGCACGCCCGCGCTGAAGGTGGCGGGCAAGGGGTACGCGCGGCTGCGCACCGAGGCCGAAGGCGGGCTGGTGCTGTTCGTCGGTCTGGACGAGAAGGCCGCGCTGCTCGCGTCGGGCGATCCAGCCTTCTTCACCACGCCGCATTACGACGGCCACGGCTCGATTCTCGTGCACCTCGACCGCGTCGATCCGCAGCAGCTGCGGGAACTGCTCACTGAGTCCTGGCGGGCGAAAGCCCCGGCGCGGCTCAGCACATGACGATCGGCTGCGGCGAGTAGGTCGTGCTGCGGCTTTCCTCGCGGACCTCGCTGCCGCTGGCCAGGTCGTAGAACACCCGCGTGTCGCTGACGGTGAACCCCGACGCGCCCGGCGAGGCGTGGCACTGACCGTCCGGACCAGGCCCGACCTGCACCGGCGGCGGCACCTGGTTCGACGGCGCACCGCTGCGGCCTTCGACGCGATAGTGCTTGGTACCCCAGATCTTCACCGTCACCGAGTCGCCGCTGACACTCGCCTGGATCACGAAGCCGGTCGGATCGGTGTTGGCCAGCTTGAGATCCACGGCGTTGCCCGAGCTGTCCACCGCCACCGCGTCGCGGCCCGCCGGATAGCGGTTGATGAAATGGTCGTGCGCCGCGTGGCCGCCGTCGCCGAGGCCGGCCAGGTAGGCCGCGTTGTACAAAGTGGACGAAAGCTGCGACAGTCCGCCGCCGGTCACCGCCGGGCCGGTGCCGTCCTCGTCAACCGGCGCGGACGCGTAGCCGTCGCCCCGATGGTCGTTGAGGCTGAACGAGTCTCCCGGTTTCACGAGGACGCCGTTGATGCGTCCGGCGAGTGTGGCGACGTTCGCCGCGGCCGGACCGCTGAGCCCGCCGGTGGTGTACTCGCCCATGACCTCCTTGACGCCCAGCGCATTCGCGCCGTCGGTGGTCAGCGTCGGATGCTTCTGGTCGTAGGCGACCGGCAGATCGCGGCCGGCCGGCTTCGCGAGCACGTCGGTGAGGGACTTGAAAGTGGTGGCCCAGTTGATCTTTCGCCCGTCCTCGGAGGGCGTGACCGTCGGTACGCCGGAGTCGAGACTGATCTGCGCGTCCTTGCTGTCCGCCTCGGTGGACGCCAGATCCGGCTGGACGGCCGCGCGCAGCTTCTCCTGATCGATCCGCAGTTCGAGACCGCCGCCTCCGTTGGGCTGGAACTGGAACGACGACGCGATCGCGGACGGCTCCAGAGTGCTGTCCTTGCCTTGTCCGTGCAGCACGACCGGAGCGGAGACCGCGGGCGCGACCACGGTGTCCAGCAGCCGGTGCACGTCGGCGGAAGTGGTTTGGGGCGGCGTCACCGCCATCTTCAGCGTCACGCCGCGCGGCGAAAGCCAGTCCGCGACGACGGATTGCACCGCGGCTTGGACGTCGGTCAGCTCCTGGCCCTGCCGTGGCTCGACCGCATACGCGGTCACGCCGTCGGAGCCCTTCGGCGTGAACCCGATGCTGCCCTCGACCAGCGGATGGTTGAGCTGCTTTCCGGCGAGCTGCTGGACCGCGTCTGCCACCTCGAGCTGGTCGCTGCGCGTCACGACGCCCACCTCGCGGGTGGTGAAGAACGACAGCAGCCGCGTGACCGGGCTCCACGGCTGGTGTCCGGCCTGGGCGAGCGTGCCCGGCCAGTCGAGGCCGAGCCCGGAATCCGCGGGAACGAGCGTCGCGGTGACGTCGCCGGCGTGGATCGGCACCGGACGGGTCAGCCGCGGCTGGAGTTCGGTGTGCAGCTTGGCTTCTGCATCGGCGTAGGAAAGGCCGCCGACGTCGATCCCGGCCACCCGCACGCCGCGCGGCACGTCGCCGGCGCTGGTCATCAGGTCGATGCTGTAGAGCAGCACGAAGAGTCCGAGCAGACAGCCGACGATCATGAACGTGCGGCCGACGCGTTTGCGGAAGCGGCGGAAAGGCGTGTCCGGCGGCGGAGGCGCGTCGGCCACCGCGAAGATTTCCGTGGCCAGATCCGGCTCGCTGACCAGGGCGGGGTCGTTCAGCAGCTCGTCGCTCAGCAGGTCGTCGGCGAAAGACGCCGACGAACGGTCTTCCTCACGCAACGCCTGCCTCCCCTGGTACGGGAGCTACAGGTACAGCCCCGTGCCGTGTTCGGTCCGCTCCGTGGCCACCGCGTGGATGTCGCGCTCTCGCATCACCAGATGGCCTTCGCCCTGGATCTCGACCTCGAGCTGGTCCTCCGGGTTGAAGAGCACCCGGTCTCCCTGCTTGACGTTCCGCACGCTGTTGCCGACACCCAGTACATCACCCCACAGCAGCCTGCGCGCGACTTGCGCGGTGGCGGGAATCACGATGCCGCCGCTGCTGCGGCGCTCGCCTTCCTCCTGCGACAACCGCACGAGAACGCGGTCGTGCAGCATCTGGATCTCGAGCTTCGGCGTGTCCGGCACGCCCGCCATGCTACTGACCGGTTGCCGGGGCCTTGGGCTCGCCCGCCATCATCAGGCTCAGCGCCTTGCCTCCTCCGTCCTCGAACCGCACCGGGACGCCCCAGTCCTGCCGGGTGATCCGGCACGCCGGGTGCTCGCCGCCGTCGTCGCAGCTCGCGGCCTGTGCCACGACCTGCAGAACCCCTTCGGTCGCGCCCGCGGCGAACTTGATCCGCCGCACCAGGTCGGTGCCGACCCCGGCTCCGTCGGCGAGCAGTTCCGGCGGCGACGCGGTGATCTCCAGCCGCGTCGAAGGTCCGTAGCGCTCGTCGAGCTTTTCGCCCGGCGGCGGCGTGAAGACGACGGAGAACTCGACCTCGCCGGGAGCGAGCACGGTCGGCGGACGCTGTACGGCTTGCCGCTTGCCCGCGACGGCGGTCGCCTGGCCATTGCCCCCGAGCGGGGTAACCCGGTTGCCGGCCGACTCCACGACGTACAGCTCGCCGTCGTGGCGCACCAGGCCCTGCGGTTCGGCGAACCCGGTGGCGAGCGTCGTGACGTCGCGGGTGAACGGGTCGTAGCGGCGGATCGCGCCGTTGTAGGTGTCGGCGATCGCGACCCGGCCGTCGGGCAGGACCGCGAGGCCGAGCGGATGCTGCAGCAGCGCCTGATCGGACGGGCCGTCCGCGTGGCCGAAGGTGAACAGGTCCGTGCCGACCGCGGTGTGCACGGTGAACGACTCGCCCGCCGGTTCGATCCAGCGCAGGGCCGAGGTTTCCGCGTCGACGAACCACAGTTTCTGGCCGTCCACGGCGAATCCGGACGGCTGCGCGAAGAACGCTTCGTGCGCGTCGCCGTCGCGCAGGCCCTCGACGGTGGTGCCGGCGAACCGGCGGATGTCGCCGGAGACCGGGTCGAACACGCTCAGCGTGTGGTTTCCGGCCATCGCGACCACCACGCCGCCCGCGGGAGCCCACCACGTGACGTCCCACGGGCTGGTGAGGTCGATGTCCAGGGCCTTGCCGGTGTCGGTACCGTCGCGCCACTGTTTTCCGGTGCCGGCAATGGTTTTCACCTCGCCGGTGTTGAGGTCGAGGCCGCGCAGGCGGTGTCCGGAGGTGTCCGCGACCACGGCGTGGTAGCCGGCACGCTGCGCGACTTCGTTGGGCAGCAAGGCGATTCCGGACGGTTCGGCGAACTGGGCCAGGTCGAACGGCCCGTCCTGCGTCCCGCGGACCCCGCTGCCGAAGCGGCGGATGACCGTCTCGCCGTCCGAAGCGAACTCGACGATCGAGTGATGTCCGGTGTCCGCCACCAGAATCCGCCCGCCCGCGGTGACCACGGCCTTGCTGGGGAAACGCAGTTCCGTGCGCTGCTCCTCAACCGGCACGTACGGGTTGCCGCCGCGCCGGAGCGTGCCCTTCGCCTCGTGCTTGGCGACGAGGTCGGCGATCACGCGGCGTAGCGCTTCCCCGTGCCCTTCCCCGGCCGCGACGTGCACGACGTAGCCCTCGGGGTCGACGACGACCAGCGTCGGCCAGGCCCGCACGGCGTACTGGGACCACAGCTCCATCTTCGGGTCGTTGACCACCGGATGCTGCACCTCGTACCGGCGCACCGCGGCCTCGATCGACGCGCGCTCGCCCTCATGGCTGAACTTCGGCGAGTGCACCCCGACAGTGACCAGGACGTCGGCGAATTCCTGTTCCAGCGGACGCAGTTCGTCCAGCACGTGGAGACAGTTGATGCAGCCGCTGGTCCAGAAGTCCAGCAGCACCACGCGTCCGCGCAGCTGCGCCAGGGAAAGCCGGCGGCCGCCGGTGTTGAGCCAGACGTCGCCGGTCAGCTCGGGCGCGCGCACGCGGGCTTGCCGGGCTTGCGGTGAGGAAGTCACGGGGAGAGTGAACTACATCCGGTCACGCAGTGTTCCGTCAACCACGGCTGGAGAGAAGAACCTCACCCCGGCGAGGGAGCCCATTCCAGCGAAAAAGGACGCGCGGACGCGGCCTGGCGCTCCGTACGCTTCGGGCATGACACACGTTCAGCCGGCCGGAGCCTTCACCGTGGAGGAGGCCCGCGTCCTGCAGCAGAATCTCGGCGAGCCCTTGCGGCCTGGCCTCACGCCCGCCGAACTGAGCGACGTCGAGGACCAGTTCGGGTTCACGTTTTCCGAAGATCACCGGATTTTCCTCACCGCGGGCGTGCCGGTCGGCGACCGCTGGCCGGACTGGCGCCACGGCGACCCGGACCAGCTGCGCAAACGCCTGGACTGGCCCGTCGACGGTGTCCTGTACGACGTCGAGAACAACGACCTGTGGCTTGCCGAATGGGGCAACCGGCCGCGGTCGATGTGCAACGCGCTGGCGGTCGCGCGACGGCACCTGGCGACGGTGCCGCAACTGGTGCCGGTGTGCGGGCACCGGTATCTGCCCGCGGCGGCCGGGGAATCCGGGTATCCGGTGCTGTCGGTGTACCAGACCGATGTCGTCTATTACGGCTGGGACCTGCGCAGTTACCTGCGGCACGAGTTCGGCGGGGAGCCGCTCGGGGAGCAACCGGCGAACGTCCGGGTCGTGGAGTTCTGGTCGCGGTTCGTGGAGTGAGTGCTACTCGGCGGCGCTCTTGATCCGCGCGAGCGTCTCCTCGATGTTGACGCGGTTGGTCGCCGAACGGTCCTTGACCCCGGTGGCCACCACGGTCAACGGCGTGAACCAGCCGGGCCGCCGGTCCCACATGCTCTCGGTGACCACGCAGCCGTCGCCGGCGGGTTCGATCAGGTACTCCCAGCGAGAGACCGGGATCGGCCCGAGCTTGACGTCGAAGGCGAATCGGCGTCCCTCGTCCGCGGCCGTGATCACGGTGGTGGTCGACCAACGCCGCACGCCACGGCGATTGCGGCCACGAAATTTCGCACCCACCGCCGGGGCGGTCGCACCGCCGAGCCAGCGGTGGCCGCAGTACTCGGTGGCCGCCCCCGCCAGCGCGCCCGGGTCGCTGACCAGCGCGTACACCTTCGCCGGAGCGGCGCTGACCTCGATCTGCCCCGTCGCATCAGGATTCACATACCCAGAGTATGCGATCAGGACTCCCGGCGCAGCATCCGGCTCACGCCCGCCGCGACGGTCGTCGCGAGGACCCAGCCGGACGCGGTGAAACCGGCCGCCACCCAGTTGTCCGCCCCGTGCATGTACCAGCGCGACTTGTTGCCGAAGTCGACGATCGGCACCAGCAGGTCGGCGGTGTAGATGACCGGGTTCCACTGGAGGCCGGAGTCCTGCTGGTTGACCAGGCAGCGCGGACCGCTCGTCATATAGCGGCCGGTGTGGTCGTTGACGCAGTCGTCCTTGCCGAGCCCGAACCACAGGCTGCCGAGCACCAGCAGCGTCAACAGCCAGCCGAGCGCGCGCACCGGCCGGAAGCCGTAGCCGACCATCGATCGCTGCAGCCAGCTCCAGACGCGGACGCCGGGGCCGAAGAACTTGAAGCCCTTGGCGAGTGCTTCGTAGCGGAACTGCTGCTTTCTCAGAGCGACCGTCGAGGCGTGCTCTTCGTTTCCGGCTGCGCGCAGGGTCGCGGCGAGCTGGTCGTACGGGCCAGGGCGGTAACCGCGCATTGCCTTGCGGAGCAGCTCGATCCGATGGTCCAGCGCTTTGTCGTCGTCGAGCGCGATGCCGTGTTTCAAGGCGTCGTAACGGAAATCCTCGAGTTCCAGGCCGTCGGTGGCGTTCCAGATCTCCTCGTTGTCGTCCAGCGCACCGCAATGCGCCCTGCGCAGCCGTACCGACCCAGTCGGCGGTTCCGCGGGAGACAGCACGAATTCGTCCGCCGTGACATCGCTGGCGTCGAGCGCGATCCCGTGCGGGGGAAGGGATCCCAGCTTCGCGCCGTTCATGTCCAACCTGCGCGCGATCTGCGCGCCATCGAGGTTTACGCCGCCCTCAGCCAGGAACGGCCGGTCTTTGTCCTCGGTCAGCACCAAGTCACGCCCGATCCGCGCAGTGCGGATGTCGAGGGAGAAGCTGCTTGATTTCCGTTGGCCCGGCTCGGTCAGCAACGTGCCGAACATGTTCACGCTGCCGCCGATTTCCGCGCCCTGGAGCCGGAGCGTGCCCTGCAGCGTGGCGTCGGTCAGCTGGAAGTTCCCGGAGATTTTGGCCCTCCGCGCGGAAAAGGCGTCCCGCCCCGGGTGGAGGAACATCGAGTTCCAGGCGAGGAAGTTGCCGCCGACCGTGACGTCCGCGAGCCTCAGCTGCCCGACCGGCACGCGAAGGTTGGTCGCCTCGATGTCGCCGCCGATCGTGGACCCGTCAAGGTGCAGCGCCCGGTCGTAATACGGCGTCGCGCGGCCGCGCACCATGGTGATCTCCGCGCCGGCGAGCCTGAGCGACCCGCCGATGCGCGCGTTGACCATGCGGAGCGTGCCGAACGCCCGGAGCCCGTCGGACAACTCGAGATTGCCGTCGACCTTCAGCCGGTCCGCGACCAACGCCGGCCGCGGATCGAGGTACGGATCGCCGGATTTCCAGGCGTCCACGGCGATCGGCCCGCGCTGGTCTACCTGAAGCCGCGCCTCGCGCATGACGATGTCACTGTCCACAGTGGCGCTGGGGAGATAGAGGACCCCCTTGGCGGAGAACCGTTTCCGCTCACTGGCCGGTCCGTAGTTGTCGACCTCGCACAGCAGACTGCCGCCGATGTGCAACCCGTTCCCGTTGAACGCGAAGCCATCCGGGTTGTCGAACGTAGCGCCGGAGAAGTTGACGTTACCGCCGGTCCGCATGCCCGGCAGCCGTACTTCGCCCTTCGCGACCATGCGATAGGCCAGCAGGGCACCGGTGATCACCAGCCGGTCGCCCTGAATCGCCTTCCCGTGCGGATGGCTGATCGTGGTCCTCGTGAGCACGACCGACCCGTCGATCACCGCGTCGGTGAGGTTGACCGCGGCGTTCGGCATCCCGCGCTCGCGATCATCCCCGCGCTGCACGGTCGTGGTCTCGAGCTCGAACGAGTCCGCGGCCACTTCGATAACGCTGCGAATCAACCGGACGTCATTCCGGCTGCGCAGATTTCTTGCCCGCAGCCCGGGTAGCCAGCATTTCCGGAAAACGAGCCCGAGAAGAGTCGCCTCGCGCACGTCCGGCGGATGCTCGAACCGGCAGCGTTCGAATTGGAAAAGAAAATTGAGGTCAGCGGCGCGAAGATCGAGCGTGCCGGTGATGTAGGCGTCCTCGACCTGCACGATCGGCGCGTTGGTGGCCTGCCGTCTCCAGCGCAGGAGGCCGCTGCTGCCAGGTTTCAGCAGGTCCGCGGCTTTCACCTCGTACCGCTTGTCGGGAACCCCGGCAAACGGATCAAGCGGCGGCAAGGACGTATCGGTCGGCACGAGCCCCTTCTCCCCACGATCGTTCGGCCCTCAGGGAATCGGATCAAGGGCGGATGAGCAAGGGGCCTGGTGGAGTAGTGCGCGACCGTCCTTCGCGGTGGCTACTGAACGCGCGTGGTTGGCTACCGAAGTGATCCACTTGTCCGGACGATCTTCCGATAAGCACCTTCTTGGGCGGTTCGTGCCTGCTATGGTCACGCGGCGAAGCTGATCAAGAACAGAGGGTAGGCTGCACCCAGGAACCGCGGCCCGTGCGGGGAGGCAACGCGGCGGTGCCGCCGCCTCAACCGCCGCCTCCGCCGAATTTCGGAGCACTCGGGTCGGGTCAGGCCAAGGCGGACTTCGCGGCGGCTGCGTCCAACGGCGGCTGGGAATTCAACCCGGAGGCGATGGACAAGGTCATCCGGCAGCTCGAGGACAGCTTGGACAACGAGTACGCGAAGGCCCGGACCATCGCACTTCAGTTCGCGCAGCTCGGCCAGCCGGGTTCAGACACCGTCACGACCGAATACTCGAAGGCCGCGGACCGCGCCACCACCGCGTACAACGAATTTCTCCGCGGAACGGTCGATTACCTGGATTCTTCACAGCCGTCCGGACGGACGAGTCCGAGTATTCGAGACGCTAAGCAGGTGCTGCAGTGGCTTGATAAGCCGCATACGTACTTTGGGCGGCTGTACATCGCGGTCCGGGACAGTCGCGGGAAGCGTCGGCGCAACGAGGCTGTTCGGCGTGGACAAGTCCGGATGGATCAGTCTGGCCGGCGCTGGGCCGCAGGAGATGGCGAATAAGGTGCAGCAGCTGGAGAGCGAGCTGCGCTCAGGGCAGTAAAAAGGCCGCCCGGAGAATCTCCGGGCGGCCTCCCGCAAAACTCAAGCGTTCGGACTCAGCACCCGAGCCAAGAACGACTTCGTCCGTTCATGCTTCGGATCCCCGATGACCTGTTCCGGAGAACCAGACTCCACGATAACCCCGCCGTCCATGAAGAAGACCTTGTCGGCTACCTCGCGGGCGAACTGCATTTCGTGGGTTACCACGACCATCGTCATGCCGTCCTTGGCCAGTTGGCGCATGACGCCAAGGACGTCGCCCACCAATTCCGGGTCCAAAGCGGACGTTGGCTCGTCGAAGAGCATCAGCTTCGGTTGCATCGCCAGCGCGCGAGCGATGGCGACCCGTTGCTGCTGACCGCCGGAGAGCTGGCCTGGATAGGACCTTGCCTTGTCCGCCAGACCGACTCGTTCCAGCAGTTCCTGGGCCCGCTCCCGGACTCGCGTCTTCGGCTCGCCACGAACCTGGATCGGAGCCTCCATGACGTTTTCCAGCGCCGTCATGTGCGGGAACAGGTTGAACCGCTGGAACACCATGCCGATGTCCTTGCGTTGGGCCGCGATTTCCTTGTCTCGCAGCTCATGCAAGCGACCGCCGCGTTCGCGGTAGCCGACCAGCACTCCGTCGACATACAGCCGGCCCGCGTCGATTTTCTCCAGGTGGTTGATGCAGCGCAGCAGAGTGGACTTGCCGGAACCGGACGGGCCGATCAGGCAGATCACCTCTCGCTCGTGCACTTCCAGGTCGATGCCCTTCAGTACGTCGAGCGAGCCGAAGCTTTTGCACACCTTCTGTGCGGAAACGACTGGGGTCAACGCGCCGCACCTCCGCTGCCGCCGCGACCGAAGCGGTAGCCCAGCATTCGCGCTCCCCACCTGTTCTTCTGCGCGGTCGCCCGTGAAGTGCCGCGGGCGAAATACCGCTCGATGTAAAACTGGATAACCGTCAGCACTGACGTCATGAACAGATACCACGTCGCCGCGACGATCAGCAGCGGAACTGTCTTGTAGTTCTGCGAATAAATCGTCTGTACCGACACCATCAGCTCGAAGTACCCGATGACGACGACCAGTGACGTGGTCTTCAACATCGAGATGGTTTCGTTGCCGGTGGGCGGAATGATCACCCGCATCGCCTGCGGCAGGATGATCCGGCGCAAGGTTTTGCCCCGGCTCATGCCCAGCGCGGACGCCGCCTCCAGCTGGCCGCTGTCCACGGACTGGATGCCGCCGCGGACGATTTCCGCCATGTACGCCGCCTCGTTCAGGCCGAGGCCGAGCAACGAGGCGACGAACTGGTTGATCAGCGTGTTCGTGTCCCAGCTGATGAAGGTCGGCCCGAACGGAATGCCGAGGCCGATCTTCGAATACGCCAGCGCCAGGAAGTTCCAGATCACCAGCTGAGTGATCAGCGGCGTGCCGCGAAGCAGCCAGATGTACACCGACGCCGCGCCCGACATCAGCAGGTTCGGCGACAGCCGCATCACCGCGAGCAGCACGCCGCCGACGATGCCGATGAT
This sequence comes from Amycolatopsis echigonensis, assembly GCF_002846615.1. NCBI lineage: Bacteria > Bacillati > Actinomycetota > Actinomycetes > Pseudonocardiales > Pseudonocardiaceae > Amycolatopsis > Amycolatopsis echigonensis. The sequence goes on along the minus strand of NZ_PJMY01000003.1, from coordinate 3,107,162 downwards.
CATCGAGATCACCGTGAGCACCAACGTGTTCCGCAAGCCGTTGAGAATCCGGTTGTCGAAGAGATACTCGCCGACAACCGGCCACTGCAACGCGGAATTCGTGACAACGCTGCGGATCACGATGAACGCGAGGAACAAAATGATCACGCCGGCGATCCAGCGTCCGTAATGCCGGACCGGGACCGCCTTGATCGGGGTGGTGTCGACCTCCTGCCAGGATTCGGCGGGGCCAGGGGGAGTGGACACGAGTAACTACGTCCTCAGTTTCTTCAGGAAGCGGACGGGTTGATCTCCGACTTGGTGATGGCACCGGACCCCGACAAGCCCCACTTGTCCAGGATCTTCTTGTAGATTCCGGTGTCGATCAGCTTCTGGACGGCACCCTGCACCGCCTTGGCGAAGTCGCCGCTGCCCTTCGGCAGCACGATCCCGTACGGCGCGGTGTCGTACGGCGCGCCCGCGGACTCCAGCTGACCGCCGGTCTGCTTCACCGCGTAGTCGATCACCGGCGAGTCGGCGAGTTCGGCCTGCACGCGCTTCGCGGTCAGCGCCAGGTTCACGTCGGTCTGCGCCTGGAACTGGGTGATGTTGATCGGCTGCTTGCCCGCCTTGGTGCACGCGGTGTTGCGCTTGCCGAGATCGTCGACCTGCGTGGTGCCCTTCTGCACGGCCACGTTCTTGCCGCACAGGTCGTCCACCGACAGTTTGTCCGGATTGCCCTTGAGCACGGCGAGCGAGGTGCCCGCGCTGTAGTAGGAAATCATGTCGACGGTCTGCATCCGCTCGGCGTTGATCGTGAACGACGAGATGCCCATTTCGTACTTCTTCGCCGAAATGCCGGGAATGATGCCGTCGAACGCCGAGTTCTGGAACTCCGTCTGCACGCCGAGCACCTGGCCGACCGCGGTGCCGAGGTCGACGTCGAAGCCGGTCGCCTTGCCGTTCTCGACGAATTCGTTCGGCGGGTAGGTCTGGTCCTGCCCGACCACGATCTTGCCGTCGGCTTTGATGTCGGCGGGCACCATCGCGGCCAGCGCCGCGTCCTTCTGCGCGGTCGGCGCGCTTTCGGTTCCGCCGGGAGCCTGGCTGGAACCCGCGTCGCCGCCGGCTCCGTTGCCGCCCGCGCCGCACGCCATCGTCATGCCGACCAGCGCGAAAGCGGGGAGAAGGGCGAGCGCCTTCATTTGCTGTCCTCGGGCCACTTCGTCACTCCTCGTAGTTCTCAAGGGCTGAGAGCTGGCATATTGCCACTCGCAAGCGGGTATGCACAGCACTGCTGCGTCACGGGGAAGTTTCGCACAGGACTTGCCGGAAGACGGGTGTCACGGCCGCTCGGCGCGGTAAGTCAGGATGTCCCCCATGAACAGCAACCCCGGTCCCCGGCTGCCACCAGCCGGACGACGTGCGCGAACGGTGAAAGGCCGCCGCGCGGCCCGGCCCGGCGCGCAGTTCGACGGCTACCTCGCCCCGGAGCGGCCGCACGCCGGCGCGTACGACGAGATGTTCGCGCCCGACGGCATGGTCCGCGGGCCGTACCGAGCGCTGTACGGCTCGATCGCCGCGCTCGACGCCAGCGATCTCACCAACCGCTCGCAGGCGCTGGACCGGGCGATGGTGGACCAGGGGATCACGTTTTCGCTCTCCGGCCAGGAGCGGCCGTTTCCGCTCGACCTCGTGCCCCGCGTCATCCCGGCGACCGAATGGACCCGGCTCGAACGCGGCGTGACACAGCGGGTCCGCGCGCTGGAGGCGTTCCTCGCCGACGTCTACGGCGACCGGCAGATCCTGCGCGACGGCGTGCTCCCGCGCCGGTTGATCACCTCGTGCGAGCACTTCCATCGCGAGGCCTACGGGATCAAACCGCCCAACGGGGTGCGCATCCACGTGTCCGGAGTGGACCTCGTCCGCGACGAAGAGGGCACGTTCCGCGTCCTGGAGGACAATCTCCGCAACCCCTCCGGCGTGTCGTACGTGATGGAGAACCGGCGCACGATGGCGCGCGTGTTCCCGGACCTGTTCGCGCGGCACCGGGTCCGGCCGGTTGGTGACTACGCGTCACATCTGCTTCGCGCACTGCGAGCGGCGGCCGCGCCGAACGTCGCGGACCCGATGGTCGTCGTGCTCACGCCGGGGGTCTACAACTCGGCCTACTTCGAGCATTCGCTGCTCGCCCGGCTGATGGGCGTGGAGCTGGTCGAGGGTCGCGACATGTTCTGCCGCGACAACGTGGTCTACCTGCGCACCACCGAGGGCGAACGCCAGGTCGACGTCATCTACCGGCGAATCGACGACGACTTTCTCGACCCCGTGCACCACCGGCCGGACTCGGTGCTCGGCGTCGCCGGCATCCTCAACGCGGCCCGCGCGGGCAACGTGGTGGTGGCGAACGCGGTCGGCAACGGCGTCGGCGACGACAAGCTCGTCTACACGTACGTGCCGGAGATGGTGCGCTACTACCTGAACGAAAAACCCATTTTGCCCAATGTGGACACCTACCGCTGCTGGCTGCCCGACGAGTTCGACTACGTCATGCAGCACGCCGACGAATTGGTGATCAAACCGGTCGAGGGTTCCGGCGGGTACGGCATCGTCTTCAGGCCGGAAGCGTCCAAAAAGGAACTGGACGCGTTGCGCCGCAAGGTCCGCGCGAACCGGCGCGGCTGGATCGCGCAGCCGGTGGTGCAGCTGTCCACCGTCCCGTCCAAGGTGGACGATCGGCTCGCGCCGCGGCACGTGGACCTGCGGCCGTTCGCGGTCAACGACGGCAAAGAAATTTTCGTGCTGCCCGGCGGACTGACCCGGGTCGCGCTGCCCGAGGGCAGTCTCGTGGTGAACTCGTCGCAGGGCGGCGGGTCGAAGGACACCTGGGTGCTCGCTTCGCGGTCCTCGACGTCGGAGCAGGAACTCGACCGTCCCGCGCTCGGCGATGTATCCACTGTGGACGGCGTCGCCGCGGAGCAGGGTCCGGAACTGTCCACGTCGCAGCAGCAGCAACAGCAACAACAGAGCTGAGGGAGGGAAATCATGATGCTGGCCCGCAACGCGGAGTCGCTGTACTGGATCGGCCGTTACGTCGAACGCGCCGACGACACCTCCCGCATCCTGAACGTCTCGGTGCATCAGCTGCTGGAAGACGCGAGCGTCGATCCGGACCACGTCAGCCGCCAGCTGCTCGCCGTGCTCGGCATCCCGTTCGACGCGGGCGACGCGCTCGACGTGTGGAAGCTGACCGAACTGGTCGCCTACGCGAAGGACAATCCGTCGTCCATCGTCGGCTCGATCAACTCCGCCCGGGAAAACACTCGCGGCGCGCGTGAGGTCGTGTCGACCGAGCTGTGGGAATGCCTCAACGCGACCTGGAACGCGGTGCCGGACCGGCAGCGTTACGCCCGCCGCGCCGGACCGCACGCCTTCCTGTCCTTTGTGGAGGAACGCGCGGCGATGTTCGCCGGGCTCGCCGATTCCACGATGAGCCGCGACGACGGCTGGCTGTTCATGGTGCTCGGCCGATCGGTCGAACGCGCGGACATGGTGGTGCGGCTGCTGCTTTCACGAGTTTCCGACCGCGCCTCCTCGCCGGGATGGATGACGGTGCTCCGCTCGGCGGGTGCGCAGGACACTTACCTGCGCACGAACCGTGGCGCGCTTGACGCGGCTCGCGTGGTGCAATTCCTGCTCCGGGACACGCTGTTCCCCCGCTCGGTGTTTCACGCACTGCGCCAGGCGGAGGATTGCCTGCGGCAGCTCGATCCGGGGATCAACGCGCGGGGCAACGAAAAGTCCGAGGCCGTCCGGCTGCTCGGGCGTGCCCGCAGCGAGCTGGAATTCCTCCACCCCTCGGCCCTGCTGGACGACCTGCCGCGGCGGCTGCGCGGACTGCAGGAAGCGATCAAGGAAGTCGGGGAAGCGGTGTCCATCCAGTACTTCCACACGTCGCCGTGGGTGGCGTGGAGCGGCGCGGAGGTGTCCCTGTGAGCTGGCAATTGCGGGTGACGCACCGGACCGGTTACCGGTACGCGACACCGGCCACCCAGTCGTACAACGAGGCCCGGCTCACCCCGCGTTCGGACCGGCGGCAGACCACTTTGGCCACTCGCATCGAAACCTCCCCGGCGACCCGGGCCTACCGCTACACCGATTACTGGGGCACCGACGTCACGTCGTTCGACTTGCACGCACCGCACACCGAGTTCACCGTGCTCGCGACGTCGGTGGTGGAGACCGCGGACGAAGCGGAGCCGGTGCGTTCGGCGACGTGGAAGGACCTGAAGAGCGAGACCGTCCGCGACCAGCGCACGGAGTATCTGACGCCGACGCCGTACACCCCGAACGACCAGGAACTGTCCAAACAGGCCCGCGCGCTGCGCAAGGGACTGGACCCGGCGGACGCGGTGCTCGCGATCTGCGGCTGGGTGAACGAGCAGCTGAAATACCAGCCAGGAACCACCGGCGTGCACAGCACGGCGACGGACGCGTGGCGAGCGCGCGAAGGCGTGTGCCAGGATTTCGCGCACGTCACGCTGGTGATGCTGCGGGCGATCGGCATTCCGGCGCGGTACTGCTCGGGGTACCTGCACACCAAGCCGGAGGCCAAGCTCGGCGAAAAGGTGGAGGGCGAAAGCCACGCCTGGGTCGACGTGTGGACCGGCGGCTGGTGGGCGCACGACCCGACGAACGCGATCCCGGTCGGGCCGCGGCACGTGTGGGTCGCGACCGGACGGGATTACGCGGATGTGGCTCCGTTGAAGGGGATTTTCACCGGGGCCAGTCAGTCCACTTTGGATGTTTCGGTCGAGCTCACCCGCATGGCATAGTCACGCGACCTGGCGGCGGCGGGAAACCGCCAGCAACCACAACAGGTACCCGCCGCCCAGTGCGGCTGCGACCACTCCCACCGGGAGCAGCGAAGCGTCCAGGACGCGCTGGCCGACGAAGTCCGCCGCCAGCACCAGTACCGCTCCCATCGCCGCGGAGGCCAGCAGGTTCGGTCCGGGGCGACGGGTCAGGCGGCGGCCGAGTTGGGGTGCGGCAAGGGCGACGAACGGGATCGGCCCGGCCGCGGCGGTCGCGGAAGCGGCCAGCGCGACCGCGGCCAACAGCACCACCGCACGCACTCGCGGCACCGCGACACCGACCGCGACCGCCGCGTCGTCGCCCATTTCCAGCATCCGCAACGCGGGCTGGTGCACGAAGACGAACGGCGAAAGCACCACGACAGCCAGGCACAGCGGGATGAAGTAGTTCCAGTCGCGGCCGGCGAGGTCACCGGTCAGCCAGCCGACCGCCTGTGCCGCGGCCTCGAGTTTCGCTTGCACCAGCAGATAGCCGTTCACCCCGGCCAGTACCGCGCTCACCGCGATGCCCAGCAGCACCAGCCGCGAGCTGAGCAAACCGTGCGGAGCGCACAGCGCGGTGACCAGCAACGCGGTGAGCAGGCCGCCCGCGACCGCGCCGACGGAGACCAGGCCGGGGCCCGCGCCGAACAGCAGGATCATCATGATCCCGCCGGTCGCCGAGCCGGTGGTGAAGCCGATGATGTCCGGGCTGCCGAGCGGATTCCGGGTCACCGTCTGGAAAACCGTGCCCGCCAGCGCGAGCGCGATGCCGACGAAAATCGCCACCAACGCGCGCGGCAGGCGGCCGGTGACCACGAGGTACTGCGCCTTCGTGCCGGATCCCGCGAGCGTTCGCAGGACTTCGAGCGGCGACATCTCGTAGTCTCCGGTGCCCACGGCGAGCACCAAAAGCACCGCCGCCACCAGCGTCAGCAAGCCGACGACCACCCAGGTCCTCATCGCCGCACCGCCTTCAGCCGCCGCGCCACGATTACGAAGGCGACGCCGCCGACCACGTCCGTCATCAGGCCCACCTGGATTTCCCCGTTACCGCCGAGCAGCCGGCCGAGCACGTCGCAGCCGAGCAGCAAGACTGGCCCGAGCAGCGCGGACAACGGCAGCACCCATCGTTCGTCCTGGCCGACCAGCGCGCGCACGACGTGCGGGATCATCAACCCGACGAAGGCGATCGGCCCGCACGCCGCGGTCGCGGTCGCGGAGAGCAAGCCGACCGCGATCATGCCGACCGCGCGAGTCAGCACCGGGTTCGCGCCAAGGCCGCGCGCACTGTCGTCGCCGAGTGCGACTGCGTTGAGCGGCCGGGCGAGCACTCCGGCGATCACCAGCGCGGCCAGGAAGAACGGCAACAGCCCGGCGAGGCTGCCGAGGTTCCGGTTCACCAGCGAGCCGACAAGCCAGTACCGCATCTGGTCGAGGCTGTGCGTGTTGATCATCTGCATGCCCTGGTTGATCCCGACGAACACGGCCTGCACCGCGACGCCCGCGAGCACCAGCCGCAGCGGGCTCACCGAGCCGCCGATCACCGTGACCAGGACCGTTCCGGCCAGTGCGCCGAGGAACGCGAACCACACCAGTTGTTCGGGCGAAGTCACCGAGAACACCGCACCGCCCAGGACGATCGCGACCGCCGCGCCGTGGTTGATGCCGAGCAGGCCGGGGTCGGCGACCGGGTTGCGCGTGATCGCCTGCAGCAGCGCGCCGGCCAGCCCGAGCCCGACGCCGACCGCGAGCCCGAGCAGCGTCCGCGGCAACCGGTCGTCGCGGATCACGACGTCTTCGAACGTGCCGCTGTAGGAGAACAACGCGTGCCAGACGCTGCCCACCGGCAACCGGTTCGAGCCGAAGGCGATCGACAGCACCACCACCGCGACGAGGGCGACGAGCGCCGCGACCAGGACTGTCGCGCGGACGCCCCAGCGCCGGGATGTGACGCGCTCCCCAAGGAGGACCATGGCGTTCACCCTAAGGCAAGGCTAACCTCAGGCGTACCGCACCCGATCCTCCGGAGTTCCGATGACCCTCTCCCCGGCGCGGCTGTCCCGCCGCGGTTTTCTCGCCGGCACCGCGGCCGCGGGCACGCTCGGCCTGCTGAGCGCCTGCGGCTACAAAGACGACCAGCAGGCGGCCGGTGGCGGCGCGACGTGGTCCTTCACCGACGACCGCGGCCGCAAGCTCAGCGGCGAGCGTCCACAACGGATCGTCGCGCAGGTGACCGCGGCTGCCGCGCTGTGGGACTTCGGCGTGAAATCGGTGGGCATCTTCGGCCCGTCGCGGCTGCCGGACGGCAAGACGGACCCGCAGGCAGGCGGCGTCGACCTGAAGTCGGTGACCTCGCTGGGCAACGTCTGGAACGAGTTCAACTTCGACAAGTTCGTGTCGCTGAACCCGCAGCTGCTGGTCAGCGTGATGTACCTGAAGCAGCAGATGTGGTACGTGCCCGACACCTTGGCGGACAAGGTGGACAAGGCCGCGCCGAGTGTCGGCATCGGACTGCAGGACATCGCGATGCCGCAAGGGATCGCGAAGTTCGAGGCATTGGCCAAGGCGCTCGGCGCGAACGTCGCGACGCCGGAAATCCAGCAGGCGAAACAGATGTACGAGGCCGCGGACGCCAAGTTCGCCGAGGCGGTCAAGAAGACGGCCGGGCTCAAGGTCGTGCTCCTGTCCGCGCAGAAGGACACGGTGTACGTGGCCAACCCGGCGAAGTTCGCGACCTCGAAGCACTACCAGGAAAAGGGAATGCAGTTCGTCCTGCCGGAGAAGCCCGACGAAAGCCAGGGCGGCTACTACGAGCAGGTGAGCTGGGAAAACGTCGGCAAGTACTCGGCCGACGTGATCATGTACGACTCGCGCGGCGGTTCGCTGTCGCTCGGCCCGGACGGGCTCGGCGGCGTCCCGACCTGGCAGCAGCTGCCGGCGGTGAAGGCGGGCAAGCTGATTCCGTGGAACAACGAGACGCCGTTCTCGTACCAGCGGTTCGCGCCGGAGCAGACCCGGGTCGCTGACGCGCTGGGCAAGTTCGCCTGAGCCTGAGCGCCTGCGCCGGGCGGTAACCGGCGCAGGCACCCGGGAGATCAGCTGCGGGCGTGCGCGTCCAGCAGGTGCGCCACCGCTTCGGTGACCTGCTGGGCGTAGTCCAGGTTCAGCCACTCGTCCGGCACGTGGATGTTCGAATCCGCGCCGCACGCGCCGGTGACCAGGAACTGCGCCTCCGGGTACTTCTCGCCGAGCAGGCCCATGAACGGGATCGACCCGCCCATGCCCGCGGCGCGGTGCGGACGGCCGAACACCTCGTCGTCGACGCGGCGTAGCGCGTCGGTCAGCCACGCGGCTTCCTCCGGCGCGTTCCAGCCGTTCTCCGCCTGCTGGTCTTCGGCGATGGTGACCTTCGCGCCGTACGGAACGTCCGTGGTGAGCGCGCGCTTGATCGCGGCCAGCGCGTCTTCCGCGTCCGCGGTGGGCGGCAGACGGAAGCTGAGCGTGAGTGTGGTGCTCTGCCGCAGCACGTTGCCTGCTTCGGCGGGCCGCGGAAGCCCTTCGCCGCCGATGATCGACAGCGTCGGCCGCCAGTAGTTGTTCAGCAGCAGCTCAAGCGCGTCCTCGGAGACCGTTTTTCCGCCGCTCACCAACGGGAACGCGGTGCGCAGCGCTTCCGGCGCCACCTCCGCGACCGCCTCGATCTCGGCGAGACGGCTGGCCGGCACCTCGACGTTCAGCTCGGACAGCTTGATCTCGCCGGTTTCCGCGTTCTCGATCCGCTCCAGCAGCTGCCGCAGGATGCGGAACGAGCTGGCGACGACGCCGCTGGCCAGACCGGAGTGCTGCGCGGTGGCGAGCAGCTGGACGGTGACCGTCAGGTGCACCATGCCGCGCAGGCTGGTGGTGAGCCACAGCCGGTCGTAGTCCATGCCGCCCGCGTCGAGGCACACGACGAGGCTGACTTCGCCGAGCCGTCCGCTCAGGTGCTCCAGGTAAGCGGGCAGGTCCGGGCTGCCGGATTCCTCGCCGGTTTCCAGCAGCAGCGCGATACGCGCGTGCTCGCCTCCCGCCGCGTGCACCGCTTCCACCGCGGCACTGGCCGCGTACCCGGAGTAGCCGTCGTCCACCGAACCACGGCCGTACAGCCGACCGTCGCGGATGACCGGCGTCCACGGGTCCAGCCCCTCGGACCAGCCGCCGACCGGGGGCTGCTTGTCGAGGTGGCCGTACATGAGGACGGTGCCCTTGTCGGTCGCGCCCGGGGTGGCCGGCACGTCGACGAACAACAGCGGGGAACGGCCTTCCAGCTCGACGACCTCGATCCGCGCGCCCGGCAGGTCGCGCCCTTCGAGATAGCTCTTGACGTGCTGGACGGCGGCGGCGAGATGCCCGGTCGACGCCCAGTCCGCGTCGAACGCCGGGGACAGCGCGGGGATCGCGATCAGACCGGACAGGCTCGGCGTGACGTCGTTGATCCACGTCGAGACCACGGATTCGCGTACGGATTTTTGTTCCACAGCGCCATCTTGCCACGGTGACCGACGTCACCGGCACGAGTGAACGCCGGGAAAGCCGGTCGAGGGTCGGACCGGGACCGGCGCTCACGAGGGCAGGTGGGACGCGGGATGGCCGCCCGACCATCGCCTCTCCCATACTCGGTCTTCCAAGCGTTTCCCCTGTTCAGCGACGTTTTCTCAGCAACAAATCAGCAACTGCCGCTCTCCATCGGAGCAATTCTCGTGCCAGGATGTGGCCACGAACCGTCAACGCCGACGGTGGCCGGGAGCCTCGGACCCGAGGAGCCGGTCCCCGCCGGTGCAGTCGCTGTGGCCGCCACAAGCGGCCGCTCGCGGCGCCGACACCGAGGAGAACAGCTCATGCCGTCCGAACAGTGGACGCACCCGGAACCTGGAGACGGGCCGGCGGCCGTAGCGGCCCAACCTTCCCCCGAACAGGTGATCGCCGGTTTGCGAGCGACAAGCGAAGGTGGCGCTGAGCTCACTCAGCTGCTCACCCCCGAGGGCCAGCGGGTCCCGTCCGAGCGTTTCGACCGCTACGTCGAGGACGTCGACGACGAAACGCTGAAGAACCTCTACCGCGACATGGTGCTGGTGCGCCGCGCGGACCGCGAGGCCAACGCGATGCAGCGCCAGGGGCAGCTGGGCATCTGGGTGCCGCTGCTCGGCCAGGAAGCCGCGCAGGTCGGATCCGGTCGCGCGCTGCAGCCGCAGGACATGGCGTTTCCGAGCTATCGCGAGCACGGTGTCGCGTACACCCGCGGCGTCGACATGCGCGAGCTGATCGGGATTTTCCGGTGCACCGACCACAGCGGCTGGGACTACCAGGCCCACCGGTTCCACCCGTACACCATCGTCATCGGCAACCAGGTGCTCAACGCGGCTGGTTACGCGATGGGCCAGAAGTTCGAAGGCAAAGTCGGGGACGAGGGTGGCGAGGCCACCATCTGCTACTTCGGTGACGGCGCGACTTCGCAGGGCGACGTGCACGAAGGTTTCGTCTGGGCCGCGGTGTACGACGCGCCGCTGGTCTTCTTCTGCCAGAACAACCAGTGGGCGATTTCCGAGCCGACCGAACGCCAGTCGCGGCTGCCGCTCTACCAGCGCGCCCGCGGCTACGGCTTCCCCGGCATCCGCGTGGACGGCAACGACGTCCTCGCCTGCCTCGCCGTGACCCGGTGGGCGCTGGAGGAATGCCGGCACGGCAACGGCCCGGTGCTGATCGAGGCGTTCACCTACCGGATGGACGCGCACACCACCACCGACGACCCCACCCGCTACCGGCTCTCGGACGAGCTGGAGGAGTGGAAGCTCAAGGACCCGATCGAGCGCGTGCGTGCGTTCCTGGCTCGCGGCGGCCACGCCGACCAGGCGTTCTTCGACAGCGTCCAGGCCGAGGCGGACCAGTTCGCCGCGGACCTGCGCGACTACACGTTCAACATGCCGGAGCCGCCGCCGGACCGGGTGTTTTCCCAGGTGTACGCCGAACCTTCGCCCGTGCTCGAAGCACAGCGCGAGGAGTATCTGTCCTATCTCGACGGTTTTGCCACCGAAGAGTCGCTTGCGGGCTCGAGCATCCACGGTCGGGGTGAGCACTGATGACTGATCTGCAGAAGCTCACGATTGGCAAGGCGCTCAACCTCGGTCTCCGCCGCGCGATGGAGGAGGACCCGAAGGTCCTGATCATGGGGGAGGACGTCGGCAAGCTCGGCGGCGTCTTCCGGATCACCGACGGACTGCAGAAGGACTTCGGCGAGCAGCGCGTGCTGGACACGCCACTGGCCGAATCCGGCATCATCGGCACCGCGGTCGGTCTCGCCGTGCGTGGTTTCCGGCCGGTGTGCGAGATCCAGTTCGAGGGGTTCATTTTCCCCGGCTTCGACCAGATTTCCTCGCAGCTGGCGAAACTGCACTACCGCACGCAGGGCAAGATCAAGATGCCGGTCGTGATCCGCGTGCCGTTCGGCGGCGGGATCGGCGCGGTGGAGCACCACTCGGAATCGCCGGAATCGCTGTTCTCGCACATCGCCGGCCTCAAGGTGGTGTCGATTTCGAACGCGGCCGACGCCTACTGGGGCATCCAGGAGGCGATCCGCTCGGACGACCCGATCCTCTTCTTCGAGCCGAAGAAGCTGTACCACTCGGGCGCGCTGAAGATGGAGGTCGACACCTCGACGGAGCCGTCGCGGGTGTTCTCGTCGCACGTCGTGCGCGAGGGCACGTCGGCCACGGTGGTCGCGTACGGCCCGTCGGTGAAGGTGGCGCTCGAGGCCGCCACGGCCGCCGAGGCCGAGGGCAAGTCGCTGGAGGTCATCGACTTGCGCACGCTCTCGCCGCTCGACCTCGGGCCGGTTTTCGAATCGGTCCGCAAGACCGGACGGCTCATCGCGGTCAGCGAGGCGCCGTCGGAATCCTCGCTGACCTCGGAAATCGCTGCCCGCGTTCAGCAGGAGTGCTTCTACTCCCTGGAGTCCCCCGTCCTGCGCGTGACCGGATTCGACACGCCGTACCCGCCTGCGAAGCTCGAGGAGCATTACCTCCCCGACCTCGACCGGGTCCTGCACGCTGTCGACCGTTCGCTCGCCTGGTAAGGGGGTTCTGACAGAAATGCCTGAGTACAAACAGTTCCCCCTGTCGGACACGGCGGAGGGGCTCACCGAAGCTGACATCCTCGCCTGGCGCGTCAAGCCGGGCGACAAGGTCACGGTCAACCAGATCGTGGTCGAGGTCGAGACCGCGAAGGCCGCGGTCGAGCTGCCGATCCCGTGGGCCGGGGTGGTCACCGAGCTGCACGTGGAGCCGGGACAGACCGTTGAGGTCGGGACGCCGATCCTGACCGTGGACGTGGATCCGGACGGGAAGGCGTCGCCCGCTGCTGCGGAGCCCGCCGCCACCGAGCCCGCCGCTCCCGCCGAAGAGGAGATGAAGCCGCTGGTCGGCTACGGCTCCAAGGCGGCCGGGACGACCCGGCGGGCGCGCAAGAGCGCCACGCCCGCTCCGGCACCGGCGGCGGCCGCTCCGGCACCGGCGGCGGCCGCTCCCGCACCGGTGAAGGAAACCCCGCGCGGCGGTTACGTCCCGCTGGCCAAACCGCCGGTCCGCAAGCTGGCCAAGGACCTCGGCGTCGACCTGCACTCGCTCACCGGCAGCGCCGACGGCGGCGTGATCACCCGCGACGACGTCCAGCGCGCCGCCAACGGTTCCGCCGCACCGGCACTGTCCACTGTGGAGTCCGGTTACGACCCGGCGACCCGCGAGCGGCGCGTGCCGATCAAGGGGGTCCGCAAGGCGACCGCGGCCGCGATGGTGCAGAGCGCGTACAGCGCTCCGCACGTCACGGAATTCCTCACCGTCGACGTCACGCCGATGATGGAACTGCGCGAGAAGCTCAAGAAGTCGCGCGAATTCAGCGGCGTCAAGCTCACTCCGCTCGCGTTCGCGGCGAAGGCCGTATGCCTCGCGGCGAAGCGCACGCCGGACGTCAACGCGGTGTGGGACGAGGCCGCGCAGGAGATCGTCTACAAGGACTACGTGCACCTCGGCATCGCGGCGGCGACCCCGCGCGGTCTCGTGGTGCCGAAGATCCGGGACGCGGATTCCTTGTCGCTCAAGGAACTCGCGGTCGCGCTCACCGAGCTGACCGACGTGGCGCGCGAGGGCAAAACCACGCCGGCGGCGATGCTGGGCGGCACGTTCACGATCACCAACGTCGGCGTGTTCGGCGTCGACACGGGCACGCCCATCATCAACCCGGGCGAGTCGGCGATCCTGGCGGTCGGGGCGATCCGCGACACCCCGTGGGTGGTCGACGGCGAGATCAAGGTGCGCAAGGTGATGCAGCTGTCGCTGAGCTTCGACCACCGGGTGGTCGACGGGCAGCAGGGGTCGGAGTTCCTCGCCGACGTCGGCGCGCTGCTCGCCGATCCGGCGGTCGCGATCACGTACTGAGCCGAAGGGCCGGGTCCGCGCGGATCTGGCCCTTCGCTTTATCCAGTTGACGGAGTGAGCGCTCACTCCGTATCGTGGCGAGCATGGAGACGAGGAAAAGAGCGCCGGGGATGGCGCCGGACGACCGGCGGCGGATGATCGTCCGCGCGGTGCTTCCGCTGGTCGTCGAGCACGGTCGCGGGGTCACGACCGCGCAGATCGCCCGGGCCGCCGGGATCGGCGAGGGCACGATCTTCCGGGTTTTCACGGACAAGGACGAACTGTTCGACGCGTGCGTGGAAGCCGCGCTCGACCCGGCGGAGGCGTTGGAGATGATCGGGGAGATCCCGGCTGCGCTGCCGTTGGAGAAGCGGCTGGCGGAGGCTGCCGAAGCGATGAACGCGCACCTCCAGCGGATGGGCGCGGTGATGGCCGCGACCATGAAGGGACGGCCGCGCGCGTCGGCGGAGGAGGCGCGCAACCGCAAGTCGGTGACTGGGGACAGCAGGCGAGAGTCTCTCGAGGCGATGCAGCGCGCGGTGCGGGAGCTGTTCGTCCCGGACGCCGCCCGACTGCGGTTGCCGGTCGACAAGGCCGCTTCGCTTTTCTTGGCACTGCTGTTCACGCAGTCCCGCCCGATGCCCGGTTCCCCGACAACTGACGAGGTCATCGACGTCTTCCTGCACGGTTCGGTGCTGGCGTGATCCCCGGCGGTGGGGGTGGGATCGAGATGGTCCTGGGCCGCCGCGGTCGCCGCCGGATGGCGCAAACCGTGCCGGACAGCGGGCTCACCGGGCCGGTCGACATCCCGGAACCGGAGCAGCCGGAACAGCCGAAAGGCCTGCGGGCGCGGCTGTCGCGAATGCGCACATCGGTGGCGGGCACCGTGCGCGGCCTGCCGAAGGTCGCGAAGCTGACCTGGCAGGCGAGCCCGACGCTGACCATCCTGCTCGCGGCGGTCACGCTGGCGTCCGGGCTGCTGCCGACGGTCACCGCGTACCTCGCGAAGATCCTGTTGGACTCGGTAGTCGCGGCGATCCAGCATCGCGGGTCGACCGCGGACATCGTGCGCATCACGCTGTTCCAGTTCGGCGTGCTGGCGGCGACCGCGATCAGCAGCGCGATCACCACGATCGCGCAATCCCTGTTGCAGGAACGGATGACGCTCACCATCCGGCACCAGGTCATGCGGCACGCGAGCGACCTGCACCTGGCGTATTTCGAGGGTTCCACGTCGTACGACATGCTGCGTCAGGCCGCGCAGGAAGCGCCGACCCGTCCGTTGTCGATGATGACCTCGGCGCTCGGCTTGATCCGGACACTGATCACCTTCGCCAGCATGATCGCCCTGCTGGTGTCGATCAGTCCGCTGCTCGCGCTGGTCGCTTTGCTGGCCCCGATTCCGGCGTTCATCTCGCAGTCGAAGTACGGTTCGCGGGCGTTCTGGCTCACCTTCATGATGTCGCCGATCAAACGGCGGATGGACTATCTGTCCTCTTTGGTCACCACGGACACGTATGCCAAGGAGACCAAGCTGTTCGGCCTCGGCCCGTACTTCGTGGACCGGTTCCGGAAGCTGGGCGTGGTGGCCTACGAACGGCAGCGGAAGCTGACCGTGAAGCGGAATGTCAGCTCGACGTCGTGGGGGTTGCTGAGCACGCTGGCCGGTTCGGCGATCGCGTTGTACATCGCGCTGGAAGCGGTCGGCGGACGGCTCACGCTGGGCGACCTGGCGTTGTACACCGCCGCCGCGACGTCCGTGCAAAGCTCGGTGACCGGCCTGTTCACCGCGTTTTCCGGGATGTACGAGAACAATCTCTACCTGGACACGCTGTACCGGTTCCTCGACACCAAACCGGAAATCACCGCCCCCGCGCGGCCGCGGCCGGTTCCGTCCACAGTGGAGGGACACATCCAGTTCGAGTCGGTGAGCTTCAGCTACCCGGGCGCGGACGAACCGGCACTGCACGGGGTGAGTTTCGAGATCCGTCCTGGCGAAACCGTCGCGGTGGTGGGGCGCAACGGCGCGGGCAAGTCGACGTTGTTCAAGCTGCTGTGCCGGTTGTACGACCCCACGGCGGGCCGGATTCTGTTGGACGGCGTGGACATCCGCGAGTACGACCCGGTCGAACTGCGCACCAAGATCAGCGCGATGTTCCAGGATTACGTGACCTACCAGGGAACCGCGGCGGAGAACATCGGCCTTGGCGACCTGAACCGGCTCACCGATCGCGAGCACATCGAGGACTCCGCCCGCCGCGCCGGAGCCGACGAGCGCATCGCCCGGCTGGCCACCGGGTACGACAGCCCGCTCGGCCGGTGGTTCGACCAGGGCGTGTCGCTGTCCGGCGGGGAATGGCAGAAAATCGCGCTGGCCAGGGCCTTTCAGCGCGAGGCTCCGATCCTGATCCTCGACGAACCGACGTCGGCACTGGACGCGCAAGCCGAGCACGACCTGTTCAATCGGCTGCACACGTTGTCGCGCGGGCGGACGACGCTGTACATCTCGCACCGGTTCTCGACGGTCCGTCAGGCCGAGCGGATTCTGCTGCTGGATCAAGGGAAAGTCGCGGAATACGGAACGCACGAAGCGCTGATGGCGGCCGATGCCGGGTACGCGGAATTGTTCACGCTGCAAGCGGAGGCGTACTTGAAGTGACTATCTTGGGGTGATCAGCCGAGGGGGTTTCGTGCTCATCACCCCTCAAGACCTGGGGGTCACCGCGGGCGAGACGGCGCTGTTCAGCGGTCTCGACCTGGCCGTCGACGCCGGCGAATGCCTGGTCGTCCGCGGTGCCAACGGGGCGGGCAAATCGACGTTGCTGCGCTGTCTCTACGGGAATCAGGCGCCGACGTCCGGTTCCGTGTCCGTCTGCGGCGGACCGCCGGACGAGCGGTCCGCCGCTTTCCGCCGCCGGGTTTCCGTCCTTTTCGACGATTCGGCGCTCTTCGACGAACTCACGCCACGCCAGCATCTCGATCTGCTGCGCAATTCCTTCGGCGGCGAACTGGCCGACGGCCCGGTCCCGGCTCCCGATGTGCCCGCGTCGGAACTGTCCGCCGGACAACGACGTCGACTCCTGCTGCACGCCGCGGTCGCGCGCCCGCACGAGGTGCTGCTGCTGGACGAACCGGAACGCGCGCTCGACGCCGCCGGCCGAGCCTGGCTGTCCACTCTCGTCACCACCAGCACGCGACGCGGCGCCGCGGTCGTCGTGGCGAGCCATCACCCGCCGCTCGCGGACGAGGTCGCGGATTACGTGGTGGACCTGTGAAACGTCCGGATCTGGTCCTGGCGCTGGTCGTCGCGGCCGGCCTGCTGGGATCGCCGTTCTACAACACCGAACTCGTGCGGAGCCAGCTGATCGGCGGCGCGCCCGTAGGTGCGCTCGGCAGCGTGCTCGTGCTGTGCACCGGCCTCGCGCTGGCGTGGCGGGCCACGCTGCGGCGCGGGTACGTCGGCGGCTATCTGGCGCTGCTGCCCTTCACCGCACCCGTCGCGCAGCTGCATCGAGTGCCCGGGCTGCGCCGCTGGCTGGACGCGTCCAACCTGCGCCTGCACGTCGTGACCTGCGCTTTTCTCTGCCTGCTCGCCCTGATCTGGGCGGGCGTGGTCCTCTTGCTGGGCATCCCGGCTTCGATCAGCGCGGTCGTAGCCGTCCTGCTCGCCGCGCTCGCTGCCGTTCGTTCCGTGACCCGGGGCCCGCTGGACTTCAGCTCGATGGGAATGGTGCTGTACGAGGGCGTCCTGATCCCCGCTGGCCTGGTGCGGCAGCTCGTCCGCGGACCAGATCTCCTCGTGCTCGGGTTAATTGCCGCGAGTTTCCTCCCGGTCTGGCTCTAGGCTGCCGGACATGGGGCGACGCATCATGGTCACCGGGTGTTCCGGGGCCGGAAAATCCACCCTGGCCAGGCGCATCGGCGCCGCTCTGGACATCCCGGTCGTCCATCTGGACCGGCTCTACTGGCGTCCCGGCTGGGTCCCGGCCCCGCCAGAGGAGTTCCGCGCCGCGGTCGCCGAAGCCGCCAGCACGGACAGCTGGGTGATCGACGGCAACTACAGCAAGACCTTCGACCTGCGGCTGCCGTTCGCCGACACCGTCGTGCTGCTGGACGCCTCCCGCTACGTCTGCCTTTCCCGCGTCGTGCGTCGGTTGGTGCGCGAATGGGGGCAGGAGACGCAGGCCGCCGGGTGCGTGTCGAAGGTCGACGCCGAGCTGGTCCAGTGGATCTGGAAGTGGCCGACCCGCCGCCCGCTGATGCTGCACCGGATCGCCACCGAAGCCCCGTCCGCGCGGCAGGTGCTGCTGCGCTCGCCGCGCGAGGTGTCCGCGTTCCTGCGAGCCCTCTGACCTGGGCTGTTCCGAGTCCGGGAGCAAATCGCGGCACTCGTTCGTTCACCGAGTATGGCTGTCGTGTTCCTGCTCTACGTCATCGCTGAAGTCGCCGCCGTCTGGGCGGTCGGCTCGGTCGTCGGTGTGCTCGGCACGATCGGTCTGCTGATCGCGGGCGCGTTCGTGGGCTCGTGGCTGGCCCGCCGTGAGGGCGGGAAGGCGATGCGCGCGTTCATGGCCACCGCGCAGTCCGGCCGCAACCCGGAGAAGGAGCTGACCGACGGCATGCTCGTCGCGCTCGGCGGCGTGCTGATCATGCTCCCCGGTTTCGTCAGCGACGTGCTGGGCCTGCTGTTCCTGCTGCCCCCGACGCGCTCGGTCGCCCGGCGGTTCTGGCTGCGCCGCGCGGAGAAGCGCGCCATCCGGTACGCCAACCAGCGCCGAGGTCCGGTGATGGTGGTGGACAGCGAGGTCGTCGCGGAGGAACCGCGGCCGAAGAACCACCCGGTGATCGAAGGCCGGATCGTCGAAGGCTGAGCCTTTGCCACAATGACTCCCGTGGAGCGGCTGGAAACGACTTCCGCGGTGAGCGCCCGCATGAGCAAGCAGAAGTCCCGCAACACCGGGATCGAAATGGCGCTGCGCAAGATCCTGCACGCCGCCGGGTACCGCTACCGAGTCCACCGCCGTCCGGTGAAAGGGGTCCGCCGCGAGGCTGACCTGGTGTTCGGCCCCGCCCGCGTCGCGGTTTTCGTGGACGGCTGTTTCTGGCACGGCTGCCCGGAGCACGGCACGTGGCCGAAGAACAATGCCGATTATTGGCGGACCAAGATCGAAACCAACCGCCGCCGCGACGCGAATACCGACGCGCTGCTGCTCGAAGCGGGCTGGCTGTCGGTGCGCATCTGGGAACACGAAGCGACCGATGTCGCCGCGTCGCGGGTGATCGAAACCGTGAAGGAACGCCGGCCCCATTAATGTTGGCGCCATGCCTCTACCGGGTCAGCCCACCGCCGCGGAGTTTTTCGCCGGCATCGGTCTCGTGCGCCTAGGCCTCGAACCGGCCGGCTTCGACGTCGCGTGGTCCAACGACATCGAACCGGCGAAGCAAGCCATGTACGAGGCACACTTCAACGACCAGGGCGCGCACAAGTACGTACTGGGCGATGTCGCCGCCCTCCGCGGCGCAGATCTGCCCGCCGGCCTCAGCCTGGCCTGGGCGTCCTTCCCCTGCACGGATCTCTCGCTGGCCGGCTGGCGCCGCGGCCTGGCGGGCTCGCACTCGTCGACGTTCTGGGAATTCACCCGCATCCTCGACGAACTGGGCGCGGACCGTCCGCCGGTAGTGGCGCTGGAAAACGTCGTAGGACTAGCCACCAGCCACGGCGGCGAGGACCTCCGCGCGGCGATCCGCGAACTCAACCGTCTCGGCTACTCCGCCGATGTCCTGACCCTCGACGCCCGCCGGTTCGTCCCGCAGTCGCGGCCCAGGTTGTTCATCGTCGGCGCGCAAAACCCGCCCTCGGACTCGCCCGTGCCCTCCCCGCTCCGCCCGCCTTGGCTCGCGCTCGACCCCGCGTTGCGGACACATCGCGCCGCCCTGCCCGCACCGCCGCCGCTGCTGGTCACCGGCCTGTCCGCCGCCGTCGAACGCCTTCCCGCCGATGACGAGCGTTGGTGGAATCCGCTTCGCACGTCGGGGTTCATCGGGTCGCTGTCGCCGCTCCAGTTGGAACGACTGACACAGCTCCAGGCGGGAAAACAGCTGGTGTACCGGACGGCCTACCGCCGCACCCGAAACGGGAAGCCAGTGTGGGAAGTCCGGCCCGACGACATCTCCGGCTGCCTGCGCACCGCCCGCGGCGGGTCCTCTAAACAGGCGGTCGTGCAGGCCGGGCGGGGAAGCGTGCGAGTCCGCTGGATGACGCCACGCGAGTACGCCCGGCTGATGGGAGCGGGGACGTACGCGCTGGATGGGTTGCGGAACAACCAGGCACTCTTCGGCTTCGGGGACGCGGTGTGCGTGCCGGTGGTGCGGTGGCTGTCGGAGAACTACCTGATGCCGTTGGCGCGTGGGGAAATGAGCCTCGAAGCCGCGGGCTAGTCCGACCCAGTGGGCTTAGGAATGTCGAAATACCCCGACAACCGCACCGCCGGCGCGTACTCGCCCTTGACCTTTACCTTTCCCGTCACGAACATCGCCGCCACCGCCGCGGTACCGGTCGCCATGCGGATGAAGTCCTCGACCGCCACGGTGATCGTCGTGTCCGGGGTGCGGGCCAGGTCGGTGCTCGACACGCACAGGCCGTCCTCGATGACCGTTTGGTAGCGGTCGAAATCGTCTCCGGCGGGGAAGCGCCACGAGACCACGATGTCCACGTGCCGGGCTCGTTCCGGGCGGAAGTGTTCCGACATCCGGCGGAAGATCTCGTCCAGGAAAACCCCGCGCAGCTCGTCGTGGTCGGCGATGCCTTTCAGCTGCTCGCGGGTCGCGGCGGCCACCACGTCCACCAGGGACTGCGTCGTCAGCGAAGCGATGTCGATGCCGGCTCCGGCGGTGCCGAGCATGTGGAGCGTCTCCAGGACCTGCACGAACTGCTCCGGCGTCAGTTTGCCCACCTCGAGAGTGCGCGCGAAACCGTTCACCGCGTGCTCACCAGGTGAGTGCGCGGCACGCATGCGCGAGCGCCAGCGGGACACGGGAGCGGCTCAGGCCGGTCGGGGCAGGTCGAAGTGGCCGACCAGCCCGGCTGCGAAGGCCAGGTCGCCCTTGACCTTCAGTTTCCCGGTGACGAACAGCACCGCGGGCGTGGCCTGGTGGGTGATGATGCGGAAGAAGTCCACGGGCGAAAGCGTAATCGTCACGCGGGGCTTCTCGCGCATTTCGCGGGACACCGTGCAGGTTCCGTCGGAAAGCACCGTCTCGTAGCGGTCGTAGCCGCCCTCGCCGGTGCCGCCGGCCAGCCGCCAGTGCACCACCGCGCGCAGCGACTTCGCACGGATGTGCGCTCCCATGCGCGCGAAGATCTCGTCCAGCACTCGCTCCCGCAGCGGACGGTCAGCGACCACGGCTTCCAGCTGTGCCCGCGACGCGCGCGCGACCAGTGTGGCGAACTTCGTCGGGTCGACCTTGTCCAGCGAGAACGCCGGCACCTGCTCCGAAAGCCGGACCAGCGCGGCCAGCAGCCGGTTCATGTCGGAACGGCCCAGCTCGCGGGGGTCGATGGCGTCCGCGACCGCGTTGACGTCGAGCGCGCTCGCGTCGACGACTTCGGTGCGGTCCAGCGCGTCCAGCAGCGCGACCCCGCGCAGGCCGGCCAGGTCAGTGCTGGTCGCCTCCGGGTTGTCGGCCATCTTCCACCCCTTCCGGAACTTTCCGACGTAAGGCTACCGGTGAGTAGGTAGTGCGGCAAGCAACGCCGCCGACCTGGGGACGGGTACCGTCCGTGCCAGCGAGAGGGAGGAAAGAGCACGGTGCCCGACGAAGATCAGCGCCCACCCGAGCGAGCGAGGCGGCTCCCGAGGGCGGTCCGTGAACGCCAGATATTGGACGCCGCGGTGCAGGTGTTCTCGCAGCACGGCTACCACTCGGCGTCGATGGACGAGATCTCCGAGGTCGCGGGCGTCTCGAAGCCGATGATCTACACCTACCTCGGCTCGAAGGAAGACCTCTTCGGCAAGAGCATCCAGCGTGAGGCGACCCGCCTGCTGGAAGCCATCCAGGCCGGAGTGCAGCCCGATCTCCCGCCGGACATGCAGCTGTGGCACGGCCTGCGCTCGTTCTATCGCTTCGTCGCCGAATACCGCGAGTCCTGGACCGTGTTGCACCGCCAGGCTTTGACGGTCGGCGGCGGGTTCGCGGCGGAGATCACCGCGATGCGCACGCGCGCGATCGAGCTGGTCGCGGCGCTCGTAGTGGCCGCGGGCACCCGAAAGGGCCTCGGCGAGCAGACGGAGTTCTCCGGACCCGGCTTGGCCGCGGCGCTGGTCGGCGCGGCGGAGTCGCTGGCCGACTGGGCACTGGACCACCCGGAGATCTCCGACGGCGTGCTCGCGTCCTGGCTGATGAACCTCGTGTGGCTGGGGTTCAACGACCTCGTCGAGGGGCAGGTCTGGAAGCCCTCAGAGGGCTGAGATCACCCCGTCCAGGTGCGGTTTCGGCTTCCGGGCGTGCCACAGCTCGAAGGCCCATCCGTCGTCGGTCTGCCACGTCGTGAACGCCGCGCGACCGGGCAACAGCACCGGCTGCTTGAACCGGACCGCGACGCTGAACGCGTCCGGCAGCCGGCCCTCGAAGGACGCCAGCGCGTGCGCCTTCGTCCACATGCCGTGCGCGATCGCCTGCGGGAAACCGAACAGGCGCGCGGTCAGCGGGTGCAGGTGGATCGGGTTGCGGTCGCCGGAAACCTCGGCGTAGCGACGGCCGATGTCGCCCGGGACGTGCCACAACGCGGACGGCGTCGGGGGAGTCAGCTGAGCACGCGGACCCGAAGACCCGGAGCCCGAACCGGTGCGGCGGAGATAAGTCGACACCTCGCTCCACACGGTGTCCGCACCGGAGTGGACCTCGCTCACCATGTCGAACTGGCTGCCTTTTTCGTGCGGGCGCAGGTTTTCCGCGCGCACGCTCACCCGGAACGTCTCGCCGAGCAGCAACGGACGGTGCTGCGTGATCCGGTTCTCGACGTGCACCAAGCCCAGCAGCGGGAACGGAAAACCCGGCTCGGTCATCAGCGCCATCTGCAGTCCGAAGACCAGCATGTGCGGATACGTCGCCGGCAGCTCGTCCGAAAACCGGAATCCGCAGACCTCGTTGTAGGCCGCGACGTGTGCCGGGTCCACGACGACCTCGGGACGCACCAATTCGGTGGTCGGGAGGGTCGATCCGCCGCCGCGGCGCAGCAGGGCTTTGGGGTACAGCGTCGCCAGGCTCGGCGCGCTCGTCACTTCGCGGACGGCCATCCCTCACGCCCCCAGCAGCGCCTGGCCGCACACGCGGACCAGGTTCCCGTTGACCGCGGCCGACGCCGGATTGGCATACCAGGCAATGGTTTCCGCGACGTCCACCGGCAGCCCGCCCTGGCCGAGGCTGGACAGCCGCCGTCCGGCCTCGCGGATGAACAGCGGTACCGCGGCGGTCATCTTGGTCTCGATGAACCCGGGCGCGACCGCGTTGATCGTGCCGCCGTACTCCGCGAGCTGCGGCGCGCCGACGTTCACCATCCCGATCACGCCGGCCTTCGACGTCGCGTAGTTCGTCTGGCCGACGTTCCCTGCGATGCCCGCGATCGAGGAAACCCCGATGATGCGGCCGTTCTCGCGGAGGATCTTGTCGCCGAGGAGCTTGTCGTTCACCGCGAGCTGCGCGGCGAGGTTCACCGCGATCACCGAGTCCCAGCCGCCCTCGGTCATGTTGCCGAGCGTCTTGTCGCGGGTAATCCCCGCGTTGTGGACCACGACATCCACGCCGCCGTGGCGTTCAGTGAGGTATTCGGCGAGCTTGGCCGGCGCGTCGGCCGCGGTGATGTCCAGTTGCAGCGCCGAGCCGCCGATCCGGTTGGCTACCGCGGACAGATCGCCGCCCTGCGCGGGGATGTCCAGTGCGACCACGTGCGCACCGTCGCGGGCCAGCGTTTCGGCGATCGCTTCGCCGATGCCCCGCGACGCACCGGTGACCAGCGCGACCTTGCCGTCCAGGGGCTTTTCCCAGTTCTCCGGCGTGGGCGCGGTCTTCGCGTGCGTGCCGACGCGGATGACCTGGCCGTCCACGAAGGCCGACTTCGCCGACAGCAGGAACCGCAGCGTCGACTCGGCCGCTTCCTCCGCTCCTTCGGCGACGTAGACGAGCTGAGCCGTCGCGCCGCGCTTGAGTTCCTTGCCGACCGAGCGGACGAATCCTTCCAGCGCGCGCTGCGCGATCCGCTCGCGACCCTCGGCCAGCTCCGGCGGCGTGCCGAGCACGACGACCCGGCCGGACGGCCCCACCTTGCGGATCACCGGGTGGAAGAACCGGTAGACCTCGCGCAGCTGTCCCGGATCCTTCACGCCGGTGGCGTCGAAGACCAGCGCCGCGTGCCGGTCGGCGGGCGCGCTGATCACCTCGATGCCGGCCTCGGTGAGCTGCGCCCGGACGGTCTTCTCCAGTCGTCCGCCGGGCGCGGCGCCGAGAAGTGCGGGACCCTCAAGAGCGGGTTGGCCGGGACGGTACCGGCGCAACGTCGCGGGATTGGGCAGGCCGAGCTTCGGCACCACGAACTTCCCCAGCGGGGTCTTCGTGAACTGCTGGTACCTGTCCGCCATCACGTGCCTCCCGTGCAGTCTGCGTCACGTCGCAGTCTAACCTACTCGCTAGTAGGTTACAGTGTGAAAGGGACGACTCAGAGAGGTGGACGGCATGGCGACCAGGAAAAGCCCGGCGGTGCGCAAGGTCGCGATCGTCGGCGGGAACCGGATCCCGTTCGCGCGGTCGAACGGCCCGTACTCCCGGGCCTCGAACCAGGACATGTTCACCGCCGCGCTGGACGGTCTCGTCAGCCGGTTTTCGCTGCAGGGCGAGGTGATCGGCGAGGTCGCCGCCGGCGCGGTGCTCAAGCACTCCAAGGACTTCAACCTCGCCCGCGAAAGCGTGCTGGGCAGCAAGCTCTCGCCCGCGACGCCGGCGTCGGACGTGCAGATGGCCTGCGGCACCGGATTGCAGGCAGTCATCAACGTCGCCCACAAGATCGCCCTCGGGGAAATCGATTCGGCGATCGCGGGCGGCGTGGACACCACGAGTGACGCCCCGCTCGCGGTGAACGCCGACCTGCGCCAGATCCTCGTGCAGCTCAACGCGGCGAAGACGCTCGCCGACCGGCTCAAGCTGGTCGCGAAGATCCGCCCGGGCCACATCGTCCCGGAGATCCCGCGCAACGCCGAACCGCGCACCGGGCTGTCGATGGGGGAGCACGCCGCGCTCACCGCGAAGGTCTGGGACATCACCCGCGAGGCGCAGGACGAACTGGCCGCGACCAGCCACCGCAACCTCGCCGCCGCCTACGACCGCGGCTTCTTCGACGACCTGGTCACGCCGTTCCTCAAGCTCACCCGCGACCAGAACCTCCGCCCGGACTCGTCGGTCGAAAAGCTCGCCAAGCTCAAGCCGGTCTACGGCGGCCCGGACGGGACCATGACCGCGGGCAACTCGACGCCGCTGACCGACGGCGCGTCGACCGTCCTGCTCGCGACCGAGCAGTGGGCGAAGGCGCACAACCTGCCGGTGCTGGCGTACCTGACGTTCAGCCAGACCGCCGCTGTCGACTACGTGCACGGCGACGAGGGCCTGCTGATGGCCCCGGCGTACGCGGTGCCGCGGATGCTCGAGCGCGCTGGATTGACGTTGCAGGACTTCGACTTCTACGAGATCCACGAGGCGTTCGCGTCGCAGGTGCTCGCGACGCTCAAGGCGTGGGAGGACCCGGCGTTCGCCAAGGAGAAGCTCGGCCTCGACGCGCCGCTCGGCTCGATCGACCGCACCAAGCTGAACGTGAACGGTTCCTCGCTCGCGGCCGGGCATCCGTTCGCCGCGACCGGCGGCCGGATCGTCGCGACGCTCGCGAAACTGCTGAACGAAAAGGGCTCCGGACGCGGCCTGATCTCCATCTGCGCGGCCGGCGGCCAGGGCGTCACCGCGATTCTGGAGAAGTAAGGGCACGAAAGGCCGCCGTCCGAGCACTCGGACGGCGGCCTTTTCGCGTTGTCAGTCGGTAAGCGACTTCTCCGCGCGCTTGGCGAGTTTGTCGGCGCGCTTGCCCGCCTTCTTCGCCGCACGCCGGGCCCGCCAGCCCAGCGACGGCTTGCCCGCCGTGTCGCTCGCGGCCAGCAGCAGACCGCCGGCCAGCGACGCGTTCTTGACGAACTGGATCTGCTGGGCCTGTTTCTCGCCCGGATCGGTCAGCTGCCAGAAGCGGTGCGCGGCCAGCGTCGTCGGCACCAGCGAGCCGAGCAGCGCCACCGCCGCGAGCCGCGGGGCCTTGCCGCTCGCCAGCGCGAGCCCGGCCCCGATCTTGACCGCCGCGTCGATCCGCACCAGCGTGGCCGGATCGCGCGGGACCTGGTCCGGAACCAGGCCCTCGACCTTGTCGAAGGTCTCGGTGAGGAACGGTTCGGCCGCCTTCGCGTGGCCCTGGGTGTCGCGCAGGGCACCGATGCCGCCGAACACGAAGATCGACGCGAGCAGTGGACGTGCCACCCGGCGCAGTATCACGGTCTCGCCTCTCTGGTCTGGAATCCCTGCAGAAGAACCTACAACCGGGATTGCCCGCCGCGCTCCCCGCCGAACCGCGCTAGCGATACCTAGCTGAATATTGCTCTGTTTCTAGATTGCCTTAGACAGTTCTAGCGGCTTCGAGCTTGACCTTGACGCTACGTCAACCTCTACCGTCGAAGCCGTGGTCAGGACGGAATGGTCGATCCAGGACATCGCCCGATTCGCGGGCACGACGAGCCGGACCCTGCGGCATTACGACGCCGTCGGGCTCCTGCCGTCGACGCGGATCGGCAGCAACGGCTACCGCTACTACGACGAGGACTCGCTCGTCCGGCTGCAGCGGATCCTGCTGCTCCGCGACCTGGGCTTGGGCCTGCCCGCGATCGCCGAGGTGCTCGACGGCCAGCGCGACGGCGTCGCGGCGCTCGAAACGCACCTGGCGCTGCTGAACCAAGAGCAGCAGCGGATCGGGCGGCAGATCGATTCCGTCCGGACCACGCTGGCGAAACTGAAGGGAGGTGAACGACTGATGGCAGAGGAAATGTTCGACGGCTTCGACCACACCCAGTACGAGGAAGAGGTCACCCGGCGCTGGGGAGCCGAGGCCTACCGCAAGGGCGACCAGTGGTGGCGATCGCTGTCGGCGGCCGAGAAGAAGGCCCACCAGCAGGAACAGGTGGATATCGGCACCGCGTTCGGAGCCGCTCGCGACGCTGGTCACGACGCCGGTTCAGCCGAAACGCAGGCTGTCACCGCGCGGCTGCACGAATGGCTGAAGCCCACCGGCGTGGAGATCTCGAAGGGGTACTTCGCCGGTCTCGGGCAGATGTACGTCGACGACCCGCGGTACGGCGCGTACGACGAGAAGCACGGCCCCGGCACGGCCGAGTACATCCGCGACGCGATGAAGATCTACGCGGAACGGAACCTGAGGGACTAACGCTCCGTCAGATGATGCGCTGGGGGTAAGGATGGACGGGGCTGCAGACCCGGCCATCCTTCCGCGACACCTCCGCCTTCCTCCCCTCCGCCACCCTCAACGGAGTGGCGCGCCACGCTGGCCTATCTGTGTATATGGCGGAATATCGGGCCGACGCTAGATACCTCGATACGGTGACAGAGTGGACCCCATCCGCAACCCCTTCGCGCCCGGCGCCGGGCAGCGGCCGCCGGAGCTGGCTGGCCGCGAAAGGGAGCTGAGGGCGTTCGAGGTCGTCCTCGAACGCGTCGCTCGCGGGCGGCCGGAGCGCAGTCTCGTGCTGACCGGCCTGCGTGGCGTCGGCAAGACGGTGCTGCTGGGGGAGTTGCGGTCGATGGCCGTCCGGCGCCGCTGGGGCGCGGGCAAGATCGAAGCACGGCCGGACGCGGAACTGCGGCGTCCGTTGTCGGCGGCGTTGCACCGGGCGATCCGCGACCTCGCGGTACGGCATCGCGCGCCGGACCGGGTCGAGGAAGTGCTCGGGGTGCTGAAAGCGTTCGCGCTCAAGGCGAACAAGCCGGACGCGAAACTGCGCGACCGCTGGCAGCCCGGCATCGACGTGCCCGCCGCACAGGGCCGCGCGGATTCTGGTGACATCGAGATCGACCTGGTCGAACTGTTCACCGACGTCGCGGAGTTGGCCGCGGACGTCGGCACCGGCGTCGCGCTCTTGATCGACGAGATCCAGGACCTGCAGCCAGACGACGTCTCGGCGCTGTGCGCGGCTTGCCACGAGCTGTCGCAATCTGGTGCCCCGCTGGTCGTGGTCGGGGCGGGATTGCCGCACGTGCCGGCGGTGCTGTCGGCGTCGAAGTCGTACTCCGAACGGCTCTTCCGTTACTCACGCATCGATCGGCTCAGCCGCGAGGACGCCGACTACGCGGTGATGGCTCCGATCGAACGAGAGGACGCCGGGATCGAACCGGAGGCGCTCGACGCGCTCTTCGACGCGTCCGGCGGTTATCCGTATTTCATTCAGGCCTACGGCAAGGCCGCCTGGGACGCCGCGCCCGCCGACCCGATCACCGTGAAGGACGTACAGGTCGCCGCACCGGAAGCGGAATCCGAGCTGGCCGTGGGGTTCTTCGGGTCGCGCTACGAACGCGCGACGCCCGCCGAACGCGAGTACCTGCTCGCGATGGCCGAGCTGACGCAAGGCCGCGACGAGGCCGCCGGCACCGCCGATGTGGCCGTCTACTTGGGGCGCAAGCCGTCGTCGCTGTCGCCGGCGCGCGACAGTCTCATGAAGAAAGGCCTGGTCTACTCCGCCGAACGCGGGCAGATCGCCTTCACCGTGCCGCACTTCGGGCACTACTTGCTCGGCCGCGACTGAGCGATTCTTCCCTTCGCTACCGGTCTATGCGACTGCCTAGCTATATATAGAGATTTTGCTAGATACCCGTAGAGACCATGAGCGCGTTAGCGGCTTGTGACTGCCGACACGAGATCTGTCCGGCGATCTTCCCAATTTAGCCGTTGTTTATTCGGCAAGTGCCCCATATCACCGTAGATTCGTTGGCATCCTTGTGAAAAAAGGTGCATACTAGAGACACAGCCACCGAAGACCTCTGAAGGGGATGCAGAACACCATGAGCAACATCGCCGCCAAGCTCCGTGCCCGTCGCGCCGAGGCTCGCACTCGCCGGGCACTGAACCGGGCGATCGACACCGCGGCCACCTCGACGGTCCGGCAGGAGCTCATCGCCCTCGCCCAGGCGCGTCAGCCGTTCATGCGCTGACCTGCACGACCACCCTGTTGGTGGGTCACTCACGTGAGTGATCTAGACCACAGTGCACCCTGGGTGTAACGCCGCGGAGAGCCGCGTCGATACCCACTACGACCCCGTGATGCTGGCGGACCCCCGACCTGGCAGCATCACGGGGTTTCCATATGTCTGGACCACTTCCGTCGCCGCACCACCACCGGGGGAATTCGCTTGCCCCGAGCGGACGACGGGGAGATGCTTGACTAAGTCAACGATTGAGTCGAGGTGGTCCCCATGCCGGATTCCGTCCTTGCCGAACGCGTCGCCACGGTTCGCGCGTTCAACCGGCTCTACACCGGCGTGATCGGAGTCCTCGACGAGGGACCGGCCGACGCCGAATACTCGCTGAGCGAAGCGCGGGTGCTGTTCGAACTCGCCCAACAGAACCAGCTGCAGGTCAGTGATCTGCGCAAACGGCTCGCCCTGGACGGCGGCTACGCGAGCAGGCTGCTCGGCAGGCTGGAAACCCGCGGCCTGATCACCCGCGAACGCTGCGTGGACGACGCGCGCCGCCAGGTCGTCACGCTCACCGAGGAAGGGCACGCCGCCTTCGCCGACCTCGACCACCGCTCGGCCAGCCAGATCGGCAGCCTCCTCGACCAGTTCGCGGACGCGGACCAGCGCCGTCTGCTCGGCGCGATGGGGACCATCACCGCTCTCGTCGGCGAATCGTCACCGGAACCGGTGGTCACCCTGCGCGCCCCGCGCCCGGGCGACTTCGGCTGGGTGGTGCACCGGCACGGTGCGCTGTACGCCGAGGAGTACGGCCTCGACGAACGCTTCGAAGCCCTCGTCGCCCGCGTGATCGCCGACTTCGCCGAACACCGCGACGACCCGCGCCAAGCCGGCTGGATCGCCGAACTCGACGGCGAACGAGTCGGCAGCATCTTCTGCACTCCCGGCGACGAGGAAGGCACCGCGAAACTTCGGCTGCTCCTGCTGGAACCGGCCGCACGCGGACACGGCGTCGGCAAACGGCTGGTGCGCGAATGCGTCGAATTCGCCCGTGCGCGGGGGTACCGGTCGATGGAGCTGTGGACGCTGTCGGTGCTCGCCGCCGCGCGCGGGATCTACCGCGGTGCCGGATTCGAACTTGTCGGCGAGGAGAAGACGGACGCGTTCGGCCCCCTCGTGACCGGCGAAACCTGGCGGCGGGAGTTATAGATGTTCGTCCTGTACTGCGCCGTGTGTGATCGCCGCACGCTGCTGGGCGTCGACGAGGTCGACTGGGTCGAAAACCTGACGCGCGGCGTGATCTCGGTGTCCGGGCACTGCCCGCTGGGCCACGACGCAGTCATCCTGACCGGCGACGCGTTCACCCCGCACGCGGACCCGAGGTATTTCGGGCCCGCGCCGCGAGTGTGGACGAAACCCGTGCACCGCCTGCGAGACTGGCTGCGCACAAGGTTCGAGATGAGCCGCGACCTGCCGGGGCCGTTCTACCGCTTCTGACGCCCCATCAAGTAGAACTCCGGGTTCGGCTTGAGCGCGGTCAGATGCGCGAGCCGGTTCGACATGGCGAACAACGCGGTGATCGCGCCGACGTCCCAGATCTCGTCCTCGGTCAGGCCCGCCTCGCGCGCCATCGCGAGATCGCCCTCGCCGAACAACGCGGAATCGTGCGACAACGCCAACGCGAGATCGACGATCGCCCGGCCGCGCTCGTCGAGTTCGACCTGCCACGGATTGGTCGCGACCTGGTCGGACAGCTCCGGGTCCTTCGCGCGGATCCGCAGGATCGCCCCGTGCGCGACGATGCAGTAGGTGCAGTGGTTCGCGCCGGAGGTGGCTACGACGACGAGTTCGCGTTCGGCCTTGGTGAGTCCGCCGTCGCGTTCCATGAGCGCGTCGTGGTAGTCGAGGAAGGCTCTCAACTCGGCGGGCCGGTGGCCGAGCGCGCGGAAGATGTTCGGCGTGAAGCCGGATTTCTCCGCGATGGCGCCGACGCGCTCGCGGAGATCGTCGGGAAGGTCTTCGAGTTCCGTCATGGGAAACCGGCTCACGGGGTTGGTCATGCCGCCCACGCTAACCCGCGCGGTTCGGGTACGGGAGGGGTCGTTCGCGCCAAGGTGTCTGACGGCTGACCCCGGATGCACCCCGTTCACCCGGAAGGAGTTTGCTTACCCCGTGAACTGGACCGCGTACGTGGACGGTTACTGCGAGCGCACCGCGCCCGGGCTCTGGGGTGAGCCGTTCAACGACCTGGCCAACCTGGCCTTTCTCGTCGCCGCCGGGATGGTCTGGTGGCGCGCCGACGGGCAGCGGATCGGACGGGTGCTTGCCGTCCTGATCGGGTTGATCTTCGTTGCCAGCAGTGTGTTTCACCTGGTCGCCACGAGGTGGGGAGCGGTCGCCGACTCCGCGGCCATCCTGGTCTTCACCCTGTTCTACGCCGCGGCCTTCCCCCGGGTTTTCTTTCAAGCCAAAGCCACATGGTCGTGGCTGGGGGCACCGGCTTTCCTGATCCTCACCGGGGCTTCGGCGGCGCTTGGCGGCGGGCTGTATCTGCCAGCACTCGCCGGCCTTTCCGGGTTCGCCATCGCGTTGGCGGTCAAGCGCGACTCGTACTGGCTGCACTTCACGATGGCCGCCGCGGTGTTCGCGTTGTCGTTGTCCTTCCGCACCATCGACGGGGTGGTCTGCGGGGACTTCCCGGCAGGCACGCACTTCCTGTGGCATTTGCTCAACGCGGTGGTGCTGTACGTCGTCGCGAAGGCGATGATCGGGAAAACGCGAGAGGCCCCCGCGCCGGAGAACGACGCGAGGGCCTCTGTCTAAAAAGGACTCAGTGTGCGCCGATCGGGCGCAGGTCCTTGTCGTGTTCGTCGGCGTGGTAGTCCTCGGGCGCGGTTTCGTCGGTGCCCGGGCTCCACTTCAGGGCCCGTGCGATGACCGAAACCACCGCGGCCACCACGATGTTCGCGATCAGGGCCACGAAACCGGGGTAGATCTGCACGACGGCGAGACCGGTGCCGCGGAACGGGTGCCAGCCGAAGACCGACAGGTTGCCCATCGCCAGCGCGGAACCGCCGAAGTGGAGTTTTCCGTTGGCCGGGTTGGGAATGCCGTACAGCATGATCAGGCCCCAGCCCATGCCCACGATCCAGCCGGCGATCAGGCCCGCCTTGTGGAACCAGCGCGTGTACAGGGCGATCGCCACCGCGGGCAGGGTCTGCAGGATCAGCACGCCGCCGATCAGCTGC
Source organism: Amycolatopsis echigonensis (assembly GCF_002846615.1). Taxonomy (NCBI): domain Bacteria; kingdom Bacillati; phylum Actinomycetota; class Actinomycetes; order Pseudonocardiales; family Pseudonocardiaceae; genus Amycolatopsis; species Amycolatopsis echigonensis. Next base: position 3,075,356 of record NZ_PJMY01000003.1, on the reverse strand, counting down.
AGATCGATGGAGAACTGCGGGTCGATCAGGATGATCACCAGCACCGCGCCCAGCTTGACCACCAGCGACGCCAGCTTGGCCTGCTTCGCCTCCTGCTTCGGCGTCGCGTCCTTGCGGATGTACTCCTTGTAGATGTTGCGGGTCCACAGGTTCGCCGCGGCGATCGACATGATCGCGGCGGGCACCAGCGCGCCGATGCCGATCGCGGCGAAGGCGATGCCCGCGAACCAGTTCGCGAACTGCGAGTCGAACAGCAGCGGGACGATCGTGTTGCCGTCCGGCTTTCCGGTGGCGGCGTTCTTCAGCGGCTTGACGCCCGCCGAGATCGCGACATAACCCAGCAGCGCCAGCAGACCCAGCACGAACGAGTAGGCCGGCAGCGCCACCATGTTCCGCTTGATCACGTTGCGGCCGCGCGAGGCGAGCACGCTCGTGAGCGAGTGCGGGTACAGGAACAGCGCGAGGGCCGAACCAAGCGCCAGCGTCGCGTACTGGAGCTGGTTGCTCGAGGTGAGCAGGATGGAACCGGCGGGCTTGCCGGTGTTCGGGTTCGGCTTGGCGAGCGTTGCCTTGGCGGTGTTGAAGATGTGGTCCCAGCCGCCGAGCTTCGCGGGCAGGTAGAGGACCGCCACGATGATCACGATGTAGATCAGGATGTCCTTGACGAACGCGATCAGCGCGGGCGCGCGCAGGCCGGACTGGTACGTGTAGAGCGCCAGGATGACGAACGCGACCAGCAGCGGCAGGTGCCCGACGATGCCGGAGCCGTTGATGCCCATCGTGCGCAGCACGGCTTCGAGGCCGACCAGCTGCAACGCGATGTACGGCATGGTCGCGACGATGCCGGTGATCGCGACCAGCAGCGCCAGCGTCGGCGAGCCGAAGCGGCCGCGGACGAAGTCGGCCGGGGTCACGTAGCCGCGCGAACGGCTGACCGACCACATGCGCAGCGCGGGCAGCAGGACGATCGGGTAGACGACGATCGTGTAAGGCAGCGCGTACAGGCCGAGCGCACCGGCGCTGAACACGAGCGCGGGCACGGCGACGAAGGTGTAGGCGGTGTAGAGGTCGCCGCCGAGCAGGAACCAGGTGATCCACGAACCGAACTTGCGGCCGCCGAGGCCCCATTCGTCGAGGTGGTCCAGGGTGCCGGCGGCCTTCCAGCGCGAGGCGACGAAGCCCAGCACGGTGACCACGACGAACAGGAACGCGAAGACGATCAGCTCGACCCACTGAATGTGGCTCATCGGGTCTCCCCCTCGTCCAGGTCGTCGACGCTCAGCTCGTCCCGGCGCACGTTCCGCGGCTTGTCCTTGGTGGCCAGGTAGACGATGCCGGTGCACAGCACGCCCACCACGACGAACGCCAGCTGGAACCAGTAGAAGAACGGAAGGCCGAACAGCCGCGGCCCGTCGAAGTTGAACAGCGGCGTGACCAGGATCAGCAACGGGATCAGCAACAGCAGGTTCCAGGCACTGAACTGGAACCCGCGCACCCGACCGCCCGGTTTGGCAGTGGACATCGAACCTCACCTAACACTTACGTGACACGCGACCGCCTGACCCTAGACCCCGGTCATCCCGCCGTCATACGAGTTCGATATCGATTCGATCAGCACTACGAACACGTTCCAGGGTGTGGACAACCTCGGGGACAACCCGCTTCCAAGCGACCACGGAGAGCCGTTTGCTACCCCTATCGGCGGGGCCGGGACGCCTCGAATGCCCCAAGAGCTTGTGCCGGACGGCGGTTGTCCACGGGATTCGACATCTTGTGCACAGAGTTATCCACAGGCAGTGGACAACTCTGTGGCTAAACTGAACGGCATGGTCCGCGTGCCTCTCACCGACGAAGAACGCTCCCGCGGCGAGCGGCTCGGCCTGGTGCTGCGCGCGGCCCGGGCCAGGCGCAGCATGGTCGACGTGGCCGCGGAAGCGGGCATTTCGGTCGAAACCCTGCGCAAGATCGAGACCGGCCGGATCCCGACACCCGCGTTTTTCACCGTGGCGGCGATCGCCGACGCGGTGGGCATGCCGCTGGACCGGCTACGCGTCGCGTGTGAGGGCGACGCGGCGGCGTTTTCCCAGGCCAGCTGAGGTTTCGCGGGCTCGCCAGGCCGATCGGGCGTGATTCGCCTGTGGACAAGTGCGGGTAAGACGTTCAGCCGACGGGCGATTCCGTACGCAGCGCGACCGCGGCGCGGACGAGGGCGGCCAGCTCGGGGGAGTGGCTGTTCGGCGGCCAGCCGATCACCGTGGTGACGTCCGGGGCGTCGACGACCGGGACCGCGACGTGTTCCGGCCACTGCCAGGCCCGGCTGGACGCCGGGATCACCAGCAGCGTCCGGCCGAGCGCGACGAGCTGGGCGAGTTTCGACTGGGTGCGCACTTCCGGGCCCGGACCCTCCGGGTAGCTGCCGTCGAGGCGGGGCCAGCGGGCGATCGGCAGGTCCGGCACGTCGCTGACCTCGGCCATGGTCAGGGTGTCCCGCGCGGCGAGCGGATGTGCGGCCGGGAGGATCGCGACCTGGCCCTCGACATGGAGATCCTCGGTGTCGAATCCGGCGACGTCGTCGTACGGCCGGTGCATGATCGCGACGTCGGCGGACCCGTCGCGCAGCAGGCCGGCTTGCTCGCCGACCTCGCACAGCAAGATCTCGACCGGCGGCGCTTCCGGGGAGCCGAGAAGACGCTGCAAGAGTTCGTGCGATGCCCCGGCTTTGGTCGCCAGAATCAGTTGCGAGTCCCCAGCTCGGCGCGCGCGGCGGGCGGCGGCCGCGACCGCGTCGAGGGCCAGCCGGGATTCGCGGAGCAGCACCCGCCCCGCCTCGGTCAGCTCGACGCCGCGGCGGTTTCGCTCGAGGAGCTGGACTCCGAGCCGCCGCTCGAGCTGGGCGATCGCACGCGAGAGCGGCGGCTGAGCGATCCCGAGCCGTTCGGCCGCGCGGCCGAAGTGCAGTTCTTCGGCGACCGCGGCGAAGTAGCGGAGTTCGCGGGTCTCGAGATCGTCCACGAAACCAGCGTAATACCTGGCGGGTATCACAGCGGACCTCATTGATCTTGGACGTCCGAAGGGCCCGCGCCAACTATGGATGGAGTGAACGACACGAAGACCGCGCTGGTCACCGGCGCGAACAAGGGAATCGGCCTCGCCATCGCGCGCGGCCTCGGCTCGATCGGCTTCACCGTCGCCGTGGGTGCGCGGGACGAAAAGAACCGCGAGAAGGCCGTCGAGGAACTGCGCGCCGCGGGCATCGACGCGTTCGGGGTCGCGCTCGACGTCACCTCCGAAGACAGCGTCGCCGCCGCGGCCAAGGGCCTCGACCGGCTCGACGTCCTGGTCAACAACGCCGGCATCGGCGGCAAGCTCGACGGCGGTGCCCAGGATCCGACGACCCTCGACCTCGACGTCCTCCGCACTGTCCTGGACACGAACGTCTTCGGCGTCGTCCGGGTCACGAACGCGATGCTGCCGCTGCTGCGCGAAGCGGAGTCACCGCGCATCGTCAACGTGTCCAGCAACATGGGTTCGCTGAAGCTGCGAACCGGCCCGGTCCTCGCCGCTTACGCGCCGTCGAAGACGATGCTCAACAGCATCACCGTGCAGTACGCCCGCGTGCTGGCCGACACGAACGTCATCATCAACGCCGCCTGTCCCGGTTACGTGGCAACGGATTTCACCGGTTACGCCGGAACGCGGACGCCCGAGCAGGGCGCGGCGATCGCGGTCAAGCTCGCGACCCTGCCCGACGACGGGCCGCGCGGCGGGTTCTTCGACGACGCCGGCGAAATCCCCTGGTGACGTCTCAGCCGCGCAGGTCGGCGAGGATCCGTTCCCGGTCGTTGAGGTAGCGGCAGTCGCGGACCGGCAGTTCGAACGAGTTCAGCAGCTTCTCGAAATCCGCGTACTCGTCCGGGTTGAGCTGGATGCCGGTCACCTCGAAATGCGCGGCCAGGGTGTCGGCCAGCTCCTCCCATTCGCCGGACCACTGCAGGTCGCGGTAGTGCTCGAGGTCCTCCGGCGCCATCCGGTGGGCGAGCAGGCGCAGGACGCTGTCGACGAAGTAGCTGATCCGGTTGCCCGCGCGGTCGTCGACGGTCGGGTTCGCCGGGTCGCGGGCGGCGTCCGCGTTCCGGACGACGCCAGGGCCCGGCAGCGGGTAGCTGGTGTGCACGTGGCCGTCGCCGTTGACCAGGACGACCACGCGCACGCCGTACCGTTCGCCGACGCAGCGCCAACGCCCGTTGTACTGCTGCCGCCGGGGTTCGCCCGGGTCGTTGGCGACGTCCTTGACCACCGCGATGATCTGCTCGTCGCTCCAGCCGGGCGGAAACTCGCACGTCGCCCTGCGTCCGATGCCGGAAGCGTGTCCACCGCCCACGTTCGGCTCCTCTCGTCGGCACGGAGCCTAACCCGGGCGCGGCCGTTCAGCCGAGTTGTGCCAGCACGATAATGCCGAGCACCAGCAGGTCCGGACCGCGGAACAGTTGCCGCATAAGGTTTGCCGGCATCGGACCGGCGGGGGTGTCGACAAAACCCGCGCTGCTGTAGTCCACCGGCTGGCGTGTGACGGTGCGCAATACCGAGAGCACCGCCAGGGCAACGGTCACCCACGAGAGCGGCGAAAACGCGGTGCCCAAAGCCAAAAGTGCCACTGAGAGCAGAGCACACCAGACAACTCCGACCACGACCAGCGCGACGCCGTGGGCGATCACCAGCTCCCGCGACGTCGAGCCCAGCCACCGTCGCCGCCCCGGATTCCGCCACAGCACGCCAAGACCGGCCCCGAAAGGAGTAAGCGCGACGTACGCGCCGATCCCGACGAGCACCGGACCCGGCAGAGTGGGGACAGCAACATGTCCGACGGCTACCGCGAAAGCCACTAACAACACCGCGCTCGCGTACCGGGCACGGCCGACGATCCCGACCCACGCGAGCCGGAACGCGGTCGGCGGGCGCAGCGACCACGAGCCCGCGGGCGCGGATTCCGGCAACATCATCATCGGGTCGAGAAACGTCACCGCCATCGCGCGCAGGACCCGTGCGTTCCAGCCGTCGAGCAACACCGCACGACCGGCGCCGCTCACCGCTTCGCCGCCAAAAGCCAGCAGCAGACCGCATAACGCGAGCGCCGCGCCGACGTACTGCACCGTCGTCGCGTCCAGGCGAGCCGCGGCGATCACGACACCCGCCACCGCGAGGAGCAGCGGTCCAGCAGCTTCGAACAGGAACGCAGTACGCCGTGCGGTCGTGAAAGCGAGGATCGTGCCCCCGGCGACGAGCGCCGCCGCGGCACGCCACCAGTCGATCGAACTGCCGCCGACCGCCAGCATCAGCGCGGCGAGATAGCCGATCACCACGACGAATCCGGTGAGCACGCCGGCCAGCCGGGTCGCGACGACGCGGCGGCGGTCCACCTGAGCGAAGTCCATCCAGGTCAGCTCGGCCGGTTCGGCCCAGACGAAACCGCGCCGCAGCAGGCTTCGCCAGCCCACCGCGGCGCACAACGCGACGAGGCCGAGCACCGCCGAGTAGTCCACCGCGGACGGTCCAAAGAGGACTCGGTGCCAGGCGTCGGTGCGGAAAAAGGCGGTGAACAGGAACCCGACGCCGAACATCAGCACGAAGGTGGGACTGTCGCCGCTGAAAATACCGCCGAACCGCTTGCGGCCGGGCACGCGCAACCGGGTCACCACAGTTCGAGCACGCTGTCTGCCGTGTCCAGCAACGGTTGATGGTGCGTGGCAACGACAACTGCCGCACCCGCCTTGGTGGAGCGGCCGATCAGCTCGACCAGCCACTCCTTGCCCGCGGTGTCGAGCGCGCGTTCCGGCTCGTCGAGCAACAGCACGCGATGCGGCCGCGCGGTGACGCCCAACAACAGCAGCCGGCGACGCTGCCCGGCCGAGAAATGCCCGGCGGTGACGCGGGCGCGCTCGCCGAGACCCGCGTCCGCCAGCAGTGCTTCGAAATCGCCGAGATCCTCGCCGAACGAGCCGGAAAGCAGTTCCAGATGCTGCATCGGGGTGAGTTCGGCGAAAAAGTCGGAATCGTCGAAGAGCACGGACACCTTGCGGCGGAAGGAAACGCTGCGTTCGTCCGGCTTCGCGCCGTCGACCAGCACCCGGCCTCGCTGCGGTTGCTGCATTCCGTACAGACACCGCATCAGGGTGGATTTGCCGACGCCGTTAGGCCCGACGAGCACCGCGCATTCGCCAGGGTCGACCGAGAAATCGAGGTCCTCCAGCAACCACAGGTCGCCGGCCTTCACGCCGAGCCCGCGCGTCTCGACTATCGGCGACACAGCAGTTTCACCACCGGGGCCAGCGCTTCGAGGTTCGGTTCGAGGACCGTGAAATAGCTGAAACCGAACCGGGCGCGGTGCGCGACCATCTGCTCGGCGATTTCCTCGACGGTGCCGACCAGCACCGTGGGGACTTCAGCCAGTTCCTCGAGCGTCAGCGTGTCGCTGAGGCGAGCATGGATTTCGCGCAAGGCGCCTTCGCGATCATCAGTGATCCGGACGAGTTGCACGAGCAGGTTGAATTCGGCTTCCCGGCCAGCCAGTCGCTCGGTGACGAAGCGGGTGCGTTCTTCCACCGCGTCCGCCGTGGCCAGCATCAGCGGCGAACCGTCACGCACCTTTGCCATGCCGCTGAAGGCAATCGTCGCCGCGTGTTCGGCGGCGAGCGACAGCAACCGGTCGCCTCGGCCGCCGATCATCAGCGGGGGACCGCCAGGTTGCAAGGGTTTCGGCGCGTAGTCCGGATCCGCGTACAGCCGGGCGAGTTCCTTGATCGTGAATTCGAGGTGATCGACCCGCGCACCCGCGCTGGGAAACGGCATTCCGGCCGTTTCGAACTCCTCTTTGACATATCCCGCGCCGAGGCCGAGTTCGAGCCGTCCGGACACGAATTGGTCCGTGCCCGCGACGTCGCGGGCGAGCAGCACCGGGTTGTAGAACGGCGCGTTGAGCACGAAAGTGTTGAGCCGCACCCGTTCGGTGGCCTCGCCGGCCAGCACGAGCGCGGGAAACGGCGGCGCGATGCCGAGATGGTCGGCCACGCTCAGCACGTCGTACCCGAGTTCCTCGACCCGGCGGCATTTGGCGACCCACTCGTCGCGCGAGCCCGGCGACACCAGGTTCACGCCGAAGCGGAAAGTCTTCTCCCCGTCAGAGACCATGCGGCCCACGCTACCGTTTCCACCGTGCGAAGAAGGGGACGTCCGCGCCCGGTGCGAACGTCCCCTTCTTACCGTCGTGCGGCGTCAGCCGAGCCGCTGGGCCAGCGCGTCGAGCTCGTCGCGCAGCGCGGTCGGCACCTCGCCGATCTTCGCGAACCACTCCTCGATGAGCGGCAGTTCCTCGCGCCACTCCTCGTTGCGCACCTCGAGCGCGGCCTGGATGTCCTCGACCGGCTCGGAGAGGCCCTCGAGGTCGAGGTCCTCGGCGTTCGGCACGAAGCCGATCGGCGTCTCGGCCGCGTTGCCCTTGCCCTCGACGCGCTCGATGACCCACTTGAGCACGCGCGAGTTCTCGCTGAAGCCCGGCCACAGGAAGCGGCCGTCGTCGCCGCGGCGGAACCAGTTGACGTAGAAGATCTTCGGCAGCTTGTTCGCGTCGGCGTTCTTGCCCAGGTCCAGCCAGTGGTTGAAGTAGTCACCGGCGTGGTAGCCGAGGAACGGCAGCATCGCCATCGGGTCGCGGCGCACGTTGCCGACCGCGCCGACCGCGGCGGCGGTGGTCTCCGACGACATGGTCGCACCCATGAACACGCCGTGCTGCCAGTCGCGAGCCTCGTTCACCAGCGGCACCGTCGTCTTGCGCCGGCCGCCGAACAGGATCGCCGAGATCGGCACGCCCTTCGGGTCGTCCCACTCCGGCGCGAGGATCGGGCACTGCGACATCGGCACGCAGTACCGCGAGTTCGGGTGGGCGGCCTTCTCCTCGGAGTCCGGCGTCCAGTCCTGGTGCTTCCACGAGATGGCGTGCTCAGGCGTGTTCTCCATGCCCTCCCACCACACGTCGCCGTCGTCGGTGAGCGCCACGTTCGTGAAGACCGTGTTGCCCTTCTCGATCGTGCGCATGGCGTTCGGGTTCGTGTGGTTGTCGGTGCCCGGCGCGACGCCGAAGAACCCGAACTCCGGGTTCACCGCGTAGAGGCGGCCGTCCTCGCCGAAGCGCATCCAGGCGATGTCGTCGCCGAGGGTCTCCGCGCGCCAGCCCGGGAGCGTCGGCTGCAGCATGGCGAGGTTGGTCTTGCCGCAGGCGCTCGGGAACGCCGCCGCGACGTAGTGGACCTTGTCCTCGGGCGAGATCAGCTTGAGGATCAGCATGTGCTCGGCGAGCCAGCCCTCGTCACGGGCGATGACCGAGCCGATGCGCAGCGAGTAGCACTTCTTGCCCAGCAACGAGTTGCCGCCGTAGCCAGAGCCGTAGCTCCAGATCAGCCGCTCCTCCGGGAAGTGCGAGATGTACTTGGTCTCGTTGCACGGCCAGGCGACGTCCTTCTCGCCCGGGGCCAGCGGCTTGCCGACCGAGTGCAGCGCGGGCACGAACTCGCGCTCCGAACCGTCCGGCGCGATGAACTTGTCCAGCGCCGCCTTGCCCGCGCGGGTCATCACGCGCATCGACGCGACGACGTAGGCGAAGTCGGTGATTTCGATGCCCAGCTTGGGGTTTTCGTCGCCGAGCGGACCCATGCAGAACGGGATGACGTACATCGTGCGGCCGGCCATGCAGCCGCGGTACAGCTCCGTCATCGTGGCCTTCATCTCGGCCGGGTCGACCCAGTTGTTCGTCGGCCCCGCGTCCCTCTCCTCCTTCGAGCAGATGAAGGTGCGGTTCTCGACCCGCGCGACGTCGTCGGGGTCCGAGGTGGCCCAGTAGGAGTTCGGCTTGGCGTCCAGCTTCACGAAGGTGCCGGCGTCGACCAGCTCCTGGTTGATCCGGGCGGCTTCCTCGTCAGACCCGTCGACCCACACCACGCGGTCCGGGGTGGTCAGCTCGGCGACCTCCCGGACCCAGGACAGCACGCCACTGTGCGTCGTCGGCGCGTTGTCCAGTCCGGGGATGGCGACTGCGGTCATCTTTACTCCTGACTTCCGACGACAAAAGAGCCCACACCGCGAACGACAGTGTTCTTGGTGCGGGCTTCGTTGCCGGCGACCGAATGGCTTCGCACACCGGCGGAAGACCGGTGTACGGGTTTTGGGATTCCCCGACTGTAGCCGGATGGACGCCAGGTAACCGAGAGCTGACCTGTCGGTTCTCTCACAAGAACGATAAGGGAATCGATTCAGTTTCACCGGAACGGGCCAGCGCCGAAAATCTTTCCGCGTGGCCCGCGTCGCATTCGTGCCGGATGCCGGGAGCCGGGCTGATCGGTCCCGATCTTGCGGGCGCTCGCCCGGAAACGGCGAACGGGCCCGGCGCGCGGCCGGACCCGTTCGTGTGACGTCAGTTACCGAGAGCTCAGTTGGGGCTGATCCACTGCCCGGTTCCGCTGTCGATCCTCGCGACGCCGCTGAGCAGCTGGGCGCCCTCGCCGCCCCAGGCCTGGTCGCTGCCCGGGTCGACCGCGGCCGCCGAGTCGAGCGCGTGGTTCGAGCCGCCGTCGGTCTCGGTCCACTGGCCGTGGCCGGTGTGCTCGTAGGTGTGCGTGGACCCGTCCGCGCCGACCTCCACCGCGACGTCGGCCTCGCCGTCGCCGTTGGTGTCGGTGAAGGCGATCGTGCCGCCGGACTTCGTCTCGACCACCGCGGTGTCGTTGTGCCCGTCGTGGTCGGTGTCGATGGTGGCGACCCCGGCGTCGACCTCGCCGCCCGGGAGGTCGGCGTGGATGTGCCCGGCGGTCGAGGTGTCCTGCGAGTGCGAATCGGTGCCGTCGGAGCCGGACTGGCCGTGGCCGGATTCGACCCAGCTGCCGCTCTGCTCGTCGTAAACCGCCTGGTCCACGACGTGCCCGGTCGAGTCGAGCACCGCGTAGTGGTCGGCGACGCCGTCGTGGTTGGTGTCGGCGAACACCTGCGCGGTGCCGTCGTCATGCTCGACGACCGCGGTGTCGGCGACCCCGTCGTGATCGGTGTCGTAGTTGACCTCGGCCTGGTACTCCTGGCCGTCGACGTGGACGGTCATGGCCTCCGGGCCGGTCGCGTCGGTGCCGCCGCTCTCGTCGACCCACATGGGTTGGTCCCCCTTAGTACGCCGGGTCTGCCGCTGGTTGCTTCGCTCGGTATGACTCACGTTAGGCCGGTTCGGTTCCCGTCCACAAGCCGATCACCTGCTCACGGCGGCAGGCTGGCCGGAAGGCCGCCGCGGCGCCGGCTGATCATGCCCGATCGCGGACCGTGCGGATGCGGGAAAGCAGCGTTTCGGCCCGGGTGTGGCCTTCGGTGACGTCCTTGAGGCGTTTCGAGACGATCGCGATCTTCTTCGCCCGCTCCTGCGCGCTCATCTTGATCGTCTGGTCCACCTCCTTCAGCTCCGCCTCGATCGCCTCGATGCGGCGGCCCAACGCCTCGTCGAGGGCGAGCGACAGCTGCTGCTCGGCCTCGATGAGCTGTTCGGCGATGAGCTGGTCGAGCGTCGAGCGGGCGTCGGCGATCGCTTCGACCAGCCATTGCTTCAGATGCTGTTTGTCCGACGCGTGTTTGCGAGTACGTGCCATCCACCAGCCCGCGCCGAGGCCGATCACGATCGTCGCCGGGAGCACGACCGGGTTGAGGATCGCGACCCCGGCCAGTGGCAGCGCGGCGATCTTTCCTGCCCCGACGCCGCCGGAAATGCCCATGAACACCAGGAGTTTGTCTTCGGCGGTCGGCGGTTTCTTGTCGGGCGGCCGCAGCACGACCGGCGGACCTCCGGCGCGCGCGAACTGGGCGCGGATCACGTCGAGTTCCTCGGCGGAGAACAGCTCCGACAAGGCCGTGTTCGTGACCTGGTTCAGCCGTTGCGACAGCTGCATCGACACCCGCTGCGACGCGGTCTGCAGCGCGATGTCGACTTCCTGTGGCAGCGCGGCCAAGTCGTCGCGTTTGGCCGCGTCGATGCGCTGGCGGAAATGCGCTTGGGCGTCCCGCATTTCGCGGCTGCTCTCGTGGCCCACCTCAACGCGCGTGCGCTGGATTTCGCCACGCAAGCGCAGTTGCCAGCCGCGGGTGGAAGTGCGGCGCTGGGACTGAAGATCATCGCGGCGGGCGCGGAGTTGTTCGGCTTCCGCTTCACCGGCCGACAGAGCACGGCTTTCCGCTTGCAGCTTCGCCTTGATCCCGGCCAGCGCGCTCGAAAGCGCGCGGAGCGTGTTGGCTTCCTTGAGCATCATCGACCGGCCGACCAGCAGCTCCTGCAGCGCGACCTGCACCGCGGCGATGCCGGACTTTTCCCGCAGCATGGCGGCGACCTGCTCGTTCGGTGCCTTCGCGGCGGTCTCGAACACTCGCGCCGACACCGGATGGAAGACCGCGTCGGCGAAGCGCGGCGCGTGTTCGGCGAGCAGTTGCCGGTCGGCTTCGAGGATCTCGCGCCAGCCGCGGAACGCGTCGGTTTTGGCCAGCACGAACACCACCGTCTCGACGCGGTCCGCGACCTCGCGCAGGAACTGCAGCTCAGTGGAAGTGAACGGGGCGGACGCGTCGACCACGAACACCAGCGCAGTCGCGCGCGCGGCGGCCTCCTTGGCCAGCTCGCCGTGCAGCGAATCGAGCCCGCCGACGCCCGGAGTGTCGACCAGCGTCAGCCGTTCCAGCAGCGGAACCGGACCGGAGACCTCGACGTAGCGCGGCGGCAGCTGCCCCGGCGGCAGCTCGTGCGCGGCGGACACCCAATCGACCAGCTGCGTCAGGTCGAACGGCACCGACGCCAGCTGACCGGGGTAACAAGCCTGCGCGCCCCACTGCTGCGCGTGCTCGAAAACGAGGTAGGTCGCGGTGGCCACGTCAGCGTCCACAGGGGACAGTCCCGGGGTCGCGAGCAGGGCGTTGACCAGCGAGCTCTTCCCGCGGTTCGTCTCGCCGACGACCACCACGGACGGTTTCTCCGAACGGGCCTTGCGCTGGTCCTCGACCCACTTCGCGGCCTGCGGATCAGCCTCGCGGACGACGCCGAGCAGCTGTTCGCGGGCGGCCTGGACCTGAGCGGGAAGCGTCGGTGCGGTCACTGCGCCCGCTTCGCGTAGACGGTGACGATCGGCGCGCGCAACAACCGGTCCTGGTCGGCGAACCCGACGACCTCGGTCTCCGCGACGACGCCTTCCAGCTCCGGATCGTCAGTGGGCACGGCACCGCCCGCCTCGTGGCGCGCCGGGTCGAATCGTTCGCCCTCGGCGCGCAACGCGGTGACACCGATGGCGGCGAGCCCGTGTTCGAGCCGTTCCACGACGCCGCTGCTGCGGGCGCGGTCCAGCGCGTAGAGGCAGAGCTGGATGAGCGCCTGCCGGTCGGACAGCGCGCGTTCGAGGTCACCCGGGGCAGCTACGAGGTCCACATCGGGATCCGACGCATCCGCCGCGGCAGCGGTTCCGTCCGCCTCGGCGATGATCCGCGCGAGGGCGTCCGCGCTGATCTCGCCGGTCGGCGCTTCGGCCGCGTCGCCGGCTTCCTCGTGGCCGAACCACGCCATCTGGACCCTCCCCTGGCCGTTCCCCGTGATTCCACCAGTTTGCGGCGCCGCCGCGCGCGGCGGGGGCGGATCACTGCGACGGGCCGAGAATCCGCGCCAGCAGCTGCCTGCTCGTGCTCGACGTCCAGGTCGGGGTCAAGGCTCACGCGCGAAAGCAGGGCGTCGGCCGGGGACAGCACGGGGGAGAACCGGCCGGTCCGGACACCGCGCTCGATCAAGCCCACGAGACCGACGCGCATGACATCGTCATTGCCGCGGATCAGCGAGCACGCCTACCCACGGATCGGCCATCTCCACCGCGGTGGCGAGCAGTTCCTCGTTGTCGGCGTTGTCCGCCTCGAAAATGCCGACGAAGACCGCGCGTTTGCTGGGGAAGTAGTGGAACAGGCTGCCGGAGCTGATCCCGGCGGCGCGGCAGATGTCCGCGGTGGAGGTCTTTTCGAACCCGTCGCGGGCGAAGCACCCGGCTGCCGCGTCGAGAATCACGCGTCGTTTCGCGGCCAGTTGCCGCCGGGACACGTCGGTCTTCTCGCGGGCGATCCCGGTCGTTCTCGCCGAGCAGCACGAGCTTGCCGTCGTCCAAGAACGCGCCGTTCGAGCGTGACGTGGGTGGCGGACACCGTGACAGACCATCATTAGACCGATCACTCGGTTTATCAAAGCTGGGTGCACGAAACCCTGATCGCAAACGCTTGCGCAGGGCCTCAGGCGATCTCGTGGATCAGCGCGCGCATGGCCTGATCGAGGGCGGGAACGTCCGCGGCCAGGCGGGACGACACCAGCAGCTGGTGCTCCGCCGTCCGCAGCCACACCCGGCCGGCGACCGGGATCTCCAGCACCGTCAGCCGGAACGGCCGGGCGCGACGGCCCAGTTCCACCTCGGTTTCGCGGACCAGCCTGCCCATCCGTTCACCGGCGAGGATCTGGCGGCGGTGGAAGCCGGACGAGACCGGGCGACGTGCCGCCGCGAAGTGCTCAGCGGCGGCCGGGGCGAAGTGCTGGGCCGCGAGGTCGATTGCCGAACCGTCGCCGGGAGCTGGGCTTTTCCGCCGGGTGCGCCCGGAACCGCGCTCGCGAAGGAAGGTCAGCAGGCCGTTCCACCACGGTTCCCACTGCGCTTGCACCGCCGCGCGGTCGAGGGCGGGCGGAACGTGTACCGGCACCGCGGGCTCCACCGGCGGCAGCAGCTGGCCGTCGGCAACCGAGAGCGCGAGGACGTCCCGGAGGAACAACGCCACGTCGACGTCGTGGTCGCTCCCCCAGTAAACCCGCCACGAGGTGGTGTCCTCCAGCCGCACGACATTCAGCCTACGCGTCGCGGAGGAGTTGTTTACTGTTCGCGAATCTGTTGCCAAATCAGGAAATAGGCGCGGTGCACGACGTGGGCCACGCGGCTTTGCGCCGGAGTCGCGCCGAAGGAGGCGAAAGACCGCCACCAGCCGGCGCGTTCCAGCGCGTGCGCCGCCAGTTCCGGCCGCGGGGCGCCGGGAAGTCCGAGCTGCGCGCCGATGTCGGCGTTGCTGCCGACCCGGAGCACCTCTTCTGCCAGGTCTTCGGGCATTTCGACGGCACCCGAGGCGACGAGCGTCAACGCTTCCAGCAGCCGCAGCTGATGCGCTTCCGGACGGGCCAGCAGCACTTCGATCGCGTCGTGCACCCGCTGCCGTTCGCCCGGATCGCCGGACGCGTGCGCCAGCGCGGTCACCGACGCGAGCGCGGCCGCGGCCTTGATTCCGTCCGCGCGCGCGGCGAAGACGGTCGACAGCCGGCGGCGGACCGCGTCGAGTCCGGAGATGTCGAGAAGCTTGCGCCGCAACGCTCCCGCGGTGATCCCCGGTTCCGCGCGAATCGCGTCGACCGCGCAGCGGACTCCGAAGAGATCGAGTTTCTCCAGCAGCCGCAACCGGATTCCGGCCGGGATGTCGCACTCCCAGCTGGTGAAGATGTCGGCCGCGATGAGCATCGTTTCGAGGACGTCGTCGTCGAGCGCGGCGAGCTGGCCCAGCGCTTCGGCGTCGGCGGAGGTGAACCCGCCGGACTCGGCCGATTCGGCGATCAGGCCGATCACCGGCAGCACGTCCGCGACGCGCGGCTTCAGCGTCGCGGCCTGCTTCTCGGCGAGCAGTTGCGCGGCCTTCCAGATGTCTCCGCCGGAGCCTTCGACAGATTCCGCGACGATCGTGTCCGCCTTGTTCAGCACCGCGATCGCGTTGACCGGCCCGGCTTCCCGGCTCGCGGTCGCGGCGGTGAACGCGGCCAGCGCCTGCTGATCGTCCGCGCGCACGCCCTGGGTCACCACATAAAGCACGGCCTCCGCACCCGCGACGGCGTTGCGCGAGGTGTCGTCGAGGTCGTCGGAACCCTCGTCCTGCTCGGCCGCACCCAGCAACTGCTCGGTCCGCGACACCGACGCGGCGTCCAGCGAACCGAGACCGGGGGTGTCGATCACCGTCATGTCCTGCAGCACCGCGTTGGTGAGATACGCCTCGAGATGCGAGACCTCGGAGATGTCGACGCCGAGCTCGGCCGGGATCGACCCGTCCGCGGCGAACGGCAGCACCTGCTTGCGGCCGTCGAGGAACACCACCTCGACGCGGTCGACGGTGCCGTACTGGAACCGCGTGACCAGCCGCGTGCACTCACCGACGTCGGTGGGCGCGACGAGCCGTCCGATCAGCGCGTTGACCAGCGTCGACTTACCCGATTTGATCCGTCCGGCGACCGCGACCTGCAGCGGCGCGCCGAGCCGGCGCAGCACCTCGGCGAACCCGGCGGCGGTGCGCGGTGACACCTGGGACCGCAGCCGGTGGCACAGCTCCGCCACCGACGCGGACAGTGGGCCGGCGAGTCTTCCCCGTTCCGCCGCTGCCGTCACCGCCCCGGCCCCCTTCCGGCTCGTTCGCTCACCCGAGCAGGAATCGTCGCATGCCGGTCATCCTTCGGTCGCACCGAAGGTGCTACCCGCGACCGACGCGGCTTCCGGCGCCGCGACCTACTGTTGAGTCGTGCGACGGCTCAGCCTGTGGATGCGTGCCCACCCGATGGTGGGGGACTCGCTGCTCGCGCTGTTCCTCGCGGCGTTCGACATCCTCGTGTTCGCCAGCGGCGGCATCGATCCCGAGGTCCCCGGCCCGGCTTGGTACGTCGCGGTCCCGATCGACCTCGCCGTGGTCGCCCCGCTGGTGTTCCGGCGCAAACGCCCGCTGATCGCCGCGTACGCCGCCTACTTCATCTCCTACGCGCACAGCGCACTGGACCTCGGGGTGTCCGGCCTGGCCGCGCTCGCGATCAGCCTCTACTCGGTCCAGGTCTACGTCGGACGGAAGCAGGGCCTGATCTACGGCGGCGCGTTCGTGGTGGCCATGGTCGTCACCGCGATCGTCAAGCCCGAGCCGTCGATGGCGGCCCAGCTGCTGTTCAGCGCCTTCACCATCGCCTTCTGCTGGCTGCTCGGCGAATTCATGTACGCGCGCCGTGCCTACCAGCGCGAGCTCGAGGCCCGGCTGCATCTGCTGGAGACCGAACGAGACCAGGCCGCGCGGATCGCGGTGGCCGAGGAACGCGGCCGGATCGCCCGGGAACTGCACGACGTCGTGGCGCATTCGGTCAGCGTGATGGTCGTGCAGGCCGACGGCGCGGCACTCGCGCTGAAATCCAATCCGGAGCTGGCCGGACGCGCGCTGGGGACGATCTCCGAAACCGGCCGCGGCGCGCTCGGCGAACTGCGCCGGCTGCTCGACGTGCTGCGCAACGACCGCGGCGACGACGAACCGCGGGTGCCGCAGCCGGACGCGACGGCGCTCGGCGACCTCGCCGAACGGATGCGCGCCGCCGGCGTCCCGGTCGACCTCGCCCTCGGCGACGGGCTGGACGAACTGCCCGCCGGGGTGTCGCTCGGGATCTACCGGATCGTCCAGGAATCGCTCACCAACACGCTCAAGCACGCCGGTGCGGGAGCGAGCGCCGCGGTGCGGGTTCAGCGCACCGGCGACGACGTCGAAGTGCTCGTGCGCGACGACGGCGCCGGCCGGGCCCGGCAGCTCCAGCAGGTCGGCGCGAACGGAACCGCTCCGCAGACCGGGTCGGCCCGGCAACCGGCCCCCCGGCTGTCGGTCGCGGGCGGGAACGGGCTGATCGGGATGCGGGAACGGGCGCACGTGTACGGCGGGACACTGGAGGTGGGCCCCGCCGTCGGCGGTGGCTGGCAGGTGCGAGCGGTGCTGCCGGTTAGGTTGAACTCGTGATCCGAGTGGTGGTCGTCGACGACCAGGAACTGATGCGCGTCGGGTTCCGGATGGTGCTGGGCGCGCAGGCCGACATCGACGTGGTCGGCGAGGCCGGCGACGGCGCGCAAGCCGTGCGGATGGCCGCCGAACTGCGGCCCGACGTCGTGCTGATGGACGTGCGGATGCCGGTGCTCGACGGCGTCGAGGCGACGAAACAGATCGTCGCGGCCGGTACCGCGCGGGTGCTCGTAATGACCACCTTCGACCTCGACGAGTACGTCTACGCCGCGCTGCAGGGCGGTGCGTCCGGCTTCCTGCTCAAGGACACCCAGCCGGACTATCTGGTGTCCGCGCTGCGTTCGGTCGCCGACGGCGACGCGGTGATGTCGCCCTCGGTCACGCGCAGGCTGCTCGACCGGTTCGTCGGCTCCGGCGGTGCGGAAATGCGCGATCCGGCGGAACTCGACGTACTGACCGACCGCGAACGCGAGGTGCTCGTGCTGATCGCGAAAGGCATGTCGAACGTCGAGATCGCCGAGACGTTGTTCCTTTCCGAGGCTACGGTGAAAACACACGTCGGCCGGATCTTGTCGAAGCTCGACCTGCGCGACCGCGTGCAGGCGGTCGTTCTCGCGTACGAGACCGGGCTCGCCCGGCCGGGGATCGGCTGAAGCGTCCAAACCGGACGGTGTCCACTCTGGACCCCGCGGCGGATTCCGTGGTGGGTCGCGAGCGGATCGGGCAAAGTTCAGGGTCGGCTCAGGGGCATCCCCCATCCCCCTCCACCCCGCGACACGATTGAGTACTACTCAGGTCGGGTAGCCGGTTCGATCCACAGGATGACGCGAAAACGGCGGCGCTGAGACAGGATGAATTCCGTCAGCACCGCCGTAGAGGGAGCAGGGGATGATCGAGGCAACAGGTCTCACCAAGCGTTACGGGAGCACGCTCGCGGTGAACAACCTGTCGTTCAGCGTGGCATCGGGGAAGGTCACCGGGTTCCTCGGCCCGAACGGCGCCGGCAAGTCCACCACCATGCGCATGATCCTCGGGCTGGACAACCCGACCGCGGGTCAGGTCCGGATCGGCGGGAAGCTGTACCACGAGCTGAAGGAGCCGCTGCGCACGGTCGGCGCGCTGCTCGACGCGAAATGGGTGCACCCCAACCGCTCGGCCCGCGCGCACCTGCAGTGGATGGCCCGGTCGAACCGGATCCCGGCGGCGCGGGTGGAGGAGGTGCTCGACACCGTCGGGCTCACCAGCGTCGCGGGCAAGCGGGCGGGCGGGTTCTCGCTCGGCATGTCGCAGCGGCTGGGGATCGCCGCCGCGCTGCTCGGCGACCCGGAGGTGCTGCTGTTCGACGAGCCGGTCAACGGCCTCGACCCGGAGGGCATCCTCTGGATCCGCAAGTTCATGCAGCGTCTCGCCTCCGAGGGCCGCACCGTGTTCGTGTCGAGCCACCTGCTTTCGGAGATGGCGCTCACCGCGACCGATCTCGTGGTCATCGGCAAGGGCCAGCTGATCGCGCAGTCCACCACTGAGGAATTCGTGGCGCGGGCCGCGGAAAACACCGTGAAGGTGCGCTCGCCGCAGCTTCCAGCGCTGCGCCAGCAGCTGATCTCCGCCAGCGCACAGGTCACCGATGCCGGCGAAGCGCTCATCGTGTCCGGAATGGACAGTGCGAAGATCGGCGAGATCGCCGCTTCGGCGAACCTCGTGCTGCACGAGCTGAGCCCGCAGACCGGCTCGCTCGAACAGGCCTTCATGCAGATCACCGGCGACGCCGTCGAGTACCACACCGGGCTCGAGGCGGAAGCGCGGCAGGCCGCGGCCATCCGCTGACCACACTCTCGTTGGGAAGAGAAGAATCATGACTTTGCTCGCGGTCGAACGCATCAAGCTCTTCACCACCCGGTCGCCGTGGTGGTGTTCCCTCATCGCGCTCGCGCTCACCATCGGGTTCGCCGGCCTCATCGCCGGCTCGCTCCAGAGCGGGGAGCAGCTGTCGGTGGCCAGCACCCAGGTCGGACACCAGTTCGGCATCGCGGTGATCATGGTGCTGGCGGCGCTCGCGGTGACCACCGAATACCGCTTCGGCACGATCCGCACGACCTTCCAGGCGGTGCCGAACCGCGGCGGCGTGCTCGTCGCGAAGGCCACCGTCGTCGCGCTGCTGTCGTTCGTGATCGGCGAGATCGGCGCCTTCGGCTCGTGGGGACTGGGCTACCTGATCCGCCCGTCGGCCTCGGTGGCGCTGAACACCTCCGCGGACTGGATCAACGTCGCCGGCGTCGGCGTGGTGTTCGCCTTCGCCGCGGTCATCGCGGTGGCGGTCGGCACGCTGATCCGGCACAGCGCGGGCGCTCTCTCGCTGCTGCTGATCTACGTGCTGGCAGTGGAAAACCTCGTGCAGCTGATCCCGACCATCGGCCCGAAGATCCACGAGTGGATGCCGTTCACCGTCGCGGAGCGCTTCCTCAGCGGAAGCTCCGGAGGACCGGGCGCGCAGGAAGCGGCGCTGTCGCAGTGGGGCTCGCTGGCCTACTTCGCCGGCGTGGCCGTGGTCCTGCTGGCCATCGCGATCGGCGTCGCGAAGAAGCGCGACGCGTAAAGACCCACAGGGAAGTTCGGACGAGTCAGGCGGGGGCCGGCGGAGCCGAACAAGGGGAAAAAGGGGAAAAGGGGAACAAGATCCGGGTCGCCATTCGGGGGGCGGCCCGGATCTTTTCGTTTCGGTAGAGTTCGGATCCACGAGAAGGGGGGCGGCGTGCTCGAAGCGACCGGACTCAGCAAGTCCTACGGCGGCACCGTCGCGGTGCGGGACCTGACTTTCACCGCGCGGGCCGGTCGCGTCACCGGATTCCTCGGCCCGAACGGGGCGGGGAAGTCCACCACGATGCGGCTGCTGCTCGGGCTCGACGCGCCCACCGCGGGCACCGCGCACATCGAGGGCAAGCCGTACCGGCAGCTGTCCGATCCGCTGCGCACGGTCGGCGCGCTGCTCGACGCGACGTGGCGGCATCCGGGCCGCTCCGCCCGCCAGCACCTGCGGTTCCTCGCCGCGACGAACGGACTGCCGGACCGGCGCGCCGACGAGGTCCTGGAGCTCGTCGGGCTGTCCGCGGTCGCGCGCAAACGGGCGGGCACGTTCTCGCTCGGCATGCTGCAGCGGCTCGGCATCGCGACCGCACTGCTCGGCGACCCGCGCGTGCTGCTGTTCGACGAACCGGTGAACGGCCTCGATCCGGAGGGCGTGCAGTGGGTCCGCCAGTTGCTGCACGGGCTCGCCGAGGAAGGCCGCACGGTGTTCGTGTCGAGCCACCTGCTGCCGGAGATGGAGCAGACCGCGCAGGATCTCGTGGTGATCGGCCGCGGCCAGCTCATCTACCAGGGCACGATGGCCGAGTTCGTGGCCCGCGCCGGATCGCGCGGGGTCCGGGTGCGCACGCCGCACGCCGAGGCGCTGCGAAACGCGCTCACGCGGCAGCGAGTGGTTTTCACCGAGGATTCCGGTGCGTTCTTGGTGTCCGAAATGGACAGTGACGCGATCGGTGAGCTCGCCTACGCCGCGGGCGCGACCCTGCACGAGCTGAGCCCGCTGGCCGGTTCGCTCGAGCACGCCTACCTCGAATTGACCGGCCAGGCAGCCGAATTCACCAGTGGAGGTGCGCGGTGAATATGCTGCGGGCGGAACGGATCAAGCTTTTCAGCACGCGCGCGCCGTGGTGGTGCGCACTGATCGCGGTGGCCGCGCCCATCGGGTTCACCGCGATGTTCCTCGGGCTTTCCGGGGCCGAAATCACCGCGGACGTGAGCAATACTCAGCTGGCCACGGGCACCGGCCGCACGGTCGCGCTGGTGCTGGCGGTGCTCGCCGCGACAGCCGACTTCAACTGGGGCACGCTGCGGCTCACCTTCCAGGCGGTGCCGACGCGGACGCCGGTGTTGCTCGCCAAGGGCGCCGTCGTGTTCGTGGTCTGCGCGGTGCTCGGCCTGCTCGCCGGAGTCGGCTCGTGGGGGATGGCGCATCTCGTGCGCCCGGACGCGGACCTCAGCCTGCACTCCGGAGCGGACTGGCGCCTCGTGTTCGGCCAGATCCTGACCTTCGCGCTGACCGGACTGCTCGGCGTCGGCGTCGGACTGCTGCTGCGCAGTTCCGCGCTGGCGCTGGCGATCGTGCTCGTGTGGACGCAGCTGGTCGAGGGCCTGGTGCTGCTGATTCCCAAGATCGGCAGCGATCTCTACCAGTGGATGCCGTTCTACGCGGCGTCGCAGTTCGCCGGTGGCGATTTCACCAGGACCACGCTGAAACTGTCGCCACCTTTCGGGCCGTGGGGTTATCTCGCGTATTTCGCGGCGATCAGCGCGGTGTTGTTCGCCGCCGGCGTGGCCACCGCGAATCGGCGGGACGCCTGACCTGCACGTGCACATTCCCGATTGCTCAGCAAGCATTCGGATTAAATTCACGTAAACCGGTGTGGCTTCTCTCACAGCGAGCGGACATACTGTCAGAAACCCACGGATATTCAAGGCAGAGCCCCGTCTCAGCTCTCCGGAGGTGAACCGTGACGGTGGACGTTGATCAGAAATCCGTTTCCCGCGACGCTGCGGTACCGACTCCCCGCCTCGAACCGATGCTGGACCTCGAATGGTCCCAGGCGATCGAACTGCCCCGGTTCGCGCTGCCCGCGACTCGGCCCGCGGAACTGCGCCAGGCGTGGGTCCATCGCGCCCCGGAGGACGCCGTGCTCGGGCTGTACCGGCGGGCGAGCGGAGACGACGACGCTCTGCCCGCGCCGTGGTGGCTGCGCGCGGTCGCGAGCGGACGGCTCGAATCGCGCGAACTCGGCTTCCGCATCGAAGACCGGGTGGCGCAGCTGCTCGGCAAGCGGATGGGCTGGGAGTTCGTGCCGTGGGCGGCCGACGGCGAATCCGGGTACTGGGAGTTCATGCCGTCCGAACGGGGCAAGTCCGGCCATTCCATCCCGACGACCGTGCTGAACACCGACCGGCACGACGGCTGGATCGACGTCCTGCCCGCGCATTCCGCCCGCGCACCGAAGCCAGTGGCGGTGGCCGGGCTCGCCGGACTGCGCTCCCGGCTCGGGGAGTTCGAAGCGGTCCGCTGACCCGCCCGTATGTTGTCCGGGTGGAAAACGAGGACCAGCCACGGCTGCGCAGCGTGGTCAGTTACGTCAAACGCGGCGGGCGGATGACCGTCGGCCAGCAGCGGGCCTGGGAAGAACACTGGCCGCGGCTCGGCCGGACGGTGGCGCAGCTGCCGGAAGGCCCGGTCGACTTCACCGAGTGGTTCGGCCGCGAAGCGCCGGTCATGCTGGAGATCGGATCCGGCATGGGCGAGACGACCTCCCAGCTGGCCGCCGCCGCGCCGGAGCTGAACTACGTGGCCGTCGAGGTGTACGACCCCGGGCTCGGCCAGCTGATGCTGCGCGCGGAGAAGCTCGGCGTGACGAACCTGCGGCTCATGCACGGCGACGCGGTGGTCCTGCTGACCGATCACGTCGAGCCCGGGACGCTGTCCGGCGTGCGGCTGTTCTTCCCGGACCCGTGGCCGAAGAAACGCCACCACAAGCGGCGGATCGTGCAGCCGGAGTTCGTGGCGCTGATCGCGTCGCGGCTCGCGCCCGGCGGCACGTTCCACATGGCCACCGACTGGGAGCACTACGCGGAGCAGATGCTCGAGGTGTGCTCGGCGGAACCCGCGCTGCGCAACCGGTACGCCGACGAGCCCGGCGGCTGGGCGCCCCGGCCGGAGTGGCGGCCCGTGACGAAGTTCGAACAGCGGGCGGACCGGGAGGGCCGGGTTTCGCACGATCTGATCTTCGAGAAGCGCTGACGCTGGGAAGGTCCGTGAAGGGCCCCTTGAGGGAATTAGATTCCCTCAAGGGGCCCTTCACGGGCTTCTGCGCCAGCGGGGAGCCACGCGAGTCAGCGAAGCGAGCCGAAACTGACGAAGGGCCGTTGCCGGGTTCCCATCCCCGGCAACGGCCCTTCGCTCCCTTCACCCCCGGTGCCGCCCCTCCCCCGACGAGGGGCGGGCGCCAGCTATTCGTCGGCCAGTGGTTCCGCCTGCACTCGCCGCAGCGCGGGCGTGCAGACCGACGCGCCGAGCAGGGCCACCCCGATTCCCAGCACCACCGGCGCGGCGATCCACGGGCTGAACACCACCGACCCCCGTTCCATCGTCGCCATGAACAGCCCGAGTCCGACCACCACGCCGGTCACGCCGGCGCCGATGGTCGCCACCAGCGCGGGCAGCGCGGCCTCCATCCGCAGCGCCCGCGACAGCACCCGCACTGGCGTCCCCGCCGCCATCAGCGCGCCGAACGTCCGCCGCCGGTCCATCACCGAGCCCGCGGTCGCGACCGCCGCACTGCAGCCGGCGAGGATGCCCGCCGCGACGAGGCCGATCACCGTGACCCGGCGCAGGTCGCTGAGCTGCACCTGCTGTCCGTAGAGGTACTGCTCGCGGCTGCCGATTTCCTGCCCGACCGCGTTGGGCACCAGCGCGGTCCGCACGACCTCACGGTTGGCCTCGGCGGTCGGCACGACAAGCGTGACCGTGCTCGGTTTGACGCCGGCCGGCACCGCGGACGGGTCGATCACGTACTCGCCGGAGTTGCTGTGCTTTTCCGGGTGATACGTACCCGTGGTGACAGCGCCGAGCGGGGTGCCCGTGCTGTCCTCGCCGCCGTACCGCGCGACCCGCAGGTTGTTCGTGTCCAGCTGGTACGGGGTGTACAGGCCGACTCCCGGCTTGCAGTCCTGCTGGGTGATCCCGAGCCGGGTCAGCCTGGCGGCGTCGGTGCAGGTCATGACGTACGCGCGCTGCATCGACCGGTAGTTCCCCTCGCCCTGCATCACGTAGACGCTGGCCACCGGTACGACGCGTTCGGACAGTCCGGCCTTCGCGAGCGTGGCGTTGGTCCGCTCGGTCGCTTCGGGGGCGCGGTCCGCGTTGACGTCGACGTACAGCGCCGAGTCCACGTACTGACGCCCGCCGCCGGCGAGGGCTTCGATCGACGGCAGCAGGGTGAGCGCCATCGACCCGGTGAACACCGCGAGCACGATCCCGGCCGAGGCTCGGTAAGAGCCCTTCGGATCGTTGCGCAGCCGACGTCCTGCCAGCAGAGACGACGGCCGCCGCCAGATCCGCACGAACGTGCCGCCGACCGCTGAGGTCACCCACGGTCCGACCACCATCGCCGAAGCGACCACCAGCAACAGGCCGACCAGGACCAGGTTGCCGCTGCCGCCGCTGCGCGCGCCGAAAACGGTGTAGAAGAAGAACAATCCGGCCGCGGGCAGCGCGAGCAACCGCCACCAGCGCAACGGTTTCACGGTGTGCCCGCCGGTCGCGAACAGCGGTGTCGTCACCACTCGGCGCAGGCCGAGCACCCCGGCGAGCACCACGAGCAGCGGGACCAGCAGCACGGCGAGCACGGTCAGCCCCACTGGCAGCGAGAAGTCCGCGGCGAGCCAGGTCCCGCCGTCCCACGGCACGAACGTGGCCAGGCCGCGCAGCGCCGGGCTCAGCAGCAGGCCGAGCAGAGCGCCGATGCCTGCCGACAATCCGGTTTCGGCGGCGACCATCGCGGTCACCTGGCCGGGAGTCGCCCCGGCCAGCCGGATCGCGGCGAGCCGCTGTTCGCGGCGGGCGGCGGTGAGCCGGGCCGACGACGCGACGAGCACCAGGCTCGGCACGAGCAGCACGATGATGCCGACCCAGGACAACACCGTCAGGAGGCTGTCCGGACGTCCGTGCCCGGTCGGGAAGGACGAGGCCGGGTAAGCGTCCTGGCCGGGCTGGTCCTGGTGTCCGTACGGGCGCATTTCCTGCGGGCTGTGCCCGACGAGCGCGACGAGCTGTTCCGGGTACCGCAGCGCCTCGTCGCCGAACGCGTCGACCGGCTTGCCGAACCGGTTCCCGAGCTGATCGGCTGGGGTGGCGTTGAGCAGTTTCCCGAGCGCGGGCGACACGATCGTCTCGCCGGGTCCGGGCAGCTGCGGGATGCCCGGCGGCAGCCGCAGCAGGTCGGCCCGGCCGGTGACCGCGATGTCGACGCGGGCGACCTGTTTGCCGTCGAAGTAGTCCTTGGAGGAGTTGACGAGCAGGGCGTTCTGCTGGCCGGAGTCGTAGCGGCCGCTGTTCTGCCACAGCGCCCGCTGCTCGCGGGCCTGCGTGGCGTACGGCAGTGTCGCGAGCAGCAGGACGAGCCCGGTCGCGACGGCGACGCCGAGCGCGGTGAGGATCGCCGAGGTGCGGGTCCGCCGGTCGCCGCGCAGCACCCGCAGGGCGAGCTGGAACGGGTTCATGCCGCGAGCCTCGTCGCGATCAGGCCGTCGCGGATCGCCACGGTGCGCGGCATCGATTCGGCGAGTTCCCGGTCGTGGGTCACCACGAGCACCGCGGCTCCGGACGCCTGGGCGGCGGCGAGCAGCGCGTCCATCGTCTCGCGGCCCGTGCGGGTGTCGAGCGCGCCGGTCGGCTCGTCGGCGAAGATCACCTTCGGCCGGTGGGTGAGCGCGCGGGCGATCGCCACGCGCTGTGCCTCGCCGCCGGAAAGCTCGCCGGGACGCCGCGCTTCCTTGCCGGCCAATCCGAGGGTGCCAAGCCATTCCCGCGCCGCGGCAATCGATTCGCCACGAGTTCCGCCGGCCAGCAGCGAAGGCAGTGCGACATTCTCTTCCGCGGTCAGCTCGGAGACGAGCATTCCGGACTGGAAGACAAAACCGAATTCGGTGCGACGCAGTTCGCTGCGCCGCTTTTCGCCGAACTGGTCGATCCGCTGTCCCTGCAACCAGATTTCGCCGCTGTCGGCGCGCAGGATCCCGGCCAGCACGTGCAGCAGCGAGGTTTTGCCGGAGCCGGACGGGCCGACGATGGCGATCGCCTCGCCCGGCTGGACGTCGATGTCGATTCCGGCCAGCGCGTGCTGCTGCCCGTAACGCTTCACCAGTCCGCGTCCCGACAACACCGGTCCGGCGCTCAGGTGTGGATTCGTCATCCGCCAGCTCTCTCCCTGTCTCCGTCATTCGTCTTCGACTGCGACGGAAGGCAGCTTCTCGGATTCGAGCGGGTGTCCACTTCGGGCAGACGGCCGGTACCTGACCGGCCTGCCTCGGCCGATCGGCCGATGGCGACGAACCACGTGGCCAAGGTGCGCGCGGGCACGAATCCTCTACCGTCACGGTGTGCCGCACACCCCGCCGTCGAAAACGTTCGCCGCGCGAGCGACCGAACTCGCCCGCCGGCTCGACATGTCCGTGCTCGTGTTGTTCGCCGCGTTGGCGTTCGACCTCGTGTTCGTGACCGACGCGGCGCTCGACGACATCGGCCCGAAGTTCGTCGATCTCGGCCTGTTCCCGGGCATTTTCGCGATGGCGGCATGCGCGCTCTGGGCCCGCAAACGCGCGGCGGTGGCGGGCGTATTCGGTGCGCTGGTGCTGATGTTCTGCACCTTCGCCATCCGCTATCTGAACATCCCGGCCTATTCGAGCGTGCTGGCGAACCTGTCCATCACCGAGGTGGTGGCCGGGATCGAAATGGTCTACTTCCTCGCCCGCCGGGCCCGTCCCGGGGTCGCGTTCGCGGTGATCAGCGCACTGGTCATGGGCGCGCTCACCGCGGTGTTCGGCCGCGGATACGACAGCAGGCTCTACACGAGCAACGTCTTGCAGTCGCTGCTCTTCGGGTTCCTGCTCCTCGTCGCGGCGGTGACCACCGGCGCGGTCGGGCGTCCGCGCCGCGAACGCGACCCGGCGACCGTGGAACGGCTGCGGACCATGCACCGGTTCACCGAACTGGTGCGCGGCCAGTGGCCGTTGATCGGCATGCTCGGCATCGGCGTGCTGGTCGAATTCGGCTACACCTACGAAAGCGGCAGCCGCGGTTTCCCGCTGCTGGCCTGCTCGATCGGCGCCGCCGCGGTCACCGCGTTGTCACCACGCCGTCCGCGGGATTCGATCCTGGTGGTGGCCGGGCTTCTCCTGCTGTCCGCGCTGATGACGCCGTTCCTGCATCCGAGCCACAGCTACCAGCTGCTCGGCGGCATTCCGCCGACTCAGATCGTGGCCGGGTTCGGCGTGGTCGTGAACGTCGTGCGGGCCGTGCCGCTCGCCCGGGCCTGGCCGCGGATCGTCGTGCTGTCCGGCGTGGTCGCGATCGGCACGATCCTCAACTTCAGCCAGTACCGCCCCGGCCGCCTGCTCACCGACCCGGCGACGCTCGGGACGCTCGCCACCGTCGGGGTGCTGCTGCTCGGCATCGCCATCGCGATCGGTCTGTACCTGCGCTCGCGCGATTCCGAACGCGCGCAGGTCGTGAAATCAGCGGTCACCGACGCGCAGACAGCCGAGCGGATGGCGCTGGCCAGGGAACTGCACGACGTGGTCGCGCACCACGTGACGGGGATCGTCGTGCAGGCGCAGGCCGCGCGGATGATGGGGGAGAAGAACCCGGAGCTCGCGCTGGAAGCGATGGGCCGGATCGAGAACGCGGGCGTCGAGGCGCTCGCCGCGATGCGCCGCCTGGTCCGCAGCATGCGCGGCGACGCACCGGCCGGTTCCAGCGAGTTCAACGAGCAAGCGACCACCGACCTGGCCGCTGACCTGCACAAACTCGTCGACGCGGGCAACCACGGCATCCCGACGCAGCTGCGGCTCGACCTTCCGGCGGACCTGCCGCACGAGGTCGGCCGGTCCGCGCTGCGGCTGGTCCAGGAGTCGCTCACCAACGTCGGCAAGCACGCCTCGGACGCCACCGAGGCGCTCGTGCTGGCCGAGGTCGTCGACGGCGAACTGCACTTGCGGGTGACCGACAACGGCAGCGGGCAGACTCATCGTCCGGCTGGCGGGTCGGGCGGATACGGTCTGGTCGGCATGCGCGAGCGCGTCGCGCTGCTGCACGGCAGGCTTTCGGCAGGCCGCGAGCCGAACGGCGGCTGGCGGGTCGAGGCGTGGCTGCCGCTCGAGGCGAACGGGGAGACAGACGGGTGATCCGGGTACTGATCGCGGACGACCAGGAAATGGTGCGGATGGGTTTCCGCATGATCCTGGACGCCCAGGACGACATCGAGGTGGTCGCGGACGTGCCGGACGGGGTCTCCGCGGTCGCCAAGGCGCGTGAACTGCGCCCGGACGTCTGCCTGCTGGACATCCGCATGCCGGGGCTGGACGGGCTGGAGGTCACGCGGCAACTGGCCGGCCCGGACGTCGCCGACCCGCTGAAGGTCGTCGTGGTCACCACCTTCGACCTCGACGAATACGTGCACACCGCGCTGCGCAACGGCGCGAGCGGCTTCCTGCTCAAGGACGCCGGCCCCGCTCTGCTGATCGAGGCGGTGCGCGCGGCCGACCGAGGCGACGCGCTGGTGTCTCCGCAGATCACCGTGCGGCTGCTGAAGCATTTCGACGGTGCCAGCACCAAGCGCGAGGCGCCGGCTCCGTCCGAGCCGCTGACCGCGCGCGAGCTGGACGTGGTGAAGGCCGCCGCGCGTGGACTCACCAACACCGAGATCGGCGCGGAGTTGTTCCTGTCGCTGTCGACGGTCAAGACGCATTTGGCTTCGGTGCAGGGCAAAGTCGGCGCGCGTAACCGAGTGGAAATCGCAGCTTGGGCCTGGCGTAGCGGCGTAGTGGATTAACCGCCACTGGGACGCCCGTACTATCTCGTTATGTCGCGTCGCTTCCACGCCCCGGTTGTTCTGCCCGCCGATCCGTCCTGCTCCCTGCTCCGTGACGCCGTCGTGGATGTCGACGACGCGGGCCGGATTTCGTTCGTCGGACCGGCTTCGAGCGCACCGGAATTCGCCGGCGAGGAGACCCGGCTGACCGGAATCCTGGTGCCCGGCTTGGTGAACGCGCACGCGCACAGCCCGATGACGCTCCTGCGCGGGATGGGCGGCGACCTGCCGCTGCTGCGTTGGCTGCGCGAGATCATCTGGCCGACCGAGGCGAAACTGAAGCCGGCGGACGTGCGCACCGGCATGCTGCTCGGATCGGTCGAAATGCTCCGGCACGGCGTGACGACCAGCGCGGAAATGTATTTCGAGGGCGAACAGCTCGTGGACGCGGTGCTCGCCACCGGCGGCCGCGTGCTCGTCGCGCCGCCGGTGATCGAACTGCCCGGCATGGACTGGCGCTCGACGCTGGCGGCGATCGACCGCTGGATCGACGCCGACGGCCTGCGGTTCGGTCCGGGAGAACGGATCGAACTGGGTTACGGCCCGCACTCGGCGTACATGCTGAACCCGGACGGACTGCGCGCGACTGCGGAATCGGCGGCCGCGCGGGGTGCGCTCGTGCAGATCCACGTCGCCGAGGCCGCCGCGGAGGATGTCGAGCAGCGCAAGGAACACGGCTCGGTGCCGAAGCTGCTGGATTCGCTCGGGATGTTCAACGGCCGCACGCTTGCCGCGCACGCGATCCATCTGTCCGATGAGGACATCGCGATCTTCGCCGCGCGAGGCGTCGGAATGGCGCACTGCCCCGGCTCGAACGCGAAGCTGGCGTCAGGGATCGCACGGATCAAGGACCTGCGCGCGGCGGGCGTCGCGATCGGCCTCGGCACCGACGGCCCGGCGTCGAACGACGACATCGACCTGTGGGAAGAACTGCAGCTCACCGCGATGCTGGCGCGGCTGGCCAACGATGACTCCACCGTGGTGACCGCGAAGGACGTCTTCCTGATGGCCACCCGCGGCGGCGCGGAAGCACTCGGCCGCGACGACCTCGGCGTACTGGAACCGGGCCGCTGGGCCGACCTGGTGCACGTCGACCTCGACGACCCGGCGTTCGCCGCCGGCCTGGACGTGCCCGACGAGCAGCTACTGGCGAACCTCGTGTGGGCCGCCGGATCTCGCCGAGTGCGCGACGTCTGGGTGGCAGGCGAACAGGTAGTCGCCGACGCCGAACCGACCCGAGTCGACCGCCGCGAAATCCAGGCGACAGTCGCCGACACCGCCGCCCGCCTACGCGCCTGACCCGAAAACCCCACCAAACCGCAGCAGACACACCCGCCAACCAGGCACCCAGCCCCCGCCCTGCACCCCGATACGAAGCCTCCCTGCGGTTGGCGGGTGCTTGTCAAGGCATCTTTCCCGCCTTGACAAGCACCCGCCAACCGTCAGCACACTTGGGCTTCGGGGTGCCCCCACGCAGCCCGTCGGATCAGCGCGGCCGAACCTGAATCTCCGTGAAGTGCGCCTCCGGAGTAGCCGTCACCGCGGTAAGCACCGCCGTCGCCACGGAATCCGGCCGCAAGTACTTGTCCGCCTCGTACGCGCCGCCTTCCTGAGCGCGGGCCTCGCGTTGCATGTCAGTGTCGGTGCGACCGGGAAAGACAGACGTCACACGCAGACCCGGTTCCTCCGCCCGCAGTGAGTCGGCGAAGGCGCGGACGGCGAATTTGCTTGCCGCGTAAGGGCCCCAGCCCGGGCGAGCGGTGTAGCCAGCACCGGAGTTGATCACCACGACGTGGCCGTTCGCGGCGCGCAGCGCGGGCAGCAGCAGCCGGGTCAGTTCGGCCACCGCGATGACGTTCACCTCGAGGTTCGTGCGCCAGACGGAGGACGGCGAGTCCGCGACCGTGCCGATTTTGCCGATGCCCGCGGAGTGGACGAGCACGTCCAGCCGGTCGATCTTGCCGGCCGCGGCTTCGAGGGAAGCGGCGTCGGTGAGGTCGACCGGCCACGGCTCGGCGCCGGGCAGTTCCTCGGCCACCTTCGCGAGGGCGTCGGTGTCGCGGCCGCCGAGGAGCAGGCGGTGCGTCGGGGAGAGCTGGTGCGCGATAGCGGCGCCGATGCCCCGGGAGGCACCGGTGATCAAGGCGAGCGGGAGGTCGGTCATACCGGCCACGGTAGGCGTCTGCCGCTGATTCGCCAGTCCGGGGAGTCGTCGGTCACTTCGCCGGGGCGCACTGCGCCGCGGCCCACGGATCGCGGGGGTAGCGGATTTCCGTCCGGTGCACCGCGCCGGTGAAATTGTCGATAAACCGACTCCAGGTGAGGGGTTCGCGGGTCGAGGCGAGCACGTCCTGAACGTCCGGGCAGCGCAGCGCCTGGCGGGCGGCGTCGAGTTCGGCGGGCTGGAATATCCGGATCTGGCCGTCGGTGGCGTAGTCCCCGCGTCCGGCTTCGGCGACCTCCCAGGCCCCGACCAGCCACTTCGAGTGTCCGGGACGGCCGTTGGGGATCGACGACGAGTGCGAGGCGAGATCGCTTGCCAGGCCGTAGCCGTCGTGGATGCGCACGTCGAGCGGCGCGATGTTGCTGATCGCGCCCATGCTGTCGGCCGCCATGGTCACGTACGGCCGGTCGGTCGGGAAGCGGAACCACTGCTTCACGTCGCCGTAGCTGTAGACGAGCACCGCAGGCTGCTTCGTCGCTTCCACCGCCTCGACGGCGCGACGGATGACGTCCTGTCCGAGGTAATCCGTCGCCAGCACCGGGTGCTCGTGTCCGGTCGCCCAGGACCAGTACGCGCGTTCATCGGTGACGCTCACCGCGAGATGGGTGCCTTCGTACGGCACACGCAGCCAGCCGCCCGCGACTATCGCCCACACGGCGACCCCGGCGACGAACGCGATTGTCTTCCGGGTCACCGGGATCGCCATGACCGGAAGCAGCAGCACGAACAACGCGGGCAGCAACATCCGGCCGTGCATGAAATCGCCGCCGACGCGCACGACGTACAGCGCGAGCAAAACCGCGCCCGCCAGCGAAGCCAGCAGCAGAATCCGCGACCGGCGAACCAGGATCGCGGCAATCACCAGCAACAGCAACGGAATCCACAGCACGTACGGGTCGAGCAGATCAGCCAGGTACTCGAAGCCGCGCGGCCAGTCGGCGTTCGCCGCTTCCTTGGCGAGCGCGGTGTTCGGGGTGAGCAGACCGTAGTAGCCCATCCGAAACACCTGGTATGCCAACGGAATCGCGATCCCCGCGCCGAGCCAGCCAAGCGCGGCAAACCATCGCGGGCGGCGCAGCAGCACGAGGGCGACGAAGCCGATCACGCTGAACAACGCCAGATCCGGTCGCACTAGCGGGCCTAATCCGAGCACGATCGCAGTGGCAACCGGCGCTTTGCCGCGCACCAGCAGCCACCAGCTCAGCCCGAGCCACAGCAACACCAAACCGGTTTCCAGCCCGGAGGTCGCGAAATCGCGGAACGGCGGAAGTGCGCACACGACCAGCGCACCGGCGGGGGCCACTGGTCCGGCGTAGAGCCGACGGCAGCCGTCGAGGCCGAAGAAAAGGCCGCCGACCGCGCACAGCAGGCCGGTGATCACCGCGATCCATTCGAGCGGCGGCCCGGGGATCGTGCCGACGCCGGCGAGAAGCCAGGTCCACAACGGACTCGTGCTCGCCTCGACGCGCTCGCCGATGTTGAACACCGGACCGTTCCCGGCCAGGATCTGCCGGACGGTGCGGAGCACGAGCAGCCCGTCGTCGCTCATCCACCGGCGATGCCAGGCGAGCACCGTGTACAGCACGAGGACCGCCGCGGTGGCGGCCCACGTCCAGGCCATCGGGCGGCGATACCACGGGTGCGGGTCGTCGAGCGCGCCGGCGGCCGCGGTCATGATTGGTCCAGACCTCCCCGAGACGTGGTGTTCAGCCACAGTCTCGCATCCGCCGGGAAGCGACGCTCAGTGGTCGCCGCCGAGGTCAGCGAGCGGACGCGGCGGAGGCGGTCGGGGCGGGTGGCGCGGTCGGGGTCGGGGGTGCGGGCGGGACGGTCGGCACGGGCGGGGCGAGGCCGATGTCCAGGTCCATCCGCTCGCGGTCCTTGCCGCCGAGGGTGAACAGCGAGGTGCAGCCGGTCGCCGGGTCGACGGCCGAGTCCATGCCGGGCGCACCCGCACCGCGCTGGGTGACGGTCAACCCGTCCGGCAGCTTCGACACGTCGAAGCACACCTGGTAGGTGCCGTCCTTGCGCTGGTCGAACAGGTAACTGCCGTCGGCGTTCGTGCGTGCGGTGGCGAGAGTGCCGCCCGCGCCGTCCTTGAGCGTCACCGGCAGATCCGGGAAGCCGGGTTCGTCGTCGTCCTGTATGCCGTTGCGGTTCAGGTCTTTCCACGCCCGGTCGCCGATCTTGCCGACCGCCGGCTGCGGCGTGACGGTGACCGTCGCGGTCGCCTTCTGCTCGGCGAGCGGCCCGCCCGGACCGGAGCCAGTGACCTTCGCGGTGTTGACGTGCCCGTTGTCGTCCTCAGTCAGGTTCGGGTGGTCGCAGGTGAGCTCCCGCGACGCGCCGGCCGCGAGGCCGAACGCGCCGGGAAGCCCGGAGCACCACGGGTCTTTCACGAGCAGCCCGGTGAGCGGCTCGGAGCCGGTGTTGGAGATGGAGATGCGGAAATGCGCGGCGTCGCCGGCCGGGATGGCAGCCGACGGGCCCCACGTTCCGTCCGCCGGATTCCGTACCTCCATCTTCACCGCGAACGCGGCGAGAGCCACGTGCACGCAGTCCCACAGCACCCAGTTGTGGTTGGTACTGGCGAAAAACGAGACCGCCGCGGTGTCGTCCGGCGCGGTGACCGGCGGCACCTCCTGCTGCGCGAGCTTGCCGTCGGAGGCGATGTCGTGCGTCACCGCGACCGGTTTCTCCACTAGCACGCGGCCGGTGCGGTCGGCGAAGCGCAGCCCGGTGGTCGCGCTCGCGTGCGAACCGAGGCTGGATTGGGCCGTACCCGTCCACACCGACAACGCGTATTGGCCGCCGGGCACGGCCCTCACCTGCTGGCTGGCCGAGCTGACCCGGCCGTCCGGCGTCTGGATCTGGGCGTTGACGTGCCCGTCGACCGCGTACGCGGTACTGGTGACCAGCTTCGGCACCCGGTCCGGCGGGGTGCTGCGCGGAACCGGCGCGGCGGGGGTGAACAGGTACCCGCTCGGCGGTCCGCCGGGCGAACCGGCGTCCTCCACGCTCGGGTTGGCCGCGATGCCGCCGCAATCCGGGGCATCCTCGGCGGGCGCCGATCCGGGAGTGACGACGGCGAGCGCGCCGACCAGCATCGCAGTGCCCGCCGCCGCGCCCGCCGTACGTCCGATCGCGACTTTCCTTGCCCGCCTCACGCGGTGAAGCTAGACCCAGGAAGCCCGTTCGGCCGTGAGAAACACCCCAAAGTGTTACCGGCGGCCGATCTTGCCAGGCACTCCGAAGGCACCCTTCTTCCACACCGACACGATCGCCGGCCGCGGCTGCGAGGTGCCGCTGTCCGGCCAGTGCGAGGTCGGGTTCGCCGAACTCGGCGCGTCTTCGCCGGGATGCTGCACCGCGACGAGCACGAGGTTTTCGGTGACGACCGGACCGCACGTCTCGGCGCCGACCGGCACCGACAGGAACTGCTTCACGTGCCTGCGCTCGGGACCGGTCACCGGAACCGAGAAGAGGCCGTCGTTCGCGCCGAGGGTGTTGCCGTCGGTGGAGATCCACAGGTTGCCGTGCGGGTCGAACGCCACGTTGTCCGGGCACGAGATCGGGCTGACCTGGTCCTTCGGGAAGCCGCCGAAGTAGGTGTCGGCCGTGGCCGGGTCGCCGCAGACGAGCAGCAGCCGCCAGGAGAACCGGGTCGCGGCGGCGTCGCCGCGGTCCTCGTCCCATTCGAGGATGTGCCCGTTTTTGTTGCGGGTGCGCGGGTTCGCCTCGTCCGGGGCCGCCTTGCCCGCCGCGCCGCGGTCGGAGTTGTTGGTGAGCGCGGCGTAGATCCGGCCGTTGACCGGGTTCGGCTCGATGTCCTCCGGACGGTCCATTTTTGTCGCCCCGGCGCGGTCGGCGGCCTGGCGGGTGAACACGTAGACCTCCTCGGCGGTAAATCCGTCCACAAAGGACTTATCGCCGCTGGCAAGCGGAATCCACTCTCCGGTGCCGTCGAATTCGCCGTCGGCGGGCAGCTTGCCGGAACCGTCGATCTCGCCCGGGCTGTTGCCGGAGAACTTGGCGACGTACAGGGTCCCCTCGTCCAGCAGCGCCGAGTTGTGCCGCCGGGCGAGCGCGGAATTCCCCTTCTTGTACTTGCCCTTCGAGACGAACTTGTAGATGTACTCGAACCGCTCGTCGTCGCCGGAGTACACCGCGACCCGGCCGTCCGCGGTGATCTTGACGTTCGCCGCCTCGTGCTTGAACCGGCCGAGCGCGGTGTGCTTCACCGGCGTGGAATTCGGGTCGTTCGGGTCGATTTCGACGACCCAGCCGAACCGGTTGGGCTCGTTGGGCTCGCGCGAAACGTCCCAGCGCTTGTCGAAGCGCTCCCATTTGCGCGTGCTCTCGCCGGTGCCGACCGCGTACCGCTTGAGCCGCGCGGCTTCGGTCGGATCGGAGACCTTGTCGGCGTGGGCGAAGTACTGGTGGAAGTTCTCCTCGCCGGACAGCACGGTGCCCCACGGCGTGACACCGCCGGAGCAGTTGTTCTGCGTGCCGCGCACGCGCTTGCCGGTCGGGTCGGCCGACGTCTTGAGGTACTTCGAACCGGCCGCCGGACCGCGCACCTCGAAGATCGTGTCGAGCGTGATCCGCCGGTTCAGCGGGCTCGGCACGGTGCGCAGCGCGCCGCCGATCGGGTCGCGCAGCGTCTGCAGCACCGACAATCCGTGTGCCGCCCAGGCGATCTTCACCTGCTCCTCGGTGGGGTTGGCCGGGTCGTACTGATCGGCCGGGAACAGGTGCACCTCGGTGGTGTACTCGTGGTTGACCACCAGCAGATTGCGCAGGCCGAGCAGGTCCTGCGGGATCAGGCCGACGAAGTCGTTGTTGTAGCCGAACTGCTTGGCCTGCGCGGCGGCGGTCTGCTTGCGGAAATCGAACTTCGGCGCGCCGGGGACCACCGGGTCGCCCCAGCGGATCACCACGTGCTGGGCGTAACCGTCCGGGATGCTGACCGCGTCGAGCTTGTTCGGCGGCACCGGCGTGAAATCGGTGCCGGGCACCGCACGGCCCTTCGCCAGCGGGGCGGGAGCCTGGGCCGGGGCGGCCGCGGCAGCGGTGCCGGACAGGGCCGCGAACCCGCCCGCCGCCGCGGCCATCACCGCACCGGCCTTGAACACGCCGCGCCGCGAGACGCCCTTGGCGATGTCGCCGAAGTAGTCGTTGCCGGTCGGGTTCGGGGCCTCGTGCGCACACGCGTTGCCGCAGCGGTACTCGCAGGTGATCGGTGACCGGCCGCCGGAATGCGCGGTGAACAAGGGCAGCAGTCGTCCGGGCTCCAGGGACACGGGGCCTCCAGGGTCGCTTCTCGGTGGGAACGCAGCGACCGTATGCGGCGAAAACCCCCTGAATCGGACTAAAAGGTAAACAGGGAGTGTATTCGTTCAAAGACGACGATCGCCCCGAACAGACAGTCCGGGGGCGATCGCCGAGCGTTGCGATAAGGCTCAGAACTCCTCGTCGCCGACGAGCGCGGCCTCCTTCGGCACGGTGTGCGGGTCGGCCTTCTTCTCGCGCTGCGACAGGAGCACAGCGGCGATCAGGCACAGCACCGCGGCGATCAGGAACGGACCCTGCTCCCAGCCCATCCACTCGGCGACGTGGCCGACGAGCGTGGCCGCGATCGCGCCGCCGAACCAGCGGCAGAAGTTGTACCCCGCGCTCGCGACCGGCCGCGGCGCGTCGCTGATCGACATCGCGGTCCCGGTGAACAGCGTGTTCAGCAGGCCGGAGACCAGGCCGGACAGGATGATCCCGACGACCACCACCGGCTTGCTCGGGATGGCCAGCACCAGCATCAGCACGGTGTAGCCGACCACGGCCAGCGCCGCCGCGTGCCGTTCGCCGAAGCGGGCGGCCATCTTCGGGGCGAGCACCACGCCGGCGATCGCCACGCACAGGCCCCAGCCGCAGAAGATCAGGCCGACGGCGATGGCGTTCCAGCCGAGCACGAACGGGGACCAGGCGAGCACCGCGAAGAACGCGGCGGTGTACAGCGCCGAGGCGACCGACGTGCGCAGCAGACCAGGGTGCTTCAGCGCGCGGATCGGGTCGAGCAGCTTGATCGGTTCCCGCTTCTCGTGCGAGTCGCTCTTCAGGAAGATCGAGCACAGCACCAGCGCGGCGATCATCAGCACCGCGGTGCCGAGGAACGGACCGCGCCACGAGATCGTGCCCAGCAGCGCGCCGAGCAGCGGACCGACCGCGAGCCCGACCCCCAGCGCTGCTTCGTAAAGCAGGATCGCGCCGGATTGGCCACCGGTCGCCGCGCCGACGATCACCGACAGCGCGGTGGCGATGAAGAAAGCGTTGCCGAGTCCCCACACCGCACGCAGGCCGACAAGTTGCTCGATCGAACCGGCGGCGGCACACAGCGCGGTCGCGGCGACGATCAGAGTCAGCCCGACCAGCACGGTCCGCTTGGCCCCGAACCGGGCGGACATCGCGCCGGTGAAGAGCATCGCGATCACCTGCACGCCGAGATACGACGTGAACAGCAGCGTGACCTGGGACGGCGAAGCGTTCAGCCCCTTGGCGATGGACAGCAGGATCGGGTCGACGAGGCCAATGCCCATGAACGCGATGACCGCGGCGAACGCGGTGATCCACACCTGTTTGGGCTGGCCCTTGACCGCGTCCAGCAGGCTCGAGTGGTGCTCAGCGCTCATCGCGGATCAGTTCCTCCTTCAGACAGTACGGCGAGTTCCGCGGCGGGATCGTCACGGTGGAAGTCGGCGATCAGCTTCGTGAGTGCGGGAAGCGCGGCGTCGATGGCGGCGCGCTCGGCCGGGTCGAGACGGTCGAGCCGCGCCCGCAGCTCAGCCTCCCGGCCCGCGATCATCTCGGCGTAGAACCGCTCGCCTTCCGGCGTGGCCTCCACGAGCACGGCGCGCCCGTCCGCCGGGTCGGGACGGCGGGTCACCATGCCGAGCCGTTCGAGCCTGCGCACGACGTCGGTCATCGACGGCATCCGCACGCGCTCGAGACGGGAGAGCCGGCTCATCCGGCTCGGCCCGCGGCCGACCAGCTCCGACAGCACCGACCCCTGGGTCAGGGTCAGCAGCTGCGCGGATTCGCGGCGCACCAGGTAGTACAGCCGGAACACCACCGGCCGCAGCCGCTGCGCCAGATCACCCGTCGAGGAAGTCACTTAGCTAGGCTAACAAAAAGTAGTTAGGGTAGCGAAGTAATTCGGCTCACAAGGTGGTCCAGGCCAGTAGCCCTAGGCTGGACAAGTGGATGCGGTGATCTTCGACCTCGACGGCGTACTGGTGGACTCCGAAACGACGTGGGACGAGGTGCGCCGAGCCGTAGTCGCCGAGCACGGCGGGACCTGGCGGCCGGAGGCGACCCGCGCCCAGCAGGGGATGAGCACGCCGGAATGGGCGAACTACCTGGTGGAAACCCTCGGCGCGCAGCTCGCCCCGGACGAGATCGCGCGCGTCGTGATCGACGAGATGGCGGCCCGCTACGCCGACCGCCCGCCGGTCATCGACGGCGCCGACCAGGTCGTGCGCGAGATCTCCCGGCATTGGCCGGTCGCGATCGCCAGTTCGTCGCCGCCGGTGCTGATCCACTCGTTCCTGACGGCGTGCGACTTGACGTCCCTGGTCCCGGTCGCGGTGTCGAGCGAGGAAGTGGCCGCGGGCAAGCCCGAACCGGACGTCTACCTGCGTGCGGCGACGCTGCTGGGCGTCGAAGCTTCCCGCTGCGCCGCGGTGGAGGACTCGACGAACGGCCTGCGCGCGGCGTTCGCGGCGAACATGACGGTGTTCGCGGTGCCGAACCCGCATTTCCCGCCGGATCCGGCCGTGCTGCGAAAGGCCACGGTGCTGCCGAACCTCGCCGCCCTGCCGCACTCGCTGAGTGACGCAGCCCACAGCGGCAAATAACCGCAAAACGGTCGCTGCCCGTATCCGCCCCGTCGCGCAGTGCCATCCTGAACCTCTGCCAACAAGATCGGCTCGAGGGGTGGGAATTGGCTGCACCGGACCAGGATTGGGACATCGTCAGCAGCGTCGGACTGACCGCGCTCGGGGTCGCGGCCGGCCGGGCGATCGTCACCGTGTCCCCGGATCCGCTGATCGAAGACCCGTACGCGGCGGAGTTCGTCCGCGCCGCGAATCCGCCGCGGCCAATGCCGATCGAACCGCTCGACGATCCGCTCTGGATGGCGATGGCCGGGTACCTCGCGGTGCGGTCCCGGTTCTTCGACGACGTGGTCACCGGCACGGACGCGCCGCAGGTGGTGATCCTCGCCGCCGGGCTCGACGCCCGCGCCTTCCGGCTGGACCTCTCCGGCCGCGACGTCTACGAGGTGGACCAGCCGCGAGTGCTCGCGTTCAAACAGGACGTGCTGGACGGACTCGGCGCGGCCCCGCGCTGCCGCCGCCATCCGATCGGAGCCGACCTGCGCGAGGACTGGCCCGCCGCCCTGGAAAACGCCGGGTTCG
Source organism: Amycolatopsis echigonensis (assembly GCF_002846615.1). NCBI lineage: Bacteria > Bacillati > Actinomycetota > Actinomycetes > Pseudonocardiales > Pseudonocardiaceae > Amycolatopsis > Amycolatopsis echigonensis. Next base: position 3,036,114 of record NZ_PJMY01000003.1, on the reverse strand, counting down.
ACCGCACCCGTCCGTCGGTGTGGATCGCCGAAGGGCTGCTGCCGTATCTGCCCGCGGCCGCGGAGGAACTGCTGTTCGACCTCGTGCACGCCCGCAGCGCGCCGGGCAGCCGGATCGGCCTCGAACACATCCCCGACCTCGGCAGCACCGACATCCTCGACACCATCCGGTCGTCGGCCGCCGGAGCACGGCTCGGCCTCGACGTGAACGACGTGCTTTCGACCGAACCGCGCCGGAACCCGATCGACTGGCTCGCCGGGCAAGGCTGGCGGACGACGGTCGACCGCGCGGGCGATCTCGCCGCCCAGTACGGCAAGCAGCTGCCCGACCCGCTCGGCGACGCGATGACCAAAACCGAACTGGTCACCGCAGACCGGCCCTGACGCCGTGAAGGGCTCCTTGAGGGAATCAGATTCCCTCAAGGAGCCCTTCACGGACAGTCAGGCTCGGGTCAGCGCTCCAGTTCACCGCGGATGAAGGCGTCGACCGCGTCGCGGGCGGTCGAGTCGTCGTACTGCTCCGGCGGCGACTTCATGAAGTAGGACGACGCGGACAGGATCGGGCCGCCGATGCCGCGGTCCTTGGCGATCTTCGCCGCGCGCACCGCGTCGATGATGATGCCCGCCGAGTTGGGGGAGTCCCACACCTCGAGCTTGTACTCCAGGTTCAGCGGGACGTCGCCGAACGCGCGGCCCTCGAGGCGGACGTAGGCCCACTTGCGGTCGTCGAGCCACTGCACGTAGTCCGACGGTCCGATGTGGACATTGCCCTTGCCGAGCTCGCGGTCCACCTGCGAGGTGACCGACTGGGTCTTCGAGATCTTCTTCGACTCGAGCCGCTCCAGCTCCTTCATGTTCAGGAAGTCCATGTTCCCGCCCACGTTGAGCTGCATCGTGCGGTCGAGCTGCACGCCGCGGTCCTCGAAGAGCTTCGCCAGCACGCGGTGCGTGATGGTGGCGCCGACCTGGGACTTGATGTCGTCGCCGACGATCGGGACGCCCGCGTCCTCGAACTTCTTGGCCCACTCCGGGTCGGAGGCGATGAACACCGGCAGCGCGTTGACGAACGCGACGCCCGCGTCGATCGCGGCCTGCGCGTAGAACTTGTCGGCCTCTTCGGAGCCGACCGGAAGGTAGGAGACGAGCACGTCGACCTGCGCGTCGCGCAGCGCGGCGACCACGTCGACGGGTGCCTCGTCGGACTCCTCGATGGTCTCGCGGTAGAAGCGGCCGAGGCCGTCGTAGGTGTGCCCGCGCTGGACGGTGACGCCGAGCGGCGGCACGTCGGCGATCTTGATCGTGTTGTTCTCGCTGGCGGAGATCGCCTCCGAGAGATCCCTGCCGACCTTCTTCGCGTCGACGTCGAACGCGGCGACGAACTCGACGTCGCGCACGTGGTAGTCGCCGAACTGGACGTGCATCAAACCGGGGACGCGCGTACCGGGATCCGCGTCGCGGTAGTACTGCACGCCCTGGACCAGCGACGAGGCGCAGTTGCCGACGCCCACGATGGCCACCCGAACGCGGCGGTTCTCGCCCATGCCGGTTTCTCCTTCAATCTCATCCACTTGCATCTGCAGGTCTGCCGCCCCGTTGCGGCCGCCGCTCAACTCGGTCCCGGCTGCTCCGGGCCGCGCTGCTCGGCTTGTTCGTGCGCGATCAGCTCGTTGAGCCAGCGCACCTCCCGCTCGCTCGACTCCAGCCCCAGCCGGTGCAGCTCGCGGGTGTAGCGGTCGATCTTCTCCTCGGCCCTGGCCAGCGCGTCCCGCAAGCCTTCGCGCCGCTCCTCGACGCGGCGGCGGCGGCCTTCCAGGATTCGCATCCTGACGTCGGCCGGTGTCCGCGAGAAGAACGCCAGGTGGACGCCGAATCCCTCGTCGTCCCACGTCTGCGGTCCCGCGTCGCCGAGCAGTTCGGCGAAGCGTTCCTTGCCCTCGGCGGTGAGCTTGTAGACGCGGCGGCCGCGCCGGGACCACGCCCGGTCGTCCGCCTCGTCGAACTCCTCGACGAGGTAACCGGCCCGCAGCAACCGGCGCAAGGTCGGGTACAGCGAGCCGTATGAGAACGTCCGGAACATCCCGAGCGTCTCGTGCAAACGTTTGCGCAGCACGTACCCGTGCATGGGCGCCTCGTGCAGCAATCCGAGGATCGCGAGTTCGAGCACACCACACCCCATTCCGGGAATACGCCGCGGCCGGCACCGTTGATCACCCGGGACCGGCTCAGCCAACCTACTCGCCGATTATATCGCGCCGATACATCGAAGTGGCGGAAGTAACCCCCGACCAGCGCGCGCCCGGCGATCCGTGATCAGAGCGTTATCGCTCTTTCGGCGTGTCCGAACGGTCGCCGTGGGTGCGGGAAAGCAGGGGGCACCGCGGACACAGAAAGAGCCCGTACTCTGTCCTCGTGCGAAACCAGCGGCAGGTTGTGGATTACGCCTTGCAGCGCCGTGCGCTGCTGGCCGGCGTCCGCTCCGGACGCGTCGGAGACCACGAGGTCTGCGACGCGAGCCCGTACCTGCTCCGCGCGGCGAAATTCCACGGCAGGCCCGAGGACCGGGCCTGTCCGATGTGCCGCCGGGCGCCGCTGCACCTCGTCTCCTGGGTGTACGGCGACGAGCTCAAGCACGTCTCGGGATCGGCACGCACCCCCGCCGAACTGACCCGGATGTCGGGGATTTTCGGGGAGTTCACGGTCTATGACGTAGAGGTGTGCCGGACGTGCCATTGGAACCATCTGGTCCTGTCCTATGTCCTCGGCACGGGAGAGCCCCAGCCGACCCGGCCGCGAAGGACTGCCGGGCAGTGACGAGTACCACAACCGCTGCAGAACGCAGGGCGGCGCGCCGCTGTCCGTCCCGGACGACGGCGCCGGCAGTACAGCCCTCGGAGGCCCATTCGTGAACGACGACCGCAACCGCTCCTGGCCGAGCCAGGAGCCAGATGCACCTCGCCGTGCCCGGCGCCCGCAGGAGGACCCCGGTCCCGCCTGGCCCGCCGATGACGCCCCCCGGCGCCCCGCGCCGCCCCGCCGTCCTCCCGCGGGCGGTCCGCGCCCGCCGCGCGCCCCGCGAGCCGAAGCCGGTCCGGAATGGCCGAGCGGCGACGAAGGCGCTCCGCAGTGGCCCGCCGCCGACGAGCCGCGCCGTCCGCAGCGGCCTCCGCTGAACCGCGCTCCGCAGGGCCGCCCGCCGCAAGGCCCGGCACCGCAGGATCGCGGTTCGGCCACCCGCGCGTCTCAGATCCTCGACGGACAGGGCGCGCCCCCGCCGCGTCGTCAGCCCCCGGTCGGACGTCCCGGGCCCAACGGCGGTCCTAATGGCGGTCCGAACGGCGGTCCCGCCGGGAACGGCACCCAGGGTTTCCGGCAGCCGCCGCCGGGCGGACGTCCGCCGCAGGGCCGCCGGGTCCCGCCGCCTCCGCCTCCGCCGTCCTATCCGGAGACCGACCGCGAACCGGACCTGATCACGCACGCCGCGCACAACGGCTACGCGCCTTACGACGACCGGTACGACGACCACGACCCGTACGACGAGGAAACCCGCCTCGCCCAGTACTCGGACGACGCGGACTTCGAGGACGAGCCGGAAGGCGAGGAGGACGGCAAGAAGAACAAGATGCCGCTCTCGCCGATGCAGCGCCGCAAACGCCGGTGGAAGATCGTCCGGCGCGTGCTGTACGCGATGTTCGGCCTGTTCGTCGTGGTGCCCGCGATCGCGTTCGTGATCACTTACTTCCTGGTCGACGTGCCGTCGCCGCAGGACGTGCTCGCGAAGCAGAGCCAGCCGATCACCTTCTACTACGGCGACAAATCGGTGATGGGCAAAGTGGTCCCGCAGGGCGGCAACCGCGAACTGCTGCAGCCCAACCAGATCCCCGAGGTCGTCAAGCACGCCGTCTACTCGGCCGAGGACGCGAGCTTCGAGACCAACTCCGGCTTCAACGTGATGGCGATCCTGCGGTCGGTCTTCAACCAGGCGACCGGCGGCACCGGCGGCGGTTCGACCATTTCGCAGCAGTACATCAAGCAGGCGACCAAGAACGACGCCCCGACGCTGACGCGGAAATGGACCGAGCTGGCGAAGTCGTTCAAGCTGAACAACGAGACGTCCAAATCGGACATCATCACCGGCTACCTGAACATCGTCTTCTTCGGCCGCGGCGCGAACGGCATCGCCGCCGCGTCGAAGGCGTACTTCGGCAAGGACGTCAAGGATCTCAACGCTTCCGAGGCGGCGCTGCTCGCCGGGATGATCCAGGGCCCGAGCCGCGACCGCGACACCGCGTACGTGCAGAAGCGGTGGAGCTACGTGATGGACCAGATGGTCGCCAACCACTGGCTTTCGCCCGCCGACCGCAAGGCCGCGCAGCTTCCCACGATGATCCCGCGCGACGCGCAGAAAAAGGAAGACGCCGGCACGCTGGACTACTTCATCCAGCAGCGCATTCTCGACGAGCTCAAGGACAAGGGCTACGACGAGGACAAGCTGTACTCCACCGGCGCGAAGATCTACACGACGATCGACCCGAACGCGCAGAAGATCGCCGTGCAGTCCGTCCAGGACAACATGCAGGGCCAGACCGACGAGAACCTCCGGGGAGCGCTGGTCGCCGTCGACCCGAGAACCGGGGGCGTGCTCGCCTATTACGGCGGGCCGACCACGGTGAAGAACAGCGCGGGCAAGGACGTGCTCGCCACGGACTGGGCGAACACCCCGCAGAACCCCGGTTCGTCGATGAAGGCTTACGACCTCACCGCCTGGCTCAAAATGGGCAAGGGCCTCGGCGAAGTCTTCGACGGCACCAACAACCGGGAGCTCGGCGGCCGCGTGGTCCGCAACGCGGGCGAAAGCGCCAGTTGCGGTCCTCAGTGCACGGTCAAAAAGGCCATGGAGGTTTCGGCGAACACCGTGTTCTACGACATGGTGCTGAACTGGACGAAGCCCGCCCGGGTCGCGGAAGCCGCGAAGGAAGCGGGCGTGCAGGCCGCGCCGAAGGGCAAGGCCAAGCTCGGTACGAGCGACGCCAACATCGCCCTCGGCGGTGGCGCCACCGTGGTCACCCCGGAGGACATGGCCGCCGGCTACTCGTCGTTCGCCTCCGGCGGTGTCCGGCGCGATCAGCATTTCGTCGCGAAGCTCACGAACTCCCAGGACGAGGTCATCTTCGACGACACGGCCGGGCAGGCGAAACCCGCGTTCGACGACAACGCGGACAAGAGCAAGCAGATCGCCGGGAACGTCACCGACGCGCTCGGTCCGGTCATCGCCGAATCGCACCTGAAGTGCCCGAGCGGCCACGAGTGCGCGGGCAAGACCGGTACCCAGCAGTACGACCCGCAGGACGGCGACCCGAGTTCGTACAAGGACCGCAACGCCCAGACCTGGATGGTCGGGTACACGCCGTCGGTGTCGGCCGCGGTCTGGATCGGCGGCGACGGCAACAAGCCGCTGCACGACCAGGACGGGAACCCGATCTTCGGCAAGACGATCGCGGGCCCGGCGTGGCAGGACTTCCTCACGAACTACTTGAAGGACAAGCCGAGCGAGAAGTTCGACAAGGTCGATCCGATCGGCAAGGACGCGGACGAGGTCGTGACGTCGAGCAAGACGGCCCCGCCGCCGCGCCAGACGTCGAGCGAGCAACCGCCGCCGCCTCCCACGACGTCCTCGTCTTCGGAGCCGCCGCCGTCCACCTCGTCGCATCCGCCGTCCTCGACGACGACCAGCCCGACCCGTCCGGGCGGCATCTTCGGCGGCGGCACCGACGGCGGCAACCCCGGCAGCGGCGGCGGTCCCGTGGTGAACGGCGAACCGCCGAGGCGCACCGGCTGATCCGCGCCCGACCCTTCGAAGAGGCTCCTCTCCACCCCGGAGAGGAGCCTCTTTTCGCCGGTACCACCCGCCTGGGGGTGCGGTAGGTTCACCGACGGTCTCCTCCCCCGGGAAGGGGATCGGCCAGGAGAGTGAACCTCGACCGGGGTTGCCGCGTCTGGTCACCAGAGGGCCTTCTGCGTCCGCAGGCTGCCCGTGTCCGAGAAGAGGATCCGCAGTGAACGACGACCGCAGCCGCTCCTGGCCCGACCGGGAACCCGACCCGCGGCGTCAACCACCTCCCGCCCAGCCCGGGCCGCCGCCGTGGGCCCGCGGCCCGCAGCCGCCCGCAGCCGGTCCGGCCCGCCCGGGGGGTCCGGCGGGTTCTCCGCCGCCGGGCCGCCGTCCGCCGCCGCCCGGCCGTCGCCCGGTTCCGCCGCCGCAGCGCGAGCCGGAGCTGATGACCCACCGGATCGCCGAGGACGACTACCGCGACCCCGGCTACCGGGACGCCGGTTACCGCGACGAGGGACCGCTCGCTCCGGACGACGGCTATCCGCCGGAAGACCTGGACAAGAAGGGCCGCACCCCCGCCCAGCGCAAGAAAAGACGCTGGAAGATCATCCGGCGCAGCGCGTACGCGTTCGTCGGCCTCTTCATCGTGATCCCGGCGATCGCTTTCGTGATCACCTATTTCCTGGTCGACGTGCCCTCGCCGCAGAGCGTGGCGCAGGGCCAGAACCAGGCTGTCACCTACCTCTACGCCGACGGCAGCCCGATGGGCAAGGACGTGCCCCCCGGCGGGAACCGGCAGATCCTCACCTCGCAGCAGATCCCGGACGTGGTGAAGCACGCGGTGATCGCGACCGAGGACTCGACGTTCGAGACCAACTCCGGCTTCGACGTCACCGGCCTGCTGCGCGCGGTGTTCAACAACCTCACCGGCGGCACCGGCGGCGGGTCCACGATCTCGCAGCAGTACATCAAGAAGGCCACCGACAACGACGCCCCCACGCTCACCCGTAAATGGACCGAGCTGGCGAAGTCCTTCAAGATGAACCAGACGTACGAGAAACAGGACATCATCACCGCGTACCTGAACATCATTTACTTCGGGCGCGGGGCGTACGGCGTCGGCGCGGCGTCGCAGGCCTTCTTCCACAAGGACGTCTCGAAACTGGACTACTCGGAGGCCGCGCTGCTGGCCGGGCTGATCCAGCAGCCGGGCCGTTCGGAAAACCCGAAGGTGGCGCAGAGCCGCTGGACCACCGCGCTCGACCGGATGCTCGCGAACAAGTACATCACCCCGCAGCAGCGGCAATCGGCACAGTTCCCGGACGTGATCCCGCTGGCGGAGTCGAAGGACGACGCGAACGCCCCGTACAAGTTCATCAGCGAACAGGCCAAGGCCGAGCTGGGGCAGCACGGCATCGGGGACGACAAGTACTACTCCGGCGGCTACACGATCCAGACGACCATCGACAAGCACGCCCAGGAGATCGCGACCCAGGTGGCGACCGACGCGCTGAAGGACCAGTCGGACGACCGGCTGCTCGATTCGCTGGTGGCGGTCGACCCGAAGACCGGCGGGGTGCTCGCGTACTACGGCGGGCCGGCGACCATCGACGTGAACGGGAAGAAGCAGGGCGCTCGCGACTGGGCGAACACGCCGCAGAACCCCGGTTCGTCGATGAAGGCGTTCGACCTCACCGCGTTCCTCAAGATGGGCAAGGGGATCAACGAGACCTTCGACGGCAGCAACAACCGGGTTTTCGACGGCCGCAAGGTGCGCAACGCGGGCCCGAGCTCCAGCTGCGACGGGCAGTGCACCGTCGCCGAAGCGATGAAACGGTCGGCCAACACGGTCTTCTACGACATGGTGCTGAACCAGACGCATCCAGGTCCGGTCGGGCAGGCCGCCCAGGATGCGGGCGTCAAGACCAAGGACAACGGCGGCAAGTCGGAGATCTCCACCGCGGACGCCAACATCGCGCTCGGCGGCGGGAACACCCGGATCACGCCCGCGGACATGGCCAGCGCGTACGCGACGTTCGCGGCCAACGGCGTCCAGCGCGACCGGCACTTCGTGCAGAAGGTGACCAACTCGCAGAACGAGGTCGCCTACGAGGCGCAGCCGAGCCCGGGCAAACCGGCGTTCGACAGCGACGCGGACAAGAGCAAGCAGATCGCCGGCAACGTGACCATGGCGCTGGGCCCGGTGATCGACTTCTCGCACCTGAAGTGCCCGTCCGGCCACGATTGCGCGGGCAAGACCGGTACCCAGCAGCACACGCCGCGGCCGGGCGAGCCGGCGTGGGCGGCGAACGCGAACGCGCAGACCTGGATGGTCGGCTACACGCCGTCGGTCTCGGTCGCCGCGTGGGTCGGCGCGGACGGCGACCAGGCGCTGCACGGCTCGGGCACGTCGCCGATCTACGGTTCGACGATCGCGGGCCCGATGTGGCAGAAGTTCCTCGACGCCTACTTGAAGGGCAAGCCGGGCGAGAAGTTCGACCAGGTGTCGCTGATCGGCGTCCAGGCCCCGCCGCCGTCGCAGGACCAGAGTGCGGGCGACGAGCAACAGCCGCCGACGCAGACCAACGGCAACGAACCGGACCCCGGCAACGGGAACGAGCACGGCGGTCCGATCACCGGCGGACCCAGCCAGCCGCATTGGCCGAGCGGGCTTCCGCACTGGCCGTCGGGCAAGCCGTCGTCGCACAACCCGCCGACCGGTGGTCCGTCGACGGGCGAATCCCCGCCGCCGCAGTGACGAAAAAGGCCGTGGCCGCGACGGTGGGGGGAGGCCGTCGCGGCCACGGCCGTTCAGGGGGCGGTGTCAGCCGCCGAGGGTGATCACGCGGCCTTCGGCACCCGAGCGGTGCGCGGCTTCGATCACGCGCAACGCTTCGACCGCGCTCGCCGGGTCCACCGGGAAATCCGCCTCGCCGCGCAGCGCGTCCCGGACCTGGGCGTAAAACGCTTCGTAGCAACCGGTTTCGGTCGGCACCGCTTCGGTGTCGTCATTCACCCCGAGCAAGCCGGCGTCGCTTTCCGGCTCCACGCCCCAGCCGTCGTCGCCGGGGCGGAGACCGGCCTTGATCTGCGGTTCCTGGACGTCGAGGCCGTATTTGGTGAACGTCGCCTGGTCGCCGAGCACGCGGAAGCGCGGGTTGCGAGTGCCGGCGAGCGCGGACGACCACAGGTGCGACCGCACGCCGTTCGCGTGGTGCAGGGCCACGAACACGTCGTCGTCCACCGCCGCGCCGGGGCGGCGGCGGTCGACCTCCGCGTAAACCTGGGCGACCGGACCGAAAAGCTGCAGCGCCTGGTCGACGATGTGCGCGCCGAGGTCGTAAAGCAGACCACCGGCCTCGGCCGGATCGCCGAACTCGCGCCAGTTGTCCTTGATCTTCGGCACCCAGCGGTCGTAGCGGGATTCGAAGCGGAAGACGTTGCCGAGGCGACCGGATTCGAGCACCTTGCCGACGGTGCGGAAATCCGAATCCCAGCGGCGGTTCTGGAACACCGTGACGCCGACGCCCTTGGCCTTCGCCGCGTCGACGACCTGCTGCGCTTCGGCCGAGGTCGGCGCGAACGGCTTGTCCACGACCACCGGAATCCCGGCCTCGATCGCGCGGAGGGCGAGCGGCACGTGCGTGCGGTTCGGCGTGGTCACCACGACCAGGTCGAGCTCACCCGCACGGGCGAAAAGCGCATCCGCGTCCGGGACTACTTCGGCGTCCGGATGTTCCGCACGCGCCTGCGCGGCCCGTTCCGGATTCGCGGTCACCAGCACGGCCGGGACCAGGCCAGGCGTCGCCGCGACCAGCGGCGCGTGGAAAATCCGGCCGCCGATCCCGTATCCGAGAATGCCGACCCGCGCGTCATCAGCCATGGCCGCTATTAAACAACACTGTTGCGTAATAGGCCACCCGTCCGCGATGATCGGCCGATGGCGGAGACCGGCGTCAACCTGCGCGGGCTGCGACGCCACAACCGCGCGCTGCTGCTCGGGCACATCCTGCGCGCCGGCGGGCTGAGCCGGGTCGAGCTGGCGCAGCGGTCCGGGCTCACCCAGCAGGCGGTGTCGAAAATCGTGTCCGACCTGCTGCCGGAAGGACTGCTGGACGTCGAACGCCAGGCCGCGGCCGGAGTCGGCAAACCGCGCACGATGCTGCGGCTGCGCGCGGAAGCCCGCTGCGCACTCGGCGCGCAACTCGATCGGGACGGGTTTCTCGTGCTGCGCACCGGCCTGACCGGCGAGGTCGAGGAGATCGTGGAAGGCCCGCTGCCGGTCGGCTTCGCTCCGGAGACCGCGGTGACCGCGATCGCCGACGGGGCGCGCAAACTGGTCGCCGACGTCGATCCGGCACGGGTGCTCGGGCTCGGTGTCGGCGCGGTGGGACCGCTCGACCACCGCGCGGGCCGCGTCCGCGACGCCACGAACATGCCCGGCTGGCACGACGTCCCGCTGCGCGATCTGCTCGCCGAACGCACCGGTCTGCCGGTCACGCTGGACAAAAACACCAACTCGGCCGCCTTCGCGCACGCCTGGCCGGAAGAAACCGCGGCGGCGACCGCCGTCGTGCTCGTCGGGACCGGAATCGGCGTCGGCCTGCTGATCGACGGACGCGTCTATCGAGGCCCGCGCACCAACGCGGGTGAGTTCGGCCACACCACCATCGCCTACGCCGGACCGCGCTGCGCGTGCGGACGCCGCGGCTGCGTCGAGGTCATGCACCGCGCCGCGGGCACCCCGCACGACGCCGCCCGCCTGCTCGGCATCGGGCTAGCCGACCTGGTGCAGGTGCTCGATCTCGAACGGATCGTCCTGTTCGGACGGACCATCCGCGCCGCGCCCGAGGTCTACCGCGAGACGGTCTCGCAGCAGCTGCGAGACCTGCTGCCGGTGCCGTACTGGCAGCGCATCGACGTCGAACTGAGCGACCTCGACGAGGAGGCCGTGGCCCTCGGCGCCGCTTTCGAGGTGCTTGCCGGGTTTTACGAGGATCCGAAATGACCGGCACCCCACCCGCGGACCGATAGCATCCCGACGTGTCCCGCGCCTCCGACCCCGCCGACGAGCCGGATTCGGCTCCCCGCACGCTCACCCCGGCGGAGCGAATCGCCCCCAGCCGGCACGACCCGCTGGTGGCCGCGGCGACGAGACCCATCGGCGGTCCGATCGGCGCGCACGCGGCGGTGGGCAGGCAGTGGTTCTGGTCGCCGCAGCGCGTCGGGCTCGCGATGGCCGTGCTCGCGCTGGTGGTGTGCTGGTTCGGCAAGGCGTCGTGCATTCAGCAGTACAGCGACTCGAACGGCGTGCACCAGCTCGACTGGCGCGCCGGCCGCCCGTTCGTCGCCATGTGCTACTCCGACATCGTCCCGCTCTACAGCTCGGAAAAGCTCGACGACGCGCGCACCTTCCCCTATGTCACGTCGTGGCAGGAGGATTCGCAGACCGCGGAGAACCAGACCCGTTACATGGAGTACCCGGTGGTCACCGGCCTGTTCCAGTGGATCAACGCGAAACTCGCCGCGGGCTGGACGTCGGTCGCGAACGCGGGCTGGCTTCCCGGCGCGCTGCCGGTGGCGATCTACTTCAACATCTCCGCGTTCTGGCTCGCGCTCGCCTGGCTGGTCACCGTGTGGGCCACCGGACGGACGACGAAACGCAGGCCGTGGGACGCGGTGCTCGTCGCCATTTCGCCGCTGGTGCTGGTCCACACTTTTACGAACTTCGACGCTCTCGCCACCGCGGCCACCGCCGCCGGGATCCTGGCGTGGTCGCGAAAACGCCCGGAGGTCGCCGGAGTCCTCTTCGGACTCGGCATCGCGACCAAGCTGTACCCGTTGCTCCTGCTCGGCGTGCTGTTCCTGCTGTGCCTGCGCGCCGGGAAACTGCGCGCGTGGAGCCAGACCGCGGCGTTCACCGTGCTGGCCTGGCTGGTGGTGAACGTCCCGTTCATCGTGGCCGCACCGCGCGGCTGGTGGGAGTTCTTCCGGCTCAACACGCTGCGCCCGATGGACCCGGATTCGCTCTACAACGTGGTCTCCTACGCCACCGGATGGGTCGGCTTCGACGGCGTGCTCCAAAAAGGACAGACGCCGACCGTGCTCAACATCGTGGTGGCGGTGCTGTTCTTGGCCTGCTTCGCGGGAATCGCGTACGTCGCGCTCACCGCGCCGCGGCGGCCGCGGTTCGGGCAGCTGGCTTTCCTTGTCGTGGCGGCGTTCCTGCTGACCAACAAGGTGTGGAGCCCGCAGTACTCGCTGTGGCTCGTCCCGCTGGCGGTGCTCGCGATCCCGCGCTGGCGGCCGCTGCTGGCCTGGATGGTCATCGACGCGGCGGTGTGGGCGCCCCGGATGTTCTATTACCTCGGCGTCGACCACAAAGGACTGCCGGCGGGCTGGTTCCTCGGCGGGGTGGTCATCCGCGACCTGGCGGTGGTCGGGCTGTGCGTGCTGGTGCTCCGCGAGATCTACCGGCCGCGCACCGATCTGGTCCGGCTCTCCGGCGACGACGACCCGGCGGGCGGCGTGCTGGAGCGGGCCCGCGACAAGGTCACCTTCGCGTCCTTCCGCCGGTCCCGCACCGAGCAGCCAGTCTCGTGATCCGTGAAGGACTCCTTCCGGGAATCTGGTTCCCCCAAGGAGTCCTTCACGGACCTCAGGCGAGCTGTTTGCGCAGGTACGCGATGTCGGCGGCCTGGCCTTCGCCCGGCGTCTCGACGACCACCGGCGCTCCCGCCTGCCGCACGACCTCGGCGAGCAGTTCCGGGTCGATCGTCCCGTCGCCGTCGACCACCGACGCGTGCCGGTCGCGGTTGGAACCGTGCTCGTCCCGGGAGTTGTTGCAGTGCACCAGGTCGATCCGGCCGGTGATGGCCTTGACCTTCTCCACCGCGGTCTCGAGATCCCAGCCGGCCGCGTAGGCGTGGCAGGTGTCGAGGCAGAAGCCCGCGCCGAACTCGCCGACCTTGTCCCACAGCCGGGCGATCACGTCGAGTTCGCGGGTCATCGCGTTGTCGCCGCCCGCGGTGTTCTCGATCAGGATCGGCACCGCGAAGCCGCCCTTTTCCGCTTCGCGCTCGAAAAGCTTGCGCCAGTTGACCAAGCCTTCCTCGATGTCGTCGCTCGCGCCGACGTGCCCGCCGTGCACGATCAGGCCCTTCGCGCCGATCGCGGCGGCCCCGTCGGCGTGCTGGGTGACGTTCTTGCGGGACGGGATGCGGATCCTGTTGTTCTTGGACGCGACGTTGATCAGGTACGGCGCGTGGATGAACACCTCGACCGGGGAGGCCTTGATCTCCTCGCCGTGCGGATGCGGTTTCGGTGCCTTCCACCCCTGCGGGTCGGAGAGGAAGAACTGGACGACGTCGGCTTCTCGCTCGGCGACGGCGGCCAGCGGATCGTCGTCGCGGACATGGGCGCCAATCTGCATGTCTTGACGCTACCCCCGAACGAGTCGCCCCCTTCCGCCCCTGGTGGTGACGCTCGTGGAGTACCGTGAGCGCGTTCCGTGATCCGGTCGGGGGAGGAAAGGCATGCGGAAACGCGCTGGGCGGACGGTCGCACTCGGAGTCGCGCTCGCGGCGCCACTGCTGTCGGCGGTTCTGGCCTTTCCCGCATCCGCCTCCGCGGACCCGAACCCGACGCTGAACGGCGACTGCCAAGCCACCCTGCAGAACGGCAAGGACGGCAACGGCCTCGCCCTCGACGCGGGCGCTCCGCTCAACGCGCCGAACCGGCTCACCGTCGGCCTCGATTCGAAGGCGAAGCAGACCGACGGCAACAACACGCTGCTCACCCTTCCCGTCGGCGACACCGTCCGGACTCTGGGCGTCGGCGAAGCCCCGGCAGCTGGAGAACTGGCCGCGAAGACGCTATGCCCAACGGCGCAGAACGCGGCGAACGGCGTCGGCAACGCGACTCAGGAACTGGTCGGCGGGCTGCCCGGCACCCCGATTCCGAGCCCGCAGCCGACTCCCCAGCCGCCGAACCCGACGCCCCACCCGCCGTCCCCGGCTCCGGGCCCCGGCGGTCCGGGCCAGCCCGTCCCCGGCGGCGACACGCTCGGCCCGGTGACCTCCGGCGGCGGACTGTCCGGCCTCGACGCGGTGTCCGGCATCTTCACCGGGGCCGCGATGCTCCCGGCGAGTTTCGTACAGGCCCCGATCGTCACCCAGGTCGTGCCCGGCCAACTGCCCCAGCAGGGCCAGGTGCCGACGGTCGACGCGAAGAAGTCCGGCACCGCCGAGGCACTGCCCGCGGCCAACCCGCCCGCACGGCTGCCGCTGCTGATCGCCGTGCTGGCGCTCGCGATGGTCGCCGCCGCGCTGGTGCGCGCGTGGCTGCGCCGCAAGCCCGCCTGACTCTCTTACCCATCTGACGCTGAGTAGCGCCCGCTTCCACCCGAATGCCTGACCTCGGAGGGGAGGCGGGCGTTACTCGTCTTCGTTACCGTCGTTGTCCACAGCGAGGCAGTGATAACGGACGCGACGAAAGGGTCGACGGCCATGCAGCAGCACCGGGCACGGAGGGCCACCGCGGTGGGCGCCGCCGCTTTCGTCCTGGCGGGCTCGGCCGCGCTCGCCGCCCCCGGCGCCGCGTCCGCGAGCACCCTGACGACACCCTGCGGTTCCACCATCACCGCTCACCCGGGCGACCACGTCCAGGCGACCACTCCGCTGCTCGGCCTCCCGATCGACCTCGGTGTCGTCGGCCAGACCTCCGGGGTGCTCACCGGCACCATCAACGCGGTGCTCGGCACGGTCTGCCAGGTCACGGTGAACGTGGTCAACACCGTCGTCGCGCCGGTCCCGGTGGTCGGCGCGCCCGCCGCGAGCGCGGTCAACGGCGCGGTCGCGGGCGGCACGAACAGCCTCCAGCAGGGCGTCGCCGCGGCGGGCCAGGCCGTCAGCGGCAGCCAGCCGAGCCAGCAGAACCCGGGCCAAAGCCCGCAGCAACCGCCGTCCGGAGGCAATGGCGGCAGCCCGCAGCAGGGCGGCGGCTCGCCGGACCAGCAGTCCCAGATGCCGGGCTCGACCAGTCCGGTGCTCGGCGATTACAGCGGCGGCGGGGCCGCGCCGTTCTCGGCCTTCCTGCCGAATTTCAGCGATTTGTCGTACGGCTACAACACCGGATACGCGCCGATGCGCGATTACAGCGGCATCCCGATGGCGATGGCCGGACTGTTCAGCCCGTCGCCGTCGCTGCGGTACGGCAGCCAGATCCCGGGTTACGCGCCGCAGTACGGCGTTGCCAACCCGGACGGATCGGCGGGCGGCGACCGCACGATCCAGAACGCCGGTAATGCTGAGGCGTTGCCCGGTACTGGCGGCAACCACACGAACGGGTTGGACTGGCCAGTTCTGGTGGCAGTTTTGGCACTCTCCGGAGTCAGCGCGGGCCTGGTCCGGACCTGGGTACTCCGCCGAATGGCCGCTGCGGTTTAGGCCAACTCACCAGTATCTTTGCCGGAGTCCATTCGTTGTTCCTGATGCGACGAACCACGCCCGCGGACCCCGGAGGATAGTGCTCGTGCGGAAAATCCCCACCTGGAAGCGAACCCGTCGAGCACTCACCGTCACCGCTCTCGCCGCCCTTTTCACCGGCGGCACGTTCCTGGGCGCCGGCACCGCGTCCGCGGCGACCACCCTCGCGAACCAGTGCAAGGGCTCGGTCACCGGCGGAATGGGCGATTCGGTCGCCGTGCCCGGCTCCGCAGTCAAGGAGATCGTCCGCCAGGCGGCCAAGGACCAGGTGAGCTTCTGGAACCTGCTCACCGTGTGGCCGGATTCGCTGGCGAACACGATCGCGGACAAGGGCAACCTGCCGGTCGGCTCGATCCCGAACGCCGCGGGCGGCACGATCAGCGGCGACGCGATCGGCCAGGTCGTCTCGGACGCACTGAAGGACGCGCCGGGAATCGGCCTGCTGCCCGACACCAAGACCAAGGTGCTGAACGGGATCCGCAGCGAGGTCGCGTCCGCGTGCGGGCTCACCACGACGGCGAACAACTACCAGGCGCCGTCGTCCTCGAATTCCCCGTCGAACGGCGGCTCCCAGCAGCCGAACGGCAGCGCGCCCGGGCAGAACAGCGGCGGCAACCCGCTCGGCAACTACCAGCCGGGCTCGACCGGGATCGCCCCGCCGCGCGACTACGGCAACATCCCGACCGCGACCCCGGGCAGCCCGGGTGCGCTGGGCACCGCGGTCGCACCCGGCGCGCGCTACGGCGCGCTGCCCGGTTCCGGCGCATTGCCGCAGCAGCCGTCCGCCGGACAGGACCCGCAGGGCCAGCAGGGCCCGGACATCCGCAACGCGGGCAACGCCGAAGCGCTGGCGAGCCAGGGCGGAGCCTCGGACGTCCAGCTGCCGATGCTGCTCGCGGTGATCGTGCTGGCCGGCGTCACCGCCGGGCTGGTCCGCACCTGGGTGCTGCGCCGCGTCAGCTGACCCGCCGGACGGGACTGTCGGACCCGCCGGGTACGCTTACCTGGACAAACCCTCCTGTCACGGAACCGCCGTGACCGCGAGCCCATAGGAGGTGAGTGGTTATGTCACGCCATTACGAGGTAATGGTCATCCTGGACCCGACGCTCGACGAGCGCACGGTCGCGCCCACGCTGGACAACTTCCTCAACGTGATCCGCACTTCGGGCGGAAGCGTCGAGAAGGTCGATGTGTGGGGCCGCCGTCGCTTGGCGTACGAGATCAAGAAGAACGCCGAGGGCATCTACGCGCTGCTGGACCTGAACTCGACGGCCGAGGCCGTCAAGGAACTGGACCGCCAGCTGTCGCTGCAGGAAACCGTGCTGCGCACCAAGGTCATGCGCCGCGAGGTCAAGGCCGCGGCCAAGCCCGCGCCCGCCAAGGCCTGATCCGAGCCCGATCCGAAGGGACGCCATCCGTGGCTGGAGACACCGTCATCACCGTGGTCGGGAACCTGACGTCCGACCCGGAGCTGCGCTTCACCCCGTCCGGTGCGGCGGTCGCGAACTTCACCGTCGCGTCCACCCCGCGCACGCTCGACCGGCAGACCGGCGAGTGGAAGGACGGCGAGGCGCTGTTCCTGCGCTGCAACATCTGGCGGCAGGCGGCGGAGAACGTCGCCGAGTCGCTCACGCGGGGCGCCCGCGTGGTGGTGCAGGGGCGGCTGAAGCAGCGGTCGTTCGAGACCAAGGAAGGCGAGAAGCGCACCGTCGTCGAGCTCGAGGTCGACGAGATCGGCCCGTCGCTGCGCTACGCGACGGCGAAGGTCAACAAGGTCAGCCGCGGTGGCGGCGGCGGTGGTGACTTCGGCGGCGGAGGCGGCTTCACCGGAGGCGGCGGCAATCGCGGCGGCGGCGGCAACAGCGCGCCCGCCGACGACCCCTGGGGCTCGGCCCCGCCCGCGGGCGGTGGCGGCGGAGGCTTCTCCGACGAACCCCCGTTCTGATCTCATCTCTTTCTAGAATTCCAGGAGTACAACAGTGGCCAAGCCACCCATTCGCAAGCCCAAGAAGAAGGTCTGCGTGTTCTGCAAGGCCGAGAAGAAGGGCCGCCCGGAAGCGATCGACTACAAGGACACCAACCTGTTGCGGAAGTACATTTCCGACCGCGGCAAGATCCGTGCCCGTCGCGTCACCGGCAACTGCAGCCAGCACCAGCGCGACATCGCCATCGCGGTGAAGAACTCGCGCGAGATGGCTCTGCTGCCCTACACGTCCACCGCGCGCTGAGGGGAGCACTAGTCATGGCGAAGATCATTCTCACCACCGACGTGGCGAACCTCGGCGGCCCCGGCGACATCGTCGAGGTCAAGGACGGCTACGCCCGCAACTACCTGCTGCCGCGCGGCTACGCGATCGTGGCCACCAAGGGTGCGGAGAAGAACGTGCGCACGATCCAGCGCGCACAGGAATCCCGCCGCATCCGCGACCTCGACCACGCCAAGGAAATCAAGGCGACCCTCGAGAGCCTCGGCGCGATCCAGCTGACCGGCAAGGCCGCGGCGGGCTCGAAGAAGCTCTTCGGCTCGATCACCGCCGGCGAGATCGTCGACGCGATCAAAGCCCAGGGCGGCCCGCTGCTCGACAAGCGCGTCCTGGACCTGCGCGACCACATCAAGACGGTCGGCAAGCACTCGGTCAACGCCCGCCTGCACCCGAACGTGAAGGTGGACCTCCGCCTCGAGGTCAAGGCCGTGGCGGCGAACTGACGTTCGCGCCTTTTTTCCGCGAAACCGCCCCCGGGAGATTCTCCTGGGGGCGGTTTCGTTTCGACGACGGCGACCAGCCGGGTCGAGCGCGCTTGACCGGAAACCGCCACAGATGCCCAGCTCAGAAGCCCTCGTGCGAACTTGCCAACATCAAGCGGGAACCAACTCGCGTGCGTTAACATCCAAGACGCTGATCTCGCCGGGGAAGAGCGAGGCATGGGTTGTAAGGGGGCCAGCGAGATGCCTGAAGGATCACCCGCGTCCGGCGGAAACCCGGGGGTCCAGGTGCCCCCGGTCCCGCCGATCATGGTGGGCAGCTACGGCAAGGCCGGCGGCTACAAGTTCACCGAAGACGAGGTCGACTCAGTCATCGGGCAGTGGAAAGACCTGCTCACCGATCTGATGAAGGACGAGCGGCTCGCGCACTCGGTCGCAACGGTGCAACCGCCCGCTGATGAAGTGGCCAGCCACACCTTCGTCAACCAAGGCGCCAACCCGTCCGGGCAAAGCCTGATGGACGAGCACGCCAAGATGGTCCAGTACACGAAGAACTTCATCGACGCGCTCACCGCCGCAAAGCAGAAAATCAGCGTCGACGAACTGCACCGCACCCAAGAGCTGCAGAAGCAGGGACAAAGTGACTTCTGATCAACACATGCCGAAACGCGTCTTTCGCCTCGCCGCCGGCACTGCCGTCATCGTCAGCCTGCTGAGCGCTTGCGGCGGCGGAACCGGAGGCACTGCCGGGCCATCGGCCGCATCCGGCAGCCCGAGCAGTTCAACCGGCTCGTCGAACGCAGTTTCCGGCGTACCCAAAGTCCCGGCACCGCTCCCAACGGACAAACTCGTTGCCGATCCGTGCTCTGCCCTCGCCGACGAGGACGCCAAGACTCTTGGCCTCGCTACGCCCGGGACCATCACTGACGTAACGCCGCGCGGCTGTGACTGGAAGTCCGAGAAGACGCCCGGGAACGGCGTCACTGTCTCCCCGATCGTCCAGAACAAGAACGGACTCGCCGACACCTACGCGGCGAAGCCGACCCAAGCATACTTCGAAGAAACCCAGGTCGCGGGCTACCCAGCGGTCTTCACAGACAAGTCCGACGGTCGCAAGAACGGTATTTGTGTCCTGGTTGTTGGTGTCACCGATCAGCTCTCGGTCGCCGTCGTCGGTTCAATTGTGAACGGCAAAAATGTCGGCAAGCCCTGCGAACCGTCGAGCAAAGTCGCCACCGCGATGATCAACCACCTCAAAGCAGCATCTTGATTGCTACGCGGCTGTAGCAGGCCCGGAAGGAAGATTCTCATCATGGGGAATGGGGATAACTCAGGCAGCATGCTGAAGAACACGGCCACTGGTGCCGCGGCCGGGGCTGTCTACGGCTCCGTTCTCGGACCGGAAGGCGCTGCGGCCGGGGCTGTGATCGGCGGTTTGGTCGGTGCGGCAACCAGCCTCTTCAGCGGCGGGCCGCAGGCCGAGAACGCGCAAGCGAACGTCGGCGGCGGATCGATCACCGCATATCAGATCTATCAGGCGCTCAAAAACGGCAGCACCAGCTCGCTCGAAACCGGCAAGGGCGACGCCAACACGCTCAAGGGCCTGCACTCCAACCGGGCGAACGCCATTGACGCGCTGAACAACAGGATGAGCAGCGCGTGGCAGGGCAACGCGGCCGGTGCTGCCCAGGGCGGGGCGAACGCGCTCAAAATGTGGCACGAGGACTCGGCCAAGAACCTCGGTACCAGCCAGACGTTCATCACGCATCAGATCGACGCGTTCCACGACGTGCACGGCAAGGTCCAGGAGCTGCCCAAGGACCCGCCGCAGATGAAATGGTACGACCACCAGCCGTTCAGCGACAAAGACAAAGAGATCGACAAGTACAACCAGGACAGTCAAACCAACGTCCAGGCGTACACGGCGTACTACAACGCGAGTTCGCAGAACGCCGGTGGCATGCCGCAGTACAACGTGTGGCAGGGCAACAACATTTCGGACGGCACCGACCCGGGCAAGTACGGCAACGGCCCGGGCGGGACCGGGCCGGGCGGGACCGGCGGTTTCTCCGGCGGACCGGGCGGTGTTCCCGGCGGCTTCAAGCCGCCGACGTCGAACCCGTCCAAGTTCGACCCGCCCAAGTACACGCCGCCGAAGACTGACCCGTCCAAGTTCGACCCGCCCAAATATCCGCCGCCCGGCGGACCGGGCCGTACTGGCGATCCTCGCTTCAATCCCCCCGGCGACGGCACGACGACTTCCGGCTGGACTCCGCCCTCCACCAACCCTCCGACGTTCGACCCGAGCACCTTCGGTCCTTCGGGCGGAGGCGGTGCCGGCTTCGGTCCGAACGGCGGTGGCGCGGGTGCAGGCGGTGCTTTCGGAGCGGGCGGCTTCGGGGTCGGCGGATTCGGCCCCGGCGGCAGCGGTTCGGGTGCGATGGCGGGCGAAGCCAGCGGCGGTGCCGCGGGCGGTCTGCGCGCGGGCGCGGGCGCGGGCGCCGGTGCGGCGGGCAGGCCCGGCGCGTCCGGCATGGGCGGCATGGGCGGCGGCGGCAAGGGCGGCAAGGGCGAGGACGACGCCGAGCACCAGACCAAGTACCTGCTGGAAGAAGACGGCAACGACATCTTCGGCTCCGACCAGATGACCGTTCCCCCGGTCATCGGTGAATGAGGCTCAGCGCTGTGATCACTCTTGACCGGCCGGTCACATTCACGGCCTACACCTTGTGCAACCTGATCCGACGCCGCGGCGCGGAACCGCACAAGGCCATCGGCGAGACAGCAGCGTTCTATGTGCCCGAGGACCAGCGCAAGCTGGACGAGCAGGTTAACCGCGGTCTCCAGCAGGCCGGGCTCATGGGCCCGCATGGGTTGGACCGCGACCTCCTCGCACTGATCGAGTCCATCTCGCATCCGCAACTCGAGTACTACGGCTGGTTCGACGGGCAGTTCGAGGATGGCAGCCCGGCCAACTTCTCCGCGCTGGTCGGCAGCGGCAACGGCGGGGGCTTCGGGCTCGTCCGAGTCGGCGACAAGCCGACCGTCGCGGTCACGCGGCAGCGGCCGGAGCTGCTGCTCGAGACGTTCCTGGACATCATCCCGGCCGCGAAGACGCCGCCCGGCCAGCCGCTGCTGGTCGACCGGAAGGAGTTCGAGACCGGGAAGGCGAACGACTCGGGTGAACCGCGAGGTTCGATCATGGTCAGCGAGCCGAGCCGGGGCCAGCAGGCTTCCCCGCTGAAGGAAATCCAGCGGATCATGAAGGCACCGCGCATCGGCAACGGCGCGCTCTACGTCGCCGTTCGCCGTGCGGGGGGCGTTCGCAGGCGCATCCCCCAGCCGATCAACTTCGTCGACATCGACGAGGGGCGTTGGCTCATGGAGGAACGCCCGGGTCGTGAATCCATCCTCGTGTACACGCCCTGGTCCAGGCAGACGATCTCCGAACGGCTGCGTCAAGCGCAGAGCGCCTTGGGCTGAGCGACCCGAGCGTTACTCCGGGTGGGGTCCCGGCACGGCACCGCAAGGTGTCTGGCCGGTGAACCTCACCCGGTTTCGTGTTTGCACCCGGTTAACCTGGGCTTTTGCCTCGTTACTCACTGTCCGCAGTCACCAGGTGGGCCAGGTGAGGAATTCTCCTTCGTTCAGCCCATCGGGTCGGTGATCTACCGTGCGTAGCAACCATCCACAGGGCAGTGGACGGCGACCGGTGCGACACGCCGAAGAAGCAGTTCGACACGACACGCCGGACGAGTTTTGGCGAAGTTCTCCACAGTCTCTACACAGGCCTTGACCTGCGGGTTCAGTGAGGCCGTTCTGCGCTGTCCCCACTTTGTCCACAGGCTCGCGGAGACCTGTGATTCGTTGCCCCCAGTCATCCACAGGTTGTCCACAGCACGGTCAACACCCGGAATTGCGCTCGTCCTTCCGGGGGATCTAGCGTGCGTTCGCGCCCACTACTCCCGGTGGCTCCGCGTGGCGGTCACCGGTGCGGGGAACCGCCCGGTCCATCATCGAAGAGGGCCGGACGGGCGAGGTGGGAAAGCCGGGCCGATTCCGGCATACTCGAACAGGTGTTCGCCTGGACTGACCTCTTCGCGAGGCGGACGGCGGACGCGGTTCGAGACAGGGACAGGGACAGGCGCACGCGAGACGACGGGTCCGGCCGGAACGACGGCTGGGCGAGGGAGGTGTCCGGGCAGTGGCGGTGACCGATGACCGCGGTCCGGCGTACGCGGAGTCCGATCCAGGTCCGAGCGACCCCGGCCCCGGCGGCTTCGACCGCCAGCCACCGCAGGACATCGCGGCGGAGCAGTCGGTGCTCGGCGGCATGCTGCTGTCGAAGGACGCGGTCGCGGACGTCATCGAGGCGCTCGGCCCCGGCGATTTCTACCGGCCCGCGCACCAGGCCGTGTACGACTGCATCCTCGACCTCTACGGCCGCGGCGAACCGGCCGACCCGATCACGGTGGCGGCCGAACTCGAACGGCGCGGCGAACTCGGCCGCGTCGGCGGCGCGCCGTACCTGCACACGCTCATCGCGACCGTGCCCACCGCGGCGAACGCGGGCTACTACGCCGAGATCGTGGCCGAGAAGGCGGTGCTGCGCCGTCTCGTGGAAGCGGGCACGCGCATCGTGCAGTACGGCTACGGCGCGGCGGCGGCCGACGGCGCGAACATCGACGAGGTCGTCGACCGCGCGCAGGCCGCGATCTACGACGTCACCGAACGCCGTACGAGCGAGGACTACGTCGCGCTGGAGGACCTGCTCCAGCCGACCATGGACGAGATCGACGCGATCGCCTCGCGCGGCGGCCAGTCCCAGGGCATCCCGACCGGATTCGCCGACTTCGACGAGTTGACCAACGGCCTCCACCCCGGCCAGATGATCATCGTCGCGGCCCGCCCCGGTGTCGGCAAGTCGACACTGGGACTGGACTTCGTCCGGTCCGCCTCCATCAAGCACGGCCTGACCAGCGTCATCTTCTCGCTGGAAATGAGCCGGACCGAGATCGTGATGCGCATGCTCTCGGCCGAGGCGAAAATCCGCCTCGCCGACATGCGCGGCGGCAAGATGTCCGACGACGACTGGACGCGGCTGGCCCGGCGGATGAGCGAGGTGTCCGAAGCCCCGCTGTTCGTCGATGACTCGCCGAACATGACGATGATGGAGATCCGCGCGAAGGCCCGCCGGCTCAAGCAGCGGCACGACCTGCGGCTCGTGGTCGTCGACTACCTGCAGCTGATGACGTCCGGCAAGCGCGTCGAATCGCGACAGCAGGAGGTCTCGGAGTTCTCCCGCCAGCTGAAGCTGCTGGCGAAGGAGATCGAGGTGCCGGTGATCGCGATCTCCCAGCTGAACCGTGGTCCGGAACAGCGCACCGACAAGAAGCCGATGCTGTCCGACCTGCGTGAATCCGGGTCGCTGGAGCAGGACGCGGACATCGTCATCCTGATCAACCGCCCAGACGCCTGGGAACGCGACGACCCGCGCGCCGGCGAGGCCGACCTGATCCTCGCGAAGCACCGTGCCGGTCCGACGAGCACGATCGTGGTCGCGCACCAGCTGCACTACAGCCGGTTCGCCGACCTCGCCCACGACTGACCTCGACCGTCGGCGGGCTCGACCCCGCACGGCTCGCTAGGCGCCCGCGCTGGGCTGCCAGTCCGCGACGAGGTCCAGCAGTCCCGGGAAGCGGGCGTTGAGATCCTCCACGCGCACCCGGCTGCGTCGTTCCAGCCCGTATTGGCGCTGACGCAGCACGCCCGCCTCCCGCAGTGCCTTGAAGTGGTGGGTCAGCGACGACTTCGGACGGTCGAAGCCGAACCAGCCGCACGGATGGTCGTAGGCCTCGCGTTCCAGCAGCAGTTTTCGCACGATCGTCAACCGCAGCGGGTCGCTCAGGGCACCCAGGACCGCTTCCAGCCGCAGGTCTTCTCGCGCCGGTTCGGGCAGGGGCGGCGGCAGTTCGGCGGGCGGGGTATCCGGGTCGGTCACCGGGGACGAGCGCATGACCTCATTCAACCACTCCAGTACGAGATTAGTCGAACTACTGCTATGTTCGAGTTCGCTCGTACTAGTTCGAATAATCTCGTACTGGAGGATCCATGACCGTCGTCGCACCCCCGCGGACCGGTAGTCCCTGGCTCGCCGCGTGGCCCGTCACGGCGGTGTTCGTGCTTTCGAACGCACCGACCCCGCTGTACGTGCTGTGGCAGCACCGGCTCGGGTTCTCCGCTGGCACGCTCACGGTGATCTTCGCGGCCTACATCGCCGGGTTGCTGGCCGCGCTGCTCGTGGCAGGTCGCGCGTCTGACCGGCTCGGGCGCAAACCTGTTGTGCTGCCTGGTGTTTTGCTCGCGTTGGTCGCTTGCGGGTTGTTCGCCGTCGCGACGTCGGTGCTCGCGTTGGCGATCGCTCGGTTGCTGGCGGGACTCGCGGTCGGCATCACCGTCTCGGCGGGAATGGCCGCCGTGGTTGACGTCGGCGGGCCGGGACGCGCTCGCACCGCGACGCTCGCGGCGTCAACCGCGATGGTGTTCGGGGCTGGACTCGGGCCGCTGCTCGCCGGGGCGTTGTCGGAAACTCTGCCAGGGCCGACGGTGACGATCTTCGCGGTTTCGGCGGTTCTCCTGGTCAGCGCGGCCGTCGTGGTTGTTCGGCTGCCGCTTCGGCGTCCGGTCGATGCCGGTGCGGGCGGTTGGATGCGGATCCCCACGGTACCGCGGGCGCAGCGCAAGTACGTCGCGCTCGGGATCGCGGTTTTCGCCCCGGGAATCACGTCGACGTCGTTCGTGCTTTCCCTCGGACCGGCACTGCTGGCCAGCGTGCTCGGCACCAGCAATCGCCTGCTCGCCGGAGTCACGGCGTTCGTGATGTTCGGTGCGGCGACCGCGGTTCAGTTCGCGGCGAAGCGGTTTGAGGTTCGCACGATCCTGCTCGCGGGGGCAGCGGCAGGGGTGGCCTGCATGGCCGCGTTGCTGGTCGCTGTCCACGCGCACTGGATCGCTGCCATCGTCGTGACCGCCGTGCTCGCGGGAGCCGCGCAGGGACTCGGTCACCTCGGCGGGCTCACGCTGATCAGCACTCACGTACCCGAACGGCGGCGCGCCGAGGCCAACGCTCTGCTCAACTTCGGCGGCTACCTTCCCGCCGCACTCCTGCCCGTCGCCACCGGCTATCTCAGTGACGTCCTCGGAATCGCTACCGGATCAACTGTTTTCGCCGTGGTTCTCGCACTCGCGGCGCTCACCGCCGCCGGAATCGTCTGGCGTTCGGCCCGCTGACGATCACGAACGGCCGCCGGGCGCCCAGTCGTGCACCTCGATCGCGGCGTAGTGCTCCGCAGCGAGGAGTCCGCGGGCCGTATCGGCGTCAGCGGCTTGCACCAAGGCTGCTGTGCCGAGCCAGGCGGTTCCGTCGTCGGACCACAGCGGACCATAGGCGATCAAGGTCTCCGTGTCGGCTGGCTCAAGGTCGACGGGGGAACCGGAACCCAAGCCCAGCACCAAATACAGGTTCGCGGCCTCCGGATCGCCCGGGAATTCCCACATGGTGCGGCCAAGAGCGTTGTCCCAGCGGCGAATCAGGACGTCCCGGTACGCACCGGCCTGGTAATTCGGTTCCGCGAAAGCGAATTCCCGCGCCGCGGCGGCGTCCGGGAGGTCGACGATGTGCACGCTTCCGGTCGGGAGCTCGCCGTTCAAGGTCGGGCCGCGAGCGATCAGTTCCTCGGCGAAACCGTCCATGTAGGACCAATGCGCCTCGAGCAACTCGGCCCGCAACGCGGCGGAGCCCGGACGGTCCCGGTGGTAGCAGAAGAACTTCACCGGGCGAGTCTGCCGCATCTGCCGGGGAGCCGAGCACGAATTCGCCAAGTCCGCGAAGGAGGCGTACGATAGTAGTTGAACTTTCAAACATTTGGAGGCAGCCATGGCGACCCGCACGCCGGTTCTGTACCTGAGCCACGGTGCGCCGCCGCTCGTCGACGACGCGACGTGGACCCGCCAGCTCGCGCAGTGGTCCGCTGACCTGGCGAAACCTCGCGCGATCCTGGTCGTTTCGGCGCACTGGGAGGAGGCTCCGCTGACGCTCGGGGCGACCACGACGGTCCCGCTGGTCTACGACTTCTGGGGCTTCCCCGAGCGCTATTACCAGGTCAAATACGCCGCACCGGGCGCTCCGGAGCTCGCCGCGAAGGTCCGCAAGCTGCTGCATTCGACCGACACCCCGGTGCACGACGCCCCGGACCGCGGCCTCGACCACGGCGCGTACGTGCCGCTGGTGGAGATGTTCCCTGACGCCGACGTACCGGTGCTGCAGATTTCCATGCCCTCGCTCGACCCGCGGGCGCTCTACGACCTCGGCCGCAAGCTCGCGCCGCTGCGCGACGAGGGCGTGCTGATCATCGGCAGCGGATTCTTCACCCACAACCTCCGCGCGATGCGGGAAGTCGACGGCACCGACGGAACGCCTCCGGGATGGTCCGCCGAATTCGACCACTGGGGCGACGAGGCGCTGCGTGCCCACGACCTCGACGCGTTGCTCGACTTCCAGCACAAGGCCCCGGCCGCCGCGATGGCACACCCGCGGATCGAGCACTTCGCGCCGCTGTTCGTATCGCTCGGCGCCAGCTCGGCCGAAGGCGAGGGCCGCACGGTGATCGACGGTTTCTGGCACGGCTTGGCGAAGCGGTCGCTCGAATTCTCCTGACGCACCACAAAAAACGGGCCCGGAAGCACGTGGCTTCCGGGCCCGTCCGGGTTATCCCCGGCACGCTTCAGGCGAAGCGGTTCACTTCTTGAAGAAGCTGGTCACCTTCGCGGCCAGCTTCTGGAACGCACCCAGCGGGCCGGTCGCGTCACCGATCGCCGGCACGGCCGGAGCGGTCGGCATCGTGGTCGGCAGGGTCGTCGGGGCACCCGGAACGGCGGGCAGCGCGGCGACGGCCGGCAGCTGGTTCAGCGTCGGCAGCGAGGTCTTCACCGGCAGCTGAGCGGGAACAGCCGGAACGTCCGCACGCTCGGCACCCGCACCCGGCAGAGCCGGAACGCCCGGCAGCGACGGGACGGCCGGGGCCGACGGCAGGTGGACGCCGTTCTGCAGCCCGGACACCGACGGCAGCAGCGAAGCGCCCTTCAGCTGGTTCAGCTGACCCAGCGCGGACAGGCCGCTGACCTGCGGCACGTCGGCACGCTGGGCACCCGGCAGCGCCGGGCCGGGCAGCGTGGTCGCGGTGGGCAGACCCGACAGGCCGGGCAGGCCCGGCAGGGACGGAGCCGACGGCAGCGACGGCGTGGCGGAGCGGCCCGGCAGACCCGGAACGGCCGGCAGCGCGGGGAGCTGGTCAGCGCCCATCTCGCCGCCGAACGGCACGTCGATGGCCGGCTCGGGGTCGACCGTGGTCGAGTTGGGGGCCTCGGCGGTGGCCACGCCGAGCACCTCCAGCGGGACGCCGAAGATCTGCACCAGCGCACCCATGGGGTGGTAGTAGTCGAAGCCGGACAGGGCCTCGCCGGAGCCGTCGGTGCTGGTGGCGTCGTTGCCGTCGGTCACCTTGGTCACGTTGTCGCCGACCGCGTGCGCCACGCCGCCCACGGCGACCGAGTCGCCGAAGATCTGCGCGACGGCCGGGACCGGGAAGTCGAGGATGTCGCCCGAGAGCGAGCCCTCCACGCCCGAGGTGGTGTCCTTGCCGGCGTCCTTGACGACGGTGTTGTTGATGCCGTCGCCCGAGGACACGCCCGCGACGGAAACCGCGTCGCCGAAGATCTGCGCGACCGGCGCGGGGTCCACGCCGACGATGTCGCCCGCGACCGCGCCGCCGTCACCGTTGGTGAGAGCGTCGCCGCCCGCCGTCGAGGTGATGTCGTTGGTGGCGGTGCCGTGGCCGAGCGCGCCCCCGGCGAGCCCGTCGCCGAAGATCGTGCCCGCGCCGGCGAGCGGAGCCTTGACGATGTTGCCGGCGAGCGCGCCGTCCTTGCCGTCGGTGCCGGCGTTGCCGCCCGCCTTCGAGTCGGTCAGGTTGTCGGCCATGCCGGTGCCGATGCCGGCGACCGCGCCGCCGACGCCGTGGCCCTGCAGCGGCAGCGAGACCGGAGCCTCGACGATGTTGCCCGCGCCCGCGCCCTTCGTGCCGGTGGCGTGCACGTCCTGGCCCGCGGTGGAGGTGGTGTCGTTGCTGGCCTTGCCGTGGCCCTGGCCGACGAACGCGCCGCCGATGCCGAACAGCTGAACCGGGGTCGACACCGGGACGGTGCCGAGGTTGGAGCTCAGGAACCCGTTGTCGTCCTGGGTGTTCCCGCCGCCGCCTGCCTTCACGACCTTGGTCTCGGAGCCGTTGCCGGCGCCCTGGCCGATGAACGAGCCGCCCACGCCGAACACCTCGGCCGGCGCGGCCACCGGGACCTGCACGATGTTGCCCGAGCCGGACGAGTCGTTGCCCTGGCTGCCGTCGTAGTTGCCGGCGGTGACGGTCTTGGTCTCGGTCGAGGTGCCCGAGGCGTTGCCGATGTGGCTGCCGCCGATGCCGTGCACCTCGGGGGCGCCGGCGATCTGGGTGTTGACGATGTTGCCGGTCAGCGTCGAGCCGTTGCCGCGGGTGTAGCTGCCGTCGCCGGAGGTGGCGGTGGTGGTGTTGTCGCACTGGGCGACCGCGCGGCCGATGTAGGTACCGCCCACGCCGCACGCCTCGACCGGGAGCGCCACAGCCGGGTCGACCACGTTGGCCGAGCCGGCGGCGTCGTTGCCGCTCGTCTTCACGAAGCCGCCGGAGGTGGCGGTGGTCTCGTGGGTGGAGGAGGACGCCTGGCGGTCGAGCGCCTGGCCGGTGGTGGCGTTGCCGATCCACGAGCCGGCGACGGACGCGACGTTCGCGACCGGGCTCGCCTGCGCGGCTCCGGCGTTGCCGGACAGGAACGAGTGGTCCCCGTCCGTCTCGAGGTAGGTCGGGGTGCCGTTCAGGCTGCCCGGACGGGTGTCGCCCGCCTTGGCGTCGGCCGAGGAGCTGGAGGTGGAGTCCGCGTCCGAGCCCCACACGCCGCCGGCGTTGCCGTTGAACTTGACCGGCAGCGCGATCGGCGCGCCGACCACGTTGCCGCTGCCCGCGGCACCCTTGCCGTTGGACTTCATCGAACCGCCGGAGGTGGCGGTGGTGTCCGCGTTGTACCCGCCGCTGTAGGCGTTGCCGAGGATCCAGGACGCGGCGTTGCCGGTCACCTGGACCGGGGTCGCGAACTGGCCGCCGACGACGTTGCCGGACAGGCCGGAGCCCTGACCCGTGGTGTCGACGTTGCCGGTCTCGGTGGTGCTCTGGTGCGCCGAACCGCCCTTGACCGCACCGCTGCCGCCGGCCAGGCCGACGCCGTTGCCCGCGATCTGCACCGGGAGCGCGTAGTCGAGCGCCACGACGTTGCCGGCGAGGCCGGAGTACTTGCCGTCAGTCGCGACGTCCTGGTTGTGGCTGTAGGTCTGGGTGTGGTTGCCACCCTGCACGTGCGCGTCGCCGATGACGCCCACGGCGTTGTCGACGATCTGGATCGGGACGACGACGTCGCCGTTGACCTTGTTGCCCTTGAACGCGTCGTGGGTCGGCGTGAGCTGCCGGGGCGCGTCCGCCTTGGGGAGGCTGTCAGTCAGGCTGCCCGCGGAGCCGCCGGGCGTCTTCGCC
This sequence comes from Amycolatopsis echigonensis, assembly GCF_002846615.1. Taxonomy (NCBI): domain Bacteria; kingdom Bacillati; phylum Actinomycetota; class Actinomycetes; order Pseudonocardiales; family Pseudonocardiaceae; genus Amycolatopsis; species Amycolatopsis echigonensis. The sequence goes on along the minus strand of NZ_PJMY01000003.1, from coordinate 3,006,423 downwards.
GAGGCGAGCGCTCCCTTGACGGCGGAGGTGACGGGCTTGGTGCTGATCTCGTTGTGGTGCGCCGGGAGGTCCACCTGCCCGAGCGGGGTGCCGATCGCGTTGTTGGCCTCGTCGATCGGAACGGTGACGTTGAGATCCAGCGGGGAGGCCGGGGTGTCCGGGTTGACGTTCTCGTCGGCCGAGGCGATGCCGGTGCCCAGCATCAGCAACCCACCCGTGACCAACGCGGTCTGGAGTCCGCGCTTTGCCCAGGTCTGCATGGGGTTTTTCTCCTTCATATCGGGGTCCCTTGCGGGTTTGCGGCGGTGCGGAATGCACCGGGGAATGCGTGCGCGGAAATTGCGCAGCGCGCGAAAAACCCGCGGGGTATCTGTCGATGACGGCTACGGCGCGCGAAGGCGTCCGAGGGTGCGTCAAAGACCCCGCGGGTGAAGTGGATCAGTCAGGAGTGACGCCGGGCTGCTCGCCCGGGGTGCGCGGAGTGTGCGCGAGGCCGTTGCGGGTCGATCCCGCCACGGCGTTGTCGACGGCGGCGGTGACCCAGGAGGGGACGCCGAAGTTCAGGCCGTCGAGGTGTCCTCCGGGCGCGGTGCTCCCACCGGCCGGGGAGTTCGGGATGGAAAGCGGCGCGGCGGGAAGCTGCGCCGGGGAGAACGGCGCGCCGGGCAGACCGCGGTCGCCGTGGTGCCGCGACGGCAGTTCGGCGCCCTGCACCGGATCGACGGACTGCGCGGCCGCCGACGGGAAGACCGACTGCAGTGCGTCGGACGTGGTCATCGCGGCGGCGCCGAGGTTTTGGTCCGCCTGAGCGGGCTGCTCGGGAACGCCCGGCGCGGGAAGCTGCTCGCCGGAACCGGAAACCGGGGCGGCGGGCAGTTTCGGGAGGTCGACCAGGTTGGCGGGAGCGCTCGGGTCGAGCAGATCCCACAGTTTCCGGCCGAAGTCCTGTGCGGCGGGCGGCGGGGTGGTCGCGTCGGCGATCACCTGGCGGGCGTCCGCCGGTTTGCGCGCGATGTGCTCGAGCGAGCCGAGCGTGCGCTGCACCGGCTTGACGACCGCGTTCTGGCCGAGGTCGCTCACCGCGTCGCTGACCTTTCCGGCGGCCTCCTGGCCGCTGGCGAGGTCGTCGCGGTGCGGGCCGCCGAGCCGGTCGAGCGAGCAGGTGGGCCGCGACGTGCCTGGTTCAGACCACGTGGTGGCTCCCTGGCCGCACGACGAAAGCCCTTGCGCCGCACCGGTCACGTCGCCCGCGAACCGGGCCACGCCGTCGGTGACGTCGCCGATTCCGGCGGCCGTCGCGTCGGCGACCGGCGTGACGCTCGTGTCGACAGTGTCCGCCGAAGCGGCGGAGGAGGAGACGGCCCACGCGGCCGCGGTGGCCGCGAGCGCGCCGCCGACGACGAACAACGCACGCGACGCGAGACGGCCGAAGCGCGTCGCGCCCCGCCTCTCGTGCACAGCGTCGTTCGTCACAGGTGAATTCTCCTCAGGTAAAAATTGATTCCGGTTTTCGCCGGGAACAGCACAGTTCCGCGGTGGTGCAAAACCGAGACAACCAAATTTCCGGCCCGCCGCGCATCCTTGACACGACTTGATGCCACCATCGTGTGAACAACACAGAGTGTGGCCGGATCTCACGATGGGTCATCCGCAGAGAAGACGGCCGGTTACTCCAGAGTCGGTACGCGCGGCCCCGGCGAAGCGGTGATTCGCGCCGGCCGCTGGGCGATCCGCCCGGTTTTCGCCGCCCGGGCCGATACGGTTGACCCCGTGAGCCAGCCTGGGCGCGGACAACGCGAACAACCGTCCCTTTCCGAACCAGTCGCCGACGTCACCGGCTTCATCCCGCGCGGCCTGCGCGTGTCCGCCGCGCTGTCGTGGCGGTTCATCGTGGTGATCGCCGCGCTGTACGCGGTGGTGTGGCTGCTGGGCTACCTCGCCTCGGTCGTGGTGCCGGTGTCGATCGCGCTGCTGCTTTCGGCGCTGCTGGCCCCGGCGGTGTCGCGGCTCGTGCAGGTCCGCTTCCCGCGCGGGCTCGCCACGGCGATCGTGCTCGTGGCCGGGCTCGCCGTGCTCGGCGGACTGCTGACCTTCGTGATCACCCAGTTCTCCAGCGGCCTCCCGGAACTGCAGCAGCAGCTGACCACCAGCCTCAACCAGATCAAGGACTGGCTGATCAACGGCCCGCTGCACCTGCGCCAGGAGCAGATCCAGGACTTCATCAACCAGGCGATCGGCTTCCTGCAGAACAACCAGGCCTCGATCACCACCACCGCGCTGACCACCGCGGGCACCGTCGGCGAGATCCTCACCGGCTTCGTGCTGACGCTGTTCGTCACGATCTTCTTCCTCGCCGGCGGCGACGGCATCTGGTCGTTCCTCGTGCGCGGCGTGCCGCACCGGGTACGCGACCGGGTGGATGTGGCGGGACGGCGCGGGTTCGCGTCGCTGGTGAGCTACATCCGCGCGACGGCGGCGGTAGCCGTGGTCGACGCGGTCGGCATCGGCATCGGGCTGTGGATCGTCGGCGTGCCGCTGGTCATCCCGCTGGCGACGCTGGTGTTCCTCGGCGCGTTCATCCCGATCATCGGCGCGTTGATCACCGGCGGCGTCGCGGTGCTGATCGCGCTCGTGTCGAAGGGCATCATCGGCGCGGTGGTCGTGCTGGCCATCGTGGTCGGCGTGATGCAGCTGGAAAGCCATGTGCTGCAGCCGTTGCTGCTCGGCCGCGCGGTGCGGCTGCACCCGCTCGCGGTGGTGCTGGCGATCGCCGTCGGCCTGGTCGCCGCGGGCATCGCGGGCGCGCTGCTCGCGGTTCCGCTGCTGGCCGTGCTCAACGCCGGGGTCCGGTCGCTGCTGCACGAGCACGATCCCGATCCGGCGACGGTCGACGCGCTGCACAGCCAGGCCGCGAATCCCAACGACGACTCCATGGAAGGCGAGGACTCCGGCGACGACAAGGACGCCGGGTCCGGCGAAGACGAGAAGTGACTGTTCGATCCACCCGAGATCCGGCGACGCCGCTGTGGCGCGGTGTCGTGGTGCTGCGCATCGTCACCTGGCTGTTCGCGTTGGCTGTGGTGATCGCGCACCACACCGACTTTCAACGGCCGTGGCTGGCGTGGCTCGTCGTCGGCGTGATGGGCGCGTGGTCTGCCGGGTCGAGTCTCGCGTACGTGCGCGAGAGCGGACGGCATCGCTGGCTGGTGATTCTCGACGTCCTGCTCACCACAGCGCTCATGCTCACGTCACCGTGGATCCTGTCGGACGCGCAGTACGACGCGGCTTCGCCGTTGATCACGACAGTGTGGGCGGCAGTCGCACCGCTCGCCGCGGCAACGCGTTTCGGCGCGCGCGGCGGCGTCGTGGCGGGCCTCGTCGTCGCAGTGGGAACTGGTCTCGCGCGCGAGAAGATCGACCTCGACGTTGTCCGTGACGGGGTTCTGCTGTGCGCGAGTGGTCTCCTTGTCGGCATGGCGGCAACGCTCGCGCGTACGTCCGCCGAAGCGCTCGCGCGCGCACTTCGCACCGAAGCAGCGACGGCCGAGCGTGAACGGCTCGCACGCTCGATTCACGACAGCGTGCTTCAGGTCCTCGCGCGCGTACGGCGGCGCGGTCTCGAAGTAGGCGGCGAAGCAGCGGAGTTGGCGCGGCTCGCGGGGGAGCAGGAGATCGCGTTGCGCGCGTTGGTGAGCAGCGAGCCGACGCGGTCCGGCGATACCGTGGACCTCCGTTCGGCGTTGCAACTGCTGGCGACCACGTCGGTGCAGGTGTCGACGCCCGCGGGCACGGTTGACCTGCCCGCGCACGTCACCGAGGAACTCGTCGCGATCACCCGCGAAGCACTGGCTAACGTGGAGAAACACGCTGGTCCGGAAGCGCACGCCTGGGTGCTGCTCGAAGACCTCGGCGGCGAGGTCGTGGTGAGCATCCGCGACGACGGACCGGGGATCGAGGCCGGCCGGCTGGAACGAGCGGCGGCCGAGGGCCGTCTCGGAGTAGTGAAGTCGATTCGCGGCCGAGCGGAGGATCTCGGCGGGACCGCGGTGCTGGACAGCGCTCCGGGCCGGGGCACGGAGTGGGAAGTGCGGGTGCCAGCCACGATGAGGGACGGACGATGACGGAACGGACGATCTCCGTGATGGTGGTCGACGACCACCCGATCTGGCGCGACGGCGTGGCGCGCGACCTCAGCGAGAACGGGTTCGAGGTGGCTGCGACCGCACCGGACGCTCCGGCGGCGATCCGGATCGCGCGCGCGGTGCGGCCGGACGTGGTGCTGATGGACCTGAACCTCGGCGGCACGTCCGGCGTCGAGGCGACCCGCGAGATCACCACGGCGGCCCCCGACACGCGCGTGCTGGTGCTCTCGGCCAGCGGCGAACACAGCGACGTGCTGGAAGCGGTGAAGGCGGGCGCGTCGGGTTACCTGGTGAAATCGGCCTCCGCCGCGGAACTGGTGGACGCGGTGCGCCGCACGGCCGACGGCGATCCGGTGTTCACCGCCGGGCTGGCGGGCTTGGTGCTCGGCGAGTACCGGCGGATGGCCGACGCTCCGGACGGCGCTCCGGAACCGCCGCGGCTCACCGACCGGGAGACCGACGTGCTCCGGCTGGTCGCGAAAGGGCTGACCGCGCGGCAGATCGCGGAGCGCCTGGTGCTGTCGCACCGGACCGTGGAGAACCACGTGCAGTCGACCTTGCGGAAGCTCCAGCTGCACAACCGGGTCGAGCTGGCGCGGTACGCGATCGAGCACGGGTTGGACGAGGACTGACCTCAGGAGGTCGCGACCCCGGCGGCCTGCTGCGCCGCGGCGAGTTTCGCCTTCCCCAGCCGCCAAGCCGGTTCGCCCGGATGCCACGCCGCGACGACGCCGTCGTCCACGATCAAGTCACCCGCTTCGGTCCACTCCAGGCCGGAGTGCTTCAGGTTCTCCGTCGAATACGGCATCGACGGAGCCTCCTGCCAGGTGCCATCGCGCAGGTCCAGCAGCCACAGGTCCCGGGTCTGCGTGCCGGTTCCGGCGAATGACGGGGTGCCGAAATCGACCGCGGCGACGCTGCCGTCCCGGCTGGGCAGCACGTACGGGTTGGGCTGTGGCACCGGCAGCGCCACGGGTTTTCGCGCTCCGCTGCGCAGGTCGAACACGGTCAGGTCGGTGAGCCCGCCAAGAACGAGCCGGTCGCCGGCCGCGGCGAGAATGCGCGGCGACTGCTGCACGGTGCGTCCGGTGGCCGGGTCGATCAGCACGTCGACGGTCTCGGCGGTGCCGCCGCCGACGGTGATCAGCAGTCCGTGCGACGTCTCCACCCGGACGAGCGTGCGGCAGGACGCCACGGTGCCGTGGCCGAACGAGACGCCGGTGAGCGCGACGTGTTCCAGCCGGCAGAGGTCCGGACCGTCCTCGCGGATCAGCCACACGCTGGTGCCGTCCGCTCCCGGGGCCGCGCTCACCGCTTTGCCGAGCGACCGCGGGGGCGAAAGCCCCAGGTAGACGTACACCTCGGCCGGGGCGCAGCCGGACTGCTGGCAGGTCGGCGCGGTCAGCACGACCGGGGTGTGGCCGACGCGCAGCACCGACACCACTCGTTCCCCACCGGGGACGCCGGGCAGGGTGCCGCGCACGCCTGAGTCGGCGTCGAACACCGTCGGCGGCGACGTGGCCAGCAACAGTTCCACGCCGATGCCGTCAGTGGCGACGCGCCCGTCGAGGCCGGTCGGCGGGGGTGTGGTCGGGGTCGGACGCGCCGAACTCGCCGGCGCGGGCACCGGAGCGCCGCTCGTGCAGGAGGTCAGCAAGCAGCCGGCCGCGATCAGGGCGACCAGTGCGCGGGGTACGGGTCCGTTCAGGGTTTTTCCCCGATCTGCCAGCGGAAATCGAGTTCTACCATCGAAGCCATGGCCGAGGAAGAGACGACCGCCGCGCAGCCCGCGACCGAGACCAAGCCGTTGACCGCGCGCGACATCCGGGTGTCCGACGACGAACGCGAACACGTCGTCGGCGTGCTGCAGAAAGCCATCGGACAGGGAATGCTCACCCTCGACGAGTTCACCGAACGCACCGACCAGGCGCTCGCGGCCCGCACCCGCGGCGAGCTCAACACCGTCCTCGCTGACCTGCCCGGCCTGGTGCACCCCGGCGCGGCTCCGCAGTACGCGCCGCAGACCGAACCTCCCGGCTACGGGCCGAACTACGGACTGGGCCAGCGGCTCGAGCTCAACGCCAAGTACTCGTCACTGCAGCGCAGCGGCCCGTGGCAGGTCCCGGCCGCGATGGTGGTGCGCAACAAGTACGGCAGCACCAAACTCGACTTCACCGAGGCCCGCGTCGCCACCCCGGTGGTGCAGATCGAACTCGACTCGAAGTGGGGTTCGGTCGAGCTGATCATCCCGCAGCACGCGGCGGTGGATTACAACTCGATCACCGAGATCAAGTTCGGCTCGCTCGACGACAAGACCGGCAGCAACGGCCGCGCGGGCACCCCGCGCTACGTGCTGACCGGCCGCGTCCACGGAGGCTCGCTGGTCATCCGCCACCCTCGGCGGGGCATCTTCGGCTGACCAGCGTCCGGCGCCGGATCCGGTACCCCATCTCTCACCCGGATCCGGCGTCCCCCGGCTAGGACAGCGCGTCCGCGACCGCCTTGCGCGCCGAGACCGGATCGACGGTGGCCAGCGCCGCCTCCGCGATCTCGCGGGCCTGCTTCCGCGACACCGTCGACAGACTCGCGCCGACCGCCCGGATCGCCGGGGCGTTCATCGACAGACTCGTCAGGCCGAGCCCGGCCAGCACCAGCGCGAGCCGCGGGTCGGCCGCGGCCTCGCCGCACACGCCCGCCGGTTTTCCGGTCGCTTCCGCCGCGTCGCCGATCAGCTTCAGCAAGCGGAGCAGACCGGGCTGCCACGGGTCGTTCAGCTTCGCCACCGCGCCGAGCTGGCGGTCGGCGGCGAAGGTGTACTGGGCCAGGTCGTTCGTGCCGACGGAGACGAAATCGACCACGCCGAGAATTTCCCGCGCCAGCACCGCGGCGGCGGGGATCTCGATCATCACGCCCGCCCGCGCGATCCCGGCGGCGCGCACGCGTTCGGCGAACCAGGCGGCTTCCTCGACGGTGCCGACCATCGGGGCCATCACCGAGACTTCCGCGCCGGAATCCTCCGCCGCGCCCGCGATGGCTCGCAGCTGCCGGTCGAGCACCTCCGGCCGGTCGAACGCGATCCGCAGGCCGCGGACGCCGAGCGCCGGGTTGGGCTCGTCCTCCGGGGACAGGAACGCGAGCGGCTTGTCCGCGCCGGCGTCCAGCGTGCGCACGATGACCGGCTTGCCGCGGAACGGCGAAAGCACTGCGGCATAAGCTTTTCGCTGCTCTTCGACAGACGGCTCGGCCGGCGCGTCGAGGTAGCAGAACTCGGTGCGGAACAGCCCGACGCCCTCGGCGCCCGCGTCCGCGGCGGCCTGCGCGTCGGCCGGGGAGCCGACGTTGCCGTACACCTTCACCCGGTGCCCGTCGGACAGTTCCCCGACGCCGTTCCACTCGGCCGGACCAGCAGCCGCGGCAGTGACGATCGGCGCGGACGGGTCGACCGCCTCGACCACGCCGGTGTCGCCGTCGACCGACAGCGCCTCGGCGTCGGAGGCCAGCAGCCCGCGCACCGCGACGACGGCCGGAATTCCCAGCGCCCGCGCCAGAATCGCGGTGTGACTCGTCGGGCCGCCCTCCTCGGTGACCAGCGCGAGCACCTTCGCCGGGTCGAGCCCCGCGGTGTCGGCCGGGGCCAGGTCGCGCGCGACGAGCACGCTCGGCGACGCCAGCTCGGGCACGCCGGGCGGGGCGACGCCGAGCAGTTCGGCGACGATCCGGTCGCGCACGTCCCGGACGTCGCGGACCCGCTCGGCCATGTACCCGCCTGCGGCCGCCAGCGCGTCGGCGAAGCCTTCAGCGGCCTGGTAGACGGCGCGGGCCGCGGGTAGGTTCCGCGCCGTCACCAGCTGTTGAGCCTGAGCGGCGAGCGCCGGGTCGGCGGCCATCGCGGCGGTCGTGACCAGGATCGTCGCGGCCTCGCCGGTCGCGGCCTCGGCCAGCGCTTCCAGCCGGGCGGCGACCGCTCGCGCGGCGGGTTCGATCCGGGCCGCCTCCGCCGCCGGATCGTCCGGCGCGGGCGTGCTGGCGGGTTCCCCGAGCGGCTCGGCGACCCGTACGACGGGTCCGCTCGCGCGTCCGGGGCTCACCGCGACCCCGGTCAGCGAGGAAGGGCGCGACAGCGACTCGGCCGGAGCGGCGGCACTCTCAGACATGGTCTAGACCATAGCTCACATAGACGGCGATCTCCCGCGGCGCCGCACCCATTTCCCGATTTCGCATCCGTTCGACCACCGGACGCACCTCCTCGTGCCACCAAGCGCGGGCCAGTTCGGCGCGGTCGCGCAGCACCCGGCCCCGCAAAGTCTGCCGGAAACCCCAGGCCTCCGCCGAGTCCGCGAGCCGGAACCAGTCGGCCGGATCGTCCAGCCACAGGTCGGTCCGGTCGGCGTCGGCGAGCGGAACCCGTTCCAGGAACATCCGTTCGGCCCTCTTCGACGGCAGGTCCGCGAGAGTCAGGCAGCGCATCGCCCACGCGACCGTGCAGACCGACCGCACCTCGGCCAGGACCGTCTCCGCGCCGCGCGCCCTGGCCAGCGCGATCCGGTGATGTCCGTCCTCCACGAAGTACATGTCGCCCAACCGCACGAGCCGCACCGGCGGAAGCTCCCCGACGGCGTCGGCGATCGCCCGCCAGCGGGCTCGCAGCGCGCGGTTTCGGGGCCGGAACAGCCGGTCGAAATCGTCGGCGCGCGCGAGGGAACCCACGACGCCGTCAACCGGGACCGAGCGCAGCCCTTCGTAAGTTTCCGCTGTTCGGCCCAGTGCGGCGAGCGTCTCGTCGAGCGGCATCAAAGCCAGCGGATCACGCGGCCGCGCCGCCGCGATCCTCCGCAACCGGGTCGCGTACCCCTGCCACCACGCCGAACCGAACGAATCGCCCACGTGACCTGCAACACGGTCCGGACGTGCCTCATTCCAGCTCGGCGGCCGTCGGATACGACGGCTGGGCGCCCCGGCGGGTCACGGTCACCGCGGCCACCTTCACCGCCCGCTCAGCGGCTTCGACCAGGTCAGCGCCGTCCGCGAGGGCCGCCGCCAGCGCACCGGCGAACGCGTCGCCCGCGCCTGTCGTGTCGACCGCTTCCACCTTGGGCGACTCGACCGTTGTCGACTTATCGCCTTCGAGTACCGCCGCGCCCTTGGCCCCGAGCGTGACGACGGCCGCGCGCGGGCCGAGGTCGAGCAGTTTGCGCGGGTCAGCGTCCTCCGAGCCGAGCAGGTACGCGGCCTCGTGTTCGTTGACCAGCAGGACGTCCAGCGCGGCCAGCGTTTCCGGCGACACCTCGGCCGCCGGCGAGAGGTTCAGCAGCACCCGCACGCCCTTTTCGCGCGCCCGCACCACCGCGCGCTCGATCGTCGGCAGCGGCACTTCCAGCGAGGCGACGAGCACGCGTACGCCGTCCAACGCCTCGTCGGTGATGTCCTCGGGTTCCAGCGCGGAGTTCGCCCCAGGGGAGACGAGGATGGAGTTTTCCCCGTCCGGAGTCACGGTGATGTAGGCGATTCCCGTAGGCCGCTCGACGGTCCGGACGAATTGCGTGTCGACCCCCGCATTCGCCAGCGAATCCCGCAGCAATCGACCGTAGGGATCGTCGCCGACCGCGCCGAGCAACGCGACGTCCGCACCGAGTTTTCCCGCCGCGACCGCGGTATTCGCGCCCTTGCCGCCAGGGGACAACGCGGTGTCGCCGCCCAGCACCGTCTCGCCGCCGCCGGGTCGACGGTCGACCGGCACCACCAAATCCGCATTCGCGGACCCGACCACCAGTACCGCATGACTCATGGCCGCCACTTTGCCATGACCCGTCCTTTCCGCCCTCGGTGCCCGAAAGTGAAAGTGTTTGTAACTTTCTCGGCGCGGAGTGCGACAATCAGGCGGAACAGCGAACGGCCGTCACTCGATCGGGGGATCCGTATCCCCCAGGCGTCACTTCCGTGCCGGGCTTCGCTCTTCTTCGAGCGTCACTGGCCTTGAGCCGATGACGTTGCCCCGACCGGAAGCGCACCGGAGAGGGCATCGGGTCGCCGGCGCCGATCACGTAGCCCCCCGAGTGATCGGCGTCGGCGGCGCCCCGATTCGCGCGCCAGGCAGCTGAATCGGTGTCCAGACCACCTAGACTGCCCAGATGAGCAGCCCCACACGCAGGGGTCGCGCGCGAGCGGCTACCGAAGCGGACATCCGCCGGACCGCGCGAAACCTGCTGGTAGGCCAGGGCCCGGAGGCCGTCACGCTGCGGGCCATCGCCCGGGAGCTGGGGATCACCGCACCGGCCCTCTACCGCTACTACGAATCCCGCGACGACCTGCTGGAAAACCTCCGTCTCGACGTCTGCACCGACCTCGCCGCCGAAATCGCCGAGGACATCGCGGAGCTGAAGGACGAGGGCCTGCTGCAGCTCTTTCAGATCTGCAAAGGGTTCCGCCGCTGGGCGCTGACCCACACCAAGGAATTCACGCTGGTGTTCGCGTCGCCCACCGGGTCCACCGGCACCGCGACCGGCAGCGCGCTGCGCAGGCTCGACGAGCCGTTCGGCCGGATCTTCCTCGCCGCGGCCGGCCACGTGCTCGCCCAGCACGACCTGGTCATGCCGCCGAACGACGTGGTCCCGCCCGAACTCCGCGACGACCTCACCGCGTTCCAGCAGGACCTGCTGACGGTGCTCAAGGAGTCCGGGCGGGAAATCCCGCCGGAGAAGCTGGACCTCGGGCTCACCTATCTGATGATCACCTTCTGGGCGCGGCTCTACGGCCACGTGACCCTCGAGGTGTTCGGCAACTACCCGATCCCGGTGTCGAAACCGGACGTCCTGTTCGAGGCCATGCTCACCGACCTCGCGCGAGACGTCGGCCTCTACTCGGATTAGGCCGCGTGGCCGCCGTCGACCGAGATGGTCGAGCCGGTCACGTACGCGCTGGCCGGCGAGGCGAGGAACGCCACCGTGTCAGCCACTTCCGCGGGCTTGCCGTACCGGCCGACCGCGGTCATCGACGCCTGGTCCGCGGCATAGGGGCCGTCGGCCGGGTTCATTTCGGTGTCGGTGGGTCCCGGGTGCACCAGGTTCACCGTCACGCCGTTCGGAGCCAGTTCACGGGACAGCGCCTTGGTCAGCCCGACCATCGCGGACTTGCTGACCGCGTACAGCACCATCCCCGGTCCCGGCACGCGATCGGTCACGCAGCTGCCGATCGTGATCACGCGGCCGCCTTCGCCGAGATGCTTGGCCGCCGCCTTGGTCGCGGCCAGCACACCGCGCACGTTGACCGCGAGCACCCGGTCGACGTCGTCCATTCCGGTCTGCTCCAACGGCCCGACGAAACCGACGCCCGCGTTGTTGACCAGCACGTCCAGCCGTCCGAACTCGGCGACCGCCGCTTCCACCGCGGCCTCCACCGCCGCCGAATCCGCGTTGTCGGCGCCGACCGCGAGCGCACGCCGTCCGAGCGCCTTGATCCGGTCGACCACTTCCGCTGCCTGCTCGGCGTTCACCGCGTAGGTGAGCACCACATCCGCCCCAGCCTCGGCGAGCCGCAGTGCCGTCGCCGCACCGATTCCGCGGCTCCCGCCCGTCACCAGCGCCACTTTGCCGTCGAGGTTCATGTCCGTCCTTTCGGTTTGTTTCGCTTTCAACCATCGAAGCGCCGAACAACGGGCGAAGCTGGCGTCTTTCGGTCGTGGCGGTCCGATTCCGCGCCCGGACGGCCACAGCGTGTGACAAACTCCTGCCAGCGGGAGAACGGGGGAGGGACGGGTTGCTGCACGTCCAAGAGCTGGTGAAGGTCTACAGCCAACGCCGCGTGGTCGACACCGTGTCGTTCAGCCTGCGGCCGGGCACGGTGACCGCCTTCTCGGACCGAACGGCGCGGGCAAATCGACCACGCTGCGGATGATCTGCGGCCTGACCACGCCGACGTCCGGGACCGCGACCATCGCCGGCCGCCGCTTCGGCGAGTGGCCCAACCCGGCGCACGTCGCGGGCGTGCTGCTCGACGCGTCCGCCGTGCACCCCGGCCGCACCGGCAGGCACCACCTGCTCAACGCCGCGAAACTGATGCGGCTGCCCGCCACCCGGGTGGATCAGGTGCTCGGGCAGGTCGGCCTCGCCGACGCGGCGAACCGGCGGATCGGCAAGTACAGCCTCGGCATGCGGCAGCGGCTCGGCCTCGCGCAGGCGCTGCTGTGCGATCCGCCGGTGCTGATCCTCGACGAACCGATCAACGGCCTCGACCCGGACGGCATCCGCTCCACCAGGCAGTTGCTGCGCGGGTACGCCCAGCGCGGCGGCACCGTGCTGCTGTCCAGCCACGTGCTGTCCGAAGTGGACCAAACCGCGGACCGCGTGGTGATGATCGGCCAGGGTCGCGTCGTCGCCGACGGTCCGCTGGAGAGCTTCGCCGGACCGGCTCGCACTCTCATCCGCACCACCGACCTGCCCCGGCTCACCTCCGCACTGCGGCAGGCTCGGCTCGAACTGCGCCAGACCAGCGTGGACGGGGTGTCCGTCGCCGCCCCGCTGAAGCAGGTGTCCGACCTCGCGTTCAGCGCCCGCGTGCAGGTGCTGGAGCTGCGCGAGGAACAGCAGAACCTGGAAGAGCTTTTCTTCCGGCTCACCGGAGGAGCCCGATGATCCCGGCGCGGGCACCCGCGTGGCAGGCCCCGGCGCAGCGGCGCGCGTCGTTCGGCACCGTGGTGGGCGTCGAGCTGCGGAAGATGACCGCGACGGTGGCGGACAAGATCCTGGTGCTCTCCGCGCCGGTCCTGTTGGTGACGCTGTCGCTGCTGTTCTTGCAGGGCGGAATGCGCGACTACACGCTCGACAAGCAGCTGTTGCCGGTGTTCCTCACGATCCGGCTCGGCGCGGTCCTGATGAACGTCGTGCTCGTGAAGCTGATCGCCGCGGAATGGCATTACCGCAGCGCGCAGCCGACCCTGCTCGCCCAGCCGTCGCGGCTGCGCTACGTCCTCGCTCAGGCCACCATCGCGTTCGGCGTCTGGCTGGTCGCTTCCGGGCTGCACCTGCTGATGACCTTCACCTACTACCGAAGCCGCCTCGACGCGTACGACACACAATTCCTGCTCGACGCCCGGACGGGCTCGATGGTCGCGACGATTCTGCTCGGCGGATTCTGCATGACCCTGTTCGCAGTCACCATCGGCTGGCTGATCCCCAACACCGCCGGAGCGATCACCGCCTACGTCCTGCTGTCGCTGCTGTTCGTGTTCCTGCAGAGCGGCATCGACTACGCGGGATGGGTCGATCCCGCCGAACCCGCGCGTCAGCTCGCGGGGATCGCCAAGCACGGACCGGTCGCGCTGGCGGCGTCGCTGGTGGTGTGGATCGGCCTGGCCGGGGTCGCGATCTGGCGGGCGGGCACGCGAGAAGCGGCGTGACCCCAGCTCAGCCGGCCAGCGAGCCGCCGCCGGGGTCGACTGTGTTCAGGTAGTCCTCGGTGGCCTTCTGCGCGTCCGGACAGAACCGCTGAGCGGTCTGGCGATCGACGTCGACGCTGTCGCCGGGGACCGGACCTTGGCCCAATTCGGCGCCGACCCGGACGGTGAGCACCTGCGGCGAACCAGTATTCACCGCGACCTTGCAGCCGTACCCGTCGAGCTGGGAAACCGCGTAGTAGCGGTCCAGCACCAGCATCCGGCGGAAGTGGTAGACGCTGTAGTCGTAGACCTTCCACCAGCCCGGCCACGGCTCCGGGATGCGCTGGTCCGGGTCCATCGAGCCGACCTCGACCTGCGTGCCCGCCGACCGCTTCATGACGCAGGCCTTGGCATACGGGTTGTACGTCGGCGAACTGCCGCCGAGGGTGCCCAGCAACGCCGGGTTCTTCTCGAACTGTGAACAGTCGCCGGGGAACAGCTTCGGCCGGCTCGTGATGACGGGCAGCGTGTCGTACGCGATCGAATCCGCCGGCAGCCGCGGCGCGGGCTTCCCCGGTGGCGGAGCAGGAGCGACGGCGCACCCGGAAAGCACTGCCGCCGCTACGACAGTGGCCACAGTGACCGCAGTGATCGCCCGGTTACGCACGGACAGCACAGTACCGGCCCGGGATCGGCTCCCGGGCCGGAATGCGCTTTTTCAGAGCACGATGTTGACCAAACGGCCCGGCACCACGATCACCTTGCGCGGCGTCTTGTCGCCGACCAGCGCGGCGATCTTCTCGTCGGCCAGCGCGGCAGCCTGCACCGCGTCGTTCTTCGCGTCCGCGGCCACGGTGATCCGCGAGCGGACCTTGCCGTTGACCTGGATCGGGTACTCGACCGAGTCCTCGACCAGGTACTTCTCGTCCACGACCGGGAACGGCCCGTGCACCAGCGAATCGGCGTGGCCCATCCGGTGCCACAGCTCCTCGGCCACGTGCGGGGCCAGCGGAGCCAGCAGCAGCACCAGCGGTTCGGCCAGTTCGCGCGGGGTCGCCGCGGCCGAGCCGTACACCTTGGTCAGGTGGTTGTTCAGCTCGATCAGCTTCGCGCCCGCGGTGTTGAACCGCATCTCCGCGTAGTCCTCGCGGACCCCGGCGATGGTGCGGTGCAACAGTTTCCGGTCCGCCTCGGTCGCCTCGTCCGCCGAAACCCGCAGATCGCCGGTCTGCTCGTCGACCACCAGCCGCCACAGCCGCTGCAGGAACCGGTGCGCGCCGACGACGTCCTTGGTCGCCCACGGCCGCGACATGTCCAGCGGCCCCATCGACATCTCGTACACGCGGAAGGTGTCCGCGCCGTAGGTGTCCGCCATTTCGTCCGGCGTCACGGCGTTCTTCAGGCTCTTGCCCATCTTGCCGTATTCCTGCTTGACCTCTTCGTCGCCGAAGAAGAACTTGCCGTCGCGCTCGACGACCTCCTCCGCAGGCACGTACACACCGCGCTTGTCGGTGTAGGCGAACGCCTCGATGTAGCCCTGGTTGAACAGGCGGCGGTACGGCTCCTTCGAGGAGACGTGGCCCAGGTCGTACAGCACCTTGTGCCAAAAGCGGGAGTACAGCAGGTGCAGCACCGCGTGCTCGACGCCGCCGACGTACAGGTCGACGCCGCCCGGGTCGTCCACGCCGTGCTCAGCCGGGCGCGGGCCCAGCCAGTAGGCCTCGTTCTCCGGCGCGCAGAACACGTCCTGGCTCGCCGGGTCGACGTAGCGCAGCTGGTACCAGCAGGAACCGGCCCACTGCGGCATGACGTTGGTGTCGCGGCGGTACTTCTTCGGCCCGTCGCCCAGGTCCAGGGTGACCTCGACCCAGTCCTTCGCGCGCGACAGCGGCGGCGACGGTTCGGAATCGGCGTCGTCCGGGTCGAAGGTCTTCGGCGAGTAGTCGTCGACCTCCGGCAGCACGACCGGCAGCTGGTCCTCGGGCAGCGCGATCGGCAGGTTGTTCTCGTCGTAGACGATCGGGAACGGCTCGCCCCAGTAGCGCTGGCGCGCGAACAGCCAGTCGCGCAGCTTGTACTGCACGGTGCCCTCGCCCGCGCCGCGGTCCTCCAGCCAGGCGATGATCGTCTTCTTGGCGTCCGCGACGCCCATGCCGTTCAGGTCGACGGTGTCGTTGGCGGAGTTGATCGCCGGACCGTCGCCGGTGAACGCCTCGCCCTCGAAGCCCTCGCCCGGGTCGACCGTGCGGACGATCTCCAGCTCGAACTTCTTCGCGAAATCCCAGTCGCGCTGGTCCTGCGCGGGCACCGCCATGATCGCGCCGGTGCCGTAGCCCATCAGCACGTAGTCGCCGACGAAGACCGGGATTTCCTTGCCATTGACCGGGTTCACCGCGTAGGTGCCGGTGAAGACGCCGGTCTTCTCCTTGTTCTCCTGCCGGTCCAGATCGGACTTGCGGGAGGCGGCGGCCCGGTACGCGGCGACGGCCTCGACGGGCGTCTTCGCGCCGCCGGTCCAGCTCTCCGGGTGCTCGCCCGGCCACTGCGCCGCAGTCAGCTTCTCGACCAGCGGGTGCTCCGGCGCGATCACCATGTAGGTGGCGCCGAACAGCGTGTCCGGACGAGTGGTGAAGACCTCGATCTTCTCGTCACCCGCGGCGAACGAGACCCGCGCGCCCTGCGAACGGCCGACCCAGTTGCGCTGCATCGACTTGACCTTTTCCGGCCAGTCCAGCAGGTCCAGGTCGTCGACCAGGCGGTCGGCGTACGCGGTGATCCGCATCATCCACTGGCGCAGGCTCTTGCGGAACACCGGGAAGTTGCCGCGGTCGCTGCGGCCGTCCGCGGTCACCTCCTCGTTCGCGACGACGGTGCCCAGGCCGGGGGCCCAGTTCACCGGAGCCTCGGAGATGTAGACCAGCCGGTGGTCGTCGATGATCTTGCGCTGCTCGACGTGGCTCAGCTCGGCCCACGGACGGCCGTCCGGCGTCGAGCGCTCGCCCGCGGCGTACGCCTTCTCCAGCTCCTCGATCGGACGCGCCTTGCGGGCGTCCTCGTCGTAGTAGGAGTTGAAGATCTGCAGGAAGATCCACTGGGTCCACTTGTAGTAGTCCGGGTCGATCGTTTCGATCGACCGGCGCTCGTCGTGTCCCAGGCCCAGCCGCTTCAGCTGGCGGCGCATGGTGGCGATGTTCTGCTCGGTCGTGGTGCGCGGATGCGTGCCGGTCTGCACCGCGTACTGCTCGGCGGGCAGGCCGAACGCGTCGTAGCCCAGCGTGTGCAGCACGTTCCGGCCGATCATCCGGTGGTAGCGCGCGTAGACGTCGGTGCCGATGTAGCCCAGCGGGTGCCCGACGTGCAGGCCGGAACCGGACGGGTACGGGAACATGTCCTGTACGAACAGCTTGTCCGAGGGCACCGGCTCGCCCTCTTCGGCGAGCGGGCCGACCGGGTTCGGAGCGTGGTAGGTGCCGTGGTCGGACCAGTGGTCCTGCCAGCGCTGCTCGATCTGCCCGGCCAGCTCCGCGGTGTAGCGGAACGGCGGGGCGTGCTCAGCGTCCGCGACGTTCTTCGTCGCGGCCCCGGTGGCCTCGTCAGACCCTGTCATCGCCGTCTTCCTCCGTGTCGAGCCACTCCAGAAACAACTCGACCCCCCAAGCCAGAAGGCATGAGGGGTCGCCGCGCCGAGCCGGTCATCGGACCAGGTCAGCGCGGCAGGCCAAGGAGCAGCCGAGCCATGTTCACGCACTCATCGTAACGCCCTGGTCAAAGCCGTTCCGACGGGACCGCCAAAGCGACGACCTGGGTCACTTGGGACGCGGAGAAGTTGTTGTCGCTGACGAGCACGAGACTGCGCTCCCCGGACGGCAGCGCCGGTCCCCAGGTCATCCCCTCGATGTTGTCCACCGTGGAAAGCGGGAGGTCGGAGAGGTCGGCGAGCAGCTTCTTCTTGACCGGCCGGACGTGCTCCGCGGTTGCCAGGGACGGGGTGTGGAGGACGTTCGTCGCGCCGGTGGTGTCGATCTCGAAGATGCGCACCTTGTTGCCGACGCCGGTGACGAAGGACCGCTCCATCATCAGGAACTTCGTCGGATCGGCCTGGTTCACCGCGAGCATCGACGAAACGCCGGTGTCCGCGAACCCGGTGGCCGGCTTCGGCGCGGAGAAAAGCTTCTCCTGCGGGTACGCGTACTGCGCGAGCACGGGTCCGGACCGGCGCTGGAGAGTGATCCGCGACAACGCCCCCGACGTCGGCGTGGGCGGCGGGCCGTCCTGCCGCAACGGTGCCTCGACCTCGCTGGCCAGCAGCGTGCCGAACCCGGTGTAGGCGAGGCCTTCGAGGACGTAGTTGCGGCGCGGACCGGCGTCCGGAGTCATCCGCTCGTTGGCGGGCAGCGGCAGGTCGCGGACGTAGTGCCCGTCGCGGGTGGCTTCGCGAATCGACGGCTGGATCAGGTGCTGGTCAGCGAGCCGGTCGCCTTCCTGCGACCAGACGTAATGCCCGCTCCACGGGTCGACGCGCAGTTCCTCCGGATCGATCGTCTGCTCGTTCTGCGGAGCGGCCGGGTCGTTCTTCGCGAGCGGCGGGTACGGCGTGCCGTCCGGGCGCAGCAGCGGATGCGTGCCGGTGAAGGTGACCGGACCCACACCTTTGGCGCTGACGTCGAACTTCGCGGTGTAGAAGCGGGCCGGGTTGACGGCGGACCGGTCGTCGCTGATGAAGACGTAACCGCCGGTGCGCGGATCGAAGTCGACCGACGACAACCCGCCGACGGTGGTGCCCTGGAACTGCAGGTTGTGCGGTACGAGCTGCTCGCCAAGCAACCGGACCGGACGCTGTGACGCCTGCGCTGTTCCCGGAACCAGCAAGGACACGGTGACGATCCCGGCGGCGAGCAGCCGGCGTCGCGTGGACGAAGACATGGCCCGTAGCACAGCCGACGAGGGTATCCGGGGCATTGCCGCGAGGTCACGCTTATCCTCAGGGGGTGTTCGCTATCGCGCTCGTCCCGATCGTCCTTGGTGTCGTCGTCGGCTGGGGTGGTTTCCTCGGCGTGCGCGGACGCCTGACCAGGGCAGGCGGGGCCGGAGTCCGGACCGAAGCCTCGATGCGCAGCGAGGAGGCGTTCCAGCTGGCCAACCGGGTGGCCGGAATCCCGACGCTCGCCGGAGGCGCGGCCGCGGTCGTCTGCGGACTCGCCGGTCTCGCGATCCCCGCCACCGCGGGCCTGGTGGCCGCCGCGATCGTCGGACTGCTCGGCCTGCTGGTGATGGTCGTCGCCGGTGCCCGGATGGGCGCGCGAGCGGCCCTGAGCGTGCCCGCGCCCTCGCCGGCCCCGGCCGGTTGCAGCGGCTGCGCGTGCGGTGCCGGCGGCTGCGGAGTCCTGCAGAAGTCCAGCGACGCCTAGTTCCGCTGCAAATCGCCAGGATGGGTGGCCAGCAACGCGAGCGGCACCCCCTGGCGGCGCAGCACCTGGCCCCACAGGTCACGGCTCGGCGGCGCGAGAATGTCGCTGGGCAACGCGGGGACGATCACCCAGTCCTCGCGCTCGATCTCGCCCGCGAGCTGCCCTGAATCCCACCCGGCGTAGCCCGCGAACACGCGCACGCCGCGCACCTTGGGCACGAGCACTTCGGGATCGCTGTCCAGATCGACGAGCGCCACCGGCCCCCGCACCGCGACCACACCGGGCACGCTGGAAGCGGACTCCCCAGTCCGCAACGCGGCGAGACACAGCGCGGTCTTCTTGTCGACCGGCCCGCCGACGAACACGGACTGCGGCTCCGCGACATGCGCGCCCCACCCCGGCAGGACGTCATTCACCGGAACATCGGACGGCCGGTTCAAGACCACCCCGAGCGTGCCCTCCGCCCGGTGATCGATCACGAACACCACCGTCCGCTTGAAGTTCGGGTCGAACATCGTGGGTGCGGCGACCAGGAGCGTTCCCGGTTCAACCTCGGCGTCCGCTGGCACGTCACCCATGATCCCATCACCCGCCGACGGAAATCCTCCCGGCACGGGAACACCAGCACCACCCGCCTCGTTGAGAACAGTGAGCCGGCGCACTCGTGTCCCCCGGGCTCACTGAAGAACCGCCTTTGTGGAATACCGGTCCGGCCGGAGCCACACTGCGCCAAGCCGCCGAGAGGCGAAACGAGTGCGCCGGTGTCGGCTTTTCGTGTTCGGTGCCTGCGGCACCTTCCCCGGGCCACCGGCGCTGGGTACCCGGGGGGCCGAGCCCCCCGGACCCCCGCGGTGCCTTCGGTGCGGTTTTCGGGGTGGTCGGGGGCGGGGCCCCCTTTGGCTTTCTTGGTGGCTGGGGTGGGTTGGGGGAGTTGCGTTTGGATTGCGGGTCTTTGTGCCGGTGAGGTTGCGGCCTTCGGGTGGGGTCGGCTGGGCCAGGGTGCTCTGCGGGTGGGGGGAAGGCGGAGCGTCCGGATGGGCGTGGGGTGCGCGACGGCGGGCTTCCTGGTCTGTCTTAGTGGGCTGGTTTGGTCCGGAGGACCTCGCTGCGGTCGAGCCGCCTTCCGACGGGGCGTTGCTCACATCGCCTGGCCTCACGTGCACTGCGGGCGGGGTCTCGCCGCATTTGGCCGCGCGTCGCTGCGCGAGGCACGCTTCGATCCAGGCTCTTAGCGGGTCGGTCTGGTCCGGAGGACCTCGTCGTGCGGTGAGCCGTCTCGGTTAGGGCACTGCCTGGGTGTCCTTCTCGCTTCGGCTGGTCTGTCGCGCTTTGCGGGCTGGGGCGATGTCGCGGCATCAGGCTCCACGGCCGCGTGCTTCGTTGTCTTGAGTCGCTTTGGTCGGCTGATCGCGGGACTGTGCGGTGGAGTTGGTGTGGTGTCTCGTTTCGGGGGTTTTGTCGGGGGGCCTCGGTAGGGTTGCGGGGTGAGGGTGGCGGGGGAGCGGGGCGGGGTGCGCGGGCTGGTTCGGGATCCGTTGTTCCGGCGGTTGCTGTTCACGCGGTTCGCGGCGCAGTGGGGCGACGGCGTCTTCCGGGCTGGGTTGGCTGGGGCGGTTTTGTTCAACCCCGAGCGGGCGGCTGATCCGTTGGCCATCGCGGAGGGGTTTGCGGCTTTGCTGCTGCCGTATTCGCTGGTCGGGCCGTTCGCGGGAGCGTTGCTTGACCGGTGGGACCGGCGGCGGGTGCTCGTATTCGCGAACCTCGTGCGGGCCGTGGCGATCGTGGCGTCGGTCGTTGCGGTCGGTGCTGGGGTGGGTGGAATCGGGTTGTTCTCGCTCGCGCTGCTTGCCGAGGGGATCAGCCGGTTCATCGGGTCTGGGTTGTCGGCTGCGTTGCCGCACGTCGTGGAGCCACAGGCGGTGGTTTCGGCTAATGCGGTGGCGGCGACGCTCGGGTCGGCGATCGCGGTCGTCGGCGGCGGGTGCGCGATCGGGTTGCGGGCGGTGTTCGGATCCGGCGACATCGGGTCGGCGGAGACCACGGCGTTCGCGGCGGTCGGCGCGTTGGTGTCGGCGGCGCTCGCGCATCGGTTCGCGAAGGGCATCCTGGGGCCGACCGTGGTCGATGAACCGACAAATCCCGTGGTGGCGGTCGCGCGCGGGCTTGCTGATGGAGCGAGGCACGCGTGGCGGGCTCCTAGCGTCACGGCTGGGTTCGTCGCGTTGTTCGCGCACCGAGCGGCGTACGGGATTTCGTTGCTGCTCAGCGTGCTGCTGATGCGCAATTACTTCACTGACGACGGGGTTTTCCGCGCGGGACTGCCCGGGCTCGGACAACTCGTCGCGTGTGCGGGGGCAGGCATTCTCGTCGCGGGGCTGGTGACGGCTCGGTTGATCCGCTCGATCGGGCGGGTCCGGACGGTGCTGGGCGCGTTGCTCCTCGCCGCGATCGCGCAGGCGGCGTTGGGGTTGCCGATGCTGCTGCCGTTGGCGTTGATCGCATCGTTCCTGGTGATGGGCACTGGCCAGGTGCTGAAGCTGTGCGTCGACTCGTCGGTGCAGCTCGATGTCGCGGACGAGGCTCGCGGGCGGGTCTTCGCGCTGTACGACACGCTGTTCAACATCACCCAGGTGGTGGCGGTCGCGATCGCGGCCGTCTTCGTCAAGGACAACGGGTACTCGCCGGAGCTGATGGTCGGCGCGACCGCGCTGTACCTGCTGGGCGGTGCCGGATATCTGCTGGCCCGCCGACGCCGCGTCGATTCGCTGCCGCAAACCGTTGCACCCAAACGGGGGTAGTAACTCACTGTCTAGCATTAGGGTGACTTGCGACCCAGTCGAGTTAATCTCGGCAGCGCAACCGACACGGGGGGGCCACCGTGAGCACCATCGGCGACGACCGTGCCCGTCTCGACGCCTCAGCTGTCCTGACCTCGCCCGACGGGCTCGTCCGCGCGACCGCCGGACCGGCTGGCACGCTCGGCCGGCTCGAATTCGCGCCGGACGCCTTCGAACGAACGACGCCCGCGCAGCTCGCGTCGACCGTCCAGGCACTCGTGCAGCACCTCGCCGACGCACCCGAACCGCAGCACGCCTCGTCAATGCCTGCCCCGCGGCCGACCCCGCGCCGCGTCCGTCCGCGCGGACCCGTTCCGCAGAACCGCCGACGCGGGTCCTGATGCCGTCCGCTCCGGACGGGATGATTCACGTGGAACCAGCGAGTACCGGTCAGCAGGCGCTCGTCGAGATCGGCCGGCTGATCCGGGCGCACCGGGCAGATCCGGACGCGGCGGCCGGAATCGGGTTCGCCCAGCTCGGCGACCATTTCGAGGTGCAGGCGCGCAATACAGTCGCCAGCACGGAGGTGGTCCAGCGGCTCACCGCGTTGCGGGCCGAGATGTACCAAGAGGGCCGCGGCACCTGGATTCAGGCGCGCTACGTGCTCACCCCGGACGACGCGTTCGACTTCGACTACTTCACCGACGACGAGCCCCCGTGGACGACGCCGCCCGATTCGACCGCCTACCTCGCCGAACTCACCACCTTCCCCCGCGACGACGAGCACCTTCCCGACTGGTGGCGGCTGCACGTCGGCCTCCCGCTCGGCGTCGTGTTCCGGCACGCCACGGCCGACGCCGGAACCCGCGAACCGCTGCCGGAGGCAGAACTGCCGCTCGTGCTGCGGTACCTCGAACGCGAGGCCGAGGCCGGACCACGACATCGCACCGACGGCACCTGGATCTGGCCGCTCGAGGTGGCCGAGCAGCTGCGCGAAAACGGGACCGCGCCTGAGCCGGAACTGCTTCAGCACATCCGTGACCTGGGCTTTCATCCGCCGTACGTCGAACCTCTGGTGCGCCGCACGGCGGAAGCCGATCTTGCGGGGGAACCTCGTCCGCGACCGACCGCGACCGACGTCCAGCGGACCGCGGCCGACATCGCCGCCGAGCGGGAGACCAACCCGGACCCGGTCCTGTCCGACGCCGAAGTCCTGACCCACCTCGGCCACCGGCTCGACTCCTTCGGCGTGTGGCCCGACGTCCGCTGTCTCGGCGGCCGGGAGTCCGGAAAGTGGAGCCTCTACCAGGTCAAAGCCGGATGGGCGGTCGTCGCGCCGGACGGTCGCGAGCAGAGCTTCGCCCGCCTTGAAGACGCCGCTCAGCAGCTGCTCGGCGCGCTGCTGATGCATCCCGCCCGCGCGACCGGCGGCCGCGAAACCCCGCTGGAAACGGCGCGGGAGGTCGCCGACTGGCCGGTCCAGCCCGCGCCGGGTGACCCTCCCCTCACGCTCCTGC
Organism: Amycolatopsis echigonensis; assembly: GCF_002846615.1. Classification (NCBI taxonomy): domain Bacteria; kingdom Bacillati; phylum Actinomycetota; class Actinomycetes; order Pseudonocardiales; family Pseudonocardiaceae; genus Amycolatopsis; species Amycolatopsis echigonensis. The sequence goes on along the minus strand of NZ_PJMY01000003.1, from coordinate 2,983,209 downwards.
GGAACAAGAGACTCACTCGGTTGGCGGAAGGTACCGTCGTTCTGCGATTCGGCGAAGAACCCGGCAACCTGGTCCATCACCAGGCGGTACGGTTCGCGACGACGTCCCTGCCACTCGAACGGGAGCGCATGACCAGCACTTTCCGCCTCCGAAGATCACTCTATGTGATCACCGGAGTGACGGTGCCCTGGGCGAACCTTCCGGGGGGCGCGGTGGCGTACGTCTTGCCCAAGCCGATCGCGGAGCACGAGTCCGACGGAAGCCTGGAGAGGATCGAGTAGGTGGAAGCGGCGGAAGCGGTGGAGAAGGTCGGGAAGTGGTTGCGCGCCGTGCACGGCCCCGAGGTCTCCGGGCCGGGCGGCCTCCGGGTCGACCACGACCGCGTGCTGCGGGTCCCCGAGGGCTGGTCGATCCCCTACAACACCGTCGCGTTCCTCGACGACGGCCGTCCGGACAAAGAGCTGTTCCCCGCGCCGTCGGTGCTCGTGCGCGAGCCGGACGGCGAGTTGCGCCAGGCGCATCCGCATCCGGGCGGGCTCAGCACCCCGGTCGCGTACCCCGGCCAGGAGAGCTGGCGCGAGGTCGTCGACCCGGAGTACGCGAAGGCCGGGTTGGGCGAACTCGGCGTGCCGCTGCCCGCGGTCGCGGGCTGGGTGAAGGTCGACGACGACGGCCACCAGACCGGTGACGAACGCGAGAACCCGGAGTACAAGGCCGGCCCGATCCGCCGCGGCTACCCGAAACCGGAAAACCCGCTGGAAACCCTTCTCGCTTTCGCCAGCGTCGGCTGGCTCTCCCGCGAGCAGCTGCTGATCGGCTTGCTGCGCTGCGAAGTCTTCGTGCCGTTCGACCTCAAAACCGGCGCGACCGACCGGTTCTACTTCTCCGAGGAACGCAACGAGCTGCGCGTGTTCAGCTCGACCCGGAACCTGCCCGCCCGCGAGCACGCCTGGTGGCGCGTCGACCTCGCGACGCTCGCCGAATTCGAGCATCCGCCGAACCTCGTGATCAACGGCGGTCCGGCGACCTTCGAGGACGTCGCCGGAGCCGAGCTGACCGCGATCGCGAAGCGATTTCCCCGGCAGGAGCCGCGGGTCGACGAGAACGGCCGCTGCCCGGAAATCGAAGAAGACCTCGAGAAGTTCGCCGTCGAAACCGCCGCCCGGCTCGGGCTGGACAAGCCGGTCGACGTGCCGAAGGCGGCCGCGGAACGCGCGCGGCGGCACGGTTTCGAGCTGACCGCGGACGAATGCCGCCGGACTGTCCTCGGCCGGTCGTGGCTGCGCCGGTTCGAACAGCCGGAGCCGAGCCGCTCGCGGCCGAATGACTTGCGCGCCAACGGTCTCGTGCCGTCCTGGGACAACGAGGGCCGGATCGTCCCGAGGCTCGACACGTTCGGCAAGTACCCCGAGGTCAGCCTGGAGAACTTCCGGTACGGCTGGCAGCGGGTCGTCGGCGCGTGGGTCGGCTTCGCGCTCGGCGAGGCGCTCGGGTCGGCCGTCGACCGGATGCGGCTGGACGAGATCGTCTCGACCTACGGTCCGGACGGCGTCCGCGACCTGCCGCTCGCGTTCGACCTGCCGGGCCGGATCGGCTCGATGACCCAGCGGCTGCTTTTCCTGACCGAAGCGGTGATCCGGAGCCCGCATCGCGAGCAGCCGGAGGCGCGTGACGTCGAAAAACTGTTCCCCGGCGTGGTCCGCGGCGCGCTGGGCCGCTGGTTGCACACGCAGGGCGCGGCGATCCAGAACGCCGACGGTTTCCTCGTCAAGGTGCCCGAGCTGCATGCCCGCCGCGCGATCGACGACGCCGAACTCAACGCGTACCTCGCGCTGGTCACCGGTGATCCGCAAGCCGCGCCGATGTCGGGCCCGACCGCGCTGCTCGGCGCGCTGCCCGCGGTGCTGACCGCGGCGGGTCCGGGAACCGGGTTCAGCGGCGGCATCAGCCAGGTCGTGCGCGATCTGGCCGGCGTGACGCACCAGCCGGACGACGTGGCCGCCGCGACCTACCTGGCATGGGTGTTCGAGAAGGCGCTCACCAAGGACTCGTTCAGTTATCCGGTCTGGAACCTTTCTCGCGAGGTCCTCGACGAGCACGACGGCCCGGAGTGGGGACCGGTGCGCGACCTGGTGGCCGAGGCGGTGCCGTTCTTCGGCGAGCACGGCCTGCCGGACCTGCGGATGCCGGAGCTGATCGGCGACGGGCACAGCACGCTGTCCGTTCTCGGCCGTTCGTTCGCCGCGCTGTCCGGGTTCGAGAACTACCCGGAGCAGGCGATGCTCCGCTCGGTGAACCACTCCGGCCGCAGCGCGCTCACCGGCGCACTGACCGGTGCGCTGCTCGGCGCGCGGGTGGGCGTCCCCGGCCTGCCCCGGAAGTGGGTCGAACAGCTCGAATTGCACCACCTGATCGAACAGGTGGCGACCGACGCGCTGTGGCATTTCGACCGCCATTCGGCGCGCAACGCACTGGGCGACGCCTGGGTGCAGCGGTACCCGCGGCACTGATCGGTCACCCGAGCAGGTATTTGTGGGCGCATCTTCTCCCGTCTCCGGTGACCGATGGTCGGGTCGTGACACGGTCGGCTAAGTTCGTTGCGGCTACACGGGGGACTTCGGGGAGGAACCAGACGTGCGCTACCGGGTGGAATCGGGAGAACGCCCAGACGGCCTGTACGCGACGCTCGACGATCGCACTTTCGCGGCACAACGCTCCACCACCGACGGCACGCTGCTGCTGACCGTTGTCGGCGACGAGGAAGCGCCCGAGGATTTCGACCGCGAGCACGAGGGCAAACCGGCCAAGGTCGTGCTCGCGAACGAGGTGCCCGCGACGTTCGACCTGCGCACCTACGTCGAATACGACAACGAGCTTTTCGAGGTCGCGCCGGGCGACCAGCCGAATCTGACCCTGCGCTGGACGCGGCACGATCCGGTGCGTGCCGCGCAGCTCGGGCTGACCGACTTCTCGGTGACCGTCCCGGGCAAGCAGCTCACCGGGCTGTGGCTGACGCGGCACGACTACGGCGAGCCGAAGGCGGAGATCGACGGCGGCGACCAGACCCGGATCCTGCGCGGGATCGGCCGCACCCTGCGCCAGGTGCCCGGCGGCTGGACGCGCGTGGCGGCGCAGTTCCGGCAGGTCGGCGACTACTCCGAACTGGAGGTTCGCGCGGTCGGCGACGAGAACGGCCCGGTTTCGGTGTCGCTGCCCGGCACGCCGCAGCTGAGCACGCTGTTCACCCAGCTGCGCGCCGCGATGTACCAGCCGGAGACCGGCACCTGGTTCCAAGGCACCTTCACGCTCGACGCCGATTCGCAGTTCGATTTCGACTTCGACGCCGACCAGGAGCCGGAGTGGCGGCTGCCGCCCAACGACGGCGGCGAGCCCGCCCGCGAGTCCTACCTCGTGGAGCTGACCCGGTTCCCGCGTCCGGACAAGCACCTGCCGGACTGGCTCGGCGCGAAGGCCGGGCTGCCGCTGAGCATCGGATTCCGCCAGGCACGGCCGGTCGACGCGCACAACGAGGGCGAGCGGCCCGTGGTGAACCGCCCGCCGGTGCCGCCGGACCAGGTCCGCGGCGTGCTCGACTACCTGTTCCGCTCGCCCGTCGTGCTGCACCGGCCCGTGCCGCAGCCGGACATCTTCGCGCCCGGCGCGCCGCCGGACGTGCCGCACGCCTTCCACACCGACGGCACCTGGATCTGGCCCGCCGCCGTACCGCACTACCTGCGCAAATACGGCGTCCCGCCGGAGCCGGAGCTGGTCGAGCACATCCGTGCCGGCGGGTTCCGGCCGCCGATCGTGCGCGACCTGGTGCGCGCCACCGCCGAAGCCGACGTGCTCGGCAAACCGCGCCCGGGGCGCACCGAGGCCGACATCCCGGACGACAGCTCGCTCGCCCGTGCGATCCGCGGCGAACCGACCCGCGGGTTGCGTGCGGCCGAGACGTTGGCTCTGCTGCAGCAACGGCTCGTCGAGCACGGCGTGCCGTCGTCGGCGTACCGGATCGGCGCGGACGAGATGCCCGCCGAGGGCGTGTGGACGTTGCGCCGCGCGGAAAACCGCTGGGAGGTGTCTCGTCCGCCGTCCGTGGAGCCGGTGGCGTTCGCCAACCTCGCCGACGCGGCGCGATTCCTCCTCGGCACGCTGCTGATGCTGCCGCCACAGGCACCGGAGGAATCCGATCAGCCCGCGGACTGGCCGATCCTGCCGATGCGCGGCGAGCCGCCGCTGTCGTTCTTCCGCGGCAAGCGGATCGTCGCGCTGCCCGCCGGCACGACGGTGGTCCGGTTCGGCCCCGAGGCCGGGAACCTGGTGCACCAGAATTCGGTGCGGTTCCTCGAAACCTCGCTGACGCCGGACCGCGAACGCGACCGGCACGAGTACCGGGTGCAGCGCACCATCCGGGTGCTGACCGGTGTCACGGCACCGTGGGGTCCACAGCCGGGCGGGGCCACGGCGTACCTGCTGCCGCGGCCGATCGCGCTGCACATCGAGCAGGGAGCGCTATCCCGGCTGTGAAGCCGTGATCAGCACGGCGGGCGACCACCAGTAGTCCGCGAGCGGTTCCACTGTCACGTCGGCGAACCCGGCGGCCTCGAGCTGCCGGATCCATTCCGAGGCCGGATGTTCCCAGTTCGTCCGCGCCGTCCCAGCCGCGACGCCGAGCAGCACCGGCAGCAGAAATCCTTGTGCCACCAGGGAAGCCTGCTCGCCGTACTCGGCGACGCCGCATTCGTACCGCTGCGCGAGCGACTCCGGGTCGGCGGTGTCCGGCACGTCGAATTCGGCCAGCACCAACCGTTCCGTCCGCGCCCGCAACGCGCTCAGCACCCCAGCCCGGGAGGACGGCTCGATCGACTGCAGTGCGAACGTCGACTGCGCAAGGTTCCACGTGGAACCGTCCGCGGCGAGAAAGTCCTGTGCGGTCAACGAAAACCGGCGTGCACCAGGGACTTCGACGTCCGCGAGCAGCGCCTCCGACGGCTCCACCAGGTCGATCCGCTCCGGCCGGAACGAGGCCCGCGCCAGCGCCGGTTCGATCGCCAACCCGTCGCCGCAGCCGAGATCCAGCAGCGCGGACGGACGCCAGGAGTCGTACCGCGCAGCCAGTTCTTCGCTCAACCGCCGGTACAACTCGACGTTCCCGCCGCCGCGAATGAACGCGGTGAACGCGGCTGGCTGGTCATAGACCGGACCGCTCGGCCCCGCCGCGAGATACGTCGCCAGCTCGGCACCCAACGGAGTTCCAGCCTCGACGGCAAGCGCACTCGCCCGCTCGACGTCTCCCTCCCGGTACGCCGCCAGCGCACCGGCCACCCCGCTCACAGCGGCACCCACAAGGTCACCCGAGTTCCACTCCCCGGACTCGATTCGACCAGCGAGGTCCCGCCGACCTCGGCCAGCCGCGCGGTGATCGACTCGCTGATGCCGAACCCGGCCGGCCGGTCCTGCGGGCTGAAGCCGGTGCCGTGGTCCCGCGTGATCACCGCGATCCCGCCGTTGCGTTCCTCCACGCGCACCACGACCTTGTCGGTCTCGCCGTGCTTCATCGTGTTGCGCATCGCTTCCCGCACTGCGTCGCGGATCGCGATCTGCCGGACCTCGGACAGCGTGTCGTCGTCGAGCTCCGCGATCACCAGCTGCGCACGCAGACCGTCGCGCGCCATCTCCGCGGCCAGCGCCGCGAGCTTCTCGCCAAGCGGCCGCGCACCCTCCTCGGCCCGCTGCGCCGCGGCGGTCTCGATGGTCTGCCGCAGCTCGATCGCCTGCGCGCGGGCCAGCCGCTGCACTTCGACCAGCCGCTGGTCCGGATCCCCGGGACCGCCGAGCGCGATCGCTTCCAGCGTCTGCAGCACCGTGTCGTGCAGCATCCGGTGCTGCCGCGCGCGTTCGGCGAGCCGCCCGTTGCGGATGCCGTACGCCAGCGCGAGCCGGATTCCGAGTCCGAGCAGGATCAGCGCGCCGACCGCGGTGAACAGGACGCCGAACATCGTCGGATACAGCGACGCGGCCTGCGCGAAATCGACCGTGCCGTGGTTGAGCAGGTCCGACAGCAACCGCACGGGCAGGCTGAGCGCGGCCAGGCCGATCCCGGACGGGATGCCGACGGCGAGAGTGAGCAGGGCGACGCTGCCGAGCAGGTGCTTGTCCGCGACCCCGACCGCGTCGTGGAACACCGCGGGCGAGACCGTCGCGCCCAGGAACAGCTCGAACGCGAGCGTGGCCACGAGGTCGACCAGCAACAGCCGACCCGCGAGATCGCTGCGGAACGGGGCCCGGCGCATCATCCAGAACAGGCCGAACGCGCTCAGCGCGACCGAGCACACGGTGACGATCGCGACCGACGCCAGCCCGGACGGCCCGTGCTTGACCGCATACGTCGCGAACGTCGCCGGCACCACGACCAGCCGGTAGACGAGCGGGACCAGCACCACGTACCGGGCCGCCCGCAAGAGCAATCCGTCATGGTGCCGTTCGTCGACCGGACCGGCCATCCGCGAAATCCGCTGCAGCGCGCGCACCGGGGTCGGATCGGCGATCTCGTCGGTCAACCCGGTCGTCGCCGTCGCCAGCGCGGGCGTTCCGCGCCGCAGCAAGGTGACGAGAAAGCTGGCCCCACGCCGGTCCCCGCCGTGCTGCCGCGTCATCGATCCCCCCATTCGGTTCGACACAGGGAGTATCTCGGCTGGCCGGACGATGATCCAGTGTTTGAAGGCGCCGACTTCGTCGCGGCGGGATCGCCTTTAAGTCCCGCGGTTCAGTTCAGTCAGTCCTGCGGTTGCTGGCCTGAGCCGAGGCCCTCCGCCGCCGCCCACTTCTTCAGCTCGGCGACCGCCTCGTCGTGCTCCAGCGGACCGCGGTCGAGCCGCAGCTCCTTGAGGAACTTCCAGGCCCGGCCGACCTCCGGGCCCGGCGGCAGGCCGAGCAGCCGCATGATCTCGTTGCCGTCGAGATCCGGCCGGACGCGGTCGAGGTCCTCCTGCTCCTTGATCCGCGCGATGCGGGCCTCGAGGTCGTCGTAGGTCGCCTGCAGCTGGGCTGCCTTGCGCTTGTTGCGCGTGGTCGAATCGGCGCGAACGAGCTTGTGCAGCCGGGTCAGCAGGTCGCCGGCGTCGGTGACGTAGCGGCGGACCGCCGAATCGGTCCACTCGCCGCCGCCGTACCCGTGAAACCGCAGGTGGAGGAACACGAGCTGGGAGACCTGCTCGACGATTTCCTTCGAGTATTTCAGCGCCCGCAAACGTTTGCGGGCCATCCGCGCACCGACCACCTCGTGGTGGTGGAAGCTCACGCCGCCGCCGGGCTGGAACTCGCGAGTGGCCGGCTTGCCGATGTCGTGCAGCAGCGCGGCCAGCCGCAGCACGAGGTCGGGCTCGCTGGTCGGCTCGTGCGATTTCTCGAGCGCGATCGCCTGCGCGAGGACGGTCAGCGAATGCTGGTAGACGTCCTTGTGCTGGTGGTGCTCGTCGATCGCCAGCCGCATCCCGGGCAGCTCGGGCAGCACGCGATCGGCCAGCCCGGTGTCGACCAGCAGCTCCAGGCCCGGCCGCGGATCGGGGGCCAGCATCAGCTTCGACAGCTCGGTCTGGACCCGTTCGGCGGTGATCCGGTCGATCTCCTCGGCCATCGATGTCATCGCCTCGACCACGCGCGGCGCGGCGGTGAAGCCGAGCTGCGCGGAGAACCGGGCGGCGCGCATCATCCGCAGCGGATCGTCGGCGAACGACTCCTGCGGCAGCGCCGGAGTGTCGAGCACCTTCAGCCGGAGCGCGTCGATGCCGTCGTGCGGGTCGATGAACGTCTTCCCGACCAGGTCGATCGCCATCGCGTTGACGGTGAAGTCGCGGCGAAGCAGGTCGCCCTCGATGGTGTCGCCGAAGGTGACCTCGGGATTGCGGCCGACGCGGTCGTAGCTGTCCGCGCGGAACGTGGTGATCTCCAGCGTCGTGCCGTTCTTGGTGACGCCGACGGTGCCGAACGCGATGCCGACGTCCCAGACCGCGTCGCCCCATTCGCTCACGATCTGCAGCACCCGGTCCGGGCGCGCGTCCGTGGTGAAGTCGAGGTCGTTCGACAGCCTGCCGAGCAGCGCGTCGCGCACGCTGCCGCCGACCAGGTACAAGCTGTGGCCGGCGCGCGCGAAGCGCTCGGCCAGCTCATCGGCCAGCGGGGACACTCGCATCAGTTCCGTCACCGCGTTCTGCTGGGCGACCAGGTTGTTCACTCGAATCCCACCACGAAAATGGCGCCAGTGCCGCTGGCGCCGCCGGACACGGACACGGAGAGCCAGAGTACCCGGGCGACCGTTTGCTCTAGCATCGCAGCATGTCTGGATCTGCCGGTCGCGCCGGACCGCCGACGCCGCGCCGGCGGCGACGGCGGCACCGCGGCAGGCGGCTGACCACGGTCGACGAGACCTCGGCGGGCGGACTGGTCGTCGACCCGGAGCGGGAACGCGCGGTGCTGATCGGCCGGCTCGACCGGCACGGCAGACTGCTGTGGTCGTTGCCGAAGGGCCACATCGAGGACGGGGAGACGGTGGAGCAGACCGCGGTGCGCGAGGTGAAGGAGGAAACCGGCATCTCCGCGCGCGTGCTGCAGCCGCTGGGCACCATCGACTACTGGTTCGTCGCGCAGCAGCGCCGGGTGCACAAGACCGTGCACCATTTCCTGCTCGAAGCCACCGGTGGCGAACTGTCGGACGAGGACGTCGAGGTGACCGAGGTCGCCTGGGTTCCGCTGGCCGAGCTGGAGACCACCCTCGCCTACGCGGACGAGCGCAAGCTGGTTCGCGGGGCAGCAGAACTTTTCGCGCCCGACGAGCGCGCCTGAGAGGGAGCACCCGAGTGAAGCGGCCCGCCGCCTTCTTGCTGTCCTTGCTGATCGTCGCCGCCACCGCGCTGTTCGGTGCGCCGGCGGGCGCGCAGGAGAATTCGTCCCCGGAACCGGCCCACCTGCGGCTCGACCTCGGCCAGCTGTCCCCGCGCGTGATCACCAGCACGGACCAGGCGATCACGGTGACCGGGACGGTGACCAACACCGGGTCCCGGCGGATCGTCAAGCCGATGGCCCGGCTGCAGATCGGCGAACGCCTCTCGAGCCCGCGCGCGATGGACTCGGTGCTCGCCGGGAATCCCGTGCAGGACACTCCGCTCACCGATTTCACGCTGCTCGCCGAAGAGCTGGAGCCGGGACAGAGCGCCCGGCTGAACATCACCGTGCCGCTCACCGGACCGCGCGGCGCCGGGCTGCGGCCGGGGGTCTACCCGCTGCTGGTGAACGTGAACGGCACCCCCGAGTACGGCGGTGCGGCCCGGCTCGCCGCGGTGAGCTTGCTCATGCCGGTGCTGTCGACGCCGGGGCACGCGAACAACCAGGCGACGCAGCGGCATTCGAAACTGGCGGTGCTGTGGCCGATCACCGACAGCACTCCGCACATCCAGTCCGCGCCGTTCGGCGTGCCGATGACGCTCACCGACGATTCCCTCGCCGACGAGCTGAGCCCGGGCGGACGGCTGTATTCGCTGGTCTCGGCGGCGCGGGCGGCGCAGGAGACGAATCCGAAGATCGGCGGCTCGCTGTGCTTCGCCCTCGATCCCGACCTGCTGCGCACCGTCGACGCGATGCGCGCCGGCTACCGCGTCAACGGCGGGGTGGCGGGCAAGGGCGCCGACGCCGCGTCGAACTGGCTGGCCGCGCTGCGCGCGCTGGTCACCGGGCGATGCGTGATCCCGCTGCCGTTCGCCGACGCCGACCTCACCACGCTGGGCAAGGTCCGCGGCGCCGACGGCAATCCCGACTCCGGCCTCATGACCACGGCGCTGAACGGCACCGCGACGATCCGCCAAGTGCTCGGCGTCGAGTCGAAAGCCGGCGTGCTGTGGCCGGGCGGGACGCCGGACGACAAGGCGCTGTCGGCGATTTCGCTGGGCGGCTTCCAGACCGTGCTGACCGACAGCGGCAAGCTGCGCGCGGGCGGTGACGACGAGACCGTCACCGGCGCGGCGACCCTTTCCGACGGCCTGCGCGCGCAGGCGACCAACTCGATGGCCACCGCCGGTCTCACCGGATTCACGCCGAGCGCGCAGACGCCGACCACGTACAGCGGTGCGTCGCAGCGTGCGGTCTCCACCCAGAACGGGCTCGCCGCGATCGCCTTCGAAGCCGGACTCGGCCGCACGGAGGGAGCAGACGGCGGGCCGATGCTCATCGCTCCGCCGCGGCGCTGGGACGCCACCACCGACGAGCTCAACGCCTTCCTGTCCGGGCTCGGCAAGCTCACCAACGCGGGCGTCACCGCCGGGGCGACGCTCGACGACCTGCTGGGCAGCACCCCCGAGGGCAGCGCTTCGCTGGTCGCGAGCACCCGGTCGGACGGCGGCGCGGCCGTCGCCGACCAGCTGTCCAGCCTCGACCAGGACGTCGCCGGCCTGATGTCCGCGATGCAGGTAGACCCCAGGAACCGGGTCGAACCGCAGGCGATCGTCGGCCCGGTGCGCGACGCGCTGGTCCGCGGCAGTTCGACCGCTTTCGGGCCGTCGGCGGTCGCGTCCGCCTCGGCGAACGCGACGGCCGAACTCGCCGCGATCCGCGACCAGGTGACCGTCGAACAGCCGAAGCAAACGATTGCGCTCGCGTCCGGGTCCTCGCCGCTGCCGGTGTACGTGCACAACGACCTGCCGGTCGGCGTCACCGCGCAGATCGCGCTGAGGAACACCATGGGCATCCGGCCGGAGCAGGCCAGCGACCTGCTTTTCCCGGCCAAGGGCGGGCAGACCAGGTACGTGCAGATCGAGGCGCTGCGGGCCGGTCACCTGTCGGTCGATGTGTCGTTGACCACCCCATCGGGCACAGATCTCGGCGCGACCGCGCGGTTCGAGCTGACCTCGACCGAATACGGCCCGATCACCATCATCATCACCGTCGCCGCTGGTTGCGCGCTGCTGCTGCTCGCGTCCCGGCGGATCTACCGGCGGATCAAGGAAAGCCGAGGCGGCACGCCCTGACATCCGCAAGGGGGCGGGTGCTCGCGCCCGTTCCCGATTACCCTGGGTCGGCGCTGCCACAATGGCAGGGAACCAGGGGACCGCCGAGGATTGGGCACGCGTTGGACAAAGAGCCGGGTCAACCACCCGAGCGTGCGGGTCGTCCCCGGCGGGACGACGCGGCGCCGAGGCGGAGCGACCAGCCTCGCCGCGCGGTGAGGGACGCCCGTCGCCAGCCGCCCCCTCCGCCGCCGCCCGCCGAGCGCAGGCAGCCGCCGCCCAACGGCACCCGGCGGATGCCGCTGCCCGACGAACGTCCGCCCGCTGACCGGGCCCAGCCGCGCCGGATCGACCCGCGCGGCGCCGAACCCCGCGAACCCCGGGAGCGCGCGCCGCGCCGCGTCCCGCCGCCGAACGGCCAGCCGCGTCCGGTCCCGACCAGGGCCGCGATGCCGCCGGTGCGCAAGCCGCCCCCGCCGCGGCCGTCCGGGCCGCCGTCCGGCCCGCAGCAACTCCCGCCGTCGGGTCCGCAACCGCTCCCGCCGGCGAACCAGCCGCCGAACCGCGGCCAGCTTCCGCAGCCGACGCCGCCGCCCGCCAACGTGCCGGGCCCGCAGCCGCCGGTGCATCGCGGCCGCGGCCCGCGTCCCGGCACGCCGATCCGGCCGTGGCAGGAAGAGGCGATGCGGGACCCGGACGCCACCCGGTTCATCCCGCGCACCGCCGGCGTCCCGCTGGCGGCCCCCTCGCGCTGGCCGACCGCCGACCCGGACGTCCTGCGCCCGTACGACGCGCTGGCCACCCAGGTCATGCCGCGGGTCAAGGACGCACCGCTCGCGCGTCCGGCCGAGGCTCCCGAGCAGCCCAAGGACGAGGGCCCCTCGGTCGCCAAGGCCTCCGGGCGGATGGCGATCGCGTCGCTGATCAGCCGGATCACCGGCTTCCTGTGGAAGGTGCTGCTGGTCGCGGCGATCGGTTCCGGGGTCGCGACCGACTCGTTCAACGTCGCGAACACGATGCCGAACATCATCTTCGAGCTGCTTCTCGGCGGCGTGCTCACCAGCGTGGTGGTGCCGCTGCTGGTGCGTTCGCAGGACGATCCGGACCACGGCCAGGCCTACGCGCAACGGCTGCTGACCACCGGCGTCACCGTGCTGTTCATCGGCACCGTGATAGCGGTGATCGCGGCACCCGCGTTCACCTCGCTGTACATCGATTCGTCCGGGCAGGCGAGCGCGGGCCTGACCACGGCGTTCGCCTATCTGCTACTGCCGGAGATCTTCTTCTACGGTGTGTTCGCGCTGGTCTCGGCGATGCTGAACGCCAAGCACGTGTTCGGGCCGACCGCGTGGGCGCCGGTGATCAACAACCTGGTGGTCATCTTCACCATCCTCGTGGTGTGGCTGATGCCCGGATCGATCGACGTCGACCACCCCGCGATCACCGATCCGAAGGTGCTCACCCTCGGCCTCGGCGTCACCGGCGGCATCGCCGCCCAGGCGCTCATGCTGATCCCGCCGCTGCTGCGGTCGGGCTTCCGCCCGCGCTGGCGCTGGGGCCTGGACAGCCGGATGAAGGAGTTCGGCGGGCTGGCGCTGTGGGTCGTCGGCTACGTCGCGGTCAGCCAGATCGGCCTCACGATCACCACCCGGGTGCTCACCAAGGGCACCTCGGGCGGGGTCACCGCCTACAACTACGCGTGGCTGCTGTTCCAGCTGCCCTACGGCGTGCTCGGGGTCTCGCTGCTGACCGCGATCATGCCGCGGTTGAGCCGCGCCGCCGCCGACGGCGACACGAAGAAGCTGGTCAGCGATCTGTCATACGCCTCGCGGATCTCCACGGTCACGCTCGTGCCGATCTCCGCGGTGATGACGATCGTCGGCACCTCGATGGGCGTCGCGCTGTTCGCGATCGGCAAGGGACCGCTGGGGAACGCCGAGCGGATGGGCCAGGCGCTGGCCATCACCGCGTTCGCGCTGCTGCCGTACGCGCTGGTGATGCTCCAGATGCGGGTGTTCTACGCGATGAAGGACGCCCGCACGCCGACGTTGATCATGATCGTGATGACCGTGGTCAAGGTGCCGCTGCTGTTCTTGTGCCCGGTGCTGCTGAACCCGGAGAACATCGTGCTCGGCGTGATGATGGTGAACGCGCTGACCTACGTGATCGGCGCGATGCTCGGCCAGGTGTGGCTGTGGGTGACGCTCGGCAACCTGCGCAGCAAGCGGGTGATCGGGGTGATCCTGTTCACGGTCGTGGCGAGCGTTCTGGGGGTCGGGGCCGCGTGGGTCGTCGGGCTGATCGTGCCCTCGTCGCTCGGCCCGGTTCCGCACGCCTGGATCGAGCTCATCCTGCAGGGAATCGTCGGGATCGCGGTCTCGTTCGGGGTGCTCATGGCGCTGAAGGTCGAGGAGCTGAAGCCCGTAACATCGAGATTCACCCGATTGATCAAGCGCGGGTAACGATTGATTCACGACTCACGACGCTTCTACGGCTGATGATCCGGGTACCCTCGGTGCCGGGAGCGAAGCGGGAGAGAGCGTGGACACGAGACGAAGCGAGCAGGCGGGGGACGCCGCGGGCATTCGCGCCCGGGGCGGATCGCTCGCGCCCGGACGCGTCGTAGGGGACGGCCGGTATCGCCTGCTTGCCCAGTTCGGCGTAGACGAGCGGGCCGCCGCGCACCTCTGGCGCGCGCGGGACGGGCAGCTCAAACGGGACGTCGCACTGACGCTGCTGGTCGGCGATCCGGCCGATCCGGAAGCGGCGCGGCAGGCCCGGCGCACCCTGGAACGGGCCGCGCACGCGTCCAAGTTCGGGCACGGCGGCGTCGCGCGGGTGCTGGACGTGCTCAGTCTCGGCAGCGGCGTCACCTCCAGCGAGGGACTGCTCGGTGTCGTGGTGGCGGAGTGGACCAAGGGCAGTGACCTGGTGGACCTGGTCGCGCAGCGGCCGGTGGCCCCTGCCGCGGCCGCGCGGATGGTGCAGGCGCTCGCGGAAGCCGTCGACCACGCCCACCAGAACGGCCTCGTCCTCGGCCTCGACCACCCGCAGCGGCTGCGGCTCACCCCGGGCGGCGCGCTCAAGCTCGCCTTCCCCGGCCCGTTGCCGGAAGCCACGCTCCGCGATGACGTCAAGGCGCTCGGCGCGGTGCTGTACCTGCTGCTCACCGGACGCTGGGCGCTGCCGGGCGGACCGCCCGCGATCCCCGCGGCCCCGCTCACCCCGCAGGGGCACGTGGTGCCGCCGCGGTCGCTGGTGCCCGCGGTGCCGCCGGAGCTGTCCTCGCTGGCCGTGCGCACGATCGAGGACGGCGGCAGCGGCGGGATCCGCACCAGCTCGGCCATCCTGCGCGTGCTCGGCCAGGTCGCCGAGCACGAGGAACGCACCCAGCTGATCAACGCGGTCGGCAAGGACGAAGCGGCGGCGGATCCCGACGGCACGATCTGGACCACGAAGAAGCCGGTGAAGGACGTCGCGCGGCGGCGGAAGCTGGCCTTCGGCGTCACCGTGCTGGTGGTGGCCACCGTGGTGATCCTCGCGTGGGGCGGGCTGATGCTGATCAACCTGTTCCAGGGCGACGGCAAGCCGACCGGTCCCACGATCAACGTCGCGGCCCCGCCCGGCAGTTCGGCCCCGGCCAAACCGGGCAACCAGGCCCCGCCGCCGGCGAACCAGCAGCCGGCGAGCCCGAAGGTCGGCGATCCGGTGGCTCCGAAGTCGGCCTCGCTGTACAACCCGGAGGGCTCGGGCGACAACCCGGGCCGGGTGAAGAACACGATTGACGGCGACCCGGGCACGATCTGGAAAACCGACCAGTACCAGCAGCAGCTGCCCGCGCTGAAGCCCGGCGTCGGCATCGCGGTCTCGTTCGACAACCCGGTGAACCTCGCGCAGGTGAAGATCAGCGCGGACAGCCCGGGCACGAAGGTCGAGATCCGGTCGGCGGACAGCAAGAACCCGCAGCTCGACGACACCAAGGTGGTCGGAAGCGGCGACCTGAACGGGCCGGACACCACGATCACCCTGCAGCAGCCGACGCAAAGCCAGTACTTCATCGTCTGGATCACCCAGCTGGGCGACAACGGCGGCAACGGCTTCGAGAGCCAGATCGGAGAACTGAGCTTCCTGCCTGCGGCGTGAGCTGCGCGCACGACTCAGTAGGCTCTGCCGGGTGACGGCTGCAGCTCCCACGGATGCGGATCTGATCGCGGCACACGCCGCGGGCGATCCGCATGCGTTCAGTGAACTGGTCCGGCGGCATCGAGACCGCATGTGGGCGGTAGCGCTGCGCACGCTGCGCGATCCGGAAGAGGCGTCGGACGCGCTGCAGGAGGCGTTCATCTCGGCCTTCCGCGCGGCGGGCAAGTTCCGCGCGGAGTCGCAGGTCACGACCTGGCTGCACCGGATCGTGGTGAACGCGTGCCTCGACCGGATCCGCCGCAGGCAGGCCCGGCCGACGGTGCCGTTGCCCGAGACCGGGGAGTTCAACGAACCGGCCGCGCCCGGCGATTCGATGGCGGAGAAGGAAACCAGCCTGCTGGTCCGCAAGGCGCTCGACGAGCTGCCGGAGGACCAGCGCGCGCCGATCCTGCTCGTCGACGTCGAGGGCTATTCGGTGGCCGAGACCGCGAAAATGCTCGGCATCGCCGAGGGCACGGTCAAAAGCCGGTGCGCGCGCGGGCGGGGAAAACTCGCGAAGGTTCTCGGGCATCTGCGGAACCCGGACGGCGGTGGCGGCGTCCCAACTAACGAAAGCAAACGCAAGCACGCCACTTCGGAGGGGTCCCGGAGTGCCGGGCGGGCCCAGCGCTCGCCGGGGAACGGGGAGGGACGATGACGGACGAGAGCCGGGGGGCAGGCGGAACCATCGGGCCGCCCTGGTCTGTCGACCTGCTCGCCGACCTCCACGCCGGGGTCCTCGACGACCGGGAGGCAGCTCAGCTCTGGCCGCGGGTGAACGCGGATCCGGAGGCGCGCGCGATCATCGAGGCCCTCGAGGCGACCACCGCCGACCTGTCCGCGCTCGCGGCGGAACCGGCCCCGCCGATGCCCGCCGAGTTCGCGGCCAGGCTCGACGCCGCGCTCGCCGCGGAGTCGGCGGCCCGGCAGGAGGCGACGTTTCCGGCGACCGCGCCGGGGCCTGCTGAGCACCCGGTCGCGCCGGTGGTGGACCTGTCGGCGGCGCGGAAACGGCGGAACCGGCAGCTCGGCTGGGGAGCCGGGATCCTGACCGCCGCCGCGGCCGCCGCGGTGGCCATCACGCTGTCGATTCCCGGTACGACCAAGACGGATACGCCCGGCGTGGCCGCGCCCGCACCGTCCGCGGTCGGCGGCCCGACCGTCGGCAGCGACGGCAGTGGTGCGGAAGCTCTGCTGGGCGGCGGCCTCGGCGTGCGGAACTACGGCCCGCTGCAGGACTCGAAGAGGTTCGACGCGTGCGTCGCCGCGGCCGGGATGGACCCGGCGGTGCGGCCGGAAGGCGTGCGGCCGGTGACCGTCGAGGGCAAGCCCGGCGTGGTGGCGATCTACACCACCGGCAAGCTCGCGCAGTTCCGGCTGGTCGCGTTCGGCGCGGACTGCGGACCGGGGAACCCGGACAAGCTGTTCGACAAGGTGGTCGGCAAGAAGTAGCGGCCCGGACGTAGCGGGCGTCACCGCCGGGAACACCTCCACCTACGATCGTGTTGAGCCTGGAGCACAGGTCACTACGAGCGGAGGGTTGACGGGTGGCTGCCGAGGAAATCAGGAACCTGATCGTCGTCGGGTCGGGTCCTGCCGGTTACACCGCAGCGGTCTACGCGGCTCGCGCACAGCTGGAACCGCTGGTGTTCGAGGGCACGCAGTTCGGCGGCGCGCTGATGACCACCACTGAGGTCGAGAACTTCCCGGGCTTCCGCGACGGGATCCAGGGTCCGGACCTGATGGAGGAGATGCGCAAGCAGGCCGAGCGGTTCGGGGCCGAGCTGCGCGCGGAGGACGTCGAGTCGCTTGAGCTGACCGGCGACGTGAAGTACGTCGTCGCGAACGGCAAGCGCTACGCCGCGCGCGCCGTCATCCTGGCCATGGGCGCCGCCGCGCGGTACCTGAAGGTGCCGGGCGAGCAGGAGCTGCTGGGCCGCGGCGTGTCCGCCTGTGCGACCTGTGACGGTTTCTTCTTCCGCGACCACGACATCGCGGTCGCCGGCGGCGGCGACTCGGCGATGGAGGAGGCGACGTTCCTGACGAAGTTCGCCAAGTCCGTGACGATCGTGCACCGCCGCGACGAGTTCCGGGCGTCGAAGATCATGCTCGAGCGCGCCCGTGCGAACGAGAAGATCAAGTGGCAGCTGAACTCGCAGATCACCGGCGTCGAGGGCGACGGGACGGTGTCCGGCCTGAAGGTGCGCGACACGAAGTCCGGCGAGGAGAAGACGCTCGACGTGACCGGGTTCTTCGTCGCGATCGGCCACGACCCGCGCAGCGAGCTGGTGCGCGGGCAGGTGGACCTGGACGAAGAGGGCTACGTGCTCACCCAGGGCCGCACGTCCTACACGAACCTGCCGGGCGTGTTCGCCGCTGGCGACCTGGTGGACCGCACTTACCGGCAGGCGATCACCGCGGCCGGCTCCGGCTGCAGCGCGGCGATCGACGCGGAACGATGGCTGGCGGAGCACGGCGACGCCGACGCGCACGAAGCACCGGAACTGGTCGGCGGCGGCTACGGCGCCGGCGAGCACTGACTTTCCCACCGAGTTGAAGGAGCAAGCGATGTCCGAACCCGTGAAGGTGACCGACAAGTCGTTCGTGGACGACGTCCTGACCAGCGAGAAGCCCGTTCTCGTCGACTTCTGGGCGACCTGGTGCGGGCCGTGCAAGATGGTCGCCCCGGTGCTCGAGGAGATCGCGAAGGAAAACGGCGACAAGATCACCGTCGCGAAGCTCGACATCGACGAGAACCCGAACACGGCGCGTGACTACCAGGTGATGTCGATTCCGACGCTGATCCTGTTCCAGGGCGGCAAGCCGGTGAAGCAGATCGTGGGCGCGAAGCCGAAGGCCGCGCTGCTGTCGGATCTCGCTGACGTGCTCTGAGCGGTCCACCTGCTGAGAACCCGGGCCAGCGGCGATCGACTCGCCGGTCCGGATTCTCGCACGTTCGGGAACCACCCGCACGGGGGTGTGCGCGCAGGTGCACTCGGCGTGTCTGTCCGGGGAGGAGGCACTCCTCCCGTGGCGCACCGACCGGGCCTGCGTCCTTACCGAGAGTTCACAGGGCACAATAGGTGCCTGGGTACACCCCTACCCGAGTTTCTGTTTCGCATCGAGCCGGTTTCGGTGCCTGAGGAAGAGCGAGGAGTGCATGCGGGTACTCCGCCGCGGTGACGCCGGTCCCGACGTCGCCGAGATCAGGTCGATCCTTGCCGGGATGGATCTGCTCCCGCCGGTGGCGGGGACCGAGCGGTACAACACGTTCGACGTCGCGGTGGAGCAGGCCGTGCGCGCGTTCCAGCAGCGCCGCGGGCTCATCACCGACGGCGTCGTGGGCCCTGCGACGTACCAGGCGCTCAAGGGTGCCAGCTATCACCTCGGGAGCCGCCCGCTCCAGTACCTTTTGTCGTCGCCGGTGCACGGCGACGACGTTTTCACTCTTCAGGAGCGGCTCACCGAACTGGGCTTCGACGCGGGCCGCCCGGACGGGTATTTCGGCCCGCAGACCGAACGCGCGCTGCGCACGTTCCAGCGCGACATGCGGCTGACGTCGGACGGCATCTGCGGCCCGGCCACGATCCGCGAACTGCACCGCCTGTCGTCGCCGCGCGCCCGCGGCGGCCGCCCGGTCTTCCTGCGCGAGCAGGAGCAGGTGCGCCAGGCCGGCCCGCGTCTGCGCGGCAAGCGCATCGTCATCGACCCGGGCCACGGCGGCGAGGACCTCGGTGTGGTCGCCGGCGGCCTGCGCGAAGCAGACATCGCCTGGGACCTGGCACGGCGGCTCGAAGGCCGGATGCAGGCCACCGGCATGGAGGCCCTGATCAGCCGGGGCCCGAACCACAGCCCGACGGACTTCGAACGCGCCCGGTTCGCCAACGACGCCGGCGCGGACCTGTTCCTGTCGCTGCACAGCGACGGCAACCCGTCGCCGCGCGCACAGGGCGTGGCGAGCTTCCACTTCGGCACCGGCAACGGCACGACGTCCACCGTCGGCGAGCTGCTGGCCGGCTTCATCCAGCGGGAAGTCGCCGCGCGCACCGGCCTGCTGGACTGTCGCACGCACTACAAGACGTGGGAAATCTTCACCCGCACGCGCTGCCCCGCGGTCCGCGTGGAAATCGGCTACCTGACCAACCCGGACGACGCCGCCCGCCTGGCCGACCCCGCCTTCCGCGACGTCGTGGCCGAGGGCATCCTCATCGCGGTGAAGCGCCTCTACCTCCTGGGCGAGGGCGACCAGCCGACCGGCACCTTCACCTTCGCCGACGTCCTGGCCCACGAACTGGCGAAGGCCGAATAGCCGCCCTTCTTCGTTCGGCCTCTGCTCTACCCCTAGCTGCCCCCTGATTGGCCTCTGCCCGGGACTTTCCTCCCTGAACGTCGCCAGGCTCGTTCAGCACGCCCCGAACCGGCACCGCCCTCTTCAGCCCCAGCGTGCCCAGCCGCCCGTTTAGCCGCGCTGACCAGAACTCACCCCAGCCAACCACTACCCACAGTCACGACTCGCCGCCCCACTCCCCGCGGAACCTCCCCGGCCTCCAACCCCCACCCCGGCGGCCCGCCACCCGTAGCCGCACCACCAAACAACCGGAGCACCCGCACCGCTTAACCGGCGCCACAAGAACTTGCGCCCCACTGCCGCAGCACCCACCACACCTGGGGGCAGCCCCCACCCGTCCCGGGGGGCGTCCCCAGATCCATTCTATCCATCCACAGCTTTTCCACGGCCTCTATCTGCAATCTGTGGATAACTCGGGGGTTCTTCCACAGTTGTGCACAGGTACCGGGAGTGGGTGTTTCCCGAGTGAATCCGCGGTGGTATGGGGCTCGTCGGACACGATCTCGCGACACCCGTGTTCAGGGTGGGGCGGCGGGGATCGAGTGGCCGCTGACCTCGGTCGATGCTGTTGAGAATGGGTGGTTTGCGGCACTCGCAGGGCGGATGAAGGTGCCGAGAAAACAGGGCGAGAGGCCGTGGATGCCGCAGCGGTAGATACGGAGAGTGACCAGCGAGTGGAAGCGGAGCTGGCCGTTGCCGAACTCGGCGACCTAGTCAGGCGGGTCGTTCAGGGTGGGTACCAGCCAGATCATTCTGGCTGATCTCCACAGCCCGGGAAGAAGTCAGGCTCGGCCGAGACTCGGTTCGGCGGTCGTGATCGTCACCTGGCCGAGCAGACGCTCCAGCGCGGCTTCGACGTCTTCCTTCCAGGTGATCGCCGAGCGCAGCTCCAGACGCAGCCGCGGGTACTTCCGGTGCGGGCGCACCGTTTTGAAGCCCACGCTTTGCAGGAAGGCGGCGGGCAGCACGCACGAGTGCTGGCCCAGCGGGTCCTCGTCGTCCGGGGTGGCGTCACCGAAGGCTTCGATCGCCCGGACGCCGCGTTTCGTGAGGTCTTTCGCCACGGCCTGCACCAGCATCCGGCCGAGGCCGCCGCCGCGGAATTCCGGCAGGACCTGGAAGGCGGTGAGCAGAACGGCGTCCGCGCTGGGCGGCGACGTCGGGAAGGCGAGCGAGCGGGGCACCGCGTTCGGCGGGGCGTAGAGGACGAAGCCGACCGGCAGCGTGTCGCTGTAGACGATGCGGCCGCAGGAACCCCATTCCAGCAGCACGCTGGACACCCAGGCTTCCTTCTCCACCTCGGTGGAGCCGTACTCCTCGGCCTGCGCCTTCAGATGCGGCGCGAGCTCCCAGTACACGCACTGGCGGCAGCTCTTGGGCAGGTGCTCGAGATTGTCCAGGGTGACGCCCACCACGCGACGTGACACCGGAAACCTCCCTGGAACCCCTCGACTCCGGCCGCGGCGCCCGCAAGAGCGCAGGCAGGACCGGAAGAACCACCCCGAGGATAGGCCGATGTGACAAGCGCCGGAAGAGCGGGGAGCTGGAAGAGGCCGCGGTTACACTCAATGGATCTACCAGCAGGTACCCGCCGAGCCCTCAGGTGTCCGATGACCGAGAACCGCCCCGCGAAGCCGCAGACCGGCCGCAACAATCTCGACCCGCATCTCGACCGGTACGCGGCGCGTACCGCCGGGATGACCGCATCCGAGATCCGCGCGCTTTTCGCAGTGGCAAGCCGGCCGGAGGTCGTCTCGCTCGCCGGCGGCATGCCGAACCTGGCCGCGCTGCCGCTCGACACCCTGTCGGCTCAGGTCGGCGAGATCATCGCCGAGGAGGGGCTCGTCGCCCTGCAGTACGGATCCGCGCACGGGATTCCCGCGCTGCGTGACCAGATCTGCGAAATCATGGCTCTCGAGGGGATCAAGGCGCACCCCGACGACGTCGTGGTCACCGTCGGTTCCCAGATGGGCCTCGACATGGTGACCCGGCTTTTCTGCGACCCGGGTGACGTCGTGATCGCCGAAGGCCCGTCGTACGTCGGTGCGCTCGGGTCGTTCTCCGCCTACCAGGCCAATGTCGTGCACGTCGCGATGGACGAGCACGGTCTCGTGCCCGAAGGACTGCGGGAAGCCTTGCGCCAGGCCGAAAAAGCCGGGCAGCGGGTCAAATTCCTTTACACTATCCCGAATTTCCACAATCCGGCTGGCGTTACCTTGTCGGTCGAACGGCGTCCGGAGATCGTCGAGATCTGCCGTGAGCACGGCGTGCTGATCATCGAGGACAACCCGTACGGGCTGCTCGGGTTCGACGGCCAGACCTACCCGGCGCTGCGCTCGCTCGACCCGGACAACGTCGTGTACCTCGGCTCGTTCTCGAAGACGTTCGCCTCCGGGCTGCGCGTCGGCTGGGTGCTCGCGCCGCACGCGGTGCGCGAAAAGCTTGTGCTGGCAGCGGAATCCGCCACGTTGTGCCCGCCGACCTTCAACCAGATGATCGTCTCGCGCTATCTCGCGACGCACGATTGGAAGGGCCAGATCAAGAAGTTCCGGGAGAACTACCGCGAACGCCGCGACGCGATGTTGTCGGCGCTGCACCAGTATCTTCCGCCCGGCTGCTCTTGGACCAACCCGGACGGCGGCTTCTACGTGTGGGTCACCGTGCCGGAAGGCGTTGACACCAAAGCGATGTTGCCGCGTGCGGTGACCGCCCGGGTGGCGTACGCGTCCGGCACCGGTTTCTACGCCGACGGTTTCGGCTCTCGCCAGATGCGGTTGTCGTACTGCTATCCGACGCCGGAACGCATCCGCGAGGGCGTGCGCCGGCTCGCCGCGGTGCTCGAGTCCGAAATGGACCTCAGCCGCACCTTCGGTAGCGTGAAGGCGCGCACCATCCCGGGGCCCGAGACCCCGTCTCCGGACACGGTCTGACCGGCCCTGCAACACTAAGGAGTTCCCACGGTGGTCGACCGTACCGTTGCCGTGCTCGCCGGCGGGCTTTCCCACGAACGCGACGTTTCGCTTCGCTCCGGGCGCAGGCTGTCCGCCGCGCTGCGGGCCGAGGGCCTCACGGTGGAGGAGTGGGACACCGACGCCGGGCTGCTGGAGCGGCTGCGCACGCAGCGTCCGGACGCGGTTGTCGTCGCGCTGCACGGCGGCGAGGGGGAGAACGGCTCGGTGCAGACCGTGCTGGAGATGCTCGACGTGCCGTTCGTCGGCACCCACTCGCAGGGCTGCCGTCGCGCCTGGGACAAGCCGACCGCGAAGGCGTTCGTGCAGCAGGCCGGGTTCTCGACGCCGGACTGGATTGTGTTGCCGCACAGCACTTTTCGCGAGCTGGGGGCCCAATCGGTCCTCGACGCGATGGTCGAGCGGCTCGGCCTGCCGCTGATCCTCAAGCCGGATCAGGGCGGGTCGGCGCTCGGCACCCAGGTGGTCCGGGAGGCGGCGGAGCTGCCCGCGGCGATGGTCGGCTGCTTCGCCTATGGCGACACCGTGCTCGCGGAACGGTTCGTGGACGGCGTTGAAGTGGCCGTCACGGTCATCGAAGGGGAGAACGGGCCCGAGGCCCTGCCCGCGGTCGAGATCGTGCCGGAGAACGGCGTCTACGACTACACCGCGCGCTACACCGCGGGTCTCACCGATTTCTTCACCCCGGCCCGGATTTCCGACGAAGCCGCGAAGGCGGTCGGTGAACTCGCCGTCGGCGCGCACCGGTGGCTCGGGCTGCGCGACATCTCGCGCACCGACGCGGTGATCACTCCGGACGGGGGAGTCCACTTCCTCGAAGTGAACCTTTCGCCGGGCCTCACCGAAACGTCGACGGTGCCGATGGCAGTCGAGGCCGCCGGCACCACACTCGGTTCGGTTTTCGCGGATCTCGTCGCGCGCGCCGTCGCTCGCGCGAACTGAAACCAGGCGGACGGGGCGGGCGGCGGTCTGCCGCCCTTCCCCGCGCCGGTCGATTCCGGCGGCCACTCCGGGTAACCGCAGCCGCCTCGAACCGCAATCATCACCGTGACGAAACGACCCTGGGTGATCCCTAATCGGTTTCGTCGCTCTGATTCGCCGATTTTTCCCCGGAATTCGCGTCGATGATCCCGACGATGCGCTCAAGATCATCCACCGACCCGAACTCGAGAACGATGCGTCCCTTGCGCCGGCCGAGGTCGACCTTCACCCGGGTGTCGAACCGGTCGGACAGCCGGTTCGCGAGTTCCTGCAATCCGGGTGCCTGAATCTGTTTGCGAGGAGCGGCCTTCGGCTTCGCCGGCTTCTCGTTCTTCTTCAGCGTGA
Organism: Amycolatopsis echigonensis; assembly: GCF_002846615.1. Classification (NCBI taxonomy): domain Bacteria; kingdom Bacillati; phylum Actinomycetota; class Actinomycetes; order Pseudonocardiales; family Pseudonocardiaceae; genus Amycolatopsis; species Amycolatopsis echigonensis. The sequence continues at coordinate 2,959,390 of NZ_PJMY01000003.1, read as the reverse complement.
CGGCTTCCTCGGTGGCGCGCACCGACATGCCCTCCGCGACGATCCGCGCCGCCAGCTCCTCCTGGCTGTCCGGATCCTCCAGCGAAAGCAGCGCCCGCGCGTGCCCGGCGGAGAGAACCCCGGCGGCCACCCGTCGCTGCACGGGGAGGGGGAGTTTGAGCAACCGGATGGTGTTCGTGATGACCGGACGGCTGCGGCCGATCCGACCGGCCAGCTCCTCATGCGTCACCGCGAACTCGTCGAGCAGCTGCTGATAAGCCGCCGCCTCTTCGAGCGGGTTCAGCTGCACGCGGTGGATGTTCTCCAGCAGCGCGTCGCGCAGCATCGACTCGTCGGCGGTCTGCCGCACGATCGCGGGGATCGCCTCGAGCTCCGCCTGCTGCGAGGCCCGCAGCCGGCGCTCGCCCATGACGAGCTCGTACTGATCGTCGCCGAGTTCACGGACGACGATCGGCTGCATGAGCCCGAACTCGCGGATCGAATGTTCGAGTTCGGCGAGCGCTTCCTCGTCGAAAACCTGGCGAGGCTGCTTCGGGTTCGGCTTGACCGAGCTGACCGGGATCTCGCGGTACACCGCACCGGCGACCTCGCCGCCCGCGATCGGCTGGCCCGCGGCACCGTTCGCCGCGAACCAGCCTTTGTCCTCGCGCACCGCTTTCTCGGCAGCCGTGCTGCTTTCGGTCGCGGCCGGCGGAGGCGTTGCCGGGCCGGTCGGGATCAGGGCCGCCAGTCCGCGGCCGAGCCCTCCTCTGCGCTCAGTCATGTGGTGCTGCTCCTCTCGTTCACACCCCGCTCGGCGATTTCCTTCGCCGCGTCGAGATAGCTCATGGCACCACGTGAACCGGGGTCGTAGGAGAGCACGGTCTGGCCGTAGCCGGGTGCCTCGGACACCTTCACGCTGCGCGGGATGACGGTCTTCAGCACGGTGTCGCCGAAGTGATTGCGGACCTCATTGGTCACCTGGTCGGCCAGTTTGGTGCGACCGTCGTACATGGTGAGCAGAATCGTCGACACGCTCAGTTCGCGGTTGAGGTGCTGCTGCACGAGTTCGATGTTGCTGAGGAGCTGCCCGAGACCTTCCAGTGCGTAGTACTCGCACTGGATCGGGATGAGCACTTCCTGCGCCGCCACCATCGCGTTGACCGTGAGGAGACCGAGCGACGGCGGGCAGTCGATGAAGACGTAGTCGACGCCGATCTCGTCGAGCGCGCCGGACGACAGCGCCTCCTTGAGCCGCGTCTCACGGTTCGCCATGGAGACGAGTTCGATTTCGGCACCAGCGAGGTCGATCGTCGCGGGCACGCAGTAGAGGTTGGGGGACTGCTCGCTCTGCGCCGCGGCCTCGGCAATCGAGACCTCGCCGATGAGCACCTCGTAGATCGAGGGGGTCCCGGAGCGGTGGTCGATGTCGAGCGCGGTGCTGGCGTTGCCCTGCGGATCGAGGTCGATCACCAACGTCTTCAACCCGTGCACGGCGAGCGCCGCGGCCAGGTTGACGGTGCTCGTCGTCTTGCCGACCCCGCCCTTCTGGTTGGCGACGGTGAGCACGCGCCGGCGATCCGGTCGGGGGAGTACCCCTTCCTTGGGGTGGAGCACGCTCGCGGCGCGAACGGCTTCTTCAGCGATCGGCGTCCAGCCCATCTCCTGGCTGGCCTCCGCGGAGTCGGACGGCGGGGGATTCACCGGTCTCGACACCTCCTCCTGGTAGACGATTCGGGGACGTTCACGCCGCGTTGTTTCACGTGGAACGGCGCGGCTGTTGTCATGCGCTAGCTCCGTCTGCCGCGTGGCCGGTTCGGCTTCGGCGGCAGGCGACGGATCAGGACCACCGTGCTGGGGACTTCGAGTACCGCCTTCCCGCATTCCGCGACCTGTGGTTCGGCACCACCGGCCTTGCGCACCGCGTCGCGGTCACGGGAGATCTCTTCGGCGGCGCTGGCGCCTTTGAGGGCAACCAGTCGACCTTCGGGACGAACCAGGGGAAGGCACCAGCCCGCGAGCCGAGCAAGAGGGGCGACCGCGCGTGCGGTGACGACGTCTGCGCCACTCAGCTGCTCGCGTACGGACCGCTCCTCGGCGCGTCCACGGACGATGGTGATCGGGAGTTCCAGCTTCTCGGCGACCTCGGCCAACCAGTCAACCCGGCGAGCCATGGGTTCCAAGAGCACGATATCGAGGTCCGGTCGAGCGATCGCCAGCGGTACTCCCGGAAGCCCCGCACCGGACCCGACGTCGACCACGCGCGCCCCGGACGGGATCTGCTCGCCGATCACCGCGGAGTTCAGGACGTGCCGTTCCCACAGTCGGTCCACCTCACGCGGTCCGATCAACCCTCGCTCGACCCCATGGGTCGCCAGCAGCTCCACGTACCCGGCGGCTTGCTCGACGCGCTCCCCGAACACCTCCACCGCCGCGGTCCGGACCGTCCCGGTGGCGCCGTCCAAGCTCACTACTTCCACTCCTCGCTCCGCGCGTTTCACGTGAAACGCGCTCGGTTGATTGTCCCTGATGCCGACGGCAAATCGAGCCGACAGACCGCAACTGTGGACAAGTCCACTCGAGTCGCCGAGCGATCCACATGTCGTTTCACGTGAAACGCAGTCACCCGGGTGAGACGGCGGGCGAGTTTCACGTGAAACGCCACGCTTGTAATTCGCGCGGTCGCGCCACCCGCCGCGCCATTCCGAACGGAGAGCGCACCGTCCGACGAACAGGGGAGGACGCCGACCGAGTACGCACCTAACAGTGGAGCGGCACGCCGTCGCCAACGGGCGCCAGATGTCGTCGCTACATCCGGAGGTCCGTAACACCGGACGACGGCGCGACCCTGTTCGGCAAAGTGCCGTGAGCGCTCATCGAGATCGCGGCAGCGAAGGAGCCGGAGCGACCTGTCGGCGACACCCGCCCCAGCGGCAGACATAAAAGAAGCGGCCCACCGGAATCACTCCGGTGGGCCGCTTCGGCTCAGTGCTTTCCGCGTCCGAGGGCTCAGTCCTCGGGGAAGATCACCACGCGGCGCTTCGGGTCCTCGCCCTCGCTCTCGCTCGTGACGCCCTTGACCGTCGCGACCGCGTCGTGGACGACCTTGCGCTCGAACGGGCTCATCGGCTGAAGCCGAACCCGCTCGCCGCTCGCCAGGACCGACTCCGCGGTGGACCGGCCGAGCTCGCGGAGCTCCTCGCGGCGGTCCGCGCGCCAGCCGGCGATGTCCAGCATCAGCCGGCTGCGCGAGCCGGTCTCCTGCTGGACCGCGAGGCGGGTCAGCTCCTGCAGCGCTTCGAGCACCGTGCCGCGGGGGCCGACCAGCTTCTCCAAGTCGTCGCCGCCGTCGATGCTGACGATCGCGCGGCCGGCTTCGACGTCCAGATCGATGTCGCCGTCGTAGTCGAGCAGGTCCAGCAGACGCTCGAGGTAGTCGCCGGCGATGTCGCCCTCTTGCACGAGAGCGTCGTCACCGCCCGCCTTCTGCTCGGCCGGTGCGCTCGTCTCTTCCTGATCGGCGTCGATCGTGTCGACCGTCTCCGACATCTTCAGTCTCCTCTCCGAACCCGAAGCGTCAGCGACGCTTCCGGCCCGACTTCCTGTTCGAGTCCTTGAGGAGTCCGGGCACCCCGGTGCCGTTCTCCTTCGATCCGTTCTGGTTCGACGTCTGCTCCGGAGCGCTCTCCGCGCTGTTCCCGGATTCGGCTGCCTTCGCTTCGGACGACGTGCCGCCGTCGGACTTCGCGTTGCCGGACTTGCCGTCGGACGCGGTCTGCGCGAAACCGTGCGCGGAACCCGCCTTGGCCACCTTGCTCTGCTGACCCTGCTGGTTCTTCTTCTGCTGCACCGGCTTCTGCCCGACCTTCGGCGCGGTCGGCTTCTGGCCCGGCTTCGGGCCGAGCGACGCGCGCTTCTCGGCGGCCTCCGCCTTGCGAGCGGCCTCTTCCTTGTCGATCTTCGTGTAGACGAGGCGCTGCTGCATGAGCGTCCAGCCGTTGTTCGCCAGCCAGTAGAAGAGCAGGCCGAGCGGGAAGAAGGCACCGAACACGAGCACACCGAGCGGGAAGATGTACATGGTGAGCTTGTTCATGATCGCGGTCTGCGGGGTGCCCGCGGCCGACGCGTTCTGCCGGGAGACCGAGTGCCGCGCGGTGAGGTGCGTGGCGATCGAGGCGATGATCATCAACGGCAGCGCGACCGGGAGGACCTCCCAGTGCCAGCCGCCGTTCGCGACGTGGCCGGCGACGGCGCCGACGCCGTTGTTGACCGCCTCGCCCATGTTGACGCCGAAGAGCTTGGCGCTGACGTACGAGTTGACGTCGTGCTGGTTGAAGAAGTAGTTCTCGGTCTTCGGACCGCCGCCGGCCGGCGGCATGGTGAACGCGCGGAGCACGTGGTTCAGGCCGATGAAGACCGGGATCTGAAGGACCATCGGAAGGCAGCTGCCGAGCGGGTTGACGCCGTGCTCGCGCTGGAGCTTCTGCATCTCCTGCGCCTGGCGCTGCCGGTCGTTCGCGTACTTCTTCTGGATCTTCTTCATTTCCGGCGCGAAGTCTTGCATCTTCTTCATCGACCGGACCTGGTTCACGAACGGCTTGAACATGATGCCGCGGACGGTGAACGTCAGGAAGATGATGCCGAGGATCCACGAGATCGCGGTCGCTTCGCCGAAGACGAACCCGAAGACCTTGTGCCAACACCACAAGATGAAGGACACGGGGTAGTAGATGAAATCGAGCACTGAGCTACTCCTCGATCGGTGTTTCAGGCGTGCGGTGCCGCCACGAGAACTTCTCGGGCACCGGGTCGCGGCCGGGCGGGGTCCAGGGACCGCAGCGAAGCAGCCGGCGCAGCGCGAGGTAGGAGCCCTTGGCCGCGCCGTGGCGGGTCAGGGCTTCGACTGCGTACGCGCTGCAGCTCGGGTAGAACCGGCAGGCCGGAGGAAGAAAGGGCGATATCGCCTTGCGGTAGAACCGCACGGGAAGGAGCAGCACCCACGCGACCGGACCCGGCCGGGGCGGCGACTCACCCTCGGGTACTTCGGTGGCGCTGTGTTCGGAGGTGGCGTCCATGGCCGTTTACACCGCTGATCCGTGGTCGGGTGCCGCGCCCTGCTGACGCGGCTGCCGGGGAGCATCGGCCCCGGCCGGGCGGCCGGACGGCAGGAGGCCGAGCCGGCGCAGTGCGGCGTCGAGATCCGCGCCGAGCTCAGCACTCGACGCGGACGCTGCCGGAGGCAATGCCCGTACCACCAACGAGCTGCCCGCGGGCAGTGTTCCGAGACGTGCGAAAACCAGGTGCCGCAACCGCCGGGTCACCCGGTGGCGCACCACCGAGTTGCCGACGGCCTTGCTCACCACAAAACCCGCCCTGGCCGCGAACGAGGCGGCCACGGACGGGTCCGTGGTCAACGCATGGACGATGAGGCGGCGCCTGCCGGCTCGGGACCCCCGGCGGAGGACGACCCGGAAGTCCTCGCTCCGCCGCAGACGTGCGCCAGCGGGCAGCACGACGCGGTTGCGCGGAGCCGGATCAGGCGGACAGCTCGGCGCGGCCCTTGCGACGGCGCGCCGCGAGGATCGCCCGGCCCGCACGGGTCCGCATGCGCAGGCGGAAACCGTGGGTCTTCGCGCGGCGACGGTTGTTCGGCTGGAAGGTGCGCTTGCCCTTGCTCACTGCTTCTCCTGTGTCTCGGCCGTCGGGCGACGGCGGATTCCCCGGCGCCCGGCGTGTCGTGCGGGTCGCACGGAAGTTCGTGCTGTCTCCTACCACCGGGTGGCCTCGTCACGACGAGCGACGACATACGTAGGCACGCGAAACGCACCCGTCGCATACGGGAGACCTTACGAGGGTACGCACCCCGGTCGGGCAAGCCGCAGGCGCCCCTCCGCCACCCTCGGCAACCGACCCGGGAGACTGCCTTCCGGCACGGCGCGGCACCGAATGGCAACACGCCGTACACCGTGAAATGCTTGCGCAGCACCACGTCTTGTGGCAACGAGCAGGGCTTGTTAGCGTGCCTCTCTCGGCCTCCGGGCAGCACTGACGCGGCCTCGCCGGCGCCGGGGGGTGTGGAGGCGCCCGGGGAGTACGCCGAGCCCGCAGGGGGCGTGGCTGCGGACGGCCGTACATTAGTGCACAGCTGTGGACAACTTTGTGGATATCGCTGTGCCGTCGCGCGGGTGAGTCCGGACCGCGTGCTCGAGGCGAGCTTCCAGGACGTTCTCGGGGGTGGGACCGAGGCGTGCGCGCCGACGAGGGGAGGGGAGTCAGACCGGTGTCGGAGCACCAGCACAATCTGGGCGTCATCTGGGAGCAGGTGGTGCGGGAGCTGTCCGACGGCACCCTCTCCCCGCAGCAGCGGGCCTGGATGCGGGTGACCCGCCCGATCGGTCTCCTCGACGGCACCGCGCTGCTCGCCGCGCCGAGCGATTTCGCGAAAGAAGCCATCGAACGCGCGCTGCGCACCTCGATCACCGAAGCGCTGTCGCGGCGGCTCGGCCGTCCGGTGTCGCTCGCGGTGAAGGTCGACAGCGCCGAACCGGTCGCGCCGGCCCCCCGCTATGCGGCGTCACCCGCCCGGGTGGAAAACGATGTCCCGCGGCCCGAGCCGGTGCCGCCGGCGAGCCCGCACACGGAGAACGGCCAGGCCGACCACGTGCGCGCGGAGCGCCCGAAGCCGATGCCGCCGCCGCGCCGTCCGCAGGTCGAGGCGGCCGGTCTTCCGCCGGCCCGCGTCGAACCGCCGCCACCGCCTCCGCAGCAGCCGGCGCCCCCGGGTCTGGACGATGTCGAGGACCCGGACGAGGAAGTCGACGAAGAGGGCGAAGCTTTGGCGACCGCCAACGAGATCTGGCCCCGGTTCGCCGGGCAGCCGATCGCGGGACAGCCCTACACCGCGCCCGCGCAGCCGCAGACGTCGAAGACGAAGCTGAACGAGAAGTACAACTTCGACACGTTCGTGATCGGCGCGTCCAACCGCTTCGCGCACGCCGCCGCGGTCGCCGTGGCCGAGGCGCCTGCCCGTGCGTACAACCCCTTGTTCATCTGGGGCGAGTCCGGGCTCGGCAAGACGCACCTGCTGCACGCCGTCGGGCACTACGCGCAACGGCTGTTCCCCGGCATGCGGGTGCGCTACGTCTCGACCGAAGAGTTCACGAACGACTTCATCAACTCGCTGCGCGACGACCGCAAGGTCGCCTTCCAGCGGCGCTACCGCGACATCGACATCCTGCTCGTGGACGACATCCAGTTCCTGGAGGGCAAGGAAGGCACCCAGGAGGAGTTCTTCCACACCTTCAACACGCTGCACAACGCGAACAAGCAGATCGTGGTCAGCTCCGACCGGCCGCCCAAGCGGCTGGAGACGCTGGAGGACCGGCTGCGGACGCGGTTCGAATGGGGCCTGATCACCGACATCCAGCCGCCTGAGCTGGAGACCCGGATCGCGATCCTCCGGAAGAAGGCGGCCCAGGACCGGCTCGCGGTGCCCGGCGAGGTGCTGGAGTTCATCGCGTCGCGGGTCGAGGCGAACATCCGCGAACTGGAGGGCGCGCTGATCCGCGTCACCGCGTTCGCGTCGCTGAACCAGCAGCCGGTGGAAGTCGGGCTCGCCGAGATCGTGCTGCGCGACCTGATCCCGGATTCGCACACGCCGGAGATCACCGCGCCGACCATCATGGGCGTCACCGCCGAGTTCTTCGACGTGACGCTCGACGAGCTGTGCGGCCCGGGCAAGACGAAGGCGCTCGCCACGGCCCGCCAGATCGCGATGTACCTCTGCCGCGAGCTGACCGAGATGTCGCTGCCGAAGATCGGCCAGACGTTCGGCGGCCGCGACCACACGACCGTCATGCACGCGGACAAGAAGATCCGCAAGGAGATGGCCGAGCGCCGGCGGATTTACGACCAGGTGCAAGAGCTGACGTCCCGGATAAAGCAGCGCGCGCGGCAATAGCCGACCGCTGCTTCTGGACACTCGCTTGTAGACAGTCCTGCTTCGACACGAAAGGGCACCACGGACTCCCCGTGGTGCCCTTTTTGTTGCCCCGACTGGCTTCTCGCCCGTACGCAGCTGAAGCGTGCGTACGGAGCGGCGTGGGAGCGAAGCACGCGTACGTATCCACAGACATCCACAGCCTGTGTACGCAGAAATTCCGAAACTTATTGATACACAAGGGGTTTTCCCCAGGGTGTGGGCACTTTGCCCACAGTGCCAACGGATCTCGGAGCTGCGACGATCCGGATTTGATCCACATCCCGCTCACACCGAATCCACAGGTTGTCCCCAGGCTTGTCCACGCGGATTCCCCAGGTTGCCCACAGGTCATCCACACCTGTGGGTCGTCACTCACCAGGGCGATCCCGGCCGCTTCGGCTGCCCCCAGAGCCTGGGTACAACTCGGCCCCAACCTGGGGACAAGCCTGGGGACAACCAAGGCCAACTGTGGATGAATCGTGGGTGGCGCGAAACCATCCACGGATCGCCCGAACCATCCACCGATCCGCCACCAGGGCTGCCCACAGGCCGCCGCGCGCCACGACCAGCGCGAACGACCGCTGTCCACACAATCCACAGCCCCTATTACTGCTACTGGTTTTTCATCTCTTCTAAGAAAGAACAGAACAAAAACAGGCGGAGGACGAAACTGAGGACAAGCCGAGATTCGTGTCGTCTTGTCGACAAAGTGAAGGGGAGGCCGAGGTGACGGCACCCCCGGCGACGGCCTAACGTGGATGTCTGCAGCTGGTCCGTTCCCGCGCGGGGCGGACCGGACCGGCGGGGACCCGGTCGCGCGGGGTGCTCACGACTGGTGCCCGGCGACCCCTTCACGAGCCGAGGGGCTCGGCTGTCGAAAGGAAGCGCGCATGAAGATCCGCGTCGAGCGCGACGGGCTCGCCGACGCCGTCGCGTGGGTGGCCAGAAGCCTCCCCTCCCGGCCTCCGGTGCCGGTGCTGGGCGGTGTTCTCCTCGACGCGGGCGCGGACGGGGAGTCCGACGCGCTCACGGTCTCCGGCTTCGACTACGAGGTCTCGGCCACGGTCGGCGTGCCCGCGACCATCGCCGACGGCGGGCGGCTGCTCGTCTCCGGCCGTCTCCTCGCCGACATCACCAAGGCGCTCCCCGCGCAGCCGGTGGAGATCTCCGTCGACGGCGCCCGCGCCACCATCACGTGCGGCAGCGCCCGGTTCAGCCTCCCGACCATGCCGGTCGAGGACTACCCGCAGCTGCCGTCCCAGCCCGCGCACGCGGGCGAGCTCACCGGGGACGTCTTCGGCCAGGCGGTCACCCAGGTCGCCACGGCGGCCGGCAAGGACGACACGCTCCCCATGCTCACCGGCATGCGGCTGGAGATCTCCGGCGACACGCTCACCCTCGTCGCCACCGACCGGTTCCGGCTCGCCATGCGCGAGTTCACCTGGAAGCCGGCCGAGGGCATGTCCGACGCCGCGGTGCTCGTCCCGGCGCGCACGCTCGCCGAGGCCGCCAAGACGCTCGGCGGCGCGGGCACGACCGTGCAGCTCGCGCTCGCTTCCGGCGACGGGCTGCTCGGCCTGTCCGGGGCCGGTCGCTACACGACCACCCGGCTGCTCGACGCCGAGTTCCCGCCGTACCGCCAGCTGCTGCCCGCCAACCACACGTCGCGTGCGGTCATCGACGTCAGCGCGCTCACCGAGTCGATCAAGCGCGTGTCGCTGGTCGCCGAGCGCGGCACCCAGGTGCGGCTCGAGTTCAGCGACGGCTCCCTGCGGCTGTCCGCGGGCGGCGACGACGAGGGCAGCGCCGAAGAGGAACTGCAGGTCGACTACGAGGGCGAGCCGGTCACCATCGCGTTCAACCCCGGCTACCTCGTCGACGGGCTCGGCGCGCTGCACAGCGACCGGGCCGAGCTGACGTTCACCACGCCCAACCGTCCGGCGCTGATCAAGCCCGCCGACGCCGAGGGCAACGTCGTCCCCGGATATCTCTACCTGCTCATGCCGGTGCGGCTGCCGGGCTGAGCACCGCGCGTCCAACCGAGGAAAACCGATCCAATCCAAAGGGGATCTCATGGTTCAGCTGGGTCTCGTCGGCCTGGGCAAGATGGGCTTCAACATGCGCGAGCGGCTGCGTGCCGCCGGGCACGAGGTGGTCGGCTACGACCGCAACCCGGACGTCAGCGACTCGACCTCGCTCGAAGACATGGTTTCGAAGCTGTCCGGCCCGAGGATCGTGTGGATCATGGTCCCGGCCGGGGAGCCGACCAGGCAGACCGTGACCGAGCTCGGGCAGCTGCTGTCCGAGGGCGATCTGGTGATCGACGGCGGGAACTCGAAGTTCACCGACGACAAGCTGAACGCCGAGCTGCTCGCTTCGCACGGCGTCGGATACCTCGACTGCGGCGTCTCCGGCGGCGTGTGGGGCAAGGACAACGGCTACGGCCTGATGGTCGGCGGCGCGGCGTCCGACGTCCAGCGCGCGATGCCGATCTTCGACGCGCTGCGTCCGGAGGGCCCGCGCGAGGAAGGCTTCTCGCACGCTGGCTCGGTCGGCGCCGGGCACTACGCGAAGATGATCCACAACGGCATCGAGTACGGCATCATGCAGGCCTACGCCGAGGGCTTCGAGCTGCTCGAAGCGGCGAAGACCGTCGATGACGTGCCCGCCGTGATCAAGGGCTGGCAGCGCGGCACCGTGGTCCGCTCCTGGCTGCTCGACCTGCTGGTGCGCGCGCTGGACGAGGACCCGGAGCTGGACGACCTCGAGGGCTACGTCGAGGACTCCGGAGAAGGCCGCTGGACGCTGGAGGAAGCCGTCAACAACGCGGTGCCCGCCCCGGTGCTGTCGGCCGCGCTGTTCGCCCGGTTCTCCTCGCGGCAGAAGGACTCCGCCGCGATGCGCGCCGTCGCCGCGCTGCGCAACCAGTTCGGCGGCCACGCTGTGAAGAAGGCCGGGAGCTAGCTCCCGCGGTTCCCCGCCCGTGTATCTGCGACATCTCCAGGTCACCGACTTCCGGTCCTGGCCGCTGGCCGACCTCGCGCTCGAACCGGGGCCGGTCGTGCTCGTCGGCCAGAACGGCCGGGGGAAGACGAACCTGCTCGAAGCGATCGGCTACGTGGCGACCCTCGGTTCGCACCGGGTCGCCACGGACGCCCCGCTCGTCCGCCACGGCTGTGAGCGCGCGCTCATCCGGGTCGCGGTCGTCAACGAGGATCGCGAGCTGACGGTCGAACTCGAGATCACGCCCGGCCGCGCCAACCGTGCCCGCGTGAACCGCGGCGCGGTCGGCAAGCCGCGTGACGTGCTCGGCATTCTGCGTACGGTGCTGTTCTCTCCGGAGGACCTCGCGCTCGTGCGCGGCGACCCGAGCGAACGCCGTCGGTTCATGGACGAACTGCTCGTGCTTCGCGCGCCTCGGTACGCAGGCGTGCGCGCGGACTACGAGAAGGTGCTTAAGCAGCGCAACGCGCTTCTCAAGACAGCGGGCAAACGCCGTACTGGCCGAGAAGACCCGTACGCACTGTCGACGCTCGACGTGTGGGACGACCATCTCTCGGTGGCTGGCGCGCAGTTGCTGGCAGCACGGCTGAACCTGATCGCGGACCTCGCGCCGTACACGGCTGACGCCTATATGGGAGTCGCGCCCGACTCTCGTCCGGCGAAGATCGCGTACAAGTCTTCGCTCGGCGAAGCGCTTCCGCCCTCATACGGAGTGCCTGGCGGAGAGCGTGCCGAGGCAGACGTACTGCGGGAGCTGTTGCTGAAGGCGTTGGCCGACACACGGCGCCAGGAACTGGAGCGAGGCATCAGTCTCGTCGGCCCGCACCGGGACGAGTTGGAGCTGATCCTCGGCGAAGCGCCGGCGAAGGGATACGCGAGCCACGGCGAATCGTGGTCGTTCGCGCTCGCGTTGCGGCTCGGAAGTTACGAGCTTCTGCGTGCCGAAGCGGGCGAACCGGTCTTGTTGCTGGACGATGTATTCGCCGAACTCGACCGCAAGCGCCGGGCCCGGCTGGCCGAGGTCGCCGCGGGCGCCGAGCAGGTGCTCATCACCGCGGCGGTGGCCGAGGACGTGCCCGAGGAGCTCGCCGGTGCGAGGTTCACGGTGGCCGACGGGGAGGTGAACCGTGTCTGAACAGCCGCAACGACCACGCGGGGTGACCGGGGTCACGCGGGTTGCCCACCGATCTGGGGACAAACCTGTGGACAGTGTGGATAAACCCGGAGCCGCGTTATCGCCGCGCGTGACGAACCGGCCGGATGGCGGTCTTGACACCCCGAAAGCGGACGACGCTTCCCGAAGTCCCGCGCGTGGCGCCACTGAGCGTGACAGTTCCACTGGGCCGAACGAGACGTCCACTGGGGACAAACCAAGCGGCCGCGACCTCGCGCACGCCGCTCTCGAAGCGGCGAAGGCGAAAGCCCGCGAACGCGGAGCCCCGCCGAACCTCCGGCGCGGCCGGATCACCGGGGGCGGCGGGCAGAACCGGGCGCGCCGTCGCTGGTCCGGTCCGGGCGCGGATCCGCGCGACCCGCAGCCGCTCGGCAGGCTCGTGTCGCGGCTGGTCTCCGACAGCGGCTGGCAGGACACCGTCACCAACGCGCGCGTGTTCGGGCAATGGGCCCGGCTCGTGGGCGAGGACGTCGCCGAACACGCCCAGCCGGTGGCGCTGAAAGACGGCGAGCTGACCGTCCGCGCGAGTTCCACCGCGTGGGCGACGCAGCTGCGGTTGCTGCAGGGCAAGTTGCTGGCGAAGATCGCCGCGGGCGTCGGCAACGGCGTCGTCAAGCGGATGCGGATCCAGGGTCCGACCGCTCCGAGCTGGCGAAAAGGGCCCCGGCACGTGCCTGGCCGCGGGCCGCGTGACACGTACGGCTGACGGGGGTTGCGCTTCGGCGGGTGAGTTCCCCGAGAACCGGGCCGCGCAGGTGCAGATACGAGATGACTCAACTGAGGGTGATTTCGTCCCTCTGCGACCGGCTGAGGGGTGTCCTAGCCGCATGTGAGCGCGTGCGGCCAAGTACACTGTTGTAGTAGCGGACGTCCGCTCGGGCGAGACGAGGAGAAACAACGCCGGTGACCGAGAACAAGAGCGAGTACAACGCGTCGTCCATCACCGTGCTCGAAGGCCTCGAAGCAGTTCGCAAGCGCCCCGGCATGTACATCGGTTCCACCGGTGAGCGCGGTCTCCACCACCTGGTCCAGGAGGTGGTGGACAACTCCGTGGACGAGGCGATGGCGGGGTACGCCACCAAGGTCGAGGTTACTCTCCTCGCCGACGGCGGGGTGCGAGTAGTCGACGACGGCCGCGGCATTCCGGTCGACATGCACCCCAAGGAGAAGAAGCCGACTCTCGAGGTCGTGCTGACCATCCTGCATGCGGGCGGCAAGTTCGACAGCGATTCCTACGCGGTGTCCGGCGGTCTGCACGGCGTCGGCGTGTCCGTGGTGAACGCGCTGTCGACGAAACTGCTCGCCGAGATCAAGGTGAACGGGCGCAGCTGGCGCCAGGAGTACCTCAACCAGGTCCCGGGTCCGCTCGAGGACCTCGGCCCGGCCACCGACACCGGCACCACCATCACGTTCTGGGCCGACGACAGCATCTTCGAGACCACAACCTACAACTTCGAGACCATCTCGCGCCGGCTGCAGGAGATGGCGTTCCTCAACAAGGGCCTCACCCTGTCGCTGCGGGACGAGCGCGTCGCCGATGAGGAGACCGAAGAGGACGCCGCGGGCAAGCAGGCGCGGGTCAAGGAAGTCGTCTACTGCTACCCGGGCGGGCTCGAGGACTTCGTCAAGCACATCAACGGCAGCAAGGACCCGATCCACGAGAGCGTCATCTCCTTCGACGCCAAGGGCGCGGGCCTCGAGGTCGAGGTCGCGATGCAGTGGAACACCGGGTTCACGCCGTCGGTGTACACCTTCGCCAACACGATCAACACGCACGAGGGCGGCACGCACGAAGAGGGCTTCCGCGCCGCGCTCACCCGCGTGGTCAACGCGTACGCGCGCGAGAAGAAGCTGCTCAAGGAGAAGGACGCCAACCTGACCGGCGACGACGTGCGCGAGGGTCTCGCCGCGATCGTGTCGATCAAGCTGGCCGAACCGCAGTTCGAGGGCCAGACCAAGACCAAGCTGGGCAACAGCGAGGCCAAGACGTTCGTGCAGCAGCAGTCGAACGAATGGCTCGCCGACTGGTTCGAGCGCAATCCGAGCGAAGCCAAGACGATCATCAACAAGTCGATCTCGTCGGCGCAGGCGCGGCTCGCCGCCCGCAAGGCGCGCGATCTGGTGCGGCGCAAGGGCGCGCTGGAGATCGGCGGTCTTCCCGGCAAGCTCAAGGACTGCCGTTCGAACGACCCCGGCGAATGCGAGCTCTACATCGTGGAGGGCGACTCGGCGGGCGGTTCGGCCAAGGAAGGCCGAGACTCGATGTACCAGGCGATCCTGCCGATCCGGGGCAAGATCATCAACGTCGAGAAGGCACGCATCGACCGCGTCCTCAAGAACACCGAGGTCCAGTCGCTGATCACCGCGCTCGGCACGGGCATCCACGACGATTTCGACATCTCGAAGCTGCGGTACCACAAGATCGTGCTGATGGCCGACGCCGACGTCGACGGCCAGCACATCACCACGCTGCTGCTCACCCTGCTGTTCCGCTTCATGACGCCGCTGATCGAGCACGGCCACGTGTTCCTGTCGCGGCCGCCGCTGTACAAGATCAAGTGGCCGCGGTCGGAGCCGGAGTACGCGTACTCGGACAGGGAACGCGACGCGGTCATCCAGGCCGGCGTCGAGGCGGGCCGCCGTCTTCCGAAGGACGACGCGATCCAGCGGTACAAGGGTCTCGGCGAGATGAACGCCGAGGAGCTGTGGGAGACCACGATGGACCCGGCGAACCGGCTGCTCGGGCAGGTCACCCTCGACGACGCCGCGCAGGCCGACGAGCTGTTCTCCGTGCTGATGGGCGAGGACGTGGAAGCGCGCCGCTCGTTCATCACGCGCAACGCCAAGGACGTGCGCTTCCTGGACGTGTAGGCGTCCCCTGCTAACCCGCTTCCCCAGGACTGCTCACCAAGAAGGACCCCATGACGGAAACCTTGCCGCCGGAACACGACCGGATCGAACCGGTCGACATCCAGCAGGAGATGCAGCGCTCCTACATCGACTACGCGATGAGCGTCATCGTGTCGCGGGCGCTGCCGGACGTGCGCGACGGCCTCAAGCCGGTGGCGCGCCGGATCCTGTACTCGATGTTCGACTCCGGGTTCCGCCCGGACCGCGGGTACAACAAATGCTCCCGCGTCGTCGGCGACGTCATGGGCAACTACCACCCGCACGGCGACTCGGCGATCTACGACGCGCTCGTGCGGCTCGCCCAGCCGTGGTCGCTGCGCTATCCGCTGATCGACGGACAGGGCAACTTCGGCTCGTCGGGCAACGACCCCGCGGCCGCCATGCGGTACACGGAGTCCCGGCTCGCGCCGCTCGCGATGCAGATGCTCGCGGACATCGAAGAGGACACCGTCGATTTCCGCGACAACTACGACGGGCGCACCCAGGAGCCCGACGTGCTGCCGTCGCGGTTCCCGAACCTGCTGGTCAACGGCGGTTCCGGGATCGCGGTCGGGATGGCGACGAACATCCCGCCGCACAACCTGCGCGAGGTCTCCGAGGGCGTCGTGTGGGCGCTGGAGAACCCGGACGCGACCGACGACGAACTGCTGGCCGCGCTGCTCGTGCGGATCAAGGGCCCGGACTTCCCGACCAAGGCGATGATCCTCGGCACGTCCGGCATCGAGGACGCCTACCGCACCGGTCGCGGTTCGATCCGGATGCGCGCGGTCGTCGAGGTCGAGGAGGACGCGAAGGGCCGCACCATCCTGGTCGTGTCCGAGCTGCCCTACCAGGTCAACCCGGACAACCTGGTGGAGAACATCGCGCACCTGGTCCGCGACGGCAAGATCACCGGGATCGCCGACATCGCGGACGAGACCAACAGCCGTTCCGGCATGCGGATCGTCGTCACGCTCAAGCGCGACGCGGTGGCGAAGGTGGTGCTGAACAACCTCTACAAGCACACCCAGCTGCAGCAGAACTTCGGCGTGAACATGCTGGCGCTGGTCGACGACGTGCCGCGCACGCTGCGGCTCGACCAGATCATCCGGCACTACGTGAAGCACCAGGTCGACGTGATCGTGCGGCGCACCAAGTACCGGCTGCGCAAGGCCGAGGAACGGGCCCACATCCTGCGCGGTCTGGTCAAGGCGCTCGACATGCTGGACGAGGTGATCGCCCTGATCCGGCGGTCGCCCTCGGCCGACGAGGCCCGGCCCGGCCTGATGTCGCTGCTCGACATCGACGAGATCCAGGCCACCGCGATCCTGGACATGCAGCTGCGCCGGCTGGCCGCGCTGGAACGGCAGCGGATCATCGACACGCTGGCCGAGATCGAGCTCGAGATCGCCGACCTCAAGGACATCCTCGAGAAGCCCGAGCGGCAGCGGTCGATCATCCGCGACGAGCTGATGGAGATCGTCGACAAGTACGGCGACGACCGGCGCACCCAGATCATCCCGTTCGACGGCGACGTGTCGGTCGAGGACCTGATCGCCCAGGAAGACGTCGTCGTCACCATCACCCGCACGGGCTACGCCAAGCGGACGAAAACTGATCTGTACCGCTCGCAGAAACGCGGCGGCAAGGGCGTGCAGGGCGCGACGCTGAAGCAGGACGACATCGTCCAGCACTTCTTCGTGTGCTCCACGCACGACTGGATCCTGTTCTTCACGAACAAGGGCCGGGTGTACCGGGCGAAGGCCTACGACCTGCCCGAGGCCAACCGCAACGCGCGCGGCCAGCACGTGGCGAACCTGCTCGCGTTCCAGCCGGACGAGCAGATCGCCCAGGTCATCGAGATCCCGAACTACGAGGTCGCGCCGTATCTGGTGCTCGCCACGCAGCGCGGCCTGGTGAAGAAGACGAAGCTCACCGACTTCGACTCCAACCGGGCGGGCGGGCTGATCGCGATCAACCTGCGCGAGGGTGACGAGCTGGTCGGCGCGGTGCTCGCCGCGGCCGAGGACGACCTGCTGCTGGTGTCCGCGGGCGGCCAGTCGATCCGCTTCCACGCGACCGACGAGGCGCTGCGCCCGATGGGCCGCCCGACCTCGGGCGTGCTGGGCATGCGGTTCAACGAGGGTGACGAGCTGCTCGGCATCAGCGTGGTCAAACCGGACAAATTTCTGCTGGTCGCCACGGACGCCGCGTATGCGAAGCGGACGCCGATCGAGGACTATCCGGTACAGGGCCGCGGCGGCAAGGGCGTGCTCACCATTCAGCACGACAGCAAACGTGGCAGGCTGGTGGGGGCACTCATCGTCGACGAGGACGACGAGCTGTTCGCCATCACGTCCAGCGGCGGGGTCATCCGCACGCCGGCGCGGGACGTGCGCAAGGCGGGCAGGCAGACCAAGGGCGTTCGGCTGATGAACCTGGGTGACGGAACCACTCTTCTCGCGGTCGCACGCAACGCGGACGAGGGGTCGGACGTCGCCAATGGTGGCGAGGACTCCGCCGAGGAAGCTCCCGAGGCTTCCGAAGCAGTGGAAGCTTCGGAGGTTTCGGCCGAGACGGTTTCGGAGGAAGCGGCCGAGGCTACGCCAGAGGAGCCCACAGCAGAAGACGGCACGGCGCCGGAGCAGTGATCGGCGCCCCACGCACGGGTAAGGACTGACTCAACGTGGCACCATCCGACAAGGCCGACGACGCGTCGGCCAACCCGCCCTGGCAGCGCACCGCCAAGGACGGCGGCGGCGACTCCGAGGCCATGGCCACGGCGCGGATCGCGACCGAGGACGTGCCCACCGCGGCTGGCGAACCGGCCGCGGCCGAGAACGACTACCCGGTGACCGGCACGGCGGCGCCCCGCATCTTCGGAGGCGAGGCACCGCCGCCGGCTGCCGACGTGCCGGCCGCGGGCCGCACCCGGCCGACGCCGAGCGCACTGCGCCGTCCCGGCCGGGGCCCGCGACGGGCGAGCCTGCAGATCAAGCGGTTCGACCCGTGGTCGGTGCTGAAGCTGGCACTGGTGCTCGGCGTCGCGATGTTCTTCGTGTGGCTGGTCGCGGTCGGCGTGCTCTACACGGTGCTCGACGGCATGGGCGTGTGGGACAAGCTGAACGGCACGTACTCGTCCCTGGTCGGCGGCGAGGGCGCGAACGCGTCCCCGGAACCGCTGATCAGCGCCGGGCGCGTGTTCGGCATCGCGGCCATCCTCGGAGCGATCAACATCGTGCTGGTGTCCGCGCTGGCCACGGTGAGCGCGTTCATCTACAACGTGTCGGCGGATCTCGCGGGAGGCCTGGAGGTCACGCTGTCGGAGCGAGAGTAACCCGGTTGCGAGAGCGGATGAGGGGTCCGGTAGAGTTCTCCTCGTTCGACGGGCCCATAGCTCAGGCGGTTAGAGCGCTTCGCTGATAACGAAGAGGTCGGAGGTTCAAGTCCTCCTGGGCCCACATTCCCCGGAAGGCCGGTTCGCAGACCCTGCGGACCGGCCTTCCGGTATTTCGGGTGACTGCCGGGTGGTGTTCTCGCCAGAATCATCCGCGTGCAGACTCCAGGGCAGATCCGTGAGCAGCTGAGCCGCGGCGCGGCCAACCGGCGTTTTCAGTCTGGCTTGGCCGAGATCGAAGCCTGGCTCGCCGCGGCGAGCGCGCGCGAGATGCTGCGGATCGACTACTACGCCCGCCAGGCGCGTTATCCGGTGCCGGTGCTGGGACGGGCGAAGGAATGGAAGCTGAAGAACGCTACGCCGGTTGTCGCGGCGTTGGCTTCGATGCACCCGGACGGCCGTCTCCGGGAGCAGGCGGTTCGCGTGTTGTGCGCTTCGGCAGGTGCGGTGAGCGATCGGGCGTTGGCGGTCCGGGTTACCGACCATGTCGAGGTGGTCCGCGAACTCGCCGAAGGAGAGGTGCTGCGGCGTACGACATTGGCGCAGGCTGAGCAGATCGTGCCGTTGTTGCAGCGGATTTCGCGGCGCGGGCGCGGTTCGGGTGTTCTTGCGCGCTACCTGCGTGCGGTGGTCGCCGCGCA
The DNA here is from genome assembly GCF_002846615.1 of Amycolatopsis echigonensis. NCBI lineage: Bacteria > Bacillati > Actinomycetota > Actinomycetes > Pseudonocardiales > Pseudonocardiaceae > Amycolatopsis > Amycolatopsis echigonensis. The sequence continues at coordinate 2,940,326 of NZ_PJMY01000003.1, read as the reverse complement.
GGACGAGGCGTCGGTGTGGGAGACCTTGCGAAGTTCTGGTGACTTCGACTTACGGCGGACCGCGTTCCGGCGCAGTTTCGAATCCGGACTGCTCGGCTTGCCGGACGCGGTCCGGTTGCTGCCTCGGGAACGGGACCAGGTCGTACGGCGGCTGTTGATCGGGGTCATCGCTGATTCGGCGACGCCGGACGTCATCGCGGAGCAGTTGCTTCGAGGGCGGTCCGCGGAGAGCCGGGTGCTGGGATTGGTGAAGCTGACCGCGGCACAGCTCGATCCCGTTGAGGTGGAACAACTTCTGCTCGACCGGTCGGTGCTCGTGCGGCTGTGGGCACGGCTGCGCTGGCAAGAAATGGGACGGGATCCGGTGGAGGTTTATGCCGCGGTCGCACGTTCTTCTGCCACGCTGATGGTGCGGGCTCGGGCGTACGCCGGGCTTACGGAGAGCGGGACCGAGATTGACCGTGCGGAGATCGTCGAGCTTGCGCAGAGTTCGGATTTGGCCTTGAAAAAGACTGGATTGTCATTGCTCCGCGGCAAGGCTGTTGCTGAGGAAGTTCCTTGGCTGCTCACGGAAATGACCGGCGAGCACTCCCGGGTGGCCCGCTTGGCGGGCGAGGTGCTCAGCAGCAGTCCGCAGCTGTGGTCGGTAGAGGATTTGGCTGTGCTGAAGGATTCCGCGGACCCGGCGCTTCAGCTTCGGGGATGGTGGCTGCACCGTAGCCTCGGCGGATGGGAGGCGGTTATCGCCGACCTCGAGTCCGGGGTCCTTCGGGGCCGGCTGGTGCTGCCGATGTATTTCCAGCCGACTGCCGCGCAGCAGCAACGGATCTCGGATCTGCTCGACACGCTTTCCCTTGGCCGGAACCAGGTTTCGGAGATCATGTTCGCTGCCGGGCTCGCGAGGTGATCAGCGGGTCTGCCGTTACAGGTCGCGCAGCAGGGTTTTGGCATGGGTGACCGCGGAGCCGTTGCCGCTGTCCAGAAATGGGTCGGTGTGGCGGTTCGCGGGGCGGGTGCGGGCGAAGCCGAACTGGTCGAGCGGCGGCCCAAGACGAGTCAGCCCTGCCGGGAAGAGAAGGACCGGCAGGGCTGAGTGTTGCGCGGCCGCTCGGGGCCGTTCGATTCAACGGACCGCTCGCTCCGGATATTCCCGGTGTTCCACGTGGAACGAGAGACGGAACCGCTGGACGGGACGTGCGGCGGGTCCGGTAGCATCGTGGGGTAGCGCAAGCACTGAGAAGGGGGCTTCAGGTGAAGAAGCTGTTGGCACTCGCGGTCGTCGCGGGCGGCGTCCTGTTCGTCGTCAAGCGGAACAAGGCGGCCAAGGCCGAGGCTGACCTGTGGCGCGAAGCCACCACGCCTGCCGCCCCGTCGGCGAACGGCAGCACGCCGGCCAAGGCCGCGGACGCGTCGCGCAACTGACGTAATGCTTCGCGGACCTCGGTCCGCACCGGGCCTGTAGCTCAATTGGTAGAGCACCGCCTTTGCAAGGCGGGGGTCAGGGGTTCGATTCCCCTCAGGTCCACCCAGCAGGGGACGTGACAAAGGCCAGGTCAGCGGCTTATTGCCGGACCTGGCCTTCGTCGTTTCAGGCGGCCGTGTTCCCTCCCGTGCCCTTCCGCTTGGAAACGGGCCCATGTGCGGACCGGCCAGCGGGCCTACGCGATGTTGCCGCTCATCCCGGCCGCGAGCTCGCCTGCCGAAGGGTGCCGTGAGGGCCTGAGTATCGGGCCTGCCACCGGCCGGAGCGGAGCTGGCAGATACGGCCCTAGTCGCGGTATTTCTTTGCCCTCAGGCAGCCCTCCCCAGAGTCGATCCACTGTGGACGGTGTTCGCGCGGATGTAGTGGGCGAAAGGGGGTCACCGGTCGGGTGTGGCGACACGGAGACCCAATCTGCTAGCTTCGTTTCATGTCGCAACGAAATGACCGGCTGGAACTGGCCCGTTCGGTCATGGAACTCATCGACCAGGGACACCGCGGGATTTCCCGACGCCTGGACCTGACCCGGGTGCGGGTGTTGGGGACCATCGCCGCGCTCGGGCCGGTCCGCCCGAGGACGATCGCCGCCGAACTGGGTCTCACCGCGTCCGCGACCAGCCGGCACCTCGCCGCCCTGGAGCGCGCGGGGCACCTCGCGGTGGAACCTGATCCGGAGGACTCCCGGACGTTCCTCGCGCGGCTGACCGAAGAGGGTCATGCGGAGATCGACACCACGATCCAGGCTGGAGCGGCCGTGTTCGCTGACGTCATCTCCGACTGGCCGGACGAGGACGTGTCCACCGCGCTGACTCTGATCACCCGGCTCAACCAGGCCTGGAAACAACACGGCGACACATCCGGGGCCAAGTCCCGGACCGGCACCAGGCCCCGGCGGCTCCGAGCGCGAGGTCAAGTGAAACCCGGGGAAGCGGCGGAGGACTAGACATGCGACAACCTGTACAGGTCACGGCATCGCGGACCCCGACGCCCGTTCAGACGGCGCGGATACTGCTGACCGCCGTAGCGATCAGCCACCTGGTCGTGCCCTTGGTGATGGAGCTCAACCGCAGCACCTTGCGCGACCAGATCGCAGCTCAGCATCCCGAGTTCGGCGCGGCCGAGGTCGGCCGGTCAACCACCATCGCCGTGACTTCCGGAGCCGCCTTCCACGGCATCCTCCTGGTGCTTTGCGCACTCCTGGTATGGAAGCTGGCCACCGGGCGGCCGTGGACCCGTCGTCTCACCACGGTGTCCCAGCTGCTGTCCGTGGTGTTCAGCGTGGTGTCCTGGTCTTCCTCGCCGATGTTCCACACAACGATCCCGATCATCAGCGCCGCGCAGATCCTCACCGTCGTCCTGCTCTGGTTTCCTCCGACCGCCCGGGAGTTCTTCGCCAACCGCTCCTGAACAGCGGGGATCGTGCGTTCAGGGTCCTACGGGAGCTGCTTCAACCGGTCGATGATCTTCAGGACGACATCGAGCGCGGGCGGCTGGTAGTCCTCGCTGCGGAAAGCCGACATGGTGACCAGGTGGCGGCCCACCTTGAAGGACAGATCCGCGTGGCCGGGGTCATCGGAACCCAGCAGACGTCGCCGTCGCCCACCTTTTGTTGGAGGTGGCTTCCCTGGGCTGACCGCCTGGGCGGGCGACGCGCGGGTGGCAGGTCGCGTGGTTGGCGTAGATCGCGCCGTCCAGGCTGTCGTACGTCTCGACGCGGACCGTCAATCCGTCCAGTTTGCTTATGTCACCGGTGTTCGCGCGTTCGGCATGTTCCAGGGCGGCCCGAACCGGAAGTTGGACAGCCCGCCTGGTCGGGTCCGGCCGCCAGCAGCGCTGCCGGCGCGAAACAGCGCACAATCCTTGCCTGGTTGGAAACCATCAAGACCCCTGCCCTCGTGACAGTCAGAGTAGCGAGGGTCACGGCTGCTGGCTTGACTTCAACTTCCCTTGAAGTTCCATCCTTCGAGAGTCAGCACTGATTTCGAAGGGATATTCATGACTGTCAACCAGGTTGTGCGACCTGACTTCGCTCGCACGGACGTCGATGTTGAGCTAGTCGCCGAGACGACCGTCGGCGCGGCGGAGGTGCTTGCCCGGCTGGAGAAAGAGCCGTGGCCCACGGGGCTGATGTCGTTCAACGCATTGGCGAGTACCGACGGAGAGACGTCGCTGGTCTACACCCAATGGGCGGAGGGAGCGGCTGATCCCGGGCTTGTGCGCCGGGTTTCCGGGAGTGATCCGGTGGAATACCGGTTGTACCGCAGCGGAAACCGGGATAACTCGGCGATTCCGGGATGCGTTGTCGTGGTGAGCGTCGAGTTCGACGGTGCGGATCCGCAGCGGCAGCGGCGCTGGGTGGATACCGTCTTCGGTGCGCTGGCGAGCGAGGAAAATCCCGCGCCGGGCGGGATCTCCGGGCATTTCCATGTCAGCAGCGACGGGACCCGGGTGCTCAACTATGCGGAGTGGACGGACGAACAGTCACATCGCGACGCGTTGGCGCGGTCCGGCCGGGGCACGGTCGGGGTGTCTGACGAATGGCGGAAGGTGCAGGAATTTCCGGGAGTGCGAGGCAGCGGGTTCCGTAGGTATCGGATGGTGCGCAGCCTTTCGCTTGGCTTGTCCACAACGGAATCGGCGTAATTCCTCAGTTGGCTTGAGGTAATTCGGAGCGCAACCGGTGCTGCAGTTCGATAAGCGTCTGCCAGAGCGTGGCCCTTTTCGCGCAGGGGACATCAAGGCGAAGATGGGTGCATGGTCGATTTCGTCGAGCCCGCGAGCAACATCCAGCGCAGCTCCCAAGCCAGACTGTCGCGCGCAGCCCGAGCGGAGAACCGGGCGGCGTTTCTCGCGGACGCCGGAGCAAACGGATTCGTTCCCTCCGCTTCAGTGGAAGTGCGGTTCGAGCAGGCAGATGCCCGTGTGGCGGAGCATCTCGCAATTGCCGAAGGTGCCGAAGTCACGGTGCGGGAGCGGGTTCTGCGAGCGGACGGGCAGGCGGTTCAGCTTTCGGTGTCACGCCTCTCGCGCGAGCTGACGCGCGGCACTGCGATCGAGGACGTCGAAACTGGCCCTGGCGGAACCTACGCGAGGCTCGAAGAGGCTGGTCATCGGCTTGGATCATTCGTTGAGCAGGTCGGCGCGCGGCTGCCGAACCCGGCGGAGGCGGCGCTTCTGCACCTCTCCGAAGCAACGCCGGTCCTGACGGTGACCCGGGTCGCCCACGGTGAGGACGGTTCCCCGCTGGAAATCAACGACATGGTCCTTGCCGCTGACCGGTATCAGCTGTCTTACGCATGGCCGGCGGACTGAGTCACAGCACCGAAGACAGCCCATCCCTCAACATCCGATAAGCCGCCTCCGCTCGCGCCACCGGTGAGTTTGGCGAAGGGTCTCGAATACGACACGGTCCTGGTGATCGAGCCGGCGCGTATTGTGGCGGCGGAAGGGCGTGGGCTGCAACGGTTGTACGTCGCGCTCACCCGAGCGGTCAGCGCACTGCACGTCCTCCATGCGGATCCGTTGCCGGAGCCGTTGCTGGCTCAGAGCGCGGCGGTTTGACGGCGCGTTGAGTAGAACTGCCAGCCCAGAAATCCCAGCGCCAGCAGCAAATAACTGTTGCCGACCACGTGCTCGACCGGGCCCCAGGACAGCTCCAGGTATCCGTTTTTCGGCAGCCACGAATGCGGCGCGATCACGAAAATCGTTGCCACGGCGGCCAATCCGGCGACGGCGAGCCGGGTGTGTGCGCGGCCGGCGAACAGCACGATCGCCGGCACGATCCACACCCAGTGGTGTGACCACGAAATGGGCGAACACACCAGGATCGCAGCCGCGTTGAGCAAGAACGCCATCGGCGGGTCGGCGCGCAGCATCGCGGGGATGGTCAGCGCGAGCGCGGCCAGGGTCAGCACCGCGACCAGGATCAGCGTCGGAATGTCCGGAAGCCCGAACCGGTGCACCGCGCCTTGAATGGTCTGGTTGGTGGCGAAAATCGATCCGCTCATGCCGGACGCGCCGGTTAATCCGCCGCCGAACCAGTACTTCATCGACGCTTCCGGCGCGACCACGAATCCGGCCACACCGGCGAGCACGAAGGTGACCACTGTGGTCACGGCCGCGCGGAAGTCCTTTTTCAGCAAGAAGAACAGCAGGAATCCGGCCGGGGTGATCTTCATGGCGGCGGCGAGTCCCAGCAGGACGCCGCGGGGCAGCCGGGTGCGCGGGCCGAGGCAGTCGATCACCACGAGCGCCATCAGTAGCAGGTTGATTTGCCCGAACCACAACGTTTCGCGGACCGGTTCGAAGGCCAGCGAACCAGCACCGATCAGCAGAGCAGCCAGCACTGCGGTGCGCCGTTCGGTGCGCGGCCGGATCACGACGTAGACGGTTCCGCAGAGGCACGCGAGCGAGACGGCGAGCATCACCATCGCGCCCAGCGGTAGCGGCATCGCAGCGAACACCAGGAACACAACGGCCGCGAACGGCGGGTAGATGAACGGGAGGATCAGTCCGGTGCGGGTCGGCGGGAGCGGGCCGTAGACATCGTCGCCCTGCGCCAGCGCCCGCGCGCCGGAGCGGTAGATCTCCAGGTCGAGCGGCCACATCGTGCAGACGAGCCAGAGAATCGTCGCTGCCACCACGACCGCGGCGAGGACCAGTGCGAACACCGTCCGCCGCCGGGTGGCGGCGTCGTCTAGCCACCGGCGCAGCGCGACAGCAGGGGGCCGGATGGAAGTCACTCCGCGATCATGCCGGTGCGATCACCCGTTCGCGCAGCGGGGGCGAGACCAGGCAACTTCGTCGACCGCCAGCCACTGTGCGTTCGCAGCGGCCGTCGGGGTGTCCCCGGTGAAGGCTTTGACCTCGTGGTGCAGGTGCGACTGGTCGACATATCCGCTCTCCGCCGCCACCGTAGCCGGGCTTTCGCCCGCGGCGAGCCGGTGCACCGCGTGATCGAACCGGACCAGTTGCGCGGCACGTTTCGGACTGAGCCCGAGCTGCCCGCGGAACCGGGACCACAGCCGTTTCCGGCTCCACCCGGTCTCGTCGGCCAGCTGCTCGACCCGCACCTGACCACGCCGCGCGTCCATCCTCTGCCAGGCGAAGGCGACCTCTGGATCCACCGGACGGCCAGCCTCATACCGCTTGCCTAACGCGGCTTCTACCAGGGCAAACCGGTCGTTCCAGGAATTGAGCGCACGCAGCTGGCCGGGCAGTTCAGTAGGCCAGACGTCCTCGAGGGACACGACCTCGCCGCTCAGCTCCGTCCCGAGCACGGCGTGCGCGACCTCGGGCGACAGCCGGATCTGCACGCATTCGATGTCCTGTCCGCGCACACGCATCCCTCGCGGCGCGAGCCCGGCGACGATGCTGCCGCGAACCGCGTCGTTGACGAGCAGCTTCTCGCGCAGGTTGAGGAACAGCGTGACCGCCGGGTACGGGACCACCGTCAGGTCGACCAGGTCGACGGTGTTCCCGACGAACCCGGCCATCCGCACGCCCGGCAGCCGGCTCGGCCGGGACGGCACGGCGATGCCCCACACCGCTGCCCCGTCGCGAGCCCACTCGGCTGGTCGCATGCCGCCAGCGTAGCCAAAATCGGCGGCGCGACATTTCTCCAAGACCAGCGGCCCCTGCCCTGACCAGGCTGAACGGGTATCGGAAAGGGGATCCGTCATGGTCAATCCGTTCAGCTCCGCCGTCGAAGTCGCCGCCGCTATCCGCGCGAAGGAGGTGAGCCCGGTCGAGGTCGCCGACCGCTATCTCGGCCGCATCGCCGAGCTGGATCCGAAGTTCAACGCCTTCTGCTTCCGCGCCGACGATGAGGTCCGCGCCGCCGCGAGAGCAGCCGAGGACGCCGTGCTGCGGTCCGCACCGGAGGAACTGCCGCCGTTCCACGGGGTCCCGCTGCCGATCAAGGACCTCGTCCACGTCAAAGGCTGGCCGACCACGTACGGCTCGCTGGCCACTGACCGGAGTCCGCAGCCGAAATCCGACCCGATCGTGCAGCGGTTCACCGACGCGGGCTTCCTCCCGCTGGGCAAGACCACGACGTCGGAGTTCGGCGCGGTGCCGTTCACCGAAAGCGAGGCGCAGGGCATCTCGCGCAACCCGTGGGACCCGGACCGCACGCCCGGCGGTTCGTCCAGCGGTGCCGGGATTTCCGTCATCTCCGGAATGGCTCCGGTCGCGCACGCGGAGGACGGCGGCGGATCGATCCGCATCCCGGCGTCGTGCACCGGTCTCGTCGGGCTGAAGCCGACCCGCGGTCTGGTCACGAACGCCGTGGTGGAGGTCGAAGGGTTCGCGACCAGCGGCGTCGTCAGCCGGACGCTGGCCGACACCGCCGCCGTCCTGGACGTCCTCACCCGGCACGACCCGGGCGCGTGGTGGTCGCAGCCGACTCCTACCCGGTCGCTCGCCGACGCCCTGGACACGGAATCGCCGACCGGCCTGCGGATCGGCGTCCTCACCACCTCGCTGATCGACGGTATCCCCGTTGACCCGGCGTGCCTGGCCGCGGTCGACAAAACGCTCCGCGCGCTCGAAGAAGCCGGACACCAGATTGTCGATAAATCGCTTCCGCTGCCGACGTCCGACGAGCTGATCTCGACGTTCATGAAGGTCTGGAACGTCGCCAGCGCGGGCGTCCCGCTGGTCGACCCGGACCGCGTCGAACCGCACAACCGGGCCCAGCGCGAAGCCGCGAGGTCGGTCGATTCCTGGACTTACGCGGAGAGCGTGCACAAGACCCAGGTGCTGTCGCGGCGCATTGTCGAGGCCTTCACCGACAGCTTCGACCTGCTGGTCACGCCGACCATGGCGTGCCTCCCGCCGAAGATCGGTGGGTGGCGAGCGGGCGGAAACCCGGTGGTGGCCGCGTACCCGATGGGCGTCTTCACGTCGCTGTTCAACGTGACCGGCCAGCCGGCGATCTCCCTCCCGCTGCACCACGACGAGGCCAGCGGCCTGCCGGTCGGCGTCCAGCTGGTGGCCGCGCCGTGGCGGGAAGACCTGTTGCTGCAGGTCTCCCGCACCCTGGAGCAGGCGTTGCCTTGGACGGACCGGCGGCCGCTCGACTAACCGACGTAGGCGGCCAGGTGCTTCCCGGTCAGCGTCCGCTTCTTCTTCACCAGCTCGGCGGGCGTGCCTTCGAAGACCACCTGGCCGCCGTCGTGCCCCGCGCCGGGACCGAGGTCGATGACCCAGTCGGCGTGCGCCATCACGGCCTGGTGGTGCTCGATGACGATCACCGACTTGCCCGAGTCGACCAGGTGGTCCAGCAGGCCGAGGAGCTGGTCCACGTCGGCGAGGTGCAGGCCGGTGGTCGGCTCGTCGAGGATGTACACGCCGCCGCCTCCGCCCATGTGCGTGGCCAGCTTCAGCCGTTGCCGCTCGCCGCCGGACAGGGTGGTCAGCGGCTGGCCGAGGGTCAGGTAGCCGAGGCCGACCTGCTCCATCCGCTCGAGAATCCGGTGCGCGGCCGGGGTTTTCGCGTCGCCCTCGGCGAAGAACGCGGCTGCCTGGGCGACCGACATCGCGAGCACCTCGCTGATGTCCCGTCCGCCGAAGCGGTACTCCAGCACCGAGGCGTCGAACCGCTTGCCCTCGCAGACCTCGCAGGTCGTGGCCACCCCGGCCATCATTCCGAGGTCGGTGTAGATGACGCCGTTGCCGTTGCAGTTCGGGCACGCGCCCTCGGAGTTGGCGCTGAACAGCGCGGGCTTCACGTTGTTGGCCTTGGCGAAGGCCTTGCGGATCGGTTCGAGCAGCCCGGTGTAGGTCGCCGGGTTGCTCCGCCGCGAACCGCGGATCGGGGCCTGGTCCACCGACACGACGTCATCGGATTCCCGGATCGACCCGTGGATCAGCGAGCTCTTGCCGGATCCGGCGACCCCGGTGATCACGCACAGCACGCCGAGCGGGATGTCGACGTCCACGTCCTGCAAGTTGTGCGTGTTCGCGCCGCGGATTTCCAGCACGCCCGTGCGCTCCCGCACCGACGGCTTCAGCGCGGCACGGTCGTCCAAATGCTTGCCGGTCAACGTCTTGCTCGCGCGGAGACCGTCCACAGTGCCCTCGAAACACACCGTGCCGCCGTTCGTGCCCGCACCCGGACCGAGGTCGACCACGTGGTCGGCGATCGCGATCGCCTCCGGTTTGTGCTCCACGACGAGGACGGTGTTTCCCTTGTCCCGCAACCGGAGCAGCAGGTCGTTCATCCGCTGGATGTCGTGCGGGTGCAGGCCGATGGTGGGCTCGTCGAAGACGTACGTGACGTCGGTCAGCGACGATCCGAGGTGCCGGACCATCTTCACGCGCTGCGCCTCGCCGCCGGACAGCGTGCCCGCGGGCCGGTCCAGCGACAGGTAGCCGAGCCCGATCTCCACGAACGATTCGAGCGTCTCGTGCAGCGATTTCAGCAGCGGCGCGACAGATGGTTCGGACAGTTTTCCGACCCATTCGGCAAGGTCGCTGATCTGCATCGCGCACACGTCGGCGATGCTCATCCCGTCGATCTTGGACGACCGCGCCAGTTCGCTCAGCCGGGTTCCGTCGCATTCCGGGCACGTCGCGAACGTGACCGCGCGATCCACGAACGCGCGGATGTGCGGCTGCATCGCCTCGACGTCCTTGGACAGATACGACTTCTGGATCCTCAGCACCAGACCCTCGTAGGTCATGTTGATGCCTTCGATCTTCATCCGCGTCGGTTCCTTGTACAGGAAGTCCTGCAGCTCGCGCTTCGTGTACTTGCGGATCGGCTTGTCCGGATCGACCAGTCCGGATCCGGCGTAGAGCCGGTAGTTCCAGCCGCCCGCGGTGTAGCCGGGAATGGTCAGCGCGCCCTCGGAAAGCGACTTCGAGTCGTCGTACAGCTGAGAAAGGTCGATGTCATTGATCGAACCGCGGCCTTCGCAGCGCGGGCACATGCCGCCGGTGACGCTGAAACTGCGCCGCTCCTTCACCTGCTTCCCGGCGCGCTGCACGGTCACCGCGCCCGCGCCGCTGATCGAGGCGACGTTGAACGAGAACGCCTGCGACGACCCGATGTGCGGCGTGCCGAGCCTGCTGAACAGGATCCGCAGCATCGCGTTGGCGTCGGTGGCGGTGCCGACCGTCGAGCGCGGATCGGTCCCCATCCGCTGCTGGTCGACGATGATCGCGGTGGTCAGCCCGTCGAGCACGTCGACCTCGGGACGGGCCAGCGTCGGCATGAAACCCTGCACGAAACTGCTGTAGGTCTCGTTGATCAGCCGCTGCGATTCGGCCGCGATCGTGCTGAACACCAGCGAGCTCTTGCCCGAGCCGGACACCCCGGTGAACACCGTCAGCCGGCGCTTAGGGAGTTCGACGCTGACGTCCTTGAGGTTGTTCACGCGGGCGCCCTGCACGCGGATCAGGTCATGGCTGTCGGCGGCGTGCTCCGGCGCGGGCTTCCCCTTGGCCTTGGTCATCGTCTCTCCCTGTATTTCCCCAGAGGTCCGGCTCGGACGTCTTCAGCTCGTCTGCTGGATGCGGATCAGGTTCCCGGCCGGGTCGCGGAAGGAGCAGTCGCGGACGCCGTAGGGCTGGTCGGTGGGCTCCTGCACGACCTCGGCGTCGCTGGCCTGCAACCGGTTGAACGTCGCGTCGACGTCCTTGGTCGCCAGGTTCAGCGCGGCGTAGGTGCCCTTGGCCATCATTTCGGTGATCATCCGGCGTTCGTCGTCGGTGATGCCGGGGAACGCGGCGACCGGCTGCAGCACGAGTGAGGTGTCCGGTTGTCCGGGCGGCCCGACGGTAATCCAGGCCATATCGCCGTACTTGACGTTGTTGCGCACCTCCCAGCCGAGGACGTCGCGGTAGAAGGTCAGCGTCGCTTCCGGATCGGTGTGCGGGAGGAAGCTCGCGTGAATGGTCAGGTCCATGTCGGTCACACTATGTGCGCGCCGAGCGGGGTGCTTCTCGATTCCTGATCGGTCGGGTGACCTGTTTCGCGACGCACGGAGCCATGCCCTCGGTCGCGCCGGTCTCCTCCTGGCGGTAGACGCTCGGCGGCTTCCCGACCAGCTCGGTGAACCGCGTGCTGAACGTCCCCAGCGACGAGAACCCGACCTCGAAACACACCTCGGTGACGCTCAGGTCGCCTCGGCGCAGCAACGCCATCGCGCGTTCGATGCGACGGGTCATCAGATACGAGTACGGCGACTCTCCGTAAGCGGCGCGGAACTGCCGGCTCAGATGCCCGGCGGAGACGTTGACGCTCCGCGCGAGCGCCTCGACGTCCAGGGGACGCGCGTACTCGCGGTCGATCCGGTCGCGCACCCGGCGCAACCGGGCGAGATCGGCTAAGCGCTGCGCGTCGTCCGGTTTGCTGGTCACTCCGGAATCGTGCCACGACGATCGCCCCAGCCCCAGCGATCCGCTCGTTCGGGCTGGTGGCCGATTCGTTCAAGACCGCCGCGCCGCGTCCGTGCGACGGTGTCCGGGTGACTGTGAACCTGGAGGCCGTCGCCCCGTTCCTCGCCGGGCACGGCCGGTTGCTGGACCAGCGGCGGTTCGAGCTGCTGCACGGAAACGGGCGGGCGGAGGAGGTGCTCGCGGCGGTCGCGGCCTACCGGAATCCGGACGGCGGCTACGGCTGGGGCCTGGAGCCGGATCTGCGCGCGCCGGAAAGCCAGCCGGGCGGTGCGCTGCACGCGTTCGAGGTGTTCGCCGACGTCGCGCCGGTGACCACGCCGCACGCCGCGCGGTTGTGCGACTGGCTGGAATCGGTGTCCTTCCCGGACGGCGGACTGCCGTTCGCGTTCCCGGTCGCCGACCCGACCGCGTGCGCTCCCTTTTGGACCGGAGCCGACCCGACGGTGTTCTCCTTGCAGAGCACCGCGTTCGTGACGTCGGCGGCGTGGCGGGTCGCCGAACACGACCCGGCGGTCGCGGCACATCCGTGGCTCGCGCGGGCGACCGAGACGTGCCTGCGGGCGATCCGGGACATCGAGGAGATGCCGCACGCCATCGAGCTGAGCTTCGCGATCCACCTGCTCGACGCCGCGTACGACCGGTATCCGGAAGCCGACGAACTCCTGGCGAAGCTGGGGAAGTTCTTGCCGGAGAACGGAATCGTCCCGGTACAGGGCGGGTCCGAGGGCGAGGCGCTGCGTCCGCTGGACTTCAGTCCGGTTCCGGGTCCGTCGCGGCGGCTGTTCACCGCGGAGGCGATCGAAGCGGACCTGACCCGGCTGGAACAGGGCCAGCAGCCCGACGGCGGCTGGACGGTCGACTTCGCCAGCTTCTCCCCGGCGGCCGCGCTGGAATGGCGTGGCTACGTCACCGTCGGGGCGATCTCCAAGCTGCGCGCCAACTCCCGGCTCGGCTAGGGCCAGAGGCGTTCGCGGACCCAGCCTGAGGGTTCGCGGCGGTAGCGGACCCGGAGGTGCTGCCGGTCGTGCGAAGCCTGCCAGAACTCCACCGATTCCGGCTGGATCAGGTAGCGCGTCCACGTTTCCGGTGCCACGTCCGGGTTTTCCGCTACCCAATCCGCTGCCGCCTCGGCGGCTTCGACGAGCTTTGCCGGATCGGACAGCACCTCCGACTGATGCCCGACGTACGCCTCCGCGCGCGACGCCGGCGGCCGGTCGAGAAAGTCGGCGGCGGATACCTCGGGCGCGGCCGGAACCACCAGACCGCGCACGCGCACCTGTCGTCCGCGACCGGGCCAGAAGAAGGTCAAAGCGGCGCGTGGGTTCGCCGCCAGCTGCTGGCCCTTCGGGCTTTCCGAGCTGGTCGCGATCGCCCAGCCGTCCTCGTCGACGTTCTTCAGGATCACCACGCGAGCGTCCGGTGCCCCATCCGCGTCCACTGTGGACAGAGTGACGGCATGCGGAGCCAGTACGTGCTCGCCGGCTTCGGTGAGCCAGGCGAGGAACAGTTCCTCCGGCGTTTCCGGAGTGTGGTCCGGATCGAATTCGGGAAGCTGTTCGGGAAACGACTGCCAGCCGCGCAACGAAACCATGTCACCGACCGTACGGCGGTTGCCCCGGCGGCGGGTAGTGCGGCGGCTGCGGCCCGGCCGGACCCGCGGCGGGCGGGGGAGACGTCTGCGGCATCGGCCCGGACGGAATCTGCCCGGGGAACCCGCCGGGACCGGACTGCGGGGGCTGACCGTAGGCGGCCTGCTGCTGCGCTTGCCATTGCACCTGCTGGAAAGCCTCGCCCGGCTGAGGGAAACAGAACGTCAGCTTCGCGTTGATCGCGCCGTGCATCGCCGCGCCCCACAGCTTGCCGCCGGTGAACGCGTAGGTCATGCCCGCGTACGGATCCACCGCGACCATCCGGGTTTCGCCGCCGAACTGGTTGCTCGTCTTCGCGCTCGCCAGCTGCGCGGCGTCCTGGTGCACGCGTCCGACCAGCCCGCAGATCACCACCGACGCGGCGGTCCAGCCGATCGTGCCCTGCACGTTGGCGCGGGCGTGCTGGGTGGCCATGCCGGTGAACTGGTGCAGCGTCGCCGCGTCGACCTCCGGATAAGCCCCGGCCACGACGCAGTAGTTCATCGTGGACAACATGATCGACTCGGTGAACAGGCCGACCGCGGCGGTCACCGGTCCGATCTGGACGGTGTTGAGCCTGCCGCCGGTGCGCACCACGCGTTCGGCGACGACCTGCAGGTACTGCTCGGGCGTGAGCACGTCCGCGACCTCCCCGGGCTGAGCGGAATCCGCGGTCATCGTCGCACGCGCCGCCTTCGCACGGACTTCACCGGGCATGGTTGACTGTGCCCGCCATGCGCCGACTTCTCGTTCTCGCCCCAGCCCTGGTCCTGCTCGCCGGCTGCCACCCGTCGAGCCCGGCGAAGGAGACCCCGTCGTCTTCGGCGCCGGCGAGTTCCGCGTCGGCCTCCGCGGGGCTGCCGCCCGATCCGCAGCCCGTGCGCACCGCGGAGTGTCCGTACCTGTCGAACGAGACAGTGCAGGACGCGAACGGACAGCACGTCACCAAGGTGAGCGTGTCCGACGACGAGCCGCATCCGGCGTGCTTCTTCTACCGCCCGGACGGCAGCCTCCAGCTGACCGTGCGCGTGTACGTGGGCAAGAGCGACGTCGCGACCGCACTGGTCAACAAGGCCGCGCCGGTGGACACCTCGAACCCGGCGTCGGATCCGGCGGGATGGAAGGGCGGCTACCAGCCGTCCGGCGACGGAGTGGTCTACGCCGTGGCCAAGGGTGACGCCGCGGTCATCGTAACGAGCAACCAGAAGCAGAGCATCAAAGCACGCACAGTGGCGAAAAAGGCTATCGCTGCCCTGAAGCTCTGAGTAATGGGCTCCGCACGGGTGAGTGAAGTTGATCTTGTATTACTCTAAGCAGCACGCGCGGTCCCCCCAACACTCGCGCGCCGGGTGCCCGTCCGGCACCGAATACTTGGTTACCCCCTTATCGACGACAAGGACAGATTCGTGGCTGACACCCTCAAGGAAATCCTGCTTGACTCGAGCCGTCGCCCCAGCGTGGTCACCGACTTCGCGGAGCTCGTGGACGCCGAGGTCGCCGACAAGGGCGGGGTCTCCGGCGCGGTCGTGAAGACCGGCTTCGCCGCCGTCAAGAAGATCAAGCCGGGCATCATCCCGTCCGCGATCGACAGCCTGCTGGACGACTTCTCCGCCGCCCTCGAGCCGTTCTACGGCGACTTCCGCGCCCAGGGCGGCAACGACTTCGGCGCCTACCTGAGCGGCCGCTCGGACGAGGCGGCGGACGCGCTGCTCGGGGTCACCGACAGCCGCGCCGAGCGCAGCAGCCGCGACAGCATCAAGAAGGTCTACTCGAAGCTGCGCCCGAACGGCAAGAAGAACGTCGAGGAGGCGCTGCCGCGTCTCGGCCAGCTGATCGACAAGCACGCCGCCGCTGCCTGAACCGGCTGAGCGACCTACGAAAAAGGGCCCCGGGACGCGCTCCCGGGGCCCTTTTTCGTACGTTCAGTTCTTTTTCTCGGCGGGCGACGGGCTCGGCGCCTTGCCGTTCGTTTTCGGCTCGCCCGGCTTGGCGTCCGCCGCGTCCTTGGCCTCCGCGGCCGGCTTCGCGGGCGGGGCAGGCGGGGTGGCCTTCGGCGGAGCCGGGGCGACCGGCGGCTCCTGCTGCCGCGACTTCAGCGCGACGGCGGCGCCGACCGCGACCGCGCCGAGACCGAGGATCCACGGCCAGCGGCGACGCTTGCGGGCGCCCTTGGCGGCGGTCTTCGCCTCCTCCAGCGCGGCGCGGAACTCCTTCTTCGCGGCCTTGAAGTCCTTCTTGCCGCGGCGCTTCGACTCGCCGGCCGACGCGGCGGCCTTGATCGCGGCCTTCTTGGCCTTGCGGCCCGGCTTCTTCATCTCGGCGAGGCGGGCGAGTGCTTCCTTGCGCGCCGCGGCGGAGCTCTTCTTCAGCTCCTTGCGGGTCAGCTCCGTCTTCTTCGCCAGCTCGCGCTGGGCCCGGCGGCTCCGCTTCCCCAGCTCCTCCGCGCCGGCCTCGGCGGCCTTCGCGCCCGCCTTGCCCGCCTCGACGACCAGCTTCCGCAGGTCCGTCGAGCCGGACTTGACCGACTCGCCGACCGATTCCACGGCCCGGGTCATGGTCTTCACCTCATCAATCGTTGTGAAACAGATCTGTTGCTTGACATCATCCTGCCCTTTTTCCGCTCGCACCGCTGCGGCTTCCCGCTGCGGGCGTCGCGGAAACCTCGGGAAAGTGTCTTCTTCCTGGGCCCGCGTCCGGCGCGACGGGCCGGGACGGCCCCCTGAACCCCCCATTTGTGCGAAGGGGTGGCACGATGGCGGCGTGACTGAAAGCGCCCGAAAGGCCACCCTGCACACCAACCAGGGTGACATCCACGTGAACCTGCTGCCCGACCACGCGCCGAAGACCGTGGCGAACTTCGTGGGGCTGGCCACCGGCTCCAAGGAGTACACCCAGCCGAACGCGAAGGGCGGCAACTCCGGTCCGTTCTACGACGGCTCGATCTTCCACCGGGTCATCGACGGCTTCATGATCCAGGGCGGTGACCCCACGGGCACCGGCCGCGGCGGCCCCGGCTACAAGTTCGGCGACGAGTTCCACCCGGAGCTGCAGTTCTCCAAGCCGTACCTGCTGGCCATGGCGAACGCCGGGCCGGGCACCAACGGCTCGCAGTTCTTCATCACCGTCGCGCCGACCTCGCACCTGAACTTCCGGCACACGATCTTCGGCGAGGTGGCGGACCAGGAGTCCCGCAACGTCGTCGACGCCATCGCGACGACCGCGACCGGGCCGGCGGACCGTCCGCTGTCCGACGTGGTCATCGAGAAGATCACCGTCGAAGACTGACGCGCCGCAGGCAGGGATGGGGTTTCGGTAGGTTGGAGTCATCGTGAGCCAACCGCCGAACCCGTCCGCGCCGTCCCTTCCCGGTTGCTGGTGGCATCCGAACCGCCCGACCGGTCTCAGCTGTGCCCGCTGCGGGCGTCCGGCCTGCCCGGACTGCCTGCGCGAAGCCCCGGTGGGGTTCCAGTGCACGGACTGCGTGCAGACCGGGGCGCACCAGCAGAAACAACAGCAACGGCAGTATCGCGACGCCGGAATGGGCTCCCGCACGATCGCCGGGGCCCGGCCGTCGAACTCTCCCGTCGTCACCGCGACGCTGATCGCGGTGAACGTGGTGGTCTTCCTGATCACCGTCGTCCAGGCGAAAAGCCTGTTCAACAACCAAGTAGCCCCCGTCGAGCAGGCGGGCGTTCTCTGGCCGTCGGCCGCGCTCGGCGGTGGCGAGTTGTGGCGGATCTTCACCTCCGGTTTCCTGCACTACGGGCCCATTCACATCGCGGCGAACATGTTCTCGCTGTGGATGATGGGCCGTGCTCTGGAGCAGGTCTTCGGCAAGGTCCGGTACTTGGCGCTCTACTTCGTGTCGATGCTCGGCGCTTCCACCGCGGTGCTGCTCTTCCAGGACATCAACGGGGCCACCGCAGGTGCGTCCGGAGCGATCTTCGGGCTGCTCGGCAGCTACGCGGTCATCGTGCTGAAGCTTCGGCTGAACCCCTCCGCGCTGCTCGTCAACCTGGCGATCAACGCCTACGTCACCTTCGCCATCCCCGGCATCTCGATCTGGGCGCACGCGGGCGGCCTCATCACCGGGGCACTGGTTACGGCCGCGATGCTCTACGCCCCCGCTCGGAATCTGGTCCGGTGGCAGGCGATCGGCACGGTCATCGTCGCGGTCGCGCTCGCCGGGGTGATCGGCTGGCGGGCCACCCAGCTCCCGACGGTGTCGTGCGGTTTCCACCAATCCCAGGGCCAGGCCTATTACGGCTGCGGGACGTCACGCTCCAGCTGACCGGGCCCGCAGCTCGGTAAGCACGTCCAGCACGTCGCGAGGATCCTCGCCGAGGTCGGTCTGCCCGAAGATGAACAGCTCGTCGTCGTGCTCCAGCTCGAGCGTCACGCCGTCGCGGCCGAGGCGGCGCGTGCTGCGCAGCCGAACCGTCGTGCCTGTCCAGGGGAGCCGGTGGGTGCCGTTGAGCGTGCGAGCCCGCAACCCGTCCAGATCCGCGGACAGCCGCGGCCGCACCACCGTCCAGTGGACCGCGAACGCGCCGACGGCCAGCGTCGCGAGGCCGGTGAGCAGCGCGCCCTTGCCGTCGCCGAAGAACCCGTCCAGGACGGTTCCGACCAGCAGCAACGTGGTCAGGCCCCACGCCACTGCCACGAGGCTTCGGCGCGGGGCCCAGGAGACCTGGTGGTTATCCACAGGGGTTATCCACACTGGGGATGAGTCACACCGGTGTGATTCGGTGTCAATCGGCCGTCCGGAGCAAAGCCGAACCGGCGGATGGTCAGCGCCACCGCATCGTCATCAGCAGGCCGGCGATCATCGCGGCGAATCCGATCGCGAAATTCCAGTTTCCGAGCTGGCTGAGGAACGAAACCTTGTCGCCCGCGATGTAGTTCACGACCAGCCACACCAGCCCGAGGAGCATGAGGCCGAACATGACGATCTTGTAGAACAGGTTCGACGGTCCCGCGGCCTGGACCTTCACCGGGGTGCGGCGGTCGACAGGCGGGGTGTACGCGGTCTTTTTGCGGACCTTCGACTTCGGCATCGTTTCCTCGCGTGCTCTCGGGCATTCCTGGTGGCGGCATCCTGGACGAGGTCCCGCTGTCGGGGTGCGCAACCAGCGCCACGTGCACACGTTAACGTAAAGGACGGCTCCGCAGCACCGGGCGGGAGCGGTCGGGTTTCTCAGACTGTGACAATAGCGCCACCTGGAGTGCCGAGGGGGACTCCGGCCGGGCGCGGGAGGAGCTTGCGTGACGCCGCAAGATTGGCCGGGCGAGGACGACCGCCGCCCCGGCACGGGACCTGACCGCCCGGTCCGCCGCCAGCCACCGCCGCCGCGAAGGCAGTCCGGGGACACCCCGCCGCGGCGAAGAGTGGCCGGGGACCCGGGCCGGAGATCACCCGAACAGCGCACGCCGATCGACCGGGACGGACCGCGCGGCGAAAACCGGCCGGCGCAGGGACGAGCGGGCGAGGGCAGGCCCCGCGAGGGGGACCCCCGCGGCGGTGATTTCGGCAGTCCTGCTGCTCCCCGCCGAGCCGCTGAGGACGCCCCGCGCGGCGAAGGAAGCCCGCGCCGTACCGGGGAATTCCGGGCCCAGCCCGGGGATCCGGCTCGCCGTCCGCGTGGCGGAGAGTCCCGCCCTCTGCCGGAAGAAGGCCGTCAAATGCCTCGCCGGGTGGGCGCCGCGGCCCCGGATCCGTCGCGGCGGCGGATGACCGGGCCGGAGTACGTCGAGCAGCCGACCGAGGTGTTCTCCGCGGTCGCGGTCGCCGACAAGGACGACAAGAAGGCCAAAAAGACCCCGCCGCCGCTGGGCAAGGGCGGGCTCGCGATCCGCACCGCGGGCGAAATCTTCATCACGCTCGGGGTGATCGTGCTGCTGTTCATGGTCTACGAGGTGTGGGTCACCGACCTGTTCTCCGCGGAGAAGCAGCACACCGCGAGCGACCAGCTCGACGGCGACTGGTCGAAGGACCGCACGCTGCACCCCGAGCTGATCGACGGCAAGGCGTTCGCACGCATCCACATCCCGTCGTTCGGCGCGGACTTCAACTTCACCATCCAGGAAGGCACCGGCGAGGATTCGCTGGCGGTCGGTCCCGGCCACTACAAGGGCACCGCGCTGCCGGGCGAACCGGGCAACTTCGGCATCGCCGGACACCGCGTCGGCAAGGGCGCGCCGTTCAACGACCTGGACAACCTGAGTTCCTGCGACCAGATCGTGATCGAAACGCACACCGATTTCTTCATCTACCAGGTGCTGCCCTACGACGACGAGATCAAGGGCTGGAGCAGCGGCAAGGGCGCGCAGCCGGAGTGCAAGGGCGTGTCGACGCTGCGCGACCCGAGCATCCCCGGCGGCGGACCGTACGACGAGACGTTCGGCCGCAAGGTCGTCCAGCCGAGCCAGGGCGACGCGGTGAACCCGGTGCCGTACAAGCCGGCTGACATTCTGCCGAAGGCGCAGCAGGCTTCGCTGCTCACGCTCACCACGTGCCACCCGCAGTTCTCCGCGAAGGAGCGGCTGATCATCACCTCCGTGCTGACCCGCCAGGTGCCGAAAACCCAGGTGCCGGATTACACGACGTTGCTGAAGAAGATCGGAGTCGCGTCCTGATGTACGGCTGGCTCTGGCGGCATCTGCCCGGTCCGTTCGCGGTGAAGTTCGTGATCGCGCTCGTGCTGGTGCTGGGACTCGTGGCGTTGCTGATGTTCGTGGTGTTCCCGTGGCTGGACCCGCTGCTGTGGTTCAACAACGTGTCGGTGAACAACTGAGGTTCGGCGTCTTCCTGGTCTCGGGCCGCTTCCCGGGCCAGGACGACGCCGCGGTACTGCGGCGCACAGTCCGCGCCGCCCGCGCCGCCGAGGCCGCCGGTTTCGACGACGTGTGGCTGGCCGAGCACCACTTCATGCCGTATGGGGTGTGCCCGTCGGGCCATTACGCTCGCCGCGCATGTGCTCGGCCAGACGTCGCGAATCAGCGTGGGCACGGCGGTGAGCGTGTTGTCCACGACGCATCCGGTGGCGCTGGCTGAGCAGTGGTCCATGCTCGATGCGGTCTCCGACGGACGCCTGCGGTTGGGTGTCGGCAGGGGTGGGCCGTGGCAGGACTTGGAGGTATTCGGCACCGGATTGGCGCGCTACGAAACGGGTTTCGCCGAGTCGCTGGATCTTCTGCTGACCGCCGCCACCGGCAAAGTCTCGGCTAGCGGCGACCAGTTTTCCTTCCGGGAGGTCGCTCTGCGCCCTGTTCCGCAACGTCCCCCGGAAGTCGTGGTGGCATGCGGCGGACCGACTTCTTCCGCAGTCCGGTTGGCCGCGGAACGTGAGTTGCCGTTGTTGCTGGGCCTGCACGCGGACGATTCCGAGAAGTCCGCGACCGTTGCCGCTTACGGCAAACCGGCGGCCCATGTGTCGACCGTGCTGTGCCAGGTCGGCGACGATGCGCGGGAGGTGGTGCGCCGCGCTTTGCCGGCGTGGCTGGCGGACGGCTTAGCCGCCCATCTGCCGGTGGACGACCGACCGGGTCCGGCTCGGGATCCTGGGGAGTACACGGAAAAGCTGTGCGCGATCCATCCGGTCGGGCCGGTGGAGTATTGCGTCGAGACCTTGCGGACGAGCCTCCGGCGCACCGGGGTGTCCCACGTGATCATGTTCGTGGAAGCGTCCGGCACGCCGGAGGGCACGATGGCGAATATCGCGCGGATTGGTGCTGAGGTGCTGCCCGCGCTGCGGGATTAGCCGGGCGCGGGGGACTCGTGCCTTCTCATTTCGCGGGTTCGAACGTTTTACCGGGACTCGATGGTCAGCAGTCCCGCAGTTCAGGGCTCTGGTTCAGCAACTGCCCCCGCGGCGAGACGAACGCCCGGTACCGATCTCCGTCGGTGTCCCGGAACACGGCTACCCGGTGGCAGTTCTGGAACGCCAGCTTCACTCCGAAATGCCGCTCCAGCCCGCCCCGGATCGCGTCCGAAGCCAGTGCCCGCAGCAGCTGACCGCGGGCGGTCTCGTCCGGCGGCGGGGTTTCGTTGTCCGCGAATCCGTCCGCGGCGGTGTCTGCTTCCGCGATCACTCCGGTGATGACCTCCCACGCGTACGGCAGCGATTCCCGCACGCAGGCCACGAACTCGGCGTCGGAGACCTCCCCGCGTTCGGCCTTTTCCAGCAGCGCGGGCGATACGTCCAAGGACAAGACAACCTCCATGGTCAGCGGTACCCCTCAGGGCTACCGGCCCGCCGGGCCCGGCCACAAGAGAAAACGAGTTTCATCACCACTTTGGTGGATCACTCCCACCGGAACAGCCGCACGGCGAGCGCCGTTCCGCCCAGCGCGAAGGCGGCCAAGGCGGCGAACTGCAGCGGCTGTCCGCCGTTGCCGACCCAGGCGTCTTGGAGCGACTGGGTGCCCGGTGGCACGTAAGCGCCGATTTTCTGCAGCACCGGGGGCAACAGCGGCCGTGGCAGGTAGACGCCGCCGAGGAACATGACGGGAAAGAAGGCGATCATCGCCAGTCCGCCGGCGGCTTTGCCAGTGCGGGCGAGGGACGCGGCGATCAAGCCGAGCGCGAAGATCGAAACCAGGCCGAGCAGCAGGGCCAGCAGGAAGAGCCCGGGGTGTCGCGGAATCGGCACGTCGAAGGCGATTTTGGCGGTGACGAGCATCAGCGCCACGCCGGCCAGTGCGACGGCGGCGTGGATGAGCACTTGGGCGAGCAGAAGATACGCGGGCGGCACCGGCGTGGTGGCGAGACGGCGAAGGATGCCTTGCTCGCGATAGGTCGCGACGGCGGCTGGGATCACCTGCAGGCCCAGCATCGCCAGTGCGATGACCACCAGCGACGGAACCCATAAGTCGACAAATCGGTATCCGCTGGTCACGGGGCTCGGCTCCCGCATTCCGGGGATCGAGCCGACACCCAGCAAAACCGCGGTCGGCAGGAAGACGCCCAGGACCGCCCACAGCGGCGTGCGCAGGAAGAGTTTTGCTTCGGTCATCAGCAAAGTACGCATCGGAGATTCCTTCAGTTGCGCGAGGTGAGGGCGACGAACGCGTCTTGCAGATTGGGCTGTCCGGTATCGGCGAGCAGTTCTGCGGGAGTGCCGGTGGCGACGACTCGGCCCTGGTCAAGCAGCACGAGGCGATCGCACAGCCGTTGCGCCTCGTCCATGAAGTGGGTGACCAGCACGATCGTCACGCCGGAAGCGCGCACGTTCTCGACCAGCTGCCAGGTTTCCTGCCGGGCGTGCGGGTCCAGGCCAGTGGTCAGCTCGTCGAGAATGGCGACCTCGGGGTTGCCGACCAGGGCGAGTGCGATCGACAGCCGCTGCCGCAGACCTCCGGAGAGCTTGCCGAAGGCGACGTCGCGGTGGGTGTCCAGACCGAGTTGGGTCAGCAGCCCGTCGGTGTCGGCCGGGTTCGGGTAGAAGGACGCGAACAGTGCGAGCGCCTCGCGGACCCGCAGTTTCTCCGGCAGCCGCGCGTCCTGCAGCTGGGTGCCGACGCGTCTGCGCAGTTCGGCGGCGTCGCGCGCTGGATCCAGGCCCAGCACGGAAATCGTGCCGGAATCCGGTGAACGCAGACCCTGGAGACATTCGACCGTGGTGGTCTTCCCGGCTCCATTCGTGCCGAGAACGCCGAAAATCTCGCCGCGTTCGACGGAAAACGAGACGCCGTCGACCACGACCCGGCCCGCGTAGGCCTTGCGGAGTTCGGAAACTTCGATGAGTCGCATGCGAACGACGCTAGAAGCGCGCGCGGTCCGGCAGAATGAGCCGGAAACCCCGGTTGAGGTGGGGTTTTGCGGGCAGTGGGGTGGGGCTAGGGCCACCTCGGTCCGGGAGCTGGGGCCAGGGCGCGGGAAGACCGGGGCGGCGAGACTGGGGCCGGAGAGGGGGTGCCATGACGTCGGTGCGGCGTGCGTGGGCTCTCGCCGGGCTCGCAGTGGTGAGCTGGGTGGACGTCCTGCTCGAACTCATCGCGTTCGCTCTATTGTGCGTCGGCCTCGTGCTGTTCTTCTCGCCGGTGGTCGAACTCGCCCGCATTCGGTCGCGGCGCACCCGGGAGCTGGTCGGTCAGTGGACCGGTCGGGAGATTCCCAGCCCGTACCGGCCTGCCCCGCCGGAGCCGCAACGCGAGCGCGACGGCTGGTACCGCGACGGCACCCAGCTGTACAGGCGCGCGTGGTGGATCCGCTGGAATCGACGTTTCACGTGGATCATGGAGGATCCGGCGACCGGCCGGGAGTTCGGCTGGCAGCTGCTGAACCCGCTGGTCGCGCTGGTTTTCGCGGGGCTTTCGCTGGTCTCGGGTCCAGTCGCGCTGCGCGGATACGCCGGGTGGACCGCGTACTGGCTCGGCCCGCGCGCGCCGCGGCGGAAGAGCTGGCCCCACCGCCGGCTCGAGACGCTCGGGCACCAGCTCGGCCTGTGGGCGATCTCTTTGGCGCAGCTGGGCATGACGGTCGCCCAGCTCATCGTGCTGTTCGGGGCGGTGCCGGTGTTCCCGACCGTCACGCGGGCCAGCCGCGCGGTCGCCGACACCTTCCGCCGCGAAGCGGAGCGCTGGACCGGCGTGCGGATCGCGCAGCCGTACGTCCCGCCGCCCGCACTGCCGATACCGCGCGGCGACGGCCTGTACCAGTTCGGCAAGCAGCTGTACGAGGAACCGTGGTGGCCGATGCGGCGCGCCCGGCTCCGCTGGATGCTCCGCGATCGTGCGACTTGGCGAGACATGGCGGCCGCAGTGGTGCTTCCGGTGGTGACGCCGGTGCTGTGGGTGCCGTCGGCGGCGCTGGTTTTCTGGGGGATGTACGGCCTGGTCGCCCTGTGGATCGGGGCTGGTCATGGGTGGTTCGAGATGGTCGGGCTGCCTGGGGTGACGAGCACTGGCGGCGCGTTCGCGATGACGCCGGTGACGTTGGCGGCGGTGTTCCTGGGACTGCTGCCGACGCGGTGGTCGGTCAGGGCGCAGGCGAAACTCGGCCGATGGCTGCTTGGCCCGACCGAGGCGTCCCGGCTGGCGCAGCGGGTGCACCGGCTCGACCAAAACCGGGTCGAGGTCACCGTCGCACAGGCCGCTGAGCTGCGCAGGATCGAGCGCGACCTGCACGACGGCATCCAGTCGCGGCTGGTCGCGATGGGGATGAAGCTCGGCGCGGTGGAAGCGTTGATCGACCACGACCCGGACAAGGCGAAACAGCTGGCCGCCGAGTTGCGGGAAGCGTCGTCGGAGGCGCTCACCGAGCTGCGGTCGCTGGTGCGCGGCATCCATCCGCCGGTGTTGTCGGAGCGCGGGCTGGTCGACGCGGTGCGCGCGGCGGCGCTGGACAGTCCGTTGAAAGTCGAGGTCACGGCGTCAGTGCCGGGTCGGCTCGAACAGCCGGCGGAGGCTTGCGCGTACTTCGCGGTGTGCGAATTGCTCGGCAACGCGGCAAAACACGGCGAGGCCCGGCGCGCGACGGTGGCCCTGGAGTACCTCGACGGGGTGCTGCGCGCGATCGTGACCGACGACGGCAAGGGCGGGGCGGACGCCGCGCGGGGGACGGGTTTGCGCGGAATCGAGCGGAGACTGTCCGGATTCGCCGGTAGGTTGGCGCTGACCAGCCCGCCGGGCGGCCCGACGGAGGCGATTGTGGAGGTGCCGTGCCAGCTCGACCCCGGACCGTCGTCGCCGAAGACCAGTACCTCCTCCGAGACGGCCTGACCCACCTGCTCGCCGCACACGGTTTCGACGTCGTCGCGGCCGTCGGCTCCGGGCCCGAACTCGCCGCCGCGCTCCGCGAACACCGACCCGATGTGTCCATTGTGGACGTACGGATGCCGCCGACCAACACCGACG
The DNA here is from genome assembly GCF_002846615.1 of Amycolatopsis echigonensis. Lineage (NCBI taxonomy): Bacteria > Bacillati > Actinomycetota > Actinomycetes > Pseudonocardiales > Pseudonocardiaceae > Amycolatopsis > Amycolatopsis echigonensis. The sequence goes on along the minus strand of NZ_PJMY01000003.1, from coordinate 2,914,955 downwards.
AGGGGCTCCAGGTTGCGCTCGCCGCCCGCCGGGAGAACCCCGGGCTGCCGATTCTCGTGCTGTCGCAACACGTCGAGCAGCTGTACGCGCGCGAACTCCTCGCGGACGGCGCCGGCGCGATCGGCTATCTGCTGAAGGATCGGGTGTTCAACGCGGAGCAGTTCATCGACGCGGTTCGCCGGGTCGCCGCGGGCGGGACCGCGATGGATCCTGAAGTGATCGCAAAACTGGTCGCTGGCAACGCTTCGGACCCGTTGGCGGCTTTGACACCCCGGGAACGCGAGGTGCTCGGCTTGATGGCGGAAGGCTGCTCGAACGCCGCGATCGCCGGCCGGTTGCACTTCAGCGAAGGCGCGGTCGGCAAACACACCGCGAATATCTTCGCCAAGCTCGGGATTTCCGCGTCGGACGACACGAATCGCCGGGTGCTCGCGGTCCTGAAATTCCTCGGCTCGAGTTAAGCGCGGAACGGCACTCGCACCGCGGGCGGCAGCGGTGCGGCAGCCGGGTGGGCACGGAAGGACTGGAGCAGCAACGCCGTGAACCGCCGCACCGCCGCGACTCGCGCGGACGCGGGTTCCATCTGGATGCCCTCGTTGGCGACCAGCGCCAGCACGAGATCCTCCAGCACGAAATCCGGGCGCAGATCGCCGGTTTCCTTCGCTCGGCGGATGAGTTCGAGCAGCATCCGCAGCGTCCGGGCGCGGTCGGCGACGAAATCGAGCTTGCGCGGCAGTTGGGCGACGAACGCGCGGAACCCCTGCTCACACGCGTGCACCTCGGTGAGCTTCTCCAGCACCAGCACGAATCCCTGCCACGGATCAGCCGCCGCCAAGCCCTCCTCGACGATCGACGAGCACAACGCCAGCTCCTCGGCGAACGCTTCGACGATCAACGCGTCTTTGGTCGGAAAATGCCGGTAAATCGTCGCGACGCTCACCTCGGCCTTCCGTGCGATTTCCCGCATCGGCACGGCGTATCCGCGGACGGTGAAAGCCACCCGGGCCGCGGCGAGAATGCGCACCCGGTTGTGCTCGGCGTCGGTCCGTCTCACTTCGGCCTTCCCCTCTCTCACTTCCGGCTGTCCCGCTGACCTGCTGGAATACCTTCGGAAGCATGAAAGCCGTCCAGTTTTCCCAGTATGGCCCGCCGAGCGTCGTGCACGTCGCCGATGTCGCCGAACCGCATGCCGGACCCGGTGAGATTCGCATTTCCGTGCGCGCGTCCGGCTTCTCCGCGGGCGAAACGAGCATCCGATCCGGTGCGCGAAAGGGCTTGGTGCCGGTGGAGTTCCCGTACCGGACCGGGTACGACGCCGCCGGCGTGGTGGACGAGGTCGGCGACGGGGTCGACGGGGTCGAGCTTGGTGCACCCGTCTTCGGCATGACCGCGGCGGATCGGCGAGGGGCCAACGCCGAGTACGCCGTTCTTGTCCACTGGGCGGCCAAACCGGCTTCGTGGAGCTGGGCCGAGGCGGGCGGGGCCGCGGGTGCGGTCGAAACCGCCACCCGGGTGCTCGATCAGCTCCCTGGCGGAACGATCCTGGTGCACGGCGCGGCGGGGAGCGTCGGCACGGTCGCCATCCAGCTGGCAGTAGCCCGCGGTGCCACGGTGATCGGCACCGCCAGCCCGCACAACCACGATTTCCTGCGCTCGCTCGGTGCCGAGCCGACGACTTACGGTCCCGGCCTTGTCGACCGAGTCCGCGCCCTGGCCAGCGTTGACGCCGTCTTCGACTGCGCTGGGGGAGCACTGCCGGACCTGATCGAGCTCACCGGAGATCCGGCTCGCGTCGTGACGATCGCTGATCCCACTGCGGCACAGCATGGCGTGCACTTCTCACACGGTGCCGCGATACCCGGCGCTGACCCGCTGGCGGTACACGGCCTTGGCGATGCGGTGAAACTCGCCGGGGAAGGCCGTCTGCGGATTCCCGTCGCAGCGACCTTCCCGCTCAGCGAAGCCGCGGCCGCGCACGAACTGAGCGAAAGCCGGCATGCCCGCGGGAAGATCGTGTACGTGAACTAAGCGCGCGAAACCCGGACCATCTCGTCCCGCTCCACGACCTTCACCCGCTCGCGTCCCTCGGCTTCGCCGAGCGACTTCTCGTGCGCGTCGAGCTTGCCCCACCCTTCCCAGGTGGTGAACGCGATCCCACGTGCGGAAAGGAATTCCAGGATCGCGTCCGGCGACGAATGCCGCGGCGCGGCGAGAGTGTCCGCGTCCGCCAGCAGGTTCGCGACGGTCTCGGCCGCGTCGCCCTTCGTGTGCCCGATCAGGCCCACCGGGCCGCGCTTGATCCAGCCGGTCACGTACACGCCGGGGACCTGGTTCTCGTCCAGGTCCAGCACGCGGCCGCCCTGATTCGGGATCACGCCCGCGGTGTGGTCGAACGGGATTTCCGGCAGATGCGACGACAGGTACCCGACCGCGCGGTACACCGCCTGCACGTCCCAGTCGTGGAACTCGCCGGTCCCGACGACCTTGCCGTCGCGGTACTCGGTGCGTTCGGTGCGCAGGCCGACCACCTTGCCGTCCTCGCCGAGCACCTCGACCGGCGAATGGAAGAAGTGCAGGTGCAGCCGGCGCGGACGGGTGCCCTCGTCGCGAATCGCCCATTCCTGCAGGGTCTTCACGACCATGTCGGTCTGCTTGGACGAGCGCAGTTCGGCGACGCTCGCCTCGTCGAACTCCATGTCCTCGGGGTGCACGATCACCTCGACGTTCGGCGAATGGTCGAGTTCGCGCAGTTCCAGCGGCGAGAACTTCGCCTGCGCCGGGCCGCGGCGGCCGAACACGTGCACGTCGGTGACCGGGCTGGCCTTGAGGCACTCGTACACGTTCGCCGGGATGTCGGTCGGCAGCAGTTCGTCGGCGGTCTTGGCGAGCATGCGCGCCACGTCCAGCGCGACGTTGCCGACGCCGAGCACCGCGACCGACGACGCGGTGAGCGGCCAGGTGCGCGGCACGTCCGGGTGGCCGTCGTACCAGGACACGAAGTCGGCGGCGCCGTGGCTGCCCTCGAGGTCGATGCCGGGAAGGTCGAGTGCGCGGTCGGCCATCGCGCCGGTCGCGAAGATGACCGCGTCGTAGAACTCGCGCAGGTCGTCCAGCTTCAGGTCGGTCCCGTAGTCGACGTTGCCGAGCAGCCGGATGTTCGGCCGGTCGAGCACCTTGTGCAGGGCGTTGACGATGCCCTTGATGCGCGGGTGGTCGGGTGCGACGCCATAACGGATCAGCCCGAACGGCGCTGGCATGCGCTCGAACAGGTCGATCTCGACGCTCGCGTCGGACTTGTCCAGCAGGTCGGCGGCGTAGATGCCGGCGGGGCCGGCGCCCACCACGGCGACACGAAGGATTCGGCTCACCCGCTCCACGGTAAGTTAGGTGATCCTAACAATCACTGTGATCTGGCGTACGGTCCACCAGGTGGGAGCCGCTAAGCTGGCGGTATGCGCGTTCTCGTCGTCGACAACTACGACAGCTTCGTCTACAACCTGGTCCAGTACCTGGCGCAGCTCGGCGCCGACTGCACGGTGTGGCGCAACGACGTCGTCGATCTCGAGCGCGTGCCGGAGTTCGACGCGGTGCTCGTCTCCCCAGGCCCCGGCACACCGGAACGCGCAGGTCAGAGCATTGAAGTGATCGCGAAATGCGCCGAGACGCGCACGCCGATGCTGGGCGTGTGCCTCGGCCACCAGGCGCTGGGCGTGCACTTCGGAGCCACCGTCGACCGGGCGGACGAGTTGCTGCACGGCAAGACCAGCCAGGTGCGGCACACCGGCTCCGGCATCCTCGCCGGGCTGCCGGAGGAGTTCACCGCCACTCGGTATCACTCGCTCACCGTGTTGCCGGACACCATCGACCCGGCCGTTTTCGAGGTCACCGGGACCACCGAGAGCGGCATCGTGATGGGCATGCGGCACCGCGAACTGCCGCTCGAGGGCGTGCAGTTCCACCCCGAATCCGTGCTCACCGAATGCGGTCACCGGATGCTGGCGAACTGGATGGCGTCGGCGGGCCACCCGGTCGACCCGACCGTCGTCGACGACCTGGAGCGGGCCACCCGCGCCTTGCAGAAGGCCGCGGCTGCGTGACCGCGCCGGCTCCGCTGATCCGGCTCAGCGGAGTCGGAAAACGGTACGGAAGCGGCGAACCCGTCCTGACCCACATTGATTTCGAGGTGCCCGCCGGGCGGGTCGTCGGCATTCTCGGCGCCAACGGATCGGGCAAATCGACGCTGCTCCGGATCCTCGCCGGGGTGTCGCGCGCGTCGTACGGCGAGATCACCGGGACCCCGGCGGTCGGCTATCTTCCGGACCGGTTTCCCGGCGGCCAGCGGTTGAGCGCACGCGCTTACCTGCGGCATCTCGCGCGGATCCGCGGGCTGGCTGACCTGTCCGGGATCGATCCGCTGCTGAAGCGGCTCGCGCTGGTCGGCAGTCCGGACGCGCAATTGCGCACGCTGTCGAAAGGCAACGCGCAGAAGGTCGGCCTGGCCCAAGCAGTATTGGTGCGGCCGGACCTGCTGATCCTCGATGAACCCTGGTCCGGCCTCGACGTCGGCACGCACACGGTGCTCGGCGAATTGGTGGTGGAAACCCGCGCACGCGGCGCGAGCGTCGTGTTCACCGACCACCGGCCGGACGTCGTGCGCGAACACGCCGACGAGGTGTACCGGCTCGAAGCCGGCCGGGTCGCGCCGCTGGAAACGCACCCGGAACGCAAGCGGATCACGCTGCTGCCGGTGGCGTCGAGCGTCGACAACTGGTCCGCCGAACCAGGCGTGCACACGGTCGCGGACCAGGCAGGCGGCGTGGTCCTGACCGTCGACGCCGAACACGCCGACGCCGTGCTGCTGCGCGCGCTGTCCGGCGGCTGGTCAGTGCGGGAGGTGGCGCCGTGCTCGCAGTGAGCCGCTATTACCTGGCGCTGCTGGGACATTCGCAACGGTATTTGCCGGCCGGGCTCGCGTATCTCGCGTTGTGCTCAATCCTTTACGCAGACCCGAGTTCGCCAGTGCTTCCGCTGTACGGCGTGAGCGGCGCGGGGGTTCTCGTACTCGGCTGCTGGCTCACGATCGCGTTGCTGGACATCGAAGATCCGGTGCAACGGCTGATCACTCTCAACCACGCCGGCGGCAACCGCAAAACCATCGGCGGCGCGGTGCTGACGGTCTTCGGGTGCACTTTGGTGTGCACCTTGGCGACGGTCGCGTGGGCCGCGACGCATCGGAATCAGCTGCACTGGCAGATCGTCAGCGCCGGACTGGTGACGCATTTGGCGTGCGCTCTGGTCGGCATCGCGATCGGCCTGCCGTGCTCGCGGCTGCTGGTGTCGCGCATCGGCTGGACGGTGCTCGCCGCGGTCCTCGTGCTCGGCGTGGTTCTGCTGGGAAAGTGGGTCCCGGTAGTGCATCCGCTGCTGGAAGCGCTGACGAGCGGCTCCCCGTACGGCGGCCCGCTGGCGCTGGCGACAGGCACGTCGGTGGTGTTGCTGGCGGCGAGCATGACGGTGGTGAGCACGGTCTCGACGCGCCGGTCGTGAATCTCGCCAGCACGAACGAGTCCGATTTGTTCGCGAAGCAGCCTAGAGTCTGGCGGATTCGCAGGCGGAATATTCCTTTCTCGGTGCGACCCGGCTCCGACCGGACTGCGAATGCGGCGATTCCCGATAGCTTGTCGCTAGACGCGGTCCTCTGCGTATCCGCGCTGGTCAAGCAGTATTCACGGCGGAAGCAGACCTAGTCTTCTGCAAATTGCATTCGGCAAATGCCGATTTGGGGGTTCCGGTTTCGGTAGCGATTCGGCTACCCTCGCGCCGTCTGTAAGGCCCTCGAGGGGAGCATCCGTGACGGCAGGGATCGCCGCGATCACCGTGGACGGCTCCGCGGACGAGTTGCAGCACCTGGTTTCCTGGCTCGGCGCCGAGGACGAACTGGCCGGCCGCGTGCGGCTCGCCGGGCCGGGCAGCGGGGTCGTCGTGATGGTGAGCAGCCGGTCGGCGGGAACCTTCTGCCGGTCGCTCTTCGGCTGGTTGCGCGGGCACCGCGACGGACGGCGGGTGTCGCTCACCGTGAAACGCTCCGGGGCCGTCGAAGAGCTGGACGTCGAGTGCGGCGGCGGTCACGACGTCGACGAGGTGCTCGCCAGCGTGCGGAGTTTCCTCGACCAAGACTGATCGGCCGGCGCGAAAAAGGGCCCGCACGGTGCGCACCGTGCGGGCCCTTTCTACGAGCGGATCAGGGGTTGTTGTGGATCCCGCCCGGCGGGAAGATCCCGCCGCTGGAGCTCGACGTCGGCGAGCCGCCGCTGCCGTCGTCCTCCTGGATGGTCAGAATGACCGTCTGATTCGGGCTGATCTGGCTGCCCGCGGGCGGGTTCTGCTTCACCACGGTGTTCGGCTGGGCGCTGCCGCCGTGCGTCGTCTGCGGCTGGATGGTGCCCGACCAGCCGAGGCTCTGCAGCGTCCGGGTCGCCTGGTCCTGGGTCTGCCCGGTCAGGTCCGGCATCGTGATCTGCTGCGGACCGGACGACACGGTCAGCTTCACCGTGCTGTTCGGGGGCAGGTTGCCGCCGTTGGGCTGCTGGTCGATGACCTGGTTCTTCGGCTTGTCCGAGGCCTGGTCGGTGCGCTTGACCTGGAAACCGGCGTTCTGCAGCGTCTGCTTCGCCGTCTCGTAGTCCTGGCCGACCGTGTTCGGCACCTCCTTCTGCGTGACGCCCGACCCGACGACGATGTCCACCGGCGTGCCCTCGGTGGCCGAGGAGTTCGCGGTCGGGTTCTGCGACACGACCTTGCCGACGTCGCTCGGGTTGTCGACGGTCCGCGTCGTCGTGTTGCCCAGCTTCAGCTTGGCCTGCTCGAGCGCCGCCTTCGCGTCGTCCGGCGACTTGCCGCTCAGGTCCGGCACGGTGGTGTTGCCCGGCTTCACGCCGACGGTGAGGGTGATCGTGGACGTGGTCGGCACCGTCGCGCCGACCTGTGGGTCGATCGCGATGACCTTGTCGATCTGGTCCTCGGAGCAGGTCTGGCCGCCGGGGTTGGTCGCCTCCGGGCCGCACACCACGGTCTTGTTCGGCGCGAACGACGAGAAGCCCGCCTGCTGCAGCGTGGACTTCGCCTGCACCACCGGCTGATTGACCACCGGCGGGATCTGGGCGTCCTTGTTGGTGTCGCGGAACGATCCGGACAGCCACACGATGAGCAGCGCGACGCCCGCCAGGAGCAGCGCGGCGATCAACCCGAAGATGATCCGGCGGCGGCGCTTGGCCCGCGGGTCCTCTTCCGGCTCGTCGGGGTACTCGTCGTAGGCGACCGGCTGGCGCCGGTCGGCGTTCATCACCTGGGTGCGCTCGTCGTCCGACATCACCATCGGGGCCGACGGGCGCTGCCCGGACAGCGTGCGGACCAGGTCCGAGCGCATTTCGGCGGCCGACTGGTACCGGTTCGCCGGGCCCTTGGCCAGCGCCTTCAGCACGACCGCGTCCAGTTCCGGCGACACCGCCGGGTTCACCGACGACGGCGGGTTCGGGTCCTCCCGCACGTGCTGGTACGCCACCGCGACCGGGGAATCGCCGGTGAACGGCGGCTCTCCGGTGATCAGTTCGTACAGCACGCAGCCCGCCGCGTAGACGTCCGACCGGGCGTCCACCGATTCGCCGCGAGCCTGCTCCGGCGAGAGGTACTGGGCGGTGCCGATGACGGCCGCGGTCTGCGTCATCGCCGACTGGCCGTCGTGCATGGCGCGCGCGATGCCGAAGTCCATCACCTTGACGGCGCCGTTCTTCGTGATCATCACGTTCGCCGGCTTCACGTCGCGGTGCACGATGCCGTGCCGGTGCGAGAAGTCGAGCGCGGCGCAGACGTCGGCCATGACCTCCATCGCGCGCTTCTGCGACAGCGGGCCCTCGGTCTTGACGATGTCGCGCAGCGTCCGGCCTTCGACGTACTCCATGACGATGTACGGCAGCGGTCCGACGTCGGTGTTCGCCTCGCCGGTGTCGTACACGGCGACGATCGCGGGATGGTTCAGCGCGGCGGCGTTCTGCGCCTCGCGCCGGAACCGCTCCTGGAACTGCGGATCGCGGGCGAGGTCCGCGCGCAGGACCTTGATCGCGACTTCCCGGCCCAGCCGCACGTCGTGCCCGTGGTGGACCTCGGACATACCTCCGTACCCGAGCGTGTCGCCCAGCTCGTACCGATTGGAGAGCAGTCTGGGTGTCGTCATCGCTTCGTGCCGTTCCATTCCGTCCAAGGTGTGGTCATCATGCCTTGCAGGCTCTGGGCCTCGCTCGTACCGGCCGGGGTGGCTGAGGTCGGTCCGCTCCCGCTGTCCACGCTTCGCGGCGGTCCGCCGTTGCCGGCCGACACCACTCTCGCGATCAAGAACGCCACGGCCACCAGGACCACGACGACGACCACCGCGAGCAGCACCCACCAGCCCCACTGGTTCCGCCTCGGCGGCGGGACCGGCTGTACTGGCGGACCCGGCGGAGCCGAGAGCGGCCGGAACGCGGGGTTGGAGCTGGGCCCGATCGGCGCGCCGGTCCCCGCCTGCGGCACTGGGGGCGGAACCGGTGGCGCTGGCGGCGCCTGGCCTGCCGCGTACGCGGCGTTGACCAAGCCGAGCGGGGTGGGCAGCGGGCGTCCGGCGCGGACCGCGGCGATCGCGCCGGCGAACTCGCCGCCGCTGGCGTAGCGCTGCCGGGGGTCCTTCACCAGCGTCGCCTCGATCACCGCCCGCGCGCCCGGCGGGACGTCCGGCGGCAGCGGCGGCGGGACGTCGCGGATGTGCATCATCGCGACCGTCACCGCGTTCTCGGACAGGAACGGCCGGTGCCCGGCGAGGCATTCGTACCCGCACACCGCGAGCGAATAGACGTCGCTGGCGGGTTCCGCGTCCTGGCCGAGCGCCTGCTCCGGCGCGATGTAGTGCGCCGTGCCCATGACCATGCCGGACCGGGTGACCGGGGCCGCGTCGGCGGCCTTGGCCACGCCGAAGTCGGTGATCTTCACCTTGCCCGCGGGGGTGACCAGGATGTTGCCCGGTTTCACGTCGCGGTGCACCAAGCCCTGTTCGTGCGCGGCCTGCAGCGCGGTGCCCGCCTGCTCGAGCAGGTCGAGCGTGTAGTCCGCGGTGAGCCGCCCGTGCTTGGCGAGGATGCCCGCCAGCGGGTCGCCCTCCACGTACTCCATCACCAGGTACGCGATGGACAGGTCCTCGTTGACCGTCTCGCCGTAGTCGTGCACCGCGGCGATCCCGGCGTGGTTGAGCGACGCGGTCATCCGTGCCTCGGTCCGGAACCGGTGCAGGAATTCGGCGTCGCCGGACAGTTCGGCCTTCAGCACCTTCACCGCGACGATCCGGTCGAGCCGGGTGTCGCTCGCCTGCCAGACCTCGCCCATCCCGCCGACGGCGATCCGGTTCGTCAGCTTGTAGCGCTCGGCCAGCAGCTGACCCGAGGACAGCATCGGCTATCCACCCCCGAGCCGGGCGGCGATGGCGGCGCGGCCGATCTCGGCGGCCACCGTGCCGCCGGTCGCGGCGAGACCGCGGTTGCCGCCGTTCTCGACGATGACCGAAACGGCGATCTGCGGGTTGTCCGACGGCGCGAACGCGGTGTACCACGCGTGCGGCGCGGTGTTCTTGGAGTCGGCGCCGTGCTCGGCGGTGCCGGTCTTCGACGCGATCTTCAGCGCGTCGTTCTTGCCGCCGCCCTTGGTGAAGGACTCCGACGCGATCATCATGTCGGTGAGGATCTTGTCGTTCTCCGGCGACAGCGCGGCCTTGCCGGTGAGCGGCTCCGGGTCGACGTCCTCGATCGTCGACAGGTCCGGGGCCAGGATCGACTGGATCAGCTGCGGTTTCATCGCGGTGCCGCCGTTGGCGACGGTCGCCGACAGCAGGCAGTCCTGCAGCGGGGTGAGCCGGACGTCGCGCTGGCCGATGCCGCTCTGGTAGAGCGCGCCCGGCGAGTCGAGCGCGCCGACGGTCGAGCCGACGACCCGCATCGGCACGGTCAGGTCGGTCTGCCCGATGCCGAAGTTGGCCGCGGCCGCCTTCATCTTGTCCGCGCCGAGCTGGCCCGCGAACGTCGCGAACGGGACGTTGCACGAATGCGCCAGCGCGTCCTTGAACGTGTTGCCGGGGCAGGTTTCGCCGCCGTAGTTCTCCAGCGTCGTGTTCGTGCCCGGAAGCTGCACGTTCGGTGCGGTGCTGACCTGGGTGTCCGGGCCGATGCCGCTCTCCAGCGCCGCGGTGGCGGTGACGATCTTGAACGTCGACCCCGGCGGGTAGTTCTCCGAGATCGCCCGGTTCAGCATCGGGTTCTTCGGGTCCTTGGCGTAGGCCTCCCAGGCCTTGTTCTGGTCGGTGCCGTGCGTCGCCAGCTGGTTCGGGTCGTACGACGGGGTCGAGACCATCGCGAGGATGCGGCCGGTCTTCGGCTCCATCGCGACCACCGCGCCGGTGTAGCCGCGCTGCGTCATCAGGTCGTAGGCGGCCTTCTGCACCTTCGGGTCGATGGTGAGCTTCACGTTGCCGCCGCGCGGATCGCGGCCGGTGACCATGTCCGACAGCCGCCGGACGAACAGCCGCGGGTCCGACCCGTTCAGCACGTCGTCCTCGGTCCGCTCGAGCCCGCCGGCGCCGTAGTTGATCGAGTAGTACCCGGTGACCGGGGCGTACATCGGACCGTCGGCGTAGGTGCGGAAGAACTTGAACTTGTCGGTCGAGGGCTTCACTCCGGCGAGCACGGTGCCGTCCGGCGTGACGATCTGGCCGCGCTGACGGGAGTACTCGTCGTAGAGCACGCGCTGGTTGCGCGGATCGGTGCGGTACGTGTCGGCCTTGATGACCTGGACGTACGTGTCGTTGGCCAGCAGCAGCACGATCATCACGAGCATCGCCATGCCGACCTTGCGCAGGGGGGCGTTCACGCGGTCCTCCCGTTCGGTTCGCCTTCGGCTGGCGGACGCCGCACCATCACGGTGTGCGCCTCGGCGATCGGAGCCTGCGGCTGCTGAGGCTTCGGCCGGGTGGCCGGCCTGCGCGCCGCGTCCGAAATCCGCAGCATCAGGGCGACCAGGATGTAGTTCGCCAGCAGCGAAGAGCCGCCGTAGGACAGGAAGGGCGCGGTGACGCCGGTTTCCGGGATGAGCGCGGTGACGCCGCCGACGACCACGAAGATCTGGATCACGATGGTGAAGGCGAGCCCGCCGCCGAGCAGTTTGCCGAACGTGTCGCGCACGGCCAGCGCGCTGCGCATGCCGCGCATCGCGAGCAGCATGTACAGCATGAGCACCGCGGCCAGCCCGATGAAGCCGAGCTCCTCGCCGATCGCGGCGGTGATGAAGTCGGTGCTCGCGGCGGGCGGGATGTCCGGGCGGCCGGCGCCGAGCCCGGTGCCGCCGACGCCGCCGGTGCCGAGCCCGAACAGGCCCTGCGCGAGCTGGTAGCTGCCGCCCAGCACGTCGTAGCGCGGGCCGAGCGGGTCGGTCCAGTTCTCCACGCGCTGCTGGACGTGGCCGAACAGGTTGTAGGCGATGAGGCAGCCGCCGACGAAGAAGGTCAGCCCGACGACGACCCAGATCGCGCGCTCGGTCGCGACGTAGAGCATCACCAGGATGATGCTGAAATACAGCAGCGACGTGCCGAGGTCCTTCTCGAACACGAGCACGCCGATCGCGACGGCGGCGGCGATCAGGATCGGGCCCAGGTCACGTGCGCGGGGGAGTTCGACGCCGAGGAACTTCTTGCCCGCCACCATGAACAAGTCGCGTTTGGACACCAGGAACGACGCGAAGAACACCATCAGCAGCAGCTTCGCGAACTCGCCCGGCTGGATCGAGAAGAACGGCAGCTTCAGCCACACCTTCGCGCCGCCCGCCTCGGACAGGCTGGCGGGCAGCACCGCGGGCAGCGCGAGCGCGCCGAGCCCGATCAGGCCGCAGATGTAGCTGTAGCGGGTCAGCGTGCGGTGGTCGTTGACCACCACCAGCACCACCACGAACAGCACCAGCGAAACCGCGGTGAACAGCAGCTGCTTGGTGATTTCCGGCGAGTAGTCCTTGCCGCGCTGCAACGCGGACTCGGCCTTCGCCAGATCGAGCCGGTGAATCATCACCAGCCCGATCCCGTTCAGCAGCGCGACGCACGGCAGGAGCACCGGGTCGGCGTACGGGGCCCATCGGCGCACGGCGAGGTGCGTCGTGGCGAGGACGCCGAGGTACGCGAGGCCCACCCACAGGATCGAGAGCGTCAGCTCCTGCTCCTGGTTGGCCTCGACGATGACCAGGGCGAGGGTGACGATGCCCGCGGCGAACGCCAGCAGCGCGAGCTCCGTGCTCCTGCGCTTGGGGAGGTCTCGCGGCGGGTTAGTGGCGAACTGGGCGGACGTCGGGTCGGCCAGCGGCTGGCCCATCAGTTACCGCCCCCCGTCGGCGGCGTACCCGCCGTCGAGCAGTCCCTCCCCGCAGGCTGGTTCGCCGACGAAGGCGTGCCGCCCGGCGGCGCCACGCTGGACGAGGGCGCGCCCGACGGCGGGACGCCCGAAGAGTTGGCCGGTTTGCAGTCCGACAGCTTCTTCTTGAGACGCAGGAAATCGTCGATGTACTTGCGCGCGTCGTCGAGGCTTTCGCGCTTCACGCCGTTCTGCACGGCGATCCGCGCGTCCTCCTGCAACGCGCTGACGCGGAGCTTGTCGGTGCACAACTGCCCCGGCGGGCACGAGCCCTGCTCGAGCGAGTGCAGATCGATGCCGAGGATGCTGCCCGGGACGCCGCGGTAGATCACGACCTCCTGATCGGGGCCTTCTCCGACGTAGTACTGGCTGAGCACGAAGTATCGAGTCGCGATCGCGGCGGCGCCCAGCACGATCAGCACCACGACCGCCCCCACGAGCCAGCGGAACCGTTTCCGCCGTTTCGCTTTGGGGTCTTCCTGCGGGGCTTGCGGTTCCTGCCGGGGCGCGGGCGGCGGCTGAGTCAGCGCGCGCGCTCGGGCCGCCGGGGAATCGCCCTGATGCATCTCGTCGCTGCCGTCGCCCGCGGCTCCGCCCACGATCGGGGCGTCGTCGCCGAAATCGACGTCGACCACGTCGGCGATGATGACGGTCACGTTGTCCGTGCCGCCGCCCTTGAGCGCCAGCTCGATCATCCGGTCGGCGCATTCCTGCGGATCCGGGATCTGCACGGCCTCGGCGAGCGTCTCGTCGCTGACCATTCCGGACAAACCGTCGGAGCAGATCAGGTACCGGTCACCGGGACGCGCCTCGCGCACGGTCAGGCTGGGCTCGACCTCGTGTCCGGTGAGCGCCTTGAGCAGCAGCGACCGCTGCGGGTGCCCCGCCGCCTCTTCCGGCGTGATGCGGCCCTGTTCGAGCAGTTCGTTGACGAAACTGTCGTCGCGGGTGATCTGGGCGAACTGGCCGCCGCGCATCAAATACGCGCGCGAGTCGCCGACGTGGACCAGACCAAGCCGGTTTCCCGCGAACAGGACCGCGGTGAGCGTGGTGCCCATGCCGTCCAGATCGGGGTCCTGGGACACCAGTTCGGCGATCGCCGCGTTGCCGTTCTGGACGGCTTCGCGAAGCTGAGCGAGCAGGTCGTCGCCCGGCTCGTCGTCGTCGAGCGGGGCGAGCGAGGCGATGACGACCTTGCTGGCCACCTCACCTGCGGCGTGCCCGCCCATGCCGTCGGCGAGCGCGAGGAGGCGCGGGCCGGCGTAGACGGAGTCCTGGTTGTTGGAACGCACCAGGCCCCGGTCGCTGCGGGCCGCGTAGCGGAGGACGAGAGTCATGGGCGAAGCTCGATCACCGTCTTGCCGATCCGGATGGGGACTCCGAGCGGGACCCGGAGGGGTGCAGTGACCTTAGCCCGGTCGAGGTAGGTCCCGTTCGTCGAGCCCAGATCTTCCACGTACCAGTCCTCCCCGCGCAGCGCGATCCGGGCGTGCCGGGTCGATGCGTAGTCGTCGTCGAGCACCAGCGTCGAGTCGTCGGCGCGGCCGATGAGGATCGGCCGCCCGTCGAGCGCGATGCGGGTGCCCGCGAGGGCCCCGTGCGTGACGAGCAGTTGCTGCGGGGTCTTGCTGCCCCGCGGCTTCTTCTCTTTGCTCCGGCGGAAGGACGGCACCTGGACCCGGAGGCCCGAGGCGGCGTAGAGGTCCGAGCGCACGACTCGGAGCGCGGCGAACACGAAGAGCCAGAGCAGCACGAGAAAGCCCACTCTGGTGAGTTGAACGACCAGCTCTGGCACTTGTTGTGTCCGCTCCCGCCTGTGCCTGCAAGCCGCGGCGCCACGCACGCCGCGGTTCCCCCCGCAAGACAATTCTGCGGGAACCCTGTGGACGGTCTGCGCTCAGCCCTGGGTTCGGAACACCAGGGACGAATGGCCCACCCGGATCACGTCGCCGTCGGCCAGCTGCCACGTCTGCACCGGGGTGCCGTTGACCGTGGTCCCGTTGGTCGACCCGATGTCGGCGAGCGTCGCGCTCTGCCCGTCCCAGGTGATCTCCAGGTGCCGCCGCGAAACGCCGGTGTCCGGGAGGCGGAAGTCGGCGTCCTGCCCGCGGCCGACGACGTTGCCGCCCTGCTTCAGCGAGTAGGTGCGGTTGGAGCCGTCGTCCAGCTGCAGGCTCGCCTGAAGCTGACGGCCCGCGGCCGGAGCGCCTTGCTGCGCGTACGGGTCCTGGCCGTACCCCGCCTGCGGCTGGCCGCCGTACTGGTCGTACCCGCCCTGCTGGCCGTAACCCTGGTCGTACCCGGCCTGCGGCGGCTGGCCGTACCCCTGGTCATAGCCCCCCTGCGGCGGCTGCCCGTAGCCCTGGTCGTAGCCGCCCTGCGGAGCCTGGCCGCCGTAGCCCTGGTCGTAGCCGCCCTGCGGGGCCTGCCCGTAACCCTGGTGGTCGTAGCCCGGCTGCGGAGCCTGGCCGTAGCCCTGGTCGTAACCGCCGTGCGGGGCCGGGGCCTGGCCGCCGTACTGGTCGTAGCCCGGCTGCGCGCCGTAGCCCTGGTCGTAGCCCTGCTGCGGCTGACCGCCATAACCCTGGTCGTACCCGGGCTGCTGGCCACCCTGCTGTCCGTAGCCGTACTGGCCGTGCTGGCCGTACGGGTCACCCTGGTCGTGTTGGCCGTAGCCGGGGGGCTGGCTCATTGGTGGGTCTCCTGCGTTGCTGGGTCGTGCCGACCGTGACGGCCCTTCCCCCGCAGCGGCGCGGGCGTCGGGATCGACGGACGAACGGGTCTTGAACTGTCCAGTATGCAGCGCCTCGTTGCGCTCGAGTGATACGACGACGTCACCATAGGTGTCCCAGCCCTGCGCGGCGAGGTGTTCCGCCACCGCCCTCGCGAGAACCCCGGTGACCCGCTGCTCATCGCCGGCCATGCGATCGTGGTCAGCCGCCCCCAAAGACACGATGTAGTGATTCGGGGCGAGCTGCCGACCGCCTGCCAGCTCACGAACGTTCTCCTCGCCTTCCCTCTCGAGCGCAACCGCCACTTCCTGTGTGACGACGTTGCCGCCGAACATGCGCGCGAAAGTATTCCCCACCAGGTTCTCGAGTCGCCTGTCGAAGCGCTCAACGCGACCCACCGGGGACGACCTCCTCACACGTGTGCTTCCGCATCGATCCTATCCGGGGGAGGAAGGGTTGGGCATGCCCCCGGTGAAACCCGTCAGAAGGCCCTGCTAAGCTTTGCTGGCTGCCTCAAGGAAGCAACTCGGGCGAGTGGCGGAATGGCAGACGCGCACGGTTCAGGTCCGTGTGTCCGAAAGGACGTGAGGGTTCAACTCCCTCCTCGCCCACCGTGGTCAGGCCCCAGTCGTTTGCGCGACTGGGGCCTTTTCCGTTTGTCGGTCGTTCCTTCGCCCCCGGGGGCCGAGCCCCCGGACTCCCGCGGTGCCATCGGCGGCGGTTGGCAGGGGGTTGGGTTGGGTGTGGGCCAGGGCACATTTTCTGGCTGAGGTGTGCTGCGGGGGTGCCGAACGGGCCTGTGGTTGATGTGGGCGGGGTGTGTCGCCTGATCGAGTGGTGCGGTTCGAGCACTTGCGCGCGGCAGGCGATCGGCCGGGTGGGTCGCCGAGGACGTTTGCGCGGCGTTGCCGAGCCGAACGGTCCACCACAGGGAGAGACGGTGCCTGCTCGTGCGCCACTGAACACGGAACAACAACTTCCCTGCCTTGCGCGCAAGAAACGAGACCAGGGTCGCTGTGGTCAGCAGGCACGCTGTGTACCCAACCACCTAGCACGGTACGGCGAGGTCGATCCCCCTTTAGAGCTGGGCCAGCGTCCGCTGCACGGTCTCGTCCATAGCCGATCCCTTAGGTTCGGGTTGGCCAAGCTGACGTTGTTGGTAAGTTCGGTCGTGTGACCGACCCGGTATTCAGTTTGGCCATGGCTGCGTCCAGGTTCCGTTCCTTCCATGCGCGAGGACAGGGTTTCCGGGGAGTGGTTCAGCTGCGAAGCAGCCGGAGTGTGTTGTCGAGGGTGCCGGTGATGTAGCCGGGGTTGCCGGGTCCGCAGACGATGTCCACGTGTCCGTTGGGGCTGTCTCGGAGGTAGGTAAGGACCCGGCCGTGGTCGAGGCTGTCCACTGCGGTCAACGGCATGCTCGCGACCCGGTGGCCTCCGGTGCGGGTGGCGACGAACAGCTGATGGCCGGCTTCCCGCCGCGACCCCATGACCGCGCGGAGCTGATCGGCGGGGGTGGTGACGGTGTAGTCGCTGCTGGTGTCGAGGTCGTACGACTCGCTGCTGGAGCCGCCGTCGTACTCGGCTTTCGGCACGGTGAATTCGCGGATGTTCGCAGCCGGGAAGTCGGGCAGTTCACTCACGACGGCGCGGACGAGCTGGTTCGCGCCGATCGCTGTCAAAGTGAGCTGCTCGTCCTGGACGGTGGCCAGCACGGCGTTGCGGCCGGTCAGGACGGCGAGCAGGGCGCGGTCTCGGCCGTGCCGGTCGGCCGACCAGCCGTAGCATTCTGCGTCGGCGTTTGCGACCGCCAGCAGCAGGTCGCGGAATTCTCCGGTGACCCGGTTGGTGCGCAGGTTGTAGAACCCCGGCTCGGCCAGCACCTGCCGGGTGAGGTCGTCCAGGCGCGCGGCGGCGTCATCTTCGACCCAGAGGTCGACGACACCGATGACCGGGTGCGCCGGGCCGATTCGTTCCCATTCCCAGGCTTTCGCGACCGCCAGGCGCGGCAGTGTCACGGGTTCGTCGAGCAGCATCACGTTGTTTCCCCTCGATACAGCTGATGCTGCTTACTTGCCGATGACGGGCGGAGTCGCTTTGCCGTCGTAGCCGAACAACGCGTTCGGGTCGGCTTCCTGGAGGTAGGACGCGGATTTCTTTTCCTGGTCCTCCTCGCCTTTCCCGCCCTTGCCCGCGCCGCCGGCCATCGGCATCCCGTTCGCGCCCTTGGCGCCGGGCGCACCGGTGCCAGCTGCTCCGCCGCGCATCCCGGGTTCCGGTTCACCGAACCGGCCAGCGCCGGACGACCCACCCGCGCTGGCCGCGCCTCCCGGGCCGCCGCGCATGGCAGAACCAGAGCCGCCCGCTCCGCTGCCGCCGGACCCGGGTGTTCCGGTGCCGCCGACGGGTCCGAACGCCCCGGGCATGCTGCCGAGGTATCCGGGGGGCTGGTAGCTGCTGGAGCCGCCGGGCCCGGTGGCGGGCAAGCCGGAGCCGGTGGGCCCGAACTGGAGGGGTGTGTTGCCTGTGCCGGTGGATCCGGGCGGGACGTAGCCGGATGTGCGGGTGCTGTCGTCGCCGTGCGCGGCCGCCGGCACGGAGGGCGGAGGCTGCTGTTGGCTGCCGGAGACCCCGCTGTGCCCCGGCTGCGGTGAGAACGATCCGGGCGGGGGCGCGGTCCCCGGGCCGCCCTGGTCAGGCGGGCCGTAGGAATGGCTGGGCGGGTACGGGGTGAAGCTTTCCTTCTTGCGTGGCTCAGGCGGATGCTCGACCGGTCCCTGCTGCGGAACGAGCCCGTAGGTGCCGTCCGAGGAATCGGGTACCTGCCCGTAGTCGACGGGCATCTTCTGCGCGTGGCCGTCGCTGGTGTCGGTGAAGCTTTGATAGGTGGCGTTGTTCTGCTGGACGGCGGCGTTGCGCGCGTTGATGTTCTTCTCGTTGTCGGTGTCCCACGGGGTCGCCGTGTCCCAGGCGGACTTCGACGGCGGGTCGTCGGACACGTCGTGCAGCGAATCCCGGGTCGAGGTGAACGCGTGCCCTTGGTCGGCGAGGGTGTTCTGGCTGTCGTGCAAGGCCATCGACGCCGAGGTCGCGACGTCCGCGAGCGGTTTCAGCGATCCTCTCGCCGCGTCGCCGCTCGGTCCCGACCAGGCGCTTTCCAGCCGACCGACCGTCGTCAAGGTGTCGGACTCGATGCCCTGCTGCTCCTGTGATTGCTGCCATGCGGCGTGCTGCGCCTGCCCGAGACTGTCCGGGCCGGGTCCGGCTTTCACCCGTCGCACCAGCTCGCCCGGCAGGATGATCTTCCCCTCGTCCTGCATCTGCTTCAGGAACGCGTTGAACCTGTCCGCGATGAAACTCATCGTCACGCACCGGCCTTCAGGGTGATGACGGCCAGGTCGGCCACGTGCTGGGCGTCCTGGCACGGATCGGCCGACGATCCGACTTGGTCGTTGGCCAGCTTGACGTCGACCTCGAATGCGGCGTCGTCTGCGATGCCGACGGCGACGCTGCATCGCCCGGTCGCACGGTCATCGCTCGGCCCGTAGGCGACGACCGGGTAGCCTTGGACGGGCGCTAGTTCCTTGAAGAATCCCTCGTTCTTTTTCGCGTAGACGTGACCTAGGCCGTCTTTCCAGGCATACACGAGCTGCACGCCGATGCCCGAACCCCGACTCGGGTTGGACCAACGGCACTGCTTGGCGACCCCTGTGTCCTGCGATGGCTGCACCGCAGGCGACACACCGGAGAACAGGGTCTTCACCTGCGCATCGGTCAGCACCTTGCAGGGATCGCCTTGGACGAGCGAAGCGGGCAGCGGGTTCGCGATCTTCGGAGTGTCTGAAGCGGGCTGTTGAGCGTTGCTGCTCGGTGACTCCGCACCAGGCAGCGACTGCCCGGGAGGATCGGCCTTCCCTCCGTTTCCGCTGCATGCCACCAGTCCGGCAGCCAGAGCCAAGGTCAGCAACGGAATCCGGAAACGGGTCGAACGCATCAGAAGTGTCCCTCGCCCTGCTTGGTGATGTCTTTGCCTGCCTGCTGGTCGTGCGCGTCGTGGATGCCAAGGGCGTCTTTCATCTTCTGAATGACGGAGCCGAGGTAGGCGCTTTGCCGCATCAGGTGGCCGCGGTAGTAGTTCCCGGAGTTGTTGCTGGCATCGGTGTTCCGCAGCGAAGCCGGGTCTTTCCCGGGCGGCACGATGCTCCACATCGGGACGGCTTTTTCGATTTGAGAATCGATGCGCGTCTGCAAGTTCTGGAGGTTCGTGAGTTCGGCGGTCATGGCCTCCTTGCTCAGGTAGAAGCCGGGCGCACCGCCCCCGCCGGACGCGCCTCCGCCGCCGGCTGGGCCGTCGGCGACGAAAAAGCTTGCCCCGGTGAGCATTCCGATAGCACCGGTATCACCTGGCGGTGTCGCATGCTCAGCCATCTGCATCCTCCCCTTGCGGCTAGCGCGCCTATAGCTTCACTAAGCCGAACCGATGGTAGCCAACAGGCAACCCTGTGTCCCGGGAACGCCGGAGATCACCTAGCGCTGGAGTTCCGGGCGCTGGCACCGGCATCCGACCGGGCGCTTTTCGACCTGCGCGACCACAGCTTCTGCCGAGGCCACTAATGCGGACACCGTGGTTTTCATCTCGGTGGCGAGATCCCACAGGCGGTCTACTGCCACGGTCCGTTTGCCTTGTTCGAGCCTCAGGAGCATGGTCCGGTCCATGCCGATCGCGTTCGCGACCCTCTCCTGAGACAGCCCGGTGCGATGACGCGCGTCT
This sequence comes from Amycolatopsis echigonensis, assembly GCF_002846615.1. Taxonomy (NCBI): domain Bacteria; kingdom Bacillati; phylum Actinomycetota; class Actinomycetes; order Pseudonocardiales; family Pseudonocardiaceae; genus Amycolatopsis; species Amycolatopsis echigonensis. The sequence continues at coordinate 2,894,991 of NZ_PJMY01000003.1, read as the reverse complement.
CTCAGCACTGATCCGAGGACCTTGCGTCGCAGATCGCGGACACGACGCTCCTTCCCCGGTCACGGACGCATCACTGACAGGCACTTGCCACAAGGTGGTGCTAGCGCTACACATAGGCAGTAGCGCTAGAGCCACATTGCCTGAGTTATGAGCCGACTTCATCACTCTGTGTACCTGGGCCACCCAGGAGCACCGGCTCCCGCTGGGCGATGGCGCAGGCGTAAAAAGTCACCTACCCGGGGAACTCGATCCGTCGAAGTCGTGTCGAGCCGCGACCGTCAGCCGATGCGGGTCCGGTTCGTCGGTGAGGAGCCAGTACAGGTGTCGAGCAGGTCGGCGAGCCGGGCCAGCTCCAGCGACGAGAAGTTCCGTTGGCCGCGCAGGGCGCACGAGAACGCGTCGGGGGTCGTCCCGACCTCGCGTGCGATGTCCTGCTGGCGGGCGTCCGGGCATGCCTGCCTCATCTGCTCCAGCTCTCGCTCCCCGATACCGTCCATGCCGCTCATCCTATTCGCATCGGGGTTTGCCAGCGCTTACTGCGGCGGTCGCCCACACGCCAGAGAAATCGACGCTGAGCACGATGATCACCGCAAGCGCGTTTAACAGTAAACAGGCATACCTGTATACAGCGGTGCCGCAGCGGATTTCACGGGTCGCCCCGGGTTGGCGCGATCTGCGCAGTGATGACTAGCAGACTGGGACGGCCTCCGAAACGTCAACGGGAGAAAGCGTCGCCAGTGCATAGCCTGGCCTCTGCGTCGGGCCGGGCTGAGCGCGAACCGGGTGATTTGAGTAGTTGTACCCGGGTGTTTTGCGTAGTCGGCCCCAGCGCGTCGTTGCTCTTGTGTTGTAGCGTCGGAGTGCTTCACTAAGCACGGACAGCTACCACCGACAAGGCCTGGGGAGGACTTGATGGGGTTCACGACGGTGCCGGACGCGCTCCGCTCCGCAAGCCGCTCCGGGCAGGCGGCGGTCGGCGAGATCCGCGCCGCGGACTGCGGAACACCGGTCAACGGTGTTGCCGCTGCGCTGCCCGGAGCGAAAGCCGCGGGCGCGGCGGGAGAGTTCGCGAGTTCGTGGGCGGCGACGTTGACCACTTGGTGCAACGATGCCGGCGAACACGCCGCGGCGCTCGGCAAGGCCGCGGACACCTACATCGCGGGCGACGAACACGCCCGCGACGCCTTGCCGGGCGAGCACAAAATGCGCGGACCTCGCTGATGGCGTCGGTCAGCGAGGTCAAGCGGTGGAACGCCGCGGCTCTCAACGAGATCGCCACGACCATGCAGCAGCGCGAACAAGTGCTGACCAACTCCGGCGACGATTTCGGCAAGATCATGCCGATCGACGGATGACCAGGTGATGTCGACTCCATCCAGTTGGCCGCCGCTGGGAGGCGGTGGGTTCGGAGGGGTGGATTTCCGCATTTTGCGAGCGGGAAGTGGCTGTCTCGTTACACTCAGTGGCGCTGACTGCTGCGAGGGGAGACGTAGATGTCGGGCGGATACCAGGTCGACCTCGGGCGGATGGGGACTCTCATCTCCACGCTCGAGCAGGCCAAAGAGCGGATGACCAGTGCTAACGCGAAGCTCAAGGGGTCATCGCCCGGTGAACTGGGAAGCCGCGACATCGATTCGGCCGGCGGCGAGTTCCAAGACCGGTGGGAGTACGGGATCGGGAAGATCGCCGAGTTCTCCGGGACAGTAGCCGAGGGCTTGTCCAAAGCGAAACAGGTCTACGCGGACATGGAGAAGAAGGTCGCGGACCAATTCGGGAAAGGGATGGGCACGCCGGCGTCGGCACCGCCCGCCGTCGCTCCGCCGTCGGCGATCAGCGCCCGGCTCGACGGGCCGGCCCGATGAACTGGGACCGGGTCGCGGACGCGGTCGCGCCGGTGGAGACGGGAAGCTATCCGGCACTCGGGTTCGATCCCGCGCCAGGTGTCGTAGCCAAGGTGACTGACGTCGCGACGACGTTGGGCAGCGTGGCGACCGAAATGGGCCAGGCATACGAAGACCTGGCGAAGCTCGGAAAATCCGACGGGTTCTGGGAAGGCGACGGGGCGCAGGCGTTCCAGAAAACGGTCGGGCAGGTGCCGGAGTACCTGGACAAGGCACACCGATCACTGTCCGGTGCTTCCGGGACCCTCACCCGGTGGGCCGAAGACCTCGGCACCATGCAGCGGCAGGCAGCGGACCTGGAGCACCAGGCAGAGGCGGCCCAGGCCCAGGTGAGTTCTGCCCAGGCCAACCCTGACTTCCGGCTGGCCGGGCAGACTTTCAGCGACCCAGCGCAGTTGCAGCAGGCCCAGGAGGCGCTGGGGAAGGCGCAACAGCAACTGAACAAAGCGCAGGGAGACCTGGATGCTCTGCGCGAAAGCGCGAAACGGCTGCTCGCGCAGCACGGGGACCTTGCTGGGCAAGTCGCCGAAGCACTGCGCAAGGCAAAGGACGAGGCGCCGGAAGAACCGGGTCTGCTCGACAAAATCGGTGACGCCATCGGCAAAATGGCCGACGGGATCAAGAAGCTCGCTGGCGACGTATGGGGCTGGGTCAAGGAACACGCCGACGTCATCGCCAAGATCGGCGACGTGCTGTCCACCGTCGGCAATGTGCTGGGGGTGGTAGCACTGGCCACGTCGTGGATCCCCGGAGTCAATGCGGTTACCGCGGCCGCGGCGGTAGGGGTCAGTGCCGCCGCGGCCGGGACGAAACTGCTTGCGAAAGCCGCTGGCGCTGACGTGTCGTGGGGAAGCATCGCGATGGACGCGGTGGGTGTCATTCCCGGCGGAAAAGTCGTGGCTGGAGCCAAGAACGCGGTCGCGCAGGCCACTCGCGGTGCGGTCCTCGCGAAAATGGGGAAGGCCGGCGAACTGGCGGGCAAGGTGCCTGGCGTCGGGCAAAAGGTGATCAAGGGGATCGGCGGCACGGTAGCCCGGGACGGGGCCGGTGCCGCGATCAAGATCGACGGGCAGGTGGTCAAGATCGGCGGCCAGGACGTCAGCCCCATCACGATGAACGCGTTGCGATCCGATCCCGCCGCGGCGATCGACCAGGCAGCTCGGTATTCGCACGGCAAAGCGGTGGACTTGGCGAACAAGCTCCCCGGAATCAACCTGGAACCGTTCAGCACCAAGGGAATCGTGGCCGGAGTTGCGGTCAACTCCGGGATCGGCGTGGCGAAAGCCGAAGCGAAGGACTACGCGGTGGACAAGATCACCGGAGGCTGACCCGAGCCGGTCCGGACGTGACTGTGACATTAGAGGTGGCGGGTGAATCAAGAGAGAGAGTCGATACGCGGGTGGGCGACTGCCTTGTGGGGAGAGCCCGCGGGGGTGGTCGCGTTCCAGCGCAAGCGCTTCAAGTTGACCTTGCCGAACAGGCAGGACATCGGAACGTGGAGCATCGGCAAGAAGATCCTCTACGTTCTCGCCTTTCCGATATTCATTCCGTACGCAATCATCCTGTATGTGCTGAACTTTTGGGAAATCTACCCCAAGTGGCCGACCAGGACGGGGACGCTGACCGTGCGCGGGACGCTCCCGTACGGCCCGGCGATCGACTTCGTCGACCTGATGAAGAAGGCACCGAAGAAGTCCTGGGTGGTTTTTTCGAGGTCACACGTCGTCTTCGTCCAAGACGGGCTCGACCAGGGTGCTCCGGTTCCCTTCTGGCAAAGCGGGCCGGAGCTGAACGTGGAACTCACCCCCGGAGCTGAGGAAGGAGCTCTCCGGATCTACTGGCCGGAACACGGACAGGCGGTTCTGAAGCTGAGCGAAGAGGAAGAGGCGCTCGTCAGGAGCTTCGCTCAATCGTACGGCGAAGGGTGGTCCCGCTTCCGGTAATCGGCGTTGGTCTCACTACTCTCAGACAGGACGGGACTCATGACGGACGTGTCCGCTCCACCGGAACCACCCGGGTTCTCCCTCTTCCTGCCCGACGGTTTCCTCGCCTTGCCGGCAGGGAATATCGACGAGGAACAGTTCCGGTCTCTCGCCGCTTCAGTGTCCGCTGAGTTCGGCGCGGGCCCCGACGCCGAGATCGACCAAGGCATCGCCGAAACAACCGCGATGCTCGTGAGCACCGCTGCCATGGCCGAGGCTGGCGGTTCCAGTTACACCGCCGCCGGGTTCTTCCGCTCCCCTGACGACCTGAAGCGGCCGATCATGGCGGTGGTCAACTGCTTCTGCCTGGAATCGGATCATTCGTCGACCGCTGTGGCGATCTCCGGCCTCGAGGAGGTTCAGCGCAGCACCTCGACGGGACCGGTCGAGGTAGTGGAATTGCCGGCAGGCCCGGCGGTGATCGCGCAGTCGGCCTCGGTCGGGAGCATTTCGATCGGCGAAGGATCGGTCCAGGTCACCGAACACGCGATCACCGCGTGGATACCGGGCACTAAGGTGATTCTCGCCCTCGCCGTGACCAGCAACAACACCGAAGACTGGACTCATGTGGTCGACCTGGCGCGCGGCATCTTCGAGACCTTCGAGTGGGTCGACACCACCGGCTGATGGCTTCAACGGTGAGTTGATAGATCGGAAAGTTACTGATGACGATGATGAACCCCTATGCGTCGGCGGCATCTCCTGGTCGCTGGTTTCCTCCTGCCCTGGTCGGAAAGATCCGTGCCACTACGATGCGATGGGGTTCCGCGAGCGCCGGGATCGGCTTGCTCATGATCATCGCCGTACCCGTCTTCGGGTACCGCCTTCCCACTTCCTATGACGTGACAACCGGGCTGACGGTCGTCTTGGGGATTACCGCGGCGTGTTGCCTGATGCTCTCCGGGATTGGCCTGATGGTGGCGCGTTGCTATTTCTCGGCTGGGCAGCTCGCGCACCGCAAGGAGTACACCGTACTGGGAGTTCAGCTGGGGACGGCTATTCCAGGGTGGCTGGCAACGATTGTGTTCGTTTTCTGGTACGTCATTACCGTGACGACATCGGGTAGCTACTCCGGTATGGAACAGCTTCACTTCACAGTGCCCATCGTGCTCTACCTCATCACCCCCGTCGTCGCGGCGCTCATCAACTCAGTCAACTTGATCACCGCCTTTTCTCTTTTCTTTCCCTCGCCCCGCCGGTTGAGTAGGTACAGTTCCGGGCTTGCATAACCGAGTCGGATGGGTGGCTGATGGGCCAGGAGCTGGGAGTCCGGGTCGAGCGGTACTTCGAGGGCGGCTGGCGGGAGCCTGTGCAAGTCGTCGTGCTCGGACGGGTCAAAGCAGGGCGCGATCGGCGGCGGCGGGCTGATCGGTCGCTGGGGTGTGTCGCGGAGGCTGGTCTTGAGATCCTCGCAAATCTCGCGTGGCCCTTGGTGGCGCTTTGGGAGTTCGTGACAGTTCCGAAGCGACGCCGGAAACCGGTGGCCGTACCTAGTGGACCAGCTCGGGGGCAGGCGTTCGAGGCGGCCTCGAGGTTGAAGGGGCGGGGCGGAGAGATCGCGGTGGTGCGCGGGCGGCGCGGGTGGCGTTGGTTGAGGTTCGCGAAGCAGCACCGGTCGTGGTGTGGCAGGGGAGTGCGCAATGGAGCCCTTCGCCTGCCTGTTTGTACTGGGAAGACGGCTCGATGTTGATCCTTGCGCCGCGGTGATTTCGGCGGCGCAATTCCGGTAACCTGAGTCAAGATCAGCTGGGCGGGGGAAACAGTGAGCGACGGCAACTACTTCGACGGCCAGGCAGACAAGGTGTTCCAGGCTCGCAATGTGTACGGCGACGTGCATTTCCACGGTCCGCAGCAACCTGCGGCACCGGCGTTGCAGGTTCAGGCGCCGCCGAAGCATTACCGGAACAACGAGCGCCAGCTGGCTGCGCTTACTCGGATCCATGACGAAGCTCTGGACCGGGTAGCGATCGCGATCGTGCGAGGTGCGCCGGGCAGTGGGCGCACGACTCTGTGCGAAACCTGGCTGCACCAGCATCAGGACCGGTTCGACCGGTTCTACGACGTGCGCGTGGGCCACCGGGCGGGTGCCGACGTGCTGGCCGAGCTGCTGTCCAAGCTCGGATACGGTCCGGACGAGATGCAGGCGAGTCTCGAGGGGCGCGCGGCGATGTGGCAGTCGCAGACTGCTGAGTTCAAGGTCGCGCTGCTGGTCGACGACGCGTTGAGCGCGGCTGAGGTGAAGGCGCTGCTGCCGACGCATCCCGGTTCGTACGTGCTCGTGGTCGGGTCGGGGCTGGATGCGCTGCGTGCCCGGTATTCCGCTCGCGAGGTCGAGCTGGAACCGTTGAGCAACGAGGCGGCGCTGGGCGTCCTGACTGAGCTGGTGGGCGAGGAAAAGCTCGCCGCGGAACCGGAACAGCGGGAAGAACTGCTCCGGATTTGCGCTGGTTCTGCAGCGGAACTCAACGTCGCGGGCATGATCCTCGCGCGTCAGGGCGGGACGGTGCAGCGCCTGATCGCGCGGATCCGCGCGAAGGGCGCCTTGGCCAGCGCGGTGTTTGACGTCGCGTACGAGCTGTTGAGCGAGCAGGAACAAGCGGTCTACCGATTCTTCGGGGCGCACCCGGGCAGCGGTGACGTCCGGCTGGAAACCGTCGCGGCGGTGCTCAGCCTCGATGAGTTCGACGCTGAGGACGCGTTGCAGAAACTGGTGTCCGCCAAGCTGATCGAGGTGATCAGGGGCCGCTACCGGATGTCCGAGCTTGCTCGGCTGCACGCTGCCGGGCTGGCTGGCGAGCTGTCGGACGTCGTGGTCGGGTATTACGCGGAGCAAGGGCTCAAGATCGCGGAAAGTGCGCTGCCCACTGGCTGGCCGGCGAGGATTTGGCCGGGTTTCGGGTCGGCGTCGGTGTCGGCGGCGGAGGCCTGGGAGTGGTTGTTCGCTGAACAGACGAACCTGCTTGCCGCGGCGGAGGTCGCGTTGCAGGCGGGGGCACACGAGGACGTCATTCGGCTGGCGAGGGCGTTGTGGCCGGTCTACAAAGACGGCGCGTCCCCCGCGGAGCTGGTGGCGGTGAGCCAGGACGCGGTCCAGGCCGCGCAGGCTGCTGCGATGCCGCTTGCCGAGGGATTGGTCCGCACTCAGCTCGGGTTCGCGCGGATGCAACTGCGGGATTGGGCTGCGGCGCAGGAGCAGTTCGCCGTCGCGGCCGAGTTGGCCACTACGCCGGAGGAGCACGCGTCCGCGCTGGAAGCGCGCGGGCTCGCGTTTTTCGAACCTGGATGGATCGCTCGGCAGCAGGGGCGGCCGGAGGACGCGGTTCGTTGCTGGGCCGGGCGGAAGTCTGTTTTCGGGAGAGCCTCGCGCTGGCTGAGGAGATCGGTCGCGACCGTCGTCTTGCGTTGATTCGGATGCATCTGGCCAAGGTTGTCCCGCCGGAGGAGGCGGCCACTCTGCTCGCGCAAGCGGAGCAGGGACTGAAGAACGAGCCGGGCAATCTGGTGAAGGTTCGGTTGTGGCAGGGGCGGAAGCTGATCGAAGCCGGTTCCTTCGAGGCAGGCGCGGTGGTGCTGGCCGAAGTCGACTCGGCGGCGGAACAGGCCAACCTGCAGCGGGAACGCATTGCCGCGTTGTGGTCCCGCTCGGAGGCGGCGCTTGCCCGTGGTTTCCGTGATCAGGCGAAGGCGCACGCGAAAGATGCGCTGAACATCGCGCGGATGCACGGTTTCACGGCCGAGGCGGCTGATCTGCTGATCTGGATCGAACAGCTCTGACTATCCATAGTGGACGGTAAGGCGTGCCTCGTGCTTGCGGCCGCCCGCGGTGAAGGGAAGCTGTTCGGGGAAGTCGAGGCCTAGCAGGTCGCGCGTGTACAGCAGCGACGGCACGGCCTGTGGCAGGTCGGTGCCGGTGAAGGACACGACCAGACCGTCGCGGCTGCCGGCCAGCCAGCCGGATCCGTACGGGCAAGCGGCCCATTCGCAGCCGGGGAATTCGGCGAGGGTGATGGCGATCCAGCGGCCCGGGTCAGGGAAACGGTCGCCCAGCACGATGTCGGCGCGGCGCAGGAGGCGGGGGTCGGGGCCGTCGACGTGGACGACTAGGTGAGCGTCGGCGGAGGCTGCGGCGAATCGGGTGACCTCGTCGCCGCGGACCTGGACCCATTGCGCGCCGGGTTCTTGGCGTTGGACGCGCGGCAGTGGGAACGCGGTGAATCCGGCTGGTTCAGCTGGTGGCGACAGTCGAAGCGTGCGATAGCCGAGGTCGGTCAGGAGGGCTGCGGACTGTCCGGGGACGCTCGTGGCGAGTTCGGTCGCGACGACCAGGTCCGCGGGCTGGGTCGCGGTGCGCAGTTGGTCAGCCAGGCTTTCGTCGGTCAAGGACGGGGCGGCGCGCAGGAGGGCGGCCACCGGCGAATCGGGATCGACGGCATCGTGTGGTGCGGCGGCCAGCAGGACTGGGGTGCCGAGGCAGGCGGAGTAGTAGGTGACGGAGCCGTGGTCGCCGATGGTGACGTCGGCGGCTACTGCGGCTGGCTGCCACAGGTCTTCTTCCGGCAGGACGATGACGCCCGTCCGCTGCCATTTTCGCAGCCACATTTCCAGTTGCCACGGGTAATGGCCTTGTCCGATGTTGGGGTGCAGGGCGAGCACGACGGTGAATTCGTCGAGCGGCAACTGGCTGGCAATGCGGGCGGGCAACTCTGGGCGGGTCCCGTACAGGGAATCCGCGCCCCATGTTGACGAGACCAGAACCAGCGTTTGCTCGCCGGTTACGCCTAGTGCTTGGCGGTAGGATTCGCGCAGTTCTCGGGCGTCCCGCAGGCGGTCCAGGCAGGAGTCTCCGGCGATGACGGCGTGGTCAGCGGCTTCCGGACAGTACTGCCGCAGCCGGGTGAGCTGCTCGGGGTGGGACAGGACGTGATGTTCGGCGATCACCTCGCCGTGATGCATCAGCCATTCCTCGGACAACCCGAAAACCGGTTTCCGGTTTCCGGTTTCCGGTTTCCGGTTTCCGGTTTCCAAGAATTTATTATACCCCATTCCGTGCGGCAAAACCGTCAACGGAGCGCGCAATTCGTGCAAATCCCCGCCGTAACTGGCGGCCAAAGCCCAGTCGAAGTCCTCCGCCACGACGTCTTCCCACGGTTCCAGCGGGATCCCGCGCGCGGCGAGGTACTCCTCCGTCCCCCGGGTGAACGCGCTCGAATCCGGGCACGTGAACACCACCTGTATCCGGGGATCCCCGGCGAACAACGGCAGCACGTCCAGCAGCCGAGTCGCCGCGGTGACGTTGTGCACGACCGCCAGCAGCGTGCGTTCCGTGGGCACGGTGCGCCATCGGCGCGGCACGGGGAACGACGACGAAGGCACGGAGAGCGATCCTACCGATCGCTCTCCGTGCCGGTCGCCGAAGAAAGGCTCAGAGACTGATATTGCCTTGTACGTCACGCAGCTGAACGACCTTGGCCCCTTCGGCCACGGTGCCCACGTGGTTCGTCACCCCGCCGCTGCGTGCTTCCTGGTGCACCTCGAACTCGGTGCGCAGCGCCGCGCCGAACTCCGGGTCCTGGCGGCTTGCCTCGTCGAGGCGTTCGGCCAGCGCGGTCACGGTGGCCGGGTCGTCGGGGGTGGCCGCCTCCAGTTCCGCGGTTGCCTTGCTGTTGCCGGAGAACTTGCGCTTGACCAGGTCGTACAGCCCGGTCGCGGCCTTCGTGGCCAGCGCGGTGGCGACAGCGGTCAGGATCGGCTCGGGCATGCGACTCTCCTCAGGTCGGCGGCCCTTCCACCGTACTCACTTCGCGTGCTCGTCGATCCACTCGGCGATCACATCGATGCGCGACGTCGTTTCCGCGCCGGTGTGCGGGCAGTCCGGGCCGTTGTTCTCGATCGAGATCAGCTTGCCGTCGGTGAAATACGGCGCGCCCGTGTCGTAAGTGCACGCGCTGGTGGACGCCGAGGGCGATACACCGTGGATGGCGACTGTCGTGCTGCCGACCGACGAGATCTTCATCGTGCCCTGCTGCAACTGCTTGGACGGCACTGGATTCTGTGCCGTCCGGCTGCCCCAGCCGGCCAGGGTGACCTGTTGTCCGACGCCGGGCACCAGGTGGTTCACGGTGAGCGGCTTGACCTCGGAGACCGGGCTGTCGAGCTTCGCCAGCGCGACGTCGTTCGGGCCGGCTTGCAGGACCTGTGTGACCTTGCGCTGGACGCCTTTTTCCTTGGTCTCGTCGACGAGACCCAGCGACACCGTCGTCGGATACGGCACCGGGCCGGACACCCGGTTCTTGTTGGCGTCGTGGAAACAGTGGCCGGTCGTGACGATCCACTGCGGTGCGACGAGCGCTGCCGAACAGAAGCTCGAGTACGTGCTTCCGTTCGGCAGCGGGATTCCGGTCATGCTCAGCTTCGCGGCGAAGCCGAATTGGCCTGCTGGGACGTCAGAACCGTTGGCGACGGCCAAAGCCGGGCTCGCGGTGAGGATGGGCAGGAGAACTGCTGCGGAGATCGCGGCGCGGACGCGCATTCTGTCCCTTCGTCCGGGTCACCGGCGGACGCCGATGAACTCGGCCTTCCACGCTAACGACACCGTCCGCGTCGCGGAATTCCCTTGATGGGCGACGAAAACTGACCGATCGCGGGACTTGCCCTCACGCGGTGTGGGTGGCGATCCAGTTCGCGAGGATGTCGACGCGAGCGGTGGTCTCGGGCGTCGAGTGGGGGCAGTTGGGGCCGGTCGACTCGACCGAGACGAGGCGGCCGGTGTTGCCTTCGGCGACGAAGTACGGTGCGCCCGAGTCGTAGCTGCACGCGCTGGTGTCCTTCTTCGGCGCGATGCCGACGACGCTCACGGTGGTGGCGTCGGAACCGACGACCTGCATCGCGCCCTGCTGCAGTTTGTTCGACGGCTTCGGGGAAACCTCGGTCAGGCTGCCCCAACCGGCGAGCGTCACCTGCTGGCCGGTGGCCGGCGCGGCAGGCGAGACGGTCAGCGGCGTGATGTCGGTGACCGGCTGGTCGAGCTTGGCGAGCGCGACGTCGTTAGTACCCGCCTGCTGCACCTCGGTGACCTGACGCCGTTCGCCCTTGCCCGGCTCGTCGGTGGTCGCGCCGAGCAGCACCGAAGTCCCGTACGGCACCGGCCCGGAAACGGGCTTGCGGTTGACGTCGTGGAAACAGTGTCCGGCGGTGATGATCCACTGCGGCGCGATCAGGGAACCCGAGCATCCGCTCGAATAAGTGGTGCCGTCCGCGCGCGGGATGACGGGCATGGACAGCTTGGCCGCGAACGGATACTCACCGGGCGCCACATCGTTGCCGTTCGCGACCGCGGACGCGGGTGCCGCGACAGCGAGCGCGGCACCGGCGGCGAGGAAGGCAGCGGAAAGGGCAGCACGCAAACGCATGAAATATCCTCCGGAAGACGACTACTCAATGCGAACGTTAGGCGCCTTCCGGTTCCCCTGAAAGGGGGATCAGCCGGGGCTGCCCGATCGGGCTTGCCCGGCTGCCCGCGTTTTCTCCGAGATCAGCGCACGCCGACCAGATCGACGACGAAAATCAGCGTTTCGTTCGGCGCGATCACGCCGCCCGCGCCGCGCTCGCCGTAAGCCAGGTGCGGCGGGATCACCAGCTGGCGGCGGCCGCCGACCTTCATGCCGGTCACGCCCTGGTCCCAGCCCGGGATGACCTGGCCCGCGCCGAGCTGGAAATCGAGCGGCGCGCCGCGGTCGTAAGAGGCGTCGAATTGCGCGCCGGTGGAGTGCGAGACCCCGACGTAATGCACGCTGACAGCGTTGCCCGACTTGGCTTCGGGGCCGTCGCCGACCGTGATGTCTTTGATCTGCAGCTCGGCGGGCGGCGGTCCGTCCGGGCGCTCGACTTGGGGCTTTTCCACGCTCATGGGGCTCACCGTACCTATCGGCGAAACGCTGCGCCGGATGGAGTACCGCCGGATGGACTACTCCCAACGAGGGGATAAACGCGAAAACTCTTCACATGTGCGCTACCCGTCGGTAGCGTGCGCCGGGTCACCCTGGGGCATCCTTCGTGGACGGAGCTGTGGCATGCGACGACGCATTCCCATCCTGGCCGCGGGCGCGGTAGCCGTGCTCACGGCCGGGCTAGTGCAAATCGGGACCGCGGCACCGGCTTCCGCCGCGTTGCCCGGCAACGACTATTGCGCGGGCCAATGCAACGACATCCTCCCGCCCGGCGAGAACGGGAGCGCGACGCTCGCCGAAATCCTCGCCAACAAGGCGTTCGGCACCCAGCCCGGGCACGCCGACGACCAGCTTGGCAAATACGCCGACCTGGCGGGCGGGTACAAGACGCTGACGACCGACACCATCGGCAAATTCTTCAACGACTCGTCCTTCGGAGTGCCCGCCGACCAGGTCGCGAGCACCCTGAAACCGCGGGACGACGTGACGATCACCCGCGACAAGGCCACCGGCGTCCCGCACATCCAGGGCACGACGCGGTCCGGCACCGAATACGGCGCGGGGTACGCCGCGGCGCAGGATCGCTTGTGGCTCATGGACATCATGCGCCGGGTCGGCCGCGGCCAGCTGACGTCGTACGCGGGCGGCGCGGAAGCGAACCGCGAGCTGGAGCAGTCTTTCTTCGCCTCCGCGCCGTATACCGAGGACGAGCTGCAGCAGCAGATCGACGCGGTGGCGGCGAGCGGCCCGCGAGGCAAGCAGGGTCTCGCCGACGCGCAGGCGTACGTCGAAGGCATCAACAAATACATCACCGATTCGCACAACGGCCGGTATTTCCCGGGCGAGTACGTGCTGACCGGGCACGTCGACGCGATCACCAACGCGGGCACCATCGAACCGTTCAAGCTCACTGACCTCGTCGTGCTCGCCTCGGTGGTCGGCGCGCAGTTCGGCGCCGGCGGTGGCGGCGAGGTGCAGAACGCGATCGCGAAGCTGGCGCTGCAGGAGAAGTACGGGGTCGAGCAGGGCGAAAAGGTGTGGCAGAGCCTGCGTGCCGCGGACGATCCGGAGGCCGTGAAGACCCTGCACGACGGGCAGAATTTCCCGTACGGCAACACACTGGCGAATCCGCAGGGCGCGGCGTTGCCGGACAAGGGCTCGGTGACGAACCAGCAGCTCGTGTTCGACCCGACCGGCTCGGCGGCCTCCGCGCAACCGAAGGTCAAGGTTCCCGCGCCGAAGGACCAGGAATCCGCGCGCGGCATGTTCGACAACGGCGTGCTGCCGGGCAACATGCTCAAGGAAAAGCACGGCATGTCCAACGCGCTGCTCGTGTCCGGCGCGAAGACCGCCAGCGGTCATCCAGTCGCCGTGTTCGGCCCACAGACCGGATATTTCGCGCCGCAGTTGTTGCTGCTGCAGGAAATCCAGGGCCCGGGCATCAGTGCGCGGGGCGCGTCGTTCGCCGGGCTCAGCATGTACGTGCTGCTCGGCCGCGGCCAGGACTACTCGTGGAGCGCGACGACCGCGGCGCAGGACATCATCGACACGTACGCGCTGCCGTTGTGCGATCCGAGCGGCAAACCGGCCACGAAGGACTCGAACTACTACCTCTACCAGGGCAAGTGTCTTCCGATGGACACAGTGGAGCGCAAGAACGCCTGGTCGCCGACGGTCGCGGACGGCACCGCGGCCGGGTCCTACACGCTGCGCAGCTACCGCACGAAGTACGGCCCAGTGACCTCGCGCGCGACGGTGGACGGGAAGCCGGTGGCGTACTCGTCGCTGCGGTCCTCGTACTTCCACGAGGTGGATTCGCTGATCGGGTTCCAGGAGTTCAACGACCCGGGCTTCGTCAAATCGGCCGCGGACTTCCAGCGCGCCGCCAACGACGTCAACTTCACCTTCAACTGGTTCTACGCCGATTCGAAGGACATCGCGTACTTCAACTCCGGCGCGAACCCGGTACGCAATTCCACTGTGGACCCGATGATGCCGGTGTGGGGCGACCGCGGGTTCGACTGGAAGGGCTGGAACCCGGCGGGCAACAAGGCTGACTACACGCCCGCGTCGGAGCACCCGCAGTCGGTGAACCAGGACTACTACATCAGCTGGAACAACGCACAATCCAACGGCTATGCGTCGGGCGGCGCGGACAAGTCCGCCGTGCACCGCGGCGATTTGCTCGACGCGCGGGTCAAGGCGCTGCTTTCCAGCGGCACCAAGGTGACCCGGGTGAATCTGACCCAGGCGATGGAGGACGCGGCGCTGGCTGACCTGCGGGCGGAGAAGGTGCTGCCGCTGCTGCTGCAGGTGCTCGACAAGGCTCCGCTCACCGGTGCCGCGGCCGATGCCGAGGCGAAGCTGAAGACGTGGATGCAGCACGGACACCAGCGCGTCGAGTCCAGTGCGGGCAGCAAGACCTACAACGACGCCGACGCGATCCGGATCATGGACGCGTGGTGGCCGCTGCTGGTCACCGGCGAGTTCAAGCCGGCGATGGGCGACGACGCGTTCAGTGCGATGACGAACGTGCTGCAGATCAACGAAAGCCCGTCCGGCTTCCAGAACGAGACGCCGGGCAAGCACGTCGGGCAGCCGCACCAGGGTTCGGCGTATCAGCACGGTTGGTGGGGTTACGTCAGCAAGGACCTCCGCACCGCGCTCGGACAGCCGGTGGCAGGCCCGCTGGGCGCGAAGTTCTGCGGCGGCGGCGACCTGACCGCGTGCCGGCAGACGCTCGTCGACTCCCTGACCACTGCCGCCGGTCAGGCCGCGAACACGGTGTACCCGGGCGACGGCGACTGCTCGGCGGGCGACCAGTGGTGCGCCGACTCGATCATCCAGCGTCCGCTGGGCGGCATCACGCACGGCAAGATCAGCACGCAGAACCGGCCGACGTTCCAGCAGGTCGTGGAGTACCCCGCGCACCGCGGCGACAACGTCTCGAACCTCGCGGCGGGCAAGCCGGTGAACGCTTCCAGCGCGGAAACCGGGTTCTACAACTCCCCGGCTTCGAACGCGGTCGACGGCAATCCGAGCACCCGCTGGGCGAGCGATTGGAGCGACAACCAGTCGATCACCGTGGATCTCGGCTCGGTGCAGCAGGTTTCGCGAGCGGTGCTGTCGTGGGAGAAGGCCTACGGCAAGGGGTACAAGATCCAGCTGTCCACGGACGGCACCGACTGGCACGACGCCGCGGTGGTGACGGACGGGAACGGGGGTATCGACAACGTTTCGTTCGCACCTGCGGACGCGCGGTTCGTTCGGATGCAGGGAGTCACGCGCGGGACTAAGTACGGGTATTCGCTGTACGAGTTCGAGATTTACGCGCACTGACCTCGGTCGCTACCGAAGCGACGATGAGAACCGCCCCGGCCAGCAGGATCGGCCGGGGCGGTCCCTCATGGTCGCCAGCCCGACCCGGCTGGATGTCGTCCACTTTGTGGAACGGCTGACCACCTGGTGATATTCGTCGCCCTGCCGTTGAGACGGTCGCGAAGTTACCGTGTCCGCATGGACGACTGGACTCCGCGGACCCGCGCGATCGCGGCGGGCCGGCCGCACGGCCCTGGCGAGCCGCTGACCACGCCGATCGTTGCCACGAGCACCTTTGAGGCCGGCGGCGACGCGGTGTACGCGCGCTCCGACGGGACGGCTACCTGGGCTGCCTTCGAGGAGGTTGTCGGGTCGCTCGAGGGCGGCACTGCGGTCGCCTTCGCGTCCGGCGTCGCCACGTTGTCTGCGGTGCTGGATTCGCTGCCGGTCGGGTCGACGGTTGCTGTTCCGTCGTTCAGTTACGCCGTCACGCGCGGAGCGTTGAAGCACGCACAGCAGGTCGGTCGGCTCACGGTCACCGAATTGGAGCCGACGGACACGCAGGCGTGGCTCGACTGCGACGCCGATCTGCTGTGGCTCGAATCGCCGACCAACCCGACGCTCGACGTGATGGACATCGAGACGATCGCGCGCGGTACGAGGGGACGCGTAGTCGTCGACAACACCTTCGCGACTTCACTGCATCAGCAACCACTGTCGCTTGGCGCGGACATCGTGGTGCACAGCGCGACAAAGCTCATTGGCGGACACAGCGACCTTCTGCTCGGCGTCGCGGTCGCAGCCGAGCAGACCCTTGTGGACGAACTGCGCGCGGCGCGGACTCGGGTCGGTGCGACACCGGGTGCGCTCGAAACGTGGCTCGCGTTGCGCGGTTTGCGGACGCTTCCGGTGCGCCTCGCCGAGCAAACTCGTACCGCGGAGTTGCTGGTGTCCCGGTTGGCGGAACACCCGGCGGTAACAAAGGTCCGCTACCCGGGTTTCGGAATGATGGTGGCGTTCGAAGTCGCCGACGCCGACGCTGCCGACAAGGTATGCGCGAGCGTCCGGTTGATCCGGCCGGCGACGAGTCTCGGCGGGGTGGAAAGCCTGATGGAACGGCGTGCCTGGCTGCCCGGCGAGGAACGCGTGCCGCCGGGATTGATCCGGTTTTCCGTCGGATTGGAAGACCCGGAAGACCTGTGGCGGGATTTGCTGACCGCGCTCGGTTGATTTACGCCATTTCCTCACGAACCCTGTCCGGGTTGCCTGGCAAGTGTTACGGTATGGGCACGGCGGGCCGGAAACTCGGCAATCGGGCGGAATCATCGCTACCGGAAAGCAGTTCGTTACCGCTTTCCGCGGTGTTATTAATCACCAGCTAAAGGGTTACCCATATCGGCTGAAACCCCGGCAGGATCAGCGGGCGCGGTGGGGGTCATCGCGCCTTTCCTCAGAGGGGTAATCACCTTGAAGAAGACCCTGGGCAGACTCGCGGGCGCTGTGCTCGCGAGCGCCCTGATCAGCCTTGCCGTCGTGCCCGCCGCGAACGCGGATCCCGTGACGGATACTTCCTCCTCGGCTCCGGCCGACGCGGGCGAGTCGACTCCTCCCTCCGAGTCTCCGGCCAGCGAGACCACGCCGCCTGTTTCCTCCCCGGCGACCTCTGCTCCGGCGACGGAGACCGGCACGCCGACGGAGACCAGCGCGCCGACCGAGACCGGTAACCCGACCGAGACGGGCAAGCCGACCGAGACCGGCCAGCCGACTGACACCAGCAAGCCCACCACGCCGACCACGACCTCCTCGGAGACTCCTCCGGAGGAGCCGCCGTACGTGGACGACATCGCTTACGGCGTGGACCTCGACGGCAACGACGGCGTCTTCGTGATCGCGTGCGCCGCCGGCGAGCCGACGAACGTGCACTCCAAGGACTTCGACCTCGTCGAGGGCCCGTACCAGTTCGAGGACGACGGCCGCTACTGGGGCTGGACGGTCAAGCGCCATGAGGGCGTCTCGTTCGACAACGGCATCGTCTACGCGTCCTGGACCTGCGGCACCAAGCCGACCGACGGCGGGCACGTTCCCCCGGCCGGCGGCGCGGGCGCGGGCTCCGCTGGCACCACCGGCGGACACGGTGACTCGCAGGTGAAGTACGCGCCGAAGCACGGCATCGAGACCGGCTTCGGGGGCATGGCCGCCTGATGACCAGGAAGTACGGGCAGGGCGTCGCTCTCGCGGGCGCTCTGCTCCTCTCCCTCTCGCTGAGCGCGTGCGGTTCGGACGCCCCGGCGGCGCCCGCCGCGCAGGCCCCGGCCAGTGCGGCGGTCCCGGTGACCAAGCCGTTCACCGGACTGCGGCCGACGTCGGTCGAGATCCCGAAGATCGGCGCGAAATCGTCGCTGATCACCGTCCTGCCGAACAAGGACGGCCAGATTTCGGTGCCTTCGGTGAAGAACCCGATGCAGGCCGCGTGGTACCGGCTTTCGCCGGTGCCGGGCGACGTGGGCCCGGCGATCGTGCTCGGGCACGTCGACGGCAACCACCAACCGGGCATCTTCTACAAGCTCAAGGACGTGAACCCGGGCGACGAGGTCGACATCGAACGCAGCGACGGCAAGAAGCTGAAGTTCGTGGTGGACCACAAGGAACAGGTCCCCAAGGACACGTTCCCGACGCAGGCCGTCTTCGGCAACACGGACAAGCCGCAGCTGCGCCTCATCACCTGCGGCGGCGTGTTCGACCACGCCGAGCACAGCTACAAGGACAACATCGTGGTGTACGCGAACCTGGTCTCCTGACTCAGGTCAGCAGCGGGGTGAGCAGCGTTCGCTGTTCCTTCGGCACGTATTCCGCGTAATTGTCATACAGCGCTTGCCGCGCCAACCGCGCCGCCGACTCCCCGTCGGCGGCGCGGATCGCGTTGAGCACCTCTTCGTGGTGCCGCAGCCACGAGCGCATCAGCGTGCCGCGGTCGTTGGCGTGGCTGAGTTTGTCCTCGATCAATTCCAGCACGACGCCGCGGACGACTTCGCCGCTCACCACCAGCAGCGGATTTCGTGACACTCGGGCAATGACGTCGTGGAACGCGACGTCCGCGCGGCTGAATTCGGCGTATCCGTCCGCCGCCGCCATTCCTTCCAACGCGACGTCGAGCGCGGTCAAATCCTCGACGGTGCGCAGTTCGGCGGCCAGCAGGTGCGACGAACCGTCCAGCACCATCCGGAATTGCAGCAGCTCCGCCAGTCCGACGTGTTCCGCCCGCGCCAGCCGGTGCATCGACCGCTGCAGCGCGCCCGGCGAAGCGGCCAGCACCTCGGGCCCGCGCGGATCGCCTGGTCGCGACCGGATCAGCTCGGCGGCCTGCAGCACTCGCAGCGCCTCGCGCACGGTCGAGCGGCCGACGCCGAACTGCGTCATCAGCTCCCGTTCCCCGGGGAGCCGTTCGCCGGGTTTGAGGCGGCCGCTCACCACGGCCTCCTCGATCTGCTCGACGATCCGCTCGTAGGCGCGGACCGGAGCCACCGGTTCGAACTTCATCTTGACCTCGGTGTCTGCCGGATGCGAGTCTGCTCGAAGGTTACTGGTCAGACCAGTGTACTGAGCAGGAGGCGGAATGAAAGCCCGGAGCACCGCGGCGGCACTCGCGCTGCTGCTCGTGACGTCCGGTTGCTCGGCAGGTTCCAGCGCGAGTGTTTCCCCAGGTCCGGACACGCTTTCCGTCGGATACACGGCGGAACCGGCGAACTTCGACTTCACCCGGTCCGATGGCGTGGCTATCCCGCAGGCGCTGCTCTACAACGTCTACGAGGGCCTGGTGAAGCTCGATCCGCAGGGCCGGATCGTGCCGCTGCTCGCGAAGTCCTGGACGATCAGCCCGGACCGCAAGACGTACGACTTCCAGTTGCAGCAGGGCGTCAAGTTCAGCAACGGAGCGCCGTTCACCGCGTCCGACGTGCAGTTTTCGCTGATGCGGGTGAAGACCGACTGGACAATCTCGCTCAAATCGGCGATGGACGTCGTGGACCACGTCGAGGTCGTCGCGCCGGATCACGCTCGGGTGGTGCTGTCGAAACCCAGCAACGGCTGGCTGTTCAGCCTCACCAGCAGGCTCGGCGCGATGTTCAGCCCGACCGGCGTCGCGGATCTGGCGAACCATCCGGTCGGCACCGGACCGTACGAGGTGGCGTCGCGCCGGCGCGGGGATTCCATTGTGCTGCGGGAGAATCCGCGGTACTGGGGCCGGAAACCGGCGTATCGCACGGTCGTGCTCAAGTACTTCGCCGATCCGACCGCGCTCAACAACGCCTTGCTGTCCAACGGGATCGACGTGATCTCCAATCTCACGTCGGCCGATTCGATCCCGCAGTTCCAGGGCGACGACCGGTTCACCGTCCAGCAGGGCACGACGAACAGCGAGGTCACGCTGGCGTTCAACGGCCGCCGCGCGCCGTTGAACGACGTGCGCGTCCGTCGCGCGCTCACCTACGCCATCGACCGGAAAGCCGTGCTGGACCTGGTTTTCAATGGTCGCGGCACGCTCATCGGCAGTATGGTCCCGCCCACCGACCCGTGGTACGAGGACCTGTCGAAGGTCTATTCCTACGACCCGGCGAAGGCGAAGCAGCTGCTCGCCGAGGCCGGGGTACACGATCTCAAACTGCGGCTGCGGATTCCGAACCTGCCGTACGCGGTGTCGGCGGCGCAGGTGGTGCAATCACAGCTGGCGGACGTCGGGGTCACCGCGACGATCGAGCCGCTCGATTTCCCGGCGGTGTGGCTCAAGCAGGTCTTCACCGACCACGACTACGACCTCTCGATCATCCAGCACGTCGAAGCCCGCGACATCTCGACGTTCGGAAAACCCAAGTACTACTGGGGCTACGACAGCAAACGCGTGCAACAGCTGCTCGCCGCGGCGGACAGCGGTACGCCGCAGGAGCAGGTGGCGGACATGAAAGAGGTCGCGCGGCAGATCAACACCGACGCGGCCGCGGACTGGCTGTTCCTGTTCCCGAACGTCGTGGTCGCCAAGAAGAAGGTGACCGGACTCGCGCGGAACCAGGTCAGCGAATCCTTCGACCTGACCGGGGTGAGGCCGGCATGACCGCGCGTGTGCTGCGGCGGGTCGCCGTGTTCGCGGTGAGCCTGTTCGTGGCGTCCATTGTGGTGTTCCTGTTCATGGCCGTGCTGCCGGGCGATCCCGCGCAGGTCGCGCTCGGCGTCAACGCGACTCCGGAGCTGCTCGCGAAGACCCGCGCCGAATTCGGCATCGACCGGCCGCTGGTCGAGCAGTACCTGAGCTGGATGGGCGGGGTCCTGCACGGCGATTTCGGCCGGTCGTACGTCACGCGGGAGGCGATCAGCCCGCAGCTGCTGGACCGGCTCGGCGTCACGTTGTGGCTGGTCGGCGCGGGAATGCTTGTCGCGCTGGTGATCGCTCTGCCCGTCGGCGCGTTCGCCGCGGTGCGGCACCGGAAAGCCAGCGGCGTCGCGGTTTCCGGACTGTCGCAGGTCGGCGTGGCGATCCCGGCGTTCCTCGCGGGCATCATCCTGGTGCAGATTTTCGCCGTGCAACTGCGCTGGCTGCCGAGCGGCGGATGGACGCCACCGGACCAGAACGTGGGCGAGTTCCTGCGCGGACTGATCCTCCCGGCGTTGTCGCTCGGGCTGGTGCAGGGGGCGGTGCTCACGCGCTACGTCCGCTCCGCGGTGCTCGACACGCTCGGCCAGGACTACCTCCGCACCGCCAGGTCCAAGGGTCTTTTGCCTGGTCAGGCACTGTTCCGGCACGGGTTGCGCAACGCGTCCGTCCCGGTGGTCACCGTGCTTGGCCTGCAGCTGACGACGCTGCTGATCGGCGCGGTCGTGGTGGAGCGCGTGTTCGTCCTGCCCGGGCTCGGCAGCATGCTGCTGGACGCGGTGGCACGGCGCGATCTGCTGACCGTGCAAGGGATCGTGCTGGTGCTGGTGGCCGGAGTGCTGCTGGTGAACTTCGTGGTCGACGTGCTCTATGCGGTGCTCGACCCGAGACTGCGGGGGTCCTGATGCGCCGCAACGGAAATCTCCTGCTCGGCGGGATTCTGGTCGCGCTGGTCGTGGTGGCCGCGTTGGTGTCGTTCGTCTGGACGCCGTACAACCCGGTGCAGGTCAACGCGCCGGACCGGCTGCTCGGCTTCTCCGCGCAGCACCTGTTCGGAACCGACAAATTCGGCCGTGACGTCTTCAGCCAGATCCTCGTCGGCGCGCGGACCACGCTGTACGTCGGTGTGGTCGCGGTTGGCATCGCGGCGGTGATCGGCACGCCGCTGGGCGTGCTGGCGGCGATGGCCCCGCGGTGGCTCGGCGAGTTCGTGATGCGGGTGAACGACCTGGTGCTCGCGTTTCCCGCACTGCTGCTGGCGATCATGTTCGGCGCGGTGTTCGGCGCGGACACGCTCACCGCGATGGTCGCCATCGGCATCGCGACCATCCCGTCGTTCGCCCGGATCGCCCGGTCCGGATCGCTGCAGGTGATGAGCAGCGAGTACGTGCTGGCCGCGCGGGCAGGCGGACGGTCGCGGTCGCGGATCGCCTGGTCGCACGTGCTGCCGAACATCGGCGGGCTGCTGATCGTGCAGGCGTCGGTGTCGTTCGCGATCGCCGTGCTGGCCGAGGCGGCGCTGTCGTTTCTTGGCTTCGGCACACGGCCGCCGACGCCGTCGTGGGGCCGGATGTTGCAGGAATCGCAGGAACTCCTCACCGCGCATCCGCGGCTCGCGCTCGTCCCCGGCGTCGCGATCGCGTTGGCGGTGCTCGGGTTCAACCTTCTCGGCGACGGTCTGCGGGACCGTCTCGACCCCCGATTGGCGGCGCGGGTATGACGCTGACGGTGGAAAATCTGCAGGTCGCGGACCTGGTGCGCGGGATCTCGTTCGAGCTGGGCGCGGGCGAGCGGGTCGGGTTGATCGGTGAATCCGGGTCCGGGAAATCGCTCACCGCGCTGTCCGTACTGGGCCTGCTGCCGGAAGAACTGTCGGCCACCGGTTCGGTGCGGCTGGACGGTCGGGAGCTGCTCGGTGCGTCCGAAAAGGAGCTCTCTCGGTTGCGCGGCAACGAGATGGCGATGGTGTTCCAGGAGCCGATGACGGCGCTGAACCCGGCGATGCGTGTCGGGCGGCAGGTCACCGAGCCGTTCCGGGTGCACGGCCGGCGCGGGCGTCCGGCGGAGGAACTGCTGGCCGCGGTCGGGTTGCCAGGCGTCGCGCGGGCGTATCCGCATCAGCTGTCCGGCGGGCAGCGGCAGCGGGTGGTGCTGGCGATCGCGCTGGCCAACGATCCGGCGCTGCTGATCTGCGACGAACCGACGACCGCGCTGGACGTCACCGTGCAGGCGCAGATCCTGTCGCTGATCAGGGAGCGGCTGTCGGCGGAGAGTTCGCTGCTGTTCATCACGCACGACCTGGCGGTGGTGGCGCAGATGTGCGACCGGGTGCTGGTGATGCTCGACGGGTCCATTGTGGAGCATGGCTCGACTCGTGAGGTGCTGACCGCGCCGAAGCACGCTTACACCCAGCGGTTGCTGGCGGCTTCCGATCTGGAGGGCGCGCGATGATCTCCGTACGGGACTTGGAGCGGCGGTACAAGCGGCGGGACGTGCATGCCTTGCGGGGCGTGAGTTTCGACGTTTCCGCTGGTGAGCGGTTCGGGATCGTCGGCGAATCCGGCTCCGGGAAGTCCACGTTGGTGCGCCTGCTCGCCGCGTTGGACCGGCCGACCGCGGGCACGGTGTCGTTCCAGGGGCAGCGGATCGACTCGTTGCCCGAACGGAAGCTGCGGTTCCTGCGCCGCGAAATGCAGATCGTGTTCCAGGACCCGATGGGCTCGCTCGACCCGCGGATGCGCGTGCGGGACATCGTGTCCGAACCGCTCGGCCGCCGGTCGCCGGAGCGTGTCGCCGAATTGCTGACCGCGGTCGGGCTGCCCGAGGACGCGGCGATGCGGTACCCGCACCAGTTCTCCGGCGGGCAACGGCAGCGGATCTCCATCGCCCGCGCGCTCGCGCCGAACCCGAGCGTGCTGATCGCGGACGAACCGGTGAGCGCGCTGGACGTTTCGGTGCGCGCGCAGATCCTGGATCTGCTGGCCCGGCTGGTCGACGAGTTCTCGTTGACGCTGATTTTCGTCTCGCACGACCTCGGCGTGGTACGGCACGTGTGCGACCGCGTCGCGGTGATGCGGCGCGGGGAGATCGTGGAGATCGGTCCGGTCGACCAGGTCTACGCCGCGCCGGAGCACGAGTACACCCGGGAACTGCTGGCCGCCGCGCCGAATCTGCGGACCGAGCTGGCTCGGTTGAAGGGAGAAACGGATGCCTGACTACCCGGAAGGCCTGCCGATTGGTCCCGACTGGGTGTCCACAGTGGATACCGCGGACGTGGTGTTTCCCTATGACGGCAGTGTGATCGGCACCGCTCCGGTCGGCACGGCGGCGCTGGCTTCGCGTGCTGTTGACGAGGCGGTGGCAGTGGCACGCGAGGTCGCTTCGCTGCCTTCGCGGACTCGCCGGGCGCTGCTGAACGACGTGGCTTCGGCGATCCGTCAGCGTCGGGCGGAGTTTACGCAGCTGCTCGTGCTGGAGACCGGAAAACCGCTGGTCGATTGCCAGGTGGAGGTCGCGCGGACGATCGTCACTTGGGAAGCGGCGGCCGAGGAAGTGTCGCGGTTGCACGGCGAAACCGTGCCGCTTGACCTGCTGCCGTCCGGCGACGGACTGGTCGGGTTCTGGAAGCGCAAGCCAATCGGCGTGGTCGTCGGGATCGCCGGGTTCAACTACCCGCTGCTGCTGGCGTCGCACAAAATCGCCCCGGCGATCGCGGCCGGCTGCCCGGTGGTGGTGAAGCCGGCGCCGCAAACCCCGTTGGCGACGCTGTGGTTGGTGCACCTGGTCCGCTCGCTGACCGACCTGCCCGCGATGGTCCAGCTGGTCACCGGAGACGCTGCCGTGGGATCGGCGCTGGTCACGGACCGGCGGATCGGCGCGGTGTCCTTCACCGGCTCGGCCGCCGTCGGCCACCAGATCGCCCGCGACGCCGCGCCGACGAAGACCCTGCTGGAACTGGGATCGAACGCGGCACTGGTCGTCGCCGAGGACGCCGACCTCGACGCTGCCGCCGACGCCGTGCTGCGCGGCGGGTTCTACGCGTCCGGACAGGCTTGTATTTCCGTACAACGGGTGCTGGCGGTGTCGTCCGTGGCGGCGGAGTTCACCGACAAGGTGCTCGCGCGGCTCGGCGAAGTGACCGTTGGTGATCCGCGCTCGCCGGAAACCCGGGTGTCGGCGTTGATCGATGAACGCTCGACCGCGCGGGTCGCCGAGTGGGTCGACAAAGCGGTCGCGGCCGGTGCTCGGCTCTTGGCCGGCGGTTCGGTGCGCGACGGCGTGCTCGAGCCGACGGTGCTCGCCGACGTCCCGGACGGCGTCGAATGCTGGGACGAGGAGATCTTCGGTCCGGTCGTCTGCCTGCGCACAGTGTCCGATGTGGACGAAGCATTCGCCGCGGTCAACGCGTCGCGGTACGGCTTGCACGCGAGCGTGTACAGCCGCTCGCTGAAGACCGCCTTCCGCGCGCTGGACGAGTTGGAGGTCGGCGGGGTAGTGGTGAACGAGGTGCCGGGTTTCCGGTCCGACACGATGCCGTACGGCGGGGTCAAGGACTCCGGGATCGGCCGCGAGGGGCCGCGATTCGCCGTGGAAGAACTGACCGTGACCAGAATGGCGGTGCTGCGCCCGTGAACTACGCCGGACTGTTCCGAATGGACGGTCGCCGAGCCGTCGTGCTCGGCGCGGGCAGCGGAATCGGCCGCGAGGCCGCCCGGGCGCTGGACGCGCACGGTGCGTCGGTGATCTGCGCGGACCGTGACGTCGCGGCCGCGCGGGAGACTGGTGTCGGCGAGGCGTACGAGATCGACCTGCTCGCCCCCGGTGCCATCACGGCTGCCGCCACTGAACTGGGTCCGCTCGACGCTGTCGTGCTGACCGCAGCCACCAACGTCCGGAAACGCTTGCTGGACTACACGCGCGAAGAGTTCGACCGCGTGGTGGAGTTGAACCTGGGCGTCGCCTTCGAGGTGCTTCGCGCGTTCGGCGCACCGATGGTCGCGCAGGGCCGGGGAAGCATCATCGGCTTCTCCTCGATCCGCGGCACCACCGTCGAACCCGGACAAGGCCCGTACGCAGCGACGAAGGGCGGCTTAGTGCAGCTCTTCCGCACTGCTGCCGCTGAGTTCGGACCGTCCGGCGTACGCGTCAACGCCATCGCCCCCGGCGTTGTCGAGACACCACTGACCGCACAGATCAAAGCGCGCCCCGACTGGTACGACGCCTACGCCCAGAAGGGCGCCCTCGGCCGCTGGGCGCGCGCGGACGAACTTGCCGGTGCCATCGTGTACCTCGCTTCGGACGCTTCAACCTTCGTCACCGGCTCAGTCCTGGCCGTTGACGGCGGCTGGACCGCAGTCGACGGCCGCTTTGACCCACCCGCTTCGTGAATCGGAGGTTCCGCGATGACCGAATTGGCCGACCTGACCGCTAACGAACTGGTAGCCGGGTACCGTGCGCGAACGTTCTCGCCCGTCGAAGTCACCGAAGCCGTCCTCGCGCGCATCGACGCTCGCGAACCCGAACTTCGCGCCCTGTACGCGTACGACGCTGCTTCCGCGCGCGAAGCAGCGAAAGCCTCCGAAGCACGCTGGCACGCCGGTGAACCCGCCGGCCCCATCGACGGTGTCCCTCTGACGCTGAAGGAGAACATCGCCTCCGTAGGCGTTCCCACGCCCCTCGGCACCGCCGCCACGCCCCTAACGCCTGCTACGGCCGACGCCCCCGCTGCGGCGCGCGTACGCGAGTCAGGTGCAGTACTGCTGGCGAAGACGACCATGCCCGACTACGGCATGCTCACCTCGGGTCTTTCAAGCTTCCACGCTGCTTCGCGCAACCCCTGGGACCTCACGCGCACGCCCGGCGGCTCCAGCGCCGGTGCCGCCTCCGCAGCCGCCGCGGGCTACGGTCCGCTGCACGTGGGCACCGACATCGGCGGCTCAATCCGCCTCCCCGCCGGTTGGTGCGGATTAGTCGGCCTGAAACCCAGCTTCGGCCGCGTACCAGTCGACCCGCCCTTCCTTGGCCGCGTCGTCGGCCCGCTGACCAGGACCGTCGCCGATACCGCGCTGCTGATGAGCGTCCTTGCCCAGCCCGATTCGCGGGATCACCTCAGCCTGCCGCCAGCTTCCATCGACTGGCTTTCCCTGACCGGCTCCCTGTCCGGCTTGCGCGTCGGCCTGCACCTGGACCCCGGTGTCGGCCTCCCCGTCACCCCCGCCGTCGCCAGCGCGGTCACTGCCGCCGCCGAGCTGTTCTCCAACGCTGGCGCGGTCGTAGAGCCCGTCGCTCCGTTCTTGACCCGAGAACACCTGAACGGCCTGGACACCTTCTGGCGAGTCCGCGCCTGGTCGGACATGGCCGCGCTCTCGGAAGAGCGGCGCGAACAAGTCTTGCCGTACATCGCGGAATGGGCCGCCGGGGGAGCGGATGCGTCCGGTGTGGACACTTACCGCGGTTTCGCCGCCATCGATGCGATCAGCGTGGCAGCCCTGCGCGCGACCGAACCGTACGACGTGGTCCTCTCGCCGACCTGCCCCGTCCTGCCGCCGCCCGCGGACTGGCCATCCCCGACAAACGACCCGACGCGGCCGTTCGAGCACATCGCTTTCACCGTGCCGTACAACATGTCCGGGCAACCCGCGGTGTCCGTGAACTGTGGCTATACGCCGGAGGGCCTGCCGATCGGCCTGCAGATCGCGGGGCGTCGGTTCGCGGATCTGGACGTGCTGAGGGTGGCGGCGGAGTTCGAGAAGCTGCGCGGGGAACAGCGCCCGTGGCCGGTCAACTGAGCGGGTCGCCTCGCCCTGAGCGGAACCGCCGCCCGCGTTACTTCGCCCCGATCGCCTCCGCCAACGCCAGCACCCGGCGGGCGTTCTCCACGTGCAGGTTCTCGATCATCCGCCCGTCCACCGTCACCACGCCGCGGCCCTCAGCCGAAGCTTCCTCGAACGCCGCGATGATCCGCTTCGACCGGTCGATCTCCTCCTCCGACGGCGCGAAGATCCGGTTGCACGGCTCCACCTGCGAAGGATGGATCAACGTCTTCCCGTCGAACCCGTACTGCCGCCCCTGCAAGCATTCCGCCTCGAAGCCGGCCGCGTCCTTGACGTCGTTGTAGACCCCGTCCAGGATCACCTTTCCGGTCGCGCGCGCGGCCAGCAGGCACAGCGAAAGCCCGCCCAGCAACGGGCCCCGGCCGGGCACGAACTCCGCGTGCAGTTCCTTCGCCAGGTCGTTCGTGCCCATCACCAGCACGGTCAACCGTTCCGAGGCCGCCGCGATCTCCTCGGCGTGCAGCATCGCGATCGGCGTCTCGACCATCGCCCAGATCTTCGTGTGCTCCGGTGCTCCGCCGAGTTCCAGCGCGCGCTCGATGTTGTGCACCTCGGCCGCCGAGTTCACCTTCGGCACCACCACGGCAGCGGGACCGGCGGCGGCCGCGGCGCGCAGGTCGGCGTCGTGCCATTCGGTGTCCAGGCCGTTGACCCTGATCGTCACTTCCTTCGAACCGTACGAAGAAACAGCAGCGCACACCCGCTCCCGCGCGGCTTCCTTCGCGTCCGGAGCGACGGCGTCTTCCAGATCCAGGATCAACGCATCCGCCGGAAGGGTTTTCGCCTTCTCCAGCGCGCGTTCGTTCGCGCCGGGCATGTACAGCACGGACCGCCGCGGTCGAAGCTCGGTCATGACTGGATCTCCTTCGTCGCGGCGTCGTACGCGGCGGCCAGTTCCGGGTCGGTGGCGGCCAGTTCGTCAGCCAGTTCCACGACCACCCGGCACTGCTTGAC
The DNA here is from genome assembly GCF_002846615.1 of Amycolatopsis echigonensis. NCBI lineage: Bacteria > Bacillati > Actinomycetota > Actinomycetes > Pseudonocardiales > Pseudonocardiaceae > Amycolatopsis > Amycolatopsis echigonensis. The sequence continues at coordinate 2,866,917 of NZ_PJMY01000003.1, read as the reverse complement.
CGAGGCGTCGTCCTGCATTTTCCCGTCGATCATCACCGCGCCGGTTCCGTCGCCCATTTCGGCGATCACGCGCCGGGCCCAGGCGACGTCGGCGGGGGACGGCGAGAAAACCTTCTTCGCGATGTCGATCTGCACCGGGTGCAGGCTCCACGCGCCGACGCAGCCGAGCAGGAACGCGTTGCGGAACTGGTCCTCGCAGGCCACCACGTCGCGGATGTCGCCGAACGGTCCGTAGTACGGAAGGATCCCGTTCATCGCACACGCGTCGACCATCCGCGCGACCGTGTAGTGCCACAGATCCTGCTGATACGTCGTCCGGCCTTCGGTGAGGTCCTCGCCGATCGGGTCGGTGCGCACCAGATAACCGGGGTGACCGCCGCCGACCCGCGTCGTCTTCATCCGGCGGCTCGCGGCCAGGTCGGCCGGGCCCAGCGAGATGCCCTGCATGCGCGGCGACGCGCCGGCGATCTCCTCGACGTTCGCCACGCCGCTCGCCGTTTCCAGGATCGCGTGCACCAGCAGCGGTTTCGTCAGCCCGGCCCGCGCTTCCAGCTGCGCCAGCAACCGGTCGACGTAGTGAATGTCCTGCGCGCCCTCGACCTTCGGAACCATGATCACGTCGAGCTTGTCGCCGATCTCGGTGACCAGCGTGATCAGGTCGTCCAGCACCCACGGCGAGTCGAGGCTGTTCACCCGCGTCCACAGCTGCGTGCGGCCGAAGTCCGTCGCCTTCGCGATCGACACCAGTCCGGCGCGCGCGGCTTCCTTGCGGTCAGCGCGGACCGCGTCCTCGAGGTTGCCGAGCAGCACGTCGGTCTTCTTCGCGAGGTCAGGGACCTTCGCGGCCATCTTTTCGTTGCCCGGATCGAAAAAGTGGATCATGCGGGAAGGCCGCACCGGGATCTGCCTCGGCGGCTGCGGCGCTCCGACGGCGAGCGGGGCGAAGAAGTCCTTCGGCGAGCGCATCCTGGTCCTCCCGGCGGGTCCTTGACCGACGGGTAACCCTAAACCGGAGAAGGGAACCCTCGCTGCGGCGAAGCTCACCCGCCATCCGGGTGACGCCCGTGACCAGCGGAAGTCCACAGTGGAGCCCCGCCGATTAGGCCGATCGGAGTAGGGCGTTGCGCTGCCTGCCCCGCCCCGCGCGGGGCGGCGCGACACCCAGGGAACGCGCTCCGTGCCCGCCACTCACCCCCGTCTCACTCGGTTGGCCGCACGGTCGGGCTGAAGTCGAACGACCGCCTACCGACCGGTCACCGACCGCAGAGCGCCGCCGATCGCACGCGGCCCGGCAACCCGGAGACCTCGCGTCTGTGCACTGGTACTCAGTTCATGTACCGGTTTTCGCCGGTGCACGGGATCAGGTGCTTGAAGGAGGCGGACTCGTGGCGGCTACCCCACAGAACACCGAGCGCTCGACGGTCGCCGGCGGTGCGAAGCGCAGCCGGACGACGGCGAGCCGGGTGCTGCCGCCGATCGAGCTCCCCGCGAGCGTCGACGAGCTGGCGCGCAAGGCCGCGGCCCTGCTGGGCTGGAACGGCGTAGTGCTGCCCGCGACGACCCTGCTCGGCCGCAAGGTCAGCATCGTCGCGAAGCTGCGGACCGACGTGCACGCGGAGCGCATCGCGATGGGTGTCGGTCCCGTCGCCGATCGCGCCCTCGTCGACACCTGGACCTGGCCAGAGCTGGCCGCGACCGCACCCGCGCCGGCCGCCGAGATCATCGGCGTCCTCGCGGTCGCCCGGCACTGGCGGACCGCGATGGCCTCCGCGGTGCCCTTTTCGCGCTACGGCGAGGCCGCGATGGTTCTTCCATCGCCTGCCGTGCTGACCGACGACTACGTGACGAACTGCCTGCCGCGCGCCCGTGCGTACGGTCTCGCGGTCGTCACCGCCGACCCGTACGCGACCGCCGACCTCGACCTCGACACCCACCACGACCGGGTGCTGCTGCAGGAGGACCCGGTTTCGCGCTGGGTCAACGAGATGGCCTACGACCTGCTGCTGCGCGAGGACGCCGACGCCCCAGTCCCCGCCGAGGCGGACTGAAGCACCGGCGTCGGGCCTCGCGCGGCGATAGAGTCGGGCTTATGCGAGTCGTCATCGCTGGCGGACACGGCCAGATCGCCCTGCACCTGGAAAAGCTGCTCGCGCAGCGCCACGACGCGCCGGTCGGCATCGTGCGCAATCCCGACCACGAGGCGGACCTCACGGCCGTCGGTGCCGAGACGGTCGTGCTCGACCTCGAAAAGTCCGACGTGGACGCGGTCGCCAAGGTGCTCGAAGGTGCGGACGCGGCGGTGTTCTCCGCCGGTGCCGGGCCGGGCAGCGGCGAGGCACGCAAAGACACCGTCGACCGCGGCGCGGCCGTACTGTTCGCCGACGCCGCGCAGCGAGCGGGCGTCCGCCGGTTCGTCCAGGTCGGTTCGATGGGCGCGGACAACCCGGACGCCCCCGGCCTCGACCCGGTTTTCGCCGCCTACCTGCGGGCCAAGCGCGCGGCCGAGGACGACCTCAAGGCCCGCGACCTCGACTGGACGATCCTGCGTCCCGGCCGCCTGACCAACGATTCCGGCACCGGTCGGGTGAAAATCGCCGAGAAGACCGGACGCGCGGAGGTCCCGCGCGAGGACGTCGCCGCGGTGCTGCTGGCACTGCTCGACACCCCGGCGACCGCCCGGCGGACGCTGGAGCTGATCTCCGGCGACGATTCCATCGCCGACGCGCTGTCCCGGATCTGATGCGCGACATCGCGGTTTTCAGCGGCAGCGCGCACCCCGAGCTCGCCGCGGAAATCTGCGCCAACCTGGGCGTTCCGCTGCTTCCCGTGCAGATCGACCGGTTCGCCAACGACTGCCTCCAGGTCCAGCTCCAGGCCAACTGCCGCGAGCGGGACGTCTTTCTGATCCAGCCGCTGGTCAAACCGGTGCAGGAACACCTGGTCGAGCTGCTGCTGATGCTCGACGCGGCCCGCGGCGCTTCGGCCGCGCGCACCACCGTCGTGATGCCGCACTATTCGTACGCGCGCTCGGACAAAAAGGACGCGCCGCGGATCTCCATCGGCGGCAGGCTGGTCGCCGACTTGATGGTCACCGCGGGCGCGAACCGCGTGCTCACCATGACGCTGCACTCGCCGCAGGTGCACGGGTTCTTCAGCGTGCCGGTCGACCATCTGCACGCGCTGCACGAGCTGGCCCGGTACTTCCGCCAGTACGACCTGTCGGAAACCACGGTCGTGTCGCCGGATTTGGGCAACGCCAAGGAAGCCGCGCATTTCGCCCGGCTGCTCGGGACGAAGGTCGCGGCCGGTGCGAAACAGCGGTTCGCCGACGACCGTGTCGAGATCACGTCGGTGATCGGCGAGATCGCCGGACGCGACATCATCGTGCTGGACGACGAGATCGCGCGCGGCAGCACGGTGCTGGAACTGCTGGACCGGCTGCGGGAGATGGGCGCGCGGTCGATCCGGGTGGCCTGCACGCACGGGCTGTTCGCCGACGGCGCGCTCAAGCGGATCGGCGGCCAGGAGGACGTCCTGGAGATCGTCTGCACGAACACCGTGCCGGTGCCCGCCGAGGAACGCACGGAGAAACTGCGGATCCTGTCCATCGCCCCGGCGCTGGCCGAGGCGATGCGGCGAATCCACAATGGAGAGTCGGTCAGTTCGCTGTTCGAACCGAACTGACGCCGAGCTGATCACACCGTGCCGAGGACCCGGTCGAGGTAGGTGTTCGCGAACGTCCCGGTCGGGTCGCACTCCTTCCGCACCCGCAGGAAGTCGTCGAAGTGCGGGTAGCGGGTGCGCAGCACGGACGCGTCGAGATCGTGCATTTTGCCCCAGTGCGGCCGTCCGCCGACCTGGCCTGCGACGGCCTCGAACGCGGCGAAGTACTCGCGGTAGGGCATGCCGAGGAACTGGTGGATCGCGATGTACGCGGAGTCGCGGCCGTTGGCGGTGGACAGCCAGATGTCGTCCGCCGCGGCCACCCGCACCTCGACCGGGAACGCCACCGGGTCTTTCAGCCGTGGCACCACTGCGCGCAGTTCGGCCAGCACGTCGAGCACTGCGTCGCGCGGCACCGCGTACTCCGATTCCACGAACCGCACGCCGCGGTGGGTGACGAAAACCCGGTGCGAGAGATCGCTGTACTCCCGCGGCGACGACACCTGCGACGCGAACGCGCCGAGCGGACGCACCAGCTTCGGCACCGCGCGGCCGAGCCGGCAGAGCCCGCCGAACGCGACGTTCTCGGTGAGCTCGTAGTCCACGAACTGCCGCAAGCGGGACAACGGTTTCCGCTCGGCGTCCAGCGGCAGGCGGTTGTTGCGCTTCACCAACGCCTTGCTGCCGTAGGGAAACCAGTAGAACTCGAAGTGGTCGTTGTTCGCCGCGTTGTCGTCGAAGCCTTCGAGGACCTGTTCCAGCGGCTCCGGGCGTTCCTGCGCGGAGAGCACAAAGGACGGTTCACATTGGAGGGTCACCGTGCTGATGACGCCCAGTGCGCCAAGGCCGACGCGGGCGGCGTGGAACAACTCCGGGCGTTCGTCGGCCGAGCAGCGGACCACCGAACCGTCCGCCAGCACGAGCTCCAGCGCGACGATCTGCGTCGCGATCCCGCCGAAGCGCGCACCGGTGCCGTGCGTGCCGGTGGAAATCGCGCCCGCGATGGTCTGCGCGTCGATGTCGCCGAGGTTCGTCATGGCGAGCCCGAGCGCGTCGAGAGCGGCGTTGAGGGTGCGGAGCGTGGTGCCGGAACGGACGGTGACCTGCTGCGTTTCGAGGTCGGCGCGGGCGATGCCGGTCCACGCGGTGAGGTCGAGCGCGTCGGAATCGGCGGCGGCGATCGCGGTGAAAGAATGGCCGCTGCCCCAGGCTCGGACGCGATGTCCCGCCTGGGAGATCCCGTGCACGACCTCGGCGATCTCGGCCGTGCTGCGCGGCCGGTGCACCCGTTGCGGGGTGGCCTTGGCCGTTCCGGCCCAGTTGCTCCACGTCATTGCGGCACCTGTTCTTCGCTGGGAGGTTCCCACGATAGATACCGGAACCGTAAGTGAATAGTATTCGCGTTTCAAGCGTTGTTGTCGTACCGTAAGTGGCGTGACCACCTCAGCGCACGGGTACGACCTCGCGACGAAGGACCTGGATCCGCCGCTCGCGATCGTCGATCTGGACGCCTTCGACGCCAACGCCGACGACCTGCTGCGCCGGGCCGCGGGCAAGCCGATCCGGGTGGTCAGCAAGTCCGTGCGCTGCCGTGCGCTGCTGGAGCGAGCGCTCGCCCGGGACGGCTTCGAAGGACTGATGTGCTACTCGCTCGCCGAGGCCGTTTGGCACGCTGAGCTGGGCACTTCCGCCGACATCGTGGTCGCGTACCCGACCGCCGACCACGAAGCGCTCCGCCGGCTGGCCGCGAGCGAACGCGCCCGCGCGGCGATCACGATCATGGTCGATTCGACCGAGCACCTCGACCTCGTCGACGCCGCTCTCGGCCACGGCCACCCGGACATCCGCGTGTGCCTCGAACTCGACGCGTCCTGGCGTCCGCTGCCCGGCGTGCACGTCGGCACCCGGCGTTCGCCGGTGTTCACCCCGGGGCAGGCAGCCGCGGTCGCCCGCCGGATCGTGACGCGGCCGGGCTTCCGGCTGGCCGGGATGATGGCGTACGAAGGCCAGATCGCCGGACTCGGCGACGCGGCGGGCAAAGGCCTGCGGAACCGGGTGATCGGCTGGATGCAACGCCGTTCGGCGGCTGAACTCGCTCGCCGCCGGGCTGCCGCGGTACGCGCCGTGCGCGAGGTCGCTGACCTGGAGTTCGTCAACGGAGGCGGCACCGGAAGCATCGAGACCACCCGCGCGGAGGACGTCGTCACCGAGATCGCCGCCGGTTCCGGATTCCTCGCGCCGACGCTGTTCGACGGTTATTCGCACTTCCAGCCGCGTCCGGCCGCGTTGTTCGCGCTCCCGGTGGTGCGCCGCCCGGCCAAGAACGTCGCGACGCTGTACTCCGGCGGCTACATCGCCTCCGGCCCGACCGGCCCGTCGCGCGAACCGTCGCCGTACCTGCCGGAAGGCTTGCGCCTGCTGGGTTTCGAAGGCGCCGGCGAGGTCCAGACTCCGGTGACCGGCGAGGCCGCGCGCACGCTGCGGCTCGGCGACCGGGTCTGGCTGCGGCACGCGAAAGCCGGCGAACTGGCCGAACGGTTCCTGGCCTACCACCTCGTCCGCGGCAGCCAGGTCGAGCGCACCGTTCCGACCTACCGCGGCGAGGGCCAGAACTTCGGCTGAGCGCTGGCCCTCGAGCCCTAGTCGCCGAATTTGCCGGCCAGATAACCCTTCACCACGTCCTTGGCCTCAGCGACGATCCGCTCGTCGCCGTTCGGGTCGCGGCGGAAGGCGAGTTTCAGCAGCGCGTCCGCCACCTCGTTGGCGATCGCGATGGCGAACCGCAGTTCGTCAGCGGGACGGTCGACGTGCCCGCGCAGGATTTCGACCAGCGAATCCGCGATGACCGAGTTGTTGTCGCGGTCGTCAGCCAGCAGCCGGACGTCGATGACGTCTCCGAAGTGGACCTTCGAGAACCCCGGCACCTCGCGGTGCATCCGCAGGTAGATGTCCAGCACCGAGTCGACGATGTTCCACCAGTGCTCGGGGCTCAGCTCCTGCAGCCGCTCGTTCACCGCGGCCACGAACCGTTCCAGGTTCCGCTGCGTCAGTGCCTGCACGACCGCGCGTTTGTCCGGGAAGAACTGGTAGAGCGAACCGACCGCGACGCCGGCGCGTTTCGCGATCAGCGTGGTGGTGAGCGCGTCGTAGCCCAGCTCGTCGATGAGCACGGCGCTCGCGTCCAGCATCTGTTCCACCCGCCGGGCACTGCGTTGCTGAACCGGCTTTCGCCGCAACGGTGTGGGTTCAGCCTGGGTCTCGGCCACGTCGTTCCTCGGAGTCTCTCGCGATTCACTCATCTGATCTGGGACTTTAGCGTCCCGCGGGGCTTCCCCCGAGACGAGTGACGACCTAACATATGAGAACTTTTCACGTTCACCCGCGAGGGTGTCCGAAGGCAAGGGGTGCTCAGCGTGGACCATCCGACCTTCCCGCCCGGCTTCCTGTGGGGTGTCTCGACCTCGGCGTTCCAGATCGAGGGGGCGACGGCCGAAGGCGGTCGCGGACCGTCCATCTGGGACACGTTCACCGCCGCCGAAGGCAAGATCGCCCGGGGCGAGGACGCCAAGGTAGCGGCCGACCACTATCACCGCTACTCCGACGACATCGCACTGATGGCGGAACTCGGCGTCGGCGCCTACCGGATGTCGATCGCGTGGCCGAGGATCCAGCCGGACGGCACCGGCAAGCCCAACGCGGAGGGACTCGCCTTCTACGACAAGCTGATCGACGAGGTCTGCGCGGCCGGAATCGCCCCGGCGATCACGCTGTACCACTGGGACACGCCGCAGGCGATCGAGGACGCGGGCGGCTGGCTTTCCCGCGACACCGCCTTCCGCTTCGCCGAATACGCCACGATCGTGGGCGAGCATTTCGCCGATCGGGCGAAACTCTGGATCCCGCTCAACGAACCGATGGTCATGTCGATCTACGGCTACGGAATCGGCGAGTATGCGCCCGGCCAGTTCCTCCTGCTCGACGCGCTCCCCACCGCGCATCACCAGAACCTCGCACACGGCCTGGCGGTGCAGGCGCTGCGTGCGGCGGGCGCCACCGGCATCGGCACCGCGAACAACCACTCGCCGATCTGGCCGGACCACGACACGCCTGCCGACCGCGCCGCCGCCGACTGGCTCGACGCGCTGATCAACCGCACCTTCGCCGACCCGATGCTGCTCGGCAGCTACCCCGAACAGGTGCACCCGCATCTGCCGGACAACTTCGCCGACGACCTGGCCACGATCGCGCAGCCGCTCGATTTCTACGGCGTCAACTACTACGAGCCCCAAGGCGTGACGGCTCCCGGAGAGGGCAACCCGCTGCCCTTCGAATTGCGCCCGATCGAGGGATATCCGATGACCACCAACGATTCGCCGATCGTCCCGCACGCGCTGCGCGAACTGCTGGTGTCCTTCCACGAGCGCTACCGCGAACACCTGCCGCCGATCCAGATCACCGAGAACGGCTGCAGTTTCGCCGACGAACCGGCCGCGGACGGCAGCGTGCCCGACCCCGAGCGCATCGACTTCCTCGCCAGCCACCTGCGGGCGCTGCGCGAAGCGATGGATGCCGGCGTGGACGTGCGCGGATACTTCGTCTGGTCGCTGCTGGACAACTTCGAATGGTCCAAGGGGTACGCGCCGCGGTTCGGGCTCGTGCACGTGGACTACGAAACGCAACGCCGTACGCCCAAGGATTCCTTCGCCTGGTACCGGAAGCTGGTCCGCCATGAGTGACACCGCCGCTGCTGTCCCGGAAGTCTTCGCCGAGCCGGTCAAGCGCGTCCGCGCCGGGTGGATGATGCTGCTGTTCCTCGCGAACATCGCGCTCTGGCTGGGCGTTTACGCGCCGATCCAGGTTCTGCTGCCGCAACAGGCCGAACTGCTCGACGCCGCGCACAAGGAAACCGTCTTCGGCATCGTGACCGGCATCGGCGCGGCCGTGGCACTCGTCGCGAACCCGGCGATCGGCCTGCTCTCGGACCGCACCTGCTCGCGGTTCGGCAGGCGGCATCCGTGGACGATCGCGGGCGGCGCGATCGGCGCGGCCGGGCTGCTGGTGCTGGCCGAGGCCCCGAACGTCGTCGTGATGACGATCGGCTGGTGTCTCGTGCAGGCCGGGCTCAACGGCATGCTCGCGACGCTGATGTCCGGCATCGCCGACCGGGTTCCGGTCGGGCAGCGCGCGCAGGTCGGCGGGCTGGTCGGCATCGCGCAGATGCTCGGCACCGTGCTCGGCGCGGTGGTGGTCGTGGTGATGCTCGACCTCGCCGGACTGCCGCTCGGCTACGCGGCCTGCGCCGCGATCGTGCTCGCCGGCGCGGCGGCGTTCGTCCTGCGCACGCCGGACGCCCGGCTGCCGGTCGAGTTCCGGCCGAGCGGCCGGATCCGCGAAATCCTCGCCGACCTCTGGGTCTCGCCGCGGCGGCACCCGGACTTCGCGTGGGCGTGGGGCTGCCATTTCATGATCAACCTCGGCAACGCGTTCGGCACGCTCTACCTGCTGTTCTTCCTCAAGGACGCGGTGCACTACCCGGATCCGGACAGCGGGCTGCTGATCATGATGGGGCTGTACGGCGTGGCACTGGTGATCGGCGCGGTGCTGGCCGGGCACTTCTCGGACAAGTCCGGCAAGCGCAAGCCGTACGTCCTCGGCTCGGCGGCGATCATGGCACTGGCCGCGCTGCTGCTGGTGATCTGGCAGAGCTGGCCGGTGGCCCTGGTGGCGTCGCCGCTGCTGGGAGTCGGATTCGGGACGTACATGGCGGTGGCGCTGGCGATGCTGACCCAGGTGCTGCCCGCGGCGCAGAACCGGGCCAAGGACCTCGGCGTGGTCAACATCGCGAACTCCTTGCCGCAGGTGGTCGCGCCGCTGCTCACGACGTTGATCCTGGAGTGGCTCGGCGGGTATCCGGGGCTGTTCGCGGCGTCCGCGGTGGCGACCTTGCTGGCCGGGGTTTTGGTGACGCGGGTCCGGTCGGTGGGTTAGCGCTTGCGTTTGAGCGCGCTCACAGGCTTAGCGTCTTCGGCATGGAGAAGGAAGACGCGCTGAGCGAGGCGCTGCGGCTGGCGATCGATCCGCCGGGCACGGTGTCGGTCGAGGCGCTGCGGGAACTGGCCCGGGACGACGACGCGAACGAGTGGGACATCGCCACCACCGCGGAGCACCTCGGGCTGAACCCGCACACGCTGCGGTACTACGAGCGGATCGGGCTGGTTCAGGTCGACCGGGACAGCGCCGGGCATCGCGTTTACGACGCGGCGTCGGTGCGCCGGCTGGTCTTCCTGACGCGGATGCGCGTGTCCGGCATGTCGATCAGCGACCTGCGCCGCTACATCGACCTGGTCGATTCCGGCGAGGACACCGTGCCCGAACGGCGCGAAATGCTCCTGGAGCATCGCGACACCCTGCGCGCGCAGATCGCCCAGCTGCAGCTTTCCCTCGCCGCCACCGAATACAAGATCGCCACTTACCAGGAAGGCCCTCTGCCATGACCCAGCACGACATCGACAGCCCGGAGAACGTCGCCCGCCGCAAGCACGGGCTCGAGGTGCTGTCCCGCATCGACGGCCACCAGGGCGAGGCCGTCATCGACTCCCTCGCCGACATCAACCCCGCCTTCGGGCACCACGTGGCCGCGTTCGCCTTCGGCGACATGTACGACCGGCCCGGCCTCGACGCGCGCAGCCGCCAGCTGGTCACCCTCGGCGTGCTGACCGCGCTCGGCGGCTGCGAACCGCAGCTCAAGGTGCACCTCGGCGCGGCGCTGAACGTCGGGCTCAGCCGCGAGGAAATCACCGAGGCCCTCCTGCACTCGGCGGTCTACGCGGGCTTCCCGCGGGCGCTGAACGCCACCTTCGCCGCGCGCGAGGTGTTCGCCGCCCGCGACGCGGAGGAAACCGCCTGACGTCCGCGGAGCCCTACTTCTTGTCCTTCGCCGGCGGCGGGTCGGCGGGCGGGATGATCTCCCCTTTTTCGTTTCGGCTGAACGGATCGCCCTTGGGCGCGTTGTCGAACTGACTCGGGTACGGATGGCCCATGACGCGATTGCCGTTCGCGTCGTCCATGATCGTGGGCGGTTTGAGGTTGTCGAAGTCCTTGATGAGCTTGTCCACGTCCGCGGAAGTGAACTTCCCGGGATCTTTGCCGAGGTCGAGGAACCGGTCGCGCATTTCGCTCCAGTCCTTGAACTGTTCCTTCGTGCCGCCGGGCCAGTCGAAGTCCGAGCTGCCCTTGACGTTGTCCATGAACGCGTCCTGCTCGGGCTTCTTCATGTGGTCGGTGGCCTTGATCGCCCCGTCCGCGTATTCCGACTTGATGTCCTTGAGGTAGCCCGACGAATTGTCGAAGGCCTGCACCGGCGTCTCGCCGTTCTTGATGCGCTCCTGGACGTGCGGGAACTTGTCCACCACGCTGCCGATCGAAGTGTTCGGCTTGCCGGGACCGAGCGGAAGGTTGTTCGGGTTGCTGTTCATCTTCCGCAGCTCGGTGGTGTACTTCTTCGTCAGCGCGGCCTGATCCTTGACTGGTTGGTGCTCCACCCACTTCTTCATGTTGTCCCGCATGGTCTGGAACGAAATGATGTGCCGTGCGTGGACCTTGTCCCCGGTGTTGTAGAACGGGCTCTTCGGATCCTTCTTCTGCGCGTTGATCGCATCCTGGGCGCGCTTCTGGAATTTGTCCGGGCGCGCCCAGGGCCCCTTTTCCTTTTCGTCGTCCGTCTTCGTTTTCTTGCTGGAATTGTCCGAGCTGGCGCTGGTGCCGTCGTCGTCGCGCTTGCGCTTGTTGCCGCCCTTGCCGGTCGAGGCGGATTTGGTGCTTCCGCCGCCGTTGCCGGAGTTGTGCTTGGCCGTGGAGTCCGCGGGCGGCGGATCCGCGTCCTTGCCCTTGCCTTTGCCCTTGCCGCAGCCTTCGAGGCCGAGCGGGTCGTAGGCGGCGAACGGGTCGGGAACGTAGCTGACCGGGTTCGGCCCGCCCTCCAGCCCGAGCGGGTCCTGGCTGAGGTAGCGCGCGGCGGCCGGGTCGTAGTAGCGGAACACGTTGTAGTGCAGGCCGGATTCGGCGTCGGCGTACTGGCCGGGGAACTGCAGCGGGATGCCGCCGGGCTGGACCCGGCCCCACAGCGAGCGGCGGGCGCTCCAGGCGAGTCCGCCGTGCTCGTCGATCAGTTCGGTCGGCGTGCCGATAGCGTCGGTGACCACGGACGCGAACCGGTCGCCGCCGGGGCCGCGTTCGAGCTGGGTGACCGGCTCGTCGCTGCCCGGCCTGCGCTCCCAGGTGGTCGTCCGGCGCACTCCGGCCGGGTCGGTGTGCTCCTGTTCGATGAGCACGAAGCCGTCCCAGACGAACCGGGTCGATTCCGCGACGGAGCCGTCGGACAGCAGCCGTTCCTTGGCGATCCGGCGGCCGAGCGGGTCGTACCGGTAACGCCACTGGACGCCGTCCGGCGTGCGCAGCCCGGTGAGCAGATCGCCGGTCCAGGCGTACTCCCACACCCGCACGCCGTCCGGACGCACCTCGCGATGCCGGATCCGGCGGCCGAGGGAGTCGTAGTCGGCGGACAGGCCGGGGCTGCCCGACCAGGCGGTCAGTTCGCCGGCCGGGTTGTAGCGCAGCTCTTCCGTGCCTGCCGGGGAGGAAACCGCGACCACGCGTCCGGCCGGGTCCCGCGTGAACACGCTCTTCCCGGAAAGGCTGTCCTGCACCGCGGCGAGGCTGCCGTCCGCGTAGTACTCGAGACCGCGCCGCTGCACCGGCGTTGTTCCACGGGAAACCTGCTGCACGGTGACCAGCCCGCGAGGGCCGAACGCCTGCTGCAGGGTGCTGATCCCGTCGGTGTCGCGGGCGAGCACGCGGCCCTCGTCGTCCAGCCGGTAGCGCACGGTGTGTCCCGCCGTGGTCAGCGAAACCGGCCGGTCTTGCTCGTCGAAGGTCCACACGCTCTCCGCACCGGACGGCGTGCGGCGGCGGATGGTCTGGCTCTGTTCGTCGTAGGAGAAGCGCACCTCGACGCCGTCGATCGACTCGCGGACGATCCGGCCGTACAGGTCGCGGTCGAACTCCACCACCGAATCCGCGGACTCCACGCGCACGACGTTGCCGACCGGGTCGTAGGCGTAGCGCACGGTGCGGTGCGGGCCGCGGATCTCGATCCGGTTGCCGAGCAGGTCGTACTCGTTCTCGGTGACCGAACCGTCCGGCTCGGTCACCCGGATCGGCTGCCCGGCCGCGTCGTAGGCGTAGGTCCGGGTCCGTCCGTCGAAATCGGTCTGCGCGACCAGCCTGCCGAGCGGGTCGTAGGTGTAGGTCCAGGTGCGGTTCAGCGGATCGGTCACCGACGTGAGCCGCAGCTCGGTGTCGTAGGTGTAGCTGGTGCGCGCGCCGGAGGGGTCCACGACCGCGGTGACCACGTCGAACGGGCCGTACTCGCGCCGGGTCACCCGGCCGAGTTCGTCGACGTGCTCGATCTCGTTGCCCTCGCGGTCGTACCGCCACGCGGCGCGCTCGCGGCGCACCCCGACGCGCGAGGCGGGTTTGCCGTCGACCGTCCAGCCCAGCTGCGTCCGTCCGCCGCCGATCTCGGGCGCGGAACGCGGCCTGCCGAACTGGTCCAGCTCCTCGTCGGACGCCTCGGCCTCGAATTCGGCCGGGAAGCCGGGCACCTCGGGTCCGCCGGGCTGGTCGTACCGGCGCTGCCAGGCCTTTCCGTTGCCGCGCACCGTGATCGAGACCAGTTCGGTGCCGTCGTGCTCCAGTTCGGCGAGGCTGCCGTCGGGACGGGCGATGGTGAGCGGCGTGCCGTCGTCGGCGTAGGTGTACTCGGTGACCCGGCCGAGCGGGTCGACCCGGCGGAGCAGATTGCCGTAGCGGTCCCATTCGGACAGAGTCACGTTGCCCAGCGGGTCGGTCTCCCGGACCGGACGGCCTTCCAGGTTGTACTCGTACTCCGAGACGTGGCCGAGCGAGTCGGTGAACCGGGTGATCCGGGCCGCGGGGTGGTACTCGAACGCGCTGCTGTAGATCCCTTGCGCGCCTTCGGTGCGCACGCAGCGTCCCTCGGCGTCGTAGACGTAGCGGTAGACGACGCCGTTGCGGTCTTCCCAGCTCGTGACCCTGCCGTCGGGATCGTAGGTGTAACGCTTCGCCGTTCCCGACGAGTTGACGACCTCGGAGAGATGCCCCTGGTAGTTGTAGCGATAGCCGCGCACGACGACGTCCGGAGCCGGACCGGCGCCGATCATCCGCAGTTCGGTGATGCGGTGCCCGTCGGTGCGGAAGCCGACCTGCAGCCCGCTGGAATGCGTGAGCAGCGCGGGCGCACCGGAGTCCGCATAGGAAAGTTCGGTCCGCGAGCCGTCGGCGTCCTCGATCGAGCGCAGCGGCAATGCCTTGCCCTCGCCGGAAAACCGCATGGTCCGGTCCGGCCGCACCTGCTCGATGGTGCAGCTGCCGTCGGCGTGCCTGGTCAGCGGCCAGCGCGCGCCCTCGATCGGCAGCACCGGCTCGTCCCCGGCGGGCATCGGGTAGTAGAGGATGACGCCTTCCGGCCCGTAGTACCGGACGTATTCGTCGCCGAACTCCAGTCGCTGGTCCACAGTGGACGCCCAGGTCGAGCCGAACCAGCGCCCGGACCGGTAGGACGACCGATGCGTCCGCCGCACCAGCAGCTCCGGCAGTTCGAGGTCGAAGTCCTCGACGAGCACCTCGCCGCTGGAGATGACGACCGGGTCGGTCAGACAGGGCGGATCGGAATCGCCCTCGTTCTTCGCGTTGGACGCCTCGGTCTTGTCCTTCGCCGGATCGCCTGATTCGTTCCCGCGCTCGTTCTTGCCCGCTCCGCCCTCGGCGCCCCCGTTGCCCGGCGTCTCGTCCTTCGCGGGTTCGCGCGGGGGCGGCTCGTGGTTCCCGCCGCCCTTGTTTTCCCCCGGGCCGTCGTGCGCGCCGGAGGTGTTCGTGGACTCGTCCTTGCCGGGAGGCGGTTTCTCGCTCCCGCCGCCGCCCTTGTCGTTCGGCGTGTCCTTCGCTCCGGAGGGCTTGGTGGAGTCGCCGCCGGGCGCCTTGATCTCCTTCGGCGTGTGCGTGGCGTCCTTGCCGCCGGCCTTGATGCCCTTCATCGACTTGGCGACGTCGTCGAACAGGCCGCGCGCCTTGGTGAGCAGCTTGCCGAGTTCCTTGAGCGCCTTGGTGAGGTTCTTGACCAGCTCGGCGATCTGCTTGGCGGTCTTGGCCACCAGGTTGACCACCTGCGGCACCACCCAGGCCATTCCGATGCCGAGGGTGAACAGCACCTGCAGCGCCCACGAGATCAGGTGCGCCACCACCTGGGAGATGATGTCGCGCACGAGCATCCGGACCGCGCCGACGACGTCGCCCGCGGTCTTCACCCCGCTGCCCGCGCCGTCGCAGGCCTGAGCGGCGCCCTCGAGGGTCTTGGCGACCTCCTCGGCCTGCTTGCGGTAGGCGTCGGCGCTGCCGCCCTCCCAGGATTCGATGTCCTTTTTGACCTGCGCGGCCAGGTCCTGCGCGACGGAGCTGACCTCTTTGGAGATGTTCTTCCAGGTCTCGGAGTACGCGTGGACCTGATCCGGGTCACCGGCGAGTTTGTCCAGCGCTTCCTTGAGCGGGCCGACGTGTTCGATCAGCCAGCCGACGCCCGCGGCGAGGATCGCGCCGAACGGGTCCATCACCGCGGCGAGCGCTTCCATGCCGACCCCGACCGCGCCCATCACGGTCGCCGCCCAGTCGCCGGACTCGATGCCGTCCTTCAGGCCCTTGCCGGCCTCGAGGATCGAGATGCCGGAGATCGCCGAGGTCGAGTCCTGCTTTTCGGCCACCAATGGATTCGACATGCCGGCCCTTCTCCACGCTCACCACATTCTTTTGGGCGCGCAGCCGAATTCGAACGCACGGCCCCCTGCGGCAGGCTACCGACAGTTGCTGAGCGGGTGTCGTGGTGTTGCGCGGAATTACCTCGGCAGTGCCCGCGGGCACCGGCGGTACCGCGGCAAACACACCACAACCCGCCTTCGGCTCCGAATCTCGGAAGCCGCGGCGGGTCGGGGAAGTGGAACCGCGGGCCGGTGCCGGTCGGGGGAGGGGAGTGCAACGGCACCGGCCCGCGGAGTTCGTGATCGCGACCGGCGCGGGAGGAGCCGGTGCGATGATCTTCAACCTAGCGTCCGATTACTGCGTCCGCTAGGTGTTCTGCCGGACATTTTTCGATTAATCGCGTTAAGCGTCGGGGTGGCCGAGGGCGGCCCGTCTCGCTCGGGGGGACGGACGGACCACCCTCGGCCGGGCGAGGATGCCGGCGACCTGACCGGTTGGGGTTGCCGGCAGGTCACGCGCTCGCCAGTCGGGGCGGGTGGGGTGATCCGCCCGGAAACACCCCACCCGAAGGGTCAGGCGCTGACCGGGCGGGGCTTCACCAGCGCGTGCCTGCCGGTGGTCTCCGCGGGAGCTTCGGCCCGCCGGTTCTGGCCGGGAACAGCCGGAACCGCGGCGCGGCGGCGCGCCGGACGTTGCCCGGCAGCGGACAGCGCCTGCGGGGCCAGGCCCCCGGCGACCAGGTGCTCGTGCGCTACCTGCCACACCGAGCACGGGGCCTTGCAGCGGTGCCAGCGCGTCGAGCAGGTGGGGCAGTCGCCGCGCTCGTCGGGCTCGTGCGCCTGCAACATCGCGCGCCAGCCCGCGGCGAGCCGGGGCAGTTCGGAGCGGGCGACCGAGACCAGCGACGGGGCGTCGGCACGTTCCGCCAGGTCGGACAGCATGTCGAGGCGCTCCCATACGGCGTTGCGGAGGACCTGACCGAGAACCTGATCCATGGGGAAACTCACCGTCACCTTTCCGCCATAGTGGCGGCTTCGTTGAGCGCGGCCCGGAGCTGGCCGAGCTGGCCGGACGTGAGGCGGGCGGTCTCCCCAGGCGGGGACACCACGACGACCTCGTCGTCCTCGACGAACACCGTGACTGCGCGCTCGCGGCTGATGAGATCTCCGCACTGCACGCGCCACACGACCTGGCCGCCCTCGAAGTGCCGCACGCCCGCGGTACGCGGGTCGGCGGACACCGAAGCGGCGACAGCGGAAGCGACAGTAGGCGGCACCGGACGTGCCGTGGCGAGTCCCGGTGCCGGCCGGACGGACCGCACCGCGGTCCCGGCTTGTCCTCCACCGAGCGAATCCACGAACTCCACTGTCCCTCCACGCTTTCTCGTCCCGGCCGGTGCACCTTGCGGGATGCATCCGCTCCGGCAGATCTGTGTCGTCGGGTCCATCGCTCTCCGTGATCGCTGCGGGTGTCCGGGCGGTGACGGAGATCTGGCAACTACAGTGAAGTGAAACCGGGTGCGAGAGAAGGTCGAAACCGCGTCATAGCGGTGACCGGACAGCGTTCCACGGTAAGCGGTCAGCGGAGTTCGGCCCTGCCGATCAACGCGTGCGTCCGCGCGTTTCACAAGGTTCTCGCGTGTGCTTAGGGTGCTGATCAGACGCCCAGGAGACGGTGAGGGGGCGCAATGGCAATGGACGCCAGTGCTGGCAGTGGTTCCGGAGTCTCTACCGCAGACACCCGGTCAGGCAATCCGGTTCCGGCCGATGCCTGGGAACAGCCCGAGATGCGGGAGGCGCTCGCCGCCCGCGAGGTCAGCGCCGTGTACCGGCTGTTGCGCAAACACGGAGTGTCGCAGCGCCAGATCGCCGCGATGACCGGCCAGTCGCAGTCCGAGGTGTCGGAGATCCTCAAGGGTCGCCAGGTCATGGCCTACGACGTGCTCACGAGAATCGCCGACGGCCTGGGTGTCCCCCGTGGATACATGGGTCTCGCCTATGACGAGACCACGGCGATACGGGTCGTCGGCGCGTCCGACGGCCGGCAGGCTGAGGAGGACGAGTCCGTGAAGCGACGGAGGTTCCTCGCGCACGCCGCCCAGGTCACGATGGGTGCGGCGGTGTTCGGTCCGGAATCCGGAACGTGGTCGGAGGCGCCCGCGCGCACTCCCGCACCCGGGCGCATCGGGACGACCGACGTGCGCCAGGTCGAGGCGGCGACCAGAGCGTTGCGCGCGCTCGATTACCAGTACGGAGGCGGATTCTGCCGCGACGCGGTCGTCGCCCAGCTGTCCTGGGGACAGCAGATGCTCGACTCCAGCGCCGCCGAGCAGGTGAAGCAGCGGCTGTTCACCGCGATCGCCGACCTGCACAGCCTCGCCGGTTGGACGTCGTTCGACACCGGTCTGATGGACTCCGCCCGCGGTCATTTCGCGCAGGCGCTCGACCTGGCCAAACAGGGCGGCGACCACCATCTGGTGGCGAACGTGCTGTACCGGATGGGCCGCGTTTACCTGCACCAGGACGCCGCGAACGACGCGCTCAAGCTGTTCCAGCTGGGCCAGATCGCCGCGCAGGAATCCGGGTCTGAGCTGGCCGTCGCCGTGCTCTGCGCCAACGAGGCTTGGGCCTACGCGATGATGGGCAACGAGGAGCAGTCGGTGAAGCTGCTCGGCCGGTGCAAGGACGAATTCGCGCGCGCCGACCTGGCCACCGCCGAATCGTGGGTCAAGTTCTTCAACGAGACCGACGTCTACGCGATGACCGGCACCGTGCACACCGTGCTGGCGATGAAGAACCCGGAGCACACGAAGTACGCGATCCCGGCGCTGAGCCGGGCGGTCGACACCTACACCGACGACATGGCGCGCAGCAAGGCGTTCATGCTCAGCGCGCTCGCCACGAATCACCTGCTCGAGGGCGATATCGACCACGGCGTGAAGATCGGCGGCAAGGCCATCGAATGCGCGGAGAGCATCAAATCCGCGCGGGTCAAGGACCGGATGCGGCCGCTGCTGGCGGAGGCCGAACGGCGGCGCAACAACCCCGACGCCCGCGATCTCGCCGACCGGCTCAAGATCTTCTACGCGGCCTGAACCGACCGGATTTCTCTTGCCCGAAGGCAGGTTCACCCCTGCGAAACTGCGTCGCGTCCTGGCGGCCACGTGCGCTCGGCTCGGTCTCGACCCGGCCGGTGCGCGGCTGCTGCGGTTCACCAACAACGCGGTTTTCGCGTTGAACGGGGCACCGGTCGTCGTCCGGATCGTCGGCTCCATGAGACTGCGCCACCGCGTCGGCACGGTCGTGCGCGTGGCCGAGCATTTCGCCCGGCACGGCGTGCCCGCGGTCCGGTTGCTGGCCGGGGTCGAGCAGCCGCTTGACGTGCACGGACACCCGGTCACGGTGTGGGAGCTGGTGCCGTTCGCCGGACCGCCGCCGACGCCTGCCGACCTGGCCGGACTGCTGCGGCGGGTGCACGCGCTGCCTCCGCCGGACGGTCTGCCCGAATGGGACCCGCTGCGGTCGATCGAGGCCAGGGTCGCCGACGCCGAGGAACTCACCGCCGCCGACCAGCGGTTCCTGCTGGAGCGGTGCGCCGAGGTGCGGGACCGGCTCGACACCCTGGATTTCCCGCTGGCCAGGGGATTCGTGCACGGCGACGCGCATCCGGGGAACGTGCTGCCCGGCCCGGACGGCCCGGTGCTGTGCGATTTCGATTCCTCGTGCGTCGGTCCGCCGGAATGGGACCTGACGCCGCTCGCCGTCGGCCGCGAACGGTTCGGTGACCCGCCCGCCCGGTACGCGGAGTTCGCCGCGGCCTACGGCTTCGACGTGACGGCCTGGCCAGGGTTTTCGGTGCTCCGGGCGGTGCGCGAGCTGAAGCTGACGACGAGCGTGCTGCCGATCCTGCGCAGTCATCCGCCGGTGCGGGCTGAACTCCGCCGTCGGCTGGCCGACCTTCGCGCGGGCCGGACGGCCACCGCGTGGACGAGATACCGTTGAGCAGGATTCTGCACGTGCATTCGCCGACTGCAGATGACCGTTCGCCGCTTTCCGTCGATGGCTGACGAGGTATCGCTGCGCAGCGATAATTCGGTCCGGCAGATCGCCCCAGTTAGCGTACTGCTAGTCCCATTGTGCAAGTTGCGGCTACCCGCCGTCACCTTGGACGGTCAGGACACCGCGACCGGGGCCCGGGTCAGCACCACGGCGAACCCGAAGGCGAGGCCCATCACGGTCAGTTCGAGCGTGGCCCACGAAGCGAGCGCCGTCCGCTGGTGTCGCACGATGCGCGGCATCAGCCGCCACCGCAAGTTGGCGGCCAGCAGCGCGATCGCGCCGGTGCACAGCACCTTCAGCAGCATCAGCTGGCCGTACGGAGTGGTGAAGACGCCGGCCCAGAAGCCAATTGTCGGATTGGCCAGGATTTCCACGATGCCGTTGAACAGACCGGTCACCGCGGAGAGCACCAAGCACAGCGTCGCCAGTTTCGAAAACCGCGGCAGGGCGTGCGCGAGCAGCGTCCGGTTGGCGGCGAGCAGCACGATCATCGCGCCGAGGCCGCCGCACCAGGCGACCGCGCTCATCACGTGCAGCTCCATCGAGATCATCGTGTAGTCGTGATAGGCCCAGTTCGACGCGTGGCCGGTGACCGGCAACGGCAGCAGCGCGAACATCCCCAGGCCCACCCGCACCTCGGCGGGCACCTTCTCGCCCTTGCGCAACGCGACGAACCCGAGCGCGGCGTGCAGCAACGCGAGCACCGCGACGATGACCAGCGCCTTGCCCGCGCCGACCTCGGCGATGTAGCTGCCGAGGTCGCCCGCGGTCAGCATCCGCTTGCCCGGTTTGTACTCCGCGGTCTGCAGGATCAGCGCGACCACCGCGGTCGCCGCCCAGATCAGCGCGGCGGCGACGGCGGCGGGCCGAGCCCGGCGCATCACCGGTTCGGTGAGCTTCGGCCGGTCGTAGCCGACCAGAACGGACAGCAGGGCCAGCCCGATCGTCGCGACCGCCGCCAGATCCAGCAGCACCCGCACGATCGGGATGGCCGCCGAGACCACCTCGCTGGGTTCCACCACGCCCGGAATGGGCGAGGACGCGGTGAGCGCGATGCCGATCAGCGCGCCCAGCAGTCCCGCGACGACCACGCAGGCGAGCGTGGCCCAGCGGACCGCGGAGGTGGTCTCGGCTCGCGTCACTGGTCCGCCTTGTCCGATCCGGGATCGCGGCCGGTGCGCAGCGCGACGGTGAGGCCGATCGCGAGCAGCACCACCGCACCGGCGATCCACACCCAGATCGGCACGCCGCTCGACGACGAGGAGTCCGCCGGGGCCGACTGGGCGGGAGCCCCGGCCGCCTTGGCCGCGGCGCCCTTGGCCGGCGTGCCGTTGCCCGCGGTGGTGAGGGTGAACGGGATCTCTCCGGACACCGGGTGCCCGTCGGCGGAGAGGACCCGATAGCCGACGGTGTACTTGCCCGCCGGGCCGAGCGGCCGCAGCGGCGCGCTGAGCACGTTGTTCTCCACCGTCACCGGGCCCTCGGCCCACTGGCTGCCGTCCGGACCGGTCACCGCGATCTGGTTGACGTCGGCGTTCTGCACGTACTGGTCGAACGTGAGCGTGACCTTCGCCGGTCCCTTGGCGACGGACGCGCCGCTGGCCGGATCGGAGTTGATCAGCACGTTGTGTGCCAGCGCCGGGGTGGCCGTGCCGAGCAGGGCCACCCCGGAAATCGCCAGCGCGAGAAGCACTTTACTCATCCGGCCAAAAGTAGGCCGACCCCCGCGCGGCACGTAACTCGTGCTGTGAAGCCATTCGGCCGTGGCTGTGGCCGGATGAGTAAAGATCGGCACAGTACGCATTACTTGGTTCCTTCGGTCTTTCCGGTGGCCGGGCGGCGGGAACGCAGCACCGCGCCCGCGCCGACGCCGAGTCCGAGCGCGCCGACGACGAGTCCGGCCCCGCCGAGCCAGCGCGCCGTGTCGTCCGACGCCGACGCGGCTTCGGCGTTCTCCCCGGCGGCGGTGGTCTGCGCGTGGCCGCCGTGCTCCGAGGATTCGGCGGCGGCGAGCTTGATCGTCGGGGCCGGGTGCTCCGGCTCCTCGCCGCTGGGCGGGGTGGGCTGGTTCCAGTCCACCACTTTGCCACCCTCGTAGGTCTGGACGGCCGGGAATTCGAGCTGGTCGACATTCGCCGGCAGCGGGCCGCCGCTGATCTCGAACTCCTGGAACTCGGTGGAGCCGATCTTCGTGCCCGGCTGCGCGGTCCAGACGACCTTCGTGACCGCCTCGGTGATCTTCGTGCCGGACGCGGTGGTCACCGGCTGCGGCAGCTTCGACTTGGTGACCTCGGCGGTCCAGCCGGGGATCGGCTTGGTGCGGATGTTGCCGATGCCGTAGTCCGGTTTGACGTCGATCTCGACCTTGACGGTCCCGAGCTTCGCGTCCTCGTTCGGGACGCGGAAGAAGATCGTGCCGTAGCCGCCCTTGGCCGGCTGGTCGCCGTAGACGTTGGCGGTCACGTGCGCGGACGCGATGCCGGCGCCGAGCAGGCCGGTGGCGGCGACGGTCGCGGCGAGCACGCCGGCGCGACGGAAGACATGGTGGGACACAAGTGCTCCTGAACAGGGATGAGCCGACGGAGGCAAGGGCCTGCGCCGGAAAGAGGAAAGGGAGTGGTCAGCGGCGATCACGGGGATCGACGCTCACGAGAAGTTCAGGAACACCCAGGCGGCCCGCGCCGCCCGCGCACGCGCCGCAGGTCAACCGTCAGCAACGGCACCGTCCCGGCTGCCCGCGGTCGCGCGACCCCAGCTGCCGCCACCGGCACCGGCAACGGCCGGACCAGCAGCGGGAGGATCACCCGCAGTACGTGCAGCACCGCGAGCAGCATCGCGTCCGCCCGCGCCAGCACCAGCGCGGTGAGCAGGGTCGCGACGGCGTGCGCCGCGGTCATCGCCCAGCCGTCCGGCGCGGCCGCCGCACCGCTCGGCTCGTGCCCGGCGAGCGTCGTCAGCACCAGGTGCATGACCAGCTGACCGCCGCCGAGCACGACGACGGTGCCGAGCGGTCCGCGTGCCCGGCCGGCGAGCGCGGTGGCGATCCAGCCGAGGAGGCCGGTCAGCAGGAGGGTGAGCGCGGGATCCGGCAGCCCGCCGTCGGCGGCCGCGTGTGCGGTGACGGCGAGTGACGCGGAGCTCAAAGCGAGCAGTCCGCCGCGGACAGCGGCGAGTGCGCCGCGGTGCCGGGCCGGAGTGCTCATTCGGGCAGCTTAACGGCACTCCGCTGGGTGACTGAAGCGTCCCGAATGGTGAGCACCTGCGGAAAACGCACAGGTGGGCGGGTCTCGATCCGGTAAAAACCGTTCGGTGGAGCCGGGTGCTTCGGTTGCCGACCCCTGGCTGATGCGAAACGGTGGGTAGTCACAACCGAGAAGTGGGGGTTTCGACCGTATCCGTTCTGGGTAGTCACCCTGCCGACTGATGGGCTACTCCGAACGGGTGACGTCCGGGGCTCGCGAGCTGGCGGGAGAACGAATACGGATGAACCTCTTCGAGTACATCTCGGACCGGTGGGGAAGGCTGCTGCTCCAGGCGTGGCTGCACACCAGCATGGTCGTGCAGTGCACGATCCTCGCCGCGATCCTGGGCGTGCTGATCGGCATCGCCGTCTATCGCAGCCCCATCGGCTCCGCCGTCGCCACGGCACTGGCCAGCACGATCCTCACCGTCCCGTCGTTCGCCCTGCTGGGTCTGCTGATCCCGCTGTCGGGCCTCGGCTCCACCACCGCGGTGATCGCGCTCGTGCTGTACGGCCTGCTGCCCATCGTCCGCAACACGATCGTCGGCCTCGACGCGGTCGACCCGGCGATCACCGACGCCGCCCGCGGCATCGGGATGAGCAGGCTGTCCGTGCTCACCCGGGTCGAACTGCGGCTGGCCTGGCCGGCGATCCTCACCGGCATGCGGGTCGCCACCCAGATGCTGATGGGCATCGCGGTGATCGCGGCCTACGCCAAGGGACCCGGCCTCGGCGCGGAGGTCTTCTCCGGCCTCACCAACGCCGGGAGCACGAACTCCCTCAACCAGGCCCTCACCGGCACCGTCGGCGTCGTCATCCTCGCGCTGGTGCTCGACGGCATCTACGTCCTGATCAAGCGATTCACCATTTCTAGGGGTGTCCGTGGCTGAGCACACTGCGACCGAAGAAGAAAACGTCTCCGGCGTCGAGATCGAACTGGACCACGTCACCAAGCGCTACTCCGGCACCCGCGCCCCCGCCGTCGACGACTTCTCGATGGTCGTGCCCGCGGGCAAGATCGTGGTGTTCGTCGGCCCGTCCGGCTGCGGCAAGACCACCACGATGCGGATGATCAACCGCCTGATCGAACCGACATCCGGCCGCATCACCATCGGCGGGCAGGACGCGCTGAAGCTCGACGTGGACACCCTGCGCCGCCAGATCGGCTACGCGATCCAGCAGGCCGGGCTGTTCCCGCACTTCACCGTCGCGCAGAACATCGCCGTCGTGCCCGGCCTGCTCGGCTGGGACAAGAAGAAGGTGACCGCGCGGGTCGAGGAGATGATGGACCTGGTCGGGCTCGACCCGGCCGATTTCCGCGACCGCTACCCGCGCCAGCTGTCCGGCGGGCAGCAGCAGCGCGTCGGCGTGGCCCGCGCGCTCGCCGCCGACCCGCCGGTGCTGCTGATGGACGAGCCGTTCGGCGCGGTCGACCCGATCACCCGCGGCAACCTGCAGGACGAACTGCTGCGGCTGCAGACGGACCTGAAGAAGACGATCGTCTTCGTCACGCACGACTTCGACGAAGCGGTCAAGCTAGGCGACCGGATCGCGGTGCTCGGCAACCAGTCGAAGATCCTGCAGTACGACACCCCGGAGTCGATCCTGGCGAACCCGGCGGACGACACCGTCGCCGGTTTCGTCGGTGCCGGCGCTTCGCTCAAGCAGCTGACGCTGCTGCGCGTGCGCGACGTCGAACTGCAGCAGGACGCGCTCACCACGACGATCGACGAATCGCCCGCCGACGTGCGGGAGAAGCTGAGCAAAACGCGCAAGCCGTTCGCGCTGGTGCTCGACCACCGGCGGCGGCCGATCCGCTGGGTGCACGTGCGCGAGCTGACCAACGCCACCTCGCTGGGTTCGGTCGGCAAGCCGCTGCGCGACATCGTGAGCCTCCAGTCGACGCTGCAGGACGCGCTCGAGGCGATGCTCGCCGAAGGCGGTTCGGTGCCGGTCACCGGTCCGCGCGGCGAATACGCGGGCACGATCAAGCTGGACACGGTCATCTCGACCATCCAGCAGCTGCGCGACGAGCACGCCGACGATCACCTCGAGGAGCACGCCGACGAGGACGGGGCCACGGCATGACCGCTGCCGTCGATACCGGTTTCAGTACCGAGTCAGGCTCTCGCCGCGCGGAACGCGTCCGGCTGTTCGCCCAGCCCGCCGCGGTCGTGCTGATCGTCGCGGCCACGCTCGCCTGGGTGTTCGCCAGCGGGCTCACCGCGACCGAAAAGGAAACCCTCAACGCCGAATCGCTGCTCACCGCGCTGCGCGACCACGTGGCGATGACCCTCGTGGTCACCGCGATCGTGGTGCTGGTGGCGGTGCCGCTCGGCATCGTCGTGACCCGGCCGTGGGCGAAATGGCTCGCGCCGGTCTTCCTGGCGATCGCGAACATCGGTCAGGCCGCGCCCGCGCTGGGCGTGCTGGTGCTGTGGTTCATCTTCACCGGCGCGGTCGGCGGGCTCTGGGTCGCCGCGCTGCCGCTGGCGTTCTATTCGCTGCTCCCGGTGCTGCGCAACACGATGGTCGGCATCCAGCAGGTGGACCCGTCGCTGATCGACGCCGGCCGCGGCATCGGGATGTCGGCGTCGAAGGTGCTGTGGCGGGTGGAATTCCCGCTCGCCGTCCCGCTGATCCTGGCCGGCCTGCGCACGTCGCTCGTGCTGGCGGTCGGCACCGCGACGTTCGGCATGTTCGTCAACGCCGGAGGGTTCGGGCTCCTGATCGACACCGGCTACAAGCTCAACCTCACGAAGGTGCTGATCACCGGTTCGGTGCTGGCCGTCGCGCTGGCGCTGCTGGTGGACTGGCTGGGCGCGGTCGCCGAGCAGTACTTCGGACCGAAGGGACTGCGCTGATGAAGGTCCTGAAAAAAGCGGGCGCGCTGGTCGGCGCGGCCCTGCTCGCCGGGACGCTCTCGGCGTGCGGCCTCGACGTCAACACCTCGATCCCGTTCAAGATCGAACCGGGTTCGATCCGGCCGATCCCGTCGCTGCAGGGCGTGCGGGTGGTCGTCGGGTCGAAGGACTTCACCGAGAACATCATCCTCGGCTACATGGCCGAAATGGCGCTGAGCGCGGCGGGCGCGGACGTCATCGACCTCACCGACATCAAGGGGTCGAACTCGTCGCGGCAGGCGCTGCTCAACGGCCAGACCGACGTGACCTGGGAGTACACCGGCACCGGCTGGATCAACTACCAGGGCAACGAACTGCCGGTGCCGGGCGGGGAGAAGGCGCAGTACGAGGCCACGAAGAAGGCGGACGCGGAGAAGTACGGCGTCACCTGGCTGAACTACTCGCCGCTCAACGACCAGTACGCGTTCGCCACCACCGAGGCGTACGCGGCGAAGAACAACCTCAAGTCCAACTCGGACCTGGCGAAATTCCTCGCCTCGCATCCGGACCAGAACCGGTTCTGCCTGGAGACGGAGTTCACCAGCCGCCAGGACGGGTTCCCGGCGGCGGTCAAGGCGTACGGGTTCAAGAACCCGAAGATCGAGAACTTCGGGATCGGCACCATCTACTCGGCGGTGGCCAACGGCACCTGTCCGGTCGGCGAGGTGTTCACCACCGACGGCCGGATCTCCGGGCTCAACCTGCGCGTGCTCGACGACGACAAGAAGGCGTTCCCGCAGTACAACGCGGCGGCGACACTGCGCACGGAGTTCCTGAACCAGCACCCGGACATCCGCGGTCCGCTGGAGAAGGTGGCGGCGGCGCTCGACAACAAGCAGATGGTCGAGCTGTGCAAGAAGGTCGACGTGGACGGCAAGGACGCCGGCACCGTCGCGCACGACTGGATGCTCCAGAAGGGCTTCATCAAGTAGCGCGGGCAGGCAGCGGAGAAGGGCCCCTTGAGTTCGCTCAAGAGGCCCTTCTCGGCTTTTCAGATGCCCAAACGGTGCAGCAGCTGGTCTTCGAGCCGCTCGAGTTCGCCGGTCACCGCGCGGTGCGCGGCCTTGCGCCGAGCCGCGGGCATGCGCTCGGCGGCGCGCACCGTGGCCGACAGCTGCTCCAGCGTCGACTGCGTTTCGGCGGCGAACTTCTGGTCCGCGTCGGTCGCCTTCGCCGACTTCTTCAGCTCGCCCAGTCCCTGCACGAGACCCGCGATCCGGGCGTGCAGCCCCGCGCCGCGGCCGGTGTACTCGCCGAGCTGGTCGACGGCGACGCCCAGCTTGCGGGCCTGGTAGCGGTCGTACGCCT
Organism: Amycolatopsis echigonensis; assembly: GCF_002846615.1. Taxonomy (NCBI): domain Bacteria; kingdom Bacillati; phylum Actinomycetota; class Actinomycetes; order Pseudonocardiales; family Pseudonocardiaceae; genus Amycolatopsis; species Amycolatopsis echigonensis. The sequence continues at coordinate 2,839,915 of NZ_PJMY01000003.1, read as the reverse complement.
CCCGCGCCGCGCCCGCCGCGCGGACCGCGTACGGCGCTAGCACCGGCAGCACCGCCGGTCCGAGCACCTTGGCCACCGCGACCGCGTTCTTCGCCTTCTTCGGGGTGATCCGGGCTTCACCCTCGTCCTGCTTGGCCTTGTCCTGCTTGGCCTTGCGCGCCATGGCCGTTACCTCCCACGCCTTCTCCGCATGAACTTACTGGTCCCCGACGTGACGGGCATGTCGGCTCGCGCGGGGAATGTCGTACCCACGATCTATTGTGATCGCTATGGGAGACGAGGTGTTGCTCGACGCGGGAGCGGTGAGCCGTTGCCGCCGCCGGGTGCACCTGGAACACGACCCGGCGATGCGCGACGTGCCGCTGCCGCCGCCGGATCCGACCGCGCAGCAGCGCATCGACGACGCGACCGCGCACCGCGAGGAAATCCTCGAACAGCTGGTCGCGGCGTCAGGGCCGGACGCGACCTGGGCGCGGGTGCCGCGCACCCTGCCCGCGGGCGAGCGGGTGCGGCTCACCGAGCAGGCGTTCGGCGAGGGCACGCAGTACATCTGGGGTGCCCTGCTGCCCGCCGACCCGGTCGGGCACCGGCGCGGCGGCATCGACCTGCTGGTGCGCGTCGGCGACGGATACGTGCCGGTGCTGGTGGTCCGGCACCGGATCACCGACCGCGGCCAGGGCGCTCCCACCACCGCGATGACGGAGCTGGACCCGGCGCGCCGTTCGCCGGACGAACTGCGCAAGGTGCGTTCGCAGCCGCGGGACCAGCTGCGGCTCGCGCATCTGCGGCGAATGCTGGAGACGTACGGCAAAGCGGCGGCGGGGCGCGCGCTCGGCGGCGTGATCGGTCTCGACGCTGACGTCGTCGTATGGCACGACCTCACCGCGGGCACCTGGCCGGGCGGCCGCAGCGCGCTGGACGAATACGACGCGCGGTTCGAGGACCGGCTCGCCGTGGCGACGGCGGCCGCGACCGGTGCCGAAGCGCTGGCCGCGCCTTCGCGAGTGCTGGAGTGCCGGAGGTGTCCGTTCTGGGCCACCTGCGAGGTCGTGCTCACCGAAACCCGCGACGTGAGCCTGGTGGTGCGCGGTGAGGACGCGGGCGAGCTGCGCCGCGTCGGAGTGTCCACTGTGGACAAGCTGGCCGCGCTGGACCCGGCCGCCGAGCCGCCGCCGATGAACTGGACCGGCGGCACGTTCTCGGACGCGATCATGCTGGCCAGGGCGTGGCTGGCGGATCTGACGGTGGTGCGCCGCACGCCGACGGTCGAGGTGCCGCGCGCGGACGTCGAGGTCGACGTGGACATGGAGAGTTTCGGCGATTCCGGGGCTTATCTGTGGGGGACGCTGCTGTCCGGAGTGGACATCGGCGTGCCGAGGGGCTACCGGGCGTTCGCGACCTGGGAGCCGTTGCCGACGGTCGACGAGGCCCGGTCGTTCGCCGAGTTCTGGGCTTGGTTCACCGACGTGCGGGAGCGGACTCTGGCCGCCGGGCTGACTTTCCGGGCGTATTGCTACAACGCGCTCGCGGAGAACCGGTGGCTTTTCGGGTCCGCCGAGAGGTTCGCGGAGCACCCCGGGGTGCCGGAGAAGCGCACCATTCAGTCCTTTGTGGACTCTGACGAGTGGGTGGACCTCTTCCGCAGCGTGACGGATCAGTTCCTGTGCTCGCGGGGCAAGGGGCTGAAGGTGATCGCGCCGGTGGCCGGGTTCGCCTGGCGGGATCCGGAGGCCGGCGGCGAGGCGTCGATGCGGTGGTACCGCGACGCGGTCGGCATGGACGGCGAGGTCCCCGACGACGACCAGCGCGAGCGGCTGCTGCGCTACAACGAGGACGACGTGCTGGCGACCAAGGCCCTGCGGGAGTGGATGAGCGGGCGGGCCCAGGACGAGGTCCCGTACATGCTGGACATCTGATTTTCCGGTGCCGGTTTGCTCGTCGCCGTTTAGTGCGCTTCCGCATATACTCGTCGGCGAGTACTCGGTTACGAGGAGGTCGGGCTTGAAGCGGCGGAAGGTGTCCAACTTGCTGGGCCTCGCCGTGCTGGCCACGGTGTTCGAGCGGCCGATGCATCCGTACGAAGTCGCCACGCTCCTGCGGGAACGCGGCAAAGAAGGCGACCTGAAGATCAAGTGGGGCTCGCTCTACACGGTCGTCGGCAACCTCGAGAAGCACGGATTCCTCGAGGCCGTCGAGAACGTGCGGGACGGGGCCCGGCCGGAGCGGACGGTGTACCGGATCACCGAGGCGGGCCAGGCCGAGCTGGAGGATTGGATCGCCGAACTGCTCGCGGTGCCGGACCTGGAGCCGACGCGGTTTCACACCGGCCTGTCGGTGATGCTGGCGCTCGGGCCGGATGTCGTCGACGAGCAGCTGCGGCATCGGGTCGGCGAGCTGGAACGGATGATCGGCGAACGCGTCGAGTCGCTGGCGGAGATGCGCGCTGAGCTGCCGCGGCTGGTCCTCGTCGAGGCGGAGTACCAACTGGCGATGTGGCGCGCGGAGGCCGAATGGGTCCGCGGGCTGCGCGAGGAACTGGCCACCGGCGGGATGCCGGGGGTCGAGGAATGGCGGCGCTACCGGGAAACCGGGGAGCTGCCCGACATGGCCGCCTTCGTCGCGAACGAAGGCGAATAAAAAGGTCCCGGAGGAGGTGCTGGCACACCGCCCCCGGGACCGGGAACCGTCGAACTGGAACCGCGAGTGCGGAAACCTGTCCTCAGGCCGCGCTGACAAGGATACGGGGCACCCCTCTCGCGGCTCCGGTTCGGTATCCGCCGAACAGGGAGAAGAACATGGGGAACACCCAGGTCAAACGCCATCGCACGAAACTGCTGCCGGAGATGGAGGGTCCGATCGCCCGGGCCTACGCACGCGGGCGGGGCACCGAACCGCAGCTCGTGCAATACCGCGAATCCGCCGAAATGCTGGCCGCGGACCTGGCCGAGGGCGCTGACGTCCTCGAGGTCGCGCCCGGTCCGGGTTTCTTCGCGTCAATGTCATGATCTTGGTGTCCGGCAGGGTTCGCTCGTTTCTTCGCTGCCCCAGGCGACTGGTGGCTTGTCCTGATGTGCGGCCCCGCCGGACACCCGCTGGGCGAGGATGTGGCTTCATAGGAGCGCGCCGCAGGCCCGATTGACGCGTGCCCGCCTCGCCCGATGGTGTCATCGGTCTGCGAGGAAAGGGAACCCGGGTTGAGCATGGTCGTGATCGGTGTGGATGCGCACAAACGCAGCCACACGCTGGTAGCCGTTGACGGGATCGGCCGGAAGCTGGCCGAGCGGACGGTCGGCACCACCAGCGAGGACCACTTGAAGATTGTGGAATGGGCCGGCCAGTGGCCGAACGCGCGCTTCGCGGTCGAGGATTGCCGGCATGTCACACGCAGGCTGGAACGTGACTTGCTGAGCGCCGGGTGCGCGGTGGCGCGGGTGCCCACCCATCTGATGGCCGCGTCCCGTCGCAGCGGGCGCGCGCCCGGGAAGTCCGACCCGATCGATGCGTTGGCAGTGGCGCACGCGGCTCTGCGCGAGCCAGACCTGGCCGTCGCGCAGCTGGATGGGCCGACTCGCGAGGTGAAGCTGCTGGTCGACTACCGCCACAACCTCGTCGAGCAGCGCACGGAGCTGATCAATCGGTTGCGCTGGCACCTGCACGAAATCGACCCGAACTTGCATGTCCCCGCGCGTGGTCTGCGCCGTTACTGCGTCATCGATGAGTTGGCCCGCCGCCTGGCCGGCCGCGACGGTCTTGTGGCGCGCATCGCCCGCGAACTGCTGGCTCGCTGCCGGGAGCTCACGATGCAGATCAACGCCCTGGAGCGTGAACTGCGTGACCGGGTGCGCGTCCTGGCGCCCACGCTGCTGGAAGTCCCCGGCTGCGGGGTTCTGGGCGCCGCGGTTATCCTTGGGGAAACGGCTGGGGCGCAACGGTTTCGCTCGAAGGACGCTTACGCCCGGTTCAGTGGAACCGCCCCGATCCCCGTCTGGTCGGGCAGCAGCTCTGGCAAGGTCCGGCTCAATCGCGGCGGCAACCGCACCATCAACTGCGCCCTGCACATGATCGCCATCACCCAGGTTCGAGGCATCGGACCGGGCAAGGACTACGTCGACAAGCTCCTCGCGCGCGGCAAGACCCGCAAAGAGGCCATCCGCCTGCTCCGGCGACGGCTCTCCGACGTTGTGTTCCGCGCACTTCTGGCCGACGAGCACCGTGCCGCGCCGGCCAAGCGGCCGACCACAACCGAATCTGCACCGCTGCCGCAGGCGGCTTGACATAGGGGCTTGACATAGGAGCATCGTGGAACTTGCCCGTACGGGTCGCTGCACGGTGACCGGGCTGGACGTCAGCCGGACGTTTGTCCAGCTAGCCAGGGAGTACGCACAGGAACAGGGCGTCCCGGTGGACTTCCGCCGCGGCGACGTGGCGGCGATGCCGTTCGCCGACGGATCGTTCGACTTCCTGATCTGCCAGGCGGCGTTCAAGAACTTCGCCGACCCGGTGGACGCGCTCGACGAAATGCACCGGGTGCTGCGGCCGGGCGGCGTCGCGCTGGTGCAGGACTTGAGCAAGAGCACCACGGACGCGGAGCTGGACGCCGAGGTCGCGCGGATGAACCTCGGGCCGGTGGCCGCGTTCACCACCGTCCGCACCCTCCGCGGACTGCGGCGGCGGGCGTACACGCCCGAGCAGTTCAAGGCGACCGTCGCGGAGAGCAAGTTCCGCACCTGCGAGGTGACCCCGGACGGGATCGGCCTCGAGGTGCGGATGCGCAAGGAGTGACTCTGGCGAGTGGCTGTGCCGTCGAGGGGGCGGCACAGCCACTCGCCGGCGGGTCAGCGCGGGGCCATCCGCAGCGAGCCGTCCATGCGGATGACCTCGCCGTTGAGGTAGTCGTGGTCGATCAGCGACAGGGCGAGCTGGGCGTACTCGTCCGGCCGCGCCAGCCGCTTCGGGAACGGCACCCCGGCGGCGAGCCCGGCGCGGAATTCGTCGCTGACCGTGGCGAGCATCGGGGTGTCGACGATGCCGGGGGCGATCGTCAGCACGCGGATGCCGTGCGAGGCGAGGTCGCGCGCGGCCGGCAGCGTCATCCCGACCACGCCGCCCTTGGACGAGGCGTACGCCACCTGCCCGATCTGGCCGTCGAACGCGGCGACGGACGCGGTGTTGATGATGACGCCGCGTGCGTCGTCGGCCAGCGGTTCGGTCTTCGCGATCGCCTCGGAGGCGATGGTGACCACGTTGAAGGTGCCGATCAGGTTGATCTGGATGACCTTCGCGTACAGCCCGAGGTCGTGCCTGCCCTTCTTGGACAGGATGCGCGCGGACGGCCCGATGCCGGCGCAGTTGACCACCGTGCGCAGCGGTACGCCCGAGCCGGCCGCGGTGTCGACGGCGGCCTGCACCTGGTCCGGGTCCGTCACGTCGGCTTCCACGTAGGTGACGCCGTCGACCCGCTCGGCCTTCTCGATCGAGGGCGCGAGGTCGAGGGCGAACACGCGCGCGCCTTTCGCGGCCAGCGCCTTGGCGGTCGCGCCGCCGAGTCCGGACGCGCCACCCGTCACGAGCGCTGCGGTGTCGGTGATCTGCATCTTCAGCCTTCCTCCTGCTCTCGGGTGCCGCGGTGCACCTCCGCGCCCAGGTTAACGCTCGTTCGCACCCCTGCCGGAGTGTGCCGCCTCACCCGCTGTCGTCGCGAGGAGTATTCGGCCCCGACCGCTTCCGTTAGCACTGAGGTCAACTCCGGCTGTCACCTTCAGCGTCATGAGCTCAGCTCGGATCGTGGTGGTAGGGACGGGATACGTCGGATTGACCACGGGGGCTTGTCTCGCGAGCCTCGGGCACCGCGTCACGTGTGCGGACGTGGACGTCGCGAAAGTGAACCGGCTGTCGGCCGGCCGCGTGGACATCCTCGAACCAGGACTGGCCGAATTGGTCTCCCGCGGACTGGCGAACGGACGGCTGTCGTTCGTCGTCGGCGCGCGGGAAGCCGTGCGCAGCGCGGAGGGTGTCTTCCTCTGCGTGCCGACGCCGATGGGCGCGGGCGGGTCCGCGGATTTGCGCGCGGTGGAGGCGGTGACCGCCGAGATCGGCGACGTGCTGCCGCCGGGCTGCGCGCTGATCACGAAGTCGACAGTGCCGGTCGGCACCGCGAAACGGATCCAGGCGATGGTCGGCCGCGACGACGTGCCGGTCGTGTCCAACCCGGAGTTCCTGCGCGAAGGCACTGCGGTGCAAGACTTCCTGAACCCGGACCGGATTGTGGTCGGTTCGGATTCGCACGCGGCGGCCGCGTGGGTCGGGCAGTTGTACGGCGATCTCGCCGCCCCGGTCGTGGTCGCCGACGCGGCGAGCGCGGAACTGGTCAAGTACGCGGCGAACTGCTTCCTCGCGCTCAAACTGTCCTATGTGAACTCGATCGCCGAGCTGTGCGAACGGCTCGGCGCGGACATCGACCTGGTCACCGAGGGCATGGGCTACGACCGGCGGATCGGCCGCACGTTCCTCAAGCCCGGCCCGGGTTGGGGCGGTTCGTGCCTGCCCAAGGACACCAGCGCGCTGGTCAAGGTCGCGGAGTCGGTGGACTACGACTTCCGCATGCTGACCTCGGCGATCGACGAGAACATCGCCCAGCGCGACCGCATCGTGGCGAAGATCGCCGGCGCCTGCGGCGGAACGCTGGCCGGCGCGCGGATCGGCGTGCTGGGCCTGGCGTTCAAGGCGGGTACCAACGATCTGCGCGATTCTCCCGCGCTCGCAGTGTCTTCGGTGCTGGGTGCGCTCGGCGCGGAGATCACCGCGTACGACCCCGCGGTGTCCGGCGGGATCGCCGGGATGACCGTCGTGGACGATCCGTACCAGGTCGCCAAGGACGCGGATGTCGTTGTGGTGCTTACCGAATGGGCCGAGTTCCGCAATCTCGACTGGGTGGCGATCGCGGACGCGATGGAGGGCGACGACGTCGTCGACACCCGCAATCTCCTTGACCCGGGGATGATTCTCGACGCGGGGCTGTCGTGGCAGGGCGTCGGACGCCCGCGTGCGGCCCGGCGGCGGGTTCCGGTTTCCTGATCGGAGATCCGCCCGTCTTGCGCTATGCTCTTCGGCGGCATCGCGTGCCGGTCACCGGCTGGGTGAGGCATGGAGGTGCTGGGATGCCTTCTGGAGGCATTGCTTCGTGTCCGCTTCTCTTGAACTGAATCACCTCATGGTCCCGTCCCGGGACAACCGGGAATCCGCCGAATTCTTCGCGAACCTGCTGGGTTTCGAGATCGGCGAGGAATGGGGCCCGTTCGTCCCCGTCGAAACCAGCAACGACGTGCGGCTCGACTTCGCCACGGTCCCGGACGCCGATCGCAGACTGCAGCACTACTGTTTCCTCATCCCCGAGGACGACTTCGACGCGTTTTTCGCGCGGCTGAAGGAAACCGGCATCGCCTACCACGCCGGACCCGGCGGGCAGGGGCCGGGCGAGATCAACCACAACCACGGCGGCCGCGGCGTGTATTTCCTTGACCCGGGCGGAAACGGGATCGAGGTCATCACACAGCCGTACGAGCCGGAGCGGAAGCGGCCCGCGCGCTGGTAAGTCCTGTGTAGACGGACGGCGGGCGGGTCACCGCGGAAGCGAGGCCCACCCGCCGCCCGCGGCCAGCAAGGTCCGGACGCTCTCCGCGTGGTCGGAGAACGCGGCCAGGTCGGCGTGCAGCATGGCGGCGCGCTCGGAATCGAGCGGGTCCGTGTCGTCGCGCCACAGTCCGAGGGTCCAGTTGGCGGCCAGGAGCATCGAGCGCACCAGCCCGGCGACCGCGGAGTCCGGCTGGTCGTACGCGGCGAGGATTTCGTCGCAGGCGGCGAAGCACCGTTCCAGTCCGCGGACTGCTTCGGCGGGTGTCCCGTCCCAGTCCGGTCCCGGCCAGGCGGACGAGCGCAGCGCGAGCCACAGCTGCCAGCCGGCAGTCAGTTCGGCTTCGTTTCGGGGCGTCCAGTGCGCGGCCATCTTCCGAGTGTGCGCCCGGGCGGCCGGTTTGCCGCCCGGGTTTTGGCCGAGGTCACGTGCGTGGTTGTTCCCACAGCCAGAACTCGATCCCCTGGTCGTCGGCACAATCCGCTGTTCGGCCGTACGGCTGGTGCTCCACCTCGCCTGCCCGGCCGCCCTGCTCGCGCACCCGGCCGAGCGCGGCTTCGAGGTCGTCGACGGCGAACATCAGCTTCCAGCCGGTCTGAAGTTCCGTCCCGCCCCACAGCCCGCCGGGCAGGCCGTCGCCCTCGATGCGCCACGCGGTCGGCAGGCTGCCCTGGCTGAACTGCCAGCCGAGCACCGCGCCGTAGAACGCCTTGGCTCGGACGTCGTCAGGCACCTGGAAGGTGAAGTATCCGGCCTCGCCGTGCCGATACGTGCGGCCCCCGGGAGTGCTCGCCCGCGGTGCGGCCTTCCCGACCAGCCAGCGCTGGCCGTACGGGTCGCGGATGACGCCGTTCAGTCCGTAGCCGCGGTCTTCGACCGGCCGCAGCTGTTCCGCGCCCAGTTCCACCGCCCGCCGCACCGCTTCCCGCGGGTCCGGCACCTCGACGCGCACCAGCGCGCCGCCCTCGGGAGCGACGACATTGCCCAGTTCGGGGAATTCCTCGGCGAGCATCAGCACGCTGCCGCCGATGGCCAGTTCGGCGTGCCCGACCCGGCCGTCGTCCATCACGATCGGCTCGGCCCGGCGCTGGGCGCCGAACACCTCGACGTAGAAGTCGAGCGCGGCCCGGGCGTCCGTCACGACCAGGTAGGGCGTGAGCGCGCCCGGCTGGGCCTCGATTTCGGTGGTGGTCATGTCCGCTCCGTTCAGGATCAGGCGGCGGAGGTCGTCCCGCAGCTGCTCGGCGAAGGCCGGATCGGGGTCGGCCGGAGTCGAGGGCAGTGCGAGCGCGTCGAAAGGTTCAGGCATCGCGTCCCTCCTTCTCCTGGTAGCCGCGGCGAAACGCGGTTTTGGCCCGCGTCAGCAACGCCTCTGTCGCATGGATGGTCCGGCCGAGATGCGCGGCGACGTCGCGCACCGGAAGGCCGTCGACGTAGCGCAAGGTGAGCACCGCCCGATGCGAGACCGACAGCGAATCGAGCACCTGCCGTGCACGCAGGGCGTCGAGTTGCTCGTCCCAGGGATCCTCGACGTCGTCTTCGGCGTCGTGCACGAGCCGCAGCCCGCGCTGTTCCCGTTCGGCGCGCCGCCAGTGGTCGGCCAGTTTGTGCCGGGCCACCCCGATCAGCCAGGGCGTGCTCACCGGCGGCGCGTGCTCCTTGCGGCAAGCGGCGACCGCGCCCAGGAACGTCTCCGACGTCAGTTCCTCCGCCAGCACGCGGTCGCCGCACCTCGCGAGCAGGTAGCCGTAGACCTCCGGCAAGGCCGTCTCGTAGAGGCCGAGCAGCGCGAAGGCCGGGTCTGGCTGCACCCGAGGTTCCGTCACATCTCCATCGTCGTCCGGGAGCGGAGTTTTCCGTCGGACGACTTTCTCAGCGGGGGTCGGGCAGTTTCCGCGCCAGCCCGCTCACCAGCAGTGCCAGCGCCGCCAGGATCCCGATGACCAGCACAAACGCACCCTGATAGCCCAGCACGCCGGGCACGCTCAGGCTGGCGAACAGGCTGCCCAGCACCGCGACGCCCAGCGCCAGCGACGTCTGCTGGGTCGTGGTCAGCACGCCGCCGCCGACACCGGCGAGGTCGGCGGGCACCCGGGACAGCACGACCCGGAACAGGGTGCTCATCGCGAGCCCGTTGCCGACGCCGATCAGCACCATCGCCGGGGCCAGCTGCCAGATCGACAGGTCGGGCCACTCCAGCAACGCGGTTCCGGCGAGCGCGAGCAGTCCGACAGCGAGGATCAGCCCGCCGATCGGCACGATCTTGCGGCCGAACCGGGTCACGAGGTGGCTGCTGACCAGCGACGTCGTGAAGTACGCAACCGCCATCGGGGTCAAGGCCAGTCCCGCGCCGAGCGGGCCCAGGTGCAGGCCGTTCTGCAGGGTCACCGCGTAGACGAACATGAACGAACCGAAGGTGCAGAAGAACGGCACCGCGACAGTCAGGCCGTGTCGCACGCTCGCGGTGCGCAGCAGGGCCGGCGGCAGCAGCGGGGTGCCGCCGGCGGCTTCGAGCTTCCGCTCGACGCGGGCGAAGCCGTACGCCGCGAACGGGAAGAGCACCAGCAGCGCGATGCTCCACCACGGCCAGCCGAGTGCGCGGCCTTCCATGATCGGGATCAGCAGCGACAGCAGCGAAACGGCCAGCAGCGCGGTGCCCCAGCGGTCGACGCCGAGCGGGTTGCTTGCCCGGCTGTCCGGCACCGTGCGGCGCGCGAGCAGCAGCCCGATGAGCCCGATCGGCACGTTGACCAGGAAGATCGGCCGCCAGCTCAGGTCCCACAGGTTGGCGGCCACCAGCGCGCCGCCGAGCAGCTGCCCGATCACGGTGGCGATGCCGCCGGTCGCGCCGAAGAGGCCGATCGCGCGGGAGCGGCGTTCGCCGGACGTGCCGGCCTGGATGATCGACAGCACCTGCGGCAGCAGCATCGCCGAAGCCGCGCCCTGTGCGACGCGCGCGATGACCAGCGTGGCGGCGTCCGGGGCGACGCCGCAGGCCAGCGAGGTGAGCGTGAACAGGATGAGGCCGAGCAGGAAGAGCTTGCGCCTGCCGAAGGTGTCGCCGAGCCGTCCGCCGAGCACGAGCAGCACCGCGTACGCGATGCCGTAGCCCGCGACGACGAGTTCGAGCGTCGCGGTGGATGCGTGGAGGTCGGCATCGATGGTGGGCAGGGCGACGTTGACGATGAAGAAGTCGATGATCGGCAGTGCCGCCCCCAGCAGCACGGTGATCAAGCCGGCGGACGTGAGTCCGGTCCTCGCCGGCGTCCCGACGGCGGCGGTGGCCGTTGCCGGGGCGGTGGTGGTAGTCGTCATGAGTACTACGTTCCGCTGAGGCAAACCCTGGTACCAGGTGTGCTTTTATCCTGGTACTGCGACTACCTGGTAACAGGGTCGGCGGTGTGCTTCCCTGGTATTCGTGACCACTGGCATCGAAGACCGCCTGCGCCGGACCGAGCTGGGAGAGTTCCTCCGCAACCGGCGCGGCCGCATCACGCCCGAGCAGGTCGGCCTGCCGATCGGCGGCCGCAGGCGCACGCCGGGGCTGCGCCGCGAGGAGGTCGCGCAGCTCGCCGGGGTGGGCGTCACCTGGTACACGTGGCTCGAACAGGGCCGCGACATCAACGCGTCCGAGCAGGTGCTCAGCGCGATCTCCCGCACGTTGCGGCTCGATCCGCACGAGCACGTGCACCTGTTCACCCTCGCCGGCGCGCCGGAGCCGGTCACCGAGAAGAAGAACTGCTCCGCGATCACCCCGTCGATGCAGGACATGATGGTCCAGCTGGAGCCGTTCCCGGTCGCGGTCCGCAACGCGCGCTTCGACGTGCTCGGCCACAACGCCGGCTACGACTGGCTGATGGGCGGCGTCGACAAGATCCCGTACGAGGAACGCAACACGCTCGTCCAGTGCCTGCTCAATCCCGAGTGGAAAGAGCGGATGGTCGACTGGGAGCAGAACGTGCCGCGGATGGTCTCGTCCTTCCGCGCCGCGATGGCCGAGCACATGGGCGAACCCGGCTGGAAGTCGCTGGTCAAACGGCTCAAGGCGGAGTCGCCGTGCTTCGCGGAGCTGTGGAGCCAGCACGACGTGAACACCGAGCAGGCCAAGAGCAAGCGGTACCTGCACCCGGAGGCGGGCCTGCTGACGTTCGACTTCACCTACCTCTACGCCGGCCGCCGCTCGGAGATCCGGATGTCGGTCTACACCCCGGCGAACGACGAGACCCGGGAGAAGCTGCGGGAATTCGTCCCGACCACGCGATAGCGCAGATGGGTCACGCCCTTGCCGGGCGTGACGTCGGGAGGGCCGAGGCGCACCGGTCCGAGCCCGAACTCGCCGAAGAACGACACCCCGCCGCCGAGCAGCACCGGCACGCCGAACGGATGCGTCCCGCCCCAGCCCGAGGTCAGGTCGAACAGCCGCCGTCCGACCACCAGCGCCCCGGTCGACTCCAGTTGCGCGCGTACGACCTTCGCGCTGGCCGGGGACATGCGCAGCGAACGTCCCGGCTGCGCGGTCGGCACCTCCTCAGCACCGCTGCCCGTCCAGCCGAAGAACAGATCGAACCCCGATTCGCCCGGCCCCGCCACGAAACCGACCAGCGACATGCTCGCCCCGGCCACTACCTCGCCCATCGCCGTCTCCGTTTCTCCGTTTGACCAGTGAACGGAGCCGCGCGAGCGTTCTCGACATACCTCGCCGCGCGTAGCCGGATCCCGCGCTCCTTGACGGACGCGCCCGACGGACTTCCCCGGTAGCTTTCGCACCATGCACTACTGGTGGCGGGCGCGGAACCCGTGGTTCGGGCGGGTGTTCCGGACCCTCGTGGTGCTCGCCTTCGTGCTCGGCGGCTCCAGCGCGTCCGGCCGCTGGCAGCACGCCCCGCACCCGCTGAGTCCGCTCGGGGCCGCGTGGCTGGCCGCGACCGTCCTCACCCTGCTGCTCGTGCACCGGTACCCACTGCCGCTTTTCGTGCTCACCGCGGCCTCGGCGTACGCGTACTACCTGTCGGCGGAGCCCGGCGGACCGGTGATCATCGTCCCCACCATCGCGTTGTTCGTGCTTACCCGGCGGAAGGGTCCGGTGGTCGCCGGGAGCACTGGCGCGACCGTCCTCGTGGCGGCGTACGTGGTCCACATCGTCGTTGCGCAAACGTTTGCGGTCAGTGCGTGGGCGTTGTTCGCCGTGGTCTGGATGTCCGCCGTGATCGGTATCGCGACCGCGGTCCGGTTCCAGTTCGCCGCCGTCGCCGCGCGGCGCGAGCAGGCCGACGAGCACCGGCACCGGATGGCCGAGCAGGAGCGGCTCCGCATCGCCCGCGAGGTGCACGACGTGGTCGCGCACAGCCTCGCCATGATCAACGTCCAGGCCGGGGTTGCCGCACACGTCGCGGATCGGCGGCCGGAGCAGGCGAAAGAGGCGCTGCTCAACATCAAGGCGGCCAGCGCGTCCGCACTCAACGACCTCCGCGCGACGCTCGCCGTGCTGCGTTCCGGCGAGAACCGCGCGCCCGCGCCGAGCCTTGCCCAGGTCGAAGAGCTGCTGGACCACGCGCGTACCGCCGGGTTGGAAGTCGAGCTCCATGGCGAAACCGGCGAGCTGCCCGCGCCCGTGGACGGCGCTGCGTACCGGATCCTGCAGGAGTCGCTCACCAATGTCGTCCGGCATGCCGAGGGGGCGCAGCGCGTCGAGGTCCGCTTCGAGCGGAAGCCGGGCACGCTGGTCCTGATCGTGCGCGACGACGGCCGCGGCACCGTCCAGCCGACGCCCGGCCACGGTCTGCGCGGCATGCGGGAACGCGCGACGGCGCTCGGCGGCAGCGTCGAGGCGAGCGTCACCGGGCAGGGTTTCCAGGTGCGGGCGGAACTGCCCGTGGAGGGGGAGAAATGACCATCCGCGTCGTACTGGCCGACGACCAGGCCCTGGTCCGCGCCGGATTCCGGCTGCTGCTGGACACCGAGGACGGCTTCGAGGTCGCCGGCGAGGCGAGCGACGGCGAGCAGGCCGTCGCGCAAGCGGTCGAGCACCGGCCCGACATCGTCGTGATGGACATCCGGATGCCCGGCACCGACGGTCTCGAAGCGACCCGCCGGATCACCTCGCATCCCGACCTCACCGGGGTGAAAGTGCTGGTCCTGACCACGTTCGACGTCGATGAGTACGTCTACGAGGCGCTCCGCGCGGGGGCCAGCGGGTTCCTGCTGAAGGACACCGAACCGGTCGAACTCCTGCACGCGCTGCGCGTCGTCGCGGCGGGGGAGGCGTTGCTCGCGCCGACCGTCACGCGCCGGTTGATCGCCGAGATCGTCGGACGGCCGGAGCACCGGCGGATCGACACCTCGGCCGTGCAGGAGGTGACCGAACGCGAACGCGAGGTGCTGGCACTGGTCGCGGGCGGGTTGTCGAACGACGAAATCGCCGCTCACCTCGTCATCTCCACGGCGACCGCACGGACGCACGTCAGCCGCATCATGACCAAGATCGGCGCTCGCGACCGGGCGCAGCTGGTGGTGCTCGCCTACGAATCCGGCCTCGTCACCCCGCGCCGCGGCTCGCACTGATGAGCTAAGCCCAGAGTGTGAGTTACGCCGTGTCGGTGAACGTCCTCCCACCGTCGCGCGCCTTACGGGAAGAGCATCACATCTCAGCGAGGGGTGTGACGGAAGGAGTCCCGGTGGCGTGGGAGATCGTCGTGGTCGCCGCGCTGGGCCTGGTTTTCCTGGTCCGGCTGGTAGCGCAGCTCCGGCGGAGCTGACGGAGGCCGGCGCGGCGGCACCGCGCGGCGCACTGGCGGCTCGGCCATGCGGTCGACGCCCGATTCCGTGACGGGACGCGCCCGGTGCGCGCCGCCATTCGCGCGAGGCGCCATCGGGCGCGGCTGGTCAACGCGCGGAGCGTCGCTGGGCGGCGGAGTGCCGATCCTCGGCGGCCGCCCGTTCTGCACGGGACGCGGCCGGGGCGCCGGACGACGCGGCGGCAGCGGTTCGGCCGTAATCCTCGGGATCTCGGTGGTCACCTCGGCGGCGTCCACGAGCTGAGTGGTTTCCCCCGGCGTTTCGACCGGCGGCTCCACTGGCGGTTCGGGCGTTTCCGGCGCGGGCGGAGGCGGCTTCGGCCGGTGCGACAGCCGCCGCGCCAGCGAGTGGCTCGGCCGCTCCACGAACCGGTAGCTGAACTCGACCACCCCGAACACCGCCGGGATCACGATCAGCAGCGCGATCGGCAGCGGCACCGCCGGACGCAGCAACTGCAGCAGCACGAACGTGACCAGCATGTGCAGCAGGTAGATCGAGTAGCTGCGCTCGGACAGCATGGTCCAGATCTTGCGCTGCTTCAGCCGGTCCTCGGCGAACATGCCCATCAGGAAGCAGGTGACGGCGAAGGCCAGCGCGAGGTTGTACGAGCTGTCCACGCGACCGACGTTGATGACGTCCGCCAGCACGTACAGCGACCACGCGCAGCCGCCGTACAGCGCGCCGGTCCAGAGCGGGATCTGCTTCTTGGTCGTCGCCCAGATGATCTGGCCGATCAGCATCGCGGGCAGGTACGAGACGTTCACCGC
The DNA here is from genome assembly GCF_002846615.1 of Amycolatopsis echigonensis. Classification (NCBI taxonomy): domain Bacteria; kingdom Bacillati; phylum Actinomycetota; class Actinomycetes; order Pseudonocardiales; family Pseudonocardiaceae; genus Amycolatopsis; species Amycolatopsis echigonensis. The sequence goes on along the minus strand of NZ_PJMY01000003.1, from coordinate 2,824,723 downwards.
GAACAACGACCACGACGGTCCGAGCTGGGACCGGCTCATCATCACCACGAAGACGAACGTCAACTCCACCGCGATCGCGAGCCACACCCACCGGCGCAGCAGCGGCAGCACCGCCATCAGCAGCAGGTAGAAGATGACCTCGACGATCATCGTCCAGGCCACCGGCACCAGCACGACCTGCGGGTAGATCAGGTAGTTGGCCAGCGTCGTGTTCGTGAGGACGGTGAGCGGGTTCAGCGTCTGCGGCTGGCCGGTCGACGGCGGGTGCAGGTTCACCAGCAGCAGGAACGCGGTCAGCACCACCACGAACAGCATCGGCGCGTACACCCGGATGAACCGGTTGAGCGCGAATCGCCCGGTACCCTGGCGCAGCGCGATCGGCGTCACGACGAAACCGCTGACCAGGAAGAAAAACGGCACCGCGATCTGCCCGATGCCCTGTTTCGACATGTGCATCGGATCGCTCGTGAGCGCCTCGATGAAGTCGAGATACGGGGCTTTGTCGTTCTTCGCGATGACCCACGGATGGGCGATGTGGCTGTAGAAGACCAGCAGCGCGCCGAGGCCTCGGCCGATGTCGATGAAGACGATCCGGGTCTTCTTCGGCGGCGCGGGCGAAGAGTCGGCCAGGGCAGCGGAATTCGGCTCGGCCAGCGTGCTCACCCCCGTCTTCCGCTACCGACAACCTCGTGAAGGCTACCGCTTCGCCGACCCGGCCCGGACGTACTCCCCGCAATTGGCGGCAACCGGGGGGATAAGTCACAAGACCCTTTCTGGCCTCGGATTATGCGGTCGGCAGGTACGATCAGGCAGGAATTCGTCCGGTTTCGCACGAACAGTTCAGGAGTTCGGGGAGCGTGCAGCAGTCCAGTCTCGACGAGGCCGTCGAGAGTTCGCCGTCGCTGCGCGCCGCCTTCCGCCAAGCCGCCCCGGCGATCAGCCTCTACCTGGTGTTCCAGATCGTCGCGTTCGGCGTGCTGTGGATGATGAGCTGGAAGGCCGACGTGTCGCCGGGCCGGTTCATCGCCAACTTCGACGCGAACTGGTTCCTCTCGGTCGCGCAGCACGGTTACGACCAGCCGGTCACGCTCGGCGCCAACGGGCTGCCGGTCGAGAACAGCCTGGTGTTCTTCCCGCTGTACCCGGCGACGGTGGCGTTGCTGACGCTGGTCGGGATCCCGCCGCTCGGGGCCGCGATGACGATCTCGCTGCTGGCCGGATGTGCGGCCGCGTGGGGCCTGTTCGTGCTGGGCCGCGACCTGGCCGGACCGCGCGTGGGCCTGCTGGTCGCCGTGCTGTGGTCGATCGGGCCGGGTTCGACGGCACTGCATCTGGGGTATTCGGAATCGCTGCTGATGGCGCTGGTGGCCTGGACGTTCGTGCTGCTCGCGCGGCGCGAATGGCTGGCCGCGGGCGGGCTCGCGGTGCTGGCCGGGCTGACCCGGGCGAGTTCCGGCGCGTTGATCGCGGCGGTCGGCATCGCCGCGCTCATCGCGGTTTTCCAGCGTCGCGATGGCTGGCGGCCGTGGATCGGCGGGTTGATCGCGCCGCTCGGTCTGCTGGGTTACTTCGGGTACGTCTGGATCCAGACCGGCCGTCCGGACGGCTGGTTCTGGCTGCAGAACGCCTGGCAGATGCACTTCGACTTCGGCGTCTTCACCTGGACCCAGGTCCGCGAAGGCCTCACCTCGGACCACGCAAGCTGGATCACGGTGACCGCGCTCGTCGTGCTCGCCGCGGTGGTGCTGCAGTTCTGGACGTGGGCGACGCGGCTGCCGTTGCCGTGGCAGATCTACGGCACCCTCACCGTGGTGATCGCGCTGTGCTCCTCGAACTTCTTCCAGTCCCGCGCGCGTTTCCTGCTGCCGGCGTTCGTGCTGACCGTGCCGGTCGCGCTCATGCTGGCGAAGCTGCCGAACCGGGTGCTGGCGGTGCTGCTGCCGGTGATCACCGTCGGAAGCGCTTGGTACGGAGCGTTCCTGCTGACCATCGCGCACGTGGCGCCCTGAGGCTCCACGTGCGCGATCAGCTCAGGGCGCCAGCCACAGCGTGACGAATTCCTTCTCGTCCGCCTTGGCCGCGGCGATGATCGCCGGGTCGTCGAGCACCTGGTCGGCCGGGCCGTCGTCGGTGACCACCTTCGGCGTGTAGCCGAGCGAGCGGTATCCGGCGAGCACGGCGGCCGGGTCGTCGCCCAGTTCGGAGATCGCGCCCGGGTCGAACTCGCACACGACGTGCGGCCGGTCGCGGCGCAGCACCTCGGTCAGTCCCGCCAGCGCACGGTGGTCGCGGCCCTGCAGGTCGACCTTCACCAGGCCGATCCGCTGTTCGGTCACCTCGGGCACGGCGTCCAGCCGCACCGCCGGGACCTCGACGCCGGAGCCGTCCGTGCTGACGCGGTTGTCGCCGCTGTTGCCCGGGGTCGCCTGCGTCAGGTGCACGGTGCCCGGCTCGTCCCACGCGGCCGACTCGACCACGGTGACCAGCTCGCCCGCCGCCGGCGGCAGGTTGACCTCGACGTTGCGGCGCAGGTACGCGGCGTTGACCGGGTCGGCCTCCACCGCGATCACCCTGGTCACTTCCGGCGTGGCCCGCAGCAGCCGCAGCGTGTGGTAGCCGACGTGCGCGCCGACGTCGAGGAACGCGCCGTCCGCCAGCGACGCCATCAGCTCGGCTTCGCTGTCCTCCCAGGACCGGTGGAACAGGATCCACGGCAGCATGACCTCGTCGACCGGCATCAGCAGCGCGCCGACGTCGCACTGGACGACGTCCGCCCCTCGCGGCACCGGAGCGTGCCTGAGCCGGGCCGCGTCCCGCATCGCGCTGACGTCGAGGGTCACCCGCTGGATGGCCTTCTCGTCGGCGTCGAGGCGCTCGTCGCGGCGCGCGAACATCTTGTGCACGGTCCCCGCCGCGGCCTCGACCTCCGCGCCGACGCCGTCGTAACCCTCGGCCAGCTTCGCGACGTCCGCTTCGAGATTGCGCAACGCCAGGTCCGTTTCCGGGGCTTGGCGACGCAGCTCGTCGACCGTGCCTCGCAACGCTTCGAGCCGTTCGCCGAGCGTGCGCGTGGACTGCGCGGCCCGGCGCGACTCGTCGCCGGTGCGTTCCAGGCCTTCGATCCGGTCCAGCAACCGCCGGTTGCTTTCCTCGGTGGCCGCGAGCAGCGCGCCCATCACCTTGCGCTGGTGCACGTCGTAGTGGTCGATCGCGCGCAGCACGGCCTTGCGCAGCGCGGGCGCGAGCGGCAGCCGCGACGGCGTGTCCGCTTCCGGACGCCAGCGCAACGCCTCGGTCGCCTGCTGCAGCGGGCTGAGCGGGTGCTCCGGCGGCGGTGCCGCGGTGCGCTGCCGCTCCTGCCACGTTTCGTACGCCCGCTCCAGCTCGCGCCGCATCCACTCGGCCGCGGTCGCCATCGACCGCTCGCGCAGGATGACCTCTCGCGCACGCTTGCCGCGAGCGGCCGCCTCGGCCGGGTCGTCGGCGATCTGCACCATCGCGGTCGCCGCGGCGTCCAGGTCGGGCTCCGCCCAGACCGCGTCGGCGTGGTACGGGTAGTTGCCCTCGCCGACCGGCACCAGCCGGTACGGGATCGGCCAGCCGGTGGACGCGTCGAGGAATTCCGTGGTGCTGGAGTAATCCGTCGAGATCACCGGCATCGCGCGCGCCATCGCCTCGGCGACGGTGAGCCCGAAGCCCTCGCTGCGGTGCAGCGAAACGTAAGCGGTGCTGGTCTCGTAGAGCTCGTGCAATTCGGCGACGGTGAGGTAGCGCTCGACCAGTTCGATCCGGTCGTCGCCGCGCACGACCGCGCGCAGCCGTTCCGCGGCCTGCGGGTGCAGCTTCGCGTTGATCGCCTTGACGGTGAGCCGGACGTCCTCGCGTCCCGGGAACGCCCGCTGGAACGCAACGACCGCACCCCAAGGGTTTTTGCGCTCCGCGACGCTGTTGAAGTCGAAGGCGAACAGGAACCGCACCGGTTCGCCCTTTTCGCGGGCAGGCGGTGACGGCTCGCCCGGATCGCGCACCGGCACCGGGATCGTCTTGACCGGGATCGGCGAATGCGCGGCGAACGCCCGGCGGCAGAAGTCGCTGACCGTCCAGATCTCGTCGAGCATCCCGAACGCCTCGTGCTGCCACTGCGGGAAGTCTTCGAGCTCCCACGCCCACAGCCCGATCCGGTAGCGCCCGGCACCGACCTCGGGGTGGTTGGTCAGGATGGTGCGGGTCTGGTCCGCGTTCACCGCGAACACGCTCACCGGGAACCGCGGATCGCCGACCGTCGCCGGCCGTTCGATGCCGGTGCGGTTCGAGACCGCCTTCTCCTCCAGCACCGTGGCCACCGGCACGCCGCCGGTCTCGATCGCCTCGAGCACGATCCGGCCCATCTCGCCGAGCCCCAGCTCAGCGGTCAGGTAGCCGAGCAGGTTCACGCCGAACTCGTCGTGCGGCGGACGGGTCGCGACCGGTTCGGACGGGAGCGCCCATTCCGGCAGGCCGGCCTCGGAGACGCCGGACCCGGCGCACCAGTGCCGGAAGCCGTCGGCGTCGTCGCCGTACGGATGCGGGAACGCCATCTGCAGGTCGATCCGCGACGCCCAGATCGCGTGCGTCAGCCGGTTCAGCCCGGCCGCGGCCTGGCCCTGGTCCTCCGGGGTGGCGAGCCATTCGCGCAGCGCTTGCCCGCCGTCCTCGCCGTACGCGTGCGGCGGTGCGGGCTTCTTCTTGCGCTCGGCTTTGATCCAGCCCTCGCGGAAAACGCGCCGCGCGAGCTTCGGCACCGGGGTGCCGTCCTGGAAGTCCTTGAAGCCGTACGGAATCGAGTCGAGCGACTCCGCGTACCCCGCTTCGCGCAGCTTCGTGCCGTACGAATCGCAGATGGCGCGAAGGTCGTCGTTGTGCGACAGCAGCACGCGAGGCTTGCGCGCGCAGTGGAAGCTGAGCAGCCACGGCTTTTCCGGCCGGTAACCGCTGAAGTGGAAGAACCGCAGCTTCGCGCCGCCCGCGGTCAGGGTGCCGTCCTCGTCGCGGCCGATCGGCCGCTCGTGGAGGTTCCAGTACGCAACGTCGAATCCGGGGTCGGTGACGACGTGGTGCCGGAACAGCGACGGCACCTGGTCGACCCAGCGCTGGTCGGTGAACAGCTGCTGTTCGGGCGCGACGATCGCGTCGTGGCGCAGCCTGCCCGCCCAGAAGTCGAGGAACGGCCCGGCGCCGCGGCCGACGCCGATGAAGCCGAGGTTGAACATGCCGGTGCCCATGATCACCGCGTCGTCCGGCTCCATGCCGTCCTGCGGCAACGGGGTCAGGAAGTGCGGCGCGAGCACGATGTCGTGTTCGCGGGCCAGTTCGGCGACCTCGGGGATCGGCGCGAACAGCTCGATGTCCGGGTCGAGGTAGATCGCGGCCTCGGACTCTTTCAGCAGCTCGCGCAGCAGATACGGCTTGACCGAGGTGGCGAGTTCGGTGACCGAGTACGCGGTCGCCATCCGCAGGTAGTCGTCCTCGTCGATGCCGAACGCGGCCGGGCCGACGACGGTGAGTCCGTCGCCGGCCCGGTCCGACTGGTCGCGCGGGGCGTCGATGACCGCGATGACGAAGCGGCCGCCCGGATGGTGCTCGAGATAGGAGCGGGCCAGCACGCGCGCGGCCGGCACATAGTTGCGGGCGACGATCGTACAGGCGGTGGTCCCGGGCTCAGGCATCGGCGGTCAGCACCGTGAGCTGCTGGTTCAGCGCGGTGGTGAAGTCGGTCTTCGTCTGCTCGGCGGCCTTGCCGGACACCTCGACGCGGACGATCACGTTCCCGTGCGCGTAGTGCCCGCGCGACTGGGCCGACTGGCCTTCCTTCGGGTCGATCGAGGTGGCGAACACGCCGTTCGGCGCGGTGGTGTCGCGCTTGGCCCCGTTCGTGACCTGGACCTCCATCAGCTTCTCGGCCGCGGTCTTCGCCGCGGTCGGGCTGCTGGCCTGCGCGAGGAAGAGCGTGATCACGTTGCCGTCGTCGAGGTGGTACACGACGAACTTGACCTTTGACGCGCCCGACGCCTGGTAGGCGCTCAGTTCCTGCGGGTTGAGGTATTTCAGGGTGTCGACCTGCGAGAACGACGTGATGTCGTCGTGCGTCTCGGCCTTGCCCGGCATGCTCGCGACGCCGAGCGGGTCCGGCGGCTTCGGGGCCGACGACGGACCCGGCTGGTGCTGCGCGGTGGTCTGGTCGGTGCCGCCGCCTCCGCTGTCGCGGCCCCACAGCCAGTACGCGCCGAACGCGATGCCGGCCAGCACGATCACCGCGCCGACGATCGCGCCGATCTTCTTGCCGTTGCTCTTCTTCGGCTTGTCGCTGAAGTACTCCGGACCCTGGCGGACCCATTCGGAGTCGCCCCCGGACGGGCCGAGCGGCGGAAGATCGCCGCCGCCCCACGGCGGGGTCTGGTCGCTGTCGGCCGCGTTCCACGGCTGCTGCTGCGGGAAACCGCCGGGCGGCGAGGACGGCGTGCCCTGCGGGAACCCGCCGGGCGGGGAGTAGTGCGCCTGCGGCTGGTGCTGCTGCGGCTGCACGACCTGGGTGCGCTCGGGACCGGCGTCCGCGGGCGGCTGCTGATTCTGCCACGACTGCACGACCTGGGTGCGCTCGGCACCGCCGTCGGCGGGCGGCTGCTGCGGGGCCTGCGGCTGCTGCTGCGGCACTCCGCCGGGCGGGCTGACCGGGGCGATCACCTGCGTCGAGTCCGCGCTCTGGCTCGGCGGCGGCGGAGCGGGCTGGTCCTGCTGGCCGACAGCTGACGACAGCACCTGATCACGCCGGATGCGATAGTCGTCCGCGGACAGTCGCCCTGACGCGAGCTCCTCGTCCAGCCGGCGCAGCTCCTCCTGCCAGGACACCAGGGCCCCCCTTATCTGTCGGCATGGCGACGGTCAATGCGTCGTCGCTACCCGATTGTGTGTGACGACGTGGACATTGTGCACGGGTGCGACCCCACGTGACCTGGCGGGTCGGCTAGTGCGCCGGGGTGCGTTCAGCTGGCGGGAAGCGCGGCCGCGACCTTCGCGCGGATCTCTTCCATCCGCGACCGCAGCGCCGCCGGATCCTGGCCGACCGGCCCCGACACGCCGATGCCGACCGACACTCCGCCGGAGGTGTACCAGAAGGCCATCACGCGTCCGGCCGGGCTGCTTCCGGTGTAGAGCAGATCGGTCGCCGCCGGCCCGAGCGGGCTGCTGTCGAACCCGCCGGTGACGAGGTTCTGCCGCAGGCCCTGGACGAGCTGACCGGCCTGTGCCTTGGACGGCGTCGGGACGGCGATGAGCGTCGTGCCGCCGTCGGTGCCGGCGTACGCGTGGTAGACGAGCTGGTCCGCGCCAGCCGCGCGCATGAGGTTCGCGTCGGCGTCGGAGACGGCCTTCGCCTGGACCGCCTTGTCCAGCGCCATAGTCGAGTTTTCCGGGTTCGGGGTGCCCGGCAGCGTCGGCAGCTTGTCCTCGAGCGAAGCGGGCTGGGTGTTCGGCGCGGACGACGCCGCGGGTGGCGGCGTAGCCGAATCGTTCGAATCTTTCTTGGTGCCGAGGAACCAGATGCCGCCGACGACGAGCGCCAGCACGACGAGCACGGCCAGCGACAGGAACAGCCAGGTCGGCTTCCCGCGGCGCGGTTTGGCGTCGTCCTCCCAGAGCCGGCGCGGCTCCGGCTGGTTGCCGTTCACCGGGATCGCCCCGAAGACCGCGGTGGGCCGGTCGTCGGCGGGGCTCGGCGCGGTGGTCGGCCGGTCGGTGGAGAACGGGGTGCCCGGCGTGTGCGAGAAGGCGGGCTGGGTCTTCTCGGCCGACGAGGACGCCGCCGCGGAATTCAGGAACGATTCGACCGCGGGCGGCTCCGGCGCGGGCATCGCCGGATTGGTGCTGGCCCATCCGACGACCGGCTGGTTCGGCTGGTGCTGCTGGCCAGGGGGGTGCCACTGCACCGGAGCGACGCCCGGCCAGGTTCCCGGCTGGGCGGGCAGCGGCGGCTGAGGCTGGTGCGGCGGGGGCGGGCTCACTTGACCTGCCGGACTCGGCGGTGGTGTGGCCGGGCTCTGCGGCGGAGAGAAGAGGGGCGCGGCCGGGGTGGTCGCGGCGGAGGTCGCCGGGCCGGTCGAAGGTGCCGGGCTGGAGGCGGGCGGCGTCGAGGCGGTGCCGTCGGACGGAGTGCTGGGCGCCGTGCCGGTCGGGGCGCTGGGTGCGGTTGCGCCGGACGAGGTGGTGCTGGGCGAGGGGGTGCTGGGCGAGGTGCCGCTGGACGGGGCGCTCGGCGAGGTCGTGCTGTCTGACCCCGAGCGGGGCGTGGTCGTCGGGCCCTGCCCAGTGACCGTCGCGACGGTCTGCGACGGGTTCGGTTCGGCTCGCGGCGCGCTGCTCTCGGCGGAGCTGCTCCCCGCCGGCGATGTCTGGCTGTCCGGTCCGGTGGTGGCGGCCGTGCTGCCGGACGCCGCCTGGGGCACCGGGCTGCTCCAGGTGGGTGACTTGCTGGGCGACGGCGCGTCCTGTCGCAACGGCGACGCCACTGGCGAAGCCGCCCCGCCGCCCGACGCCTCGGCGAGCAGTTCGTCGCGCTGGCGGCGGTGTTCGGCGTGCCCGAGGCGGCCGGCGGCCAACTCCGCGTCCAAGCGCCGGAGCTCTTCCTGCCAGCTCATCACAACCCCCTGTCACCGGTTCGGGCGACAGTGTTCCACGCGGCCTCGCTCCGCGGGGCTCAGGTGCGCAAGAGCAGCCCGGATCACGCACCCGCGCGAGGCAGCCAGGGAAATCGCCGCGTCCGTACGATCGAGACATGTCCTCCGCGCGCGGTGCGCTCGCCGCCCTTGCCGTGGATCGGCTCGCCGGTCTCGACATCACCTCCGCCGAACTCGTCGAGGCCGGGGCCCGTGCTGTCGGCGAGGGCCTCGACGCGCCCTCCCTTCCCGAACTGGCTTCCCTCGACCACCGGAACCACCAGGCGGTTTCCGCCGCCTTCTCGAACGTCGTCAACGAGCTGGGCATCGAACTCCCGGCCGACGCCACCGCCGCCCAATGGCAGCTGATGGGCGAACACCTCGGCGAGATGGTGCGCGGCGACGTCCGGCTCGCCGAAGCGGCGAAGAGCGTCAAAGCCCTCGACGGACGGCTCGGCCATCCGGCGGCTCTCTCCGAGCTGCGCCAGTGGCTGGCGATGCTCGCGACCTGGATCCCGACCGACGTCACGCCGGTCAGCTACTGCGAGCAACAGGTTCTGCAGCAGGCTCGCTCGGTACTGGCCGGTCCCTGGCCGCCGGTCACCCGTTAAGCGGCAAAAACTGTCGTACATATGTTCTAAAATTGGCCGTGTACTGGGGAAACCATCCACCGGAAGGCGGCCGCCCGATGACCTCTCCCACGCCGGCTTACGTCACGCTGCCCACGTTCGTCGGATACAGCGCGAGCAAAGGCCCGTCGCGTTCGTCGTTCGTCCGCAGGCAGCGCCGCTTGTACGAGGACCCGGCCCGGGCGGCGTTCAACTACTACCGGCGCGCGGCGAACGCGGTCCGGGCAGGCCGGGCGGCGCGGCAGGACGAAGTGGCCATGCGCGCGCTGGTCAGCAATGCCGACGAGCGCACCCGTCCGCATTACGCGGCCATCGCCGAGGGCTGGCTGCGCTACCTCGGCAGGCGCGATCCGAAGCTGGTCGAGGTCGGCCGGGCGAAGTTCTCGCTCGGCGAGCTGGAGATCGGCATCAGCCCGCAGCTGGGGCTGCGGAAGGCGAACGGCCGCCGGTACGCCACCTGGCTGTACTTCAAGGAGGAGCCGCTGGCCCGGGACGCCGCGCAGCTCGCGTTGTGGCTGCTCGACGAGGGCATGCCGGATCTGCTGCCGGGCGGGGAGGCGCTGGTCGTGGACGTGCGCCGGGCGAAGGAGTTCACCTTGTCGGCGCGGGACCGGGAGCGGCTGCGGCCGTGGGCGGCCAGCGAGGCGTCGGCGTTCGTCACGCTGTGGCGCGCCGCATAACGGCTGCGTGCATGAACGGAGGGGGTCTCGGGTAAGGAACCCGCGGACCGGGCGGTGTTTCCCGGTCCGCGGGCCACCCAGTCGAGTGACAGCTTGGCGCTCGGCTCCGGTGGACTGGACAATCCCGGTCCCGGACACGAAGCTTTCGGCAGTTTCGAGCCCGGTCGATGACTTCGAGGTCGACAAGTGAACGCTGCTGCAGCCTGGGAGCCGCTCTCTCGAGTGGCTGACGAACCCGCTTGGTACTGGGTGCACGACAAGCTCAGGTTCTGGCCGAGCACCTTCGCGCACGATTGGCCCGGCTTCCAGGAGCCGCGCCCGTCGGCTACCTGGGATCTCTCCACCGGCGAGTACGACCGTGCCTCGGCCGAGTTCCGCCTCGGCCCGTACGCGGTGGAAGAGCACGACGTGGCCCGCGCCGTGCTGGCCGCTTTGCAGGAGACGACCGCCGAGGACGAGTGGCTGTGGGTGCTGCACTGGCAGCACCAGTCGTTCAAATTCTGGCCGCATCGCATGCAGCAGAACGCGCCTTGGCCGGTCTCGGTCTTCCCGCGCGGCGACTACCATCTGTTCCTGGCCGAGGACTTCAGCTACGGCACGCTCGGCCACCCGTGGGAACGCACCCTGTGCGTCTTCGGCGAAAAACTGCTCCCCGCGGTCGAAAAGCACGCCGACGGGATCCTCACGAACCAGTTGCGCCGGGACGGCCAGCCCTCTGCGCTGACTCGCTGAGCACGGCCGCTGCTACCGTCTCGCACGTGTTCGAATACCACGGCTGGGTGACCATCGCCGCCACCGCGACCGGCGACGACGACGCAGCTCTGCTGGCGCGCTTGGTGGAGCGAGTCCACCGTTCCCTGAAGAACACGACCATGCTGGACTTGGTGGACCTCCGCTGGAGCGCGGGCCTGCCCATGCTCCATCTGGGTGGTCTAGACAAACACGGCGGCACCATCACGCCGCAGCTCCTGGAAACCTTCGCCCGAGTAGGAGAACTGGCCCCGGGCTCCTACGGCCTCCTGCACATCTGGGACGACCAAGACCCAGAACACGACAACGCCTTCCAGGTGTACCGAATGGCAAGAGGGCAAATAACCGAGCAAAAAGACGCACACCTGTCCCCAGTAGCGCCCACAGTCCTAGACACCTACGAGCTATAACCACCAGGCGCATTCCACGGGTCAGAGCGCACCGCCACAAGCCCCAGCTCCGAACAGCTTTCCGCTTGCTACGCAAGCTACAAAGCCGCTCACCCCCCAACCGCAGCCGATGGCACCGCGGGGGCTCCGGGGGCTCGGCCCCCGGGCGATATGGCGAAGGCCCTGTATCCACGCTTTCCGTGGATACAGGGCCTTCGGGACTGAGCGGATGACGGGATTCGAACCCGCGACCCTCACCTTGGCAAGGTGATGCGCTACCAGCTGCGCTACATCCGCGTTAACCGCTTGGTGCTCGGTGTTGAAGACACTCTATACCTTCGTCTCGGTGACACTTTCGGGGGCCCCGTTATTGGCGTGGACCTGCTGAGATGTGGTGCTTGCGCGTCACGTCGAGCGCACAAGGGGTGACGACGGGCGCTCTGCTCCGTATGGTGTCCCCAATCGACTTCAGTGGTGAGTCCTTCGGGGGAGGAGGTGCCTTGCCGGATGACCGAGCTGGGCACGGCGCCGCCACCAGCGGCCTCGGAATCCGACGAGCAGGCACTTTTGAAGCGGCTGCGCGACGGCGAGGATGCCGCGTTCGGGGAGTTGTTCGAGCTGCATGCCGCGGCCGTGCGCAGATTGGCGCAGAGTCTTGCCGCGGATCGCTCTGAAGCCGAGGACATCACCGCGGAGACCTTCTTCCGCGTGCTGCAGGCGTTGCGCCGCGGTGCGGGTCCGCGGGATTACATCCGGGCTTATCTGCTGACGGTCGCGCGCCGGGTGTCGTGGGAGTGGCACGGGGCGCGGCGCGATGTTCCGGTGACTGATGACGAGTTGACGTTCCGTGCGGGCGCTGGGGTGGACACGCCGGCGCGGACGGCTGAGCACACGTTGATCACGACGGCGTTCACGAGTTTGCCGGAGCGGTGGCGGACGGTGCTGTGGCAGACCGAGGTCGAGGGCGAGCAGCCGGCGATGGTGGCTCCGCATTTCGGCTTGTCGGCGAATGCGACGGCGGCGTTGGCGCGGCGGGCGCGGCAGGGGTTGCGGGCGGCGTATCTGCAGGCGCATTTGTCGGTGAACCGGGGTCCGGAGACGTGCCGCGCGGTGGTGGAGAAACTCGGCGGGTTCACCGCGGGCAGTGTCACGGGCGCGGAGGCGGAGCGGATCAAGGCGCATCTGCTGGGGTGCCCGTCGTGCCGGGCGACGCAGGACGAGCTGCGTGATGTGTGTTCGTCGTTGCGGGCGCATGCCGGGGTGCTGGTGCTCGCGGTTCCGGCGTTGGCCGGGGCGGGGAAGGCCGCTGGCGCGGTCGCGTCGGTGAAGAGCGTGTTGTTCGGCTCGAAGGTGAAGGTCGGGCTCGCGCTGGCGTCGACCGCGGCGGCGGGTGCGGTGAGCCTGACCGCTGGTCCGCTGGTGTTCGGGTCGCATCCGGTGCAGGACGTCGGATTGGGCGGTGGTGCGCCGGAGCTGGCGTTGCAGCCGCCGGTGCCGCCTCCGCCGCCGGTCCAGCAGGGTCCGCGGGTGATCTCCGGGAAGCTGAACGGCAGCGCGCGGCCGTCGCACGTGGCGGCCCGTCCGGCGGATGTCTCGCCGCATCTGGGGGCGGCCGAGGTGCCGCATTTGCCGCCGGTGCATCAGCCGGTTCCCGGGGAGCAGTCCTCGTCGTCGACGTCGGATTCGGCTGGTGCGGTGGGCTCGGCTGGTTCGACTGATTCCACCCCGCGCGACGATCTTCCCGGCCAGGACGGCAGCCATTCGGGTTCCCCGATGACGAGCCGGTCGTCGAGCACCGAATCGCGGTCGGATATCGACACGTCGACAAACTCGTCCAGCCCGGGCCTGCTGAGCACGACGGCGGACGACTCGACTCCTTCGTCGTACGCTCCGCCGCCCTCGTCGTATGTGCCGTCGCCGGATTCGTACCTGCCGCCGTCGGTCACGACGACGCCGACCGGGTCGCGGCACCCCGCCCCGGCCGCTCCGCTGTCGTCCAGCTCCACTGACTCGTCCGGCTGCCCGAAGTCCTCGAAGTCTTCCCGGTCCGCTGAGCCGGCCAAGTCTTCGAAGCCCGCCAAGTCCGCCGAGCCCGCGAAATCGGCTAAGACGGCCTCCACGTCCGGGAAAGGTGTCACCGGTTCGGCCGATTCCTCGGCGGACGCAACCTCCCGAACAGCCAAAACCCGGCAAACCACCAGTAACTCTCAGTGAGCACCTCGCGCTCGACGGCACGGTCACGGTAACGTTGACCGAGCTCGACGTCGCCCGGGAGGCAACAGGATGAACCGGCTGGTGCGCGGCGAAGACGGCCGCCATTGGGTGGTCCGCGCACAGATGGAGTGGCGGGCTCCCGCCACCGCTGACGATTTCGAACACGACGTCGCAGGCAGTTACGGACCTGGCATCGCGATGATCGTGGTGATGGGGATCCTGGTGATCGCGCTGGTGGTCTGGACGCCGGATGTCGTGAAGGTGCCGGCGTGGGTGATGTTGGCGTTGCTGCTGGTGGTGCTGTTCTTCCCGCTGCGGTGGATCCTGCGCCGCCCGTGGACAGTGGTCGCCGAGACCGAGGGCGACGTCGCGGGCGACCGGCCGTCGGAGCGCTGGGTCGGCACGATCCGCGGCATGTTCACCGTGTCCGGCGAGGTGAAGCGGATCTCGAAGACGATCCAGAAGCATTCGCTGCCAGACTTCGACGGTCCGCTGCACCCGGTCGAATAGCCCTGGCCGGAACCGGGCCGGCGCGCGAGACTGGTGCCATGCCCGAGTTGCCCGAGGTCGAAGCACTGGCCCATCACCTGCGCGAACACGCCGTGGGGAGCACCGTTTTCCGGCTCGACGTCGCGTCGCTCAGCGTGCTGAAGACCGCGGTGCCGCCGTATACCGAGCTGCACGGTCGCGAGATCACCGACGCGACCCGGCACGGCAAGCATCTGGACATCGTTCTCGGCGACCTGCACCTGGTCGTCCATCTGGCGCGCGCGGGGTGGCTGCGCTGGTCGGACGCGCTGTCCCCGGCTCCGCTCAAGCCGGGCAAGGGACCGATCTCGCTGCGGGTGCATCTGGAGTCGGCTTCCGGACCTGGCTTCGACCTGACCGAGGCGGGGACGAAAAAGGGGCTGGCGGTGTGGATCGTCGCGGATCCCTCCGAGGTGGCGAGCGTGGCCCGGCTGGGACCGGACGCGCTGGCGATTGACGCTTCGCGGTTGCGGGAGTTGTTCCAGGGCAAGGGGACTCGGCTGAAGTGGGCGTTGACCGATCAGTCGGTGATCGCGGGGATCGGGAACGCCTATTCGGACGAGATCATGCACCGGGCGAAGCTGTCGCCTTATGCGACGGTGGGGAAGCTGGACGAGGGTGCGTTGGAGGTTTTGGCCGAGGCGATCCGCGAGGTGGAGACGGACGCGGTCGAGCGGTCGGTGGGGCAGAAGGCTGCGCGGTTGAAGGGGGAGAAGCGGTCTGGGCTGCGGGTGCATGCGCGGACCGGGCTGCCTTGTCCGGTGTGCGGGGACACTATCCGGGAAATTTCCTTTGCGGATAAGTCTTTTCAGTACTGCGCGACTTGCCAGACTGGGGGGAAGCCGTTGGCTGATCGGCGGATGTCGCGGTTGTTGAAGTAGTTCGTGGGGCTTGGGGGTTTGGTCGGCTCGTCGCCTGGCGGCGACATTGCGTCTGGGTGGTGCGGTGGGGCACCCCGAAGCTTGAGTGTGCTGACGGGCTGGGGGTGCTTGTCAAGGCGGGAAAGATGCCTTGACAAGCACCCCCAGCCCGCAGGGAGGCTTCGTATCGGGGTGCGGGGGAGGGGCTGGGTGCCTGGATCTGTTGGGTGCGTTGGCGGCGGTTGGGTGGGTAGGGGTTGGGGAGACGGGGCGGGTGGGAGTTTGTGCGCTTGAGATCGAGCGTGCTGAGGTTTGCGCGGTCAAGCCAGAGCGGTGCGCCTACCGGTGCCAGAGCTTTGCGCCTGCCACTCAACCGCAACACCGCAGTCCCGCGACCCCAGTCCCGCAACCCCGCGACCCCGCACTTCCGCGACCCCGCACTCCCGCGACCCGCGACCCGCGACGAGCTCAAGAACCCTCATCCGCACTAGCCAAGCAATGAAGGGACCCTTCACCCCTAACCTTGCGTAGCGATGAATGGTCCCTTCACCCCACTCCTCGGCGACCCACAGCCACCATCGCCACTCGAATGGCGCAAGATCCTCACGCTCACCGGGAGTGACGGTAGGGTTTGCCCACCCTCGGTCGTCGCCAATGGACAGAAAGTGGGAAGCAGACCTTGCACCCGGTCGGTCGAGCGCAGAGCATGGACGTCGTGTCCGACTTCCCCTACGCGCTGGTCGTCCCGTGGGCCCTGGTCGGCATCCTGGTGATCGTGGTGCTGGTCCTCGCCTTCCGGGCGCGCCGGCCCAAGGGGGTCATCCAGGACGCCGTTCTCCAGGCCGTCCACCGGATGTCCAAGGCCACGCCCAACTTGCGGGCGGGGCTTGACGAGGAGGCCGCCAACCGGATGACGGCGGAGCTGCTCGAGGTGCTCGACTGCTTGGCCGTCGGCATCACGGACAGTGAAGGCACGCTGCTGTCCTGGGCGGGCGAGGCCACCGATCACTACCTGGACGTCGTCGACGACATCGGGACCGCGTTGCGCAAACACCGCCGCGCCGTCGCCGATCACAACAAGATGCCCTGCAACCACCGGGGCACCTGCAAGATGAAGACCGCCGCGATCGTGCCGATTCTCGTTGAGGGCGAGGCCGAGGCGACGCTCATCGTGGTCGGGCGGACGCGCGGCAAGCTGGTGCAGATGGCCGAGGCCGTGGGCCAGTTCGTGTGCACGCAGTTCGAGCTCGCGCGGCTCGAAGAATCGCGCAATCAGTTGCAGCAGGCGGAAATCAAAGCGCTGCGCGCGCAGATCTCGCCGCACTTCGTCTACAACGCGCTCAACACGATCTCCGCGCTCATCCGCACCGATCCGGAGGAAGCGCGGGAACTGCTGCAGGACTTCGCGGACTTCACTCGTTACTCGTTCCGCACTTCCGGCATGTACACCACGCTCGCCGAGGAACTGCGCAACATCGACCGTTACCTGACCATCGAGAACGCGCGTTTCGGCGGCAGGCTCGAGGTGCGGATGAAGATCGCGCCCGAGGTGCTGAGCGTCGTGGTGCCGTTCCTGATCATCCAGCCGCTCGTGGAAAACGCCGTCAAACACGGGCTCGCCAGCAAGCCGAGCGGCGGCTGCGTCACGGTGATCGCGCAGGACGACGGCCACGAAGCGCTGATCACGGTCGAGGACGACGGCATCGGCATGGACCCGCGTCAGCTCACCGATCTGCGCAACGCGCACCGCACCGGCGCGCACGTCGGGCTCGGCAACATCAACCAGCGCATGCGGCAGGTCTTCGGCGAGGATTACGCGCTCACCGTCGAAACCGCGCCGGGTGCGGGCATGAAGGTCGCGTTGCGGGTGCCGAAGTTCAAGCTCGGCGTGCGGCCGAACATGCCGGACTACTCCGCCGACGTCCCGCCGCAGCCGCAGCCGGCGATCGAGCCGGAACCGGAACCCGACGGGGTGCGCGGCTCGCGTTCGGGAATGCTGCCCGCGCACTGAACTGGTTAGCCTGGGCAGATGAGCGTGACCGACAAGCTGACTTCCCGCCTTCCCGTGCTCGGCGACCGGGGCGACCGCAAGGACGTGGTCGCCGTCGTGAAGCTGCACGGCGTGATCACGCCGACGCCGTCGCCGCTGGCCCGTGGCGCGATCAACCTCGGTGCCGTCGAATCCGCGCTCACCAGGGCGTTCGCGCACGACCGGCTCAAGGCGGTCGCGCTGCAGATCAACTCGCCCGGCGGCGCGCCGACGCAGTCCGGCCTGGTCGCGGAGCGGATCCGGCAGCTGGCCGACGAGAAAGGCGTGCCGGTCCTGGCGTTCGCCGAGGACGTCGCCGCGTCCGGCGGGTACTGGCTCGCCTGTGCGGCCGACGAGATCTACGCGCACCGCACGTCCGTGGTCGGCTCGATCGGCGTGATCAGCGGCGGGTTCGGGTTCACCGGGCTGCTCGAACGCTTCGGCATCGAGCGCAGGCTGCACACCGCGGGAGAGAACAAATCGCGGCTCGACCCGTTCAGCCCGGAGAAGCCCGAGGACGTCGAGTGGCTGAAGAACATGCACAGCCAGCTGCACGAACTGTTCGTCGATTGGGTCAAGGAACGCCGCGGCGACCGGCTGACCGATTCCACCGATCTGTTCACCGGCGACGTCTGGCTCGGGCAGAAGGCGGTCGACCTCGGACTGGTCGACGGGCTCGGCTCGCTGCGCGAGATCGTCCGCGAGCGGTATCCGGAAGCCGAGATTTCCGTGGCGGAGCCGAAGAAACCGCTGCTCGCCCGGCTCGGCATCGGAGCGCCCGCGGCGGCGAGCGCGCTGCTGGACGCGGTGACCACCAAGGCGGCCTGGTCGCGGTTCGGGCTCTGAGCCGCGGGTGAGCGGCGACTCCGGTACGCCACTCACAAGCGGTACTCTGCGCTGGGGTCTGGACAATGCACCTCGCAATCGGCAGGATGCGTCTCACTGTGAGTGCTCACGACGACACCCGGAAACTCATCGTCCTTGCCGTGGACGACGAGCTGGCCGGGCTGGACGAACTCAGCCACGGACTCCAGAACAACCCGCACATCCACCGCGTTTTCCAGGCCTCGGACGCCTCCGACGCGCTGCGGCTGTTCTCGCACGACGACCCGGAACTGGCTGCCCGGCGGGCAAACGGCCTGCCGACGGTCGACGCCGTGTTCGCCGACATCGACATGCCCGGCCTGTCCGGCATGGAAATGTCGCGCGTGATCGCCGCGATGAACCCGTCGCCGGTACTGGTGTTCGTCACCGGGCACGCCGAGGAAGCGGTGAACGCGTTCGACCTCGGCGCGGTCGACTACGTCCTGAAGCCGTTCCAGCAGGACCGGCTCGACCGGTCGGTGGCGCGCGTGCGCGAGAAGCTCGCCACGGTCGCGGGGCCGCCCGCGGGCCAGGGCGGCTCCGAGCCGGTGAAGAACGACGACGAGGTCATCCCGGTCGAACTGGCCGGCACCACGAAGCTGATCCCGCGCTCGTCGGTGCGCTGGGTGGAAGCACAGGGCGACTACGCGCGTCTGTTCACCACCGAGGGCAGCCACCTCGTCCGGATCCCGCTCGCCCAGCTCGAAGAACGCTGGGAGAAGGCCGGATTCGTGCGGATCCACCGGTCGTTCCTGGTCGCGCTGCCGCTGATCACCGAAATGCGGATGGGCCAGGGCGGCTACCAGGTCGTGATCGGCAACGAGGAGAAAGTGCTGCCGGTCAGCCGGCGGCACACCCGGGCGCTGAAGGACCGCATCGTCGGCTCCGGCCGGGGCGGCTAACCGTCGATGGCCTCGCCCGAAGACCCTTACCACCGGCTCGAGAACGGAGTCCGCAAACCGGACCCGACGCTGGGCGTGCGGCCGGAGGACCGCGCGGTGGTCGAACCGGTGCCTCCCGCCCCCGAACCGGTCCCGCGGTCCAGCGAACCCGCGCACGTGCGGCCGAAACGGGAACGCGTGGTGCTCGCCGATTCTCGGCAGTCGTCGGGGCGGATGCGCGGGCGGATCGAACTGGAGGAACAGACCAGCTGGGGAAAACTGCTGGTCCGCGACCTGGTGAAGGTCCAGTTGCGCACGTCGGTGCTGCTGGCGGTGCTCGTGCTGGCGGTGCTCGGGGTGCTGCCCGCGCTGTTCTACTTCCTCCCGGCGGTCGCGCGGTTTACCGTGATCGGCATCCCGGTCCCGTGGCTCGTGCTCGGCCTGCTTCCGTTCCCGTTCCTCTTCGCCGTCGGCCTCTGGTACAACCGGCTCGCCGAGCGGCACGAACGCGACTTCGTCGACATGATCGAGAACTGACCCGCGCGGGGGACGCGCTCCCTGGTGGCGGCGCGTCCCGGAAGCGTGCGGTCGTGCGAGGATTCACGCCGTGCAGCTGACCCCGTGGACGTTGACCGGCCTCGCGCTGGTCGCCTTCGCGACCTACTACCTTGGCTTCCGTTCGTCGCGCCGGGCCACCAGCACGCACGACTTCCTCGTCGCCCGCCGAACCGTGCGCTCCAGCCGCAACGCCGCCGCGATCTCCGGCGAGTACCTGTCCGCGGCGTCGTTCCTCGGTGTCGCGGGCATGGTGCTCAAGCAGGGCGCCGACGCGACCTGGTACCCGATCGGCTTCACCGCCGGGTACCTCGCGCTGATGCTGTTCGTCGCCGCGCCGCTGCGCCGATCCGGTGCCTACACGCTGCCGGACTTCGTGGAAGCCCGGCTCGGTTCGATCGGCCTGCGCCGGTTCGCGACCGCGGGCGCGGTGTTCATCGGGATTCTCTACATGGTCCCGCAGCTGCAGGCCGCCGGTTTGACGCTGGCGCAGATCGTTCCGGTGCCGGCGTGGGCGGGTGCGCTTCTCGTCATCGTCCTGGTCGCGGTCAACGTGATGGCCGGCGGGATGCGCGCGATCACCGTGGTCCAGGCGTTCCAGTACTGGCTCAAGCTGTTCGCGATCGCCGTGCCGACTTTCGTGCTGTGCATGGTTTTCTTCGCCGGCGGCGGCCCGGGCGGCGTGCGCGCGCTCGGTGCGCCCGCGCCGCCGGTGTTCCCGTCGGACACCAAGGTGACGGTGCAGACCGACGTGACCGTGAAGGTCACCACCGAGACGTTCTTCTACGCACACGGCCACATCGACGACGGTCCCGCGGGCGGCATGGCGCGCTGGTCGCCGCTCGTGCCGCACAAGGTGTCCGCGGGCACGACGCTGGAATTCGCCGCGGGCACGCCGGTGCCGGTCGTGAGCGACGCGCCGACGACGAACGACGCGTGGCTGCACCCGGCGTCAAGCGGCCTCAGCGACCTGCTGCAGACGTACTCGCTGATTTTCGCGCTGTTCCTCGGCACCATGGGCCTGCCGCACGTGCTGGTCCGCTTCTACACCAACCCCGACGGCAAGGCCGCACGCCGCACCACCGTGCACGTGCTGCTGCTGCTCGGGCTGTTCTATCTATTCCCGACGATGCTGGGCGCGCTCTCGCGGATGTACGTGCCGCAGCTGCTGCTCACCGGCAATACCGACGCGGCCGTGCTGTTGTTGCCGACCGCGGTGCTGCCCGGCTGGCCAGGGCAGATCCTCGCCGCGGTGACGGCCGCGGGCGCGTTCGCGGCGTTCCTCTCGAGCTGCTCGGGGCTGCTGGTGAGCGTGGCCGGGGTCGTGTCGACGGACCTGCTGCCGGGCCGGGTCCGGGACTTCCGGGTCGCGACGCTCCTGGTCGCGATTTGCCCGATGGCGCTCACGCTGATCTTCCGCACCGAGGACATCTCGCTCTCGATCGGGATGACGTTCGCGCTCGCCGCGTCCACGTTCAGCCCGCTGCTGCTGCTCGGCATCTGGTGGCGCAAGCTCAGCTGGCCGGGCGCGCTGGCCGGGATGGTCATCGGCGGCGGAATGGTGCTCGGCGCGCTGGCGTACAACATCGTCTGCGAGTACACCGGAGACAAGACGCCGTGGTACACCGTGCAGCCGGCGCTGATCTCGGTGCCCTCGGCGTTCCTGGCGACCTATGTGGTGAGCCGGCTGACCCGGTCCGGCCGCCCGGAACTGGTGAACGACATCATGCTGCGCCTGCACGCCCCCGACCCGCTCGGCCTGATGCGCGACCGCGCGGTCGCCCGGTTCGGCCAGGCCGACGACAAGGCCCGGACCGGCCGGGGACGCCACCGCAAGGCTTAGCGGTTAGCGTTCCTCACGCGCGTACAACGTCCTGACATGGGAGCATGGAACCTGTGGTGAGCCCTGCTGAAATTCCGACCGCTGAAGTCCGCGACCTGCCCGCGGACGTGGCACTGCTCGACGTCCGCGAGGACGACGAGTGGGCCGCCGGGCACGCCCCCGCCGCGGTGCACATCCCGCTCGGCGAACTGCCCGCGCGGGTCGGCGAACTCGCTGAATTCCCCGAGGACAATCCGGTCTACGTGATCTGCCGCTCCGGCGGCCGTTCGGCACGAGCCACGGCCTGGCTGAACGCGAGCGGCTGGGACGCGGTCAACGTCGCGGGCGGAATGGGCGCCTGGGCCCGCGAAGGCCGCCGCATGGTGAGCGATAACCCCGACGCTGAACCCGAGGTTCTCTGACGGATGCCTGCCCAGTCTGTTCCCGAGCCGCCGGAATCCTCGGATCCGGCGTCGTTCGTGCCTGGCTTTGGCCGGGAGAAAGGGAACGCTGGGCCAGCTAATGGCGGGCGCGAGTCCGCTCCGGGCCACGAAGGACCTGCGGGTGCCGCGCCGGTGAACGGACCTGGCTGGGCTTCGGCTCCACCGCCGGGCGGGCAGCCGCCTCCCGCTCAGCCTGGCGGCGCGGATGCTCGGCCAGGCAATCCGGCTCAGCCGGGCTTTCCTCCGCAACCCGGTGGTATGGCGGCCCGGCCGGGTACGCCGCCGCCTGGTTATTGGGCACCGCCGCAGGCGCATCCTGGCCAGCAGTTCGCCAATCCGTACCCGCAGCAGTACCCAGCGCAGGCCTATCCGCAGCATCCGGCGTACCCGCGTCCGTTCACCGCTGCTCCGCAAGGCGCGATCCACCGGCCCGCGCAGCAACAGCAGCAGCCGAGCCCGCCGAAACGAGCGGCCAAACTGCGCTGGGTCGCGTCCCCGCCGCCAAGTGCCGTCCGCCGTCGCCGCGCCGTGCCCGCGACGCCCTACTCCGGTCCGCCGTCCTATCCGGTGCCGCCGCGCTGGGGCTTCCCGAACCTGACCTGGCGCCGTCCGACGACCGTGCCCGGCACCGCGTCCGGCGAGATCCGGCCGCTCGACCGCATTCCGGTGCTCGCACGGAGCCTTACGACAATCCTCTGGACGTTCGCCGTCCTCGCCGTGACCGCGGCGGCGGCGGAAATCTGGCGGTACGCACTTCTCGTGGAGAGCCGCGATTCCGCGCTGAACTCCAGCGTGGTCGAGTTCTCCGACGCCTTTGTGATGCTCGCTGGGCTGCTCACCACGATCTTTTCGCTGCTTCCCGCGGGGCTCTCGGTCTGGTGGCTGCTGGTCGCCCGGCAAGCCGCTGCCGACGAGGCGGGGGAAGCGCCGCCGCGGCCGGTCTGGCAGGTGCTCGTGAGCGTGCTGGTGCCGATCGTGAATCTGCCGCTCGCGTTGTCCGTGGTCAGCGAGCTGGAGCACGCCGTCCTCCGCCGTCCGCGTGACCAGCGGCCGAAGCCCTCACGGCTGGTGCTGGGCTGGTGGGGCGCGTGGCTGGCGAACTGGGTCCTGCTGATCGTCACGATCATCTGGCGGATGCGGCCGGGCGTGCAGGCGATGGCGGACAGCGTCCTGCTGGTCGCGCTCACCGACCTGACCGCGGCCGCGCTCGCGATCGTCACCGCGCTCGTGATCCGGCGGTTCTCGCATCTGCTGATGCCGATCGCCCCGGAACGGCTGCGCGACCTCCGCGTGCTCAAGATCGAGGGCGCGCCGGAGCCGGAGCTGCGGACCGCGCGTCCGGTCGGCGCCGCGCGTTAGAGGTCGCCGAGCGCCGGTTCCAGCTGGCCGAACGCGACCGCCGCGGAATCCCGGATCTGCTCCACCAGGTCGTCCAGTTTGACGTCCTGCCAGGTCAGCTGCCAGACGTCGTCGAGAAGAAGCCGCAGCACTGACGTGAGATGCGCCCCGGCCGTCCGCGACAGCATTTCGCGGTCCGGATGCCGGTCCAGCAGCGCGGCGACGAGCTGGGTTTCCCGGTCGACGTGCATGTCCCGGAGCGCGGACGTGAGCCGTTCGCTTTGCCGCACCATCCGCACGAAGGACACGTCCGCGAACCCGAGCATCGGGCCCGCCTTGTCCAGCTCCGCGAAGCATCCGTCCCGGACGGCGACCAGCGCCGGCGTTTCCGGATTGGCTCGGACCAGGTTCGCCGGCCAGTCCACGAAGTCCGTCCGGATGTCGAAGACCAGGTCTTCCTTCCGGCTGAAGTGATTGGTCACGGTCATCTTGGCGACCCGCGCCGCCTCCGCGACCTCGGCGATCGTCACCTGGTCGAACCCGCGCTGGATGAACAGCCGGGTCGCGACCGCCGAGATCGTCTGCCGCGTCTCCAGCTTCTTCTGCTCCCTGAGGCTCACGTCGGCCAGTGTACTAGGTCGGACCTAAATTTGTGCTTGACCCATTAACTGGGTTCGACCTAATCTCAGGTCCGACCTAGTGAAGGGGGTGCTGCGATGACCACGCGGCTTCCGGTGGCTCCGGTCTCCGATTCCGGGCTTCGCCGGCTCGGCGGGGTCCTGATCCTGGGCGCGGTGCTGTCGATCCTCGACGCGACGATCGTGTCGGTCGGCATCGGCGTGATGGCGCGTGACCTGGACAGTTCGCTGCCGACCGTGCAGTGGGTGGCCAGCGCGTACCTGCTGGCCGCCTCGTTCACCATCCCGCTGTCCGGGTGGCTTTCCGACCGGTTCGGCGGCCGTCAGGTGTGGATCGCGGCCGTCGGGCTGTTCACGCTGGGGACGGTGCTGTGCGGATTCGCCTGGTCGGCTCCGGCGCTGATCGCGTTCCGCGTGCTGCACGGGCTCGGCGGCGGTCTCATGCAACCGGTCGGCCAGGCGATTTTCGCGCAGGCGGCCGGTCCTCGGCTGGGCCGGATGATCGGCATGGTCACGCTGCCCGCGACCGTCGCGCCGGTGCTCGGCCCGATGCTCGGCGGCGCGCTCGTCCAGGACCTGGGCTGGCGCTGGCTGTTCTTCGGGATCGTGCCGTTCGGCGTCGTCACTCTGCTGCTCGCCGTCCGGGTGCTGCCGCGCGAAAACCCCGCTGGCACGCGTGATCCGCTGGACCTCCGCGGGCTCCTGCTGCTCCCGCCTGGTCTCGGCGCGCTCGGTTACGGCCTAGGCGAAGGTTCCCCCGCCTTCGCCCTCGCCGGCGCGATGTTGCTGCTCGCTTACGCCTGGCACGCTCGTCGTGCGCATGCGCCGCTGCTTGACCTGAAGTTGTTCGCGCACAAGGCTTTTACCGTCGCGAGCGCGAGCACCTTCCTGCTTGGCGCGTCCCTGTACAGTTCGATGCTGCTGCTTCCGCTTTACTACCAGCAAATCCAGCACACGTCCGTGCTCGCCGCCGGACTTCTGCTCGCGCCACAAGCCCTCGGCTCCGCCGTTGTCCTCATCGCAGGCGGAAGACTGTTGGACCGCTTTGGCTCGCGAGCAGTCATGCTCACCGGCATCGCGTTGTCGCTCGTAGGCACGATCGCCTTCACGCAACTCGGCGATTCCCCAAGCCCGGCCCTGTTGACAGTTTCGTTGCTGATCCGTGGGTTCGGCCTAGGCGCGACGACCACTCCCGGCATGACGATGCTCTACACCTCACTGGAACGCAGTCGGATCCCGCGTGCGGCGAGCGCGATCAACGTCGTCAACCGCATCGGCGGCTCGCTCGGCACGGCGCTTCTCGTCGCTGTCCTGCACGCGCAGCCGCGGGGTGCCGCCGCGTTCGGCACGACCTTCACCTGGGCACTCGGCCTTTCCCTGCTGAGCTTTATCCCCGCCCTCTTCTTCCCGAAAGGAACTCGCGCATGACGCTTCGCCTCTTGGCCGTGCACGCCCATCCCGATGACGAATCAAGCAAAGGCGCCGCGACCCTGGCCCGCTACGCAGCCGAGGGCGTGGACGTCCTCGTAGCCACCTGCACCGGCGGCGAACGCGGCGATGTACTCAACCCCACTTTGGACCGAGAAGACATCCGACGGGATCTGCCCGCCATCCGTCGCCGGGAAATGGCTGATGCGGCAAGGATTCTCGGCATCCGCCAAACATTCCTCGGCCATGCGGACTCGGGTATGGACGAGCCGTCCCCGGCCGGAAGCTTCGCGCGGATTCCTTTGGCAGAAGCGACAAAACCACTGCTGGAACTGATGTGGGAATTCCGTCCACAGGTGGTCGTCACCTATGACGAGACCGGCGGTTATCCACACCCGGACCACATCCGCACGCACGAGGTCACGACCGCGGCGTTCGAGGAGTCCGACGACGGCACCCCACGCAAGCTCTACTACCTGGCCACGCTCAGCCGATCCTGGTTCGAAGCCATGCACGAAGCGACCCTCGCCGCGGGTGAAGAGTCGTTGATGGGTCCGGT
Source organism: Amycolatopsis echigonensis (assembly GCF_002846615.1). Taxonomy (NCBI): domain Bacteria; kingdom Bacillati; phylum Actinomycetota; class Actinomycetes; order Pseudonocardiales; family Pseudonocardiaceae; genus Amycolatopsis; species Amycolatopsis echigonensis. The sequence continues at coordinate 2,799,429 of NZ_PJMY01000003.1, read as the reverse complement.
TCTGGAAGAACTGCCGCCGACTGACGTCCTGACCGTGACCACCCGCATCCGCTGCGAGGAATACTTCGCGACCCGGGATGCCGCGTTGCGCGCGCACGCCACGCAGATGGACCCGGGGCATCCGTTTTTCGCGCACTCACGCGAGATCGAGCGGAAGGCCTGGCCGTGGGAGGACTACCACCTGGCCCGCACGAACGGCCCCGTCGAGATCGGCCCCGGAGTGGAGGACGACTTGTTCGCGGGCTTGCGGTGAGAGCGGGGCGGGTTGCTGGGCCGTTTGCTGGTTTGCGGGGGTGTCCTCGGTATGTGGTCCTGCCGTCCGCAGACCGGGCGGGTACGCGGCCTGCTTCCGAGTGGCATGGGGCCTTCCTGTACCCCGGCTCCAAGAACCGGTCAGCGCCGATTCCGGCCCGCAGCGGCGCGATTATGCAGCACTTGCCACCCGAACCGCGCAGGTCAGGCAGTCACCGGCAAAGTCCGCAGCCCCCGGATCACGAATTCCGGCCTCCGTTCCGGCTCCGCGGCCAACCGCAGGTCCGGCAGCCGCTTCGTCAGTGCCGTCAACGCGGCCGCGATCTCCACCCGGGCCAGCGGCGCCCCGACGCAGTAATGGATCCCCATCCCGAACCCGAGATGTGCGTTCGGCGACCGGCCCACGTCCAGGGTGTCCGGGGCGTCGAACACCTTCGGGTCGCGCGCCGCGGCGCCCAGCAGCGCACCGATCTTCGAGCCCTTCGCCACGCGATAACCGGCGATTTCCACGTCCTCGGTCGCCGTGCGCTCGAACAACTGCAACGGCGAGTCGAAGCGGATCAGTTCTTCCACAGCCGAGTCCAGCAACGTTGGGTCGGACCTCAGCCGCTCCCATTCCGTGCGGTGGGTGAGCAGCGCGGTCACCCCGTTGCCGATCACGTTCACCGTCGCCTCGTGTCCGGCCATCAGGAGCAGTACCGCGGTGGCGACGACCTCGTCGGGGGTCAGCTCGCTCGCGGTCAGGTCGCGGACGATCCCGCGCGGGGATCCAGCGACGACGTCGCGAAGGTACGCCACGAAGTCAGCCGCAGCCTGCTCGGCGGCGTCGCGGCCTTCCTCCGACAGGCCGTATTCGTACATCTTCACGATGGCGTTGCTCCACGTCACCAGCTGCGAGCCGTCCGACGTCGGGACGCCGAGCAGTTCGGCGATGACCGCGACCGGCAGCGGCTGCGCGAGGTGTTCGAGCAGGTCCGCGCTTCCGTCGGCGGCGATTTTCGCGGCCAGAGTGTCCACCATGGACTCCGCGAGTTCCGCGACCATCGGGCGCAGCCGTTGCACGTGGCCCCGGCCGAACTCGCCCGCGATGACGCGGCGCAGGCGGGTGTGCGCGGGCGGTTCGTTCTCCAGCAACGAGTTGCGGTGCAACAGGTTGAACGACGCGAACCGTTCGAGCGGTTGCGCGTCGGTCCAGATGCGGCCGAGTCCGCGGTGCCGGAGCACGGCGGCGGACGCGGCGTGCGAAACCGTGATCGCGATGCCGAGGCCGTCGTGCTGGTGCACCTCGCCTTCGGCGCGCAGCGCGGCGAACGCGGGATACGGGTCGGCGAGGAAAGCGGGATCGCGAGGGTCGAACACGAGCTGACTCTAACCCGCGAGCCTGGGCGGCCGGTCCCTTCGATAGCGTCTGACACCGAGTTCCAAGGAGGCTGAAATGGGTAAAGGCGCGCGTAAGAAGGGTCCCAAGCCGGACCGCAAGCCGAAGGTGCGCGACGTCTTCGTCGGCCAGCCGTTCGAGGGTCTGGCGGCGGAGCCGGAGCTGATCGCGCTGCGCGAGTTCGTCCCGTCGGCCACGGCGAAGCTCACGCTCGCCGACGGTGGCGACGTCACGCTCGGCACGGTGCTGCCCATGGCCGCCGCGGCGTTCGTCCGGTCGGACGGCGAGCGCTTCCTGGGGCTGCAGGTGCAGACGCGATCCTCGGACATCAGCCGCGACCTCGGCCGCGCGCTGCGCTGGCTGCTCGACGCCGAACCGGGCGACGTGCTGTCGGTGCCGGACACGACGTCGCCCACCGATCCGGACGAGCGCAACCGGCTCCAGGACCTGCTCGTGCCGAGCGCGGAGCTGGAGGTCGACCTCCACACCGACTTCGCGTGGTGGCTGCCCGAGGACGCGGACGCGACCGGCGACGTCGCGGTGTCCCTTGAGCGTGCGAACGCCGCGATCATGCCCACCGACCGGCTCGGCTCCGGCGCGTACTGGGTGCTCGCCGGCGAGAAGGCGCACCTGCGCTGGGTCCGCCCGGAACCGGAGAACCTGCTGCTGCAAGCGCTTGCGCGACTGTCCGCGGCGGGCACGCTCGGGCTCGGCGAGGGCACCCGGTACGCCGGGTCGTTCCGCGCGCACGGCCTGCTCGTCCCGGTGTGGGACCTCGACCCCGAGGCGCACGCCCGGGAGTGGGCCGAGCCCAAGGACCAGCTCGGCGCCCGGCTGGACGAGGCCCTCAAGTCGCTCGACTCGGAGCCGCTCAACGCCGCCGAGCGGCGTGCCCGCGACGGTCTGATCGGGCGGCAGCTCACCATTCGCTGACGTATCCACCTGTGGACAACTCAGGCCGAGTTGTCCACAGGTGGGACGATCGCTTCGTGATCCTCCACATCTGCACCCGCGACGAGTGGGCCGCGGTGCCCGCCGACGGCGAATACCGCGCGCCCTCGCTCGACGACGTCGGATTCATCCACTGCTCGGATCCGGGCACGGTCGCCCTGCCCGCCAACGCGTTTTACCGCGGCCGCACTGGGCTGGTGCTGCTGGAAATCGACCCTAAGCTGGTCGACGCGCCGGTCCGCTGGGAGGACGGCGTGCCGCCGGACCCGCGCGGAATCCTGTTCCCGCACATCTACGGCCCGCTCCCGCGAAACGCTGTGGTCGCGGTCCACGATTTCCCCACTGACTCCGGCGGCGCCTTGAAGCTGCCCGAGTCGCTTTCCGTGCGCTGACCTCAGTTGTCCACAGCTACGGAAAGTAGCGACGGAGACGGGACAACCCTCGGGGGCGCTCATGCGTGGTGGGGACGACGAGGAACCGTCGCTGCACGTGGTCATCCGGGGAGGGGGCGATACGGTGACGGCAGCCGCATTGCCCCTCGCGAGCGGAGATCCGCCCTGGGCAGGTTCCGCGGAGGAAGCGGTCGACACCGTCACGGACTTCGGCGAGTTCGTGCGCGAGGCCCTGCCCGGGCTGCTCCGCTACGGCCACGTTCTCACCGGGAATCCGCACGATGCCGCCGACCTCGTCCAGACCGTGCTGGAAAAGATCGGCGCGCGCTGGTCGTACGTGCAGCAGAAGACCGGCGACCCGCTGGCGTATGTGCGGCGTTCCATGGCGAACGCGCACGTCAGCCGCTGGCGTCGGACGCGCAAGGAGAACCTCGTCGCGGACCTGCCGGAGACCAGCCCGTGCGCGCCGAAGGATCCCTTCGAGCACGAGCCGCTGTGGCAGGCGCTCCGGGACCTCCCGCCGCGGCAGCGCACGGTGATGGTGCTGCGGTACTACGAAGGACTGTCCGAAGTGGAAATCGCGAAGGCGCTGGACATCAGCCAGGGGACGGTGAAAAGCCAAGCGAGCAAGGCGATCGCGTCCCTGCGGGCGAAACTGCGGAACCAGGAAGGAGGCGACGCCGGGTGAGCCAGCCCGACGATCTGGAACAGCGGCTCCGCGCCCTCTTCTCCGACGACCGGCTGGCCGTCGAGCCACCCGAGGACGCCGCGTCGGCCATCGTGGCGGGCGCGCGCAGGCGGCGGCGCAGGCAGCGGATCCTGACGTCCGCGGCCGGGGCGGCGTGCGTCCTCGCGGTGGCGTCGGCCGGACTGGTGGTGCTCCAGTTGCGCACCCAGCCCGCGGCGACCGACGTCGCCGCCCGCCAGGTCGCTTCGGCCCAGCCCACGATGCCTTCTTCTTCGGTGCCCGAGCCGCCGTCGAGCGCCGAATCGACGCAGGCGCCAGCGCCGGTCGAAACATCGGCACCCGGTACTGCCGAGCTTCCGGCACCGCCCGCGCATCCGCACCACACGAAGCCGGCGCCGCCGCAGACGACGCCGACGACGAAGGCCGTGTCCGGAGCGTTGGTGACCGCGGACGGCCTGGGCGCGGTGAAGCTCGGCATGACCGAGCAGCAGCTCGCGGACCAGGGCATGAAGCTCACGGCGGTGAAAGAGTCGGCTGGCTGCACCTACTACGACGTCAGCGGTGCCGGGGTGCCCGCAGCGACGGCCGTCGTGTCGCAGGACAACGGCGTGGTCGCGGTGAAGCCTGATGGCACCGCGCACACCCCGGAAGGCGTCGGCGACGGGTCGCCGAAGGACCAGGTCACCGCGACCTATCCGGGCACGTCGGAGTCGGGGAGCGCGCTCGTGTCGCCGACCGGTGACCAGGGGGCGTATCACTTCACGCTGAACTCGGACGGTGCGGTCCAGAGCATCGAGGTCCGAGCTAAGACGCAGGACTGCGCCGGCTGAAAAATTTCCTCGGGCCGATGTCGATCCGGCTCCGCGCCGCTCGTGTAGCGGGTGACGGGCCGACCGGCGGCCCGCGGAAGCGGAAGGACAACCCCGATGCGTTCGATCAGCGTCACCCTGAGCATCACCCTCGACGGCGTCGTCCAAGGCCTCGGCCGCAGCGACGAGGACACTCGCGGTGGATTCGACCTAGGCGGCTGGGGCAACGGCTACAGCGACGACGTCATGGCGCGCGAGATGGCCAAGGGCATGAGCCGGCCTGGGGACATGCTGTTCGGCCGGCGCACCTGGGAGGATTTCCGCATGGCGTGGGGGCCTCGGACCGACGGGAATCCGTTCACCGCACACATGAACGCCGCGAAAAAGTACGTCGTCTCCACCACCCTCGACAATGCCGACGCCTGGCAGAATTCGGTGCTGCTGCGCGGCTCCGCGGTGGAGACCGTGGCGGAGCTGAAAGCCTTGCCGGGTAAGGATCTTTCGATCATCGGCAGCGTTTCGCTCGTGCGCGCGCTGCACGCCGCCGGACTGGTCGACCGCTACACGTTGCTGATCCACCCGCTCACGCTCGGCCGCGGCGCGCGGTTGTTCGAGGGGCCCGCGCCGTTGACCGAGTTCTCCCTCGCCGGAAGCGTCGCGACCACCACTGGCGTGCTCATCGCGCATTACGAGCGGCGATGAAGTTATCCACAGGGGGAAGCCCGGTTGTCCACAGTGGGGACAACCGGGCTTCCGGGATCGTGTGAGCGTTACAGCGCGCCACCCGCGACCGGGGGCATCCCCGAGTCCGCGCCGGTGTCGCCGACGGCCTCGCGGTGCAGGAACTTCTCGATCTCGTAGACGTTGTCACCCGCGCGGCGCGCGACCGTGACCAGCGTCGACATCTGGGAGATCTCCTCGACCTGCTCCTTGAGGAACCACTGGACGAACTGCTCGCTGATGTAGTCCTCCTCGGCCCGGGCGGCCTTCGCGAGCGCGGAGATGTCGGCGGCGACCTCCTTCTCCTGCTCCAGCGCGAGCTCGATCAGCTCGAGCGGGGCGGAGAACTCGTTGCGGACCTCGCCGGTGCCGGGAATCTCGACGTGGTGGTCCCGGTCGAGCATGTACTGGACGAGCGCCATCGCGTGATTGCGCTCTTCCACCGACTGCTTGTAGAAGTGCTTCGCCAGCTGCGGCAGGTCCTCGTTGTCGAACCAGACCGCGAGCGCGATGTACTGCTGGGAGGCGTTGAACTCGTTGTGGATCTGCGCCTGCAGCAGTTCGTAGAACTTGGAGCGCGGTTCTTTCTTCGTGAGGGCCATGTCCATCACGGTACGTCAATGTTCGATTGTTTTCCACTTTTGGCTGGTGATCTCCACCCTATTAGGGTTACCATTCCTCAAGAAGGAAACACTTATTTTGGTTAGCCTTCCCTTAATGTATTTACCCTTATTAAGGAAAGGCTAACTTCGCCTCAAGACGTCAGCGCCGCTTCGGCGGGGGATCGCGGCGCACCGGGCACGACATGCAGCGCGGGCCGCCGCGGCCGGACCCCAGTTCGGACCCGGCGATCGGCAGCACCTCGATTCCCGCCGCGGTGAGCCGCTCGTTGGTCTCCGCGTTCCGTTCGTACCCCACGACCACGCCCGGGGCCAAGGCCAGCGTGTTGTTGCCGTCGTCCCACTGCTCGCGCTCCGCGGTGACCGGGTCGAGGCCGGTGTCGATCACCCGCAGCCGGTCGATCTCCATGGCCTCCGCGGCGGCTTCCAGGAATGGCGTCGGGCCGGCCACTTTGACCCCGCCGTCGCCGGTCGGTTTCAGGGTGAACGCGGTGAGGGAATCGCGGGCGAGCGGATACATCACGACGGCGTCGACATCGACCATCGTGCACACGGTGTCGAGATGCATTGTCGCGCGCGATTGTTCGATCGGCACCGCGAGGACGGTATGCGCGAGTCCGTCGGCGAATACGGAACGAGCGAGCGATTCGGCGCCGGCCGGAGTCGTCCGTTCGCCGACGCCGATCGCGACGACGCCGGGGGCCAGCAGCATCACGTCTCCGCCTTCGATCGGGGCGGAATGCGCGCCGTAAGCGCGGGCGGCGTGGCGGAATCGGGGATGGTAGGCGTAAATGAGGTCGAGCAGCGCCGTTTCCCGCCGCCGCGCGGGCATGGTCAGCGACGAAATCGCGACACGGTCGCCGATCCACGCCGACGAATCGCGGGTGAAGAGCAGATTGGGCAACGGATCGACGGCGAAGTCGCGCGGATGGTGCATCATCCGCACCAGCGACGCGCCCTCGGCGGACGGCAACTCCTCGAACGTCATGCCCGCCATCAGGACTTCGGCGAGCGTGGGCGCGTCCACGCTCGTGAGGTGCGACCTCAGCGAGTCCGCGAGGTCGTTGCCGAGCCTCCGGTCGTCCACCGCGGCGTGGACGCCGGCGGCGTGCGCGCGCTGGTCTTCCAGCGCGGTGCGGAGAACGTCGGCCAGCAGCAGCACCTCGACGCCGCGGCCGCGCAGGACGTCGGCGAACGCGTCGTGTTCCTGCTGGGCGCGGCTCACCCACGGGATGGAGTCGAAGAGCAGCTTGTCGTTGTTGCGGGGCGTGAGCCGTTTCAGCTCGTTGCCCGGCCGGTGCAGCAGGACTGCCCGGAGAGGCCCGACTTCGCTGTCCACCCGGGGAGGTGCGGTCATCTCGCTCGTCTCGCTCACGAAACGGAGCCTAATGAGCGGGCATCACGGGAGCCAGGAAAGGCGGCCTTTCAGCAACGAATAGCCGACGAAGGACACCACATCGAACAAAGTGTGCGCCGCGATGAGCGGCCACAGCCGGTTGGTCCGCTGCCATACGCGGCCGAACACCAGCCCCATCACCAGGTTGCCGACGAACCCGCCGAACCCTTGGTACAGGTGGTAGGAACCGCGCAGCACGGCGGCACCGAACAGCGACGCGTTCTCGCGCACGCCGAGTTGCCGCAGCCGCGTGAGCAGGTACCCGATCACGAGCACCTCCTCGGCGAAAGCGTTGCCGAACGCGGAAAGCGTCAGCGCGATCGGCCGCCACCACGTATCGCCCAAAGTGGACGGTTGCACCGCGAGGCTGAACCCGAGGTGGTAGGAGAGGAAGTACAGCGCGAGCCCGGGAATGCCGATCAGCGCGGCGAGCCCGACGGTGACGAGCGCGTCGGAGCGGATGCGGCGGCTCAGGCCGATTTCGCGCAGTTTCAGCCCGGCCCGCCACAGCAGGTACAGCCCGAGCCCGCCCCAGCCGATCAGTTGCGCGGCGCTCAGCAGCTGCTGGAGCAGGTCCAGCAGGCTCGCCGCGGCGCGCGGGACGTTGAGCTGCACTTGCTGCTGCGCCAACGGGGTCGGGCGCAACAGAGAGTCCACAAGGGACAGCAGGCTGCGCGCGCCGGACAGCCCGAGGGTGATGCCGAAAACGAGGATCAGCTCGATCTTGACCGCACGCCGCTCACCGGGATCGGTGAGCGGAGCCGGGAACGCCGGAAGTGCCGGGTTGAGCCAGGACCGCAGTCCGGACGGCCCTCCGGAGCGTTCTGTGGTGCGCATGAACGCACGCTACCGTCGGGGTATGCCGAGGACTATCGCCACCAACACGAAGGTCGAGCGCGCCGAGCTGGTCGCGTTCCTGAAGCCGCGCCACCGCGCGATCCTGGTGACCACCCGCGCCGACGGGCGGCCCCAGCTGTCCCCGAACACCTGCGGCGTCGACGACGAGGGCCGCATCGTCATCGCGACCTATCCCAAGCGCGCGAAAGCGGTCAACCTCCGGCGCGACCCGAAGGTGTCGGTGTGCGTGCTGTCGGACGAGTGGAACGGCCCGTGGGTGCAGGTCGACGGGACCGCGGAGGTGATCGACCTGCCGGATTCGGTCGAGCCGCTGGTCGACTACTTCCGCAGCATCTCCGGCGAGCACCCGGACTGGGACGAGTACCGCGAGGCGATGCGCAAACAGGGCAAGAGCCTGATCCGGATCACGATCGACCGCTGGGGGCCGATCGCGACCGGCGGCTTCCCTCCGGAGCTGGCCGACGAGTGAGGTCCGTGAAGGACTCCTTGAGGGAATCAGATTCCCTCAAGGAGTCCTTCACGGCCAGTCAGGCTTCGCCGCGGAGGAAGGGGCAGCCGAGGAGACGCCGCAGTTCCGCGGCCAGCTGCGGCGGGCTGTCGACCGTGCGGGAGAAGGCGAGGCGGACGTCGTGGTCGCCCGCCGTCGATTCGACGCGCAGGCGCAGGCCGTACCGGTCCAGGCCGAGCGGGCGGATCCGGCCGCCGCGCAGGTCCGCGGGCAGATGCCGGGCCAGCTGCTCCACGACGTCCGGATGGTCGCTTTCCAGATGCCGCAGCCATTCCGCCTCGTAATCGTGGAACGGGTCCGGCGGGGCCGCGCTGAACATGTGCGGCCGAAGAGAATGCGTGCCCTCCGCGTCGGCGAGGACCAGTGAGGCCGGGGTCAGCCGGAGCAGCGTGAGGCCGTGGCCTACGTCGAGAAGCCGATGGTCCGGCCGCTGCTCCGCGATCGACACCGCACGCGCGCGGGCCGACACCTCGGTCAGCGGCCGGAGCCATCCGGTGATCCACAGCAGGCCGCGGACCGGTTCCCGCAGCGCCACCGGGGCGTGGTCGGCGAGCTCGACCATGACGGCGAGCTCGCCGCGCTGAGCCTGCCGGGACGCGCACACCATCGGGTGCTCGTCCGGCAGAAGAATGCTGACGCTTCCGCTGTGGTGCACGTGATGCAGGACCGGCTCGACGCGTTCGGCCTCGCAGCCGGCGTTCTCGACGGTCGGCATGATCGTCGCCGGGCCGCCGCGCGTCGCGATCGTCTTGGCGCGTTCGGCGGGATTCGGCGCGGGCGGGCGGCGCACGGATACGGGTGCCTCGGTCACGGCTCCACCTCCTACTTAGGTGAGCCTAACCTGAATTGCCACGCGAAGGGAAGAGTGCGCGGGAAGATCACCCAGGGAGCGGGAAAGTGCTGGTCAAAAGCCCCGCGGCAGCACCGGACCAGGCGGATTCGGCCGAGCGGGCCAGTTGCGGCCTCAGGGAAAGTCTCTCGAAAAGCGTCCGCAGAGCGAACGATTTTGTCCCCTTGCCGTACGCTACTAGCGTGTCAGTCGTGTCAAGCGCTGTGGAACTCACGCCCCCCGGCCCCCGTGGAATTCCTCCCCTGTTCGCGCGGCTCGTCGACGACTCGGCGCTCTTCCCGCCCGCGGACGTCGCGATGCCGGAGGCGCTGCGTGCGCACTTCGAGTCGCGCAGCGGGGAACACGCCGGGGTGCTCGGGGTTTTCCTGTGCCAGGCCTCGCGGCTGCCGGAGCTGATCACCGAGCTGATCAAGATCAAGCCCAAGGAGCCGCTGCCGCTGTCGCTGATCATCGACACGGGGCTCGGCGGCGTTCCGAAGGCGATCTCGATCGTCGAATCGCGCAGCGAGCTGCTGTCGTTGCGGATGGTGGAGATGCCCGCCCCGTCCGACGTCGACGAGGTGTGGCTCGAACGCGTCTCGGAGTTCGTGCCCGAGGACGTGATCCGGGTGGTCGAACCGCGCCGCGGCGTCGGCTGGCTCGACGGCGTCCGCAACGTGATCGAGCACGGCAGCTGGCCGAAGATCCGCTGCGGCGGCAAGGCGGGCGAGAACTTCCCCAGCGTGGACGAGGTCGCCGACTTCCTGTCCGTGGTCAGCGGCTCGCCGGGGGCGTCGTTCAAGGCGACGAACAGCCTGCACCGCGCGGTCCGGCACGTCGACCCGGAGACCGGCTTCACGCACCACGGCTTCCTGAACCTGCTCGTCGCTTCGGCGCGCTGCCTTTCCGGCGGCGACGTCCGGGCAGCGCTGGAATCGACCGACGGCAAGGCGCTCGCGGACGAAGCCCGCGCGTTGCCGGAGCCCGCCGCGAAGGCGGTGCGGGAGCTTTTCGGGTCGTACGCGGCGGCATCGTTCGCCGAGCCGGTGGCCGACCTGGATGAACTCGAGCTCTTGTGAGCAGGGAGGGGTCGCTGACCCTCGACCGCGGTTTGGCGCTGCTGCAGGCGGTGGCCGATTCGGGCGAGCAGGCGGCGACCATCTCCGAACTCGCGGTGGCCATCGGCGCGAGCCGCGCGGCGGTGTACCGGCTGCTGGTGCCGTTGTCCGAACGCGGCCTGATCTGGCGGGACGGCACGAAGGTGCGGCTCGGCGTCGGGGTGCTGCGGCTGGCCGGTCAGGTGCTCCCGCAGCTGCGTGAGGCCGCGCGGCCGGTGTTGCGCGAGCTCGCCGAGAAGGTCGGTGCTACGGCGCATCTGACGGTGGCGCAGGGCGATCACGCGCAGGCGGTCGCGGTCGTGGAGCCGTCGTGGACGAACTATCACGTGGCGTACCGGGTCGGCAGTATGCACGCGCTCGCCGCGGGTGCGGCTGGGCGGGCGATGGCGTTGCGGCCGGGCGCCCCTGACCGGTGGAGCGTCTCGACCGGCGAGATCGAGGCTGGCGCTTCGGGTGTGGCCGCGCCCGTGCGCGGGGTGCCTGGGTTACGGGCGAGCGTCGGGGTGATTTCGCTGGAGCCGCTGGCTTCGGACGAGGTCGGGCCGCTGACCGTCGAGGCCGCCGCGAAGCTCGGTGAGGTGTTGCGGTCCTAGCGGCGGGACGCGGCGACCAGGGGCCGGACCATGGTCAGCAACAGCGCCAGGTCCACCGTGAACAGCAGCCGCTCGAACAGCCCGAGCGTCACTTCCTGGTGCGCGGGCCCGGTGATCAGCGTGAACACGAACCCGCCCAGCACCACCGCCACGCTGGCGAAACTCGCGACGGCCAGCCGGCGGATCGTCGTGCGGCGCGGCTCCCACGGACACGATCGGCCGCCGCGGCGGGTCAGCAGCCAGGCGGCCGTGGGGAGTGCGAGGAACGCGGTGAGGGCGGCGGCGTTGTGCAGCTGGCCGTCGAAGGACCGGGCTTCGCCGTTGGGATCGACCGGGACCGTCGCGCAGATCGTGAGGCCGGCGCACCACACGCCGAGCAGGATGACGACCGCGGGCGAGCGGCGGGCCTTGACGAGCCCGGCCAGCAACGCCAGCGAGCCCAGCGCGAGGGCCAGGCACATGACGGTGAACAGCCGCGCGGCGGAATGGTCGCCGAGCCTGCCGTAGACGTATTCCGACAGCGTCTGCCAGATCGGGCTGATCTGCGCGGAGAGCCGCAGATGCAGATCCGTGGCGATGACCACGGCCGCCCCGATGCCGACCAGCGCGAGCCGGCCGTGCACCGGGGACACGGCGGCGCGGGAGATGGTCGGCACGGGCGCTCCTCGGCGGTCACGGCAGAGGCCATGGCGTCACCGGGGGTTCACCTGGTCCTCGTTCGGGGGTTCCGCAGAGGTTACCTGGCGTTCCTGTGAAGCGGCGGTTACCAGAGCAGCTGGGCCAGCGCGAACGCGGCGAATCCGGCGAACACGAACCCGGCGACCCGCTGGATCAGCTTCGGCCGGATGCGGTCGCGGATCTTCGCGCCGATGAACACCGCCAGCCCGGCGACCGACACCAGCGCGACAAACGCCCCCACCCCGACCGCGAACGGATTGCCGAGGCGCGCGACGAGCCCGGCGGTCGCCAGCTGCGAGGCGTCGCCCCACTCCGCGGCGAACAGCACGCCGAACGAGGTGAGCGCGGAACGCCGGAACGAAACCGGCCCGGGTCCGGACCGCGACGCGTCCTCGCCCGCCTCGCTGCCCTCGCTGAAGCCCTCGCGCAGGAGCAGGAACGCACCGACGCCGAACATCCCGGCGACCAGCACCGAAACAAGGGTTTCCGGCAGGAGCGTGAGCAGGCTTCCGAAAGCGACCGCGATCACGCATTGCACGGCGAACGCCACGCATACGCCGGCGAATACCGGCCAAGCGCGGAAACGGGTGGTGAGCACCAGGGTCGCGACGAGCGTCTTGTCCGGCAGCTCAACGGCCAGTACCAGGCCGAACGCGCTGAACAGAGCGATCAATGCGGGAGACATGGGTTCGTGCTCACCCCTTTCACTGCAACGATAAAGGGGCGATTCAGAAAACCGCAAGCTGATGGGTTTCGCGAATTGCCTGATCAGGTCGGCAGAATGCTCGCCGCCGGTTTGCCGGATAATTTTTTTCGGTGCACCGAATTCTGTTTTCCGCCTGCGGTACGGTGCGGGTCATGTCTGTTGACCACGTCGTCGTCACCACCACCGTCGACTCCGAGGCCGCCGCGCGCACCATCGCCGCGAGCGCCATCGAGGCCCGGCTCGCCGCGTGCGCCCAGATCGTGGGGCCGATCACCAGCGTCTTCCGGTGGGAGGACGAGGTGCAGACGGCGGCCGAATGGCGGGTCGAATGCAAGACGGCCGCGGACCGGTCCGGCGCGCTGGAGGAGTTCCTGAACGTGCGGCATCCGTACGACCTGCCCGAGGTCGTCGTCACACCGATCGTCGGCGGCAGCCCGCGGTACCTGTCGTGGCTCGTGGACGAGACCCGCTAGCCACCTGATCGGGGGTAGCTCCGCCCGGGTCCGGGGCCGGGTTCCAGCAGGTCGGCGGGACGTTGGTCCCGGCTAGTTCAGGACGTGTTGAACTGGCTGGGGCGGGGGCGCGCGCGGAGGATCGGACACGTGGATGTCCTAGAGCTCGCGCGGTGGCAGTTCGGCATCACCACCGTCTACCACTTCCTGATGGTCCCGCTGACCATCGGACTTTCGGTGCTGGTGGCGGCCATGCAGACGGCATGGGTGCGCACCGGCAATCCGCGGCACCTCAAGATGACGAAGTTCTGGGGCAAGCTGCTGCTCGTCAACTTCGCCATGGGCGTGGTCACCGGGATCGTGCAGGAGTTCCAGTTCGGGATGAGCTGGAGCGCCTACTCCCGGTTCGTCGGCGACGTGTTCGGCGCGCCGCTCGCGATGGAAGGCCTGCTGGCGTTCTTCGTCGAGTCGGTCTTCCTCGGCCTGTGGATCTTCGGCTGGGACCGGCTGCCCAAGCGGATCCACCTCGCGTGTGCCTGGGCGTTTTCGCTGGCCACGATGGCCTCGGCGTACTTCATTCTCGCCGCGAACTCGTGGATGCAGCATCCGGTGGGCGTCGAGTTCGTGAACGGCAAGCCGACGATGAACTCGATCGGCGCGGTGCTCACGAACAACACGGCGCTCGCCGCGATCCCGCACACACTCGCGGGCGCGTTCTCGGTGGCTGCGGCGTTCCTGGTCGGCGTGGCCGGATGGCACCTGTGGCGGCGGCGTTCGGCTTCGGACGAACACCGCGAAGTCTGGCGCTCGTCGCTGCGGCTCGGCGGCTGGGTCGGCGTGGTGGCGTTCGCGGTGCTGGCGATCACCGGCGACATGCAGGGCAAGCTGATGTTCGAGCAGCAGCCGATGAAGATGGCGTCGGCCGAAGCGTTGTGCCACACGGAAAAACCGGCGAGCTTCTCGATCATCGCGATCGGCGACGTGGCGAACGCCAACTGCGAGGACGTCAAGACGTTCAACGTGCCCGCGCTGCTCTCTTTCCTCGCGCACAACGACTTTTCGACCGAGGTCAAGGGCGTGGAGAACCTGGTGACCGAATACCAGGCGAAATACGGCACGAACTACCCGAACGACCCGGCGCTCGGCTCGCTCGCGGGCAAACCGATCGACTACGTGCCCAGCCTGCCGGTGACCTACTGGGGCTTCCGGATCATGATCGGCTTCGGCGCGATCTCCGCGGGCATCGGCCTGCTGGCCCTGTGGCTCACCCGCCGCGGCCGGATCCCCGGCGGACGCTGGTTCCCGCTGATGGTGCTGGGCGGCATCGCGACGCCGTTCATCGGCAACAGCGCGGGCTGGATCTTCACCGAGATGGGCCGGCAGCCGTTCGTGGTCGCGCCCAATCCCACGGGTGTCGAGGGCATGTGGATGTTCACCGCGCAGGCGGTGTCGAGGCTGACCGCCGGCGAGGTGCTGACGTCACTGATCTCTTTGACCGTGCTGTACGCGGTGCTGGGGGTGGTGGAGCTGTACCTGATGCGCAAGTACGTGCGCGGCGGGGTGGACGCGGTGATGCCTCCTGCTGCTGATTCCGATCATCCGGGCGATTCTGATGATTCCGAGGACTCCGATGACCAGGCGCTTTCGTTCGCCTACTGACCCGGTGGAGCGGGCCGGGGTGCCGCCAGAAGACCCGGAGGGCCGGGCCTGGGCGCGGCCCGCTCCACTGGCCTGGATCGCTCCTGGACAGGCCGCTGCGACGAACATGGAGATGAACGTGACGCTGGGCAGCCTCGATTCGGCCCCGGTGACGGGTCAGCTCGTTGTGCTGGGCGGGCTAGCCGCCGGCCGGTCCGCCGCCGCAACGCCGCGCCCCCCGATGTCCTCGCCCGCGGCACCGAGCGGCCCAGTCCGCCCTACCCCGCCGCACCGACCAGCGCGAACTCTTCCCGCAACCCCCTCCCGCGCGTACGCAGCCCCCGCCCTCACCGGGGGGACGCCCCGTACCCGGCGTAATCGCGTGGTAGCTCTCGCGGGTTACCCACAGCAAATCTGTGGACAACTCGGCGGGTTGTGGATAACTCAGGGCCATCGTGGGGACAACCCGGTGGCCGACCGGATGACACCGGCGGGTGCCGGACGAGGTGAGCGGCGATGACACTCGAAACGCTGTGGTTCGCGATCGTCGCGTTGTTCTGGCTGGGGTATCTCTTCCTCGAAGGATTCGACTTCGGGGTCGGGATGCTGCTGCCGGTGCTCGGGAAGACGAACACCGAGCGGCGCGTGCTCGTCAACACGATCGGGCCGGTTTGGGACGGCAACGAGGTCTGGCTGATCGTCGCGGCCGGTGCGACCTTCGCGGCGTTCCCCGGCTGGTACGCGTCGCTCTTCTCCGGCGCTTACCTCCCGCTGCTGCTCGTCCTCCTCGCGCTCATCGGGCGCGGCGTCGCGTTCGAGTACCGCGGCAAGGTCGACTCCGAACGCTGGCGGCGCGTCTGGGACCGCGTGATCATCATCGGGTCCTGGATCCCGCCGCTGGGCGTGGGGCTGCTGCTCGCGACCACCGTGCTCGGCCTGCCGCTCGACGCGCAGGGCAACCGCGTCGGGTCGCCGTTCGAGTCGGTCCGGTGGGACACGCTGCTCGGAGCGGTGGCCATCGTCGGGTTCTCGCTCGTGCACGGCGCGGCCTTCCTTGCCCTGAAAACCACCGGAGACCTGCGGGAACGTGCGCGCACCATCGCGCTGCGAATCCTCCCGGTCGGCCTGCTGCCGTTGGTCGCGTTCCTGGTGGTCGTCCAGGCCCGCGAAGGCAAGCTGTGGACGCTCGTCTCGCTGGTGATCGTCGTCCTCGCCGCGGCGGTGGCGTGGCTGCGGCTCTACGTCAACCGCGATGGCCAGGCGTTCGCCGCGCTCGCGGTCGTCATCACGGCTGCCGCGGTGACCTTCTTCGGCGCGCTCTACCCGAACGTCCTGCCGTCCACCCTTGACCCGGCGCACTCGCTGACCATCGTGAACAGCGCGGTCAGCCACTACACGCTGACCGTGATGACCTGGGTCGGCGCGTTCGGAGCGCCCGCTGTGCTGATTTACCAAGGCTGGACCTATTGGGTGTTCCGCAAGCGCATCGGCGTCCAGCACATCCCCGCGGTGCACGCACCATGACCGAACTTCCCGGCCGCGCACCCCTTTCCGCCACGAGGTCCCCCATGGACCCAGTGCGGCCGGGCAAGGGTCCGCTCGGCGCGCTTTCGGCCTTGGGGCCGTCCGCGCGCCGAGCATTGACCCTGGTCGCGGTGCTGTCGTTCGCGAACGCGGTGTTCCTTGTCGGACAAGCTTTCCTGTTAGCGGACATCCTCGCTGGCGTGGTCTCCCAGGGGATCGGGGGCCACACCGTCCAGTTGACCGTCCTGTTCGCCCTCGTCGTGGGCCGGGCAGGCACCAGCTGGGCGGTGCGGGTCGTCTCGGCCCGCGCCGCCGCGACCGCGCAACGCGACCTGCGCGCCCGCGTCGTCGACCACGCGTTGCGCCTCGGCCCGGAATGGCTTGCCCGGCGCGGCCACGGCGAACTCACGACGCTCGTGACGCGCGGCCTAGACGCACTCGATTCCTACTTCCGCGAGTACCTGCCCGCGCTCGTCACCGCCGCGGTCGTCCCGATCGCGGCGGGTGCGGCGATCCTGTGGACAGATTGGCCGTCGGCGGTGATCATCGCCGCGACGGTTCCGTTGCTGCCGATGTTCGCTGTCCTGGTAGGAAAATTCACCGCTGACCGCGTTTCCGGCGCGACGGACGCGGTGCACCGGATGTCCGGCCTGCTGCTCGAACTGGTGCGGGCGTTGCCGGTGCTCACCGCGTTCCGGCGGGCGGACGCACAGGCCGAAACCGTGCGGAAACTGTCGGAACGGCATCGTCGCGCGACCCTCAAGACGTTGCGAGTCGCGTTCTCCTCGGCGTTCGTTCTCGAACTCGCGGCGACGCTGTCGGTCGCGCTCGTGGCTGTCGTCATCGGTGTCCGGCTGGTGTCCGGGTCGCTCCCGCTGGCGATCGGACTCGGCGTGCTGATCCTCGCTCCCGAGTGCTACCAGCCGATTCGCGCGGTTGGCGCGGCCTTCCATGCCAGTGAGGACGGGGTGGAGGCAGTCCGCCGGGTAACCGCGGTGCTCGCGGAGCCGGTCCCGGCCGAAGGAACGCGGACCGCGCCCGGTGGATCGTTGGTTGTGTCCGACCTCAAGGTCGCCCGACGCGGCGGATTCGCCCCGGACGGCGAGAGTTTCTCGGTCCGGCGCGGCGAGATCGTGTGGCTGCGCGCGCCGAGCGGTGGCGGTAAGTCGACAACGCTGGCGACGTTGCTGGGATTCGTGCCGTCTTACGACGGATCGGTGCTGGCCGGTGACGTACCGCTCGCCGAAGCCGACCTCGAACGGTGGCGCGCGGGCATCGCGTGGGTCCCGCAGTCGCCGGTTTTCAGCGGCGGCACCGTCCGGGAAGAACTCGCGGTCGCTGGTTCGGACGTCGACGCCGTGCTCGGCGAACTGGGCCTGCACGGCCTCGCCGACCGTCCGGTCGACCGGCTCTCCCAGGGACAACGTCAGCGCGTCGCCGTGGCCCGGGCGTTGTTGCGAGTTCAGTCGGGCGCGTGGTTGCTGCTGCTGGACGAACCGACCGCGCATCTGGACGACGTCAATGCGCGGCGGGTCATGGACGCCGTCGAACGAGCCGTGGAAAACGGTGCGGCGGCGGTAATCGCCGCGCACGAACGTTCCGCTGCGGTAGCCATTTCGGACTCGTCTCCCGCGGCCGCAGTCGAGTCCACTTCGGACAGGGTCGACGCACGGCCGCTTCCGTGGCGGATGCTGCTCGACCGACGACTGTTCTCCGGTGCCTTCTTGGGTGCCTTGGCGCTTTTGGCCGGGATCGCTCTTACCGCGACTTCTGGCTGGTTGATCGCCAAAGCGTCGTTGCAGCCGCCGATTCTGACCTTGACGGTCGCGGTCGTCGGGGTGCGCGCGTTCGGGCTTGGCCGGGCCGGACTGCGATACGTCGAACGCCTCGTGACGCACGACGCCGCGTTCCGGGTCGCCGGAAGGTTGCGCGTTCGGCTGTGGAACGCCTTGGTGCGCTTGGGCCCGGCGCGCAGTCTCGAAGCCGGCGAGAGTCAGCGGCGGTTGGTGACGGACGTCGACACGGTGCGGGATCTCTTGCCGCGAGTCGTCTCGCCGCCGATCGTGGTCGGGCTGGTCGCAGCCGGGGCCATTGCGGTGCAGACATGGGTGTTGCCGTCGGCCGGTTTGGTGCTGGCCTTGACTGTGCTGGTGGGCTTGGCGGCCCCGGCGGTCGCGTTGCGCTTGGAGCGACGGGCGACTGCGGCGCTCGCGGCTGGACGGCGCGACGTCGCGGCGCAGGTCCTGGTGCTGTTCTCGTCGGCCGCAGAACTGCTCGCGTACGGCCGAGCAGCTTCGCGCCGGCGCGAGCTTGCTTCGACGGACACCCAACTGGCAGCCGATACCCGGCGGCAGGCATTCGGCGCGGGCGCGGCGGACGCACTGATCACCTTGGTGACCGGGGCGGCCGCGGTGGTCAGCACGATGCTCGCCGCGGGGGCGGTCGGCCGTGGGGAGCTCGCCGGGGTGATGGCTCCGCTGCTGGCGTTGGTGCCGTTGGCGCTGGCCGAGGTGCTGGCGTTGTTACCGCAGGCGGCAGTGCATTGGGACACGCTGCGGAAGGCTCGGGTTCGGCTTGGCGCGGTGGTTGGCGAATCGGAGGTCGGACGTTCGCAGGGTGCGGCTGGGTCTGGCGGGCTTGAGCGTGGGGATCTGGACGGCCCAGCCGCGGTTCGGTTGCGGGGCGCTGAGCTGGGATGGCCCGGTGGCGAGGCGGTGCTGAAGGACGTCGACTTGAGCGTGCCGAGCGGGGCTTACGTCGCGGTCGTCGGGCCGAGCGGGGCTGGGAAGTCGACGTTGGTGGCGGCCTTGCTGGGGTTCCTGCAGGCGCGCCGCGGCGAGGTCGTTGTCCCGGAGAAGGTGGCTTGGGCACCGCAGGAGCCGATGCTCGTGTCGACCACAGTGGCGGAGAATTTGCGGCTCGCGGATCCGTTGGCGGAGCCGGCCGATTTGCGTCGGGTGCTGGATCAGGCGCAGTTGCCGGAGTTGGATTTGGCGACCGTGCTCGACAGCGCCGGGGCCGGGTTGTCCGGTGGGCAGGCGCAGCGGGTGGCGGTGGCGCGGGCGTTGCTGGCGGCTCCGTCGGCGGAGTTGGTGTTGCTGGACGAGCCGACGGCGCATCTCGACGAGCCGACGGCGCGGGCTTTGCGGGCGACGTTGCGCACGGAGCTTGCCGGACGGACGGTCGTGCACGTAACGCACAATGCGGACGAAGAGCTGCAAGCGAACATTGTCTTCGAGGTCCGGGACGGGCGCGTCGTGCGACGGGCGTTGCCGCGGGTGGCGGCGTGACGGAGGGTTGTTGGTGACGGTCACGATTTCGGGTCTGGGGCTGGGGTCCGCGCTAAGGTCGGAGTTGCTCATGGACCCGACACTTGCCGCGCGCGCTCTTTCCGCGGCCACGGAGATCACCAGCACCGCGCTGTCCGGGGACGACCCGGAGGGGGTGCTGGAAACAGTCGTGGCCAGGGCCGTCGAACTCGCGGACGCCGATCTCGGCCTGGCGATGGTCAGCGCCGACGACGGGCGGGTCGTGGTCGAGGCCGCGTACGGCGTTGACGGTTCGCTCGCGGAGGTGCCGACGGGCGAAGGTGAAGGTGGGCCGGTCGGGGAGTTGCGCGGGCTGACGCTGGAGACGGATTCCGCGGCGGGCCAGGTCGCGCGCGGCAGCGAACCGATCGCGGCGGAGGACTTCATAGTCGATCCGCGCACGGCGCCGTATGTGCCGGATGAGCTGCGCGGGTACGGACCGTTCGCGGCCGCGCCGTTCGGGTCCGGCGGGCGGGTGCTGGGCGCGCTCACGGTGTACCGACGGCAGGGTCGCGACCCGTTTTCCGCGGGCACGGTCGAGATGCTCGCGGCGTTCGCGGCGCAGGCCGGGGTGGTGCTCGCGCTGGCTGAGGGCGCGAACGCGCGGCATCGCGTGACCCTGTACCAGGAGCGCGAACGCATCGCTCGCGAGTTGCACGACGTGATCGTGCAACGGCTTTACGGCACCGGGATGCAGCTGGACCGGGTCCGCCGCAACATGCGGAAACGCTTCGCGCAGGCCGACGGTGCCCGGCTGTCCGACGCGATCGACCAGCTGGACCAGACCATCGAGGAAATCCGCGGCACCGTGCGCGCGCTGCGCTCCCCGGAGCCGCGCCACGACCCCAGCAGCCCGACCGACCTCGCCGAATCCGCCCGCGGCGAAGTACGCATCGCCGGTGAACTGCTCGGCTATCCGCCGACCCTGGAACTGTCAGGCGAGTTCGCTGATATTCCGGCCGAGCGGGCCGACCACATCCGCGCCGCACTGCGCGAGGCACTGTCCAATGTGGTCCGGCACTCCGGGGCGAGCGAAACTCGCGTGACGCTGACCCGGGACGCCGAGGGCGTGAAGCTTCGCGTGCGGGACAATGGATCCGGCGTGCCGCAAGGGGTCGCGACCCGGGGGCTGCGACATCTCGCCGAACGTGCTGATGCTGCTGGTGGTCGGTTTTTCCTCAATTCTTCGCCGAGTTTGGGAACGTTGGTCGCGTTTGACCTGCCGCTTGAGTGAGTGTTTCGGTTGGTGGCGTTGCGGCGTAGGGGGTTTCGATCGCCGCGCTGTGCCGCCTGCGGCGGAGTTCGCGGCGTCGCGTTGAGACGGTTTGCAACGCGGCCAACCGCATCGCAGCGATCCACGGTGGACCCAGTTATGCCGCAAGGTCGATGCGGCAGCGCGACGGCTCTCGCTGCTGGTGCAACGGTAAGTCCGTCATGGCACGGCCGCGCTGCGATGCGCCGCGCTATGGCATCACGGCAACTCCGCGCTGCGACGCCACCGCGCCACCGTGCTGTGACGCCGTCGCGCTCCGACGCAGCCATGCCATCGCGCTGCGACGTTGTCGCGCTGGGGATGCGCCGCGCCATGGCACCACCGCGCTGCGACGCAGCCGCGCCATCACGCTGCGGAGCTGTCGCGCAGGGGATGCACCGCGGCACCACCACGCTGCGACTCCACCGCGCCACGACGTCACGCTGCGACGCTGCTACGACGCGATCAGCCATGCCGTCGCGCCGCGACACCATCGCGTTGCGGCACTGCGATGCCGTCGCGTTGCGGCACCGTGACACCATCGCGTTGTGTCGCTGCGATGCCGTCGCACCGCGATGTTGCGACGATCGCGCTGCGACGTGATCACACCGCGACGCAACCACACTGCGACGCAACCACACCACCACAAGTCGCGTCGTGCCGCGCAGCCCGCATTAGCCGCATTGCCATGGCCCGCAACGCAATAGCACACCCGGCTCTCCGAGTCCGAAGTGGCAGTCACCGCGCCGCGCGCGTACGTCGCGGTGACCACATCGCATCGAGCTGCTATCGCACCGGATTCGCCACGTCAGCCGCGCGCGTAGCCCTTCACTGCGTAGCCCTGCACCGGGTTGTCGACCCCGCGTTGCGGCAACCTAGCGCCGGGCGCATCGCCACGTCGGTCAGTGCCATTTCGGGGCACGCCGCCTCGAATCAGCAACCGGTCGTATCGAATCCGCCGCCTTGGATCGCAGTGAACGCCTCTGTGTTGTCCTGAATCGCTCGCAGCAAACACGCCGTATCAACCTCGCGCCGCTGTGAACCCACCGTTGTGAACACACCGCGCACCAAGAGATTCAGCCTTCACGAGTCATCGAACACGCTCCTTCCTCGAATTCTCCCTCCCTGCCACCGAACCGTTCCCCATGGTATCGACAAATCGAACATCTATTCGGCACTCAATGGGGTGAATCAATGCACGGCAGTCGGCTACCCTCAGCTTCGTCTTGGTCGGCGAGAACCCCGTCCGCAGCAACGCGGACGGGGTTTGAGCACGGAATCAGCAGGGGTCAGTCGCGGTTAGCGAAGAAAGCGCGAATGTCGCCGGCGAGGAGGTCGGGGCGTTCCATCGCCGCGAAGTGACCGCCTTCCTCGAAGCGGCTCCAGTGCACGATGTTCGTGTTGTCGCGTTCGGCGAAGGTCTTGATGGTCTGGAAGTCGTCCTTGAACACCGCCACGCCGGTGCGTGCGTCGCTCACCCGCGGCTCGGCCTGTGCGCGGGCGTTCTCCAGATAGCTGCGGCTCATGCCGGAAGCGGCGTTGGCGAACCAGTTCACGCTCACCTCCAGCAGGATCGTTTCCAGCGGTACCAAGGAAGTCCGGTTGCCGAAGGAGTTGAACAGCTCGCTGTAGGCGAGTAATCCGATCGGGGAGTCACTGAGGCCAACGGAAACCGTCTGCGGGCGCGAGGCGTTCATCGTGTTGTAGCCACCGACCGATTGAAACCATTGCATGTGTGCGAGACCGGCGTGGTCGGCCGGTTCGAGGCGCTCGAATTCGGCCGGGTCGCCGGAGGGGAAGGAGAACAGCTGCAGGACGTGCAGGCCGAGGAAACCGTCCGGGTTCAGCAGGCCGAGTTCCCTGGCGACCATCGCGCCGTTGTCCGAGCCGTGGATTCCGTAGCTCTCGTACCCGAGGCCGCGCATCAGCCGGTCGTACGCGGCGGCGACGCGGGCGACTGTCCAGCCCGCTTCGGCGACGGGCTGGGAGAAGCCGTAGCCGGGCGCGTCGGGGATGACGACGTCGAAGGCGTCCTCGGCGCGGCCGCCGTGAGCGACCGGGTCGACGAGGCGGTCGATCAGGTCCAGGTAATCGACCGACGAGCCGGGGTAGGTGTGCGCGAGCAGCAGCGGCGTCGCGCCGGGATGAGCGGAGCGGACGTGGACGAAGTGGAACGTCTGGCCGTCGATCTCGGTGGTGAAGTGCGGGACGGAGTTGATGCGCGCTTCGGCGGCGCGCCAATCGAAGGTCCGCCACGCTTCGAGCGCCTTCCGCAGGTAGGCGTTCGGGGTGCCGGCGTCCCAGTCGTCGGTCGGCGAAGGCTGCGGCAGCCGGGTGCGGGCGAGGCGGTCGTGCAGGTCCGCGAGTTCGGCGTCGGTGATCTGGACAGCGAAGGGGCGGAGGGCGAGGGAAGCGGTCATGAGAAGAACACTAGGAGGCTATTAGGTAGGATCAGTTCCTAATAGAACAAGGAGTTTCGATGGCCGATCCGACGGCGCGGGTGCTGGCGCTTCTCGCCCTCCTCCAGTCCGCCGCCGGGCGGAGCGGCAGGGAGCTGTCGGAGCGACTGGGCGTCTCGGACCGGACGATCCGGAACGACGTCGAACGGCTGCGTGACCTGGGCTATCCCGTCGAGGCGACGCGCGGGAACGTCGGCGGCTACCGGCTCGGCTCGGGCGGAAAGCTGCCGCCGCTCCTGCTCGACGACGAGGAGGCGGTGGCAGTCACGGTCGGGCTGCGAGCCGCCGCGGGCATTTCCGGGGTCGAGGAAGCAGGCACGCGGGCGCTCGCGAAGCTCGAGCAGGTCCTGCCGTCCAGGCTGCGTCCGACGGTCGACGCTTTGCGGTCGACGATCGACCGCGGTCCGGAGAACACCGGCACTGACGCGCCCGATCCGGAGGTCGACGGCGTCGTGCTGCAGGAGGTCGCGCGAGCGATCCGGCACGTCGAATGGCTCCGGTTCGACTACGCGGACGAACTGCGGCTGGTTGAGCCGTACCGATTGCTCAGCTGGCAACGGCGGTGGTACCTGGTCGCCCGCGATCCGCAGGACGACATCTGGGCGACCTACCGCGTCGACCTGATGCGGCCGCGGATGCCGACCCGTCGCCGGTTCGAGCCGAATCCCTTGCCCGGCGGGGATTACACCGCCTTCGCGATGCGCACGATCGCGGCGAGCGGCTGGCTGGTGCACGCGCGCCTGCGCATCGACGCCCCGGCGGAGAAGGTGCTGGCGCGGATCAATCCGACCGTCGGCGTCGTCGAACCCATTGACGAGAACCACTGCGTGCTCGTTACCGGCGCGGACAGTTTGGACACCGTGGCCGTCTACATTGGAATGTTGATGATGGACTTCACCGTCGAATCGCCGCCGGAGCTGATCCCTCGGCTGCGGCTGCTGTCCGAACGCTACGGTCGCGCCGCCGCGGGCAGCTGATTCATTTGCCGCGCCGGGCAATCCACGCCGCGGCCTGGGTGCGGCGCTGCATGCCGAGCTTCGCGAGCACCGACGTCACGTAGTTCTTCACCGTTTTCTCGGCGAGAAAGAGACGTTCGGCGATCTCGCGGTTCGACAGCCCCTGTCCGATCAGCTCCAGGACATCGCGCTCCCGATCAGTCAGGGTGGCCAGCTCGTCGGTCGGCGGGTGGCGCAGCTTGTCGAGCACCCGAGCGGTGCTGACCGGGTCGAGCAGCGACCGCCCAGCGGCGACCTCGCGGACCGCGTTCACCACGTCCTGGCCGCGAACCTGCTTGAGCAGATAACCCGAAGCGCCCGCCATGATCGCGCCGACCATCGCTTCTTCGTCGTCGAACGCGGTGAGCATGAGGCAGGCCGGCGGATTCGGCTTGGACCGCAGCTCGCGGCAGAGCGTGATCCCGTCGCCGTCACCGAGACGCACGTCCACGACCGCGACGTCCGGCTCGACGTGCATGGCCACCGCGAGCGCCTCTTCAACGCTCCCGGCCTCGGCGACCACCTCCAGGTCGGCCTCGTCGCTGAGCAGGTCGCGCAGGCCCCGCCGGACGAGTTCGTGGTCGTCTACAAGCAGCACCTGGATCGGCATATCTCCAGGTTACGGGGCGTGCGGCGGTTCGTCTGCCGGTGGTGCCGCACGACACCAGGAGCTATCGCTCGCAGGCCACCCCGTCGCCGTCGCGGTCCAACGCTGGGCGGTAGCCCGGGTCGCCGCGGTGGAGCGGCGTCACCCCAGCGGCTTTCGCGGCCGCACAGTTCTTGTAATACACACCGCTCGGCTGTTCAGGTTCCGGCGCGTCCTCGACCGGCGGCGGGGCGGCTTGTTCAGACGTGCGCGGTGCTGGCGGCGGAACGGGAGTCTCCTGAACCGCAGTAGGAGTCGGAGTAGGCGCCGGTGCCGTGATCACGCCTTTGCAGGGTTCCGCCCACAGACCCGTCGCGGCCTGCTGGGCCGCGTTCGCCGCGTTGCGCAGGGAGTCGGAGATGACATTGGACGCGAGGCGGGCGTACCCGGCGGAGAGCGTCGCGGTCGCGTAATCGGTGCCGTCGCTCAGCGCGAGTGCGACGCCGTCCGTGGTGTCCGTCGTGATCTTCACTGCCGCGCCAGCAAGCTTGTTGTTAGCCCACAGCGCGGTTTCACTCGCGTAGCAGTTGTTTCCGGTCGCTACTTCGAGACCGAGGATGCGCACAGCGCGATGGCTGCCGTCTGAACCGGTCAGCTCGACGTTGGCGGCATCGGTGATTTTGTCCACGGTGTAGGTCACCGGTGCAGGAGTGGCTGATGTGGTCACCGGACTCGAAGGCGGAGCGATCGGTGCGGCGACCGGCTCCGGCGTCGGTGCCGGTTTTCCGAACACCGCGCCCAGAATGAAGAGAACCGCGAAGACGCTCAGGACGACCGTCAGCCAGGTCGGGAATTTCAGCTTGGGGCGCGACGGCGGCGCGGGCGTGGAGTGCATTCGGAATTCCTCTTCCTGAGGCGGGTGCCGAATGATGTTCGCAAAAGCGGCGTTCAGTGTTACGCGCCAGGGCATCCAGATTGTCACGAGCGAAGAACAAGTCACGGATGCGTCACAAAGACCGCGTTTTCCGTCCCGCCTGTGACGATTCGCCGCCTCCTCGCGATGGTCAGGGGAACTGTCCAGGAGAAAGCGCATCCACGATGGCCGAGCTGATCGAACGACTGTCCCTGTCCTCGACCGGGCAGGTGCCCGCGAGCGGTACGGAATTCACCGCGCTCGACGTGAAGACGACCGGACTGCACAGCGGCCGCGTCCTGGAGGTCGCCGCGATCCGGTTTCGCGGGGACGGGACGTTCCTCGGCGAGTTCGCGACGGTCGTTGCCGCTGACCCGAACCGCGGCAACCCGCACCGCATCACCGCGGCGGAACTGGCTGGCGCACCGGCCTTGGGGGACATCCTCGGCCGGTTGTTGGAGCTGTGCCAGGGAGCGGTTGTCGTCGCCCACGATCTGTCGTCGGTGGAAGGGCTTGTCGCCGAGATCAGCCAGTTAGGCGTCCGGCTGCCCCGCTTGCCGGGGATCTCGCTCAAGGACGCCGTGCAGGCGGCGTTTCCGCTGCCCAACTACCGGCTCGCCACCATCGCGCGTGCTTTCGACATCGAGGACTTCCCCGGTTACCTCGCCGAACCGGCCGCCCGGGCGTGCGCGCGGGCGATGATCGCTCTCGTCGGTACGCACGGGTTGCGGCTGGCGCAGCCCGTGCGGTTTCCCGAACTGCCGCGGTATGCCTCGGGCGCGGCAGCCGTGCGCCGGACGGTGGCCGGTGCGGAGAAGGGCTGGATGGCCGAGGCGGTCGACCGGGTTTCCGCGGGAGACGGCGGGCCGGTCGCGCAGGCTTACCTCGATCTGCTCGCCGAAGCGGTCGGCGACCACTTCCTGACCGATGAGGAGGTCTGGGCGCTCGCCGACCTCGCAGCCGAAGCCGGCGTGGCCGCGGCGGAGGTGCAGCGGATGCACACTGGCTTCGTCGCTGAGCTGCGCCGGGTCGTGGAGGCCGACGGGGTGGTGACTTCCGTCGAGTACCGCGAACTGCGTCAGGTCGCGGACGCACTCGGGGCGCTGGAGGTGGCGGTGGACCTCAAGGTCACCGCCAACGGAAACAAGCCGACGCGGGTCCTGGTGCTCGGCACGACGGCGGGCGCGGACCAACTGCGGGCGCGGGTGCTTTCGGCAGGGTTTCAGCTCGCGAAGAACCTGACGGGGTCGGTCACGCACCTGGTGTACGACCCGGGGGTGCGCGAGTCCGAACCGCGGCTTTCCCGGGCGCTCGAACTCGGTGCGCACGTCGCTCGGCTGGACGAGGCTCCGGTAGTGCTCGGCTTCGAGCGCGCGCCGGTCCCGCAGCCGAAGCACCAGAAAGCACCATCGGGCAGCGGCCGGCTGGTCGGGCGGGTGCTGATCGGTCTCGGGTTGGTCCTGATGGTCCTCACGGTCGCCGCGATGTTCGGCGGCGCCGGGGTCGGACCGGGGATCGTGCTGGCCGTTTTCGCGGTGGGTGCGCTGGTCGGCGGCTGGTATCTCGACGAGACGAAGCGGCTCGCGGCCGGGTCAGCGGGCTAGCGGAGGGAACCTCTTCTCGTTCCGGTCCACCTTCGCGTTCGCCGCTTCCAGCAGGTCGATTCCCAGTACGTCCGCCAGCCGGACCAGGTACAGCATCACGTCGGCGATTTCGTCGTGGACGTTGAACTCCCGGGCCGGGTCGGCGCGCCAGTTCGCGGCTTCCTCCGGGGTCAGCCACTGGAACAGGGAGATCAGCTCGCCCACTTCGCCGGACAGGGCCATCGTCAGGTTTTTCGGGGTGTGGAACGGTTCCCAGTCCCGGGCGGCGGCGAAGTCGCGGAGGCGCTGGGTGAGGTCGTCTAGGGTCACTGGACCTGATTATCACGCGCGGTGCTCACCTGGGGTGTCCGGGTTGGGCCGAAAAGAGTACGCCGTTGGCCCACACGCCGGTTACGGGCCATACGGCAGACTGTTCGCGTGAGCGTCCCCGACCCGGTCGAGTACACCGCCAAAATCGGTGCGGTTCTCGATACTGTGCGGCGGCTGCTCGACGCCGGGAGCCGCGCCGATCTCGCGCCGCTTGCCCGGCGCGCGGTGGACGACATCGTGGGCATGCTCGAGCAGCACGGCGACCTCGCCGCGGACCTCGAGGTGCGGCTTGACCAGGCGGTCGCGTTGTACGCGCGGGCTTGTGCGGCTCGGCCGCCGGATCCGGAGCAGCTCGCGGACTGGGTGCTGGAGGCGGCGTTCAGCGGGCGGGCCGTCGCGGTGGCCGATTTCGCGGCGGCGCTCGGGGACGCCGGGCTCGCGCGGATGAAGTCCATTGTGGACGAAGTGCTGCGCGGGAAGCCGATCGAGGAGAAGCTCGCGATCGCGGAGCGGCTGCAGGAGGAGATCGCGGAGGCCAGCGGGGACGTGGACGGGCTGGTCGCCATTCTCGCGGCCAAGCCGCCTCGGGTGGACGTCAGTCTCAAGATCGTCCGGGTGCTGCGGGCGGCGGGACGGCACAGCGAGGCGATCGCGTACGCGGCGCGGGTGCTGACTCCGCAGCGGACAGGGAAACCGAGGGCGGCGAAAGCAAGGACGGCGAAACCACAGCCGAAAGAGGCACCGCGGAAAGAAGAAGAGTCCATTCCGGAGTACCGCGAGCGGATCGAGCAGTTGATCGCCCGAAAAGAAGCCAGCGCGTACCGGGAAGCGGCGCAGTGCCTCAAAAAACTGCGCACCCTGCACAAACAAGCGGGCACGGCGGAGGAGTTCACCGGCTACGTCGCCGAGCTGGTGAACCTCCACCGCCGCAAGACCCGGTTGCTCGCGGAGATCCGGTCGGCCCGGATCGCGCTTCCGAAGGGCTAGATCTCGGCCAGGGCGGCGCGGTAGGCGTCCAGGTCGTAGTCCAGCTGGTCTTCTTCCTCGGTTTCGGTCAACTGTCCTTCGAGGACAGTCACGAGCCGGTCGAGGACGTCCTCGCGGGAAAGGTCCTGCCGCAACAGGTTCTGCGCGGCGGTCCACACCTCGGCGGGTTCGTCGTCCCACAGCTGGTCCACAATGGACGTCTCGAGGGCGAGACGGAGGCCGTCCGCGCCGTCGAATTCCTCGGCGGCCAACGATTCGTGGTACTCCGGGTGCGCGCCGATCACCAGCAGCCGGCGCTGTTCCGGGTCGCCCGGGTCGAGGTCGGTCAGTTCTTCGTCACCGATCACTGTGGACAGATCAGGCACCGCGAAACGGCGGCGGGCCACCACTTCCAGTGCTTCGTCGGCGGATTCGGTGCCGTCGAGGTAGTCGCTGAAGTCCTCGTCCTCGTCGTCGTCCGAGAGGTACTCCCCGAGGTATTCGGTGACCTCTTCCAGCAACGCGGCCGTGGCGACTTCGGACAGTCCGGCGCGGGCGGCGGTCCAGCTGGCCCAGGACAGCACGACCGGCGCGACGGCGTCCTCGTCTTCCAGTTCGTATTCGCCGTCCAGCAAGGATTCGAGGAACCGCGCCAGCTTCTCCGGACCGACGCGCAGCGGGTTCGCCGGTTCGACCCGGCAGCCGTGGTCGACCAGCAGGGTGGCGATTTCGCGGGCCGCGTCGGCGTCGGGCAGGTTCGTGTCGGCGAGGAATCGCGTGACGGCTTCCTCGCGCTGCGCGGCGGTCCATTCCGCCACCGGGGCGGCGGCGGAAGGCTCCGGCAGCGAACGCGCCCAGGTCAGCGCGATGGCGTGGAACCGCGGGTAGTCCTCGCCGACGTCCGGCTCGTCCAGCGCGTCCGTGGCCTCGATCCCGGACACCAGCAGCCGGTGCGCGTCGGCGGGCTCGATCTTTTCCAGCACGACCAGCTCGCCGTCTTCCTCGACCTGCGAGCGCATTTCGGCGAGCACCTCGTGCGGCTCCTCGATGACCACCAGGTCGCGCACCCGGCCGCCCTCGGTGAAGTCCAGCAGCGCGAGCAGGCCGAGCGAATGGTCGCCGCGGGAAAAGACGCACAGCAGCGACGACTCGTCGCCGTAGACGTCCCCGGTGCGCCAGCATTCGCCGACGCTGACCTGTCCGACCTCGGCGGCCCACTCCGGCTCCGGAATGCCCCGGCCGAGCACGACATCGAGCGCCTCGGCCGCCGCCGAACGTTCCTCTTCGGATTCGGCCAGCACCTTCAGCGCGGCCAGCAGCGCCGCCGCACCGGGCGTGATCTTGCGCTGCGCGAAGGCGATCAGCTCAAGGCCGAGCTGGTTTTCCGGTTCGTCCTCCACGACGACGTCCCGCCACTGCCCGACGACCTCGGAAGCGAGCAGGTCGATGTCGAACGGACCGGGCTCGGCCGCGACCGCGGAGAAGTCCCGCAGCACGTCCTTGAACAGACCGTTGACGCTGGGGGCGGCGGGTAGGGAACTCTTCTTGCGCGCGCGGCTCACCGGACTCATGCCGACCATCTTGCCCGGAGCCGAAGCTCGGTCCTCAGCTGGTCGGCTCCGCCGTGCCGCGGGCCTTCACGCGCCGCTCGCGCAGCGCCTCGTCGAAGTCGACGACGAACGCCCCCACGGCCATCGCGACCAGCAGCGTCAATCCCAATACCGCGCCGACCCAGGTCAGGACGATAGAAAACATCGTGGCCTCCTCCGCAGGTCAGGTGCGAGATCCTGCTGCGTTCAGGGTCGCGTGCGGACCGGGGCCGCGGGTATCGGCCAAGTGGTTACGAAGACTCCGGCCGATCGGTCAATTACTCCGGCTCCTGTGCCGGACGAGACCGGCGAGGCGCATGTGGGTGACCGTCAGAGTTTCCGCAGCCGGACCCGGTTGATCGCGTGGTCGGCGTCCTTGCGGAGAACCAGCGTCGCCCGCGGCCGGGTGGGCTTGATGTTCTCCATCAGGTTCGGCTCGTTGATGGTGCGCCACAGGTGCCGCGCCTCTTCGCGGGCCTCGTCGTCGGGCAGCCCGGCGAAGTGGTGGAAGTGCGAGGCGGGGTCGGCGAACGCGGTGTGCCGCAGTTTCAGGAAGCGCTCGACGTACCAGTGCTCGATGTCGTCGATGTGCGCGTCGACGTAAATCGAAAAGTCGAACAGATCCGAGACGGTCAGGCTCGGCCCGGGCTGCAGGACGTTCAGCCCCTCGATGATCAGGATGTCCGGCCGCTCCACGACCTGCTCCTGGTCCGGGAGGATGTCGTAGGCCAGGTGCGAGTACACCGGCGCGGACACCCGCTCGGCCCCGGACTTCACCTCGGTGACGAACCGCAGCAGCGCGCGCCGGTCGTAGCTTTCCGGGAAACCCTTGCGGTGCATGATCCCGCGCCGGGTCAGCTCCGCGCGCGAGTAGAGGAACCCGTCGGTCGTCACGAGGTCGACGCGCGGGTGGTCGGGCCAGCGGGCGAGAAGAGTGCGCAGGATGCGGGCGGTGGTCGATTTGCCGACCGCGACGCTGCCCGCGATGCCGATCACGAACGGAGCCTTGGTGTTGCGGCAGTCCTCGCCGAGGAACGTCGTGGTGGCCTCGTACAGCTGTTGCCGGGCCTTCACCTGGAGGTTGATCAGCCGCGACAGCGGCAGGTACACGTCGGCGACCTCGGCGAGATCGATTTGTTCCCCGAGCCCGCGGAGCCGGACCAGCTCGTCCGCCGTCAGCGGCAGCGGAGTGGAGCTGCGAAGCTCCCGCCACTGTTCCCGATGCAGCTCTACGTAAGGGCTGAGTTCACGGACCCGTGTGGGCATCGCACACTCCTCGGCCGTCGCCTGCGCTGGCTCCGTCTGCGCTACTTCCGTAACGCCGTATCAACGGTAGGGCTTACCGCGCGTGAACGCGCTGTGATGTGATGCACGCACCCCTGACCGGGCCGGATTCGATCACCGATGGTGACCGTTGGTTCCGAAAACTTCCTGCCACGCGGCGGCGACCTGACGGGCGCACGCGGCCGGAACCACACCGCCGACGCCGGTGCCGAGGCCGGGCATCGCGATCGTCCGCACGGCCGACGCGACCGGGCCGGAATCGAGCTGGCCGCGCTGCCACTGCAGGAACACCGCGCGCGCCGCGAGATACGGGTGGACGGTGTCGGCGGGCAGTCGTTCGCCGGGCTCGCGCATGGTCGGCGCGCTGATCAGCCAGGCCGGTTCCGCTTCGCCGGTCGGGACGATCACCGACTCGCCGATCGGCAGCTCACCGCCGTAAGAGGCCAGCACCGCGCTGCGCACGCTTTGCTCGATGCCGGGGAACGCCCGCGCGTAGACCGCGTCGATCCCGCCGCGCATCCAGCCGTAGGAGTTGGCGGGGCTGACCACCGCCTGTGCGGCGATGTCGAGCACCGAACCGCGGTGCACCCGGGCGGAGCCGCCGAAATCCGCCACGGCGGAGGTCCACGCCGCGGCCAGCGGTTCATCGACGGCGCACAGCACCAATTCCGGCGTTCGGGGAGAACCCGGCGAAACGGCTTCCCCGTGCCCGGCGTGTGTGCCTGAGTCGGCGGTCACCGTTCCAGCATGGCAAAAAACGCCACCCGGCGTAACCGGTTTAGCCACCGGCTGTCCGAGTGAAAAGCGCCACGCGCACGGTCGCTAGCCTGACGCTCGTGTTGCGGATCGCGTATTTCGGCCCTGAGGGCACGTTCACAGAGCAGGCCGCCCGCGCGCTCGCGCCGGGCGAGGACCTGACCCCCTACGAGACCGT
The DNA here is from genome assembly GCF_002846615.1 of Amycolatopsis echigonensis. Classification (NCBI taxonomy): domain Bacteria; kingdom Bacillati; phylum Actinomycetota; class Actinomycetes; order Pseudonocardiales; family Pseudonocardiaceae; genus Amycolatopsis; species Amycolatopsis echigonensis. The sequence goes on along the minus strand of NZ_PJMY01000003.1, from coordinate 2,767,120 downwards.
CCGGCTGGCGCTGCAGGCCGTCCGCGACGGTGCGGCGGACGCCGCGTGCGTGCCCATCGAGAACTCCGTCGAAGGAGTGGTCCCCGCGACGCTCGACGGGCTCAGCGACGGGGATCCGCTCGTGGCCACCGCCGAGACGATCCTGCCCATCCACTTCAGCGTGCTCAAACGGCCCGGGAGCGGCGAAATCCGCACCGTCGCGAGCCATCCGCACGCGCTCGCCCAGGTGCGCGAATGGCTGGAGACGAACCTGCCGGACGCCACCCCGGTCGCCTCGTCGTCCACCGCGGCGGCGGCGGTCGGCGTGGTGGAGGGCGATTTCGACGCCGCGGTGTCCGCACCGGTCGCGATCGAGCACTACCCGCTGGAGGAACTGGCGACCGGCGTCGCCGACGTCCGCGACGCGCAAACCCGGTTCCTGATGGTGCGCCGCCCCGGCGAACTGCCCGCGCCCACCGGCGCCGACCGCACGTCGATCGTCGCGGCCGCGGTCAACCGCACCGGGACGCTGTCCGACCTGCTGGTGGAACTGGCCGGTCGCGGGATCAACCTGACCCGGATCGACGCCCGGCCGACGCGCAACAACTTCGGCGAGTACCGGTTCTTCATCGACTTCGAGGGCCACGTCGCCGAACCCCGGATCATCGACGCGATGACCGCCCTGCGCCGCCGCTGTCACCTGCGCTTTCTCGGTTCGCATCCGAGGGCGGACGGGGTCGCGGCGACGATCGAGGAAGGCGCGGGGAACCAGGATTTCCTCGACGCGCAGGCATGGGTCGACGCGGTTTTGAAGGGAGAGGGCGCGTGAGGCTGCTGCTGGTCCGGCACGGACAGACGGAAGGCAACGTCCGCCGTGCGCTCGACACCGCGTTGCCCGGTCCGCCGCTCACCGAACTCGGCCGGGAGCAGGCCGCGGCGCTCGCCGAAGAGCTGAAATCCGAGCCGATCGTGGCGGTGTACGCGTCGGAAGCGGTGCGTGCGCAGCAGACCGCGGCACCGCTGGCCGAGGCGCTCGGGTTCGACGTGCAGGTGATCGAGGGCGTCAAGGAGGTCGACGCCGGCGATCTCGAGGGCAAGACCGACCTGGACTCGATCGGCGTCTACCTGCGCGTGGTGAAGGCGTGGACGGAAGGCGACCTGGACGTCGCGATTCCCGGCGGCGAGACCGGCACGCAGGTGCGCGACCGGATGGTCGGCGCGGCCGACGAACTGCGGGCCAAGCACGAGGAAACGTCGCCGGACGGGGTGGTCGTGCTGGTCAGCCACGGCGGCGCGATCCGGCTCGCCGGAGAGTGGCTCGCTTCGAACGTGCCCGCCGAGCTGGCGAACGAGGCCCTGATCCCGAATACGAAGTTCGTCGAGCTGGAAGCCCGCCCCGACGGCTGGGAGTGCCTGCGCTGGATCGATACCCGCCTTTCGTGAGCAGCCGGTCACTCGGGCGGGGAAACGCTGCGTGAACCCGGGCCCGGTGGGGAACTCACCGGGTGCGGAGCAACCCCGTCCGGACCTGGCACGTCCTCCGGATGAAGGTTTCACCCAGGCAGGCGTTCACCAGCACAGCGAGGCGAGTGAGATGGCAAACACGAAGAAACCGTGGATTTCCCTGGTCTTCCTGTCCGCAGTGGGCGCGTCGGGGGCGCTCCTGCTTTCCGCGTGCGGCCAGGGCGCACCCGCCGCGAGCGGTCCGGCGAGTTCGGAAACCCCGTCGAGCAGCCCGATGTCGTCGGCTTCGTCCGCCGCGTCGTCCGCTCCGTCTTCCGCGTCGTCCGCCCCGAGCGGCGGCACGGCGCCGGCCGAGAAACCGCCCGCTGACAACGGCCTGTGCAAGGCAGGCGACGTGTCCCTGTCGCTGGGCGGCGGCGACGCTGGTGCCGGTTCGCAGTACCGGTCGCTGCTGATCAAGAACACCAGCGGCAAACCGTGCACCATCCAGGGCTTCCCCGGGGTGTCCTACGTCGGCGGCGAAAACGGGGCCCAGATCGGCCAGCCCGCCCAGCGCGACGGCGACAAGGGCGCGCCGGTGAACCTGGCTCCCGGCCAGACCGCCGCGGCGGACCTGCAGTTCGCGCAGGTGCGCAACTTCGACCCGGCGGTGTGCAAGCCGACGCCGGTCAAGGGGCTTCGCGTGTACTTGCCGCAGGAGACCGCGTCGAAGTTCGTGCCGCTCGACGGCCTCGGCTGCGCGGGCACGAACATCCCGGGCAAGCAGCTCGGCGTGAAGACCGTGCACAAGGCCTGACCAGCTCAAACCGCTCTGCGCGTGGGGTCAGCCCCGCGCGCAGAGTTGTTCGACCTGGACGACGGCAGCCTGCCCGTCGCGGTTGTCGAAGCGGCTGCTGAGCACCATCTTGTTCACCGCGTCGAGGCTTTTGGCCAGCGGCTGATAGTTGCCGTCGAAGGTCGCCGCCGCCTTGGCAAGTTCCGTCGCGCCGGTGACGCGGTGCACCGCGTCGTCGGACATTCGGGTGAACTGCGCCGCGTCGACGCCGCCGGTGGTGTCCGGGATGTGCCCGGCACGAGAGAACGCGGCGCACGCGGCCGCGGCGTCGACATTCGCTCCGGCACGTTGGCCGGACAGCCCCCACAACAGCCCGAGCACGCATCCGCCGAGCACGAATCCGGCAATGGCGGCGATCACCAGCGGCCGACGCGAGGCGGGCGGCGGCGGTTCAAGATCCGGATCGGTGTCGCGGTCGTCGTCCGGCAGCGGCGGAGTGTCGAGCGCAGTCATCACGTACCTCCGGGCGGCCGGGGTGAGCTGTTATTTCAGCACCAAATCCGCGCCGGATCACTGCTGCGAACGGACTCCGTCGCCGGTCGAGGCCGTTTTGTCATCGAGCGGGTGCCCACGCAGCGCGAAAAGTGCGTAGCCGGTCACGAACAGCAGCAGAACGCCTGAAGCGGTGAAGGTGTCGCCCGCCGAGCCGAGCAACTTCGTGAGCAACCCGCCGAGGAGCGCGCCGAGCGGGATCGCGCCCCAGACGACGGTGCGCCAGACGCCGAGCACGCGGCCGAGCAGCTCGCCTGGCACGAGCGTGTGGCGCGCGGTCGCGAGCACGACGTTCACCGCCACTACCGCCGCCGCGAACACGCCGAACAGGACCGCGGACACGACCGGCTGGCGCACCAGGCCCATGCCGCCAAAGCCGAGCGCGCAGAACAACACCCCGCCGATCAGGACCGTCCGCCGTCCGATGCGCCGGGCCAGCCGCGGGGTCAATCCGGCCCCGACCAGGCCGCCAGCCCCGCCGACGAACGCGAAAGCGCCGAAGGCGGCGTCGGACAAATGCAGGTCTTCCAGCGCGTACAGCACCAGCTGTGCCTGGGCCAGCTCGCTGATCAGGCTGAGCAGGCCCGCGATCGCGAGCAGCCGCAGGAGCAGGGAATGCCGCCGCAGCCAGCGGAAGCCGTCCGCGAAATCCGCCCGAATGTGTGACTTGGTTTCCTGCCGCGGCCGGTAGTTGCCCGCCATGCCGAGCAGCACCGCGGCCCCGACCGCGAACCCGGCCGACGAGAGCAGGAACGGGAAAGCCGCGAACATCGCGAAGGTGGCGCTGCCGACCGGGCCGCCGAGGAACGTCTGGCCGACGATCTCGCATGCCTGCAGCTTGCTGTTGGCGCTCTGCAGCCGGTCCTCCTCGACCAGCGCGGGCGGCAGCACGTTCGCCGCGCTCTCCGCGACCGTCTCCGCGATGCCCACGAGCAGCGACGCGACGTAGATCGTCCAGATCTCCACCGAACCGAACGCGAGCAGCGCGGTGACCGCGGCGACCACGAGCGCGCGCATCGCGTTCGCGGCGATCATCGCCCTCTTGCGGTCGATCCGGTCGACGAGCGTGCCCGCCGGGATGGCGAACAGCAGCCACGGCAGGAACTGCACCGCCGACAGGGCGGCGATCTCCACCGGATCGCGGGTCAGCGTGGTCGCCAGCAGCGGGAAGGCGACCTTGGCGATGCCGTCGGCGAGGTTCGACGTGCCGCTCGACGCGAGCAGCCAGCGCAGCCGGCTGTCCGTCTGACGATGCGACACGAACCACCTCACGAGGAAGGAAACTGCCTGGTGAGGCCAGTCTAGGGAGATCGACGGCGTTCTGTGACGCTTTGGTGACGATCGGTGGTATCCGCGGTCGCGTCGCGATGGTGCTCAGAGAAGAGCAACGGGCCGGCGGGGCGCCGCCGGAATCAGCCCCAGCCGAGTTCGTGCAGCCGCTCGTCGTCGATGCCGAAATGGTGGCCGAGCTCGTGCATCACGGTGATCAGCACTTCCTCGACGACGTCGTCCTCGGTGTCGCAGAGGTCGAGGATCGGTTCCCGGTAAATCGAGATCCGGTCCGGCAGCGTCCCGCTGTAGTGGCTGGTGCGCTCGGTGAGCGCGATGCCGTGATAGAGCCCGAGGATGTCCGGTGCTTCCTCGTTGAAGTCCTCGACCAGCACCACGACGTTGTCCATCGCCGCGGCGAACTCCGCGGGCACCTGGTCGAGCGCGTCGGACACGAGTTCCTCGAACCGCGCCTGGCTCATCTCGACGGGCACCGCTCAGTTGCCCCCGCCGGAACTGGGCGGCGAGCTCTGCTGCTGGCCCGACGATCCGGACGACCCGCCCTTCACGCTGCCGGTGACCGCCTGGAACCCGCTGCCGTCCGGCAGCGTGGCCGCGACCTTGCAGTTGACCTTCGTGGACCCGGCGTCCCAGCTCTCCTGCTCGCGCGAGTCCCAGCCGAGGGTGAGCTTCTTCGAGGAGAGGTCGGTGCTGCCGGTGTAGTCCTTCACGGCCTTGTTGCACTCGGTGTCCAGCCAGGACTTCTGGTCGTCCAGCTTGGGGTAGCCGTCCTTGAAGTGCGAGGCCAGGTCGAGGGTCGCGATGATCTCGTAGGAGTGCGGCTTGCTGCAGTCGACCGGGTCGCCGACGCCCTTGCCCACCAGCGCGAGGCAGGTGCCCGGGGCCCACACCATCGACTGGTCCTGGGTCTTCGCCGCACCGGTCGTGGGCTGCAGGGTGCCGCCCGGACCGGCGAACTGCAGGCCGCAGCGCAGCTGGCGGTCGCCCTGCGACCACTGCGCCGAGGTGGGCCGCAGCAGGTTGGTGGTGAGCTTGCCGTACGGGTCGAGCGGGTGACCGAGGTACGGCCGCACGTCGGAGTTGCACTGCTGCTGCGCGATGTCCTGCCACTGCTCGAGGCTCGGGAACGGAGCCTGCTGCGGGTACTTCGCGCCGATGTCGACCACGGTGGTGACCTCGAACAGGTGCGCCTGCTCGCACGGCACCGCGTGCGCGTCGGAGGCGTCCTTGGCGGTCCAGGTCAGGCAGGTGCCCGGCGGCGAGTGGAACGCCTGCTGGGCGGCCTCGGTGAGCTTGCCCTCCCCGCCGCCCGCGCCGCCGGCGAGCGTGTCGGTCCAGGAGAAGGCGACGCTCAAGGCCAGCGCGATGACCGCGCCGAAGAACACCCCGGCCATCACCACGCGGGTGGTCAGGGTCTGCATACGCGAAGGGAACCGCTCCGAGCGTTGAGACATCGATACCCATGATGCCCGCGCCGCATGAACCGCGCGTGTGCCGGGTCGATTAGGGTGGAACGCGGGGTTTGCAGTGGTGGGGGATTACGGAGCGCACATGACGCAAGACGACACCGGCGGCGTGCAGCCGCCCGAGGAGCCGAAGAAGCCGGGCTCGATGCGTTTCCAGGACGCGAACACGCAGCCCCGGCAGCCCTCGGTGGCCGAACAGCGGGCCCGCCGGCAGGCCATCGCCGACCAGGAACGCGAACGTCAGGAAGCCCTCGCGGCGCAGGAGGCGGCCGACGCGAAGGCGGCCACCAAACGCAAGATCCTGATCGGCGGCGGCGTCACCGTCGGTCTTGTCGGATTGGTCGCGACGTTCTACACGATCGCCAAGCCCGCCGAGGTCACCGCGGTCTGCACCGACTCCAACGGGGTCATCCAAAACGACCAGTACTGCGACGAGAGCTACGCGACCAGCCACGGCGGCCACTACAGCGGCGGGTTCTGGTTCATCCCCCTTCCGGGCGGCGGGTACAGCCAGTACCGCTACAACTACGGCGGATCCGGCAACATCGGCCAGCACGTCTCCGGCGGCAGCTTCACCGCGCCGTCGGGCAACACCAACGTTTCGACCAAGTCGGGCAGCAGCATCCAGCGCGGCGGGTTCGGCATCAGCGGCAAGAGCGGCACCTCCGGAGGCACCGGCGGGACCGGCAAGAGCGGAGGCTCGTAGGTGTATCGGGACCGGCGGGAACCGCGCCGCGACTGGCAGCGGATCGTCGAAGAGCAGGGCCTGGTCTACGGCACCCCGGCGCGCGACGGCACCGGCAAACCCCGGCCGTACTGGGACGAGTCGGTGCACTATGTCTTCGACATGGACGAGGTGCTGTCGCTCGAGGCGGACGTCGAATTGCTGCATTCGATGTGCCTGGAGGCCGTCGACAACGTCGTGACCACCGAGCAGTACCACCGCTTCGGCATCCCGGAGTGGGTGTGGCCGCACATCGCGGAGTCCTGGAAGCGCCAGGACCCGCACGTCTACGGCCGCTTCGACCTGCGCTACGACGGCAAATCGCCGGCCAAGCTGCTGGAGTACAACGCGGACACGCCGACCACGCTGCTGGAGGCGTCGCTGCTGCAGTGGTACTGGAAAACCGACGTCTTCCCGGAAGACGACCAGTGGAACTCCATCCACGAGAAGCTGGTGGAGCGCTGGAAGGAGCTCGGCGGCAAGCTGCCGTCGAACGAGCTGCACTTCACCTGGTCCGCCGCCGATCCGAGCGGCGAGGACCACGTGACCACGGCGTACCTGCAGGAGACCGCGGCCGAGGCCGGGCTCGACACGGTCGGGCTCGCGATCGAGGAGATCGGCTGGGACCCGGTGCTCAAGCGGTTCGTCGACCTCGCCGAGGCGCAGATGTCCACGGTGGTGAAGCTGTACCCGTGGGAATGGGTCGTCGACGAGGAGTTCGGCAAGTTCGCGGTGGAGACCATGCCGCGCACGCTGTGGGTCGAACCGCTGTGGAAGATGCTGCTGTCGAACAAGACCCTGCTCGCCGTGCTGTGGGAGAACTACCCCGGGCATCCGAACCTGCTGCCCGCGTTCGCTGACGATCCCGGCCTGCTCACCGAGTACGTGCGCAAGCCGAAGCTCGGCCGCGAGGGCGCGAACGTGCAGATCGTGGCCACCGGGTACGAAACGCAGACCGACGGCGTCTACGGCGCGGAAGGCTACGTCTACCAGGCCTTCGACCCGCTGCCCGAGTTCGACGGGTACCGGCCCGCGCTCGGCGCGTGGATCGTCGGGGATTCCTCGGCGGGCCTCGGCATCCGCGAGACCAGCGGACTCGTCACCGACGACGGTGCGGCGTTTGTGCCGCATCGTATCCCCGAGTCATGATACAACCCTGGATGTCCGATTCCACCGGCTGAATTGGCCATCCAGGGAGACCCCGTGACCTCGACGCTCGCGCTGCCCGCAACGTTCGGTTCCGACCTCGTGCGCGGCATCGGCGCGATCCTGCTGTACGGCATCGTCGGCCTGCTCCTGATGTTCGCCGGCTTCTACGCGATCGACTTCACCACGCCGGGCAAGCTGTCGAAGCTGGTCACCCGCGGGCTGCCGAACGCGGTGATCGTGACCGCGTCCGGGCTGCTCTCGATGGCCTTCATCGTGGTCGTGGCGATCTACAGCTCCGCGAGCGACCTGACCGCCGGGCTGATCACGTCGCTGGTCTACGGCCTCCTCGGGATCATCGTGCAGGTGCTGGCGGTGCGGCTGCTGGAGTGGGCGACCCGGATCGACGTCGGGTCCACGATCGAGAGCGAGAAGTTCGCCCCGGCGAGCGTGGTCGTCGCGGCGGCGCACCTCGGGCTGGGGCTGGTGGTCGCGGTAGCGATTTCGTAGCGTTCGCGCACTGCCGCGCGGTCCCGTTCCCACTAACGTGGGACCCGTGCGACTCCTCAGGACGCCGGAAGACCGGTTCGCGGACCTGCCCGATTTCGCCTTCGAACCTCAGTACACCGATCTGTCCGACCCGGACGGCGGGTTGATCAGAGTCGGCTACGTCGAGGCCGGGCCCGCCGACGGGCCGCCCGTTCTGCTGCTCCACGGGGAGCCGAGCTGGTCGTTCCTCTACCGGAAGATGCTGCCGGTGCTGGCCGACGCCGGATTGCGGGCGATCGCGCCGGACCTGGTCGGGTTCGGCCGGTCGGACAAGCCCGCGGAGATCGCCGACCACAGTTACGCGCGGCACGTGGAGTGGATGCGCCGGTTCTCGTTCGACGTGCTGGGGCTGAACGACGTCACGCTGGTCGGACAGGACTGGGGCGGGCTGATCGGGCTGCGGCTGGTGGCCGAGAACCCGGGACGGTTCGCCGGGGTGGTCGCGGCCAACACCGGATTGCCGACCGGGGACGTGGACATGCCGCCGGTGTGGCACAAGTTCCGCGAGGCGGTGGAGGGCGCGCAGATCCTGGACGTCGGGCGGTGTGTGCAGGCCGGGTGCCAGACGCCGTTGTCGGAGGAGGTCCGGGCGGCTTACGACGCGCCGTTCCCGAACGAGATGTACAAGGCCGGACCGCGGGCGATGCCGGGGCTGGTGCCGACGCGGCCGGACGACCCGGCGTCGGAGGCCAATCGGGCGGCCTGGGCGACATTGACGGAATTGGATGTGCCGTTCTTGTGCGCATTCTCGGACGGGGACCCGATCACTGGCGGGATGGCGCCGATTCTGCAGCGTTCGATGCGCGGCGCGGGTGGTTTGGACCACCCGACGGTCGCGGGCGCTGGGCACTTTTTGCAGGAGGATGCGGGGGAGACGCTCGCCGAGCACGTGGCGAGGTTTGTGCGGAAGTGACTCACTGCTGTGCGGGACGGGTTCCCGCACAGCAGTGCCGGGGCCGCCGGATCAGGACAGACAGGCCGCGGCCAGCCGAGGCAGCCTGCGCCGCATCTCGTCGGCGTCCTCGTAATCGAACTCCCAGTCAGGGTCCAGCGGCGGGTACCGGGTCGTGAACGAGTCCGAGGGAAGTTCCTCGCCGGTCGCGTCGATGTGTGCGCTCGAGGCGACGCCTAGTGCGGCTTCGCACTCCAGTTCTTCGCCGTCTGCCGCGGCCTCGCGCGCCGCGGGCAATTCGGCCAGTTCGTCCGGGGCGGCCACGATCCGCTCGAAGACTTCCCGGCCTTGCATGACCAGCCAGCCGCGGAAGTAGTCGAAGCCGTCGTCGGAGCAGCCGCCGTTGACCAGGTAGGCGGCTGCCCGCAGCGGCGCGCGGTAGGAGTCGGCCAGCAGCTCCCAGACGATCTGCTGGGCGGCGACGATCTCCTCCCGCGGCCGCGCGGAGAGCAAAGCGCAGGCTTGTTCGGCTACGTCGTAGCTGTCTTCCGGCGCGGAGGCCTGGCTGCGTGCCTCGTCGATCAGGGCCCAGAACTGTTCGGTGTTCACGAGCACGGATCTTCGCACCGGGGTACGACAAAATCGCCGGGGCGAGCGGTCAGGACAGCGCGGCCAGCGAGTCGAGGAGGATTTGCAGACCTTCGGCGGCTTCGGCTTCGGTGAGGGTCATCGGCGGGCCGATGCGGAGGACGTTTTTGTGCAGGCCGCCCTTTCCGATGAGCAAACCGCGTTTTTTGGTTTCTTCCAGCATTTGCTTGGCGGCGGCGGTATTCGGCGTTGTGGTGCCGGGTTCGATCAGCTCGACGCCGATCATCAGGCCCTTGCCGCGCACCTCCCCGACGAAGGGGCTGTTCGCCGCGCGCAGGCCTCGCATCAGCTGGTCGCCGCGGGCTTTGCAGTTCGCCTGCAGATCGTGGTCGTCGATGTAGTCCAGAACGGCCAGCGCGCCCTGCATGGACACCGGGTTGCCGCCGAAGGTCGAGAACGATTCCGCCCGGAAGCAGTCCATGATGTCGCCGCGAGCGACCACGCCGCCTACGGCCAGGCCGTTTCCGAGGCCCTTGGCGAAGGTCATCATGTCCGGGACGACGTCGTGCGCCTGGATGCCCCAGTAGTGGTCGCCGGTGCGGCCCCAGCCGGTCTGGACCTCGTCGGAGACGAACAGGATGCCGTGGTCGTCCAGGACTTCCTTCATGGCCTTGAACAGGCCGTCCGGCGGGGAACTGAAGCCGCCTACGCCCTGGATCGGCTCCGCGATCAGGCAGGCGACGTCGCCCGCGGTGGCGGTTTCGAGGAGCTCCACCAGGTCGGCGACGCAGGCGTCGATGTAGGCGGTGTCGGGCAGGTCGCGGAAGGGGCTGCGGTAGCGGTAGCCGCCGTGGACGTAGTTGACCTTGACCGGGCTCAGCGAGGACGCCGACCAGCCGCGGTTGCCGGTGATCGCGACCGTGCCGAACGACCGGCCGTGGTAGGAGTTCCGCATCGCCAGCACCTGGTTGCTGCGGCGGTATTGGGTGGCGAGCATCAGCGCGGTGTCGTTGGCTTCGCTGCCGGAGTTGGTGAAGAACACCTTGGCGTCCGGGATGCCGGAGCGTTCCGCGATGCGTTCGGCCAGCTCGACCTGCGAGCGGATCAGGTACAGCGTCGAGGTGTGCAGGACGCCGGTGTCCAGCTGCTTGCGGACCGCGTCGCTGATCGCGGGGACGTCGTAGCCCATGGCGTTCGTGAGTACGCCGGCGAAGAAGTCGAGGTAGGTGCGGCCGGTGGAATCGGTGAGACGGCGATCCTGCGCGTGCACGATTTCGATCGGCTCGTCGTACAGCAGGGACATCCAGGACGGGAGCACCGCGCGGTGGCGCGCGAGCAGGTCGTCGGTCATGTGAATTCCCTCCGCTCCGGGTTCTAGTGAGTATGGGGAGCGCGGGAAACGGGCGACAACGATCAGACTGTCGGGTTGTCTCGAGGGCGCCGCACAGTGTGTACGGGAAACCGCGTCGAAGGCGCGGCTGGCCTGCGACTACCCTTCTGTCCGTGATTGACCCCAGGACTCTGCGCGAAGACCCGGAAGCCGTGCGCGCGTCGCAGCGTGCCCGTGGCGAGGACGAGGGAGTGGTCGACAAGCTGCTCGACCTCGATACGCGCCGCCGCTCTGCGATCGCGACCGCCGACAAGCTGCGGGCCGAGCAGAAGTCCGTGTCCAAGCAGGTGCCGAAGGCCTCCGCCGAGGAGAAGCCCGCCCTGCTGGCCCGCGCGAAGGACCTGTCGGCGCAGGTCAAGGCCGCTGAGGTCGAGCAGAACGAGGCGTCGGAGGAGTTCGACAAGCTGTTCCGCGTCCTGCCGAACCTGGTGCACCCGGACGCACCGATCGGCGGCGAGGACGATTTCGCGGTGCTGAAGACCGTCGGCGAGGTGCCGTCGTTCGACTTCACCCCGCGCGACCACCTCGACCTGATGGAGGGCCTCGGCGCGCTCGACATGGAGCGCGGCGCGAAGGTGTCGGGCTCGCGGTTCTACTTCCTGTCCGGCGTCGGCGCGCAACTGCAGCTCGCCTTGCTGAACATGGCCGTGGCGCGCGCGACGGCGAACGGCTTCACGCCGATGATCACGCCGTCGCTGGTCCGCCCGGAGATCATGGCCGGCACCGGCTTCCTCGGCGCGCACTCGTCGGAGGTGTACCGGCTGCGCGACGACGACCTGTACCTCGTCGGCACGTCGGAGGTCCCGCTCGCGGGGTTCCACTCGGACGAGATCCTCGACCTCGCCGCCGGTCCGCGCCGCTACGCGGGCTGGTCGTCGTGCTACCGCCGCGAGGCCGGGTCGTACGGCAAGGACACCCGCGGCATCATCCGGGTGCACCAGTTCGACAAGGTCGAGATGTTCGTCTTCGCCAAGCCGGAGGACGCCGAGACCGAACACGAGCGGCTGCTGGGCTGGGAAGAGGAGATGCTCGCCGCGATCGAGGTCCCGTACCGGGTCATCGACACCGCGACCGGCGACCTCGGCACGTCCGCCTACCGCAAGTACGACTGCGAGGCGTGGGTCCCGACGCAGGAGACCTACCGCGAGCTGACGTCGACGTCCAACTGCACCACGTTCCAGGCCCGCCGGCTGTCCGTCCGCTACCGGGACGACAACGGCAAACCGCAGACGGCCGCCACGCTGAACGGCACGCTGGCGACCACGCGCTGGATCGTCGCGATCGTGGAGAACCACCAGCAGCCGGACGGTTCGGTCCGGGTGCCGGTGGCGCTGCGCCCGTTCCTGGGCGGGCTCGAGGTGCTGGAGCCGGTCAAGCGCTGAGCCCGGGCTCGCAGAAGTCCGTGAAGGACTCCTTGAGGGAATCAGATTCCCTCAAGGGGCCCTTCACGGACCGCTGTCGTGGACCCCGCTGGTCAGTAGGGTGCGATGCGGGGCGGAGGAGGAGACAGCCGATGAGGTTCAACGGAGCGGCGGTCGCCCTGGCGGCGGTCGCGATGCTGCTCGCCGGGTGCACGCAGCAGGTGAGCGGCGTGGCTTCGCCGGTGCCGGGGCAAGGGCCGGTCACACAGGTCGTCGACCCGTGCGCGTTGCTCGACGCGAAGCAGCTCGCCGGGCTTGGCTACAAACCGCAGGGCAGGCCGGTGAAGGCCAGCAAGGAACAGCGCGCGCCCGCGATGTGCCTGTGGACCGCGACAGACACCGAGCACACGGTGGTCATGTCCGTCGGCTGGTCGGTGGACCTGAGCCTCGACGACTACCTCCAGGGGGCTCTCAAGAAGGCCGACCCGGTGGAGCTCGGCGGGTTCGCGTGGACGCGGTACGCCGGGTTCATGGGCGGCAGCTGCGACCTGTACACGACGCTCGGGCCGAAGTCGTTCGCCTTCGTGAGCGTGTCCTATCCGGACGACGCGCAGGCCTGCGAGCGCGCGAAGAAGGTCATCCCGCAGGTCGCCGCGCATCTGCCGGGCGGGCAGCCCGCGCCGCCGATCACGCCGAGCACTCCGCCGGGGGGCACCGCGCCGAGCGGGCCGCTCGCGTCGGTGAACCCGTGTCAGCTGCTGAAGCCGGAGCAGGCGCAGCAGCTGAAAATGGTGCCGCAGGGCGAACTGGACAGTTCCAAGGTCATCTCGCCGAACGTGACCTACTGCCTGTGGAAGGACACCGACGGAGACGGCGGGCAGAAACCGTTCGAGGTCTGGGTCGGGCCGGACGTGCCGCTGAAACGCTGGCCGGGCATGGAAGTCGCGCCGACCGAGCAGATAGACGTGAACGGCCGGAAATGGTCGCTGTTCCCGAACTTCAACGATTCCGGCGGCGTGATCTGCGCGGCCGGGCTCTCGGTTTCGGACACCGCCTCGATCCAGATCGTCAGCGGGCAGCTGTCCGACAAGACCAAGGCGTGCGACGCGGTCAAGGCCGGAATCCCGATGGTGTCGGGGAATCTGCCTTCCTGAACTGTCTACATTAGACGGTTCAGTCGGTCACCTGGTCGGCGATGTACTTGGCGATCTCCAGTGCGCTCGTCGCCGCCGGGCTCGGCGCGTTGAGCACGTGCACCTGGTCCTTTGTGGACTCAATGAGGAAGTCGTCCACCAGTGAACCGTCCGGGCGCAATGCCTGCGCCCGGACGCCGGAGCCGTGGCGCACGATGTCGTCCTCGGTGACCGCGGGCACGAGCTGCGCGAGGCTGGCGGCGAACCGCTTCTTCGAGAACGACCGCAGCACCTCTTCGAGGCCGGTCGGGTAGGCGTACTTGCGCGCGAGCTTCCAGGAACCGGGGAATCGGGCGACGTCGGCGAGATCCTTCACCGACACGTCGGCCCAGCGGTAGCCCTCGCGGCGCAGCGCGAGCACGGCGTTCGGGCCCGCGTGGACACTGCCGTCCAGCATGCGGGTCAGGTGCACGCCCAGGAACGGCAGCGTCGGGTCCGGCACCGGGTAGATCAGGCCGCGCACGAGGTGGCGGCGCTCCGGCTTCAGTTCGTAGTACTCGCCACGGAACGGCACGATGCGCGCGCTCGGGGTGAGCCCGGCCAGTTCGGCGACGCGGTCAGCGTGCAGGCCGGCACAGTTGACCAGCGCGTCCGCGCGCAGCACCTCGGAACCGGTGGCCACCTCGACGCCGCCGCCGCGAGCCGGGCGGATGCCCAGCGCGGGGGTGTTCAGCCGCAGGTCCGCGTCCGCCTCGTCGAGCAGCCGCACGAGGGCCGCGCACACCGCGGGGAAGTCGATGATCCCGGTCGACTCGACGCGCAGCGCGCCGACGCAGGACACCTCCGGCTCGTACTCGCGGGCCTCCGCGGGGGTGATTCGCTTGGCCGGCACGCCGTTGGCCTCGGCCCGCTCGGCGAGCGTGTCCAGCGCGGGGATCTCCTCCTCGCGCGTGGCCACCACCAGCTTGCCGCAGACCTCGACCGGCACCCCGTACTGCCTGGCGAAATCCACAATGGACCGGTTGCCGCCGACCGACATCCGCGCCTTGAACGAGCCCGGTTTGTAATAGAGCCCGGCGTGCACGACGTTGGAGTTGTGCCCGGTCTGGTGCGCCGCCCAGCGAGCTTCCTTTTCGAGCACCGTCACGTCCTGACCGCGCTGGGACAGCTCCCACGCGACCGACAGCCCGACGATTCCCCCACCGATCACAACTACGTTCCGCACGGCAGGGAAGGCTACGCGCTCTCGTGCGGCGCTGCGTACCCCCCGACGGCGTGGTACCGGTTCACTGGACCGGGGACAATCCGGCCAACTCGAGGCGTTCGTGCGGTTCTAGCTGCTTACCGGCGGTGTACGCGGCGGCGAACCGGTCCGGCCCGAGCGCCTGTTCCGCGGCCGCGGTGACCTGCGCGACATCGTGCTGGCCGGGCACGGCGGTACCGCGCACCGCGGCCGCCGCACCGAGCAGAGCGGCGGCGTCGGCGAACCGGCCCTCCTCGGCGAAGACCCCGGCGACCCCCTCGAACGCGGTGGCCAGTGACCCGTGGTCATGCCAGCGGTGCGCGGTTTCGACCCCGAGTCGCATCCGGCGGCGGGCGTCGTCCAGGCGATGCTCGGCCACGTCGATCCAGCCGAGCGCGATCGACGCGGCTGCCCGCACGATGGCGGCCGAGAACGAGTCCGCGGCGCATTCGGCGAGCGCCTGCTCGGCGAGAGCCCGTGCGGTGGCCAGATCACCGGAGCGGCGGGCGAGCCCGGACAGTCCGACCTGACCGCTGGCCCGGGTCTCGGGCATTCCGGTGCGGTGGGCCAGTTCGACGGTCCGCTCGTAGTCCGCTTTCGCGCCGTCGAGATCGCCGCGCAACGCTCGGCTGTCGCCGCGACGGCACAGCAGATCCGCGTAGTCGTCGGTCGCGCCGAGCGTCTGCATGAGCGACAGGGATTCGGTCATCGCGGCGAGCGCTTCTTCGTGACGGCCGCGCAAAACCAGCAGTTGCGAAAGGTGGTCGAGCGCCATCGACAGACCCCAGCGTTCGCCGAGCGCCCGGTAACGCGCTTCGCCTTCTCGCAAGCCGCGTTCCGCTTCGTCGAGTTCCCCGGAGAGAATCGAACGCAGACCGTCGCCCATCGGCACGAGTGCGTTCAGCCACGGGTCGGGTTGCTTTTCGAGACCGGACAACCGGAGCCGCGCGTCGTTGTCTTCCGGCGGTCCGAGCACGACGCCGGACAGCATGAGCATCATCGGATGCTCCGGCGTCCAGGAACTGTCCACCAGGTATTGCTCCACATAGGACCGATAGTTCGCCGTCTCGGCGGCTTCGGGCGCGCCGGCCATCGCGGTCAGCAGGCACATGAGGAATTGCTCGCGGTGTCCTTCCGGCGGTTCCGCTTGGCAGTGGCGCACGATTTCCATCGACAGCGTCGCGCCTTCGTAACGTCGTCCGCGCAGCCACCAATACATCGACAGGGCGGTGGCGATCCGCAAGGCAAGCGACGGATCCGACGCGGCCGACCACCGGAGGGCGGCCACGATGTTGTCGTACTCGGCGTCGATTTTCCGCAGCCAGTCCAGCTGTTCCGCGGTGCGCAGCTTCGGGTCGGCTTCCTCGACGAGCCGCAGGAACGCCTGCGCGTGGGCGCGCCGGAAACGCTCGGTCTCGCCTGCGGCGTCGAGCTTTTCCGCGCAGAACGCGCGGATCGTCTCCAGCATTCGGTAGCGCCCGCTCGAAGGCTCGACAAGCGACTTGTCGGCGAGTTCGGGAAGCAGATCGACGGGGGCGTCGCATACCTGCTCGGCGTACGCGAGTGTCGCGCCGCCGGGGAAGACGGTCAGCCGGCGGGCGAGGCGGCGTTCGTCTTCATCGAGGAGATCCCAGCTCCATTCCACGACGCCGCGGAGCGACCGGTGCCGTTCGTCGGCGGTGCGGCTGCCCCGGGCGAGGAGCTGGAAGCGGTCGTCGAGCCGTGCGGCGATGTCGGCGACCGGCAGCGTGCGCACGCGGGCGGCGGCCAGTTCCAGGGCGAGCGGAAGGCCGTCGAGCGCGGCGCAGATCCGCACGACGTCGGCCGCGGTCTCGTCGGTCAGCCGGAATGCCGGGTCGCTCGCGCGGGCGCGGTCGAGGAACAGCCGAACCGCGGGGTAGGCCTCGACTGTCTCGGCACCCGGTGGCGGCACGGCCAGGCGGGGGATCGGCGCGAGCTGTTCACCGGTGATGCCGAGCGGTTCGCGGCTTGTCGCGAGGACGCGCAGCCCGGGGCAGGCGGGCAGCAGTTGCGCGACCAACCGCGCTGCCGCGGCGATGACGTGTTCGCAGTTGTCCAGCACGAGCAACGTCGCTTGGTCGCGCAATGCCGACACGAGCCGGTCGACCGGGTCTTGCCGACCGCGTGCCCCTTCGCGCAAGCCGAGCGCGGTGAGGACGGCCTGCGGGACGTCGTCAGCGACGTGCGGGGCCAGCTCCACGAAGACGCACGGCCCCGCGTCCGCCGCGGCTTCGACGGCCAGCCGGGTCTTCCCGGTCCCGCCGGGGCCGAGCAGCGTGACGAGGCGGGCCCGCCGCAGGAGATCCGCGACCTGGCGCAGTTCGTCGTCGCGGCCGACGAAGCTGGTGAGCTGTGCGGGCAAGGGCGTCGCGGCGTTCGCCGACTCGCCGCGCAGGGCGGCCAGATGCGCCTCGGTCAGGTCTGGACCAGGATCCGCGCCCAGTTCCTCGGCAAGCTTGCGACGGGCATCCTCGAACGCGGCCAGCGCCTCGGCGGTCCGGCCCGCCGCGTGCAGGGCACGCACCAGCTGGGCCCGCGGCCGTTCGCGCAGCGGATGCTCGGCGATGGCGGTGCGCAGTTCGTCGAGAACGTCGGCGGCGCGGCCGAGCGAGATCTCCGCGTCGACCCGGTCGGCGGCCGCCTCGGCCCGCAGCTCGGTCAGCCGGGTGGCCTGGACCTCTGCGGCTGGCACGTCGGCGAACGCCGGTCCGCGCCACAACGCGAGCGCCTCGCCGAGCAGATCGCTGGCTCGCGTCGGATCGCCCTCGGCCAGTTCGCGACGGCCCTCGCCGGCCAGTCGTGCGAAGCGGTGCGCGTCCACTTCGTCCGGTTCGATCCGGAGGCGGTACCCCGCCGAGGTGAATTCGATCGGCAGTTTCAGCGCGCCGCGCAGCCGCGAGACCTGCGATTGCAGCGCGTTGGCCGCACCGTCGGGCGGTTCCTCGCCGTACAGCCCGTCGATGAGCCGTTCGGCGGACACGAACCGTCCGGCATCCGCCGCGAGCAACGCCAGCAGCGCCCTGCCTCGCGGGCCGCCGACGGCGACCGTCCCGCCCGCGCCGTCCCATGCGACGACGGCCCCCAGAACCCCGATCCGCATTCCGTGAGCCTATGCCCCGCACGGGTGGCTACCCGTGGGTTCTGTCCCCGAAACAGGCAGGAAGCGCGACTTCTATACACTTCGGCGCGACCCCGCGCAATGCGGGACACCCTGATGCACAGGAGATCTACCGTGGGCGAACCCGTCCTGCTCGGGAAGCCGACCGTCGGCGACGAAGAGCTCGCAGCCGTCGCCGAAGTGTTCCGTTCCGGCTGGCTGGCCGGCGCGGGCCCGGCGTGCCGTCGCTTCGAGGAACGGTTCGCGCAGACGACCGGCACCGCGCACGCTCTGACCACCAGCAACTGCGGCTCCGCCCTGTTCCTGGGCCTGAAGGTGCTGGGCGTCCAGCCCGGCGACGAGGTGATCGTCGGCGACTACACCTTCCCGGCGACCGGCCACGCCGTGCTGCAGGCCGGCGCGAAGCCGGTCTTCGCCGACATCCGCCCGGACATCTTCAGCGCCGACCCGGCCGCGATCGAAGCGCTCATCACGCCGCGCACGGTCGGCATCCTCGCCGTCGACGTCGCGGGCCAGCCCGGGGACTTCGACGAGTACCGCGCCATCGCCGACAAGCACGGCCTGTGGCTGTTCGAGGACGCCGCCTGCTCCGCGGGCGCGACCTACCGCAGCCGCCCGGCGGGCAGCCTCGCCGACCTGGCCGCGTTCTCCTTCCACGGCCGCAAGGGCATCACCGCGGGCGAGGGCGGCGCGCTGGTCTCGAACCGCGAGGACCTGATCGCGCACGCGCGCAAGATCCACACCTACGGCATCGAACCCGCCTTCACCCGCGAGGGCTCGCAGGAACTGCCGATCCCGACGTTCCACGAACTCGGCTGGAACTTCCGGCTGTCGGACATCCAGGCCGCGATCATGGGCGTGCAGCTCGACCGGCTGCCCGACCTGCTCGCCGCCCGCCGCTCGGTGGCCAAGCGCTACCACGAAGCGTTCGCGGACGTCGACGCGCTGACCGTTCCGGTCGAGGCGTCCGACCGCGAGCACCCCTGGCAGGCATACTTGATGACCGTGGCCCCGGAGATCAGCCGCGACGCGCTGGCTCTGCGGATCCGCGAACAGGGCGTGCAGTGCAACTTCGGCACCTACGCCTCCCACCTGCAGCCGGTGTACGGCGAGCAGCAGCCGCTGCCCGTCTCCGCCGACGCGTTCCGCCGCCAGCTGGCGATCCCGATGCACGCGGAACTCACCGACAGCGAAGTCGAGCGCGTGGTCACCACCGTGCGCGAAGCCGTATCCGCCCTTTCCTGACCCGCCGACCCTCCTGAGGAGAACCCATGTCCGACAAGAAAGTTTTCTTCACCGGCGCCGGCGGTTTTATCGCCTCGCACGTGATCCCGCTGCTGCTGGAGAAGGACTACACGGTCCGCATCTTCGACAACATGACCCGCGGCAACCGCGACCGGGTCAACGAGTTCGTCGCCACCGGCAAGGTCGAACTGGTCGAGAAGGACGTGCGCTACGGCGTCGGCGTCCGCGAGGCCATCCGCGGCTGCACGCACGCGATCCACTTCGCCACCGTGTCGATCAACAAGTCGGTCGCGGACCCGGGCGAGTCGATCGACATCAACATGGTCGGCAACAACAACGTCTTCGCGGCCGCCGCCGACGAGGGCGTCGAGCGCCTGGTGTTCGCCTCCAGCGCCTCGGTGTACGGCGAGCCGGAGAAGCTGCCGATGCACGAGGACGACAAGCTGAACCCGCTCACCCCGTACTGCATCTCCAAGCGCGCGGGCGAGGACCTGCTGGGCTTCTACGAGCGCACCAAGGGCCTCTCCTGGAACGCCCTGCGCTTCTTCAACGTGTACGGCCCCGGCCAGAAGATCGAGGCGTACTACACCTCGGTCATCAACCACTTCATCCAGCGCCTGCGCGCCGGCCAGCCGCCGATCATCGACGGCGCGGGCGACCAGTCGATGGACTTCGTGCACGTGACCGACCTCGCCAAGGGCGTCGTCGCCGCGCTGGAGTCGGAGCAGGCGAACCTGCCGATCAACATCGGCACCGGCATCGACACCTCGATCGCCACCCTGGCGAAGATCCTGATCGAGGCCGTCGGCGTCGACGTCGAGCCGGTGTTCAACAAGCGCGACGTGCTCGTGTCCCGCCGCGCCGCGGACATCACCCGCGCCCGCGAGGTGCTCGGCTGGGAGCCGACGATCACCGTCGAAGAGGGCATGCGCGCCTTGGTGCGGGACTCCGAGTGAGCACTTCCGTCGGCGCGTCTTCCAAGGGGAATGCGTAATGAGCACTGCGGGCCCGGCCGAAGGAAAGCCCATGCGGATCGTGGTGGTGAACAACTTCTTCCCGCCGCGGGTGGGCGGAAGCGCGCACATGTCGGCCTCGCTGGCCGCCGAGTACGCGGCCGCCGGGAACGAAGTGCTGGCGATCACCGCTGCCTACGGTGACGCGCCGGCGGAAGAGGAGCGCGACGGATACCGCGTCGTGCGCCTTCCCGCGGTGAAAATGCCGCAGCTCGGCCTGTCGATCGACTTCGACATGACGTTCGCGTCGATGCGGCCGGGCAACTGGCGGCGGCTGTGGAAGCTGCTGAACGAGTTCAAACCGGACGCGGTGCACCTGCACGGGCAGTTCTTCGACCTGTCCTGGATGGTCGGCATCTACGCGCGCCGGCACAAGCTGCCCGTTCTCCTGACCATCCACACGCTGCTGATCAGCGAGAACAAAATGTACGGCCGGGTTTTCCGCGCGCTCGACGCGATGCTGGTCAATCCGGTGCTGAAGTACCTGCGCCCGCGCTTCATCATCCTCGACAAGCAGGGCGTGGACTACTGCGTCGACCGCTACGGCACGAGCGACGACAACTCCGAGTACTTCCCGATCGCCGTGGACACCGGGCATTTCGCCAAGCCGGTGACCAAGGACGTGCGCGCGGAACTGGGAATCGGGGACGCGCCGCTGATCGTGTCGCTCGGGCACGTGATCCCGCTGCGCGACCGGCTGCCGCTGATCGAGGCGCTGCCCACGATCCTGGAGCGGCATCCCGGGCTGCGCGTGGTGGTCGTCGGCCGGGTGTATCACGACGCGTTCCAGCAGCGCGCCAAGGAACTCGGCGTCTCGGACGCGCTGATCGTCACCGGCGCGGTGCCGAAGGCGGACGTGCCGGCGTACTTCGCGGCCGCGGACATCGTCACGCACGACCTCAACGGCGGCTGCGGCACCGCGTCGCTGGAGGCGATGCTGTCCGGCACCGCGACCATCGCGTCGGTCACCGAGGACAACTACCCCGGCATCGAACTGCACAACGGCGAGAACATCCTGCTGGTGCGGCCGAACGATTCCGAGGCGGTCGCGACCACCGTACTGTCCCTTTTGGACGATCCGAAGGAGCGCGCGCGGATCGCCGAACGGGAAGCCGCGATGGTCCGCGACAACTTCGGGCTGGACGTAGTGGCCGAGGAACACCTGCGGGTGCTCACGAAACTGGTGGCGGACAACTGATGTTCTTCGATGACGAGCGCAGCAACCGGCTGCGCCCGATGATCCTGAACGACCTCGTCGCGCAGTACATGAACGACGCCGAGCGGGCCAAGTTTCTCGGCCTGCCGGAATCGTGCCGCGTGCGCGAACGGGTCAAGATCGTCAGTCCGGACAACCTCACGATGGGCGAGCACTGCTGGGTCGGCGAGGGCGCGGTCCTCGACGCGAGCGGCGGGCTGGAAATCGGCGAGCACACCAGCATCGGACTGAACACGCTGGTGTTCACGCATTCGAGCTGGCTGGCGAACATGGCGCTGGAAAACCATTCCGGCAGCGACCTGATCGAACGCAAGCCGGTGAAAATCGGCAAGGGCTGTTTCATCGGCGGCCTCGTGGTGATCATGCCGGGCGTCACGATCGGCGACTTCGCGACGGTGCAGCCGAACTCGGTGGTCGCGAAGGACGTCCCGGAACGTTCGCTGGTCGCGGGCAACCCGGCGCGGGTGTTCCAGCGCTACGACGAGGAGTACATCGAGGCGGAGGTGAAGCGGGTCCGCGAGGAAAACGCCCGCCGCCGCGCTTTGTCGGACGACCCGTCCGGCTGGGGCTCCCCGTCCGGAGATTTCAGCGGGAAGTGATTCGGACACGGCGCGTCACGCGGTTGGCGTTTCTCCTCGACGCACTTCCCCGGAAACGATGCGTCGCCATTGAGACAAGACTGACCAGCTATTTCATCGACGCACGTCTCCCATCCCCGTAACCTGGACAGCAGGACAACCGGGAAACAGGGGTGGGATAGTGCGCGGGGACGACGAGTTCGCCGACTTCGTGCGGTCCTGTTCCGCTCGGCTCACCCACGCGGCCTATCTGCTCACCGGCGACCGGCATCAGGCCGAGGACGCCGCGCAGACCGCCTTCACCCGCACTTATGCCGCCTGGCCCAGGGTGCGGCGGAAGAACCCGTACGCCTACGCCCGGCGCGTGCTGGCCAATCACGTCATCGACATCTGGCGCCGGCCGCTCCGCGAATACGCCACCGAGGAGATGCCCGAACCGGCGAAGGTGCCCGACATCTCGCACGCCGTCACCGATCGGGAATGGCTTTCCGACGCATTGTCCCGGCTCACCGCCCGGGAACGCGCCGTAGTGGTTCTCCGGCATTTCTTCGATCTGCCGGAACACCAAGTCGCCGAGGAACTGGGCGTGTCCGTCGGCACGGTCAAGAGCACCAATTCGCGCGCGCTGGCGAAGCTGCGTGTCGACGGCGACGCGCTGGTCGGGGAGGTGAGCGCGTGACCGACGAACTGGACCGATTGCGTGCCGCCCTTCAGGAAACGCCCGCGGAGCCTTTTGCCGAGCCCGATCTCGACCGGATCTTCAAAGAGGGCGGGCGGATCCGGCGTCGGCGGCGGTTTCTGACGTCGTCCGGCGCGGCGTTGGCCGTGGTCGCCGTCGTGTTCGGGGCGGCCTGGCTGCGTTCGCCGGGCAGTGCGCCGGAACCCGTGCACGCGGCGGCGTCACCGTCTCCGATGGTGACGAGCGTGGCCTCGTCGACTCCTCTTCCGGCGCCGACGTCGGCTGAATCGCGGCCGCTCGGCGAGGTGATCTCCACCGGCACCTACGCCGAAGGCGCCGAACTTGTCTTCTACGCAACGGAAATCGATGACCCGGACAATCTGCCGAACGTCCAATTCGGAGTGATGGCGAGCCTCTCCGAGCCGGACGGAAATCTGCGTCCGCTCTACCTCGCCAACGAATCCGACGGCAAGGACCGGTCTTTCGGCTTCCACGCCACCTCAGGCGGCACCACCGTCGCCGACGTCTGGGTGCCGGTGTACGGCTACTTCAGCGGCCCGGCCGCCCGCATCGAGACCACAGTGGACGGTCGCACGGTCCCGGCGCACACGGCGCGCTGGAGCGAGGACCCCGACGTGGTCGTGTTCTGGTTCGACCAGGACGACGTGCCGTCCGCCGAGAGCGCGACCCCGCTGGTCGCCTACTCCGCGGACGGCAAACGCCTCACCACGTAATCAGGCGGCTTCGGCCAAAACCTGCGCCACGACCTCGTGCGACGGCAGGATCAGCGCCCGCTCGGCCTCCGCGTCGACCTTGCCTTCCAGCAGATCGACGAACCGGTCCAGCTGCGTCGCCAGCGGTTCGCGCGCCGTGACCAGCTCCGGGATTTCGATGACGGTCTGCTGCCGGTAGCCGAGGCCGTCCGGGGTGACCGAATCGTGCGAGACGTGCCGGTAGATCGTCACATCGCGGCGCAGCAGGTCGATCTCCACCATCCGGTCCAGTTCGGACACCATCAGCGAACGGACCTTGCGCTGCGCCAGCCGCGAAGCCGACACGGTCGCCAGGCCGGTGGGGAAGGACAGCACCGTCTCGATGGTGTCCTCGGCGCCGGCGACCGACTGCGGGTGGAAGTACCCCGCGCTGGAGGTGACCCGGCCCGGCGTGGCCCCGCCGAAGAACTGGATCGCCAGGTCGACGTCGTGCACCAGCAGGTCCCACGCGACACCGGTCTTGATCCGCGGCGCGTACGGGCCGTGCCGGCGCGCCATCAGGTGCACCGGTTCGTTCACCAGCGCCCGCGCGGTCATCACGGCCGGGTTGTAGCGCTCGAGGAGCCCACACATCAGCGGGACGTCCTTTTTCGCCGACAGGGCAACGATGTCCTGCGAGAGCTCGAGGCTGTTGCACACCGGCTTCTCGACCAGCATCGGCTTGCCCTGGCCGAGAATCTCTTGTGCCAGTTCGTAATGCACCTCGGTGGCCGAGGCGAGCACCACCGCGTCCACATCGGACAGTGAGCCGATTTCCGGCGTCCACTCGGTTTCGTAGCGTTCGGCGACCGCGCGGCCGGCTTCCTCGCGCGGGTCGATCACGCGGGCCAGGTCCACCCGGTCGTTCTGCGACAGGACGCGGGCGTGCAGCGAGCCCATGTTGCCGGTGCCGACGAGTGCGATGCGGTGCGTCATGCGCCGAGCACCTCGCGAACGGTCTCGATGATCCGGTCCAGCTCGGACTCGGTCAGATGCGGGTGCACCGGCAGCGAAAGCGCTTGCGCGGCAACGGCGGACGCCACGGGGAAGTCCTCGACGCGAGCGTCCGGGATCAGCGGGTGCCCGCGGTAGCAGTCGTAGTCGAACACGATCTTCGGGTAGTAGATCCCGTTGCCGATGCCCTTTTCGGTCAGCGCGGCGGCGAACTCCTCGCGCGAGAGCATCGCGTGCGGGCCGACCAGCACGGTGTACTGGTGCCACACGTGCTCGCGGCCGGGGAGCACCTGCGGCACCTCGAGGCCCGGCGTGCCGGCGAGGCCCTCGGACAGCCGCTTCGCGTTGGCCTGGCGGGCAGCGGTGAGCTGGTCGAGCTTCTCCAGCTGCGGGATGCCGACCGCGGCGTGCAGGTCGGTCATCCGGTAGTTGTGGCCGGCCATCTCGTACTGGTACCGGGCCTTCATGCCCTGGTTGCGCATCACGCGCAGCTTGTCGGCCAGCGCGTCGTCGTCCGTGGTGATCACGCCGCCCTCGGCGGTGGTCACGTTCTTGGTCGCGTACAGCGAGAAGCAGCCGATGCCGTACGAACCGGCCTTGCGGCCCTCGAACGAGGCGCCGACAGCCTGCGCCGAATCCTCCACCACGTGCAGTCCGTGCTCCGCGGCCAGCGGCGCGAGCTTGCCCATGTCGGCGGTCTGGCCGTACAGGTGCACCGGCATCAGCACCTTGGTGCGCGGGCCGACGGCGGCCGCGACGGCGTCCGGGTCGATCGCGAAATCGTCGCGCCGGATGTCGGCGAACCGCACGGTCGCGCCCGCTTCCAGGATCGCGTTGAGCGTGGCGACGAAGGTGAACGGCGAGGTCACCACTTCGTCTCCGGGCCGCAGGTCGAGCGCCTGCAGGGACGCGACCAGCGCGGTCGTCCCGTTGTTCACGGCGATGGCGTGTTTCGTTCCGGACACGTGCGCGAACGCGTCTTCGAAACGCTTTACCATCGGGCCCTGGGCGATAGCGCCGGATCGCAGCACTTCGACGACCAGGTCCTCCGCAGCACGGACGTCGACCACGGTAATGGGGATCATCTGCAGTCTCTCGCTCTCGGCGGGCTCTTTCGGCGCGTCCGGTACAGTCTTGCCTCGGCATGGCACGAGCCCCGAGTTCGGTGCAGTCAGCACAGACGCGGGCGTCACGATACTCGCCGACCACAAGTGGGCTTCCGGCTACCGTCCCGGCTCCGGCGGGAACTGAACAGGTAAGGCTGAGAACACGCGAATGAGCAGCGCACGCATCCTCATCACCGGCGCCGGCGGATCTGCCGCCTACAACTTCCGGGACGCGCTCGCGGTCGCCGGAAACGACTACCAGGTCGTCGGTACCGACGTGAAGCCGTTCCATCTCGAGCTTCTCGACGTCGAGGCCAAATACCTGGTGCCGCCGGTCAGCGATCCCGGATACGCCGACGCGATCAACCGCGTCATCGAAGCCGAGCGCATCGATTTCGTGCACCCGCAGCCGGACGTCGAGGTCGGCTTCCTCGCCGAAAACCGCGACAAGCTCAACGCGCCGACGTTCCTGCCGGACGCGCGCGCCATCGCGTTGTGCCACGACAAGATGGCGTTCAACGCGCACATGAAGGCGAACGGCGTCTCGGTGCCGGAGGCCATCAAGATCGATTCGCCGGACGACCTCAAGGGCGGGCTCGAGGAGCTGCTCAAGATCAACCCGCGGGTCTGGCTGCGCGCCATCCGCGGTGCCGGTTCCCGGGGCAGCCTTCCGATCAATTCCTTCTACCAGGGCGACGCCTGGATCGACTACTGGCGCGGCTTCCGCGGCCTCGACTACGGCGACTTCATGGCCAGCGAGTACCTGCCGGGCGAGGAGTTCGCGTGGCAGAGCCTGTGGCACGAGGGCGAGCTGATCACCTCGCAGGCGCGCTCCCGCATCGAATACATCTTCGGCAACCTGACGCCCAGCGGGCAGAGCTCGTCGCCGTCAGTGGCCAAGACGGTCAACCGCGACGACGTGAACAAGATCGGCGAGTCCGCGGTGCGGGCGGTGTCGGACAAACCGCACGGCGTGTTCTGCGTGGACATGAAGGAGAACGCCGCCGGGGTGCCGATGGTCACCGAGATCAACGTCGGCCGCTTCTTCACCACGAGCAACTTCTTCGCGCACGCCGGGCTGAACATGCCCGACATGTACGTCCAGCTCGGCCTCGGCAACGAGCTGACCGAGCGGCCCGCGGTCTACAACCCGCTGCCCGACGACCTGTACTGGGTCCGCATGATCGACATGGGCTACCGCTTGGTCAAGGAAGGCGAATGGGCGTCGAAGCGGATCTGACCGGGCGGAAGGTGCTGGCCTTCGACTTCGACGGCACGCTCTTCCGGCTGCCGGTCGACTTCGCCGGCCTGCGCGCCGAGCTGGGGCTGGCGCCCGAGGACAAGCTCGGCGAGCTGTTCCAGCGCTGGCTCGACGAAGGCGACACCGACCGGCTCGACGTCGTGACGCGGTTCGAACGCGCCTCGGTGCCCCGCGGCGAGTTCACCGACGGCGCCCGCGAACTGCTCGCCGAGCTGGCCGGGGACTACCGGCTCGCGATCGTGACGAGGAATTCGCGCCGGTGCGTCGAGGACGCGCTGGGCAACCTCGCCCGGGGCCTGCACGTCATAGGGCGGGAGGACGTCCGCCGGCTCAAGCCGGATCCTGAGGGCGTGACCGCGGTGCTCCGGCACTTCGGCGCGGCCCCGGAGGAGGCGGTGCTCGTCGGCGACACCTTCCACGACGTGGAGGCCGCGCACGCCGCCGGCGTCCTCAGCGTGGTCGTGCGCAACGACGCGCTGAAGTTTCGTCCCGAGGGCGCGGACCGCTACCTCGGGACGCTCCGTGAACTGCTGCCCGCACGCGCGGGCTGAAACCCCACGGTTGGTACCGTCGACAGTGGTCAACAGGGTCACCAGCCCCATTCGAGAAGGAAGTGCCGGGTAGACATGGCTGTGCAGGACAAGCTGAAGGAAGTCTTCATCGACGCTCTCCAGCTCGACGACGGGGTCGACGTCGAGAACCTGAAGTACCGCGACATCGAGGCGTGGGACTCGGTCGGCCACATGGCGCTGGTCGCGGCGATCGAGGACGAGTTCGACGTCGAATTCGACACCGACCAGGTGATCGACATGAGCAGCTTCAAGGTGGCCGTGGACATGGTCAAGGAGCTGCAGGGGCAGGCGTGAGCACGTTCGCGGGGAAGGTCGCACTGGTCACCGGGGGCACCAGGGGCATCGGCCTGGCCACCGTCCGCGCGCTCGCCGAGGCCGGGGCCACCGTGGTGCTCACCGGCCGCGACGAGACCGCCGCCAAGGAGACCGCCGCTTCGGTGGGCCCCTCGGTCAGCGGCCGCGCGCTCGACGTCACCGACGCGAAGGCCGTCGCCGCCGTGGTGAAGGACGTGGCCAAGGAGCACGGCCGGCTGGATGTCGCGGTCGCCAACGCCGGGATCATGGAGGGCGGCCTGCTCGGCATGATCCGCCCGGACGACGTCGACCGGACGCTGTCCACGAACGTCGCCGGCACGCTGCACACCGTGCAGGCGGCCGCGCGAGCCATGATGCGCAAGAAAACCGGCGCGATCGTGGTGCTGGCCTCGGTGGTCGGCGAGTACGGCAGCGCGGGCCAGACGGTCTACGCGGCCTCGAAGGCGGCGGTCGCGAACATCGCGCGGTCGGCGGCGAAGGAACTCGGCCGCTCCGGCATCCGGGTCAACGCGGTCGCCCCTGGCGTGATCGAAACCGCCCTCACGGAAAGCCTGAGCGAGGACGCCCGCGCCTCGAACGTCGCCAAGACCCCGCTCGGCCGCCTCGGCCAGGCCGAGGAGGTCGCGGCGGTGATCCGGTTCCTGGCGAGCGACGAGGCGTCGTTCGTGACCGGGCAGGTCCTGGGGATCGACGGAGGCTTGGTGCTGTGACTCTGGTGGGTGCGGGTTCCCGGCTGATCGACGTGGCCGGGGGCCGCACGCTGGACGACGCGGAACTGTCCGCCGAGGTGGCCCGGAAGACCGACGAGCTGGCCAAGCTGCCGGTGGGCGTCGTGTTCGCCCGGATGTCCGTCGACCTCGACAGCGTGCTGACCTACCTCGGCGCGTTCGAGGGCGGCCGGGCGATCGCGCTGATCGACCCGGCGCTGGACGCCGACGTGCTGATCGGCCTGGTCGAACGCTTCCGCCCGGCCGCCGTGCTCGCGGCGTCCGGCGACGCGCCGTCCGGGTACACCACCCGTGGGTCCGACTGGGTGCGCGACTCCGCCGAGGGCGTCGAGCCGCACCCCGACCTGGCCGTACTGCTGCCGACCAGCGGATCCACCGGCAATCCGAAGCTCGTCCGGCTGTCCCGCGACGGGCTGCTGGCCAATGCCGACGCCATCGCGCAGGTGCTGAAGATCGACGCGGACGAGGTCGCGCCGACCTGTCTGCCGCTGCACTACAGCTACGGCCTTTCGGTGCTGAATTCGCATCTTGTGCGCGGCGCGACGGTGGTTATCGAATCGTCTGGGGTTTTGGGTCGCGGATTCTGGGATGCGGTCAAGGAATACGGTGTGACTTCGCTATCCGGCGTGCCCTATCACTACGAAATGCTGCGCCGGCTCAAGTTCGATCCGGCGAAGTATCCGACCCTGCGCACCCTCACCCAGGCGGGCGGGAAACTGCGGGACGAACTGGTCGCGGAATTCAACGAGAAGATGCTCGCGGTCGGTGGCCGGATGTACGTCATGTACGGGCAGACCGAGGCCTCCCCGCGCATGACCACGCTGCCCGCGGAGCGGCTCGCGGACAAGATCGGTTCGGCCGGTCCGGCGCTGCCCGGCGGCTCGTTCGCCATCCGCCGCGACGACGGCGAGGAAACCACGCATCCCAAAATTGTCGGTGAGGTCCTTTACCGTGGACCCAACGTGATGATGGGTTACGCGGAGGACGAAGCGGGACTGAGCGCGGGCGACGAATACGGCGGCACGCTGGCCACCGGTGATCTCGGGTACCTCGACGAGGAGGGGTACCTCTACATCACCGGCAGGCTCAAGCGGATCGGCAAGGTGTTCGGCAACCGGGTCAGCCTCGACGACCTGGAGCAGGCCGTGCGCACGGCCGCGGTGGGCATCGACGTGGTGGCCGCGGTGGCGGCGGGCGACAAGGTCGTGCTGTTCGCCGAACTGCCCGAGGGCGACGGCGCGAAGGCGATCTGCAAGGACGCGTCGCGGGCGCTGGCGGAGCGGCTGCACCTGCACGCCAGCGGGTTCGACGTGCGTCCGATCGACACCGTGCCGCTGCTGGCCAGCGGCAAGATCGACTACCGGTCGCTGGAAGGACGGGTATGAGTGTGTTCACGCGCTCGCAGGCGGAGCGGGAGGCGGCGCTGCTCCCGGAGCTGGTGGAGCTGACCGCGCACCACCGGGCGAACTCCGCCGGGTACGAACGCATCCTGTCCTCGCTCGGTTTCGCGCCGGACGCGTCGTTCGACACGATCGCCGACCTGCCGTGGCTGCCGGTGCGCATGTTCAAAACGCACGACCTGAAGTCCATTCCGGACAGCGAGGTGTTCAAGACCCTCACGTCCTCGGGGACCACCGGGGCCGGTGCGTCGCGGATCTACCTCGACAAGGAAGCGGCGGCCGCACAGACGAAGCAGCTCGGCGCCACCCTGCAGGAGGTGCTGGGCGGCGAGCGGCTGCCGATGCTGATGGTCGACACCATCGGCATCATCAAGAACCGCCGGTCGTTCTCGGCGCGCGGCGCGGGCGTGCTCGGCATGGCGAACTTCGGGCGCAAGCACACCTACGTGCTCGACGAGAACGACAAGCCGGACGTCGAGGCGGTGAAGAAGTTCCTCGCCGAGTACGGGGACCGCCCGTTCCTGATCTTCGGCTTCACCTTCATGGTGTGGCAGTACCTCTACGAGGTCGCCCGCGAGCACAAGCTCGACCTGTCGAACGGCATCCTCATTCACTCCGGCGGGTGGAAGAAGCTGATCGACCGCGCGGTGGACAACAGCGAGTTCCGCCGCCGGTTCGCGGCGGACACCGGCCTCACCCGGATCCACAACTACTACGGGATGATCGAGCAGATCGGCACCGTGTTTCTCGAGGGTCCGTCCGGGAATTCCTTGTACTGCCCCGATTTCGCCGACGTCGTGATCCGCGACCCGGAGACCTGGGAAGAACAGCCGGTCGGCAAGCCGGGTGTCATCGAGGTGGTGAGCACGCTGCCGCGGTCGTACCCGGGACACGTGTTGCTCACCGAGGATCTCGGTGTGTACAACGGCATTGACGACGGCGACTGGCCCGGCAAGCACTTCTCGGTGCTGGGCAGGCTGCCGAAGGCCGAGGCCCGCGGGTGCTCGGACACGTTCACGGGAGCCGCTGCGTGAGTGCGGTGGAACAGCGTTTTCCGCTGGGCGACCCGGTTTCGGTCGACGCGGTGCTCGACGAACTGCGCGAGGAGCCGCCCGGCGGCCGGTTGACGGTCGGCGACCCGCGGGTGGTCGAGTTCGTCACCAAGTTCGCGCGCAAGCTGCTCGCCCCCGCGCTGGCGCGTCGTTTCCCGGAGCTGGCCTCGCTGGGTTTCTTCCTGCGCAAGGGAGAACTCGCGAAGTCACTGTCCACTTTGGAAACCACGGGCACTTCGCTGCGGTTCCCGCGCGGGCTCGTTTTCCACGTGCCGCCGGCGAACGTGGACACCATTTTCGTGTACTCGTGGGCGCTGTCAGCCTTGGCGGGCAACAGCAACGTCGTGCGCGTGTCTTCGCGCTCGGCCGGTGCCGCCGAGGCCGTGCTGGAAGCGTTGAACGCGGCGCTCGAAGACGTGTCGCCGGAAACCGCGGCCACCATCCGGGCCACCCAGCGCATGGTCACCTACGACCGCAGCGACGAGGTCAGCGGCGCGTTGTCGCTGGCCGCGGACCTGCGGGTGATCTGGGGCGGCGACGCCTCCGTGGCCGCGCTGCGGAAGTACCCGCTGGCCCCGCACGCGCGGGACCTCACCTTCCCGGACCGCTCGTCGTTCGCGATCGCGTCGGTGCGCGGCTGGCAGGAGGCCGCGCCGGAGCAGCGCAAGGCCGCCGCCGAGGGCTTCTACAACGACTCGTACTGGTTCGACCAGGCCGCCTGCTCGTCGCCGCGCGCGGTGTTCTGGGTCGGCGACGCGACGGGTGCGCGGGCCGCCGGACAGGAGTTCCGCGAGCTGCTCGCCGAGGTGCTGACAGCGAAACAGCACGTCACCGAGCCCGCGATGGCCGTGCAGAAGCGGGTGTCGGCCTACGGTGCGGCGGTCGACGGGCTGGTGTCGTCGATCCGCTTCGACGGCAACGCGCTGGCGACGCTGGAGCTGGCCGACGCCACGGTGATGCCGCGCGAATGGCTGGGCGCGGGCACGTTCGCGAACGCCTCGGTGGCGTCGCTGGACGAGCTGGTCCCGATCGTGCGGCGCAAAGACCAGACCGTGAGCCAGTTCGGGTTCACCCGCGAGGAACTGACCGGATTCGTGACGGCGCTCGCCGGACGGGGGGTGGACCGGGTCGTGCCCTTCGGGTCGGCCCTCACGTTCGCCGGAGTCTGGGACGGCTACGACCTGCTGTCCGAGTTCAGCCGGCTGGTCACGGTAGAGGCCTGAGGAGCTGAGAGGCAGTGACGACCGTTCGTACGCCGACGCCGGGGGATGACGCCCCGCCCACCGAGGACGCCCCGCCCACCGGGAAAGCCCGCAAGTCCACCAAGGCGCGGGTGCTCGACGTCGTGCGCTGGGTCGCCATCCTCTTGGTGATCGGCTTCGCGGCGAAGAGCCTCGCGTCCAACTGGCACGAGTTCTGGCACACGCTGGCGGACGTCGCCTGGCAGTCGTCGGTGCTGAGCCTGGTGGCGCTGATGGTGTCGATCCTCGTGTCCGTCTGGGGCTGGCAGGTCCTGGTCGACCACCTGGGCGGCAAGCCGGTCGGCTACGCCCGCGGCGCGCAGATCTGCCTGGTCGGCTCGCTCGGCAAGTACGTGCCCGGTTCGGTCTGGGCGTACCTGCTGCAGATGGAACTGGGCCGCAAGGCGGGCCTGGCGCGAGCCCGGATCTTCACCGGCTCGCTGATCCAGCTCGGCCTTGGCGTCGTGTCGGCGCTGGTCGTGTCGCTGCTCGCGGCGCCGGCGCTCTTCAGCAACAGCCCGCGCGCGATGTGGCTGTTCGTGCTGATCCCGGTCGGCCTCGCGCTGCTGCACCCGCGCATCCTGAGCTGGGGCACGTCGCTGGTGCTGAAGATCCTGCGCCGCCCGCCGCTCGCCGAACCGCTCGGCTGGGGCGTGGTGCTGAAGGCGTTCGGCGCTTCCATGGGTGCCTGGGTGTTCCAGGGCGTGCACCTGTGGCTGCTGGCGAACTCGGTCGGCGCGCCCGGCTTCAACGGCCTGATCCTGTGCATCGGCGCGATGGCCGTCGCGATGACGGTCGGCACGTTCGCGTTCATCCTGCCCAGCGGCGTCGGCGTCCGCGAGGTCGCCCAGGTCGCGGTCCTCACGGCGAGCGGCCTGACCGTCGGCCAGGCAACGGCGTTCGCGGTCGCGTCGCGAGTCATGTTCACGGTCGCGGACCTGCTGACCGCCGGTTTCGCGGCGCTGGCGGCCAAGGTGGCGGCTCGACGTCCGGCTGAGGTGGACGCGGCCTGATTCAGGCATCCGAGGAGGTCGCCCGTACTCGGGCGGCCTCCTTTTTTTGCCTGCGCGGTGAGCACGCTGTTCGTGCTCGGGGTAACGAAATCCGGTATTCCGCGGATTATTCTCAATAGGGACATATCCCTAGCCGCTCGGCGGTGCCCGCGTTCGACAGCGGAACCCTTTCCGCGCCGCGATGAACTGATTGGTCGTGCTCCTTGACAGCCTTCCGGGCAAAGCATGCGAAGCGAAGACCGCGGATGTCTTCCTCGCGGTGGCTGCTGGCGCTCGGCGCGGGGACGATCGCCCTCGCGCTGGCAATCCCGTTCGCGCCGGTGCGGTCCGACCAGGTGGACGTGAGCTGGCCCAAGGAGGGGCAGCCGGCCTCGTCCACGGTCGCGATGTTCATGCCCTACCGGCCGTTGCAGCTCGACGTGTCGCTGGCCTGCTCGGCCGTGTCGGCCTCCGTGGGCTCGGGAGCGGTCACGGCGTTCGCTACTTTTCCGCCGGACGCGGACGGCGCACGCAAATGGGGGATGTCGCTCGTCACGCGCGACCAGCAGCTGTTCCTTGCGGTCGCCGACCGCGAACACGCGCTGGGAAAGGCACCGTCGGCGGATTGTTCCTACCGCCTGCACGCCGAGGGCCGGCAGTTGGTGGTTTCCGTGGCCGACGGTTCTCAGCTACGGGAGCTGACCCGGATCGACACTCTGGTCCCGCAGGTGGTCGCTTTTGTCACCGACCTGCCGCCCGCGCAGGCAGCGGACACAGTCTCGGCACACGCGCAGGCTGACGCGCGATTCCAGACCTCGCCCACGCCGCTCAAATCGATCCTCATGATCGGCTGCGCGCTCGGAGTGCTGGCGTGTCTGGTAGCCGGGTTCTGCTTCTTCGGCAAGCGTGACCGGCCCCGCGAGGTCGACGCGAGCAGGCGGCGGGCGGCCGACCTGGTGTGGACCGGGCTGGCCGCGGCCGGGATCGTGGCGTGGGGGATTCTTGGCCCGCAAAGCGTGGACGACGGCTGGTTCCTCGGCATGCACCGGAACTTCGGCGCCGCCGGGTACGCCGGTGATTACTACATGTCCTTGAACGCGGCAGAAACGCCCGCGGTGGGACTGCAGTATCTGTTCGCTCCGCTGTTCCATTTTTCCTGGTCGCCGCTGTGGTTGCGGATCCCGGTAATGCTTGCCGGCCTCGCGATGTGGGGGCTCGCGCTCGGCGTCGTGCGCCTGGTACGCCGCTATACCGACCGGCCGCGGGTACCTCATTGGCTGTTCGCCGCGGCGTTCTTCGTCGCCTGGATGCCCGGAGGCGCCGGACTCCGGCCAGAACCGTTCGTGGCGTTGTGCGTAGCTGTGAGCGGCTACGCTGCCGTTCGAGCGCATTTGACGCAGGCACCTGCCTGGCTGCTCGTGGGCGCGGTGGCGGCAGGGCTGTCGTTCACGGTGACGTCCACGGGCTTCCTCGCGGTGGTCCCGCTCGCCATCGGTCTCGTCTACACGTGCCGGCGGCTGACCGCCTTGCCCGACCGCGTCATCCTGCTCGTCCTCACTCTGGCCGCGATGACTGTCGCGGTACCGATCGCTTTCCAGGCCACCGGTCTCGGCGGTTTCCTCGACTCCGCCGGAGCGCGCTACTGGTACGGCGCGGACCTGAGCTGGCATCACGAGTTCAACCGGTACCAGATGCTGCTCGGCGGGGGCATCTCCGACGAGTTCCAGTTCGAGCAGCACCCGATGCGCAGGCTTCCGGTCCTGCTGGCCATCGGACTGACGGTCATCGTGCTGGCGCTACGGGTGCGGCACCGGGACGGGAGCACTTTCTCCGGTCCGTTCGGCTGGCCGTTCGCCTGGTACGGCCTCGGGCTCGCGACCCTGGTGTTCACTCCTACGAAGATCGGTTCGCACTTCTTCGCACTCGCGTTCTTCACCGTGCTCGTGCTGGCTTTCGGGCTGTCCGGACTTCCCCGCGCCTTCGCCAGGGAGCACGTCGGCTGGGTCTTCCGGCTCAGTGCGTTGTTCCTCGTCCTGCTGCTGACCAGCGTTGCCTTCAACGGCATCAACTCGTGGTGGGCCTACCACCGCCTGGGGATGCCGCAGCTGAACAAGAAACTCCTCCACGGCGTCCTCGCCAACCCGGTGCTCATCTTGGTGGCCGGCGCGGTGACGGCGGCCGCGATCATGCTGGTCGTTCGCCGGTGGGGAAGGGGCTCGCATGACGTCGCTCCCGCGCCGGTCCGCTGGATCGGCTGGACCGTTGTCGCGATCGCCGGGCTTTCCGTGCTGGTGATGCCGCCGCTTACCGCCGGGCTGCTCACCAAGGCCGCGGTGAACCAGCACAACCGCGGTGCCTGGTCCACGGTCGCGTCCAATCTCCATTCCGTGACCGGTTCGACGTGCGGTGCTTCCGACGCCATCACGGTCGACGGCACCGACCGGACGCTCAGCCAGGTCATCGCCGGGCAACCCGGACCGACCCTGGTGGACTGGCCCATTTCCTTCTGGTTCCCGTGCGCGCGGTTTCCCCAGCTCGCCGACGGTCTGCTCGAAGCTCCGGCGACCGTCGTCGTAGCACCGGGCCCGTATCGCTTCGACGGCGACCTCACGCGCGCCGCCAAACCGCACGGCGGTGCGTTCGCCCCGATGACCAAGGTCGCCGCCTACCGCGAACTCCCGTCGCGACTGGTCAACGACCCGGAACTCACCGGTCTCCTGCTCGCGGTCGACTACCGGTACCCCGTCGGCGCGTATGACGTCCGCAAGACCGTCGCCGATCAGCCTGGCTGGCATCGGGATCCCCCGTACGCCAGCCAGGATTACGTCGGCCAGGCCCCGCCCGGAGGCTGAACGGTTCTGGCCCTGGGCTTCGAGAGCCGGAAGCGCTCAAGCTCAGCGATTCACCTGGTAAATCACCGCGTCCTCATTGCGGTAGACCTCTTTCAGGAACGGCAGCCCGTCCAGTCCGATCAGGCCTTCGTTCGCGTACGCGGGCTTCGGCGGCGCGGCCGGGCGGCCCAGGATCACCCAGTGGACGTTGAGCCGTGCCACCGCGGCACGGACCGCCGGATCCGTTTCGTAGTCTCGGAAATGCGCGGCGAGCAGTACCGCGTCCGACGGCGGGCGGGAGCCGTCGTCGTGGGCGGCGACGGTTCGGACCCCGCTGAGGGCGTACGTCCACGTCGTGCCGTCGTAGCGGTCGTTCATCGCCCATTCGCCGGGCTTGGCCAGCTTGCCCAACTCCACCATCGCGCGTTCCTCGCCGGGCGTGATGTTCTGGGTGCGCGGATCAGGGCTGTGGTAGCCGCCGGCGACCACGTCGCTGTTGGTCCGGGTGTACAGGCCCTTCGTGACGCCGGTGAAAGCGAGCAGCACCACCGCGGCGAGCACGGCCGGCGGCACCCGCGAAGGCAGCCGTTCCTTCAGCCATTCGTGCAGCGCCGCGACGCCGTGGCCGGCGATGAACGACAGCGGCACGATCGCCATCGTGATGAACCGGTACGGGTCGTCCCACCACGGCCGCGACAGTGCCATCACCAGGGGCGCGTCCGAGGAGGACACCGCCATGTAGAACAGGCCGGTGATCAGCGCGGTCAGCCCGATCCAGCGCAGCGCGCCGAGCCTGCGGAAGAAGATGAAGCCGACGAGCAGCGCCGCCGACAGCCAGATCTGCGGGCGCGGCTCGAAGTGCTGGAACCCGAGCAGCGCGCCGAGCGCGGTCGTCGCCCGCCATTCGCTGGGCCAGCCGAGATATCCCCAGCTGCTCGCCTGTCCCAGCGCGCCGAACAACTGCAGCGACGCGACGAGAACCGACACCGCCGCGATCGGCAGCAGCGCCAGCAGATCCCGTCCGATCGAGCGCCACCGCTCGATCCAGCGCTGCACGAGCAGCGGCCCGGCGAACAGGATCGCGCCGAACAACGCGGACGAGTGAACGCACAGCAGGCCGATCGCCGCGACCATCAGCACGAAGCCGGTGTCCGGCGCGACCCGGTCGAGGTAGCGGCGCAGCACCACGGCGGCCAGCGGGGTCAGGGCGATGCCCAGCAGGAAGGGGAACAGCGGGCCGCGATTCATCGACTCGTACAGGCCCATCACCGGCGCGACCGACGCGAGCGCGACGGCCCCGGCCAGCACCGCGCGGCCGCGGAACGCCCGCACCATCACCACGAGCGAAAGGGCCAGCAACCCCGGCAACAGAGCGGTGTTGACGTCCAGGGTCAGCGGGATCGAGCCGCCGCTGAGCGTGTACTGCACGGAAGCGAGCAGGTGGTAGGCGTTGGGGTAGAACGGCGCGGCGCCGTCGCCGTACCAGTTCAGCTTGCTCATGCCGAAGAGGCTGCCGTCGCCGCTTTCGGCGATGTAGCGCACGCCGTTGGCCGCGTACGGGGCGTCGCCGCCCTGAGCGATCGCGCCGAGGTGGCCCATGCCGTGCACGGCCGTGTAGAACCCGATCGCCGTCGCGAGGACGAGGCACGCGCCGACTGCCCAGTTCGCCCGCGGTTCCCAGGCCCGAGGTTCCGGTTCGGGCGGCCACCGGCGCACGGTGAGCCGCCGGAGTCCGAACGCGACAGCGGCGAAGATCACCGTGGTCAGTGCGAAGGTCCAGGCGTTGAAGGGCAGGCCGATCGCCGCCGTCCACGGACCAGCGAGCCCGCCGATCGCGTAGCTCAGCAACGGGGTCAGCCCGGCCAGCAGCCAGCCGCGCAGACCGGCGGCGAGACCGGTGACGAGCCCGGGAATTCCGAGCACGAGCAGGCAACAGGCGATGCTGGCTGCCACGGACAGCAAAGTGGGTTCGCTCGGCACAGTCTTCCTCAGGTCACGGGGCATCCGCCGGCCCCCGCCGTGGCGGATTGAATTCGGACCCAGACTAGCGGGCACCCACATACACTCGAACGGCTGATGTCGGCGGAGCGCGGCCGCGCGCTTGACTGGAACCGGTGAGGAGCGGTCCGCCAGGGGGTCGGCTGGACGGGTGAGGGGCGCGGGAGGCAGGGGGCGCGTGGTTTACGCGGTCGTGGGGGGATGGCTGGCGCTTGCCGCGCTGGTCGTCGCCGCTTGGCGGCGAATGGGGCAGGACCGGCGATGGCGGGTCGCGGTTCTTCTTTTCGTTCTCGGGTTTTCGTTGCTGCATCAGCTGTTGTTCGCCACCGCGACCGAGGACGCGTACGTCAGTTTCCGGTACGCGCAGAACATCGCCGACGGCAATGGCCCGGTATTCACTATGGGCGACCGCAGCGAGACGTACGCGAATTTCCTCTGGCTCGTCGTGATCGCATTGCCGCGCGGCGCATTCGGCGCGGAAGTGCCGACGGCAGCCATGATATTGAGTTGCGCGGCGGCGTTGGGATGCGTGTTGACGGCGTATTTCCTCGCCAATCGCATTGCCGCGCTCGGTTTGCCGGAAGGGGTTGAGCCGCGGCGGGCGATCGGGGTCGCGGCCGCGTTGCTGACCGCGGGGGCGAACGGGCTCGCGGTGTACGGGCTTTCGGGCACTGAGCTGCCGATGTTCTCGTTGCTCGTGCTCTGCGTCGCGTACGCAGTGGTCGCGGGGCGGCCGGTGGTTGCCGGGGTGCTCGTGGCCAGCGCGGTGATGACGCGTCCCGAAGGGCTGGTGCTCGCTGTCGTCGGCGCGGTATGGCTCGTTTCAGCTGCCGCGCGAGGGCGGCATACCTGGTGGGCACCGGTCGGTTTTGTGCTGGGCGCATTGGTGTTCCTGGTTCCGTGGACGGCTTGGCGCGTCACCTATTACGACCGCTTCGTGCCCGCCGCGGAGCTGCCGTCCGGTCCCGATTGGCCGTATCTGGGCGGCTTCGCCTTGGCGCACTTGGGGTTTCTCGTCCCCGCCGCGGTCGTGGCGGGACTGGTCGCGGCCCGGGGACGCTCGGTCGAAGCCCGGTCGGCGTTGTGGTTGTTGCTGGCGCTCGCCATCGGCCACGCCGGGATCGTGCTGTTCTTCGAGAAGGATCCGGGACTTTCGTGGCGGCTGCTCGTGCCGGTGCCGCCGTTGCTCGCGGTCGCCGCGGTGGCCGGGTGCGGAATCCTCACTCCGGCGCCGAGGCCGGGAGCGGTTTCCCGGGCGGTTCCGGCGGTCGCCGCGGCGCTCACCGGGATCGCGGTGGCCGTTTCGGTGTTCAGCCCCGAGGTGCTGGAGCGCGTGCGGGCCTGGAGGACGCAGGGCGCGCAGCTGGCCGAGGTCGGCGACTGGCTCGCCCGCTACCTGCCGCCGGGATCCGTGGTGAGCGCCGGGTCACCAGGGCTGCTCGCGAGCCGCGCCGGTTCGAAGGTGCTGGTCGTCGGGCTGGACGCGGAACGGTCGACGGTCGCCGTGCCCGGCCGGTCCGGATACGCCAGCCGTCAGGATTGTGCCGACGACCTGCCCGCCTGGTACCGCGTCGCGACCTTCCGGCGCATCGGGACACCGTTCTGGATCTCGGTCTATCCGCGCGCCGACGACGCCAGCCAGCTCGTCGACGAGCTCGACCGCGCCCCGGACTTCCACTACGTGTCCTGCCCCTGAAGTGTGGCGGAGCCGACCCGCGCGACCTACCGGCGGGAAACCTACGGTCCCGTAGCCTTGGTCGCATGGCTGACTTCGTGTACCCGCCCGTCCTGGTTGCCGCGCGGCTGATGTTCCGGCTGCTCGACAACCGTCTCCGGGTGACCGGCGCCGAGAACGTCCCCGCGCGCGGCGGTGCGGTGCTCGCCTGCACGCACGTCAGCTACCTGGACTTCATCTATTGCGGCCTCGGCGCCCGTCCGGCGAAGCGGCTCGTGCGGTTCATGGCCAAGCAGGAGATCTTCAGCAATCGGATCGCCGGTCCGCTGATGCGCGGCATGCACCACATCCCGGTGGACCGCGCGGCCGGACAGGCGTCCTACGACGAGGCCGTGGCGCGACTGCGCGCGGGCGAGGTCGTCGGCGTCTTCCCGGAGGCCACGATCAGCCAGTCGTTCACCGTGAAGGACATCAAGACCGGCGCGGTCCGGATGGCCGCCGAGGCGGGCGTGCCGGTGGTCCCGATGGCGCTGTGGGGCACGCAGCGGCTGTGGACGAAGGGCCGTCCGAAGGACCTCACCCGCAGGCACGTGCCGATTTCCGTGGTGATCGGCGAGCCGATGCGTCCGGGCCCGGACGACTCGTGCGAAGCGCTGACGACGGACCTGCGGGCCCGGATGTCGGAGCTGCTGGAGAAGGCGCAGGCGGAGTACCCGGAGATCCCGGAAAGCGACGCCGAACGCTGGTGGCTGCCCGCCCACCTCGGCGGCAGCGCGCCGACGCCGGAGGAAGCCGCCGCGCTCGACCGCCGTTCGTGAGCGCCTAGAACCAGCGCTCCAGCACCTGAGCCACGCCGTCCTCCGCGGCCGGGCCGGTGATCTCGTCCGCCACGGCCAGGACGGCCGGGTGGCCGTTGGCCATCGCGACGCCGTGGCCGGCCCACTGCAGCATCTCGACGTCGTTGGGCATGTCGCCGAAGGCGATCACCGAGGACTGGGGCACGTCGAAGCGTTCGGCGATGTCCGCGAGCCCGGTCGCCTTCGTCACGCCGTGTGCGGAGAGTTCGATCAGCCCGCCCGACGACGAGTACGTGACGTCCACCGCGCCGTCGAGCACCGCGCTCGCCGCCTCGGCCATCTCCTCCGACGTCATCCCTCGACGGCTGACCAGCAGCTTGATCGCCGTTTTCCCGAGCACCTCCGCCCGCGGCGCGGTCCGGCTCTCCTCGTCGCCCCACGGGTTGTGGTACTCGGGCTCGATCACGAAGTTGCGCAGTTCGTGGTCGACCGACCCGGTGCTGATCCGTTCCGCCGCCAGCCGGCAGCCGGGCAGCGCCTTGTCGAGCGCCGAGGCCAGGTCGTGCAGCAGTTTCGGCTTGAGTTCGCCGTGCACCGCGACCACCGAATCGGTGCCGATGTCGAGCAGGACGGCTCCGTTGGCGCACACCGCGTACCCGGTCAGCCCGAGCGGCTCGGCGATCGGCGCG
Organism: Amycolatopsis echigonensis; assembly: GCF_002846615.1. Taxonomy (NCBI): domain Bacteria; kingdom Bacillati; phylum Actinomycetota; class Actinomycetes; order Pseudonocardiales; family Pseudonocardiaceae; genus Amycolatopsis; species Amycolatopsis echigonensis. The sequence goes on along the minus strand of NZ_PJMY01000003.1, from coordinate 2,726,335 downwards.
ATCCAGCGCGGCGGGCGGCCGGTGCACAGCACGAACGGCACGTCACCGGCCAGGATCCGCTGGACGACCGCCACCGTGCGCGGCGTCACTTGTTCGCTGGGGCCGAGCAGGGTGCCGTCGACATCGGATGCGATCAACCGGGGTTTCTCCACCCGTCCCATTCTCCCGGTCGCCGCCCGTTCGAGCGAATGTCAGTGCCGGACGTTACGGTCGGCCTCGTGCGAGCAGGCATCGTAATTCTTCCTGAAGACCGCTGGTGGGCAGCCGAGCCGAAGTGGCGCGCGGCCGAGGAGTACGGCTTCGACCACGCGTGGACCTACGACCATCTCGGCTGGCGATCGCTGGTCGACGGGCCGTGGTTCTCCGCTGTGCCCACCCTCACCGCGGCCGCCATGGTCACCTCCACGATCCGGCTGGGCACCTTCGTCGCCTCTCCGGTCGCGCGGCACCCGGTGCCGTTCGCGCGCGAGCTGATCACCCTCGACGACGTGTCCGACGGGCGGTTCGTGCTGGGCGTCGGCGCCGGCGTGGACAGTTCGCGCTACGACGCGCAGGTGCTCGCCGCACCGGAGCTGACCGCGCGGCAGCGGGTCGACCGCTTCACCGAGTTCGTCGAGGCCCTCGACGGACTGCTGATGACCGACAACTTCGACTTCTCCGGCGAGTACTACGCCGCGCGCGGCGCGCGGAATCTGCCCGGCACGGTGCAGCGCCCGAGGCTGCCGTTCCTGGTCGCGGCCAACGGCCCGCGCACCATGACGCTGGCCGCCCGGTTCGGGGCGGGCTGGGTCACCACCGGTCGCGGCGGGGACACCCTCGACGAATGGTGGACCGGCATCGCGGAGCTGGTCCGCACGTTCGACCAGCGGCTCGAAGCGGCCGGCCGCGAACCGGCGGGCATCCAGCGGCACCTGAGCCTCGACGCGGCGCCGGTGTTCTCGCTCAGCAGCGTCGCGGCGTTCCGCGAGGCCACCGAACGGGCCCGTGAGCTGGGCTTCACCGACGTCATCGCGCACTGGCCGCGGTCGAGCGGGCCGTACGAGGGGCACGAATCGGTGCTGGAAAAGGTCGTCGAAGAAGTGCTGCCGGGCCTCAAGGCCGAATAAGCACTCGGGACCGCGGCCTTGCCCGGCCGCGGTCCCGAGGGTCACTTGATGATCGTGTAGATCTGCGCGCCGGGATTGCGGTAGACCAGCCGCAGGAAGTCGCTGCCCATGAGGTTCCGCAGCCCGGGGGCGATCTGCGCGCCTCTGGCGATCGAACCGCTGCCGACCAGCACGTGGTGCACCTTCAGTCGCTGCACCGCTTCGCGCACGCGGACGTCGAGGTCGTAGTCGCGGAAATGCAGCGCCAGGTACGTCGCGTCCGGCGAGATCGGGCCGCCGCCGTCGTAGTGGCCCGCCACCGGGTGCACGCCGGTCAGCGCGTACATCCACGCGGTGCCGTCCAGCCGGTCGTTCAGCACCTTCTCGTCCGCCGGGATGCCCATCCGGCCGAGGAAGTCCATGGCCGCGATCTCGTCCGGGCTGACCGGCGGCGTGACCTCGCCCTCCGGGCCGTTGTAGTACAGGAACGACACCGCGGTGGCGTTCGCGGTGCGGTAGAACCCGCCGGTCAGCACCGCGGTCACGGCCACGACGACCGCCGCCGCGGAGATCCCGAGCCTGGACACGACCTTCGGCCGCGCCTTCGCCCAGCTGACCGAGCGGATCAGCTGCGCGATCCAGCGCTGCAGTTCCGCCATGCCGTGCCCGGCGAGCAGGCACAGCGGGATCGCGGCCAGCGCCATCAGCCGGAACCGGTCGTTCCACCACGGCCGCGACAGCGAGATCACCAGCGGCGAGGCGCCGTAGGACGTGACCAGCACGAACATTCCGGACAGCCCGATCGCGGACACGATCAGCCAGCGCATCCGGCCGAGCGTGCGGAAGCTCAGCACGCCGACCACGAGCAGCACGGTGAGCCAGAGCTGCGGTTTGTGCAGCACCTGCTGGAAGGTCGCGAGCATGTTCAGCGCCGACATGACCGGCAGGTCCGAATTCCACGGCTGATACGGGTACGCGCCGTTGGTGAAGCCGATCGCGCCCAGGATCTGCAGCGCGGCGAGCCCGAGCCCGACCACCATGACCGGCACCGTGCGCACGATGTCGCCGCCGATCACACGCAGCCCGCCGCGGCCTTCGGGCACACCGTCCACTCGAAGCCCGCGAAGCGACCGGTACCAGCGCTGCAGCACCAGCGGAGCCGCGAAGAGCGTGCCGCCGAACAATGCGCTCGAATGCGCGACAAGCAAGCCGTCGACAGTGAGCGCGAGCACCAGACCGGTGTCGATGCCCGGGCGTACGAGGAAGCGCTGCAGCGAGACCACCATGAGCGGTGTCAGGACGACGCCCAGCGCGTACGGCAGCAGGCCGCTCGACACCGACTCGTACGCGCCCGTGGTGGCCGCGGAGGCGATGAGAGCCGCGCAGCCCGCGAAGACCGCCCGGCCGCCCATCTGGCGGACCACCGCGACCATCGACAGCGCGAAGATGCCCGCGACCGGCATGGTGACCGCGTTCAGCGTGACCGGGATGCTCGTCCCGGAGATCTGGTACACCAGCGCGGCGACCAGGTGGTAGCCGTTCGGGTAGAACGAGCCGTCCGGGTACCAGTTGATCTTGCTCATGCCGATGAGCGAGCCGTCGCCGGTGTCGGCGATGTAGCGGACGCCGTTCGCGTGGTAGACGGTGTCCCAGCGCTGGAAGACCGCGGTCGTCCCGCCGCGCGCGGACAGAACCACGGCGATCGACAGCGCCGTCGCCACCACGACGCACGCGGCGACCGACCAGTGCGCGCGGGTGCTCCAGACGACCGGGGGCTCCTCCGCGCCGGGGTTGATCCAGCCGCGCACGAGGCAGAGCCTGCGGACGCCCCACGCGACCCCCGCCAGTAGCACAGTGCAGACCGCGGCGGTCAAGACGTTGTACGGAAGGCCGACGGCCGCCAGCCACGGTCCGCCCAATCCGGTGACCGCATAGCTGAGCAACGGCGCCAGTCCGGCGAGGGCCCAGCCGCGCAATCCCGCGGCCCTCCCGACGATGCCGCCCGGGACCACCAGCACGGCCAGATAAGTGGCGACCGCGCCGAAATAAGTCCAGAAGGTGTCTGGTGCAGGCATGCTTCTCACTTGTGTAGTGCGGGTAAAACCCGGCGGGATGCCGAGGTCGGTTCGGGAGGCGGTCGCGCGACTGCGTACCCTGAGCGCCCGTGAGCGAGCACACGAACTCCGCCAAGATTACTGAAGACGACTTTCGCGGTTACGACCTCGTCGTCGTCGGGTCCGGTTTCTTCGGCCTGACCATCGCCGAACGGGCCGCGGCCGAGCTGGGCAAGAAGGTCCTGGTCCTCGAGCGCCGCCACCACCTCGGGGGCAACGCCTACTCCGAGGTCGAGCCCGAAACGGGCATCGAGGTGCACCGCTACGGCGCGCACCTGTTCCACACGTCCAACAAGCGGGTGTGGGATTACGTCAACCGCTTCACCGAGTTCACCGGGTACCAGCACCGGGTCTTCGCCCGGGTGAAGGACCAGGTCTACTCGTTCCCGATGAACCTCGGCCTGATCAACCAGTTCTTCGGCAAATCGCACACTCCGGACGAGGCGCGCGAGCTCATCGCGAAGCAGGCCGCCGAGTTCCGGACCGAGGACGCGCAGAACCTCGAGGAGAAGGCGATCTCCCTGATCGGCCGCCCCCTCTACGAGGCGTTCATCCGCGGGTACACCGCGAAGCAGTGGGAGAACGACCCCAAGAACCTCGGCACGAACATCATCAACCGGCTGCCGGTGCGCTACACCTTCGACAACCGGTACTTCAACGACACCTACGAGGGTCTGCCGGTCAACGGCTACACCGCGTGGCTCGAGAAGATGGCCGAGCACGAGAACATCGAGATCCGGCTGAACGTCGACTACTTCGACGTCCGCGAGCACATCCCGGCGGGCACCCCGACCGTCTACACCGGGCCGCTGGACCGCTACTTCGACTACTCGGCGGGCCGGTTCACCTGGCGCACCGTCGACTTCGAGTCCGAGGTCGCGCAGACGGGCGACTTCCAGGGCACCTCGGTCGTCAACTACAACGACGAAGAGGTCCCCTACACGCGGATCATCGAGTTCCGCCACTTCCACCCGGAGCGGGACTACCCGAAGGACAAGACGGTCATCTTCCGCGAGTACTCCCGGTTCGCGAAGGAAGACGACGAGCCGTACTACCCGATCAACACCGCCGAGAACCGCGAGAAGCTGGAAAGCTACCGCGAGCTCGCGAAGGCCGAGGCGCGCGAGAAGAACGTGCTGTTCGGCGGACGGCTGGGCACGTACAAGTACCTCGACATGCACATGGCGATCGGGTCGGCGCTCTCGATGTTCGACAACAAGATCGCCCCGCATTTCACCGAGGGCGCGCCCCTGGACGGGACGATCGATGCTTGAGAAAGACACCCCGCGCGGGGAAGTGGCCGTGCTCTCCAGCACCCAGAAGGCGCTGAAGAAGCCGGGCACCGTGAAGGTCGCGCGGGGAATGTCGCTGTTCGGGGAGCACAGCGCGGGCTGGTTCGCGCTGGGCTTGCTCGGAGCGGCGGTGGACCGTGACCGGCGCAAAGACTGGCTGGTCGCGTCGGCCGGAGTGGTGGGCGCGCACGCCGCGTCGATCGCTGTGAAGCGCGTCGTGCGGCGGCGTCGTCCGGAGCATCCCAGCGTGGAGGTTCTGGTCGGCACGCCGAGCAAGCTGAGCTTCCCGTCGTCGCACGCGACGTCGACGACAGCGGCGGCGGTGCTCTACTCCGGATTGACCGGGCGTAACCTGGTCCCCGCCCTGGTACCGCCGATGCTCGCCTCGAGGCTGCTGCTCGGCGTTCACTATCCGACAGACGTTCTGGCCGGAGCCGCCCTGGGTGGCGTTGTCGGCGGTCTGATCCGACGGAAGCTGACCACAAAGCGATGAGCGAAACGACCGACGAGCGAACCGAAAACGCGTCCGGTACGGCCGAATCCGCGGAAGCGACGGAGCCGGCTGCCGAAAAGACCGACGTGTCCGAGGAGACCGAGAAGGCCGAAACCCCGACCCCGACCCCGACCCCCGCGCCGGCCCCGGCCTCCGGCACGAGCCCGGTGGGCCTTGTGCTCGGGGTGATCAAAACCGCGCGCCCGAAGCAGTGGGTGAAGAACGTCCTCGTCTTCGCGGCGCCGTTCTTCGCGTTCTCGAAGGCGACGAACCGGACCGAGCTGGTCATCGACGCGCTGATCGCGTTCGTGGCGTTCTCGCTCACCGCCTCGTCGGTCTACCTGATCAACGACGCGGTCGACGTCGAGGCCGACCGGGCCCACCCGACGAAGCGCAACCGCCCGATCGCGGCGGGCATCGTCCCGGTCCCGGTGGCCTACGCGTCAGCCGTGGTGTTCTTCCTGGCCGGGCTCGCCGTGTCGTTCGCGGCGGACTGGCGGCTGGCGATCGTGCTGGCGGTCTACGAAGCCGTGCAGCTCGGCTACTGCTTCGGCCTGAAGCACCAGCCGGTGGTGGACCTGGCGATCGTCGGCTCGGGCTTCCTGATGCGCTCGGTCGCCGGCGGCGTCGCGGGCGGCATCGCGATGTCGCAGTGGTTCCTGCTGGTCACGGCGTTCGGCTCGCTGTTCATGGTGGCGGGCAAGCGGTACGCGGAGATCATGCTGTTCGAACGCACCGGGGCGAAGATCCGGTCCTCGCTGAAGAAGTACTCGGCGAGCTACCTGCGCTTCGTGTGGGCGACGTCCGCGGCGATCCTGATCATGTCCTACTGCCTGTGGGCGTTCGAGATCCGGCAGGCCGAGCACAACTCGGTGTGGGCGGTCGTGTCGATGGTCCCGTTCGTGATCGCGGTGCTCCGCTACGCGGTCGACGTGGACGGCGGCAACGCGGGCGCGCCCGACGAGATCGCCTTGAAGGACCGCGTGCTGCAGGTGCTCGGCGCGACCTGGGTCGTGACCCTGTTCCTGTCGTTCTACCTGTGAACGGCGCGCGGATTTAAACAGCTGGGATTCAGCTTCTCCACAGCATCGACGGTCACCCTCGGGGTGGGAGCCGGTACCCCCGTCTCCCACCCGCACAGCCCGGAGGACCGACGATGAACGACGACAAGAACCCCTCGCCCGGCGAGCCTGCCGGGCAGGAGCCGACTGAGCAGTTCGGCCAGGTCGGTGACGCTTCCGGCGAGGGGCCGGCTGGCCAGCCGGGCCGATCCGAGGACGCCGCTCAGGCGGTGCCGCCTGCCGAGCGGACCAGCGAACTGGGCCAGCCCGCGCCGTCCGAGGGACGGGCAGGCCAGCCGGGTGAGTCCGTCCCTCCCGCCGGATCGGCGGACCACCCCGCACCGTCCGCGGAGCAGGCGACTCACCCGGGCCAGCAGGCCGCTCAGCAGCCGACTCAGCCCGCCCACTTCGCTCAAGCAGACCCGTGGGGCATGCCGCTGCCGCCGCCGAGGCAGAGCGGCTTCCGCCGGTTCGTTGCCCACCGGGCAACGCAGCTGGTCGCGGTCGGCGTCCTGGGCTTGGTCGTCGGAGGAGGCATCGTCGGCGGCGTCATGGCCGCGACGACGCACCACTCCGGCCGTCCGGGCATGAGCCAGCACCAAGGCGGTCACCGCTTCAACGGAGGCCCTGGTCAGCGCCACCGCGTTACGGACGGCCAGAACGGCGGCAACCAGAACAACGGGCCCGGCTTCGGCAACGGGAATGGCACCGGCAGCTGAGCGGATTACCCCTTTCGCGCGGAATCCCTGCCTGGTGAGCCTCAGTCGCCTAGCAGCATCGGGTACAGCACCGTCGGATGCTCGGACAGCCCGGCTTTCGCCGTCGCGCTGTCCGCATCCGCGATGATCTCGATTTCGCCGGCTTCCAGGCCGTCCAACGCGGTACGGACGACCTCGGCCGGGTCGTTCTTCGGGATGTCGAAGCCCGCCATCATGTCGGTGTCGGTGCTGGCCATGACCAGGCCGCTCACCAGCGTGCGCTGCGCCAGAAGCTCCAGCCGCACCGAGTTGGTCAGGCTCCACGCCGCCGATTTCGACGCGGCGTATCCCGCGGACCCCGGGTAGGTCGCCCAGGACAAGGCGGAGAGAACGTTCAGAATCGCGCCATTCTTCAATCCTGGCGCGAATGCCTGGATTACCTGAAGCGGGCCGAAGAAATTGGTTTCCATTTCTCGCCGAATCGTGGCCAGGTCGCCGGTCACCAGGTCGGTGAAGGAGGCGATCCCGGCGTTGTTGATCAGCAGGGTGACGTCCGGGGCGGCGGCCGCGGCAGCCGCGATCGAGTCGGGATCGGTGACGTCCAGCGGCAGGGACACGGCACCGTCGAGGTCGACCGGACGGCGAGCGGTCGCGTAGACCTTCGCCGCTCCGCGGTCCAGGAGGGCGCGGACGAAGTGGCTGCCGAGCCCGCGTCCGGCACCGGTGACCAGCGCGGTTGAGCCTGCGATCTGCATGAGGATTCTCCTGGGAAAACCGTCGGAAGGGGACAACGGCTATCGTGGATCCTGACGTCGGTGTCAGGTTCTCGTGTTTGTCGTGCGGATCACTGCGGAGGGCTCGGATGCGGATCGGCGAGGTGGCGGAGCGCGCCGGCGTCAGCGTGCGTTCGCTGCGGTACTACGAGCAGCAAGGGCTGATCGAGTCGACGCGCACGTCCGGCGGGCAGCGCCGGTACGGCGAGGACGCGGTGTCGTGGGTGGGGCTGATCCAGCAGCTTTACGCGGCCGGACTGTCGAGCGCGACCATCCGCGAGCTGATGCCGTGCCTGCAGTCGGGCGTCAGCACGCCCGAGTCGCGCGTTCGGCTGCGCGAGGAGAAAGCCCGGCTCGACGAGTACATCTCCGGTCTCGAACGCACTCGGGAGCGGCTGGAAGAGATGATCGAATTGGCGGAGACGCCGAATCCGCATTGCCCGGTCGTGCTGGGCTAAAGGGCGGCGAAGGTGTCGTTCAAAACCTTCACGATCGCCCGCGGGGTGCCGGAGATGAGTTCGGTCCGCCCGTCGGTCGTCGGGTAGGTGAGGATCCGGCCTGATTTCACATCGGCGGCGAGGACGGGACCGCCGGTGAGGTGCCTGCCGTTCGCGCGTCGCGCGACGTAGAGGTGATGGGTGGCGTCGGCGGGCTGGTTCAGCGTCGAGGCGAGGTATTCGTGGCTGTTGGTCTCGTCGAACGGGTCCGGGGCCGCGTCGGAAGCGGACGTGACCGAGACCGAGCGCACCGGTGCGCCGGGGATTTGCGGAAGTGTGTCGAAAAGCGTCGTGGCCAGCCGGGTCGGTGCGGCTGGCTGTATTTCGACCAAGCCGTCCTGGGCGGATACCAGAATCGCGGCTTGTTCTCGTTGCGCGACAATGACGGTCCGCTGGATTCCGCCTCGCATGGCCGACCAGGCGAAATACTCGCGTTCGGCGTCGGCGAGCACTTGCAGGGTGCTGCGCAAATGCGCGGACGGCGCGTCGTGGTCCGCGAGGCCGAGTTGAGCGAGGAGATTGATGGTGGCGGCGTGAAGTTCGCGCTGTGCCCCGGTTTTGACCCAGACTCGTTTCGCGCGCAGCATCGGGTGCTGTTCGCCGAGGTCGAGCATGTCCCAGACCGCGGAAAGTGCTTCGACCGGCAGGATCACCGCCTGATCGACGTCCTCTCGCACCTGCGCCCCCTCGGCCCTGGCTTTCGCAATCGGCTGCCGTGAGCACGGTAGCCGATTGATCACCCGCGTGGTGTTGGTGTCTGCAATTGAGAACAGGTAGCGGTTATCGGAAAAGCTGCTACCGGCAAGACGTATACGCTATAGACACCAATGTTCTGATTATTTCTTCTCTGGTCTTGGCGGCGGTAGACGTGTGTGATTACCGACGATGGCCAAGCCCCCGCTCTCCGCTGCGACGCGCACTATTGGCGAGCGCGTGCGCGAATTCCGCAACGACGCGGGGCTGAGCCAGGAACAGCTCGCCGAACTGGCCGGGGTGCACTGGACGTTCGTGAGCCAGGTCGAACGCGGGCTGCGCAACATCAATCTGCACAACCTGCTCAAATTCGCCGACGGTCTCGGCGTGAATCCGGCCCGGCTGGTGGACGGGCTGCGGCCGCCGTCCGGCGATTAGTCCACTGTGGACGGGCGCATGACCTGGCGCAGCGTGCCCTCCCGGAGCAGCAGGATCTGGGTGACCACCTGCAGTCCGACGAAGAACGCGATCGACAACCCGGCGTCGAGCGCGGGAACGTCGTCGACCGGCAGCGTGTAGGCCATTCCGATGCTCAGTCCACTGTGGATCAGGCTGCCGATGCCCCACACCACGGTCAGCGTCCGCCACGCCCGGCGGAACGACGGCCGCTCCTCCCAGGCAGAGTCCAGCCGGGAGCCGCGGCCGGGGAGCAGCGCGCGGGCTGCCTGGTAGGTCGTCGGATACTGGCCGATGACCAGGCTCGCGAGGAGCCAGACGCCGGCCAGCGTGCTGAACCAGGCGCCGCGAACCAGCATCAGCCGGGCGTCGCCGGTCATCAGGGTGGTGGCCAAACCGACGGCCAGGAACATCAGGACGAGCAGGCCGATCCCGTCCACGCGACGCCGGGTGACCAGCGTGTACAGCACGCGCAGCGCGGGCGGCAGGCCACTCAGCAAGAGCGCCCACACCGGCGGGACGTCGAAGGCGCGGAGCAGGTAGTAGCCGCCGACCGGCGCGGCGAGATCGAGCAGCAGCGCGGCCAGCGACGAGCGGAATTCGTTCCCCATGCCCCGAGTTTCGGCGCGCTGGGCGCCTCAGGGCATCGTCGAGCCGGTCAGCCCGGCATCCACCGAACGGTGGATGCCCGGCTGAGAGACCGTCAGACCGGCAGCTTGCGGAAGATCGGCCGCGGCACGTGCCGCAGGATCGACATCACCAGCCGGAACTCCGACGGCGACCACACGAGGTCCTTGCCCTTGCGAGCGGCCTCGACCGCGACGTCGGCGACCTGCTCGGCGGTCCGGGTCAGCGGAGCGTCCTTCATCCCGGCGGTCATCTTGGTCTTGACCTGCCCCGAACGGACGACGGTCACCTGCACGCCGTGCGGCGCGAGCGCCTCGCCGAGACCGAGGTAGAAGCCGTCGAAACCGGCCTTGCTCGAGCCGTACACGAAGTTCGACCGGCGGACCCGCTCGCCCGCGACCGACGACAGCGCGATGACCTTGCCGTGGCCCTGGGTCTTCAGCTTCTCCGACAGCGCCACGCCGACCGACACCGCGGCGGTGTAGTTGACCGTCGCCAGCTCAACGGCCTTGGCGTGGTCCTGCCACAGCTCCTCGGCCTCGCCGAGCAGGCCGAACGCGACCACCGTGACGTCGATGTCGCCGCCGGCGAACGCCTCGTCCAGCACCTTCGGGTGGGAGGCGAGGTCCTTGGCGTCAAAAGCCACAGTGGACACTTCGGCTCCGCGATCCTTCAGGCGCTGCGCGGCTTCCTCCAGCCGCGGCGAAGGACGAGCGGCCAGCACGACCCGCAGCGGCTTCTCCGCGAGGTACTTCTCCGCGATCGCCAGCGCGATGTCGGACGTGCCGCCGAGCAGCAGCAGGGACTGGGGGTTACCGACCGCGTCGATCACAGTGCGAGCCTCCGGCTCATGTCAGAGGCGAAAACGCCTTCGGGGTCAACGGAAGCGCGCACCTTGCGCCACTCCTCCAGCCGCGGGTACATCTTCGCGAACGTCTCGGGCGAGGTGCGCGAGTCCTTCGCGGTGTAGAGGCGGCCGTTCGCGTCCAGGACCATCTCGTCCATTTCCTCGCAGAACCGGCTGAGCCCGTTCTTGATCGGGAAATCGACACTCAGCATCCAGCCCGGCGCGGGCCAGGACATCGGAGCCGGGTTCGCATCGCCCATGCGCTTGAACACGTTCAGGAACGAGTAGTGCCCGGACCGCGAGATGGCCCGGCAGATGGTCTTGAGCTGGTCTTCCGCGCCGAACGGCACGGAGAACTGGTACTGCAGGAAGCCCTTGCTGCCGTACGCGCGGTTCCACTCGCTCAGCATGTCGAGGGGGTGATAGAACTGCGTGAGGTTCTGGATCTTGCCGCGCGCGCCCTTCTTGGGCACCGTCTTCTGCCACAGCTCGTTGATCAAGCCGAAGGTGAGCTTGTTGCCGAGCCCGTTCGGGAACACGTCCGGCAGCGTCAGGAGCTGCGGCGCGTCGAACTTCAACGGGTTGCTGCGCAGCTTCGGGGGCAGCTGGTCGAGCTTCGCGAGCGAACCGCGCGAGAACGTGGCGCGGCCGAGACGGCTGTCGGACGAGATCAGGTCCGGCACCGACATCGAGTAGTCGTAGTTGAGGTCCGAACCATCGGTGAAGAGGCCGAGGGTCTCGTCGAGGTTCGAGGTGCGGTCGGCGTCCACGTAGAAGTACGCCGTTTCCGTCTTCTTCATCCGGATCGTCGCGCGGACGATGATCCCGGTAAGTCCGATTCCGGCCACGGTCGCCCAGAAGAGCTCCGAATCCGGGCCCTCCGGGGTGAGCGTGCGCACGGAACCGTCGGCGGTGAGCAGGTCCATCGACACGACGTGGTTGCCGAAGCTGCCCGCCGAGTGGTGGTTCTTGCCGTGGATGTCGTTGGCGATCGCGCCGCCGATCGTCACCTGGCGGGTGCCCGGGAGGACCGGGACCCACAGGCCGTACGGCAGCGCCTCGCGCATCAGCTTGTCGAGGCTGACGCCGGCGTCGAGGTCGACGAGGCCGGAGTCCGGGTCGATCGAGTGGATACGGTCGAGCACGGTCATGTCGACGACCAGGCCGCCCGCGTTCTGCGCCGGGTCGCCGTACGACCGGCCGAGGCCGCGAGCGATGACCCCGCGCGGGCCTGCGGAGGCGACGGCGCGAGCGATCGCGTCGACGTCGCGGGTGCTCAGCACGTCGGCGACGGTCCCGGCGGTGCGGCCCCAGCCGGTGAGCGTGCGGCGCTGTGTCTGCGGTGCTTGGGTCACGCGGACCAGGGTAGCCACGCCGAACACCGCCCGGAACGTGACCCTGAAGTGCCCGCTTCTACACTTTGCGCATCAAGGCACAAGCGTCCGAGCGTCGAAGTGGGTAATACGGACACTGACGCAATAGGCCGAGAAGGTATTCCAAGTGGTGGCTACAGAACCGCAGAGTGACCAAGCGCAGGCGGCGCCCGCGGGCCCCGGGCTGCTCGGCCAGCTGATCCGGTTCGGGGTGATCGGCGGCTTCTGCGCGCTGCTCGACCTGGGCACGTACTCGCTGCTGCGAGCGATCGGCATGGACGCCACCCCCTGGGTGGACGTCGCGCGCGCGATCAGTTTCGTGGTGGGCACGACCACCGCGTTCTTCCTGAACCGGCGTTTCACGTTCGCCGACGGGCGGCGAGACGGGAACGCCCAGGTCGGCAGCTTCGTTCTGCTGTACGCCGTCACCTTCTTCGTCGCGGTCGGCGTGAACCAGCTCATGCTGCACGTGCTGCCGGAGTCGGGATGGAAGGCCACGCTGGCCTGGGTGGTTTCCCAGGCAACGGCGACTGTGATCAATTTCGTGATGCTCAAGTGGGTCGTGTTCCGTGTACGGCCGGTAAAGGAGAACTGAGTTCGATGCCCGGTAAAGCAGCCCCGGTCGCGGAGGCGGCCCCCGCAGGCGAGACGCGGTTCGCCGAACACGCCCCCGAAGGCAGGCTCACGGCCCAGCGCGGGCTGTACGCCGGGCCGGCTCCGATCGTCAGCAAGGACATGTACGCCGAGGTCGTGCAGGGCAACGCCCAGCGCGAGCGCGGCAGCGTGGTCCTCGAGCCGTCCGCGAAGGTCACCGGCAACACCTACTTCGGCCGCTTCCCGGCGAGCTACTGGCAGCGCTGGACCACGGCGACCGAGGTGAAGGCCGAAGCCGTCGTCACCGGCGACGGGCTGCTGTCGCTCGGCGCGTCCGACATGCTCGGCGACCCGCGCGTGGTCGACGCGCAGCAGGTCTCCGGCGCGAAGGGCGTCAAGATCGAGCTGACCGGCAAGCTGGACAAGTTCCACGACGGCGGCGCGCTGTGGCTCGACTTCGAGACCGAGGCCGGCCAGACGCTGCGGGTCGAGCAGGTCCGCTGGACCGTCGACGCGCCGGAGACGATCCGCCCGACCGCGGTCACCATCTGCACGATGAACCGCGCCGACGACTGCCTCAAGAACCTCCAGGCGCTCGCCGCGGACGTGTCCTCGCTCGACACCCTCGACGCCATCTACGTCGCCGACCAGGGCACTGACCTGGTCGAATCGCGCGAGGGCTTCGAGCAGGTCGCGAAGGACCTCGGCGAGAAGCTGCACTACATCAAGCAGCCGAACCTCGGCGGCGCGGGCGGCTTCACCCGCGGCCTGTACGAGGTCGCCGGGCACACCGCGACCGAGCACGCGAACGTGCTGTTCATGGACGACGACGTGCTGCTCGAGCCGGACCTCGTCGTGCGCATGACGGCGTTCTCCAACCGCGCGGCCAACCCGATCATCGTCGGCGGCCAGATGCTCAACCTGCTGCACCCCAACCAGCTGCACGTCGGGGCCGAGTACGCCCGGCTGAACACGCTGGAGCCGGGACAACCGGTGCAGCACTCGCTGTCCACCGCCGACCTGCTCGGCGTCGACGAGGACGGTAACCCGAACCGCCAGGAACGCCGCCTCGACGCCGGGTACAACGGCTGGTGGTCGTGCCTGATCCCGTACGAGGTCGTCAAGGCCATCGGCTACCCGCTGCCGTTCTTCTTCCAGTGGGACGACGCGGAGTACTCCTACCGGGCCCGCGAATACGGCTTCCCCACGGTGACCCTTCCGGGCGCCGGCGTGTGGCACGCGGACTTCCACTGGAAGGACTGGGACGAGTGGCACCGGTACTTCAACCTGCGCAACTCGATCATCACCGCCGCGCTGCACTCGCCGTTCAACCTGAACCTGCTCTCCCGCGTGCTGATGGCGCAGCTGGTGCGCTACCTGCTCGGCATGCAGTACGGGCTGTCCGCGACGCTGATCAAGGCGGTCGAGGACTTCCTGGAGGGCCCGGAGATCCTGCGCGACGGCGGCGTCGAGGCGATGAAGGAGATCCGCCGGATCCGCGACGCGTACCCGGAGACCAAGCGGCACAAGGCCACTGACGTGCCGGGCATCGCGTCCAACGACATCGGCATCATCAACAGCGCGCCGCGGCCGAGCATGCAGCGGCTCGTCCTGATCAAGCGCATCCTCGACAAGGTGCTCGGCCGCAGCCGTTTCGGGCTGGGCGCGGTGCCGGTCGACGAGGCGCACTGGTGGCACGTCGCGCTCTTCGACACCGCCGTGGTCACCGACGCGTCGCAGGAAGGCGTGCGCGTGCGCACCTACGACAAGGTCAAGATGTTCGACCTGGCCAAGCGCGGCGCGAAGGTGATCAACCGGCTGCGCAAGGAGGGGGCGAGCGTGCAGGAGCAGTACAAGCGCGCGATGCCGGAACTCACCTCGCGGGAGAACTGGAAGCGGCTGTACGAGCTGTGACCGTCTGAGCTGTCCGGGAAGGGCGTCTCGCGTTTCGGCGCGGGCGCCCTTTCTGTCTTTTTCGGTAGCTTTGAATTCATGGCCGACCTGGTTTCCCGCGCGCGTGCCCTTGCCGACGATCTGTTGTTTCCGGCGGCGGCCGAGGTGGACCGGCTCGGCGTGGTGCCGCGATCGCATTTCGACGCGCTCGCCGAGGAGGGTTTCTACGGTCTCGCCGCGCCCGGTTCCGGCGTCGATCTCGACCAGCTGGTCGGCGTGCTCGAAGCGCTGGCCGGCGGGTGCCTGAGCACCGCGTTCACATGGCTGCAGCACCACGGTCTCGTCGCCGGGCTGGCCGCGACGGACCGGGAGGACCTGCGCGAGCGATATCTGCCGGACCTGATCAGCGGGCGGTTGCGCGCGGGCGTCGCGTACGCGGGCGTGATCCCGACGCCGCCGCGGGTGCGGGTACAGCGCGTCGACGGCGGTTACCGATTTGACGGGGAAGCGCCGTTCGTGAGCGGCTGGGACGCGATCGACCTGCTGCAGTTGTCGGGGCGCGACGGCGACACGGTGGTCAACGCCTTGGTGTCGCCGATAGTCGGGCACAGTTTGGTCGCCGAGCCCTTGACCCTCATGGCCGCGCAAGGCACCGCGACCGTGCGGCTGAAGCTCGACAATCACTTCATTCCCGACGAATCGGTTTTCGCCCAGGTCAGCTACGACAAATTCGTGGCTGGCAATACGTTCGCTTCGCGGCTCAACGGATGCGCGCCGCTGGGGCTGGCCGAGCGCTGCGCGCGGTTGATCGAGGCCGCTGGCGAGGAAGAAACGGCGACGGCGGTGCGCTCCGAACAGGACGAAATCCGGCGTCGGCTCAACGCCGGCCTCGCCGATCCGACCACGCTCCCGGCCGCCCGCGCGGCGGGTGCCGACCTGGCGTACCGGTCAGCAGGCGCGCTCGCCGCGGCAACGGGCAGCCGCGCGGTGCTGGCAGGGGCGCACGCCGGGCGGCTGGTGCGCGAGGCGACGTTCCTGCTCGTGGCCGCGAGCAGACCGGAAATCCGCGCCGGACTGCTCGAACTCGCCCGTCGCTAAACGGACAGGCCGAATTTGCCCTTCCGGCTCAGATCCTCCACATAAGCGGCTGCCACGTGGACGAAATTTACCGAAACAGCGTTGCCGTCCCGGGTTTCCAGCGAATGGACGCCGCCGTGTTTCAGGAGGTCCGGGAGCTTTTCCTGAACGGCGGAGGAACTGTCGGCGGTGAGCGGGAAGATCAGCGGTTCGCCGCCCGCCGCGAGGTGCAGGACGAGTGCTGGTTTGGGATCTGCCATGAAGCCATCGCAGCAGCGAGTGATCATCGGCGGCAAGAGCGGTTCGCCGACAGCGGATCCGCTCACAGCGGAAGAGGGCCTGGCCCTGACCTTGGCGGCCCGGAGCCGATGGCCGCGACAGCGCGGAGTGGACTACGGTTTCGCCGGGGAGAGACCGGATTTAGGGGTGGGTCGTGCCGTACACGTTGACGCTGTCACCGGCAGCGGTGGATCTCCTGCTGGCCGAACTCGGACTCGGCCGCGCGCCGGTGCCGTTCGTGGTGCCGCACATCGGCATCACCGGCGAGGAACGCGCGGCGGTGCGCGACGCTGTCTTCCGCGACCTCGACGGACGCGGTCTGCTGCGGCGCGGGACCATCGACGATGACGTCCAAATCGCGCTCGCGACGTTCGCCCGGCCCGGCCTCGCGGTGTCCGCGGCGGCGAAGCTCGGCGACGAGCAGCTCTTTGCGCGGGTGGCGTCGAACGGCCAGTTCGCGGTGCTCGTCTGCCAGCGGGACGGGATGTTCGTCTTCGAGGAGGTTCGCCCGACGGGGATCGTCCCGGCGATCGTCGACCTGCTGCCGCTCACACCCGCCGCGCCAGGCCAGTCGGTGACTGTCGCGAAGCCGTCGAAGCAGCCGGTCCGGGGCGACGCGTACGACCCGTTCGCCGGGGTCAGCGGTCCGCGCACGCACAATCCGCAACTGCGGGCCGTCCAGCGGATCTTCGAAAAGCCGCGGCTGGCGGTCGGCCAGTTCACGCCGTACGTGGGCGACGGCGCCGGCCAGGAAAGGGCGCTGCCGCCGCTCGTGTGGTTCGACACCGAACTCGGCCGCTACCTGCTCAGCACGCGCGATTCGAGCGACGGCAACCGCTG
The DNA here is from genome assembly GCF_002846615.1 of Amycolatopsis echigonensis. NCBI lineage: Bacteria > Bacillati > Actinomycetota > Actinomycetes > Pseudonocardiales > Pseudonocardiaceae > Amycolatopsis > Amycolatopsis echigonensis. The sequence goes on along the minus strand of NZ_PJMY01000003.1, from coordinate 2,709,643 downwards.
GCTCACCTACGCCCCGGCCGACAATGCCCGTCTGGCCCAACAACTGTTCACCCAGCTTGAAGGCTATTCGGCAAACGCCTGACCGGAGCGGCTCGCGTCGGTAAACTCCGCCGCATGAGCACTGATCCGCTGGCGGCAGGCGGGCTGAACGCCAAGGGCATCGCCGAAGCCGCGGCCGAAACGCACAAGCTGGCCGGCACCGCGAAGGCCGGCGGGTTCAGCATCGACGGCGACGCACTCGGTGACCTGCGCAAAGCGCTCACCGACATGGTCACGCGCCTCGAACGGCTCAAGCCGCAGACGCAGGCGCTGACGACCGCGCCGAAGCTCGGCAGCCACCCGTACGGGCACACCGTGGCCGAGCACGACCGCAAGAGCGGCGCCGACGCGCCCGGGGCGGCCCTCGACGTGCTGGACCAGTTCGGCCGGATCCTGCGCGAGGCCGACGAGGCCCTCGCGCGCGCCGGCGGGGTCTACACCGAGAACGAGAACCAGGCCATCGACACCCACCGGACCGTGAAGGGCACCGAATGAGCACGCCGCAGCCGGGGCTCGCGCCGTCGGACGCCGACTACCTCGGGCACCCGCACGAGCAGCTGAAGTCGTACGTCGAGGCGAATCTCGACGTGGAGCAGGTTTCCTCGGTGTCGCACGCGTACACCGAGGTGCAGAAAGCGTTCGAGGATTTCGCGACGCAGCTGGGCGAGGCCGTGAAGAAGGCCGCACACGCCTGGAGCGGCGAGGCCGCGGCCAGTGCGCAGGCGTATTTCGTGAGCCTCGCGGAATGGGCCGAGGCGAATAGCCAGAACGCGAAACTGGCCGCGCAGATCGTCGAGGAACAGGCGTCCGCCGCGCAGGCGGCGAAGCATTCGATGCCGGACCCCGTCCCGTTCGACTGGTCCGAGGAATTCGACAAATGGTCGCACGCGAGCCCGCTCGAAATGGGTGACGCGATCGATGCGACGCTGAAGAAACAGCAGGCCAGCCGTTCCGCGCACGAGCAGGCCGCGGAGACGATGTCGAAGTACGACGCTTCGCTGTACTCGTCGGGCTCTCAGCAGCCGACTTTCGCGCATCCGCCGAAATTCGGCGTCGCCGCTGGTGGCGGTGCCGCGGTGGCGATGCCGACGGGGCCGGAGCACCACGACGCCGCTCCGGCCGGTCACGCCGCTCCTGCTCCGGCTAGCCCTGCTCCTGCGGTGGCCGACGCTGGCTCGGGTTCGGCTTCGGCCTCGGCGGGTGCCGCTGGTGGCGGCGGCGCGGTGGCTGGGCACGCTAGTGCGCCGACTGTCAGCGGCCCGAGCCAGTTCACCGGTGCCGTGCACCAGCCGATGCCGGACGGCTCGACCACCGCGGCGGGTTACGCACCGGCCGCCGGCCAAGCGGCCTCGAACGGCGGCGCAGCCGGGGCGGGCGCGGGCATGGGCGCGATGCCGATGGGCGGCATGATGGGCGGTGGCGGCGGAGGTTTCGGTGCCGACGAGGAGCACGAAACCAAGGTCGGCCGCGGCGGCGGTTCGTTCGGCCCCGGCGACGGAGCCATGGCCCCCGGCGCGGCGGACGTAGCGGCCGGCGGAATGGGCGGTGCCCCGGCCCGCCCCGGCATGGGCTTCGGAGCCCGCCCGTACGACGACGGCAACGACCAGCCCGCGTTCGTGATGGAAATCGAGGAGAACGAAGTCTTCGGCGGCGGACATCGTTCCGCGCCGCCGGTCATCGGGGAATAGCCGGATAGTCCGTTGTGGACGGTGGGGTTAGCGCACTGTCCACAACGGACTGACTGGCTCAGTACCGGTAGAACTTCTCCGCGCGTCCCTGCCGCAGCAGTTTCAGCCACTGCAGGAACGCCTTCGGGTCTCGCTTCACGCCCACGAAATACAGGCCGAAGCGCAGCACTTCCAGCGCGCCGATCTTCCGCATTCCCGGCTGCGACAGCAAATACCCGCGGTTGCGATACGTGTAGTACCGCTTGACCTCGTTCTCCGGGTCCTGCGCGTGGAATTTCCCGCCCAGCATCGGCTTGAACTCGTCCGAGCCGTCGGGGTGCAGGTAGGTCGTGCGCAGCGACGTGCCGAACGGCAGGCCGGACCGCACCAGGCGGCGGTGCAGTTCCACCTCGTCGCCGCGGAAGAACAGGCGCAGGTCGGGCACGCCGGTGACGTCCAAAGTGGACGCGCGGAACAACGCGCCGTTCATCAGGGACGCGATGCCCGGCAGGAAATCCGTGCCCAGTTCGGCCGACGAGCGCTTCCAGGTGAGGCCGCGGCGCAGCGGGAACGCCAGTTTCGCCGGGGAGTCGATGTTCGCCACCACCGGGGAAATCTCGGCGAGACCGCGCTTCTCGGCTTCCTCCAGCAGGATCTCGAGCACGTGCTCGTCCGCTGGGCGGCCGTCGTCGTCGGCGAGCCAGACCCAGTCCGCGCCGAGCGACAGTGCGTGCAGCATGCCGAGCGCGAAACCGCCCGCGCCGCCGAGGTTCCGGTGCGACGGGAGGTACGTGTACGGCAGCGGGTAGGCCTCGACCACTTCCCGCGCGGACTTGTCCGGGCCGTTGTCGACCACGACGAGGTGGTCGACCGGCCGGGTCTGGGCGGCGATGATCTTCAGCGAGTCCGCGAGCAGCTCGCGGCGATGCCGCGTGACGACCACGCCGACGACGGCGCCCTCGGGCAGCTCTCGCGTCTCGCCGGCCATCATTCCCCGCCGTTCTTCGTGGTCGCGGGCTCGATGCCGAGGCGCTCGAGACCTTCCTGGCTCATGTTCTCGAACGGGTCGCGGCCCTTGTACTCGGTGAGCACCTCGCGCAGCGAACCCTGCTTCTTCAGGTGCCCCTCGTCCATCCAGATCGCCGAGTCGCACAGCTCGAAGAGGAACTCGTCGGAGTGGCTCGCGAAAACCAGGATGCCGGACCGTTTGACCAGGTCCTTGAGCCGGTCGCGCGCCTTGTTGAGGAACGCCGCGTCGACCGCGCCGATGCCCTCGTCGAGGATCAGGATCTCCGGGTCGATCGAGGTCACCACGCCGAGCGCGAGCCGCACCCGCATGCCGGTGGAGTACGTCCGCAGCGGCATCTGCAGGTAGTCGCCGAGTTCGGTGAACTCCGCGATGTCGTCGACCCGCTTCTCCATCTCCTTGGCGCTCATGCCGAGGAAGAGGCCGCGGATGATGATGTTCTCCTCGCCGGAGATCTCCGGGTCCATGCCGATGCCGAGGTCGAACACCGGCGCGATCTTGCCGACGATCCGCGACGATCCGCGGGTCGGCTCGTAGATCCCGGCGAGCAGCCGCAGCAGCGTGGACTTGCCCGCACCGTTGTGCCCGACCAGGCCGACCCGGTCGCCCTCGCGGAGGCTGACCGACACGTCGTGCAGCGCCTCGATGATCGGCACCTTCTGCTCGGTGCCGATCTTGCCGCCGACCTTGCCGAGCACGCGTTTTTTCATCGAACGCGTCTTCGCGTCGAAAATCGGGAAGTCCACGTACGCGTTGTGGACGTCAATGCTGACCATCTGTCACACCCAATACGAGACGCGAGACCGGTAATTGCGCATGGCGACGAGCGCGAGCCCCCAGCCGACAACGGTGATCGTGCCGACCACGACCCAGCTGGTCCAGCTCACCGCCTGTCCGATGAGCGGCGACCGCACCACCTGCATGTAGTGGTAAAGCGGATTCAGCTTGATGATCGGCAGCGCCCACGACGCACCGTCGCGCGCCCCGCCGGACAGCAGCTGGTCGACCGGCCAGACGATCGGGGTGCCGTAGAACATCAGCTGGATCAGCGAGTTGATCAGCTGCGGGATGTCGCGGAACCGGGTCGAGATGATGCCCAGCAGCAGCGCGGCCCAGCCCGCGGTGAGCGCGAGCAGCACGAATCCCGGAATGGCGAGGAAAATGTTCCAGCTCAGGCCCGGGTGGCAGTACTTGTCCGGGGTGCACGCGCCGTCTTTCGAGCCCAGCGAGTACGGGGCGTCGAGCGCGGAGAAGAAGATGATCAGCAGCACGACGTAGACGATCATGTTGTGCGCCAGCAGCAGCGTCTGCCGCCAGATCGTGCGCAGTACGTACACGCTCAGCGGTGCGGGGACCTGTTTGATCAGCCCCTCGTTCGCGATGAACGTCTCCATGCCTTCGGTGAGGCAGCCCTGGATGAAGCCCCAGATGATGAAGCCGGTGGAGAGGTAGGGCAGGAACACCTCGATCGGCGTCCGGAACAGCTGCGAGTACAGCAGGCCGAGGCCGAGCGCGATGACACCCTGGCTGATGGTGATCCAGAACGGCCCGATGATGGACCGACGGTAGCGCTGCTTGATGTCCTGCCAGCCGAGATGGGTCCAGAGCTCGCGGGCGGCGAAACCGGTCTTGATGTCGTCGATCGCACGCGCGAACGTCTTGCTGTCCGACGACGGTGGAGCCGGAGTCGAGACATCGGGTTCGGCTGCGTGAACCGTGCTGGTGGCATGCACGTGGACGAGGGTACCGATGGGACGCACCGGCCTCGGCTCGCCCCGGCCCGACCGGCTGGCGGCCGCTGCGCGGATACGGGCGATACGGACCCGGACGTTCCCGGTGTCCTGGTAGTTTCTTCCCCTATGACTGCTGCTCTTGGTGCGGCGAGCCTCATGGTCGACCTCCTTTCGGTGTACGCGGACCGGCCGGACCCGCGTTCGGTGGCCGTGGTCGGCAACCAGCCGCTGGAGCCGGACCCCGCCCGGGCCAAGGCGGTCGACGACTGCGACCTCGTCATTCGGGTCAACGGGTTCGTCATCGACGAACCGGACGGACCGGACATCACCGGACGCAAGGTGCACACGGTCGTCTTCAACCGGGCCGTGCGCGCCACCCGGCACGTGTTCAGCGACTACCGCTCCCGGCTGTACCTGCTGGTGGAGCCGGGTCGCCTGCACTGGGAGCCGGAGGCGCTGCCCGGCTGGTGGCCCTCGGATCTCGGGTTCGTCCCGGTGTCGAACCGCGACGTCGTGCTGCCCCTCTCGGACGCGCTCGGCCTGCCGACGCGCACCGAACCCACCTGGTCGACCACGGGTACGCTCGCGGCCTGGATCGCCCGCACCTCGTTCCCCGAGGCGCAGCTGGTGCTGACCGGGTTTTCGTTCATCGACAACCCGGAGCAGACCTCGTGGGAACACGCGGCGGGCGACTCGTGCATCGTGGGACCGGAGCACCAGATCGCCGCCGAGGGCAGGCTGCTGGAGTCGTGGACCCGCACCGGCACCACCACCTTGCTCCGCTGAAACCCGCTTGCACTCGTCGAAGGAACTTCCGTCATGCCCTTCACCAAGTTCAGAAATCTGTTCGGCTCCCGGGTCGCCCGGCTCGTCGATTACCGCCTCGAAGAGCGCACGCGCGGCGTGCTCCAGGACTTCGAGACCCGCATCGACGAGCTTGAGCACTGCACAACCGACCACCGCCGCCGGCTCGCCGAGACCGACGAGAAGCTGGAATCCGCGCTCGGCGACCTCCGCTGGATCCGCGGCGAGCTGGACCGGATGATCCCGCACGTCGCCGCGCAGGAGGAGCAGCTGGAAACGCTCCGGGAGAAGCTCGCGATGACTCCGCGCGCCAACGACGCCGAGGCTCTCGAAGCGCGTTCGCTGGTCGAGGAGATCCAGCGGCAGCACGCGCAGGTCCGCGTCCGGCTGGCCGGGATGGCCCGGTACGAGGAGCGGTTGAGCCGGCTCGAGGACGCGAAGTTCACCCCTGCGCAGTGACGTCCGTCATCGCCCGCGACGCGACCGAGGCCGACGCTGAACTGCTGCTGGCCTGGCGCAACGACCCGGCGACCCGGCAAGCGTCGCGGTCCACGGACGTGATCGATCCGGACAGCCACCTGCGCTGGCTGCGCGGGGTGCTCGCGGCGCCCGGCCGGATCCTGCTCGTGCTGGAGGAGGCCGGAAAACCGGTGGGCACGGTGCGGTTCGACGACGAGGGCGGCCGCGAGTGGGAGGTCAGCATCACGCTCGCGCCGGAAAGCCGCGGCCGCGGGCTGGCGCGACCGGTGCTCGACGCGGGGGAGCGGACACTGGCGGCCCGGACGGACGCGGTGGCCGTGCTGGCCGCGGTGCACGAGGAGAACGCGGCGTCGGCGGCGTTGTTCGAGCGGGCCGGTTACCTGGAGGTCGCGCCCCCTGCCGACGGTTTCCGCCGGCTGCGCAAGACTCTGCACTGAACCCCACCGGAAGGACGCCACCCATGTCCGAAGTGCGCATCGGCAAGCATCTGGTCGGCCCGGCGCGGCCGCCGTTCGTGATCGCGGAGATGTCCGGCAACCACAACGGGGACCTGGACCGCGCGCTGGCCATCGTGGACGCGATCGCCGACGCCGGCGCGCACGCGGTGAAACTGCAGACCTACCGTCCGGACACGATCACCGTCGACGTCGACGGCCCGGCGTTCCGGATCGGCGACGGGCATTCCCTGTGGGGCGGGGAAAATCTGTACAAACTGTACGAAAAGGCGCATACGCCGTGGGAATGGCACGAACCGATCTTCGCTCGCGCCCGCGAACGCGGCCTGGAAGTGTTCTCCAGCCCCTTCGACCCGACCGCGGTGGAGCTGCTGGAATCGCTGGACGCGCCGGCGTACAAGATCGCCTCGTCGGAGATCGTCGATCTGCCGCTGATCGAACTGTGCGCCCGCACCGGCAAACCGCTGGTGATTTCGACCGGGATGGCGAACGTCGCGGAGATCGACGCGGCCGTGCGCACCGCCCGCTCGGTCGGCAACGACCAGCTGATCGTGCTCGGCTGCACGGCGAGCTACCCGGCGTCTCCGACGGAAAGCAACCTGCGCGGATTGCCGTTGCTGGCCGGGCTCACCGGGACGCTGGTCGGGTTGTCCGACCACACACCCGGTCTGGGCGCGCCGGTCGCCGCGGTCGCGCTGGGTGCGGTGGCGATCGAGAAACACGTGACGCTCGCTCGCAGCGACGGCGGCGTGGACTCGGAGTTTTCGCTGGAGCCAGCGGAATTGGCCGCGTTGGTCACGGAGACCCATCGGGCGTGGGAAGCGCTCGGCGAGCCGGTGCTGGGCCCGCGCGAGAGCGAGAAGGAAGGGCTGCGGCTCCGGCGTTCGCTGTACGTGGTGGAGGACGTCCGGGCCGGGGATCCGGTGACGGAGCGGAACGTTCGCTCGATCCGCCCGGCCGGCGGGCTCGCCCCGGCGGAGATCGCGAACGTGCTGGGGCGGACGTTCCGGGTGGATGCCGCCAAGGGGACCGCATTGAGCTGGGATCTGATCTAGGCTCGGTCGCATGGCAGGCGAGAAGTCCCGCAAGGCGTTGCTGGCCACGCTCGGGGTCCTCGGGGCGGTTCCGGTCGCCTCCGGGCTCACCGGAATCCTCGGCGGGCCGGAACGCGCCCCGGGCGGTGCCTCGACGACGCCGAGCGTCGACAGCGAGTACCGGTTCGTGAACACGTTCTGGACCGCGGCCGGGTTCGCGTTGTGGTGGTCGATCCGCCGCCCAGAGAAGCGCGCGGCGACGACCCGGCTCGTCTTGGGGACAGCCGCCGCGGGAGGACTGCCGCGGCTTCTGTCGGCACGGAAAGCTGGTGCGCCGCATCGGGTGTTTCAGGCTGCGACGGTGCTGGAACTGGCGGTGGTGCCGGCTGTGCTGGTGTGGCACGCGAAGGTGGTTCGGGACGGTCAGCGCACGGAAGACTCGAGCGCAGACCTGCCAGCAGCCTTCTGATCCGCAGTCAGCTGCCGAAGAACCCGCGCACCCCGTCGATCACCCGGTCCACGTCGGAATCCTTCAGCGACGGGAACAGCGGCAGCGAAAGTTCCTGCTCGTAATACGCCTCGGCATTCGGGCACAATCCTCGGCGGTAGCCGAGATCCTCGAACACCGGATGCCAGTAAGCCGGGATGTAGTTCACCTGCACCCCGATCCCCAGCCCGCGCAGATGGTCGAACAGCGCACGCCGGCGGCCGTCCAGTACTCGCAGCGGGTACAGATGCCACACCGGGTCCGCGCCCTCGCGGCGAGGCGGCGTCAGGACGCCTTCGACCTCCGCCAGAGCCGCGTTGTACCGCGCGTGGATTTCGGCGCGCCGCAGCTTGAATTCCGTCAGCCGCTTGAGCTGGCTGCTTCCCAGCGCGCACAGGACGTCCGGCAGCCGGTAGTTCAGGCCGAACTCGTGCACTTCCTGGTGCCACGCGCCTTCGTCCGGGTATCGCTGGCGCGACTTGTCCCGGACCAGCCCGTGATTGCGGAACGCTTGCGCGCGCCGCACCAGCTCGTCGGATCCGGAGACGACCGCGCCGCCTTCGGCGGTGGTCAGGTTTTTGGTGGGGAAGAAGGAAAATGTGGTCAGATCGGCGATCGAGCCGACCGGGCGGCCCTGCCAGGAACCGCCGACCGAGTGTGCCGCGTCTTCCAGCAGCAGGGCATCGGCGTCGTGCGCGACCTTCGCCAGTGCGTCCAGTTCGGCGGGATGCCCGGCGTAGTCGACAGCGGCGACCACCTTGGTGCGGCTGGTGATCGCCGCCGCGGCCGCGTCGACGGACAGGTTGCCGGTGTCTGGCTCTACGTCGGCGAACACCACCTTCGCGCCGTGCAGTGCCGCGGTCGCCGCGGTGGCGACGAAGGTCATCGGCGACGCCACAACCTCGTCGCCCTCGCCGATTCCGGCCGCGGCGTACGCGACATGCAAGGCCGCGGTGCCGGACGTGACGGCCACGGCGGGGGTGCCGCCGGTGTGTTCCGCCAGGTCTGCCTCGAACTTCGCGACCGCGGGACCCGTCGTGAGCCAATCGCCGCGCAGGACCGAGACGACGGCCTCGATGTCTTCTTCGCTGACGGACTGGCGGCCGTACGGCAGGAAGCCCGCCGACGGTCCCTCGGAGGCGGCAGAGGACTCAGGCATATTGCTCGACCAGTTCGCGGAGTTCGTCGGCCTCGAGCCAGAGGTCGTTGGTGTCCGAGCGGTACGCGAAGCCCTCGGGCACCTGCTCCCCGGCGGCGGGCGATTCGTAGCCCCAGCCGGCGAGGTGCGGCTGCACGACGTAGCGGTCGGTCAGCCGGAGAGTCCGTCGCGCGTCGTCCGGCGCGATCATCTCCTCGTGCAGTTTCTCGCCCGGCCGCACGCCGACTTCGTGCATCGGCGAACCCGGCGCGATCGCCTGCGCGAGATCGACCAGCCGCATGCTCGGAATCCGCGGCACGTACAGCTCGCCGCCGGACATCTGGTCGAACGAGTCGACCACGAACCGCACGGCCTGCGGGAGCGTGATCCAGAACCGGGTCATCTCCTTGTGCGTGATCGGCAGCGATTCGCCCTGCTCGGCGAGTTTGCGGAAGAACGGGATGACGCTGCCGCGCGAGCCCATCACGTTGCCGTAGCGCACCACGGAGAACCGCGTCGGATGCGCGGCCGCGTAGTGGTTGCCGCTGATGAACATCCGGTCCGCGCACAGCTTCGTCGCGCCGTAGAGGTTGATCGGGCTGGACGCCTTGTCGGTCGACAGCGCGACGACCTTCTTCACGCCGGTGTCGATCGCCGCCTCGATCACGTTCTGCGAGCCCGTGACATTGGTCTGGACGAACTCGAACGGGTTGTACTCGCCGGTGTCGACCTGTTTGAGCGCCGCGGCGTGCACCACGTAGTCGACGCCGTGCATGGCGCGCTCGAGGCGGCGGCGGTCGCGCACGTCGCCGATGAACCAGCGCAGCCGCGGGTCGTCGTTGAACAGCTGCCGGGCTTCGTACTGCTTCAGCTCGTCGCGGGAAAGCACCACCAGCCGGCTGGGGTTCAGCTCGGCCAGCGCGTAGGCGATGAACGCCTTGCCGAAGGAGCCGGTCCCGCCGGTGAGCAGGATGCTGGAACCATCCAGCTCGGACATCGATGACCTCCGCGATCGGGGTTCGTGGATCGGCGCGGGGCGCCGCAGGCCATCATGTCACCCATGCGTGCAGGCCCTGGCGTCAACGCCGTGATACAGGCCCGGTCGTCGTCCACCCGGCTGCCGGGGAAGGTGCTGCGGCCGCTCGCCGGGCGGAGCGTGCTGGGCTGGGTCGTGCGGGCCGCGGCGGCCGCCCCCGGCGTGGCCAAGGTAGTGGTCGCGACCTCGGACGACGCGTCCGACGACGCTGTGGCCGCCGAGGCGGAGCGGTGCGGCGCGCACGTCGTCCGGGGCCCGCTGGACGACGTCGTGGCCCGGTTCGGGCTCGCGCTGGCGCAGCACCCGGCGGACGCAGTGATCCGTCTCACGGCGGACTGCCCGCTGCTCGATCCGGCCCTGATCGGCCGGCTGGTCGCGGTGTGGCGGGCCGAACCGTCGCTGGACTACGTCTCGACCACGCTCGTCCGCACCCTGCCGCGGGGTTTCGACGCGGAGCTGGTGCGCGCGCCGGTCCTGGCCGAGCAGGTGGCGACCGCGACCGGGGCGGACCGCGAACACGTGACGTCGGCGATCTACCGGCGGCCCGACCGGTACTCGTGCACCGGCATCGTGGTCAGCCCGGCGGCCGACGATCTGCGCGTCACCTTGGACACCCCGGAGGACTGGGAGCTGATCTCGGCTCTCGTGGCTGAGCTCGGCGACGTGCCGGGTTCGTGGCGTTCGGTGGTGTCGCTGCTGCGGTCGCGACCGGATTTGGCGGCGGTGAACGCACACGTCGAGCAGAAGAAGGTCGGCCAGTGAAGCTGCTGCTCCGCGCGGACGCTTCGCCGGACATCGGGGCCGGGCACATCTCCCGGGCGGTCGCCTACGCCGAGCGCGCGGTCGCGCGGGGCTGGGACGTGCACTTCGCCGGCTCCACGACTAACGCGGACTGGCTGGCGGCGCGGTTCGACGAGCTGTCGGTACCGCGTTTGCCGGTTTCTTCGTTGGCTGACTTGGCTTCCGGCTTCGATGCCGTGCTCGTGGACCACTACGGCATCGGCGACGTCCGCGCCGAGGTCAACGCCGCTGGTGCTCGTTTGGTGTCCATTGAGGACGATGTGTTCGGTCGTCGTCCGGCAGATGTGGTCGTGGATTCGGGGTTTGCGCCGGGCCCGCGTCCGGCGGATGGTTCGGGCGTGCTGTTGCGGGGTGTGGAGTACACGCCGCTTCGAGACGTCGTGCTGCGCGCGCGTTCTCGCCGGAGCACCTCGTCGCCGCCGCAGGTGACTGTGGTTGTGGGCGGCGGTGCCGAGTGGGCTTCGACGGTTTCTCTGTTGCTCCAAGCGCTTGCTGACACGGGATTGCCGTTCACGGCGGACGCTTTGGTTCGCGGCACGCCGACGTTGCCGTCCACTGTGGAGGGACAGACGATCCGGGTAGCCGCGCCGCATGCCGGATTGCTGGACCTGCTCGCCGGGACGGACATCGCGATCAGCGCGTCCGGGGTGACGTTCCTGGAGCTGTGCTGCCTCGGGGTGCCGACGGCCGCGGTGCAACTGGTGGACAACCAAGCGGCCGGGTACCGGGCGGCGCTGGAACGAGGTCTGGCGTGCGGTTTGGGTCCGGCGGACACCTTGGGCGCACGGCTGCCGGAAGCGACGGAGACGTTGCGGCAGCTGCTGTCGGACGCTTCACTGCGGTCACGGCTTTCGGCAGCTGGCCAGTCTGCTGTGGACGGTCGGGGAGTGGACCGGGTGCTGGACGTTCTGTCCGGGTTCTGATCGAGGACCGGAACAGTCCGCAATCCTTCCTACTGTCCTCCGCATGACCGAGACCCCGTTCCGGATCGACATCCCCGAGTCCGCCCTCACCGACCTCAACCGTCGCCTGGCGGACACCCGCTGGCCCGACCCCTTCCCCGACCCGGGCTGGGACCTTGGCATCCCCGTCGAAGCCGTCCAGGACCTCGTCGAGTACTGGCGGCTCGGCTTCGACTGGCGGGCACAGGAAGAACGCCTCAACGGCTTTCCCCAGTTCACCACCACCATCGACGGCGCGAACATCCACTTCCTGCACCTCGAATCCCCCGAACCGAACGCCCTCCCGCTCCTGCTCACCCACGGCTGGCCCGGTTCGATCGTCGAATTCCTCGACCTCGTCGGCCCCCTCGCCGACCCCCGCGCCTACGGCGGCGACCCGGACGTGGCGTTCCACGTCGTCGTTCCCTCGGTGCCCGGGTTCGGCTTTTCCGGGCCGACCCCCGACCGCGGCTGGGGTCCGGCTCGGACGGCGCGCGCCTGGGCCGAGTTGATGACCCGCCTCGGGTACGCGGAATTCGGCACGCACGGCGGTGACTGGGGCGCGTTGATCTCCCGCGAACTCGGAGTCCAATTCCCGGAGCGGATCATCGGGGCGCACGTGACGATGCTTCCGTCCGCGGTGGCGCGCGAAGAGGCGGACCTCGACGGGCTCAGCGGCGCAGAGCTGGCGAAGGGGCAGCGGTCACTGGCGAAGGCGCGGGCCTTCCAGCAGAACGGCGTCGGCTACGCGATGATCCAGTCCACCAAGCCGCAAACGCTTGCGTACGGGCTCACCGACTCCCCGGCCGGCCAGCTGGCCTGGATCGCCGAGAAGTTCCGGGCGTTTTCGAACACCGACCACGACCTGATCGACCGGGACGACCTGCTCGCCAACGTGTCGATCTACTGGTTCACCCGCACCGCCGCGTCGTCCGGGCGGATCTACGCCGATCAGGACGTCCAGTGGGGCGCGCCGCTGGCGACGTCGACCGTGCCGACGGCTGTCGCGGTGTTTCCGGACGACATCGGGCTTCCGCTCCGGCACCTGGCCGAGCGCACCGACCGGATCGTGCGGTGGACGGAACTCCCGCGCGGCGGGCACTTCCCGGCGCTCGAAGAACCCGATCTGCTGATCGGCGATCTTCGAGCGTTCTTCTCCGCGGAAACCCAGGGGAAAAGCTAGAGGTACTGCCCGGTTCCGGTGATGCCGTGCCCGTGCCCCTCGCCCGGGTGCGCACCGGAGCCGGACGATCCCGCGGGAAGGCCGCGGCGCATCTGCTCCAGCTGCACCCGCGCCGCCATCTGCTGCGCGAACAGCGCGGTCTGGATGCCGTGGAACAAGCCCTCCAGCCAGCCGACCAGCTGGGCCTGCGCGATCCGCAGCTCGGCGTCCGAGGGCGTCTCGTCCTCGGTGAACGGCCGCACGAGGCGCTCCAGTTCCTCGCGCAGCTCCGGCGCGAGCGCCTCCTCCAGTTCGCGCACCGACGTCTGGTGGATCTCGCGGACCCGGTTGCGGCTGGCGTCGTCCAGCGGTGCGGCGCGGACCTCCTCCAGCAGCTGCTTGATCATGGTCCCGATGCGCATCACCTTGGCCGGTTCCTCGACCAGGTCGCCGACGGACTCGTTCTCCTCGCCCTCGGGTGCCGCCTGCGCGGTGCCGACCGGGACCCCGTCCGGCCCGACGACGACCACGCGCGGCGCGTCCGCGTCCCTGGCTGCGCCCGTTCCCCCGAAGTTCGGCTCGCTCATATGCTCCATCCCCGTCGGTTAGCGGTCCTGACCCGAGCCTAGCGGCCGTTCGGGCAGTTCTGCCCAACCCCGCGGCAACCGCGAAACCGCACGTCCGTACGGTGTCCCCATGGCGTTTGACGTCGCTCGTATCCGTGGGCTCTTCCCCGCGCTTGGCGACGGCTGGATTCACTTCGACGGCGCCGCCGGAATGCTCGTGCCCGAACAGGTCGCTTCGGCCGTTTCGACAGCTATGCGGGCACCGGTGTCCGGGCCGGGCGGGGCGTTTCCGGCCTCCCAGCGGGCGGAAAGCATCGTCACCGCGGCCCGCCGGGCCGTGGCTGATCTGGTCGGGGCGGACCCGGCTGCCGTCGTGCTCGGTCCGAGCGCGCCGGTCCTGTTGCGCCGCCTCGTCGACGCGCTCGCCGAGCGCTGGACGATCGGCGACGAGATCGTCGTCTCCCGGCTCGACGAAGAGGCCAACATCGCGCCGTGGCGGCGGGCCGCGAAACGCGTCGGCGCGGTCGTGCGGTGGAGCGAAATCGACATCGAGACCTGCGAGCTGCCCGCGTGGCAGTACGAGAACCTCGTGTCCGCGCGGACGAAAGCGGTGTCGGTGACGCTGGCGTCCGGGTCCGTCGGGACCCGGCCGGACGTGCCGACGGTGATCGAATTCGCCAAACGCGTCGGCGCGCTGGTCGTGGTCGACGCGACGTACGCGGCCCCGTTCGTGCCGCTTGACCTGCAAGAACTCGGTGCCGACGTCATGGTCGTCTCCGCTCCCTCGTGGGGCGGGCCTGCCGTCGGCGCGCTGGTGTTCCGCGATCCGGAGCTGCTCGAGCGCGTCTCGTCGGTGTCGCTCGACCCGGCCGCGACCGGTCCCGCGCGGCTCGAACTCGGGCCGCACGCGTACCCGCTGCTGGCCGGTGTCGTCGCGTCCATCGACTACCTCGCCGGCCTCGACGACGCCGCGACCGGCTCCCGCCGCGAACGCCTGGTGACGTCGCTCGGCTCGGCCAAGTCGTACCACGCGGGCCTGCTCGCGCAGCTGTCCACGGAACTGCGCTCGCTGCGGCACGTGATGGTGATCGGCGACGCGATGCGCCGGATCCCCGCGCTCGCGTTCGCGGTGGCCGGCACGAAAGCGTCCCAGGTCGCCGAATACCTGGCGTCGCAAGGCTTGTGCGCGTTCGCCGACGACGGCACCAGCGGCGTGTTCGCGTCGCTGGGCGTCGGCGAGGTCGGCGGAGCGGTGCGGATCGGGCTCGCGCACTACTCCAACGTGTTCGAGATCAACCAGCTGGTGCGGGTGCTGGAAGAACTGCGCTGACCCTGGTGCGTGGTGGTCCCGAGGAGAACCGGGATCACCACGCACGAGCGTCAGGACTTCGCGGCCAGCAGGACCTTCCCGAAGATGCTGCCCTCCTCGAGCATCCGGTGCGCGGACGCCGCCTCGGCCATCGGCACCACGTGGCCGACGATCGGCCGCACCGAACCTTGTTCCACCAGCGGCCACAACCGATTCCGGACATCCGCGACGATCGCCGCTTTCTGGTCCAGCGGGCGGAATCGCAGCCCGGCCGCGAACACGCTCGCGCGTTTGCCCAGCAGCTTGCCGATGTTCAGCTCGCCCTTGACCCCGCCCTGCATGCCGATGATGACGAGCCGGCCGTCGGCGGCGAGCGCGTCGACGTTGCGGTCCAGGTACTTCGCGCCCATGTTGTCGAGGATGACGTCGGCGCCGCTCTTCGTCTCCGCGCGCAGCACCTCGACGAAGTCCTGCTCCTTGTAGTTGATCGTGATGTCCGCGCCGAGCTGGCGGCAGCGGTCGAGCCGGTCGGCCGAACCCGCGGTGACCGCGACGGTCGCGCCGAGCGCTTTGCCCACCTGGATCGCGTGCGTGCCGATGCCGCCCGCGCCGCCGTGCACGAGCAGGACCTGGCCTTCGCCGAGACCGGCGTGCATCACGACGTTTGCCCACACCGTGCAGGCCACCTCGGGCAGCCCCGCCGCGGCGACAGTCTCGATTTCGCCGGGCACCGGCAGCAACTGTCCGGCCGGGACCGCGACGCGCTCGGCGTATCCGCCGCCGGCGAGCAGCGCGCACACCTCGTCGCCGACCTGCCAGCCCTCGACGCCCTCGCCGAGTTCGGCGATCGTGCCGGAGCATTCCAGGCCGAGGATGTCGCTCGCCCCGGGCGGCGGCGGGTAGTTGCCCTGGCGTTGCAGCAGGTCGGCGCGGTTGACCGCGCTGGCCGTGACGTCCAGCAGTACCTCGCCGGGCCCCGGTTCCGGATCGGGGACCTCGGTCCATTCGAGCACGTCAGGGGCACCGGGTTCGCGGATCGTGATCGCGTGCATGCGCCCGACTGTATCCCGGGTCAGCCGAGATCGTTGGTGCTGAAGGTGTTGCAGCGCGCGGGCTGTCCGGTCTGGAAGCCGGTGGTGAACCACTTCTCGCGCTGAGCCGAGGTTCCGTGCGTGAAGCTCGACTTGTCGACGTGGCCGTTGCCCAGGTTCTTCTGGATGTAGTCGTCGCCGATCCGGGACGCGGTGTCCAGCGCGCGCGAGATGTCGTCCTTCGTGACGTCCTGGACCAGCGGTTTCCCGGAGCTGGTCGGGGTCGTGCTGGCGTGGTTGGCCCAGACGCCCGCGTAGCAGTCGGCCTGCAGTTCCAGCCGGACCGAACCGGAGGTCGGGCCGGTGCCGGTGCCGCGCTTGGACGTTCCGGTGAGGTTCTGCACGTGGTGGCCGTATTCGTGGGCCAGCACGTACGCCTCGGTGAACAGCCCGCCCTGTGCGCCGAAGCGGGTCTTCAGCTCGTTGAAGAACGTGAGGTCGATGTACACGTACGAGTCGGCCGGGCAGTAGAACGGCCCGGTGTCCGACGTCGCGCTGCCGCAGCCGGTGCGCACGCCGCCGCTGAAGAAGCGGGTGGTCGCCTTGCGGTAGGTCTGGCCGGAACGGGAGAACTCCTGCGTCCAGTAGTCCTGGATGGAGTTGACGATCGCGACGACCGCGCAGTCGTGGTCGCGGTTCGCGTCGGCGCCGGTGCGGCACTTCTTCGCGAGCGTGCCCGCGTCCAGCTGCTGCCCGGCGTGGACGTCGCTGAGCCCCAGTCCGCCCGCCGCGGGCGAGGTTCCGGTGCTGGGAGCGCCGCCGAACTGGGAGATCAGGAAGTAGATGACCAGGCCGACGATGCCGAGCCCACCGCCGCCGATGGCCACCCGGCCGCCGATGCCGCCGCCTCCGCCGCTGCCGCGCATGTCCTGGACTTCGGAGGAATCCAGACCCGCGTTGTCGTCGAATCGCACGCGGAAAGGGTAGCCGCACACCCGGGAACGCGGCTGGGTGCGGCCCCTGCGCTGGGGGCCGCACCCAGGTACTACCGAGGTTTCGTTGAGAGCGGTTGGCCACCGGCCGGGCTGGCGTCCGGCGCTGCCTTCGCGGTGCCGAGGCCGCGAAGTGAAGCAGCGGCATAACGACGCCGGGTGCGCGTGGCCGATGCCGAGCGCACGGGGTGCTCGTGCTGTTCGCAATCGCGACCGAACCGGAACGGGGCCGTGCCGGTCGCGGGGACACAGCGGGCGGTCAACCGCGGGAACTACCTGCCATGCCACCACCTGGCCCTTCCCGGGGGGAAACGCGGCCCGGCGTGCCCTTCGGCGCGCTCCGGAGATCCTCGTCGTCCCTCCGCTGCCCCCGAGGATGCGCTTCTTCGCGCCGAGTCTCAACCTTTTCGTAACCCTCCATTGGGGGAAGTTCGACCGAGAATTTCACGCCGGGCCGAAACGGAGCCGCGAAACCGGCCTTCTACGCTTCCGGACATGAGCGATGACCAGGACGTGCGCTGGCTCGACCCGGACGAGCAGCACGCCTGGCGGGCCTACATCGTCGCGTCCCTGCGGTTGCGCCAGCGGCTGCATCGCGAACTGACCGAAAGCCACGGCATCTCGCTCGCGGACTACGAGGTCCTGGTGTGCCTGAACATGGCCCCGGACCGGTGCACCCGGATGACGGAACTGGCGGGGCAGCTGGGCTCGACGAAGAGCAGGCTGTCGCATCAGATCGGCAAACTGGAGGACGCCGGGCTGGTCGCGCGCCGCCCGGACCCGGAAGACAAGCGCGGCGTGCTCACCCAGCTGACCGACGCCGGCCAGCGCGTACTGGACGAAGCGGCCCCGACGCACGTGCGCGGCGCCCGCGAGCATCTGATCGACCTGCTGACGCCGGACGAGCAGACCGCGGTGGCCACGGCGTTCACCCGGGTCCTCGAACACCTGGACGACGTCGAAGGACGGCGCGATACCCTGACCCAGAAGGAAGCGTGGCAGAGCGGCCGAATGCAGACGCCTTGAAAGCGTCCGTAGGGAAACCTACCGGGGGTTCAAATCCCTCCGCTTCCGCTTGACGCCTCGAGCGTCCGGCCCCGGATTCCGTGCCTCGCGCGGGAGACCGGGGCCGTTTTCTTCAGCTGTCCCCGGTCGCACGGGTACCCTGGCCGTGCTGTGCGCCGGGTTCCCGTGGAGTCTTCCGTCATTCGCGACGTCGGCTACGACGCCGCGAAGTCGGTGCTGGAGATCGGGTTCCACAACGGCACCGTCTACCGCTACCACCTCGTGCCCGCGCGGGTGCACCGCGAGCTGATGGCCGCGGAGAGTCCCGGGCGCTACCTCAACCAGGAGATCAAGCCGAGGTTCCCGGGCCAGGCCGTGGAGTGATTGCGGCGTCAGGCTTTCTTGGCCGCGCGCTGGGCGATCCGCGCCTGGACTTCCGGGCGGCGCAGCGGCGGCACGGTCGCCGGCGGCTGACGGCGCTGCGGGAGTTCTTCCAGCAGTCGCGCGGTGATCTGGGCGATTTCGGCGACCGCCGCCTCGAACGGTTCGCGCGTCGCGTCCGAAAGAGACTGCACCCCGGTCACTTTGCGCACGTACTGGCGCGCCGCGGCTTCGATCTCATCCGTGGTGGCGGCGGGCTGCAGGCCGCGGAGCGTCGTGATGTTTCGGCACATGCGGTTCAGGGTACTTCTCTGCGGCTGACTGCATCACACTCTAGGGCCAACCTCGTTGACGGGGTCCGAGACCGCCCGGCAACCTTGATGAAGTGCCCCTCAGACCGCGATCTCCCCGGCTCAGCCGCCCCGTTCCGGAAGTTCCCGCCGACACCCCGATTCCCGAGCAGGCCTGGCACCGCGTTGCCGTCGACGAACTGGTCACGCTCGTCTCCGTTGTCCTGATGGCACAAGGCTTTCCCGAAGAACGCGCCCGTCCGGCCGCGGAGGCGCTGTGCCACGGCGATCTCACCGGCGCACCCGAAACGGGCGTCGGCGAATTGACCCGCGTGCATCTTCCCGCGATCGAAAGCGGATTGGTCAGCCCCGCTGCCCAGCCGTTGCTGATCGCCGACCGCGGAGCCGCGGCGCTCGTCGATTACCGGCGTGCGTCGGGGCTGTGGGCGGTCGGCGACGCGATGGACCGCGCGGTGCAACGGGCGGGCCGGTTCGGCGTCGGGCTGCTGTCGCTGCGCGGGGTCGGGCCGTTCGGCCGCGTCGGACACCACGCCGCGCGGGCGTTGCCGCACGGGATGATCGGGATCGTGATGGCCGCGGGCGGGTATGCCGACCAGCCGGTGCATCCGCTCGGGATGGCCGCGCCCGCGGGGGCGTATCCGGAGTTCGTGTTCGATATCGATCTTGCGGACGCGGCTCGCAATCCGCAGTTCGCGGGGTTCGCGTTGATGGTGGACGTGCTGGCCGGGGTGTTGTCCGGGGTGGCCGATCATGAGCACGACACTGGGCTGCTGGTGTTGGCGATCGCTCCTACGACGTTGCGCAGTGCGGACGGGTTTTACCGGGCGGCCAGTGCGGTGTTCGGGAGCATGCTCGGGTGGGAGGGCGGGACGCCGGTCCGCTATCCCGGGTGGCGGGAGGCGCAGTATCTCGAACAGTGCCGGGCGTTGGGGGTTCCGTTGCAGGCCGCGGTGCGGCGGCAGTTGGATTCGTTGGCGTTGAAGTTGGGGAGGGCGCCGTTGACGACTGTGGGGTGAGGGGGCTGGGTCGTTCGGCTCGTCGCCTGGCGGCGACATTGCAGGTGGGTGTGTGCGTGGGGCACCCCGAAGTTTGATTGTGCTGACGGTTCGGGGGTGCTTGTCAAGGCGGGAAAGATGCCTTGACAAGCACCCCCGAACCGCAGAGGAGGCTTCGTATCGGGGTGTGGGGGAGGGGCTGGGTGCCTCGATTGTTGGGTGCATCGGTGGCGGGTCGGTGGTGGGGGGCGCGCGGCTCGGGGGCCTGGATGTGTTAAGTGTGGGGCTGCGGTTTTGTGGTGGGCGCGCGACTTGGGTGAGTGGTTGTGTGGGTTCGCGGGTGCCGGTTTAGCGCACCAATGAGGTTTTCGGTGCAGGTGACGCACCGAATGCCGCCTTGGGTGCATTGCGGCGGCGGGGCGCGGCGGCGTGCCGTGAGGGGGACCCTGAGTGAACTGGGCCCCGGAAGTTGGACTGGTTATGTAGAGGTTAGGCGGCGAGGGTCTGGGCTCGGTATTCGGCTGGGCTGAGGTCGCCGAGGGTGGTGGAGATGCGGGTGGTGTTGTACCAGTCGATGTAGTCGTGCAGTGCCGTGGTGAACGTGTCGACGGTGTCGAACGTGTTGTGGTGGAAGAGTTCTTCTTTGAGGTGGCCGAAGAAGTTCTCGGCGACGGCGTTGTCCAGGCAGGTGGCGCGGCGGGACATCGACTGGGTCAGGCCGGCGTCGGCGAGCAGGGTGCGCCAGGAGGCGTGCTGGTATTGGAAGCCCTGGTCGGAGTGCACCAGCGGGCGGGCTCCGGCGGGCAGGGTCGCGATCGCGGCGCGCAGCGAGGAGTTCGTCAGCTCCAGCGTCGGGGACGGGCCGCAGGCGTAGGCGACCACGGACCGGTCGAACAGGTCGATCACGGGCGAGAGGTAGAGCTTGCGGTCGCGGATGCGGAACTCGGTCACGTCGGTGACCCATGTGGTGTCCGGGGCGTCGGCGTTGAACTGGCGGTTGAGCAGGTTCGGCGCGGTCGTGCCGGGCCGCCCGGGCCAGGACCGGCACCGGCGCGGCCGCCGGACCTGGCAGGCCAGGCCGAGGGCGTTCATCAGCGTGCGCACGGTTTTCTTCGCCACCCGCCAGCCGTCGCGGGCCAGGACCGCGTGGATCCGCCGGTGCCCGTAGCGGCCGCGGGCGGCCTCGAACGCCTCGGCGATCGCGGCCTTGAGCCCGGCGTGCGGGTCGGGCCGGTCCAGGCGGGCCTGGTGGTAGAAGAACGTCGACCGGGCCAGGCCCGCGACCGCCAGCAGCACCGGCAGCGGATAGTCGGCCTTGAGGGCGGCGACGGCCTGGGTTTTCACCCTCGCCCCTGCTCCCTCAAGGCCCGCAATTTTTTTAGGTAGGCGTTCTCCGCCGACAGCCGCAGGTTCTCCGCCCGCAACCGCTCCAGCTCGCCGGGACCCGGCGAGTCCGCGACACCGGGCGGACGGCCTTTCGGCTTGGGCCGCAACGCGTCCTCGCCCTCGCGCCGATACGCCCGCGCCCAGTTCTCCACGAGTTTGGGCGAGGACAGGCCGTGCTCGCGCGCCAGCTCGGCCGCGGTCGCCTCGCCGCCGACATACCGGCGCACGACCTCCAGCTTGAACTCGAACCCGAACGACCGCCTGCCTGGCTTGTTCATCAGCGCTCCCGCGCTCCGCAGCCTCCAACGATCACGCAAGCGTCGCACGGCACCCGCCGACACCCCCAACCGGGACGCCACGGCCTTCGCGCCATACCCGTCCTCGAACAACGCAACAGCGGACGCCCGCTGCCACTCAGACAACGAACTGCGTGGATGCAACGAACCACTCCCCGGACAGCCGGAACTGGATTCCCAGTCCAACTCCCGGGGCGCAGTTCAGAGGGAAACAGAGTCTGTGAAGGTTCCCCTCACGAACGTTGGGCCGGGGGTCAGCGGGCCAGGGAGACGCGGGCTTTCTCGGTTCCGACTGCGACGATGTCGCCGTCTGCTAGTTGGCGGCCTCGGCGGGTTTCGACTTCGCCGTTGACCGTGACTTCTTCCGCGTCGATCAGGTCTTTCGCGTGCGAGCCGTTGTCCGCGAGGTCGGCCAGTTTCAGGAATTGGCCCAGCCGGATCGGTTCCCCGGTGATCGGGACGTCGCGCGTGCTCATGGGCCGCATCATGTCATGGCATTGTGGTTGCCCGGTTGTACAGATCGGCGATCTGGTCGTCGAAATAGCTCGAGTACGAGATGTCGTCGGTGTTTCCGCCTGCCTCGTAACCGCCGATCACGCCGACTACCGTGCCGGTTTTCGTGTCCGGTGCGGGGTCCGCTACCAGCGGGCTGCCGCTCGTGCCGGTCGCGAAGCCGGGGCAGTCGAGGCGCATCTGGTGGTCGTCTTGCTGCTGGGTGTGCGTTTCGCAGGTGGCGACCTCGTCGACGCCGTCCGGATAGCCGGCCACGGTCACCTGGCGGGCGAAGGGGCCGTTCGTGCCGAGTTGGTTCGCTCCGGTCACTGCTTCGAGGGGTTCCGGGGAACCGTCCTGACGCGCGGTCGCGAAACCGACATCGAGGTTCGGATCAGACGAATCGATCCATCCTTGCGCGACCAGTTCGTTCCCGACCTGCCAGTACCCGTACGGCGCGACGCCGTCGTGGAAACCGGGCGCGAAGGTGATATTGGACAGATAGCCGCCGCCTTCGCCGTCGTGGATGCAGTGTGCGGCGGTGAGCAGTTCGTCCCCGCGCGGGCTGTGCACGACGCTTGCCGTGCAGTAATGCGAACCGTCGACGAACAGCGCGCCGATGGCCGCGTGGATCGGCTTCGCCGGGGTCGACGGCGCGACCGCCGGTTCCGCTGCGTGCTGAGCGCACGCCACGATGGTCCCGCTCGCACTCATCAGTGCGAACAGCCCGATCACCGTGCGCCGCATGTCACCTCCTGTACTGGTCTTCGTCACTAGTATCAGAGTGAGCGGTGAGACCAGGGTGGGGAGACGATGAAGGACTTCTCGAACAAAGTCGCAGTGATCACCGGAGCGGGCTCGGGCATCGGCCGGGCGCTGGCCCTCGAACTCGCGTTGCACGGCGCGCTCCTCGAGCTGTCCGATGTCGACTCCGAAGGCCTCGACGGCACCGTGCGCGAAGCCCGCGAACGCGGCGCCAAGGTGCGGGGCCATTCCCTCGACGTGGCCGACCGGACCGCCGTCCTCGCCCACGCCGAAGACGTCGTGCGAGAGCACGGCCGGGTCAACCTCGTCGTCAACAACGCCGGGGTGGCGCTGGGCGCGACCGTCGAGGACATGACGTTCGAGGACTTCGACTGGCTGCTCGGCATCAACCTCGGCGGTGTCGTGAACGGCACGAAGGCATTCCTGCCGCACCTCATCGACTCCGGAGACGGCTACGTCGTCAATATCTCCAGCGTGTTCGGATTCGTCGGAGTGCCTACGCAGAGTGCGTACAACGCGGCGAAGTTCGCCGTTCGCGGATTCACCGAGTCACTGCGCGAAGAAATGCTCGCGGCACGGCATCCGGTCGGCGTCAGCTGCGTGCATCCGGGCGGGATCAAGACCAACATCGCCCGCAACGCCCGCGGCGGAGCGGCCGGCGACCAAGCCAAAGCGGCGGCCGGATTCGAGAAAATCGCCCTTACCACACCGAAGAAAGCGGCCGAGACCATCCTGCGCGGCGTGCGCAGGCGGTCCGCGCGGATCCTCATCGGACCGGACGCGTACGTGATCGACGCGATCCCGCGCGTGCTCGGTTCGGCATACCAGCGTCCGCTCGCGGTTTTGGCGCGCCAGGGACTCAAGCGCGTCGAGCGGAACGGATAACTCGCCGCGACCGTCCGCATTCTTGATCACTCGATAGAGTTGCATTTTCGCCGAGCACCTCGGAAATGCCGCAGAATGCTCCGAGTCCACTCGTGTGTCCGCACCCCGGAGGTAGCCCTCGATGCTGCGCCTTGCCGAGCGCCGACTGGCCGCGCCCGCTGACCGGGCCTCCGGGGAACTGGTCGACCGCACCGGCATCATCGCCGCGAGCCTGCCGCGCGAGCCGCGCCCGCAGGACGAGGCCGCGGCCGAGACGAGCTGCGAATCGACCCAGCAGATCCCGGTGATCGCCGGATGCGCGCCCGCCGAGGAACGTCCGCGCGCGGTGGCGTCGCGGCGGCGGGCCCGGGTGTGGGTCGGTGCCGGGCTGGCAGTGCTCCTGGTCGGACTCGGCTGGCTGGCCGGCGGGTTCTTCACCGGCTCGCTCCCCGGCCAGACCGCGGACGACGCCGTCGCGCAGGCCGAGCAGCGCCTTCCGATCGCGGAGCAGCAGGTCCCGGTTCCGTCGACGATCACGCCGCCGGTGACGCAGACCGCGCCGCCGGTCACGGTGTACGTCCCGGTGCCCACGCACCAGACCCCGGTGCGGCGCCACAACCCGAGCCACCCGACCGCGCCGCGCGCGACGGCGGCTCCGGAAACCCAGCAACAGGCCGACCCGCGTGCGGACCTCGGGTCGCCCGCTCCGAGCAAGACCCCGTCGCGGGCGGGCATCGACCAGTTCCTCGACTGGAAGCCGTGGCTCGACGCCGCGCAGCGGATGGCTGGCGGGCGCTGAGGGATCAGCGGGCAGGGCAGCGCGCCGACCGACGGCCAGCCTGACCTCAACGACAGCAGCGTCACCGGCATCGGCAGGCAAAGGCAAGCAAGAACTGCGATTGGCCGATTCCCCGCAGGCTGGAGGCACCGACCGCGGGGTCAGCCGATCCAGGCGTATTCGTGTTCCGGCCGCCCGGTCGCGCCGTAGCGAAGGCGCATTTCCACTGCTCCCGACTCCGCCAGCGCGGTCAGATAACGCTGCGCGGTAGCGCGGGCCATGCCGAGTTCGCGAGCCACTTCGGCGGCCGACAGCGGGGTCGGGGAACCGCGCAGCCGCTCTGACACCAGGCGAGCCGTCGCGCTTGACTGGCCTTTCGGCGTCGCGGCGCGGTCCTGGTCATGGAGAGCGCGGAAAGCCCGGTCCACGTCGTCCTGGGACAGCGGACGTTCGGTCGTGACCAGACCGCGGTAGCGGGCGTACGAGGTGAGCCGTTCCGACAATTGCCGCGTCGTGAACGGCTTGATCAGGTAGTTCAGCGCGCCCGCGCGGATCGCGGCGGAGATCGACGTGGCATCGGTGGCGGCGGACAGCACAATGGTGTCCGTCTTCAGGTCGGGCAGGACGGAGAGTCCGGACTCGTCCGGCAGATAGACGTCCAGCAAGACCAGGTCCGGGGCCAGTTCCCGCACGCGGGCGCGGGCTTCGGCGGCAGTGTGCGCGACCCCGGCGACAGTGAATCCCGGTACCTCCGACACGAATCCCGCGTGCACGCCGGCGACGCGGAAGTCGTCGTCCACGATCAGGGTGCGGATCATGCGTCGGTCTCCTCGGGTCGGTCCAGCAGTCCGGGAAGTTTCGCGACGAACAACGCGCCGGTCGTCGCGCCGCCGGGGTCGGCGAGCCACACGTCACCGTCGCGGGCTCGGGCGGCTTGGCGGGCCAAGGCCAGTCCGAGACCGTGGCCGGGACTGAGCTTTGTGGACACTCCTTCGTCGAAAAGCTTGTCCCTTAAGGTCGCGTCGATTCCCGTGCCACTGTCTACAACGGACACATGCAAAGTGGAGTCATCGGCGAGCAGGCCGACTTCGACCCACGCGGGCCGGCGCGGGCCCATGCGCGCGGCGTGCAGGGCGTTGTCGACCAGGTTGCCGATCATGGTGCCCGCGGCGATCGGATCGGTTACTGAAGCCGGTACCCAGGCGTCGTCGGCCAGTCGGAGCTCAATGCCTTTTTCCTGTGCCTGCTCGGTTTTCGCGACCAGCAAGGCTTGCAGGTACGGATCGGTGACCCGGTCGTCGAGCGGTTCCGCCCGCGAGGCGGTGGTTTCGGTCAGGGTCTGCAGGTATTCCTCGGCTTCGGCGTGGTGGCCTAGCTGCAGCAGGCCGGACAGCGTGTGCAGGCGGTTCGCGAACTCGTGCCGTTGCGCGCGCAGGCCGTCGGACAGCGAACGGATGCCGTCGAGTTCGCGGGTGAGAGTGTCGAGGTCGGTGCGGTCGCGGAAGGTCAGCACGGTGCCCAGCGCGCGTTCTTCCCGGTGCACGGCACGGGAATTGATCACCAGGACCCGGTTTCCGGCGACGGCCAGGAGGTTGTCCACTGGGCGTCCTTCGGACACGGCCTGGTGCACTCGCGGGGACAGGTCCAGTGCCTCCAGCGGCGCGCCGACGGGGAGCCGGGTGCCGAGGAGCCGTTCGGCCTCGTCGTTGCGGACGGTCACCCGATGTTCCGCGTCGACGGCCAGGACGCCTTCGCCGATGCCGTGCAGGACGGCTTCGTGTTCGTAGAGCAGTTCGGTCAGTTCGTGGGGTTCGAGGCCGTGGGTTACGCGGCGCAGACGGCGGTTGAGCAGGGCGGACGCGCCAGCGCCGATCAGGAGCGCACCGCCGCCGAAGACCATCGTCAGGATGAAAAGCCGGTTGAAGTCGCCGGTCAGCTCACCGATGCGGTAGCCGACGCTCACCTCGCCGATGACCCGGGAGCCCTGCTTGATCGGAGTTTTGCTGCGCACGGACGGTCCCAAGGTGCCCGCGTTGAACTCGCTCACCACGTCGTTGCCCGCGATCACTTCCTCCCACGGCGTGCTCACCTGCTTGCCGACCATCTCGGGCGTCGGATGGGCCAGCCGGATGCCGTGATCGTCCGTGATGACCACGAACAGCAGCGCGTCGTCGGTCCGCGTCACCGCTTCGACTCGCTGCTGGAGGTCCGGGCCGGGTTTGCGGGAAGCCGCACCGGCGACCACCACGGGCTCCGTGGCCACGGATTTCGCGATCGCCAAGGCTCGCTCGCCGTACTGTTCGGTCAGGGTCGTGCGCAGGAGCGAGCTGACCAGCGCGACGCCGAGGCCCACGACGAGGACCACCACGCCGATCTGCAACAGCAGCACCTGACGGGTGAACCGCATCCGCGGAAAGAGCGCCCACTTCGGCATGCCAGGGAACATACCCCCAGCTCAGCGCCGTGCGCTAAACGAGCAAAACGTGGAGAACGCGCAGAGCGCACGCAGAACGTCGACAAGCTTCTCCGCCGCGAAACGCGCTCTTAACCTGCGTCGAGCGAGTCCCCACCGTGACGAAGGAGTCACCTCGATGGCCCCACTCATCGAACTGATCGGCGCCACCAAAAGGTTCCCGAGCGGATCAGGTTCTGTCCACACCGCAGTCCGCGAGCTGACCATGACCGTCGAACCGGGGGAGTTCGTCGCCGTGGTCGGACCGACCGGATGCGGCAAATCCACCACGTTGTCGCTGGTCTCCGGGTTGCAGCCGGCGTCGGCGGGCCGGGTCGTCGTGCACGGCTCCGACGTGAAGTCGATTCCGGACGGCGTCGGCTACATGTTCCAGACCGACGCGGTGATGCCGTGGCGTTCGGTGCTGGACAACGTCGCGTCCGGACCGCGCTTCCGCGGCGCGTCCAAAGAGGACGCCCGGAAGAAGGCGGCCGACTGGATCGCCCGCGTCGGGCTGGCCGGATTCGAGAAGTACTACCCGCACCAGCTTTCCGGCGGTATGCGCAAGCGCGTCGCGTTGGCGCAGACGCTGGTCACCGAGCCGAAAATCCTGCTGATGGACGAGCCGTTCTCCGCGCTCGACGTCCAGACTCGCGCGCTGATGCAGGACGAGTTGCTCCGGCTGTGGTCCGGCACCGGCGCCGCGGTGATCTTCGTGACGCACGACCTCGACGAGGCCATCGCGTTGGCGGACAAGGTAGTCGTGCTGACGACCAGCCCGGCGACGGTCAAGGACGTGTTCGAGGTTCCGCTGGAACGGCCGCGCAAGGTGGAAGACCTGCGGCTGACCGAGGAATTCCGCAAGATCTACTCCGACATCTGGGAATCGCTGCGCGGCGAGGTCGACAAGGCCCGCCAGAAGGGAGCGACCGGTGTCGCTTGAGACTCGGACCGCGCCGACGCCGGTCTTCGAAACCGAACAAGACATTCTTGCCCGCGCGAAGAAGTCCGCCGGACGGCACAAGCGCAACGTCTGGCTGCTTAGGCTGGCGATTCTCGTGGCCTGGCTGGGATTGTGGGAACTGGCGGGCCGATTCTGGATCGACCCGTTCTTCTACTCGATGCCGTCGAAGATCTGGCAACGGCTGACCGAATGGTTCACGACCGGAACGGACTTCGGGACCATTTGGTACCAGATCCTGGTGACCGTCGAGGAGGCCGTGATCGGCTTCGTGCTCGGTGCCGTCGCTGGCGTGATCTGTGGTGTGATTCTTGGCCGCAGCGCGTATCTCGCCGAGGTGCTGGCTCCGTTCATCAAGGCAGCCAACGCGATGCCGCGTATCGTGCTCGCCGCCCTGTTCGTGATCTGGTTCGGCCTCGGGCTGTCCTCGAAGGTCGCGACGGTGTTCGTGCTCGTGTTCTTCGCGGTGTTCTTCAACGCGTTCACCGGTGCTCGGGAAGTGGATCGAAACCTGATCGACAACGCCCGCATTCTCGGCGCGACAAGGTGGCAGGTGCTGCAGTCGATCGTGCTGCCCAGTGCTACGTCGTGGATTCTTTCCTCGCTGCACGTGGCGTTCGGTTTCGCGTTGATCGGTGCGGTCGTCGGCGAGTACACCGGTGCCAAGGCGGGTATGGGATTCTTGATCGCCAACGCGCAGGGCACGTTCGACACCGCCGGGGTCTACGCCGGGATGCTGGTCATCATGGTCGTCGCGTTGTTCGCGGAATGGCTGATCGGTTCGGCGGAGCGCAAACTGCTGCGCTGGCGTCCGCAGATGTCGACCGACGACGGACGACGGGACATCTGACATGCGGCTGAAAAGGACACTCGCGGTCGCGGCGGCCGCACTGGTGACCGTCGCCGGGGTGACCGCCTGCCGGGATTCCCGGGAGATCGACCTCGGCACCAGCGGGCGGCCGCACCTCAAGATCATGGTCGGCGGACTGTCCAAAGTGATCTATCTGCCGGGGCAGCTCGCGAAGCAGCTGGGCGAGTACCAGAAGCAGGGGCTGGACGTCGAACTGTTCGACCAGCCGTCCGGGGCCAACGCGGAAACCTCGCTGCTGGCCGGGGAAGTGCAGGGCGTGGTCGGGTTCTACGACCACACGATCGACCTGCAGGCCAAGGACCAGTGCATCACGAGCGTGGTGCAGTTCGCGAATGTGCCCGGGGAAGCGGAAATGGTCGCGACCTCGAAGGCCGCGCACATCAAATCCGGCGCGGACTTCCGCGGAAAGAACCTTGGCGTCACGTCGCTGGGCTCGTCGACCGACTTTCTCACCAAAGCGCTCGCCAGCCGCGGCGGCGTCGGCAGCAAGGACTACACTCCGGTGAAGGTCGGGGCTGGGCAGACGTTTATCTCGGCCCTGCAACAAGGTTCGATCGACGCGGGCATGACGACCGACCCGACCATCGCGCAGCTGACCAACACTGGACAGGCGAAGGTCTTGTACGACATGCGCACGCCGGAAGGCACGCGCGCGGCGCTGGGCGGGCTGTACCCGGCGAGTTCGCTGTACATGAGCTGCGAAATCGTGAAACGTTATCCGGACGTCGTGCAGAAACTCGCCAACGCGTATGTGGATTCGCTGAAGTGGCTTTCCACGCACACCGCGGAGCAGGTGGCCGATCTGATGCCGCCGTCGTTCGCGGGCGGGGACAAGGCGTTGTACGTCAAGTCGCTCAAGGACAGTCTGCCGATGTTCACCAAGGACGGCCGGATGGACCCGTCCGGCGCGCAGAACGTGCTGAAGGTGCTGGGTGCGTCGTCCAGCAACGTGAAGCCGAAAAAGGACAAGATCGATTTGTCCCAGACGTACACCACCCAGTTCGTGGACGCCGCGCACGCCCGTACGGCGCGGTAGTCCACTTCGGAAGGAGTCCGTGCCGGCCCGCTGCCTCCCCTGGCGGGCGGGCACGGACTTCCGGGTACGGACCGGAGAATCGGGACATTTGGTGAACTATTCCCCAGATGTGAATACCCTTCGAAAGTAGCTACCAACGCGGGCGGGCGAAATTCAACACTGGTACGCGCAGGCACTCCCGTGACCAGATTGGATGCCCATGAGTTCACGATCCTTCCCGCGTCCCCTCGGATTGCTGGCGGTCGGCGCGTTCGCGGCCGCGACCCTCGTCGCCGGCGCGGGAGCCGGGCCCGTCACCTTCGGCAAGCACTTCCACGGGAACCACTACTCCGGCGGAAACTGGGGCGGCTACGTCAGTTTCGGCAGTTTCACCACCGCGACCGCCGGCTGGACCGAACCGGCGGCGACCTGCAAATCCAGCAACGACCTGTTCGCGCCGTGGGTGGGCATCGACGGCGACGGATCGTCCTCTGTGGAGCAGACCGGCGTCGCGACCGATTGTTCCAGCGGCAGCCCGCAATACCAGGCGTGGTACGAAATGTACCCGGCCGCACCGGTGTACTACTCGGCGAGCGAGGCACCGGTGAAGGCGGGCGACCACATCACCGCGACTGTCACGCGTAGCAACAGCAGCTACAAACTCGACCTGAAGAACGACACGCAGGGCTGGACGAAGACGACCACGCAGTCGTTGAACGCGAAGCACTCGTCGGCGGAAGCGATCATCGAATCGCCGTCCGATTCCTACCCGACGATCAACGGCGGCGTGAAGTTCGACGGGGTCAAGTTCGACGGCAAGAACCTTGCCGACACGAGCCCGCAGGGCCTCAACGCGGACGACGGCGGCAGCGCCACGTGGGTCCCCGGCCCGATCGGTTCGGACGGCCAAAGCTTCACCATGAACCGGCAGTAGCCAAAAGCCTGTGCGGGAGCCCCGAGGGAAGCAGAGTCCCTCGGGGTTTCCGTCACGGACGTTCGAAGCGGTAGGCGCGTTCGACCCGGGAGACCTGGACATCGAAGGAGCGGTACCACTCGGCGCGGCCGTGGTTGCGGGTTTCGGCGTGCTCCAGGTTGGTGCGCCACGCGGCGATGGAGTCCTCGTCCTGCCAGTACGACACGGTGATGCCGAGCCCGGACTCGTCGCGGACGGAGTTCTGGCCGAGGTAGCCGGGCTGTTTCGCGGCGAGGTCGGACAGATAGGCGGCGCGCTCGGCGTAGCCGCGGTCCCCGTCGGTGCGCAGGGACGTGAAGATCACCGCGTAGTAGGGCGGTTCGGGAAGCTCCATGGCCGGAGATATACCTGGCGGGGGCGGGCGAGGCCAGTGGGTTTCAGCCCTGGAGGCCGTTGACCGCCCAGGCGAACACCATCAGCGCGAGCAGCAGCGAGATCCCGGCCTGGACCATCATGGTCATCTTCGCCCAGATCCGCAGCGGCATGACGTCGGTCGGGCTGAACGCGGTGGCGTTGGTGAACGACGTGTAGAGGTAGTCCAGGTAGCGCGGTTCCCATTCCGCCTTGGCCATCGACGGGTCGCTCATCTGCGGAAACTGCAGGTCGGGGAAGTCCGCCCGGCCTGCCGCGCGCCGGGCCGGGCCGCCGCGGTCGAACTCCCAGTACCAGAGCGAGAAGACGACGATGTTGGTCCAGTACACGACCACGCCGCTGATCAGCACCTGTACCGCGTGCCCGCGTTGCGCGCCTCGTGCGATCTCGATCACCAGCTGCACCGCGGACGCGCCGTTGAGCACGCTGACGACGGCCAGCGCGGCCAGCGCCACCATGCGCTCGATGATGTTGAACTCGGTGAGCCGCCCGGGATTGAGAAACAGCAGTGCGATGATCAGCACGGCGGTCAGCGCGGGCAGCAGCCACCACGGGTGCAGCACCATCTCGTCGGGCAAGGCCAGCTGCAGGGCGAGGGTTCCGATGACAACGGCCGCCGCGGGCCACCGGGTCTCGCCTTTGGTCGCCCGCCGCCAGGCAGGCACTTGTTCGTCAGCCACCCGAACACGGTAGGACTCGGCGCGACGAGACGCCCGTTAGCGCGACGGAAGGTTCGGCAGTTTTCTGGTCACATCCGTGCGGCTTCGCGCACCTAGCTTCCGAAGCACCTTCGCCACGTGCTGCTCCACCGTGCGCGGTGACAGGAACAGGCCGTCGGCAATCTGTCGGTTTGTCCGACCCTTTGCGAGCATCTCGGCGATCGTCGCCTGGCCGCCGGCGCCGCCCCGCTCAACCCCGGCCTGGTCCCGGCCATGCAGCGCGACCTCGGCCTCACCCACAACCAGGCGCTCGCCCGGCTCGCGAACGAGGAGACCGCGAGCAAGATCGGCGCGGCACCGGAGAAGTCTCTCGGCCAACGCGTCAGCGGCACGAGCTTCAACGCGGCCACCGGCAAGGCCGTCGTCTCGGTGACCGACGCGGTGCCGGTCGACCAGGCGCGCCGAAGTCCGTCACCGGCTGGGGCATCGACACCGCGAGCAACCGGATCAGCCTGACTGTCCTCAAGGGACAGCGCGGCGCGGCGGAGCAGTTCGTCCGCCAGTCCGGTGTGGACACTGCGGCAGTGGCCGTGACGGAAACCTCGGCCGTGCCGAAGGCGCACTACAACGTGCTCGGCGGGGACGCGTACTACATCGGCAGCTCGTCCGGCTGCTCGGTAGGATTCTCGCTGAGCGCTGTCGGCGACTGGCAGCACGCTCGTGCGCGGGTGATTGTCCGTCCCCACGGTCCACATGCGACAAGGGCGGCTCGAGTGCCTCCAGCGCACTCGAACCGCCCTTGTCCGCATTGCCGCGGGATCGGCAGGTCTTCTCACACGTTGCTGATCTCCTCGATCAGCCCGTCGATGTCGAAGTGCTCGCTCTCGGCTCCGAGCGGCACCAGCTCGTAGGAAGATTCGAGGAACGCCTGCAGGTCGGCGCGTTCCAGCTCGAACGACGCGTAGCCGTCGGGCGATTCGATTTCCAGCGTCAGCAAAGCCTCGTCCTCGGACAGGTCCGGCCGGATGCGCACGTCGCCGATCCCGGTCGGCTCGTCCAGCCCGGTCACGAGCAGGTCTCGGGCGAACGTCCACTCGATCCACCGGCCGCGCTCGGTCCGGAACGCCACGGTGACCGCGTAGGGCTCCGCCGCGTGGAAGGAGAGGCGGGACAGCACCGGCGTAGTGCTCTCGTTCAGCAGTACGAACTGGGTCTGGTGTACGGCGTCGGTGGTGTGCACGGCTGCTCCTGATTTCCTCCGGTCGTTCGCGCCTCGCGAACTGGTCGGCAGGGAGATGATCGACTCGGGAGCACATGACGGCGTTCCGGCGACGTTCACGCGATCGGTTGCATCAGGACGCGAACACGTAACACCGGACACAGAACCCTTGCGTTTCCGCGCGGGTCAGGAAAGCGGCAGCGTGAGGCCCACTTTTACCCGGTCCATCGCCACACTGGTGGTGAAATGCCGGACGTTGGGATTGTCGAAGAACATCCGCCGCGCGAAATTCTCGAACGCCGCCATGTCCGGGCAGGTGACCACGAGCACGAAGTCCGCGGTGCCGGTGACGTAGTAGCACTGCTGCACGCAGTCGTCGGCGAGGACCTGCGCGCGGAAGCCGTCGAGCACCGGCAGGCTCTCGCGCTCCATCTCGACCATGACGACGAACGTCATGTCCAGCCCGAGCGCGGCCGGGGACAGCACCGCGACCTCCTTCTCGATCACTCCGGCCTCGCGCAGCCGTTTGATCCGCCGCTGCACGGCCGCGGCGGACAGGCCGACTTTGGACCCGATGACCTCGGCGATCATGCGGGCGTCGGTCTGCAGGCAGGAGAGGATGGCGAGGTCAAGCTGGTCCAGGTCGGGAGTGCGCACGCTTCAGGCTAACTGGACGGACCGACAAAAAGCCTCGGGTTTACCACGCCGCCGTGACGCTGCGCGCAATACCTCCTATTGAGCGAATGTGGAAGAGGTCTCTTAGTGACGTGGAACACAACTGACCGGTCTACCCAGGGGTAGGCCATACAAGGGAGGCAACCGGCGACGTCCGCCAACAAGCCGGTCTGGGAGGTCCCGCCATGAGTGCTGTCCGGTCGCAGCATCGAGCCGCCGTCGTCGCCGGACTCGGCGGCGCGCTGCCCGAGCACGTGGTGACGAACCACGAAATCGCGGCTCGCCTGGACACCACCGACGAGTGGATCCGCACCCGCACCGGGATCCGGGAGCGCCGCCGGGTCGCGCCTGGCCAGTCCACAGTGGACCTCGCCGAGGAGGCGGGACGGGCGGCGCTCGGCCCGGACGGGCACGCGGACGCGGTCGTGCTCGCCACCTCCACCGCCGACCAGCTCTGCCCGGCTACCGCGCCGCAGGTGGCGGCCCGGCTCGGCCTCGGGACGGCGCTCGCGCTCGACGTCAACGCCGTGTGCAGCGGGTTCGTCTACGCGCTCGCGACCGCCGCCGGGTTCATCGCCGGCGGGATGGCCGAGCGGGTGCTGGTGATCGGTGCGGACGTCTTCACCTCGCTGGTCGACCCGGACGACCGCACGACGGTGCCGATCTTCGGCGACGGCGGCGGCGCGGTCCTCCTGCGCGCGGGCGAGCCCGGCGAACGCGGCGCGCTGGGCCCGTTCGACCTGCACAGCGAGGGCGAACTGGCCAAGCTGCTGTGGGTCGAGGCGGGCGGCGCGGCGCAGCGGGTGCCGGAGAACCCGAAGGACCGGTTCATGGTCATGCAGGGCACCGCCGTGTTCCGGCAGGCGTGCGCGCGGATGGCGGAATCCTCGCGCGCGGTGCTGGACCAGGCAGGCTGGATGGTCGGCGACGTCGACCGGTTCGTCGGGCACCAGGCGAACATCCGCATCCTGCAGGCGACCGCGAAGCAGCTCGGCATGCCGGCGGACGCGGTGGTGTCGAACATCGACCGGGTCGGCAACACCAGCGCGGCGTCGATCCCGCTGGCGCTCGCGGACGCGGTCGCCGACGGGACGCTGACGCCGGGGCACCGGGTCCTGTTGACCGCGTTCGGGGCCGGGCTGACCTGGGGTTCGACCGTGCTGACCTGGCCTGAGCTGTCGTAAGCGGCCATCCCAGTGAGAACCGGCGGCGCTAGGTCGTCCAGGTCCGGGTCTCGCGGTGGCGGCCGCGTAGGTGGAGTTCGCCATGCAGCCGCCAGTGTTCCCGTTCGCCGCCCAGTGCGGCTTTCACCGTCGTTTCGCTGGCGAGCACGCGCGACGGCACGGCTTTCGCGTGTTCGGTGAGCCGCGCGGCTTCGTTCACCGCGTCGCCGATCACCGTGTACTCAAGACGGCTCGACGCGCCGAGCTGCCCGGCGAACACCTGCCCGGTCGCGACACCAATCCCCAGGTCGAGCTCGCCTTCTGACATCACCGCGTCGCGGATCGCGCGGGCCGCGGCCAGAGCCATCGTCGGGCCGTCGGACAGCCGGGTCGGCGCACCGAAAACGCACAGCGCGGCGTCGCCCTGGAACTTGTTGACCAGCCCGCCCCGAGCGTCCACTGCGGACACCACGCTCGCGAAGAACCGGTTCAGCTTCTCGACCAATTCCTGCGGCGGAGTGCGCGAGGCGAGGGCTGTCGAATCCACGACGTCCACGAACAGCGCGGTGACCTCGCGGACGTCACCGGAGAGCGACGCACCGTATTCGAGCGCGTGCCGGGCGACGTCGGCACCGACGTGGCGGCCGAACAGGTCGCGCATCCGGTCCTGTTCGCGCAGGCCGGCGGCGAGGTCGTTGACCGACGTCTGCAGCATCCCGATTTCGCTCGAATCGTCCACGTCGACGTGCACGTCCTTGCGTCCGCGGGCGATCGCGTCCAGGGCGATTCGCAGCCGGTGCAGCGGCGCGGCGACCGCGCGGGACAGGAGCGCGGTGCCGATCGCACCGGTCGTCAGGCCGGTCACGGACAGCACGATCAGGCTCGCCGTCGGGTTTCCGTGGCGGCCGAGGTCGGGCGGCGTGGTCACCAGCAGCACGCCGATCAGCGGCACCCCACTCGCCAGCACCCAGGTGACGACCAGCCGGGTCAGCACGGTGACCGGCAGCGAACCGCGTGGCGGCAGCACGTCGAGCGCCATCGTCATCACCGGACGCGCGACCCATTCCGCGGCCAGGTAGGTGAGGCCGACCGTGGTCAGCCCGCCGAGGCCGATGGTGAGCGCGATGCCCGCCGCGTCGCCGATCGAACCGAGGACGCCGGCCAGAATGCCCAGCGCGAGCGCGCCGATCAGCCAGAGGGTGCCGCTCACCACCGCCATGTCGAACGGCAGCCGCAGCGCGCGTTTCGCCTCGTCCGCGGTCGGCGGGCGGCCGATCGTGAACCACACCACGGTGCGGCGCTGCAGGTAAGCGGTCCAGAGCGTGCCGACGATCAAGGCGAGCGCGACCACCCCGGCCGCGGTGACGCCGAGCACCCAGCCGCGATCGTCGACGTCCGCCGGCAAACCCTGCAGGAGCAGCAGCAACGCGACGACTCCGGCACCGGCGACACTCGATCCGACACCGAGCGCGGCGAAGCCCAGACTGGTGCGCAGAACCAGGCGGAACCTCCCCGCGATCATCGTGCGCACCAGCAGATCGTATGGGGTGGCGGGTCCAGGAGCGAAAAAAGCCGTCGCGGCCGAGGTACGGCGATGGTTAGCGTGGCCGCATGCAACCGCTCGACCCCGCCGAGATCCGCGCCTCGTTCGTCAACTGTTCCCGCGGGGAAGCCAAGTCCATCACGCTCCCCGCGGACATTCCGTGGGAGAAGCGCGACTTCCTCGGCTGGCGTGACGTGAAGGCACCCGGCCGGGCGTACCTCGTCGTACCGCGCGGTGACGAGGTGATCGGCCTGTCGCTGCGGGCCGCGGCGCCGCCGAAATCGCGGCTGCGCAGCAACATCTGCGCGTTTTGCACCACGACGCATCCGCTCGCCGACATCACGCTGTTTTCCGCCCGGCTCGCCGGAAAAGCCGGCCGCGACGGCAACACGGTCGGTACGTATTTGTGCTCCGACCTGGCGTGCAGCGCGTACCTGCGCGGCGAGCTCAAGCCCGCGGTGCCGCAGCCGAAGGAGACGCTCTCGGAGGAGGAACGCGTCGAGCGGATGAACGAGAAGATCGGCCGGTTCGTCGCGCGGGTGCTGGAAACGCGGTAACCGCCATGCGGGTGCTGGTGACCGGGATGTCCGGAGTGGGCAAAAGCAGCCCGGTCGGTCAGGGATTCAGAACTCCCATTCGGCGATCCGGCCCATCCTGCGGATCGTCGGGAACAGCGCTGACGCGTGCAACGCCAAACGGGACGCGGTCGGGATCTTCGCCAGGGTTTCGTCGCTCGCCCAGTCGGTCGCGTCCAAACAGGACACCAGGCGGAGGCCGTAGCGTTCGAGTTCGTGCGGATCGTCGATGCCCCAATGCAAAGTCGCGCCCGCGCGGCGGACCACCGGGTTGATCCTCTGTGCCTTGATGCCGAGCGAACTGAAGAAATCGGCCACGATCCGGCCGGACGGGAACTTGCCGACGAGCCTGCGGACCAGTTCGGTCCCGGACTCCGCGGTGAGGTACATGGTGAGCCCCTCGGCCACGATCAGCGCCTCGCGTCCGCCGGGAACCTGGTCTAGCCAGCCGAAATCGGTGACCGACGAGCCGATCATCGAGTATCCGGGGCGCTCCGGGTAAATCCGGCCGCGGACGTCCACGACCTCGGGATAATCCACGTCGAACCAGATGACCGAGGGCGGCGGGTCGAGCCGGTACACGCGGGTGTCCATTCCGCAGCCGAGGTGCACGACGATCGCGTCCGGGTGTTCGGCGAGCCATTTGGCGGCCATCTCGTCGATCGCGCGCGCCCGGATCGCGACGGAGACCGCGGAGTTCTCGTTGACGCCGAGCTTGCGGAAGTCGTAGTCGATCTTTTTGACCGCCTCGTCGGCGGCGGTGTCGCCGAGGATGGGATCGGCCGCACGAGCGTCGAGCGCGCGGGCATACAGCGTGCCGAGGTTGGTCGCCTTCTCTTCGGTGAAGTGCACTTTCTCCACGGCCAGACCCCCATCGTGGCAAAGTCTTCACAAACTTGTGAAGACTGTAGCGCTGATTGCCGGAGGCGGCATCATCCATAGGCATGGCGAAGCGGGTGCAGATAGCCATCGACTGTGCGGACCCGGAGCGGCTGGCGGAGTTCTGGGCCGCGGCGCTGGGGTACGTGGTCGAAGGGCCGCCCTCGGATGCGTCGAGCTGGGCCGAGTTCTCCCGCTCGGTCGGGGACGGCGCGGAAGCGTGGTGAGCGGCGGCCGACCCGGCCGGACTCGGCCCACGGTTGCTGTTCCATCGCGTGCCCGAGCCGGAACTCGGCAAGAACCGGCTGCACCTGGATGTGCGCACCGGGGCGGCGGATCGAGTCGGGGTCGAGGCCGAGACGGCCAGGTTGGTCGCGCGGGGCGCCGTGCATGTGCGCACGGTCGTGGACGAGAGCGGCTGTTTCGCCGTGCTGCAGGATCCGGAAGGCAACGCATTCTGCGTGTGCTGATTCAGGAAGACGCGTAGTCGTGGGCGTAGGTTTTCGCGTCCAGCAAGTGTTTGAGGGTGATCTCGCGGGCGGCTGCCGCGTCCGACCGGCTGATGGCGTCGAGAATCGCGCGGTGCTCGGCCACGGCCTTGCGGATCTGCCCAGGCAGCCGCAGCGCGGCCCGGCGTTCCTCGCCGACCAGGGCGAGCACCGAACGAAGCAGGTCAGCGACGTCGTCATTGCCCGCGTTGCCGGCGATCACCCGATGGAACTCGGCGTCGGTCGCGATGACGCGCAACATGTCCCCAGCCGCCGCGGCCGCCTCCATCTCCGCGACGTTGTCCGCGAGCCGCTGCACCACACGCGGCGTGTGCTGCCGGGCGAGCCGCTCGGCGAGGGTCGGCTCGACGGTCGCGCGCAGGTCGAACAGCTTCTCCACCAGCTGCTCGTGCTCGGAAAACCAGCTGCTCAGCGGGCTTTCCTCGGTGCCTTGCTCGCGGACGTAAGTGCCTGACCCGGCGCGAATCTGGACGTAACCGATCGAATCCAGGACGCGCAACGCCTGGCGCAGTGACCCGCGACTGATGCCGAGCTGCTCGCACAACGCGCGTTCGGCGGGCAGCCGCGAGCCCGGCGGAAGCTCGCCCGAGTCGATCATCGTGCGCAGATGGTCGACCGTGGCGCTCCAGACCTGCTCGGATTCGTGGGCCACGCCGCCCATCCTGACAGCTGGCGACCCGAGGCGCGGGAAATTGTCGGTGGCGGGTGTCACGATCTTCGGTGGGAAAGGGAGGGACCATGCCCGCGAAGTTCAAGGATCTGGCACTGGACGCACTAGACCACCAGGCACAGGCCGACTGGTGGTGCACGGTGCTCGGCTACGTCCGCCGGAGCCCGTCCGGCGAGAAACCGCCGGACTGGCCGGTCGCGATCGTCGACCCGGCCGGCGAGGGGCCGTTGCTCTGGCTGAACCCGGTGCCGGAGCGCAAGTCGGTGAAGAACCGGATGCACCTGGACGTGTGGGGAAATCCGGACGAACTGGTCGCCGCCGGTGCGCGGATGGTGGCGGAGCGAGGAGGGGACCGGGAGTGGCACGTGATGGCGGATCCGGAGGGGAACGAGTTTTGCGTCTTTGAGCGGTGAGGGGTGGTGCCGGGCGGGGTGGGGTTCGGCGGAGTGGGTGAGTGGAGTGCGCGGAGTGGCTGGGAGTCGAGGTGAGTGCGGCGGGAGCGGAGCGAGGAGGTGAAGCGGGCTGGGTGCCGAGGGCGGAGACGCACGCGGGTTGAGTGCCGAGGCGGGAGCGGGCTGGGTGCTGAGGCGGAGACGGAACGCGGACCGGCGGCTGCGCTGAAGTGCGGGCTTGTGGCTGAGGCGGCGGCAGATCACGGACCAGCTGGCTGGCGGAGTGCGATCTGGCGGTGAAGCCGAAGTGCGGACCTGACGGCTGAATCGCGGACTCGGCGGCCCGACCTGGCAGCGGGAGCGTGGGCTCGGCGGCCGGACCTGGCGGGCAGGAGCGTGGGCTCGGCGGCCGGACCTGGCGGCCGGAGTGCGGACTCGGCGGCCGGATGTGGCAGCTGGTGTGCGGATCCGGCGGCTCGACCTGACGGCTGGTGCGCGGCTCCGACCGGACCCGGCGGCTGGTGCGTGGACCCGGCGGCTGGTGCGTGGACCTGGCGGCTGGTGCGTGGACCTGGCGGCTGGTGCGTGGGCCTGGCGGTTGAGTGCGGGCTAGCGGCTGGATGTGGCGGCTGGAGCTCGGACTCGGCGGCCCCGGCCTGGCGGCTGCTGCG
The DNA here is from genome assembly GCF_002846615.1 of Amycolatopsis echigonensis. Taxonomy (NCBI): domain Bacteria; kingdom Bacillati; phylum Actinomycetota; class Actinomycetes; order Pseudonocardiales; family Pseudonocardiaceae; genus Amycolatopsis; species Amycolatopsis echigonensis. Next base: position 2,670,069 of record NZ_PJMY01000003.1, on the reverse strand, counting down.
CGGATCCGGCCAGACGTGGCGGCTCTGGCAGTTGGACATGGCGGCCAGAGCGCGGACCCGGTGGCCGAAGTGGAGCGCGCGGTGGCGGTTGTGTCAGCCCGTGGCGGGTCCCGTTGCGTGCGCGGCCACGCCGGGGACTGCCGATGAGCTGAACCGCGCCCGCCGCCACGCACCCGTCGCGCCTGGGCGATGCCTTCCAGTGTCTGACCGGACACATCGCGTCGCCGGGTGAGGAGGCTCCTGCTTAGGGTCAGCGGGTGAGTGCTTTATGACCTGGTGGCATGCCGTCGTCATCTTCATCGCCGGGATGTGGGCCGGGACGATCAACACCGTCGTCGGTTCAGGGACGCTCGTGACCTTCCCGGTGCTCGTCGCGCTGGGCTATCCGCCGGTGACCGCTACGACGTCGAACGCGGTCGGGCTCGCGCCGGGCACGGTCAGTGGTGCGTACGGCTACCGGCATGAGCTCGTCGGGTACTGGCCGCAGGTGATGCGGTTCGCGGTCGCCTCGTTCTTCGGGGCCATCGGTGGCACCGTGCTGCTCCTGACGCTGCCCAAGGGCGCCTTCGAGAAGATCGTTCCGGTGCTGGTCGGGCTCGCCGTCGTGCTCGTGATCGTTCAGCCGAAGGTGTCGAAGTGGGTGCAGAAACGCCGCGAGGCCAACGGGCGCGAGCACCACGCCGGGCCGTTGCTGTTCGGGCTGCTCTTCGTCATCGGCATCTACGGCGGCTACTTCACCGCCGCGCAGGGCGTGATGATGATGGCTGTCATGGGCATGCTGCTGTCCGAACCGTTGCAGCGGCTCAACGGCGTCAAAAACGTGCTGTCCGCGGTCGTGAACATCGTCGCCGGCACGATTTACGCGTTCGTCGCCCCGGTGAGCTGGCCGGTGATCGGGCTGCTCGCGCTCGGGTCCACGATCGGCGGGCAGCTCGGGGCCAGGATCGGCCGCAAGCTGCCGCCCGCCGTGCTGCGCGGCGTGATCGTCGTGATCGGGCTCGCCGCGGTCGTGCAGCTGGTCCTCAAATAGCCTGGAATTCCTTGGCCGCGGCCAGCATCAGGTCGTTCTCCTCCGGGGTCCCGATCGTCACGCGCGCGCCCTCGCCGGGGAACGGGCGCACGATCAGCTTCCGGTCCAGCATGTGCTCGGCGAAGGCCGCGGTGCGCTCGCCGAGCGGGAACCACACGAAGTTCGCCTGGGTCGGCGGGATTTCGTAGCCCATCTCCAGCAACGCGTCCCGCACCCGGGTGCGTTCGGAGATGATCTCCTGGCACCGGGCGAGCAGTTCGTCCTCCGCGTCGAGCGACGCGATCGCGGCCACCTGCGCGATGCTGTTCACCGAGAACGCCACGTACACCTGCTGCAGCGCCTGCGCGATCGGCTCCGGAGCCACCGCGTACCCGACGCGCAGCCCGGCGAGCCCGTACGCCTTCGAGAACGTGCGCAGCACAGCCACATTGCCGCGCGTCCGCGTGAACTCGATGCCGTCCGGCACCTCGGGGTCGGTGACGAATTCCTTGTACGCCTCGTCCAGCACCACGAGCACGTGCGGCGGCACCGCTTCGAGGAACCGCTCGATCTCGTCCCGGTGCAGCACGGTGCCGGTCGGGTTGTTCGGGTTGCAGAGGAACACCAGCTTGGTGCGGTCGGTGATCCGCGCCAGCATCGCGTCGAGGTCCAGCCCGTGCTCCGGCGTCAGCGGAACCTTCACGCCTGTGGCGAGCGCCACCTGTACCACGATCGGGTAGGCCTCGAACGACCGCCAGCCGAACAGCACCTCATCGCCGGCGCCGCACAGCGCCTGGATCATCTGCTGGCACAGCGAAACCGAACCGCAGCCGATCGCGAGCCGCTCGACCGGCACGTCCAGCCGCCGCGAAAGCCGCTCGCGCAAAGCCTGGGAACCGTTGTCCGGATACCGGTTCACCCCGGTGACCGCAGCCGTGATCGCCGCCTGCACGCTCGGCAGCGGACCGCCGGGCACCTCGTTGCTCGCGAGCTTGACGGCCCCTTCGATCGTCCGGCCGGGAACGTACTTCGGCAACGAATCGAGGTCAGGGCGGGGTGCGAGGGACGGCATCGTCGGAACTCCTCGGTTTTCACGGGACGACGGGGTCACCGTATCTCGCCCCGGCCGATCCGGAAAGGTTCCCAATGTTCACCCAGAGGTGATTGCATGAGGCGATGACGTCGACGACCACCGTGGACCACCAGCGTACCGACGGCAGCACCCTCCGCCTCACCTTCGCCGAGCCCGACCGCGCGCTTCGCGGCGGCCTGGTGGTCCTGCACGAGGGCCACGGCGTCACTGACGGCGTTCTCCTGCTGGTCAAGAGCCTCGCCGGCGAGGGCTGGCTCACTGTCACCCCGCACATCGAGTCCGGCGAACAGCTCACCCAGCGCGATCTGCTCGAAGCCACCGACCGCACGCTCGAATGGCTCACCGATCGCGGCGTCGAGGCCGACCTCCGCGGCGTCGTCGGCTTCGACCTCGGCGGCACGGCGGCGCTGGTAGTCGCCTCGCACCGCAAGTTCGGGGCGGCGGTGAGCGTCGGCGGCCAGGCGGTCGCGGAGCTGCCGAAGCTGCTGGAGATCGCCGGCCGCGTGACCAGCCCGTGGCTCGGCATGTACGGCGATGCCGGGGACGAGGTCGGCGAGGCCGAGGTGGAGCAGCTGCGCGAGGCCGCCGCGTCGGCGAAAGTCGCGACGAACGTCGTGCGCTACCCGGGCGCGAACCACCGCTTCGACGCCGATCCCAGCGCGGCCGCAGAGGCTTGGCAACGCACCCTCGACTGGTTCGACGCCCATCTCCGCTGATCTCCGACAGCGCCCTCAGCGGGCTTTGTCGAACGGCAGCGACGGGAGGCGATCGGCGGCCGCTGTGTCCTTTGTGGAGGAGCGGCGGGCGTTCCGGTGCTGAGCAACTTTCCAGCAGTCGCCTGGACGTGTCCGCGCGCTGCTGGCCGGAGTGGGCACGGTCGAAAAAGGACTTCGCGAGCATCCCGGGGTTAGCATCGGCGAGTGACCGAGAACGCCGCTGCTCCCGAGGTGCTCTGGCGACCCGACCCGAACCAGGTCGCTGACTCGAAGATCGAAGCCTTCCGCCGATGGCTGCGCGAGCGGCGCGGCGTCGACCTGGCCGATTACGACGACCTGTGGCACTACTCGGTCGAGCACGTCCCCGAGTTCTGGGCCGCGGTGGCGGAGTTCTTCGGCGTGCGCTGGCACGAGCAGCCGCGGGAAATCCTGTCCGGCGCGATGCCGGACGCGAAATGGTTCGAAGGCGGCACGCTCAACTACGCCGAACACTCGCTGAGCCCGGACACCGGCGGCGCGACGAAGGCCGACGACGAACTCGCAGTGATCTTCCACCGCGAGGACGGGCTCACCGAGCAATTCACCTACGGCGACCTCCGCGCGCACGTCGCCGCCGCGCGTGCCGCGTTGCGCGCTTTCGGTGTCGGCAAAGGAGATCGGGTCGTCGCGCTCGCCCCGAACTGTCCGCAGACGCTCATCGCTTTCCTCGCCACCGCCAGCCTCGGCGCGATCTGGTCGTCGTGTTCCCCGGACTTCGGGATCCGCGCGATCGCCGACCGGTTCACCCAGATCGAGCCGAAGGTGCTCATCGCGGTGAACGGATACGCTTACCACGGCCGGAAATTCGACATCCGCGACACCGTTCAGCAGTTGCGCGAACAGCTTCCTTCGCTGGAAGCCACCGTTTTGGTGAAATACGTAGGAGACGGGACCCTCGACGGCGTCGTCGACTGGAACGCGATGCTCGCCGAACACGCGGGCGGCGAGCTGGCGTACGAGCCGGTGGAAGCCTCGCATCCGTTGTGGATCCTGTATTCCTCGGGCACGACCGGGCTCCCGAAGGGGATCGTGCAGAGCCACGGCGGCATCGTCGTCGAACACTTCAAAGCGCTGGGACTGCAGAGCGGGCTGGGGCCGGGCGACCGGTTCTTCTGGTTCACCACCACCGGCTGGATGATGTGGAACTTCATCGTCTCCGGGCTGCTCGTCGGCACCACGATCGTGTTGTACGACGGCAGTCCCGGCCATCCGGACCTGAACGCGCTGTGGCACCTGGCGGAGCAGCACCGCATCACCTACTTCGGCACGTCCGCGCCGTTCATCCAGAGCTGCCTCAAGGCGGGCCTCGCCCCGGCCGAACGCTACGACCTCAGCGCGCTGCGCGTCGTCGGCTCGACCGGTGCGCCGTTGTCGCCGGAGGGCTTCCGCTGGATCGCCGACGCGATCGGCCGGGATGTGCAGATCTGCTCGGTCTCCGGCGGCACCGATCTGTGCGCGGGGATCGTCACGGCCGCGCCGGACGTGCCGGTGTGGCTCGGCGAACTGTCCTGCCGCGCGCTCGGCGTGGCCGCGGCGGCGTTCGACGACCGCGGCGAGCCGGTGGTCGAGGAGGTCGGCGAGCTGGTGATCACCGAGCCGATGCCGTCGATGCCGGTCTCCTTCTGGAACGACCCGGACGGTTCCCGGCTGCGCGAGGCGTACTTCGAGATGTATCCGGGTATCTGGAGGCATGGCGACTGGGTCAAGATCACGCGCCGTGGTTCGGCGGTGGTCTACGGCCGCAGCGATTCGACGCTCAACCGCGGCGGCGTCCGGATGGGCACCGCCGAGTTCTACCGGGTCGCGGAAGGCTTTGCCCAGGTCGCCGACTCGCTGGTCATCGATACGTCGGCGGCGGGCAACGACGACGGGCAGCTGCTGTGTTTTGTCGTACTCACGGCCGGCGCGACACTCGAAGAAGTTGAGCCTGACCTGCGGAAAGAGCTTCGCAACGCGCTGTCGCCACGACACGTACCCGATCGGTTCATCGTCGTTTCCGAGATTCCCCGTACGTTGAACGGTAAGAAGTGCGAAGTACCAGTGAAGCGGATCCTCTCCGGAGTCGCGCCGGAGAGGGCGGTGAGCAGGGACGCGCTGGCCAACCCGGCCGCGCTGGCCCCCTTCGTGGAGCTCGCCGCGGACTGAACGCGCCAGCGGGGGGAAGCATGGCAGGGCCGTGCGTGTTGCACGCGTGGTGACCGAGACGCGCGCGCAGCACACTTGGCAGGCGGCCGGCGTCACGTCGGTCGTCGCGATCACCTGGGTGACCAGGCTGGCCGGGCTGCTGGCCATCGTGTCCACGGTCGTGCCGATGGGCCGCGACGTGCGCGGGCACGTGGCCAAATGGCTGGAGCTGCCGAGCGAAGCGACCACCGCGGCGGCCGCTGTGGCGCTGGTCACCGGTGTGTTGCTGATCATGCTCGCGGCCGGGCTCCGTCGCCGCAAGCGCCGCGCCTGGCAACTGGCGGTCGGCTTCGCCGCCCTGTTGGCGTTGTCACACCTCGGGCTGCGGCACGTTTTCGGCGCGGGCGTGGTGTCCGTGGTGCTGCTCGCCGGGCTCATCGGCACCAGGCGGTACTTCATCGCCCGCCCGGACCCGACCGTTGGCCGCTGGCGTGCGCTGCGAGTGCTGTTGCAGCTGGTGCTGGCCGGGTTCGTGCTCAACTTCGCGCTGCTGTCCGTCGCGCCCGCCCGGATGCTCGACCCGATGAGCTTCGCGGACCGGTTTTCCCAGTCCGCGCTCGCGCTCGCCGGCGTCAGCGGGCCCGCGGTGTTCCACGAGATGTGGTTCGAGGACCTGTCCGCGTCGGTCGGGCTGGTCTTCAGCATCACCGGCGTACTGGTGTCCGCGTATTTCCTGCTGCGCTCGTCCGAACCCGCGCCGGAGCTGTCCGACGACGAACTCGCGCGGCTGCACGAGTTGCTGAAGCAGCACGGGGAACGGGACTCGCTGGGCTACTTCGCGCTGCGCCGCGACAAGTTCGCGGTCTTCTCCAAGACCGGCAAGGCGGCCGTCACGTTCCGCGTGATCGCCGGGGTCGCGTTGACGTCGGCCGACCCGCTCGGCGACCACGAGGCGTGGCCCGGCGCGATCGAGGAGTACCTGGACATCTGCAAGCGCAACGCCTGGCTGCCCGCCGCGATGGGCGCGTCCGAGCTGGGCGCGACGGTGTGGGCCCGGTTCGGCCTGGAGGTGCTGGAAATCGGCGACGAGGCGGTCGTCGACACCGAGACGTTCACGCTGGAAGGCCGCGTGATGCGCGGCGTGCGACAGGCGTCGTCGCGGACGAAGCGGGCCGGCTACAAGGTCTTGGTGCGCCGGGCCGAGGACCTGCGTCCCGGCGAGCTGTCCGAGCTGGTGCACCTGGCCGCCACCTGGCGCGGCACCGAAACCGAACGCGGGTTCTCGATGGCGCTGGGCCGCATGGGCGACCCCGGTTCGGTGATCGTCACCGCGGAACAGGGCGGCCGCGTCCGGGGCGTGCTGCAGTTCGTGCCGTGGGGCGAACGAGGCCTCTCGCTGGACGTGATGCGGCGGGACCGCACCGCCGACAACGGCGTGAACGAGCTGATGATCTCGGAGCTGCTGCTGTACTCCCGCGAGAACGGCATCGACCACGTGTCGCTGAACTTCGCCGCCTTCCGCGCCCTGATGGAACAGGGCCAGCGCATCGGAGCGGGCCCGGTCGCGCGCCTCTCGGCGAAGGTCCTGCACTTCTTCTCGCGGTGGATCCAGATCGAAAGCCTCTACCGGTTCAACGCCAAGTTCCAGCCCCGGTGGGTCCCGCGCTACCTCGTCTACCCAGGCGTCGGGTCGCTGCCGCGCGTAGGCATCGCGACCTTCGAAGCCGAGGGCCTCGGCGGACGTTCCCCCTGGTTGCGGCGGCTGCTGCAGCGTTGAGGGGGGTGCCTTCCGGAGGGGGTGGAGGGGTGTGTAACCTATCTGAGCAGTGGTCGTTGGGACCCAGGAGGCTTCGCCTAGTCTGGTCTATGGCGCCGCACTGCTAATGCGGTTGGGGGTAACCCCCCCTCCCGGGTTCAAATCCCGGAGCCTCCGCTGGTGCTTGTTTCGGCAGGTGCTAGATTAACAACTGAACACGCGCCCGTAGCTCAGCTGGATAGAGCATCTGACTACGGATCAGAAGGTCAGGGGTTCGAATCCCTTCGGGCGCACTGTCTGGTCGAGACAGTAAAGCGAGGACCCCCTGGTGACAGGGGGTCCTCGCTGTCTGGACGGCGACCGGGAGCTCCGGCGTGGCCAAGCCTGCCGACGGCCCGGGTCTTCTCGAGTTCAATCGTGCGGAATATCCGCCCATGCAGTTCCCGGTCCGGGGCTTTCACTCGATCGATCATCGGGATTCCGGTACCCGGTGATACGGCCGCGGCGCTGGGAACGGGAATAGGCCCGCTCTCAGCGCCGCGGTCGCGCGGGATGCGGCACCGGACTACTTGTCTTTCTTCTTCGGGAGCTGTTCGGCGGCCTTCTTGCCGGCCGGGCCGAGTTTGCCGAGCACCGTGCGCACGCCCTTGACCACTGCGTCCCCGACGGGGTTCGGGTGGTCGTCGTCCGGGTCGCCGATGCTGCTCGCCGCGCCGCTGGAACCTGAGTCCATGATCTTTCTCCCTGTCTGGCGTCGTTATTTTTGATTGCCGATTTTTGTTGGCTAATGACCCCTATTCGATGCTACGCATTCGTCGCACCCACAACAACCGCGCGATTTGTGCCTCCTCTCCGGGAACGGCGCCGAGCCGATTGTTCATGAGGTGGACGTGCTGGAAAGCGGCCCGGTAAGGCGAAACGCGGCGTGCCGAGTTCTCGTACTCCGCCCAGAACCGCTCGGCGTAACGGCGCAACGGGCGTCCGACCGAATCGGTCGCGAGTTCCCGCGCCACGGTTTCGGCGAGGCGGCTCGCTTGGCGTACGGCGGCCGGATCGCCGGGGTGCGCGGTCGCGGCGGCGGGACGCCAGGCGACGGTCCGGGCACCGCGACCTGACCAGTACCACGCGTACTGGTGCAGAAAACTCACCTGCTGCGTCGTGGGCAAGCCGTCGGCGAGGACCGCGGTATGGGCCGCGGCCAGTGCGATGCGGCGAGCCGGGGTCCGGGCGGGCAGCAGTTCCAGGGCGGTTTCGCTGCCGAGGTGCGCGACGCGTTCGGCGAACTCCACGCCGTCCGGTCCGCGGAACTTCGCCAATTCCGGTTCGTACCAGCGTTTCACGACTTCCGCGCCGTGTTCGGCGAAGCGCCGGTCCAGGTCCGCTTCGACTTCGGACGCGGCTTCGGGGCGCGCGTTGAACCGTACGCGCAGCTGCAGGCCAGACATGTCCATGTACTGCAGGAAAAACCACCGCCGCAATCCTTCGCGGTGTGCGGCGACGAATGGCTGCACGACTTGTCGCAACAGCGTCGGAACGGACCGGAGATCGGGCACGTAAACCCGCCAATAGCGCCACTCCGGTCGCAGCACGGCATCAATCATGGGTCACCACCGTGAGGAATTCCGTGACGCGCCCGGCTGCCGCACCCGCGGCGGGCAGCGCTTCGGTGAATTCGAGTTCCTCCGCGCCGGCCAGGCCTTTCAGCGCCGTCCACGCCGCGAGCGGGGAGTCGAAGCTGAGCCATTGCGGTTTGCCCCGCGGCGTCCCGCCCGCGGCGAGCCCGCGGACGAACAGCTGCTCGGGCAGCCCGTGCTCGGCTCGGAACATCCGGCCGGCGCGGAGGAAGTCGAGGTCAGGCCCGCTGCCGAGCTGCGGAAGAGCCGACGCGGGCAGCGTCCAGCGGGCCCGGCGCAGCACGAGCCGCCCGTCCGTCATGCGGTCGCGGAAGCCAAGGCCGGGCGCCGGTGCCCACGGGCCGAGCGACAGCCACGGGTCCGAAAGCAGTTGCAGCACGCGGGGCACGCCGCGCAGCAGGTGTGCGGGCACCGCGCCGAGATAGCTCAACGCCGCGGGGCGTCCGGCTGGGTCGAGGATTTCGAGCGTGCCGGTGGCCGGGTCGTGGCGCACGCGGAAACCGTCGATCGGCACGCCGCCGTAAGCACGTTCGGCTCCCCAGGACAGGACTGGCGTCGCACGCACGGCCGGGCGTTGCGTGTCCGTCCAGTCGGCGTGTGCGGTCAGCTGGTAGACCGCCGCGTCCAGGAAACGCCGTTCGTGCAGGGCGGCCATCGTCGTTTCGACCTGATCGCACAGACCCGGCACGCCCGCCCAGCGCGCGACCGCGCCGAGGTAACCCGGGTGGACCTGGTTGAGCACCAGCGCGTCGCCCGCGACCTGCCAGAACACCGAGTGCGCGGGCCGTCCGACGCTCGCCCCGGACACCTCGCGCGCCCGCGGGTCGGGCACCGCGCACCGGGAGAGCCACCACATCGGGTCCAGGTCCCGTACCGCGCGGAAGGCGAACTCGGCGAGGTCGGCGCTGCCGTCGCGGTAGTGGTGCACGAAAAACCGGACCAGATCGAAGTAACCCGCCCGGGGCCGCACCGTCGAGCGCAACACGCCTTCGAGGCGGTCCAGTTCTCCGGGAACCCACTCGGGCGGAACGGTTTCCGGCTCGGGGCCGTGCGCGACGGTTTCGTGCACCAGGCCCAGTCCGTCCAGCCATCCGGCGCGGGCCGGGTCGCGCTCGGCCAACGTCGTTCGCAGGCGGGAGCGCAGGGCGAGCACGGCTTCGGCGCGTTGGCGTCCGTTTTCCTTGCCGGCAACGACTTTTTCGGCTTCGGCCAGCGCGGGTTCGCCCCACGCCGTGAAATGCCGCGGTTCGGCCAGCTCCCACGGCGGCGCCAGCAACAGCAGGCCCTGATCCAGAAGCCGGCGCAGCTCGGCGAGCGAGCATCCCAGCAAGGCGGCCAGTTCTCGCAGACGGCGCGGGCGAGCGTCGAACGGCACCGGGCCGGGCAACGCAGTGACCTCGTCCTCGCGGAAGTACACGCCACCGCGTTTGAGATGGACCGGCAACGCGGCGAGCCACTCGTCGCCGACCAACCTGGTGTCCACATTGGGCAGCACCATCGGGTCGCTGGCCAGAGCCGCGTAGGCGAGCCGCGCGGCGACGCGCGAAGAACTCACCAGCCTGCGCTCCGGGCCGGGATCGACCGCTCCGGCTAAGCCGCCGACGCCGACCGTGGTCAACGTGCCGAACGGACTGGGCTTCAGCGTGGTCCGCACCAGATACGACACCGCGCTGCGGCTCAGCCTGCCGCCGGGTTTGCCCAGCTCCGGCCGGTCAGTGAAGGCCGTGACGAACTCCGGGCTGGCCAGCGCCAGCCCGGCGAGCACGTCGGGGGTTCGTAACGCGGCCGACACCGCGTGCTGCGCCGCCGCCAGTTCGCCGGTCAGTGCCCGAGCCGCCTTTTCCAGCAGTTCGCGCTCCCTCACCAGCGCTTGGTGCCACTCGCCGAGCCGCTCCGCGTCCGCCGGGGCCAGCAGCCCGCGCGAGAGCCGGAGCCCGGCCTCGTCGGTGCGGTCGTTGAACACGCCCCGGCGCAGCCGGATCAGCCCGCGCCGCTGGTCGCGCGACAGTTCGTCGCGGCCGATGACCGCGTGCAGCAGGTCGCAGACCGGTTCGCGCAGCGCGTTTTTGCGTGCCGCGGCGGCCTCGGCCTCCTCCAGCAGGGCAACGGTCTCCGGGGCCCGCAGGCCGTCGAGCACCGCGGCGGGCAGCCCGCAGATCCGGGAGACGAGCAGTTCGGCCACGGTCGTCACCGCCTACGCACGGCCAGGGCCTCGGCCTGCCAGCCCGGGTCGTTGCCCGCGCGCCAGTCGAGCGCGCCGTCCCCGCTCACCGGCGCCGGCAGTTCCGCCGGGGCGCTGCCGAGGATGAACTCGCCGACCGAGGACTCCCGCAGGTAGTCGAGCTTGAACGCGCGGGCCGACGCGTCGGCGTCCCCGCTGCCCAGCCCGCAACCTGCCAGCCCCATCGCGGTCGCCACTAGGTACATCGTCTGGTACAGCGCGCCGGCGTGCTTGAGGGTCACGGCGTAGGCGATCGACTGGTACTTCCACGAGAGCCGCTGGAAGCGCGACGTCATGGTCACCAGCACGTCCGGCACGGCCTGGCCGCCGGTCGACAGCGTCGCGACGGACAGCAGTTCCTCCCGCGCGGCCTCGTCAGCGTTGACCAGCCGCAGCACGTGCTCGCCCGCGTCGTAGTGGTAGATGCCCGGCTCCAGCCCGTCGCACCGGCGCACGGTCAGGTACAGCTCCAGTTCGTAGCCCGCGCCTCCGCACGGGTACGGACGGCTCGAACCCTCGTACGGCATGCGCGCCTCCGGCCGCGGTCCGTACGTGCCGCGCACCCGCGCGGTGCGGTACAGGAACTCGCCCAGCTGCTGCGCGGTGATCGGCTTCTCGCCGTACGTCCGGATGGACTGGCGCGCCTCGATGGCCTCCTGCAGGCCCGGATCGGCCGAGCGCACGACGTCGAACTCGGGGCGGTACAACGTGATCGCCGGGCCCTCCGGGGCGGGCTTCACCGCGGGCAGCGGCTCGATCTGTCCCACGTAAGGGAACCGGCCGCCGAACGCCTCGTCGGTGCGCCCGATCCGGCTGCGGCTGTGGAAGTACAGGTCGTGCACGTCCCATTGGCGCAGCACGTCGTCCTGGTCCGCGGGAAACTCGCCGTCCGTTCCGAGGTCGAGGAAACCGGCACCAGCCAGCGCGGCCAGCACGGGATGCCATTCCGCGTCCAGTTCGGACACTGGCCGCGCGACGGCGAGCGCGGCCACGGCCCCGGCGAGCGCCGCGTCGAGCAGCACCGCACGGTACTTCCCGATCGGCGATTCGATCACCAGCTCACCGCCGCGGCGGCGCAGCAGGCTGAACTTGCCGAGGCGCAGCCACGCGCCGGCGATCTCGGGCAGTTCGGGCCGCAGCGGCGTCACGCCGGTGCGTTCCAGCACGGCCACGCGCTCGCCGCGCAACCGGAAACCGGCGGCGAGGAACGGTTCCACCTTGGCCAGCACGGCGGCGACCGGCGAGTTCGGGTGCTCGGCGACCAGTTCCTCTTCGGTGTGCAGCCCGGCGCGGACCTGCTCGAGTGCTTCGAGCATCGGCGCGCCGACGCCCTTGAGCCGGTAGCCCGCGCGGTCGGCGAGCCCGAGCAGGACCTGATCGTCCTTGTGCAGCAAGGAAATGTCGCGGCGGAAGGTGACGACGGTTTCGGCGGTGCGTTCGAGCGTGGTCATAGGAACATCGCAATCGGGTTGAGGTCGGCTTCGGACGGCTTGCGGTCGATCCAGCCCAGCTCCAGCGGCACGTCGTACAGTCGGCCGGGCGCGAAACGGGGCCAGAAGTGCCGCATCCCGGGCACCAGCACCCGCACCACCGGCAGGCCGATGTCGACGCGAGTCTGGTCCAGCACCAGCATTTCCATGCCGTGCTTCGCGACGATCCGCTCGGCGCGCAGCACGTCGTCGCGGACATCGGAGCTTTCGTAGCGGGCGAAGTCGGCCTTGGTGCGCCGCGGGCCTTCGGCCGGGAGCACGTACGGCTGGTTCTCAGTGGTCGCGGTGCGCCACCAGTGCAGCTGGTCGGGGTCGTTGTAGGCGTAAGTGCCCGAACCGTCGGCCTTCATGCCGATCACCGCGGGCAGGAACTGGTTCATCTCCGAGAGCGCCCGCCCGATCGCCACCTCCACGTCGAAGTGGGCGCCGAGGGCGAACAGGATGTCCTGCGCGGGCTTGTCGCGGCGGACCGAAACCGCGGCCACCGACGGGATGCCGAGGTCGTTGGTCAGGTCCAGCACCCAGGTGTCGCGTTCGAGAGCGTCGTAGCGCTGCTGCCATTCGGCGAAGTACGGAACGTCGAAAGTGGACAGATCGATGGCCGGGCGGCGCAGCCGGTGGTACCACCACATCGCGACCGTGTCGCGTTCGACGAGTTCCATGAAGCCCTGCAGCACCGCGTCCTCGAGGCTGGTGCCCGCGGCGCAGCCGTTGGAGTTCGCTCCGGCCTGGTACCGGTTTTCCGGGTGGTGGTAAGCGAAGTAGAGCCCGGAGGTGGGGAACAGCTTGGTGCGTTGCTCGGTCAGCGACCACACCGGCGACCACTCGACCTCGTCGTGCGGGTCGAGGTCGTCGGCGACCCAGTGGAAGTGCGACGGGCGCGCGTTCCATTCGGCCCGGTCGCGGAACTGCGCTTCGCTGTACAGGTGCACCGCGTTGGGGTGGATCACCTCGGCCGGATCGAGATCGGTGTAGCGCGCGGTGCGGCGGGCTTCGTCGCCGTGGAACAGGCCGGAGTAACGCTCGATGGCCTCGCCCAGCGCGGACGCCTTGGCCTGCGCGTCGCTCATTCCCTTGCCCGCGCTGCAACTGCGCAGCCCCGCCCGCAGGTCGTTGGCGTTCGCCATCGGGATCGCGAAGTTCTGGCCCGCGGTGTAGGTGTGCAGGCCCTCGACCTCCAGCGGCACCTTCACGAGGTTGCTGATCGGTCCGGTGACCGGGCTGATCAGATGCTCGTACCGGGCGACGAACTGCTCCGGCGGACGCGAGCGGTACCCGCCGTCGCTGCTCGCCATCCGCGGGCGCGATTCGATCCGCACGGGCGTTTCCTGGCGGCGCGCCTGCAGGTCCGGCTCACCGCACAGCGGGCACTGCGGACGCCGCTGGAACGGGTGGTGCTCCTGGGTGAGGCTGATCGTGTCGAGAGTGATGACCTCGGCCTGCCACGGCGTGCCGTATTCCGCGGCGACCCCGCCCGGCGGCTGCGGCATCGCCGCGCGTCCCGCGGCGAACGCCCCGGTGAGCCATTTGCCCACGTGCAGCGCGGCGAGCCGGTGCGCCAGGTCCTGGGTGACCGGGGTGCCGGTCACCGAGTTGACCAGTGCGGGGCTGTCGAGCACGCCGCGCTGGCGCAGGTAGGAGGCGAGGACGTTCTTGTTGGACAGCCGCACCCGCAGGCATTCGTAGCAGCCGGTGACGTCGCGTTCGAAAACCGGGCCGACCCAGATCATGCTGCCGACCGGCTTCACCGGAAGCCACGGCACCCCGGCCTCGTGGAACTGCTTGCCCCATTCGGCGAGTTCCGGGCGCAGGTAGTCGTCGGTGAGCACGACGGTGAACCCGCCGGGCTCGCTGGTCACGTGGGTGCCGAGCGCCCGCAACGCCTCGGTGAACCCGGCGGCGTCGACCTCGCCCGCGGTTAGCACGCGCACGTTCGCCGCGGCGAGCCGGCGCACCGCGTCGTCCCCGTCCACACCGGACGCTTCCCAGTAGCCGCCGACGCGCGGGTCGACCTCGGGATCGACCTCGACCACGTAGCCGCTGCGGCCCAGCCGGTCCAGCGCGACGTCGATGCGCGCGGGGTCGGCCTCGGCGAGCGCGGCCTTGATGTCGTCGCGGCTCAGCTGCCCGTCGGCCAGCAGCGGCGCCAGCCGCTCGACCAGCGTGCCGGCCAGCCGCGTCTGCGTGGTCCGCTCGCTGGTGAGGTACACCGCGTCGCCGGGCACCGTCAGCACCCGCAGCGACCGGTTGAACCTCGTGACCCGGTTGATGCTTTTCGTCATGGTTGTTCCCCTCAGTCGAGCCGGCGGGCGGTGCCCACCAGCCGGGCGAAAGCCTCCGAACGGCCGGCCACCTCGGCGAACGTGCCGAGGCTGGCGATGCGGCCGTGCTCCAGCACGGCGATCCGGTCGGCCGAGCGGATGGTGGAGAGCCGATGGGCCACCACCACCCGGGTCAGCCGCAAGTCGTCCACGGCGCGCCGCACGAGTTCCTGCGCGGCGGCGTCGAGCGCGCTGGTCGCTTCGTCGAGCAGCAGCACGGACGGGCGTTTGGCCAGCGCGCGGGCCAGCAGCAGTCGTTGCACCTGGCCGCCGGACAGCCCGCTCTCGCCGTCGGTGACCTGGGTGTGCAGGCCCATCGGCAGCGCGCGGACCACGTCGGCGAGCTGTGCCGATTCCGCCGCCTGCCAGGCCAGGCGCAGGTCCGTCTCGCCGGCCGCCTCGCAGATCACCTCGGCGAGGGTGCCGCGCATGAGCGTGGCGTCCTGTGCGACGTAGCCGATCCGCGTCCGCAGCTCGTCGACGTCGCAATGGCGGACGTCCACGCCGTCCACCAGCACCCGGCCGCGGTCGGCGCGGTCGAGGCCGAGCAGCAGCCGGAGCAGGGTCGACTTGCCCGCGCCGGACGCGCCGACCAGCGCGACGAATTCGCCCGGTTCGATGCGCAGCGAAATGTCCTGCAGCAGGTCACGGGTCTGGCCGGGATAGCGGAAGCTCACGCCGTCGAGGACCACCGCGCCCCGAGCGCGGGGGAGCGGAACCGGGTCCGGCGGCGTTTCCGGACGCGTCGTGAGCACCGGCGCGAGGCGGGCGTGTACCGGGCCGATCGAGAACAGGCCGACCAGCGCGCCCTGCAGCCGCGCGGCGGTGAGGTTGAGCGTCATGGCGACCATGACCACGGTCCACTGCGCGGTGAACCCGAGCCCGGCGGTCATCGGCAGCAGCACCGCGAGCAACGCCGGATAGCACGCCACGGCCAGTGCGCTCGCGATCTCCGAGTACCGCAACCCCTTGTCGTCCGACCGTTTCTGCGCCGTGAACGCCTCGCGCCAGCGACTGACCACATAGGACTGCGCGCCGAACGCCCGCACGTCGTCGATGCCGAGCATCGCCGGATAGACCGCGGCCTGCACGTCGTCGACCGCGGCCAGCACGTCGGTGTCGTGCCGTTGCTGGCGCACGGAAAGCCACAGCATCGCGCCGAGCACCAGCCCGAACATCCCGGTGGCGGCGACCGCGAGCCACGGGTCGAGCAAGGCCAGCAACGCGACCGCGACGAGTGCGAACACCGCGTGCAGCGCGGCGGTCAGGCCCCCGCTGCCGAGGAGTCCGCGCAGCTGGCCGACGCCGCCGGCGAAGCCCATCAACCGGCGCAGCGGGTACTGGCGGAAGAACGCCGAGGGCAGGCTCAGCAGCCGATGCCACAGCGCGGATTCGAGCCGGTCCTGAGCCCGGTCGGTGAGGGTCAGCAGACCGCGTTCGACCACCGCGGTGGTCAGCAGCTGCAAGGCGAGCAGCCCGGCGAGCGCTCCCGCCGCGTACGGCACGGCGCGCTGGTTCGCCGCGGCGATCGCGATGGCCAGCACCATGCCCGCCAGCGGCACGACGAATCCGAACACCGTCGCCAGCAGGCCGAGCACGGCCGTGACCGCCAGCCGGACCCGTTCGCCGGCCAGCGCGAACGACAGCAGTCCGCGTCCGGTCATTCCTTCGGGCGGCAGCGTGGTCATCCGGCCACCTCCGCGAAGTCGCGATACCCGCGGGCGTGTGCGACGAGGTCTTCGTGCGTCCCGTAGACGCGCACCTTCCCGCGGTCCAGCAGCACGACGGTGTCGTCGGCGCGGACTTCGGAAAGCCGGTGCGCCACCACGATCGTCGTGGTGCCGCGGGCCCGGATCGCCGCGTCGATCCGTCCGGCGAGAGCTGTTTCGACCGCGCTGGTCGCTTCGTCGAGTACGAGGACGCGCGGGTTGCGGGCGAGAGCGCGGGCCAGCGCGAGCCGTTGCCGCTCGCCGCCGGAGAAGTTGCGGGCCTGCTGGCTCACCGTCGCTTCGTCGACGCCGCCGCGCAGGGCGATCGTTTCGGTGAGTTGGGCGTCGGCGAGGGCGGCGGCGATCGCGTCGTCCGGCAGCCGCGTGCCCAGCTCCAGGTTCTCCCGCACGGTCCCCTCGAAGAACGCGGGCCGCTGCGGCACGTACCCGACCAGCGACGGCCGCACCGAAGGCGGAAGGTCCGCGGTGCGCTTCCCGTCGACGAGCGCCACGCCCGACCACGGCCGCACGAGTCCGGCCAGCACCTTCGCCAATGTCGACTTGCCGCAGCCGCTCGGGCCCACCAAGGTCATGCGACCGCCGGGCGGCACGTCGAGATCCAGCGAGACCAGCAGCGGTTCGGCGTTGGTGTCGTAGCCGTAGCGCAGGCCGCGCACGGTGACGCGGCCCGGGCCCACGGCGACGGGCGTGTCCACATCGGACGGATCGGTCTCGGCGCCCGCCACGTCGTCGTACGCGGCGAAGCTGCTGCGCAGGCCGCCGATGCGGTGCAGTCCGGTGACCAGCCCGCCCGCGTGCAGCTGCCACACTCCGGCCAGCACGGCCACGGTGATGACTTCGCTGGGCGCGACCAGTGCGGTCAGCGCGAGGCAGACGGCGTACCCGACGGCGTGCAGTGCCGTGACGCCGAGCCCGAAGCTGTGCTCGCCCAGCGCGACTTTCCGCTGCGCGGCAAGCACTTTGCGCTGCGCTGCGGACCAGCGGGCGAACGCTTGCCGTCCGCTGCCTTCGGCCTTCACCGTGTCGATCGCGGAGAGCACGTTGAGCGAAAGCCCGTCGCGCGCCGACTGCGCGACCATGAGCGTCGACTGCCGTTCGGTGCCGGACCGGCGGCCGAGGCGCAGGAACAGGGCGGTGATCAGCGTGCTGCCGAGCAGGACCGCGGCGGCCGCGGGGGCGAGCACGGTCAGCACGACGAGCAGTCCGAGCACCGCGGCGGCGTTCACCGCGACCGGGAGCACCACCGTGGTGAGCTGTTGCGCGATGGTGTCGGCGATCTGTACCCGAGCCGCGACGCCACCGGTGAACCGACGGTGGAAGTAGCTGCCGGGCAAGCGCAGCAGATGCCCGACGAGTTCGCTCGACCGCGTGAGGGACGTGCGCAGGAGCGCTGCCGAAAGCAAGCGTTGCTGCGCCCAGCCCGCCAGTGCGACGCCGACTGCGGTGGCGGCCAGAAGCCACTGCGCACTCGGCCCGGCGGTCGCGGTGACCAGCGACCGGGCGAGCAACGCGGCCGTCACCGTCAGCGCGGCGGTGAACACGCCCGCGGTCACCGCGCCGACGACCGCGGGCAGTCCCGCGCCCAGCCAGCGCATCGCGCGCGGCAGCACCCGCTGCGGCGCGCCACCGCGCGTGAACCCGGCACCGGGCCGGAAACCCAGGTACAGCCCGGAAAACCGGGTGCGGAACTCGGCCAGCGACAGCGTCAGCCTGCCCGCCGCCGGGTCGTGCAGCCGCACGCGGCCCTTCCGGCCGACTCGCTCCAGCACCGCGAAGTGCCGGTTGTCGACGAACACCACCCCGGGCGCGGCGAGTCCGCGCAAGGTGGCGAGGTCAGCTTCGGCTCCGGACAGCCGGACGCGCTTGGCGCTCACGGTGAGCCCGAACTGCTGCCCGCGCCGGGCGAGCGTCGCGGCGCTGATCCCGTCCCGTCCGCCGCCGCACGCTTGCGAAAGCTCCGGCCAGGTGAGGTGCTTGCCGAAACCGGCGAGCAGGATCCCGAGGCAGGCCGCGCCGCAGTCGGATTCCTCGACCTGGCGGAACTCGGCGCCCGCGCGGGAGCGGAAGCGGGTGCTCACCGCGCACCGCTTTCCGCGAGCGCCGGGGCGAAGGTCACCGGCAGCACGCGCGGGGTCGGAAAGGCCAGCGACTGCCGCCACGGCAGTTCGGCGAGCGGACGGCTCGGGGTCGGCAGCCGGTGGTGCACCGCCTGAAGCAGCGACTGCGCGGTCATCGCGGCCAGCGCGCTGCCAAGGCAGTAGTAGCTGCCGTGGCCGAACGCGACGTTGCCGGTGATCGGCCGATCCCACCGGAACTCCAGCGGCTCGGCGAACTTGCGCGGGTCGAGGTTGGCGGCGGCGAAAGCCAGGATGACGGTGTCGCCCGCCTTGAAGTCCAGGGTGCCGACGGACAGGTCGTGCGTGACCTGGCGCGAGCCGAACGCGACCGGCGTGCGCAGCCGGATCGCCTCGGCGAACACGCGGTCGGCGCGCTGCTCGTCGGCGGCCAGCGCCGCGGCGATCTCCGGGCGCTCGGACAGGACGACGAGCGTGTTGGCGAGCGCGGCGGTCACCGTGTCGAGGCCGGTCATGAACAGCAGGAGCACCATGTCGACGGCTTCGTCGGCGGAGAGCTTGCCGTCCTGCTGCGCCTGGGCAAGGTGCCCGATCAGGTCGTCGGCCGGTTCCGCGCGGCGCCGGGCGAGCTGGCCGGCGACGTACTCGCGCAGCTCGGCGAACTCCGCGGCGGTGATCGGCGGACCGGCCTCGGGATGCGCTTCGGCGAGAAAACCGGCGGCCAGCTGGTTCATCATGCCGGTCGCCCTCGCGGTGACCAGGTCACGGTCGGCCGGAGGGATGCCGAGCAGCACGGCGGTGACCCGCGCGGGCAGCGGCGTCGCGATGTCGGCCACGAACTCGGCCTCGCCGCGCCGGAGGGGTTCGGCCAGCAACTCGGCCACCACCTCGTCGATCCGGCCGCGCAGCGCGGCCAGCCGGCGGCCGGAAAAAGCTCCGGTGAGCACGCTTCGTAGCCGCTGGTGCTCCTCGGCGGCGCGCACCGACATGGTGCCGCTGAAGAAGCGAACAAACTGTGGGTTATCCCGGCGGACGTCCTCCTGGAACACCGGAGCCGCCATCGGGAAGCCGGGGTGGGTGCAGAGCCGGGTCACCAGGTCGTAGCCGGAAATGACCCACATCCCGTCGAACCGCACCACCGGTGCGCGTTCCGCGAGCTCCGCGAAGAAGCCCGGAGCGTCTTTGCCGAACGGCTCCTGACGGGCGAAGTGCCGCCACAGCCGCTGGACGATTTCTGCCATCCCCCAGTTCCTTTCTCGGCACGTGTTCATCCGCACCGCGTGGTCGCCGCCGGCTATAAAAGATTCATCATTCGGCGGCGACCACGGGTGTGTGGAATATCGGCTAACGCGCCTGGATCAGGTGGCGCAGCCGTAGGTGCCGAAGCACACCGGGCAGCCGATGCTGCCCGCCGTTCCGAAACAATTGCTGGCTCCGGCCTCGGTGAGTTCCTCGATCACGAGCTCCTCGACCTGCGGGGCCTGCGTGGTAGCGTTCTCCATGGCAACCTCCCTTCGAAATTCGTTTCGCCGCGGATGGGGCAGGGGATTGTCAGCTCGAGCTCGCGGTGCCGACCGTGCCCGCCGAGCTCGGGCACCCCGCGGTGCCCACGCTGCCGAGGCAGAAGCTGCCCGCCTGCGCGTCCGACAGCTGCTCGATCGTCAGCTCGGTCGTCGCCGGCTCCAAGATCTCTTCGTTCATGATGTTCTCCCTGTTCAGAGGCTCAGTGCGAGCTGACGGTGCCGTAGGAGCCCGCGCTGGAGGGGCAGCCGAACGTGCCGGCCGACCCGACGCACCAGCCGGCGCCGGTGGCGTCGGACAGCTCCTCGACGGTCAGTTCTTCGGTGAAGTCCTGCGACTCCTGCATGTCCATGTGCGTTGTCCTCTCAGGACCAGCTGAAGGCGGTGCCGATGCACGCCGGGCAGGTGGTGGAGCTGATGGTGCCGCCGGTGTTCGTGGTGCCGGCGCCGGCCACCTCGCCCAGCTCCTCCACCGTGATGTCCTCGGCGAACGCCTGCTCGACCTGGGTGTCGAACTCGTTCATATCGATCTCCTCGGATGTGCTGACCAGTGTTTTTCCGGATGCGGACGCGCTCAGCCGAAGCTGGAAGCGGTGCCGACGCTCGACGGGCAGCCCGCGCTGCCGATCGAGAAGGCGGTGCCGGCCGCGGTGGTCTCGACGAGCTCCTCGACCTGCAGCTCCTCCACCGCGTCCACGGCGTTGGTGATCTCCTGCATTCCTTTCACCTCCTCCCGCGATAAAAGCGAAGGGAATTCAGCTAGGGGTGCAGGCGACCGTGCCCTGAGTCCAGCCGTTAAAGCTGTAGCGGTACCGGTATTCCCCGCCCTGAGTACCGAGGTACTCCCATTCCGCCAGCTCGAATCCGACGTTTGCGAACTGTGTGCTCGGCACACACCTCGGCGGTGCCGGAACGGTGGCTCCGGTAGCGGATACTCCGGACAAACCGGACACAACCGCGAAAGCGGAAATGACAGCAGCGGTCATCATGCAAGCCCCCCAGGCTTTTGATTCCCCAGTTTCGTGCTATTCGCTTCGAGCGATTCGCACAAGGCGAACGTAAACCAAACTCGGCACCCGGTAGACGGGTTACGCAGCGATATCACCCGTCTGGAGTAGTTAGCTGACAGCTAATTTAGGGTTCCCTTAGGAAAGTCATGCTAAGAGTGCATGGCTGCCTACGCTGCGGTCACCCTGAGTACTGACTCCGGATAGCTCAGCGTCCGGGCGCGAAGACCGCCTGCGCGGCGAGCACCAGCGCCCGCACGGCCGCCGGCAGTGCCTCGGGAGACGGGGCGAAGTCCGGCGAGTGGTTGGTTCCGCGGTCGCCGACGCCGAGCGTCCAGTAGCACAGGGGCGCGCCCTCAGCCAGGTGGCTCACGTCCTCGGCCGCGGCCACCGGCGGCGTCCAGGAGACGAGGTTCGGGCCGAGGGCAGCCAGCTGTGCGCCCCGCACGGCGAGCGTGAGCTGCCGGTCGTTGATCGTCGCGGGGGCCGAGCGGACCGTCTGGATCTCCGGCTCGACCGGTGCCCCGGACGCGGCGGCCTCAGCGCGGCACACGCGCTCCACCGCGGTCAGCGCGCGGCTCAGCGCGCCGTCGGTCGCCGAACGCACGCTCACTCCCAGCCGCACCCGGTCCGGGATCACGTTGGCCGCGTCGCCCGCGTGGATCGAGCCGACCGTGACCACCACCGGCTCGGCCGGGCTGGTTTCCCGTGCCACCACCGATTGCAGCCGCACCACGAGATGTGCGGCCAGCACCACCGGGTCGACCGCGAGGTGCGGCACCGCGGCGTGCCCGCCCCGGCCGTGCACGGTGATCGCCAGTTCGGCGCACGGCGCGGTGATCGGCCCGGGCGAATGCCCGATCCGCCCCACCGGTCCCGGCACGGCGTGTTGGGCCAGCACCGCGTCCGGCTTCCCGAAAACGTCGTGCACGCCGTCGGCCACCATCGCCAGCGCGCCGTCGAGGGTCTCCTCGCCCGGCTGTCCCAGCACGACCAGCCTGCCCCGCCAGCTAGCCCGGTCCTCGGTCAGCTCCGCCGCGGCGCCGACCACGGCGGCGAGGTGCAGGTCGTGCCCGCACGCGTGCATCGCGGAACCGCTTGCGGCGTAAGACAAACCAGTGCGTTCGGTCAGCGGCAAAGCGTCCAGTTCGGACCGCAGCGCGACCGTGGGCCCCTCGCCGTTGTCCAGCGCCGCGACGACACCATGGCCCCCGATTCCCGGGTGCACGGTGAAGCCCAGGCCGGTCAGTTCCCGCGCGAGGACGGCGGCGGTGCGCTCCTCGGCGCCGGAGAGTTCGGGATGGCGGTGCAGGTCCTGATAAAGCTCGAACAGGTCCGTCACAGCCACCCGGCCTCCTCCGCGACGCGGTAGGCCGCCACCCGGTTGTCGACCTGCAGTTTCGTCAGGGTGCTCGACAGGTAGTTGCGCACGGTGCCCTCGGCCAGCGACAGCCGCGCGCCGATCTCGGCGGGACGCAGCCCGGCTCCCGAGAGCCGGAGCACTTCCAGCTCCCGATCGGTCAGCGGCGTCTCGCCGACCGCGAGCGCGTCGGCGGCGATTTCGGGGTCCACGTGCCGTCCGCCGGCGCACACCTTGCGCACGGCGTCGATCAGCGCGTCCGGCGAGATGTTCTTCGTGACGAACCCGCGCACCCCGGCCCGCATGGCGCGGTGCAGGTACCCGGGTTTGCCGTAACTGGTGACCACGAGAAGGGCACACGGGATGCCCTCGGCGTGCACCGCCTCGGCGACCTCCAGGCCGGACATGCGCGGCATGTCGATGTCGACCATGGCTCCGTCGGGACGTTCGCGCCGGATGGCTTCGAGCGCGTCGGCGCCGTTGTCCACGGCTTCGGCCACCTCGATGTCGTCGGCGAGGCTGAACACCGTGCGCAGGGATTCCCGGAGCAGGGCGTGGTCCTCGGCCAGCACGATCCGCAGGGTCATGAGTTTTTCCTCGGCAGGTCAAGGGGAACGCGAGCGGTGAGCACGAACTCGTCGCCCGCGCCGGTGTGGTCGAGCGTGCCGTGCACCGCGGCGAGCCGCTCGGCGAGGCCGGTGAGCCCGTGGCCGGCCCGGGCGCCCCCGGCGTGCGGCCGGTCATTGGAGATCCGGACGGTCAGCGCCGCCGGTTCGCGCACGAACTCGACGCGGCAGTTCTCCGCGGCACTGTGGCGCAGGATATTGGTGCCGCCCTCGCGGATCGCCGCGCCGATCGCCTCGGCCGCGGGTGCGGGCAGGTCCTCGGGCACCGGATCGGCGACCACCCGGACGCCGGCGAGGCTGAGGATCGACGACGTGCCGCGCAGCTCCTCGGCGAGGCTGGGCTGCCGGTAGCCGGCGATCACCTTGCGCAGTTCGGACACCGAACTGCCGGCGAGCTCGGCGATCTGCACGAACTGGTCGCGGGCGGCACCGGGGTCGGCGTCCAGCAGCCGCACCCCGAGTTCGGCCTTGAGCCGCACCACCGACAAGCCCCGCCCGAGCACGTCGTGCAGGTCGCGGGCGAAGCGCAACCGCTCCTCGACCACCGCCATCCGGGCCAGTTCGTCGCGGCTGGCGTGGACCTCGGCCGCGTAGGCGACCAGCAGCCCCATCCCGGCCAGCACGACGACGGTCACGACCGAGCGGAGCAACGTCTCGGCCACCGCGAACGCCGGCACGTCGTGCAGGAACGCGATCCCGGCCGTGCTGATCAGCACGAGCAGCGGGAAAAGCCAGCGTTTGGCTCCGGTGAAGCTGATCGCCGCGACCCCGGCGACCAGGGCGGGCAGCGCCAGCCACGCGGGTCCGAAGGCCAGCAGCAGCGCGTAGGACAGGCTGGTGGCGATGGCCACGTCGACCAGGTGCTCGCTCCGGGAAGACGAACGGCGCACCACCGACCACACGACGCGGCCGATGGCGGCCAGCAGACCGGCACCGGCCAGCACCGCGAAGAGGACGTCGACCATCGGGGGCCGGGTGCTGAGCCAGAGGAAGAACCCTTCGCCGGTGAACGCGACGACCGTGCCGAGGATCAGCAGCGCGACGACGCGGCCCAGTGTCCCGGGGCTCCACCGGTCCACACGTCCTCCCGCCTAGCCCGTCCGTTTCGGGTCCCATTTGAAGAAGCGCTTGCCCAGGCCGAGGGAAACGCCGATCCAGGCACAGAGTAGTCCCAGCGGCATGACGCACGCCCGGAACGACTGCAGGAATCCGACTTCCCGGGGCAGCTGGGCGGTCGCGGGATTCGAAGCGAAGTCGCGACCGAGGTAAGCGGTGCGCAGAATCTCGACCACCGAACTCGAGGGCAGGTACCGCACGGGAACCTGCAGGAAGTGCGGCATCTCCGACAGCGGGAAAACGATTCCGGACGCGAACATCATCAGGAACAGGAATGGCGTGACCAGCCACGTCGAGACCTCGCTGGTGGGCAGCAGCCCGGAAACGCCGATCGCCAGCAGCGCGAACGTGAACGCGCCCAGCACAACGCCGACCAGCAGCAACAGCGGGTTCGCCGGCGCGGGACCGCCCAGGTAAACGAGCCCGAAAACCAGGAGCACCACTACTTGCGCGACGCTGGTGACGGATCCGCTCATGGCTTCTCCGGTCATGATCGCGGTGTCGGGCAGCGGGGTGCCGCGCAGCCTTTTGTAAATCAGTTTCCCGCGTCGGCTTGTCGCCGAGTTCACGACGTTGTAGACGATCCAGACGAGGACGAATCCCATCATCCCCGGCAGCAGGTACACGCCGCCGTCGATGCCGGCGACCTCGCCCTTGCCGTGCTGGCTCGCGGGCAATCCGATGCCGAGCCCGAGCGGAATAAGCACTCCGGTGAGCGCGAAACCGAGATCGCGCCAGTGCACCTTCTGCGACAGCAGGAATTGTGACCAGGTGTAGCGCCACCAGCCCAGCGATCGGCGGGCGGCGGGCAGCACGGGTGCCGCGGCAGTCATCAGTGCTCCTTCGCGGTGACAGCGAGGTCGGCCTCGTCGGCGACCCGCAGGAAGACGTCTTCGAGCGAATTGCGCCGGACCTCGAGTTCGGAGATCCGCGCGCCGGCCCGGTGGGCCCAGTCGAGCAGCCGGTGCAGGTCCGCCTGCGGATCGGTGCTGCTCAGCGCGTAGTGGCGGCCGTCCTCCGACACCCCGGCCACTTCGACCGGCACCGGAGCCTCGCTGACGAACGTGACCGTCGAGCCGTGGTCGGCCCCGATCACCTCGCCGACGGATCCGTGGCGCACGATGCGCCCGCGGTCCATGATCGCCACGCGATCGGCGAGATACTGCGCTTCTTCCATGTAGTGCGTGGTCAGCAGGATCGCCATGCCGCCCGCGACCATGTTTTCCAGCACCCGCCACGTCCGCCGCCGCGCCTGCGGGTCGAGTCCGGTCGTCGGCTCATCGAGAAACAGCAGCTCCGGCCTCCCCAGGACGGCGAGCGCCAGGTCAAGGCGCCGCCGCTCTCCGCCGGACAGCTTCCCCACGCGCGTGTTCCCGACCTTGCCGAGGTCGACCAGGTCGATCACCTCGTCGATCGGCATCGCGTCGGCGGTGAAGCGCCGCCAGGCCCGGATCGACTCGACGACTGTCAGGTCGTCGAAGAACCCGGCCTCCTGCAACATGATCCCGACCCGCGGCGCGATCTTCTCGCGCTGCTGTGCCGGATCGACTCCGAAGACCCGCACACTCCCGGCCGAGGGCCGCCGGTACCCCTCCAGGACGTCCATTGTCGACGTCTTGCCCGCACCGTTGGTCCCCAGCAACCCGAAAACCTCGCCGGCGCGCACCGTGAAACTCAACCCGTGGACCGCTACGAACGACCCGTAGTCGATCCGCAGGCCGTCCACCTCGACTACCGTTTCCCTGCCCATGCCGACAGCGTCTCGCCGACCGCCCTGACCGGCACAGGAGCAGCCCTCACCGAACCGACGTGGATTTCGCAGGCGAGGCTCATGACAAACCTCATATCCGCAGGTCAGGGCATGCTCTGGGTGGCGGTCTGGAGGCACCTGCACTTCGCCGGGGCCTGGCTTGCCGTGAGCGAACAAGCGAATCTCGGGGTGCTCGGGACCGGCTTTTCGCCGGAAGGGCTGCGGTTCAACGGAATCAGCGGCGAGGAGTACAGAGTGGACTGCGCCAATCAGCTGACCGTCGCGCGGTTGCACCGCCTGCCGGTCTGGCAGCTGCCAGACACCTCCCGTTCACCTGTCCTGCTTAAGGTCGGCCGCATGTTGCGGGACGTGCGGGAGTACATCGATCGGCTCGAGATCGACGGGCATTCGGTCGGCGAGGACCACGATGACGATCCCGTGCTGATCGACGCGTTCGGCAAGGCGGTCGACACCTGGCGGGAGAACTATCCCTACGACGAGCGCATGCCGCGCGAGGAGTACGACCAGACCAAGTATCTGCTGCAGGTCGAACTGCTCAAGCTGCAGAACTCGATCAGCGAGACCGGCAGCCGGCACGTCATTTTGTTCGA
Organism: Amycolatopsis echigonensis; assembly: GCF_002846615.1. NCBI lineage: Bacteria > Bacillati > Actinomycetota > Actinomycetes > Pseudonocardiales > Pseudonocardiaceae > Amycolatopsis > Amycolatopsis echigonensis. The sequence continues at coordinate 2,643,870 of NZ_PJMY01000003.1, read as the reverse complement.
GGGGCGCGACGCCGCGGGCAAGGGCGGCACCATCAAGCGGTTCATGGAGCATCTCAACCCGCGCCACGCTCGTGTCGTCGCGCTCGCCAAGCCCAGCGACCGGGAAGCGCATCAGTGGTACTTCCAGCGCTACGTCCAGCATCTGCCGACCGCGGGCGAGATGGTGTTGTTCGACCGGTCCTGGTACAACCGGGCCGGGGTCGAGCAGGTGATGGGGTTTTGCTCGCCGGACCAGTACGAGCAGTTCATGCGGCAGGTGCCGCTGTTCGAGGAAATGCTGGTGGAGAGCGGGATCACCGTCACGAAGTTCTGGTTCTCGGTGACCCAGGCCGAACAGCGCACGCGGTTCATCATCCGGCAGGTCGACCCGGTGCGGCAGTGGAAACTGTCCCCGATGGACCTGCAGTCGCTCGACAAATGGGACGACTACACCGCGGCCAAGGAGGCGATGTTCCTCCGCACGGACAACGATCTCGCGCCGTGGATCACGATCAAGAGCAACGACAAGAAACGCGCCCGGATCAACGCGATGCGCTATTTCCTGTCCCGGTTCGACTATGAGGGCAAAGACAAAACCGTGGTGGGGGAACCGGATCCGCTGATCGTGAAGCGCGGACGGGACGCGGTCGGCGACTGAATGTCCATAAAGGACAATCAGCCCTCGAGGAACTCCAGCCGGTTGCCGACCGGGTCGAAGGTGTGGAACCGCCGCCTGCCCGGGATTTCCGCGGGATCGGCCCACGCCACGGATCGGCCGGCGGCTTCGATCGCGGCGGCGACGGCGTCCACGTCGACCACGAACGCCGGGTGCGCCTTGAGTGCTGGACGGAAATCCGCCTCGACGCCGACGTGCAGTTCGCCGTCCGGGCCGCCGACGCCGGGCACCTGGAACCAGCAGCCGCCGCGGGCCGCCAGCAGCGGCGGTTTCGGCAGTTCCGTCCAGCCGAGCACACCGGTGTAGAAAGCGCGTTCGTCGTCCTCCGCGCCCGCTGGGCAGGCGATCTGCACGTGATGAATCATGCTGCGAAACCTACGCCAGCTCGGCGGGTTTCGGTTCCGGGAAAGCGTAGAACCGCACGGCCAGATCACGCGCCTCGTCGGACGGACCGGGTTTGCGGGCGGCGTAGCGGTGCACCAGTTCCAGGTACTCCGCTTGGAACTCCTTCAGGTCCTTGTAGCTCAGCCGGATGCCGGCGCGGCTCCCGGCGGTCCAGCCGTCGAAGGTGTCGCGATGCTCGGCGGCCCAGGACATCAGGCGCACCTCGCGGTCGTACTTCGCGTCGAGGTAGGCGGCCAGCTTCGGCCGGTCTTCCTCGGGGAAGTCCTCCGGCTTCGCTTCGTTCGTGCTCTGCGGGAGGGAGTGCCAGCGACCGTCGCGGGCACGACGCGTGTATCCGGCGTGGGTGAGGGTCAGCAGCGCGGCCGGGACGTCGATCGACGGGAGCTGCGCGCGCAGTTCGGCCGAGGTGGCCGGCAGCAGCCGGAGCAACCGCTGGTAGTTCGGGTTCGTGTGCACGGCGATGTCGCGCATGGTCAGCGGCCGCGGTCGCGCGTTGCCGGCGAGCAGGGCGCGCGCTCGCAGCATCAGGAACACCGCGATCGGCACTTCCGCGACCAGCGCGGTGCCGATGCTGGCCCACTGGTCGGGACCGCCCCAGTCGAGGACGACGTCGAACCAGGCGTCGCAGCACAGCAGCGCGGCGGTCGCGGCCAGCATCGGCACCGACGCGCGGCTGCGGCGCATCCCGAGCAGCACGGACGCGGCGAAACACAGCAGCAGGACGATGTCGAAGCCGACCCAGGCGACCCGCCACTGGCTCGTGTCGAAGTGCTCGGGCAGGGTCAGCCCGAGATAGACCGTCCACGGCACCAGGAACACCGCGATGCCGGCGAGGACGGCGAGAAGCAGGCGTCGGAACACTTCATCGACGCTAGCCGCGCCGGTGCCGGACAACATCCGGGAAGATCCCGGAGATCGACCCCGAGACGAGGCGCGCAGTGTCTACTGTGGACGGTCGGCGGCGAGGGCCTGCCAATGGTCGGCTTCGGCGGTCGCGCCGCGGGCGCGCAGCATCCGGGTCAGGCTCAGCATGCCCTGCACGTCACCGGTCTCCGCGGCGACGCGGAAGCAGCGTTCGGCCTGTGCCAGGTCGCTGCGGGATTCGGCGAGATGTCCCAGGTTGGTAAGCGCCGGGATGCTGCCGTGCTCGGCGGCCTTGCGGTACCAAGCCGCGGCCTCGCCGTCGTCGCGGCGATTGCGGGCGAGAACGCCGAGGTTGGTCATCGCCGCCGCGTCGCCCGCCTCGGCGGCTTCGAGGTACCAGCGCTCCGCCTCTTCGAGGTCGCCCCGGCGATGCAGCAGCAGTCCCAACCGCACCTTCGCCTCGACGTGCCCGCCTTTCGCGCCGCGACGGAACCACCGCTCGGCGTCGCCTTGCCGGTCCGTCCGTTCCGCTTCCCGGCCCAGCAGGCAGGTCGCGGAGAGTTCGCCCGCGTCCAGCGCGGCTCGCCACCAGTACGCCATCTCGTCGGGCGCGCCGAGTTCTCGCAGGACCGTGCCGAGGTCCAGCATCGCCGTCGCGTTGCCGTCCTCCGCGGCCGTGCGGCACCAGCCCTCGGCCTCGGCGTATCGGCCGTCTTCGACGAGCAGGTGACCCAGCAGTCCGGCTGCTTCGGTCGCACCGGCTTGGAACGCGGCGGCATACCAACGTTCGGCGTCGTTGAGATGACCCTGGTTTTCGCAGGTACGGGCGTATCCGAGCATCCCGTGCGGCTCGCCGGCCTGCGCGGCTTCGTGGTACCAGCGGGCGGCCTCGTCGTCGGCTCCGCGTTCGGCCAGCAGGTGGGCCAGCGCGGTCATGGCGATCCGGTCACCGCCCGAGGCAGCCCGGCGATACCACTGTTCGGCCTCCGCCGTGTCGCCGCGTTCGCGCAGGTCGGCGGCGACCCGCGTCATCGCGACGAGGTTGCCGCCCTCCGCCGCCTTCCGGCGCAGGTAGTCATCGACGCGTGTGTTCCAGTTCCGCAGCCGCCCGGGCATCTCGCACCCGCTCCTTTCCGGCTCCCCACTGAAGACAATCGTTCGCGCCGCCGAGGACGTGACACCTTCGCGAGCGTTATCCACCCCCGCTGATCTGCGCTTTTTCGTTGGCGGGCAACGACTGGCCGGACGTGGTCCTTGCCACGGCTCGAACGCTGCCGAGAGTGTCTGCGCGATTACCGGCCCGGCGACAGGCATACTCCGGCTCCCCGAACTCCCCGCCCGAGAGGATTCCGCGCACCATGGCCCGGCCGTTCCCCACCAAGCGCACCGTGCTGCTCGCGGTCGTGCTGCTCATCGCTGTCGTCGGGTTTTGGTACGGCCAGCGCGAAGTCGGCGACACCCCGTCCGAGGCGGCACCGGCCTCCGCCGCGGACGCGACGAAGCAGCTGTCCGAGCTGAAGATCGGCGCGCGCGGCACCATGACCGGCTATTCGCGCGACAAGTTCAAGCACTGGGACAGCCAGGGCGACAGCTGCGACACCCGCGAAACCGTTCTCAAGCGCGCGGGCAAGGACGTCAAGGCGGGCAGCGACTGCAAGCCGACGTCGGGCACCTGGCTGAGCGTGTACGACGGCCAGACCTGGACCAAGCCGACTCAGCTCGACATCGACCACATGGTCCCGCTCGGCCAGGCCTGGGTGAGCGGCGCGCGCGACTGGACGCAGGAGAAGCGCGAGCAGTTCGCGAACGACCTCACGCGCCCGCAGCTGTTCGCGGTGACGGCGAGCGTGAACCGGCAGAAGAGCGACAAGGCTCCGGACGAGTGGAAGCCGCCGCTGGTGTCGTTCTGGTGCACCTACGCGACCGACTGGGTCACGGTGAAGCACTACTACGGGCTGACGATCACGGACATGGAGAAGAACGCGCTGCAGGACATGCTGAAGCGCTGCCCAGCGTGACAAGCTGGGCCCCATGGCGACTTTCGCGCTGATCCACGGGGGCGGCGGCAGCGGCTGGGACTGGCACCTGGTCGCCGCGCGGCTCAAGGCGTCCGGCCACGAGGTCGTGGCCCCGGACCTGCCGATCGAGAACCCGCAGGCCACGTTCGCCGACTTCACCGACACCGTGGTCGCGGCGATCGGCGACGCCGCGGAAGTCGTCGTGGTCGGACATTCCTACGGCGGGTTCACCGCGCCGCTCGTGGCGGAGCGGGTCGGCGCGCGGCTTCTCGTGTTCGTCGCCGGGATGGTGCCCGCGCCAGGCGAGGCTCCGGGGGAGTGGTGGGGCAACGTCGGCTTCGAATCGGCCGACGGACTGAGCGTCGCCGAGCAGTTCATGGCGGACGTTCCGGCCGAGCTGGCGGAGGAGAACGAGCGCCGCGGCCGGGATCAGAACAGCGCCGAGTACAGCGTGCCGTGGCCAGGCGAGCGGTTGCCGGACGTGCCAACAAAAGTCCTGCTCTTCCGCGACGACCGGTTCTTCTCCGCGGACCTGTTGCGCCGGGTCGCGCGCGAACGGCTGGGACTGGACGCGGACGAGATGGCCGGTTCCCATCTCGCGCTGCTGAGCCGTCCGGACGAACTCGCTGACCGCCTCCTGGCCTATTACGCGGCGGTGGCTGGCTAACATGTCGCAACCGCGACAGTGCGAGGCAGTGACGTGAACCCCGGCTCGCCCCGAATCTTGTGCGATGACGTGGAGATCACGAGGCCATCACTCTCGGCCGCACGCGGCTCACCGGTGCCTGGCCCCGGTGAGTGGCACGCCGTCACCTTGCTCACCGGTGACGTCGTGCACGTCGAAAGTTTCCAGGGCGGCAGGCAGATCGCGACGGTCCGGCCGGGCACGGGGCGGAGCACGTCCGCTTCACCCAGTCCGAAAACCCGCGCGGTTATCCGCAGGATCTCCGAGACCTGTGCCGCGCTCAGCCCCAGCTGCTCGCCCGCTCCTCGTCCCCAGTCACCCCGATTGCGTCCAGCATCCGGCGTCCGGCGCTGTGGATCGGACTCGCGTCCGCAGCGCTCTTCCTCGCCGGGATCGCGTTCCTCCGGTTGCCGGTGACCGCCCTCTCTTCGGCCCCGGCGACCCACCGGATTCCGTCACCAGCGTCCGGGTCGGCTGCGGGACGGCGTTCAGCTCGCCGGAGACCGAGACACACGCCGAAGCGGGCTGTGCGGCGGCCGAACGGCCGCGCACGATCGTCGGCTGGCTCGGGGGCGGACTAGGGGTGCTCGGCGCGGCCGGGCTCGTGGTGGCCAGCCGGCGTCAGCTGAGGCCGAACGCCGCCCAGACGCACTTCCCGCCCTCGGCCGGGTCGTAGCCCCAGCGCCGGGACAGCGCGTGCACCAGCTGAAGTCCGCGGCTGCGCGCCGCGGACGGAAGAACCGGCTCTTTCAGCTGCGGAAGGGAGGCCGAGGTGTCGAAGACCCGCAGCATCAGTTCGCCGTGCTCGATCCGGAGTTCGAGCCGGTCTGGCCGGTCGCCGTGCTCGAAGGCGTTGGTGACCAGCTCGGAAGTCGCCAGCAGCACGTCGTCGCGAAGCTGGGCGGGAACGTCGAGCTGGGCGAGCGCGGCGCGGACCTGTGCCCGCGCGATAGCGGGCGCGGTGACGTCGTCCGGAAGCTCCAGGCGCACCGTGGCGGCGGCCGCCTCGGTGCCCCTGGTCGGCATCCTGGACGTCGTCATGGGTTCTGCACCTCCCGGCCGCTGTTGTCGCATGTGGTGTTTACCCAACTCGGCCGAAAGCGAATCAGGTGCCCTCGGTGATGTCAGTCTCGGCCAGTCCGGTACGGAGCCTTTTGAGCGTCGCCGCGAGCAGCCGCGACACCTGCATCTGGGAAACCCCGACGCGGCGCGCGATGTCCGACTGGCTCATCCCGGACCCGAAGCGCAACGCGACGATCTTGCGTTCGCGCTCGGGCAGGCTGTCCAGCATCGGCCGCAGCGCCTCGCGCAGTTCGGCCTGGCCGAGGTTCGCGTCCGGCGCGCCGAAGCGGGTGTGCGCGGAGTTCTCCAGCAGATTGTCCAGCGAGGCCCCGTAACGGCCCTGTCCGGCCCGCAGGCCCTCGTAGACGTCCTCGATCGGCACGCCGAGATGGCTGGCGATCTCGCTGGGCTTCGGCGCACGCGAAAGCCGCACGGTCAGTTCCTCGCGTGCGGCCGAGATCGTGGCGTTGAGCTCCTTGAGCCGTCTTGGCACCCGGACCGACCAGCTGTTGTCGCGGAAGTGGTGGCGAAGCTCGCCGGAGATCGTCGGCACCGCGAAGGCCAGGAAGTCGGTGCCCTGCGAGGGGTCGTAACGGTCCACCGCGTGGATCAGGCCGACGGTCGCGATCTGCACAAGGTCGTCCATCGCCTCGTCGCGGTTGCGGAATTTCCGGGCGAGGTTGCGCGCCAGTTCGAGATGCTCGCGCACCAGCTGGTCCCGGATCTCCTCGCGGCGGGGCGAACGCTCGGGCAGCTCGGTCAGCTCGTGGAACAGTGCTGCCACGTCGGTGGGCTGGTCGCCGCCGGCGGGGTTCGTCACGAGCTGGCCGCCTCACTCTCCCGGACCAGTTGCACCCGGGAGAGGTACCGGCCGTCGGCCGGGGTCACGGTGCGTCGCGCCGAGGTCGCGAGCGCGGTCAGCAGCTGCCAGGACAGACCGGTCTCGTCGCCGTGGTCGGCGCGCTCGGAGACGACCGACACAGTGACCTCGATCCGGCCCTCCAGCCAGGAGAACACGCAGGTCAGCTTGCCGTCGGCGGCCGAGGGCAGCAGCATCGAGCAGGCCTCGTCCACGGCCATCCGCAGATCCTCGACCGCGTCCAGGTCGAAATCCTGGCGCATGGCGATGTCGGCGACGATGGTGCGCAGGGTGGGCACCACGTGCGGGATAGCCGCCGTCCGCACCTCGATGAGCTGTGCGTCCTCGCGCTCGAGCGGGGCGTTCTCCTCCACGTGCTTTCCTCTCTCCGGCGTGCCACGCCAGTCTTTCGTGCCCGATCTGCCACATGCCCGGGGGGTGAGCAAACCAAACCCGCGTTTGACCGCCGCGACCGGCGGGCATGTAGCCGTCGAGTGTGCTGATCCCGGGAAAGGTGGGGACGACATGGCTGACGTGAGCCGACTGCCGAATGTGGTGGCCGAGGAGTGGGAGTGGCAGCTTCAAGGCTCGTGCCGCGGAGCGGACAGCAGCCTGTTCTTCCATACCGACAACGAGCGCGGCTCCGCGCGTGAGCGCCGCGAGTCCCGCGCCAAGGCGATTTGCCACACCTGCCCGGTGCTGGCGCAGTGCCGCAAGCACGCGATGACCGTCGAAGAGCCCTACGGGATCTGGGGCGGGCTCGGCGAGATCGAGCGCCGCGAGCTGTTCATGCGCGAACGGCGGGCGAAGCGCAAGAAGGTGTCCGCCTGAGCTGATCCGACCCCCCGCGACCCGCGCGCCCACCTGCGGTGCGCGGGGTGCTGTGCGTCCGCCGGTCGCCCGCGAGCCAGGGGGTAGCCGTGTGCCGACGCGGCGGCGGTCACCCACTGGGTTAGGGTTGGGTCTCCAGATGCTTTGGGACCGTGACACGGTTGCCGCTTGAGACAACAGGCGCGTACCGGCGCAGGAGCAGCGCCTGACGAGGAGAAACTGCATGCCCGCAGCCGACCAGAACGCCACTCCGCCCGGATTCGGCATCACGCTGGACACCGCGGCCGCCGAGCCGAGGGTGGTGGTCACGGGTGAGCTCGATCTGCTCACCAGCCCGCAGCTGCAGGAAGCTCTTGCCGGGTTGATCGCGGACAAGAATTCCCGTCGCGTGGTGGCCGACCTCACCGGGGTGACCTTCTTCGACTCATCGGCGCTGAACGTCGTCCTGCACGCCCAGCGGCAGGCCGGGGAACAGCAGGTCGAACTCGAGGTCGTGCCGAGCCCGGCGGTCAGCCGGGTGATCGAGCTCACCGGGGTGGCCGAACACCTGAGCGTGTCGGAGGAACCTCCGGCCTGATCTCCCGATACGGTCGCGCGGACTGAGTAAAGTGGTCCGCGACCTGGGGGATAACCATCATGATGGGGCGCACGCACGCCCTGACCGGCTGGTGCGCTGGGCTTGCCCTCGCGCCGGCGGTAGGCGTCGGCACAGTGCACCAGGCGGTGGTCTTCGCGGCCACCACGGCAGGGTTCGCGCTGCTGCCGGACCTGGACCACCCCAGCGCCAGCGCGACCCGCCTGTTCGGCTGGCTGACCGGCGCGCTGTCCTGGCTGCTGCGCCGGCTGTCCGCGGCTGTCTACGCCCTGACGAAGGGCCCGCGCGACGAAAAGGGGCCCGGCACGCACCGGCACCTCTCGCACACCCTCTTGTTCGCTGTCGCCCTCGGCGCGGCTACCTCCGCTGGCTGTAGTGCCGGTGGGGCTTGGGCCGTGCTGGGAGTGTTGCTGTTCGGATTGCTGCTCGCTGTCGGTGCCCTAGGCGACTGGCTGCTGCTGCTCTACGGCGGCGCGGTGGCCTGGTGGTACTTCACCGCGCCGGACGACCGCGTGGCTCAGTTGGCGGACATCTCCGGCTGGCTCGGCGTGGCTGTCGCGGCGGGCTGTTTCGTGCACTGCCTCGGGGATTCGCTGACCGAGTCGGGCTGCCCGTTCCTGTTCCCGCTGCCCATCGCGGGGGAGACCTGGTACGAGCTCCGCCCGCCGAAGCCGCTGCGGCTGCACACCGGCAAAAAGGTGGAGACGCGGCTCGTGTTCCCGGTGTTCGTGCTGGTGGGAGTGTTGCTGGTGCCGGGCGTGTGGGACTGGACCGTGGCCGCGGTGGAGCATTTGTTCACTCCGGCGGCTTCGCAGACCGCGACGCACTGAGCCCCGCTCAAAGCCGCATGATTTCTTCCGCGACAGCGCTGCCGGACCGCACCGCGCCCTCCATGTAGCCGTTCCACTCCACCGCGTACTCCGCACCTGCCCAATGGATCCGGCCGACCGGCGGCCGCAGCGCATCGCCGTAGCTGGTCCACACTCCAGGGGCGAAGTGGGCGCCGTAACAACCTCGGGTGAATTCCTCGGCGCTCCAGTCCTTCTCGACGTACGCGGTCGGTTCGGCGGCCCGCGGCCCCAGGTAGCGGACGAAGGAATCGAGCACGGCCTGCCGGCGCCGGTCGGCGGGAAGACGCTGCCAGCGCCGTGCCTCGCCGCCCTCGACGAAGCCCAGGAGGACGCCGATCTCGCCGCCCGGCGGGGAAACGTCGAAGGTGACCTTGACCGGGCCGGTGTCGCAGGCGACCTGCCCGTTCAGCCCCTGCTCGCGCCAGAAGGGGGTGGGGTACGCGGCGAACGTCTTGGCGACGGTGCCCGCTGGCAGCTTCTGGGTGAGCTGGTCGCGCCAGGCGGGCAGCACCGGGTCGTACCGCAGCCGTCCGGCGAGCGTCGGCGGGAGGGCGACGACGACCCGGTCGCCGGTGAAGGTCTGACCAGCGCGCGTGGTGACCGTGACCCCGGTCCCGTCGTGGGCCACTGACGCGACCGGCGTCGACAGCCTGACGTCGAGCCCGTCCGCGAGTCGTTGAGCCACCAGCACGGAGCCGCCGACGACGCGGTCCTGCTGTGCGCCGCGGTCGACGGCGAGGAGGGTCTCCAGGTCCGCGTTGCTGACCGCGTAGAACAGCGCGTGCAGCAGCGACAGGTCGCTGGCGTCGGCGGCGAAGACGGCTTCGGTCGCGACCCGGAAGTACGCCCGCCCGCTCGGGGTGCGCAGGTTGCGCCGGACCCAGGTCTCGAAGGTCTGGCTGTCGAGCAGGCGCGCCTTCGGATGCGTCCACGGCTGGGCTGGGTCGATGCTGCGGGCCAGCCGGCCGAAACGGGCCAAGCCCTGCGCTAGGTCGGCGAGCGCGACCGGGTTGAGCCGCGGCACGGCGCCCTTGGCTCCGTTGACGAGGGTGCGCCGGCCGCCGAGCTGGACGAGTGTCTTGCCTTCGTCGTTCCACGTGCGGAAAGTCGCCAGGCCGAGTTCCTCGACGAGCCCGTGCATCCGGGAATGGCCCTCGCCGATCCAGGTGCCGCCGAGTTCGATCGGATGGCCTCCGAGCTCGCCGCCCTCGACTCGCCCGCCGACCCGGTCGCGAGCTTCCAGGACGACTGTCTCGGCTCCGGTCTTGCCGAGCTCTCGTGCGGCGGAGAGTCCCGCCAGTCCCGCGCCGACGACCACGACCTTCATGGCTCGCTCCCTCGCGTTCCGAAGATTCGGTCAGCCGACCGATTTGGAGCAGCGTAAGGAGCGCCGCCGGGGCTGGCAAGGGGTCGTGGCAATATTTCGGTCGACTGACCGAAAGGGGTGGCCATGCCGTACGTCGAGGCCTCGGTGCGCCGGCCGCAGTTCATCGCGGCCGCCCGCGCCGCGCTGGCCGCGCACGGCGTCGCCAAGACTTCGCTGCGTGTGGTGGCCGCGCAGGCGGACGTCCCGCTGGCGACCATGCAGTACGTCTTCCCGTCCAAGGAGAAGCTGCTCCGCGCCGTGATCGAGGACGTCGTCGACGAGATCGCCGGCGTTCTCCAGGCCTCGGCCGCTACTGACCAAGGCCTGGAGAACGCGATCCGGCACGGCCTCGACACCTTCTGGGCCAAGCTCGTCGAGGGCGGGCGTGAGCTGCAGTTGCTGCAGTATGAGCTCACCATGTACGCGCTGCGCACCCCTGGTCACGAAGAGCTCGCCCGGCTCCAGTACGAGCGCTACGCCGGGGTCGTCGCTCGCTGGTGCCGCCAAGCCGCCGAGCAGGCGGGCGAGACTGCCGCCGTTTCCTTCGACCACCTCGCGCGCATGATCGTCGCCGGAGTGGACGGCTTGATCCTGCAGTACGTCTGCGACCCCGACGACGCGCGTGCGCGGGAGGGGCGCGAGGCCTTGGCGGACATGGTGATCGGGTTGGCGAGGGTCGACGCCGCTTAGGCCGATTCGGCGAACACCGGCGGGCCGGAGTAATCCCGGGAGTGCACGATCCGCCCGTCGCGCACCGTCAGCACCATCGCGTACGTCGAGACGTACGCCTTGCCCTCGTATTCCCCGTGCAGGTCGTACTCGGCGACCAGTACCTCAGGGTCGCTGGTCTCGTGCACTACGACCCGGTCCGCCTTGGTGATCCGGCGGCGCTGTCCGGCCTCGTGAAAGCGTTTGCGCAACTCCTCCCGGTCGCGCGTCACCTTGGGCACTCCGGCCGGCGCGAACGGGATTTCGATGACGACGTCGTCGGAGTACAGGTCGGCGAGATCGTCCCAGCGGTTGTCGACCGCCGCGTCGAGGAAACGCTGGAACACTTCCTTCGTCCCGTGCAACGCGGTTGCCGCGCCGTTGTTCGGGTAGTCCCGATAACGGGTGATCTCGCCGTCCCGCACGGTCAGCAACCCGGCGGACGACGGGAGGCGGTAGCTGTGCCCGGTGTGCGGATTGCGGCCCTCGGCGACGAGTTCGACGGCGAACCCGTCCGCGGTTTCGGTCGTGGTGACCTCGACTTTTCCCAGGCCGATCCGGGCCGCGACGGCGCTGCCCGCGCCGAGCGTGGCCAGTACGGCGTCCCGGCCCGCTGAGCGGTGGCCGGTGAACGGGATTTCGTAGACGGCGTCCTCGGCGAGAACGTCAGCGAGCGGTGCGGCGTCGACGGCGCTCAGCGCGTTCGCGACGATCTCGGCCACCTCGGACACGGTGCGGGGCATCAGAAACCTCATTCGGGAAGACGGGTGGATAATCGGAACGGGGCACCCGCTTACGACGATACGGAGTTCGCGCTCCGGTTGTCAACGGCACCCTGGAGATCTGGGACACGGTCAGAAGCGGCGGACCGTGTTCCAAGGAAGAATCGGACGGCCGCACCACTTTGAGATCAGAGGAGATGACCGGTGGAGAAGCCTGCGCTCCGCGCGGACGCGCGCCGGAACCGCGCCCGTGTGCTGGCTGCCGCCGAAGCAGCGTTCGCCGTCGACGGGCTCTCCGTGCCCCTCGACGACATCGCGCGGCTGGCTGGCGTCGGCGCGGGCACGGTTTACCGGCATTTCCCCAGCAAGGAAGCGCTGTTCCAGGCAGTCGTCGTAGAGCGGCTGGAGCAGTACGGCGTCGAGGCGCAGGAGCTGATCGACTCCGACGCGCCGGGCGAAGCGTTCTACGACTACTTCACACGCGTCATCGAACAGGCGTCGCGTAACCGCGCGATCTGCGAAGCGCTCGGTGAGACAAGCGGCTCCGCGTACAAGGCCGAAGCAGCGGAGCGGTTTCGAGTGAACCTCACTGCGCTTCTGGAACGCGCACAAGCCGCGGGCGCTGTACGCGCAGACATCGACGGCGAAGACCTGCGCGCGCTGATCGTCGGCGCACTCGCGGTGGAGCGATTTACGCCGGACAGCCGGCATCTGGTGCGCGTACTGCTTGACGGACTGCGGAAGGTCTAGCCGGGCAGATCGCGCATCTTCCGAAGCGGCGAAGCGACGAGAATCGCCGACGCCGCAAGGATTCCGATGCCGCACACGTACAACGTGACCCGGGTCGTCGTGAACTCAGCGATGAAGCCGCCGAGCAGGCTGCCAAGCGGGGCGATGCCGAAAACGACCGTCTGCGACACCGAGGAGACCCGGCCCAGCAGCTCGTGCGGGGTGGATCGCCTGCCGGAAGCTCGTTTCGAACACGCCGAGCACGATGATCCCGAAGCTCGACGCGATCCCGCCAGCGATGTACCAGGCAAGGCCCCACCCTGGCGTCGCGAAAGCGTTGGGCAGGAACGAAACGCTGTACGCCGCACCGCCGATGAACAGAGCCCGCGCCGCGCCGAAGCGGGTGCCGAGCCGTCGGGCGACTGTGCTGCCCAGCAGTGCTCCGGTCAGCGAGAGCGTGCCGATCAGCCCGATCATGAACGGCGTCAGATGCAGGTCTCGCACCATGAACACCATCGACACCGCCATGAACATCGACTGGAATAGGCTCGAAACGGCGCTGTGTACGGTGATCGCCCGCAGGATCGGATCGCGCAGCACCGTCCGCAAGCCTTCGCCGATCTCGCGGCGGAGGTTGCGCTCGGCGGGCTCGGGCCGTGGCTCAGGCGTGCGGATGCGGTGCAGCCAGGCGGCGGACCACAGGTAGGTCAGAGCGTCGAAGGCCATCGCGCCCGCGCTGCCGATGAACTGCACGATCAGCCCGCCGAGGCCCGGCCCGGCGATCGCGGCGACGGAGAGGTTGGTCTGCAGCCGGGCGTTCGCGTCGGGCAGTTCGCCGCGTTCGACGAGGCCAGGCAGGTAGGTCTGGTGCGCGACGTTGAAGAAAACGGTGAACACACCGGCCAGCAGCACGACGAGGTACAGATGACCCAGCGACAGCTCACCGAACGCCGCGGCGAGCGGCACTGAGCCGATGAGCGCCGCGCGGGCGAGGTCGGCGGTGATCAGCACCGGCCGGTTGCGCATCCGGTCGCACCACGCGCCCACCTGCAGTCCAAGCAGCAGATACGGGAGCGTGCTCAGCGTCCGCAGCAGCGAAACCTCCGCCACTGAGGCGGCGAGCGTGGTGGTGGCCAGCAGCGGGATGACCAGGAAATCGATGCGGTTGCCGGCCTGACTGAGGCCGTCGGCGAGCCAGAGCCGCCGGAAGTCGGGCGTGCGAAGAATCCCCCTCATAAGGGGAGTGTGACATAAGTTGAGTCGGTAGATATCAAGTTGCACAGTGCGTAACGACGCCTATGATCAACGCGACGAAACCCTCGTAGCCGAGTGACCGTGCGGCGAGGAGGTGCCGGATGTCGGACACCGCTCCCACCTGGGGTTATGTCGTCGTGACCGGGCTGGCCGGGCTGGCGGGCGGGTTGCTCGTCGCCGCGCTGCTGGTCGCCGGTCGCACTCCGCGTCCGGCCGGAGAGTCGTCGCCGCCTACCCCGCCGCCTGTGCAGCAGGTGACGGTCACGGTGACCGGCCTCCCTCTGCCGCCGATCACCGTGACCCATCGCCAGCCGGCACCCCCGGCCCCGCCGCCGCGCACGACCACGGCCACGGTGTCGGTCACCCCGACCTCGTCGAGCCCGCCGGCGCCCCCGCCGACCTCGCTGGGCCCGACCAGCGGATTCTCCCGCGACGAACGCTGACGTCAGCCGACGTCGCGCCGCCGCCAGCCGGCCAGCCCCGTCGCCAGCACGACCGCCGAGACCGCCAGCAGCACCACCAGCGGCACCGCGGTGAACAGCTGGCCGGGCACCTTGGGCGGATGCTGGAACGGCGAGACGTCCAGCAGTACCTGCGGCGCGTTGACGACCGGCCCGAACATGCTGATCAGCAACGCCAGCGCGGCCACGCCCCAGGCGGCGGTCGCCAGTTTCGGCAGCAGTCCGAAGATCAGCGCGGCCACCGCGACGATCACCCACGCCGCGGGCACCTGCACCGCGACGGCCTCGACCATGTTCCCGACCGAGCGGCCGACGTCACCGCTGCGCAATCCGTTCGACAGCCCGAGCAGCACGCCCCCGACGAGCACGAGCAACGCGCTGCCGAGGAACGCGAACACCAGGTGGCTCGCGGCCCAGCGCAGCCGTCCGACCCGTGTGGCCAGCAGCGGTTCGAGCCGGAGCGAGGTTTCTTCGGTGCGCATCCGCAGCGTCGCCTGCACGCCGTAGAGCGAGGAGAGCATCGCGAACAGGCTCACCATCGTCGCGAGGAAAGCGTCGACCAGTCCGCGCGATCCGCCGAGGCGTTCGAAGATCTGCCTGCTTTGCTCGGTACCGCCGACGAGGCCGGAAATGCCCTGCGCGATCGTCCCGAACAACGCGCCGCCGACCGCGAGCCCGACCAGCCAGCCGAGCAACGGACCCCGTTGCAGCCGCCAGGCCAGCGAGAACGGCGACCGCAGCGACGGCGCGGCCTCGCTGGGACCGAGGCGCGGCGGAAGCAGGCCGACGCCGACGTCGCGACGCGGCAGCAGCGCGTAGGCCACCGCGAACAGCACCAATGTGGTCGCGACGGGCAGAGTCAGGACCCACCAACGTTCTTCGGCGAACGGGCGGATCTGCTGCGCCCAGCCGAGCGGCGACAGCCACGACAGCCAGTGCGCGTCGCTGGTCGAATCACCCGCGCCACGCAACAGGAACGCGACGCCGAGCACGGCCGTGCCGATGCCGTTCGCGGTACGCGAGTACTCGCCGAGCTGCGCGGCGACCGCGGCGACGCCGGTGAAGACCAGACCGGCGAGCGCCGTGCTCGCGCCGAGCGCGACGGAACCCGCTGCGGGAACCTTCGACGCGAGCGTGCTCGCCTGCAATACACCGATCAGCACGCTCGCCCCGCCGGTCACCGTGAGCGCGGCGGTGAGCGGCGCGTATCGACCGACCACAGTGGACGCCAGCAGTTCGGCCCGGCCGCTGTCCTCCTCCGCACGGGTGTGCCGGGTGAGCGTGAAGACCGCCATCAGGCCGGTCAGCAGCGCGAGGAATCCGCCCATCCGCCAGGCGATGAACCCGCCGGCCGCGCCGAGATTGAACGCTGGGCCGTAGAGCAGCGCGAACGACGGGTTCGCCGCCGCCGACGCGACGAGCCCGGCCCGGCTCGCGGCGGTCGGATAGAACTGGTCGTAGCTGCTGATCGTGGCCACCGGGACGATGCTGAGCAGGACGATCCAGATCGGCAGGATGATCCGGTCGCGGCGCAGCGCGAGCCGGATCAGCGGTCCGGTGCCGACGAGCGCGCCGGTCATTTCCCGGCCTCGAGTTCGTCCGCGTAGTGGCGCAGGAAGAGTTCTTCGAGCGTCGGCGGCCGGCTCTCCAGGCTGCGCACGCCGATCTGGGCCAGCTGCCGCAGCGCGTCCTCGAGCGCGCGCGTTTCCACGTCGAAGCGGACGCGGCTGCCGTCCATCTTGAGGTCGTGCACGTCGGCGAGTTCGGCGAGGCCGTTCGGCGGTCCGGCCAGTTCCGCGGTGATCGACGTGCGAGTGAGATGGCGCAGTTCGGCGAGCGTGCCGGACTCGACCGTGCGGCCGTTCCGGATGATGCTCACCTTGTCGCACAAGGCTTCCACCTCGGCGAGAATGTGGCTGGACAGCAGCACCGTACGGCCCTGCGCGCGCTCCTCCTGGATGACCTCCTGGAAAGTGGCCTCCATCAACGGATCGAGCCCCGAGGTCGGCTCGTCGAGCAGCAGCAAGTCCACAGTGGACGCGAGCGCGGCGACGATGGCGACCTTCTGCCGGTTGCCCTTCGAGTACGTGCGGCCCTTCTTGCGCGGGTCGAGATCGAAGCGCTCGACGAGTTCCTTGCGGCGCTTCTGGTCGAGCCCGCCGCGCAGCCTGCCGAGGAGGTCGATGACCTCGCCGCCGGACAGGTTGGGCCAGAGGTTGACGTCGCCGGGCACGTAGGCGAGCCGGTGGTGCAGGCTCGCCGCGTCGCGCCAAGGGTCGCCGCCGAGCAGCCGGACCTCGCCGGCGTCGGCACGCAGCAGTCCGAGCAGGACTCGGATCGTGGTGGACTTCCCGGCGCCGTTCGGGCCGAGGAAACCGTGTACTTCCCCCGCGGGAACCTGAAGATCAAGGCCGTCGAGGGCCTTCACCCGGCCGAATGCCTTGTGCAGGCCGGAGATCGCAATGGCGTTTCCCATGTTTCGGAAGCTACACTCATTTCACGAAGTTGTGAAGTTAAGAAAACGTCTAGACCGAGTGATCTTCTGGAGGGTCGTGGGAGAGGATGGACGGATGACGACGCCTGAGACGAAGAGGGACGAGGACGCCGTCCGCCGATACGTCGAAAGCCTGGGCCTCGTGATGGCTCAGATCGGCATGCAACGCATGTCAGCGCGGGTGTTCGCGGCGCTGATGACGACCGATTCGGGGCAGCTGACGGCCGCTGAGCTGGCGGAGCAGCTGTCGGTGAGCCCGGCCGCGATCTCCGGGGCGGTGCGGTATCTGGAACAGGTCGGCATGGTGCGGAAGGTGCGCGAACCCGGCCAGCGCCGCGACCACTACCAGCTCTACGACGACCTCTGGTACGCGACGTTCCTCAAGCGCGACCGGTTCCTGATCATGTGGAGGGACGCGGCCACCGAAGGCATCGACGCCCTCGGCGCGGACACCCCCGCTGGGAAGCGGCTGGCCGAGATGCGGGACTTCCTGGCGTTCCTGCTGGTCGAGATCAACAACCTGTACGAACGGTGGCACGAGCTGCGGAAGAACCGCGACTAGCCGATCTTCGCGAACGTCGCGGCGAGCCGGTGCGCGAGATCTGGTCGCGGCGGGCGTTCTTCGAAGGACGCGAGGAACGCCTCTTGAAAACACGCGCCGAGCAGTAGCCGGGTCGCGGCTTCGACGTCGAGATCGCTGCGCAGCCTGCCTAGTTTGACCTCGGCGTC
Organism: Amycolatopsis echigonensis; assembly: GCF_002846615.1. Lineage (NCBI taxonomy): Bacteria > Bacillati > Actinomycetota > Actinomycetes > Pseudonocardiales > Pseudonocardiaceae > Amycolatopsis > Amycolatopsis echigonensis. The sequence goes on along the minus strand of NZ_PJMY01000003.1, from coordinate 2,626,582 downwards.
GAGGTAGCCGACGACGTACTGGATCGGCTGGTCGGGACCGTTTTCGAGGGTGTCCCGGTGGGTGCGGAGCAGAGCGCGCGAGGAGAAGATCGAGACGGAGATCGGGAAGCTCGCGCAGTAGAAGGCCAGTGCTGTGGTGGTCAGTTCGGCGAGATTGTCGCTGAACTCTGCCTTCTCCGGATGCTCGGCGAGCCTCGCCGCCGTGGCGGCAAGATCGGGAAGCTCTTCTTTCAACACTGCGAGGAAGAGCGCGGTCTTGTCGCGGAAATGCTTGTACAGCAAGGCTTCCGAGTAGCCCGCGGCCTGTGCGATCGCCTTGGTCGTGGCGTGCGCGTACCCCCGCTCCCGCATCACCGTCGCTGCTGCGGCGACGATCTCCTCGCGGCTTCCCATGTGTGCTCCCTGAGGGTCTTCTCAGCGTGGTAAGTGTTCACTCACCCTCCTTGGAGGCCTCATGAAGATCACCGTCCTGGGCGCGAGCGGCCGGATCGGCGGCCTGGCGGTGCGGGAAGCGCTGGCGCGCGGATGGCACGTCACCGCCGTAGTCCGCGACCCGGCGCGGTTGACCGTCCCCGCACACCCCCGATTGGACGTCGCGGTTCACTCGCTTACTGATCCTGGCTTGGCTGACGCGGTGACCGGCCGTGACGCGGTCGTCCTGGCCCTCGGCCCCACGGACCTCAAGCCGACGACGGTCAACTCCGACGGCACCCGCTCCGTGGTGTCCGCGCTGCGCGGCTCCCAGACGCGGTTCGTCGTGGTGAGCGCGTCCGGCCTGCCGGCTGAGGGAGACAGCCTGGTGTCGCGGTTGCTGCTGAAGCCGTTGCTGGGCGCGGTGCTGCGCAACGGATACGCCGACCTGCGGCGGATGGAGTCGGTCCTGCACGAGGCCTCGGAGGTGCGGTGGACGATCGTGCGGCCGACGAGGCTGACCGACAAGCCCGCGCGGGCGCGGGTGCGCAGCGAAGTTGGGCGGGATGTCCGGGGAAGCTTCCAGATCCCGCGGGCGAACGTGGCTCGGTACTTGCTGGATGCGGCCGAGGACGAGTCCTTGGTGGGCAAGACGGTGTCGATCTCGCAGGGTTGAGGTGGTCTGCGATTGCCGGTGGGTTGTCCGCGAACGCCGAGGTCGGCGTCGGGTGATTTGGTCGGCAGGTGCGGATATGTGCACAGCTGTCCCCAAGCTATCCCCAGGGTTGTCCACAACTCGCATCCCCTGTGGACAACTCGCTCCACGGACCCGGATCTGTCATAGCCCCTCGTTACTGTCGGAGGCATGGCAGTTCTTCGGCTGTTCCTCCTTTTCCTGACGGCACCCGTGCTGGTCGCGCAGGCAGTTCGGGTGCGTCGGGCGACTCCGCGGCTTCCCGGGGCCACGGGGCCGATCGAGGGCGCTCTCGGCACCGGGCGACCGCTGCGGCTCACCGTCATCGGCGAATCGACAGTGGACGGCGTCGGCGCGGCCACGCACGCCGATGCGCTCACTGGGCAGCTCGCGGTGGGTCTCGCCAGCGCGTACCCGGACCGCGAGGTGCGATGGCACGCGCTGGGCATCACCGGTGCCTCGGCGCGGGTGGTCCTCGACGAGCTGGTCCCGCGCGTCCGGGCGGCTGACATCGTGGTCGTCGTCCTCGGCGTGAACGACACCCTGGAGCTGCACTCGGCCGCGCGGTACCGGCGAGATCTGCTGGCGATCATCGTCGAGGTGCGGCGGAGGATCGGCGACGTCCCGGTCGTTCTCGCGGGCGTGCCGCCGCTGGCGAGTTTCCCGTCCTTGCCCCGGCCGCTCCGGGACGTGCTGGGCGCGCGGTCCGTCGCGCTCGACCGGGCGGCGCGCACGCTGACCCGGCTTCCCGGGGTCACGCATATCCCGTTGGTGCCGGGATTGCTCCGTCCGGGAATGTTCGCCGCCGACCGCTTCCATCCCGGCCCGGACGGTTACCGCGCCTGGGCCGCCGCGCTCTCGGAGGGATTACCGATCGTCACTGACGGTCGGCATCCGGGGGAGGTGACGCGGCCGTCCTGACCGGCAGATTCACAAAAATCCCGAAAACTTTGGCGCTCCGTGTATCTAGGCGCACTCTGGATGCGTCCTATGGGGCGAACCAAGGAAAGGGAGGCCACATGCCTGCGGATCAGAAGGACGAGCGGCAGCCGGGAACCACCGTTCCGCCCGTCAAGACGAGCCCCGCGCCTGGGGCGAACCGGGGTGTGCAGCCGGACGGCAACCACGAGCCGCTCGACGACACCGGCACGGCCAAGTAACCAGACGGGCGGCGCCCGGGAGCCGAGGGGGCTGCCGGACGTCGTCAGCCGGAGGGGGTTCGGGGAGGAACTCTCCTCCGGCGGAGCCCGAAGGGGAGCGGGCTCCCCTGGGGGCGGGGAGTACCGGTCGGCGCGGGCGAAACGCTCACGCCGGCCGGTGCGCACCCGCACGAACGCACGCGACCGGCGACCTGCTCGGCACAAGGGGGGCGAGCAGCTCGGCGGTCGGTGTGAAACGAGGGATGGACGTGGACAGGACTGGCCACACCGCCGGTCCGGTCACGCTCGGTCCGGGTCAGGGGGACCCGGCCCTGCCGGACGGGTTTCGGAGGGGACCCGGCCAGCCGCCGAGCCGACCGGAACGGCAAGAACGGCCAGTCCAAGGCGGATCGGCTCGCGGGCTGGCGCGGTTGGGCAGGTTCGGGGAGGGGCCTGTCCAGCTGGCGGGTTTCGTGGGCTGGTCCGGCGGGGTTGGCGGTTCGGCCTTGCTGACCTGGTGGCTGCGCGGACCTCGGGGGAGGTCCGCGGAGTCGGCGGGCTTCCCGGGTCGGTCCCGCCTGGAGGGGTGGCTCGGTTCGGTCAGGCGGGTTCGGGGAGGAACTCGCCTGCCAGACCGGGCCGTGAGCTGACCTGACGGGGTCAGCCGGGCGGATCCGGGGGGATCTGCCCGGCTGGCAGGGACTTGCTGGTCGGCTTTCGAGCCGGTCAGCCGGAGGGGTCCGGGGAGGGATAAATCCGGCAGGTGGGCCTGGGAAGGCGGGGACTGGTGAATCAGCGGGCAGCTTCCGGGCCCGTGCGGGCGGGCGGGTTCTGGGGAGGGTCCGTCCGGCCGCACTGGGCCGGCGGGGCGTGATGGGTCGTTGGGGGATTCATCAGGTCCGACCGAGCTGTCGGGACACGGCCGTGCCGGAGGGGGAGCCTGGCCGGTCGTGTCCCGGCACCAGCTCGCAAAGACCTGCTTGACCTGCACAAACACCGCCGCCGAACGGCGCGGAGCCGCGGTGCGGCCCGCATCCAAGCCGCCCCGACCGGTGCCACCAAAAAACCCATCCGAAAAAAAGTCAGAGATTCATGTATCCCAGAGCCAGCTGCGTGCTCCTCAACCAAGAGCCCACCCATGTGGCACCCACCGTGCCCCTGGACACCATCCGCATCACCGACCCCACCGACCCCACCGAAAGAGCGCGCACCATTCACGATCGATCCGGTACCCGACCGGAGAGGCGACCCGCGACGGGCCTGGCCGTGCCGACACGACCGGAGGCTTGCTCGCCCAGGTCGGCCCACCTCCGGAGTGAGGCAGCTACGGTGACCGACGTGCACACCACCGAGGTAGACCCGCCCTGGGAAGGCCTGACCGGCGCCGACCTGCACGCCGCGTGCATGGAAGCCGCGCGGGGCGGGGATCGGCGCGCCATGGCGAAACTTGTCGACGAGCTGACGCCGCTCGTGTGGCACGTCGCGCGCGCCAACGGGCTCGACCGGCAAGTGGCTGAGGACGTGGTCCAGACCGTGTGGCTCGCTCTGTTCAGCCAGCTCGCGAAGCTGCGCGATCCCCGCGCGCTCGCCGCGTGGCTGATCACCACGACTCGCCGCGAGGCGACCCGTCCCTACGGCAGGCGCGCGCAGCCCGTGCCGCTGTCCGACGAGGTCGCCGCGACGCTGGAAAGCGATCATCCCGCGCCTGAGGAGGAAGCCGTCCGCGCCGACCGGGACCGCCGGGTCTGGCGCGCCTTCCTCCGCCTGCCCGCACGCTGCCAGGAGCTGCTGCGGCTGACCGTTCTCGCCGGCCGTGCCGAATACCGGGCGGTGGCCGAGGCTATGCAGATGCCGCGCGGCAGCGTCGGGCCCACCAGGGGCCGCTGCCTCGACTCGATGCGCGATCTGCTCGCAGGAGAAGGGGGCACCCGGTGAGCGACAACATCGGCAGGCCGGGACACGGCCACGCGGTTCCGGACGACGAGGCCATCCTGGCCGACATCGGCCGGTTCCTCGACGAACTCGACCCGCCGCCGGACGACCTGGTGCAGCGGGTCCAGTTCGCGCTCGAACTCGAGAACCTCGACGTCGAGGTCGCGCGCTGGGAACGGCTCGACGAACTGGCCGGCGTGCGCAGCACGGCGACCGGCACGATCACGTTCACCGTCAGCGACCTGACCGTGATGATCAACCTGACCAAAATCGGGAAGACGCACCGGATCGACGGCTGGCTCGCGCCCGCGGGCGAGTACGACGTCGAGGTCCGGGTCGCCGATCACGGCACGTTCGCGACGGCGACCGACGAGGGCGGCCGGTTCGTGCTCGAACGCGTCCCCTGCGGAACCACGCAGATCCTCGTGCACCTCGGCGCCGGCCCGCACCGCCGCACCGTCGTCACGCCGACCGTCGTGCTCTGAGAAACCCGGACGGGCGTTATGGAGAGTGGCGGAGGTGTGCTCCCATAGAGTCCGTGTCCGCGCCCGTCCATGATCGAACGATCGCGGCGGCGTCCGATCTGTACGCGCGCGGCCGGGCCGCCGCGTCCGATCAACGGCCCGGCATCGCGGTGCGGTTGTTCCGCAGCGCGCTCACGCGGCTGGCGCGCGTCGCCGATCCGCTGCCCGAACACCGGGAACTGCAGGTCCGCGTCCTGGTGAGCCTCGGCGCGGCCGCGGCCGAGGTCGCCTCCACCGACGCCGGTCTCGTGCACCTGGAGACCGCGCGGCAGCTTCGCGACCAGCTCCCGGAGAGCAAGGTCGCCCGCGAACTGGGCTTGCTGGTCACCGGCCAGCGCGCCGTGGTGCTGATGCGCGGCGGCCGGTTCAGCGAATCGCTTTCGGTCTACGACGCCGTGCTGCCCGGGATCGAGGCCGAGTTCGACGACGACCGCCGCACCCTGGTGATCATGCTGATGAACCGGGCGCTCGTGCAGATGGCGCTGAACCAGCCGAACGCCGCGCAAGCCGACCTCGAACGCGCGCTCCGGTTCGCCCGGGAGAACGGGCACACCCGGCTCGAGGGCAAGATCCGGCAGAACCTCGGCGATCACGCGCAGCTCATCGGCGACGTCCCGCAAGCGTTGTCCAGCTACGAACAAGCCGCGCGCATCCTTGTCACCGAATCGCCCGGTTCGATCCCGCTGATCCGGCTCGACCAGGCCCGCGCGCTGCTCACCGCGGGCCTCGCCGACGAGGCGGGCAAACATCTCGACGAAGCGCTGCCGGATTTGCGCGCCAACGGATCCGGCCAGCACATCGCGGAAGCCGAGGTCGCCCGGGCCGCCGCCGCGTTGCTGGAGGGCGATTTCGCGTTGGCGCGAAAGTCCGCGTCGGACGCGCGCCGCCGATTTCTCCGCCGCGGCAATCGGACGTGGGCCGAAATCGCCGGTCTGGCCCGGTTCCGGGCGGAAGCGCAGCAGGTGCTGTCGGACCGCGAAGGACGCTCTACCTCGCGATTGCCCGCCGAACTCGTCTCCATCGCCGAACGGCTGGCCGCGCTCGGGCTGCGGGACGAGGCGGCGGTCGCGCGGCTGTTCGCGGTGCGCTTGCTGATCCGCCGCAAGGAAATCGCCGAAGCCTCGCTCGTACTCACGCACGTGCCGGCTCCGCGCGCGACGTCGCCGGTCGACCACCGGATGCTGTTCCGGCTGTGCCGGGCGGAACTGGCTGTCGCGGAGGACCGGCCGCGCGCGGCGCTCGCACAGGCCCGCGCCGGACTGCGCGAACTCGGCACGATCCGCGACCGGATGGGCGGCCTCGACCTGCTGTGCGGAACGGCCGTGCACGGCGAGGAACTCGGCAGGCTGGCGATGCGGCTCGTGTTGCGGCGTGCACGGCGGAACGCGGCGGGCGCGCGGCGCATGTTCGCGTGGCTCGAACGCACCCGGGCGCAGGTTTACCGCTACGAACCGCTGCCGGTGATCGAGGACCCGGTGCTGGCCAAGCACATCAACGAGATGCGGCACGTCCAGCGCACCATTCAGCGCGCCCGGCTGGAGGGCGAGCCGGTGAAGGCGCTGGAGCAGCGGTACGCCCAGTTGCAGCGCGAGGCGAGCAGGCTCGGCTGGTACACGAGCCAGTGGGGCCGCCCGCGGCCGGTCGCGACGCCGGACGAGGTCGTCGCGGCGCTCGGCGACCGCGTGCTGGTGAGTTTGGTGCCCTACAACAATCAGCTGTACTCGGTGGTCGTCGACCGCGGGACGTTCCGGCTGCTCAAACTGGGTCCGCTGGACGACATCGTGGAGACCGCGACCCAGCTGCACGCCGACCTCGACGCGCTCGCGCCGGACCATCTGCCGCCGCTCATGGCCGAGACGGTGTCCGCGTCCGCGCGCCGCCGGGCGGAGAAGCTCGACGCGCTGATTTCCGCGTCGCTGGTCAAAACTCTCGACGACCGCGAGCTGGTGATCGTGCCGATCGGCCAGTTGTACGCGATGCCGTGGGGCGCGCTGCCGTCGCTGCGCGGGCATCCGGTGTCGATCGCGCCGTCGGCGACCGCGTGGATCACCGCGAAACGTCCGGCCGAGGACGGTCCGGTGCTGCTCGCGGGCGGCCCCGGGGTGCCGGGTGCGGTCGGCGAGGTGAGCAAGCTGCGTTCGGTCTACCCGGACGCGCAGCTGGTCGAGGGCGACGACGCGACGAGCACGACGGTTCTGACCGCGTTGGACGGCACCCGGTTGGCGCACGTGGTCGCCCATGGCGCGCACGAGCCGGCGAACGCGCTGTTCTCCCGCATCGAATTGGTCGACGGCCCGCTGTTCGCGCACGAGACGACCCGGCTCGCGAACCCGCCGGAACGGGTGGTGCTGGCCGCGTGCGAGCTGGCGATGAGCCACATCCGGCCGGGCGAGGAAGCGCTGGGCTTCGCCGGAACGCTGCTGGCGAGTGGTTCGCGGACGGTCATCGGCGCGGTGGCCCGGGTCGGCGACCGCGCGGCGGCGGACACGATGGCGGACCTGCACCGGCGGCTCGCGGAGGGGACTTCTCCCGCGCTGGCACTGGCCGAAGCGGTGGCCGTGGACCCGATGCGGCGGCCGTTCGTGTGCCTCGGGGCTGGCTGACCGCGCGCCAGGAGTCGGCCGCGCCTGGGGTTGGCAACGCGCGGAGGGCGGTCACAGCTGGCGGCGGCAGTCCGCGGAGCAGCGATGCCCGCAGGCGGCAGCGGGCGGAATGATGGCGCGGCGCGGCTTAGCGAGTGCCAGTGCAGCGGTGGAGGATTCTCGTGAGCGCCGGTGAGAACCGGCGCAGCCACTGAGGGTTCGCCAAGGGAAACAGCACGGCGGCAAGTCCGCGCTGCGCGAGGGTCGGCGCGGCGGGACCGGGTCAGCCCAGGAAGTCGGCCAGCGGGACCGGGGTCAGGCCGTCCTTCTTGGCCTGTGCGATGAAGGCTTCGTAGTCTTCCTTGAACGTCTTGCGGAAGTGCATCAGCACGATGTCGCCCGGGCGGAGCTTGTTGCCGGACTGGAACTGGACGACTCCGTCGTTGACCGAGGCGGTCCACAGGACCGTCACGCGCATGCCGCACATCGCGGCGGCCTTCAGCGTGTTCTGGTCGTAGTTGCCGAATGGCGGGCGGAAGAGCGTCGGGCGCACGCCAAGCGATTTCTGGAAGTCGTCGGCGTCGTCGCAGATTTCCTTCTTCTGGAAGTCCAGCGGTTTGCCCTTGAGGTTCGGGTGGTTGACCGTGTGGTCGCCGAGGACCGCCCCGGTCGAGTCCAGGATGGCCTTGAAGTACGCCTCGTGGCCCTTCACGTACCGGTTGTTCAGGAACAGCACCGGATGCCCGCCGGACTGCTGGATCAGGCTCTGCGCCGACGGGTCCTTCACGGCGCCGTCGTCCATGGTGATGAAGACGTACGGTTTGTCGGTCTGGATGCGGCGGACCACGCCGACCTTGCCGTCCTGGATCGCCGGGGCCTTCGCCTGCACGGTGCCGAACGGGTACGGCGCGGGCGGCGGAGCCGGGTTCGCGGCTCCCGGGGCGGGGTTCGCCTGTTCCGGGGGTTGACTCGAGTCCGGGCCGGAGCACGCCGACAGCACCAGCACGCCGGCCACCGCCGCCGCCAGCCACCGTTTCGCCATGCCGCTTCCTTTCCCTCGGGGTCCCCCGAGGGGATGACGTCCGTGCTCCGGTATTCGTTGATCGTTGTGGTGCAACGCACCCCGGTCAGGCGCCCCGGTTGCCCGCTTCGGCCAGCCGGGTGGCCAAAAATCCGATCACACCGCGCAACACTGCGAGGGCGACCGGACCCGTTCCGGGGATCCGTTCGGCGAACGAACCCGACCACCTGAGGTCCGTGCCGCCGTCGGCGTTCGGCGTGAACGCCACTTCCGCACGATAGTCGTGGACCGGGCTGAAACCGTCGAACGTGTAGACGTGCCGCCGGTCCGGTTCGAATTCCAGAGTCCGTTCGCGGGCCAGAACCGGCCACAATCCGACTTCCCGGACAGCGCCGACCCGGCCGTCGTCGCCGAGTGCCGCCCAGCGGGACTGCCATACGAGCGGCCGCGCCCACGTCGACCACAGCGTCCCGTCGCTTTCCAGCCGGAACAGCACCGACGGAGCGGCGGCGCTCACCCGGTTCACCTCGAACGAGTACCTGCGACCCGGCATGAAAGCTCCCTGCACACGTTGTTGACCGAGAGACAAATCAATCCCGGACGGCCCCGGTAGGTCAAGATGGAGCGGTGAGCCGCCCCGACTTCGCCGCGCCGCACTGGCTGACGCAACTTCTGCGCTCCAAACCGGTTCCCATTCCGTGGAACATGGTCGCTCGCGCGGTGGCCGCGCTGGCCGTTCCGCTGGCGGTCGCGTACGCGGCGGGCGACATCGCGGTGGGCGCGCTGATCTCCACCGGCGCGCTGCCGACCGTGCTGTCCGAGGCGGCCGGGGCCTATCGCTACCGCGCTCGCAGGCTGGGCGGGGCGACGTTCGCGGCCGCGATGGGGTATCTCGTAGGGCTCCTGACCGGCGGCATGCCGGCTTGGTCGATCCCGGCGATCGTGGTGATAGCGGCGATTTCCGCGCTCATCAGTGCCGCGGGCAGCAACGCTTCGGTGGCCGGGCTGCAGATGTTCGTCTTCTGCGTGCTCGGCACCGCGCAGCACGCGACCGGCGTGCGCACGGAAGTGCTCTTCGGCTACTTCTGCGCGGGCGCTGGCTGGGGATTGCTGGTCGCGCTCGGCACCTGGACGCTCCGCGCGACGAGCCCCGAACGCACCGCCGTCGCGCAGGTCTACATCGAACTCGCGGCGATGCTGTCGGCTGAGGACGAACCGACTTCGCGGGTCGCGCGCCACCAATTGACCACCGCGATGAGCACGGCGTACGACCGGCTGCTGGTCGCGCGCTCGTGGCTGTCCGGTCGAGACGCGACGTACCGCAGGCTGCTGAACCGGCTGTCCGCGACGACCCCCGCGGTCGAGGCGTCGGTGGCGATGGTCAACGCCGGACAGCGCGCGCCGGACGAGGTCATCGACTACTTGACGCGCGTCGCCGCCTCAGTGCTGGCGAGCCAGCCGCTGCCGCCCGCGCCCGAGCTGCCGGACGAGAACGCCGACGCGGTGCTCAGCGCGCTTTACGCCGGACTGGCGCGGATCGGGAAGCTCGACGATCGCAAGCGGCGCAAGAAGGTCTCGGCGCTGCGCCGCGTGCGCGAGTGGGCGAGCGGGCTCTCCGGACCGCTGACTTGGGTGGCGACGCTGCGGCTGACGTTGTGCGTCGCGGTGGCCGAAGTGGTGGCGCTGCTGGTGCCGTTCGAGCGGTCGTACTGGATCACCCTGACCGTAGGCGTGGTGCTGAAACCGGACTTCGGTTCGGTGTTCGGCCGCGCGGTGCTGCGCGGGATGGGCACGGTCGCCGGTGTCGGGATCGGTGCGGTGGTGCTCGCGTTCGGGGCCCGAGGCTGGGTGCTGGTGGCGCTGATCGCGGTGTTCGCCGGCGGGGCCGCGGTGGGGAAGGTCCGCAACTACGGGATGCTCGGCACGTTCGTGACGCCGCTGATCATCCTGCAGATGGACCTCGCCAACACGGGCAGCTGGCCGGTCGTGCTGGCGCGGCTGGTCGACACCGTGATCGGCTGTGTGATCGTGCTCGTTTTCGGCTATCTGCTGTGGCCGGGTTCGCGGCGGCCGACTGTCGGCGGACGGCTGGCGGACAGTTTCGACACGGTGGCCAAGTACGTCCGCACCGCGATGGTGCTGAACTCGACCAGCGAATCGCGGCTCGCCCGGTCACGGGCCCGGCGGGCGGCGTACCGCGCGCTCGCGGACCTGCGGACCGCGTTCCAGCAGGTGATCGTGGAGCCGTCGCCGGCGGGCAGGCAGGCGGTGGCGTGGTGGCCGGTGATCGCAGGGCTGGAGCGGGTGACCGACGCGGTGACCGAGGTCGGCGTGACCATCGGCGAGGGCGCGCCGGCTCCGTCGCCCGCGGACATCGAGCTGCTCACGGACGCGTTGGCGGAGCTGGCTTCCGCGGTCCGCGAGCAGCGGGACCCGGATTCGGTGCCGATGCCGGACAACCCTCGGCTCGCCGGGGTCGTGGACCAGCTCGGCTCGACGTTCGACGCGGTGCGTGGGCCGGACCTGGTGGAACGCTCGCCGCTGCGGCTGGTGCGCCGGTTCCTCCCGTACCACCGGCGCACCTGAGCCGAGAGCCGCATGGGGTGCCGCCGGGCCCACCCTGGAGGCGGAGGGTTACTGCTGTCCGCCGGGCTGGCCGCCCTCGGGCTTGCCGTCTTCGGGCTTCTCGCCGCCCTCGTCGTGCTTGCCGGTGACCTTGCCGAGCAGGTCCTTCGCCTTGCCGACGCCGCCGTCGATCTGCGAGTCGTGGCCGCTGACCTTGGACTTCGCGAATTCAGCCGCCTTCTCGAGCCCCTGCTCGAGCTTGCCGCTGTTCTCGCGCAGCGCCTCGGTCGCCTTGTTCTTGAGCTCGTCGAAGTTGATGCCCATCGAATGCCTCCCCGGGGTTGGGATTGAGAGACTTCAATCGTCACACACCAGGCGTTCCAGGCAAGTCAAGACACTTCACCGAGGGCCACCGCTCCGTCCAGTCCGGTGATCCGGCCGCCGCGTTCGCCGAGTGCGACGAGTCCTTCGCGGGCGTCGGCGGCGGTGAGGTCGATGCGGACGCCGGACCGCGCCGCGTCGCGGGTCGCTTCCAGGGCGAGCGCGCCTTCGTGACCTGCGTTGATGGTCGCCGCGAGACCGCCGGTGGACGCGAGCGAACCGCGGGCGGCTCCCAAGCGGCCGAGCGCGTCGTCGACGATCGGCAGCAGGGCGTCGCGGTTGCCTTCGGTCATCGCGCGCACCAGGTCCGGCGACGATCCGGCGACGCGGGTGCCGTCGCGGAACGAGCCGGCGGCCAGCGACATCGCGAGCGGGCCGCCCTGCGCGCCGACCGAGGCGAGGATCGCGGCGAACAGGTGCGGCAGGTGCGAAATCCGGGCGACCGTCTCGTCGTGCGAATCGGCGGGCAGCGGCACGGCGTGCGCGCCGACGTCCAGGACGAGCCGGGTGACCTCGGCCCACGCCGTGAGGTCGGTTTCCTCTTCGACGCCGACGACCCACGCGGCGTCCCGGAAGAGCATGGTGTCGCCAGCGAGCCAGCCGGAGCGCGAGGTGCCCGCCATCGGGTGCCCGCCGACGTAGCGCGTGTACGGCGCGCGGCGGCGGACTGCGTCGAGCATCGGGCCCTTCACGCTGACCACGTCGGTGAGGAGGCAGTGCGACGCGTGTTGCGCGACCTGCCGCAGCAGGTTTTCCACCGCGGGCAGCGGCACCGCGATGACCACGATCGCGTCCGCGGACGCCGCGCGCTGCAGAGCGGCTTCGGCGTCGGTGGTGACGTCATAGCCGCCTCGGCTCGCCGCATCAGCGTCCACTTCGGACACTGTGGCTCCCCATACGGTCCTGCCGCTCGCCGCGGCGGCTCGCAGCAGGGAACCGCCGATGAGCCCGAGCCCGATCACGCATACGTCTCGCACGTGGCCATCCTGCCAGTGCGCGCAAGCGGCTACAGGACGGCGGCCAGCCGGGTGCCCTGGTCGATCGCCCGTTTGGCGTCGAGTTCCCGTGCTTCGTCGGCCCCGCCGACGAGATGCACCGGCACGTCGCCGAGCGCGTCGGCGAGCTCCCGCACGGATTCCTGGCCGGCGCAGACCACCACGGTGTCGACCTCCAGCAGCCGCGGTTTCCCGTCGACCGTCAGGTGCAGGCCGGCGTCGTCGATCCGTTCGTAGGAGACCCCGCTGATCCTTTCGATGCCCTTGGCGCGCAGGGCCGCGCGGTGCACCCAGCCGGACGTCTTGCCGAGCCCGGCCCCGATCGGCGACTTCTTGCGTTGCAGCAGGTAGACCTGTCGCGGCGACGGTTCCGGCTTCGGCTTCGCCAGTCCGCCGGGCGCGAGCGCGGGGTCGGTGACGCCCCATTCGGCCATCCAGGCGGCACGATCCAACGCGGGCGACGAGCTGTGCGTGAGGAATTCGCTGACGTCCACGCCGATGCCGCCCGCACCGATCACCGCGACCCGTTCGCCGACCGGCTTGCCGTGCCGCACGACGTCGACATACGACAGCACCTTCGGATGGTCGATCCCGGGCAGCGCCGGGACCCGCGGCGTGACGCCGGTGGCCAGCACGACCTCGTCGAAGCCGGTCAGGTCCGCGGCGGTCGCCCGCGTGCCGAGACGCACCTTCACGCCGGTGACCTCCAGCCGGCGGGTGTAGTACCGGATGGTCTCGGCGAATTCCTCCTTGCCGGGAATCCGTTGCGCGATCCCGAACTGGCCGCCGATTTCGTCGTCGGCTTCGAACAGTTCGACGTCGTGGCCGCGTTCGCCGAGCGCCGTCGCGGTGGCGAGCCCGGCCGGTCCGGCTCCGACGACGGCGATCCGCTTGGTCCGCCGGGCCGGAAGCAGGTTCAAGGTCGTTTCGTGCCCGGCCCGCGGATTCACCATGCAGGACACCGATTTCCGGCTGAACGCGTGGTCGAGGCAGGCCTGGTTGCACGCGATGCAGGTGTTGATCTCGTCCGTGCGGCCGGTCTCGGCCTTGCGGATCCAGTCCGGGTCGGCGAGCAGCGGACGGGCCATCGAGACCAGATCCGCGTCGCCGTCGGCGAGCGCCTGTTCCGCGACGTGCGGCAGGTTGATCCGGTTCGAGGTCACCACCGGCACCGACACGTGCGGCTTCAGCTTGCCGGTGACCCAGGTGAACGCGCCGCGCGGCACCGACGTGACGATCGTCGGCACGCGCGCCTCGTGCCAGCCGATGCCGGTGTTGATGATCGTGGCCCCGGCCGCCTCGACGTCCCGGGCAAGCGCGACGACGTCGTCCCAGCTCTGCCCGCCTTCGACGAGGTCGAGCATCGACAGCCGGTAGACGATGATGAAGTCCGGTCCGACTTTTTCCCTGGTGCGCCGGACGATCTCGACCGCGAACCGGCGGCGTTTCTCCGCGGTGCCGCCCCAGGCGTCGGTGCGCCGGTTGGTGCGTTCGGCGAGGAACTGGTTGATCAGATAGCCCTCGGATCCCATGATCTCGACGCCGTCGTACCCGGCGTCGCGGGCCAGCGCGGCGCAATCGGCGAACGCACGGATAGTGCGGTGCACGCCGTACGCAGTGAGCGCGCGCGGGCGGAACGGGTTGATCGGCGCTTTGCGGCTCGACGCGGAAACGCTCAGCGGGTGGTAGGCGTAGCGGCCGGCGTGCAGGATCTGCAGCGCGATCTTGCCGCCCTCGGCGTGCACCGCGCTGGTCAGCAGCTGGTGGTGTTTCGCCTCGGCGGGGGTGGACAGCTTCGAGGCCAACGGCAACAGCCATCCGGTGCGGTTCGGAGCGAACCCGCCGGTGACGATCAGTCCGACGCCGCCGCGCGCGCGTTCGGCGTAGTACTCGGCCAGCCGCGGGAAGCGGGAGGCGCGGTCTTCCAGGCCGGTGTGCATCGAGCCCATCAGGACGCGGTTGCGCAGCGTCGTGAAGCCGAGATCGAGCGGGGACAGCAGGTTCGGGTACTCGGTCATCAGTCGTCCTTCTCGTCGGCCCGCAACGCGTCAGGATTTCTTCCAGCCATTCGACCTGGCCTTCTTCGACCCGGATTCCGCCGCGCAGCACGAGGTACTGGTGTAGCGGACGGCCGCGGAGCCGGTCCGGGGCGGGGAAGTCGCGCTTCTCGATCTGCCGGTACATCTCGAGCCGTTCGGCGTGCGCGTCGCGGTGCCGGGCGATCTCGGCGGCGACCGCCTCGGCGTCGCCGAACGACGCCCCGCGCAGCTTCACCGCCAGCTCCTGCGGACCGGCTTGCGGGGACGGTTCGGCGAGCCAGCGACGCAGTTCGGCCCGGCCCGGTTCGGCGACGGTGTAGACCTTCTTGTCCGGCCGCCCGTCCTGGGCCACCACGTCGACGGCGACCTGGCCGGCCTCCTCCATCCGCTTCAGCACGCGGTAAATCTGCTGGTGGGAGGCGCTCCAGAACAGCCCGATGGACTTCTCGAACCGGCGCGCCAGCTCGTAGCCCGAGCCGGAGCGCTCCGAGAGTGAGACGAGGATCGCGTGCTCCAGTGCCATGCCGGACAGTGTCATATGCAACTAGGTGCAGTGCAACTGGGTGCAACCCAGGTCACCCGGAGAGGGGGCAAATCGGGTCGATCGAAGCGGCGAAAAGGATCAAGATGGAGTGGTGCATCCGGTTTTGGAACTGCTCGCCGCGCGGATCGCCGAAGGGAGCGTGCCGGGGCGGCGGACGGACGGGCGCCGGCTCGCGCTCGCCGTTGAGGGCGGCAGCAGCCGCGGCACGTATTCGAGCGGGATGGTGCTCGCGCTCGACGAACTCGGGGCCACGCAGGCGTTCGACGACGTGTACGGTGCCTCCGCCGGTGCGCTCAACGCGGCGTGGCTGTTGTGCGGGCGCTCGCGGACCGGGGTGCGCACCTGGTGGAACCCGGCCGTGATGCGGCGGATCATCAACCCGCTGCACACCCTGCGCGGCCGGGCGGTGATCGACCTCGAATACCTCGTGCACCAGGTCTACTCGGTGCTCGAACCCATGGATTTCCCCGCGATCCTGGCGAATCCGGTCGGCTTCCATCCCCTCGCCACCGACGCGGACACCGGCGAGTCGACCGATCTGCATCCGTTCATCGAGGACGTGGACGGGATCAAGATCGCGCTCGCCGCGTCGTCGTGCATGCCGGTGCTGGCCGGCCCGCCGATCGCGATGGGCGGGCGGAGGTTCGTGGACGCCGGGATCGCCGAGCCGTTGCCGTTCCGCACTGCGTTGGCGCAGGGCGCGACGGACGTGCTGGTGTTGCGCACTCGGCGCGAGGACGAACATCCGGTGCCGCCGCCGCGAGTGCAGGATGTGGTCGTGCCCCGGTTCCTCCGCCGCCACGCGCCCGGCACCATCGACGCTTGGCGTACGCAGTACCACCGGGATCTGGAGGACGAACGCCAGCTGCGGGAAGATCCGCGGCTGGCGAGTGTTCGGCCGCCAGCTGGTGCTCCGGATGTGGTGGTGCTGGAACGGGATCCGGCTGTGTTGCGGCGTGCGGTGGAGTTGGGCCGGGACGCGGTTTACGCGGCGTTGGAAGTCTTGCGCAGGGCTTCGTGAAGGCGACTGCGGCACCGAGTCCTAAGTGGAGGCTGAAGGAAAACCAGCCATGGCACGGCGGACCTGCGGCGGCCACCACGTCAGCCAGGTCAGGTGCGGGCGGGAAACCCGGTCAGTCCAGCGGTTTCCGGGCAACGCCGCCGATCACGCGCGACTCCGACGGCGACTTCGCGAACAGCGTGTCGGCGTCTGGATGCCACGCAGGCGCGTACGCCAGACCCGGTTCGAGGAGCGGCCAGCCGCCGAAGAACCGCTCGAACTCCGCCTTCGTGCGCAGGATGCCGGGGTTGGTGGTCGACTCGTAGTACTTGATGAGGTCGGCGAGAGCCTGGCGTTCGTTGTCGTCCACCGGGTTTTCGTTGGTCATCTGGGAAAGGATGAGCAACGAGCCCGGCGCGAGCTGCTTGCGGTAGAACTCGAGGATGCCGTCCGGGTCCTGCTCGTCCTTGATGAAGTGCAGCACCGCGTTGACGATCAACGCCACCGGTTTCCGGACGTCGACCACGTCCGAATCGGCGACCCGCTCCCACAATTCGGCGGGCTGCAGGAGGTCGGCGGCGATCGCCTGGTGCCGGTCCTCGTCCGCGGTGTCGGCGAGCAGCACCTGCGAGTGCGCGAGCGCCACCGGCTCGTTGTCCAGATACAGCACGGAAGTGTCGTGCTCCGGGCGTTCGTCGTCGGCCACCTCGTGCACGTTGCCCGCGGTGGGCAGGCCGGACCCGATGTCGACGAACTGCCGGATGCCCTCGCGCACGCTCTGGCGCACCGCACGGCCGAGAAACTGCCTGCTGGTGCGGCAGTATTCGCCGATCAGCGGCAGCCGCTCCCGCACCTTCTCGGCGAACATCCGGTCGATGGCGTAGTTCGTGGTGCCGCCGATGAAGTAGTCGTAGACGCGGGCCGCCGACGGCCGGTCCAGGCTGGCTTCCACCGCGCGCAGCGCTTCGTCCTGTGTGCTCATCGCCGTCCTCCCGCTCGCCGTGGCGCTCATGCTAACCACGGCGTCCGGTTCAGTTCGGGCGGTAGGACTCCCGGTAGGCGTTGACCGAAGCCGTCAGCTGATCCATCGCGGCGCGCATCCGGTTCAGCTCGGCGTTGTCCATGTTCATCGCCGCTCCGACGTGCGGCGGGATCCGTTCCGCCTTGGCGCGCAAGGCGATTCCCTCGTCGGTCAGCCGGATGCGGACCGAACGCTCGTCGTCGGATTGGCGTTCGCGCTTGATCAGCCCGGCCTTCTCCAGCCGCTTCAACAGCGGCGACAGCGTGCCGGAGTCGAGGTTGAGCGCGGAGCCGAGTTCCTTGACCTGCTGCTCGTCCTGCTGCCACAGCGCGAGCATCACGAGGTACTGGGGGTAGGTGAGGTCGAGCGGTTCGAGCAGCACGCGGTAGAGCGCGGTGACTGCCCGGGAGGCCGAGTACAGGCCGAAGCACAGCTGGTCGTCAAGCAGCAGCGAGCCGGTTTCTCCGGTGTCTGGGCTGGTCATCGAATGGCCTCCCTCGGGGTTCGTGCGCCAGCCCTCCATCCTCTCTCGGCTGACTGAGAAGGGCAACTCAAGTGCTCTAGATCTCATTGAGGGTAATCTAGTTGTGCACAACTAAGTTGCGAGCTATGTTCATCCCGTCCGATCCGCTACCGGAGGAAGCCATGACCGCGAACCCGCAGAACCTCGTCCTCGAGCCGGCCGCCCAGGCGTTCGCCGAGGCCACCGACCAGCCTCCGTACCTTTTCCAGCTCCCGCCCGCCGAGGGCCGCAAAGCGGTCGACGGCGTCCAGGACGGCGACGTCGAACTCGCCCCCGCCGACATCGAGACGCTGACTGTCCCGGGAGGACCGAACGGTGACGTCGAAGTCCGGGTCGTGAAGCCGCGGGGTGTCACCGGGCCGCTTCCGGTGCTTGTCTACGTCCATGGGGCCGGTTGGGTCTTCGGCGATTTCCACACGCACGAACGCCTCGTCCGCGAACTCGCCGCCGGAACGGGTGCGGCAGTTGTTTTTCCGGAGTACAGCCGTTCGCCCGAAGTTCGTTACCCCGTCGCGATCGAAGAGAACTACGCCGCCGTGAAGTGGGTCGTCCAGCACGGTGCGGACAAGGGGCTCGACACCACGCGAATCGCGATCGCGGGCGACTCCGTCGGCGGCAACATGACCGCGGCTCTGACTCTGATGGCCAAGGAGCGCGGGGACGTGAAGTTCCTGCAGCAGGTGCTGTTCTACCCGGTTACCGACGCGTCCTTCGACACCGAGTCGTACACGAAGTTCGCCGAGGGCTACTTCCTCAGCCGTGAAGGCATGAAGTGGTTCTGGGACCAGTACACGACTGATGAGGCACAGCGCGCCGAGATCACCGCTTCGCCGCTTCGCGCGACCGTGGAGCAGCTCGCCGGACTGCCGCCGGCGCTCGTGATCACCGGCGAGGCGGACGTTCTTCGCGATGAAGGCGAGGCGTACGCCGCGAAGCTGCGTCAGGCGGGGGTGCCTGTGACCGCGGTTCGGTACCAGGGCATCATTCACGACTTCGTGATGGTGAACGCGCTCCGTGAAACGCACGCGGCGGAGGCGGCGATCACCCAAGCGATCACGGTGTTGCGCGGCGCATTCGGCAACTAATCGGGAACTAACGGGCAATCGCTAGGGACCGATGACGTCGGAGGGGCCATTCCAGCGTGACAGGCGTCACGTGATCACAACGCGAATGGCCCCTCAAACGTATTTAGAGCAGCGAGTCCCGCCGTCCGGGCACGCGATCGGTCCTGGAGGTTCTCCCGTGCACCTGAGCGAGATCAGGTTGGATTCGCCCGTCGGGCTCGCGGTGGTCGGCGTGCTCGCACTCCTGGCGGTCCTCTCGGTCCCGTGGTTTTGGGACAAATGGCGCAAGCGCAAGCAAATTGGCCGCAGCGCCACGGTCCTGGTCGCACTGTGTCTCGTCGTCGTCACCCTTGGCTTGACCGGCAACATGATCGGCGGATTCTTCCCGACGCTCGGCTCGCTGCTCGGGACCGGCGCGTTCGCCGCCGAGGGCATCGACGTCGAGGGCGGTGACAACGGCGTCGACCTCGCCCGGGCGCGCGACCTCGGGGTGGCGCACGCGCGGGTCGGCAAGGGGACCATCGCGCACGTGACGGTGACCGGGCGGCGCACCGGTCTCACCCGCGACGTCACGGTTTACCTTCCGCCGCAATACTTCCAGCATCCGTACAAGGCGATGCGGTTCCCGGCGATCATCTGGATCCCGAACTACCCGTCCGGCCCGGAGGTCACCACCGCCCCGATCGGGTACCACCTGCCCGAACAGCTGGACGTGGCGATCTCGAAGCATCTGCTGCCGCCGGTGATCGTGCTGATCCCGGATCCGACCGGAACGCCGAAAATCGGGCACGACACCGAATGCGTCGACGAGGTCAACGGAAGCCCCAACGACACCTACCTGTCCGCGGACATCCGCGAATGGGGAATCCAGCGCCTCGGCATCAATCCGGACCGCCGGGCGTGGACGATCGCCGGCTGGTCGTCCGGCGGCTATTGCGCGCTGAACCTCGTGACGCGGCATCCGCAGTGGTACGCGCAGGCGGCGAGCGTGAGCGGCTACGAGAAGGCGCAAGTGGACGGTGAGACCGAGAACCTTTTCCGCGGCCGCAAGGACATCGACGACGCGAACAACGTGAAGATCAACGTCCGGCTGCATCCGGCCCCGCTGGAACTCCTCGCGATCTCCGGGGAGAAGGAACAGAACGAAACCCGTGCGGTCGACCAGATGCGGGCCGCCGCGCAGGCTCCGGTGCAGTTCACGACGTGGCGGATTCCGGACGCCGGGCACAACATGAACACGTTCAAGGCGCAGCTGCCGGACGTCCTGACGTGGATCGGGCAGCGGATCCCCGGTCCGTCAGCGCCCGGGCCGCGAGCCGACGTGACCGGCGGGGTGAAGCCGTGGCCGTTGCCGAGCACGGGTGCGCGGGGCGGACTGACCGCGGTGGACCAGTGACGCTCAGTCGATGCCGGGAAGGTGCCTGACCACTTCGTGACCGGAGCTTCGGCGGTGTCGTTGGTACCGGCCAGTACGCCTGACGGTCGGGAGGGCCGCGGGCAAGCAGGCGTGGTTTGTTCCGGTCTCGGCCAGGTGAATCAGGCCACGACGAGCCGTTCCACCAGCAGTTCGATCCGCTGTTCGGCGAATTCCCGCGGCAGTCGTCCCGCTCGGGTCAGCGTCGCGATTCCGTGCAGGGACGCCCAGAACAATTCGGTGAACAGTCCCGGGTGGACTCCTTCTCCGGCCACCTCGCCGAGGGTTTCCAGCAGTGCGGCGAAGGCGTCCTTCAGCGGTTCCGGAGTGTCTTCCTGGGCGAACGCGAGGCCGCCGTCGAGCTGGAAAATGGCGTCGTAGACCGCGGGGTGGTGCTCGGCGAAGTCGAGGTACGCGCGGGCGAGGGCGGCGGCACGGGCACGTGGGCCGTCCACTCCGCGGGTCGCGGCTCGCACCGCCGCGGCCAGTTCGGCGGCGCCGTCGAGGGCGACCGCGCCGATGATCTCCCGTTTGCCGCGGAAATGGCTGTAGAGGACGGGCTGGCTGTACTCGATGCGCTCGGCGAGCCGTCGGGTGGTGACCGCGTCCCAGCCTTGGTGTTCGGCGAGTTCGCGGGCCGTCGCCACGATGAGCCGCTCGCGTTCCGCCTGTTCGCGCTGCTTGCGTGTGTGTACCGACATGAGCTGACTCTAGCACTGCTAGACAACCGAGCGGCAGTAGAGCTAGCATCGACTCAACTGCTAGCAACGCTAGGAATTGGGAAGGTCATCATGCTCAGCGCACTCGCGGTCTGCACCATCGTGGTTGTCGGCGTGATGGTGGGGGTGGAGTTTTCGGTCGCCTTCGTCATCAACCCGATCCTCAACGGGCTCCCCGACGACAGCAATCAGCAAGGCCGCGCGCACGGGGGCCGCATGCTCGGCGCGCTCATGCCGTTCTGGTACATCGGGTCGCTTGTCCTGAGCGCGATCTGGGCGATCGCCGCGTGGGACCGGCCGGGCACCGGCCTCGTCGTCATCGGCGCCGGGCTGCTGGTGGTCAGCGTGGTGATGTCGATCCTGCTGCTCGTCCCGATCAACAACCGCGGCAAGACGTGGACGCCGGAGAACCGGCCCGCGGACTGGAAAGAGCAGATGAACCGCTGGGACCGCTACCACTACGTGCGCGTGGCGGTGATCATCGCCGCCTTCGCTCTGCTGGTTGCCGCGCTGGTCTGAGCCCGGGCAGGGTGCGTTTCTCCGGAAATCCGAGCCGCCGCGGCGGAACCCTCACTGGGCCACCTCTTGGCTCAGCAGCCCCAGCAACCCCGACAGTCCGTCCTGTGTGGCCGATTGTGCCCGGTGGGCGCGTTCCCGGCGGGGGGATTCGGGTTTCGGCCCAGTTTGAGCGGGGGTATTCCTTCAGGGTTGACCCACCGTCATCTCGGTACGGGAAGGACTGGAGTCATGGTTCGTGCGCATCGGGCCCGCGTTCGGGTGGAAGGGCTGCAGCCCGCCCAGGTGCTGGCCGTTCTGCTCGGAGTCCTGTTTCTCGCCTACGGCATTATCGGGCTCGTGAAGTCCGGGTTCGGCGATTTCACCGGACACGGGGTCACTTTGTGGCGGTTTTCCGCCAATCCGCTGAACAACGTCGTCCACGTGGGGACCGGTGTGATCGGTCTGCTGCTGGCGCTGCGTTCCGGCGGGGCGCGGACGTTCGGCTGGCTGCTCTTCATCGGGTACGGCGCGCTGTTCGTCTGGGGCCTGATGCTGGCCGGGACGATCAGCGTCAATCCGGTGTCCGGCCTGGGCAACCCGCTCAACCTC
Source organism: Amycolatopsis echigonensis (assembly GCF_002846615.1). Lineage (NCBI taxonomy): Bacteria > Bacillati > Actinomycetota > Actinomycetes > Pseudonocardiales > Pseudonocardiaceae > Amycolatopsis > Amycolatopsis echigonensis. The sequence goes on along the minus strand of NZ_PJMY01000003.1, from coordinate 2,604,907 downwards.
GCCGACGCGGACAACTGGCTGCACCTCGGCATCGCGGTCCTTGGTCTGCTGACGGCAGTTCTCCCTGCGCGGCACGGGGTTCTGCTTCCTGAGGATGAGGAACCTGTCGAGGTCGACCGGACCGTTCAGCCGCCTCGCCGCGATACCGGCGGACACGGCTTGGCCCATTAATCAGTCCACAGTGGCGTAATCGCGCGGCGGGATCGCTTGCCAGAGCTGAGTTTCCTCTGGCATCGGTCCCGCTCGTGCTTATTCCGCGGGATTTTCCAACGCCCGGTCGACCAGCCGCCCCGCTGCGCCGACGTACTGCGCCGGGTCTAGGAGATCGGCGAGTGTCGCAGCGTCGACGACGGCGGTAATTTCCGGCGTGTCCGCCAGGATCTCGGACAGCGGACGGTTTTCCTCGATCGCACGCCGGGAAGCGGTGCCCAGCAAGTCTTTCGCGCGAGCCTTGCCCATTCTTGGCGCCAGCGCCGCCGACAGCCGTTCCGAGACAATCAACCCGTTGGTCAGCGCGAGGTTCTCCCGCATCCGGTCCGCGTGAATATCCAGTCCCTGCACCAAATCCGAAGCCGTATGCGTGGCCCCGCCGGTCAAGCGCAGGCATTCGCGCAGCAGCTGCCACTCGGCCTGCCAGACACCCGCCGAGCGCTCGTCCTCCGCCAAGCCGGACTGCGTAACCCCGGCCGCGAGCACGGGCACCTGCAGCGCCGCCGACCGGATCAACGCTGACCGCACCGGGTTCTGCTTGTGCGGCATCGCCGAAGACCCACCGCCGGTCGCCTCGGTCACTTCGCCCATCTCGGTGCGCGCCAAGACCTGAACGTCCACCGCGATCTTGCCCAACGCTGTCGTCACTCCAGCCAACGCGGAAACCAGCTCAGCAACCGGGGCGCGATCCGCATGCCACGGCAGAATCGGCGCGGTCAAACCGGTTTCCTCAGCGAAGGCAGCGACTAGCCGTTCCGCATAGTCGTCCTTGCCGTCGCCGTACTGGACGTATGCGGCCAACGTTCCGGCCGCTCCGCCAAGCGATACCGGCAGCCGCAGCTCCGCGATCCGTCGGGAGGCTTCCTGGACGCCTTGCCGCCAGATCGCCGCTTTCAGGCCGAACGTCGTCGGGACCGCGTGCGCGGTAAGGGTGCGTCCCGGCATGACCGTGTCGCGGTGAGCGCGCGCCAGCTCAGCGAGGGCGTGCGCGATCGCCGCCAGGTCCGCGCTGATCAGCCGCAGGACGTCGTGCGCGACGAGCATCATCGCCGTGTCGACGATGTCCTGGCTGGTCGAGCCGCGGTGCACGTAATCGGCGACGTCCGGGACCTTGGCGGACAGCGTGCGCACCAGGCTGACCACCGGGTTTCCGGTCGCCCGTGCGTCGCGCGCCAGTTCGACGACGTCGAGTTCGCCCTCGCCCAGCAGCCGCGCGGCAGTGGTGATGCGCTCAGCTGCCTCGGCCGGAACCGTGCCAAGCCGCGCCTGCGCCCGCGCGAGTGCGGCCTCCGCTTCCAGCAGAGCGACCGCGAACGCCCGGTCGCCAGTCACCGCTTCGGCCGGGGTTCCGGCGCGCACCGGGGAGAGCAGGCCGGAGTCAGGATCGGCGATCATGCCGTCCAGCATCGCACGCCAAGTGCGGTGAGGCGGGAAGGTCGCTGGTCCGCCGCACGCCGAGTGCGGTCGGGCGGGAAGGTCGCTGGTCCGCCGCACGGCAGGCGCGGTCGGGCGGGAAGGTCGCTGGTCTGCCGCACGCCGAGTGCGGTGAGACGGGAAGGCGGCTGGTCCGCCGCACGGCAGGCGCGGTCGGGCGGGAAGGTCGCTGGTCTGCCGCACGCCGAGTGCGGTGAGACGGGAAGGCGGCTGGTCCGATTCGTCGCGGACGCGGGCTCTGCGGCCACCCCCCTCGCGACGGGCGAGCAGCCGGGCCTCATGCGCGACAGATCGGTCCATTGAGGCCAGGCACGTGGTCGGGCAGCGCAACCGCCGTGCCGACCACCTCAGCCAAACGTCGGCCGATCCTCGACCAGCTCCAAGCACCTATCGCCTCGCCTCTCGCCAAACCCGGCAGCCGGATTCTCCACCGCATCACCTCCGAGTCCGCGGCCGACAGACACTCCTCATCGACCTGTCGCCCCGTCCGTCACCTCTCTCAGCAGGTCCGCATGGCCGAGGTGGCGCGCGTACTCCGCGATCATCGACAGCAGCATCCACCGCAGCGAGAACGGCTCTCCCGTGGTCTTCCCGATCCCCTGCGCGTCCAGCGACGCCGCGGCCGCCACGATTTTCCGGCTGCGGTCGCACTCCGCGCGCCACAACGCGAGCGCCTCGCCGAAATCACCGTCCAGACGGTCGAAGTCCTCGTCCGGGTCGTCGTCCGAGTAGTGCAGCAGCGGGACGTCCTCGTCGGCGAACTGGATGCGGAACCACCACCGTTCGCAGCCCGCCAGGTGCCGGACCAGGCCGTGGAGCGACATCGTGGACGGCGGTACCGCGCGCGTCGACACGGCTTCCTGGCTCAAGCCCGCACACTTCAGTGCGAGGGTTTCCCGGTGCCACTCCAGGTAGGCGAGGAGCGTCTCGCGTTCGCCGGCGACGCGGGGGATCGGCGGGCGGTCGCTCTCGGCGACCTTGGACAGATGCTTCGGGATCTGGGTCATGAGACGAGCGTCTCACCCGCCACCGACAATTTTCGCCGCGGAGGCGCCGCATCGGGTGCACGAGACACCGTCCGCGGGCAGCAGTGGGATAGCCCACATGGCGGGCCCAAGTAGCCGCAGAATTTGTTCCTGTCGATGCGGAATTCAGGTGAATTCCGGTGTTGATCAGCACACTCAGGCACGGTTTCCGGCCGGTGTTGTCGCTCCGTCAGAGGTATGGTGATCGGCATTCCGGGGATTAATCTTCTCGGCGGCCCAGGAGCACCCGCTCCGCCGAACGGCGGATGCTTCGCGGGGCCGAACGCACGAATGAAACGGTGAATACAGCGCCATGGTCGGAGCGAGTGTGCCGATGGTCGACTTGTCGATGTACACCCATGCCGGTGGTCAACTCGACCGGCTGTGCCGCGCGGTCGGATTCGATCCCGAAGAACGCCGTCACCTGGAACTTCTCCGGTTGTTGCTCGGCGAGTCCGGGGAATTGACCGTCGGCGCTCCGGCGCAGTTCCCGTGCAATGTGGCGGACGACACTACGCCCGTCGAATTCTCGGTCGCATTCGACGCCAATGGCGAATGTGTGGTACGGGTTCTCGGCGAGACCGTCGGGGCCCCGGACCCGCGCTCGTTCCTCGCTCAGGTGGCCGGCGAGTACGGCCTGGTCACCGACCGGCTCGACGCGGTGTCCGACCTCTTCCTCCCGCACGAGGAGCGCCGCGGGCCGTTCACGCTGTGGTACTCGCTGATCTTCCGCAACGGCTCCGCGCCGAAGATCAAGGTGTACCTGAACCCGCAGATCAGCGGGCCGACCATGGCGGATTCCCTGGTCAGCGAGGGGTTCCGGCGGCTGAACCTCGGCGAGGCGTTCGACCCGGTGGTCGAGCACGCGCTGCGCCGCGGCGAGCGCGACAACTTCACCTTCTTCGCGCTCGACCTCGACGACGACCCGCTGTCCCGGGTCAAGGTGTACGTCTCGCACGACGCCGCCGAGGCCGAGGACGCGGTGCGCGCGGCCGAGCTGGTGCCGGGCACGGACCCGATGCTGATCCGGGAATTCCTCGCCGTGCTCGGCGGAGGAAAAGGTCCCTTCGAAGGTCGCCCGCTGGTATCCAGTTATTCCTTTGTCGAAGGCATGGGCGGGACTCCGGGAAACTACAGTCTTTATCTTCCTATTCGGAGTTACGTCCCGGACGACGAGGTGGCGCGCGCCCGTGTGCACGCCATTCTCGCGCAGTACGACTTCGACCCGACAAAACTGGACAAAGCGCTGGCAGCGGTTTCGAAGCGACCGCTGCGCGACGGTGTCGGACTGATCGCGCACGTGTCGCTGAGAATGGGCGAGTTCGGTTCCGGAATCACGGTGTACCTGTCCTCCGAAGCGTATGCGGTAGCGCCGCCGAGAAAACGGCCGGTGCTCGGCCGGATGACCTGACGCGGTAGTTTTCGGCTGTCACCCACAACTGGAGGAAACACCCGATGCGGACCTTCCCGCCGTACCGCTCCCAAGTCGTCGCCGAAATCCCGGTCACCACTCGCGCCGAACGGGAGCAGGCGCTCGCCGCGGCGGGCTACAACGCCTTCAACCTGCCCGCGAACAAGGTCAGCATCGACCTGCTCACCGACTCCGGCACCGGCGCGGTCTCGACCGCGCAGGAGGCCGCCGCGGCCGCCGCGGACCGCTCCTACGCCGGGTCGGACTCGTTCTACCGCTTCCGCGACGCACTGCGCGAACTCACCGGATATCCGCATCTCCTGCCGGTGCACCAGGGCCGCGCGGCTGAGCGCGTGCTGTTCTCGAGCGTGCTGGAGAGCGGCCGGATCTCGGTCAGCAACACGCATTTCGACACCACCCGCGCGAACGTCGAACTGCTCGGTGCCGAGGCGATCGACCTGCCCTGCGCGGAGTTCGGCGACCTCGACAGCCTCGAACCGTTCAAGGGCAACATCGACCTCGACGCCCTCGAACGCCTGCTGAGCGGCCCGGACGGCGCTCGCGTCGGCCAGGTGCTGCTCACCATCACCAACAACGGCGGCGGCGGACAGCCGGTCTCGATGGCCAACCTGGCCGCGGCCGCGAAGCTCGCGCGGGCGCACGGTGTGCCGGTTTTCCTTGACGCCGCACGGTTCGCGGAGAACGCATGGCTGGTCATCCAGCGCGAGGCGGGTTACGCGGACAAGACGCCGCGCGAGGTCGCCCGAGAAGCGTTCGGCCTGGTCGACGGCTGTGTCGCGAGCCTGAAGAAGGACGGCATCGCGCCGATGGGCGCGTTCATCGGCCTGACCGACCCGGAACTCGCCCAGCGCTGCGAGACCAACCTGATCGCGACCGAAGGCTTCCGCACCTACGGCGGGCTCGCGGCGCACGACCTCGACCGCGTCGCCAAGGGCCTGCAGGAAGTCGTCGATCCGCACTACCTCGCCGCGCGCGCGGGCGAGGCGGCCCGGCTCGCGAGGCAGGCCAACGAGGCCGGGGTGGACATCGTGCAGCCGCCGGGCATCCACGCGCTCTACCTCAACGCGGGCCGCCTGCTGCCGCATCTGACCGCGTCGCGGTTCCCGGGGCATTCGCTGGCCTGCGAGCTGTACCTGGCGGGCGGAATCCGTTGTGTGGAACTGGGTTCGCTCTACCTCGGCACGCTCGACGAGCAGAACGAGCTGATCACCCCGGCCCCGTTCGAACTGGTCCGGATGGCGCTGCCGCGGCGCGTGTACACCCAGGGCCACTACGACTACGTAGCGGAAATCCTCGGCGACATCGCGAAAAACCCCGAGCAGGTGCCCGGCTACCGGATCGTCGAAGCGCCGAAGATCCTGCGGCACTTCAATCTCCGGATGGCCCCGGTCCACTGAGGACAGCGGAAAGCGAACGAGGGGGCTCCCCGCGCTGAACTGGGCCCCGGAAGTTGGACTGGTTATGTAGAGGTTAGGCGGCGAGGGTCTGGGCTCGGTATTCGGCTGGGCTGAGGTCGCCGAGGGTGGTGGAGATGCGGGTGGTGTTGTACCAGTCGATGTAGTCGTGCAGTGCCGTGGTGAACGTGTCGACGGTGTCGAACGTGTTGTGGTGGAAGAGTTCTTCTTTGAGGTGGCCGAAGAAGTTCTCGGCGACGGCGTTGTCCAGGCAGGTGGCGCGGCGGGACATCGACTGGGTCAGGCCGGCGTCGGCGAGCAGGGTGCGCCAGGAGGCGTGCTGGTATTGGAAGCCCTGGTCGGAGTGCACCAGCGGGCGGGCTCCGGCGGGCAGGGTCGCGATCGCGGCGCGCAGCGAGGAGTTCGTCAGCTCCAGCGTCGGGGACGGGCCGCAGGCGTAGGCGACCACGGACCGGTCGAACAGGTCGATCACGGGCGAGAGGTAGAGCTTGCGGTCGCGGATGCGGAACTCGGTCACGTCGGTGACCCATGTGGTGTCCGGGGCGTCGGCGTTGAACTGGCGGTTGAGCAGGTTCGGCGCGGTCGTGCCGGGCCGCCCGGGCCAGGACCGGCACCGGCGCGGCCGCCGGACCTGGCAGGCCAGGCCGAGGGCGTTCATCAGCGTGCGCACGGTTTTCTTCGCCACCCGCCAGCCGTCGCGGGCCAGGACCGCGTGGATCCGCCGGTGCCCGTAGCGGCCGCGGGCGGCCTCGAACGCCTCGGCGATCGCGGCCTTGAGCCCGGCGTGCGGGTCGGGCCGGTCCAGGCGGGCCTGGTGGTAGAAGAACGTCGACCGGGCCAGGCCCGCGACCGCCAGCAGCACCGGCAGCGGATAGTCGGCCTTGAGGGCGGCGACGGCCTGGGTTTTCACCCTCGCCCCTGCTCCCTCAAGGCCCGCAATTTTTTTAGGTAGGCGTTCTCCGCCGACAGCCGCAGGTTCTCCGCCCGCAACCGCTCCAGCTCGCCGGGACCCGGCGAGTCCGCGACACCGGGCGGACGGCCTTTCGGCTTGGGCCGCAACGCGTCCTCGCCCTCGCGCCGATACGCCCGCGCCCAGTTCTCCACGAGTTTGGGCGAGGACAGGCCGTGCTCGCGCGCCAGCTCGGCCGCGGTCGCCTCGCCGCCGACATACCGGCGCACGACCTCCAGCTTGAACTCGAACCCGAACGACCGCCTGCCTGGCTTGTTCATCAGCGCTCCCGCGCTCCGCAGCCTCCAACGATCACGCAAGCGTCGCACGGCACCCGCCGACACCCCCAACCGGGACGCCACGGCCTTCGCGCCATACCCGTCCTCGAACAACGCAACAGCGGACGCCCGCTGCCACTCAGACAACGAACTGCGTGGATGCAACGAACCACTCCCCGGACAGCCGGAACTGGATTCCCAGTCCAACTCCCGGGGCGCAGTTCACGCCGGGAACCCCCTCGCTGGGCCGGAACCCCAGGTCAGGCGGGCTGCGGAACCACCGTCATCGCGTGCTTCACCAGCCGGATGAGCGCGATCTTGCTCGAATCCCGCTGTCGCGCGTCGCACATGACGATCGGCACGCCGTCGGGCACCACGAGCGCCTCGCGGATCTCGTCGGGGGTGTAGCGCGGCGCGTTGTCGAAGCAGTTCACCGCCACGACGAACGGGATCTTCCGCCGCTCGAAGAAATCGACCGCCGCGAAGCTGGTCTCCAGCCGGCGAGTGTCGACCAGCACGACGGTGCCGATCGCACCGCGCGCCAGGTCGTCCCACATGAACCAGAACCGTTCCTGGCCCGGGGTGCCGAACAGGTACAGCACGTGCCGCGGCGAGATGGTGATCCGGCCGAAGTCGAGCGCGACCGTGGTGGTCTTCTTGTGCTCCACACCGGAAAGGTCGTCGACGCCGGTGCTCGCCTCGGTGAGCACCTCCTCGGTGGACAGCGGCGGGATTTCGCTGACCGAGGCGACCATGGTGGTCTTCCCGGCGCCGAACCCGCCGGCGACGATGATCTTGACCGGGGTCGGCACCGACGCCGCGGCGTCTTCAGAGCTTGATGAGGCCATCGAGAACCGCCTGGAGAGTTTCGTGGTCCGGCGCCTGGGCCGGCTGACGGGACGGGGCGCGGGTGATGACGAGGCCGCGGTCGATCAGGTCGCCGCACAGCACGCGGACGACGCCGAGCGGCAGCTTCACGTACACCGCGATCTCGGCCACCGACAAGGGTCTGCGGCACATCTGTGTGATCGCGAGGTGCTCCGGGCCGAGCCCGACCGGGTCCGATCCCTGCTGGAGGGTCATCACCTGGGTGGAGAGGTCGAGCTGGTGGTCGGACGGGGTCCGTCCGCTGGTGATCGTGTACGGCCGTACCAGCGGTCCGGCGGCCTCGTCGTACCAGCCGTCGTCGCTCATGTCGCCTCCCGCAGCAGGTTCGCGGCCTCGCGCGGCGCCGACGCCAGGTAGTCGCCGACGCGCTTGACCAGTCGGTTCATCTCGTACGCGATCATTTCGACGTCGATGTCCGCGCCGGCGAGCACCGCGAGGCACGCGCCCTGCCCGGCGGCCGACACGAAGAGGTACCCGCGCTCCATCTCGATCATGTTCTGCAGCACCGGCCCGCGGTTGAACTGCCTGCTCACCCCTTTGGCGAGGCTCTGCAGGCTCGACGCGATGGCCGAGAGCTGGTCCGAGTCGTCCTTGCTCATCCCGGACGACTTGCCGAGCAGCAGGCCGTCGGCGGACAGCACGATGGCGTTCTGCGCGCCGACGACGCGGTTGACCACGTCGTCGAGCAGCCAGTTGAGATCAGGGGTGGAATTCCCGTACTCGTTCATGCGGACAGACCCTGACTTTCGGTGTGGTGAGGTGTTCGGTCGTTATGAGTCATTTTGCCCGCCTCGCGCCCGGCGGGTGCCCTTGTGGAAGGCCATCAGCGTCCGCGCGGTGGTCTCGCCCGCATTGGTGACGTCGATGTCCTCGGCGGTGGGGTCGTCCTGGAGCTGGGCGACGAGGTTCTGCTGCGGCTGCCGGCGCGGGAGCCGGGGCCGGTCGTCTCCCCGCAGCCCGCTGAGGTCAGGCTCAGCGGCAGCGGGGACGCGCGGCGCGGCCGGGACGTCCGGGATCTGGCCCGCGGACGGCGGATACGGCTCCGGGGTCCGCGGATTCGGCGTCGGAAGCGGACGGGCCGGGTACGGCCGCGGCGTCGGCTGCGGCGCTTCCTGAGCGGGTTGCTGTGCGGCGCTTTCCTGCGCCGGCGCGCCGACCTGGGCGAGCGCCGGGGTTTCGTCCGCCGGTTCGGGCGCGTTCGCGTCGGCCAGGTGGTTCGACGGGATCAGCACGGTCGCCCGGGTGCCGCCGTAGCGCGACGGGTCGAAGGTGACCGTGATGCCCAGCCGGGAAGCCAGCCGCGCGACCACGAACAGGCCGAGGCTGGAGTCCGCGCGCAGCGCCATCGCGTCGAATTCGGGCGCGTCGGCCATCATCGCGTTAGCCCACTCGCGCACGCCTTCCTTCATGCCCAGCCCCTGGTCGGACACGTCGACCACGACGCCGCGCGCGACCATCCGGCTGGTCACCTCGACCTGCGAACCGGGCGGGGAGAACGACGTCGCGTTGTCGACCAGCTCGGCCACGAGGTGAATGGTGTCCGCGACCGCGCTGCCGACGATCGCCACGTCCGGCACCTGCTCGACCTGCACCCGCGAGTACTGCTCGGTTTCCGACACGGCCGCGCGCAGCACCTCCATCAGCGAAACCGGTTTGCGCCAGCGCCGTCCGGGCTGCTTGCCGCCGAGGATGATCAGGTTCTCGGTGGTCCGCCGGGCCCGCGCGGCGAGGTGGTCCAGCTGGAACAGCGACGCCAGCTGAGTCGAGTTCTCTTCGCGGCTTTCCATTTCGTCCAAGATCTGCAGCTGCCGGTGCACCAGCACCTGGTTGCGGTGGGCGATGCCGAGGAACACGTTGTGCACACCGCTTCGCGCCTTCGCCTCGCTCGCCGCCGCGTTGACCGCGGTGAGCTGCGCGGTGTTGAACGCTTCGGCCACCTGGCCGATCTCGTCCCGGCCGTGGTCCAGCTTCGGCAGCTCGGCCTCGATGTCCACCGGGTCGCCGCTCTTGAGCCTGCGGACGATGTTCGGCAGCCGGTTGCGCGCCAGGTCGAGCGAGTCGTTCCGCAGCCGCTCGAGGCGCGTCATCAGGGTCCGGTCGACGAGCGACCGCGACACCCGCACCGCGACGATGATCGCGGCCAGCGAGGCGAGCAGGGCCACGATGCTGCCGATGATGGCGTTGCGCAGCTGCGCGTTCCCGGAGTCGATCGCGGCGGCGGAGACCTGGTCGGCCTGTTCGATGGTGAGCTGGTTCAGACCTTGGGCCACCTGCGCGGTCAGCGCGTGCCAATCGCCCGCCGAGACCGGCACGCTGTTCTGGTCGCTGCTGGTCCACGGACCGTGCTTGATCAGCGAGTCCTCGGCGGCGTTGAGCCGTTTCCAGGCGTCGCTCGTCGAGAGCTGCTGGTAGTGCTGGCGCACCGCCGGCTCGAGGAACGGCGAGATCTGCGCCAGCTGCGTGCGGTAGTAGCCGACCAGCTGGGAGAACTGGACGAAGTCGTCCGGCGCGAAGGTGCCGCTGGAGAACGCGGCCGACACCAGCGACGTCTCGCGCGACATCAGGTCGCCTGCCCGGAAAAGCGAGGTCGCCGAGATCGCGCCCTGCACCGCGGTCGCGTCGGGGACGATGCGCGCCTGCGTGTCGAACAGCGTGGCCGCGGAGTCGAGGACGCCGTTGTAGTAGGCGTTGACCTGTGCGCGGTTGATGCTGCGGAAGTTGACCTGCGAGCGGAGCACCGGCAGCTGGTCGAGCTGCGCCTTCAGCGCGGTGACCTTGCTGGCGATCTCGTCCGGAGCGCTGGAAATGGTGGCCGCGAAGGCTTCCTGCAGGCCCTTCAGCTTGCCGTCGCTGTCCTGCTCCTGTTGCTGCAGCTGCTGCGGACCGGAGCTGGGGCTGTCGAGGTACTGCAGGGCGAGCTGCCGTTCCTGCTGCAGCGACGACAGCGCGGTGAGCGCGGGGATCGAAACGTCACGCACTGAGCCCGCGACGAGCCGCACGTACAAGCCGTTGATGAAGAAGGCCGTCGCCAGCACCGCCCACAGCACGAGCAGAGTGATGCTGGGGATCAGGACCGTCCGGGTCAGCCTCTTCCGGATCGACTTGTCGTACGCCTTGCCGGGATCGTCCTTGTTCTCCACGATGATTCACGAACTCCTGGGTCACCCTCGGCGAGAGTGCGGACACGGCCGGGGAAGCGGACACGCCAGTGGGGTGCGAGTGGTCCTCGTCACGGAAATCTCGGATACACCCTTCGTAGGCCCACCGAACGGAACAGCCCCGGTTTCTATCACGAACGGGGGCCTTGTGGTTCCGCTGAACGAGGCGCTGCGGCCCGCCGCGGCGGCGGTTACCGACCGTAGCGGCGAGGTTCCCCGGCATTTGCCGAGGCACGGGCCCCGGCTGCGGATGCCGGACCCATGGGCTGGGCTGAATGAGTGATTCAAAAAGTGTCCGGACACTCAGTCATGGTTCCGCGTGGCGAAACTGTCGGCTAATGGACATGTCGACACTGACGTCCACAGTGGACTCATGGCTGACCCGCGGCGTCGGGCCGAGGAACGGGAGCAGTTCGGTGCCGTCCTGAAGCGCGGAAAGAGTGCGCAGGACTCCGGCGCCGCCGGTGGCGACGTCGGCGGACAGTCGTAGCAGGTGACTGCCCGGGAAGGCAAGGCCGCCGCGAAACGGGACTGCATACCAGGAAAGCCGCGTCAGGTGCCGGTCGATCGCGTCCTGGGCGCGCCGGTCCGGCGCGCTGCTGAACGCGAGTCCGGCGGCGAGCCCGCTGCGGCCGTTCAACAGGCCGGGATGGAGCGCGAACTCTCCTCGGCACGCGACGCGCAGTGCGGGCAGGCTGCGCGCGGCCTTCGCGTCGAAGCGGTACCGCGCCAGCTGTTCGGTGACGATCAGGATTCCGGCGCTGCCGATTCCCGCGCCTCGCTGCGAACCTCGGTCGCCGTCGCGGACCGCCAGCGAGCCGTCCGGTGCCGGGACGCATTCCTCCAGATCCCGTTCGAGCGCCTGGTCGGCGAACGACAGCCAGGCCGGTTCGCCGGTGCGCTCGTAGAGCCGCAGGAACAGCAGCGCCGGGCCGGACCAGCCGTGCAAGAGCCCGGCGCGCGCCGAAGCGCCCGGCGGTTCCGCGGTGTCGAGCGCCTCGGCGAGCCGGATGCCGATGTTCAGCGCCTGCCTGCCGAACTCGTTGTCGGCGCGGGTCGCGGCGAAGTGCAGCCGGGTCAGGCCGACGCCGGCCAGCCCGCTCGCGAGATCGTGGCCGACGGTCTGGTCCACCAGCGCGCGCGAGGCGGCGAGGAGGTCGCCCGCGGCCTTCCGGTAGCCGAATTCCTCCAGCACGTAGGCGATTCCGTGGCTGCCGTCGTAGAAACCCGCGCGACTGGGCTGGTGCCCGTCGATCGCGTCGAGCAGCCACTGCTCGTGCTCGGGGAAGCGGCCGACGCCCGCGACGTGCAGCGAGTGCAGCACGCCTGCCGCGCCGGTGCCGAAGGTCGCGCCGCCGACGCGGAACTGCTCGATGTCGCCGGGGAACAGGCGATCCTGGCGATCCGGGGTCGCGCAGGCGAGCAGGGCTTCGGCGATCTGCTTGCGCACCAGCGTCCAATCGGGACGGGGTTCGTCGAGTTCGGTATGGGCGGGCTCGGTAGGGGGCGCGATGCGGTCGGCGTAGCCGGCGGGCAGCGAGAACCGCCGTTCGGTGAGCTCGGCGGCCCACCGGAGGCGTTCGGGCACCAGGCGATAGAGCGGGGCCAGCGGGAGGAAGAGGCGCAGTCGCAGGGCGGTCTCGTCGCGGTCGAAGCCGATCAGCGACACCGTGCCGGAGCTGTCGACCAGGATGTCGCGCGGGTTTTCGAGGACGACGCCGCGTTCGGCCGCTTCCGCGACGATGCGGTCGACCTGCGCGAGAACGGACAGCGCCTGTCCGCGGTAGGCGGCCAGGTCGGCTTCGGGACAGTCTCGGCGGGTGAGCGGGTAGTGCCGGGCGAGCCAGACGTCCAACGGCAGGCCGGGCCGGTGCTCCCGCACGAGGTAATGCCGCTGTCCGGAGAGGTACGCGTGGGTTTTCGGGATGCCGGGGATTCCGGCGAGCCGTGCGAAGAGGTCGTTTTTGCGCTCCAGCCGCGCGACCGCGTCGACGCCGTTGCCGTCCAGTCCGGTGAACGGCCAGGCCTCCTCGACGACCACCCGCTCGCCGCCGCGTTCGGCCAGGTAGACAGCGGTGCCGTGGGCTTGGCTGAGTACCTCGGCGACCGGATGCGGCGGGATCGGTGCGTCGGTGTACTCCGCGACGCAGTCGGGGATCCGGACCCAGTCCGGCACGGAGAAGTCCGGTCCTCGCGGCGCGGGTTCGAGCGCGCTGCTCGGCCTGCGCAGTGCGGGCACGCGGGCGCCGCCGTGTTCGGTCCACAGTTCGGCGAACCCGCCGTAATGCACGTGAATCGGGCATTTTCCGCAGCGGAGCGCGCCGTCGATATCCGGGCCGGGTTCGCCGGCGAGGAGTTCGGAAAGATCATCGAGGATCCGCTCGAGCGCGTTATTGTCGGGCGGATAAATAGTGGCGAGCGCACCGGTTCCGCCAGTCGTCGGATATTCGGCATTGCGGTCGAGGAAAATCGACCGGGAACGCAGATGCCGGTGATGCAGCCGCCGGGTCCGGCAGTACTCGCGGATGCGGTCCAGTACTCGGTCGACATTGCCTGGGGCGGCGGAAACCTCTACTGCCCAGCCTTGTTCCGGCAAGGCGGTGCCGGACGGGCGGAGGAAGCGCCAGTGCGGAGTCTCTTCTACTGTCCATTGTGGACTATAGGGTGGGGCGGCCAGGTCGTCGGCGGACATTTCCCGTCGGCGGTCGAAGAACCACGGATCGGCGAGGCAGAATGCCTCGTGCCGGACGTTCATAAAAGTGGATCCTTCCGCGTGTTCGCTTCTCCGGTGCTCCGGCGACGGAAACCATTCCCGCACAGCTTCGCCGCCGCGCCAATCCGCCATTTCAGCGTTCGGCGGACCCGGGCGGGGCGAGGATAAATCCGGCGTTGGCGAACCGAGGGTGATTCCCCGTCGCCCGGTCGAGCGGGATTTCCGTGGCGTTCGGGAATTGACGGAATGCCAGCGACCCGTTCCGGTGAAAGTGGCCCCGGCCACGCCGTCCGACCCTCGCCCGTCCGGGTCGGTGGGCGAAGCGGGTACTTTGACCCCGGCGGGCAGAAGGAGGAACGGGTGATCGTCGGGTTCGCGATAGCGGTCGCTGGGTGCGCGCTGCTCGTCGCACTGTGGAGTTTCGTCCAGGCGGCGCGCAAGAAGCTCCCGGACACCCCGCTGCTCGTCGCGCTCGGCGTGATCGAGGTGCTGCTGGTCGCCCAGCTCGTGATCGGGATCGTGCTGCTCGCGACCGGCCACCATCCGGGCAGCCTCGCGACCTACCTCGCCTACCTGATCGGCTGCCTCGTCGTGCTGCCGGTCGGCGCGGCGTGGGCGCTGGCCGAGCAGAGCCGGTCGAGCACGGTCGTGCTCGGCATCGCCTGCCTGGCCATTCCGGTGATGGTGCTGCGACTGAACGAGGTGTGGAGTGGAGCAAGCGCGTAAGACCGCCACCGGTCCCGGCCGGATCCTGGTCGCGGTGTACGCCATCTTCGCGCTCGCCGCGACGTCGCGGGCGGGCGTCCAGATCGGCACGAAATTCCACGAGGCGCCGCTGGCGTACGTCCTGTCGGCCTTCGCCGCTGTGATCTACATCCTGGCCACTATCGCACTCGCCCGCGGCGGCCGGACGTGGTGGCGGATCGCGCTCGCCGCGTGCACGGTCGAACTGCTGGGCGTGCTGACTGTCGGCACCTTCAGCATTTTCGACCGGCAGGCGTTCCCGGACGCCACGGTGTGGTCGGTCTACGGGGAGGGGTACCTCTTCATCCCGCTGGTGCTCCCGGTGATCGGCCTGTACTGGCTGCGCCGGACCCGGGCCGCCGGCTGAGGAACAGTACGCGGAACTGTCCGTAGCGGCGGTGGCGGCGGAAGAACAGGTGGTCCCCGGCTACTTTCGCCGGTTCTGGTCCGCGGGCGCGGCCTTGATGATCGAGGGCCCGTCCCCACCGGAACCGCGGCGACGAAGCCGCAGAAACGAGAGACCATGCGTTTGCGCACCTGTTTGCTTGCTCGCTACCGCGCTCGGCCTAGCCGGATTCGCCGGACAGGCCGCAGCTTCGAGCGGGCCGTCCTCGACGCCGGCGATCATCGGCGGCGGCTACGCGTCCAACGCCCCGTGGGCCGCGCGGCTGTTCGTGAACGGGCAGCAGAACTGCACGGCCACGATCATCGCTCCGCAGTACATCCTCACCGCGAAGCACTGCGTCGCCTCCAGCGGGACGTACACCTTCCGCATCGGCAGCCTCGACCAAAGCAGCGGTGGCACGATGGCCACCGGTGCCGCGATCACGCGCTATCCCGGTGCCGCTGACCTGGCGATCGTCCGGCTGTCCACCTCGGTGAACGCGACGTACTCGCCGCTCGGCAC
Source organism: Amycolatopsis echigonensis (assembly GCF_002846615.1). Lineage (NCBI taxonomy): Bacteria > Bacillati > Actinomycetota > Actinomycetes > Pseudonocardiales > Pseudonocardiaceae > Amycolatopsis > Amycolatopsis echigonensis. The sequence continues at coordinate 2,589,754 of NZ_PJMY01000003.1, read as the reverse complement.
CTCGACCGACGTCCGCGCCGGGCAGACCGTGCAGGTGTACGGCTGGGGCGCGACGAGCCGGTGCGGTTCGGAGATCAACTGCCAGTCGCGGTACCTGAAAGTGGCCAACGTTCGGGTGACCACGCCGCAGTGCAGCGACTACGAGGGCGGCGTCGCGGTGTGTGCCACGTACGGCGACGGCATCACCGCGGGCGGCGACTCGGGCGGCCCGATGTTCGCGTCCGGACGGCAGGTGGGAGTCGCGTCGACCAGCGACCGGCAGAGCAGCACCGCCTACACCAACATCACGCGGTACCGGAGCTGGATCTCGCAGGTCGCCGGGGTCTGACCGGCTGGTCGGAAAGCGCCGACGTCTGATTTTGTCGGTGGTCCGGCCTAGTGTTGGGAGTGCGCACCGCTTCCGTTGCGCGGAGGAGGAGAACCATGCCCGACAAGCTGATCCCGGGGCCGGACCACCCGATCACCGTTGAGCCGAACCCCGCGCGCGTGGTGGTCAAGGCAGGCGAGAAGACCATCGCCGACACCACCCGCGCGCAGGTGCTGCGCGAGGCCAGTTACCCGCCGGTGCAGTACATCCCGCTGGAGGATGTCGACCTGGCGATGCTGTCGCCCACCGACCACCGCACGCACTGCCCGTACAAGGGCGACGCTTCGTACTACAGCCTCGCCGCGGTGCCGGACGGCGAGAACGCGGTGTGGGTTTACGAGGCCCCGTACGACGCGGTGGCCGCGATCAAGGGGCACGTCGCGTTCTATCCGGACCGGGTAGAGATCGAGGAGGTCGGCTGAGGTTTTCCCGCCCGTTGCCGGGTCAGCGGCCGACCTCGAGCCAGGAAGCCTCCCCGGCCTGCTGCAGCGCGTTCCACAGCAGGTTGAGCGGATGGCTGTCCGGGTACGAGGATCGTTCGCCGCGCCGGGCGAACACGCCGACGAGCAGTTCGAGTTTCGGCTCGATGTCGTCGACGAGCCCGATGGTGCGCAATCCGGAGGCGGCGTGCAGGCGGTTTTCGCCCGCGGCCTCGCCGAGCCGCTGGGTGACGAGCATGCATCCGCGGACCAGGCCCGAGCGGAGCAGTTCGAATCCGTATTGCGCGGAGTCGATCTCGGCGACGATGTCGAGCCGGTTGCGGTAGTCGGAGCCGAACCAGCCGCGCATGAAGTCGTTGATCACGCCGCCGCTGGGCACGACGAGCGGAAGCGTCGGCAATTGGCTGGTGGCCACGGACTCCCCGGGTTTCGGAGTGTCCATATTGGTCACGATGGCGAGTCCGCCGCGCCGCCATTCGAGCACGTCGACGGAGTCGAGCGCGCTGGTCGTGACGACGCTGCCGCACACCAGGTCGACGTCCTTGGCCAGCAGGCGGTCGATCAGGTCTTTGGTGCGCACGTGCACCACGTTGAGCTCGATGTCGCGGGCGCGGAACTGCTCGGCCACGAGATCGCCGGCGTGGGCAAGGCTGCCGAGGGTGTAGCGAGTCGCGCCGACGGTGAGCGTTCCGCCGAGTTCGCGACGGCATTCGTGAATGGTGTCCAGCCATTCGGTGAGCGTGCGGCGAGCTTGCTGCGCGACCGCGCGGCCGGTTTCGGTGAAAAGAACGTGGCGACCGCGTCCCTGGCGGTGCAATAATGGTTCGCCGCACAATTCCGAGAAATTGCGGTTGAGAGTGTCGAGTTGTTTTTGCACACTGGACTGGTCGCGGCCGAGCGTACGGGCCGCGGCGAGGGCGGTTCCGGTTTCCGCGACCGTGATCAGCGTGCGCAACTGGTCGAACGTCGTGTCGAGCAGAGCGGGCGAGGAGCGCAGGAGCCTGCTGAGCACGTTGAACGACGGCGACCGGAACGGGCTGGGTGCGGACATCTGGCAGGACTCGCCTTCTGCATTCTCTTCTCGGACGACGGAGAGCCTAACGCGGCCTTCCTGATCTCGGGGCCAGTTTAAAAAATCTGCAGATAATATCCTCGAACCAGTGGACGGCGCACGGCGTCGGCGGGAAACTCCGTGACGCTTGATTCGATTGCTGATCCAAGGAGTTCGACAGAAGTGAGTTCGTTCAGTTCCCCCGGCGCGCGCCGCTCGCGCACCCTGGCCATCGGCGGAGGGCTGGGATTGCTCGGTGCGCTCAGCGGGCTGCTGTGGGGTGCGACGGTGCTCGTGCGGGGCGAGGGTTTGGTTCGCCCCGCCGTTCAGGAGTACCTGCGGGCCGAAGGTCGAGAACTGGCCTCGAGCGGCCTGCTGACGGCCGACGACCTGACCCGAATCGCCATGCCGTCGTTCACCGCCCGCGCGGCGATCTGGTTGGTCCTCGGCCTGGTGACGCTGGTGTCGGCCATGATGGTGCTCGCCGCCCGCAACTGGGCCCGGGTGGTGCTGACGGTATTCGCGGTCTTCGGCATCGGTCTGGGCCTGCGCGATCTGATCGACCTCAACCCGGCGCTGCTGAACGCCTTCGACGCCATCGCAGTGCTGAGCCTGCTGGCGGTCCTCGTCGTGCAGTGGCTGCCTGGCGCTAACCGGGCCGTGCGGGCGCGGAAGGCCGCGGCGTTCGCGGTCTGATGCGGCGGAGGCGCGGTTTGCGGGCGGCACGTCTGAGGGGTCGTGCCGCTCGGGAAGCCGAGCTGCCGGAGGGTTGACGGTGTTGGGGCAGTGCTTGAGGGCGGCGGCAGCGTGGTGAGGGGAGCACTGCGCGGGCCGTTGCTGTAGAGGCGGCGTCTCGGAGATTGGGTGCTCGAGGCAGGTCCGTTTGAGGGGCGGATGCTGCGGAAAGCCAACTCTCCCGCGAGAACCGCTCAATGGGCGGCGCTTGCGGCGGGTCCGGTCAGGGAACCGTGTCAGAGGGGCGACGCTTGAGGGGACAAGCCGTCGGGGCAGCGCTTCGGGGGAGCGATGCTGGGAGGGGAGTGCCGGGTGAGGGGGAGTTCCGTCTCGCCGCTTGACGGGCGGCGAGGCGGGACCGGGCCATCGAGGCCTGCCTGCTGACCAGCACTCTGGTGGTCGTTGCGAGTTGATCCGGCCGATCGAGGGTCGTTGTGGCAGCGGTCCTTATGCCCCGAGAGTCGGCGGCGTCGGACGCATGCCGGTTTCCGGGTCGACGGCGGTGCCATCGTCGGCGAAGAGGTCTACGTCAAGAACGTACTTGCGTTCATGCTCTTCGTCTTCTTCTTTCTTGCCCCGTTGACCTCCGGGTGCCGCCGCACCGGACAGGCCTTTTCCGCCGGGCGTACCACGTTCCGCGGTGACTCGGGACGCCGCGCCTTCGCTCGCACCCGCGCCGGAACGTGGACCTGCCTCGCCGCCTAAACGGCCGGAACTGCCACCGGATTTGCCGGAGCCGGTGCCGGTGCCGGTGCGTCCGGAACCGCCTTCACTGCCGTAGCCGCTGCCGTAGCGTCCGGAGCCTCCGAGGCGTTCTGAGATACCGCCGAGACGTCCGTCGCCGAGGCCGCTGATTGGCGTGATGCCGAATTCGTTCCCAGGACCGGATGCCGCGGGTGTCCTCGTTCCACCGCGCCACGAGGTATCCACGTTCGACCCGGAAGCCGGCGGCGGGGTGTACGCGGACGTGCTGGTGTGGTCATTTCCCGTGTCAGGCACGGTGTTCGGGGTTGAATAGCTGTGCGGGGAAGCGCCGGTGGGCGCAGTTCCCGGATTGAAGGTCGAGCTAGTTCCGGCCGGTGAATGATAGCTAGTCCCACCCGGTGAATGATGCTGTGAGACGGGAGCAGCCGGTCCGGGCTGGGGTTTCGCCTCGGTGGAGGGGTGCTGCTGGATGGTCACGTCGCCGCCGTCGTACGTGCCGATTTTGCCGTAGTCGACCTCCAGCTGCTGCGTGTTGCCCTGGCTGTCCGAGGTGAATTTCTCGTACGTATCAAGGTTTTTCTGCTGCGCCGTGTCGTGCTCGATGAGCTTGGAGAGGACGTCCGCGTTCATCAACCCCATCGCGGGCGTCGGGCTGCCGGTGGGTGCGGGCGGGATCGACGTCAGCTGATTCCGCAGATTCTCATGCATGGCGATGCCGGTGGAGTGGGTGTTCTCGTTGGCCGCGAAGGCCTGATGCGCGTCGATCGCCGAGGCGCGAACCTTGCGCAGCCGTTCGGCGACGAGATCCGCGCCTTGGCCGGTCCACGAGGATTCGAGCTTCGTCAGCGTCCCGGACATGTCCTGGCTGATCGCTTCCAGCTCGCTGGCCACCTCGCGAGCGTAGGTCGCGCCCGTGTGCCAGCTGCTGGGATCCGAGGCCTGCACCTCCTTGACGATGTCCTCGATCGGCACCGTCAGTTCCTGGTGCTGGTCCAGGTATTGCTTGATCGGCTCCCAGAATTTCATGTCACCGGCCGGCTTTCTGCTTCAACGTGGTGATCACGTTGCCCGCGACGGAGACCGCGAGCGGGCACGGGTCGATCTTGTTGAGCTTGGTCTCCCCGGGCGCCGCTTCCACCATGAAGGAGAGCCGGTCGGTGACCCCGACGTTGACATCGCACGAGTTCGTGATGGGCCCGGGCTGGGTGCTGTAGGCGACGGCGGGGAAGCCTTGGATGGGCGGGAGCACGTCGAAGCGTTTCATCTGCGGCCGGACGTTGGCGTAGACGTTGCTGAGCCCGTCGTTGTCCTTGCCGAAGAAGGACAAGCCGATCCGGGCGTGGGTGTCCGGGCTGATCCAGTCGCAGCTGGGGACCGCGGAATTGTCCGGCTTCCCGGGCACCGCCGAGCCGAGCTGGAAAGTGAGCTGGTCCGGGGTGAGCGCTTGGCAGGGGCCGTCGGAGAACACGGTGTCGGGGAGCGGGTTCTCGACCTTCGGCGCTCCGCCGTAAGGCAGCGACTGGGCCGACGGCGCGGTGGCCGGTGCCGAGCTCGTCGCGGGGCCGTTGTCAGGTGCCGAGCAACCAGCGGCCAGTGCGGCGAGGGCGAGCACTCCGACGATCGTGCGCAGGTTCATCCGAAGTTTCCTCGAGAGCCGGTGCCGGGATGGGTTTTCTCGACGGCTGCCGCCTGGTCCTGGTCGCTCTGGCCGATCGCGGCCAGTGCTTTCCGGATCCGGTCGATCAGCTCGGTGACGTAATCCAGCTGCAAGTCGATGTGCCCGCCGCCATAGGAAAACGCCCCCAGTTTTCCGCGGCCGTCACCGACCATGGCGACGTGCATCGCCATCGTCGAAGGATCCTTCGACGGCGGCTTCATGCTGCACAGGGTGGAAACCTTGCGCTTCATCAGCCCCAACCTGTCCTGATAGCCGAGCAGCTCCTGGAGAACCTGCTTGGCCACGTCGATGTCCAGCGAAAACCCGTTCTTCGCGGGCGCGGGATCGGCAGGGTGCAAGATCGAGAACTCGACGTCCTCCCACACGCGAAGCCCTCCCCATGTTCGGTGTCATCAAATGCAGACAGCTAACAAAGTAGCTGATCACTCACTGCCTGTGTGACGTTCTCCGAAATGCGAAAGACGCCTAGACATTAATGCTCTAGACGCAATTTCTATAAAAATGCAAGAAGGCGCAGTTCAGAAGGACAGCGCCCGTTTCCACGCCTCGGCAGCGGACCGGCGCAGCCCGGCCAGCTCTACCGCCTTCGGGTCGAGCACGCACTGCAGTGCGATCCCGCGAAGCTGCCCGACGACGGCCACGGCGATCTGGTCCGGGTCGACATCGGCGCGGATGGTGCCCTCGGCGATGCCTGCGACGATCTCCTGCCGCAGGTCGTCGCGGAAGGCGTGGTCGCGTTCGCGGAAGATCGGGGCCAGGTCGGGCGCGGTCATCGATTCCGCCCACAGCACCAGGAAAGCCCGGCTCAGCACGTCCGGTTCGCTGAGCTGGGCGAGGTAGCCGTCGATCAGCCGCAGCAGCCGGTCGAGGCCGGGCGGCAGAGCGTCCAGGCCGGGGACGAAACCGGTCTGCGTGGTGCGGGCGAGGTGTTCCAGCAGCGCCTGTTTGCCGCCGAAGTGGTGGGTGACCAGGCCGCGGCTGTACCCGGCGCGCTCGCCGACACGCGCCAGGGTCACGGCGCGGACCCCTTCCTCGACGACCAGTTCGGCGGCGGCTTTGAGCAAAGCGGCCGATGCCTGGTCACGGCGTTCCTGCTGGGTGCGGCGGGCCGGGGTCATGGGCAGAAACCCTACAACTTACTTGTCGGCCGACAAGCAAGTGTGCGTAGAGTGGCAGCGACGAGAGGGAGGAAGTCCGATGACCGCAGTGTTCGTCCACGGCAATCCGGAAACCGCCGCGGTGTGGGAACGCCTGCTTGCCGAGCTGGGCGACCGGTCGACCGTGTGCCTGTCCCCGCCCGGGTTCGGTGCTCCGCTGCCGGACGGGTTCGGCGCGACGGCTGTCGAATACCGCGACTGGTTGATCGCCGAGCTGGAGAAGTTCCCCGAACCGGTCGACCTGGTCGGCCACGACTGGGGCGGCGCGCACGTGCTCAACGCCGTCATGGCTCGTCCGGAGCTGGTGCGCAGCTGGGCCAGCGACACAGCCGGCGCGTTCGACCCGGATTACGTGTGGCACGACCTCGCGCAGGGGTGGCAGAAACCGGGTGTCGGCGAGGAAGCCGTCGCGGCGATGTTCGGCGCGCCGGTGGAAAAGCGGGCGGAGCGCCTGGTGCTGGGCGGAATGCACGAGTCGGTGGCCGCCAAGGTCGCCGAGGGGATGAACGACGACATGGCGCGCGCGGTGCTCCCGCTGTACCGGTCCGCGGCGCAGCCGGCGATCGCGGAGTTCGGCCGGGATCTCGAACGCGCGGCGGAGCGTCCGGGGCTCGTCGTGCTGGCGACTGAGGACCACTTCGTCGGCACGGACGAGCAACGCCGCCGTTCGGCCGCGCGGGCCGGGGCGAAGGTCGCGGTGCTGGAGGGGCTCGGCCACTGGTGGATGACGCAGGACCCGGTCCAGGGCGCGCGCGTCCTCACGGAGTTCTGGGAAGCGTCCGAATAGGACAGTCAGGCCCGCACGACGAGATGGAACACCCGGCTGAGCCGTCGGTACGGATCTCGTCGCGCGGCCTCCAGCTCGACCTCCGCGATCTCGGCGATCCGGTTCTCGTCGGCGTCCAGGTCCATCCAGTCGGCGAACAGCCAAACCCCGTACCAGGCAAGCGGTTCGGCTCCCTGCCCGACAAGCAGCTGTGACAGCCCCGCGACCGTGTCCGCGCGCGTGTCCACGCCGAGGACGCCCAGCTCACCGTGGGCGTCGAAGGCCGCCAGTGCGTCGCTCCACCGTCCTTCCAACGCGGGGAGGACGGCCAGCGTCTCGGCGTTGAGCGCCATCACCGAGACGATCCCGCCCGGTGCCGCGCAAGCGCACAGAGCGTCGATCATCGGCACAGGATCGTCCACATACATCAGCACGCCGTGGCACAGCACCGCGTCGAATTTCTGACCAGCGACCGCCACGACGGCGTCCTCGCCTCGGCCGCGTACCAGTCGGACTCGCTCGCGGACCTCGGCCGTTTCCGAGGCGAGACCCTGCTCTGCCTTCGCCAGCATCGCGCCGGATGAGTCCAGCAGTACGACGTCGTAACCCATGCGGGCCAACGGAAACGACTGGTGCCCGGCCCCGCCGCCGACGTCGAGCACCGTGGCCGGCGGCGGAGGAAGGTGCGCCAGGAGCTGCTGATGCAGGACGTACGTGCGAACTCGACCCTTCACGGTCGCGTACGCGCCTTCCACGAACGGACTCGCCAGCGCGGCCCAGGCGTCGGTCTCCATGCCGTTCATAGTGCGCCTGGATGAGCTGTGACGCGCGTCACATAAGGTCCATGTCCAGAACTCGCCCGCGCCTCCGACCACTCCGCGAAAGTCCCCGAAACCACGAGGAGCAAGGCGATGAAGTTCCTGATCAGCCTGCACATCAACCAGTCCGTCCTCGACGCGCTGACCGAGGAGGAGAAGGAAGCCCTCGGCAACGGCGTCACCGCGTTCATGGAGTCGACGAAGAAGTCCGGCGAGCTGATCGCCGCCCAGGCGCTCGCCGATCCGTCGCAGGCCGCGGTCGTGTCGGTGCGAGGCGGGCAGCCGGTGGTGACCGACGGGCCGTTCCTCGAGTCCAAGGAGTTCCTCGGCGGTTACTACCTGATCGACGTCGAGAACAAGGAGCGCGCGATCGAGCTGGCCGCGCAGGTCCCGGACGCCGCGATCGAGGGGCTCGGCGTCGAGGTGCGCCAGGTGATGTTCTCGGAAGGGCAACTGGACGCGTGAGCGCCGCCTCCGTCGAGGACCTGCTGCGCGAACTCGTGCCGCAGGTTCTCGGCGTGCTCGTGCGCCGGTACGGCCAATTCGAGGGCTGCGAGGACGCGGTGCAGGAGGCCGTCCTCGCCGCTTCGCAGCAGTGGCCGGTCGAAGGCGTGCCGAACAATCCGCGCGGCTGGCTGTCGACGGTCGCGTCCCGGCGCTATGTCGACCAACTGCGGAGCGATCAGGCACGCCGCGAACGTGAGCTGGCGAACGCCGTCGAGACCGCTCCCGAGGTGCCGGACACCGACGACACACTGCACTTGCTGTTCCTCTGCTGCCATCCGACGCTGACCCCGGCGTCGCAGACCGCGTTGACCCTGCGTGCGGTCGGCGGCCTGACTACGGCCGAGATCGCCCGCGCGTTTTTGGTGCCGGAGGGCGCGATGGCTGCCCGGATCAGTCGTGCCAAGCAGCGGATCAAGGCGGCGGGCAGTTCGTTCCCCGGTTCGGAAGACCCGGGGCGACTGCAGTTCGTGCTGCAGGTGCTTTATCTGATTTTCAACGAGGGCTACACCGCGTCTTCCGGCAGCGACCTGCACCGCGCCGACCTGGCGCACGAGGCGATTCGCCTGGCCAGGATGGTGCACGCGCGGCTGCCAGACGACAGCGAGGTGACCGGTCTGCTCGCGTTGATGCTGTTGACCCACGCTCGTCGAACGGCGCGCACGACACCGTCCGGCGACCTCGTGCCATTGGCGGATCAGGATCGCACGACGTGGGACCGCGCCATGCTCGACGAGGGCACTGAGCTGGCGAAAGCGTCACTGGCGGGTTCGGCGCTCGGCCCGTATCAGCTGCAGGCGGCCATCGCCGCGACGCACGCCGACGCGGCGACCGCGGAGGAAACCAACTGGCGGCAGGTCCACGCGCTTTACCTGATCTTGGAACGGATCGCGCCCAATCCGGTGGTGACGTTGAACCGGGCGATCGCGCTCGCCGAGATCGAGGGGCCGCGGGCCGGGCTCGCCCTCCTGTCCACATTAGACAGTGACGAACGGATGGCGCGGCACCACCGGTTGCTGTCGGTGCGGGCGCATCTGCTGGAGAAGGCCGGGGATCTGCCGGGCGCGTACGAGAACTACCGGCTGGCCGCCAAGGCGACGGCCAGTATCGCGGAGAAGCGCTATCTGGAATCCCGAGCCGCCCAGGTTCGCGAGTAAATACCGGGCTCGCGGGCCGGTTCCGAGGTCGAGTAGGTTGCGCTGCGTGTCCCGGACGTCTGCGAGCGTGCCCGACGAGGTCATGCACGTCTCGATCGTGGACCGGCTGTTCGCCCGCGCCGACGACGAACGGCTGCTGTTCACCCACCAAGATCACCATCGCGGCGTCGAGCACACCCTGACCTGGACGGAATTCGCCGCCAACGTCCGGATCGTGGCCGGGGAATTCCGGCGGGTCGCGGAGCCGGGCGAGCGCGTCGCGATCCTCGCCGGCCAGGAACTCGCTTATCCGCTGGCGTTTTTCGGCGCGCTCGCCGCCGGGATGGTCGCCGTTCCGCTGATGCTGCCCGGCAATCGCGCGCAGGCCGACCGGCTCTCCGGGGTCCTCGCCGACTCCGGCGCGCGAGTGTGGGCGACGTCGTCGGCGGCCGCGGCGAAGGTGCGCGAGTTCAGCGATCCCGGCGACCTCGTGGTGGTGGACGACCTGTCCGGACCGGGCCTCGACCCGGTCCGCGTCGATCCGGAAAGCCCGGCCTACCTGCAGTACACGTCGGGGTCGACGCGCGAACCGGCGGGCGCGGTGATCCCGCACCGGGCGATGGTCGCGGCCTGCTGGCAGGCCAGCCAGGCCTACGCCTCGGACGAGCAAACGACCTGCGCCGGCTGGATCCCGTTCTTCCACGACATGGGCCTGATCCAGCTGCTGTGCCTGCCCGTTTACGTCGGCGGCCGGTCGGTGTTCATGTCCCCGGCGGAGTTCGTGCACCGGCCGCAGCGGTGGCTGCGCCAGCTCTCGGACTACCCGGCCGTCTTCACCGCGGCCCCGAATTTCGCCTACGACCTGGCCGCCGACGTCGGTGCCGAGGACGACCTCGACCTCTCGGACGTCCGGATCGCGCTCAACGGAGCCGAACCCGTCCGGCCGCGCACGGTCGAGCGTTTCCACGAGGTGTTCGGCCCGCGCGGGTTCCGCCCGGAAGCGCATCGGCCGTCGTACGGGCTGGCCGAGGCCACCGTGTACGTCGCGAGCGCGGGGGAAGAAGGGCCGCGCGGTGCGGTGCTCGACCGGGAAGCTCTTGCTCAGGGCCGCGCCGTCGAAACGCCGGACGGGCAGCCGGTCATTTCGGTGGGACGGCCGGTCGGGCAGCTCGTCCGGATCGTCCACGACGGACACGAGCAGCCCGAGGGCGAGGTCGGCGAGATCTGGGTGCACGGACCGAACGTCGCGTCCGGTTACTGGGGCCGCGGCGACGCGGATGCGTTCGGCGGCGTCCTCGACGGGCTTGAGGGCTGGCTGCGCACCGGCGACCTCGGCGTGTTCCACCGCGGCGACCTCTACGTCACCGGCAGGCTCAAGGACCTGATCGTCGTCGACGGCCGCAACTTCCACCCGCAGGACCTCGAGGCGGCGGCGGGCGAGGCACACCCGGCGATCCGCCGCGACCGGGTCGCCGCGTTCGGCGTCGCCGACGAACAGGGCGAGGGCGCGATGGTGGTCGCGGAATGGGCTCGGAACGCGGAAGCCGAGGTCAAGGATGTGACCCGGGCAGTCCTGCGAGCGGTGTCGAGAGAGCACGATCTCACGCTCCGTGCGGTACACCTGGTCCCTTCTGGCGGACTTCCGCGCACTTCCAGCGGGAAGGTCGCCCGGTCGGCCGCCAAGGCGCGTTACGGTGGCGTCCGTGGGTGATCACTGCGCCGAGGTCACGAAGGTCGTCAGCGACACCTTCCGGCTCGACCCGGCCCTCGTCGTGCCCGACGCTCCGCTCGAGGAGCTCGGCATCGACTCGAAGGGCCGGATCCGGCTTCTCGCGGCGCTGGAGATCTACTACGACGTGTCGATCGATCTGGACGAGCTCGATCGGTTCACCGACGTGGAATCCGTGGCGGACGTGCTCGCGGAGGCCCTGACAGCTTGCCGAGCCGAGGAGAAGCACTGAAATGAGCGGTGGGGGCGGGTACACCGCGACGACCGATGCGTTGTCGAAGGCGTCGAAGAAGATCGGTGACCTGGCGGAAAAACTGCTTGACGACAATCCGGACCTGGAGAACTCCGAGCTGACCAAGGAGAAGTTCGGCCGGGTGCACCAGGCCCACGCCGACAAGTACCTCGAGGGCGCCAAGCAGCTGTGGGACGCGGTCTCCGGCTACAGCAAGGCTCTCGAATCGTTCGGCACGAACATCGGCACCGCCGGATCTGCCTACGACAAGAACGAGGACAACCAGGCCGGGTCCATCACCAAGACCGGCAACGGCGTCGACGGGATCCTCTGATGGCGGACGACCAGCAGCAGCCCAAGACGTGGGCGGATGTCAAGAAGCTGCTCGACAACTCGGCAGTGCCGGCGGGGATGAAGGACGAGCTGCTCCGGGCGTGGGTGAACGAGCACCCGAAGCCCGAGGGCGACGAGGGCGCGGACGTCGAAAAATACATCAACGCGTACGGGCGGACGTTCACCCCCATCCCCGGCAATCCGTTCGCGGCGCCGGTCGGCGGCCCGTCGCTCGAGCAGGTCTACGAAGAGGCCAGGCAGAAGGGCCAGCAGAACAGCTACAACCAGGACGAGAAGAAAAAGGCAGTCGACAAGGGCAAGGACGAGCTCGACAAGAAGCAGCCGCCCGCACCCGGCGAAGGCGTGGACGCCGCGGCCACCGGCACGAAGACGTCCGACGAACTCTTCGACCCCGCGGCGGCCGCACTGCGGGTCTTCGAGACCTTTGGCGGCCTGCTCGAGAAGATCCCCGACGACTGCAAGGGGAACACGCGCAAGCTCGATCTCGACAAGGACATCCGCGGCCCGTTCGACGAGCAGCGCGGGATCAGCTTCGAGGGTTTCATCAACGACGCCATGCATTTCAAGCACGGCTCGGAAACCGTGAAGTCGACGCTGACCGACACCGGAACCGAACTGGGCACGCTGTTCCAGACCTGGACCGGAGCGGGCGCCGACGCGGCGTCGGACCGGTACAACGAGAGCATCCAGAAGAAGGCCGCGAAACTGGGGGACGACCTCAGCCACGCCAGCGAAGCGACGCTGCACACCACGAAGACGCTCTTCGACCTGTGCAAGGGGAAGGCCGACCAGGTCATCGCCCTGTACCGCGATGAGGTCGGCAAGGCCGACTACACGATGGCGCAGAAGGTCATCGCGGTGGCCAACGGCGAGCACGGCAGCGTCAACGACCTGGCCCAGATCGCCGGCTGGATGGACTACAACTTCGGCACCAACCTGGTCGACACCCTCAACGACCAGGGCTGCTGCGACGACGACGAGATCCAGAGCCACGGCAAGGACCTCGCCAAGCAGTGGATCATGAACCAGTTCAACCCCGACATGTGGGACACCATCTACCTGGGGTTCGAGAAGGCCTGCAAGGACGCCAAGGACCTCGTCGACAAGGCCTACGACGCGCTCGACAAAGAGATGGGCAAGATCAAGAACAAGTTCGAGGGCGCCGCGGACGGCGGGGCTGGCGCCTCGGGCGGTTCCGGTGGTCCTGGCGGCGGGGGGCAGGGTCCTGGCGGTGGCGGGCCCGGCGGTGGCGGTCAGGGTTCTGGTGGCGGCTACGGCGGTGGCCAGGACGGTTCTGGCGGCGGTTACGGCGGTGGTTCTGGCGGCGGGACCGGTGGGGAAACCGGTGGCGGCACTGGTGGGGGAGTTGGCGGCGGATCCGGTTCGGACACGCCGCAGGGCGACCATCCCGGTGGTTCCGGCGGTGGTTACGGGGGCGGCACCGGCGGAGGGTCGGGCTCGGGCAGCGGGTCCGGCGGTGGCGGCGCGAAGGTTCCCGACCTCGACGTCCCGTCCGATGCACCGGGCGGCGGTCCGCTCGGCGGGGGCTCGGGCGGAGGTTCCGGTGGCGGGACGGGCGGCGGCGGTCCGGTCGACGGTCCGCCGATCAAGACCGATCCCGGCGGCGGCTCCGGCGGGTCTGGCTCCGGCCCCGGCGGTTCGGGCCCGGGTGGTTCCGGCGGCGGGCAGGACCAGGCCCAGTCCGAGGAAGAGGCCCGGCAGAAGGCCGAACAAGAGGCCAAGCAAAAGGCTCAGGCGGAGGCCAAGCAAAAGGCCGAGGCCGCAATGGAGTCGCTGAAGAAGGACGCGCAGGGCAGTCACGGCGGCGCCCCCCTCGGCGGACCGGGCGGCGGCGAACCCGGTTCGACCGGCGGCGACGGCAAGGGCCCGGACGACAAGATCGCTGGCGACAAGACCCCTGGCGACAAGGGCGGCGGCGGGTCCCCCGGCGGCGGTCCGGTGGACGGTCCGCCGATCAAGACCGACCCCGCCGACGGCGGCCCCGGCGGCGAAGACGGCAAGCCAGGCGAGGACAAGGACCACGACGGCAAGCCCGATGACGGGAAACCTGGCGACGGGAAGCCCGGTGACCACGACGGCAAACCGGGCGAAGACAAGGACCACGACGGCAAGCCCGACGAAGACGGCCGCGACGTCCTGAAGGTCAAGCAGGGCGACAAGACGTTCGAGATGTCCGAGCCGGACCACGACGGCAAGATGGACATCAAGATCGGCGAGGGTTCCGGGCAGGTCAAGGACTTCAAGATCGACTGGTCCGACGACAAGTCCGCGCCCGACGGCGGCGACGGACAGCACGGCGCCGACGTCCACCACCCCGGTCCGGACGGCAAGATCCACCTCCGGGACGGCGACCTGAAGATCACCGCCGAGCGTCCGGACGGACCGAACGGGCCGACCGTCGTCACGGTCGACGACGGCAAGGGCAACCCGACGACGTACACGCTCGGCGAGGAGGACAAGCCGCAGGGCACGCACCCGGTGGACCACGGCCCGCAGATGCCCGGCGACAGCACCGGAAGGCACCACGCGGGAGACGGTCCCCAGCACGGTGACGACGGTCCCGGCAAGCACGCCGGTGACCACCAGGGACCCGACGGTCCCGGGCACGGCGGCGCCTCGCCGAGCAGCAGCCACCCCGCACCGGTGCATCCGATGGAGGGCGGACCAGGTCCGGAGATCTCGCACACCGGCGACCCGTTCGGCGGGCACCCAGGAGGTGGTCCCGGGACCTCGCACGGCGGCGATTCGCTCGGCGGTCCGGGACAGCACCCGGTCCAGCCGCTGCACCACGGCGTCCCGAGCGGGGCGCCGGGTCATGCGATACCGGGTGGTCCCGGCCCGGAGATTGCGCACACGGGCGTGCCCGCGGGTGCTCCGAGCGCACCGCTGCACGGCGGGCCCGTGGTCGACAGCACGCCGGTGTCCGGCACCCAGTCCGGCGGCGGGTTCTCGCAGCCGGGAGCACCGGCAGGCGACCATTCGGGCGGATCCGGCCAGTCGGGGTCCGGCAGCAGCGGGATGCCCGGCATGGGCTCGATGGGCGGCGGACACGGCGGCGGTGGCGGTGGTGGCGACACCGAGCGGCGTTCGGCGTACCGGGTGGAGGGCGCGGTCTTCGACAACCTGGCCGAGCCCGCCAGCCGGATCACCGGTTCCCTCGACGATGACGACGACGCGCCGATCATCCGGACCAGGTAGGAGCGACGCATGAGCGAAACCGCCGCGATGAAGGCCGAACTGGACGCGCTGGTCCGGGAGCAGGCCGACCGCCGGGCGCTGCGCGAGCAGAAGGCCGAGGAGCTCAAGGCGCAGTCCCAGGAGTACATGACCAAGCAGGTGCAGGCGGCCGAACGGTACGTCCAGCACCGGCGGGAACTGGGGAAGCGCAAGACCAAGTCCGGGTGGAGCACGGACCGGCCGAGCACCGAACCGCCCTCGGCGTTCGATTCCGACGAGTTCGGCAACGAGCCGGGCTCGGCGTCCCCGTTCGCGGTGACGCCGAACCAGCCCGCTCTGCGGACCGAGGCTCCGCGCCGTCCGACGCGTCGCCCGCGTCCGGCGGAAGACGACGAGGACGACGACGCCTTCCTCAACAACCGTTGGCGTGATTGAGGTTCTGCCCCGGGAGGGGGCTTCGCGGCTCCCTCCCGGCGGTCAGACCCGGACCAGCATTTTCCCGACGTTCTCTCCGTGCAGCATCCCGATGAACGCGTCCACGATGCTGGAAAAACCTTCTGCCACAGTCTCATTGACGCGCACCTGCCCGCCGCGGATGTGCGGAATCAGGAATTCCTCGAGTTCTTCGCGCGCGTCGAGGTGATTGCGCACCAGAAATCCTTCGATCCGAAGGCTTTTCCCGACCACGTCGTACAGGTTGTGGGGCGCGCTCGGCGGCGTGCGCAGGCTGTTGTACTGCGCGACCGAACCGCACCAGGCGACCCGGCCGTGCTCGCGCAGGACGTCGATCGCGGCGGCGAGGTGATCGCCGCCGACGTTGTCGAAGTACACGTCGATTCCGTCCGGAGCCACTTTCGGGAGCAGGTCTGCGACCGGACCGTCGTGGTAACCGAAGGCGGCGTCGAACCCGAGGTCGCGGGTCAGATGCTCGACCTTCGCCGCTGACCCGGCACTGCCGACGATCCGTCCCGCGCCGAGCAACCGGGCGATCTGCCCGGCCGCGCTGCCCACCGCGCCGGCGGCCGCGGAGATGAACACGTCGTCGCCGGGACGGATCTGCGCGATCCGGGTCAGGCCGACGTACGCGGTGAGACCGGTCCCGCCGAGAATGCCCAGGTAAGCACTCAGCGGAACGTCGTCCGCCGGGGTGATCGTCCGGACGTCGGCGGCGGTGAGGACGGCGTGGGTAGCCCAGCCGTGCCGGTGGAACACCGTGGTGCCGACCGGAAGAGTCGGCTCTTTCGACTCGACCACCTCGCCGAGCGAGCGCCCTTCCAGACCCGCGCCGCGTTCCCAGCCGCCCCATTCCATGAACTCGCGCATGTACGGATCGACCGACAGGTAACGGTTTTCGACCAGCACCTGTCCGTCGGCGAGATCCGGCAGCGGCTGGGTGACGAACTCGAAATCGGCGGCGCTCGGCGCGCCCTCGGGGCGGCGGACCTGGCGGACGGCGGTCAGGGACACGGGATCTCCTTAGTTGGCTCTGCCCAGCAACTCAAGCGCGTCGAAGCCGCCTGCAGCAGACCGCCGGATCGATGGACCGAGCCAATCCATGAATCTCGCTCATGGTGCTGGCTAGGCTGGCCGCATGGATGCTGTCGACCTCACTCCGGGCGAGCTGCGCCTGCTGCTCGCGGTGGAGCGCGCCGGCAGTTTCACCGCCGCTGCCGCCGAGCTGAGCCTCACTCAGTCCGCGATCTCGCACGCCGTCCGGACCTGCGAACGCAAGGTCGGCGCCGTCCTTTTCGAGCGCGGCCGAACCGGTGCCCGCCCGACCGCGGCCGGTGCTCGCGCGCTCGTGCACGCCCGGCTGATCCTGCGTCAGCTCGACGTCCTCCGCGCCGAAGCTCGAGGCGCGGCAGCCGGAACGCTCACCGGCCCGCTGCGGATCGCGGCTTTCCGCAGTGCCGCCGCGCATCTCCTGCCCGCGGCGCTGGAACGCTTGACCGCCAAGCATTCCGGTCTGCGCCCGCAGGTGCTGGTCGTCCCCGAACTAGGCCGCGGCACGGCGGGCGAGGTCGCCGACGGACGCGCGGACGTCGCCATCGCGACCCTCAGCGAAGACGAACCCCCGCCGGCCGGATTGGTCGCCGGAGAACTGTTCCGGGAGCCGTATTTCCTCGTCAACCCGGGAAACCAGGCCGATCCGCGTGCTCTGCCGCTGCTCGACTGGCCGGAAAACTGCTCCTCCTACACCCGATCCTGGTGGGCCCGGCAGGACTGGCTGCCCGCGGCGAAGATGGAGGTCGCCGACGACGGGGTGGTCCTTTCCATGGTGGCGCAAGGGATCGGGATGGCGATCCTGCCGAAGCTCACGCTCGCCGCCGCCGCGCCGGGAGTCACGGTCACCCCGATCGCCGACCCGCCCAGCCGGCGGGTCGGGTACGTCGCCACCTATGCCGGTGCGCAATCCCTCGCGGTGCGCGAACTGGTACGGGAATTGCGGGCGGTGGCCGAGGCGCAGGCGGTTCAGGAAAACGTGTACTAGATCCGCGGCTGGTCGCTCTCGAACTCCGGTGCCCGTCTGAGCCGGTTGCCCTGCTCGCAGAAATGACATACGGTTCCGCCACTGACACGCGATTCCGCAGAGGTGGCCGATGACCCAACGCGCACTGGTGCTCGGTTGTGGCGGCACCCTCGGCTTCGCCTGGACCGCAGCCGTCCTCGCCGCGGTCGAGGAGCAGTGGGGATGGGACTCGCGCGAGGCCGACGTCCTGGTCGGCACCTCGGCGGGCGCGGAGATGGCGGCGTTTCTCGGCTCGGGCATCGGGGTCGGCGAGATCATGGCCGCGCTGCTCGGAGAACCCGCCGACGAACGGGTCCGGCGCCATCTCGCTCAGCATCCGGGCATGCTGCCGCCCTTGCCGACACCGGTTTGGCCTGGTCTCGGCCTCACTGCCGCGGCATTGCGGGGTCGCGTCGATGTGCTGGCCGGGCTGGCTGGTGTCGTGCCGAGGGGGCGCGGCGACGCTGGATGGCTGCGCGATCTCGGCACCGCGTTGGCCAACGCTGACGGCTGGGTGGACCATCCGCGGACCTGGCTCGTCGGGGCAGATATCCGCACGGGGGAGCGGGTCGCGTTCGGGAATTCGCACCGAACTCAGCTCGGCACGGCGATTGCCGCGTCCTGGGCGATTCCGGGATGGTTTCCGCCGGTGGCCATCGACGGCCGCAGGTACGTCGACGGCGGCACCGTCTCGCCGACGTCCGCCGATCTCGTTCTCGCGACTGGCGTCGAGGAGGTCGTGGTCATTCCGCCGATGTCCACCTCCGGGGGTGCATCCGGCCGCGGTTTCGCGCGGGTCGAACGACTGGCCCGACGTGCGATGACCCGGCGCGTCGACGCCGAGGTGAAGCAACTCCGCGCCGCCGGTGTCCGGGTGTTCCGGATCGAACCCGGGCAGGCCGAATTGGACGTCATGGGGCCGAATTTCATGGACCTGCGCCGCCGCGCCGCCGTGCTCCGCGCGGTGACCCCGGCGCGGGTCCGCACCGCCATCGAAGAAGGAGCGACCCCATGACCTACCCCGAGATCGACCTCGACGGCGCGTCCGTCGCGATCACCGGTGGGGGTGCCGGAATCGGCCGTGCGGTCGCGAAGTTGTTCGCGCGCAAGGGAGCGCGCGTCGCGATCGGGGACCTCAACCAGGCGGCTGCCGAGGAAACCGCCGAGCTGGTCGGCGGCACCGCTCACCACCTCGACGTCGCCGACCGCGACTCGTTCGCGTCTTTCCTCGCCGCGGCCGAGAAGGCCCACGGACCGTTGCACGTGCTGGTGAACAACGCCGGCCTCATGCCGAACGGCGGGTTCCTCGAACTCGCCGACGCCACCGATCGGCTGCAGATCGACGTCAACCTCGGCGGCGTCCTCAACGGCATGAAGCTCGCCCTGCCCGGCATGGTCGAACGCGGTTTCGGCCACGTCGTCAACGTCGCCTCGCTGGCAGGCAAGTTCCCGGTCAAGGGGCTGGCCGTCTACAACGCGACCAAGTTCGCCGTCGTGGGGCTGACGGCCGCGACCCGCCTGGAGTTCGCGGACGCGGGCGTCAGCATCACCGCCGTACTGCCGTCGGCCGTCGACACCGCGCTCGCCTCCGGCCTGGACATGCGGCCGATCCCCAAGGTGCAGCCGGAAGACGTCGCCAAGGCGGTTGCCGATTCAGTGCACAACCGCCGCGCCGAAATCGCTGTCCCCGGCTATGTCGGCCTGCTCGCCACGGCTGCGGGGGTCACCCCCGAGCCGGTCCTCAACCGGGTCCGGCGGCTGGTCCGCGACGACCGCGCTCTGCACTCGGACCGCCCGGAGCGCACGGCGTACCGGGCGAATCTCGAGGCACAGCAAGGAACTCGGCGGTAGCCAGGCGGCCAGGCGCAACCCGGTTGCGCGATGCCCACGACCGGACTGACCTGCAGGTTCGCCCGCTCAGCAGCAGCTGCCGACGGCCCTCGGCGACGAACGCTTCGCCGCGGCGTACGAGAGCGGCTGCCAGCTGCCCGCGCCGCTCGCGGTGCCCCGAACCGACCCGGCTGGGCTTCGTCGGACGCTGTC
This sequence comes from Amycolatopsis echigonensis, assembly GCF_002846615.1. NCBI lineage: Bacteria > Bacillati > Actinomycetota > Actinomycetes > Pseudonocardiales > Pseudonocardiaceae > Amycolatopsis > Amycolatopsis echigonensis. The sequence continues at coordinate 2,570,332 of NZ_PJMY01000003.1, read as the reverse complement.
CAGCTGATCGGTTCGTTTTCCGGGTAGCCGGGGTTCGGTTCCGCCGCTAGACCGTTTCCGACGAGCCCTGCACGGTGGAGACAACCCCCGGTCAATCCGGATTCGAGAGGTCGGCAACCGAGCAGTGAGATTCAGCGGTGCCTTCGGGAAGCGATGCCCCTCGCGGCGTAGGCCACACAGACGACAGGAAGAGACCCGCTGATGTCCGAGACAACCGAACGGCCGCTGCGCCCCGGCGGCCTGGCGATCCGGAGCGGGGCCGTGGGCTCCCTCGTGCTGGTACGGCTGAGCGGTGCGCTCGATCTCGCCACCGCCGACGACCTCGCCGACGTGCTGGACACTCAGCTGCGGACCGGCCGCGACATCGTGCTCGACTGCACCGGACTGGACTTCATGGCCGTCGTCGGGATGTCGCTGATGCTCGGCACCCACCGCGCCGCTCGCGCCAAAGGGCGCCGGCTGATCGTGGTGACCGGCGGCAACCGCGCCGTGCTGCGGCCGCTGAGCGTCACCCGGGTCGACGTCCTGCTCCACCTCGCCGCCAGCATCGACGACGCCTGCGCCGAGTTGAGCGGTTTGGCACCCGGCTCGCGCGGGTAACCGGGGCGCTGCCCCGCGACAGACGACGTCGGAGGTCCTTGGACGACGCCGAAGGACCCGCCGGGGTTCTTGCTGCCGGCGTGGGACGGAGGACGAACCGGCGTATGTCCACCCCAGGACACGTGGTGTTCGACAGCGACGACCTGGACCGCACCGAGGAATTCCTCTGCTATTCCTACGCCCCGATGCGGATCGGCAGCGGCAGCCGGGACGCGGGCGCCCGCATCACCCGGGTCGCCACGGAGACCGTCAGCGCCGACGAGCTCGACCTGCACTTCGACATGAGCTACGACGTCGACCCGCTGGGCCGGATCTGCCTCTGCGACATCGAAGCCGGAACCATCGAGGACCACCGGGTCGCCGGGTGGACCGAATCCGCCGACTTCGCCCCCGGCGACCTGTTCTCCTTCGCCCCGCCCGACCGCCCGTACTCGGGCCGGATCTGCCGGGCCCGCTACAGCATCACCATGCTCGACCCGGCCGTCCTGACCCGCGTCGCGGGCACCGAAAAGCCGGTCAAGCTGCTCGACCACATACCGGTGTCGGCCGCGGGTGCCGGGCACCTGCGCAACGCCATCACCTACCTGCGGGATCAAGTCCTCTCCGCTCCGGACATCGGCGAGCATCCGCTGCTGGTCAGCACCGCGACCCAGCACCTCGCCGCCGCCGTGCTCACGGCGTTTCCCACGACCGCGTCGGAGGAGCGCGCTGGCTCCGATCTCGACGCGCATCCCCAGGCTTTGCGCCGCGCGATCGCGTTCATCGAAGCCAATCCCCATCTGGATCTCACCGCCGCCGACCTGGCCCAGGCGGCTGGGGTGTCCTCGCGGGCCGTGCAGCTGGCGTTTCGAAGGCACCTCGACCTGACGCCGATGGCTTATCTGCGGCGCGTCCGTCTCGACCATGCGCGCGCGGAACTAAAGGCTGCTGCTCCGGGGCAGACGACTGTCACCCAGGTTGCGGCGCGTTGGGGTTATACGCGGCCCAGCGTTTTTACCGCCCACTACCGCGCTGCGTACGGCGAGCTTCCGTCGCGCACTCTCCAGGACACCAGTACAAAGTCCATTTAGGACAGTCAGTGCCTGCGCGGACCAGGCTGATACCGCACCGGTCCAACGCGCAGGTCCGGTTCCTGCCCGGCGGCGGACGCAGTGTCATCGCGGTGGACCCGGACGGGCACGGCGGTGCCGGACGGCGACTCCCGCGTGCGCTCACGGTCGGTCTTCGCGGCAGTGCGCAACAACCGGTACGCGGCGATCACCGCGGCCAGCCGTTCCGCGTCTCCTCCGGAAGCGTCCGGGTGAAGCTCCCGCACCAGGCGTCGGTACGCGAGCGTGATGTCCCGCTGGCTGGCTGCCGAGGTGAGGCCCAGCACGGCGTACGGGTCGCTGCGAGGCTCCGGCACCGCTCACCCCCTGCGCGGTTCTTTACCGGTGAGGGACGGATCGGCGTCGACGACCAGGCGGCTGAGGCACGTGTAGTAGTCGCGGGCCGCCTCGTCCGCCCGATCGAGCGCCTGGCGCAGCTCGGTCAGCAGCCGGGCCGCCCGCGTCAGGTTTTCGGTCGGGTCGCCGCCTTCCTGAGTGCGCAACAACCGGATCCGCGCGTGTTCGTCCAGCCGCACCGCGGCGGTCGCCGTCAGCTCGGCCAACCCGCCGGTCAGCTGCACCAGGTACCACCCGACCTGCCGCAGATGGTCGTGGGTCACCCCGCCGGCCGCGGCCTCCAGCAACTGCCGGGTGGCCTGGGCGAGGGACCGGGAGGCCGCGTCCAGGAAGTGCCCGGGCCGGGGAGATCGCCGCGGGCGCGCCATTTCGGGTTCACCACCTTCGTCACTGGTGCTGGGTGCTGACCTCGGGAACGGGATCGTCGGGCGGGACCGGCCGCTGCTGCTCGGCCACGTCGACCGGATCGGCGGCCACGCCGTCCGCTGCCTGTTCGACGGCCGCCGCGTCGTCCGCCCAGTCGTCGGGAGGTTCGATTTCGTGCTGCTGGTCCGCCGCGTCGTTTTCCGGGATGTCCCACGCCATCTCGGTACCTCCAGTGCGTGTCCGGGGCCGCGTCCAAGGACGTGGCCCCGCCTTGACGGGCCAGGCATGGTCGTCGACGGCGGGGCCGCGCGGCAGGGATGGGGGTTCAGGCGTTGATCTTCTTGCGCTCCTCTCCGCCGGAGATGCTGATCTTGCGCGGCTTGGCCCGCTCCGCCACCGGGATCCGCAAGGTCAGCACACCGGCTTCGCAGCTGGCCTCCACGTGCTCGGCGTCCAGCGTTTCGCCGAGGAACAACTGCCTGCTGAACGTGCCGCGGGGACGCTCGGCGACCTGCACGTCGTCGTTCTCGCCGTAATCCGGGCCGCGTTCGGCCTTCACGGTGAGCACGTTGCGTTCCACGTCCACGTCGATCGCGTCCGCCGGCACCCCGGGCAAATCGAACTTGACGATGTAGTCGTCCCCGGAGCGGTACGCGTCCATCGGCATCGCCGCCGGGCGGGTGGCGGTGCCGTCCGTGCCGAAGAGCTGCTGAGACAGCCGGTCCAGCTCCCGGAACGGGTCTGTGCGCATCAACATGACCACTGACTACCTCCTGCTCCGCTTGTCATCGCGGGCCGCAGCGGTATCCGCGTCCCGTCACACTGCTCCCAGTCGATAAACCTGTTCTCGACGGCACACTTTCGGTTGAACGCGGGGCGGCCGTCGCCTTGACCGCCCGGGAAACGCACGGCCCCGCCGATCCCGGGCCGACCGGGGACGGCGGGGCCGGAGCGCGGTGTCGGATCCGCGTCTGCCGAGAACCGAGCAACTCTCGCGTCCGGCCTTGGACAAGCACGGCTGGGTGTCGCGCGATCACCGCCGGACGGCGGAGGCGCGGCGGGCTCGCTTCGCTTCGCCACGAGACGCGGGGGCGGGCCTTGGTGCGCAACGCCCCGGTCCTGCTGCGGCCCAGTCATTGCCGCGCGCTGCCGACATCCAGTTCCGATTCGAACGCGACGGTGTATCACCTCCCCGTTCGCGCCGTCGTTTCATTGCACAGCAGCACCATCGCGAGCAATCAGCGGAGGAGACCTGGCCCCACGCCACCGTCGCGCCGCCAGCAACCGCTCGCTCGACCTCTCCGGAGTCTCCCGCACCGCCCGGATTCCGCTGGGGCGGCGAGCCGGAACCGGTTCCGGGGGCCGCGGCCGGTCGCGAGGAGGAAGGGCGGGGAAGTTCGCGGCCACGATCGCGTCGAATTCCGCGCGCGCCCACTCCGGGTCCGCGCAGACCAGCTCGGCGAACGCCGTGCCGGCTGTCCGTTCGGTGGCCTCCGGCATCGTGAATCACTCCCAGACCATCTCTCGATGGGCCTACCAGCCATTCACAGCTTCTGCTTGAACTTATAGCCCGCACTGGAGATTGTGTCAAGCACGCAACGTAGATAATGTGGGTGATGCCGACCGGCGTCCCCGTCGAGCGAAGGAGCGCCCATGACTGACCTCGGCAAGCTCGACGACGAGGACTACCCGGCCTTCACCACGGGGCAGGCCGCCGAACTTCTCGACGTCCAGCAAGCCTTCCTGCGCAGCCTGGACAGTGCCGACGTGGTGCGCCCGCAGCGGTCCGGCGGCGGGCACCGGCGATACTCCCGCCGTCAGCTGGCCTTCATCGCTCGTCTGCGAGAACAGCTCGACACCGGACACACCCTCGCCGCGGCCGACCGCATCGTGGGCCTGGAGGACGAACTCGCCGACGCCAAGCAGGAAATCGCCGACCTTCGCCGCCGGCTGGACGACGCCGGCCGCTGACCCTGACGCGCCGAAGAAAATCTATGCTGACCGGAGTAGACATTCGGTCGCGGCTGTGTGTAGTCTTCTGGTCGTACCGAGAAAGACAACGTCAATCAGGCGCGGGAGATGACGTAACTGCCCGCGAAGTGAGATGAGCCGGTCAGGCGGTGCGGAGCCGATCAGCAAAACGGGTTCCGTCCGGTGACCGGGAGCAGTAACCCCGGGGCCGGGTTGTGCATCAGGTTGTTTCGGAAGTACCGGCCCCGGGGCGGGAAGTGCAAGACGCGGGCGGAGCGAGTGCGCCCGTGAAGTTCAGTAGTAGTTGAAGTGCAAGTGCAGGACCGGTCAGGTGGCCGGGGCCGATCAGTGAACGGGCTCCGGGCAGTGGCCAGCGGCGTCAGCGTGCTGGGACCGATCAGGTGAAGGGGTTCCCCGGCGGTGGCGTTCGCAGGAAGTGAAAACGCAGTACCCAGCAGGAGAAAACCGGAAGAAAGGGAAAGGGAACATCATTGGATCGCCCGCAGCGGCCGGAAAGCGCCGCGCGGGTGCCGCAGTCCCATCGAGTTCGGAGGTGGTTCTCGGTCACGAATGAGCGATCCCCGCAACACCCGGCCGTATGCCGGACGCGGGTGCAGGAAGCCGGCCTTCGCGCCGGTTGACAATGGTGAAACCCAACCCTTGAGGACCCCGGGTGCCGCACAGGCACCCGGGGTCCTTTCTGACGTGGAGGTGGAATGATCCCTGACCAAGAAGGACCGGCCACGCCCAACGGGGCCGACAAGTTCGACGACGAGCACTACCCCGCCTACACCATGGGCCGGGCCGCCGACATGCTCGGCACCAGCCAGAACTTCCTGCGCAGCCTCGACGAAGCCGGCCTGATCACGCCGCAGCGTTCGCCAGGCGGACACCGCCGCTACAGCCGGCACCAGCTGCGCCTGGCCACCCGCGTACGGGAACTGGTGGACCAGGGCACCGCCGTGGAAGCCGCCTGCCGCATCGTCACCCTCGAAGACCAGCTCCACGAAGCCCAGCGCCTCAACGCGGAACTCCGCGCAGAGGACTGAAGCTTCCCGCTACCTGCCCCGGCACGCGACGTCGATGTCGCGTGCCGTTCGTGCGTTGTGGGGGAAAATGCCTGTGGTCGAATCGCCTTCGGTACCACTAGCGGCCATCCGCTAGCGCAAATCGCCGGACGGCGCGATGATCAAGCTGCTGCCGGAGCGCGGCGCGGCCCAAATCGCGACGGAGACCGCCGGGCAGACCCGGCAGAGATCTCCAAACGACAGTACGGATTCCCGGACGAACTCGCGGAGCTGCTGCGACCATGACCGATCCCCGCCTCGAAGACCATCTCACGCGCCACCTCGGCATCGGCGTGCTCGATACCCGCGTCGGCGACGTGGAGATCTGGCGGCACGAGCGTCCCGAGTTCGTCAGCTTCGCCACCCACGGCCTCTCCGCCGTGCCTATCCTCGCCATCTGCCCGCAGGAACTCGTCGCCTCCGTCCGGCACGGACAAGACGGCGCAGCCCGGTACCTCGTGCAGTTGACGCTGGAGCTGGTGATCGGCAATGACCGGGGCGTGGTCAACAACGAGATCATCCCCAATGGTCAGCCGCTGCTCGCGCGCACCGACATCAGCGGCATCCTCGTCGGCCCGCACCCCTACCTAGAAGAAAGCTTCGAGGCGATCTTCGACGACAACCGCCGCGCCGTCGCAGAGATGATGACCCTGATCCCGTTGGCCACACCCGAAATAGCCCACGCCGACAGCCGCGGCGTCGACGCGCTCATCGACCTGCTCGAGGACACCAACCCGCCCCTGCTCGACGTCACCCGCAGCTCGAACTAAACAACATCTGCGAGCTGCGTGCCGCGCAACGCGCCTTGGGCGGCCCTGGCCCGGGGCGGCCGGGGTGGCCAGCCTGAGACTGCGCAAACTGCAAAAGAGTGGTGGGCCGCCTGGGGCTCGAACCCAGAACCTACGGATTAAAAGCCCGCGGGTTCGATCGCGGCGATCTTGAAACGGGCTTCGATTGCAGGGCTTCTACCTGCGGTTTTGGCGACTTCAAGATCATGTTTGCGGTTGCTAACGGGCAGTCTGGGCTCCGTTATGTCTCCGTTCTTCCTGCTGTGCTCAAGCGGGTCCGCGACACGGGTTGACCTGGGGTTTTGCCTCGTTCGCGCGGGGGTTCGATGTCTGGCATTACCGTCTGACCGAACGGACGAAGGCAGGCGTGTGGAGGTTGATGGGTGGATACGAATGTCGTACCGCTGGGCGAGCGCATTCTGCGGTCCGTTCTGAATCACGTCGTCGCGAATGGTGATGCGGCGGAGACGAGCTATCTCGAAGCCAAGAGCACCGTGGACATCGCCTCGAAGCCGGGGCTGGTGAAGATCGCCAAGTTTCTCCTGGCCTGCGCGAACCGGCTGCCCGAGGATGCGGCCCGGCACTTCAAGGGCTACGCCGTGCTGGTGATCGGCGCGCAGCAAGGCGAGGCGGGTGGTGTCGCTCGCGGTGCGGAGCCCCACGAGCTCGCGGACCGGCTCCGGCCCTACCTGGGTGCGACGTTCCCCGGCTTCGAGTTCGGCCGGATCAGCGCGGACGGCGATCGGGAGGTGCTATTCGTCATCGGGCTGCCACCCGAGGACGGGCAACCGATCTACCCCTGCCACAAGGCGTACGGCGTGCCCGGAGAAGACCAGCTGGCCGATGGCGCGATCTACGTTCGCGATCACAGCAACACCAGGACCGCGAACGCCGGCGAGATCATGGCGCTGACCGACCGGGCTCGCGGTGTCCCGCGGCCTCCGATCACCCTCGACATCGACCTCCTCGGCTCCATCAGCCGGGTGGACCGGGTCGCGGAGATCCTCGACCGGCTGTATGACCTCGAAGAGCAGCAATACCTCGAGCCGCCGTCGAAGGAGAAGACGTCGCCGCTGCCTGGCTATGTCCCACCGGGACTGTTCGGCGACACGGTGACGCCGACGACCGAGGATCGGGCCGCGCGGCTGGACGCATGGAGGCAAGCGCGCCCGACGCACATCGAGGCAGGCCGTGCACACTTGTTCGGCGTAGCCCTCGACGGTGTGGGAGTGCGCGTGGTCAGCCGGGACCGGTTCGTCGCCAGACCGGAAATCGTCCTGACCTTCCACAACTGCGAGATCGCCGACTTCGACGAGCGTGACGAGGCGGACTTGTCGCGGCTGGTCGAGCCGGTCCGGGGGCGCGAGACTTCGCACTGGAGCGTGCTCGATTCGGTGGCTTCGCGGATAACCCCGCGCGGCTACCCAGTGGACTGGGCACAGCGCGGCGCGAACGCCGAGGTAACGCTCACACCGGAGTCGTTGCGGCCGAACGTGGAGTGGCGCACTGAAGTGGACGACTACGTGCTCGTGGCCCGCGACCCGCAGGCCACCTCCGTGCGCGTGACCTGGGTGCTCACCGAAGACAGCAGCGACCTGACAACCCAGGGCGAGATGGCCGTCCCCGCCGGCCCGCTCGTGGACGCCGCCGAACTGGTCAAGACGGCCTTCCTGAACGAGCACTGACACTCGATCCGCACGCGGACCTGCATGCGCCGGTCCGAACCCCGGACGCACGCCTCCCGGATAAGCGGGTGATCACCGCGCCCGGTCGGGCTGCGAAAGGATGGTGGCATGGAACACCTGTATTGGGATCTCGGCCCGTGCGTGGGTGCCACGTCCGTCGAGGTCGAATTGCGCGGAGTTCCTGCCAGGGTGTGCCTGATGGATGTCGAGGAGTACCAGGCTTACCTCGACGGCGAGGAGTACGAATACCACGGCGGTTACTGGGAAAGCAGCCCCACGATCCTCGATGTGCCTTACGACGCTCGCTGGTACCTCGTGGTCGATGGTTACGACGGACGGATCACCGCCACGGTGACGAAACTCGTTGACTGACGCCCTGACACTTTCGGTTAACGCGGGCCGCGGCGTTCGTCAACGGCGGCGCCGGGCCAGAGCAGGCTGCCGAGCCGTGCACCGAGGACGATGCCGATGCCGGTGGCGAATCCTGTGACAAGCCCGTCCCACGGCAGTTGAGGCTGTCGCTTCGAGCGGGATGTGGCGCGGCGCTGCGTGAGGCGCCCGAGGTTGCCGGTGTTCTCGGGCCGAACCGGGATGTCGCCTTCGCCCAGCCGAGGGAGTCGGTGCACGTGGTCGGCGGCTGCCGCGAGGCCGGCGGCGACCGGTTGTCCTTGCCAGACAAGGACTTCGAGAGTCGAGGCGTCGGCGTCGCCGAGTACGGCGAAGGCGTGATCGCCGGAGCAGACGGTGAAGCGGGTGCAGCCGTCGGCCTGCATCCGCCGCGCGTGCGCGAGCAGGGCGAGTTCGGCGGCGTCGGGTCCGGGCGTGACGCGCAGGGGTGCGACGCCGAGCGCCGCCAGGGTGGAGGCGGTGGCGTCGTCGGCGTCCTCGATGCAGGCGTAGGCGGCGACGGCGTGGTGCCACGGCCCGGCGGCGTCGAGCAGCGCGGTCATCCGGCTGCGCAAGGTTCGTCGCTTGGGCCGAAACCCCACCACGTTTTCCAGATCGACCAGCACGACCCGATCTGTCGGCAACATGCTCAGATCATTTCCGCTTCGGCTTGCGCTTTTTCTTTCCCTGCTTGGGTTTCGCGCCTACCGGTTGGGTTCGACGGTCGCCAATGAGATCCCGCCCGCCATTCATGTAGGAGGTGAGCTTGCCCTCCCAGCAGTTCGACAGCTCGTAGGCCAGTCTGGTTCCGTGCTCGCACGCGACGCGGTCGTCCGGTGCGGTGGCGTTCTCGGCTGCTTCGGGCAGCAGGGTGTTCAGTTCGAGCGCGAGCGCGAGAATGCCGCTGCGAACACTCCCAGCCGGCGACATGTCGGGGACCGCGAGTGGGTCGTCGAGTTGGTCGGCGTTGCTCGTCGGCTGGTAGCCATCGGGGACCAGGCCGCTGATGTTCTCCACCACGAAGTCGGTGTAGGGCATCGACGGTGCTCGCCGCATCAGCACGGCGACGGCCTCGAACACCGGCGTCGCGTTGCGCGCGAGCACGGCGTCCTCGTCGTTGTCGCAGCGCAGCATGCGGCCGGCGGCCTCGGCGGTGCCGAACCCGTGCCACGCCGCCAGAAGCACGGCCGGCGTGTCCGCAGGCTCGGTCATCCGCAGCCGTGCGACGCACTCCGCGATCAGTTCCAGCGCACTGGGCTTGTGGCGAGCACCAGCTTCGGTTTCGGTCACGTCAACGACCGTAGCCAGCCACGGTGCGGACACCAACGGGTGATCGGGCAAGCCTCACGCCAACTCGTGCGGGCATCGGCCTGACGGGAAGGGCGAGGGGACCGGAGCGGCGATCAGGAACGCGCCGCCCCGGCCTTCTCGTGTGTCCGGTAGTCGCCCCGCGTGGTCGAACACCACCACTGGTTCGGCTTACTGCCAGACGACGGTGATGGGGTGATGGGGGCGGTCGAGGAAGAACCGGCCGCGCGTGGGGTCGGAGGTGTCGGTGCCGTCGGCGGGGATCTCGAACCGGACGTCCCGGTGCCGGAAGTCCCGGTGCCAGGTTCGGATCTCGTCGGCGACGCGGGCCGCCAGTTCGCCACCGTGGGGGCCGTGCCCGATGACGCCGGTTTCGGTGAGTTCGTGGCCGTCGCTGTCGTGGCCGCCGGGACGTTTGGCGAGGTAGGCCAACTCGCCGTCGCCGGGTACGGCCATCCCGGTGCGGAACATCGGGGTGATGCGGCCGGAGTCGATCGCGGTCTGCTCCGCGGGCATGCTGCGCAGGCCGCCGGGTAGCGCGCAGGTGAGCCAGAGGTACATCCACTCCAACGATTCCATCCGGGCGAAAGTGACCCCGGTCCACATCTCGCTGCGGGGCTGGTCGAGCACGCCGGTCAGCCGTTCGGGGGCGAAGGGCTGGTCCTGGTGGGATTGGAGGGTGACGGTGTTGTCGCCGGTCAGGTCGATCCGGCTGCGGGGGTCGTCGGCGATGCCGCCGCGCAGCGGGACGAAGCCGCACATCGCGTGTTCGGCGCTGCGCCAGCCACCGTCGGGGTCCCGCTCAAACGCGATCGAGCGCGACACGCTTCCGCGAATCCGCAGGGGTATCACCAGCCGCCCGCCGGGTGCCAGCTGGGAGAGCCCCCACTGGCCGCCTTCGGCGAGAAGTGGGAGGCCCGCTACCCGGCGATCATCAGGCTGTGGGAGAACGCGTGGGCCGAGTTCGTGCCGTTTCTCCAGTTTGACAAGGAAATCCGCACGGTGGTGTGCACCACGAACGCGATCGTTATCTTGAGCCCGCTGGCCTGTGTCGTCCATGTTGGACACGAGGAGGTGAGAGCCGGGCGACTGCGTGCTGGACGTGCTTATCTGCCGCCGTCCATCACGCGGATCTTCCGGAGGAGCAATGCTTGTTCAGCGGGTCGTTTCACCCGCCTCGCCGCTGGAGTCGTGGACCGTTCTGGGCGATGACGACGCCCCGGTCGGCCCGATCGAGCGGTATCTGGCCTATCTGACCGACATCGAGCGGTCCCCGAACACGATCAAGGCTTACGCCCATGACTTGAAGGACTGGTTCGCCTTCCTCGACGGTCGCGGCGTGGACTGGCGGGAGGTGCGGCTGGAAGACATCGGCGAGTTCGTCGCGTCTACCCGGCCAAGAAGGCGCTCGCTGCCGTCATGGCCAAGATCAAGACGACCTGCCGGAAGAACACGAACCAAACGCTCGCAGTCCTGCTGCTCCAGCTCAACCGGATGCTGCGGGGCTGGACCGCGTACTTCAAGTACGGATGCTCGAACGCGACCTTCAGCTACCTACGGTCATACTTGTGGAAGGAGATCGTCCGGTGGCAGAAACGCAAGCATCGACGCACCCCATGGAAGCAACTGCGTCGACGCTACGGCATCTGGCCCGCCGATGGCGATATTGGGCTGTTCGACCCCGCCAGGGTACGCGCGAAGCGCTACTACTACCGGGGCGCGCGCATCCCGTCGCCATGGCCGAGCGTCGCATGAGACCAACACGATCCCGCCGGGACTTGTGGAGAGCCCGGTGCCGGGACAACTGGCACGCCGGGTTCGGGAGGCGGCTCGGAGAAACCCACCCGCGGCAACGCGGGCACGGCGCTCCGAGCCGACCTCACTGATCCGTGTGCGGGTGTGAGGCCCGCGCCGCCGGTCCGTCGCAGCGGAGCGGTAGGAGCTGGGGGCAGCCGGGTCCGGTGAGACGACTGGACCGGGTGGAAAGCAGCCCCGACAACGACGGGAGGCACCGACACCAACGTCATGCCCCGCAACACGACGGCCCTGGTCACGACGTCGGCGACGGTCGGTTGGCGCATCTCGTGCCTCTCGATGCGGTCCACTCAGTGCACAATAGGATTTCAGACTTGCTAAGGTTAGCAAGTGTTGAACATGATGCCGTGGTGGCGCGTGCGTGAGGAGGAGCGTCCGTGAGCAGACCCCTCTACCAAGCGAAGGCCGAGTTCTTCAAGACCCTGGGCCACCCCGCGCGGATCCGGGTGCTGGAGCTGCTGAGCGAACGCGAACATGCCGTGGCGGAAATGCTGCCCGAGGTGGGGATCGAAGCGGCGAACCTGTCCCAGCAGCTGGCCGTGCTGCGCCGCGCCGGGCTGGTCGTGACCCGCAAGGAAGGCTCCACTGTCTACTACTCGCTGACCAGCCCGCACGTCGCGGAGCTGCTGCGGGTCGCGCGGCAGATCCTGACCGGTGTGCTCACCGGGCAGATCGAGCTGCTCGACGACCTGCGCGCTCCGGCCGGGTCGGCAGGGCCGCCTCCGCCGACGTAGGACTCGCGGAGCGCATGAGCCGCGGTCCACTGCGCCTGGTCCTCTGCTCAGTCGCCCAGGCGGACTGGACCGCACCCTTCTTGAGAACGACAGTCAGGAGCAGCGTGTGCTGAGCTTGTGGCGCAAGATCCGCCGGACCGGCCGGGTGGCCGAGCCCGCGCCACCTCGACCGAGCGGTGACATGCCCGCGGCCGCCGCTGCACTGGGCGGTTCGGTGCAGGTGCGGCACGTGGACGCCGGCTCGTGCAACGGGTGCGAGGTGGAGATCGGGTCGGCGTTCGGGCCGGTCTACGACGCCGAACGCTATGGCGCGCGCCTGGTCGCCTCGCCGCGCCACGCGGATGCGTTGCTGGTGACGGGGCCGGTGACGCGGAACATGGCGGCACCGTTGCGGCGCACCTACGAGGCGACCCCCGCGCCCCGGCTCGCGGTCGCGGTCGGGGATTGCGCCCGGAACTGCGGCGCGTTCGCTGGGGCTTACGGGCTGGCCGGTGCGGTGTCGGACGTGGTGCCGGTGGATCTGGAGATCGCGGGATGCCCGCCGCGGCCGGAGGCGATTGTCGAGGGATTGCGGAAGCTGACCGGTCGATGAACGTCGCTGCTGTCGGCTTCGGTGCGGCCATGGTGGTAGGGGTGCTCGGCACCGTTGCGGCGTTGGTCGTGCCGCAGCGGGTGCGCTCGGCGGTGGTGGGTGTCGGTACGGCGTTGGCCGGGGCCGCCGGTGTGACGGCGGGTGCCGCCGCGATGGCCGGTCAGGCGTTTTCCCTTGCCCTGCCGGGGGTGCTGCCCCTGTCCGGTGTCTCGTTCACGATGGACGGGCTGGGCGGCCTGTTCATGGCGGTCACCGGTGGCGTCGCGGTCGCCGCCGGGATGTACGGCATCTCCTACACCCGGCACGGCCTCGATTCCCGGCTGTTCCAGGCCGTGTTCCCGGTGTTCGTGGCGGCGATGCTGCTGGTGCCGGTCGCCTCCAGCGCGGGCACGCTGCTGGTGTGCTGGGAACTGATGGCGGCCACCTCGCTGCTGCTGGTGCTCGCCGAGCACCGTCGCCGCCCGGAGGTGGCGCGGGCGGGCCGCTGGTACGCGGTGATGACCCACCTCGGGTTTGTGACCATCCTGATCGGGCTTCTGGTGCTGGCCGGGCACGCCACCGGCGACTCGTTCCCGGCGCTGCGCGAGGCCGCCTCGCACCTGCCGCCCGCGACCGCGGGGCTGGTTTTCGTGCTGATGTTCGCGGGTTTCGCGTCGAAGGCCGGGATCGTGCCGCTGCACGCGTGGCTTCCCCGCGCTCATCCGGAGGCGCCGAGTCATGTGTCGGCGTTGATGTCGGCGGCGATGGTGAACCTCGGGGTGTACGGGATCGTGCGGATCGGGTCCGACCTGCTCGGCGGCGGCCCGCGGTGGTGGTGGCTGCTGGTGCTCACGCTCGGCGCGGTCTCGGCGGTGTACGGGATTCTGCAGGCCGCGATGGGGACCGATCTGAAGCGGCTGCTCGGGTACTCCACGACGGAGAACATGGGACTGGTCCTGGTCGGTGTCGGCGCGTCCGGCTTGTTCGCCGCGTCCGGTGACCACGTGCTGGCGGCGCTGGCGTTGAGCGCGGCGTTGCTGCACGTGATCGGGCACGCGGCGTTCAAGACCCTGCTGTTCCTCGCGGCCGGGTCGGTGCTGCACGCGACCGGCAGCCGCGACCTCGACGCGCTCGGTGGCCTGCGCGCCACGATGCCGGTGACGACGGCGGCGTTCGGGTGGGGCGCGCTGGCGGCGTCGGCGTTGCCGCCAGGGACGGCGTTCGTGTCGGAGTGGCTGCTGCTGCAAGCCCTGATCCACGGCCTGCCCACATCGGGCGTCGCGACGGCGATCGCGATGCCGCTGGCGGTCGCGGCGGTCGCCTTGACCGCCGGGCTGGCGGTGGCGACGTTCGTGAAGGCGTTCGGCGTCGGGTTCCTGGCCCGGCCCCGCAGTACCGCCGCGGAGAACGCGCACGAGAGCCCACCGACGATGCTGGCCGGGATGGGAGTGGCCGCCGCGGTCAGCGCGGTCCTGGCGGTCGCGCCCGCCCTCGTGCTGCCCAGTATCGCCACGGCTGCCAGCACGGCGCTGCCCTCGGCGGGGCCGGCGGTGACCGGAGCGGTCACGATGCGGCTGGCCGGGATCACCGGTGCCCTCTCACCGCTGATGCTCACGCTCGCGCTGCTGGCCGCCGTGCTCGTGGCGGCCGGGGCGGTGCGGCTGGTCGCAACCCGGCGGGCACGGCGGGCCGCCCGGTTGTGGGACTGCGGCGCCGGGCCGATGTCGGCGCGGATGGAATACACCGCGACCTCGTTCGCCGAGCCACTGCAGCGGGTGTTCGACGACGTCGTGCAGCCCGAAACCGACGTCGACGTCACGCACCACCGCGAATCCGCCTACCTCGTGCAAGCCGTGGAGTACCGGCGCCGCGTACCCGACCGGATCGAACGCCGCCTCTACCAGCCTGTGCTGACCGCGGTGTCCGCGTGGGGCCGGGTGGGACGCAGGCTGGCGACCGGGAGCGTGCACCGGTACCTCGGCTACGGCTTCTACACCGTGTGCGCCGTCCTGGTCCTGCTGGCGGTGACCCGGTGAGCGCGCTCGGGATCGTCGGCGGGGTGCTGCAGCCAGTCGTCGTGGTGGCCGCGTCCCCGGTGCTGGCCGGGGTAATGCGACAGGTCCGGGCCAAGCTGGAAGGCCGCGCCGGCGCAGGGATCGGACAGCCGTGGCGGGACCTGCGCAAGCTCTTCGGCAAGGAGCGAATCGCCCCGCGCGGCACGAGTGAGATTTTCCGGTTCGCGCCGCTGGTGCTGGTCGCCACGACACTGGTGGTCGCGGTGGTGGCGCCGTTCGCGACCACCGACTCCGCCGTGGCCGCGGTGGCGGACCTGTTCGCGGTGGTCGCGCTGCTCGCGCTGGGCACGGTCGCGCTGGCACTGGCCGGGCTGGACACCGGGACCGCGTTCGGCGGGATGGGCGCCAGCCGCGAGATGACGATCATCGCGCTGGTCGAGCCCACGTTGCTGGTGGCGATCTTCGCGCTGTCGGTGCGGGTCGGGTCGACCAACCTGGCCTCGATCGTCACCTCGACCCTGCACGACCCGGCGCGGGTGATCTCCCCGGCCAGCCTGCTCGCCGCGGTCGCGCTGATCGTGGTGATCGTCGCCGAGACCGGGCGGCTGCCGGTGGACAACCCCTCCACGCACCTGGAACTGACCATGGTGCACGAGGCCATGATCCTCGAATACGCGGGTCCGGACCTCGCGCTGGTCGAGCTCGCCTCGGCGATGCGGCTGACGGTGTTTCTCGGGTTGCTGGCGAACCTGTTCCTGCCCTGGGGCATCGCCACCACCGCCGCCCCGCTCGCGATCCTCGCCGGGGTGCTGGTGTGGGTGGTGAAGGTCGCGGTCCTGGGCACGGTACTGGCCGCCGGTGAGGTGTTCCTGGCGAAGCTGCGCCTGTTCCGGGTTCCCGAACTCCTCGCGGGGTCGTTCCTGCTCGCCCTGCTCGCGGTCGCCGCGTCGTTCTTCCTGGCCTGAATCGTGAATAGGCGAGTTGGTCTGTCAAGCCGCCTCCGGGTTGTTGGGGGTGAGGGTGACGTGCTGGCCGAGTCGTTCGAGTTGCGCGACGAGTCGGCGGACGTGGGCGTGGTCGGGCAGTCGGCTGGTGAAGTAGTCGCCGCCGAGGTCGCGGTAGGGCTGGTGGCGGTCGAGGAGGTGGTAGGCGATGACGAGGATGGAGTGGGCGACGGCGACGGCGGCGCGGTTCTTGCCGCGGCGGCCGGAGAGGCGCCAGTACTGCGCGGCGAGGTAGGTGTTTTTGGTGCGGGCGGCGGCGTGCGCGGATTCCACGAGTGCGGAGCCGAGCCATTTGTTGCCCTTGCGGGTGTGTCCGGGCCGGTGTTTGCCGGCGGACTCGTTGTTGCCGGGTGCGAGGCCGGCCCAGGCCGCGAGCCGGTGGGGGGAACCGAACGCGGTCATGTCGCCGCCGGTTTCGGCGATGAGCACCTCGGCGTTGCGGCGGGCGATGCCGGGGATGGACATCAGCAGGTCGAGTTGCTCTTGAAAGGGTCGCAGCCGTTCGGCGATCTCGTGGCAAAGCCGGGCGACGGTGGCGTCGGCGGCGTCGATGCGGGCGAGCATTTCCCGCACGAGGACGGCGTGGTGGGCGTCGAAGCGTCCGCGCAACGCCTGCTGCAGGATCGGGGTTTTGCGGCGCATGCGTCCCTTGGCCAGGTTCGCCAGCGCCGCGGGGTCCCGCTCCCCGTCGATCAAGGCGGCGAGCATGGCCCGGCCGGAGACGCTGACGGTGCTGGAGGCGACCGAGCTGAGTTTGATGCCGGCGTCTTCGAGGATCTTCTCCAGCCGCTGCACTTCGCGGGTGCGTTCCTCGATGACGGTCTTGCGGTAGCGGGTCAGGTCGCGCAGTTCCCGGATCGGGGGCGGCGGGACGAACGACGGGCGGACCAGCCCGTGCTCGACCAGCTGGGCGATCCACTCCGAGTCTTTGACGTCGGTCTTGCGTCCCGGGACGGCCTTGAGGTGCCCGGCATTGAGCAGCCAGCACTCCAGCGCGTCTTCGAGCAGGTAGAACACCGGTTTCCAGTAGTCCCCGGTCGCTTCCATCCCCGCGACCTCGACACCTTCGCCGAGCAGCCAGTCGCGCAGCGCGAGCACCTGATCGGTCATCGTCGCGAACGTGCGCGTCTCGGTCCTGCGGCGCTTGCCCTGCCCGGGCGTCCGGATCGTGACCGCCATCGTCTTTTTGCCGATGTCGATCCCCGCGCATCGCTGGATCACCACGTCCATCGCCTCGGCTCCTTCCGACGCAGTCGCGCCGTCCGGAGGAGCCTGTCGACAACGAGTCTGAATCACGCGCTCATGGCAGCACTACCGGGTACCGCAGGCTCCCGCGTCCCACTGACATTCGAGCACCCGGCATCAAGGCCACACGACGTCGCCGGACGACCCACACATTCTCACCCCTACCGAGCGACCCGGCCACGGGTCATGGAGCACTGACATGAAAGGACTTCGTCGAATGTCCGCTGAGGACTGGCTTCGTGAGTGACACCGCGTATGTGCAAGCGCTGGATCTGGCGTGTGGTGCGCTGCTGCTGACCGCGGTGCTCATCGTGTGGCGCCGCGAACTCGCGGTCATCATCCGGGTGTTCGCCGTTCAGGGACTGGCCTTGACGGCCCTGGTGGCGGTGCTGGCCGTGCACGAACGCTCGGTCGAACTGGGGTTCGTCGCGGCCGGGATCGCGGTGTTGCGGGTCGGTGTCCTGCCGTATCTGCTGCGCCGGGCGCTGGTGAAGGCCGGTGCGGCGCGGCGGGAAACCCGGCCGCTGGTCAACGTGGCCGCGTCCCTGCTGTCGGTGGCGGTGCTGACGATGCTGGCCTATGCGGTGTCGCAGCCGCTGATTGCGTTGGCGCCCTCGGCGGCGACGCAGGCGATCCCGGTCGGAATGACGGTGGTGCTGATCGGGTTCTTCGTGCTCGTCACCCGCCGCCGCGCCCTGTCCCAACTGGTCGGGTTCTTGTTGATGGACAACGGGATCACCGCGGTCGGGTTCCTCACCACCTCCGGTGCCGGCCTGGTCGTGGAGCTCGGGGTGTCCCTCGACGTGCTGCTGGCGGTGCTGGTGCTGCAGATCCTGGCGTCTCGGATGTGGGAGACCTTCGGCACCGCCGACCTCGACGAACTGCGGGAGCTACGCGACTCATGACCGCCGCCGTACTTTCTCCCGGAGGCGGTATGAACACCGCCTTGGTCCTCGCCCCGATCGTCGTGCCACTCCTCGGTGCCGCGGTGTACCTGCTGGGCGGGTGGCGACCAGCCACCCGATGGATCAGCGCCGGCTCCTCCGCCCTCGTGCTGGCTGCCGCGATTATCACGGCCGCCGCCGTGTCGGGGTCCGGGCCGCGCACGGCGCTGGCCGGGCTGATCCGGGTCGACGCGTTGTCGGCATTCATGCTGATCGTGATCGGCTCGGTCGCGCTGCTGGCGACCGCCGCGACCCCGGCGTACCTGCGCGGCGAAATCGACGCGGACCGGGCAACCGCACGCACCGCCGCCCGGCACAGCGTCCTGGTGCAGGTGTTCCTCGCCGCGATGGCCCTGGCGGTGCTGGCCGCGAACCTCGGCGTGCTGTGGGTCGCGATCGAAGCCACCACCATCGTCACCGCGTTCCTCGTCGGGCAACGACGCACCCGGACCGCGATCGAAGCGGCGTGGAAGTACGTGGTGATCTGCTCCACCGGCATCGCGCTCGCCCTGCTGGGCACGTTCCTGCTCAACTTCGCCGCCCAGCACGCCCCCGGCACGCCGGGCCTGGACCTCGCCGCGCTCGCCCACACAGCGCACAGCCTCGACCCGGGCGTGACGCGGATCGCCGTGGTGCTGCTCATCCTCGGGTTCGGCACCAAGGCCGGACTCACACCGCTGCACGCGTGGCTGCCCGACGCGCACAGCCAAGCCCCGGCGCCCGTGTCGGCGCTGATGTCCGGGGTGCTGCTGTCGGTGGCGTTTTACGCGATCCTGCGGGTCAAGGTCATCGCCGACGCCGCGCTGGGCACCGGGTTCACCCGCGCCGTGCTGATCGTCATGGCCTTGGCGTCCCTCGCGGTGGCGGCGTCGCTCCTGTTGGCGCAGCGGGACTACAAGCGGATGCTGGCCTACTCCAGCATCGAACACCTCGGCCTGGTCGCCCTCGGCGCCGCCGTCGGCAGCCCACTGGCACTGGCCGCTGCCCTGCTGCACGTCCTCGGTCACGGCCTGGCCAAGGCGGTGCTGTTCCTCGGTGCCGGGCGGCTGCTGCAGACCACCGGCACCAGTCGTATCGACGGTGTCCGCGGGCTGGCCGCGCGGCAACCCGTGCTGGCCGGGTGTCTGGGATTCGGGGTCCTCGCGTTGATCGGGCTGCCGCCGTTCAGCATCTTCGCCAGTGAACTGGGCATCGCCCGGTCCGGTTTCGCGGCGGGGCTCGGCTGGGTGACCGCTGCCGCGCTGCTCGTGGTGCTGGTGATCGCCGCTGCCCTGATCGGGCACACCAGCCGGATGCTGCTGGGCGCACCGCCGGACGGGCCGGGCGCGGCCACCGCTACCCGGCCGCTGCCGATCACGGTCGCCGTCGTCTTGACGGCCGGGCTGGTGGCATGTGCGGCCCTCGGTATCGCCGCTGGACCGCTGACCTCGTTGTTGCACACCGCCGCTACCGCCGTCACGGGGGCACCATGACCAGCGCGCCGTCGTCGTCGTTCAGCAGCGCGGCCGGATATCGCCGCACTGCCCGCACCATCGCCGCCGCCGAGCTACCGGAGCGGGCGCAGGCGTTACTCGAGCACGGACACCGCCTCGCGCTGGTCGCCGGACACGACGACGGCGACACGCTGCGAGCGGTGTACCTGTTCACCGCGACCGGCCCGGAGCGGCGCGTCGAACTACACGTCCGGCTCGATCCCGCCGACCCGCGGGTGCCCAGCCTGGCCGGGTTGTCCTTCGCGGCTGGGCGGTTCGAACGCGAGATGCGCGACCTGTTCGGCATCGTGCCCACCGACCACCCGCTGCCCCGTCGTCTGGTCCGCCACTTCCACTGGCCGGCTGGCTGGTACCCGATGCTGAGCGACGCTGGCGAACCCCCCGAGTTCGGCGACGTCGACGGCCCGTACCCGTTCCGCACCGTCGAAGGAGACGGCGTCTACGAGATCCCGGTCGGCCCGGTGCACGCCGGGATGATCGAACCCGGCCACTTCCGCTTCTCCGTCGTCGGCGAGACCATCCTCAACCTCAAAGCCCGCCTCTGGTTCGTCCACAAAGGACTGGAGAAGCTGTTTCAGGGACGCCGCCCCGAGCAGGCGCTCGACCTCGCCGAACGCGTCAGCGGTGACGCCGCCGTCGGGCACACCCTCGCGTTCTGCCACGCCGTCGAAGACGCATGCGGCATCCCGGTCTCCGAGGACGCCAACCGGCTGCGGGCGATCCTGCTGGAGCTGGAACGGCTCTACAACCACGTCACCGATCTCGGCGCGCTGTGCAACGACGTCGGCCACGCCATCCTCAACACCCACGCCCAGCGCGTCCGCGAACAACTGCTGCGGATCAACGACGACGTCACCGGGCACCGGCTGCTGCGCGGCGCGATCCGGCCCGGCGGCACGCGCGTCCACACCCTGCCCGACCCCGATCAGCTGGCCGCGATCGGCGCCGACGTCGCCGAGATCGTCGACCTCGCCCTGGGCAACAGCGTTGTCGCCGACCGGTTCACCGGCACCGCGATCCTCACCACCACGCAGGCCACGGACCTGGGCACCCTGGGGTATGTGGCCCGCGCCAGCGGCCTGACCGTCGACGCCCGCCATGACCATCCGTTCCTGGACGGGGCGTTTCCCCGCGTCGAGCACGTCCGCACCGAGGGTGACGTGCTGTCGCGGTTCCTGGTGCGCGCCGAGGAGATCGCCCAATCGATCAGGGCGATCACCTACCTGGCGGGCGAGATCGACGACGGGCTCGCGTCCTTCACCTCGGGTCTCGGCCGGCTCAGCGGTGCCGCACGCTCAGGGGTGGGCATCACCGAGGGCTGGCGCGGCACCATCGTGCACCGCGTGGAGATCACCACTGACGGGACGCTGTCGCGGGTGAAAATCGTGGACCCCAGCTTCTTCAACTGGCCCGCCCTGCCGGTCGCGCTGGCCGACACGATCGTCCCGGACTTCCCGCTGACCAATAAGAGCTTCAACCTCTCCTACGCAGGTAACGACCTGTAGACGCACTCACCGTGCGTGGCGTGTCGACGTACGCACGGTGTGTGCATTCTCGCATAAGTTAAGACTTGCATACTTCTTTAACTGCATAGACGATAGAGAAGTCGGCGTGGACGGGGTACGGGCTCGCCCGCGTGGGCGTCGGGACGGAGAAAAGGCGAAGACGATGAGTGAGTTCGTGACAGTGCTGCGAGGTCGCGTCCAGGGCGCGCAGCAAAAGCTGGCCACCGCTCGGGAAGCCGGGCACGACTACGAGATCTACCTGCACATCGCCCGCATCAAGGATCTGCTCGACCTGGCCGAACGCCATGGCATCGACACCACCGACTGGATCGACCCCGCGGAACTGACCACAACAGAGGCCAGGGGATAGCAACCATGACGTCGGCTTCTTCTGCGGACTCCAAGGCCCAGCGGGTGGCGATCGTGTCCGATGGCAGCGCCCTGCCCAGCGGCACCGACCTGACAGCGACGCTACGTGACGGCGCTGAGCTGATCAGTGGCCTGGCCCGCGTTCCCGTCCGGCCGACCGTCATCCTCGCCTCCGACGCGGCCGGCCTCGCGGCAGGCATCCGGGCGTTGCCCGCCGATATCGGCGCGGTCCTGCTGACCCGGGTGGCCCCTGCGCGGGCCCGCGAGGTGCAGCGGGAGCTGCAGGACAGCCACGCGCGTCCGCTATTGACCGACGAGGACGTCACCGCGATCGCCCTGGCCGCCGCGGCAGTGGACTCGCTGGCCAAGGCGGGGCGGCGAGCCCACGGCAGCAGGGTGGTCCTTGCCGGAGCGCGGGACCTGCCTGTCCTCACCTCGCTGCTCATGGCCACCGGGGTCGACGACATCACCACCTGGAACTCCTCCGACGCCACGATCTTTCCCTTGCACAACATCGTCTTCGGCGCCGACCTCGTGATCGACCTCATCGGGGAGCTGCCCTCCAGCGCGACCAGGCGGCTCGGCGGGCTCACCGTGATCACCCGCGAGGACACCGGCGCGGCACCGTACGCGGCGGCCGGGCTCCTGGGAGCCGCCGTGTACGCACCCGGCCTGGCCTTCGACGTCGAGATTCTCCGCGCGTGCGCCATCGCCCTCACCGACATCCCACCGTCGGGCAGGTCCGTGCCCTTCGTCAAAGGCATCGCCGTGACCCGCCTCGTCACCGACGCGGTAACCAGCGTCTTTCACACCCAACCCTCCCGCTGACCAACACCGGGAACCGCAACACAGGAAGCGGCACCATGACCACCTCGACGGACAACCGCCCAGCCGGTGCCATCCCTGGACTGGATCACGCACCCACCACCCATCACGCTCTGCTGGCGTGGGTGCACGAAGTCGCCGAACTCACCACGCCCGAGAAGGTGGTGTGGTGCGACGGCTCCGACGACGAATGGCGCCGCCTGACGATCTCGCTGGTCGAGGCCGGCACGCTGGTCCGCGTCCCGCAGAAACCCCACTCCTTCCTCGCCACATCGGACCCGCGCGACGTCGCGCGGGCCGAGGACCGCACGTACATCTGCTCCGAGAACGCCGACGACGCCGGGCCCACCAACAATTGGATGGACCCGGTCGACATGAACATCATCATGACCGAGCTCTACCGGGGCAGCATGAGCGGACGCACGATGTATGTGCTCCCGTTCTGCATGGGCCCCCTCGCCGAGGAGAACCCGAAACTCGGCGTGGAGATCACCGATTCCGCCTACGTCGCCGTCTCCATGCGGCTGATGACCCGCATGGGCGCCATGGCGCTGGAGAAGTTCGGTGAGGACGCCGACTTCGTGAAGGCCCTGCACTCGGTCGGCGCCCCGCTCAAGCCCGGCCAGGCCGATGTGGCGTGGCCGTGCAGCGACGTCAAATACATCACGCACTTCCCCGAGGACCGCACCATCTGGAGCTACGGCTCCGGCTACGGCGGGAACTCCTTGCTGGGCAAGAAAAGCTACGCTCTGCGGATCGCGTCGGTCATGGCCCGCGACGAAGGCTGGCTCGCCGAGCACATGCTCATCCTCAAACTCACCTCACCTGCAGGCGCGGTCCACTACGTCGCCGCCGCGTTCCCCAGCGCCTGCGGCAAAACGAACCTCGCCATGCTGCAACCGACCCTGCCCGGCTGGAAAGCCGAGACCCTCGGCGACGACATCGCCTGGATGCGCTTCGGCGACGACGGCCGCCTCTACGCCGTGAACCCCGAATTCGGGTTCTTCGGCGTCGCCCCCGGCACCGGCTACCGCACCAACCCGGTCGCGATGCGGATGGTCGAGCAGGGCAACACGATCTTCACCAACGTCGCGCTCACCGACACCGGCGACGTCTGGTGGGAAGGCATGACCGACACCGCGCCGGAGCACCTCACCGACTGGCAGGGCCGCGACTGGCACCCCGACTCCACCGAGCCCGCTGCCCACCCCAACTCCCGGTTCTGCACCCCCATCCAGCAGTGCCCGAGCATCGCCCCGGAATGGGACGATCCCGCCGGGGTGCCGATCTCGGCGATCCTGTTCGGCGGTCGCCGCGCCTCCACCATCCCGCTGGTGACCGAGTCCCGGCACTGGCAGCACGGCGTGTTCCTGGGCGCCACCCTCTCCTCGGAAACCACCGCTGCCGCCACCGGCGAGGTCGGGGTGGTGCGCCGGGACCCGATGGCCATGCTGCCCTTCACCGGCTACCACGTCGGCGACTACTTCGCCCACTGGCTGAGCCTCGGCGAGCGTGCTGATCCTGCGAAACTCTCGCGGATCTTCGGAGTCAACTGGTTCCGCCGCGGCGAGGACGGCCGATTCCTGTGGCCAGGGTTCCGGGAGAACTCACGAGTCCTCGCCTGGATCCTCGGTCGCATCGAGGGAACCGCCGACGCGACCGACACGCCGCTGGGGGCCGTGCCGACGGCTGGCGACCTCGACCTGACCGGCCTGGACATCAACCCCGCCGATGTCGACGAGGCCCTCACTATCGACCCGGCCGAGTGGTCAGCCGAACTCGACCTGATCCGCGACTGGTTCGCCACCGTCGGCGACAAGCTGCCCACGGCCCTGCGCGAGGAGTTCGACGCGCTGACCCGGCGCCTGGCATAACGCCCCACGATCCCGCGGGCGGAGCCGTCGGCGGCTCCCCGCTCGGCTCCGCCCGCGGTTCCACCACCTGCCACGCGTCTACTGGAGACAACGGATGAGAGCCGCCACACCGACCCCGATCGCCACTGGCGTCGCTCCGGGCAACAGGTTGCCGGGAGAGGTGACCAAGCGGCTCATGTTCTTCGCCGGCGGCGCTCACCCCGCCCTGGCTCAGCACATCGCGGACGAACTGGGCGCGTCGGTAACCCCGCAGACCGCGCACACCTTCGCCAACGGCGAGACCTTCGTGCGCTTCGACAAGTCCGTTCGCGGCTGTGACGCCTTCGTCCTGCACACCGCGACCGGACCGCTCAACACGGCGCTCATGGAACAGCTGATCATGATCGACGCGCTCAAACGAGCCAGCGCGAAACGCATCACCGTGATCTGGCCCTTCTACCCCTACGCCCGCCAAGACAAGAAACACCGAGGACGAGAACCCATCTCCGCCCGGCTCGTCGCCGACCTGCTCACCACCGCCGGCGCCCATCGCATCATCACCGTCGACCTGCACACACCCCAAGCCCAAGGGTTCTTCGACGGCCCCGTCGACCACCTCCTGGCGCAACCACTGCTCGCCGAGCACGTCCGGCGGCGCTACCAGGACTCGGCCATCACCGTGGTCGCTCCAGACGCCGGACGCGTCAAGCTCGCCGAAACCTGGGCCGACCTTCTCGGCGGGCAACCCATCGCGTTCATCCAGCACCGGAAATCCCTCCACGCCGAACATCCCGACACCGGCCAGCTCGTCGGCGACGTCGCAAACCGGCTGTGTGTAGTCGTGGACGACATGATCGACACCGCGACCACGATGGTCGGCGCCGCCCGACTCCTGAACGCCGCAGGTGCCGCTGGCGTCATTGCCGCTGCCACCCACGGCGTGCTTTCGGGTAACGCCGCTGCGCGCCTGAGTTCTAGCGGAATCCGGGAAGTCGTCCTCACCGACACCCTCCCCATTCCAGACGACAAGCACTTCACCCAGCTCAGCGTGCAATCCATCGCCCCCCCTGCTGACTCGCGCTATTGACGAAGTCTTCTCTGACGGATCGGTGACCAGCCTGTTCAACGCCGGTAACTGACCGGCGGGTTCCGAACGTAGCGACGCAACAGCGGGGAGTCGTTCATCGGCCGGGGTCGGGGCGATGGGCGTAGGAGCGGTGTTTTCCGACTCAGGCTTCGGCCAGTTCACGCAGCAGCTGATGGTGTGCAGCAGGTCGCGCTGGGTGTGCCAGTGCGGGGTGTGATCGGCCGTGGCCCCCGGACTCGCCGCAGTCACCGCCGTCACCAAACTGCTCGACCCGCCTCGCCAGCGAGCATGATTCCTTACACCACAACCGAACTACTACTACGGAGACTCATGCCATGGACGCCACCGTCTACACCAGTGAGCACCAGGGGCACACCTACAGCATCTCGGTGGACAACGAACGCAACCCGTATCGACGGGACTGGGAAGTGGGGCTGGAACACGCCGACCAGGACGGCAAGGCTGTGGACGACTGGCAGCGCGGTTCTCGGGCGTTCTCTTCCCGGGACGCGCAACTGGAGTTCGTCCGGCGCCGGCTCGCCACGCTGTCCGGTTGCGGCGCAACGGCCTGGCACGCCGTGGCCGACGAGGGCGACGCGGTCCGCGACATCGCGGCCGTCGTTTCGGCCTGTTGGTCGAGGCGGTACCGCCGGAGAACTTCGGCCCGTTCGGCCGAGATTGAAGTTGGCCCTCGGGTGCCGTCGTTGGCCCATATGGACCAGCGTTGGCCGGACATACTTCCGCAGTGTTCATTGTCGAACTCCGGGAACAGCGACGCCGGGAACCCGTGCTCGGCGTACTGTCCGTCGGCCTACGATGCCTGGCTCAGCCGTGGAACGCCAATCGGCTTTCGCCCGGTGTGGACGATCGCCGCGAATCGCCGTCCGATCCTCCGCGCTCAGCGCCGCGACACCGGCGCGGCCGCGAGCGGAATGCCTCCCGCGGGTGCGCAACTCGAAATCCGTCGCTACCGAGCACGTCCGGCAGGACGTCGTCCAGGTCGGGGTGGGCCAGCGTAAAGGCGGGATCTCCATGACGCGTGCTCGTGACAACGCCGCCGGTCCGGACCGGCAGTCCTGGGTGGACCGGATCGACGCGCCCGAGGCGGTCCGGGGCGCTTCGACCGGGTTCAGCGTTCTCCTCATCGGCGGGTTGGTCCAGCCACTGGTCGTGGCCTTGGTACCGGTCCTGGGTTATGTGTGGCTTCCGCTTGTCGCTGTGGTCGCGTTCTTCGTTGCTTCAAGGCGAATCGGCAACGCCAGCCTTCCCGTGGTACACGGCGCGCTAGCCGCGCTGTGCAGCTATCTGCTCGCGCTTCCGTTGTCCTTGCTCGTACCAGCGGGCCGCGATCCTCTCCAGATCGGGCTGACGGCGGCTACGGCTGTGGTGGTCGGCGGCGCGTCCGGCTTTTTTCGCGGACGCATGAGCGGAGTGGAAAAATCCGGAGATTCGTAGTGATGGCAACGGTTCTGTGGCTTCCAAGCAGGATTCGACGATCCTAGCGTGGCGGAATCGCGCGAGACTCGTTTCCCAGGTGAGTCCCGCCGGACAGAACTGACTCGAAGTCCACCAAGACTCGAAGTCGACCAAGGAGTGCACCGATGACGACGCACGCAGCGGCACCGCCCAAGGCGAAAGGCCGGCAGCGCCGGAAGGCGAGCCGGCGATCAGGCCTGGGTTCCGCGGTCGCGCGTCCGCTGGAGCAGGCCGGCGAAATGGTGTGGCTGATGGGCGACGTGCTCTACTCCGCCCTCCGGCACCCTGTTGGCTACTGGGGCGAAGTTCGTGAGCAGATGTTCCAGACGCTGAAGCTGTGCTGGATCCCGATGATCATCTCGACCACGGCCTTCGGCCTTGGGGCTCCGGGGCTGCAGGGCGGGAACATCTTCTCCCTTTTCGGTATCCCCGAACGGCTTGGCTCGTTCTTCATCATGGCGAGCGTCCGCGAGTTCGCGCCCTGGATCAACGCGATGGTCGTGGCCGGCGTGATGGGCACCGCGATCACTGCGGACCTCGGTGCCCGCCGCATCCGTGAAGAGATCGACGCGATGGAAGTCCTGGGCGTCGACCCGATCCGGACGCTCATCGTGCCGCGGGTGGTCGCGATGACGTTGATCACGGGGCTGATGGACCTGGTGGCGCTGGCTTTCGGTGTCGTGGGCGGGTACATCGCCGCCGTGCCGATCCTCAAGGCGAACAGCAGCGCGTTCTTCGGCAGCTTCTTCGACAACGCGACGACGACCGACCTCTGGGCGAGCGTGGTCAAGACGTCGATCTTCGGGCTGATCATCGGCGTCGTCTGCTGCTACAAGGGCTTGCACACCGGCGGCGGGCCGATCGGGGTGGGGCGGGCGGTCAACCAGGCCGTGGTGATCGCGTTCGCGGCGATTTGGATCTTCAACGCGGTCTTCACCGCGATCATGCTCGGTCTCAACCCCGAGATGCAGATCTACAAGTGACGAGGCGGGGAGAAGACACCGTGACCCGAGCTGTGCAGAACGGCGGAGTCGGCGAAAAGAAGCTGCCCGGTGCGCCGAAGCCCGCCGACGTCGAGATTTCGTTCAAGGGCATGGCGACTTCGGTCAAGTCCGCGGTCGAAACCGGCGGCGATATCGCCCGGTTCTCCGGCCGGACGATCCGGGCGTTGCCCGATCTCCGGCACTCCGCCACCGAAGTCTTCCACCAGTGCGGCGTGCTCATCCTGTCCAGCGGGCTCGTCATCTGGCTCATGCAGTTCGTGATCGGGTACGAGTGCGGCCTCGAAGGCAACTACACGCTCAAGCAGATCGGCGTTCCCCTCTATTCGGGAATCTTCAACGCCTGGTGCGCGATCCGCGAGATGGCGCCGTACATGTGGGGCTACATCTTCGCGGCGAAGGTCGGCTGCGGCCTGGTCGCCGAGATCGGCTCGATGCGCATCTCGGACGAGATCGACGCCATGGAGGTCATGGGCGTCAAGTCGAGGAGCTACCTGGTCGGCAGCCGCATCGTCGCGGCCTGGATCGCGATGCCGTTCCTCTACGTGGTGGGCCTCGGGATCATGTACATCGGGGAGTTCCTCACGACGGTGAAGATGCTCGGCGGAGTTTCCCCCGGTGGTTACAATTTCATCTTCTGGCTCTACCAGAACCCGCAGGATCTATTTTTCTCCCTGTGCAAGGTGATGGCCATGGGAACGGCGATCATCTTCGTCGGCTGCTACTACGGATACAACGCCAGTGGCGGATCCGTCGGTGTGGGAAGAAATACGGCGAAGTCGATGATGCTGAACATGGTGCTGATACATATCATCGGTGTATTGGGGACGCAGCTCTTCTGGGGGTTAGCGCCGAATGCACCCATCGCCAACTGATCAGCACGCCGCCCCTTCGTCCCGCGAGGAGAACTCTGTGTCCACATCGAACACCGCTGACGCACCCCCGCGGACCCACACCCGCAGCGGCCACCTCCTGGCCGGCCCGGCCGACCGGACGCACTCGATGGAAGTCCGGAACGTTTCCAAGGCGTTCGGGAACTTCCACGTCATGCGCGGCATGAACATCAACTTCGTCGACGACGCCATCACGACGGTGCTCGGGCCGTCGGGTACCGGTAAGAGCGTGCTCCTGAAGCACCTCGTCGGGCTCCTCGAGCCTGACGAGGGCGAGATCGTCGTCTTCGGCCAGGACCTGTGGAAGATCACCGAGCAGGAGCGCTACGATCTCCGCAAGCGCTTCGGTGTTCTGTTCCAGGACGGTGCCTTGTTCGGGTCCATGAACATCTACGACAACACCGCCTTCCCGCTGCGCAAGCACACGGACATGAGCGAGGCGGAGATCGAGCACATCGTCATGACCCGGCTGACGGAAGTCGGCTTGGAGCGGTCGATCACGAAACTCCCGAACGAGGTATCGGGTGGTATGCGGAAGCGCGCCGGGTTCGCGCGGGCGCTCGTGCTCAACCCGGACATCGTGTTGTTCGACGAGCCGGACTCCGGTCTGGACCCGGTCCGCACCAGCCTGCTGAACGACCTCATCCTGGACATGCACCGCGAGCACAAGGGCACCTACTTGCTCGTCACGCACGACATCCGCACCGCGCGCAAGGTCAGCGACTACGTCGGCCTCATCTGGCAAGGGCAGGTCGTGCACTACGGCGAGGCCGAGGAAGCGTTCGCGTCCGACGACCCGTTCGTGCGGCAGTTCCTGGCCGGCGAATCCGCGGGCCCGCTGGGGATGGACTGACTCATGAAACGTGTGCTGACGGTCGGCGTCATCGTGGTGGCGGCCCTGGGCGTCGGGGCCGGTGCCGTCGCCGCGATGAGAAGCGACGACTACCAGGTCGGCGTCATCCTCGACTCCGCGACGAACGTGGTGGACGGGGGAACCGTGCAGGTCAACGGTTTCGAAGTCGGCAAGGTGTCCGACATTTCGGTCGAGGGCGGCAAGGCGAAGCTGATGCTCGCCCTCGAAGGGAACCACGTTCCCCTCCACGACGGCGCGCAGGTGCGGATCGAGTGGAAGGCGGCGCTCGGCGAGCGGATGGTGAACATCACCGACGGACCGAGCGGGAACGCGGAGATCCCCGACCACGGCATGATCAAGGGCGACATGCCGGTGCCGATGGAGTTCGACCAGGTGCTCAACGCGCTGGATCCGCCGACCCGGGCCAAGCTCAGCTCGTTGATTAACCGGCTCGACAGCACGGTCAAGGGCAACGAGGCCGACGTGAACCAGACGGTGCGCTCGGCCGGCCCCGCCGTGCAAGCGCTCGGTGAAGTGCTGCGGGGACTCGGCAGCGACGGGCCGGCCATCAAGCAGATGGTCACCCAGCTCGACACCATGGTCGGAACCCTCGCCGGTCGTGAGGCCGACCTGCGCACGGTGATCGACCAGCTGTCGAAGACGACCTCGCTCACCGCGCAGCAGCACGAGGCACTCGCCTCGGCGCTCAAGAAGCTGCCCGGCACCTTGCAGACCGCGGGCAAGACCTTGGGCGACGTGCCCGACGCGGTCGGGCAGGCGGTGCCGCTGCTGAAGGACCTCGAACCGGCGACGGCGAAGCTGCCGGACGTGAGCCGGAACCTCCGGCCGGTGCTGACCGACCTGCGGCCGCTGGTCGCCGAGTTGCGGCCGACTCTGGCCGACGCGCAGACCCTGCTGAACTACACGCCGGGACTGCTGGACACCGCGCACGCGACGGCGCCCGGCCTGAACTCGGCCGTGAGCAGCCTCATGCCCGCGTTGAGCTTCCTGCGTCCGTTCACCCCGGAAGCGGTGGGCCTGCTGTCCAACTGGGGTTCGGCGAGCGCTAACTACGACGCCAACGGCCACTACGGCCGCATCTACGTACAGGCTGGGGCGTCGAGCGTGAACGTCAACCCGGGCATCGTGCCGCCGGGCTTCACCAGCAACCCGACACCGTTGCCCGGATCGCCGGTCGGCCAGCCCTGGACCGACGCGTTCGGAAGTGGGATCCGATGAGCAAGCGCACCTCCCGGCCGCCCCGGCGGTCCCGCCCGGCGTCCTACCGGCTCCGTGGCCTCGCCGTGGTCACCGTCGCCTGCCTCGGCGTGACCGCCGGCGCCGTGGGCGCGAACGACAAAGGACAACCCGGCGAGATCACGATCGTCGCCAAGTTCACCGACGCCAGCCCGCTGATCCCGGGCAACGAGGTGAAGGTCGACGGCGTCAACGTCGGCCAGGTCGCGGCCATGACGGTGGACAGCGACAAGCACGCCGCGGTGGCGCTGAGCCTGGATCCCGCGGCATTGCCGGTCCACACCGACGCCAAGGTCACCATCAAGCCGGTCAGCATCCTCGGCGAGCGCTACCTCGACCTGGACCGCGGGACGCCCTCGGCGCCCGCGCTTCAGGACGGCGGCGTCCTGCCGGTCCGGCAGACCAGCGTCTACACCGACCTCGACCAGGTGCTCAACACCGTCGACGACCCCACCGGGCAGTCGCTGGCGGCTTTGGTGACCGTGCTTGGCGAAGGCATGCGGGAGAACGGACAGAACGCCGATGCGACCATCCAGGCGCTCGCGTCGTCGATGAAGGACACGGACGGGCTGGCGAAGGTCCTCAAGGAGCAGAACGGCCTGCTCACCAGCGTGGTCGACAAGATCGAACCGGTGGCCCAGGCCCTGGCCGTGGACAACGGGGCGACCCTCGACGGTCTCCTCTCGTCCGCGCAGACCGCCACCGAAGCCACTGCGAAGAACCGTGCCGCGCTCGAGTCGACCCTCAGCCAGCTGCCGGACACCCTCTCCGCGGCCCGGAAGACGCTCGGGCAGCTGACCGGTACCGCGCAGGCCACGACGCCTATCCTGCAGTCGATCAGGCCGACCACGGACAACCTGAGCGCCATCAGCGACGAGCTCAAGAAGTTCTCCGAGTCGCTCGACCCCGCGCTGGCCAGCGCGAAGCCGGTTCTGGACAAGGCGCAAGGCCTGCTTGACGAGGCCCGGCCGGTGGTCGACCAGCTCAAGGCCGCCGGCCCGGACCTGCGATCCGCTGTCGGCGCTGCCCGCCCGATTGTCACCGACCTGACGAACAACTTCGGGAACGTGCTGAACTTCATCCGGAACTGGGCGTTGACCACCAACGGCGGCGACGGTGTTTCCCACTACTTCCGGGCCATGCTCGTCGTCAACCCCGACCTGCTGACGGGCCTCGTGCCCGGCCTCAACGCGCCCAACGGGGCTCCTACGCCCCCGCCGCAGGGCCCTCCCCAGGGCGACACCGGCACGCCGGCTCAAGCGGCTCCGCCCCTGCCGCTGCCGAGCCTCCCGGGACTCACCGCCTCAGGCGGGGTACTCGGCGGGCTGCTGGCCACGGGACAGCAATCCGACGGCGGCGTGACCGGGCTCAACCAGCAGCAGGAAAGCGGCGCTCTGCAGTTCCTCATCGGTGGAGGTCAGTGATGGCGAGCACGGTCGGCCGCAAGAGGCGGTCCCTGTTCATCGGGTTAGTCGTCCTCGCCCTCTTCGTGGCCTCGGTCGGGATCGCGATCACCGCGAGCGACGGCCTGCCCGGCAAGCCGACGACGGTCGTGAAGGCCGCCTTCGCTGACGTCGGTGCCCTGCGCAGCGGGGACGACGTCCGTATCGGCGGTGTGCGTGTCGGCCAGGTCGGCGACATCAACCTGGTCGGCAACCAGGCCGTCGTCGAGCTGAAGTTCGACGGCGACAAGCCGATCTACCGCAATTCCAAGGCCGTGACCGCATCGGTCGGCGCGCGATCGGCGCTGGGCCAGAAGTACGTCGACTTCACGCCGGGAACGCCCGACGCGGGCGAGGTCGGCGAAAACGACGTCATCCCGTCGGCGAAGACCGAGGGCGCGCAGGAGCTTTCCGACGTGCTGGCCGTCTTCGACGAGCCGACGCGGAAGGCCCTGCAGGACACGCTGCGCGAGACCGGCGGCGGCGTCGGCGGACACCAGCAGGACCTCCGCGACGCGCTGGGGGCCTTGCCCGAGGAACTGCCTGACCTCGGAACCGTGGCCAGCGCGCTGGCCACCGACGACGGGAAGGACCTGACTCGGACACTGCGTGCGCTGGACAGCCTCAGCGGCCGCTTCACCAACCGCCAGCAGGAGATCTCCGCGCTGGTCGGGCAACTGAAGACCACGTTGGACGCAGTCGGTGTCGATGGCGGCAAGCCGCTGGCGGACGTCGTGGACAAGGCGCCGGACACGCTGGGCAAGGCACGCGGGGCACTGCAGTCGCTGCAGGCGCCGCTGGCCGATGCCCAGGCGGCGATGTCGTCGCTGAAGCCGGGCGCGGACGCGCTGGGCCAGGCGACCCCGGACGTCCGCGGGGTGCTGCGCGAGGGCGTTCCGCCGCTCGACAAGGTGCCGGGCGTCGCCGGGCAGGCCGACCCGGCGGTCGGGGCGCTCACGCAGACCTTCTCCGACGCGAGGCCGCTGGCGCCGGCGGTGCGCTCGGCCGTGGGCTCGGCGCACGTGCCGCTCGAGATCCTCGCGCCGTACTCGCCGGAGATCGCGTCGTGGTTCTCCTACGCGGCCAACGCGCTCAGCCAGGGTGACGCGTCGGGCCACTGGCTGCGCATCTACCCGTTGTTCAACACCGAGTCCCTGTCCGGCGCCCTGAGCGCGCTGAAGGACCCGGTCACCGCGCGCAACGCCTATCCCGCACCGGGACAGGCACCGCAGGACAAGAAGAGCTCTCTGCTGGGGCCGAGGTGAGGAAGATGGCTTTGCGTATCAAGAACCGGCGCCGACGTCCGAAAAGCAAGGGATCGCTGTTCAAACTGGGCGCGATGTTCGTCGTCGTGGCGCTCGTCGCCGGTCTCGCTCTCTTCAACAAGGACCGGATCCTCACCACGCTGCGACCGGGCACGGAGTTGAGCATCAACTTCGCGCGTGACTACCGGCTCCAGCCCTTTACCACGGAGGTCAAGGTCGCCGGCATCCCGATCGGCAAGGTCGTGGATGTCCGGGAGGCACCCGACGGCTCCGCCGACGTCACGGTGAAGGTCGACGACGACGTGCCCGCCAAGCTGCGCACCGCCCCCTCGGCGGTGATCCGGGCGGCCACCGTGCTGGGCGGCAGGTACTACGTGGACCTCGTTCCCGGCGGGGAAAAGGGCACGCCGGCCGGCGAAATCCCCAAGGACCGCACGCGGGTGCCGGTCGAACTCGACAAGGTCGTCGACGCGCTGCCGCCGAACACCCTGAACTCGTTGCAGAAGACGGTCGGGAACCTGGACGCCACACTGGACGACGAAGGCCGAGGGGCCATCGACCAGCTCCTGGCCGACGCGCCGGGCACGCTGGACCCGGCCGGTGACGTCCTGCACGCCGCGCAGGGCACCCGGCCGCGCCAGGACCTCACCGACGTGGTGAGCGGGCTCGAATCGGCTTCCTCCGCGCTGACGAAGGAGCCGGGGCAGCTCGACTCCATCGTCCAGAACCTCGGCAAGGTCAGCACCGTGCTGGGGGACCGCGCGTCGGATTTGTCCCACACGGTCTCCGGCCTGCCCGAGGCGCTGGACTCGACGAACGCCGGGCTCTCCCGGCTGGACGGCACGCTGGCCAAGATCAAGGACGTCGCCGGCCCGGCCCGTCCGGTGGCCCGCGAGCTCGACACGGCTCTGCAGCACGCCGACCCGGTGCTGGCGAAGGCACGTCCGCTGGTGAACGACCTGAAGAACCTGCTGACCGACGCCAGGCCCGTCGTCCGTGATCTCGTACCGACCGCGCAGGGCCTGACCACAGTGCTCGACGACGTGCGCGGACCGGTCCTCGACCGGGTGAACGGGCCGATCAAGTCGACGATCCTCTCGCCGTACCGCGGAACGGGACCGTACGCCGGCACCTCCGGTGACCGGCCGCTCTACCAGGAACTCGGATACATGCTGTCCAACGTGGACAGGGCATCGTCGATGACCGACGGCAACGGCGCGTCGATCGCGTTCGAACCCGGGATCGGCCCCGGCAGCATCGGCGGTCTGCCGATCAGCCTCGAACAGCTCTACAGCAACCTCATGAGGCTCGGACAGCAGCAGGAGGGGCGATGACCCGCGATCAAGGCCGGATCAAGAAGACCTGGGAACGCGTCCGCAACGAGCCGAAGCTCGGCCGGAACGTGCTCACACTCGCGGTGCTGCTGGTGGTCGGGCTGGCGGTCGGGGGCTACATCGTCAGCCAGCAGGGCGCGGGGACCACGACCTGGCCGTGGCAGGACAGGTTCATCATGAAGGCGGAGTTCGACAACGCTCCCGCCATCAGCCCCGGCAACGGCCAGGAAGTCCGGATCGCCGGGGTGAAGGTCGGCCAGATCGACTCGGCGTCCGTCTCGGACGACGGCAAGGCGCTGCTCACCCTCTCCATCGACCCGAAGTACAAGGTGTACGACAACGCACGCACGGTGCTGCGCCCGAAGAGCCCGCTCAACGAGATGTACGTCGAAATCGACCCCGGCGGGCCACCGGGGAAGGAACTCCCGCAGGACGGGACGCTCCCGGCGAGCCACTCGCAGCGGCCGATCCAGGTCGACGAGGTGCTCGGGCACCTGGACGACAACACGCTGAACGCACTGACGTCCTTGGTCAACGAGTCCGACGCGGCCCTGGCTCACGCCCCGCAGTCGCTGGCGAGTGGCCTGTCGGCGACCGACCAGGTCGCGACCAGCCTCAAGCCAGTCGTGACGGCGCTGCAGACCCGCAAGGACACGCTGGCGAAGCTGGTGACCGCTCTCGCCCAGATCTCCAAGTCCGTCGGCGGAAACGACGCGCGGCTGTCGTCGCTGGCCCAGAGCCTGCAGGAGACGCTCGGAGCCGCTGGTGCGCAGAGTGGTCCGCTGAACGCGTCGCTGGCGCAGCTGCCCGACCTCACCCATCAGCTCGACGAGGCGACGAGCAGCGTGGTCGGGCTGAGCGACCAGCTCGATCCGACACTGGAAAACCTGCGCAAGGCCTCGGGTGAGCTGCCCGATTCCCTGTCGAAGCTGACGAAAGCCGTGGACCAGGCCGGCAACACAGTGGACCAGGCGACCCCGGTCGTGACGAAGGCCAAGCCCGTCGTCGACGACCTGCGCCCGCTGGTCGGCGACCTCAACGGGACGCTGCCGGACCTGCACGAGGTCACCGGCCGGCTCAACCCGATCACGGCGGCCGTCCTGCCGTACCTGAACGACCTCTCGGCCTTCGTCTACCAGACGAATTCCCTGACCAGCCTGCACGACGCCAACGGAGGGATCCTGCGCGGCCTGCTCGAGCTCACGCCGAGCAGCCTGGGGACCCCCGGTGGCGCCACGTCCGGCCAGACCCCCCACTAGGTGGCTGCCATGAGGATCTCTCATTCCGCGATGCCGGTGATCCGGCTGATCGTGCTCGTCGTGTTCGCCACCGGCTGCGCCGTGTTCTTCGGCTACCTCTGGGTGAACTCCGGCGGCAAACTCCCCTTCAGCAGCTCCCGCTACACGGTCACGGCGACCTTCCCGAGCGTGGCGAACCTCGTGCCCGACTCCGACGTGATGATCAGCGGCGTCGCCGTCGGGAAGGTGGCCGAGATCAAGAACGAGGGCGACCGCGCGCACGTGACCATGGAACTCGATCAGCAGTACCCGCTGCACGCGGGCGTAACCGTCCAGGTCCGGAACAAGACGCTCGTGGAGGAGACCTTCCTCCAACTGACCGACGGCGACGGTCCGGTGCTGGACAGCGGAACGGTCCTGCCGGCGAACGCGGGCAAGCCCGCAGTCGGCCTGAACGACGTGCTGGCCAGCATCGATCCTTCGACCAGGCAGGCGCTGGCGAGCACCATCCGCTCGCTCGGGGCATCCACCAAGGACAGCCAGGACAGCATCTCCCGCGCCTTGAGCGGTCTCGGTGACCTCGGCCGTGAGGGACACGGCGCGCTGTCCGCGCTGTCCGCGCAGAGCGAGGACCTGCAGAAGCTCAGCGGGAACGCGGCCAACCTTCTCGCCGCACTCGACACCCGGCAGGGGCAGATCGCGCAGCTGGTGCGTGACGCCGACACCCTGACGAAGACCACCGCGGACGGCGGGCAAGACCTTCAGGCCGTCATGCGGGAGCTGCCGGGCGTCATGGACAAGGCCAAGAGCGCGAGCGACGGCCTGAACGAGCTGTCGGGTTCGCTCGCGCCGGTGGCGAAGAACCTGAACACCGCCGCCCCGGACCTGAGCAAGGCGCTGGAGCAGCTGCCGCAGACCGCCGGCGACCTGCGCGGCCTGCTGCCCTCGCTCAACGGCGTGCTCGACCACGCCCCGGACACGCTGGCGCGGGTGCCGGTCGTGGCCGCCGACGCCCACCAGCTGCTGCCGACGCTGAACGTCGCGCTCGGCGACGTCAACCCGATGCTGTCCTACCTGCAGCCGTACGGGCACGACGTCGCGGCGATGTTCACCAACATGGGCCAGGCCCTGTCGAGGGGCGACGACAACGGCACGGCATTGCGCACCTTCATCATCCTCAACGAGCAGAGCCTGCGCGGGAACCCGCTCAACCTCAACAACATCCCGCCCCTCGACAAGAGCAACCCGTACCCAGCACCCGGCCAGTCCTCGAACCCGGGGCCGTACCAGGGCGGCTCGTACCCGCGAGTGGAGAAGGGAACGAAGTGATGGTGCGTCGGCCGTCGTTGCGCAAGCTGTCCCCGAGCTCACTCCTCCGCGGAGGGGCGCGAAGGGTGCGCGCCCTCTGGCGACGGCCGACCAAGCGCGGTCTCTTCGTAGCACTGGGCGTGCTCGCGACGGCGGGCTTCGTACTCGGCGGGCTCGCGAAGGTGCGGGTCGAGACGAGCGTGGACTCGTTCCTGCCCAGCGACGACCCGGTGGTGCGCCAGTTCGAGGCGGAGTCGGGCTCCTTCGGTGGGGACCCGATCGTCGTCCTGCTGGAGTCCGGGCAGCCGCGGGCGCAGCTCGACCAGCAGCACCTGCCGGCGCTGCTCAACCTCGAAGGCCGGCTGTCACGGCTGCCGGACGTCGCGGCCGTCTACGGCCCCGGGACGACCCTGAACCAGATCGCCGGCCGGACACAGGACCTGCTCGCGGAGCTGTCCGGACGCCGCGACGCCGTCCGGTCCCAAGCCCAGCAGGGCAAGACCGGCAAGGACGCGGAGAAGGCCGGCGACGCCGCGGTCGCCGCGTTCGACGCCCGGTACGGGCCGCTGCTGGTCCAAGGCATGCCGGCCGGCCTCCCGACCCTGCACAATCCGTCCTTCGTGGACACGGTCGTGTACACCGGTGCCGGCGAGCCCCGCCCGCAGTGGCGGTTCGTCGTGCCCTCCGACCGGTCGGCGGCAATCCTCGTCCGCCCGCGGGAAGGCCTGGACCAGCAGGGCACGGAACGGCTGGTGCAGGCGGTTCGTGACGCCGTCGCGACGGCCAAGCCGGACGCGCAGCGGATCACGGTGTCCGGTATCCCGGTCATCGCCGTGTCCCTGGGCGACCAGGTGCAACGCGAGATCCCGTGGATCGGGGGGACCGCCCTGCTCGCGGTGGGCGCGTGCTTCC
Organism: Amycolatopsis echigonensis; assembly: GCF_002846615.1. Lineage (NCBI taxonomy): Bacteria > Bacillati > Actinomycetota > Actinomycetes > Pseudonocardiales > Pseudonocardiaceae > Amycolatopsis > Amycolatopsis echigonensis. The sequence goes on along the minus strand of NZ_PJMY01000003.1, from coordinate 2,532,276 downwards.
TGTTGATTCCCTGGACCCGGAAGGTGCGCCGCAGGCTGGTGCCGGTCATGACGACCGTCGTCGCGATCGGGCTGACGCTCGCCGTTTTCGGGTGGCTCGGGCGGCCGTTGTCGCTCGGCGTCGTCGCCTTCCTCCCCGTCCTGCTCGGCGTCGGGAGCTACTACCCGACCTACTTCGCCCAGCAGGCCAGACGCCGGGTGGTGCTGGTGGTCGCCACCGCCACCGCCGCGGCGTTCGCGATGCTGCTGCTTTCGCCGTTGCCCTTCGTCCGTGAAGTCGGTCTCGCGCTTTCGATGGGGGTGCTCATCGCTGCGCTGGTCGGCATGCTCCTCATCCGCGGCCTCTCGTTCACCGCCGAACCGGACCGGCCACTCGATGAGATGGTCTCCTCGTCGCGCGCTGTGACGTCGCCTCGATGGGCTCGGGTCGCCGCCGGCGTCGTCGCGGGCGCGGTGGCGCTGGCCGGCTGGATGGCGCTCCCCCGGATCGAGCTGGAAAGCAACTTCCAGAGCTTCGCCACCGGACTGGACGCGCTCACCGACGCCCAGCACGTCGAATCCGTCATCGGGTCGTCGGGCGAGGTCGCCGTCGTCCTCAACGGTCCTGACGTGCTGTCGCCCGAGGCCATGAAATGGACCAGCGAGGCGCAAGAAAGCATCGTCTCGCGACACGGTGACCAGATGCGCCCGGTGGTGTCGCCGCCGACCTTGCTGCAGTTCCTGGGCGCCTCGCCCACGGCGAGCCAGATCGCAGCCGGGGTCCGGTTGCTGCCGCCGTACCTCACGGGCGCGGTCCTCCGCAACGACCGGACGTCCGCGCTGCTGAGCTTCGGCGTGCGGATGGAAGACCTGAGCGAGCTGCAGGCCCTCCGCGACGACGTGCTGCGGCACCTGCCGCCGCCACCGCAGGGGTATCACGTGGACCTGACCGGCTTGCCGATGGTCGCGGTCCGCGGGAACGAGCTCGTGTCCGCCGACCGCCTGCTCACCAACCTGGCCGGGATCCTGGCCGCGGGCGCGGTCCTGCTGATCGCGCTGCGGCGCCGGGCCGACGCGGCGCGCGCGGTCGCGGCGGCGGCCATTGCCACCGGTGCGGGGCTGTGCTTCCTGTGGCTGGCCGGGGTGCCGCTGAGCCCCGTCACCGCCGGCTTGGGATCGCTGACCGCGGCGGTCGGGTGCGAGTTCACGGTCCTGCTTTCGGAAGCCGCCCGCCGACGCAGCCGGGGACTTCGGCTGTCGATCCTGCTCGCCGCGTCCACCTCCACCGTGGGGTACGCGGTCCTGGTGCTGTCCAAGCTGGCCGCCGTACGCGAGTTCGGCGTCCTGCTGGCCGGCTCGGTCGTGCTGGCCTTGCTGTCCGCGGGCTGTGTGGTGTGGCTCTGGCCACCGCGTGACCGCGTTACCCGGGTGGCGACACCCGTTCCCGAACCTGTCGGACGAGTCGTGGTGGAGGTGGGTCGATGAGCCTGCGAGTTGAACGCGAGAAGAAGACTGACGACGAGGAGGCGACCGTGAAGACCTCGAGCCCCAGCACGATTGAAGACGAGGAAGCCGACGTCGCCGACCTCCCGGACGGCCGCGACGAGGCGGAAGAACCGGCTGAAAGCAACACCGCAGACGACTCGTCCGAATCGGACGACGGCGACGACGAGCCGAAGGAGGACGCCGAAGCCGGGCCGGAGAAACCGAAGACCGGTCTGAAGGACGTCATCTGGGCCAAACTGCCGAAAACCCGCAAGGTGCGCGTCATCCTGCTCGTGGTCCTGCTGCTCCTGGTCGGCGGCGGGGTAGGCGGCTACGTCTGGTACGACTCCCAGCGGCTGCCGGACGACGCGGCCTTCCGCGTCGCGGGCCGAACCGTCACCGCCGACCAGCTCAGCGGTGTCCTCGAGACCTGGCGGGCCATGTACGGGGTCCAGCCACCGCAGGACGAAGCGACCCTCGGCAAGTTCCGCAAGGACTCCGCCAAGGCGTACGCGGTGAGCTTGATCCTGCAGAAAGCCGCGCAGGACCGCGGGATCGTGATCGGTGACAAGGTGGCGCAGGACGCCCTGGCCAGGTTGATCTCGCAGCAGCTCGGCGAGGGGACGGAAGCCCACGACAAGTTCGTCCAGCAGCTGGGCAACGTCGGCACGTCCGAACCGGCCGTGATCGGGGAAATCAAGCAGCAGCTGGCTCTCTCTCAGCTGTTCGACGCGGTCACCAAGGGATCCGGCGACATCAGCGAGCAGGAGGTGAAGGACGCCTTCGCGACGCGAAAGGACCAGCTGGGCACCCCGGAGCAGCGCAAGATCGGCAACATCGTGGTCCGGACGAGGGAAGAGGCCGACCAGGTCATCGCCGACCTGTCGCACGGAGCCAAGTTCGAAACCGTGGCCCAGCAGCGCAGCATCGACACCGCGACGCGCGACAAGGGTGGCGACCTCGGCGCGCTTTCCCGTAGCCAGCTGCAGGACGACTACGGGAAAGCGGCTTTCGGCGCAGCGACGGGGACGGTCTTCGGTCCGGTGCAGAACCAGTTCGGCTGGAACGTCGGGCGGGTCGATGAAGTGACGGCTCCGGTGCCGGCGACCTTCGAAAAGGTGCACGACAGCCTCAAACAGCAGCTGCAGATGGAAAAGCTGCTCGCAGTGTGGCGTTCCTGGCTGGGAGACCAGATCAAGGGCGCCGGCGTGGAGTACGCGGACGAGTACCGGCCGGACAATCCCGACGCCGCACCGGACGTAAAGCCGGGCGAGAGCCCGGTGACCGGTCAGCAGGGCGCGGCGAACCCGGGCCGGCCTTCCCAAGGGAAGCCGGTTCCTTCGCGATGAGCACGGCCGTCCCGTTCGTCGTCTTGGCGGTTCTGCTTGTCCTTTTGGGACAGTGGGGCAGCAGGCGCTCACTGGATCTCGTTCCGGCGAACTTGCCGATGGCCGAGCGCGAGCGGCGCGCGAAAGTCGTCCGCCGAGGTGCCGTCAGCGCCTACGTAGTCGCGGCCGTCTTCGTCGTGGTGTCGGCTGCCGCGCTCTTCTAGCCGGCGGGCGCCGAGCCTTGTCAGCCCGGGCTCGGCGCCTGCTTACCAAGCAAGCCGTAGTGACCGGCCATGCCGGCGGCGACGATCCGGTTCGGAGCCCCCAGCTTGTTCAGGAGCGAGGCGACCAGGCGCTTCGCGGTCCGCTCGGAAACCAGCATGCGTTCGGCGATTTCTGTGGTCTCCAAGCCGCGGGACAGCAGTACCCACAGGCGAATCTCGTCCACCGCCAGCTGACCGAAGATCTCCTCCGGCGGGTGCCGCACCGCGTCGAGCAACACGGTGAACAAGGTGTCCTCGACCACTCGGAAGCCGGCGGCCACGGACAGCAGGGGAGCGACCAGCACATCCGGATCAGCCGACTTCGGCAGGAATCCGTCGGCGCCGGCCCGTAGAGCTTCTTCGGCGAGCTTCAGGTCCGACGTGCCTGACAGCGCGACGACTTTCGTATCGGGATGGCGGGACTTGATATGGCGGATCGCCGGAATCCCGTTGACGGGCGGCATGGCGAGATCGACCATCGCGATGTCGGCGCCGCACGAGCCGACGAGCGAGGCCGCTTCCTCCGCGCGGTTCGTCGTACCACCGATCTCGAACCGGTCGCCGGCTTTCGCCTTGAGCAGCAGAGCTAGGCCCTGGGTGAACAGGTCGTGGTCATCGACGAGCACCAGGACGAGTTTGCGGTCTTGCATGGCTCTCCTCGTCGGAAGATGACAAAATCACTACACGAGCCCACCAGCAGAGGCGCTGGCGGCAGCGTCGTGGAGGCATCGATGTCGACCGTACCGTGGTGGCGTTCCGTGCGGTCAAGCACGATCCTCCAGACGGATACGTTCCGGGAGACCGACATCCGGATCGTGGAACGGGTGCCCGCCAGTGTCCGGGTCGGCGTCGTGGTGTCCGTCGGGCTGCTCCTCGCGCTCGGGCCGGACTCCGTGCGGCACCACCTCGCGATCGGGTTGGTGTGGCTGGCTGTCGGCAGCATCTACGCGTTCATCGTTTTTTGGGATCCCACGATCGAGTTACGCAGCATCCGGTCCGCTTCGGTGGTGACCGGTCTGGACTCGGTCCTGTCGCTGGCCATCATCGCGTGCACCGGAGGTGCGAGCAGCGTCGCGGTGTCGCTGCTGTTCCTGGTCATCGCGGCCGCGGCGATGCGACTGTCCTTCGTGGCCACTGTGGCCGTGTCGATGGCCCTCGGGGCGCCTATTTCCTGGTCGCGGTGCTGATGGACGCCGGTCAGACGTCGTCGGTGATCCGCATGCAGTCCGGGTTGTGGTGGCCGGTCTACCTGGTGTTCACCGCAGCCCTGACGGGCGGCTTCGCGCTGTTGACCGAACGGGCGACACGAGCGCACAGCGACGCTCGGGCACAGGCGATCGCGGAACGGGCGGCGGCGGAAGAGGAACGGGACCTGCGTGCCCGCCTCCTGAAGTCTTACGAGGCCCAGGAAACCGGCTTGCACGTCATCCTGCACGAGTTCCGCACTCCCATCGCCTCTCTCAAGGCGCTGACCGACAACCTGGTCGAGCGAACCGGTACGGCGGCGGCCGAAGACGACGACAGCTGGACCAGCCTGCGGCTGCTGGCGGCCCACGCGGGCCACCTTTCGTCGATGATGGACGCGCTCGGCGACGTCGCCGCGAGCCGGCGGCCCACCTTCAGCACCGGGCGTCGCCGGGTCGTCGACATCAAGGAGTTCTTGTCCGCGGCCGGAGACGCCGCCGGCCTGGCGGGCTCCGAGCTGCGGATCACCGTCACGCCGCCGGGCGCACAGTCCCGCCTGGACGCACAACTGCTGCGACGCGTCATCACCAACCTCGTGGAAAACGCCGGACGGCACAGCCGGGGCGCGCCCGTCGAGGTCGTCGCGCGGCTGGGACCAGAACGGCTCCAGGTCATGATCCTCGACCGGGGGCCGGGTTTCCCGGCCGAACTCGCGCCCATCGTCACCGAGCGGTTCGTTTCCGGGGAACACCGTGGCACCGCGGGGCTCGGACTGTGGATCGCCGAACAGATCGTCCAGTCGCTCGACGGCCGGATCCGGTTCCGCCCGCGTTCGGGTGGCGGCTTGGTCGTCTGCCTCGACATGCCGGTCGGCTGAGCGGGTCTCGCCGTTCGGGCCGGCTACTTTTCATTTTCTGACGTCTTTTCGCGTCCGTTTCCGTGTGCGTGGCCCGCGCGGGTCGGCGGGGTTGGCACGCGCGGGCCACCGATGGCTCGCGCGATCGGTGTGCATCGCGCCGAATCTTGTGATGATTACCCGAGTCCTTCACCTACGAGGAGTTGACGTCAATGAAGACGAAGGCTGCGGTCCTTTGGGGACAGCACGAAAAGTGGCAGGTCGAGGAAATAGACCTGGATCCACCGAAGGCCGGCGAGGTCTTGGTCAAGCTGACCGCCAGCGGGCTGTGCCACTCCGACGAGCATCTCGTCACCGGAGACCTGCCCTTCCCCTACCCCCTGGTCGGCGGCCACGAAGGCGCCGGTGTGGTCGAGGCCGCCGGCCCTGGCGTCATGGACATCGCCGAGGGCGACCACGTGGTCATGACCTTCCTGCCTGCCTGCGGCCGGTGCTCGTATTGCGCGCGGGGTCTGGGCAACCTCTGTGACGCCGGCGCCGCCGTGATGCTCGGCCCGCAGCTGGACAACACCTACCGCTTCCACGCCCGCGGCGAAGACGTCGGCCAGATGTGCCTGCTCGGCACTTTCTCCGAATACACCGTCGTGCCGGCGGCGTCGGTCGTGAAGATCGACGACGGCATTCCGCTGGACAAGGCCGCGCTCGTCGGTTGCGGCGTGACGACCGGCTTCGGCAGCGCGGTCCGATCCGGCGAAGTGCGGGCCGGTGACGCTGTGGTCGTCGTCGGCGTCGGCGGGATCGGCGTCAACGCGATCCAGGGTGCCCGGATCGCCGGCGCCCGGCTCATCGTCGCGATCGACCCCGTCGAGTTCAAGCGCACCAAGGCTCTCGAGTTCGGGGCCACCCACACGGCCGCGTCGATGGACGAGGCGTGGAACACCGTCAGCGAGCTCACCCGCGGCCAGCTGGCCGACGTGTGCGTGATCACCACGGACGTCGCCGAGGGTGCACACATCACGCCCGCCCTTTCGCTCGTCGGGAAGCGCGGCCGGGTCGTCGTCACGGCCATCGGCCATCCCGAGGAAACGTCGATCACGACGAGTCTCATCGAGCTGACGCTGTACGAAAAGCAGCTCCGCGGTTCCCTGTTCGGTTCGTCCAACGGCCAGCACGACGTGCCGCGGCTGCTCGAGCTCTACAACGCCGGGCTGCTGAAGCTCGATGAGCTCATCACCACCGAGTACTCCCTGGAGGACGTCAACCAGGGCTACGAGGACATGCGCAACGGCAAGAACATCCGCGGCCTCATCCGGTACTAGCCCACCTCGGTCGCCCGCAACGGCTCAAATTCGTGATGTGAGGACAGTTTCATGGCTATCGAACGCAACATCGAACACGGCAAGCGCACGGGCTTCGGCAGTCTGAGCGAGGGCGGTCTCCGCATGGAGTCGTTCCCGATGCGCTTGTTCCGCAAGGGGAACAAGAAGTTCTGGAACCCCGAAGACATCGACTTCTCCCAGGACGCCAAGGACTTCGCGGCGATGAGCCCCGACGAGAAGCGGCTCACGTCGATCCTGGCCGCCCAGTTCATGGCCGGCGAGGAGTCCGTGACCCAGGACCTGCAGCCCTTCACGACGGCGATGGCCGTCGAAGGCCGGCTGGCCGACGAGGCCTACTTGACGCAGTTCACCTTCGAAGAGGCCAAGCACATGCAGGCGTTCCGCCTGTGGTTCGACGCGGTCGGTCTCGGCACCGACCTCCACGAATTCGTCGAGTACAGCGAGGCGTACACGAAGATCTTCACCGAAGAGCTGCCGAAATCGCTGTACGCGCTGACGACGGACCCGTCTCCGGCCGCCCAGATCCGCGCGTCCGTGACCTACAACCACGTGGTCGAAGGTTGTCTCGCCCTCACCGGCTACTTCGCGTGGGCCAAGGTGTGCAAGAGCCGCAACATCCTGCCGGGCATGCAGCAGGTCGTGAAGTACATCGGCGACGACGAGCGGCGTCACATGGCGTGGGGCACCTTCACCTGCCGGCGCCACGTCGCCGCCGACGACCGCAACTGGGACGTCGTCGACGAGCGGATGCAGGAGCTGCTCCAGCCGGCGCTGCAGCTGATCGTCGGGCTGTTCGACGCTTTCGGGGACAACACGCCGTTCGGCATCAGCATCGACGAGATGACCGACTACGCGCTGGACAAGGTCAACCGCAGGCTCGAGTCGATCGAGAGCGCGCGGGGCTGCCGGGTCGAGGAAATCGACGAGGACTACTCCCCGATGCAGCTCGAGGACAAGTTCGCCGCGGAAGACGAAGCGGCGGTCGAGCAGGCGCTGACGGCCGTCGGCTCCTGACCCGTCGAGTTCTCACCGGTAACCAGGTCGACGCCGACCTCGAACCCAAGGAAGCACCGACATGCTGCAGGACACCTCTGCGCAAGAAGCGAACACGAACGTCGACCTGCTCTTCATCGGCGCCGGGCCGGTGGGTCTCTTCGGCGCGTACTACGCAGGATTCCGCGGCCTGAGCATGGCGGTGGTCGACGCCCTTCCCGAGGTCGGCGGCCAGGTCCAGGCGATCTACCCCGAGAAGAAGATCTACGACATCGCCGGCCTGCCGGGCGTGCCGGGGCAGGAGCTGATCGGCAACCTCGTCCGGCAGGCCGCGCCGTTCACCCCGCAGTACCTGCTTTCGCAGCAGGTACTGCGGCTCGAGCGCCGTGACGGCGGGTGGCGGGCCACGACGTCGGCCGGCGTGGTGGTCGACGCACGCGCGGTCGTGATCACCTCCGGCGTCGGGGCGGTCACCCCGCGGCCCATCCCGGCCGGCGAGGACTTCCTCGGCCGCGGCCTGTGCTACTTCGTCCCGCGGCTGGACGTGCTCGACGGCAAGGACGTCGTGGTGGTCGGCGGCGGGGACTCCGCGGTCGACTGGGCGCTGGCGGCGTTGCCGCGTGCGCGGTCGACCACGCTCGTGCACCGCCGACGGCAGTTCCGCGCGCACGAGCACTCGGTCCAGTTGCTCCACCAGTCCGCCTGCACCGTGCTGGTCGACGCGAACGTGACCGAACTGCGTGGGCAGGACCGGGTGGAGAGCGTCGCCATCAAGGTGGCCGGTGAAGCCGAGGTCCGCGAGACCAAGGCGCAGGTCGTCGTCGCCGCGCTCGGGTTCCTGATGGACCTCGGTCCGATCAAGGATTGGGGGCTCGAACTCGAGGGCCGCGCGATCCGGGTCGACAGCAGGATGCGGACCAACCTGCCCGAGGTCTTCGCGGCCGGCGACGCCGCGACCTTCGACGGCAAGGTCAAGCTCATCGCCGTCGGTTTCGGCGAAGTGGCGACCGCGGTCAACAACGCGGCCGTGGCGCTCGACCCGCAGGCCGGGCTCGCGCCGGGGCACTCGAGTGACTTGACACTTCCCGCCCAAGTCGGCGCCTGAAGCACACCGACATTCATCGAACGACCCCGAGGAGGTGGAACTGATGGCTTTCGTCATCGGAGAACCGTGCGTGGACGTGAAAGACATGACCTGCATCGAGGAATGCCCGGTCGACTGCATCTACGAGGGCGAGCGCATGCTCTACATTCACCCCTCCGAGTGCATCGACTGCGCGGCGTGCGAACCGGTCTGCCCGGTCGAGGCCATCAAGCCGGCCCAGCACGTCGACGACCGCTGGCGGCCGTTCCAGGAATCGGCGAAGTCGGCGTTCGACGTACTCGGCAGCCCGGGCGGGTCCACCAAGGTCGACCCCCCGATCGAGGACACGGAGTACGTGAAGAACTTCGAAAAGAACTAGCCGCGACACTGCGCGCTTCGGACCGGTATCGGCGGCGAGCGGGTCACAAAGGAGTTCCGGATGACGTCAATGGCGACGATTGACTGCGAACGTGTGGACGAGCCCAGAGGGCACGGCCAGGCCTCCTTCGCGCGTTCCGAGACGGATCCATGGTCTTTGGTCCGTGCCTCGCAAGAGGGTGATCACCGGGCGTTCGGCCTGCTGTACAGCCGCTACTCGGTGGACGTGTACCGCTTCGCGCGAGGACGGCTGCGCGACGAACACGCTGCCGAAGACGTCACCAGCGAAACGTTCCTCCGTGCGCTTCGCAGCATCGGCACGGTGCGGTACTTCGGGTCCAGCGTCCGGGCTTGGCTGCTGACGATCGCCAGGAACCTCATCCTCGACCACGTGAAGTCGGGACGCTTCCGGCACGAGGTGATGGTCTCGGAGTTTTCCGAGCAGGAGCAGGCCGTCGTGATTCCGGAGTTCAGCGTCTTCTCGCAGCCCTGCCGGGACGAAATCGCCCGGCAGATGTTCGAGTTGAGTGAGGACCAGCGGATCTGCCTGCGGCTGCGGTTCTTCGACGGTCTGTCCGTGTCGGAAACGGCGCAGGTCATGCAGCGGAAGAGCAGCGCCGTGCGCGCACTGCAGCACCGCGCCGTCCGGCGGCTGGCAGAGCTGGTCGACCCGGTCGCGGTGGATTGAGACCTGAAGTGGAGACAGAAGTTGCTTCGTGCAGAACCCAGTCAGAAAGGCGTTCGCTGATGACGATGGTGTCAGTCGAGATTCCGCCGGCGGTGCGTCCCTTCCTGGAGAACGCGGCCGCGAGCATCGTCATCGGTGCCGAGAAGACGACGGCGGCCGGAGGGGGCGAGATCCCGACCACGGACCCCGCCACGGGTGCGCTGCTGGCGAACATCGCGGCCGGCGGCAAGACGGACGTGGACCGTGCCGTCGAGGCCGCGCACAAGGCCTTCGCCGGTTGGCGGCGCCTCAGCCCGGCTGCGCGCGGCCGCGTGCTGCTCGATGTCGCCGACGCGATCGACGAGTACGCCGAGGAACTGGCCACCCTCGAGACGCTGGACAACGGGAAGCCGCTCACCGAGTCGACCTACCTCGACGTCAGCCTCTCCGCGCAGATCTGGCGGTACTTCGGCGGGTGGACCACGAAGCTCGGCGGCCAGACACTGCCGGTGTCGCCCGCGGTGGGCGAAGCCCTGGTCTACACCCAGCGCGAGCCGCTCGGCGTGGTCGGCGCGATCGTGCCGTGGAACTTCCCGTTGATGATCGCGTCGTGGAAGGTGGCACCGGCGCTCGCCGCGGGGAACACCGCGGTGCTCAAGCCTTCCGAGTTCACGTCGTTGAGCGCACTGCGGCTGACCGAGGTCGCACTCGAAGCGGGGCTGCCCCCGGGCGTGCTGAACTTGGTGACGGGTCTGGGACCGGAAGCCGGCCAGGCCCTCATCGACCACCCGGGCGTCGCGAAGATCTCGTTCACCGGGTCGACCGAGACCGGGCGGCGGATCGTGACCGCCAGCGCCGGGAGCTTGAAGAAGCTCACGCTCGAGCTGGGCGGGAAGTCCGCGAACATCGTCTTCCCGGACGCCGACGTCGAGGCGGCGGTGCAGGGTGCCTTCAACGCCATCTTCCTGAACCAGGGTCAGGTGTGCTGTGCGGGCTCGAGGTTGTTCGTGCACCGCGACATCCACGACGAGGTCGTGGCCGCCCTCGCCGCGGAGGCCCGGGGAATCCAGCTGGGCCACGGCCTGGACGACGACACCCAGATGGGTCCGTTGATCTCGGCGCGGCAGCTGGACCGGGTGGAAGGCTTTGTCGGCGCGGGTGTTCGCGACGGCGCGACACTGGTGTGCGGCGGCGAACGGCCCGGAGGCGCGCTGTCCGGTGGACACTTCCTCGAGCCGGCGATCTTCACCGACGTGCGGGACGAGATGTCCATCGCCACCGACGAGATCTTCGGCCCGGTGCTCTCGGTCCTGAAGTTCGACGACGAGGACGAGGCGGTGCGCCGCGCCAACTCCAGCGTCTACGGACTCGCCGCGGGCGTGTGGACCAACGACCTGAAGCGAGCCCACCGCGTCGCGCGTGAACTGGAAGCGGGCACGGTCTGGGTCAACATGTACAACATGATCGACCCGGCGGCTCCCTTCGGCGGCTACAAGTCCTCGGGCTACGGCCGTGACCTCGGCGAGGAGTCGCTGCTGGGGTACACGCAGATGAAGTCGGTCTGGATCGGGATGGACTGAACCCCGCCGTCCGTCCACATTCCACAGTTTTCCGAAAAAAACTCAGTGAGGAGTGCAAAATGGGTGCGTTCAAGGATGACTCCGAGGTCTACAAGTACATCGGCGGTGTCTTCGAGAGCGGTCTGGCCGACCCGGAGGTGGGCCCGAAGCTGAAGGGCTCCGGCGTCGTCCTCCAGATCACCTACACCGACCCCGACTCGGTCCTGACGGTCGACTTCCCCTCCGGTGAGGTGCACACGGGCGCGAGCGACCTGACGCCGCACGTCGAGCTGTTCATGACGGCCGACACCGGCAACCGGTTCTGGCTGGGCAAGGTGAACTTGTCCGTCGCGATGGCCAAGGGGCAGGTCCGAGCGAAGGGTCCGGTCTCGAAGATCCTGAAGCTCGTGCCGGCGGCGAAGTCGCTGTTTCCCGCCTACGAGTCGTTGCTCGAGCGTGACGGCCGTGACGACCTGCTGAAGGCGTGAGCGGCAGACAGAGTTCCGATGACGACGTCGTCGGCGTGACGGAGGTCGAGTAATGCGCAGCACCATGCAGGGCACACCGCTCACGGTCGCGTCGATCCTGCGGCACGGCGTGGAGGTCCACGGCGACCGGCGGGTGATCACCGCGACGGGTGACGGGTTCCGCCGGTCGACCTACGAGCAGGTGGGTCGGCGGTGCGGTCAGCTCGCCAACGCGTTGCGCCGCCTCGGGATCGCCGGCGACGACCGGGTGGCCACGTTCCAGTGGAACAACCAGGAGCACCTGGAGGCGTACGCCGCGGTGCCTGCCATGGGCGCGGTGCTGCACACGCTCAACATCCGGTTGTCCGCCGAGCAGATCCGCTTCATCGCCGGGCACGCCGAGGACAAGGCCGTCATCGTCGACTCGTCGCTCGTGCCGCTGCTGGCCCGCGTCCTGCCCGGGCTCGATACGGTCAAGGTCGTGCTGGTCACCGGCGACGACGGTGACCTGGCACCGCTGGAGGGCAGCGGCAAGGCGGTGCTCCGCTACGAAGACGTCCTCGGCGCGGAGTCACCGGAGTTCGCGTGGACCGACGCGGACGAGGACGCCGGGGCCGCGATGTGCTACACCAGCGGCACGACGGGCGACCCGAAGGGTGTGGTGTACAGCCACCGTTCGCTGTACCTGCACTCGATGGCCGCCTGCACGGGCAACGGACTGGGCATCGCCGAGCAAGACCGGATCCTGCCGATCGTGCCGATGTTCCACGCCAACGCGTGGGGCCTGCCGTACGCGGCCTTGATGGCCGGGGCGGAACTGCTGATGCCGGACCGGTTCATGCAGGCGGCCCCGCTGGCCAGGATGGTCCACACGGAACGGCCCACCGTGGCCGGCGCGGTCCCGACGATCTGGAACGACGTGCTCCTGGACACGGAGAAGGACGCCGGTCTGGATTTCTCGTCGTTGAGGCTGGTCGTCTGCGGCGGGTCCGCCGTGCCGCGCTCTCTCATGGAGGCGTTCGAGAACCGGCTCGGCGTCACCATCCTGCAGGCGTGGGGCATGACCGAGACCTCCCCGATGGCGTCGGTGGCTCGCCCGGCGGTCACCGCCGGCCCAGCCGATGCGTGGCGGATGCGGGCGACGCAGGGACGCCCGGTCTGTGGTGTCGAGATGCGGATCGTCGGCGACGACGGCACGCCTCAGCCGCGGGACGGGCAGGCCGTCGGCGAGCTGGAGGTGCGGGGACCGTGGGTGACCGGCTCGTACTACCAGGTCGACGATGACGCGCGCTTCCACGACGGATGGCTGCGCACGGGCGACGTCGGGCACATCAGCGCCGAGGGCTTCCTGACGCTGACCGACCGGATGAAGGACGTCATCAAGTCCGGCGGCGAGTGGATCTCGTCGGTCGAGCTCGAGTCGGCCCTGGCGGGGCACCCCGACGTGTTCGAAGCGGCGGTCATCGCAGCACCGGACGAGCGTTGGCAGGAACGTCCGCTGGCGGCCGTCGTCCTTCGTGAGGGAGCGATCGTCTCGCCGGGGGAACTCCGATCCTGGTTGTCGGACAAGCTGCCTCGGTGGTGGCTGCCCGAGCGGTGGACCTTCGTCGAGGAGATCCCGCGCACCAGCGTCGGGAAGTTCGACAAGAAGGTGCTGCGCGGGGACTACGCGGACGGCCGGTTGAAGGTGGAGACCCTCGAATGACCTTCCGCGCCGTGAAGTTCGCGGTGTAGCCGACTGTGAGGAGGAGGTGAGCGCATGGAGAGTGCCCCCAGCGCCTTGAAGATCGAATTCGACGGCGTGACGACGGTTCTCGGCGACGAACCGGTGCTGCACCGGCTTCGGCTGTCGGTGCCGGACGGGCAGGTCACGGTGATCCTCGGACAGTCGGGGTGCGGCAAGACGACTCTCCTGCGGCACCTCGTGGGCCTGCTGCCGCCGACGGGCGGCAGCGTCCGGCTGGACGGACGTGACGTCTGGTCGCTGACCTCGGCCGAGCTCGTCAGTGCTCGTGGCGGGATCGCGGCCGTGGTCGGCGGCTCACACCCGTTCGACAGCTGGCTGTTCTCCTCGATGAACGTCTACGAGAACGTCGCTTGTGTCCTGCGTCGTGCCGGTGCGACGGACGATGAGGTGCACGCGACCACCGCGCCGTTGATGCGGGAATTCGGCCTGGAGGCCTTCGCGCGTTCCTTCCCCGAGGAGATCCCCGCGCACGCGAGGCGCAGGGTGCTCCTCGCGCAGGCGTTGGTGTCCGGCATGCCGCTGATCGTCCTCGACGACGTCGACACCGCGCTCGATTCCCGCTACACGGGTGCCATCGTCAGGGCGATCAAGTCGGTCAACGAGAAGGCGCGGGCCACGGTACTGATCACGGCGAACGACCTGGACTTCGCACGGGAAGTGGCACACGAGGTCGCCGTCCTGTGGAACGGCAAGATCGTCTCCCACGGGCCGCCGGACGTCCTCCTGCGCGGCGTGCGGACCGGCGAAGAGTTCGCCAGGCGGTTCTTCCGGACGGACCTCGCCGGGCCGCTGTGCAGGGACGTCGTCGAAGGCGGCTTGCGAGGCGGCGAGCCGGCGAGGCGGTTCTTCGCGATCGATCCCGACCTGCCGGTGTGGTGGGTCGTCGCGCTCCTGCTGCTGGTAATCGTCTTCGTGTTCTGGTCCAGCGCGGGCACCGTCTTCGGCGGGCCGTGACGATGGATGATCCGTACCTGCAAAGCGTCCGCACGGCAAAGCTTGCGGCCTTGGCCCATGCGATCCGGATCGTTGACGACCACGGCGATCTCAACCACCGCTACCAGGCACTGATCGACGACTCGCAGGTCGTGCTGGACAGCAACCGGATCTGGTTGACCCAGGCACGGGGCCTGGTCAAACGGCTGGTCGTCCTGGCCAAGGCGGCGAACGAGACGTGTTGGACGCGGGCCTTGCCCAGGCGGACGGGCTCGTCCGGACCGGATTCCGGCTCTGGCACAAAGTCCGGTGCGCCACGAGGCGCTGATGTGTCGGATGGAGGTGGAAGACCGTCCATCGCTGGGTCGTCGTAGCGGCCTGGTGCAGCTGGAGGCAGCCTGAACCGGGGGTCGCCGGGGAGGGTGGGAGCAGCCTCGACGAAGTCGCGTCGGTCCAGCACTGCCGGATGGGCCGGGCGCGGTGAGCGAGACGGGAAGGTATACGCGAGAAACCGGTGTTGTTACGCCTCTTCATGGGCCGCCAGCTCGAACCCGGTGGATCTGGGCTGGTTCGCGGTGCGCACCCGCCCCTCATTTCGGGTGGGGAACTTCTGGTCGGGTATCGAATGCCTGGGCTGGGAGGTCACGGCGAAGGACTACGGCGTAGCAACGGTTATCTTGAGCTTTCGATTTGATCCCGGCTGTGACCTGGGCGGCCACGTCGTGAACGGTGTCGCCGACGCGGCCGCCGCTGGTAGTGGGATCCCTGTCAGCAGGGCCCGATCGTTACCGAAGAGCGACGTCGTTTGCCGGGAGCAGTCGGGTCGCTGGCGTCGGGTGTATGACGAAGCTGGCCGAGGGCGTGGGCCAGTTGGCGCCGCAGGCGCTGGTTTTCCTCTGCGAGTTCACGGTTTCGTTTGAGTGCAGCATCGAGCCTGGCCAGGGCCGAGGACTCGGTCGTGCGTTCGCTGGCCGGGATCGGCGGCGTGGGCGTGCGTCCCGTGGCCTCGCGGAGGCGCTCGATCTCGGCCCGGATGTCGGGCTGGGCGTAGAGCCAGGACCGGGAGACTGCAGCCGCAGTGGCGACAGTGTGGAAGGTGACCGGCGTGCCGGCATGGTCGAGTTCGCGTAGTGCTTGGATCGCTTTGGCCCGTGTCAACTCGTGGCGCCGCCGGGCGGCGGCGATGATCGGCTTAGTGTTGTCAGGACGCATCGGCGGCCGCCTCTTGCTGGCCGGGATCGTCGACCTCAAGCGTGGTGATGATCTTCTCCAAGTTGTCGGCGACCTGCCGGTTCATCTCCGCCTGCCGGGTGTGGCCGCGGGCCTCGGCCGCGGAGATGATCTGAAGGACTTCTTGATGGTGGTGCCGGTGCTGGGGCAGGAACTCGGCGGTCGTGACGAACATCGGGCATGTCAAACAAGCATTGGCATGCGGGCAGGTCTTGACCAGCGGCAACGAGCAGTAGCCGTTGGGCAGGGCCTGGGTGGCGCGGCCGATGCGTTGCTTGGCCCAGGCCGCCTCGGCCATCGGGCCGTCCGGGGCGAGGGTGACGGTTTGGCCGGTCGCGTTGACCTTGCGAGCCTTTTCCCAGTGCCGGCGGATTGTGGTGTCGGCCAGCCGGGCGTAGTGGGCCGTCATGGCATGAGAATCGTGATCGAGTATGCGTCGGACGACTTCTTGAGGGACGTCGAGGTTGATCAACCGGGTTCCGAGTGAGTGTCGGTATTGGTGCGGGGTGACATGGACAGGGTTGCCGTGGGCGTCGCGGATGTCGCAGCGGCGCAGCCATTCGGCCAGCGCGTGCTGGTAGCCGGAGTGGCTGGCGCGCTTGCTGCCGTCGGGGTTGGCTCTGGAGCGGGGAAAGAGCACTGGGATCCGGTTCGGCCAGCAGTCGCTGACTTTTCGTCGCTGCTTGATGATCTGGGCTTCGAGTTCCTCATCGATGGGCACGAGGGCCTCGCGTTTCATTTTGTGGTTGACGTAGCGCAGGTAGGGGGCGTTGTCGGCGTCGTGGACGACGCAGTCGACGGCCAGGCGCAGGGTGTCACCAAGCCGGAGCCCGCAGCGGATGAGGATGAGGGTGATCAGCCGACGGTCGGGGTCGTTCCACTGATTGAGGTTGTGGGGATCTTCCAGTTGCGTCATGACGTGTTCGGCCAGCGCCCGGGGAAGCAACTGCCCCTTCTTGGGGAAGTCCTCGCTGTGGAGCGTCGCATTCGCGGGCAGCGATTCATCCCACCCGTGCCGGCGGATGGCTTGCAGGAACAGGTGCAGCTGGCTGATGCGTTCGCCGTGGATCTTCTTGCCGGCCAGCTCGGTGTGCAGGTCGGCCAGGTAGCGTTCCAGCAGGGGCCGGTCGACCTGGGCGAGCCGGTCGACACCGACGGCGGGCGAGGTCAGGAACCGGCTGAAGCTGGTGAGCGCGAGCGCGGCCTTGGTGGCCGATCCGGTGCCGAGGCCGCTGCTCAGCCGCCACCGGATCCACCGCTTGGCCAGTTCTTTGAGCCAGGTCTGGCTGATCTGGTCGAACCGCACCGTCGCGGGCCCCTCCTCGACCCCTAGGTTGCGCAGCCGCCAGGCGTCACGGCGGTACTCGACGTCCCAGCCTCGGCCGAGATGCGACTCCTCGACCTTGCGGCGCGCATAGATGAGCAGCGCGCGACCGGAGTCGCCGTTGGAGAACCGTGCTCGCTTGGGGAATCGTTGCTTCCACGCCTGTAGCCAAGCGTGTTCGTCGTGGTCCAGCAGCGAGGAAACCTCGGTGGCGGCGAGGAAGTTGACCACGACCTGCACCGCGCTCGGCGCGATCCGGATCGCTGCATCGTCGTGCCGGCACTGCAAGGCGTACTGCGTCTCCAGTCGCAGATGCGCGTCCAGTTCGCGCAGGTCGATGCGCTCGTGGCCGGGTGTGGAGTCGTTCTCGTAGCCGCGGGCGTAGTCGTCGATGTCCGGCCGGCCTTGTTCTTTCCAGCGGATGCCGTGCGTCAGGCAGAACGGCAAGTCCGCATGGACCCATAGGTCGCAGTAGGCGATCCGGCATGTCGCCGGCGGATCGGGCTCCACTACCGGCGGCAGCGCGGCCACCCACTGGTTGAGGTCGGACTGGCCCGACCGCTGCCAGGCGTAGTGGTGGCGCGTGCACAGCCCCCGTTCCTTCCGTCCCCTGAGGCAGCCCGGAATCCGGCACGACGCCAAGGGCTGGTGACCCTTCATCCTCGGGTCGGTAGTGGCGATGAAGTGGCCCAGGTCTGGCTTTCCTTCGCGCCGCCAACGGCTGTCATGGCCGAAGCACAACCCTCGGATACGACCCGTGCGCCCGCATCCCGTTACCCGGCAAGGCTTTCCACCCAAGACAGGATCGTCCGGGCCGAACGCCAGAATCTCTGCTCTGAACTCCGGTCGGACCGCGGCGACCAGCTTCTCCAGCAGGCCTGGACGCACCGCGCCGACGGGCGTCACCTTGGACGTGGTCACCAGCTCACCTCGCGCCCCGTGAACCAGCCGGCCTTCTCCAACTCCCGCCGGGCGTCCTCGGCCGTGAGGTGCCCATAGACGGAAAGCGTGGTGGTCACAGAGGAATGACCGAGGAGTTTGGACACGACCTCGATCGGGACTCCGTCGCGCAACATCCTGGTCGCCGCCGAATGCCGGCACCAATGCGGGTCGAACGCGATCCCCGTTCGCCGCCGTAGTCGTCGCACCAGGTCATAGACTGCCGGGTAGGACCATGGGTGCCCCAGGGGCTGGGCCCACAAGTTGATGAACACGTAGTCCGAGTCCAGATCGCCATACTGCGCAGTGCAGATAGTCGCCCCACAACCGGATCAGTTCCGCCGACACCGGGATGGTGCGCTGCTCGCGCGACTTCGACCGCGCGCCGTTGTCGTTGATCCGCGGCACGATCGTCACCTCGCGTTCAGCCGCGGCGATGTCGGCGTGCCGAAGCCCCAACGCTTCGCCGACGCGAACGCCGCTGTCCCACAACAACGCAAGCAGGAAGCGATCCCGCAGTCGACCGCAGGCGTCCATGATGGACTGCATCTCCGCCACTGTCAGGACGCGAGGGAGCTTCTTCTCGGCCCGCAGCGAGATCGCCCGCCGAGGCTGGGGTTTGCCCTTGCTGATGTGGTGCAGGAACGGCTTCCACCCGCCCCGGCGGCCCGGTAGCTGCCAGGTGGTCAGCAGCTCGCCGACGTCCACGCCGTTGCGCGCTTGGTAGGTGTAGAACGCCGCCAGCGCCGAGAGCTTCCGGTTGACCGTGGACGCCGTCACGTGCGGCTGGACCGACGGCAACACGGCCACGTGGCCGTCGCGGCCGGCCGGCGGCAGCCGCAGCCACGCGACGTATTCACCGATGTCTTCCAACCGGGTCTCCCGCCAGTCCAACCCGCGCTGCCACAGAAAGACCCAGTAGTCCTTCAAATCATGGGCGTACGCCTTGACGGTGTTCGGGGATCGCTCGATGTCGGTCAGGTAGGTCAGATACCGCTCGATCGGCTCGACCTGGATACCGTCCTCGTTCAGGACGGTCCAGGATGGAACCCGGGACGCGGGCATCGCCACGCGCTGAACGTGCACAACTCCTCCAACGTGATCAACGTGATAGACGAGCCGGAGATAACCACGTCCACCAGGTCGATCACGCCGCCCCACGAACCCGTGGCGCACATGGAAGACACACGTTCAGCAGCTCAAGATAACAACGGAAATGTGCTTCAGCTGGACCTTCGCGGCCAGCAGCCCTCCGGGGCGGTAGGCCAGTTCAAGGGCCAGGGTTCGGCGCATGGCGCGCATGGTGACGTTGTCCTCGGGGATGGAAGCCAGTCCGAGTCGGCGACCAGTGGGACCATTCACCCAGTTGCGGAACCATCGATAGCGGACGTCGAAGGCGAACCGTCCGAACAACAGGGCGCCGGACTGGGGATCGTCCAGGAGTTGCTCGGCCAGGCCGGCGGCCAGGTAGGCCGGTTCGACGACGACCCACTCGTCCTCGACGCCGCCCAGCGGCTTGCCCTTGACGACGCGGCTGGCCAGCCGGTAGCGCACCAGCCCCGGTGCGTGTTCTTGCGGGGGCTGGCGGCAGCCGGCCCGCAGCTCCATCAGCTCGCTCGAGCGCATCCCGCTGGTCAGGGTGATCGTGATGATTGCCGCGGTGCGGACTGCACCCAGTAACGTGCGTGCCTCGGCGTCATGCAAGGGAAGAGTCCAGGGGACCGTCTCGTTGTCGTTGTTGGCGAGAGGAACGTGTGTGGCGTTGCGTCCCAAGGGTTTCTCTGCCCCGACGACGTCGAGCGTCGACTCGATCACATCGCGCAGCGTGCGCGTCCAGCTCGGGTTGAAGACGACGTAGCCGGCTTGCCTGGCCAAATTGTCGAGCGCGAGCGGGGTCAGCGGGTCGTTGACGGACCAGCCCGCGTCCACGCGCTCGGCGACGATATGGTCGGGAAGCAACGGCAACGGTCGACGGGCCTGCCGGTATTCGCTGAGGACGCGGGCGAATCCCTTTCGAGATTCTGGGGGTTGTTTGCGGAGGTCATGGGCGGGGTCTCGGCGACGCTTCCACTGGCGTTGCTCGCGCATC
The DNA here is from genome assembly GCF_002846615.1 of Amycolatopsis echigonensis. Taxonomy (NCBI): domain Bacteria; kingdom Bacillati; phylum Actinomycetota; class Actinomycetes; order Pseudonocardiales; family Pseudonocardiaceae; genus Amycolatopsis; species Amycolatopsis echigonensis. Next base: position 2,512,431 of record NZ_PJMY01000003.1, on the reverse strand, counting down.
TGAGCGGTGAGTTCGGCCGTGCGCGGGCCGATCACGGTCACCAGGTAGAGCGCTGCGGCCAGCAGAGGTTGCAGCACTCGATCGTCCAGTGGCGGGGTGGTGTTGCCGTCCCGGCCGGATCGCATCTCGGCGACGGCCGATGGAGAAGCGCCCGACCAAGGCCGCAGGTCCGCCCGGACCCGATCAGTGGTGAACAGCTCCCGATAGTTGAGCAAGTCGACGACCGTCTGCGCAGCGGCTCGGCGGACGGCGGGACTGCGATCACCGACAACGACACCGTCCGCGTCACGAACGTAGCGGCGGTGGGCCAGGTATGCCGCGCAGCAGTCCTCGTCGACCTCGTCGAGGCTGACGATGCCGTACTTGGCGAGCCAGGTGAACCACCGGGTCAGCTCGGCCAGTCGTCCGTGGCAGGTCTGTGGGTGCAGCGGTGTGCGCAGGGCGCGCGGCAGCACCGCGACGGCTTCGTGTCGAGGCGCAAGCAGGGCCAGGACCAGTTCCTTGGCAACCAGCCGCCAGCGGGCGTCGGCGATGAGGGTGAAGTCGAACCGGCGGCGGGCCGGCGTCATCTGCACCCGTAGACCGATGACCTCGGTGAAATCCCAGACGTCCTCATCGAAAACCGGTCCCGTGGTTCTCACCGGCAATGCCAGACCCGCTTCGACGCAGACAGTCGCTCCCGCGAAGACTGAACGCGTTTGGTCACTGATGCTCCTATGGTTTGTCAAGCGGTAGCTGGAAGTTCGTGGTCGGGGGCGTGCAGTGTGGTGATGACTTTGTAGATCTCGCGGGCGAGGTAGCGTTTGAGGCAGCGAAGGATGTCCTTTGTGGATAGTTGTTGCTGGGCGCGGCGGTCGCGGTAGGCGCGGGTTCTGGGGCAGGTGGCCAAGCGTGTGCAGGCGATCAGGTGCAGGGCGCGGTTGGCTTGGCGGTCGCCGCCGCGGGACAGGCGGTGGCGGTGGGTCTTGCCGCTGGAAGCGGGGATTGGGGCGGTGCCGCAGAGAGCGGCGAAGGCGGCCTCGGATCCGATTCGGTCGGGGTTGTCGCCGGCGGTGATCAGGAGCTGGGCGGCGGTCTCGTAGCCCACGCCGTGGATGGCGATCAGCCGGGGACAGGCCCGTTCAACCAGCGGCCGCAGCTGGGCATCCAGATCAGCGATCTCGGTGGTCAGGTTGCGGTGGCGGCGGGCCAAGGCGCGTAGCGCCACCCGGGCAGCTGCCTGCGGGCTGGCCGGGTCGCCTGCCGGGCGCAAGCGCAGGCATGCCTCAACCAGGCCGACCGCGCCGAGGCCGCGTAGCCGGTCGCGCAGGTCGGCTGGGGCGGTCACCAGCAGCGACCGTAGCTCGTTCATCGCGGCCGTACGGGATTTAACCGCGCCGGCGCGGGTGGTGTGCAGGGTGCGGATTGCCTCCACGATTCCGCTGCCCGCCTTGGGAATGGCCGTGGCCCGGCCGGCGAGCACGGCCTCGGCGGCGGCGTAGGCATCGAGCGGGTCGGACTTGCCCTTCGCGCGGCGCTGGCGGCGGTCGGGCCGGTTGACCTCGACAACCGTCACGTCCGTGCTGGCCAGGTGGCGCGCCAGGCCCGCCCCGTAAGAACTGGTGCCCTCCACGCCGACCGCGTGCAGTCTGCCGTGTGAGCGCAGCCAGCTCAGCAGCTGGTCGTATCCCCGCTGGGTGGCGGGGAACTCCGCATCGGCCACCCGCGCGCCGTTGAGCAGCACCACCGCCGCGTGATGGGTGTCGCCGTGGGTGTCCACCCCACCGGCAATCCTGCGCTTGCTGGGCTTTTTCATCTGACCGCGTTGTGCCATCCTGGGGCCTGTCGCCTTCCTGCGGGACGTTCCGGGCAAGGCGGCACGCGCCGGACGGCTGGGCGGACAAACCAGTGATGGGCGGTCGCAAGCTCCTATCAAGTCACGTCCCGGCCCTCCGGCGCGTACCAAGCAGACGCCCCGGCAAGGCCGACAGATCGGGGCGAAGACACTCCCATTCGAGGTCAGGGTTTGATCGAGTCAGACCCCGCCGGTGACGTCTGCCCCGCAAGTCTCACTGGGTTTGATGGAGACTCCACGTGTGAGTGGAGAATATGATCATGGGACGGTCGTCGAGGTACCCGCGTGAGCTGCGTGAACGCTCGGTTGCGTTGGTGTTTGAGCAGGTGGGGCAGTATTCGTCGCAGTGGGACGCGATCCGGTCGATCGCGGAGAAGGTGGGGGTGACGGCGGAGACGCTGCGCCGGTGGGTGCGCCAGGCGGAGGCGGGTGCCGGGGAGCGACCGGGGCCGACGAGCGCGGAGGCGGAGCGGATTCGTGAGCTTGAACGCGAAAACCGAGAATTGCGTCGGGCGACGGAGATTTTGAAAGCGGCGTCGATTTTCTTCGCGTCAATGTCATGATCTTGGTGTCCGGCAGGGTTCGCTCGTTTCTTCGCTGCCCCAGGCGACTGGTGGCTTGTCCTGATGTGCGGCCCCGCCGGACACCCGCTGGGCGAGGATGTGGCTTCATAGGAGCGCGCCGCAGGCCCGATTGACGCGTGCCCGCCTCGCCCGATGGTGTCATCGGTCTGCGAGGAAAGGGAACCCGGGTTGAGCATGGTCGTGATCGGTGTGGATGCGCACAAACGCAGCCACACGCTGGTAGCCGTTGACGGGATCGGCCGGAAGCTGGCCGAGCGGACGGTCGGCACCACCAGCGAGGACCACTTGAAGATTGTGGAATGGGCCGGCCAGTGGCCGAACGCGCGCTTCGCGGTCGAGGATTGCCGGCATGTCACACGCAGGCTGGAACGTGACTTGCTGAGCGCCGGGTGCGCGGTGGCGCGGGTGCCCACCCATCTGATGGCCGCGTCCCGTCGCAGCGGGCGCGCGCCCGGGAAGTCCGACCCGATCGATGCGTTGGCAGTGGCGCACGCGGCTCTGCGCGAGCCAGACCTGGCCGTCGCGCAGCTGGATGGGCCGACTCGCGAGGTGAAGCTGCTGGTCGACTACCGCCACAACCTCGTCGAGCAGCGCACGGAGCTGATCAATCGGTTGCGCTGGCACCTGCACGAAATCGACCCGAACTTGCATGTCCCCGCGCGTGGTCTGCGCCGTTACTGCGTCATCGATGAGTTGGCCCGCCGCCTGGCCGGCCGCGACGGTCTTGTGGCGCGCATCGCCCGCGAACTGCTGGCTCGCTGCCGGGAGCTCACGATGCAGATCAACGCCCTGGAGCGTGAACTGCGTGACCGGGTGCGCGTCCTGGCGCCCACGCTGCTGGAAGTCCCCGGCTGCGGGGTTCTGGGCGCCGCGGTTATCCTTGGGGAAACGGCTGGGGCGCAACGGTTTCGCTCGAAGGACGCTTACGCCCGGTTCAGTGGAACCGCCCCGATCCCCGTCTGGTCGGGCAGCAGCTCTGGCAAGGTCCGGCTCAATCGCGGCGGCAACCGCACCATCAACTGCGCCCTGCACATGATCGCCATCACCCAGGTTCGAGGCATCGGACCGGGCAAGGACTACGTCGACAAGCTCCTCGCGCGCGGCAAGACCCGCAAAGAGGCCATCCGCCTGCTCCGGCGACGGCTCTCCGACGTTGTGTTCCGCGCACTTCTGGCCGACGAGCACCGTGCCGCGCCGGCCAAGCGGCCGACCACAACCGAATCTGCACCGCTGCCGCAGGCGGCTTGACATAGGGGCTTGACATAGGAGCATCAGGGAGCTCGACCCTCGACAGTCACGCTCGTAACGTTCATCACGGAATGCAAGGACCGGTTCGGAGTCGAGCCGATCTGTACCACGCTGACCGAGTTCGGTGTGAAGATCGCTCCGTCCACTTACTATGCGGCTTTGACGCGCCCGAAGTCGGCGCGGGAGGTGCGTGATGAGGAATTGAAGAAGGAAATCCAGCGCGTGTATGACGAGAATTACCAGGTTTACGGCGCCCGGAAGATTTGGCGGGAATTGCGGCGTGAAGGCGTCGCGGTGGGGCGGTGCCGGGTGGAGCGGCTCATGCGGAACATGGGCCTGGCCGGCGCTGTTCGTGGGAAGACGGTCCGTACCACCGTGTCCGACAAGGACGGTGTCCGAGCCCTGGACCTGGTGAAACGCCAGTTCACGGCGGGCGCGCCGAATCGGTTGTGGGTGGCGGACTTCACCTACGTGTCCACCTGGGCGGGCACTGTGTATACCGCGTTCGGGATTGACGTGTTCTCCCGAAAAATCGTCGGGTGGACGTGCAGCATGTCCAAGGAAACAGACCTAGTCCTCGACGCCATCGACGCCATCGAAATTGGCTTGCGGGACAGATCGTACCAGTGGAAGGAAGGTGAGGACAAGCTGGTTCATCATTCTGACGCGGGCAGTCAGCTTGAGATCAATCGGTCGTCGCAACACCGGCTTGCTGGAGCGACAATAGCTGATCGTTGAGGGCTTCGGCAGGCGTCTTCCAGCCAAGTGCCTTGCGGGGCCTGCTATTGAGAGCGGCAGCAACGGCGTCGAGTTCGTCACGGCTCCAGCGGGACAGATCGGTGCCCTTGGGAAAGTACTGGCGCAGCAAGCCGTTCGTGTTCTCGTTGGTGCCGCGTTGCCAGGGACTGTGCGGGTCGGCGAAGTAGACCTTGATGCCGGTATCGATGCGCAGCCGGGCGTGCTGGGCCATCTCCTTTCCGCGATCCCACGTCAACGACCGCCGCAGCGGTTCGGGCAGCGTGGCGATGGCCGAGGCGATCGCGTCCCGGACGGCCTCGGCGCCGCGGCCGGCGAGAGCGGGACCGTTGTGCACTCGCGGTTCGACGCCGTGACCGTCCATGCGAGGCAGGTGAAGCAGCATCGTGAACCTGGTGCTCCGGTCGACCAGCGTGCCGATCGCGGAGCTGCCCACGCCGATGATCAGTCGGGTAGCGGGGACGCATTACTGCGTCCCCGCCCCCTCAGAACCGTGCAAGCAGCTGTTCACCGCACACGGCTCAAGCAAGCCCCAAGGGCTCGGGGTCAGGAGAAGGCGCGGGATTTGTCGGCCTGACGGCTCCAATCCGTCGCCGACAAAGGGTGTGAAGGAGACGGAGCCTGTGATCGTCCGGCGAGTCATCGTCTGTGAAGGCGATGTACTGCTTGGAGATCGCCTTCCTGATGACGGCCCGCCACGTTTCCCATTCGTGGGGGCTTCGTGGCGGGTGATCGGCGTGCAACAGAAGTCCTCCGCAGGTCGGGCAACTGAGGTTCCGACTTGTATGTGGCTACCGGTTGGACAGGTTGGATGATCACTGGCCGTAGTCTGCCGGAGGTGTCGGGTTGGGCTCGCTCGTGAGGTTCCTGCCGCCCGGATGGGTTGGCTCGCCGGGGGTGTGTGGCCTGGCTCGGCACCGGCTGCGGTCTGACTCAACAGAGGTGTGAGCGTCACAGGCTGAAAGTCGGAATGTCGACCGCGGCTTCCCGTATCTCGCATGGAGGAGCGCGGTTGATGGTCGTCATCGGGGTTGATCCGCATAAGTCCAGCCACACGGCGTCGGCGTTGGATCCGCAGACCCACCGTCCACTGGAGACGGTTCGGATCGACGCGGCGTTACCGGAGTACCGCCGGTTGCTGGCGTGGGCGAAGCAGTTCTCCGAGCGCCGGTGGGCGGTGGAGAACGCGCGAGGGCTCGGGCGGCACCTGGCGCAATGGTTGATCGCACGTGGCGAGACAGTGGTGGACGTGCCGCCGACGGCCACCGCCAGGGTCCGGGAGCTTTCCCGAGGCGGGCGCCGCAAAAACGATGCTCTGGATGCCGCGGCAGCGGCCAGCGTGGCCGCCCTGCAAGGCGATGCCCTGCCGGTGACTGCCGAGGGCGCCTCGACAGTGCTGGGGCTGTTGGACGAGCGTCGCCTCAACCTGACCCAGCAGCGCACGCGCACGGTCAACCAGTTACACGCCCTGCTGCGTGACTTGCTTCCCGGCGGCGTGCCCACCGACCTCACCGCCGACCAGGCCGCCGCCGCTCTGACCCGAAGCCGACCGCAATCGTCAGTTGAACGAGCCCGCAAGGACCTCGCCCGGGAGCTGATCACCGACATCCGCGCGCTGGATCGCCGGCTGAAAGCGAACAAACAACGCATGGAAGAGGCGATCAAGGACTCCAATAGCCGCCTGACCGACATCGCCGGCGTGGGGCCGGTCGTGGCAGCCCGGCTGCTGGGACGCACCAGCCTGGCATCTCGATTCCCGACAGCCGCAGCTTTCGCGGTCTACACCGGTGTCGCACCCATCGAGATCGCCAGCGCCGACAAGGCCCGGCACCGACTCTCACGCCAGGGCGATCGCCAACTGAACAACGCCCTGCACACCATCGCCCTCACACAGGTGCGCATGCACGGCAGCCGGGGACGCCTCTACTACGACCGCAAGATCGCCGAAGGCAAGACCCACAACGAAGCCATGCGCTGCCTCAAACGCCGACTCGCCGACCACGTCTGGCGCACCATGATCGGCGACGAACAACGCCACGCTCCGTCAACACCACCACCACTTCACGCAGCCGCTTGACAAACACAGAGGAACCCCCGGGGAGTGGACACCGAGTTAGCAGGACGACCGTCCTGCTGGAAGGATGTCCATCATGCCTCCTCGCAAACGCCGGTCCTGCACGGCCGAGTACAAGGTCGAGGCTGCGCATCGTGTGATCGATTCCGACCGCACGATCGCCGACGTCGCCCGCGAACTGGGAATCGACCCAGGGATGTTGAGCACCTGGGTCAAAGACGAGCGGCGCAGGATCGCCGCCGCCGAGGTCCACGGGGAGAAACCCCTGGAGCCGGCCGAGCGGGCCGAGCTGGCGCGGCTGCGACGGCAGGTCGGCGAGTTGGAGAAGGACAACGCGTTCCTGGTAAAAGGTGTGCCACGAACACGAGACGCTGCGTGAAGTAGGTCAGGTAGCAGATCGTGGTGCTGTGCGGATGATGAAGGGGTTGTGGCCCTTCGGAGTCGCCCGTCGGGTGGGAGGCTCCAAACCACCTCATGCTGCGTTGGCTGACGACCGTCGTGGTGAGCGATGAGGAAAAGGTGCCCCGTTGGAGGGCGTCAGGCGGGGATCAGGAAGACGAACGTGAGTGAATCGCTGACGACGTGTCGAAATGGAAACAGATGACATCGAAACCGGGGCGTCTTTTTGGCACCGGGATAAGTCTGGCGGGGGTCCCGATTTCTGGCCAGGCGGTGTCCGGCATGGAGGCGACGTGAGCCTGATCTGCGGCGTTCGCACGGAACGTGGGAAGGCATGCCCTGATACTGCTGCTTCGGCAGCGAGAGGGAGTGCGCCAAGCAGCAAGAACTGTAAGGCGTTGAGTACCGATGCGGGGCGTGCTGGCGGACCGGCTCGTAGTAGTGGTGAAGCGCCTGTAATGGGTGTGGAGCGAAGGGGCCGGACCATTCGGGTCGCTGATGCGGTCAACCGGCAGCAGCCGGGAGGAGCCGCGTGAGTCGATCAGGGCCGTTGATGAAGCCGTTCGAAATTTCGAAATGGGCTGTGGCAAAAGCGTTTGGCAGGGTCAAGGTGAGTTTCCCCCCGTTTGGCGGACACCTGCGGTGTGGGGTCAGTGATCTTGGTCTGACCGGGTGTGCAAGGCGTCAAAGGTGACGGGGCTGTGCATCCCGATGGCGGAGTGTCTCCGTTTCGGGTTGTACCAGCATTCTATCCATTCGAATATCGCGTTGGCAAGCTGGTCGCGGGTTTCCCATTGTTTCTGGTCGAGGAGTTCGAGTTGGAGGGTTCCCCAGAACGATTCCATCATCGCGTTGTCGTAGCAGTCGCCGACGGTGCCCATGGAGGCGAGCAGTCCGGCGGCGCGGAGTCGCTGTCCGAATGCCCAGGAGGTGTATTGGGAGCCGTGGTCGGAATGCAGGATCGTCGCATTGTGGTCGGGTTTGCGTCGGATGATGGCCATGCCGAGCGCGTCGGTGACGAGTTCGGTGCGCATGTGGCCGGCGATGGACCAGCCGATGATCAGCCGGGAATGGGCGTCCATGACCGCGGCGCAGTACAGTTTCCCTTCGGCAGTGGGGTGCTCGGTGATGTCGGTGATCCACAGCCGGTCCGGCTCGGTGACGGCGAAGTGGCGGTTGACCAGGTCCGGGGCGGGTTCGGCGGCCGGGTCGCGAATGGTGGTCCGGGCTCGTTTCCGCCGGTAGAGGCCCTGGATGCCGGCCTCGCGCATGAGCCGTTCGACGCGTTTGCGGTTCACCGGCAGGCCCAAGCCCAGCGTCAATTCGGCGTGGACTCGCGGTGATCCGTAGGTTTGTCGGGAATCGGCATGGATCTGCTCGACGTGTTTCAGCAGCAGCTCGTTGTCCCGGTCTCGCTCGGATATCGGCCGATCGCGCCAGTCGTAATACCCGGAACGGGACACGTTCAGGACCCGGCAGGCCACCGCGACGTCGATTCCGTCGGCGGCGAGTTCGTGGACCAGCGGGAACGTTACTTTGGGAGGATGTTCTCGCGCGCGAAGTAGGCGGCGGCCCGTTTCAGGATCTCGTTTTCCAGTTCGAGTTGCCGGTTTTTGCGGCGCAGCTCGGCCAGTTCCTTCTTTTCCGAGCTGGAGAGCCGGGTGGCCGAACCGTTTTCGTCGGTGTCGGCCTGGGCCATCCAGTTGCGCAGGCAGGACTGGCTGATGCCCAGATCTTTCGCCAGTGCGGCGACGGGTTTGTCGCCCAGCCGGGCCAGCTCGACGGCACGCTGACGGAACTCAGGCAGGTGTGGTGCAGGCACGAGAACATCCTCCCTGGTGACCGGCGGTCACCTCAGGTGAGGTGTCCGGACAACCGGGGGAAGCTCAAGGCCAACAAGGGTGCCGCCGGGGTCGACAGTGTGTCGATCGAGGAATTCGAAGCCGACTTGCGGAACAATCTCTACAAGGTCTGGAATCGGATGTCCTCGGGGACGTACTTTCCGCCGCCCGTGCGGGCGGTGGAGATCCCGAAAACCGGTGGCGGAGTTCGTGTTCTGGGTGTTCCGACGGTTGCGGACAGGGTTGCGCAGACGGTGGTGGCCATGGAGATCGAGAAGCGGGTGGAGCCGATGTTCCATCCCGACTCGTACGGTTATCGGCCGAAACGCTCGGCGCTGCACGCGGTCGCGGCGTGCCGGCGGCGGTGTTTGAGAGCCGAGTGGGTGCTCGACTTGGACATCTCGAAGTTCTTCGACACCGTGGATCACGAACTGATGATGAAGGCGGTCCGGGCCAACACCGACTCAGCTTGGGTGGTGTTGTATGTGCAGCGGTGGCTGTCCGCGCCGCTGCAACGTTCGGATGGGACGCTGGAACGACGGGACCGGGGAACCCCTCAAGGGTCTGTGGTATCCCCGATTTTGGCGAACCTATTCATGCACTACGCCTTCGACGCGTGGATGGCTCGGAAGTTCCCGGGCGTCGCGTACGAGCGGTATGTGGACGACGCCGTTGTGCACTGTGTCAGCGAGAAGCAAGCGCTGATGCTGCGCGACGCCATCACCAAGCGCCTGACCAAGGTCGGGCTGACGCTGCACCCGGACAAGACGAAAGTCGTGTACTGCCAGAACTGGAACCGGCGGACCGGCTCGTATGAGCACACGTCGTTCACGTTTCTGGGGTACGAGTTCCGGGCGCGGACCGCGCGGGACAAAAACGGTCAGTTGTTCGGGTCGTTCCTGCCTGCGATCAGCAAAGAGGCCGAGAAGCGGATCAACCGCGAAGTGCGCGGTTGGCGGCTGCATCGGCATACCGACTGGACTCTGGGCCAGATCGCGCGATGGATCAACCCGATCGTGCGGGGCTGGTTGCAGTACTGATGGTGCTCTCCGAATAGGGCCAGTCCTGCTCTCTGAAATTCCCCAGTTGGGGTGTCCTGTTGGCGCGTCGTTTGCGCTGGTCAGTGGCCTCCGGGTGACGGTTTCGGTGTTGATCACCGTGACCGTGGCCGGAGGCGTGGATGCTCACTCTGGAGGAAGACGTGGAGGCGCAGGCGCTGCGTGCTCAAGGCTGGTCGGTCTCGGCGATCGCGCGACATCTCGGGCGTGACCGCAAGACCATCCGCCGCTACCTGTCCGGCGAGGTGGTGCCGGGCAAGCGCCGGTCGGCGCGGCCGGACCCGTTCGAGCCGTTCGTGGCCTACTGCCGCGCCCGACTGGCCGACGACCCGCACCTGTGGGCGGCGACGCTGCTGGACGAGGTCACCGAGCTCGGCTACGAGGGCGGCTACTCGACGTTCACCAGGGCGCTGCGCCGCTATCAGCTGCGCCCGCACTGCGAGCCTTGCCAGGTTTCCCGCGGCCGAGACGTCGCGATCATCACCCACCCGCCGGGCGAGGAAACCCAGTGGGACTGGCTCGAACTGCCGGACCCACCCGCGAGCTGGGGCGCCGGGAAGCAGGCACATCTGCTGGTCGGGGCGCTGGCGCACTCGAGCAAGTGGCGCGGCATCCTGGCCGATGCCGAGGACTTCCCACACCTGGTCGAGGCCCTCGACGCGGTGGTCCGGCGCCTGGGCGGGGTGACCCAGGTCTGGCGCTTCGACCGGATGGCCACGGTCTGCCACCCCGCCTCCGGCCGAATCACGGCTGCGTTCGCGCAGGTCGCGAAGCACTACGGGGTCCGATCGGTGACGTGTCCGCCGCGGCGCGGGAACCGCAAGGGCGTGGTCGAGAAGGCCAACCACTCGGCCGCGCAGCGCTGGTGGCGCACCCTTGGCGACGACGTCACGATCGCCGAGGCCCAGGCCAGGCTGGACCGGCTCGCGGCCAAGCTTGACAGCCGCCGCCGGGTCCTCGACGGCGAGCGCACCACCGTCGCCGGCCTGGCCGCTGCCGAGCGGCTGCATGCCCCGCCGTTGGTCGCGTTCCCGGCCGAGTTCGACCTGCCCCGGACCGTCACACCGCAGGCGCTGGTCGCCTTCCGCGGCAACTCCTACTCCGTCCCACCCGGGCTGGGCGGCGCGCAGGTTCAGGTCCGCCACCGGCTCGGCGCAGACATGCTGCGGATCGTCACCGAGGGCGGCGCGACGGTCGCGGTCCACCACCGCGCCCCAGACGGGGCCGGGCGGGTCGTGCGCGATGACGGGCACGTGATCGCGCTCGAACACGCCGCGATGGGCGCGTTCAGCACCGATCGGCTCTGCACCCACAAGACGCGCCGGCCGCCGTCGGCGGCGGCGTCGGCCGAAGCAGCACGACTGCGCGGCCTGCCCGCGACGGGGCCCGCGGCTCACGTCGTGATCGACCTGGCCACCTACGCCGCCACCGCGGCGAAGCTGGCCAGCGCACCCACCCATGAGACCTCCTATCTGAAGCTCGACAACGCCGCCGAAGCCCTGCCCCGAATCCTCGACCAAGCTCGCGCGGAGAACCTGTCGATGACCGCGGCGCTGGAGCGGCTGCTGGAGATCGAGGTCAACGCCACCGAAGAACGCCGCCTGGCCGGCCGGTTGCGGTTCGCCTGCCTCCCGGATCCCTGGACCCTGGCGGACTTCGACTTCGCCGCCCAGCCTGGGGTCGACGAGAAACTCATCCGCGACCTGGCGACGTTGCGGTTCCTCGACGACGCCTCAAACGTGTTGTTCGTCGGGCCGCCCGGGGTCGGCAAGACGATGCTCGCCACCGCGCTCGCGCGCGGGACGGCCGAAGCCGGCAACCGGGTCTACTTCACCACCGCGGCCGACCTCGCCGCTCGCTGTCACAAGGCCGCGGTCGAAGGGCGCTGGCAGACCTGCATGCGGTTCTTCGCCGGACCGAAACTGCTCGTGATCGACGAGCTCGGCTATCTCCCGTTGCCCGGAGACGGGGCCTCGGCGTTGTTTCAGGTGATCAACCAGCGTTACCTCAAGTCGTCCACGATCTTGACGACGAACGTCGGCATTGCTGACTGGGCAACGGCTTTCGGGGACGCGACCGTCGCGGCGGTTATCTGACTGCTCGGGTTGAGTGTCCACGATGTACACGATTGGGTTGGCGTGCCTCCCTTGCGTCCGTTGTGGACGGATTACCTTGCTCCGTCTATGACGGGATCAGCGTTGAGGGTGCAGCGGGTCGTGATGCCTTCGGGCACGGAGTCGGCGACTGTTGTGGCCGACGGCCTGGTGCTGGATCCGGTGGATCGGTTCCTGGCGCATCTGACCGCGATCGACCGCTCCCCGAACACCGTGCGCGCCTATGCCCATGATCTGCGGGACTATTTCGAGTTCCTGCACTGCCGTGGCCTGCACTGGGATCGGGTCGCGCTGGAGGATCTGGGCCGGTTCGTGACGTGGCTGAGGTTGCCGGTCGGGGCCCGCGATGGACGGGTGGCGATGCTGCCCTGGGTGGAGGCGAATCTCGCTGCCGCGACGGTGAATCGCAAGCTGTCGGCTTTGGCGTCGTTCTATGAGTTTCATCAGCGGCACGGTGTCGAGCTCGGTGAGTTGCTGACGCGGTGGCGGCCGGGCCGCCGCGGCGGGTCGTGGCAGCCGTTCCTGGCGCACCTGGGCGCACGGCCGGAGCGGCACCGCGCGATCTCGCTGCGAGCAGAGCGGCGGCCGCCACGGGAGCTGAGCCAGGCGGAGATGACGGCGCTGATCGGTTCTTGCGACCGGTTGCGGGACAAGTTCCTGCTGAACCTGTTGAAGGGCACGGGATTGCGGATCGGTGAGGCGCTGGGGTTGCGGCACGAAGATCTCGACGCCCGCCGTCGGCTGGTCGCGGTTCGGCCCCGGAGGAACGTGAACCGAGCGCGGGCAAAGACGTGGTCACGGGAAGTTCCCGCCGATGCTGACCTGTTCCGCCTCTACAGCGATTACCTGCACGAGGAATACGGGACGCTGGACTGTGACTACGTGTTCGTCAATCTCTGGGGCTCGCCGGTCGGCGCGCCGATGAGCTACGCCACCGTCGACCGACTGGTGCGCCGCCTGCGAGCCCGCACCGGGATCGCGTTCTCGCCGCATCTGTTCCGCCACAGCTACGCCACCGGGTTGCTGCGCCGCGGGGTCGCCGCCGAGATCGTCCAGCACTTGCTCGGGCACGCCAGCATCAGCACCACCGTCGACACCTACTCCCATCTGGGTGTCGAGGACGCTCGTCGCGCCCTGGCCGCGGCCGGGTTCCTCGACGCGCCAGCGACAACGGAGCCGACCGCATGAGGCAGCTGCACCCGATCCCGCACGGCGACAACGACTCCGGCACCGATCTGGCGGCCCGGCTGCGGCCGCAGTTCGCGCAACCGGTGATCCTGGTCGACCCCGACGACCCGGTGATCGGAGGGCCGCAGTGCCTGGTCCCGGTCTGCGACCGGCTCGCGGTGATCTTCGGCAAGTGCTCGGCCCACCATCAGCGCTGGATCGAGGCCGGCCGCCCCGACGACGTCGAGACCTGGGCGAAGTCGGCGCCCGCGAACCGGCGCTGGCTGCACCAGCCCCGGAAATGCGCGATCACGACCTGCCACCGCAGCCGCCGCGAGCACGGTCTCTGCCACTCCCACGCCAGTCGGTGGCAGAAACAGGGCCGCGCCGGGCTGACACAGTGGATCGCCGACGGCGGTGGCGGTCCGCCGCTGCCGGCCGGGGACGGCTGCCGGTTCCCCGACTGCTGCCTGGAGGCCGAGGGCGAGGCTGGATTATGTGACCATCACCGGAATCGGTGGATCCGCGCCGACCGGCCGCCGATCGAGTCCTGGCTCCTCGGTTGCGCGACGTTCGGGCAGGACCGGTTCGACCTGCGCGCCCTGCCGCTGAAGATGCGGCTGGAGATCGCCTACGCGATCCAATGCCGGGTCGACGAACGCCGCACGATCACCCGGCCGCACTCGATCCGGCGGCTGCTGCGAGCCCTGCCCGGCGGCGGCGTCCCCTCGCTGCTGGACCGCAGCCCCGATTCCTGGATGGCCTATCTCGGGTTCTCCAGCGAGCGCGGCTACATCGAGCGACGGTTCCTGCTGGACGCGATCGGCTATCTGCGTGATCTCGTCGACGGCGTTGGCTGGGACGCGGAGTTCCCGCGCGATGTGTGGCTGCTGCGCCGGCTCGGGTTCCCCGGCCGCGACACCCGGTTCCGGTTCACCGGGATCGAACCGATCTGGTTGCGGCAGTTGACGAAACGGTGGGCCCGCTGGCGATTATCCACCGGGATCGCCGTCGCGACCGTCGGCGCCGACATCCGCGCGATCACCCTGTTCGCGCAGTCGTTCCCGGCCCTGCAGCGCGGACCCGAAGCACTGACCCGGGAGCTGGTCGAGGTCCATCTGGCGCACCTGATCGAACGGTTTCCGAATCCGAAGAGCCGGACCGGTCAGCTCAGCAGCCTCGCCGGTCTGCTGCGCGCGGCCCGCCAACACGGCTGGGAATCCCGGCTGTCTGCTCAGGTTGACCTGTTTCCCGAGGACTACCCGCGCCTGGTCAAGGGGCCACCACGGGCGTTGTCGGAAGCGGTGATGGCCCAGCTTGAACACCCCTGCGTCCTCGCCCGCTTCGCCGACTCCCGCGGCCGGTTGTTGGCGCGGATCCTGATGAGCACTGGGCTGCGCGTCGGTGACGGCGCCCGGCTGCGGCTGGACTGCGTCGTCCGCGACGGCCAGGGCGCGCCTTACCTGCGCTACACCAACCACAAGATGCGCCGGGACGCGTTCGTCCCGATCGACACCGACCTGGCCGAGGCGATCGCCGTCCAGCAGCAGGCGGTGCTCGACGAGTTCGATGACCCGGCGGTCCTGCTGCCGCGGCCCACCCGCAACCCTGACGGCAAGGTGGCGTTCAGCACTGCAACCTTCCGGGGAGAACTGCGAGAGTGGTTGCGCGTCAGCGATGTCCGGGACGAACTCGGCCGCGCCGTCCATGTCGCGCCGCATCAATGGCGCCACACGTTTGGCACTCGCCTGATCAACAACGAGGTCCCGCAGGAGACCGTCCGTCGTTTGCTCGACCACGACTCGCACGCCATGACTTCGCACTATGCGCGGCTGTCGGACACGACCATCCGGGAGCAGTGGGAACGCGCTCGCAAAGTCAACATCGCCGGTGAGGCCTTGGCCACCGACACCGGTCCGCTGGCCGACGCTGTCTGGATGAAGAACAACCTCTCCAGGGCGAAGATGGCGCTGCCCAACGGCTACTGCTCCTTGCCGCTGCAGCAGAAGTGCGAGTTCGCCAATGCCTGTTTGACCTGCCCAGTTTTCGTCACGACGCCGGAGTTCCTGCCCCAGCATCGTCACCAGCTCGAGCAGACCCAAGACTTGATCGCCCAGGCCGACCGCAACGGACACCAGCGCCTTGCCGAGATGAATCGCACCGTCGAGAAGAACCTCCTGGCCATTATCGACGGCCTGACCACATCGGATGGCTGCTGCGGCGGCGGAAAGTCCTGCGCCTGCAACGGAAAAAGCGGCTCGAATGCTTGCTGACAACCCCAGACACCTCGCCGAACACGCCCGTCAGCGCCACGATCAGACCCTGCACCGCGCCCAACAGGCGCTCGCCGAGCTGGCCGACGCCGGAGAACAGGTGACCGTTGCGCAACTTGCCAACCGGGCCGGCGTCTCGCGGTCATGGATCTACACCCAACCCGCATTGCGCGACCGGATCCGGCAGCTACAGCAGCATCGCGCCAGCGCTGGCTTCGTCCGCGACACCGCCACCCGGGCCACCGACGACTCACTGCGTCAACGTCTGGCCCTGGCGCACGAGCGAATCAACCAGCTCCGCACCGAGAACCAGCAACTCCGTGACGCCCTTGCCCACGCCCACGGCCAACTCCGCGCAGCCCGCCTCAGCACCGGTGATCGATAGTCAAAGACACCTGTCCACGACGCGAAACGCCAGGTCAAAGGCGGTATTTGAAGATCGAAGTCGAGATAACCGCGGCGATGCTGGACCGGTTACTCCACCGCGCGACCGTCGTCGGCATCGACGGCCCCTCCTATCGGCTCCGCTCGCATCAGTCCACATCGGACAAGCTGCGCAAGGCGGTGAACGCACATGTCTCCTGACCCGAGCGACCCGAACTACAACGCGACCCGCAAGACCTGCCCGATCTGCTGGGAAGCGTTCGTCACGACCGGCCGGCAAGCCAAGACCCGGCTCTACTGCTCGCGCCAGTGCAAACGCACCGCGGCCGCCCGCCGGGAGGTCGAGCGCACCACTCCTGCCTCCAGCACCGCCAGGCCCTTCGGGACACCGCCTCCGGCGGCGACCCCGCCGGCGCCTGCGGCGCCGCTGCCGCACATTGCGGCCCAGCGGGACTGCCCGCACTGCGGCGCCCCGGTCACCATCGTCGCGCTGCTCACCACGCCCGAAGCGGCCCGGCCGCAGATGCCCGTCGCGGCACCCGACGGAGTGATCCCGCTCCGCCGCTGACACCGGTTACGCTGCACTTCTCAGCTGGCCCATTTCGGAGAGCATGGCTGGCCCATCTCGGAGAGCGCCATCACCGTGGTGGTCCCGCCTGTGGACCAACCTATGGGCAAGCCAGTCGGGTGTCACCGCCGTCGACACCGAAGCACGAGCGGATGACCGTACCGGTGACGACGTATTGGTCGATGCCCGCGGCAAACCGCATCCAGTGGGCCGCGCTCGCCGCGCACCACGCCGAGACAACGCGCCGCGATGGTCGACCTAGTACTACAGTCGCGATGTGTGATTTGTGGCGGCGTGTCGTGACTGTGGACGCGTTCGGGACGTGGTGAACTTGGCGGCGTGGTAGAGCTTGTGGAGAAGGCGATGGCCGGGGCGCCTGTGGTTGATGATCGTGTCGCACGGTGGCGGGCCGGGTTCGACGACATGTTCTCGTTGGTAGCCGGTCGTTTCGCGCAGGCGGACTCGCGTCGTCGGGCTCGGATGTATCTGCTGGGCCTGCTCTCGGGTGCGGAGCGGAAGAACTCGTGGACCTTGGCCGAGCAGGCCGGTGATCTGACCCCGAATGGCATGCAGCGGTTGCTGGGCTACTACCGGTGGGACGCCGATGCGGTGCGGGATGATCTGCGGGCCTATGTGCTGGACAATCTGGGTGATCCCAGTGGTGTCGTGGTGGCCGATGAGACGGGCTTTCTGAAGAAGGGCGGCTAAGAGCGTGTCTTACGTGGTGATCAGCTGCTGATGCGTCATGATCTTGGTCGTGGTTGATCGTTTGTCATTGCGGCTCGTGCCGGACGAGCTGTGGGAGTTGGTGGAGCCGTTGATCCCCGCGTTCGCGGCGCGTCCCCAGGGCGGGGGAACCGCGCCGCTGGAGCCGCGGCAGGTGTTCACCGCGATCGTGTACGTGTTGACCAGTGGGTGCGCGTGGCGGGATCTGCCGCCGTCGTTCGGCGTGCCGTTCCAGACCGCGCACCGGCGCTTCACTCAGTGAGCCTTTTTCATCCTGACCTGGATGTGTTGGCGGGCAAGGCTTGTCGCTGATCACAGGTAGACGATCATCGGCGTGTCGAGGTCCTGGCATGGCGAAGCCCCTGGTAGCAGGACTTTCGACCAAGATCGTTCCGCAGGACCAGGGGCTTCACATGCTGTTCTACCGTGCCGCGCTGCCGTTGTCACATCAGACCCTCACCTTCGTGTCCGGCCTCATCCGCACCCACCGCAAGCAGCTCGGTTCGGTGTGGCGCAAGCTCAACTCAGGCCAGCAGGCCCTGGCGGTACTGGTGTACCTGCGCAAAGGCGAACCGTTCGCCGAGGTCGGCGCCGGGTTCGACATCTCCACCACAACCTGCTGGCGCTACGTCAACGAGACCGTGGAACTACTGGCCGCGCGAGCCCCGAAACTACGCGCGGCGCTGCGCAAGGCGAAACGCGACGGCCTGGCCTACGTGATCATCGACGGCACCCTGATCCCGATCGACCGGGTCTCCGCCAACCGCCCCTTCTACTCCGGCTGTGATGATCTTTGTGTGCTGCCTCGGGCCACGGCTTGACCCGTACTCTGGTTGGCCTTGCTGCCTTGTGTTTGATCTGTCGGCCGTGGTCGGGGGTGGTGCTTGCTGCCGCCGGTGCGGTGGGGCGTGTCCCGATAGGGGCCTTGCCGTCACGGCACCATCACAGTCCTGACCGCCCACACCGGCCCGGCGCTGGCCATCCATTCCCGAGCCGATCAGGAGTCAGCCAATCATGACCAGCACGCCGCAATCGGACACACAGGGAGGTGGTACCGCTGCCGATAACGTGGTGGTGCTGGGCGTCGACACGCACAAGGACGTGCATGTCGCAACGGTGATCACGATGCTGGGTGTGTTCTTGGCCAGCCAGGCATTCCCCACAACCGCTGCCGGATACGAGCAGATGCTCGCGTGGGCACGCACGTTCGGGACAGTCCAGCAAGCCGGGGTGGAGTGCACCGGCTCCTACGGCGTGGCGCTGACCCGATTTCTGCGGGCCCAACACGTTTCGGTCATCGAGGTCAACCAGCCAGACAAGGCCACTCGACGCAAACGCGGCAAGACCGACGCCGGTGACGCCGAGTCCGCTGCGCGAGCTGTGTTGTCCGGTCGGGCCACCGCTATCGCGAAGACCGGCGACGGGCCGGTGGAGATGATGCGGATGTTCAAGCTGGCCAAGACATCCGCGCTCAAGGCGCGCACTCAGGCGATCAACCAGCTCAAGGCCGTGCTGGTGACCACCGACCCGGCACTGCGCGAGTCGCTGGCCGGGCTGAGTCGCTGGATGCTCATCCGCCGATGCGCTGAGCTCGACACCACCGACCCGCAGGACGCCGTCGCCGCGGCGATCTACAACACTGCGCCTGCTGGGCCGGCGCATCCTGCGCCTGGGCGAGGAGATCCGCGACCTCGAACAACAGATCACTACGGCGATCAACGCGTGCGCCCCCGCCCTGCTGCACCGCCGCGGCATCGGCCACGACAGCGCCGCAGCCCTCCTCCTCGCTGCGGGAGACAACCCCGACCGACTCGACACCGAAGCATCCTTTGCGGCCCTGTGCGGCACCAGCCCGATCGAGGCGTCATCCGGCAAGACCCAACGACGCCGACTCAACCGAGGCGGCGACAGGCAGGCCAACGCCGCGCTCTACCGCATCGTGCTCACCCGCCTGCGATGCGATCCATCCACCCAAGAATACCTGCAACGACGCCTGACTGAGGGCAAAACCCGCCGCGAGGTGATCCGCTGCCTCAAACGCTACGTCGCCCGCGAGGTCCACCCTCTCCTACGACAAGTCTGGACCCCTCCAGAACACCACGCCCACACCGCTTGACAAGACATAGGGGCATCAAGCACAAGAAGCACGGCATGAACCTGCAGGTCATCGCCTCGCCGGACGGCACCATCCTGTGGGTCTCGGGTGACCTGCCCGGCAGCACCCATGACACCGCCGCTGCCCGGATCTGGCAGATTCTCGCCGCCCTGCGCGACGCCGGGCTCATCGCGCTGGGCGACAAGGGCTACCACGGCTACGACGAGACCAGACAACACGTGATCACCCCGTACAAGGGCAAGAACAAGCCCGAGTCCCAAAAGGACGTCAACCGGGCTCACGCACGGCTGCGCGGCCCCGGCGAACGCGCCAACGCCCAACTCAAAACCTGGCACATCCTGCGCAAACTCCGCAGCTGCCCCCGACGCGCCGGCCAACTCGCCAAAGCCATCCACGTCCTACAGAACTACGAGACCACCGCAGGATGAAAAAGGCTCAGTGATTCGATCGCGTTCGTCGAGCAGATCATGCGCCGGATTTCGATGTCGTAGTCGAGAAAGGGCACGAACTCTTCCCATGCGTTGCGCCACAGTCGAATCACGGCACCATATTTGTTCCCCCATTTCTCTTCCAGGGCATTCAATGCGGCGAGTGCGGCGTCGGGATTGGGTGCCGTGTAGATGGGCTTGACATCCCGCTTGACTGCGTCCCAGTTCTGCCGCGCGACAAGGCGGAAGGTGTTGCGAATCAGATGGACGATGCATGTCTGGACGATGGTGTACGGCCACACGTTCACGACGGTCTCCGGGAGGCCTTTGAGGCCGTCGCAGACGAGGAAGAACACGTCGCGGACACCGCGGTTCTTCAGGTCGATCAGAACGCTCATCCAGAACTTCGCGCCTTCGCCGCCGACGCCCATCCAGAGGCCCAGGACGTCCTTGCGGCCGTCCACGGTCACGCCGATGGCCGCGTAGACCGGGCGGTTGGCGACTTGCCCGTCGCGGACCTTGACGTGGATCGCGTCGATGAACACCGCCGCGTAGGCCGCGTCGAGCGGCCGGTTGGCCCAGTCCTGCATTTCGGCGATCACTTTGTCGGTGATCCGCGATATCGTCTCCTTGCTCACCGAAGCACCGTAAATCTCATTGAAATGCGCCGAGAGTCGAGTCGGCCTGGGGCGCAGTTCCGGCGTTGCCGTCGGTCTGTTTCCCCAGGCCGCTCGCCGAACCCGCCGTGCGCCTTTCAACGCAACGGGCTCTCCACGGTTTCTGTCGTTAGGCGCGGTTCGCGCAGGGCCAAGGGCTGGGAATACTGCGCCGACGGTACCGGGTGACCGGTGTCGCCGCGATGTTGCGCAGTTCAATCCCGTCCACCGCGATCGGCCGCCACCCCGTCGGGGTTCGCAGCCAGCGGTGGACGTCCTTCCATCTCCAACGCCGTTTGGTCTTCACCCATCGGACGATTCGCCACCAGATAAAGTAAGCGATCCGGTCGAAGGTGTGCTTGGCCACGGCGTGCCGGAAATATTCAGCCCAGCCGCGTGTGATCCGATTGATCCGGATCAACACGGCCCGTAGGTCCTGCTGTGATGTCCTGCGCGTCAGGGCACGAATTCTCGCTTTCAACGACCGGAGTGGCCGATCGCCAATGAAAGTGTAGAGCCGCCACTGATCGCGGGTCCCTTTCTTGATTCTCCACCGGATGCGGAAACCCAGGAAATCGAACCCATCGGCGATGTGCACGATCCGAGTCTTGGCCGGCGATAAACGCAGACCCATCGGAGCGAGCACCTGCGCGACTTCCTCGCGCAACGTCACCACGTGGTCCCTGGTGCCGAACACCATGACGACGAAATCGTCCGCATACCGGACGAGTCGCCAGGTCGGCAGACCCAGGCGCCGATGGCGGTGACGCCGGTTTTCTGTCGACATCCAACCTCCTGGCCGCCAGTCGCGGTGCAGGTACTCATCCAGCACCGACAACGCGATATTGGCCAATAACGGCGAGAGGATGCCCCCTTGCGGCGTCCCGGTCGGTGTGTCCCGTTCCTCGCCGAGCTCGGTCAGGATCCCAGCCTTGAGGAACGATTTTACCAACGTGAGCACACGCTTGTCCGTCACCCGCGCCCGCACGCGGTCCATCAGGGCCGCATGGTCGATGGTGTCGAAACAAGCTTCGATGTCGGCGTCCAAAACCCATTCGTAGCCGCGGCTCCCGAATAGATGGATGTCGGCGATCGCGTCGTGTGCCCGCCGCTTGGGCCGGAACCCGAACGAGACCGGATGAAAATCAGCCTCGAATATAGGTTCCAGAACCAGCTTCAAGGCAGCCTGAACCACACGATCCGCGACAGTAGGAATGCCCAACCTGCGGACTTTCCCCGACCCACCAGGTTTGGGAATCAACCGTTCCCGAACCGGCTGCGGCCGAAACGAACCGTCTTTGACCGCTCTGCGAATGCCACCCAGAAACTCCAGGGCACCGATTTCCCGCTCAATCCGGGCGACGGTGACGCCGTCCGAACCAGCGGTTCGTGCCCCGGTATTCGTCGCGACCCGCTCCCACGCAACACGCAGGGTCGCCGGGTCGTGCACGAGGTTGAACAAGTCATCGAACCGTCGGCCAGGATCGGCCGACGCCCAACGATGAAGCTTGGCCTGCATTTCCGATACCCGACGGAACGACCCAGCTTCGGGTTGTTCCGGAGCGCCGCTATTCAGCGGCGCGTCTTTCGGCATTGCAGCATCCCTTCTTCTCGGAACCGCTGCCGTCCTTCCCCAATGAGGTTTTCTCAGTAGGGCTGGGTGGGGTGTGTCGCCGAGGGGCGGGGCGTGGGGCCGCTGGTAGGACTGGATTTGCGAAGATCAAGTCCGAGAAACCCCAGGGGCCCCACGTGATTGCCTATGGTGCCACGCTCGACGTGGCGCGCGAGCTTGCCCTGTTCGTCGCGCGTGTCCTGCACGCCGAACACCGCCGCCGCGGCACCCGCCGCGGCCGGCGGGCGCTGACCGCGTTCGGGCAGGCGGTGCTGGCGCTGCGCTGGTTCCGCGACGCCGTCCCGGTGCACCGCCTCGCCGCCGACCACCGCGTCGGCGTCGCCACCGCCTACCGGTACCTGCACGAAGCGGTCACCGCCCTCGCCGCCCACGCCCCCGACCTGCACCAGGTCCTCGCCCAGCGCCGCGCCGCGGGGGACGCGCACGTGATCCTCGACGGCATGTTGATCGGCTGCGACCGGGTCGCCGCGACCACCATCAAAACCAAAGGCCGCAACCGCGGCGCCACCGTCCACCTCTGGTACTCGGGCAAACACCGCTGTTTCGGCGGGAACATCCAATTCCTCGCCACCGCCGACGGCTACCCGCTCTGGGTCTCGCCCGTGCTGCCCGGCTCCCGCAACGACCTCGCCTCGGCCAGACACCACGGCATCACCGGCGCCCTCACCGCCGCCGCGGCCCACGGCCTGAAAACCCTCGCCGACAAGGCCTACCACGCAGCCGGCACCGGCATCCTCACCCCGACCAAGAAAACCACCGGCCGACCGCCCCTCACCCCCGACCAGCACGCCTTCAACCTGCTCCACACCCGGCTGCGCTGCCTCGGCGAACGCGCCGCCGCAATGTTGAAAACCCGCTGGGCAGCCCTACGACACGTCACCCTCTGCCCGAAACGCATCGGCCACATCACCCAAGCAGCCCTCGTCCTCACCCACCACGAACACCACGGACGCTACTGAGAAAACCTCAATGTGACCGGCTTTCCCGGCCTCCGAGTACTACGACGGCTCCGCCCTGTCCGGTGTGTTCGGCAGACGGTGTGCCTATCCCGACGCGCAAACTGGATGCCCACGAGCCGGGAACCATCGCCAGACAGTTCCCGTGTTCACTGCTGATCGCTTGCCGAAGGAGGCATCTGACTTTGTTCCCGCGATATCGCCGTGACTACGCCGCAGACCTTCACCACGGCCTCCCTGCGAAGGTGAAAATCCCCGCTCAGGAGTTCCCCGCCTCACCAGAGAACGGGTGCGCATCGCAACCGGCCATCCGCCAGGTTTCAGCCGGTGACTACTTAGGAAACGTAACACGCCAGTTCCTCGCGTATACCTCTTCGGCTCGTTTGCCGGACCCGCACCATCTGGCAGTTCTGGCACGTCCCGGTTTTGTCAGGGCCGCTTGCCACCCTTACCGGCACCTCCCGGTTCAGGCTGCCCTCAACTTCAACAGTCCGCTGCGACGGCCTGCAGGAGAAGGTCTTCCACCTCCTCGCGATACAACAGCGCTTTCACGGCGCACTTTCCCCGGTTGTCATCCCTTTCGCGTACAGCGACAGCACGATCTCGTCCACGTCGGCGAGCCGGCGTTGCCGCTTCTTGACGATCTGAGGCTCGAAAGTGCTTTCCCGATCCCTCGGCACGTCGATCCGCACCTCGCCGGCGGCATCCGAGAGCACGGTCTTCGGCCGGCTTCCATTTCGCACATTGGTCGATTCCCGACTCGGATCGGCCTGGCGCTTCTCGTGACCGAGGTGCTCGGTCATTTCCTCGTTCAGCGCCGTTTCCAGCACGTTCTTGGTGAACAGCTTCAGCAGGCCGTCCGGGCCCGTCAACGCCAGCCCGCGAGCCCTCGCCTCGGCCACCATCGCCGCTGCGGCGGCCTGCTCCGGCGACAGCTCCCGCGCCGGCTTCTCGTCACGCTTACGTGGACTCACAAGCTCCGATGTCATCACTCACAGTGCCCATCCCGCCGGACCTCAGCCCGGCGTGTCGGGCCGGAAACACCGATCTTGGAACAGTCCCTGCGGCGCGGTCCCCCACCCTTGGCCCCCCGACGGAGTGCCGGGGGCGGGATTGGCGTGCGCGACCGGAGCGAGTGTCAGGTCGTGAGGTCGCGGGCGAGGATATGGAGGTCGTCGGCGCCGCGTTGTTCGAGGGCGGGGAGCTGTTGGGCTGTGTCGGTGAGGGCAGCGATTCGGGTGGTGATGTCGATATCGGTGGTGGCGGTGGTGGCGAGGTCGCTCCAGACTTGTGCGAGTTGAGAGTAGGTGTCGGCTGCCTGTTGTGCGGTGGGCAGGTGGGTGTGGCGGGCGAGGTAGTGCAGGTAGTCGGCTTGCAGGCGACGGAAGAGGCCGCCGCCGGTGCCGGCTTTGTCGATGAAGGCGGCTAGGGCGCGCAGCACGGTGTCGAGCTGGTCGGGTGGGAAGAGGTCGGGCCACTGGTGGAGGTCGTCGACGAAGGTGGTGACGCCGTTGAGGCCGTAGCCGTGCACGAGTTCGGGTGTGGTGTCGAGATCGCCGGTCAGCATGGGTTCGGGGTGTCGCAGTGCGGAGGCGGCGGCGTCGCAGGCGTCGGCGGCGGTGGTGGACAGAGGCGGGAGTTGGGTGGGGTAGCGCAGCCGGTAGGTGGTGTGTCGGGTGGGTGCGGGGAATCCGGTAGAGCTGCGGGCGCGGGCGAGCGCGTCATAGGGGACGGGTTGCGGGTCGGCACGGTCGTTGTCGATGACGGTGGCGGTGCGGGTGTGGTCGTTGTAGCCGATGATGACGATGTCGTGGCGGCTCATGCTAAGACGGACGCGCAGGTAGGGGAGTTCGGCGATGTCGGCCCAGCAGAGGACGGGATGGCCCTGGTCGAGTTCGTCGCGGACCCAGGCCCAGCCCTCGTCGGGGTCGTCGGTGGCGTGCTGGGTGGCGGTGATCCCGAGTCGACGGGTGAAGTGGCCGGTGAGGTCGGGGCCGCGGCCGACGAGGTAGATCGGTGGGGACATGGCGGAGTGGCGCAGATAGCTGAATCCGAGCTCTCCGCCGAGGCCGAAGATCGTGCCTTCGCTGAGAGCCTGTTGGTGGATGGTGTGGCCGGGACCTGAGCGTGTCGTGAGGGTATGAGGCGGGGCTCCTGGTAGATCGAGAAGTACCACCAACTTGATCACCAGAAGCCCCAGGATGTCTGTCTACCGTGTCGAGGCCGCGAAGGCCAGTTGCGGCGTGTCCGGTTGCGCGTGTCGTGACCGGCTACGCCGGTATCCGTCCGATCTGACCGATGAGCAGTGGGAGGTGCTGGAACCGGAAGCACGGGCTGTCATGGCAGAGCTGCGCAAGAGCCCTGCGGGGGCGCCGATGCGCCATGACCTGCGGGCGGTGCTGGACGCGATCGGCTATCTGACCCGCTACGGCATCGAGTGGCGGGCGCTGCCGGCCGATTTTCCGCCCTGGTCGGCGGTGTACGCGTTCTTCCAACGCTGGAGTGAACGAGGACTGCCACACCGGCTGGCAGACCGGCTGCGGGGACGCATCCGGGTCGCGTGTGGCCGGGCCGAACTACCGACCGCGGCGGTCATCGACGCTCAGACCGTGCGTGGCGCCGACACCATGGCCGCCGAAAGTTGCGGGTACGACGCGGGGAAGAAGACCAAGGGCCGCAAGAGAAATATCGCCACCGATTGTCTCGGACTCGTGTTGATGGTCACCGTCACCTCCGCCGGTATGCAAGACCGCGACACCGCGTATCGCCTGCTGGCGTTGCTGCGTGAACACTTCTCCACCATCACTCTGGTCTGGGCCGACGGCGGCTACGCCGGACGCCTCGTCGTGTGGGCCAAAGCCGTGCTGCGCCTGACGATCACCATCGTGAAACGCAGCGACGACATCAGAGGCTTCGTGGTGCTGCCCCGCAGATGGGTGGTGGAGCGGACGTTCGGCTGGCTGATCCGCCATCGACGCCTGGTCCGAGACTACGAACGCCGACCAGAGCACCACGAAGCCATGGTGTGGTGGGCCACCGTCTCGATCATGACCCGCCGC
The DNA here is from genome assembly GCF_002846615.1 of Amycolatopsis echigonensis. Classification (NCBI taxonomy): domain Bacteria; kingdom Bacillati; phylum Actinomycetota; class Actinomycetes; order Pseudonocardiales; family Pseudonocardiaceae; genus Amycolatopsis; species Amycolatopsis echigonensis. Next base: position 2,486,557 of record NZ_PJMY01000003.1, on the reverse strand, counting down.
CTGACCCGAGAACTGGCCGACACCCCTCCAGCACCACGCTGGGGCAAGCCCAGACCACCCGCCCTGACCCCAGCCTGACCATCTACCAACAGGCTCTGAGTGGCGTGGAGTCGTAGGACAGGCCGGCCCACTGCATCAGATCACGCAGCGCTCCGGAGCCGCAGTGTCCGGCCACTTGGTGCGGGTAGTTGCCGATGAGTTGCTGGTCGGTCACGACGTGCTCCTTGACTGATCGAGGGCGCTGGGTCCGGGGGTTTCGGCCGTTGGTGTCGAGGGAGCGTGCGCGGGTTTCGCGCGCGGGCGCCCGGGGGCTCGCAGGGCGAGCACGATCGTGGCCGTGGCGGTGACGGCGGCCAGGGTGAGCAGCGAGTCGTGCATGCCCTCGGTGAACGCCCGGCGGGCCGCGGCCGCCAGAGCGGGGTCTGCCTGGGTGGTGGCGACGTGCAGTGCCGCGGTCAAGGAGTCGGTGGCCAGGGTCCTGTCCGGCTCGGACAGGGTGGCCGCGTCGAGCATGATGCCGGTGCGGTAGCCGCTGGCGAGCAGGCTGCCGGCCAGCGCGATCCCGAGTGCCGCGCCGATTTCGCGGGTGGCGTCGTTGACCGCGGAGGCGACACCTTGTTTCGCGCGGGGGACCCCGTGCACGATGGCGGCGGTGGCCGGAGTGGCGCTGATTCCCAGGCCGAGCCCGAACATGATGATGAACACCGCCAGACGTGGGTAGTCCTCCTCGACTCCGAGGCCGGCCACGCCGACCAGGGCGACGGCGACCAGCCCCAACCCGGTACAGGTCATCAGCCTCAGCCCGAGCCGCTCGGTCAGCCACGGCGCGAGCACCGCCACCACGACCAGCGGGACGGCCAAGGGGGTCAGCGCCAGACCGGCGTCCAGCGGCGAGTAGTTCCAGACGAGTTGCAGGTGCTGCATCACTACGAAGAACAGCCCGAACGCGGCCAGGAACTGCACGACCAGCGACCCGGCGCCGGTGCCGAACGCGCGTTCGGTGAACAGTCGCACATCCAGCAGCGGCGCACGGTGGCGACGCTCGACGAGAATGAATCCGGCCGCGGCGAGGACGGCGCCGCTGAGCGCGCCGATGACCAGGACGCTGTCCCAGCCTCGGTCGGGTGCTTCGATCATGCCGAACACCACGAGGCCGATCGCCGTCGCGCTCAGCGCCGCGCCGGGGACGTCCAGCGGCTGGGTGTCCGGTTCCCGAGAGGGTGGCACGGCGAAGGCCCCTGCCAGCAACAGCAGGGCCAGGATCGCCGTGGCGGCGAACACCGCCCGCCATGACCAGGTCTGCAACAACACCCCGGCGCCGAGGATGCCCAGCACCGCGCCCGCACCGGCGAAGCCCGCCCACACTCCCACCGCGCGCGAGGCCTGTCGCGGCGGGAATTCCGCGGTCAGGATGGACAACGTCGCGGGCATCACCAGGGCCGCCCCCAGCCCGCTGACGGCGCGGCAGGCGATCACCCAGCCTGGCGAGGTGACGACCGTCGGCAGGGCCGATCCGGCCGCGAGCACCGCGAGCCCGATCACCAGCAGGTCCCGCCGGCCGTAGCGGTCGCCGACCGCGCCCGCCGGCAGCAGTGCGCAGGCCAGCACCAGGGTGTAGGCGTCCACGATCCACGTCAGCTGCGTCTGGCTGGCCCCGGTGTCCCCGGCGAGGCCGGGCAGGGCCGTGGTCAGCGACGCCACCGCCGCCATCACCAGCGCCACTGCCAGGCACGACACCGTCAGTGTCCACATCTGGCGCAACGGCCGCGACCTGACGGCTGTTTCCGGCACACGCATCACCCACGACTCCTACACGGTTATGAGACTCCCAGTATCGGACCTAGACTGGTAGTTCACAACACCTGCTCGATCACACTCGCCGTCCTGGTGAAACGCTGCGCTACTAGGATGTCGGCCAGTAGGGAGACCAATGCCCACACCCACCACCCGCTCACCACGCACGCCACGTGAGGACCCGCGACCGGCGCAGTCGCGGGCACTGCTGATCGACGCGGCCACCCGGCTGCTCGCCGAGGGCGGCATCGACGCGGTCACCATCGACGCGGTCACCCGCACCGCCGGTGTAGCCCGCGCCACGCTCTACCGCCATTTCGGCACTGGCACCGAGTTGGTGGCCGCGGCCTTCGAGAAACTGTTGCCGCCCGTGCCGCCGGCTCCCGCCCGGGGCCCGCTGCGGCGTCGGCTGCTCACCCTGCTCGTCAACCAAGCCCAGCTCATCGACCACGCCCCGCTGCAGCTCACTGTGCTGTCCTGGGTGGGGATGAGCACCTTGCCGGCACAACCGGACGACCTGCCCGGCATCGACCAGCCGGATACCGCCCGGCCGTGGATGCGCACGTTGCGGCGCCGCATCGTCGAGCTCTACCGGCGGCCCTTCGACACTATTCTCACCGGTGACGACGCCCGCAAGGTACTGGGCGCCGACATCGACACCACCGCGGCGCTGGCTCAGCTTGTCGGGCCGGTCGTGTTCAACCGCCTGGTCACCGGCCTTCCCAATGACGAGACTTTCTGCGCCCGCGTCGTCGACGACTTCCTGGCCGCCAACACCCCCCGGACGTGAGTTCCGCCGGCCCCTGCCGCGCGGCGATCGAGCCACGCCCGCCGTGGAGTCCCGCGCGAGCCGAGGTCATAGCGTACGGGCGATGATCTCTTTCATGATCTCGTTGGTGCCGCCGTAGATCTTCTGCACCCGCTGGTCGGTCCATGCACGGGCGATGCGGTACTCGCTCATGTAGCCGTAGCCGCCGTGGAGCTGGACGCAGTCGTCGATGACTCGCATGGCGCGGTCGCTGGACCACCATTTGAGCATGGCCGCGGTCGGGACGTCGAGCGTGCCGTCGAGGTGTTTGCTGATGCAGTCGTCAAGGAACACGCGGGCCACCCGCGTTTCGGTCGCCGCTTCGGCGAGGGTGAACTTGGTGTTCTGGAAGGAGAAGATGTCCCGGCCGAACGCCGTGCGGCTGCGGGTGTAGTCGAGTGTGTCGCGTAGGGCGAGTTCCATGGCCGCGACGGAGGCGATGCCGATAAGCAGCCGCTCCTGCGGGAGCTGCTGCATCAGCTGGAGGAAACCGTGGCCCTCGACCTCACCGAGGAGGTGACCAGTCGGGACGCGGACGTCGTCGAAGAACAGTTCGGCGGTGTCCTGTCCTTTCAGGCCGACCTTGTCCAGGACCCGAGCGCGCCGGAACCCGTCGCGCTCGGCTTCCACCACGATCAGCGAGATGCCCTCGGCACCCCGTGTCGGATCGGTCTTGGCCACGACGAGGATCAGGTCGGCCTGGCCGCCGTTGGTGATGAAGGTCTTGGCGCGGTTGACGATGTAGGAGTCGCCGTCGCGGATGGCTTTCGTGGTGACGGTTTGCAGGTCCGAGCCGGTGCCGGGTTCGGTCATGGCGATGGCGCCGACCCACTCGCCGCGGGCGAGTTTGGGCAGCCAGTCCCGTTTCTGGCCCTCGGTGCCGTAGGCGAGCAGGTAGTGCGCCACGATGGCGTTGTGCAGGCCCACGCCCCAGCAGCTGTCGCCGCTGGCGGCCTGTTCTTCGAGCAGGACGGCTTCATGGGCGAAGGTGCCACCGCCCCCACCGTATTCCTGCGGGATCGCCAGGCATAGCAGCCCCACCTCCCCGGCCTTGTTCCAGAGGTCGCGATCGACGCTTTTCTGCGCCGCCCACCGCTGCTGGTTCGGCGACAGTTCTTTCTCGCAGAATTGACGCGCGAGGTCGCGGAACGCGTCGAGGTCGGCGGTCATCCACGGGCGGCTGCGGTGTGCGGGCACGGAGCGTCTCCTTCATCGTGTCGCGGTACCCCAGCCACCGGCACCGCCTTCGTCGGGTTGTGAGTGGGTCGCCGGTGGTGCCGTGGTGGACGGCCTCAGCCGCCCTCGCGGGTGCGCAGGGGGTGCTGGGTGAACATGGCGTGGACGTCGTGTTCGGTGCCGTGATCGCTGAAATGGTCGATGTCGACGACGATGAACAGCGCCTGGGCGGTGAACCGCGTGACACCGTCGTCGCCGACGCCCGCGGCTTCCAGGTGCAGCCGCCGGCCGTCCCGGTGGTGCAGGCGTGCGGTGATGCGATGCCGCTGTCCCAACGGCACGGGAGCGCGGTACTCGACGGTCAACGTGCGGGTGACGGCGATCTCCTCGACGACGTAGAGCACGAACCCGAACAGGTCGTCGCAGGCCGCGGAGATCGCGCCGCCGTGCGCCAGCCCAGGAGCGCCCCGATGGCGTGCGTCGAAGGCGAGGTCGGTGAAGACCTCGTCACCGTCGCGGTAGACGGACAGTTGTAGCCCGGCCGGGTTGTCCGGCCCGCAGCCCAGACACTGCGGATGGTGCGGCGGCAGCGAAGCGAACCCCGAATCGGCCATCGTGTGTGTTTGTCCTTCCACCATCGAAACACAGCGAGACTAGCAGTCTCGCTGTAAGACTAGGAGTTCTGAAAGTCTGCGTGGGCGCCGTCACAGCACCGCCCGTGGCTATTGCTGTCGTGCGGTGGCGGCGAAATGCGTGGCGACGGTGTCGATGATGTCCTGGCGGTCGATCTGCATCTCCCCGTTGAGCCAGGCCATGAGCAGTTCGGCGAGCCCGCCGGTGAGCATGAGGCCGTTGATGCGGTCGCGGGGCGGGGGCAGCGCGTTGTCGCCGTAGAGGGCGCGCGCCTGGGTGGCGATCAGCTGACCGAAGCCGACGAGCAGTTCGTGCCGCCGGGCCCGCAGCGGCTCAGCGGCGGCGGATTCCAGTATCGCCGCGCGCCCGACCCGGGGGTCGTCGGTGAGCAGGTCGACGAACGCGCCGATCGCCGCCTCCGCCTTCGCGCGCGGGTCGCCGTCCGGGCCGGCCAGTGCCCGCAACGCCACGTCCCGGATCCGCGCCGCGATCCGGTCGAGAACGGCCAACAGCAGCTCGTCGCGGTGGGCGAAGTTCTCGTAGAAGTAGCGCTCGGTGAGCCCGGCACGCGCGCAGACCGCGGTCATCGTGGTCTGCTGCCACCCTTGAGTGCCCAGCAGATCCAGGCCGGCCTCCAGCAACTGCTCGCGCCGCAGGTCGCGGCGCTGCTCGGCGCTGACCCCGCGATAGCTCCGCCTTGGCGTCGTCATGACCCCATCTTGACATGGTCTCCTGTCAGAAGCATTCTGACAGTGGTTTCTGTCAGAATGCGGATCGATCAGCGGCGGAGGCGACGTCCATGGCTGAGCGGGTAGGCAGGTTTTGGCAACGCCGGGTTCCGGTCGCGCGGCCGCTGGCCGGTGTGGTGGTTGCCATCACCGGCGGAGCGCGAGGAATCGGGGCGGCGACCGCGGACGCGCTGGCCCGGGCTGGGGCCAGAGTGGCGATCGGTGACCTGGACCCCTCGCCGGCGCAGGGACAGGCGCAGGCGGTGCGAGTGTGGCGGGTGGACGTGACCGACCGGGACTCGTTCACCGGTTTCCTCGATCAGGTCGAGGAGGCGTTCGGGCCGCTCGACGTGCTGATCAACAACGCGGGGATCATGCCGCTGGGGCGGCTGGCCGACGAGCCGGAGGCGGTCACGGCGCGACAGGTGGAGATCAACCTGCACGCCGTGATCCACGGCAGCCGGCAGGCAGTACGCCGGATGCGTCCGCGAGGGCGGGGCCACATCGTCAACGTGGCCTCGGAGGCGGGCAAGGTCGGGTTCGCCGAGGCCGCCACCTATTGCGCCACCAAGCACGGCGTCGTCGGGTTGTCCGAGGCGCTGCGGGCTGAGCTGCGCGGCACGGGTGTGTCGGTGTCGTGTGTGATGCCCACGGTGGTGCGGACCGAGCTGGCCTCGGGGCTCGGCGAGTCGCCGCTGGTGCGGCCGGTGACGCCGCAGCAGGTGGCTGAGGCGATCGTGGGCGCGGTGGCCCGCCCGCGGTTCGAGGTGTATGTGCCTCGGTCGCTGGGGGCGATGAACCGGCTGCTGGCCTTGGCGCCGCGCGCGGTCGGCGACGTTCTGTTGCGGGCCTCCCGCGCGGATCGGGTCCTCGCGGGTGCCGATCCGGCTGCCCGGGCCGGTTACGAGGCCCGCGCGGTGCAGCGCAACCGGCCCGGCCCCGTGGACGCGACGGAGTGACGGGTCCCCCGCCGTGGGGGAGGACAAGCCAGGTGGCGCGAAGGGAGCCTTCGATGACGAGCGAACCGACGGTGGCATCGGCCCGGCGGGGGTTGTCGCTGGTGTGCGCCGGGCGGGACGTGCACGAGGTGGCGTCGATGGCCGCCGCCGCGGAGCGGGCGGGTTTCGCCTCGGTGTGGGCGGCCGATTTCTACGACCGGTCGGCGGTGGTGGCCGTGGCGGCCATGGCCGCGGCGACCGAGAACATCACGCTGGGCACCGGGATCGCCTACGGTTTCGGCCGGACCCCGCTGGTGCTGGCCGCCGAGGCCCGGGACCTCGACACGCTCTCTGGTGGTCGGCTGATCCTGGGGCTGGGCACCGGAACCCGGCGCATGCAGCAGGACTGGCACGGCCTGTCAGGTGAGCATCCCGCGCCCCGGACGGAGGAGCTGATACCGCTGCTGCGCCAGCTGTGGCGGCTGGACGAGGGCCCGGTGCACCACGAGGGCCGCTTCTACCGCGCACACGTCGTGCCCACCGCCCCGGTGCCGCCGCCGACACGCCGGGCGATCCCGCTCTATCTGGCCGGGGTGAACGCCCGCATGGTCCGCGCCGCCGGCGCGGTCGCCGACGGGCTCGTGGGCCATCCGCTGTGCACCCCCGAATACCTGCGCCACACCGTGCGTCCCGCTCTGCAGGCCGGCGCCCAACGCGCGGGACGCACCAAGCCGGTGCCGGTCGCGGGCTACGTGATCTGCGCGGTCGATCCGGACCCGACACAGGCCCGCCGGCTCGCCGCGGCCCAGATCGCGTTCTACGCCTCGGTCAAAACCTACGACGCGATCATGACCCTGCACGGGTTCACCGACGAGGCCGCCGCCATCCGCACCGCCCACAAGGCCGGAGACCTGGAGGCGATGGTGGCCGCCGTCACCGACCAGATGATCGACACGATCGCCCTGGCCGGCACCCCCGACCAGGTGCGGGCCCAGTTCGATGCTCGCTGGGCGGGCCTGTACGAGCACACCCTGCTCTACCCGCCCTCATTCGCCGGCCCATCGGCCACCACCGCGGTGATCGACACTTTCGCCCCGTCCCACACCCCACCGATAGAGGAGCCGAGATGACGCACCTGATCGAGCGCACCACCCGGGCAGCCCGGCAGCGCCTGTCCTCGGTGCTACTGGCACCGGCACCCCAGCCGGTCGATGACGCCCTGCGCCGGTTCAGCCGCCGCTGGCCCGCCACCGACCTCGCCGCCCCACCCTCGGGCAGCGACCTGCGGCCGATCCGCGGCGACTACGGCACCCCACTGGTCGGGCACGTGCTCGACTACATCCGGTTCGGCACCGACTTCGCCCGCGAACGCTACGACCGCTACGGCCCCGTGACCTGGATGGGCGCCTTCGGCACCCGCATCGCCACCGTCGCCGGACCCGAAGCGACCCAGCTGGTGCTCACCAACAAGGACAAGGCCTTCTCTCAAGCCGGGTGGACCTTCCTGATCGACCAGTTCTTCCACCGCGGGCTGATGCTGCTCGACTTCGACGAGCACAAGATGCACCGCCGCATCATGCAGCACGCCTTCACCCGCGACCGCCTCGCCGGCTACACCCAGCAGGTCGGACCTTGTGTGCGCGCCACCGTGCCCACCTGGTCCACCACCCACCCGGTTCGGTTGTACTGGCTGCTCAAAGACCTGACCCTGGACATCGCGACCCGGGTGTTCATGGGCGGCCGCGGAGACGGGGTTGACAGTGAGCGGATCAACCACGCGTTCGTGGCCACCGTGCGCGCCGCCAGCTCCCTGGTTCGCTACCCCCTGCCCGGCACCCGCTACCGCGCCGGGCTGCGCGGCCGCCGCGTCCTGGAGCGCTACTTCGCCCACCATCTGCCCGCCGCCCGCGCCGGCAACGGTGAGGACCTGTTCTCCGCGCTGTGCCAGGCCACCACCCCCGAAGGCGAGCAGTTCAGCGACGACGACGTCATCAACCACATGATCTTCTTGATGATGGCCGCGCACGACACCTCCACCATCACCACCACCGCGGCCGCCTACTACCTCGCCACCCACCCCCACTGGCAGGACCGCGCCCGCCAGGAATCCCTCGCCCTCGGCGACGACCTCCCCGACATCGACGCCCTGGAGCGCCTGGACACCCTCGACCTGGTCATCAAGGAAGCACTCCGACTGCTCGCGCCCGTACCGCTGGTGATGCGCAAGACCGTGACCGACACCGAGATCCTCGGCCACTACCTCCCCGCCGACACCCTGGTCGCGGTCGCCCCCGCGATCAACCACTTCGTGCCGGAATGCTGGACCGACCCCGACACCTTCGACCCCGACCGGTTCGCCGCGCACCGCCGCGAGGACCAGAACCACCGCTTCGCGTGGATCCCGTTCGGCGGCGGCGTACACAAATGCATCGGCATGCATTTCGGCACCCTCGAAGTCAAGGCGATCCTGCACGAGATGCTGCGCACCCACCACTGGAGCGTGCCGGATGGCTACCGGGTGCGCTGGGACAACACCTCACTACCCATCCCCACCGACGGACTGCCCGTCCACCTAACCCGACGCTGAACCGCGCCACCCGTCTCCACCCTCGGGTCACCCCTGGTGACCAAGAAACCGCACCACCAACTCCGCGATGTGCTCGGCGACGACATCCGGAGGGTGCAGCGGCAACACCAGGTGGCTCAACGCCAGCCGGGTCGCGGCCTCGGCCGCGACGCCGACCTCGGCATGATCGAGACCGGGCCAACGCCGACACACACCTGTCACCAGACGTTCGGTCGCCTCCCGCACCACCGGCGCGGCCTCGCTGGTCAACAGCGGCAGCAGCTCACCACTGCCGTCGCCGACCAGGACGGCCTTCAACAGCGGGTTGTCGGCAGCGGCGTCGAAGGTGTAGCGGGCGGCCGCCCACCACGCCGCCCGCATCTCCGGATGAGCCGCCAGCGCCCGCTCGATACCGTCCAGGAACTGGCCCGTCAGCCGCAGCACCAACGCCGACGCGAGACCTTGCTTACTGCCGAATTCGCTGTAAAGCGTCTGCCGGGCCACCCCCACCCGGTCCGCGACCTCCTGCATGTTCACCCCGCGGTACCCGCGATCCAGCACGATCGCCTCCGCCACATCGAGGGCGTCCGCCCGCATCAACTGGCGCGCCCGCCCCGACAATCTCGCATTCACCACCCCACCATCCTTAGACAAGCCGCCCACGGTCGTCAAACCAGTAGACCGGTCACGATCTCATGTCTTCTATCTAGACAATGTGACGCATGCTGTCTAACCTTGAGGGTGTCAACGCCGATGCTGAGGAGGGTGCCGCCGTGACGCTGCCCCGTACCCGGAACGCCAGCGGTCATCCCGACCGTCCCTACGACGAGGTGGACCTGTCCTCACGGGGATTCTGGTCGGCGACCATGGCCGAACGGGACGCCAACTTCGCCGCGCTGCGCGCCGACCGGCCGGTCACCTGGCATCGCCCGTTTGAGGAGCAGTTGCTGGATGACCCGGAGGACTACGGGTTCTGGGCGATCGTGCGGCACGCCGATCTGGTCGAGGTCACGAAGCGGCACGAGGACTTCCTGTCCGGGCCCGGCATCCTGATGGAAAGCCTGCCCCCCGAACTCGTCGAGGCCGCCCAGTCGATCATCGGGATGGATCCGCCCCGGCACACCAAGATGCGACGGCTCGTGGCTTCGGCATTTACCCCGAAACAGATGCGCCGCATCAACGACCGGATCCGCGCCAACGCCCGCATGGTCGTGGACCACCTCGCCGCCGTAGGGGCGGACAGCGGAGGCGAGGCCGACTTCGTCGCCGAGTGCGCGGCCCTGCTGCCGATGCACAACATCAACGACATCATGGGCGTGCCCGACGGTGAACGCCAGAAAGCCGCCCACGAAGCCGCCGTCGGCACCGGCTGGAACGACCCCGAACTCGTCGGGCACGGACGTGAACAGGTCCTCGGCCGACTGTTCCAGGCGCTGCACTACATGCACGGCCTGATCACCGACCTTGCCGATCACCGGCGCCGCAACCCCGGCGACGACCTGATCACCGCGCTCGTCCAGGCCGAAATCGACGGGGAACGCCTCACCGACGACGAGATCAGCGCCTTCTTCGCCCTGCTGACCATCGCCGGCAACGACACCACCCGCCAGTCCACCAGCCACGCGCTCAAAGCCCTCACCGACCACCCCGACCAGCGGGCCTGGCTGATGAGCGACTTCGCCAACCGCATCGACGGCGCGGTCGAGGAGTTCGTCCGCTGGGCCACCCCGATCATGACCTTCCGCCGCACCGCCGCCCGCGACCTCGAACTACACGGCCAGCACATCACCGCCGGCGACAAGGTCGTCATGTTCTACTCCTCGGCCAACCGCGACGAGCGGGTGTTCACCGACCCGTGGCGCTTCGACCTCTCCCGCGACCCCAACCCGCACATCGGGTTCGGCGGCGGCGGCATCCACCACTGCCTCGGCAACCAACTCGCCCGCACCCAGCTCCGTGCCCTGTTCGACGAACTACTGCACCGCCTACCCGACATCGAAGCCGGCGACCAGCGACTGGTCCCCGGCAACTTCCTGCACGCCGTGAAGTCCATGCCCTGCCGCTTCACCCCAGAACACTGACCCCGGAGCACTGACCGTCGACACCGACTGCCAGCCCCGACCCACCCCTTTCTGCCACCACGTCTCTGCCACCACGTCAAGGAGGGAGCAGATGAACATCCACATCGACCCCGACCGCTGCACCGGGCACGGCGTCTGCGAAGGCCTCGCCGAGGACATCTTCGAAGTCGGCGACGACGGCCTGGCACACCTGCTCCAGGACCCGCCCCCCAACGATCGGCGTGAAGTCATCGAGCAGGCCGTGCAGCAATGCCCGACACTCGCGCTCCGGCTGGCAGACGCCCCGCCGTCATGAGTGCCCACGCGGCCACCGAGCCCGGCCGACTCGTGATCGTCGGTGCCTCGCTGGCCGGGGTGCGTGCCGCGCGCGCCGCGCGGCACGCCGGGCACACCGGCACCATCATCCTCATCGGCGCCGAGGAACACCTACCCTACGACCGGCCCCCACTATCGAAAACGTTCCTCACCCACAGCAGCGACCACCCAGCCGCACACGAACCCGACGAGCAGGCTCACCCCCCTGCCCCCGCCGTCCTGATGGCAGAAGACGAGTTACGCGACGACCTCGGTGTGGACCTGCGCCTCGGAGTCACGGCCACCGGACTGGACACCGACAGCCGGGAACTCCTGCTGCACGACCAGCAACGCCTGCCCTACGACCGGTTGATCATCGCCACCGGCGCCACGGCACGCCGGTGGCCAACCACCACCCACCTCGCCGGCCTGCACTACCTGCGCACCCTCGACGACGCCCGGGCGCTGCGCGCCGCACTCGCGCGGACAACCAACCTGGTGATCATCGGCGCAGGCTTCATCGGCTCGGAAGTCGCAGCCACAGCAACCCAACACGGCATCCACGCGACCATCGTCGAAACCCAGGACACACCCCTGGCCCACGCGGTCGGACAAACCGCCGGGACAGCACTGGCCCGGCTGCACACACAGGCCGGCACCACCCTCAAATGCGGTGTCCAGGTCACCGACTTCTCCGGCACCGGCCACATCGAGCAGGTGCACCTGTCCGACGGCAGCGTCCTGCCCGCCGACACCGTGCTCGTCGGAATCGGCGCCGTCCCCACCACAGGCTGGCTCACCGACTCCGGCGTCGCCCTCGACGACGGCGTGGCCTGCGACCCCTACCTCGCCACCTCGGCACCGGGGGTGTACGCCGCGGGAGACCTGGCACGATTCCCCCACCCGCGACGCGAGGGCACCCTCCGGCTCGAACACTGGACCGCCGCCGCCGAACAAGGCGCCCACGCCGCCCGCAACGCCATCACCACCGCGGCACCCACCCGCTACGAACCCGTGCCCTACGTGTGGTCCGACTGGTACAGCCACCGCATCCAAATCATCGGCGACCCACACACCGACCAACCGTCCACCCTCATCGGAGATCCCGACACCGGACAATTCACCGTGCTCTACCGCCACAACAACCACATCACCGCGGCGCTCGCCGTCAACCAACCCCGAGCCATCGCCAAACTCCGCCGCCTCATCACCCAGAAAGCGCCATGGGCAGACGCACTCACCCAAACCACCACGCTAAACCCGCCAGCAACTCCACCCGCTGGATCGCGCACTGAATCGCGAGCCACATGAACAAGAAATCCCAGCTCGTCTGCAACTGCACGGCCGTCCGACCGTGACGACGGCGTCGACGATGCGGACCGACACCGGCGGGGCGACTAGCCGCCACCCCGCCGGTGGAGTGTCGCCGATCCCGATCGACGGGTGTCAACGCAAACGTTCTGACCTGGCCAGATGAGTGAAGTGAGGCAAGGAGCGTTCTGAACGATGATCCGGTGAGCTGGTGGACGCGACGCGCCAGCCGACCGCTGCGGTTGCGCATACCGAACCCGCAGTCGGCGCCCAGGCCGCCCGCGCAGCCGAGCCATCGGCGGCGCGATCACCGGAGTGCATTCAGCACGTTCTGATTCCGGTGGTTACCAATAGACTTCGATCCGGTGGGTGCCATCGGCAGCAGTCTAGGCAGCGAGACCGTCACGACGAGCCCGCCGCGCGGGATGTGTGGCTATCGCTGGGTGTCTGCGCGCGGCCACCAGCGCACGGCACCGTCGATGAGGTCGGCGGTGTGTTCGGGCGCGTCGTCCGGGTAGTTCTCCCAGCGGGATTCGCCCGGTCCGTCGTGGACGCGGATGCCTTCGGTGTAGACGGCGAACAGGAAGGCTCCGGCCGTGCCGTGGGGGCGCCGGTGAACCCAATCCGGCATCGCGGCGGTCGGCAGGGCCTGCTCGATCCAGCGGCGGGCCTCACCCTCGGTGGCGGCATCGTGTTCGGCGACGCAGGCGACGTTGTCGTCATCGCCGATGCCCAGCAGGATCGCCGCACCGAATCCGGTACGGACCTCGGTGGTGGTCGCGGTGCCCAATGCAGTTCCCCCTTTTGTGCTCCGACAGGAACTTTCAGCATGCGCTCGTTCCGGCGATCCTGCCAGTCACCTCCTTGGTCTTTGTTCTCGGCATCGTCGCCGGTCAGCGCGGGCGCGGTGTGACATCGCGGTGATACTTCGGCGCTGCTTGCTGCGGCATTCTGTCGGTCGCCGTGTGCTCGATGGCGCACGAAACGACCTTCGAAACTGCGAAAGGGTGCTCAGCGGCGGAATCCGCGCTCGGGGTCGCGGGCAGGGACGTTGCCGAATTCGCCGAACCAGTCCTCGGCGCCCATGTCCGGCAACGGGACCGGGTGATAGAGGAGCCCCTCGTAGTCCTTGTCCTGGAACAAGGCGTCCTGCAGGATCGCCCAGTCGTAGTCGAACCGTGAACTCGGATGCGCGGCGACCTGCTCGGCGTGCACGTCGGGCTCGTCCTTCTGACACCGTTCGGCGTCCTGGATCGCCAAGTCCAGCGCGATCTCCTCGGCGGTACACGCCGGGGTCGGACGCCTCCCGGCAGCGAGGTCGCCGGCCAGGTCGTCGAAGGCCCGTGCGTAGCACCGCAAGAACCACGGGTCACGGTCGGCCACGCACGCCGGGACGGTCGTGTCCGTGTCGAGGGCCGGTCCCCTGCCTGCCAAGGGTGTCTGCTCGGCGATGTCGTAGACCTCGTCGGCCAGCCTCCCCAGCGCCGCGTCCAGCGCGGCGGCGGTGCGGGGAGTGATCACTACCGGCAGGCACACCTCGCAGTCGAAGTCGCGGCACCGGGGACAGTCGGCGCAATCGTTGCGGCAGGTCCCGCATTCTCCGGGGGTCGCCAACCTGAGGTGGACTCTACGACGGAGTCTCAGCAGCTCAGCGGCTTTGTTGTTGAAGCGTACTGATCACAACACGTGTTGTGCAAGGCGATCGTTTCATAGTCAGTCGGCCGGGTGAGTGCCGCAGTTCCACGATCCGCGTGGAGTCGTGCTCCTGATCAGTGGAGCAGTTCGGGCCAGGTGGGATCGATCTGCGTGCCCGTCGGTGCTTGTGCTGGCCGGGTTCGTTTTGCCACGCCCAGACCGGTCTCGAACCTTGAACGGAGGGCGCCGTCAATGGGCCGGCAGGGTGGCCGGGGCGACTATGGCGGTGACGGCGATGGCGGCGGCGACGACCAGGACGAGGTAGGCGAAGCCGCGGCGGATCGTGTCGGCGGGTAGGCGGCGGGCCACACGGCCACCAGCCAGCGCGGTCAGGACGGCGCCGCCGCCGAAAATGCCGATGGTGACCCAATCGAGTGGGGCGCCGGCGTGGGCGGCGAGCCCGGCGGCGGAGTTGAGCACGATGATCACCAGCGAGGTGGCGACTGCTTCGCCAGCGTCGAGGCCGAGCAGCAGGGTGAGGGCGGGCACGATGAGGAATCCGCCGCCCACGCCGAACAGCCCGGTCAGTACCCCGACGGCGATCCCGGCGGCGAGGGCCTTGGGCAGGCACGCCCGCCAGTTGACATGGCCTCCGCTGGTCCGGCACGCCGCCGTGCCCGTGCCGGTGGGTTTGCGGAGCATCCGGACGGCGACCACGGCCATCAGGACGGCGAACCCGAGCAGCAGGAACCGCGGCGGCACCAGATGCCCGAGGGCCGCCCCGGCGAAGGCGGCGGGGACACCGGCCGCGCCGAAAACCAGCGCGACCGGCCAGCGCACGGTGCCGGCGCGCAGCCGCGGGATCACCGCTGCGGCCGAGGACACGCCGACGATCAGCAGGGACGCGGGGATCGCGGAGGCGAGTGGTTGCCCGGCGGCGTAGACGAGCGCGGGCACGGCGAGGATGGACCCGCCCGCGCCGAGCAGTCCGAGCGCGAGCCCGATCAGCAGCCCGGCCAGGGCGGCGGCCACCAGCATCGGTCAGGCCGCCATGGGGACGCCGGCGTCGGCGGCATCGGCGAAGGCGTCGTCGACCAGCACCACCGTGCGGCCCGCGCGGGCGAGCAGGGACGCCGCGGCGGCGGCGCGGTAGCCGCTGCCGCAGTGCACCCACACCGGGCCTGCGGGCACCTCGCCGAGCCGGTGCGGGAGCTCGGGCAGCGGGATGTGCACGGCGTCGCGCACGTGGGAGTCGTGCCACTCGTGGGCCAGCCGCACGTCGAGCACGACGGTGGGGGCGGGCAGGCTGTCGGCGTGGCCGTGCCGCAGGGCGTGGGCGAGGTCGGTGAACGACGCGGTGGTCATGGTGGCTACCTGCTCGTGCCGGTCGCCGGCCCACTGGGCGGGGTCGCCGGTGGCCGCGGCGGCGGGCCGGTCGATGCCGATGCGCGCGAGTTCCCGCTGCGCCTGGGTGACCTGCTCGGGTGTGTCGCCGAGCAGGGTGATCGGCGCGCCCCAGTCGATGAGCCAGCCCAGCCAGGTCGCCATCGGCCCGTCCAGCCCGAGGCTGATCGTGCCGGCCAGGTGCGAGTGCACGAACGCTTTGCGTGAGCGGAGATCGACCACCCATTCCTGCGCGTCGACCCGGCGACGTAACTCGGCGGGGTCGGCGGTGTGGACCGGGGTGAGGTCGATCGGTCCGGGCCCGGCGGTGTTGCGCGCGCCCATGTGGGCGTAGTAGGCGGGGTAGGCGTCCAGGCCGGCGAGGGTCTGTTCGACGAATTCGGATTCGGCCAGGGTCAGTGCCGGGTTGATCTGCTTCTCCCGGCCGATGGTGGAGGCGTCACCGCTGGCCTGGGTGGCCGAGCAGAAGCTGCCGAACCCGTGGGTGGGCCACACGTTCGCCCCGTCCGGCAACAGTTGCGCCAGCCGCTGTGCGGAGGTGCGCTGCCGGCGGGCCAGTTCGTGGGCGTGGTCCTGGCCGAGCAGGTCGGTGCGGCCGGTGGTGCCCAGCAGCAGCGAGCCGCCAGTGAACACTCCTTCTGGCCCCGTGGGACCGTCGAGGAGGTAGGAGAGGTGGTGGAAGGTGTGGCCCGGGGTCGCGACCGGCCGGATCCGCATGCGCGGCGACACCTCCAGCACGTCCCCGTCGCGCAACGGCACCCGGTCGTAGGACACGTCGTCGGCAGCGGCGATCCCGTAGCGGGCGCCGGTCAGCCGCGCCAGCTGCAGCCCGCCGGAGACGTAGTCGTTGTGCACGTGGGTTTCCAGTACCCACTCGATCCCTACCCCCAGCCGGCCCGCCAGGGCGACGATCCGATCGATGTCGCGCTGTGGATCCACCACCACGGCGACCTCGCCGTCGTGCGCGAGGTAGCTGCGGTCGCCCAGCGACGATGTCTCGATCACCTGTACGTCCAGCATGTGCTGTCTCCTTCCCGCCCGAGTGCGGTCGTTGCCTCAGTTCGTTCCGGTTCGCACGGGCCGGCCGCTGCGCTGCCAGCCGGCGGTGCCGTCGGCCACCGACACCGCAGCCACGTCCAGGGCATCCAGCGCCTGCGCCGCGCGCAGGCTGCGTGCCCCGGACTGGCAGATCAGCCACACCCGCTCCGTTCCACTCCCGCCCCGCGTCGGGGACCTGCTCCAGCGGCACGTTGATCGCACCGGGCACATGCCCTTCGGCGAACTCGCCCGGCGTGCGCACGTCCACCAGCCGCACACCTTCGGCGAGCGCCCGCTCCAGCTCTTCCACCGTCGCTTCATGTACTGCCACGTGGTACCTCCACCACTTCGCTCGAATACCCCGGGGGTATCCGTCAAACGTAGGTCGGCGCCGGAATTCCGCGCCGAACAAGTCAGGCCAAGGCCAGGAACAGCTTCTCCAGCTCCGCCTCGGTCATCGGGGGGTCCTCGCCCCGGTCGCGGGCGGCCTGGCAGTGCCGCATCCCACTGGCCACGATCTTGAACCCGGCCCGGTCCAGCGCCCGCGACACCGCGGCCAGCTGGGTCAGCACCGTGGCGCACTCGTCCCCGGTCTCGATCATGCCGATCACCGCAGCCAGCTGCCCCTGCGCCCGGCGCAACCGCACCAGCGCGTCACCCACCAGTTCGGGTGTCATTTCCATGTTCCACCTCCGCAGCCTTCAACATACCCCGGGGGGTAGTGATTGCGCGGCCTCACCCAGCTGTGTCCGGCATCGCGGACCGGCGGATCAGCCGCGGCCGAACAGGCGGCGCAATACGCGGGCCGCGGCACCCGGCTCGGGCGTGCAAGCGCACCGCCGCGAAGCCGGCACACCGGCAAGCACCTGCTCCACATGCTGACCGCATCCGGCGTAGGTGGCTTTCCCGCACCGCGAACACGTGACACGACGACACATCCGTGCACTCTCCTTTACTCGACGACCACTCGCTCTCCACGGTACCCCCCGGGGTATAAAGAGACGAGTGGCTGCGGCACACACCACACCGCCGGAGACAGGGGGATCGCCCCGGCGCGCCCGGCCAGGGGCAACAAAACGGTCGGCTTCCCGCCGGACTACCCGAGGACGCCCGGCGTTGCGCTGGCCATGCCGCCGCGGTCACAGGCGGGTCGGCACAGGAGCGCGTGTTCCGGAGAGAAACCTGGAGCGAGAGTCAGCGTGCGACCTGGATGGTGGCCATCATGCCGGCGTCCTCGTGGTCGAGGATGTGGCAGTGGTAGACGCTACGGCCGGAGAAGTCGGCGAAGGTCACCCGGAGGCGCGCCCAGCCGTGCGCCGGCACGAGCACCACGTCCCGCAGGCTTTCCTCGGCTACCGGGTTTGCGCTGGTGCCCAGTACCTGGAAGGGCCACACGTGCAGGTGGAACGGGTGATCCATCGGGCTGGTGTTGGACACCAGCCACTCCTCGGTGGCCCCGAGCCGGACCGCCTGGTCGGTGCGCTGCGGGTCGAAGCGCCTTCCATCGATGGTGAACCCCATCCCGCCACCGCCCATGCCCATCTGCATGCCGAACGTCACCGTCCGCCGAGCCGTCACCGGCCCTGTGGGCAGCACCGGCGCCGGCAACGCACCCGGTGGCGAGGCCGTGCGGCTTTTTGTCCCAGACACCACCAGTGTCGCGAGAGTGATGGGCCCGTTGGCCGCAGTGGAGCCCGTGGCTGCCATACCGCCCATCATCCCGGGATTGCCGCGGTCATAGGGATCGGTCAGCAGCCGGTGCCGTCCCGCCGCCGGGTGAACGAGGACATCCGCGCGGTTGCCGGGCGCGAGCACGATCCGGTCCCGCACTTCCGGGACCGGCAGGAAATAGCCGTCCCTCGCGACGTGGGTCAGCTGATGCCCTTCCAGCCGCAGGGACAACACGCGCGAGGTGCAGGCGTTGATCAGCCGCCATCGTTCCGGCACCCCGGACTCGGCGGTGGCGACGGGCTGGTGCTGGCCGTTGACCAGGACTAGCGAGCCCTGCCGTCCCATCATCCGGTCCATCGCGCTCACCGCGGCGATCCGGCCCGCGCCGTCCAGCGTGGTGTCGCCGATCAGCAGCACCCGGTCCATAACGGCACCCAGGTCGGGGCCGCCGTCCACGATCAGCGCACCGGCGAGCCCGCCGAAGAGCTGATCCGCGACGTACTGGTGGTGGTGCGGGTGGTACCAGAACGTCCCCGCCGGATGATTGGCCGGAATCCTGTACTCGTAATCGAACACCTCGCCCGGCGCGATCACCACGAACGGGTTGTCGCCGTTGCGCTCCGGGGAAACGTGCAACCCGTGGGTGTGCAGGTTTGTGGGCTGTTGCAGGTGATTTATCAGGCGCACTCGCAGAACGTCACCGGGACGCACTCGCAACGTCGGCCCCGGAGAACCTCCGTTGAACCCGAGCCCGGCGCCGGCCTGCCCGGCCACCGCCGCGCCAGGTGCCGCGGTCAGCGACACGGCGAGCGCACCGTTATTGCTGGTCGATGCCAGTGGTTCGCGTAGCGGCTGGTCACCGGTGACCGGGTACCCACCGCTGGCCGGGGCGCCCAGACCAGTCACCCAGCCGGTCACCCCCGCTACCACCGAAGCCGACCCCGCCGCCAGCAGCCCCAACGCCCGGCGCCGACCGACCGGATCGCCAGTCACTGCAGCTCCGTGCGACGACGCCGATACTCGTCCTCGTCGATCTCGCCCCGCGCCAACCGCTCGTCCAGGATCCGGCGGGCACTGCCGCTCGCGCCTGCCGGGGTTTCGCGCCGCGCCCGCACCCACCACAGCAGGCCCCCCACGACGGCGAACAGGCCGAGCACGACCAGTACCGGCCAGATCCACATCCATCCCATCGCGCCGCCCATCGCGCCGCCCATCATCGCGACCTCACCTCCCGTAGCACACAGGCTCGTCCGATTGCCGGAACTGCCGCGAGCACCATCAGCTACCCTTGACCGTCTGCAAGGCGGTACGCAAGCGCCGACCGGCCTCGTCAGCGATCGGCTGCAGCCGGGAATCGCCCGGTACGCTGACCATCACCTGCGGGTCCAGCGCCTCCACCACCGTCGACCCGCCGTCTGCGCGCACCACGACGTTGCACGGCAACAACAACCCGATCCGCCGATCCACGCCCAACGCCTGATGCGCCAGCTGGGGGTTGCACGCCCCCAAGATCAAGTAAGGCTCGCTCTCCTCACCGAGCTTCGCCCGCAGCGTCGCTTGCACGTCGATCTCGGTCAGTACGCCGAACCCCTGCTCGGCCAGCGCCGCCCGTACCCGCTCGACCGTCTCGCCCATCGGCGCCTCGCACCGCACAGCGAAGCCGTACTCCATCGCCGATCACCTTTCTCACCGTCTTACCACGCCAGAATACGCCCGGGGGTATCCCGGAATCCGGGTTTCGAACCTCCCCACTGGCGGCTACCCGACCAGCGTCACACCACACGCTGCGCTGAGTGCTGACGAACGGGACGCGGCTTCACGCTCGGTCCCTGCTGCCTCCGGACTGTGAAGATGTACGGACAGCAACCGCGCCGCGTCGGCACAATGACCACGGTGCCGCGTTGTTCCATGTCGATGCCGGGCGGGGCCCGGCTTCGGCGAAAGTTCGACGGAAGAGCATGCAGCCCTGTCGAGATCTCCAGGTGCGCGAACGCTTCGGCGGCGGCCATGAGCCGACGATGAGTGATTCCTCAACGCCGAGGATGGCCAGCGAACGGGCGAGGCCGACATTCCCGAGGTCGAGGACGACTTAGCCTCGATCCACCGATTGGGATTTTGGGCTGGTCCGCGTGCTGAAGGGGTGCACCAGCGTCTTTTCGGGTGGGAGGTAGCCGCTGGTCTGCCCAGCTTTTCCACTGTGGTCTCCGGTCGGGCCGTCGTGCGGCGGGTGGTCAGATGGGCATCGCTGATGGTGGCGTAAAGCCGATAGTGCTGCGCCACAGCCGAAGCCATGACGTGGCCCCGGGCCAGTGGCGGGGCAGGTGCAGGACCGGTCGGCGCTGCGGGCGCGCGAACCGGGCGGGGACGGTGACGATGCGGCGGCGCAGGGTGGCACCGCGGGCGTGGCCGTGCCGGTCGCCGGCCAGGACACCGCAGGCGCGTAGCAGATTGTGCGCGATCGCCGCGCACAACACCCACGCGCTGTTGGCGCCGAACCGGCCCGAGGGCAGGTGCGCCAGGGGGCCGTCGATGAGGTCGGCGAACACGGTTTCGATGACCGCGTGGCGGCGGTGGGTGATGTCAGCGGCAGCGGTCGGTTCGGCGGTGTTGGTGAAGAACGGGTGGTATCGCCAGACCGGGAACAGCGCGTCCGGGTAGCGGGCGTCTTTGACACGCCGCACGATCAGCCTCGCGGTGACCCGGTCGGCCGTGGAGGCGAACGCGGTGTAGGGGATTTCGGCGACCTCGGCGTCGGAGATCCACTCCCCGGTGTCAGGGTCACGGACCGCACCGGGGTATTTCACCGGCGTCCACGCGTCCTCACCTATCGCCGCGATCACCCGCCGCACTGCGGCGTTTTTGGTCAGCACCAGCGAGAATCGCGCCCCGGCCCGCCGGCAGGCGCGGACTACCGACCGGGAGCCGTAGGCGGAATCACCCCGCACGAGGATGTCACCGGCCCCGGCGGCACGAGCGGTCCCGATCGCCTGGGCGACCATGCGTCCGGCGCCCTTGCCGGAGCCGGTCTTCCCGGCCCGCAACCGCATCCCGGCGATCACCGGCGCGCCGTGCTCGGTGCTCAGCGTGGTCGCCAACGGTGAAAGCCCTTTGCGGAGCACCTGCTTCCCGGCGATCTTCGTGTGCCCGTAGGACGCGCCCTGCTTGGCATGCCCGTACACCGGCCGCAACAGCGAGTCGATATCCACAAACACCCGCTTGTGAGTGCCGGGCAGCAGATCGACTCGCTCGCACAAGGCCGTCAGATGTTCACGCAGCACCGACTCCAGCTGGCGGGCGTGTCCGAAGGTGAACTCCCGCAACAGGGTTCCGACCGTCGAGGGCGCATACACCCCGCCGAACAGTGTCGTCATCCCGCCCGAGCGCACAACATCAACATCGTCGATACAGTCCGCGCCCGCGCACATCCCCGCGATCACCGTGGCCAGTTTCGGGCCCGGATTGGCCGTCCCGGACGCGATCCGCGGCTGGGTGATCGACACCTTCTCCGCCAGCAGTTGCGGCAGTCTGGTCTGTCCGGCCAGCGTCATCACCGGCACCAGACCGGCCAGCGACACGAGATGGTCATCGTCGAATATCGCCGACTCCTCGGCGAACCTGTGCGAAACTTGCACTCGAAGTGCCTTCCAGAACTGGGGTCAGGTTGCTGTGTGAGAACTCCAATCATCCCAGCTCAGAGGGCACTTCTCTCATTCCGACACACCCACCCCAGCCCCACACCTCGGTGGATCGAGGTTTAGGTTGTGCGGGGCCGGGTGCTCACGGACCTGTCTCCGACAAGACAGTCGCCGTGGGCAGCCGGCCCCATTCGTTTCAGGGGCGGTTGAGGGCGCCGATCAGGCCGTCGTTCTCGCTCGCGGCGAGTTGTTGTTCCTGCAGCCGGGCTTGGGTGCTCTGGGCGCGGTAGGACTCGCTGCCGGTCTCGATGATGGTGCCGTTGAAGGTCATGCGGTCGATCACGGCGCGGCAGAGACGCTGGTCGGTGAAGGTTTTCGGCCATTCCGAGAAGGGTGCGTTGGTCGCGATGGCGATCGCGCGGCGTTCCTCGCGGTCGGTGAAAAGCTGGAAGAGCAGTTTCGCGCCGACCTTGTCCAGTTCCATGTAGCCGAACTCGTCCAACTATGTGGATATCCACATAGTTGGACGAGCTCGGCTATCTGCCGCTGCCCGGCGACGGCGCGTCCGCGTTGTTCCAGGTGATCAACCAGCGCTACCTCAAGTCGTCCACGATCCTGACCACCAACGTCGGGATCGCTGACTGGGCAACAGCTTTCGGTGACGCGACCGTCGCCGCGGTTATCTCGACTTCGATCTTCAAATACCGCCTTTGACCTGGCGTTTCGCGTCGTGGACAGGTGTCTTTGACTATCGATCACCGGTGCTGAGGCGGGCTGCGCGGAGTTGGCCGTGGGCGTGGGCAAGGGCGTCACGGAGTTGCTGGTTCTCGGTGCGGAGCTGGTTGATTCGCTCGTGCGCCAGGGCCAGACGTTGACGCAGTGAGTCGTCGGTGGCCCGGGTGGCGGTGTCGCGGACGAAGCCAGCGCTGGCGCGATGCTGCTGTAGCTGCCGGATCCGGTCGCGCAATGCGGGTTGGGTGTAGATCCATGACCGCGAGACGCCGGCCCGGTTGGCAAGTTGCGCAACGGTCACCTGTTCTCCGGCGTCGGCCAGCTCGGCGAGCGCCTGTTGGGCGCGGTGCAGGGTCTGATCGTGGCGCTGACGGGCGTGTTCGGCGAGGTGTCTGGGGTTGTCAGCAAGCATTCGAGCCGCTTTTTCCGTTGCAGGCGCAGGACTTTCCGCCGCCGCAGCAGCCATCCGATGTGGTCAGGCCGTCGATAATGGCCAGGAGGTTCTTCTCGACGGTGCGATTCATCTCGGCAAGGCGCTGGTGTCCGTTGCGGTCGGCCTGGGCGATCAAGTCTTGGGTCTGCTCGAGCTGGTGACGATGCTGGGGCAGGAACTCCGGCGTCGTGACGAAAACTGGGCAGGTCAAACAGGCATTGGCGAACTCGCACTTCTGCTGCAGCGGCAAGGAGCAGTAGCCGTTGGGCAGCGCCATCTTCGCCCTGGAGAGGTTGTTCTTCATCCAGACAGCGTCGGCCAGCGGACCGGTGTCGGTGGCCAAGGCCTCACCGGCGATGTTGACTTTGCGAGCGCGTTCCCACTGCTCCCGGATGGTCGTGTCCGACAGCCGCGCATAGTGCGAAGTCATGGCGTGCGAGTCGTGGTCGAGCAAACGACGGACGGTCTCCTGCGGGACCTCGTTGTTGATCAGGCGAGTGCCAAACGTGTGGCGCCATTGATGCGGCGCGACATGGACGGCGCGGCCGAGTTCGTCCCGGACATCGCTGACGCGCAACCACTCTCGCAGTTCTCCCCGGAAGGTTGCAGTGCTGAACGCCACCTTGCCGTCAGGGTTGCGGGTGGGCCGCGGCAGCAGGACCGCCGGGTCATCGAACTCGTCGAGCACCGCCTGCTGCTGGACGGCGATCGCCTCGGCCAGGTCGGTGTCGATCGGGACGAACGCGTCCCGGCGCATCTTGTGGTTGGTGTAGCGCAGGTAAGGCGCGCCCTGGCCGTCGCGGACGACGCAGTCCAGCCGCAGCCGGGCGCCGTCACCGACGCGCAGCCCAGTGCTCATCAGGATCCGCGCCAACAACCGGCCGCGGGAGTCGGCGAAGCGGGCGAGGACGCAGGGGTGTTCAAGCTGGGCCATCACCGCTTCCGACAACGCCCGTGGTGGCCCCTTGACCAGGCGCGGGTAGTCCTCGGGAAACAGGTCAACCTGAGCAGACAGCCGGGATTCCCAGCCGTGTTGGCGGGCCGCGCGCAGCAGACCGGCGAGGCTGCTGAGCTGACCGGTCCGGCTCTTCGGATTCGGAAACCGTTCGATCAGGTGCGCCAGATGGACCTCGACCAGCTCCCGGGTCAGTGCTTCGGGTCCGCGCTGCAGGGCCGGGAACGACTGCGCGAACAGGGTGATCGCGCGGATGTCGGCGCCGACGGTCGCGACGGCGATCCCGGTGGATAATCGCCAGCGGGCCCACCGTTTCGTCAACTGCCGCAACCAGATCGGTTCGATCCCGGTGAACCGGAACCGGGTGTCGCGGCCGGGGAACCCGAGCCGGCGCAGCAGCCACACATCGCGCGGGAACTCCGCGTCCCAGCCAACGCCGTCGACGAGATCACGCAGATAGCCGATCGCGTCCAGCAGGAACCGTCGCTCGATGTAGCCGCGCTCGCTGGAGAACCCGAGATAGGCCATCCAGGAATCGGGGCTGCGGTCCAGCAGCGAGGGGACGCCGCCGCCGGGCAGGGCTCGCAGCAGCCGCCGGATCGAGTGCGGCCGGGTGATCGTGCGGCGTTCGTCGACCCGGCATTGGATCGCGTAGGCGATCTCCAGCCGCATCTTCAGCGGCAGGGCGCGCAGGTCGAACCGGTCCTGCCCGAACGTCGCGCAACCGAGGAGCCAGGACTCGATCGGCGGCCGGTCGGCGCGGATCCACCGATTCCGGTGATGGTCACATAATCCAGCCTCGCCCTCGGCCTCCAGGCAGCAGTCGGGGAACCGGCAGCCGTCCCCGGCCGGCAGCGGCGGACCGCCACCGCCGTCGGCGATCCACTGTGTCAGCCCGGCGCGGCCCTGTTTCTGCCACCGACTGGCGTGGGAGTGGCAGAGACCGTGCTCGCGGCGGCTGCGGTGGCAGGTCGTGATCGCGCATTTCCGGGGCTGGTGCAGCCAGCGCCGGTTCGCGGGCGCCGACTTCGCCCAGGTCTCGACGTCGTCGGGGCGGCCGGCCTCGATCCAGCGCTGATGGTGGGCCGAGCACTTGCCGAAGATCACCGCGAGCCGGTCGCAGACCGGGACCAGGCACTGCGGCCCTCCGATCACCGGGTCGTCGGGGTCGACCAGGATCACCGGTTGCGCGAACTGCGGCCGCAGCCGGGCCGCCAGATCGGTGCCGGAGTCGTTGTCGCCGTGCGGGATCGGGTGCAGCTGCCTCATGCGGTCGGCTCCGTTGTCGCTGGCGCGTCGAGGAACCCGGCCGCGGCCAGGGCGCGACGAGCGTCCTCGACACCCAGATGGGAGTAGGTGTCGACGGTGGTGCTGATGCTGGCGTGCCCGAGCAAGTGCTGGACGATCTCGGCGGCGACCCCGCGGCGCAGCAACCCGGTGGCGTAGCTGTGGCGGAACAGATGCGGCGAGAACGCGATCCCGGTGCGGGCTCGCAGGCGGCGCACCAGTCGGTCGACGGTGGCGTAGCTCATCGGCGCGCCGACCGGCGAGCCCCAGAGATTGACGAACACGTAGTCACAGTCCAGCGTCCCGTATTCCTCGTGCAGGTAATCGCTGTAGAGGCGGAACAGGTCAGCATCGGCGGGAACTTCCCGTGACCACGTCTTTGCCCGCGCTCGGTTCACGTTCCTCCGGGGCCGAACCGCGACCAGCCGACGGCGGGCGTCGAGATCTTCGTGCCGCAACCCCAGCGCCTCACCGATCCGCAATCCCGTGCCCTTCAACAGGTTCAGCAGGAACTTGTCCCGCAACCGGTCGCAAGAACCGATCAGCGCCGTCATCTCCGCCTGGCTCAGCTCCCGTGGCGGCCGCCGCTCTGCTCGCAGCGAGATCGCGCGGTGCCGCTCCGGCCGTGCGCCCAGGTGCGCCAGGAACGGCTGCCACGACCCGCCGCGGCGGCCCGGCCGCCACCGCGTCAGCAACTCACCGAGCTCGACACCGTGCCGCTGATGAAACTCATAGAACGACGCCAAAGCCGACAGCTTGCGATTCACCGTCGCGGCAGCGAGATTCGCCTCCACCCAGGGCAGCATCGCCACCCGTCCATCGCGGGCCCCGACCGGCAACCTCAGCCACGTCACGAACCGGCCCAGATCCTCCAGCGCGACCCGATCCCAGTGCAGGCCACGGCAGTGCAGGAACTCGAAATAGTCCCGCAGATCATGGGCATAGGCGCGCACGGTGTTCGGGGAGCGGTCGATCGCGGTCAGATGCGCCAGGAACCGATCCACCGGATCCAGCACCAGGCCGTCGGCCACAACAGTCGCCGACTCCGTGCCCGAAGGCATCACGACCCGCTGCACCCTCAACGCTGATCCCGTCATAGACGGAGCAAGGTAATCCGTCCACAACGGACGCAAGGGAGGCACGCCAACCCAATCGTGTACATCGTGGACACTCAACCCGAGCAGTCAGATAACCGCGGCGATGCTGGACCGGCTGCTGCACCGCGCGACCGTCGTCGGCATCGACGGCCCCTCCTACCGACTCCGCACCCATCAGTCCACATCGGACAAGCTGCGCAAGGCGGTGAACGCGCATGTCTCCTGACCCGCGCGACCCGAACTACAACGCGACGCGCAAGACCTGCCCGATCTGCTGGGAAGCGTTCATCGCGACCGGACGTCAGGCCAAGACCCGCCTCTACTGCTCGCGCCAGTGCAAACGCACCGCCGCCGCCCGCCGCGAGATCGACCGGGCCGGCCACCCGCACACGTCCTTCGGGCCGCCTCCGGCGGCCGCCCCGCCGAGCGCGCCCGCGCCGCTGCCGCAGCCGGCCGCGCAACGCGACTGCCCGCACTGCGGCGGCCCGGTCACCATCGTCGCCCTGCTCACCACACCCGAAGCCGCCCGCCCGCAGATGCCCCTGGCAGCACCCGACGGAGTGATCCCACTCCACCGCTGACCCAGGCTAAGCTGGCACACCTCAGCTGGGGAATTTCGACGAGTACCCCTGGGGACTTTCAGGGAGCGCCGTCACGGCGGTGCCCAGGTAGTGGTTATGCGCCAAACGGCGGGCGACGACGAACTCGCTCCGGCCGGAGCGTCGGGTGACGGGGGCGGTGCCGCCATAGCACTGCAACCCGTTGGGTGTGTCGAACTGGGTGATGTCGTCTCCGATTTCTCCGGCTATCCGGGCGGCGAGCCGGTCCCCGAGCCCGGGGAAACTCAGGTAGATCTCACCGCCCGGGATCGCTTTTCCCGGATCAGGCTCCTTCGGTTGTTTCGCGCGGCCATGACGGGCCGATCCGAGCAGCAATTCCGCCATGCGGCGTTCCCACGCCCTCCGTTGATCGCGGATGGCCAGCAATTGGGTCGCAGTCAGCGCGATCGTGCCGGATTTCGCGCGCACCAGATACTCTTTGACCGGCAACCGGTCAGCGTCCAGGGCGTCAGCGACGCGGGCGGCGAAGCGGTCGGGCCAGCCGTGTTTAGCGGCGCGAGCGAACGCGGCGATGTCGCCGGGGCCGGCTGCGGCCAGTTGGTCATGGCCTGGCCAGCGGCTCAACAGCTTCAGCATGACCGGCGAGCCGAGGTCGCCGCCGGCGATGGCCAGAGCGGCCGGGAAGATGGCCAGCAAGTCCGCACGCAGCCGGTTGAGCAGCCTTCGTTCGTCGCGGGCGGCGCGTTCGTCGTCTCGGGCGATCGCGCGCAATTCGCCCGCCAACTCACCGTGCGGGATCAGTTTCCGCAGCTCCAGGAACTGATCCAATGCCAGCAAGCAGCAAATCCGGGCGTCCTCGGCGTCGTCTTTCTTCTTGGCCGGCCCCCGGCGGCGGGCCACCACATCCGGATTGACCGGCAGGACCGTGAAGCCCGCATCAGTCAACGCCTCGACCAGAAGACCGTGTCGTGTTTCCAGCACGATCCGCACGTCGGCCGGGTCGGTCTCCAATTCCAGGCAGCGAGCCACAAGCCGACCGACTCCCGCCGCGGTGTGGTCAATACGGAATTGCTCGATCACTCCCTCGCCCGGGCGGCCCAGGGCCACATCATGAAAAGACTCCGCCCAGTCGATACCTGCTCCCAGCAAATGCGCCGACTCCCTTCGTGTCCAGGAACGAAAAAACTGGAACCGGAGGCCGCGCGTCGTGCTGATAAACCAGTCCTCATCGGGACAACACCCTCCAAGACGACAAGCCTCCGGCTAAAACCTCCGAGGACGCTGTCTCATCACAGTCCTCGCGGGACAAGCACATCAAGCGTTCCCCGGAGGCCCCAGCCATGAAAGAAGGTACTGCTATCAGCACACCTGAACACACCGACACCGATGCCGCCCGCGCGGCCGAGGACCCCGACGAGTTGCGGAAGGCGATGATCGCCGAGTTGTGGGAGATGGGGGCGATCCGCAGCGACCGGGTCGCCGCCGTGTTCGACGGGGTGCCCCGGCATCTGTTCGCCCCCGAGGCGACACCGGCGCAGGCGTACAAGGCTCGCGACGCGGTGCATGTGAAGCGGGACGAGCGCGGCGTGCCGATCAGCACGGTGTCCTCGCCGCAGCTGCAGGCCGGGATGCTGGAGCAGGCCGACATCCGCCCCGGGATGCGGGCACTGGAGATCGGCTCCGGCGGGGTGAACGCGGCCATGATGGCGTGGCTGGCCGGACCCGGCGGGCAGGTCACCACCGTCGACATCGACTCCGACGTCACCGAACGCGCCCGGCGGCTGCTGGACGCCGCCGGCTACGAGCGGGTCAACGTCATCCTCGCCGACGCCGAGACCGGGATCGCCGACTTCGCACCCTACGACCGGATCATCGTCACGGTCGGCGCCTGGGACATCCCGCAGGCGTGGCTGGACCAGCTCGCCCCCGACGGTCGGCTGGTGGTGCCGCTGCGGGTGCGGGGACTGACCCGTTCCCTGGAACTGGTCCGCGAGGGCGATCACCTGGTGAGCCGGTCGGCGGAGATCTGCGGATTCGTCGCCATGCAGGGCGACGGAGCGCACCAGGAGCAGCTGGTGCCGCTGCGCGGTACCGACGCGGTGATGCGGTTCGACGACGGCTGGCCCTGCGAGCAGGTCCCCGACCTGGACGGCGTCCTGGACACCCCGCGTGCGCAGGCGTGGACGGGTGTGCGGATCGGCGGAGCCGAGTCGTTCGAAACGCTGCAACTGTGGCTGGCCACCGTTTTCCCGGGGTTCGGCAAGCTGCGCGCCGAGGCGTCGCTGCGGCCGGTACTGGTCGACGAGGGCACCGTGTGGTTCGACTCCGCTGCCATCGAGGGTGACTCGGTCGCGTATCTGACTACGCGAGGTGTCGAACCCGGGATCGCCGAATTCGGCGCGCACGCCTTCGGCCCGCACGCGGACGACCTCGTCACCGCGTTCTGCGAGCAGATCCGCGCGTGGGACCGCGACCAGCGCCACGGCCCTGGGCCCACCTTCGGCGTGTGGCCGCCCGGCACCCCGGACGAGCGGCTGCCCGACGGCGTGGTTGTCGACAAGCGGCACCAGCGCATCACGATGTCCTGGCCTTCCCCGACAGGCCAGGAACACCAAGAAGTAACCGAGAAGGAGTGATCGATTATGACCCTGGCCCTTACCTCCCCGGCCGAGGAGGCCGACGAGTTCTCGCTGGATCTGACGGTGATCGCCGACAGCCTGCCGCTGGCGAAGATGTCGTGCGACACCAGCGACAACTGCGGCGGCACGACCTGCGGGTCCGCCTGCACCAGCCACGTCGCCACGCCTCTGTGACCGACTCCGAGTAGAAGACAGGGCGAGGCTCATGGCCGCGAAACGGACCCATTTCCAGCACGTCGATCTGGTGCTGGCCCGGGTCAGCACGGACCCAGGCGGGCTGGACGTGCCCGAGGCCGTGTCCGCCGGAACCGGGGACGCCTCCGGGACTGGCCGGGCGTGGCTGGTGCGGTTATGGCACCGCGCCGAGGTCCGTGCCGCGCTGCGAATCGCGAGCCCCGTGCTGGCCGAGCAGATTGACCAGCTCGTCTCCGGCCGCGACGGCGACCCGCGCCAGGTTCGGCGTGTGCTGTCGGCCACCTCGTCCTACCTGCTGCGGTGGAGGCGGCGCGCGACCCCGTTCGGCTTGTTCGCCGGAGTCGCCGCCGCCTCCACCGACGCCCCGGCGTCCGCTCGCCTCGACCCCGAATGCCGGGTGTCGGCGCGGGCGGACGCCCGATGGCTCGGCGAGATCATCACGGGCCTGCAGCAACGTCACGACCTGCTGCCGCGCTTGACAGTGGTCGCCAACAACGCCGCGTTCCGGCGCGGCACCCGGGTCGTGATTCCCGCCCGCCCGGACGAAACCCAGCCCCAGCGCGGCGCGGCACTCGACACCTCCCTCCGTTACACCCGCGCGGTCGAGAACGCCTTGCGAGGCGCGGCGTCCCCGGTGCGGATGGCGGAGCTGGCTGAGCGGATCGGCTCCGACTTCCCCGCCACCGACCCCGAGACCATCGGCCGACTGCTCGCGCAACTGGTCGAGAGCGGCGCGCTGATCACCACACTGCGACCACCGTTGACAGCGACGGACCCGTTGTCGCACCTGCTCGCCGAACTCGACGCCGCGGGCATCGACGACCTGCCCGACCTGGTGAAGATGACCGCCGAACTCACCGCGATCCGGGACGAGCTGGCCTCGGCGCGTGCCTGGGCGCCGATGGCCGAGCACGCGATCGCGTTGGAGCAGACCGAGGATCGGATGCGCGCGCTCCATCCGACCCCGGGGCGGGTCCAGGCCGTGGACGTGGCGGTGGCCGGCGAGCTGACCGTTCCCGAGGCGGTGCTGCGCGAGGCGGAGATCGCCGCGACGACGCTCCTGCGGCTCACCCCGTTCCCGTTCGGCGATCCGGCATGGAAGGACTGGCACGCCCGGTTCCTGGACCGCTACGGCGCGGGCGCGGTCGTCGGTGTGCGCGAGGTGATCGCCGACTCCGGGCTGGGTTTCCCCGCCGGGTTTCTCGGCGCGGCCCGGCCGCGCGCCGCGCACCTCGTCACCGAACGCGACGTCACCCTCCTGCGGCTGATCCAGCGCGCCAGCACCGAGGGCCGGGCCGAGATCGCCGTGACCGAGTCCGTCCTCGAGGATCTCCGCGTCGGTGACCACGCGAAACTCATCGCGCCCGCTCGAGCGGAGCTGGCGTTCCAGCTTCATGCCACCTCATCCGAAGCCCTGGAACGCGGGCATTTCCAGTTGTGGGTCACCGGCGCTCCGATGCACGCCACCAGCATGGCCGGACGCTTCACCCGCCTGCTGTCCGAACAGGACCGGGAACGGCTGGCCGCCAGCTACGCCCCGGATTGCGCCGACGTCGCCTGCGCGCAGCTGTCGTTCCCGCCACGGCGCGAGGGCAACGAGAACATCGTGCGCGTACCCCGGTTCCTGCCGTACCTGATCCCTCTCGGCGAACACCACGCCACCGAGCGGACCGTGATCGAGCTGGACGATCTGGCGGTGACCGCCGACGCCGATGAGATCGCGCTTGTGCGGATCTCCACCGGCCGGCGGGTCCAGCCGCACATCCCGCACGCGCTGCAGAACACCATCCAGACCCCGCCGCTGGCGCGGTTCCTGGCCGAGGTCGCCTCCGCGCGCCGCGCGGTGTACGGCCCGTTCGGCTACGGCGTCGCCGACGACCTGCCGTTCGTGCCCCGCATCCGCCACGGCCGCGCCGTCCTCTCGCCCGCCCGCTGGCACCTCACCCCCACTGACGTCCCACCCGCCGCGGGCACCGGTTCCTGGGACGAGGCGCTGCACACCTGGCGGGCACGGTGGCGGGTGCCCTCGGCGGTCGTCCTGGTCGAAGGTGAACTCCGGCTCCCGCTCGACCTGGACGACCACGCTGATCGCGCACTGTTGCGCAGCCGCCTGGAACGCAACCGGACCGGCCACCTCGAACTGCGCGAGGCCGGACCTCACGAACCCGGCGGCTGGGCCGGGCGCCCCTGCGAACTAGTGGTCCCACTGCGCGCCGCCCCACCGGCCAAGACACCGGGGCACGACGAGACACGAGCAGCCCGGCCACACGTCGCGGTGCGCCGCTCGGACACGGCGATGCCAGGCAGGGCAGGAATCATCCGCGCACACCTGCACGCCCATCCCACACGGTTCGACGAGATCCTCACCGACTACCTGCCCGGCCTGATCACCGGCGTCAACACCGAGCACGGCGCCGCGCCGTGGTGGTTCTGGCGACATCACGACCCCGCCCGAGCCGACTGCGACCAGCACCTCGTGCTGTGCCTGCGTACCCGCCCCGACACCCACGAGGCCGTGGCCGCCCAGCTCACGGATTGGGCCGGCACCCTGAGCGAGGCAGGTCTGCTCGCCGAACTCACCTACGCCTCCGCAACACCATCCCCGGCCGCCCTCGGCCACACCCCGGAAACACGCGACGCCCTCGACGAGGTGTTCACCGCGGACTCGGTGGCCGCCGTGGAACAGCTGCGCTGTGCGAAACGCACCGAAACACCCGGCCAAGCCCTTGCGGCGGCCTCCATGACCGAGATCGTCGCGTCACTGGCGACCTCCCCGCAGCTCGGATTGCGCGACCTGGTCGACCTGCTGCCTCACGAACCCGGCAAGCTCGACCGCGCGCTCGCCGACGCCGCACTCGCCCTCGTCGACCACCACGGCCAGCTGCGGCCCCTACCCGGCGGAGACGCCGTCACCGAGGCGTGGCAGCAGCGCCACCACGCCCTCGCCTCCTACCGCGAACGCGCGGCACACGACGAAAGCGTCGAGGAACGGCTAGTGCTGCGGACGCTGCTGCACAGCCACCACCTGCGCGCGGTGAGCGTGGACCCCGGCACGGAAAAGGTCACCGCTCGCCTCGCCCGAGCCACCGCCCAGCGCCGCCTCGCCCTTCTCCGCCAGGACCGAGCATGACCACCACGCGGGAACCACAAACGCTCTCCGACCAACTGGCCGCGCGCCTGGCGGTCCCGGTCACCGACCCAGACGACCACAGCGGCCGGGAGCAATCGCTGGCCGAAGGCGCGGCCGGGATCGCCCTGCTGCACATCGAACGCGCCCTCGCCGGAGCCGGATCCTGGGCCACCGCCCACCCGTGGGTCACTGCGGCGACCTCCCGCGGCGTCAGCATCGCCGCCGACACCAACCTCTACCTCGGCGCACCGGCAATCTCCTTCCTCCTGCACGCGGCGCAGGCCGACGGGCGGCACCGCTACCAGGACGCTGTCGCCACCCTGGAAGCTCGCGTCCGCACGCTGGCCCAGCACCGCGTTGAGACCGCTGCGGCCCGCGCCAGCCGTGGCGAGGCCCCGAATTTCAGCGAGTACGACCTGTTCACCGGCCTGACCGGGATCGGGCGGCTCCTGCTCCAGCACAACCCCGGCGCCGACGTACTCGAACAGGTCCTGAACCACCTCGTGCGCCTGACCGAACCCCGGCCTGACCAGCTGCCCGGATGGTGGGTTGGGCACGACCCGGACACCACGATCGCGACACCCGGCGGCCACGCGAACCTCGGCCTCGCGCACGGCATCTGCGGCGTGCTGGCCTTCCTCGGCACCGCGCTGCGCCGCGGTGTCACCGTCGAGGGCCACGCCGAGGCCATCGCCCGGATCTGCGCGCACCTGGACACCTGGCGCCACGACGACGATTCCGGCCCGTGGTGGCCGGAATGGCTCACCCACGACGAAATCCGCACCGGCCGAGCCCACCAGCGCGGCCCACTGCGGCCGAGCTGGTGCTACGGCACCCCCGGAATCGCGCGCGCCCAGCAGATCGCCGCCATCGCTGCCGGCGACACCGCCCGGCAACGCCTGGCCGAAGACGCCCTCGCCGTCTGCCTGGCCGACTCCGGCCAACTCGCCCACGTCACCGACACCAGCCTCTGCCACGGCTGGGCCGGGCTCTACCAGACCGCCTGGCGCGCGGCCCAAGACGCGCTCAGCGCCGACATCAGCCAGCACCTGCCGCGTTTGGCCGCATCGTTGAGCCACGCCACCTCGAACACATCTGAACAGGCCGCCGGGTTCCTCACCGGCACGGCAGGACTCGCGCTCGCCGCGCACACCGCGACTCACGACACACCACCGATCTCGGGATGGGACGCATGCCTGCTGATCACCTGACCCCGTGCCCTGGCCTCGAGCACGCCATCGCCACCGTCCTCGCCGGCACGCCAGTGGACCAGGCCGCCTCGACAGCCGGGATGGACGCGCTCGCACTGTCCGACGCGATCGAGATCTACCGGGACGCGGGCCAGCGCGCGCTCGACCAGCACACCGACCCCAGCTGGTGGCAGGTCTACCTCCGCTTCACCGACTGGGACAACGCCGAACACACCGCCACCGCGCACCTCGCCCCGCTGCTCACCCTCGCTGCCGATGACGACATGACCAGCGGGTGGTGGTTCATCCGCAAACACCCCTGCTGGCGACTGCGGCTCCACGTCGGCCCACAACACCGCCACGCCCTGATACAGACGCTCTCCGGCGCCTTCGACGACCTCACCGCCCGCGGTCACCTCCACTCGTGGTGGACCGGGATCTACGAACCGGAAACCGCCGCCTTCGGCGACCACCCCGGTATCGACATCGCCCACGACCTGTTCTGCGCCGACAGCCACGCCATCCTCACCGTGGCGCACCGCGACATCGGCCTCGGCCGCCGCGAGCTGTCCCTGCTGCTGTGCAGCACGCTCATGCGCGCCGCCCACATCGAGTGGTACGAGCAAGGCGACATCTGGCACCACGTCTCCCAGCAACGCCCGCTGCCCGCCGACATCACCTCCGGCAACGTCGCCGCCATGGCCGCGGCGATCCGCCAACCCCTGCTCGCCGACATCACCGACAGGGGGTCACTGCTCGGCCCGGGCGGGCCGCTGGCATCCATCGCCCCCTGGACACGAGCATTCCGCGACGCCGGCCACGCGCTCGGTGCCGCAGCGAGCGAGGGTCGCCTTCGCAGGGGCCTCCGCGAGGTCATCAGCTACGCGATCATTTTCCACTGGAACCGCCTCGGCTTCACCGCGCGAACGCAAGCCATCCTCGCCCACGCGGCGCGCACCGCGATCCTGGACGCCCACACCGTCAAGACCGCCGACACCGACGCACCGGCATCGTCGGTGACCGGCTAGCGACCATGCGCCCCGAACACCGACCTCTGGCAACCACGACGCGACGGCTCGCCGCCGGGGAAACCTCGGTGACACGGTGCACCGCTCCGCCGTCATGGACGTCGCGGATACCGGTCACACCCCCAGCCAGAGCGGGACACCCGGGCCGTCGCGCCACTGTCGCTCCGGTACAGCGGCGCCCGGGTGCCACAGCCGCGCACGCCGTTACAGTGTCAACGGGTTCGTTCGAGTCGGGGTGAACGAGCCCACCCGTGGGGAAGGCCAGTCATGGCGCACATCAACAGCACCCACCCGATGTGTCCCTCGCTGGACACCACCCGCCCTGGGGTAGCCCGGGTGCGCGATGCCGCGCTGGGCGGCAAGGACAACTACTCCATCGACCGGGACCTGGTGGCCGAGCTCGAACACGCGACACCCGGCTTCAAAGACCTGGTCCGCGCCGAACGCGCGTGGCACGTCCGCGCCGTGCGGTACCTCGCCGGCATCGGGATGGACCAGTTCCTCGACTGCGGCGTCGGGCTGCCGACCCTGTTCGACAACACCCACGAGGTCGCCCAGCGCCACAACTCCGACGCTCGGGTCGCCTACGCCGACGCCGATTGCATCGTCGTGGCCCACGGTCGCGCCCTGCTGCAAGACGGCGAGTGCAGCCTCGTCCTTCAGGCCGACTACACCTATCCTGAAGAACTCCTGCCCGCCGCCGGTGCGTTCCTGGATTTCACCCGCCCGATCGGGCTGCTGCTCACCGACACCCTGCACCACGTCGAGGACGACGCCCATCCCGACAAGCTCATGGCGACCTACCGTGACGCGCTCGCACCCGGTTCCGCCGTCGTCGTGAGCCACTGGTGGGATCCCGGCACCGGCCCTGAGCACGACGCCGCGTGCGCGTTGGAGGCCACCTGGCAGGTCCGCTGTCCCAATACTGGCCGTTACCGCACCCGCGCCGAGATCGAGGCCCTGCTCGACGGACTGGAACTCGTGCCGCCCGGCCTCGTGGCGTTCGACGACTGGTGGCCCGACGGCCCCAGCATGACCGCACCGACGCCAACCAGGCGTCTCGGACTCGCCGCCGTCGGAATCAAACCCTGAGCAACCTCGCCCAGGGACCTCACACGACCTCGCCAGCCGAGGCCACCTCGCTGAACTTAACAGGAAAGGTGGCTTGACCTGCGGAAACTTGTGGGCCGCCAGGGGCTCGAACCCTGGACCCAAGGATTAAAAGTCCTTTGCTCTACCAACTGAGCTAGCGGCCCGCGAGTAAGTTTAGCGGGAGGCCGTCGGGCGCTGCGCGGCCTGGGTGCCCTGTTGACCGGGGGACCGTGGTAATTGCGGGCTTGGTGGTTCCCGGCTGGCCGTGCCTGTCGGTTGTCGAAGTGGGTCGCCCCCGGATCCGGTCGCTGGGCCTGTCGGCGCGGTTATTCCTGCGTGGGGGCGCCCTGGTGGCATTCGGCGCAGGGTTGGGCGTCGTCGGGGATCGTGGCGTCGATGAGGCCGATTCGCGCGCATCGAGTGAAGGCGGCCGTGTGGTCGCCGTATCGGGTCGCTATCGGGGTGTCGCTGATCCTGTGCACGGTCTGCGGGGTGGTGAAGCCGATGCATCGCTCGCCAGCCGTCGCTGTCGCGGGCGGTTCGGGGGCAACCGGCGTGAAGAGGGCATCGAGGTCGAACGATGGCCACTGCGGTTCGGGTTCCGGCTTCTCGTGCTGACCACTGGGGCGTGGTCGCAGAAGGTGGACGGCGGCCAGGGCTGGTCGGTGCTCCGTGGGCAGGGTGGCCGTCGAGCCCGCGGTTGAGGCGGCTGGGTGCGCGGTTCGCTTGGGGCGGCCGGGCGGCCGGATCTGGACGCCAGCGGCGACCAGATGGGCGCGGACGGTCTTGACGGACATGCGGTAGCGGCGAGCGAGGGACCGCAGGGACGCGCCGGCCTCGTACCGGCTGGCCATGCCCGGTGGGGCCGGGCGGCGAGTCCTCGCAGCGGCAACAGCGCTGCCGGTACGGCTGCCCATTACTGGTCTTGGACGTCGGCGTCGGGGATGCGTGCGGCGACGCAGTGCAGGAACGGGCCGTCGTGGTGGTCGGCCGGGATCGTGTCGAGGCCGGACAGCCAGCGGCTGAGCGTGCGGCGGGATCGGGGCGTGAGTGGTTGTTCGATGCTGCGATAGAGGTTCAGCGCGGCCGACAGGCGGAGATGGTCTTCGGGCTTGTCCGGGGGCGTGAGGTGGGAGAGCGCGAGGTAGCTGCCGGGGGCGAGGGCGTCGCGGTAGCGGGCGAGGATGTCGGCGGGGTGGTGTTCGTCCGGGACGTGGTGCAGGACGGCGGTGGCCAGCAGGAGCACGGGTTGGGTCAGGTCGAGGGTGCTCCGCACCGCTGTGCTGGCCAGGATCGCGTCGGGGTCGCGCAGGTCGGCGGTGAGGATCTCGCTCGCCGGGTTGGAATGCTGTTGCCGGGCGATCGTGCAGGCGGCGGTCACGATGGGGTCGTAGTCGACATGAACCGCGCGGATTCCGGGATGGGCAAGCGTGGCCTGGTGCCGCCAGGTGGGCCCGGTGGGCATGCCGCAACCGAGGACGAGTACCTGCCGGACCCCGTGGTCGAGCGCGTGATGCAGTACGTCGGTGGCGAAGGCGAGGTTATGGCGGGCGATGTCGCCGACGGGTAGCAGGAGTGCGACTTGTTCGCCGAAATACCGGTCGACGCCGGTGTTGTGGCTGTTTCCGGCGGCCCAGTCCGCGATCCGGGCCGTGTTGGGTTGTTCGAGCCGGGAGAAGTCCGGTGTCGGCCATCGTGGGGCGTCGTTCGCGGTCGCGCTTGTCGTGTGGTTCATCGGCGTTGGTCGTCCCCGACTTCAGGTCTGATCCGGCTGAGTCCCGGGGTGCCGCGCTGTGCTGGGCACGGGCGCGACAGCCCGGGCTTCGTGTTAGGTGGCGTTGCCGGTGCGGGCGACGTGGTAAATCCAGTCCCGGAAGTCCGGTGAGCTGGTGTACACGTCGGGCGCGGTGCCGCAGAATTCGGTGGCGGCGCGGCTGGCGCCGCCGACGAGCTGCTGCACGCCGTTGACGGTGGCCAGGGCGGGCCCGCCGGAGTCTCCGTAGCAGCTGCCGTCCGTGCCCGAGGGGTTGTCGGTGCACAGCTCGCCGACGGACATGGCCGCGTCCGCGCAGCGGGAGGGCGCGGTGACGCGGGTGTCGAGCTGTTGCAGGTGCAGCGGCAGGTCGGTGCTGGTGCTGTCGGGCTCGGTCACGCCCCAGCCGTAGAGGCTGATCTTGCTGTCCCGACGGGCGGTGTCGCGCGCCAGCTGGACGGTCGGCTGCTGGAGCAGGTGGTCGAGCTTGAGCATGGCGATGTCCGAGACCTTGTTCTTGGGCGCGCCTTGGGCCCAGTTCCAGCCGGGGTGGACCACGATCTTGGTCACCGTCGCGGTTTCCCCGCCGGAGAGCCGATCGAGACTGCCGACCCGGACGTGAAACGCCTTGTCCGCGGTCGGGATCGGCGCCGCGTCGGCTGCGAATCGCCGGGCCGTGGACCCGTTGGCCGCACCTGTTGGCGGGTCGGTGACGCAGTGTGCGGCGGTGACCACCCAGCCTCGGAACACCAAGGCCGCGCCGCAGGTGTGGTAGTCGATGTACTTGGCGCCGTGCGCGGGCGCGTCGTACTGCAGCGAGGTGATACCGGCAGGAGCGCTCGTGGCCGGGTGCCCGCCGACGATCATCGGTTCGACCGGAGGCGGGGTGTCGGCGACCGCTGTGGTCACCGGGGCGGTCAGCGCGGCGGCGATGCTCACCGTGACGGCTGCTGTGAACGACATGATCTTTCTGTTCACGAAGGTTGT
This sequence comes from Amycolatopsis echigonensis, assembly GCF_002846615.1. NCBI lineage: Bacteria > Bacillati > Actinomycetota > Actinomycetes > Pseudonocardiales > Pseudonocardiaceae > Amycolatopsis > Amycolatopsis echigonensis. Next base: position 2,447,767 of record NZ_PJMY01000003.1, on the reverse strand, counting down.
CTTCCCATCTGAAAGAAAAGCGACAATTTGTCCACAATGGATTCGTTGCGGTCCGGGCAGATCGGTGGCCCGCGGCCTGGATGGCTGAACGGCATCGGCGGCTGACCCCGGCTATTCGACGACGTCTTCGCGTTCGGTCACGGCGTGCAGGGCGGGTTTGTCGTGTCCCGGCGCGCCGGTTCGGCAGGGCTCGCTGGGATTGTCGTTGCTGCCGCACGAGCCGAAGATCAGGCAACGGGAGATCTCGTTGGGGTGGAGCGTGCGCGCATGGTGTTCCAGTCGGACGAGCACGGCGGGAAAGACACCGGTGTGCAGGCCGATGCTGAGCGGTGTGCTGCGGTGACGAGCGCAGCCGATGATGGTGCCGCACGAGGTGAAGCGGGCGATCCAGTGCTCACCGTCGCGGTAGAGGTCGCATTCGAGTTCGTTCAAGCCGACATCGGCCGCGGGGTACCGGCGGTTGTCGTCGTCGAGCGCGTCACCGAAACTCGCGGGGTAGTAGAAGTTGGCGACGATGTCTGAGTCGCGATCGAGAATTGTCCAGCCGCGATAGGTAAACCAGGCGATCAGCGGGTCGACGGTTCCGTCGTCGGCGGGCGGGCGCCCGTGGCGGCCGGTCCCGACGAACGGGTCGAGTACGTCCCGGACACGGGTCAGCAGGGTGCCGAATAGGTGGAGCATTCCGGTGGTGGCCTTCCTTGGGGTGTCAGTGGGCGGTGTTGTGCGTGGCCCGCAAAGGGGCGATGGCCTTCGCGACTTCGGGCAGAGCGTCTGCGCTGTCGGCCGTACGGCAGCGGACGCGGTTCGTCGGGGAATGAAGCCGCGAGCCTCGACCGTCGTGGTGGCGCGGTTAGTGCGGTTCGGGCGGACGTGTCCTGGCTTCAGTGGTGTCGGCGTCGTTCGGTGGCGTGGGGCGCGAAGCGTGTCGTAGGTAGGGCCGGGGCCCGGTTCGTGGCCGTGCGGGTGGTGTGCGGACTGGGGGAAGCCGCAGCGTCGGCTGCTCGCGTTCCGGACGGGTAGCCCGGAGGTCGCGGTCGTGTACCGGCCAGGCCGGGGGTGGTGGCTGTTTCTGCTCGGCTTCGACGCGGGCGGCTATTGCCGCGACCGAGTCCGGGCGCTCGTTCCAGCGCCGTCGCCGACGGCGAGCGCGGGCTCGCACGGCGAGCACGGCGCCAGCCACCAGCAGCGCGGCCGAAAGGCCGACGAGGAGGATCGGGCTCATCGTCAGACCGGTCGTTGTGGATCATGGCGCGCCCGTCCGGCTGACGTCGGCGCGGCGTTCGGGAACACGTCCGACCGCGGCGAGGGTGTAGGGCGCGCGGGGGTGGCGGGTCTCCTCCGGCTCGGGCCAGCGCCGGGTCGTGGTGATGCCCGGGTCGAGCAGATCGAGATCAGTAAACAGCCGGGCGAACTCATCGACGCTGCAAGGCTGCGGGTGCGGCGGCACACAGCGTTGGTGTGCTCGGCACCAGCGGGCCGTGACCGCCCGCAAGGCCACGAGATCGCCGGGGTTCGCGGGCGCGAGCAACGGCTCGTCCGTCAGGTGCGTGATCGCGACAAGACTGCCCGGATGCAGACGTTGTGCTAGGCGTCGCGGCACGGAGCGGCCGTCGATTCCGGGTTCGGCGAAGTGCAAGAGGTCGACTGCCAGTACGCACACGCGTTGGGTGAGATCGAGCAATCCCTTCGTGGACAGGTGGGTGAGCATCGTGCCGACAGCGAAGAGGTTTCCCCGCACCATGTTCGATCGGTGCCGAGCGCGGGGGTCGTCCTCGAAGTCGCCCCGACCGTGGGCAAGGACGAGCGGGTCGTGGTCGACGAGCACGATCGTGGGATCCTGCTCAGCGTCCGCGCCGATCACCGCCGCGTGTGCCGCGCTGGTGTGCACGTGTCCTGACCCCAGTTCCACGAACTGGGTGATGCCTTCGTCCAGCGCGTACTCGATCACCCGGGACGTAAAGGCGCGCCGCATCCGCAGCGCCGTTTTCGCGTACGGGGCGATGCGTTTCATTTCCTCGGCGACTTTGTGATCGAGCAGCCATGCCCGGTCGCCGTTGGCGACGATCGCGTTCTCCACCCGCGAGATATGCGGATAACACAGGCATAAGCGCGGCAGTTCGCCCCAGTGGCGCTGTTGGCGAATCCGGTTGTGTGGCCAGGTAAAGGTCGCCCCGCATCCGCCGTGCGGATGAGAACACAACCCATTCCAGTAGCGCCCGCGTTCCTCGGGCATCGGCGAGATCGTCACGCTCATGCAGGTGCTCCTGCCAGTTTCGCGAGGTGTTCGGCGGCGCCGGCGAGATCGGGTACCACGGCGACACGCGGGTCGCGGTGAACGTCGTCCGGGATGTCGACGTCGCGGGTGTTGACGAGCACGGCGGCCCGGCACCCGGCGGCGAGCGCTCCCCGGATGTCTTCGGGCACGCGGTCCCCGAGGTGCACGATGTCGCTGACCGGCACCTGGTGCTCGGTGGCGATCGTGGTCCAGGACCGGGGCTGGGGTTTGCGTGCACGCAGCTGGTAGCTGGTGTACACCCCGGCGAGGTGCTGCCCGCACTGGTCAAGAAGGTCGCCCATCCTGGCGGGCCCGGCGATGCAGGAGACGTTCGACAGCGCCACCACCGGTGCCAGGGCCGCGAGGCGTTCCAGGGCGGCCAGCGTGCCGGGGTAGGCGGTGAACCCGCCGGTCGGCCAGATCTGCGGCCAGTCGGAGGTGTTGATGAGCAACCGCTCGCGCACCAGTTCGGCGACCTCGTCGGTGAGTTCGGGCACGACGTGCAGGATGTTGCGGTCGATCTCGGCCGCGTTGTCCGGCGCCAGCGCGATGTCCCGCAGCACGTCCGCCGTGCCGGGCCGATCGAACGAGCCGAGGGTGTCGCCCACGTCGGTGGTGATCAGCACGCGGTACCTCGCACTCGACGGCGCGCGGGAACGGCGAGGTGGGCCATCACCGCCGCCGCGATGACACCCAGAAGTTTGTGGAGCCCTTGGTCGAGGTCGGAGAGCGCCGTGCCCGGCCCGGACGTGTCCGGTTCGGTATCGGGCTTGCGCATCACGGTGGCGACCGCGATGAAGGTGTCCTTGTGGTTGACCCGCTTCGCCAGCCACAACAGGAAACGACGACGGTCGATGATCCAGTGCGTCCCGAAGTTGATCACCGCACCGGCCAGCTGGGCACGCCACGGCAGACGCAGGCCGAGGATGCGCGCGACGGCCTCGGTGACGATCAGTTGCCCGGCGGCGTAGGTCAACACGTGAGCTGTGGCCGCGCGGCGCCCGACGACGCAGGCCGGCACCGGGGTCTCATTCTCACGCGAGACCTCGGCTGCGGATTTGCCGTCGCTGGGGTATACCAGCTCGTCGCCGTGTAGTCCTTTGAGGACAGCGTCTTTCGGACGCTGGAGCCAGCGGTCAGCCCATAGATGCGACCCGTGGAACGCGCTGGCGAGTGCCCCGAACAACGCGATTCGTTCCACAGCGCGGTCTGGGAAGTTGGCCGTGGTCATTCGCCGTGCTCTTCGGTGCTGCGGCCGTCGTCGGAGCGCTTGTAGAACAGCTCGAGGTAGACGTCCGCGTCGGATTCGCGATCGGCGCGGCGGGGCTGGTCGAGGTCGATGCCCCAGACCTGGACTTCGGCCTGTGCTGGGTCGGCCAGCCACTCGGCTGCGGCGGCGAACACCTCGGCGCAGTCTCGGCCGCTGACCGTCGTGCAGTCCACGGCGTCGTCCGGTGCGAATTGTCGGCGTGGCATACGAACCTTTCTCTTCGAGATACTTCGCGGGAACGTGACCGGCGAGCGTTGACTGTGCTCAGCCGGTGCCGGGAAGCGACGAGGCGATGTGCTCACCGCCGAAGTCCTCAGCGGTCTGGTCGGCCACGACCGGTGTTCCGGTGGCCAGCAAGAACTGGCGTGCCGCCGCGACCACTGAATAACGGGCGGGCGCGGTGTAGCCACCGGCGCTGGCGCCGAAGCGCAGCCACGGCCCGAGCCGCGCCAGGTACGTCAGCCACAACCGTTCGGCGATCGCGGGAATATCGGCTCGCAGCGCCCGGGCGGCATGCCAGGAGTTCAGCAGCGGCTCGGGCCAGCCCGCGGCAACGCCCGGTCGCGAAGCCACTACCTGGGCCGCCCGCGAGCACTGCGTCAGCATCTCCGGCGGCGGAAGGTGTCCCTGGACCAACCCGAGATCGGCCACCCACGGCACTACCGGCGCCGGGTCGCGCTCCGAGGGGCCGACCGACGCCATCCGCAACGCGATCGGCAGCAGTGCGGACGCTTCGCCACGATCCACCGGATCCCGGTTCATCGACCGGGCGAACGCCTCGGAGTGCGGAATGCGTGGCAAGGTCTGCCCGACATCCAGACCGGCCTCGCGAACGGCTGCCAACAGGCCCAGGCCGTGCCCGTGCTCCCAGCCCATGCGCATCAAACCCCAGGACGGTGAGAGCGCGTGGGGTACGGCGTCGCCGGAGAGCACCAGCGTGCGGACCTGCGGGTCCACCAGCGTCAAGCCCAGCGCTGGCGCGCATAAGGGCCGCAGCACGTGAATGGCGAGCAATCGCTGCCACCACGGCGCGGCCAACGGGGTGCACACCGCTCCCGGTCGGTCCTGCTCGCGCAGTCGGCGCAACGCCGACGCGAGCCGTGACTCCGCAGCTGGCGCTTCAAGATCCGCAGGCACGTCTGGATCTGCCAGCACCACCTCCTCTGCGCCGACCTGCGCGGCGTGGCGCAGGCCGCGCCCCACCGCCGCGCCCCAGCTCGCGCCCGGCAAGGTCAGCACCACGTGCGTCGCGCGCAAACCGCTGGAGGCGAACCTCATTTGGGTCGACGGGTCCTTCCGGTCGCTGGTATCAACCAGCACCGTGCACACCGGCCGACCGCGCGCTCCGGCTAGCACCGCATCCTCGACGTGGCGCGCGACCATGCCGATGGTCGCCGTGTGTGCGTGAGCAGGGAGCACGATCACCGCCGGCATCGACCTGCCCTCGTCCGAGTCGGTGCGGGGTGGGGCGGCGAAACCACGAGCAGGAGGGGGAATCGTCGAATTGCTCTGTGGTTCCGCCGCCCCAGTCCTCGCAGCAACGCCCGGAACCCCTGGGGGAAGGGCCTTAGCGGGCTGCGGCGAGGACATCGGGGGCACGGTCTTACTCGCCACCATCGGCGTGCACTCCCAGCTGGCGACGACTTGAGTGAGTGCCCCGTGGGGGCTTCCTGCCGACGTCCGGAGTTGTGGCGTCGGCGCGGATGCCCAAGCGGCGTTCGGCCTCCTCCGCGATCACGCGCAGCGGTCGATCCCGCTCGCGCAGCACTACCGGTGCCAGGTGTGGCGTCATGAGCAGTCGCGCCTTGTCCGCAGTGCCAGGTGTGGTTTTCACTGGCGATGAAAGGAAAAGATCTCGATGTGTCACCAATGGTCGCATCTGCCGCGCCTCACTGCTGTGCATTTTGACAGCTAGACGATCGTCGGTCATGGAATTCATCCCCCAAAAGAATGGCCGGTAAGCTACGGCGGATTCAATGACGAAACGGCGCGCCGGGTGTCCACAATTGCGGGGCGCTCGCGATTACTAAGCGGGGTGTCGCACGCGCATCGGCAGCTGGCAAGTCCAGCAAATCCGCGACGCACGAGAACAAGTCGCCGTCGCGCTCCCACGTCACTCCGCCACCTGCGCGCGGATTTCCAACTATCCGCCGTGCCAAGCAATCCTCCGGGCTGCGCATGCGAATCGTGTCCACCACATCGGAGTCCGGGTGCGCATACGATCCAGCAAGCTCAACCAGCTCACCGGCGTGATCGGTCACCGACATGAAATGCCACCCGCGCCTTGTCAACTCACCCAGTGACTGCTCAACTTGCGCCGCCTCGGCGTAAGAATCAGGTGTTGGCACGCCCACCATCTCCCAATGAGCTGCGGCGCGAAAATGCCCGCCCCCCGCCCATGTCGCGACAATTCGCCCGCAGTGAGCGAAAACGACCCACGAAACATTCGAGACGAGGCGACCGACGGGCATGACTGCCCGCCGATGCCCGCGAATCTCGGCATTCGCGAAAACGAATCGTCATAGTCACCCCTTTCGCGCGTCGTTGCTGAGCGTGAGACGGGCGAGACTATGAGCGAACGCAGCGGGCGAAGTGCCACCAAAGTGCCACAATCGATCATCAGAGCATTGTTCGGCCAGAAGCCGATCCCTGCCTACCCGTCCCTCCTGCGTAGGTCCAGTGTCCAAGCGCCAGAAGCACGGTACTGCGGTTACCGGCGGGTAACCCGAACTGTCAGTTCGGGTGCCTTGAGCGACGTGCTTGGTGTCAGAACGGAAGGCCAATTTGGCCGGCGAGGCGGGAGGCTTCGGCCGATACCGATCGTTGGCCGCGCTCGATCGTCGTGCGCAGCAACTTGTGCGCCGTTGGCCGGAACTGCATGTCTTCCGCAGCTTCCGACGCGGCCGTTTCCAGCAGTCGGAGGCTTCGGGCGTAGTCCCGGCGTTGCTGGTAGCCCTTGGCCTGGTCGAGCAGGAACGCGACCCGCCGTTCGATCGAGGGTGAGTGTTGGGGTTCGATGCGTTCCGCGAGACGCAGCCCTTCGGCAGCCTCGCCTGACTCGAGTTCGATGCTGACGGCGTACATGGCCACGTTCGTCGGGCCGAAGGCCGTCCAGCAGGTGTTGCGCTCGCCTGTCTTCTCGGCGAGCGGGCTGGCCAGCCGGAGCCGGTCGCGAGCGCCCCAGGCGTCTCCGTTGCGCACAGCGGCGATAGCCGCGATGAGTAGCAGAGCCCCGGACACGGCCAAGGCATCGAGGTTACCGTTCGCGCGGAACGGGCGGAGCTCGTCGACGGCATGCATGGCGACTGCTTCGGCTCCCTCGGTTTGCCCGTCGGCCAACAAGACCTGGGTCAGGTTCCAGCGAACCCCGGCCAAGCGGACCGGGTCGTCGGCCTCTTCCGCAGCCCGGACTGCGCGATCGGCGACCAGCAATGACAGGTCACCGCGGCCAACTCGCTTGGTGACGGTGCGGACCAAGCAGTAGAGATCCGCTGCCGACCTGTGCGCGGCGCGGCTTCCCGCCGCGTCGGCGCCGCGAAGAGCTGCTTCTGTCTCGCCGATGAGGGTGGGCAGTTGGGCGGTCAGCGCGGTGTAGCGGTGCGGCGATGTTTGCCAGGTTCTCCACGCGTCGAGTACCGCACGGCGCACTTCGTCATTCCCGCGGAAACCCGGTACGGGTGTTGCCGGGCTTACAAGGGCGCGATAGAGGGCGTCCGCAGCGGCGCTGTCAGTGTGCTGCCGAGGTGGCGGCGGCACCACGCCGAGCAGCTCGCCGAGATCGACGTGGAGGACGGTTGCCAGCTCGGCCAGCACGGCGAGCGTTGGGACTTTCTGGCCACGCTCGATTTGGTAGAGGTAGTCCGGTGTGATGCCAGCCAGCCCGGCGACGACCGCCTTGGTTCGGCGAGCAGTGGTCCGGTAGAACCGGATCCGCTCGCCCACCACATGCGCCAGATGATCGCTCATTGCGAAGTTCCCGACCGCCCTCCAGGGTCGCGACCAGGGTAAACGATACTGTCCCGGGCTCGGCCGGTTGGTGGTGAAAGACTTTCTGCATGAGCGCGCCTGAACCGCCCCGAACGCTGGTGCTGTGGGATGTCGACCACACGCTAATCGAGACCCGCGGTGTGGGACGTGCGGTGTACGACCGTGCATTCCGCGTTGCGACGGGCAAACCGCTGGCCAGGCTCGCGGCGATCGCGGGCCGGACCGAGCTCGGCATCATGACCGAGTCCCTGCGCATCAACGGTGTTGACCCCACCAGCGAAGCCGTTGAGCGGCTCACGGCAGCCCTTGTGGCGGGCTACAACGAGATGGCCGACGAACTCGCCACGACCGGTCGAGCGCTGCCTGGTGCTCGGCAGACGCTCGCCGCGCTGGCGACCGATCCCCGCGCCCACCAAGGTGTGCTGACCGGCAATCTCCGGGAGGTTGCCCGGATCAAACTCGAGGTCTTCGGGCTGGCGCGATACCTCGACCTGGAAACCAGTGCTTTCGGTGACGATGACGCCAGCCGCCCACGTCTCGTGCAGATCGCCCAACGCCGCGCCTTCGAACGCCTCGGTGTGCCGTTCGACAACAGCCGCACCGTGCTGATCGGCGACACGCCCCACGACATCCAGGCAGCGCTGACCGCCGGTGTACGCGCGATCGCGGTAGCGACCGGCAAGAGCACCGAAGACGAACTACGCGCGGCCGGCGCGGTCGAGGTCGTTCCGGCACTGACCCCAGACATGATCGAGCGGCTGGTGGCCTGAACACGCCCGGCGCAACGCCGCCGACACGCCTTGCGGAACACCCGGTCGAAGGATCGCGGCCCCTCAGCGATGCTGGAAGAACCCGGACTCGACCGCGCCCACGAAGGCGTTCCACTCGTCATTGTCGAACACGAGTACCGCACCGTCCGGGTTCTGGCTGTCGCGCATGCCGACCGCGTTGCTGGTGAAGGAAAGTTCGACGCATTGGTTGCCGTTGGGATTACTCAGGGGCGACTTGACCCACTCGCGGAAGTCCGTGTCGAGGTGCGCCTTGTTGCCGTTCTGGATATCCATGGCTGGGGAGATGCCTTCCGGTGGTCTTGCGCGGCTACAAGCTGGCAGCGAAGTCGAGCAGGAAGCGCCGCGCCCGCTCCTGCCCGATGGCCGCGGCTTTCTGCTGGTCGAACAGGTCGAGGTAGCGGGCGGTCTTCTTAGCTCCTTCGACGTACTCGCCGCCGTCATGCTTCTCAAGGTAGACGATGCTGACCTGCGGATCCGCCTCATATTGGAACACGGTGTAGTCGTGACTCTGCCCCATGTAGTAACCGATGTCGAACGGGACGATCTGCAGCTCGACGTTGGGCCGGTCGATCACCTCGACCAGGTGCGTGATCTGGGGTTTCATCGCCTCGGGGCCGATGGGTGTCCGCCGTAGCGCCGCCTCGTCGATGATGAACCAGAACTTCTGGCTGGTGTTGTCGAGCACCCGCTGCCGCCCGAGCCGGTTCGCGGTGTCGCGATCGATGTCGTCCTGGGTGGGCGAGGGGCGCCACGCGCGGAACTGCGCGCGCATGTACTCCTCGGTCTGAAGGAGGCCGGGGATCACCATGGCCTGATGTGACAAGAGTTCGTTGCAGCTGGGTTCCATGTCCACCAGCAGCCGCATCTGCTGCTTGAACCGGGTACTGAACGCGCCGCGCTTGGTGCGCCGGTTGCTCTCCGCCTGCAACGCCCGCGCATAGGCCGTGTCGTTGTCATCGGCGCCGTAGAGGTCGAGCAGCGCGTCGAGCTCCATCGCCTTGATGCCGCTGCCGCCCTCGATGTGGGCGATCTTGGACTGCCCGCAGCGCAATCGTTGCGCGGCCTGCTCTTGGGTGACCTCTGCTCGGAGACGCTGCCGTTCCAGTTCGGCGCCGAGCACGATCTTCATGACCGCGGGCGGCAGCTGCTGATGCTGAGTCACGCCATCTCCTTACCGGATCACACTCGCGGCCACCGAGGATGCCCGCCACGTCACCCAATTGGCGGACTATCTAACTTTCATATTCAAATTATAGTCGATGGGTGTCCCGACAAACACCCAGGACAGAGGGAGCTTCCAGTGGCGACTATTAAAGTTAGCATCGCCGCCGAGGTGGCTATGTCCACCCCCGCACAGTTGAGCCTTGCTGACACTTCAGTGGGGCCGCCGATCGCCGGGATGGTCGTAGGGGCGCTCCTTCTCGTGGGCTGCGTGGCTGGAGCCGGTGCCGGGTGGTGGTATGCCGCCGAGCGGCGGCGCGTGCGCCGCTGCCGAGCGGAGCAACCACCGCTCCCGAACCCCGAGGCGCCGACGCCGACCGGGCTCCATCCTCCCGCCTCCCGGGATGTCGAGACCGTCGCCCAGCCACGCAGCCCCTTCCACCTCCGCACCCGCCGGAAACACGCCGTATGACGACACAAGCCGAGCAACCCCGAAAGGAGGCGCCATGAAACGACGAACGCGCGCAGTACCCCTGCTCACCCTGCTTGCGAGGTTGGGATGGCAGCGGGACCGGCAGGCATGGACGGTGCCGTGCCGGGACGAGCACGGCCGCCGCCGGCATGTCCGGGTGTCGGTCGACGAACGCGGCCCCCAGATCACGTTCGACCAGCCCGGCGCTGCGGTGTTCGATCCGCTGGCCAGCGGACGGCTGCGCGCGGCGCTGCGTGAGGCGATCGAAGTCCACGCGCGGCTTAGCGAGCCAGGCCGGGAGCGGGTGCCCGCACCTCGAAGTCATCCCGGAGCTGCGCCCACGCCGCATCGCGAGGTTCCAGATGGGCGGCACTCGGCGATGACTGCAGGTCGGGTTCGGGTCGTTCTCGGTGAAGACGATGAGGGCGAGCCCAGCGGTCGTCACGCGCTCACGTCGACACCCGTGGCCATATCCGAGGCTGCGTGATGGTCGGAGCCCGTGAAGTACTGGATCGGCGGCCTCACCGGGGATCGTCGCATGGCGCAGGGGGCCGTGCGGTGACCGTAGGGCAGGCCGTCGATGTCGTCGACGTACCGGTAGAGCTGGCGCGGCCCGTGGTGGCCGAACTGACGGCGGGCTGCCTTCGGGGCCCGGTCCTGCGGCGCGGGCCCGGACGGTGGGCAGTACTGACCGCACCGCATCGGCGGGGCGATTTCGCGTTGCCGGAATCGTTAGTGCGAGCCAACGTGCGGCTGCTGCCGGAAGGTTTCACAGCTCTCACTGCCGACGAAGATCTGCGGAGGAGCAAGGAAAGGACCAGGAGACGGCGACTGGGTGGTGCCACCCAGGCAGAACCAACTTCTGCCACCATGCAGCGCGGTCGTCGCGTTGCTGGCACGGGTCGCGCGGGGAAAGGCGCCCTCGTGAGCCGGCACGCCCTCGACGAAGCTCGCGTGCCCGAGCTTCTGCCCAACCTGGGCCCGTCAACCGAGTTCGGCGCCGAGCCCGCTCACTCACCGCCAGACGATGAGGTGTGCGAACGCGCCGTGTTGTTCGAGCAGGTGCTCGAAAGTCTCTATCGGTGGGACACCGACGGGCCACGCCGCACGCAGGCGGAGTTCCATGACTGGTTCACCCCCATGGTGGCGAGCGGTGGACCTTCGCCCGCGGACGAGGCGTCCGCCCCAGCGTCGGAGGCGGGTGATGCTCGGTGTTGAGCACGCATCCGTATCCAGCGGGCGAACTGACGGAGATGCGTTGCGCCGCGACCGACTACGCCGCGCACGGCTGGCTCATCTGCCCTGGTGCCCGGGTTCCGCACCCCAGGCCGGACACCTCCGACGGCCGACCTTCACCCGAGGAAGCCGACCTGGTGTGCCGGGGCGAGCCCCTCTCTAAGGACGAGGCGTTCGACGCGTGGACGGATCGGCCGTGGCCCATTCTCCTGCGCCCGGGCGCAGTGGGAGCGATCGATCTCGGTCCTGGCGATGGCCGGACCGAAGCGATCCTGCGGGACGCTGGGTGTCTCGGGCCGATCTTGGTTGGGCCGGGCCCGCGCTGGCACCTGATCGTCGAACACGCCCCCGACCAAGGGACTCGAGCGATTCAGCCTCCGCGATCGGTGCGAGAGGGATGCCTGCTGCTGCCGCCGAGCCGGGTGCCGTCGTGGATCTCGCGCTGGCGAATCAGCCCGGAGGAGACCGGCTGGTCCTTGCCCGACCACAGCAGCGCGCGGGCCGCGCTGAACGCCGGAACACGAAGGGACTGATGGGCATGTCTGTTGCATGCAGTGCACCCCCGGCATCGGCCGGGGACACCGCAGCGCGGTGGTGCGAGTACTACTGGGCCACGTGCGGGCTTCCTGCCCAGCTCTTGGACGGCAACCGAATCGCCCTGCGCCTCGGTGGGCTGCTCGGCGCAGTCACGATGCCCGCCACGCTGGGCCGGAAGGTCGCGCCCAGCCTGCATGTGCGGGCCATGCCCGCCCCGGCGCTGGTGCACCCCGGTGGAGAACGGTGGACGTTCCTGAGCGGCCCGGGCAGCGCGACGCTGGAGCACATGGCCGCGCTGGTGCCGATGGGCGTCAGCGTGGTCGGGGACGACGCCCTGGTGGTACTGCCGTCGCCGGAGACCGAAGCGCTGGATCTGTGGCGCTGGGTCGATTGGCCCACCCGGGCCGATCTGCCCGCGCAGGCCGCGCTGCTGGCCACCACCCGCGCACTGGCCGCTCCGGTGCCGACCGCTCGATCGGAGACGCCATGACGCCCGCAACCTCGTTCGATGCCGCCGAACCGACAACCGGGATGAGCTGCCGTATGGATGGCGCCGGGGTCGACGTCGCGTCCTGGTGGGCGCTGCGCCGGGCCGCGCGCGGAGCGCTGCGTCGCCACGACGGCGAGTTGTTCACCGACGGGGGCCGGGCGGTGCCGGAGTGGATCGCGCAGGCATGTGCCGAACTGCTCGCGTCCGGCCATCTCGCCGCCGATGCCGATCGGCCGCTCACGCTGACCGCGTCCGGATCGGCGGCGCTGGCAGGCGGACAGCCGTGAACAGGGCGAGCGTCGATCCGGAGCTGGCCGCGCTGCGTGGCGAGCTGATCGAGCGTGCAGCCGCCGATCAGCGCGCCCGCGCCGAGCTCGACCCAGCGGCTCCCACACCGGAGCAGTGGGAGACCGTTCACCTCGTCGACGAGGACAACGTGCGCTGGTTCGCGCCCATCGTGGCGGTGCACGGCTGGCCCGGCCGCCGCACCGTCGGTGTCGACGGCGCGCACGCCGCCTGGGTGCTCGCCCAGCACGCGCCCGCGCCGTACCGGGCCTGCTGGCTGCCGAAGCTGCGCGCCGCGGTCGCCAATCGCGACGCCGCACCCCGCGACCTGGCGTTTCTCTCCGATCGGGTCGCGACCGACCAGCAGCGTGCGCAGCGCTACGGCACCCAGTGGCTGCGGCTCGGCACCGAGGCGGCCGGCCGGCTCTACCCGCTGCACCGTCCGGCCGAGGTCAACCTCGCGCGCGCCGATGTCGGGCTCGCCCCGATCCCCGACGCCGAGATCGCGACCGCCTACCTCAGCTACGACGAGGTCGCCGCCGCAACCAGTGGAGGTTCTCGATGACCACCGTGCAATGGGGCGTCAGCCCATACCATCCCGGACGCGCGCACACCGCCCTGCCCGACACCGACGTCTCCGTGTGCACCCGGCACCTGCACGACGGCCAGCTCGTGCTCGGCTCCTTGAGCCCGCGCCGCCCTGCGAACCTGCGGATCTGCCCGGAATGCGCCGTGGAGACCGTGGCGCTGCTGTTTCCGATCCCGACTCCCTACCCGCGTACTTCCGTCGCGCAAGCGTCATAACACTCAGTAACCCATAAGTAGGACTACTCTGATGCGCTGAGTAGTGTCCCGTGTCACGATTAGCCCGAAAGGTGTAATCGGTTACCCGGTAGTTGCATCCGGCGGGAAGATCAAGGTATCCAGGAAAGATCGGGTGATCTCCCGCCGTCGGGGAGAGGTCTTGCAGTTCGGGACTGGATGAGCTGGGAAATCTCCCGAATGCTGTGAGTGGTGGCTGTCATGCGGGTCTGCAGCGTGACAGCGGCGAGACGCCCCCGGCGAGGGCGTTGGGTAGTGACGGCCTGTCACGGATGGGTCGGTCACTCCGCGTGTCGGCGCGGGACAAACGAATCTCGGCTGTCGCGGTCGTCGCTCCACTGGTGAAGCGGACGTCCGATCCGGTCCCCACAGCCTGCGGCCCCGTCCACGGATGGGACCGGGACGCTTCTACTCCGCCACGGCGGCGGGTCGGGCGTCATCGATCCAGGGGGAGATAGTGACATTGAGGTCCATCAACAGTTTTGCCGAGGCGGTGCATCGGTTGCGCCGTCGGCGGGGGATGACGATCGGGGATATCGCGGCGCGGACCAACTACAGCGCGAGCTACCTGTCGAAGATGCTGCACGGCGCGCGGCCCCTCGCGCCCGCGCTGGTCAGCGAGGTCGACCGCGCGCTACGCGCCGAAGGCGAACTGGAAAAGCTCGCGCGCGAACAGGACGAGGCTCGCCGCCCGCCTGCCCGGCCGATGCAGCTGCCGCCGGCCGCCGCGGACTTCGTCGGCCGCGAGACCTACCTGCACCAGCTCGACGCCGCACTGATCACGCAAACCCGGCCGGGAGCCGCCGTCACCGCCGTCATCGAGGGCGGATTCTGGGTCGGCAAGACCTCGCTGGCGCTGCACTGGGCCGCGCGGGTCCAGGAGCGCTTCAGCGGCGGCTGCCTGTTCGCCGACATGCGCGGGCTAGCTCCAGGCAGCGCCGTGGATCCTGGGGAAATCCTGGATGGCTTCCTGCACGCCCTCGGCGCCGGTATCGACGCGCAGCGGGGCACCATCGACGAACGCGCCGCGCGGTACCGCTCACTGCTGGCCCAGCGGCCCGCCGTGGTCGTACTGGACAACATCGCCAGCTACGACCAGGTACGGCACCTGCTACCCGGCGCGGGCAGCGTGGTGGTGCTGACCAGCCGCGAACACCAGCCCTCGCTGCTGCTGCACAGCGGCGGCCTGCACATCGACCTGCCACCGCTGACGACGGAGGAGGCCCTGACCCTGCTACGCGCGCGGATCGGCGAGGCCCGCGTCGGCGCCGAGCGCGAGGCGGCCGAGGCGATCGTGCGCCGCTGCGGGCGGCTGCCGATGGCCGTGCTCGTCGCCGCCGAGCGCATCCAGCAGCACCCGCACGACTCGCTGCAGGACCTGGCCGACCAGCTCGCGAGCGAGAACCGACGCCTGGACGTGTTCACCTCGTCGGATCCCACGGTGAACATCCACGGCGTCATCGACCTGTCCTACCTCGCGCTCTCGCCGCGCGAGCGGCGGGTGTTCCGGCTGGCCGGCATCATCCCCGCCTCGTTCATCAGCGCCGAGGCGGTCGCCGCCCAGTCCGGTCTCAGCCCCGACGGTGTTCGCGAAACCCTGGATGTCCTGCGCCACGCGCACCTACTCGAAGCGGCGCCGGTCGGCGCCGGGCGCATGCGGATGAACCACCTCCTGCGCGCCTACGCCTACCAGCGTGCCGTGGTCGAAGAGCCCCTCAACGAGCTGGAACGGGCCCACGACCGGCTCCTGCGCTGGTACGTGGCCACCGCGTGGACGGCGAGCAACGCGCTGGCCCCGAACTGGGCGGGCTCCGGGCTCACCCTCGATGTCGAACTCGACACCGCTTTCGGCGTCGCCGCGCCATTCCCAGCTGGCGACTACCACGGCGCGCTGGCCTGGTGCGAGACCGAAGCCGCCACCGCGATCGAACTCGCCCGCCACGCCCGATCCCGCGGTGCGGGAGACGCCGCGTGGATGCTGCCCGCCCTCTTCTTGCCCTACTTCTACCTGACCAAGAACTGGAGCGCCTGGCTCACCGCCAGCACCGAAGGGCTTGCCGCCGCGCACGCCCTGAAGAGCGTCCCTGGCGTCGCTCGCAGCACTCAGAGCGTTGGCTGGGTCCTGCACGAACTCGGACGTACCGAGGAAGCCATCGAGCACCTGCGTCGCGCGATCGAGCTGCAGGCCGAGCTGGGCGACGATCGCGCCCGCGCCTGGAGCGAGTTCGGCCTGGCCGCCGCCTACACCGCCTTCGACCGCCACGACGACGCCAAAGCCGCCTACGAACTGGCCGAGACGCTGTTCGCGCGCGTCGGACTCGACCTCGGCGTCGCCGTCGTCCGCGCCATGCTCTCCGGAACGCACCAGAACCTGGGCAACACCGACGACGCCCGCGCCCTCGCGGAGGACGCGCTCGCCCGAGCCCTCGCGATCGCGCCGAAGCAGCCCGTCGCCAGCCTGGCCCACCACCAGCTCGGCCTGGTCCTGCTCCAGCAGCACCACGCGCGCGCCGCGCTGACCCACTTCGACGCAGCCTTGGCCGTGCGCCGCATCGGCCGCGAACGCTGGGGCGAGGCCGAGACGCTTGTCGCCCGAGCCGAGGCGCTGGCCAAGCTCGGCGACGCCGACGGTGCGCGCGCCTCCTATCGCGCGGCGGGCGCGATTCTCGAATCACTGCAAGACCCGCGCGCGCTCGACATCCAGGCCCAGATCGCCACGATCAACGTCTGCCTGGGCGTCCGCGGCGAGCCCTGCGCCTAAACAAAAGCCGAGGGCGCCACGTTCTCTCGTCTCCGCGACGCCGGGCTCCGGTGTGACACACCCGGAGCCCACTGGAGCTATTCACGTGTATGCCGCTACGCTAAACCGCGCGCACGCCCGGAATAACAGGAAGTATCGAGGCGGACACCCTGCGCCGCCATTTCCTTCGCCAGATGACAATGGTTTTCATCTGGACAAAACGAGCACAAAACGAGCACAAAAAAAGCACAAGATTGTCCTCGGACAATCGAGCTCGACGGGCCCTCGTTGTTCCACTGTGGAGTCATGCGAGCCGAGCCACCTCCCGGAACCATCGGTCCAGTCGGGGGATCGATGGCGTCCCGCGCGGCTTCGCTGGCCGGGGTGACACTCCTCCCCCCAGGTGTCACCCCGGCGCCCGGCATCATGTCCGCGCACCTCATCGCAGGGGAAACATCGGCAGGCCGAAATCTTCCCTTCCGCAGCAGAGCCGTATTTGACTGCCTGAATAGGAATCTGCCCATAGTCGCATTCCGGCATGCGTTGTCTCGTCCGGAAAACCCTGGGGGTCTCTCAATTTCAGCGCCCGTCTCGCGGGCCGGTTCAACGATGGCCCGGACCGTCGGCTCGCTCTGCGGGCCATCGCCTGTAGACGGCCAGCAGCACCCGACTCCGGGAGCCCAGCCGCGCGCGGACCAGGCGGTGCGGGGGCTCGCCAGGAACCCAGCCTTTGCGTCCCCCGCACCTCCACTTCCGCCCTCCAGCCCCCACCGTCTCGGACGGAGCACGCCGATGGTGCACTTCCTCCTCCTTTGCTCCCACACGCGCTGCCTGGACGAGATCGGCGACGCTGAGATCGCCGAACTCGTCGAGAACCCGCAATCCATTCCCCGCTACGTCTGGTGCGACCACTGCGTCACGTGGCAGCCGGTCGCCGAACTCGTCACCGCTTCACCCGCGGCCGACAACGCCAGCGACTCGGGCGAATCGGCCGACACCGAACCCGTCGCCGACGTGAGCGCTGCGGAGGGAAACGCCCACACGGCCCTTCCCTGCCCACGCCTCGAACAGAACGCGGGAACCGCCGACGACGCCGAACCCAGGCCCGGTGCGGACAGCGCGGACTCGCCCGAGCCCTCCACACGACGCACCACCGGACGACACCGCAGGTTCTCCCGATCGGAGCAGTACGCGCGATGACTCCACTCCTCTACCGCACGCAGTCCGTCACGGCGAGCACAGCGCTATCCGCTGACCAGAACCATGACCAGCGCACCGGCCAGAAGGCACGGACCGAACGGCACCACCGTGGCGCCGTTGTCGGCACGCTGGCGGGCGCCGGGCACGGCGACCGCAACCAGGGCGAGCACCGAGGCCGCCAGCAGCGCCCCGGCGACCTGGGGCCATCCGCTCCACCCGGTCACCAGCCCGACCACGGCAGCGGCGCTGACGTCCCCGGCGCCGACACCCCCGCCCGTGGCCACAGCCAGGACCAGGAACAGCACGCCCGCCGCCGCCAGCGCGGCGAGCGCCCGAACACCCGGCGCGGGGTCGTGGCGTGCCAGGCACAGCACCCCGAATCCCACCAGGACGCCGGCCAGCTGCGGCCACATCAACGCCCGGGGCAGCCGATGCTCGCGCCAATCGATCACCGCCAAGGGGACCGCCAGCACGGCCACGAACCCGTAGACGGCGAGTTCGCCGCGGGCTCCGACGCGCCAGCCCAGCAACCCCAGGACAGCGGCGGTGAGCACGGCGCCGAGCCACCACGACCCGGCCAGCGCCCGCTCGCCTCGCAGGAACCGCCGGGTGAGCCCGCTGGCCGCCGCGCCGAGCACCAGCCCGACCGAGGCGGCGCCAGCGGTCCACCACCAGCTGCTGGTTGTCAGCTGCACGACCCCTCCGGCCCTCGCGTGATCACCCTGTACGCCATCCTGCCCGCCTGCTCCTGGGCCCCACCCGCACTCAACCCAACGGGTGAACTTCACCCCGGAGCGGCTGCCCGGAGCATCAACGCCACGAAAGTCGGTCTTGGGACGAGCCCACCACCGGGGTGTATCACGGTGTGGCCTGCCCACGCTGACCAGCGATCGTCGACGAAATGGGGGACCGTGATGACCCACCACCGCAGCACCCGCCTCGCCCTGGCCGCCCTCGCCACCGCGACCGGACTCGGACTAAGCGCCTGCAGCTCAGACAACGGCGCGGCCCCGGCCTCCTCAACGCCCACGCCGCCGCCCGCCCCCAGCACCACGGCCGCCTCGCCCGCCGACATCGCCAAGCAGAAGGCCACCGCCGCCTACTTGGGCTTGTGGGAGGACGTCGCCGCCGTGGCGACCACGTCCGATTGGCAGTCGCCCCGGCTGGCCGACCACGCCACCGGCGACGCGCTGTCGGTGCTGTCGCGCCAGATGTACGCCGATCACTACAACGGCCTGATCACCAAGGGAAAGCCCGTCAACACCCCGGTCGTGCAGTCCGTGGAGCCGCAGGACGCACCCAAGACCGTCATGATCCGCGACTGCTCGGACGCCACGAACTGGTTGAAATACCGCGCGGACAACGGACAACCCGCCGACAACGAGCCAGGTGGCAAGCACCTGATCAACGCCGAGGTGAAGCTCGCCGTCGACAGCTCCTGGCGGGTGACCCGGTTCGCTGTGGAAGGAACCGGAACATGCTGACCGCAAGACGACTGGGCACCCTGACGATCTTGACCTCCGCCGCGATACTCGTGAGCCTCACACCCGCGCTGGCCGGCGACTGGTACGGCGACGTCAACTGCGGCCAGAACTCCTACGCCGGATGCGAACTCGGCGCGGGACAACGCGGTGGCGGCAAGCCCGCACCGCGACCGGGACCGCGCCCCGGCGAACCGAAATCACAAGCCGGGAGCCCGGACACCCCAGCCCCTCCACCCGGCGACCGGATCGTCGGCGGCGACGACAACAAGGCCGATTGCTCGTATGTGCGCAGCGACTACCAGCCACCGGCCAACGGAATGCAGACGGTCAGCTACCACCCACGGCCCTCGCGCTCCGGCGGTGTGCAGTTCGTGTCGCTATCCCGTTCGCGACCCGAAGCCATAGTCCTGGCGCAAGCTCCAGAACAGGGCGGCGGGTGGTACGTCTACCAATGTTCCGGCCAGGGCATGCGCGACGCCCTCTACCGGGCACCGGTATGGATCCCCGACGGTCAGGCACCGGGTGCGGCGCCCTTGCCCTCGCCGGAGGAGCTGGCGGAGCAGGCGCGGTCGCAGCTGCGGTTACCGAGTCCGGCGATCGTGTCGAGTCCGGCCGGGACGCAGCTGGTGCGACTGCCGACCTGGTTGTGGTTGGACCGCGCGATGTGGCAACCGCAATCGGCGACAGCGTCCGTGCCAGCGATATCGGTTACTGCTACCGCGACCCCGACCTCGGTGTCCTGGGCGATGGGTGATGGCAGCACCGTGACCTGCATCGGGCCAGGCACCCCATTCCCCGCTCACGGTGATCCGCACGCGTCTTCGCCCGATTGCGGCCACACCTACCAACAATCCTCGGCCGGTGCCCCGGGCGAGCGGTTCCCGGGCACGGCGACGGTGTCGTGGCGGATCACCTGGTCCGGCGGCGGGGCCGCGGGGACCTTCCCGGACATGACCACCAGTGCCGCGGCGTCCTTCCGGGTCGCCGAAGCCCAGGCCCTGGGCACCGGATAGGCCGGAATGTCTTTTCCCAACTGAATTAGTCATTTTCGTTTCTTTCCTTTCCTGACCGCGTATTCGCGGCGGCATTTCTCGCCGGATGAATACGTGGTGCGGGCGAGCTATGCCTGGAGGACTTCTCGTGACCAGCACCGACACTCCCGCACGCGGCCACAACGCGACCGGTGAACCCCGGCCGGTGTCGTGGCTGGACCGTTCCGGCTCTCCCGCGACGTCAGCTCCGCGCCGCGGTCGCCGCAGGCGGCTGCCGCACCTGGTGACCGGGGTGCTCCTGGTCGTGCTGTGTGTCGGGGGCGCGGTGTGGTGGACCACCAGCACCCAGGACCGGACGCCGATGCTGGCGCTGGCGAAACCGGTCGCGCTCGGGCACGTGCTGACGCCCGCGGACCTGCGCAGCATCGACGTGTCCGCCGCACCGGGCGTGGCACTGATTCCGGCGGACCAAGCGGCCAGCGTGGTGGGGCGGCCGATGGCGACCAGCCTCGGGCCTGGAGCGCTGCTGACCCCGGACGCGGTGGGCGGTGCCGCGATCCCGGCGGCGGGCCGGGCCGTGGTCGCGGTCGGCGTGAAGCCCGGGCAGTTCCCGCCCGAACTCGCCGCCGGAACCCCGGTGACCGTCGTCGTCACCGCCGCCACCGCGGCGGGAACCTCGACCACCACCGCGCAAGGCCAAGGCCCGGGTACGTCCTGGCGGGCCACCGTCGTCGGCGTGTCCCCGGCGGGCACGGACCAGACGAGCGTGGTGTCGCTGGACCTCGACACCGGGAGCGCGTCGCAGCTGGCGCAGGTCCCGGCCGGTCAGCTCGCACTGGTGATGCAACCCGCGGGCGGTGGCCGCTGATGCTCATCGCGTTGTGTTCGGTGAAGGGCTCGCCGGGAGTGACCACCCTGGCCGTGGCCCTGGCCGTGAAGTGGCCGCAGACGGAGAACACCCGCCGTCTGGTCGCCGAGGTCGACCCGGCCGGCGGCGATCTGGCGATGCGCTTCGGCCTGCCCGCGAGCCCGGGGCTGGTCAGCCTCGCCGCCGCCGCGCGCCGCACCCGCGACCCCGCGGTGGTGTGGGAGCACACCCAGGCCCTGCCCAGCGGCGCCCGCGTGCTGCTGGCCCCGCCCGGCGGCGCGCACGCCCGCGCCGCGCTGTCCACCCTGGCCACCGCCCCGGACGGGCCGCTGCTGCCCACCGTCGCCCGCGAACCGGGCGTGGTGGTGCTCGCAGACTGCGGGCGCGTCGATCCGGGTTCCCCGGCCGAGGCAATCGCGCGCCGCGCCGACGCCCTCGTCCTGGTGACCGGCACCCAGGGCGACGACCTCGCCCACACCGCGGCGCGCCTGGGCGAACTGGCCCGCTGGACCCCGCGCCCGGGCCTCCTGCTCACCGGAGACGGCTACCCGACCGCCGATGTCGAGCGCGAGCTGGGTGTACCGGCGATCGGCCGCATCCCGCACGACCCGGCCGCTGCCGCCACCTTGACCGGGCACCGGCCACCACCGGCCCGCCGCCGCGGTAACGGCGGCCTCGCCCACCAGGCCGCAGCCCTCGCCCGCACCCTCGCCGGACCCGCCGCCCCAGCCGCCCCGCCGTCGGCGAACGCGCCGGGGGCCGTACCAGGCGTGCCCGCCCAGCAGGTGCGCCATCAGCCGGGCGGCGGCGTCATCACCCCGCCCGGACCGGCACCTCACCCGCCGCGCCTGGTGCCCACGCCACCGCAGGTCAGCGATCCGCATCGCAACGGCCATCAGCCCAGCACCGCAGGGAAGGAGCCACCCGCATGACCCGCACCGACTACCCAACAGCGCCCCCTACCGCGCCCGGCGGCCCGGAGGACGCCGAGCACAGGCTGCGCGCCTGGCTTCGGCAGGCGCTGACCACGGACCTGCCCGGCCGGGTCGAGGCCGCCACCCGCACCAACGATGGGCCGTTGCCCCTGGCGCGGCGCCGGGAGATCGGCCGCGAGGTCCTCGACACCGCGGTCGCCGCGCACAGCGAGGCCGAACTCCTCGCCGGGCGCGCCCTGGTCGATTCCGCGACCGAGCAGCGGGTCGTCGACCAAGTCCTCGACGAGGTCTTCGGCCTCGGCGGACTGCAACCGTTGCTGGCCGACCCGTCCGTGGAGACGATCGCGGTCAACCGCTACGACCGGGTCTTCGTCCAGTACAGCGACGGCCGCCGCGCCCAGGTCGCCCCCGTGGCCGCCTCGAACGAAGAACTCACCGACCTGATCCGCACGCTCGCGGCGCGCGCCTCGTCCGAGGAGCGCCGGTTCGACCGCGGCAGTCCCGCGCTGAACCTCCAACTGCCCGGCGGCGAACGGCTCTTCGCGGTGCTCGGCCTGACCGCGGGCGGGGTGACGGCGTGCACGATCCGCCGGCACGGCTACCTCACCGCCACCCTCGCCCAGCTCCGCCGCCGCGGCACCCTCGACGTCGGCCTGGAACGGTTCCTGCGCGCGGTCGTGCGGGCCCGCAAGAACGTGCTGAACACCGGCGGCACCGGCGCCGGCAAAACCACGTTGCTACGCGCGATGGCCGCCGAAATGGACCCCATGGAGCGCATCGTCACCGTGGAGGACGCATTCGAGCTCGGCCTCGGCCTCGACCCCGAGCTGCACGCCGACGTCACCGCCCTGCAAGCCCGCGAACCAAACGTCGAGGGTGAGGGCGCCATCGATCAGGCCGAACTCGTCCGCTGGGGGCTGCGCATGTCTCCGGACCGGGTGATCGTCGGCGAGATCCGCGGCGCCGAACTCATTCCCGCGTTCAACGCCATGAGCCAAGGTAACGACGGGTCCATGGCCACGTTGCACGCGTCCAGCTCGAAGATCGCGTTCACCCGGCTCGCCTCCTACGCCGCGCAGAGCCGCGAGCGACTACCGCTGGAAGCCACCGCCCTGCTCATCGCGTCTGCGGTGCACTTCGTGGTGCACCTCGACCGCGCGACCGACCGGACAACCCGGGTGATCGCCTCGATCCGCGAGGTTGTCGGCGCCGAAGACGGATCGGTGATCTCCAACGAGGTCTACCGGCCCGGCCCCGACGGCCGCGCGGTGCCCGTGGCGGGGGCGCTGCGCGCGGACACCCTCGACGACCTGGTCGCTGCCGGGTTCGACCCGGACCTGCTGAGCCGCCCGGAGGGGTGGTGGACGCCATGAGCCTCGACACCACCACCCTTCTCGCCGCCGTGCTCGGCTTGGGGGCCGCCGTCGGCGTGCTGCTGATCGTGGCCGCCGGGCGCCGGCCCGCGGCCGCGTCGCCGCCCTCGCGGCGCGCCGGGCTGGTTCGCGCAGCGCGCGGCCAGGCAGGCGACCGGCGTGCGCTGCTGCGCCTGACCGTGGCCGTCGGTACGGGCGTGCTGACCGGAGCCGTCACCGGATGGATCGTCGGCGCGGTGCTGGCCGCCGCCGCGGTGTGGTTCCTGCCCCGGTTGGTCGGCCCGGATCGCGCCCACCGGCGGCGGGTCGCGCGGATCGAGGCGATCGCGTCGTGGACGGAGATGCTGCGCGACGTCCTGTCCGCCGCGGCGGGACTCGAGCAAGCCATCCTCGCCACCGCCCCGCTCGCGCCCGCGGCCATCCGCAGCGAGGTCGCCACGCTGGCCGCGAGGCTGGAAAGCGGCCAGCGCCTGGCGCCGGCGCTGCGAGCGTTGGCGCGCGAGCTGGACGACCCGACCGCGGACCTCGTTCTCGCCGCCCTGGTCCTCGCCGCCGAGCACCAGGCCCGCCAGCTCGGCGACCTGCTCGGCTCGCTGGCCACCACCGCCCGCGGACAGGCCGCGATGCGGATGCGCGTGGAGACCGGCCGGGCCCGGACGCGGACCTCGGTGCGGGTCATCGTCGCCACCACACTCGCCTTCGCCGCCGGGGTCGTGGTGTTCAACCGCGCCTACCTCGACGCCTACAACACCGCCACCGGCCAGATCGTGCTGCTGCTCATCGGTGCCCTGTTCGCCGCCGGGTTCGCCTGGCTCGCCCGGATCGCCGCCAGCGGCGGGCAAACCCGGGTGCTGGCGCTCGACGCCCCGGACGTGACCGGAGCGCCTGACGGCGACGAGGCGACGGTCAGCGGAGGTGAGCGCTCATGATCCCCGCTCTGCTGTTCGGCGCCGGGGCTGGTGCCGGTCTGTGGCTGCTGCTGACCTGGGCCCTGCCACCGGCCCCGGCACTGAGCGACCGGCTCGCCCAGGTCAGCGCGCGACCACCGGCCACACCGATCGTCCTCGCGGCGGACGCCGCCTGGGTGCGCAGCTGGGGCCGGGTCTTCGTCCCGGGCCTGCGCATGCTCGGGCTGCCCGGCACGAAGATCGAGGCCGATCTGCGGGTCACCGGCCGCGGCACCGATACCCACCTGGCGTCGAAAGCGCTGCTCGCCGTGGCCGGGCTGCTGGCGCCCTGGCTGCTGCAAGCACTGCTGGCCCTGGGCGGGCTGTCACTGGGGGTCGAGGTGCCGCTGCTGGCCGGGCTCGTGCTCGCCGCCCTCGGCTTCCTGACCCCGGATCTCGACGTCCGCGCCAAGGCCACCCGGCTGCGGCGAGAATTCCGCGACGCGCTGTCCGCGTTCCTGGACCTCGTCTGGATCACCCTCGCTGGAGGCGCCGGGGTCGAGGCCGCTCTCGGCGACGCCGCGGCCGTCGGAGCCGGGCCGGCGTTCGACAAGATCCGCCGCGCCCTGCACGCCGCCCAGCTGACCCGCACCACCCCGTGGAACACCCTGCGCCAGCTCGGCGAGGAACTCGACATCACCGAACTGTCCGAACTCGCCGCCTCGATCTCCCTGGCCGGGACCGAAGGCGCCCGCGTGCGCGCCTCGCTGGCCGCGAAAGCCCAGGCCCTGCGGACCCACCAGGTCACCGACGCCGAGTCCGACGCACAGGCCGCCACCGAACGCATGGCCCTGCCGGTCACGTTGCTGTTCCTCGGCTTCTTGGGATTCATCGCCTACCCCGCGGTAGTCCAAGTCCTCAATGGACTCTAGCCCACCCAGCATCCCTCCTCGCCACCGAGAAAGGCATTGCACCACAAGGGAAAGAAGGCGCCACCATGTTGCACTACATCCGTACCCTCTGGGAGCTGACGCGCACGCGTATCACTCTGTTGCGCGCTGACCCAGAGCGCGGGGAGATCACCACCACCGTCATCGTTACCGCCCTGATGGCCATCGCCGCGATCGCCATCATCGCGATCATCGTGGCGAAATTGACGCAAAAGGCGAACTCGATCAACCTCGGCGGCTGAGGATGCTCACCAGAGCCGCCCGTACTCGCGCCCGCGCGCTGGCCGAGCGTATCCGGCGCGCGCTGCGCGGCGACCGGGGCGAGGTCACCGTCGAACTGGTTATCGCGACCCCGCTGTTGCTGCTGGCGTTGCTGGCGATCATCCAGTTCGCGGTGTGGTCGCACGCCACCCACGTCGCTCAGGCCGCCGCCTCCCAGGCCCTGGCCGCCGCCCGGACCCAGGACGGCACCACCAGCTCCGGGCAGGCGGCCGGGCAGCGCCTGCTCGACGACCTCGCCGCCGGACCCCTGCGCGAGCCCCAGCTCGCGGTGTCCCGCGGTGCGGCCTCAGTGTCGGTGAGTATCCGTGGCGAGGCCGCCACGGTCTTGCCCGGTGTGCACCTGCACGTGCACGCCGAAGCCTCCGGCGAGATCGAGCGTTTCATGCCCGACACCGCGCCCTAGTTCCCTTGTCGCAGCAGCGATCTCGGCGACCGGCCGAAAGGAAAGCCTTATGAAACACCATAAACCGCCTGACGCGGTGATGCCGGTGCGCGCGGCGACGTTCCCCGACGGGCCGGATTCGGTGCTGCTCAACCCTGATATCCCGCAGGCGCGGTGGCGTGGTGAGCGTGTCCGTGCGGGACTGCGTCCGCGGATTGTCCTCACCGGACTGGCCGGGGCCGCCCTGGCGGCGCTTGCGGCGGCGTCCGGCAGCGGGTTCGCAGCGGTCTTCGCACTGGGTGCCGGAGGTCTCGCATTGGGCGTGAGCCTGTTCGCCGGCTGGTACAGCGCTGCCCGCGTGCTCGCCGACCACCGCCACGGCCGGGGCAGCCCGTGTCGGCTAGATCGCGTGCGGGGCGAGTTTTTCTTCCGCAGCCGCGATTTCACCGACCTCGGCACCGCCAGCTACGCGGTGCGGACCCTGATCGCAGGGGTGGGCGAACTGCACTGCGGCCCGGCCCGGGCGTGGATCGACCCGGGTGTGCCGCGTGAGGTGCATCGGGTGGCGTGGCAGGCGTTGTGCTGCCTGGACCGCACGCGCGCCGCCCGCGACCTGGCTCACGAACTCGCCGACGATCCCGATTCCGCGGTCGGCGAGCTGGCTGCCGCGGCACGCGAGGCGGTCACGGTGATCGACGACGCCCTGGACGAGATCGTCCGGCACGTGCACGGCTGCCTCGTGCTGACCCGCGCCTGGGAGGCGAAACTGCGGCACGGCGAACTCGCGGTCCGCACCGACCACATCCTCGCCGCTTTGCCCGGCGACGCCGAAGTCCGGCGGCTGTCCGAGGCCGCGGAAGCGTTGCCGCAGAACGTGTTCGCCTACATCACCGCCGCCCGCGACATCACCGGCACGGGAGCGTTCCCGTGGAAACGGCCGCCCTCGTCGTGGTCGCGACTGCTCCGCATCCTGCCCCGCGGGCTCAGCCGCGGCGCAGGATCCGGGACGGCACCGGCGCGGCGAGTCCAGTCAGGAGAGGGGCTGTCGTGACCGGGCGCGCGCCGAAGGCAACGACGGTCCGGTGGCGGCGGTGGTGGGCCGCTGAGCGCGGCTCGGTGACGGCCGAGGCCGTGCTGGTGACACCGCTGCTGGTGATGCTGCTGGTGTTCCTGGCCGTGGTGGTGCATCGCGGCGTTGACGCCCGGTTGCGGCTCGACGACGCCGCACACCAGGCCGCTCGCGCGGCCACCCTGCAACGCAGCCCCACGGCCGCCACCACCGCGGCCCGCGACACCGCCAGCGCCGCGCTCGCGCAGGCCGGGCTGGTCTGCCGGGGCGTCACCACCACGATGTCCGGCTCGCTTGTGCCCGCTGGGGCGGTGACCGTGCGGGTGCGGTGCACCGTCGACTTCGGTCAGGCGCTGCTGCTCGGCGTGCCCGGCGGGAAAACCCTGGAATCGACCGCCAGCGAGGTCGTCGACACCTACCGGTCCTGGCGCCAGCCGGGGGGTGCTTGATGGTCGGCTCAGCGCGCGAGCCAGTGCCCCGGGACGCAGGCGCGGAGCTGGGCACCGGTCAACGTCCGATGCTCGAGCAACCCCGTGGCGACGCGGCCGATCTCGGTCCAGTGCCGGTCGATCAGGTCCCCCGCGATGCCCGCCCACAAGTCAGGTCGCCGAGCGGCGAGTCCGTAGGCGCGGCGGGCTTCGGCGATCACGGCGAGGTCGTCGTGCCCGCCGTGCAGGTAGGCGTCGAGGCGGACGTCGTCGTCGGTCACGTCGTCCTCGCGGAGTCGTTCGGCCGCGCCGGTGGTGTCGAGGACATAGCGTGCCTGGGCGAGCGGTCCAGCGTGGGCGACGACCGCCAGCGCGGACAGATCGACCCGACGAGGCCGGACCGCGGTGAACCCGGCCCGTCCGGCGGTGCGGGGCCGCAGCGTGACGTAGCGCAGCGACCGGCCCTGCAACAGGTAGACGACCGCGTGTCCGGCCTCGTGCCAGGCGGTCAGGCAGTCCTCACTCGCACAGGGCGATTCCTGCGTCTCGGGCGCGGTCACGCGGCCCATTCTGCTCACCCCGTCGGCCCGTCGCGCACCGGCGTTCCCCGGTGGTGGCGTGCTGAGGAAGGCCGGGTGACCGCCTTCGTGCTCGCGCTGCTGCTCGGGCTGCTCGCCCTGACCGGCCTGAGCCTGGACGGCGGCCTCGCCCTGGCGAGCAAGGTCCGCTCCGGCGGGCAGGCCGAGTCCGCCGCCCGCGCCGGCGCTCAAGCGCTCGACCTCGCCGCATACCGCGCCAGCGGCGTGGTTCGGCTCGATTCGGCGCGGGCCCGGGACCTGGCGCAGCGGTACCTGGCCAGCGTCGGTGCCACCGGCACGGTGCAGGTGGCCGGGGACACGGTGACGGTCGAGGTCACCGCCACGTATCGACCCCAGCTGCTGTCGCTGGTCGGGATCGACGACATCCATACCCACGGGCGGGGTGCCGCCCACCCGCAGCGCGGTGTCAGCGGCATCGAGCCCTGACCACGGCTGCGCCATCACGGAAGGAGAAACGGCATGGTCACCTCGGAAGAAGAGATCGCCCGCCGACTTCAGGAACGAGACTCCGAACGCAGCGCGCGCCGCGCCCAGGTGGCCACCACCGTGGGCGAGCTGGCCCGCCGGCACGCCGAGCTCGCCGGGCAGCTCGCCGACCTCGAACGCGAGCTCGGCGAGGTCCTGACCGCGGCGGGCGAGGTAATCGACGTGCCCGAGCTGGCCCAGGTCACCGACGTCCCAGTCGACGACCTCACCCGCTGGCGCGACCAGGCCGCCAAGCCCGCCCGCGGCGGCAAGCGCAAGCGCCCGAGCGCGAAGAAGAACGACGCTCCCGGCAAGGGCACTCAGGCCGCCACCGCGACGCGTGCCACACGTCCCGTGGCACCGGCATCGGCGGCACCTGCACCTGAGTCCGTGGCCGACGGGGTAGCGGTCGGCGCGGCGAGCAGCTGATGGTGCCGTTGCCCCGGGCGAGGATTGCGCGCGTCGTGCGGCTGCTGGGCCGTGTGGCGCGCGGCCTGCTCGCGGTCATCCTGCTGGCCGCGCTCGTGGCTGGTCTTCCCGTAGCGCTGATCTGCGGCGTGGGATGGCCCTTGCCCGACCATTTGCCGAACCTGGACGAGATCGGGTCGGTGTTGATGGCGCCGATGTCGACACGTTTTCTGCTCGACGTGCTCGCCTGCCTGGCCTGGCTGATCTGGCTCGTGTTCGTCCTCGACGTCGTGGCCTGTGCGGTCGAGGTCGCCCGGGGTGCCCGGTGGCCGGAACTGCGACGGCAGACGGGTCCGGTGCGGCGCGTCGCGGCCGTGCTCGTCGGCGCCCTGCTGGTCGCCGTCCTGGGCCGCACCGCCACCGCCGCACCCGCTGCCCCCGCCGAGGCCGGGCGGCCCGTCGGCCACGCCCCGGTAGTCGCGACCGCGCCCGCCTGGACGACGGCGGTCGCCAGCGAGCACACCGGCACCCCGCAGTCCCGAACCCAGCCCGCGGCCGAGCCCGGAACCGAGCGGGTCCGGCCACCGGAGGGTGGAGTGCACGACTCGCTGTGGCGGATCGCGCAACGCTGTCTGGGCGACGGGGACCGGTGGCCGGAGATCTGGGCGCTCAACGAGGGCAGCCCCCAGCCCGGCGGACGCGTGCTGACCAACCCGCACCTGATTCACCCCGGCGACACCCTCCGCCTCCCCGCGACCAGCCCACCGCCTACCCCGCCTGCTTCACCACCGGCACCCCCGGAACCGACGCCCACGAGCCCAGCTCCTGCCGCCGAACCAGCACCGCCGGCGCCGAGCACGACCACGCCACCTCCCTTCACGCCACCTTTCTCGGAGCCCGCCCCGGCCACTGCGGATCCCGCCGCCGATACGGCGGCCGACGAACCCGCTGGGGGCGCGGTGACCTGGGGCAGTGGCGAGGTGTTCGTCAGCCTGGGCCTGGCGGCGGCGGTCAGTGCCCTGCTTGTGCTCGCGCGACGGCGACGCCACGCGCGCTACCGGCCCGGCAGCGGCCAGCGTGACGACGACCTGCCCGTCGCGCCCGTGGTGTACCAGCTGCGCCTGGCCCATCTACGCGCCCAGCATCACGACGAAGACATCGAACTGGAGGCCGAGACCGACGAGCCGGGCGACACCGCGGCCGACGACCCGGCCACGCACGAGGACCAGTCTGAACCCGTCCGCTCCGGCGCGGCATCGCGATCGAGGCGCGCGGAAACCGGGACCGAGGGCCAGGTGCGGGTGCTCACGCCGCGCGTCCGGCGAGTGATCGGCGCCGCCACGACCCCCGGCACCGACGGCGGACCGGCGGAGCCGCCGTCAGTCGTGGATATCGCTCTCGACCCGACCGCGCCCGGTGCTGGCGGCGAGACCGTCAACGCCGACGCGGGCAAAGGGACGCAGGTCGCGTTCGACCAGGCTCGCGTGCATGGCCTCGGCCTGGTTGGGCCTGGCGGCTACGCCGCGGCCCGCGCCCTGCTGCTCACTCTCCTTACCGCCACGCCCGACGGCGGATCGGTGCCGAGGGTGTTCGTGCCCGCTGCCGATCTGGCCCGGCTGCTCGGCGTGCCGGGGCCCGTCACGGGCCTGCCGGACACGGTCACCGTCGTGGCCGACCTGGACACCGCACTGACCGCCCTCGACGCCCCGCAACCGTCCCGGCCCGCCGTCCTGATCGCGACGCCGCCCCGCGAGCCGGACCAGCAGGCGCGGTTGCAGCAGCTGCTCGACAACAACGGTCAGCACGGCCTCACCGCGCTGCTGCTCGGCCAATGGCGTCCCGGGGTGACCGCCTACGTCACCGCCGGCGGGATCATCTCCGCGACCGACCCCGGCCTCGGCGAACCCCTGCGCGGCACCTGCGCCTTCACCCTGCCCGAGACCGCCACCCGCGACCTGCTGGCCTTCTTGCGCACCGCGCAGCCCCGCGACGACACCAGTGGCGTCAGCGACGCCGCCGAACCTCAAGGCCACGCCCCTGCGCCGCGCCAAGCGCCGACGCCACCAGAGGAGGGTGCTCCTTCCCCTCTGGAGCACACCGGAGACGGCCCTGATCGTCTGGAAATCACTTCGGGTCCACCCATACCGGAACCGGCTCCCGCCGAGGCCAGCGGCGAACCCGACAGCGAACCGCGCCCGCTGCCGCCACGGACGGCAGATACGGGCCTGGGGAAGCCCGCACCGCTGGTGTTGACGGTGTTCGGCGCCCCAGCTCTGCACTGGCGGCCCGATCCCGCCCGATCCGAGGACACCCGCGACCTGTCCGGCGAATTGAGCAGCCGCCCGGTCGAACTGCTGGTGTATCTCGCGGTCCATCCCGGAGGGGTGTCCCGGGACGGGATCGTCGACGCCCTGTGGCCCGACGAGCCGCCCCGCAATCCCGCCAGCGTGCTGCGCACCGTGCTCTCCCGGATTCGCCGCGCCCTTGACAGCGCCACCGGCCGCGCCGTCGGCGAGCTGGTGGTGGCCGAGCACGGCCAGTACCGGCTCGACCCCGCGGTGGTGGAGGTGGACTACTGGGGCTTCGCCGAGGCGGTTACCGCACGCCGCACCGCCACCACGTCCGAGCGGCGGACCGACGCCTACGAGGCGATCGTGACGCACTATGGCGGACCGCTGGCCGAGGGCCTGGAGGCGGAGTGGCTCGTCGCCGCCCGGGAAGCGACCCGCCGCGACGCCCTCGACGCCGTGGCCGCGCTCGCCCGCGCCCGGGTCGCCGACGACCCCGACTACACCCTGGACCTGCTGGAGACCGCGCGGGCATTCGATCCGCACAACGAGTTGCTCTACCGCGACATCATGCGCCTGCAGCACGCCCTCGGCCGGCACGACGCGATCTCCCGCACCCTGACCCTCCTGCGGACCCGGCTGGGCGAAGTCGACGCCAAGCCCACCGCAGACACCGTCGACCTCGCCCAGCGGCTACGCGCCCGCGACACCGGCATACCGGTCGGCGACTTCTCGCGATCCACGGCGCCATGAATGAGCGCACCGACGGTTCTCGATAACACCTCGCCGAAACGGAAATCGAGGCACGATTCTCGTGCGATCGAGGCAATTGCGCGGAACAGCGAAATACCTCGATTTCGCGCCGCGATCCCGTTCGCGCCGATGCTAGCGTCGACCGTAGTAGCACCATCGTCGAGGCCGAAGAAAAAGAATCCCGTGGACGCGACTCTGTATTCCACGACAATGCCGACACTGTTACTCGTCGAGTGTTGTGCGCGGCTGCCGCGTACCGCGAATACGGTCCGGCGCCCCATGCGTGGCCAGGATGTGCAGTGCGATTCCAGCACCCCTGGCGCCGAGCGCCACGTCCTCGCCCGGCTAGCCGGTGCCACACTCGCAGACCGAGGCGACGCGGACGGTGATTGCCAACCGTGGGGCCGCCGACCCGGCCTATCAGCCTCGTCCTCCGGTATCCGACTAAGGTGGATCCCCCCGTGTCAAGCGTTCTCGCAGCTCACACCCCCTGCAAGGGGATCCACCGGTGTCCCAGACTCGCTTGACACCAAGCAGGTAAGCACATCAGGCCCGGCGGCGGTGTCACGCACCTTCGTCGTCGTTCCGCCTGTGCTCACCACTGCACTTCACTCACCTTATCCACTTCTCACTTCTCTTTTTCATTTCTTTAAAAGAACTGCTTTTGTCCGCGGCCTTATCTGTGGCCGGCGCGCCCATTCTGAACCGACCGGAAGTGACCTGACCTGCACAAACATTTACGGGAAATGCGCGCCGCTCGCGTCGAAAGATAGCCAAAATTCCCCGAAATTGACCCGGAAAAACTATTGCGTGGCGTCCGGGGTCGAGTTACGTTTGTTGTGTCACCGGGAAAACCGGAAACCACAACAAACCACCGCCCCGGGTGCGAACCATTCCCCGGGAAGCCGGAAAATCAGCAATTCACGAACGGGGACCGCTATGTGCTACGCCGACACCGCCACCAACGCCGACGGCACCGCCACCGCGTTTTGCTACTGCGGGTGGCAGCAAGAACACGCAACCCCCGACGCCGCCGACCACGCCGCCGAAACCCACCAGCGCGACGCCGACGCCGCCGAAGCCGAATTCGCGGCCACCCACTGACCCCGCAAACCACGCACAACCCAACCAACCGAAAGGGCACACCGTGAACCACAACGCCAACGACCCGCGCACCGTGTACGTAATCGACCCCACCGCCGACCCCGGGCCACTGCCGGAAATCGTGGTGCGCCGTTTCGTGGAAAACGGGTGCACGGTCACGGGTGTGGTGATCGACCCCGCCGACGCGCAACAAATGTTGTACGGCGTGGTCACCCGCCCCGACGGAACACTCGCCGGAACCTACTACCCCGCCGACACCGTGCGCGGCGACCACTGGCGAGTCGTGACCGCCGACGGCACGCACTACCACGCCGCCAGCGAATACAACGCGGTCGACGCACTGATCAACGGGCTCGCCAGCAACTGAAAATCACGCGACGGCAGGGAAAACCGCCATGGCACGCACGGACACGGCACGCGCCAACGGGAACGACCACCACGAAACCGGAACCGTGGAATGCGGTAGCTGTTCCCGCCCGCTGGAAATCACTCGCCAGCAATGGGAACGGTGGGCGTGCCTGCCGTGCCCGTGCGGTTCCGCCGCCGACCTTGAATTCGCCCGCCGCCACTGCGAATGGGACGACACCACCCGGTAACGGGATCACCGTGCCCGCACCGGTCCCACCCCGCCCGACCGAACCACGCGAAAGGACCCGACACCATGACCACGCCAGCCACGACTCCGGCCACGGGCAGCACGCCCGCCGCCCCGGGCGCGGCCAACCGACTGCGCAACGGCGAACTCCGCCGCATGGTGGCCGAACAACTCGCCCACGACCCCACCACCGCACTCACCCCCGGCGCCATCGCGACCAAACTCGGCGGGAAGTCCTCCGGCGCGGTCGGGAACGCACTGGCGACACTGGAATCACGAGGGGAAGCCGAAAAGATCGGCACCAACCCGGTCACCTACCGCGCGACCGACAAAACCGCCGACGCCGCCAAAGCCGCTACCGTCACACCGCGCGGGACCACCGCCACCCCCGCGCCGTCGAAACCCGCCACGCCCCCCGCCACGCCCGCCCTGGTGACCGGTCCCGTACGCCGCCCGAACGGGCAGATGTACCACCCGCGCAAGCTGTCCGGGCTGTCCGACGTGACCGCGCTACGGCGGTTGCGCGAGGCGAACGTGTCCGCGCTCATGTACGGCCCGCCCGGTACCGGGAAAACCTCGGTGGTGGAGGCAGCGTTCGACGACCTCGTGACCATTCAGGGCGATAGCGACACCGTGACCGATGATTTCGTGGGGTCCTACACCCAAACCCCGGACGGCCGTTACGAATTCGCCTACGGCCCGCTGGTGACCGCGATGCGCGAAGGGCGCGCGTTGTTCATTGACGACGCCACGCTCATACCGCCGACCGTGCTCGCGGTGGTGTACCCCGCGATGGACGGACGCCGCCAAATCATCATCAAAACCCACAAAAACGAGGTAGTCGACGCCGAGGACGGGTTCTACGTCGTGGCCGGACACAACCCCGGGGTTCACGGCGCCGTGCTGACCGACGCGCTCTCGTCGCGGTTTTCCGCACAGATTCACGTGTCCACCGACTACGACCTCGCCACCCAGCTCAAGATCGACGAGAAAGCGGTGCGCGTGGCGCGGAATTTGTCCGCACGGCAGGAAAAGGGAGAGATCGGGTGGGCGCCGCAGTTGCGTGAGCTGATCGCGTTCAACCGGATCGCCGACGTACTCGGCACCACCGCCGCCGCTGGAAACCTGGTCGGCATCGCACCGGAGGAGGACCGGGACGTGGTCGCCGACGTGGTGCGCAACGTGTTCGGCGCCAACGTCGCCCCGCTGTCCCTCGGGTCACAGTTCTAACGCGACCCCCACCGCATCCGCGCGACTGTCCGGAAAGGACACACCCCATGAGCACCCATGTAGCAGCACCCGCCGCCACACCCACCGCCATTTTCCCCACCACCCCCGGGTGGCTGACCCTGTCCGCCGCATTCGGCGACGAGGTCCCCGCAATCGCCGACCGTGACGACCTCGTGGTGACCGTCGCGCCCGGGGCGGGGCACGGTGCCCCCGCGTGCTTTTTCCCCGACCTGTACACCATCGAGGTCGACGGGTCCCACGTGGACAGCGGGGTCGACCCCGCCACCGTCGCCCCGCACCGGGTCGGGGACCGCAAGCGCTACCGCACCGCGTGGGGACTGCTCACCCACGAATGCGCGCATGCCAAACACTCGGTCTGGCGTGCACCCGACGACGCACCGCCCGGGGCAGCAGCGGCGGCGACCCTGCTGGAAGAGTCCCGCATCGAAGCGGCACACATCCGACGCCGCCCGGGTGACCGGTACTGGCTGCGCGCCAGCGCCACCAACCTCATTCTCGCCGACACGCAAGCGAACAACCCCGCCACCGCCCCGAAAATGACCACCCACGACGCCGCCCGGTCCGCCGCGCTGCTGCTGGCACGGGTGGACGGGGGAATCCTCAACCGCCGCGAAACCACCCCGGTCGCCCGCGTCGTCAAACAACTCCTCGACGCCGACACCCTCGACACTCTGCGCGAGATCTGGCGCGAGGCACACCGCACCGCCGACGACGACGCCGACGCGATGATCGACCTCGGGCGCCGCTGGTGCGAGGCGCTGGGAACCGACCCGAACGAACCGCCCCCCGAACCCGGGGACGACGACGGCGACGACGGCGACGACGGGCAGAACGGCAACGGCACCCCGTCACCACTGGCGAAAGCGGTCGCCAGCGCGGCGGCGGCGGTCAGCCGCGCCGTAGCCGCCGACCCCGCACCCACCGACCCCGTGACCCAGAAACTCAACGCCGCCGCCGACGAGGACGAGGCACAGCAGAACGCGCAACGCAACGCGCGCGCCGTCTTCAACGGTGGCCCCGGAAAGCCGCCCCCCTACGGCACCACCACCCGGGGCACCCGGGCGCCGCGCCCGTCCGAACGCACCGCCGCGCGCCAACTAGCCCGCTCCCTCACGACCGCCGGAGTCCGTGACCGCACGGTCACGAAAACCCGTTCGGTAGTGCCCCCGGGGCGGTTGCGGATGCGGGGAGCGATGACCGCCGACGCGCAACGCGCGGCGGGCGCGATCCCCACCGCCGAACCGTTCACCCGCACCACCCGCGCGACCGTGCCCGCCCCGCCACTACGGATCGGCATCGCGTGCGACGTGTCCGGGTCCATGGACGCCTTCGCCGCACCGGTCGCCTCGGCGGCATGGATCCTCGCCGACGCCGCCCGCCACACCGCCGTACCCGCCACCACCGCCACCGTGATCTTCGGCTACCACGTGCGCCCGATCACCCACCCCGGTGTCACCCCGGCACGGGTGACCGAATTCGACACCAACGACGGCGAGCACCACATCGACACCGCGATCGGCGCACTCGACGGCGCGCTTAACCTGTCCCGCCCCGACGCCGCCCGCCTGCTGGTGATCATTTCCGACGGATGCTTCGAAGACGACACGAAGATCCCGGGGCAGAAGATGCTCGACCGGTTGCGCGCCAGCGGTTGCGCCGTGCTGTGGCTGGAACCCAACGACTTCGGCAACGAACCGATGAACGGCGCCACCGTGCACACCCTGACCGACCCCACCACCACCGCCCGCGCCATCGGGCAGGCAGCCACCGCCGCCCTGCGCGCCACCCGCTGAACCATCCCACCGCCCGGGGGCGGGCACCCCCGCCCCCGGGCGAACAAAACCGACGACCACAACGGAAAGAAGCGCCGAACCATGACAACCACGCACACCACGCCGCCCGCTTCCGCAGAGCCCATCGTCAATCAGCACGGCGACACGATCGCGCTGCTGCACTGGCGAGACAACGGCGACGGCACCGACTACGCGCCCATCGACAACGGCACGATCGTCCGCCACCGCGACGGCACCGTAACCGTGCGATGCCAGGACCCCATCGGAACCGTGCGGCGCTACCCGATGCCGGACACGGTAACCGCGTTCTACGCGCTCGGACTGTCCGCGCACCGGTGCAACGGAATCAACTTATGGAACGAACTCGCGAACATGCCGGGCCTCGCTGGTCGCGACTAAAACACGGCCCACCACCAAAGAGCGACCAAGCATCACCGACCCGGAAGGCCAATCCCATGCAGTTCTTCTTTCGCGATGACGCTCCCGAGGACGCCAGGAAATACCAAGAATTCTTCAAAAACATCACCTGGGCTTGCGACCTGTTTCGGTGTCCAACCCCCGAAGACACCGTCGAGACGGACGAACTTGTGCCCAGCGGGGTGCACTACAAGGTGCGCTGCGCTTCCGGACACGTCACCAACGGCATCCCACCCGCACGGTTCCGCAACACCACGGCCACGCCATGGCTCGACTAGCAGGAATGCCCAAACCCCACCGCCGCAACGGAAAGAAGCGCCGACCATGACCGCCACGCACACCACGCCAACCGACCCGACCGTGCCACCCGACGCGGTGACCTTCGTGCCCGCATCACCGGGAACGGTGCCACTACGCAACCCCGCCGGTGCGTGGGCGCTCGTGGTCACGAGCGTGCGGCTCGGCCTTCCTGACCACGACTACCCGACCGATCCCGCGCACACCGACACCGCCGAAATGTTCGCCGGAGTGTGGCTGCCCGCACCGCCGCCCGCCCACGTGCACCGAGGCGACGTCGTGGTGCGACTGACTCCGCCCGCCGACAACGACCCCGCACGGGTGGACGTCGAGGTACTCGCCGCCGCCCCAGGCGAATGGCACACGGTCGCCACGTTCGCCGCGCTGGACACACGGTGGCCGCACCACGTCGCCACCACGGTGACCACGTGGATGCGGGCCCTCGCCGACCGCGCGGAACAGGAGCTGGCCGTGTGGGTGTTCGCCTCGTCGATCTTCGGAAAGAACTCGCCTCCGCGGGGCCCTCGCCCGCCCGGACTCGCCGATGCAGCACAGGTAGACCCGGACGCACCCGACGCGCTCGCCGACCTAATCCGCGCGGGCGAGCTCGCCATCGGCGACGAGCTGGTGTGGAACGACCACACCGCAACCATCGGCCCGCACGGGGAGCTGGTGCACCACACCGGACCGGAGGAGCTTCGCATCTCCACCGTTTCCGCGCTGGCGACCAGCCTCGCCACCCCCACCACCGTCAACGGCTGGCACCTGTGGCGCCGCGCCCGCGACGGACGCCCGCTCGCGCGGCTGCGCGCGGACCTCGCCACCGCGTGAGCACGCGCACCCGAACCCGCACCGGAGGAGGAACCGTTCACCATGACCACGACGACACCCACCGACGCGCCCGCGTCGTTGACCGCCCGCGCGATCACCACCGCCCGCCGCCACCGCGACACCGCCCCGCGCGAATTCGCCGACCGCCACACCTTCCGGCTGCAATGGGACCGCCGCGCGATCACCGCCGCCCACATCGCCGCCGCCCTCGACGTCGGCATCGACACGGTGATCGTGCGCGATGACCCCGACCGCCACCACGGCATCGGAACCCATATCACTCCGGGCGACCTCATCGAGGTCACCAACGAGGGCAGCAGCTGGTACTTCATCCAGGACCTGACCGGGTTCGACCCGTTATGGGGCTGGCTGCTGCTCGGCCCGTGCCCGCACTGCGAGGCACCCCGGGTCCCGGTCGCGCGAGTCGCCGGCCTCGCCGACCTCGGCGCGCACCTCGACCCCGAGTCCGAACACCACGGCACCGACGACGCGCCCGTGGAATTCCACGGCGACCCCGGCCACCACCCGCACTGCCCGCACGCGACGGACGCCTAGCGGGTCCGACCGTCCACACGGGACGACGAAAGGGGACATCCCGTGACCGCCATGCCCGATTACCACCGTGGCCGCAGGTGTGGCTGGGACGACTACCGCGCGGGCCTCGACTACGCGCCGGAACCCGCCTCCCCGCACTGGAGCTCCGGTTACGCCGACGGATGGTTCGACGCCGCCGACGCCGCGACCGCCACCCACGGCCACGCCCTGGCCTGCCAGCTCGCCTGGAACGACGGCGTCGCCGCCCACGAGCGCCGCCAACCCTCAACCAACCCTACGAGCGACTAGGAAGCCCCATCATGGCAACGAAAACGACCACAACGGCACCCGACACCGCCCACGACACCGAACCCAATGCGGCGCCGCCGCGCGTCACGAAGTACGACCGGGTCGCCCTCGACGCGATCCACATCGCCGCCGCGCTACCGGGCAAGTGGACCGTCGGGCGTGGCCGCAATCCCGGCGAGGTCGCGGATCTTCTGTGCCTGAGCACCGGGATCCGCATCGGTTTGCACCCGTGGGATCGGCGCGCGTGGGGGTATCACCTGGTACCAGGCGACG
Source organism: Amycolatopsis echigonensis (assembly GCF_002846615.1). Lineage (NCBI taxonomy): Bacteria > Bacillati > Actinomycetota > Actinomycetes > Pseudonocardiales > Pseudonocardiaceae > Amycolatopsis > Amycolatopsis echigonensis. The sequence continues at coordinate 2,408,934 of NZ_PJMY01000003.1, read as the reverse complement.
TGCCGCGACGGCTCTGGGACGTGTTCGTGTGGCCACGCGAACACGACGAGGACGCCCATCCCGGCTTCGCCGTCGGCACCGCGCCCGCCGAGGTCGCCACCTACATCCACGAGCACCTCATCCCGCGCTACCACCAGGCACTCGCGCGCGCCGAAACCGACAAACGCGAGCGCGACCAAGCGCGCGCACGCGGGCACGCCGCCCGCGACGAGCTCGCGTCCCAGCTGTTCCACGAACTCACCTCCACATTCCGCCGCGAGGAGCCGCGCAGGATCGCGCCCGTGTCGGTCACGTACATGGAGTTCAGCGACGTCATGCGCATCGAGCTGACCCTGCCGGTCGAGGAGGCGATCGCCCGCGCACCCGCCCTCGCCCGCGCCCTCGGTGCACGGGTCGACCACACCACCGCACCGCCCACCGCCGACGACACCCGTGTGAAGGAGCGCCCCCGATGAACACCGCCGCCGAGACTCTCTCCGGACGCGCCGCTGATGCGTTCGACCGGGCCCGCCGTCAGGATCCCGGCTTCGACACTCGCCCGTGCGACGTCCAGCGCGCCATCACCCGCCGTCGGCTGGTCCGGGATGTGACCGACGTGTTCGGGGTCCCGTGCGCGGCGGTGACGGTCACCGACGACCCGGACCGGGAACACGGCGGGTGGCGCTGGTATCGCGTGACCATCACCGATCACGGCACCGAGTACCGGTTCACCTCCTTCGGCGGCACGGTCGACGACCTGCGGGCCCTCGCGCCGTGCCCGGAGTGCGCCGGCGAGGTGCCGCGGGCCGAGGTCACCGATCTCGCCTCCCTCGGCCGCCTCCTCGACGCGCGCACCAGCGGTCACCCCGTGCCTGTGCCGCTGGGTTTCGGATCCGACGTCGGACACCAGCCTCACTGCCCGAACTCCGAGGGCACCTGACCGCCCAACCCACAGACCCCACAAGGAAAGGGGCACAAGATGACCACCCGCACCGACTTCTACCTCGGCGCACAGTGGATCGGCTCCCTGCAGTTCGCCTGCCACCCCGACAACCTCCTCAAACATCCCTACGGCCGTGCCGCGCTGACCGCGAGGCTCCCCTCGACCTACGTCTCGGCGGTGAAGGACCTGCTGCTGATGTGGGCGGTCGAGGGACTCGGCGCCGCGCACGACCCCCGCAACGGGTGGCCGTGGGACTGGGAAACCAGCCACTGCAACGACTGGATCATCACCTACGACCATGGCGTGCGCATGACGGCGGGCGGCGGCGACCGGTGGCACCAACTCGACCCCGACAACCCGCGCCCGCCGCTGCGGTGCGGCCCGCCGGACTTCGCGAGATGGCTGCGCGACCCCAGCGGGCCGCCAGCGGTCCGGCTCCCGCCACAACGCACTCCCGGCGTGCCCCGTGACCGATCCCGGGCACCTGTGGAGACGCCCTTGACCAAGTCGCCCGGACAGGGCTCCGTCCCGCCGCATTCGAGGAGAAACCCATGCAGGACAGGAAGAAACGGCTCCTGTGGACCGTGCTCGCCGTCATGTTGCCGGGACCATGGACCCCGGTGATCGTGCTGGCCTACATCCTCGGCCGCGCTGCCGAGCGCGATCAGGACACGGCTGACCACAACGAACCCCCGCCGTATTCGCCGCCCGATCCCTACGCCTGCGTCCCGGCACCAACCAGCCGGAAGCCCTACGTGCCATCACGGTAAAGGAGTGACAGCTCATGTCGAGCTACACCGACTTCTACTTCGGGCGTGGCGAGCACGCCGAGTGGATCGGCTCCCTGCGCGGGGAGTGCTACCCCGACAACTTTCTCGCCGTCCCGCCCGTGCTGCTGGCCTTGACCGCGACGGACGAGGACACCTTCCGCGCGGCGGTCGCCGATGCCCTCGTCGTGTGGGAGGACGAACGCCTCGGCCAGGGCTACCAGCCTGAACTCGGCTGGCCCTGGTTGTGGTTCAGCAGCCACAACAGCAGCTGGATCATCACCTTCGATCCCGAAGACGTGGCGGTGTTCGTCACCGTGGGCGGCGGGGTCCGCTGGCACCGCATCGATCCGCACGACCCGCGATTCCCCGAAGGCGACGATCCGCTCGGCCCGCCCGACATCGACACGTGGCTGCGTGATCCCGCCGCCCCGCCGTCGGTACCGATGCCGCTGATGCGCGAGAAACCCGCCGACATGCCCACCCTCGGCGGTGACGCCCGATGAGCACATCGACGACACACGACTTCTACCTCGGGCGCGGCCCGGACGCCGAATGGCTCGGGTCGGCCCACCTCAACAGCTGTGCCTGCAACGGCCTCGACGAGATCGAGCAGGCCCGGTCGGAGGGCGGGTTCACCACCCTCGTCGACTTCTTCCTGCACGCCGCCGAAATCGACAAGGCAGGCGAGGTCACCCATCCAGGGCGCGAGTGGCCGTGGCCCTGGCCCACCAGCCACGGCACCGACTACGTCCACGCCTTCGACACAGGCGTGGTGTGGACCGCGATTCGGGGAGACCGCTGGTCGATGCGCGCGGGCGAGTACATCCCACCCGGACCGGAGGAAAATCCGCTGGTGTTCCCGCACGGGCGCGACACGTGTGGCTACACCGGGATCGACGCCGCCGACACCACCGCCCGCCGCTACGGCCCGCTGCTCGGCGACACGCACCGCCACGACCTGTACCAGCTCGGGCTGCGGATCTTGGCCGACCTCACCGGGCCGCCGGGACCTGGTGCTCCCGACGCCCTCGACGAGCTGCGGGCCCAGCTGTCACCGCACCTGCGCTACGCGATCGCCGCCGATGAGTCGGCGGTGGAGCTGGAGTTCGAAGTGTTCGGCTACCGCGACGGCGATCCCGCCGCCGAGGCCACCGCGCACGCGCTCGCGATGCTGCCCGCCCTCTACGGCTGGACCGACCCCTCCGGCGGCCCGCCCCGTTTCGATGTGCGCGCACACATCGCCGACGACAACCGCCACACCACGCACCCGGTTCTGGCCGACGCCCGCGCCCGCGCGGTGCTCACCGCCTACTGACCCCAAACTCCAGCCCACAACCACCAGAGAGGACACCATGCCGCCGAACACCGCACCCGCCACGCCGCCCGCCGCAGACGAGACGGGGACGGCAGAGCCACGTAGCGCCGCCGAGCACTGCGCCGCCGCCGAGGCCCTGTTCGCCCGCGCCCGCGAGATCTACCCGACGCTGAGCAGCCGCGCCGTCGACCAGGACGAGTACCGACGCTGCTTCGACTGGGCACGTATGCACCTGCGTCTCGCCGAGAGCATCACCGCCGGAGCCGGACTGGTGCTCGCGCACCGCCAACTCCTCGCAGGCGACGTACGACTGCACAACACCTACGTCAGCTACGAAACCCAGGAGTGGACCGAGTTCCTCGGAGACCGTCACGACACGACCAGGAGGTCGGCATGACCACCCGCCCCACCGACACCGACGCCACGCCGCTGGAATCGGCCTGCCCGGACTGCCACGTCGGGATCGGCCAGGCCCACATCGAGGGCTGCGATGTGGCCCGCTGCCTCGCCACCGGGCTGCAGCGCCTCGGCCACGCCACGTCGTGCCGCTGCCCCCAGGACATCTGGACCGGACGCTGGCCTGGGGAAGCCGAGTGCCTGGAGTTCGGCTGGATGCTCGGCCCCGGCCTGCCCGACCTCAACCGCCTCCTGACCACGGCCACCTGGGATCCGGTCGCGCACCGCTGGACCCGCCCCGGCAACCACGCCACCACCACCGAAGGAGATTCCCGATGAACACGCCCACCACCCAGGACCCGTCCGCGGGCACCGACCTCGCCGCCGGCGAGCATTGGATCGAACTCGTGCCCGCCGCCCACGCCGAGCCGCACCAGGTCAGCTTCCCCGCCGTCGTCGAACCCCGCCGCCACCATGGCCTGTGGGTGCGGCCCCGGTTACGCCGCGAGGTCGCCGAGGCGGTGTGCGAATGGCTCAACGTGGTCTACCCGGTCGACCCGGACTGGTACCCGCTGGCCCGCTTCGAGGACGACCTCCTCGTGGTTTTCACCGGGGACGCCGACCACCAGCGCCACGAGATCGCCCTGGGCGAGGATGGCCGCTACCCGTTGGGCGAGCTGGGCCGCTGGTTCCTGTCCGCCCCGACCCGCACCCGCGCCCGGTTCTACCGCCAGCTCGAAGTACTGCGCGACGCCGAGCGGCACTTCCCGCGCCCCGGTGAAACCGTGGTCACCTGCGATCCCGACAACCTGCCCGTGAGTGGGTTTCCTGCCCGGATCGACACCAAGCCAGCAGCGCCGTGGGTCCCGGTGTTCCGGCCGGACATCGCCGAGGCCGTGGCGGCGTGGTGTACGACGAACCACCACAAGGTCCCCGACGACCACCCGCTGGTGTACTTCGACGGCGACACCCTCGTCCACGTTCACCAGCACCTGCGGTCCCTCGACGGTTACCTGCCCTGGCGCATCGACCCCGACGCGGACGGAAACTATCGGATCGACGGGGACGAGTGGACCTTCCAGGCAGTCTCGGTGAAATCCGAGGGGGGCGTGCACCCACCCGAGACGGCGCCGGAGGACGGGCGCCGAGCCCGGTCGGGGAGTCCAGCGTGACCGCGCCCCGCTTGGTTAACGAGCGGGTCGCCACCAACGGCGAATACCACCTGCTCGAACGCATTTACCACCACGGCCCCGACATGCTGCGCGTCCGCGTAGTACGCAACTTGCACTCGGCGACCCGTTCCCGCGCGGTCACCGAACGCCTCACCGCCAATCACAGCAGCTGGGCCGTGCTGGCCGAGGTGCCCGCCCACGACTGGTACGACGCCACCTCCGGCTGCACCCTGGCCACCACGGCGCGCGTCCTGGGCCGCGTCGCGGGCACCGTGCTGGGGCAGGCCGTGCGGGAGCACCCCACGGGCACGGTGTTCGGCGAACGATACGACGACACCGCCGCGCTCGAGCTACCGCAGCTGGCGATCTGGCTGACCGCCGAGGTCACCACGCTGCTGCGCGCCCACTCGGACCCGGCGTGGCGGGCCGTGCGGTGCGCCACCGTCGCCCGGCCCGCGTCGCGGGGAATCCAGCTGAACCTCTACGGCCTGAGCGAGCCCGCCGAACGGTGGGAACCCGACATCGACGACCAGCGGGTGCTCGACGACCTCCGGCGGCTGGCCGACCACCACAACTGGCACCGTGGCCACGAGCACCGCTTCATCCTGATCCTGCACGTAGTCGCCGACCACTCCGCCCCAACGTTGCTCGCCCGGGGCGAAGCGCCAGGCACCATCACCGTCGAGTCCTGAGACCCTGGTGCCCTGACCCCCGTGGTCTCACAGCGAGGAGGGAACGTACTCATGCCGACCGCCGGATCACCCTCGCGCTCAGCGGCGCCCTCGCTGTTCGACGTCGCGGCCCGCTCGCTCACACACTCCGATGCGTTCACCTTGTCCGAGGATCAGCAGGCCGTCCTCGGCCACGTTCACCGGCTCCTCGCCGCCGATGATGACGGTCAGGCGGCCGTCGTGGTCACCGGCGCCGCGGGCTCGGGCAAGAGCGCCCTCGCGCTGACCCTGCTCGGCGAGGCCCTGCGCGCCGGCTACCGGGCTCGCCACGCCACCGGCTCGCAGGCGTTCACCACCGCGCTGCGCAAGACCGCCGGACACGGCTCACGCCAGACCCAGCAGCTGTTCCAGTACTTCGGCACCGCCGCCGCCGACACCGAGCTGGGCGGCCTGGATCTGCTGGTGTGCGACGACGCGCACCAGCTGCGCGCGACCTCGAACACCCGCTACACCCCGGCCTCGCGCCGCAGCGACCGCACCCAAGCCGCGGAGCTGCTCGACGCCGCCCGGGTCGTGGTGTTCCTGCTCGACGAGGACCAGGCAGTCCGTCCCGGGCAGATCGGCACCCACGCCCACATCGAGACGGCCGTACGAGCCTCCGGTGCCGCCGTGCACACTGCCCAGCTGGCGAGCCAGCACCGCCACCGGAGCCCATGCTACGAGGGCTGGGTCCGTCGCCTGCTCGGCCTCGACGACGCACCGCTCCCTCCTGCCCCGTGGAATGCGGCGACCGGACCGGGGGCGGGGTTCGAGCTGCGGGTGGCCGAGAGCCCCCACGAGCTGGAGCAGCTGCTGCGCGCGAAGGCCGAGCTCGGTGCGAGCACCCGGATGACGGCCGGGTACTGCTGGCCATGGAGCGAAGCGAGGCCAGGAAATCCGCTGGTCGAGGACATCGTGATCGGCGACTGGCACCGCCCGTGGAGCGTGAAAGGCAACCGCGCGGTCAACGGGCTGCCGCCCTCGCCGCTCTGGGCGATCGAACCTGCCGGTGCCGGCCAGGTCGGCTGCATCTACACCGCGCAAGGCTTCGAGTACGACTACGGCGGCGTCATCCTCGGCCCCGACCTGCTCTGGCGGGACGGCCGCTGGGTCACCGACACCGCCGCCACCCGGGACGACGCCCTCACCCGCGCCTCAGCGGCCGACTTCGACCTGTGGGCGCGCCGCACCTACCGCGTGCTGCTCACCCGAGCCCGCGCGGGCACCATCCTGTACTCCACCGACCCCGAAACCCGCGCCCTCCTGCGCGACATCATCGAACACATAACCCAATAGGCCGCCCGCGTCGGGGGCTTCCGGCGTGGCTTCTCGTCGCCGACAGGGCAGCGACGGAACGTCACCGTGCCCCGGCCAATCAGTGGGCGGCCGGGGCACGGTGACGTGGGGAACAGGTTCAGGCGGTCGGGGTGGTGGCGGAGGAGGTGGTGCCGTCGTCGTCCGGGACGGCGGTGATGGTCCAAACGCCCGTCGACGATGCGGGACCGGTGTTCGCACGAACCCGCCCGCGCGCAGGGCCGTGCCATCGGAAGTGAATGGCGACGGCCCCGCGCGGGTAGGCGGCGGCTGTCAGGCGTCCGGGGCGGCGGGTTCCCCGGAGCCGTCGGTCGTCTCCGGGACGTCGGTCTTGTCCGGGTTGATGGCGAACCGTTTCGGTGCCTCGCAGGTTTTGATCGCGTACCCGTCGGTGACGAGCTTCTCCAAGGCGTTGTTGACCGCGCCACCTGAGCGGCCGAGTTCCTTGCCGATCTTGGCAGGCCCAAAGGTCTCGCCCGGGTGCTCGGTCAGGTACTCCTCCACCAAGGCCCGCAGCCCGCCCTTGGGCAGTCGGTCCTTGTCCGTGGCGGCCGTGTCGGCGGATTCGGAGACCACCGGAGCTGCTGCCGAAGACGGCTCGGGCTCGGCCGCGCCATCCACCGGATCCACCTGTGCCGTGTCAGGCGGAGGGATAGTGCCGTCGCCGTCGGTGGGCGGGGCAGGCGTGGTGTCGGCGGCGACGTTGGTGTCGTCGGCATCCGATCCGGCCTCTGGCCCCGGCACCGCCGCAGTGGTGTCCTCGGCAGTGGAGCCGTCAGCGTCGGTGGCGGCCTCGGTCGCGCCCGGGTCCTCGACCGTGCCGTCGATGTCGGTGTCGTCGGTCGGCTGGTCGGTGCTGGGCGGCGCCGTCGTGTCCGTCTGTGCCTCGTCGATGTCGGGTGCGGCGGTGTCGCTGGTTGACGGTGCGAGTGTCCAGGTGTCGGGGTTGCGCGGACCGTCGCCTGCGGTGCGGATCGCGGTGCCGTCGCGGTCCCAGCGGGCCAGGATCTTCGCGGCGGTCGAACGGCCGACTCCGCCCGCCATCGCCAGTTTGGCGGTCGTGGAGCCAGGATTGTCGGTCAGCGCTGCCCGCACTTTGTCCTCTGTGGTCGGTGCGTTCTGCTGGCCGAGGTCGTCGGCCACGGCGTGCAGGTGGCGGTCGTCGGTAGCGGCGGTGGTTGCGGCGTTTGCGGTGCGGGTTTTGCGGTTCTTACGGGACATGACGAACTCCCTGTGTTTTTGGTGCGGAATGGGATGGTCATGCCCCGGCCGGGGCGTTGGCCCGCCGGTGCGCATCCGGTTGTTCGGGCTACACGACTATGGAACGCTTCGTCACCGCCTCCATGTCAAGCGATTCGTCAAACAAGACATGTGTCTCGTGTGGACACACCTCTGTGCCGGACGTCGCGATACGGCTAGGTCGGTGAAAACGTATATGTGGCTTGACATTTGGGCGTGCACGGAGCGTCCATGGACCCGTCATAGCACGAACCCGCACCATCGGATTTCGAGAAGGACGTGTCCGCTATGGACCCACGCTCCACGCACCGCGGCTCCACCGGCCTCGGCCCGCCCCCGTTCGTACGCGGTGAGGTACTGGTCGCGTTGCCCTACAAACCTGCCTTCCCCGGCATCATCGCCGATGGCGAAACACCATCGCTAGAAATCGAAAGCCTGGAAAAGTTTCCGGATTTGGAGGGGCAGGGCTCCCTCGGTGACATCGGGCTGCGCTGCCGCCGATCGGTCGCCCAATGGATCGGTGTCTACCTGGAATCGTTCTACGGCAACGCCCAGGTCCGTTTCGAGTGGCACGGCGACACCCTGGAGATCTACGACGATCCCTGGGGGCTGTCCCTGGACTCTGAGCCCCGGACCATCCACCCGGACTCCGAGGGCCGCTACGAGATCCGTGACGTGTGGTTGCCTATCGCCGCGCCGCTGGCAGCCGACTTGCACCATCGCCACGGCCCCGCCCTGACCGTTCTCGCGGGCGACGCCCCGCCACATCCGGCCCCGGAAATGCTGGCCTACCTTTCTGACCATCCTGGCGCCCCCACGAGGATGCCTAGCCACATCGAACGCGCCCTGGACGCGATCACCGCACCTCGGTAACACCTCTGAATTCACCGGACAGCTGCTCCGGCCCTATCCGTCACGCCGACATCAGCCGCACGGGGACGCGCTAATCCTCTGCCTTTTCTGGCGTTCTTTCCTATTCCGAAAGGGGCTTCGCCATGCCTATTTCCGTGACAGCACGAGACGTACCCGAGATCCGCGCGCGCATGACGGCGTGGACACGAGATCCCGGGCCCGACGGGGCGGCGAACTGGTTGCAGTTCTTCCTCGGCCCGCAACCGGACAAGGCCACCGAATCGCGGGTGTTCGGCCGCTCCGACGACGTGGCCGCCACCATCGCGGGCACACTGGCCGCCCAGTTCCCGGTCGCCGAACTGTTCTACGTCTCCAGCGACATGACCGAACTCGCCCGCACCGCCGCCACCACGCTGACCGACTACCGGTTGCACCCCGAGGACCTGCCCGCCCCGGTCGGCATGATGGTTTACGCCGAGCCGCCCGTGGCCAACCCGGCCGATCACCACGACGGCGTCAGCATCGTGTCCTGGGGGCCGGGACGCGGCGGCCTGTGGGTCCACCGATGGCAACGCCCCGCCGCCAATGACGTCGCCCGTCTTGGACGGTTCCTGGCGACGCTGCCACGCGACGAGGCGATCCGGTGCGGTGAACGTGCGGCGACGCGACCGGAGCCGCATCCCGACGCCCCGCCGACGCCCGAGGAAGGGTTCGACTTCTTCGCGTCCGGTTTGCTGCCCAACCTGCGTCGCGCCCCGGTTCCACCGTCGTTCACCCCGCCGCATGGCTACGACTGGCAAGGGCTGACCCCGATGGAATACACCGACATGGATGGCTGGCCCGGTGAGGTCACTGCGGCGACATTGGGCGACGAGGCGCGACAGCTCGCGGAAGCCAGTCTGACATTGGACCGCACGATCCTGGCCACGTGGCTGTTGATGGGGCAGACCATCGTCCGGTCCGAGGACATCACCGCGCCGCGCGGAGCGCGTCGTCGCATGGCCCGTGACACTCCCGATGTCGACCCGACCGTCCGCTACATCGACCTGCGTCGCGCTCGCACCGAACCGTCCGACCACAGCGACACCACCACATCGACTCGCGAGTACCGGCACCGCTGGGTCGTGCGAGGGCATTGGCGCAATCAGTGGTACGCCAGCCGTAACGACCACCGTCCTATTTGGATTGAACCTCATCTCGCGGGCCCGGAGGACGCGCCGCTGCTCGGCGGTGACCGGGTGAACGTGTTGCGCCGATAACAATCGACAGGAAAGGAACCACCCGATATGACACGGGACTCGTTTGTCGCCTTGGCCGTTTCCCTGCTGGACGGTGTCGTCGCGCACGGTGTCTTCGGCACCCGCGCGGACGCGCGATTATGCGCGGATTGGCGCGGTATCAACGATCCGGACGTCACCGCGACCCGAACCGTGGCCCTGTTCCCGCCCGACGCGGAACCGGTGCTGACACACAACACGACCCGGGGCGAGGTGTTCCCGCTGCCCGACGAGGTCATGGCGGTCCTGACGAACGAAACCCCGGAGGCCACCGCGCACGACGAGTGCGTCATCGCGTTGGTCGTGGTGCCGACCGAACCACGCGCCGCCTTCGCAGTGGGACCGTTCGACCGCGATCAGGCGCACCAATGGCTGACCGACGCGTCAACGCCGCGCGAGGGCCGCTCGGTCGAGTGCTGCCTTCTGCCAGTCCGTGCCAGCACTCTCGGCACCAGCAGCGCACCCGCCACAACCACGGACACCCCGGTTCCGTCCATCGTCCTGCTCGACACCTCGAACGGCCCGGTCTGCTACGGGCCGTTCGACAGCGCGCTGGACGGCGCCCTGTTCTGGCACGACATCACCCGCACCCTGGACCTGACCAACGTGCACGGAACCCACGTGTGCGAACTCATCACACCCGCCCCGGACGCGGCCCTCGCAACCGCATCCGAGGAGACTCCTGGTGCTGATCGGGTGCGAGGTTGGGTGGTACGCCTCGATCCGAGCGGGTGTGACCGGGACGGCGACCCACGCGTCGTCGGCCTGTTCGCCGACCAATCCAGCGCACGCGATTGGCGGCCAGCCTTGTCGTCATCGGAGGCAACGTCACCCGCAGCCATTCTCCCGGTCTATCAACCGTGATCCGCACACGGCGTACCGGGCGCGGTCACTGTATGGTTGTTGTTTACTCGCGCAATATTGCGTAAATATTCGATTGATTAGTGCGCGGGTCGGGTGGCGCCCGCGTAATCGTCTCCGGGGTAGCGGTAGTTGTCGATTTGTACGGATTGGCCAAAGTCGGGGGCGTTCAGCATTTTTCCGTTTCCTATATAGAGTCCCACGTGTCGGATGTTCGAGGTCGGGCCGTAGTAGACGAGGTCGCCCGGTAGGAGGGGTTGCCCGTCGGGCACGCGATTCCCGGCACTGTACTGGGCGTCAGCTGTACGCGGAAGCGAAATCCCGGCCGCCTCGTAGGCGGCCTTGGTCAGCCCCGAGCAGTCGAATCCGTTGTCCCCATTCTGCGGGCCGTTACCGCCCCACACATATGGCAGCCCCCTCTGTCCGCACGCGTAATTGATCGCGGTCATCGCGGCGGCGGTCGCGGCCTGGATATTGTTGCAATCACCGGTTCCGGTCGTCGCGGGTGCCGGTTGACAGCGCACGCCGGACACGGCGGCGACAATCGCGCGCGCCTTCTCTTCGTGCTGAGCATAGGCATTCGGAAACCCCGAACCCTGGACCGTCTGCGCGGCGTCGTTGACACTCATCTTCTGCCAGTTCGGTGTGGCCGTGAGGTGTTCGAAGAATTTCGTTGCCGCGTAGGTTGGTGTGGTGACCTGTTGCGGGGTGCCCCAGCCCATCGAGGGCCGCTGCTGGAAGAGTCCGAGGGAATCCCTGTCGCCGTAGGGCAGGTTCTGCAGCTTGGATTCCTGCATCGCGGCGGCGATAGCGACGACCCAGCCCGGCTCGGGCACACCCATCTGCTTGCCGACCGCGACGATGGTGGCCGCGTTGCCCATCTGCTCGGCGGTCAAGCCCGGCACCGTGCCGGTAGGCGCACCGTCGGGCGTGCAGGTCAGCGAACCCGACGACCCGCTGCTGCCGAAGAGCGTGCTGATGATCCCGGCGATCCCGGCGCCGATGAGCAGTGGAATGGCGAGGACCAAGGCGGCGACGCAGACCGCGATTTTGCTTCCCATAGTTGGATCGCTCTCCTTTCCGTGGTGCGCTAAGAGACCGGCCGGGGACCGAATTGCCGCGGGGTTGAGGCAGGGCGCCTTGTGTCAGTGCTCGCCGCGAGCGACACGGTTCGGCGTGGCCGGCGGCGGAACCGAACTCGGCGGCGGCAGCCGATACGGCGAGGCCGCGGCGACATCGCCGACCTCGCCGACCTCGCCGTCGCCGTCCTCGGTGGCGAGCCCGGCCGGCGGCGCCAGGCCGGGCCAGGCGTCGGCGAGGTCGGCGAGGCTGTACCGCGGGCCGGCGCGGTCGACACGCGCCGAGGTCAGCGGCAGCCACACCGCCTCAGCCGGGCTCGGATGCGGCGCGGTGGGATCGAGCAGGTCGGCCGCCGCGGTGGCCACCGGCACTGCGCGGGGGTCGTCGAGGTCGGCGTGCACACGCGCGAGGGCGGTGCGGGCCCCGGCTTCGCGGCGGGTGGTGGGCAGCCACACCAGCACCGGCGTGGCGATGCCCGTGGACTCGGCCAGCCGCGCGTATCCGGCCAGCTTCCGGCCGACCTTGGTCAGGGACTCGGTTCCGGTGTCGAACTCGAGGAACCACTCCACCTCCCGGGCGGCGGTGCCGACGCGGGTGCGCCAGCGGCCGTAGCCATCGGGGATGACGAGGTCGCCGAAATGCCTCGCACAGCGGGATTCCGACCACCACGCCACTACTGCCTCCGCGCGGGCCGCCGGGGTGTGGCGGGTGCGGGCGATCAGTGAAGTGAAGAAGTCGTTCACGCCGACGGTGTGCGCGAGCCGCTGGTTATGGGCGATACCCATGGCGCGGTCGTGCCGGTAGCCGAGTTCTTTGACTTCCAGGCCGTGTTCGGCGGCGAGCACAGCGGCCCCGGCCGGGCCGAGGACGTAGTGCATGGGGGCGGAGCCGAGTTGCTGAAACGGCTGGAAACGCGACACAGCGCGCCAGAGGTAGAGATCGCGCAGCCGCTGGCGCGCCGAGCGGCCCGACGGGAAGGCGGCGTCCTGGATTTGGCTGGTGGTCAGGACTCGGTGCTCGTGCAGCAGGGCGAGGAGCCATTTGTCCCGGGTGGTCAGGCGCGAGGCGAGCATGGCCTGGTGTTCGACCGAGCTGGCGGCGCGGGCGGTGTGGCGGCCTGGTAGGTGGCCGCGCAAGGTGTGCTGACGACGGGTGGTGGTGGTGATCACGAGCGCTCCTTCGCGGAGTTGTGAACAGGGTGTGGACAAGTGCTGTGGGCAGCCCGAACTGAGCCCCGGGCGTGGCCGATGGCGGTGGCTATTTCTTTTGTGGGTGCGGCGAAGTCGCCGCGTGCGGGAGTTAGGGGCGGGTGCGGCGCGGGTCGGTCTTGGGCGGCCGGGTCGGCGGAACCCGCCGACCGGTCGGCGGAACCCGCCGCCCGGTCGGCCCGGACCGCGTCTTGGTCGCGGTGGCGGGAGTACTGGCGCGGGTGGTCGTGGCGCCGTCGCTGGTCGCGGTGCCGTGCGCTCGGCGCTGGGCGCGGAGTACGGCACGGATTTCGCGTGCCCGCCCGGGAATGGGGTCGGGCAAAGGCGTGGTGGTCATGGTGAAGGGCTCGGTCTCCTCGCCGCGCACCACTAGCCGCGTCGCCGTGTGGTAGACGCCGAGGTGGGACAGGTCGTGATCGGACAGCCGGGGCGCGGTGTGCCGGGCGAGTTCGCGGGCGTCTTCGGGGCTGGCGGAGAAGAAGACTTTGCTACGGGCGTTGGTGGAGATGCCTTCCTTCAATTCGCGGGAGAGCTGCCCGAGGTGCTGGTGGGCCAAGGTCATCGAGACACGAAATCCGCGCGCTTCGGCGAGCATGTCTTCCAGCGGATAGGGAAGATTCAGAAAGTTGTGGCATTCATCGACCACGAGGCTCGCGTCCGGGCGCAGGCGCTGCGGAACGCGGGCACGGGCGGTGGTCGCCTGCCACGTGCGGGCCACCACCAGCGACCCGACCAGCCGCGTGGTCTCCTCACCGAGCGAGCCTTTCGGGATACGCACCAGGCAGATCCCGCCCTCGTCGAGCACCTCGGCCATGTCCACAGTGGAGCGTCCTCCGGCGATGGCCTCTTTCACGAAGGGCCGCAACAGAAACGCCCGCAGCTTGTTCATCAGCGGCGAGATCACTTGGCTGCGGGAGCTGTCGGTGAGGTCGTCGTACCACTCCCAGAATCCGGTCAGCACCGGATCGGTGAGCCCGGCGGTGATGCGGGACCGGAACGCTTCACTGGCCAGGAGTTTCGGTAGATCGGCCAGGGTGGGCACGCCTTCCTGGGCGCGCAGGGTGAGGCAGGCGGCGCGCATCAGGTCGTCGGTGCGCGGCCCCCAGAACGCGGAATACACCCGGCGGAACACCGACACGAGGTTGTCGACTTCGCGGTCGGTTTCCCCGCCCTCCAACGGGTTGAGGATGGGTGGGCGGTGCAGGGAGTCGGCGTCGAAGAGCACCACTCGCTCCGCTGCCGAGCGCGGCAGGCGGTTGAGGACGTCGGTGACCAAGTCGCCCTTCGGGTCGATCAGGACGACACCGCGATGGTTGTCCGCGTCGTCGAGGATCATGTTGCCCAGCAAGGTCGACTTCCCGCTGCCGGTGGCGCCGAGCACGTGGAGGTGGTGGCGTGCGTCGGCGACCCGCAGCCCGACCGGACGGGCGTGCCCGGTATCGGACTGCCCCAGCGGTTTGACCTCCGGCCCCGGTGTGGCGACCCCGGGCGGCGGGGCGACGGCCTTGGCGCCCGCCCGTTCGACACCGGGGATCTCGGCGTCGGTGGGCAGGTGCGCGAGCGCCGCCAGCTCCGGCACCGACAGCAGGTCACCGCGGTCGAGGCGCCGTTCGGCGAGCGCGTGCGCGGGGTGGCGCAGGCGGGTGCGGGTGTAGTGGTTGTGCTCGGTGTAGGCGGCGAACGCGGCGGCCAGCGCGTGCGCCCGCCCGCGCGCGGTGTCGCGGGCCTGGCGCGCCAGCTCGTCGGTGGCCTCGGCAGGCAGGTCGGCGGCGACGGCGTAGCGGATCACGGTCTCGTACTGGGAGCCGCGCTGTTTGCCCACGATGGCCTTGTTCTGGGCGGAATATTCCAGCGACAGCTGCGGGTCCTGGCTGATGCGCCGCGAGTCCGAGGTCCGGCCGCCGCGGGTGGCCTTCGCGCCCGGCGTGATCGCGTCGAGGATCCGGCCGCCGAGGCGACCCGACGAGCCCTGGTGCACTCGGCGGGCGGCGCGGCGGGCCTGGGCGACGCGGCGGCCGGTGACCGGGCGGGCGAGGATCTGCACGCAGGCGTGCTCGTCGCGGCCGAGCCCGACCGGGGCGCCCAGGAGCCCGCGGATCGGATCGGCGTCAAACGCCGTACGGATGGGCAGTGCTTCGGAGCGGGCGAGGCGCAGTTGCCCGCCGACGGTGATCCGCCGCCGCCCGGTCTCCAGGGCGGGGAACGGGGAGGTGGCGGCGCTGGTGCGGGTGTGCGACCCGGGCCAGGCGGCCTCGACCGCCCGCTCGACCAGGGACGGCGGGATGACGCCGGGGACCCAGAACTGCACGGTGACGCCGTGCTCGCCGAACACGTACTCCATCGCGAGGTGCGGTTGGCCGGCCCACAGCCGCCGCCAGGCCGGGCGCAAGAGCCCGACGAGGTTGGACCACACCGCGGCCCCGCCGGCGGGATCCACGGTGGGCGGGGCGAGCACGGTGATCCGGCGAGCATCGACCTGCAGGGCGGTGTGACGGCGAGCGCGCCACCAGCGCCGGGCGGCGATCCAGCCCGCCAGGGCCACGGCCAGGGCCGGGACGGCGACCGGTCCCCACACCAGCGCCCAATCGCGCAGGGCGGCGAGCAGATCGCCGGTGGTGCCGCCCGGGTCGCGCAGGTAGTCACCTACCCAGTTCGCCGTCACCGGCGATGCCGCAGCGCGCGTAGCCATAGCGGGTACTCCCTTCCGGGAACTCGTGCGAGACAAGGAAAATCGAGATCGGCTCGGGGCCGGGTCACGCGGGGTCGAGGTCGACCTGCGCCGCGTCGTCGAACCCGGTGTCGTCGGGGTCCGGGGCGTCGTCCATGGCGAGGGAGTCGGCGGGCCCGAGGTCGACGTAGGCGTCGGCGAGACCGCTGTCGGTGGCGTCCGGATCGTGTTCGGCGAACCGGGCGAGTTCGGCGGGGTCGGTTACCGGAACTTCCCGGTGTTCGTCGGTGCTGGCTGTTCTTTGTCGACGCTGGGGCGCTGGCCAGCGCGCTCTCACTCGATGGTGTGGACTCTCTGACATGACGTCAGGATTTCCGACAGGCTGCCGATGTTGATGAGGCATTGTCGTTTCCGTTCAACTCGGGGACACGGTCGGGAGGCGCGGTGGGGCTGGCGGTGGTGCGGTCGCTGCGCGGGCCGCGGAAGCTGAGCACGACCCAGGACCTGGAGGACTTCGAGCAGGAGCTCGTCGATCAGTACCTGCTTGCCTCGATGGGGGCGGGAGTCTGCGACAGCACGGTGAACAACGACCGAGCAGCGATCT
Source organism: Amycolatopsis echigonensis (assembly GCF_002846615.1). Lineage (NCBI taxonomy): Bacteria > Bacillati > Actinomycetota > Actinomycetes > Pseudonocardiales > Pseudonocardiaceae > Amycolatopsis > Amycolatopsis echigonensis. The sequence goes on along the minus strand of NZ_PJMY01000003.1, from coordinate 2,392,546 downwards.
TCGAGTTCATCCAATTCCTCGGTCGTCCGGTGTGGACAGCCGAGCCTGCTGACGCGGACCGGTTTCTGGTTCGCCAGCGCAAGGATCTGGGCAGGTCCCGGTTGACGGTGCAGCACAAGGCGTGGGCGATCGGGCACTTCTTCGATTTCCTGATCGGCCGTTATCAGGGCGACATTCACGCGCTCGCCGGGTGTGTGGTGGCGCAACCGATCGACGAGCACAACCGGCCGGCCAAGGCCGACTACGGGACACCTCGAATACCGCCCTCGGACAAGGAAACCGAGCTGTTGTTCACCGAGTGGCGGGACTCGCTGGAGCACGCCCGGAAGTTCCGCACTGCGGCTCGGGACTATCTGGCGGCGTCGTTGTGGCGCCGGGCGGGGTTGCGGATCCAGGAGACCTACATGCTCGACATGCGCGACTGGCGCCGGGATCTGGGCGAGTACGGCAAGCTGCATGTCCGATTCGGCAAAGGAAGCCGGGGACGCGGCCCGAAGACGAGGCTCGTTCCGGCGATCAACTCGGTGGCCGAGTTGCTGGACTGGTGGCTGGTGGAAGTGCGTCACCAGTTCGGCGAGGACTGGGAGCATCCCGACGCGCCGCTGCTGCCGAGTGAGCGCCAGGACCCGCACACCGGATTCTGTGGCCGGGTTGGTGACCAGACGTTGCGGGACGGGTTGGCGGAGGCGACCGGACGATGGCTGCCGGACTGGGCAGGAAGGCTGACACCGCATACATTGCGGCACTACTGTGCATCGTCGCTGTATGCGCGAGGCATGGATCTTAAAGCTATACAAGAGGTTTTGGGCCACTCGTGGCTCTCGACCACGACCGCGTACATCCACGTGGAGTCCGAGCACGTCGAACATGCCTGGGCCAAGGCCAACCAGCGCGTGGCCGCCCGGCTGGGCACCGAGGAAGGGTAGCGCGATGCGCTGGAACCTGCGAATGAAAGCCGCCGAGGCAGGGATCTGGAAGTCCACGGAGATGCGCCGCAGGCTCGCCGAGGCGGGATTGGATATCAGCGCGGGCAAGATGTCGAACCTGTGGATCGGCAATCCCACCACGATCCGGCTCGATGATCTCGACGTGATCTGCGCGGTGCTGGAGTGCGCACCGACTGATCTGCTGATCCCCGAGCCGGAGAAGGTCGCCGCTCGTCGGCCCCGCAAGGCCGACACGGGCACGGTCGCGCCGATCACCCCGCGGCTGGGGCGACATCGATCGGTGCCGCCGGCGTGACCGGGCGTCCCCGCCGCTGCCGGGTGTGCGGGGTGCGTCCCCCGGCGATGCGGGAGGTCCCGTACTGCTTCCAGTGCTGGCCCGGCGGCCCGATCGCCCCGCCACCGTGCCGCAAATGCGGGTCCACAAACGACTATTACACGTCCGGGCTGTGCGCCCGCTGCCACAGCCACGCGCCCGGCGAGAAGTCGCCGCTGTGGCAGTCGCCCGGCACGCTCGCGCGACAAACGGTCGTGGTCGACTCGTGTCTCGACTGCCACGCCTGGGGCGTGACCCGCACCTACGGTTGGCTGTGCGTGGGCTGCCGTAGCTGGCGCGAGAAATACCGACACAAGGGTGTGTGCGACACCTGCGGGAACGAGGTGGCGCTCAACGAGGGCGGGTCGTGCCGGTTGTGCTGCAAGACGCGCAGCCTGCTCGCCCAGGACCGCGACCAGCGGCCCAGCAGCATCAGTCTGGCCGAGGCCAACGTGTTCGGGCAGCAGCTGTTCTTCGCCGGCATGTGGCACCGCGAAGGACAGGGCCAACGGCCCTACGTCAAGAAAACCATCCCACCGAACCTGTCGTTGCTGCACCCGGTGCCCTACGAACAGCTGGTGCTGCTCGAACTGCCGCGGGACCTGAAAGCCGGACTGCGCAAGGGATTCCCACCGCCGCCCGACCCGGCCCGCGAGGCCGCCTGGCACCAGTTCGTGCGCGAGCACGCCGCCGCGCACGGCTGGAGCAGGACCGTCACCGAACGCGCCCAGCGGGCGATCCGGATGCTGCTGGGCATGCAAGACACCCCCGGTGCCGCGATCCGCGCCAGCGACGTCCTGCCCCTCTCGCGCATCCGGCACCCCGTGCGCCCGGTGCTCGACGTGCTGACCGTCGCCGGCATGCTCGCCGACGACCGCGTCCCGCCCACCGAGCGCTGGTTCCAGCTGCAGATCACCGGACTGCCCGAGGACATCCGTCACGAACTCGAGGTCTGGTTCGACATCGCCCGCAACGGCAGCACCACCCCACCGCGATTTCGTCCCCGTTCCGACAACACGGTGCGTTCGCAGCTGGGCTACGCGCTGCCGATCATCCGCGCCTGGGCACGCACCCACCCCTCGCTGCGGGAGATCGGCCGCGACGACGTGCTCGCCGCCCTGCCGCCCAGCGGCAGTCCGCGCAGCAGCACCCTGCAAGGGCTTCGGTCGATCTTCCGGATCCTCAAGGCCCGCAAGCTCACCTTCATCAACCCCACCACGCGCATCAGCGTGCCCACCCCGGACAAACACGTGCCCGCACCGATCGATCTCACCGAGCTGCGCGGCGCGCTCAACTCCGACGACCCGACCCGCGCGGCGTTGGCCGCGCTGCTGGCCTTCCACGCCATCCGCATCTGGCAACTGCTCCAGCTGCAGCTCGCCGACGTGCGCGACGGTCGCCTCTACCTGCCCGACCGCATCGTGCCGCTCGCCGAGCCGGTCCGGGCACGAGTGTCGGCCTACCTGGACTACCGACAACGGACCTGGCCCGACACCGCCAATCCGCACCTGTTCATCCACTACCGCAACGCCAACACCACCACGCCCGCGACCCCGTGGTGGATCCGCAAACGGCTCGGCATGATCGCGCAAGCCATCCGCCAGGACCGCATCCTCGACGAAGCCCACGCCACCGGCGGCGACGTCCGCCAGCTCTGCGAACTGTTCGGCCTGTCCATCGCCGGCGCCTACCGCTACACCAGCAGCGTCGACCACCCCGGCATCGCCGAATACGAACAATCCACAAAGGAATGACGATTCCATAGTTCCCCAACTCCGGGATTCAGCTATCATCGTCAAGCACCAAATACCCAGAGTTCCGCTCAGATTCGGGTAAAGTTGCGAGGAACTCTGGGGAAGTGGTGACCAGGAAGTTCTCCGTGGGCGGGCGCGCGTTGCGGTTGATCCGCCCGTCCGAGGTGAGCAACCCCGGCTGCGACACCGGCGGCATACCGCCGCGCCGCTCGGCGAGATCGTCGGCCAGCGACCGGCGCCCGACCCGATCCGGATCCCGCCGCGTGGTGATCGGCAACCCGAGCTGATCACGCGGCAGCGCGCCCGGCAGCGAGTCCGGCGGTAGCGCCCGTGGGTTCGCCGCCACCTCACGCTCGTCCCCGGAGCCGCTCGTGGTGAACAGCGACATCTGCCCGGGACCGGGCCTGCGGTCCGCGCCGCTTCCGGTGCCTGGCAGCTCGCCGAGGTGCGGTGACCGACGTGGCGCGGGCCGTGTGCGGCGGACCCGCATCGGCAGCATGAACTGGCCCGAGCGCGTGGACGGCGGGTCCGCCGGGGCACCGCCGCCGCCCCTCCCGCGGGGGCCGCCGCCTTTGCCGCCTTTGCCGCCGAACAGGGAGCTGGCGCCGCCGAGCAGGCCCATCGTTTTGTAGGCGATCGCGCCGCGCACCAGCGAGCCGAGCATCGAGCGCCGCCCGCTGCTCATCGGACGCAGGCACCAGAACGGGATCTTGATCAGCACCCACATCAGCGCGAGGCACAGCAAGAGGTTGATCAGCCCGTTGAGGTTCGGGCCGAACACCGTGAACCCGCCGGGGGCGAAGAAGGTCCGCAACGCCACGACCATCGCCAGCGACTGGCCGACCTGGATGGCCAGCACCCCGCCGAACGCTTTCCACCACGCCTGCGCGATGCCCTCCGTGTGGGGCAGGGCGTGCCACATCAGCGCAATCGGCGCCGCCGCGATCAGCAGGATCGTCAGCATCACCCGCACGATGAACGTGATGAGCAGGATGATGATCATCACCGCGAGGGCGAAGCCGATGAAGATCAGCCACAGGCCGCCGCCGTTGAGCGCGCCGAGGACCATGTCCGTCAGCGCCTTGCCCGCGGCCTCCGGGCTGACGCCGGAGCCCATCACCGCTTGCGCGAGGGCGTTGGCGATCTGGATTGCCTTCGTCGCGATGAACAGCGACAGCGTTCCGGCGAGGAACCCGATGACAACGCGGGGCGCGATCTCCTTGATGGTGTAGCGGGTCTGCAGGGTCTCGTAGCCCATGACGACCATCCCGGCGACCAGGACGATGATCACGTAGACGGCGAGCAGGATCTGCCACGACTCGGTCCACAGCTGCCCGACGCTGGGCAGCGCGCTCGGCTCGGGCGTGGTCAGCAGGGTCTTGCCCAGCAACTCCAGCAGCGGGTTGAGCGCGTCGGTGACGACACCGCGAAAGAAGCTGTCGATGCCTTCGGTGACACAAGCGATCGGGTCGGTGAGGCCGCACTCGTCGGGCCGGTCTCCGTTGCCCGAGCCCGGCCCCGGAGTGTGCCCGGGGCCGCGTGGATCGATCGGAGTCGGCTGCGGAATGCAGTTCGGCCCTTCGCACGGTGCGGGCACCGACGTGGTCGGCGGAGGGGTGCCACCGAGCGGTCCGCACTCGGGCATCAAGGCACCCGGGAAACACGACACCGGCGGCTGCGACGGCGGCACGAGCGGGGTGCTCGGCAGACCCGACGGCTTCGGCGGCTGAGTGTTACTGGGCAGCATGCACGCGGGGTCGGCCGAGCCCGGGCCGCAACTGGGCTGCGGTACCGGAGGCAGCGGCAACACCGGCGGTTGCGCGGGCGCCAGCGGTGCGGCCGCTGCCGCTGGCTGAGATGTGGGCCCGGGTGCAGCCGAGGCGGTGAGTGCGATTCCGGCTATGGCCGCCAGCGGCGGCACCAGTACCGCGAGTGCGCGGGCCCAGCGCCGCCTGGGCATCCAGCGTCCCCAGCCGTCGCGCCCGCGACGGCGCCTCGCCGGGGCCGTGGGTGGACCGACCATGAGCCGCTCGTCGCGGCCGGGCCCGGTGCTCGCGCTGTCACTGCGACGGCCCGGATCGGTGGCGCGGGAAGGACGGACGATCGGCGTCGTCGTGGGGCGCCGAGCTGGGTCGCGTCGCCGGGCTGTGGGTGTGTGGCGATGTGCGGCCATGGCTCACACCCCGCCCACGATGCCCTTGAGGATCTCGACCACGAGCGGGGCGAGCGCGGCGAGCCCGAAGCCGATGCCGGCGGCTTTGAAGGCGCCCTTGGCCTTCTCGACTTCACCGGGGTCACCGGAGGCCATGAGGTAGCGCAGGCCGCCGATGGTGAGGAACACGACGGTGACCAGTGCGAGGATCCCCATGATCCAGTTGCGGATGTTGTTGAGGACCTGGTCGACGGTCTGGGCGAGCGCGACGATCTGGACGGTCTCCGCTCGCGCGACCGAGGACGTCAGCAGCACACCGGCGGCGACCAGCCACCCGATGAGCAGGACGACGCGGCGGCGGTGCGCACCGCGTCGTGGCCGCGCCGGGGTGGGCGCGGCCGTGGTGTCGGCGGAACCCGCGCAGCGACTCCCGGCGTGGTGCGCGGCTGTGGTCGTGGCCCGCTGCTGTGTCGTACGCGGTCGCGGCGTGGTGGCCGGGGAACCGGGACGGCTGGACGCGGTACGGCGTGCGGGTGGGCGGAGATGATGGCGGCGAAGGGGCGTCAGTCGCATGAGCGGACCTCCCGGCTGGTGTGCGCGGCCGGACCGGAGCTGGTGCGGCGGGCGCGGGAACGGCGGTCTGCGGGCAGGCGGGTCCCGCGCGAGGCAATGCGGGATTTCGGGCCGTTTTGCGACACGGTTCGGCGAACTTTTTTCTCCGGCACCGCTCCGCCCCTGGTCACGTTGCGTAACCTCGTGCGGCGGGTGCCGGTGGTCTGCTCGGTCCGGCGCGTGCGGGCCGGGCCGCGGCGCACGCGAGGCGGGGCAGGCGAGTCCGACTGTTCGGCCGGCGATGTCGCGGCGGCGTCCGCGGACTGCTCAATCAGGTAGGCGGCGAGGCGAGGCTCGGCGCGTTCGCGGATCTTCGCGGTCGCCTTGTAGGTCATGCCCCGCGCGTGCGCGGCCTCGGCCAGCGACGTTTCACCGACGCGGGTCTCGGAGATCAGGCCCGCCTCGTCGGCGGTGATCGCGCCGGCCCGCACCGCTGTGGCCAGCACCAGATCCTGGTGACCTTCCGGGCGCGGCGGCGGGGCGGAATCGAACACCAGATCCCCGGCCGGGATTGGGCCGCCAACGGCGTCGTGCAGCGCCAGCCGCCCCTCCCGGTAGGCCGCGTAGTACAGCCGCGCCAGGATCGCCGGCCGGATCAGATCGACCTCGCGCAGTTCGGCGAGGAACCCGGTCAGCACGGCGGCGTTGAGGTCGTGGGTGTCGCCGGTGAATCGGCGGGTCACGATCGCCGCGACCCGCAGCAGCACCGGCAGCGCCAGCCCGACACACGCCACCGTCCACGTGCCGCCCTCGGTGCGGGCACGGGTGATCAGATACGCCCACGCGGCGTCGCGCGTGGCCTGCGTGCAATCCTCGGCCAGCAGCATGGTGCCGAGCTCGTCCAGCGGCACCAGACGCGGCGGCAATCCCGGGATCTCGCGGCCGTCGACGCTGACCGGCTCCGGTCCGGTCACCAGCCACGCGAAGCTCGAGCGCGCCATCGCGAATACATCGGAGTCTTTGACGAAATCGGGATTGGCGCGCACGTAGTACACGCGTTCGGCGACCTCGTTTTCACGCGAGGGAAAATCCATGACAGCTCCCCTGGTAAATGCGACCGATTGGTGAGCCGTCAGCAAGCCATCGAGGGCGCCTCAAAACCGCCTCAAAAGCGCCTCAAAACCGTGCCAAAAGCGCCTCAAAAGCGCCTCAAACTATAGGTATGTGAAATTTCAATCACCGCCGCAAAAGGGGGGCCCGGCGGCGTTGTCGATCTTTGAGGCGCCTGTAATCAGTCCCCTGAACTGGGATGAAACGCCCCGTGGCACCGGTAGCCATGAGTAGCGACTCAAAGGCGGAGGGCGGTCGAGGGTCGTTGAGGCGCTCCGCGTGGCGACCGGAACAAAAAGTTGGATCGTCGCCGTTTCACCGGAAGCCGCTGACAGGGTTGTCATCAAGAAGTCCCATCTTAATTCCTTGCTCCTGGTTCGTCTTGGGGCTTGGCCGGAGAAGGGTGAAGCGAACATTTTCAAATTTCTCGGCGAGAGCGTGTCGCAAATTCGGGGTTTTCCCGGTATTGCCCCACGACAGCACGAACCAAGCCGGTCACCGCCCGGCTGTTCTCGTCCGAGGAGGACCTCTCATGGCCCAGCGTTCGCAGTCTCCGGATGGCCGTCCTGGTCGTCGTGGAGACTCGACTCGTCCGCCGCGCACCCGGCGTGGTGGCGACCGCGCTCCCTACCCCGGAGCCCGCTCTCGCACCACCGCGGCGGGTGCCCGGCCGACCCGCGCGACCTCGCGTCCCGAGGGCGCATCAGCACCGGCGCGCCGGCGCGCGACGACCTCGTCGGCGGCGCCGACTCCCGCCACGGTGTGGACGTGCGGAGCCGAACCGGTCGACGCCCACGCGGCATGGCCGGTGCCCATCGTCGAGACCATCACGGGGGCGTTCACCGACCCCGGCGCGCGGGTCGTTCTGGTCGACATCGGCACGGCGTCGACCACGGTCACGACCCCCGGAACAGACGGCGCCACGACGACCGGTGCCGCGTCGATGGACGCGGCGCGCGAGGCGGTGCGCGCACTCGGTCGCACCGCCGACACGCTCACTCTCGACCCGCGCACGGATGTCTCCGTCACGTCGTCGCGCCCGTTCTGGGCCGACCTGGTCACCGACTCCGCCGACCCATCCGCGGCCCTCGCAGGATCGCCGTCGATCCCGGCGCGCACCGGTGCCCTCGCGGGGTCGGGTGCGCCGGAATCGGACGTCGGCGGGCGTGCGGATCTGGTGCTCGTGTCGTTGCCCGCACACGCCGCCGAGACGGTGTCGCTGGACCGGCTCGCGCTGTTGGCGGCGGACCGGCTACGGCATGGCGGCATCTTCGCGGTGTATACGCACAGTGACTGGACGCGGGGGCGTTTGGTCGACCCGACCGGCGCGATCGTGGCCGCCGCGCAGCACGCCGATCTGCTCTACCTGCAGCACATCGTCGCCCTGCACACCCCGGTCCGCGAGGGCCGTCTGCACGCCGCGCCGAGCGCGGCGGTGGCCGCCGAGTACGACCGCGCCCGGCACCGCGCGACGGTGCGCGGGCTGCCCGCGCCGCACCTGCGCGTGCACGGCGACGTCCTTGCGTTTGCGCAACCGGCCGACTCTGCCGCGCCGCCACCCGAGACCGGTCCGGCGAGTGCCGCGCACGGGTACGGGCCCGCCGCCGGAGGCGGCCAATGACCCCGTCCTCGTCGCGTTCGCCCGAGCCCCTGTCGGTCGTCCCCACACCCGCGAAAGGCACCACGCTCATGTCCCACCAGCACCCTTCGGCATCGACCGGCTCCACCTCCCACGGCGGTGACGACCCGACCGTGCCGATTTCGCGCGCGCTCATCGAGGCCCTGGACACGGCCGGGCACACCACTACGAGGCAGACGAGCGCCCCGGCCGGGAGCGACCCGACCGACCCGACCGACCCGGCCGCCGTGACCGGGGTGACCGACGCGGGCGAGTTGCCGCTGTCGGTGTGGGCGACAGCGCAGACCTCCCCGGCCGCGCAGCGCAAGGGCCGCTACGTGACCGACTCCACCGCGCACCCGGCGAAGATGCTCCCGGCCGTGGCGGCGCACGCCATCCGGCAGTACACCCGCCCCGGCGAGGTGGTGTTCGACCCGATGGCCGGATCGGGCACCACCCTCGTGGAGGCGATCGACGCCGGGCGCCGCGCGGTCGGCGTGGAGTACGAACCGCACTGGGTCAGCGTCGCCCGCGCCAACCTCGAGCTGGCCCGGGAACGCGGGCACGACCACGACGGCGAGATCGTGCACGGCGACGCCCGCCAGCTTCCGTTCCTGTTGCCCGAGCGCTACCGGGGGCAGGTCGCGCTGGTGGTCACTTCCCCGCCGTACGGTCCGTCGACGCACGGGCAGGTCGTCACCGCCGGCACGGACTCACCGGACGGCAAGGTGCACAAGTACCACCACCGCTACGGCTCGGCGCTGGATCGCGGGAACCTGGCCAACGTCGGCCACCACCGGCTGCTGGCGGGGTTCACCCGCATCCTGACCGGCTGCGCGGCCGTGCTGCGCCCGGGCGGGCACGTCGCGATCACCGTGCGGCCGTGGCGCGAGCACTCGGAACTGATCGACCTGCCCTCGCAGATCATCGCCTGCGGCCAGGCCGCCGGCCTGGTCCCGGTCGAACGCTGCGTCGCCTTGCTGGCCCGGGTCGCCGACCGCGAGCTGGTCGCCCGCGGCAGCTTCTTCCAGCGCGACTTCATCCGTAAACAGCGCGAGCAGGGCCTGCCGTTGCATTTGATTTCGCACGAGGACGTCGTCGTGCTTGCCAAGCCCCTCGTGCCCCGCAGCACCTCGCTTCCGGCGTCGCCGGACGACGGTCAGGTCGCTTCGCGAGGAGGGGTCGAGGGTAGCGGGCGGTGGCAGGCGTGAGCACGCTCGTGCACTGCCGGGATTGCGGCTGGGACGCCCGCTATCGGCGTCCCGCCGCCGCCCGGCGCGCCGTCGCCCGCCACCGCTGCCCACCGCCGAACGCTGCCTCGGATCGGCGAGTCCAGGCGCGGGAGGCACACCATGCCTGAGCGCCACACCAAGGCTGTCGATCCGCTGCGGTTCGTCGCGACCGAAGGCCCGGTCATCGGGTCGCTGTGCACCGGGCTAGCCGGACTCGACCTCGGCGTCGCGTCCGTGCTCGGCGGCCGGATCGCCTGGTACTCCGAGGTCGATCCGCACGCCGCCGCGATCCTCGCCGCGCGGCTGCCAGACGTGGTGAACCTCGGCGATCTACGTGCGGTCGACTTCGCCTCCGTCGCACCGGTCGAGGTGCTCACGGCGGGGTTTCCGTGTCAGGACATTTCCGCCGCCGGTCGGCGCGCGGGTATCGAGAAAGGCGCTCGCAGTGGACTGTGGAGCAGCATCCTGGACGCCATTCGCGTACTGGGACCACGCCTCGTCGTCGTGGAGAACGTCGCCGCCCTCCGATGGAAAAACGGCGGCCTCGACCGTGTACTCGGCGGGCTGGCCGAAGCGGGGTATGACGCGGTCTGGCGTTGCGTACGAGCCGCCGACATCGGAGCCGCCCATCGGCGCGAGCGCGTGTTCCTGTGTGCCGTCCCCCAGCCGGGACGGGATGCGGATGATGCCGACGCCGCAGGCCCGCGACGGCGAGCCACGCGGTCCGGCCGATCCGGCGCGGCGCCGGGCGGGCGGGCATCAGGTGAACCTCAACGACGCGGTCGACTCGGTAGTGAAGCCGGGCCAGTTGTTGCCGACGCCGACGGCGGCGGACTCGCGGTCGGCGGCGATCCAGACTGTGACGAATCCGGGCCGTCCGATCCCGGCGGGGTGCGTGACGCTGACCGATTCGGTGCGGCTGCCGACTCCGACGGCCTCGGACGCGAAGAACTGCACCCACACAACGCACGACGGCGGGCCGTCCCTTCCCGACCGCGCACGCGCACTCAGCACGCCATCGCCACCGGCGAAGGAAATGTGTTGCGCAGCAACACAAATTCGGGGGGGGGTGTCCCTATGTTGTTGTCAAGCGGCAGCGGGGGTACTGGTCGGTTCGGGGTGCCGGTAGTTGGTGCGGCTGCGGAGCATGGCGAACAGGACGTCGCAGCGGCGGCGGGCGAGGCAGATCAGCGCGGCGTTGTGTTTCTTGCCCTCGGCTCTCTTCCGGTCGTAGTAGGTCCGGCTGGTGGGGTCGGACAGGGCTGCGAAAGCGGCGAGGAAGAAGGCGCGTTTGAGTCTGCGGTTGCCTGTTCTGGCGGGGTGTTCGCCCTTGATCGAGGTTCCGGAGCGGTGGGTGACCGGGGCGATGCCGGCGTAGGCGGCGAGGTGTCCGGAGGTTTTGAAACCGGAGGCGTCGCCGATTTCGAGGAGGATGCGGGCGGCGGTCCTGACGCCGATGCCGGGCATCGATGTCAGGACCTGGGCAAGAGGGTGTGCATCGAGTATCTCCTCGACTTCGGCGGCGACGGTTTTCCGTTGCTGCAGCACGGTTTTCAGGCTGTCGGCGAGTCTGGGCAGGATCTTGTCCGCGGCGGCGGTGCCCGCGACGGTGACGGTCTGCTCGTCCAGTGCGGCGAGGATGTCCTCGACCAGTTTTGTGCCCATGCGTGGGGCGTGGGTGGTGGCGATCGCCGCGAGTTTGCGGCAACCGGCCTTGCGGATCCCGATAGGGCCGCCGCAGCGGGACAGGATTTCCAGCACGGCAGAGTGACTGATTTTGGGGCCGAGGACGCGTTCGAGGGCGGGGTGGATGCCGGTGAGCAGGCCGCGGATGCGGTTGCTGACCCGGGTCGCTTCGGCGGCGAGGTCGTCGTCGAATCCGACGAGCACGTCCAGCTCGGCCAGGGCTTCGTCGTCGACGTTGAGCCGGCGCAGGGTGTGGGGCAGGGTGCGGGCGGCGTCGGCGATGACATAGGCGTCGCGGGCGTCGGTTTTGGCGTTGCCCGGGTAGAGGTCGGCGATGCGGCGCATCGCCAGCCCTGGCAGGTAGGCCACCTCGTGCCCGCAGGCGCGGGCCACCGCCACGGGCAGTGCGCCGATCGTGGCGGGCTGGTCCACCACGACCAGGACTGGGCCGTGAACAGTGAGTTTGTCGAACATCGCCCGCAACTTCGGCTCACTGTTGGGCAGCGGAGCGTCGTGCAGCCGTTTCCCGGCCGGATCCAGACCGACCGCGTGATGCTCGCCCTTGCCGACGTCCAAGCCGAGGAACACGGCGTATTCGCTGGTCATCGAAGGTATCTTCCGTCTTGTCGTGCATGGTCACCAGTCGAGCATCAAAGGCCGGCAGCCACGTTACGACGAGACCTACCCAGCGGGCGGCCGTGTCCCTATCAGCGGTCCCTCGATGCCACCAAACCCGGTGACACCACCCCCCGGATCATGAACGCGACTGGGGGACTCAGTCATGCCGGGCCTGGCGACCACGAACTCCTTGATCAGGAGCTACGAAAAAGGTAACGGGGGATTCGTAGCTGTCTTTCCCCGGGTGCGTGGGGCCCTGCTGCCGACACCGACCGCGCACGACGGTTCTTCCAACGGAATCTCCGCCGCGTCACGACAAGGAGGCCCGTCGCTCTTGGACACTCTACGACTTCTGCCGACCCCGCGGGCGACCGACGGCACGAAAGGCTGCCCCGCGCAGCGCGGCTCGAAGGGCGATCTGATGCTGCCCTCGGTCGTCATCGCCGTCACCACGCCCAAGCCGAAGACCCGGGTACGGAAGGAGGTGAGTGACCGTGGCAACCGCCCGCGCCCCGCGCGCCCGCCGCGCCGCCCGCGGTGAACCCGGGCCGGTGGACTGGGGTGAGTACGCCGCCGCCGTGCACCGCTGGGAACTCATCACCGGCCGACCCGCGCCGTACCCGACGCAACCCGGACGGCACGCACGTCCCGTGCTCGCGCCGCCGTTCGTCGAATGGCTCATGGGCCTGCCCCCGGGCTGGGTCACCGCCGAACATCTCGACCTTCCCCGCACCGCACAACTCCGGGCGCTGGGCAACGGAGTCATGCCCCAGCAAGCCGCGCACGCACTACGCCTCCTGCTGGACGACCTGACCCACCTGCACCGTCCGCCCTGCCACCCGTCGGCCAGCGCGACCCGGGACACCAAGACCCGCGCGAGCCGCCCTGCCGCAGCGCGCGGCGGCTCGACGCGCCCATCCGGTGCCGTCCGGGCCTCGACTGCCGCGCGTGGTCGACGCAGCGGTACCTCCTCGCGCCGCTGAACCTGTGGCGCTCCGGGGTGAGGACACCGCCGAGCCCGCCCCGGAGCGCCACGCTCCACCCGCTTCCGCAGCCCGACTTTTGAAGGGGCTCTTCGCCATGCCCATACACCGCAGGACACGCCGCCCCGCGACCCGTCTGCGCCGCTGGGTCCGTACCGCCCGCCACCGCCTCCGCGTCGCGCTGCGATACCGGCGGCCACCGAACCGAGCACTCGCCAGCCACACGCCTTCCGGTGTTCAGCCTGCGCAGCATCCGGTGACGCGACGGTCGGCCGAGGCGATCGCGGTCCTGATCCGCGCGGGCTGGAATGTTCACCACCCGCCATATGGCTACACCACGATGACCGTGACCGGAGCGCAGAGCCGACGCGGTACTCCCCGCACCCGCCTGACACCGGACCCGTGCCGTGCCCCGGTGGTGCAGGACGTCTTCTACTGGCGCGCGGTCACCGGCCTGTCCGTCGAGGACATCACCGCGCGGCTCGACGCCGATCACGGCCGCTACCCGCCGCCCGGGACGCACCTCTCCTGGCCGCCCGCAGCAGTCGCCTCGATCTTGACCAACATCAAATACACGGGCTACCAGGCGACTGGCACCCGCGACGAGAACGGTGCGTTCCGTCCCGTCGAGCAATGGGTGCTGTCCGACCAGCCCGCGCATCGCGCCCTGGTCACCCCCGCGCTGTTCTGGGCCGCGCAAGATCCCGCGACCAGCGTGCGGCGCATCCCGCACCGGCTTCTCACGCCGGTCCACGGATTCGCCGCCCACGGTGACGGGAAGGAGGTGTGGTGATGATGGCATCGCGTCCACCGTCCGCAGCGCGCGCCGCCACGTCGCGCCCGCCGACACGGTCGTCAGCGCGCCGCCGTCCGTCCACGACACCGGCGGCCCACCGATCGGGCACGCCGCGTCGCGAGCGCTATCCCGGTCGGCCGCGCGGCCGATTCCTGAGCCTTGGTGCCGGGGTGCAGAGCCTGTCGGTGTTTCTGCTCGCGTGCGAGGGCCGGATCCCGCGTTTCGACGCCGCCTTGTTCGCCGACACAGGCTGGGAACCCAAGCAGGTCTACGCCCAGCTGGACATCGCACGCCGGATCGGTGCGCGGGCCGGGATACCGGTGCTGACGGTGTCCAATGGCAACATTCGCCACGACGCCCTGAACCCCAACGCACGCTTCGTGACGATGCCGTTGTTCGTCAAAAACCCTGATGGCTCAAGGGGAATGGCGCGGCGGCAATGTACTGGTGACTATAAAATTCGGCCCCTGAAGAAAGCGGTCCGAGAGATCCTCGGCTACCCGCATCCGCTGCGCGTGCCGCGCGGGGTGTTCGTCGACCAGGCCATCGGTATCTCCACTGACGAATTCCACCGTGCCAAGGACTCCGATGTCAACTACACCCGCAACATCTTCCCTCTGCTGGACCTCGGGATGTCGCGTTCGGACTGCCTGGCCTACTTGCGCGAGCGCGGCCTGGGCGACGTGGTGAAAAGTTCGTGCATCGGTTGCCCGTACTCGGGCAACTCCCGGCTGCGGTTCATCCGCGACACCGATCCGCAGGCGTGGACGGATCTGATCGAGTTCGACAAGGCGATCCGCAACGGCAGTCCTCGCGCCAACGCTGAGGGAAAACCGTTGCGCGGCCAGTTCTTCATCCACCGCTCCCTGCTGCCGTTGGACGAAGTCGACCTCGACGCCACCCGCGGCCGACCCGGCATCGAGGAAGACGATCCCGACGGCTGCTCTCCGTTCTCGTGCCGCAGCGGTCCTGCCGCCACGGTGCCGGTGCCGTAAGGGCCGACAGCTGCGTCCCGGGCTTGTCGTGCCGGGCCTGACAGCGTCGCTGGGCGCCGTTCCGGCGTTCCACGCTTAACGCCGTCGGGTGCCCGTTCCGTGTTGGTCAGTGCCCGCGCACGAGAACCCCTGCTCTACCGCCGAACCCACCATCGCCTCGCCGCGAGGAGGTTGCTGTGCACGATCTCGACCGTCTCCGCCCCGCCACACCTGACTCGACAACCACGGCCGCGTCGTCACCGGCGTGGTCGCGCGAACGACTCGGGGACCTCGGCGTGACCACCGACCTGATGACCGCCGCCCGCATGCTCGGCATCGGCCGCACCACGGCCTACAAACTCGCCCGCGCCGGAACCTTCCCGGTGCCGGCGGTCCGCGTCGGCCGCAGCTACCGCATCCCCGTCGCGCGTGTGATCGAGCTACTCGGGCTGGACAAAGAGCCTCATGCCTGACGCTTCCCCTCTGCGCGCACCGGAGCGTCCATGGCCCCTGTCCGAACGCGACACCCACGGATTGCGGGAAAGGAAAAATCCGCGATGACTTTCAAAGGCACCACCTACAAACGTTGCACCTGCACGAAGCCCGGCACCAAGAAACAACTCGGCTCCCAATGCCCGAAACTCAAGCGCGCCAACGGCATGTGGAGTTCCAACCACGGAACCTGGTCGTTTCAAGCCGAGCTTCCCAAAACCCACGACGGGAGCCGCCGCACCCGCAGGCGGCACGGCTTCGCCTCCCAGACTGACGCACAAGAACAACTGGGAAAAATCGCCGATCTCGTCGAACTCGGTGAAGGACGCGGCGACACCGCACTCGCCACGATCGGCGACCTCATCGACAACCGGCTGCGCACCGGCGAACCGTTCCCCACACCGGACGAGGTCGCCCAGCAGCTCGATGCGGGCAACGCCAGCCTCGGAGCCATGCCCACCGTCGGCGAATGGCTGACCAGTTGGATCACCACTCGCAAGAAGATCAGGGAAGGAACCCGGATCGCCTACCAGTTCCACATCACCAACTGGCTGATCCCGCACCTGGGCCACTACCGGCTCGACGCGCTCACCGTCGACCACATCTCCCGGATGTTCGACGCGATGGCCGAACGCAACGACACCATCACCGCAGCCAAGGACAGCGACGACCCCGAGGTCCGCAAGACCGCGCACGGTCTGCGGGTCATGGGCGCGGCCACCATGCAGCGCTACCGCGCCACCCTGCGCGCCGCGCTCAACGCCGCCATCCGCGCCCAGAAAATCACCTTCAACCCGGCCGCCTACGTCGAGCTGCCTTCCGGGCGCCGCCCGAAGGCTCTGTTGTGGACACCGGACCGGGTCGAGCGGTGGCAGCGCACCGGACAGAAACCGTCGCGGGTCATGGTGTGGACACCCGAGCAGATCGGAAAGTTCCTCGACCAAGCAGAGGGGCACCCCTACTACGCGCTGTTCCACCTCATCGCCTACCGGGGCCTGCGGCGCGGTGAAGCCTGTGGGCTGCCGTGGTGGAACATCGAGCTGTCCAACCGGTCGATCACCATCTCCACCGCGATCGTGCAGCTGGGCTGGAAGGCCGAGTTCGGCGAGCCTAAGAGCGAAGCCTCCGGCCGCATCATCGCCCTCGACGAAGCCACCACCCTGGTGCTGCGGCGGCAGAAGAAACACCAGAACGAATTGCGCGCGGCGGCCGGAACCGCATGGTTGGAGCACGAGCTGGTGTGCACCGAACGCGACGGCAGCCCGCTGCACCCGGCCAAGCTCACCGACGCTTTCCACGCCATCGCCGACGCCGCCGAACTTCCGCCCGTGCGCCTGCACGACCTTCGCCACGGGGCCGCCACACTCATGCTCGCGGCTGGGGCGGACCTCAAAGTCGTGCAGGAACTACTCGGCCACTCCACCATCGCGGTCACCGCCGACACCTACGCCCACGTTCTGCCCGAACTGGCCCGTGAGACCGCCGAAGCCGCCGCGTCCATCGTCCCGCGCAACCAGCGGCGCAATCGGCCCACCGCCGCCTGACCTACCACGGGACACCCCGAAACAAGAAAAACCGGGACACGACCATCCACAATGGATGGTCGTGTCCCGGTTTTCTCCGTGCTTTGCTGTGAAGCGCGTCGCCGCGCCCTCCGCGAATCCTTGTGCCGTTGGCTTATCGGGGAAAGAGCGTCGCGCGGTGGGCCCACGCCAGATGCAGCGCTGCGGCGGCACCCGGTGAGAGATGTCCCTGTTCCCGAAGTTCGCGCAGCGTGTTCTCTTCGAACGGGAGAGCGCGGGCCGAGACCGTGCCCTCGGAGTTCGAGCTGACGGCACTGGCGAACATCGTGTCGTAGAGATCTGGCTCGATGACCGCGACCGTCAGGATGTCTCCGCAGAGGGTCAGCGCGTCGAGCGTGAGGCCGAGGCACCAGACCTGGATGGCGCCCAGACGGTAGGCGTCATCGAGCGCGGCGAAGGGTTCGAGGTCGCTGTAGGCGATGGGGTGCCCGCTGCCGTCGTACTCGTCGTGTCCGAGCAGTTCCTCGGCGAGTTCCCGTTCGATGTTGCGCCACAAGGAGAAGTCTTCGGCGACAGCGGCGGGCAGGACGCTGGAGGGCTGGAAGATCCCGGCGGGCATGAGGTGGGTCATGCCACCGCCGCCGGCGACTCGGCCGCCGTCTCGCTGGTGGAGCACCATGCTGGGGGATTCGCCGCCGCGGATCGTGAGGGTGCCGACGGCGCCCATGAGCGGGCGGCGGGACAGGTCGAACGGGTCCGCGATCAGCTTGCGGAAGGCCAGGTTCCGCCACGACGGTTTGGTGGTGATCACCTCGCCGTGTCGATCCCGGGTCAGGTGGTGCAGGGCGGTTTCGTGTGCGAGCGCCTCGTTGGTGTCCATCGAGTCGAAAAAGCCCATGTGCCCGAAGGTCATCCGGATCGTGCGCGCCGACCAGTCCAGCCCGGTCAGCCGGAAGCACAACCTGTTCTCGAACAGGCGCGGCGCGGCGAGTTCGCGGATCGCATCATGGTAGCGGCGAAAACGGTGCGCAGGGGTGGCCAGCGGGCGTACGGCGGAAGTCTCGGGTTCGCCACCGGTAAGCGCGGGGAGGGCGGCGTCGGAGTCCAGCGTCAACGTCACCGCACCCAGAGGTACGGGCGTCGCCGGGATCCAGTCCGGCCGGGTGATGACGCCGGTGTGTACCAGCCCGGGGACGCGGTAGCCCGGGTAGAGGCCCTCGGCGACGAGCGCGAGCGCTCGCCGGGTGCTGCCGAGCGCGGTGCGGACCGCGAGCCACCGCTGCCGGTCCCCGACCACGTCCGGGCTCTCGTCCGGCGCCGCGGACGCGACGGCAGCCCCGGCGGTGTCGGGCGGCCGGCTGGCCTGGATCTGGGGTCGATGGAAACCGAGTTCGGGGATGGAGACGCCGAAGTACTCGGCGAGCAGTCGCTGATAGAGCCGCTTCGGGGATTCCGTCTCCCCGGACTCCCACCGGTACACCGACTTCTTGGTCAGCGTCAGGTGCCGGTTGTGCTTCGTGGTCGCCAGCCGGTTGAGTTCCTCGGCCAGCTCCTGCTGCGACAGGGCCCGCTCGATCCGCAGGGCGACCAAGGTCTCGTTCGGCGAGCGGAACGGGTTCGAGGAGCCAGCCATATGCACACAGTAAGCGAGCCGGGACGCTGGGCAGATGCCGAAGTCCGCTGCCTGTCCCCACAACGTCCACGATTCGGGTACCGCCCGCCCGCCATCCGGGGTCGAACGACGGCAAACGTGCTGGTGAAATGGGGTAAGCGCGTCGATCGGCGCGTTCACCACGGCGGGCCTACCCAGCTTGCCGCGGGTTCAGCACACGAAGGAGTCGAGATGGACCTGGACGCGATGTTCACCGGAGACCTAGTGCTCGGTGTGCCCTCGTCGGAGAGCCTCTACGCACCGAAGATGCCTGGCGACGCCGACGGCAACGACAAGGGCGACCACTGCGCCAGCTGACCGGACGCCCACATCCGCCGCGGCTCGGGCGGCTCGCGCCGCCTGAGCCGCACGGTGGAAAGGACCTGAACCCGACATGCTTTCGTTCCGCCTGGCGCTGAGCGACCTGACCCGACCGGCGTGGCACTGGGATAGCGATCGATGGCGCTGCGGCGAGAGCTGGGTCCAGCCGATCTCCCACCCGGCACTGCGTCACGAGATCGACCACGACGCGCGAGCGACCACGATCCTGGTGCGTGACCTCGCCAGCCCGGTGACCCTGGCAGGACCGGCGCATCCCGTGGAGGGCGGCGACGGCGCGAATGGCACTTCCCGTGGCGACGCACTGGTACTGCAGCTGCAGCCGGGACGGGTCACCCTCACCGCCGGCATCGGCGGCACCGTACCGCTGTATCTGGCCTCCGACGGCGAGGTACTGCACGGGAGCTGGAACCTGCCCGCGCTGCGCGGACTCCTCCAGCCGACCCAGCTACAGGATCGTGCCGTGGCACGCGCCTTGACCAGGCGGCACCGCTACAGCAGCGACACCTTGTTCACCGACGTGACCATGCTGACCGAACGTGCGATCGCGACCTTCACCACGGCGGGCTTCCAGCTCACCTACCCGACCCCGGCCGAACACGTTACGCACGCGCGGGACCTGCGCCCCGGTGCCGACCCTCGCGATGGGCTCGCCTACCTGCTCACGGAGGCACTGCACCCGTGGCGCGCCAGTGGTGCCGCGATGGGGCTGGAACTGTCCGGCGGCCTGGACTCCGCCACCGTCGCGATCGCCGCACACGAGCCCGCAGGACCCGCACTGCGGACCTTCGGGCTCCTTGTCGAGGGAGCCCTCGGTGCCGAGCAGCACCGTCGTCGCGTCGCGATCGCCGACCGCGTCGGCGCGACCGACGACATTCTGCGAGCGCACGAGCATGCCCCGTTCTGCGCCGGCGGCATCCGTGCCAGCGGCGCCGCCCACGATCCCCGCGGCGAGTTTTACCGCGAAGCGTTCGAAGCCCTCGCCGACCGCGCTGCCCACCGTGGCGTCACGAT
This sequence comes from Amycolatopsis echigonensis, assembly GCF_002846615.1. Classification (NCBI taxonomy): domain Bacteria; kingdom Bacillati; phylum Actinomycetota; class Actinomycetes; order Pseudonocardiales; family Pseudonocardiaceae; genus Amycolatopsis; species Amycolatopsis echigonensis. The sequence continues at coordinate 2,372,792 of NZ_PJMY01000003.1, read as the reverse complement.
CATGCTGACCGGCAACGGCGGCGACGAGATCATGGCACCCCGCATCGACGAACTGCCCCCACTCCCACCCCAGAGCTTCGCCGAAGTGTCCTGGCTGGGGCCCCGAACCCGAGACGCCGTCGCCGCGATCGACGACAACCTGGCGCCCTCCGCCGTGCTGCCGACACCGACCCTGATGGGGTTCGCGATCCACCACCCCGCCTACCTGCGCGCGGGAATCTGGCCGGTCACGCCGTTCACCCATCCCCGTCTGGTGCGCTTCGCCGAACAGCTCCCGCTCGAGGTCCGCCGCGGCAAGAAGCTCTACCGCGACTTCCTCACCCGCGCCGACCTGCCGTCGTTCGTCACCCACCCCCAGCGCACGGAGCACTTCCGGGACCTCATGCAACACGGCCTGCGCCACCACGGACTACCACTCGCCGAACGTCTGCTCGCCGAAGGCATGCTGCTCGCCGACCACGGCTTCATCGACCCCGACGCCCTGAAGCGCACCGTGCGCGACGCGCATCAGAGCGCTACCGTGCCGTCCGTGCTGTGCGACACCCTCGTCCTCGAAGTCGGCCTGCGCTCCCTGCTGGCCCCGGAACCCGCCCCCGTCGCATGAGCCTGGCCGAGCACAACATCGCCTACCGGCGCCCCGACCTCTACGACGCCCTGACCCGCGACAGCACCGCCGCCGCGACCTGTCAGCGCCTCATCGATGACTACGGGGCCGTCCCTGCCGGGAGCGTTCTCGACCTCGGCTGCGGCACCGCCCGCGACCTGGCGGCACTCGCCGACAGCCACGACTGCGTCGGCGTGGACCTCCAGCCCGCGCTGATCGACCACGCACGACATCAACACCCCGAGTTGGACCTGCGCGTCGGCGACCTGCGCACGATCCGACTGGACCGCACCTTCGACACGATCCTCTGCCTCGGCAACTCCCTGGCATATCTGCACCACAACGATGACATCCGCGCCGCCTTCGCCACGTTCGCCGCCCACGCCCACCGCGGCACCCTGCTGATCCTCGTCACCCAGATCGCCCCCACCCTCATCGCCACACCGACCCGCGGCCGCGTGGAGGCGGCAGGCATCCAGGCCGAGGTGATCACCGAGCACAGCTGGGACGCCCGCACCCAGATCGCCACCCTGCGCCGCACCTGGCAGCTCGACGACGGCACCCCCGAAATCGACCTCATCCGGCGCCGAGTCCTATTCCCCCGCGAACTGGAGCTCCACGCCACCCTCACCGGGTTCCGCCCCGCGGCGTTATTCACCGATCCGCGGAACCACACCGGCCCGCTCACCGGTTCCACCGCGCACTTCGTCGCCAGGTACAACCCCGCAGCGCCATAACCACGAGGGACCGGCGTCAATGACGGAAACTCAGCCGCGCCGAGTTCGTCGTTCACGCCGGGCACTCGCCGCGCCCACCGGCGGGAACTGAGTGTGATCGTGGGTAAACCCGAATGGCGCTAGGCAGCGGCACGGGCATCAGGCCAGCGTGGAGAGGGAACGGCCACGAACGAAGGGGAGCCCTTTTCATGGATGAGCACGATGACCTGGTGATCAGTGTGCGAAGGGTGCCGGTGGTTCGCGACCGAATGGACCTCACACACGGCGATCCCTCCACCTCGGGTGGCGGTGACGGGCACGGCGATGCGGGCGGCGACGGTCTGAACATCCCGGAATAGCCGCGTGGATCACCACTTGGTCAAGGAGATCGAGAAGGCGCTCGGCTGGAGCGGCCCGCAGCCCCTCGGCCAGGGTTTCGCGGTCGGCAGTATGACCGCCCCCGAACTGTGCGCTCGGATCATGACGCCGGCCAAGCTGCTGGATGTGATCATGCGGCGGTCGCTGTCGGCGCCGCAGTTCCGCTGTTTCAAGGGCGGCGACGAGCTCCACCCGGATGCCTACCTCGGCAACGTCGTTTCCCGGCGGGGGCAGAGCATGCCGATGGCACGAATGGACCGGCTCGGCCAGCTGATCGACTCCGGGTGCACGATCGTGCTCGACACGTTGGATGCCTTCGACGCCACCATGGAGATCGCCTGCCTGGCACTCCAGTGGTGGGCGCGAGCTGGTGCAAGTCAACACCTACCTGACGACGAATGACGCGGCGGGATTCAACCTGCACTGGGACGACCACGACGTGATCATCGTGCAGCTCGGCGGCGAAAAGGCGTGGGAAGTGCGCGGATTGTCGCGGCCGGCGCCGATGTACCGCGACGCCGAGCACAACGACGAGCCGAGTGAGAAGATCGTCTGGTCCGGCACCCTGAAGGCCGGCGACGTCATGCACATTCCCCGCGGCTTCTGGCACCAGGCCACGCGCGTCAACCAGGGCTCGGGATTCAGCCTGCACGCCACGTTCGGGTTCGTGAAGCGAACCGGCGTGGACTGGATGAGCTGGCTCGCTGACCAGGCCCGTCAGGACGTGGAATTCCGCCACGACCTCGAGCGCTGGAACGCTCCCGACGAGCAACTCCCACGGCGGGTGACCGAGCTGGCCGCGCGATTCCCGCAGGCCGCCTACCTGACCGCTCGGGAACAGGAACGTCCACCGCGACGACGCGTGGTGACCTCTGGCGTGTTCGGCCCGGTCACCGACGTGGTGTGCCTCACCGACTTCCCGCCGCACATCATCCCGGACGGATCGACCGTACAAGTGATCGCCGTGGGCACGGAGCTGACGTTCGCAGGGCGTGCGGAACCGGCGCTGCGCGCGCTGCTGTCGGGCAACCCGACCAACATCGAGCAGGTCACCGCGGCCACCGGCGTTGACGCGGCGGTACTCGCCAAGGCGCTGCTCGACGCAGGGGTGTGCGCGGAACTGACTGGCGATCTGGCGGCTGGCTATGCCGGATGGTGCTCAGCCAGTACGTAGCTCGGCGAGCAGCACGTCGGCCGCCGCCGTCGCCGGTACGGACAGCGGTGTCGGCGTTCCCCGCCGACGCGCGACGCGGATCGCGTTTGCGCATTGGAGCAGCTGTGCGAGCTTGCCTGACCGGGTTTCCAGGTCGTCGGCGAACTCTCGTTGCACCCGTGCGGCTACCGCAGGGTCGGGCAATGCGGACTGCCACAAGCACGCGGCGTCGTGCCCGCGCGGCGCGAGGCCCCAGTCCTCCCAGTCGATGAGGTGGGCGTCGGTGGACAAGTTCGCCCAGTGCACGTCGGTGTGCGCGGTCGCCCACTCGTCCACCTGGGTATCAACGTCGTCGAAGACCTCGCTGATCCGCTTCGTCAGGTGTGCTTGACTCATCCCGACCCGTTCGGTCGGGTGCGCGGCCAACGCGGTGAGGGACTCGTGCAAGCTCGCCCACCATGCTTTCGGCAGGCCGGCCGCCGTGGCGAGGTCGCCGACCGGCGGGGCTGTGATTCGTTCCAGCTCGTCCGCGCGCCACACGATGTCGCGAGCAGGGTCGGACCACGTGGTGCTCTGATACCAGGCGGGCTTCTTCACACCCCGGATCGTCGCGGCGGCTTCCAGGCCAACCCAGACCGCGCTGTTGATCCGCCATCGCTGACGGCGCTCGATGCGGACCCAGGTGTCGGCGCTCGTGCGGAATCCCTCGGTGGCTCCGTGGATGCCATACACGACGGAGGCCCGGTCGAGGCGCACATCCAGAGCGCGCTCGACTTGGCCGAGCACGTCGTCATGTTGCTGCTCGCGGACGTCGAACACCGTGGGCGTGGGCGAGGCAGCAGTCACGACTCATTCTCCGGCACAGAGTCAGGCTACCGGCCGTCGTCACCGTGAACGAGGTTCGTACGACGGGCGTGGCAAGCTCACGATCACGGGCGTAGCTCCGTGCTGAGCCCCCATCCCGGCCCTCGATCATTGCTGGCCGACTGGACAGCAACGGGCCGAAAAGGGGCAATGCCTGTCCGGCGATAACCGAATCCGTACCTGGGTACACCCTTTCCGGGCCAGCGCTAAGGCAGAGGAATCCGGCCGGATGACCGAAATCCGCCGTCGACGCGTTCGTGTGTCTGCGTCAGGGGCACTGGATGCGGGCGGCGAAGGTGGGCGCCGTGCCGCCTTCGCCGCACCCGAAGCAGTGGTAGGTGCCGTGGGTCGAGCGGACCTGGAAGGTCGTCGACGTACAGAACGGACAGCGGCCGTACCACCGACCGGGACCGTGCTCACGCAGCACGACGTGGCGGGCGACCACGGTCAGGATGTCGCTGCCGTGTGCCGGGTCCGGGGTGGCTGTGGCGGTGGTCATCGCGGCCACCGTAGCGGTGCTGACCGACACTGTGTCGTCACGTGGACTCGGTTGCGGGTGGCAGCGTGAGGGGCTCAGCGCGCTCGTGCAGGGCGGAGTCCCGTCCCAGCGCGGTATGGAAGAACGTCGTCGCGACGACCGAGCAGGGTGCTGGCAGAGCCGTCAGTGCCTTCGGTTCGGCCTCGCCCGTGGTGATCTGCCGGAGGTACCAGCGTAGGCGCTGCAGGACCTGGTTGGTGGCCTCGCGGACGTTGGCCAGGTGTCCCTGGCGGAGTTGCTCGTGCGCACGCCCGGTCGCGATCTCGATCAGGTACACCGCCTCTGCCAGCGTCAGCGTGTCGGCGAGGCGTCCCATTACGTCCCGTTCGAGGTCGTGGCGAGGTGCGGGCAGTCCGTGGTCGTGCAGCGTTCGGATCAGGTAGCCGGTGTTCTCGGCGTGCAGCAGTTTGCGGCACTCGACCGCGCGCTGCCGGTGCCATCGTTCGGGCCATGGGCCGGTCAACGCTGCCACGAGGTCAGCGGCGAGGGCCTCGTTGCGCAGGCTGGTCGGCCCTGGTCCAGGCGCGGTCAACCGCGCGGTCTCGAAGTCCAGCGACACCTCCTGGGTCCGGCTGTGTACGGCGCGATATCCCGAGGACGGGCAGTCCGGATGCGGGAACAACGCCCCCGCTTTGACCAGCTCCCGCAGTCGTGCGCGGCCGTCGAGGTCCGTTCCCGCGTAACGCGGCACCAGCCTTCGCCGCCACCGTTCCAGTGGCGTAGTCGAGGTGAACGCGCTGTCGAAGGGCACCCGGAATACCGCCAGCAGGCTCACCGCCTCCCGCAGCGACAAGGCCGCCACCTTCACCGGCGGCTGCTCGTCGTACCAGCCGTGGTCCTCGCGCCACCGTGTCACGGCGACCGCTCGGTCCGCCGCGTCGACCGCGGACGCGCGGCACGGTGCGCACGCCTGGACCTCGCTGGCCTCCAGCAGCTTGAGCACCTTCTGATAGTCGGGCCGGTTGTCGACATGGACACGGGCACCGCAGCCGGGACACGACACTGCCGGAACATGCGCCCGGACTCGCTTGCGCAGATAGTAGGCCAAGCCCGGGATCCGTTCTCGGGCTAGCGCCGGGCGCTCGTCGTAGGCCCGTCGCTCCAGATCGCCGACTTTGTAGACGAACTTCCCGTCGGCATCCAGGAGCCAGTAGTCCCGGGCCAGCTGCTGCTCCCACGGATCCTCCGTGACGAACTCCAGCACCGGACGCCGATCGCGCTGCCCCGATTCCTTTAGACCTGACACCGCCCGCTCACCTCGCACCCGGCCATCACGGACGACAGCACCGATGGCCGTTCGCCCTCGATCCGTGCCCGCATCACCCTCGACGGTAGTTCGGCATAGAGACGAGTCACCGTATTGACCCAGCAAGCGGCATGGCGAACGAACCGGGCGGTCCACCGATCGCCCGAGCCTGACGCAACGGCGGCAGTGGTGGTACAGCCACAGGATCATCCGTGCCCTGCTGGCGTGCCAACGGGCACGTCGAAAGACCGCGCCGGACGGGCAGCCACCCCAGCCGATCGGCGGACGGCCCACGCGGGCTCCTCAAGGCCCGTCGTCGGAGCCCAACACAGCCTCGACCAGCGCATCCACGTCGAACTCGGCGCCCGGCACTCCGGGCACGTCCAACAAGTCCGCCACCCTGAACAACGGATCGCCCGCACCCAGGTCCAACACGACGGCCACCGCACGCAAGCGCTCAGCGACCACCGTCTCCCGCCGCATCACGCCCCACTGCTCGGCCAACGCCCGACCGGCATCAGTCAAGGCGAACCAGCGCCGTGGTGTCCCGTGCCGTGCGGGCTCGACACGCGCCTCCCGCACGAACCCCCGCTCCGCCAACCGCGCGAGCAACTTGTAGATCGACGGAGCCCGCAGCCCGGTCAGCCGAGCGATCTCAGCGCCGAACGACTCAAACCCGGGCGAATGCGTGATCGCCGAAAGCACCCGCGCTGAAACAATCGAGTAGTTAATAGTCGACACAGTTGATCATAGAATCGCCAGCCCGGAGATATATACCGAAAATTCGAGGCAAAACTGATTCCCAAAAGGCGGATAGCGGTGGACCCGGGGCGCGGCACACCGCGCACCTGCGGTGGCCTGCGATGGGTACCCCCAGGCCGATGTCGGTCTCCGATTGGGCTCCGTTGCTCACAGAGCACCCGATACGCCGCGACACTGCCCGACATCAGCGCACGCGAAAAATGCCGCCTGACCTGCACGGATTAGCCCTGGGCGGCACTATGCGACACTCGTTGACACGGCAAACCCGGGGATTAAAAGTCCGCAGCTCTACCAATTGAGCTAACGGCCCGCGCGCTCAGTCTAGCGGGCAGCACCCGGCCCCTCGTCGGGGCCCGGCACCACCCCGTCTTACCGCATCGACCGGGCCTTCGTTACGAACCGAGCGAGGTCCGCCGCATAAGCCTCCGGCTGGTCCATCGCGATGAAGTGGTGTCCAGCCGGGTTGTCGACCGGCCAGTGGACGATGTCCGATTCTGGCTCCGCCAGCCGACGGATCCCTGGCCGGCCGCTGTACACGCCGGTCGGCGCGGCCTTCTGTCCTCGCGGCCAGGCGAACCCGGTGCTCGAGTAGAACGACCACGACGACGTTCCGAACGTCTCGGTGAACCAGTACACGCTCAGGTTCGTCAGGAACGCGTCCAGCATCTCGTCCAGCGGCTTCCCGCCGGCGCGGAACTCGTGGAACTTCTGCGCCATCCACGCCAGCGCGGCCGCGGGGGAGTCGTCCCAGCCGTACGCGAACGTCTGCGGCGCGGCGCGCAGCAGGCCGTGGTGGTCGACGCCGTTCATCCAGTCCTGGGACATCATCTCGGCGAACGCCGCGCGCTCCGCCGAGTCCAGCTCGGGCAGGTCGGCTTCCGTGGGAATCCCCAGGCCAGCCGTGAGGTAGACCCCGAGCACCGAGCCGACCCGCGCGACTTCGGGGGCGACATAGGCACCGAGGTCGCCGCCTTGGACGACGTAGTCGCGGTAGCCCAGGCGGTGCATCAGTGCGGCCCACGCGCGGGCCACGCGGGCGGCGTCCCAGGCTGGGCCGGGGGCGGAGGAGAAGCCGAAACCGGGCAGGGACGGGACCACGACGTGGAAGTCCGGCAGGTGCTCGATCAAGGCCGCGAACTCGACGAAGGAGTTCGGCCAGCCGTGTGTCAGCAACACCGGCGTGGCGTCCGGCGTGGCGGACGGGATGTGCAGGAAGTGCAGGTCGACGCCGTCGATTTCGGTATGGAACTGGGGGAATTCGTTCAGCCGGGCTTCGTGGATACGCCAGTCGTAACCGGTGGCCCAGTAGGACGCGACCTCCCGCAGCCAGTCGACCGGGACGCCGCGTTCCCAGCCGTCGCCGGGCAGTTGCGACGGCCAGCGGGTCTGGGTGAGCCGGGCGCGCAGATCGGCGAGGGCGGCGTCGGAGATGTCGATGCGGAACGGGCGGATGGTCATGACGAGAACGCTAGAGACCATGTAGGTCAGATATCGTCCTAGATCATGAGCGCGGCGCGGTTGTTGCAGTTGCTGTCCTTATTGCAGACGCCGAGGCAGTGGCCGGGCAGTGAGCTGGCGGAGCGGCTGGGCGTCGAGGGCCGCACGGTTCGCCGGGACATCGAGCGGCTGCGGGAGCTGGGGTATCCGGTCGAGGCGGCGATGGGCGCGGCGGGCGGGTATCGCCTGGTCGCGGGCAGTGCGATGCCGCCGTTGCTGCTCGATGACGAGGAAGCGGTCGCGATCGCGGTCGGGTTGCGGATGGCGTCCGGGCACGCGGTGACGGGGATCGACGAGGCATCGGTGCGTGCGCTCGCGAAGCTGGAGCGGGTCCTGCCGTCGCGGCTGAGGCGCCGGGTCAGCGTGGTGAGCGGCGCGACGGCGCCGTTGCCGCTGAACGACGGGCCGCGCGTGGATCCGGAGTCGCTCACGGTCCTGGCCACGGCGATCGCCAACCGCGAGCGGCTGCGGTTCGGCTATCTCGCCAACGACGGCAAGGCGACGAAAAGGCTGGTCGAACCGCATCATCTGGTGTCGTCCGGCCGTCGCTGGTATCTGCTGGCGTTCGACAGTGACCGGGACGACTGGCGGGTCTTCCGCGTCGATCGCATCGAAAAACCGCAGGCCATCGGGGCCCGATTCAACAAAAGAGACCTGCCTGCCAAGGACCCGGCGGCGTACGTGACCACGAAACTGCACACCTCCCGTCCGACGCACCGCGCGGTGGTCACCGTGCACGCGCCGGCGGACGAGGTGGCGCGGATTTGGGGCGCGGCAAGCGAAGTGACCGCGGTCGACGACCGGACCTGCCGTGTCGTCAGCCCGGCCGACACCCTGGAGTGGCTGGCGTTCCGGTTGACCAGCCTTGGCCGTGAGTTCGAGGTGCACGAACCTCCGGAGCTCGCGGAGCACTTGCGCGAACTCGGCGGCCGGGCGCTGCGTGCGGTCAGTCCTGCGTGATCAAACAGCCAGTTCCGCCAACGATTCCCGCAGCTTCCCCGTCACTTCCACCGGCCGCCGCGATTCGCGGTCCACGAACACGTGCACGAAATGCCCTTCCGCCACCAAGGTTTCCGAGGCCGTGTACATCCCGATCTCGTACCGCACGCTCGACCGCCCGAGGTGCGCCACCCGCAGCCCGATCCGCAACGTGTCCGGGAATGAAACCGAAGCGTGGTAAGCACAATGCGATTCCACGCACAGCCCGATCACCGGCCCGGACTCGATGTCGAGACCGCCGCGTTCGATCAGCCAGGTGTTGATGACGGTGTCCATCAGCGAGTAATGCACCACGTTGTTCACGTGGCCGTAGACGTCGTTGTCCTTCCAGCGCAACGGAACCGTCTGCCAGTGCGGATAGCTCACCACAGCTGCACCGAATCCCGCAGAATTCCTGCCAGGTCCTTTTCGGACGGTGTGCGCGGCGCGGTGGCCAGCAACCGTTGCTGCTTCAGCGTTCCCTCCATCAGAGAGTCCACATCGGACTCGAGGTAGCCGACCGCGCCGATCCCGGCGGGCAGGCCGATTTCGCGCATCAGCGAGGTCAGCACGGCGGGGAGGTGGTCGGCGAAGTCGCCAGACCACTCGAAATCCGGGGCCAGCAGCCGAGCGACGCGCTGGTGCCGTTCCGGGTTCGCGGCGAAGGTGAAGCGGAACGCGGCGGGTGCGGTGAGCGAGACGGCCATGCCGTGCGGCACCATCGCTTCGTCACCAGGATAGCCGTCGGGGTGGAAATCCCGGACCTGTCCGGCGATCGGATACGCGTTGGCGTGCGGGATGTGCACGCCGGCGTTGCCGAAGCCGAGCCCGGCGAACGTCGCGGCCAGTGCCATCGCCTCGCGCGCGGCCAGGTCGTCGCCGTCGCGCACCGCGGCGGGCAGGGCCCACGACAGCAGCTGCAGCGACTTCTCCGCGAACATGTCCGCCAGCGGATTCGCGCCGCAGTACGGCACGCGCTCCTCCGGCCGTTTCCGGCCGAACTCGGTGTAGGGCTTGGCGGTGTAGCTCTCCGCGGCATGGCACAGGATGTCCATTCCGCTCGCGGCGGTGACCCCGGCGGGCTGGCTGACCGTGAGCCGCGGGTCCACGACGGCGAGCGTCGGGCGCAGCCGCAGGTGGCTGATCCCGCTCTTCACCCGCAGCGACAGCACGTCCAGGACGCACACGGTGGTGCTTTCCGAGCCGGTTCCGGTCGTCGTCGGCACCGCGACCAGCGGTTTCAGCGGGTTCGCCGGCGCGCGGCCGCCGCCGACCGGCGCGTTGACGTAGTCCATCAGCTCGCCGTCGTTGCTGGTCAGCAGGTTGGCGGCCTTCGCGGTGTCGATGCTGGAGCCGCCGCCGACCGCGACGAACGCGTCGTACGGGCCGGTTCCGCGGGCGAAGTCCACGGCCTTCTGCAGGCTGACGTCGGTGGGCTCGACATGCACGCCGTCGAATGTCTCGGCCGCGATCCCGTAGCCGCGGATACCCTCGGCGATCCGCTCCGGCCACCCGGTCGCCGCGACGACCGGGTCGGTCACCACGAGCACGCGGCGCGCGCCGAACTGTCCCAGATCGTATCCGATCTCGTCGCTCGCCCCGGTTCCGTACTTGAGCGCCGGAGCCCCGTAAGTGAAAACAGTCTCATGTTCGGCGGATGTCACGACGGCGTCCTCCCAACTGGTGGGCAGCCCGATCCGGCAATCGGCACAATCCGGCGGCGAGTTTTTCAAGATCACTTGACGCCGGTTCACGGTGCCGCCCTAAGCTCTCCTCATTAGATACCAAGTGGGAACCACCGTCGCGCAAACGGCCGTACGCGTCTTGAACGAGGCCCGGGTCCGCCGGGTGTACGCGGTCGTCGGCGAGTCGTTCCTGGAATTGCTCGACGCGCTGCGCCGCGAGCGCGATGTCACGCTCGTTTCGGCCCGCCACGATTCGGGCGCGGCCTTCATGGCCGAGGCCGAGGGCAAGCTCACCGAACGTCCCGCCGTGCTGCTCGCCAGCCGCGGTCCGAGCGCCGCGGCGCTGGTCATGGGCGTGCAGACGGCGTACCAGGACGAGACGCCGATGGTGGTGCTGCTCGAAACCCCGCCACTCGACCCGGTGCTCACCGGCGAGGTCCCGACGTCGGATTCGACCGCGATGTTCGAATCGATCGCCAAATGGTGCGTCCGCGCGGACGATCCCGACGACGTGCCGCATCTGCTCGCCGAAGGCCTCGCCCGGTGCCGCGAAGGACGGCCGGGCCCGGTGGTGATCGGCGTGCCGAGCGACGCGTGGGGCGTCCCCTACGACTCGGCCAAACCGGTGGCGAAGGTTCGCCCGCCTGCCTCCGGAACGCTGGGCCGTTCGGCGGAAGCGGTCGCCGGGCTGGTGGACGAAGCGCGCTATCCGGTGGTCATCGTCGGCGGGCGCGCGCGGTCGGCGCGGGACGAGCTGATCGCAGTGGCCGACGAGCTGGCGCTCCCGGTGTACAACGCTTTCCGCCGCCAGGACGCGTTCCCGGAGAATCACGCGCGCTACGCCGGACACCTCGGCCTCGGCATCCCCGCGCGGCAGCTCGACGCGCTGGAACGAGCCGACCTGGTGCTCGCGTTGGGCACTCAGCTCGACGAAGTCACGACGCAGGGCTTCCGCTATCCCACTCCGCAGCAGACGCTCGTCCTTGTCGGCACTGGCATCGACGAACAGCGCCGCCGCGGCCTGACGTTCCGTGTGGACACTGAGGTCGAGCCGTTCCTGAAGGAGCTGCGCGCGATCGCTTCGCCGCGTACGCGCAGAGCGTCGGCCGCAAATGCTGCCGTGCACACGTTTATGACACCGCCGAACACAAGCGACAACACGCGCGTACATCCGGTCGACGTCGTGCGCGCGCTGCGAAAGCTCGCGCCCGAGGACACCATCGTCACGAGCGACGCCGGCAACTTCGCGCAGTTCATGCACCGCTACTGGTGCTTCACCGCTCCGCGCAGCCAGCTCGGTCCGAGCAACGCTGCGATGGGGTACGCGGTGCCTGCGGCTGTAGCGGCCAAACTCGCCGAGCCGCGACGCGCTGTGGTCGCGATGGTCGGCGACGCGGGCACGCTCATGACAGGGCAAGAGATCGAGACGGCTGTGCGTTACCGCGCGCCGGTGATGGTGGTCGTGTTCCAGAACGGCTTGCACGGTCCGCTCGCGATGCATCAGGCGCGTACGCACGGACGGCTGTCCGGAGTGACCATCCCGCTGACTGACTTCGCTTCGTGGGCGCGAGGACTCGGCGCGGCGGGGTACACGGTGGACGATCGCGAGCGGCTCGAACCGATCATCGCGAGCGCGCTCGTGCGGCAGCGGCCGTGCGTGATCGACGTCCGGACAGACCCGGACGTGGTGACGCCGGACGTCCGGCTGAGCACGCTTCTCGGAGCGGTGCGTCCTTCCTCGACCTGAAATCTTCCTGAGAACACAAAGAAACGCCGGGAATGTTCAGTGGCTGGACGGGGTTGGCTCGGGTAGCCTGACTTCAGTTCCCGGGGTTCGGCATCCGGACTCGGCTCGCGCGGTTCGCTTCGGCCCGCGTCCGGTTGGGGAAATTCCCGGGTGGACACGTTCCCCGGCTCGGTTCGCGGCCATTCGCGCGTTTCAGGGGTGGGAACAACCGGTTTCGGCCGGGTTTTTGTCGGTGCCGGATGGCACCATCGCGGTCATCCCCCGCGTGGCGCGGGGAAGGAACGAGGGGAGTTCGTCATGGCCGACGAAAAGGACGGGAAATCCCGTACCGCAGGGGCGACCGCTCGCGGCCGCGCCCGGTCCGCGCGGGCCGGTGCGCTGGTGTCCGTGGTGAGCGAGGAGCCGGAGCGCGGCGACGTCGCGGAGGTGCCTGCCCAGACCCGGTCCGGCGTGGTTCCGGTGCTGTTCAGCGCCAGCGCGGAAGCCCACGACGTAGCCGTGGTCGTGCCCGACCAGGGAGCCGACTGGCGGTCGCCGTTCGGCGAGCCGCTGCGCCACGCCAGCGGGGAGTGACCCCGGTCGCGGGACTTTCGGGTGAGTCGGCTTGTCCGCGCCCGCTCCGCTGTGCTTTACTTTAGTTGGTCTCGATTTTTGTGTTCGTGGTTTAGCACGCTCGCAGAACTCAGCGGGCGTGGTCCTCCTCTCCGGGGAACGCATCTCGCCCGTGTCTGGGCCCAGGACGTCGGTCGGCTTCCTGTTTTGGTGTTATGTATGGAGATTGTTTAGATGACTGAGGGCACCGTGAAGTGGTTCAACTCCGAGAAGGGGTTCGGCTTCATCACTCCCGACAACGGCGGCGGCGACGTCTTCGTGCACTACAGCGAGATCCAGGGCAACGGTTTCCGTACCCTCGAGGAGAACGCTCGCGTGCAGTTCGAGATCGGCCAGGGCCAGAAGGGCCCGCAGGCCACGTCGGTCAGCCTGATCTGACCTGCGTTTAATCGCTAAGTCGCCACCACTCCCGGTTGCGGGGGTGGTGGCTTCTTTCGTCTCCGCGGCCGGATCGCGACCGGATCGCCGCCGAGGCGTCTCACGATGCGGATCCTGTTGCCCGCCAAGGCTTTGGGTCCCTGACCGGCCATTGTGGATCACCCGATCGTGGCCTGTCCGGAGCTCGTAGGCTCGCGGGCATGAGCGAAAACACTTATCTCGTCACCGGGATGTCCTGCGGCCACTGCGCGCAGTCGGTCACCGAAGAACTGACCGAGGTGCCCGGCGTCGAGAACGTGACCGTCGACGTCGAAACCGGACACGTGACGGTCCGCAGCGCCGAAGTCCTCGACGAGGCCGCCGTCCGCGCCGCTGTCGAAGAAGCCGGGTACACCTGCGAAGGACTTGCTTCTCTCGTCTGAACGACGGGTAGCCACGCCAGAACCCAGGGTAGGCTCTGGCCGGCGTGGAGGGCACGGGCGACGCAACGTCCGTGCAACCCTTTCCTCCGCGCGACCGGACGCGTGTGCTGGTCCCCTGGCGACAGCGGACTTGGGGGGATGCTCGATGGGGGAAGTCGTTGCGGGAATCGTGGCGAACCCGGCGTCCGGACAGGACATCCGAAGACTCGTCACACAGGCGTCGGCCTTCCCGGTCGAGGAGAAGGCCAACCTGGTGCGCCGGCTGCTGTCGGCGTTCGCGGTGACCGGCGTCGACCGTGCGCTGCTGTCCAGCGACCTGGGCGGCATCTCCGCCGCCGTGCTGCGCGATCTCGGCAGCGATCCGCTGCCTGAGGTGGACTTCTGCGACGAGGACACGCTCACCGGCACCGCGCAGGACACCATCAACGCGGTGCGCCAGATGGTCGACGCCGGGGCCGGCGTGATCGTGTGCCTCGGCGGCGACGGCACTGCCCGGGTCGCCGCGAAGGCGTGCGGCGACGTCCCGCTGCTCGCGTTGCCGACTGGCACCAACAACGCTTTCCCGCAGGCCGGAGAGGCCACCGTGGCCGGGCTCGCCGCCGGGATGGTCGCGAGCGGCCAGGTCGACGCCGACCTCGTGACCCAGCGGGTCAGCATGCTCGAGGTCGTCACGAAGAACCGCCGCGAGATCGCGCTGGTGGACGTCGCGGTCTCGATGAACAAACACGTCGGCGCGAAGGCGCTTTGGGATCCGACTGCGCTCACTGAGCTGTATTGCACCTTTGCCGAGCCGGATGGCATTGGCCTGTCGAGCATTGCCGGACAGCTGTGTCCTAGTTCTCGTTCCAGTGCGGACGGTGTGGCGCTTCAGCTTGGCCCGGTCGACAGCTCCGCGTACGTGGTGCACGCCGCGATCGCGCCCGGCGTCGTGCGTCCTGTCGGCGTACGCGGCTGGGGAGTGCTGCGTCCCGGCGTACGCGTCGACCTTGCCGCAGGTGGCGGCGTTATCGCGGTAGACGGAGAACGCGAGCTGGAGCTGAAGAACGGCGAAGGTGCGTACGTCGAACTGCGCGCGGACGGTCCGTGGTGCGTCGACGTACGCGCGGCTATGGCCGAAGCGGCAACCCAGGGGTTGCTACGCAGCAGCGCTATCAGCCGAACCGGTGAGAAAGGCCGAAGCCACGGTCGGTGCGCTGGCTGAGATCACGTGCAGGTGACACCTTCCGGGTGTCGTTCGCTGCGGCTTGCCCGACCGGCTACCTTCTGCGAGTGGCACACGGGGAGGATCGGGGATGAGCAGCACTGCGACGCGGCCGGAAACGACTGCCGAGCCCCCACCGGAGGAATTTCGGGGCCGCAGCGGAATCGCCGGGCTGCTGGACTTGCCCGGCCAGGCGGTGCGCGCGGTCGTCAGATCCACGACCACCACGCCCGGCAAACTGTCGCTGATCGCGGTCGCCCTGGTGCTGCTTTCGCTGGTGGCCGGCCTTGTGGGCGTGTTGTCCGTGCAAGACAAGGACAACACGATCAACGGCCTGATCGATCACCGGGAACCTCTCGCGGGGGCGGCGCAGCAGGTGTTCCGCTCGCTGTCGGACGCGGACGCGACCGCGGCCAGCGCCTTCCTTTCCGTCGGCACCGAACCGCCCGCGCTGCGGAAGCGGTACGAGCAGGACATCGCCGAAGCGGGAGCCGCGCTCGCCCGCGCGGCGTCCGACACCACCGACGTCGGCGACGCCGCCCACCAGGTGGACATCCTGAACCAGAAGGTCCCGGTCTACACCGGAATCGTCGAGACCGCGCGCGCGAACAACCGGCAGGGTTTCCCGTCCGGCGCTTCGTATCTGCGCGAGGCTTCGCAGCTGATGCGCTCGACGATCCTGCCCGCCGCGGACGCGCTCTACAACGCGCACACCAAGAAGCTTTTCGACGAGCAGGACAGCAGCAGCGACGTGCCGTGGGCGGCGGTCGCGTTGATCGCCGCGCTCCTCGCGGCGCTCGTGGCCGCGCAGATCTACCTGACCCGGCGGACGAACCGGGTGCTGAACATCGGGCTGCTCGTCGCCACCGGCTGCGTCGTGCTGACGCTGCTGTGGGGCGCGGTCGCGCTCATCGTGCAGGGCAGTCTCGTCGCGACCGGGCGCACCGATGGCACCTCGCAGGTCGACATCCTAGTGCGGGCCCGGATCTACGCGCTGCAGGCCCGCGCGGACGAAACCCTCACTCTGGTCGCGCGCGGCGACGGCGGCGCGTACGAACAGCAGTTCATCCAGTTGGCCGAAAAGCTCGTCGGAGCCGACGGCAAGGGCGGTCTGCTCGGCGACGCTCGCGGTCTCGCCTCCGGCACCACGGGGGAGCAGAAGATCGAAGCGGCGGAACAGGCCGCGCGCGAATGGTCGCTGGCCCACCTTCAGGTCCGCCGCCTCGACGACGGCGGGCAGTACCAGGAGGCGGTCGACTTCGCGACGAGCGTGAGCCCGAACAGCGCGGCCGCCGCATTCGCCCGGCTCGACACGAACCTCCAGGCCGCGATCGACGTCTGCCGTCAGGAATTCCTCGACAGCACCAGATCCGGCGACAACGCGCTCACCGCGCTCGCGGCGGGCGTCGGCGTGCTGGCGGTGCTCGCCGCGGGCGGCATCACAGTCGGCGTGCGAGAGAGACTGAGGGAGTACCGGTGATCCGGTCGCGGCACTTCGTCCGGACTGCCGTGCTCGCGGTGGTCGCGGTTCTCGCCGCCGCCTGCGGGACGGCGAGCCAGCAGATGGAGGCCGCACCGGTCACCGACGCGGCCTGGCCGACCCCGGCGGGTGTCGGCGGCCCGGACGCCGCGGCCGGCGGCGATTCCGACACCAGCTGCAACCCGCTGGTCAGTCTCGCGCCGAATGGTCTGGACACCTCGGGGCCGAGCCTGCAGAAGATCAAACAGCGCGGGAAGCTCATCGCGGGCGTCGACCAGACGACCTATCTCTTCGGCTTCCGGAATCCGAAGACCGGCAAGCTCGAGGGCTTCGACATCGATCTCGTCAACGAGATCGCCAAGCAGATCTTCGGTTCCGACGGGCACGTGCAGTACCGGGCGATCACGTCCTCGCAGCGGGAAACCGTGCTGAAGGAACACCAGGTCGACGTGGTGGTCCGGACCTACAGCATCACCTGCGCCCGGCGGAAGCAGGTGCAGTTCTCGTCGGTGTACTACGTGGCCGGGCAGAAGATCCTGGTGCCGAAGTCGTCGAACGCGCAGTCGCTGGCCGACCTCGCCGGGAAACGCGTGTGCGCGGCGGCGAAGTCGACCTCGCTCGCGAAGATCGCCACCGACCCGGCCAAACCGGTCGCGGTGTCGGTGTCGAACTGGTCGGACTGCCTGGTGATGCTGCAGCAGAGCCAGGTCGACGCGGTGTCCACGGACGACACGATCCTGGCGGGCATGGCCGCGCAGGACCCGACGGTGAAGGTCGTGGGAGACCCGATGACGCAGGAGAATTACGGCGTCGGCATCCCGAAGGACGAGGAGGACCTGGTCCGCTTCGTGAACGCGGTGCTGGACAAGATCCGCGGCGACGGCACCTGGGCGAACAGTTACCAGACCTGGGTCGGCTCCCGGCTGGGACCGGCGAACCCGCCGTCCCCGCAATACGGGTGACCAGGGCGGTCTCGCAGCGCCGAGGCGGCGCAAGTTGTACTTTTTGAGCGGCAGGTTTGCCGCGGGGAGCTCGGGAGGTAGTTGTGTCGGAGGAGGCGCGCCGTCCTCGGCACGCAGCACCGGACGGGGACGGCGACGAGGCGAAAACCGCGGACCAGCCGTCCGAGCGGGGCGAGGCGGCCGACGCTTCGTGGACCCCGCCGCCGCCGGTGCGCTGGGACACCCCGGAACCGTCGGTGTCCGGGCGGTTGAACCCGCAGGCGGATCCCGATGCCGAGACGTTGATCAACGCTCCGGTGCAGCGTCCGCAGGGTGCTCAGGGCGGACAGCCCGGTCAGCCCGGTCAGCCCGGACAGCAGGCGCAGCGGGGGCCGTCCGCCCCGGCCGCTCAGCCGGGGCAGGCCCAGCAGGCAGCCCAGCCAGGGCAAGCGGCTCCGTCCGGTCCAGCTGGGCAGCAGCCGCCGCGGACGCAGGGTCGTCCGGCTCCTCGCGGCGGCCAGCCGATGCCGCCGCAAAGCCGCCCTCAGGGCCAGCCGTACCCGGCTTCCGCACCGGGGCAGCAGAATCAGCCCGCGCCGCCGTCCCAGGGGCAGCCGTACCCGCCGCAGTCGCGCACCGGACAGCGGCCGGTCCCGCCGAACCGTCCGCAGCAGGCACCGCAAGGACAGGGCAACCGGCCGTCCCGCCCGCCGGAGAACCGCGCCACTGGCCCGAACTCCGGCCCGATCCCGATGGGCACCGCGGCTCAGGCCAAGCGTCCGGCTGACGGAGGGGAAGCCCCCACACGTCCGCCGGGCGACCTCGCGCCGGTGATCCTGCCGCAGTCGAACCAGCCGGTCGCTCCGGTCGACCCGGCCGCGCCGATGCCCACCAGCGTGCTGGCCAGCCCGACGCCGCACACCCAGAGCATCATGCCGCCGACCCCGCGGGTGGCCCCGGCCGACGGCGGCCCGCTGCCCGATCACGGCACGGACAGCGTTCTGCCGTCCGGCGGCAGCGAGGGGCACGGCACCGGCTCGCAGGGCTCCCAGGGTTCGCAAGGCACTGGCACGGGCACCGGAACCGGTTCGTTCCCCGGCACCTCCCGGCGCACCGGCTCGCGCGGCACCCGCCGCTCCCGGCGCGGACGGCTCGGCGCGGGTCTCATCGACGTCCCGCCGGTTCCGTACCGCGATCCGTCGACCGCCGTGCTGGCGAACCCGGTCGTGGCCGAGGACAAGCGGTTCTGCGGCAACTGCAGCGCGAAGGTCGGCCGCGGCAAGGACGGGCAGCCGGGCGAGCCCGAGGGCACCTGCGAGAAGTGCGGCACGCCGTTCTCGTTCGTCGCGAAGCTGAAGCCGCACGAGCTCGTCGGCGGCCAGTACGAGGTGCTCGGCGCGCTCGCCTACGGCGGTCTCGGCTGGATTTACCTGGCCAAGGACCACAACGTGTCCGACCGCTGGGTCGTGCTGAAGGGCCTGATCGACACCGGCGACTCCACCGCGATGGCCGCCGCGGCGAACGAGCAGCGGTTCCTCGCCGAGGTCGAGCACCCGAACATCGTCAAGATCCACAACTTCGTGCAGCATCCGGACGCGCAGACCGGCAACACCGTCGGCTACATCGTGATGGAGTACGTCGGCGGCCAGTCGCTGCGCCAGCTCGCGCTGCAGCACCACCGGGAAAGCAACCGGCCGGAGCCGCTGCCGATCGGCCAGGTCATCGCGTACGGCCTGGAGATCCTGCCCGCGCTCGGCTATCTGCACAGCCAGGGCCTGCTGTACTGCGACCTCAAGCCGGACAACGTCATCCAGACCCGCGAGCAGCTCAAGCTGATCGACCTCGGCGCGGTGCGGCGGATCGACGACTACGAGAGCCCGCTGTTCTTCACCACCGGCTACAGCGCGCCCGAGCTGGCGACGCAGGGCGCCTCGGTGTCCTCGGACCTGTACACGGTCGGCCGGACGCTGGCGGTGCTGAGCTTCGAGTTCGCCGGCTACACCCGCGAGTACAAGAACACGCTGCCCGGCCCGGACAAGGTGCCGCTGTTCGCGCTGTTCGGGTCGTACTACCGGTTCCTCAAGCGCGCCACGCACGCCGATCCGGACCGCCGCTTCATCGCCGCGGACGACATGGCCGACCAGCTGACCGGCGTGTTGCGCGAGATCATGGCGCTCGGCACTGGCCAGCCGCGTCCGGCCGCGTCGACCGTGTTCGGGCCGGAGAGCCGGACGTTCGGGGTCCACCTCGTGGTGCCGGAGCAGGGCGAGCGCGTGCCGCTGCCGGACGCCGCCGAGGTCGTCGCCGGCCTGCCGATTCCGCAGGTCGACACGGATGACCCGGCCGCCGGTGTGCTCGCTACGACGACCGCGCTGGACCCGCACGAGGCGATCGAGGCCCTGGCTACGGCGCCGCGCGAGTCGATCGAGGTTCGGCTGCGGATTGTCCGCGCCCGGATCGAGCTGGGCGAGTTCGTGGAGGCGCAGCGGCAGTTGCAGGCCGCGCAGTACCTGGCGATCCGGCACGGGTTCCCGCACGACTGGCGGATCGACTGGTACCGCGGGCTGATCGAGCTGGCGGGCGGTCGGCCCCGGGTGGCGCACGTGGCGTTCGACGCGGTGTACGACGACCTGCCGGGGGAGATCGCGCCGAAGCTGGCGTTGGGCGTGAGTGCCGAGGGCGTCGGGGACTACTTCGGTGCGGCGCGGTTCTACGAGCTGGTTTGGCGGACGGACCGGACCTACGTGAGTGCTGCGTTCGGGCTGGCTCGCGTGTACCTGGCGCAGGGGGCGCGGGAGAGCGCGGTCGAGGTGCTGGAAGGGGTTCCGGCGACTTCGACGCATTACGTGGACGCGCAGGTCGCGGCGATCAAGATCAAGACGCGGGCGCAGGGTGCGGGCAATGGCGAGCACCAGGCGGTTACTGAGCGCGATCTGGTCGATGCGTCGGGTCGGTTGCAGCGGCTCAATTTGGACGCGGAGCGGCATACGCGGCTCAGCGCGGAGGTGCTGGAGGCGGCTTACGACTGGTTGAAGGTGCCTGGCCAGGCGAAGCCGGTTACCACCGCGAAGGTGCTCGGGTGCGAGCTGGAGGAGCGGGACGTCCGGTTTGGGCTGGAGCGGTGTTATCGGTCTTTGGCTCGGCTTACCGACAGTTCTAGTGATCGGATCGCGTTGGTGGATCGGGCGAATGCGATTCGGCCTCGGACGCTTACCTGAGTTGGGGTCTGCTCGTCGCCTGGCGGCGACATTGCGCCCGGGTGGTTGCGTGGGGCACCCCGAAGCCTAAGTGTGCTGACGGTTCGGGGGTGCTTGTCAAGGCGGGAAAGATGCCTTGACAAGCACCCCCGAACCGCAGGGAGGCTTCGTATCGGGGTGCGGGGGAGGGGCTGGGTGCCTCGATTTTTTGCGTGCACCGGTGCCGGTTGGGGGTCGTGAAGGGCTCCTTGAGGGAATTTAATTCCGTGGAGGAGTCCCTCACGGACGGTCCTCGGGGGGCGAGCGGGCTGGGGGGTTAGGGGTTGATGTCCCAGTCGCGTTTGTTGCGGCGGTGTTGTTCGGCGAGTTTCTCCAGCGCTTGCGGGTCGCCGTGGGTGCTGAAGTGTTCGAAGCCGACTGCGATGAATACTGCTCGGGCGTTCACTGCTACTGGGCCGTCTGTGGCGTCTAGGTGTCCGTCTGCGCTTACGTAGATCTTGCGGCCGGCGACTCCGTCCAGCCTGGCCTCGATGTACAGCGTGGACCCGACCGGTACTGGGCGGCGGAAGTCGGTCTCGAGCTTGCCGGTTACCGCGGGGCGGTGCAGCAGGTTGCCTACCGTCGAGCCGAGTGCTTCGTCGAAGGCGCAGGCCAGCAGGCCGCCGTGGGCTAGGCCGGGGGCGCCTTGGTGTGCGGCGGTCACGGTGAACTTCGAGTGCACCGTGTAGCCGTCGCCGATGGCTGAGCGCAGGTGCAGGCCGTCGTCTACCTCGTCGCCGCAGCCGAAGCACTCGGCGAAGTGTGCGCCGAGTTCGGTGCCGGGCGCGGGGGCTTTCGGGTGGATCTCCGGCGGCTCCACCGGCACGGGCGGCCACGGACCGGAAACAGGACTCATGGGACGACGTTAACCCGGCGGAAGGACCCGCGGGCACCCGCCCTGACCGGCGCGGCCGCGTTTCCTCAGCGCAGGGTAGTCGGAAAATTCCGCACGGTAGAAATTTCGCGACTCATCCTGCCAGCACGTGTCATCCGGTCAAGACTGGGGAAATGTGCTCCAACGGATGGGCCGGGACGTGTGCAGGAGGAGGTCGCCGCCGGGATGAGTGAGCCAAAGACGGGGAAACCCGAGGTCGATCAGAGAACAGTCAAGCGCGCGGTGATCGCGTCCGCGATGGGTAATGCGACCGAGTGGTACGACTACGGCGTTTTCACCTCAGGTGCGATCGCGACAAGTATCGGAACACTGTTCTTCCCCGGCGAGGGCAACGCGGTGCTGAAATCGCTCGCCCTGCTGGCAGTCGGCTTCATCGTTCGTCCGTTCGGCGGAGCGTTCTTCGGTCCGCTGGGCGACAAGCTGGGCAGGCAGAAGGTGCTCGCCCTGACCATTCTGCTGATGTCCGGCTGCACCTTCCTGGTCGGCGTGCTGCCGACGTACTCGGGTGCCTACAGCATGGGCATCGCGGCTCCGATCGCGATCTTGCTGCTGCGTCTCGTCCAGGGCTTCTCGACCGGCGGCGAGTACGGCGGCGCGGCGACGTTCATCGCCGAATACGCGCCCACCAAACGGCGTGGTTTCTTCGGTTCGTTCCTGGAGATGGGCACGCTGGCCGGCTACGTGCTCGGCAACGCGGTCGTGCTGATCACCTATCTGTCGCTGTCGACCGCACAGTTCGACGCGTGGGGCTGGCGGATCCCGTTCTTCATCGCGCTTCCGATCGGTGCGATCGGGCTCTACCTGCGGTCGAAGCTCGAAGACACGCCGGAGTTCCGCAGGCTCGAGGCGGCGGGCGAGAAGTCGGAGAAGGCTCCGCTGAAGGAGACCATCCAGCACAACTGGCGGATGATCCTGAACCTGATCGGGATCGTGCTGCTGCTGAACATCGCCGACTACATGCTGCTCACGACGATGCCGACGTATTTCACGGACACTCTGCACATCGGCGACACCGAGTCCAGCCTGATCATCATCGGGGTGGAAATCGTGCAGTTCGCGCTGTTGATCCCGCTGGGCGCGCTGTCCGACCGGATCGGCCGGAAACCCTTGCTGCTCACCGCGGCCATCGGGTTCATCGTGCTGAGCTGGCCGAGCATCAAGCTGATGCAGAGCGGCAGCCTGCTGTGGCTGATCGTCGGCTTCCTGGTCGTGGCGATCCTGCTGGCGCTGATGCTGGCGGTCATCGGCTCGACGTTCCCGGCGATGTTCCCGACGCGCGTGCGGTACGGCTCGTTCGCCATCGGTTACAACATCTCGACGTCGCTGTTCGGCGGCACCTGCGGCGTGATCGTCACGGCGTTGATCGGCGGCACCGGCAACGCGGACTGGCCGGCGTACTACTTGATGATCGCGGCGCTCATCGCGCTGATCCCGATCATCAAGATCCCGGAGACGGCACGGGTGCCGATCGAGCAGATCGACACCACGGACACCGGCGGCAAGCTCGCCGGAGCCAGCAAGTGAGTATCTGAGCCGACGCGAAAACCGCCCTCCGTCCACTAAGGACAGAGGGCGGTTTTTCGTATGAAGTCAGCTGTTCTGCGTCGCCTCGACCTGCGGAGCGAAGCGCTTGCGTGCCCACGCTGCCAGGCCACCGGCGACCACGACGGCGACTACGGTTTCGATCATCAGTGCGACGAGCACCATGGTGCTTCCTCCTCGGGTTCTCGGGCCGGCCAATGGTGTGCCGGCTGAGCGACGGGTTCGACGGCCGCTCCGGCCGCCACTGAGAACATCGCCCCGAAAGCCCGGGATATTTCGTCGAAAACCCACTTGATCCGGTGACCTCCGCCACTCTTGCCGCGAATGCGTTTCAGCGGGAGGTCGTGCTGGGTAACGCCGTGCTTCCCGCAGGTGAACCCGGAGACACGGGGGCCTGTTCGTTCGTGGTCGGATACGCCCGCGGCGGCATCCCCGGCCGGGAGGTGCCCGGGCGCGGAACGGTCTGCCGCTCCGACGGGGGCACCTTGTCCGGCGAGTCAGGGCTCACCTCCGGGCCTGGCGTAGGGACCAGTACCGGACCCGACGGGACCTGCACCGGTCCTGGCGGGCTGGACGGGGCGGGCGAAACGGTGGCGAGTCCCGGACCCGCGGGCATGACCGGCGGCTGTTCGGTCCCACGGCTGCCTACCGCGAGACCGACTGCCACGAGCACCGCGACCGTCGCGGCGGAGCTGCCCGCGACCGCCCAGCGTTTGCGCTTGCGGCGGACGGCGGCACCGCGCACGATCACGTCCGCGGCGTCGACCCGCATGGGCGGGCCGTCCGGCGTCCGCGCGAACAAGGCGCGCACGGCCTCGGCGTCTTCGGCGTCATCAGGGACCATCTCGTTCACCTCCCTCCCGGAACAGGCAGTGCTTCGAAGTGCGGACCCAGCCGGGCCCGCAGGGTGGCCAGACCGCGCGCGGCCTGGCTTTTCACCGTGCCGGTCCGGCAGCCGAGCGCCGCGGCGGTCTCCTCGACGGACAGGTCCTCGAAGTACCGCAGCACCAGCACCGCGCGCTGGCGCGGGGCCAACGCGGCGAGTGCCTGCTGGATCAGCTGGTCGTGCTCAGTCTCGGCGGCAGGAGCCGGGACGTCGGGCGGCGCGTCGGTGAGCCGCTCCCGTTTCCAGCGGCTGCGGCGGTTCTCCGCGAGGAAAGTGCGCAGCACGATTTTGCGCGCGTACGCGTCGAGCGCGTCGTGCCGGGCCAGCCGCGGCCAGGCGAGGTACAGCTTGAGCAGCGCCGCCTGGGCGAGATCTTCGGCCCGGTGCCAGTCCCCGCAAAGCAGGTAGGCGGTGGACCGCAGGCTGTGCGCGCGCTCGCCGAAGTACCGGGCGAACTCGCCGTCCCACGGCGAGCTCGGCCCGGACGCCGGACTGGAGCGGGAGGGCACCGGGTGATCAGCCCCAGACCGAGGGCAGGTTCAGGTCGCCGGTCGGGCCCGCGGGCACCGCGGTCGGGACGCGCTTGCCCGCCTTCGCCGGCTGGCCCGGAGCGACCACCTTCGGCGCGCCCGGGGCGGCCGTCTGCCGCTCCGCGGGTGCGGGGGCGGCGGTCGGGGCACCGGGGCTGACGGCCGGAGCGGCGGTCGTCTGCGGAGCCGGCTGCGAGACCGACGGCGGGGCGTCCGCGGCGAAAGCGACCGCGCCGCCGGTCACCACTCCTCCGGCGAGCAGCAGGGAGCCGATGGCGAGAGCGAAGCGAACACGCACGAGTTTCCTCCTGGTTCCACGAGCGCCGGATGGCGCTTCTCTGCTCTAGTCATGCGGTCGGGCCTCACCGGGGTTGCATCGGATTTTTTGGCCCTGGACAGCCGAACGGCCGGGAGCCTTGGAGGTCTCCCGGCCGTTCGGCGGTGCACGGTTTTCAGGCGGCGAGCGCCGACAGCTTGGTCCACGACGCCCAGTCGTAGGTCCAGTCGCTGTAGTCGCCGTCCTTCGCGCTCAACTGCTGGGTGCTGCCGGAGATCTCCACCGGGTCGCCAGGAAGGACGCTGTCGTAGTAGGTCTTCGCGTTCTTCGGGGACAGGTTGAGACAGCCGTGCGAGATGTTCTTCTTGCCCTGCGCCCAGATCGACGCCGCGAGACCGTGGATGAACTCGCCGTTGTTGGAGATCCGGACCGCCCACGGCACGTTGACGTCGGTGTAGCCGTAGCGCGGGTTGCTCATCGAGTAGGTCTCGTGCTTCGACATCACCACGTGCGTGCCGCTGTGCGTGACGCGGCCCGGGTCGGAGTCGAGGCCGTAGCTCACCGGGAAGTCCATGACCTGCTGGCCGTCGCGGATGACCTGCATGGTGTGGTCCTGGGTGTTGCCCTTGACGATCTGCGAGCGGCCGATGGTGAAGCTCGCGGAGACGTCCTGCTTGCCGTAGACGCCGTCGCCCATCGAAACGCCGTAGATGTTGGCCGAGACGACGACCTTCGTGTTCGGCTTGAAGTACTCCTTCGGCCGCCAGTGCACCGAGGTGTCGCCGTCGAGCCACGCCCACGCGCCCTCGGTCTTCGGCGTGGTCTCCACCGACAGCGCGCGCTCGACGGAAGCCTTGTCCTTGACCGCGCTCGGGAACGTGAGTGCGATCGGCATCGCGATGCCGTAGGTCTGCCCGTCGCCGACGTTCAGGCTGCCCTGCATCTGCCGGCGCGGTTTGACCGTCGTGAACGAGCCGTTGATCGGGACCTGCTTGCCGTCCTCGCCGACGGCCTGTCCGGACCAGGTGTAGGTCTTGCCGTAGCCGAGGTCTTCGGTGCTGCTCCAGCTCTTCTTGTCCGGAGACTGCTGCCCCTGCACCTGCTTGCCTTCGGCGTTGGTGAGCGTGACGGCCCCGATGGTGCCGTTGGCGACGGTCACCTTCGCCGGTTCTCCGGGCGACACGTCGCCCGCCCCGGAAGCCGGCGTGTACGCCACGGCCGCCGGTTTCGCAGGCGTGGACGGCGCCTCAGTAGGCCCACCGCCCGCGGTCCCGCCCGCGTTGACGCTCGACCCGCCGCTGCTGCACGCCCCGAGCGTGAGCGCGGCGATCAAGCCCAGCACCGCGACGCCGGCCCGGCGGCGTGCGAAGTGTCGGATTGTCACACCGATCCCCAATCTCCCCTTGGTACCCCGAACACCCAGACGTCCCGAGCACCCTTCACGTTCACCGAATACGGGGTGACCAGCATCACACTGCACCGAGTGACCATTACGGAAGCGGCTCGATCGACCGCGCACTGTGCATCACCGAAGTGCGCTGGGTGTACTGGATCAGCCTAGCTTCGGGGTCCGACCGCGCTGCGTAGGCGGCGATACGACGTTCCGGTGATGCGCGCACGAT
This sequence comes from Amycolatopsis echigonensis, assembly GCF_002846615.1. NCBI lineage: Bacteria > Bacillati > Actinomycetota > Actinomycetes > Pseudonocardiales > Pseudonocardiaceae > Amycolatopsis > Amycolatopsis echigonensis. The sequence continues at coordinate 2,346,602 of NZ_PJMY01000003.1, read as the reverse complement.
GGAACCGATCCTTGCGATCAACGGGGTTCAGATTTGGTGAGATCCCGGTAGGCTGCTGACCAGGCCGTCGTTTTGCGTGTTCGTGGCTTCACACTCGCGGAACTTCTGACGCGAGCCGTGGGGCCCGAAAGCTCTTCGCTCGTCTCGTTGGAACCGCCCGGGACGGCCTGGGTGCCGCTTCGGTGGCATTCGAAGCGGATCTGTTACGAGGAGTACAGCGGTGGCGCAAGGCACTGTGAAGTGGTTCAACGCGGAGAAGGGCTTCGGCTTCATCGCGCAGGACGGCGGCGAAGGCGACGTTTTCGTGCACTACTCGGAGATCGAGGGACGCGGCTTCCGCACCCTCGAGGAGAACCAGCGAGTGGAGTTCGAGGTCGGCCAGGGCCAGAAGGGTCCGCAGGCCCAGAAGGTCCGCGCGATCTGAGTCAGGCCCGCGCGTTTTCTCAGGCCTGAATGAAGGGCCCCGACGGGATTTCCCGTCGGGGCCTTTTTTCATTGCGGGTTCCGTTGTGGGGAATGTTCGGAGCGACGGTTACCGCGGTGGGTCCCGTGGTGGGTCGGCTGTCGAGGGTGCTTGCGGCCGTGGAGTCGGGCTGGCGGGTGTGCCACAGCTTGGGCGGGCCGAGCGGTTGGCTGGGGTTGCCGGGTTCGGGGCTGTCGCTGGGGCCTGGGTCCGGGGCGTGACGCGGGGGTCGGGCACGTACGGGCGACGCCGGATCGGCTGGTTGCCCGACTGTGAGTGGGTGCGCGTCATCCGACCCGATCGGGTGGTGCTGGCGGGGTCGTGTCCTGCTGCGACCAGGCGTGCGACTGCTTCGGCGTACCGGCGCGAGGCGCGCTGCACTGTGCCGTCGCACCGCCGCGTTGCCGGACTGTGCTGCATCCGAGCCGCGCTGCGTCGCGCTTACCGGGCATCTTCGCGCACGGTGACCTTGCCGCCGCGCGGCAGCCGGGCGGTGCCGCACCTGGCTTCCGGCACGGCGCTCTCGCCGCACTCTGCCCGCGTGCGCCTCCGGCGAACTGTCGGGCGGATCCCGGAGCGTCCCGCTCGCCGGGACCTCGATCGCGACCCCCGGAAAAGGGAAAACCCCCGGCCGTCGGGGGAAGCCGGGGGTTTTCGTTCAGGGGGCGGGGATCAGCGTCCGACGAGGGGCTGCTGGTCGAACGTTCCCGCCGGGATGTGGAACTCGTCGGTCATCGCGTCGGAGTGGCGGCGCTCCTGCGCGGAGGCGGCCTGGCCTTCCCACGAGAGGCGCTCCAGGATCCATTCCTGCGCCAGGGCCTGCGGGGTCAGGTTCCGGGCGACCGCGATCTCCTTGAGCTGCTGGCTGGCGATGAGGTTCATGCGCAGCTGGTAGACCTGCGCGTCGCCGAAGCGGCTGCCGGTTCCGGTGCTCTCCGGGTCGGAGTCCGGGGCGAGCGCGGCGAGGTAGCTGGTGAGCTCCTTGTCCTCGACGACTTCGTCGCCGGCGGCCTTGGCGGCATTGCGATGCCGCCCGCTCGAGACGGCTTTGAGATTCGTGCGGCTGCTGAGGCGGCCGAGGGAGGGAAGAGGCACGCGCACACGATAACGGTTGGGTCTCGGCAAAGAAACCACTGTGAGCCACGACACACGCATTTCGGTACTCGGCGAGCCTAATTCGATCACCTGTTCAGCGCAGTCGGTAAACGCATTTCGCGACTGTCCGTTGATCGGCGGTACGGAGAGTAGATCCGCAGGTCAGCGCCGTGGTCAGGAATGGAGAGACCCCCGCGCCAGGGGAGGAACGCGGGGGTCGGAGGGGATCTCCACAGGCGCTGACCGGGGGTGTGTCAGCAACACCGATTGTTGCACGAGTTCCGGGGATCGGCGAGGGGAAGCCGGAGAAATCGTTCCTCGCGATCTTGGAATGCGTTACCAGGGAAGCTTCGGAGAGTGTTCACAGGTTCACTCTCCGGGGGGCTGCCGGTGCTGCGCGCCGCTGGTTAGCCTCGCGGCCAGTTGTTGCGAACCGCGTGGAGGGGCTATGAGCGGATCGGTCGAAGTTCGTCAGTTCCTCCTTCGGTACGAAGGTGCCGACGGGGGAAGCACGTCACTGTCCGGCGGCGTGCCGGCGCAGCGCGGGTCGTCGGAAGGGCAACGGGTCTCCGACGATCAGGTCCGCCGAGCCCGCCTTGCCGTCGCGGCCGGTGCGCTCGACGTGGAGGACTGCGCGCAGTTGCTGGAGATGCTCGGGCTGAGCCCGGGCGACGACGGCCAGGCGCCCGTGCAGCGCTGAGTTCTCTGGCGGGACGCCGGGGCAGACCTGAACTCGTGGCTCGATGGCGGCGAAGCGCGGGCTGGGCAGGTTCAGATCACGGCGTGCGGAAGCGTCTCCGGCGTAGAGTGGCGTGGCGCACACCGATGGCCCGACTTGGCTTCGAAGCAGTCGATCGGCGTGAAGCAGTGCGGTCACGTCGCCGACTCGGACGTTGCCGCAGGTCGGAGGCTTGCTGATCGCTTAAGGAACCCCCGGTGCGCGGCCCCCGGAACGTGCCCTATGCTTGTAATCGCTCCCAGGGGAACACCTGAGAGCGCGGTCGGTCGGTACACCGAAACCGGTCGGGCTCCCATCGTTCAGCGGCCTAGGACTCCGCCCTTTCAAGGCGGCAACGCGGGTTCGAATCCCGTTGGGAGTACGCAGTACCAGTAAGGCCCTGTGGCGCAGTTGGTTAGCGCGTCGCCCTGTCACGGCGAAGGTCGCGGGTTCGAGTCCCGTCAGGGTCGCAAGATCGTTCGGCTCCTTGCCGGCGTTCCCGGCCAGGTAGCTCAGTTGGTACGAGCGTCCGCCTGAAAAGCGGAAGGTCGCCGGTTCGACCCCGGCCCTGGCCACAGCGAGTTGTCAAGGAAGCAGCCCCCATCCCAGCGATGGGGGCTTTTTTCGTTGCCGAGGACGGCCAGTCGGGCGCCGGTCCCGCGACCGCGCCATGGAGCCGCTGCTTCCCCGCTGACCTCCACCGCCCCTCTCGTCCGTTGACCGCGCCGGATCTGCCAGGGTCACCGCCGGGCAGCGGTTTTGTCTGCGGGAGCGGTGGGCGCGATGACTTCGTTCGGAGTTGAGGCGCGGCGGGCTACGCGGCGCGAGTTGCGTCGTGCCTGATGTGCCGCGGCGCTGGTTCACCCGGGCCAGTCGTGCTCGGCACGAACTGCACTGGTGCCCAGTTTTGTGGTGGGCGCTCGCGAAAACTGAGTCAGCGCGCCGCCGAACCTAGACGTGCCCGGCACGAACTGAATCGTGCCGGGCACGCCGGGTCCGCAAGCTAGATCAACGGGCCGCGGAACTTGGTCGTCCCCGGAACAAGCTGGACCGTCCCGAGTCCGCCGTGCGCGGTCGCGTACGCCAGCTCACGCGAAAGGTCGCCGACGCCGTTCGTGCCTGGTTGGGGTGCCAGGTTCAGCGTGCTCAGCACGCCGAGTGCGTTGCCGTCGCGGTCGAGGAAGCCGCTGCCGGAGTCGCCGGGGATGCCGGGCGTCACGGTGAATACGGTGTGGCTCCAGCCGCCGCCGGTGTCGCCCAGGCTGGTGCCCTGTTTAGGAGACAGTTGGGTGATTCCGCCGCGCAGCTCGGAGTTGCCGTAGCTGAGCACGGTGGCGAGTTGCGTCGTGCCGGTGGTGTTCACGCCGGTCGGCCCGCCCCAGAACGGCAGGCTCGGGTTGACGTTCGGCACGTCCGCGGGGTCGATCTTGATCAGCGCGAGGTCGTTGTACTGGCAGGTGTTTGCGTCCGTTTCGTGGCGGGCCTGCATGGTCAGCCACGAGTTGTAGACGAGCGTTCCCGGCTTGCTCGCCCCGGCGATCGAGACCGGGGTGCCGAGCGGGAGCGAACCGGCGGAGCAGCCGTTCGTTTCGGTCGAACCGCCGGTGCCGGAGCAGTGCGCGGCCTGCCCGAGGAACACGTCGGTTCCGTTGCTGTACACGAAGTTCGAGGTGCATTGCGCCCCGTTGGTGTGCGTCTGCACCCCCGGGTGCACCGCGGCGGTGTCTGCTGGGGCCCAGGTCGGGGACGCTGCCCAGGCGGTCGCGGGCAGCAGCGCGGCGGCAGTCGCCAGTGCAGTCACCGCACTGGCCCGCGCCAGTGGTCGAGGGGTCTTCATCGGGCTCCCTTCGAAAGGCCAGCACTCACTCGGACGTGTGCTACTGACTGGTAGGCATCGGGGGTACATCACACCAGAGAGTGGTGCCAGTCACAACCGTTGTGACGCTGGGTGACTATTGACCTGGAGCTAGCTGGAGGTTGCAGACTGAGCGCATGACTGGGGAATGGAACATCGAGGCCGTAGACGTCGACGCCTACCTCGCGCGCGTAGGACAGCGGCGGGAGGAACCGTCCGTAGCGGCGCTGGGGCGGTTGGCGCGGGCGCACGTCGAGGCGATCCCCTTCGAGAACGTCGACGTGGTGATCGGCCGGCATCGCGGGATCGAGTTGGACGTCGTCAGCGAGAAGCTGGTCGGACGGCGGCGGGGCGGTTACTGCTACGAACAGGCCGGGCTGTTCGCGGCCGTCGCCGAGCAGTTGGGTTACCAGGTGCAGCGCACGGTCGCGCGGGTGCAGCCGCGGAAGAGCGGGCCGTACACCCATATGACGCTGGTGATTACCGTTGAGGGGCAACAGTTTCTCGTGGACGTCGGGTTCGGTGCCGGGGTTCTGGTGCCGATGCCGTTGATCGACGGCGCCGAGGTGGACCAGGCCGGGTGGCTCCACCGGATGACCCTGCGCGACGGCTGGTGGGTGCTGCAGAAACAGGACGGCGACGGCTGGGAAGACCTCCACGAACTGCTGCCGCTGGTGCACAGCCGGCCGCTCGACTACCAGGTGTTCCACCACTACACGTCCACGCATCCGAAGTCCCCGTTCACCGGGCGGATCGTGGTGATGCGGCTCGAACCCGGACGGTTCCGCCGGCTGCTCGGCCGCGAATACCAGGAAAGCCACCCGGACGGCACGGTCGAGACGCGCACGATCGAACCGGTCGACCTCGGCAAGACGCTGGAGGATCTCGACGTCTTCCTGACCGAAGACGAGCTGGCGGCGCTGCTCGAGACTTACTGAACGCTGCGGCAGCGGGCCGCCTACTGGAACAACTCCGCGGCAGCCAACGGACGCCCCAGGTGGTATCCCTGCGCCTGGTCACAGCCCAGTTCCCGCAGCAACGCCAGTTCCTCCGCGGTCTCGACGCCCTCCGCCACCACCGTCAGATCCACCGCGTGCGCCATCGCGATGATGCTTGTGACGATCGCGGCCGCGTCGCGGGAGTCGGCGATTCCGGTGATGAACGAGCGGTCGATCTTGAGCGTGTCCAGCGTCAGGCGACGCAGCTGGGCGAGCGAAGAATAGCCAGTGCCGAAGTCGTCGATCGCCAGCAAAACACCGAGAGAACGCAAGGCGGACAACACTTCCGCGGCCGCCGACGTGTCGCGCATGAGCGCGCTTTCGGTGACTTCGAGCGTCAGCGAGCCGGGCGGCAGGCCGGTGGTGGCCAGTGCGTCGCGGACCGCGGGAACCAGGTGCGGGTCGTCCAGCTGCCGCACCGAGAGGTTGACCTTCAAGCTCAGGTCGAGGCCCCGGCCGGTGCGCAGGGCGGCCAGTTCGCGCGTGGTGTCGCGCAGGACGTACTTGCCCAGCACGTTGATCAGGTCGCTTTCCTCAGCCAGCGGGATGAATTCCGCGGGCGAGATCGCGCCGTGTTTCGGGTGGGTCCAGCGCAGCAACGCCTCGACGCCGACCATCTCGCCGGTGCGCAGGTCGACCACCGGCTGATAAGCGGGCCATAACTGTCCACTATGGACAGCGTCGCGGAGGTCCTGTTCCATCCGCAGCCTGCGCTGCATGCGTTCGCGCAGGGCGACGTCGAAGAACTCGAACCGGCCGCGGCCGCGGGATTTCGCTTGGTACATCGCGACATCCGCGTCACGCAGCAGATCCTCCGCGCTGCGGCGGTCGTCCGGCTCCACGAGCACGATGCCCATGCTCGCGTCCAGGTGCAGTTGCCTGCCGTGGACGGAAACCGGCTCCGCCAGCACCGAACGCAGGTGTGCGGCGAACACCCCGACCTGCGCCTGGCCGGTCGTCGCGGACGTGACGATCACGAACTCGTCGCCGCCCAGCCTGCCGACGACGTCGTCGGGGCCGGTGGCCCGGCGCAGGCGTTCTCCGGCGATGCGCAGGACCTGGTCGCCGACCGGGTGGCCGAGGGAATCGTTGATCAGCTTGAACTTGTCCAGGTCGAGGAACAGCACCGCGGCCGCCTCGGCGCCGTCGCGCCGGTCGAGCCGGTCCAGGACGAGGGTGCGGTTGGCGAGCCGGGTCAGCGGGTCGTGGGTCGCCTCGTGGGCCAGCCGGGCGCTGATCGCGCGCCGCTCGGTGATGTCGGTGAAGGACGTGACCACCGTGACGCCCTTCGGGTCGTCCGGATCGAGCAACCGCGAGGTCAGCGACACCCACACGTCGCGGCCGTCGGGGCGGCGCAGGCGCACGACCAGGCCGTTGTGCGTGATCCCGGTGCGGCGCGTGTGCATGGACGGCAGCTCGTCGTCCGGGATCCGGTTGCCGTCCTCGTCGAACAGCACGAGCGTCGTGCACGGCACGCCGAGCAGGTCCGCCTCGGGGACGCCGAGGATGCGGCAGGCGGACGGGTTCGCCGACTGGATCAGCCCGGTCGGGCCGATCACCAGCACGCCCTCGTCGAGCGCGGCGACGACCGTCGCGTAGTGCTGTTCGACGCGGCGACGTGCGGTTTCGTCAGTGCAGACCAGCAGGAAACCGTCGACGGTTTCGGTCGCCGACACCCGGACCCGACGCGGCGAGCCGTCCCGGCCGCGGTGGGTTTGCTCGGCGATGCCGTCGCGGATCGAGGCCGCGTCCGGGTCGATGCCGAGCACCTCGTGCACCCGTCTGCCGAGTGCTTCCGGGGCCGGCCAGCCGTAGACGGTCTCGGCGGCCGGGTTCCAGCCGGTGACGATGCCCTCGGCGGTGATCGTGACGATGGCGTCGCTGACGTGCGTGACCAGCGCTTCCTGCGCGCGGACGGCGGCCGCGGCGGCGTGTTTGACGGTGCTGTCGCGGATCACCACCTGGAACGACGGCGGATTCGAGTCGCTAGTGCGGACCGACACGGTTTCCGCCACGAATTTGCTCCCGTCCAACCGTTTCAGCACCGCTTCACGGGGTTCTGCGCTGTGATCCTCCAGCAGGTGGGCGGATTCCGCGGCCACGAAGTCCGCGAACTCGCGGCTGACGACCTCGTGCGCCGCCCGTGCCGCGAACAGGTCGAGCGCGGCCTGGTTGGCGTAGGTGACGACGCCGCCCGAGTACACGCAGATCGCGTCCGGGCTCTGTTCCATCAGCAGCTGGTACCGGTCGGACAGCTCCGCGAGGGCGGACTTCTCCGGCGCGGCTTCCGCGACCGCGGAGGCGACGCCGAGCAGGCCGGTCGTGTGGTCCCGTTCGCCGACGGTCCGTGCGCGCAGCCGGATGCGGCGCGGGGTGCCGTCGGGGCCGTCCTGCGGCTGTTCGAGTTCGAAATCGCGGCCGGGCGGGGTGCGGCGGAGGTTCGCGGTGAGCGGGCGGAGCAGCTCGGTGAGCCGGTCGCACAGCTCCTTGCCGGTCGCGCCGGGGAGGCCGAGCACCGCGTCGAGGCCGGGCAGCCAGGTGAGGGTCGCCGGTTCGGAGGCGCGCAGGGAGAACAGGACCCCCGCGCCGGCGTCCGCACGCAGGCCCGCGAGCTGGGCGCGCCGGGCGATCCCACCCGGTTCACCGGCCAGGGCGTCAGCCTCCATGGTGCTTCCGATCCCCCTTGTCGGCGTATGGCCCGTCGATTACACCACCGAGTGAAGCCCGTGTATATCCACACGGGGAGCTGCTTGCATCACTCGTCTGGCCCCGACAGCGGGTGCTATCGGGCGACGCGGGCCACGCTGCGCAGTCGCGGACCCCAAATGAGCAGGCCGAAGTGGGCCGCACAGGCATGTCCGACGGCGGTTACGACGGAGGCGAGACTGGCCGGATCGTCGGTCACGTAGACGCTGATGACGAAGAGTTCGAGGGCCACGATTCCGGCGATCCTGGCCCGCCCGCTCAACAGCGCGACGAGCACGCCGGCGGTGGTGAGGAAGCCGTAGCTGACGCCGATGTCGAGCCAGCGGCCCGCGGAATGCGGCAGGACGTCGCTGTGGATCAGGGCCATGACCGGCAGTTCGGTGGCGATCGTGGCGAGCACGTGCCCGCTGAAGAAGACAAGAGCCGTCCGGAGGCCGCCGAACCGCCGTTCGAACGGGGCGACGGCGATCGCGAAGATCACCGCGTACGGCAGCCAGCCGCCGTCGGCGATCCAGAACGCGCTGGTCAGGAGGGCGGTGAGGGGGTGGCGCGCCATGTTGTGCGCGTCGGTGCTGGAGACGGCGAGGAGTTTGCCGGTCAGCTTGGAGCTGCCGAACCGGATGAGCAGCGAGGTGCCGAGGAGCAGGACGAGGTAGCCGAAGGTGAACGGCGTCGACCGCGGGCTGGGGATGAGGCTCAGCCAGGCTCGCTTCGGCCGCCAGCCAGCGGGGACGGCGGCCAGGAAGGAGGGCCGGGGAGCCGGCTGGACCAGAGCGTTCTCCGCCAGCACGGCCGTCGCTGTCGGTGATCCGAGGACGTCCTCCAAAAGAGTTTCGCCGGATTGGGGCGGGGCCACGGTCGGGGCCGGTTCGAGGACGTCGGTGGTCCCCGGCGGCGGGATGGGGCCCGGCTGGACGTGAGCCTGCCTGCGCAGCCACGTCAAAGACCGCCGCTTCCGGGGAGTTCCCGTGGTGGCAGCACTGCGCGCCGGGCGGGGTGCCGGGGTCGGTTCGCGCAGCGTCATGCGTCCAGAGTGGCTGGGCATGCTGGGATTTTGGCCAAGAGCAGCTGTGAATGCGCTGTGATTCACACCCGCTAGAGTGAGCACCCAGGGTAGAACTGTTTCGCCCTTCGTCACCCGTTCGGTGGGCTCATCCGGTAGGAATAGGCCACTCCTGGTGAAAGGTCTCGCTGGTGAACGACGAGGTTTCGGTCGCCGAGCTGTTGGTGCGCGAAGGACACGAACGACGGATCCCGCCGCCGTCCCGGTCCCGGTGGCGCATGGTCGCGGTGATGCTCGCGGTGATCGTCGGCTGCGGGGCGGCGGCCATGCTCGTCTCGTACGGGACCACGGCGAACGACGGGGCCGCCCGGATCACCGAGATGCGCGTGATCGAGATGCCGGACCGCACCGGCGGCGCTGGCGGCGTCGACGAGACCAACCCGCCCACGCCCACCGGCGAGGAGATCCAAGAGGGCACCGTGGGCGTCGGGGACGCCCCTTCGACCCAGGCGAACGTCAACCCGTTCGGCGAGACCAGCAGCCCGGCTCATCCGGCTGATTCCGCTCCGGCGCATCCGTCGTCGAGCGAGCGGCCGGAAACCACCGGTCCGACCCGGCCGACGGAGGAGCCGTCGTCGAGCGCGTCGACTCCGTCGAGTTCGAGCCAGCCGTCGACGTCGAGCAGCCACGCGCCGCCGTGCGTCCTGAGCATTATTTGCCTCTAGAACCCTGAGCGGCGGCTGAGCGCGGTCCACGCGCCTCGGCGGAACCCGGCATGATCGGCCGCGTGCCGAATACGAAGTTGCGCGCCTGGCTCCTCGAAGGCGAGCACAAGCGCGCCCAGCAGCTGACCGGTGGCAAGCGCGAGACCAAAAAGGACGAGCAGCCGTGGTGGAAGGTCATGTGCCTCACCGGCGTCGACTACTTCTCCACACTGGGATATCAGCCGGGCATCGCCGCGCTCGCGGCCGGTGTGCTGTCGCCGTTGGCCACCGTGGTGCTCGTGGTGCTCACGCTCGCTGGCGCACTGCCCATTTACCGCCGGGTCGCGCGGGAAAGCCCGCATGGCCAGGGGTCGATCGCGATGCTGGAGAAGCTGCTGTCCCGGTGGGGCGGCAAGCTGCTGGTGCTTGCGTTGCTGGGCTTCGCCGCGACGGACTTCGTCATCACCATGACGTTGTCGGCGGCCGACGCGACCGCGCACGTGATCGAGAATCCGTTCGTTCCGGCTGCGCTGCATGGCGGGCAGGTCTGGATCACGTTGGTGCTCATCGCGTTGCTGGGTGCGGTGTTCCTCAAAGGATTCGCCGAGGCCATCGGTGTCGCGGTGGTGCTGGTCGGGGTTTACCTCGCGCTGAACGTCGTGGTCGTCGTTACCGCGTTGGCGCATGTTTTTGGTGCGCCACAGCTGATTGTCGACTGGCAGAACCTGTTGATCAGCGAGCATCCCAATCCGTGGCTGATGGTCGGGGTGGCGCTGGTGGTGTTCCCGAAGCTCGCGCTGGGGCTGTCCGGGTTTGAGACCGGGGTTTCGGTGATGCCGCTGGTCCGGGGAGCCAGCGGGGACACGGAGGCGGACCCGGTCGGGCGGATCCGGAACACGCGGCGGTTGCTGCTGACCGCGGCGTTGATCATGAGCGCGTTCTTGATCACGTCGAGTTTCGCTACCGCGGTGTTGATTCCGCAGCGGGAATTTCAGGCTGGGGGCAAGGCCAACGGGCGTGCGCTGGCTTATCTGGCGCATAGCTATCTCGGTGACGGCTTCGGCACGGTGTATGACGTCAGCACTATCGCGATCCTGTGGTTCGCCGGGGCGTCGGCGATGGCCGGGCTGTTGAATATCGTGCCCCGGTATTTGCCGCGGTACGGGATGGCTCCGGACTGGGCTCGTGCTACGCGGCCGTTGGTGATCGTGGTTTCGGCGATCGCGTTCGTGATCACGTGGATTTTCGATGCTGACGTGGAAGCGCAGGGCGGAGCGTACGCGACTGGGGTGCTGGTGTTGATCTCGTCGGCGTCGGTCGCGGTGACGTTGTCTGCTCGGCGGCACAAGCAGCGCGTGTTCTGGGCTTATCTGGTGATCACGCTGGTGTTCTTGTACACGACGATCGCGAATATCGTGGAGAAGCCGGAGGGGGTGAAGATCGCGGCGTTCTTCATCGGGGCGATCGTGGCTACGTCGTTGGTCTCCCGGGCTACGCGGTCGTTGGAGTTGCGGGTCGAGAAGGTCGAGTTCGACGCGGCTGCGCAGCGGATCGTGGACAAGGCGGTGCGGTCGGGGGCGGTCCGGATCATCGCCAACGAGCCGGATGCCCGGGACGAGGCGGAGTACCGGGAGAAGGAGCGGGAGGCCCGGGAGGACAACCATATTCCTCGGGACAGTGCGTTGTTCTTTCTCGAGGTGACGATCTCGGATGCTTCGGATTTCGAGACAACGTTGCGGGTGCACGGGGAGAAGCGGGCCGGGTACCGGATTTTGCGGATGAAGAGTCCGTCTATCGCCAATGCCATTGCGGCGGTGTTGCTGCATTTGCGGGATGAGACGGGGATGCAGCCGCATATTTACTTTGCTTGGACGGAGGGGAATCCGTTCAAGTTCTTGGTTCGGTATTTGTTTTTTGGGGATGGGGATGTGCCTCCGGTTACCCGGGAGGTGTTGCGGAGGGCGGAGCCGGATCCTCATCGGAGGCCGTTGGTGCATGTGGGTTGAGGCTGTTCGGGTCTCGGCTCGTCGCCTGGCGGCGACATTGCAGGTGGGTGTGTGCGTGGGGCACCCCGAAGCCAAGTGTGCTGACGGTTCGGGGGTGCTTGTCAAGGCGGGAAAGATGCCTTGACAAGCACCCCCGAACCGCAGAGGAGGCTTCGTATCGGGGTGCGGGGGAGGTGTGGGTGCCTCGATTGTTGGGTGCGTTGGTGGCGGTTGTGTGTGTGGTTGGTTAGGGCAGTAGGTCTTCTTCGCGGCGTCGGCCTAGGTGGTTGAAGAGCAGGTTCAGTACGAAGGCCAGTACTGCGGCGACGGTGATGGGGCTGCCGCAGATCGTTCGTAGCCAGGCGGGGAAGTGTTGGAAGAACACGGAGTTGCCGAAGCGGTCTAGGCCGAAGGCGGGAAGCAGGCCGACTCCGAGGGCTACTGAAACGATGAAAGCGTTGTGGTTGCCGGAAAAGTCGACCTTCTTGAGGGTTTGCACACCGACTACGCCGACCATCGCGAACATCACTACCGCGACGCCGCCGACGACTGGTTCCGGGATTGCGGCGATGAACGCGCCGATCTTGGGCACGAGGCCCATCACGACCAGCATGGCGCCGGTCGTCGCGACTACCCAGCGGCTGCGTACGCCGGTCATTTGCACCAGTCCGACGTTCTGCGCGAACGCCGTGTCCGGGAAGGAGTTCATGAAGCCGCCGAAGATTGCTGACAGGCCGTCGGTCGCCAGGCCGCGAGACAGGTCAGCCGGGGTGACTGGGCGGCCGGTGATTTCGCCTACCGCGATCAGGTCGGCGGTGGTCTCGGTGAACGACACCAGCATCACCACGCACATCGACACCACTGCGGCGACCGGGAACGTCGGTGCTCCGAAGTGGAACGGCGAGGCCAGTCCGAACCAGCTCGCGTCGCCGACGGCGGAGAAGTGCGTGCGGCCGAGCGGGATCGCGATCAGGACTCCGGCGATGAGCGCGACCAGCGGCCCGATCTGGCCGAGGAACCCGCGCAGCACCCGGGTGAACAGCACTACCAGCGCGATCACGCCGAACGCCAGCCCGAGGTTCGCGGGAGCGCCGTACGACGGGTCGCCGGTGTCGTGGCCGCCGATCATCGCCGTGCCGGGGCCGAGCAGCGAGATGCCGATGACCAGCAGCAGCGTCCCGGACACCAGCGGCGGGAAAAACCGGATCAGCGCGGCGAACGGCCGGGCGATCAGCAGTCCGAAGACGCCGGAGGCGATCATCGCGCCGTACACCGCGGTGAGGCCGTACTGCGCGGCGATCAGGATCATCGGGTTGACCACGGTGAACGTCGCGCCCGCGACGACCGGCAGCCGGACCCCGAACACCTTCCCGATGCCGACCGACTGGACCAAAGTGGCCAGTCCGGCGACGAACAGATCCGCGTTCACCAGCAGCGCGATCGACGCGTTGTCCAGGTGCAACGCGCTGCCGATGACCAGCGGCACGGCGATGCAGCCGGTGTACATGATCGCCATGTGCTGCAGTCCGAGCAGGAGCAGCCGTCCGGCGGGGAGGCCCCGGTCGACCGGGTGGGCGGCGTTGGTCATGAGCGGCTCCTTCTGTGTGGTCCCGCCGGATTATGGCTGCACATACCGCCGGTTTGTGTGTGACGATGCCAGACATGACTGCACGACCTCCGTTCCGTGCCGATCATGTCGGGAGCCTGCTGCGGCCGGCGGTGCTGCGCGAAGCACGGCGCGACCACGCGGCGGGGAAGATCACCGCCGAACAGCTGCGAGCCGTCGAGGACGACGCGATCCGCGACGTCGTGAAGATGCAGAAGGCGGCCGGCCTGGAATCGGCGACCGACGGCGAGTTCCGCCGGTCCTCCTGGCACATGGACTTCATCTACCAGCTCGGCGGCGTCTCGCGCAGCGACGAGCGGCTGCACGTGAAATTCCACAACCTGGCCGGTGACCTGGAGTTCAGCCCGCCGGGCCTGCAGGTCGACGGCAAGGTGCGCCTCGACGAGCCGATCTTCGCCGACCATTTCGAGTTCCTCAAGGCGCACACCGACCCGGGCATCACGCCGAAGCTGACCATCCCGTCGCCGAGCATGGTCTATTACCGCGGCGGCCGGGCGGCGGTGAGCGAGACCGTGTACCCCGAGCTGGACGAGTTCTTCACCGACCTCAGCGCGGCGTACGCGGAGCAGTTGCGTGCGATGAGTGCGCTGGGCTGCACGTATCTGCAGCTGGACGACACCAGCCTGGCGTACCTCAACGACCCGAAACAGCGCGAACTCGTCGCGCGCATGGGCGGCGACCCGGACACCATGCACCTGCGCAACATCTCGACGATCAACGCCGCGCTGGCCGGGAAACCAGACGACCTGACCGTGACGACGCACCTGTGCCGCGGCAATTTCCGCTCGTCGTGGGTGGCGTCCGGGAGCTACGAGTTCGTCGCCGAAGCGCTGTTCGGCGACCTGGCCGTGGACGGCTTCTTCCTGGAGTACGACGACGAACGCTCCGGCGGCTTCGAGCCGTTGCGGTTCGTGCCGAAGGGAAAGCGGGTCGTGCTCGGGCTCGTGACCAGCAAACGGCCGGAGCTGGAAGACCCGGACGCGCTGGTGCGGCGGATCGAGGAAGCGTCGCGCTACGTGGACATCGACCAGCTGTGCTTGTCGCCGCAGTGCGGATTTTCCTCCACCGAGGAGGGAAACGACCTGACCGCCAGTGACCAGCTGCGGAAGCTGGAGCTGATCGTTTCGACGGCGGAGCGGGTCTGGGGCCGTTCGTGATCACCTGCGTCGTCGACTACGTGATCGACCCGGAGAAGATCGCGGACTTCGAACGGTTCGCCGCCGAGTGGATGCGGCTGGTGCGGCGCGAGGGCGGGGTGCACCACGGGTATTTCCTGCCCGCGGAAGGGGCCAGCGACGAGGCTCGGGCGTTGTTCAGCTTCGAAAGCCTGGCCGCGTACGAGCGGTACCGGACGCTGTTCGGAGTGGACCCGGAGTTCGTCGCGGCGGACCGGATCCGGGACGAGAGCGGATGTGTGATCCGGTACCGGCGGACGTTCATGCGGCCGTTGCTGCCGGAGTGATCATGCGAGGTAGCGCGACAGCTGGGCAGCCCCGTCCAGCATCGCACGTGCCCGGGCGTTGAGCCGGAAACGCCAGGTACGCAAGGCTTCCTCCAGTGGCGCGATCCCGCCCGCACTCCGGACCTGGTCCAGCACCGCCGCGATGCGGGCAAGTGGGTAGCCGCCGCGGCGCAGCTGATGGGCGAGGCGGGCGTCGCGTACCGCGGCCGGTGGGTAGCGGCGGTTCCCGGCACGATCCCGCTCCGGTTGGAGGATCCCGGCGGCCTCCCATTTGCGCAGCGTGGCGGGGTGCACGTCCAGCTGGTGCGCGAGAGCGCCAATCGACGGCACGGTCTGGCGTACGGCCGGTTCCTGGGTCAGGTGGCGCAGCGCATGCTCGACCTCGGTCAGGGTGCCGCGGTCGCGCACCAGCTCGGCGTGGCCCTCGTCGATCAGCTGGAACGCGGCGTCTTCCGAATGCTCGTTGACCGCGCGGAGGATCGCTGCCGCGCGGGCGTGGCCGAAGCCGGGGCGCAGGGCGAGGAAGGCGCGCAACGCCTGCGCGTGGTGTTCGGTGTACGTCCGATAGCCCTGCGGTCCGCGCTCGGCGGGCGGGAGGATGCCGTCCTCCTCGTAGTTGCGAACGGCCTGGGTCGACAAGCCGTGCTCGCGAGCGAGGTCCTTCGGCCGCATGTCACCTCCGGTTTGAGGGTTTTAAGCCATTTAACCAGGTGATTCGCGAGGAAGTGCCAACGGAGAGTTCAACGATACGGTCAAAGCAATGAAGACCTTTGACGACTTCCTCGCCCGCCGTTCGCCGACCCTGCTCGGTCTGGGGGAACCCACGCACTGGACCGAGGCTTTCCCGTTGTTCCGCAACGAAGTCTTCCGGCACCTCGTCCTCGAGCACGGCTACCGCTCGATCGCGCTGGAGAGCGACTGCCTGGCCGGACGCCTGGTCGACCGGTACGTGACCACCGGCGAAGGCGACCTCGACAAGGTGCTCGCCACCGGGTTCAGCCACGGCTTCGGAGCGTTCCCCTCGAACCGTGCGCTGGTCGAGTGGCTGCGTGACCACAACGCTGGCCGCAAGTCTGAAGACCAGGTCCACTTCCATGGCTTCGACGCCCCGCTGGAGATGGCCAGCGCGCCCAGCCCGCGCGCAGTGCTCACCGAACTGCACGGCTTCCTGGCCAAGCATCTTGACGACGTGCCGCATGATGTCACGACCATCGAGCGGCTGGCCGGCGACGACGCGGCCTGGGCGGACGCGGCGGCGATGTGGGACGGGGCGAAGTCCAAAGGGGACAGTCCGGAGGCGCGGGAGCTGCGGTTGGTCGCCGACGATCTCGCCAGCCAATTCGAACGGGCTCGTCCGGCATTGCCCGAAGGCGGCGACCTGCTCGCCCGGACCGCGCTCGGGCTCTGCCGCTACCACTCGCTGATGGCCGACACGTCATCGGAACGGTTGGGTCGGCTCGGGGCGCAACGCGACGCGATGATGGCGGACAACCTGCTCGCGCTGCCGGGCACCTTCGTCTCCGCGCACAACCAGCATCTGCAGCGGCGCGCGGCGTCGATGATGGGTGCGCAGTGGTGGAGCGCGGGCGCGCAGGTCGCGCACCGCCTTGGTGACCGGTATGTGTTCATTGCCACCGATTTCGGCTCGTCCGATGGGGTAGTGGACCCCGCGCCCGGGACGCTGCAGGCGTACCTCGCCGTGACGGTTCAGGACCGTGAACTGGTCGAAACCGCCGGAATCGACCCCGGACTGCCCGCACGGACCGGCGACGGTCGCGGGTATCTGCCGTTCGACGCGGTCGAAGCGGCGGACGCGATCGCGTTCCTGCATCGGGTGTGACGGCTGCTCCTCGACGATCTTGGCCGAGGTGTGCTCAGATGGAGCCCGAGATGTCGGGAGGAGCGAGATGAGCACCGAGACCGTTCTCGTCGTCGGCAGCGGGCAAAGCGGCTTCCAGGCCGCCGCGTCCTTGCGGGACAAAGGATTCGCCGGGCGTGTGGTTTTGATCGGCGACGAGCCGGGGGTGCCTTATCAGCGGCCGCCGCTGTCGAAGGCGTATCTGGCGGGCAGCGCGGGCGTCGAGCAGCTGGTGCTGCGGCCGGAGGACTACTTCGCCGAGAAGGACATCGAGCTGGTCCGCGGCCGGGTCGCCGCGATCGAGCGTGATGCGGCGAAAGTCCGGCTCGAGGACGGTACCGAGCTGGGTTACGACCATTTGGTGCTGGCCACCGGCGCGCGCAACCGTGCGCTGCCGGTGCCCGGCGCCGACCTCGAAGGCGTCCTGACGCTGCGCACCCGCGCGGACGCCGACCGGCTGCGGGCTTCGCTCGACGCGGCGAGTGACGTCGTGGTGATCGGCGGCGGGTTCATCGGGCTGGAGTTCGCCTCGCACGCCGGCCGCCCAGTCACCGTGGTGGAGGCGCAGGACCGGCTGCTCGCGCGGGTCGCGTCGCCGGAGATCTCGGAGTTTTTCGCCGAACATCACCGGGCGGCTGGACACACGCTGTTGCTGGGCGTCGGGGTTACCGCGCTGCACGGGTCCGGGCACGTGGAGTCTGTCGAACTCTCCGACGGACGGCGGCTGCCGGCGGACCTCGTGGTCGTCGCCGTCGGCGTGCTGCCGGAGACGGCGCTGGCCGAGGCGGCCGGGCTTGAGGTACGCAACGGGGTCGTCGTGGACGAACACCTGCGCACCGCGGACCCGAAGATCTTCGCGATCGGCGACTGCGCGTGCTTCCCGTGCGTGCAGGCCGGGGCCGCTACCAGGCTGGAGTCCGTGCAGAACGCCGTCGACCAGGCTCGTTCGGTGGCCGCCGCGATCACCGGGGAACCGGCGCGGTACGACAGCCTGCCGTGGTTCTGGACCGATCAGACCGGCGCGAAACTGCAGATCGCGGGCATTCTCGACGCCGCGGACCGGACCGTGGTGACCGGCGACCGGGACGCCGGGAAGTTCTCGGTGCTGTCCTTCCGCAACGACGTGCTGATCGCCGTCGAATCGGTCAACCGCGCGCCGGACCACATCGCCGCGCGCCGGTTGTTCGCCGCTGACCCGCGCCCGGCATACGCGGATCTGGAAGCCAGTTCGTTCGACCTGAAAGCACACCTGAAGTCGCGCACCGCGGCTTGATCGGAGGCTCCCTTGCGCACGCAGGTCGCCGTGATCGGTGCCGGCCCGGCCGGCTTGCTGCTGTCGTATTTGCTGCACCAGGCGGGGGTCGAGGCGGTGGTGCTCGAAGCCCGCGACCGCGAGTACGTGCGGCAACGCGTGCGCGCCGGGGTCTGCGAACAACCGACGGTCGACCTGCTCACCGAGATCGGCCTCGGCGGTCGATTGGCCGCGGAAGGCTTGCCGCACGAAGGTTTCTCGCTTCGGTTCGACGGTACCGACCACCGCATCGCGCTCACCGAGCTGACCGGCAAGGCAATCACGGTGTACGGGCAGCAGGAGATCGTGAAGGACCTCGTGGACGCGCACGAGGCCGCGGATCTTCCGCTGCACTTCGAGGTTTCGGACGTTTCACTGTCCGCATTGGACAGTTCGCGTCCGGTTGTGCGTTATCGGGATTCTTCTGGGGTGGTGCAAACCCTGGAATGCGACGCGGTGGCAGGGTGCGACGGTTTCCACGGCGTCTCGCGTCCGTCCATTCCGGACGGTGTACTGACGATCTTCGAACGGGAGTACCCCTTCGCCTGGCTGGGCGTGCTCGCGCGGACACAGCCGTCGCACGAGGAGCTGATCTACACCCATCATCCGCGGGGTTTTGCCCTGCACAGCATGCGTTCCCCGGACGTCACGCGGCTGTACCTGCAGGTCGATCCGGCGGAGAACCTGGCGGCCTGGTCGGACGACCGGATCTGGACGGAGCTGTCGACACGCTTGGCGGTCGACGGGGAGTTCACCCTGCGGGAGGGGCCGATCCTGGACAAGGGCATCACGCCGATGCGGAGCTTCGTGACAGAACCAATGCGTCACGGCCGCCTTTTCCTGGCTGGCGACGCGGCGCACATCGTGCCGCCGACGGGAGCCAAGGGAATGAACCTGGCCGTCGCGGACGTCGTGGTGCTTTCGCGAGCCTTGGTCGCTTTGCTGCAAGGAGATTCGGCGCTGGCGGAGTCCTATTCGGACACTTGCCTGCGCCGGGTGTGGCGAGCGGAGCACTTCTCGTGGTTCATGACGACGATGCTGCACGTGGACCCGGGTGCGGATGCTTTTGCCCAGCGGCTGCAGCTGTCGCAACTGCGGTACACGGCTTCGTCGAGGGCAGCGGCGACGAGCTTGGCGGAGAACTACGTGGGGTTGCCGTTCGTCTGAGTGTGCGGGCGACTGCATGCTCACTTACATGCTCACTTAAGTTAAAGTGAGCATGTAAGTGAGCATGCAGAGGTCTGTGAGGGCAGGATGCTGGACGACGAACTGGCGGAGATCGTCGGGAATCTTCGTCGACTTGGCGGCGACGACGCCGACGTCGAAGCCAAGCGCGCTGAGGATCGCCTGCCTAAATCGGTGCGGGACACTGTCTCCGCCTTCGCGAATACGCGTGGTGGAGTGCTGGTTCTCGGGCTGGACGAGACCGCGGGGTTCAGCGCGAACGGGGTGCGCGACCCGGCGAAAATGACTGCCGGTCTTGCCGCGGTCTGCGCGGATGAGATGGAGCCGCCGCTGCGGCCATTGATCAGGACGCATCGTTTCGAAGGGGCCGACCTCGTCGTCGCTGAGATCCCCGCCCTCGACAGTCGCAGCAGACCCTGTTTTGCCAAGCGGCTCGGAATGGCGCAAGGCAGCTACGTCCGGGTCGGCGATGGGGATCGGCGGCTCAGCGGTTACGAGGTTCACCTCATGGTGGCCAACCGGGGGCAGCCGCGAGACGACGAGGAAGCCGTTCCTGAAGCGAGCCTTGCCGACCTGGATCCCGAGCTCGTTGCTACGTTCGTCGGGCGACTTCGGCAGCAGCGGCCATACGCGTTCGCGGATCTTTCGCGCGAGGATGTTCTGCGCAGGGTCAAAGTTCTTGTCGAGGATCGGGTAACGGTCGCCGGATTGCTGGCGCTCGGGCGATATCCGCAGCACTTCTTCCCGCAGCTGATGATTTCCTTCGTGCACTACCCGACTCCAGAGGGAGCAGACCTCCGTACCGGAGACAGATTCCTCGACAACCGGGTTCTGGAAGGGTCGATACCCGCGATGGTCCGCGACGCGCTGACTGTGCTCCGGGCGAACATGTCGCGCCGGGCGACAGTGCGCGGCGCTGGACGTATCGACAGCTGGGAGTACCCGGAACCAGCGTTACGCGAGGCTGTGGTCAACGCGTTGGCTCATCGCGATTACTCGCCAGAGTCTCGTGGCACTCAGGTGCAGATCGAGATGTACCCGGATCGGCTCGTCATCCGCAATCCCGGCGGGCTCTATGGGCCGGTCACCGAAGACATCCTGGGGGAGGAAGGCGTTTCCTCGGCGCGGAACGCTACGTTGCTCAAACTGCTCGAGGATGTGCCATTGCCAGGAACGGCGCGCACTGTGTGCGAAAACCGGGGTTCGGGCATCCGCACGATGCTGAGGGCGTTGCGCGATGCCTCGTTGAGCCCGCCACGGTTCGTCGACAAGATTTCCTTGTTCCGGGTCGAATTTCCCAACCACGCATTGATCAGTGACGAGGTGGTCGCCTGGATCCGGGGGCTCGGCGAGTACGGCCTCACCGACAGTCAGTGTCTAGGGTTGGCCATGAGCAAAGCCGGAGACGTCCTGGACAACCATTCCTACCGCAGTGCGACCGGGGTGGACTCGCGGCGTGCGACTGCCGAACTCGGCGACCTGGTGGCCCGGGGCTTGTTGCGACAGACCGGAAGCCGTCGGTGGGCGCGATACGAACTCGTCGCTTCCGTCAGCGCGGGTCTCCGGTCGACAGGCAGGCGGGACCGACGACGCGAGGTGTTGGACGCCCTCGGCGCTTCGGAGTTGACCCGGGCTGAAATGGCGGCGCTGCTGGACATGCCGGACAAGACCGTGTCCCGGTGGTTGCGGATCCTCCGAGACGAGGGGCTGGTCGAGCTGATCGGCGAGTCGCCGCGCAGTCCGAACGCTCGTTACCGGCGTACCGGCAAGGTCATGCTCGGCGAATAACAGGAGTACCTGGTCAACCCAAGGTTGACGGAACCTGATCGTCAACCTACAGTTGACGACATGACCGACTCAGTGAAACTCGACGACCTCATCAGCGCCATCAAGGCCAACAACGAAAAAGACGCCCTCGCCCAGCTCACTGACGCCGTGTACGTCGGCCAGCATCTTGGCGACGTCGCTGACCACCTGATCGGCCACTTTGTCGACCAGGCACGGCGCAGCGGGGCTTCCTGGACCGACATCGGGGCCAGTATGGGCGTGTCCAAACAAGCCGCCCAGAAGAGATTCGTTCCGAAGAGCGACGATTCCTCCGGCGGAATCCAGCGGATGTTCGGCCGCTACACCGACCGGGCGCGGCACGTTATCGTCGCGGCTCAGAAGGCGGCCGTCGAAGGCAAAAGCCCCGGAATCGACACCGTGCACCTGCTTCTCGGCCTGCTCTCCGAGCCGGATGCGCTAGCGGCGGGCGCGATTGTCGCCCAGGGGGTGACGCTGGAGGCAGTGCGGGAAGCCGCCGAGGCGCGGTTGCCGGAACCGGTCGACGACGCGCCGGATCCGGTGCCGTTCGCGCCTGCGGGCAAGAAAACCCTGGAACTGACCCTGCGCGAGGGCCTGCGGCTCGGGCACAACTACATCGGCACCGAGCACATCCTCCTCGCGCTGCTGGAACAGGGCGAGGGCGCGGGCTACGAAGTCCTTGCCGCACTGGGGGTCGACAAGGAAAAGGCCGAAACGAAGATCAAGGAATTCCTCGCGGAAATTCTCAGCACGGTGCAAAAATGACGAGAAGGGCTCTCCCCGGCACGAGGGGAGAGCCCTTCCGCGGCACCAAAATCAGGCTTCGACCTCCGACAGATCCCCGGCCCACAGGGTGTGGAACGAGCCCGGACGGTCGACCCGCCGGTAGGTGTGCGCGCCGAAGAAGTCGCGCTGTCCCTGCACCAGCGCGGCCGGCAGCCGGTCCGCGCGCAGGCCGTCGTAGTACGCCAGTGCGGTCGAGAAGCCGGGCGTCGGGATGCCCAGGCGGACCGCCGTCGAGATCACCGAACGCCACGAGTCCTGCGCGTTTTCGACCGCCGCCCGGAAGCCGCCGGACGTGAGCAGCGTCGGGAGACCCGGCTCCGCGGCATAAGCGGACGTGATGTCGTTCAGGAACTTCGCCCGGATGATGCAGCCGCCGCGCCAGATCGAGGCAACGCGGCCCAGGTCGATGTCCCAGCCGTACTCCGCGGCTCCGGCCTGGATCTGGTTGAAGCCCTGCGCGTACGCGACCACCTTCGACGCGTACAGCGCCTGCTCGACGTCGTCCGCGAAGGTCTCCAGCGCGGCACCGGTGAGCGGCGTGCGCGTCGGCCCGCCCAGTCCGCGGGCCGCCGAACGCAACCCCGTCGACCCGGACAGCGACCGCGCGAACACGGCTTCCGCGATGCCGCTGATCGGCACGCCGAGGTCGAGCCCGATCTGCACGGTCCAGCGGCCGGTGCCCTTCTGCTCCGCCGCGTCCTCGACGACGTCGACGAACGGCTTGCCGGACGCGCCGTCGACGTGCTTGAGCACCTGGGCGGTGATCTCGATCAAGTACGAGTCGAGCCGTCCGGTGTTCCAGGTGCCGAACACGTCGGCGATCTCGGCCGGGGAGTAACCCGCCGCACCGCGCAGCAGGTCGAACGACTCGGCGATCAGCTGCATGTCGGCGTACTCGATGCCGTTGTGCACCATCTTGACGAAGTGCCCGGCCCCGTCCGCGCCGACGTGCGTGCAGCACGGTTCACCGTCGACCTTCGCCGAGATGTCCTCGAACAACGGGCCGAGCGACTCGTACGACTCCTTCGACCCGCCGGGCATGATGCTCGGCCCGTGCAGCGCGCCTTCCTCGCCGCCGGACACGCCGGTGCCGACGAAGTGCAGGCCGCGTTCGCGCAGCGCCTGCTCCCGGCGGCGGGTGTCCGCGAAGTGCGCGTTGCCCGCGTCCACGATCACGTCGCCGGCCTCGAGCAGCGGCGCGAACTCCTCGATGACCGCGTCGGTCGGGCCGCCCGCCTTCACCATGATCACGATCTGCCGCGGCCGCTCCAGCGCGTCGACGAACTCCTGCGCGGAGTACGCCGGGATGAAGTCGCCTTCGTCGCCGAACTGCTCGACGAGCGAGCGGGTCCGCTCCTCGGAGCGGTTGTGCAGGGCGACCGTATGGCCGTGCCGGGCCAGGTTCCGCGCCAGGTTGCGGCCCATGACCGCGAGGCCGGTGACCCCGATGCTCGCCTTCTTGCTCATCCGAAACCTTTCCGAAAACCTCTGCCGGATTCCGAGCCTAGTCATCCAACCGGTGCTCACGAGAAGCAGCGGATCGGGCCCCCGTTCCAGGCCAGCATGTCCTTCAGCGGAGCCACCAGATCGAGTGGCGCACCCCACTGCGCGCCGTCGAGTTCGGCGTACGCCCGATGCAGGTTCCCGGCCAGCCGCTCCTGCTCGGTCAGCTTCGCGAACCCGCCGAGGTCGGTCGCCTTCGCCTGCTCCAGCGGCGAGCGTCCGGCCGCCTTCCCGGTTTCCGCCGCGCGCTGGACGAACTCCAGGTAGTCGTCGACCGCGTCCACCGCTTCGAGCCCGCACGCCGGGCCGTGGCCGGGCAGGATGACCGCCGGGTCGAGTTCGCGGATCACGTTCAGCGCCGCCCGCCAGCCCGCGACCGAACCCATCAGCGCGAACGGGCTCCCGCCGTTGAACACCAGGTCGCCCGCGTAGAGCACGCGCTGGTCGGGCAGCCAGACCAGGACGTCGTTGGTGGTGTGCGCGGCGTGCCCGGGGTGGACGAGGTCGATCCGGGTGTGTCCGGCGTAGAGGGTGACCGTGTCGTCGAAGACCAGGTCGGGCACGCGCAGTTCGAGGTTTCCCCAGTCGCTGTCGGTGAAGACGCCCTCGTACCGCTGGATTCCGTCGGCCAGCAGCGTCTCGCGAGTCTTGCGGTGGCCGACGACGGTGGCGCCGCCGACCAGGTAGTTGCCGTTGGTGTGGTCGCTGTGGTGATGCGTGTTGACGAGCGTCGTGACCGGGCCGACGGCGTCGCCGACGGCCGAGAGCAGAGCGCGCGTCCGTCGTTCGGTCGCACACGTGTCGATAAGCACAGCGTGCCCGTCGGCATCGACGAAGCCGCAGTTGTTGATGAACCAGGAACCGTCGGGCTGGACGTAGCCGAACGCGCCGTCTGACAGCTGTTTGACGCTCGCCGCGCCAGGGGATCGATCGATCACGCCGCCACTATGCCGCCCGGACCGCCGGCGTGGGGCATCGGCGGCTCAGCTGTGCCCGGAAGTCCCCTGTTAGTCCGGATGGAGTAGCCGGGATGTCCGCGGCACCTGGAATACACTGCTCCGGCAGGGTGACATGCCGGGTGACTGGCGTTCTCGCGCATTTCCTGAAACGCTGCCGGGTGTCATCATCGAACCCCGTTGGGTCGCAGTGGCCTGGGTGGTTCGTAGTTCGCGGTCCGGCGGAGAGCCCGTCGGCAGTAGTGGTCCAGGAGAGCAAGGGGAGATGGCGAGCACCGTCACCTCGCGCCGCAAGCAGCTCGGCAATGAGCTCCGGCATGCTCGAAACGCCGCGAAGATGACGCAGCAGCAAGTCGCCGAGGTCCTCGGCTGCACCCAGGGCAAGGTCAACAAGATCGAGTCCGGTGCGGTGGGGGTCAAGCTCGGAGATGTGCGGACCATGCTGAACGCGTTCGGGATCAACGGCGAAGAGGCCGACACTCTGATGAACCTGGCCCGCGCCGCGGCCGGGCAGCGCGGCCATTGGTCCGGCTACCGGTCGGTGGTGCCGCATTGGTTCCGCACCTTCACCGACCTCGAGCCGGCCGCCGCGGAGATCCTCACCTGGCACGGCGAGCGCGTGCCGGGGCCGCTGCAGTCCGAGCACTACATGCTCAAGCAGTTCACCGAGGCCGGAGCCACCGACGTCACGTCGCTGGTGCGCAACCGGCTCGACCGCAAGGCGGTGTTCGATCAGCAGCAGCCGCCGTACTACCGGTTCATCATCAGCGAGGGCGCGCTGCGCCGCGCGCCCGGCGGGTTCGCGCCCGCGGTGATGCTGGACCAGGTCGAGCACCTGCTCGCGCTCGACCGGCACCCGCGCGTTTACGTGCACGTGCTGCCGTTCAGCGCGAAGCTCGCCGCGGTGCCCAACGACTTCACGATCATGCGGTTCCCGGACCGCACGCGCGACTTCGTCTACATCGAACACTCCGCGGGCGGGCTGTACCTCGACGACGTGAAGGACTTCAACATCTTCGTGGACTCGTGGGACCGGCTGCGCGGTGCCGCCTTGGAGCGGGCCGAGACGCGGCAGTTCCTCAAGGAGCTGGCGGAACACTACCGCGCGCAGATGTCGTGACCAGTGCTTCCAGCACCGGCACGGTTTCCTCGGCCGCGGGCAGCGCGTTGATCTCCGCTTGCCCGCGTTGCGCTGCTTCGCGATAGGTGGCGTCGGCGAGCATTTTCGCGGCGGCTTGGCAGATTTCGTCCGGAGTGGACGTTTCCGGATCGAGTGCGCGGCCGACGTTCAGCGCGGCGCAGCGCCGGGCGTTGCCGGGCTGGTCGGCCCCCATCGGGAAGAGCAGCGACGGCAGACCGTGCGAGAGCGCGCCGATCACGCTGCCGGACCCGGCGTGCGACACCATCAAATCGGTGCGCGGCAACAGTTCCGCCTGCGGTACGAACCGTTCCACGCGGACGTGCGCCGGCTGCGGTCCGAACTCGGCGGGGTCGATCTGGGTGCCGACGGTCGCGGTCACGTCGGCGTCCAGCTGGCCCAGCCCGGCAAGTGCGCGCTCGATGAGGTCGCCGGACTCCAGGTTGAAGTTGGTGCCGAGGGTGAAGTACACGTGCGGTTTCCCGGCGGGCTGGCGGGGCGCGACCGGATCTCCCTGGCGGAACGAGAAAGTGCCGGGCGGCAGCGGCGAGCTGGGGTCGCGAAAGGACGGTGGCAGCGGCGAAAGCACCTGGCCGCGGGTCAGCATCTCGAGCCGCGGGTCGTCCGGCAGGCCGTGCGCGGCGCGGGCTTCGGCGAGCGGTTCGGCGATGAGTTCCTTGCGCAGCAACGTTCCGGCGGCGAGCACGAGGACGGTGGCGCACGGCAGGCCCAGCACCTCGGCGGCGATCGCGGCGGAGAAGTCCACTTCGTCGCGGACGATCAGATCCGGACGCCAATCGCGGGCCAGCTCCAGCAGCACCGGCACGCGCTGCTGGGTCGCGCGGCGGGCGAACAGTTCCCGGATTTCCCAGTCGTCGCGCGCCGGATCGACCGGCGGCATCGGCTGCCGTACCGCCTCGACCTCGCGCGGCGCGCTCGTCGCGAAGGTCGTGAACCCGGCTTTGGCGAGCGCTGGCACGTGCGAACCGCCGCCGGCGACCGCTACGGTGTGGCGGCGCGCGGCGAGCGCTCGCGCGACCGGAGCCATCGGGTCGAAGTGGCCGCGACCGCCGACGAACGAGAACAGGATGCGCATCCACTGCAACCTAGTGGCCCGGAGACACCGGAGTCGTGGGATTTTCGGGCGGTTGCCGGGGTCGGCGGCGCGCGACGGCGGCGAGTGGGCACACTGGTACCCGCACGGAAGGGGAAGCTGATGACTCAGGCACCGGATCCGGAAGCCCCGGAGGGCGTCGACCTCGATCGGCCGAACGCGGCGCGGATTTACGACTGGTTCCTCGGCGGCACCGCGAACTGGGCGATCGACCGCGAGTTCGGCGAACGGGCGGTCCAGACCTTTCCGATGATCAAGACCATCGCCAGGGCCGGCCGGGAGTTCCTCGGCCGCGGCGTGCGGTACATGGCCGAACAGGGCATCGACCAGTTCCTCGACATCGGCTCCGGCGTGCCCACGGTCGGCAACGTGCACGAGATCGCCACGTCGGTGAACCCGAACGCACGCTGTGTTTATGTCGACAACGAACCGGTGGCGGTCGCGCATTCGCAGATCCTGCTGGAACGCGAGGGCGTCGCCGACCGGCACGCGGTGCTGCAGGGCGACCTGCGCAACCCGGCCGACGTCTGGCCGCGCGCGCTCGACACCGGCGTACTCGACCCGAAGCGCCCGATCGGCCTGATCATGGTCGGAGTGCTGTACTTCATCGGCCGCGACGAACCGGCGCTGGAGATCGTGCGGAAGTACCTGTCGCTGCTTCCGTCCGGCTCGTACTTCCTCTCCTCGCACCTGACCGACGACGGCGTCCCGACCGACGACGGCGAACGCCGCGACGCGATCCACAAGCAGTACCAGCAGTCGAGCACGCCGTTCCACTTCCGCACGCGGGCGGAGTTCGCGGAGTTCTTCTCCGGACTGGAACTGGTGGAGCCCGGCATCTCGTGGGTGTCGGCCTGGCACCCGGAGGCAGGCGAATCGAGCGCGGGCGACCGGATGGCGGACGACCCTTCGTTCAGCGGCGGGATTTGCGCTCTGGGCCGCAAGCCCTGACGCCCGCTCACTGGTGCCCCAACGTGGCCTTGGGTGCGTCTGACGCACCCAAGGTGGCGTCGGGGCGTTTGGCTCGCGCCTGCGCTTCGCCGCTTTCAGCCGAGGGCACTGCGGTCGCGGGCGGGCGAGGGGATGGTCTAGACCGGCATAGTGGTCTGGACCTCCACGGGACCCGAAGCCGGACACGAAAACGCTCCCCGGGGGAAGGAGTTCCGGGGAGCGTGGACGAAGCGGGCGGCGGCTGCTCAGCCGAGCCCGTGGAGCAGCGGTACTCGTGTCTCGCGACAGTGGCGGGTGGCGTGGACGGTGTCCGCTTGGCGCGGAGCCGGTACTTCGATCTCGGTGTCCACCACCATCGGGCTGCGCAGCGGGGCCTGGATCAGGCTGAACCCGAACCGGTTGCGCAATTCGTGATTGATCCCACCTCGGCCGCGAGTGTGTTCGTCCTCACGGCGGAAAAGCGTGGTGAGCCGGACGGCCATGGGATCACACCCCCAGTTCGGATAACGGGAACCGGCGCGGGTCGGCGTCGGCCGGATCGGGGTGGTTCGCGCTCGGCGGGTCAACGCCGGGCACCAGGGAAACCGCTTCGTTGCGGCGTCTCCGCAGGGTCGTCGCAGCACCTGGACCAGCATCGATTCCGGGAAGGCCGGCGGATTGGCTCGCCAGGCCGAACGGGTCGGCTCGCATCCGCACTCCTCCCGATGTCTCGCGGCTGTTCCGCCGCCCGGGCCGGGTGCCCGGGCCGGTGCTGTCGGTGCTGGGCGGAATGACGCAAGCCATTCACCCACCACTGACGCCCCGATCGCTGCGATTAATCCTACTCCTGGAATAATCTTCATGTCGAGATCGGGTCGAGTTGATCACCCGCTTGGCCCTGCGGTTTGCTCCGTAGTGACGCAAAGAAGCCGGGGGACGTGCGCGACGACGCACGCCCCTGCACAAGGCTCGGAGGTGGACGACCCATGGCGGATTATCCGTCGCCCCAGGATTACGACCCGGACACGGCGGAGTCGCTGTTCGCGGCCGCGGCCTGGGCGAAGTCGTTCGCCAGCGAGCCCAACGGCGGAAACTGTGTCGAAGTCAACCTCTCCCGTCCCGGCCTGATCGGGGTGCGCGACACGAAGCTCGCGGCGAGCCCGGTTCTGGTCTTCGACCGTGGCGAGTGGGACGCCTTCCTTGTCGCGGTCAAGGCTGGTCAGTTCGACCTGCCGCCGAGCGAGTAGTCCACCACGGCGAGGTCTCAACGGAGAGCGATTCGCAAACAGTCACTCGATCGGGTGGACCACGGAGGACCCTGGTTACCGTGGGTGGCGGTGGTTGTGGGCTTAATGCCGGGTTGGCAAGGGTCGCCAGCCGAGTAGGTTGAGCAGCCGGCCCCGCGGAGCGCGTCATGACCCCACACCACTACCTCTCCGCCGAGGGAGCGCTGCGCCTTTTCCGGACCCGGCAGCTGTCTCCGGCGGAGCTGATGCGGGCGGTCGTGGAACGGGCGGAGGGGTCGAGCCGGACGTCAACGCCTTCGCCGAGCAGATGTTCGAGCAGGCGCTGCGGGCGGCGGCCGTCGCGGAGAAGCAGTACGTGCCCGGCGGCCGGCCGAGGCCGCTCGAAGGACTGCCCATCGCGGCGAAGGAAGAACAGCCCCTGGCCGGGCGCCCGGTCACCGACGGCACCCTCCTGCGCCCGCCTCGGATGGCGCGGGGAACCGCGATCGGGCTCAGCCGGATCCAGGCGGCAGGCGGGATTCTGCACGCTCGCACGACGACGTCCGAGTTCTGCTGCATGCCGCTGTCCCACACGCGACGCTGGAGAACCACGCGCAACCCGTGGAACCTGCAGACCGCGGCGGGCGGCTCGTCCGGCGGTTCGGCGCGGCGCTGGCGGCCGGGACCGCCTTCCTCGCCACCGGATCGGACATCGGCGGTTCGCTCCGCGCGCCCTCGTCCTTCACCGGCGTCGTGGGGTTCAAACCGCCGCACGGCCGCAACCCGGTCCTCCCGCCCGCCGGACTGGACGCCTGCTACCACCACGGCCCGATGGCCCGGATCGTCGCCGATTGCGCGCTCCTGCAGAAGGTCATGGCGGGCGAGGATCCGCACTCGCGGCTTCCCCCGGCTCGGATCGAACTGGGCGACGTGCGTGGACTCCGTGTCGCGTGCTGCCCGGTGCCCGGCGACCTCCCGGTGGACTCGGAGGTCGCCGCCAACACCCGCGCCGTCGCGCACCGCTGGCGTCGGCCGGTGCGGTGGTGACCGAGATCGAGCTCGACTGGACGCTCGACCTGGTCAAACAGGCCCTGTGGGCGCACTTCGGGACCGGTTTGGCCGCGGAGGTCCTGGAATCGGACCGGCAGAACCCGGGCGTCCTCACCCCGTACTGCCAGGCTTTCGCGCGCAAAGGCGTCGAGAACATTGTGGACACCGAAACTGGCCGCGCAGTGGAAGCGGCGATCCGGGAACGCCTCGACGCGGTGTTCGCACGCTTCGACGCACTCATCGTGCCGACCATCGGTGCCACGGCTTTCGGTGCTGGCGAGGGTTACCTTTCTGCGCAGGTCGTGGTCAATGGTGTTGCGCTGGAACACTTTTCGGACCCTTCGCTCACCCCGGCGTTCAACGTCGGCAGCGAGCATCCAGTGCTCGCCGTGCCGTCCGGTTGGGCGAGCAATGGCGTGCCGACAGGTGTCCAGGTGGTCGAGGGAAAGTATGCCGATGAGACGACGTTCCGGGTGGGTGCGGCGATCGAGCAGATCGTGGGCGCGCGTTTCGCGCGGATTTCCTTAACGGGCCAGGAATTCCCGAAGATGCGCCACGACCTGTGAGGGCTGTTCCTCGGGGAGGAAGTGTCCGCAGTCGTCGAGGCCGATGCCGGTCACGTCGTGCGCGTAGTCGCGCCAGATCTCGTGCGTGGGCAGGCTGCCCAGCAAGCCGGACTTGCCCCACATCGCCAGTACCGGCTGGGTGAGGCGTTTCCCGGCGGCGTAATCGGCGTCGTCCAGGTCGGCGTCGTCCGGGAAGGAGGCGCGGTAGTCGTCGAAACCGGCGCGGAGCGCGCCGGGTGCTTCGAAGGCGCGCACGTACTCGGCGACGTCCTCGGCGGGCAGTCCCTGCCGCTGGAAGGTCCAGCGCTCGAAGAAGTACCCGAGGTAGGCGGCGATGTTCTGGCCGGCCAGCAGCTCCGGCAGGTCTGGCTGGAGATGGAAAAGCCAATGCCAGTACGCCTTCCCGAGGTCGCGGTCGAGGCGGTGCCACATCTCGCGCGTCGGTGCGATGTCCAGCACGGCCAGGCGCTCGACCTGGTCCGGACGGTCGAGCGCCCACCGGTGCGCCACCCGTCCGCCGCGATCGTGTCCTGCCACCGCGACCCGGTCGAATCCGAGCTGCTCGGCCAGCTTGGCGACGTCGGCGGCCATCGTGCGCTTGTCGTAACCGGTGCGGGGCTTGTCAGTGCGCCCATATCCGCGCAGGTCTGGGGCGATCACGGTGTGCGTCTCGGTCAGCGGTCCGGCGACGCGGTGCCAGCAGTGCGACGTCTGTGGCCAGCCGTGCAGGAGGAAGAGCGGCGGGCCCTCGCCACCGCGGAGGTAGTGCATGCGCAGGTCGTCTACTTGGGCCATCGCTGCTTCTAACCGGCTCATAGGGTTAGACGGTAGCGCGGGTTCTCACCGGTTTCAACGGTTAGAATGAGCGATATGGATTGGGTGTTCAACGCCGGACGGCCGTGTCTGCACCTGGTGAACACGCTGCGCTCCCGGCATCTCCCGGAGGGCATCGAGTTGCTCACCGGCCCGGACGCACTTGCGGAATGGCTTGAGCTGGCCGGGTTCGGCCGCCTGTCGGTGACCGCCGCCCAGGTGGCGTCGGCGAAGGACCTGCGCGAGGCGGTGAACCGGCTGCTGACCGCCAAACCGCTGGCCGCCGATGTCCGGCTGGTCAACGACGCGCTCGCCGCCGCTCCGAAACCCGACCGGCTGCGGTTGAAGGACGGTGTGCTGCAGCGGGAAGCGTCCGCTCCCGAAGATCCGGTGGCGACGGCGTTTGCCGTGTTGGCCGCTGACGCTGTCGACCTCGCTACCGGCGTGGAGGACATCCGAATCTGTGCAGCGGACGACTGTGGCTTGCGGTTTGTCGACACCTCGCCTCGTCGGACTCGGCAGTGGTGCTCGATGTCCCGCTGCGGGAACCGCGCGAAGGCGCGCGCGCATTACGAGCGGACGAAGAACCGGTAAGCCCACGGGTGCGCGCGCAGCCACACGTTCAGTTTGCCGATCGCTCGCATGTGGACGGTGCGCACCGATGGCGGGAGCACGGTGCCGAGCATTCTGGTCGCGCGGCAGAAGCGGGCGAACTTGCGCGCGTCCTCATCGGTCCATTGCAGACTAAGGCGATCCCGAAGTTCGGGCGGCAAGGTCGCGCGGATCAGGAACATCTGCGCGCGTGAGTGTCCCTTTTGGAGTTTCGACCACCAGTGGTCCGACATGCGGGAGAAGGGTTTCCGCACCGTGTCGATGGTCTCGAACAACGTGCTGATCGTTTCGTTCGGACCGAACCCGGCGATCATCTCCCGGTAATAGCGTTCGAATTCCGGCCAGGTCGGCGGCAGATCCCGCTCGCGCACGCCGAGGATCCGGCCGATGCCGCACATTTGCGCGTAGTACTCGTCAAGCTCCGAAGCGGACATCGGACGGCCGAAAAACCGTTGCGCGTCAACGGGTGCCATCACCAAAGTCGCATGCACCCACGCGTACGCGCCAGGATCGAGCGCGCTGTAGCGACGGCCGTTCGCGTTGCCGGTGAATGAGCGGTGCAGTTTCCGCAACCGCTCGGCCTCGGCTTGCGCGCCCTTTGTCCCGCCGTACACATAGATCGACAGCGAGGCGCCGGTGCGCATCAACCGCGTCCACGGATCGTCGCTGTAGTCCGAATGGTCCCGCACTCCGGCCGCCACGACCGGATGCGCGACCTGCAGCACCAGCACCTGCCCCGCGAGCAGCAGATCGCGGAAGTCGCCGAAGTAACGCCAAGCCGCAGTACCGCGGACGATCGGCGGGGCCACGTCAGCCTCGCGCACCGTGCAACAGCATCATCAGCGGCTCCGCGGCCGGAACGTCCGTGCCGGTGGCGAGCCGTCGCAACTGCAGGCCGGCGATCAACGCGACTACGGGCCCGGCCACCCGCTGCGGATCGGGCAGGCCGAGCGCGGTGAGGATCGTGATGGCCAATTCGTCATACGCCGCAAAGCATTTCGCGGAAGCTTCATGCAGTCCGGGATCGCGCGCGGCTTGCAGGTACAGCTCGTGCGGCGCGAGTTCGTCCGTGCCGAACGGCAACTGCTTGATCACGTGCTCCACGACGGTCGCCGCTTGTTCGAGGCTCAGTCCCTGCGCCCGGTACCCCTCGACAATTCCCGCCAGCTTCGCCGTTTCCTCCTCGGCGAACAGCAGCATCGCCTCGCGCAACAGCTCGGTCTGGCTCGGGAAGTGATACGTCAGCGTGCCGAGCGAAACCCCGGCGGCGGCGACGATCCGCCGGTTGGTGAGCCCGCCGACGCCCTGCTCGCCGACCACCTTCAAGGTGGCGCGAAGGATCGCGTCGCGAGTGGTCACCACCCCGGCTCGGGACGTCGGTCCGGCCATCGCAGCTCCTCTTCCAGTTGCGCGGCAACGGAAATCAGCCGCTCCTCGGAATGCGACGGGCCGAGCAGCTGGGCGCCGAGCGGCAACCCGTCCGCGGTCAGTCCGGCAGGCACGTTCACCCCGGGCCAGCCCAGCACGTTCCACGGCCAAGCGTACGGGCACGCGGCGATCATCGTCTGGTCGGTCTGCCAGCCGGAAAGCCCGTCGAAGGACCCGATCGCGGGCGGCGGGGTCGCGGTGGTCGGCGTGAGCAGGACGTCGATGTCGCCGAACATCCCGCCGATCCGGCGGCGCAGCGCGGGTTCGAGGGCGCGGGCGAGTTTCAGGGCGGGCCCGGCGAGCAGGCCGCCTTGCTGGGCGTTGCTGCGAGTGCGCGGGTCGAGCGCGGCCGGCTCCGGGACGCGCTGGGCCCAGTCGCGCACGCCGGTGAGCGACCGCGGCAGGAAGGTGAGGCCGATCAGGCCGTATCCGGGTTCGACCGGCACGATCTCGTGTCCCAGCCCGCCGAGCGAGTCGGCGGTCTGCCGCACCGCTGCTTCGACCACGGGGTCGAGCATCGTTTTGGTGGCGGTGAAGGGAATGCGAGTGGAAATGCCAATTCGCAGACGTCCGGGTTCGCGTCGCGCGGCGGTCTGGAACGACGTGCCGGTGCCGGCGGTGACGTCGAGCAGAGTGGCCGCGTCGGCGACTGTCCGGGCGAGCGGGCCGAGCACGGTGAGGCCGTGGAACAGTTCGGCGCCGGTCGGGATCCGGCGGCGCTGGGTTTTGATCCCGACGAGCCCGGTCCACGCCGCCGGGATGCGCACCGAACCCGCCCCGTCCGACCCGAGCGCGGCGGCCACGATCCCGGCCGCCACCGCCGCGGCCGATCCGCCGGACGACCCGCCCGGCGTGTGCGCGGGCTGCCACGGATTGCGCGTCGCGCCGAAGGCGCTTCCCTCGGTGAACGGCCATTGGCCCAGCTCAGGGGTGTTGGTCTTGCCGATGATGACCGCGCCGGCCTGTTTGAGCTTCGCCACCGCGGGCGCGTCCGCGGTCGCTGCCGGGAACTCGCCCGGGCAGCCGAACGCGGTGGGCAGGCCGATGAGGTCGACGTCGTCCTTGATCGCCACCGGCACCCCGAGCAACGGCGCGCGATCGCCGTCGGCGCGGCGCTGATCTGCCTCGGCGGCCTCGGCGAGCGCGGCTTCGTCGCGCAGCACGCGGAACGCGTTGAGCACCGGCTGGCTCGCATGCGCCCGCTTGAGCGCGAGTTCGGTCAGCCGCACGGCCGTGACCTCGCCGGATTCGAGCGCGGCGATCTGGTCGGCAAGGGTCTGGAACTCCGTCGTAGCGGAAGGCATCGGCGGCTCCCCGTTCTCTCGTTCGCTCGAACGAACGTATCACGGTGCCGGCCGGGAAAGCACCCCTGACCGACCGGTTCGGGCATGCTCGTAGTCGTGAACGACGACTTCGCGAAGGAATACCTGCACAGCGATCTGCGAGAGATCCGGCAGACGATGCTCCGGAAGCTCGACGGGCTGTCCGAGTACGCCGTTCGCCGCCCGCTGACCTCGACCGGGACCAACCTTCTCGGCCTCGTCAAACATCTGACCGTGGCCGAGGCCCGGTACTTCGGCGAGGTTTTCGGCCGCCCGTTTCCTGAGCCGGTCCCGCGGTGGGACGACCTCGAACAGCGCGGTACCGACCTGTGGGCGACCGAGCACGAAACCCGCGAAGAAATCACCAGCCGCTACCAACGCGCCTGTGAACACTCCGACGCGACAATCGCCGCTCTCGACATCGACTCGCCCGGTCCACGTGCCTTGGTGGCCAAGGCCGGACGTGTTGCTGTTCAACGTTCTTGTCCACCTGCTGACGGAGACCAGCAGGCACGCGGGGCACGCCGACATCCTGCGCGAGCAACTGGACGGCGTAGTCGAAATGGACGCGGAAGCCATGGCCAAGCGCGGCCAGGACGCTGCCTTCTGGGAAGCCCGGCGGGCCGAAATCGAGCGGGCAGCCAAAGCCGCGGACCAAGCCACAGCGGGAAAACCTGCCTAAACTGCACGCCGTCAGCCCGGCCAGCGCACGGAGGATCGATGACGTTCGACTTCGCCCGGTTCCCCTCCTTCGCCGCCTTTCCGCGCGCCGGTCTGCACCACGGGCCGACACCGCTGGTCCCCGCTCCTCGGCTGGGCGAAGCGCTCGGCATCCCCCGGCTGCTGCTCAAGCGCGACGACGTCCACCCGCTCGGCGTCGGCGGCAACAAGCTGCGCAAACTCGACTTCCACCTCGGCGCGGCGCTCGCCGAGGGAGCCGACACCGTGATCACCTTCGGCGCGGTCCAGACCAACCACGGCCGCCAAACCGCCGCTGCGTGCGCGAAGCTGGGGTTGCGTTGCGAACTGGTGCTGACTGCCGAGGTGCCGCGTTCCGGCGACGCGTACGAGCGATCCGGCAACGTCCCGCTTGACCTGCTTTTTGGCGCGCGCGTGCACATCTCCGCGTCTGGGGAGGAATCGGCTGCGACGTACGAACGGCTGCTCGCCGAAGCAGCGGACGAGGGCCGGAAAGTGCGGACTGTCCCCGTCGGTGGGTCCGACCCACTCGGCGTTCTCGGCTATGTGGACGCCGCTCGCGAGCTGGCGGCCCAGTTGACCGATCTTGGCCTGGACCGCGCTCGCGTCGTCGGTCCGCATGCCAGCGGGGCCACGGCGGCCGGGCTCGCGCTCGGTACGGAGGTGCTCGGTGCGCTGGATCTGGACATCGCCTGCGTCAGCCACCCGCTCAACGAGGCTGTGGACAACTTGGCCCACCTCACGGCCGGGGCCGCGCAGCTGCTGGGGATCGACCCGCCGAAGCTGGAGCACGTGTGGATGAACGACACGACGATCGGCGAGGGGTACGGCATTCCGGCGTCGGGGACCTGGGAAGCGATCCGGTTGTTCGGTCGGACCGAAGGCGTGGTGCTCGACCCGGTCTACACCGGAAAAGCCGCCGCCGCCCTGGTGGAATGGGCGGCGGCGGGAAGGTACTCGCCGGAGGAGACCGTGGTGTTCGTGCACACCGGCGGGCTTCCCGGACTGTTCGGTTACGCGCCCGAATTCATGGCTGAGGCGCGGAAGTAACGAGCACCGCGGCGCGCGCGGTTTCGGTCCGCACCGCGATGCGCAGCAGGACCAGCAGCAGGGCGACGTTCGCGATCAAGGTGAGCCGCTGCGTCGCGCCCACCGGCAGCACCTCGGTGAGCACGTGGAACGGCCGCACCCCGGCTTCGTCGAGGCGGACGAACAGGAAGCTCACCGCGAACAGCCCGACCGCGGCGAGCCCGAACTTCAGCCAGCGCACCACGAACACGCGTTCCGCCGTGCCGCGCAATGGTTCCAACATCGTGATCGCCGCGCCGGGCAGGCTCGCGAACGCGATCAGGCACGAGTACAGGTGGATATCGCCGCTGAGCGGATTCGGGCTTGGCGGGTAACTGGCGGGAAACACCGCGGCGACCGCCAGCCCGAGCGCCCACAGCATGAGCAAAGCCTTGGTGCTGAACGTCATCGGCACGCCGCCGGCGATCAGCGCGCCGAGCACCGCGAGCGATCCGACTGCCACCGACAGCACGCTCGCTCCGAGCATGCCCTCTCCGCGGTCGGTGATCGTGTAGCTCGAAAGCGTGTCGTAGATCGGATCGTGCGAGCTGATGATGTGCAGCACGGTGATCGTGAACAGCCCCCAGGCGATCGCCGCGAGTGCGGTCAGGCGCCACCCCCGGACGCCTCGTGAGTTCCCCATGTAGCCAGATTGGCGGCTCAGCGGCGTTTCGTGATCAGGGAAAACCCCTGATTCAGCCCCTACCTCGCGAAGTCGGCGACGACGAGCACCTGGTCGTCATGGCGTTTGGCGCGCGGCCAGCGGACGGCGTGCGGATCGCCGTTTTCCGCGGCGCGGACTGCGTCCAGTACTGCTTCGGGGCCTTTGTTTTTGGCCAGCCGCAGGACTTCCGGCCAGTCGAAGAGGCGGTACTCGTCCACTCCGATCGCGACGCCGTCGGTGGCGATGAGGACGGCGTCGACTTCTGCGCGCGGCCAGCTGCGGCGTACTGCCCTGTGTGCCGCGGACGGATCGGCCTCGGCTACCCAAAAGCCGTCGGCTGCGTTGCGTCTGCGGCGGACGTCTGTGCCGGTTTGCAGGAGGCGGTTGTTGCGCAGGGAGATCAGGCGGTCGTCGGAGACTACGTCGGTGCCGAACTGTCCAAAAGCGACGATGGGGCTGTCGGCCAGGACCAGGGCTTCTACTTCGGAGTCGTTCCAGCGGAGGACGGAGACTGTGCTGGAGGGGGAATGGCCTGGGCGCAGGTCGTGGGCGTTGGCTACCGCGGTGATCGCGTTGGCCAGTGCGGCGCCGAGGTCTTCCTGTGGATGGGCTCGCAGTTCGTCGGCGAGCTGGTCGCGGAGCAGGGCGGCGTACCAGCCGCCGGGAGGGAGGTCGGGGCTGGGGGAGGTGGCGCCGTCGAGGACCAGGATGGCTTGGTCCAGGAGGGCGATGTGGTCTTCGGTGGGGCGGGGGTGGCCGTCGGAACCGACACCGGCTCGCTCGGCGGTCGAAATCTCGGGCACGGGGTGACTGTAGCTCGGTGGGGGGTCTCGGTCTGCTCGTCGCCTGGGGGCGACGTTGCAGGTGGGTGGTTGTTGCGTGGGGCACCCCGAAGCCGAGTGTGCTGACGGTTCGGGGGTGCTTGTCAAGGCGGGAAAGATGCCTTGACAAGCACCCCCGAACCGCAGGGAGGCTTCGTATCGGGGTGCGGGGGAGGGGCTGGGTGCCTCGATCGCGGGTGCGTCGGCTGCGGGTTGGGGGCGGCTGCATCGGTGCGGTTGGGCGATGTCAACCGGAGTTGACACTGATGGTGGTGTCAACCTAGATTGACGTCATGACGGAGGCGACGGATTTGGCCGCTCGCGCTGGTGATCGGGATCCCCGGGTGGGGCTTCGGGCGGTGGCGGCGCTGAGGCGGTTGCTCGAGCAGTTGGAGGCGGTGCAGGTGCGCAGTGCGCGCATGCACGGCTGGTCTTGGCAGGACATCGCGGCCGAGTTGGGGGTTAGTCGGCAGGCCGTGCACAAAAAGTACGGGAGGCATTGATGTTCGAGAAGTTCACGCACGACGCGCGGAGAGCGGTGGTCGAGGCGCAGGCGGCGGCGCAGGAAGCCGGGGCGCGTGAGATTTCCGCGGAGGCCGTTTTTGCTGGGCTGGCGCGGATTGAGGACGGCGAGGCCGTGCGGCTGCTGAAAGTCCTCGGGGTGTCGCGCGACGACGTCTTCGCTGAGCTTGCCCGTGTACGCCGACGTGGCGGGATCAGTGACGCCGATGCCGAGGCGCTCACCGAGTTCGGCATCGACGTTGATCAGATTGTCGAGCGGGTCGAGCAGACGCACGGACCGGGCGCGCTTGCTCAGGCAAGTCGGCCTGCGAAGCGCAATCACTTGCCGTTCACCGCGGAGGCGAAGGACGCGCTGCAGATGAGCCTGCGGGAGGCGCAGGATCTCGGCGACAAGCATCTCGGCCAGGAGCACCTGCTGCTCGCGCTGGTCAAACAGCGCGGTCCGGTGGCCGACTTCCTCGCGGCGCGCGGTATCGACTATCCGGCGGTCCGGCAGGCCGTCGGCAAGCGCTAATGCTGCTCTTGCTGGTGCGCCCCGGTGCGCCACGTGACCAAGGGGAGCAGCGCCTGGGTCAGCGGGCCGATGCTGAGGGCGTACAGCACGGTTCCGACGCCGACCGTGCCGCCGAGAAGCCAGCCCGCGGCGAGGACGAGCACCTCGATGCCGGTCCGGACCAGGCGGACGGACCAGCCGGTGCGGGCGTGCAGGCCGGTCATTAGCCCGTCTCGCGGTCCGGGGCCCAGGCGGGTGCCGACGTACACCGCGGTCGCGAGGGCGTTCAGGACTACACCGCCGACCAGCAGCAGGATCTGCCAGACCAGAACATGCTGGTCCGGCAAGACGGCGCGCACCGCGTCGACGGTCACCGCGATCACGACGACGTTCGCGACGGTGCCGATGCCCGGCCGCTGCCGTAGCGGAATCCACACCAGCAGCACGAACACCGACGCGATGGCGGTGACCGTGCCGAAGCTCAGGCCGGTGATCTTGGTGAGGCCCTCGTGCAGCACGTCCCACGGGTCGAGGCCGAGGTGGGCGCGGGTGAGCATGGCCATGCTCGCGCCGTAGAGCGCGAGGCCGGCGAGCAGCTGGACACCCCGGCGCGCGGGGGCTCGGCGGAGGCTGAGGGGACTGAGATCGGTAACTGCCACTTCTCCACTATTGGCGACAAGTGGCCTGATAAACCATGGCCAATGCGTGATAATTGGCCTTATGGAACCTCTCGGAGGACGCAT
Source organism: Amycolatopsis echigonensis (assembly GCF_002846615.1). NCBI lineage: Bacteria > Bacillati > Actinomycetota > Actinomycetes > Pseudonocardiales > Pseudonocardiaceae > Amycolatopsis > Amycolatopsis echigonensis. The sequence goes on along the minus strand of NZ_PJMY01000003.1, from coordinate 2,307,392 downwards.
CTCGGGACGGCGATTGGCCACATTGCTGGGGGAATGGCGGCAGCGTGGCTCCCGGCAGGGTGCGTCCGACCTCGCCGCGGCGGTCGAGTTGCACGTGCTCGACGGGCAGTTGCCGATCGGCACCCGGCTGCCCGCCGAGCGCGAACTCGCCGACGCGCTCGGCGTCAGCCGCACGCTCATCGGCGCGGCCCTCGACCGGCTCCGTGCGGACGGGCTCGTCGCCAGCCGGCGCGGGGCCGGATCGTGGGTGGCCGGGGTCGGAAACCGCGACGAGGCCGAGGCGGTCCGCGACGACCTTCTCGACCTCGCACGAGCCGCGCCGCCCGCGGTACCTGGGCTGATGGCCGCGTTCGACACCGCGCGGCGTGATCTGGCCGAGTACGTCAGCGGCAACGGTTACCTCACCGGCGGACTCCCTCGGTTGCGCGAACGGATCGCCGAGCGCTACACCGCGCGCGGTCTGCCGACCTCGCCGGACCAGGTGCTGGTCACGTCCGGTGCGTACTCCGCTTTCGTGCTCTGCCTGCGGATGCTGACCGGACCCGGCGACCGGGTGCTGCTCGAGCAGCCGACGTATCCCAACGCGATCGACGCCGTCCGCGCGACACACGCGCTGCCGGTACCCGTCGCACTCGATCCGGTGCACGGCTGGGATCTGCCCGGAATCGAGGCCGCACTGCGGCAGGCCGCGCCCCGGTTCGGCTACCTCGTGGTGGACTTCCAGAACCCGACCGGACTCCGCCTCGACGCGGCGGGTCGCGAACGGCTCGGTGGCCTGCTCGCCCGGTCGCGGACGCCGGTCGTGGTCGACGAATCGTTGGTGGAACTGGACTACGAGGGCGATCCGGTAGACGGTCCACCGCCGCTGGCCGCGTTCGCCGAGGATCTGGTGCTGACCGTCGGATCGGCGGCGAAATCGCAGTGGGGAGGGTTGCGGCTGGGCTGGATCCGGGCGTCGACGGATGTGCTGGACGGGCTGCAGTCCTCACGGTTCGCGGTCGATCTCGGCGCACCCGTGTTCGACCAGCTGGTGCTGGCGGCACTGCTGGAACCGGAGGGGTACGACGTGCTCGCCCGCCGCCGGACGGAATTCCGGGAGCAACGGGACATCACGATCGCGGCACTGCGCAAGTACTGTCCAGAGTGGACCTTCGAGGTGCCGCCCGGCGGATTGTCGGTGTGGTGCCGATTGCCGGAACCGATGAGCACGCGATTGGCGGTGTCGGCGGCGAATCACGGGGTGCAGATCGCGCCCGGGTCGAGGTTCGGGGTGCACGGCGGATTGGAACGCTGGCTGCGGGTGCCGTTCGGGCTGCCGCGCGAGCAGTTGCCGGAGGCGGTGCGGCGGGTGAGCGCGGCGGCGGCTTCGGTGCGCGGCTGCGCGGACGTGCCCGCGGAACGGATTTCGGTGACGTAGCGCGGTTCTTGCTCGGAAAAAATGAACAGCCGGTGCACCGGATGGGATCCAGCCACTCCAGGGAGGGTGGCGGTCACCTGTCCGGCGCACCGGCCGATCGTCCGAGGCGCTTCCCGGCACAGCCCCTCGAAGTGCCGGGAAGCGCCCTCGGTTCAGGCGGGCTTCGGTTGGCGCAGGCCCTCGCTCGGCGCGGTGAGCGAAAGCCTCCGGAGCACGCCCGTGGTGGGTCCCGGCGCCGCGGGGGCAGCGCGGCGCCGGGACCAGGACCCGATCCGGCCGGGCGCGGTCGGCCGGTCGGGAAGTGCGGTCATGGTTCAGCCCCTGGGTCGAAGTAGGACGAAGGGTGAGCCCGGCGCAGCGAACGGGCGCGCGCGATCAAGAAGTTGATCTTGAGACGGACGTGGCTCTCCCCGGATAACCGGTCGGGCGGTCAGTCCGGGGAGGTGGTCGGCAGGGCGGCGTCCCTGCCCGCGCCGTCGACCTCGTGGTCGCGGCTCACGCCGATGAGCTTGAGCTGAGTGACGGTGTTGCCGTCGCCGGCCAGCGCGAACAGCTGGCGCAGGCCGCCGGAACCGTCGTGTCCCGGTGAGACAGTCGACGCGGGCGCGGCGGGCGCGGCCGGAGCCGCGGGAAGGCCTTCGCCGCCACCGCTGCTGCCGCCTCCGGCCTGGCTGCGTTCCTGGACCGGCGGCGCGGGCAGGGTCTCCACCGGCATGGCGGCGGGCTGCTCGGTGAGGACGCGCTCGGGCGCAGTGTGCACGACGGGCGTCTGCTTGGCGACGGGCACGGCAACCGGAGCTTCGGATTCTTTCGCCAGCTTGGCCGCTGGGACCGAGGCGCTGACCGACCCGCTGGCCGAAGGCGCGGGTTCGACTATGTTGGCCGGCGGCTCGACGACCCGGATCGGCGCGGTGTCGATCACGGTGTCGACCGAGGTGACGGTGGTGTGCACGGTCGTGTTGACGGTGTCGGTGACGGTTCCGAGGATTCCGCCGAGCAGCCCTGGCTGAGTGGTGGCGGGGCCGCCGAGCAGCCCGCCCAGCAGGCCTGGGCTGGATTCGCGGTCGGAGCCGCCGAGAAGGCCGCCGAGCAGCCCGGGCGCGGGGCTCGTGCTGCTGAGGTCTTGTCCGGGTTTGCTGCTGGTGGTGCTGCTGAGCAGGCCGCCGAGAAGACCTTGCTGGGGACTGCTGGCGACGGTCTGCCCCGGTTCGCTGGCGACGCCTTGCCCGGGTTCGCTGGTGGCGCCGGGCCGGGTGGCGACGACACTGGCCGGCGCGTGGTGCTTGGTGGCGCCCGGGCTCTGTGGCTTGGCGGGCTTGGCGATCGTGGCCGCGGGCGGGGACGCGTGCTGGTCCGGGCTTTGCTGACGGTCCGCGTCGCTTCCGGCCACTGTGGTCGGACGGAAGCTCACGTCCGGCCGGAAGTCGTTGGCCGAGACCTGGAACCGGTGGACGTGGGCGCGTTTCGCGCCGGTCGCCGCCCCGGGCATGGCCCAGGTGAGCGTGCCGGACGTGGCCGTTCCGGCGTGCCGGTGCTCCGATTCGGTGTCGTGCGCCGAAACGGCGGGATGGTCGACGTGGTCGTCCGTCGCCGCGTTCGCCTGCGACAACGCCGCGCCGAGCAGCCATCCGGCCAGGGTGAGCCCGCCGGCGACGGCGATCCGGGCGGCAGGCCGGGCGATCGGAGCCGCCCAAGCGCGTGGCCGCCGCCGCACGCCCGCGCGCGCGAAAGAGGAGCTTCGCTCGGCGCGGTTCGAAGCGCGGTCGGCCATTCCGAGAAGCGCGGAACCCGTAGTCCCGAGTGGACTGGCGCCGGACGTCGCGGAGGCGGCGAGGCCGCGCGGAGTCGCCATGCCGGTCACGCCACCACCACCGTCCGCGCCTGAAGCTCGTGCCACCGCACGAGACTGATCTTGCTGGGGCTGTCTTCCGGCCAGGTCGCAGGTCCCCCGGGGCTGCCCTCTTTCTAGCACCGGACGCGAGTGTTTCATCTCTCCCGCGCTCGATCCACCCCGTAAGGCGGAACGTCCGCACCGGCTCTAGTGTCCGATCCGCCCTAGTCGATCACCCTGCGTCGCCTCAACCGGGCCCGATGCGGCCATCCGGGCGGCCCGCCAACAGGGTGAATGCGGGCGTTGACCCGATGTTTCGGCCGTCGGGACACTCTCGGTATCTCTGTTCCCGCAGCGACAACGAGAGCCCCGACGGCAGTCGTCAGACGAGTTTCCGCAGGCGTTCGACTGCTTCGTCGATCACCTCGTTGCGCTTGCAGAACGCGAACCTCAGCAGATGTTTCCACTCGTCCGGGTGATCCGTGAACACCTTGACGGGTACCGCGGCGACTCCGGCGCGTTCCGGCAGCGTCCAAGCGAGCTCGGCGGCGTCGGCGAAACCGAGCGGACGCACGTCAGCAGTCACGAAGTACGTCCCCGCGCTCGGCCGGACCGCGAATCCCGCATCGGCAAGACCAGCGGAAAGCCGATCGCGTTTCTCCTGCAAGCTCACGCGCAGGTTTTCGACCCACTCAAGCTCGTTGTCGAGCGCGTACGCCACGGCTGGCTGCAACGGTCCGCCGGAGACGAAGGTGATGAACTGCTTCGCCGCCTTCACCGCGGCGACCAGGTGCGGGGTCGAGCAGACCCAGCCGATCTTCCAGCCGGTGCAGTTGAAGGTCTTGCCCGCGCTCGAAATCGCGACGGTCCGCTCGCGCATGCCGGGGAACGACGCGAGCGGAAGGTGCTCGGCGCCGTCGAAGACAAGGTGCTCGTAGACCTCGTCGGTGACCGCGATGAGGTCGTGCTCGACGCATAGCCGCGCGACTTCCGCCAGCTGCGCGCGCGAAAACACGGTGCCGGTGGGGTTGTGCGGCGAATTCAGCAGTACTGCGCGGGTTTTCGGCGTGATCGCCTCGCGGAGGGCGTCGAGGTCGAGTTCGAGCTGTCCGCTGTCGGTTTCGACCAGCCCGATCACGCGCCGCTGCGCGCCTGCCATCGCGACCGCGGCGGCGTACGAGTCGTAGTACGGCTCGACCACGATCACCTCGTCGCCGGCCTCGGTCAGCGCGATCAGCGACGCCGCGATGGCCTCGGTCGCGCCCGCGGTGACCAGAATCTCGGTGTCCGGGTCGTAGCTGGCGCCGTAGCGCTGGCGGTGCCGGCTGATCGCGGCGCGCAGCTCCGGACGTCCCGGCCCGGGCGGGTACTGGTTGTCGCCGCCGAACAGCGAGTTCTTCGCCGTTTCGAGCATTCCGGCGGGCCCGTCGGTGTCCGGAAAGCCTTGGCCGAGGTTGACCGCGTCGTGCCGGACGGCGAGCGCGGTCATCTCCGCGAAGACCGTCGAGGTGAACGGGCGAAGGCGGGGGACGAGAGCTGGTTCACGCACGAGGACGCATCCTCACGGACAATGGCGGCGTGGAGCAACTCACCCCAGCCAAGGTCACGCCCGCGGACCCGCCCGGCGGCACCGCCGGCGAAGAGGCGAAACGGCGCGGCCTGCGCAAGATGAAGCTGGTCGCGCTGTCCTTCCTGCTCGGCGCGACGATCGTGTTCCTGCTGACGAGCTGGGCGGAGTCGGCGGGCTGGCCGGGCTGGGTCGGCTACGTGCGCGCCGCGGCCGAGGCGGGCATGGTCGGCGCGCTCGCTGACTGGTTCGCGGTGACCGCGCTGTTCCGGCATCCGCTCGGCCTGCGGATCCCGCACACCGCGATCATCCCGAACAAGAAGGACCAGCTCGGCAACAGCCTCGGCGAGTTCGTCGGCTCGAACTTCCTGTCCCCGGACGTCATCCGCGACAAGCTCCGCCGCGTCGAGGTCGCCAGCAGGCTCGGCGGCTGGCTCGCCCAGCGCGACAACGCGGAACGCGTGACGTCGGAACTGGCGACAGTCGTGCGCGGGGCGGTGACAGTGCTCCGCGACGAGGACGTGCAGGCGATCATGGAGCAGGCCGTCGTCAAGCGCGTGATCGACAAACCGTGGGGGCCGCCGCTCGGCAAGATCCTTGCGGGCGTCTTCGAGGACGGCGCGCACCACAAGCTGGTGGACCTGATGTGCGACCGCGCCTACGAGTGGGTCCGCGACAACCACCAGACGATGCTGCGGGTGGTCTCGGACCGCGCGCCGAGCTGGTCGCCGAAGTTCGTCGACGAAATGCTGGCGGACAAGGTGTACGGCGAGGTCCTGACCTTCGCCTGGGCGGTGAAAACGGACGTCAACCACCCGATGCGCCTCGCGCTGGACAAGTTCCTCGGCGAGTTCGCGCACGACCTGCAGACCGACCCGAAGACGATGGAGCGGGCCGAACAGGTCAAGGCCCAGATCGTGAACCACGGTGAAGTGCAGAAACTCATCGGCAACGCGTGGGCGACTGCCAAGGAGATGCTGCTGAACGCCGCGGAGGACCCGTCGAGCGAACTGCGCCAGCGCGTCCGCGGCGGCCTGGAATCGCTGGGCAAACGCCTGGTGGACGACCCGTCGATGACCTCGAAGGTGGACGGCTGGGTCGAGAGCGCGGCGGTCTACCTGGTGACCCACTACTCCCGCGAGATCACGACGATCATCACGGACACGGTCGAGCGGTGGGACGCCGAGGAGACGTCCCGGAAGATCGAACTGCAGGTCGGGAGGGATCTGCAGTTCATCCGGATCAACGGGACCGTGGTGGGTGCGCTGGCCGGGCTGGTGATCTACACGGTGGCGCAGTTGCTGTTCTGAGGTCTTTGGTTCCGCGGTTCGAGGTTCCGGCCGAGCCGGAGTTCGTTGTGGTTGAGCGGAATTCTTCCCGGAGGCGCTCGCCGCGGCCCCAGCGGAGCGCAGCCTGAACGCGGGTGCCTTCCTCGGCGGCTGCTGGACCGGTCGCGGGGCTCGCCTGCGTGCGCCGGGTGGTCGGCCGGTTGCGCGCCGTCCTATACCACAGCCGTGGCCCGCTCAAAACCAGTTGTCCACAGGAAGCTGAGTTATCCCCGGGGTTATCCACAGGTTTTCACGGTGATGGCCTAATCGCTGTCCACAACTTGTAGGGATCCGGGGCATCTGCACATGCACATGTGGTGTGTGTGGACAAGTTGTCCACAGGGGGCTAGTTGTGCACAGCCGCCGTGCGGGCCCGCCAGGAGCGGGCTTTTTCGCGGTTTCCGCAGACGCGCATCGAGCACCAGGTGCGGGAGCGGTTGCGGGATTCGTCGAAGAAGGCCCACCGGCAGTCGTCGGCAGGGCAGATCTTCAGGCGGACCCAGTCGCCCCGGATGGCCAGACGGGTGGCGGCGGCGAGGGTCGCGGTGACGGCGTCCGGGGTGAGCAGCGTCGGGCCGGTTTCGGTGAGGGTGAAGCGGAGCGGGACGTCCAGCGTGGTCGCGGGAAGCCGCGGATCGCCGACCGCGGCGCGCAGGCTGTCCCGTACGGCGCGGGCTTCGGCGGGATCGTTCGGTGTCACGTCGCGGTCCGCGGCCCACTGCCGCCAGAGCTCCGGATCGTCCAGCAGGTCGTCGCCCCGTTCGATGTCGACGGTGTTGAGAAAGGCGACCACCAGGGAAGCGTCGGTGTGCACCTGCCCAGTGTACGGGCGATATCGGTTGCGACCTGGCTCCCTAACCGACATACTCACTTTACTGGTTACGCGACGAGGAGAGGATGGGCACAAGATGAGTGCGGTTCCGACTTTCGGCGGCGTTGCGTTCGACTGTCCGGACCCGGGGGCGCTCGCCGGCTTCTACCGCTCCCTGCTCGAGTGGGACGAACCCAAGATCGCTCCGGACAACCACTGGGCCACGCTCGTCGACCCGCGCGGCGGCGTCCGGCTGGAATTCCAGCGGGTAGCCGATTACCGAGCGCCCGAATGGCCCTCGCCGGACAAACCGCAGCAGGCGCATCTCGACCTCGACGTCCCCGATCTCGAGGCCGCTCACCAGCGCATTCTCGGACTGGGCGCGAAGCTGCTCGACGATTCCCCGGAGACTTTTCGCGTCTACGCCGATCCGGTCGGCCACCCGTTCTGCCTCTGCGCCTGCTGACGCGGTGCGGCGAATCCGTGTAGGGTCGGATGCGTGATTTGTCCGAAGTGTCAGAACGTGATGCGCACGCTCGACAAGAACGGCGTCCACATCGAGCAGTGCGACGGCTGCCGCGGGATCTTCCTCGACCGCGGCGAGCTGGAGCAGATCGCCGGTGCGGAGAGCGCTTTCTATCGGCAGCAGCCACCGCCGTACGGCCGTCCCGATTCGCCGCGCCCTTATCAAGGCGGGTACTCGGATTCGCCCCGGCCGTATCGAGGGCATTCGGACTCGCCGCGCCCGTTCCGAGGCGGGCACGCGGACTCGCCGCGCCCGTACCGCGGTGGCTACGGGGATTCGCCGCGCGCGTACGGCGGACGTCGGAGGCGCAGCTTCCTCGAGAACCTCTTCGACTGAGTTGTCCACAGTTCCGGTAGCGCTCGACCTGCGTATCTGTCCAGCCTGCGGCGACCGCGCGAGTTGTCCACAGGCCGACGGGGACATCCTGCGGTGCGCGGAATGCGGACATCGGTGGCCGTTCCGGCGGCTGCCGTTGTTCGCGTTGACGGGGCCGAGTGCGGGCGGCAAATCGACAGTCGGGCCGAAGCTGGCACACCGGTTGGCGGGCGAGGCCGTCGTGCTGGAGCAGGACGTGCTGTGGGCCGGTGCGCTCCGCGACGACGTTCCGGGGAATCCGGCTTTTCGCGGGGCCTGGCTGCGGCTGGCGGCGATGCTGCACCAGAACGGACGGCCGGTCGTGCTGTGCGGGACAGTCGCGCCGCAGGAGCTGGAACCGTTGCCAGAGCGGGTTTTCTTCTCGGAGGTGCACTATCTGGCTCTGGTCGCGGACAACGACACTCTCCGGCGGCGGTTGCGCGCCCGGCCGGCGTGGCGGGAGTGGGACGAACCGCGCATCGCGGAGATGCTCGAGTTCAACCTGTGGATACGGGGGCAGGTCGAGTCCGTCGACACGACGAAGGCTCGGCTCGACGACGTCGTGACCGCGGTGGAGAAGTGGGTCCGGGCCAGAATTGGGCCGGACCCTAGGAAGCGGCCTGGGTTCAGCCCGGCACGCTTCCTCCGTGCGGGGACGTTCGTCGTAACTCCGCTGGCATTCGCGGATTCGTTTTCGACAGCGCCGGTCCGGACTTCTTCATCGCCGACGTCGGCCTGTCCCTGGTCGACGCGCCGGACGGGTTCGAGGCGGATCAGCCGCACGGCCAGCGGTTTTCGGATTGCGGATCATCCAGCCAGAAGGTTTGTTCCTCGCCGTTCACGGTCAGGCCGAAACGCGACCTGCCAGGGCGTCCCAGTGCTTCCCAGCGGCAGTGCGCGTCCTCGGCGAGATCCCACAATGCGCGCGGACCTCCTTGCGCTACCTCGAAACCCGAGTCGGTGCGGCGGGTTCGGGCCCATGAACCGTCCGGATGGGACACTGCGAAGCCACCGTTCGGGTCGACGTGCACCGGGCGTACTTCGGGCAGCTCCAGTGACACGAAGAACTCGAAATGTCGTTGCGGCTTAAGGACGTCTGACATGGACACCTTGGTGGGCCGCCATTGCGCGTCGTCGGCGGGCGGCACCTCCGCGAGCGGGGGCAGGCGATGCGCGCGCAACGGCATGAAGCGGCCGTCGCGGGCTAGGACCCGGCCTTCGGCGGTCGCGCCTTCGCCCGCGGTGAGGCGGACGAGTCCGCCGCCGAGCGGGCGGTTGAGGGTCGTGACGATGTGCCCGCCAGGGAGTGTTTGGGCAAGCCAAGCAACGGGAATCCGCGATACCGACGCGGTGCACAGGACCCGGTCGAACAGTATTCCGGCCGGGAAGCCGAGTGCGCCGTCGCCGGTGGCGCACGCGGGGGCGTAGCCGCAGGAGTTGAGGCGTTCCCGCGCGGCGGCCGCGATGTCCGGATCTATATCCACAGTGGACACTTGGCCGGAACCGCAGCGGTGGCACAGCAAAGCGGCGTTGTAGCCGGTTCCGGTGCCGATCTCCAGCACGCGATCGCCGTCGCGGACCAGGAGTTCTTCCAGCATGATCGCCATGATCGCGGGCATGCTGGACGAACTGGTCGGCACGCCGGGGACCGGCCCGTGCGTGCGGGCGTAGTCCCAGCGCGCGGGGTCGTCGTCGAGCTGGGTGACCAGGACGTCGCGCGAGTAGACGCGGTCCAGCCAGTCCGGATCGCCGCGTTCGACCGCTGCCCAGCGGTTGCCGGCGGGCACGAAAAACCGCGGCAGGAACGCGTGCCGCGGGACGGCGGCGAAGGCTTCGGTCCAGGCCTCGTCGTGCAGCACGTCCTCCTCGACGAGCTGCCGGACCAGGCGTCGACGCAACCGTTGTGCCCGCATAAGCCCAGGGTAACGGGGTGAGCGGAAGCACACCCGATGGTTGCAAGCAGAGTGCTTGCAATAGCTAGCACTCGAGCGTACTGTCGAGTAGGTCGCGAGGAGGTGACCGGATGACAGAACCCGGCGGAGCACAGCGCCCCATGGACAAGGTCGCGGACATCGCCTCCGACATCGGCGAGTACATCCGCCAGCAGCGCAGCTCCGCGAAGATTTCGCTGCGCCAGCTGTCGAAACTCGCCGGAGTGTCCAATCCGTACCTGAGCCAGATCGAGCGCGGGGTCCGCAAACCCAGCGCGGAGATCCTCCAGCAGATCGCCAAGGGGCTGCGGATCTCGGCCGAAGCGTTGTACGTGCAGGCCGGGATTCTCGACCTGCCGACCGGCGGCCCGGTCGGCGACGCGATCCGCTCCGACGCCGAGCTGACCGAACGGCAGAAGCAGGTCCTGCTCGACGTCTACGAGTCCTTCCGGCGCGAAAACGCCGCCGCGAACACCGCACCGAAGACCACCCAGCCGAAGACCACCCACGAGACCGCTCAAGAGACCACTGAGGAGTCGGCATGACCACGCCCAAGACCGAGGACGTCCGCAAGGCCGTCAACACCGCGCTCGACCAGGTCCGCACCCCGCTGCTCGCCGCGCTCGGCGCCGGCAATCTGGCCAGCCAGGCCGTGACCGACGCGGTCGCCAAGGCTCGCGCCAACGTCACCAAGAACACCGAAGCCGCTCGCAAGGGCCTCGAGGAGCTGCCGACCGACGTCGAGAGCCTCCGCGAGAAGCTCGACCCGGCCGAACTGCGCAAGGCCATCGACGAGTACACCGAGGCCGCGCTGAAGCTGTACAACAAGCTGGCCGAGTCCGGCGAGCAGGCGTGGGACAAGATCGCCGCTCAGCCGCAGGTCAAGAAGGCCCTCGAGCAGCTGGAGGACGCGCTGACCGCCGCGCAGGAGCGCGTCGACGGCCTGACCGAGGAGACCCGCGAGCGCGTTGACGGCGTGCTGTCGAAGGTCACCAAGCGCACCCGCTCGGCCGGCGAGAAGGCCGCCCGCAAGGTGACCGAGGTGGCCGGCGACACCGCGGACGCGGTCGAGGAAATCGGCGAGAACGTCGCGCACGAGACCCGGTCGGTGGCCCGCAAGGCCGCGAACCGCACCGCGCCGAAGACGGCCACCCCGGCCCGTCGCACGACCACCAGCACCGCCACCACGGCGAACGCCAAGAAGCCGGCCGCGCCGAAGACGGAGAAGTGACGGCGGGCTAGGCGCCGGTACCGCACTGACGGCGGTTCGAGTGCTTCGGCGCTGGAACCGTTGGGGCGGCTCGGTTAGCGCCGGAGTCGCCGAGGGCGAGAAGTGAAGATCGAGGGGTCGTACGGCGGCCGGGTCGAGGTTTGACCCGGCCGCCGTGTGCTGCGTTGGGGATGTTTCGGCGGGGGCGTGCCTGAGGTGGCAAAGCACGGGGACCGATGTTGGGTCGGACCTGGCGCGGCGAGCGACGTTAGGTCGAGCCCAGGATCGCGGGTGGATGGTGGGTTCGACCTAAGTCGAGCGCGGGGCCGGGCCTGGCGGACCCCCACTGGAGTCGATGCGGCCCGGCCGGAGTGACCGTTGTCACCTCAGCGTCCGTCGCCGCAGCGCACCATGGCCGAACGTGGCGAACCCGGGTCTGACCAGCGGTCATGTCGCGCTGCCGGGCTTCGGGGCAGCGGGCGGCGTGGGCGGTTTGCCGTAAGCTGACGTCGTGCTGGTTGCCGAATGGATCCTCGAGGTCATCCACTGGGGCAGCGCCTTGGTCGGGCTCTTCGCCTTCGTTCACGCGCTGCTGCAGCGAGCTGACGCGTACTCGGCGGCCGATCGCAAAACCAAGCCGATCTGGATGCTCATCACCGGCGGGGCCACGCTCGCACTGGTGCTTTTCCAGATCGAGGGACCCGGATTCATCTTCTGGGTGCCCGCGATGGCGGCGGCGCTCGTCTACATCGTCGACGTGCGGCCGAAGCTCATCGAGGTGCAGCGAGGCCACCGCAACTGGTGAGCGTCGTGCCGGGCGGATTACATTCGGGCCGGTGACCACCTGGACTATCGCCGGGAGCCTGACCGTCGTTCCCGCACCGACCCGCACTGACCTGCTCGCCGAACCCGTCGCCAAGGCGCTCGCCTCGATGCCCGCGCCGGACGAGCTCGGCGTCACCGAGATCGATCCGGAGCTCGCCGACACCGCCGCGTTCTGCGAGGCGTACGGGTCGCCGTTGACCGCGTCCGCGAACTGCGTCGTGGTCGCTGGCAAGCGCGCTGGGGAAGTCCGGTTCGCCGCGGCGCTCGTGCTCGCGACGACCCGCGCCGACGTCAACGGAGTCATCAAGCGCCGCCTCGACGTGCGCAAGGCGTCCTTCGCGCCGATGGACGAGGCTGTTTCCCTCACCGGCATGGAGTACGGCGGCATCACGCCCGTCGGACTGCCCGCGGACTGGCCGATCCTCATCGACCAAGCCGTCGCGGACGCGCCGGAGCTCGTGATCGGCAGCGGGATCCGCGGCAGCAAGCTCCTGATCTCCGGTGCGGCGCTCGCGGGGCTGCCGAACGCCGAGGTCATCGACGGGCTCGCGCGCTGAACTGTCCATAGTGGACGAATCAGCGACGGCGCGGGAAACGGCCGAGACGCGGCGGGCCGGGACGGCGGCGCGGGAGGGCGATGGAGCGCCGATCGGGAGCGGTCGGGCCGTTGCCGAAGCAGCCCAACCGCTTCTCTCCGCGCTGGACGAAGACTCAGCGCGGATCGAGATCAGCCCAGCCGTTCTCGAAGCGCTCAAGCACCACCGCGAGGCGATGCTGGCCGCGCTGGACAAGGGCAGCCCGGTCTACGGCGTCAACACCGGAATGGGGCGGCTCGCCGGAACGCGGCTGACCGCCGGGCAGCAGGCCGACCATCAGCGCAATCTGCTGGTCGGCCGGGCGGTCGGCGGGAGGCCGTGGTTGTCGCCGGAGCTGACCCGGGCGTTGCTGCGCATGCGGCTGCGCGGGTTTCTCCGCGGCGACGCGGCGGTCAGCCCCGAGCTGGTCGCCTTCCTCGCGGACCGGCTCAATGACGGTTTCCTCCCCGCCGTCCCGCGCGACAGTCTCGGCAGCGCGGGCGAGATCATCCCGCTCGCGCACGCGTTCCAGACGTTCGTCGGGCTCGGCACGGTCATCGAGGACGGTGCCGAAGTCCCGGCGGCGGCAGCGCTGGAACGGCGCGGGGCAAGGCCGTTCGTGCTGGGGCCGAAGGAAGGGGCGAGCCTGATTCAGGGGTCGCCGCTGGCCGAGGCGTACGCGTGGGTCTGCGGCAAGAGATTGCGTCGGCTGATCGAGTGGCAAACGGTCTGCGCGGCGATCGTCGTGGACGTTCTTGGTGCGCCACAAGCGATTTACCGCGGCACCCGCATCGAGAAACTTGTCGATGGGGCCGCCACGAAAAAGGAAGTGGTGCAGGCGCCGATCTCGGTGCGAGTCGGACCGAAGGTGCTCGAATACGTCAGCCGGACTGTCGAGGAACTGTGGGAAACCCTGCGGGAGTCCTGGGAAACTCCGGGCGATTCGCCGGGTTTCGTCAACGGTGAGTTCGCCCCGACGACCGGCTATCACGCAGTCGCGCTCGGGCTTCGGATGGACGCCGTCAAGGCAGCGCTCGTCCACGCGGCGGAGGTCTCGGTACAGCGCCTTCATCGCCTCCTCGACCCGCAGTTCAGCGGTCTGCCGCAGCAGCTCGCGGTGGATCCTGGACCGCAGGCCGGGCTGACGCCATTGCACAAACGCGCGGCTGGCGAGCTGCACGCGATGCGCCGCCTGGCCGCGCCGGCGACGCTCGGATCGCTCGACACTTCCGCTGGTCAGGAGGATGTGCAAGCGTTTGCCAGCAAGGCCGGAGCCGAACTCGAGACCGTCATCGAACGCTTCTTCGCCATCACCGCGTGCGAGTTGATCGCCGGGCGGCAGGCGCGGTATCTCCTCGCCACCCCAGGAGCGCCGAAGCTGGCCGACACCTACGCCTGGCTCGCGGACCAGGTCGAACCAGTGGTGGTCGACCGGTCGCTGGGGCCGGAGATCGACCGGTTGGCCGAGGTTTGTCTCACGAGTCCCGGCGGGCCTGCTGGAGGGCGAGACCGCGAGGCGTAGCCAGCTTGGTCAGCAGCGCGAACAGCCCCTCGCACACCAACGCCAGGATCACCACCGCCAGGCCGCCGCCGAAGATCTCGCCGTGGCCCTGCTCGCCGAGGGCGAACCCGTCGACGATGTAGCGGCCGAGGCCGCCGCCGTCGTTGACGATCGCGCCGATCGCGACCGTCGCGATCAGCTGCAGGAACGCCACCCGCGCGGCGGCCACGATCACCGGTGACGACAGCGGCAGTTCCACGCGCAACATGATCTGCCATTCGCGATACCCGGTGCCGCGCGCCGCGTCGACGACCTCCTGTTCCACCTGCACCACGCCGGCGTAGGTGTTGGTGAACAGCGGCGGCAGCGCCAGCGCGACGAGCGCGAGCAGCAGCGGCCAGAAGTCCGTGTTCGCGCCCCACCGGCTGGCCAGGAACCAGAACAGGATGATCAGCCCGAAGCTCGGGATCGCGCGGCCGATGTTGACCGCGCTGCTCGCGAGGAACTGTCCGCGCCGGTAGTGCCCGAGACACACCGCGAGCGGGACCGTCAGGACGATCGAGATCGCGAGCGCCAGCGCGGAAAACCACAGATGCTGGACGGTCCGGAACGGAATCCCGGCCGGATCGGTCCAGCTCCACCGGTTCGGATCGGCCAGCCATTGGCTCAGCTGCGCGAAAAAGCTCATCGGACGGCCCTCCGCGCCCACGGGGCCAGCGCGCGTTCGCTCAGCCACAGCAGCAGATCGACGAGCACGGCCAGCGCGATCGACAGCACCACGCCGACGATGATCGGGCTCGGGTTCGGGATCGTCGTCTGGATGCCGGCGCGGATGAAGTAGCCGAGCCCGCCCTTGCCGAGCAGCGAGGTGACCGTGACCAGGCCGATCGTCGTCACCGCGGCCACCCGCAGCCCGGCGATCACCACCGGCAGCGCGAGCGGAAGCTCCACCTGCCACAACAGCCGCCTGGGCGTGAAGCCCATCCCGATCGCCGCTTCGCGCACCTCGGTCGGCACCTGCTGCACGCCGGTCACGATGTTGCGGATCAGGATCAGCAGCGTGTACGTGGCCAGCGGGATCACCGAGGTGGCGAAGGAGAACCCGAGCAGCGGGACGAGCAGCGCGAACGCGCCCAGGCTCGGGATCACGTAGAGCGCGCCCGCGGCGCCGACCACGAACGGGTAGAACCAGCGGTAGCGCAGGCACAGCGTGGCCAGCGCGAGCGACAGCACGAGGCCGATGCCGAGCGCGGTCGCGGTGAGGGCGATGTGCTCGCCGAGCCGCTGCAGAATCGCGTCGGCGTTGCGTTCGACCCACCGCCATTCGAAGAGGGGTCGGCTGCTGTCGGCCAGCAGCGGGGTCGCGGACGCGTGCACGGCGCGACCTTACCCCGGTCGAGCGACAATATTCCGGCCCTTGAGATTCCGTGGCGAGGATTCCTATCCAGTGGTTTCTGTCGGGGGTCGCGGTTAGGGTCCATTCCCTCTGACGAGTGGACTGAGGAGTGTGGGGACACGTGCGCTGGACCCGGAACATCCGAGTGGCCGCGCTGCTGGCGACGGCCGCGCTCGGCTTGACCGCGTGCGGTGGGGGAAGCGACCAGCCGGCCGCGCCGAGCAAGGGCGGCGCTCCGATCGTCGTCGCCTCGTTCAACTTCACCGACAGCCAGATCCTGGCCGAGATCTACGCGGGCGCGCTGGAGGCCAAGGGCTATCCGGTCACCCGGAAGCTGAACCTCGGCTCGCGCGAGCTGGTTTACCCGTCGCTCAAATCCGGCGAACTGCAGTTCCTGCCGGAGTACCAGGGCGCGGCGATCACGACCGGCTTCGGCAAGGAGGCCACGAAGGACGCGAAGGCCGAGCACGAACAGCTGGAGAAGCTTTTCGCGCCGGAGGGCGTCGGGCTGCTGAACTATGCGGCCGCCGAGGACAAGAACACCTACATCGTGAAGGCCGACCTCGCGAAGTCGAAGGGCCTCGCGTCGATCAGCGACCTGAAGAAGCTCGACAAGGTCGTCATGGCCGGTCCGCCGGAGTGCGAGAAGCGGCTCCCGTGCTTCAAGGGCTTCAAGGACGTCTACAAGCTGACGAACGCCACCTTCCAGACCGTGCAGGAGGCCGGGCCGCGCGTGCAGCAGCTCAACTCCGGCGCGGTCACGGTGATCCCGGTCGACTCGGTCAGCCCGCTGGTCGGCGACCCGCAGTACGTCGCGCTCAAGGACGACCTGACCATCGTGCCCACCGAGAACGTGGTGCCCGCGGTGAACAAGAAGGTGCTCGACGCCCGCGGCGCGGACTTCGCGAACGTCGTCAACGCGGTCAGCGCGAAGCTCACCACGGACGGCATGCGCGAGCTCAACAAGCGGGTCGACGCGGACGGCGAGCCCGCGGCCGACGTGGCCAAGGACTGGCTGAAGCAGCAGGGCCTGTCCTGACGTTCCCGGGAGTGGTGGGTGCGTACCGCCACTCCCGGGGTTTCCGCGCATATGCGAAGGTGGCTGCGGCGGAAACCGAGAAGAGCAGGGGAAACGACATGGGCAAGGTCACGGCCACCGCGGAACGCACGATCGACGCGCCGGTGGAACGCGTGCGTGAGCTGGTCGCGGACTACGCCGAGACCCGGCCGAAGCTGCTCACCGAGCACTACCGCGACTACCAGGTCAGCGAGGGCGGCGTCGGCGCCGGCACGAAGGCCAGCTGGAAGCTGCAGGCCACGTCCAAGCGCGTGCGCGACGTCGCGGCCACGGTGACCGAGCCGTCGCCGGGCAAGTTCGTCGAGACCGACGCGAACTCCAGCATGGTCACCACCTGGACCGTGACGCCTTCCGGCGAGCGTTCCCTCGTCCGCATCGAGACCAGCTGGGACGGCGCGGGCGGCATCGGCGGCTTCTTCGAGAAGACCTTCGCGCCGGGCGGGCTGAAGAAGATCTACGACGGCGTGCTCGGCAAGCTCGCGGAGATCGTGTAGCGCTTGCCACAGCTCCGGGGACAATCGGAATGCGCGCCCCGGTTGCTCCGTTGGCCGGAGAGACGGGGCGTGCGCCCCGCTTCAATCCAGCTTGAACGAAACGGAGTTCGACGGTGAACGCACCCACAGCGCCCGACACGGCGACCGAGATCCGGCTCGCGTCCCGCCCGCACGGCGTGCCGACCATGGACAATTTCGACATCGTCGAGACCGCGGTGCCGAAGCCGGGGCCGGGGGAGATCCTGGTGCGCAACGTGGTGATGAGCGTCGACCCGGCGATGCGCGGCCGGATGAACGACGTGAAGTCCTACTCGCCGCCGTTCGTGGTGGGCGAGGCGATGCAGGGCGGCGCGGTCGGCGAGGTCATCGAGTCCACTGTGGACGACTTCGCGGTCGGCGACCACGTGCTGCACCAGGCGGGCTGGCGCACGCACGCGGTGCTCGACGCCAAGCGAGCGGTCAAGGTGGACGATTCCGTCGCGCCGCTCTCGACCTACCTCGGCGTGCTCGGCATGCCGGGCCTCACCGCGTACGCCGGACTGCTGGTGAGCGCGGAATTCAAGCCGGGCGACACGGTGTTCGTCTCCGGTGCGGCCGGTGCCGTCGGCTCGCTCGTCGGCCAGCTGGCGCGGCTCAAGGGCGCCAAGCGCGTGATCGGCAGCGCGGGTTCGGCGGAGAAGGTCCGCCACCTCATTGAGGACCTCGGCTTCGACGCCGCCTTCAACTACAAGGACGGACCGGTCGCCGAGCAGCTCGCCGCGGCCGCTCCCGAGGGCATCGACGTCTACTTCGACAACGTCGGCGGCGAGCACCTCGAAGCCGCGATCGCGTCGATGAACCTGCACGGCCGGATCGCCATCTGCGGCATGATCTCGCAGTACAACGCCACCGAGCCGACGCCCGCTCCGCGCAACCTGGTGCAGCTCATCGCGAAGCGGATCACCATGCGCGGCCTGCTCGTGCTGGACCACTGGCACCTGATGCAGGAGTTCGTCGCCGAGGTCGCGCCGCTCGTCGCGTCCGGGGAGATCAAGTACTCGGAGACCTTTGTGGACGGCATCCGCAACGCGCCGGAGGCCTTCCTCGGCCTGCTCAGCGGGGCGAACACCGGAAAGATGCTGGTGCGCCTCAGCTCCTGAGGATCGCGTCGGCCAGTTCGGGCAGCGTCGCCGCGGTGTAGGTCGCGGCGGGCAGGCCGGGCAGCGGATGGACTCCGGGACGCGCGAGCAGCGCGGTCCGGAGTCCGGCTGCTTGCGCACCGGCGATGTCCCAGCCGTGCGCGGCGACCATCACCGCCTGGCCGGGTTCGACGTCGAAGGCACGCAGCACCTGGAGGTACGGCTCCGGCGCGGGCTTGAGCTTGCTGACCTGCTGCGCGGAGAAGATCCGGTCGAACTTCGTTGCCAGGCCGGCGTTCTGCAGCTGCGCTTCGGCGGTCGCGAGCGGTGAGTTCGTGAGTGCGACGACCTGGTGCCCGGCCTGCCGCAAGCGGTCCAAGCCGGGCACGACGTCGGCGTGTGCGGGAAGGGAACGCAGGCCGTCGCCCACCTTCACCATCTCGACGTCGGTCAGTTCATGGCCGTGCCGGGCGCAAACGGCGGCCGCGGCCTCCCCGGCGATCTGCGCGAAATCGCGGTACTGGCCGGCCGCGGTCACCGTGAGCACGGTGTGGATCGAGAGCGTGAACCATTCCTCGCGGGCTTGCGGGTCTCCGGTGAGCTTGGTGAACAGCGGATCGAGCACAGTCAGGTCGAGCAGCGTCTCGTTGACGTCGAACACGCAGAGCATCGCGCCTCCTGCCGGTGAACCGCTTGCGTACCAGGGTCCTCCGTCAGTCGCGGACTAGGCAAGCGCGGTGATCAATTCGGCGAGCACTCCCTGCCAATGGCGGCGCTGCCGCTCCCGTTCGGCGGCGTCGGCCAGCCGTTCCTGGTGGATGCGCAGCATCGCTTTGCCCGGGCCGCTGGCGCGCACGGCCAGCTGCAGCGTCGTGTCGTGCGACCAGCCGGGCGGCTGCCAGGTGAGCCGGATCCGGTCCATTTCGCGGAAACTGCGCGTTTCGCCGCGGATTCCGTCGGCGGTCTTGTATCCCACGCCCGGTTCGGGGTGGACGGTCACGCCCTCGCCGAGCCAGATCGCCACGCCTTCCGCGGAGGTGAGGAAGTCCCAGACCTCCTCGGCGGAGCGGCCGACCGTCTTCGAGACGCCGATCTGCCAGCCCGCGTCCTTGGTCTGCCCGACGCTCACCGGGCCACCGCCGCGATCGCGCTGACCTCGACGAGCGCGCCCGGCATCGCCAGCCCGGCCACGCGCTGGACGGTCACCGGCGGCGTCGCGCCCGCCAGAGCCGCGGCGGCGGCCGGATAAGCCTGGGCGAGATCGACGTCCTCGACCAGCAGGATGGTCAGCATCACCACATCCTGAACCGTCGCGCCCCCGGCGGCCAGCGCGGTTTTCAGGTTGGCCATCACCCGCTCGACCTGCGCGGCGACGTCGGTGCCGCCGACGAGCTCGCCGGTGGCGTCGACCGCGTTCTGGCCGCCCACGTAGATCGTCGTCGCGCCCGGCGGAACCACGGCGAGCTGGGCGAAGGCGGGGGACCGCACGAGTCCTTCGGGACGGAGCAGCTGAGTCATGAACCGAGTATGGCCAGATACCCGGTCGAATACTGTCCTAGTTTCGCGCGAGAATCGAAACCATGACCACCACGAGCCGTCGCCTGGAGACGCTGGCGTTGCTGCAGGCGCGCCCCGGCATCTCCGCGTCCGACCTCGCGGCCCGGCTCGGCGTCACTGAGCGCACGACTCGGCGCGACATCGCTCAGCTGCGCGAACTCGGCTACCGCATCGACGGTGCGCCGGGCCGGATCGGCGGCTATCGGCTCGCGCACGGCGCCGCGATGCCGCCGCTCCTGCTGGACGCGGACGAGGTCGCCGCGGTTTCGCTCGGACTGCGGACGGCGGTGGCGGTCGACGGACTGGAGACCGCGACGGTGACCGCGCTGGCCAAGCTGACTCAGGTGGTGCCGCCGCGCTGGCAGGCCAGGCTCGCCGCGCTCGCGGACGTGGAAGCGTTGCCGGGCAAGCCTTTCCGGCAAGCCGCACGCGACACTTTGGTGCCGCTCGCGTTGGCCTGCCGGGCGCGGGAAGCCGTCCGGATCCGGCATCGCGCCTTGGACGCCCCGGCGGCGAAACCGGTCGAGGTGCAGCCTTATCGGCTCCTCACTGTCCGACGGCAGTGGTACCTCGTCGCCTGCCCTCGTGGAACGACGGAGTGGAAAGCCTTTGCCGTGGATCGGATCGAGGCGGTCCAGCCGCTCGGCATCCAGCTGCCCGCGCCGGAACCACCGTCCACTGTGGCCGATCTGGTCACGGACGCGGGGTGGCGGTATCGCGTCCGGGTTCAGGTCCACACGTCCGCTGAGCTGGTCCGCGAGCTTGTCGACCCGAGCGTGGCCACCGTGGTCGAGGACGGCGACGAGTGCGAACTTCGGTTCGGCACCGACGATCTCGACTGGGCCGCGCGGTGGTTGGCTTATCTGGACGTGGATTTCGACGTCGTCGAACCGTCCGCGCTCACCGATCGGTTGCACGCCTTCGGTTCTTGGCTGGCCGCCCGTTACGTCACCACTCCGCCGGGCTGAGCGCCGGGCCCCCCGCGCGATAAGCCTCGATCACGATCCGCGCCGCTCGCCGAGACTTGGCGACGACCTGCTCCGGCGGGTAGCCGAGCCACTGGGAGACGCCGTTGAGGTAGAAATCGCCGTAACCGTAGGCCTGGGTGTGGAGCTGCTCCATCAGTTCCAGGGCGATCGCCGGATCCGGCGCGATCGCGAGGCAGCGCAGCAGTGACGCGTCGATCAGCTCGCGGCGGGTCTCGTGCAGTTCGGCGTAGTGCACGTCGGCCAGTTCGGCGGCGAAGAAGACGTGCAGGCCGATCCGGGTGTCGATCAGGAACTTGGTGTGCGCGGCGGTGACGGCGGCCAGCGCGGCATCGTCGTCCGTTTCGCCGGCGGCCGCTTCCTCGGCGAGTTCGTGCAGCTGGCGCGCCGCGACCGTGACGGCCGCGGCCAGCAATGCCGAGCGGTCGGGAAAATGCCGGTACGGCGCGGCGGAGGAGACCTTCGCCCGTCGCGCGGCTTCGGCGACCGAGAAGCGGCTGATCCCGTTTTCCGCGATCAAGTCGAGCGAGACGCGCACGAGTTCGGCGCGCAGATTGCGGTGGTGGTACTGCGCCGCCATGTCGTAGGTCACACCCGATCGTGATCGCGCCCCGGAATAAGCCGAGGCCTACGGTAGTCGATGTAAGAGGGTTCTTACATCGACTTTGTCCCGGAACGGCCGGGACACCCAGGAGGGCTTCATGACCACGACTACCTCCGCCATCGCCGCCGCGGCGCCGGGCGGACCGCTGGCCCCGACGACGATCGAGCGCCGTGACCTGCGGCCGGACGACGTGCTGATCGACATCGCCTACGCCGGCATCTGCCACAGCGACCTGCACCAGGTCAACCAGGACTGGGGCACCGCGATCTTCCCGATGGTGCCCGGCCACGAGATCGCCGGCGTGGTCGCCGCGGTCGGCTCGGACGTCACGAAGTACCAGGTCGGCGACCGGGTCGGGGTCGGCTGCATGGTCGATTCCTGCGGCGAGTGCGAGTACTGCCGCGCCGGGTCCGAGCAGTTCTGCGTCAAGGGCAACGTGCAGACCTACAACGGCGTCGGCTTCGACGGGGAGAACACCTACGGCGGATACAGCCGCCAGATCGTCGTGAAGGACGCGTTCGTCTGCCGGATCCCGGAGGGCATCGAGCTGGACGTCGCCGCGCCGCTGCTGTGCGCGGGCATCACCACGTACTCCCCGCTGCGCCGCTGGGGCGCGGGTCCGGGCAAGAAGGTCGCCGTCGTCGGGCTCGGCGGGCTCGGGCACATGGCGGTCAAGCTGGCCGTCGCGATGGGCGCGGAGGTCACCGTGCTCAGCCAGAGCCTGAAGAAGCAGGAAGACGGTCTCCGGCTCGGCGCGAAGGACTACTACGCGACCAGCGACGAGTCGACCTTCGAG
The DNA here is from genome assembly GCF_002846615.1 of Amycolatopsis echigonensis. Lineage (NCBI taxonomy): Bacteria > Bacillati > Actinomycetota > Actinomycetes > Pseudonocardiales > Pseudonocardiaceae > Amycolatopsis > Amycolatopsis echigonensis. The sequence goes on along the minus strand of NZ_PJMY01000003.1, from coordinate 2,285,487 downwards.
ACGCTCGCCGGCCGGTTCGACATCATCCTCAACACCGTGTCGGCGAAGCTGCCGGTCGACGCCTACCTCAGCCTGCTGCGCGTCGGCGGCGCGATGGTGAACGTCGGCGCGCCGGGCGAACCGTTGGAGTACAACGTGTTCTCCCTGCTGGGCGGCAACCGCGTGCTGGCCGGTTCGATGATCGGCGGCATCGCGGAAACGCAGGAGATGCTGGACTTCTGCGCCGAACACGGCGTCGGCGCGGAGATCGAGAAGATCAGCGCGGACCAGGTGAACGAGGCGTACGCGCGGGTCCAGAACAGCGACGTGCGGTACCGCTTCGTGATCGACACCGCGACGATCGGCTGACGCTCGCGCCCCCATGCCGCATAGAGGTCCGTGAAGGGCTCCTTGAGGGAATTAGATTCCCTCAAGGAGCCCTTCACGGACGTTCGGGGAGCCGCGGCGCGTCAGAGCACCATCGTCCGGTTGCCGTGCACCAGAACGCGGCCTTCGAGGTGCCAGCGCAGCCCGCGGGCGAGCGTCACCTTCTCGATGTCGCGGCCCTTGCGCACCAGGTCCTGCACCGAATCGCCGTGGTCGACGCGGATGACGTCCTGTTCGATGATCGGCCCGGCGTCCAGGTCCGCGGTGACGTAATGGCAGGTCGCGCCGACGAGCTTCACGCCGCGGGTGTGCGCCTGGTGGTAGGGCTTCGCGCCGATGAACGACGGCAGGAAGCTGTGGTGGATGTTCAGCGCCCGCCCGGCCCACGCCTCGCACAGCTCCGCGGGCAGCACCTGCATGAACCGCGCCAGCACGATCGCGTGCGGGTCGTGGGCGTCGACCAGTTCGCGGACCTTGGCGAACGCGGCCGCTTTGCCGTCGGGGTCGCCCGCCGGGAACGGCACGTGGTGGAACGGGATCCCGTGCGCGCGGGTGATGTCCGCGAGCGAATCGTGGTTGCCGATCACCGCGGCGATGTCGACGTCCAGTTCGCCGGAGGCGACCCGGCCGAGCAGGTCGTACAGGCAGTGCCCGGCCTTCGACACCAGCACCACCGCGCGCGGGCGCTCGCCGGTGTCGCGCACCTGCCAGCTCGACTCGGCGGACAGTTCGCCGGCCACCTCGCCGAACCGTTCGCGCAATCCCTCGGCGTCGAACGGCAGCGAGTCGGCGCGGACGACCTGGCGGGTGAAGAACCAGCCCGAGTCGGGGTCGGTGTGGTACGCCGCCTCGACGATCATTCCGCCGTGGTCGGCGAGGAAGCCCGAGATGCGGGCGATGATGCCGGTGCGGTCGGGGCAGCCGAAGGTGAGCACGTAACGCTGGGGATCTGACACGTGCCCATTCTCACCGGCCGCTGGTCAGGGCGCTGCGAGGGGCTCCAGAAGGGTGGCGTCGCCGACTTTTTCGGCGTGGTTCGGGCGGCCCCACAGCGCGCGGTAGACGTCGTCGGCCGGGCCGGAGAGCGTGAGGTCCGGGACGCCTTCGCCCAGCGTCGGGGGCTGATCCGGGTGCAGCAGCACGGTCCACGTCCGCGTGTCGGTGCTGACTTGGACGATCCCGGAGCGACCGCTCGGCTGGCAGCGGCGCGGGGTCAGGAAGGCGAGGAACTCGTCGATGCCGTCCTCGGCGAATTCCGTGCGGTACCGGGTGGCCGGCGGCGTCGGCAGGGCGCTTTCCGCGTCGAGCCGGTGGATGGCGAACTCGTGCGCGAGCCGGCGCGTCAAGTCTCCGACGGTGACCGGGCCGCCGTGCGGGAACGGCGAGCGCAGCGGGGTGTCCGCCGGGCGGCGCAGGGCTTCGCGGACGGCCATCCGTTCGCCGTCCCAGCAGCCGAGGGTGTCCTCCCACGTGCTGGCGCGCGGCGGTTCAGCGTTCTGCTCGGTGATCGCCGCGACCGTGTACGAGAGCACCGCCGTCAGGTGCGTCACCAGGTCCCGCACTGTCCACTTCGGACAGTTCTGGACCGGCGCGGCAGGACCCGCGGCGAGCGTCGCGGCCTTGATCCGGTCGGCGTGGATGTCGATCGCTTCCCGCAGGCGTGGCGCGTCCATGAGCCGACCGTAGCCTGCGCACCCGCACTCGCCGACCGAATTCGATGAGCGCGACCAGCAGCAGTCCGAGCAGGAAGGACAGCAGCAGCCCGTACACCGGACGGCCGGCGAACGCGGCACCTCCGGCAAGCCCGATCAGCGCGCTGTACACCGACCACAGGGCCGCGCCAACGGCGTCGAGCGGCACGAATCGGCGCAGCGGGTAGCCGAGGCTCCCGTTGGCCAGCGCGCTCGCGACGCGGCCGCCGGGCAGGTAGCGCGCGGCGATGATCAGCAGCGGCGCTTGCCGGCGGACCTGGTCACGGGCCCATTCGTAGCGTTGCCGTCCGGACGGGCCGCGCTGCAGCCAGGCGGCGGCCCGCGGTCCGGCGGCGCGGCCCACGGCGTAGCCGAGACAGTCGCCCGCCCACGCACCGGCGGCGGAGACGACGACCAGCAGCGCGAGCCTGCCCAGGTCCGGGCCGATCAGGACGGCGACGGTCACCACGGTCGTTTCGCTCGGCATGAACGGGAGCAGCGCGTCCAGTCCGGCGATCGCGAACACGAGCACCCACAGCCAGGGCGAGCCGAGCGTGCCCCGGATCAGCTCGGTGACGTGTTCCAGCAGTTCCACCCGCTCATCGTGAGCACCGAAGGTCACCACGGGATGACCCAGCGGAATGCGGGTGGTGAACAGGTGGGTTCAGCGCGGCGCGACGCTCTCCCAGGCGACGGTCAGCTCGCCGAGCCGTCGCCGGTCCGGATTGCCGAAAACGGGCCAGCCGCGGTCGGCGAGCATGGCGACGGTGGTGGTCCAGCGGGCCCGCACGCCGAAGGAGCGGTGCGGGGCGGCGGCTGCCCAGCACTCGTCCAAAGTGGACATCAGGGCGTGCACGCGTTCGCCGGGAACGTTGCGGTGAATGAGGATTTTCGGCAACCGTTCGGCCACTGTGGACGGACGGTCGAGGTCGGCGAGGCGGAGCGACAGGGTCAGCGTGCGCGGGCCGTCGGCCCCGACCACGACCCACGTGACCAGCCGGCCGATCTCGTCGCAGGTGCCCTCGACGAGCAGGCCGTCCGGCGGCATCGCGTCGAGCATCAGCTGCCACGCGCCGGGGACCTCGTCCTCGGCGTACTGCCGGAGCACGTTGAACGCGCGCACCAGCACCGGCCGCGTCCCGGCCAGCTCGAAGCCGCCGCGCCGGAAGTCGAGCCGCGGCGGATCGGCGGCGGGCAGGGCAGCGGCGACGCGCACCGGGTCGAGTTCGAGCCCGAGCACCCGGACGTCCGGCCGCACGCGCGTCAGCCAGCGAGCCAGTTCGACCGTCGTGACCGGCGACGCTCCGTAGCCGAGATCGACGACAAGGGGACTTTCGCCCCGCCGCAGCAGCCGCGTGACGGCCGGGTCGCTCGCGAGCCAGCGGTCGACCCGGCGCAACCGGTTCGGATTGGTGGTGCCCCTGGTCGGGACTCCCACCGGGGTCAGGCGTGCTCGGCCAGCCACTGCGCGGTGAACTCGTCCTCGCGCCGCAGCAGGTTGACCACCTGCTCGGAGACGAACTCCTCGATCCGCCCGCCGAACAGCGGGATCCGCACGACCACCTCGCCGGTGGTGCGGAAGACGACCTTGCCGCCCTTCGGGGTGAGGTAGGTCGAAGCCCCGATCTCGCCGGGCACGCCGCCGACGCCGACGTCGGACCGGCCGGTGTACTCGTCGCCGGACCGCTTCCAGGTCTGGGTGCGGCGGACGATGATGTCGCCCTTGTGCAGCGCGCGGACGGCTTGGGGGAGCTTTGCCGCCTTGATGCCGTGCTGGAGCTCGTAGCGCACGGAGTCGCCTTCGGCGGTGTAGGCGAGGAGCTTGGCGTCGTCGCCGCCCAGTGCGGCGAGGCGGGCGCGCAGTGCTTCCTCTCCGGCCACTGCGGTGAAGACGTGGTCGAGCGAGCCGTCGAATTCGCCGCGGTGCTCGATGCGGGATCCCATGGGGCGGACATTACCGGGTGGGCGGCTCGTCGCCTGGCGGCGACATTGCATGTGGGTGGTGCTGTGGGGCACCCCGAAGCTTGATTGTGCAGAGGAGGCTTCGTATCGGGGTGCGGGGGAGGTGTGGGTGCCTCGATTGTGGGTGCGTCTGCTGCGGGTGGGTGGTGGGAATGGCTGGTTGGGAAGAGGCGGTGTTCGTGGGGCCGCCGGTTGTTGGGGGTGTCGACCGCTCGTGCTGCCGGGAATTCTCGGTGGGTACCGTCAAGCTCGTGGATCCCGCTGAAACGCCTGGCCTGGCCCGTCTCGCTGAGTACACCACCCTCCGTTTGGGCGGGCCGGTGCGCCGGTTCGTCACCGCGACCACCGCGGCTGACCTTGTCGCCGCGGTGCGCGCGGCGGACGAGTCCGGCGAGCCTGTGTTGTTGCTCGGCGGTGGGTCGAACCTCGTCGTCGGCGATGAAGGGTTCGCGGGGACTCTCGTGCGGATCGCGAACACTGGGTGGACCCGTGACGGCGACGTCGTCGAGGTGGCGGCTGGGCAGGAGTGGGACGCGTTCGTTTCCGCGCTGGTCGACAGTGGTCTCGGCGGGTTGGAATGTCTCTCCGGCATCCCGGGTTCGGTCGGCGCGACGCCGATCCAGAACGTCGGTGCGTACGGCGGTGAGGTGGCTGAGTCGATCGTCTCCGTCGAGTTGTACGACCGGGTCGCGAAGGAGGTGCGCACGGTCAAGGCTGACGAGCTCGGCTTCGCCTACCGCACCAGCGTCCTCAAGGGCACTGACCGCGGCGTGGTGCTCAGTGTGCGGTTCCGGATCGATCCGAGCGGGCAGTCCGCGCCCATTCGGTACGCGGAGCTGGCGCGCACGCTGGGTGTCGAAATCGACGCGAAAGTCCCCGCCGCGCAGGCTCGGGAGGCGGTGCTCGGGCTGCGGCGCGGCAAGGGCATGGTGCTCGACTCCGCCGATCACGACACCTGGAGCGCGGGCTCGTTCTTCACCAACCCGATCGTCCCCGAAGAAGACGCACCGACCGTGCTCGCGAAGATCGCCGAGTCGACTGAGGGCAAGATCCCGCAGTACCCGGCCAAGGACGGCGTGAAGCTGTCCGCCGCGTGGCTCATCGAGCGGGCTGGTTTCGGCAAGGGGTACCCCGGGCCGGGCGGCCGGGTTTCGTTGTCCACCAAGCACACTCTCGCGCTCACCAACCGCGGCGGCGCCAGCACGGAGGACCTGCTCGCGCTGGCTCGCGAGGTTCGCGACGGCGTCGAAGCCCGGTTCGGTGTGCGGCTGTATCCCGAACCACTCTTGATCAACTGTTCACTGTGAAGCCCACGGGGTAACCCGGGCGAGCCAATCAGGAACGAAACGGCGGCAACCGGGCACCGGGTGAAACGTCTTCCGGATGGAGAGGAATTTCCGGTTCGCGGGTAACGTCGAATCGGTCACCGGCGCTCAAATGCGTAGGAGACGCCGGTGCGGGGGACAAGGGGAGGTAAGACCGTGATCGAGCGCCGTACGGTGTTCAAGGCCGTTCTCGCGACCGGCGCGGCGGCGCTGGCCGCCGCGTGCTCGGGCGGCAGCAACGACGGTGCGGCGGTGCCGAAGGGCGGAAACGGCGACAACGGCGGCAAACCCGTTCCTCCGGTGGCGAAGCTCACCGCGAGCCCGGCGGTCGGGGCCAAGGACGCGAGCGTGCGCGAGCCCGTTGTGGTGAAGGTCACCGAAGGCAAGCTCACCGAGGTCAAGCTGACCAACGAGGGCGGCGACGAGATCAAGGGCGAACTCGCCCCCGACGGCCTGTCCTGGACCAGTTCCGAACCGCTCGGCTACGGCAAGAGCTACAGCTACTCGGCCAAGGCGACCGGCACCGACCAGCGGCCCGTCGAGCTGACGGGATCGTTCAGCACGGTCAGCCCGGCCAAGACGGTGCGCGCCACGCTGAACCCCGGCGACGACGCCGAGGTCGGCGTCGCGATGCCGATCAGCGTGAAGTTCAACGGGGGCGCGCCGAAGGACCGGGCCGCGGTCGAGAAGGCGCTGAAGGTCAAGACCAGCAACGACGTCGAGGGCTCGTGGGCCTGGCTGTCGCCGAACCAGGTGGACTGGCGGCCCAAGGAGTACTGGCCCGCCAACACGACCGTCGAGGTCGAGGCCAACCTCTACGGCGTGGACCTGGGCGGGGGCGTCTACGTGAAGTCGGACGTCAGCACCAAGTTCAAGATCGGCCGCAACCAGGTGGTCAAGATCCACACGCCGGACCATGTGATGAAGGTCTACCGCGGCGGCGCGGAGAGCGCGAGCTACCCGTGCTCCAACGGGCTCGACTCGGTCGTCGACCGCAACACCCCGAACGGCACCTTCATCATCATGTCGAAGGAGCCGCACGCGGTGTTCGACAACGCCCGCTACGGCTACACCAACGTCAACAAGAAGTGGGCCTGCCGGTTCTCCAACCACGGCGAATTCATCCACGAGAACCAGGACAACGCGGCCGCGATCGGCAATACGAACAACTCGCACGGCTGCGTGAACCTGCTCGAGGCGGACGCCAAGGCCTACTTCGATTCGGCGATGATCGGCGACCCGGTCGAGGTCACCGGTTCGAAGCTGGGCAGCCCGACCAACTCCGACGTCAAGGACTGGTTCTACGACTGGCCGACCTGGAAGTCGCTCTCGGCCGTGAAGTGATCCACTGTCCGTCTGCTAACAAGTAGAAGTGAACACTGAGGTAACCGGGGCCGGCGGCGTGCGGATCGCACTGCGCGCCGAGGGGCCGGAGAACGCGCGTCCGATCGTCTTCGTGCACGGCTGGGCCCAGTCCGCCGCGGCCTGGTCCGCCCAGCTGGCCGATCCGGCGCTGAGCGAGCGGTTCCGGCTCGTCGCGATGGACCTGCGCGGCCACGGCGGCTCCGACGTCCCCGCGGACGGCTACGACGATCCGGCACAGTGGGCGGGCGACCTCGCCGCGGTGCTCGACTTCGCCGGTCCGGACGCGATTGTCGTCGGCTGGTCCTACGGCGGACTGGTGATCACGGACTACCTGCGGGTGCACGGCACCGCACGGCTCGGCGGCATTGTGCTCGTCGGCGCGATCACCGAGATCGGCCGCAAACGCGAGGGCGGAGCCACCGGGCCGATCATGCGGGCCGCGCTGCCCGCCGCGCTCTCGGACGACGCCGAGGTGGCGATCCCCGCGCTGGTCGAGTTCACCCGGGCCCAGGCCAGCCCGAAGGTGCCCGGCGCGTACGCGCAGGCGATGCTCGGCAGCTCGCTTTCGGTGCCGCCCGCGGTGCGCGGCGCGCTGTTCCGGCGGGACATCGGCAGTGCTGACGTGCTCGCCGCGGTCGACAAGCCGGCGCTGGTGGTGCACGGCTCGGCGGACGGCGTCGTGGATCCTTCGGCGGCCGAGTATTCCGCCGGGAAGATTCCGGGGGCAGTCCTGCGTTGGTTCGTTGAGGCCGGGCATCTGCCGTTCGTCGAGGAGCCGGAGGACTTCAACTCCGTGCTGCGGCGGTTCGCCGGGGACGCAGCAGCCGAGTAGCAGGAGTGACCAGGTGACCCTCAAGGGATTCATCGCTGAGCCGCGCCGGATCGCGGTCTTGTCCGTGCACACCTCCCCGCTCGAGCAGCCGGGCACCGGCGACGCCGGCGGGATGAACGTGTACGTCAGCCAGACCGCGCAGGAGATGGCGCGGCGCGGCATAGAGGTCGAGGTCTTCACTCGGGCGACCTCGTCGGACCAGCCGCCGCTGGCGGAGCTGGCGCCCGGCGTCACGGTGCGGCACGTGCCGGCCGGGCCGTTCGAGCCGCTGGCGCGCGACGAGCTGCCCGCGCAGCTGTGCGCGTTCACCTCGGGCGTGCTGCGCGCGGAGGCGTTTCACGAGCCGGGCTACTACGACCTGATCCACTCGCACTACTGGCTGTCCGGTCAGGTCGGCTGGCTTGCCCGCGACCGCTGGGGCGTGCCGTTGGTGCACACCGCGCACACGCTGGCCAAGGTCAAGAACGCGCTGCTCGCCGAGGGCGACAAGCCCGAGCCGCGGACGCGCGTGATGGGCGAGGAGCAGGTGGTCGCCGAGGCGGACTGTCTGGTCGCGAACACGCAGGTCGAAGCTCGCCAGCTGGTGGATCTCTACGGAGCCGCCACCGACGCGGTGCACGCCGTGCCGCCGGGCGTCGACCTCGAACGGTTCACGCCCGGGTCGCAGCTCGACGCGCGTCGAGAGCTGAACCTGCCGCCGGACGCTGTCGTGCTTGCCTTCGCTGGACGGATCCAGCCGCTCAAGGCGCCGGACGTTCTGTTGCACGCGGCAGCGGAAATGCTGCGGCGGCGGCCGGAATTGGCGTCGCGGCTGGTGGTTTTGGTCGTCGGCGGGCCGTCCGGGACCGGGCTGGAGCAGCCGCAGGCGTTGCGGGAACTGGCGGTGTCGCTGGGCATCGCCGAGCAGGTGCGGTTCCTTCCGCCGCAGAACGGGCTGAAGCTGCGCACCGTGTTCCGCGCGGCCGACGTCGTCGCGGTGCCGAGCTACAACGAATCCTTCGGTTTGGTCGCGCTCGAAGCTCAGGCGTGCGGTACGCCGGTGGTGGCGGCCGAGGTCGGCGGACTGCCGGTCGCGGTGCCGCACGGGGTGTCCGGGCTGCTGGTTCCATCGCACGGCGCGGAGGAATGGGCCGACGCGCTCGCCGCCGTCGCGCTGCGGCCGGACCGGCGGGCCGAACTGGCGGCCAACGCGGTGCGGCACGCGCAGCGGTTTTCGTGGCGGCGCACCACGGATTCCTTGCTCGACATCTATGCTCAGGCGACCAGAGCGTTCCGGCAGGCGCTGGAACTGCGGGCGGAGGTGGCAGTGTGAGCCTTGACGCGACTATCAAGTCCACTTTGGACTCAAGTGGGCTCAAATACGACCGTCGCGGCGAAGGCCGTTATTTCGTGACGTTGCCGGGAACCAAGAAGCTGCAGACCAACTGCTGGCTCGTGGACGGCGACCACGCGTTCTCGGTGGAGGCGTTCGTCTGCCGCCGTCCGGACGAACGGCACGAGGACGTGTACCGGTTCCTGTTGCAGCGCAACGCCCGGCTCTACGGCGTGCATTACACAGTGGACAGTCTGGGCGACATCTACCTCGTCGGCCGCTTCGGCAAGGAGACGGTGACCGAGTCCGAACTGGACAAGATCCTCGGCCAGGTGCTCGAGGCCGCCGACGGCGATTTCAACATCCTGCTGGAAATCGGGTTCGCGACGTCCATCAAACGCGAATGGGACTGGCGCGTCTCGCGCGGCGAATCGCTGGCGAACCTCCAGGCGTTCAAGCACCTCGCCGAACCGGCGAACGGCCATGAACCGGGGTTGACCGAGTCGTAACCGATTCCGTGCAACGGGTCCGCCCCAGGGTCCCGTCTCACCGCCAACGACTGGAGGGAGACGGGAATGCGGACTCGATGGAGATGCGTGCTCGCGGGCACGGCACTGGTGCTGCTGGCCGGATGCAGCGGCACCAGCGCGGACTCGGCGAGATCGGCTGTCGCGCCCGCGCAGCAGGAGGGGGCAGCGCCGCGGCAGGGGAACGCGCAGGCGTCCTTGCCCGAGCCCGGCGCGACTGATCGCAAGCTGGCCCGCAGCGCAAGCCTGGAGCTGACCACGCCGAAGACCGAAGACGTCTTGTCCCGCGCCAAGGCGATCGCCACCGGCGCGGGCGGTTATCCCGGACAAGAGAGCGCGACGGACGATTCCGCGTCGCTGACCTTGTCGGTGCCCGCGGAGAAACTCGACGGCGTGCTCGACCAGCTCGGCGGCCTCGGCCAGGTGAAGCGGCGGGAAATCAGCGCACAGGACGTGACCGCGCAGGTGGTCGACGTGGACGCGCGGCTCGCGACGCAGCGGGCGAGCGTCGACCGGATCCGCGCGTTGCTGGCGAAGGCGCAATCGGTGTCCGAGATCGCGTCCGTAGAGAGCGAGCTGACCAGCAGGCAGGCCACGCTGGAGTCGCTGGAGCGCCAGCAGGCGTCGCTGGCCGGACGGGTCGCGATGGCGACCGTGTCGCTGTCGGTGACGAAGCAGGAGGCTCCGGCGCAGTCCGGCGGCTTCCTCTCCGGGCTGGCCGGCGGATGGGACGCGTTCGTCGCCTTCTGCGACGGGCTGGTGCGGGTGCTCGGCGTGCTGCTGCCGTTCGCGATCGCGTTCGGGATCCCGGCCGGCGCGCTGGTCTGGTGGTTCCGGCGGCGACGGAAGGCCAGGCCCGCGGACTGAGGGGGCTGGCGGAACGGCTCGAGGGAGGGGGGAGTCGCGATCTCGAGCCGTCCCGCTGCAGGTCCCGCCTTGCTGGACCCGGTGACGAGGGGGATGCCAACGGGGCCGGCGGGCCGCGGCTCGGCAGGGGGGAGACGAGCCGCGGTCACTGCCCGTGATCAGCCGGGAGTGCGTGGAATCCGGCTGAGCGGGACATGCCCAACCTGTCAGATGTCGACCAGTAATCACAAGACTACTGGTTACCCCATTCGAGTGAACTTTACTGGCGGGGATAACGGTGTGCAGCGCCTTGCACTCTTTGGCCTGCTTGTCGGCAACCCGCCTGCGCGTCGGGTGAAGGTGTTACTCCCGGGTAACGCACTCTGGGTAGAGGGGGTGGACGCGCTACTGGCGGCGCTGGCGCGCTCTGGCAGGCTGGTGGCCATGGCCGAACTTGGGACCCTGGTGCTGCTGCGGCACGGACAGAGCACGTGGAACGCGGAAAACCTGTTCACCGGCTGGGTGGACGTGCCCCTTTCGGAGACCGGCGAGCGCGAAGCCCGGCAGGGCGGGCAGCTGCTCGCCGAGGCGGGGCTGCTGCCGGAGGTGGTGCACACCTCGCTGCTGCGCCGGGCGATCAGCACGGCGAACATCGCCCTCGACGCCGCCGACCGGCACTGGATCCCGGTCAAGCGCGACTGGCGGCTCAACGAGCGGCACTACGGCGCGCTGCAGGGCAAGAACAAGAAGCAGACGCTGGACGAGTTCGGCGAGGAGCAGTTCATGCTCTGGCGCCGCTCGTACGACACGCCGCCGCCCGCCATCGACCCGAAGGACGAGTTCAGCCAGACCGGCGACGCGCGTTACGCCGACCTCGGCGACCAGGCTCCGCTGACGGAATGCCTGAAGGACGTCGTCGCCCGGCTGCTGCCGTACTGGGAGTCGGCGATCGTCCCCGACCTGCTGGCCGGGCGCACCGTGCTGGTGGCCGCGCACGGCAACTCGCTGCGCGCGCTGGTCAAGCACCTCGACGGGATCTCCGACGACGCCATCGCCGCGCTGAACATCCCGACCGGCATCCCGCTGCGCTACGACCTGACCGAGGGCCTCAAGCCGGTCAAGGCGGGCGGCGAGTACCTGGACCCGGAGGCGGCGAAGGAAGCCGCCGCCGCGGTGGCGAACCAGGGCCGCTGAGCCCTGGTCCGCGGATTCGATTACGCCCGCTGTCCGCTTCTGGGCGGGCAGCGGGCGTAACCGCGTTCACGGCGGGTTCAGGATCCGGAGGCGGTAATCGCCTTCATCCCGGACACCTTCCATTCGGTGCCCTGCCGGACGAGGTCGAGGTGCACCGGCAGCCGGTTTTCCCCGGGGTTCTGCCCGCCGCTGGTCGTCAGCAGGGCAGCCAGCAGCGCCGAGGCGTGGGTGCCGTCCGGGCTGAGTTCGGTCAGCGCGGCCGTCGAGTCCGCTCCGTAGGCCGACTTCTTCCCGGTCTTCTTGATGCTGTCGACGGTCTCCTGGCGGCTCGTCCGGAACTGCGTCAACAGCGGCTCGGCGGCGACGTTTTCCCAGGCCGTGTAGTTCCCGTCGATGTTCTGCGGGTCGACCGTCATCAGGACGCCGCCGTCGCGGCGGGCCGCGTCGACTGCCGAATCCCTCGTGGCGGCAAGGCCTTTCGCCGGACCGGCGGCCGAGGCGATCGGGCCGCGCGGGTCGAAGTTCAAGTCCTGCAGCTGCCAGTGCCCGCTCGTCCGGACCGCGGTGACCAGCATGAGCGCGCCGGCCTGGTTCTTGGCTCCGTCCGGGCGGCTGCTGTGCTGCGTGGCCGCCACCAGCATGCGCGCGTGGTCCGGGGTCAGCTCGGCCAGACCGGTTTCCATGACCTGCGTCTGAGTGGCCACCGGCTCGGTGCGGACCTCGGCGAACGTCTTGTCGAACTGCGCGCGGGCCGCGCCGGTGAGGTACTCCTGCTCGGTTTTCGCGACCTCGTCCGGCTTCGTGGAGTCATAGCTGAACGCCTTCTCCACCGCGCTTTTGATGCCGGACACGGCGTCACTGGTCGCCTTCGCGTCCACATAGGCCACGTTCGGCGGCGCGGGCGGTGGCGCGGAGGCAGGGGGTTGCTCGGACACAGCTCCGCTGCAACCGGCGGTGAGCAGGGCAGCGGCGAGGACAGCGCGCCTCACAGCAGGCCCGCCTCCCGCGCGAGAGCACCCGCTTGGAATCGCGACGTCGCACCCAGTACATCCATCAATTCGGCCACCCGCCGACGGTACGTCCGCAGCCCGACGCCCATCGTCCGGGCCGCCTTTTCGTCCGTGGAACCGGAAGACAGCAGCTCCAGCAGCTGTGGCGTGTACTGCCGCAACTCGGCGAACCGCGTCTCGTACGCCTCCATCGCGGTCGACGAACGCCACGCGGCCTCGAACAGCGACGAGATTCCCCGCACCAGATCCGGTTTGGTGACGACGCTGTAGCCCGGACCGGCGGCGAGGATCGCGATGCGGCCGTCGAGCAGGATCGTCTCGTTGATTTCGTGGTCGCTGATCCGGACTTCCGCGCCGAAGCGGCGCAGCGTCCGCAGATGCTCCACCCCGGCCGGGTCGAGCATGACGCGCGACAGGTAGACCTTGCGGACCCGCAGCTTCCGCCGTTCCGGCAGTTCGGCGGCGAACTTCTGCATGGCGGACCAGGTGTGCAGGTCGTTCGCGGCGCAGGCGAACTCGTCGGCGCCGGCGAGCAGGTGCCCGGCGCGCTCGACCAGTTCGTATTCGTCGCGCACGTCGGCGACTTCCTCGGTTCGGGGCACGTCGTCCAGTGTTCCCGCGTTGGCAGCTTGGTGCCAAACAACCCGGCCGGGACCGGCGGCGAAGCACCCTGGAGACATGACCGAAACGACACTTCCCGCCGCTGCCGCGGGCACCTGGCAGCTCGGCTCCCGCACCGTCAACCGGCTCGGCTTCGGCTCGATGCGGCTCGGCGGTTCGCTCGACCCGAACGCGCCGATCGACGCCGACCGCGCGATTGCGGTGCTGCGCCAGGCCGTGGAGCTGGGCGTGAACCACATCGACACCGCGGCGTTCTACTTCGGAGCCACCTGGTCGGCCAACGCGCTGATCAAGGCCGCGCTCGCGCCGTACGGCGAAGACCTCGTGCTGACCACCAAGGTCGGCCCCTCGCGTGACGAATCCGGCCAGTTCCGCCCGTTCGCCCGCCCTGACGAACTGCGCGGCCAGGTCGAGCAGAACTTGCGCGAACTCGGGCGTGACCACATCGACGTCGTCAACCTGCGCATCGGCACCGGTCTCGAGCGCGGCACCGGCTCGCTCGCCGAGCACTTCGGCGCGCTGGCCGAACTGCGTGCTGAAGGGCTGATCGGCGAGCTGGGGATTTCCAACGTCGGCGCCGAACGCCTCGCCGAGGCGCAGGCGATCGCGCCGGTGGTGTGCGTGCAGAACCAGTACGGCCTGTCCGCCCGTCGCGAGGACGACGAACTGCTGCGGCTGTGCGGCGAGCAGGGCGTGGCGTTCGTGCCGTTCTTCGCGGTCGCGAGTGGTGCGAGTGGACAGTCCGACGAGCGGGTCGCCGAGGTTGCGCGCCGACACGGCGTAACGGACGCTCAGGTCCGGCTGGCGTGGACGCTCGCGCAGGGTCCGCACGTGCTGGCGATCCCCGGTACGAGTGACCCCGCTCACCTGGAGCAGAACGTCGCCGCGGCGGCGCTCAAGCTGACCGACGAGGACCTCGCCGCCCTCGATGCCTAGTGAGGGCGTTGAGCGCCCAGCGGATCGATTTGGCCGAAACATCTCGATCGGGTGAACAGGGCCTGACCCCGAGGCGAATATGTACCCCTCAGGTGTCACTCGCCTCACGACAGGGCTTCCAGGACTAGGCCGGAAGGCTACCGGGATGCTTACGATTCCCCCGTGACCACGCCTGTTGTCCTGCTGACGGCTATCGGCGCTCTTGTCGTCGGCGCGGTCGCCGGGTTCCTCGCGGCCAGTGCCCGGGCCCGGCGCGAGGCGGCCCGGCCCGTCGGCCCCACCGTCGCGGAGCTGCTCGAACGGCTGATCCGCTCCTCCAACAACGGCGTGATCGTGCTCAACCGGTTCGGCGACCTCGTGCTGCACAACCCGCGGGCCTACGAACTCGGCCTGGTCCGGGTGAACCAGGCCGATCCGCGGGCGCGCAAGGCCGCCGAGCAGGTGGTCGAGACCGACGAGGCGATGGAGGTCGACCTCTCCCCGCTGGAGAATCGCGGCCGCCGCCAGCCCGAGGCGGTGCTCGGCGAGGTCCGGCCGCTCGGCGACGGGTTCACCGTCGTCGAGGCCGTCGACCACTCCGAGGCCATCCGGCTGGAGGCGGTCCGCCGCGACTTCGTCGCCAACGTCAGCCACGAGCTGAAGACCCCGGTCGGCGCGATCGCGCTGCTCACCGAGGCCGTGCTGGACGCCGCCGAGGACGTCGAGGAGGTCCGCCGCTTCGGCGGCAAGATCCTGCGCGAATCCACCCGGCTCGGCCAGCTCGTCACCGAGCTGATCGCGCTGTCCCGCCTCCAGGGCGCCGAACGGCTGCCGGACCTCAACGTGGTCGAGGTCGACGCCGTCGTGCGCGAGGCGCTCGGGCGCACCACGCTGTCCGCGGAATCCGCCGACATCACCATCACCACCGACACGCCGAGCGGCCTGCTCATCGAGGGCGACCGGACGCTGCTGGTCACCGCGCTGTCGAACCTGCTGGAGAACGCCGTCGCGTACTCGTCGGCGGGCAGCCCGGTGTCGATCTCGCGCCGGCTCGCCGACGGCATGGTCGAGATCGCGGTGACCGACCGCGGCATCGGCATCGCCGAGGACGAGCAGCAGCGCGTGTTCGAGCGCTTCTACCGCGCGGACAAGGCGCGTTCGCGCGCCACCGGCGGCACCGGGCTTGGATTGGCGATCGTGAAACACGTCGCGGCCAACCACGGCGGTTCGGTCGGCCTCTGGAGCCGTCCCGGCACCGGGTCGACCTTCACCCTGCGCATCCCCGCGCACGTGCGCACCGAACCCGCCGACACCGCACGCAAGGCCGCGCCCGCGCGGCCGGACAAGACCCCCGAGCGGACACCCCGGCTCGTGGCAACCGGGCAGGAAATCTCCAGCCCAGACCATGGAGGAAACCTGTGACGAGGGTTCTCATAGTCGAGGACGAAGAGTCCTTCGCCGACCCGCTCGCTTTCTTGCTGCGCAAGGAGGGCTTCACCGCCGCGGTGGCGGCGACCGGCCAGCAGGCGCTCGAAGAGTTCGACCGCAACGGCGCCGACATCGTGCTGCTCGACCTGATGCTGCCCGGGATGAGCGGCACCGACGTGTGCAAGCAGCTCCGGCAGCGCTCCGCGGTGCCGGTGATCATGGTGACCGCGCGCGACAGCGAGATCGACAAGGTCGTCGGCTTGGAACTCGGCGCCGACGACTACGTGACCAAGCCGTACTCCGCGCGGGAGCTGATCGCGCGGGTGCGCGCGGTGCTGCGCCGCGGCGGCGAGCCGGGCAGCGACGGGGAGCTCGCGCCGCTGGTGCTGTCGGCCGGACCGGTGCGGATGGACGTCGAACGGCACGTGGTGACCGTGGACGGCGGCGAGGTTTCGTTGCCGCTCAAGGAGTTCGACCTGCTGGAGTACCTGCTGCGCAACGTCGGCCGGGTGCTCACCCGCGGCCAGCTGATCGACCGGGTGTGGGGCGCGGACTACGTCGGGGACACCAAGACGCTGGACGTCCACGTGAAGCGGCTCCGCTCCAAGATCGAGCCGGACCCGGGTTCGCCGCGGCACCTGGTGACCGTGCGCGGGCTCGGCTACAAGTTCGAGACGTGAGCGGTTCCCCGGCGGACGAGGGGTCGGCCGGGGCGTCGGGAACGGCCGGACAAGGGCCTCGTGCGGGAAGCTAAGTCCCGCAAGGGGCCCTTCGCGGCTTTTGTCCGGGTTTCAGCGCACACTGTGCCGGTTCGCGCACGCTGAGTTGGTGTCGATCCGAGTGGAGTTGGTTACAGTTTCGAGACCTGGCACTGGGACCGGTACGCTGAATCCTCGTGCGCCTAGGGGTACTCGACGTCGGTTCCAATACCGTCCATTTGCTCGTGGTCGACGCCCACCGTGGCGCCCACCCGACCCCGATGCACTCCGAGAAAACGATGCTGCGGCTGGCCGAACAGCTCACCGGATCCGGCGAACTGAGCCGCTCGGGCGAGGACGGCCTGGTCCGGGCGGTCGAATCGGCCAAGGCCGCGGCGGTGCGGCTCGGCTGTGAGGACGTCATGGCGTTCGCGACGTCCGCGGTGCGCGAGGCGAAGAACTCGGCGAAGGTGCTAGCCCGGGTGGCCGCGGAGACCGGCGTCGACCTGCGGGTTCTGTCCGGCGAGGACGAGGCGCGGCTCACCTTCCTCGCGGTGCGCCGCTGGTACGGCTGGTCGGCCGGGAAACTGCTGGTGCTGGACATCGGCGGCGGTTCGTTCGAGGTCGCGATGGGCCGCGACGAGGAACCCGAGCTCGCCGTGTCGCTCCCGCTCGGCGCGGGCCGCACCACCCGCACCCGCTTCCGCCACGACCCGCCCACCCGTTCCGAGGTCGTCGCGACGTCGGCCTGGCTCGAGGACCAGCTCGCCGGGCTCGCGAAGAAGGTCGCCGGACTGGGCCTGCCGGACCGGGTCGTGGCCACCTCCAAGACGTTCCGCTCGCTCGCCCGGCTGACCGGGGCGGCCCCCTCGGCGGCGGGCCCCCGCGTGCGCCGTACGCTCACGGACACCGCCCTTCGCCAGCTCATCGCCTTCATTTCGCGGATGACCGCGGCGGACCTGGCCCAGCTGGAAGGCGTCAGCGGGAGCCGGTCGCACCAGCTGGTGGCGGGCGCGCTGGTGGCGCAGGCCGCGATGCGGGCACTCTCCCTCACCGAGTTGGAGATTTGCCCCTGGGCGCTGCGAGAGGGTGTCATCCTGCGGCGGTTGGACCACGCCAACGGCTCGGACGAAGCCGGGTCCGCGGTCGCCGGCGTTTCGGCGAGCGGGGAGGACCGGTGACAGCAGCGGACTGGACTTGGCCGACGAAAACCAGGCACGGTGAAGAGGTGACGGACATGCACTGCACGGTGTCGATCGCGCGCGGCTCCGGAGGCAGGTGTGCCCGAGTGACCACAACCAACCCCGAGCGCGCTTTGGACAGCACGGTATGACGGACCAGACCGGCGGCGACCAGCCCCAGAAGACCGTGGCCGAACTGCTCGCCCAGCACGGGCAGCAGGTCGACGGCGGACGGCGACGCAGGCGCAGGGCGGCCGATGACGAGGACGAGGCCGCCCCGCGGCGCTCGGGTCTCACCGACACCGGACCACAGGCGATCATCGACCGGGTGGCCTCCGAGGGCGGGACCCCGCCGCCTCCTTCGCGTCCCCCGGGCGGCCGCCGCCGTCCGGACGCGGCCCCGGCCCCGCGGCCCGCTCCGCAGGAGTCGGGCCAGTACCCGCGTCCTGGGCAGCAGCCTTCGGGCCAGTACCCCGCGCCGCAGGACTCCGGGCCGCCGCCGATGAACGGCCAGCCTTCCGGGCAGTACCCGGTGAACGGCCAGCAGGATTCGGCGTACGTGCGTCCCCCGGCTCCGCCGCAGGAGTCCGGGCAGTACCCGCGGCCGTCCAACGGCCAGCAGGATTCGGCCTACGCGCGCCCGCCGGCTCCGCCGCAGGAGTCGGGCCAGTTCGCCCGTCCCGCGCCGCCCGCGGCCGGTCCGCAGAGCACGGGCTACGTGCGTCCGCCCGCACCGCAGGAAACCGGCTACGTGCGTCCGCCCGCGCCGCCGCAGGAGTCCGGGCAGATGCCCGTGCCGCCGCGCGGCCGCCCGCCGCGTCCGCAGGCCGCCGACGAAGAGACCCGCGACGCGGTGCCGCCGCTCCGCCGCCGTCCGGCCCCGCAGCCGCCCCAGGCTCCGCCGCCTCCGCCGGACGCCGGGCTGGCCGCCCGGCTCGACGGTCTCGACGGCGACACCCCGGAACCGCCCGCCGCGCCGATGGCGAGCGGTGCGTTCCCGGCATCAGGGGCTCCGAACCGGCCTCGGCGTGCTCCGGCCCGCCGTCCGGCTCCGAAGCAGGAGCCGCACACCGAGCAGTTCGACGCGGTCGACGGCCCGCCCGCCGAGGGCGTCGCCGAGGACGCGCCGCCCGCGGGTCTCGCCGGCTGGCGTCAGCGCCGGCAGGCGGAGCAGTTGGAGGACACCGAAGTCGGCATGATGCCGGCCGTCCCGCCCGCCGGGGCGAAGCCGGAACCGGCCGAGGAGTACGCCGAGGACGACTACGTCCACGACGGCTACGAGGACGAATACCCGCCCGCCGCCGCGGATTACGACGCGGGCCCGCCGACCGCGGGCTACCCGGCGCCGATGCCGTTCGCGCCGGGCGGCAAGGACCCGGTCGACGACGACCTGGCCGAGTACGAGCGCGAGTTCGCCGAGCCGTCGGGCTACCCCGAGGGCCAGCCGGACTTCGAGGGCGACGACGGCTACGGGTACGAGCACGCCGAGGGCTACGAGCACGCCGAGGGTTACGCCGAAGGCGACGAGTACGACGACTACCCCGAGGAAGCCGTCGCCGAGGACGCTTCGGAGGCCGAGCCGGAACCCGCGGTGTCCGCGGGCAAGCAGTGGCTGACGCTGGCCGGACAGCTGGCGCTGGGCGTCGTCGGCGGGGCCGCCGTGTGGCTCGGCTTCAACTGGCTGTGGGTCAACCTCGCGCCCGCCGCGCTCGTGGGAGCGCTGCTGGTGATCGTCGCGCTGGTCTGGATCGTGCGGAAGATCCGCCGCGCCGAGGACCTGCAGACGACGCTGCTGGCGATTCTCGTCGGACTGGTGGTGACGGTGTCGCCCGCGGCACTGTTGCTGGTGGCCAAGTAGTCCGCCGCCGAGGACGCTGGGGCAGGATGGGCGCGTGACTGAGAGCGCGCCCGTCCCGGTGGGTTTGAGCACTGCGTCGGTCTGGCCGCTGCGCGCGGGCGCGGCGTTCGAGCTGGCCGCGGACCTCGGCTACGACGGCGTCGAGGTCATGGTGTGGGCCGATCCGATCAGCCAGGACGTTTCGGCGATCCGGCGCTGGTCGCAGCGCACCGGGATGCCGGTGCTGTCCGTGCATTCGCCGTCGCTGCTGATCACGCAGCGGATCTGGTCGCCGGACCCGGAGGTGCGGCTGCGCCGGTCCGTGGACGCCGCGCTGGAACTCGGCGCGCGCACGGTCGTGGTGCATCCGCCGTTTCGCTGGCAGCGCCGCTACGGTGACGCGTTCGGCGATCTCGTCGACGAACTGGAGGACACCAGCGGCGTCGACGTCGCGGTGGAGAACATGTTCAAGGTCCGCCCGCCCGGCGGCTCGCGCGACGCGCGCGTGTCGGCATTTCGGCCCTCGATCGACCCCACCGACGTCGGATTCCGGCACTACACCCTGGACCTGTCGCATTCGGCTGCGGCGCGTATGGACGCGCTGGCACTCGCCGACCGGATGGGCGCGGGATTGAGTCACGTCCATTTGGCGGACGGCACTGGCATTCCGAAGGACGAGCACCTGATCCCCGGCCATGGCGGGCAGCCGTGCGCTGAGTTGCTGGAAAAGCTGGTCAGCGATGGCTTTTCCGGTCAGGTGGTGCTGGAGGTCAACACGCGGCATGCGACGGGTGCGGCGTCGCGGGCTCGGGCGTTGGCTGAGGCGTTGTTGTTCGCCCGGTTGCATCTCGGGCAGTGATCTGTGGGCATGGTCCGGCAGTCGCGCTGGAAAGCTGGTCATCGACGGCGTATCCGGCCAGGTGGTGCGGGGGTCAAGACAAGGCGAGTGGCTGGTCGTCTGGCCGCGGGTAGGGCTGTGTGTTCCGCGGTTGATCTGCCCGTTCAGGAGCTGCGATTCCGTCGATCCCGGGCCATGGCGGGCAGCCGAGTTGCTGGAGAAGCTGGTCAGCGATGGCTTTTCCGGCCAGGTGGTGCTGGAGGTCAACACGCGGCACGCGACGGGTGCGGCGTCGCGGGCTCGGGCGTTGGCTGAGGCGCTGTTGTTCGCCCGGTTGCATCTCGGGCAATGATGCGCGGGTGATCTTGCTCGGCTGTCCGGGCGGTCCCTGCCCGGCTCGGCTCGCAAAGGCGGCCAGGCACCGTAAAGTGCGGGCGTGACCTCGCTGCCATCGCCGTCTCCAGAATTCCCCGGACCCGGTCCCACGCGCCGTATCGCCGTGGCCGGTCGTCCGTGAGCGCGGCCGACGACACCGCGACCGCCTTCGACGCGGCCACCGCAGTCCGGTCGCTCGGGGACGGCACGTTCACCGCGACGTTGCGTGCGGAATGGGCGATCGGTGTCCATCCGCACGGCGGATTCTTGGTGGCACTGCTGGCAAAAACCGCCGCCGCGGCGTTGCACGAACGCGGGGACGCGACCGTCGACCCGCTCGCGGTGAGCACCGAATTCCTGCACGCACCCGCGCTCGGCCCGGTGTTGCTGCGCGCCGACGTGCGCAAGGTCGGCCGCCGGGTGTCGGTCGTCGCGGTGTCGCTCGAACAGCGCGGACGGGCTTGCGTCGAGGCGAGAATCACGGTCGGCCGGTTGCCGATGCGCCGCTCCGAATGGACCGACGTGCCGCAAATGCCCGCCGAACCGCCGTCGAGCGCGCCGCAGGTCGGCAAGGACACCCCGGAAGGCCCCTTCCACCTGTCCGCCGCCTGCGACGTGCGGCTGGACCCGGCGACCGCGGGATTCCTGTCCGGACGCACCGGCGACCCGCCCCGGCTGCGGATGTGGGCGCGCCCCCGGGCCGGCCAGCCCGACGCGTACTTCGCGCTGCTGGCCGGGGACCTCAACCCGCCGGTGGTGGCGAACCTCGGCAGGCACGGCTGGGCCCCCACCGTCCAGATGACCTCGCTGCTGCGCACCCGCCCGGCCCCGGGCTGGCTGCGGATCCTCGTCGAGGCGCGCTCGGTGCACGAGCCGTGGTTCGACTCGGACGCGACCGTCGTGGACGCGCAGGGCCGTCTCGTCGCGCAGGTGCGGCAGCTGGCGCTCGCCCCGGCACCGGGCGGCTGAGCCGGGTTTGGCACGCTGAAGCGCATGAGCGCAGCGTGCAAGCGAATCATCGTTATTCATGGCGTCGCCTCCAGGGCAACCAGCGTGAAACTCCTCACGGAGGCGGCGGCATGAGTGTGATCGCGGTGCTGGGTGCGGGAAAGATCGGCGAAGCCCTGCTGTCGGGGCTGCTCAACGGCGGCCACGCGCCAGGCGACCTGCTCTTCACCGAGCGGTACGAGGAGCGGGCGCGAGAGCTGGAGACGCGCTACCCGGGCATGAAAGCGGCGACCGTCGCGGACGCGGCCCGGCGGGCGGACATCCTCGTGGTGGCGGTGAAGCCGCAGGACATCGAGCCGGTGCTGGACGAACTGGCCCCGCTGCTCGGGACGTCGTCGCTGGTCGTCTCGCTGTGCGCGGGACTGCCGACCGCGCTGTACGAGCGCCGTCTCGCCGAGGGTGTCCCGGTCGTCCGCGTGATGCCGAACACTCCGATGCTGGTCGGCGAGGCGATGAGTGCGATCTCACCCGGCAAGCACGCGACGCCGGAGCACCTCGCTACGGTCAAGGAGCTGCTGTCGCACGTCGGCCAGGTCGTCGAGGTGCCGGAGCGGCAGCAGGACGCGGTCACGGCGCTCTCCGGATCCGGTCCGGCGTACTTCTTCTACCTGGTCGAGGCCATGATCGACGCGGGCATCCTGCTCGGCCTGCCGCGCGCGCTGGCCGGGCAGCTGATCATCCAGTCGGCGGTCGGCGCGGCGAAGATGCTCGCCGAAGGCCAGGACCACCCGGTGCTGCTGCGCGAGGCGGTGACGTCCCCGGCCGGGACGACCATCAACGCGATCCGGGAGCTGGAGAAGCACGGCGTGCGCGCGGCGCTGCTCGACGCGATCGAGGCCGCCCGCGACCGGTCCGAGGAGCTGGGCCGCGCCCACGAAAGCTGATCGCGGGGAGCCGCCGATCGTCCTGACGCCGTGGCGGGCCGATCGGCGGATCCCGGCAAACCGGACAGTGCTCCGCCGTCTGGGCTAAGCGAAGCCCCAGGTGAGGGCCCATCCTGGTGACAGGCGTCGCACGAGTCCCACCTGTCCCGCTACCCTCGGAAGAGCACGTGCGTGTCGATACCACAGGTGGGGAAGCCTCGTGGCGCGACACGTGTCGAAGGACGCGGTAAACATGTCGCCGAACAAGAAGGAGGATTTGCCCTCGGTCGGGCAGGTCCAGTTTTTGACAGTCGCCGAAGTGGCCACGCTGATGCGGGTCTCGAAGATGACCGTGTACCGCCTGGTGCATTCGGGCGAACTTCCCGCGGTCAGAGTCGGGAAGTCCTTCCGGGTGCCGGAAAAAGCGGTGCACGAGTATCTGCAGGGCGCTTACTTCGACGTCGGGTAAGGGCTCCGCGCGGCCTCGCCGCTTCGTTGAGCGCGGTGGTGGGGCGGGGCCTGGGCGGTCGCCGGGCATGCGTCAAACCATGCCCGCCGACCGGCCCGCGCCGGGACGCTAGTAGCCTGGTAAACCGCTCGTGCCTGTGCGCTCCACCCGTTGGACGCTGCGCCGGGCAGCGTGACCGACGACCAAGAGGAGCGCCCATGGGTTCCGTGATCAAGAAGCGCCGCAAGCGCATGTCGAAGAAGAAGCACCGCAAGCTGCTGCGCCGTACGCGCGTGCAGCGGCGCAAGGCCGGCAAGTGAGCCGTCCGCGCGGCTAGCGTTTCGTGGCCCGTCCAGTCTCTGGACGGGCCACACTCATGTTCGGGCCCTGGTGCGCCCGATCGAGTGAGGTGCGTATCGCAATCCGGACGTCGCTGTTAAAACCAGGTAAGCGCTGGTCAGAAGGTCGTCCGAGGCCGGTAACATGGCGGGGGCATCAGCGCGATGCTTTCAGCGAGTGCAGGTTCGCGCACCCCGAGTGATCATTCCGTCTTGCCGCACTGCTGCCGATCAGGGAGTTCCATGGCCTCGAACATCGTGCTCGTCACCGGGGTCGCCGGAGAACTGGGCGGGAAGCTGCTCGCCCGGCTCGGCGCCCATCCGGATCTCGAGCGGGTGATCGGCGTCGACACCGCCCCGCCTGCCAAGGACATCCAGCAGCGGATGGGCCGCGCCGAGTTCGTCCGCGCCGACATCCGCAATCCGCTCATCGCGAAGGTGATCAGCAGCGCCGAGGTGGACACCGTCGTGCACACCTCGTGCACCGCGCATCCGGCCGGGCCGAGCCGGCGCGCGGCGGTCAAGGAAGTCAACGTCATCGGCACGATGCGGCTGCTGGCGGCGTGCCAGCGCGCGCCGAAAGTGCGCAAGCTCGTCGTGAAGTCCAGCGCCGCGGTGTACGGCGCGGGCGCTCGTTCGCAGGCGGTGTTCACCGAGGATTCGGAGCTGATCCCGCCGTCGTCCAGCGGCTACGCGAAGGACGCGGTGGAGATGGAGGGCTACGTGCGCGGCCTCGCCCGCCGCCGCCCGGATCTGACGATCACCCTCCTGCGGTTCGCGAACATCATCGGCCCCGAGGTCGACACCGTGCTGGCCCGGTACTTCTCCCTGCCGGTCGTGCCGACGGTTTTCGGGTACGACTCCCGGCTGCAGCTGGTGCACGGTTCAGACGCGCTGTCAGTGCTGGAAATGGCGACCCTGGAAGAGCGGCCGGGCGTGTTCAACGTCGCCTCCGAGGGCGTGCTCACGCTGTCGCAGGCGATCCGCCGGGCGGGCCGGGTCGGGCTGCCGATGCCGCGCGCCGTGGTGCCGTCGGTCGGGAAGCTGCTGCGCGGCGCGCGGCTGGTCGATTTCTCCGCCGATCAGGTGCGGCTGCTGAACTTCGGCCGCGCGGTCGACATCACGAAGCTCAAGAAGGAATTCGGGTACACGCCCCGCTGGACCACCCGCGAGGCGTTCGACGACTACGTGGCCGGCCGCGGCCTGCGTCCGGTGCTCGACGGCGGTGCGCTGGCCGGGCTGGCCGGCAAGGTGCTCGAGGCCGCCGCCACCGGACAGGCGCGCCGATGAACCCCGCGACGAGGGCCGGAAGTGAGGCGAATCCCGTGAACGGTGCCGAGGCACAGGTCATTCCGCTGCATGGACCCGGCCGGGAGAAGCCGGCTGAGATCCCCGCGCAACCCGAGCCGCGCGCCGAGGCGCCGGTCGTCGAGTTCCCGGCGCAGCCGTCCGGCCCGGTGCGCGAGCCCGTCGCCGATCCGCTCTCGGAGTCGGTGCGGAGCGCGCTCACGTTCCTGCGCCATCGGCTCACCGGCGACTACGAGGTGGACGAGTTCGGCTTCGACTCCGAGCTCACTGACACGCTCGTGCTGCCGCCGCTGCGCGCGCTGTACGAGAAGTGGTTCCGCGTCGACACCTTCGGCGTCGAGAACCTGCCGAAGGCGGGCGGCGCGCTGCTGGTGTCCAACCACTCCGGCACCTTGCCGCTCGACGCGCTGATGACCGCGGTCGCGGTGCACGACGAAACCGGCGGACGGCATCTGCGCGGCCTCGGCGCTGACCTGGTGTTCAAGTTGCCGCTGGTGGGGTCGTTCGCGCGCAAATCCGGGCAGACGCTCGCCTGCAACGCCGACGCCGAACGCCTGCTGACCAACGGCGAACTGGTCGGCGTGTGGCCGGAAGGGTTCAAGGGCGTCGGGAAGCCGTTCTCCGCGCGGTACAAGCTGCAGCGCTTCGGCCGCGGCGGCTTCGTGTCCGCGGCGATGCGCGCGGGCGTGCCGATCATCCCGGTGTCCGTGGTCGGGGCGGAGGAGACGTATCCGAAGATCGGCGAGCTCAAGGTGCTGGCGCGGCTGTTCGGGCTGCCGTACTTCCCGGTCACGCCGTTCTTCCCGCTGCTGGGCCCGCTCGGCGCGGTGCCGCTGCCGACGAAGTGGAGCATCGAGTTCGGCGAGCCGATCCGCACCGACGACTACGGCCCGGACGCGGTCGACGACCCGATGCTGGTGTTCACGCTCACCGACCAGGTGCGCGAGTCGATCCAGCACTCGCTCTACGGCCGGCTTTCCCAGCGGCGCAGCGTTTTCCGCGGCTGAGCTTCACCCGGGCAGCTGCGCGCCGTGGCCGAGCACCGGATCGGCGGAGGGTCGAGGCGACCGAGGTGCTCGACTGATCAGGATCAGCGGCGGCGGTAGGCCATCCCCGCGGCGACCGCCCCCGCGACCGCGCCCGCGCCGAGCACCGACGGGACGCCGATGCGGGCGGCTTTGCGGCCGGTGCGGAAGTCGCGGATCTCCCAGCCGCGGGCGCGGGCGACTTCCCGCAGGCCGCTGTCCGGGTTGACCGCGACCGCGGTGCCGACGACCGACAGCATCGGGACGTCGTTCTGCGAATCCGAATAAGCCGTGCAGCGCTTGAGGTTCAGGCCTTCCCGCGACGCGAGCGCGCGAACCGCGTGTGCTTTCGCGCGGCCGTGCAGCATGTCGCCGACCAGCCGTCCGGTGTAGACCCCGTCCTTGGTTTCCGCGACCGTGCCGAGCGCGCCGGTGAGGCCGAGCCGGCGCGAGATGATCGCGGCGAGTTCGATCGGGGTCGCGGTGACGAGCCACACGCGCTGGCCCGCGTCGAGGTGCATCTGCGCGAGCGCGCGGGTGCCGGACCAGATCTTGTCCGCCATCAGCTCGTCGTAGATTTCCTCGCTCATCGTGGTGAGCTCCTCGACCGTGCGACCGGCCACAAAGGACAGCGCACGCTCGCGGTGGGTTTTGATGTCGGCCTTGTTCTCGCGCCCGCCGATGCGGAACTTGACCTGGTCCCACACGAAACCGGCGAGGTCGGCGGAGGTGAAGAACTTGCGCGCGGCCAGCCCGCGGGCGAAGTAGAAGATCGACGCGCCCATCATCATCGTGTTGTCCACGTCGAAGAACGCGCCCGCGGTGAGGTCCGGCGGCGCGGGCGGAACCGTCGTCGCCAGCTGCGCCGAAGAGGACGCGGCCTCCGCCGACGCTTCTCCGGCGAGCGTGGCGAGCCGCTCCAGTTCCTGACTCTTATCCTTGCCACGCCAAGCTGACACGCACACCGCCTCCAGGTTCGGGCACGTCCCGGCGGACGACGCCGACCGGGTCCTGCAGCACAGGGTAGCGACCGTGCGACTCACCCGTTGGAGATGTGGCCAGCACCTCGGACAGGGGTTGCCGGGCCTTCCCCGACCTCGGGCGTCAGCCGATGACGATCGGCGGAAGCCCGGGCACCAGCGGCGGGACCGAGACGACCGGCGGGGGCGCGGGCCGGGTCGGGATCCGGGGCGGGGTCGGGGCGGTGATCGGCGGCGGGACGCTCGGCGGGGTCGGCGTGCGCGGGACCTCGCTGGTCGTCCGTGTCGGGGCCGGCGTGCTCGGGCTGCCGCTGGCGGTCGGCGACGACGCCGAGCGCGCCGGAAGCGGGGCGTCCGTCGGCGGGACGCTCGACTCGGGAGCCGGGGGAGGGCTGCTCGGCGTGGAACCGCCGGGCGACAGCGGTTGCTGCGTGCACGCGCCGCGCGCCGGCAGCAGGCCCAGTTCGTCGGTGGTGCCGGTGGTGATCTGGTAGCAGCTCAGCCGCGAGCCGAGCGCGGACGTCCGCTGCTGGACCCGGTCGAGCAGGAGGCGGGCCTGCTGGAAGCCCTCACGCGCGGACTCCGGGACCCCGGCCTGTTCCGATTCCAGCTGCCGCGACTGGCTCTGCGCCCAGGACTCCAGCGACGTCAGCCCGGTGCGGTTGCCGCTCGTGGTCGCCAGCTCGGTGAATTCGGCCACGCCCGCGCGGACGTCGCTGCCGAAGTCGTGCAGAGCGGTTTGGTACGCCGCCGGAGCGGCGTCGTTCATCCGGCCCAGTTCGGTGACGCGGTTCGCGGCGAACCTCAGGTGCTTCTCGGCCTTGGCTTCGTCGCCGAAGGTCAGGCCGAGCGACGTGACTTCGCCCGCTCGCTTCACGCTGTACAGCGCGTCTCCGGGGAGGGCGTCTCGCGAAAGCAGCAGCGTGAGCCCGCCCAGTCCGAGGATCAGCGCGATGCCCGCGGCGGCGAGGTCGGCCATTCGCGGACGCCACCGCCGACGCGGAAGAGGTTCGCCGATACGGCCTTCGATCTCCGCGCGAATCCGTGCTCGGGTCGCGGGGTCGGGGCGGCCTGCCTGGCCCAGTTCGCGCAGCGCGCCGACGAGGGCCAGCTCTTCGGCGAACTCCTCCGGCTGCTCGCCGCGGGAAGCATCGATCGCGTCGTCGAACCGTTCGCTCTCGGTCCGACCACGCGAAAACCACCCGGGCACGCCCACGGTGCTGCTCCGTCTCACCCAACGCCCGGCCCTGACCGCCGGTCTGGGTGAGAAACGATTAAGACGCCGGAAAAGTTACGGCTGTTCGTTGAACGATCAACGCAGGCCGGTGGGCAGCAGCTGCGCGAGCCGCCGGACCGCCCGGTGCTGAAGCGCCTTCACCGCGCCCTCGTTGCGATCCATGATCTGCGCGGTCTCCGCGACCGACAGCCCCTGCAGGAACCGCAGCACGATGCATTCGCGCTGGTCCTCGCCGAGCTCGGCGACGCACCGCAGCAGCTCGGCCCGGGTCGCGCCCGCGATCGCCTGCTGTTCGGGCCCGGCCTGCGCCGCCGGGCCGACCGGTCCGCCGGGCACGCCGCCCGGTTCGGCGACCTCGTCGGTGACGACCTCGAGCCGGAACCGGCTGGACTTCACGTGGTCGAGGATCAGGTTGCGGGCGATGGTGACGAACCACGCGCCGACGTCGCGGCCCTGGTAGCTGACCGAGGTGATCCGGCGCAGCGCGCGCAGGAAGGTCTCGCTGGTGACGTCCTCGGCCAGATCGCGGTCGCCGAGGCGGAAGAGCGCGTAGCGGTAGACGACGTCGACGTACCGGTCATACAGCTGGCCGAACGCGGAGGAGTCGCCAGCCTGCGCGGCGCGCACCAGCTCCCACGCCTCGGCCTTGGCGACCTCGGCGGGGTCCGGTTCGGCTTCGGCCTTGGACAGCGGCACGGCGGCCGCGGACGAACCGAACACGCGGTCGGCGAACATCGCGACTGGACCGCGGTGCGCGGCGGCGGACAGGGTGATCGGACGGGTCATCGGGCGGCACCTCCGGCTGTCCCTGGTGCGGCCGGGCGCGTACCCGAGGGCGTGCGGGCGTGCCGCGGCGCGTGTCCCACGCCCTCGTGGACCGGCAGCTTCGGCACGACGACTCCCTTGCTCGGGTCACCCGGTAGTGATCAACGCCACCCGGCGACGCAGTGCAGCATACGTGTTGTTACCGCGAAGTAGGTAGTGTCCCGGTCAGGCAGAGGTGCGACGATCGCGCGGCATCCCCATTACGGGTGAGAAGATGACGAATTCGCAACGGAACGAGAGGGGTGGGGGTGGACCGGATCAGCACCGCCCATGGCGTAGCCGGCCTGCTCACCGACGCGGCCAGCCGCTGGCCGGACCGCACGGCGATCGTCGAGACGGGCACGGGTGCCACGCTGACCTGGCGACAGCTCGACGAAGCGGCGCACGCGCAAGCACGCCGGCTGGTCTCCTCCGGCGTCGCGCCGGGCGACCCGGTGGTGCTGCGGCTGCCGACTTCGGCTGACTTCGCGGTCGCCCTGTTCGCCGTGCTGCGCGCGGGCGGAATCGCCGTGCCGCTGTCCCCGCAGGCCCCCGCGCCCGAGTTGGAGCGGCTGCTGGAGCACTGCGGCGCGAAACGCGTGGTCCAGCGCGACGACGCCGAACTGCCCGAGGGCATCACCGGCCTGCCGCCGCGCGGCGACGAGCCGGGCGACCCGGTCGACCTCGGCCGTTCCGGCGAGGACATCGCGGTCGTTTCGTACACCTCCGGCACGACCGGGCCGCCGCGCGGAGTGCTGCTGTCGCACCGGGCGCTGCTGGCGAACCTCGAGCAGCTGTCCCAAGTGGACGGAGTGACCGAGCACGACGACCGGGTGCTGGTGTCGATCCCGCTCTTCCACGTCTACGGCCTCGGCCCGGGTTTGCTGATGGCGACCGCGGTCGGGGCGACGCTGGTGCTGTCCGAACGCTTCGAGGCCCGGCGGACGTTGCAAGACTGCGCCGAGCACCGCGTCACGTCGATCGCCGGCGTACCCGCGATGTACAACGAATTCGCCTCGCTCGGCCCCGAGGAACTGGCCCGCGGCCTGGCGACTGTGAAACGGCTGACGTCCGGTGCCGCGCCGCTGCATCCGAAGGTGCTCGCGGCGATCCGCGAGGCCGCCGGGCTCGACGTGTACGAGGGCTATGGGCTCACTGAATGCGCGCCGGTGGTGACGTCGACGCTGGTCACCGGCTACGCGAAGCCCGGATCGGTCGGACGGCCGCTGCCCGGGATCGAGCTGCGGCTGGTGGATTCCGACGGGTCCGCGGACGACCTGCCGCTCGACCCGGAGGAGCCGGACGACGTGTTCGAGGCCGGTGGCAGCACCGGGCTGGTGTCGGTGCGCGGCGCGAACCTGTTCTCCGGGTACTGGCCGGACGGCGCGCACGGTCCGGACGCCGAGGGCTGGTTCCGGACCGGCGACGTCGGCTACCTCGATTCCGACGGCGACCTGCACCTGGTCGACCGGGCCAACGACTTGATCATTGTCAACGGCTTCAACGTCTTCCCGCACGAGGTCGAGGAAGTGATCTCGCAGCTGCCCGAGGTGGTCGAGGCTGCCGTCGTGGGTGTGGTCGACGAGCGCAGCGGCGAAGCGGTGAAGGCGGTCGTGGTGCCTGCCGAAGGCGCGGCGCTGTCGGAGCAGCAGGTCGTGGACCAGTGCGCCGCGCACCTCGCCGGATACAAGGTGCCGCACACCGTCGAGTTCGCCGAGACGTTGCCGCATTCGGCGACCGGGAAGCTGCGGCGGCTGAAGCTGCGCTGACGGCCTCGTGAGTGTTGATCACGGTTAGAACCGTGATCAACACTCACGAGCATAAGGTGGTGCTGTGCACAAAGTGACCGTGATGAGCCGCGAAGGGTGCCACCTGTGCGACGTGGCCGAGGCGGACGTCGCGCGGATCTGCGGCGAGCTGGGCGTGCCGTGGGAGACCGCGGACGTCGACAGCGACCCGGAATGGCAGGCCGAGTACGGCGACCAGGTGCCGGTGATCCTGATCGACGGGGTTGAGCACGGGTACTGGCGCGTCGAAGAAGAACGGCTGCGCGCGGCACTGCGGTAAGCAACCCGTAAGCGCGTTGGACGGGCCTGTCCGGGCCGGACCCGCCGAAGATGGTGGGGTGAATGCGTTGAAAGAAGCTCCGCCCGCCGCCCGGCCGCGCCTGTCCCTGGGCATCGCGACGTTCATCGGGCTGGTCTCGCTGGCTGTCGCGCTGGGCGTGGGGCACCTGGTCGCCGGATTTGTCGGGTACAACGCGTCGCCGTTCGTCGCGGTCGCGGACTTCGTGATCGCGCACAGCCCGCACGCCGTCGTGGTGTGGGCGGAGCAGACCATCGGGACCGCCGACAAGACCGTGCTCAAGATCGGCCTGGCCGTGGTGCTGCTCGGTTTCGCGGTGCTGGCCGGACAGCTTTCGCGCCGCCGTCCGCTGCCGGGTCAGCTGCTGGTGCTCGTGGTCGGCGCGTTCGGGATCTTCGCGGTGTTCGAGCGCACGGACGTCGGCCAGCTCGCGTTGCTGGCTCCGGTGCTGTCGCTGGGCGCTTCGCTGCTGGTGTTCGGCTGGCTGCACAAATGCGCGCTGCCGCCGGAAACCGAACCGCGGCAAGGACTCAGCCGTCGCCAGGTATTGCAGCGCGGCGCGGGACTCGCGGCCGGCGCGGGCGTGGCGGCGATCGTCGGCGAGGTCGTGTCCACCACCGGCAGCGCGGCCGGATCCCGCGCGTCCATCGGGCCGCTGGTCGCTGCGCGGAAGGCCCCACCGGTGCCGCCGGACGCGGATTTCCACAAGCTCGGCTCGCCGCCGTTCATCACGCCGAACGCGAGCTTCTACCGGATCGACACCGCGTTCGTCGTGCCGCAGGTGCGGGCCGAGGACTGGAGCTTGAAGATCCACGGCATGGTCGACCGCGAGGTCAGCTTCTCCTACGCGGACATCCGGAACCGCCCGCTGGTGGAACGGACCGTGACGCTCACCTGCGTATCCAACGACGTCGGCGGAGACCTGATCTCGACCGCGAACTTCATCGGCGTGGACCTGGTCGACCTGCTGGAGGCGGCGGGCGTGCACGCGGGCGCCCAGCAGATGTACGCGACCAGCGTCGACGGGTTCACCTGCGGCACCCCGGCCAACGTCGCGCTGGACCCGGCGCGCGGCGCAATGCTCGCGATCGGCATGAACGGCGAGGCACTGCCGGTCGAGCACGGATTCCCGGCGCGGATCGTGATCCCCGGGCTGTACGGGTACGTCTCGGCGACCAAATGGGTCACCGACCTGGAGTTCACGACCTGGGACGCGCGGCAGGCGTACTGGCTGCAGCGCGGCTGGGCGGAGCAGGCCCCGATCAAGACCGAATCGCGGATCGACGCCCCGGCCAGCGGAACGTCGGTGCGCGCGGGCCGGGTCCGCGTGGCGGGGACGGCGTGGGCACAGCACGTCGGGATCGCGAAGGTCGAAGTGCGCGTGGACCAAGGCGCGTGGCTCCCGGCGACCCTGTCAGCCGAGGTCAACAAGGACACCTGGCGGATGTGGTGGGCCGAGGTGCCGGTGCCGCCAGGCAGCCACACGGTGACGGTGCGGGCGACGGACCAGTCCGGTTACACGCAAACAGACCGTCGCGCGGACCCGGTCCCGGACGGCGCGACCGGGTGGCACACGGTTCCGTTCACGGCGGCTTGAACCCCCGAGTCCGTGGGCCAACACTCGGCGCTATCGCCATCCGTCCCGCTGACGACGTGCCAAGCCCGGGGGCAGCGACCACCGTTGGCCGGGGACCCGTGACGACGGCCGAGAAGGGCGCGGTCCCGCTCTCGGCAAGGCCCAGCCGCGCTCGGCTGCTAGCAGCTGTTATCCCGGCAATGACTGGATGACCTTCGCCGCTACCTTTTCTGCCAGGTCGCAGGCTTTGTCTCCAAATTTGGCGACGGCGTCCGGGCCGAAGACCATAGCCACGGAGAACAGCTGCTGAGGATCGTTGTCCGCAAGCTGGACATCCATGACGCAACCTTGCCCCTTCGCGAACTCGGACCTTGTCGCATGTTGGCCCTCTACGGTGACTTCCGAGCCGCCCTTCGCCGACTGGATCCCGCGAGACGTCGAAACCGTCACTGTGTTGGCCGTGGAGTACTGACACTGCGGCCCGCTCATCTCTGGCTTCGGCACCGAAGTTTGAAGGATTGCGCCGAGGTCTTGGCTGCTAATGAGGTCGCAGGACGTTTGGGAGCCCATCTTCTTCGTCGGGGCTCCGGCGGAAGAACTGCATCCCGTGAGGACCAGGAGTGAAATCCCGAGCAAAGTGGACGTTCCTGCCCTCAGGACTCGTTGTTTCAACGGGCACGTTCCTTCTGATTGCTCCTGCGTGTGCAAGTCACTACGCATTGGGTGTAGCCGCGCCAGCTGTTCCACGTGGCCGAGAACCGGACCGACCATCCGAACGGGTTACGTCTTGACTCGGGAGCAGGCTGGGGCGCGCTGTGCTCGCTCCTGCGGCGCGTCGGCCCGCCGGAACTGTCCGGCCGGTCTCCGCGGTGGTGTGTGCACAGCCACTGGATGGGCCGATGGTGACGGCAACTCGGGATCGTCAGCGGTGGTGCGGTTACCGGTGGGCCGCGGGCTCAGTTGTGCTCCCGGTCATGCGGATGACCAGTGACTTTGTGCATGCGTTCACAAGTGGACTACCGTAGGAACCCGTCCCCGCGAGGTCCGGCATCGAACCGGACGGAAGCCGTGGGGTCAAGGGTTGGTTTTCCACTGCCGGACAGGCAGGTGGGAGACAGCGCGGGCACGAAGCCGGATTGAGGAGACGTCAGCGTGGTGACACAGCGGGGTGGGCGCGGTGGTGCCGAACCGCCGGGCACGCCTCCTCGCGACGAATCCGACGCCGCCGAACCCGCCCCGCCAGCTGCGCGCCGGTCCGGGGGACGGCATGCCGCGGGCAGCCGCCGTCGAGCTACGGTGAGCGAGAACGGCTTGGGGCGCAACGGGAATTCAGCGGAAGCCAGTCACGCAAGCGGCTCGGAGAACGGGCGGGCCGCCGGTAGTGGCGAGCATGCTGCGGGCAATGGCCGGGCGGCAGGTCGTGATCGGGCCGCCGGTGGTGGAGAGCATGCTGCGGGCAATGGCCGGGCCGCTGGTCGTGATCAGGTCGCCGGTGGTGGCGAGCATGCCGCGGGCAACGGTCGCACTGCTGTTCGCCGTCAGGAGGCCGGTGGCGAACACGCCGCTGGCAACGGCCGGGCAGCGTCCGGCAACGGCCGCGCCAGCCGGGCGGCCGCCGAGGCCGCCGTCGAGGCCCAAACCCCCGCCGAGGACGAGCCGAAACCCCGCACCCGCCGTCCCGCCCGCGCCTCCCGGACCGCGCCGGACGCCGACAATGCCCCGACCGCCGAGATGCCCGCCGTCTCCGATGCGGAGGACACCGCGGTCCGCGCGAAGCAGATCCCGGAGGCCGCCGTCGCTCGGCTGGCCGTCTACCTGCGGATTCTCTCCGGCTTGGCCGAACAGGGCGCGACCACCGTCTCCAGCGAGGAACTCTCCGCCGCCGCCGGCGTGAACTCCGCCAAACTGCGCAAAGACCTCTCCTACCTGGGCTCCTACGGCACCCGCGGCGTCGGCTACGAGGTGCAGGTGCTCGTCAGCCAGATCGAGCGCATCCTCGGCCTCACTCGCCAGCACCGGGTCGCGGTGGTCGGAATCGGCAACCTCGGCCACGCGCTCGCCAACTACGGCGGCTTCCCCGGCCGCGGCTTCCCGGTCGAGGCGCTCTTCGACCTCGACCCCGACCTGATCGGCGTGCCCGTAGGCGGCCTGCCGGTCTCCCACATGGACGACATTCCTCGCGTTTGCTCCGAAAGGGAGATTTCCGTGGGGATCATCGCCACACCTCCTACCGCCGCGCAGTCGGTGTGCGACAGGCTGGTGGCAGGCGGCGTCCAGTGCATCCTCAACTTCGCGCCGGTAGTGCTTCAGGTACCGGCACACGTCGAGGTCCGCAAGGTCGACCTGGCTGTCGAGCTGCAGATCCTCTCGTTCCACGTGGCTCGGCGCGCCGACAGCGCGGCCAGCGCGGGCGCCGCCGGGGAAAACCAGGGAAATACCGGGTTACCCGGCACGGGCCGACCAGCCGACAATGGCAGCGGCGGCGGACGAAACGGCGCCGGTACGGACGGCGGTCTCGGAATGGTGGTGCGCTGAATGAGCGTGTTGGCGGTCGGGCTCTCCCATCGCAGTGCGGATCTCGGCACGCTCGAGCGTGCGGCGATCCCCGCGGACGAGCTGACCAAGGTCCTGCACGACCTGCAGCAGGCGGAGCACATCAGCGAGGTCATGCTCGTCTCGACGTGCAACCGCATCGAGGTCTACGCCGTGGTCGAGACGTTCCACGGCGGCGTCAACGACGTCTCGGAGGTGCTCTCCCGCAAGGCCGGGATGGAGCCCGCCGAGCTGTACGACAGCCTGTACGTGCACTACGCCGGCGCGGCCGTCGAGCACCTGTTCTCCGTCGCCTCGGGCCTCGACTCGATGGTGGTCGGCGAGACGCAGATCCTCGGCCAGGTGCGCGCCTCGTACGCGACCGCGCGCGACGCCGGCACCGTCGGCCGCACGCTGCACGAGCTGATCCAGACCACGCTGCGCGTAGGCAAGCGCGTGCACTCCGAGACCGGGCTCGACCAGCTCGGCGCGTCCGTCGTGTCCGAGGCGCTGGCCGCCGCGGGGGACATCGCGGGCAAGCACGCGCTGATCGTCGGGGCCGGTTCGATGGGCGCGCTCACCGCGTCGCAGCTGCGCAAGGCCGGGATCGCCGAGATCACCGTCGCCAACCGCACCGAAGCCAACGCCGTCCGGCTGGCCGAGAAGGTCGTCGCCGAGGGAATCCCGGCCCGGTCGGTGCCGCTGTCCGACCTGGCCGCCGCGGTCGAACTCGCCGACCTCGTCGTGGCGTGCACCGGGGCGCAGGACGCGGTGTTCCTCGCCGGCCATGTGCCCGCGCGCGCCGGACGTCCGCTGGTGGTCTGCGACCTCGGGCTGCCGAAGGACGTCGACCCCGCGGTCGCCGAACTCGCCGACGTCACCGTGGTCGACCTGGAGACGATCCAGCGCCGGATGCGCGACGCCGGGGCCCCGACCACCGAGCGGCAGACCGCCAAAGCCAACGGCATCGTGCTCGACGAGGTGCGCGAGTACCTCGCCGGACAGCGCAGTGCCGAGGTCACGCCCACGGTCACCGCGCTGCGCAGGCGCGCGGCCGAGGTGGTGGACGCGGAGCTGCTCCGCCTGGACAACCGGCTGCCGGAACTCGACAGCCAGGTTCGCGAAGAGGTCGGCCGCACGGTTCGCCGGGTGGTCGACAAGCTGCTGCACGCGCCGACGGTGCGGGTCAAGCAGCTGGCCGCCGAGACGGCCGACACCGACTACGCCAACGCGTTGCGGGAACTGTTCTGCCTCGACCCGCAGGCTCCTGCGGCCGTGGCGAGCCCGACAGCGCCGGAATCCGAGAAGAAGCGGTAAGTGACCAGAGTCATTCGCATCGGCACGCGGGGCAGCAAGCTCGCCCTCGCGCAGACCGGCATCGTCGCCGACACCATCCGCGCCACCGGGGCGGAGGTGGAGATCGTCACCGTCACCACGCCGGGCGACCTCTCCAGCGCCCCGATCTCGCAGATCGGCGTCGGCGTGTTCACCTCCGCGCTGCGGGAAGCGTTGCTGCGCAACGAGATCGACGTCGCCGTGCACTCGTACAAGGACCTGCCCACCGCACCCGAACCCGGCCTCGTGCTGGCCGCCGTGCCGCCGCGCGAGGACCCGCGCGACGCGCTCATCGCGCGCGACGGCCTCACCCTCGGCGAGCTTCCGCCGGGCTCGAAGGTCGGCACCGGAGCGGCCCGGCGGATGGCGCAGCTGCGCGCGCTGGGTCTCGGTTTGGAAATCGTGCCGATTCGAGGCAATATCGATACCCGCATGCGCAAGGTGACCGACGGCGAGCTGGATGCCGTTGTGCTCGCGCGTGCCGGACTGGCCAGGGTCGGCCGGGTGGACGAGATCACCGAAACCCTCGACCCGATCCAGATGCTGCCCGCCCCCGCGCAGGGGGCGCTGGCGCTGGAATGCCGGGCCGCCGACGTGGACGTCGAGCACCTGCTCGCGTCCGCGGCGGACGACGAGAGCACGAGGGTCGCGGTGACGGCCGAACGGGCTCTGCTCGCCGCGCTCGAAGCCGGGTGCAGCGCGCCGGTGGGCGCGCTCGCCGAGATCGTCGAGGACCTCGACGACGAGGGCGCGGTGGTGGAGCGCATCTCGCTGCGCGGCACCGCTGCCGTCGAAGGCGAGAACGGCGGCGTCGACATGGTGCGGGCGTCCGCGATCGCCGGGATCGGCGAGGCGGAGAAGCTCGGCCGGGAACTGGCCGCCGAACTGCTTGACCTGGGAGCCGGGGCGCTGCTCGGCCCCGCGCTGTGACGCCAGCCGTCACCGACCCGCACGACCTGCCCGACACCAGCGGCCGGAGCACCGGCCGCCCAAGAGGAGAAGAACACCAACGATGACCCCTGCTCGCAAGACCGCCGGGCGCGTCGCCTTCGTGGGCTCGGGCCCCGGGGACGCCGGGCTGCTCACCGTCCGCGCCCAGGAACTCCTGGCCAAGGCCGAGGTCGTGGTGACCGACCCGGACGTGCCGGCCAGCGTGCTCGCGTTCGCGGCTCCGACCGCCGAGGTCCGCCCCGCCGTCGGCGAACCGTCCGACGTCGCCAAGGACCTGACCGCCGAGGCCAAGGCAGGCCGGCTCGCGCTGCGGCTGGTCTCCGGCGACCCGCTGACCAGCCCGGCCGTCGTGGCCGAGGTCCAGGCCGTCGCCCGCACCTCGGCTGTGTTCGACGTCATCCCGGGTGTCGCGCCGGGCACCGCGGTGCCGGCGTACGCGGGTGTCGCGCTCGGCGGCACCTACACCGAGGCGGACGTCCGCGGCGAGGTCGACTGGGGCGCGCTGGCCGCGGTCCCCGGCCCGATCGTGCTGCACGCGACCTCGGCGCACCTGGCCGAGGCGGCGAGCCAGCTGACCGAGAAGGGGCTGCCGCCGACCACCCCGGTCGCGGTCACCGCGAACGGCACCATCAACACCCAGCGCACGCTGGACACCACCCTCGCCTCGGTCGCGAACGACGCGGGCGAGCTGGTCGGCCCGCTGGTCGTGACGGTCGGGCAGGCCGCCGGGCAGCGCTCGAAGCTGTCCTGGTGGGAGTCGCGGGCGCTGTACGGCTGGAAGGTCCTGGTGCCGCGCACCAAGGAGCAGGCGGGCGAGATGGCCGAGCGGCTTCGCGGCCACGGCGCGACCTCGCACGAGGTGCCGACGATTTCCGTCGAGCCGCCGCGCAGCCCGGCGCAGATGGAGCGGTCGGTCAAGGGCCTGGTCGACGGCCGGTACCAGTGGATCGTCTTCACCTCCACCAACGCGGTGCGCGCGGTGTGGGAGAAGTTCGAGGAGTTCGGCCTGGACGCCCGCGCGTTCTCCGGCGTGAAGATCGCCTGCGTCGGCGAATCGACCGCGGCGAAGGTGCGTTCCTTCGGCATCATCCCGGAGCTTGTCCCGACCGGCGAGCAGTCGTCCGAGGGTCTGCTGGCCGAGTTCCCGCCGTACGACGACGTGCTGGACCCGGTGAACCGCGTTCTGCTGCCGCGTGCGGACATCGCCACCGAGATCCTGTCGGCCGGCCTGGTCGAACGCGGCTGGGAAGTGGACGACGTCACCGCCTACCGGACCGTCCGGGCCGCGCCGCCGCCCGCCGAGACCCGCGAGATGATCAAGACCGGCGGTTTTGACGCGGTCTGCTTCACCTCGTCGTCGACCGTGCGGAACCTGGTGGGCATCGCCGGGAAGCCGCACACGCGCACGCTGGTCGCGTGCATCGGGCCGAAGACTGCCGAGACCGCGGTGGAGTTCGGTCTGCGGGTGGACGTTCAGCCGGAGAAGGCGGATGTGCCGCATCTGGTGGACGCGCTTGCCGAGCACGCGGCTCGGCTTCGGGCGGAGGGTGCGTTGCCGCCGCCTCGGAAGGCGAAGCGGACTCGGCGTAGCTGAGGTTCGTGGCGGCTGGGGTTCGTGGCGGCTGGGGCGGCTCGTCGCCTGGCGGCGACATTGCGCCCGGGCCTCGTGGGTGGCACCCCGAAGCTGAGTGGGACGACGGCGCGGGGGGTGCTTGTCAAGGCGGGAAAGATGCCTTGACAAGCACCCCCGCGCCGCGTTTTTGGCTTCGTATCGGGGTGCGGGGGAGGTGTGGGTGCCTCGGGGCTTCGCGAGTGCCCTCGCCGGGGAGTGCGAGTGCCCTCGCCGGGGAGATTGTCTGAGTGCGGGAGTACCTTGGGTGTGTGTTCCCTGAGCAGCGACCCCGCAGGCTTCGTACTACTCCGGCAATGCGCAGGTTGGTCAGCGAGACCACGTTGCGGCCACGGCAGCTGATCCTGCCGATGTTCGTGGCCGAGGGCCTCGACGCGCCGCGGCCGATCGCCAGCATGCCGGGCGTCGTTCAGCACACTCGCGACACGCTTCGCAAGGCCGCGGTCGAGGCGGTCAACGCCGGGGTCGGCGGGCTGATGCTCTTCGGCATTCCGGAGAAGCGGGACGCGCAGGGCTCCGGCGCGGTGGACGAGAACGGCATCCTGAACGTCGCGCTCCGGGATCTGCGCAGCGAACTCGGCGATTCCACCGTGCTGATGGCCGACACCTGCCTGGACGAGTTCACCGACCACGGGCACTGCGGCGTCCTCGACGCGGACGGCGTGGTCGACAACGACGCCACGCTCCGGTTGTACGCGGACATGGGCGTCGCGCAGGCGGAAGCCGGGGCGCACGTGCTCGGGCCGAGCGGGATGATGGACGGCCAGGTCGGCGTGATCCGCCGGGCGCTCGACGAGGTCGGGCACAGCGAAACCGCGATCCTCGCCTATTCGGTCAAGTACGCCAGCGCCTTCTACGGGCCTTTCCGCGAGGCTGTCGATTCGCAGCTCAAGGGCGACCGCAAGACCTACCAGCAGGACCTCGGCAACGCGCGCGAGGCGATGCGCGAACTCGAGCTCGACCTCGCCGAGGGCGCGGACATGGTCATGGTCAAGCCCGCACTGTCCTATTTGGACATCATCAATGCGGCGGCCGACATTTCCCCGGTTCCGGTCGCGGCGTACAACATCTCCGGCGAGTACGCGATGGTCGAGGCGGCCGCGGCGAACGGCTGGCTCGACCGCGAGCGCACCGTGCTCGAGGTGCTCACCTCCATCCGCCGCGCGGGCGCGGACCTGATCCTGACCTACTGGGCGGCCGAGGCCGCGGCCTGGCTGGACTGAGCCCGGGTAGGGTCTTTCGGGTGGTCGAGAAGGACGAGAACACCCCGAAGCCAGCCGAGGTGAACCCGGACGAGTTCGCCGGGCTCACCGACGACGAACGCCGCAAGCGCGGTCGTGCGCCGGATCCGATGCTGCCAGGGGAGTCCGCGCCGAAGGCCAAGCCGCCGCTGGAGGTGCACGCCGCGTTCGTGCTCGCCATCGTCGGGGCGGTGATTGTGGTGGTCGGGCAAGTCGTCACCTTCGCGTTCAAGCAGCAGCTCGTCGACGCGATGATGAAGCAGCCCCAGAAGCCCGGCCACCCGCTTACCCTTGAGGAGGCTCAGTCCACCGCGAACTTTTTCGTCTGGTCCTTGCTGATCGGCGCGGTGTGCTTCGCCAGCCTGCTCGTCCTGTTCGCTTGGAAGGCCCGCGAGGGCACGCGGTCGGCGCGCAGCATCGCGACGCTGCTGGCGGTGCTCGGCATCGTGTTCGAACTCGGGGTGACCCGCAGCATCTTCGCGCTCGCCGCTTCGCTGGCGCTGGTCGTCATGCTGATCCTGCTGTACCTGCCGAAGGTCGCGGACTACTTCCCGAAGGTTGGCAAGACTCTGTAATGGCGGCCAGGACGCTGTACTCCGAGGCCGGTGTCGGCTGGTCGGCGCTGATCTGGGGCCCGCTGTTCGCGCTGCTGGGCGCGCTCGCCGAACTGGCCACCGGCGGCCCGGTGCACGTGGTCGGGTGGGTGCTGATCGGCGCCGCGCTGTGCGTGCTGACGCTGCCCTGGGTCTACGCGCGACGACGGTTCCTTTCGCTCGAGGTCACCACCGAGGGGCTGCGGCAAGGGCGTGAGACGCTGGCCGCCGAGCGAATCGCGTCGGTGACCGACGTCGGCGCGCCAGTCGGGACGCGCGTTCTCGGCGGTGGCTGGTCGGTGCCGCGGAAGTACGACGAGTTGCCGGTTGAGCTGGACGACGGCACCGTGGTGCTCGCCTGGGCCCGTGACGTCGAAGCGCTGAAGGCCGCGCTGTCGGAGCTGGCCGCGAAGAACCGGCCCGAGACCGAATCGACCGGGGAGGAGCGGTCCGATGACTCCCGGAACTGAACCCCCACGAGGGACGCGGAACGACGGTGAACCTGAAATGCTGGACCCCGTGATCGACCTACCCCAGCCGACCGGAGCCGGGCTTTGGCCGCCGGAGGAAAAGCAGCCCGAGGCGAAACTCAACCAGCCGTGGCGCGCGTTCGTCGCGCTCGGCGAGGTCGTGGTGGCCGGATTGGTGCTCTGGGCGGCGTTCGCGCTGTGGCACGCCGGGGTCGTCACGGTCGTCACCACCGCGGGCGACGGCACGCGATTGGCGTCGCAGCGCTACTTCGGCGGGCACATCGCCGGGGCGCTCGGGCTCGGCACGCTGTCCGCGGTGCTGGTGGTGGACGCGTTCCGCCAATTGCTGCTCGCGGTGCGTGCCCGGCACAAAAAGAAAAAGGACTGAATTACACAGCTGGCCCACAGGGAACCAACAGCTGACTGCTAAGCAGGGCCCGCAGTCTTGCGCCCATGACGCGGCTGCGCACACGAACCTGGGTGGTCAACGGAGTCCTTGTCGTGCTGCTCGGCGGCGCGGCTTTCGGGATTTACCAGGCATTTTCTCCGGCTAGCTCCACGGCGTCCGCACAAACCCGGACCACGCCGGTCCGCCGCGCGAACGTTTCCCAGACCGTGTCGGCGGCGGGCACGATCGCGAGCACGTACACCGGCGTCGCGAACTTCACGACGTCCGGCAAGGTGACGAGCATCGACGTGAAGGTCGGCGACGTCGTCAGCGCCGGCCGGAAGCTCGCCACGATCGACTCTTCCCAGGCGAGCAAACAACTTCAGGTCGCCAAGGACAATCTCGCGGTAGCCGAGGACAACCTCACGAACGCGGAGGACAACCCGCCGGCGAACCAGACCGCGGCACAGGCGCAGAGCAGCACCGCGTCGCTTCAGGCCAAAGTGGATCAAGCGCAGCTGGACGTCGACAACGCGGAATCGGCGCTGGCCGCGACGACGTTGACCGCACCGGGTGCGGGAACGGTCACCGCGATCAACGGGACGGTCGGGCAGCAAACGGGCAGCGGATCCGGTTCCAGCAACAGTTCAGCGGGCGCGTCTTCCTCGAATTCCGGTTCCGGCGGCCAGTCCGGCCAGCAGTCGTCCTCCGGTAACAGCACCACGAGCAGCAGCACCGGTTTTATCGACATCACCGACATGGGCAATCTCGTCGTCAATACTTCGGTGGCGGAAATTGACGTGAGCAAGGTGAAAACCGGTCAGAAAGCCACGGTGGCGCTGAACGCGACACCGGATCAACCGTTGCAGGCGACCGTTTCCAGCATTGATCTCACGCCGACCACGAGCAGCAATGTCGTCAGTTACGGCGCGAAACTGGCGTTGTCGAATCCGCCGTCTGGGTTGCGGCCCGGGCAGTCGGCGAGCGTCGTGATCACCGTCGCGGAAGCCGACAATGTGCTCAGCGTTCCGGCCGCGGCGGTGCGGACCAGCGGGACGACGAACGTGGTCACGGTGGAACAGAACGGGCAGCCGGTGTCGCGGCAGGTCGAGGTCGGGGTGCGCGGAGAGTCCACTGTGGAGATCAAGTCCGGGCTGCAAGAGGGCGACAGCGTGGTCCTCACCGCGGCGTCGCCGACGACGTCGAGCGGCTCCAATGGCCAGCAGCGAACCGGTGGCACCGGCGGTCTCGGCGGGTTCGGCGGCGGTCAGCAGGGCGGATTCGGCGGCGGACGCCAGAGCGGCGTCGGCGGCGGGGGCCGGGGATGAAGCCGGTGATCGCGGTCTCCGGACTGCGCAAGACTTACGGCAGCGGGGAAACCGCCGTGCACGCGCTGCGCGGGGTCGACCTGCGGGTGTGGCCGGGCGAGTACGTGGCGATCATGGGCGCGTCCGGGTCCGGGAAATCGACGCTGCTGAACATGCTCGGCTGCCTCGACACCCCGACCTCGGGCCGGTACCTGCTGGACGGATTCTCGGTCGCCGATCTCAACGAACGGCAGCTTGCCTTGCTGCGCAACCGAAAGATCGGCTTCATCTTCCAGTCCTTCAACCTCGTGCCGCGCACCAGCGCGTTGTCCAATGTGGAATTGCCGATGGTCTACAGCGGACTCAAGCGAGGGGAACGGCGACGCCGCGCGCTCGCCGCGCTGGAGATGGTCGGGCTGACCGACCGGGCCAAGCATCTGCCGAACGAACTGTCCGGCGGACAGCAGCAGCGCGTCGCGGTGGCGCGGGCGCTGGTCGGCGGACCGGCATTGCTGCTCGCCGACGAACCGACCGGAAACCTCGACCACGCAAGCACGGTCGACGTCCTCGGCGTCTTCGACCGGCTCAACGCGCTCGGCCGCACGGTCGTGGTGATCACGCACGAGGACGAGGTCGCGCACCACGCCCGCCGCGTCGTGCGAGTCAGCGACGGGCGGATCGTGTCGGACGAGGTCCGCACCGGGGTGGTCGCGTGAACTTCCTCGAGATCATGCGGTTCGCGGTGCGCGGGCTCGCCTCGAACAAACTGCGTTCGGTGCTCACCACGCTCGGCATCACCATCGGCGTCGCATCGGTGATCTTGCTGGTGGCAGTGGGAAACGGCGCTTCGGCGGCGATCACCGCGAGCATCCAGGGCCTCGGCACCGACGTGGTCAACGTGTCTCCGCTCCGCGGCGGCGGGCAGACCAGCCAGGTCCGGCCGCTCACCGTGCAGGACGCGCACGCACTGGTCGACCCGGTGGGCGCGCCGGACGTCAAGGCGGCGGCTCCGGTGGTGAACACCAGCGGGACCGCGACCTACGGGCAGACGTCCTACGACGTGTCGAGCGTCGTCGGCACCGAACCCAGCTACTTCACCACCACGAACCGGCAGATCGCCGACGGCCAGCTGTTCGGTGCCGAGGACGTGACGCAGGCGCGCAAGGTCGTGGTGCTCGGGCCGACGACGGCGCAGTCGATCTTCGGCACCGCCGAACCGGTCGGCAAGAACGTGCTGATCAACAGCATCCAGTTCACCGTGATCGGCGTGCTGCAGACGAAGGGCAGCACCGGGCTGCAGAACGCCGACGACGTCGCGATCGCCCCGATCAGCGCGGTGCAGAACTCGCTCGCCGGCTACGGCGGGCTGAACCAGATCGCGGTGCAGGCGACCACGGCCGATTCGATCGGGCTGGCGCAGGCCGAGGTCACCGCGATCCTCGACGCCCGGCACGGCATCCAGGCCTCGGCCAATCCGGACTTCCAGATCCAGAACTCCGCGCAGCTGCTGCAGACCCGCACGTCGGCGATCCAGACGTTCACCGTGCTGCTCGGCGCGGTCGCGGCGATCTCGCTGCTGGTCGGCGGGATCGGCGTCACGAACATCATGCTCGTCACGGTCACCGAGCGGATCCGCGAAATCGGCATCCGCAAGGCGATCGGCGCGCCGCGCTCGGCGATCCTCGGCCAGTTCCTCGCCGAGGCGACCATGTTGAGCCTGTTCGGCGGACTGCTCGGCGTGCTGATCGGCGTGGTCGGCAGCCGGTTCAGCGTCGCGGGCATCCAGCCGGTCGTGGTGCCGTCGTCGATCGCGCTCGCGTTCGCGGTGTCCGCCCTGATCGGGCTTTTCTTCGGCAGTTTCCCGGCGAACCGGGCTTCGCGGCTGCGGCCGATCGACGCCCTCCGGCACGAGTAGGAGCCCCATGTCCGCGTCGACCACCCAGCCCATTCCGACCCCGCCGGAGGAGCCGGCCGCGCAGCGTCCGGAAGACCTCATCGCCGAACCCGCCGTCCAAGGCGATCTCACGACTGAGCTGAAGCAGGTCGCGCGGCCGTTCGGCAAGCCGACCCTCGTGCTCGCCGGGCTGCTCGTGCTGGCGCTGGCGTTCGCCGGCGGCGCGTGGACGCACGCGGCGTTCGGTCCGTCGAGCAGTACTTCCAGTGCCCGTCCTGATTCGACAGCCGGACAACAGGGGACCGGCTTCGGCGGACGCACGGCAGGCGGTCGCGGCACGATCGGCACCGTGGAGAAGGTCGACGGCAGCACGGTCACGCTGAAGACCGTGCAGGGCAGCGAAGTCAAAGTGTCCACTTCGGACAGCACGACGGTCGGGGTGACGCAGCCGGGCAAGCTCAGCGACCTCAAGCCGGGCCAGACGGTGACCGTCCAGGGCCGCACCGGATCGGACGGATCGGTGGCCGCACAGGCGATCGTGGCGCAGCCGGGCCGTTAGGGGACGTCGTTGAGCGCGATGATCGCCACGTTCAGCGCGGTCGTGTA
The DNA here is from genome assembly GCF_002846615.1 of Amycolatopsis echigonensis. Classification (NCBI taxonomy): domain Bacteria; kingdom Bacillati; phylum Actinomycetota; class Actinomycetes; order Pseudonocardiales; family Pseudonocardiaceae; genus Amycolatopsis; species Amycolatopsis echigonensis. Next base: position 2,240,545 of record NZ_PJMY01000003.1, on the reverse strand, counting down.
GAGCAGCCACGCCAGATACGGCACGAGCAGCAGCGCGGCGATGCGGGACCGGCGGTAGAACAGCGCGATCGTCACCATCACGGTGAAATCGAGCAGCACGATGTCCACGCACGCGACCTGCGTGGAACCGCCCGCGAAGAACAGCGAGATCCACATCAGGTTGAACAGCAGGCCGATGCCGTACGCGGCGAAGCCCTGGTTCTCGCCGTCGGTGCGCCAATAACTCCAGCCGGCGACGGCGAGCACGAGGTACAGCACTGTCCACACCGGACTGAACAGGGACGAGGGCGGGGCCCACGCCGGCAGCACGTAGCGGTTGTAGGCGTCCGGTGCGGTCGTCGCGGCCAGCGCGCCGACCAGCGCGATGACGCCGACCAGCCCGAAGAACACCGCGAGCATCAGCCACGGGTTCCGGCGATGTGTGGGCGCCGTCACGTCTCCTCCATGGCTCGCCCCGTCCATGGGCGCCCATCCTAAGAGCGGTCGGGCCGGTGCGCCGGGTGGCAAACGGGTGGCAGCTTGGGCGCCACCGACACCCGAACGGAGGATTTGCAAGACTGGGACGGTGAGCACTGGCACCGAGCAGTCCAAAGCATGGTTCGCACGCGCCAAGGCGGCCGTTCCGGGCGGGGTGAACTCGCCGGTGCGCGCCTTCAACTCGGTCGGCGGCACGCCGCGGTTCATGGTCCGCGGCGAGGGCCCGTATCTGTGGGACGCCGACGGCAACCGCTACGTCGACCTCGTCTCCTCGTGGGGCCCGATGATCCTCGGGCACGCGCACCCGAAGGTGGTGGCCGCCGCCCGCGCGGCCGCGGAGCACGGGCTGTCCTTCGGCACGCCGACGATCGGCGAGGTCGAACTGGCCGAGGAGATCATCGGCCGGGTCGGCCCGGTCGAGCAGGTCCGGCTGGTCAACTCCGGCACCGAAGCCACGATGAGCGCCATCCGGCTGGCTCGCGGTTTCACCGGCCGCGCCAAGATCGTGAAGTTCGCCGGGTGCTACCACGGCCACGTCGACGCGCTGCTCGCCGAAGCGGGTTCCGGCGTCGCGACGCTCGGCCTGCCGACTTCGCCGGGCGTCACCGGCGCGCAGGCCGCGGACACGATTGTCTTGCCGTACAACGATCTTGGCGCGCTCCGGAAGTCCTTCGCGGAAAACGAAGGCCAGATCGCCGCGGTGATCACCGAAGCGGCCGCGGGCAACATGGGCGCGGTGCCGCCGGACCCCGGTTTCAACGCCGCGCTGCGTGACCTCGCGCACGAGAACGGCGCGCTGCTGATCATGGACGAGGTGATGACCGGCTTCCGCGTTTCGCGCGCCGGCTGGTTCGGCCTCGAAGGCGTGGCCGGCGACCTCTACACGTTCGGCAAGGTGATGTCCGGCGGGCTGCCCGCCGCGGCGTTCGGCGGCCGCGCGGACATCATGGCGAAGCTCGCGCCCGGCGGTCCCGTCTATCAGGCGGGCACGTTGTCCGGTAACCCGGTCGCGGTCGCCGCGGGTCTCACCGCGCTGCGCGAAGCCGACGACGCTGTGTACGAGAAGCTCGACGCCAACGCGAAGCGTCTCGGCGGGCTCTTCGACAAGGCGCTCAGCGAAGCGGGCGTCACGCACACAGTGCAGTTCGCGGGCAACCTGGTGAGCGTCTTCTTCACCGACAAGCCCGTACGCAACTACGCGGACGCGCAGGCCACCGAGACGTGGCGCTTCCCGGCGTTCTTCCACGCGCTGCTCGAAGCGGGCGTGTACCCGCCGCCGAGCGCGTACGAGGCCTGGTTCGTGAACGCCGCGATGGACGACGAAGCGTTCGGTGTCATCGAGGCCGCGTTGCCGGCGGCGGCGCGCGCGGCGGCTGAGGCGGTCCGCCCATGACGACCGTCGTGCACATGCTGCGGCACGGTGAGGTCCACAACCCGGAGAAGATCCTCTACGGGCGGCTGCCCAACTACCGCCTGTCGGAGCGTGGACAGCGTCAGGCGCTTACGGTCGCGGAGGCCCTCGCCGGACACGACCTCGCGTACGTCGTCGCTTCGCCGCTTCAGCGCGCGCAGGAGACCGCAGCGCCTATCGCGGGCGCGCACCGTCTCGACATCGCCACCGACGACGGTCTCATCGAAGCGGGGAACGTCTTCGAAGGCCAGCGCGTGGCGGTAGGCGACGGCGCGCTGCGGCAGCCGAAAGCGTGGCCGCACCTGGTGAATCCGTTCAAGCCGTCATGGGGCGAGCCGTACGTCGAGATCGCACACCGCATGCTCGGCGCGGTCCACCGTGCCCGCGTACAGGCCGAAGGGCGCGAAGCGCTGTGCGTGTCGCACCAGCTCCCGATCTGGACGCTTCGCCGGTTCCTCGAAGCGAAGCGGCTGTGGCACGACCCGCGGCAGCGGCAGTGCTCCCTCGCGTCGCTCACCAGCCTGGTGTTCGACGGCGAACAGCTGCTGGAGATCGTCTACAGCGAACCCGCGGGCACCACGGACCCCAAGGTGACCGGCGCATGAAACGGCGGCTGCTCGGAGTGCTGCTGGCCGCCGCGCTGGTCGTGACGGGCTGCTCGACCGGCAAGGACGCGGTCGTCTCGGGCGGCACCTTCACCTTCGTCTCGCCCGGCGGCAAGGTCGACATCACGTACCCGCTGAACGAGCGCCAGCAGGTGCCGACGCTGGCCGGCGACGACCTGATGCACGAGGGCAAACAGCTCTCGCTCGCGGACTTCCCCGGCAAGGCGCTGGTGATCAACCTGTGGGGCCAGTGGTGCGGCCCGTGCCGGGCCGAAGCGCCCGAGCTGGAGACCGTGAGCAAGCAGATCGCCCCGCTCGGCGCGCAGGTGATCGGGCTCGACGTGCGCGACCCGGCGCGCGACGTGGCACAGGACTTCGTGCGCGACCGCGGCCTGACGTACCCGTCGATCTGGGACCCGTCCGGACGCGTGCTGCTGCAGCTGTCCGGATATCCGCGCAACATCATCCCGTCGACGCTGGTGCTCGACAAACAGCACCGGGTCGCGGCGGTGTTCCTGCGGCAGGTGCTGGCTTCAGACCTGGTTCCGGTGGTGCAGCGGCTCAGCGCCGAGAAGTGACCCGGGACCAAGGTCCCGGCCCCGCTGTGGCGTAGGTCCTGTGAGCGGGCCCCGCCCGCCTCACGTCCAGCTCACTGCCTACTCTCAAGTGCGTGAACTCCGTGTCCGAGCTGGCGCTCTCCGGGCCGCTGCTGCTCGCCGCGGGTGTCGCGCTGGTCGCCGGGGCCATCTCGTTCGCGTCGCCGTGCGTGGTGCCGCTCGTGCCCGGGTACCTCGCCTACCTCGCGGCTCTCGTCGGCGCGGACGCCCCGGCGGTGCGCGACGGCGAGGAACGCAAGAAGGGCCGCTACGCCGTCCTCGGCGCGGCGGGGCTTTTCGTGCTCGGGTTCACCGTGGTGTTCGTCGCGACCATGGGCACGCTGGTCTGGCTCGCGAACACCTTGCTGGTCAACGAGGATCTGCTGCAGCGCATCGGCGGCATCCTCACCATCCTCATGAGCCTGGTCTTCCTCGGCTGGATCCCGGGGCTGCAGCGCGAGGTCCGCTCGCACCACGTGCCCGGCGGCGGCCTGTGGGGCGCGCCGGTGCTCGGCGCGGTGTTCGGACTCGGCTGGACGCCGTGCATCGGGCCGACGCTCTCGGCCGTCACCAGTCTCGCCAGCGCCACCGGCGGGGCCGCGATCCGCGGGTACGTGCTGGTGCTCGTCTACTGCCTCGGCCTCGGCGTCCCGTTCCTGCTGATCGCGCTCGGCGCGCGCTGGGCCGTGCGCGCCACCGACTGGCTCCGCCGCAACGGCCGCCGCGTGCAGATCTTCGGCGGGGCGCTGCTGATGCTGGTCGGCATCCTGCTGGTCACCGGGCTGTGGGGGGACGTCATGGGCTGGCTCCGCAACTCCGTCGCCTCCGATCTCGAGCTGCCGTTGTGACCACTACCGAAGCGCCCCCGAAGAACCCGCAGCCGTACCGGCCGTCGCCGGCCAGGCAGGTCCTGGCTTTCCTGCGCAACACCTGGCGCGGCCTGACCTCCATGCGCACCGCGCTGGTGCTGCTGTTCCTGCTGGCGCTCGCCGCGCTGCCCGGCGCGCTGCTGCCGCAGCGGCGGCTGAACGCGCCGAAGGTCGACCAGTACATCAGCGCGCACGGCTGGTGGGGTTCGCTGCTCGACAAGCTGGAGTTCTACGACGTCTACTCCAGCGTCTGGTTCTCCGCGATCTACCTGCTGCTGATGATCTCGCTGGTCGGCTGCCTCACGCCGCGCAGCTTCGAGTACCTCAAGCAGATGCGGGCGAAGCCGGTGCTGACGCCGCGCAACCTCGCGCGCATGCCGCACCACCGGATCGCCCGCACCGCGCGCACGCCGGAGACGATCCGCGAGGACGTGCGCAAGCAGCTGTCCGGCTGGCGGCGCATCGAGCGCGAGGAGGACGGCGGCGGGTTCAGCGTCTCGGCCGAACGCGGTTACCTGCGCGAGACCGGCAACCTGCTCTTCCATTTCGGCATGCTCGGCCTGATCATCTTCTTCGCCCTCGGCAAGCTCTACAGCTACGAGGGCCAGGTCATCGTGCAGGCCAACGGCGGCCAGTTCTGCAACTCGGGCATCTACAACTACGACTCGTTCGAGGCCGGGCTGCGCATCGACGGCACCGACCTCGACCCGTTCTGCGTGAAGGTCAACGACTTCACCGCCCGCTACACCGCCACCAACCAGGCGGACTACTACCACTCGCACATCGAGTACCAGTCCGGCGAGGACCTGCAGACCGGTACCTGGAAGCCGTACGACCTCGAGGTCAACGAGCCGCTGCGCACCGCCGGCGACCGGGTTTACCTGCTCGGCAACGGGTATTCGCCGCAGTTCACGGTGACCTTCCCGAACGGCGAGAAGCGCACCCAGAACACCCAGTGGATGTTCACCGACCCGTCGACGATGCTGTCCGAGGGCGCGACGAAGTTCGACCAGCCCGGCGTCACCGACGAGGTCCAGCGGCGCACCAAGCAGCTCGCGATCACCGGGCTGTTCGCGCCGTCCTCGTTCATCCACGGCGGCGTCCTCACCTCGACCGGGCCGCAGCTGAACAACCCGATGGTCGCGGTCGACGTGCTGCGCGGCGACCTCGGTCTCGACGCGGGCCGCGGCCAGTCGGTGTTCTCGGTCGACCAGTCCCGCGTCGAGGACGGCCGGCTGAAGCGGGTCGCCCGCAAGAACCTCGCGGTCGGCCAGGAACTGACGCTCGACGACGGCACCAAGGTGCGCTTCGACGGCGTCAACAAATGGGTCAACCTGCAGGTCTCGCACGATCCGACGCAGGGCTACGTGCTCGGCTTCGCGATCGTGATGTTCGCCGGACTCGGGGCGTCGCTGCTGGTCAAGCGGCGTCGCGTGTGGGTGCGGGTGCGGCCGGGCAAGGACGAGGGCGCGAGTACCGTGATCGAGGTCGCGGGGCTCGCGCGCACGGATCAAGCCGGATACGGCGAGGAATTCCAGCGGATCAGCGAACGGCTGGTCACGGGCCGGAAGGGCAGCTGAGGCATGGAAATCAACGAGACTTTCTCGCAGTACAGCGACCTGCTGTACACGACGACAGTGGCGATTTACGTGCTGGCGCTGCTGTTCACGCTCTTCGAGCAGGCGTTCGGGGCCAAGGGCCGTCTCGCCGCCGAGCGCAGCAGGCAGCGCGTGCTGGTCGGCGCGGGCGGGCCGGACTCCGACTCGGCCGCGATCGAGGACGGCGACGCACCGGCCGAGCCCGAGGCTCCGCGCACGATCGGCCGCCCCGAGCGGATCGGCCGGATGGGCGCGGCGCTGCTCGTCCTGGGCGCGCTGCTGCAGCTGTCGGCGATCGTGCTGCGCGGACTCGCGGTGCACCGCGCGCCGTGGGGCAACATGTACGAGTACGGCATGGCGGTCACCTTCATCACCGTCGTCGCCTGGCTCGTGGTGATCAAGAAGTTCCCGGTCCGCCACCTCACCGGCTTCCTGCTGCTGCCCGTCGTGATCCTGATGTTCATCAACGGCACGCTGCTGTACACGGTGGCCGCGCCGGTCGTGCCCGCGCTGCAGTCCTACTGGCTCTACATCCACGTGTCCGCCGCGATCATCGGCTCCGGCGTCTTCCTGGTGCCGGGCGTGGCGAGCGTGCTGTACCTCTTCCGCACCGCGCACGACCGCAACCCGGCCAAGTTCGCCGGTTTCGGCCCGAAGCTGCCCGCCGCCGACGTGCTCGACCGGATCGCCTACCGCGCCACGATCGTGGCGTTCCCGATCTTCACCTTCGGCGTGCTGTGCGGTGCGGTGTGGGCCGAGGCCGCGTGGGGCCGGTTCTGGGGCTGGGACCCGAAGGAGACCGTCGCGTTCATCGCGTGGGTCGTCTACGCGGCGTACCTGCACTCCCGCGCCACCGCGGGCTGGCGCGGCACGCGCGCGGCGGTGATCAACATCGTCGGGTTCTCGGTGACGATCTTCAACCTGTTCTTCGTCAACCTGGTGACCGTCGGACTGCATTCCTACGCAGGGGTGAGCTAGCCGGGGGTCCGCCACCCGGACCGGGCCTCGGGCGACTACCGTCGTTGTCAGGGGCCCTTCGATGTACCCGGGAGGTTGGCAACGGTGACCGGACCCAGTGAAGAGACTGCCGGCGAACAGCAGTCCGAGCAGGCCCAGGAACCGGCTGCCATGTTCTCCGAGGAACGGACCGATTCGACGCCGCATCCCGGCACCGGACCGTACGACGCGCAGCCGACGCAGGTCGTCGAGCCGCCGCCGCAGGGGGCGTACCAGCCGCTGCCGCAGCCGGGCGGTTACCAGCCGCACTACGACCAGAATCTGCCGCCATTGCAGCCTCCGGCGCAGCAGCATCCGCAGCACGCCGCGCCGGGCGGGTACCAGCAGCCGCCCGCAGCCCCGGCTGGCACGCCGGTTCCTGCTCCGGGGGCGGTTCCCCCAGCGAACGCGCAGGGGCTTCCGCAGCCCGCGTCCAGCGCGGACGAGCTGGCCACGGCACACCTGGTGAAACAGCAGAAGCGGACGCCGCAGTCGGGCTGGCGCAAGGCGGTGTACCTGGGCAGCGGCAAGCTGATCAACCCGGGGGAGAGCCCCGCGGACACGCGGCGGCGCGAGCTGATCGCGCGCGTCAACCAGCCGCTGCGCGGGTGCTACAAGATCGCGATGCTGAGCCTCAAGGGCGGCGTCGGCAAGACCACGACCACGACCACGCTCGGCGCGACCTTCGCGTCCCTGCGCGGCGACCGCGTGGTGGCGGTGGACGCGAACCCGGACCGCGGGACGCTGTCGCAGAAGATCGCCATCGAGACCACCGCGACCGTCCGCCACCTGCTGCGGGACGCGGACAAGATCACGCGCTACAGCGACGTCCGGTCCTACACGTCGCAGGGCTCGAGCCGGCTGGAAATCCTTGCCAGCGAACAGGATCCAGCCGTGTCGGAGGCGTTCTCCGAGAACGACTACCGGCGCACGGTGAACCTGCTGGAGCACTTCTACAACATCGTGCTCACCGACTGCGGCACCGGTCTGATGCACTCGGCGATGAAGGGTGTCCTCGACGTCGCCGATTCGCTGGTCGTGGTGTCCTCCGGTTCGGTCGACGGAGCCCGCAGCGCCTCGGCGACGCTGGACTGGCTGGAGGCGCACGGCTACGGCGACCTGGTGAAACGCTCGGTCGTGGTGATCAACTCGGTGCGCCCGAAGGGCAGTTCGGTCGACCTGGACAAGCTGGCCGCACACTTCGGCGCGAAGGTGCGCGCGGTGTGCCGGATCCCGTTCGACGCGCACCTGGAAGAGGGCGCGGAGATCGAGCTGGAACGCCTCGGCGGGGACACGCGGCTGGCGCTGCTGGAACTGGCGGCGACGGTGGCCGACGGGTTCAACGGACAGCAGTACCGTATGTGATTGCCCCGGCTGTGTTTGATTGCCCCGGCTGTGTTTGATTGCCCCGGCTGTGTTTGATTGCCCCGGCTCCGCCGGGGCGCCGAGATCGCCGGGGAGCCGGTTTCTTCCCTCCCGATTCGCCCGGCCTGGGGGCCGGTCGAATCGCTCAGTCCAGAAACCGGCGCGATCTCGGGGTGTGGTTCCGGAGTCTGTGAGGGGTTCCCTCGGGTGACGCTGCTGGTCGGGAGGGCCGCGGAGCCCGTGAAGGGATCCCTCAGGGAGTGCGGCTGGTCGTGAGGGAAGCTTCAGGGTGGCGGAGTTTGTGAGAATTTCCCTCAGGGGCTGCCGCTGGTCGAGGGCCACAGAGGTGCCGTGGAGGGGTCCTTCACGGCAAGTGTTGGCGGCTCAGGAGTCGTTGTCCTCGGGGCGGCGGTTGCGCTGCTGTTCGGAGAGTTTGCGCAGGAATTCGGGATCGTCGTCAGGGGCGACGGCCGGACGGCGCTGCGGGACGCTGATCCGCTGCGCGCCGAGTGCCCGCCACAACAGAACGGCGATGGTGATCGCGCCCACCGCTGCGAGCAGAGGAATCATGCCCGGGTCCTTCCGTCGTGCTGGCCCCCCAGATTAGCGGTATTTGATTGCCCCGGCTCTGTTTGACTGCCCCGGCTTCGCCGGGGCGCCGAGATCGCCGGGGAGCCGGTTTCTTCCCTCCCGATTCGCCCGGCCTGGGGGCCGGTCGAATCGCTCAGTCCAGAAACCGGCGCGATCTCGGGAGGTGTGGTCGCCGAAAGGCGCGGTGGAGCGGCGTGCTCGCGGAGAACTTTACGGAGCTTTGCCGGATCGCGGCGAAGGGTCGTGACCGGCAAGCGATGCGGGAGGCACCCCTTGCCAGTCACGACCCTTCGGCGTGTTCGAGACCCGCGGTCAGATCTTGCGGGTCGGCTCGCTGGCGTCCGTGGTGAGTTCGGCCAGAAGGTCGTTCACCTCGGACTCGCGGAACCTGCGGTGTCCGCCCGGCGTGCGGATCGAGCCGATCCGGCCCGCGGTGGCCCAGCGGGTCACGGTCTTCGGGTCCACCCGGAACAGAGCGGCCACCTCACCCGGGGTGAGCAACCGTCCGCCCATGGTTGCGGTCATTTTCCGCCTCCTTAACGCCCAACTTGCTATACCGGGGGCATCGGGCGATTTCGCCCGTCGCGCCCGGGTGGCCAACGCGGCAATCGTGGCACTTCACCCGTCGGGTACTCGAACGGTTGTCCTTGGGTAAAGAGCCCTTAAAGTGCAAAAGGGACATAACTCAGCAGATTCTCAGGATCGCTCAGAGCCCGTTCGCGCCCCGCTGACCAGGCATTTTCCAACCGGATGCGCCGAGATTCGGGTAAAGACGAGGCAAAGGCCGAGTCTGGGCGGCGTCCGGCGCTCAGGTTGCTGTGACGCAGGAGACAATTCGGGGCCTACCGGGATGAGCCGGTCGCGCGGGCGCGCCGCATAATGAGCCGGTGGATCAGCTGGACCGGAAGATCATCGCCGAGCTGCGGGCCAACGGCCGGGCTACCTATGCCGATCTCGGCCGCACGGTGGGGCTCTCCGCGTCGTCGGTGCACGAACGCGTCGGGAAGCTCGAGGCGGCGGGCGTGATCACCGGGTACCACGCGATGGTCGACCCGAACACGGTCGGGCTCGGCGTCACCGCGCTGGTCGGCATCCATCCCACCGACACCGCCACCGACGAGGACGTCGCCGCCTCGCTCGGCGAACTGCCCGAGGTGGAGAGCTGCTACGCGGTCGCCGGCGACGAGGCCTTCGTAGTAAAGGTGCGGGTTTCGACCGTCGACGAACTTGAGCTCACCCTCGGCAGGCTGCGCCGCATCCCCGGCGTCGGCCGCACCAACACCACGGTGGTGCTCTCCACCCGGTTCGAGGGCCGCCCCAACAACGCGGGCCTGGACGAAGACCCGCCGAGCGGGGCGTAGCCTGTTTCGGTGTGAGCGAGACACCGGACCACCTGCCCCGTGACCTGACGGTGTACTTGATCGCGCGGTTCGCGCTCGTCGCGGTGGTCGCGGTCGTGCTTTCGCTGGTCGGCGTGCCGCTGCTGGTCGCTTTGCTGATCGGGCTCGTCGTCGGCCTCCCGCTCGGCCTGCTGCTCCTGCGCGGCCTGAACCAGCGCGTGACGGCCGGTCTGGCCAAGCGCAACGAATCCCGCGCGCGTGCCCGTGCCCAGCTGCGGTCGCAGCTGCGCGGCGAGACCTCGGCTGACGATTCCGCGGCATGAGCACACCGCACGACCGCGCCTGGGTCCGGGAGGCCGTCCGGATCATCGAGGCCGACGCCAACCGCAGCGCCGACACTCATCTGCACGTTTTCCCGTTGCCTCCGGAATGGGACATCGACCTCTACCTGAAGGACGAGTCGGTGCATCCGACCGGCTCGCTCAAGCACCGCCTCGCGCGCTCGCTCATCCTGTACGGCCTGGTCAATGGGCACATCGGGCCGGACACCGTGCTGGTCGAGGCGTCCAGCGGCTCGACTGCGGTGTCCGAGGCGTACTTCGCGCGGATGCTCGGCCTGCGGTTCGTGACCGTCGTGCCGCGGCGGACCAGCAAGGAAAAGATCGCGCTCATCGAGTTCTACGGCGGCGAGTGCCACTACGTCGACGCGGCGCCGGCGATGTACCCGGAGGCCGAGCGGCTGGCCGCCGAGTGCAACGGGCATTACCTCGACCAGTTCACCTACGCCGAGCGCGCGACGGACTGGCGCGGCAACAACAACATCGCCGAATCGGTGTTCGCGCAGATGCGGGCCGAACGCCATCCGGTGCCGTCGTGGATCGTCGTCGGCGCGGGGACCGGCGGGACGAGCGCGACGTTCGGCCGCTACGTCCGGTACAAGCGGCACTCCACGAAGATTTGCGTGGTGGACCCGGAAAACTCGTCGTTCTACGGCGCGTGGGAAACCGGTGCGCTCGACTACGCGACCGGGATGCCGTCGCGGATCGAAGGCATCGGACGGCCGCGCTGCGAACCGTCGTTCGTGCCCGGCGTGATCGACGAGATGTTCCAGGTGCCCGATGCCGGTTCCCTGGCGGCGATCCGGCTGTTGCGCGAGCGCACCGGGCACTGGGCGGGCGGCTCGACCGGGACCAACCTGTACGGCGCGTTCAAACTGATCTCGCGGATGCTGGCGGAAGGCCAGGCGGGCTCGGTGGTGACGCTGCTGTGCGACGGCGGCGAGCGGTACGCGAACACCTACTACTCCGACGAATGGCTTGGCGAGCAGGGGATCGACCTCGCGCCGTACCGGGCGCGGTTCGACGAGTTCCTGCTCACTGGCCGGTTCGACGGCTAGCTGCCTGCCCGGTAGCCCGTCACCAGCACGATCACGATCCGGCGGAGCCGGTCCTCGAAGTCGACGCGGGAGCCGGACAGGCGCGGGTCCTTGATGGCTTCCCGGACGGCTTCGTTCGGATGCGCCAGCGGCCACAATCCCGCGGTGAACACGAAGATCGCCGCCGACAGTTCTTGTGCTGCCTCCGGCGAAAGGCCCGGCAGCGCGGTGCGCAGCAAGTCGGCGGTGCGGGCGTTGTGCTTCGCCGACCGCAACTTGTACTCCCGCGCGATCTCCGCCGAGACGTTCCGCTCCAGCACGTTCGCCAGCACGCTGATCAGTTCGCACAGCACTGGCCGCGCCGCCAGTGAAGCGGCGAGTGTCGCGGCGACCTCCGGCAGATCGCCGTTCAAGGTGAGCGAGTCGAGCCACGCGCCGCGGGCGCGGTCGAGCACCTCCAGGTAGACGGCCTCTCGGGTGGGGAAGTAGCGCGCGACGTTCGAGGCCGACAAGCCCACCCGGCGAGCCAGTTCGCGCATGCTGATCTCGTCGACGGAGGACTCCGTCATCAACTGCTCGGCGACGTCGAGGATCGCCTCGCGGCGGGCTTCCACCTGCTCGGGGCTGCGGGCGCGCTGGAAGTCGGACACGCCGGGAAGTGTAACAGGACACTGCTCTCTTGATAAAAGAACAGTGTGCTGTTAGCTTCGAGAACAAGAGAACAGTGTTCCGTTAACTTCGGCAGGAGATCCCGATGCGCACCTACGACCAGCTCTTCCTCGGCGGCCGGTGGACCGAGCCCGCGACGACCGGCACCTTCGAAATCCGTTCGCCGCACGACCGTTCGCTGGTGGGCCGCGCTCCGAAGGCGGCGGAGGCTGATGTCGAGCGCGCGGTGGCGGCGGCTCGGCGGGCGCTCGAACCATGGGGGAGAACTCCGCTGGCCGAGCGGTTGCGCCTGGTCGAGCGGTTCAACGAACTGCACGCCGCCCGGGCGGACGAGATCGCCGAGCTGATCACCGCGGAAAACGGCTCGCCGAGGTGGTTCACCGGCTGGACGCAGCACAACCTCCCGGAGCGCACGGCCGCGTGGCTGAAGATCGCGCGCGAGTTCTCCTGGGAGGAAACGCTGGCCGACGAGGCGGGCAATCGGACGATCGTCCGGGCCGCGCCGATCGGTGTCGTCGCGGCGGTGATCCCGTGGAACTCGCCGCATTCGGCCGCGCTGGTGAAGCTGATCCCGGCGCTGCTGGCGGGCAATCCGGTGCTGCTGAAGGCCGCGCCGGAGACCGCGCTCGACGCGATGGTGCTGGCGGAAATCTTCGAGCAGGCCGGTTTCCCCGAGGGCGTGGTGAGCGTGTTCGCGGCGGACCGTGACGTGAGCGAGCACCTGGTGACGCACCCGGGCGTGGACAAGATCGCGTTCACCGGCTCGACGGCGGCCGGGCGGCGGATCGCGTCGCTCGCCGGACAGCAGCTCAAGCGCGTCGGGCTGGAGCTCGGCGGCAAATCCGCGGCGATCGTGCTCGCGGACGCGGACCCGAAAGCCGTCGCCAAGGGGATCCGGACCGCGACGTTCGCGAACAACGGCGAGATGTGCGTGGCCCACACCCGGATCTTCGCCGCGCGCGAGCGGTACGCCGAGATCGTGGCCGCGCTCGCGGAAATGGCCGACGGACTCGTGGTTGGCGACCCGGCGAAGCCGGACACGTTCGTCGGGCCGATCGTCCGGCAGGACCAGTACGAACGCGTGCTGTCCTACCTGCGGCTAGGCGTCGAGGAGGGCGCGCGGATCGCGGCGGGCGGACCCGAGCCGCTGGCGAATCCTGAGCTGGCGAACGGGTTTTACGTGCGCCCGACGGTGTTCGCCGACGCCGCGAACGACATGCGGATCGCGCGCGAGGAGATCTTCGGGCCGGTGCTCGTGGTGATCCCGTTCGACACCGAGGAGGAGGCGATCCGGCTCGCGAACGACTCCGACTACGGCCTGAGCGGCGGCGTGTGGACGGCCGACGCGGAGCACGGCGTCGAGATCGCGCGGGCGGTGCGCACGGGGACCTTCCACGTCAACGGCGCGCCGCGGCACGGGAGCGCACCGTTCGGCGGGTTCAAGGCGAGCGGGATCGGCCGTGAGTACGGCTCGCACGGGTTGGCGGAATTCGTGGAGTGGCAGGCGATCGCGGTGGGCGTGTGAGCTAGAGCGCCAGGGCGACCGCGCTCAGCACTGCCCAGGCCAGCATCGCCATGCCGGTGTCGCGCAGTGCCGGGATCAGCTCCCGGCCCTTGCCGCCACCGCCGACGGCCTTGATCGGCTTCAGCAGCAGCGGCGTGGGCGCGAACGCGATGAACAGCAGCGGGTGCCAGATGCCCATCAGGACGGTGAGCACGTACGGAACCGTCACCAGGGTCAGGTAGAGCTTTCGCGTGCCGCCGTCGCCCATGCGGGTCGCCAGGGTGTGCTTGCCGGCCTCGATGTCGGTGGGGATGTCGCGCAGGTTGTTCGCCACCAGCACCGCCATCGAGAACGAGCCGACGGCGACCGCGCAGCCCAGTGCGTCCCAGCTGACCCGGCCGGCCTGGACGTAAACCGTGCCGAGGACACCGGCCAGACCGAAGAACACGAAGACCGCGATCTCGCCCAAACCGTAGTAGCCGTACGGCTTTTTGCCGCCGGTGTAGAACCAGGCGCCGAGGATGCAGAGACCGCCCATCGCGAGCAGCCACCAATATCCGCTCAGCGCGACGAGCGTCAGGCCCAGCACTCCGGCCAGGCCCAGGGACGTCAAAGCGGCGCGCAGCACGGCCTTCGGGTTCGCCGCGCCGGACCCGACGAGGCGCAGCGGGCCGACGCGGTGCTCGTCGGTGCCGCGGATGCCGTCGGAGTAGTCGTTGGCGAAGTTCACGCCGATGATCAGCGACAGCGCGACCAGCAGGGCCAGGAGCGAACGCCACCAGGAGAACGCGTCGAGCGCGATCGTCGCACCGACGCCCGCCACGACCGGCGCGATCGCGTTCGGCAGCGTCCTCGGCCGAGCGCCTTCGATCCACTCACTGACTGTCGCCATGGGGTCCATTCAACGCCATGCGATCTTCACCCGTTCGGTGCCCGGCCAAAAGCCGTGAAGGACTCCTTGAGGGAATCAGATTCCCTCAAGGAGTCCTTCACGGAACGAGTCGGGACCGCACTGCCTGTCGATCGATCTTTCCCGGGCCGCGCAACGGCAACGCGTCGGCGAACTCGATGCGTTTCGGCGTCGCGGCGGCCCCTAGCTCGGCGCGGACCGCGGCTCGCAGCGCCGCTTCGTCCGCGGAAGCCACGACCATGGCGACCACCGCCTCGCCCCATTGCGGATCCGGGATGCCGACGACACAGGCGTCCCGCACTCCAGGCTGCGCACCGAGAAGCCGTTCGATCGCGGCGGCGGACACCTTGACCCCGCCCGTGTTGATGACGTCGTCCGCGCGTCCGAGCACCTCGACCCGGCCGTCGGGCAGCAGGCGGCCGCGGTCGGAGGTGCGAAAAGAGCCGTCCCGGAACGACTCCGCGGTCAGCTCCGGGGCGAGCCGGTAGCCGTGCGACAGCACCGGGCCGGAGATCCACAGCCGCTCGTCGGCGTCGGGCTCCACGTGGACGCCATCGAGCGGGACGCCGTCGTAGACGCACCCGCTGGCGGTCTCGCTCATCCCGTACGAGGGGACGATCCGCACGCCTTCCTCGGCGGCTTGCACCCGGAGTTTCGGCGAGGTGGCCGCGGCACCCAGGATGATGCCGTCGAACGCCTTCGCGGCGGCCAAGCCAGCGCCGCCGTCGTCGAGCAGCCGGACGAGCTGGGTCGGCACGAGCGCGGTGTAGCGCGGGCCGTTTTCCGCCAGCACGGGCGCGGCCGCGGCGGCGAACTCGTCCGGACGGAAGCCGGTGCCGGTCAGGAACGCCGGTTTCGTGCCCGCCAGCCGCGCTCGAATCAGGACTTGCAGGCCGCCGATGTAGTGCGCGGGCGTGGCGAGCAGCCAGTGTCCGGGACCGCCGAGCCGGGCGTGCGTAGCCGTCGCGGACGCAGTGAGCGCGCGCGGCGACAGCAGCACGCCCTTCGGCGCTCCGGTGGATCCGGACGTGGCGATCACCACGGCGGTGTCCGGCTCGACCGGCTGGTCCGGGGCCATCGCTTCGAGCAGCGCCGGGGCCGACGGATCCGCCGAGTTCAGCGGCAGCACCGCCGGGCCGCCGTCGAGGGCCGCCGCCACGGCCGCGTCGAGGGCGGTCAGCGCGTCGGCGCTGCCGTCGAGCCACACCACGTGCACGGGAACGACCTTCTCAGTAGTAGTACGGGTAGTCGGACCAGTCCGGGTCGCGCTTCTCCAGGAACGCGTCGCGGCCTTCCACCGCCTCGTCCTGCATGTACGCCAGCCGGGTGGTTTCGCCGGCGAACAGCTGCTGTCCGACGAGCCCGTCGTCGATCGCGTTGAACGCGTACTTCAGCATCCGCTGCGCGGTCGGCGACTTGCCGATGATCGTCCAGCCCCATTCGAGCGCGACCCGCTCCAGTTCGGCGTGCGGGACGACCTCGTTGACCGCGCCCATCCGGTGCATTTGCTCGGCGGTGTAGTCGCGGCCGAGGAAGAAGATCTCCCTGGCGAACTTCTGCCCGACCTGCCGGGCGAGGCCCGCCGAGCCGTAGCCCGCGTCGAACGAGCCGACGTCCGCGTCGGTCTGCTTGAACCGCGCGTGCTCGGCCGAGGCGAGCGTGAGATCGCACACGACGTGCAGCGAATGCCCGCCGCCCGCCGCCCAGCCGGGCACCACGGCGACCACGGGTTTCGGCATGAAACGGATCAAGCGCTGCACCTCGAGGATGTGCAGCCGCCCCGCCCGCGCCGGGTCGACCGTGTCCGAGGTCTCCCCGCTCGCGTACTGATACCCGGAGCGTCCGCGAATACGCTGGTCACCGCCGGAGCAGAACGCCCAGCCGCCGTCCTTGGGTGAAGGGCCGTTTCCGGTGAGCAGGACGCACCCGACGTCCGCGCTCATCCGGGCGTGGTCGAGCGCCCGGTAGAGCTCGTCGACGGTGTGCGGGCGGAAGGCGTTGCGGACCTCCGGACGGTCAAAAGCGATCCGGACCACCCGTTTGCCGGAGCGGGCGTCCCGCGAACGGTGGTAGGTGATGTCGGTGAAGGAGAACCCTTCGACCTCGGACCAGGCGGCGGGGTCGAACAGCTCGGAAACTCGGGCGTCATCCACGTTTGGGAGAATAGGACCTGTGGACATGATCGCTGAGCCTGACGCCGCTGCCGACGAGGAACGGCCGCACGGCGCTCGAGCGGGGGTCCGCCGGTGAACCCGTCCACCGCGCAGGCCAGGGTCATCGTCGACGAACTCGTCCGCAACACCGTCTCGCACGTCGTGTTGTGTCCAGGATCTCGCAACGCGCCCCTGTCCATCGCGCTCTACGACGCCGCCGCTTCGGGACGGCTGCAGCTGCACGTCCGCATCGACGAGCGGGGCGCGGCGTTCCTCGCGCTCGGCATCGCGGCGCGCACCGGCCGCCCGGCGGCGGTGGTCTGCACCTCCGGCACCGCGGCGGCGAACTTCCACCCGGCGGTCCTGGAGGCCGACCGGGCAGGCGTGCCGCTGATCGTGCTCACCGCCGACCGTCCGCCGGAGCTGCGTTCGGCGGGCGCGAGCCAGGTGATCAACCAGTACGAGCTGTACGGCGACGCGGTCCGCTACTTCGACGAGCTGGCCGTCGCCGAACGGCGGGCCGGGCAGAACTCCTACTGGCGCAGCCAGATCTGCCGCGCGTGGAACGCCGCGTACGGCGAATGGCGCTGCGGGCCGGTGCACCTGAACATCCCGTTCCGCGAACCGCTCGTGCCGGATCTCGACGATGACGGCGAGTGGTACGAATCGCTCGAAGGGCGCCCGGACGGCGAACGCTGGACCGAGCTGCCGGACTTCGGCGCACTGCCCTCGTTCGTGGTGCCCTCGGCACGGCACGGCCTGGTGATCGCGTGCGACACCGGCGCGCAGGCGGCCAGCGAGTGGGCTGAGCAGCACGGCTGGCCGGTAGTTTCGGAGACCGGCGGGCTCGGCTTGTCCGGCGCGACCGCGATGTCGTCCGGCGCCTGGCTGCTGGGCGTTGAGGAATTCATTTCGCGACACCGTCCCGAGCAGGTCTTGTGCCTCGGCCGCCCGACGGTGTTCCGGCAGGTACAGAAAGTGCTGTCGGACCCGGAGGTCGAGGTTCTTCTGGTGCGTCCGGATTCGGACTGGCCCGCGCCCGCGCACAACGTCCGCCAGGTCGGGCAGTGGTTCGCCGAACCGACGAAGCCCGCTGACCCGGAGTGGCTGGCGAGCTGGCAGCGCGCGGACGCAGCGGCCAGCCAAGCGGTTTCGACAGCGCTGGCCGCGGAGCCGTGGCCGAGCGGCGTACGGGTGGCCACTGAGCTGGTCGACGCGCTGCCGGAAGGCGCGCTGCTGGTGGTCGGCTCCTCGAACCCGACGCGTGATGTCGCGCTCGCCGGACGGCTGCGTCCGGACGTCCTGGTGCACCGCAACCGCGGTGTCGCCGGGATCGACGGCACGGTGTCGACGGCCATCGGCGCGGCCACTGTGCACCGCGCGCCGTCGTACGCGCTGCTCGGCGATCTGACCTTCCTGCACGACGCGTCCGGCCTGCTCACCGGGCCCGCCGAGCAGCTGCCGGACCTGACGATCGTGGTGCTGAACGACGACGGCGGCGGCATTTTCTCGCTGCTGGAACAGGGCGCGCCGGAACACTCGGCGAGCTTCGAGCGCGTCTTCGGCACGCCGCACGGCGCGGACTTGGGTGCGCTCTGCGCGGGCTACCGGGTGCCGCACGTCGTGGCCGAGACGGTAGAAGAGTTCCGTGCCGCGTTGCGGCCGGCGCCGGGCCTGCGGGTGGTCGAGGTTCGGGTCGACCGGGCGCAGCACCGGAATCTCCACGCGCGGCTGAAGTCCGCGGTGGCGGAAGCGGTGGGGACGGTTTAACCCGGCGGGGGCCGGTGACCATGGGGGAGTTCTTGAACGAGGCGGACTTGCGCCCGCGAGGCCGATGGGCCTGGTTCAGCGCGGCAGTGGCGGCACTGGCGCTGGTCGGGCTCGTGTGCTCGTATTTCTCGTCGTTTCTGGTGATGGCCAGCGACAACTGCTTCGCCGGGGACAGCCGCGCGATCTGCAGCACGGCCGGACAGCACGCGGTCTTGTCGCTGCCGTGGGTGGGCTGGTTCGCGGCGATCGCCGGGTCGTTCGCGATGGCCGGGCTGGCCGTGCGGCGCGGCTGGGGACCATGGCCGGGTCTGTACGCGGGGCCGATCCTGTACGGCATTCCGATCGCCATCGCGTGGTGGATCGCCGAATCCGGCTGAACCTCCCAGTGGGTAAGAACCCGTCGTTCGGACGTACCCGTGGAGTGCTCACGTGGATACGTTCGGTCGCATGGGCCACCTTGGAGGAACCATGCGATCGAGAACTCGGGCCGGGATCGGGGCGGTTGCGGCTGGAGTCGCGACGGTGCTGCTGGCAGGCACCGCTTCGGCAGTACCGGCACCGGGCTCGCCGGGCGTCGGCGACCCGTACTACCCGAACGCCGGCAACGGCGGCACCGACGTGCGGCACTACGACATCCGCGTGAGCTACCAGCCGGAAACCGACGTCCTGTCGGGCAGCACGACGCTGCTGCTCACCGCGACCCAGGACCTGTCGCGCTTCGATCTGGACTTCGCGCTCAAGGCGTCGAAGGTGCTGGTGAACAACCGGCCGGCGCAGTTCGCGAACTCCAACGGCGACGGCGAGCTGGTGATCACCCCGGCGCAGCCGCTGCTCAAGGGCCAGTCCGCGACCGTCGTCGTGAGCTACTCCGACAGTCCGTCGACGGAGAAGGTCGGCGGACTGAACGCGTGGAAGAAGGGCGCTTTCGGGGCGCTCGGCGTCGACGAGCCGCAGAGCGCGCAGTGGTGGTTCCCCTCCAACGACCACCCGACCGACAAAGCGACTTACGACGTGTCGATCGAGGCACCGGACGGGCTCGCCGCCATCACGAACGGCACGCTCGTGAAGAAAACCAAGAAGCGCGCGGGCTGGACGCGGTGGAACTGGCGCAGCACCCAACCGCAGGCGACCTACCTGACTTCGTTCATCGTCGGCAAGTACGACGTGGTCCAGTCCACCACGCCGGACGGCAAGCCGTTCATCACCGCCTACGGCTCCGACCTCGGGGATTCGCTCGACGCGGCCAAGGCGAGCGTGGAGCGGACGCCGGAGGTCGACGAGTTCCTGGCGTCGCAGTTCGGGCCGTACCCGTTCGAGGCCGAGGGCGGCGTCGTGACCAGCGGGATCACCTTCTCGCTGGAAAACCAGACCCGGCCGACCTACGGCGCGCGCAACTTCGCCGCCGGCTCCAACACGACGTTGATCGCGCACGAGAACGCACACCAGTGGTTCGGCGACAACGTTTCGCTGGGCAAGTGGAGCGACATCTGGCTGAACGAGGGCTTCGCGTCCTACGCCGAGTACCTGTGGTCCGAGCACGAGGGCGAGGGCACGACCGCGCAACTCGCGCAGTACGCGTACGACTCCTATGCCGCCGACGACCCGTTCTGGCAGGTCCTGCCGGGCAACCCGGGCGAGCCGAAGCAGTTCGACCGCGCGGTGTACGACCGGGGCGCGATGGCCCTGCAGGCGCTGCGCACCAAGGTCGGCGACGAGGCGTTCTTCTCGATCCTTCGGCAGTGGCAGGTGGAGAAGGCGGGCAAGGCGGCGGTGATCCCGGACTTCGTGGCGCTCGCGGAGAAGGTGTCGGGCAAGCCGTTGCAGGACCTGTTCCAGACCTGGCTGTTCACGGCGGGCAAGCCCGCGGTCGGTCCTAACGGGACGGTCGCGGCCAAGGCGTTCGCCGCCGCCCCGGCGAAGCCGAAGGCGTGGGACCAGATCCAGGCGAACCACCGTGCGCTGGCGGAGGCCGGTCGGCACTGAAATTCGCTTGCCTGGCTGCGGGATCCTGGAGAGTTCCGCTCTCTGAAGGAGGATTCGGTGGCCATGAAAGTGCGGGCGCAGCTCCGCCACGCTCGGCTGGACGGCCGGGAGTGGCGGGTGCTGCGCCCTGATCCTGGATTAGATACCGCGGTGCTGTACGAAAACGACCGGTACCCGCAAATGTGCGTCGACCGCCGTGCGGCGTATCGGATCGGGGTGTTGTGGCTGCTGGCCGCGCGGTCCCGGCATACGGTCATCCACCTGCCGTTGCGCGCTGGCCGGACTCCCGCTCAGCCGGAGTGCACCGGTCGTCCGCTGGATCTCGTGCTGAGCCAGCACACCGCGCAGCTGCGGGCATCGCACTGGCCTCGGCTCAGGGCGGCGCTTGGCCCGGCCCGGCCGCACATGGTGCGAATCCCGGCTGACCGGCGTCCGGTGGAGTGGCCGTATTGGCGGAGCCGGGACCGGCTGTACGACCGGATTCACGCCGACACGATGTTCCTGACCGGCAGCGCGGGGGTCTTCCGGCACACGGCGGAGTACTTCTTCGCCCTCGCCTTCGGCGCTCCGGGTTCTGCTCCGGGCGAGGAAACGCCGCACCACGCGTGTTCGGACCTGAATTGGACAACTCGGGTGCTGGTGAACACCTACTGCCTGCACGTCCTCTACCGGGCACACTGGCTGCCGCGTGCCGGGCGGGTCGGCGGACCCGACTAAACTCTCGGTGTGGCAGCCAGGAGTGTGCAGGCGCGGCGGATCGGGTGGTTCGCCGTGCTGGGCGTGGCTGTGCTGCTCACCGTGATGTGCGTGAGCCTGGTTTTCGCCGCGTTCCGCAACGACAGCGCGATCGAATCGCATCTGGGCACGGCGACTGCGACGGTCGAGTCGGTGGCTTTCGACCGCACGATCATCCAGTACCAGACCCCGGACGGCATCGTGCACAGTCCGCCGACCGGGGTGCTGTATCCGTCGGGTCTCGCCGCCGGTCAGCTGGTGGCGATCGAGTACGACGCGACCAATCCGGAGCTGACCCGGGTCGCCGGCCGGACCGCGACGTTGACCCTGCTGCCTGTCGGCATGACGGTGCTGATCACCTGGCTCGTGGCGGGCCCGCTGCTGTGGTGGCTGCGCCGGGTGCTGAAGCGAACCGCCGCCGCTTCCGAGCCGGTGCCCGCGAAGGTGTGATCAGGCACCGACGGTTTCCTGCCACCAGCTGAGCACCTCGTCGGCGACGCCGGGCGCGGCCACCAGCAGCCCGTCCGTAGGCAGCGCGGTGTCCTCGCCGTGCTTGTCCAACACGACCGCACCCGCCTCGATCGCCATCGCGACGGAGCCCGCGACGTCCCATTCGTGGTAGCTGTGCAGCACCGCCGCGGCCGCGTGCCCCAGCGCGACCTGCGCGATCGACAGCGCGGCCGACCCCAGCACCCGCACTCCCGCGTGGGCAGCCGCCGCTCGTTCGATGAACTCGCCCATTCCCGGCCACGGGCCCTTGCGCGCCAGTTCGGTGCAGACGATCGCTCCGGCAGTACCCGAACGGTCCACCAGCTTCAGCGGTTTCCCGTTCGCGCGAGCGCCTCGTCCGCGAGCGGCGGCGTAGATCTGCGCCCGGTACGGGTCGGCGACGACGCCCACCACGGGGCCGCTCGCATCGACCAGGGCGAGGCTGTAAGCGCACCAAGGCACTCCGGCGACGTAGTTCGCGGTGCCGTCCACGGAATCGACCACCCAGCGGTACTCCGCGACGTCCGCGCCGTGGTCGGCGCCGAATTCGTGGCCTACCACCGGGATTCCGGGGAACTCCGCGGTCAGCACGCGCCGGGTGTGCCGTTCCAGGATCCGATCAGTGTCGGTGACCCAGTCGAACGGCGAATCCAGCGTCGCCGGGTGCGCGCCGCGGCCCGCGGTCGCGGTGATCACGTCGGTGGCGTCGTTCGCCAGCCGCCCCGCGACCTCGAGTGCTCGCGAGAGCAGCCCGGGTTCCACGGGCCGCGACGGCCTGGAGGACAAGAGGGTCATGCCTGCTTAGTCTGGGTGTTCCTGGTGTCCGGGACGCGACCGGAAGATGACATGTCGTGGCGAATTCTTCGACGGTCGGCGCCCGGCCGCGGACGCTGCGGAGTGTTTCGCCACCGTTGGCCGGTCGGTTACGCGGGATTGGCCCGCCTGGCCTGCGGTTTTGCGACAGTGACGCCGTGCGAGTCGCCATAGTCACCGAAAGTTTCCTGCCCCAGGTGAACGGCGTGACGAATTCCGTGCTGCGGGTCGTCGAGCACCTGGTCGAATCCGCGCACGACGTGCTGGTCGTCGCGCCGGGACCGGGTCCGGCGAGTTACCGCGGCGCTCCGGTCGTCCGCATTCCGGCGCTGGACTTCCCCGGCGTGAACTCCCTGCCGATCGGCCTGCCGACGCGCACCGTGCTGACCGCGCTGGCCGATTTCGGACCGGACGTCGTGCATCTGGCCTCGCCGTTCGTCGTCGGCGCGCGCGGGCTCGCCGCGGCCAGACGGCTGCGCGTGCCGTCGATCGCCGTCTACCAGACCGACATCGCCGGGTTCGCCACGTCGTACGGCTTCGGCATCGGCGCGCGGGCGGCCTGGCGCTGGGTGCGCCGCCTGCACTCGCGAGCCGACCGGACGCTGGCACCCTCGTCCGACTCGATCGAACAGCTGAAGCTGCACGGGGTCCCACGCGTGCACCGTTGGGCCCGCGGCGTGGACATCAGCCGGTTTTCCCCGGCACATGCGGACCCGGCGCTGCGCGCGGAACTCGCGCCGAACGGCGAGCTTCTGGTCGGGTTCGTCGGACGGCTCGCACCGGAGAAGGAGGTCGATCGGCTGACTGTGCTGGCCGGAATGCCCGGCGTGCGCGTGGTCGTCGTCGGCGACGGGCCGGAGCTGTCGGCGTTGCGGGAACGGTTGCCTGGCGCGGCTTTCCTTGGCGCGAAGTACGGTGACGAGCTGTCGGTCGCGTACGCGAGCCTCGACGTTTTCGTGCACACCGGACCGCACGAGACGTTCTGTCAGGCGGTGCAGGAAGCGATGGCGTCCGGACTGCCGGTGCTCGCGCCGGACGCCGGTGGGCCGAAGGATCTCGTGCTGCCGGGGCGGACCGGTTATCTGCTGCCCGCGGATCGCGAGTCGTTCGGCCCGGCGCTGGTTTCCAAGGTCGATGACCTGCGGGACGCGGCGCTGCGGGCCCGGCTGGGCGAGAAGGCGCGGAAAGTGGTTCTGGGCCGGACGTGGCCCGCGGTGTGCCGGGAGCTGGTCGGGCACTACGAAGCGGTACAGGGCCGAGTCGCACGTGCGGCTTGAGCCATGCACATCGTCCAGCTGGCGAACTTCTACGGACCGCGTTCCGGCGGGTTGCGGACCGCGCTGAATCACCTCGGTGCGGGGTACGTCGCCAGCGGGCATCGGGTGACGCTGGTCGTGCCGGGGCGGCGGTACGCGGTGGAAACCCTGCCGACGGGGGTGTGCCGGTATTCCTTGCCTGCCTTGCAAATCCCTGGCACTGGCGGCTACCGTGCGGTCGATCCGCAGCGGGTCCGCGCGGTGTTGCGGCGGCTGGAACCGGATCGGTTGGAGGTGTCGGACCGGCTGACGCTGCGGGGGATGGGTGTGTGGGCGCGGCGGAATGGCGTGCCCAGCACGGTCATTTCCCACGAGCGGCTGGACCGGTTGCTGGAGCAGTTTTTGCTGCCGGGGGCGATGGCCCGGCACGTCGCGGACGTCGCCAACCGGCGGATGGCGGCGTCGTACGACACGGTGGTTTGCACGACAGCCTTCGCGCACGCGGAGTTCGAGCGGATCGCCGCGCCCAACGTCCGGCGGGTGCCGTTGGGCGTGGACCTGGCGACGTTCGCGCCGTCGATGCGGGATTCGGGGTGGCGGTCGGCGTTGGCCGGCGGTGCGGACGCGCTGATTGTCCATTGTGGGCGGTTGTCGCCGGAGAAACACGTTGAGCGGAGCGTGGATACGGTCGCGGAGCTGACTGAATCCGGGGCGCGGGTGCGGTTGGTGATCGCCGGGGACGGGCCGCGTCGACGGGCCTTGGAACGGCGGGCTCGCGGGTTGCCGGTGACGTTCCTGGGCTTTTTGGCGGGGCGCGGCGAGGTGGCTCGGTTGCTGGCCAGTGCGGACGTTTCGCTCGCTCCGGGACCGCATGAGACGTTCGGGTTGGCGGCGTTGGAGGCGCTCGCTTCGGGGACGCCGGTGGTGGTTTCGGCGTCGTCGGCGTTGCGGGAGATCGTGCGGCCCGGTTGCGGGGCAGCGGTGGACGACCACGCGCCCGCGTTCGCCAGTGCGGTGACCGGGTTGCTGGACAGTCCGGAGGAGCTCCGCCGGGCAGCCGCGCGGGCGCGGGCGGAGGAGTTCGCGTGGCCGAACTCGGTGCGGGGAATGCTCGCCGCCCTCGGCTGAGGCTGCGGAAGGTCCGTGAAGGACTCCTTGAGGGAAACAGATTCCCTCAAGGAGTCCTTCACGGACAGCGGGTCAGGTGCGGTAGCCGGGGTGGACGCCGGGCATGAGGCCCCGGTCGGCGGCGATCCGGGCCAGCAGTTCGTGCAGGGTTGAGCGTTCCTCTGTGGACAGTGCGGCGGTCAGCTCGTTTTCGTGCGCCGCGCCGGCTTTCGCCAGTTCGGCCATCGTTTCTTGGCCTTTGTCGCTGAGGAAGACCGCGTAGAGGCGGCGGTCTTGGGGGTTGCGCCGGCGTTCGATCAGGCCTTGCTGCTCCAGGCCGTCGACGAGGGCGACCAGCCGGGTCGGCGGCGTGCCCAGTTCCGCGGCCAGCACCTGCTGGCTCTCGCCCGGACGCCGCGCGATCGCCCGGAGCAGTCCGGTCTGCGGCGGGGTCAGGCCGAGGTCCGCGACGCGTTCGGCGAAGCGCTGGGTCGCGTGCGCGCCCAGCTGCGCCAGCAGGAAGGCGCTGCCGAACGTCGGTGGTCCTTGCATGCCCTGAACCGTATCGCTTGACAATCCATTACACCAGTGTAATCGTTCTATCAGTGAAACTAATTGACCTGGAGGTTTGCCATGACAACCATGACTCGACAACAGGGCGGCCCGCGGTTGCTGGCCCCGGCGCTGGCGTTCGGGGTGCTGACTGTCGCGTCGGCGGTGCTAGGGGCGGCGGGGACGCGGCCGGATTCCAGCGCGGCGGAGGTCGCCGCGTACGTCAGCGGCAACCAGGGTGTCGTGCGGCTGCTGGCGTTCGCGGTGTTCGGCGCGTCGGTTCCGTTGGCGGTGTGGGCCGCGACGGCCTATCGCAGACAGCGGCGGCTCGGGGTCGCGGCACCGGGCGCGGTGATCGGGCTCACCGGTGGCGTGCTCTCCGCGGCTGCGCTCGCGATGAGCGGATTGATCACCTGGACCGCCGCGCAGGCCAGTGACGCTCCCGCGGTGGCGCGGGCGTTGACCAGCCTCGCGTTCGCGTCCGGCGGCCCGGGCTTCGTGGTGCCGCTGGCGTTGCTGATCGCCGGGATCGCCGTTCCCGCGTTGTTCCTGAAGCTGTTGCCGCGCTGGATGTCGGTCGCCGGGCTAGTGGTCGCCGCGGCCGCCGTGCTCGCCTCGCTGTCGTTGCTCACTCCGGCGCTGTATCCGCTCATCCCGGTCGGCCGGTTCGGCGGGCTGGTCTGGCTGGTCGCCGCCAGCGTCCTGCTCCCGCGCGACCGCGCGGCACGGACGGACTAATCTCGAACCCATGCCCCGAGCGAGCCTGGACAAGGATCCGCACGAAGTCGCCGCGATGTTCGACGGCGTCGCGTCCGGTTACGACCGGGCGAACTCCTTCATGACGTTCGGGTTCGACCGGCGCTGGCGCACCACCACGGCTCGCGTGCTGGACGCCAAGCCGGGCGAGAAGGTGCTCGACCTGGCGGCCGGCACCGGGGTGTCCACCGTCGAGTACGCGCGCGGCGGCGCCTGGTGCCTCGCCGCCGACTTCTCCGTCGGGATGCTCAAGGCGGGCCTGCACCGGAAGGTGCCGATGGTCGCCGCGGACGCGATGTGCCTGCCGTTCGCCGACAACAGCTTCGACGCCGTCACCATCTCGCTAGCGCTGCGGAACTTCGTCGACACCAAGGGCGCGCTCGCCGAGATTCTGCGCGTGGTCAAACCGGGCGGCCGGCTGGTGATCTGCGAGGTTTCGACGCCCACCTTCGCGCCGATCCGGTTCCTGCACCGGCGGTTCCTGCTCAAGATGCTCACCTGGGTCGGCAGCCGGACGTCGTCGAACCCGGAGGCCTACTCCTACCTGGCCGAATCGATGCTCGCGTGGCCGGACCAGCGGACGCTCGGCGAGATCATCGCGAGCGCGGGCTGGACCGAGGTCGAATGGCTGAACCTCACATTCGGCGTCGTCGCGATCCACCGGGCGGCGAAGCCTCTCTGACTCCGCCTTCCTCCACCGCCCTCAACGGGTGCGGCTGCGCCACGCTGTATTTTCGAGTGCATGACGACCTCGCGCCGCAGCCCGGACCACGACGCCGAAGTGATCGTGGTCGGCGCGGGACCCGCTGGTTCGACCGCGGCCACCTACCTCGCCCGGGCGGGCGTGGACGTGCTGCTGCTGGAGAAGACCGTGTTCCCGCGCGAGAAGGTGTGCGGCGACGGCCTCACCCCGCGCGGCGTGAAGCAGCTGATCGACCTCGGTCTCGACACCAGCGAGGAAGCGGGCTGGGTGCGCAGCCGCGGCCTGCGCATCCTCACCGGCGACCTGACGCTCGAGTTCGACTGGCCGGACCTCACCGACTACCCGCCGTACGGCGTCTCCCGCACCCGCCACGACTTCGACGACCTGCTCGCGAAGACCGCCGTTAAGGCGGGCGCGCGGCTGTACGAGCGCACCACGGTCACCGGCGCGATCACCAACGCTTCCGGCCGCGTGGTCGGAGTCGAGGCGAAGGTCGGGGCGGAGAAGACGCCCGTTAGTTACCGGGCGCCGTTGGTGCTGGCTTGCGATGGGGTGTCGGCTCGGCTCGCGCTGAGTGTCGGGATCGACAAGAACGAGAAGCGGCCGATGGGGGTCGCGGTGCGGCGGTACTACAAGAGCCCGAAGCACGACGACCCGTTCATCGAGGGCCACCTCGAGCTGTGGGACCGGTCCGATCCTCGGGATCCGAAGCTGTTGCCCGGTTACGGCTGGGCGTTTCCGCTCGGCGACGGGACGGTCAATGTCGGGCTGGGCATGCTGTCGACGTCGGCGTCCTTCCGGAACACCGATTACCGGGCGTTGCTGAGGCAGTGGCTCGACGGGACTCCCGAGGAGTGGGGGTACCGCGAGGAGAACGCTATCGGCAAGGTCGGCGGGGCCGGGTTGCCGATGGGGTTCAACCGGACTCCGCACTATCGCAACGGGTTGTTGCTGCTCGGCGACTCCGGCGGGATGGTCAGTCCGTTCAACGGCGAGGGCATTTCCGCGGCGATGGAGTCGGCGCAGCTGGCGGCTGAGGCTGTGGTGCAGGCGCTGGCCCGGCCGGAGGGGCCGTCCCGGGAGCGGGCGTTGGAGGGGTATCCGCGGGCTGTTGCCGAGTTGATGGGCGGGTACTACCGGCTCGGGAATGTGTTCGCGAAGTTGATCGGCAAGCCGAAGATCATGCACGCGGCTACCAAGTATGGGTTGCGGGTAAACAAGCTTCTTCCCTTGGTGTACAAGGGGCTTTCCGGGTGTTACGACGCTCGGGGCGGGGATGGGGTGGATCGGTTGATCTCGGCTTTGGCGCGGGTTACGCCTAGTCCTCGGTGATCGGCTCGTCGCCTGGCGGCGACATTGCAGGTGGGTGTGCGTGGGGCACCCCGAAGCCCGAGTGTGCTGACGGTTCGGGGGTGCTTGTCAAGGCGGGAAAGATGCCTTGACAAGCACCCCCGAACCGCAGGGGGGCTTCGTATCGGGGTGCGGGGGTGGTGTGGGTGCCTCGATTGTTGGTGCATCGGCTGCGGTTGAGTGCGGTTGGTTGGGTGCGTCGGCTGCGGTGGGTGCCACGCTTGACGGGTGCGTCGGGTGGGGTGATTCGGGCTGGCGCATGGGTTTTGGGCCTGGGGATTACCCGGCTGGAGCAATCGGTTGTCCGGCCGGTCAGTGTGATACGTCACAAGATCGAGTCGGCTGGAGTGCTCGGCGCGGTTGTTCAAGGGGCCTTTACCGCTGGTCTCGCCATTGCGGCCGGGGGTGGGCCTGGGAAAGTTCCCGGTCAAGTTAGGGCTGCCTTAGTCCGCAACCCCTAGGGACAAGAGTGTGACTCACGTCCTACACTCGCCCCATGCTTTGTGAATCGCTTCACAACCGCGACGAGTCGCTTGTGAACTATTTCACAAGCGTGCGGTGGTTCGGACACGGGCCGTAAGGGCGCCCTGACCCTCGGCGGTGTGACCCAGCTCCCTTAGGGTGCCGACGAGGACTCGGACCACCACCCGAGAACAACCCGCAGCGGCGCGGAAAGGATGGCGAAGACCCCGTGCTGATGGTGCCCGTGCTGGCGCAGGCCGATCCCGGACCGGCGGCGCCCGGACTGAACGTGTATCTGCCGCTCGTCCTGCTCTTCGTGCTCGCGGCCGCGTTCGCCGTGTTCTCCGTCCTGTTGGGTCCGCTCGTCGGGCCCAGCCGGCGCAACCGCGCGAAGACCGCGGCCTACGAATGCGGCATCGAACCGTCGCCGCAGCCGCTTGTCGGCGGCGGCCGGATGCCGGTGGCCTACTACATCACGGCCATGCTCTTCATCCTGTTCGACATCGAGATGGTGTTCCTCTACCCGTTCGCGGTGAACGCCAACGCACTCGGTGTCTTCGGCCTGGTGGAGATCGTGCTGTTCATCGTGACGGTCGGGTTCGCGTACGCCTACGTGTGGCGGCGCGGCGGCCTGGATTGGAACTGAACCCATGGGCCTCGAAGAAAAACTCCCCAACGGCATCCTGCTGGCCAGCCTCGAGGGACTGGTCAACTGGGCACGCAAGAACTCGCTGTGGCCGGCGACCTTCGGGCTCGCCTGCTGCGCGTTCGAGATGATGTCGGTCGGCGGTTCGCGCTACGACATCGCGCGCTTCGGCATGGAGCGGTTCTCCGCGACGCCGCGCCAGGCCGACCTGATGATCGTGGCCGGCCGGGTGACCCAGAAGATGGCCCCGGTGCTGCGCCAGATCTACGACCAGATGGCCGAGCCCAAGTGGGTCCTCTCGATGGGCGTTTGCGCCTCGTCCGGCGGCATGTTCAACAACTACGCCGTCGTGCAGGGCGTCGACCACATCGTGCCCGTCGACATGTACCTGCCCGGCTGCCCGCCGCGGCCGGAAATGCTGCTCGACGCGATCCTCAAGCTGCACGCCAAGATCCAGGACGAGCCGATCAACGCCCGCCGCGCCGCGATCCGCGCGGCCAGCGGGGCCCGTACCGAGCTGATCCCGTCCTCGATCAAGTACGCGAAGAAGTGAGCACCGGTGCCTGAGAACCCCGAAGAGAACCCGCAGACGGGCGGCCCGCAGTCCAGTGCCGAACGGCCCGAGGCCGGGCTGGAGCCCCAGGGCACCCGGCCCGCCGAACCGGTCGTCGCCGGCCGCGAGCGCAAGGGCATGTTCGGTGTCCGCGGCAGCGGGGACACCTCCGGCTACGGCGGCCTGCGGCTGCCCGCCTACAGCCCGCCGCCCGCGGAGCGCCCGTACGGCGGCTGGTTCGACGAGTTCGCCGACGAGTTCATGGCCGCCTTGGCGGACAACAAGATCCCGCCGACGGCGATCCTCCAGACCACTGTGGACCGCGGCGAGATCACCTTCTACGTCCGCCGCGAGCACCTCGTCGACATCGCGAAGGTGCTGCGCAACGACCCGGGCCTGCGGTTCGAAATGCTGATGGCGGTGACCGGCGTCGACTACGGCGTGGACGTCCCGCAGCGGATGCACGCGGTCTACGACTTCCTGTCGATGACCTACCGCCGCCGGATCCGGCTCGAAGTCACCATGGACATGGACGACCTGCACGTGCCGTCGCTGGTGCCGGTCTACACGACCGCGGACTGGCACGAGCGCGAGGCCTACGACATGTTCGGCATCGTCTTCGACGGCCACCCCGGGCTGACCCGCATCTTCATGCCGGACGACTGGGACGGCTTCCCCCAGCGCAAGGACTACCCGCTCGGCGGGATCCCGGTCGAATACAAGGGCGCGGAAATCCCGCCGCCGGACCAGCGGAGGTCGTACTCGTGACCAGCACCAACGAAACGACGGAAGCCGAGTACGCGGAAGTCCGGGAAACCACTGAAGGCCCGGTCTACCACGTGTCCGGCGGCGACTGGGACGAAGTTCTCGGCGACGCCCAGCACGACGACCGCATGGTCATCAACATGGGCCCGCAGCACCCGTCCACGCACGGCGTGCTCCGGCTCGTGCTGGAGCTGGAAGGCGAGACGGTCACGCAGCTGCGGGCGGTCGTCGGCTACCTGCACACCGGCATCGAGAAGAGCGCCGAGTTCCGCAACTGGACCCAGGGCGTCACGTTCGTGACGCGCGCGGACTATCTCGCCCCGCTGTCCAACGAGATGTGCTACTGCCTCGGCGTCGAGAAGCTGCTGGGCATCAAGGCCCCGCCGCGCGCGGAGCTGCTGCGCGTGCTTCTCCTCGAGCTCAACCGGATCACCTCGCACCTGGTGTTCATCGCGACCGGCGGCATGGACCTCGGCGCCACCACGGCGATGACGCTCGGCTTCCGCGAGCGCGAAGAAGCCATGCACCTGCTGGAGTACCTGACCGGCCTGCGGATGAACCACGCGTTCATCCGGCCCGGCGGGCTCGCCCAGGACTTCCCGGAGGACTGGACCGAGAAGGTCCTCGACTTCTGCAAGCTCATGGACAAGCGGCTTCCGTTGTACGACAAGATGTTCACCGGCCAGCCGATCTGGCGCAACCGGCTCAAGGACGTCGGCGTGCTGCCGCTCGACGCGTGCCTCGAACTGGGCGTCACCGGTCCGGTCCTGCGCGCCGCGGGCCTGCCGTGGGACCTGCGCAAGACCGAGCCGTACTCGCGCTACGACGAGCTCGAGTTCGACGTGCCGACCTCGACCGACGCGGACAGCTGGGCGCGGTACCTGCTGCGGCTGGAGGAAATCCACCAGAGCCTGCGGATCATGAAGCAGGTCGCGAAGATGGCCGAGCCGGGCCCGGTCATGGTGGAGGACAAGAAGATCGCCTGGCCCGCGCAGCTGTCCATCGGCAGCGACGGCATGGGCAACTCGCTCGGCCACGTCAAGAAGATCATGGGCCAGTCGATGGAATCCCTGATCCACCACTTCAAGCTCGTCACCGAGGGCTTCCACGTGCCGCCGGGCCAGGTCTACGCGCCGGTCGAATCGCCGCGCGGCGAGATCGGCGCGCATCTGGTGTCCGACGGCGGCACCCGGCCGCTGCGCGTGCACCTGCGGGAGCCGAGTTTCGTGAACATGCAGGCGATGCCCGCGATGGCAGAAGGCGGCCTGGTGGCCGACCTCGTCGTCGTGATCGCCTCGATCGACCCGGTTCTGGGGGGAGTTGACCGATGACGAACCCGACCGCGGTCCCGGAGCCGGGACCGCACGACGCGACGAAGACGTACGCCGCCGCGGGAGCCGACACCGATGTCGCCGCGATCGCGCCCGATCCCGCTGTCGCCGAGGAAATCCTCGCCGACACGCCGGCGGTGGACGTGTTCGACGCCGAGACGCACCGCGAGGCGAAGGAAATCATCGCCCGGTACCCGATGTCGCGTTCGGCGCTGCTGCCGATGCTGCACCTCGTGCAGTCGGTGCAGGGATACGTGAGCCAGGAAGGCATCGCCTTCTGCGCGCGGCATCTCGACCTGACCGACGCCGAGGTCAGCGCGGTCGCGACGTTCTACACCATGTACAAGCGCCGCCCGTGCGGCGAGCACCTGGTGAGCGTCTGCACCAACACGCTGTGCGCGGCGCTGGGCGGCGACGACATCTACCGGAAGCTCCAGACGCACCTCGGTTCGCCGGAAAAGCCGCTGGGGCACGAGGAAACCGCGGGCACGCCGGGCGAACCAGGTTCGATCACCCTGGAGCACGCGGAATGCCTCGCGGCCTGCGACCTCGGCCCGGTCCTCCAGGTGAACTACGAGTACTTCGACAACCAGACGCCGGAGCAGGCGGTGGCGCTCGTGGACGCGTTGCGGGCAGGCAAAAGGCCCGCCCCGACGCGCGGCGCGGCGCTGACCGATTTCAAGGGCGCGGAGCGGCAGCTCGCCGGGTTCTGGCCGGAGGACGAGTCCGCTTACCGCAGTGCCGTGGACGGTCCGTCACAGGCGGTCGAGACTCTGCGCGGCGCGCAGCTGGCGGCCGACCGCGGCTGGTCCGCCCCGGGCATGAAGGACGTCCCTCTCCCTGAAGTGGAGAAGAAGTAATGGCAGATCCCATCACTCCGGTCCTCACGAAGCGCTGGCTGTCCCCGGAATCCTGGCGCATCGAGACGTACGAGGCGCTCGAGGGCTACACCGCGGCGCGCAAAGCACTGGCCGCCACGCCCGAGCAGCTCGTGCAGGTGGTCAAGGACTCCGGCCTGCGCGGCCGCGGCGGCGCGGGCTTCCCGGCGGGTGTGAAGTGGTCGTTCATGCCGCCGAACGAGGACAAGCCCCACTACCTGGTAATCAACGCCGACGAGGGCGAACCCGGTACCTGCAAGGACATTCCGCTGATGATGGCGGACCCGCATTCGCTCATCGAGGGCTGCATCATCGCTTCGTACGCGATGCGGTCGCACCACTGCTTCATCTACGTCCGGGGCGAGGCGCTGCACTGCATCCGCCGGCTCAACGCGGCCGCGCGCGAGGCGTACGCGAAGGGCTACCTGGGCAAGAACATCTTCGGCAGCGGCTGGGACCTCGAGCTGACCGTGCACGCCGGGGCCGGCGCGTACATCTGCGGCGAGGAAACGGCGTTGCTGGACTCGCTCGAAGGCCGCCGCGGCCAGCCCCGGCTCAAGCCGCCGTTCCCCGCCGCCGCCGGCCTGTACGCCGCGCCGACGACGGTGAACAACGTCGAGACCATCGCGAGCGCGTCGTACATCGTCAACGCCGGTTCGTCGTGGTTCCGCGAGATGGGCCGCGAGAAGTCGCCCGGCCCGAAGATCTACTCGATCTCCGGGCACGTCGAGAAGCCCGGCCAGTACGAATGCCCGCTCGGCACCACGCTGCGCGAGCTACTGGAGCTGGCCGGCGGCATGAAGGACGGCATCCCGCTCAAGTTCTGGACCCCGGGCGGGTCGTCGACGCCGATGTTCACCGCCGAACACCTCGACGTCCCGCTCGACTTCGAGGGCGCGGCCGAGGCCGGTTCGATGCTCGGCACCACCGCGGTGCAGGTCTTCAACGAGACCGTTTCGGTGCCGTGGGCGGTCATGAAGTGGACGCAGTTCTACGAGCATGAGTCCTGCGGCAAGTGCACGCCGTGCCGCGAAGGCACGTACTGGCTGGCGCAGATCCTGGAGCGGATGGTCGAGGGACACGGCACCGAGGAGGACATCGACACCCTCCTGGACGTGTGCGACAACATTTTCGGCCGTTCGTTCTGCGCGCTCGGCGACGGCGCGGTGTCGCCGATCCAGAGCGGCATCAAGTACTTCCGGGACGAATTCCTGGCTCTGTGTGAGAGCAACAAGCGCGAATTGGTGGGAGCGCAGGCATGACGATCGCGCCCGACAAGCCCGAGACGGCTGAAACGCCGGTCCCCGAGGGCTACGTCAAGCTGACCATCGACGGCGAAGAAGTCATCGCGCCCAAGGGCGAACTGCTGATCCGCACCGCCGAGCGGCTCGGCACGAGCATCCCTCGGTTCTGCGACCACCCGCTGCTCGACCCGGCGGGCGCCTGCCGCCAGTGCCTGGTCGAGGTCGAAATGGGCGGCCGTCCGATGCCGAAGCCGCAGGCCTCGTGCACGATGACGGTCGCCGACGGCATGGTGGTCAAGACCCAGCTCACCTCGCCGGTCGCGGACAAGGCGCAGCAGGGCGTGATGGAGCTGCTGCTCATCAACCACCCGCTGGACTGCCCGATCTGCGACAAGGGCGGCGAATGCCCGCTGCAGAACCAGGCGCTCGCGCACGGCCGCGCGGAATCGCGGTTCGTCGACACCAAGCGCACGTTCCCGAAGCCGCTGCCGATCTCGGCGCAGGTGCTGCTCGACCGGGAACGCTGCGTGCTGTGCCAGCGCTGCACCCGGTTCTCCGAGCAGATCGCCGGCGACCCGTTCATCGCGCTGCTCGAACGCGGCGCGCACCAGCAGATCGGCACCGCGGAGACCGCCGACGTGCTGGACCTCGCCTCCCGCACCACCGGCGGCGAACCGTTCCAGAGCTACTTCTCCGGCAACGTGATCCAGATCTGCCCGGTCGGCGCGCTCACCAGCGCGGCGTACCGGTTCCGGTCGCGGCCGTTCGACCTGGTGTCGTCGCCGAGCGTGTGCGAGCACTGCTCGTCCGGCTGCGCCGAGCGCACCGACTTCCGGCGCGGCAAGATCCAGCGCAAGCTGGCCGGCGAGGACCCGGAAGTGAACGAGGAATGGCTGTGCGACAAGGGCCGGTTCGCGTTCCGCTACGTTCAGGCCGGTGACCGGATCCGCCGTCCGCTCGTCCGCAACGCCAGCGGCGAGCTGGAGGAAGCGTCCTGGACCGACGCGCTCCGGATCGCCTCGGCCGGGCTGCTGAAGGCCCGCGAGGGCAAGGGCGGCGCGGTGCTCACCGGCGGCCGGCTGACCGTCGAGGACGCCTACGCGTACTCGAAGTTCGCCCGGATCGCCTTGCGCACCAACGACATCGACTTCCGCACCCGCGCACACTCGGACGAGGAGCTGGCGTTCCTCGGCTCGACGGTCGTGGGCACCACGCCGGAAACGGGCGTGACGTTCAGCGAGATCGAGAACGCCCGCACGGTGCTGTGCGTGGCGTTCGAGCCCGAGGACGAAGCGCCGATCGTGTTCCTGCGGCTGCGCAAGGGTGCCCGCAAGAACCACACCCGAGTTGTCCACTTGGGACAGTGGACGACCTCATCGGTGCGCAAGACCTTCGGCGAACTGCTGGCCTGCATCCCCGGCGGCGAAGCGGCCGCGGTGGACGGCATCGCGCAGCACGCGGCCGACCTCGACGCCGCGCTCAGCGGCGAAGGCGCGGTGATCCTGGTCGGCGAGCGGGCCGCGGAAATCCCCGGCCTGTTCTCCGCGCTGCTGCGGCTCACCGCTCGCACCGGAGCCCGGCTGGCGTGGATCCCGCGCCGCGCGGGCGACCGAGGCGCGCTCGAAACCGGTTGTGTGCCCACGCTGTTGCCGGGCGGCCGCCCGGTCACCGACGCCGCGGCCCGCGCCGAGGTCGGCAAGCAGTGGGGCGTCGAGCTTCCGGCCGAACCGGGCCGCGACGTCACCGGCATCCTCCAGGCCGCTTCGGGCGGACAGCTGGACGCGCTGG
This sequence comes from Amycolatopsis echigonensis, assembly GCF_002846615.1. Taxonomy (NCBI): domain Bacteria; kingdom Bacillati; phylum Actinomycetota; class Actinomycetes; order Pseudonocardiales; family Pseudonocardiaceae; genus Amycolatopsis; species Amycolatopsis echigonensis. The sequence goes on along the minus strand of NZ_PJMY01000003.1, from coordinate 2,204,905 downwards.
TGGTCGGCGGCGTCGACCCGAACGACCTGCCGGACCCGGACCTGGCCCGCCGCGCGCTCGACAACGTCGGGTTCGTGGTCAGCCTGGAACTGCGGGCGAGCGAGGTCACCGAACGGGCCGACGTGGTCCTGCCGGTGGCCCCGGCGGTCGAGAAGGCGGGCAGCTACCTCAACTGGGAGGGCCGCCGCCGCGAGTTCGACATCACGCTCGAGGGCACCGGTTCCCTTCCCGACAGCCGGGTCCTGGACACCCTGGCCGTCGAGATGGACGCCGACCTGTTCACCCAGACCCCGGCCGCCGCCGCGGGCGACTTCGCGAAGCTCGCGCCGGTCGCCCCCTCGGTGCCCGCGCCGTCGGTCGCCGCACCGGCGGCCCCGGTCCCGAACGGCAAGGCGGTGCTCGCCACCTGGCGGCAGCTGATCGACAACGGCTCGCTGCAGGACGACGAACCGCACCTCAAGGGCACCCAGCGGCCGCCCGTCGCACGGCTTTCGGCGAAGACCGCCGAAGGCCTGGGCACGACGGCCGGCACGGTCCGGGTGTCGAACGAGCGCGGGTCGATCACCCTGCCGGTCGAGGTCGCCGACCTGCCGGACGGCGTCGTGTGGCTGCCCGGCAACTCCGACGGTTCGGCCGTCCGCGCCGCACTCGCCGCCGGACACGGCGCGCTCGTGCAGATCTCCGGAGGTGACCAGTGAGCCCGCAGCTCACGCAGTTCCTCGCTGCGTACCCGGACGCCGCCGAGCGGGCCCGGCTCATCGCCGACGACCCGTGGTGGCTCGTCCTGATCAAGGCGGTCGTGGTCCTGCTGATCGGGCCGGTCCTGACGATCTTCCTGATCGTGTGGGAGCGGAAGGCGATCGGCCGGATGCAGAACCGGCCCGGCCCCAACCGGGTCGGCCCCGGCGGTTACCTGCAGTCGCTCGCCGACGCGATCAAGCTCCCGTTCAAGGAGCAGATCATCCCGGACACCGCCGACCGCAAGGTGTACTTCCTCGCCCCGGTGCTGTCCGCGGTCCCCGCGCTGATCGCGCTCTCGGCCATCCCGTTCGGACCGGTCGTCTCGATCTTCGGGCACCGCACGGTGCTGCAGCTGATGGACCTCCCGGTCGGCGTGCTGGTGATCCTCGCCTGCTCCTCGGTCGGCGTGTACGGCATCGTGCTGGCCGGCTGGTCGTCCGGCTCGCCGTACCCGCTCTTCGGCGGCATGCGCTCGGCCGCGCAGGTGATCTCCTACGAGATCGCGATGGGCCTGTCGATCGTCGCGGTGATCCTGTACTCCGGTTCGCTGCAGACGTCGGAAATCGTGCAGGCGCAGTCGCACGGCTGGTACTTCTACATGCTCATCCCGAGCTTCGTGATCTACGTGATCTCGATGGTCGGCGAGACGAACCGCGCGCCGTTCGACCTCCCGGAGGCCGAATCCGAGCTGGTCGGCGGGTTCCACACCGAGTACAGCTCGATGAAGTTCGCGATGTTCTTCCTCGCCGAGTACGTCAACATGGTGATCGTTTCGGCGTTCTGCACGACGCTGTTCCTCGGCGGCTGGCGGTTCCCGTTCGTCGGCGACGATTCGCCGCTGAACCAGAACTGGTGGCCGATCCTCTGGTTCTTCGCCAAGACGTTCATCCTGCTGTTCGGCTTCATCTGGCTGCGCGGCACGCTCCCGCGGCTGCGCTACGACCAGTTCATGCGGCTCGGCTGGAAGGTCCTGGTCCCGGTCAACCTGGTGTGGATCGTGGTCGTGGTCGCGATCAAGACGATCCAGTGGAGCTGGCCGCAGATCCTCGTCGGCGTCGGCATCGTGCTGGTGGTGCTCGTGCTGCTGAGCCTCGCTCTGCCGGACAAGAAGCTGCCCGAATCGGACTACGTGGACCTGGCCGGAAGCGGCTATCCGCTGCCGCCGCTGGACCTGCGGGTCCCGGACGCGACGCCGCGGCAGAAGGCGCTGGCCAAGGCCGAGGCGAAGGCCGCGCGGCGCAAGCCGGCCAGCGTCACCGCCGCGGCCGCACAGGAAGGAACGGAAGATGGCGGCAACTGACTTCCTCAATCCCATCAAGGGATTCGGCGTCACCTTCGGGATGATGTTCAAGAAGGTCGCGACCGAGGAGTACCCCGAGGCGGGAGCCCCGGCCGCGCCGCGCTACCACGGCCGCCACCAGCTCAACCGGCATCCGGACGGGCTGGAGAAGTGCGTCGGCTGCGAGCTGTGCGCGTGGGCGTGCCCGGCGGACGCGATCTTCGTCGAGGGCGGCGACAACACCGAAGAGGCGCGGTACTCGCCGGGCGAGCGCTACGGCAAGGACTACCAGATCAACTACCTGCGCTGCATCGGCTGCGGCCTGTGCATCGAGGCGTGCCCGACCCGGTCGCTCACCATGACCAACTTCTACGAGCTGGCCGACGACGACCGGCAGCGGCTGATCTACACCAAGGAAGACCTGCTCGCCCCGCTGCTGCCGGGCATGGAGCAGCCGCCGCACCCGATGCGGCTCGGCGACAACGAGCAGGACTACTACGTGAACGGCCCCGAACTGGCCGCCAAGGCGCAGCAGGAGGCGAAGAAGTGATCGCCGCCCTTCTCGCCCAGGCCCCGGCGGCCGGCGTCGACGCGTCCGTGACGACCGGCGAGGCCATCGCGTTCTGGATCCTCGGCCCGCTCTCGCTGCTGGGCGCGCTCGGGATGATCTTCTCCCGCAACGCCGTGCACTCGGCGCTGTGGCTGGTGCTCACGATGCTGACGCTGGGCGCGCTGTACATGACGCAGAACGCGCCGTTCCTCGGGTTCACCCAGATCATCGTCTACACCGGCGCGATCATGATGCTGTTCCTGTTCGTGCTGATGCTGGTCGGCCGGGACAGCTCGGACTCGGTGGTGGAAGTCCTGCGCGGGCAGCGGCTCGCCGCCGGCGTGCTCGGCGTCGGGCTCGCCGCGCTGATCGCCGCGGGCGTGTTCCGCGCGATGGCGAACGTGACCCCGGCCAAGCCGCTCGACCCGTACCAGCAGAACGGCGGCGGGCCCGGCGGCCTCGGCAGGCTGATCTTCACCCAGTACCTGTTCCCGTTCGAGCTGACCTCGGCCCTGCTGATCACCGCCGCGCTCGGCGCGATGGTGCTGGCCTTCACCGGCCGCAGCGGCAAGAGCAAGCTCTCCCAGCGCGAACTGGTCAAGCTGCGCTTCCGCGGCGAGCACGACCGCCCGTCGCCGCTGCCCGGCCCGGGCGTGTTCGCCACCGCCAGCTCGGTCTCGACCCCGGCGCTGCTGCCGGACGGTTCGGTCGCGCCGGAGTCGCTGTCGGAGATCATCGAATCCACCTCGGCGATCCGGCTCATGCGCGAGCGCAAGCTCATCGCGGACGAGGGCCCCAAGCCCGACGCGCACGCACTGGTCGGCGGCTCCGAAAAGGCCGCGCCGGCCGAGGAAGAAGAAGGGGAAGGAAAGTGACCCCGAGCTACTACCTGCTGCTGTCCGCGCTGCTGTTCTGCATCGGCGCGGTGGGCGTGCTGGTCCGCCGCAACGCGATCGTCGTGTTCATGTGCATCGAGCTGATGCTGAACGCGGTGAACCTGACCCTGGTCACCTTCGCCCGCATCAACGGCGGGCTGCACGGCCAGGTGATGGCGTTCTTCGTGATGGTGGTCGCGGCCGCCGAGGTCGTGGTCGGACTGGCGATCATCATGGCCATCTTCCGCACCCGCCGCTCGGCCTCGGTCGACGACACGAACCTGCTGAAGTACTGAGGGAGACGACCGAGTGACCGCATCATCGTGGCTGCTGGTGGCCCTTCCCGCCCTCGGCGCCCTGGTTCTGCTGCTATCCGGCAAACGCGCGAAAGCGTGGGGGCACCTGCTCGGCTGTGCCACCGTCACGCTCGCCTTCGTGTACGCCGTGATCCTGTTCTTCTCCACCGACAGCCACTCGGTCACCGACACCAAGGTCTACTCCTGGATCCCGGTCGGCCAGCTGCAGGTGGACTTCGGGCTGCGCATCGACGCGCTGTCGCTGACGTTCGTGCTGCTGATCACCGGCGTCGGCATGCTGATCCACTTCTATTCGATCGGCTACATGGCCGACGACGAGGGCCGGTACCGGTTCTTCGCGTACCTGAACCTGTTCGTCGCCTCGATGCTGGTCCTGGTGCTGGGCAACAGCTTCGTGACGCTGTACCTCGGCTGGGAGGGCGTGGGCCTCGCCTCGTACCTGCTGATCGGCTGGTATCAGAACCGCCCGTCCGCGGCGACCGCGGCGAAGAAGGCGTTCCTGATGAACCGCGTCGGCGACGTCGGGCTCGCGCTGGCGATCTTCCTGATGTTCAAGTACGTCGGGTCGACCGGCTACTCGCAGGTCTTCGAGGGCGTCGCGCAGGGCAAGATCCCGCCGGGCGCGATCACCGCCATCGCGATCCTGCTGCTGCTGGGCGCCTGCGGTAAATCGGGTCAGTTCCCGCTGCAGGCGTGGCTGCCGGACGCGATGGAGGGCCCGACCCCGGTGTCGGCGCTCATCCACGCGGCAACCATGGTCACCGCGGGCGTGTACCTGGTGGCCCGCTCCAACGTCATCTTCACCGCGACGCCGGACGGCAGGCTGGTGGTCACCCTCGTCGGCGCGGTCACGCTGCTGCTCGGGTGTGTCGTCGGCTGCGCCTACGACGACATCAAGAAGGTGCTCGCGTACTCGACGGTCAGCCAGATCGGCTACATGATGCTGGCGGTCGGCCTCGGGCCGGGCATTTACGCGCTCGGCATCATGCACCTGGTGGCGCACGGCTTCTTCAAGGCCGGGCTGTTCCTCGGGGCCGGTTCGGTCATGCACGGCATGAACGACGAGGTCGACATGCGCAAGTTCGGCGGACTGGCCAAGCGGATGCCGATCACCTTCGTCACCTTCGGCCTCGGCTACCTGGCGATCATCGGCTTCCCGTTCCTCACCGGGTACTACACGAAGGACGCGATCATCGAGGCGGCGTTCGGCCAGGAAGGCTGGCGCGGCTGGGCTTTCGGCCTCGCCACCGTGCTCGGCGCCGGGCTGACCGCGTTCTACATGACGCGGCTGATGATGATGACCTTCTTCGGCAAGGAACGCTGGAAGGACATCAAGAGCACCGACGGGCGCGACTTCCACCCGCACGAGTCCAAGCCGATCATGTGGGTCCCGATGGTGATCCTGGCGGTCGGTTCGGTCGGCGCCGGCGCGTTCTTCGCGATCGGCAACCGCTTCGTGGACTGGCTGTCCCCGGTGGTCGGCCAGTACGCGGAGGCCGAGCACACCCCGATCCCGTCGTGGACGGTCCCGGCGGCGACGCTGGTGCTGGCCGCGCTCGGCGTGCTGCTGGCGGTCTGGCTGTTCCGTCCGGCGAGCGATGTGCCGATCGAGAAGCCCGAGCGGGTGTCTTGGCCGGTCCGCGCGGCGCGCAAGGACCTGTACGGCAACGCGCTCAACGAAACCCTGGTCGCCCGTCCGGGCACCTGGCTGGCGCGGGCGCTGGTGTACGTGGACAACCGCGGCGTGGACGGCGCGGTGAACGGCCTCGCCGCGGCACTCGGCGGCGGGTCCGGACGGATGCGCCGGATGCAGACCGGATTCGTGCGGTCCTACGCACTGTCCATGCTCGGCGGCACGTTCCTGCTTCTCGCGGCCCTTCTGCTGGTGAGGTTCTCCTGACATGACTTGGCTTCTGGCGCTCATCCTGCTGCCGCTGGCCGGCTCGCTGGTGCTGGCGTTCCTCAAGGGGAACGACCGGGCCGCGGTCGCCACGGCGCTCGCCGTGTCCATTGTGGAGTTCCTGCTGATCATCCCGTTCTGGGCGAGCTACTCGCCCTCGGGCGCGCGCATCCAGCAGGCCACCACGATGGACTGGATCCCGAGCTTCGGCATCCACATCTCGTTCGGCACCGACGGCATCTCGCTCATCATGATCGCGGTGATCGCGCTCCTGGTGCCGATCGTCGTCGGCGCGCTCGGGCTCACCGACAAACTGCCCGCGGGCCGCAGCGCGGGCGGATTCCTGTCGCTGATCCTGCTGCAGGAGGCGATCACGATCGGCGTCTTCGCGGCGACCGACGTGTTCCTCTTCTACGTGCTGTTCGAGATCATGCTGATCCCGATGTACTTCCTGATCGGCGGCTACGGCGGCGCGAACCGGCAGTACGCGGCGGTGAAGTTCTTCCTGTACTCGTTCCTCGGCGGCCTGATCATGCTGGCCTCGGCGATCGGGGCGTACTCGCTGGCCTCGGACAAGCTCGGCAAGGGCACGTTCGACTGGGCCACGCTGGTGACGGTGGTCCGCGACGCCCCGACCGGCACGCAGATCTGGCTGTTCCTCGGCTTCTTCCTCGCCTTCGCGATCAAGGCTCCGCTGGTCCCGTTCCACACCTGGCTGCCGGACGCCGCCGGCCAGGCCCCGATCGGCGTCGCGGTGCTGCTGGTCGGCGTGCTGGACAAGGTCGGCACGTTCGGGTTCCTGCGGTACTGCCTGCCGATGTTCCCGGAGGCGAGCAAGGCGCTCGCGCCGCTGGTGCTGATCCTTTCGGTGATCGGCGTGCTGTACGGCTCGATCCTCGCCGCCGGGCAGCAGGACATGAAGCGGTTCATCGCCTACGTGTCGATCGCCCACTTCGGGTTCATCGCGCTGGGCATCTTCACCTTCAACGAGCAGGCGATGGTCGGCTCGGTGTCGTACATGCTGAACCACAGCCTTTCCACCGGGATGCTGATCGTGGTGATCGGCCTGATCGTGATGCGCGGCGGGTCGAGCCGGATCTCGGACTACGGCGGGATGGCGAAGGTGACCCCGCTGCTCGGCGGAATGCTGTTGCTGGCCGGGCTTTCCGCGCTGTCGCTGCCGGGCACCAACTCGTTCGTCAGCGAGTTCCTCGTGCTGCTGGGGTCCTTTGTGGACCAGCCGGTGTACACGATCCTCGCGACCGTGGGCATGGTGCTCGCCGCGGCTTACGTGCTGTGGCTGTACCAGCGGATCATGCAGGGCCCGGTTCGCGGCGACGCTCTCGTGGGCGTCGGCGGGGGACCGGGCACGGCGATCGCGCCGGAACTCGGTGCGAAGAAGGCCATCAAGGACCTGGGCGGACGCGAGATCGCGATCCTCGCGCCCATGGTCATCCTGATCATCGGACTGGGCTTCTACCCCAAGCCGATGCTCGACACGATCACCCCGTCGGTGCAGGCGACGCTGTCTGCCGTGCAGGGAGGCAAGTAAACCGTGCTCGACATGTTCCTGGCGCAAGCGCCGGCAGCGCCGCTGGAAGTGCCTTCGGTCGATTACGCGGCCGTGCTGCCGATGCTGATCGTCTTCGGCGTCGCGTGCATCGGCGTGCTGGTGGAAGCCTTCGCGCCGAAGGCCACGCGGTGGGGGATCCAGGTCACGATCTCCCTCGTCGCGATCCTCGCCGCGGGGGTTTCGCTGATCCTGTACGCGACCGGTTCCACGTCCACGAAGGCGGGCACGACCACCTTCTCGGGCGCGATCTCGGTGGACCGCCCGTCGCTGTTCCTGTGGGGCACGCTGCTGCTGCTCGGCCTCGGCGCGGTCTTCCTGATCGCGGACCGCAAGGTCGAACCGGGCGGCGCGTTCGTGGCACAGGCGGCGATCCGGCCGGGCACCGTGCAGGACCGCGCGCAGGCCGGTGCGGCGACGACGTCGCAGACCGAAGTGTTCCCGCTGACGCTCTTCGCGCTCGGCGGAATGATGACGTTCTGCGCGGCCAACGACCTGCTGACGATGTTCATCGCGCTGGAAGTGCTTTCCCTGCCGCTGTACCTGATGTGCGGCCTGGCCCGGCGGCGTCGGCTGATCTCGCAGGAAGCCGCGGTCAAGTACTTCCTGCTGGGCGCGTTCTCGTCGGCGTTCTTCCTCTACGGGCTCGCGCTGCTGTACGGCTACGCGGACTCGGTGAAGCTGGCCGACATCGCCCACGCTGCGGCCGGTTCGGACCGCTCGGACACGCTGCTGTTCGCCGGTCTCGGCCTGCTCGTGGTGGGCCTGCTGTTCAAGGGCTCGGTCGGCCCGTTCCACACCTGGACGCCGGACGTCTACCAGGGTGCGCCGACGCCGGTGACCGGATTTATGGCCGCCTGCACGAAGGTCGCCGCGTTCGGGGCGATTCTGCGGGTGCTCAGCGTCGGGTTCTCCTCGACGAGCTGGGAATGGCGCGGGGTCATGTGGGCGGTGGCCATCATTTCGATGGCGCTGGGTGCGATTCTGGGTCTGACGCAGACTGACGTGAAGCGGATGATCGCTTACTCGTCCATCGCGCACGCCGGGTTCTTGCTCGTGGGTGCGATCGCGATGACTCAGGACGGGTTGTCGAGCACGCTGTTCTACTTGCTGGCTTACGGGTTTACGACGCTGGCGGCGTTTGGCGTGGTGAGCCTGGTCCGGGATTCCAGCGGCGAGGCCACGCATCTGTCGGCCTGGGCCGGGTTGGCCAAGCGGTCGCCGGTGCTGGCCGGGGTGTTCACGTTCCTGCTGCTGGCGTTGGCGGGGATTCCGTTGACGAGCGGGTTTGTCGGGAAGTTCGTGGTGTTCTCGGCTGCGCTGTCGGACGGGATGGCGCCGTTGGTGGTGGTCGCGTTGGTGTTCAGCGCGGTGGCGGCATTCTTCTATCTGCGGGTCATTGTGTTGATGTATTTCTCGGAGCCTGCGGCGGACGGGCCTACCGTGACGGTGCCGGGTGGGTTTACTACGGCGGCTATTGCGTTGGGTGTGGTGGTTACGTTGGTGCTCGGGGTTCTTCCGGCGTTCGCGTTGGATTGGGCTGGGGCTGGGGGGTTCGCTTCCTAGCGGCTCGTCGCCTGGCGGCGACGTTGCGCACGGGGTTGCGTGGGGCACCCCGAAGCTGATTGTGACGACGGACGGTGGGTGCTTGTCAAGGCGGGAAAGATGCCTTGACAAGCACCCACCGTCCGCGTTTTTGGCTTCGTATCGGGGTGCGGGGGTGGTGTGGGTGCCTGGTGGGGTTGGGTGCGTTGGCTGCGGTTGGGGGTTTGTGCGGGGGCGGGTGGCTGGTCGTGAAGGGCCCCTTGAGGGAATCTAAGTCCGTGAAGGAGCCCCTCACGGACTTCAGGGAGTGGGGGAGCAGGCGGTGTGGCCTACGGTGACCGAGCCCGAAGCGCCCGATGCCGGTGCGAAGTCGATCCGCAGCATGGTCAGCGTCATGCTTCCGTCGCCGGGCAGCGTCTGGATGTTGAACACCGCGTTCGCCAGCAGCGTTCCATCCGATTTCGTGAGCGGCTTGGTGTAGTTCGCGGGGATGGGCGAGGGCAGGCCGGAGATTCCGGTGAGGCCGCTGAGTGTCCAGTTGGCGTTGCTTCCGCTCTGGGTCGCCTTGCAGGTCACCGTGTACGACGAGATGCGGATTCGCTTGCCGCCGGAGCTCACCAGGGCTGACAGTTCGAAGTTGTTGCCCGTGGCGGTCGACGTCGTGGTGGTGACGTCGTTCGCCGGGTCCGTGACCTCCGTGGTGCACGAGGACGTGCCGCCGCCGAAGCGGACGCCGGGTTGGGATACGGCCGTCGCGGAGCCGCTGGTTGGGCCTTCTACGGCGCACGGGGCCTGCGTCGGGATGGAGATCGTGGTTCCGGCCTTCGTGAAGTTCGCGTTGCCGAGGTCGGCGACTCCGGCCGGGGCGTCCGCGGCGGCGGTCCCGGCAGCGGCGAGCAAACCGGCGGCGGCCAGGGCTGCTCCGGCCAGTGCGGTGCGGGTGATGATCATGTTCGTCTCCTCGGTGCGGTGCTGCCTCTCCCGACTATCCGCAGGTCCGAATCGCCCGTTGCGTCCTCGGGCGGCGATCACCCGTCCGGGAGCGCGGATCAACCCGTTCGTGGCCTGGCGCGGAGCTGGCGCGGCAGTGTCGCGTTCGTCACCGTTTCCGCAGGACAGCGGGTAAAGGCAGGCCGCGGGGCAACCACTACCCTGAAGGGGGTAACCGACTGGCGACGAGCGCCACGAGAGAGCGGAGCCGACGTGTCTGTGTCTTCACCACCTCCGGGGGCGGCCCGGGATGGCGCTGTCGAGGACCTGCGCGCGACCGTCGGACTGCAGATCCAGGACGAGCCGCTGCTGCGCGCGATCGCGGGCGGGCTGGCGGACGTCGAGACGATGCTGCGGGACGTCGTGAAGAGTGACGTGCCCGCTGTGCACGACGCGGCGTTGCACCTGGTCGAGGCGGGGGGCAAACGTTTCCGTCCGCTGTTCACGCTGCTGTCCGCGCAGTTCGGCCCCAAACAGGGCGAGCAGGTGCTGATCGCGGCCGCGGCGGTCGAGCTGGTGCACCTGGCGACGCTGTACCACGACGACGTGATGGACGAGGCGACCATGCGGCGCGGCGCGGAGAGCGTCAACTCGCGCTGGGACAACACCGTCGCGATCCTCACCGGCGACTACCTCTTCGCGCACGCTTCCCGGCTCGTCGCCGACCTCGGCACGGACGCCGCGCGGATCATCGCCGAGACGTTCGGCGAGCTGGTCAGCGGCCAGATGCGGGAGACCGTCGGTCCTGGCCCCGGCGACGACCCGGTCGAGCACTACCTCACCGTCATCGCGCAGAAGACCGGTTCGCTGATCGCGACGTCCGGACGCTTCGGCGGCATGATGTCCGGCGCGGCCGAGGAGCACATCCAGGCGCTGCGCCGCTTCGGCGACATCATCGGCGCGGCCTTCCAGATCTCCGACGACGTCATCGACATCGCGTCGCCCTCGGTCGAGCTGGGCAAGGCGCAGGGCACTGACCTGCGAGAAGGCGTCCGTACGCTGCCGATGCTGTACGCGCTGGCCGACCCGGACACCGACCCCCGGCTGGTGGAACTGCTCGCCGGCCCGATCACCGACGACGACCTGGTGGCCGAGGCGCTCGAGCTGCTGCGCCGTTCCAGCGGCCTCGAACGCGCGCGCGAAACCCTTTCCGACTACGCTTCCCGAGCACGTGCCGAGCTCGCCTCGCTGCCCGCTTCCCCTGCGCGCGACGCTTGCGAGTCGGTCGCCGACTACCTGGTCGCGCGAACGTTCTAAAAGGGGCGGAAGATGTCCATTTTCGGGCAGGTGTGGCTCTGGAGCCTGCTGGCCTTCGTCGTCGGGGCGGTGCTCGCCTGGCTGGTGCTGGCGCGTCCGGCGCGCAAGCGGGTACGCGAACTGGAAACGGAACTGGCGAGCGCGCACGCCGACACGGCCCGCGCGGCGGCCAGCACGCCCGCGCGCACCGCGGTGCTGCCGCCCGCGGAGGACTGGACCAGAGACCGTCGCGAGCACGCTCCGACGGAGGTCATCCAGGCGACGAGCGCTTTCGAGCCGGAGGCCGAGTACGACGCGGAGTACCGCACGGCCCCGGAACCGGAGTCCGTGGCCACTCCGGACCCCGAGCCCGCCGCGCACACCGCGCACTTCTCGGAGGACGACGTCGACGAGGCGTTCGCGCAGGCCGAGGCTCGCGAACACCAATCAGCCAACGGTCTTTTCGACAGCGCACCGGCCGAGAGCGCTCCGGAGGACTCGGGCTCGGCCTACCGCGCCGCGGCCACCGAATACCTGCAGCCGGCCGACCGCGACACCAGTTCGCACCGCATCGCCGAACCGGCCGAGGACCACGACAGCGGCTACCACCGCATCGCGGAACCAGCGGACGAGCACGACAGCGGCTACCACCGTGTCCCGGAACCGGCCGACGTTCCCGAAACGGACCGTCCCGCCGCCGAGGACGAGGCGGGGCGTCATCTGGCCGAGCCCGCCGATGGTCTGTCCTCTTTGGAGCGACGGCTCGACCCGGCTCCGGTGGACGGCCCCGCTTCGGAGCCCGAGCCAGTCTCGCTGTTCCGTCCGGGTCCGGGCCGGGCCGCCGAGCCGGAGCCGCACTGGTTCAGCCAGCCGGACACGGCGCAGCGCTCGCCGTTCGAGGAACCCGCCGAACCCGCCGAGTCGGCGGCCGGCCACCTCGAAGAAGAGTCGACGACCGATCACCTGGTCCCGAGCCCGGAGCCGACTGCCGAGTCCACGGAGGACACTCGGGAAGGCAGCCAGGGCCTGCCGAAGCGGCAACGCCGCGAATCACCGCGCGGCGGTTTCGACCCGCCGCGGCCGATCCAGCCGTCGATGCGCCCGGTGGAGCGTCGCGAGCCGGATCTCGCCGGTGGGCACAGCGGTTCGCTGTTCGAGCCGTCCGTGCAGCCGAATCAGGCCGCGATGGCCGCTCCGGAACCGCCGCCCGCGCGGCAGACTGCCGATGACGCGGTGCCGCCGGGCCCGTTCGGTCCGGGTTCGGCGATGCCGCGTCCGGGCGGCGGCCGTCCGGCGGAGGGGTTCACGGTGAAGGCCAGCGTGACGGCGTTGCGGTATTGCGGGGAGGATTCGCCGCAGTTCCCGAAGATGGTGGCTGAGGTGTGGTTCCGCAGCGCCGCCGACGCCGAGCGGGTCGGGTTCCGTCCCTTGCACTGAGTCCACATAAGACAGAGGCCGCCATCCCGAACCGGGGTGGCGGCCTCTGTCGTGAGTGGACTAAGCGACGGTCCAGGTGTCCTTGCCGCGCAACAACCCTTGCAGGTCCGGTTTGCGTGCTTCGCGGGCCTGTTCGACCTGGGCTCGTGCGGCGTCGTCGTAGGTGGGGCGTTCGACCTGGCGCAGGATGCCGGTGGGGACGTGGTTGAGGTTCTGGTCCCCGAGGCGGGACAGCGCGAAGGCGTAGGAGGTGTCGGCGATCGACGGGTCGTGCACCACGAGGTTTTCCTCGCCGATTTCGGCGACCTTGCCGACGTCGAGGCCGCCCCAGTCGCCGCGGCGGACGCCGTATTCGCCTTCGGGGCCGAAGCGGATCGGTTCGCCCGCCTTGAGCGGGATGAGCCGGGACGCGGCTTCGTCCTTGTCCTTGAGCACGTCGAAGGCGCCGTCGTTGAAGATCGGGCAGTTCTGGTAGATCTCCACCAGCGCCGAGCCGCGGTGTTTCGCGGCCGCCTCGAGGACTTCGGTGAGGCCCTTGCGGTCGGAGTCCAGCGCGCGGCCGACGAACGAGGCTTCCGCGCCGATCGCCAGCGACAGCGGGTTGAACGGCGTGTCCAGCGAGCCCATCGGGGTGGACTTGGTGACCATGCCCTGGCCGGAGGTGGGGGAGTACTGGCCCTTGGTGAGCCCGTAGATCCGGTTGTTGAACAGCAGGATCTTGATGTTCACGTTGCGCCGCAGCGCGTGGATCAGGTGGTTGCCGCCGATGGACAGCGCGTCGCCGTCGCCGGTGACGACCCATACCGACAGGTCCGGGCGGGTGGTGGCGAGCCCGGTCGCGATCGACGGCGCGCGGCCGTGGATCGAGTGCATGCCGTAGGTGTTGAGGTAGTACGGGAACCGCGACGAGCAGCCGATGCCGGAGATGAAGACGATGTTCTCGCGCTTGAGCCCGAGCGTCGGCAGGAACGACTGCACGGCGTTGAGCACCACGTAGTCGCCGCAGCCGGGGCACCAGCGGACTTCCTGGTCGGACTTGTAGTCCTTGGCCTTCTGCGGTTCGTCGGTGGTCGGCACCAGGTCGATGCCGCCCAGTTGCGGCAGCCCGAGATCGACTGTGTTTCCGGGCGCCTCCGCGGGAAAGAATACGTCGGCTGTGGTCACTTGACGCCCTCCGGAACGAGGTTGGCGATGATGTCGGAGAACACGTTCTGCAGCTCCTCGGCCTTGAACGGCAGGCCCGCGACCTTGGTGTGCGAGTGCACGTCCACCAGGTACTTCGCCCGCAGCAGCAGCGCGAGCTGGCCCAGGTTCATCTCCGGGACGACGACCCGGTCGTAGCGGGCGAGGACCTCGCCGAGGTTGTGCGGCAACGGGTTGAGGTGACGCAGATGCGCCTGCGCGATCGGCATCCCGAGCTTGCGCACGCGGCGGCAGGCCGCGCCGATCGGGCCGTAGGAGGAACCCCAGCCCAGCGCGAGCACGCGGGCCTCGCCGGACGGGTCGTCGACCTGCAGGTCCGGCACGTCGATGCCGTCGATCTTGGCCTGGCGCAGCCGCACCATCGTGTCGTGGTTGTCCGGGTCGTAGGAGATGTGGCCGGTGCCGTCGGCCTTCTCCAGCCCGCCGATGCGGTGGGCCAGCCCGGGGGTGCCCGGGATCGCCCACGCCCGCGCGAGCGTCTCGGGGTCGCGCACGTACGGCCAGAACTCGCCGGATCCGTTGTCGGAGTTGGTTTCGGAGGCGAATTCCACGCGCAGGTCCGGCAGGTCGTCGACGTTCGGGATCAGCCACGGCTCGGAACCGTTGGCGATCGCGCCGTCGGACAGCAGCAGCACCGGGGTGCGGTACTTGAGCGCGATCCGGGTGGCCTCGATCGCGGCGTCGAAGCAGTCGGCGGGCGAGAGCGGCGCGATGATCGGCACCGGCGATTCGCCGTTGCGGCCGAACATCGCCTGCAGCAGGTCGGCCTGCTCGGTCTTGGTCGGCAGGCCGGTGGACGGCCCGCCGCGCTGCACGTCGATGATCACCAGCGGCAGTTCGGTCATCACGCCGAGGCCGATGGTCTCCGACTTCAGCGCGACGCCCGGCCCGGACGTGGAGGTGATGCCCAGCGCGCCGCCGTAGGACGCGCCGAGCGCGGCCCCGATGCCGGCGATCTCGTCCTCGGCCTGGAAGGTGATGATGCCGTAGTTCTTGTGCTTGGACAGTTCGTGCAGCACGTCCGAGGCCGGGGTGATCGGGTAGGTGCCGAGCAGGATCTGCAGCCCGGACTGCTGTCCGGCGGCCACGATCCCGTACGCCAGCGCGGTGTTGCCGGTGATCTGCCGGTAGGTGCCCTTGTCCAGCTTCGCGGGCGCGACCTCGAAGGTGGTCGCGAACGACTCGGTGGTCTCGCCGTAGTTCCAGCCCGCCCGGAAGGCGAGGATGTTGGCCTCGGCGATGTCCGGCTTCTTGGCGAACTTCTCGCGCAGGAAGCGTTCGGTGCCCTCGGTGGGCCGGTGGTACATCCACGACAGCAGGCCGAGCGCGAACATGTTCTTGCAGCGTTCGGCGTCCTTCTTGCCGAGGCCGGTGTCGGCGAGCGCGCCCTGGGTCAGCGTCGACATGGCGACCCGGTGCACCTGGAACGGCGAGAGCGAATCGTCGTCGAGGGGGTCGGTGTCGTAGCCGACCTTCACCAGGTTCCGCTTGGAGAACTCGTCGGTGTTGAGGATGATCGTCCCGCCGTGCGGAACGTCCCGTACGTTCGCCTTGAGCGCGGCGGGGTTCATCGCCACGAGCACGTCCGGCCGGTCGCCCGGGGTGAGGATGTCGTAGTCGGCGAAATGCACCTGGAAGGACGACACGCCGGGGATGGTGCCCTGCGGCGCCCGGATCTCGGCCGGGAAGTTGGGCATCGTCGACAGGTCGTTCCCGAACGCCGCCGCCTCCGAGGTGAACCGGTCGCCGGTCAGCTGCATCCCGTCGCCCGAGTCGCCGGCAAACCGGATGACCACCCGGTCCAGCTTGTTCACCTCGGTGGAGCGGGACGCGGTCAGCGCGTGCCCGTTCCCGGCCGCGCTGCCGTTCGCACTGGTGCTCATGGGTCAGGGAATCCCTCTCTCCCGGCGTGCTGCGGGCCAGGGTCGGCTCCCCGGGGAGCCCGCCGAGGCCTGCTTCCGAGGTTACTCGCCGCGCTCTGGCCTCGGCCCGAGTCCGGCCCAAGTGTGGGGTGTGCAGACCGAATGCCCGCCGGGGTGCCCTCGATCGTAGGGCGGATCCGCGCGCGGTCCGGAGTGACGCGCGTCTCTTGCCGCCCGCGCGGCACTGACCAGCAGTTTGCTCAAGGTTGAGGGTTCCCGGAATGTGGGAATTTGTGCGCGGCCCGGCTCAGCGGCCGCTGATGCGCGCCTTCATCGCCGCCAGCCGCTCGGCGAATGCCGGTGCGGCCAGAGATTCCAGCTGCGGGGTGAGTTCGGCGTCGACCGCCGCGGCGTGTTCGCTCAGCCCGCTCGTCTGCCGCATAGTCCGCTTGGTGGACAGCACGACCTCGCGCGGCGCGGCGACCGTCGGGGCGGCGAGGTCGCGGGCGGCCTGGACCAACGCCTCGTGATCGCCCTCGATCAAGCGCAGCGCGAACCCCGACCGGACCGCGGATTCGGCAGTAAGGGTTTCGCCGAACAACGCCATCGCCGACGCTTGCTGCGGACCCAGGATCCGTTGCGACATCCAGGTCATGCCGCCGCCGGGGTGCAAGCCCAGTTCGAGGAACCGCGGGATGAATTTGGCGTGCGGTCCCACGAGACGGACGTCGGCGGCCAGCGCGAGGTTCAGACCAGCGCCGACGGCGGCCCCGCCGACCGCGGCGATCGTCGGCAGGCTGCAGCCCGCGACAGCGAGGAAGCCCGCATACACCGAACGCAGTCCTTCGGCGTCGGCCTCGCCGAGCGCGGTGAGGTCCGCGCCCGCGCAGAACGCGGGCGGTGCGCCAGTAACGATCACGGCGTGCACGCTCTCGTCGGCTTCGGCGCGCGCGACCGCGGCGGCCAGCTCGGCGGAGAGGTCGAGGGTGAGCGCGTTGCGGCTCTTCGGGGCGTCGACGGTGAGCAGCGCGACGCCCTGGTCGTGCTCGCTGTGAATGCGGTCGGTCATGGCCCGAGCATCTCAGGCCCGGGTAGGCCGCCGCCGGTTAGAACCGTCACCTACGAGGGCGTCGGCGGCCTCTCCAGCAGCCGGGACAACACGACCGTCGACACCGTCCGGTCGATGATCTCCAGTCCGCGCAGCCGCTCCAGGGCGGTCTCCAGGTGATGGATGTCGGAGGCGCGCAGGTGCACGATCGCGTCCGCCGCGCCGGACACCGTGTACGCGGCGACGACCTCGGTCAACGGTTCCAGCCGGGCGCGGATCCGGCCGGGCGTGACGTTGCCCTGGCAGTGCACCTCGACGAACGCCTCGGTGCCCCAGCCGAGCGCCTCCGGGTCGACGACCGCGGTGAAGCCGCGCAGCACGCCCGTTTCCAGCAGCCGGTCCACGCGTCGTTTCACCGCCGGGGCGGACAACCCGACCACCTTGCCAATCTCCGCGTAGCTGGAGCGGGCGTTGGCCACCAGGCAGGAAACGATTCGCTGGTCGATGGTGTTCACACGCAATGTTTAGCACGTAGGTGCGCAGTGAACAGCGATTGATTGCGATATTAGGTCCACCTTAGCCTGGTTGCATGCAGGGAGAGGTTGTGCCGCCGCGGGTGCCGACGCCCCGCCGTTACCTGATGTGCCCGCCCCGTTATTTCGCCGTCGACTACGCGATCAACCCCTGGATGGACCCCTCGAAGCCGGTCAGCGCGGACGTCGCCGTCGCGCAATGGACCGAGCTGCGCGACACCTACCGCCGCCTCGGCCACACCGTCGAGGAAATCGACCCGCAACCCGGCCTTCCGGACATGGTGTTCGCGGCCAACTCGGGCACCGTCGTGGACGGGCGAGTGCTCGGCTCGCGGTTCCGCGCCCCGCAGCGCGCCGCCGAGGCGGAGCACTTCCGCCGCTGGTTCCTCGAACACGGCTACCGCGACCTGACCATGCCGGAGAAGATCAACGAGGCCGAGGGCGATTTCGCCTGGACCGGACAGCTGCTGCTGGCCGGCACCGGCTTCCGCACCGACCCGGCCGCGCACGCCGAGGCGCAGGAGGTGCTCGGCGTTCCAGTCGTGTCGCTGCGGCTGGTCGACCCGCGCTACTACCACCTGGACACCGCGCTGTTCGTGCTGGCCGAGGCGACCGACACGGCGGCCGCGCAGGTCGTCTACTACCCGGACGCGTTCTCGCCGGGCTCGCAGCGCGTGCTGCGCCGGATGTTTCCGGACGCCGTCCTCGCCACCGCGGCCGACGCCGAATGCTTCGGGCTGAACGGGGTGTCCGACGGCCGCAACGTCGTGCTCCCGGTCGAGGCGACCGACCTCGGCGCGCGGCTCGCCGAACGCGGCTACGAGCCGGTGTACGTGGACATTTCGGAGCTGCGGAAGGCCGGTGGCGGGCCGAAGTGCTGCACGCTGGAGATCCGCAAGTAGGTCAGCGCGGGTAGTCCGCGGGCTCGACCGCGCTCTGCTCCGGGAACAGCCCGGAGGGGAGCGCGGCCGGGTCGATCTTGCGCACGGTGAGCTCGAGGTTGGTGTGCGTGTACCCGTTGTCTTTCATTGCGGCGGGTACGCCGAACTTCGAGAACGAGCAGTCGCGGGTGAAGCGGCCGGCCGCGGCGTCCCAGTCGAAGCCGCCGGTGCTGTAGGCGGTGTAGGTGCCGTCGGCGATCCCGCTCGCCGACGCGGTGGCCCCGGCTTTCACGTAGACCGTGAACACTGATCGCCTGCCGTCGGCGAGCGTCACTGCTTGGTCGGTGCCGGAGATGTTCTTGACGAAGATGGCGTTCTTGCCGCCGCCCGCGCCGGTAATGACCGTTTCGTTCGCGAGGCCGCGGTTCGGTTCCGGCTGAGGGTCGGGGAACAGCGGGCCGAGGCGGTAGGGGTGGGCGGGGTCGGCGGTGGCCAGTTTCGCGAGGCTGTCGCGCAGTCCGGCGACCGCTTGGTTGCGGCTCAGCACAGACATAGCGGAAAGGCCGCCGCACAGCTTGTTGTCGAACGTCGGGGCGATGACCTCGGGAAGGGCACTGGCGCCGACCGCGTTGAGATCGGTGAGCAGGTCTCGGTTGGCGGCGCGAACGGCGTCCGGGGGCGTGGCGGCGTCGAGCTGGCGGGCGGCCTGGTCGAGCGCATCGTTGAGAGCGGTGCCCGCGTCTCGGAGCGCGGCGGCCGTGGTCGCCTGTCCGAGCCGCTGGACGGCCGGGGTGATCGAAGCGCCGATGTCGGTGAGGAGCGTCTGGTAGCCCGCCGGGTCGAGCGGAGCCGGGTTGGCGGTGCTGCTCGGCGGGCTGACGCTGACCTGGGAACTGGTCGTGGTCGCGGGGCTGCTGGTCGGGGCGCTGCTGGCCACGGTCTCGTCGTCCGAGCGGTTCGTCAGGGACAGCACCGCGACGGTGCCGAAGACGACGGCGACGATGATCGCGGCGACCAAGCGCGGGCGCGTTTTCAGAAGGTCGAGCACGTGCCGATTTTCCGGCCCGCACGGCGGATCCGGGTCGGTATTTCTGCTTACTTCAGGACCCGGCCGAGGAAACCGCGCAGGTAGCCCGCGACGACGTCGAGGTGGCTTTCCAGCAGGAAGTGGCCGCCGTCGATCAGGTGCACCTCGGCGTCCTTGGCGTCGCGGGCGAAGGCTTCCGCTCCGGCCGGGCCGAAGATCTCGTCGCCCCGGCCCCACACGGCGAGCACCGGGACGTCGTGGGTGCGCAGGAACTCGTGCAGCCGCGGGTAAAGCGGGCGGTTGTTCTGGTAGTCGCGGAACAGCGCGAGCTGGATCTCGTCGTTGCCCGGGCGGGACACCAGGGCGTAGTCGTGCACCCAGGTGTCCGGGCTGACCAGGCTCGGGTCGGGGACGCCGTGCAGGTACTGCCAGCGGATGGCGTCGTAGCTCAGCGCGGTGCGGACGGCCGGTTCGGTGTCCGGGCCGGGGTTCGCGCCGTAGGCCCAGAGGCCGGCCCAGAACGAGTCGACGAAGCCTTCCTCGTACCCGTTGCCGTTCTGCGTGACGATCGCGGAGATCCGGTCGGGGTGCTTGAGCGCGAGCCGCCAGGCGATCGGGGCGCCGTAGTCCTGGACGTAAACCGCGTAGCGGTCCAGGCCCAGCTGGTCGAGCAGGCCGGACGTGAGGTCGGCGAGGGCGTCGAAGGTGTAGTCGAACTCGTCGGCGCTGGGGGCGGCGGAGTGGCCGAAGCCGAGGTGGTCGGGCGCGATGACGCGGTAGCGGCCGGCCAGCAGCGGGATGAGGTTCCGGAACATGAACGAGCTGGTCGGATACCCGTGCAGCAGGACGATCGCGGGCGCGCCGGCGGGACCGGCCTCGCGGTAGAAGAGCTCCTGGCCGTCGACGGTGGCCGTCCGGTGCTGGATCATGACTAACCCCTTTGAGGTGCTAATCTGGTTAGGTGCTCGCCAGGGAACCACGGTCGAGCTAACCTGTCAAATGGTTCAGTATGGTTAGGGAGCTTCCATGGACGTGCTCGACCTGCTCAACAGCAGGCCGCTGGTCAACGGCGAGGAACAGGACGCGCTCGCCGACCCGGCCGCCGGTCGGCGGTGGGCGCGCGAGCGCGGCGGCGACGGGAGCGTCGCGGAGCTGGAGCTGCTGCGGGAGGCGCGGGATCTCCTGCGGGATGTCGTGCGCGGGGACCGCACGCCGGTCGTCTTGCGTCCGCTCCTCGACGGGGTCCGTCAGGTTCCGGAGGTTTCCGCGGACGGGCTTCGCTGGGAGGTCGAAACGCCGCCGCACGCCCGGTTGGCCGTCGAAGCCGTGCTGGATTGGGCGGCGCTCGAAAAGGATCTTCCCGGTCGGTTGCGGGCCTGCGCCAATGCCGAGTGCCAGCTGTTCCTGCTCGATCGCAGCCGGGCGAACCGCGCGCGCTGGTGTTCGATGGCCGCCTGCGGCAACCGGGAGAAGGTTCGGCGGCACTACCAGCGCACTCATTGAATCTTCACCCAAAGGTGTGAAGATGGCGGCTGTCTACAAGTGTGGACGTATTCCGATTTTCCTGCGGGAGTGTTTTCCCTGTGCTGGAAGTGCGCTGTTGACCATGGGATCGGCCCCGGTAACTACTCCGTTTGCCAATCCGATTAATCGGGTACGGTAGTTCGGACGGGAGGCGCGATGATCACCTTTGCGGTGCACGGCATTGGCAAGCCCCAGCGATCCCTCGATCCGGGCGAGGACGAGCGGTGGATCACCGTGGAGCAGTTCGACGCGCTGCTGGACGTCGTCTCGGGGACCGGTGCGCAGCTCACCTTCGACGACGGGAACTCCTCCGACGTCGAGATCGCGTTGCCCCGGCTGGTCGAGCGCGGGCTGTACGCCGAGTTCTTCCCGCTGGCCGGCCGCGTCGGCGAGCGCGGGTACGTCGACCGCGACGGGCTGCGGCAGCTGGTGGACGCGGGCATGCACGTCGGGTCGCACGGCTGGGATCGACTGGACTGGCGTCGGCTCGACGGGTCCTTCGCGGTGCGCCGCGAGCTGGATGAGGCGCCGCGATTGCTCGAGCAGCTGAGCGGGACACCGGTGCGGCGGTTTTCGTTGCCGGAGGGCCGGTTCGACCGGCGGGTGCTGACGCATTTGCGCGAAGCCGGGGCGACGCGGGTCTACGCGAACGTCGGCGGGGTGCGCGGTGCGTCGTTGGTGCGGCCCCGGACGGAGATCCGGTCGGACCTGAACCCGCGGTGGGCGGAAGCGGTGAGCCGCCGTCCGCGCCGGTTCCCCGGCCGCTGGGCGCCTCGTCCCGGACGCTGATTCCTTCGGGGGTTCCGTTCCCGGGCTGCTCGGTCCGGCGGGAAAAAACACCCTCTTTCGGCGGGTTGTGACCGCATCCCTTCGGCGGCATCCTGAGCGCGCGCCGCCGTAAGGAAAGTTTCCTAATAAACAGGGAGCGTCGATGCGGAAACTCGTCCTGCTCGCGATTCTGGCGATAGCCGCCGCAGTCCTGCCCACCGCGATCGCCTCCGCGGCGACCGTTGCCCCGCATGCGGTCCAGGCAGGACCGACCGCGGACCAGATCCTCGCCAAAGTGGCCTCCTGCAAGCAGATCTCCAACGGCAAGTACAAGACCGACGAGGACTCCGGCAGCGCGACCGTCCCGGTCTGCGACGCGGGCAAGGCGGTCTTCTGGAAAGCCGACATGGACATCGACTGCGACGGTCAGCGCACCACGCAGTGCAACGAGAACACCGACTGCTGCTTCTACCCCGACACCGCCTTCCCGCAATCCGACGGCAAACCGCTCAACGCCGCCAAACTCCCGTACATCGTCGTCCCCAGTTCGAGCAGCATCTGGAACTACGCGAACTCCGGCCTCCGCGGCGGCGGTTCCTGCGCGGTGATCTACAACGGCAAGGTCGAGTACGCGGTCATCGGAGACACCGGCCCGAACAAGATCATCGGCGAAGCGTCCTACGCGACGGCGAAGGATCTCGGCATCAACCCGGATCCGAAGAACGGCGGGGTCGACTCCGGCGTGACCTACGTGTGCTTCAAGAACTCGGCGG
Source organism: Amycolatopsis echigonensis (assembly GCF_002846615.1). Classification (NCBI taxonomy): domain Bacteria; kingdom Bacillati; phylum Actinomycetota; class Actinomycetes; order Pseudonocardiales; family Pseudonocardiaceae; genus Amycolatopsis; species Amycolatopsis echigonensis. The sequence goes on along the minus strand of NZ_PJMY01000003.1, from coordinate 2,182,846 downwards.
TGAACCCGATCGAGGACCACGCGGCGGCCACGAGCACCGGGCAAAAACTGGCGTCGGCGTTCGTGGGCGGAAACTGAATTTTCCGAATCTCCGGAAGGCATTCACTGCCCTTTCCGGACAACGGTGGGCAAATTCCCCTGCCGGTACGGCCGGATGGGGCAACCGCCGGTCCGGCGGAAGTGCGAGGCGGGAATCCGTGCGGCGACACGGGTTCCCGCCTTGTTATGCGGAACCGGTAACGAAGCCCGTCCGCGCTCCGACCAATGAGCAGCGAGCGGTCGGGCGGAGGTTCCGTGGTGAAGATCAGCGTCTTCGGGCTGGGGTACGTCGGGTGCGTGTCCGCGGCTTGCCTGGCGGGACAAGGGCACGAGGTCGTCGGAGTAGACGTCAATCCGGCGAAGGTGGATCTCGTGACCGCCGGCAAGGCTCCGGTGGTCGAAGAACGGATCGGGGAGCTGACCGCGGAGGTGGTCGCCTCCGGTGCGCTGCGGGCGACCACCGAGGTGGCCGAGGCGATCCTCGCGACGGACGTTTCCCTGGTGTGCGTCGGCACGCCGTCCGCGCCCAACGGGAGTCTTTCCACCGAGTACCTGCAGCGTGTTGCCGAGGAGATCGGCACCGCGTTAAAAGAACGAAAATCCTTGGGAAACAACGAGGTTCGGCACACGGTCGTCTTCCGCAGCACGATGCTGCCGGGCACCTGTCTCGGGTTGCTCGTGCCGATCTTGGAAAAGCACAGCGGCGGTACCGCGGGGGTCGATTTCGGGGTCGCGGTGAACCCGGAATTCCTCCGCGAGGGCACCAGCGTCCGCGACTTCTTCCAGCCGCCGAAAACGGTGATCGGCGAGTTCGACGCGGCCAGCGGCGACGTCGTGGCGAAGCTCTACGAGGGGCTGCCCGGCGACGTCTTCCGCGTGCCGATTCCGGTCGCGGAGATGACGAAGTACGCGGACAACGCCTTCCACGGCGTGAAGATCGGTTTCGCGAACGAACTCGGAGCGATCTGCCGTGCGCTCGGGCTCGATTCGCACCAGGTGATGGACGTGTTCCTCGCCGACCGCAAGCTCAACATCAGCCCGGCGTACCTGCGGCCCGGGTTCGCCTTCGGCGGTTCCTGTCTGCCGAAGGACCTGCGCGGGCTGGTCTACGCCGCGCGCCAGGCGGACGTCTCGGTGCCGTTGCTCGCGCACGTGCTGCCGTCGAATACCGAACATCTGCACCGCGCGTTCGAACTGGTCGCGCGGACCGGGAAACGCAAGGTCGGGCTGTTCGGGCTGTCGTTCAAACCGGGCACCGACGATCTGCGCGAGAGCCCGCTGGTCGAACTCGCGGAACGCTTGCTCGGCAAGGGATACGACCTCAAGATCCACGACGCCAACGTCAGTCTCTCGCGGCTGATGGGGGCCAACCGCGAGTACATCGAAAGCCGGTTGCCGCACCTCGGGCAACTGCTCGCCGGGTCGGTGCAGGAGGTGCTGGACCACGCCGAGGTGTGCTTGATCGGCACCTCGGACCCGGAGGTGCTGGCCGCCCTGCCGCACGGCAGCGGGCCGGTGCTGGTCGATTTGGTCCGCGTCCCGGACGCCGCCGTGCGCCGGGCGGAAGAGGGGTACGTCGGCCTTGCCTGGTGAAGGCTTTTCCGAAAACGACATCCTGCGGAACCGGGTCGCGCTGATTCTCGTGGAGAATCTGTCGGTGCCGTTCGACCGGCGCGTGTGGCAGGAATGCCAGACCCTGCGCGACGCCGGGATGACGGTGCACGTGATCTGCCCGCGGGGCACGAAACGGGACAGCGAAGCCGAGGTTGTGCTTGACGGCGTGCACATCCACCGGTACCCGCTGCAAGCGGCGACCGGCGGGCCCGCCGGGTACGCGCGCGAGTACGGATCCGCGCTGTGGCATACGTTCCGGCTCGCGCGCAAGATCGGCCGGGTCGACGTCGTGCACGCCTGCAACCCGCCGGACTTGCTCTTCCTCGTCGCCCGGATGCTGCGAAGACGTGGGGCGAAGTTCATTTTCGATCAGCACGACCTCGTGCCGGAACTGTATTTGTCGCGGTTCGACCGCGGACAGGATTTCCTTTACCGCGGCGTTTGTGCGTTGGAACGCGCCACGTACCGCGCGGCCGACGTCGTCATCGCGACGAACGAGAGCTATCGCCAGGTCGCGCGGATCCGCGGCGGCAAGCGGCCCGAGGACCTGTTCGTGGTCCGCAGCGCGCCGGTCGTGGAGCGGTTCCACGAGGTGCCGGTCGAGCCGGAACTCAAGCGGGGCAAGCCGAATCTGCTGTGCTACCTCGGCGTGATGGGTCCGCAGGACGGCGTGGACTACGCCCTGCGCGCGCTCGCTTCCCTGCGCGACGAGGTGGGTCGCGACGATTGGCACGCGGTCTTCGTCGGCGCGGGCGACACGTTCGACGAGATGGTCGCGTTGTCGCGCGAGCTCGGGCTGTCCGGACAGGTGGAATTCACCGGCCGGGTGTCCGACGAGGATCTGCTGCGCTATTTGTCCGCGGCCGACGTGTGTCTTTCGCCGGATCCGCTCAACCCGCTCAACGACGTGTCGACGATGAACAAGGTCATGGAGTACATGGCCATGGGCAAACCGATGGTGTCGTTCGAGTTGCGCGAGGCGCGGGTGTCGGCGGGCGAGGCGGCGCTTTACGCACCGGCCAACGACGTCGCGGAGTTCGCGAAGCTCGTCGCCGTGCTCCTGGACGACCCGGAGCAGCGGGAACGGATGGGGAAGCTCGGCAGGGAACGCGTGCGCGGACCGCTCGCCTGGGGCAATTCCCAGGCGGCGTTGATCAAGGCGTACGAGCGTGCGCTGGGGTGAGCCGGGTCGCGGTTCGAACAAGGTTCGGCCGGATGGTGTAACCAACCGGTGCGGTGCCGCGACGGGGTCAATGACCCGTGCGTGGGCCCGTGAGGGGAGACCTGGTTTTGAGTGACGAAACAGTACGCCTCTCCGTCGTGGGGAAGGTGGTGCGCCGGAGATGGCGAGCGTTGTTGTTGCTCGCGGTCGTCGGCGCGGGTGTCGGGGCAGGGGCTTCCGCCGTGCTTTCGCCGGGCTACGAGGCGCAGGCCAGCGTGTTGCTGCAGGGACCGCGGCAGCCGGACGAACTGCTGACCGAGGCGCAGGTGGCGACGAGTTCGGTGGTGCTCGACCGGGCGTCGGCGGCGCTGGGACTCGGGATTCGCGGGACGGATTTGCAGAAATCGGTCGCCGCGTCCGTCGCACAGGGCAACGTCGTGACGATTACCGCGAAAGGCTCCAGCCCGGAGCGCTCGCAGCAACTGGCCGACCAGGTCGCGAGCGAGTTCGTGAAGTATTCGACGCAATTGCTCGGAAATTCCGCCGACCAGGCCGCGCAACTCGCGCAACAGCAAAAGGAAGCGCTGCGGCAGCAGATCACGCAGACCAATCAGCGGATCCTCGACCTGTCGAAGGCCGTGGAGAACGGTGACACCGTCGAGGGAGTGCAGGCCCGCACGACGCTGCAGGGCTTGCGGACAGCGCTGGAGCAGGCGGTCAACAACCTCAACGCGGCGGACGCGGCGACCGGCGCGGGCAACATGGTCGTGCTCGGCCCGTCCGAACGGCCGTCTTCGCCGTCCGCGCCGACGTTCCCACAGCTGACCGCCGGCGGCGCGGTGTTGTTCTTCGTACTCGGGATTCTCGCCTACCTCTTCGGCGCGAGGACCGACCGGAGACCGCGCGGCGAAGGCGAAATCGGTGCCGCGCTGGGTGCTCCGGTGCTGGCGAGCGTCGATATCCCGGCGGCCTCGGAAGCGTCGGCGAAGTGGTGGCGGAAGGCGGTCGGGAACGACCGGCCGTGGAATCTGCCCGAGCTGCCGGCGTCGGCGGACGACGCGGCGCGCGAGGTGCGGTACCGCCGCGTGCTCGCGCGGCTGGGCGCGGACCGCGACGGAGTGTTGCGGCTGCTGATCCTGGTTCCGAAGGGAGACGCTTCGGCGCGGAAGGTCGCGGAACAGTTCGCGGACACCGCGCGAGGCGACCGCCTCCGGGTCGAGGTGTCGGTGGCCGACATCGAGGTGATACCCGGGGCGCAGCCGATCGTGCCGGACGGAACGGCAGGGGTGCTCGTGGTGGTGTCGCTCGGCTCGCGCAACGCGTGGGAACTGGTTTCGATCGCGGAGGCCTGCTCGGACGCCGGGCACGAAATTCTCGGTGCCGTGCTGGCCCGCGAAGTGCACTTCGCCGGCGGACCCAAGCGAAAGCCGGTCGCGAAGCAGCGCGCCGGAGAGCTGGCGGGTGCGCGGTGAGCGCGGAACAGACCCAGCCGTTGGTCGATCTCCAGCGGCTGGTGGTCGCGCTGCGGCGCAAGCGGCGGTTCTGGCTGACGACCGCGCTGGCCGGGCTGGTCCTCGGCTGTGCGGTGGCGATCCTGCTGCCCGCGCCGCCCACCGCGGTCACGAAGATCATGGTGATCCACCCGGACGATTCGCCGACCGACAGCGGCACGCTGATGCGTACCGACGTCGCCGTGCTTTCGACGGCGAACATGGCCGCGGCCGCGCTGAAACGGATCAACAGCACCGAATCGCCGTCGGATTTCCTGAAGGACTACGCCGGGCTCGGGCTCACCAACAACGTCATGCAGGTGACGGTCAAGGCGAAGACCAAGGACGACGCGGTCGCGAAGGCGAAAGCGCTCGCGGACGCGTTCATCGCCGACCACACGCAGCGCACGCAAGCAGCCGCGACCGGCCGTTCGAAAGCGTTGCTGCTGCAGCGGGATCAAGCGCAGGCGCAGCTGGCGGACATCGACAACCAGGCGGCCACCGAGGTCGCGAAGGGACGCAACTCCAACGCGGGTGCGCTGGAGCAGTTGTACACGCAGCGCGCGAACCTGGTGTCGAAGATCGCTGATCTGCAGAACCAGGCACAGCAGGCCGGCATCGGGTCGCCGGAGGTCATCGCCGGGACGCAGATCGTGGACACGCCGGCGATCCAGCCGGTGTCCAAGCTGAAGACCTACGGCACGGACGGAGGCGTCGGGCTGGCCTTGGGCCTCGCGCTCGGGCTCGCGTTCGCCGCGGTGACCGCGTTGGTCCGCGACCGGCCGGTTCTGCGCCGCGAAATTTCGCAGCACCTCGGGGCTTCGGTGATCGCGCAGGTCGGCGTGAAGCCGATCGGCCCGGCGAAGCTGTGGCGGCGTTCCCAGGCGGTTACCGAGTCCGGCCGGGTCGCGCTCACGCTCGCGCGGGCCGCGCGGGAGGACCGGGCTTCGCTGTCGCTGCTGGAAATCGGCGCGGCTTCGACCGCGGCGGAGCTGGCGGTGGAACTCGGCCGGTCGCTGGCCGAGGACGGGCCGGTGGTGCTCGTGGACGATCTGCCGGGCAAGGAACTGTCGCGACTGCCGGTGGAGGGGAACGTCCAGGTCGTCGAGGCCGGCGACCCCGCGGTGGCGCGGGCGGTGCGCCGGGTCGGGGTCGGCACGGCCGCACCGGGCACGGCGTGGACCGACCTGTCAGCGCTCGGCGCGGAGACCGTGCTGGTGGTGCGGGCCGGGTTCGCGAACACGCAGTGGCTGCACACCGTCGCGCGGCAGCTCGCCGACTGCGGCGTGCCCATCCTCGGCGTGGTGCTGGTCGATCCGGACCCGAAGGACCACACCGACGGCACGCTGTGGGACGGGCTGCACACGGCGTTGCGCGGGCGGGCGGCGGTGGTCGCGAGGAAACAAGAAGATCCGGTGGCCGAGCTGGAACTGGGCGGCGAGACCAAGCCGATCGAATGGCCGGGCAAGCGGGACACCGAACGCAGGCGCCGTCCGCTCGACCGGGCTCGTCCGCCGTTGCCGCACGAGCGGATGGACGTGGATCCGGACGCGCCGACGAGGCGGCTCAAACCCGTCCAGGAAAGCTAGGGGGACCAAGCGCATGTGCGGCATCGCGGGCGCGTACAGCTGGCCAGGCGGCGGCCCGCTCACCGACCGGCTCACCCAGTGCCTCGCGCACCGGGGTCCGGACGGCGACGGCCGCTACGACCACCGGGACGTCCACTTAGGACACCGGCGGCTGTCCATCGTGGACCTGTCGGAAACGGGTGCGCAGCCGATGACGGCCGAAGGCCTCGCCCTGACCTACAACGGCGAGCTGTACAACGCGCCGGAGCTGCGGGCCGAGCTTGAAGCCGCCGGGGTCCGGTTCCGCGGCACCTCCGACACCGAGGTGCTGCTGCGGGCCTGGCGGGAGTGGGGAACGGGCTGCCTGTCGCGGTTGCGCGGGATGTTCGCCTTCGCGGTGTACGACGAACGCACCGGCGAGCTGGTGCTCGTGCGGGACCAGCTGGGCATCAAACCGCTGTTCTTCGTGCGCCGCGGAGGCGGAGTCGTGTTCGCGTCGGAGCTGAAGGCGCTGGCTCGCGAACTCGGCGACACCCTGAACGTCGACCAGGCGGCGATGATCGCGTCGCTGCTGTATTACTGGGTCCCCGACAGCCGGTGCGCGTACCGGGAGGCGGAGAAACTGCCGCCGGGAACCTGGTTGCGCTTCCGCCCGGACGGCAGCACGGACACCGGGACGTACTGGTCGCTCCGCGAGGTCGCCGAGGAAGGCGCGGCGTATCGCGGCGAGGTCGACCTGCACGCGGTCGTCGAGGATTCCACCCGCAAGCACCTGCTGTCCGACGTCCCGGTGGCGACCTTCCTCTCCGGCGGCCTCGACTCCAGCTACCTCACCGCGCTGGCCGCGCGCGAGCAGCCGGGGATTTCGGCTTACACGATCGGCTTCCGTCCCGAGGACGCGAAATTCGAGGCGATGCCGGACGACCTGCGCTACGCCCGGATCGTCGCCCGCCAGTTCGGCGTGGACCTGCACGAGATCGAGATCGCGCCGGACGTGCAGGATCTGCTGCCGCGGATGACGCACCACCTGGACGAACCGATCGGCGATCCGGCGGCGATCAACTCGTTCCTGATCTGCTCGGCCGCGCGCGAGGCCGGGGTCAAGGTGCTGCTTTCCGGGATGGGCGCGGACGAGCTGTTCGCCGGGTACCGCAAGCATCTGGCGAACCTGCTGGCGTTGCGCTACCGGCGGGTGCCCGGCGTGGCCCGCCGGGCGATCGGGGCGGCGGTCGACCGGCTTCCGGTCGCGTCCTCCACGCGCGGCTACCGATCGGTGCGGTTCGCGAAGCGGTTTCTGTCCTTCGCGGACCTTCCGGAGGAAACGGCGTTCCGGCGCAGCTACACCATGTACGACCGGACCGAGCTGCTCGATCTGGTCTCGCCGGATCTCCAGTCCGAAGTGGACGATGTGCTCACCGAGCACGCCGACGTCTACTACGACACGAAGCTGACCGACCAGGTCAACCGGATGTGCCTCGCCGACGCGCGAATGTTCCTGCCCGGCTTGAACCTCGCCTACACCGACCGGTCCACCATGGCCGCTTCCACCGAGGTGCGGACGCCCTTTGTCGACGTCGAAGTGGTCCGGGCGGCGTTCCGGGTGCCCGGCCGGGAGAAGATCTCCGGCCGTCAAGGCAAGGTCGCGTTGAAGAAGGCGGCGACGGCGATCCTGCCGGACGAAATCGTGTACCGGCCGAAGGGCCTGTTCAGCGCGCCGCTGCGGGCGTGGATGAGCCGGGACCTCGCGCCGCTGGTGCGGGAGGTCATCGAGGACGGCGTCCTGGTCGAGTCCGGATTCCTCCAGCGCGACGCCCTTCGCAAACTGGTGGCCGAGGACGCCGCCGGGCGCGAGGACCGCGCGAAACATCTTTGGCACGTGCTGACCCTCGAGTACTGGTACCGCGGGGCCCTCCGCGGAGAGCGGCTAGGAGTCCAGTGAAACAGGTAGTGCAGAACTACAAGAGCGGCGAACTGGCCCTGCTCGACGTCCCGGTTCCGGCGTGCAAACCGGGCGGGGTGCTGGTCCGCAGCCAGTACTCGCTGATCTCGACCGGCACCGAGATGATGAAGGTCTCCGAGGCGGGGATGTCGCTGCTGGGCAAGGCCCGGTCGCGGCCGGACCAGGTCGCGAAGGTGATGCAGAGCGTCGCGACGAACGGGCTGGCCGCGACGTATCGCAAGGTGTCCGGAAAGCTCGATTCCTATACGCCGCTGGGCTATTCGCTGTGCGGCGTGGTCGAGCAGGTCGGCGAGGGCGTCGACGACGTCGTGGTCGGCGACCTCGTGGCCTGCGCCGGGAACGAGCACGCGCTGCACAGCGAGCTGAACTGGGTGCCGAAGAATCTGTACGCGAAGGTTCCGGCCGGGCTTTCGCCGCGGCAGGCGGCGTTCGCGACGGTCGGCGCGATCGCGATGCAGGGCGTCCGGCGCGGCGAACCGCAGCTCGGCGACCTCGCGCTGGTGATCGGGCTCGGCCTGATCGGCCAGCTGGTGGTGCAGTTGCTGGTGGCGACCGGCGCGCGCGTCGTCGGCGTGGATCCGGACGCGCAGCGCTGCGAACTCGCCCGCGAGCTGGGTGCGCTCGCCTGCGGCCATCCGGCGTCCGGCGAGATCGACCAGGCGGTGGCCGAACTGTCCGGCGGGCACGGCGTGGACCAGGTGTATCTCGCCGCGGGCGGGGCGTCGAACGATCCGGTGGAGCTGGCCGCGCGGCTCGCCCGCGACCGCGGCCGGGTGGTGGACATCGGCAAGATCTCGCTGAACCTGCCGTGGAACGCCTACTACGAAAAGGAACTCGACGTCCGGTTCTCCCGGTCCTACGGGCCCGGCCGCTATGACCCGGCCTACGAGCTGGAGGGCCGCGACTACCCGATCGGCTACGTGCGCTGGACGGAACGGCGCAACCTCGAATGCTTCCTCGACCTGGCCGCGCGGGGCAAGCTCGATGTGACTCCGCTGATCAGCCACACCGCGGACTTCTCCGCGGCTGTCGAGACTTACCGGGCGCTCAACGAGGGCGAGCTGAAGGCGGTCGCGGTGTTGTTCCGCTACCCGGACGCGCCGCCCGCCGAGGACGAAAGCGTGGTGACCGCGGTTCCGGCGGCTCCGGTCATCGACAAACGGACGGATCCGTTGCAGTGGTTGCGGATCGGGTTCATCGGCGCGGGCAACTACGCGTCGTCGATGATCCTGCCGCATCTGGCTGGGGACGAGCGCGTGCTGCTCACCGACGTCGTCACGACCTCGGCGCTGTCCGGGGCCAACGCGAAGCGCAAGTTCGGTTTCGTCGCGGCGAGCACCGACGTGGACGCACTGCTGGAGGACGACGAGGTCAGCACGGTCTTCGTGGTGACCCGGCACAGCTCGCACGCCGAGCTGACCCGGCGGGCGCTGCTGGCGGGCAAGGCGGTCTTCGTGGAGAAGCCGCTCGCGTTGTCGGAGAAGGAATTGCGCGGCGTCGTGGACGCGGTGGCGGAATCGGGCAACGACCGGCTGCAGGTCGGGTTCAACCGCCGGTTCGCGCCGCTGCTGGTCGAGGCGAAGAACCAGTTCGGCCCGCGGGTCGGCCCGGCTTCGGTGCGGTACCTGGTCAACGCGGGACGGCTGGACGCGAGCAGCTGGTACAACCAGGCCGACTCCGAGGGCAGCCGGTTCGTCGGCGAGGGCGGGCACTTTATCGACACGGTTAGCTGGTTCCTCGGCAGCGATCCGGTTTCGGTCTATGCCACCGGTACTCCGGGCAACGACGACCTCCAGGTGCTGTTGCGCTACGCCGACGGCTCGACGGCGTCGATCAGCTACATCACCAGCGGCAGCACGGCGTTTCCCAAGGAAACGCTGGAGGTGCTCGCCGACGGCAAGGTGCTGAAATTCGACGATTTCGTCCGCGCCTCGGTGTACGGGCGCAAGCGCTGGACCAGCTCGCGGTTGCCGAAGGCCCGCGACAAGGGCCAGCAGGCCGAACTGGACGCGTTCATCACCGCACTGCGGACCGGTGTCGCGATGCCGATCAGCCTCGACTCGCTCGTGTCCACGACGCTGGCGACGCTGGCCGTGCACCGCAGCCTCGAAACCGGCGCGCCGGTGCGGTTGGAGCGGTGATGGACCCGTCCTGGTACCTGCGCCGGCTGTCCGCGATGGGGCCGGCGGAGATCGCCGGCCGCGTCGGCGACGTCGTGCGCAAGCAGCGGTGGCGCGGCGAACCTCGGCGGCGGCCGGCCTGGTCGGCGACCCGGACGTTCCCGGCGTGGCCCGCTGAGCCGGAGGTGCCCGCGATCGGACGGGACCGGCTGGTCGCGGAGGCGGATCGGCTGATGGACGGCCACGCCGAGTACTTCGGCGTCGCTCGGGACGATCTGGTCGCGCCGGACTGGGCGTTCGACCCGAAGACCGGGCGTCGTGCGCCGGGGGACCGGTACTCGTTCGAGATCCCGTATCGGGACGAGAACACGATCGGCGACATCAAGCAGATCTGGGAACCCTCGCGGCATCAGCATCTGACTGTGCTCGCTGCGGCGTACCGGGTGACCGGCGACGACCGGTACGCGCACCGCGTGGCCGATCACCTGAAGTCGTGGTGGGCGGCCAATCCGCCGATGCGCGGCGTGCATTGGCTGAGCGGAATCGAGCTGGGGATCCGGCTGCTGTCGTGGGTGTGGGTGCGCCGGTTGCTGGACGGCTGGTCCGGTGCGCCGGGCCTGTTCGAGGACAACCCCGAGGCACTGCGGCAGATCTGGCATCACCAGCGGTGGCTCGCGGCGTTCCCGAGCCGGGGCACCTCGGCCAACAACCACGTGCTCGCCGAGGCCGCCGGACAGCTGGCGGCGTCGTGTGCGTTCGACTGGTACCCGGAGTCCGCGAAGTGGCGCACCGACGCGGTCCGCTCGCTGGACTTTCACTTGCGGGCCAACACCTTCACCTCCGGGCTGAACCGCGAACTGGCCACCGAATACCACGGTCTCGTGCTGGAGCTGGGCCTCGCCGCGGCACTGGAGGCGGGTCCGCAGCTGCCCCGCTCGATCTGGCTGGAACTGCGCGCGATGTGCGACGCGCTCGCGGCCATTGTGGATTGTGCCGGACGGCCGCCGCGCCAAGGCGACGCCGACGACGGCTACGGCCTGATCGTGGACGGCCCGCCGACCGACCGCTGGCATTCGCTGCTGGCCACCGGTGACGCGCTGTTCGGCCGGGCGGAATGGTGGCCGAAGCTGCCCGCCGACGACGTGCGCACCGCGTTGTTCGCGGCGCTGCGGTCCCGAGTCCCGCAATTCGACAACGTCCGCCGGCGGCCGGTTTTCGCCGACGCGGGCATGACCATCCTGCGCAGCGAAGACGGCCCGGAGATCTGGTGTCGATGCGACAGCGGTCCGCACGGCTTCCTCGCCATCGCCGCGCACGCGCACGCCGACGCGTTGTCCATTGAGGTCCGCCACGACGGAGTCGACCTTCTCGCCGACCCGGGAACGTACTGCTATCACGGCGAACCCGAGTGGCGCGCGTACTTCCGCTCCACGCTCGGCCACAACACGCTGCAGCTCGGCGGTGTCGACCAATCGACTTCCGGCGGTCCGTTCCTCTGGACCCGGCACGCCAACTCGCGCACGCTCGCCGCGACGCCCACCCAATGGCAGGCCGAACACGACGGTTACGCCCCGGCGCTGCACCGTCGCACCGTCGAGCTGTCCGGCCGGACGCTGACCGTGGTCGACGAGGTGACCGGTGGCGGCCCCGCCAAACTCGCCTTCCACTTCGGGCCGCTGCTGGCGGTCGAGCTGGACGGGAACACCGCGCGGCTCGCCTGGCCGGGCCGCACCGCGACAATGGAGCTTCCGCCGCAGCTCGCCTGGACCGCGCACCGAGGCGAGGAGAACCCGCCGCTGGGCTGGTACTCGCCCGGCTTCGGCCGCCGCGAACCTTCCACCACGCTCGTCGGCTCCGGCCGCGTCACCGGACCGCTGACCACCGTGCTCCACCTGCCCTGATGCCGAGAGGATCCACCGTGCGAAGGACTTTGGTGCTGCTGCTGGGAGCGCTGCTCCCGCTCGCGCTCGCTTCGTGCAGCTCGTCCGGAGCCGCGCCCGCTCCGGCCGCCGGATCGACTTCGCCGCAGGGCCCGGTCGCCGCGGTCTGCGACCACGTGCCGCCAGGTCCGTCGACCGCGCCGGCCGGAGCCGTCCGGGTGGATCCGGCCGTGGTGGACGACCTGTCGGCCAAAACGAAGAACTCGCCGGCGGGCACGACGTTCTGGCTCGCTCCCGGCACGCACCGGCTCAGCGACGACGAGTACGCCCAGGTGCAGCCCAAGGACGGCGACGTCTACCTCGGCGCTCCCGGCGCGGTCTTCGACGGCCGGAAGAAGAACCGGTACGCCTTCGCCGGCCCGGCGAAGAACGTCCGGCTCGCGTCGTTCACCGTGCAGGGCTTCACCGCGCCGCGCGACGAAGGCGTGGTGAACCACGATTCGGCCCCCGGCTGGGTCATCCAGCACCTGACCGTGCAGGACAACGACGGGGCCGGGCTGATGGCCGGGCCGAAGCAGCAGATCCTCGACAGCTGCCTGCGGCGCAACGGCCAGTACGGCATGAACGCCTACTCCGGCACCGCCCCGGTGACCGGGCTGGTGCTGCGCGGCAGCGAGATCACCGGCAACAACACCGGGAACTGGGAGGCCAAGGTCCAGGGGTGCGGCTGCACCGGCGGCATGAAGTTCTGGGCGGTGGACGGCGCGGACGTCGTCGGCAACTGGGTGCACGACAACCGCGGCACCGGACTGTGGGCCGACACGAACAACAACGATTTCCTGATCGAGGGCAACCTGATCGAGAACAACGACAGTGCCGCGATCATCTACGAGACCAGCTACAACGCGATCATCCGCGACAACACGTTCCGCCGCAACAACCTGGTCGACGGCCGTGCACACGCCGACCGGGGCGACCCGTTCCCGTCCGCGACGATCTATCTTTCCGAATCCGGCGGCGAACCGAGGGTGAAAGCCCGCACGAGCAATCTGGAAATCTCCGGAAATATGCTGCAGGACAACTGGAACGGCATCATCCTGTGGGAGAACGCCGACCGGTTCTGCAACAGCCCGGCCAACACCTCCAGCGGCTCGTGCACGAAACTCGTGCCGAACGTCAGCACTTGTTCCGCGCCGGCGATCTCGAAGAAACCGCTGTACAGCGACTGCCGGTGGAAGACCCAGCGCGTCGTGGTGCAGCACAACCAGTTCACGCTCAACTCGAAGGCGCTCGGCTGCGAGGAGGCGTGCGGCCGGACGGGCATGCTGTCGAATTTCGGCAGTTATCCGGACTGGTCGCCGTACCAGGGCGCGGTGATCCAGCAGGCGATCACGTTCCAGCAGGACAATTCCTGGCACGACAACGCCTATGCCGGGCCGTGGACGTTCGTCGCCCGCGAGATGAGCAACATCATCGGCATCGGCGAATGGCAGAGCGCGCCGTATCACCAGGACGCGAATTCCAGTTATCAGCCGAACGGGGGTGGCTGACGTGGCCGAACTGACCGCCGCTCTGCCCACCGAAACGAAATCGGTGCCGAAAGCGGTAAGCGCGGCTTGGGCGTTGCTCATCCTCAACACGCTCGGCTCGACCGGTGCGCAGACGGTGATCCCGTTGCCGCGCACGGTGATCCAGCTGGTCACCATGGGCGCGCTGATGACCGCGTTCCTGCTCGCCCTGGTGCTGAACCTGCGGATCCGGATCCGGCCGAGCGCGTACCTGCTGCTCCTGACCTTCCTGCTGCTCACGAGCATCGTGGCCAGCCTGCACCTGGAATCCGGCTACGGCTCGCTGTTCCGCTGCTTCCGGTTCTCCGTGTTCGTCGCGACCCTCTGGCTGCTCAGCGGCTGGTGGGACGGGTCGTTCACGTTCGCGCGGGCGCACATCCGGATGTTCGGCGCGGTGCTGGTGTCGGTCGTGCTCGGCTTGGCGATCGCGCCGGGCAAGGCGATGCCGGACATCTACGGCGGCCGGCTTTCCGGCGCGGTGTGGCCGCTGACGCCGCCGCAGGTCGGCCAGTACGCGGCGGTGATCGCCGGGCTCGCGGTGCTGATGTGGCTCGGCAAACGGACGGACGCCAAGAGCGCGCTGATCGTCGTCGTGCCCTCGCTCGGGGTGCTGCTGCTCACGCACACCCGCACCGCGACGCTCGGGCTCGTCGCCGGGCTGATCGTCGCGTTGCTGTCGCAGGGGCTGGTCAGCGCGCGGGCGCGGAAGGTGTTCGCCGGGATCGTGCTCGTGGCCGGTTTCGCCGCGGTGGTGCTGGGCGGACTGCTGCAGACGTGGTTCCTGCGCGGCCAGAGCACCGACGATTTCTCCAGTCTGACCGGCCGCGCGAAGGTGTGGGACGCGCTGCTGTCCGCGCCCCGGACCGGATTCGAGTACATCTTCGGCGTCGGCCTCACCGACAAGTCCTACGACGGTCTGCCGATCGACAACAGCTGGCTGGCGATCTACCACGAGCAGGGGTTCGTCGGCATCGGAATCGTCGCCGCGATCCTGCTGGTGCTGGTCGCGATCGCGGTGCTCCGCCCGCCGTCGCTGTCCCGGGCTTGCGCGATCTTCCTGATCGCCTACTGCATTTCCGCGTCCTACACCGAAGCCGGGCTCGGCGACGCGTCGCCGTATCTGCTGCATCTGGCGGTCGCCGCGTCGTTGCTGGCCGCGGGCGAGGCTCCAGTGAGGGAGAAGCTGGCGTGAGGGTTTTGGTGGTGCACAACCGCTATCGGTCGGAGCAGCCGAGCGGCGAGAACAACGTGGTCGACGCCGAGGTCGCGCTGCTGGCCTCGGCCGGGATCGACGTACAGCGGTTCGAGCGGCACAGCGACGACATCGCCTCGATGCCGTTGACGCGCAAGGCGTTGGTGCCGCTGCAGGTGCCGTGGAACCGTGCGTCGCGGACGGCGTTGCGAGCGCAGTTGCGCCGGGAGAGGCCCGACGTCGTGCACGTTCACAACACCTTCCCGCTCCTGTCGCCGTCGGTGCTGGCCGCGTGTGCCGACGAGCGCGTGCCGGTGGTCGCGACCCTGCACAACTACGGCCTCGTCTGCCCGCCCGGCACGCTCTACCGCGACGGCCGGATCTGCACCGACTGCGTCGGCGGCCTGCCGGTCCCCGCGGTCCGGCACGGCTGCTACCGCGATTCGGCCGCGGCGACCGTGCCGATGGCGGTGAACCTGCTGGTCAACCGGGATCGCTGGCGGACCGGCGTGACCCGGTTCTTCTGCATTTCCGACGCCCAGCGCCGCCTTCTCGTGGACGCGGGCCTGCCGGCGGAGCGCATGACCGTGAAGCACAACTTCGTCCCGGACGAGGGGCGACTGCGTGTCGGCGAGGGTGAACACCTGCTGTTCCTGGGACGGCTCACCGAGGAGAAAGGAATCCCGCTCCTCAAAGCAGCGTGGGAGCAGTACGCCGGAAAGCTGCCGTTGCTGATCGCCGGGACCGGACCGCTGTCCGACGACGTCGCGGCCTGGGCGTCCACGCGCGAGGACGTGTCCTACGTGGGCCTGCAAGACCGCGCTTCGTGCCACGAACTGATCGCGCGAGCGGCGGCGGTCGTGGTGCCGTCGACGTGGCTGGAGGCGTTCGGGCTCGTGGTGGTGGAGGCGATGGCGGCCGGGGTGCCGACGGTCGCGCCCGCGCACGGAGCGTTCGAGGAACTTGTCACCGACGGCGTCACCGGCTTGCTGCACACCCCCGGCGACGCGGCGGCGCTCGCTGACTCGCTTCGCGAGGTCGCCGACGCCGAGCTGAACCAGAAGATGGGCGAGGCCGCGCGCCAGCGGTACGAGGCGGACTTCACCCCGGAAGCGGGGCTGAAACGGCTCCTCGAAGGCTACGAGGAAGCGATCTCCGCGGTATGAACGAAGCTGTGCGCGACCGACTGAAGACCTCGCCCAGGGCGCTTCCGATCGTTCTGCGCACGCCGTCGCTGGTCCTGGCCGTGCTCGGCTTCCTGACGGTGGTCGCGCTGGGGCTGCGTTTCGCCGGGCACTCGGCGCCGAGCGCGTTCGACGCCCCGCTCCTGCCCGGACCGGACCTCGTTCCCGATCCGTGGTGGTACTTCGCGACGGCGATCGATTTCTGCGGCGAACCGCTGGGCGCGGTGCTGATCCTGCTCTTGGTGATCGGCGGGTGCCTGCTGACCCGTCGGCCGCGGACGGCGGTGCTGGCGGTGGTCGGCTGCGGGCTCACCGTCGCGGTGACCTCCGTGCTGAAACCGCTGACCGGCCGGACGATTCACGGCAGCTATCTGTCGTTCCCCAGCGGCCACACCGCTTTCGCGACCGCGTTGGCGTTGCTCGGGGCTTACGCCCTGGCCGGTCGGTTGAGCCGGGGCGCCGCGGTGGCGTGGTTGCTCGGGCTTGCGTTGGTGTCCGGGTTCCTGATGGCGTGGGCCGAAGTCGGGCTGGGCGCGCATTACCCGACCGACACGATCGGCGGCTTCGCGGCGGCGCTGGCGGTCATGCCGGTCACCGCCTACTGGATCGACCGACTCGCCACCCGCGGCTGACTGTCCGTGAAGGGCTCCTTGAAGGAATCAGATTCCCTCAAGGAGCCCTTCACGGACTTTGGCAAGGGCGAGCTAAGCCTTCCGGCGGAACACCGGTTTGACCGGACGTCCGCCCAGCCACGGCGACGGATCCCCGGCCTCCAGCGCCTTCCGGTACACCACGCAGGCCGACGCGACCGCCTCCACGGTCCGGTCGATGTCCTCCTCCGTCATCGCCGCACTGACCACAAAGGACGGAGCGAGCACCCCGTTCTCCAGCAGGCAGCGCAGGAACAGCGTCCGATACTCCTGCGAGGGCTGGCCGTCCGCGTCGAGAGTCGCGAACACGAGGTTGCTGTCCCGTCCCCGCACCAACACTCGTTCGGAAAGCCCGTGCGCAGCCGCCGCCTCGGTCACGCCAGCCGCCAACCGCGCGCCGAGCGCGTGCAGCCGAGCCGTCACGCCCTCCGCCGCGTAGACGTCGATGACCGCCATGGCAGCAGCCAACGCCGTTGTCTCCGCGCCGTGCGTCGAAGACAGCAGGAACACCCGGTCCCGCGAATCGCGCAGGCCGCCCAGCTCCATCAAATCCCGCCGACCAGCCAGTGCGGCCACCGCGAAGCCGTTGCCGAGCGCTTTGCCGAACGTCGAGAGATCCGGCGTCACGCCGTACAGGCCCTGCGCGCCGTGTTCGGAGTACCGGAACCCGGTGATCATCTCGTCGAAGATCACCACCGTGCCGTGCTGATGCGCGAGTTCGAGCAGCCCGGCGAGATAGCCGTCCGGCGGGGCCACCCCCTTGGTCGGTTCCAGGATCAGGCACGCCACCTGTCCGTGGTACTGGCGCAGCACCTGTTCGGTCGCCGGGAGATCGCCGTACGGGAAGGGCACGGTCATCGCCATGGTCGCGGCGGGGATTCCGGCGGACATCGGGGTGGTGCCGATGAACCAGTCGTCGGTGGAGAAGAACGCGTGGTCGGCGCACTGGGCGACCAGCGGCCGGCCGGTGGCGGCGCGGGCGAGCCGGACGGCCGCGCTCGTCGCGTCGGAGCCGTTCTTCGCGAACTTCACCATCTCCGCGGTCGGCACGGTCGCCAGGAACTGCTCCGCCGCTTCGAGCTCCACGATGGACGGACGAACGAAGTTGCTTCCCCGTTCGAGCACGTCGCGTACCGCCGATGTCACACGCGGATGCACGTGGCCGAGGCTGACCGCGCGCAGGCCGGAACCGTATTCAAGGTACTGGTTGCCGTCGACGTCCCAGACGTACGCGCCGCGGCCGTGCGAGATGACCGGCGCGAGATGTTCCGGGTATTGATCCTCGCCTTTGGCGTAGGTGTGCGCGCCGCCGGGGATGGCGCGGTGCAGGCGTTCGTTCGCGATTCGGGAGAGTGGCAGGTCCATGACGGGTCACCTCAAGGCGTCGGCCAGGGAAGGGGCCGACGCGTCGCGTTCGGACAGCAATGCCGCGGGCAGTGGCCACGGGATGGCGAGCTCCGGGTCGTCGTGCGCGATGGCGACGTCCTCGGACGGGTCGTGCGCGCGGTCGATCCGGTACGACACGTCGGCGACCTCGCTCAGCGCCTGGAAACCGTGTGCGCATCCGGCCGGGATGTAGATGCTCTCCTGGGTGTCGCCGGAGAGGCGGAACGTTTCCATCGCCCGGAAGGTCGGCGAGTCCGGTCGCAAGTCGACTACGACGTCGAAAACTTCGCCGTACGAACAACGCACCAGCTTCGCCTCGCCGGCCCCGGACCGCAGGTGCATCCCGCGCACCACGCCGCGCACCGAGCGGGAGACGCTGTCCTGCAGGAACGCGTTCGGGTCGATGCCGACTGATCGGGCGACGTCGGCATCGAAGGTCCGCGAGAAGAAGCCGCGATCGTCCCGGTGCGGTGTCGGCCGGAAGAGCCACACGCCGGAAATCGACGGCACGGGAACGGCTTTCACGAAACCTCCGCGGGAATGAGCGTCCTCGACAACAGGGCGAACTGGTCCTTCAACTGCTGACCGCAGGCTTCGTTGCGGGCGGCG
Organism: Amycolatopsis echigonensis; assembly: GCF_002846615.1. NCBI lineage: Bacteria > Bacillati > Actinomycetota > Actinomycetes > Pseudonocardiales > Pseudonocardiaceae > Amycolatopsis > Amycolatopsis echigonensis. The sequence goes on along the minus strand of NZ_PJMY01000003.1, from coordinate 2,164,425 downwards.
AGTTCCGCCTTCAGCTCCGGGGCCCGCCGCTGCACTTCCTCGAACTGCTCGATCAACCGCGGCACCTCGACCGCGCGGGCCTCCTGGCAAAACTCGCCGAGCCCCATTTCGGCCATCAGCACGTCGTTCTTCTTCGCGTACCCGATCGCGACCGTCGGTCTCCCGGCCTTCAACGCGCACAACACATTGTGGTACCGCGTGGCCACGACGGTGCTCACCTCGGCCATCGAGCGCATCAACTCGTCGAGCGTGCCCGGGACAGCCGCGGAGATCAGCGGCGACGCGACAGTTTCGACGATCTCGTCCACCACTTCCTGGTCAATTCGGTCGCCGATGAAGAGCCGGACCGGCCGGTCCTGGCTGACCAGGTACCGCACGAACTCCGTCATCGCGTCCACGTACGCCCGGTAAATCTCCTCGCTGCGAGCACGGTCGTCGTTGCCGCCGTAATAAGCCATCACCCCGACGCCGACGGCACGCGGATCCTCGACCGCGGCGGGCGTCGGCAGGGCGAAGGCGAGGTCGGGATACACGCGGTCGTTCGTGACGCGAACACCCATGTCGGCCATCGCCGAACGCGACAGTTCGTCGCGGTAGGACCGGTACGTCGCGAGCTGGGACGCGGACCGCACCAGATACCGCGTGGCGGGCACCCGAATCCGGTCCGCACCGACGCTGACGAGCGCGATCTTCGTTCCCCCGAGCCGCCCGCACAACGACAGCAGGAAGAGCGCGTACGGAAAACCCCACGGCCGCAGCGGAAGCGTCGCCTCCAGCACGCCCATGCCGGGAACGATCACCACGTTCTGCCGCCGGACCCACCACGCCGTGCGGAAGACGTCGATGATCTTCCCGAGGCCTTTCGTCACGATCGACCGCAGCCCGGAGGCGTGCCGGTATTCGCCGCGGTACCAGTTCAGCCGCACCGCCGGGATCCCGTACCGCGCCTGGACGGTGTCCGCCCCGCCGCAGAACGCGGACACCTTCGCGTACGGATGTTCGGCCCGAAGGAAGCCGAGCACCGCCTCGAGCGAGCCGTCGTTGCCGAGGTTGCCTGAACCGAGCAGTCCGAAAACCCCGACCCGAACGGTCACGGCACCCGCCGTTCGCGTCCGGCGACCACCCGGTCGACCGCGAGGTCCAGCTCGGCCGCGTGCACCGGGGCCCGGTCCTCGACGCGTTCCCCGGCCCCGCCTGGCCGGGCCCGGCTGGCGAACCATTCGGCGAGCGCGAGGTAGCAGGCGCGGCGTTCGCCCGACGACAGCGGTGCGGAGCGGATTCCGTGCACGTAACCCCAGACGTACTCGGCGAGCAGCCGAACGGTCGGGTTCGTGATGGCGTTGCCGCGCTTCGGATCGAGGTTCGCGCACCGCGAGCGCTTGCTCGGGTTCGCGCGCTCCGCCCGGTCCGGGTGGTCGCGACGGAAGTACAGCAGCTCGGGCACTTGGTAGAACGGGCCGTGCAGCGCCAGTTCCGCGACGTAGGTGCGGTCGGCGTGGTGGTAGCTGTCCATGGGCGTGACCCGGCGCAGCACCTCGGTGCGCATCACGCCGTAGAAATCGTCTCCGCCGGGCTCGAACCGCAAGCTCTTGAACCGCACCGACGGCCGCGGCGCGTCCGTTTTGTGCCGGTAGTCCAGCGGCACGGTCACCGCGCCGTTCTCGTCGATGATCGCCTGATGCGAATGCGCGAGGATGATCTCCGGCCGCGCGTCGAGCGCCTCGACGCATTTCGCCAGCAGTTCCCGGCCGTAGAGGTCGTCGTGCGAGGCCCATTTGAACAGCTCGCCGCGAGCCTGGTCGAGCAGGACGTTGTGGTTCGGGGTCGCGCCGATGTTGCGCGGCTGGCGCAGATACCGGATCCGCGAGTCCTCCTGGGCGTACTTCCGGGCGATCTCTTCCGTGCCGTCCTGCGACGCGTTGTCGGAGATGATCAGTTCGAAGTCCTCGTAGGTCTGCCCGAGCAGCGCGTCGAGTGCTTCGCTGAGGAATTCCTCTCCGTTGTAGACGGGCAGACCGATGGTCAGCCGGGGCACCGTGCTCATGCCGGTTTCATCTCCTCGGAAGCCGAATGGAGTTCTGCTTGGCTGAATGAACCTGACGCGGGGGGAAACTCGACTGCCGCCGCGAAGTGGTCGCGGAGCGCGCTGCGCAGCTGCCACCACCACACGGCCGAACCGGTGAGCGTGGCGGCCGCGACGCCCCACTCCGAGCCCGCCGCCCCGCCGAGAACAGCCCCGACCAGGCCGAACACGACGTAACAGGCGGACGCGATCAGCTGGGACCGCAAGCTTCGCCGAGCCATCCCGAGCGCGCGCAGCCCGGCGGTCGCCCCAGTGGTGAAGCTCGCGCCGACGACCGCCATGGTGACCGCCGGGACCAGCAGCGACGAGCTGTCCCACAGCGAACCGAGCACGAAGCGGCCGGCGTTGTCGGGAATGAACAGCCACAATCCGAGTCCCCACACCAGCGCGGCCGCGGCCTGCGCGGCGCCGAGCGCCACGCAGAAGTGCCACAACCGGTGCGGCGACTGCCGGAGCACCCGCGCCCCCTCGGCGACCGTGACGAGGGAAAGTCCCATGAGCAGCGCGAGAAACGGCCCGAGCAACTGTTCCGCCCCGCGCACCGTGCCGACCGCGGCCAGCCCGGAAATCGCGCCCAGCCCGTACGCCCGCAGCTGCGACGAACCGCTGTTGCTGACGTTCTCCACGAGATAGCGCACGCCCAGATCGCGGTGCTCCCGCAGCCATCCGCGCACCCCGCCGAGCCGCGGCAGCACGCTCGTCTGCACCCAGCCGAACGCTGCCGCGACCCCGGCCGAACAGCCCCACGCCACCAGAAATGCGACCACGGTGTCGTAACGCGCGGCCAAAACGAGGGCGGGGAACAACGCGACGGCTTGGATCCCGTCGTTGACGAACGCTTTGTGCCCGGTGCCCTGCGCGAAGAACCCGAACCGCCAGGCGTCCTGCACGAGCAGGAACGGCAGTACCACCCCGAGCGCGACGAAGGCGGCGCCGAGCGAACCGCCGACCAGGAGTCCGAAAAGGACACTGACCAGCCCGGAAGCGATCCCGACCACGAGCGCGGTCCCGACGGCTTGGCCCACCGCGGTCCGCCAGCTCGCCCTGGAGACGCCGGAGAAGCGCACCATCAGCGGGTCGGTAGCGAGGCCGCGCGAGACGTTGAGAATGACGCCGTAGGTCACCCACGCGATGCTGAACAGGCCGAACGCCGTCGCGCCGAGCGAACGCGCGACGTACAGGCCGACCACGAAGTTGGTCAGGCTCGAAACGGCCTGGTCACCGAGGCCCCAGCTGAGCCGTCCCGCCATCGCGCGGACGGCTCGCGAACGCAGGATCGACGGCACGGCCTCACCCCTTCAGCAGTCCGGCGGCCTGAAGCGCATCGGCCGCCGCGGCTACGGCGCCGAACGGGAGGTCCGCCCGTTCGGCGATGTCGAGGAGGCTGTGGTCGCCGTCGGAGAGGCTGAGCACCCACAGCATGGCCAGCTGGGCTTCCTTCGCGTCGCTGCGCCCGCCGAGCGAGTCGTACAGTCCGCGCTTGCCGAGCTGCGGTTCGCCGTAGGGGCTCAGGTTCACATAGCGGCGGTTGCGGTCCAGCACGGAAAACGCCGTCCGCAGCGTTTCGAGGGTGTCGGCCATCGAGTCCGGGTCGACGAACGACGGGTTGTCGGCCGAGGTGTGGTACTCCGGGTAGCCCGCGTACGGCGTGCGCGTGAGCGAGCCGACGCCGAGGTTGAAGCCGGGGGAGCAGAACTGTCGCTCGTCGTAGCCGTACGGCGAGAAATCGCGGATCTCGTGCGGTTTGTCCTTGAGGATGTGCGCGAAGACCCGGTCGATGTCGGCGTCCCCGCGCCGGCTGCGCTTGTAGGTCAGCGAACCCCGGTCCCCGGCGCAGGCCAGCACGACGCCGTGCTTGACCTGGTCGATGCGCTCGAAATTGCGCGCCAGCCAGGTGATCGCGCCGATCGTGCCGGGCATGAACAGGAACCGGTAGGTGTAGTAGGGCTTTTCCTCGGCCAGCGCCTGCGCGAGCGCGACGGCGACCGCGATGCCGGCGAGATTGTCGTTGGCCAGCGACGGATGGCAGAGGTGGCACGAGACGAGCACTTCGTCGCCCACCTCGCCCGGCACGACGTGCTCGGCGTAGGTGAGGTGGCCGTCGGCGAGCGTCGAGTCGATTTTGACGTGGTAGTCGCCGTCCGGAAGCGTGTCGAGGACGTCCTGGGCGAGGCAGAAACCCCAGGTGGGGGAGTAGTAACTGGTGCGGTACGGGATCAACGAAGGCTGCTCGGGCAGCGTGTGCAGGTGCGCGCGCAGTTCGCTCAGGCGGACCACGCGGTCGACCGGGACGCTGTAGCCGACCACGTGCAGGTTCGACTTCCGGAAATCGATCACCCGCCGTCCGGAGGAATCCGCGACGAACGCGTCGCGGATGTTCCATTCCGGCGGCACGGTCCAGTCCAGCACCTCGGTGCCGCTGGGCACCTCGTACCGGTCGAGCGGGAGGTGCTCGCCGATGACGGCCAGGGTCTGCCGTACGCCGTCGCCGGTGATGCTCCGGCAGAACGGGTACAACCGTTCCACCAGAGCGTGCATCTCGGGCCCCGTGCGCATCAGGTGTGCCGCAGGGTGGCGTCGACCGCGCCGGCGGCCTGCCGGTCGCTCAGCCAGTTCAGCCGGGTGAAGCGGCGCTCGAACTGCTCCCGGGTCAGGTTGTTGCGGCGGTAGGCGTCGAACAGTTGCAGCGCCCCGTCTTTCACGCCCCACTTGCAGTCGAAGGCCGGGACCGCGTCGCGGAACCGGGAGAAATCGACGCGGTACGAACGCGGGTCGGCCCCGGCCTCGCCGGTGATCCGCAGCTTGGCGCCGGGCACCGCCGCGACGACCTCTTCGGCGATCTCGGCGACCGTCACGTTGTTGCGTTCGGTGCCGATGTTGAACGCCCGGTTGTGCACGGCTTCGCGCGGGGCCTCGAGAGCGGCGGTGAAGGCGTGCGCGATGTCGTCGGCGTGCACCAGCGGCCGCCACGGCGTGCCGTCGGAAAGCACGAGAACCTCGCCGGACAGATAGGCGTGGCCGACCAGGTTGTTCAGCACGATGTCGGCGCGCAACCGCGGGGAGAAGCCGAACGCGGTGGCGTTGCGCATATACACCGGGGTGAAGTCGTCGTCGGCGAGGTCGGAAACCTCGGCCTCCACGCGAACCTTCGACTCGGCGTACGGCGTGACCGGTCGCAGCGGCGCGTCCTCGTCGACCAGGCCGCTGCCGCCGGAAGCGCCGTAGACGGAGCAGGTCGAGGCGTAGAGGAACCGGGAAACCCCGGCGTCCTTCGCGAGTTTCGCGAGCTTGACCGACGCGTGGTGGTTGATGTCGTAGGTCAGTTCGGGCGCGAGCGAGCCGAGCGGGTCGTTCGACAGCGCGGCGAGGTGGATCACCGCGTCGAAGCCCCGCAGGTGTTCGGCTTTCACGTCTCTCAGGTCGACGGCCAGCCCGACCGGATCGCGCGGGGCCGGGCCGAGCACACAAGCCGCGAACAAGCCCGAGTCGAGGCCGACGACCTCGTGTCCCGCCGCGGCGAGCACCGGCGCCATCACCGTGCCCAGATATCCCGTGTGCCCCGTGAGCAGCACGCGCATGCTTTCAGCCCCTTAGGTCGATGACGAGTTTGTTCGCCTCGAACGCCTCGGCGTAGCGTTCTTGGCATTCGATTCCGCGAATCCGCGCGAGGCCGAGGAAAGCCTCGCGGTCGTACCACGGCCGGTGCTGCTGAGAGCCGTAGTGCTCGTGCAGCAATTCGATCTTGCGCTGCATGACCTCGTCCGACATCGGCGCGTAAGCGGGCAGCCGCCCGAGGTCGCCGTCCCATTTGACGATCTCGTAGCCCAGCGTCAGATGCCCGCGGAACACCGTGGGCACGAGCTGAGCCAGCCCGCGGTGGTCCTGGTGCGCGTCGATGGTGCGGGGCGCGAACACGACGTCCGGATCGGTGCGGCGGCGGAGGTCTTCCAGCGCGTTCTTGGCCTCCTCCCAGTGCGAGGGGAGACGGCCGTCCGGCAGTTTGAGCACTGTGACGTTCAGGTCGGCACCCGGGCAGAACGCGGCCAGCGCGGCGCGCTCCTCGGCCTCCCGGTCGGTGCCCCCGCCGGACAGCACCAGCGCGTCGACCTGAAGGCCGGGACGCTGTCCGCAGATCTCGAGGAGCGTGCCGCCCGCTCCGATGGCGATGTCGTCGCAATGCGCGCCGAGCACGACGATGCTCTTCAGCTCAGCGCCGAGGCGGATCATGCGTGCACCTTTTCGCTTTCCCACAACGCCCAAGGACGGTTGCCGTGCGCGTACGCGGCGTCGAGTGCGTAGCGTTCCTTGACCGTGTCGGTCGGCTTCCAGAACCCGCGATACGGGTACGCGAGCAGCCGGCCGCGCTTGGCGAGTTCGCCGCAGCCGTCGGCGACCAAGTCGCCGTTCTCCGGGATGTGGTCGAAAATCTCCTGCCGCAGCACGAAATAACCGCCGTTCTCCCACAGCGGGAGTTCGCTGACCGGCGTGATCGCGCCGATCCGGCCGCCCTCGTCCATCTCGACGCAGTGGAACGACGACTGCGGCGGCACGACGAGCATCGACGCGCCCGCGTCGCTGCCGGCGAACCGTTCGACGATGTTGTCCAGCGGCGCGTCGGTCAGCACGTCGGCGTAGTTGGCGAGGAACATCTCGTCGCCGTCGAGATGGTCGCGCACGCGGCGGAGCCGTTCGCCGATCGGCGATTCGATGCCGGTCTGCACGAAGGAGATCGTCCAGTCGGCGATGTCGGTGGACAGCAGTTCCGGCTTCCCGCCGCGCAGCACGAAATCGTTGGACGTCGTTTCCTCGTAGTGCAGGAAGAAGTCCTTGATGTGGTGCGCGCCGTAGCCGAGGCACAGCACGAACTCGGTGTGCCCGAAATGCGCGTAGTAGCGCATCACGTGCCAGATCAGCGGGCGCGGCCCGACCATCGCCATCGGCTTGGGCACGTCGGACGCCTCGCTGCTGCGCATCCGCATTCCGTAACCGCCGCAGAACAGAACGACCTTCACTGCACTCCCACCTCGACGATTTCCAAGCGCGGAATCGGGAAGACGAGCTTGCCGCCCCACGCGCCGACGTAGGAAAGCTGCTCGGTCAGTTCGTCCCGCAGGTTCCACGGCAGGACGAGCACGTAGTCCGGCCGGTCGGCCGCGATCCGGTCCGGTTCCACGACCGGGATCCGGGTGCCGGGCGTGAACCGGCCGTGCTTGTACGGATTGCGGTCCACCGTGTAGGCCAGGAGGTCCGGCCGGATGCCGCAGTGGTTGAGCAGGGTGTTGCCCTTGCCGGGCGCGCCGTACCCGACGGTCGTTTTCCCGGCTTTCCGGGCGGCGAGGAGAAATTCGAGCAATTCGAGCCGGACGCGGGTGACCCGGTCGGCGAATTCGGTGTATCCGGACAGTTCGTGCAGCCCGGCGGCCTTCTCCCGGGCGAGCACGTCGGTCATCCGGGCGCTCGGCTCCCCGGCGACCTCAGCCGGCCGCGCCCAGAGCCGGATCGACCCGCCGTGCGTCGGCAGGAGTTCGACGTCGACCACGGTCAGCCCGCCGCCCGCCAGTGCCCGCCGCGCGGATTCGACGGTGTAGTACTGGAAATGCTCGTGGTAGATCGTGTCGTATTGGTTCTTTTCGATCAGCGTGAGCAGATGCTGGACCTCGATCGACACCCAGCCGTCGTCCGCGACGAGCGCGCGCAGCCCGCGGGTGAACCCGCGGATGTCCGGGATGTGCGCGTAGACGTTGTTCGCCACGACCAGATCCGCCGGACCGTGTTCGTTGCGTACCTCCTGGCCGGTGTCCTCGGAGAGGAACGCGGTGTGCGTCGGCACCCCGGCCTCGCGCGCGGCTTGCCCGACGTTCACCGAAGGTTCCACGCCGAGACAACGGATTCCGCGCTCCACGACGTGCTTGAGGAGGTATCCGTCGTTGCTGGCGACCTCGACGACGAAAGACCGGTCGGTCAGCCCGAGCCGTTCCACGGCGGCGTCGGTGAACCGTTTGGCGTGCTCGACCCACGAGGTGGAAAAAGACGAGAAATACGCGTAATCGGTGAAAGTGTCGGCCGGATCGAGCAGCGGCGGGAGCTGCGCGAGCCAGCATTCGGTGCATACTTCGAGATGCAGCGGGAAAGTCGGTTCGGGTTCGGCGAGCTGCGCGGCGGTCAGGAACCGTTCGCACGGCGGCGTCGCGCCGAGGTCGACCACGCTGGCGGTTCTTTCCGAACCACAGAGTCGACATGTGGTCATGTACCAGGCTCCTCCGGTCACGAGCGCGATCTGCGTAGGGCAGGTCGATCCGCGCCCGGCCGTCGTTACAGCGCGCCGGGAAGCTCACCGGAGTCGATTCGGAACCGAGACAATGACGGCGGCGGAATGCCGCGAGATGCTGCGACGAACGGGCGGCGGACCGGTGCCAGACGGCGTAGCCGCCACCCGTTCGTCAGCGGATCACAGTTTTTCGGCCGCCGGGATCACCTCGGTGGCGAACCGCTCGAGCACCGCCGGGTCCGGGACGCCGTGCGCCCAGCCGGTCGCGACGCTGAATCCGAGTTCCGACAGCCGGCCCAGTTCATCCAGCAGTTGCCCGGTTTTCTCGCCGTTTTCACCAGTGTCGAGCCGCAGCGAGGCGGTTTTCGTGATCTCGGAGTAGTCGCGGCCGACGTCCTCGCAGTGCTGCTTCAGGACTTCCAGTTTGCGCGGAAGGTCCGCGTTGGGCAGCAAATTGCAGATGTCGCCGTACTGCGCGACGAACCGCAGCGTTTTCTTCTCGCCGCTGCCCCCGATCATGATCGGCGGGTGCGGCCGCTGGATCGGCTGCGGGCTGTTGAGCAATCGCTCGGCGCTGACGTGCGTGCCGGTGAAGGGTTCGTCTCCCTCGGCCCACATCTGACGGACGTACCGGAGCGCGTCCTCGAGCTGCTCGAACCGCTCCTTCATCGGCGGGAACCGGAACCCGAGAGCGCGGGATTCCTCCTCGTTCCAGCCCGCCCCGATGCCGAGGATGGCCCGCCCGCCGGACAGCACGTCGAGCGTCGTCGCCGCCTTCGCGAGCAGTCCGGGGTGCCGGTAGATGACGCCGGTGACGAGCGTGAGCAGTTTGACGCGCTCGGTGTGCGCGGCGAGAAAGCCGAGCGTGGTCCAGGCTTCCAGCATTTCGTGCTCCGGCGGGCCGTAGCTGGAAATCTGGAAGAAATGGTCCATTACGGACAGATATTCGAACCCGGCCTCGTCCGCGGTCCGAGCCACCCGTGCCAGGTCCGCGCCGAGCGCCGCCGGGCCGTTGGGCCAGGTCTGCTGAGCCAGGTGCAACCCGAGTTTCATGCCAACTCCTTCACCGCGGGAATGATGTCTTGCGCGAAAATCTCGATCCGGTCCCGGTCGAGCCCGCCGGGCAGCGGGCCGATCACGGCCTGCACACCAAGCCGGTGCAGCCGTTGCGCCTCGGCGAGAGACTCGCCGGTCTTCTCCCCGGACGGAGCGAGGTCCAGGTAGTGGTAAACGGTCTTGGCGCCCCCGCCGACCATGATCGGCGGCCGCTGCGGGGGTTGCGGGCTGTTGAGCAGTCGTTCGGCGGTGAAATGCTTGCTGGAGAACGGTTTGGCGCTCACCGCGAGATAAGCGAACCCGGCGTCGTCCGCTGCCCGCACCGCCTCGGCCAGCTCCACGCGGAGCGCGGCGGTCCCTCCCGGCAGGGTGAAGCCGGGGACCTGGAGACCAAGTTCCATACCCGACACCGTATACCTGGAGTAACTTCATGCGAGCGGTCAGAAATCGCGCACGATGGTGACCGTGCCGTGCAGCGGATCGGTCACGTACACCGTGCGCGTCCGCTGATCCACCGCCACGTCGCCCGGATTCACGCCGAGGCTCAGCTCGCCGGTGAGGGTTTCGGTTCGTCCGTCCACACGGGACAGTCCATTTTGCCCGCCGTTGGTGTACACGACGTCGCTGCCCTGATGCACCGCGAGCGACGACGCCTCGCTGCGCAACAGCACAGTCTTGACCTGCGCCTTCGCTGATCCGTCCACAATGGACAAATGGTGGATCGCCGAATTCGCCACGAACACCGAGCCGCTCAGTTCGTGGACGCCGATGCCGGTCGGAGAAGCGCCCACCGGGACGCTCGCGGTGAAGGCCCCCGCGTCGAGGTCGCAGATCTCGACCGAGTTCGTGGTCGGGCTGGTGCAATAGGCGCGTCGCCGGCCGCGGTCGAGCGCGATCCCGGCGAGGCCCGGCTTCGGCGCGGGCAGCAGGTCCTGCTGCGTGAGACTGATGCTGTCGAGCACCGCGAACGTGCCGGTCTTGCCGCTCACCGCGTACACGAGGTTGGCCTGGGGATCGATCGCGAGCGCCGACGCACCCGCGCCCGCGCTCACGACGCTCAGCAACCGGTGCGTCTGGCTGTCGAAGGCGAGCACCGTGCCGCCGGGCGGATTGGCGACGTAGATCCGGTCGGTGTCCACCGCGACGTCGCTCGGCTGCCCGCCCACCGCGAGCGCGGACACGACCCGTCCCGCGTCCGGATCGAGGACGAGAACCGCGCCGGACGCCTGGTCGGCCGCGTAGACCAGTCCGGTGACCGGACTCACCGCAAGAGCCGAAAGCGTGCCGCCGACCTGCACACTGCTGACCCGCTCGGCTGCCGTCGCCGCGCCGCCCGCCATTGCCGCCGCACCCGCGCTGACCAGGCCGAACAGTGCTCGCCGGGAGATCTGGGAACCTCGCATCGCTCACCTGCCCCGGTCGGTTGAGTTGCCCGCCGACCCTAACTCGGACAAGGATCAGGGTAAGGAACTTCGGATCCCCCGATCGCGTTGTTTCCAGTGAGTAACCATCCTGCGGCAGCTGCCAGAGCGGACGGAGGCGAGCGCACGTGCACAAGCACCACAACGGGCTGAAGACGGCGATGCTGCTCGGTCTGCTCTCGGCGATCATCATCGGGATCAGCGGATTGTTCGGCCGCGGGGCCTTGCTGATCGGCCTGGTCGTGGCGCTCGGGATGAACGCCTACGCCTACTTCAACTCCGAGAAAATGGCCCTGCGCGCGATGCACGCGCGGCCGGTCTCGGAGGTCGAGCAGCCCGCGATGTACCGGATCGTGCGAGAGCTGGCGACCTCCGCGCGGCAGCCGATGCCGTCGCTGTACGTCAGCCCGACCGCGGCCCCGAACGCCTTCGCGACCGGCCGCAACCCGCAGCACGCGGCCGTGTGCTGCACCACCGGCATCCTGGAGCTGCTCGACGAACGTGAGCTGCGCGCGGTGCTGGGGCACGAACTGTCCCACGTGTACAACCGGGACATCTTGATCTCGTGCGTAGCCGGTGCGCTGGCGAGCGTGGTCAGCGTCCTGGCGAATATCGCCTTCTTCTTCGGCGGGAACGACCGCGAGGGCAACCCGTTCATGTCGCTGCTGCTGGTCTTGCTCGGCCCGATCGCGGCCGGTGTGGTGAAGATGGCGGTGAGCCGGTCGCGGGAGTACCAGGCGGACGCTTCGGGGGCTGAGCTGACCGGGGATCCGCTGGCGCTGGCCTCGGCGTTGCGGAAGCTGGAGCTGGGTACCCGGGCCGCGCCGTTGGCTCCGGAGCCGGCGGTGGTGTCGCAGTCGCATCTGATGATCGCGAACCCGTTCCGGCCGGGGGCTGGGCTGAGCCGGATGTTTTCGACGCATCCGCCGATCGAGGATCGGATTCGGCGGCTTGAGGAGATGGCTCGCCGGGGCCGCTGAAGCTGCGGTTTCGCTGCGGTCCTTGGTTGCGTGGGGGCACCCCGAAGCTGAGTGTGACTACGGCGCGGAGGTGCTTGTCAAGGCGGGAAAGATGCCTTGACAAGCACCTCCGCGCCGCGTTTTTGGCTTCGTATCGGGGTGCGGGGGGGCTGCCGTGATGGGTTGGGTGCGCGGGTGCGGTCGGGTTGCTGTTACTCCCAGACCGCTGTTTCCGGATCTACCCCGTGCACGATCGCGTTGGCGAAAATCACATCCCGCAGCCAGGCGGCGAGTCCTGGGGCCAACGCGTCGTAGTGCTCCGTGTACCCGGCTTCCTCCACGAACTTGCGTCCCAGGCACACCTGCATCGAGTGCGTGCAGTCGAAGTACCGGGACAACGTCGCCCGATGCCGCTCCGCGAGGGTGTTCGCCTCTGCTGACCCGGGTTCGACCCCGGCTCGTCGTGCCGCGGCCAGGTCGGCGTGGAGTGTTTCGTGCTCGGCTGCGGCCTCCTGCCAGTCCTGCTGGGTCAGCTCGGTGGTCCGCTCGCGGTACTCCGCCCACTGCTTCGTGTCGCTCCACCGCTCCGCGGCCTCGTCGACCCACTCCGGATTCCAGTCGGATCCGAAGATCGCGATCTGCTCCTCCGCGGTCAACTGCATCCCGCCGCGGGTAGCCGCCGCCATCCGGTCGACCGCGGAGGCCATGTGCTCCAACCGCGCGATCCGCTCGCGCAGCTCGCGGCGTTGCCGGGTGAGGTGGGTGTGCGCGTCCACGGACGGGTCGTCCAGGAGGCGTCCGATCTCCGACAGCGGAAAGCCGAGCTCGCGGTAAACGAGCACCCGATGCAACCGTGCGACGTCCTCGGCGGAGTACACCCGGTAGCCGGACCTGGTGCGCCCGCTCGGACGCACCAGGCCGACCGCGTCCCAGTGATGCAGCGTTTTGACACTCACGCCGACCAGCGTCGCCGTGCGTCCGACAGTGAGGCCGTCTTGCTCGGTCACGACCTCAGTGTCGCAGCTCACGACCGTGGCACGTCGATCCCCGCGGCGCGCAACCGCTCCGCGACGGGCCCGTCCGGGTCGATCGGCTCCGCCGCGGTCATCACGACGTTCGTGCCTTCCGGCGTGACGACCGTCAACTCCCGCGAGTTCCACGGCATCAGCTCCGGCCCGCTCGTACAGCCGGGCGCGAGGTCCTCGCACCGCTTGGCGATCTCGTCGAGTTCGCTGAGCACGCAGGAGAAACTGATCCTCGCCTCGCTAGGGCCGGCCGGGGTCCCCGGGCGGAGCAGCACATCCTGGAACGCCCAGCGGCGCAGGTGCACGAGCTCGCCGGGCATGGTGAAAAGGTTGTCGAAGCCGAGCCCGCGAAGCCAGAAGTCAGTCGAGGCGTCGAGGTCGGCGGTGGGCACGATGGGAAACATCGGCATCCCGTAGAAGCCGAGGTAGTTGCCCGGAGAAACCGCGTCGTAGGCGGGAGTCGGAACCGGGCCGCGAAATTCGTTCATGCCGAAGAGCGTGAAGCCTCCTGTCGCAGGAGGGTCAAGCCCGAATCCCCGCACCTCCGTAGCGGTCGAGCGGGTTTCTCCGACATAGGTGCAGAGCCTTCGACGACTGCCAGAGCATCTCGGCTTCGACGTCGCGAGGCAAGGAGGTCACCATGACTCGATCCATCAGGCTGAGGACGGCCATTCTCTCCGGAGCGTCGGTGTCCGCCCTGCTCGCGGGATGCGGCGGCGGTCAGCCCGGGGACGGAAACTCTGCCGGAGGTTCAGTGGATTTCGTCCAGTACCAGACCGACGCGGGGTCCGGCTCGCCGCCGGGACCCTCGTTCGGTCTGCTGTGGACCTTCGATCCGGCAACCATGCAACTCTCGCCCGGTGACTGCACGGCGGCCCAGGGTGACGAGACCCGGCTGGAAAGCGATACGGCCACGTGGCCCGCGGTCTTGAAGCAACCCATGGACGGCGCCGAGAAGAACTTCCGCGCGGCGATAGCCGCCTGCTCGTCCGGCGACTTCACCTCGATGACGAGCGAGATCAACCAAGGCAAGGACAGCCTGGCGGCCACCCGGGACGCGTTCGGCGCGCACTGCAAACAGACGAGCGACGCGACCAAGTTCGCCTGCTAGCGCTGAGCGCGGCCACGGTGCGGCCAAAACTGTGGGGCGCACGTGGGGCGGACAGCCGGAAACGGCTGCACACCACCCGCACAACACAAAACCACCCTCGTGACCGCTTCTCACTGGTCACGAGGGTGGTTCGGGCTGGTGTGGCAGGTGAGGGATTCGAACCCCCGAAGGCTGAGCCGTCTGATTTACAGGGAGCCGTCAACGGGGCTCTGACCTGCGGAAACGCTCAATGTGGGCGAATTGCGTCCGTGACGTGTCCGTGTCCGCCGTGCAGAGTGCCCGTCAAGCCCGGGCACTCTGCCCCGCTGGGATCGCGGTGGAAGGAGCCGAACTAGGGACATGAGGCAGTGTCTGGGCGGCGTCGTGCTGCGATCCGGTAGCCGGGATTTGTCCTCGGTGGCGGCTATCCTCGACCCATGACAAGCAGCTGGGCAGACGGCTCCGCGTTCGAGCGGGTAGCACGTCAGCTTGACGAGGCTTTCCGAGTCTCCTTGCCGGACTTCAGCTACCTCGCCCGGGCTCTGCCGGACCACAGCGAGCAGTTCAAACGGCTGTCTGAGGTCGCCCTGCCCGACCACAGCGAGCAGTTCAAACGGCTGTCTGAGGTCGCCCTGCCCGACCACAGCGACGTCTTCGCGCGCCTCGGTGATGGTTTCAAATTCCCCGACTTCACCAGTGTGCTCGACCCGCTGATCGCTTCGTTACCGAAGTTCCCGATTACAACAGGCTTGCCCGAGTACGGCGGTGTCTTCCAGCACCTCGGTGACGGCTTCAAGCTTCCGGACTTCGCTAGCGTGTTTAAGCCGGTGCTCGCTTCATCGTTAGAGTCCTCGACCTCAATAGGACTTGGCATCTATCAGGCGGCAGCGATGACCGTCTTGGTTGACTCTGTGCCGCGCGAAGTTGCAGACGACTCGCACTGGCGTGAGGCTGCCAACGAGTGGGTGCGTACCCACTCGGTCGCGTTATTCCTGTGGCTCGCGTATAGCGTCCTCACGGTGATGTACTTCGTTACAAAGAGCGCAGCGCCTGACCTGGTCGAAAAGATTGACTCGGCAACGACCAGTGCTCCGGCTTGGGTACTGGGCATTGGGCTGGCGGTCCACTACGGCAGGAAGTCGCCGAACGGCAACAGGTAAAGGCTGCTTACATACGCAAGCTAAGAAAGGCGATAGATTTGAGTCCAGCGGCGGCGCTAACAGAGGAATCTGCGCGCGAAGTCCTTGGAACTGCGTGCACTCTGGTGGGCTTCGAATCGTCGGATGCTGAGCTGATCCGTCTTGGCTCAAACGCGGTTTTCCGGATTCCGGGGCGAGTCATCGCACGAATCAGCCGTGATCCCGAGGCGCGGGGAGGGGCGGATCGGCAAGTCGCGGTCGCCCGCTGGCTTGCTGGCGAGGGATATCCGGCTAACCGCGCGCTTGATGTTCGCCAGCCTGTCGAGGTGGGCGGATACGCTGTGACGTTCTGGGAGTCTGCTGCGGAGGACGAACGGTATGCGCCTGTCCGGGATGTCGCGCGGCTGATCCGTGAACTTCATGAACTGCATGCACCTGCGGAACTCGATTTGCCAGAGAAGCGACCGTTTGCGGAGCTGAACGCGCGGATGGCTGATCTCGAAAACATCGATCCCGGCGACGCCGAATTTATTCGAAATCGAATAGATGAACTGGCATCCGATTACGATAACCTGGAATTTACCCTTCCCTTTGGCGTGATTCATGGTGATGCAAACGTTGGCAATGTGATCTTAGATCGTGAAGGAAACCCGATCCTGATTGACCTGGACAGCTTCGGTATTGGCCCGCGCGAGTGGGATCTAGTGCAGACTGCGCTCTTCTACGAGCGGTTCGGGTGGCACACCGAGGACGAATATAGGACCTTTGTCGACGTCTACGGCTTCGATGTCATGGACTGGTATGGGTACCCGGTCCTCGCTGACTATCGGGAGCTGTCGATGACGTTGTGGCTATGCGGAAAAGCCGCTGGCAATGACGCAGCAGTTGCCGAAGTCCGCAAGCGGGTCGCTTCGCTCAGGGACGGCGGGACGCGACGCGATTGGGCCCCGTTTTAGAGTCCTGAGCAGTCCACAGGCGCGCATTGGAGGCTTGCTCGGCAAACTCTGTAGCCACCGTCGAGCGGCCAACTTTGGTTAGCCGTGTGCGGAACTCATCGACGTACGCCTGGCACCTGGCCGACTTGAGCGTTTCCCCGATTGTCAAGGCTTTCAGCGCGACGTCGCAAGCCTGCTCTAACTCTCCCTGGTCGAGGTAGGAGTCTGCAAGCACCATCGTGGCGAAGAAGTCGCTTCGCACGTAACCGCTGGCTGTCGGGCCGAGGGACTGGGTCGCGAAGGCCGTCGCGTCTACCGATCGTCCCAGATCGCGATTGCAGTGCCCCAGCTCGGCAGCCAGCTCGGATTCATTGAAGTAGCCAAACCACTCAGCCGGGTCGGTGGCTGGGTCCCGGCGTTCGAACTCGCGCACCGCGGCCGCCATGGCGCGATCACATTCGACCGCGTCACCGAGGCGGGCGAGGGCGCGTGCTTCCATCGCATAGAAGTGCGCTGCGGCGCTGGCGGAGCCGGACGCGACCGTTCCCATTCGGGCCGTCCGAGCGAGATTCGCCGCTTCGCGATACCGCCCCAAGAATGTTGCTTGATGGCTCATCGCGTCGAGGATGCTCGCGCCGAGCAGGCGATCGTTGGTCGCTTCCGTCATCCTCAGCGCCTGGATGAAGTAGCGCTGCGCAATGCCGTGCAGGCCAGCGTCGTAGGACATCCACGCGCCAAGCAGGGTTGCCTGCGCTCCCGCTTTGAACAGGTCACGACGAACAGCTTCGTTCGGGGCCGATCCGTCAAGCAGGCCGCTGAGGTCGGTCCGCAGGAACTCGATGAGTGCGCGTCGGGCATGCCCTCCACCATGCTCGCCGTCGAGCTGGTCAAACATCGAAGTGGTGCTGCGAACGCCATTGATGTCGGCCGCGTTAACCTTCCGCTTCCCGGTGTCGCTGAACACTTCCTGCCGAGTACTGACCAGCCAGGACAGTGCCGCCTCGTTCCATGCTGCAGTATTGGCTGGCGCATTCAGCAGCGACGAGATGCTATCGAGGTCGGCTTGCCACAGGCGCGATACCGCCTTGACGTTGTCGGCGGAATCCGTCGGATACGCGAGGCCCAGGTCTGGGCTCACTTTTAGTGTTTTCCCGAAGCCGACATCGTCTGGCGCGATCTGTCGACCGAGCCTGCCCCCAAGGGCTCGCGCGATCGCCTGACGGGTCTTTTCGTCACGCGGCACCATCCCGTCTAGCCAGCGCCGAACATAGGTATGCGTAAACGGGCGGCCGGCCTGTTGGCTTACTGCCCGCGCGAAGACCTTCAACCCCACTGAGCCATCGTCTTTGAGGAAGCCGGCCTCACGCATCAGCGCTGCAAGCTGCGCGTTGCCGTCCACTGTGTCTCCCGACTGTGCCTGAGTGTGCGAGTGTGCCCCGAGTGTGCCCTGTTAGTGCAGCTCAGGAGCCTGTTTCATGGAGTCATGAACGAACGAGGCATCAAGGCAAACGGCCCTCCAGCCGCTCGACTCGCTCGCGAAGTGTGGCCAACTCGCTCGCCAGCTGCTCGACCGTCACGGGAGCTTTCGCGGTTTCCCAGGACTCGCTGACGAACGAGCCGAGCGGTGAACGGCTCACCGCTAGCCCCTCGCTTACGAGCAACTGGACGGCTTTCTGGGCCGTCATCGGTGCAACGTTGTGCGTGTTCGCGAGGTCACGGTACGACGGGAGCTTGTCGCCCTTCTGCAGGGCTCCGCTGCGAATTCGCTGACGCAGGTCCTCTGCGATCCGTTCGAACGGTGCCATCCCGGCCGTGTTAGTCGCCATGGCCGAATTCTAGCTAATAACACCCTAGCTTGCCCTAGTTCACTCGTTTGGCCGATAGCGGGATAGTGTGCCATAGCGTGTACTAGTCGCAACGCAAGACCGAGAGGAAATACCACCCATGAAGCAAGCACCTCCCGCCCGTCGCGAGCTGGAGTTTCGGTTCGACGGGACGGACGAAGACCTGGACTTGACCGAGCTTCTGGCGGGTCCGTTCGACGCTCCGCAGGCGCTGGTCGAGGTCGGCCCGGAGATCGAGGACCTGACCGGCGTGGCCGACCTGCTGGACGAGTTCGATGCCGAGCTGGCTGCGCGTGAGGCGGCCGAGGCGGCTGCTGCGCCGGTCGCGGATGTGGTGGCGCTGGGGAACTGGATCGTGTCCGGCCAGATGGGCGCGGGCAAGTCCGCGATTCAGGTGCACGCGCTGCTGGACCTGGCCGAGGTCGAGGCGGAAGACGAGGTGGCCTGATGTACGCGCTGAGCGAGCTGGGGGAGCTGCAGCTGAGCCGCCCCGCGGCGGACGCGCCGGTGACGATCGTCGCCGCCTGGCACGAGCGGCGTGCGGTGGTGCTGGAGCACCTGGCCGCCGAGAGCCCGGCGGACCCGACCGCGACGCAGGCCGCGAAGTCCGCCCACCGCTACGCCGCCCGGCTGGCGTCCGCGCCGGTGGCCGCCTGAATCCCTGAACCTGTCCCGTTTCTCGCCCTGGAAAGGGGTCCCGCAATGCGCACCACGAACTCGACCCGCCCGCGTTCCTTTGGCCGCAACTGGATGATCGCGACCCTGCTGTCGGACCGGTACCTGGACTTGGCGACGGGCCGCCCGCTGGTCCGCCCGGCGTTCATGGAGCCGCTGGTGGACGCGATCGCCAAGCGTCACAAGGCGGGCTGGTCGGTGCAGCGGCTGACGCTGTGGCTGCGCACGACGTTGACCGATCCGCAGACCGGTGAGGTGTGCGTGCTGGCCACCGAGTCGTTCGTCTCGTCCGTGACCGACCTGCTCGGTTCGCGCCAGGTCCGCAAGCGCCGCGGTCATGCCGGATCCCGCCCGGCCTCCCTCCCGCTCGCCGCCTGAGCCCGCCCGCTCCCGTTTCGCCGACCTGCACACGGAGATACACATGCGACTCAACGCCGAAGCCCGCGACTTGCTGAGCACCTACGAACTCACCGAAGCCCAGTGGGCGCGGGAGAACCACTTCGCCGACGGCCGGTGGGGAGGCGACGCGTGCGGCTGCCCCGACGACCGCTGCATCGGGTTCCACCACGACGAGCACCAGGAATGCGGCTGCCTGCCAGCGCTGCTGTCTGCCCGCGCCCCGCGGGACTGAGCTGCCCGGCCGGCGGGTGTGTCCCGCCAAGAACTCCGCCCGCCGGCCGGGTCCCGACCGATCACCGTCTGGCTTTCCGAAGGGAGCCCTCATGTTATCGATCGACGCGCTCTTCCCGGCTGACGATTGGGTGGAGTCCGAGATGACCGCGTACCTCAACGGGGTGGACCCGGTTCCGGCGCGGCTGCTCTACGACCAGGCCGACCCGTGGGCGGTGACGCTGGTGCTGGACTGCGGAGCCAGCGGCGAGCGCGAATGGGTGTTCAGCCGGGACCTGCTCGCTTCGGGAATGCTGGCCGCGGTCGGCGAGGGGGACGTGCGGATCAACCCGGAAGACGACGTGGTCTGGGTGCTGCTGACCTCGCCCTCCGGCCACGCCGAGCTGGCGTTTTCCCGCGCGGCACTGGAAAAGGCGCTGGAGAAGACCGAGGACCTGGTGCCCCCGGGCCGCGAACCGGAGTTCTTCGACTGGGACCGCGAATGGCACCTGCTGACCGGGGAGGCGGCGTGATGCGCGAACGAACGGTACGGGGTCTGGCGCTGTTCGCGGCGCTGCAGGCGACCTTCGCCGACGTGCACCCGGTCTGCGACCAGTGGCTGCAGACCAGCGCCGACGCGGTCGGGAAAGGACAGCCCGGGCGCGAGGGCGCGCGGCACTGCGCCCGCCACGTCGCCAGCTACAGCGCGGGCCAGCTGGCCTCCGCGGTCGCGGTGACCCGGGTGCTGGGCTGCCGGGTTCCGCTGGCGGCGCTGCTGGCCGGGACGGCGGTCAACGCGGTCACGCACTACGTCATCGACCGGCGGGAGCCGCTGAAGACGGCGGCGCGGGCGCTGGGCAAGAGCGGCTACCTGGAGCACGCGACCATCCAGCGCCGGGAGACCCCGGCGGGGGAGCCGGTGGTGGACGAGTCCGGGCCCGGCACCGCGCTGATGGAGCTGGACCAGGCCGCGCACCGCGCGATCGGGGTGCTGGCCTCGCTCACCACCACGTGGCTGGCGATGCGCTCGCGCCGCGCCGGCCGCATGGAGCGGTGAGCCGCCGGTTCCTGTGGGTGCTGGCCTCGGTGCCCTGGTCGGACCAGACCTGCTTCACCCGCGGGACGTGGCACGGGAAACCCTTGTTCTCCACCAAAACCGCCGACCGCAGCGTGCTCGCGACCGAACGCCAGCTGACCGCGATGGGGAAACGGCCCGGCGGACAGGACCCGGCCGCGTTCCTGTACTTCCGGTGCCGCAAGGCCGGGAAGCTCGTGTTCGCCAACCTGTACCTGATCGAGAAGGCCAAGCCCAAGCAGCCGATGACCCCGGCCCGCTGGGCCTCGCACCGCAAGATGATGGCCGCGCGACGGACCTGCCGCGAATGCCGCGAAACCGGCTGGGCCGAGCTGCCCAAAGCGCACCGCACCTGCGAAGCCTGCCTCTACAGCGCCGGGCTCGACCCGCACTCCTACCTGCACGACTACCTCGTCGGCGAACCCACGCTGACGCCCGAAGAGCACGCCGCGCTCGCCGCGTAGCGCACCGTCCACACCGGACCGCACCGCGCAGCCGCACCCACATCGCACCGAATTCCCGGAGGGAACTGTCATGTCCTATATCAAGCTGCAGGGCCACTACACGGAGCAGACTCCCGGCGGCCTGGACCTCGGCACGATCAACCAGACCGTGCAGCTGGGCAACGGCACGGCCGTCGAGCTGCCCGCCCCGTTCCTGCCGATCAACCAGCACCTCGCGATCGCTCCGGTCATCACCGCCGACGGCGACAGCGCCGCCCGCATCGACTTCGGCCGCTGGTCGCCGCTCCGCTACGGCGGGGACGGCCTCGCGTTCTTCCCGTGCAACTTCCACCGCCAGGACGTCGCCGTGCGGGTGGCCCGCGCGTTCGACGCCGATCCGGCCGCCGACTGGGACGACACCTACGACCAGAAAATCGCCTGGCTGCACGCCTGGGGCGACGAGAACGGCTTCCGCTTCGCCTGACCGTCCACGACCCGACACCCGTTGCCCCGGAAAGGAAACGTGCGATGACCACCGAACCTCGTGCGTCGCGGCTGAGCGACGCGATCAAAGCTGCGTACCACCGCGTCGGCGAACTCGACCAGCAGCACCCCGCCGGGGGCGGGCGGCTGCTCCCGTCGGACACGCTCGCCGCCGACCGCTACGCCTACGCCGCACAGCTGGCCGAAGCGATCGCCGACGACCTGCGCGCCGCCGAGCTGGCGTTCCGGCCGATCCCGGGCCTGGACCAGGACCCGGGAGGCGCGTCGTGAGCGTGTTCGACGTGCTGGAGCAGCACGGTCCGTGGCGGCTGGCCGCGTTCGCCGTGTCGGTGCTGCTGTTCCTCGCCTTGGGGCTGCTGCGCACGCCGTTCGTGGCGGTCGCGTGGCTGCTGCGCGGCCTGCAGACCGGCCTGGACAAGCGGATCACGACCTGCTTCGCCGGTCCGCTGACCCCGGAACCCGTTACCTGAAAGGAGATCAGCGTGAGCGAGATCGAACCCCGCGGCGACACCCGGGTCGCGCGGATCGAGGGCAGCCGCGCCGACCGCGCGGTCGGCGCACTGGGCTGGTGGCTGCCGGAAACCGCCGCCGCCGGGCTGCTGGCCGGGCTCGCGGCGTGGGCCGGGTGGACGTTCCTGCTCCCGGTGATCGCGGCCGCCCTCATGGTACGGATCGCGTGGGCCTGGCCCCCGGTGCGCCGCGCCGCCCGGGCGCTGGCGGCAGGAACCTGCTCGGTTGCCGCCCGGGCCCGCCGCACACGACCGTCCGAACAGGACCCGGCCCCGGCGGGTACGGCGGTCGAGCGTGCGGACGAGGTCGCGTCGTGACCGCGCCGCGGCCACCGGACGAGCACCCGTGGGACCTGCACGACTCCATCACCCGCGACGAGGAATGCATTGCCCGTCAACGACGACAGGAGAGCAACCGATGAGTGACCACCTGGCCGGGCGCGCACGGGTTCTTGCCGGAACGGCGCGCCTGGCCAGGTCCCCGACACCTGCGAGAGGAATCGGAGTGTCCATTGTCCCTGCTGGGGAAAGTCGGCACCGGCGCGGTGTTGTTCACCGTTGCCGCGATCGCCGTCGGCTACATGAAAGACACCGGTGACGCCGACACCGGCGGCCCGGGGATCGCCGACATCCCGGGCGTCTACCTGGCGCAATACCGCGCCGCCGCCGACACCTGCCCGCACCTGGACTGGGCGCTGCTGGCCGGGATCGGCAAGGTCGAGACCGACCACGGCCGCCTGAAAGCGGCGGGGGTCCGTTCCGGTGCGAACTTCGCCGGGGCGAAAGGCCCGATGCAGTTCCTGGACCCGACGTTCGAAGCCGTCCGCGCCCGCCATCCCGGGATCGGCCCGGACATCTACGACCCGGCCGACGCGATCCCCGCGGCGGCGCACTACCTCTGCGATTCCGGCCTGGCGGCCGGGGACCAGCGGCGGGCGATCTACGCCTACAACCACGCCGACTGGTACGTCGCGAAAGTCCAGGGCCAGGCCGCGGCCTACCGCCGCTCCGCCTGACCCGCAGCACCCGCATCCGTTCCGCCCGACCCGAGCGGCAATCCCGCCGCACGGGCTGTTTCGCCTGCCCGCTTCACCGTCTGGAGGAAAACCATGAAGACCAAGCTCGTCGCGTCGATCGTGTTCGCCCTGTCCGCCTGGCTCGCCTGGGGCGCGGGAAGCCTGCACGAGAAGGACCCGGCCCACTACAGCGTCACGCCGATGCTGGTGCTGGGCGCGCTCGCGCTGGTCAGCCTCGTGGTGCTGTTCTTCGGCAAGCCCAGCACCGCCAAGGCCAAGGCCCGCAGCTGACCCGTTCCCGTTGCCGCGCAACCGAAAGGCCCGCCTCGCCTATGCGCATCCTGTCCGGCGCGCTCGTGTTCCTCGTGCTGGCCGCCGTGTTCCTGTTCTTCCTCGGCTGGCGCGTCACCGCACCGCAGATCGTCCGCCCGGCCCCGCCGCCGGTCCCGAGCAGCACCGCATCGCTGCCGGGGCCGGCCACGGTCACCGTCACCGGCACCAGCCCGGCGTGGCCGGGCCGGTGAGCCTCGCTGACGTCGCGCCCGCCCTGTTTCACCCGTCCGCTTTTCCCTTACCGCACAGGAGAAACCTGCCATGAAGATCGCTGCTTTCATCGTGTTCGCCATATCCGCCTGGCTCGCCTACGGCGCGTGGAGCCTGCACGAGAAGGACCCCGCCCACTACACCTCGACCCCGATGCTGGCGCTCGGCGCGATCGCGGCCGTCAGCCTCGCGGTCGTGCTCTTCGGCAAGTCCAAGGCCGCCAAGTCCCGCAGCTGACCCCTGCCCGCATCGCGGGAGCGGCCGCGCGTTCACCCGCGCGGCCGCCCCGCTCCACTCTCCGGAAGGGGATTCCGCTCGTGCGCCGCATATTCCTCGGCCTCATCGCGTTCGTCACGCTCGTCCTGCTCTACCTCTCGGGCCAGCGAGACGCCGCCCCCGCGGTCGGCCCGCCGTCGGTCCCGCCAGTGCCGACGGACTGCCCGCCGCCCACCACGATCACCCTCCCACCCGAGACCGGCGGCGCGACGCACGCGGCCTGGCTGCAGCGCGGCGCGGGCTGCGACAGCGTCCACGTCGTCGAGGGCTGACCCGCCCCGCGTTCCCGTTCCGCTTGCACCGAAGGGAGGCCCGCCCATGCGCGCCATCCACGCACTCTCGATCGTCGCCTCGCTCGTGCTGATCGTCGTGTCGATCGTGCAGCTGGCGCAGGTGCTCGCCCGGTGACCACGCCACCGGCCCGCCCCTGTGTCCTGACTGGAGGAATCACCATGTCCCGCAAGAACGTCCCGAATCCCGAGCTGGTCACCGTCGACTTCGCGGGCACCGGCCCCGAGACGTACGAGGCCATCGCCGCCGAACACGGCCCGAAGCTGTCCGCGCTGGCCGACCGGTCCGCCGATCCGGCCGAAGCGGCGAAGCTGCGCGAGCTGGCCGCCCAGCTGGCGAGGTTGCGCACCCGGTCGCGAGCGGACTGGCTGGTGCTGATGCGCGACCTGTCCGAGTCCTATCGGGACATCGGCAGGCCCGCCCGCGAGGCGGTGACCGCGCTGGTCGACGCCTACACCGACGCCTGCTCAGCCGACGACCGCGCCGCGTCCGACAGCCACCACGTCAACCGTGCACTGGCCATCCTCGCGGCCCGCCGACCCGACGCCTACGCCGCCGTCGCCGCGGTCCTGGCCGCGCCCGGGACCGACCCGGGCACCGAGAAGTGCTGACCGACATGCCCGTCCCGGACGACCGAAGGGAGGACCCGTGAGCTGGCAGGAAGAACTGCGCGCGAGCCGCGCGGCGAAAGCGGAACAGGCGCGGCTGGACCTGGCCGCGCGGACCGGGGACGAGATCGCCCGGATGCGCGCGGCAGGGGAAGAGGCCCGCGCCGACCGCGCCGCCGCCGCGGAGCTGCGCATCGAGCAGGACCGAGTGCGCCGCGAGGACCGGTTGCGGCGCAAGGAGAACCGCGCGGCCCGCTGGGCGGCGGTGCGGGCGTTCGCCGCCCGGCACACCGTGGATCTGCTGATCTACGGGATCGCTTTGGTGTCGTTCGCGATGGCGGCCCCGGCGATGGCCGGGTACGGCGCGCAGGTCTACGCCTCGCCGCTGGGCGGGCTGCTGCCGCTGATCACCGAGCTGGGCATGTGGGCGTTCGCGATCGCGGTCCTGGTCTCGCGCAGCCGCACTCCGCACCGGCCGGTGTGGGGGCTGCAGGCGGGGGTGTGGGTGTTCGGGACGGTCGCGGCCGCCACGAACGCGCTGCACGGCGCGGACCGCGGCTGGGGCGCGGGCGTGGTGATGGCCGTGGTGAGCGTGGCCGGCGTGGTCGCCCACCAGCTCGCGATCGCCAGCCCGCCCCGCTCCCGCACGGAGCGCCAGGCTGCTCGGGTCGAGCGCAAGGCCGCCGCGAAAGCCGCGGCGGCCGCCCGGGCGGCGGTGCGCACCGCGGCGGCGGCGATCGACGGCGAGGGCCGCGCCCGCCTGACCTACACGCCCGGCACCTACCAGGTGCGCAGGGGGCGGCTGGTCGCGGTCGAGCCGGACCCGGACGTGCCCGGACCGCCGGACGCGATCGACGCCGAACTGGCCGCGCTGCTCGCCCGGGCCGCTGCCGGACCGTCCGACGACACCCGGCCCGCCGGGCAGGACCCGGTGCACCGGGGACCGGTCGCCACCGCCGACCCGGACCGCCCGGACCCGGACGAGCACCACGCCGACGGAACCGACAACACCGAAGCGGTCCGGGACCGGCCCGCACGTGCCGGGACCAGCGGGTCCGGCGACGCGGACCGGCCCGGGAAACGCTCCGGCCGCACCTACGAGCAGCTGCGGAACCGGCTGCAGGAAGCGGTCGTCGCGGGGGACCTGGACCCGGCGACCGCGAGCGTGGAAGCGGTCCGCAAGACGCTGCGCTGCCGGAAGGAGGTCGCGCGTCGCCTGCTGCAGGACCTGAAACCGAAGCAGTGACCCCGCGAGGGACCGGGACCCGTTCCCGGCCCCTCGCCCCGACCCCGAACAGACCGTCCGAAAGGAGACCTCAGTGTCCGACAACGACACCAGCACGCCCGGCACGGTGGTGCCGTTCCGCCGCCCCGAGGGCACTGTGGCCACCGCCCCGGGGACCACGGTCGAGGGCGAAGTGCTCGACCACACCGAAGCTGCTCTGACCGTGTCCGAGCCCCGCCAGACCTGGGGCACCCGCGTGCTGCACGGCACCGGCCGGGTCCTGTCCGGTCCCTCGGACCAGGTCCGCGCCCGGCTGGCCGAACGCACGATCGAGCTGAGCCACGCCACCGGGACCCGGCTGCGCAAGGGTGGCCTGCACGGCCGCCGCGCACTGGGCCGGACCAGGCGTTTTGTGGCCCGGCACGGGCGGATCATCGGCAAGGGCATGGAATCCGCCCGTCAGCGCCGCCGCGCTGACACCGACCACACCGACCTCAAGGTCGCCCGCGCGACCGCGAAGGAGAAGGGAGACACTGCGCAGGTCGAGGCCCTGACCCGGCAGCTCAACGAGGGCCGCCACGTCCGCGTGGACACCGCCCGCAAATGGGCCGAACTTGCCTGGTCAGTGGCCTGGAAAACAGCCGCGGCGCTCGGGACGCTGTTCGTCGTCTCGGTGGTCGCGGGCGGGATCAACGGGTTCGGGCACTGGCTGGGCGTGTGGAACGCCAACGACGCGCTCGCGGTGTGGCGCGGCGCGCTGACCGCGGTCTACGACGCTGCCGTGCTGGCGGTGACGTTGTGGTGGGCGTTCCCGGCCGCGTGGGCGGTGGTGAAGCTGTCGCGCTACTGGCGCGACGGCAACCGGCTAGGCGAGCAGGTTCTGCCTGTCCACCTGCGCAAACAGGCCAGCTCCACCCAAGAGCGGGAGCTGACCGAGGGCGCGCTGACCCAGGCGCTGGCCAACATCGGCAACACGCAGCTGAAGGGCTACATCAAGGAGGGCTGGCCCAACCGCGACACCGACAACGCCTGGGTGCAGCCGCCGATCGCCACGCCCAAGGGCTACCACGTGCAGATCCGGCTGCCGCTCGGCGTCGACGTGCCCGCGGTCCGCAAGGCCCACAACGTGCTGGCGCACAACCTGGGTTGCCGCGGTCCGGAGCTGTTCCTGGAAGCCGCCGAGCAGGACCCGACCGTGCTGGACCTGTTCCGGCTCAACCCCGGGGTCCTGCGGGAACCGGTGGACCCGCACCCGCTGCTGAGCGGCGGGACCACCGACTACTGGACCGGGTTCCCGATCGGGGTCACCCCGCGCGGGAACCCCGTCGTCACGCCGGTGTTCGAACGCAACTTCGTGTTCTCCGGGACGATGGGGTCGGGCAAGACCACCATGATCCTCGACCTGCTCTACGGGGCGATCCTGGATCCGCTGGTGGACATCGACGTCTTCGTGTTCGCCCAGAACAACGACTACGACCAGCTCAAACCCGTCCTGAACACGTTCTCCGAGGGCGGCACCACGGAGAACGTGCAGGCGTGCCTGGAACACATGGAAGGGCTGTACGCGGAACTGGCGACCCGCGGGAACCTGCTGAAGAAACACGGCATCGCCAGCGTGAACCGGGAGGTCGCGGCGAAGGAGCCGGGCCTGCGGCCCCGGATCGTGGTGATCGACGAATGCCAGGCGTTCTTCCGCCAGGACACCCCGGAGGAACGCCGGCGGGTGGTGAACCTGCTGGTCAACTTCTACAGCGCGGCCCGCAAGTACGCGATCAACGTCGTGTTCGCGACCCCGCTGCCCTCGGACCAGTCGCTGCCGCGCGACCTGGTCGCGGTCACCACGAACAAGGCGTGCGGGGCGATTGGCGACAAGACCCGCAACAACGTCGTGCTCGGGGAAAAGGCTTACGAGAACGGGATTTCCGCCCTGGACCTGAAGCCGAAGACCAAGACCGCGCTGAACGACACCGGCACGCTGATCTGCATCGGGTTCACCGACGAGCCCGGCGCGATCCGTTCCTACTACCTCACCGACGAGCAGAAACAGGTCCTGGTCGACCGGGCGCTGGAGCTGCGCGGCGGCGGCACCGCCCCGGCGGCGCTGGCGGCGGCCGAGGACCGCGACGTGCTCGCCGACATCCTCGCGGTCACCCGGGACGTGGCCGTGCGCGAGGACGAGCAGCACCCCCGGGCCGGGGCGATCGCCGCGGCCCTGGCCACCCGCTGGAACGCCTACCAGAACTGGCAGATCAAGGACGTGACCGAGGCGCTGGCCAAGCACGGCTACACGGTTCCGACTACACAGCGTAGGTTCCCGGTCGATCCGGCGAAGGTTGCCGAGGCCCTCGCCCGGCGCGACGCCGTGTCCGACGAGTGAGGTCGGCCCGCGCCGCTCGCAGACCCCGAAAACCGGGGCTGCGAGCGGCGCGGGCAGGCCGGCTCACTCGGCTCACTCGGCTCACTTCGATTCACTTCCGCAGGTCACAGCCGACTCACTCGCAAAATGAGCCAGCTCACTCCGATCCGGCGAACTCACTCGCCGACTCACTCCCGACTCACTCGGCCCGGGCCCGTCCCGGTCCGCCCGCACAACTCCGCGAACCCCGCCGATCGCTCACTCACAGTGACTGATTGGCGTGGTTCGCTGCTGCCCGAGGAGGAACCTCTTGACCGTCACGCACACCCCCGGCGCGCTCGACCTGGCCGCCACCGACTTCGCCGCGTGCACCGGCCTGGACGTGCCGCACGCGTTCTACGACGAACTCGTCGACGCCTGGTATGCCGCCGGCACCGCCGACCCGGCCGCCGCGCTCGCCTTGATCCAGGACGCCGCCGAGTCCGAGGGCGGCCCGTACCCGACTACGGCCGACCTCCCGGCGTTCCGGGAGCGC
The DNA here is from genome assembly GCF_002846615.1 of Amycolatopsis echigonensis. Classification (NCBI taxonomy): domain Bacteria; kingdom Bacillati; phylum Actinomycetota; class Actinomycetes; order Pseudonocardiales; family Pseudonocardiaceae; genus Amycolatopsis; species Amycolatopsis echigonensis. The sequence goes on along the minus strand of NZ_PJMY01000003.1, from coordinate 2,135,940 downwards.
TGGTTCGCCGACGCCCGCGCCGCGACCGAGGACGACCCTGCGGTCAGCGTCGTGGACCCGGCCGCGCCCGGCGCATTCCCCGCGCTGGTGTGGCGAACGCACGCGGACGCGCCCCACGCCAGTCGCGCGGTCGCCGACACCCGCGGCGGGTTCCAGCACTGACCCGGCGACCCCACTCTTTCCTGGAGGAAGCTCCGTGACCACTCGATTCGCCCCGGCTGCGCCCGGCCGCCCGTCGCGGCGGCGGTGGGCGTGCCGTTCGTGCGGCGCGCGCAACCGGATGCGGCAGCGCTGCTGCCACGCCTGCCGACAGCACCGTCCCCGCCAGTAAACCCCTGCAGCGAAAGGGAGAACCCGATGGACAGTCCTGGTCCGTTTGACGCGGAAAACCAGTTCCTCGGCTCGGTCCTGTGGTCGGACCTGCCCGGGGCGCGGGCGCTGATGGCCGGGATGCGCCCCGGCGACTTCGCCCGCCCGATGGCCGCGCACGTCGCGCACCTGGCGATGCAGGTCATGGCCGAGGGGCAGCCGCCGGGTCCGGCGCTGCTGTTCGACCAGGCCGTCCGGACCGGTCAGGCCCGTGGCGAGCACCGCGCCACCTGGCTCTCGCGCGAGCTGGCCGACCTCTACGGGAACGCGGCCGGCGCGGTGCACGGGCCGCGGTTCAAGGCCGCCGTGCTCGAGCACGCCTACCGTCGCGCCGCCGTCCGCTACGCCCGGCGGCTGCTGCAGGCGGCCGACCACGCCGACCCGGCCGGGATCGCGGCGCGGCTGGACGAACGCGGCGAGGTGGACGCGCTCGCCGCCCGCTACCGCGCCGCCGCCGGACCCGACGCGCTCGACCCGCCCGACATCGTCCGCCCCGCCGGGCGCCAGCCCGCAACGACCCGAAGAGAGGCTGCCTGATGACCGACGCCGATGTCCTCGCCGCCGACACGCCGATCGCGGCACCGGAGGTGGGGCTGGCCGGGACCCGGTCGAGCCACCGCTGGGCGAGCATGCCCGGCAACTGGGACAAGCTCAACTGCCGCGCGCTGTTCCCGTCCGACAACGACTGGGGCATCCCGACCCTGCCCCGCGCCTCGTTCGAACCTGCTCGGCTGGTGCCCTACACCGACCGCCGCGCCGCTGCGGCGGCCGCGGCCGGGTCCGGGACGGCCGCGGTGCATTTCTTCCTGGACGACTACCGGTTCGAGGTCGTGTGGTCCAAACCGGAACGCGGCCTGTCCCGCTGCGCCGCGGTCGGGGCGGCGCTGACCCCGGATTTCAGCCTGTACCGGGACATGCCGCTGGCGATGCAGCTGTGGCAGGTCTACCGCGCACGCTGGTGCGGAGCCTGGCTGCGCCACCACGGCATCGACGTCGTCCCGACCGTCAGCTGGTCCACCCCGGACTCGTATCTGTTCGCGTTCGCGGGAATCCCGGCCGGGTCGGTGGTCGCGGTGTCCACGGTGGGGGTGTGGCGCGACCCGGTCGCCCGCGCCCTCTTCGCCGACGGCTACGCGGAAATGCTGCGCCGCCTGAACCCGGCTCTGGTGCTCGTGCACGGCAAACCGCCGACCGAGCAGGTTCGAGCCGGGACGCCGGTGCGGTGCTATCCATCGCGGTGGGACGGGGGTGAGCGGTGATGGGCGGACGGGGAGCCTCGATGGGCAGAAGCGGCGGCCCGGCGGCGGCGGTGTCCGGCAGCGGCCAGCTCGGTGACGGGGCCCCGGCGGAGGCGGAGCCCGCTGTGCCCGCGACCGAGCAGGGTGCGGCGGAGCCGGAGAAACCGGCGGCCGAGCAGCGGCCGTCGGTGGCCGGGCCGCCGGTGTCGGGGGAGGTGTCGGAGGCTCCGGTGCTGAAGAACGAGTGGGGCTCGTTGAACTCGGCCGAGATCAGCTTCCACGACGACGGCGAGATCGGCACGGCGCTGAAGTACATGCACGACGACGCCCGGATGGACGTGGACGGCGAGCCGCTGGCCAACGTCCTCGGCCGCCTGGCCACCGACGTCACGACCGGCCGGCGCAGCGCGGCGGAAGGAGTAGAGGCGTACAAGACGCTGCGCGACCGGCTGCCCGAAGGCAGCGAGGCACGCCAATGCCTCAACCTCGCCATCCGGCGCATCGACGCCCCGCCCAGCCCGACACCGCAAGTGCCCGGCGGAACGCCAGCACCGCTGAAGACCCTGATGCAGGAGCTGCACTCCGTCCCGCTGGTGCGCCAGGACGGACGCGAAACGCAGCGGCTGCAGGAAATCCTCAACAACAGCTTCGGCGACAAGCCCGGCGACCGGCCGGCCAGGCTCGGCCTCCTCGCCATGGAACTCAAGCAGTTCCACGGGATGCGGCACGAGTCCCAGGGCGACGCGGGCAAGTTCGAGATCGACCGCGCTGTCCGGCGAGCGATCAAGGAGCTTGGCGGCCGCGCCTGAAGCCGTAACGCCGCACCTCCGATACGGCAAGGACCCGCCGCAGGAACGGGCCCCGTCCGAACCTGCTCCGTTCCCGACCACAACACCAGCACCGACCACACCGGACGCGAGAAGGCCGGGCACCGCGCGTGCCCGGCCTTCTCACGTCCGCACCGTCCACACAGGAGGTTCGATGAGCGTGACCACGCGGATCGAATGGACCGACGCGACCTGGAACCCGGTCACCGGCTGCACCAAGGTCAGCCCGGGCTGCGACCACTGCTATGCCGAGACGTTCGCCGAACGCTGGCGCGGCACGACGGGGCACTACTTCGCCTCGGGGTTCGACGTGCGGCTGCGCCGGGACAAGCTCGCCCTGCCGCTGCGCTGGCGGCGGCCCCGCCGGATCTTCGTCAACAGCATGTCGGACCTGTTCCACAAGGACGTCCCCGACGACTACATCGCCCGCGTCTTCGCGGTGATGGCCGCCTGCCCCCAGCACACCTTCCAGCTGCTGACCAAACGCCCCGCCCGGATGCGCGCGCTGCTCAACAACGACGGTTTCGCCGACCGGGCGATGGACGAGTCGCTGGTGATCAAGCCGATCGCGATGGGCGCGAAGCCGCACGGCGACATCTGGCCGCTGCCCAACGTGTGGGTCGGGGTGTCGGTCGAAAACCAGCGCTGGGCCGACATCCGGGTCCCGACCCTGCTCGACACCTGCGCGGCCATCCGGTGGATCTCGGCCGAACCGCTGCTCGGCCCGATCAACCTGGGAGCGCTGTCCACGCGGGAGGGCCCCGTCGATGCGCTGATGGGCAACCTCGACCACGCGCGCGGACCGGACGGCCGGCTGAGGGCGATGGAGAACCCGCGTCCGCTGCCGCGCCTGGACTGGGTGGTCGCAGGCGGCGAGTCCGGCCACGGTGCCCGGCCGATGCACCCGAACTGGGTGCGGTCGCTACGGGACCAGTGCGACTTCGCGAGCGTGCCGTTCCTGTTCAAGCAGTGGGGTGCGTGGGCTCCCGAATCGGTGGTCGCGAGCGAGACCGGCGCGGCGACCGCCCGCTGCGTCGACTGGGACGGCGAGGCGATGCAACGCAGCGGCAAAGGACGCACCGGCCGCACGCTCGACGGCCGCACCCACGACCAGTACCCGGCGAAGGAGGCCTGATGTTCACGCTCTACGACGAGTTCGCGGGGTTCGGCGGATCGAGCCAGGGCGCGACCGCGGTGCCGGGGGTGGAGATGCTGCTGGCCGCGAACCACGACCCGCTCAGCGTGGAAGTGCACGGGATGAACTTCCCGGACGCCGACCACTACTGCGGGGATATCGCGAAGGCCGACATCGCCGGTTTCCCGCGCGCGGACATCTTCTGGGCCTCCCCGGCCTGCCCGCCGTGGACGGACGCGCGCGGCGTGAAGCGGGATTTCGACCAGGCCACGCAGAACGCGCTGTTCGACCCCGTGACCGGGCCGCGCGCGCTGGACCCGGCGATCGCGCGGGCACGGGCGCTGATGGAAGAGATCCCGCGGTACCTGCAGGCGATGCGCCGCAAAGGGAAGCCGGTGCTGGCCGGGGTGGTCGAGAACGTCGTGCAGGTCCGCAAGTGGGCCGAGTTCTCCCGCTGGCGCAAGGAGATCGAGGCCGAGGGCTACCGCACCCGGCTGGTCGCGATCAACTCGATGCACGTGGCCGGGCCGGTCACCGGCAAGGTCGCGCAGTCGCGCAACCGGTTCTACATGCCGTTCTGGCTCGCCGACGTCGGCCGGGACCCGGACTGGGACAAGTGGCTGCGCCCCAAAGCGTGGTGCCCGAACTGCGAGGAAGAGGTGAGCGCGATGCAGTCCTGGAAGAAGCCCGGCACCGACATGGGCGTGTACGGGGTCCGCAACGGCCAGTACGTCTACCGCTGCCCGCGCGCCTCGTGCCGCAACACGATCGTCGAGCCGCCGGTGCTCGGGGCGGAAACCATCATCGACTGGACCCTCGACCCGGGGCAGCGGATCGGGGAGCGCGTCGACAGGCAAGGACGGCCGGACCCGCTGGAACCGGCGACCATCGCGCGGATCGAGGCCGGGCTGGCCCGGCACGTGCGGCCGCTGCTCGCCCCGGCCGGGGGCACCTGGCGCACCGAGGCGACGCCGCTGGACCAGCCGATGCCGACCCGCACCACGCGGGAGACCGACGGGTTGGTGGTGCCGCCGATGGTGGTGTCGGTCGCCAAACGCGCCGCCGACTCCGCCGTGGTGACCGTGGACCGGCCGTTGCGGACGCAGACCTGTCGGAGGGAGACCGCGCTGGTGGTGCCGCCGTTCATCTCGCTGCTGCGCGGCGGCGGGTCGAAGGAGACCGCCTACCCGGTCGCCGGGCCGATCCCGACCGTGTCCGCCCAGGGCAACCACCACGGCCTGGTCGGCCCGCCGGCCGGGGCACGGGACACCGCGATGCTGCTGGCCTACTACTCCAACGGAGCAGCCTCACCGGTCGATCGCCCGGTCGGCACGTTGACCACCCGCGACCGCTACGGCCTCGTCGGCGGCACCCCGCCGGTCGAGCAGTGCACGTTCCGGATGCTCGCCCCCGCCGAAATCGGGGCGGGCATGGCGTTCCGGCCCGACTACAAGGTCAAGGGCAGCAAACGCCGGATCGTGCGCGGCTACGGCAACGCGGTCACCCCGCCCGTGGCCGAAGTCCTGGTCTCGGCACTGGTCGAAACGCTGTCCGGGGAGCCGCTCGCCCCGGCCGCCTGACCAGGCCAGCCCCAAACCTTCGCTCAGCGGCACCGCACATCCACAACGCACGTCAGTGGAGGACGTTCATGTCCGCACAGCCCGACAACATCCGGAAGTTCCCGGACCGACCCGCTGGAGAGGAGGCACCCGTCCCCGTCGACCGGATCGGCGCGCCTTGGCCGGACAAACCTGCTCCGTTGTCGACCGTGCAGGCATTGTCGGTGTTTCCGCTCGCGGCGCTGCCCGCCTGGCTGGCCGACTACACCGAAGCGGTGGCCGAGATGCTGCAGGTGCCGGTCGACCTTCCCGGTTCGCTGGGCCTGGCTGTGCTGTCCACCGTGGCCGGCGGCCGGGTGACGGTGTCGGTCCGGGAGGGCTGGAACGAGCAGCCGAACATCTACACCGTGGTGATCATGGAGCCCTCGGCACGGAAGTCGCCCGCGTTCACGGCGATGACCGAGCCGATCCGCGAGCTGGAGCGGGAACTGCGGATCGAGGCCAAGCACCAGATCGAGGCCGCGCGGATGCAGCAGCAGGTCGCCCAGAGCACCCGAGACAAAGCCCAGAAGGCCGCCGCCGAGCTGATCGGTGACGACGCCGCCGACGCCGACCGGGAACGCGCGATCGCCGAAGCGGTCGACGCGGCGCTGGCCGCCGACGCGATCGAAGTCCCCGCCCAGCCCCAGCTGATCGTGGACGACATCACCGTGCAGAAGGTCGCGACCATCCTGGCCCAGCAAGGCGGGCGCCTGGCCGTGCTGTCCGACGAAGGGACGATCTTCGAGAACATCGCCGGCCGCTACTCCGGCAACGTCAACGCCGAGGTGTTCCTCAAGGGCTACACCGGCACCGAGCTGCGCGTCGACCGCGGCGACCGCAGCGAGTTCGTGTCCCGGCCCGCGCTGACCCTCGGCCTGACCATCCAGCCGACCGTGATCGAAGACCTGCCCCAGAAGCTACGCGGCAACGGGTTCCTCGCCCGGATCCTGTTCTCGCGGCCAGTGCCGATGTCCGGGCGACGCAAAGCCCGCACCGCTGCGGTCCCGGCCGACGTGGCCGCCGCCTACAACACCAAACTGCTGTCCATCGCCCACCAGCTCTACGGCTTCGACGACCCCGTCTCACTGACGTTCTCGCCCGCCGCCGACAACCTGATGGTGGAGATCCAGGAGGAGATCGAACCCAAGCTCGACCCCGCCACCGGTGAATGGGCCCACATCGCCGACTGGGCCGGGAAACTCGCCGGGCAGACCGCCCGGATCGCGGGGCTGCTGCACCTGGCCGAACACCCGCTCAACCCATGGAACACCCACGTCAGCGAGGACACGGTCGCCAACGCATGGTGCGTCGCGCGCTACTACGCCGCCCACGCCCAAGCCACCCTCGAACAGATCGGAGCCGACGGCACCGTCCGCAACGCCAAAGCCATCCTCTCCCGCATCTCCGACCCGAGCTGGCCGCTGGGCAACCGGTTCAAGCTCCGCGACGCCTTCCGCGTCACTCGCCACACGGGCATGCAGAAGATGGAGGACTTCAAACCCGCGTTCGAACTGCTCGCCGACCTCGGCCACGTCGCCGCCGAAGCCGAACCCGACCGCGCCGGGAAAACCGGCCGCAAACCCAGCCCGCACTACTGGCTCCACCCCGACTACCGCACCACCTGACCCGCACCTGCACGAACGCCCCGGGACAGAACGCACACAACGCACACAACGCGGACGCTGCCGCGTTTCCGCAGCTCACCACCTCGGGACGGGCAACTGTCACCGACGCACAGAACGCCGCACAAAACGAGCCCGTTGGACAGAACGCGCACACAACGCCCGGCAACCGGCCACCGCCGATCTCACTCGCCGTGAGCAACGAAGGCCACTGCCGGCGCTTTCGCCGCGTTCTGTGCGACGGGCCCCATTCTGTCGGCGTTCTGTGCGTCCGAACCCGACACGGCAATTACCGACCCTGACCAGCGACAACGGTGCATCCGCCACCGTTGTGTGCGTTGTGTGCGTTCTGTCCCGGACCGACCGCGTGGGCAACTGCCACGGTCACGTCACGTTGTTACCCGACCTACTGTGCGTTCTCGCGCCGGATCAGCACCGCGACGGTATGGCCGGGCGAGTGCCGGGCCCGCCATGCCGTCACCTCGACCCGCCAACCGTTCTCGCCTAAGAACACGAAATCCTCGAACGCTTCCTCGTGGAGCTGATACGGCTCGGCAACGTAAATCCACTCACCCGTACGAGAATCAGTCAGCCGGTAGGTGTGATCGCACCACGCTGCCAGCCGTGCGTGCTCAGCCTTCCCGTGGCGCTCCGCCAGAAGCGGGCCCGGACCCTCATTTTCTGGCCAGAGGCGGAACTCTCCGTCTCCGGTGTGGCACGGACACAGGGCGATCAGCCCGACTTCCGGGTCATGGTCTTGGACCGTCGATGGCTTCATAGCCGGGAGCATACCGAGAACTTTGTTGCGAACGACCGCAAATCCGACGGAACGAAAGGAAGTACAGCTCTGCCCCGTCCCGCTGCCCGCGCCGAATTAGGAAAGGTCACCACCACATGGCCAACGCCAACAGCAAACTGCTCACGCTCGCTGAAGTCCTGGAGGAACTTGGTGGAGTAGCTGTCTCGACGTTCTACGACTGGCGCGCGAAGGGTAAAGCGCCCAGGTGCGTCAAGCTGCCGAACGGCGATCTCCGTTTTCGCCGAGCAGATCTTGACCGTTGGATCGAAAGCCGTACGGAAAAGAAGGCTGCCTAATGCCAAGCTCGTACAACGTCAAGGTCTGGAACAACCAGCGGCGAAAGCATCGCAGCGGCAACTACACCTACCGGGCGCGCTGGACGGTGGACGGAAAGGAATTCAACGAGCCTTTCCGAACTTCAGGACTCGCCGATAGCTTCCGATCGGACCTCGTCACCGCTACGCGCAAAGGCGAGCCGTTCGACACGGAGTCGGGCCTGCCGCCATCGATGGTAAAGGAAGCTGCTCTCGCGGTGTCCACGTTCGCGCTGGCGTGCGATTACGCCGACATGATGTGGCCGAACGCCTCACCGAAGTACCGGAAGTCGATAGCGGGATCGCTTACGAAGCTGACAATGGGCGCGTCGAAACGCTCCCTCCCGAGGGACCCGACGTTCCGGCGCACTCTCACGAGTGTGTTCAACGCCAAACTGCGACTTGAGGCTGACCTGGAGGAGGAGATGGACATCGTCTCGAAGCTGCGTGCAGCTGGATACTCCGACGCGGCAGTGGAATGCGGCGCGGAGGCGGAGTCGAACAGTCGTCGGGCATCCGAATTCGCGAAGCCAGAGGTGCTGCGCGCGGTGCTCAACGGATTCGAGCGGAACTTGGACGGCTCGAAGGCGGCCGCCGACACAGTGCGGATCCGCCGCGCCGCTTTCAGAGGGTTCCTTGACTACGCAGTAGAGCGGGGGGTCCTGGACTCGAATCCGCTGGAGGAAGTGAAGGTAAAGAAGCGCACCTACGAACTGAAGGAGGTCGACCCGGCGTCGGTCGTCAACCCAATGCAAGGCCGCATGTTGCTGGCCGCTGTGGCCGAGCGCGATCCGGAGCTGGAGGCGTTCTTCGGCACGATGTACTACGCCGCTCTCCGTCCGGAGGAAGCTGCCAACCTCAACAAGCGCAACCTGTCGATCCCTGCGGAGGGAGCAGGCTGGTTGATCATCGACTCGGCGCGTCCCGAAATCGATGCCGGATGGACGGACTCCGGCGAAGCGTCTGAGGCAGGACCGTTGAAGCATCGGAATGTCGGGTCGAGTCGGTCAGTACCGTGCACTCCGCAGCTGACGGCGTTGCTGCACAAGCACATCGCCCGCTACGGCACCGCACCTGATGGCCGGCTCTTCCGTGGCAGCCGGAACGGCGGGCGGATCAGCAGCACCGTCTACGGCCGAGCGTGGGCAGCAGCCCGGTCATCCGTGTTCACGCCAGAGGTACAAGCCAGGCCGATCGCCAAACGCCCCTATGACCTCCGTCACGCAGCGGTTTCCACCTGGCTGTCCAGCAACGTCGAAGCCACCAAGGTCGCGAAATGGGCAGGGCACAGTCTCGGAGTCCTCATGCGCGTGTACGCGAAGTGCCTGGACGGTGGCGACCAGGCAGCTATGGACCGGATCGAGCGCGGCTACATGAGCTACTGAGCCTGCGTCCGTGATGCGTCCGCAGATCGGCCAAATCAACCGGAGTCAGCCGGAAAGAACCGGAAGAAGCAAGATCACCCCCGTGACGGGTTCGTGCTGGTCACGGGGGTGATTGGGCTGGTGTGGCAGGTGAGGGATTCGAACCCCCGAAGGCTGAGCCGTCTGATTTACAGTCAGATCCCTTTGGCCGCTTGGGTAACCTGCCATGGCCGGGCGAACCGGCCGGGAAGAAGGATACCCAACGGTCCGGACGGCCGGTCAACCGGGATGCCCCGGCGCTACGCTGGGGGTCCCTGACGAGCTGAGACAAGGTGTGAGGACACGTGGCGGATCCCTCTTTCGACGTGGTGAGCAAGGTCGACCGCCAGGAGGTGGACAACGCGCTCAACCAGGCCAGCAAGGAACTGGGCACGCGGTTCGACTTCCGCGGCACCGGAACCGGCATCAGCTGGTCCGGCGAGGAAGCCATCACGATCGAGTCGGAGACCGAAGAGCGCGCCCTCGCGGCGGTGGAGGTCTTCAAGGAGAAGCTGATCAAGCGGAACATCTCGCTGAAGGCCTTCGAAGCCGGCGAGCCCGCGATCTCCGGCAAGACCTACAAGATCAGCGGCAAGATCCTGCAGGGCATCGCGTCGGACAAAGCGAAGCAGATCGCGAAGTTCATCCGCGACGAGGGCCCGAAGGGCGTGCAGGCCCAGATCCAGGGCGACCAGCTGCGGGTGTCGGGCAAGAAGAAGGACCAGCTGCAGGAGGTGATCTCGCTGCTGAAGGGCAAGGACTTCGAGATCGCTCTGCAGTTCACCAACTACCGGTGATCCGGGGGCGCTGCGGGCGTTCCCCGTCCGCAGCGCCTCACCAGGTCGCGAAGGTCCAGTCCGCCTCGAACGTTTCCACCGCCACGTACGTGGGTCCGGCGAGCGGGAGCTCCCCGGTGGTCTCGCCGATGTGGTTCACCATCAGATGCGGGTACCCGTCGGCCAGGAGCCAGACTCCGTTCGAGCCCTTCGAACCCGTGGAGAACTTTCCCCGGGCCATGCCCGGGGGCACCGCCAGCACCGCGTCGCCGTGGTTCGAGGACTGGCACTCCGCGGTAGCCGGTGATCGTCGCGGTCCACGAGCCCGTCGCCTCGACCGTCAGCGTGTGCACCGATTTGCCGCCAGGGGAGACGTTGAACCAGGCCGTCCCGTGGCAGGCGGCACCGTCGTTGACGAGCAGGCTTTCCGTGCCGTCCGTCGTTACGGCGATGTGCCCGGTGCACTTCGGACAGTCGAAGGTGAGGAACTCCGAGACCCCGGACGGCCAGGTCAACGGCACGGTCGCGGCGTTCTTGCCCTGGTGGGTTTCCGTCGGGTTCTCGGCGAGACGAGGCTTGTCCGGCCGCGGCAGCGGAGGCAGAACCGGTGCGGGGGTGCGGCCGGGTTCGGCTTCCATCGGATACCTGATCGCCCCGACGGGGCCTCCGGATGATCTTTCGTCACGCTCCGCCCAGTCGTTACCCGGCGGGCGCCCTGAACAGCCCAAGCGATCTCCTCGAAGGGGTGGATTCACGCGGGTGACCAGGCGAAATCGCGGGTGGCGGGACGACCACGTGGTGTAATCGCCCGTCCGGTCGTGAGAGGAGTTTCTGGATGCGCCGCTGGACTCCCGTGCTTGCCTTCCTCACCTCGCTGGCGGTCCTCGTGACCGCGATCGCGCCCGTCGCGGAGGCCGCCGACAAGAAGCTGCTCGTGTCCGGCTTCGGCTCGTACCCGCGGCTGATCCGGCTGGAGTACTCGCCGTTCGGTCGAGGGACCATCATCGCGGCGCTGACCAGCGAGGACGGCAACGGCCGATTCGCGCCGATCCTCGAAAGCACCGACGAGGGCGCGAGCTTCCACCAGATCAGCGAGATCCGCGACCCCGACGCCAAGTTCGGCCAGTGCTGCGGAACCCTCTACGAACTGCCGCAGCGGGTCGGCCGCATGCGCGCGGGCACGCTGCTGTGGGCGGCCACCTACCGCCAAGACGCGGGTGCACAGCGCCGGATGGGGATCAAAGTGTGGGCCAGCCGCGACGGCGGCCGCAACTGGCGGTACCTGTCCGAGGCCGCGCTGTCGCACAACCACGACGGCATCTGGGAGCCGGAGTTCACTGTGGACGCCGGCGGCACGCTCTGGCTGCACTACGCCGACGAGACGCAGGCGCCGAAGTACGGCCAGGTGCTCAACCGCGTCGCCTCGACCGACGGGATCACCTGGGGCACCAAGCAGCTCACCATGGCGATCGGGCCGTCCCGGGTCCGTCCGGGCATGCCGATCATCCGCAGGCTGCCCGACGGCCGCTACTGGTTCGGCTACGAGATCTGCAACTACCGCGACCGCTACTGCGATCCGTATTACAAAATCTCCGCCGACGGCGCGAACTGGGGCGATCCTTCCGACCCGGGCACCCGCGTCAACACCGCGAGCGGCAACTACTTCCAGCACGCCCAGACCACCACCCTGTTCCCCGGCGGCCCGAACGGCGTGCGGCTGGTGATGGTCGGCCAGATCTACACGGCCGCCGACGGCACCCCGGTGTCCGGAAACGGCCAGACGCTGCTGGCCAACGACAACTTCGGGGCCGGGAACTGGTACGAACTCCCCGCGCCGGTGCACATCAGCGGCATCTACAACAACTACTGCCCCAACTATTCGTCCACGGTGCTGCCGGTCGACGGCGGGAAGAACGTGCTGGAGATCGCCACCGAGTACGCGCACGGCTGTCAGGCGTTCTTCGGCAAGGGCCCGGCGTTCTGAGTTGAGGGAAGGTTCAGACAGCCTCGAAGCTCACTCGGTACGGTGAACGAACACCACCGCACGTGAGGAGGGGCTGTGAAGGGCATCGTGCTCGCCGGGGGCAGCGGAACCCGTCTGCATCCGATCACGCAGGCCGTGTCGAAGCAGCTGCTTCCGGTCTACGACAAACCGATGATCTACTACCCGATCTCGGTGCTCATGCTGGCCGGGATCCGGGAGATCCTGGTCATCTCGACGCCGTCCGACCTGCCGAACTTCCGCCGCCTGCTCGGCGACGGCAGCCAGTTCGGGCTGTCCTTCTCGTTCGCGGAACAGCCGAGTCCGAACGGTCTCGCCGAGGCGTTCGTGATCGGCGCGGACTTCGTCGGCGACGATTCGGTCGCGCTGGTGCTCGGGGACAACATCTTCTACGGCCAAGGCTTTTCCACGACCCTGCGCACCGCGGCGACCGATCTCGAGGGCTGCGTCCTGTTCGGGTACCAGGTGAAGGACCCGGAGCGCTACGGCGTCGGCGAGATCGACGAGAACGGCAATCTGCTGTCCATTGAGGAAAAGCCCAAGAAACCGCGCTCGAACAACGCGATCACCGGGCTGTACTTCTACGACAACGAGGTCGTCGACATCTCCCGCAGCCTGAAGCCTTCCGCGCGCGGCGAGCTGGAGATCACCGACGTCAACCTCTCCTACCTGCACCGCGACCGGGCCAAGCTGATCGAACTGAGCCGCGGTTTCGCCTGGCTCGACACCGGCACGCACGATTCGCTGCTGGAGGCCGGTCAGTTCGTGCAGGTGCTGGAGCATCGGACCGGGGTGCGGATCGCGTGCCTGGAAGAGGTCGCGCTGAAGATGGGTTTCATCAGCGCGGACGAGTGCTATGCGCTGGGCGCCAAACTGGCCAAGTCGGGTTATGGCGAATACGTGATGAATGTGGCTTCGCTCGCCGGGGCACGGCGCTGAATCCGTAGGTCCACACAGGACTGACGGGAAGGGCTCCTTGAAGGAATCAGATTCCCTCAAGGAGCCCTACCCGGACCGACGGTCAGGCCGCCTGCGGAACCTCCGAAGAAGCCGGCGTCAGAGCCAGCTCCAGCACCTCCCGCACGTTGGCCACCGCGTGCACTTCCAGCTGCGACAGCACTTCGGCCGGCACATCGTCCAGATCCGGCTCGTTCCGCTGCGGGATGATCACCGTCTTCATCCCCGCCCGGTGCGCGGCCAGCAGCTTCTGCTTGACCCCGCCGATCGGCAGCACCCGGCCGGTCAGCGAAACCTCACCGGTCATCGCGACATCGGCCCGGACCACGCGGCCGGACAGCAGCGAAGCCAGTGCGGTCGTCATCGTGATGCCCGCTGACGGACCGTCCTTCGGCACCGCGCCCGCCGGGACGTGCACGTGGATTCCCCGCTCTCGCAGGTCTCCCACCGGCAGTTCCAGCTCCGCACCGTGCGAACGCAGGTACGACAGCGCGATCTGCACCGACTCCTTCATCACGTCACCCAGCTGCCCGGTGAGCTGCAGGCCCGAAGCCCCGCTCTCCGGATCGGCCAGCGACGCCTCGATGTACAGCACGTCCCCGCCCGCGCCGGTGACCGCCAAACCCGTTGCCACGCCTGGCAAAGACGTCCGCTGGGTCGCGGTCGGCAGCGAGGATTCCGGCACGTGCCGCGGGCGGCCGAGGTAGGTTTCCAGGTCCTCGGCGGACACCGTCAGCGGCAGCGAGACCGAGCCCAAAGCCACCTTCGTCGCGATCTTCCGCAGCACCTTCGCGATCGTCCGGTTCGCGTCGCGCACCCCGGCTTCGCGGGTGTACTCGGCGGCGATCCGGCTGAACGCGTCGTCGGTCAGCACTACGTCGCCGGACGCCAGGCCGGCTCGCTCGAGTTCGCGGGGGAGCAGGTGATCCCGCGCGATGGTGACCTTCTCGTGCTCGGTGTAGCCGTCCAGCGTGACCAGTTCCATCCGGTCCAGCAGCGGGCCGGGGATGGTTTCCAGCGCGTTGGCCGTCGCGAGGAAGACCACATCGGACAGATCCAGTTCCACCTCGAGGTAGTGGTCGCGGAATGTGTGGTTCTGTTCCGGGTCCAGCACTTCGAGCAGGGCGGCCGTCGGGTCGCCGCGGTAATCGGCGCCGACCTTGTCGATCTCGTCGAGCAGCACGACCGGGTTCATCGAGCCGGCCTCCTTGATGGCCCGCACGATCCGGCCCGGCAGCGCACCGACGTACGTGCGCCGGTGGCCGCGGATTTCCGCCTCGTCCCGGATGCCGCCCAGCGCGACGCGCACGAACTTCCGGCCCATCGCCTTCGCGACGGACTCGCCCAGCGACGTCTTGCCGACCCCGGGAGGACCGGCGAGCGCGAGCACGGCGCCGGAACGCCGTCCGCCGACCGGGCCGAGGCCCGATTCCGCGCGACGCTTGCGCACGGCCAGGTATTCGATGATCCGTTCCTTGACGTCGTCCAGGCCCGCGTGGTCCGCGTCGAGCACGGCGCGCGCGGCGGCGATGTCGTAGACGTCCTCGGTCCGCTCATTCCACGGCAGCTCCAGCACCGTGTCGAGCCAGGTCCGGATCCAGCCGCCCTCCGGCGACTGCTCGGAGGTCCGCTCCAGTTTGTCGACCTCGGCGAGTGCGGCCTTGCGCACCGCGTCCGGCAGGTCGGCGGCCTCCACGCGGGCGCGGTAGTCGTCGTCGGCCGCGGTGCCGTCGAGTTCGCCCAGTTCCTTGCGGATCGCTTCGAGCTGGCGGCGCAGCAGGAATTCCTTCTGCTGCTTCTCCATGCCGTCCGCGACGTCCTTGCGGATGGTCTCGGTGACCTCCAGCTCGGCCAGGTACTCCCGGCTCCACTCGAGGGCCTTCTCCAGCCGGACGCTGACGTCGAGCGCGCTCAGCAGCTCCAGCTTCTGGTCCGTGGACAGGTACGGCGCGTTGCCGGCCAGGTCGGCGATCGCGGACGGCTCCTCGACCTGCTGGACGGCGTCGATCATCTGCCAGCCGCCGCGCTGCTGCAGCACGGAGATGACCACGGCCTTGTACTCCGAGGCGAGCTGTGCGGTGCGGTCGTCGGAGGCTTCCTCCGCGGCGTCGGCGTGCACCCAGCGGGCCGCGCCGGGTCCGTCGGCGATCCGGCCGACGACGGCGCGCGCGGTGCCGCGCAGCAGCACGGCGGACTTGCCGCCCGGAACGCGGCCGATCCGTTCGACGGTCGCGACGGTGCCCAGTTCGGCGTACTCGCCGTGCACGCGCGGGACGATCAGGACTTCGG
The DNA here is from genome assembly GCF_002846615.1 of Amycolatopsis echigonensis. Lineage (NCBI taxonomy): Bacteria > Bacillati > Actinomycetota > Actinomycetes > Pseudonocardiales > Pseudonocardiaceae > Amycolatopsis > Amycolatopsis echigonensis. The sequence goes on along the minus strand of NZ_PJMY01000003.1, from coordinate 2,120,608 downwards.
CCTTGCTCGCCGCGCCCGAGCGGATCCCGGGGAACGACGCGGTCGCGGGGGTCTTGGCTTGTGCGGACTCCACTGCGGCCCGGGTCTCTGCGTCGCCGAGGTCGAGCGGGACCACCATGCCCGGCAGCACGACGTCGTCATCGAGCGGGAGGACGGGCAGGAGGCGGGGGTCGGACATGTGCACTCCTCGAATAGTTGAGTCTGAGGTGCTCAACTCTCCGAAGGGCGGGTTTGTTTCCCAGGGAGTGTTCGCTGGGAGAGAAGTCAGGGCTTGCGCGCGACCGCACCCCACGCGAACGGCCGGACCTCCGCCGCGAACGCGCGCACTTCGGCGGCCCGCTCCGGCGGAGCGTCGTCCCGGCAGGTGGCGACGTCCACGCCTCGCGGCGCGTCCGGCGCGGTCATGGCTTGCGCGCCACCCCGCACCAGGCGAACGGGCGAGCCTCCGCCTCTACCGCGTTCAGCTCGCGTTCCGGCCGCCAGTCCGGCAGATGCGTGATCCCCGGCTCCAGCAGCGGCCAGCCGCCGAAGAACGGCTCGATCTCTTCCCGGTCGCGCAGCCACACCGGGTTGCTCGTCTTGCGGTACTGCTCGACGAACCAGCGCAGGCCTTCCAGCGCCGGACCGCTGCCGTCGCCCTCGCTCATCTGCGAGATCGCCAGCCAGCTGCCGGACACGAGCTTGTCGCGGTAGGCGCGCACGATGGCGTCCGGATCGTCGTCCGGGCCGACGAAATGCAGCACCGCCATCAGCATCACGCACACCGGCTTGTCGAAGTCGATCAGCTCGCGAGTGCGCGGGTCGTTCAGCACGGCCCGGGGATCGCGCATGTCCGCCTGCACGATCCCGGCCCAGTCGGTGGCCGCCTCGTCCTCGAGGATCAGCGTCGCGTGCGCCACGGCCACCGGTTCGTAGTCGACGTAAACCACGGTGGCCTGGTCGTCGTCGCCGAGCGCGGCCTCGACCACCTCGTGCACGTTGCCCGCGGTCGGCACGCCGGAGCCGAGGTCGAGGAACTGACGGATGCCCGCGTCCAGCGCGGCGCGCACCACGCGGTTCATGAACTCGCGGTTCTGCTTCGCGCCGGGCCGGGCGAGCGACCACATCTTTTCGACCTTGCGGCCGAATTCCCGGTCCACGGCCCAGTTCTGCGTGCCGCCCAGGTACCAGTCGTAGACCCGCGCGGCCGAGGGTTTCTCGACATCGACGCCTTCCGGCGCTTTCGGTGCGGCGTCGGGCTTTTCGGTCACTGGGACTCCCCTCGGATGGCCTGGCGAACGCCAGACTAGCGAGAACGCACGGCGGGCCGACGCTGCCAGCCGGTCCACAGCGGCCGATAGCCCTGCGCGTACCAGAACGGCGTCGACCGAGGGTTCGCCACGGCGTGGTGCAGCAGCACGACATCCGCCCCCGCCTCGTCGAAGACCTGGTGCGCGTGCGCGGCCAGCGCGGTGCCGACACCGGACGACCGAGCCGCCTCGGAAACCGCCAGCGACGACAGGTAACCCACGCGGGAAGCGGCGACCCGGTGCCGGATCCAGCCGGTCTCGTCGGGCATCTGCAGCACGACCATGCCGAGCGGCTGGCCGTACAGCTCCGCGATCCACACCTGCGGTTCGGGCCGTTCGAGGTGATGCAGCAGTTCCTTGGTGATCAGTTCCTCGACGCCGGGACGGAGCGTGACCCGGCCGAACTGCGCGTCGTACCGCTGCAATTCGAGCTGCAGCGTGACCGCGGTGGAAAGGTCGTCCGGAGTCGCGTGCCGGATGCAGACGCCCGGCGTCGCGTCGGGTCCGGCGGCCATCCGCTGCGCCGGACGGACCGCGAGCACGCCGACCGGGGCGAAGCCGTGCCGGAGGAGTTCGGTGGCCCCGGCGGTGTCGCGGCTGGGCCGGGAGAGCACCGCGGCGCACTCCGTATCCCCCACTCGGGCGAGGGACCGCAGGTGTTCATCCCATCGAGTGAGCAGGGCGTCAAGTCCGGCGGCCGGGTCGGGACCGGCGAGCTGCACCTCCAGCCGGTGCTCGACGAGTGCCCGCCACATCGAGCGCGGGCTGTCCGGGCCGAGTCCGGTGCAGGTGCTCAGCCCGGCCGCGGTGGTGTCGCCGACCTCGGCGGAAAGCAGGACGGAATCCCCTCCGACCTCGAAGGGGGCTGGCGCGGGAAGCAGCGCGTCCACCGTGGCGATGCGCGCCGCATGGCCGGTGGCTGTCACGTCGTTGTGCATACCCCCATTGTCCGCCGATCGGGTCGGAAAAGACCCCCAGAACACTCCCCGGCAGGCGGGTTCCGGGGTGAACCGGGAGTTTCACTCCTTGGTCCACGCAGGTCAGAGAAGAACGCCCATTGTTAACCCTGGGGTGATCTCCTACTGTCTCGAAAGGGACGCCGGTACGCCCTACGGGGTAAGGTGGCGCCCTCGCCCACACCTGACGTCACGGACGAGCGCGACCGGGCAGCCGGGAAGGAAGGTCGGATGCCGGACAGCAACGCCCATCCCGGTACCGCGCCGGAGGCGATGGGCTCGGGAGGTGCTGGCTCCGCACCGGCCGAAGGCCGCTCGGACGAGAGCCGCTTCCGTATTTACACCTTCTTCGTCCTGGGCCTCGGCCTGCTCGCGGCCTTCGCCGTCGGCGCCTGGCTGCCGTTCCACGGCTCGGCGAAGCTCTGGTGGATCGGCCCGGTGCTCGCGGTCGCCTTCCTGCTCGCCGAGCAGCTCGGCATCAACGTCGACGTGCGCAGCGGCATCTCGTGGACCATCTCGTTCACTGAGATTCCGCTGGTAATCGGTTTCTTCGTCGCCCCGTTCGAAGTCGTGCTCGCCGCGCATCTCGTGGCGGGCATCGGCACGCTGCTGGCCCGCAAGGTCGCCGGCCGCGTCCTCTACAACGCGGGCGCGTTCCTGCTCGAAATCACCGGTGCGTTCGCCGTCGCCGGGGTCGTGCACCTGGCCATGGGCGGCGGGCCGACCATTCCGTGGGTCGCCGCGCTCGCCGGGACGCTCACCGCGCCGCTGGTCAGCACGCTGCTCGCGCTGGCCGCCGTGCGCGTGCTGCGCCGCCGGATGCGCGTGAGCACCGCGATCCGGCTGACCGGCCGCATCCTCGTGGTCGGGTTCGTCAACGCTTCGGTCGGGCTCACCGGCTACCTCGTCATCGCGAGCACCCCGCAGGCCTGGCCGCTGGTGCTGGCGGTGTTCCTCGGCCTGACCGCGCTGTACTGGGCTTACTCCGATCTGCTCCGCGAACAGCGGGACATGGAGGCGCTGTCGGACGTCAGCCTGATGGTCGCGCGGTCCGGGCAGCAGGCCGCCGCTCGTCCGGCCAGCCGCGGCGAAGAGCTGGTAGGCGGAGTCGACGTGCGCGAATGGGCCACGATCGCCGAGCGGATCAAGGACCAGCTGTCCGCCGGACGCGTCGTGCTCCGGCTGCGGCTGGAACCCGACGATCCGATGCGCGTCGTGGTCGCGGGCAACGAACTGCCGCCCGCCGACCCGGCCAACGACGATCCGCTGCTGCGCCTGCCCGGCGCGCACGTCCGGCACTTCCGCATCACCGAGGCCAACCCGGACGTCCGCGCGGCGCTGCTCGAGCGCAGTGCGCAGGAAGCGCTCGTGGTGCCGCTGCGCAGCGCGAACCGGCTGCTCGGCGTCGTCGAGGCGCACGACCGGCTGTCGCGATGGCGCGGCTTCGGCAAGTACGACGTCCAGCTGCTCGGCACGATGGCCAGCCACCTCGCGACGTCGCTCGACAACCGGCGGCTGCTCGCCACGCTCCGCCACGACGCCTACCACGACCCGCTCACCGGGCACCTGAACCGGCCCGGATTCCAGCAGGTCTCGCGGGATCCGCTGCGCGAATCGGCGGAGGTCGTGGTGCTGCGGATCGACCTCGACGTCTTCTCCACCGTCAGCGACGCGCTCGGCTACTCGTGGGCGGACCGGATGGTCGTCGCCGCGGGCACGCGCATCCGCGGTGCGCTCGGCCCGGACGTCCCGCTCGCCCGGCTCGAAGGCGCGTCCTTCGCCGCGCTGCTCGTGGACTGCACGGTCGACGACGCGCATCGCGCGGCCGAACGGCTTCGCGTGCAGCTCTCCGAGCCGTATCCGGTGGACCGGCTCTCGGTCGAGGCCAACGCGATGATCGGCTACGCCAGCTCGGTGGACGACGCCGGCGAGGTCGACGTCGACGGCCTGCTGCAGCGCGCGGACGTCGCCGTTCGCGCCACCCGCGGCGGCGAGGAAGTGCGCGGCTACGTGCCGAGCATGGGACAGATCTTCCTGCGCCGGTTCCAGATGGTCACGCAGTTCCGGCAGTCGCTCGAGGACGGCCACGTCTCCGTGCACTACCAGCCGAAGGTGACGCTGCCCAACCGCCAGGTCCAAGGCGTCGAGGCGCTCGTGCGCTGGGTGCACCCGGAGTTCGGCAGGCTCGGCCCGGACGAGTTCGTGCCCGCGATCGAGGCAGCCGGCCTGATCGGCGTGCTGACGTCGTTCGTCCTGGAGCAATCGCTGAAGCGCGTGCGCAAATGGCTCGACGAGGGCCTGCGGATCTCCGCGGCGGTCAACCTGTCGGTGCGGAACCTGTCCGACGACGACTTCCCGGCGAAGGTCCAGCGCGAACTGGAACGCTTCGACGTGCCGCCGGAATTGCTGACTTTCGAACTGACCGAGTCCGGCGTGATGTCCGACCCGCAGAAGGCGCTGCCGATCCTGCGCGAACTGCACTCGCTCGGCATCGTGCTCGCGGTGGACGACTTCGGCACCGGCTATTCGTCGCTCGCGTACCTGCGCCAGCTGCCCGTCGACCAGGTCAAGATCGACAAGAGCTTCGTGCTCGGCATGGGAACCGATCTCGGCGACCTCGCGGTGGTGCGGTCGATCGTAGAGCTCGGGCACTCGCTGGGCCTGACGGTGGTCGCGGAAGGCGTCGAGGAGGACGTGGCGCGCGATCAGCTCGAGGCGATGGGATGTGACGTCGCCCAGGGCTACCTGATCTCGCGGCCGCTGCCGGAGGACCGCCTGGAGGCGTGGCTGCAGGCCCGCACGGCACGTTCGCCGGGACGCCACTCGGAGACCGTGCTGACCCTCCTGACCTGAGGTTTTGCGGTTAACCGACCCCGGTTGCACGGGTCGCCCAGGCGGGTTGCTAATCTTTCCCAGTCCTCGCGAGAGGCAAGGCCCCTTTAGCTCAGTCGGCAGAGCGTCTCCATGGTAAGGAGAAGGTCTACGGTTCGATTCCGTAAAGGGGCTCGCGAGTCCGCGAGCTATGTCCGCAAAAAACGCGGACCTGGCTCGCTTCGCGGCGTCCATCTGGGGGTCGAACCCCCAGACCCCCGCCAGGGGGCGAGCCCCCTGGACCCCCGGCCGGGTCGAGTTCGGCTTGGCGGGTTGCAGTGGGGTGGGTGTCTGAGTGGGGCGGTGTAGCTCAGTTGGCAGAGCAAGCGGCTCATAATCGCTGTGTCGCCGGTTCAAGTCCGGCCACCGCTACGCGGTAACGACGGGGCTGGCCCCCGGATCTGAGAGAGAAGGAAACGCTGTGGCTGCCACCGACGTGCGACCCAAGATCACGCTGGCGTGCGAGGAGTGCAAGCACCGCAACTACATCACCAAGAAGAACCGGCGCAACAACCCGGATCGCCTGGAGATGAAGAAGTTCTGCCCGAACTGCGGTACGCACCGGACTCACAAAGAGACCCGCTGACGCAGGCGGTCTTTTACCAGCTTCGCAAGAGCCGCCCCGGCCCACGCCGGGGCGGCTTTTCGCTGTCTACTGACCGGTTCAGGCACCCGCGCGGGGCGACGCCGGTGTTCGGTTAGCCTCTTCGCGTGCCTTTGGACCAGTCGTTCACCGGGCGGGAATACCCGTCGGACAGCAAGTACTTCGTGAGCCGGGAAAAAATCCGCGAGTTCGCCGACGCCATCGAGGACCCGAACCCGGTCTACCGGGACCCGGAGGCGGCCCGCGCCGCCGGCCACCCCGACGTGCTCGCGCCGCCCACCTTCCTCACCATCCTCAACCTGCCGAAAATCAACGGCATCGTGACCGACCCCGCGCTCGGCCTCGACTACTCCCGGATGGTCCACGGCGACCAGGGCTTCCGCTACGAACGCCCGGTCCACGCCGGCGACGAACTGGAAATCTCCGCCAAGATCGAGTCGATCATGGCGCGGGCAGGCAACGACTTCATCAACCTCCGCGCCGAAATCACCGACGCGGACGGCAAACTCGTGTGCACGACGCGGGCGCAGCTCGTGGTTCGGGGGGCGGAAGCGTGAACGTCGGCGACGAACTGCCTCCGCTGGAGGTCCGCATCACCCGCGCGCAACTGATCCGCTACGCCGGAGCCTCGCTCGACTTCAACCCGATCCACTGGAACGAGAACTTCGCGACCAAGGTCGGCCTCCCGGACGTGATCGCGCACGGCATGCTCACCATGGCCGTGTCCGGCCGCATCGTCACCGACTGGCTCGGCGACCCGGCCCGCCTCGTGGACTTCAGCACGCGCTTCACCCGCCCGGTCGTGGTGCCCGACACCGACGAGGGCGCCCTGGTCGAGGTGACCGGCAAGGTCGGCGCCCTGACCGACGAGGGACTCGCCCGGATCGACCTCACGGTGAAGTTCGAGGGCAAAACCGTGCTGGGCAAACCGCAGGCCCTCGTCCGCCCCTGAAGCCCGGCTCGGCCTTCTGGTCCGGCAAAGGTCCGTGAAGGACCCCTCGAAGGAATCTGATTCCCGCAAGGGGCCCTTCACGGACGGAACCGCATCGGGGCGGCCTCAGTGCACGCCCAGCACCGACTCCACCACGCCAGCCATCCCCGCCTCGCCCCGTGCGTTCGGATGCAGGGCCGCCGCCGAGGACGTCGGGACCAGCCCCTCGATCCACTTGACGTCCGAGTTCGCGCAGACGTCGTGGCCCTTGCTCGGCTCGGCCGTATCCGCGAACCCGGCGTCGTGAGACTTGGCCTGGTCGGACAGGACGTCGTTGAGCTTCCCGAGCGCGTCGCGCAGATACGTCACATCGCCGGTGCCCAACGGCAGGACCGGCCAGCAGCCGTCGCCATCCGGGAGGACCGTCGGGTAGCCGACGACCACCACCCGCGCCTTCGGGGCCTTCTGGTGGATCTCGTCGAGCGCCGTGCCGACCTTCTTCGCGGTCTCGCTGATCCGGTCGGCCAGTTCGTCCTTGCCGCCCGCGGTGAGCCGGTCCTTGCACGGCGAGGCGCTCTGGTGGGCGGTCACGCAGGTCTGCGCCAGTGCGATGAATCCCACATCGTTGCCGCCGATGCCCAGGGTGACCAGCGTCGTGTCCGAGGTGACCGAGTCCAACTGCGGCGGGTTCGCGCCGTTGCGCGTCGACTGGGCGTCGGTCAAGTCCTCCGTCGTCGCTCCGCTGCAGCTGACGTCCACGAACTTCGCCGGCTTCAGCTTCGCCGACACCAGATGCGGATAGTTGTTGTCCGATCGTGCGCATCCGGCCGGCGAACCCGACTGCTTCCCGGTGCGCGGCGCCGACGTATACGAGTCGCCGAGTGCGACGTACCGGCCGGTGCCGCCGCCGGTGTCCGCGCCGGACGGCGGTGCGGTCGACGAGTCGTGCTTCGACTTGTAGTAGCCGACGGCCAGCAGCGCCCCCACGACAACGAGGACGAGCAACCCGCAGCCACCGCTTTTGTTTGCCCCCACCCGACCGTTCTACCGGTCCGGCCCCTTGCCGACGACCCGCTTACGGGTGATCACGCAAAGACAGCGGCGTGCAGCTCGCCGGCCAGTTCCAGCGCGTGCGGGACGGTTTCGGCCACATAGTGCACATCGACCAGCGCCTCGGTGATGCCGTCGGCTTCGGCGGCCTTCAGCTGAGCCGCGACGTCCTCGACGGTCGCGGTGGCCGAGCCCGGCATCGGATTGATCCGCAGCACCCGGCGGAGCGACTCCGGATCCCGTCCGGCCTTCTCCGCGGCTTCCACGACCACGGCCCACTTCTGCCGCAGCATCGGGATCGGGAGCCCGGCGGGCAGCCAGCCGTCGGCGATCCGGCCGACTCGCCGCAGCGCCGCGTCCGACGCCCCGCCCAGCAGCACCGGCGGACCGGGCTGCTGCAGCGGACGCAGGCCGATCAGGGAGTCCGGGATGTCCCAGCGTTCGCTCCGGTGCCCGGCCGGGTCCGCGGTCCAGAGCGTCCGCAGCACCTTGACCAGTTCGGCCAGCCGCGCGCCGCGGTGCTCCCACGGCACACCGGCGGCGGTGTACTCGTCGCGGAGCCAGCTGAGCCCGAGGCCGACGTCGAGCCTGCCGCCGGACAGCAGGTCCAGCGACGTCAGGGAGCGGGCCAGCAGCACCGGCGAGTAGAGCGGCCCGTTGAGGGTGCTCGACCCGAGCCGCGCGGTCTCCGTCGAATTCGCGGCGATGGTGAGCGCCAGCAGCGGATCGACGAAGCGGACGAACTCCGGCGGGTACGGCCGTTCAGGTGTACCGGACGGGTAATAGGTCTTCGGGGAGACCGGGGTCAGCACCCGGTCGCCGACCCAGAGGGAGACGAAGCCCATGCGCTCGGCTTCGGCGGCGAAACCGGCGATGGCGGAGGGGTCGGCGAGCTTGCCGTACTGCGGCAGGGCCAGCCCAAGCTGGAATATGGTCACCGAGGCTCCTTGATCATCAGTTTCGCTTGCGAGTCAACGAAGATCATCTTCCGCCAGTCCGGTCTTGGCTTCCTGGCGGGAAAATTCGCCGGGGCGAAAGCGATTTCGCTTGCCGTGCCGGGAATCCGAAGCGGTCGCGAAACCGGGCGAGGCGACGGGCGCCGACGGCTTTGCGATTAATCGGATAACGGCCACGGGCCTATGTTCGCACGAACAGGTGATCTTCGCCGCGAGTTCCCGGGTGCTGTCCGAACGGCCCGGAACGACGGCCTCCGGGGTGCCGCGGGGGCGTCGAGGGGGCTGGGTTGCAAGGCGGCATCCGGCTTGCCGTAGACTTCGGAACTCGGAACGCACTACGGTCATCCCCGCCGGATGGTGGGGACGATGGAATGCGTCCTCCGGAGCCAGGGTGACCCGGCTCCACAGGGGTGTAGCTCAATTGGCAGAGCAGCGGTCTCCAAAACCGCAGGTTGCAGGTTCAAGTCCTGTCACCCCTGCGTACGGGAACTGGTGGAGCGGAGGAGTGGTCGTGAGCGACAGCGACGCCAGCGGCGAGCACGAGCAGGGCGATTCGGGCAAGCAGCCCGGAGTCGAATCCCGCCCGGTGTCCGCCGCGGCTCGGCGCGAACGCCGCGCTTCCGCTCGGCCGGCAGGCAAGTCCGAGGCACGGCCGGGCTCGACCCGTCCGTCCGGCAAGGCGGGCGACAAGGTCGCGAAGCCCGCCGACGCCAAGGGCGCGCCCACCCCCAAACGGGACCGGAAGCCCAAGAAGGCCTCCCTGTTCGCCCGGTTCACGCGGTTCATCCGCGAGGTCTGGGCCGAACTGCGCAAGGTCATCTGGCCCAACCGCAAGCAGATGGTCACCTACACCGCGGTCGTCCTGGTGTTCGTGGTGTTCATGGTGGCCCTCGTGAGCGGTCTCGATCTCGGCTTCAAGGAGCTGGTCGGGCTGGTCTTCGGCTGACGCCCGACGGGCGCGCCACCGCGCTGGCCGGGCCCCGGTCCGGCCCGGCAAGCGATCAACTGAGAGGACGGAACGTGACCTCCGACAACGGCACCGAAGCCGGTCGCGACCTGACCGAGCTTTCCGACGAGCAGGTGCAGACGGCACCCGGCGACGAGGAGTCCGCCGAGCCCGTCGAGGTGCCCGTCGCCGAGGACGAGGTCGCCGCCGACACCGACGAGTCCGCCGCCGCCGAGGATTCGGACGACGCCGACGTGACCGAGCCCGCCCCCGAGGCGGACGACCCGGTCGCCGCGCTGCGCGCCGAGCTCAAGGCCGCGCCGGGCGAGTGGTACGTCGTGCACTCGTACGCCGGTTACGAGAACAAGGTCAAGACCAACCTCGAGACGCGTACCCAGACCCTGGACGTCGAGGACTACATCTTCCAGATCGAGGTCCCGACCGAAGAGGTCACCGAGATCAAGAACGGCCAGCGCAAGCAGGTGCAGCGCAAGGTGCTGCCCGGCTACATCCTGGTCCGGATGGACCTCAACGACCAGTCGTGGAGCGCGGTGCGCAACACCCCTGGCGTCACCGGGTTCGTCGGAGCCACTTCGCGGCCGTCGCCGCTGACCGTGGACGAGGTGCTGAAGTTCCTCGCCCCGCAGGTCGAGAAGGAAGCCCCGGCCAAGGCCGCCAAGGGCGGCGAATCCGCCGCGGCCGCCCAGTCCGGCGCGCCCGCCGTCGAGGTCGACTTCGAGGTCGGCGAGTCGGTCACCGTCATGGACGGCCCGTTCGCCACGCTGCCCGCCACGATCTCCGAGGTCAACGTCGACGGGCAGAAGCTGAAGGTCCTGGTGTCGATCTTCGGCCGGGAGACCCCGGTCGAGCTCTCGTTCAGCCAGGTCTCCAAGATCTGACGGCCGGGCCATCCCGGTCGGCAGTCCCCGCGTACTGGCAGGTGTGCGGGGGACTCACGTCAGTTAAGAAGGACACAAGGTAATGCCACCCAAGAAGAAGAAGCTTGCGGCGATCATCAAGCTGCAGATCAAGGCGGGTGCGGCCAACCCCGCGCCGCCGGTCGGCCCGGCGCTGGGTCAGCACGGCGTCAACATCATGGAGTTCTGCAAGGCCTACAACGCCGCGACCGAATCGCAGCGCGGGGACGTCGTCCCGGTCGAGATCTCCGTGTACGAAGACCGGTCGTTCGACTTCAAGCTGAAGACGCCGCCGGCCGCCAAGCTGCTGCTCAAGGCCGCGGGCGTGGAGAAGGGCTCCGGCGAGCCGCACAAGACCAAGGTCGCCAAGGTCACCTGGGACCAGGTCCGCGAGATCGCGAAGACCAAGGAGACCGACCTCAACGCGCACGACATCGACCAGGCCGCGAAGATCATCGCCGGCACTGCCCGCTCCATGGGCATCACCGTGGAGTAATTGCCTCGACTTCGTTGAGGCGGCGCGATTTCGCGCTAGCTCGAGTGGGAGAGCCATGTGCTGGCTCTGCAACACCACACTGATCCACCTGACTTAAGGACAGAAGCATGACCAAGCACAGCAAGGCCTACCGCCAGGCCGCGGAGCTGATCGACAAGGCGCGGCTGTACGCGCCGCTCGAGGCCGTGAAGCTGGCGAAGGAGACCTCCAAGACGAAGATGGACGCGACCGTCGAGGTCGCGATGCGTCTCGGGGTCGACCCGCGCAAGGCCGACCAGATGGTCCGCGGCACCGTGAACCTGCCGCACGGCACCGGTAAGACCGCCCGCGTCATTGTTTTCGCCGTCGGCGACAAGGCCGCCGAGGCCGAAGCCGCTGGCGCCGACGCGGTCGGCACCGACGAACTGATCGAGCGCATCCAGGGTGGCTGGCTCGACTTCGACGCCGCGATCGCGACGCCGGACCAGATGGCCAAGGTGGGCCGCATCGCCCGCATCCTCGGCCCGCGCGGCCTCATGCCGAACCCGAAGACCGGCACGGTGACCCCCGCGGTCGAGAAGGCCGTGAAGGACATCAAGGGCGGCAAGATCAACTTCCGCGTCGACAAGCAGGCGAACCTGCACCTGGTGATCGGCAAGGCGTCGTTCGACACCGAGAAGCTGGTGGAGAACTACGCGGCCGCGCTGGACGAGATCCTGCGCGCCAAGCCGTCGTCGGCGAAGGGCCGCTACGTCAAGAAGGTCACCTTCACCACGACGATGGGCCCGGGCATCCCGGTCGACCCGGCCCGGACTCGCAACCTCCTCGCCGAGGAAGCCGCGGTCTGAGTCGCACATCACGCGAAAGGGTGGTCACGCTTCGTGCGTGACCACCCTTTTTTCGTGTCTCATGGAGATATGCCAACGACGTTCATCGCCCCCGACGGGCTCCAGCTGAGCTACACGGTCTGGGAGGGCGACGGACGGCACCGGCGTCCCGTCGTGCTGCACCACGGTTTCGCGGCCGACTCCCAGGTGAACTGGGTGAACCCCGGCGTGGTGGACGCGCTGGTCAAGGCTGGCTTCACGGTGATCGCGCTGGACGCGCGCGGGCACGGCGCGTCGGAGAAGCCGCACGACCCGGCGGCCTACGGCGAGGACATCATGGCCGCGGACCTGACCGCGCTGTTCGACGAACTCGGCCTGGACGAGGTGTGCCTGGCGGGCTACTCGATGGGCGCGATCGTCTCGCTGCTGGTGGCTACGCGTGACCGGCGGGTCCGCTGCCTCGCGGTCGGCGGCGTCGGCGCGGGAATCGTGGACTTCGGCGGCGTGGACGCCCGGGTGATCAACCGGAGCCAGATCGCGGAGGGACTGCTGGCCGAAGACCGGTCGAAGGTGCCCTCGGCGGCGCGCCCGTTCCGGCGGCTGGCCCGCCGGGCAGGCGCGGACGTCGAAGCGCTGGCCGCGGTGATGCACGCGACCCCGCACGGACCGATGCGGCTGACGAACCTCTCGGCGGCGACGCTGATCCTGGCCGGGGAATCTGACGAACTGGCGACGCAGCCAGAACGCCTCGCGGCGGGCATCGCGGGCGCGCGGCTGGTGCGGGTCCCGGGAAACCACATGGAAGCGGTGGCACACCCGGCCTTCGCGGCGGCGCTGGTGGACTTCTTCGCGTACTCGGACACGGGGGAGACCCGGTTGCCGATCAGCTCGCCCGCCTGACGAAGATCAGCCCGGGGTGGAGGTCGCCGTCGGCGGCGCGGGGCATTTCTCGGGGCCGGGCGAGTGGCCGGTGATCAACCATTGGCCTTTGTCCACTTTGGTCACTTGGAACACGCCCAGCGCCGGGCCGCCCTGCACGCTGAACGTGCAGGAATCGATCGTCACGACCGGCGGGGGAGTCGGGCCGGAAACATAGGACGGGAGCGATTCGGCGTAGTCGTTCATGTTCTTCACTTGCGCGTGGAGCTTCTCGACCGCGACCTTGCAGTCCGGCTGACCGGTGGTGTCCTTGGCGAACTTGTCCTGGATGTCTTCGCGGAATCGTCCGCAGGCGTCGTCGACCCGGCCCTGGGCGATGTTGTGGTAGACGAACCGCACCGCCTCGTTCGGATTGGTCGAGAAGATGTGGTTCGTGTGGTAGGTCCCGCCGCCCTCAGCGGCGATCTGGGCTGAGCTTTTGCCCTCGTTGCTGGGGAAGATCTGGTGGTAGCCCCAGTTGACCAGGATGCCGAGGATGACCAGGGCGATCACCCAGCCCAGGATCTTCCCGCCGAGGCGCTTCACCCAGCGCGGCACCGGGCGGCGGTTGCGGGGCGGTTCCTCGTACTCGGTCAGCGCGCCGGGCTGGTTCGGCGGGGATGGCGGCTGTCCGCCGGCGAGCGGCTGGCGGTTGCCCGCCGGGACCAAGCCCGCGTCCGGGTGCGGAGCCGGTTCGGTGCCTTGCTGGGCCCGGGTGAACCGCAGGTACTCCTGGAATCGCTGGAATTCCTGGAACTGGCGCAGCTGTTCGGGATCCAGCTGCGGCTCGGTCCCGTTCGGCTGCGGAAGATTCGGTGCGGCTGGTTGGGGCGTCGGCTGGCTGGGAGTGCGGGGGGCGACCTCACCCCCGCCGGGCTGCGGCTGTGCGGGCGGTTGCGCCGAGGATCCGCCCGAACCGGGAGAGGGGGTTTCTTCCGGCTTTCCGTGATCACGCTGTTCCGCCACGTCACCAATGATGCCCGCTCCGCCGCGATTTCCCGAGACTGCCCCGGTTCTCGCAGCTCAGCAAGGGGGTGCCCGCGAACCCCGCCGAGGCCTCCCGTATGCTGGTCGACGGTTCTACCAAAGACCGCTGGTTCTCTCCGGATCTCCGGGGAGCGAAGGTTCCGCAGCACGGCGGACGGCCCGCGCAGGAGGAACGAGGCTTTCACCCCAGTCGTCAAGGCTGGGCAACGCCCCGCGTCTGCTGCGCGTGGGCGTTTTTGTCGTTCGGGGGCGCCTCCGCCGAAGCCAGTGGTGACACTAGCCAAGAGAGGAGGCGACCATGGCGAAGCCCGACAAGGTGGCGGCCGTCGCCGAGATCGCGGAGAGCTTCCGCAGCAGCTCGGCCACCGTCGTTACCGAGTACACCGGCCTCTCCGTGACTCAGCTGTCCCAGCTGCGCCGCGCTCTCGGCACCAGTGCCAAGTACCGGGTCGCGAAGAACACCCTCGTCAAGCGTGCCGCTGAGGACGCCGGCCTCGAGGGGATCGAAGACCTGTTCGTCGGTCCGACCGCGATCGCCTTCGTGCAGGGCGAGGCAGTCGACGCCGCGAAGGCGCTTCGCGACTTCGCGAAGGAAAACAACGCGCTTGTCATCAAGGGCGGCTACATGGACGGCAAAGCGCTGTCCGTGGACGAGATCACCAGGATCGCCGATCTCGACAGCCGCGAGGTGCTGCTCGCCAAGGCGGCGGGCGCGTTCAAGGCGAAGCTTTCCCAGGCCGCCGCGCTGTTCCAGGCGCCGGCGTCCCAGGTGGCCCGCCTGGCTGCCGCGCTGGAGGAGAAGCAGCGCAACGCCACCGGTACCGAAGCAGCCGAAGCACCCGCCGAGAGCTGAACCACCCCACCCCGAACGTCTCGTTCGTTTTTCTGAGAGGAAGCCATCATGGCGAAGCTGAGCACCGCCGAGCTGATCGACGCCTTCAAGGAGCTGACCCTCCTTGAGCTGTCCGAGTTCGTGAAGGAATTCGAAGAGGTCTTCGACGTCACCGCCGCCGCCCCGGCCGCCGTCGTGGCCGCCGCCCCGGGTGCCGCCGCCGGTGGCGCCGAGGCCGCTGCCGAGCAGGACGAGTTCGACGTCATCCTCGACTCGGCCGGCGACAAGAAGATCCAGGTCATCAAGGTCGTCCGCGAGGTCGTCTCCGGCCTGGGCCTGAAGGAGGCCAAGGAGCTGGTCGAGGCCGCTCCGAAGGCGCTCCTCGAGAAGGTCGACAAGGAGGCCGCCGACGCCGCCAAGGAGAAGCTCGAGGCCGCCGGCGCCAAGATCACCATCAAGTGATCCCGGGCGCGCAAGCGCCCGCAGTTCCACCGGGAAAGGGGTGGGCATCCGATCCGGGTGCCCGCCCCTTTCGCTGTCCGCGGCAAAAAAATTCGCACAGTCGCCGAACCCGGCCGCACGCGTCCTCGTTCAGGCGAACGAGTGGCCTGCTGAGCGACCTCGGGTCACCCCCTGTTTGCCGCGTTTCCGCCGGTTAACCCGTCAGGGTGAGTGGTGGTCGGCCATCTGGATCTGCGGCCGAACGTGACGTGCACTACCGTGCTGCCAGCGGTCGCCGTACTGGATCCCCGTCGCGTGAGGCGTGCACGGGGGCTGGCCAGAGAACAAAACTGGTGAGTAACCTGTTCGCGCTCAGCTCGTTGCACCTGGTTGAAGCGGAGTTCGCCGCGCGAGCTCCGCCGCTGCCAGCGGCGACGAGGCGGCGGTGCGCGACGACGCGGAACAGCTCCTGGAGGTGCGATGGGTGCCGAGGTGGTCATCGAAGGTCTGACGAAGTCCTTCGGAAAGCAGACCATCTGGCGGGACGTGACGCTGACCCTGCCTCCCGGCGAGGTCTCGGCGATGCTCGGCCCGTCCGGAACCGGCAAGTCCGTGTTCCTGAAGTCGATGATCGGGCTGCTCAAGCCGGACCGCGGACGGTGCGTCATCAACGGCGTCGACATCGTCACCTGCTCCGAGCACAAGCTGTACGAGATCCGGAAGCTGTTCGGCGTCCTGTTCCAGGACGGCGCGCTGTTCGGCTCGATGAACCTCTACGACAACGTGGCCTTCCCGCTGCGGGAGCACACGAAGAAGTCCGAGACCGAGATCCGCCGGATCGTGCTGGAGAAGCTCGAGATCACCGGTCTGGCCGGCGCGGACAAGAAGCTCCCGGGCGAGATCTCCGGCGGTATGCGCAAGCGCGCCGGCCTCGCCCGCGCCCTCGTGCTGGACCCGGAGATCATCCTGGTCGACGAGCCGGACTCCGGTCTCGACCCGGTCCGCACGACCTACATCTCGCAGCTCTTCCTGGACGTCAACGCCCAGATCGACGCGACGTTCCTGATCGTGTCGCACAACATCAACCTCGCCCGCACGGTGCCGGACAACCTCGGCATGCTGTTCCGCAAGGAACTCGTCATGTTCGGCCCGCGCGAGGTGCTGCTGACCAGCGACGAGCCGGTGGTCGAGCAGTTCCTCAACGGCCGCAAGCTCGGCCCGATCGGCATGTCCGAGGAGAAGGACAGCGCCCAGATGGCCCGCGAGCAGGCCGAGGCCGCCGCCGGGCACGGCGACGTGCTCAACGAGGACGTGCGCGGCGTCGTGCCGCAGATGCAGGTCAGCCCGGGCGTTCCGGAGCGGGCCGGAGCGAAGCGGCGGATGGACCGCGTCATGCGGATCCTGCACACGCTCCCGCCGAGCGCGCAGGAGGGGATCATCGAATCCCTGACGCCCGAGCAGCAGCGGTACTACAACGTGCGGCCCAACCCCGGTGCCTTCCACCACCAGCGCGGCCCGGAGGACACGCAGCAGCTCCCGCCGGTCAGCGCGCCGGGCCCGGTGCCCGACCAGCACCAGGGACAGCTTCCCGCCGACCAGGTCGCGCGCATTCCCGGCGCGGACGGCCGGTCGCCCCGGCACGGGCAGGGTGGCGCGTGACCACCACCTCGGCCAAGATCCCCGGCTACGGAATGCTGCGGGAGACCGGGAACCTGTTCGCGCTCGGCCTCGACATCATCCGCGGCATCTTCCAGCGCCCGTTCCAGTTCCGCGAGTTCATCCAGCAGGCCTGGTTCGTCGCGAGCGTGACGATCCTGCCGACCGCGCTCGTCGCGATCCCGTTCGGCGCGGTCATCTCGCTGCAGTTCGGCGCGCTCGCCCGCCAGCTCGGCGCGCAGTCCTACACCGGTGCGGGTTCGGTGCTGGCGACCGTGCAGCAGGCCAGTCCGCTGGTCACCGCGCTGCTGGTGGCCGGCGCGGGCGGAAGCGCGGTCTGCGCGGACATCGGCGCGCGGACCATCCGCGAGGAGATCGACGCGATGGAGGTGCTGGGCGTCTCCGCGGTCCAGCGCCTGATCGTGCCGCGCACGCTCGCCATGATGCTCGTCGCGCTCCTGCTCAACGGCATGGTCAGCGTCATCGGCGTGCTCGGCGGCTACTTCTTCAACGTCGTGCTCCAGGGCGGCACCCCGGGCGCGTACCTGTCCAGCTTCTCCGCGCTCGCGCAGCTGCCCGACCTCTGGGTCGGCGAGATCAAGGCGCTGATCTTCGGCTTCATCGCCGCGGTCGTGGCGGCTTATCGCGGCCTGCACCCGAGCGGCGGCCCGAAGGGCGTCGGCGACGCGGTGAACCAGTCGGTCGTCATCACGTTCCTGCTGCTCTTCGTCGTGAACTTCGTGATCACGCTGATCTACCTGCAGCTCGTGCCCGGAAAGCTGGACTGACCATGACGTTCCTCGCGGGGGCGAAGCGGATCGCCAACCGGCCGCTCGAGACCCTGGACACGCTCGGCGACCAGATGTCGTTCTACGGCCGGGCTTTGCTGTGGACGCCGCGCACGCTGCGCCGCTACACCAAGGAAGTGCTGCGGCTGCTGGCCGAGGTGAGCTTCGGCTCCGGCTCGCTCGCGGTCATCGGCGGCACGGTCGGCGTGATGGTCGGCCTGACCCTGTTCACCGGTGTTCTCGTCGGCCTGCAGGGCTACTCGGCGCTGAACTCGATCGGCACCTCGGCGTTCACCGGCTTCCTCACCGCGTTCTTCAACACCCGCGAGATCGCGCCGCTGGTCGCCGGGCTGGCGCTGTCGGCGACGGTCGGCGCGGGCTTCACCGCGCAGCTCGGCGCGATGCGGATCTCCGAGGAGATCGACGCGCTCGAGGTGATGGCCGTGCCGAGCCTTCCGTACCTGGTGACCACGCGGATCATCGCCGGGTTCGTGGCCGTGATCCCGCTGTACGTGATCGGCCTGCTGAGCTCGTACCTCGCCTCGCGGCTGGTCGTTATCTATATCTACGGACAATCCGCGGGTACCTACGACCATTACTTCGACCTGTTCCTACCACCACAAGACGTGCTCTATTCGTTCATCAAGGTGCTGATCTTCAGCGTTTTGATCATTCTTTCGCACTGCTACTTCGGGTACCGGGCCAGCGGAGGGCCCGCCGGGGTGGGCGTGGCCGTCGGCCGCGCGGTGCGGCTTTCCATCGTCACGGTTTCGGTCGTGAACTTCTTCATCGGTTTCGCGATTTGGGGAACCGACGTCACGGTGAGGATTGCGGGATGACCACACTACGGCGCAGGTTGCTCGGCCTGCTGCTGGTGGCGGTGCTCGTCGGCGGGATCGCGCTCAGCATCGCGATGTACGACAAGGCGTTCAGCAAGTTCGTCACGGTGAAGCTCGACGCGGGCAGCATCGGCAACCAATTGCTCAAGCAGTCCGACGTGAAGGTCCGCGGTCTGATCGTCGGTTCGGTGCAGGACATCAAGGCCACCGAGAACGGCGCGGAACTGACGCTCGCGATGGACCCGGAGTCGGTGAAGCTGATTCCGGAGAACGTGTCCGCACGCTTCCTTCCGAAGACGTTGTTCGGCGAACGCTACGTGTCGCTGGAGATTCCGAAGGACCCGTCGGCCAAAACGCTTTCCCAGGGCGACGTGATCACCCAGGACCGCACTTCGAGCGCGATCGAACTGGAGCAGGCGCTGGAGCACCTGATGCCGGTGCTGCAGGCGGTTCAGCCGCAGAAGCTCTCCAGCACGCTCAGCGCGATCTCGACCGCGCTGCAGGGCCGCGGCAAACCGCTCGGCGAAACGCTTTCGCAGCTCGGCCAGTACATCGGCGACCTGAACCCGCACGAGCCGGAACTGCAGCACAACCTGCAGGCGCTCGCGGAGTTCTCCGGGCATCTGAGCAACGCGACGCCGGATCTGGTGCAGAGCCTGGACAACCTGAGCACGACGACCCGCACCGTGGTCGCCGAGCAGGCGAACCTCTCGAGCCTCTACGGCAACCTCACCACGGCGTCGCAGGACCTGCAGTCGTTCCTGGAAGCGAACTCGCAGAACCTGATCAGCCTCGCCAGCACCGCGCGCCCGACCGCGGAGCTGCTCGCGAAGTATTCGCCCGAATACCCGTGCGTGCTGAAGCAGATGGCGAAGGTCGTGCCGGTCGCGGACGCGGCGCTGGGCAAGTACAACGGCAAGCCCGGCCTGAACGCGACCATCGAGGTCGTCGTGAACCGCGGGCCGTACAAGCCGGGCGAGGAACCGCGGTTCGAGGACAAGCGCGGTCCGCGCTGCTACGACCTCAACCCCGCGCCGGACCCGTTCCCGCAGGAGCCGCCGGACGGCCCGTTCAAGGACGGCACCAAACAGGGTCCGGCTCCGAAGACCGTGGGCGAGGGCCTGAACCCGGCCAACTTCAAGGGTGACGCGGCCGGGCTCAACGGCGGCGGAGCCTCGGGCGGCAACCCGGTCAACACCGCGGCCGAGAACAACTTCCTCGCCGCGCTGGTCAGCCCGGAGATGGGGATTCCGCAGGGACAGTTCCCGGGCTGGGGCTCGCTGCTCGTCGGCCCGCTCTACCGGGGCACGGAGGTGACGGTCAAGTGAGGGGACTCGCCGCACCGCTGATCAAGCTGTCGATCTTCGTGGTCGTCACGGTGCTGTTCACGACAGTGCTCGGCATCAGCATCGCGAACATCAACACCACCAGCACCAGCACCTACTCCGCGCGGTTCACCGACGCCACGCTCCTGCTGCCGAACGACGACGTGCGCATCGCGGGCGTCCGCGTCGGCCAGGTCAAGGACGTGAAGATCGTCGACAAGCGCCAGGCGCAGGTGGACTTCGAGGTCGACTCCGGGCGCAAGCTCCCGGCAGGCGTCACCGCGCAGATCAAGTTCCGCAACCTGGTCGGCCAGCGCTACGTCTCGCTCGGCGAGGGCGACGACACCAGCGGCGCGACGCTCAAGCCGGGCGACACGATCCCGCTCGAGCGCACCACGCCCGCGCTGGACCTGACCGAGCTGTTCAACGGGTTCAAGCCGCTGTTCACCGCGCTGAACCCGGACGACGTCAACAAGCTGTCCTACGAGGTCATCCAGGTGCTGCAGGGCGAGGGCGGCACGGTGGAAAGCCTGCTGTCGCACACCGCCTCGCTGGCCACCACGATCGCCAACAAGGACCAGGTGATCGGCGAGGTCATCGACAACCTCAACTCGGTCCTGGACACGGTCAACCAGCACACCCCGCAGCTCAACGACCTGATCGTGAAGCTGCAGCAGCTGGTGTCCGGCCTGGCCGCGGACCGCAAGCCGATCGGCGACGCGATCGAGGGGCTGGGCAACCTGGCCACCACGACCGCCGGTCTGCTGACCGACGCGCGGGCGCCGTTGAAGGACGACATCGCGGCTCTGGGCAAGCTCACCACGAACCTGAACCAGAACGAGCCGCTTGTCGAACACTTCATCCAGTTCATGCCGAAGAAGGTCAGTGCGCTCACGCGCACCGCCGACTACGGCTCGTGGTTCAACTTCTACTCCTGCGAGATGACCGGGACGGTCGGCGCGCCGCCGCTGCTGCCGCCGACGAACTTCACGCTCGCGCCGGTGAGTCGGGACAGGTGCAAGCCATGAAGTCCTTCCAGAAACGCAATCCGATCCCGATCGCCCTGGTCGGCATCGCGGTGATGGCGCTCGGCCTCGTCGCCGCGCTGAACTCCGACGACCTGCCGGTGATCGGCGGCGGCACCACCTACAGCGCGGACTTCTCCGAAGCGGCCGGGCTGCAGAAGGACAACGACGTGCGGATCGCCGGCGTGAAGGTCGGCAAGGTGTCCGACATCAAGCTCGACGGCCCGAACGTCAAGGTGTCGTTCAAGGTCAAGGACGCCTGGATGGGCGACAAGACCACGGCGGCGATCAAGATCAAGACGCTGCTGGGCCAGAAGTACCTCGCGCTCGACCCGCAGGGCAACGGCACGCTCGACCCGGGCAGCCCGATCCCGCGCGACCGCACGATGTCGCCGTACGACGTGCTGGACGCGTTCCGCGGCCTGTCGCAGACGGTCGACGCGATCGACACGAACCAGCTGTCCAAGAGCTTCGAGGCGATCACCCAGACGTTCTCGAACACCCCGCAGGACGTGAAGGGCGCGCTGTCCGGGCTGTCGAAGCTGTCGGACACGATCGCCAAGCGCGATTCGCAGCTGGCGAACCTGCTGGCCAACACGCGGGAGGTGTCGCAGACGCTGGTCGACCGCGACGCCGAGGTGCAGAAGCTGATCACCGACGGCAACCAGCTGCTCGACGAGATCGGCAAGCGCGAGCAGGCGATCAAGACGCTGCTCGACGGTTCGAGGCAGCTCTCGACGCAGTTGCAGGGCCTGGTCGACGACAACGACGGCCAGCTGAACCCGGTGCTCACCCAGCTCGACCAGCTCACGTCGATGCTGCAGCGCAACCAGGACTCGCTGGCGCAGGGAATCCAGAAGTTCGCGCCGTTCATCCGGGTCTTCAACAACACGATCGGCACCGGGCACTGGTTCGACAACTACATCTGCGGCCTGGTGCTTCCTTCGGTCGGCCCGCTCAATCCGGAGGGGTGCAACTCCAAATGACCGACACCCGCTTCGGCCAGTCGCTCATGCGCGGCATGACGATCGCGATCGTGCTCGCGCT
This sequence comes from Amycolatopsis echigonensis, assembly GCF_002846615.1. Taxonomy (NCBI): domain Bacteria; kingdom Bacillati; phylum Actinomycetota; class Actinomycetes; order Pseudonocardiales; family Pseudonocardiaceae; genus Amycolatopsis; species Amycolatopsis echigonensis. The sequence continues at coordinate 2,098,928 of NZ_PJMY01000003.1, read as the reverse complement.
CGTGGTGGCGGGCGCGCTCTGGTGGACCCTCAAGGACGCCGGCCGCAACCACCTGACCGCGTACTTCTCCGGCGCCGTCGGCCTCTACGAGGGCAACAGCGTCCGGATGCTCGGCGTGGACATGGGCACGGTGACCAAGATCCAGCCGATGGGCAACCAGGTCCGGGTCGACCTCGAATACGACCGCTCGGTCGCGGTGCCCGCCGACGCGAAGGCGCTGATCGTGGCCCCGTCGCTGGTCAGCGACCGCTACATCCAGCTCGCCCCGGCCTACACCGGCGGCCCGCGGATCTCCGACGGCGCGACGATCGGCCTCGACCGCACCGAGGTGCCGCTGGAGGTCGACCAGCTCGCCGCCAGCCTCGCCAAGGTCAGCGAGACGCTGGGGCCGAACGGGGCCAACAAGAACGGCTCGCTGTCGGACCTGCTGAACACCGCGGCGAACAACCTCGACGGCAACGGCAAGGCGCTGCACGACACGATCACCAAGCTCGGGCAGGCGTCCGGAACGCTGGCGGGCAACAAGGACGACCTCTTCCAGACGGTGCAGAACCTGGGCAAGTTCTCCCAGACGCTCGCCAACAGCGACGGCCAGGTGCGCCAGTTCGAAAGCCAGCTCGCCGACGTGAGCGGATTCCTCGCCGGGGAGAAGGACAATCTCGCCCAGACGGTGCAGCAGCTCGGCACCACGCTGCAGTCGGTGCAGGGTTTCATCGAACGCAACCGCGGCCGATTGAAGTCCAATGTGGACAAACTGGCCAGCGTGACGAAGGTGCTGGTGGACCAGCGCAGCTCGCTCGCCGAGATCCTCGACGTCGCGCCGGTGGCACTGGAGAACATCGTCGGCGTCTACAACGGCTCGTCCGGCACGCTCGACACGCGGCCGAACCTCAACGAGCTGACCCAGCCGCCGCTGGTGATGGTCTGCAGCCTGCTCAAGCAGACCTCGGTGACCAAGCAGCTGCTCGGCAACGCCTGCGACGGCATCGCCAAGGTGGTCGACGGCGCGGTTCCGCTCCCGTCCACCGCGCAGGTCATCCAGGCGATGCAGAACGGCCAGCTGCCGCCGCTGCCGCTCCCGCTGCAGGGCCAGGTCTACGGGACGCAGGGGAGCTGACGTGAAGCGACTGACGAAGTTCGCCGCGGGCGGGGCGCTCGCCACGGTGACCGCGCTCGTGCTGAGCGGCTGCTCGTTCAACGGCGTCTACGACGTCCCGCTGCCCGGCGGGGCCGACCTCGGCAGCCATCCGTACACGGTGAAGATCCAGTTCAAGGACGTGCTCGACCTCGTCCCGCAGTCCGGGGTGAAGGTCAACGAGGTGCCGGTCGGGCAGGTCAAGTCGATCGGGCTGACGCCGGACGGCTGGCACGCCGAGGTGACCGTCGAGGTCAACGGCGACGTCAAGCTGCCCGCCAACGCGATGGCCAACGTGAAGCAGTCGAGCTTGCTCGGCGAGAAGTACGTGGAGCTGGCCTCGCCGGGCGGGAACGAGGCGACCGGGCAGCTGGCGAACGGGGCGACCATCCCGCTCGCGCGCACCGGCCGCGACGTCGAGGTCGAGGAGGTGCTCGGTGCGCTGTCCCTGCTGCTCAACGGCGGCGGCGTGGACCAGCTCAACACGATCACCAAGGAGCTCAACAACGCCACGTCCGGCCGCGAGCCGGACATCAAGGCGCTGCTCAACAACGCGAACGAGCTGGTCACCAACCTCGACAACCAGTCGGCCAACATCACCCGCGCGCTCGACGGCCTCAACCGGCTGTCCATGACGCTGCGTGACCAGAAGGACAAGCTGGTCGGCGCGGTCGACAACCTCGGGCCCGGGCTCGGGGTGCTGGAACAGCAGCGTGGCCAGCTGGTGACCATGCTGAACGCGCTCAACAACCTCTCCGGGGTCGCGACTGACACGGTGAACCGGAGCAAGGCGGACCTGGTGGCGGACCTGAAGGCGCTCACGCCGACGCTGCAGAAGCTCGGCGAGGCGGGCAACGACCTGCCCAAGGCGCTGGAGATCCTGCTGACCTACCCGTTCACCGACCAGGCCTACAACGACGTCAAGGGCGACTACTTCAACCTGTTCGCCAAGATCGACTTGAACCTCAAGGACGTCATCGACAACCTGGGCCGCAGCAGGCAGAACGGGCTGAACGGCCTGATCCCGGCTCCCGGGCTGACCGGCGGCGTCGAGGGCACGCCGTCGAACCAGCCGCCGCCGCTGTCGTTCCCGGGCAGCCAGCCCGCGCAGCAACAGCAGCCGGCTCCGTCTTCGACCGGCGGCCAGGGCGGCGGACAGCCGTCGCAGGGCGGGTTGTCCGGCCTGTTCGGGGTGCTTTCCGGAGGTGCTGGCTGATGTTGCTGCGCAGGACGAAAATCCAGCTGGTGGTCTTCGCGATCATCTCGGTCGTGGCCATCGTGTACGCGCTGATCCGGTTCGCCGGCCTCGGCACGGTCTTCGGCAGCAGCGGCTACACGGTCAAGCTGCAGCTCAACGAATCCGGCGGGATCTTCACCAACGCCGAGGTGACCTACCGCGGGTTCAACGTCGGCCGCGTCGGGCAGCTGCGGCTGACCCAGACCGGGCTCGAGGCGGACCTGAACATCGACCCGTCGGCCCCGCGCGTGCCGTCCGACCTCGACGCGGTCATCGCCAACCGGTCCGCGGTCGGCGAGCAGTACGTGGACCTGCGGCCGAAGAACGACCAGGGCCCGTACCTGGCGAGCGGTTCGGTGATCCCGGCCGCGCGCACCACGACCCCGGTCAGCACCGACCGGCTCCTCGGCGACCTCGATTCGCTGTCGGCCTCGGTGCCGACCGACTCGCTGCGGAAGGTCGTCGACGAGTCCTACGACGCGTTCCGCGGCACCGGCGGCGACCTGCAGAGGCTGCTCGACACCGCGCGCAGCTTCACCACCACCGCGCAGCAGTACCTGCCGCAGACCGTGCAGCTGCTGCAGGCCGGCGGCCAGGTGCTGGACACGCAGAACGACGAGGCGTCGAACTTCGCGTCCTTCTCCAAGAGCCTCAACCAGCTCAGCGGGACGCTCAAGAACTCCGACGGCGACCTGCGCAAGCTGATCGGCGTCACCCCCCAGGTGGCGACCCAGATCAGCGAGGTCGTCAAGGAGACCGGGCCCGGTCTCGGCGCGCTGACCGCGAACCTGCTGACCACGGCCAACCTGACCGTGACCCGGCTGGACGGTCTCGAACAGGGCCTGGTGACCTACCCGGCACTGGCGGCCGCCGCGCCGTCGGTGGCCCCCGGCGACGGGACCGCGCACCTCGGCCTGGTGCTGAACCTGTTCAACCCGCCGTCGTGCACGAAGGGCTATCTGCCCTACAGCCAGTACCGTCCGGGGTCGGACACCTCGCCCCGGCCGGAGGACGACAAGGCCTACTGTGCGGAACCGAAGGGCAGCCCGATCAACGTCCGGGGTTCCCAGAACGCGCCCTACAACGGCGTGCCGGTGCAGCCGTCGCAGCAGGACATCGCGGCGAACCAGAACCGGCCCGCGCAGCAGCTGCAGGAGCAGCGCGACGCTCAGGTGCCGGGCGTGGTCGGCAGCCCCGGGGTGTCCCTGAACAGCATGGGCTCGCTGCTGGGGCTCGGCTGACTGGGATTTGATGACTGTTACCTACTCTGGAGTGTTATGAGTGCCGAGCACGCGGTCGCCGAGGAAGAGGTGACCGCTGAGACGCCCGAACCGGCAACGGCGGCGGCGAAGGAAAAGTGGACGCTTCCCGGATCGCCGCGCGTCTGGCTGCTCGGGTCCGGGGCGTTCGCTCTCGCCGCGCTGGTGGTGGCGATCGTGTTCGGGATCATGTGGCTGGTCGCGGAGATGGACGGCGACCGGGACCTCGCCGCTGCACGCGACGACGTGCTCAAGGAGGGCGCCGCCGCGGTGCTGGCCTACACCCAGGTCGACTACCAGCATCTCGACGACTACTTCGCCAAGCAGAAGTCGGTGTCGAGCGACGACATGGCCAAGCAGATCGCGCAGGCCCAGCCGAACTACTCGAAGGCGCTGACCGACCAGAAGGTCAAGGTCACCACGACGATCCAGGACATCGCGGTCGAGGAGCTCAACGACCACGACGGCAAGGCCAGCTTCCTGGCCGCGATCAGCACGGACACCTCGGCGGGCGGCAAGAACGCCACCAAGGCGCTGCGGCTCGAGGTCCAGATGACCCGGGTCGGCAGCGACTGGAAGCTGTCCGGGATCGACCAAGTGCCGCTCGTCGCCGCCGGCCAGTAGCTTCACCCGCAGATCGGAGTTCCGCAGTGCCCCCCTCCCGTCGCCAGCCACCGCGCAGCAGCACGCCACCGGCCCGCAGGCCGAAGGTCGCCGGGCTGCGCAAGCCGTCGGACCCGGCGGCGCCGGCGGCCTCGCCCACACCGCGCCCCCGGCCGCGGCCGCTCCCTGACGCCGACCCGGCCGAGGTGACCCAGGAGCTGCGGATCCCCCGCGGCGGACTGGCGCGTCCGGCGGAGCCGGAGACCGAACCCGCCGAAACCGAGGTCGCGGGGACCGCAGTCGAGGAAGACGCCGCTGAACCCGAGGCTTCCGCGGTCGCCGAGAAAGCCCCGGCCGAAGAGATCGACGCGCTCACCGGCGAGACCGTCGAGGAAGAGAAACCGGCCCGGCCGAGCCCGCGACGGAAGAAGCGGGACACCGGTTCGGAGAAGCCCTCGGACGTCGAGGAGGCCGAGACCAAGGCACGCACGCGCGAGGACGCCGCAGCCGCGGTTCCGGCGCAGCGGTCCGTGGTCAGCCGCAACACCGTGCGGGTCGCGCTGCTGCTGGTCGTCGGACTGGCTCTGGTGGCCGCGGCGGTCATCTTCCAGGTCAAGGGCTCGGACGCGGCCGATTCGACGAGCAACCGCGCGGTGCTCGACGTGGCGAAGACCGCGCAGGTCAAGGACCAGGTCTCGAAGGCCATCGAGACGCTGTTCTCCTACGACTTCAACAACATCAAGAAGACCGAGGACGCGGCCAACCAGCTGCTCGCGACCGACCAGGTCAAGGCCAGCTACAACGCGCTGATGGGCCAGGTCAAGAAGCTCGCGCCGGAGCAGAAGGTGGTCGTGACCTGCAAGGTCACCCGCAGCGCGGTGATCCGGCTGAACGGCGACCTCGCCCGGGTGATGCTGTTCATCGACCAGACGTCGACGCGCGCGGACACCAAGCAGACCGCGGCCGGCACGGCGCAGATGCACGTGGACGCCCAGCTGCAGGGCAACACCTGGAAGATCACCGACATGGACACCTACAAGGCCGCCGGACCGGCCGCTGGCGCACCCGCGCCGTCCGCCCCGGCTTCGGCCCCGCCGTCGAAGTAGAGGCGGTCTCAGCCAGGCGTCACGGCCCGTTCCCGGAAGCTCCGGGGGCGGGCCGTTGGCGTGCCAGCGTCCGGTAGGCCGTCCGGAGCGGCTCCTGCGTCAGCTCGTGCGGGGTTTCCGGCGGGGTCAGAGGTTCGGGGACGGAAGCGGCCAGCCGGTCCAGCAGAGCGACCGTGAGGCCGTCCAATTCGGCGCGCAGCACAGACAGGTCGGGGCCGGCGGACGGCCGTTCGTCGGGATGCGCGGTCCAGCGCGCGAAAAGCCGATGCTGCACCTGCTTGCTCGCCGCGATCTGGTCGGAGAGGAAGTCGGCGGCGAGGTCCGGGTCGAGGCCCAGGTCGCGGGCGAGGGCCCGGACGCGGGCGAGCTCGCGCTCTTCGCGGACGGGATCGTCGACGGGCCGTCCAGCCCCGAACTTCGCGGCGGCGACCTGCTCGCTGATCACCAGCCTGCGCAGGATCAGCTCGGGAAGCGAGTCGGCTGTCACCGTCGTGCACACCCCCGCCGGAACTCGTGATCCATTCGGCAGTTTACCCAGTGAAGGCGTGAAGAAGTGGCTACTCTTCGCCGGTGAACGCGGATCTTGCCTTGGCCTGTCTGCGCGGTTTAGCCCTGGGGGACGCCTTCGGCGCTCGCTGCACTTTGCCCGGAGACCACCCCGAGGTGGTCGCCCGCAAGCTGCCCGAGGAGCCGTGGCTCTGGACGGACGACACCGAGATGGCTTGCTCGCTGTACGCCGTCCTGCGCCGCTGCGGCCGCGTGGACCAGGACGCGCTCGCGGCCTCGTTCGCCGCGCACTACGACCCGGACCGCGGGTACGGGCCGGGAACCGAACGCCTGCTCGCCCACATCCGCCGGGGCGAATCCTGGCGAGCGCTGGCCAGCCAGTCTTTCGGCGGCGGCTCGTGGGGCAACGGCGGAGCGATGCGGGCGGCGCCGCTGGGCGCGTTTCACGGCGCGGACCTACCCCGGGTTTTGCAGGACGCGGAACGCTCGTCGGTCGTGACGCATTCGCACTTCGAAGGCGTCGCGGGGACGGTCGCGGTGGCTGTGGCGGCGTCGCTCCGCGCGGTGACACCTCAGTTGGGCGGGGCGGAGCTGCTGCAAGGGGTGTTGCCGTTCGTGCCGCCGGGAAAGGTGCGTACGGCGCTGGAAACGGCTGTGCGGCTGATCGACGCGGATGCCCGGACGGCGGCCGCCGAACTCGGCGTCGGGCGCGAGATGGCCGCGCACGACACGGTGCCGCTGGCCTTGTGGGCCGCGGCTCGGCACCACCGCAGTTACGAGGACGCACTCTGGACGGTCGCGCAGGTCGCGGACGACGTGGACACCGTCGGCGCGATCACCGGCGGAGTACTGGCGGCGGGGGAGCACCGGTTGCCTGAGGAGTGGGTGCGGCGGGCCGAGCCGCTGCCTGGGTGGCTGTAGAGCATTGGCGGGCTGGAAGCTCAGCCGGTCCGCGCGAGGCCTGCAGAGCTCAATCCCGCGGCCTTCGTTCCCAGATCCGGCAGATGGAAACGCCGCCGAAGCCCAGTCCGTTTCCCGAAAGAACCCCACTCTCCCGGCCAACATCGGGCCCGCGACCGCTCGTGGAATGTGATCCATCCCGCGCCCGCCACACCGATGCGGAAACCGCCGCCGGAAACCCGGCAGGGCCGCCCACCTGCACCGCAGCCCGGCCGACCTGGGCGACCGTCCGCGGGTACCCGGCGGTAACCTCGACGCCCGCGGGAACGGTCACCCTGTGCTGTCCGCCTTCGACGCTGCGCCAACCGGCGGGACCGCCGCGCGGCATCTTGACTCCAAAGCCGCGTGGGTTCACGCTTACTGCCAACGGTCACGGCCGGGGAACGCGAACCTTGCGGGAGGGGCGCGAAAACCCGGTGCGAACCGGGAGCCGAGGACGCAGTGACGCTCAGGGAGACGCACTGCCCGAAGGTGACGCGATGCAGGCTGGGCCCCGTCTGGAGTGCCCCCTGGACAGACCGCGCCATCCGGGCTAGACTGCCTCTTTGCGCTGCCCTCTTTCAGGCTGCCCGGAGCCGGTAGTTAGGATAGTGGGCACACGGCACCCCTGACAGTCCGCGACAGCTGTTGCCATCGCGGCTGCTCACCGCTCATTGTCCCCGGAAGGACGCATCTTGGCAGTCTCTCCCGCGAACCAGGCCACTGCTGCGACCACCTCGGCTGAATCCCGCGCGCAGGCCACGGGAATCCCCGGAGCGCCCAAGCGGGTCTCCTTCGCGAAGATCCGCGAGCCACTCTCCACCCCGAACCTGCTTGACGTCCAGATCCAGTCGTTCCAGTGGTTCACCGGCCACGAGGCGTGGTTCGAGCGCCGCGTCAACGAAGGCGAAGAAAACCCGGTCGGCGGTCTGGAAGAGGTCCTCAACGAGATCTCGCCGATCGAGGACTTCTCGGGCTCGATGTCCCTGTCCTTCTCCGCTCCGCGCTTCGACGAGGTCAAGGCCTCGATCGAGGAGTGCAAGGACAAGGACATGACGTACGCGGCCCCGCTGTTCGTCACCGCCGAGTTCGTCAACAACAACACCGGCGAGATCAAGAGCCAGACGGTCTTCCTGGGCGACTTCCCGGTGATGACCGACAAGGGCACCTTCATCATCAACGGCACCGAGCGGGTCGTCGTGTCCCAGCTGGTGCGTTCTCCGGGCGTGTACTTCGACAGCAGTGTCGACAAGACGACCGACAAGGACGTCTTCAGCGTGCGCGTGATCCCGAGCCGCGGCGCGTGGCTCGAGTTCGACGTGGACAAGCGCGACACCGTCGGCGTCCGCATCGACCGCAAGCGCCGCCAGCCGGTCACCGTGCTGCTGAAGGCGCTGGGCTGGTCCACCGAGGCGATCCGCGAGCGCTTCTCGTTCTCCGAGACGCTGCTGGCCACCCTCGAGAAGGACCACACCGCGGGCACCGACGAGGCGCTGCTCGACATCTACCGCAAGCTGCGCCCGGGCGAACCGCCCACGAAGGAAAGCGCGCAGACGCTGCTGGAGAACCTGTTCTTCAAGCCGAAGCGCTACGACCTGGCCAAGGTCGGCCGCTACAAGGTCAACAAGAAGCTGGGCCTCGACACCCCGTACGAGACCGGCACGCTGACCGAAGAGGACATCGTCTCGGCCATCGAGTACCTGGTCCGGCTGCACGCCGGCGAGGACAAGATGACGAGCTCCGCCGGCGTCGAGGTGCCGGTCGAGACCGACGACATCGACCACTTCGGCAACCGCCGCCTGCGCACCGTCGGCGAGCTGATCCAGAACCAGATCCGGGTCGGCCTCTCCCGCACCGAGCGCGTCGTGCGCGAGCGCATGACCACGCAGGACGTCGAGGCGATCACGCCGCAGACCCTGATCAACATCCGCCCGATCGGCGCGGCGATCAAGGAGTTCTTCGGCACCTCGCAGCTGTCGCAGTTCATGGACCAGAACAACCCGCTGTCGGGCCTGACGCACAAGCGTCGTCTTTCGGCCCTCGGCCCGGGCGGTCTGTCCCGTGAGCGCGCCGGCATGGAGGTCCGCGACGTCCACCCGTCGCACTACGGCCGGATGTGCCCGATCGAGACGCCGGAAGGCCCGAACATCGGCCTGATCGGCTCGCTGTGCTCGTACGCGCGGGTCAACCCGTTCGGCTTCATCGAGACGCCGTACCGCAAGGTCGTCGAGGGCCAGGTCACCGACCAGGTCGACTACCTGACCGCGGACGAGGAGGACCGTTACGTCAAGGCGCAGGCCAACGCGCCGCTGACCGACGACGGCCACTTCGTCGAGGAGAAGGTCCTCGGCCGCCGCAAGGGCGGCGAGGTCGAGCTGATCGACCCGCTCGAGATCGACTACATGGACGTGTCGCCGCGGCAGATGGTCTCCGTCGCCACCGCGATGATCCCGTTCCTGGAGCACGACGACGCGAACCGCGCGCTGATGGGCGCGAACATGCAGCGCCAGGCTGTTCCGCTGCTGCGCAACCAGGCTCCGTACGTGGGCACCGGCGTGGAGCTGCGCGCCGCGGTCGACGCCGGGGACGTCCTGGTCGCCGAGCAGGCCGGCGTGGTCGAGGAGCTGTCCGCGGACATCATCACGATCATGCACGACGACGGCACGCGGAAGAGCTACGGACTGTACAAGTTCCGCCGCTCCAACCACGGCACGTGCTTCAACCACCGGCCGATCGTCAACGAGGGCGACCGGGTCGAGCAGGGCCAGGTCATCGCCGACGGCCCGTCCACCGAGAACGGTGAGATGGCGCTCGGCAAGAACCTCCTCGTCGCGGTCATGCCGTGGGAGGGCCACAACTACGAGGACGCGATCATCCTCTCCGAGCGCCTGGTGCAGGACGACGTGCTGACGTCGATCCACATCGAGGAGCACGAGATCGACGCCCGCGACACCAAGCTGGGCGCCGAGGAGATCACCCGGGACATCCCGAACGTCTCCGAGGAGGTCCTGGCCGACCTCGACGAGCGCGGCATCATCCGCATCGGCGCCGAGGTCCGCGACGGCGACATCCTGGTCGGCAAGGTCACGCCGAAGGGCGAGACCGAGCTGACCCCGGAGGAGCGCCTGCTCCGCGCGATCTTCGGCGAGAAGGCGCGCGAGGTCCGCGACACCTCGCTGAAGGTGCCGCACGGCGAGACCGGCAAGGTCATCGGCATCCGGGTGTTCTCCCGCGAGGACGACGACGAGCTGCCCCCGGGCGTCAACGAGCTGGTCCGCGTCTACGTGGCCCAGAAGCGCAAGATCCAGCCGGGCGACAAGCTCGCCGGCCGGCACGGCAACAAGGGCGTCATCGGCAAGATCCTGCCGGTCGAGGACATGCCGTTCATGGAGGACGGCACCCCGGTCGACATCATCCTGAACACCCACGGTGTGCCGCGACGGATGAACATCGGCCAGATCCTCGAGCTGCACCTGGGCTGGCTGGCCTCGCAGGGCTGGACGATCGAGGGCAACCCGGACTGGGCGAAGAACCTGTCGCCGGAGCTCTACGACGTCGCGCCCGGCACGAACACCGCCACCCCGGTGTTCGACGGCGCGAAGGAGGAGGAGCTCACCGGGCTGCTCGGGGCGACCAAGCCGAACCGCGACGGCGAGCGCATGGTCAAGGAGAACGGCAAGGCCACGCTGTTCGACGGCCGCTCCGGCGAGCCGTACCCGTACCCGGTGTCGGTCGGCTACATGTACATCCTGAAGCTGCACCACCTGGTCGACGACAAGATCCACGCCCGCTCCACCGGCCCGTACTCGATGATCACCCAGCAGCCGCTGGGCGGTAAGGCGCAGTTCGGCGGCCAGCGCTTCGGCGAGATGGAGTGCTGGGCGATGCAGGCCTACGGCGCGGCTTACACGCTGCAGGAACTGCTCACGATCAAGTCGGACGACGTGGTCGGCCGCGTCAAGGTGTACGAGGCGATCGTGAAGGGGGAGAACATCCCCGAGCCGGGCATCCCGGAGTCGTTCAAGGTGCTCCTCAAGGAGCTCCAGTCGCTGTGCCTCAACGTCGAGGTGCTCTCCAGCGACGGCGCGGCGATCGAGATGCGCGACTCCGACGACGAGGACCTCGAGCGCGCGGCGGCGAACCTCGGCATCAACCTGTCCCGCAACGAGTCGCCCTCGGTGGACGACGTCGTGCACTAGCCCGCCTCTCCGGCGTTTCCAAGTGTGGTCGCGTTTTCGAGGACCGTCGCGCTGGGAGGGGTACCGTGGCCGGCTGCCGTCACGGTACCCCTGAGGTGCGGTTGATCCCGGGACCACAAAGGCTTTAATCCTCAAGGAAAGAGGGAAGAAAAGACGTGTTGGACGTCAACTTCTTCGACGAACTCCGGATCGGTCTTGCTACTGCCGACGACATCCGTCAGTGGTCCTTCGGCGAGGTCAAGAAGCCGGAGACCATCAACTACCGGACCCTCAAGCCGGAGAAGGACGGGCTCTTCTGCGAGAAGATCTTCGGTCCGACCCGGGACTGGGAGTGCTACTGCGGCAAGTACAAGCGCGTCCGGTTCAAGGGCATCATCTGCGAGCGCTGCGGCGTCGAGGTCACTCGCGCCAAGGTGCGCCGTGAGCGGATGGGCCACATCGAGCTGGCCGCGCCGGTCACCCACATCTGGTACTTCAAGGGCGTTCCGTCGCGCCTTGGCTACCTGCTGGACCTGGCGCCCAAGGACCTCGAGAAGATCATCTACTTCGCGGCCTACGTGATCACCGGCGTGAACACCGAGCTGCGGCACAACGACCTGCCGACCCTCGAGAACGAGATCGGCGTCGAGCGCAAGAACCTCGAGACGAAGCGCGACGCCGACATCGAGGCCCGCGCGCAGAAGCTGGAAGCCGACCTGGCCGAGCTGGAGGCGGAGGGCGCGAAGTCCGACGTGCGCCGCAAGGTCAAGGAGGGCGGCGAGCGCGAGATGCGCCAGATCCGCGACCGCGCCGGTCGCGAGCTGGACCGTCTCGAGGAGGTCTGGACGACCTTCACGAAGCTCGAGCCGCGTCAGCTGATCGCCGACGAGCTGCTCTACCGCGAGCTGGTCGACCGGTACGGCGAGTACTTCACCGGCGGCATGGGCGCGGAGGCGATCCAGAAGCTGGCGACCGAGTTCGACGTCGCCGCGGAGGCCGACAGCCTGCGCGACACCATCCGCAACGGCAAGGGGCAGAAGAAGCTCCGCGCGCTGAAGCGGCTCAAGGTCGTCGCCGCGTTCCAGGCGACCGGCAACGACCCGCGCGGCATGGTGCTCGACGCCGTCCCGGTCATCCCGCCGGACCTGCGTCCGATGGTGCAGCTCGACGGTGGCCGCTTCGCCACGTCGGACCTGAACGACCTGTACCGCCGCGTGATCAACCGGAACAACCGGCTCAAGCGGCTGATCGACCTCGGCGCGCCCGAGATCATCGTCAACAACGAGAAGCGGATGCTGCAGGAGGCCGTCGACGCGCTGTTCGACAACGGCCGCCGCGGGCGTCCGGTCACCGGTCCGGGCAACCGGCCGCTGAAGTCGCTGTCCGACCTGCTGAAGGGCAAGCAGGGCCGGTTCCGCCAGAACCTGCTGGGCAAGCGCGTCGACTACTCGGGTCGTTCGGTCATCATCGTCGGTCCGCAGCTGAAGCTGCACCAGTGCGGTCTGCCGAAGGACATGGCGCTCGAGCTGTTCAAGCCGTTCGTCATGAAGCGGCTGGTCGACCTGAACCACGCGCAGAACATCAAGTCCGCCAAGCGGATGGTGGAGCGTTCGCGGCCGCAGGTGTGGGACGTGCTCGAAGAGGTCATCACCGGCCACCCGGTGATGCTGAACCGCGCGCCGACCCTGCACCGGCTGGGCATCCAGGCCTTCGAACCGCAGCTGGTCGAGGGCAAGGCGATCCAGCTGCACCCGCTGGTCTGCGAAGCGTTCAACGCGGACTTCGACGGCGACCAGATGGCGGTGCACCTGCCGCTGTCGGCCGAGGCGCAGGCCGAGGCCCGGATCCTGATGCTGTCGGCGAACAACATCCTGTCGCCGGCGTCGGGCCGTCCGCTCGCCATGCCGCGTCTGGACATGGTCACCGGCCTGTTCCACCTGACCCGGCTGAACGAGAACGCCGAGGGCGCGGGCAACGCGTACTCCTCGCCCGCCGAGGCGATCATGGCGTTCGACCGCAAGGCGCTGAGCCTGCACGCCCCGGTCAAGATCCGCATCACCGACCGTCAGCCGGCGAAGGCCGACGAGGCGGCGCTCGCGGAAAAGGGCTGGGAGCCGGGCAAGCCGTGGCTGGCCGAGACGACCCTGGGCCGCGTCCTGTTCAACGACCTGCTGCCGGCGGACTACCCGTTCATCAACGAGCCGATGCCGAAGAAGCGGCAGGCGGCCATCGTGAACGACCTCGCCGAGCGGTACTCGATGACGCAGGTCGCGCAGACGCTGGACAAGCTCAAGGACGCCGGTTTCTACTGGGCGACCCGCTCGGGCGTCACGGTCGCGATCTCGGACGTGCTGACCCCGGTCGGCAAGAAGGCCATTCTCGACGAGTACGAGGGCAAGGCCGACCAGGTCGAGAAGCGGTACCAGCGCGGTCAGCTGTCCCACGCCGAGCGCAACAACGAGCTCGTCAAGGTGTGGACGCAGGCGACCGAAGAGGTCCACAAGATCATGGAGACGGCGCTGCCGGACGACAACCCGATCGCCATGATCGTGAAGTCGGGCGCCGCCGGCAACATGACGCAGGTCCGTTCGCTGGCCGGTATGCGCGGTCTGGTGTCGAACCCGAAGGGCGAGTACATCCCGCGTCCGATCAAGGCGAACTTCCGTGAAGGCCTGTCGGTGGCGGAGTACTTCATCGCGACGCACGGCGCCCGGAAGGGTCTGGCGGACACGGCGCTCCGTACCGCGGACTCGGGTTACCTGACCCGTCGTCTGGTGGACGTTTCGCAGGACGTCATCGTCCGCGAGGTCGACTGCGGCACCACGCGCGGCATCATGATGCCGATCGGCGAGGACCTCGGCGACGGCAAGATCGTGCGCGACCAGCACGTCGAGACCTCCGTGTACGCGCGGAACCTCGCGACGGACGCGGTGGACCCCAAGGGCAACGTCGTGCTGAACGCGGGCGACGACATCGGCGACCCGGCCATCGAGAAGCTGCTCTCCAGCGGCATCTCGAAGGTCAAGGTCCGCTCGGTGCTGACCTGCGAGTCGGCGGTCGGGGTGTGCGCGACCTGCTACGGCCGTTCGATGGCGACGGGCCAGCTCGTCGACGTCGGCGAGGCGGTCGGCATCGTCGCCGCCCAGTCGATCGGTGAGCCGGGTACGCAGCTGACGATGCGTACGTTCCACCAGGGTGGTGTCGCCGGTGACGACATCACGACCGGTCTGCCCCGTGTCACCGAGCTTTTCGAGGCTCGCGTGCCGAAGGGCAAGGCTCCGATCGCGGACGTCGACGGCCGCGTGCGGATCGAGGAGAGCGAGCGGTTCTGGAAGATCACCCTGATCCCGGACGACGGGTCGGAGGAGATCGTCTTCGACAAGCTGTCCAAGCGGCAGCGGCTCGCGAACACCCCGAACGGCCCGCTGGGCGACGGCGACCACGTCCACGTCGGACAGCAGCTGCTCGAGGGCACGCCGGACCCGCACGAGGTCCTGCGCGTCATGGGCCCGCGCGAAGCGCAGATGCACCTCACGGACGAGGTCCAGAAGGTGTACCGGGCGCAGGGTGTGTCGATCCACGACAAGCACATCGAGGTCATCGTGCGGCAGATGCTGCGCCGCGTGACGATCATCGACTCCGGTGCCACGGACTTCCTGCCGGGCGAGCTGCCCGAGCGGACGAAGTTCGAGGCGACGAACCGGGCCGCGGTCGCCGAGGGCGGCGAGCCGGCTTCGGGCCGTCCGGTGCTGATGGGCATCACGAAGGCGTCGCTGACCACGGACTCGTGGCTGTCGGCGGCCTCGTTCCAGGAGACCACGCGAGTCCTGACCGACGCGGCCATCAACGGCCGCAGCGACAAGCTCGTGGGCCTCAAGGAGAACGTCATCATCGGTAAGCTCATCCCGGCCGGTACGGGCATCAACAAGTACCGGAACATCCAGGTGCAGCCGACCGAAGAGGCGCGGGTCGCGGCGTACGCGATCCCGTCCTACGACGACGGCTACTACACCCCGGACGTGTTCGGTTCGGGCACCGGTGCCGCGGTTCCGCTGGACGACTACGACTTCGGTCGCGACTTCCGCTGATCCGCTCCGCTTGAACGAAACGCCCCCGGCTTCGGCCGGGGGCGTTTCGCTTTCTCGGGCTTCAGGCTGCGGAGGGGACGCCGATCCGGTCCAGGAATTCGGCGATCAGGTCGATGCGGGTCAGGAGGGTTTCGGGGCCGAGCTGGTCCCGGTACACGGCATAGCACCAGCCGCGGTCGAGTCCGATGATGTTCGTCAGCTGGTCGCGGTTGCGGCTCAGCCAGTCCACGGTGTCCGGGCTGACCGCCCGGGCAGCGAACTCGGGGTCGCTGGTGTAGCCGGTGAGCTCGTTTTCCGGCAACGGGAACTGTTCCCAGCGGCCACCCGAAGGCGAGCTTCGCGCTTCCGCGCCGAAAATCTTGTGCTGATGGTTCGTGAGGTCCTTCGTCCGCCCGAAGATCCGCACCAGATCAGGCCTGCCCGGGCTGTGGGCTGAAGGCGGCCGGCGGGAAGTTCTGCACCGGATGCGGGAGTGCACTGCCGCCGACTGTCCATTGTGGATAATGCGGCAAGGAAGCCAGGGCGGGTGCGGTGTTCTGCTCGGATTGCGGGCATCGGCTCTGACTGGTCAGGTCCGGGCGAGGGCTTCGCGCTTCTTTCTCGTCCGGCGGGGAACGCTGGGGAAGTAAGTGCGTTTGATCAGGAGGAGCCCGGGAAGGACCCAGATCAGTGCGCCCAGGACATCGAGGGCCGAGTACATCGAGCCGAGCTGGTAAGCCGGGTGTCCCCAGAGCGGGCCGACCGCGACCTCCACGACGGTGCCGCGAGCGGGAAGCTCGGAACGGGACCAGTCGGCGGTGATTTCGCGGATGCCGCCGTCTTGCTCGTAGGTCGCGTCGATCTCGGCCCGGTCCGCAGTGCACGACAAGCCGCCGGATGTGGTCACGCAATGCCGGGTGCCGCCTTCGCTGACCCGGGTGACCGTCGCCTGCACCTGCGGGGCGAGCCTGGTCAGCACCGCGATCGAGTTGACTGCCGGTCCCACGCCGATGGCGAGCAGGGCTAGTGCGATGAGCGTGCGTGCGGTCAGCGAAATCGAGGTGACTGGCTGCCGGTCGCGGGCATCGCGCCTGCGGTTCAGCGGAGTGCGGAGGAAGCCGCCGCGCTGGCCGATCCACGCGTCGTAGCGGGTGTCCGCACTGGTGGAGATGGAGCGGAAGTGCCGGTCGTTCGCCCACTTCTCCCAGACGCGCGACGGAACCGCGGCGGCAAGCACCGCGAGCTTGCGGGAGTTGTCGAACATCCGGTCTTCGGTGAGTCCGCCGGTGTCGGTGGTCCAGAGCGCGTCCTCGCGGAAGGCGACCTGGTGCACGCGGAAAAACCGGTCGTTCAGGAGCAGTTCGCGGACCTCGCCGGTCAGCATTTCCCGGGCGAAATCCGGATCCGAGGTGTAGACGGAAAACCGGCGGTCGAATTCGGGATCGGTCTCGAATTCGTGCAGGGTGGTGTCCGGACGCAGCCAGCTGAACTGATTGCGGGTGATCCGCATGTCTTCCAGCGGAGTGAAGTGCTCCGGGGCGAAGGCTTTGAGCTTCGGCGAGATGGTCAGCGCGGGTGCCTTCGGGATGCGCAGCTCCACGACCGAGCAGATGGAACCGAGCGCTTCGGCGAGCTTCGACTTCCGGCGGAAGTTCTCGTCCCGGTAAGGAGATTCGGTCGAATACTCGATGCCGAGCAGCCGGTGCCCGTGGTGAGTGAACTCGACCGTGGCCCGGCTCGGCCAGGGGTCGGGATGGTCACGCGGAACGGCGAGCCCGTGCCGGGGAAGGAAACCGAAGCTGGCTTCGCCGCTGGAGTCGACGCGCTTGACCCAGTGCTGCTGACGCCAGCCGCGCCAGGTGAGCAGTGCGGCGACGACCAGCGGCACGCCGTACCAAGCCCACTGCGGCACGGACATGCTGGCGAAGAACCAGTACAGCGTCGTGAGGGAAACCGTGATCCCGCACAGAAGATGGAAGATCGCCGCCAGAACCGAGCTGCGACGCTCGGCCCAGGCGGCGATCCAGAGCAGCACGAAGGACAGCGCGTAGCCGCCGAATAAATAGCCAGGGACAATCATCTCGTCCGTCACGCGGCGACCTTACATGTCGAGGTTTTCGCGGGTCTCGTCCTCGGAATGGGGGCCTGCCTTGTCCGTGGCTTGGCCCGACTTGTGAAGGTCGCGGGAATTGCTGATCGTCTTGTCCGCGATGTCGTACAGGCCCTTCCCCACGTAGGCGGAGCCCTTCTTCATATCGGCCGGGTTGACCCCGAACGTCTGCTTGAACGCCTCGCCCGGCACGTTCTTGAGCGTGTTGAGAGCTTCCTCGCCGGTCGCCTTCAGCCTGGTGCCGATGCTTTCGGACTTGCCGAGGATGCCGTCGATCGCCTTCTGCTCGCCCGGCTTGATCATCGTGCCGCCCGAGGTCAGCTTCGAACCCTGCTTGATCATGTCGTCGGTCCACTTGCCGAGGAACGCGATGAATTTGTCGAGCAGCTTTCCGAGCTTGCCGAGATGCTTGGTGACCTTGCCGATCACGCTGGCGACCTTGGCCACCGACGCCGACATCGCCGCGGCGACCGACGAGCCGAGGCTGACGACGGAGGCGGCGAGCGCGGGCAGCCACAGGTAGATCAGCCAGCTGACCAGTTCGGAGATGATGGCCTTGATGACCTCTTCGATGACGGTCATCACCATCGACCACATCTGCAAGGTCTCGGCGACCGCACCGGCACTGGAGCCGATGCCCTTGATGCCTTCGGAGAACTGGGCCAGCGCCTTCTTCGCGGCCTCGCCGCCTTCGCCCTGCCAGTCCTTGAGCGATTCGTCGCCCTTCTTGACGAAGTCGTCAGCCAGAGCGACGAAGCCCTTGCCGATCTCGACGAAGTTGCCCGAGGCTTCCTTGAGGGCAGGACCGTCGCCGGTGACGAAGTGCAGGGCGTCCTGAAGAGGCTGGATCAATTCGATCAGCATGTTGAGGCCGTTGCTGACCAGCCAGCCGACCGGGTCGAGCGCGAAACTCACCGCGTCCGCCGCCGCGCCGGCGACGAAACCCGCGCCGTCCTGGAGCAGCTGCCCGCTGGCGGCGGCGACATCCCCGACATCCTTGGCATCGCCGAAGTTCTCGATGGCACCCGAGACCGTGCTGTAGCCCTTGCCTACGAACGGCGTCTTCTTGATCGTCTCTTGGACGTTGTGCCCGAAACCGTCTTCGTGCTTGATCTTTACGCCGTCGGCGACGCTGTCCTGTCCCATGAGTTTCCCCTGCTCAGAGCGGTCCGTCGATCTTGGCGTTGAACTTGCCGAAGGTCATGACGGTGTCCTTCTCATGTCCGTCGTAGATCTCCGCGGCTTTGTCGAGCTTGCCCTGCAGCCCTTCGAGGCCGTTCTTCATCGCGTCGAGCAGCTGCTTCAGCTCGTCGAGTTTGCTGGTGTAGGTCTGCTTGGCGACCAACCCGATCAGGCCCCACGACTTGTCGCCCACGTCAGCCTGGCCCACGAGATTCCCGAACTTGCCCGCTTCGCTCTTGTAGTGGTCGAGCCCGGTCGAGTACTTCGTGATCGCGGTCGTTACGACGCTGTGGGTCACCGGTGGTCCTCCTCGTCGTTGAACAAGTTCTTTAGGAACTGATCGCCCGCCGACGCCGAGGGCGGCGCCGGCGGAGGTGCCTGAGGCGCCCGGCGGTCGTCGCGAAGCAGGTCATTGTTGGCGAAGTCCTCGTCGTCCTGTACCGGTCCTGCTTGTCGCGGCTGCGCCTCCGGGAGGTTGGACTCCAATTCCTCCACGGTGGTTCCCAGACCAGCCGCCTGTGCTTCGAGGACCTGCTCGGACACGTTCAGCCCGAAGGCCGTGCCCACGTGCTCGTCGACGATCCCGGCCTGCTTGCGCGCGGACTCGGCCACCGCCTGGTGCAGCGTCGCCAGGATCGTGGACGCCAGCTGGTCCGGCTGCTGGCGGAGCGCGTCCGGGGAGAGCCGGAGGTCCTTGACCGAACCGCTCGGGCCCGCGACCACGGTGACCGACCGGTCTGGCGACATAGCCTGCGCTTCGAGCGCGTTCAGTTCCTCCTGCATGTCGCCGACCTTCGCGAACTGCGCTTCGGCCTGCTTGAGCTTCGTCTGGAACTTCTCGAACTCCGCGACGAGTCGGTCCATCTCTTCGGACACGGCGGTCACACCTTCCCTGCACCTCGCTGATGCGCGGGATTATGCCGCTTCTGTCTGCTTCGCGCTTAAGGAGTGAGAAATCCGGGGCGGATGATCACCGCAAGTCAGCGATCCGGCTCGCTAAGGCCGAGACTCGGCCTGACGGGACTCTTGGAGCTGGCGCAGGATGCGCACCCGGCGGGGAGCCTTCGGGCGGAAGATCATCTTGAAGAAAAGCAGCCCCAACGCGACCGGGAGCAACGCGACGAGGATGGTCGACGCGACGGCGTCGCTGTTCTGGAACACCGTGTTCCACCAGATCGGGCCGATCCGCACCGGGACCACGTCGCCGCGCTCGGGCAGCTGGCCGACACGCCAGGTGGTGACGACCTCGTGGGTCTGGCCGCTGTCCTCGTAGGTGCCGCGGACCGCGGGGGACTGGCTGTCGCAGATCTGGGTGCGGTTGGGTCCGCAGGAGCGGCCGGCATCGCCCGCGGTGGAATCGAGGACGGTGAGCTGGACTTCGCTGGCCAGACCGGCGGCCGCGGCGATGCCGTTGGCGATCGGCAGCAGGCCGAGCATCACCATGGCCGCGGCGAGCAGGGAGCGCGTGAGCACCGTCGTGGGCGAGAGCGGTTGCCGGTCCATCGCTTCGCGGTACCGGTTCACCCGGTTCCGCACGAAACCCCGACTCTCGTCGAACCAGAGGTCGTAGCCAGTTTCGGCGCGGGCGGTCACCCGGGCGAACTCGGTGCCGGGCCAGAGGTTCGGCGTCACAGCCGCGGCGAAGATCGCGAGGTGGCGCGCGTTGCCGAGCAGCCGGTCTTCGTTCAGCCCGTCGGCTTCCGCGGTCCAGAGCGCGTCCTGGTCGAACACGACCTCGTGGACCCGGAACCACAGGTCGCTCAGGATCAGCTCACGGACTTCCGGGGTGAGCACTTTGGCGGCGAACTCGGGATCCTCGGTGGTGACCTCGAAGCGCCGGTCGAATTCCGGGTCCACCGCGACCTTGTGCGGCTCCCCGGCCAGGACCTCCCGCGGTTGCACGGACGGCTTCAACGACGGTTTCGGGGTGCCGACCTGAATGCGGGTGATCCGGGCGTCCTCGAACGGGGTGGTGTAGTCCGGTTCGAACGCTCCGACCTTCGGTGTGATCAGCAGCGTCGGGCTGGCGGGGATCCGCAGTTCGATCATGGAGTAGATGCCGCCGACGCGGTCGGTGACCCGGCTGGTGGCCGAATCCGGCTCGGTGAGCGGGTATTCGACGCCGAGCAGCCGGTGGCCCTGGTGCTCGAGTTCGAGGACTCGCCGCAGCGACAGGCTGTCCCGCTGGTCGAACGGGACGGTGCGACCTCGCTTCGGCAGCACCCCGAAGGTCACCTCGTTCGTGACGCCGAGGCGGCGGAGCGAATCTCGTTGCCGCCAGGACTGCCAGAGCACGAAGGCGACGAACACCACCGGCAGCGCGATCCAGACCGCCAGCGGCGCGCGGACCTCCATGCTGACGGTGAACCAGGTCAGCGTCGTGCCGAGGAAAACGAGGCCGCAGGCGATGTTGCTGATCGCCGAGGTGACTGTGCCGCCGCCCTCGGTCCGGCCCGCGATCCAGAGCAGGACGAACGCGGTCAGGTAGCCGAGAACGATGTACCAGGGAAGCGGTTCTGCCATTTATTCGCCCATGTCGAGGTTGTCGCGGGTTTCTTCGGCGGTTTTGCCGTCGCCGACCGACGGGTTCTTGGCGTAGTCGACGATTTTGCTGCCCATCTTGTAGGCTGCTTTGCCCTGGCTGCCCGGGCCTTTGGACAGGTCGCCGGGGCTGGATCCGGTGACCTCCTTGACCGTTTCCTCATACAGCTTCTTGGGCAGGCTCTCGGCGGCTTCCTTGGCCGCGTCGCCGAACAGCGCGGCCCTGGTCTTGGTGACCTTGGCGACCACGCTCGCGACCTTGGCGATCGACGTGGTCATCACCATCGGCCACATCTGAAGCGTGTCCGCGACCGCACCCGCCGCGGTGCCGATGCCCTTGATGCCCGGGGAGAACTGGGCGAGTGCCTTCTTCGCGGCGTCGCCGCCTTCGCCTTGCCAATCCTTGAGCGCTTCGTCGCCGTCCGTGACGAACTGGTCGGCCAGCGTGACGAAGCCTTTGCCGATCTCGGTGAAGTTCTCGGACGCGCGTTTGAGGCCAGGGCCGTCGCCGGTGACGAAGTGCAGGGCGTCCTGCAGCGGCTGGACGAGTTCGATCAGCATGTTCAGGCCGTTGCTGACCAGCTAGCCGACCGGGTCGAGCGCGAAGCACGCCACGTCGACGGCCGCGCCCGCGACGAAGCCGGTGCCGTCCTGCACCAGCTGGCCGCTCGCCACCGCGATGTCCCCGGCGTCCTTGGCCGAGCTGAACTTGTCGACGGCACCGGAGATCGTGCTGTAGCCCTTGCCGACGATTGGCGCTTCTTCGCCAGGTCGGACGCGTTCTGGACCAGGCTGTCGTCGTAGCCGTTGACTTTTCCTTCGACCCGGTCCGCGACGCTGTCCTGTCCCACGTCTTCCCCTCCCTCGTCCCCGTAGCGGATTATGCACGTTTCGTCCCGATTCGCGCCTTCGGGTCGCGGCTCGGTCGGCGGCGAAGGACCGAGAGTTCCCGAGATTTGGTCACGAAAAGGTAACGAACATATCGGGCGAACAGCCCCGCCCGCGACGCCGAAGCGGCGAACATACGGTGGGCCGAACGGAGCATCGCAGGTCAGCGCCGCCGCTTTTGCCCGGTGCGCCGGGCGGGCCAGGCAAGTCGGCCCAGTTCGTGGGATATTCACCCCTTCGGTCGATGTTCCCACGATTGATCACCGCATTGACAGTGCGTGCGGTTCGCCAGAGTATTTCGCGCATGTCCTTTCCGGTTGCCCTGGTGTGGCGTCTGCACGTGGATCTGCGCCAGCAGGCCAGTGCGCTGTGTAGGGATTCCTGACCTTTTCTCCCGGCCGTATCCGGCTGGCTGATTTCTCTTGCCCCGCAACGGGTTTCTCGTACCCGAGGGGATGAACGCTTTCTCTGTTCGGCGCGGGTTTCGCGCGGGTTTCGTGCTGCCCGCGGAACGGGGAAAGAAGTGCCTTCCCGGGCGCTTCACGGGAACACAAACAGGGAGACACAATGCGATTCAGCTCCTCCTCGGGCGCCCCGCCCCGATGGCGGAAAGCGCTGACCGTCGCCGGCGCGGTGGCGCTCGCGATCGGCGCGGTGACCTACACCGGGTCCAGCACCAGCGCCTACGCCGACGTCCAAGTGGTCACCGACGCCAAAACCGCGTCCGACGGCAAGCAGTACTGGGTGCAGAACCACCTCGTCAGCAAAGACCTCGCCGCGCAAGCGCGTTCCGCCGACGGCACGCCGAAGAAGTGGCTGCTGGTCTGGGCCGGCGACGAGAACATCGCCGACACCGCGGTGAAGGACGTCAAAAACCTGCCGGGTTCGCTCGGCGGCGGCCTCGGAAAGGCCAAAAATGCCTTGCCCGGCCCCGATTTTCTCGCGGTGATCGACGCGACACAGGGCTCGCCGACGTACGGCAAGGTGGTGAACACCGCGACCGTCGGGCCGCTCGTCGAGAACGAGCCGCACCACATGCAATACGTGTGGCACAAGGGCGACACGATCTACGCCGGTGCGTTGTTCGCCGCGGCGACGTACGCGTTCGACGTCAGTGCGTTGCCCCAGTTGAAACTCAAGGGCATCAGCCTGCCGACGCAGACGCTCGGCGGTTCCGTGCCCGACGCGTACTGGGTGCTGAAGGACGGAACCGCGTACGGCACGTACATGGGCGGTCCGGTCGTGCCCGGTCCGTACGCGTACCAGGACGGTTCCACGCAGATCGGAAACGGCTTCGCCGGGAGTCCGGGCGAGGTCGTGCACTTCGACAAGAACGCGCAGGTGCTGTCGCAGAATCCGGCGGCGACCCCGCAGGGCGACAACGCGAAGCTGTGCGACAACCTGCCGCAGCTGGGCAAACCGTCCTGCGCGAACCCGCACGGCGTCCAGGCGCGCGAGGACCTCAACACCCTCGTCACCAGTGACTACGCCGAACCGCGGAACATCATTCTCGACCCGGTGAAGCAGCCGTCGCCGTACCTGCGGCGTCCGACGATCCGCACCTGGGACATCTCCGACCGCAACCACCCCAAGCTGAAGGCGGTGTCCTACCTGCAGGACGGCCCGCGGGCGAACCCGGCGGACCCGCTGCATTCGGAAAGCCGCGCGGTCATGGAGACCACGGTGACGAACCTGCCCGGCCACAAGGGCGCGTTCGCCGAGACGATGCAGGGCGGCGCGATCTTCTACACGCCGGACATCACCGCGAAGGATCCGCACTGGATCGAGGTGTTCGACGACGGCACCGCGGGCAAGCCGATCTACTCGCAGAACGACTCCAACGGCGCCAGCTCCAACGGCGGCTGGCTGCAGACCAGTCCGGACGACCGGTTCCTGTACCACGCGGTGCAGGGCAGGCAGAAGGGCGCGCTCGGCCCGGACGACCCCGGCACCACCGGCGGCGTGTACGTGCTCGACATCCAGAAGCTGGTCGCGGCCGGCGACAAGGTCGAGGACATCAAGGGCCGCGTCGACACCTTGGAGAAGGCGCAGCAGGGCGGCGGGGGAGACCTGCCGACGGTCGTCGGCTCCGCGCCGATCAACCCGGGCGTGCCCGGGGCGGGCCCGCACTGGGGCGCGTACGACAACTTCGCGCTCGGCCCGGACGGTTTCTACCACGAAACCACGCAGCCGCAGCACATCGCGGTGTCGAACTACTTCGTCGCCCGGTCCGGTTTGGACGGTGACCACAAGGTCAACCTGCTGAACCTGTCCCCGGACGGGAAGGTCGCGGTCGACCAGAACTTCCGCGACGAGTTCACCGGCCAGGTCGGCATCAACTTCAACCGGAAGTCGTGGCCGCACGGGGACTTCGGCAACGCCAAGCCGCACTCCGAGCTGTTCGTGGTCGCCGACCAGAACGTGAAGTAACTCCTTCCCGGCGCGCGGGCGTCCGTCCGCGCGCCGGGCTCTTCTCCGAAGAAGGTCTCCATGGATCACCACGTCACTCCGGCCGCCACCGGATCGTCCGGGGTGGACAGTGCCGCGCTGGTGCTGCGGTTGGCACTGCTGCTGGCGACGGCGTTTCTCGCCGGTACCGGGATTCTGCGCCCGCTCGTCGGTCCGTTGCCGCGCAAGCTGTGGCTCACCACCGGCGCGCTGGGCATCGGGTCTGCGGTGCTGGCCGCGGTGTCGGCGGCGACGGTCGACGTCAACCTCGTCGCGCTGATCGTCCACATCGTGCTCGCGCTCGCGGTGCCGGTGCTGCTGAGGTGGCCTTCGGCGGGCCGTTGGGCTTCGCTCGCGCTGGTCGTGCTCGTGGTGCTGGAGACCTCCGTCGACGGCACGGGCATCTCCTTCGCCATCGACACCGTGTACGTCGCCGCCGCCGCGCTGTGGTTCGGCGTGACCCTGCTGTCGGCGTGGGTACCGGTAGAGCAGTGGCGGTCGACGCCGTTGCGCGTCGGTCCGCTGTCGGTCAGCCTTGCCGGACTGTTGACGCTCGCGGGCGTTGTGCAGCTCGGCGTCTCCGGGGTCGCTTTCGACCGACGGCTGTACGAAACGCTGTTCGGAATCTCGCTGATCGTGGTCGTCCTGCTGCCCGCAGCGGTCACGGTAATTGCCGCGGTCTTGTTGTCCCGCAACGCTTCTACCCGCGGCTACCGCTACGGCGTCGCTGGCGTCGCACTCGGTTTCCTCGCGTGGAGTGCACTCGCCGCGGTTCCGCAGCCAGCGCCGCTGCCCGTGCCCGGAGTGCCGCTGCTGGCGGACGCGACCGTCGGCGGCGCGACCGTGCCGCTGCTGGTCAGCCCACAGCGGCCGGGGCGCAACCTCGTGCACTTCCCGGCGAGCGCGGGCACGGACGTGTCCGCTGGCGTCGAGGGCGGGAACGTGACCACTGCCGCGGCTCGAGCCGGCGCGGAAGGCAGCTGGGCCGAAGTCGAACTTCCGCCCGGACGCAGCACTCTCGTCGTGCACAAGGGCGGCGCGACCACGACGGTCGACGTCGACGCGGGCACCGAGGCAGGCCCATCCGTATCGGACGCCGACGCGCCGGAATGCGCGGAAGCCGCACTCGGCGGTCTGGTGGCGGAGAAACGGGACGTGCTGACCAGCTGTCCCTCGGACGCGTTGTCGTCGGAGGACCGCGGTTCGCTGGTGAAGCTGGTCGAATTCCTCGCCTCGCGGAAGCCGTCGGCGATTACGCTGGTCGAGGACCGTTCGCCGCGTGGCGTGCAGGCCGGGCAGCTCGTGCGCGAAACCGCCGCTCGGGTCGGTCTGCCGGTGCGCCCGGACGCGGCGGCGGACACCGCGCTCGTGGTCGTCTCCGGCTGGAGCGACGGGTACCTCGCGATGAGCCGCGCCGCCGAATCACAACGGCTCACACCGACCCACCAGTTCGGCCTGTACCTCGCGCCGTGGCTGCTCAACGGACCCATCGTGAACACCGTGGCCAGCGCGGCCCTGCCGCTGCGCTTCGATCCGCGCGACCAGCTCGCGGTCAGCTACGCGGTGGCGGTCGGCAACAGCTTCGGCGGCGAAAGCCCGTCGCTGGGCGGTTTCCGGACCTGGCTCGGTCCACAGTGGACAGCGGTGAACGGCGAGGTGCAGCTGTTCGCGGCCGCGCAGGTCAACGCGATGCCGATGTACCCGAACGAACCGCACGCGCCCGGCATGCAGGCCGCGCGCGACTACGCGGGGCAGTGGATCCCCGACGGAACCATCGTCCCGATCAGCGGCGCGCTCCGCTGACCACAGTTCCCCGAAGAAAGGAAACCCCTGATGAAACGCATTGCCGCCCGGATCCTGCTGCCGCTCGCCGCGGCCGGGGCGTTCGCCGGATTCGCCGGGGGAGCGGCCAGCGCCGCCACCCCGGACCCGTCCGCCGCCGGTCAGCCCGCTGGCCTGCCCTCGCTGCCGACCGGCAGCCTGCCCTCCCTGCCCACCCCGGGCCTGCCCGGCCTCCCCGGAGCGCCGACCGGCGGCGGCCCGTCGGTCTGGGTCGTCCCCGGCCTCGACGCGGGCAGCCTCCTCGGCCCGACCACGCAAGCCCCGGCCCAGCTCCTCGCGCCGGTGTTTAACCTCGTCACCGCCGTTTCCTGAGTACTGAAGGAGTAGCCATGAAGAAGACAGTCGTCCGCGCAGCCGCCGCCACCCTGCTCTCCGGAGCCGCGGTACTCGGCGCCGCCGCGCCCGCGCTGGCCGCCGCGCAGGACCAGCCCGGCGTCACCGTCGTCGACGAACCGGACACGTCGAACCTGAACAACATCTGGACGTTCGCGCCGCTGGGCGTGCCCGTGCTGGGCCTGGTCCAGTCGCTGAACGGCGTCCCCGGCCGGATCCTGCCCGGCTGACCCGGCTCCGCCGGTGGCTCCCCTCGTCCCCCGGGAGTCACCGGCGGCCCTGGGCGAGGTCTGGCGAAAGAAGGAACATGGACAGACAGCTGATCGGCCGGCTCGCCATCGCCGGCATCGCGGTGGCCGCCGTCGCCGCGGCCGTGGTGATCCTCGGCACCGGCGACGACCCCGCGCCCGCCCCGGTCGCCGTGTCCGCGCCGACCACCGGGGCGCCGCAACGCGCCCCGGACCGCACCGTGACCCGCACGCTGGCCCCGACGACCTCCACCGCGCCGGTCGCCCCCGCTCCGTCCACCTGGCAGATCACCTATGAACTCGCCGGCTCCGGCACCGCCACCGTGGTTTACGACGACAACGGCCTCGGCCTGGTGCAGCAGGAACTGTCCGTGCCCCTGCCCTGGCGCAAGACTCTGACCTGGCCGAAGACGGACGTCGCGCCGACCGTGCAGCTGATGGGCCAGTCGAGCGGCCCGGTGGAATGCCGGGTGTCGGTGAACGGTGTGCTGGCACGGTCCGCGAAAGCCGCCGACGGCGAGGTCGCCAGCTGCGCGGGACGGCTCAGCTGAGGTCCTTGGAGAACCAGTGCTCGGCGTACTGGTCGTCGTTGAACGCCTCGACCTCCGCGTAGCCCATCGACGCGTACAGCGCGCGTGCCTCAACCAGGTCGTCTCGGGTGTCGAGCCGCATCCGGGACGAGCCCAGCCGCTTCGCCGCTTCTTCGGCCGCCGTGACGATCAGCTTCCCGCCGCCGTGCCCGCGATGTTCCGGGCGTACGTACACCTTCGTCAACGCGCTCAGCCCGGGCTCGACCATCCGCACGCCGACACAACCGGCCGGTTTCCCGTCCCGGTAGGCCATGAGGAACGCCCCGGTCGGCGCGACGAGCCCGTCGCTGGGCTCGTCGGCCAGCGCCGCGTCCACCTCGGCGGACGTGGCAGGGCGGCCGTAATACCGCGACGCGAGCTCGTCCAGGTACTCGCGCAGGATCGCCGCCGCGTCCGGGTGTCCGGGCGGGATTTCGCTGATCTTCCAGTCCACGTCCTTCATCTTGGGGAGGCCGTCCACCGATTTCCCCGGCAGGTACCGTGCGGTCCGGCAGGGGAACCGAACGAGGAGGCGACATGGACGGCAGCGAGAACGTAGACCAGCCGGGGGACAAGAAGACCGGCGGCAGCCATGCCGCGCCGGAGGGGGCTGGAGTGCACCCGCTGATCGATCTGTCGCGCGACCCGAACCCGGGCAAGCCCGACCACGCGAAGCCGGACGAGGACTGACCCGCGGCCGGCCCGGCGGGTGCACGCCGCCGGGCCGGGTCTCGCGGCTCCGCCCCCCGGTGAGGCCCCCCGGTGAGGTGATTGTCACCCCGGGGCGCGGTCCATTGTGGAACAGCCGGCGGCCCTTCTCCTTGCCGCTGAAGAATTTCTCTCGCGTTCTTAACGCCCCCGCGCGTCCCGCCGGAGCTCCCGGCGGCGGACGCCCGGCAGCCGCCCACTCCTTGGTCGCCGTGTCCCGGCAGGCGAACCCGAGTGCGCCCTGACCGCGGGAACCTCCCCGGGAATAGCGTCCCGCCGCGCGGCGTTCTGCATGCCGGGAAGTCCCGCGCGGCGCCGTCTCAAGGCCCCGATCTGGGGTTACGATGACCGGTCGGCGACCGTAGCGACCCCCCGCCCGGACCGCTCCGCGAGTGGACGGGTATCTTTGGAGACCGTGCCCGGCAGGCGTCGGGCCGCTCCGCGTGCCGTTGGGCATGAGCGGGGTGCTTTCGCACCCGGTTCACCAGCCTCGCCGCGCGGGGTTCCGACGGAAAATCCCTCCGGGAAGTTACCGGTCGCGAGACCGTGACGCGGGCCGACACGCCCGACCGCGGGGACCGGTGAAGACACGAAGAAGCAAGATCACGACAGGAAGCTGGTCCATTGCCCACGATCCAGCAGCTGGTCCGCAAGGGCCGCCAGGACAAGGCTGCCAAGCAGAAGACCGCGGCCCTCAAGGGGAGCCCGCAGCGTCGTGGCGTGTGCACCCGCGTGTACACCACGACCCCGAAGAAGCCGAACTCGGCCCTGCGCAAGGTTGCTCGTGTGAAGCTGACCAGCGGCATCGAGGTCACCGCATACATCCCCGGTGAGGGGCACAACCTCCAGGAGCACTCGATGGTGCTCGTGCGCGGCGGTCGTGTGAAGGACCTGCCGGGTGTTCGGTACAAGATCATCCGCGGTTCGCTCGACACCCAGGGTGTGAAGAACCGCAAGCAGGCGCGCAGCCGGTACGGCGCGAAGAAGGAGAAGAGCTAATGCCTCGCAAGGGTCCGGCGCCGAAGCGGCCGCTGATCTCCGACCCCGTCTACGCCTCCCCGCTGGTCACCCAGCTGGTGAACAAGGTGCTGAAGGACGGCAAGCGGTCCCTCGCCGAGCGCATCGTCTACGGCGCGCTGGAAGGCGCTCGCGAGAAGACCGGCACCGACCCGGTCGTCACGCTGAAGCGCGCGCTCGACAACGTGAAGCCCACCATCGAGGTGAAGAGCCGCCGCGTCGGCGGTGCCACCTACCAGGTGCCGATCGAGGTCAAGCCCGGCCGCTCCACCACGCTGGCCCTGCGCTGGCTGGTCTCCTTCTCGCAGCAGCGCCGCGAGAAGACGATGATCGAGCGTCTGCAGAACGAGCTTCTGGACGCGAGCAACGGCCTTGGCGCCAGCGTCAAGCGCCGCGAAGACACGCACAAGATGGCCGAGTCGAACAAGGCCTTCGCGCACTACCGCTGGTGATGACCGCCCGGCTGCCGATAGAAGCCATGCCGGGCCCCACGTTCGAGACAGGGGAACATTCTCGTGGCACGTGAAGTGCTGACCGACCTCAACAAGGTCCGCAACATCGGCATCATGGCGCACATCGACGCCGGTAAGACCACCACCACCGAGCGGATCCTGTTCTACACCGGGATCAACTACAAGCTCGGCGAAGTCCACGACGGCGCCGCCACCATGGACTGGATGGAGGAGGAGCAGAAGCGAGGCATCACCATCACCTCGGCTGCCACCACCACCTTCTGGAACGACTACCAGATCAACCTGATCGACACCCCCGGGCACGTCGACTTCACCGTCGAGGTGGAGCGCAACCTGCGGGTGCTCGACGGCGCGGTCGCGGTCTTCGACGGCAAGGAAGGCGTCGAGCCGCAGTCCGAGCAGGTCTGGCGGCAGGCGGACAAGTACGACGTCCCGCGCATCTGCTTCGTCAACAAGATGGACAAGCTGGGCGCTGACTTCTACTACACCCTGAAGACCATCGAGGACCGTCTCGGCGTCCGGCCGCTGGCCATCCAGCTGCCGATCGGCGCGGAGAACGACTTCGAGGGCGTCATCGACCTGGTCCGGATGAAGGCCCTGGTCTGGCGCGGCGAGGTCAAGAAGGGCGAGGACTACGCCGTCGAGGACATCCCGGCCGAGCTGGCCGACCGCGCGGCCGAGTACCGCGAGAAGCTGATCGAGGCCGTCTCGGAGACCGACGACGCGCTGATGGAGAAGTTCCTCGAGGGCGAAGAGCTGTCGCAGGACGAGATCAAGAACGGCATCCGCCACCTCGTCGTCACCCGCGAGGCGTTCCCGGTCCTGGCCGGCTCCGCGTTCAAGAACAAGGGCGTGCAGCCGATGCTGGACGCGGTCATCGACTACCTGCCGTCCCCGCTGGACGTGCCGCCGGTCGAGGGCCTGCTGCCGGACGGCGAGACCCCGGTCACCCGCCACGCGACGACCGAAGAGCCGTTCTCCGCGCTCGCGTTCAAGATCGCCGCGCACCCGTTCTTCGGCAAGCTGACCTACATCCGGGTCTACTCGGGCAAGGTCGCCGCCGGAGCGCAGGTCGTCAACGCGACCAAGGAGCGCAAGGAACGCATCGGGAAGATCTTCCAGATGCACTCCAACAAGGAGAACCCGGTCGACGAGGCCCTGGCCGGCCACATCTACGCGGTCATCGGCCTGAAGGACACCACGACCGGGGACACCCTGGCGGACCCGCAGAACCCGGTGGTTCTCGAGTCGATGACCTTCCCGGACCCGGTCATCAAGGTGGCCATCGAGCCGAAGACCAAGGCCGACCAGGAGAAGCTCTCCCTGGCGATCCAGAAGCTCGCCGAGGAAGACCCCACGTTCCAGGTCAACCTGGACGAGGAGACCGGTCAGACGATCATCGCCGGCATGGGCGAGCTCCACCTCGAGGTGCTCGTCAACCGGATGAAGTCCGACTACAAGGTCGAGGCGAACATCGGCAAGCCGCAGGTCGCCTACCGCGAGACCATCAAGAAGACCGTGGACAAGCTCGACTACGTCCACAAGAAGCAGACCGGTGGTTCCGGCCAGTTCGCGAAGGTCATCGTGAAGCTGGAGCCGCTCGAGCGCACCGACGGTGCTCTCTACGAGTTCGACAACAAGGTGACCGGTGGCCGCGTGCCGCGGGAGTACATCCCGTCGGTCGACGCGGGCGCCCAGGACGCCATGCAGTACGGCGTGCTGGCCGGCTACCCGCTCGTCGGGTTGAAGTTCACCTTGTTGGATGGCGCGTACCACGAGGTCGACTCTTCCGAGATGGCGTTCAAGATCGCCGGTTCCATGGCGATGAAGGAAGCCGCGAAGAAGGCCGGCCCGGTCATCCTCGAGCCGATGATGGCCGTCGAGGTCACGACTCCCGAGGACTACATGGGTGACGTGATCGGCGACCTCAACTCCCGCCGTGGCCAGATCCAGGCCATGGAGGAGCGCGCCGGTACCCGTGTCGTCAAGGCACTGGTCCCGCTGTCGGAGATGTTCGGCTACGTCGGCGACCTGCGGTCCCGTACCCAGGGCCGGGCGAACTACTCCATGGTGTTCGACTCCTACGCCGAGGTTCCCGCGAACGTCGCGAAGGAAATCATCGCGAAGGCGACGGGGGAGTAATCCCCTCCGCTCGCGGGCTTAAGGAACTCTCCTGACCGTCCGCAGCACGACGAAGAACGAATCGGGGGCCGGCAGCCACGTCGGCCCCCGGGCACAAAGCGAAATCCAGTCCAGGAGGACATTCCAGTGGCGAAGGCGAAGTTCGAGCGGAGCAAGCCGCACGTCAACATCGGCACCATCGGTCACGTCGACCACGGCAAGACCACGCTGACCGCGGCGATCACCAAGGTTCTGCACGACGCGTACCCGGAGCTGAAC
The DNA here is from genome assembly GCF_002846615.1 of Amycolatopsis echigonensis. NCBI lineage: Bacteria > Bacillati > Actinomycetota > Actinomycetes > Pseudonocardiales > Pseudonocardiaceae > Amycolatopsis > Amycolatopsis echigonensis. The sequence goes on along the minus strand of NZ_PJMY01000003.1, from coordinate 2,067,138 downwards.
GAGGCCCGTGCGTTCGACCAGATCGACAACGCGCCGGAAGAGAAGCAGCGCGGTATCACGATCAACATCTCGCACGTCGAGTACCAGACCGAGAAGCGTCACTACGCGCACGTGGACGCCCCCGGTCACGCTGACTACATCAAGAACATGATCACCGGTGCCGCGCAGATGGACGGCGCGATCCTGGTGGTCGCGGCGACCGACGGCCCGATGCCGCAGACCCGCGAGCACGTGCTGCTGGCCCGCCAGGTCGGCGTGCCCTACATCGTGGTGGCGCTGAACAAGGCCGACATGGTCGACGACGAGGAAATCCTCGAGCTCGTCGAGCTGGAGGTCCGCGAGCTGCTGTCCTCGCAGGAGTTCCCGGGCGACGACGCGCCGGTCGTGCGCGTCTCCGGCCTCAAGGCCCTCGAGGGCGACCAGAAGTGGGCCGACGCCGTGCTCGAGCTGATGCACGCCGTCGACGACAACGTGCCGGACCCGGTGCGCGACCTCGAGAAGCCGTTCCTGATGCCGATCGAGGACGTCTTCACCATCACCGGCCGCGGCACCGTCGTGACCGGTCGTGTGGAGCGCGGCCAGGTCAACGTGAACGAAGAGGTCGAGATCGTGGGTATCCGCGAGAAGTCGACCAAGACCACCGTCACCGGTGTCGAGATGTTCCGCAAGCTGCTCGACTCGGGCCAGGCGGGCGACAACGTCGGCCTCCTGCTGCGCGGCATCAAGCGCGAGGACGTCGAGCGCGGCCAGGTCGTCGTGAAGCCGGGCACCACCACCCCGCACACCGAGTTCGAGGGCCGGGTCTACATCCTGTCCAAGGACGAGGGCGGTCGGCACACCCCGTTCTTCAACAACTACCGCCCGCAGTTCTACTTCCGCACCACGGACGTGACCGGCGTCGTGACCCTCCCCGAGGGCACCGAGATGGTCATGCCGGGCGACAACACGGACATCAGCGTCGTGCTGATCCAGCCGGTCGCCATGGACGAGGGTCTGCGCTTCGCCATCCGCGAGGGTGGCCGGACCGTCGGCGCGGGCCAGGTTACCAAGATCATCAAGTGATGTCGGCGCCCTGAATTCGGGTCACTACACCCCCGAGTTCAGGGCGTCAACTCACGTGTGCGACACTATTCAGGTTGCTCGTCCTGGGGCGGCCGAATCCTTATCGGTTTTCAATCGACTGGGTTCCGGCCGCCCTGGCACGAGTGGCCACGGTCCGTGGAGCTCTTCCTTCGGGTGAGGCTAGCGGGCACAGGCCAGTAGGGACGACCGCGTGTCGGCCCGCGGCCTCCTCACGTAGAGGAAGACCAGGCAAGACGACGATCCTTAGGGATCCGTCTGTGCGGCGGGCGCGACACGCCCGACCGCGTGGACCGGGGACAGGGCCGTTGAACTGCTGAAACCCGGGCTCCGGCCCAGGTTGACGAGACAAAGCGGCACGAGACGACAAGGAACGCAGCCACCATGGCGGGACAGAAGATCCGCATCCGGCTCAAGGCCTACGACCACGAGGCGATCGACACCTCGGCGCGCAAGATCGTGGAAACGGTCACGCGCACCGGCGCCCGTGTTGTCGGGCCGGTGCCGCTGCCTACCGAGAAGAACGTTTACTGCGTCATCCGCTCGCCGCACAAGTACAAGGACTCGCGCGAGCACTTCGAGATGCGCACGCACAAGCGTCTGATCGACATCCTCGACCCGACGCCGAAGACGGTGGACGCGCTCATGCGCATCGACCTCCCGGCGAGCGTCGACGTCAACATCCAGTAAGCGTTGGGCGAGCGGCGGAGATAAGAACTCATGTCTGACAGGCAAATGAAGGGCATCCTGGGCACCAAGCTCGGCATGACCCAGGTCTTCGACGAGCAGAACCGGGTCGTCCCGGTCACTGTCGTCAAGGCCGGTCCGAACGTGGTGACCCAGGTCCGGACCACCGACAAAGACGGCTACGCGGCCGTGCAGCTGGCGTTCGGCGCGGTCGACCCGCGCAAGGTGAACAAGCCGCGCACCGGCCACTTCGACAAGGCGGGCGTGACGCCGCGCCGGCACCTCGCCGAGCTGCGCACCACCGACGCCGAGACCTACGAGGTCGGCCAGGAGATCACCGCCGAGGTGTTCGAGGCCGGCACCACGGTCGACGTGACCGGTACCAGCAAGGGCAAGGGCTACGCCGGTGTCATGAAGCGCCACGGCTTCAAGGGCCAGGGCGCGAGCCACGGTGCGCAGGCCGTGCACCGCAAGCCGGGTTCCATCGGCGGCTGCGCCACGCCGGGCCGCGTGTTCAAGGGCCTGCGCATGGCGGGCCGGATGGGTAGCGACCGGGTCACCACGCAGGGCCTGACCGTGCACGCGGTGCGTGCCGAGGACGGCCTGCTGCTGATCAAGGGCGCGGTGCCCGGTCCCAAGGGCGGCCTGCTGTTCGTGCGCAGTGCCGCGAAGGGTGGTAACTGACGATGACGAACGTCGAGCTGAAGACCCCGGCCGGTAAAGCCGACGGCACCGTCGAGCTCCCCGGGGAGATCTTCGACGTGCAGGCCAACGTCGCGCTGATGCACCAGGTCGTGGTGGGCCAGCTGGCCGCCGCGCGCCAGGGCACGCACGACACGAAGACCCGCGGTGAGGTCTCCGGTGGCGGCAAGAAGCCGTACCGGCAGAAGGGCACCGGTCGCGCCCGCCAGGGTTCGACCCGCGCGCCGCAGTTCGCCGGCGGTGGCGTCGTGCACGGCCCCACGCCGCGCGACTACACCCAGCGCACCCCGAAGAAGATGAAGGCCGCCGCCCTGCGTGGCGCCCTCTCCGACCGGGCTCGCGCCGGCCAGCTGCACGTCGTGACGGAACTGGTCACCGGCGAGAAGCCGTCGACCAAGACCGCCAAGGCGGCGATCGCCGCCGCGACCCAGGCCAAGCGCGTTCTCGTGGTCCTGCACCGCGACGAGGAGCTCGCCTGGGTGTCCGCGCGGAACCTGCCGTACGTGCACCTGATCTGGGCTGACCAGCTCAACACCTACGACGTCCTGGTCAACGACGACGTCGTGTTCACCAAGGCCGCCTACGACGCGTTCGTGGCAGGTCCCGTCCGCGGGAAGGCCGTCAAGGCCCTCGCGCGTTCGAGCGAGGTTTCGGAAGGGAGTGACGAGAAGTGAGCTCGGTCGCCATTCCGGACCCCCGCGACATCCTGCTCGCGCCGGTGATCTCCGAGAAGTCCTACGGGCTGCTCGAGGACCACAAGTACACGTTCATCGTCCGTCCGGACGCCAACAAGACCCAGATCAAGATCGCGGTCGAGAAGGTGTTCGGCGTGAAGGTCGTCAGCGTCAACACGGCCAACCGCCAGGGCAAGCGGAAGCGGACTCGTACCGGCTTCGGCAAGCGCAAGGACACCAAGCGCGCCATCGTGACTCTTTCGCCTGAGAGCAAGGCGATTGAGATCTTCGGCGGACCCACCGCGTAAAGGACTGAGCTGAGTATGGGCATCCGCAAGTACAAGCCGACGACCCCGGGTCGTCGCGGTTCGAGCGTCTCGGATTTCGCCGAGATCACCCGGTCCACGCCGGAGAAGTCGCTGCTGCGTCCGCTGAGCAAGACCGGCGGCCGCAACGCTTCGGGCAAGATCACCACCCGGCACAAGGGCGGTGGCCACAAGCGCGCCTACCGCGTGATCGACTTCCGTCGGCACGACAAGGACGGCGTGCCGGCCAAGGTCGCGCACATCGAGTACGACCCCAACCGCACCGCGCGCATCGCGCTGCTGCACTACGCCGACGGCGAGAAGCGCTACATCATCGCGCCGGACAAGCTGAAGCAGGGCGACACGGTTGAGAACGGCCCCCGCGCCGACATCAAGCCGGGCAACAACCTGCCGCTGCGCAACATCCCGGTCGGCACCGTGATCCACGCGATCGAGCTCCGCCCCGGCGGCGGCGCGAAGATGGCCCGGTCCGCCGGCGCCCGCGTGCAGCTCGTCGCCAAGGACGGTCCTTACGCCCAGCTGCGTCTCCCCTCGGGCGAGATCCGCAACGTGGACGTGCGCAACCGCGCGACCGTCGGCGAGGTCGGCAACTCGGAGCACTCGAACATCAACTGGGGCAAGGCGGGCCGCAACCGCTGGCGCGGCAAGCGCCCGACTGTCCGCGGTGTCGTGATGAACCCGGTCGACCACCCGCACGGCGGTGGCGAGGGCAAGACCTCCGGTGGCCGTCACCCGGTGAACCCGAACGGCAAGCCCGAAGGCCGCACTCGCAAGAGCAAGCCGTCCGACAAATTGATCGTCCGCCGCCGGCGTACCGGCAAGAAGCGCTGAGCAGGGAGGTAGAAGCACATGCCACGCAGCCTTAAGAAGGGCCCGTTCGTGGACGACCACCTGCTCAAGAAGGTGGACGCTCTCAACGAATCGGGCAAGAAGACCGTGATCAAGACCTGGTCGCGGCGCTCCACGATCATCCCGGACTTCCTGGGTCACACGATCGCGGTGCACGACGGCCGCAAGCACGTCCCGGTGTTCGTCACCGAGGCGATGGTGGGTCACAAGCTGGGCGAGTTCGCCCCGACGCGGACCTTCAAGGGCCACATCAAGGACGACCGCAAGTCGCGCCGCCGCTGAGCGGGCCAGAGAAAGTTAAGGGAAGCAGATGAACGCCCAGTCAAACGCCACGGCCGCAGCCGAAGAGCTGCCCTCGGCCGTCGCGCGGGCTCGTTTCGTCCGGGACTCGCCGATGAAGGTGCGCCGGGTGATCGAGCTCGTCAAGGGTCGTAGCGTCAGCGAGGCCTTGGCCGTGCTCCGGTTCGCGCCGCAGGCGGCCAGCACGCCGCTCGCGAAGGTCATCGCCAGCGCGGCGGCCAACGCCGAGAACAACCTCCAGCTGGACCCGGAGACGCTCTGGATCAAGTCCGCGACCGCCGACGAGGGCCCGACCCTCAAGCGCATCCGTCCGCGTGCCCAGGGCCGTGCGTACCGGATCCGCAAGCGCACCAGCCACATCACCGTGGTGGTCGAGTCGCGGCCTGCGGAGAAGAAGAGCAACAAGAAGGCAGGTGGCCGGTAGTGGGCCAGAAGATCAACCCGCACGGCTTCCGCCTGGGTATCACGACTGACTGGAAGTCGCGCTGGTACGCCGACAAGCAGTACGCGGAGTACGTGGCCGAGGACGTCAAGATCCGCAAGCTGCTCTCCACCGGCATGGAGCGCGCCGGCATCTCCAAGGTCGAGATCGAGCGCACCCGTGACCGCGTCCGCGTCGACATCCACACCGCCCGGCCGGGCATCGTCATCGGCCGCCGCGGCGCGGAGGCCGACCGGATCCGCGGCGCGCTGGAGAAGCTGACCAAGAAGCAGGTCCAGCTCAACATCCTCGAGGTGAAGAACCCCGAGGCCGACGCGCAGCTAGTCGCCCAGGGTGTCGCGGAGCAGCTGAGCAACCGCGTGGCGTTCCGCCGCGCGATGCGCAAGGCGATCCAGACCTCCATGCGCTCGCCGCAGGTCAAGGGCATCCGCGTGCAGTGCGGCGGTCGTCTCGGCGGTGCCGAGATGTCCCGTTCCGAGCACTACCGCGACGGCCGGGTCCCGCTGCACACGCTGCGCGCCGACATCGACTACGGCTTCTTCGAGGCCAAGACGACGTTCGGCCGCATCGGCGTGAAGGTGTGGATCTACAAGGGTGAGCTGGTCGGCGGCCTGAAGGCCCGCGAGGCGCGCGACGCCGCCGCGGCTGCCGAGCGGGCCCCCCGCCGCGACCGTGGCGACCGGCCGTCCCGTCCGCGCCGTTCCGGCGCGTCGGGCACGACCCCGACCTCGACCGAGGCCGGACGCGCCGCTGCCGCTGCGAAGAGCGACAACGCGACCGAGGCGGCCCCCGCCGCCGAGACCGCAGAAAAGACGGAGGGCTGAGACGTGCTCATCCCGCGCAGGGTCAAGCACCGCAAGCAGCACTCCCCGAAGCGCCACGGCGCCGCCAAGGGCGGTACCAAGGTCAACTTCGGCGAGTACGGCATCCAGGCGCTTGAGCACAGCTACGTGACGAACCGGCAGATCGAGTCCGCTCGTATCGCCATGACCCGTCACATCAAGCGTGGCGGCAAGGTGTGGACGACGATCTACCCGGACCGCCCGCTGACCAAGAAGCCGGCGGAAACCCGCATGGGTTCCGGCAAGGGTTCGCCCGAGTGGTGGATCGCCAACGTGAAGCCGGGTCGCGTGATGTTCGAGATCAGCTTCCCGAACGAGGAGACCGCCCGCGAGGCGCTCCGCCGCGCGATCCACAAGCTGCCCATGAAGTGCCGCATCGTGACCCGGGAAGGTGAGTTCTGATGGCTAACGGAGCCGCACAGGCATCCGAGCTGCGTGAGCTCACCGCCGAAGAGCTCGTGCTGCGTCTGAAGGAATACAAGGAGGAGCTCTTCAACCTCCGCTTCCAGATGGCGACCGGGCAGCTGGACAACAACCGTCGGCTGCGCACCGTCCGCACGGACATCGCGCGGATCTACACGGTCATGCGCGAGCGTGAGCTCGGCCTGTCCGTGGCGCCCGACGCCGAAAGTGAAGGTGCCGCATGAGCGAGGCTGCCACCGAGAAGACCGTCCGGAACTACCGCAAGGTCCGCGAGGGTTACGTCGTCTCGGACAAGATGGACAAGACGATCGTGGTCGAGCTCGAGGACCGCAAGAAGCACCCGCGCTACTCGAAGGTCGTCCGCACCACCTCCAAGGTGAAGGTGCACGACGAGAACAACGAGGCGGGCGTGGGCGACCGGGTCACCCTGATGGAGACCCGGCCGCTGTCGGCGACCAAGCGCTGGCGTCTGGTGCAGGTCGTGGAGAAGGCCAAGTAAGCAGGGCTCTACGGGTTTTCCCGGGAGCTCTTGGTTCCGCAAGGCTCGCGACGGTGTCGATTCACCACGTGAGAACCAGCGCGACATACAGGAGTTGACGTGATCCAGCAGGAGTCGCGGCTTCGGGTTGCCGACAACACCGGGGCAAAGGAAATCCTTTGCATCCGCGTGCTCGGCGGCTCCGGGCGGCGCTACGCCGGCATCGGCGACATCATCGTCGCCACCGTGAAGGACGCCATCCCGGCTGCCGGGGTGAAGAAGGGCGATGTCGTCAAGGCTGTCATCGTCCGCACGGTGAAGGAGCGCCGTCGTCCGGACGGTTCCTACATCCGGTTCGACGAGAACGCCGCCGTGCTCATCAAGAACGACAACGAGCCCCGGGGCACCCGCATCTTCGGCCCGGTGGGCCGCGAGCTGCGCGACCGAAAGTTCATGAAGATCATTTCGCTCGCGCCGGAGGTGCTGTGATGAAGGTGAAGAAGGGCGACACCGTCGTCGTTATCGCCGGCAAGGACAAGGGCGCCAAGGGCAAGGTCATCCAGGCCTACCCGGACCGCGAACGCGTTCTGGTCGAGGGTGTCAACCGGATCAAGAAGCACACCCGGATCACCCAGACCCAGCGCGGGGCGCAGTCCGGCGGCATCGTGACCCAGGAAGCGCCCATCCACGTCTCGAACGTGATGGTCGTGGACTCGGACGGCAAGCCGACCCGGGTGGGCTACCGCATCGGCGAGGACGGCAAGAAGGTCCGGGTCTCGCGCCGGAACGGCAAGGACATCTGACATGACCACCGCAGAGAAGATCGTGCCGCGTCTGAAGACCCGGTACCGCGAAGAGATCAAGGGCGAACTCCAGAAGGAGTTCTCCATCGCCAACGTGCACCAGATTCCCGGCGTCGTGAAGATCGTCGTGAACATGGGTGTCGGGGACGCCGCCCGGGACAGCAAGCTGATCGACGGCGCGGTTCGCGACCTCTCCCTGATCACGGGGCAGAAGCCGGAGATCCGCAAGGCTCGCAAGTCCATCGCGCAGTTCAAGCTGCGCGAGGGCCAGCCGATCGGCGCGCGCGTCACGCTGCGCGGCGACCGGATGTGGGAGTTCCTCGACCGGTTGCTGACCATCGCGCTGCCCCGTATCCGCGACTTCCGCGGCCTTTCGCCCAAGCAGTTCGACGGCAACGGCAACTACACGTTCGGTCTCAACGAGCAGTCGATGTTCCACGAGATCAACCCGGACGACATCGACCGCCCGCGCGGCATGGACGTCACCGTCGTCACGACCGCCACCACCGACGACGAGGGCCGGGCGCTGCTGCGCAAGCTCGGTTTCCCGTTCAAGGAGAACTGAGCCGATGGCCAAGAAAGCGCTAGTCAGCAAGGCTTCGAAGAAGCCGAAGTTCGCGGTGCGCGCCTACACCCGGTGCAACCGGTGCGGGCGTCCGCACTCGGTCTACCGCAAGTTCGGCCTGTGCCGGATCTGCCTCCGGGAGATGGCGCACGCGGGTGAACTGCCCGGTGTCCACAAGTCCAGCTGGTAAGGCTCGAAACTCTATTCCCAGTTCGCCACAGGCCCCGCCGACCCGGCCGGAGACCGCTCCGGCCGGGCGAGGTGGGGAACCAGGCGAGAAAGGTTGACAGGTCACCATGACGATGACCGACCCGATCGCAGACTTCTTGACCCGTCTGCGCAACGCGAACTCGGCGTACCACGACGAGGTCGTGCTTCCGCACTCGAAGATCAAGGCGAACATCGCCGAGATCCTCAAGCGCGAGGGCTACATCGCGAGCTACCGCGACGAGCCGGGCGAGAAGCACAAGAACCTGGTCGTCGAGCTGAAGTACGGCCCCAACCGCGAGCGGAGCATCGCCGGCCTTCGCCGCGTCTCCAAGCCGGGTCTGCGGGTCTACGCAAAATCGACCGAACTGCCGTCCGTTCTCGGCGGGCTCGGCGTCGCGATCATCTCGACGTCCGCCGGCCTGCAGACCGACCGGCAGGCCAAGCGCAACAACGTGGGCGGCGAAGTCCTCGCCTACGTCTGGTAAGGAAGGGGGCACAGACATGTCACGCATCGGAAAGCTGCCGGTCTCCGTCCCCTCCGGGGTCGAGGTGACCATCGACGGCCAGCACGTCAAGGTCAAGGGGCCGAAGGGCACCTTGGAGCACACTGTCGCCGAGCCGATCACCGTCGAGCGCGGCGAGGACGGCGCGCTGCTGGTGAAGCGCCCGGACGACGAGCGCACCAGCCGCGCCCTGCACGGCCTCACCCGCACGCTGGTGAACAACCTCGTGGTGGGCGTGACCGAGGGCTACGAGAAGAAGCTGGAAATCCACGGCGTCGGTTACCGCGTGCAGGCCAAGGGATCGGACCTCGAGTTCGCCCTCGGCTACAGCCACCCGGTCAAGATCGAGGCTCCGGAAGGCATCACCTTCAAGGTGGAGTCGCCGACCCGGTTCTCGGTGTCCGGCATCGACAAGCAGAAGGTCGGCCAGACCGCCGCGGTCATCCGCAAGCTGCGCCGCCCGGACCCGTACAAGGGCAAGGGCCTGCGGTACGAGGGTGAGAAGATCCGCCGCAAGGTCGGAAAGACGGGTAAGTGATGAGCGACACGACTACCACGAAGCGCAAGCCGGTCGGCAAGGACATCTCGACCCGCCGTCGCGTCGCCAAGGCCCGTCGGCACTTCCGCCTCCGCAAGAAGATCAGCGGGACGCCCGCGCGTCCGCGCATGGTCGTCAAGCGGTCCTCGCGGCACATCACCGTGCAGGTGATCGACGACCTCGCCGGTCACACGCTGGCGTCGGCGTCCACCCTCGAGGCGGACCTGCGGTCCTTCGAGGGCGACAAGAAGGCCAAGGCGGCCAAGGTCGGCGAACTGGTCGCTTCGCGCGCCAAGGACGCCGGCATCGAAGCCGTGGTGTTCGACCGTGGCGGCAACGCCTACCACGGCCGCATCGCCGCGCTCGCCGACGCCGCCCGCGAGGCGGGGTTGAAGTTCTGATGCACATGCTCGTGAATGGAAGGAAAGCCTGATGCCGGGACGTACACGGCAATTCGGCGGCGGCCAGGGCGGACCGGGTCAGGGCGGCAACGACCGCGGTGACCGTCGGGACCGCCGCGACCGGCGCGACGGCGGCCGTGGCGGGGCGGCCCAGGACAAGACCCCGCACCTTGAGAAGGTCGTGACGATCAACCGCGTCGCCAAGGTCGTCAAGGGCGGTCGTCGCTTCAGCTTCACCGCCCTGGTGGTCGTCGGCGACGGCGACGGTCAGGTCGGCGTCGGCTACGGCAAGGCCAAGGAAGTTCCCGCGGCCATCGCCAAGGGCGTCGAGGAAGCGAAGAAGAACTTCTTCCGCGTTCCGCGCGTCGCCGGCACCATTCCGCACCCGATCCAGGGTGAGGAAGCCGCCGGGGTCGTGCTGCTCCGTCCCGCGTCCGCTGGTACCGGCGTCATCGCCGGCGGCCCGGTGCGCGCGGTGCTGGAGTGCGCGGGCGTCCACGACGTGCTGTCGAAGTCGCTCGGCTCCGACAACGCCATCAACATCGTGCACGCGACCGTCGCGGCCCTGAAGGGTCTGCAGCGTCCGGAGGAGGTGGCCGCTCGCCGCGGTCTGCCGCTCGAGGACGTCGCCCCGGCCCGGATGCTGCGCCAGCGTGCCGGCCAGGGGGTCTGACATGGCTCAGCTCAAGGTCACTCAGGTCAAGAGCAAGATCGGCACGAAGCACGCTCACCGCGAGTCGCTGCGCACCCTCGGGCTGCGCAAGATCCGCCAGAGCGTCGTGCGTGAGGACACCCCCCAGGTGCGCGGCCTGATCCACACGGTCCGCCACCTGGTGGAGGTCGAGGAGGTCAAGGCATGACCGCCATCAAGATCCACCACCTGCGTCCGGCTCCTGGCGCCAAGCGCGACAAGATCCGCGTCGGCCGTGGTGAGGGTTCGAAGGGCAAGACGGCGGGTCGCGGCACGAAGGGCACCAAGGCCCGGAAGAACGTGCCCGCCGGGTTCGAGGGTGGGCAGATGCCCATCCACATGCGGCTGCCGAAGCTGCGTGGGTTCAAGAACCGGTTCCGCACCGAGTACCAGCCGGTGAACGTGGGCGACATCGCCCGGGTGTTCGCCGACGGCGGCAAGGTCGGTCCGGAGGAGCTGGCTCAGCACGGTCTCGTGCGCAAGGGCAAGCTCGTCAAGGTTCTCGGCAACGGGGACCTGAACGGGGTCAAGCTCGAGCTGACCGCGCACGCGTTCTCCGGTTCCGCCAAGGAGAAGATCGAGGCTGCTGGTGGTTCGGCCACCGTTAGCTGATCGCTTGCGTTGAGGCGGGCCCGTCCGGTTTTCCGGGCGGGCCCGTTTTCGTGTGCGGTCGTTTGCGGCTCGTCGCCTGGCGGCGACATTGCGCCCGGTGGTGGCGTGGGGCACCCCGAAGCTTGATTGTGCTGACGGTTCGGGGGTGCTTGTCAAGGCGGGAAAGATGCCTTGACAAGCACCCCCGAACCGCAGGGAGGCTTCGTATCGGGGTGCGGGGGAGGGGCTGGGTGCCTCGATTTTTGCGTGCACCGGTGCCGGTTGGGGGTCGTGAAGGGCTCCTTGAGGGAATCTAATTCCGTGAAGGAGTCCCTCACGGACGGTCCGAGTGGGGCGGTGGCGGTTCCGCGAAAGGTCCGTGAAGGGCTCCTTGAGAGAATCTAAGTACGTGAAGGGGTCCCTCACGGGCTCGGCTTGGTGCCGTTTTTCCGTGGTGCTGTGGGAAAGCCCGCCTAACGGTGCGGGCCGAACAGGTGATCATCTGTGCTCCGAGCGGCCTCACCTGCGGCTCTTGCCTGCCGGGGCGGCTCGTACTGAGACGTAAAACGCACACGCGCTGCGGGTGCTCCATGCGAAGCTGTTAGAGTCGGCGGCACGCTTCCGGGCCTGTTTGCCCTGAAGCGTTCCTGGCTTGCCAGTGAGTCAGACATCCCGCCGGTCTCGTACCGGCCAAGCCGATCGTCGGTTGGGACGACCGACGACGCCGAGGAGGTCCCCCGCGTGCTCAGCGCATTCCGCTCGGCTCTCGCGACGCCGGATCTACGCAAGAAGATCCTGTTCACGCTAGCCATCGTCGCGGTCTACCGGATCGGTGCAACCATCCCGGCTCCGGGGGTCTCGTTCGCCGCCGTGAAGGCCTGTACCGCACAGGCGGACCAGCAGGGCGTGTACCAGCTGCTCAACCTCTTCAGCGGCGGCGCGCTGCTGCAGCTCTCGCTGTTCGCGACGGGCATCATGCCCTACATCACCGCGAGCATCATCATCCAGCTGCTCACCGTCGTCATCCCGCGGTTCGAGGAGCTGAAGAAGGAAGGCCAGTCCGGCCAGAACAAGCTGACCCAGTACACCCGGTACCTGACGATCGCGCTGGCGATCCTGCAGGCCACCGGCGTGGTCGCGCTGGCTGATCGCGGCACCCTGTTCCAGGGCTGCTCGCAGCCGATCATCCCGGACAACAGCATCTACTCGCTGACGCTGATCGTGGTCACCATGACCGCGGGCACCGCGGTGATGATGTGGCTGGGCGAGCTGATCACCGAGCGCGGCGTCGGCAACGGCATGTCGGTGCTGATCTTCCTGAACATCGCGGCCCGCATCCCGGCCGAGGGCGCCAACATCATCAGCAACGGCGGCGGCATCGCGCTGGTCGTGGTCCTCGCGTTCGGCCTGGTGATCATCGCGAGCGTCATCTTCGTCGAGCAGGGCCAGCGCCGGATCCCGGTGCAGTACGCCAAGCGCATGGTCGGCCGCCGGATGTACGGCGGCACCTCGACCTACCTGCCGATCAAGGTGAACCAGGCCGGTGTCATCCCGGTCATCTTCGCCTCGTCGCTGCTGTACCTGCCGCAGCTGCTCAGCCAGCTGATCGGCGACCCGAACAGCAACGCGGGCTGGCAGTCGTTCATTCAGAACTACCTGGTCAACCAGAGCAGCTGGGTGCACATCCTGCTCTACTTCCTGTTGATCATCTTCTTCACCTACTTCTACATCACGATCACGTTCAACGTGGACGAGCGTGCGGAAGAGATGAAGAAGTTCGGCGGCTTCATCCCGGGCATCCGGCCCGGCCGTCCCACCGCCGAGTACCTCAGCTTCGTGCTGGGCCGGATCACTCTTCCCGGCTCGCTGTACCTGGGCATCATCGCGATCCTCCCGAACTTCTTCCTGTCCCTCACCGGCAGCGGGAACAACCAGAACTTCCCGTTCGGTGGCACGGCTGTGCTGATCATGGTCGGCGTCGGGCTCGACACCGTGAAGCAGATCGAAAGCCAGCTGATGCAGCGCAACTACGAAGGGTTCTTGAAGTGACGCGACTGGTTCTCGTCGGACCGCCCGGCGCGGGCAAAGGCACGCAGGCGGTTGCCCTGTCCGAGCAGCTGCGGATCCCGCACATCTCGACGGGCGACCTCTTCCGGGCGCACGTCGGCCAGGAGACCCCGCTCGGCCAGGAGGCCAAGCGGTACCTGGACTCGGGCGAGCTGGTGCCGGATTCGGTGACCAACGAAATGGTCCGCGAGCGGCTGGCCGAACCGGACGCGAAGGCGGGCTTCCTGCTCGACGGGTTCCCGCGCAACACCAAGCAGGCCGAGGTTCTCGGCGAGATGCTGAGCGAGGCAGACACCAAGCTCGACGCGGTCATCCAGCTCGACGTGGCCGAGGACGTCGTCGTCCGCCGCCTCATGTCGCGCGGCCGCGCGGACGACACCGAGGACGTCATCCGCCGCCGCCAGCAGGTGTACGTGTCGGAGACCGCGCCGCTGCTGGAGTACTACTCCGACATCCTGGTGAAGGTCGACGGCGTCGGCGAGGTGCAGGAGATCTCGGACCGCGTGCTGAAAGCGCTGCGCGACCGCACGTGAATCTCGGAGGGTTGCGTGTTCTGCAAATGCTCCGCCGCGGGCGCATGATCGAGGTCAAGACCCGCGGCGAGCTGGAGGCCATGCGGGCGGCCGGTCTCGTCGTCGCCCGCACCCTGGCCGCCGTGCGCGAACTCGCCCGGGCCGGGGTCACCACGGCCGAGCTCGACGAGCTGGCCGAGCAGACGATCCGCGACGCCGGCGCGGTGCCCTCGTTCAAGGGCTATCACGGATTCCCGGCGTCGATCTGCGCGTCGGTGAACGAGCAGATCGTGCACGGCATCCCGTCGGCCAAGCAGGTGCTCGCCGAGGGCGACCTGATCTCGGTCGACTGCGGCGCGATCCTCGACGGCTGGCACGGCGATTCCGCGGTGACGCTGGAGATCGGCGCGGTCAGCGAGAAAGACCACCAGCTGTCGGCCGCCACCGAACGCGCCATGTGGGCGGGCATCGAGGCCGTCCGCGCGGGCTCCCGGCTCACCGACATCTCCTTCGCCGTGCAGACCGCCGCCCGCCAGGCGGGCGAGGACGACGGCCGCGAGTACGGCGAGATCCTCGAGTACGGCGGCCACGGCATCGGCCGGCAGATGCACATGGAGCCGTTCCTGCCGAACGTCGGCAAACCCGGCAAGGGGCCCCGGCTCAAGCCCGGCATGGCGCTCGCGATCGAGCCCATGCTGACCGGCGGCAGCGGCGAAACCCTCGAACTGGACGACGGCTGGACGGTGGTCACCGTCGACGGTTCGCGTGCCGCGCACTGGGAGCACACCGTCGCCATCACCGAGGACGGTCCCTGGGTGCTCACTCTCCCCGAAGAGTCCTGAGCGGCCACTCACACGGGTCTACTTGCACCCCGGTCGACGGGGTACTGCACGGGTTGCGTACACTGTCAAGTCGGCGCGCTCATGCGCCGGTTCCAGCATGCTCGTGAATTCTTGCGAACTTCATGGACCCGGGGCCGAGTGTGGCCGAGCACCACCCAGTAAGCAAGGACTCGAGCTCAAAACCGATCACGCTGTGCACATCAAGCGTGCATCAGGGATTGCGGAGGACATGGCTAAGAAAGACGGGGCCATCGAGGTCGAAGGCCGCGTGGTCGAGCCGCTCCCCAACGCGATGTTCCGCGTCGAGTTGGAGAACGGCCACAAGGTCCTGGCACACATCAGCGGCAAGATGCGGCAGCACTACATCCGCATCCTGCCGGAGGACAGGGTTGTCGTGGAGCTGTCGCCCTACGACCTCTCCCGTGGTCGCATCGTCTACCGCTACAAGTGATCACGCCAGAGCCGAGCAGAGCAGGAAGCAGGAAGACGTGAAGGTCCAGCCGAGCGTCAAGAAGATCTGCGACAAGTGCAAGGTGATCCGCCGTCACGGCCGGATCATGGTGATCTGCGAGAACCTGCGTCACAAGCAGCGTCAGGGCTGAGAACCGCACTGCAGCAGGCCGCTTGACGGCTAACCCACCCTCCCCGTACCTGCCGGGCCGCGCAAGCGGCCCGGTGCACCCCCGGACTTCAGGCCGGGGCCGGGACACCCGGGGCGCAAGCCACGGGCACGACAGGCGAGTCGGTTCCGGAACCGGACGGGGAGCAGACCTGAAGACGAACTCGATAAAGGAGCACCAGTGGCACGACTCGCTGGCGTGGACCTCCCCCGCGAGAAGCGGTTGGAGATCGCGCTGACTTACATCTACGGGATCGGCCGTACCCGCTCGAAGCAGATGATCGCTGCTGCCGAGCTGAACGCCGACACCCGCGTCAAGGACCTCAGCGACGAGGATCTCGTCAAGCTGAAGGACTACATCGACGAAAACTTCAAGGTCGAGGGTGACCTTCGCCGTGAGGTGAACGCCGACATCCGGCGCAAGATCGAGATCGGGACCTACCAGGGTCTGCGCTGGCGTCGTGGTCTGCCGGTGCGCGGTCAGCGGACCAAGACCAACGCCCGCACCCGCAAGGGCCCGAAGAAGACGGTCGCCGGCAAGAAGAAGGCTGGCAAGAAGTGAGCACCCAGGGCAAGAAGGTCGTTCGCATGGGCGGTTCCGTCCGTCGCTCCACGGCTTGTGTCTCGCCCAAGGCGCTCTACGCCCGCCCGATGGCGCTGCGGAACCTCTACACCGACGCCGGATCCATCATCCGCCGCGGGCAGCAGGAAGCCGTCGCCGCTCACCAGCAGAACGCGCGTTAACAGGAGAACCCTCAGAACATGCCACCCAAGAGCCGCACTGCGGGGGCCAAGAAGGTCCGCCGCAAGGAAAAGAAGAATGTCGCGCACGGTCACGCGCACATCAAGAGCACCTTCAACAACACCATCGTCTCCATCACGGACCCGACCGGCGCCGTGATCGCGTGGGCCTCGAGCGGCCACGTGGGCTTCAAGGGCTCGCGCAAGTCGACTCCGTTCGCCGCGCAGATGGCCGCCGAGAACGCCGCCCGCAAGGCGGCCGAGCACGGCATGAAGAAGGTCGACGTTTTCGTGAAGGGCCCGGGTTCGGGCCGCGAGACGGCGATCCGCTCGCTGCAGGCGGCCGGCCTCGAGGTCGGCACCATCCAGGACGTGACCCCGCAGCCTCACAACGGCTGCCGCCCGCCCAAGCGGCGCCGGGTCTGAGGAACGGGGAGGAGTACTAAGAAATGGCTCGTTACACCGGCCCCGCGACGCGTATTTCGCGTCGCCTCAAGGTTGACCTCATCGGCGGCGACCAGGCGTTCGAACGTCGCCCCTACCCGCCGGGCCAGCACGGCCGCGGGCGCATCAAGGAGTCCGAGTACCTCCTGCAGTCGCAGGAGAAGCAGAAGGCTCGCTACACCTACGGCGTTCTCGAGCGCCAGTTCGTCCGGTACTACAAGGAAGCCGTGCGGCGTCCGGGCAAGACCGGTGAGAACCTGCTGCAGATCCTCGAGTCCCGGCTGGACAACGTGATCTACCGCGCCGGCATCGCCCGCACCCGCCGTCAGGCGCGGCAGCTGGTGAGCCACGGCCACTTCCTGGTCAACGGCGTCAAGGTCAACGTGCCGTCCTACCAGGTCAGCAAGTGGGACATCATCGACGTGCGGCCGAAGTCGATGGGCATGCTGCCGTTCGTGGCGGCGAAGGAGTCCTTCGGCGAGCGTCCGGTCCCGGCCTGGCTGCAGGTCGTGCCGTCGAACCTCCGCGTGCTGGTCCACCAGCTGCCGGAGCGCGCGCAGATCGACGTTCCGGTTCAGGAACAGCTGATCGTCGAGCTTTACTCGAAGTAACCGGTCTCTGCGACTGGTTACGGGGCGGCGGCGCCCACAGTGCGCCGCCGTCACGCCATCCCTTCGACGTCATATGGCGGGCGTCGTCTGGAAAGGAATTAAGGAATGCTGATTTCCCAGCGGCCGGCTCTTGGCGAAGAGACGGTCAACGAGACCCGCTCCCGGTTCACCATCGAACCGCTGGAGCCCGGCTTCGGCTACACGCTCGGCAACTCGCTGCGGCGCACGCTGCTGTCGTCCATCCCGGGCGCGGCCGTGACGAGCATCCGCATCGACGGCGTGCTGCACGAATTCACCACCGTTCCCGGGGTGAAGGAAGACGTCACCGACATCATCCTGAACCTGAAGGAACTGGTCGTGTCCTCGGAAGAGGACGAGCCGGTCACCATGTACCTGCGCAAGCAGGGCCCGGGTGAGGTCACGGCTGCCGACATCGTGCCGCCCGCGGGCGTCACCGTGCACAACCCGGATCTGCACATCGCGTCGCTGAACGGCAAGGGCAAGCTCGAGATCGAGCTCGTCGTCGAGCGCGGCCGCGGTTACGTTCCGGCCCTGCAGAACAAGCAGGCGGGCGCGGAGATCGGCCGGATCCCGGTCGACTCCATCTACTCGCCGGTGCTGAAGGTGACCTACAAGGTCGAGGCCACCCGTGTCGAGCAGCGCACCGACTTCGACAAGCTGATCCTGGACGTCGAGACCAAGCCGTCGATCACCGCGCGCGACGCGGTGGCCTCGGCCGGCAAGACGCTGGTGGAGCTGTTCGGTCTCGCTCGCGAGCTGAACGTCGACGCCGAGGGCATCGAGATCGGCCCGTCGCCGCAGGAGGCGGACACCATCGCCGCCTACGCGATGCCGATCGAGGACCTGGACCTCACCGTCCGGTCGTACAACTGCCTGAAGCGCGAAGGCATCCACACCGTGGGCGAGCTCGTCTCGCGCAGCGAGGCGGACCTTCTCGACATCCGCAACTTCGGCGC
Organism: Amycolatopsis echigonensis; assembly: GCF_002846615.1. Lineage (NCBI taxonomy): Bacteria > Bacillati > Actinomycetota > Actinomycetes > Pseudonocardiales > Pseudonocardiaceae > Amycolatopsis > Amycolatopsis echigonensis. Next base: position 2,049,220 of record NZ_PJMY01000003.1, on the reverse strand, counting down.
CAAGTCGATCGACGAGGTCAAGCTGAAGCTCGTCGGCCTCGGCCTCGCGCTGAAGGACAGCCCGCCCGGGTTCGACCCGTCCGCGGCTGCCACCAGCTACGACGGCGAAGGCTGGTCGGAAGGGGTCGCCGGCATCGGCGGCGGGATTTCGGACGACGGCCACGACGATGGCCAGGACTACGCAGAGACCGAGCAGCTCTGAGGCCTCGGTGCCCGGACGCTGTGAGCTGAACTAGGAGAAAGTCATGCCCACCCCTACCAAGGGAGCCCGGCTCGGCGGGTCTGCCGCGCACGAGCGGCTGATCCTGGCCAACCTGGCCACTCAGCTGTTCGAGCACGGCAAGATCACGACGACCGAGGCTAAGGCCAAGCGGGTCCGCCCGCTGGCCGAGAAGCTGATCACCAAGGCGAAGCGGGGCGACCTGCACAACCGTCGCCTGGTGCAGAAGGTCGTCCGGGACAAGGACGTCGTGCACAAGCTGTTCGCCGAGATCGGCCCGCACTTCGCGGAGCGCGCCGGCGGTTACACCCGCATCACCAAGACGATGCCGCGCAAGGGCGACAACGCCGCCATGGCCGTCATCGAACTGGTCGCGGAGAAGACCGTGACGTCTGAGGCCGAGCGGGCCCGCAAGACCAAGTTCGCCAAGGACGAGGTCGCCGCCGCTCCGGTCGCCGAGGAAGCCGCTGAGGCCCCCGAAAAGGTCTCAGCGACTGAAGAGGCCCCGGCTGCCGAAGAGGCCGCCGCCCCGGCCGCGGACGAGGCTGCCGCCTCCGACGACGCCGACGCCAAGAAGGACTGAGTCCTGCCGGCACTGTCTGCATCGGATGAGCCCGCCGCTCCCCACGGGGAGGGCGGGCTCGTTCGTCTGCGCTTGGACGTGAGCTACGACGGCACGGACTTCTCCGGCTGGGCCCGCCAGCCGGGCCGCCGCACCGTGCAGGCTGAACTGGAGCAGGCGCTGCAGCGCCAGCCGCCGGGGGAGTCGGTGCCGAAATCCGTGGTCGTCGCGGGCCGCACGGACGCCGGGGTGCACGCGACGGGCCAGGTCGTGCACGTCGACGTCGTCCCGTTCGCGCCCGGTGCGCCGGGCCGGATTCCGGTGGACTCGCTGGGAATCCCGGACCTGACGCGCATGCGCGGCCGCTGGAACAAACTTTTGCCCGCCGACGCGCGGGTTCTGCACGCACGCGTGGCCCCGGCGGGTTTCGACGCCCGGTTCTCGGCCATCCGGCGGCATTACCGCTATCGCGTCTCCGACGCCCCGTGGGGCGTCGATCCGTTGCGCCGCAACGACACTCTGGCTTGGGGCCGTCCACTGTCGACAGAGCGGATGAACGCTGCCGCGCAGTCGTTGCTGGGCCTGCAGGACTTCGCGGCGTATTGCAAACAGCGCGAGGGCGGCACGACGATCCGCGAGCTGCAGCGTCTGGAGTGGACTCGGATCGACGAGCATCTGCTGGAAGTCCAGGTCAGCGCGGACGCGTTTTGCCATTCGATGGTCCGCAGCCTGGTCGGGGTGTTGCTGCTCGTAGGGGACGGGCGGCGCGGAACCGAGTGGCCGGGCGAGGTTCTGGCGAGCGGGACCCGGGACAGCGCGGTCGCCCCGGCCCACGGGCTGACGTTGACGGCGGTGGATTATCCGCCGGATGAGTTGCTGGCCGCGCGGGCTGAGCAGACGCGGAATGTGCGGTCGTCGAACGAGCTCTAGGCCGGGGCGGGCCGAAAAGAGCAGGAGTGCGCGACCTTGGCTTGCTCGACGCGGCGGCGCACCGTCCGCAGTCCTCGCTGATGGGACAGGACGCTTATCCGGATCTGCACGAGAAAGCCGCGGTGCTGCTGGAATCCATCGTCCGGAATCACCCGCTGATCGACGGGAACAAGCGGCTGGGCTGGATGTCGGTGTTCGTGTTCTACGGGCTGAACGGCTTCGACTTGGACGCGCCGGAGGACGAGGCGTACGACCTGGTGATCGCGACCGCGACCGGAACTTCGCCGTATCAGTCGGGGGCGGAGAGCCTGGCGAAGTGGGCCAGCGCCACCGCCGAACTGTGAAAAGGCCTCCTTGCGGAATCCCGCAAGGAGGCCTTCACCGTTCTGCCGTTCTCAGTCGCCCCGGCGAACCGGGCCGAGCAGCTGCTGTTCCTTCTGCGTCGTGACCAGCCGCAGCGGACGCCACAGGTTCGTGCCCAGTGCCACGACCTGGTCGTCCTTCAGTGTGGTCAGCTGGCGCATCATCTGCGGCGGCAGCCGCCAGATCCGGGCCGCCAGTTCGGCCTGTCCGGCGGGCAGCCGCTGCATCAGCACGAGGTCCGCGGCGTTCGCCGTGGTGCCTGCCTGCGGGTGCAGGTACGGCAGCACGTACACCGTGGTCTGCCAGGGCGACCGGGGCGGGAACAGGTCCTGCGGGGTCGGTCCGCCGTCGGTGACCACGAGCAGCGGGGCGTCCTCGGACGGGCGCGGCAGTTCGACCGGCGAGAGCCGGCGGATCTGCACCAGCGGCGACGGGCGTCCGTCGCGGGTTCCGGCTGCCTGCTGCAGCACTTGCCACGCCGCGGGACGTCCGGTGGCCACGACGACCCACGCACCCGTCGCCATCGCGCGCATCGCGACCTGACGGGCGAGGTAGAGCCCGCCGACGAGCACGATGCGGGTCGGCTGCGAGCGCAGCGCCGACACGGTCAGCGGCTCGCCCTTGAGGCCGGAACCGAGGACCACGCCGCCGCGGTCGCCGGACGGGCTGATCGCGTCGAGCATGGCCGGGTCGACCGTGAACTCCGGGGCGACGCCGGTGTTCCGCCCGGCGTCGCGCAAACGCGTGCTCATGCCGCCGCCTCCTCGAGGAGTTTCACGCTGATCGCCGGGCAGGCGACGGCATGAATAACGTTGGTTCGCTGGCAAGCGGCGCTCATGCCGTGCCTCCGATCGGCAGCGTCGCGGAGAACGCCGAGACCTGCATGCCCTTCATGGGGGTCAGGTCGACGTCGAGCCGCTCCGCGATGCTCTGCAGCCGCTGTTCGGCGGCGTCCAGCTCGCGCGGGTTGCGGGCGCTGAGCCGCACCACGCCGCGCAGGCCGATGCGGCCCTCGTCCGCCGACGGCGAGATCGCCATGGCGACCGTCGCGGACAGCGCGCGCACGCTGGTGAGTCCGTTGAGACTGCCGCTGATCTTTCCCTTGGGCCAGCCGGTGATCGCGTAGCTGGAGTGCCCGATGCCGGCCGCGGTGACGCCGGTCCAGCTCTCCTGCAGGCTGACCTTTTCGTTCGAACCGGCGACCGCGGTGAGCTCGGCCGCCGAAATGCTGGCGCGCAGCAGTTCGTCGGGGTCGAGCGGCCGGGTCGGCACGCCCTGGGACTCCAGTGCGTTGCGCACCCGCGACAGCGCACCGATCATCGCGCGGTGCGCGCCGACGACGCCGCCGCCGCGTTCCCGGATCGCCTCCGGGCAACGCCGCGGGTCGAGCCGGACCGCGATCCACGTGGTCCGCCGGGCGGCCGCGGGCAGCGGGCCGAGCACCTCGAGATAGGAGCTGAGCGCCGGGGCGTCCGCGGGCATCGCGGCCGAACCCGGGTAGCTGTGCCAGATCATCTGGATGGAGTCCAGCAGCACGCCGCGGTCTTCGAGGCACGGCGCGAGCGCGGACAGCGGAAGGCTGGGCGCGCCGCCGGCCTGGGAGATCATCGCCGGCATCGGCTCGACGAGCAGGACCGCGGTCCAGGTGCCGTCGTTCCAGGCGATGCCGACTTCCTGCCGTTCGTGGTCGACGGCGTGTGCCACCACGAGGTCCGGAACGGCCAGCCGCAGGAGGCTGACGCGCGCGTCCTCCGGGCCGGTGACCGCGCTTTCCTCGGCGAGTTCCTCGATGCTGGTCGGCGGCGGAGGGGTCGCCACGCGACCGTGCGAGCGGAACCGGTACCGCAGCGTCAGCGAGAGCCACTGGGTGAACCAGCGTCCGCCCACGCGCAGGAACGCGAGAATCAGGCCGAGCGCCGCGACGCCGATCGCGACGTACTTGAGCTGCGTGTTGATCGCCAGCAGCACGAGCCCGATCGCGACGCCGACTTCCAGCACGACGAGGTTGACCACGGGCAGCGGGCCGAGCGTGATGCCGCCGGAACGCCGCCGCGAGGGCGGGGCCATCCGGAGCGCGGTCGCGGTGCCGCCGGTCGGTGCGGGTTCGCCGCTTTCGGGGCCGCCACCGCTGTTCGGGCCGCCGGGGCCACCGGGACCGCCAGGTCCGCCGGGTCCGCCGGGTCCGCCGCCGCCAGGTCCGCCCGGGCCTCCGGGGCCACCGCCGCCGGGGCCGCCGGGTCCGCCCGGACCACCGGGACCACCAGGGCCACCGGGACCGCCCGGCCGAGGACCGTTAGGTCCGCCGCCGCCAGGACGTCCGGTTCGCGGACCGGTGGGTCCACCAGGCCCGCCCGGACCGCCGGGGCCAGCGGGGCCGCCGGGCTTGGGGCCGCCCGGACCACCGGGGCCGCCCGGCTTGGGACCACCCGGTCCAGGAGCACCGGGGGCGCCAGGAACGCCGGGCTTGGGAACGCCGGGTCCGGGGGTGACCGGTCCACCGGGCCGTCCGGGACCGCCGGGGCCGCCCGGAATGCCGGGAGGGGGAGTGCGAGGGGGCAGGCCGGGACCGCCGGGAGCCGCGCCGGGTCCGCCGGTTCTTCCGGGCCGCTGCGGCGGACCCGGGGGACGTCCCCCGGGAGGCGGTGGCGGCCCCTGCGGACCAGGCGGACGTGGAGGCGTGCTGACGGACATCCGCGCGTTCTCTTCCCCTCGTGAGTGCTGCGTACCCGGAAAGCCGGTCCCGGGATGCCTGACCCTAACCGGAGTTGGTAGAAACCCCACACCAGACGGTCCCCGTACGGCTATCCTGCGGAACCGTACCGCGACGGGGAGGACTGTAGGTCGAGAATGCCATCAACACCCACGACTAAGTCTCAGGTTCAGGCATACAAGTTCGTCCTGCGCCGGATGCAGTCCGCACTGGTCCGCCGCGACGCGGTGATGTTGCACGACCCGATGCGCTCCCACGGGCGCGCGACCGCGGTCGGCGTGATCCTCGGCGTGCTGGGCGCCGTCGTTTTCGTGCTGTGGGGCCTGTTGAGCCCCTCGCCGTCGGTGCCGTCGTCGGACAACATCGTGATCGGCGAGCAGTCCGGCACCGTGTATGTCGTCACCGGGAACCCGGCGCGGCTGATCCCGACGTTCAACCTCGCGTCGGCGCGGCTGATCCTCATGGCGCAGAAGCAGCAGGGCGGACAGGGACAGCAGGGCGGCCAAGGCGGTCAGCAGGCGGCGGAGGTGAAGAACCCGACTGTCGTCTCGGATGAACAGCTGAAGAACATGCCGCGCGAGAAGCTCACCGGCATTCCGGACGGCCCGCAGCTGATCCCGTCGGCGGACCAGCGGATTACCCCCAATTGGGCGGTGTGCGACGAGGTGGTGCTGGACCCGTCGCTGCCGCAGCAGGACTCGGTCAACAAGACCAACACGGACGTGATCGCCGGCATCGACAAGCTCGGCAACGAACTGCAGGAGAACCAGGCGCTGCTCGGCGACGCGGGCAACGGCAAGACCTACCTCATCTACCGGCTGCCCGCGACGCAGAGCCGGCCGAACGCGAACACCGTGCGCGCCGAGGTGCCGTCCGGCTCCAGCGATCCGGTGCGGTCCGCGCTGCATCTGCCGACGAAGTCGCGCAAGGTGTCGCAGGCTTTGCTCAACGCGATCCCGGAGGTCAGCAAGCTGGTCCCGCCGCCGGTGGCGGGCGAGGGGACGACTCCGCCGAGCAGCTTCGACGGCCTGACCGTCGGCGACGTCTTCTCGACCCAGCCCTCCGGCGGCCCGCTGGAGTTCTGGCTCATCGCCAAGTCCGGCATCCAGAAGGTGTCGCCCGCCGTCGCGGACATCGTGCGCACAGCCAAGAGCGGCGGTTCGGCCACCACGCCGACCCTGACTCTCGACAAGATCAACAACGTCAAGGTGCTGCAGCAGGGCGACCCCGATTACGTGAAGGTCGACGACTACCCGAAGGTCGTCCCGACCGTCCTCGACGCCACGCAGGGCTCGCCCGTCGCGTGCCTCGGCTGGTCGCTGAGCGCCGACAAGACCCAGGCGCACACCTCGGTCTACATCAACAAGCAGATCCCGGTGGAGAAGAACGCCGACGGCACCTCGAAGATCCTCAGCGTCAGCAACACCGGCCCGAACGGCGTGCCGATCACCGGCTTCTACATGCCGACCGGGTACGGCGCGGTGGTGCAGTCGGCCACCGAATCGGACAAGACCTTCGGCAAGGGCCCGATCCAGCTGATCTCCGACCGCGGCATCCGCTACGGCGTGCCGGACGCGGCGACCGCGGAGGAACTGGGGCTGAACAACCGGCTGCCCGCGCCGGAGTCGATCATCGGGCTCCTGCCGACGGGGGCGTCGCTGAACGTGCAGAACGTGATGAAGCAATTCGATTCGGTGCCGATCGACCCGAACGCGGGCTCGTACAAACCGCAGGCGGCCGGACAGCAGCAACCCGCCGGGAACTGACGGCGGAGTCCGTCCGTCACACTCGGACACGCACCGGGTGAGCGGAGGGACGAACGTGGCAGCGGCGGGAAGCAGTCCGGGAACAAGCGCCGTGCGGATCGACGGCGCGGTCGTCGGCGGCTACGCGGCGAAGGTCGCGCGGGCGGCCGACGAGCTGGAGACCGCCGCGGGCGAGGTCGGCGCGCGAGCGACCACCGCCGTCGCGTACGGCGAGGTGGCCGCGCAGCTGGGCGTGCCGGAGTCGTACGCACAGGCTTCGCAAGCGTTGCGCGGCCAGCTCACTGCCGGCGTGGCCGCGCTGCGGTCGGTCGCCGCGGCGCTGGAGCAGCTCACCGCGGGCCACACCCAACGGGACGCCGACGCGGCCGAGCGGATCGAGCGCGCCGGGAGGATCTCGTGACGGAGCCGTCTTTGGCCTACGTGACCGAGCTCGCCCGCGAGCTGGGCGTGACCGATCCGGTCGCCACCTACTACCGGCCGCTCACCGGCCGCTGGGAAGAACTGGACGCGGAGGCCGAGAGCCTGCGCGGCGCGGCTCGTACGGCGGCCAGGGTGTCCACGAACCTCGCGGAGGATCTCGGCCGGATCGACGCGTCGTGGTCCGGCCCCGACGCGGACGCGTTTGTCGCTTACCTCGGCGAAATTCGCGCGGCGAGCGAGGGATCGGAGGACGCGCTCGACGCGCTCGCTGACGCGATCGATCAGCTCACCGAATCGCTGCGCAAGATCGTCGGCGCGGCGGAAGAGGTGCTGGTCGACGCTGCTGACCTGCTGTCCGAATCGGCGATGCTGCCAAGCGGCGGCGCTTCCCGGGCGCGGTCGCAGATGCGGGAGACCGAACAGTCGCTGAAGTCCTTGCACGAGGCCGCGGAGGACGTGCTGCGCGAGTTCGGCCGGTTGTGTGCTGGCGTCGACGCACCCGCCGGACGTCCGTCGAGCATCGAACTGCGGCACCACTATCCAGCGCAGCAGTTCCGGCTGCACGACGCTGACGCTCCCGCGAACGCTCCGGCGGGGACCTCCGCTGCCGCCGGAGAGTCCACAGTGGCCGCTTCGGCGTCCACTTCGGACGATTCGGTGACCCCGTCCGCCGCGGAGGATTCCCACCACGGCAAGGAAACCGCCGCCGATCCACGGCTGGAACAGGGCCAGGCGGGCCTTCCGCCCGCCGAGCCGGTCGCCCCGGCGGCGCAGCCCGCGGCGGCGGACCAAGGCACGTCGATGATGCCGATGATGGGCTTCGCCGGCATGGGCGGCGGAGGCGGTGACGGCGGTTCGCAGCACAAGCCGAGGCAGCGCGCGGCGGCGAAGACGTCCGAGATCTTCGGCGAGCCCGCACAGGTGACTCCGCCGGTGATCGGCCAGGACCCGCCCGCGCGGCGGCCGGAGAAGGACGGGAAGCCGCCGAAACCCGGAAAGTGACCAAGGAGGCCGCCGTCGCGACAACCGCGGCGAATGGCCTTCTCCGCGCACGGACGAACAAAAAGGGCCGCTCCCCGCAGCGATCGCGGAGAGCGGCCCTTTCTGGTGCCGGAAGTTATCGCGCTGGCGGCGACCCGGACCGGTTTCGCCGGATCGTGTGCACCACGAACAGCGTGATCAGCAACGCCGCCACGCCGCCTCCGGTGCCCGCGAGCGCGACGATCATCGGGGTCGAGCTGATGCCGTCGGCGGGCGGCAGCGTGGCCTCCTGCACCACCGGCTTCGGCAGCGAGAGGTTGCCGGTGTCGCCCGGAAGGTTCGCGGTGAGCGCGGCCACCGGGTCGATCACGCCGTAGCCGACGAAGTTGTCGCGTCCGCCCGGAGCGGCCGGATGCTGCGCGGTCGCCTTGAGCCGCTTGACCACGTCGCGGGCGTTCAGCTTCGGGTACATCGAACGGACCAGCGCGGCGACGCCGGCCACGTACGGCGCGGCGAAGCTGGTGCCCTGGATCGGCGACGGGTTGCCGTTCGCGATGGTCAGGTTCGCGAGTCCGGTCGAATGCTCCGCCGGGTCGAGCGACACGATCTTGGTGCCCGGCGCGGCGACGCCGACCCACGGGCCGTGCACGCTGAACGGCGCGACGCTGCCGTCCTCCTGGATGGCCCCGACGGACAGCACGTCGTCGGAGAACCACGGCGGCGTGACGATCGACTTCGGCTTGTTCGGGTCGGCCTGGTCGTTCTGCGGGCAGTTCTCCGAAACGTTGCCCGCGGCCGCGATGACCACGATGTCGCGCTCGACCGCGTAGTGCACCGCGGCCTGAACCTTGCGCTCGCCCTCCTGGATGTCGCCGGGCGCGGTGCCCGCACGGCAGTGGTCGACCGACATGTTGATCACCTTGGCCCGGCCGCTGTCGGCGATGCCGCGGATGATCTGCGCGAGCGTGTTCAGCGTGCCCGCGGTGCCTTCCTTCTGCAGCTGGCGGTTGTCGCCCTTGTTGTCCTGCTGGGGCGCCGTGCCGCTTCCGCCCCCGGTGCCGCCGCCCGAGGACGGCGGCAGCTGGCTGTTGCTGCTGCCGCCCGCCGGGGGCTGCTGGCTGTTGCTGCCGGACGGGGGAGCCGAGGGCTGCTGCGGGCTGTCGTCCTTGGCGTAGTTCTCGCTCAGCTGCCGGTAGGACACGATGTGCGCGTCCGGGGCCACGCCGATGAAGCCGACCTTCGGGTCCTGCGGATTGCCCGCGATGATCCCGGCGACCTCGGTTCCGTGGCCGTCGCAGTCCTGCAGGCCCGGCTCGGCGCCGTTGTCCGGGGTGGCCACGTAGTCCCCGCCGCTTTCCACCCGGCCCTGGAACCACGGATGCGGCGTGACGCCGGTGTCGATCACGGCGACCTTCTGGTTGCCCCCGACCGATCCGGTGGCCGCGCGAACGATCTCCTGCGCTTTCTGCAGCTGCAGGTAGTCCTGGCCCCACGGGCGGAAGTTGATCTCGACGTTCTGCCCGAGACTCCGCTGCACGCACTCGTTTTTCTTCTTGTACGTGGTGTCCGAGTGGCCGGTGTCGGCGGGCGGCGCGTCGCCGGGACCCAGCGGCGGCGGAGTGGCCCAGGTGCCCGCGGGCGCGTCCGCCGTCTGCGCCGACGCCGGAGCGGCGGCGAACGGGGAAGCCAGCCCGAGCCCGGCGGCGAACAGCGCCACGCCGGCCCGGCCGGGAAGGCCGAGCTTGCGGGGGAAGGAGCGGCGGGAGCCCATCGCGCGGCTCACTTGAGGTTGAGGTGGCGCAGCGTCGAGTAGAGGTCCATCACGCCGAGGGCGAGCGGCAGCACCACGGCGATGCAGATCGCCTCGATGATTTCCACGGTGCGCCGCAGCGGCGGCGAGAAGCGCTGGTCCGGGAAGACCACGCCGACCACGAGGGCGGCCGCGGCGATCAGGATCAGCGCGCCGAAGACGTACAGCAGCCGCTGCTCCGCGGTCGCGGAGAAGAACAGCCAGCCGAGCAGAATGCCCGCCGCGGCGACCATGCCGGTGGTGAGCAGCGCGATCGCCTGCGCGCCGTCGGCGTAGGCGCGGGCGCGCAGCAGCAGGACCAGCGTGGCGACGACGCCGAGGATGATGCCGAAGACGTTCGGCGCGGTGGCCGCGAGGACCGCCGCGACGGCCGTGGTGGCGCCGCAGCCGATCATCAGGCCGGTCATGTAGTCGTGCGCGACCGCGGTGCGCTGCTCGATCGCCTGGTAGTCCGGGAAGCCGGAGTCTTCCTTCAGTTCCTCGGCGGTGCTCGGCACGTACGGCAGCGGCAGCTTGGCGAGCCAGATGGTGGCGCGCGGCAGGAAGGAGATGCAGCCCAGTGCGACGGCGACCGTGCCCGCCGCGACGGACGCGGTGTCGGCGCTGGTCACGAGCGTCGCGACGAGGAAGGCGAGCGCGCCGAACACACCGGCGGTGGCGGTGGCGATGAACACCCGGATGCCCGCGCCGACCACGAGGATGCAGACCGCCGAGACGATCAGCACCAGCACCGCGCCGAGCAGCAGGTTCGCCCGGACCGACAGGCCGGGCACGATGTAGAACCCGCTCACGAACGCGAACGGAAGGCCGCCCGCGGAGGCGATCAGCACACCGGTGGCCTCGGCCTGGTAGGCCTTGGCGAGCGTGGCTCCGACCGCGACGCAGGCGATCGCGCCGAGGCCGCCGGCGATCGCCGGGCCGAGCGCGGAGCCGCCGTAGAGGGAACCGCTGAAGAACAGAGCCAGCGCGGAGAAGAACAGGGCGAGCCCGCCGGCGGCGTGGCCGAACCGGCGCGCGGTTTCCTTCGTCCACGGGCGGAAGGTGTCCGGGTCGGCCTCCGCGATGGCGTCGACCACGTCGTCGTACATCGGCGGCGGCGGGTTCTCGTTCCGCTTGCGCAACTGCAGCAGTTCGCCGTCGACCACGCCGAGGGACGCGAGCGTCCGGCTCGGGTCGAGCGGGGCGTCGCCGAGCTTGGCCAGCGCCCACCCGCCGTGCCGGGCCCCGCCGTCCGGAGTGACCTCCTTGGCCATCTCCAGAAGCATGGGCAGCAGGTCGGCCACCGCCACGTCGGCCGGAAGGGCGACGTCGATGCGTGTCGTCGGCGCGACCACCGTGACCCTGCTGAATACCGTCGTGCCCGTTGCCACTAGATCCCCCGCTCTGAAGAGTCAGCTCCCGGGGAACTTATACCGAACCTGGTGACGGGTTTCAGCGCGTCTCCGCAAATAGTCGGCGAAAGTACCCGTCCAGGCCGGGTTGGGCCAGATCGACCAGTGGGTTCGCCCGCCTGGTCCGATAACTGTCGGTGGCGGTCCTTACACTCGGGCGCACTGGGAGGACGGGTCCCGTCGCGGGGCCCGAAGAGGGGGTGCGAGATGCCGATCCTGGAGTTGGCCGGATTTCCGGGGCGACGTTCGATAGGTTGTCCCGCGCACCCGGGTGCAGGCGTCGAGCAGGAATAGAGGGGTCCTTCGATGAGCACGCTGCAGTTCAAGAAGTCGCCGCGGCTGGCCGCGCCGCGCCCGCCCGGCGGCGAGGTGCATCTCGAGCCGCCGCCGGAGGTGCCCCGCACGATCCCGGGAAACATCGTCGCCAAGGCGATTCCGGGCGTGATGATCTTCGCGTCGCTCGGGATGATGGTCTTCATGTTCACGGCGGGCGGCAAGAACCCGACCACGATCATGATGAGCGGCATGATGCTGATGGGCACCGTCGGCATGCTCGCCGGGGGCGGCGGCAAGGGCGGTGGCCAGAAGAAGGCCGAGATGGACGAGGACCGCAAGGACTATCTGCGGTACCTCGGCCAGATGCGCGACCGCGCCCGCGAGGCGATGGTCGACCAGCGCGCCGCGCTGGAATGGGTGCACCCGGACCCGCAGTCGCTGTGGTCGCTCGCGGCCAGCCGCCGGATGTGGGAGCGCAGGCAGAACGACCAGGACTTCCTGCACCTGCGCGTCGGTCGCAGCTCGCACCGCCTCGCCACCCGGCTGGTCCCGCCCCAGACCGGCCCGGTGGACGAACTGGAGCCGATCGCCACCCTCGCGCTGCGCCGGTTCGTGCGCGCGCACTCGATCGTCCCGGACCTGCCCACCCAGATCACGCTCCGCGGCTTCGCGGCGGTCAGCATGCAGGGCGAACGCGGCCTCACCCGCGCGCTGACCCGCGCGATGCTGGCGCAGCTGGTCACCTTCCACAGCCCGGACGACGTCATGATCGCGGTCGCGACCGCGGGCCGGGCGAAGCAGGAGTGGGAGTGGGCGAAGTGGCTCCCGCACGCCCAGCACCCCACGCTGTCGGACGGCATCGGCCAGCTGCGCATGATGGCGGGCTCGCTCAAGCAGATCGAAGACTGGCTGGACGAGGAGCTGCGCGACCGGCAGCGGTTCTCCCGCAACGCGACGCCCGCGCCGGACCAGCCGCACGTCGTGATCGTCATCGACGACGCCGAGGTGACCCGCGAGGAGCAGATCATCCTCGAGGAGGGCCTGGTCGGCGTCACCCTGGTCGACCTTTCCGATTCGATCGGCAACCTCGCCGCGCGGCGCGGCCTGCGGCTCGTGGTCGAGGAAGAGCGGCTCGGCGCGCGCAGCGCGGGCGGGGTCGAATGGTTCGGCCGCCCGGACAAGCTGAGCGTGGTCGAGGTCGAGGCGCTGGCCCGGCTCATCGCGCCGTACCGCGTCGGCGGGGGCGGCGGCCAGGACGTCAGCGAGGAAGAGCCGCTGCTGTCCAACCCGTCGCTGCTGGAACTGCTCGGAATCCCGGGCGACCCGATGACGTTCGACGTGCAGCAGGCGTGGCGGCCCCGGCCGATCCGCGACCGCTACCGGGTCCCGTTCGGCGTCGGCGAGTACGGCCAGCCGGTGGAGCTGGACATCAAGGAAGCCGCGGCGGAGGGCATGGGCCCGCACGGCCTGTGCATCGGCGCGACCGGTTCCGGCAAGTCGGAGTTCCTCCGCACGCTGGTGCTGGGCATGCTGGCCACGCACTCGTCGAGCACGCTGAACTTCGTCCTCGTCGACTTCAAGGGCGGTGCGACGTTCCTGGGCCTGGACAAGGCCCCGCACGTGTCCGCGGTCATCACCAACCTCGCGGACGAGGTCACGCTGGTCGACCGCATGAAGGACGCGCTGGCCGGCGAGATGAACCGCCGCCAGGAAGCGCTGAAGAACGGCGGCAACTTCAAGAACGTCTGGGAGTACGAGAAGGCGCGCGAGAACGGCGCCGACCTCGACCCGCTGCCCGCGCTGTTCATCGTCTGCGACGAGTTCTCCGAACTGCTGGCGGCGAAGCCGGACTTCATCGACCTGTTCGTCGCCATCGGACGGCTGGGCCGGTCGCTGCAGATGCACATGCTTCTCGCGTCGCAGCGGCTGGAAGAGGGCAAGCTGCGCGGTCTCGACTCGCACCTGTCCTACCGGATCGGCCTGAAGACGTTCTCCGCGGCGGAATCCCGAGCGGCGATCGGCGTGCCGGACGCGTTCGAACTGCCGTCGGTCCCCGGTGGCGGTTACCTGAAGTACGACACCTCGACCCTGGTGCGGTTCAAGGCCTCCTACGTCTCGGGCCCGTACCGGCCGGCCGGCATCAAGGCGGCCGGACCGGCCGCCACGGTGGTCCGCGCGGACAAGCGGCCGCAGCTGTTCGTGCCGGACTTCGTGGAACTGCCGAAGGAACCCGAGCCGGAGCCGGTCCTCGAGGAAGAGGCTCCGAAGCAGCAGGAGTCCGAAGAGGCCGTCGAGCCCAGCGAACTGGACGTGATCGTCAGCCGCCTGGTCGGGCAGGGCCCGCCGGCGCACGAGGTGTGGCTGCCGCCGTTGAACGAGCCGAACTCGCTCGACACGATGCTGCCGAACCTCAACCCCACCGACGACCGCGGGCTGTCCCCGGTCGGGTTCTTCGGCAACGGCAGGCTGCAGGTGCCGCTGGGCATCGTCGACCGGCCGTACGAGCAGCGGCGCGACTTGCTGTGGGCGGACTTCTCCGGTGCGCAGGGCCACGGCGTGATCGCGGGCGGTCCGCAGTCGGGCAAGTCGACCATGCTCCGGACGCTGATCATGTCGATGGCGCTCACCCACACGCCTGAGGAAGCGCAGTTCTACTGCCTCGACCTCGGTGGCGGTACTCTCGCCGGCCTCGCGGACCTTCCGCACGTCGGCGGGGTCGCGGTGGCCCGGCGCGAGCCGGACAAGGCCCGCCGGATCGTGGCGGAGCTGACCACGCTGCTGACCGAGCGCGAAGGCCGGTTCGGGGCGCTGGGCGTCGACTCGATGACGGAGTTCCGCAACCGGAAGCGCCGCGGTGAGATCACGCCGGAGCAGGACCCGTTCGGCGACGCGTTCCTGATCGTGGACAACTGGCGGGCGCTGCGCGACGACTTCGAGGAGCTGGAGACGTCGATTACGCGGCTGGCCACCCAGGGTCTCGCCTACGGCGTGCACGTGATCATCTCGGCCAACCGGTGGGCCGACCTCCGGCCGGCGATCAAGGACATGCTCGGCACGCGCTTCGAGCTGCGCCTCGGCGATCCGACGGAGTCCGAAATGGACCGCCGGATCGCGGTCAACGTCCCGGCCGGGCGGCCGGGCCGCGGTCTCACCCGCGACAAGCTGCACCTGCTCACCGGCCTGCCGCGGATCGACGGGTCGAGCGATCCGGAGACGGTGGCGGCGGGCGTCGCGGACGCGGTCGCGAAGATCCGCGGGGCGTGGCGCGGCCGGGTGGCCCCGCAGGTGCGCCTGCTGCCGGAGATGATCACCTACGAAGAGGTCCTGCAGATCGACCAGAAGCGGGACACGAAGCTCATCCCGATCGGCGTCAACGAGGAAGACCTCCAGCCGATCTACCTGGACTTCGACGCGGACCCGCACTTCTTCGCCTTCGCCGACGGCGAGTCCGGCAAGACGAACCTGCTGCGGCAGATCGCGCGCGGCATCACCGAGCGCTACACGCCGCAGGAGGCCGTGATCCTGCTGGTCGACTACCGGCGCACGATGCTCGGGTTCCTCCAGGGCGATTCGCTGCTCGGCTACGCCGTGTCGTCGGCGCAGCTGGACAGCATGGTCCAGGACGTGGTCGGGTCGATGACGCGGCGGCTGCCGGGTCCGGACGTCACCCAGGAACAGCTGAAGACCCGCTCCTGGTGGACCGGTCCGGAGCTGTTCATCCTGGTCGACGACTACGACCTGGTGGCTACGCAGTCCACCAACCCGCTCAAGCCGCTGTCGGAGTTCCTCGCCCAGGCGAAGGACGTCGGCCTGCACTTGATCGTGGTCCGGCGCACCGGTGGTGCGTCGCGGGCGGCGTACGACCCGATCATCGGCAAGCTCAAGGAGCTGGCGGCCACCGGCATGGTGATGAACGGTTCCCGCGACGAGGGCGTGCTGATCGGCAACATCCGGCCGAGCGCCATGCCGCCGGGCCGGGGCAACATGCTGAGCCGCAAGAACGGGAAGCAGCTCGTGCAGGTGTCGTGGATCCAGCCCGACTGACCGACCGGGGAGCCGTCGCGGTTGACGGAAGGGGCGCCCGGTGACGGTGCGGGTCGCGGTCGACTTCGGGACCTCGAGCACTTGCGTCGTGGTGTCGGTCAACGGCCGCGAGCCGCAGGTCGTGGTGATCGACGGGCAGCCGCTGATGTCCTCGGCGGTGTACGCGGCGTCCGACGGCACCCTGTTCGTCGGCCAGGAGGCCGAGCGGCAGGCGGCCGTCGACCCGTCGCGGTACGAGCCGAATCCGAAGCGGCGGATCGACGAGGGCGATCTGCTGCTCGGTGATGCCGTGCTGCGGGTCATCGACGTCGTGCACGCGGTGCTGGACCGGGCGGTCGCCGAGGCGCGGCGCGTCGCGGGCGACGCCGAGGTGGACCTGCTGGTGCTCACCCACCCGGCGGACTGGGGCGCGATCCGCACGCGGTTGCTGCGCCAGGCCGCGGGCCGGCTGGCGCGCGAGGTGGCGCTGGTGCCGGAACCGGTGGCCGCGGCGGTGTACCACGCGGCCACGTTCGCCCCGGAGGCCTCGCCGGGCGGCCGGACGGTCGAGTTCTCCGGCCGTCCGGGCGACGCGCTGGCGGTGCTCGACCTCGGCGGCGGCACGGTCGATGTCAGCGTCGTTCAGCGGTCGCCGGAGGCCGCGCGCGCGGCGAGAGTGCCCGGCGCGCCTCCGCAGCGGGGCGGGTTCCAGGTGCTGGCCACGCGCGGCGACCCGAGTTTCGGCGGGGCGGACATCGACCAGGCGTTGCTGGAGCACGTCGGGTCGCTGGTGTCCGGCACGGATCCGCAGGCGTGGCAGCAGCTGGTCGAGGGCCGGGAGCTGGCTGATCGCCGGCGGCGCCGGGTGCTGCGCCAGGACGTCCGCGGCGCGAAAGAAACGTTGTCGCGGCACACGTACACCGATGTGCCGTTGCCGCCGCCGTTCGCGGACGCGCACGTGACGCGGGCGGACCTGGAGCGGCTGATCGGGGCTCCGCTCGGCCGGGTGGTCGAGCTGACCAGCGCCGCGATCGCCGACTCAGGCCTGCGTCCGAAGCAGCTCGCGGCGATCTTCCTCGTCGGCGGTTCGAGCCGGATCCCGATGATCTCCCGGCTGGTGCACGAGCGCACCGGGGTGGTGCCGACGAGCCTGGACCAGCCGGAGACCGTCGTCGCGCGCGGTGCGCTCCGTGCGGTGCTGCTGGAACCGGATCGCACCGGCGTGCTGCCCGGTTCGTCGATCCCGGGGCAATCCGAGCATCGCACCGAGGTGGTCCGAGGGGACGCGCCGATCCGGCGCGGTCTTCCGCCGGTGCCCCACGCGCCGAATCCGCGCAATGCTCCGGTGCCGCCGCGCGGATTCTCGCCCGCTGATCCGGCCAGGGGCCCGCAAAGCGTGCCGTTCGGTGCCGCAGCGCCCGCCGGTGCGAGTCCATTGCGGACTGCGCCGGGCCAGAACGCGTTAGGGCAGAACGGTTCCGCGAGCGGAGGGTTCGCCGTTCCCGGCGTGGACGCGCCGGGCAAATCCGCGGGCAAGGCGAAGAAACGGCTGTGGCTGATCACCGCGGCGGTGGCGGTCGTGGCGCTGATCGCAGGCGGAGTCGTGTACTTCGTGAGCAGCGGCGACAACTCCGACCAGGGCCGCTCGTTCTCCCAATACGACTTCAGCCTCGTCGCGCCGAGCGACTGGGTCCAGACCACGGACGAAGTCGCGGACCGGCAGGTCATCCTGCACCCGCAGGACGCCGAGAAGGGCAACGACCTCGTGCTCGCGCAGGAGTTCGTGATGGACTACGACGCGACGGCCGACCGGCAGAAACTCGTCGACGCTTTGCGGTCCGGGGTCAGCGGAAACGCGAACTACACTGCGTTCAGCTCCGATCTGACTTACGGTGGCCGGACCGTGATCGGCTACGTCGAGAGCAAACCGGAACGGATCACCGTCCGCTGGTATGTGCTCGTGCAGGGGCGGATCCGGGTGCATGTCGGCTGCCAGTACCAGTCACCCGCGGTGCAGCAGCGCGTCGACGCCGCGTGCGAGCAAGTGGTGCGCACGTTGAAGATCACCAGCTGAAGGAGCACCTGTGGCCTCCGTTCCGGAATCCGCGCCGGCGGCGTTCATCCGAGCGGGCCAGGATGCCGTCACCTTCTCGCGCCGGGTCGCGGGCACGGCGCTCGCGCGGAGTCAACGGCACCGCAGCGAAAACCGGGAATTGCTGAAAGAGTTCGGCAGGCGGCGGCTTTCCGGCGCCGCGGAACCCGCGCCGTCCGCGTTGCGCGGGGCCGCCCGCCGGTTCCGCGCGGCCCGCGGATTGCCGATGCCCGCCGAGCCTGTCTCGTCCGAGCCGGTTCCCGATCGGCCCAAGATTTCGCCCGAACAGACACGGACGAGTGATGAGGACGAGGACTTTTCGCAGTCGCGAATCATGAGCCGGGAGTCCTGAAACTGTCCGGGAACCGGCTGTGCGTGTGCTAACCACGCTGGTGGACAAGGTTTTTTCGGGGGTACTCCGGTGCTGTTCACCCGGCCGTTGCCGGGCGGTTCCCTGACCTCGCGTTCACGCAAGCAACTACTTGCGAAGAAGTCGCGACAAGCGTGAACCGAACTGGCAATGTCTTCGTCGTAGGTGCAGTGCCGGAAACACCAGCCGGCGCGCACAACCACTCACGAAGGGGGTAGCTCCCAATGGCTGCTGGCGGTTTCACTGGGGATCCGAAGGAATTCACCGCGGCGGAGGGGCGCGTCGTCGACGCGACCAGCCGGATGAACAAGAACCTGAGCGACCTGCGCTCCAACATCGAAGCGACCCGCGCGGGCTGGGAAGGCGACGCCCAGCGCGCCTTCGACAACGTCATGCGCCGCTTTGACGACTGTGGTCGCGGCCTGAACGACGCGCTGCACCGCATCGGTGAGCTGCTCCAGGAAGCGGGTTCCACCTACGCCAAGAGCGAGGCGGCCCAGCACGAGCACATCAGCTCGCTGAACAAGGGCTTCGGCGTTCTCGGCTGATCCAGTTCTTTTTCCGTTCCAGATTCGCCTTCCTCTTTCATTCTTTCTTCTGACAGGAGTTCGACATGCCTGACGGCCGCATTGTTGTTGATCCGGGTACCATCCACCGCGCCGCGGAGGACTGCACCGCCACCGGCGGCGAGCTGAAGACCCTCTTCGACAACCTGCAGAGTGACCTCAGCCCGCTGACCAACAGCTGGACCGGTGAAGCGAAGGACCAGTACCACCAGGCCCAGAACGAGTGGAACCAGAAGTTCGAGGAGTTCACTCAGCTGCTGGCGCAGATCGCCGCCGTGCTGCCGCAGATCGCGGACGGCTACACGGCGACGGACCGCTCGGTGCAGAACCTGTTCTGAGCCAAGCTCCGAAACCACGGCGGGCCGGGCGCCTTCGGGTGCCGGCCCGCCGTTTTCGTTGCCCGGAAAGGCTTTCGCGGGCTGATCAGTGCGGAGCGCCGACGGAATATTCCGGCTTGTCGTTGAGCACGCGCACGGTCACCTTCTTCGGCTGCCCGCCGACCTGCACCGTGCAGTCGAAGGTGGTGCCGTTCTCGATCGCCTGGCCCGACGGGCACGCGACGTTCTTCACGTCCGGCTCGCCGTAGTTCTCGTTGAGCACCCGGGAAACGCCCTCCTGCAACGACTTCTGGTCGAGGGTGTCCCCGCTGAACACTCCGGTCGCCCACGAGATCCCGGCCGCGGCGGCCAGCACCACGACGACGGCCCCGGCGATCAGGAACGGTTTCTTCGACCGCGGTTTTCCTGGCTTCGCCGAGGAAAACGCGCCGAGCCCGCCGTATTCGGACGGCTGGAATCCGCCGCCGTAAGGACTTCCGGACGGCTGCGGTCCCGGCTGGCCCTGCGCTTGCCCGGGCCCGCCGTACGGCTGAACGGGCGTCGGCTGGCTCTGCGGCTGACCGTAGGGCTGGGCCGGATACCCCTGTTGCGGATACTGCGGCGGCGGAAACGGCTGCGGCGCCGGAGGTTGCGCCCACTGGCCGCCGGATCCGTCCACATGGGACGGATAACCCGGCTGCTGCGGCGCGTTCGGCCCCGGCTGCCACCACTGCGGCTGGCCATGAGGGTGCTGGTCGGGAGGCTGGGTCATCGGAGGTCACCTCGGGGATCGGTCGGCGCGGGGGTCGGCGGAAGGGTGCGCATCAGCGCCCCTGCAGTTCGCCGAGCCTGCGGTAGAAGTCCTGTTTGGCCGCGTCGTCCGCGAGGACGGTGACCTGCGAGGCGTCCGGCACCGTCGGCAGGTCCGAGGAGGTGGCCTCGCCGGTGAACTTGAAGTCGTAGCGCAGTTCGACCTTGTGCCCGTCGCCCTCGAACTTGGCCGCCATCGTGAACTCGGCGAGCGAACCGTCCGGCTTGAGCGTGATCGTGCTCGGGATGACGGCCTTGCGCAGTTCCGGGCCGACCTGGTTGACCACCTTGTCCGGCAGGAGCTCGACGCGCCGGTCGAGGAAGATCGGGAACGGCACGTTCACGGTCAGCTGCTCGGTGCCGTCCGCGGAGCTCTTCGCGCCGCGCAGCGCTTTCTTGTCCGCCTTGTACGCGCTGTCGACCGCGTCGCCCATCTTGCACGCGATCTGCACCCCGGCCCACGCGCACGGCTGGATGAGCCCGGCCTCCGGTTTGGGCATCGACACCCACGGCGTCGGCGCGAGCGATTTGTAGGCCGGGCCGAGGTAGAGGTACTCGACGGCGCCCTCGGCCGGGGTGAACGAGTCGAGGAACTCGTTGGGGTTCTTCTGCGACCGGTTGTGCACGATGCGGCTCTCGGGGCTGCCAGTGCGCGCGGAGGTGACGATGTTGTGCAGGTACTTGTCGTCGAACTTGAAGTACCGGTCCGCGGAGTTGGTCACATTGCGCGGCTCGACGATCGTGTCGCCGAGCTTCGACATGGCCTTCTCGAACTTCGCGCCGACGTACGCGGCGGCCTGGTCGCCGTCGGGCAGCGCGGTGCCGGCGCGGGCCTGCCCGCACGCCGTCGCGAGTGCCAGCACGGCGGCGACGGCTCCTGCCGTGCGTGCGGCTCGGGTCGTCCACGCTCGTGTCTTCAACTGCGGTCCCCAGGTGCTCGTCGTGCTCGCGCGGATGCGCGTGGCGAATCGTCTCATCCCGGCGCGTCGCGCGGGGCGGGATGGTGGTTCCCGGCCGCTGGTCGGGTAAGCTGCGACCGGCCGACGAGGCGCCTTCGCACCCCCCGCTGCAGAGCAGAGGGACCACAGGGGTATCTTCATATGTCGTTGTGCGTTGCGGCGCGTCAGCGCTCGGCCCGCACATTACCCACACGCAATGACGACGAGGTAGACCCTTGCCCACGTACAGCCCCAAGCCCGGCGACGTCACTCGTGCCTGGCACGTGATCGACGCCGAGGATGTCGTGCTCGGACGGCTCGCGACCGAGGTCGCCACGCTGCTGCGCGGCAAGCACAAGCCGACCTACGCCCCGCACGTGGACACCGGTGACTTCGTCATCATCGTCAACGCCGAGAAGGTCGCTCTCACCGGTAACAAGCGCGAGCAGAAGTTCGCGTACCGGCACAGCGGTTACCCCGGCGGTCTGCGGAAGCGCTCCTTCGGCGAGCTGCTCGACACCAAGCCCGAGCACCTCGTGGAGAAGGTGGTCAAGGGCATGCTGCCGAAGAACAAGCTCGGCCGCGCCATGGCCAAGAAGCTGAAGGTGTACGCCGGCCCGCAGCACCCGCACGCCGCGCAGCAGCCGCAGGCGCGCGAGATCACCAAGATCGCGCAGGTCGCGCAGTGAGTGAGGAACAGTTGACCAGCACCGAGACCGAGGTCGTCGCTTCGACCGAGACCCCCGCCGAGGCCGTGGCGACCAGCGAGTCCGCCGCCGCTCCGCGTCCCTCGCGGGCCGCCGGCGGCAACGCGCAGACGGTCGGCCGCCGCAAGGAGGCCGTGGTCCGCGTCCGCGTCGTGCCGGGTACCGGTGAGTTCAAGCTCAACGGCAAGTCGCTCGAGCAGTACTTCCCGAACAAGGTCCACCAGCAGCTCATCCGCGAGCCGCTCGTGACCGTCGAGAAGCCGGACTCCTTCGACATCTTCGCCAACCTCAAGGGCGGCGGGATCTCGGGCCAGGCGGGCGCGCTGCGTCTCGCCATCGCCCGTGCGCTGGTCGAGGTCGACGCCGACGACCGTCCGGCCCTGAAGAAGGCCGGCTTCCTGACCCGTGACGCGCGCGCCACGGAGCGGAAGAAGTACGGCCTCAAGAAGGCCCGCAAGGCCCCGCAGTACTCCAAGCGCTGATTTTCGCGCCTGGCGCAACCCTGGAAGCGCCCATCCGTCCATCGGATGGGCGCTTCCGGCGTTTGCGGGCAGGTGATGCGTTTTCCGCCGCTGGCACGACTGTCTTGGGGTAGGGCAGGGGATCGCCCTTGCCGGGTCCGGCGCTAGGTTTGTCGAGGGCCGGCGCGCCCCGAGGCTGGTGGATCTAGACAAGGAGGTCGAGATGGCTCGACTGTTCGGCACCGACGGGGTACGCGGTCTGGCCAATGCCGACCTGTCCCCGGAGCTGGCCCTCTCGGTCGCGGCGAGCGCCGCCCGGGTGCTGGCGGCGCACGACCGTTCGCACCGTCCGGTGGCCGTCGTCGGCCGCGACCCGCGCGCCAGCGGCGAGATGCTGGAGGCCGCCGTGGTGGCGGGCCTCGCGTCGGCCGGTGCGGACGTCCTGCGGCTCGGCGTGCTGCCGACTCCCGCCGTCGCGTACCTCGTCGGTGCGCTCGACGCGGACCTCGGCGTGATGATCTCCGCCTCGCACAACCCCATGCCGGACAACGGCATCAAGCTCTTCGCCGCCGGCGGGCACAAACTGCCGGACAGCATCGAGGACGAGATCGAACGCGGCCTCGACGCGACGAGCGTCACCCGCCCGACCGGCGACGGCGTCGGCCGGGTGACGGACGTCCCGGACGCCCTCGACAAGTACATCGAGCACCTGGTCGCCGCGACGCCGCATCCGCTGACCGGCCTGAAGGTCGTGGTGGACTGCGCGAACGGCGCGTCGTCCGTAGCCGCCCCGGAGGCGTACCGCCGGGCCGGAGCCGAGGTCGTGGCCCTGCACGCGGAGCCGGACGGCATCAACATCAACGACAGCTGTGGCTCAAACCACCCGGACTTGCTGCGCGCGGCAGTCGTCGAACACGGTGCCGACCTCGGCATCGGCCACGACGGAGACGCCGACCGCTGCGTGGCCGTCGACGCGGCCGGCGAGCTGGTGGACGGCGACCAGATCATGGCCGTCCTGGCCCTGGCGCTGGCCGAAGAGGGCGCGCTGGTGAAGGACACCCTGGTCGCCACCGTGATGAGCAACCTCGGCCTGCACCTGGCGATGAAGGCACACGGCATCTCGGTCGTCACGACTGCGGTGGGTGACCGCTACGTGCTGGAGGAACTGCGCGCCTCAGGCCTGGCCCTCGGCGGCGAACAGTCCGGCCACGTGGTCCTCCCCGCCCACGCCACGACCGGCGACGGCCTCCTGACCGCACTGCGGCTGATGGCCCGGATGGCCGCCACGGGCAAGCCGCTGGCCGAACTGGCCGCGGTGATGAACCGGCTGCCGCAGGTGCTGGTCAACGTCCCGGTCGCGGACAAGGCAGCGGTGGCAGGCTCGGCCGAAGTCCGCGACGCGGTAGGCGAGGTCGAAGCCGAACTCGGCGAGGAAGGCCGGGTCCTGCTGCGCCCCTCGGGCACCGAGCAGCTGGTGCGGGTGATGGTGGAGGCCCCGGCCCACGCGACCGCCCAGGCGGCGGCGGACCGGCTGGCCGGGGTGGTGTCCGCGGTCTCCTGACCGAAATCTGGTGAATACTCTGCGCCACCAATGATCCGGCAGGTACATTCCGCAATGCGGGATCTACCGGGGAGGGGCGATGTACGACCAGAGTGAGGTGCCTCCGCATTTCGCCAGAAGCTTGGCGGCGATGGAGGAAGTCCGCGCACAGTACAGCGCCGACCACGAGCGCGCGATCGCCGATGACGAGGCCAGGCAGGCCGCGTTCGCGAAGCTTCTCGAGGAACATCGCGCCCAGGACGCGCAGTCGCAAGCCGACCGCGAGGCCGCGATCGCTGCCGCCGCCGAGGGAACCGAGGAAGACCGCGCCGCGTCGGAACAGGCAGAACGGACAGCCCAGCGGGTTGCCAAGCAGGTCGCCGAGGACGACGCGGCCGCCGCGATGTTCCGGGTCGAGGACGACACCGAACCGGTCGCGCCGGCGCCAGCCGCACCGCCTCCTCCGCCTGCCTCGGCGGCCCGGCACCGGGCATGGGAGGACGACGACTTCTCGGCCACCAACTGGATTGACGCAGAGTAGCCGCGGGCGCGAGGGGAGAGGGCGACGATGGCGAAATTCCACATTGAGCCGGACCAGGTCACAAAGGTGGCGAACGACGTCTCGACCATGAGCACGTCGTTCAAGGAGATCAAGACTTACACCGCGCAGTCCCAGCTGGCCCCAGGGCACTTCGGCAAGATTCCCGGCCTGTCCGAGGCCGCGGGCGCGTATGTGGCGAAGATGCAGGCACTCGGCGACTCCGCGGCGAAGGGCAGCACGTTTCTCGGCGGCTTCGCGGAACGGCTCAACACCTCGGTGACCTTGCACAGCGAGAACGAGCAAGAGAACGCTTGGGGCGTCACGAACGCCGGCAAGGGAGCCTGACCGTGACTCCTCCGGCGGACCAGGGCGCCGGTCGTCTCGGCGACACGATCATCGCCCCGCTGCAGCCTCCCGCGGACGTCCATCTCGACGACACGTCCGACAACATTCTCAAGCCGCTGGCCGGTTTCCGGGAGAAGATGACCGGCAAACTCGTGCAGCCGTACACGAGGTGGATCCAGCATCCGTCGCGAAACCTCGGGCTGCGGTTCTCCCCGCCGTACGGCCAGGGGGACGAAGAGAACCGGATGCTGAACGAACTCGGCGGGTTCGGCTTCGGCTATTTCTGGGGCGCGCAGGAACGCGCGGCGAACCTCGGCAAGGCGGCGAAAGCCGCGCAGGACGACACCGCTCAGGTCAAGCAGAGCCTCACCGCCGCCTGGCAGGGCAAGGCCGCCGATTCGGCCGCCGAGAAGCTGGACGATTTCAGCAAGGCCTCCGGCGAATACCTCGGCACGGTCAACGGTTTCAGCCAGCTGCTTCAGCAGTTGTGGCAGACGGTGCGCAAGCCGATCCTCGATTTGGGACAGCTGCCCGAAAACGGCGGACAGGCGCCCAAGAAGTTCCTGGACGCGCACAAGCCCGAGGACACCGACGGGCTGCTGATGTTCATGGACCGGCTCGACGAGGCGATCAAATGGGGCCGTCAGGATTCGGTGGGCTGGCAGTTTGCGACCAGCTTCGATGCATATGTCAATCCACGTGGGCCGTCTGAAGTTGCGCGGAGCGAGAGCTCCGGCACTGGCCCGATCAACGCGCAGGACATCCGGAGCATGTCGGTGGACCTGGACACCGGTTACGACTCCAAGTGGTCCGACATGTTCTGCCGTCAGATGGACGAGTACTGCCAGCAGTACTCGGACGCGATGGACTGCTTCCGGCAGTACATCCGCAACGCGCACACAGCGGCGACGAACGCCCTTCGCGCGTTTTCCGATGGGCTGAACGTGCCGACCGATCCGTTCGGCCGCCTGCAGCTCGGTGCCGACAGCGGCAGCGGCGGGCATGACAAGGGACCGTCCGGCCGGAACGACGGCGGGGACGGCAAACCGCCGTCCAACGGGGGCGGCGGCGATACAAAACCGCAGCAGGCCACGGTTCCTCCGCAGGTCGGCCCGACCCCGGCCCCAGCACAGACACCGGCCCCCACCCCGACACCGACCCCGCCCGCGCAGCCCGATCCGAACCAGAATCCGGTCACGCACAAGCCGCTCGAGGTGGATCCGTCGACCGGGCAGCCGTACCCGATCGACCCGCGAACCGGTGAAGCGGTCAAGACCGAGCGCGAAGCGCCGGACACCGTCACGGTCCAGCACGGCGAGCACAAGATCACCATGTCGGAGCCGGACGACCACGGGAAGATGGCGGTCTCGGTCGGCGACGGGTCCGGGCACGACAAGGCGTACCAGCTCGATTTCGGCGACCAGGCAGACCAGGCCGACAAGGCCCCTGGAACCGGCGCTGGCGCGGCGCAAGCGGACTCGGCTGCTCGTCCGCACGACGGGTCGGCGCAGCCCGCACACGACGGCCAAGGCCCGGCAGCGAAGCCGCACGATGCACCCGGCGGCCCGGTCCACAAACAGCCGGACGGCACGGCTCCGACGACGGATCCGAACCAGGTGCACCGCCCTGGCCCGGACGGAAAGATCCACATCGAGGACGGCAACCTCAAGATCACGGCTGAGCGCCCGAGCGGGCCGGACGGTCCGACCGTGGTGACGGTGGACGACGGATCCGGTGAGCCGACGAAGTACACGCTCGACGACCACGGGAAGATCGACCCGGCGACCGGACGGCCGGTCGACGGATTGACCGCTCAGCAGCACGGCGGCGGTGCCGCGAGCCCGGCCGCGCCTGCCACTGAACTGCCCGCGGAGCACATCCGCGAAGGTCAGCAGGTCGTGGCGGACGCTGGCGCTGCTGGACATGCCCAGCCGGTCGCCGAGCACGCTGCCGCGACGCAAGAGCACTCGACGACCGGGCAATCGGCAGCAGCCGACGGGCACGATCAGTCCGCTGGAGAGCAGACGGGACGGCACTATGCCCAGCCGGTCGCGGCGCAGGCAGACGCGACTCCGGCATACGGAACGCCCGCGGCGAGCGGCCCGGACGAGTCGACCACCGCGCAGTCGGTGCTGGACCCGTTCAGCAGCGATCCCGGGCTGGGCCACGTTCCGGCTGGTCCCGGACACGGGGATTCGGCGGTTCCGGCTGGATGGGAGCAGGGCGGAGCGGAACACCCGGCCGAACTCGGCACCGCGCCGACCACCACCGATCAGCAGCACGACCAGTCGATGGGCATGATGGGCGGCCCGATGATGGGCGGCGGACAAGGCAATTCCGGCGACCAGGAACGCGGGACCAGCGGTTACCGGGCCGACGGCGGCTTGTTCGGCACCGCGCCGGGCGGCAGCCGGATCAGCGGATCGCTGTCTGAGGAGGACGAGGGGCGGCGCTGATCAGGCAGCCGGTTCCTCGTCCTCCGGAACCTCGATCGGCGCCCGCTTCACGTTCGCGTCCAGCAGTGGCAGGTACTTCTCCGTACCCGTCAAATGTGTCAGGAAGAACGCCGTGAACAGGGCCTTCGTCAGCTGCTGAGTCGCGCGCTGCGGTTTGCCCTGCAGCAGCAGCTGGCTCCAGTGCCGGCCCTCCGTCACCGCCAGATGGGACGACTTCGCCAGCGTCCGCAGTTGCACCGGGCCGGCCCATGCCTGGGCGATCGCGTCCGCGTGGCCGACCGCCGGTGCGACCAGGTCGCCGTCCACCGCGAGGTGCAGGCCGGGGGCGCTGATCACCTTCGCGGCGTCCGTCGCGGGCGGGAAGGTCTGTGCCGCGGCCACTGTCGCCACCGCGCGGACCTTCGGGCGGGCGTCGTCGCCTCCTCCGGCGGCCTGGGCGGCTGCCAGCACTGCCGAACCGCCGCCGGTGGAGTGGCCGGCCAGGCCCAGTTTCTCCGGGTCGACGCTGATGCCGTCCGGGCCGAGGCGGACCGTGGTGATGATGTCCAGCGTGGTCAGCAGGTCGCCGGCCAGCAGGCGGTGCGACGGCAGCGGGCCGAGCTGGGTCGCGGGGGCCGCGGCGACCACGCCCCAGCTCGCGAGGTGGTGCAGCAGCTGCCGGTAGCGCGTGGCGGGCTGCATCCAGCCGTGCCCGAACGCGATCGCGGGCAGGCCGAGGCCTTGGCGCGGGGTGAACACGACGCCGGGCAGTCCGACCAGGGCGAGGTTGCCGCGCACGACCTCGTGGGGTCCCGGGTGGGACAGCTCCGTGAGCAGCTGCTTGGGCTTGCTGGCCATGCGGCTGACCTTACTGCCCGTGCCCCGCCCCGGCCCGGTGCGCCACCCCGATCGGTTCAGGGGTCCGCCGCCACACTGCGCGCCAACCCGGTCAACGGTTGTCCGGAAGACAGCTCGCCCAGCTCAGCGGCAGTGAAAACCCCGCTCTAGGGACCGGAGTAGGGGACTGGACTTGTCTCGTTACGCTAGTTCGCGTGTGTGGAATCGTGGGATACGTCGGACACCGCCCGGCTTTGGACGTCGTGCTCGGTGGGCTCCGCCGCATGGAGTACCGGGGCTACGACTCGGCGGGCGTCGCGGTGCTGGACGGCGCCGGCGCGCTGACCGTCGAGCGCAAGGCCGGCCGTCTGGCCAACCTGGAAGCCCGGCTCGACGAGGTCGGCCGCGACGCGTTCGCGGGGACCGCGGGCATGGGCCACACCCGCTGGGCCACGCACGGGGCTCCGATCGACCGCAACTCGCATCCGCACCGGGACACCACCGGCCGCGTCGCGGTGGTGCACAACGGGATCATCGAGAACTTCGCCGCGCTGCGCGCCGAACTCGAGGCCGCGGGCATCGAGATGGCCAGCGACACCGACACCGAAACCGCCGCCCACCTGGTGTCCCTCGCTTACTCCGAGGGCGACACCAAGGGCGACCTGCCGGCCAGCGTGGCCGCGGTCTGCCGCCGGCTGGAGGGCGCGTTCACGCTCGTCGTGACGCACGCGGACGAGCCGGACACGATCGTCGCGGCGCGCCGGTCGTCGCCGCTGGTGGTCGGGGTCGGCGAGGGCGAGCACTTCGTCGCCTCCGACGTCGCCGCGTTCATCGAGCACACCCGCGAGGCCGTCGAACTGGGCCAGGACCAGCTGGTCGTCATCACCCGCGACGGCTACCAGGTCACCGACTTCCACGGCGACGCCGCGCAGGCCAAGCCGTTCACCGTCGACTGGGACCTGTCGGCCGCCGAGAAGGGCGGCCACGAGTACTTCATGCTCAAGGAGATCGAGGAGCAGCCGGAGGCGCTGGCGAACACGCTGCGCGGGCACTTCGAGGCCGGCCGGATCATCCTCGACGAGCAGCGGATTTCCGACCAGGACCTGCGCGACGTCGACAAGGTTTTCGTCGTCGCCTGCGGTTCGGCCTACCACTCCGGTCTCGTCGCCAAATACGCCATCGAGCACTGGTGCCGGCTTCCGGTCGAGGTGGAGCTGGCGTCGGAGTTCCGTTACCGCGACCCGGTTCTCGACCGCGACACGCTCGTCGTCGCCGTCTCCCAGTCCGGCGAGACCGCGGACACCCTCGAAGCCGTGCGGCACGCGCGTGAGCAGAAG
Organism: Amycolatopsis echigonensis; assembly: GCF_002846615.1. NCBI lineage: Bacteria > Bacillati > Actinomycetota > Actinomycetes > Pseudonocardiales > Pseudonocardiaceae > Amycolatopsis > Amycolatopsis echigonensis. The sequence continues at coordinate 2,020,472 of NZ_PJMY01000003.1, read as the reverse complement.
GCCCGCGTTCTGGCGGTCTGCAACACCAACGGCGCGCAGATCCCGCGTGAGTCCGACGCCGTGCTGTACACGCACGCCGGGCCGGAGATCGGGGTCGCGTCGACCAAGGCGTTCCTCGCGCAGATCGCCGCGAACTACCTCGTCGGACTCGCGCTGGCGCAGGCGCGCGGCACGAAGTACCCGGACGAGGTCGCCCGCGAATTCGCTGAGCTGGAAGCCATGCCCGCCGCGGTGCAGAAGGTGCTGTCCACTGTGGAGCCGACGCGGGAGATCGCGCGGCGGATCTCCGATTCGCGCGCGGTGCTGTTCCTCGGCCGCCACGTCGGGTTCCCGGTGGCGCTGGAAGGCGCGCTGAAGCTGAAGGAACTCGCGTACATGCACGCGGAGGGCTTCGCGGCGGGCGAGCTGAAGCACGGTCCGATCGCGCTGATCGAAGAGGGCCTGCCGGTCGTCGTCGTGATGCCGTCGCCGAAGGGCCGCGCGGTGCTGCACTCGAAGCTGGTGTCGAACATCAGCGAGATCCAGGCGCGGGGCGCGCGCACGATCGTGATCGCGGAGGAGGGCGACGAGACCGTGCGCCCGTTCGCCGACGAGCTGATCGAGGTGCCCGCCGTGCCGACGCTGCTGCAGCCGCTGGTTTCCACCGTGCCGCTGCAGGTGCTGGCCGCGGAGATCGCCAGTTCGCGCGGGTACGACATCGACAAGCCGCGTAACCTGGCGAAGTCCGTCACTGTCGAGTAGCGGGAGCCGCCGTGCAAGGAATCTGGACTACTGAACGGATTCGCGCGGCGGAAGACCTGCTGCTCGCGCGCACGCCGGACGGCGAGCTGATGCGCCGAGCCTCCTTCGGCCTCGCCGCCGAGGTGGCCGGGTTGCTGGCCGAGAATACCGGCGGCGTATCCGGTCGCCGGGTCGTGCTGCTGGTCGGTTCCGGCAACAACGGCGGCGATGCCTTGTGGGCCGGCGCTTTCCTGCGGCGGCGCGGTGTCGCGGTAGCCGCGGTGCTGCTGAAACCGGAGAAAGCGCACCCGGCCGGATTGGCTGCGCTGCGGCGCTCCGGCGGCCGGGTGGTGTCCATAGCGGACAGTCCACAGTGGATTGAAAAAGCGGACGTCGTGGTCGACGGCATCGTCGGCATTTCGGCCCGCGGTGCGTTGCGTCCGGAAGCGGCCGAGCTGGTCGCGCGGATCGAAGCGCCTGTGGTGGCAGTCGATCTGCCGAGCGGCGTCGATCCGGATACCGGCGCGGTCGACGGTCCGCACGTCACCGCTGCGCGCACGGTCACGTTCGGTGCGCTGAAGCCCGTGCATGCGCTGGCCCCGCAGGAATGCGGCAACGTTGTGCTGGTCGAGATCGGCCTGCGGCCCTGGCTGGACGAGCCGGATCTTTGGCGGCTGGAACTGTCCGACATCGCCGCGGTGTGGCCGATTCCCGGGCCGGAGGACGACAAATACACCCAGGGCGTCGTCGGCATCGCGGCCGGATCGGCGACGTATCCGGGCGCGGCGGTGCTCGCGTCCGGTTCCGCGGTTCGCGCGACGGCGGGCATGGTCCGTTACGCCGGACACGCCGCGGACGTCGTGCGCTCCCGCTGGCCGGAGATCGTCGCGACCGGCTCGGTCACCGACGCGGGGCGGGTGCAGGCGTGGGTGGTCGGCCCGGGCATCGGCACCGGCGGGGAAGGCCGGGAAATCCTGCGGCACATCCTCGGCCAAGGCGTCCCGGTGTGCGCGGACGCCGACGCCACCACGATCATCGCGCACACTCCCGAGGTCCTCGACGCTCGCGACCCGGACACTCCGCTCGTGCTCACCCCGCACGCTGGCGAGTACGAGCGACTGATGGGCCGCCGCCCGGGTCCGGATCGAGTCGCGGCGGCGCGGGAAGCGGCGAAGAAGTACGACGCGGTCGTGCTGCTGAAAGGTCACTGTACGGTCGTCGCGGCTCCAGACGGTCGCGTCGCGGTGAACACCCCGCGCGGTTCGTGGCTGGCCACCGCTGGCTCCGGCGACGTGCTGACCGGCCTGATCGGCTCGCTGCTCGCCTCCGGACTCGACCCGTGGCTGGCCGCCGCGGCCGCCGCGCAGGTCCATTCGCTGGCGGGCGCGCTCGCCGCCGAGGACGTGCCGACGTCGGCGTCCGGTCTGGTCGACGCCATCCCCGCCGCGCTCCGGCTGGTTCGTGCGATCGCATAGTTATCGAGTTATGTGTTAACTCGGCTCGAGATATCTGGTAAGAACAAGATGTGAGTCGCGACACGCCAGGACGGCCGAAGACGCGCCCGTCCGACGCCGCGGTGGAGCAGCGGCGGCAGGAGATCCTCGACTACGTCATCGACCAGGGCGAAGTCCGGATCGACGACCTCACCGCCCGGTTCGGCGTCAGCCTGATGACGATGCACCGCGACCTGGACGAGCTCGCCGACAAGCGGCTGCTGCGGAAGCTCCGGGGCAAGGTCGAGGCGTATCCGGCGCTCACCATGGAGACCGCCAGCCGGTTCACGCTGCACTCGGCCGAGAAGGAAGCCCTCGCCGACCTCGCGATCCAGCAGGTCGAGCCCGGCCAGACGGTGTTCGTGGACGACTCCACCACACTGTTCCCGCTGGTCGAGCGGCTGGCCCAGGTCGAGCGCCTCACCGTGATCACCAACTCGCTGCAGGTCGCCCGGTTGCTGGGCAGCGGGGTCGAGGTGGTGCTCGCCGGCGGTCGCTACGACCCCGAGTACGACTCCTGCTCCGGCCCCGACGTGCTCGAGTTGCTCGGGCGCGTTCGCGTCGACATCGCGTTCGTCTCGGTGAGCGCGGTCGCGGTGGGCAGGCTGTTCCACCCGGTCCGCGACTACGCCGAGCTGAAGAAGGCCGTACTGCGTGCCGCGAACCGCAACGTGCTGGTGCTCGACCACTCGAAGTTCGGCCGTACCGCGACCTACGCGCACGGCACGGTCGGCGATTACGACCTCCTGATCACCAGCGAAGCCACTCCGACCGAGGAGATCGAGGCCGCGCTGAACGAGGGAACGGCGGTCGAGGCCGCGGAGTACGTCGAGGAGGGACAGCCCTATGACAGCTGAGCTGGTGGCCGGGGTCGATTCGTCGACCCAGTCGACCAAGGTCGTGGTCTGCGACGCACGCACGGGCGAGGTCGTGCGCACCGGCCGGGCACCGCACCCGGACGGCACCGAGGTCGACCCCGCAGCGTGGGCGCAAGCGTTTGCGGACGCCACTCGCGACGTCCTCGACGGCGTGAAAGCCATCGGCATCGGTGGTCAGCAGCACGGCATGGTGACGCTCGACGAGGCTGGCGAGGTAGTCCGGCCGGCGTTGCTGTGGAACGACACTCGCTCCGCGCAGGCGGCCAAAGACCTCACCGAAGAACTGGGCGGACCCGGCGTGTGGGCGAAGTCGGTCGGGCTGGTGCCGGTCGCCAGCTTCACCGTCACCAAGCTTCGCTGGCTCGCCGAGCACGAGCCGGAGAACGCGGACCGGGTCGCCCGCGTGCTGCTGCCGCACGACTGGCTCACCTGGCGGCTGCTCGGCCGCCCGGAGACCGCGGTGACCGATCGCGGCGACGCCTCGGGCACCGGCTATTTCTCGCCGACGGACAACACTTATCGCCACGACGTCCTCGCGCACGCGTTCGGCGGACGCACCCCGGATCTGCCGACGGTGCTCGGTCCGTCCGACGTCGCCGGGCATACCAGCGACGGCATGCTCGTCTCCGCGGGCACCGGCGACAACATGGCCGCCGCGCTCGCCCTCGAGCTGGCTCCGGGCGACGCCGTGATCTCGATCGGCACCAGCGGCACGGTTTTCGGCGTCACCGAGACCGGTGCGGCGGACGCGAGCGGCCTGGTCGCCGGATTCGCCGACGCCACCGGCCGGTTCCTTCCTCTGACCGCCGCCCTCAACGCCGCCCGCGTGCTCACCGCGGGCGCGGCGATGCTCGGGGTGGACCTGGCCGAATTCGACCGGCTCGCGCTGAGCGCCGAACCGGGTGCGGGCGGGCTCACGCTGCTGCCGTACCTGGACGGCGAGCGCACGCCGAACCTGCCCGGCGCGACCGGTTCGCTGCACGGTCTGACCAGGGCGAACATGACGCCCGAGAACGTCGCGCGGGCGACCGTCGAGGGCATGGTCTGCGGGTTGGCCGCCGGACTCGACGCGGTGCGCGCGCAGGGCATGGCCGTGAAGCGCGTGCTGCTCATCGGCGGCGGCGCGCAGTCCGCCGCGGTGCGCGCGATCGCACCGATCGTGCTCGGCCTGCCCGTCGTGATTCCCGAGGTCGGCGAGTACGTCGCGCTGGGTGCCGCTCGACAGGCCGCGTGGGCGCTGGCCGGCACCGCGGAACCGCCGACGTGGCACGGAACGGAAAACCGGCTCGAGCTGGACGAGCCGGCTGGGGCGCTGCGCGCCGCGGGCATCGAGATCCAGCACCGCCACCTCGAGGCGCGCGAGGCCGCGCACGGGGTTTCCGCGAAATTGGGAGAGGACTGACCGATGGCCAGCATCACCTACGACAAGGCGACCCGGCGCTACTCCGGGACCGAGCGTCCCGCGGTCGACGCGCTGGACCTGGAGATCGCCGACGGCGAGTTCCTCGTGCTGGTCGGGCCGTCGGGCTCGGGCAAGTCCACCGCGCTGCGGATGCTCGCGGGCCTGGAGGACATCGACGAGGGCGCGGTCTGGATCGGCGACCGCGACGTCACCCAGCTGCCGCCGCGTTCGCGCGACATCGCGATGGTGTTCCAGAACTACGCGCTGTACCCGCACATGACGGTCGCGCAGAACATGGGCTTCGCGCTGAAGATCGCCGGGCGGCCCGCGTCGGAGATCAAGCAGAAGGTGCTCGACGCGGCGAAGCTGCTGGACATCGAGCAGTACCTGGACCGCAAGCCGAAGGCGCTGTCCGGCGGTCAGCGGCAGCGCGTCGCGATGGGCCGCGCGATCGTGCGCGAGCCGCAGGTCTTCCTCATGGACGAGCCGCTGTCGAACCTCGACGCGAAGCTGCGCGTCTCGACTCGCACCCAGATCGCCGCGCTGCAGCGCCGGCTCGGCGTCACCACCGTGTACGTGACCCACGACCAGGTCGAGGCCATGACCATGGGTGACCGCGTCGCGGTGCTGTCGGACGGTCTGCTGCAGCAGTGCGACACCCCGCGCGCGCTGTACGAGCGGCCCGCAAACGTTTTCGTCGCGGGCTTCATCGGCTCCCCGGCGATGAACCTGGTCGCCGCGAAGCTCACCGCGGACGGTGCCGAGGTCGGTGGCGTGCAGGTGCCGCTCAAGCCCGAGGTCCGGTCCGCGGCCGACGGCGACACGGTCACCATCGGCTTCCGTCCGGAGGCGCTGGAGGTCACCACCGACGCCGCGGGCGCGCTGCCGATCAAGGTGGAGCTGGTTGAGGAGCTGGGCTCGGACGCGTACATGTACGGCAAGCTCGGCGCGGGCGTCGAGGCGACCGCTGAGGGCACGTCACGCAACGTGGTCGCCCGGGTCGACCCGCGTACGCCGCCCGGCATGGGTGACACGCTGCACCTGCGGATCCGTCCGGACGAGCTGCACGTCTTCTCCGGTACCTCCGGGCAGCGTCTCTCCTGAGCCGATAACGTGGGAAACTGGCAGTCGTTATGACTGCCAGTTTCCCGCACGCCGAGACCGTGGTCGATCTCGGCGCAGTGCGCCACAACGTTTCCTTGCTGGCCGCCCGGGCCCCCGGCGCGGCCGTCATGTGCGTGGTCAAAGGCGACGCGTACGGCCACGGCGCGGTACCCGTCAGCCGTGCTGCGGTCGAGGCCGGGGCGAGCTGGCTCGGCACCTGCTCGCTGCAGGAAGCCCTCGACCTGCGGGCCGCCGGGCTGTCGGTGCGGCTGTTCAGCTGGCTGGACGTGCCGGAGCTGGATTTCACGCCCGGCATCGAGGCGGACATCGACCTCGGCGTCAGCTCCCTCAGCGAGCTGGCCCGGGTCGACGCCGCGGCGCAGCGGGCCGGAAAGCGCGCCCGCGTGCACCTCAAGATCGACACCGGGCTGGCCCGCAACGGCTGCCCGCCCGCGGCCTGGCCCGAGCTGGTCGAGGCGGCGGCCAAGGCGCGCGGCGTCGAGGTAGTGGCCATCTGGTCGCATCTGGCCTGTGCCGACGAGCTGGGGCACGCGTCGATCGACGCGCAGGCGAAGCTGTTCGCCGAGGCCTACGACGCGGCGCGTGCCGCTGGCCTCGACCCGATCCGGCACCTGGCGAACTCCGCGGCCACACTCACCCGGCCTGACCTGCACTTTGACCTGGTCCGCCCGGGCATCGCGATGTACGGCCTCAACCCGGTGCCCACCGACGACGACCTCCGCCCGGTGATGACGTTCCGTTCGACAGTGGTGCTGACCAAGCCGCTGGCGGCCGGAGAATCCGTTTCCTACGGGCACACCTGGACGGCGCAGGAGGACACGACGCTCGCGCTCGTTCCCGCCGGGTACGCGGACGGGGTGCCGCGCACGCTGTCCGGCCGGATGGACGTCTGGCTGGGCGGCCGGCGGCGGCCGGTCGTCGGGCGGATCTGCATGGACCAGCTTGTGGTCAACGTCGGCAACGAGGACGTCCCTGACATCGGCGACGAGGTCGTGTTGTTCGGCGCGGGCCGGTCCGGCGAGCCCACCGCACGCGAATGGGCGGACAAGCTCGGCACCATCGACTACGAGATCGTCACCTCGATGTACCGGCCGCGTGTGCGTCGCCGGTATGTGGGGGAGCAGGCGTGACTCCTTCGGCACGGCTGTGGGCGATCGCTGGCGGAGTCGGAGCGGTAGTGACGGGGGCAGCAGCGGCAGTCGTCGCGACGCAGCAACGCAAATCGACCGAGGACCCGTTCGCCGACGAGCCGCTGGGCGAGCTGAAGCCGGACCGTACGTCCACTGTCGCGGCTGAAGACGGTACGCCGCTGTCGGTCGAGGAGATCGACCCAGAGGACGGCGGAACGCCAGAGCTGACTCTCGTCGGCGTACACGGCTTCGCGCTTTCGCGGCTCTCGTGGCACTTTCAGCGCCGCGACGTCGCTTCGCTGCGACTGCCGCGCGTACGGCAGGTCTACTTCGACCATCGCGGCCACGGTCTGTCCGGAGAAGCGTCCGCTGAGACGTCGACGATCGAACAGCTCGCGCACGACCTCGACAGCGTGCTGCGCGCGATGGTGCCCGAGGGACCGATTGTCCTCATGGGACATTCCATGGGCGGCATGGTGATCATGGAGCTTGCCGCGCAACGGCCAGACCTCTTCGAGGACCGCGTATGCGGCGTCGCCTTCATCGCGACCGCGGCGGGCGAAGTCGGCGCACGCGGGTTGCCGAGGCCGTTGCTGTCCAAGTACAACCCGCTCACGCGCGGCGTCGGCGAGCTGGCGGAATGGCAACCCGGGTTGGTGGAGTTCGTGCGCGCGGCTGGCGGCCAGCTCACTCGGCAAGCGGTGCGACGGCTCGCGTTCGGCAGCCGCGACGTCTCGCCGCGCTTGGTCGACTTCATGCTGGAAATGCTGGCTGTCACGCCGGTGCGCGGGCTGCTCAACTTCGTGGACACCCTCGGCAGCCACCATCGCTACGCTGTGCTTGCCGGGCTGAAACACGCACAGGTGCTGGTCATCGGCGGCGACTCGGACCGCTTCACGCCGTTCGCGCACGCCGAGCGGATCGTCTCCGAGCTGCCGGACGCCGAGCTGGTGCGCGTGCGCGGAGCCGGGCACATGGTGCAGCTCGAACAGCCCGAGCTGGTGAACAGCCATCTCATCGACCTGCTGCAGCGCTGTGGTGGCAGCGCCGCGCCGAACCGGCGAAACTGGTGGTGGACAAGGTGATTCTGGAAACCCCCGAGGACACGATGGCCTTCGGCCGGACGCTGGGCGCGGCCTTGCGCGCGGGCGACCTGGTGCTGCTGGACGGCCCGCTCGGAGCCGGGAAGACCACCCTGACCCGCGGGATCGCGGACGGTCTCGGGGTCGGCGGACGGGTCAGTTCGCCGACGTTCGTGCTGGCGCGAGTGCACGCCGCGGGGGCGGCCGGGGTGCCGTTGATCCACGTCGACGCCTACCGGCTCGGCGGCGATCTGACCCAGCTGGACGACCTCGATCTGGACACTGACCTGGAGTCGTCCGCGGTGGTCGTCGAATGGGGCGAGGGCAGTGCGGAGCGGCTGTCGGAGGACCACCTGGTCGTTCGGCTGACCCGCCACGACGACGACACCCGGACGGTCGTCCTGGAACCGCACGGCTCCTGGACCACCCGGGTCGACGAGCTGCAAGCGGCCTAGCGCTGACCGTCCGGCAATCCTCTACGGCCCGGTTTTCGACGGTTCCTTCGTCAGCGCGTGGTTGAGCGCGGTCAGGAAGGCCAGCAGCCGAGGGCCGAAGCGACGCAGGTCATTGTCCTGTTCGACGCCGCCGTACCAGGAGAGGCCGGCCTGGCCGTCGGCGTCCGGGTCCAAGTCGGCGAACGCGCCGAGCCAGCGTTCGGTGTCGCCGAGCACCACCGCGTACGGCAGGGAACGGGAGAACACCATCTCGCGGTCCGCCGGGCGTTCGATGTCTTCCGCGCGCAGACGGTGCAGGTAGCGCAACAGCCCGCGGATCTGGCCGGCGACCGCGCGGCCGCGGGCGGTGCGGGACGGCAGCAGCGCGCGAGCCGCGGCGAGACCCAGGCCGGCGAGCGCGATCGCGACGCCCAGCAGCGCGTGCCCGACGGTGAACGAAAGCACCGCCGTCGCGACCAAGCCGAGCACGAACAGCAGGATGCCGGGCAGCGCCAGCACCCCGCGCGAGGTGTCCGGACGACGCGAGAACCATTGGCTGGCAACGACGTCCCGGTACATGGAGTCCTGGATCGGTGCCGCGTCGAGATCGTTCAGCCGGGACAGCAGGACGGTGTCGGTACCTTCCGGCAGCAGCGTTTCGCAGACCACCCGCTCGAAATCGCGCAGGTGCTCGTCCGGCGGGTTCCGCCGGGAGATCTGCCAGTCCGGACCGGGAAGCTCGGCCAGCCACAGGTAATTCCGCACCGCCAGATCGACGACAGTGGCCGCGATGTCCACCGGGTCCACCGACTCGTCCATCACGGTGCCGATCTGCCCGGGAAGCACCCCGTCCGGAGAAGCGAACCAAGTTCGGCCGTTTTCCTGCAACAGAACTTCGATTGTGGTATCGCCGACGCTGGTCGCGAGCTCGTCTTGCTTTCGGCGTCGCCATACGAATAGCGCGGTGGCAATCAGCAAAACGGCAACCGCGGCGAAGCCGATGACGGACGGCAAGGTGAGCGAGAATGCCGCCGCCAATGCGCTGGCCGGCACGAAATCGGCATTCGCCGGCGCGGTGCCCGGCGGCAGCCCGACTGACAGTTCCATCCGCGCGCCCGGCGGCAAATCGTTCTGCTGCAGCCGCAGCACGCCGGTGTGGTCGACCTCGGACAGCGTGCACGGCTGGTTCGCGCCGATCGAACAGGTCACCGGAGCCATCTGCCGGGCCGGGGCGAGGAAGGACGCCTTGATTTCCTTCACCGGCCGGTCGAAGCCGCCCGCGACGAGCGCGCGCACCTGCTGGCCGCCGCCCTGGTCGGCGAGGGCGCCGGTGAGTGTGTAGACGACGGTGGATTCGCCCGCGCCGAAGGTGAGCGTCAACTGGTCGTCGGCCTGCGCGACGGCGCTGCCGCCGGTGGCCTTCGCGTCCCGCACCGTGTAGCGGAGGTCCTGCCCGTCGTCGGCGGGCAGCCGCAGCGGCAACGTGGACACCAGCCGCTGTCCACCTGGGACAGTCACCTTCTCGGTGACCTGGAAGGCGCCGTCGCGCAACAGTTTCAGTGCGATTTCCGCAGTCGCTTCGGAGGACGCTTGCGCATTCTCGGAATGCCACCCGGTTCCGGAGAAGGCCGCCGCCGGACTCGGGGCGGATAGCACCGCCAATGCCGCGATCGCCGCCGCGGAAACCCATTTCCTCGCCACGGCAGCAGAGCCTAGAGCACACCGGCTAGGCTGGGCGCCCCGGCAGTGAAAAAAGCCGGATTACGCGAATCACGCAATCGCAGGGGGAACGATGACCTGGCCACCGCAAGGCGGTCCTTATCCGGTTCCGCCGGGAGCCGCCCCGCTCCCGCCGCCGCGGCCGCTGCCGCCCGGGATGCCGCCGGGCCCCGGGATGCCAGGCGGCGGAATGGCGGGGCCGGGGATGCCGCCGGGGCAGCAGTTTCCGGGCGGGCCGCCGATTCCGCCGGCACAGCAGTTCCCTCCCAGACCGCCGTTTCCCGCTGCCGGACCGGCAGTTCCTTTGCCGCCGCCGGCCGCGCCGTTGCCGCCGCCGCAGGTCGCTCCGGTGCCGGGACCATTCGCCGCGTCCCCTGGTGTGCCCGCGCCGGCATTCGGTCCGGTCGCCCGGCTCGACGGCTATCGCGCCGGGCGTCCGCCGAAGAAATCGCACGCCGCGGTGATCGTGCTGGTGTCCGTGCTCGGCGCGATCGTGCTGGTCGTCGGGGGACTGGCAGCACTCGGTGCGGCCGTGCACAAAGACAAGCGCGTCGACGCGGCGAGCACCACGCCGCCGACGTATTCCTCGATCTTCAGGGAAACGCCGCCCACCCGGTACACCGCCGAAAGCAGCACTTCGACCACGACCACCTCGACAACCAGGGAAACCCGCGAAACCACCAGCGGCTCGGAACCGGCGTCCGAGGCCCCGCCGGCGCCCCGCGGCCCGCGACCGGTGAAGGAGACCGCGCGGAACCCGCTGTTCGCCAGCGCCGACGCCGGATTGCAGAACGTGGCGTGCACGCTCAGCCGCTGGAGTTCGGACCGGGCCGGCGCGGAACGGTTCTTCCAGTCCGGCATCCGCTGCCTGAACACGGTGTGGGCACCGGTGCTCGGCGACGCCGGCCTTCCGTTCGAGAGCCCGAACCTGGTGGTCGCGCAGTCCGGCCAGATGCAAAGCCCGTGCAGTTCGTCCGGTGACAATTTCGCCGCCTACTACTGCCCGACGAACGAGACCATCTACATGCCGATGGACAAGCTCCAGATCGAGGAATACGGCGCGCATCCCGGCATCTACCTCGCGGTGCTGGCCCACGAATACGGTCACCACGTGCAGAACCTGTCCGGCGTCGAGGAGGCGATGAGCGAACAGCGGTACGACGCGGGTGCCGACTCCGACGCCGGGCTGGAGCTGTCCCGCCGTCTGGAACTGCAGGCGCAGTGCTTCTCCGGCATGTTCCTCGGTGCGTCGTCGGCCGCGGGCGGCTCGATCGACCGCAACATCTACAACGAGGCCTGGAACTCCGAGGACCGCGGGGACCACGGCGGCGGTCCGCGCGACCACGGCACCGACGAGCACTCCGCCTCCTGGTGGCGCCAGGGCGCGACGAAGAACCGCGCCCAGCAGTGCAACACCTGGGCAGCGAACTCCACCGACGTGGCCTGACCCGCCACGACGACGACACCCGGACCGTCGTCCTGGAACCGCACGGCTCCTGGACCACCCGGGTCGACCGGTTGCAAGCGGCCTGAACGCGCCGAAGGGCCCCTTGATTTCCTCAAGGAGCCCTTCAGCGCTGTCGGCCGATTACTGCTGGCTGGCCTTGGCCGCCGCGTCCTCGGAAGCGGTCAACGACGGGGCCGACCCCGGCAACGGCTTCTTGGCGGGTTCCTTCAGCTTCACGAGCGTGAGCACGCCGACCGCACCGGCGATCATCAGGTAGTACCCGGGCCATTTGAGGTCCCCGGTCGCCAGCACCAGCGCGCTCATCACCAGCGACACCGTCCCGGCGAACGCGGATACGAAGATGTTGAACGAGATCGACAGCCCGCCGTAGCGGACCTCGGTCGGGAACAGCGCGGGCAGCGTGGACGGGCAGGTCGAGGAGAAGCAGATCAGCAGCAGTCCCATCAGGACCAGGCCGAGCAGCACCGAGATCAGCGACCCGCTCTTGAGCAGCAGCACCATCGGGAGGCCGAGCACGATCAGCCCGCCGGCTCCGACCCACAGGATCGGCTTGCGGCCCACCTTGTCGCTGAGCCTGCCGAGCAGCGGGATCAGCAGCACCCCGAGCCACAGCACGGCGATCTGCAGCCATTCCGCCGCGGTGGACGAGATCGCCTGCCCGCCGTGCGCGGACATCGTGCGGTCGTCCTTGAGGTAGGTCGGCATGTAGCTGGTGAGCATGTAGTTGGTGACGTTCCAGGTCACCACGAGGCCGCCGGCCAGCAGCATCGTCGGCCAGTACTTCGCGAAGATCGTGCGGACCACGTGCTTGGACTCGGCGTCCTCGCGCTTGCCGGACTCGTCGAGCAGCTGCTGGAAGGCGGGCGTCTCCTCGAGCTTCGTCCGCAGGTAGACCCCGACGATGCCGAGCGGCAGCGCCACCATGAACGGAATCCGCCAGCCCCAGGTGTCCATGAAGGCCGGCGTCGAAACCAGCGGCAGCACCGACGAGACGGTCGCGCCCAGCGCGTACCCGATGAAGGTGCCGAACTCCAGGAAGCTGCCGAAGTAGCCGCGGCGGCGGTCCGGGCTGTACTCGGCGATGAACGTCATCGCGCCGGCGTATTCGCCGCCGGTGGAGAAGCCCTGCAGGACCCGCGCGCAGACCAGCAGGATCGGCGCGGCCAGCCCGATCGAGGAGTACGACGGGATCAGTCCGATGAGGAAGGTGCCGGTCGCCATCAGGATGACCGTCACCGCGAGCACCTTGGTCCGGCCGATCTTGTCGCCGAGCGGACCGAAGAACAGGCCGCCGAGCGGACGCACCAGGAACGCCACGGCGAAGGTCGCGAACGTCGCGAGCTGGGCCAGCGCGGGGTTGCCGGGCGGGAAGAACTGCGCCTCGATGGTGGTGGAGAGGTAGCCGTAGACCCCGAAATCGAACCACTCGGTGATGTTGCCGACCGCGGCCGCGCCGACCGCCCGGCGCATTGTCGCGTCGTCCGTGACGGTGGCGCCGCCCGACGGCCCCCTCCCGTCTGCTGCCTCTGTCACATCGCTCCCTTCGCGTTTTCAGGACTCACTGCGCAGAGCCCCCGCCATCACCTACCGCGAGCGCGTCAAAGCCTAACGTGATGCGTCTCACTTACGCACAGGGGTAGCGGCGGTAACACAGACCGGGGACCATGCGCTGTAGCAGGTAGATACCTGTTCAACCCCATCAACCCGCACGCGTCGGCCAGCGGATCATCCGGATTCGCCGACGGGCATCGACGCATGCAACCCGTGAGGAGGAGCCGCAATGACGGCAGTATTCGTGGCCATCGCAAGCTGTGCAACCGCGGGAGTCGCTGTAGCGGCCACCCTCGCGTCCTACGCGCAGCGCAAGTGGCGGGTCCGGGCCGAGGCCTGACCTGTCCTAAGGCTGAACGATCCCGGCTGCCAGGCCGAGGCCGACCAGGTCTTGCGGGCGCAACCGCAGCTGGTCGGCCACGGCCGGCACGTCGGTCATCGGGCGTTTCAGGATCGCCGCCGCGGCTTCCGGTGAGGTGACCGAGAAGTAGGCGTCCGGGGTGATCCACGTCGCGCCCGGAGCGGCGAAAGCCAGCGCGCCGCCGGAACCGCCTTCGCCGATCACCAGTGTGGTGACCGGCACCGCGGCGGTGGCGATCGCTTCGAAGAGTTCCGCGATCGCTGGTCCGATCCCGCCTTCTTCCGCTTCGTCGTCGTTCGCCGCGCCGGGAGTGTCCACAAGGGTCAACACCGGAATCCCTAGTCGGGAGGCCAGCCGGACGAGCCGGGCAGCGGTGCGGAAGCCCGCTGGACGCGTCGCAGTGCCGCACTGTGCTGCGTACGCGATCGCGCGGCCGTCTCGCCAGCCGAAGCCACATTGGACGCCTTCGTCCACGTGACCGGCACGGTCGCCTTGTACGTTCTCTCGCCAGTCGAAGTACGCGTCGAGGTACTCGGGTGCGCGCGCTCGCGAAGGAGCGCGCGCGGCCCGTACGGCGTCCCAGCCGGTTTCGGGCAGCGCGACATCGCGACGGGCCTTGGGCGGGGGAGCGGGATCTGTCGACGGGGAAGCTAAGAGCTGTAGCCATCGCGCGAGGACGTCACCCAGCTCGTCTGGTTCAACGAGACTGTCGACCTGACCCCACTCCAGCTTCGCTTCGACGGTGTACGCCTCTGCAGGCGAAGTCGCAGGCCGTACGCGAGAGCCAGCGAAGCCGACCTGTGCATCGGGCAGTCCCAACACGACGTCGGAACCGGCACCGAGCGTCGCCCAGCCACCACCGGTGGACGGGTCGCGCAGGACGGAGATCTGCGGGACGCCCGCCGCGCGTGCTTCCGCGGCGGCGCGTGCGATTCGTTGGAGCTGGGAAAGCGCGCGCATGCCGTGCTGCATCCGGCTGCCGCCAGTCGCGACCAGCGAAACCACCGGCAGGCCTCGTTCCTTCGCGTGGGCGAAAGCGGCCTCGACGCGGTCGCCGGTCTGCTGTCCGATCGATCCGCCGAGGAAGCCGAACTCCCACGCGATCAGCACCGTGGGCACGTCGCCGATCCGGGCCTGTCCGACGACCACCGACTCGGTCTCGCCGGTGCGCGCGGCGGCTGCCGCCCGGGCTTCCGGATATCCCGGCCAGCCGAGCGGATCGTCGGCCGGAGCGTCCGGAAGGGACAGGTCGGTGAACTCAGCGGAGATGGCGGCCAGCAGTTCGCGCGCGGTGGGCCTCATCCCAGCGCTCGTTTCATGACTTTGCCCATGTCGTTGCGCGGCAAGGCATCCAGGTACCGCACGACCCTCGGCCGCTTGTGCGGGGCGAGCAGCTTCGACACGTGGTCGGCGAGGTCCTCGACGGTCGGGCGCGCGCCGTCCGGGACGACCCACGCGACGATCCGCTCGCCGAGGTCGTCGTCCGGTTCGCCGGTGACCGCCACCTCGGCGACGTTCGGGTGTTCCAGCAGCGCGTTCTCGATCTCGCCCGCGCCGATCTTGTAGCCGCCGCTCTTGATCAGGTCGGTGGCCTTGCGGCCGACGATCCGGACGTAACCGTCGGGGTCGCGGGTGGCCATGTCGCCGGTGCGGAACCAGTCGCCGTCGAGCGCGGCGGCGGTCGCGTCCGGCCGGTTGAGGTACTCGGTGAACAGATTCGGTCCGCGGACCTGGATCTCGCCGACCGCGTCCGGCTCGGTGACTTCGGCCCCGGACTCGTCGACGAGCCGCAGGTCGACCCCGGCGAGCGGGACTCCGACCGAACCCGGCTTGCGCTCGCCGTCGGCGCGGACGCTGGTGTTCATCAGGGTCTCGGTCATGCCGTAGCGCTCGACGACCTGCTGTCCGGTCGCGGCGGTGATCCGCTGGTGGTCGTGCACCGGCAGCGCGGCCGAGCCGGAGACGAGCAGCCGCGCGGACTTGAGCGCGGAGGCGAGGGCTTCGTCGGTCGCGACCGCTTCGGCGATCCGGTGGTACATCGTCGGGACGCCGAACAGCATCGTCGCGCCGTTCGCGAGTTCCTCGGTGACGCCTTCGAGCGAGAACCGGCCCAGGTGCCGGACGGTTCCGCCGCGGCGCAGCGGACCGAGGATGCCGAGGATCAGGCCGTGCACGTGGAACAGCGGCAGACCGTGGACGAGCACGTCGTCGGCGGTCCACTGCCAGGCGTCCTCGAGCGCGTCGAGCGTGCTCGAAATCGCGCGGCGAGGCAGGACGACGCCCTTCGGCGGGCCGGTCGTGCCGGAGGTGTAGACGATGAACGCGGGAGCCTCGGCGTCCGGCTCGCTGGCCGGCGGCTTCCCGTCGCCCTCCAGCGGAATGTCGCGCCGCGGCAGATCGAGCGCGGCGGGCAGTTCGACGCCGGGCTCGGCGAGCACCAGCGCGGGCTCGCTGTCGGCGAGGATGTGGCCGAGTTCGCGTTCGCCGATCTTGGGGTTCAGCGGCACCACCGGAACCCCGGCGAGCAACGCGGCGACCACTGCGACGCTCGTGTGCAGCGTCGGCGTCGCCCACACCGCGACCCGACGGTCCTTGGGCAGGTCGGCGGCCAGCGCCCCGGCGACCGCGCCGAGTTCGGCGTAGGTGAGTTTTCGGTCGCCGAAGCGCAGCGCTTCCTTGCCGGATCCGGCGGCGACTGCGGGAAACAGCGGATCGGGCACTTCGCGGACCTCCTGCGTCACCGGCACCTGGAACCGCACCGTACCGCCTAGTGGCGATCGCCACCTGCGACGCGATTCACAGCTATCGATTGTCAGGGGTACCCCGGGGTCAGGCGAGATTATCGAGCAGCGCGCGCACCCGTTCGACCATCGTTTCGTGCCGGGCCGGGGCGACGTTCACGTACCGTTCGCCGCCGTCGGTTTCGGAGAACGAGAACAGGTAGCGCCCGTGCTCGGTGTCGTAGTACGTGCAGATGTCGCGCCCGTTGATCCGCCGTCCGCCGAGCCCGTCGCGCACCGCCGCGGTGATCTGGCCGCCGCCGGCCCGAGGCAACGCCGCGATGTCGAGCAGATGCCGGACGTCCTGCCTCGCCGGACCGCCGTCGATCGCCAGATTCAAGGCCGATTCTGGCACCGACACCGCTTGGCCCTGCGCGGGCCGGACGCGCGGCAGCTCCTGAATCAAATCCTCAACCAGCGCCTCGGGCCGCGCAGGCCGCAACACCACCGTGCTGGTGGACGGCATGTGACAGGCGAGCACCGCGTCCTTCCGCAACGCCGCGACGACCAGCCGATACCGCCGGTCCCGCCCGCTCTCGACGGTCGCCGACAACTCGCTGGCCCCGCGGCACAACACGGTCATGGTCCGGGCGAACGTCTCGTCCAGACCACCGCGACCCCAGACGCCCTGGTCGGCCATGGCGCTCACCGCGGCTTCGCGGTGAGCGCGCGCCTCCTCGGGGTCGCGCCAGAGCGGGTCGGGAGCGAGTGCGGTCGGGAGCGAAACCCCAGCCAACTCCGCCGCGAGGGGCAGGCAATCGGCCGGGAGCACCACCTCGCGGGCGAGCACGAGCATCGTCAGAGCCCGATCACCGGCGGAACCGCCTTGGGAAGGTCACCGATGAGCGCCGCGTCCGGGTCCTGCTCGACCAGGTAGTCGGCGGTCTCGTGCACAAGGTCGTCTTCACCCTCGCCCTTCTCGCCGCGACCCATCGCGCCGCCGCCCATGCCCGGTGCACCCGCGCGCCCGTTGGCCCCGGCGGTAGCTCCGCCTCGCCCGGCGGTTTCGGCGTTGCTGATGGGGCCGGTGCCGGTTCCCCCTCCTCGGCCGACGTTGTTGCCCGCGTTGCCGCCTGTGCCGCTGCCCGCGTTGCCGCCTGTGCCGCTGCCCGCGTTGCCGCCTGGGGTGCCTGCGTTGCCGCTGCCTGGAGTGCCGCCGATGCCCGGGAACCCTGGCGTGTACAGACTGCTGCCGCCGCCGTTGGGATTACCAGCGCCGGGGTTGCTGGTGTTGAGCGACCAGGAGTTGGGATTGCCGGTGTAGCTGGGATTGTTGGTGCTCGTCAGGTCCGGCGGAACATAACTGGACGTACGAGTGTCGTCCGGCAGGTTGCTGTCGTGCGGCGGAACGTACTGACCCGGCCCATCCGGCGGGTTGCTGTGCGGCGGCGTGTAGCGGCCCGGACCCCAATCGTGGGTATCCGAAGGAGGCATCACCCCCGGCGGCCCAGTGCGATCGTTGGTGTGGTCGCGGTGGCTGGTGTCGCTGTTCGTGCCGCCGGTGTTGCTGGTGTTGTCGCCGACGTAACCGCCCTCGGAGTACGTGCCAGCGGTGCCGCCGGGACCACCCGGGGTGTAGCGAGTGGGCAAATGCGCGGTGCCGGTGGTGCCAGGCTGGGTGATGGTGAAGTCACCGCCCGCGGAGGGCATCGCAAGCTGCCCGTATTGCGACGGGTCCGCCCAGCGAGCGGAGTTTTCCGTCGATTCCCCGTGATAGGACTCGTAACTGCTGACGACTTCTTGTGCTTTCTTGTTCCACGCGTCGATTTCGTCGGCCCGGTTGGACAGGAACGACAGGGGAGTGTCGCTGACCCAGTCGTCCGCCGGTTTGTCCCCGAGATCGCCGACGGATGCGATTTTGCTGCGCAGCCCGTCGAAGGAACTGCCCTGGCCGGAGTAGAGCGCCTCGGCTTGCGCGAGGTGCTGGCCACTGGTCTGAGAAGCCTGGACCAGCGGTCCGGCCCCGACGTAGGCCCGGCCGGCGGCGTCGCCCTTCCAGTACTCGTCCATCGAGCTCTGAAGCTGCCG
Source organism: Amycolatopsis echigonensis (assembly GCF_002846615.1). NCBI lineage: Bacteria > Bacillati > Actinomycetota > Actinomycetes > Pseudonocardiales > Pseudonocardiaceae > Amycolatopsis > Amycolatopsis echigonensis. Next base: position 2,002,301 of record NZ_PJMY01000003.1, on the reverse strand, counting down.
CATCTCGCTCGCGATGTCCTCGTGCTGAGCGGAGAGGGCCGCCGACTGGTCGGAACCGTGGAACATGCCGCCGGAACCCTTGCCCGTTTTGACCAGGTGAACGATTTCCTGCGGGCTGAGGTTAGCCATCAAGCACCTGCCTTGAGAGTGGTGACGGCAGCGGCCGCTGTTTGAGCTGCCAGTGCGCACGGGTCGTGGTGGCCGGGAAATGATTTGTCGAGCATCACGGAGGCGGTGAAGACCTCGTCGTCTTTGATTCCGACGGCGATTTGGCAGCCGCCGCATCTGCGGTCGTCGGTGGTACCCGCGAAGACGCCGGGGTAGCCGTTGAGGTCAGGTGCGACCTCGAAGTATCCGGATTCGCTGTCGCCTTTCGTGTACGCGCCGCCGAGGCCACCCTGTCCAGGCAGCAGGCCGAGGCCGACGCTGTTGTCCCTGTCGTCGTACCAGGCGCAGCTGGGCGCGACGAGGCCTTGGCCTTGGCGGCGGCGGACGGCGTTGATGAGCTGAGTCGCTTGGGCTTGGCTGAGCAGCGCGCCGGGGTTCTGCTCGTATTTGGCGGCGTCGAGCGGGTTGCTCACCTTGGGCACGCTGCGCGAGGCGCTCGTCGGTGCCGACGACGACTCCGGGGCCGTCTGGATCGGTGTTTCGGTGGCAGACGAACAGCCCGTCACGGCGAGTAGGAGGAGGCTGCCGGTCGCAGTGAGCGCGGGCTTCGCGGATTCTGCTGCTCTAGACAGGCGGATGACGTCCAGTACGGTGCAGGTCGCCATCACGTACCTGCTTTGATCGTCGTGATGGCAGCCGCAGCCGTTTTCACCGCGAGCGAGCACGGGTCGTTGTACAGGGGCGACGCAGACCGGAGCGCGACGGAACTGGTGAACGTTTCGTCGTCTTTGATTCCGACGGCGATTTGGCAGCCGCCGCGTTTGCGGTCGTCGGTGGTGCCGGCGAAGACGGCGGGGTAGCCGTTGACGTCGGGCGCGGCCTCGAAGTATCCGGATTCGCTGTCGCTGTTGGTGTAGGCGCCGGCGAGGCCGCCCTGCCCGGGAAGCAGCCCGAGGCCCACCCGGTTGTTGTCGGCGTCGTACCAGCTGCAGATGGGCGCGACGAGGCCCTGGCTTTGGCGGTTGCGGACGGCGTTGATGACCTCGGTCGCCTGGGATTGGCTGAGGAGAGCGCAGGGGTTTTGCTCGTATTTGGTGGCGTCGAGCGGGTTGCTGACCTTGGGCACGCTGCGCGAGGTGCTCGTCGGTGCCGACGACGACTCGGGCGTCGCTGGGACCGGGGTGCCCGGGGTCGAGCAGGCGGTAACGGCGAGCAGAACGAGGCCGCCGGTCGCGGCGAGAGCGAAGGGCTTCACCGGTTCATCCTTGCTTGCGCAGGCTATTGGTGTTGGCGTGGTCTTGATTCTCGTACTTGGAGATGGCGTCTTTCAGCTTGTCCGCGTAGCCCTGTGCGTAATCCCGCTGCTGCTGGAGGCTGGCCACATACGCGTCAGCGTGGCCGTCAGCGGCCTTTTTCTGCAGCGTGCTGGCCGGATCGTCGGCTGGCGGGGGCACGACTTTCAACTGGCTCGCAGTTTGGATCATGCCATCGAGCTTGTCCGCGATCTCCTGCCATTTCGGCTGCAGCTTCCGCATCGCCGCGATGTCCATCTTGAATCCGCCACCAGCCGCCGCGGCGTTGACCTTTGCGTCCTCGGCCGCGCGCTGTTGGTAGATGCGCGTGCCGTTGGAGTTCATCGCTTCGCCGAACTGCTTGTCCTGGCGGTCGCGCCTGGCCTGTTCCTCCGGGTCGACGTATCCGGCGCGCCCGTCCACTGGCTGGCTGCTGCTGGACGACTGCCCATTGCCCACGATGACGCTCCCCCTCGCTCCCGGCGGCACTGTCTCCGACTGCCGCCGCTTGGACTGAGCTTAATCGGTCGAGGTTCCTCGTGTGGACAAAATCCCCCAAGCCGGGCAGGGGCCAGGAACCGGTCTTGATGGTGGTCAGGGCTGCTGCGGCGGCCTGATCGCCAGTGCACAGGATGGCCGAACTAGTGGAGGTCTCGTCGTTCTTCACGCCGACGATGCCTGACGGCCGCTGTGTTCGCGGTCGTCGGTGGGGCCGGAGAGCACAGTCGGGTAACCGACGGTGTCCGGTGCTCTTTCGACGCTGCTCGGTCACCCGCGCACGGCGGACGGCACCGAAGACACCACCGGCCCGGCCGGGGCGGGAGCGGCTGAACAACCCGCCAGAACCAGCGCCTCGCCCAGCGCGGCCGCGAAAGGAAGTTTCGTCACGGAACGTATCTTCCCGGACCCCCAAACCCGCTCCCCGGTCCCCGGCGGACCCGGGCTATCCTGGGAAATCGTGCTGGTATTGGCGATCGACACGGCTACTCCGGCGGTAACGGCGGGCATCGTTGCCGTCGACGAGGCTGAGCTTGTCACCCGGGCGGACCGCGTCACGGTGGATCCTCGGGCGCACGGCGAGCTGATCGCCCCGCACGCGCTGGCTGCCGCGGAGGCGGCTGGGGTCACGTTGCGCGAACTCGACGCGATCGTGTGCGGTGTCGGGCCTGGGCCCTTCACCGGCCTGCGCGCTGGCATGGCCACGGCGGCTGCGTACGCGCACGCGCTCGGCATCCCGGTGTACCCGGTGTGCAGTCTCGACGCGATCGCGGCTGACGTCGTGCGCACGGAGAAGCCGTTTCTCGTCTTCACGGACGCGCGGCGCCGCGAGGTCTACTGGGCTGCGTACGACGCTTCGGGCGCGCGCACGGACGGTCCCCACGTACAGCGCCCCGCGGACATCGACACTGACATCCGGGTTGCGGCGGGCGACGGAGCGTTGCAGTACGCGGCAGCGGTGGGCGTGGTGCCGATCGAGCCGCGGTTTCCGTCGCCGGCTGGGTTGGTGCGCGTCGCGCGTACGGCGCTTCTCGGACGCGCGGAGCCGGAGCCGTTGACGCCGCTGTACCTGCGCCGTCCGGACGCTGTGGAGCCCACGGCGCGCAAGAGGGTGACCGTACTGTGAAGCTCGACCAGTTGCGCCGCGCTGACGTCGCGAGGTGCGCGGAGATCGAGAAGATTCTCTTCCCCGGCGATGACCCGTGGAGTGCGCGCGCGTTCCATTCCGAGCTGGACCAGGGGCATTACTACTTGGCCGCGCGGTCGGACGACGGGCAAACCCTGCTGGGCTACGCGGGGCTCGCAGTGGTCGGTCGACGCGGAGATTACGAAGCGAGCGTCCACACGATCGGCGTGGTTCCGGAGGCGCAGGGGCAGGGCATCGGCAAGGCGTTGCTGCGTGCGTTGCTGGCGCGCGCCGACGAGCTGCAAGCGGCGGTCTTCCTCGAAGTACGCACGGACAACGACCCGGCCGTGAACCTGTACGAGGCGCACGGCTTCCAAAAACTTGGCATCCGGAAGCGTTATTACCAGCCCTCCGGTGCCGACGCGTTCACCATGGCCCGCCCCGCGCAGGCCCCGGCACGAGACGAGGTGGCCGGCTGATGGCGCGCGTCATCATGGGCATCGAAAGCTCCTGCGACGAGACCGGAGTCGGCCTCGTCCGCCTGCACGACGACGGCACGGTGGAACTGCTCGCCGACGAGGTCGCGTCCAGTGTGGACCAGCACGCTCGCTTCGGCGGGGTTGTGCCGGAGGTCGCCAGCCGAGCGCATCTCGAAGCGATGGTGCCGACGGCGGAACGCGCGTTCGCCACGGCTGGCCTGAAGCTGTCCGATGTGGACGCGATCGCCGTGACGGCGGGGCCGGGTCTCGCCGGCGCGTTGCTGGTGGGCGTTTCGGCGGCGAAGGCGTACGCGACCGCGTTGGATGTGCCGCTGTACGGCGTGAATCACCTGGCTGGGCACATCGCGGTGGACACGTTGCAGCACGGCCCGTTGCCGACGCCGGTGTTGGCGTTGCTGGTTTCCGGCGGCCACACGCAACTGTTGCGAGTGGACGACATCGCGTCCAGCATCACCGAGCTTGGATCCACTGTGGACGACGCGGCGGGCGAGGCGTACGACAAGGTCGCGCGCGTGCTTGAGCTGCCGTACCCGGGCGGGCCGCCGATCGACAAGGCGGCCAAGCAGGGCAACCCGAAGGCGATCGCGTTCCCGCGCGGGATGACCGGTCCGCGCGACGCGAAGTTCGACTTTTCCTTCTCCGGCTTGAAAACGGCGGTGGCACGCTGGGTGGAGAACGCCGAGCGTGCTGGCGACGAGGTGCCGGTGAACGACGTCGCGGCGTCCTTTCAGGAAGCGGTCGCGGACGTGCTCACCGCGAAGGCGATCCGTGCCGCGCGCGAGCAAAACATCGGCACGCTGGTGATTTCTGGTGGCGTGGCAGCGAATTCGCGGCTTTCCGAGCTGGCGGCTGAGCGGTGCGCGGAGGCTGGCATCGAGCTGCGTGTGCCGCGACCCCGCTTGTGCACGGACAACGGTGCGATGATCGCGGCGTTGGGCGCGCACGTGGTGGCGGCAGGCCGATCGGTGGCACCGCTGGACTTCTCGGCGAACCCGGGCCTGCCGGTCAACATTGTGTCCCTTTAGGACTCACGAGAGCGGCGGAGTTGGCGGACACCCCCAGCAACGCCTCGATGGCCGAAGCCGACAGGGCGGCGGCGGAGCCGTTTCCGTAGGGATTCGCTGACACCGCAGCGCTCATCTCGCCGCGAAGAATCCGTGCGGCGGTATCGGTGATCAGCTCGGTGTCGGTGCCGACCAGCCAAGCGCAACCGGCCTCGACGGCCTCCGGGCGTTCCGTGGTATCGCGCAGCACGAGCACTGGCGTGCCAAACGTCGGCGCTTCTTCTTGGATACCACCGGAATCCGTCAGCACGAGCGACGCCAACCGCAGTGCTCGCACCAGGTCCGGGTACTCCAGAGGCTCGGTGACAGTCACCCGCGCGACGCCGCCCAGCACGTTCTCAACCTGTTGCCGCACAGCCGGATTCGGATGCACCGGGAACAGCACCTGCACGCGCGGATGCGTATCGACGATCTGCCGCACCGCAGTCAGCGTGCGCGTCAAGGGCTCTCCCCACGACTCGCGGCGGTGTGACGTCACCAGCACCAGTTGCTCGCCCGCTTCGGCGATTCCCATCTCCAGCAAGGCAAGCGCCGGATCACGGGCGGGCAAATCGCGCGCGGCCACCGCTAGCACGGCGTCCACGACGGTGTTGCCAGTGAGCGTGATCCGTTCCGAAGGCACGCCCTCGGCCAGCAGCGCCGCGCCCGCGGCCGCCGTCGGGACCAGGTGCAGCGCGGCGATCCGCGAGATCATCTGCCGCGTGCCTTCCTCGGGGAACGGCGACGCCAAATCGTGCGTACGCAGTCCGGCTTCGAGATGTACCACCGGAATACCGAGCCAGAACGCGGCGAGCGCACCGGCCAGTCCGGTGGTGGTGTCGCCTTGCACGACGACCGCCGACGGCTGGTAGCGGCGCAGCGCGGCGTCGAGCGCGGGCAGCAGGCCGGACACCAGTTCGGCCTGGGTGCCCGACACTCGCGGCGGCACGTCGAGCCACGCGTCGATCTCGACCTCGAACGGGGCCAGCGCCTGTTCGACCATGCCCTGGTGCTGTCCGCTGTGCACGACGAGCGGCCGCAGCCCGGGGCGTGCCTCCAGGGCCAGCGCGAGCGGGGCGAGCTTGACCGCCTCCGGCCGCGTCCCGGCCAGCAGCATCACGTCCAACGTTTCCACCCTTTCGAGTGTCCCGGAAAACCGGGCTGCCGGCGGGACAACGCCGGCAGCCCGGATTCTTCAGCCGTCGAGGCGGGCGAGCCGCCGATTCCGGCGGCGGACGGCGACCAGCGCGACGATCCCGAGGATCACCAGCGCCAGGCCGACCGCGAGCCACCAGCCGACGTCGGCACCGGTGGCGGCGAGGGTACCCACCCCGCCACCGGCGACGCCGACTCCGGCACCAGGCATCTTGTACATCGCTCCATCACCTCACCGGGGTCAGGCGGCCGAACGACGGCGGGTGAAGCGCAGGCCGACCGGCACCGCGATCGCGGCGAGCACGCCGAAGCCGATCCACATGCCGGCACCCGAGGCGAGCGGCATCGGCGGAGCGGCCGGACCGCAGGTCGCCGACGACAGGATCACGTCGCCCGAGCCCAGCGAGCCGAGCGCCTGGCCGCCGAGCAGCTTCAGGTGCAGGGCGTTGACCGTGAGGCTGCCGTCGCCGTTCTTGATCTGCTCGTTCAGGATCAGCGTCGCCACATGCAGCGGGCCGACCTGGACCTGCAGTTCGGTGTTCGGCGCCGGGTTGGCGTCGACCTGGCCGAGGCTGCCGAGGTTCGCGCCGACCAGCGTGGTGCTGCCCTTGACGCCTTCCTGCGTCGCGGTGCAGACGGCTTCGACGGCCTTCGCGCCGACATTGCCCACCGCGGGCTTGAGCAGCGGCAGTCCGACGTCGGCGACCGACGCCTTCGACGTGACCGCGCCGGAGTTGTCGTCGCGCACCGCGGACGTGGTGATCACGCCGGTGGTCAGCACGCCGGTCACGTTCGCGGAGACCGCGGTGTTTTCCGTCGGGCCATTGGTGTTCGCGGCCGCGAGCGGGCCGACGTGCACCGCGGGCTGGCCGAGCAGCGTCACGTTGACGTTGACGCCGTAGGCCGACCCGTCACCGGGAGCGGCGCTGGCCGGAGCGGCTCCGGCCAAGGCGATGCTCGCCACGACGACGGCGAGCATTCCGCCTCGTCGCACGAGGTGTCTCTTCACTGGTCCTCCGATTTTTCTCAGGGCGAGCCGCTGCACGGACGAATCCCGCTGAGCAAGAGTCGGCACGCGGATCGGTTATCGGCGGACGTTCCAGAAATGGCACAGATTTTTCGCTGGATCACCATATCGGGTGATAAGAATTCGCTTTTCCCCAGGTTGGATGAAGTATCACCCGAACGGACTAGCAAGTGTGCGTAAGAATATGCCGAAAGCTGCTCGGGTGTCCCCGGAAAGGGGCTGCCCGGCGAAGGGCGGAAACCGTCGCGGACACGACCGCGGCCGGATCCGCCCCGGTTCCGCTGGGTTTCTTCTCGAGAGGGTCGTCGTGACAGCAGTCAACGCGCCGGTGTCCGGCGCATCCCGGTTTCCGCTGCGTATGGCGGTGTTCGGGGTGCTCGCCGCGGGGGTGGTGCTGGTGCTCGTGGAACGCGGGTACCGGGAGCTGGAGGTGCAGCTGGCCGGGGTCATCCTCCGGGTCGTCACCTCATCGGGGGTCTATGTGGCCGGAAACCGGGAATCGGTCTACTTCGGGTTGTCTGGCGATACTCCATTCGGGTTGCGGATGACTCCGGAATGCTCGTCGGTATTCCTTCTTCTACCGTTGCTATTAGTGACGGCCGCTCTTCTGTGGTTCCGGCCACAAAATGCCCGCCGGCTCTTTTTTTCGCTGGGAATTTCCGCGATCGCGGTGATTTTGGTTAATCAGTTACGGATCCTCACCATCGTCGGGCTGGTCAACGGCCTCGGCACCGACGAGGGCTACTACTGGGGCCACACCCTGCTCGGCTCGCTGGTCAGCGTCATCGGCGGCGCGATCTCGCTGGTGCTGTTCGTCTGGCTGTCGACGCGGAAGACTAAGGCCGAGAAGCGGGCCGCGGCGTGAGCGACTCCGGCCTGAAGATCCTGCTGTCGGTCACACAGGCGTTCGCGCTCACCATGAGCGTCGCGTTCCTCGTGTACGTCGTGGTGATCGTCGTGCCGTACCTGCGCCGCAAGCCCGCTCCGGTCGGCGACCCGGCCGACTTCTCGTGGCACTTCTTCGTCCCCTGCCGCGACGAGGAAGTGGTGATCCGCGAGACGGTGAAGTACTTGCGCGGCACCTTCCGCCGCGCGCACGTGTGGGTCGTGGACGACGATTCGGACGACCGCACCGCCCGCGTCGTGCGCGCGGTGTGGCGGCGCAACGGCGGCTACGACCCGAATCTCCACCTCGTCGCCCGGCAGCGTCCGGAAGCGCGCACGGGCAAGGGCGACGCGCTCAACGCCGCCTACCGCGAGCTGGACGAGTGGCTCGGCCCGGACGCGGACCGGGACCAGGTCGTGGTCGTGGTGGTCGACGCGGACGGCCGCCCCGCGCCCAACTGTCTCGAAGTGTGCGCGGCGGACCACCTTTTCGGCGATGAAACCGTGGGCGCGGTCCAGCTTGACGTCCGGATGAGCAACGCCCGCAGCCGTCCGCCCGGCCGCACGTGGTTCTCCCGTGCCTTCGGGCTCAAGCTCGCCCAGTTGCAGGACTTGGAGTTCCGTACCGCGATCGCGGCGATCCAGACCTCGCGCGGCTTCACCGGCACGATTTCCATGGGCGGCAACGGACAGTTCACCCGGCTGTCCGCATTGGACTCGATCGCCGGGGACGAGCTGGCCCCGTGGCGCGGTTCGCTGCTGGAGGACTTCGAGCTCGGCGTGCACCTGCTCACCGCGGGCTGGCGCACCGGATTCACGCCGGATTCGTATGTGGCGCAAGAAGGTCTGTACAGCCTCCGCCGGTTCCTGGTGCAACGCACGCGCTGGGGGCAGGGGACCATGCAATGCATGCGGTACCTGCGCCGGATCTGGGACTCGCCGCATCTGTCCACTTTGGGCGCCGCGGAGATGATGTACTACCTGGCGCAGCCGTGGATGCAGCTGCTCGGCTCGCTGCTGTACCCGGTTCCGTTCATCATGCTGCTCGTGACGACCGCGGGCGATCCGGGTCAGGTGTGGACGTGGTTCACCGGCGGCGCATGGATCCTGTTCGCCATCTACGGTTCGTTCGGGCTGCTGCCGTTCGTGGTGTGGGGCCCGATCTACCAGATGAAATGCTTGCACAGCAAGAACATCTTCCGCGGCATCGGCATGGGCCTGTTGTACGCGGCCTACATCTACACCTTCTACATCACGTCCTGGCGTGCGCTGTTCCGGCTGGTGCGCGGTCGCAACGGTTGGGCCAAAACCCGGCGCAACACCGAGGCCAGCGCTGGCGTGAAAGTGGCCCTGGACGCGTGAATGCCCGGGCCGCGCACTGGCGGCCCGGGCATTCAGCGAGCTGAGGTCAGGACGCCGGTTCGAGGTCGACGTCGTCGCGGCTGACGTACGCCACGCGGTGGCCGAGCTGGATTTCCACGTACTTCGCCTTGCCCTTCACGACCTTGTTGGTCGCGACGTCGAAGGACGCCGAGTAGTACTCCGACCCGGTCAGCCCGCCGACCGAATACTTCTGGCCCGCGCCGAGCTGATACGGCAGCGGCTTGAGTTCCTGCACCGGAATGTCCTTCGGGTACGCCGAGGCTTCCGGGTAAGCGCTTCCGTAGACCGGCACGGTCGCCTTGCCCTGCTTGGGCGTCGCGACGAATCCGTCGGCCGGGTACGCGGTGGGCGCGTCGTCCGGGTTGCGGAACCAGCCCTTCTGGCCGAGGTACCAGATCGCGATCCAGTCGCCCTGGGTGTCCGCGACGGCATACTTCTGGCCAGTGGCCGCACGGCTGCCGATGTCGGCGACGTCCATTGTGGACGGATTAGGCCCGTGCATGCCCGCATCGGACAGCAGTGGCGCGGATTCGCTCGGCTCGGTGTGCAGTACGACGGATCCCGAACCCCGCTCCGGGCAAGGATTCCCGGACCCGATCTTGTCGCAGCCGGTGAACGCTGGACGGTTGGCGGAGAACTCCGGGTCGATCACGACCAGGCCGGAATCCGGTTCGCCTTCGTGCTGCAGCGGGGCGCCGAGCAGGTCGAAATAGTGCGCCCAGTCCCAGTACGGACCCGGGTCCCAGTGCATGCTCTTGATCTTGTCCGCGTTGGGGCCGGGCACGTTGTCGTGGCCGAGGATGTGCGCCCGGTCCAGCGGAACGCCGAAGCGGTGGGCGAGGTAGCGCACGAGCTTCGCGGACTGGCGGTACATCGCCTCGGTGAACCAGGTGCCCTGTGCGGCGAAGCCTTCGTGCTCGACGCCGAGGGATTTCTCGTTCAGGTACCAGTTCCCGGCGTGCCAGCCGACGTCCTTGGTCGGCACGTGCTGGGCGACCTGGCCGTCCGAGGAGCGGACCGTGTAGTGCCACGCGGTCTGGCCCGGGGTCTGGGCCTGCTTCATCACCGAGTCCCAGGTGCCCTCGGTGTCGTGGATGACGATGTAGTCGATCGTCTGGTCGTCCGGCCGGTCAGCCTTGTCGTAGTTGCCGTAGCTGTCGCCGATCTTCTGGAACGGCGCGGGCACCGATTCGCAGGTCAGCGACCTCGGGCACTCGGTCGCCGGCGGCTCCCCGGCGCGCAGGCCGAGACGGTCCGCTTGTGCTCGGTCCGGGGTGACGCCGGAGGTCGCGGCGAGTTTGACGGCCTGGCCGTCGTCGGTCGTACGCGCGATGCCGCTGTTAATGGTGGCGAAGACCTCGTCGGCGAAGGTGCGCGCGCCGGTGACGTCTTCGGAGCCGCTGTATCGCGCGACGGCTCCGTACCAGTCCTTCGCGTGGTCGCTCTTGACGCCCAGCTCTCGCTGGTACTCGGCCAGCAGCGCCGCGCCGCCGCGGATGTTCGCTTCGGGGTCGGTACGGAGCTTCGCCGCGTCGGTGTGCAGGAGCTCGGCGGCCTTGTCGATGGTTTGGCTGCCGGGCGGGGGAGCCGAGGGCTCGAGCGGACGCAGGCGCAGGGTCGGGCGCGAGTCGTCGCCGCGGGGGTCTTCGTCGGGGTTGTCGAACTCGCTGGTGCGCAAGCCGGTGGTGCGGACGTCGGTGAGGTGCATCGGACCGTACCCGGCGGCAGTGCTGGGCGCGCCGGAATGGGTGTCCCAACGGGATGCCAGGTACGAGACGGCCAGCAGCACGTCGGTCGGGACACCGAATTCGGAGGCTGCGTCGGCGAAGGCACGCTGGCGGGCTTCGTTGGCCGGCTGCGCGGAAGCGGGCACGGCGGCCGCGACCGCGGCCAACGCCAGCAGCCCGGTGGTGGCGGCGGCCAGGCGCCACGGGAGTGAGCGGGGCATAGGAGGACTCCAGGAGTGAGATGCCTGTCTGTCCGGATCCAACCAGGAGCCGGGGGAGCTGGTGGGCTTTTTCCGCCGGATGGGGCCGAACGGGCACGCGGCACTGCCCTGGCCGCCGGTCGCCCCGCGGCGGGCGCTCGTCGCGCGGCCTGGAACAAACGGGCCGGTCAGCGGCTTCCGTCACCCGATTCGCCAGGTCCGGCGGACCCTCCTTGCGAAGCTGGCACTCACATGGCTAGAGTGCTAATCGAACGGCCCGGACACGCCCCGGCACCCGCGACGGCGGGGGTGGTATGAGCCGTAACCAGTCATCATGCCGACGCTTTCGACGACCGTGGAGGTCAACCCGGTGAGCGTGAACATCAAGCCGCTCGAGGACAAGATCGTTGTCCAGACGAGCGAGGCCGAGGAGACGACCGCTTCCGGCCTCGTCATCCCCGACACCGCCAAGGAGAAGCCCCAGGAGGGCAAGGTTCTGGCCGTGGGCCCGGGCCGCATCGACGACAAGGGCAACCGCGTTCCGCTGGACGTGGCTGTCGGCGACGTCGTCATCTACTCCAAGTACGGCGGCACCGAGGTCAAGTACAACGGCGAGGACTACCTGATCCTCTCCGCCCGCGACGTGCTGGCCGTCATCAACTGACGCGTCACTCGCAGCGCAAGGACGCCCCGGGCCCCGCTCATGCCGGGGTGCGGGGCGTTTTGCGTCGCACGACAACCGAAAGGTAAGCGGAAAGCGCTATGCCCAAGCAGATCAGTTTCGACGAGGACGCTCGTCGCGCGCTCGAGCGCGGGGTGAACAAGCTCGCCGACGCGGTCAAGGTGACCCTCGGCCCGCGCGGTCGCCACGTCGTTCTCGACAAGAAGTTCGGCGGTCCGACCATCACCCTCGACGGCGTCACCGTCGCCCGTGAGGTCGAGCTCGACGACCCGTTCGAGAACCTCGGCGCCCAGCTCGCCAAGAGCGTCGCCACCAAGACCAACGACGTCGCCGGCGACGGAACCACCACCGCCACGGTGCTGGCCCAGTCGCTGGTCAAGCACGGCCTGCGCAACGTCGCCGCCGGCGCCAACCCGACCGCGGTCGGCAGGGGCATCGAGGCGGCCGCGGAGAAGGTCGTCGAGGTCCTCAAGGCCAAGGCCACCCCGGTCAAGGGCCGTGACAACATCGCCCAGGTCGGCACCGTCACCTCGCGTGACGCGGCGATCGGCGCGCTGCTCGGCGAGGCCGTCGAGCGCGTCGGCGAGGACGGCGTGATCACCATCGAGGAGTCGTCCACGCTGGCGACCGACCTCGTGATCACCGAGGGCGTCCAGTTCGACAAGGGCTTCCTGTCGGCGCACTTCGCGACCAACCCGGAGGACCAGAAGGCGATCCTCGAGGACGCCTACGTCCTGCTGCACCGCGAGAAGATCTCGGCGCTGGCCGACCTGCTCCCGGTGCTGGAGAAGGTCGTCGAGGCGAAGAAGCCGCTGCTCATCATCGCCGAGGACGTCGACGGCGAGGCGCTGTCCACCCTCGTGGTGAACTCGCTGCGCAAGACGATCACCGCGGTCGCGGTCAAGGCCCCGTTCTTCGGCGACCGCCGCAAGGCGTTCCTGGACGACCTTGCCGTCGTCACCGGCGGCGAGGTGATCTCCGCGGAGATCGGCCGCAAGCTGTCCGAGGTCGACCTCGGCTCGCTGGGCAAGGCCCGCCGGGTCGTCGTCACCAAGGACGACACGACGATCGTCGACGGCGCGGGCACCAAGGACGCCATCGCCGCGCGGACCGCGCAGATCCGCAAGGAGATCGAGACCACCGACTCCGACTGGGACCGCGAGAAGCTGCAGGAGCGGCTCGCGAAGCTCGGCGGCGGCGTGGCCGTGATCAAGGTAGGCGCGGCCACCGAGACCGAGCTGAACGAGCGCAAGCACCGCATCGAGGACGCCGTGGCTTCGACCAAGGCGGCCGTCGAGGAGGGCATCCTGCCCGGCGGTGGTTCGGCGCTGGTGCACGCGGTCAAGGAGCTCGAGGGCAACCTCGGCATGACCGGCGACGAGGCGACCGGTGTCGCCATCGTCCGCGACGCGCTCACCGCCCCGCTGTTCTGGATCGCGACGAACGCGGGCCACGAGGGCGCGGTCATCGTGAACAAGGTCCAGGAGCAGGGCTGGGGCCAGGGCTTCAACGCCGCCACCGGCGAGCTGACGGACCTGATCGCGGCCGGCATCGTCGACCCGGTCAAGGTGACCCGCTCGGCCGTCGCGAACGCGGCGTCCATCGCCCGGCTCGTGCTCACCACGGAAAGCTCCGTGGTCGAGAAGCCGGTCGAGGAGGAGCCGGAGGCCGCTGGCCACGGGCACTCGCACTGACGCTGGTTCGTTCCGCGTTCTGCGTTGGCGGGGCGGCATTCCCTTCGGGGAGTGCCGCCCCGCTTTTTTGGTGCGGTGCCGGGCTTTCGAGGCTTTCGTGCGCCAGAGGTTCAGGCAGTGAACCCGCCGTCCACCGTGATCGATGTCCCCGTCAGGTACCGGCCGTCCGGTCCCGCCAGGTACGCCACCGCCGCCGCGATGTCGGACGGATTTCCGTAGTGCCCCAACGCGATATGCGCCAACTGGTCTCCGGAGTGCGGGCCGTCGGCGGGGTTCATCTCGGTGTCCGTCGAGCCCGGGTGGACCACCATCGCCGTGATTCCGCGCGGCCCCAGGTCGCGCGCCAGGCCCTTGGTCATCCCGACCAGCGCCGATTTGCTCGCCGAGTACAGGCTCAATCCGGCGAACGGCGAGCGCTCCGCCAGGTCGCTGCCGATCGACACGATCCGGCCGCCTTCCTTCATATGCCGTACCGCGGCCCGGGCCGCCACCAGCGGTGCCTTCACGTGGATCGCCAGCGTGCGATCGATCGTTTCCGTGGCCAGTTCTTCGACCGGTGCCGCCGGGAACACTCCGGCGTTGTTCACCAGCACGTCCAGTCCGCCCAGTTCGGCCGCGGTCTGGTCGACCGCGCCAGTCACGGCGTCTGCGTCGGCGGCGTCGGCCTGCAGCGCCAGTGCGCGTCCGCCGAGTTTTTCGATGGACGCGACCACGTCCGCCGCTCGGTCCGCGGCGCGTTCGTAGGTGATCGCGACGTCGGCGCCGTCCTCGGCCAGCCGGAGTGCGATCGCCGCGCCGATCCCGCGGCTTCCGCCGGTGACCAGAGCGACCTTGCCGTCCAGGGTTCCCATGCCTCACCTCTTTCTGTAGTGATAACTAAATAAATAGCCGCGTACGATGGGCGGGGTCAAGACTTCTGTATCGCTCACTAAAGAAGGTGGTCCATGTCACCCCGCGGCCGCCCGCGCGCTTTCGACCGCGAGCACGCGCTCACCCAGGCCATGCTGGTGTTCTGGGAGCGTGGCTACGACGGTGCGTCGCTGGCGGAGCTGACTGAGGCGATGGGCATCAAGCCGCCGAGTCTGTACGCGGCCTTCGGGGACAAGGAAACGCTGTTCCGCGAAGCGATCGAGCACTACCAATCCGTGTACGGGCAGTACACGATGCGGGCGCTGACCGAAGAGTCGACAGCGCGCGCGGCGGTCGAAGCGATGCTTCGCGACAATGCTCGTGCGTACGTGGAGCCTGGCCATCCCAAGGGCTGCATGGTGGTTCTCGCGGCTACCAACTGCACGCAAGCCAATGCGTCCGTGTGGGAGTTTCTCGCCGCTTCGCGCGACAACGTGCGACGTCAGCTTCGCGAGCGCCTGCGCCGTGGAGTGGAAGACGGCGACCTTGCGGCCACTGTGGACACTGACGCGCTCAGTGCGCTTTACGCGACTGTCTTTTATGGACTGACCATGCAAGCGCGCGACGGCGTCAGTCTCGACTCGCTGATGACCGTCATCGACCTCGCGCTTTCGTTGTGGCCCGAAAACGGCGGAGGGGCGGCATCCACAGTGGACACTGTGGACACCGCCCCTTCCGCGCCGTGAAGGAAGTCAGATGTGCGCCATGGTCAACGCGCGTTTGTCCTGTTTGATGATGTGGTCTCGTTCCGATTCGGACAGTCCGCCCCAGATGCCGTAGGGCTCGTGCACGGCGAGCGCGTGCTTGCGGCACATCTCCAGCACCGGGCACGACAGGCAGATCGCCTTGGCCCTGGCCTCGCGCCGCGCCCTCGCCGGTCCCCGCTCTCCGTCCGGGTGGAAGAAGGATCCGCTGTCCATCCCCCGGCACGACCCCTCCAGCTGCCAGTCCCACATGTCTGCGTTGGGGCCGGGGAGCCTGCGCGTGTCTGCCATCCTGACCGCCTCCGTCATCCGGTCGATGCCATTAGCTGCTCTGCTGTGGTGCCGATACTCCATTCGGTGCAACGGCGGTAACGTTAGAAGCGCGCCAATAGTTGTTCAATAGATCGGCGGCGATTCAGCCGTTAGGCATCCCCCAGATGTGTGAGCAGGGCTTTTGGCTCGGGTTGCCGGGACCGCCCGCGGGCTGGATATTGACCGGGTGGGATCCGGATCAGGCGATGGAGAACCCACCCTGCCGGTGGCCTCGGTCGCCCGCCGGCTCGGTGTCGCGCCGTCCACCCTGCGTACCTGGGACCGCCGCTACGGTCTCGGCCCCAGCCGCCACACCGACGGCAGACATCGCCGCTACGGCAGCTCTGACATCGGCCGTCTCGAACTTATGCAGCGCGCGCTCCTTCGCGGCGCTTCAACGGCGGAGGCCGCACAGTACGCGTTAGAGCAGATGCCGCGCGCGGACTTCGTGCCAGCGCCTGCCGAGCCTGCTGAAGCGACGAAGACGAAGGCGGCGGCCGACGACGTCGAGGTCCCTTCGCGGCTCGCGCGGCGGTTGAGTACTGCTGCGTTGGCGATGGACGTCGGTGCGGTACAGCGAATGCTCGTTGACGCTATTCGCGAGCTAGGCGTACTTCAGGCGTGGTCGGGCGTGATTGACCCGGTCCTCACCGCGCTCGGCGCGCGGTGGCGAGGCGTGCACGCGGGAGCGGAAGTGGAGTACCTGCTCGCTGAGTGCGTGTACGCGGCATTAATACGCGCGACGCCGGTCCTCGACGAGCCTCGCAACCAACGCCCGGTCCTTCTCGCGTGCGTGCCGGACGAACGGGACAACATGCCGGTGTACGCGTTGGCGGCCGCTCTCGCGGGGCGACGGATCGGCGCACAGCTCTTCGGCATCGCGCTGCCCCAAGAGGTGTTGGCGGTAGCGGTACGGCGAAGCGCGCCCGCTGCGGTCGTGCTGTGGGCGAATCGGGCGGACGCGGACCCGCGGCTCTTCGCGCGCGTGTCCCGCGGACGGCAGCGAACCCGGCTGTTCGCGTGTGGCCCCGGCTGGGATCCGGCGCTCCTGCCGCCGAAAGTCGAGCTGCTGGGCGATCTTTCCGCGGCCGCGGACCGCGTGGAGCACGTTCTTGTCGGTGCTCCACGCTAGAAAGGTCGAGTGGACGAAGAAGCGCTGACGGCTCTCGCGTTCGGTCCGGACGCTGGGCCGTTGGATCCGATACCTCGCGACGGCTCGCCAAGGCAACGCCTCCTGGCGGCGATCGTGCTGGGCGCGCGAGGCCGGTACGCGGCGGCCGCGGACTTGCTCGACCCGCTTCGGCGCGACCGGGATCCGCTGACGGCCTCGCTGGCGGCAAGCACGCTCGCGTCGCATCGGCGGCAGCTGGGCGCACACGTCTTGGCGCGAAAGCTGGACGGGGAGGCGCTGCTGGCGGTCGGACTGCGCGGGGCGGGGGACCATCGGACTGGGGTGGCGGGTGACGGCTCGCGACTGTCTGTCGGCGGCTGGGCTGCGGTTGGCTCGGGCTCGCTTGGCGTCGACCCGGGCCGAGCTGGTACCGGTGCGGGCTCGGCTGCTGCGGGCTCAGGCTCGGATGGGACCGCCGCCGACTCGGGCCGAACTGGCTCCAGAACAGACTCACCTCGTCCAAAGCCCGCCGCGAGCCCCGGCGGGTCGGCCGCCAACCCAGACAGCCTCGGCGTACCAGCCGAAGACCCCCACGGCCTCGACCTCCCAGGAGCCCGAGCCGATGCCCTTCTCGGCCTGGCCGCCGACAACCTCGCCCTCGGCCGTATCTCCGCCGCCCGCCGTCTGGCCGTCCGGGCCGCTCAAGCCGACCGGCGTTGGCGGGCGACCGTTCGTGGCGGCTGGGTCGGAGCCGAGATCGAACTCGCCGACGGGCAGCCCGAAGCGGCAGTCGCCCCGGCCCGTCTCGCCTACGAGACCGCCGTCGCGCGGAACGCTCGGCGACACATCGTGAAGTCCGGCATCGTCCTCGGCGTCGCCCTGCTCGCCGCCGGACAGGAGGGCGCGCGGGAACTCGTCGTCGCGGCCGCCGCCGACGCCGAGAAATACGAGCTCGATTCACTTAATTGGGTGGCGGCCCGCGTCGCCGCCGATCTGGACCACGACCGGGCCGAGGAGTATCGATTCAGGAGTCGCCAGGTGTTGCACGCAGTGTTACGGCACGCGGATCCTTGCGTGATGCGCATCGCACACGAATCGCCATGGGTGCCTGTCGGACCCGGGTAGGCCTGCGGGAACGAGCGTTCCGGCATCCGGGCTAAGAAACTTCAAAAAAAGCCACCGGATCGTGTCAAGGTTCGGGCTAAAGCGTCCGATAGGGGAAGTGGAATGTCACCCGGCTGCAGGAAGGAAACCCCGTGACGACGGTCTTGATCTGCGACGACCGACGCAGTGTCCGCGAAGGGCTCACCCGTGTGATGTCCGCGGTGCCTGGGGTCAGTCGCATCGACTGCGTAGCGCACGGTGACGAGCTGCTGGCCCGGTACACCCGTCAGCCGGTCGACGTCGTGCTGGTCGGAACGCAACGCGCGGTCCCGACAGGCGTCGAGGCGACCCGCCGGCTCGTCTCCGCGAACCCCCAGGCGAACGTCATCGTCTTCGGAGCCCCGGACGACGCGGGCAGCATCGCGGCCGCCATCGCCGGCGGAGCGCGCGGCTACCTGCGCTGGGACGCCTCCCGGCCCGAACTGGTCGCCGCGCTGGCGCACACCCTGGCCAGCACGTCGGTGCCCGCGCCGCGGCAGCCGTCCGACCCGGGCGTGCAGCTCACCGAGCGCGAGCTGCAGGTGCTGCGCGGCATGAGCCAGGGCAAGAGCAACGGCCAGATCGGCCGCGAGCTGTACCTCTCCGAGGACACGGTCAAGACGCACGCGCGGCGGCTCTTCCGCAAGCTCGGCGTCCGCGACCGCGCGCAGGCCGTGGCGCACGGCTTCCGCCGCGGCCTCGTGTCCTGACCGAGGCCGAGCAAGCCAATACGGGACTTCCGATCCGATTCGGCCGGTGACGAACGGGCCAGGGCGACCCAGCCCTGGCCCGTACCTGTTGTCCTGGCCCCTGCTCTCGTGCCTCGCCCGCGTCCCCACCGCGTGACGGCACTGCCCCAGCCCGTCTGCCTGCGACAATCGCCGTCCGGCCGCGCCCGGCGCGCCGGTCACCACCTCTGGCGGTTGTCTGGTAGGACTCCGACGGTACGGTAGCTGTGACCGGCGCAGGACGGGGACGACCACGCGCCGGATTCTTTGCACGCCTACACGTAACGCTGGGACTGTTGTCTGCGATGGCCACTGTGGGGGATGGACTGGACGAGCCGGTCGCCGCCGCTGTCGAGGGAGACCCTCAGGCAGTCGAGCGGTTGCTGGCCGCCATTCGTCCCCTTGTGGTGCGGTATTGCCGCGCCAGGGTTGGCAGGCAGGAGCGTTCGTTCGCTTCGGCAGACGACGTTGCGCAGGAGGTGTGTCTCGCGGTGCTTACGGCCTTGCCTTCGTACCGTGATCAGGGCCGCCCCTTTCTCGCGTTCGTCTACGGGATCGCCCAGCACAAGGTCGCCGACGCGCACCGCGCCGCGGCTCGCAACCGGGCGGAGCCGGTCGCCGAGATCCCCGACGAGATCGAGGTCGGCGTCGGCCCGGAGCAGCGTGCTCTGCAGGGTGAGCTGAACGAGCGGATGGCGCAGTTGCTGCAGGTGCTGCCGGACAAACAGCGGGAAATCGTCGTTCTGCGGGTTGTGGTCGGGCTGTCGGCGGAGGAGACGGCGGAAGCCGTCGGTTCCACGCCGGGCGCCGTCCGCGTCGCCCAGCACCGGGCACTCGCCCGGCTGCGCAAGGTGCTTGCCGCCGAGGAGGTGATCTGAGTGACCGATCGCGAAGACCGGGACAGAGACCTGTCACCTTCCGCCCAGGCCAGCGGCCTGACCGGGTACGACGCGGAAACCGATGGCGACCTTACGGCCATCCAGGCCGACGACGCGCTGCTCGACGCGCTCGGCGGGACCGATCCGGCTGTCGCCGACGGGCTCGGAGACCAGGAACTGAACGCGCTGCTGCTCGCGTGGCGCCGCGACATCGACAGCGAGCCGCTCGCCGAGCTGGTGGACGTCGACACCGCGGTCACCACGGTGAAGACGGCCGCGCTGGCGCGCAAGTACCAAAGCCGCGGCCGCCGTCGCCGCTATCTCGTGCCGGTGGCCGCCGCGTGCGCCGCCGCCGCGATCGCCTTCACCGGCACCGGCCTCGCCGCCCGTGACGCCCAGCCCGGCGACACGCTGTGGGGCCTCACGAAGGTGCTGTACGCCGACCACGCCCGCTCCGTCGAGGCCGCCGCCGCGGCGAAGCTCGATCTGGAGAAGGCGAACCTGGCGCTGGCCGACAACCGGCTCGCGGACGCCCGGCGCGCGCTCGCCGACGCGCAGGCCGCGCTCATCCAGGTCACCGACGCGGACAACCGCAACCAGCTCCTGCAGCAGCACCGCGAACTGGCCGCCCAGCTCGGTCAGCCGACCGCGCCGCCCTCGGGGCAGAAGTCGTCGACGCCGCCGGCCGTGCCGCCGGTGCACAACCCGGTCAGCAGCGCGGCGCAGCCGCCCGGCCAGTCGACGTCGCTGCCGGGCACCGGGAGCGACAATCCGCCGCCGGTCACCTCGGCGACGCCGCTGCCGCCGGTCACGTCCACGCCGAGTTCGCCGCCGCCGTCGCCGAGCGCCACCCCGAACGATCCGGGCACGGGCAGCAGTCCACGCAACGAGTCGTCGCAGGGGGCACAGGCCCCGAACGGCACCAGCGGCTCCTAGGTTTTCCGAAGGTCCCGGCACGGACAGTGCCGGGACCTTCTTCGTATCGCCGGGCGAGGCTGGTTTTCGGAGAGCCCTACGAGACGGCCCACGGGGTCATGCTGCTCACGGTCATCCGGCAGGGCCGCCAGGGCGGGCCGGGGACGTCCGGTCGGTCAACGCGGACAGCGTGACCTGGACGCCCGCGGTCGATCAAGGGCCGAACCTGCCCGAGCGGGCGATAATCGCTCAGCCAGCGAAACACCATCGCTGCCCCAGAGTTGTCCACAAGTCGACACACCTGTGGACAACGGCTGTGGACAACTGTGTGCACACATGAAGAAGGCCCTGGTGGCCAAGCTCACCAGGGCCTTCTCTCAGGCTGTGCGGAACCGAACGGGTCAGTACGCGCTTTCGTTCGCCGTGACCCCGTCCGCGAAACCGCGGCAGTAGTCCCAGCTCACGTAGTCGGCCGGGTTCGGGTCGAAGGCCGGCTCGTGCGGGCGCATCCGTCCGTCGGACAGCAGCTGCTCCAGGCTCGCGCGCAGCAGCGTCCAGTCGTGATAGTGGGGTTCGTCGCACTCGCCGCAGTCGACCACGATGCCGCGCACCCCGCGAGGCTCCAGGAGGGCCTGGTACACGGCGAGGTCGGACAGGTCGGCCAGCAGCTCGGTGCGCTCGTCCGCGCTGATCGGCTCTTCCAAGTGGTCGTCGGGGTCGGGGATGGCCCGGGCCGGATCGTCCGGGTCGTCCGCGAACGGATCGGGGGGCAACACATCGTGCGGCACGGCCTGCACGGTACCCGGCGGGCCACCCACCCGGGCCAGGGCCCCGGCCTGGATATCATGAGGGGAAGGCCCGACCACCCTCGGCCCACGCCAGGCATCGCCGCCCGCGACTCCAGCCCACCCCTGCCAGGAAGGCCCTTCGCCCCTCATGACCAGCGAAAGCATCACCCCCGCAGTGCCCAGCAAGTTCGCGATGCTCGGCTTGACCTTCGACGACGTGCTGCTGCTGCCCGCGGAATCGGACGTGGTGCCCAGCGCGGTGGACACGAGCACCCAGCTCACCCGCAACATCAAGCTCAACATTCCGCTGGTCTCCGCGGCGATGGACACGGTCACCGAGGCGCGGATGGCGATCGCCATGGCGCGGCAGGGCGGGATCGGCGTGCTGCAGCGCAACCTGCCGATCGAGGAGCAGGCGGCGGCGGTCGAGGTCGTGAAGCGGTCCGAGGCGGGCATGGTCACCGACCCGGTCACCTGTTCCCCGGACGACACCCTCGCCGAGGTCGACGCGCTGTGCGCGCGGTTCCGGATCTCCGGTGTCCCGGTCACCGACGCCTCCGGCGCGCTGGTGGGCATCATCACCAACCGCGACATGCGGTTCGAGGTCGACCACACGCGGCTGGTGAGCGAGGTCATGACGAAGACGCCGCTGGTGACCGCGCAGGTCGGCGTCACCGCGGAGGCCGCGCTGGGCCTGCTGCGCAGGCACAAGATCGAGAAGCTGCCGATCGTCGACGGCGCGGGCAAGCTGCGCGGCCTGATCACGGTCAAGGACTTCGTCAAGACCGAGCAGTTCCCGCGGGCGTCGAAGGACCCGGACGGCCGTCTCATCGTCGGCGCCGCGGTCGGAGTGGGCGCGGATGGCCACAAGCGCGCGATGGCGCTGGCCGAGGCCGGGGTGGACGTGCTGATGGTCGATACGGCGCACGGCCACTCGCGTGCGGTCGTGGACACCGTGCGGCTGCTGAAGAAGGAACTGGGCGACACGGTCGACGTCGTCGGCGGCAACGTCGCGACACGGGCCGGTGCGCAGGCGCTCGTGGACGCGGGCGTGGACGGCGTGAAGGTCGGCGTCGGCCCGGGCTCGATCTGCACCACGCGGATCGTCGCGGGTGTCGGCGTGCCGCAGATCTCCGCGATCTACGAGGCTGACCAGGCCTGTCGTCCGGCTGGTGTCCCGGTGATCGGCGACGGCGGCATCCAGTACTCCGGCGACATCGCGAAGGCCATCGCGGCCGGCGCGTCCTCGGTCATGCTCGGCAGCCTGCTCGCCGGTACCGCCGAATCGCCGGGCGACCTGATCCTGGTCAACGGCAAGCAGTTCAAGGTCTACCGCGGCATGGGCTCGCTGGGCGCCATGCAGTCGCGCGGCGAGGCGAAGTCGTACTCGAAGGACCGGTACGCCCAGGACGACGTGCTCAACGAGGACAAGCTGGTGCCGGAAGGCATCGAGGGCCGGATCCCGTTCCGCGGTCCGCTGTCGAACGTCGTCCATCAGCTCGTCGGCGGCCTGCGCGCGGGCATGGGCTACGCGGGTGCGGAGACGATCGCGGCGTTGCAGGAGGCGCAGCTGGTCCGGATCACCGCGGCCGGGCTGAAGGAAAGCCACCCGCACGACATCACGATGACGGTCGAGGCCCCGAACTACACGACCCGCTGACCGACGCTGTTCGCCCGCTCCTTCTTCCCGCCACCCTGGATCTCCAGGTGACGGCGAGGGGAGCGGGCGAATGCGGTTTCCCGGAGGTTCACGCCGCGGCTGCCCTGTTCGATCAGGAATCCGTGCCGCGGACCGATTCCACCGCGGGAGTCTCGTTCTGAGCGCGGTTCCACCCGAGCAGCAGCAACGGCGTCGCCAGCATCAACGCGCCCGCCAGCCCGAGTGCGCCGCGCGTGCCCAGCCAGGCCGCCACCAAGCCCCACAGCAGCGTCAGCCCGGCCGTGCCGGCGCTGCCGCTGATCCGCCATGCGGACAACATCCGGCTCACGTAGCCATCTTCGGTTTCCTCGAGCCGGTACGTGGCGAGGACGGTGTTGTACGCCGCCGCGCAGACGATCAGGCCGGACTCCACCGCCATCACCCAGAACAGTCCCCCGATCCCGGGCGGTACGAATGCCAGCAGCACAACCCAGCCCGACCGGGCCGTGGCGAGGATCGGCAACAGGCGCACCCGGCCGTAGCGCGGCACCAGCCGGCGGGCGAGCCGGGATCCGACCAGGCCGCCGAGGCACGGGACGCCGAACGCGAGCCCGTACTGCCAGGTCGGCAGGCCGAGTTCGCCGAGCAACAGCACCGCCAGCAGCGGCGCGGTGGCCATGATCAGGCCGTTGACCAGGCAGCTGTTGAGGAACAGCATCCGCAGCCGGGCGTGCCGGAAGAGATAGCGCCAGCCCTCGACCAGGTCGGCGGCTCGGAAAGCGGCGGGGCGGGCTGGCTTGGGCTCGCGGGTGCGGATCGTCGAGAGCGAGAGGGCGGAAAGCAGGTAGCTGACCGCGTCCAGGAGCACAGTGGCGAGCGGGCCGAAGGCCCCGATCGCCGCCCCGCCCGCCGGCGGACCAAGCGCGGTCGCGGTCCAGAGTGTGGTCTCGAACCGGCCGTTGGCGGTGAGCAGGTCTGGACCAGCCGCGAGTGATTTCAGATACGCGCCGCTCGCCGACGTGAACGCGATGTTCGCCGCGGACACGAGCACCGAGACCGCCACGAGCTGGGCAAACGTCAGCACGTCCAGCAGATACGCGGGGAGCAGCGTGAGCAGGGCGGCGAAGCGGACGAGGTCCATGGCGATCAGAACCGGGCGTTTTCGCCGGAATTCGACCCACGGGCCGAGCGGGAGCGCGGCCAGTGAGCCCGCCGCCAGCCCGGCTCCGGCCAGCAGCGACACCTGCGCGGCACTGCTGTGCAGCACCCGTACCGCGACGATCGAGAAGGCGTCGAGGGCGAAATAGGTGCCCGCGATGCTGACCGCGTAGGCCAGCCACAGCCGGTGAAAGTCCTTGCCCAGCGCCAATTCCGTCCCCCTCGTTCAGCCGGGCAGCCAACCATCCGCCCGCGCCGGTGGCAAACAACCGCGCGCACAACCGGTGGTTGTCGCCACCGCAACGGTCCCCCGCGCGCAGGTCACCCGTGCCGACTCGCGACAATGGACCGCGTTGTCGTCAGGCGCGAGAAGGGACATCACGTGCGGGATCTGGTCGAGATCGGCATGGGCCGCACCGCGCGGCGGGCGTACGACCTCGAGGACGTCGAGATCGTGCCGTCGCGGCGGACCCGGTCCTCGTCGGTGGTGTCCACTGCCTGGCAGATCGACGCGTACCGGTTCGACCTGCCGCTGGTCACCCACCCGACCGACGCGATCGTGTCGCCCGGGACCGCGGTGGCGATCGGCGAGCTGGGCGGCCTCGGCGTGCTCAACGCCGAAGGGCTGTGGGCGCGGCACGCGAACGTCGAGGAAGCGATCTTCCGCCTGGTGCGCGCGGCCGAGGACAGCGACGACCCGACCGCGGTCGTGCGCGAGCTGCAGGAGCTGCACTCCGCGCCGATCCGGCTGGACCTGCTGAGCGAGGCGATCAAGACGGTCCGCGAATCCGGCGTGACGGTGGCCGCGCGGGTCAGCCCGCAGCACGCCGCCGAGCTGACGCCGGACCTGATCGCCGCGGGCGTCGAGATCCTGGTCGTGCAGGGCACGATCATCTCGGCCGAGCACGTCCAGCGCGACGCGGAACCGCTCAACCTCAAGGAGTTCATCGGCCGCCTCGACGTGCCGGTGATCGCGGGCGGCGTGAGCGACTACCGCACGGCCATGCACCTGATGCGCACCGGCGCGGCGGGCGTGATCGTCGGCCACGGCTACACCGAGGGCGTCACCAGCACCGACCGAGTGCTCGGCATCGGCACCCCGATGGCGACGGCGATCGTGGACGCGGCCGCCGCCCGGCGCGACTACCTGGACGAGACCGGCGGCCGCTACGTGCACGTCCTCGCCGACGGCGGCATCACGACGTCCGGCGACATCGCGAAGGCGATCGCCTGCGGCGCGGACGCGGTCATGCTCGGCGCCCCGCTGGCGACCGCGTCGGACGCCCCGGGCCAGGGCCTGTACTGGACCGCCGCGGCGGCGCACCCGTCGCTGCCGCGCTCGCGCGTGGTCGCCGGCCCCGACTCGGACTACGCGGTGGACCTGAAGACGCTGCTGTTCGGCCCCTCCTCGGACGCGGAGGGCGTGGTGAACCTGTTCGGCGCGCTTCGCCGCGCGATGGCGAAGACGGGGTACTCGGACCTGAAGGAGTTCCAGCGGGTGGGCCTGACCGTCCGCGGCTGACGTTTTTCTCGACGGGCCCGTCGCGGGGATCTCCCGCGGCGGGCCCGTTGCTGTGCCCAGGTGGTGTAACCCGTCAGTAACTTACCTCTGGTCAGCCGGACTTCCGGGGGTTACCCTCCTACCTGTGACTGCCAGTAACACCACCACCGCGCGGCAAGAACCCGACTACGACGTCCTCGTGGTCGGTTCCGGGTTCGGCGGCAGCGTCGCGGCGTTGCGGCTGACCGAGAAGGGCTACCGCGTCGCGGTGGTCGAGGCGGGCAGGCGATTCGCCGACGACGAGTTCGCCAAGACGTCCTGGGATCTCAAGCGCTACCTCTGGGCCCCGCAGCTCGGGTGTTACGGCATCCAGCGCATCCACATGCTCAACGACGTGATGGTGCTGGCCGGCGCGGGCGTCGGCGGCGGTTCGCTCGTGTACGCGAACACGCTGTACCGGCCGCTCAAGCCGTTCTACCAAGACCGGCAGTGGGCGCACATCACCGACTGGGAAAGCGAACTCGCGCCGCATTACGACCAGGCCAGCCGCATGCTCGGCGTCGTCACGAACCCGACGATCACGCCGTCCGACGTGGTGATGCGGGACGTCGCGAAGAAGATGGGCGTCGAGGATTCGTTCCACGCCACGCCGGTCGGGGTGTATTTCGGCAAACCGGGCGAGACGGTCCAGGATCCGTATTTCGGCGGTGCCGGGCCGGATCGGGTCGGGTGCACCGAATGCGGTTCGTGCATGACCGGCTGCCGGGTCGGCGCGAAGAACACACTGGTGAAGAACTATCTGTACCTCGCGGAGAAGGACGGCGCGAAGGTCATCCCGCTGACCACGGTGACGTCGGTAAGCCCGCGCAGCAACGGTTACGCGATCACCCTGCAGAAAACCGGCACTCGTTCACGGCGGTTCCGGACGACGGTCACGGCGTCGCAGGTGGTGTTCGCCGCGGGTACCTGGGGCACGCAGAACCTGTTGCACCGCATGAAGGACACGGCCGTGCTGCCGAAGCTGTCGCAGCGGCTCGGAGAACTGACGCGGACGAATTCCGAGGCGATTATCGGCGCGGGGCGGACCACTGTGGACCCCGAACGGGACTTCAGCCGCGGTGTCGCGATCACGTCGTCCATTCATCCGGACGAGAACACGCACATCGAACCGGTGCGTTACGGCAAGGGCAGCAATGCGATGAGCATGCTGCAAACCGTTGCCACCGACGGGTCTTCGAGCGTTCCGCGCTGGCGGCAGGCGCTCACGTTCCTGGCCAAGCACCCGGTGCAGTCGGCGAAACTGCTCAACGCGTACCGGTGGAGCGAGCGCACGGTGATTCTGCTGGTGATGCAGAGCCTCGACAATTCCATCACCACCTACACGAAACGCGGCCTGTTCGGGCGGCGGAAGTACACGTCGAAACAGGGGCACGGCGAGCCCAACCCGAGTTTCATCCCGGCGGGCTACGAGGCGAACCTCCTTACCGCGGAACGGATCGACGGCATGCCGGGCGGCACCTGGGGCGAGATTTTCGACATCCCGCTCACCGCGCACTTCATCGGCGGCGTGCCGATTGGCGACAGCGCCGAGACCGGCGTGATCGACCCGTACCACCGGGTCTACGGCTATCCCGGACTGTCCGTTGTGGACGGTTCGGCGATCACCGCGAACCTCGGGGTGAACCCGTCGCTCACCATCACCGCGCAGGCCGAGCGGGCGTTCTCGTTCTGGCCCAACAAGGGCGAGGCCGACCAGCGCCCGGAGCAGAGCAGCGGGTACGCCCGGATGGAACCGATCTCGCCGAAGAACCCGGCAGTTCCGGCGAACGCGCCCGCGGCACTGCGCCGCTGACCTAAGATCGTCCGGTGACGACTGCGGCGCTGGACCGGATCCGGGAACTGCACGACGAATGGGCCCGGATCGCCGAGGCCCTGCCGGACGCGGCGTTCGGCGAGCCGAGCGCGTTGCCCGGTTGGACGCGTGCGCATCTGTTCACCCACCTCGCGCGCAACGCCGACGCCCTCGGCAACTTGCTGACCTGGGCCGAAACCGGGGTCGAGCGGCCGATGTACGGCCCCGGCAACGCCCGGGACAACGACATCGAGGCCGGGGCCGGTCGTGCCCCGGCGGAGATCGTGGCCGACCTGGTGGCATCCGGGAAGCGGCTGACTGACCACGCCGCACGGCTCTCGGACGAGGCGTGGGCAGCGCGGGTGCGGCACCGGCACGGCGGCGAGCTGACCGGCGCGGATGTGCTTACCCTGCGGCTGTCCGAGACCACCATCCACCTCGCCGACCTCGACGCAGGCCACGATCTCGACAGCGCCACCGCCCTGCTCGGCGAGCATCTCGACGCGGTGATCGCGACGCTGATCAAGATGTGCCCGCGCCCGCTGCCCTCGTTCCGGATCACGGACGGAGTCCGCACCTGGACCCTCGGCGAGGGTGGTGACCTCGTCACCGGCACGCCGGGCTCGGTGTTGGCCTGGCTGACCGGCCGCGGCGACAGTTCCGCGCTTTCCGGTCCGGTGCCGGACATGGCTCCGCTGCTCTGACCCAGCCTTCAGCCGGCTTGCCGGGCGGCGGCGAGTTCGTCGTCGTCCCCGACGATGCCCAGTTGCTGCGGGATGGCGAGCCGGTCGGTCTGGATGTCGAGTTCGGAAATCCGGCCGCCGGTCACCCGCGCGAGGACGAAACCGCGCCACGTTCCGCGTTTGCCGGTCGCGAACCTCCGCGGTAGTAGCCGGTGTTGGTCGCGCTGAGCCTCACGTGGCCGCGACCCGGTCGCCTTCGGCGAGCAGCGAATCGACGTCCGCCCGCAGGTCCGGGAACGCGGTCAGCATCTGCGTCCAGCCGGTGCGGAAGGCGGCGAGCCCGCCGGTAGGCGCGTCGACCACGACCGGGCCGGACTCGGTCTTGGGATCGAGCATGACTCTTCTTTTCTTACGATGTAAGAGCCGAGAACAGCGATATCTTACGGCGTAAGAAACGTCAAGGGGGACCAGTGTCCGATCGGAGGGCCCGGCCGCGTGCGGGGCTGACCAGGGAGCGGGTCGTGGACGCCGCGCTCGCGTTCGCGGACGAGCACGGCATCGCCGCGCTGTCGATGCGCAAGCTCGGCGCGGAACTCGGCGTCGAGGCGATGACGCTCTACCACTACGTGCCGAGCAAGGAAGCGCTGTTCGACGCCCTGGTCGACCGGCTTGTCTCGGCGCTGGCCGGGATCGAGCCGGAGCCGGGAGGGTCCGGCCCGGAGTGGCTGGGCCGGGTGGCCCGGGCATACCGGCAGCAGTTGCTCGCGCATCCGGGCGTGCTGCCGCTCGCCGCGGCCCGGCCCGCGGTCAGCCCGGACTCGCTGCAGATGCTCGAAACCGCATTGCAGATGCTTGAGTTGCCGCCGGCGCGCGGACTCGACATGGTAAACGCCGTGATGACTTTCGTCCTCGGCCACACGCTCGCCGAGGCTGGCCGGACTCCCGGCACACGGTCCGATATGGACAGTCTGGCGCACCTCGACGAGGACCGCTTTCCGCTGCTCGCACAAGCGCTGCGGGGCGGGGCCCGGCACGAAGAGCGGTTCGAATTCGCCCTTCGGGCATTACTGGCCGGACTTTTCGCAACCCACTCGCGGTCTGGGACGTCTGAATGAACATGACACTGGGGAGAAGGACGTTCTTGCGCGCTGCCGGGTTGACGGCGGTCGGTGCGGTGGCCGCGGCGTGCACCGCGAAACCGGGACCATCGGTGCCGCAGACCAGCCCGACGTCGAGAGTGTCCGTCCCGCCGAGCACCAGCTCGAAGCCGTCCGGGCCACCGGACTGGAACGCGTTGCGCGGCAAGCTCTCCGGTGACCTCGTGCTGCCCAGCGACGACGGATTCGCCACCGCGAAGCGGGCGTTCAATCCGCTTTTCGACGGGCGTAACCCCGCCGCGGTAGCGAAATGCGCGAAGCCGGAGGACGTGCAGGCGTGCGTCGAGGCGGCTGGCGGACGGATCCCGGTCGCCGCGCGCAGCGGGGGGGCACAGTTATGCCGGGTATTCCGCGCCGGACGGTGGGCTGGTGATCGACGTCGGAGGCCTGGCTGGCGTGGATGTTCAGGGCGATCAGGTCGTGATCGGCGCGGGCGCGAAACTGGGCGACGTCTATTCGGAGCTGGCGAAGGCGGGTCGTTGCCTGCCTGCCGGTTCGTGCCCGACTGTCGGCATTGCCGGGCTCGCGCTCGGCGGCGGAATCGGCGTATTGACCCGGAAATACGGCCTGACCTGCGACCGGCTGCAGTCCGCGCAGATCGTCACGCCGGACGGCAAGCTGCGCACGGTGAGCGCGCAAGCGGACGACGACCTGTTCTGGGCGCTGCGCGGCGGCGGGGGCGGGAACTTCGGCGTGGTCACCTCGTTCACCTTCGCTACCGTGGAAGCGCCGACCGTCACGGTGTTTTCGCTGAAGTTTCCGTCCGGTTCGACGAGCGACGTGGTCGACGCGTGGCAGCGCTGGCTGCCGAGCGCTCCGCCCGAATTGTGGTCGAACTGCGTGGTTTCCGGCGGCCCGGGCGGGGCGTGCCGGATCGGCGGGGCGTTCGTGGGCGGTTCGGCGGGGCTGACATCGGCGCTCAGCGGATTGTCGGTGTCGCCGTCTGGCCGCACGATGAAAGCCCTTGGCTACGGCGCGGCGATGAACTACTTCTCCGGCAGTTCGGAGCGTCAGACGTTTGTGGCGTCGTCGCGAATCATCACCGACCCGGTGGACGGTGGGAAGATCGCCGATCTCGCCTCCGGACACAAGGGAATGGACCTGCTGATCGACGGACTCGGCGGCGCGGTGGCCGAAATCGCGCCGACGGCGACGGCGTTTCCGCACCGGAAAGCGCTTGCCAGTATTCAGGTTTACGCTCCGGCCACCGCGGACAGCCAGGGGAGCGCGCGCAAGTCGGTGTCCACTGTGGTCGCTGGACTGGCGGACGCGGGCGCGCGCGGCGGCTACGTCAATTACATCGACCCTGATCTGCCGGACTGGAAGTCGGCCTACTACGGCGACAACGCGGCCCGGTTGGACCAGGTAGCGAAAAAATACGATCCTGACGCGTTTTTCAGGTTCGCTCAGTCCGTCTGAGGCGGGAGCCAGACGTACCGCACGTCTGGCTCACCCTCTTCATTTCGCTGTCCGTCGGTGTATTCGATCGCGACGAAACCGTGGCGGCGGTAAAACCGTTGTGCTGGCTCGTTGATCTGGAATGTCCACAGGGTCAGCCCGTCAGGTCTGAGCTGTTTGGCCAAGTCCACCAACTGGTCGCCGATTCCCCGGCCGCGCCACGGAGGATCGAGATAAAGCTGTGCCAGCTCCGTGCCGTCGAGCACGAGCAGTCCGGCCACAGTGGACTCGGCAACCGCGATCCAGGTTTCCTGCTGTGGCACCACGATGTTCGCGAACCACCAGCGCACCGCGTCGTCGTCGTGAGCGCGGCGGACAGTCGGCAGCGCGGCGGAGAACGACCGCAGCCACACGTCGGCGATGTCGCGTGCGTCAGCGGCCGTTGCCCGTCGCAGGTCCACTGTGGTCAGAGGTCGACCCCGGTGAAGACCGTGACCCGTTCCTCGGTCAGGTCGTTCATCGCCGACAGCACGCCTTCCCGGCCGACGCCCGAACCCTTCACGCCGCCGTACGGCATCTGGTCCGCCCGATACGACGGCACGTCACCGATGATGACGCCACCGACTTCCAGCTCCGCCGAAGCGTGGAAGGCCAGCTGTACATCGCTGGTGAACACCCCGGCCTGAAGACCGTACGCGGACGCGTTCACCGCGGCGAAAGCCTCGTCCACGCCATCCACAATGGACACCGCGAGCACTGGTCCGAAGATTTCCTCCGACCAAGCCTTCGCGTCCGCGGGCACGTCGGTCAGCAGAGTCGGCGCAACCGTTGCGCCCGAACGGGTTCCGCCTGTCAGCACCCGTGCGCCACCAGCCACCGCTTCGTCGACCCACGCGATGATCCGCTCCGCGGCCGCCTCGTCGACGACTGGGCCGACGTCGGTGTTGCGGTCGTACGGATCACCGGTCTGCTGCGTTTCGACGGCCTCGGTCAGCGCGGGCACGAACTCCTCCGCGATCGCCGCGTCCACGATCACCCGCTGCACCGCGATGCACGACTGGCCGGCCTGATAGTTCCCGAACGTCGCGATCCGCTGCGCGGCGCCTTCGAGGTCCGGCCAGTCCCGCAGCACGACCGCTGCGGCGTTGCCGCCCAGTTCGAGGACCACGTGCTTGCGCGCCGCCGCGTCCGCGATCGACCAGCCGACCGGGCCCGAGCCCGTGAACGACACGACCGGCAGCCGCGGGTCGGCGACGAGTGCCTGAGTCTCCTCGTTTCCCAGCGGCAGCACGGAAAACGCGCCTTCCGGCAGGTCGGTCTCGGCGAGCAGTTCGCCGAGCACCAGCGACGACAGCGGCGTGCGCGGCGCGGGTTTGACGATGATCGGCGCGCCGACCGCCAGCGCGGGAGCGACCTTGTGCGCCACCAGGTTCAGCGGGAAGTTGAACGGCGCGATCCCGAGCACCGGCCCGCGCGGCACCCGGCGGGTCAGCGCGAGCCGGGCGTCGCCGGACGGATCGGCGTCGAGCCGCTGGACGTCGCCGCTGAACCGGCGGGCCTCCTCGGCCGCGATCCGGAACACCGACACCGCGCGCTTCACCTCGGCCTCGGCCCACTTCAACGGCTTGCCGTTCTCGGCCGTGATCACCTCGGCGAGCTCCTCGGCCCGCATCGCGAGCCCGCGCGAAACGTGCTCCAGCGCGGCCGCGCGCTGATGCGCGGGAGTGCGCCGGAACTCCTTCGCGACCGCGGCCGCCGCGGCCACCGCCCGTTCCACCTGGTCGGCGCCGGGCACCGCGACCGTCGCCACTTCGCTGCCGTCGAACGGGTGGTGCACCACGAGGGTGCTCGCGCCCTGCTCAGCCTGACCGGCGATCCACGCGGCCCGCGGCTGTGGGGTGATCGTGTCCATGCGCTCAAGGTATTAGGGAGCGCCAGGCCCGGCACGCCGGACTCGGTCCTTCGATTGTGGCACCTGTCCCGGCGCCGGGATGACATTTGTCGGGGGTCCGCGGGGACCGCCCGCCATATCGTCAGCGCATGACCAATTCGGTTGTCTCGCGCTGGTCCGCTAGCCCGTTCCGGGCCTTCTTCGCTCGCGTCGGAACACCGCGCCGTCCGGTGCTGACCGGCGCGGTGTTCCTCGTGACCGCGGCCGTGCTCCTGGTCCAACTGGCGGACCCCGACCTGTTCGACCGCTTCAAGCGCGACGCCACGGCGATCGACGCCGGAGAGTGGTGGCGGCTGCTGACCGGCATGTTCTTCCAGGACGGCAAGCTGTTCGGCGGGATTTTCAACCTGGTCGCCCTCGCCGTGGTGGGCACTTTCGCGGAATGGTGCCTCGGCCGCGTGTCCTGGTTCGTCCTGTACTTCGGCTGCGGACTGTTCGGCCAGTACCTCAGCTCCGTCTGGCTGAACCCGGTGGGGGCGGGGAACTCGATGTGCGTCGCCGGGCTGCTCGGCGCGCTCGCCGTCGTGGTGTGGCGGGCGCGCGACGCCGAGCCGCCGCAAGCGCTCTACCGCGCCGCGCTGCTGATCGCGCCGTTGGCCGTGCTCGACACGCTGCTGCACGACAACCACGGCATGCCCGCGCTGCTCGGCATCGCGCTGGGATTGCTGGTCACCGGTTTCGGTAAAGGTCGCGCAGCAGCAGGATCTCCGCGCAGTGATGGATCATCTCTCGGTTGATGTGCAGGACGAGTGCGGCCATCGACAGCTCTGCGTACGGCCCTTCAGCCGGACCGCACGGACGCGCCAACGCTTCGGCGTCGAGACTGCGTACGCCGGCGATCCAGGTCGCGTACGCGTCGTCGAGTTGCTTCAGCGCTTCGTCAGCAGTGCCCGCGTACGGGAAGTCTTGATAGGACACCGGCGGTCCGCCGAAGTGCGACGCGGAACGCATGCCCAGCACGCCCGGGATGATGTGGGCCAGCCGCCACGCGATCGTGGTCACCGGCGGGGGAGTCGGCTCCGGGAACGAGAAATCGACAGTGAAGTCGCCGGTGCCGGGTTCGTTCTCGCTCGTGCGGGGGCGCACCGTCCAGCAGTCCGCGACCGGCTGCCAGAAGTACTCGTCATCGGTGAGCCCCTCGAGCCTCGGGCGCACGTGGTTCTGCCAGTGCCAGTCGAGCTGCTCGGTCAGTTCGTTGGTCCAGTCGTTGGTCATGCGAGCGAAGGTAAGCCGGTTCGCGGACAGCGACTGTCCTCTTTCCGGGGGCATTGCCGACGTGACGGGGCCCACCTGGGACGATGGTGGCAAAAGCGCTCATTCGCCTGGAGGTCGTAGGTGGCCACTCCCACCGGTCCGGTACTCGTCATGGACTTCGGGGCGCAGTACGCGCAGCTGATCGCCCGTCGCGTGCGCGAGGCGCAGATCTTCTCCGAGGTCGTGCCCTCCAGCTCGACCGCCGAGGAGCTGCTCGCCAAGAATCCGTCCGCGATCATCCTGTCCGGCGGCCCGTCGAGCGTGTACGCCGAGGGCGCCCCGGCGATGGACCCGAAGCTGGTCGAGGCCGGCGTGCCGATCCTCGGCATCTGCTACGGCCACCAGCTGCTCGCCCGCGCGCTCGGCGGCGTCGTCGAGCCGACCGGCGTGCGCGAGTTCGGCCGCACCGACGTGCGGATCGTCGGCGAGGGCGGAGTCCTGCACACCGGGCTGCCCGGCCACCAGACGGCGTGGATGAGCCACAACGACAGCGTCACCAAGGCCCCCGAGGGATCGGTCGTCACGGCCAGCTCCGACGGTGCCGAGGTCGCCGGTTTCGAGGACGTCGAGCGGCGCTTCGCGGGCGTGCAGTACCACCCGGAGGTGGCGCACTCGCCGCACGGCCAGGAGGTGCTGCGCCGGTTCCTGTACGACATCGCCGGCGTCAAACCCAGCTGGACCACTTCGTCCATTGTGGACGAACAGGTCGCCAAGATCGCCGCGCAGATCGGCGACGGACGGGCGATCTGCGGCCTGTCCGGCGGCGTCGACTCCGCGGTCGCGGCCGCGCTCGTGCAGCGCGCCATCGGCGACCGGCTGACCTGCGTGTTCGTGGACCACGGTCTGCTGCGGGCAGGGGAGCGCACCCAGGTCGAGCGCGATTTCGTGGCCGCGACCGGCGTCAACCTGGTCACCGTGGACGCGCGCGAGCGGTTCCTGAACGCGCTGGCCGGCGTCACCGACCCCGAGCAGAAGCGCAAGATCATCGGCCGCGAGTTCATTCGCGTGTTCGAGCAGGCCGAGCGCGACCTCAAGGCGCAGGGCGACTACCGGTTCCTCGTGCAGGGCACGCTGTACCCGGATGTCGTCGAGTCCGGCGGCGGCGAGGGCACCGCGAACATCAAGAGCCACCACAACGTCGGCGGCCTGCCCGAAGACCTGCAGTTCGAGCTGGTCGAACCGCTGCGGCTGCTGTTCAAGGACGAGGTCCGCCGGGTCGGGCTCGAACTGGGGCTGCCGGAGACGATCGTGCAGCGCCAGCCGTTCCCCGGGCCGGGCCTCGGCATCCGGATCATCGGCGAGGTGACCGCGGACCGGCTGGAGACCCTGCGCGAGGCCGACGCGATCGCCCGCGAGGAACTCACCGCGGCCGGGCTCGACCAGCAGATCTGGCAGTGCCCGGTGGTGCTGCTGGCGGACGTCCGCAGCGTCGGCGTCCAGGGCGACGGCCGCACCTACGGCCACCCGATCGTGCTGCGCCCGGTGTCGTCGGAGGACGCGATGACCGCCGACTGGACGCGGCTGCCGTACGAGGTGCTGGAGCGGATCTCGACCCGGATCACGAACGAGGTGTCCGAGGTCAACCGCGTGGTGCTGGACGTGACGAGCAAGCCGCCGGGCACCATCGAATGGGAATGAGCTGACAAAAACGGGGCCCGGACTTCCGGGCCCCGTTTTTCGTGTCTTACGGCCGTCGTTTTCGGAAGGAGGCGCCGAGCATCAGGATCCCGCAGAACACCGCGCCGCCCGCGATGATCCAGCGGAAGTCGAAGGTGGGCAGCCAGCTGGAGCCGTCGGTGAGGACGTAGCCGGACACCAGCAGGGTCGCGACCCCGACGATCAGCGTGATCCAGTCGACCCCGCGGCGGCGAACCGGGGCTTCGGGCTCGTCGTAGGAGTAAGGGTTCTCAGCCACGGCGCACCTCCACGTGGCCCACGCCGTTGGTGACGTGGAGCGTGATCTTCTGTCCGCCGACGTTGTCGTCGCCGTTGTCGGTCCCGGTGATGGCCGGCTGGCCGACCCCGTTGGACGTGCGGTTCAGGCAGTCGACCTCACCGGCGCTGTTCTCGCAGGTGAAGGTGACGTCCGCGGTGCGCGGCACGATGACCTCGGTGTCCCCGGCGCCGTTCGAGACCGTCGTGGTGACCGGCTCGCTCGCGGTCAGCTGGGTCAGGTCGATCTTCATGTTGCCGGCGGTGTGCCGGTAGACCGGCTGCACCTCGGCCGCCGTACGCGGGGTGGCGGACAGGTCGCCGACGCCGCCGCGCACGTCGATGTTGTCGAACGTGCTGGTCGTGAGCACCAGCCCGGCGATCGACAGCGGGATCGCGAGCCCGATCAGGCCACGCGCTCCGCGAGCGAACGCCCCGGCCACGAGCCCGACGCCCAGCACGGCGAGCGTCATGCCGATGATGTGCCGCAGCGAGAACCAGTCGAAGCCGTTCAGCGCGAGCGCGACGCCGATGCCGGCCACGATCACCGCGACCCCGAGCGTGGCGGCCCCGATCTTGGACCGGCGCCGCGGCGGCCGGTGTGCATAGTTGTTGTAGTCGCCAGCCGGAGGCGGCGGCGGGACCGGCGCCGCCGGGTCGGGCAGATCCCAGCCCGCCGGGTCGGCGGCCAGCGGGTCCCAGCCCGGTGCCGCTGCCGCGGGCGTCGGGGTGTCGCTGTTCATCGTGAAAGCTCCGGTTCCGGAAGCAGCCCCGTCCGCCGCGAACGCGACGACCGGCGCCGGTCGGTTGTCCTGCCCGCGGGTGCGGTGCAGGAGATAGAGGCACGTGGCGAGCAACGCGAACCCGATCAGGCCGCCCCCGTCGAACCAGCCGCCGCCGAACGTCCACCCGACGACCGGAATCAACGCGACGGTCAAGACGGCCGCGAAGGCCTTGGTCATGGTCGAGCGGCCCCGCCCGATCAACGCCTCGAAGCCGGAAACCTCGTCGCCCTCCCCCGGGAAGAACAGCCACCCGAGCAGGTAAAGCACCAGCCCGAACCCCCCGAAAACGGTCGCCGCCACCAACGCGACCCGAATCACCACCGGATCGATCCCGTAGCGATCCCCCAGCCCAGCCGCGACCCCCGCGACCTTCCGCCCCGAGTGCGGCCGCCGAGGCCTGCTGGCCCAGAAGTCCTTGACGGTCTCCTCGAACCCGTTCAACGGGTTGCTCCGCGGAGGCCGCACGTCGTTCGCACCACTCATGCCGTACAGCATGGTCGAGGTCGGGGAGGGGCACATCGGGGAAGGTCCCTGAGGTTATCCCGGAGATTGGGTCCCTTGGTCAGGGTGTCGTGCGGGATTGCGGAACCCTGAGTCGACCAGCCAGCCCGGCTTGCCACCACTTCGAGGTAACGACTGACGATCCGGAAACCGTTCGCAGCGTTTCGATGTAGTCAGCGTGACGCTGCGGCTCTCCTAGGCGGGTCCGGGGCGCTGGAGGTTTCAGCCCCGGGGGAGCAGCTTGTCCAACGCCGTCGCGACGTCTTCAGCCTTTTTGCAAGCGGCCGCAGTATCGTCGCCGATCAGCACGATTACCAGGGCGCGTGCGTTGGGTCCGACCTCCATGCCTATCTGGCATCCGCCCGGAGAGCCCAGCAGGTCACGTTGCTCGATGAGCTTCCGGCCGTCGATGTTTCCTTCGTGTGCTGAATGAGGATTCTGAATATTTTCCGTGTACTTTTGGCCGTTTTGAAGTGCGATGCCGACTTCGGCTGCCGGGTCCCTCGCGGCGTTTTCGGACATCTTCTTTGTCCGGCAGCTTCGATTGGAGTCCGCGATGGACGGTTGCGCTGGCGGGAATCCCTGGCCGGCCAGAATTTGATCGACCAGCTGGCACTGGTTCAGCGAAGCGAATGGATTGTCAGAACTGGAAGCGGGGCTGGTGGCTGCCGCAGGTGCCGATGCGGTCGGCGTTGCCGAGCCGTCAACGGTGTTGCTGCAGGCTGCTGTGCCGATCAGGGCCAACGCGGCGCTGAGTAGCCCCGCTGTTCGGCGAGTCTTCGTCACGAATTATCCAGCTTCTTGTTGAGTTCGGCGAACGATGTAGTGTTTTCTGATTCGTTCTTTTTATAGTTTTCGCGCGCGATGGTCAGGGCGTCCAGGGCGGCCTTGACGCCGTTGTACATAAGGTCCAGATTGGGGAGCATCGCGCTGGTGTCCCCTTCGGCGACTGTGGTGTTGAATTTCGCTACCTTGTTGGCATAGTCGGAGCTGCCCATTTGCGCGGTCTGGGTCAAGATATTCAAGTCGTAGCGCATGTCCCGGTAGCCGTCCAGGAAGAAGTTGCACGCTTTCAGATAGGCGTTGAACCCAGCCTCATTGACTGCGAACGCCCCGCTCTGCGCCAATGCCTTCAGCGTGTTTCCAGCCTCGCGTATTTTTAGTGCGGCTTCGTGGCTTCCGGGGCCCTCGGTGAGCCCCGCCAGGAAGGCGTTGCCCGCTGTGTCGGCTGCGGACGAGCTTCCGGAGATCGGCTCCGCGTTTACTTCGATTCCTGACATCGGCTGCTCCTGTGTCTGCGCTCAACGCGCGAAGGCAGTGGGCATGTGGCGAAAATCCTGCGCGGATCAGCCGCCGAGGACCGGGGGAGTGATTTTCTCTCCGTCCGGTCCTCGTTCTGACTTGACCTCGAAGACCTCGTCCGGATCAACCTGTGCCGGGATCTTGTTCTTGTGTTCCTTGTCCTCTTCCTTCTTCTTCCCGGCACCCGCCGCGCCGGCGCCAGCTCCCGCGGCTCCTGGCTTTCCGCCCTTTCCGGCGTTCGCGGCAGCGGTAGCGCCGCGTTCAAGCCGCTCAGCAGCCCCCTTGCCGCCGGATTCGCCCGGCTTTCCGGAACCGCCCGAGCCAGTCCCGCCGGTTACCCGGCCGCCAGCTCCGCCTCGGCCAATACCGCCGCCCGAGCGGGTCCGGGGCGTGTCCTCACCCGCATTGCCAGTGCCGCCGCCACCGCCCAGCGCGAGCCCATCGGGGGACAGGCGGCTGAGGGGGCTGGGCGTCGTCCGGAGGGTGTTGCCGCCGCCGGTCAGGCCGGTGTTGCTGAGCGGCCCGGTACCAGTGTTGACACCCGGCCCCGGAGCGTAAGGCATCCCAGGCGGCGAGACAGCGGGGTTGCCGACGGACGGCGAACCGAACGTGTTGGCCGCGGGCCCGCCCAACGGCGGACTAGTGAAGCCCGGCCCAGGCCCGCCAGTCCCAGGCCCACCAGGTCCGACATAAGGCCCGCTAGAAGCCCCACCCGGCACAGTCACCGGCGAGGCACTGCTCGCCTGCGTGCTGTCGTTGTTCAACTGCGGCGGCGGTGCATAGACCGGCTGCGTAGTCGACGTCTCGTGATAAGTCGTGTCCAGCCCGTGCATCACCTGGACTGCCTGCTGGTGCGCCGCGTCCGCCTGTTGCTGCTTGGTCGCGATGTCGTTCAACGCGATCACGCCCTGCAATGGGTTGCCGTTCTGGAACTGCTCGGTCGCCTTGGCCATTTCGGCCTTCTGGTCGAACCCGGTCGGCTCCGGCATGTTCCTTTGCGCGTAATCGGCCGCCGCGGACTGCTGGGAGTAGCGGTTCGACACCAGCTGCATCGCGTTGCCGGTCTTTTCCGTGTGGTCGGCCGTGCTCTGGAAGAACGAATGCGCTTGTGCCGCAGCCTCGCCCTGCCACTCGGCGCCCGCGGTGTTGGCCGCGTCGCGGAACTGGTTGGACGCGTCCGCGAGCCAGTTGCCGTAGGTGTTCGTCACGCGGCTGCGGTCGTTGATGCTTTCGAAGTTCAAGCCCTCGTTGACCATTTTGTGCAGGTCTTCGTGGCTGTACGACGCGTAGTTCGCGTCCGGTGTGGGCGCGTCGCTCCGGGTTTGCTGGCCCTGGAGCAACTGCTGGCCCTGCTGGACCGAGTACTGCGAAGCATCCCGCTCGGTGGCTCCGCGCGTCTCCGGCGAGTTCACGCCGACGGCGAAGATCTGGTGCACATTCTGCGCCCGGGCGTAGTAATCGCCTGCGGACTCGACGTGCTCCGCGCGATGTTGCTCCGTCATCCGGCCTCCCCGCCCCGTGTACGCACTGTGATCACTCCCTCCTGCATCGTACCGAGTCCCGGCGGGCGTCAGGGAGGTTCGCGGAATTTCCCGGCGGCGGCCATCTGAGGGAATGGATCAGGGCCTTCCCCGATGTCCAGGCCGCTCCCGCGTGTGACGATGGGACACGTGCAGGACTTTCTCGACATCAGTGCCCCAGGGCGGGTCTCCTCGACCGCTGAGGAGCCCTCGGCACTCATGTCCGCCCAGGCGAGGGAGGTCGCCGAACCCGAACCGCGGCCCAAGATGTACCGGCGACGCTCCGGGCGCGCCGTCGCGGGTGTCGCGAGCGGGCTCGCCGATCACCTCGGGGTTCCGGTCGTCTGGGTCCGCGTCGTGTTCGCGTTGCTGGCCGCGCTCAACGGGGCCGGCCTGCTCGCCTACGGCCTGCTCTGGGTGTTCGTCCCGCAGCGCGCCGAGGAAACCGAAACCGCGCCCAAGGCCCGCGACCGGCAGCAGGCGTACGGGCTGATCGCGCTCGGCATCGGGCTCGCGATCGCCAGCAGCACGCTCACCGGGGCCATCCGCGGCTGGGTCGCGGTGCCGCTCGCGCTCGCCGCGCTCGGTGCGGCGGTCGTCTGGCGGGAGGCGGACGAGTCGCAGCGGCGGCGCTGGCGCGTCGGGGCCCGCGACGGACTGGTCGGCGAGGGCGGCAGGCTCGCGGCGTTCGTCCGGATCCTCGCCGGGGTCGCGCTGGTGGCCACCGGCATCGGCTTCGTCGTGTTCGCCAGCGGCGACTTCGACCAGGTCAAGTTCGCGCTGATCGCGGTGCTCGCGACGCTGGTCGGCGTCGCCGTGCTCACGGTTCCGTTCTGGCTGCGCCTGGTCCGCGACCTCGGCGAGGAACGCCAGGCCCGCATCCGCACCGACGAACGCGCCGAGATCGCCGCGCACCTGCACGACTCCGTCCTGCAGACCCTCGCGCTGATCCAGCGCCAGGCCGACCAGCCCGCCGAGGTCGCGCGCCTCGCCCGCGGCCAGGAACGCGAGCTGCGCGGCTGGCTCTACGGCCCCGGCGGCTACGGCAAACCCAGCGACAAACGGACCAAAGAAGAGGAAGAAGGCACCCGGCAGCAGCTGTCCGAGGCGCTCGCCGCGGCGTGTGGCGAGGTCGAGGACCAGTTCGCGATCTCGGTCGGCCAGGTCGTGGTCGGCGACGCCGAGCTGAACCCGCCGCTCACCGCGCTGGTACAGGCCGCTCGCGAGGCGATCGTCAACGCGGCCAAGCATGCCGGCGTCGACGAGGTCAGCGTGTTCGCCGAGGTCGAGCCCACCGAAGTCACCGTGTTCGTGCGCGACCGAGGCAAGGGCTTCGACCCCGATGTCGTGCCCGCCGACCGGCACGGCCTCGCCGACTCGATCCGCGGCCGGATGGAACGTCACGGCGGCACCTGCAAGCTGCGCACCGCGCCCGGCGAAGGCACCGAAGTCCAGCTCGCCATGCCGGTGAAAGCGGGCAAAGGGGTGGCGTGACCTCGCTATGCTCGGGGACAGGCCAAGCGAGGGAGTGGGCAGTCGTGACGGATAGCCAGCGGGAACCGGTCAAGGTCTTCCTCGTGGACGACCACGCGTTGTTCCGCGCGGGAGTGCGCACGGAGCTCGACTCGATCACCGACGAGGTGCAGGTGGTCGGCGAGGCCGGGTCGGTCGCCGAAGCGGTCGCCGGCATCGCGCGCACCCGCCCGCAGGTCGTGCTGCTCGACGTCCACATGCCCGACGGCGGCGGTGCCGAGGTGCTCCGCCGCGTGCGCCCGGAACTGCCGGACGTCGTGTTCCTCGCGCTGTCGGTCTCCGACGCCGCCGAGGACGTCATCGCGGTCATCCGCGCCGGCGCGCGCGGGTACGTCACCAAGACGATCTCGTCGAAGGAACTCGTCCGCGCGGTCGTCCGGGTGGCCGACGGCGACGCGGTGTTCTCCCCGCGCCTGGCCGGCTTCGTCCTCGACGCCTTCGCCGACCGTCCCGGCTCCGCGCCGATCAACGACCCCGAGCTGGACCTGCTCACCCCGCGCGAGCGCGACGTCCTGCGCCTGCTCGCCCGCGGCTACGCGTACAAGGAAATCGCGTCCGAGCTGTTCATCTCGGTGAAGACGGTCGAGACCCACGTGTCGAGCGTCCTGCGCAAGACCCAGCTGTCCAACCGCTACGAGCTGTCCCGCTGGGCCTCGGACCGCCGCCTGGTCTAAGCCGGAGTCAGTTCCTCTTCCGGAGTCACAGCCGGTTTGCGCTGCAACCGGGTCAGCGCGACTCCGAGCAGCACTACGACCATGCCCGCGATCACGCGCAGGTTCAGCTGCTCGTGCAAGAAAATCGCGCCCAGCAACACTGACACCACCGGCAGCAGATAGCCGACCACCGACGCGGCCACCGCGCCTTCGCTCGCCAGCAGCTGGTAGTTGAGCGCGAACGCGATCCCGGTCGAACCGAGCCCGAGGATCACGACCGCGATCAGCGCGACCGGGTTCAGGTGCACCGGCGTGAACCCGCCGAACGGCATGGCCAGCACCAGGAAACCCGTGGCCAGCAGCATTTGCCCGGCCGCGATCGCGTACGGCGAGGAGCCGGTGTTCGACAGGTACCGGCCTTCGTAGACGAACGCGAACCCGTAGCTCGCCGCGGCGGCGAGGCAGGCCAGCGCGCCCCAGCTGAGCAGTCCGGACGCTTGCCACGGCGCGAAGATCAGCATAATCCCGCCGAGTCCGATCACCAGTCCGGCGATCCGCGTCGCGTTCATCCGGCTCGACGCGCCGAGGAACGGAGCCGCTACGAGCACCCACAGCGGCGTCGTGGAGTTCAGCACCCCGGTGATGCCGGAGTCCACAGTGGTCTCGCCGACCGCGAAAAGCAGGAACGGCAAGGCATTGTGGAAGAACGCCGCGACGAGCAGGTGCCCCCAGGTGCGTCGTTCCGCGGGCAAGCTACGGCGGCCGATCAGACACAGCGCCAGCAGCACCGTCGCGCCGAGCACGAGCCGCGCGAGCACCAGCTGCACCGGAGAAAACGCTTCGAGCCCGAGCTTGATCCAGAAAAAGCTCGAACCCCACATCAACGCGAGCGCCGCGATCCTCAGCAGCGTCTTCGTCTCGCCCACCCCAGGTTCCTCCTTCGCCTCGCTAGCCAGCTTCGCCTTGGCAAGGTGTAAGGACAAGCGAAAATAACTGCATGGACGCTTAAGCAAAGCTGTAGGATCGAAGCCATGCTCGATGTACGGCGCATGCAGGTGCTGCGCGCGGTGATCACGAGCGGTTCGATCACTGCCGCGGCAAGGAATCTCGGCTACACGCCGTCGGCGATCAGCCAGCAGCTGGCGGTGCTCGAACGCGAAGCGGGCACGCCGTTGCTGGAACGCGTCGGCCGCGGCGTCCAGCCGACCCCGGCCGGGACGCTGCTGTCCGAACACGCCGAAACGCTCAGCGCGGAGCTGGCGCGCGCCGAAGCCGCGCTCACCGAGCTGAAGGAAGGCCGCACCGGCAAGCTCGCCATCCGCTACTTCGCCACCGCGGGCGCGACGATGGTGCCGTACGCGGTGGCCGCGCTGCGCCGCGAACACCCTGGCGTATGGCTCGATCTCAAGCTCATCGACCCGGGCGACCCGCTCACCGAGGTCGAGGAAGGCCGCGCTGACCTGGCGATCATCGTGTACCCGCGGCCGTCCGAGCCGGGCCGGGGCATCGAGCTGGTGCCGCTGCTGGACGACCCGTATCGCGCGGTGCTGCCGCGGGCGCACCGGCTGGCCCGCAAACGCGTCCTCGACCTGGGCGACCTCGCCGACGAACCCTGGGTCGGCGTCGACCCGATCCCCGGTGCCTGCCGGGCGATCTTGGAAGGTGCCTGCGCGTCAGCCGGTTTCCATCCGAACGTCGTGGTCGAGTCCGAGGATTATCCGTCGGCGCAAGGGTTCATCGCCGCCGGGC
Source organism: Amycolatopsis echigonensis (assembly GCF_002846615.1). NCBI lineage: Bacteria > Bacillati > Actinomycetota > Actinomycetes > Pseudonocardiales > Pseudonocardiaceae > Amycolatopsis > Amycolatopsis echigonensis. Next base: position 1,958,925 of record NZ_PJMY01000003.1, on the reverse strand, counting down.
TCGGGGTCGGGCTGGTGCCGGAGCTCGGTCTCGGCACGCCGCATCCGGGCGTGGTGGTGCGCCGGGTCCGCAATCCGCAGCCGAGCAGGCACATTCACGCCGCGGTGGCCGCGCGGGTCGCGGGCAGCCCGGCCGTGCAGACGTTCCTCGAAGCCATGCAAGAGGCGACCGAGAACGTCGCCTGACGCCGGCTCAGACGAACAGCAGCTGCGAAACGCCGATCCCGATCAGGATCGCGCACAGGATCGCCGCGACGGTCAGGATGATCCGCCGTCGTGCCGCCGCCTTCTCTCGCGCAGCCGCCTGCGCGGACGCGGCCCGCTGCGCCGGAGTGGGCGTGTACCGGGCGGTCGGCTGCTGCATTGGCTGCATTGACTGCATCGGCTGCGCCGGCGCGGGAGCCTGCGGCACCTGCTGGACCGGGAGCTGCATCAGCGGAGCCGGCTGCTGCTGCGGCCGGATCTGCTGGGTGGGTTCCGGCACGTTGGGCTGCTGCGCTGGGACCGGCCGCGACGCCGGAACGGTCGGCAGGGCGGGCGCGGTGGGCGGAATGAAAGCGGTCTGCTCGCGTCCGAGGGTGATCGCCTTCAGCGCGTGGACGGTGTCGTCCATGGTCGGCCGGGCCGCCGGGTCGGCGCGCAGCATCTTCTGCAACGCCCCGGTGAGCGGGCCCGCGTTCTCGGGCGGCCGCTCCGGGGACTGGCCGTCGTCGCCGAACGGCGGCACGCCCTCGACCGCGGTGTACAGCGTCGCGCCCAGCGAGAACACGTCCGCGGCGGCGGACGGAGGCGCGCCGCGAGCGACCTCGGGCGCCCGGTAAGCGGCGTGCGGACCGCCGCCGGTGATGCCGATGTCGGTCAGCTTGACGCTGCCGTCGTCGGCCAGCAGCACGGTGTTGGGTTCGAGCGTGCGGTGGACGATGCCCGCCGAGTGAATCGACGCCATCGCGTCGCCGAGCTGGATGCCGAGGAACGCGGCCTGCTCCGGGGTGAGGCGGCCGTGCTCGGCGAGGAACACCGACATCCCGCGCGACGGGATGTACTCCATCACCAGCCACACGTCCTGGCCGTCGGGCAGCACGTCGTACACCGTGATCGCGCACGGATGGTCGATCCGGGCCGCGGCCTTGCCCTCTTCCATGGCCATGGCGCGTGCCTGTTCGGCACGGTCCGGCGGCAGGCCGACGGGCAGGTACATGCGCTTGATCGCGACGGTCCGGAACAGCCGCGTGTCGAACGCGAGCCATACGATGCCCGCGCGTCCGCGCCCGATCGGCTGGTCGAGCCGGTACCGCTCGCCGACGATGCTGCCTTCTGAACTCAATGCTGTCCCTGGATCGCTTAGCTGGTCGCGCTACCCGTCGGCGACGCTGGCTGCGAGGTGTTCGACGGCTTCGGCTTGCTCACCGACGACACCGGTGACTCCTGCGTCTGCGACGGCTCCTGCGTCGGAGTGTCCTCCGCCGTGGTGGTCCGCCGCGAGTGCCGCGTCGACTGGGTCTCGCGGGTCGCGCTTTCCCGGGAAGACGTAGGCGGGGACGTAGTGGTTGCTTCCGAAGACGGCGGTGTGACGGACGTCGGCGCGACCGCGGACGACGAAGCGGGCGGTGCCGGCTGCGAAGCGTCGGGCGGATTCCCCGGAGTCAGCAGCCACACGCCGAGCGCGACCAGGGCCGCGACCACGACGGCACCGATGAGCGCGGGCTTCTTCCACGCGCCGGGCTTCTCGTCCTCGTCGTCCTCGGGGGCGGTCTGCACGCGGGTCCGCTGCGCGGGCTCCTCGTCGTACGGGTCGTCCTCGTAGCCGTTCGGCACCGGGACCGCGCGCGTCGCGGCGAGACCGTTGCGGCTCGGGTCGCCGTAGAGCGGCGGCTCTTGGTAGCCGTCCTGGTGGTAGCCGTGGTCGTCGTAGTCGCTTTCCGGGTAGCCGGAGCCTGGCGGATACGGGTCCTCGTCGTAGTACTGCTGCGCGCTCGGGTCGTACTGCTGGGTGGCGCCCGGGTCGGCGAGCAGCGTGCCGGAGTGGCCGGCCGGCTCGTCGTCGTGATGCAGCAGACCAGCGGCAGCCGCGCTCCCAGCCGCGCCGAGCGCTGCCGCGCCGAGGGTTCCCGAGGACGAGGCCATCATCGTGTCGCCGTCCGGGCCGCCGAGCGGGGTCTCGCCGCGCGCGACGGCGGACAGCAGCTCCTCGCATTCCTCGGCGGTGGGCCGGTGCTGGGTCTCTGGGTGCAGCAGCACCGCGAGCACGCTCGCCAGCGGACCGGACTGCCGCGGCGGGTTGATCTGCCCCGCGGCGACCGCGTGCAGCAGGCTCAGCGTGTTCTCGGACAGGCCGAACGGCGGCTGGCCCTCGCAAGCGGCGTACAGCGTGGACCCGAGCGAGAAGACGTCCGATTCGGGGCCGGGGTCGCCGCCGATCGCGACCTCGGGGGCCAGATAAGCGGGGGTGCCGGCGATCATCCCGGTCTTGGTGACCGTGACGTCGTCCTTGGCCCGCGAGATGCCGAAGTCGGTGATCTTCACCGTGCCGTTGCCGGCGAGCAGGATGTTGCCCGGCTTGATGTCGCGGTGCACGATGCCGACCGCGTGCGCCTCGCTCAGGGCGGCGGCGATCTGCGCGCCGATCCGGGCGACCTCCAGCGGCGGCAGGGTGCCCTTTTCCTGCAGCACCTGCGCCAGGCTGGTGGAATCCAGGTACTCCATGATGAGGCAGGGCTGGCCGTTGTCGTCGGTGACGACGTCGAACACGGTGATCGCGTTCGGGTGGTGCAGCCGCGCGGCGATCCGGCCCTCGCGCATGGTGCGCTGCCGGGCGTCCTCCGCCTCGTGGTGCTCCAGCCCGGGCTGGAGAAGCAGCTGCTTGATGGCGACCGTACGGCCCAGCACCTCGTCGTGGGCGCGCCAGACGGCCCCCATCGCGCCGGAACCGATTTTCCCGACGATCCGGTACCGGTCGGCGACCAGACGACCCTCGTCGCTCACGCGACCTCCCTTTGGGGCTCCGACTTCCCGGGGCGGGACTTTTCTACCCCGAAGGGGTGAGTTCGAACCCGCCGCAGCACCGGAGCGTAGGCACCTGCTGTGGACCGTGTGCCGGTTTTGCCGAGACCGACCCGTGACTAGGCTAGGCGCTCACTCTGCGCACACGCACGCGGCACACTCGCCGCGACCCGGCACCACCACGTTCGCGCAGGTCAGGAGTAGACCGCCGACAGGACGCGGGCCTGGGAGATCACATCCTGCTCGGCCACGTCGAACAATTGGGTCACGCGCAACAGGGTGCCGTCGGCCTGGTGGACGAGCGCCACGGCGAAGACCGAACCGTCGTCCTGGACGTGCAATTCCTGGACGTCGATCGAGTCAGCCCCGCTCCACGCGCGGACCAGATCGCCCATCTCGCCGCGCGCGACGTTCGGGGCGAGCAGTGAAAGCGCGTTCTCCGGCTGATGGTCGATCGAGGCGTAGAACTTGCGCACCGCTTCGAGCTTCACCGGGTCCGGCGCGGCGGCCGACGAGGTGGCGGACTTCTTGTGCGATTCCGCCGAGGACGCGGCGGTCGGCGCGGCGGACGACGAGGTGCCGGAAGTGGTTTCCGGAGTCGTGGCCCCCGAATTCAACGGCGTCGTGGCCGCGGCGTCGGTGTGCTTGGACGGCGTCGTGCTTTCGCTCTGCCCCGACGTCGTGCCGCCGTACGAGTGGCTCTTGCGCTGCTGCGGCACAGCCTGGCCGCCGAGCGCTGCCGCGCCGCTGAATCCGGCGGGCATCGCGGTTTCCCCGGCGACCGGCACGGTGGGCCGCGGGCCGCCGCTGAGCAGCGAGGCGGTGACGACGGCGCCCGCGACGAGCGCGCCCGCCCCGACGAGCCCGGCCAGCTTCGCGCGACGGGCGAGCTTGCTTTCGGGCTCTTCGACGGGTTCCTCGGTCTGGACGACCGGGCGGCGGGTGCGCGGCGGCAGGTACTTCTGCGGTTCGCGGAACACCTGCTCGAGATATTCGCGGTCGGCCTCGGCCACGTCGTCGAGCAGTTCCGGCGGGATCACGTCCTCGACGCGCACGGCGTCGGGTTCTCGCCGGGTTCGCTGCCGTTCAAGCACGAAAGTCCTCGCTCTGGGGGTTCGGGGCGGGACCCGGCACGGTGGCGGTGTCCCCGGGGCGGTCCGGCCGATTCGTGGTCGGATCCGGGCCTCGTAGTCGCCAGGTAACCCTGTGCCGACGGGCGGCCGCCAGACTCCGTCGCCGGAATGCCGCCGTCGTACGACGAACGGCAGCTTATGTCACCCAACCGGACGAGGGAACAACCGCTCACCGCACCGCACGTGCATCGGCATTTGCAGACAGTGTCCTGGTCAGCGGCCGTCGTCGGTGATCTTGCCGTTGTCGTCGAAGGTGAGCGTGCGCTGTTCGGTGCTCTTGCTGCCGTCCTTGTGCGTGACCTCGACGGTGTTCACCGTGGTGCCGTGCTGCGGATCGATGGTGACCTTCTTGACCTCGAAGTACGCGACGTCGGCGTAGCGCTTGCGCAGCCCCTGCGGGCCCTGCTGCTTGAGGTCGCCGGACGTGACCGACGATGCCTCCGACGGGTCGGTGGTGACGGTGTTGAAGAACTTCTCCGAGTTGTTCCCCATCGTGTTCGGGTCGTTGGCGGTGTAAAACGGCGGCTCTTTCGTCTCCCGCTGAGCGGGGGTGACCGGCGGCTTCTCCGGCGGTTCGCTGGACGAGGACGAGTCCGTGGTGGTCGGCGAGGACGTCCTGCTGCCGGTGCCCGTTCCAGGGCCGGACGGCGTGGTCACGTCGGCGGAGCTGCTGCTCGCGGAGCTGTTCGGACCGGTGCCCTGCTGCGGGTGCGTGCCGTTGTCCGAGGTGCCGCCGTCGGGGCTGGTGCTGGTGCCGCCGCGCGGGACGTTGCTGCTGATTCCGCCGTGCTGCCCGTCCGGGAGGAGCGCGCTCAGGTTCGGGTTGCCGCCGTTCTGCCTGCCGGGCCAGCCGCCGCCACCGACCGCGTCGGTCGTCGTGCTGGCAGGCCCGCCGACCAGGAACGTCCCGGCGAACAGCAGGCCGACGACCACCGCGCCGGACGCGCCGGTGGCGAACCACGCGGCCTTGCGCCAGGTCTTCGGCGGGGTGACCGAGGCGGGCACCGAGCCGAGGTCGAACGTGCCGAGGCCGTCCAGCATCGGCGCGGCGTACACGCGCACCTCGTCGTCCTGCTGCTCTTGTTGTTCCTTCGGCGAGACGGACGGCTCGGCGAGGGTGACGCGCTGGCGCCGGGGAGGTTCTTCCGCGACCTGGTTCAGTTCGACACGTTCGCGGGGGCTGTCCGGCCGGTTGGCCAGCGCGGCGGAGGTGGTGGCAACCCGTTCTTGCCGGCTGCGTCGCGTCGGCTGGGGAAGTGCGCTCTCCGGCGGGGCGAAGGCGCGGTGGTCCTCGGGAATCCGGTCCTGCGGGGGAGCGAAGGCGGCGCGGGATTCGGCCCGGCGGCGTGGGGATTCTGGTTGCCGAGCGGCTTGGCGGCGCGGCGGTTCTGCGGGGGAGACGGCGGTCTGGCTGGGTTCGGCCAGCCGATCCGGGGCGGCGGCTCGGCGGCGCGGGGGTTCCGCGGGGGCTCGGCGGATCTGCGGATCAACCGCTGCCCGACGGCGCTGCGGCTGCGGCAACGGGGGTTCGCCGATCGGCAACGTGCCGCTCGCGGTGGGGAAAACCGGCGGGTTGGGGGCCGGGCGGTTCCCGTCGTCGGGCACGCGGTTCGCGCGCGGAGCCGGTGCGCCGCGCTGCTGCGGATTCTCGCTGCCCCGTTGCGTCGGGGCTCCGTTGACGGCCGGGGCAGCACCGGTGCGATGTCGGTGATGTCCGGCGGCGCGGGGCGGCACCACCGGGGTCCAGGTGCCGTCGGCGCGGACGCGGTGCCGTCCGGGAACGGTGACCTCGGCGTCCGGCACCGCGGGCCGGTCAGCGTGCCGCGAACCGCCCATCGTGTTTCCCGTCATGCCGGTCCGACCCCTCCGCGAGGGGGGCGTGACGGCACCGAGGCGGTCGTCAACCCGAACGGAGCAGACGAGCGGAGAACTGTCCTTGCGTCCACACTTGCGAACTCCCGAGCAAATGCACGCGCACGCGGAGAACGACGCGCGGAGCCGCAGCTCCCGCGCGTACTCCGGGCATAGCCCGGCGCAAACGCCAGGGTCCTCACGGACTTCACAGTAGGAAACCGGCAGGCGAATGTCTTCACCCATCCTGCAACTTGCACCGGTTTCACTCGACCGGGCGCGCCCGAACGGGCGGCACGTCACGCAGCGCAGCGTGTCGCCCGGGGTTTGCCCAGTTCGGGGGCCAGTCAGCCGCCGCTGCGGTACTTCGCCTGCGTGGACTGGAGGGCCTTCACCGACGTCGCGCCGCTACCGACCGCGATGACGATGGCGAGGACGTCCAGCACGACGTTGCCCGAAGTGAGCAACCAGGCGAACAGCGAGGCCGCGGTGGCACCGCCGGCCAGCGCCCAGCGGCTGCGCACGTACTGCGCCACCGGAGCCCCGCCCGCCCGCTTCCCCGCCGCGTTGTTCAGCAGCGCCAGGTAGCCGACGTGGCCGAGGGACGCCAGCACGCTCGCGATCGCGATGATGACGGCGATGAGGTTAATCATGTGTCCAGTCTGCCCGGTTTCCAGGCCGCGCGGATCGGGGATGTCCCGGATACCGCGTCAGCGGCCCAGCCTGCCGCGGCCGAGGTTCAGCAGCAGCATCGCCAGCTGCCTGCCCTCCGGGCCCAGCTCGCGGTAGCGCGCCAGCACGTCCATCTCGCGGTTGTAGACGATTTTCGTGCCGCCCGCGGCCATCCGGGCCGCGCCGATGGTTTTCGACACCTCGACCCGGCGCTTTACGAGCCGGAGGATTTCGGAGTCGAGCCAGTCGATCTCCTCGCGAAGCGACGAGATGTCCTCGCCCGCCGGGGTGTGCTCGGCTGGCTGTCCGTCGGCGTTCTGCGTCTGCGCGTTCATCGGGACCTCTCTGAAGTCCGGACTCCCGGTTGCCCAGGGACGGCGAAAGCCCCGGGTCCAGTGGACTCCGGGGCTGCGGGTGATGGCGGGTGGGGCACTACGCGATCACGGGAGCCGGAGTCCGGGTCCCGTAAAAAAATCGCTCGCTGCTGTGCCGCACGGATTCAGTATGGCACAGGCGCGCCCGGCCGCTGCCGGAACGCCCGCACGCGCGCGTGCACGACCAGGCTGAGGAACAGCCAGAACAACGGCATCGCCGGCCAGAAGAACAGCGCGCCGCCGACCGCCCAGCGGACGATCAGCAAGGTCGCGAGCACGGCGACGATGCCGAGGTGGACGCGCAGCGCCGGATGTTCGCGCAGCGCGGCCCGGGTCAGCGGCCAGCCGCCGCCGCGGGGCCGGACCGGCGCTGGCCGCGGAAGATCGGCGGTGAGCTCGCCGAGCTCGTCGGCGTAGCGGGTGGCGTAGACCGTGCGCAGCCGCTCTTCCACCTCTTCGAGAGTGAGCCGTCCGTCGGAACCGGCGGCCTGGATGATCTCGGCGACGCGCTCGCGATCGCCGTCGGAAGCCCTCAGCCGGGCGGGAATCTTGTCGTCCATACCGTTCGATGCTCCGCTCGGGAGCGGCGTCGCGCGTCGGGCGCGAGGCGACACTGCGGCGTACGTCCGGAAGCGCAGGCCGACCCCCGTGGCTGTTCCGGGACTGTCGTACCCCCGGGGTAGCGTTGACAGACGATGGACACCCTCTTCGATCTCCCCGCAGACCCGCCCGCCCGCGCTGCCCGGCCGGGAACCGCAGACCTGCTCGAGGACCTCAACCCCGCCCAGCGCGAGGCGGTGACGCACGCCGGAGGTCCGCTGCTGGTCGTCGCGGGAGCCGGATCGGGCAAGACGCGCGTGCTCACGCGCCGGATCGCCTACCTGCTCGCCGAGCGCGGCGTGCACCCGGGCGAGATCATGGCGATCACGTTCACCAACAAGGCCGCCGCCGAGATGCGCGAACGCGTCGCGGCGCTCGTCGGCAAGCGCGCGAACGCGATGTGGGTGTCCACGTTCCACTCGATGTGCGTGCGGATCCTCCGCCGCGAGGCGAAAACGCTCGACATGTCGTCGAGTTTCTCCATCTACGACTCGGACGACACGAAGCGGCTCATCACGCTCGTGGCGCGCGATCTCGACGTCGACCCGAAGAAGTACGCCGCGCGCACGCTCGCGGTGCACATCTCGAACCTGAAGAACGAACTGGTCGATCCGGAAGAGGCAGCCTCGAAGGCGGCCAACGACCTGGAGCGCCGGGTCGCCGAGGTCTACGCCGAGTACCAGCGCAGGCTTTCGAGCGCGAACGCGTTCGACTTCGACGACCTGATCATGCAGACAGTGTCGTTGCTGCAAGCGTTCCCGGACGTCGCGGAGTACTACCGGCGGCGCTTCCGGCACGTCCTGGTCGACGAGTACCAGGACACCAACCACGCGCAGTACACGCTGGTGCGCGCGCTCGCCGGAACCGAAGCCACCGACACCGGGATCGAACCCGCGGAACTGTGCGTGGTCGGCGACGCGGACCAGTCCATCTACGCCTTCCGCGGCGCGACCATCCGCAACATCGAGGAATTCGAGCGCGACTTCCCGAACGCGCACACGATTCTGCTGGAGCAGAACTACCGCTCCACGCAAACGATCCTGTCCGCGGCCAACGCGGTGATCGCCCGCAACCCCAACCGGCGCGCCAAACGGCTGTGGACCGATTCGGGCGACGGCGAGAAGATCGTCGGCTACGTGTCGGACAACGACCACGACGAGGCCGCGTTCGTCGCCGGGGAGATCGACTCGCTGGCGGAGAGGGGCGAGGCGGACTACTCGGACGTCGCGGTGTTCTACCGCACCAACAACCAGTCGCGGGTGTTCGAGGAAATCTTCATCCGGCTCGGCCTGCCGTACAAAGTCGTCGGCGGCGTGCGGTTCTACGAGCGGCGCGAAGTGCGGGACATGATCGCGTACCTGCGCGTGCTCGCGAACCCGGACGACACGGTCAGCCTGCGGCGCATCCTCAACGTCCCCAAGCGCGGCATCGGCGACCGAGCCGAGGCGGTCGTGGCGACGCATGCGGAACGGGAGCGGATCTCGTTCTGGGCCGCGCTGCGCGACGCGGTCGAGGACAAGGTGCCGCTGCTGAACCCGCGCTCGGCCAAGGCGATCACCGGTTTCGTCACGCTGCTGGACGAACTGCAGGAGATGGCGTCGTCCGGCACCGAGGTGCACGACCTGCTGGAAGCGGTCCTGGAGCGCACCGGCTACCGCGCGGAACTCGAGGAATCGGACGACCCGCAGGACGCGTCACGGGTCGAAAACCTCACCGAACTGGTGACGGTGGCCCGCGAATTCGCCGAGTTCACCGCCGAGGTCACCAACGACGAAAACGCGGAACTGGTCCTGGACGACGGCGTCCCCGCACCCGGCTCCCTGCCCGCTTTCCTGGAACGAGTCTCGCTGGTCGCGGACGCCGACTCGATCCCTTCGCCAGACGGCGGCGAGGAAGGCGACGGTGGCGCGGGCGTGGTCACCTTGATGACTGTGCACACCGCCAAGGGCCTGGAGTATCCGGTCGTCTTCTGCACCGGCTGGGAAGACGGCGTCTTCCCGCACATGCGGGCCCTGGGCGACCCGGCTGAACTGGCCGAGGAACGCCGCCTGGCCTACGTGGCGATTACCCGTGCGCGGCAACGGCTTTACGTGTCGCGGGCGCTCACCCGGTCGGCATGGGGTCAGCCGCAGATGAACCCGGCTTCCCGCTTCCTGGACGAGCTGCCCCCGGACCTCGTCGACTGGCGCCGCCTCGAACCGTCCTCGCCCGGCTTCGGAAACTTCGGCTCTTCTTCCGGCTCCTCGTCAGGCCCCCGAGCCGCGACCACGTGGGGCCGCCGGTCCTCGTCGTCGACGTCCTCGAGTTCGCCGTTCGGGAAGGCTTGGAAGGACACGGTGGCGCTGAAGCTGGACGTCGGAGACCGAGTCAGCCACGACAAGTACGGCCTGGGCACAGTCATTTCCTGCGACGGCGTCGGTCCGCGCGCGACTGCGACGATCGACTTCGGAGCTTCGGGGAAGGTCCGGTTGATGCTGATCGGCAGCGTGCCGATGGTGAAACTCTGACGGCTGCTGGTTTTTCGGTTACCGGCGCGGCTACTGCGGCTGTGGTCGTGGCTGTTGTCATGACTGTTTCGGCCGCGGTGATTGCGGCCGGAGCGGCTTGGGGGCTTTGATCCTCCGTGCCGTGCCGTGCCGTGCCGTGCCGTGCCGTGCCGTGCCGTGCCGTGCCGTGCCGTGCCGTGCCGTGCCGTGCCGTGCCGTGCCGTGCCGTGCCGTGCCGTGCCGTGCCGTGCCGTGCCGTGCCGTGCCGTGCCGTGCCGTGCCGAAAGGGGGCTGTAGGCCCGCGCGGTCGTGCCCGACTCGGAAGCCAGGGTGGCGAGCAAGCCGTGCCGTTTTCTGCCGGAACACGCAAGGGTTTTGGGCAAGCAATGCCGTGTTGACGAGAGCCGTTGCCCAGGGGTCAGGTTCCTCTTGATCCGGTTGTCAGCGCGGGCTACCCCGACTGGCTTGCCTCGGCGAAGACCGGCCACGCCGATACCGCACCACTGTTTCAGGATCCGCTCGGCCTTCGCACGGCGCTGCTCGGCTTCAGCTGCCTCTCCAGCCGTCCTAGCACCGTCACCGCCCTGCCTTTGCCGCTCTCGCTGGGGTCGCGATGCTTATCCCGCCCCGTTCTGGACATCTTTCGCCGAACCGAGTGAACTCCCCGGCGAACCCGATGATCTTGTCGGTCCCCTCCGGCATACTGAGCTTCATCGAACACAAGTTCGATGAAATGCGGTACGCTATGAAGGGACGCAGGGGGATGGACGCGGTGCTGTTTGGGGTATTTGCCGCTGGGGTACAGGAGTACTTGAGGAGAGTCGCGGGGACGGTTGCTGTGGGGACGGCGACCCGGCCAGCTCGGGACGTGCCAGGGGATGTGGCACGGCTGGCCGCGGCATGGTGCGCGCTGCTGAGGCAGCACGCATTGGGCGCAGACGGCAGATGCGTCGTGTGCGGAGGAGCATCGCGCGCCGACGAGGGCGTCGCGCGATGGATGCCGTGGCGAAGACGCGCGGACCTGTGCACGGTGTGGCAGGTAGCAGTCGCCTACTTCGTCCGTCGCCTACCAGGCAATGATCCGTGACGCCGTCGACCGCGTCCCTGCACCTGACTGGCGATGTTTTCCCTGCTGGTGCGCGCCGCTTGTTCGGAGCGACTTTCAACCGGGGCGCTGCGGGAAGGCGGGGATCACGGCCGTCTCTGCGTCTCGGGTGGGCTGGCAGAAGAGGCGTCGTCTTGCTTCGCCGAGCAGCGCCTAAGTTCTGCCGCTGATCGAGTCGGCCCAGCGCACAACGCGATGCGGGACAGTCGCCAGGGTTCTTGCGTGCGAAGGCGTTTCCGCCGCGAGCCGTCTAGAGCGATCCGTGCGGATCAAGCTCACGCGGCCTCATGCGGCGGTAACTACCACTGTGCCGGGCCCCGCCCGACGGGCAAGAAACGCGGGTCGGCTCAGACGTTCACGCCGCGGGCGGCGAGCCACGGGCGCGGGTCGATCTTCTTGGTGCCGTCCTGCCACACCTCGAAGTGCAGGTGCGGTCCGGTGCTCTCGCCTCGGTTGCCGATCTCGGCGATCTGCTCGCCGCACTTGACCTTCTGGCCCTCGCGGACGGAGAAGCTGTTCATGTGGCCGTAGACCTGGATGGTGCCGTCGTCGAGCTGGATGCGTACCCAGAGGCCGAAACCGCTGGCGGGGCCGGCCTGGATGACGGTGCCGTCGGAGGCGGCGTAGATCGGGGTGCCGATGGAGTTGGCGATGTCGATGCCGAGGTGGCTCGTACCCCAGCGGGCGCCGAAGCCGGAGGTGAACGTGCCGTGAGCGGGGAGGCAGGTCTTCGGGCGGGAGGCCTCTTCGGCGGCTTGGCGCGCGGCCGCGCTTTCCGCCTGGACGCGTGCCTGGGTGACCTTGGCGGCGTCGGCCATCTTCGCGGCTTCGGCGGAGGGGTCGACGGCGTGGCCGGTCGGCAGCAGTTCGGGAGCTCCCCCGGAGCCCGCGCTGCCGAGGGTGAACGAGGCGCTCGCGTTCTGTGCGTTGGCGAGCGGGGTGGCGGAGGCGTCGGAGTCGCCGCCGCTGCTGCCCTTGAAGGTCTGCCCGGCGGCGGCTGCGGCGAACGCGCCAGCCGCGACGGCCGCGACTACGACTCGCCCGCGAAGGGCGGAGGAGGGCGGGGAGATGCGGTGCTGTCCCCGGACGCGGATGACCGCACCATCCAGTGCGTCTTTCAGCGCCGGGGAAGGGGCTTGGCCGCCGGGGGAGCGGTGTGAAGCCAAGACAGGGCCTTCCATCGTCGGGGAGTCGGGCGGAAGCGGACTCGGGCGGGGGATCCCGTGAACGAACCTCGGGGGTGATTCGCTCAGCGTCGTGCTTCGTGACCTGACTGTAATGGGGACCGGAGGACAGTAACGAAACGGTGCCTCAATGAGCAAGACGCGACCGGCCTTTCGGCCGAACGAGTGGCGCGCATCGAGCTTCTAGCTGTGGAAACTACCCAAAGTTAATCGGAAACTACTTCCCTGATTGTGTGTTGAGTCACATACCTTCGGATGGACCAAGGCCACCGAAGGCCCTCCCGGCGGCCTCGCAGACGAAATAACCGGCCGTCCGGGTGCGTTGAAGCAGTTTCACGCCGAATTATGTGACGCCGCTCACTCGAACCAAGTCTGCTCGGCACTTTTCGAAGGCTTCGCGCCAGCCATCCGGTGACGAACCATCCCGCTCCCATCTGCCTGGACCGCAGACCTAGCCCGTCCGCGGCACTCGGCCGCGTTGAGATGGCTTCGCCTGGTCAAACCCGGTTTCCCGCCAACGCCCAGCCTCTCCGGCTCGGTGCGGCAACCGTCTCTGCGGCCTGCCAGCATCCTCCGACGACCTTGGCGCTGCGGTTCACCGCTTTCGCCCGCAAGGCTCTGCCCCTCGGCCCGCGTCTCCAACCCCCTGGAACCCGTCGGCGGGCAACCTCCGCGACGCAAGTGGTTACCGGCGTCCACGCGGGCTCGGTCAACCCTCTCCCGCTCGGTCGGATCCCCGTTTCCGCTGTTCACGGCGGTGCGGCCGAATGCCTGCCCTCCCCGGCAGGTCTCGGCCGTCCCTGTCCCCGATCCTCGGCGGACCGTCCCCACGGTCTGCCGAAGCCTGTCGCGGCTCCCCTCCGCAAGATGGCCGTTCACCTGCCCTCCCCGGCAGGTCTCGGCCCTCTCCACCTCAGTCCCGGCAAGCCGTCCCCACGACCTGCCGACACCCGCCGCGGCTCCCCTCCGCGACCTGGTCGGGCACCTGCCGCGAACAGGCATCCGACCTCGTCCATCGCCCCCGCGATGTGTCCCCGTGCTTCGTCCCGCGCCGGAGTGACGCCCCGAACGCCACTCTCTTACGCGACTTCCCCGAACTTTTTCCTCGACGCTCCCTCCGGCACTCCGCTCCCTCTGCCGTCGAGACCTCCGGCCCGCGCCCCTCTTACGCGGATCGGCGGATTTTTTCTTCGCACCCGTCAGACGCGCGGGGACGGCCCGAGGTTCATCCGGCGGGGAATTCACCTGGAAGTGCGTTCCGGCCTGGTCGAGGCGGCCCTGCTGTCCCCGCGCCGAGACCGGTCCTTGCTAGCGTCGCGAGCGATGACTCCGCCGACCCCAGAGCCTTCCGACGGCGATTCCGCCCCGGACATCCCGGGCCGTTCCGCCGGACCCCGGCGTCCCAGCCTCGCCGAGCGCAAGGCGGCCGCCCGAGCCCGAGCACGCCGCGACGCCAGTCGGGCGAAATCGGACCCAGCCGACTCGCCCCGTGGCCGCGGGACCGCTTCCGCCGGACGGTCGGCTGACTCGTCCAGCGGCGACGAGCCGAGGCCGGCAAGTCCGGCCGACCGCGGCGGAGCGACTTCTGCCGAAAGCTCGTCCCGCCGCGAAGCGTCGACGCCAGCGGAAGGGGCAGCTGAATCGCGCCGAACTGGGCCGACTTCCGAGGGGAACTCGGCAGACCGTGGCGAGTCAGCGCAAGGACCCGACGAGGTGCGCCGTGCCAGAGCGACTTCCAAGCGAGGCTCAGCCGACCCGCGCGACGAGAACGCAGCAGGAAGCCGAGAAGAAGCGTCGTCCGCCAGGCAACAGCGGGACGAGGCAGGCCTGACCAGCCGTCAAAACCCCGCTTCCATCCCGGCTGAGCCGAGGTCCACGCCCCGCACCATCCCCAGCCGTCGAGAGTCGAGCCAGCAAGGCGAGCCGCAGAACCTCCTGGAGCTCACCGACCAGACCCCCTCGCCAAGGCTTCGAGCCGCCACCGCTCTCCTCGGCGTCGGCTCACTCGCCCTGGCCGCCGGCGCCATCGCACCGGTCTCGCCGGACGCCGGGCCTGGCTACCTCTCCTGGCCGCTCCTCGTCATCCTCGCCGTCGTCCCGGCCGGGATCGCGGTCGCGGCGGCTCGCAGCGGGCGGCACGGGCTCGCCGCTGGTCTCGTCACCGGTCTCGCCGCTCTCGCGCCGGGGCGGCTGATCCTCGATCTCCAATTCCTCGTCAACGGCTCCAGGACCATCCGCCCCGAGCTGTACCTCCCGGACCGGCTTCTCGACCGCAGCGGTGTCGGCATCGGGTTCTGGCTGTTGATCGCCGGGCACCTGCTGACGCTCGTCGCCGGGATCGCGGCCGCGCGCGTCGTGCGCGAACGCAACGAGATCGACGGAGGCGACGACAAACGCCGCTGGCGGTTGATCATTCCGCTGCTCACCGTCGTCGCCGCGGTCGGATTGCTGATGACCCCCGTGCTCTCGGACGACCCGTTTCTCCTTGCGCGGTCAGCGTTTGAGGGTCCCGGACTAGCGCTCGCCGGGTACCTGCTCCTCGCGGGTGCGTTGCCGATCGCGGCGGTGCTCGGGGTTTTCGCCGGATCCGACGGCGTCGCTCGCGGGACGCTCGGCGGGCTCGTCGCGGCGGTGCTCGCGGTCGCGGTGCCGACATTCGTCGCCGGGCTGGCCGTGCCCGGGCTGGAGGTGTCGACGGGCGCGTATCTCGCCGTCGTGCCGATGGTGCTGGTCCTCGTCCTCACTCCACTTGCGACACCGCAGCAGACGCAAACTGAGCGCACCGATCTGGCTGGCGAGGCCCGCGTGCCAGGGCTGACCATCTGGCGCGCGCTCACCGCCTTGCTCGCACTGCTGACTGGAATCGCGGCGACGATCGGCGCGTACGCTCCGCAGCTTGGCACCGGCACGGACAGTCCGGCCCGGTGGCAACTGCTGGTCGCGGCGATTCTTGTCGTGCTGCCAACACCTTTCCTTCTCGCCCGGCGCACGGCGTCAGCCGCGCGCGGAATTCTCGCGGTGTTGTGGGCTGGCGTCGTCCTCGCGGGAACAGCCGTGCTCAGCACGGCCATCACCGCCTCCGAAGCGACGGGGCTCGGCGGGCTCGGCGGCGCGATCAACTACCGCCTCGGTGCGGGAGCCGTTTTCACCGCGATCGCGCTGGGGCTCGCCGGGCTCACCGCGTTGGCCGCGGTGATCACCGGCGTGGTGGAACGCGACGACACCGGTACCGAAGGTCCGCGGCCCCGAGTCCTGCTTCCCGCCGGAATCGCCGCGGTGCTGGCGATCGCGACGTTCGGCACGCCGGTATTCACCGCGCCCGATTACGCGACGCCCGGTCTTTGGTCCGATTTCGACACCCCGTCGTGGGGGTTGCTCGCCGCGCTGCTCGTCGTTCTCGGGACGCTCGGGTTGAGCGTCCGTTCGCGGCCCGGCGCCGCGGCGGCGGGGCTGGCCGGAACGGCCGTGCTCCTCGCGTTGCACGTCGCCGAGGTCCCGTTGGTCAGCTCGGCATTCGGCGGCGCACAGCCGGGCGCGGGGTTCTGGCTCGGGCTCGCCGCGGTCGTGGCGGCAGTGGTCGCCGCCGTCACCGCGGCCGCCGGTGCGAAGAAGTGAGCCCGCGCCGCGTCGTTCTCGTGGAGCTGGCCGAAGAAACCGCGGCGATTCCGTTGGCGCGAATGCTGCGCGACGCCGGTCTCGAAGTCGTCCATGTAGGACACCTCGACACGGCTGAGAAGATCGTGCGCACCGCCGAACAGGAGGATCCAGACATTCTGGGCCTCCTCGGCGGACCGCTCCCCGAGGGGCTTGCCGGAGCGCTTCCCGGCACCACCGTCGTCGAACTCGGCGAGGAAAGCCCCGAAAAGGCCGCCGAAATGCTTGTCGGTGTGCGGTCTCACACCCTCGGCACACCCTCTGACCGCGCACGGTGACCGACTTCACCAGGTGCGGCGTCCCCTGCGTCTGCGCTGGTCGCTAACCTCGACTGGTCCGACAGCGCGGTCCGGAAAACGGACCACCACAGTGGCGTGTCGTCAGGAGACTGGAGTAGTGGACCTCTACGAGTACCAGGCGAGGGATCTCTTCGCCGCCCACGGAGTACCGGTTCTGCCGGGCTCCGTGGCAAGCACCCCGGAAGAAGCCAAGGCCGCCGCGGAGCAGATCGGCACCCAGGTCGTCGTCAAGGCGCAGGTGAAGGTCGGCGGCCGGGGCAAGGCGGGCGGCGTCAAGCTGGCCCAGACGCCCGACGAGGCGAAGGAGAAGGCGGAAGCCATCCTCGGCCTCGACATCAAGGGCCACATCACGCACCGCGTGCTGGTGGCGGAAGCCTCGGACATCGCGTCCGAGTACTACTTCTCCTTCCTGCTCGACCGCGCCAACCGCACCTTCCTCGCGATGGCGTCGTCCGAGGGCGGCATGGAGATCGAGCAGCTCGCCGTCGAGCGCCCGGACGCGCTCGCGAAGATCCCCGTCGACGCGATCAAGGGCGTCGACAAGGCCACCGCGCTCGAGATCCTGAAGGCCGGCAACTTCCCGGCCGAGATCATCGACGAGGCCGCCGACGTCGTGGTGAAGCTGTGGGAGACCTTCGTCTCCGAGGACGCCACCCTGGTCGAGGTCAACCCGCTGGTTCGCGACCCGCAGGACAAGATCATCGCCCTCGACGGCAAGGTCACCCTCGACGAGAACGCCTCCTTCCGCCACCCGGCGCACGAGGACCTCGTCGACAAGCAGGCCGAGAACCCGCTCGAGGCGAAGGCCAAGGCCAAGAACCTCAACTACGTCAAGCTCGACGGCGAGGTCGGCATCATCGGCAACGGCGCGGGCCTCGTGATGTCCACTTTGGACGTCGTGGCGTACGCGGGCGAGAAGCACGGCGGCGTGAAGCCGGCCAACTTCCTCGACATCGGCGGCGGCGCGTCGGCCGAGGTCATGGCGGCCGGGCTGGACGTCATCCTCAACGACACCGACGTGAAGAGCGTGTTCGTGAACGTCTTCGGCGGCATCACCGCCTGCGACGCGGTCGCGAACGGCATCGTCGAGGCGCTGAAGATCCTGGACGACGAGGCCACCAAGCCGCTGGTCGTCCGCCTGGACGGCAACAACGTCGTCGAGGGTCGCCAGATCCTGGCCGACGCGAACCACCCGCTGGTCACCGTGGTGGACACAATGGACAACGCGGCCGACAAGGCTGCCGAGCTCGCCGCGGCAGGTGCGTGAGATGTCGATCTTCCTCAACGAGAACAGCAAGGTCATCGTCCAGGGGCTCACCGGCTCCGAGGGCATGAAGCACGCGACCAAGATGCTGAAGTCCGGCACCAACATCGTGGGCGGCGTCAACGCCCGCAAGGCCGGCCAGACGGTCACCATCGAGGGCAAGGACCTCACCGTGTTCGGCACGGTCGAGGAGGCCATCAAGGAGACCGGCGCCGACGTGTCGGTCATCTTCGTGCCGCCGAAGTTCGCCAAGGACGCGGTCATCGAGGCGATCGACGCCGAGATCCCGCTGGCCGTCGTCATCACCGAGGGCATCCCGGTGCACGACTCCGCCTACTTCTGGGCGCACGCGGTCGCGACCGGCAACAAGACCCGGATCATCGGGCCGAACTGCCCCGGCGTGATCAGCCCCGGCAAGTCGAACGCGGGCATCATCCCGGCCGACATCACCGGCCCGGGCTCGATCGGCCTCGTGTCGAAGTCGGGCACGCTGACCTACCAGATGATGTACGAGCTGCGCGACATCGGCTTCTCCACCGCGGTCGGCATCGGCGGCGACCCGATCATCGGCACCACCCACATCGACGCCCTCGAGGCGTTCGAGAAGGACGCCGACACCAAGGTCATCGTGATGATCGGCGAGATCGGCGGCGACGCCGAGGAGCGCGCCGCGGCCTACATCAAGGAGAACGTGACCAAGCCGGTCGTCGGCTACGTCGCGGGCTTCACCGCCCCTGAGGGCAAGACGATGGGACACGCGGGCGCGATCGTCTCCGGTTCGTCCGGCACCGCCGCGGCGAAGAAGGAGGCCCTCGAGGCCGCCGGCGTCAAGGTCGGCAAGACCCCGAGCGAGACCGCTGTTCTCGCGCGTGAGCTGTACAACAGCCTCGGCTGACCAGCAGCGACTCCACTGGCGGAGGCCGGGCACCGATACGGTGCCCGGCCTTCGTCGTTTCCGGCCGCAACCGATCCGGCGGTCAGTGCGTCCAACGTCGCGGACGCCCATGGCGGATGCGCTAGCGTGCAGTCACTCGTGAGCGGGGGGACGCCGCCGGTGCGCCCCGGGCGTCGCAGGATCCCGAACCGCCGGTCGATGAGACAGGAGAGTTTCCGATGACCTTCCCCAGTGGCGGGCCCGGCTACCCCCAGCAGGGCCAGCCGTCCCAGGGACCGCCCCCGTCGGGCGGGTTCCCGCAGCAGCCCCAGCCGCAGCAGGGCCCGCCTGCCGCGGGCGCCGGAGCGCCGCCGAACCTTCCGCTGCTGCTCTCCCTCGGCGTGGCCGGGCTGGGGCTGGTGGAGTACTTCCTCGGTTTCGCTACCGAAGCGGGCACGGCTGGGCAGCCCATTCTGTTCCTGCTCGTGGGCGGTCTGCTGTCGGCGTTGAACTTGCTGCCGAAGGGGCCGAAGACGCTGCCGTTCGCCGCGCTGTTCAGCGTGCTCGGCGGGCTGGGCGCGCTCGACGCCGTCATCTCCGGGCGAACGTCCGCCATCGTGATCGTGGTGCTGATCCTCGGTCTCCTGCAGATGGCCGCGTCGGTCGCCGTGCTGCTCTTCGAGTACGAGGTGCTCAAGCCGCCGGCCCCGAAGCCGTCCGCCCCGGCCTACCAGCAGCCTTACGGGCAGCAGGGCCAGTACCAGCCGACGCAGTACCAGCCGGGGCTCGGCCAGCAGAGCCAGCAGCCGCCGCAGCAGGCTCCGGGGCAGCAGCAGCCGCCGTCCTCCCAGCAGCAGCCGCCCGCGACGCCGCCGCCGGGCGGGCAGGCCACGACGTACGCGCCGCAGCAGGGCCAGTTCTTCCAGCCGCCGTCGGAGCAGAACAAACCGGGCACGCCGCCCGGAGGTTTCGGACAGCAAGGCTGAAAACCCTTCGCATTACCCACCCGCTGTGACTCTCCGTGTCACAGCGGGTGTTTTTATTGACCTGGTGCCACGACCGGGTGGGCGTTGGATTCACCACGTCAACCGGGCGGCGTGCCTCACCCGGACGGCCGAGCGCGGATGTCATGGTCGGGGACATGCAGGTGCTCACCAGTCCCGGCCGCCCCGCGGGCGACGAGCCGGTGGGCGACTCCCATGACCAGGATGTCCCGCAGGCACCCCGGTTGCGGGTGTTGCTCGTCGCGGCGCTCGGCCCGCTCGTCACCGGTTACGCGGTGGTCGCCACCCTGCTCGCGCTCGTCACGCTGACCGCCGAGCACGCGATCTTCTCCGCGGGCGGCGTGCTGCTGTCGGCGGGGCCTGGCTGGCTGGCCGCCTACCAGGTCGAACTCGGGATCGGCGGCCATCCGCTCGGCATGCTCCCGCTGCTGCCGACAGTCGGCGTGGTGCTGCTCGTCGCGCGGGCGGCGGCCAGGGCCGTGCAACGGCTTCGCTGCGCCAGGCTGCGGCACACGGTCCCGTTGATCGCCACGATTTCCGGCGCGCATCTGCTGTTCGGCCTGCTGATTTCGTTGCTGTCGATCGGCGAACCGGTCCGGGCGAATCTCGCGCTCGCCGCGGTGGTGCCCGCGGTGATCTCCGGACTCGCCGCCACCGCCGGGGTGCTGCGCCGGTTCGGAATGCCGCAGGTACTGGCCGACCGGCTCGACCCGCTGGCTCTTCGCGGTTTGCGCGCCGGCCTGCTCGGGCTGTTCGCGTTGCTGGCCGCTGGCGCTCTGACGCTGACCGCCGCCATGGCGCTGTCCGCGCGCACGGTGTCCAGCCTGTTCGAGCCGTCGTTCGGCAGCAGCTTCGGCCTGTTCCTGCTTTCCGTCCTATACCTGCCGAACGCCGTGGTCGCCGCGATGTCGTTCGTGAGCGGACCCGGATTCAGCATCGGCGGCCTCGGCGTGCACCTCATCGGCTACCGAGGCGGTTCCGTCCCCGGAGTTCCGCTGCTCGGTGGCATCCCCGAGCACGCCGCGTCGTGGTGGCCGGCGCTGCTGGTGCTGCCGCTGGCGGTCGGGGTGCTGGTCGGCTGGTCGGTCCGCGCGGTGGACGACGATCCGGCGGCTCGGCTGCGGGTGGTGGTCGTGGCGGGCGCGGTGGTCGGGTTCGGCTGCGTGCTGCTCGGCACGCTCGCCGGCGGACGGCTGGGTGACGGTCCGTTCGACCCGGTCAGCGTGCCGGTCGGGGTGGCGTCGATCGTCGCGTTCTGCTGGATCGTGATTCCGGCCGGGTTCGTGGCCTTCTTCGCGGGGGCGCACGCTCCGATGCGGCCGGTCGGCTCGCTTGAGGTGGAGGACGAGGCCGAGCCCGAAGCCGAGTCCGAAGGTGCTGAGGCGGAGGAGTCCGAGTCCGATGAGGAGGTCGCGGACACGGACGAGGCCGAGGAATCCGAAGACGCCGAAGCCGCTGAAGATTCCGAAGACGCTGAAGAACCCGACGACGAATCCGAGGCCCCCGAGGAGGACTCGGACCTGGTTGAGGACGACGAGGACTTCGACGCCGAGGCCGACGCGGAACTGGGCCTCGACCTGCCCGAGCACGAGCCGGAAACCGAAGCCGCCGCGACCGGGGACAAGCCTGAAGACAAGCCCGAAACCCCCGCCGAAGAGCCGGAGGCTGTGACCGAGTCCACCGAGGACTCCGGCGACGCGAAGCCCGCCGAGGACGACCGTTAGGGTTGGGGCGACCTGGTGAAGCGCCGTGCGCCCGAGGCGCACCGCCGTGCAAGGAGCCCGTTCTGGCCAGCCGCTTGGAACTGCCCACTCCGGTGAAGATCGTCGTGCTCGCGTCCGGGTCCGGCACGTTGCTCCAGGCTGTGCTCGACGCCGCCGGGCAGCCCGGGTTCCCGGCCACCGTCGTCGCGGTCGGAGCCGATCGCACCGGCATCGAGGCGCTTGCCCGAGCGGAACGGGCGGACGTGCCGTCGTTCACCGTGCGGGTCGCGGATCATCCGGACCGGGCCGCGTGGGACCGCGCGCTCGCCGAGGCGGTCGCGGCCTACCAGCCCGACCTCGTGGTGTCCGCGGGCTTCATGAAGATCCTCGGGCCGGAGTTCCTGTCGCGGTTCGCGGGCCGCGTGATCAATACCCACCCCGCGCTGCTGCCGTCGTTCCCCGGGATGCACGCGGTCGCCGACGCGCTGGCCGCCGGCGTGCGCGTCACCGGATCGACGGTGCATTTCGTCGACGCCGGGGTGGACACTGGGCCGGTCATCGCCCAGGAGGCGGTGCCGGTGGAGACCGACGACACCGAAGACGTCCTGCACGAGCGGATCAAAGCCGTGGAACGCAGGCTGCTGGTTGAAACGATCGAGCGACTCGGCCGTGGTGGGTGCACCGTGGACGGACGAAAGGTGAGGTTTTCGTGAGCACAGCACAGGGACGGCGCCCGGTCCGGCGCGCGCTGATCGGCGTCTCGGACAAGGCCGGCCTGCTCGAGCTCGCGACCGGCCTGCACGCGGCCGGCGTGGAGATCGTGTCGACCGGCGGCACGGCGAAGGTCATTGCGAACGCCGGGGTTCCGGTCACGCCGGTCGAGCAGGTCACCGGGTTCCCCGAGTCGTTCGACGGCCGGGTCAAGACGCTGCACCCGCGCGTGCACGCCGGTCTGCTCGCCGACCAGAGCAATGACGACCACGTCGCGCAGCTCAAGCAGCTCGACATCGCGGCGTTCGACCTGCTCGTGGTGAATCTGTACCCGTTCCAGGCGACTGTCGCATCCGGCGCGAGCCCCGAGGACTGCGTCGAGAACATCGACATCGGCGGTCCCGCGATGGTGCGCGCGGCGGCGAAGAACCACGGCAGTGTCGCTGTCGTCGTGGACCCGGCGCGGTACGCGTGGGTGCTTGAGCAGGTCTCCGCGGGCGGCTTCGAACTCTCGGACCGCAAGCGGCTCGCTGCGCAGGCGTACGCGCACACGGCTGCGTACGACACGGCTGTCGCGTCCTGGTTCGCCAACGCGTACGCGCCTGCGGACGACAGCGGCTTCCCGGACTTCCTCGGCGCGACGTGGGACCGTGCGGACGTACTGCGCTACGGCGAGAACCCGCACCAGAAGGCAGCGCTGTACCGAAGCGCGCAGCCGGGGCTCGCGCACGCGGAGCAGCTTCACGGCAAGGCGATGTCGTACAACAACTACGTCGACACGGACGCCGCACGTCGCGCCGCCTTTGACTTCTCCGAGCCGGCTGTCGCGATCATCAAGCACGCCAACCCGTGCGGGATCGCTGTCGGTACGGACATCGCCGAAGCGCACCGCAAGGCGCACGCCTGCGACCCGGTGTCCGCGTACGGCGGCGTGATCGCCACGAACCGGCCGGTGAGCGTCGTGGCGGCGGAGCAGATCGCCGAGGTGTTCACCGAGGTCGTGCTCGCCCCCGACTTCGAGCCGGAAGCGCTGGAGATCTTGCAGCGCAAGAAGAACGTGCGGCTGCTGAAGCTGCCCGCGCTCGAGAACGCGGCCCCGGTGGAGGTCCGGCCGATCTCCGGCGGCGTGCTCGTGCAGACCGCCGACGCGATCGACGCCCCCGGCGACGACCCGGCGAACTGGACGCTGGCCACCGGCTCGCCCGCGGACGAGCAGACCCTGGCGGACCTGGAATTCGCGTGGCGGGCCCTGCGCGCGGTGAAGTCCAACGCGATCCTGCTGGCGCACGAGCAGGCGACCGTCGGCGTCGGCATGGGACAGGTCAACCGCGTCGACTCGTCGCGGCTGGCGGTCTCGCGGGCGGGCGACCGGGCGAAGGGCTCGGTCGGCGCGTCGGACGCGTTCTTCCCGTTCCCGGACGGGCTCGAGGTGCTGATCGAGGCCGGCGTGCGAGCTGTCGTGCAGCCCGGCGGGTCCATCCGCGACGCCGAGGTGATCGCCGCCGCCGAGGCCGCCGGGATCACGTTGTACCTGACCGGGACGCGCCACTTCGCGCACTGATTGTTGTTGCTGGCCGGCCGGGACTTTCGGTCCCGGCCGGTTTTTCATCCCTCGCGCAGGATCGCGTAGACGACCTCGTCGCGGTAGCCGCCGTCGCGCCAGGTGACCTGGCACAGCAGGCCTTCGCGGTGGAAGCCGACCTTCTCCAGCGTGTGCTGCCCGGCGAGGTCCTCGCTGTCGACGAAGGCTTCGAGCCGGTGCGCGCGGGTGTGCCGGAAGAGCTGGTCGACGAGCAGCTGGTACGCCTTCGCGTCGGTGCCGTGGCCGTGATAGTCGGGCAGCAGCGCGACGCCGACCCGGAAGCACCCGCCGGCGGGCCCGCCCCGGTCGGCCGCTTCCCAGGTGGCCATCCCGGCGACGACCGAGTCGACAGTCAC
The DNA here is from genome assembly GCF_002846615.1 of Amycolatopsis echigonensis. Classification (NCBI taxonomy): domain Bacteria; kingdom Bacillati; phylum Actinomycetota; class Actinomycetes; order Pseudonocardiales; family Pseudonocardiaceae; genus Amycolatopsis; species Amycolatopsis echigonensis. The sequence continues at coordinate 1,935,074 of NZ_PJMY01000003.1, read as the reverse complement.
CGCGACCGCGCTTGACGCGGGGCTGAGGAACCCGTCCTCAGCGAACCGGCGTCGTGCCTGCGGTCCGGTGAACCTCGTCCACTGGAAAGTCCCGGCGCCGTCCGGGTCCGTGGAGAACCGGTCGAGTACGGGCAGGTCAGCTTCGGCGAAACCCCGCAGGGCGATGTGTCCTGTCTTCATCAGGGTTCCCAGTGTAAAGAGCGGTTTTCCTGGTGTCCGGTGATCTTCCGGGTTCTTTCTCCGTTCGCGCTTGACAGCCGGGGAGGGGCGGGCGAGACTGGATGGTGTCGAACGGGTGTTCGATTCTGTTCGGCGCAGCGGTGTGTTTTTGGGTGTGATTGTTGGGTGACCGTGCGGTTTCCGCACGGATGAGGATGCGGAACCGCCTTCCCCGCGGTGTCGGCGTCCGTCCCGGGCTTTGGTGTGACGACCTGGCCCGGGACGGGCCGTCGGTCGATTCGGAGGAAGGGAGGAAACCGGTGACGACCGGAGCGGCTTCGGGGGCTGCTTCTTCGGGGATTGCTTCGGAGATCGCGGGAAAGGCTTCAGAGGCCGCGGGGGCGGTTTGTGAAGCCGGGGTGACCTTCGCGGACGGTTCGGGTGCGGCTGGTTCCGGAGCGGGTGGCGCTTCGGCTCTGGCTGGTTTTGCTGGAGCGGGAGGTGCTTCGGCCCTGGCCGGGGTGGCTTCGGGGACTGTGGCGGCGACCGGGTCTTCAGTCATGGCCGGGACGGCTTTGGGGGCTTCCCGGGCTAGGGAAGCTCGGGCTGCGTTCGGGGCGGCTTTGGGTGCGAGTGGCGCTTCGGCTTGGGCTGGGGAGGCTTCGGGTGCGAGTGGCGCTTTAGCCTTGGCCGAGGCAGTGTCTGGCGTGGGCGGTGCTTCGGCCTTGGCTGGAGTGGCGTCTGGCGCGGGCGGCGCTTTAGCCTTGGCTGAGGCGGCCGTGGGAGTTTCTGCGACGGGTGACGCTGTAGCTGCGGCCGGGGCGGCTTCTGGAGTGGGTCGCGCTGCGGCGGTGCCGGGAATAGGCGGCGTTTGGTCTCTGGCCGAGGCCGCTTCTGAGGCGAGTGGCTCTTCGGCCGTGCCCGGAAAACTGAGCGCTCCGGTTCTGCCCGCTGACCCTGCTGCGGCCGATCCCCTTGGCGCTGCGGGGATTGCGGCCCCGCTGAAGAAACCTGGCCGGTCGTCTCGGGAGGTCTTTTCCGCCGCGGAACCCCAGGCTTCCGCGCCCACGAGCGTGCCGGAGGCGCGGCCGGCACGCTCGTGGGAAGTACTGGTGCCGTGGTCGGCGATCGAAGCATTGGCGAAGGAACGGACGCCGGTCGCCGCGATGTCCTCGGGTTCGCCGAGGTTGACGTTCTCGGTGGGGGAGACCGGATCCCGTACCCGGCTGAGTTCTCTGGACACAGCGTTCGGACCATGGACGCCATCCAGTTCCAGCGGGGCTGCAGAAACCGCTTCGTCGACCGGGCTTCGTTTGCAGGCCCGGTCAGGCCCATCGGCAGAACCCGGTCGTAAGCCCCGTTCGTTTCCCGCCGGGACTGCGTTATCTGTTGGCCTGCACGGTGATTCACCGGCTCCGCTCCAGCCGGCGAGTCAGCCGGATTCACCAGCACGCCCGCAGCCTTTTGGCTCACCTGCTGACCATGATTCGCCGTCTCGTTTATGTTCGTTTGCTCCAGCCGACTTGAGCCTGGAAACTTCGCCCGAGTCGCAGACCCGGTCAGGCTCATCGGCAGAACCCGGGAGTGAGCCTCGTTCGTTTCCCTCCGGGACCGTGTCATCTGCTGGCCCGCGCGGTGATTCACCGACTTCACTCAAACCGGCGAGCCAGCTTCGCTCGTTCACTCCAGCCGACTCGAGCCCGGAAACTCCGCCCGCGCCCTCGACCCCGAGTGCGCCGCTGGCTGGCCTACACCCGCTAGTTGACTCGCCTGAGCCGACGACTTCGGACGAGCCGCCCACCCGGCTTCGTCCGCCGATCCTGGCTGATTCGTCAAGGGATCCGGAAACTCCCTCCAATCCACCGTCTCCTCTGCGTCCGAAAACTCCTTCAGGCGCTGAACCGGATCCGGCAACTCAGCCCGAAACTCCGCTCACCCCTCCGACCCCACTGCACCCGACACCCTCACCCGACCCGGCAACCCCCGAACCCTCGAAACTCCGTCCTCCGACTCGGCTCCATCCCGCTGACCCATCCTCACCGGCGGATCCGGCACATCCGTTGGCCAAACTGACCGCCCTCCCCGGCGTCAGCACCGCCAGCACCGTCGCCGCGGAGCGGGCTTCCCGGGCCGACTGGGGGCAGGCCGCCGGGCGGATGCTTCCCGTCGCCCCGGCCCTGGCCGATCTCCTGCCCGGGGCTGGGTTGCGGCGCGGGAGCATCGTCGCGGTTCACCACTCCACCTCGCTGCTGTTCGCGTTGCTCGCGGAGGCGACCGTCGCCGGGGCGTGGGCGGCGGTGGTCGGGGCCCCGTCGCTGGGGATTGTCGCGGCGGCTGAGCATGGGGTCGCCGTTTCGCGGCTCGCATTGGTTCCTCAGCCGGGGGCCGAATACCAGGCAGTGATGGCCGCTTTGCTCGACGGCGTCGACCTCGTCGTCACCGAGCCTCGGTCAGTCCGGCCGGACGTCGCGCGCCGGCTCGCGGCGCGGGCTCGGCATCGCGGGGCGGTGCTGCTTTCGTTGGGGCACTGGCCTTCCGCGGACGTCGAACTGCACTGCACTCCAGGCGCTTGGACCGGGGTGCTCGAGCACGGCGCCGGACACCTCCGTTCCCGTCCGGTCGAAGTGCACGCCCGCGGACGCGGTGCAGCGGCCCGGCCCCGGTCGGCGCAGGTCCTTCTGCCCGGTCCGGACGGGCGGATTTCCCGCGGCGAGAAGCGCGTCGCAGCACGGGAAGAAGCAGTCGGGTGAACCGAAATGTCCACAAAGGACAGCAAGACCCGCGTCGCCATCCAGCGCGGATGCTGGTGCTGTGGTGTCCGGACTGGCCCGCGGTCGCTGCCGTCGCCGCGGCGGGGAGTGTGCTTACCCGGCCGGCGGCGGTGTTCCACGCGAACCGGGTCGTGGCGTGCACCGCGGTCGCGCGGGCGCGGAACATCCGGCGCGGCATGCGGCGGCGGGAAGCGGAATCCCAGTGCCCCGACCTGGCGGTGTTCGGCGTTGACGAGGCGCGGGACGCGCGGTTGTTCGAGAACGTCGCGTCGGCGGTGGAGGAACTGGTCGTCGGGCTGGAAGTGGTGCGGCCAGGGCTGCTCGCGGTTCCCGTCGCGGGGGCGGCCGGGTATTTCGGCGGCGAACCGCGGCTGGCGGAGAAACTGGTGGACCAGGTGGCCGCGGCAGCCGGGGTCGAATGCCAGGTCGGCGTGGCGGAAGGGCTGTTCGCGGCGACCCTCGCCGCGCGGCAAGGCGCGCTGGTCGAGCCGGGGCGGAGTGCCGAATTTCTCGCCCCGTTGCCGGTGACCGAGCTGGACCAGCCGGATGCTGAGCGAGCGGATCTGGTCGACCTGCTCGTCCGGCTCGGATTGCGCACGCTCGGCGCCTTCGCCGAACTCGGCGAGCGGGACGTAGCCGCTCGGTTCGGGCGCACCGGCGTGCTCGCGCACCGGCTGGCCCGGGGCCTGTCCGACCGGCCGCCGTTGCGCCGCAGCCCGCCGCCGGAACTGTCGCTCGCCGAATCGTTCGATCCGGTGCTCGCCCGAGTGGATGTCGCCGCGTTCGTGGCCAAAAAACTCGGCGCGCGATTCCACGCCGCGCTCGCTGATCGCGGGCTCGCGTGCACTCGATTGGGTATATACGCGACCACCGAGAACGGCGAACAGCTCGGTCGCGTCTGGCGTTGTGCGGAACCACTGACGCCGCAAGGGGTTGCGGACCGGGTCCGGTGGCAGTTCGAGGGCTGGCTCAAGGCCGCGCCCGGCGAACGGCCCACGGCCGGGGTCGCGCGGTTGCGGCTCGAACCGGAAGAGACTGTCGAAGGGAGGTCATTGCAGCTGGGGCTGTGGCGGGGAAGCGATCCCGGCACTGGCCCAGGCGAGGACGAGGAATTGGCTGCCGAACGGGCTGGCCGGGCGTTCGTGCGGGTGCAAGGCTTGCTCGGCCCGGAGGGCGTGGTCACGCCGTTGCTCGACGGCGGGCGTGATCCGGCGAGCCGGGTCCGGCTCATTCCGTGGGGCGATCCGCGGGAACCTGTCGGACCACCGGACGCCACGTGGCCTGCCCGGTTGCCCTCCCCGTCCCCGGCGACGGTGCTGGAACAACCGTTGCCCGTCCAGGTCATCGACGACCAGGGGCGGCCGGTCGGCCTCACCGCGCGCAAACGGTTGACCGCGCCGCCGCACGGACTGTGCGTCGCGGGCGGGCCGCCGCGGCTGATCACCGGATGGGCCGGTCCATGGCTGGTCACGTCGGGCCGTCGTTCGACCGGACCACAGCAAGCCCGGCTGCAACTAGTGCTTGCGGCAGGGGAAAACGAGGCACCGGAGGCAGTGCTCGTCCTCTGCTCCGGAACGGAAAATCCGGTGTGGACAGTGGAGGGAAGTTATGACTGACGGACAAAGACTGCGAACCGGTCGGCAAACCGGAAAACCCGGTGAAGACAACGGAAGGAAACCGCACCTGATGGACTACGACCTGCCGGCGCCCCGAGTCCCGGTCGAACCGCCGTGCCCGTTCGACCCGGTGCCGGTCGCACTGCTGATCCCGGAACCCCGCCGAGCACCCGAGAACCGGATGGACTGACGATGGGCTGGAACAACCCGCCGGTCCCGTGGAAGGACCTCGCGCGGGCGCTGTCGGGCGGGACACCGCCCGGCGACCACGGCGACAGTCCCGCGTGGGGACGCAAACGCGAGGCGTACCGCCGCCCCGCCGACATCCCGCCGCCGCGCAGCGACCTGGAAGCCGGGCCGCGAGTGGCGTACGCCGAACTGCACTGCCACTCCAACTTCAGTTTCCTCGACGGCGCCAGCCACCCCGAGGAACTGGTGGAGGAAGCCGCGCGGCTGCGGCTCGACGCGATCGCGCTCACCGACCACGACGGCATGTACGGCGTGGTCCGTTTCGCCGAAGCGGCCAAAGAACTAGGCGTCGCCACGGTATTCGGCACCGAGCTGAGCTTCGGGCTGTCCGGGCCGCAAAACGGCGTCGCCGACCCCGAAGGCGAACACCTCCTGCTGCTGGCCCGCGGCAGCGACGGCTACCGCAGCCTGTGCCGCGCGATCACTACCGGGCAGTTGCGGGGCCACGCCGACGAAAAAGAGGAACGGGCCGAGAAAGGCCGTCCGATCTACGATCTGTCCGCCGTAGCGGAGGAAGTCGCGGGGCAATGCGCGGTGCTTACTGGCTGTCGCAAGGGATCCGTGCGGTCCGCGCTGGTGCGCGAAGGTACGGACGCCGCGTTCGCCGAACTGCGGAGGCTGGTCGATCTCTTCGGCCACACCCAGGTCTATGTCGAATTGATCGACCACGGCCAGCCGCTCGACAGCACGCACAACGACCTGCTCGCCGAGATGGCCCGCGAACTCAAGCTGCCCACCGTCGCGACCACCGCCGCGCACTACGCTCGTCCGGAACGCGGCAGGCTGGCTGACGCCCTCGCCGCCATCCGCGCCCGGCGCAGCATCGACGACCTCGAAGGCTGGCTGCCCGGCGACGCCGCCGCGTTCCTGCGCTCTGGCAACGAAATGGCGGAAGTCTTCCAGCGATACCCGGGCGCGGTGCAGCGGTCAGCATTGCTGGGCATGGAATGCGCCTTCCGGCTTGAGCTTCTCAAGCCGGAGCTGCCGCCGTTCGACGTGCGGCCCGGTGAGACTGAGACCACGCACCTGCGAAAACTCGTCCAGGAGGGCTTCAAGGAGCGTTACGCGGGCAAAGACCACGAAGACGAGGCCTGGCGGCAGATCCAGCACGAGATGGAGGTGATCGAGAAGCTCGGCTTCCCCGGGTACTTCCTGATCGTCTGGGACATCGTCCGGTTCTGCCGGAAAAACGACATTCTTTGCCAGGGAAGGGGTTCCGCGGCCAACTCGGCGGTGTGCTACGCGCTCGGGATCACCAAGGTCGACCCCATCGAGTACCACCTGCTCTTCGAACGGTTTCTCGCACCCGACCGCGACGGCTACCCGGACATCGACATCGACATCGAGTCCGACCGGCGCGAGGAAGCGATCCAGTACGTCTACGGCAAACACGGCAGGCTCAACGCCGCCCAGGTCGCGAACGTGATCACCTACCGCGCCCGCTCCGCGATCCGCGACGCCGCCCGAGCGCTCGGCTACTCGCCCGGCCAGCAGGACGCGTGGAGCAAGCAAATCGACCGCTGGGGCGCTTTGCGCAGCACGGAAAAAGACCACGACCACGACATCCCGAACGACGTCGTGCAGCTCGCCTTCGCCCTCGAAGACTTCCCGCGGCACCTCGGCATCCACTCCGGCGGCATGGTGATGTGCCGGGAACCGGTGAGCCAGGTGTGCCCGGTCGAATGGGCGCGCATGGAAAACCGCAGCGTGCTTCAGTGGGAGAAGGAGGATTGCGCCGCGGCGGGGCTGGTGAAGTTCGACCTGCTCGGGCTCGGCATGCTCTCCGCGCTGCACTATATGCTCGACCTGGTCGAGGAATACAAGGGCGAGAAGATCGACCTCGCCGAGCTGGACCTCAACGACCAGAACATCTACGAAATGCTCTGCCGCGCCGACGCGATCGGCGTGTTCCAGGTGGAAAGCCGCGCCCAGCTGGCGACGTTGCCGCGGTTGCGGCCGAAGGAATTCTACGACCTGGCCGTGGAAGTCGCGCTGATCCGCCCCGGCCCGATCCAAGGCGGTTCGGTGCACCCGTACATCCGCCGCAAACAGGAGCGCGAGAAGTGGGAGTACGACCATCCGCTGCTGGAGAAAGCTCTGTCGAAGACGCTGGGAGTGCCGCTGTTCCAGGAGCAGATGATGCAGATCGCCCTGGACGTCGCGAACTTCACCCCGGCCGAGGCCGACCAGCTCCGGCACGCGATGGGGTCGAAGCGGTCGCAGCGGAAAATGGAACGGCTGCACAAGCGGTTCCTCGACGGAGCTGTCGCCAACGGGCTGGACGCGGAGCTGGCGGAGAAAATCTTCCAGAAGCTCAAGGCGTTCGCCAACTTCGGCTTCCCGGAAAGCCACGCGCTGAGCTTCGCGCATCTGGTGTTCGCGAGCGCGTACTTCAAGTACTACCACCCGGACGCGTTCTGCGCGGGCCTGCTGCGGGCGCAGCCGATGGGGTTCTACTCGCCGCAGTCGCTGGTGGCGGACGCGCGTCGGCACGGCGTCACCACGCTCGGCCCGGACATCAACCTGAGTCTTCCGCATGCGACGCTGGAAGCGTTGCCGGACAACGGAAAACTCCACGCGGTACGCGGTGGGCTCAGCACTGTCCGGATGATCGGCGAAACGCTGGCCAAGACGATCGTGGCGGAACGGCAGGCGAACGGCCGGTACGAGAGCATGTCCGACCTCGGCCGGCGTGTCCGGCTCACCACGCCTCAGCTGGAAGCGCTGGCCACCGCGGGCGCGTTCAGCGCGTTCGGACCGGACCGGCGGCAGGCATTGTGGTCCGCGGGCGCGGTCGCGCAGGACCGGCCGGAGAAACTGCCCGGCACCGGCGTCGGCGTGGAAGCGCCGATGCTGCCCGGGATGGACGGGCTCGAGGTCGCGGCCGCCGACGTGTGGGCCACCGGGATCTCGCCGGACAGCTATCCGACGGAGTTCATCCGCGACCGGCTCGACGCGCTCGGCGTCATCACCGCCGACAAGCTGCTGGACCGGTCCGACGGGGAGCGAGTGCTCGTCGGGGGAGCGGTCACGCACCGCCAGCGGCCCGCGACCGCCGGCGGAGTCACGTTCCTGAACCTCGAGGACGAGACCGGCATGGTGAACGTAATCTGCACACTCGGGCTGTGGCAGCGGTTCCACCGGATCGCGCGAGGGAGCGCGGCGCTGCTGGTGCACGGAGTGCTCGAAAAAGCGGACGGCGTCGCGAGCGTGCGCGCGCAGAAACTGGAGCAGCTGAGGCTGCGGATCCCCACGAGATCGCGAGACTTCCGATGACCAGCGGACAGTTCGTGGACACACGCCTTATGGCGGCCCGCAGCCACCCCGTCGACAACGCGGCACCGGGGCTGATGTCATCCTGTCGGGGTGACGGAGACCGGCGAGGACTACACCGAAGCGCGACTTTCCGGCCAGTGGTGGGAAAAACGCCAGTTCGCGGGTTGCGATTTCACCGAGGCCGACCTGCGCGACCTGCGCACCCGCGGCTGCACCTTCGACAACTGCGACTTCACCAAGGTCGACCTCGCCGGTTCGCGGCACGACGCGTCGGCGTTCCGCTCGTGCACGTTCGACCGCTCGGTGCTCGCCGACAGCCGATGGTCGTCGTGCTCGCTGCTTGGTTCGTCCTTTGTGGACTGTCGCTACACCGGGATCGCGCTGACCGAATGCGATCTGTCGCTGGCGTCATTCGCGCGCGGCCGGTTGCGGAAACTGGACCTGTCGGGTCTGCGGATGCGGGAAGTGAACCTCAACGAGGCGGATCTGACGGATTCCGATCTGCGGGGCACGGATCTGTCCGGGTCCCGAATGCTCGGCACGAAGTTTTCCGGAGCCGATCTGCGCGGCGCGGCGGTCGACGCGAACGGGCTCGTGCAGGCGGACTTGCGCGGCGCTTACGTGGACGTCGAACTGGCGGTGGCGTTCGCCGCGGCCAACGGCTTGGTCGTCAAGTAGCGCGCTTCCAGCTCTTCCAGGCACGAAAAAGGGGCGAAGCCCGCTGGCCCCGCCCCTTTTCCGCGTCCTCAGTCGATCGGCGGCTCGCCCGGGTCGAGTTCGATCAGGTCGCCCTCGGCGAGCAGTTCTTCGATGCTCGCCGGAAGCAGGTACGCCGACCCGCCGCCCGGCTGGTTGAACCACGGGATCGCGACCCCGGCCAGGGTTTCGAGCGGCCGCTGCACCCGGTACACGTGGTACGGCCGGTTCACCCACTCCGGCACCAGCGAACGCTCCTCGAACGGGGTGCCCGCCGCGTAGGTCAGGTTGCCGTTCGGGCCGCCGAAGCGGTCCAGCTCGCTGCCCGCGGGCAGTTCGCGCAGTTCCTTGCCGCGGAACAGGGTCAGCGGCGGCTCCCCGGACAGCGGCGCGATCGGCCACTGCCCGCTGCCGCCGGTTCCGTTGGCGCGCACCGGTTCCTCGCGCCGGGCCGGCGGTTCCCGCCGCGGCGGCGGGCTGACCGGCGGGGCGACCTGGGTGGGCGGTGCGCTGACCGGCGAGGCGACCTGCGTCGGCGGGGCACCGACCGGATGAGCCACCTGGGTCGGTGGGCTCACCGGTGCCGAGACCTGCGTCGGCGGGGCAGGCGGCGGGGTCTGCCGGGACGGTGGTTCGTCGTCGGCCAGCAGCTGATCGGCAGGCGTGAACGCGGTCTGCTCCTGCGGCGGCACGTTCTCGCGCGGCCGGACCGGGAACGAGCCCGTCGCGACCTCGGGCGACAACGTCGCCACCACCGGCGGCTTCGGCGCGTTCGCGACTGGCTGCGCAGCCGGCGCGGGGGCTTCCGCCGCGACGTACCCGTCGGGGTGCAGCAGCACCTTGCCGAGCATGAACGCCGCGGCGTCCTCCGCGTCGCCGAACACCGCCGGGTTGATCAGCTCGCCGTCGTACCAGCCGACGCGCCAGCCTTCGCCCACCTGCTCGACGCTCCATCCGCGTTCGGTGGGGCCGCCGAGCCGGTACGCGGCCTCAGGCACGTTCAGCTCGTCGAGCTTCGCCTGAAGGTCGGTCAGCTCCGGCTGGACAGGCTGTTCCCGCCGGGCGACCGGAGCCGGTTCGGCCTGCTCCCGTGCCGCGCGCCGCCCGCCGGACGGCGGGGGCACCGGCATCTCCGGCACCGGAAGGCCGCCGGGGATCTCGGACCCCGGCATGATCATCGCGGTGGGCGGGCCCGCGTCGTACTCGGCCGCGCGGCGGTTGTCGTCCTCGTACCCACTGGAGTGCGTGAACAGTTCGGCACGCTGCTCGTCGTCGTCGCGGGACGGTTCGTTGCCGTGCGTGAAGAGCACCGGCTCCTCGGCGTCGACCGGCTGGTGAACGTCGGTGTCGTCCTCGTCGGCGTCCGCGTGGCCCGGACCGGTGCCGTTGCGGCCGGAGACCAGGTCGTGGTGGACGTCGGTGTGGTCGTCGTCGTCGTAATGGCCTTCGTCGTGGCGGTCGTACTGCGCGTCGTCGAAGTCCTGCTCGAACGGCGGCTCCGCGGGACGCTCCGGCGCGGTGCCGTGGCGACCCTCGGCCTCCTTCTGGCGACCCCGGTCGTGCGCGGCGGCAAGACCCGCCGCGGCCAACCCGCCAGCCGCGGCGACCCCGGCGGCAGCCGCGCCGACGTGACTGCCGTGCTCGTTCGCTGGTTCGGCCTGGCCCTCGGGTTCGGCCCCGCGCCGTCCGCCGTCCTCGGCGTTCAGCGGCACGTCTTCCCGGCGGCTGTCGTCCGCTTCGGCGTCCGGCTGGGCTCGCCGACGGCCACCTTCCTGATCGCCAGCGCGGACGTCGTCCGGTGCCGCGCTGCGACGGCCCGCGTCCGGCTCGGCGTTGTGCCGGTGCGGGGCGGCGGGTTCGTCGGCGGAGCTGTCCGCGCCGATGAGCCCGTCGGCACCGATGAGGCCATCCGCGCCGACCAGCCCGTCCTCCGCGTTCGGGGCAGCGGGCTGCTCGAACGCGCCGACGCCGGGGATCTTGCTCTCGTGTGCGTCGAGGTGGTCGTCGTACCCGTGGTCGTCGTCGTAGTCGGCCGCCGCGTCGCGGCTGCGGGCGTCGGCGTGGTGCGCGGGCGCGTCGTAACCCGCTTCGGCATGGCCGTGCTGACCAGTGGTTTCGTCGTATCCGTGCGGCTCGGCGTAAGCCTCGTGGGATGCGGCGTCCTCGTACCCGTGCTGGTCGGAGTAACCGCTCTCGTCGTACGGCTCGGCGTCGTATCCGCGGGCGTCGTGCGGTGCGGATTCGTCGTACTCGCCGTGGGGCGCGCGGTAGCCGCCGTCGTGGCCAGGCTCTTCGTAACCGTCGTCGTGCTGGTCGTAGTGCTCGCCGTGGCCTTGCTGGCCTTCGCCGCGGTCTTGCCGGTCGTAGTCCTCCGCGTGGCCGTGCTGGTCGTAACCGGCGGCATGACCGTGCTGGTCGGCGTCGGGGTGACCTTGCTGTTCGTAGCCAGCGTCGTGGTGGCCGGGGTCGGCGTAACCGACGGCGTCGTGGGCTCGGTCGTCGTAGCCGGACGCGTCGGGGTGCTCGTCGGAGCCGGGTGCGGCGTGAGCGTGGCTCGCGGCGGCTCCCACTGCGCCCGCGACTCCCGCCGCTCCTGCCGCGGCAGCGGCGACGCCCAGGCCGTGTGCCCCGCCGGGGCTGTCCGGGCCGGACACTCGCGTGCCCTGCGGAGCGCTAGGCGCGCCTGGCCCGCCTGCGGCACCCGGAGCGCCCTGCTGCGGACCAGGCCGGTCGCGCCGGTCCGAACCGCCGTGGGCTGGCGCATTGGGCTCGAAGTGATCCTCCGAGCCGCTGTGTGCGCCGCGATCGTCGAAGCCGGGTTCGTCCGTTGCGCCGGGCTCGCCGAATTCGTCGGCTGAGTGGAAGTTGTCGGGACTGTCCGGTCGGCCAGCCGCGCTGGGCCTGCCGGAACCGGGGCTGTCGAATTCGTTGGCCGGGTGGAAGTTGTCGGGACCGTCGGGTCGGCCAGCTGCGCTGGGCCTGCCGGAACCGGGGCTGTCGAATTCGTCGGCAGGGCCGCGCCGGTCGGGAGCGGGGCCGCCTGGGCCGCCGGTCGCGCCGGGCCTGCGGGAGCCGGGGGCGCCGAACTCGTTTGCCGAGTCGAAACCGTCGGGGCCAGGACCGTTCGGCCCACCGGCTGTGCCGGGCCTGGCGAATTCGTCGGCTGGGCGGAAGTCGTCGGGATTGCCCGGTCCGCTGGGCTGGCTGGGCCCGTGGGACCCGCCTGCCGCGCCGAGCGCGGCTGCTCCGAGACCTGCCGCGCCGAGTCCGGCCGCGGCTGCGCCGACTCCGGCTGCGCCAGAGCCGCCAGGCCTTCCGGAACCGGGTCCGTCAGCGCCGGGGCGGCCGGAACCAGGTCCGTTGGCGTCGAACTCGCCACCAGGGCCGCCCGAACGAGGCCCGTTGCCGTCGAATTCGCCGCCGGGGCCGCCCGGGGCACCGGGTCCGCCGGGTCCGGCGATGCCGTTCGGTCCGCCAGCGCCCGGTCCGCCCGGCGCACCGGGACCACCGGCGCTGCCCGCGCCGCCAGGACCACCCGGAGCTCCAGGACCACCGGGACCACCGGGACCACCAGCCGAACCCGGTCCGCCAGGGCCACCGGCACCAGGGCCGCCAGGACCACCCGCGGCAGGGCCACCGGCGCCAGGTCCGCCCGGGCCAGGAGCACCGGCACCGGGACCACCGGGACCACCAGCCCCGGGACCACCGGCGTTAGGCCCACCGCCAGCAGGACCACCAGCACCCGGTCCGCCTGCGCCAGGACCACCGGCGCCAGGACCGCCCCCGGGAGCGGGTCGCTGCTGCGGGGTCTGGCTTCCACGGGTCAGATACGCCGCCGCCCCCTGCAGGGTCAGGTCGTCCACCTGCGGAAGCTGGAAGCCATTCGCCCGGATGTGCTCGATCAGGTCCGCTTCCGGCGAGACGCCGTACGTGCGAAGGTAGAAGTTCACCGCGGCAGGCCAGATCCAGTGGCCGTCGCTGTGGAAGGCGACCGGGACCGTCGCTTCGGGGGTCTGCGCGAGCCGGTCGATGTCGTAGCCGCGGTCCTGGACCACGACGGGTGCGTGGTCGAGGTAGTCCAGCAGCCGGTCCTGCTCGTCGACGTCCAGGTCAGGACGGTTGATGACCGGGCGGCCGGCAGGACCGATGGTGTCGAAGATCCGTGCGATGCGGAAGTGCGGTCCGGGCTGTTCCGGGCCGAGGCCGGACATCCGGCGGATCAGCCACTCCGGCACGTTCTCCTCGGTGCGCGGGAACATGCGCAGCTCGTCGGAGTACGCCTGCGGCGGCGGGGCGAGGTGCCACGCCGGCTCGTCGCGGTTGTACTCGAGGTTGTAGCTGGAGGGGTGGTCCAGCTGGTAGCGCGCGTTGAACCACGTGCCGCGGCCGTCGCGGTACATGCCTGCGCGGAGCCTCCCGAAGAGGGTCGCGATGTCGTGCGTCGCGATCCATTCCTGCGTGGAGCCGTCCTCGAGCACGATCTCGCCGGTCAGCTCGTGGTACCTGCCGACGGCTCGGTACTCCGCGGAGACTTTGCGCCAGTCGCGGGGGGCGGCGCGAAGCAGGGCCAGTCCGATCTGCTTGACCAGAGTGTCCTGCTCCGTCGCGTTCAGCTGCGTCGTCGGTTGTGCCACAGAGAACATTTTGACTGTTCGCGCGCACGAACGCACCCCGCATAGGGCTTTTGCCACCCTCGGGCCGGTGGACGAGCGCGCTGACCTCGGCGGACGCGATATGGCACGGGTCACACGCCCGGGTGGGTGATGCGGTGGAGCGTCTCCAGTTTAAGACCCGGGACGGCTGATTCGACGTAAGACGCGCGGGCCGATCGGGTGGTGTCGCGGGCACACAGAGTGCAGAACCCACTCCTGACCGGCAGCCTCCGGCGGCTCTGCGACAATGGCCGCCGTGACGGCGAAGATTCTCGACGGCAAGGCCACGAAGAACGCCATTTTCGCAGAGCTGCGCCCGAGGGTGGCCGCGCTCGCGGAGAAGGGGATCACCCCTGGGCTGGGCACGGTGCTGGTCGGCGACGACCCCGGTTCCCACTCCTACGTGAAGATGAAGCACGCGGACAGCGCGAAGATCGGCGTCAACTCGATCCGCCGCGACCTGCCCGCGGACATCTCGCAGGAGAAGCTCGAGGCCGTCATCGACGAGCTGAACGCCGATCCGGCCTGCCACGGCTACCTCGTCCAGCTGCCGCTGCCGAAGCACCTCGACGCGAACCGCGTCCTGGAGCGCATCGACCCGGAGAAGGACGCCGACGGCCTCGCGCCGATCAGCCTCGGCCGGCTCGTGCTCGGCGAACCAGGCGCGCTGCCGTGCACCCCGTACGGGATCATCGAGCTGCTCAAGCGGCACGGCGTCGAGCTGAACGGCGCGCAGGTCACCGTCGTCGGCCGCGGCATCACCGTCGGCCGCACGCTCGGCTTGCTGCTCACCCGGCGCAGCGAAAACTCCACCGTCACGCTCTGCCACACCGGCACCCGTGACCTCGCCGCCGAAGTGCGCCGCGCGGACATCGTGATCGCCGCGGCGGGCGTGCCGGGGATCATCAAACCGGACATGGTCAAACCCGGTGCCGCAGTGCTGGACGTCGGCGTTTCGCACGTCGACGGCAAGCTCACCGGCGACGTCGACCCGGCGGTCGCCGAGGTGGCCGGCTGGCTGTCGCCGAACCCCGGCGGCGTGGGCCCGATGACGCGGGCGATGCTGGTGACCAACGTGGTCGAGGCTGCGGAACGCGCGGCCGCGCGCTGATGGCGATGACCGGGCAACGGCACCGCGGCGATCGCCCCTGGCTCGTTCACGCGCCGTTCGCGGTGATCCTGCTGCTGCTGGCCGCGGCCGTGGTGCGCGCTGTCCAGTACCACTGGCGCGAGGGCGCGGTGCTGGTCGGCGTGGCCCTGTTCGTGGCCGGGGTGCTGCGCGCGGTGCTGCCGGAGGAGCGCGCCGGGCTGCTCGCGATTCGCGGCAAGGCCGTCGACATCCTCACCTACGGCGCGTTGTGCGCCGCGGTGCTCTACATCTCGCTGACGATCGTCGGCGGACCGTTCGACGCCTCCTCCTGAGCAGCCGTCAGGACGCGAGCGCGAGTTCCTTCTGGACCCGTGCCTCGCGCCGGTCCAGCAATCCGGACACCGCGGCGATCGACACGCCGAGCACGGCCAGCAGCGCGCCGACCCAGTTCGGGGCCAGCAGACCGAGGCCGCCCGCGATGACCAGGCCGCCGAGGTACGCGCCGATCGAGTTGGCGATGTTGAACGCCGACTGCACCGCGGCCGAGACCAGCGACGGCGTGCCGCCCGCCTTCTCCATGATCCGCGCCTGCATCATCGGGCCGATCATGAAGCCCGCGACGCCCACGAAGAAGATCGTGACAGCCGCGCCGACCTTGCCCTGCGCGGTCACGGTGAAGATCGCGAGCACGGTGGCCAGCGCGAGCAGCGCGACGTACAGGCTCGGCATCAGTGCCTTGTCCGCGAGCCGTCCGCCGAGGTAGTTGCCGATCGTCATGCCGACCCCGGCCAGCGAAAGCAGCACCGTGACGTTGGCGGGCGAGTATCCGGCGACGTCGGTCAGCATCGGCGCGATGTAGGACATGCAGGCGAACACGCCGCCGAGACCGAACATCACGATCGCCAGCGCCAGCCACACCTGCGGGCGGCGGAACGCGCCGAGTTCGCCGCGGATCGACGGGTCGGCCGGGCGGCCCTGGTGCGGCACCAGTTTCGCGATCGCGGCGATCGCGAGCAGGCCGATCACCGCGACGACGCCGAACGTCGCGCGCCAGCCGACCTGCTGACCGAGCAGCGTGCCGAGCGGAACGCCGATGACGTTCGCCAGCGTCAGTCCCATGAACATCATCGACACGGCCTTCGCGCGCTGGCCCGGCTGCGCGAGGCTGGACGCGACGACCGCGCCCGCGCCGAAGAACGCGCCGTGCGGCAGGCCGGCGAGGAACCGGAACGCGATGCCGAAGTCCTGGTTCGGCGAGAGCGCGAACAGCGCGTTGCCGACCGTGAACAGGCCCATCATCGCCAGCAGCATGGTTTTGCGCGGCAACCGGACGGCCAGCGCGGTGAGCAGCGGCGCGCCGATCACCACGCCGAGCGCGTAGGCGGAGATGAAGTAGCCCGCGGACGGGATGTCGATGTGGAAGTCCGCGGCGGTCAGAGGCAGCACACCCATCATCACGAACTCGGTGGTCCCGATGCCGAAGGCACCGACGGCGAGCGCGAGCAACGCGACGGGCACGGCTCTCCCTTCCTCAAGAAATCGATTGCTCAGCGCCTGGCCAGCAGGCTTCTGAAGCGCTTTAGAACGAGGGCAAAAAACTAGACAGCCCCGACGTCGTCGTGCTGTCTCGCTCTAGTTGAACCGATGGAGGGCGGGCTTGTCATCCCGGTATTCGGGTGAGGACCGCCACGTAGTGCGACCGCTCAGCGCGGCGCGGCCAGCACGCCGTCGAGCAGGCCGGGGAAGAGTGCGTCGAGATCGTTGCGGCGCAACGAGTTGTACCGGGTCGTGCCTTCCTGGCGGCCGGCGATCACTCCGGCCTGGCGCAGGGTCGCGAGGTGATGGCTGAGTGTGGACTTGGTCACCGGCACCTCGAAACCGTTGCACGAGATCTCGGTTTCGGAGTTCGCCAGCTGCCGGACCATCGCCAGCCGCACCGGGTCGGCCAGCGCGCGGAGCACTGCTTCGACGGTGATCTCGTCGCGCTCGGGGTAGGCGAGCGGAGGGAGGGAGGCGTGAGCGGGCATGCGTCCATAGTACGACGGTTCTCGAATTTGTCGGTGGGTGCGTGTACGGTCATCATCGAACTACGACGTTCGTCGAACTATCCGTTCAGGTCTCATTGGGGGACTCATGTCCAGCGTCTCGTCCTCGGCGGCGGCCCGGAACTCGGTGCTCGCGTTCGGGGCCTTCGGCGTCGGCACCAGCGGCTACATCGTGGCCGGGTTGTTGCCGGCGCTGACCTCTGAGCTGCACATCTCCGCGACGGCCGCGGCGCAGCTCGTCACGTCGTTCGCCATCGCGTACGCGGTGGGCTCGCCGTTGTTCGCCGCCGCCACCGGCCGGTGGGAGCGGCGCACGCTGCTGGTCGCCGCCCTCGCGGTGGCCGCGGTCGGGAACGTCTTCGCGGCCGTCGCGCCGGGGTACACCACGCTGCTGATCGCACGGGTCGTCACGGCGGTCGGGGCTGCCGTCTACACCCCGGCTGCCACCGCCGTCGCCGCTGAACTGACCACGCCGGAACGTCGCGGGCGAGCCGTTTCCCTGGTATTCGGCGGGCTCACCATCGCACTGATCTTCGGCGTGCCGCTCGGCAGCGTGATCTCCCAGCAGTTCGGCTACGAGGGCGCGTTCCTGTTCGTCGGCATCCTCTCGCTGCTCGGCGCGATCGGCGTGCAGGTCGCGTTGCCGAAGGTCGCTCCGCCGCCAGTCGTCGGGCTCGCCGAGCGGTTCGCGGTGGCGCGGGACAAGCGGGTGGTCGCGTTGCTCGTCACCACGACGCTCGCTTGCCTGGCCGCGTTCATGGTCTACACGCTGGTGTCGCCGGTCCTGTCCGCTACGGCCGGTGTCTCCGGCGGAACGATCACGGTGCTGCTCTTCTGCTACGGCATCGGCGGCGCGATCGGCAACTTCGCCGGGGGCCGTGCGGCGGACAAGTGGGGACCACGCAAGCCGCTGCTGATCATCCTCGTCGGGTTCACCGTCGTGATGGTGCTGCTGCCGTTCACCGCGACGACCGTCGTCGGGGCCGGGATCACGCTGTTCGTGTGGGGCTTGGCGAACTGGTCGTTCAGCCCGCCGCTGCAGCACCGGCTCATCGAATTGTCGCCGGGGCACGCCGGTCTCGCGCTGTCGCTCAACGCGTCGGCGATCTACCTCGGCGTCGGGCTGTCCGGCGTCGTCGGCGGTGCGGTGCTGACCTCGGCCGGACCGACCGTCCTGCCGGAGGTCGCCGCGGTCCTCGCCGCCGCGGCGATGCTCGTGGTCTTGTTCTTCTGGGGCGCGCGCAAGCGGGTTGAGGTCCGCGAGGAGGTCGCGGTCTGAGAAGCTGCCGGACGTGGCGGAGGTACTGGAAACCGTGCCCGGGCACGGGGGCGAACTGGTGCTGCGGCGCGACGGCACCGAGTTCGAGGTGATCGAAAACGGCGTGTTCCTGATGGACACCCGCAATGGCGAGTCGGAACGGCTGCTCGTGACCGGAGCGGCCGACCGGCTCGCGCCCGGCGCGCGGATGCTGATCGGCGGCCTCGGCGTCGGGTTCTCGCTGCGTGCCGCGCTGGATCACCGTGCGGTCGGTTCCGTGGTGGTCGTGGAGCGCGAGCCAGCGGTGATCGCCTGGAACCGGACTGGTCCGCTGCGTGAAGTCCACGGCGCGGCCTTGGACGATCCGCGAGTGACGGTGGTCGAGGCGGATCTGCTGGAGTGGCTGCGGACGACGAGCGAGACGTTCGACGCGCTGTGCCTGGACATCGACAACGGTCCAGAGTGGACGGTCACCGAAGGGAATGCCTCGCTGTACGCGGCTTCCGGTCTGGAGCGATTGTCGCAACTGCTGCGTCCGGGCGGGGTGCTGGCGGTGTGGAGCGCGGGCGCGGCACCGGGGTTCACGGCTCGGTTGCGGGAGCGGTTCGCCGAGGTGGACGTGGTGGAGATTCCGGTGCCGCGCGGAGAACCGGACGTGGTGTGGTTCGCGCGAGGCTGAGTCAGTTCGCCTTGGCGGCGGCCTTCGCGGCCTTCTTGAACGCGCGCACCTCGCCGAGCGTCTTGGCGTCCGTCACGTCCGCGATGGACCGACGCGAGCCGCGGTCGCCGTAGGCACCGGCGGCTTCTCGCCAGCCCTTCGGGGCCACTCCGCGCTGTTTGCCCAGCAGCGCCAGGAAGATCTTCGCCTTCTGCTCGCCGAAACCGGGCAGTGCCTTGAGCCGCTTCAGCACTTCCTGGCCGTCCGGTTTGGGGCGTCCGTCGAGCCAGATGCCCTCGGTGCGGCCGTCGTAGTTCTCGATGATGTGCAGCGCGAGCGCGTGCACCCGGCGCGCCATCGAGCCGCCGTAGCGGTGGATGGCCGGCGGCACCACGCACATCTCGACGAACTTGTCGACGTCCGTCGCGGCGATCTTGCGCAGGTCGAAGCCGTCCATCCGGTCGGCGATCTTCCGCGGGCCCGCGAAGGCGTGCTCCATCGGGTACTGCTGGTCCAGGAGCATGCCGGTGAGCAGGGCGAACGGGTCGTCGTTGAGCAGCTTGTCGGCCGCCGGGTCGCCGGTCAGGTGCAGTTCGCGCAGCATGGGGCCATCTTCGCACAAACCGCCCGGTCAGCCGCGTGCGAAGCGGGCCGGGGTGGTGCCGAGGTAGCGGCGGAAGTGCCGGGTCAGGTGCGCCTGGTCGGTGAACCCCGCCGTGGTCGCGACGGCGGCGGGCGGGGTGCCGTCGAGCAGGAGGCGGCGGGCGTGGTCGACGCGGCGGCCGGTGACGTACCGGTGCGGCGGCAGTCCGAAGCGGCGGCCGAAGGCGCGGACCAGGTGGACGGGGTGCGCACCCAGTACCTCGGAGGCGTCGGCCAGAGTCAGGGAATCGGGGAGGCGCTCGTCCAGGAGGTCGCGCAGGTCGTCGGCCAGGCCGCGGTCGGGCGGCGTGCTCGTCGGGCGGCCGAAGTGGCTACGGAGTCGCTGGGCGACCAGCGCGAGGCGGCTTTCGGCTTCCAGCGGTTCGGCGAGCGACTGGTGCAGCTGGTGGATCCTGGTGCGCAGCAATGGATCCGCCAGGCTCGGCTGGTCGACGGCGGCCCCGATCAGGTCTTCGCCGAGGACGTCGGCGTCGAGGTAGAGCACGCGCTTGCGGAAGCCGTAGCTGGTCGCGGCGCGCCCATCGTGTGCGACGTTCGGCGGCAGCAGCGTGACAGCGGTGCCTAGCGCGCCGTGATGATGGCGGTCGAGGTCGTAGCTGATGGCACCGTCGTCGACGATCAGCAGCGTCCAGGTGTCGTGCGTGTGCGCGGGGTAGGCGTGGTCGGTGAACCGGGCATGGAACGCCTCGGCGATTCCGGGCACCGAAGGACGCCAGGCCGACACCGTCATGTTCAAAACGTACAAGACCCGTGCGCGGCGCCGAGCCGATGCTGTCGCGCATGAACCGATTCGACACGAAGATCGCCGTGCTGCTGCGGGACGACTTGGCCTCGTGGCAACGGCTGAACGTCAC
Organism: Amycolatopsis echigonensis; assembly: GCF_002846615.1. Lineage (NCBI taxonomy): Bacteria > Bacillati > Actinomycetota > Actinomycetes > Pseudonocardiales > Pseudonocardiaceae > Amycolatopsis > Amycolatopsis echigonensis. Next base: position 1,915,087 of record NZ_PJMY01000003.1, on the reverse strand, counting down.
GGCGTTCCTGGTGAGCGGCGTGGCCCACACGACGCCCGAGTTGATCGGCGAGCCCTACCTCGACGCCGACGACACCGAGTACCTGCCGATGTTCCGCCAGCCGGTACTCGTGTTCTCCGGCTCCGCCGAGACGCTCGCGCTGGCGCACAGCCGCGCGCTCACGCGGGGTCTGCGGTTCTCGATCTTCACCGATGAACTGTTCCAGACCGGCAATGACGTCGACAATCGCGCGGCGGTGCGGGCGGTGCCGAGGGAGAAACTGGCGTTGGCGGGGATGGCTGTGCACGGGCCGAAGAACGCGGTGGACAAGATCCTCAAGGGCGCTCGGCTGCACGACTGAACGGGGGGTTTTCGCCGCAGGGCCAGGAATCCTGCCGAGATCGGAAGCAGCCCAGGGGAGGGAAATCATGCGGAAACCTTGGCGGTCGTCGCTGCCGCGGGTATCGCGTTCGGCACCGCATCGGTCGCGCACGCGGACCCGACGGTCGGGTTCGGCTACACCTCGGACGAAGGCGCATATCCGTTTGAAGGCAGTGCTTCGTGGACCGCCGACGCGGTCACGGCATGGGAGTACGGCGGCGCGGTGAAGGTGGACGCCGAGTCGCCCGACGGCTGGGATTGGGCCCGGCGGGAACTCAGCGCGCCTGCCGGACAGCAGCTGCACGAGGGGACTTACTCGAACGCCGCTGTCCGGCAGCAGAACTCGCCCCAGCTCGCGACGCCCGGCTTCATCGCGTTTCGCGGAACCCGGGCGGGCGGCACGGGTGCCTGCGCCGCCCCAGGAGCGACGGCCGACTACACCGTTTCCCGCCTGACCCGCGCGGCCGACGGAGCGGTGACCGACCTCGACGTCACCTTTGTCCTGCGCTGCTCCGCCGCAGTGACCCGCGGCGAAGCGCACTTCCACCGTTAAGCCTCCGCGAACACCGCGAAAACCTGCCGTACCCGGTCGCCCTGATCGAGCGTCACGTGCTGTGCCTTCGCCGAGCTGAACCCGGCGTCGGTGGCCAGCGCGGCGGCTTCGTCGAGGGTGCCCGGGATGCGCAGGTCTCGCGGGATCACCTCGGCGAACTTGCCGCCCGGCTTGAAGCGTTCCGACGACACCACGCTGAACGCCAGCTTGCCGCCCGGACGCAGCACTCGCCGCCAGTCGGTCAAGGCGCTCGGGCCGAGGAAGTGCAGTGCGGACGCGCAGACGACCGCGTCGGCTTCGCCGTCTCCGATCGGCAGCGGGACCGCGGACCCGACGTGCCAGGTGATGCGGCCGGACGGGTCGCGGTCGGCGGCCTTGGCTCGGGCGATCTCGATCATCGCGGGGGAGAGGTCGATCGCGAACACCGCGGCCGGTTCCAGCCGCAGTGCCGCGAAGGCCGCGGCGCCGGTGCCCGCGGCGACATCGACCAGCAGGCCGGGCTTCTGGGGGAGGCCGCTGATCAGCTGCTCGGCCACATACGGGTGGAAGGTGTCCTCGTCGTATCCCGCCGCGTCGGCGTCGAAAAGTGTGCTCACCCAGCCACCGTAGTGCGCTTGACCAGTGATTATTCGGGCAAGCGGCGACGGCCGGCGAAACCGAGGTCGGCCCGGTGGTACCAGGACAGTTCGCGGTCGCCTTCGAGCCAGCAGAGCAGCACGTCGTCGCCGTCGAGCGAGGCCGGGAAGTCCACCAGCAGCGGGGCGAACCCCTTCAGCTCCGCCCCGGTCGCCTGGATCGCGGTCATCAGGTCGTCCAGCCGCGCCTGCGCGGCCTTCCACTCCGGCAGGCCGCCGAGGCTCGTGTCCCGCCCGCCCGGACGCAGGGACGCGGCGAGTTCGGCGGCGTCGGCGCGGACCCGGATCAGCTCGGCGAGCACGGGAAGCAGCCGGGCGAGTTCGGCGCGGGCCTCGGCTACGGTGAACAATCCCATCTGCAAATAGTCTCACCGGGCCGGCACCGCGCTGCCGCTACCTGCGCTGTCGCGCTAGCGTCGCCGCGAGGCCCGTGCCGACCAGCAGGAATCCGGCGCCGAGGAACCAGCCGCCCGCCGAATCCGGCCGCCAGCTCGTCGCCCGGCAACAGGCGCAGCAGGTCGATTCCCGTCCGCGGCGACACGAGCGTGGCCGCCCCGGGCAGCACGCCCCAGGGCACCCCGCCGACGATCGGCCAGGCCGACGACCAAGCGCCGAGCGCGGCTGTCCGTCGCTGATTGGGCGAGGCAGGGCGTGGGGTACGACAGGACGGTGACCTCCCAGGCGGTGGTTGCGCGATGGGATGATCGCCGGACTCGTCCGGTTCCCCCACGGCCGGGCGGGCCGGACAGCGCCCGGTCGGAAGGCCGGGTCAAGGGTGGTAGAGACTTGATTCCGACCACTTCTGGAACCATCCAGCTCTGTTAAGCAGTACGCTTGTACCGCTATCGGAGAGCGAAGAAGCGAACGCGAAGATCCGCGGAAGGAGCACCGCTGCTCATGGCCAAGATCAAGGTCCAGGGCACCGTTGTCGAACTCGACGGCGACGAGATGACCCGCATTATCTGGCAGTTCATCAAGGACAAGCTGATCCACCCGTACCTGGACGTCAACCTGGACTACTACGACCTGGGCATCGAGGAGCGGGACCGCACCGACGACCAGATCACCGTCGACGCCGCCAACGCCATCAAGCAGCACGGCGTCGGCGTCAAATGCGCCACGATCACGCCCGACGAGGCGCGCGTGGAGGAGTTCGGCCTCAAGAAGATGTGGGTGTCCCCGAACGGCACCATCCGCAACATCCTCGGCGGCGTGATCTTCCGCGAGCCGATCGTCATGCGCAACGTGCCCCGGCTGGTACCCGGCTGGACCAAGCCGATCATCATCGGCCGCCACGCGCACGGCGACCAGTACAAGGCCACCAACTTCAAGGTCCCCGGCCCGGGCACCCTGACGATGACCTACACCCCCGAAGACGGCTCCGAGCCGATGGAGTTCCAGGTCGCGAACTTCCCCGAGGGCGGCGGCGTCGCGATGGGGATGTTCAACTTCCGCAAGTCGATCGAGGACTTCGCGCGCGCGTCGCTGCAGTACGGCCTCGACCGCGAGTACCCGGTCTACCTGTCGACCAAGAACACGATCCTCAAGGCCTACGACGGCATGTTCAAGGACGTGTTCCAGGAGATCTTCGAGACCGAGTTCAAGGCCGACTTCGACGCCAAGGGCATCACCTACGAGCACCGGCTGATCGACGACATGGTCGCCGCGTCGCTCAAGTGGGAGGGCGGCTACGTCTGGGCGTGCAAGAACTACGACGGCGACGTCCAGTCCGACACCGTCGCGCAGGGCTTCGGTTCGCTCGGCCTGATGACCTCGGTGCTGCGCACGCCGGACGGCAAGACGGTCGAGGCCGAGGCCGCGCACGGCACGGTCACCCGGCACTACCGCCAGCACCAGCAGGGCAAGCCGACCTCCACGAACCCGATCGCCTCGATCTACGCGTGGACCCGGGGCCTCGAGCACCGCGGCAAGCTGGACGGCAACTCCGAGCTGATCGGCTTCGCGAACAAGCTGGAGCAGGTCGTCGTCGACACCGTCGAGGGCGGCAAGATGACCAAGGACCTCGCGCTGCTGGTCGGCAAGGACCAGGAATGGCAGACGACCGAGGAGTTCCTCGCGACGCTGGACGAGAACCTGGCCAAGAAGATCGCGCAGGGCTGATCTTTCTTTAGCCGTTTAAGAGAAGGGCACCTCGGAGGAGTCTTCCGAGGTGCCCTTCTTTTTTGTCACTCTTCGTGTTGTGCTGATGACTGGATTGGCACCTCCGGGTGGAATGGGAGCGAGAACCTGTTCGGGCACGGGCGGACTGCCTACTCTGGACAAGGGGTTTTCGCGACTGAGGAGCGGCCGTGATTCTGGGTTTGCCCAAGAAGACACTGATGATTATCGGAGTCGTCGCGGCGGTTGTGGTCATCTACGCGCTCGGTCAGAAAGGCCAGGCCGACGCGCAGGGATCCCCGACCGGCTGCAAGGTCTCGGTGACCGCGGACGTGCTCAACGCGCGGGAAACCGCGGCGGGGAACGGCAAAGTCGTCGGGAAGTACTTGCGCGGCGCGGAATTCGACGCACAACCCGTGGTGCAGAACGGGTTCCGGAAGATCGCCGACGGCAAGTGGGTCGCGGACAGCTTCGTGACGCCGGTGTCCGGGGCCAAGTGCTGAGTCCGGTGAGTACGGGAACCTGGCTGAGGGTTTCTCGGCAGTGCGCTGGTCTCGTTCTGCCGACCAGCCCTGTGCGCGATGCCAGGGTCCTCATAGACTTCCGTGGGAGCGAGTCATGCGGGCCTGGCTCGTTCCAGTCGGTGCTCCGGCCGTGGCCGCCATCGCGAACGGCGAACCCGCAGCACATCGCGCTGCTGAGAAAACCTCACTGTGGCGCGGAGCGTTCGGGCTGCTGGCCTTGCCGGGCTTGGGTTCGGGTGGCCGCACTGAGGCCCTGAGCGTTCGGTTGCGGTGCGGTCGGTCTGCGCGGAGTGGCATGCCGGGCTTGGGTTCGCGTGGGGACCTGAACGTGGACCGGGCACGTTCGGATGGGTGTGCATTAGCTCGCGCGATTAGTCGCAGCTTCGTCTCGTGGGGTGGGACGGCCTCGGTTGTCCAACCCGGAATTCGCCCGGTCGGTTGAACCGATGCCGCCGTACGGATCGGGATGCTCGCGATTGCCGGAAGCTTTTACGACACCTACCCCCGATTCGGTTTGCTCTTTGCGCTGGGTGGTGTCGGGGCTAAAGCGTTCAGCGTGAACATTGATCGCGTTTGAGGCGCCGAAAGCGCGATTATGCGTGATTCAGCATGAGTCCTTCTTCCGCGGCGAGCACTTCCCCGGAGAACTCGGTGCGAGCTTCGGCCACCGAAACTGCTCGATCGGAACCCGGCCAGAAATGCGTGAGCAGCAACGTCGCGACATTCGCCGAGGCGGCGAGCTGTCCTGCTTCCGCGGCGGTCATCAGGTGACGGGGGCTGTCTGGTGGCGCGCCTTGCAGGGTGGCTTCGCAGATGAGGACGTCGGCGTCGCGGGCCAGGTCGGTCAGTTGCGGAGCGGGACCGGTGTCGCCGGTGTAGGCGAGGGTGTACCGGGAGTGGTGAACCGGACTCCGTAATTCGGCACGTGGTGCGGCAGGAGCGCGGCGGCGAGCCGGAACGGGCCGAGGTCGGTCTCCGGGCCGAGGTCGTGGAGGTCGAAGATCTCGGCGGGGGCCGGGTTGGGCTCCATCGCGGCGAGCCGGCGCACGGTGCCGCGGGTGCAGTGCATCGGGAGCTTGCGGTCGGTGGTGTAGTGCCGGGCTCGGCCGAGTGCGCTGACGTCCGCGAGGTGATCGGGATGCTCGTGCGTCACGACGATCGCGTCGAGCCGGTCGGCGGGGACGTGCCGGAAGAGCTGCGGGGCGGCTCCGTAACCGAGGTCGAGCGCGACGTGGAAGTCCTCGTGGGACAGGAGGAATCCGGCGCAGGCGCGACCGGCTTCCGGCCAGGCGCCGCAGCTGCCGAGGACGGTCAAGCGAGGCATGGCGGCCATTCTGGTCCTCGCCGGACCCGGCCGTGCCCGGAAAATTGTCGGACCCGGCGGGTAGCGTGCGCGGGGTGCTGATCGTCTCCACTGTCAATGTCAATGGCCTTCGGGCCGCCGTCAAGAAGGGCTTCGTCGAGTGGCTGGCCGCCACTGAGGCGGATGTCGTCGCGTGCCAGGAAGTGCGGGCCGAGGCCGCGCAGCTGCCCGCGTCCGTCGTCGCGCCGGAGGGATGGTTCGCCGCGCACGCGCCCTCGGCCGCGAAGGGGCGCAACGGGGTTTCCCTGTACAGCCGCGTCGAACCGGACGAGGTGCGGACCGGGTTCGGCGAGCCCGAGTTCGAGGACAGCGGGCGGTACCTGGAAATGCACCTGCCCGGCGTGGTGGTGGCGAGCCTGTACCTGCCGAGCGGCGACGTCGGCACAGAGCGCCAGGACGAGAAGGAACGCTTCATGGCCGCGTTCCTGCCGTATCTGGTCGAGTTGCGCGCGAAGGCGGCCGCGGAAGGCCGGGAGGTCGTCGTGGTGGGCGACTGGAACATCGCGTACGACACCGTCGACCTCAAGAACTGGCGCGGCAACCAGAAGAACTCCGGCTTCCTGCCGGAGGAGCGCGAGTGGATGGGCCGGGTCTACGAGGCGGGCTACTCCGACGTCCAGCGCCGGCTCGACCCCGAGGGGCCGGGCCCGTACACGTGGTGGTCCTACCGGGGCAAGGCGTTCGACAACGACTCAGGCTGGCGCATCGACTGCCAGCTGGCGACGCCCGGCCTCGCGGAGAAGGTGAAGTCGGTGGTGGTCGAACGGGCGGAGTCCTACGACCAGCGCTGGTCGGACCACGCGCCGGTCACCGCGACGTACGACGTGCCGTTCCCGGGCTGAGCCGGGTTGTCCTGCTGGTGACGAGTGGATGAATAACCTGCTGTGGGTAGTTCTGGTCTGTTCTGAGGGGTGATTCCGTCCGGTTTCGCCGGGGTTGAGCACACTGTGCGTGGTCCCGCGGAGGGCGCACGGCGCTGACCACCGACGACGCCGAGAGGGCAGGGGTGCCCTCGGTTACTCCCCGAGTGGGCGCTAGCCTCGGCGTCCGAGTTGATCAGATCCGACAGGTCTTGACACGCTCGGTAGTTTTCTGACCAGTAGCACGACGAGAACTCATCCGTACGGGTGAGACGCTCGCTCAGACAGTCACCTCGCGGGAGGCACTCCGGTGCGCAACCCAGGCCGGTTCGTGACACGGTCCACGCTGGCTCTTGGCCGTCCAGCGCTGCGCTCGTCCGTCACCCCATCGGGGGTGTCCGCGACGAGGGCGGCCGAACGGACTCCGGCTCGCGACGGTCGCGGTGCTGTGGCGGCCGGCTCCCGCCGTTCCCTGGCGCCGGCGGGGCGGGTCCTGGCGGTGCTGGCGACGATCCTGATCGCGGTCGTCGGAACGGGCGCGACGGCGTTCGCCGACAACGGGGTCGTCCAAGCGGAGACGACGTCGACCGGTTTCGGGATGCTCGGGCCGGTCGGGTTGGTCGCGGTGGGCTTCGGCGTCATCGGGATGGCGCTGGGCGTCGTCCGGCAGCGACGCAAGGCGCGCGCGAAGGAGATCGAGGCAGTGGCCGCGGCAGGTGCTCTGGACGAGGAGCCGACCCGGCCGCTGGAACCGGTCCCGGCCGCACTGAACCTGCGGCAGTCCTAGTCAGCCTGGCGGGTTCTCCGGCAGTCGAGATCTCCCGGGCGCGGGGCGTCAGTCCGCTGTGCAGTTCCTGACTCCTTTCCTCTGGCCGCCTGCGCTTGAACTCCTTCCCGCAGGCAGATACCCGGGCGGAGCGCGCCGAAACGTCCCGTCTGCCCGTCCGGGCCGCGAACCGCCGGGCCCGCGGCAGCGCCTCCTGTCCAGCCTGAAAGAATCTCGGGCGTGTCTGACGAACAGAACGGTCGCCTGCGGGTGCTTTCCGGGATTCAGCCCACTGCCGACTCCTTCCACCTCGGCAACTACCTCGGCGCCCTGCGCCAGTGGGTGCGGCTGCAGGACACCCACGAGACCTTCTACTGCGTCGTCGACCTGCACGCGATCACCGTCGAGCAGGACCCCAAGGTGCTGCTGGAGCGGACGCGGCGTTCGGCCGCGCAGCTGCTCGCCATCGGGGTCGACCCGGCCCGCAGCGCGCTGTTCGTGCAGAGCCACGTGCCCGAGCACGCTCAGCTGAGCTGGGTCCTCGAATGCCAGACCGGCTTCGGCGAGGCCGGGCGGATGACCCAGTTCAAGGACAAGGCCGCCAAGCAGGGCAGCGACCACGCGAGCGTCGGCCTGTTCACCTACCCGGTGCTGATGGCCGCGGACATCCTGCTCTACCAGACGAACGCGGTGCCGGTCGGCGAGGACCAGCGGCAGCACCTCGAGCTGACCCGCAACCTCGCGCAGCGGTTCAACAGCCGGTTCGGCAAGACGTTCGTGATGCCGGAGCCCTTCATCGTCAAGGACACCGCGAAGATCTACGACCTGCAGGAACCGACGGCGAAGATGAGCAAGTCGGCGGCGACCGGCAACGGCCTCATCGAACTGCTCGAGGACCCGAAGCGCTCGGCGAAGAAGATCCGTTCCGCGGTCACCGACACCGGCCGCGAGGTCCGGTTCGACCGCGAGGAGAAGGCGGGCGTCTCCAACCTGCTCACGATCTACTCCGCGCTGACCGACTGCACCGTCGCCGACCTCGAAACCGCCTACGAGGGCAAGGGCTACGGCGATCTCAAGAAGGACCTCGCCGAGGTGCTCGTCGACTGGGTCACGCCGCTGCAGGAACGCGTTCAGTCCTATTTGGACGATGTTGCCGAGCTGGACCGGATCCTCGCCGCGGGGGCGCACCAGGCGCGCGAGGTCGCCGCCAAGACGCTCGCATCGGTTTACGAGCGGATCGGGTTCCTGCCCGCCGGCTGAGCGGGCGCACATCACGAAAATCCTGTGGGGGGGGGAGCACAACCGTGAAACTGAAGACTGGTTTGTGGCCGATCGGCGTCGCGACGCTGGTGCTGGTCGCGTCGTGCAGCGGAATGTCCGGATCGGGCAGCGAGAAGGCGAAGGACCCGAACGGCGACGGCCAGACCGTGCAACGGCCGGGTTATGCGAACTCGCAGTACCCGGACCCCGCTCCGATCAAGGAACAAGCGAACCCGCAAGCGGTGCAGATCGGCGGCAAGCCGGTGATCCAGGCCTGCAACGTGCTCACCGTCGCGGACCTTTCCGCGCTCGGGATCCAGATCGACTCGCGGCCGGACGCGAACGGGGCCGCCTTCGAGCGCCGCTACCTGGTTGGCGACGGTTCGGGACCGCTGCGGTCGTCCGAACTCACCTACGCCCAGGCGCTGACCTCGGGCGTGAACCACTGTGTGTACACCCTGCAAGACAACCAGGGCAACCAGACGCACGAGGAGCTGGCGGTCGCGGTGTCCCAGCCGGCGTACGTGCCGACCGTGGACACCAAGCCCTACCTCGACGACGGGGATCCCAGCCTGACTGTCGGCCCGGTGAAGGTCTTCTCGAAGCGCCGTAAGACGGACAGCCCGTCGGACGCTTCCGGGGACGCCGTGCTGGTTCTGGGAGACACGCTGGTCGACTTCGACTTCGAGCTGAAAGCGGACAAGAACGCCGCGAAGCTGCAGGACCTCGGCAAGAAGATCGCGGAGAACTTCGCGAAGCAGGTGAACTCTCCGGCCGGGGCGAACATCATCGGCTACGACAGCGCGGCGTTCCCGAAATCGGTCGCGCAGCCCTGCCCGATGCTCACGCCGGACGCGGTGACCCCGGCGATCGGCACGGACGCTTCGCCGATGGTTGCCGAATCGCCGGGCACCGCGGTCGGCGACATGATCATGGCCAACAGCACCCAGCACAATTACGTGCAGATCGACTGCGAACGCGGCACCGGGCACGACAACGGCATCGACCGGCGCGCGCTGCACCTGACCGCGCTCAGCTTCCTCAGCGACGACGCGGCGAAGGGCTATGTCGCGTCCGCGCCGAACGACGGCCAGTCCGTGCCCGCGCAGGTCGGAGACGAGGCGCAGGTGCGCAGCAAGGGCGAGACCAACGGCGAGGTGCTGTTCCGCAAGGGCCGCTTCGTGTTCAAGCTCTACCTGGCCGACCACAGCGCCGCTCCGAACGGCATCAGCGGGGCGGACGCGACCCGGCTGCTGGTGCCCGCCGCGCAGAAGATGATCTCCGCCTTCCACGAGCAGTAACCGTTCGGCGACGCTCGCGTTGCGGGGCCGGGTTGGCGTGGTTAGCGTTTTCCAGTGGCGAAAGAGACCGGTGACAAGGAAAAGCTGCTGCCCCGGCTGCGGCGGAAATACCCGTGGCTGGATCACCTGATCCGCGCCAACGACTCCTTCAACGAAAACTACGGCAACCATTACGCGGCGGCGATCACGTACTTCAGCGTGCTGTCGGTGTTCCCGATCTTCATGGTGGCGTTCGCGATCGTCGGCATGGTGTTCGGGCACAACGACGCGGTGATCGCCCAGCTGACGCACGGGATCGACAGTTCGGTCCCGGAGGGCCTGCGCGGCCTGGTCAAACAGATCACCGACGCGGCGCTGAAGTCCGGCAGCGGCATCGGGGTCTTCGGGCTGCTGCTGGCGCTCTACTCCGGCGTCGGCTGGATGGCCAACCTCCGCGACGCACTCACCGCGCAGTGGGGCCAGGAGAAGAAGACGGAGCAGTTCGTCAGCAAGACGATCAAGGATCTGCTGTCGCTGATCGGGCTCGGGCTGGCGCTGGTCGTGTCGTTCGCGCTGACCGCGGCGGGCAGCGGCGTCGGCGAGCTGCTGCTGAAGCTGGTCGGTCTGGAAGGCCAGCAGTGGGCGAAGGTCCTGCTGCAGATCGCGACGATCGTGCTCGGCCTGATCGCCAACACGCTGGTGTTCCTGTGGGTGATCGCCCGGCTGCCGCGGGAGCACGTCGCGTTGCGCAGCGCGGTCAAGGGCGCGATTTTCGCCTCCGTCGGGTTCGTGATCCTGCAGAAGGTCGCGACGGTGTACCTGGCGAGCGTCACGAAGTCGCCGTCGTTCGCGTTGTTCGGGCCGGTGATCGGGTTGCTGGTGTTCGCGAACCTGGTGTCGCGGTTCCTGCTGCTGGTGACGGCGTGGACGGCGACCGCGCGGGAGAACCAGCGGCGCGTGGTCCAGCCGCCTGCTCCGGTGTTGCTGGAGCCGCGGGTGACCGTGCAGCAGGGGCTGGGGCTCGGCTCCGTGGCGGGCGCGTTCAGCGCTGGCGCCCTGCTGGCCTGGCTCGGCAAACGGAAGGGCTGACCGCACAACGACGAAGGGCCTCCTTGAGCGAATCAAGGAGGCCCTTTTTTCCGGTCGTTACGCGCGGGCGTTGCGCTTCCGCTGATAGGCGATGACGAACCCGGCCACGATGACCACAAGCACCACCAGGGTCAGCACCCAGCCGGTCGTGCCGAAGGGGTCCGGCTTCTGCGCCGCCGCGGTCGTCGAGCCCGCCGGGGTGACTTCCTTGTCCGACATCGGGGCGGCGTCGGCGGTCAGCGGCTGGTAGGCGATCTGGCCGACCGGCTGCGCGCCGCTCTTCTCCAGCGCGAAGCCGTAGTCGAGCAGTTTCGCCGCCTGGTCGACCACCTTGGTCGGACGTTGTTCGGCCCGCATCAGCACGATCGCGAGGCGGTGGCCGTCGCGTTCCGCACCGCCGACGTAGGTGTGCCGCGCGTCGTCCGTGAAACCCGTTTTCCCGCCGAGGAAACCGGGGTACACGCCGAGCAGCTTGTTGTCGTTGATCAGCGGGATCGGCGGTTTCCCGTCGATGGCCGGGATCGCGTACGTCTTCGTCGCGACCGTCTTGGCGAACTCCGGCTGCTTCATCGCGTAGTGGAAAACCAGGCTCAGGTCGTACGCCGAGGTCGACATGCCCGGTCCGTCGAGGCCGGACGGGGTCGCCGCACGGGTGTCGGTCGCACCGATGCGGGTGGCGAGCGCGTTCATCTTGGCGACCGCGGTGTCGGCGCCGCCCAGCGCCGTCGCGAGGGCGTGCGCGACGTCGTTGCCCGAGTGCATCAGCAGGCCGTGCAGCAGCTGGTCCACCGTGTAGTGCCCGCCCGCGGTGATGCCGACGCAGGTGCATTCCTGCTCGGCGTCCTCCTTCGTCGGGATGATGACCTGGTCCGGCTTAAGTTCGGTGACCACGACCAGCGCGAGCAGCGTCTTGATCAGCGACGCCGGCCGCTCCCGCGCGTGCGGGTCCTTCGCCGCGACGATCGCCCCGGTGTCGAGATCCTGCAGCACCCACGACGCCGACGTGTCGCCCGGAGGCAGCGGGGGCGCACCCGGCGGGAGGATCGGGCCGCAGCCGCCCAAGCGGTCGCCGCCGACCGGCTGGGCGGGCATCGGAAGCGGCGGCGGAACGGTCTGGCCCGGCTTCGGCTTCTCCGACGTGTCCACCGGAGCCGGCGGCGCGGCGTGCTCTGTGCATTGCTCCGCCAGCGCCGGTGCGGCGAGGGCGACGGGCGCGGCGACGGCTACGAGGGCTGCGGCGAGTGGCGCGGCGAACGCTCGCAGCGACCGGGCGAAAGCAGGGTGCACCCACGCAATCTAGCGCCGATGGCCCGGCGGCATACTCGAGACATGCGTATTTCACGAGGTACAGCGATGGCCTTGTTCGCTTTCGGCATCTGGTCCTGGATCATCTGGATCACGTTCGCGAAGAATCTGTGGGCCAGCAGCCAGTCGTGGGCGGCCGACGGTTCCCCCACTGGGTACTTCATCGTGCACGCGATTCTCACGGTGGTTTCGTTCGTGCTCGGCACCGCCATCGGGGTGCTCGGCTGGCGCGGCATCCGGGCGACCTCGAAGGAGCGCGCGAACACCTGATGGGTCCTTTGGTCGGTAGCGGGCGCGTCCGGGCTGCCTTAGTTTCGGGCGAGGCGACCATGGAGGCTCAATGTCCCGTTTACGTCGATTGCTCGTTCCGGTCGCGGTGGCCGGGGTCGCCGTCGGCGCGGTGGCCGTGCCGGCGTCTGCCGCGCCAGCGCCGTCGTGTGACACCACCAGCAAGCAGTACAGCTACGTCGTGCTGTACCAGCCGGGCGAGAAGCAGCGTTCGGTCGACGCGGAGCTGACCGCCAAATGCGGCAAGCGGATCGCGTACTACCCGGAGATCGGCGTCGCGGTCGCCAGCTCGCGCAACGCGGACTTCGCCGACCGGATCGGCGTGAAGCGGGCGTACTCGGCGGGCAAGGACGTCGCCGCGAAAGCCGCCGCGCGCGCCGGACTTCGGTCATCGATCGGGATGCTGGAGCGGACGGAGAGCGTCGCCGCCGGTGGCGATTTGTCGACTCAGCAGTGGGACATGCGGGTGATCCACGCTCCGGAGGCGAACAAGATCAACCCCGGTTCGCGGTCGGTCACCGTCGGCGTGCTGGATTCCGGCATCGACGCCAAACACCCCGCGCTCGCACACGCCGTAGACACGCGGTCCTCGACCGGCTGCGTCACCGGCGCGCCGGACGCTTCCGCTTGGGCACCCACGAACTCCGACCACGGCACACACGTCGCCGGCACCATCGCGGGCAAGGACCCGGCGCGCGGCTTCACCGGCATCGCGCCGGGCGTGCGGCTGGCGTCGGTGAAGGTCGTGAACGACGACGGCTACATCTTCCCGGAGGCGGCTGTCTGTGGCTTTGTTTGGGCCGCGCAGCACGGTTTCCAGGTGACGAACAACAGCTACTACATCGACCCCGGGATGTTCTACTGCCGCAACGAAGCTGGCGACGCTGCCGCGTACGAGGCCGTACGGCGCGCCGTGACTTATTCGACGCAGCGCGGGACTCTGAACGTCGCTGCGGCGGGCAACTCCGGTTTCGACGTCCGGACGCAGACTGTCGACCCGAATCGCCCGCACAGGATCGACTCTTCGTGCGGCATCCTGCCGAAGGCGATCGACGGGGTCGTGACGGTGTCCGCGGTTGGTTACGCGGGCACGAAGTCTTCTTACTCCAACTACGGCGCTGTCACGGTCACCGCGCCGGGCGGGGATTTCGCACAGCTGCCGCCTTCTGGACAGGGCGAGGGCTGCCCGCTGTCGACGGTGTTCAACGGCGCTTACGGCACTAAGTGCGGCACTTCAATGGCTTCCCCGCACGCGGCTGGGGTTGCGGCTTTGCTGGCCTCCACACATCGGAACGCACCGCCGCGGGCTTTGACGGCTTTGCTTACCGCGGAGGCGGATCCGGTGGCTTGCGAGGTGTCGGCGTGCGAAGGGCCGAAGCAAAACAACTCGTACTACGGGCACGGCCTAGTCAACGCCCTCGACGCGGTTCACTGACCCGTTCTACGTCCGTGAAGGGCTCCTTGAGGGAATTAGATTCCCTCAAGGAGCCCTTCACGGACATCAGGGCTGTGCGGGCGTCACGGCGGTTCGCCCACGGAAACTGATGGGCGAGGCCGGGTAAGCGCGGTGGCATAGGCGGCGCGCAGCTCGTCCAGAACGGCCTTCGGTTCGGTGCGAAGCCTCGACGGCAGTGTTTGGACGACTGCGATCCCCAGCGAGGCGTAGCGACTGTTCCGGCGCAACGTCCGTGCGTAGTCAGCTGAACGGAAGTGGAAATCCAGAGAATCGATTTCCCACGCCAGCCCCACGTCGTCCCACCAGAAGTCCGGGCGGCCCGCGTAGTCGCCAGCATGGTCGTACAGCACTTCGTTCTGGTGGGTCGGCGGGTGCGGGAGCGCCCTCGCCAGTTTCTGGGCTTCAGCCTCGGCGACCGACCTGGCACGGGCCCATTCGGAGAGGAGCCGCCGAGGAAGCGCCGTACCGCGCTTGGTCCCGCGGTCGAGTTCTTCCGCGAGTGCTTGCGGGGTACAGCCGCCTCGTTGGACTGCTTCGATCATGGCCTGCCCGACGACGTTGACGATCCGAATTCGACGGACGAAATCCGTCGTGGCTCTGGCCAGCGGCGCAAGAGGGACACCTGCGCGCAGCCAAGGTCGAGGCAGCCGTTTCGTGCGTTCGACGGTGACGAAGTCAGTGCTGATCCTCTTGAGATGATGGGGGATCAGCACATGGATCCGGTGCTCGCTCGGGGCGGGAACGTTCAGGCGCAGCCCGTATCGGCGGCAGGCTTCTTCGCCGGTGACGATCGCGGCGGCACCGGCGTAAAGCAGGGCGGCGTGCACGAGCTGATCCGGTGTCGGATCGTTGTTGTGGAGGAGGATGACTCCGGGCAACAGCCGTCGCCACGGGCCCCCTGGCAGGCATTTCCGATAGATGACTTTGCTGTTCATGTCCAGTGATTCCAGCGTCTTCGCTCGGATCACCTGATGAACGCTGTACTGCGAGAGTACGTCGGGTTCGTTCGCCCAGCGGCCTTGTCGCTGCATCTCACGAATGTGCCGCACCCAGCGATGCCGGAAGGCCGCCCAGCGCGGATCTGTGGACAACCCGAAGGCTTGTGGATACGTCGGCCAAAAGCCGTGAAGGGCTCCTTGAGGGAATTAGATTCCCTCAAGGAGCCCTTCACGGACCGTCAGAAGATCAGACGCGCTTGAAGAGGAGCGCGCGCTTTACTTCCTGGATGGCTTTGGTCACCTGGATGCCGCGCGGGCAGGCGTCGGTGCAGTTGAACGTCGTGCGGCAGCGCCACACGCCTTCGCCGTCGTTCAGGATGTCCAGCCGCTCCTCGGCGCCCTCGTCGCGGGAGTCGAAGATGAAGCGGTGGGCGTTCACGATCGCCGCCGGGCCGAAGTACGAGCCGTCGTTCCAGTACACCGGGCAGGACGACGTGCAGCAGGCGCACAGGATGCACTTGGTGGTGTCGTCGAACCGGTTGCGGTCGGCCTGGGACTGGATCCGCTCGCGGGTCGGCTCGTTGCCGTAGGTGATCAGGTACGGCTTGATCGCCCGGTACGCCTCGAAGAACGGGTCCATGTCGACGTAGAGGTCCTTCAACGTCGTCAGGCCCTTGATCGGGGCGATGGTGATCTCGGTTTTCTTGCCGTTCTTCTCCAGCAGGTCCTTCAGCAGCACCTTGCAGGCCAGCCGGTTGATCCCGTTGATCTGCATCGCGTCCGAACCGCACACGCCGTGCGCGCACGAACGGCGGAAGGAGAACGTGCCGTCGATGTAGTCCTTGACGTAGAACAGCAGGTTCAGCACGCGGTCGGTCGGCTGCGCCGGGACGTCGTAGGTCTCCCAGTGCGGCTCGGAGTCGACCTCCGGGTTGAACCGCAGGATCTTCAGCGCGACCTGGATCGGAGTGTGCTCGTCGGACGCCTTCGAGGAGGGCGCCTCAGGGGTGGCCGTCGTCATCAGTACTTCCGCTCCATCGGTTCGTAGCGGGTGAAGGTGACCGGCTTGTAGTCGAGCCGGATGTCGGCCGACAGCCCCTCGCCCTGCTTGTAGGCCATGGTGTGCCGCATGAAGTTCGTGTCGTCGCGGTTCGGGTAGTCCTCGCGGGCGTGCCCGCCGCGGGACTCCTTGCGCGCGATCGCGCCGACGACCAGGACCTCGGCCAGTTCGAGCAGGAAGCCGAGCTCGACGGCCTCGAGCAGGTCGGTGTTGTACCGCTTGCCCTTGTCCGCCACGGTGATCCGCTGGTAGCGCTCCTTGAGCGCCTGGATGTCGGTCAGCGCCTGCTTCAGCGTGTCCTCGGTGCGGTACACCGAAGCGTGCGAGTCCATCGTCTGCTGCATTTCCTTGCGGATGTCGGCGACGCGCTCGTCGCCGTGCTCCGACAGCAGCAGCTTCAGCTGGTCCTCGACCAGTGCGGTCGGGTTCTCCGGAAGCTCGACGTGGTCGTGCGCCAGCGCGTACTCCGCGGCGGCGATGCCCGCGCGGCGGCCGAACACGTTGATGTCCAGCAGCGAGTTCGTGCCCAGCCGGTTCGAACCGTGCACCGACACGCAGGCGACCTCGCCCGCGGCGTACAGGCCCGGGATGACGTGCTCGTTGTCGCGCAGCGCCTCGCCGTGGACGTTCGTCGGGATGCCGCCCATGACGTAGTGGCACGTCGGGAACACCGGCACCGGCTCCTTGACCGGGTCGACGCCCAGGTAGGTGCGGGAGAACTCGGTGATGTCCGGCAGCTTGGTCTCGAGGACCTCGACCGGCAGGTGCGTCACGTCGAGGACGACGTAGTCCTTGTTCGGCCCGCAGCCGCGGCCCTGCAGCACCTCCTGGACCATCGACCGCGCGACGATGTCGCGCGGCGCGAGGTCCTTGATGGTGGGGGCGTAGCGCTCCATGAACCGCTCGCCGTCGGCGTTGCGGAGGATGCCGCCCTCGCCGCGCACCGCCTCGGAGATCAGGATGCCCAGTCCGGCGAGGCCGGTCGGGTGGAACTGGAAGAACTCCATGTCCTCCAGCGGAAGGCCCTTGCGGAAGATGATGCCGAGGCCGTCGCCGGTGAGGGTGTGCGCGTTCGACGTGGTCTTGAAGATCTTGCCCGCGCCGCCGGTGGCGAACACGATCGACTTCGCCTGGAACACGTGCAGTTCGCCGGTGGCCAGCTCGTAGGCGACCACGCCGGAGGCGACCGGGGTGCCGTCCTCGCCCTCGGACAGGACCAGGTCGAGCACGTAGAACTCGTTGAAGAACTCGGTGCCGTGCTTGACGCAGTTTTGGTACAGCGTCTGGAGAATCATGTGGCCGGTGCGGTCCGCGGCGTAGCAGGCGCGGCGCACCGCGGCCTTGCCGTGGTCGCGGGTGTGCCCGCCGAACCGGCGCTGGTCGATCTTGCCCTCGGGTGTCCGGTTGAACGGAAGGCCCATCTTCTCCAGGTCGAGGACGGCGTCGATGGCCTCCTTGGCCATGATCTCCGCGGCGTCCTGGTCGACCAGGTAGTCACCGCCCTTGACGGTGTCGAAGGTGTGCCATTCCCAGTTGTCCTCTTCGACGTTCGCCAGCGCGGCGCACATGCCGCCCTGGGCCGCGCCGGTGTGGGACCGGGTCGGGTAAAGCTTGGTGAGGACCGCGGTGCGGGCGCGCTGACCGGACTCGATGGCCGCGCGCATGCCGGCGCCGCCCGCGCCGACGATCACCACGTCGTACTTGTGGAACTGCATAGGGAAAGACTCCGCTAGCTAGTGGTGGGTGCGCCTCAGGAGGCAGGCATCTCGGGGTCGAACGTGAAGATCACCATCGTGCCGACGGCCAGGATGAGCACCATCGAGACGTAGAGAAGGATCTTCAGCCAGAACCGGGTGGAGTCCTTGCGCGCGTAGTCGTCGATGATCGTGCGCAGCCCGTTGCCGCCGTGGATCTCGGCGAGCCACAGCATCGCCAGGTCCCAGAACTGCCAGAACGGCGAGGCCCAGCGGCCGGCGACGAAACCCCAGTTGATGCGGTGCACGCCGCCGTCGAGGATGTTCATGATGAACAGGTGGCCCAGCACCAGGATGATCAGCGCGAGCCCGGAGATGCGCATGAACAGCCAGCTGTAGAGCTCGAAGTTGCTGCGCCGGGCGGCCGGGCGCCGCGGCGAGCGCGGCTTGTCGAGGATCAGAGCGTCGGCCATGGGATCAGGCACCCCCGAAAAGCGTCTCGACGGTGCGCTTCAGCATGAAGAACGCACCCGGAACCATCACGACCACCCACACGACGCCGATGACCCAGAGCATCGTCTTCTGGTACTTCGGGCCCTTGGCCCAGAAGTCGACCAGCAGGACGCGGAGCCCGTTGAGTGCGTGATACAGCACCGCGCCGACAAGGCCGACCTCGAGCAGGTTCACGATCGGCGTCTTGTACGTCTCGATGACCTGGTCGTAGGTGTTCGGCGACACGCGCACGAGCGCGGTGTCGAGCACGTGCACGAACAGGAAGAAAAAGGTCAGCACGCCGGTGATGCGGTGAAGCACCCAGGACCACATGCCGGGGTCGCCCCGGTAGAAGGTTCCCTGCCGGCGTGAGGCACCCGCCCGATCGCTAGCTCCTGCCCCGCTTTCGGTGGCAGTGCTCGCCGTGGTGGACATCGGTGAACGGCCTCCAACGTCATGACTGTCGTGCCCGGGTGACCGGTGAGGTCCGCACCCGCGGCCGGGGTCGGTCCACTGGGGACAACTCCGGCGACGGTGCCGAGATCAGGGGCCATCGAGCGTGGATGCATGGATGCTAGACCCGACCCATACGCCCGGCTCACCTCCGGGTTCCTGTCTGTGATGGACCAGACACCGGTGACCACGGCAGACCACTCGGACGTGTGGTCTGGAGCACGTTGAAGCGGTCCGTGAAGGACTCCTTCCGGGAATCAGGTTCCCTCGGGGAGTCCTTCACGGACCTTTCCCGGAACGAGGAGGGGCACGGTGAGTGATGGGTGCGCGGGCGGCCGGGGCACTTGATCACAGTCGGCGCCGGATTGGTCGCGGATCGACCCTCCGAGTAAACGTTTGTGTTACGTAGCGTGCCGTTCCTATGGCGGTTACCCGGCGGTTGGGTACGGTCTGGCGGTTGAGCCCGGCGACCGTGACCGGGCCGTTCCTGGATCGTCCGCTGGATCAGCGGGGAGGGAGACACACGTTGCGTCGCATGCGTGGAACCGCGCTGGCCGCCGCGACCATGGCTGGGGTGCTTGCACTGGCCGGGTGCGCGAAGGACACCGGGGGAAGCAACAACAACGCGTCCGGTTCGGACGGCAATGCGGGGTCGAACTGCATCACCGCCCCGAAGCCGCCCGCCGCTCCGGCCGCCGCCACGAGCAGCAGTGCCGCCTCGGGCAAGGTCGACGGCAGCAAGCTCAAGGTCGGCCTGGCCTTCGACGTCGGCGGTCGCGGTGACGCTTCCTTCAACGACGCGGCCGCCGCGGGCACCGACCGGGCGAAGACCGACCTCGGCGTCCCGACCGTCAACGAGAGCACCGCGAGCGCGAGCGAGAGCGAAGCCGCCAAGCAGCAGCGGCTCGAGCAGATGGCGCAGCAGGGCCTGAACCCGATCATCGCGGTCGGCTTCGCCTACGCGCCGTCGGTCAAGGCGGTCGCCGCCAAGTACCCGAACACCAAGTTCGCGATCGTCGACGACGACTCGATCACCCTGCCGAACGTCACGCCGCTGGTCTTCGCCGAGGAGCAGGGCTCGTTCCTGGCCGGCGTCGCCGCCGCGTACAAGAGCAAGAAGTGCCACGTCGGCTTCGTCGGCGGCGTGAACACCCCGCTGATCCAGAAGTTCGAGGCGGGCTTCCTGCAGGGCGCGAAGGCCGTTTCGAGCAAGATCAAGATCGAAGACGAGTACCTGACGCCGGCCGGCGACTTCTCCGGCTTCCAGGACCCGCCGAAGGGCAACGCGAAGGCCGCGGCCGAGATCTCCCGCGGCGCGGACGTCGTCTACCACGCGGCGGGCGCCTCCGGTAAGGGCGTGTTCGACGCGGCGAAGCAGAACAACGCGCTGGCCATCGGCGTCGACTCCGACCAGTACAACCAGAAGACCGTCGCCGCCGACAAGGACGTCATCATCACCTCGATGATCAAGCGCGTCGACGTCGCGGTCTTCGAGTATCTGCAGGCCGTTGCGAAGGGCGACCTGAGCACGGTGCCCAAGCGGTTCGACCTCAAGGCCGACGGCGTCGGCTACTCCACCTCAGGTGGCAAGGTCGACGACATCAAGGACGTGCTCGACGGGTACAAGGCCCAGATCATTTCCGGCGCCATCAAGGTTTCGGACAAGCCGGCCAAGTAACGCTCATGACGCGGCAGGGCTCGGAAGGATCTTCCTTCCGGGCCCTCACGCGTTTCGACAGAACGGGATGTCCCCTCCGATGACCGAGATCGAGGCCGACGCCGTCCCCGACCGGGGCGTGCCGGCCGTCCAGCTGACCGGGATCACCAAGCGGTTTCCCGGCGTGGTCGCGAACTCCGACGTCAACCTCACCGTCGCGGCGGGCGAGGTGCACGCGCTGTGCGGGGAAAACGGCGCGGGCAAGTCGACCCTGATGAAGATCCTGTACGGGATGCAGCAGCCCGACGAGGGCAACATCGCCATCAACGGCGCCGAGGTGAAACTGCGCAACCCGCAGGACGCCATCCGTGCCGGGATCGGCATGGTGCACCAGCACTTCATGCTCGCCGACAACCTGACCGTCGCGGAAAACGTATTCCTAGGCGCGGAATCGCTGCACGGCATCGGCCGCGCGGCGCGGACGCGGCTGCAGGAACTGTCGAAGCGGACCGGGCTGCACGCGAAGCCGGACACGCTGCTGGAGGAACTCGGCGTGGCCGACCGCCAGCGCGTCGAGATCGTCAAAGTCCTTTACCGCGGCGCGAAAATCATCATCCTCGACGAGCCGACCGCCGTGCTCGTGCCGCAGGAAGTGGACGCGCTGTTCACCACGGTCCGCGAGATGCAGGCCGACGGTTACACGTTCCTCTTCATCTCGCACAAGCTCGACGAGGTGCGCGCGATCGCGGACACGGTCACCGTGATCCGGCGCGGCACCACGGTCGGCACCGCGGATCCGAAGAAGATCACCAGCCGCGAACTGGCCGAGATGATGGTCGGTTCGGAGCTGCCGAGCCCGGAGACGCGCGAGTCGACGGTGACCGACCGCGAGGTCCTGCGGGTGCGTGAGCTGCGGCTGTCCGCCGAGGGCTCCGAGCGCAACGTGCTGGACCACATTTCCTTCACCGTGCACGCGGGCGAGGTGCTCGGCATCGCGGGGGTCGAGGGCAACGGCCAGACCGAACTGGTCGAGACGATCATGGGGATGCGCAAGGCGAGCGGCGGCCACATCGAGCTGACGCCGCCCGGCGGCGAGACGCACGACCTGGTCAAGCTGGGCACGCTGGCGCGGCGCGAGGCGGGCATCGGCTACATCGCCGAGGACCGCACGCGGCACAGCCTGCTGCTCACGCAACCGTTGTGGGTCAACCGGATTCTCGGCTACCAGACGCGGGAACCGGTGTCCGGCGGACAGCTGCTCAACATCGCGGGCGCGCGGGAGGACACCGAGCGGATCGTGCGCGAGTACGACGTCCGCACCCCCGGCATCGACGTCCCGGCCGCCGCGCTGTCCGGCGGGAACCAGCAGAAGCTGATCGTCGGCCGCGAGCTCTCCGGCAATCCGGTGCTGCTGATCGCTTCGCATCCGACCCGCGGGGTCGACGTCGGTGCGCAGGCGATGATCTGGGAGCAGATCCGTCAGGCACGCGCCGACGGCCTCGCCGTGCTGCTGATTTCCGCGGACCTCGACGAGCTGATCGGGCTGTCCGACACCATTCGCGTGATGCTGCGCGGGCGGCTCGTGAGCGAGGCGAACCCCGCCACTGTCACTCCGCAGGAACTCGGTTCCGCCATGACCGGCGCCGAAGAAGGTGAAGACTCATGAGTTCGTGGCGCACGCGGCTTCTGCCGCCGCTGCTCGCGATCGCGTTCGCAGTGATCCTGTCCGCGATCGCGCTGGTCATCTCCGGCGCCGACCCGGTGCAGGCATACGGGACGATGATCGGCCAGCTGTTCAAGGGTTCCACCGCCGTCGACACGGTGAACCTCGCGACGGTGTACTACCTGTCCGGCCTCGCCGTGGCGATCGGGTTCCAGATGAACCTGTTCAACATCGGGGTCGAGGGCCAGTACCGGTTCGCCGCGGTGGTCGCCGCGATCATCGGCGGGGCGCTGCAGCTGCCGCCGGTCATCCACACCATCGTGATCCTGCTGGTGGCGATCGTTTCCGGCGCGCTGTACGCGACGATCCCGGCGGTGCTGAAGGTGACCCGCGGCGTCAGCGAGGTCATCTCGACGATCATGCTGAACTCGATCGTCGCCGGCATCATCGCGTTCCTGATCAACGCCAACCAGTTCGGCGTGCAGACCGGCAACAACATCGGGACCAGGGTGATCGCGCCGTCCGGCCGGATCCCGGGCATCCCGCTCGGGTCGGGCACGCTGTTCGGGTTCGTGTTCATCGCGATCGTGATCGGCGGCGCGTACTGGTTCATGCTGAACCGCACCAGGTTCGGCTTCGAGCTGAAGGCGAGCGGCGAGTCCGCGACGGCCGCCGCGGCCGGTGGCGTGAGCGCGAAGAAGATGACACTCATCGCGATGTTGCTCTCCGGCGCGGTGGCCGGTCTGGTCGCCATGCCGGAACTGCTCGGCCGCGACTACAGCTACGGCATCACCGCGACGCAGATGTACGGCTTCACCGGCATCGCGGTCGCGCTGCTCGGCCGCAACCACCCCGGCGGCATCGCGTTCGGCGCGCTGCTGTGGGCCTTCCTGGACACCTCGGCGGTGTCGCTGGAGCAGATCAACGTGTCCAAGGAAATCGCGACGATCATGCAGGGCATCATCGTGCTCTCGGTCGTCGTGGCGTACGAGATCGTGCGCCGGGCCGACCTCGCCGCGGAACAGCGCAGGGTGGGCAGGGCGCTCGCCGGCAACGGCCGCAAGGGCGCCTCGGTCGCGGAAGGCGGTGCGGTGTGACCACCACGACGGAGTTCTCCCGGCCGGGACCGGAGTCCGGGACGCCGATGCCGGTCAAGCGCAAGCGGCAGCGGATCCCCGGCTGGCTGCGCGGCGTGATCTGGGCCGTGGTCGCGATCGCGGTCATGTCGACCGCGTCGTACGCCACCGGCGTTTCGGCGCTGACGTCGAGCAACACCGCGTCGACCGCGTTGCGGCTGGCGCTGCCGATCCTGCTGTGTGCGCTGGGCGGGTTGTGGGCCGAGCGCGCGGGCGTGATCAACATCGGCCTCGAAGGCATGATGATCCTCGGCACCTGGGGCGCGGCCTGGGGTTCGTACTACGGCGGCGCGTGGGTCGGCCTGCTGGCCGCGATCGCGTTCGGCGCGCTGGGCGGATTGCTGCACGCGGTGGCGACGGTGACGTTCAACGTCAACCACATCGTCTCCGGGGTCGCGATCAACCTGCTCGGGCTCGGCGTCGCGAAGTATCTGGCGAACCTGATTTTCGAGCCGCTGTCGGGAAACCCGCGCCAGTCGCCGCCAGTGCCGAAGTTCGACACCTACTCGGCGGCCGGTCTGTCGGATTGGCTGGGCTCGCTGGAGAACCAGCAGCGCGTCGGGCTGTCTGACGTCGCGGGCATTCTGCGCGGACTGGTGACCGGGGTCGCGCCGCTGACCATGATCGCGATCCTGCTGATCCCGGTGAGCTACTGGGTTCTCTGGCGCACCCGGTTCGGCCTGCGGCTGCGTTCGTGCGGCGAGAACCCGGTCGCGGCGGAGTCGCTCGGCGTGAACGTGTACCGCTACAAGTACGTCGGCGTGCTGATCTCCGGCGGTTTCGCGGGCATGGGCGGTGCGTCGCTGGTGCTGCTCAAGGGCGGCGCGGACTACCTGGAGAACCAGACCAACGGCCGCGGGTACATCGGTCTGGCCGCGATGATTTTCGGCAACTGGCGACCGGGCGGGCTGCTCGGCGGGGCCGCGCTGTTCGGGTACTCCGACGGTCTGCAGCTCGCCGGCGGCGGCGACGCGGTGCTGGCGTTGCTGTACGGCGCGGTCATCCTGCTGGCGATCATCGTGATCGTGCAGCTGATCCGGAAGCGCTGGCTCGCGGCTGCGCTCGGCGTGGTCGGCGCTGGCATCTTGTACGCGATCTACTGGACCAACGACACGCTGCCGAGCGACTTGATCCCGTACACGGCGCACTTCGTGACGCTGATTGTGCTGGCCGTTGCGTCGCAACGACTTCGGCCGCCCAAGGCAGACGGTGCGCAGTATCGGCGAGGTGAGGGCGACTGATGTCCGAAGTGGACTGGGAAGCTTTGCGCGCGGCCGCGGTTTCGGCCGCTTCGCATGCTTACGCGCCTTATTCGGGACTGCACGTCGGCGTTGCGGCCATTGTGGACGATGGTCGGCAGGTGACCGGGTGCAACGTCGAAAACGCTTCGTACGGCTTGGGTTTGTGCGCTGAGTGCACAATGGCCGGACAATTGCGACTGTCCGGCGGCGGCCGGCTGATTGCGGTGGCTTGCCGTAGCGGTGAAGGCGAGCTGCTGATGCCGTGTGGCCGTTGTCGCCAGATTCTGTTCGAACTCGGCGGTTCTTCCTGCCTGGTCGACACTCCCCGCGGGGTGCTGCCGATGTCGGAGGTGCTGCCGGACGCGTTCGGGCCGGAGGACCTGCCGTGACCTTCACCGCGGTAGATGTCATTCGGACGAAGCGTGACGGCGGACGGCTGAGCGACGAGCAGATCGACTGGGTCGTCGACGCGTACACCCGCGGCGTTGTCGCGGAAGAGCAGATGGCCGCGCTGGCCATGGCGATTTTCTTGCGGGGCATGGACGACGGCGAGATCGCGCGCTGGACCGGCGCGATGATCGACTCGGGCTCGCGGCTGTCGCTGGACGTCGCGCGCCCGACCGTGGACAAGCACTCGACCGGCGGGGTCGGCGACAAGATCACCTTGCCGCTGGCTCCGCTGGTCGCCGCGTGCGGTGCCGCGGTGCCGCAGCTGTCCGGTCGCGGGCTCGGCCACACCGGCGGGACGCTGGACAAACTGGAGTCGATCCCGGGTTGGCGCGCGGCTTTGTCTCTGGACGAGATCGCGGCGCAGCTGAACTCGGTCGGCGCGGTGGTCTGCGCGGCGACCGAGGGGCTGGCTCCGGCGGACAAGAAGCTGTACGCGCTGCGGGATGTCACCTCGACCGTCGAGTCGGTGCCGTTGATCGCCAGCTCGATCATGAGCAAGAAGATCGCCGAGGGTGCTTCCGGACTGGTGCTGGATGTGAAGGCTGGCTCCGGGGCGTTCATGAAGACGGTGCCGGAAGCGCAGCTGCTGGCGCGGACGCTCGTGGACATCGGCACGGCGCACGGCGTCGCTTGCACGGCGTTGATCACCGACATGAGCACGCCGCTCGGGCGGGCGGTCGGGAACGCGGTGGAGGTCGCGGAGGCAGTTGAGGTCCTCCGCGGTGGCGGACCGGCTGATGTGGTTGCGTTGACGGTGGCGTTGGCTCGGGAAATGCTTGCTTTGGCGGGTATTTCCGTGGATCCGGCTGAGGTGCTGGCGTCCGGCGAGGCTTACGAGGTGTGGGCTCGGATGATCACCGCGCAGGGCGGGGACCCTTCGGCTCCCTTGCCGCGTCCTTCGACGGTGCATGTCGTCCCGGCTCCTGCTTCGGGGGTGCTGACTTCGCTGGACGCCTACGCGGTGGGGGTCGCGGCTTGGCGACTCGGTGCTGGCCGGGCGCGGAAGGAAGACCCGGTGCAGGCCGCGGCGGGGATCTTGTGCCACGCGAAGCCGGGCGATGCGGTGGTGGCGGGGGAGCCGTTGCTGGAACTGCACACGGACACCCCGGAGGCGGTGCCCGCTGCTCTCGCCGCGTTGGAGGGCGGGTTCACGGTGGGTGCGGAGGCGCCTGCTTCGCGAGAGATCGTGCTGGAGACTGTGCGGCCCTGACTGATCCTCTGTGGTGAGCCTGGCTGCTCGCCTGCGGCGAGCCTGGTTGCTTGTTTGCGGTGGTCCTGGTTGCTTGTCTGCGGTGAGCCCCGCTGCTTGTCTGCGGTGGTCCTGGCTGCTTGTGTGCGGCGAGCCTTGCTGCTCGCCTACGACGAAGCCCCCTGTCCGGAGGTCTGGTCGGGGGCTTTGTTCTTGCTGCCCAGACCGGTTGTCCACACCCGTCCCGGGTTGTGGAGCAGTCGGCCTCTGCTCGCTCCAAACGCCGGTTTCGTCGGGTAGCGCCGGTAGACTGGGCATGGGCAGCCCCCCAGAGGAGGGCGGGGGTGGGCGTCGACTCGGAGGCGGAGTCGCGCCGCGCTGGGGAGGCCGTGTGGTTGGGGGATTGGGCACCGCCCGCGACTGTGAATCGACGAAGCTCCGCCCGGGCTGTGGGTGGGGGTTTCGGTTTATCCAGCACTTTCCAGTCCAAGCGATGTGCTGAGCTGTCAGTCCTGACGGCACTGCGCTCGAAGGTCAGGCCGCGGTGCGAGTGGCAGGCTTCGTCGCGAACGATCGTGCGGCACCGTCTGGCCGTGAGGTCACCGGCGACGTCCCGTCTGGAGCTCGAAACGACGAAGCCCCCGTCCGGATTCCGGACGGGGGCTTCGTTCAGAAGCGGTCAGTCAGTCGACTCGTCGGCGTCGCCGCCAGTCTTCGCCTTCGCGTCGGCGGCCTTGGGCGACCGGCCGTTGCGGGAGCTTCGGCGCGGCTGGCGCGGGGCGGGCGGCGGCGGGGCGATCTGCTGCACGGCCGGTCCGCCGCCCAGCATCAGTTCCGCGAACGTGGCCATCGCTTCGTCCAGCTGGCCGCCGATGCGGCGCACCGATTCGTCGTTGCTGCGGCGCACCAGCGAGTCGACCGCGTCGGTGTCCGGCTGCTTCGACAGCGTGCCTTCGACCTTCGACAGGCCGCTGCGGACCGAACCGTCCAGGTCGCCGATGCGGCCGGTGACGTCGTCTTCGACCTTGTCGATGCGGCTGGACAGGTCGTCGAGACGCTGGGTGATCGTCTCGAGCTTCGTGCCCACCGCGTCGAGGCGGGCGGCCGGGTCGATCATCTCGCCGGTGTCGGAGACCGCGCTCTTCACCGCGTCGGTCGCGGTGGCGATGCGTTCCTTCGTCGCGCGGTCCAGTTCGTCGACGCGCGAGCGCAGTTCCTGGTCCGTGGTCTCGATCCGCTCGCGCAGCGACGCCTCGGCCATCTCGATCCGGTCGCGGATCGGGCCCTGCGTCGCCTGCGGCAGCGACTCCAGCTTCGCGTCCTGCTTGTCCAGGTGCCCGCCGAGTTCGTCCAGCCGGCGGTGGATGTTCTGCAGCTTGTCCTCGAGCCCGTCCATCCGGCCCGCGACACCCTCGAACCGCGCCGCCACGCCGTCGAGGCGTCCGTCGAGCTGGGCGAAGGGCTTCGCCAGCTTGTCGACGATGCTCTCCACCGCGTGCGTGAGCGCGGCGATCGCGTTGTCCTGCGACTCGAGCCGGGTCATCGCCTCGTCGAGGCGTTCCGCCAGCACCCCGACCTCGGTCCGGTCCGGCAGTTCCGACAGCCGCTTGCGCACCGCGCCCAGGGAGTCCACCGGCGCGAGCCGGGCGTAGATGTCGTCGAGCGCGTCGAAGATCTGCTGCTGCTCGCTCTCACGAACCTCGGCCGCGCGCACCAGCATGTTGCGCATCCGGTCGAACGACGGAGCGGCAATGTGGTTGTCAGTGGTCACTGCGGTGTCCTTCGTCGGCGGGGAAAATGGAAGGGACTGACCGGAGCTTATCGATGAAGAAAATTGCTGTGCGTATGGCCCCCGGGGAACGCGGATAACGGCCGTGCCACCCGGATGGCCGATTCCTTGCGCACAGTGCTGAGCAGAGGGTTGCTCCGGTGCTCTCGGTTACGGCCAGGTAGGGGAATGACAGCGAGGCTACCGTTGGAGCATGTCGGACGTAACCCCGCTGAGCGCGGAGATCCTGCGCCGTGCCCCCAAGGTCCTGCTCCACGACCACCTCGACGGCGGCTTGCGCCCCGGCACGGTCGCCGAACTCGCCGAGGATCTCGGCTACCGGGACCTTCCCACGACCGATCCGGACGAGCTGGGCCGCTGGTTCCGGGCCGCGGCCGACTCCGGTTCGCTCGTTTCGTATCTCGAAACATTCGCCCATACGTGTGGCGTCATGCAAACGGAGGAAGCGCTGGTCAGGGTTGCCGCCGAAGCGGTCGAGGACCTGGCCGCGGACGGGGTGGTCTACGCCGAGCTGCGGTACGCGCCGGAGCTGTTCGTGGACCGCGGGCTGTCACTCGATGCAGTGGTCGAGGCCGTCCAGGAAGGCTTCGCCGAGGGGACGCGAAGGGTAGCCGCGGGCGGCGGGCGGATCCGGGTGCGGACGCTGTTGTGCGGGATGCGCCAGCACGCCCGTGCGCTCGAGATCGCCGAACTCGCGGTGCGCTACCGCGACGCCGGGGTCGCCGGATTCGACATCGCCGGTCCGGAGGAAGGATTTCCGCCCACCCGCAATCTGGACGCATTCGACTATTTGCGCCGGAACAATGCGCACTTCACTATTCATGCCGGCGAAGCGTTCGGTCTTCCGTCGATCGGCGAGGCAATCCAGTACTGCGGTGCGGAACGGCTCGGGCACGGCGTGCGGATCGCCGAGGACATCACCGCCGACGCCGACGGAAATGTCCATCTTGGACGGTTGGCGAGCTACGTGCGGGACCGGCGGATCCCGCTGGAAATCTGCCCCTCGTCGAATGTCCAGACTGGAACCGTGCCGTCGCTGGCCGAACACCCCATCGGACTGCTCGCCCGGCTGCGCTTCCGCGTCACCGTCAACACCGACAACCGGTTGATGAGCGGATGCACGATGACCAGTGAATTCGCCGCGCTGGCCGAGACGTTCGGCTTCGGCCTCGACGACTTCCGCTGGTTCACCATCAACGCGATGAAATCCGCGTTCCTCGATTTCGACGAGCGGCTCGAGCTGATCGAGAAGGTCGTCAAACCCGGGTACGCGGCGCTCGGCTGAATCCCCGCTCCTGGACGCGGCCGCCGAAAGGCGGTTGCGTTCGTTAGCCATGCCAACTATCGTTCACCATGTAGGATAGATATCTCAAATAATGAGACGGTGGGCGGAATGGCGCAGGTCGAGGCTGGGGAGCAGGTGCGGCAAAAAGGCAGTTCGCGACGGTGGCTGATCCTCGCGCTCGGCCTCGCCGCGCAGACCGCCAGCTGCTCGTTCCTTTACGGGCTGCCGTTTCTCGTGCCCGCCATGCGCGAGGCCGACCATCTGACGCTGGCGCAGGCGGGCACGGTCGTCGCGGCGCCCAGCATCGGCCTGCTGCTGACGCTCATCGCCTGGGGCGCGGCTGCGGACCGTTACGGCGAGCGGCTCATCATGGCGCTGGGCCTGGGAGTATCGGGGTTACTCCTCGTGTACGCCGCCCTGTGGCACCACCCGGTCGGCCTTCTCTTTGGAGTGTTTCTCGTAGCCGGTGCGTGCACGGCTTCGGTGAACGCGGCGAGCGGCCGGGTCGTGATGGGCTGGTTCTCGAAATCCGAGCGCGGCGTCGCGATGGGGATCCGGCAGACGGCGCAGCCGCTGGGCGTCGGCGTGGCCGCGCTTGGGCTGCCGCCACTGGCCGCGCAGTGGGGGTTCCAGGCGGCGATGCTGCTGCCCGCGGCGTTGGCGGTCGGCGTGGCGCTGTTGGTGGCGGCGTTCGTCATCGACCCGCCGCGGCCACCGCGCGCGGCGAAGGGGGAGCGGCCGCCGTCGCCGTACCGAAAGCCGTGGCTGTGGCGAGTGCACGGCGCGAGCGCGCTGTTAGTGGTGCCGCAGTTCGCGGTGTCCGCGTTCGCGCCGGTGTACCTGGTGTCTCAGCATCAGTGGACCGCCGCGCAGGCCGGGGTGTTCGTCGCGGTGGCTCAAGTGCTCGGTGCGCTCGGACGGCTGGCGTCGGGGTATTGGTCGGACCGGGTCGGCAGCCGGTTGCGGCCGATGCGGCAGCTCGCCGTCGCGAGCGCGGTCGTGATGCTGCTGGTCGCCGTCGGGGACGCGACGTGGCTGTGGCTGGTGCTGGCCGCGCTGGTGCTGGCGGCGGTGATCACGGTGGCGGACAACGGTCTTGGCTTCACCGCGTCGGCCGAGCTGGCCGGGGTCGCGTGGTCCGGCCGCGCGATGGGGACGCAGAACACCGCGCAGAACATCGCCGCGTCGCTCACACCGCCGTTGCTGGGCTTGGTGATCGGGGACAGCCGGTACGCGCTGGCCTATTGCGTCGCAGCCATATTCCCTTTGCTGGCAATAGGTTTGGTTCCAGTGCGGGCGGAGTCCGAAAAGGACTAAGCGCGCAGGCCGTCGAGAAAGAACGCCAGGTGCCGTCGCCAGGTTTCGGGTGGTTCACGGATCAGCTGCGACATCGCGGAGACCAGCGGAGCGAGATCCGAGGGTTCGAAATCGGCGCGCAGCTGACCGGATTCCTTGGCCCGGTCGATAATCCGCGCGGCGTGCTGGAACCCGGTGCGGCAGGCCTCCAGCGCGGCCGGGCTCAGCGGCAGCCGCCGGGCGAGGGCGTCGTTGAGGCCTTGGTCCTTGGCCTGCAACACGAATAGTCCGTCGAGGAATCCGGTGAAGCCCTGCCAGGGGTCCGGCTCCGCTAACGCCTTCGTCACCAGGTCGTCCACCGCGGCGATTCGTGCGGGCAGGATCGCGTCGACAAAGGCGTCCCGGGTGGGGAAGTGCGCGTACAGCGTGCCGATGCTGACCCCGGCGCTGCGGGCGATCTGCTCCAGCGGCGCGTCGAGGCCGTGCTCGCCGAACGCGCGCGTCGCGGCGGCCAGCAGCTTGTCGCGGTTGCGGGCGGCGTCCGCGCGCAACGGCTTCGATCCGGTGGCCATGGGTCCCATCGTACAAAGTCGAGGGTGCCCTCGGGTTTTTGTGGTAGCTTCGGACGAAGTCGAGGGCACCCTCGATTTACCTCTGGGGAAGGAAGCCAAGCCATGACCACTCGCCCGACCGCTGTCGTTCTCGGAGCCGGACCCGGCCTCGGGATGTCGATGGCACGCCGGTTCTCCGCCGAGGGGTACCAGGTCGCCCTCGTTTCGCGCACCGCTGAGCGGCACCCGGCCTACCTGGCCGAACTCGGCGACGCCGAGGCGTTCGTCGGCGACGTCCGGAACGGCATCGGGACGACGCTCGACGAAATCGCCGAACGTTTCGGGGGCATCGACGTCGCCTACTACGGCCCGGCCGCGATCGAACCGGACCGCATGCCCACGGACATCACCGAAGTGACCGTCGGCGCCGTCGAGAAGGCGATGAGCTGGGTGTATCCGGCCGTCGAGGTGGTCGGCAAGCTGCTGCCGGGCATGCTGGAACGCGGCCGCGGCGGGTTCCTGTTCGCGGGCGGGCTGAGCGCGGTGCGGCCGATGCCCGCGCTCGGCGCGCTCGCGATGTCGTCGGCGGCCCTGCGGAACTACGCGCGGACGCTGCACGAACGGCTGGCCGGGACCGGCGTGTACGCGGGCAGCCTCATCATCGGCGGTCTGATCGAACGCGGCGACATCTACCGGATGGTCGTCGCGCAGCGGGAAAAATACGGCGACGCCGGCGGCCGCACCCTGGATCCGGATGCGATCGCCGGCGTCGCCTGGAAGATGTTCTCCGCCGGGGACTCGGCCGAGAGCGTGTTC
This sequence comes from Amycolatopsis echigonensis, assembly GCF_002846615.1. NCBI lineage: Bacteria > Bacillati > Actinomycetota > Actinomycetes > Pseudonocardiales > Pseudonocardiaceae > Amycolatopsis > Amycolatopsis echigonensis. Next base: position 1,883,520 of record NZ_PJMY01000003.1, on the reverse strand, counting down.
GACGCCCTCTAGAGGTTCAGACCACCGTGAGGCGGTTCTCGAAGTCCTCCACCAGCTTGCGCCAGGCGCTCTGCTCGGCGTCGAACGGAGCGCTCGGCTCGAGCCGGCTCGGGTCCGGCCGCAGCACGAACGACACCAGCCAGCCGAGGCTTTCGTTGGCCGCCAGCGCGGTTTCGACGGTGTCGTCGCCCGCCCATTCGGCGGCGTCGGTGATCAGCTCGACGGCCAGCTCCAGCTGGGTCGGGTCGATCGACTCGGGGCCCTCGGCGATGTCCTCGTCGAGGCCGGGGAACACGTAGGTGTTGTCGGTGTCGACCTCGATCTCGAGCTCGTCGGCCGCCGCCTTCTCGCGCACCTCGTCCCAAGTGGACACCTCGGCGAGGTCGGTGTCGGCGAGCTCGTCCCCCGCCTTGATCGCCTTGAGCAGCGCCTTGGGCGAGCTGAACACGTCGATCTCGCCGTCGTTGCCGAGGAACACCGGCTTGTCGTCGAGGTAGCAGCGCAGCGTGTAGTACTCCGCACCGGAGGTGACGATCTTGATCGGGTCGATGCCGACCTCGCCCCAGAAGCCGACCGGCTCGTCCTCGGCGTCCTCGTCCTCGGTGTCGACCGCTTCGAGGTCTTCCGGCCCGCCGTCTTCTTCACCGGCCTCCGCCTCGGCGGATTCCTCGTGGAAGGCGGCCAGCTCTTCGGCGGTCTGCTCCAGCACCGCGGCGTCGACGTCCGGCACGGTCACCAGGTTGTCGATCGCGTCGAGCACGGTGTCCCACTTCTCGGAGACGGCCTTCGACAGGTCGTTCCACAGCGCTTCGCCCTCGCGCCCGGTGAACGGCAGCCGGCCCTGCTCCAGCAGCGAGAAGCCCTCGTAGGCGTCGAGCACCTCGTGCACCTCGTCCAGCTCGCACACGTCGGCGAGCGAACGCACGATGCCGACGATCTCGGCGAGTTCGCCGATCGTCCACGAGTCCGGCTCCTCGGCGACCAGCTCGGGCACGCCGACGAGGTCGTAGGAGTGGTCGTCGTCCGGGATCAGCTCGGGCACGTTCAGCGCGGGCACCGCGTCCCACGCCGGGTGGTCGAGCAGGTCGTGCTGCTCGGACGTGCGCACGAAGGCGGCGAGGTGCGCGGCGTCCGGGAAGGCGTACAGGTCGTCCTCGTCGCCGAGGAACGCTTCCCACTCCTCGCCGTCCTCCCGCCACCGCGGGGCCCAGAGGGTGACCACGTCGCCCTGCGGCAGCCCGAGCTCGATCGGGATGATGTCCTGTGCCATTGCCGAATCCTCCGCGAGTACCGCCCGTGTGCGCGCCCGCCTGCCTGTGGCCCCTCCGGCGACGCGCGGTACCGGAAGCCTACGGGTTAGGGCAAGGGCCCGCGATCTCCCCTGCACCTGCGGCCGGGCCCGGGATGGCACGATAGGTGCCGCGATGACTCTCACCGACCTCCTGCCAGCGGATCCCGACGCAGATGCCCTGTTCGAAGCCTTCACGACGTGGACGGCGGAGCGGGGCATCGAGTTGTACCCGGCGCAGGAGGAGGCGGTGATCGAGGTCGTCTCCGGGGCCAACGTCATCCTGTCGACGCCGACCGGCTCCGGCAAAAGCCTCGTGGCGGTCGGCGCGCACTTCACCGCGCTCGCGCACGGCAAACGCAGTTTTTACACCGCGCCGATCAAGGCCCTCGTCTCGGAGAAGTTCTTCCAGCTCATCGAGATCTTCGGGGCCGACCAGGTCGGCATGATGACCGGCGATTCGAGCGTCAACGCCGATGCTCCGATCATCTGCTGCACCGCGGAAATCTTGGCGAACATCGCGTTGCGCGACGGTGCCGACGCCCCGGTCGGCCAGGTCGTCGCGGACGAGTTCCACTTCTATTCGGAACCGGACCGCGGCTGGGCGTGGCAGGTCCCGCTGATCGAGCTGCCGAACGCGCAGTTCGTGCTCATGTCGGCCACGCTCGGCGACGTTTCGTTCTTCGAAAAGGACCTGACCCGGCGGACCGGGCGGCCGACCGCGGTGGTCACGTCGGCGCAGCGGCCGGTGCCGCTCACCTTCCGGTACGCGCTCACGCCGCTGCACGAGACGATGTCCGAGCTGCTCAACGGCGGCCAGGCACCGGTGTATGTCGTGCATTTCTCGCAGGCGGCGGCCATCGAGCGGGCGCAGACGCTGATGAGCATCAACGTCACGACCAAGGCGGAGAAGGAGGCGATCGCCGACCTGCTCGGCGACTTCCGGTTCTCCGCCGGGTTCGGCAAGACGCTTTCGCGGCTCGTGCGGCACGGCATCGGCGTGCACCACGCGGGCATGCTGCCGAAGTACCGTCGGCTGGTCGAAACGCTCGCGCAGTCCGGCCTGCTGAAGGTGATCTGCGGGACGGACACCCTCGGCGTCGGCATCAACGTGCCGATCCGCACGGTGGTGTTCTCGGCGCTGACGAAATACGACGGCGTGCGGCAGCGGCATCTGAAGGCGCGCGAGTTCCACCAGATCGCCGGACGCGCCGGCCGGGCCGGGTACGACACCGACGGGTACGTGGTCGTGCAGGCCCCGGACCACGTGGTGGAGAACGCGAAGGCGCTGGAGAAGGCGGGCGACGACCCGAAGAAGAAAAAGAAGATCGTCCGGAAGAAAGCGCCGGAGGGCTTCGTCAACTGGACCGAGAGCACGTTCGACCGGCTGATCGCGGCCGAGCCGGAACCGCTCACGTCCAGCTTCCAGGTCAGCCACTCGATGCTGCTGAACGTGATTTCGCGGCCGGGCAACGCGTTCGACGCGATGCGGCATCTGCTCGAGGACAACCATTCGGACCGCCCGACGCAGCGGAAGCTGATCCTGCGGGCGATCGAGATCTATCGTTCGCTGCTCGCCGCCGGCGTCGTGGAAAGGCTGCCCGAACCGGACGCCGAGGGACGCATCGTCCGCCTGACCGTGGACCTGCAGTTCGATTTCGCGTTGAACCAGCCGCTTTCGCCCTTCGCGCTGGCCGCGATCGAACTGCTGGACATGGAATCGCCGTCGTACGCGCTGGACGTCGTGTCCATTGTGGAATCCACCGTCGACAACCCGCGGCCGGTGTTGTCACAGCAGCAGTTCAAGGCTCGCGGCGAAGCCGTGCAGGCGATGAAGGCCGAGGGCATCGAGTACGACGAGCGGATGGAGCTTCTCGAATCCGTCACGTACCCGAAACCGTTGGAGGAGCTGCTTAACGCGGCCTACCAGTCGTATCGCGCCGGCCACCCGTGGGTGGCGGATTACGAGCTGTCGCCGAAGTCGGTGGTGCGCGATATGTACGAGCGCGCGATGAACTTCGTGGAATACGTGGGCTTCTATCAGCTCGCGCGTTCTGAGGGTTTGGTGCTGCGCTATCTCGCCGACACTTACGACGCGTTGCGGCACACCGTGCCGGACGAGGCGAAAACCGAATCGCTGCAAGACCTCATCGAATGGCTCGGCGAACTGGTGCGCCAGGTCGACTCGAGCCTGCTGGACGAATGGGAAGCGCTGCGGCATCCGGACGAGGAGGGCCCGGTGTCGCACCGGCCGCCGCCCGAGCCGCCCGCGGTGACGCGCAACGAGCGGGCGTTCCGCGTGCTGGTGCGCAACGAGTTGTTCCGCCGGGTGGAGCTGGCTTCGCGCCGGGCGTACGACGAACTGGGCGCGCTGGACGCCGCCTCCGGCTGGGACGCGGACGCGTGGGAAGACGCGATCGAGGACTACTTCGACGAGCACGATTCGCTCGGCATCGGCCCGGACGCGCGCGGTCCGGCTTTGCTGCTGATCGAACAGGAGCCGGATCTCTGGCGGGTGCGGCAGATCTTCGACGATCCGGCTGGCGACCACGACTGGGGGATCAGCGCGGAGGTCGATTTGCGCGCCTCGGACGAGGCGGGCAGCGCGGTGGTCCGGATCGTGGACGTCAACCAGCTCTGAGTACCCGGGTTTCCGGCCGCCGGACGAGCAGCACGGCGAGCATGATCAGCGAGAGCGCGGGCATCGGGTAGCCGAGTGCGATGCCGGCGGCGGTGTCCGCGATCGGTGCGGCCAGCCCGGCGGTGAAGACCCACGTGGGCGCGGGCCGCGGTTTGGCGGCGGTGGACCACGGCGTGCGCGACCACGGCTTGGCGACCGAAATCCAGACCTGGAACGCCAATCCGCTCGCCATCAGCGCACTGCCCGCGGCTAGCTGCCACACCGGTGCGGCGGTCGCGGCGGCCTCGGTGAGAGCGGGCGAGAGCAGGAAAATCCCGGCGTACAGCTGGATGAGCGTCAGGCCGAATTTGACCAGGACCCACCAATGCCGGAAGAAACCCCAGGCGGTGGCTCCGGCGAGAAGCAGACCGGTGAACGCGGCGGTGTTCGCCATGGGCGCCAGCAGCACGGTGTCGAGGCGCTTGGCCATGAGCATCGCCGGGCCCGCGTGGTGTCCGTCGAGCGCGACCAGCGTCAGCACGCACAGGGAGAGCGCCTGGCTCATCCATGCTACTGACGAGATTACGTGGAGCCATACCAATGTTTGCCGCCATCGCGGGGAAACCCGAGTCACCGGGCCAGTTTCGCGGGCGATCGGCGACCCGGGCATCCGGTGAAACCACCCAATTCGACCCTGAGGTCAGCTCTGGTCGCTCAGGGTCGGCGGTAACGCCGGAGCGGCTGCCCAAGTGACCGCGAATCCACTGTGGACAGAAATGCGCGCGCAGTCGGTTGCGACAGAGCGATTCAGGCGCTCATGAGCATGGATCGCGCGTCCAGGCCGTCGAACCACAGGCCGATCGCCAGCCCGGCCGCGGCTTCGAGCAGGGCGGCTCGGTCCAGTCCGCCAGCGGGCAGGGGAGTGCAGCCCACGTCTCGGACCAGCTCCGTAGCCACTTCGACGGCCTCCGGGGCACCACAGAGCGGGACGCCGAGCGGACGGCCTTCGAACAGCGGCGGCGTCATCCGCCAGACGTCCACGTGCGCGAGGTTGAACGCCTTCACCACCGACGCACCCGGGGCGTATTCGGCGATGCGAGCGGCCACCGGTTCGCCGGTCGCGCCAGGCGTGTTGGTGCAGTCGATGAGGACTTTGCCGGTCAGGTCGAGCGGGGTGAGCAGGGCTTCGAGGGCGGTGGTGGGGACGGCCAGCAGAATGGCGTCCGCTCGGGCGGCGGCGTCGGCCCAAGAAAGAACCTCCGCGCCGAGCTCCGCTGCCAACGCAGCAGCGGAGGACGGGGAACGACCGGACACGGTCAGGTCGTGCCGGGTCCATTGGCCGCCGAGGGCGGACGCCATACCGCCGGTGCCGAAGAGGGCGATGCGCATGGGAAGGTCTCCTGTCGTCGCGTGGTTGTACGGAAGCGACGTTATGGACCACGGCAGGAACCGAAAGGTAACTATGGAGTTCATCGCCGACTGCCGCACCCGGCTCGCGTTCGACCTGGTGGGCAACACCTGGCATCCGGTCGTGCTGTGGGCGTTGAAGAACGGCCCGCTGCGGCACGGCGAGCTGCGCACGCGCATCGGCGGGATCAGCGCGAAGGTGCTCACCGAGGCGGTGCGCAAGCTGGAACGCGACGGGCTCGTCGAGCGCGCCTCGGGGGCGTATCAGCTCACCGAACTCGGGGTGAGTTTCCTCGGGCCGATCGAGGGATTCGGGCGCTGGGTGGCGGAGTACGGCGATCAGGTGCTCGAAGCGCAGCTAGCTCACGAGGGCAATGGCCTCGCCCGCGCCAGTTCCAGCAACGGTACGGCCGCCGCGGCGTCGGTGACCAGCGTCGACACCAGCCCAGACCGCAGCACGGCGTCCACGGCCTCGGCTTTCGGCCGGCTGTAACCGATCGCGATCACCTCGGGGACCGCCATCAGCTCCTCGTGGCTGATCGCGAGCACGTGGTGCGCCAGTCCGGTGCCGAGCGAGTTGCCGTCCGCGTCGAACAGCCGCGCGGCGACCTCGGCGGTCGCGCCCCGGGCGGCGATGGCGGCGCGCTCGGCCTCGTCCAGGGCGTCGTAGACGGTGGACTCCCCGGCCTCCCACGAACCGATGCTCACCACGGCCTTGGTGAGTTTCCCGAACTGCGCGAACGTTTCCGCGATGCCCGGCTGGTGCCGCAGGATCTCGGTGGTCCGCCGGTCGGGCAGGACGAGCGGGCCGAAAATCGGGTACGAATCGCCGCCGGACACCGACGTCACGCGGCTGACCGTCTCCACCGAACGGCCGCGCATGTCCATCCCCGCCTGCACCCCGCACAACTGCACGATCGGGCAGCGCGGCAAGGTCCGGATCGCCTCGGTCATGGCGTTGACCGACCGCGCCCAGGACAGCCCGATGACGTCGTCCGGGGTGGCGATCTCCTCCAGCAGCCGGGCGGCCAGCGCGCCGACCTTCTTGCGGACGATCTCCCTCGGTTCCTTCTCGGCTGCTCGTTCGAGCACGAGCACGCGGTCCAGCCGGTAGGCGCGGCGGATGTCGTCGGACAGTTCGACGTCGATCGGCGCGGGCAGGTCGAACTCGATCCGCACCAGCCCGCTCTCGAGCGCCGTGTCCAGCATCCGCGCGACCTTGAAGCGGCTCACGCCGAACTCGTCGGCGATCTCCAGCTTCGAGGCGCCCTGCACGTAGAACCGCCTGGCCATGGTCGCCAGCAGCAGCGTCTCGGTCAGCGGCGGTGACCCCTTTTTCCTGCTCACATGAGCAGGATAGCGCAAAAATGAGCTTTGCTGGTTGACGGATCCCCAGGTTGCGGCCTCTAATGCCTACGCCTGTTACCTACGGCATAAGTCAAAATCGCTCAAAAGAGCACCTTGGAAGGTGATGACGCATGCGCGCCGCGATCGTGGACCGGCCCGGGGAGATCCGGGTCGGCGAGGTTCCCGATCCGAAGCCCGGGGAGCGCCAGGTCGTCGTGAAGGTGGGTGCCTGCGGGATCTGCGGCACGGACCTGCACATCGCCGACGGCCACTTCCCGCCGACCCCGTATCCCATCGTTCCCGGGCACGAGTTCTCCGGGGAGATCGTCGAGCTCGGCGCGGACGTGCCCGCCGAGTGGAAGGTCGGCGACCGGGTCGCGGTCGACCCGTCGATCTACTGCGGATACTGCACCCCGTGCCGTTCCGGGCACGGCAACCTCTGCGCGAACTGGAACGCCACCGGCGACACGGTCAACGGCGCGTTCGCCGAGTACGTCGCGGTGCCCGCCGACACCTGCTACCGGATGCCCGACTCGATGACCTGGGAACAGGGCGCGCTGGTCGAACCCGTTTCCTGTGCGGTGCACGGCGTGCGCCGGATCGGCGTGGAGGCGGGCGAACGCTTCCTCGTGGTCGGCGCGGGCACGATGGGCCTGATCATGCAGCAGCTCCTGCTCCGTGCGGGTGCGCACGTGACGATGGTCGACCGCAACGCCGCACGGCTGCCTCGCGCGACCGACCTCGGCGCGACCGCGGTGGGCTCCGACGTGTCCGAATTGGACGATGAACGCTTCGACGCCGCGGTGGACTGCACTGGCGCGGCACCCGCCATCGAAGCCGCGTTCAACGCGCTTCACCGCGGTGGCCGGTTGCTCGTGTTCGGGGTTGCCCCGGCCGAAGCACGGGTCGCGCTTTCGCCCTTCCGCATCTACAACGACGAAATCACCATCGTCGGTTCGATGGCTGTGCTGAACAGCTACGGCAACGCGCTCGACCTGGTCGCGAACGGCTACATCGACACCGAGGCGCTGATCACCGACACGCTTCCGCTCGAGCAGTACCCCGAGGCGCTGGCGAAGATGCGCAGCGGGTCCGGCCTCAAGATCCAGGTGCTGCCCGGAGGTGGTGGCGGTGCGTAAACTCCTGTGCCTCCTGGCCGCGACAGCGTTGTTAGTGACGGGATGCGCCGGAGCCGGGGCGCTCGGCACCGGCGGGCGGACACTGGTCGTCGCGATCGTGTCCAATCCGCAGATGAAGGACGCCATCTCGCTCAAGGGCGAGTTCGAGCAGGCCAACCCCGGGATCAAGCTCAAGTTCGTCTCCCTGCCGGAAAACGAGGCAAGGGCGAAGATCACCGCGTCCACCGCCACCCAGGGCGGCGAGTTCGACGTGGTGATGATCAGCAATTACGAGGCTCCGCAATGGGCGGCCAACGGCTGGCTGGAGAACCTCGAACCGCACATGAAGGCGACGCCGGGGTACGACGAGGCCGACTTCATCCCGAGCATCCGGCAGTCGCTGTCGTATGAGAACCAGATGTACGCGGTGCCGTTCTACGGTGAATCGTCCTTTGTGGTCTATCGCAAGGACCTGTTCCAGAAGGCCGGGCTGAACATGCCGGCGCATCCGACGTGGGAGCAGATCGCCGATTTCGCCGCGAAACTCGACGACAAGAAGGCCGGTGTCGCCGGGATCTGCCTGCGCGGCAAGCCAGGCTGGGGCGAGAGCCTCGCGCCGTTCACCACGGTGGCGAACACCTTCGGCGCGCAATGGTTCGACAAGAACTGGAACGCGAAGCTCACCAGCCCGGAGTTCACCCAGGCAGCGAACTTCTACGTGAACCTGCTGCGCGAACACGGCGAGGTCGGCGCCTCCAGCGCCGGGTTCACCGAATGCGGCACGAAGTACGCCCAGGGCAACGCGGCGATGTGGTACGACGCCACGTCGATGACCGGCACCACGGAAGACCCGAAGACCAGCCACGTCGTCGGCAAGAACGGCTACGCCGCCGCTCCGGTGGAGAAGACCCAGGCGAGCGGCTGGCTCTACACCTGGGCGCTGGGCATCCCGAAGGTCGGCAAGAACAAGGACGACGCCTGGAAGTTCATGGCGTGGATGACGAACAAGGAGTACGCGAAGAAGGTCGGCGAGACCTACGGCTGGAACCGGGTGCCGCCGGGCACGCGCAAGTCGACCTATGAGATCCCGCAGTACAAGGAAGCCGCGAAGGCCTACGCCCAGCCGACGCTGGATGGCATCGCGGCGGCCAACCAGCAGAAGACGATGGCGAACCCGGTGCCGTACCCGGGCATCCAGTTCGTCGGGATCCCGGAGTTCCAGGACCTCGGCACCCGGGTGAGCCAGCAGCTGTCCGCCGCGATCGCCGGTCAGACCTCCGTCGCCGACGCGCTCGCGCAATCGCAGAAATACGCGGAATCCGTCGGAAAGTCCTATCAGGAGGTGCAGCGATGAGCACCCTCTCCGTCCCCGCCGGAACCGCGCCGGCGACCGTGAAGCCCGCTGCGAGGAAAGCGACCGGTTCGGCCGGGAAACGACGGCTGCCGCTGCTGCCCGCGCTGATCTTCGTGATCGCGGTGACGCAGATTCCCTTCCTGCTCACCGTGTTCTACTCGTTCCAGTCGTGGAACCTGGTGCGGCCGGGCTCGCGGCATTTCGTCGGGTTCCGCAACTACATCGACGTCTTCACCGACACGACGTTCCTCGGCGCGCTGCTGAACACAGTGGTGCTCACCGTGGTTTGCGTGTTCCTTTCGCTGTTGCTCGGGCTCGGGCTCGCCGTCCTGCTGGACCGGAAGTTCTTCGGTCGCGGCTTTGTCCGGACGCTGCTGATCACCCCGTTCCTGATCCTCCCGGCGGCCGGTGCGCTGCTGTGGAAGACGACAATGTTCGACCCGACGTACGGGCTGCTGCATTTCGTGTTCGGCACGGACACGGACTGGCTTTCGCAGTTCCCGCTGGCCGCGGTGATGGCGCAGATCATCTGGCAGTGGACGCCGTTCATGACGCTGCTGATCCTCGCCGGGCTGCAGAGCCAGTCGAAGGAGGTGCTGGAGGCGGCGTCGGTGGACGGCGCGAGCCGCTGGCGCACCTTCGTGTCGATCACGCTGCCGCATCTGTCGCGGTTCCTGCAACTGGCCACGCTGCTCGGCGCGATCTACATCGTGAACAGTTTCGACGCGATCTTCCTGATGACGCAAGGCGGTCCGGGCACGGCCAGCACGAACCTGCCGTTCTACATCTACCAGCGCGCGTTCGAGGGCTTCGACATCGGACAGTCGTCCGCGATGGGCGTCGTGGTGGTCATCCTGACGATGATCGTCGCCACGTTCGCGCTGCGGCTGATGTTCCGCGCGTTCTCCGTGGACGGAGGAGTCAAGTGAGCACCGCAACCGCCACCGCGTCGCCCGCCGCCACCGACACCGCGCCGCCTTCTCGGCGCAGGACCAAACGCCGCTACGGTCCGGGCACGCTGACCGTCGCGACCTGGATCGTCGCGATCCTCTTCGTTTTCCCGTTGCTGTGGATGATTCTCACCGCGTTCAAACAGGAAAACGACGCCTACACCGATCCGCCGAAGCTGTTCTTCAGCCCGACGTTCGACCAGATCTCGAACGTCCTCAACAGCGGTTTCCTGCCGTACCTGGGAAATTCGGCGTTCGTCACGGTGATCTCGACGCTGCTCGTGCTGCTGCTGGGAATTCCGGCCGCGTACGCGCTGTCGCTGGCCCCGGTCAAGGGCACGAAGAACGCGCTGGGCTTCTTCCTGTCGACCAAGATGCTGCCGATCGTGGCCGCGATCATCCCGCTGTACGTGATCTCGCAGAACACCAACCTGCTGGACACGGTGTGGGCGCTGATCATCCTGTACACCGCGATGAACCTGCCGCTCGCGATCTGGATGATGCGGTCGTTCTTCCTGGAAGTGCCCGGCGAAATGATCGAGGCGGCGCGGATCGACGGCGCGAATCTGCCGACGCTGCTCCGCAAGATCATCATGCCGGTGGTCGCGCCGGGAATCGCCGCGACCGCGCTGATCTGCGTGATCTTCTCCTGGACGGAGTTCTTCTACGCGGTCAACCTCACCGCCGCCCGCGCCGGCACCGTGCCGGTGTTCCTGGTCGGCTTCATCACGAGCGAGGGCCTGTACTGGGCCCAGCTGTCCGCCGCCGCGCTGCTGGCCTCGCTGCCGGTGATGATCGTGGGCTGGATCGCGCAGAACCACCTGGTGCGCGGGCTGTCCATGGGCGCTGTGAAGTAAGGGAGAACGCAGATGTCCGCTGAAGTGATCTACGACCAGGCGTCGCGTATCTACCCCGGGAACCCGGGCGTCCGCGCGGTCGACCAGCTGAGCCTCGAGGTCCCGGACGGCGAATTTCTCGTGCTCGTCGGCCCGTCCGGTTCGGGCAAGTCCACCGCGCTGCGGATGCTCGCCGGACTGGAGGACGTCAACGAGGGCTCGATCCGGATCGGCGACCGCGACGTGACCGACCTGCCGCCGAAGGACCGCGACATCGCGATGGTGTTCCAGTCCTACGCGCTGTACCCGCACATGACGGTCGCCGACAACATGGGTTTCGCGTTGAAATTGCGCGGTTTCTCGTCGGCCGACATCAAGAAGCGGGTCGACGAGGCCGCGACGATGCTCGACCTGTCGCGGTACCTCGACCGCAAGCCGAAGGCGTTGTCCGGCGGGCAGCGGCAGCGGGTCGCGATGGGCCGGGCGATCGTGCGCGAGCCGAGCGTGTTCCTGATGGACGAGCCACTGTCCAACCTGGACGCGAAACTGCGCGTGGAAACCCGGGCCAACATCGCGAAACTGCAGCAACGGCTCGGCACGACGACCATCTACGTGACCCACGACCAGGTCGAGGCCATGACGATGGGCGACCGGGTAGCGGTGCTGAAGGACGGCGTGCTGCAGCAATGCGATTCGCCGCGGTCGTTGTACGAGAAGCCGGCGAACTCGTTCGTGGCCGGCTTCATCGGGTCGCCGGCGATGAACCTGGCGACGCTGCCCCTGACCGACGGCGGCGTGCAACTGGGCGACCTGGTGGTGCCGCTGCCCACCGAGGTGCGGACAGCGGCGGCTGGGCTGTCCGAGATCGTCTTCGGGATCCGGCCGGAGTCGCTGCGCCTGGTCGGCGAGGCGGACGAGGGCTTCGAGCTGGTGGTGGAGCTGGTCGAAGAACTGGGTGCGGACGCGTACCTGCACGGCAAGGTCGGGGACGACCGATTCGTGGTCCGGGTCGACGGACGGACACCGCCCCGGATCGGCGACAACGTCCGGGTGGCGTTGCGCGGCGAGGGCGAGACGCACGCGTTCGATCCGAAGACGACGCTGCGGCTGGGCTGAGCGGAGGTGTCGGTGCCGGTGCTCTCCGGCACCGACACCTAGCTCTCGCGGGGGAGATGCCTCCCCCGCGCGCCCGATCCTTTCCGCTGCATTTCGCGCGAGGCTTGGCGCATGTCGCTGAAGCAAGCGGAGCTGAGCAAGTGGCCGGGTTACGTCGCCGCGGCCTGGGGATTGCTGTTCGCGGTCCCCAGCTTCGTCTGGGCGACCGGCAACACCTTCGGCGCGCAATCGACGGTGTCGCCGCCGCTGGTCAAACTGGCCCAGGACCGGGTGCCGTGGTTCGTGGCCGTCCTGGTGATCACTGGTCTGCTGAAGGTTTTCGGTGCCGTGATCGGCGTCAGTCTGACCCGGCCGCTCGGCCGATGGCTCAGCCGGGCGATGGTGCTCTGCGGCGGTGGTGCGGCGATCCTGCTGACCTGGCACGGCGGGCTGTTCGTCGTGCAGGGCGTGCTGGTCAAGACGGGAGCCTTCGCCGTCGAACCCACTGCGCTGGTCAACTGGTATCTCTACCTCTGGGGGCCGTGGTTCATCGCGGGTGGTCTCGCGTTCGCCGGAGCCGCCGCGCTTTACCTCAGGCGCAGCGATGACCGGCGCACGTTGACGCGGTACGGAGCGGTCGGCGCGCTCGGTGCGCTCGGTGCCTTGGCGCTGTCGATTGCCGCGCTCGCGACAGGTCTTGGCTGAGTCAGCGGAGGGCTCCGGCGAGGACGGTGGCCGCCATCTGCCGGACGGCTTCCTCGCTCGGAGGCTCCCCAGTCCGATCGGCGAAGAGCAGATGACCTGCCCCGATGAGCGTCGGAGCCAACGTCTGTACATCGGCATCCGGAGCGAGCCGGCCGAGGTTTCGTTCCGCGGCAAGGTAATCCGCGAGCACGTTCGCCGCGTCGGTCGCCAGCGGAATCCCCGGGCCCGGCCGCGCCGCCCGGAGCCGGTGCCGGAGTTCGTCGCGGAAGGTGATCAGGGCGACGATCGACACCGCGACTGACGAGAAGACTTCGGTGAGCACCTCGGCCACCGTTTCGACCACGTCGCCGGTTCCGGCTCCGGCGCGCAGGTCGTCCGCGCGGGCTTCGAGCCGATGGATCCGGTCGAGCACCAGAGCGGCGAGGAACGCGTCGAAATCCTCGAAATGCCGGTGCAGCACGCCCTTCGCGCAATCCGCTTCGGTGGTGACGGCGCGGCTGGTGAGTCCGCTCGGCCCTTCGCGCAGCAAAACCCGTTCCGCGGCATCGAAAAGCTGGGCGCGCACGTCGCGGAGATGGATCCCGGTGGGCAACTCGACGGTCCTCTCTAGCCATAGTGGGCACTTGCCCACTATGGTGGGCACATGCCCACTTTACCCGGTTCCGAACCGCATCAGCACCGGACCATGGCGGAATCGTTCGGCGTCGATCCCGAGCGCTACGACCGAGCCCGCCCGCGTTACCCGGACGAGTTGGTGACCGCTGTCCTCGCGGCGAGCCCGGGGAAGGAAGTTCTCGACGTCGGCTGCGGTACCGGCATCGAGGGGCGGCAATTCCTCGCGCGCGGCGCGGTGGTGCTCGGCGTGGAGCCGGACGCGCGGATGGCGGAGTTCGCGCGGCGCGATTTCCCGGTCGAGGTCGCGAAATTCGAGGATTGGGACCCGGCGGGACGGACGTTCGACGCCCTCGTGTCCGGACAGGCATGGCACTGGGTCGAGCCGGGCGCGGGAGCCGCGAAGGCCGCACGGGTGCTCCGTCCGGGCGGCCGCTTCGTCGCGTTCTGGCACGTCTTCATGCCGCCGGAAGAAATTTCGCACGCCCTGGCGGACGCGTTGCGCCGGGCGATGCCGGACTCGCCGTTCAGCGGCAACTACCTGAAAAGCCCCAGCGCACAGGCCTATCAGCCGATGCTCGACAAGGCCGCGGCCGGCCTGGCCGGGACCGGCGCGTTCGCCGAAGCGGAGAACTGGCATTACGAATGGACGCAGGACTACCGCCGCGACGAGTGGCTGGACCTGCTCGCCACGCAGGGCGGCGTCACCGTGGCGACTCCGGAGCAACGCGACCAGGTGCTCGCCGAGGTCGGCGAAGCGATCGACGCGCGCGGCGGCCACCTGACGACGAAGTACTCGACCGCCGCGGTGACCGCCGTCCGCTTGTCCTGACCGCCGGTCACTCCTCCAGCGAAAGCGCTTGGCTCGGGCAGATGTTCACGGCCTCGCGCGCCTTCTCGACCAGTTCGCCGTCCGGAGTGTCGTTGAGGACGATGACCGTGCCGTCGTCCTCGCTCTGGTCGAACAGCGCGGGCTCGGTGAGCACGCACTGGCCGGCGCCGACGCACTTGCCGGTGTCCGCGATGATCTTCATGATGGCCTCTTCCTGGCTTGTGGTGGGAGCACTCTGATCTCTACCAGGTCACCGGCAACTGGTACAGGCCGAAGATCGTGGCGTCTTCCTTCACCGGGATCTCGTCGACCGGCAGCACGCTCTTCAGCGTCGGGATGCGGCGGAACAGCGTGTCGAACACGATCTGCAGCTCCATCCGCGCCAGGTTCTGGCCGAGGCACTGGTGCGGTCCGAACCCGAACGCGACGTGGTGGCGCGCACCGCGTTCGAGGTCGAGCTTTTCCGGGCTCTCGAACACCTCCGGGTCCCAGTTCGCGGCGTAGCCGAGCACGAGCACGCCCTCGCCTGCTTTGATCGTGACGCCGCCGATCTCCACGTCCTCGGTCGCGACCCGGGCGGTCGCGCCTTCGACGATCGTGAAGTAGCGCAACAGTTCCTCGACCGCGAGGAGCGTCTTGCCCGGATCGGCCTCGATCGTCGCGCGCTGCCCGGGATTCTCCAGCAGCCCGATGGTGCCGAGCGAAATCATGTTCGCGGTCGTCTCGTGCCCGGCGACCAGCAGCAGGAAGGACAGCCCGATCATCGCGTCGTGGTCGTAATTGCCCTGCTCGCGGCGTTTGACGATCTGCCTGCCGAGGAGGTCGTCAGTCGGGTCTTTCTCTTTCGCCGCGACGAGGCCGCTGAGGTACTCGCGCAGTTCCTCGGACGCCTTCTTGCGGTCCTCGATACTGGTGCTGCGCCGGATGAGCGCCATCGTGCGCTGCTGGAAGTAATCGTGATCGGTGTACGGGACGCCGAGCAGCTCGCAGATCACCAGCGACGGCACCGGCAGCGACAGTTTTTCCACCAGGTCCGCCGGTTTCGGCCCGGCGAGCATTTCGTCGATGAGCCCGTCGACGATCTCCTGGATCCGCGGCCGCATCGCCTCGACGCGCTTCACGGTGAACTCGCCGAGCACCTCCCGGCGGGCCTCGCCGTGCTCGGGCGCATCCATCCCGATCATGGCTTTCTGCTTGGTGTTGCTGAGGATCGCGGCCCCGCCCTCGGCCAGGAACGGGAAGCCGGGCAGGAACCGGTCGGAGGAAAACCGGCGGTCGCCGAGGATCTGCCGGGCTTCCGCGTGCCGCGTGGCGACCCAGGCTTGTTTGCCGCCGGGGATCTGTACCCGGGTGAGCGCGCTTTCCTCGCGCATCCGGACGTACTGCTCCGGCTGGGAGAACGGGCAGGTGCGGGCGACCGGCATGCGGAGTTCTTCAGTGGCAGTCATCGTTTCCCCCTTCACCAGCTCACCGGGAGGCAGTACAGCCCGAAGACGCCGGAATCGTGTTTGAACGGCAACTGATCGACCGGCACGGCGAGACGCAGCGTCGGGATGCGGCGGAAGAGCGTGTCGAACACGATCTGCAGCTCCATCCGGGCGAGGTTCTGGCCGAGGCACTGGTGCGCGCCGAAGCCGAACGCGACGTGGTGGCGGCCGCCGCGGGTGATGTCGAGCCGCTCGGGCTCGGGAAAGACCTCGGGGTCGAAGTTGGCCGCGTAGCTCAGGCCGAGGACGCCCTCGCCGGCCTTGATGGTGACGCCCGCGATGTCGACGTCCTCGAGCGCGACGCGCGTGGTGGCGAGTTCCGCGATGGTGAAGTAGCGCAGCAATTCTTCGACGGCGTCGAGGGTTTTGCCCGGGTCCTCCTTGATCGCGGCGAGCGCGTCGGGGTTCTCCAGCAGCGCGACGGTGCCGAGCGAAATCATGTTCGCCGTGGTCTCGTGCCCGGCGATGAGCAGCAGGAAGGCCAGCGACACGAGGTCGTCGTGGTCGTAGGCGCCTTCCTCGCGCTTCTTCGCGATCTGGCGGCTGAGCAGATCGTCCGCTGGTTCGGTTTCCTTGAAGGACACCAGCTTGGACAGATAATTCTGCAGCTCTTCGACCGCGTGCCCGCGCTCTTCGACGCTCGATTCGCGGTTGAGGATCTGTGAGCTGTGCTTCTGGAAGAAGTCGTGGTCGGAGTACGGGACGCCGAGCTGTTCGCAGATGACCAGGGACGGCACCGGAAGCGAAAGCGCCGACACCAGGTCGGCGGGCTGGTCGCCGGCCAGCATCGCGTCGATGTGCTGGTCCACGATCTCCTGGATGCGCGGCTGCAGCGCCTTCATCCGCTTGACGGTGAACTCGCCGACGACGCTGCGCCGCGCCGGGCCGTGTTCCGGCGCGTCCATCGCGATCAGCGAGGGGCGCAGCTTCGGGCGGCGCTGCTGGCCGTCCTTGAACAGGATCGGGAAACCGGGGTTGAAACGGTTCGAGCTGAACCTCGGGTCGTTCAGCATCGCCCGGAGGTCCTCGTGCCGGTTCAGCACCCAGGCGCGCTGGCCGCTGTGTTCGAGCTCGACGTAGTGCGCGCGAGCGTCGCGGAAACGGTCGTAGCCCGGTGGCGGCGCGAACGGGCACGTGCGCTTCATCGGGAACGCGGCCCGCTCCGGCTGTGTGCGGCTGGGCTGGGCGACTTCGGTCATCTGAACCCCCTGTGGTGGGTTTGCCCCGTTACGGAATGAATGTGGAGGATTACATTCCGGTTCACTGCCCAAGGTACCGAAGTGGAGGATCTTCGTCCACTAGCAACGGGGTGACAATTGCTGTCCGCCCCAGGTTGCGGGCACGTTTGCGCAGTTGGTCCGGCGTGCGAGAATGCGCGCCAACCGGGAAGAGGAAAGGCCGGGTATGAGTGCAGACCCCGAGACACCGCTGCGGGCGGACGCGCAACGCAACCGCGACCAGATCATCGCCGCGGCTCGCGCCATCTTCGCCAGCCACGGTCCCGAGGTCCCGATGGAGGAGATCGCGCGCGCCGCAGGTGTCGGCGTAGGCACCCTCTACCGGCGCTTCCCGGACCGCGACGCGCTCATCCGCGCGGTGGCGGTCGACAACTTCGCGGGCGTGCTGGACGACGCGAAGCGGCTGTCAGTGGAAGCGCCGACGGCGTGGGACGCCTTGGTGCAGCTGCTGTATCAAGGCGCGGAACTGCAGTTGTCGATGCAGCTGGCGATGCTGTCGCAGCGTGCGCACGAAATTCTCAAGAATGACCCCGAGGTGGCTCGCCTGCGCGAAGCGGTTCTGCTTGAGGTCGATGACCTGGTGCTCCGGGCGCAGGCCGAGGGGTCGCTGCGGAAAGACGTGGGCGCGGGTGACGTCGCGGTGCTGTTCGCCCGCATCGTGCGGCAGTTGCCCGCGCATCGGCTGAAGATGCCGGAGCTGGCGACCGCCCGCAGCATCGCCATCATGATCGACGGCCTGCGCGCCGGCCCGGTCACTCCGTTGCCGGGGCGGCCGATCGGCAAGGAAGACTTGCTCTGACCGTCTTTTGGGACGCGACGGGCCGTCCGGGGTTGCCCCGGCGGGGGTGATCTCACATCGGGTCATCGTCTTCCGGGTGCGGACGTCTTATCTCGTGAAGGCCGGTGCGGAGCCGCCGGAAACACGAGAGGGGACGACCATGAAGAACATCTGCAGGATCGCCGTTGCCGTCGCTGTCGCCGGAGGCGCTGCCGCGCTCTTCGCGGGGACGGCCGGCGCCACGACCGCGGAGTCGTCGGCATTGCCGTGCACGGCGAATCAGTTCAGCACCAAGCTCGTCTACGGCGGCGCAGGCGCGGGCCAGCGTCAGGCGGCGCTGCAGTTCACCGCGAACCCCGGCGAACGGTGCGTCTTGCCTGGCCGGGCCGATGTCGACCTGGTCGGAGCCCACAACGTCCTGGTCAACAACGAGGCGCCGGCCGACGCCCCGCCGGTGCTGATCGCGAACGGTTCGTCGGCGTACGTACCGCTGCACTGGACCGCGATCGGGTCCGACGACGAGCAGCAGACGCCGAACGCGGTGACCGTCACCGCTCCGGCCGACTCCAACCCGCACGGGGACCCGATCGACCCGAATGTGTCGGTGGACTGGACCTTCGGTGCGGTGGACGCCAACGCGGACAGCCACACGCTCGACGTCGGCGCGCTGACGTCTGGCGAAGCGCCTGCGGCGTAAGGGATTCTCCGCGGTCAGTCGGGCGGGGCTGCGCGGGTGAGCGCATCGAGCGCCCGAAGCAGCACCGCCCGGGCCGCGTCGCCCTCGGCCGCGACTGTCCACAGTAGATCCGCGACCTCGTGGTACGGGTCGACGTCGCTCGCGATGTGCTCGCCCTCCGGGGTTTCGACCATCGCGACGTCGTCGACGACCCAGAAGTCCGCGGTGACCGGATAGGGCACGACAACGTCCGCGGGGATGATCCCGAAGCGGATATTGGGGGTGCCGAGCAGTGCGAGCAGCTTGTGCACCTGCGCGATCATCACGTCCCGCGGCGCGTTCGGATAACGCAGCGCGGCCTCGGAGGTGAGCAGTTCGATGGTCCGGCCGGGTTCGTAGAGGATCTGCTGGCGTTGCATTCGCGCCCGGACCGCCTCGGTGATGTCCTGGTCGCCGCCGTGGATCCGGGCGTGGGCAAGCAGCGTATGCCGTGCGTACTCCGGGGTTTGCAGTAATCCGGAGACAATTCTGAGGTCTACCGCGCGAATTCGTAGCGCTCGCGCCTCGCGGGCAATGGATTCCTCTTGCCGGGCCCGATGTCCCTCGCGGACTTTGTCTTTCCAGCTGGCGTGCGCGTCGCGGACCTCGACCAGCTGCTCCCGCAGCTGTTCGGCCAGCTCCGGAGGTCCGCCGACCGCGGCGACCCAGGCGTCGAGGTCGTCGTCGCCGACGGTCTGCCTGCCGTTTTCGATCTTGCTGACCTTGGGCGCGTTCCAGCCGATGGCCTTGGCGAAGTCCTTTCCCGTCTCGAAGCCCGCGTCGACCCGGAGCCGGCGCAGGCGATCGCCGAGCTCTGCCCGGCGTTTCTCGAAACTGGTAGGCACTCGCCCTCGCTATCGCATGCGGAATTCCTCGAACCCGAGGGCATCTTCCCACACCTGGGGTCGAGTTTCGAGAAATCCTGGGTGGCTAGTGCCTCTGAATCGCCGGGATGCCTTGCCTTGCCCGCGCAGGCACGTCGTGCTCAGGCTTCCCGCGGGAAGAACTTGAGCAGGCCGGCGGGGATTTCGACGGCCGTCTCGGTGTCCGGCATGCCGCGTTCGTGCAGTTGCCGCAGCGCCTGCTCGTCGGTAACCCGGTATCCCTGGACGACGTACGTGCCGCGGTTGGTGCGATAAGCGTTGGGGCAGTTGCCGCCCGCGCTGGTGGTGCCGAGGAACTCGAGGTCGAGTGCTTCTTCGGACTGAGCGGGATGCAGGGTCATGCGGAGTCCTCCTGACGTGCTGACAGCGCCCGTACCGGACACGGGGCGGTCGAAATTTCCCCAATGGCACATGTTGGCAGAGAATTTCGCGAAAGGATAGAGTCGAGACGCGAAATGCTGAGGCCCGGCGGTCCTCAGGCGAGTCCGGTGTCCGCGACCGGTGAGGTCGATCGCGGACAGCGGGGGTGCTGTGTGTTCGGCTGCCGTCCTGCCCGCGCGGACGGCGACGTGTACGGCGGCAAACAAAAACCGCCGTTCCGGGGCAACCGGAACGGCGGTTCGCGTGGAACTCGACGGTCAGACGCCGATGGGATGCCAGACGGTTTTCGCTTCCAGGTACCGCCGGAGGCGGGACAGGTCTGGTTCGGCGGTCCAGTCTGATTCGGCGTCGGGGACGGACAGGACTCGTTTCACGGTCCCGGCCGCTTCCTGGGCCAGGGTGACGCGGTCCTCGGAGGTGGCGCCGGTCGGGTCCAGGGCGTTGACGTCTCCGTGGGAAGCCAGCCATGGGCCCAGTTCCGCGGCGCGGCCGGTCAGGATGTTCGCGACTCCGCCGGGGACGTCGGAGGTGGCCAGGACCTCGGACAGCGTGATCGCGGGCAGCGGGCGCTCCGCGCTGGAGACCAGGACCGCCGTTGAGCCGGTGGCGAGGACGGGAGCCAGGACCGTCACCAGGCCCAGCAGGGAGGACTCTTGCGGGGCCAGGACGCCGACGACGCCGGTCGGCTCGGGCGTGGTGAAGGAGAAGTACGGGCCGGCAACCGGGTTGGCGGCACCCAGGACCGACGCGATCTTGTCGGTCCAGCCCGCGTACCAGACCCAACGGTCGATGGCGGCGTCCACAAGGGACTCCGCCTTTTTCGCCGGGACGCCTTCGCAGGCCGCTACCTCGGCGGCGAACTGGGCGCGGCGGCCTTCCATCACCTCGGCCACGCGGTAGAGCACCTGGCCTCGGTTGTATGCAGTTGCCGACGACCAGCCGGGGAAAGCCTTGCGGGCGGCGGACACCGCGTCGCGCAGATCCTTGCGCGACGCGTGGGCCGCGTTGGCCAGGAAGGAGCCCTTGGCATCGGTGACGGGGTAGACCCGGCCCGATTCCGAGCGGGGGAATTTGCCGCCGATGTAGAGCTTGTAGGTTTTGGCGACGGAAATCCGGTCAGACATTGAGGTAGGCCTCCAAACCGGTGCGTCCGCCTTCGCGGCCGAAACCGGACTCCTGGTAACCGCCGAACGGGGCGGCGGGGTCGAAGCGGTTGAACGTGTTGGCCCAGACAACGCCGGCCCGGAGCTGGTTCGCCATCCACAGAATGCGCGAACCCTTCTCGGTCCAGATGCCCGCCGACAGCCCGTACGGCGTGTTGTTCGCCTTCGCCACGGCCTCTTCCGGCGTGCGGAAGGTGAGGACCGACAGCACCGGGCCGAAGATCTCCTCGCGGGCGATCCGCATCGACTGGTGGACTTCGGAGAACACGGTCGGCGCGAAGAAGAACCCGCGGTCCGGCACCGGGCACGGGCTGGTCCAGCGCCGCGCGCCTTCCGCGTCGCCGGATTCGACCAGGCCGCGGATCTTCGCCAGCTGCTCGGCCGAGTTGATCGCGCCGACGTCGGTGTTCTTGTCCAGCGGGTCGCCCAGCCGCAGCGTCGACACCCGGTACCGGAGCTTCTCCAGCACCTCCTCGGCCACCGATTCCTGCACCAGCAACCGCGAGCCCGCGCAGCAGACGTGGCCCTGGTTGAAGAAGATCCCGTTGACGATCCCCTCCACCGCCTGGTCCAGCGGTGCGTCGTCGAACACCACGTTCGCCGCCTTGCCGCCGAGTTCCAGCGTCAGCTTCTTGCGGGTGCCCGCGACGGTGCGCTGGATCAGCTTGCCGACCTCCGTGGAGCCGGTGAACGCGATCTTGTCGACGTCCGGATGCTCCACAATGGACGCTCCGATGTCGCCCGCTCCGGGCAGGATGTTCACCACGCCCGGCGGCAGCTCCGCCTGCTGGCAGATCTCGGCGAAGACCAGCGCGGTCAGCGGGGTGGTCTCAGCGGGCTTGAGCACCACGGTGTTGCCGGTGGCCAGCGCCGGGGCGATCTTCCACGCCAGCATCAGCAGCGGGAAGTTCCACGGGATCACCTGGCCCGCGACGCCGAGCGGCTTCGGGTCCGGGCCGTAGCCCGCGTAACCGAGCTTGTCCGCCCAGCCCGCGTGGTAGAAGAAATGCGCGGCCGCGGTAGGCACGTCGGAATCGCGCGACTCCTTGATCGGCTTCCCGTTGTCCAGCGTCTCCAGCACCGCCAGTTCGCGCGAGCGTTCCTGGATCAGCCGCGCGATGCGGAAGAGATATTTCGCCCGTTCCGTGCCCGGCATTTTCGACCAGACCGACGTGTACGCCTTGCGCGCGGCCTTCACCGCGGTGTCCACATCGGACTCCGACGCGGTGCCGACCTCGGCGAGGATCTCCTCTGTGGCCGGGTTGATCGTCTTCAGCGGCTCGCCCGAGCCGTCGACGAATTCGCCGTTGACGAACGGCTTGTAGTGTTCTTTCAGATTGGCCAGTGCGCGCGATTCCGGCGCGGGCGCGTATTCGAAGATGCCCATGTCAGTCCACCGTCACGTAGTCAGGGCCGCTGTAGTGGCCGTCCACCTGGGTGCGCCGCTGCAGCAGCAGGTCGTTGAGCAGGCTCGACGCGCCGAACCGGAACAGCTCCGGCGTGAGCCACTGCTCGCCCGCGACCTCGTGCACGGCGACGAGGTACTTGATCGCGTCCTTCGTCGTCCGGATCCCGCCCGCGGGCTTGACGCCGCGCAGTTCGCCGGTGCGCTCGTGCCAGTCGTGCACCGCCTGCAGCATCACGTGCGTGACCGGCAGCGTCGCTGCGGGCGAGACCTTTCCGGTGGACGTCTTGATGAAGTCCCCGCCCGCCAGCAGCGCGAGCCAGGACGCGCGGCGCACGTTGTCGTACGTCGCCAGCTCGCCCGTTTCGAGGATCACCTTCAGGTGTGCCGAGCCGCAGGCTTCTTTCACGGCGCGGATCTCGTCGAACACTTCCAGGTAGCGGCCTTCGAGGAAGGCTCCGCGGTCGATCACCATGTCGACCTCGTCCGCGCCGGCCTCGACGGCCAGCCGCGTGTCGGCCAGCTTCACTTCGCGGCTCGTGCGGCCAGCCGGGAAGCCGGTGGCGACGCTCGCCACCCGCACGCCACTGCCCGCGAGCGCTTCGACGGCCGTCTCCACCAGGTCCGGGTACACGCACACGGCCGCGACGCGCGGGCAGTCCTGCCGTTCGGGGTCCGGCCGCATCGCCTTGGCGGCGAGGCCTCGGACCTTGCCGCGGGTGTCGGCTCCTTCGAGCGTGGTCAGGTCGACCATCGACACCGCGGTGTCGATCGCCCACCGCTTGGCTTCTTTTTTGATGCTCCGGGTCGCGAGTCCCGCTGCGCGCTGCTCGACGCCGACCTGGTCGACACCGGGCAGCCCGTGCAGGAACCGCCGCAGGCTCGCTTCGTCGCGAGTGACGTCCGTCAGCGGCGACGGGGTGTCCGGTGCCGCTGACGGGCTGGTGGTAGCTGTCATACCGCTGAGTGTAGGTGCGCGACAGCAGGCGCCGGAGCGCTCACTGGAATCTGTGGACAGCTGGTCACGGCCGCTCGGTTGTCCACAGTCGCGCGGTGCGAGCGGCGGTTTTTGTCGGTGTCGTGTGCAGCCGGGTTCAGGACTCGATCTGCGGTGCGTTCGAGTCCTTGGCCGGCTTGCGGTACACGACGACGCCACCCCAGAAGCCGAGGCCGTTGATCGTCACGGTCGGGGCGGTCGGCGGCGCGGGCGGCGCACCGGACTTGTCCTCCAGCATGAACGCGCCCATGAACCCGATGCCGGTGACATTCACGTTGATGTCGTCCGGGACGGTGATCTCGATCCCGCCCATGATCGCCACCGCGGTGATCGTGCACGACTTCTCCGCGAACCGGGCGCTGCGCAGGTCGATCTCGGCACCGCCCCAGAACGCGAAAGTCGTGTGCTGCTGCGGGAGAACCCAGCTGCCCTTGCGCACGGCCCCGGACATCACGCCGATCGACACGGCGGAACCGGGATGCCCGCCGATGCGGTTGTCCGGCAACCCGAGCGCGCGCGAGGGGGCGGCCTGCAGTGAGGCCGACGCGCTGGTGGCGAGCGCGGCGCTGCCCGGCAGATCGGCGGTCACCGGTTTCAGGTCGGCGAACGTTTTCGCGGAGTAGACGCTGGAAAGCCGCTCCTCCAGCTCGTTGATCGTGATGCGGCCTTCGGACAGGGCCTGGTGCAGGACCTGCGCGACCTGCTCCCGATCAGCGTCCGACACGCGCATCTGGTCGGGGCCCGGCGTGGCTGGGTCTTCACTCACCTGGGGCAGCCTATCCCTGTCAGGTCTGCGTCGGGTCCATCTAACGGTGGATAGGGGGATCATGACGCGATGGATTCTGCGTTGACGGGGACCCTCGTGCTTCCGGACGGAGTGGTGGTGCGGGCGCGCGGGCTGGGGCGGCCCCAACCGGAGGGGCCGGAGCCGGAGTTCGGGTTGTATCTGGGATCGCGGCGGATGCGGGCCAAGTACGACGCTTCGTTGGGGTGGGAGCGTCGGTGGGTGCTGTGGCCGGACTTTCTGCTGCCGCGGGATTGGGAGGGGGCGCGGCGGGAGATTGTGGGGTTGCACGGCCGGGCGGTTGCCGGGGAGGCCGTGGAGGTGGCTTGTCTTGGTGGGGTGGGTCGGACTGGGACTGTGTTGGCTTGTTTGGTGACTTTGGGTGGGATGGGGGTTGGGGAGGCGGTGGATTGGGTGCGGAGGGAGCATCATCCGAGGGCGGTGGAGACGCCTTGGCAGCGGTGGTGGGTTCGGTGGTTCGCTGAGTCTCGGTAGGGGGCCTGCTCGTCTCCTGGGGGCGACATTGCAGGTGGGTGGTTGCGTGGGGCACCCCGAACCGCAGGGAGGCTTCGTATCGGGGTGCGGGGGAGGGGCTGGGTGCCTCGATTGTTGGGTGCATCGGTGGCCTTTTAGGGGTGGGTGTGCGCGGGCGCGGTTGGGAGCAGCGCGGCGGGGCGGTGGGCCGTGAAGTAAGCGGGCCCACGAAGGCGCGGGGGAACGGGTGGCGTCCCCGAGTTGGGCGGCTAAGTTGTGCGGCATGGATGTGCATGTCGTCGACCACCCGCTGGCCAAGGCTCGTCTCTCGACCATGCGGGACGCTCGGACGGACAGTGCTGCGTTCCGGGCCGCGCTGCATGAGTTGACTGTCATGCTCGTCTATGAAGCCACGCGCGATGCTCCGGTGCGGACCGAGCGCATTCATACTCCGGTCGCGCGCACTGATGCGTATCGGCTTGCCAGTCCGCCGTTGCTGGTGCCGGTGTTGCGTGCTGGGCTGGGGATGGCCGACCAGGCGCACAAGCTGATCCCCGACGCGCAGATGGGGTTCGTCGGTCTCGCTCGCGACGAGGAGACGCTCAAGCCGACCCCGTATCTCGAGTCGCTGCCTGAGTCGCTCGCGGACCGGCCTGTCCTGGTGCTTGATCCGATGCTCGCGACTGGCGGGTCGATGGAGTACACGATCCGGTTGCTGACCGATCGGGGCGCTACGGACGTCACCGCTATCTGTGCGCTCGCGGCACCCGAGGGCCTCGCGCATCTGGAGAAGACTGGGCTGCCGGTCCGGGTCGTCACGTCGAGCATTGACGAGCGGCTCAACGACTCCGGGTTCATCGTTCCGGGGCTCGGCGACGCGGGGGACCGGCAGTACGGCGCTAGGTAAGCCAGCCGGAAGCGTTGGCGTGCAAGGCTTTTTCGTAGGCGTCGGAAACGCTGAAGCCATCCGGCAGGCGGCCGGACAGTTCCAGCGACACCAAGCCGTGCACGAAACCCCACAGGCTGACGGTGATCAGTTCCGGCGCGACGTCTTGGAACTGGCCGGACGCCACGGCGGCGCGGACCACGCCCATCAGCGGGGCGAGGGTGGCCTGGGCGACCTCGTCGGCCTCGGCGTTGGGTTCGAAACCTGGCACGGAGCGGCTGAACATGATCGCGTACAGATGCGGGTCGGCTAGGGCGCTTTCGCGGTAGGCGATGCCCAGACGCACGAGGTCGGTTACTGCGTCGCCGGACAGCGGGACCTTCTCCAGGCGCGCGCCGAAGCGGCGGAAGCCTTCCACGTACAGTGCGTTCACCAGGTCCGGTTTGCTGCCGAACAGCGAGTACACCGCGGTGGTCGACGTGCCGGAGTCGGCGGCCAGTTTCCGCAGCGACAGGGCCTTCGGGCCGTCGGCTGAGATCAGTTCGCCTGCCCGATCCAGGAGCTTCAGCCGGAGGGTTTCGTCGTGCGTACGGGGGCGAGGCATCTACCCAGCGTAACGCAACAACGTTATAAAACGCGAGCGTGACCACCGGTGGAAGATTTGACCTGGAGCGCGCTCCAGGTCGTACTGTCGAGCGCATGAGCTACTCGATAGCGGAAGCCGCACGACGTAGCGGCCTGTCGATCGACACCCTCCGGTACTACGAACGGATCAAGCTTCTCGAACCGCCCGCTCGCGATTCGGCGGGGCGGCGCGCCTACTCCGACGAAGACCTGAACTGGCTCGGCTTTCTGACGAAGCTGCGGCTCACCGGCATGCCGATCAAGAGCATGCGCGAATACGCCTCGCTGCGCCGGCACGGCGTGGCCAGCGCGGGACGGCGCAAGGCGATCCTCGTGGAGCAGCGGCAGTCCGTCGCCGACCGGATCGCCGAACTCCAGGGTTGTCTCGACATTCTGGACTACAAGATCGCCAACTACGAGCAGATCGAGCGCAAGGCCTTTGGCGTAGCGCCCGAAATGGAGGGAATTTCCGCGTGATCGGTACTAGGAAGCTCGGCGCACTGGAGGTCGGGGCGCAGGGGCTCGGCTGCATGGGGATGAGCGCTGCCTACGGCGTGCGCGACAACGACAGCGAGTCCATCGCCACCGTGCACCGGGCGCTGGAGCTGGGGGTCACCCTGCTCGACACGGCCAACGTGTACGGCGCGGGGGAGAACGAGAAGCTCGTCGGCAAGGCGATCGCCGACCGTCGTGACCAGGTGGTTCTCGCGACGAAGTTCGGCATCGTGCACACCGACCAGGGCATGACCGCGCGCGGGGACGCCGCGTATGTCAAGCAGTGCTGCGACGAATCCCTGCAGCGGCTCGGGATCGACCACATCGACCTCTACTACCAGCACCGCGTCGACGCGAACGTGCCGATCGAGGAAACCTGGGGCGCGCTCGCCGAACTGGTGCAGGCCGGAAAGATCCGCTACGCCGGGATTTCCGAAGCGGGCGCGGAGACGATCCGCCGGGCGCACGCGGTGCATCCGGTCACCGCGCTGCAGAGCGAATGGTCGCTGTGGACGCGCGGCATCGAAAACGAGATCCTCGGCACTTGCCGGGAGCTCGGTATCGGAATCGTGCCGTTCTCGCCGCTGGGCCGCGGTTTCCTGACCGGTGCGGTCACGTCGGTGCAGGAGCTGCCCGAGGGCGACATGCGCCGCAACCTGCCGCGGTTCGCCGAGGACAACTTCGCGCGCAACATGGCGATCGTCGAGGCGCTGCGCGCGCTGGCCGCGGACAAGGGCGTCACGGCGGGACAGCTGGCGCTCGCGTGGGTGCAGGCCAAAGGGTCCGACGTCGTGCCGATCCCGGGCACGAAGCGGCGGAAGTACTTGGAAGAGAACGTCGGCGCGGCCGAGCTGGAACTGTCCGAAGAGGACATCGCGGCGATCGAGAAGGCCGCTCCGGCCGATGCGGTCGCCGGCGAGCGGTACCCGGAGGCGCTCGCGCGCGTCACGGGCAAGTAGCGGCTTCAGCCGGTGCCCCGCGACGGAAGCGGGGCACCGGCGTCCCTAGGGACGGAAGAACGCGCGCTCGACGGTGCCAGGTACACCATCCGCACGGTGAACCGCGGCGACGACCCCGGCTGAGTCGTTCTCCGCGATCGGGCACACGCCGCCGGCGGTTCGATCGAGGTGATCCTCGCCCATCCGGACGCCAGGCACGTCGCACTGCGCGTGTGCGTCACCGGGACGGGCTTCCCGCAGCACGAAGCGGAACGACTTTTCGAGCGTTTCGCACACGGGACGAACGGCGAGGGCCGACGGTTCGGGCAGGGCTTGGCCTTGGCGCAGGAAGTCGTTACGGGGCACGGAGGAACGATCGCGGCGGCCGGAAAGCGGGGTGCTGGCGCGACATTCACGTTGCGCTTCCAACGTGCTTGAGCTTTCGTGCCTGGAACTTCTTGTACAGGAAGAAAGAGAGCTTGATGTACTCCGCGCAGGCTCCGCGGCCGTAGCGCTCAGTCGGTGAGGGTGTCCGTCGGCAGCAATGCGCGCAGCCGCCGGGTCGTCGCCTCGTACTCGACATACGCGCGGGAGTTCTCCGGTCCGCCCGCGGCCATCAGCTGGTCGTGCGCGATCGCCTGTTCCGCGATCACCGACGCGAGCTGCACCAGGAATCGGGCCGAGCGTTCGGAGCGGATCGCCATCTCGGCGGAACCGGGAAGGCCGCGTTCGGCGAACCCCTCGAACGCGGCGGTGTTCTCGCGCTGCTTCTCCGCCAGCAACCGGCAGGTCGCCGATTGCTGGCGGAGCTGGTCGGCATAGGCCAACGCGACGTCCTGCGGCGAAGCGGCATCCCCGGGCTGGCTCACGCCCGCCATGATGCCTGGTCCGCGCCGAGGACATCCACTGGATCGGTCCCTAGAGCACGACGACCGTGAACACGGCGGAGGCGGCAGCGGCGAACAGGGTGGATTCGGGGTGGAAGACCCGCAGCGTCAGGGTCCCGGACACGTTCAGCTGGAGGCCGAGGTCGAAGTCGCTGTCCGGCGAGCACGACGTGGAGACGAGGTTCACCCAGACTCCGGCCTGCGTTTCCTGCTGCAGATACAGGGTCCCGCCGCCGTCGCCGCGGGCCGCTGGGCCGGTCGCCACGTGTCCGTGGATCCGGAGCTGCTCTCCCTTGTGCACCTTGGCCTTCACCGGTCCGGCCTTGATGTGGACGGGGGTTTTCTTCCCCTCCTGGTGCGCTGCCGGAGCGCTGGCCTGCGGAACGGCCGCCTGGGCGGGCAGGGCGGTCAGGCACAGGCCGCTGAGGGCGAGGGACAAGGCGAGACCGGCCCATCGGGCGGGGCGCCGCATCGAGGTCGTAGTCATGACCTTCAGTTCAGTGCGCCGCGGCCTGCTTCGCTGCCCACATCCCTCGACCGTCGGGTGACAGCCACCGCCATGAGGGACATCGTGACCGTCCGCGAGAAGTTTCGTGACAGTGTTTTAAAACGGTGTTATGGTCGTCGTCGCACCCCAAGGAGGCGACCATGCACGGCCCAGTCCAGTTGTTCACCGTCATCGCGCTGGTATCGCTGCCCACCGTCATGTATGGCGGTTACGCGCTGAGCGGCGTCCTGCGCCGCGGTGACCTCACCGAGAAACAGCGCGGCTTCTTCCGCGCCGGGCACGCCCACGCTGGTGTGCTGCTCGTCCTCACTCTCACCGCGTTGCAGCTGGTCGAGCACGGCGGACTCGGCGACACCGCGCGCTGGATCGTCTGCTTCCTGCTCCTGTTCGGCGTGCTCGCGCAGTCCGGCGGGTTCTTCCTCGCGATGCTGCGCACCCGCGTCGGCATGAGCGTCACCACCGGCGGCGCGGTGCTGCTCGGCGCGGCCATGCTGCTCACCGCGTACGGCATCGCGTTCCCCTGACGAAATGGCTGGCACCGGGTCGTTAAGCTGGATGACGTGCCTGAATACCTGTCGACCGCGCCTGTCAAGGGGACCCGAGACTTCCTCCCCGCCGAAATGTCCGTCCGTACGCAGGTGTTCGGCCATCTCTACGACGTGCTGGAGCGCTACGGCTACCTCCGCTACGACGGCCCGATCCTGGAGCAGGCGGAGGTCTACGAGCGGAAGTCCGGCCAGGAGATCGCCGACCAGCAGCTGTACACGCTCACCACGCGCGGCGGCGAGCGGCTCGCGCTGCGCCCGGAGATGACGCCCTCGGTGGCCCGGATGATCGCCGGTCACGCGAAATCGCTGTCGTTCCCGGTGCGCTGGTACAGCCACCCGAACTGCCACCGCTACGAGCGCCCGCAGCGCGGCCGCGTGCGCGAGCACTGGCAGATCAACGCCGACATCTTCGGTTCGGAAAGCGCGAACTGCGAGATCGAGATGTTCGAGCTGATCCACGACCTGATGGGCGCGGTCGGCGCGACCCCGGACATGTTCGCGGTGCGGGTGAACGACCGGAACCTCCTGTCGTCGGCGCTGACCGACGTCGTCGGGATCTCGCCGGACCACCTGCCGCAGGTGTTCGCGCTCGTCGACCGGTGGGAGAAGACCTCGGCCGAGGAGCACGCGGCGAGCGCCGCCGAGATCGGGTTGTCGGACAAGCAGTACGAGAAGCTCGCCGAGACCCTCGGCGCGGGCCCGGCGCTGCTCGACGAGCTGCCCGCGGAGGTCAAGGCCGAGTCGAACCTGATCAAGGTGCTGTCCAGCAGCGCGGCGAGCCTGGTCCGCTACGAGCCGCTGATCGTGCGCGGGCTGGCGTACTACACGTCGACCGTGTTCGAGGTCTTCGACACCTCGCCGCAGAACCGTCGCGCGCTGTTCGGCGGCGGCCGGTACAGCAACCTCGCCTCGATGTTCACCAAGGAGCAGATCTCCGGCATCGGGTTCGGCATGGGCGACGTGACGCTGATGGACTTCCTCGACACGCACGGCCTCACGCCGCAGCCGCGCAGCGAGGTCGACGTCACGGTCATCCCGGTCACCGAGGACCTGGCGGACCCGGCGCGCGACGTCGCGACGGCGTTGCGCAAGGCAGGGCTGCGCACGTCGACCCCGCTGGAACTGCGCAAACTGGGCAAGGAACTCACCCGCGCGGACAAGGCGGGCGCGGTCGCGGTCGTCATCGTGGGCGAGGAGGACTGGGCGGCCGGCCGCGTGACAGTCCGGAGCCTGGCCACGCGCGAACAGCAGCAGGTCGCCGTGGCCGATGTCCCGGCCACGGTGCGGGCGATGGTCTCGCCTGCTTGATTTCTCGAGGCGGGCATCGGTCTTCGGGCCGGTGCCCGCCTCGGTTGTTCGCCGAGTGGTGGATCGGGTGCGATTTCGTCACTCGCCGCAGTCGGCCGTCGGCGAGTCGGCCGACCAGCCGGACACTCCACAATGGACACTCAAGGGCCGGTCCGCTGGGCCGGACGGGGTGCCGAAGGCCCGTTGACCGGGACGCGGGCCGGGAAGGATCCACGTTTCCCCGGCTGTGCGGACCTGGTCGGCGCCCTCGGAGTTGATTCGAGCACGCTTGGTCGCCGTTGCAGGGTCGTCATGATCGGTTCTTTGTAGTACCCTTGCGTAGTCGAGGTCGATCGCCTTCGTTGCGAACCCTCGATCTGGCCTGTTGCCGGAGGTCGACCCCCAGGGCTTCCGGTGACAGGCCTCTTTACTTTCCCGGGAAAGGCTTTCGGCCCTGCTCAGCGGAGCGACCGCCGCTCACATGAGCGTCGCGGCAAGGGTTCCGCCGAGTTCGGTCACCGCTTCCAGTGCGGCTTTGTCCGGCTCTCCCGTCACGAGCACGGGCTCCGCGACCCGGGTCCAGCCGAGCCCGGTCGTGATCGCGTCGAGTTGCCGCACGGTCCCGGACGTGTCGTTGTTGCCGTGCACGTACGCCCCGAACGGACGGCCTTTCGTCGCGTCCAGGCACGGGTAGTACACGGTGTCGAAGAAGTGCTTCAACGCTCCACTCATGCTGCCGAGGTTCGCCGGCGTACCCAGGAGGTAGCCGTCCGCGGCGAGCACGTCGGCCACCGTCGCGCCGAGCGCGGGACGGCGGACGACGTCGACGCCTTCGATGTCCGGGTGCTTCGCGCCGGCGAGCGCGGCCTCGAACATCGCCTGCATCGACGGCGACGGCGTGTGATGCACGATCAGCAACGTTGGCATGGTTCTCCCGTCAGCGCAGCAGCGCGGTGATCTCCTCGCGGACCGCGTCGAGAACTTCCGTCGCGCTGCGCCGCGCGTCGGCGAGTTCACCGGTCACCGGAGCCACCACTTGCAGGTACGCCTTCAGTTTCGGTTCCGTGCCGGACGGCCGCACTACGACACGCACGCCGTCGCCGCTCAGCCGCAGCACGTCGGCGTCCGGCAGGAGGTCTTCGAGCGTCACCGGCACCCCGCCGAGCGCGGCCGGCGGGTCCGAGCGCAACGCGGTCATGAGGCGTCCGCGCACGGAAAGATCGGTGACCCGCAACGACACTTGATCGGTGAGGTGCACGCCGTGCCGGGTCGCGAGGTCGTCGAGGACGTCCAGCAGCGTGCGGCCTTCGGCCTTGAGCGTCGCGGCCAGGTCCGCGCCCGCGACCGCGGCGGCGATGCCGTCCTTGTCGCGGACAAAGCCCGGGTTCACGCACAGGCCGAGCGCTTCCTCGTACGCGAACACCAATCCCTCGCCCGCGCGGACCAGCCACTTGAACCCGGTGAGCGTTTCCGCGTACCGCGCGCCCTTTTCCTTCGCCACCTCGCCGAGCAGCGACGAGGATACGATCGTGGTGGCCACCAACGGATCTGGATTGTCCGTTGTGGACAGAAGGTGTGCCCCGAGCAGGACACCGGTCTCGTCGCCGCGCAGCATCCGCCAGCCGTCCGGGCCGCGGACGCCGAGCGCGCACCGGTCGGCGTCCGGGTCGAGCGCCACCGCCAGATCAGCGTCCACTTCGGACGCCAGCGCCAGCAGGAGATCGGTCGCGCCGGGCTCCTCGGGGTTCGGGAACGAGACGGTGGGGAAGTCGGCGTCCGGTTCGGACTGGGCGGAAACCAGGTGCACGTCAGTGAATCCGGCGCGGGACAGCGCGGCCCGCAAGGTCTCCGCGCCGACGCCGTGCAGCGCCGTCGCGGCGATCCGCAGCTCGCGCGTCGTGCCGCGCGGCAGCGCGCCGACCGCGGAAAGGTACGCCTCGCGCGGGTCGACGACCTCGGCGCCGGGCGTGCGCGGAATGCTCCGAGCGGCCGGAGCGGACTGGATCGCGCGCTCGATTTCGCCGTCGGACGGCGGCACGATTTGCCCGCCGGTGGCGTCGTAAAGCTTGTAGCCGTTGTCCGCGGGCGGATTGTGCGACGCGGTGATCTGAATGCCGGCGACCGCGCCGTAGTGCAGCACCGAGAACGCCAGCAACGGCGTCGGCAACGGCTCCGGCAGCACCTTCACCGCGAACCCGGCGGCGGTCAGCACCTCGGCCGCGGCGGTCGCGAACGCTTCCGAACCGTGCCGCGCGTCGCGACCGACCACGACCACTCCGCCGGCGTGCCCCTGCGCGGCGAGCCACGCGGCGACGCCCGCGGTGGTCCGCGTGACCACCGCGACGTTCATCCCGTTCGGACCCGCGCGCACCGGCCCGCGCAGACCCGCGGTGCCGAACTCCAGCGGCCCGGCCATCCGGTCGGCGATCTCCTCGGCCGCGCCGGGCTCCTTGCCCATCGCGCGGGCGAGAACGGCGGTCAGTTCCTCGCGCGAGACCGGATCCGGGTCGTCGGTGATCCAGCGGTAGACGGAATCGCGAAGGCGGGAATCGAGGCTGTCGGACACCCGCGCCAGCTTACGCGGATCCGGAAACTCCGGTGATGGCTGACGATACGCTC
Organism: Amycolatopsis echigonensis; assembly: GCF_002846615.1. Classification (NCBI taxonomy): domain Bacteria; kingdom Bacillati; phylum Actinomycetota; class Actinomycetes; order Pseudonocardiales; family Pseudonocardiaceae; genus Amycolatopsis; species Amycolatopsis echigonensis. The sequence goes on along the minus strand of NZ_PJMY01000003.1, from coordinate 1,850,258 downwards.
GTGCGGTGCGCATTCTTTTCACTTCCCTCGCCTCTTACGGGCACGTCTATCCGCTGCTGCCGCTCGCCGTCGCCGCGCGCGACGCCGGCCACGAGGTGGTTTACGCGACCGCGTCCGAATTCCACCCGACCCTGGAGAAAGCCGGGCTCGAACCCGCCGCCGCCGGGCTGACGATGCAGGAGGCGTTCGGCCGCCTGTTCGCCGGAGACACCCGCAGCCGCAAGGAGATCCCGGAAGGAGAGCTGAACGAGGCCATCGGCAAGGCGTTCGGGCGGCTGTTGCCCACCCAGTTCATGACCGATCTCGCGCCGGTGCTCGCCGAGCGGAAACCGGACCTGGTCGTGTACGAAATGGGCAATCCGGGCGGCGCGTTCGCCGCCGGACAGGCGGGGATTCCCGCGGTCGGACACGGCTTCGGCCGGGTTTCCTCCGGCGGCCCGATGGACCGCATCAGCGAGCAGATCGACGCGTTCGCCGCCGAGGCCGGGCTCACCGGCAGCAGCAGGCTCTTCTGGGGCCACCCGTTCGTGGACATCTGTCCGCCGTCGGTGCAGGCGCCGGAATTCGTCGCCGGGGCCCGGCGCGTGCCGCTGCGCCCGGTCGGCTGGAGCGAACCGGGCGATCTGCCGTCCGGCATCGAAGGCCGGGACCGGGGCCGCCCGCTGGTGTACCTGACGCTCGGCACCACCCCGGCCAGCCAGGCGCACCTGCTGACTTCGGCGTTGCAGGGCCTGGCCTCGCTCGACGCGGACGTGCTGGTGGCCACCGGCCCGGCCGTCGACGTCGCCGCGCTCGGCGAGGTGCCGTCGAACGTGCGGCTGGAGGCGTGGGTGCCGCAGTCGGAACTGCTGCCGCACGTCGATCTGGTCGTGCACCACGGTGGCAGCGGGACCACGCTGGGCGCGTTCGGCGCGGCGGTGCCGCAGCTGGTGCTGCCGCAGGGCGCGGACCAGTTCACCAACGCGGACGCGGTGGTCGGAGCCGGTGCGGGCGCGAAGCTCCTCGGCGACGAACTGACGGCGGACGCGGTCCGCGAGACGGCCGGTCAGTTGCTGGCCGACGGCGCGGTGGCAGACGCCGTGCGCGAGCTGGCGGCGGAGGTCGCGGCGATGCCTTCGCCGGAGGAAGTGGCCGCGCAGCTGCCGCAGTACTGCTCCGGCCGAGGTTCGTGAAGGGCCCCATGAAGGAATCAGATTCCCTCAAGGAGCCCTTCACGGACGTCCATCGGTCGGGGAGAGCTCAGGCGCGGGCGACGAGTTCCTTCAGCAGCGAGCCCATCCGCGTCGCCGACTGCCGTCCGGCCTCGAGGACTTCCTCGTGGTTGAGCGGCTGGCCGGTCATGCCCGCGGCCAGGTTCGTGACCAGCGACAGCCCGAACACCTCGAGCCCGGCCGCGCGGGCGGCGATCGCCTCCAGCACGGTCGACATGCCGACCAGGTCCGCGCCGAGATTGCGCAGCATCCGGATCTCGGCGGGGGTCTCGAAGTGCGGCCCGGGCAGGCCCGCGTAGACGCCCTCCTCCAGCGAATCGTCGATCTCCCGCGCCAGGTCGCGCAGCCGTTTGGCGTAGAGGTCGGTGAGGTCGACGAAGTTCGCGCCGACGATCGGGGAGCGCGCGGTCAGGTTGAGGTGGTCGGAGATCAGCACCGGCTGCCCGACGTTCATGCCCGCGCGCAGCCCGCCCGCCGCGTTGGTGAGCAGCACCGTCCGCGCGCCCGCCGCGGCGGCCGTGCGGACGTTCTGCACGACCGGGTCGATGCCCTTGCCCTCGTAGAAATGCGTGCGGCCGAGCAGGACCAGCGCACGCTTGTCGCCGATCCGCAGGGACCGCACCGTGCCGCCGTGGCCGACGGCTCCGGGCGGGGTGAAGCCCGGCAGCTCGCCGAACGGGATCTCCGCGTCGGCGGTTCCGATCACGTCCGCGGCCGGACGCCAGCCCGAACCCAGCACCACGGCGATGTCGTGCTTCTCGACGCCGGTGCGCTCGGCGATGACGGCCGCGGCCGCCTCCTCCAGGTTGCTCATGCCGCCGAGCGTATCCGGGCGCCGCGCACGGCGAGGAACGCGACCAGGCCGAACGGCGACAGGAAGATCGTCAGCAGGAGCAGCGGGCTGAGCACCCACCACGGGATCCGGTGCGTGCGCGCCTCGAAGAACATCCAGCGTGCGATGAACAGGTCGAACGCGATGACGTGCGCCCAGACCAGCGCGGCCCCGTACGGCGTGCTCAAGAACCCTTGCAGGACACCGAGATCCGGCCGCTGCATGGCGTGCCACAGCTCGCCGAAATGCGGGATCGCCAGCACGAAGTACCAGACCAGCGGCAGCAGCGGCACCCACGGCGAGGCCAGGATCCGGCGAGTGCCGCGCCAGCCGGGCAGGAAGATCATCAGCGCCCAGAACGGCACCGCGACGGGGAACGTCCAGGCGAAGACGGTCAGCTCGCTCACCGGACCGCCTTCCGGACCGGCACCAGCACCGACGCCGCGGCGGCCGCCGCGATCGCACCGACGAGCAGACCGGCCGCGGCCAGCGTCGGGCCGCTCGGGTAGACGAGCGGTTCGCCGCGTTCGGCCTGCCACAGGATCAGGCCGACGAGTCCCGCGTAGCCGACCGAACCCGTCCAGACCAGCCGCACGCGCACCGCGCTCTCGCGCAATCGGGGCAGCCGCGTCGCGAGCACCGCGAGCCCGAAAGCCAAGAGCGGCAACGCTTGCAACGCGTGCAGGCCGAGGAAGTGCGGGATGCGCAGATCGCCGCCGGTGGTGCTCCAGCCAAGCAGCGGGAGTCCGGGGCCGCCGTCCGCGACGCCGACACTGTGCGCGCCGATGAGGTCGGAATGCCCGGTGGCTTTGATCTCGGCCCGTTCGATCGGCGTCGGCCGGGTCATGGTCGCGCCGAGGCCAGCGCCGATCAACGCGAGGACCGCGCCGGTGCGCACCGCCCAGTACACCGCGCGGTCTTCGATCCGGGTGAACATGAGCAGGACGGTGCCCACGAGCGTGGCGAGCCAGAGCCCCGCCACCATCACGCCCATGGCCTGGAACAGCGCGAAGTCGAACGGCGACGTGTTCGCGAAGTGGCTCGGTCTGCCGCGGACCGCCTGGAAGGCCATCGTCACGTATTCGGCGGCGAACAGCACAACGGCAACGGTCGTGGCGGTGCCCGCGACCTTGCGCAACCGTCCGCGCAGCAGCGAGACGAGCCAGCTCCAGGTGAAGAAGTAGAGCCCGCCGGACACGGCGAACTTGAACAGCTTCGCCCACACCGGCGCGCCGAGCAGGGTCCGGCGGTCGATCAGCATCGCCGCGATGGTCAGCACGGTCGCGACGGCCATCGCGGCGGCGAACCACAGCGAGGGACGGTGCCAGGTGCGCATCCGCGCGGTGTTCAGCGTCGCGGGTGGGTCGACGGTGGTGGTCACGGTGGGTCCTCCCAGAATGGATAGTGAAGCTCTCCGTTATGGGAAGTTAAGCTATCCATGCTGAGAAGTCCTCAGGGTTTTTCCCGGAAGTAGGGTCGATCGGGTGCGGATGGCAGAGCTGAGCGCCGAGTCCGGGGTCCCGGTGGCGACGATCAAGTACTACCTGCGGGAGGGGCTGCTCCCGGCCGGCGACCGGACCAGTCCCAACCAGGCTCGCTACGGCGAGGAGCACGTGCGGCGGCTGAAGCTGATCCGCGCGTTGGTCGAGGTCGGCGGGTTGTCGGTGGCGACCGTGCGGGAGGTCGTTGCGGCGGTTGATTCGGACCGGACGGCGTACAACGTGCTGGGGGTGGCTCAGCGGGCGTTGGGCGGATCCGCCGCGGAGGTCCCGGAGGGGGATCGGGAATGGGCGATGAGATTGCTGGGGGAGGTCGCGCGGGAGCACGGGTGGAAATTCCGGGCGGGCGATCCGGTGGTGGAATTGCTGGTGGGGACTGTTTCGACGATTCGTGCGTTAGGGCATCAGGCATTGCTGGATCAGATCGGGCGGTATGCGGAGATCGCCGACCGGATTGCTGAGGCTGATTTGGATACCGTGGAATCGGCTGGGTCTATGGATCGGATTGTTGAGGCCGCGGTGGTGGGGACGGTGTTGGGGGATCGGTTGTTTGAGGGGTTTCGGAGGTTGGCTCAGGCTGCGGAGACTGCGCGGAGGTATTCGGAGGGGTGAGGGGCCGGGCGGGGGGTCTGCTCGTCGCCTGGCGGCGACATTGCAGGTGGGTGTGTGCGTGGGGCACCCCGAAGCTGGATTGTGCTGACGGTTCGGGGGTGCTTGTCAAGGCGGGAAAGATGCCTTGACAAGCACCCCCGAACCGCAGGGAGGCTTCGTATCGGGGTGTGGGGGAGGGCTGGGTGCCTCGATTGTTGGGTGCGCCGCTGCCTGTTTTTTGTGGTTAGGAGGATGCTGGGAAGGATAGTGTCGGCGCGATTTGGCTGAAGGTGGTGGAGCCGCTGTCTTCTTGTTCTGTGGGTACTGTCAGGGACAGTAGCCAGGCGGCGTTGCCGGATTGTTTGATGAGTGCGAAGGTCGCGCGGGTGATTACGGCGTCCGGTTTTTCGGAGTGGGCTTGTGCTCGTTCGGCCGCGCGGTAGGTGAGTTCGGTGCCGTTGGGGGTTTGGTGTGCTGGTTGCGCGATGGTGAACGAGTCTTGCGACGACGAAAGGCGCAGGGCTTCTACGGCGTCTTGCTGGGAATACTTTTCGAAGAAGTTCGGGATTCGTTCCAGGCGCAGGGATTGACGGCCGTCCAGGGAAACGTATTGGACGACCGTCGAGGTGCCGAAGGCTGATTTCCGCGATGCGATGAAGCGTTGCCAGCCTTCGGGCACTGAAACGGTGTATTCGCTGTCGCGCGAGACGTTCGCCGTTGCGCTTGCGTTGCCGTGCTGGGGGACCAGCTTCAGGGGCTTCGACGAGCTGTCCACCGTGCCCAGCGTGGCCAGGGTTCCGGTCTCCGGGCTTTGCGGCGGCAGCAAGTTCTGGCCGCTCACCAGGCGGGCCAATGCGAAACCGCCGCCGCAGGCCAGGGCGAACAGGACTACTGAGGCGACTGCCAGCATCGCCGTGGCCTTGGTGCTTCGGCGTGGGGGTGGCGGCGGCAGCGGGGCGGGCAGCGGCGGCGGAGCCGGCAGTGGAGGCGCAGGGGTGAACGCGGCGGCGGAGCCAGTGTTCGACGAGCGCAGGAACGGCAGCGGGCCTGGATCCGCTGCCAGTGCGGCGGGTTGATTCGTCGAGTCCGGTTTCGGGGCGACCGTTTTGATGACCTGGGTGTCGGTGGCGTCCAGGTGCGCGGCGGTCTTCTTGCCGTCTGGCGTGCGGAACAGTTCGGGGCCGAACAGGTCCAGGGCGGCCTTGTTCTGCATCGGGTACAGCCGGTGCCGCACCTCGCGCAGGGAGATCCGCTTTTCCGGCTCCTTCTTCATCAGCGCGGTGATGACGTCGGCAAGGGGACCCGGCTTCGGGCGCGGCACCTTGCCGTTGACGACCTTGCCGACGGTTTCCAGCGGGTCGCCGTCCGCGTCGTACGGGGGTGCGCCTTCGACGGCGGCGAACAGCGTCGCGCCGAGGCCCCACAGGTCGGCGTTGGGCGTGACCGCGCCGCCGGAAGCGACTTCCGGCGAGATGTAGGCGGGCGAACCGAGCATGATCCCGGTCCGCGTCATGGTGGCCTCGGAGACGTTGCGGGCGATGCCGAAGTCGGTGAGCTTGATCCGGCCGTCGCTGGCCACCAGGACGTTGCCCGGCTTTACGTCACGGTGCGTGATGCCTGCGTCGTGGGCGGCTTCGAGGGCGGCGGCGACTGCGATGCCGACTGCCGCGGCCTGTTCGACAGTCAGCGGGCCGTGGTCGCGCAGCAGGTGCGCGAGGCTGCGCGACGGCAGCAGCTCCATCACCACGAACGGCGCGTCGTTCTCGCGCGCGACGTCGTGCAGCGTGATGACGTTCGGATGGGACAGCACCGCGATCGCCCGTGCCTCACGCAGCGTGCGCTCGCGCAGTTCGTCCGCCTGTTCCGCCGGGATGCCCGGCGGCACCTTCATCTCCTTGACCGCGACCGGGCGGTGCAGGAACTCGTCGTAAGCCGACCAGACCGTGCCCATCGACCCGGACCCCAGAATCGACCGCAGCCGGTACCTCCCGGCGACTACCCGCGGCTGGTCGCCGCCGGTCGACGGCTCGGCGTTCGCGGAGCCGGTGCTGTCGGTGTTGCCGGGCTGGTCCAGGTCGCTGTTCTCCGAGGGCACCCCATGATTGTGGCCCACCCCGCCGTCAGTCTTCGACTCAGCACCGCTACCCCTGAGTTCACCCGTACGGGGGGCGAGCAGAGTCACAGGTGCGGGTGGTGGCCTGCCTCTACCATCACTGGGTATGACGAACGTGGCTGGTCCGGAGTCGGCGCCGCACTCCGAGCCCGGGCTCGCGCTCGCGGCGGAGTTCCCGACCGCGGACCGTGCCCAGTGGCAGGAGCTGGTGGCGGGAGTGCTGCGCAAGAGCGGCAGGCTCCCCGAGGATTTCGCGGGTGCGCCGGAGAGCAAGCTCGTCTCGCGCACCTACGACGGCATCGAGATCCAGCCGCTGTACACCGCCGAGGACGCGAGCGGCGACCTCGGCTTCCCCGGGCTGCCGCCGTTCGTGCGCGGGGCCCGGCCGGAAGGTGTCGTCGACACCGGATGGGACATCCGGGTCCGCCACCAGCGCGAAGACGCCCGCGCGGCGAACGCGGCGATCCTCGCCGACCTCGAAGGCGGCGCGTCTTCGGTGTGGCTGCGGCTCGGCGAGGGTTCGCTCCCGATCTCCGCGCTCGCCGACGCGCTGAACGAGGTGTACGTCGGTCTCGCGCCGATCGTCCTCGACGCCGGTGCGGAGTACGAAACCGCTGCTCAGGCCCTTCTCGACCTCTTCGCCGAGCGCGAGGTCCCGGCCAGCGAAGCCGTCGGCACGCTCGGCGCGGACCCGCTCGGCACCTCGGCGCGCACCGGGCAGGCGCTGCCGCTCGGTCCGGCCGCCGAATTGGCCGTGAAGGTTGCCTCCAAGTACCCCAAGGTCCGCACAATCGTCGCCGACGGACTGCCGTTTCACGAGGCAGGCGGGTCCGACGCCCAGGAACTCGCAGCGACGATCGCGGCCGGCGTCGCGTATCTGCGCGTGCTCACCGAGGCGGGGCTGGACGTCGCCGCGGCGGCCGCGCAGATCGAATTCCGGTTCGCCGCGACCGCGGACCAGTTCCTCACCATCGCCAAGTTCCGCGCCGCGCGCCGGCTGTGGGACCGGGTCCTCGAAGTCTCCGGCGCGGCTGCCGAAGCACGCGGGATGCACCAGCATGCGGTCACGTCGCCGTCGATGTTCACTCAGCGCGACCCGTGGGTGAACATGCTGCGCACCACCGTCGCCTGTTTCGCGGCCGGGGTCGGCGGAGCGGACGCGGTCACCGTGCTGCCGTTCGACGCGGCGATCGGCCTGCCGGACGCGTTTTCCTCCCGAATCGCCCGCAATACCAACGCGATCCTCATCGAAGAGTCGAAGCTGGGCAGCGTGATCGACCCGGCGGGCGGCTCCTGGTACGTCGAGAAGCTCACCGACGACCTCGCCGAAGCCGCGTGGCGCGAGTTCACCGCGATCGAGGCGGCGGGCGGCATCGAGGCCGAGCTGGCCTCCGGCGCGCTGGCCGGACGGCTCGCGCGGACCTGGGAGAAGCGCGCGAGCCGGCTCGCCACCCGGCGCGACCCGCTCACCGGCGTCAGCGAGTTCCCGAACCTGGACGAGAAGCCGGTCACCCGCGATCCGCTTCCGTCCACTGTGGACGGCGGGCTGCCGCGGCACCGGTACGCCGAGGAGTACGAGAAGCTGCGCGACGCGTCCGACGCCTACCTCGCTGAGCACGGCGAGCGGCCGAAGGTTTTCCTGGCCACGCTGGGTCCGGTCGCCGCGCACACCGGCCGCGCGTCCTTCGCGACGAACCTGTTGCAGGCGGGCGGCATCGAGGCGGTGAACCCCGGCGCGACCAACGATCTGCCCGGCGCGTTCCGCGAGAGCGGCGCGAAGATCGCGTGCGTCTGCGGCACCGACGCGGCGTACGAGGAACAGGCCGCTTCCGTCGCGGCGTCGCTCGGCGCGGACAGCGTGCTGTTGGCGGGCAAGGGAACCTACGACGGAATCAGCGGCAACCTGTACGCCGGGTGCGACGCGCTCGAAGTCCTGACCAGCCTCCACGCACAGCTGGGAGTCTCCGCATGAGCATCCCGAATTTCGCCGACATCCCGCTCGGCACGCCGGAACCGGGCGACCGGGCCGCGTGGGCGCAGGCCGTGCAGGACGCCACCGGCAAGGGTCCGGACGCGCTGGCCTGGGAAACCCCCGAGGGCATCGGCGTGAAGCCGGTCTACACCGCTGCCGATCTGTCCGATGTGGACTTCCTGGACACGTACCCGGGCATCGCGCCGTACCTGCGCGGGCCGTATCCGACGATGTACGTCAACCAGCCCTGGACGATCCGCCAGTACGCCGGGTTCTCCACCGCGCAGGAGTCGAACGCCTTCTACCGCCGCAACCTCGCGGCCGGGCAGAAGGGCCTGTCGGTCGCGTTCGACCTCGCGACGCACCGCGGCTACGACTCCGACCACCCGCGCGTGTCCGGCGACGTCGGCATGGCCGGGGTGGCGATCGACTCGATCTACGACATGCGCCAGCTGTTCGACGGCATCCCGCTGGACAAGATGTCCGTCTCGATGACGATGAACGGCGCGGTGCTGCCGGTGCTCGCGCTGTACGTCGTCGCGGCCGAGGAGCAGGGGGTGAAGCCGGAGCAGCTCGCGGGGACCATCCAGAACGACATCCTCAAGGAGTTCATGGTCCGCAACACCTACATCTACCCGCCGCAGCCGTCGATGCGGATCATCTCCGACATCTTCGCCTACACCTCGCAGCACATGCCGAAGTACAACTCGATCTCCATCTCCGGCTACCACATGCAGGAGGCCGGAGCGACGGCTGACCTGGAGCTGGCGTACACGCTCGCGGACGGCGTCGAGTACATCCGCGCGGGCGTCGAGGCCGGGCTCGACGTCGACAAGTTCGCTCCGCGGCTGTCGTTCTTCTGGGCCATCGGCATGAACTTCTTCATGGAGGTCGCGAAGCTGCGTGCCGCGCGGCTGCTGTGGGCGAAGCTCGTGAAGCAGTTCGACCCGAAGTCGCAGAAGTCGCTGTCGCTGCGTACGCACTCTCAGACGTCCGGCTGGTCGCTCACCGCGCAGGACGTCTTCAACAACGTGACGCGTACGTGCGTCGAGGCGATGGCTGCCACCCAGGGGCACACACAGTCGTTGCACACCAACGCTCTCGACGAAGCGCTCGCGCTGCCTACTGACTTCTCCGCGCGGATCGCGCGCAACACCCAGCTGTTGCTGCAGCAGGAATCCGGCACCACGCGCGTCATCGACCCGTGGGGCGGCAGCGCGTTCGTCGAGAAGCTCACCTACGACCTCGCGCACAAGGCGTGGGGCCACATCACCGAAGTCGAGGGCGCGGGCGGCATGGCGCGCGCGATCGACGAAGGCATCCCGAAGCTGCGCATCGAAGAGGCGGCCGCGCGTACGCAGGCGCGCATCGACTCGGGACGACAGCCGGTCATCGGTGTGAACAAATACCAGGTCACCGACGACCAGCAGATCGACGTGCTGAAGGTCGACAACGCGGGCGTACGCGCACAGCAGCTCGAAAAGCTGCGCCGACTGCGCGAAGAACGCGACTCGCAGGCCACCGAGGACGCGTTGCGCCGCCTCACCGAAGGCGCGCAGAACAACGGCAACCTGCTCGAGCTGGCCATCAACGCCGCGCGCGCGAAGGCCACCGTCGGCGAGATCTCCGACGCCCTGGAGAAGATCTGGGGCCGCCACTCCGGCCAGATCCGCACGATCTCCGGCGTGTACCGGGAAGAGGTGGGGAAGTCGGACAACGTCGAGAAGGCTCGCGAGCTGGTCGAGAAATTCGCTGAAGAGGAAGGCCGCCGGCCGCGCATCCTCGTCGCGAAGATGGGCCAGGACGGCCACGACCGCGGCCAGAAGGTGATCGCCACCGGCTTCGCCGACCTCGGCTTCGACGTCGACGTCGGCCCGCTGTTCTCCACCCCGGCCGAGGTCGCCCGCCAGGCGTCCGAGGCGGACGTGCACGTGATCGGCGTGTCCTCGCTGGCCGCCGGGCACCTGTCGCTGGTGCCCGCGCTCCGCCGGGAACTGGCCGAACTGGGCCGCGAGGACATCATGGTCGTCGTCGGCGGCGTGATCCCGCCGCAGGACTACCCGGAGCTGCGCGAAGCGGGAGCGGCCGCGATCTTCGGCCCGGGCACGGTGCTCGCGGACGCCGCGATCGACCTGCTCGAGCAGCTGGCCGCGCAGGAGTCCTGAACCTTGCCGCGGCGGATCGACGTCGGCGACTACGCCAAGGGCGTGCTCGCGGGCGACCGGGGGACCCTGTCCAAGGCCATCACGCTGGTCGAATCGCACCGCGAGGACCACCGGCGGCAAGCACAGGAACTGCTCGTCGAGCTGCTCCCGCACGCGGGCGGGGCGAAACGCGTCGGCATCACCGGCGTGCCCGGAGTCGGCAAGTCGACATTTATCGACCAGCTCGGCACCGACCTCACCTCGGCCGGGCATCGGGTCGCCGTGCTCGCCGTCGATCCGTCCTCGACCCGCACCGGCGGTTCGATCCTCGGCGACAAGACCCGCATGGCGCGGCTGGCGGTCGACCCAAAGGCGTTCATCCGGCCCTCGCCGACGTCCGGCACGCTCGGCGGCGTCGCCCGCGCGACCCGCGAGACGATCGTGCTGATGGAGGCGGCCGGCTTCGACGTCGTGCTGGTGGAGACAGTCGGGGTCGGACAGTCCGAAGTGACCGTGGCGAACATGGTCGACTGCTTCCTCTTCCTGACCCTGGCGCGCACCGGCGACCAGTTGCAGGGCATCAAGAAGGGCGTGCTGGAACTCGCCGACGTCATCGCCGTGAACAAGGCCGACGGCCCGCACGAACGCGACGCCAAACGCGCCGCGCGCGAGCTGCAGGGCGCGCTGCGGATGATCTACGGCAAGGACGCGCTCTGGACGCCGCCGGTCCTCACGTGCAGCGGGCTCGAGGGCAGCGGCCTCGACGAGGTGTGGGCGGCGATCGGAAAGCACCGCGAGGTGCTCACCGAATCGGGTGATCTTGCCGAGCGGCGCAAGAAGCAGCAGGTCGACTGGACGTGGTCGATGGTCCGCGAGCAGCTGCTCGACCGGCTCACCGCGCATCCGGCCGTTCGCGCGCAGGTAGCCGACGTGGAACGAGCGGTGCGCGACGGAGAACTCACCGCCACGCTGGCCGCGGAGCGGATCTTGGCCGCGTTCGCCGAACCGTCGTGAACCCCGCTTCTTGAACGTCGTCCAAGAAGAGAAAACGCTGTGCGCACAAGTGTCTCGTGCCCGTATCCGGGGCTGGTTGCGCCCGGCGGTCGTCAGCACGAGGCGAGCGGACCTGGTCCCACCGCGTGGCGGCTGACGGGCCCGCGCTTCGACGGGCACAATGCACGGGGACCGCGTAGAAGGGAAGTCATGGCGAAGGTGCGGGGACTGCTGCTGGCCGGTCTGCTCGGCGTGCTGCTCACCGGAGTGCTGCCGGTGGCGGCGTCCGCGGCGACCTCGGGTCCGGCCGCGGCCGCCGTGGCTTCCGAGACGGTGATCACGCAGGTGAACACGGTCCGCCAGGCGCCTCCGGGACCGGTGCTGGACCCGTCGCAGACCGACAAGGCCAACGCGGCGAAGACGAAGAAGAACCTCATCGCAGGCGGTGCCGCGGTCGTGCTGCTCGCCATCGTGTTCTTCGGCCGCCGCCACCGCATCAAGCGCCGCAAGGCCCAAGGCGGCTGAGCTTTCCGGCGTTCACCCACGCCGAACTTCGTCAGCCGTTCGCCGCAGATCCGCTACCGGCCGTCTTGGTCGAAGCGCACGGTACCGCCGCTTGCCACCTGCATGGTGCACGATCGACCGCAATGCGTAAGACAGATCGATCGGCACGTTGCGTGTTCCCCTGCGCTCGTGTTGCGGGAGGAGGTGCGGCGTGACGGTGCTCGATTCACGGCCGGACGTTCCAGGTGACCACAACCCGATCGCGGCGCCCGGCGCGCTGCTGACCGAAGCCGGCGTCAGCATGGCTCCGGTGGAAGACCTTGGCGCGGGCCGCGGCCCGTTCTGGCTGGACGACTGGCTGCGCGCGAACGCGACGGACGTGCTCGCGTGGCGGCGGCACATCCATGCCCACCCCGAGCTGTCGCGCAACGAGTTCGAGACGACCGAGCTGATCGTCTCGCTCCTGCGCCGGGTCGGGCTGAAGCCGTGGGTGCTGCCCGGCGGCACCGGCGTGGTGTGCGACATCGGCAAGGGCGAGCGCTGCGTCGCGCTGCGCGCGGACATCGACGCGCTGCCGCTGACCGAGGACACCGGCCTGCCCTACAGCTCCACCATCGACGGCGCGGCGCACATGTGCGGCCACGACGCGCACACCGCGATCCTGCTCGGCGCCGGCCGCGCGCTCGCCGGCGCGCCCGAGCTGCCCGGCCGGGTGCGGCTGATCTTCCAGCCCGCCGAGGAGGTCATGCCCGGCGGCGCGCTGGACATGATCGCCGCGGGAGCGCTGGAGGGCGTCGAGCGGATCTACGGCCTGCACTGCGACCCGCGGCTCGAAGCGGGCAAGGTCGGCACCCGGGTCGGCGCGCTGACGTCCGCCGCCGACCTGATCGAACTGCGCCTCACCTCGCCCGGCGGCCACACGTCGCGGCCGCATCTCACCGCTGACCTGGTGTACGCACTGGGCACGGTCATCACGTCGCTCCCGTCGGTGCTGTCCCGGCGCGTCGACCCGCGCTCCGGCACGGTGCTGGTGTGGGGCGCGGTGCACGCCGGACAGGCCGCGAACGCGGTCCCGCAGGACGGCGTGCTGCGCGGCACGCTGCGGACCGCCGACCACGAGGTGTGGAAGGCGCTGGAGCCGCTCGTCGCGTCGTCGGTGGAATCGCTACTGGCCCCGACCGGCGTCGGCTTCTCGCTCGACTACCGGCGCGGCGTGCCGCCCGTCGTTTCCGACGCGGAGTCGACCGCGCTGATGCGCGCGGGCGTCGAGGCCGCGGTCGGCGAAGCGGGGCTCGCCGGGACGGAACAATCGTCCGGCGGCGAGGACTTCGGCTGGTACCTGGAGCACGTCGGCGGGGCCTTCGCCCGGCTCGGCGTGTGGTCCGGTCCGCCCGCTCCGCAGGCCGACATCCACCGCCCGACGTTCGTGCTCGACGAGCGCGCGCTGCTCGTCGGAGTGCGCACTTTGGTGCACACCGCGCTGGCCTCGCTGGCCTGAGTTATCCACAGGTGCCGCGCCGATGTGGATAACTCAGAGGGGTGAGAGACACCCCTCGTGCGGGGGTGTCAGCGGGGAGTTACGCGCTGTGGTCTAGACCGCCGGTGCCCTTGCTGCGGTGCGCTTACCGAGAGTCATTTCGGACTTTTGTGCTGTCCGGGTTTAGCGGTTGGCCCTTGGCTCCCCGGAGCGGATTTCGTGTTGCGTGGCAACGGCTTTGGTGGAATCCGGAGCGGTCGGCATAGCTTCGCCGACCGTATTTCTGCCGTCATCTTTGGTGACGCGCTGCGATTTTTCCTTCGCTCTGCGGTGGTGGATGCCCGTGTGGGTGAGCCTCTGCCGTGTGGTATTGGGCGGTTGTCCGGCGGAGTTGTGGATCATCGGGTCACGCGGAGTTATCCACAGGGAGGTCCCGCTGGGGACAACTTCCAGCCCCGCTGGGGACGGTCCAGACAGGCTGTGGATGACTCGGAAAACGAGCGTTCTCAGCCGCCGTCGCGCGGTCGAACCGGCACTCGCGCGCCGGGGTGGTTCGCCCCTCGAACAGCAGAACGTCCGCGAGGGGACCCCTGGAGATCACCGTCCGTGAAGGTTGCCCGCACGGACGGTCAAGGCGGCAAGCGTCAGCCGCTGATCCCGGTGCACGGCCGGGTGCGCAAGTCGTCCACGTAATCGGCCGGGGCCCCGGCCGCCTCCGCGGCGTCCGCCAACACCCCGAGATACCGCGCCGAGGGCAGCCCGCCCTCGTAGGCGTCCAGGACGTACAGCCAGGCCAGCACCGACCCGTCCATCGTCTGGACCCGCAGCCGGATCTTCGTGTGCATCCCCAGCTCGCCGCCTTCCCAGCGGTCGAGGCGTTCCTCGTCGAGCGCGGTCACGTCGTACAGGACCACGAACACCCGCGACGACGGGTCTTCGACGATGGTGGCCAGCGCGCCTTCCCACCCGATGTCCTCGCCGCCGAAGGTCAGCCGCCAGCCTTCCAGCCAGCCGGTGCCCGCCATGGGCGAGTGCGGGGCGCGCTCCAGCATCTGGGCGGGCTCCATGTTGGATCCGTAAGCGGCATACAACGGCACGCGGCACAGCCTAGCGACCCATCCCCGCCGCGTTCGGATGCACATGCCGTGTCCGGGCACTTCGCTTGCCGGTCAGGTTCGCCGCGTAGGGTCAGGACCACCGCCAAGCACGTGTGACATAGGAGGACCCAGGTGACCAGGATCGTGATCATGGGTGGCGGCCCGGCGGGCTACGAAGCCGCCTTGGTCGCGGCGCAGCACGGCGCCGACGTGACGATCGTCGAGCGGGACGGCCTCGGCGGCGCCTGTGTCCTCTACGACTGCGTGCCCTCGAAGACGTTCATCGCCTCGTCCGGCGCGCTCGCGAAGATGCACGACCTCGGCGAGCTCGGCATCAACACCGATCTCGCGGACACCACCGTCGACCTGCCGACTGTCCACGGACGGGTGAAAGGCCTCGCGCTCGCGCAGTCGGCCGACATCCGCGCCCGCGTGCAGCGCGAGGGCGTTCGCGTAGTCACCGCCGAAGCCCGGTTCGCCGACGACGAGCCCGGTCTGGCCACCCACACGGTGGAGGTCAAGCACTCCGACGGGACGGTGGAATCGCTGTCCGCCGACGTCGTGCTGATCGCCACCGGGGCCACCCCGCGCGTGCTGCCCGGCGCGGTGCCCGACGGCGAGCGGATCCTGGACTGGCGGCAGCTGTACGACCTCACTGAGCTGCCCGAGCACCTCGCGGTGATCGGATCGGGCGTCACCGGTGCCGAGTTCGCCTCCGCGTACACCGAGATGGGCGTGAAGGTCACCGTCGTGTCGAGCCGCGACCGCGTGCTGCCGCACGAGGACGCCGACGCCGCCGCGGTGCTCGAAGAGGTCTTCACCCAGCGCGGCACCACGGTGGCCAAGCAGGCCCGCGCGGAACGCGTCGAGCGCACCGAAAAGGGCGTCGAAGTTCACCTGGCCGACGGTCGCGTGATCGAGGCAAGCCACGCGCTGATGACCGTCGGGTCCATCCCGAACACCGCCGACATCGGCCTCGACCGCGTCGGCATCGAGCCCGGCCCCGGCGGCTTCATCGCGGTGGACCGGGTGTCGCGCACGAGCGTCCCCGGCGTCTACGCGGCGGGCGACTGCACCGGCGTGCTGATGCTCGCGTCCGTGGCCAGCATGCAGGGCCGCATCGCGATGTGGCACGCGCTGGGCGAGGGCGTCGCGCCGATCAAGCTCAAGACCGTCGCGGCGAACGTGTTCACCCACCCGGAAATCGCGACCGTCGGCATCAGCCAGCAGGCGATCGACTCCGGCGAGGTCCCGGCGCGCACGATCATGCTGCCGCTGGCCACCAACGCGCGCGCGAAGATGGAAGGCCTGCGCCGCGGTTTCGTGAAGCTGTTCTGCCGCCCCGCCACCGGCGTGGTGGTCGGCGGCGTCGTGGTCGCGCCGTCGGCGAGCGAGCTGATCCTGCCGATCGCGCTGGCCGTGCAGAACCAGCTGACGGTGGACCACCTGGCGCTGACCTTCTCGGTGTACCCGTCGCTGTCCGGATCGATCACCGAAGCGGGCCGTCAGCTCATGCGGCACGACGATCTGGACTGATTTTCCGCTTCCGGGCAACCCCGTGTCGCACGCCGCGTCTTGCGGGGTGAAGACGGGTGGCACGGGGAAGGACTGAGGGTGCGCAAGAGCGCGATTTTCGCGGTGGCGGCGGCGATCGGAATGGCCGGGACAGCGGTTCCGGCGGTGGCGGCGGACGGTCCGGCACCCGATCCGGTGACCGTGCAGCTGAACCAGGACACCGCGGTGCTGCACGGCCAGGTGAACGTCTACCAACGTGGCTCGGACCCGAACATGGCGCTCGCTTACTGCCCCGGGGCCAAGGCGGGCACGGCGACGTTCAGCTCGCCGGCGCTGAAGTTCTCCGACTACGCCTACGGCGAGATGATCGGGGTGAAGGCCACGATGAGCGCTCAGGCGCGCCTGGTGCCCGGCACCCAGCCCGGCAGTTATCCGCTCACCGTCACGTGCGACGGGAAGCAGTACAACGCGACGTTCACCGTGCCCGCCGCGCAGGTGTCGCGGGTACCCCAGGGCGCGGCGAAAGCGGGCGACGGAAGCCTCGCCGGCTAATCGTCCAGGCTTGCCGAAAA
The DNA here is from genome assembly GCF_002846615.1 of Amycolatopsis echigonensis. Taxonomy (NCBI): domain Bacteria; kingdom Bacillati; phylum Actinomycetota; class Actinomycetes; order Pseudonocardiales; family Pseudonocardiaceae; genus Amycolatopsis; species Amycolatopsis echigonensis. The sequence continues at coordinate 1,833,738 of NZ_PJMY01000003.1, read as the reverse complement.
CCGCCGGAAATTGTTTCCGGCGGTTTTTTCGTTCCCGGGCAACCCCGCGGCGGGCGGAGACGTCTTGGTTGTTGTTGTCGGAGCGAAACGCCCGGGCCGCAGGGGGAACTGCCGGCCGGGCGGGGATTAGCCGCTGCCAGTGCGCGGCGGGGACCGCATTTTCATCCAAAGGGGAGTGTCATGAAGCGTACCGTTGTTTTCTCCGCCCTCGTCGCCGCCGGAATGCTTTCGGCCGCGCCCGCTTTCGCGGCTGAAGCGCCCACCACGCCGCCCGCGACGAGCACTGCCGCGCCGTCTCCGAGCACGGAACAACCGCCGGACGGCAACGCTGGCGTGCCCAAGGCGTTCATCCGGGTGCTGCCGTCCTCCGGCCGCGCCGGGGACCGCGTCACGGTGCGCGTCGGCTGCGAGGCCTCGGAAATCAAGAACCTGAATTCGGCGGCGTTGCAGTTCGGAAAGCTGCACCCGGTCGGCGCTCAGAACGACCCGTCGAAGGCTCCGGTCTCGCAGGGCACCGCGACCGTCCGCGCCGGGGTGAAGCCGGGTTCGTACAAGGTCTCGTTCTCCTGCGGAAGCGCCGACCTCGCCACGAAGTTCACCGTGCTGGGTGCCAAGCCCGGCCCTAAGCCGACGCCCGCGCCTGCGCCTGCGCCTGCGCCCAAGCAGGTCAGCAAGGTCCCGTCCGGCGCGCCGCAGACCGGCGGCACGGATGGTCCGGTCGCGGACGACCAGTCGAACCTCGGCCTGCCGATCGCGGCCGGCGCGATGGGCGTCCTCGCGCTCGGCGGCACCGGGCTGGTGGCGGCGCGTCGCCGCCGGCGTGGCTGACTAGTCTGCTGGGCCGGGCTGCTTCACCGCGGCCAGGCTGAGGCGGATCGGGGGACAGATGATCAGGAAGACACTCGCCGCGACGTCCGTCGCGCTCGCCGCGCTGCTGGCCGGATGCTCGGCCGGATCGACGACCGCGGCACCCGCCTCCCGCGTTCCGTCCGCTTCGTCGGCGGCGATGCCGAAATCGGAGCCGGTTTCACTGGACATCCCGAGCATCGACGCGCATTCCAGCCTGGTGCCGCTCGGCCTCAATCCCGACAATTCGGTGCAGGTGCCGCCGGTCAGCACACCGTTGCAGGCCGGGTGGTACGAAAACGGCCCCACCCCGGGCGAGGTCGGCCCCGCGGTCGTGCTCGGGCACGTCGACGGGAACAAGCAAAAAGGGATCTTCTACCGGCTCAAGGAAATGAAGCCGGGAGACGACGTCGACATCGCCCGCCGCGACGGCACCACCGCGCACTTCCAGGTGACCAAAGTGGACCAGGTGCCCAAGGACATCTTCCCGACCGACGCGGTCTACGGGGATACGTCGGACCCCGAGCTGCGCCTGATCACCTGCGGCGGCGCGTTCGATCGGGCCGAGCACAGCTACGTGGACAACATCATCGTGTACGCCCACCTGGTGAATGGCGCGCACTGAAACCGCGTTGAACAAGAAGCTCCCGTTTTTGTCGGTGCCCGGTGCGACACTGTGGCGGTTGGCACAATTCTGGGAGGCGCACATGATCACCAGGACCGAACCGTGGCCCGCGGGCACCCCGTGCTGGGGCGACTTGATGGTGCCGGACCGCGACAAGGCGGTCGCGTTCTACGAGTCGCTGCTCGGCTGGACAGTCGAATCCGGCGGCCCGGAGACCGGGTATTACGGAATGGCGCAGGTAGCCGGAAAACCGGTGGCGGGCATCGGCCAGATCCCGCCGGAGCAGGCAGACATGCCGCCGATGTGGACGACGTACCTGTCCGTGTCCGATGTAGACAAAACGGCTGCCGCGATCGTCGAGGCGGGCGGCCAGGTCATCGCGCCGCCGATGGACGTCCTGACCGAGGGCCGGATGGCCATCGCGACCGACCCGGCCGGGGCGACGTTCGGCCTGTGGCAGCCAGGTCGGCACTCCGGCACGCAGGCCACGCTGACGCCGGGAGCGCCCGCGTGGAACGAATGCATGACCCGGGATTTCGCCGCGGCCAAGCAGTTCTACGCGGATGTGTTCGGATACGGCTTCGGCGATATGTCCGCGCCAGGTTTCACGTACGCGACGCTGGACATCGACGGCCGGCCGGTCGGCGGCCTCGGCGAGCTGGCCGCGGACAGCCCCGCCCAACCCGGGTGGGTGACCTACTTCTGGACGTCAGACGCGGACGAGTCGGCAGCCCGCATCCCGCAACTAGGCGGCACGGTGGTGAGCCCGCCGGTCGACACCCCCTACGGCCGGATGGTGGCCGCGGTGGACGACCAGGGAGCGGGGTTCTCGTTGATGGCGCCCAACGACCAATCCGGGACCCAGGAAGGGTGGGGGTGAGGTCGGGGAACGGCTGATGTCGGCCGGTCGGGAACGGCTGGGGCGAGGTGGCTGAGCGGGGAAGTGGCTGAGCGGCGAGGCGGTTGAGCGGCGAGGTGCTGGGCCTTGCCGCGTCGCCGTGTTCTCGGACTGAGCTGAGCCAACGTGGTACCGCGTTACTGAGCTGAGCAGGCGGGTCTTGATCGGGCCAGCGGTGTCGGGCCGGGTGTTGCCAGGTGCGGCGCTGGACTGAGTTGCGCTTGGTGGCGTTGCGGTTGATCCGCCAGTTGTCGCTCGAGCCTGCCGTGCCGCATCGGGCGTTGTCGGGTGCGGCGCTGGGTGAGCTGGGCTTGGCGGCGTTGCGTGCCGGTTGAAGAGCCAGCTGTCTCTCGGGCCTCAGGCGATCAGGCCCGCGGTGCCATGCCAGGCGTGGCCGAGTGCGGTGCTGGACTGAGTCGCGGTTGGTGGCGTTGTGGTGCCGAGTTGATCGGTCAGTCGTCGCTCGAGCCTGCGCGCCGGGCCGGGCGTTGCCGAGCGCAGTGTTGGGCTCAGCTGGGCTTGGCGGCACAGCGGTGCGGAGTCGGGCAGCGAGCTGTCTCTCGGTCCTGAGGTGACCGGGCCCGCGGTGCCAGGCCGGGCGTTGGCGAGCGCGGTGCCGGGCTGAGCTGCGTCTGGTGGCGTCGCGTCGCGGGGCCGAGCGGCTAGCTGCCGCTCGAGCCTGCGGTGTGTCGGGCCGAGCTGGTTATTGGGCGGGGCCCGGTGATGCGGCCTTGAGGAGTTGGGCAGGCAGCTGTCGATCGGGCCAGAGGTAATGGAGCCTGCGCGCTCGGGTCGGGTGTTGCCGGGCGCGGTGCGGGGCTGGGTTGTGCCTGGCGGGCCGGGCGTGGCCGAGTGCGGTGCCGAGCTGAGTTGTGCCTGGTGGCGTTGCGGTGCCGGGTCGAGTGGCGAGTTGTCGCTCGCACCTGTGGTGCCGGGCCGGGCGTGGCCGGGCGCGGTGCGGGGCTGAGTTGCGTCTGGTGGCGTTGGCTGCCGAGTCGAGCGGCTAGCTGTGGACCGAGCCTGCGGTGCATCGGCCGCATCTTGGCGGGGTGGTTATGGCGCCGGGCCCGGTGATGCGGCGTTGCAGAATCGGGTAGCCACCTACCGGCTGGCTGCCTCGTCCCCACGCACAGGCCACAAAGCCAGTAAGGGGAACCCCGCAGGAAGCCAGTTCCCGCAGGGTTCCCCTCACCGCTGCTCAGGCCGGGATCAGTCCTCCACCCAGTCGAAGGTCTTCGTCACCGCCTTCTTCCAGTTCCGGTATTCCTTCTCCCGCCGGGACTCGTCCATCGACGGGTCCCACTGCTTGTCCTTCGCCCAGTTCGTGCGGATGTCGTCCTCCGACTCCCAGAACCCGACTGCCAGCCCGGCCGCGTAGGCCGCGCCCAGGGCGGTCGTCTCGTTCACCACTGGGCGGATCACCGGCACCCCGAGGATGTCCGCCTGGAACTGCATCAGCAGCTCGTTCACGACCATCCCGCCATCCACCTTGAGCGACTTCAGCGGGACACCCGAGTCGGCGTTCATCGCGTCGATCACCTCGCGCGACTGGAACGCCGTCGCCTCCAGCACGGCCCGCGAGATGTGGCCCTTGTTCACGAACCTGGTCAGGCCGACGATCGCGCCTCGGGCGTCGGAACGCCAGTACGGGGCGAACAGGCCCGAGAACGCCGGCACGAAGTACGCGCCGCCGTTGTCGTCGACCGTTCGGGCGAATTCCTCGATCTGGGCCGCCGAGGAAATCAACCCCAGGTTGTCCCGCAGCCACTGCACCAGCGAACCGGTGACCGCGACCGAACCCTCCAGTGCGTACACCGTGTCGTTCGAGCCGATCTTGTAGCAGACCGTCGTCAACAGGCCGTTTTCCGACAGGACCTTTTCCGTGCCGGTGTTCAGCAGCACGAAGTTGCCGGTGCCGTAAGTGTTCTTGGCTTCACCGGGCGAGAGGCACGCCTGGCCGAACGTCGCCGCCTGCTGGTCGCCCAGGATTCCGGCGATCGGCACTTCGGCCAGGGCCCCGCGCGGACGAACCTTGCCGTACACCTCCGATGACGACCGGATCTCCGGCAGCATCGACAGCGGAATGCCCATCTCCGCCGCGATGTCCTGGTCCCACTGCAGGGTGTCGAGGTCCATCAGCAGCGTGCGCGACGCGTTCGTCGGGTCCGTCACGTGGACGCCGCCGTCGGTGCCGCCGGTCATGTTCCACAGCACCCAGGTGTCCATGTTGCCGAACACCAGGTCGCCCGCCTCGGCCCTGGCCCGCGCGCCCTCGACGTTGTCGAGGATCCACTTGATCTTCGGGCCGGAGAAATACGTCGCGAGCGGGAGGCCGGTCTTCGCGCGATAGCGCTCCTGGCCGCCGCCGAGCGCGCCCAGTTCGCTGGCGATCTTGTCGGTGCGGGTGTCCTGCCAGACAATCGCGTTGTACACCGGCTTCCCGGTTTTGCGGTCCCACACCAGCGCCGTCTCGCGCTGGTTGGTGATGCCCACCGCGGCGATGTCGGTCGGCCGCAGGTCGGCCTTGGCGAGCGCGCCCGCCGCGACCGCCCGGGTGTTTTCCCAGATCTCCTCGGCGTTGTGCTCGACCCAGCCCGCCTTCGGGAAGATCTGCTCGTGCTCGCGCTGGTCGACCGCGACGACACGGCCGGAGTGGTCGAAGATCATGCAACGCGTCGACGTGGTGCCCTGGTCGATCGCGGCGACATATGAAGTCATGGATTTCCTCCAGGAAAGGGGATCAGGTCAAGTTGTGCACGCCGAGCCACACCACCGCGGCCAGCGCCGCGCCGACCAGCGGCCCGACGACCGGCACCCACGAGTAGCCCCAGTCGGGGTCGCGCTTGCCCTTGATCGGCAGCAGGAACGCGTACGCGAGCCGCGGGCCGAGGTCGCGGGCCGGGTTGATGGCGTAGCCGGTCGGCCCGCCGAGCGAGATGCCGATCACCAGCACGACGAACGCCACGCCCGCGTAGCCGAGCGCCGCGTTGCCGAAGTCCGGCCCGGTCGAGGCGTTCTTGTAGACCGGGTTGAACAGGATCCAGCCGACCAGCACGAAGGTGCCGATGATCTCGGTCACCAGGTTCCACGCCTTGTTCCGGATCTGCGGGGCGGTGGAGAAGATGCCGAGCGTCTCCTCGGGATTCGGGTGGTCGTCGAACTGCAGTTTGTAGGTCAGCCAGCACAGCACGGCGCCGAGAATCGCGCCGAGCATTTCCCCGATCAGGTAATACGGCACGACCGTCCACGAAACCTTGCCCGAAATGGCAAGCCCCAGCGTGACCGCCGGGTTGAGGTGCGCGCCGGTCGGCGCCGCGATGCTGGCCCCCGCGAACACCGCGAAGCCCCACCCGAAGGTGATGAACAGCGTGCCGGCTTGAAAGCCGTTGTTCTTCCGCAGCACGACGTTGGCCACCACGCCGTTGCCCAGCAACAGGAGCACTGCTGTGCCCAGCAGTTCCCAGACGATGATCGCGCCCGGACTCAGACTCTGACTCACGCTCTCCGCACCTCCACACTGGACAGTCTGTGCAGGGCCGATCACGTCCGGCCACAGCCTCGTCGCCGACCCCAGTCCGCGGCACGTTACCGGTGCGTACGCTCGCAATCCATAAGCCGGGCGAACCAATGTGACCATGATCGTCATGGGTTCCGCCACACGTGTCACCTCGGGGTCAGCGGACGATCACGCAAGCGTGCAATGCTGGGGAAGGTGGAGCACGAGGAGGAACGAGTGGTGACGAATCCGCGCAGCGGCAGCGACCCGGCCCAGCTGGGTCCGGCGGGCCGGGAGGAATCCTGGCGGCGCTTCGGCGACGAGACCTTCGACCTGGTCGTGATCGGCGGCGGCGTCGTCGGCGCGGGCACGGCGCTCGACGCGGCGACCCGCGGCCTGCGGGTGGCCCTTGTCGAGGCCCGCGACCTGGCGTCCGGCACGTCGAGCCGGTCCAGCAAGCTCTTCCACGGCGGCCTGCGTTATCTCGAGCAGCTCGAGTTCGGACTGGTGCGCGAGGCGCTGCACGAGCGCGAGCTGATGCTGACGAAGATCGCGCCGCACCTGGTGAAGCCGGTGAGCTTCCTGTACCCGCTGACGCACCGAATCTGGGAGCGTCCGTACACCGCCGCCGGGCTGCTGATGTACGACACGATGGGCGGTGCCCGGTCGGTGCCGGGCCAGAAACATCTCACCCGCGCGGGTGCCCTCCGAATGGTCCCCGCGCTCAAGCGGTCGGCGCTGATCGGCGGCATCCGGTACTACGACGCGCAGTCGGACGACGCCCGGCACACGATGACCGTCGCGCGCACCGCCGCGCATTACGGCGCGGTGGTCCGGACCTCCACCCAGGTCGTCGGCTTCCTGCGCGAGGCGGACCGGATTTCCGGCGTGCGCGTGCGCGACGTCGAGGACGGCCGCGAGACCGAGATCCACGCCGGAGCCGTGGTCAACTGCACCGGGGTGTGGACCGACGAACTGCAGCGGCTGTCCGGCGGCCGCGGCCGGTTCCGCGTGCGTGCCAGCAAGGGCGTGCACATCGTGGTTCCGCGCGACCGGATCGTGTCGGAGTCGGGGATGATCCTGCGCACCGAGAAGTCGGTGCTGTTCGTGATCCCGTGGCGCAACCACTGGATCGTCGGGACCACCGACACCGACTGGAACCTCGACCTCGCGCACCCGGCAGCGACCAAGCACGACATCGACTACCTGCTCGAACACGTGAACTCGGTGCTCGCGACGCCGCTGACGCACGACGACATCGAAGGCGTGTACGCGGGTCTGCGGCCGCTGCTGGCCGGAGAGAGCGAAGAGACGTCGAAGCTGTCGCGCGAGCACGCGGTGGCGCGGGTCGCGCCGGGACTGGTCGCGATCGCGGGCGGCAAGTACACGACGTACCGGGTGATGGCGGCCGACGCCGTCGACGCCGCGGTGGTCGACCTGCCGGGCCGCCCGCCGTCGTCCATCACCGACAAGGTCCCGCTGCTCGGCGCGGACGGCTACCACGCGCTGGTCAACCAGGCCGACCACCTGGCCGCGGAGCACGGGCTGCACCCGTACCGCGTGCGGCATCTGCTCGACCGCTACGGCTCGCTGGTGCACGAGGTGCTGGCGCTCGCGGCGGACCGGCCGGAGCTGCTCAAGCCGATCGAGTCGGCACCGGACTACCTCGGCGTGGAGGTCGTGTACGCGGCCAGCCACGAGGGTGCGCTGCACCTGGAGGACGTCCTCGCGCGGCGCACGCGGATCTCCATCGAGTACGCCCACCGCGGCGTCGACTGCGCCGAGCAGGTCGCCCACCTGGTGGCCGGTGTGCTGGGCTGGTCGGAAGAGGAGACCAAGCGCGAGGTCGAGGTCTACCGGGCGCGGGTCGAGGCGGAGCGGGATTCGCAGCTGCAGCCGACGGACGAGTCGGCGGACGCGCTGCGGGCCGCGGCTCCGGAGGCCCGGGCGGGATTGATCGAGCCGGTCAGCTGAGCCTTTCCTCGTGAGTGCCGGGAAGCACCGGCGCTCACGAGGGCTTCAGCACCCAGCGGATGAGCGTTTCCCCGGTGGGCGAGGGCCGGTCTTCGGGTCCGACGCGGGTGAACCCGGCCCGCTTCGCGACGACCTCGGACGCGGTGTTGCTTTCGTCGTGCCGGTAGGCGATTTCGTGCAGGCCCAGACGGGCGAACCCGAACTGGATCGCGGCCGAAAGCGCTACCGCGGCGATGCCTTTGCCCCGTTCGGCGGGATGCGTCCACACCGACGCCTCGGCGGTGCCGAAGCGGAGGTCCAGATCGCGCAGGCCGACCTCGCCGAGCAGCCGGCCGGTCGCCGGTTCGGCCACGGCCCACGAGCAGCGCTCGTCGCACGCCCACTGCGCGGCGCGCAGCGTCACGTACTCGGTGGCTTCGTCGGGCGTGCGCAACCGGTAGTTCAGCACGTACCGCCGATGCTGCGGGTCCGCGAACGCCTCCATCAGCGCGGGCCGGTCGTCGAGATGCCGGTCCGCGCGCAGTTGACGCAGGTAGTACGCGCCCGCGTTGATGTCCACGGGTTCCACGACTCGAGCCTAACCGTCCGGAGGCGCGAAACGGCTGCGTGTCGCGTCACGACCGGGGTGGACGCAGGGTGAAATTTGTGCGGGTGGCAGCGTTCGGATGGTTGACGGACTCAAGCGGTGCCGGGCGAGGAGATCGCGGGGAACTCCGCGTGCACGGCGGTCCCTTCCCCTCGTGCGGACTCGATGGTCAGCGAGCCCGCGACCCGTTGCACGCGCTGGCGCATCGCTTCCAGGCCGAAGCCGGTGCCGTCGCCGCGGTCGCCGGGGGCGAAACCCTTTCCGTCGTCCCGGACATCGAGCATGACCAGGTCGCTGGTGTAGGTCAGGGTGAGGCCGATCCGGTTGGCGCGCGCGTGTTTTTCCGCGTTGGCCAAGGCTTCCTGCGCCACCCGGTACAGCGCTACTTCCAGCTCCGGCAGCAACGGCCGCGTGTCTCCTTCGACGTCGGCGGTCACCTTGACGCCGGAGGTGTCGGACACTCGATTCGCCAATCCGGCCAACGCTTCCGGCAGGTGCGAATCCGCCAACGGCTCCGGTCGCAACGCCTGAACCGCTCGACGCGCCTCGGTGAGACTGTCCTTCGCCAGCGTGTGAACGTGGTCGAGATGCCGTTGCCGATCCGCGGCTTCGGTGGCCCGGTCGGCGGCCTGCAGTTGCGTGACGATTCCGGTTAATCCTTGGGCGACAGTGTCGTGAATTTCGCGAGCCATTCGCTGTCGCTCGTCGAGCACCCCTGCCTCTCGGGCTTGGGTCAGCAATTGTGCATGCAGTGCGGCATTTTCCGTCAACGCCGTTTCCAGCCGCGCGTTCGACTGTGCGAGTTTTTCGTTGGTACGACGGCGTTGCTCGTTCTCCGCACCGACGAACCACGCTGCATACAGAATTGGCCCAACGATCGACACCGCGGTGATCCACGGTGGCGACGGTTGCCAAATTCCCTTGGCGAGCAATGGAACCACTGCCGTCGCGGCCGCCGCGAAAATGCTCCACCGCGTCGGGAACAACACGAACGCGATCGGGTAACCGATCGAGGCGAAAGCGGTGAACGGATCCAGACGGGAGGTGAGCACGGTCGCGGCAGCCAGCAGTACGACGAAGAATCCGATGGCCAGCCACGGGCTTTGCGTCCGCCGCGGGAAAACTGGGATCAGCAAGAGCAACCACAGTCCGCTCGCCGCGGCGAGAAGCAGAGTGGCGCGCCAGTGCGCGGGGTCGCCGTGCGGCTGGCCGGCGGCGATGATCGTGCATACCGCGAGCGCCAGAATCCCGACCCCGGCGAACACCGGGCCTGCCCATCGTTCGGCCCTCGGATCGACCGAACCCGGCCGCAACCCCATCATCGGGCTGAGCCGCGGCGTGCGTTCTGGCGGGCTCAGCGCCGCCGCCATCCGCTGAAGAGGACCAGCAGCAACGGCAACGCGAACACGATCAGCAGCCGTCCGCGCGTCAGGACGAGCACGATGACCGCCAACGCGATCGACAGCGGCAGCGAATACCGCATCACGAACGCGCCGAGCCCGCCGCCGTCGTTGCCGTTGCGGGCGGACGGCACGACTGGTTCCGGCCGGGCGGTGGCCAGCAACGCACTCGGGCGCGGCGAAGGCAGGTCTTCGAACAGCGGCACCAGTTCGCTCACCAGCTTGGCTGACGTGACCTTCGCCGAGCGGCTGCCGTATTCGTCGATGTCGAGGCGTCCGGTGCGGACGTGCTCGGAGAGGACGTCGAGCGCGTCCTGGCGTTCGGCGTCGCTCAGCCGCAGATCAGCCATGGTCCGCCTCAGCGGTCCAGTCGGCGCTGGCGCCGGTGTTCGTCGCGCATCGCCCGGAACTCCTCGCGGCGTTCCCGATGCCGGTCGTGGTGGTGATGGTCATGGTGCTCGAAACCCTTGCCCCAGAGCGCGCGGCCGACCGCGGTGAGTGCGATCGGCGCGAAAATCACCGGCCAGCCCGCGGTGCCGGTGGCGATCAGGGCGATCGCCGCGATCCACACCAGCGGGATCAGGGCGGCGACCGCGCGTTGCGCCGGCGACCATTCCGGCTGCCGGGCGGCCACCTCTCCGGACGCCGCGGGCTGCGGCACGGGAGTCGGCGCCGCGGCCGGTGGGGGCGCGGCAGTCGCTCCCGCACCGAACACCGGATGCGGCACCGGAAGGTCGGTGAACAACTCGCCCAGCTCGCCCCGGGTTTTGGCCGCGGTGATCCGGGCGGATCGTTCGCCGAACTCGTCGATGTCGATCCGCCCCGCGCTCATGTGCTCACCGAGCGCATTCAGCGCGGACTCTCGCTCCTGGTCGCTGATCCGCAGCTGCGGAGACGGAACCTCAGTCACGTTGTCGATGGTAGGCCGCGCGAGGGCGCGGCACCCACGACATTCAGCACAACTTCAGTCCTTGAGCTCCAAGAGTTGCGTTCCCTGGGTGACCGCGGAGCCGATCTCGACCGAAAGCCCGGTGACGGTGCCCGCTTTGTGCGCGGTTACCGGGTTTTCCATCTTCATCGCTTCCAGCACCACGATCAGCTCGCCCGCTTCGACCTGCTGGCCTTCCTCGACCGCGATCTTCACGATGGTGCCCTGCATCGGCGCGGTGACCGCGTCGCCGCTCACCGCTGCCTTCGCGCCGCCGGCCCGCTTGCGCGGCTTGGCTTTCGTCGCCGCGGGCGCGCCGCCGCCTTCGAGGGCGAACCCGCCCGGCAGCGAGACCTCGAGCCGGCGTCCGCCGACCTCGACCACGACGTTCTGCCGCGGCGCCTCTTCCTCGGCCTCGACGTCCGGGGCGACGAACGGCTCGATCTGGTTGTCGAACTCGGTCTCGATCCAGCGGGTGTGCACGCTGAAGCCGTTTTCGTCGCCGATGAACGCCGGGTCGTTCACGATCACGCGGTCGAACGGCAGCACCGTGGCCATGCCCTCGACCTCGAACTCGGCCAGCGCGCGACGGCTGCGCTCGAGCGCGTTCTGCCGGTCCGAACCGGTGACGATCAGCTTGGCGAGCATCGAGTCGAACTGACCGCCGACCACGCTGCCGGCTTCGACCCCGGAATCGACGCGCACGCCCGGACCGGACGGGGCGACGAACTTGGTGACGGTGCCCGGCGCGGGCAGGAAGCCGCGGCCGGCGTCCTCGCCGTTGATGCGGAACTCGATCGAGTGGCCGCGCGGCGTCGGGTCCTCGGTGATCCGGAGCTTCTCGCCGCGCGCGATGCGGAACATCTCGCGGACCAGGTCGATGCCGGTGGTCTCCTCCGACACCGGGTGCTCGACCTGCAGCCGGGTGTTCACCTCGAGGAAGGAAATGGTGCCGTCCACCGCGACGAGGTACTCGACGGTGCCCGCGCCGTAGTAGCCGGCTTCCTTGCAGATGGCCTTGGCGGACTCGTGGATCCGGGCGCGCTGGTCGTCGGACAGGTACGGCGCGGGGGCCTCTTCCACCAGCTTCTGGTGGCGGCGCTGCAGCGAACAGTCGCGGGTGCCGACGACGATCGCGTTGCCATGGTGGTCGGCCAGCACCTGCGCCTCGACGTGCCGCGGCTTGTCCAGGTAGCGCTCCACGAAGCATTCGCCGCGGCCGAACGCGGCCACCGCCTCGCGCGTCGCGGACTCGAACAGCTCAGGGATTTCTTCACGGGTACGGGCGACCTTCAGGCCGCGGCCGCCGCCGCCGAACGCCGCCTTGATCGCGACCGGCAGGCCGTGCTCGTCGGCGAACGCGATGATCTCGTCGGCGTCCTTCACCGGCTCCTTGGTGCCGGGCACGAGCGGCGCGCCCGCGCGCATCGCGATGTGCCGCGCGGTCACCTTGTCGCCGAGGTCGCGGATCGACTGCGGGCTCGGCCCGATCCAGGTCAGGCCCGCGTCGAGGACGGCCTGGGCGAATTCGGCGTTCTCGGAAAGGAAGCCGTAGCCGGGATGGACCGAGTCGGCGCCGGACCGCTTGGCGGCGTCGAGGATCTTGTCGATCGCGAGGTAGCTCTCGGCCGCGGTGGTCCCGCCGAGGGCGAACGCCTCGTCGGCGAGGCGCACGTGCGGGGCGTCCCGGTCCGGGTCCGCGTACACGGCCACGCTCTGCAGGCCCGCGTCCTTCGCGGCCCTGATCACGCGAACCGCGATCTCGCCCCGGTTCGCGATCAGGACCTTGGTCACCGGACCGCCTGTGCTCGCGGTGTCCTGCTCGCTCACCACATACCTCCCGTGCCCGTCGCCGCGCTGCTGGTCAACCGGGAGTCTACGGACCAGGGCAGGGCCTGGATTGAGAGGTGGACCACCCAGTTCGGTCCTGTTTATACCCGTCCGGCCGGAGCCTGATGCCGCAGTTCGGCCGGTAGTTCGGAGTCCAGCACGATGACGTCGTAGGGGTTGACCTGGTGCACCAGCGCCAGGTTCTCGGTGTTGACGAGGATCCACGGCTGGTGCTCGCCGCAGCAGTCGACGAGCCGGTCGAGCGCGGTGAACGCGACCAGCGCGGTGCGGCCGTCGGGAGTGCGGCGGAGTTCGACGTTGGCTCCGGTCTGGCCGTCGGTGGTCGGGCCGGCGGGTCCGGTCGGCAGGTAAAGGGCCGGGGGCAAATTAGGGTTCGTCACTCCGACAACATAGACGGACACGGTGTGCAAGGTCGCTTACAGTCTCGGATATGCGGACTTGGCCGAAGCGCGTCCCGCGATCCGCGCTGCTCACCGCCGTTCTGGCGGCGGTGGTCACGGCGGCGGCGCTCGTCGTGGTCGTCGTGCTGCGCCCGAAGCCGGACGGCGCCGTCACCATGGCGCCGCGCGAGCCCGATGCGGCTCCGGTGGACGGATCGTCCTCGACCTGCGGGAACGGGCCCTGTCGGCAGGTGGCCGCGGTGAGCGTCGGCGGTACCCCGGTCGTGTTGCTGGCCGACGCGGCGGGTGGATCGGGCCGGGTCCAGGTCGGGCAGCAGCCGGGCACCGAGTTCGAACTGGCGATCACGAGCATGGGCGCGAAGCTGACGGCGACTTCCTTGCGCTGCATCGACGGGTCGACCGCCGCGTGCCTGATCCGCGGCGACGCGGCCGGCGGCTCGTACGGCGAACTGCTCACCGAGTCCGGCGGGGTGTGGCGCGACTACGGGAAGCCGTATTTCTCCGATGCCGGTTCGCTGTCGCTCTACGACGTGAGCCAGGACGGCCGTCCGGACGTGATCGTCGTCCGGCACGAATGCCCGGAGGCGGTCTCCGGCACGCCGCGCTGCGAGGCGGCTCCGGTGGTGGGCGAGGTGTACGAACTCGACGGCGAGGTGATGGGCTGCACGAGCACCGTCACCGCGCCGTCGAATTTCCGCGGCTGGCCGGACGTAGAGCTGAGGAAATCCCAGCTGCGGCGTTGTTCCAGCAACTCGTGAGCGGCGATCCCGGTTCTCCCCGGGATCGCCGCTCACGAGGCGTCAGGCGGTGACGGGCCGGGCGGCGCCGCCTTCGTCGCGGTGGTTCGGGCGAGCGGTCTGCGTGTCGAGGATTTCGTCGTCGAGCAGGCCCTCGCTGCGCGCGACGATCGTCGGGACCACGATCTGGCCCGCGACATTCGTGGCGGTGCGCATCATGTCCATGATCGGGTTCACCGAGTAGATCAGCGCGATGCCGAGCGCGACCTGCTTGGCGTCGAGACCGATGAACGCGGTGGTCAGGGTGAGCGCGGTCAGCCAGCCGGTGGTGCCCGCGGTGGCCAGCGCGCCGACCACGGCGACGACCACGATGCCGACGTACTGGCCGAAGCTCAGCGGCACCCCGGCGAGGTTGGCGATGAAGATCGCGCCGATCGCCGGGAACACGGCGGCGCAACCGTCCATTTTGGTCGCGCTGGCGAGCGGGGTGGCGAAGGCGGCGTAACCGGGGTCGACGCCGAGGTTCACCGCGGACTGCCGGGTCAGCGGCAGCGTCGCCGAACTCGACTGCGACGCGAACGCGAACTGGATCGCGGTGCCTGCCTTGGCGAAGAACGTCAGCGGGCTCACCTTCGCGACGAACCGCAGCAGGATCGGGTAGACGACGAACAGGACCAGCAGGCAGCCGACGTACACCGCGAGCGTGGTCGACAGCAGCGGGCGGAACAGCGCGTCGCCGTAGTTGGAGACGGCGGCGCCGATCAGGCCGATGATGCCGAGGGGCGCGAGGCGCACGATCCAGCCGAGGTAGCGCTGGACGATTTCGAAGACGCTGGTGGTGAACTCGACGAACGGCTTCGCCTTGTCGCCGAGGCTGTAGGCGGCCGCGCCGATCACGACGGCGAGGAAGAGCACCTGGAGCGTGCTGCCCTCGGCGAAGGCGGAGAAGAAGTTCTCCGGCAGCAGGCCCTTGATGAAGGCGTCCCAGGAACCCCAGTGGCTCATGCTCTTCGCGGCCTTGTCGGCGTTCTTCGCGGTGGCCGCGACGCCCTCGCCGAGCCCGCCGGAGCCGGGGTTGAACAGCTTGCCGATCGCGATCCCGATCAGCGAGGCGATGAACGACGTGATCGCGAACCACAGCACGGTCTTGCCGCCGAGTCGCGCGGCGGTGCGGCCGCCGCCGAGGCCGCGGAGGCTGTTGATGCCGACCACGATCGCCGTGAAGACCAGCGGGATCACCGCGATCTGCAGCAGGGTCGTGAAGATCGTGCCGATGTGGTCGAGGGTGTCGGTCAGCCAGCCGGCTTCAGTCGTCCGCGCGAGCACGCCGAGGCCAGCGCCCACGACAAGCGAGCCGAGTACGGCCGCGGCGAACACGCGCGGCTTGGTGTACGTCCTGACGAAGGACATGTGCCACCCCAGAGAGGTCGAGAGTTTCCGCTGGCCCGGGTGCGGGCCGGGATCGACTTTTCCTGATCACTCGTCCGAGTGACACATCGTCCCAATATGTGAACTACTTCCACATTTCGGTGACGCTGACGCCCACCTCGGCGAGGAGTTGCCGAAGCAGCGGAAGACTGATCCCGATCACGCTGGACGGGTCCCCCTCGACGCCCTCGACGAACCACCCGCCGAGCGCGTCGAGCGTGAACGCCCCCGCGACGTGCAGCGGTTCGCCGGTGGCGACGTAGGCGTCGATCTCGGCCTGGGTGGGGTTGGCGAAGTGGACGGTGGTGGACCGGGTGCCGGAGGCTTCCTTGGTGCGCTGCCCGCCGTCGATCCGGACCACGGTGTGCCCGGTGAGCAGGACGCCGGAGCCGCCGGCCATCCGGGCCCAGCGCTGCTTCGCGACCTCGGCGGTGGCGGGCTTGCCGACCATCTCGCCGCCGATGGAAAGCATGGAATCGCAGGCGACGATCACGGCGTCCGGCTCGGAGACCATCTCGACGACGGCGTTGGCCTTGGCTTTGGCGAGAGCCAACACGAGTTCGGCGGGCTCGGGATCGGTGAGCGCAGCCGCGACGGCGTCCTCGTCGACACCGGACACGACGACCGCCGGATCGAGACCGGCGCTGCGCAAAACGGCGAGGCGGGCGGGGGACTGAGAGGCGAGGACTAGACGCACGTGCGAACGCTACCTCGGTGGGGTGCGGTGCTGGGCCGTGACCCGCTGCCGTGTTGGGCGGCATGTTTCGCGGTGCGCTGGCTGCCGCTGCCCCTCGGTGGCTCCGGTGCCGACGACGGTGTGCGGCTCGGTGACGGACACGAGCAGCTGGTCGCCGTGCGATCTGGGCGGAGTGGGTTTGGTGCCCGGGTCGCGCAGCCGGGTCGCTTCTGGGCGACGAGCGTGCATGGCGGGGTTGGTGGGTGCGGGGTGGGTGCCCGGCGGATTGGGGTTGTCGGGCGGGCTGTGTGTCTGGCGGGCTGGGGTTGCTGGGCGGGATGAGCGCCCGGCGGATTGGGGGGTGCTGGGGCAGCGGGTGACCTTGTGGCTGCAGATGCGGAGACCGCCGCGTGGGTTGGCGTTGTGCTGCAGTCGGAAGATCCGATGCCGCGTGGTGCGAGGCGTGCTCGGGTCGCGCCGGGTTGCCCGTTACCGGTCGGGTGCGCTGTGCGGGTTCGTTGCCTCTGCTCAGATGGGACGACTCAGTGAGTCGCGGCTCCTGCGCCGAGGCTTGGCCCATTCGGCGCTCGCCGCGGGCCTTGCCTTGCTCCGCCTGGTTCAGATGGCTGCGTCTGGCTTGCTCAGCCTCGCCTGGCTCGGTTCGCCCCCGACTTCCCAGCCGGAACGTCCGGGCTGCGCTGCTTCGGCGGCTTGATTCGCTAAGTCTCGTCCGTTGGGCTCGGGGCACCCCGACTTCGGGGCCGGAAATTCAGGGCCGTGCTGGCTCTGCGGCTTGACTCGCCAAACCCTGCCCGTCCGACCCGCTCTGACTCGTGTGGGTGCCCATGGGTTCAACTTTGTTCCCGTTCGACCCGCTCTGGCTGGCTCGCCTGGGTGCCCAGGTGCCCAGGTGCTCAATCCTGCTCCGTGTCCCGCTCTCGCCTCGCCTCACTCGTTGCCCGCCCGACCCCGGCTGGGTTGCTGGCCCAGCCGGGCCTTCGAGGTCAGCTATTCATCGGGCCGGTTCCGGGGTCGGTGCGGTGGGGGCTGGCGTGTGCGGCCGGGGCGATACTCGGCGTAGCGCTGCCGCCGACAGGATTCCCAGTACCAGCACCGCGATCGGCAGGATCAGTGTCGCGCGGGCGGCGTCGGTGAGTCCATTGTGGACGACTTCGCTGGCGAGGCGGCCTGCTTGCGCGGCGATGTCCGCCGGGAGGCCTGGCATCGCGGCTGGACTGCCGGAGGAGCCGAACTCGCCGGTTGAGGCGGCGGCGTGGGCGATTCCTTCGGTGAACGGGGCGCGGTATTGCTCCGGCAGTTGCGCGGCCGCGGTGGTGGCCTCGCTGGTGATCGAGGCGCTGATCCTCGCCTGCAGGAGAACGCCGATCGCCGCGCTGCCCAGGACTCCGCCTACCTGGCGGGCGGTGTTGAAGATGCCTGAGGCAGTTCCAGTGAGCCGCGGCTCTACCGACGCCATCGTCAGGTTGCTCATCGGCGAGAAGATGCAGCCGACGCCCAGACCGCACACCAGCAGGGCCGGGATCAGCGCCCACGGGCTCGTGTCCGGCCGGGCTTGCAGTGCGACGATGCCGACGCCCGCGGCCAGTAGGGCCAAG
This sequence comes from Amycolatopsis echigonensis, assembly GCF_002846615.1. Taxonomy (NCBI): domain Bacteria; kingdom Bacillati; phylum Actinomycetota; class Actinomycetes; order Pseudonocardiales; family Pseudonocardiaceae; genus Amycolatopsis; species Amycolatopsis echigonensis. Next base: position 1,816,276 of record NZ_PJMY01000003.1, on the reverse strand, counting down.
CCGCCCATCACCAGGTATTTGCCGTTGATCCGGTCCGAAGCGCGGCCGACGAACGGCGCGATCACGCCGGACAGCAGCGACATCGGGGCGGTCAGCAGACCGGCCATGGTGGGGGAGAGGCCGAGCACCGTCTGGATGTAGATGATCAGCGGCAGGAACATGCCGGTCATCGTGAAGCCGACCGTGGTCGCGGTGAGCGTGCCCGCCGAGAAGTTGCGGTTGGCGAATACGGCCAGCGGGACCAGGGGTTCGCGGCGATTGCGGCGTTGCCACAGCACGAAGGCGATCAGCAGCACCACACCGGCCCCGATGATTTCGAACACCGTGATGCCGCCGAATACCGTGCCCCAGTCGTACTGCTGTCCATTTTGGACGCCGAACACGACGCAGAACAGTCCGGCCGCGGACAGCAGGATGCCGAGCAGATCGAACGAGTGGGAGTGCTTCGGCTGCCAGTCCGGCACCAGCCACAGCGTCAGCGCGATGGCGGCGACGCCGATCGGCACGTTCACGTAGAAAATCCACTCCCAGCCGAGGTGCTGCACCAGCACGCCGCCCAGCAGCGGGCCGGTGATCGTGGCCAGGCCGGCCACGCCGCCCCACGCGCCCATCGCCGCGCCCCGTTTCGCGGGCGGGAAAAGGTGGCTGATGAACGCCAGCGTCTGCGGCGTCATCAGTGCGGCGCCGAGGCCTTGCACGGCACGGGCGGCGATCAGCATCTCGACGTTGCCGGAAAGCCCGCACCACAACGACGAAGCGGTGAACACCACGAGCCCGGCGACGAACACGCGCTTCGGGCCGAAGCGGTCGCCGAGGCGGCTGGTGAACAGCATCGGCACGGCGTAGGTGAGCAGGTAGACGCTGATCACCCACACCACCGAGTTCAGCCCGGCGCCGAGGTGTTGCAGCATGGCGGGCACCGCGATGGACACGATCGTGGTGTCCAGCAGGATCATGAAGAACCCGATACAGAGCGCGCTGAGCGCGGCCCACGGGTTAACCGGTCTTGCGTTCATGGTTGTCCTTGAGCTTGAGTTTCTTGTCCTGGAAGGGGATCCGGCCGCTGTCGAGGTCCGCGAACAGCTGCTCGATCCACGCGAGCTCGAACTTCCGCTGTGCCGCGCTGAACCGGAAGTCGAGCCAGTAGATTTCGGGGGTGCCGTCGGATTCCAGCCGCTCGATGATCACCTCGTCGGAGGCCACGCCCGCGCGCAGCCGGGTGATCCGGTGCTCCAGTTCGAGCAGTGCCACGTCTCGGCCGAGGTCGTCGATCACGGCGAGCCCGCTGAGCACGTCGCTGTAGTCCGGAACCACGTCGCCCAGCATTTGCCGGGCTCGTTCCTGGAAGGCGTCTTTGCCCGCGGCTGTCATCGCGTACACCGTGCGCTCTGGCCGTTTTCCGTCTCGCTGTGTCTCGACCACATCGATGAAACCGTTGCGCTGCAACCGATCCACCGTGTGATAAAGCGAGCCCGCCTTCAGCTTCACGCGGGTTTCGACGTGCCGTTCCCGCATCAGCTGGGCCATTTCGTACGGGTGCATCGGCCGCTCGTGCAGCAGCTCGAGCACGGCGACGCCCAGCGCCGTGAGCTTGGCCGCGACCATGACGGGGTTCCTCCAGAGATCCAATCGAGTGACCGAAGTGGGTTATTCCACGTGGACTATACGGTGTGGGGCAAACTGCGGTCCAGTGCGATCCGCGCTGGTGAGCAGCTTGTCGCTGACGGTGACGGGTGGTGCGTGGATGGCGAGAGCGTAACGACGGCCACCGACAAAAACCGGCGATCGCCTGTTCGACGGCCCTTTCCGCGGCCGTCGGCAAGAGGCCGCTGGTTGTCCGCGGCGCGCGATCCGGGCCAGGATCGGCTGATGGGCGACAACCGAGCAGTGGAGTGGGAAGGCTTCTTCAACACCCGCGACCTCGGCGGGCTCCCGACGCAATCCGGCGTCCGCACCGCGTCCGGGCGGTTCTACCGGTCGGCTACCCTCCGATTCGTCACCGCCGCGGGCTGGGGCCAAGCGCGGGAATCCGGCCTCCGCACCATCGTCGACCTGCGCAACCCCGCCGAGATCAGCACCTACGCCGCCACCGTGCCATCCGGAATGACGCGCCTCGAAGTCCCCATGGACGACGTCGAAGACACCGAGTTCTGGCAGTACATCGCCGGCGAACAGCTCGACGGCACTCCGCTGTACTACCGCGTTTTCCTTGCCCGCAAAGCAGAACGCTGCGCGACTGTCCTGAGAACGCTGGCCCAGGCCGAAGGCGGCGTGCTGTTCCACTGCACTTCGGGCCGAGATCGCACCGGTCTCGTCTCGCTCCTTCTGCTCGCCTTGGCCGACGTCGAACCGGAAACCATCGCCGCCGACTACGCCCTCTCGACCGAAGCCGTCCTCCCGCTGTACCGGGCGCTAGGCGTCGAGGACCAAACCGCGCTGCTCGAAGCAGCTTTGGCCCGCCGTCAGACGACCGTCCGCGAAGCCGTCCTGGCCACCCTCGACGGGTTCGACGTCCGCGATTGCCTCGTCCGCGCCGGACTGGCCGCGGACGAGGTCGACCGTCTTCGGGACCGGCTCAGTCGGTGACCTGGTGCAGCTGCCGCGCCCGGCGGCTGCCCAGCGAATACCACCCGGCGATCCCGGTGCCGACGGTGAGCGCGGCCGCGCTGATGCCGAGCGACCAGTGCACCCCGACCGCGGAACCGAGCAGTCCCACGGTGAATCCGCTGCCCGCGCGAAGACCGTTGGCGGACACGCTGTACACGCCGATCACCCGGCCCCGATCCTCCGGTTTCGCCAGCAACTGCACGACGGTCTGGCCGATCGACATCGACGCCAGGTTGGCCACGCCGCCGATCACCAGCAGCGCCACCGCGATCGGGTAGCTGGCGGTCATCGCGAAGAACAGGCTCGACAGACCGTAGATCGCCGTGCTGATCACCGCGGCGGGCACGTTCGGTTTGATCTTCCCGGTCGCTTCCAGCAGGATTCCGCCGATCACGCCGCCCGCGCCGTTCGCGAACAGCAGCACGCCGTACGCGGTTCCGGCGCTGCCCGCGCCGAGGTCCTGCGCGAAGATCGGCATCGAACTCTGCATCGAAGCGCCGACGAAGAACGCGCCGAGCCCGGCGAGGATGATCATCCCGACCATCGTCGGGTTCCCGCTGATTTCCTTCAGGATCCGCACCGAATCCATCAGGCCGACCCGTGGCCGACGGATGATTCCGCCGTCTCGCGTATGTCCGGTGAACTTGGTGCGGAACAAGAACACGGTCAGCGGCAGGTAGAACGCGACGTTCACGAAAATGCCCGCCACCGGTCCGAGCCCGAGCAGCAGCGCCGAACCGACGACCGGGCCGAAGAGAATGCCGAGGCTGCGGAAGGTGGCGTTGAGCCGGACCGCGCTCGGCAATTCGGTGGGCCCGACGAAATCGTGCAGCATCAGCTGTTCGCCCGGTCCCCAGATCGCGCCCGCACAGCCGTGCAAAATCAGCAGTACGCAGGCGTTCCACACCTCGAGCGTGCCGGTGACCATCAGCACGCCCCACGCCACGGACACCGCCATGAACAGCGCCTGCGCGGCCTGGATGATCCGGCGGCAGTCGTGCCGGTCGGCCAGTCCGCCGAAGTACACCGAGAACAGCAGGAACGGCACCCAGTGGCTGATCACCTCGAACCCGGTCAGCGCGGGCGAGTGGAATTTCTCCCACAGCACCCAGTAGGTGATGACGTGTTCAATGTTGTCCGCCATCATCGCGAGGCCGGTGCCGATGAGATACGGACGGCAGTCTTTGTTGTACAGCGCCGCGAATTTGCGCGGGGCTGCTGTGCCGGTAACCCCGGATTCGGGTCGGTGCGTCGGCACCCCGCACGCGGAACACATGACTGGAAACCCCCTAGTGAGCTGGTGCTCGTAACGCTAGACGAGACGTTGCGTCTTGACTAGACTTCCGCACGTGGGCGACGTCACTGAACCCGGCCGGTGCCGGCATCACGGGAACCGCTACGGCCGCAGCGAGAACGCGCGCCGGGCGGTCTTGCACGCGGTCGACGATCTGCTGGTGGAGGTCGGTTTCGCCCGGCTCACGATGGAGGGCATCGCGGCCAGGGCTGGCGTCGGGAAGCAGACCGTCTACCGCTGGTGGCCGTCCAAAGTGGACCTTCTGCTCGAAGCGCTCGGCGACGACCTGGTCGAGGAACTCTCCCCGCCCGACTCCGGTGAGCTCCGCAAGGACCTCTGCGCGCACCTCGCCGCGATCGCGTCCTTCCTGACCGCCGCCGACGCCGGTGCGGTCTTCCGCACGTTGCTCGGCCAGGCCCAGCACGACCCGGATTTGGCGCGGCAGCTGCGCGAGGTGCACATCCGCGCCCAGCACGCGCGCGACCGGCTGCCGCTCGAACGCGCCGTCGCCCGCGGCGAACTGCCGTCGGACGTCGACCTGGACAGCGCGGTCGAGCAGCTCGTAGGACCGATCCACTACCGCGTGCTGGTCACCGGCGCGCCGGTGCCGCCGGAGTTCACAGATGGCCTGGTCGAGCGATTCCTCCGGGAGCATTCGCGCGAGTAGGCTCCCGGAGACATGGGAACGGTCTTATGGCTGGTCGGGCTGGCTGTGGCCGCCGCGGTCCTGGCCGGGATCGCCTGGGTTTTCCGGGACCGCGCCGCGGGCCTCGACCAACGGTTGCGCGCGGCCGAGCAGGCTTCGCGCTGGCGATTCCTGCAGCAGCAGTGGGAATCGGAGCCGATGGCGCGGCTCGCGACCGTCCAGCAGGTGCACGCGCTCACCCAGAACGGCGGCTGCCAGGTCCGGATCGTCTGGACGGACAGTTACCACGCCGAGGACGTCGAGATCGAGCACGACCAAGCCGACGCGGGCGATTATTTGCTGCTGCGCGGGGTGGGGCCGCTTGGCTCGATTACCCGGGAGGAACTGCTGGCGCACGCGGGTGCGGATGCTCCGGAGTGGGCGCAGCGGGGGCGGTGAGTTACCAGCCGCTGATCCGCTGCCAGGTGTCGGTGAGGCGGCCGTTCTCGACGATCCGGTAGCTGGCGTGTTGTGCTGCAGTGGCGCAGGCATGGTTCGGCAGGATGCGCAGCCGGGTGCCGATCGGCAGGTCGGGCAGCGGATGGCCGTCGCGGGCGGTGAGTATTCCGTGTTCCTGGCTCGCGCCGGTCACCACAAGACCGGGCAGCAGGGTGCCGTCGAGGTCGGTGACCAGGCCGTATCCCTGGTCGACAGCTTGGTTCGCGGTGCCGCGGTCTCGCGACAACGCCATCCAGCCGCCGTCGGTGAGAATCCAGCCGTGTTCGGGGCGGTGTCCGATCACGGTGACGACCACCGACAGCGCGAGGTCTTCGACGCGGCAGACGCCCAGCCCAGCCATGACCAGGTCGAAGAAGATGTAGTTGCCTGCGCGGACTTCGGTGACTCCAGCGAGGTCGTCGGTTGCGTGCGCGGTCGGGGTGGAGCCGACACTGACTGTGCCCGCGTACAGGCCTTCGTCGCGAAGGCGTTGCGCTGCCGCGACAGCGACGTCTCGTTCATGCGCGGCGGCTTCGCGTTGCGCCGCAGCGGTTGTTGCGAAGTAGGACTCACCGGCGTGTACGAGGATACCGTCGAGACAGTCGTGCAGCTGTCGTCCGATCGCGAGCAGTGCGGGGTCGTCGGGCAACACGCCTCCACGATGACCGTCGCAGTCGACCTCGATCAGCGACGGAATGCGTAACCCGGCTTCGCGCGCTGCGGCGGTTACCGCTGAGGCTTGCGCGACGCTGTCTAGCAGCACGCGCACGGTGATTCCGCGGCGCAGCAGTGCGACCACGCGTGGGAGTTTGTGCGGGTCGATGCCGACTGCGTACGTGATGTCGGTGTAGCCGCCGTCGGCGAAGGCTTCAGCTTCGGCCAGCGTCGACACCGTGATCGGGCCTGGCTTGCTGCCGTGCATCAACGCGGTGGCAGGCAGCGCCTTCGCTGTTTTCGTGTGAGGGCGCAGCGAAACGCCGAGGTCGCGCATGCGGCGCGCGAGACGTTCGGCGTTGCGCTGGGCTCGCGAGAGCTCGACGACAGCGAACGGCGTGTCCGGATCAGCCAGGGTTTCGTCAGACGGCGGCAATTGCCTGCACCTCGACCTTCGCTCCAAAGTGGAGGGTGCTCGCCCCGGCGACCGCGCGTGCCGGGCGATGATCGCCAAGCCAGGAACGGTAAATCCGGTCGAACTCCGGCCAGCCGCCCATGTCCGTCACGTACACGGTGACCGACACCAGGCGGTCGCGGCTCGTGCCCGCAGCGGCGAGACACGCGTCGACATTGGCCAGAACTTGCTGAGCTTGCACGGAAAAAGGCTCGCTCACCAATCGGGCCCCGTCTCTGGTGACGGGCAGCTGTCCGGAGATGAAGGCCATCCCGCCGACCTCTGCGGTGTGCGAGTAATGCCCGCCAGGAGCGGACAGTTCAGGGCTGTCACGCAGGACGATGTCGCTCATCGACGCTCTCATTTCGCATAGTTGTAGACAGTCGCCCGGGATACTCCGAGCAGGTCGGCGATGGTCTGGGCGGCATCGCGGGATTCGAAGTACCCCTCGTCGCGCAGCAGGCGGACCAGGTCGCGTTTGGCTTCGCGGGAAAGGGAACGCGGGCTGCCGCCGCGGTCCGCGGCCGTGCGCTCGATCAGCTCCCGCAGCTCACGCGAGGTCCGCGAGTGCAGGTTTTCGACGAAACCGCGCTGCGCGGCATCGGTGGCGACCAGGTTGGCCAGCGTGTGCGTGAACGGCGAGAGCACTGAGACGTCGAGGTTCAGGCACAGCGCGGCGATGTAGTCGCCGTCGGCGTTCTTGATGCCGATCGACGTGCTTTTGACTGGCCGCCCGTCCGGGAACTGGTTCGCGTAGTTCTGCAGGACGCTCGGGTAATCCGGGTCGCTGATCCGCTGCAGTCCCAGTTCGGTGGCCGGATCGCCGACCTCGCGGCCGGACAGGTTGTTCTCGATCGCGCGGATCGCGTGGTCCGGATCCCGCAGGTCGTGCAGCACGACCTCGCACAATCCGGGGAACATCCGCCCGAGTGCGACGGCGATCTTCTCGGTTTCCCGGATGAGGTGCTCGTCCGCGTCCACGCCACCCCTTTGACTTGGTGTCTAACTTTAGAAAATTAGTCTAGCAGGTGCGCATAAAAGTTGATCCCGGCGGCAGGGCCGGGATCAACGAGGGGACTTCAGCGAGGCAAGGACGAGGCGCGCCAGGCCCCGTCGCCAGGCGCGAGCGGCGCGTGCACCGCAGCCGCCCGGTCGCCCCACCACGACGTGCGACGCGGTGCCGGAGCGGGTGCCGACGCCGAAGCGGCACTGACCACCACCGCGGTGAGCGCGGCGAGTTCGGCGTCGTCCGGGTTGCCGCGGACTACGCGGAGCAGGGGAGCGTCCGTCATCGCGACCTCACAGGGGGATGTTGCCGTGCTTCTTGGGCGGCAGCGATTCGCGCTTGGTGCGCAGCAGGCTCAGCGCCTTGGCGACGTGGCCGCGGGTGTGCGCGGGCACGATCACCGAGTCGACGTAGCCGCGTTCAGCCGCCGCGTACGGGTTGAGCAGCGTGTCTTCGTACTCCTGGATGAGGTCCGCGCGCAGTGCGTCGACGTCCTTGCCTTCCGCAGCCGCGTTGGCCAGCGTCTTGCGGTGGACGATGTTCGCCGCGCCCTGCGCGCCCATCACCGCGACCTGGGCGGTGGGCCAGGCCAGGTTGACGTCCGCGCCGAGGTGCTTGGAGCCCATCACGTCGTACGCGCCGCCGTACGCCTTGCGCGTGATCACCGTGATCAGCGGGACGGTCGCCTCCGCGTACGCGTAGATCAGCTTCGCGCCGCGGCGGATGATGCCGTTCCACTCCTGGTCGGTGCCGGGAAGGAAGCCGGGAACGTCCACAAAGGTCAGCACCGGGATGTTGAACGCGTCGCAGGTCCGCACGAACCGGGCGGCCTTCTCGGACGCGTCGATGTCGAGGCAGCCGGCGAACTGCGTCGGCTGGTTCGCCACGACGCCGACGCTCTGCCCGTCGACCCGGCCGAAACCGACCAGGATGTTGGGTGCGAACAGCTCGTGGACCTCGAGGAACTCGCCGTCGTCGAGCACCCGGGTGACGACCTCGTGCATGTCGTACGGCGTGTTCGGCGAGTCCGGGATGAGCGTGTCCAGCTCGCGGTCGGTGTCGGTGACGTTCTCGAAGAACCCGGCGGGCGGCTGGTTCGCGTCGAACTCCGGCGGCTCGGACAGGTTGTTCTGCGGCAGGTAGGAGAGCAGTTCCTTGACGTAGGCGATGGCGTCCTCGTCGTCGGAACCGAGGTAGTGCGCCACGCCCGACTTGGTGTTGTGCGTACGCCCGCCGCCGAGCTCCTCGAAGGTGACGTCCTCGCCGGTCACCGTCTTCACGACGTCCGGTCCGGTGATGAACATCTGCGACGTCTCGTCCACCATCACCACGAAGTCGGTGAGCGCGGGGGAGTAGACGTGCCCGCCCGCGTTCGCGCCCATGATCAGCGAGATCTGCGGGATCACGCCGGAGGCCATCGTGTTGCGGCGGAAGATCTCGCCGTACAGGCCGAGCGACACGACGCCTTCCTGGATCCGCGCGCCGCCGCCCTCGTTGATGCCGATGATCGGACGGCCGGTCTTGATCGCCAGGTCCATCACCTTGACGATCTTCTCGCCGTACACCTCGCCGAGCGCGCCGCCGAATACGGTGACGTCCTGGCTGAACACGCACACCGGACGCCCGTCGACGGTGCCGTACCCGGTGACGACGCCGTCGCCGTACGGGCGGTTCTTCTCCAGCCCGAAGTTCGTGGAGCGGTGCCGCGCCAGCTCGTCCAGTTCGACGAACGAGCCCTCGTCGAGCAGCAGATCGATCCGCTCGCGGGCGGTTTTCTTGCCCTTGGCGTGCTGTTTCTCGATCGCGCGCGCCGAGCCGGCGTGCACGGCCTCGTCGTAGCGGCGGTAGAGATCCGCGAGCTTGCCGGCCGTCGTGTGGATGTCCGGTTCTCCCTCGGGCGGCGTCCCGAGCGGCTGCGTCGCACTGCTCATGTGGCGGAGCTTAGCTACTGCGCGGTTGCCGCGCGTGTGGCGTAGGACTCCCTCCCGTGTGCGGCGCAGACCAGTACGCGACCGTCGAGCGTGCCGAGGACGAGCCGGTCCGGGGCTTGGGCGCTCAGCGAGAGCGGGACGACAGGGTGGCCGTTGACCTGCAGGTGCCGGAGTTGTCCGCGACGTAGACGGTGTACCCGATGGTGTCTATCGCGGGACCTGGTGGTCGGGCGGCCTCTGGAACCGGAGGCAGTTGAATTTTCCGCGTCGAGCCGGCCAACCCGGCCGCGCTCCGGCCTAGGGTGGGCGGCGTGCTGCTCGCCGACGCCTCGGTCCGCTCGCTCGGGCCTGCCGACCTGTCCGCTTGCCTCGACCTCGGAACCGATCGCGGATGGCCGCGCGAAGAACGGAAATGGGCGATGCTTCTGGACGTCGGCCGCGGATTCGGCATCGACGCCCCGGACGGCGGTCTCGCCGCGGCGGCGATCCTCACCCGGACCGGGCCGACCGCGACCGTGTCGATGGTCGTCGTCGCGGAGCGATTCGCGCGGCAGGGACTCGGCCGTCGCGTGATGGCGCAGGCGCTCGACGAAGCCGGTGATGCCGTGGTGTCCTTGCACGCTACGGAAAACGCGCGTCCGTTGTACGAATCGATGGGCTTCGAGTTCGACGGCGGCTGCAACGACCATCGCGGCCGGTTCGCCGACGACGGCGGTCCGGCGGCGCGGCCGATCGGCCCGCCGGACGTGGCGCGAGTGTACGAATTGGACAGTGCGGCGCAGGGCTTCGCGCGGCGGGAGTTGTTGAACCGCATGCTGTTCGAGGCTGACCACGTCCACGTGACCGACGACGGCTACGCGCTCGGCACCGTGCTAGGCGGAGTGCTGGTGATCGGTCCGGTGGTGGCCGCGGACGAGGGCCAGGCCCGCGCATTGATCCGCGGCCTCGCCCGCACCACGTCCGGCGACCTCCGGCTGGCGGTCGACCACCGGTTCCCGGAGCTGTCAGCGTGGTGTGAGGCGCGCGGGCTGACGGTGCACGGGCAAGCATCGCGGCTGGTGCTCCACGGCAAAGCGGTGCCGGGCCCGGCCGGGGTGCGATTTTCGCCGTACAACACCGCGCTGGGGTAGAGGGTGTCGTGAGTGCTAATCCCGGTTAGAACCGGCATAAACGCTCACGAGCTGTACCGCTGCCTGATCTCGGCCTTCCGCTCCGCTGACCACGGCTCCAGCTCCACCCCGAAGGTCCCGGCGAACAACGCGTTCAGCTGCTCATGCCGTGCGGTCAGCAAGTCCGGCAGCTGATCCCTCAGTTCCGCGGGGACGGTCTGCGTCAGCTCCACCCGCACGCCGTCCAGCGGATCCGCGGTCACTTCCCACCGCACGCGCCCGGCCGGTTTCCCGTCGTGCAGCCAGGTGTAGGCCAGCACCTCCGGCGATCGCGACTCCAGCACCTGCGCCCCGTCCTCCGGCTGGGGCAGCCGCTTCCAGACGTCCTCGACCGGCGGCCACACCAGGTCGCGGCGGAACCGGATCGTGCCGTCGTCCAGGACCTCGCCGTCCTCCAGCCCGAATTCCTCGATGTAGTGCACCATCCGCGCGTGCCAGTCGGACGGCATTTCCGGCGTCCGGCCGTCGAGCGCGGCTTCGAGGGAATCGAGGCAGGCGACCCAGCCGGTGACGTGCCGTCCGGCGCCGAGCAGGGCGATGTCCGGTTCGTTGCGGTTGAAGACGTGCGTGAAGGCGAGCTTGCTGCCCGTCCCGTCCGCGGACACCTCGATCCGGATCAGGTCCGAGTTCCAGGTGAACTCGAAGACCTCCGGCGGCTGGTAGCCGAGGATCTCGCCCTCGCTCGTGTCGCCGGTTTCGGTGAAGGTGAACGTGATCTTCCCGCCCGGCGCCGGGGTTTCCGGCAGCGCGACGGCGGCCGGAAACCAGTGCGCCAGCTCTTCGGGCGAGGTGACCGCGTGCCACACCTTCTCCGGCGGGTGGGCCAGGGTCCGTTCGAGGGTGACGCTCGGTCGTCCGCCGGGAGTGGTTCGCAGAATCGCCATGTCCGTATATAACCACGGAGGTATATACGGGTCAAGCGGTCAGATGTGCCGCGTACCCGGTCTGACCTGGGGCGACCTCGGGAAGCAAGACGAGGCGACGGTCGTAGTCGCCGCCGTCCTGGGTCCGGTACGGCAGGGGATCGGTCGTTTCCAGGGAGTGCAAGCGTTTGCGCAGCTGCTCGACGACGCAGTCGTACTTCTCCGGCGTCATCCGGTTCGTGCCGGTCACCTTGAGCGCCGGCAGGACCGTCATGCCGGTGTAGAAAAGCGTTCCGTGCTGGACGTTGAACAGCAGGTCGTCCAGCGAACCGTGGGCGCCGCGCGGGCCGAGGCTCTCCTCGTGCGCCCCGGCGGTGACGATGACCATCGCGCGTTTGCCGGCCAGCACGCCGTTGCCGTAGCGCAGCGTGTGGCCGGTTTCGTCGCGGTAGTCGTAGCCGTATCCCTGCACGAAAACGCGGTCGAACCAGCCCTTCAGGATGGCCGGGGTGTCTGCCCACCACAGCGGGAACTGGACGACGACCGTGTCCGCCCAGTCGAGCTTCTCGTGCTCGATCCGGACGTCCTCGGGCACGGCCGCGACCTCGTCGACGATCGGGTTCCAGCGCATGGCGTAGAGATCGGATTCGCACACGTCATGGCCGAGATTCCGCAGCGTCGCGACGCCCTCGTCGCGAAGCGCGCCGTTGAGTGATGCGGGGTCGGGATGGGCGTAGATCCACAAGACGTTCATGAGGCCAGGGTGCGACCGGCGAAACGGTCATAACAGTGGCCCGATGGCCACCTTGTGCAAGAATCGGGCCATGGCTGTTTTTCGTCATCCGGAGCGGCACAAGGTCGCGGTGCTGGTGCGGCACGGCATGCTCGTGATGGAGCTCGGCATCGTCCACCGGCTGTTCGGCCAGGCCAGATCCGCCGACGGCGAGCGGTTGTACGAGGTCGTCACCTGCACGCCGGAGCCCGGCGACATCCGCACCGATTCGGACTTCGCCATCCCAGTCCAGCAGGGTCCGGAGGCGGTGGCCGAGGCCGACACGGTGATCGTCCCCGCGTCGTCGCTCGAATACGAGCCCACCGGGCGGCAGCTGACCGAGCAGCTCAAGCACGCGATGAACCTGGTGCGCCCGGACAGCCGGATCGCCTCGATCTGCACCGGCGCGTACGTGCTCGCCGCGATGGGCCTGCTCGACGGCCGCCGCGCGACCACGCACTGGCGTTCGGCCTGCGAATTCCAGCTCGAATACCCGCGCGTACAGCTCGATCCGGACGTGCTCTACACCGAGGACGGCAACGTCTTCACCTCGGCGGGCGTCGCGTCCGGCATCGACCTCTGCCTGCACATGATCCGGCGCGACTTCGGTGCGGCGGTCGCCAACGAGGTCGCCCGCGGCACGGTCGTTTCGCCGCATCGCGAGGGCGGGCAGGCCCAGTTCATCCGCCGGCCGGTGCCGGAGCCGCGGTCGTCGTCCACCTCGGCCGCGCGGGCATGGGCACTGGAGAACCTCGACCAGCCGATCACGCTGCGCGACCTGGCCGCGCGCGAGTCGATGAGCACGCGGACGTTCACCCGGAGGTTCCGGGACGAGGTCGGGATGTCTGCGCTGCAGTGGCTGACCCAGCAGCGAGTGGAGCGCGCGCGGCAGTTGCTGGAGGAGTCGGAGCTGCCGGTCGACCGGGTCGCGGCGGCGTGCGGATTCGGGACGGCGGCGTCGCTGCGCCAGCACCTGCAGGCCGCGCTCGGGGTTTCGCCGAGCGCCTACCGGACGACCTTCCGCCGCCCGGCGTGAACTCGGCGGTCCGTGGCAGCGCTGTTCGCAGCTGCCACGGACCGACCCCCAGCGGTACTCATCCTGGCGAGCGGACGGGGGTGTTCGGTACCCCGGCGACCGGGTCTTACAGAATCTGACACGCGTCAGGAGACGACCGTCACCAGCACATACACCGGACGGCGGGTCGAGAAGAACTCCTTGCCGCTGGCGTCGACCATCTTCCAGCCGATCCAGCAGCGTCCCGGCGCGGGCGAAGCGGTCAGCGGGACGCTCACCATCACGTGATCGCCGGGCGGGGTGTCGCCGATCAGCACCCGGTCCGGGGTGCGGCACGAACCGGGGCTCGGCGGCAGGTCCATTCGCTGCAGGTACCGCTGATGCCAGCTCACCGAGCCGGTGTTCTGCAGCTCCCACACCTTCTGGACGGTCTCGCCGACGTGGATCACGGTGCCGTCGGGCACGGTCACGTCGCCGACGAACTTGGAGTTGTCGCCGGGGATGCGCGCACCGACGTCGACCAGGCTGCCGCTCGTCAGCTTCGGCACCACGATCGCCGCGACGGCGGCGAGGAGCACGACGACGAACGCGACCGCGGCCAGCGCGTACTTGCGGCGTCTCCGAGGTTTCTCCGGGGCGACCGGGTCCGCGCTGATCAGCACCGGTTCCGCCGTGGGCTCGGCAGTCTTGACGATCGCGACGTCAGCGGGTTCGCCGGCAGTGTTCTCCGGAGCCGCGGGTTCCGGCGGCACGCCCTTCAGCTCTTCCCAGCGCCGCCGCCACTGCTGTTCGTCGGCGTCGCACGCCCGGACGAACTCGCGCGTGGTGTCCCACGACGGGAACCGGGTGCCGCGGACCGCCTCGTGCAGCGTGGTGTGCGAGATCCGCCCGGACCGGTCGGCCATTTTGCGGAACGAGGGATTCCCGGCCCGCGCGCGCAGCGCGGCCAGCTCCGCGGAGAGCACCTCGGCGGCAGATGGCCCGTCGCCCATTGCTCTCCCTGGTTGTCAGATCCGCTGGTCGGACAAGTCTGACATTCCAGTTCGGCACTGCGGGGCGCACCCCGGTCGCGGCCCCGGCGAGGCGGCCGCGACCGGCGCGCGTCACTGCCAGGCGTCGGTGATCGGCGTCTCGCTCGCCGCGTTGCCGAGACCGGGGAGACCGTTGGCGGCCTCCATGGTGCGCAGCACGGTGTAGTGGTTGATCGTCTCGGAGTAGTCGCCTTGCTTCACGTGCGCGCCGGTGAACGACGTGTAGATCTGGTTCGTCGAGGTGCCTTCGTCCTCGTCGAACGTCACGATCAGCAGGCTGTTGTGCGTCTTGGCCCACTGTGCGTAGCCGTCGAGGTTGTTCTTCAGCCAGGTGTCACCGGTGGCGACCGAACAGTCGTGCATGTCGTTGCACATGTTCGGGGTCACGAACGCGACGCTGGGCAGCTGCGAGTAGTCCGTCGGGAAGCTCGAGTAGCGCAGGTTGCTCGACGCGGGCACGTTCGAGAAGTCGACCCAGCTGTTGTGCTTGCGCCGGTACTCGCCGGAGGAGCAGCCGGTGTAGCCGTCGGACGGCATGGACTCCGAGTAGCCGGTGAAGGTCTTCCCGGCGCCGATGAGCTGCGAGCCGAGATTGTCCACGTTGCCGAGGTTCTGCGGGCACGTGTCGTCGGTGACGCCCTGGGTGTCGCCCGAGAACAGCGCGACGTAGTTCGGCTGGCTCGGGTGAGTGATTGCGTGGGAGTCGGTGAAGTTCGCGCCCTGCGCGGCGAGCGACGCGAAGTAGGGCGCGGTGGTCGAGTCGATCGAGGTCGACGACTCGTTCTCGAACATCACGAGCACGACGTGGTCGAAGGCAGGCACGGACGCCGCTGCTGAGGCGGGTTGGGCGGCGGTCGCCGCACCGAGAATCGCCGTCGCGACGGCGGCCACGATCCGCTTGCGGAACACAGGTCCTCCAAGGCCGGTCGGGAAATGCGCTCAGGTGGGAGCGGCATAGACCGTGCCACGGAGAAGGCGCCCCGGAGAGCGGCCGGTGGGTGAATAACTGGCGACCACTCGTCCGGGGCACGACTTTCGGCGGGTCAGCGGGCAAGCAGGTCCCGCAGTGATTTCGTAACGCTGCCAGGCGAAGTCTCGGCCATGAAATGTCCACTGTGCACGGTTTCGTGCACGAGGTCCGGTGCCCACACGCGCCAGAGCGCGACCGCGTCGTAGCCGAGCGCGACGCCCCAATCCTGCTGGACCACGGTGGTGGGCATCTTCAGCTGGTTGCCCGCCTCCCGGTCGGCGCGGTCGTGCTCGACGTCGATGCCCGCGGAGGCGCGGTAGTCGGCGACGATCGACGGGACCGCGTTCCGGCTCGCCTCGAGGTACCGGGCGCGGATGTCGGCCGGGATGGCCTCGGGGTCGGCGCCCCACTGGTCGAGGAAGTAGCTGAAGAACGCGTCCGGTGCGCCGCTGATCAGCTGCTCGGGCAGGCCGGGCGGCTGCGCCATCAGGTAGAGGTGGAAGGCCACGGAGGCGCTGACGCCGTGCAGCACGTCCCACATGTCCAGCGTCGGCAGGACGTCGAGGATGGCCAGGTGGGACACGTGGTCCGGATGGTCGAGGCCGGCGCGGATCGCGACGAGCGCGCCGCGGTCGTGCCCGGCGAGCGCGAACTTCTCGTGTCCGAAGGCGCGCGCGAGGGCGACGACGTCGGCGGCCATGGTGCGCTTCGAGTAGGTCTCGCCGTCGTCGGCGGGCTTGTCGCTGTCGCCGTAGCCGCGCAGGTCGGGGCACAGCACGGTGTGGTCGGCGGCGAGGTCGGCGGCGACGTGCCGCCACATCAGGTGGGTCTGCGGGAAGCCGTGCAGGAGGACGACGGGCGAGCCGGAGCCCGCGACCGCCACGTTGAGGGACACGCCGTCGGCGACGGGGATCCGCTGGTAGTCGAAGTTCATGCGACCCAGCGTGCGCCGGGCCGATCAGCAATCGATCAGCAACGAGCGAGCTGATTACAGTACGGAACTGATGACCATCTCGTTCTCCGTGCTGGGCCCCTTGGCGGCCTGCGACGCGCGCGGGCCGGTGGCGTTGCCCGGGCCGCGGCATCGCGCGGTGCTCGCGCGCCTGCTCGTCGCCCGCGGGCAGGTGGTTTCGACGGACGCGCTGGTCGACGCGTTGTGGACCGAGCCGCGGGCGGGCGCGGTCGGCGCGGTGCAGACCTTCGTCGGCGCGCTGCGGCGTTCGCTCGAACCGGACCGCCCGCCGCGGACACCCGCGAAGCTGCTGGTCACCGCGGGTCCGGGGTATGCGCTGCGCGCCGAACCGGAGCAGGTCGACGCGTGGCGGTTCGAGGCGTTGCTGAGGGGGACGCCGTCGGTCGCGCAACTGGACGAGGCGCTCGGCTGGTGGCGGGGCGAACCGTACGCGGAGTTCGCCGACGCGCCGTGGGCGCGTGCCGAACGGGCTCGGCTCGACGAACTGCGGTTGCTCGCGCTGGAACGCCGGGCGGCCGGTCTGCTGGACCTCGGCCGTGCCGCCGAAGCGGTGCCGGATCTGGAGTCTCTTGTGGACGCTCATCCGCTGCGCGAGGAAGCGTGGCGGCTGCTGGCGCTCGCGCTGTACCGAGCTGGACGTCAAGGGGACGCGCTGGCCGCGCTGCGTCGCGCGCGGGCCGGGCTGGCGGCGGAACTGGGGGTCGATCCTGGTCCGGCGTTGCGGCAGGTGGAGCAGGACATCCTCGCGCAGGCTCCGCAGCTGGCACCGTCCGTTCCGCGGCGGTTGGCTGGGCGAGACCGGGAGCTGGCGCGGCTCGCCGAGGTCGCGGCGGAAGTGGCTGACCGCAAGCGATTCCGGCTCGTGCTGGAGTCCGGCGAGGCGGGTGCGGGGAAGACGGCGCTGGTCGAGGAATTCGCTGCTCGGCTCGGCTGGACCACTGCGTGGGGCGTAAATCCGGACGGTGCCGGGGTGCCACCAGCCTGGCCGTGGACGCGGATTCTCGCCGCGCTGGGCGAACCGGTCCCGCCGCGGCCGGCGGGTGGCGACCCGGCGGTGGCGCGGTTCGAGTGGCATCAGGCGATGACCGCGCGGATCGCCGAGGTGGCGCGCCGGGGTCCGCTGCTGCTCGTGCTGGACGATTTGCATTGGGCTGGCGAGGAAACCCTGGCACTGCTGACGTCGATGACCGCGGCTCCGGTGCTGTTAATCGCGACGTATCGGACCACCGAAGTCTCCGCGGAACTGACTGCGGCGTTGGGCAGGCTCGCGCGCGCCGACCCCGTTCGGCTGTATCTGGGCGGGCTTTCGGTCGAGGCGGTCGCCGAGCTGGTCGGGGCCGAGTCCGCTGCGGTGATTCATCGGCGGACCGGCGGAAATCCGTTCTTCGTCAAGGAACTCGCCCGCGCGCTGGATGCCGAAGGCGATCTTCCGGACGGAGTGCGCGACGTGGTTCGGAACCGCATCGCCGCGTTGCCCGACCACGTGCGCGCGGTGCTCGGAAAAGCCGCCGTGATCGGTTCGGACGTCGACCTCGGCCTGCTCGGCGACGTCCTCGACGAGCTGGAAACCGCTGTGCAGGCAGGGTTTCTGGTCGAAAGCGGCCCACGGGCGTTCCGGTTCGCGCATTCGCTCGTCCGCGACGCCGTCTACGACGATCTTTCGCTGGCCCGGCGCGCGCAGCTGCACCGTGAAGTCGGCGAGGCTTTGGCGAGCCGGCGGCCGTCCGAGATTTCCTTGCTGGCTCACCATTTCCTGCTTGCCGGAGACGACCGCGGCACTGCCTACGCGCAGGCTGCCGCCGAACGGGCCGAACGGGATTTCGCGCCCCACGAGGCACTTCGGCTCTGGCAAGCCGCGCTGGCGCAAGGCCCGCGTACTGTGGAGTTGCTGATGGGCGTCGCCCGGACGTCCGCGGTCACCGGCTCGTTGGCCGCCGCGCGCCGCTACCGAGCCGAAGCGTTGGATCTCGCCGGCGACGATTCCGCGTTGACCATCCGGGTGTTGACCGCGTTCGACGTGCCGGGAATCTGGACCGAGAACGACGACCCCGCGCTGGCCCGTCGCATCGCCGACGCCGCCGAACGCGTCCACACCACCGATCCGCTCGTCCGCGCCCGGCTGCTGGCGACCATCGCGTTGGAGCTGCGCAGTGAAGGCGGTCAACGCGCCCACGACGCAGCCGTCGAAGCGGAGAAACTGGCGCGGTCCGCCGAGGATCCGGCACTGCTGGCGCTGGCGTTGAACGCACGCTGGACGCAGACGTTCACCCGCGCCGGCCTAGCCCCGGAACGCGCCCGGATCGGAGAGGAACTGGTCGAACTGGCTGCCCGGCACCGGCTGATGACGTTCGAGGTGCTCGGTCACCTGGTGCTGATGCAGGCCCAGTCAGCGCTCGCGGACTTCGCCGCTGCCGACACCCACGCGGCCGCGGCCGATCGGCTGGGGGAGCAGTACGACCTCCCGCTCGTCAGCGTCTTCACCGACTGGTACCGCGCGCTCCGTTTGGCCGTCACCGGTCCGGTCGCTGCCGCGGAAGCCGCCTACCGCAGTGCTGCGGCCCGGCTGTCCGGAAGCGGAATGTCCGGAGTGGACCGTGGCCTGCTGCCGCTCGCTCGGCATTGCCTTTACGTCCAGCACGGCTTGGAGTCCACAGTGGACTTCACATTGCCGCCGGATCGCCCGGACCTGTTCCTCGAACTGCGCGCGTGCCTCACCGCCTCGACCGGAGACGCACGCGAGTTGTATGCGCGCTTGGCTCCTGCGGAGAACGAGCTGGCCGGTGCCGGTTCAGGCGTGGTGACGCTGGGCCCGGTCGCTTATTACTTGGGCGAATTGGCTGTCCGGTTGGGACTGCCGCCCGAGGAGCACTACCGCAAGGCCGCCGAAGTGGCCCGCCGAGCCGGTGCCGCGCATTGGGTCAGCCGACTACGTACCATTTGCCGCCGCGCTTCTCCATAACCACGTCGCGATGTCGCTTTTGGCGAACTTGACGGACGCCTTCACCGCGCTCGCCGGAATCTCGACCTTGTCGGCCCCGTCCTTGATCTTGGACCGGTCGACACTCGCGGTCAGCATGGCCTGCTTCTGCGTGTCGGAGAGCATCTTGAACGACATCGGCATCGTCTTCTCACACGGCCCGAAGAAAGGGCGCATACGAGCGGACATGGCATGCCTTTCCGGTCAGGAAGAACAGACCGGAGCGTAGGCGACATACGGGCGCTGCGGGCGAAAACGGAAACCTTGCCGCTGGTCCCGTGGCTAGCTGTCAGTTCGCCGGATGCCCAGCTCCGGCGTAGTCGTCCCCAGGCCGGTGGAAGGTGTGGATCTGAATCGCCTGTCCCTCGGTCGGCGCGTTGATCATCAGGCCGTTCCCGAGGTAGAGCCCCACGTGGTGGATGCCAGCCGCCGGACTGCCGTAGAAGACGAGATCGCCCAGCTGCGGTTCCTGCCCGGCCGGAACCGGCGGCACCGCGCGGAACTGGCTGTCCGCCGTGCGCGGCAAGGAAATACCGGCGCTCTCGTAGGAAGCCTTGGTGAGACCCGAGCAGTCGAACCCGGCCGCGCCCGCGTCGGGTCCGTTGCCGCCCCACACGTACGGCAGGCCGAGCTGTCCCAGCGCGAACCGCGTGGCGCGCACCGAAGGCGCGTTCGCCTTCGTCGGGTCCAGGGAAAGGGTGGCGTACAGCTGGGCGTAGCCGAGCACTCGCTGCCGGAACAGCTCCATGCCGCTGCCGTTCTCGTAACCGGCCACGGCCTTCCACCAGCCATTGCCCGCCGAGAGGTCGACGCCGCTCGCGCACAGCGCGCGGCCCGCGGCGACGGACGCGGCCGACGGGTCGGACAGTGCTGGGTTCGCGATGCCCGGGATCTCCGCGCCGTACTTCTTCCACTGCTGCGCCGAAAGCCCCATCGGCTCGCCGTCGCCGCGGCCGTGGTTGTTGCCGGCGACGCCGAGGCCCGCCAGCGTGACCCACGACAGGTGGCAGTCCGGGCGCTCCTTGCGCATGGCCAGCTCGCCATTGGCGTACCCGAGCAGCGCGGGGGCCGGGATGTCCAGCGGCCCGGCGAGCGAATCCGCCCACTTCTGCAGCGGGGCCGGACCACCGCCTCCGCCAGCCGCGCCCTGCGCCGGTTCCTGCGCTTGCACCGGAGCGCTCGCCTGCAGCACCGACGGACCGCTGACGGTCTTCGCGGGGGACGGCGCGGTCAGCGCGGCTTGCGCGGGAACAGGGGCGGGCTGGTCGCGTCCGGCCACCAGCCAGCCCGCGGTGGCGAGCCCGGCGACCAGCGGCAACGCCACGAGGCCACGGTACAGCGCGCCCCGAGCCCAGCTGGGCTTCGGCGGCTCGTCGGCGGTGGGGGTCTCCGGCGTCACGGCGTCCAATCTAGAAGAGCGCACCTCTAGGTAACGAGCGAGTGGCTTGCACGTTAGGGGGACTCTCATATTGTGAGCACATGGCTGAACTCGACGCGGCGCGGCTGCGGGACGGACTCGGCGGCCGCTACGCCCGCCTCGACGTCGTGGAGACGACCGGTTCCACCAACGCTGACCTGCGGGAAGCCCTCGTCGGAGGAGCGGAAGACCGGACAGTTTTGCTGGCTGAACAGCAGACCGCGGGGGTCGGTCGGAGGGCTCGCTCGTGGAGCTCGCCGAAGGGCGGGTTGTACCTGAGCGTCGCGCTGCGCCCGGCGGGCGTGCCGTTTTCCGCGCTCGGTTCACTGTCCGTGGTCGCCGGGCTCGCGGTGCACGCGCTCGCCACCGATCTGGGTGTCGACGTCGCCCTCAAATGGCCTAACGACGTGCTCGCCGGACCGGAGCGGGCCAAGTGCGCGGGCATCCTCGCCGAGGCGGTCGGCGCCGGCGAATCGGCGGTGGTGCTCGGCATCGGGCTGAACGTCCTGCCGCTCGGCGACGACGTCCCGGCCGGTCCGGGCGGTCTGCCCGCGACCTCGCTCGCCGAGCAGGGCGCGACGACCACCGACCGCACCGAGGTCGCGCTCGGCCTGCTGACCAGGCTCGACGACCTCGAACGCCGCTGGCGGACGGCGGGCGGCGACCTCACCGAGGCCGGACTGCTCGGCGACTACCGCGCCCGGTGCGCGACGCTCGGCCAGGACGTCCAGGTGCAGCTGCCGGACGGGTCGACGCTCACCGGCCGCGCCGCGGACCTGGACGCGTCCGGCCAGTTGCAGGTCGACGTGCCGGACGGGCGGCGGCTGACGGTTTTCGCCGGCGATGTGGTGCACGTCCGCCCCGCTTGACCGGAACGGGCGCGCCCCAGCGAGCCCAGCGCCGGTACGGTGGATCCACCACACCGGCACACATTCGCAGGGGAGCGCCCGCCGTGGCCTATCCGGACGATTTGCTCAGCCAGAACGAACGCGTGGTGGTGCACAGCCACCCGCACTTCAAGATGCTGATCTTCCCGTTCCTGGCGTTCGTGATCACCGTCGGCGCGGCGGTGTGGCTGCTCGTGGTCGCCAAGGACTTCGCCGGGCCGTGGAACAACATCACGATGATCGCGGTCGCCGTGGTGGCGCTGCTCTTCGTGGTGTGGCTGTTCCTCGCGCCGCTGGTCCGCTGGCGCACGACGCACTTCATCGTGACCACCGACCGGCTGATCGCGCGCGAGGGCGTGCTCAAGCGCACCGGCATCGACATCCCGCTGTCGCGGATCAACAGCGTGCAGTTCGAGCACGGCCTGCTCGACCGGATCTTCGGCTGCGGCACCCTCATCATCGAATCGGCCTCGGACGAGCCGCTGCGCTTCGATGACATTCCCCACGTCGAGCACGTGCATACGGTCATTTACCGCGAAGTCAACGACAATCCCTACGACGACTACCACGGCGCGCCCGGTCCGCAGGACACCGAACCTCTGCCCCCGCGCGGCCGGGAACCGCGCGGAAGGAGACGCTGACGTGGGTGCTCGAGAGGTCGGCCTGCCGGAACGGGTCCCCGCGGGCGGGCTGCCGCCGCGGGTCGAGATCTGGGAGGTCGGGGCGCGCGACGGGCTGCAGAACGAGAGCTCGGTCGTGCCGGTCGAGGTCAAGCTCGAATTCCTGGACCGGCTCGCCGGCGCCGGGCTGACCACCCTCGAGGCGACCAGCTTCGTGCACCCGAAGTGGGTGCCGCAGCTCGCCGACGCCGAACAGCTGCTCGCCGGGCTCGACCGCCACGACGGCGTCCGCTACCCGGTGCTGGTGCCGAACGACCGCGGCCTCAACCGCGCGCTCGAAGCGGGCGTCGACCACATCGCGATCTTCGCCAGCGCCACCGAGACCTTCGCCCAGCGCAACCTGAACTCGACGTTCGACGACCAGTTCGGCATGTTCGAACCGGTGGTCGCCCGGGCTCGCAAGGAGGGCCTCGAGGTCCGCGGCTACCTGTCGATGTGCTTCGGCGACCCGTGGGAGGGCGTGGTCGACGTGGAGCAGGTCGTGCGGGCGGGCAAGCGGCTGCTCGACTTCGGCTGCTCGCAGCTCTCGCTCGGTGACACCATCGGCGTCGCCACCACGAACCAGGTCACCCGGCTGATCGAGGCGTTCGGGGACACCTCGGCCCTCGCCGTGCACTTCCACGACACCTACGGCCAGGCGCTGGCCAACACCGAGGCCGCGCTGCGCGCCGGTGTGTCCACAGTGGACTCGTCGGCCGGCGGCCTCGGCGGCTGCCCGTACGCCGAGTCCGCGACCGGCAACCTGGCGACCGAGGACCTGGTCTGGCTGCTGGAAGGACTCGGCGTGGAGCACGGCGTCGACCTCGGCAAACTGGTGGAGACCAGCGTGTGGATGGCCGGGCAGCTGGGCCGTCCGTCGCCGTCGCGGGTCGTGAACGCGCTGGCCGGATAACGCTCCCGAAGTCGTCCCGCTCAGCGGGCAGACGGGGCCCTTGCCCGGGCGAGGGCCGACGGGAAACCGTTGGGGCCGCGGGCAATCGTCGACGGCGAACCGCTGGGCTGGTCGAAAAGCGGCTTGGACCGCGCGTTGGTGCGGCGGCGCCTCCCCGTCGCCCGATAAGGTGGGTTTCCCGCTCGCTCGGAACCTTCCGCCGCGAGCAGGCGTCCGACCCGGTGCCGGCACGACCGAGAAGAGGGTGCCAGTGTCCGACCAGCCCGAACCGGCAGACACCGACGTCGCTACCGGCCCGGTGCGCGTGCCCGTCCAGTACGGCGGGCTGCTCGAACGCGGCTTCGACGAGGTGCCCACCCCGCCCTCGGGCACCGGAGTGCTGCCCGCGCAAAGCCGTCCGCCGGTCGGTTCTCCGCGCACCGACCGGGAAAGCGTGCTGGCGCTGTTCGCGGTGCACATGTTCCCGCTCGGGCATTTGCCGGTGGCTTCGGACCGTCCGGACCGGCAGTTGCCGCTGCCCTCGGACGGGGTCGCGGTCGCCGAGGGCGTGCGGCGGCCGCTGTTCGACCATCCGGAATCGGCGCTGCTGGACGACACCGCCGTGCTCGGGTACGTCAAGCAGGGCTTCCGTCGTTCGCCCGCACCGCCGGTAGATCCGGAGCCGCCCGAGGCGGTCGTCGAAGGCTATGTGCCGCCGGAGGGTCCCGAGTGGGAGCGCCGGTTCGTCGTCGGCGCCGAGTACGTGTGGCCGCCGGCGGAGGGCTGCGTCGAAGAGCCGAACCCGGTGGTACTGCCGGAAAACACGCTGCTGGACCGCTTCGGCAGCGACTACGGCCGCGTGTTCGCGCCCGACGGCACGCCGTTCGCGGAGCGCGCTTTGCCGCCCGCCGCACTGCGTTCCGGCTACCGCCGTTACCGCGTGCTGAAGCCGATGCCGGTGTGGCAGGCCACGTCGGCGGAGTGGTTCGACGGACCGGGCGGCGGAATCCGCTACCGTGCGGTGCTCTCCGCGGACGAACTGGTCACGCTGGGATTCTTGGCAGACGTCACGCAGGAGGCACGATGAACGCCCAGTCGATCCGCAGATGGCTGGGCGTCATCGGCGTGCCCGAGGAAGTCGTGTCGATCGGCCGGGAAGCGGACAACACGTGGTGCCTGCTGCCGACCTCCGACGGCGGCTGGGAAGTGTTCTGGCGCGAGCAGGGCAACCGCTACGACTGGGCCGCGTTCACCTCCGAACAGGTCGCCTGCCACTACCTCTTCGGCAGGCTGACCTGGTCACAGGTGGCGCGCGGCGCGGTCGGCGTGCTGCCCGGCGCTCACTGACGGCGCAGGACGGCCAGCGCTTCGTCGTGCAGGAGGCCGTTCGTGGACAGCGCTGAGCCGCCCTCGTAGGTCTCCGCACCGGAAAGATCGGTGAAGCGGCCGCCCGCCTCGGTGACGATCACCTGCGCGGCAGCGACGTCCCACGGGTTCACGACGCACTCGGCGGCGACGTCCATCGCGCCCTCGGCGACGAGGCAGTGGCTCCAGAAATCGCCGAACGCGCGGGATTCCCAGCACGCCTCGGTGAGCGCGAGGTACTTCTCGCGGGAGTGGTACTCGGTCCAGCTGTTCAAGTCCGTCGTGGACAGATAGGCGTCGCCGAGCGCCGCCACCTTCGACACCGACATGCGCCGTTCGCCCGCCGCGTCGCGCAGGTGCGCACCCTCGCCGCGAGCTGCCCACCAGCGGCGGCCCAGCAACGGCGCGCTGATCATGCCGACTACCGGCGTGCCGTCCTCGACGAGCGCGATCAGCGTCGCCCACACCGGGACGCCGCGGAGGAAGTTCTTGGTCCCGTCGATCGGGTCGATCACCCATGCCCGGCCTTCGCTGCCCGCCGAGCCGCCGCGTTCCTCACCCGCCACGGTGTCGCCCGGCCGCTCGGCGGCGAGGATTTCGCGGATCGCGTCCTCGACGGCGGTGTCGGCGTCGGTCACCGGCGTGCGGTCCGGTTTCGCGGACACCGCGAGGTCGAGCGCACGGAAACGGGCAGTGGTCAGCGCGTCGGCGGCGTCCGCCAGCCGGGTGGCGAGAACGAGGTCATCCGAGTAGGCAGGCACGGTCACGATGGTTTCACGCCCGTTCGCCGTAAGGTTGGCCAGGTGAGCATGGTCCTACTTGCCGAAGACGATCCGGCCATCGCCGAGCCGCTGTCCCGCGCGCTGCACCGGGAGGGGTACGAGATCGAGGTCGTCACCGACGGCCCGGCGGTGCTGGCCGCGACCGCCGCGCACCGGGTCGACCTGCTCGTGCTCGACCTCGGGCTGCCCGGGATGGACGGGCTGGAGGTGTGCCGCAGACTGCGCGCGAGCGGTACCGAACTGCCGGTGCTGATGCTCACCGCGCGCACCGACGAGGTCGACTTCGTCGTCGGCCTCGACGCGGGCGCGGACGATTACGTGGCCAAGCCGTTCCGGCTCGCCGAACTGCTCGCCCGGATCCGCGCGCTGCTGCGCCGCCGGGTGCCGGAGGTGCTGGAGGCCGGCGGCGTCCGGATGGACCTCGGCGCGCGACTGGTCACTGTGGACTCGCACGAGGTGCAGCTGGCGAACAAGGAGTTCGAGCTGCTGCGCGTGCTGATGAGCCGGGCCGGGCAGGTCGTCAGCCGCGACGAGATCCTCGCCGAGGTGTGGAACGACCTGGAGTCCAAGACGTCGAAGACGCTCGACATGCACATGTCCTGGCTGCGCCGGAAACTCGCGGTCGCCGCCGACGAGGCGGCGGGCAGGCAGGCGAAACCGGCGCATTCCGACGCTGAGCGGCGCATCGCGACCGTGCGCGGAGTCGGGTTCCGGTTCAATGTCGAGTAGCCGCCGCCGATGAGCATGCGCCGCCGGATCCTGCTGGCGATCCTCCTCGCCGTGCTGGTCACCGCGGCCGTGCTGGGCATCCCGCTCGGCGTCACCGCGTGGCGGCTGGTGGAGAACCTCAACCGGGAAAGCCTGGCCGAACGGGCGCGGAATATCGCCGCGACCGTCGACACGCAGGTCGCGAACGGCCAGGAAATCGACCTGGAGCAATTCCGGGTCGGGGTTCCCGACGGCGGCATGCTGATCGTGCGCGCCGAGGGCTTCAGCGAAAAACACCTCGGCGCGAACCCCGGCCCGGACCCGGTGGTCGAATCGGTGCCGACCGCGCGCAGCGGCACGGTGATGCTGGCGATCCCGAGCGGTCCGGTGCGCACGAAGCAGACGCAGGTGACCCTGCTGGTCGTGCTGCTGGTGGTGCTGTCGGTGGGCACCGGCGCGGTGGTGGCGACCGTGACCGCGCGCCGCTTGGCGAAACCGCTCCGGCACGTCGCGGACCGAGCGTCCCGCCTGGGCGGCGGCGATTTCCGCCCGGACCCGAGCCGCTACCGAGTAGCTGAGCTGGACATGGTCGCGGAGGCCCTGGACACGTCGGGATCCGCCTTGGCGCAGCTCGTGCAGCGGGAACGGCAGCTGGTCGGCGACGTCTCGCACCAGCTGCGCAGCCGGTTGACCGCGCTGCAGCTCCGATTGGAGCCGCTGACCGGACATGAGGACCCCGATGTCGTCGAGGAGTCCCGGGCCGCGCAGGAACAGGCGGACCGGCTAGCCCAGGCCCTGGACGAACTGCTGGCCGCCGCCCGTGCCGCGCGCGAGGTGGATGCCGAGCCGGTCGATCTGCCGGTGGCGCTGCCGGCGGTTGCGGAGGAATGGCGTCAGCTGCTGCGGGTCGAGGGGCGGAACCTGCGGCTGAAGGTCGCGGACGGCTTGATGGTGCGCGTGACTCCGGCGCGGCTGCGCGAGGTGATCGGAGTGCTGCTGGACAACGCCCTCCGCCACGGCGCGGGAACGGTCACGCTGTCCGCCCGCCGCGGCGATGCCGAGGGAACTGTGGTGATCGAGGTCGCGGACACCGGATCCGGGGTGCCGGACGAAATCGCGCCGCACATTTTCGAACGCGGTTTTTCCGGCGGAGGTTCGACCGGGGTGGGTTTGGCTCTGGCCCGCGCTCTGGTCGAGGCGGACGGCGGACGACTGGAACTGTCGAACAAGCGTCCGGCGATTTTCAGTCTCTTCTTGAAGGTGCCGCGCCCGGACGAGGTAGGAGAATTGCAGTGGCCCTCGGAGCCGGTTCCTCGCTGAGGATCTGGACGGCTTCCGGCGGATCCACTGCTACGCGATGCGGTGGCTGACCTTTGGAAGCCGGTGCTGTATCACGAATTCCGTCGCCCAGCGGGAAAACGCACCGCTGAGATCGGTCAGCGTGTCGTGGTCGAACAGTGCCAGCCGGGTCACCGGGGAATCCGGGTCACCCCGTCCTTGCGCCGTTCCCCCAGCTCATCCGGGAACACCCACTTCTTGAATCCCCAGAACCGGAACACCATCGCGAGCAGCATGCCGATGATCGACCCGCTCGCGAAGTCCGCGACTTCCTGCACGAACCGCGACACGTTCGGCACTTCCAGGTGCAGCCAGTAGCGCGAGATCAGCAGCGGAATGAGGTTCACCACCACCGCGACCCCGCTGATCAGGAAGAACAGGGTCGCCTCGTGGGCGCGTTCGCGGCCGCCGCGGGTGCGGAACGACCATTCGCGGTTGAGCACGTACGACACGATCGTCGCGACGATGATCGCGATCGCCTTCGCCGTGGTCGGTTTCGACTCCAGCACGCTGAGCTTCAGGAAGTACCAGACGCCGTTGTCGACCAGGAAGGTCGTGCCGCCCACGATCGCGAACTTCAGCAGCTCCCGGTGCTTCACGAGCACGGAGCGCAATGGCTCGGGCGTGCGGGCGAGCACGGTTTCGACGACGGTCACGTATCGCAGTCTAGAGAATTCGAGGTCACGCCCGGTGTCAGGCGGCCTTACGGTCCGGAATATCCGGATTGTCGTTCCGCGCTGATTCCGGCCGGGCGCCCTCCGTAGGGAACACCCACTTCTTGAACGCCCACCAGCGGAACAGCGTCCCCAGCAAGGTGCCGAGAATCATCCCGCTCACGAAGTCGGCGACCTCTTGCCCGACCAGGCTCACGTGCGGCACCTGCAGATGCAGCGCGTACCGCGATACCCACTGCGGCAACGCGTTCAGCCCCAGCGCGACCCCGCTGATCAGGAAGAACAGCGCGGCCTCGTGCGCGCGCTCGCGCCCGCCGCGGGTGCGGAACGACCATTCGCGGTTCGCGACGTAGGAAAAGATCGTGGCGATCAGCACACCGACGATCAGCGCCGTGACCGGATGGGTCCGCAGCACGGTGAACTTCAGGACATAGGTGATCGTCAGCGTGATGACGAAGCTCGTGCCGCCGACCAGGGCGAAACGGACCAGCTCACGGTGCTTCGCCAGGAGTTCGCGCACCGACCGGACGCTACTCCGTGAACCAGCCGAAGAACCCCCGGGGTTCGACCGCCGGCGGACGGTTGTCGTGGTTATCGGGTTTGCCGGGCTTGCCGTTCGAGCCGGGGTTCGGCGGCGCGCTCGTGGTGGCGGACGGGCTGCTCGACGTCGGGTCCGGCGTCTCGTCGTCGTCGGAGGACGGCGTGGACGGCGGGGTGACGCTCGTCGTCGGGTGCTTCGACGGACTCGGCTCGTGACTCTTCGAGGTCGAGGTCGACGTCGTCGGCAGTGACGGCACCGTCGTGGACGTGAACGGTCCGATCGTCGGTTCGTGGCACATGTCCCACCAGCAGCCGAGATCCACCGACACCGGGTTGGCCGAGGCGCTGCCGAGCGACGCGTTGACCGTGACGGTGAGGGGGCCGTCGAACGGCTTGCGGTCCACCATCACCAAGAGGTCCGCCTTCTCGCCCGGAGCCAGCGGTTTGGCACTCGTGCAGCTCGTGCCCGCCTCCCCTGACGTGCAATCGAACCTCTTCAAGCCGAACTGCCAGGTGGTGCTGTGGTCGAACGTGATCGTGACGGGCTTCGTGCTCTGCCCGGTGTTCTGCACCGTGGCCTGGATCTCCGGCTGCAGCTTCCACGGCAGGCCGAACGGCCTGGCCGTCAGCGACAGGGCGTCCTGCGGTGCCTTGACCTTCACCTGGACGCTGACGGTGACGTTCACCGAAGCACCCGCCGTGACCGAACCGGTCACCGTGCCGCCGCTCGCGTTCTCGTCCGCCTGCAACCGGAACATCAGCACAGCCGACTGGCCAGGCTGCAGCCCGCTGCCGGTCTTGCACGTGACCGTGCCCGTGCCGCCTGGGCACGCGACCTGCATCGGCCCAGACTGCGCGGCCGCTTCGCTGGAGTACGAGCCGACCGCGCCGCCGCCGTTGGCCTGAACGGCTCGCACTCCCGGCGGCAGGTTCAGCGTCGCCTGGACGGGATCGGACACGGCGTTGCCGTTATTGCGCACGGTGATCGGCAGCGCGACCGGTCCGCCGCCCGGCTGGAGTTCAACCCCGTTCGGCGGCAGGGACGCGGACAGCTGCGGAGCCCCGGCGGGCGGGTTCTGGGCAGGCGGCTGCGCCGGTGGGGCGGCCGGAGGCGCCGCGGGCGGCGGCACGGCCGGAGGCGCGGGCTGGGCAGGCGCTGGTGCCGGGGGAGCGGCGGGCGGCGCGGCCGGAGGAGCGGGGGGAGCAGGCTTCGGCGCAGGTGCGGGCGCGGCAGCCGGCGGTGGTGCGGGTGCCTGCTGTGCGGCCGGGATGGTCTGGGTCCCACCGCCCGCGGCCAACGCGACCGCGATGGCCGCCACCATCGCGGCTCCGGACAGGGCGACCCCGGCGAACTGCCGCGGCGCGGACGCGGCGGCTGCCGCACCCGCCTTGGCCCCGCCCGCCGCAGCGGCTCCAGCACCGGCAGCGGCGGCACCGGCGGTCGCCGCGCTCGCCTTGGCCGCGCCGATCGTGGCCAGGTAGCCGAGAGCGGCGCCGCCCAGGACGATCGGGGCGATGATCGCGCGCAGGCTGCCGTTGACGTCGGCCAGTTCGGCCGCCAGTACCCGGCACTTCTCGCATTCGTCGAGGTGGTTCTCCACCTGGGAGCGTTCGCGTTTGGACAGCCCGTCGCGCGTCCAGGCGCCGAGCCGATCGGCCGTCGCGCGGCAGCGGTCGGCACCGGTTTCCTGCAGGTGGACCTGCAGATACGCCTGGCGAAGCCCTTCCCGGGCGCGGTACGCGAGCGCGGAAACGCCGTTCGCGGTCAACCCGAGCAGCGGCGCGACTTCGGCCGGGCTCTGCTGCTCGATCTCGGTGTGCCACAGCACTGCCTGCCAGCGTTCCGGCAGCCGCGCAAACGCTTTCGCGGCCATCGTGCGCTCGAGGCCCGCGACGGCGGTGTCGGAGAACGGCACGGTGAGCGCCTCGCCAGCGGCCCCGCCGACGTCGCTCATGTCCTCGTTGAGGTCGATCCGGCGGTCACGGCGCGTCTTGTCATACGCAGTGTGACGCAGCGCGGTGAGGAGGTACGCGCGGAAGGCGCTGTCCGGGCCCTTCCCGCCGCGCAGCGTGTCCAGCACCTTCGAGAAGGCCTCCGACACGAGGTCGTCGGCCTCCGAGCTGGACCGCGCGAGCTGGCGGGCGAGGTTGTGCGCGGCACCGCTGTGCCGCTCGTAGAGCGGACCGTAGGACGCGATCTTTCCCGCGCGGACCTCTGCGATCAGCTCGGCGTCACTCTTACCGGAGAGATCGGCGGGAACGGTGGACACGGGGCTCCTTTGAGGCTGCGCGCGCGGCGGACTCCACGCGCCTTACTCCCTACAACGCACACCAAGTGTGACGGATGCGGCGACACTCGTCACGCCGTGGTCCGGCAGATGCCTCAGTAGGCGCAGCAAGTTCACCTTCTCGTCTCCGTGATTACGCGAAAAAGATCGGGGAAAACGCGTCACGAGGACCCCTCCGCCGCGTCCCCTTCGTGATTGGGGACAAGATCGACAGGTACCGGAAGGAGCTGGGGGTTCGGTGGACGTACCGGCGACCGGGGCGCGGTTCGGCTCCGCAGGCGACTCGTCGGGGGACGAGACGCGTGCGCGGTTCGAGCGGGACCGCCATTTACGGGCATTGCGAGCTCGCTGGCGAACGGCCAGTCTCGCAGCCGGCTGGCGTTTCCCCAGCGACTGGGCGCTGCCCGAAGTCGACGCGGTGTGCGCGGCGGTGGTCCGGCACGGCTCGACGGGCGCGGAAAACGCGCTGGCCGGACTGGGCCGGGCACGGGCCGCGGCGGGCGCGGGGCTGTCGGAAACGCTGTCTGACCTGGCCGCTTTGCACGCGGTGCTCGCCGACCCGGACGCGGTCGACGGATTCGTCGCACCGGACGTCGACGCCACCCCGGCCCGGCTTCTCCGCGTAACCGCGCTGGCCTGGGCAGACGTCGCCACCGACCAGCTCGTGCACACCGAAGTCACCGACCCGCTCACCGGCCTTCCGTCCGCGGCGTACCTGCGGACCCGGCTCGGTGAGATCTACCGAGGCGGGGGCAACGAAGCGAATGTGCTGCTCACCGTGTCGCTGGACCTGACGTCGGTGTCCGGCTGGCCCCGGCTGACCGCGATGATCCTCGCCGCCGACGCCGTCCGGGCCGTGTTCGACACCGGCGAGTGTTACGCGACGATCGGCCCGTCCGCGGTCGCGGTGCTGGCCGAACGCAACGAGCGCCTGGCCACGCGCGGGGTCGCGCTCCGACGGGCGCTTAACGAACGTCTTTCCGTGGATCCGCAGCTGCGCGACGTCGCACGTCCGCTCGTGTCGGCCGTGCGGTTGCCCGGGACCCATGACCGGGCCTGCGAGCTGCTGACGGAATTGGCGCACAGCTAAGCCCCGGTCCCCCTTCCTGACCAGTATTCCCGCAGGCGTGCTTTCCTGTTGTGGTGACCAGGACCGTATCCTCCGCTGCTGACAGCGAAGCTCCGGTGAATCGATCCGGGCAGCCCCGGCTGGCTCTGCGCCGATCTCTGGCACGGCTGTCCGTGCGCCCGCGGTCGATGCTGATCTTCGCGATTTTCCCGCTGCTGGCGATCGCGATGGGGTTCTGGGGCTGGGCGCACGACTGGAACCTCGGCGTGGACAGCGCGGTCTACCGGGCAGGCGCGCTGCAGCTGCTGCGCGGGGACAATCTTTACGACGCGAACACGCTGCCCACCGAACCGGGCTGGGCGCTGCTGCCGTTCACCTACCCGCCGACCGCGGCGCTGCTGTTCGCGCCGCTCGCCGTCGTGCCGGTGCAGGTGGCCTGGGGTTTCCTGACCGTGGTCTCGCTGGGCGCGCTCGCGCTGTCGGTGCGGATCGCGATCGGCGCGCTGCCCCGTCCGGCCGCCGACAGCCCCCGCTGGTGGGCTTCGCCCGCCCGGTCGACCATCGTGTTCTTCCTGGTTTTCCTCGGTTTCGAACCGGTGTGGCGGACGATCTTCCTCGGCCAGATCAACCTGATCCTGATGGCGATGGTCCTGCTGGACCTGCTCGTGATCTGCGCACGCGGCAGCCGCTGGGGCGGCGTCCTGGTCGGCCTCGCCGCGGCGATCAAGCTCACTCCCATCGTGTTCGTCGGCCACCTGCTGATCACCGGCCGCTGGAAAGACGCCCTGCGCGGCCTGGCGACCTTCGTCGGCATGCAGGCGCTGCTGTTCCTGATCAACCCGCACGATTCGTGGAAATACTGGACCAAAACGCTCCCCGACACCGGCCGGATCGGCCCGGTGCACTGGGCGGGCAACCAGTCGCTGAACGCCCTGATGAACCGCGCCACCGACCTGGCCCCGTGGGCCTCCAGCGCGGCGACCGCGATCGGCCTCGTGCTCGCCATTCCGGCGCTGTGGCTGATG
This sequence comes from Amycolatopsis echigonensis, assembly GCF_002846615.1. Lineage (NCBI taxonomy): Bacteria > Bacillati > Actinomycetota > Actinomycetes > Pseudonocardiales > Pseudonocardiaceae > Amycolatopsis > Amycolatopsis echigonensis. The sequence goes on along the minus strand of NZ_PJMY01000003.1, from coordinate 1,783,793 downwards.
TTCCGCTTCCACCGGCGCGGGCAGGCGCTGGCCGCGCTGCTCGTCACGGCGTTCTGGATCCTGCTGATCTCGCCGATTTCCTGGACGCACCACTGGGTCTGGGTCGCGCCGCTGGTCGTGCTCCTGGTGTCCAGGCTGCCGAAAACCACCCCGGCGACGGCGTGGAAACGGTGGCTGGGGACGTTCCTGGTGGCGTTCGTGTTCGTCAGCTGCGTGCTGCTGATCTTGCCGAACGGCCGGAATGTCGAGCTGCACTGGAAGGTGTGGCAGAACATCCTCGGTGACGCGTACATCCTGATGCCGGTGGTGCTGGCCGTCGCGTTGGTGCTGCGGTGGGGGTTGCAGCGGCGGGCTCGCAACCGGGCACAGCAGGAGACCGTTTAGCCTTTTTGTGCTGGTCAGCGGCTTGCTGGCGGTTTTTGTCGGTGGTGGCGGTTACTGTCTGGATCGCGGTGGTTACGCGGCCGTCCGGAGCCTGGCTCGCGGGCGGGCACGGCCATCGTTCTGATCCGGCATCGCTCTGATCGGGCGCGGTGTGGACAGATCAGCCGAATAGTGAGCGTTGTCAGTCCGCCGAACCGCCGTAATAGTCGCCCAGCGAGGTGCGGGTGTACTGAATGAGCAGCTCGGCGTGCGCGAAGTCGTCCGGAAGACAGTCGCGGGCCGCGGCGAGCAACTCATCGAACCGGAACGGCGGCGTGACGGTCTTGGCGAGGGGATGCCGTTCGCGGAGCTGCTTCATCAGCTCGGCGAGGTAGATGACGGCCGCGTTCGAATCGGTGGTCCAGAGCCAGGCGAGCACCTCGCCGAACCCCGGAGGAAAGGCCAGCGGCCGGGGTGCGCCGGTGAGCATCCCGGTGGCCACCCCGGGGAGGCTCGCCTGACGAAGTGCGTGAAGAACCGGCCGCGGGAGGGTGACAGAGTCCATCCGGCCATCCTGCTGCAGCGGGAGGGTTTGAGGTGGGGTTTCGCTGTCCGGGTGTTGCCTGGTTGGGGTTGGGGTGCTGCCTGCGTTCGGATTGCGGGAAGGCACTTTGGGGAGCCAGGCTGCTTCTCTGGATCGGCGCGCCGGTTTCGCCTGCGCAGTCCGGTGAGCGCACCTGTTGCCGACTCGATTCGCCCGCAGCCGAACCCGTGTCGGCCAACCGGTCGCTGCGCTTCTGCCCAGGGACTTCCGCATGAGGAGCCATCGTGGTTGCCGCCGCCATGGTCGGTTCCTGCCGATTCGCCCGTCGAACCTGGTCATTCCCACCTGGGCCCTGCGATTGATCGTCTTCGCCGGATTTCTGCGAGAGATTTCGGGTGCCCTGGGGACCGCTGTCCGGCTGATCTCATGGTCGAGCCCCCCCACCGCGGCCGGTTCCCGCCACGCCACCCCCGACCCCAGCCGTCCCGGGCCAGCGCGCGCCCCGTCCACCGCACCCTGCGCCGCAGGTCGCCGGTGGTCCGCGAGTTCTCGACCAGTAACCTGGGCTGCGCTATGGACAAACGAACCGGTCTTCCCATCGTCGGCATGGTGGGCGGCGGGCAGCTTGCCCGCATGACGCAGCAGGCGGCGATTTCCCTCGGCCAGTCGCTGAAGGTGCTGGCGGCCGACGAGGGCGACGCGGCGGCCCTCGTGGCCAGCGATGTCGTCATCGGCCACCACACCGACCTCGACGCGCTGATCGACTTCGCCCGCCAGGTCGACGTAGTCACCTTCGACCACGAGCACGTGCCCGGCGAGCACCTGCTCACCCTCGCCACCGAGGGCTTCGTCGTCCGCCCCGCGCCCACCGCGCTCGGGTTCGCGCAGAACAAGCTCGTGATGCGCGAGATGATGGCCGGCCTCGGAGTGCCCGGCCCCGCCTTCGCCGAAGTGTCCACTGTGGACGACGTGGTGGCCTTCGGCGGCGAGCACGGCTGGCCGGTGGTCCTGAAGGCGTCGCGCGGCGGGTACGACGGCAAGGGCGTCTGGATGCTCGACACCGCACAGCAGGCCCGGGAGATCGTTCCCGAGCTCCTCGAAGCCGGCACCGACCTGCTGGTCGAGGAGAAGGTCGCGATGAAGCGCGAGCTGTCCGCGCTGGTCGCGCGCTCCCCGTTCGGCCAGGGCGCGGCGTATCCGGTCGTGGAGACCGTGCAGACGAACGGCATCAACACCGAGGTCCTCGCCCCGGCACCGGGGCTGTCCGAGTCGCGCGTGCACGAGGCGCAGGAGCTGGCCCTGCGCATCGCGTCGACGCTCGACGTCACCGGGCTGCTCGCGGTCGAACTGTTCGAGACCGAGACCGGCCTGCTGGTCAACGAGCTGGCGATGCGTCCGCACAACTCCGGCCACTGGACCATGGACGGTTCGCGCACGTCGCAGTTCGAACAGCACCTGCGCGGCGTCCTGGACTACCCGCTCGGCCGCACCGACCTGATCGCGCCGGCGTGCGTGATGGCGAACGTGCTCGGCGCGGAGGTCTCGCCGCAGATGAGCCCGGACGAGCGCGTGCACCACCTGTTCGCGCGGTTCCCCGAGGTGAAAATCCACCTGTACGGCAAGCAGGACCGGCCCGGCCGCAAGCTCGGCCACGTCAACTTCATCGGCGACCGCATGGACGACCTGCGCAACCGCGCGCTGCTGTCCGCGCACTGGCTGTCCCACGCCGTCTGGCTCGACGGCGACGAGATCCACTGAAGGGGAACACAATGGCGCCGCAGGTGGGCGTGATCATGGGCAGCGACTCCGACTGGCCGGTGATGGAGGCCGCGGGACAAGCGCTGGACGAGTTCGGCGTCGAGTACGAGGTCGGTGTCTACTCGGCGCACCGCACCCCGCAGCGGATGCTGGACTACGCGAAGTCCGCGGCCGACCGGGGCATCCGCACGATCATCGCGGGCGCGGGCGGTGCCGCGCACCTGCCGGGCATGGTCGCGTCGGCGACGGTGCTGCCGGTGATCGGCGTGCCGGTTCCGCTGAAGTACCTGGACGGCATGGACTCGCTGCTGTCGATCGTGCAGATGCCCGCCGGCATCCCGGTCGCGACCGTGTCCGTCGGCGGGGCGCGCAACGCCGGTCTCCTCGCGGTCCGGATCCTCGCCGCCGCTGACCTGCAGTTGCAGGCGAAGCTGACGCAGTTCCAGGAGGACCTGGAGCAGTTGGTCCTCGACAAGGACGCCAAACTCCGCGAAAAAGCGGGCAAGTAGCTGGCGCGGTGCGGATGCCGGCGCAGGCCCGGCATCCGCACGCACCGTCAGCTCACGCCGGGTCGGGCAGCTGCTTCCGCAGTTCGCGCTTCAGCACCTTGCCCGCCGCCGACACCGGGATTTCCTCCACGAAATGCAGTTCCCGCAGGCGTTTGTACGGCAGCACCTTCTCGTTCACCGCCGCCATCAGCTGCTCCGCGTCCACTGAGGAATCCGGCTTCCGCACGACGAACGCCACCGGCAGCTCGCCGACCTCCGGGCTCGGCCGGCCGACCACCGCCGCGGAGAGCACGCCCGGCGACGCGCTCAGCAACTCCTCCAGTTCGCGCGGAAAGACGTTGTAGCCCTTGTACAGCAGCATGTCCTTCTTGCGATCCACAATGGACAGATAGCCGTCCTCGTCGAGAACGCCGATGTCGCCGGTGTGCAGCCATCCGTCGACCAGCGCGGCAGCGGTCTCTTCCGGACGGTTCCGGTACCCGCGCATCACCTGCGGCCCGCGCAAGCACACCTCGCCCTCTTGCCCGGGCGGCAACGGCTCTTCGCTGCCGTCCGCGACGAGCTTGACCTCGGTGTCGAAGATCGGCCTGCCGACCGACCCCACCTTGCGCACGCCGGACCGGTAGCTCGGCGAGATCACCGCGCCCATCGTCACCTCGGTGAGCCCGTATCCCTCGGCGATCACGACGTCCGGGAACCGCTTGTGCAGCGCGCGGATCATCTCGTGGCTCATCGGCGCGGCACCGGAACCGATGTTGCGCACCGACGACAGGTCAGCCGTATGGAACGAGGGTGTCGCCAGCAACGCCGCGAACAGCGCGGGCGCGCCGCCGATGGTCGTGACCTGCAGCCGTTCCGCGTCCGCGACGTACGCCGCCGGATCGAACCGGGCGTGCAGCACCGTCGTCCCGCCGGCCAGCAAGGGACCGTTGAGTCCGGCGATCACGCCCATCGCGTGGAACCACGGCGTCAGGTTGATCGCGGTGCCGGTACCGAGCCGGGTCGGCCATTCGTCCGGGCTGCCGATCTGGTCGATCGTCAGGTCGCCGTTCGCGTCGAGTGCCGGTACCGAGCCGGTCGACCAGCAGGTGTGCTGGAGCGTATTCGTGACGACGTTGCGATGCGTCAGCTCGACGCCCTTGGACCGCCCCGTCGTGCCTCCTGTGTAGGCGAGATGAGCGAGGTCGCGGTCCACCTCGATCGCCACGTCTGGCCTGGTCGCAGGCTGGTCAGCGAAGAACTCGCGGAACTCCACGCTTCCTTCGCTGAGCTCACCGTCGGGCGCGACGACGATCGTGAGCCGCGCCGGAATTCGGTCGGCGACCGCCGCGAGCGTGCCCGAGACCGGTCCGAACGTCACCACCGCGGCGGCCCCGCAGTCGGTGAGCTGGAAGGCGAGGTCGTCCGGCGGGAGCAGCGGGTTCGTCGGACTGAACGTCGCCCCCGCCAGCAGGATGCCGTGGTAGGCGATGGGATACGCGAGGCAGTTCGGCAGATGCACGGCGACCACGTCGCCCCGCCCGATGCCGCGGGCAAGCAGCGCTTGCGCGAACCGGCAGGCGGCTTGCCAGGTCTGAGCGAACGTGAGCTGGTCGTCGCCCATAGCGAACGCGACACGGTCGCCGTAGCGCGTCGCGGCGCCGGCGAGCAGCGAACCGATCGGCACCTGGGGGTAGTCAAGGGAAGCGGGCAATCCGGGCGGCGGAGTCGACGCAGTGGCAGCCATCACTTGACCATACGAACGGTGAGGCCGAGGACACAAGCAGCGAGCCGCCGCGTTCGGTGTGAACGCGGGCTAACATCGGGGGACTTTCTCCCGTTTCGCTGCAGAAGAGGTGACTGAAGGTGGCCGAGGGCCTGTATCAGCTGGCCGAGGAGCACGAGGAACTGCGGGCCGCGGTCCGGGCTCTAGCCGAAAAGGAGATCGCGCCCTACGCGGCGGAGGTCGACGAGCAGGAGCGCTATCCGGTCGAAGCCAACCAAGCGCTCGTCAAGGCAGGCTTCAACGCCGTCCACATCGCCGAGGAGTACGACGGCCAGGGCGCCGACGCCATCGGCGCGTGCATCGTGATCGAGGAGGTCGCCCGCGTCGACGCGTCCGCGTCCTTGATCCCGGCGGTCAACAAGCTGGGCACGCAGCCGATCATCCTGTCCGGTTCGGAGGACCTGAAGAAGCTGGTCCTGCCTTCGATCGCCTCGGGCGAAGCATCGGCGTCGTACGCCCTGTCCGAGCGCGAGGCCGGCTCGGACACCGCGTCCATGCGCACCCGCGCCCGCCTCGATGGCGACCACTGGGTCCTCAACGGAACCAAGTGCTGGATCACGAACGCCGGTGAATCGACCTGGTACACGGTGATGGCCGTGACGGACCCGAACGCGGAAAAGAAGGCCAACGGCATTTCCGCGTTCGTCGTGCACAAGGACGACCCGGGTTTCTCGGTGGGCCCGAAGGAAAAGAAGCTGGGCATCAAGGGTTCCCCGACCCGCGAGATCTACTTCGAAAACTGCACCATCCCCGCGGATCGCATCATCGGCGAACCGGGCACCGGCCTGAAGACCGCCCTGCGCACCCTGGACCACACCCGCCCGACGATCGGCGCGCAAGCCCTGGGAATCGCCCAAGGCGCCCTGGACGCGGCCGTCGCGTACGTCAAGGAACGCAAGCAGTTCGGCAAAGCAATCGCGGATTTCCAAGGAATTCAGTTCATGCTGGCCGACATGGGAACGAAAATCGAAGCCGCCCGCCACCTGGTGTACGCCTCCGCAGCGTCCTCGGAGCGAGGCGACAAGCGCGCCGGCTTCACCGCCTCGGCAGCCAAAGCCTACGCGTCCGACGTGGCAATGTCGGTGACCACGGACGCGGTGCAGCTGTTCGGCGGCGCAGGCTACACGCGAGACTTCCCGGTCGAGCGCATGATGCGCGACGCGAAGATCACGCAGATTTATGAAGGCACGAACCAAATCCAGAAGGTCGTCATGGCGAGGGCCCTGCTGAAGGGCTGAGCCCCTGACGGTCTGCAGAAGAGCCCCACTACCCGGATCGGGTGGTGGGGCTCTTTTGTGCCCGAACTCGCCTTCTTCGGTAGTTACCAATCTGAAGCAGAAGGCGGGTGCGTGACCGATGGGGTTCTTTGACTTCATCGGCGAAGGTGCCCAGTGGATTGGTGACCGGATCAGTGACGCCGACGATTGGGTCAACGATCGGCTCAAGGATGCTGGGAATTGGTTCTCCGACTTCTACCACGGAAATCTCGGAGACCAAGCCGTTCCCGCGCCGGTGATTGTGCAGCAGGTGCAGCAAGGACCGGGGACCTCGTCGTGGGACAGTGGTAGTGCCACGGTTCAGAAAATGATCCAAGAGCACAACCAGAACAGTGACGACGCGCAGCAGATCACCACCATGCTGGAATCTGTCTGGACTGGCGACGGTGCGGATGCGGCACGGGCTCGGCTCAGACCGTTGTCTGACGCGTCGTCTACCTCCGCGCAGGCTTATGTGGTCAATGGGCAGAAGCTGGTCGACACCACGCACGGCTATAACGACATGAAGATCGCGTTGCAGGCGATGCCTCCCACGCCTCCGCACAAGAATCTTTGGGACCAGGGCACTCCTTGGGACACCGACACCGAGAAGCAGATCAACGCGTACAACGCCGCCGCCAATCACAACGTTGAGCGGTATCAGAAGTACGCGGACCAGGCCAAGACCAACGGCCAGGGGTTGAACAGCAATTACGGTCAAGTGGCCGGGTTCGACGGGCAGAATCTCAAGATCGATTCTGGCGGCGATCACGTCACGGGCAAGACCGGGTCGCACGAGCGGTCTTATCGGAGGTCGGACTCTGGCGGGCCTGGGAGTGGGCAGGGAACTGGGTTCGGGAGTGGACCGGGGACCGTCGGAGGGCCGGGAACCGGTGGGGCCGGGGCTAGCGGGGTCAGTGGGCCGGGGAATGTCGGTTGGTCCGGTGTGGCCCCGGGGAGTGCTGGGGGCGTCACAGCGCCGCCGCCCTCACCGCCGCCGGGGGATTACGACGGGACTTCGACGTCTGGGTGGACTCCGCCGTCGGTTGATCGGGTCGGAGGTTCGCCCTGGACTCCGCCGATGTCGACGCCGACGCCGACCTCGTTCGGGGCTGGGGGCGGTAGTGACAGCAGCGGCTGGACGCCGGGGGCGTTTGGACCGCTCGGTGGCGCAAGCGAGGCCGGAGCCGGGGGCCGCAGCGGCGGGATCGCGGCGCGGCTCGGCGGCGGTGCAGGGGCAGGTGCCGGTGCCGGTGCAAGGACAGGAGCAGGAGCCGGGGTCGGCGCGGGTGAAGGAGGGGCCGGCCGCGGGGCTGCGGGGGCGGCCGGGAAGGCCGCGGCCGGAGCCAAGGGGAGCCCGGGAATGGGCGGCATGGCCGGCGGCGGCAAAGGCAAAGGCGAAGAAGACAAAGAACACCAGCGCAAGTACGGAATCGACGACGACTCCGCCTTCTCGCTCGTCGACGAGAACGGCGAGCGGGCCCTCGACCCCCGCACTGGGTTGCCTCCGACACCCCCGACGATTGGTGGTTGAGGGGCTCGATGACGATCATCGACAGGCCGCTGCGGATGCCGCGGCCGGTGTTTTTGGCGCTTTGGCACGCGGAAAACCTCGGCAGAGTACCGGTGGTGGTCGAGGACACCCCGATGTACCTCACCGAGGAAGGCGCCGCTGAACGAGCAAAACGGACGCGGGATCTCCTTGCGCAGCTTGGCGAAACAGCGGCGGACGCGTTGCGAGGCACGCTCAAACTGCTCGCGAGCGCGCGGCAAGAGGTGTACGGGTGGACCGACTTTGGCACCCACCAAGAGGACAACGGGGCGATTCTCGTCGCGGCCACCAAACCAGACGCCGTTCGGTTGATTACCGACGCGGAGTTCGTTCAGCTCGACCCGGTGTCGCCGGATGAGCTCGCGGCCTGTTTGGTCATGGCGATGCCCGAATGTCCTCCGGCGGCGGTGCGGGCGATGCGGGTCAGCCGGGAGTACTACGACGGGGGCGGCGGCGCGGATCCGCTGGCGGAGGAAGGCGGCGACGCGGACGAGTTGCGGTACCTGATGCGGGCGCCGCGCGACGCGGTGCACCAGCTGCACGCCGCGGTCCGGGACGGGCGGGGCGAGCGCCGGTACAGCTCGCCGTTGTCGGTGATCGATCTCAGCGGGCGCGGGCGGGTGCTGAGCTTCCAGAGCACCAGTGACGGCGAGGCCCAGATCAGTGTCTACCCGGGAAACCGGGCCTCCTTGATCGATGCGGTGAACCGTACGCTCACCGGATTGCGGTAAAAACTAGTAACCGCGTTTCCCTTTCTCGTGTTCGGCGTTAACCACTGCGTCGGGTTCACAGAGAGGTGAAACGGAATGGGCGTACGCGCTTTCGGACGGGGAATGGTCCTCCTGGCGGCGACGGTGGTCGCGCTCGGCGGCGGCACCGCGGTGGCGTCGGGGGCAACCGGGAAAGAACCGACCGGTCCGGTGCAGCCGAACATCATCGCCGCGGCGATCTACTCGGCCGCGCAGCCGACGATCGCGCCGCCGGGGGCCAACGACTGGAACTGCAAACCCTCCGCGGAACATCCGAACCCCGTGCTGCTGTCCAACGGCACCACGGCCAACGCGTACGAGAACTGGGCGAATCTCTCCCAGCGGCTCGCCGACGAGGGGTACTGCGTGTTCGCCGGGAACTTCGGCGGGTCGCCGGGGGCGTTCCTGCAGACGGTGGGGCCGGTGGCGGGGACCGCGGGCCAGCTCGCGACCTTCGGGGACAAGATTCTCCAGGCCACCGGGGCTGCGAAGCTTGACGTCGTCGGGCATTCGCAGGGCGGGATGAACCCGCGCTACTGGATCAAGTACCTCGGCGGCGCGAGCAAGATCGGCAAACTGATCGGCCTGTCTCCGTCCAATTACGGCACCAACCTGTACGGCCTCCTGACCGCCATCCAGGCGATCCCGCCCGCCCGCGACATCGTCGGCGTGCCCTGTCCGGCCTGCAACGAACAGTCCACCGGGTCCGCGTTCCTCACCGACCTCAACGCGGGCGGCGACACCGTCCCGGGCGTCGACTACACGGTCATCCAGACCAGGTACGACGACGTCGTCACGCCGTACACCAACGCCTTCCTCAAGCCCGCGCCCAACGTGAAAAACCTCGTCCTCCAGGACGTCTGCGGGCTCGACTACACCGACCACCTCGGCATCACCTACGACCCGATCGCGGAGCGCGAGGTGCTCAACGCGCTCGACCCGCAGCACGCGAAAAAGCCGAATTGCGTGTTCGTGCCCCCGGTGATCAGCTGAGATACCCCCGCCCCGGGGTACAAACGCGAACACTTTCGCCGGCTCGGTTGTGCGGGGTCCGGCTGCGGTGTCACAGTCGGTGACATGTTCTGGCTGCTCCCCGACACCTGGACGCCGCACGACGAGGCCGAGCTGGTCGCCGGATGGCGGCTCTGGCTCGAGCTGAGCGACCGCGCGTGGCCCACCGCGTCGTGGGACGGCACCCCGTCCGGCGCGGTGGGCCCGTTGCGCGAACTGCTCGACGCGTGCGAAGAAATCGAGAGCACGTGCCGGGAAACGGCCGAGCCGTCCGCGGAGTTCACGGACATCGTTCAGCCGCTGGTGCTGTGCGCGAGCGCGGTCCTCTGCCTGTGGTGGGACGACCACGCCCCGCTCGACTCGACGCGCGCGAAGGCGCTCCACGAGGACCTGCGCCGGTTTTCGGCCCTCGCGGAGCGCGTCCTCACGCTGTTGTCCGCCCACGGCGGCTGGACGGAACTCGACGTGGCCCGCCGCCGCCCGGCCTGAGCCGGTATTCGGCGAAGTTCGTGACCAGCGTGCCCTCGCCTCGGGTGAGCGCGGGCAGCACTTGTTCCAATTCGTGCGCGGAGGCGGCCGGAAGATGACCGTCCACAGTGCATCGGTCATCGGTGATCCCTGGTTCGCCGGGCACTGCGCGCAGTTCGACAAGTTTGCGAAGCACAGTGCTGATCGCGGACGCTGGGGCTTCGAGTTCGAAAGCGTGGATTGGTTCGTACACCCGCGTTCCGGCCTCGCGAAGGGCTTCCTGCAAGACGAGCCGGGTCATGCCGCGGAAATCCCCGGCGGTGCTGGCTGGCGGGTAGAACGCGGTGTCGGTGAGGGTGACGACGCAGTCGATCACTTCCCTGCCGTGCAAGCCTTCGCGCAGGATCTCGTGCACGGTTTCCTCGATGGCCGTGTGGAAGGAAAGCGGCAGCGAGCCGAGTTCGACCTCCATCCGGTAGTCGGTGCCGGAGCCAGGAGGGCCGGGTTCGACGCGAAGTCCGACGGTGGCCCAGAAGAACACGCGCTGCTCCGGCGCCGGGTGGCGGACGCGGTATGCAGTCCCATGTAGACGCTCGACCAGCAGTGGTCGCGACTCCTCGAATTCGGCGGCGATGCCAAACTCTTCGGCGAGGGTCGTCCGGATTACTTCCTTTTGGACTTCGCCATACAAGCGGACAGTGATTTCCTGGTCCTGTCGGCGGATGCTGATCAGCGGGTCCTGTTCGGACAGGCGGGTCAGCGCGGTGTACAGCGCTCTCGTCTGATCTGGATCGACCGGGTACACCAGCGTTTCCAGGCTCGGCGGGGCGAAGAACCGGTTCTCGGAAAGGTCGGCGCTTTCGCCGAGCCGGTCGCCGATCTGGATCTCCGGCAAACCCCAGACCCGCGCGACGTCACCGGCCAGCGCCTCGCCGGACACCGGAGTTACGCCGTGCTCGAACACGCGCACCGCGGAGGGGCGGCCGACGCCTTCCATGCCCAAGCGTCGGAAAGGAACCGGTCGGCGCGCCGCCAGCGAGCCGGAGAACATGCGCACGTAAGCGATTTTCTCGCCGGAACGGCCGCGTTCGATTTTGAATACGGTGGCGTCGAGTGGCCCGTCCCCCCGGCGTTCGCGGGACGGCAGCAGTTCGTAAACCCCGGCGATGAGGTCAGCGACGCCAGCTCCAGTGACTGCGGAACCGAAGAAGACCGGATACACCGAGGCGGCGGCGACCTGACGTGCCAACGCTTTTCGGTAATCCATTGAGGACGCTGCACCGGCCACATAAGACTCAAGAAACGCGTCGTCTCCGGCGAGTGCGTCGGCGAGACGTTCGTCGAAGGGCAGCGGCACCGGCTGTGCGCTGGCGGTGCCGATATCGGTGACCGTGCTCATTGGGGCGCATCGCGGGGAAAGCTTGGTACGCAAGGATTCCAGCAACGAGGCTTCGCGAGCGCCGGTGCGGTCGATCTTGTTCACGAACACAAGCACTGGAATACCGAGCCGGATCAGCGTGCGCATCAGCACGCGGGTCTGGGCCTGGACGCCTTCTACTGCGGACACCACGAGCACCGCGCCGTCGAGCACGCCGACGGCGCGTTCGACCTCGGCGATGAAATCGGGGTGACCCGGGGTGTCCACGAGGCTGAGCCGGTGGCCTGGCGTGCTGACCGCCACGACGGCGGACTTGATGGTGATGCCGCGCCGGCGTTCGAGGTCGAGCGAATCGGTTTGGGTATCGCCGTCGTCGACCCGGCCCGCGTGGTCGATCACGCCGGTTTCGAACAGCAGTCGTTCGGTGAGGCTGGTTTTACCTGCGTCGATGTGCGCCAGGATGCCGATGGTCAGTGCTTTCATGCGTGCGGAAGTCCTCGGATGCGGGAGACAGGCCGAACTGGGATCGATCGGACTGTCGGCGCATCGGGACTCCTCGCGGCTCGGAAACACGAAAACACGGCCGCGAGCGGGACGTACTCGCGGAGATCAGCACGGTAGCGCCGGGCCGCGCGCGGTGTACAGCGAGTTTTCGGTGCCTGTCGGTTTCCTGTCGATCACTGGCTGACACCCCCGCGGCGGTGTTCAGTGCCCTACCGTGGGCCGGGTCAGTTGAACTTTCACCTACCGGGGGAGCTGTCTCCATGTTGACTCGAGTCAAGGACGTCGCGCTGCTGCTCGGCCGGATCGGCATCGCGGTGGTGTTCTTCGCCCACGGCCTGCAGAAATGGGACAGCGGCGTCGGGGCGACCGCCGACATGTTCAGCAAGATCGGCATCCCGCTGCCGGGCGTCGCCGCGTTCCTCGTGATCGTGCTCGAACTGCTCGGGTCGATCGCGTTCGTCGTCGGCTTCCTGCTGCCGGTGGTCGCCATCGGCTACGCCATCGACATGGCCGGCGCGTTGATCTCCGTCCACGCGGCGCACGGCCTCACCGGCCAAGGCGGCTACGAACTGGTGCTGGTGCTGGGCCTCACCGCGCTGGCGCTGGGCTTCAACGGCGGACGACTGTCTTTGGACCACGTGCTCTTCTGGCGTCGTCGCCAGGGCGCGGCCGAACTGCAGAACGCCTGAGAACCGCGGTGAGTGCTGCCGACGCCGTCAGCACTCACGAGGGAAGGTCGGCGGTGGTGCGCTCGGCCTCGCGGCGGGCGGACAGTTTCGCCGGGTCCGCGTTCGTCACCTGGACCAGGTGCGCGCTGGCGGCAAGCGGAACGAGCAGGCCGTCGAGTATGCCGTCCGGCACCGTCCAGTCCATCGTGGACAACACTCGGTCTGCTGCGGTCAGGCCGAGTGTTGCCGCACGCGCAGTGGCTTCCGCCCACACTTCGTCCACAGTGGAGGAACCCAGTGCCGGAGTGTCGCCGGGGGTCGGCTGCATCGGGACGAACTGGTCGCCGGACATCCGGGCCTCGCTGAGGTAGTCGAGCGCTCCGCCCGAGGGCGGCGTCGACAGGCCGCGGCCCATCGGGTCGAGCGACACCACCGCGACGGCCGGAGCGTCGATCTCCTCGTCCGGACTGGTGAACACCACCCGTGCGCCGTCCGGCTCCGCGACCACGCGGGCCCCGCACCACCACGCGCCGAGCAGCACGCCCACGGTCTGCCAGTGCGCGGGCAGCCGCACCGCGACGGCGTCGCCCGGCTCGACGTCGAACTCGTCGACCAGCCAGTTCGCCGTTTTCGCGGCCCAGTTCTGCGTCGTCGCCACGGACAGCTCGACCCGGCTGCCGAGCCGGTCGTCGTAGTGCGTGATCAGCGGTTTCGCGGGCGAGGCCAGGAGCGGGCGCAGCAGCTGCTCGGTGAGACTCATGCGTCTCAGGCTAGTCGCGGCGTCAGTCGACGCAGGGCACGCCCGGGATTCCGGAGTCCAGGCCCTGCGGCGCCGCCCCGGCCGCCGCGCCGCCGCCTCCGGTGACGGTCCGTCCGGCCAGTCCCGCGACGAACTTCTGCACGGCGGCCGGGTCGACCTCCACGATGCTCTGCCCGTCCTCGCTGCGGCCGTTCGTGGTGATCACCGGGATCGTCGCGAAGGTCAGGCTGCCGGACGCGATGCCCTTGACCTGCTGGGCGAATTCGAGCACGTCGAGGCTGTCGTCGAGCACGAACGACCGGTGCACGGCGTCGATCAGGCTGTTCAGCGTGCCTGGGTTGGTGAGCGTGCCCGCCGACAGCACCTTGCGCAGCGCCGAGGACAGGAACGCCTGCTGCCGTTTGATCCGGTCGAGGTCGCCGTTCGGCAGGTTCTTGCGCTGCCGCACGAAGGACAGCGCCTCGCCGCCGGTCACGGTCTGCACGCCGCGGCGGAAGTTCGCGCCGGAGTCCTTGTCCGAGGTCGCGTGGTTGAGGCACACCGGCACGCCGCCGACGGCTTCGGTGAGCAGGTAGAAACCGAGCAGGTTGACCTCGGCGTAGTGGTCGATGCGCACCTGCGTGAGGTCCTGGACGGTCTGGACGAGCACCCGCCGCCCGGCACTGTCGGAATCGCGGGCGATTTTCGCCTGGTCGTGCTCGCCCTGCGCGCGTTCCTCCTGCTCGGCCTGTGCCTTGGCGACGCCGTACGCGGAGTTGATCTTCCCTTTGCCGCGGCCCGGGATGTCGACCCAGCTGTCGCGCGGGATCGACACCGCGGACGCCTTGCCGCCGTTCTTCGGGATCCGCACCAGGATGATCGTGTCGGTGTTGATGCCGCCCTTGTCCTCGGTGCGCAACGACTTCAGCATGCTCAGCGGCAGCGGATTGCCCTGCTGGTCGGTGCGCGCGTCGCTGCCGACGAGCAGGATGTCCGTGCCGCCGTCGTCGGCGGGCGGGGCCGGGGGTTCGCCCGCGCGCGGGGTCAGGACGTCGGTGGTGGCCACGTTGTCCTGCAGCTTGTCCTTGGTGACGTACGCGTAGCCCGTCCCGCCCAGCGCGACCAGGGAGACCAGGCCGATCGCGACCCGGCGGGTGATCCGGGTGGTCCGGCCCGCGCGGTGCCGCGATTCCGGTGCCGGGTTCGACGGCTGGGGGAGTTCGACGCGCGGGTACGGCGAGGGTTTCCACTCGGAAGGGGGTTCCTCCTCGGCGGCGGCACCCTCGGTAACCGGCTCGGTTTCCTCGGCGGCGGTGTCCTCGGACGTCTTCTCGGCCGCCGGTTCAGCGGCGGCGTGCGTCGGCTCCGCCGTTCCGTCGGATCCGCGGTCCGAGGCGTCGGGAACCGCCGGACTGTCGGCAGAATCCGCCGTCCGGTCCGGTTTGTCCTGGTTTTCGCTCACCCCGGTTACCTCCCCGCTCACAGCGTACGGCCTGCGGTGCGCCGCGACGCTGGGTGCTCGACTCTAGTTGACACAGGGGACATCGCCCGCCGTGATGAGCGGCGTGGGTGAGGTCGAGGATCCGGACGGAGGCGGCTCGGACTGCGACGACGACTGCGACGACGGCGGGGCCGCAGGAGGAGCGGAGGACGTCGTGGCCGGTGCTCCGGCGGTGTCCCGCGCGTCCTTGCCGAGGATCACCCGGACGTGTCCGGCGGCGACGTCGGCGTCCGGCTCGGCCTGTGCGCTGCTGCCGAGGGCTTGCCGGACCAGATCGGCGGCGGCCTCGTCCGACGGGTGGTAGCGCAGCACGGTGGTCGCGCGAGTGGACAGCTTCGTGCTCGTGCCGAGCTGGAAACCCTTGTCCTGCAACAGACCCCGCACCTGGTCGGCGGCACCCGAGCCGGAGCCGTCGAACAGCTCGACGGTGGTCTGCCCGGCTCCGGGCAACGGCGCGTTGCTGGGGGTCGGGGCACTGCCGTCGGCAGTCAGCCGGTCGATCTCGGCGCGGACCTTCGCCTGGTCGACGCGCAGCACGTCGGCGCCGCCCATGACCGCGTTGCCCTCGGTGGGGATGGTGTGGAACTCGACGTTTCCGCCGGTCAGCCCGCGCATCTGCGAGACGAACTCGGAGAGGTCCCAGCCCGAGGACAGCACCACGGACTTCTTCACCGCCTCGACGAGCTGCGCGACCCGCACCGGATTGGCCAGCACCTCGGACGAGAGGACCTTGCTCGCCAGCCCGGACAGGAACGCCTGCTGGCGCGCGATCCGGTCGAGGTCGCCGTTCTGCAGGCCGTAACGTTGGCGCACGAACGCGAGCGCCTGCACACCCTCGATGGTCTGCTTCCCGGCGGGAAGATCGACGCCCGACTTCTTTTCCTTCACCGCGTTCTTCAGGCACACCTGGACGCCGCCGATGGCCTTCGTGACCTCGTAGAAGCTGGCCAGGTTCACCTCGGCGTAGCGGTCGATCATGCCCGGTTTGCCGATGAACTTCTCGATCGTTGCGACCAGGTTCTTGCGACCGGCGAGCTTGGCTTTCTCGTCGACGTCCTTGAGATCGGCGTCGCCCTTGGCCTGCAGCGACTTGGCGGTGTCGTTGTAGGCGTAGACGTACGCGCTGTTCAGCTTGTGCTTGCCGAAGCCGCCGGTGATCTCGACATAGGAGTCGCGCGGGAACGAGATGGCGATCGCGTGCTCCCCGTTCTGCGGGATGTGCACGAGAATCATCGTGTCGGTCTGCTTTTCGCCGTCGGAATCGCCGGCGTGCAGCATGTCGAGCACCTCGCGGGGCAGCGGATTGCCCTGCGCGTCGGTGCGGCTGTCCTGGCCGACCAGGAGGATGTCGATCGCGCCGTCGAGCGGTTTCGCGTGCTCCTGCTGCTCACCGAAGATCGCCGTGGTGGAGAAACCGGACCGCGGGTCGCCGATGAACTGCCAGCCGTACCACGTCAGCGCGAGCACGACCACGGATACGACGGACAGCAGGATCTTGCCGCTTCGCCGCAGCACGACGAGCACGCCGCGACCGCGGTGCGCCGGCAGCGGCGTCCCCGGCCATTCGGCCACAGTTCCTCCCCAGGATGACCGCGCGTTTCGCGCTTTGCCGAACTCTACCGACTCATCTGTGAGCCACCCGTAGGCTGGTGGCGAGATTGCCCGGTCGGGCGGAAGGGTGGATGAGGATGCGGGTCCTGGTCACAGGCGGTGCCGGGTTCATCGGTTCGCACTACGTGCGGCAGGTGCTGTCGGGGGCGTATCCGACACTGGCCGGCGCCGAGGTCGTGGTGCTCGACAAGCTCACCTACGCGGGCAACGAGGCGAACCTCGCCCCGGTCGCCGACAGCCCCCGGCTGCGCTTCGTGCGCGGCGACATCTGCGACACCGCGCAGGTCACCGATCTGATGCGCGGCATCGACCTGGTCGTTCACTTCGCCGCGGAGTCCCATGTGGACCGCTCGATCCTCGGTTCGGCGGACTTCGTGCTCACCAACGTGCTCGGCACGCAGACGTTGCTGCAGGCCGCGCTGGAGGCGGGGGTCGGGAAGTTCGTGCACGTCTCGACGGACGAGGTGTACGGGTCCATCCAGGACGGTTCGTGGTCGGAAGACCACGTGCTGGAGCCGAATTCGCCGTACTCGGCCTCGAAGGCGTCGTCGGATCTGATCGCCCGCTCGTACTTCCGGACGCACGGGCTGCCGGTGTGCGTCACGCGGTGCTCGAACAACTACGGCCCGTACCAGTTCCCGGAAAAGGTCATCCCGGTCTTCGTGACAAACCTGCTGGACGGCAAGAAGGTCCCGCTCTACGGCGACGGCCTGAACGTCCGGGACTGGCTGCACGTGGACGACCACTGCTACGGAATCCAGCTGGTCGCAGACGGCGGTCGTCCCGGCGAGATCTACAACATCGGCGGCGGCACCGAGCTGACCAACCGGGAACTGACCGAACGCCTGCTCGCGGCGGTCGGCGTCGGCTGGGAAATGGTCGAACCGGTGGCCGACCGCAAGGGCCACGACCGGCGGTACTCGGTCGACATCGCGAAGATCAGCGGCGAACTCGGTTACGCTCCGCGGGTGTCGTTCGAGGACGGTCTGGCGGAGACGGTGCGCTGGTATGCCGACCACCGCGCGTGGTGGGAGCCGCTGAAGGCCCGCGCCGCGCTCGGCACGTCCTGAAACCCTTTCGCAGTAGGAGGTACGCCGGTGCGGCTGGCAGTGCTCGTGCCCGGCGGTTCCGGTCAGCTGGGCCGGGACCTGGTGAATACCGCGGGCCCGGAAACGGAGGTGCTCGCGCCTTCGTCGGCGGAGCTGGACGTGACGGCGGCTGGTCAGGTGATCAGCGCGGTCAGCGAACTGGCCGAGCGAGCGCGCGCCGCCGAGGCGGTGCCGGTGGTGATCAATGCCGCCGCGTATACGGCGGTTGATGCCGCGGAGTCGGACGAAGCCCGGGCGTTCGCAGTGAATGTCGACGGGCCCCGAGTGCTGGCTGCGGCTTGTACTTCGCGGCGGGTGCCGCTGATTCATATCTCGACGGATTATGTCTTTCCCGGGGACGCGGACCGGCCGTACGAGGTGGATGACGCGCTCGGTCCGAAGAATGCTTACGGGCGAACCAAGGCGGCAGGGGAGGATGCCGTACTCGGGTCCGGGGCGTCGGCCTGGGTGGTGCGGACCAGCTGGGTGTATGGAAAGAGCGGGGCCAATTTCGTAGAGACCATCCGGCGGCTGGAGTCCGAGCGGGACCAGTTGTCGGTAGTGGACGATCAGGTAGGAGCACCTACTTGGTCGGCCGATTTGGCCGGTGGTCTCTGGGAGTTGGCCGAGGCCATCGCGGACGGGCGAGGCCCTGCGGGGAAGATCCTGCACTGCACTGGAGGTGGAGAGACCTCCTGGTACGGATTCGCGAAGGCGATCTTTGAAGAGATCGGCGCGGATCCAGCGCGCGTAAAGCCCTGCACGACCGAAGAATTCCCCCGTCCAGCCCCCCGCCCCGCCTACTCTCTGCTCTCCAACGCTTCCTGGCGAGACGCCGGACTAACTCCCCTAAGGGATTGGCGCGCGGCCTTAAACGCATACATCCACGCATAAGAGGAGAAAGCCCCAGCCCCCTCCCTGCACCCCGATACGAAGCCTCCCTGCGGTCGGTGGGTGCTTGTCAAGGTACTCTTTCCAGCCTTGACAAGCACCCACCGACCGTCAGCACAATGACGGCTTCGGGGTGCCTTTCTCCGTGGGCTTTTCCGGCTTCGCCGGGCTTTTGCCATTGGGGGACCCCACCCCGATTTTTTGATTGTCACTACGGTCTGAGGTGCTTGTCAAGGCGGGAAAGATGCCTTGACAAGCACCTCAGACCGCGTGCTGGGCGGGGATCGGGGTTGCGGGGAGGGGCTGGGTGGTTGCTGCTTTGGGTGGTTTGGTGGCGGTGTGTTTCCGCTTTACGCTTCTGTCGCTTGGCGGTAGGCGTCTAGGGTGCGCAGTGCGGTGTTGTGCCAGGTGAAGCTGGCTGCGTGGGTTCTGCGGGCGGTGGACGTCGCTAGGCCGTGTGGGTCCGTTACCGCTTGGCGTAGGGCTTCTGCCAGGCCGTCTACGTCGTCGTAGGGGACTAGGGTGGCGCAGTCGCCTGCTACTTCGCGGAGGGCCGGGATGTCGGTGCAGACGACTGGGACATCCGAGGCCATTGCTTCCAGGACGGGCAGGCCGAAGCCTTCATCTCTGGAGGGGAGAACCAGGGCGGCGGCACCGGCTACTACGGTGCGAAGGTCCACATCGGACAGATAGCCGGTCTGGCCGGACCTTGGCAGCCGGGGGAATGGTCCGGGGCCAGCGAAAACCAGCGGCGGCAGGTCTGGTGCGGCGGCATGGGCGGCGGCTAGCCAGTCCAGGCCCTTGCGCGGTCCGGCGGCGCCGGCGAACAGGAGGTATTTCTCTGGCAGCCGTAGCTTTGCCCGCACGCCATCGTCCGGCGGTCGGGCGGTGAACCAAGCGGGGTTTACTCCAAGGGGCGTGGCGATGATCTTGGAGCGATCGACATCCAGCTTCTCCGCGACAGCATCCGCGACAGCCTCAGTGGGCGTGCAGATGACGTTCGCTCGACGTGCACCGCGTCGGACCAGCTCGGGCAGGGTTCGGTCGGAGTGGGCCAGCTCTTGCGGGGCGTCGATGAAGGCCAGATCGTGAATGGTCAGGACTCCGGCGGCACGAAGGCGCCCGGGGAGGACGAAGTTCGTGCCGTGCACGACATCGGTTGGTCCGGCGAACAGTTCCACCGGGGGCAGCTGAGTGTGCAGCCAGGTCGCCCGGAGGAGCCTCGCGGAGACCGGCATGCCTCGAGCTTGCACGCCATGTGGCAGGACATGCCGCAGCTTTCGCCATCCCCGCAAAGTGAACGCGACCGCGCGAAGGTCCACTTCGGACAGTGAAGCCAGCTCTTCGCTCAACGCGGCGGTATACCGGCCAATCCCCGTCCGGGAACCGAGCAGAGGGGTGCCGTCCAGCAGGACGCGCAGCGGACGATCAGCCACGGCGCAACCGCTCCCGCGCGACCTTCGTGACCCGGCCCGCTGCTCGCCTCGCCAGTTCGCCGGGGCCGCCAGCGGCGAGATATTCCCGCACCAGAGCCAGATCGCGCCGTACCATCGCGGTGCCGCGTACCGGGTCGCTGACGGTGAGGTCGGCGCCGCCGGGCAACCGGTCCGCGGCGGGACGCGGGTTGCGGCAGAACTCCACCAGCGGTTTCAATGCCTCCGGCCACGCGTACCGCTGCGCGACCACCCGGATCCGTTCGACACAGGCGTCGGCGAATTCCCTGTCGTACAACGACTTTTCCAGTGCGTCCGCCAACGCGACGGCGTCTTCGGCGGGGACTACGACGCCGAGATTCTCCGCACGGACAAGGTCAGCGAACGCGTCACCGTCCGTCGTGACAATGGGCAAACCGGCCCAGAGGTAATCCAGAACGCGAGTGCGGAAAGCGAAAGTCGTCTCGACGTGTTCGTAATGCGTGGTGACCCCGCAGTCGGCGTCGAGAAGCCAGTTCTGCCGCTCCGAATACGGGACCCACTGCTCGTTGAAGAAAACGTGCTTGTCCGTAAGCCCCAGTGAATCCGCGAGCCGCACGGTCCGCGCGCCGATGTCCATCTCGGCGACCTCGGGGTTCGGGTGCTTCATGCCGAGGAACACGAGACGGGCGTCGTCGCGCCGCTGACGGAGCAGGTCGAAGGCGCGGATCAGGGTCAGCGGGTCGAACCAGCTGTAGACACCGCCTGCCCACAGGACGACCCGGTCCGATTCGCCGATGCCCAGAGCGGAACGCAGACCGGGGCCGGTGCGCGTCGGGGCTTGGGGGGAGAGACCGAACGGGACGACGGCGAGCAGCGACTGGGTGGTCGGGTCCGCGTCGTAAAGCCGCGGCGACAGCCTGCCGAGTGCGGCGAGGTGGCCCAGCCAGAAGTGTCGCTGGCGTTCCGAGGCGCAGAGGAAGAAGTCGGCCCGTTCGAGCTGGGCGTCCAGGACGCGGGTGACGCCCGCCAGGTCGAGCGCGCGCCGGTCGTCAGGAGCGTCCTTGCCCTGCTCCAGCAGTTCCAGGTGCATCGGGTCGTAGACGTCGGCGACCACGATCTTGTGCTCGTGCTGCTTCTTCAGCGACGGCGCCAGCTCCAGCACGTGCCCTTGCAGGATCACGACGTCCGCCCATTCGATCGGGCCGTCGAGGTCGCGGTGTTTGCCCGAGCTGACCTGGAAGGCCGCGGGCGGAGGCGAGACCAGCGGGTTGGTGGTCATCAGGTGCACGTCGTGCTCGGCCGAGAGCGTCGAGGCGATGTTCCACGCCCGGATCGCCGGGCCGGCCATCCGCTCAGTGATCGAATCGCCGGTCAGCACGAGGATCTTGCGCCGCTGGCCGAACACGTCCTTGATCCCGAACGCTTCGACGAGGATTTCGTGCGCGCGCAGGTAATCCGGCAGCGGATAAGCGGGCTCAAGTGCCTTGCGCAGCAAGGGAAGCAAGTCAGCATCGGTCCGCACGCGCGCGGCTTGCTCGACTGCGCGGGACTCGGCCAGCGAAGGCATCATCTCGACGAATCGGTCCACCGCGAGCACCCCGGCGAGCGTGGTGCGCGGGACCGAAACGTCCGAGGTGTCGACCGGGCCGACGCCCTTTTCCAAATCCAGCTGATCCGGATCGATGCCGCCGCGCGCGGTCGCCCGGCGGACGGCCAGCGCGAGCGCCGCGGGGAGTGCGCGGGCCAGGGATTCGTCCGAGAGGTTTTTGTACAGCGCGGCCAGCGCGTTGCGTTCCAGCAGGAACGTCTCGCGGCCGGTGTCCGGCGCGTCGACGGCGGCCATCGTGCCGTGGTGGCGGTGGTAGGTGAGCGATTCCGGCACGTAGCGGACGCGCCAGCCGCGCAGGTTGAGCCGCCAGCCGAGGTCGACGTCCTCGTAGAACATGAAGAAGCGCTCGTCGAAGCCGCCGAGTTCGGCGAACACCGACGCGCGCACGAACAGCGCCGAGCCGGTGCCGAAGAGAACGTCCTTGGCGACGTCGTGCTCGGCCTCCGGCACCTCCGCGAGCGGGCTGCCCGCGTGGCGTTTGTAGCCCATGCCGAACCAGGTCAGACCCGCGTCCACGAAGTCGGTGCCGGTGCCGTCCCAGTCGAGGACCTTGCTCGCCACCGCGGCGACGGTCGGCTGCGCGCGCAGTTCGGCGACAGCCGCGGAGACCCATGCCGGAGCGGGGCGGGCGTCGTTGTTGAGGAAGCCGAGGACGGTGCCGTTCGCGTGCCGCGCGCCGAGGTTGCAGCCGCCGGCGAACCCGGTGTTGACCGGCGACTCGATGAGCTGGACGTCCGGCACCGCGGCGCGGATGCGGGCCGCGTCGTCGCCGCCGGAAGCGTTGTCGACGCAGATCAGCTCGACATTCGCGTAGTCCAGATCAGTTCGCAGCGCCCGCAGGCAGGTGATGGTGTCGTCGGCGCCGCGGTAATTCACCACGATCACCGAGACGAGCGGTTGCGGGTCCCCCACTGCCAAGACGAGCTCCTCCGTCGAATTTCCGCCCAGCTTAAAGGCCAGCCCAGGCATCCCAGATCGCGCCTCGGCCCAGCGCCGAGATCCGGCTTACGCGACCGCGTTCGCGCAGCGTGCGGGGCAGCCGGAGAATGATCTCCGCCAGTACCCGCGCCCGCAGCGCCGGGTCGAAGTTCGCCGCGTCCGGACGGTGCCGGCGCAGCGGAAGCAAAGCGGTGATCGCGGCGAAGCGGGCAAGCTCGCGGAGGGCGACTTTCGCGGGCGCGCAGCGCAGCAGCATGAGCAGGCGGTTGCGTTCGTTCCAGCGGTGAAACAGCGGTGAACCGGGGTTCGTGCTGGCCCCGTGCAGGTGCTGGACGCGTGCCTTCGGCGCGGCGACGACGTGCCAGCCAGCCAGCCGCAGCCGCCACGCGGTGTCGGTGTCCTCGTAGTAACAGAAGAAGCTCGCCGGGACCCCACCGACCGCGCGCACGGCGTCGGTGCGCAGCAGGACGGCCCCGCCGCAGAAGCCGAACACCTCGTCGCTGGGTTCGGTGAGGTCGGCGCCGTGGCCGTCGCCGGTGAGCCGGACGCCGGTGGACTGGGTAGTGCCGTCAGGCAGTTCGAGCCGGGACGTGACAGCGGCGGCGAGCGGCTGGCTGTCGAGGGTGTCTTCGAGGTTGGCGAGCCAGTCCGGTTCGGGGACGGCGTCGTCGTTGAGCCAGGCGACACGCGCGGTATCGATCCGGTCCAGCGCGTGAGCCATCGCACCGGCGTATCCGGTGTTGCGGCGCAGCCGGAGGACCTCCGGACGGCTGGGATGCGCGGCGAGAATCGTTGCGGTGCCGTCGGTTGAGGCGTTGTCCACCACGAGTGTCCGATGTGGACGGTCCTGGGCGGCGAGCGCGTCGAGGCACGCGGCGACGTGGTCTGCCCCACGCCAGGTCACCACGACGACGGTGGTGCCGGACTCCGCGCTGGTCACCTGGGAGAGAATAGCGGCGTGCCCGAACTGGTCGTGATCGCCGAGCAGCTGCTCGCCCCCGTTCCGGGTGGCACCGGCCGGTACACCGCCGAACTGCTGCCCGCGCTCGCCCGCACCGCGCCGCCCGGCTGGACCGTGTCCAGCGTGGTCGCGCGGCACGCGGACGTCTCCGCGGCCAGGATCGAGGGGGTCGAGGGGCCACGCGTGCTGCCGCTGCCGCCGAGGGCGCTGGTCGCGCTGTGGCAGCTGGGCCTGCGCTGGTGGCCGGGCGGTGACGCAGTGCACGCGCCGACCCCGTTCGCGCCGCCCCGTGCCCCGGCTGGGCGAACCCTGACCGTCACGGTGCATGACACGGTGCCGTGGACGCATCCGGAGACCTTGACCGCACGCGGCGTCAGCTGGCACCGGTCGATGATCGCGCGGGCCGCGCGGCGATCGTCCGGGCTGATCGTGCCGACCCGCGCGGTCGCCGACGAGCTCGCGGTGCTGCTGGACCTGCACGTTCCGGTGCGCGTCGTGCCGCACGGGGTGACCGTGCCGGAGGGGTCGGCGAAGCTCGACCTGCCGTCGCGGTACGTGCTGGCGGTCGGCACGATCGAACCGCGCAAGGGCATGGATGTGCTGGTCGACGCGGTGGCGCAGCTCGACGGCACGGACGAGGTCGGCGACGTCGGCCTGGTCCTCGCTGGCCAGCCCGGCTGGGGCGGGATCGACCCGGTCCGGCTGGCGGCCGACCGCGGCCTGAAATCGGTGCGCGTCCTGGGGAAGGTGACCGACGCGCAGCTGGCGACCGCGATGCGCGGCGCGAACGTGCTGGCGATGCCGAGCCTCGCCGAGGGCTTCGGGCTGCCGCTGCTGGAAGCGATGGCGATCGGGGTGCCGGTGGTGCACACGGACGTCCCGGCGCTGGTGGAGGTCTCCGGCGGGGCGGGGCTGGTGGTGCCGCGAGGCGACGCGGACGCGCTGGCCCGGGCGCTGAAAGAGGTGCTGCTGTCGCCGGACAAGGCGGCGGAGCTGTCGAAGCTGGGGCGCGAGCGGGCGCGGACGTTCACCTGGCGCGCCGCGGCTGAGGCGGTGTGGGCGGCGCATCGGCGGTCGAGCTGACGGCGGGCTGGTGGTCTGTTCGATAGCCGGGTCTGGGTGGCCCAGGCTGGTGGTTGAGGTGGCAGCGGGTCGGCGGCCGGGTGGGCTGGGCAGTGGGGTCGGGCTGGCCGCGGACTCGTAGTTGGGTCGTCGGGTGACGGCTGCGAGAGGTCGACGGGCGGGGTCGGCCGCGATCGATATGACACGGTCGGGTGAACCCAGACGGGTGAGCGCAGGTGGGCGAGGGTGGCGGCGCCCGGAGTCGGCGGCAGTTTGCCGGTTCCTGACCTGTGCGGTGGGTGATCGCCGTACGCTGCACTCGTGACCGGTGATCCCCGTGTGCTGATCGACGCGACCGCGGTGCCCGCGGATCGGGGCGGGGTCGGCCGTTACGTGGACTCGCTCGTCGGCGCGCTCGACCAGGACGGGGCCCGGCTGACGGTGGTCTGCCAGCCGCGCGACCTGCCGTTGTACGACCAGCTCGCGCCCGGGTCCCGGATCGTCGCCGCGTCGCCCGCGACCTCGACGCGCACCGCTCGGCTGACCTGGGAACAAGCCACTCTGCCCCGGCTCGTGCGCCGGCTCGCCGCCGACGTCGTGCACTCGCCGCACTACACGATGCCGCTCGGCAGCGGGGCCGCTTCGGTGGTCACGCTGCACGACGCGACGTTCTTCACCGACGCGGTCCTGCACTCGTCGGTGAAGGCCCGGTTCTTCCGCGCCTGGACCACCACCGCGCTGCGCCGGGCGACACTCTGCGTAGTTCCCAGTCACGCGACAGCGGTGGAGCTGGCGCGGGTGAGCCCGGTGCGGCGGGCGGAGTTGGAGATCATCCACCACGGCGTCGACAGCGAACGATTCCATCCGCCGTCCCCGGAGGAGATCGCGGCGGCGCGGAAGGCGGTCGGGCTCGGCTCGACGCCGTACATTGCCTTCCTCGGGGCTCTCGAACCGCGGAAAAACGTGCCCGCGCTGATCCGCGGTTACGCGCGCGCGGTCGCCGGGCAGCGGGACGCCCCGGCGCTCGTGCTCGCCGGTCAGCCTGGTTGGGACACTCAGGTCGAGCGCGCGCTGGACGCGGTGCCGCACCGGCTTCGCGTGATCCGCGCGGGGTATCTGCCGTTCGGCACGCTCGCCGGATTCCTTGGCGGCGCGGAACTTGTGGCGTACCCGAGCCTTGGCGAAGGCTTCGGGCTGCCGGTTCTCGAAGCGATGGCCTGCGGTGCAGCGGTACTGACCACGCGCCGCCTTTCGCTGCCGGAGGTCGGCGGCGACGCGGTGGCGTACTGCGGCGTCGGTGCGGGCGATGTCGCCGCGGCCTTGACGGAATTGCTGGCCGATCCGTCGCGTCGCTCAGTGCTCGCTTCCGCGGCGCAGCGGCGCGCCAAGGAATTCTCGTGGGCGACCACGGCGGATCGGCACCGCGAGGCTTACGGAAAAGCCTGGCACCAGCATTTGCGCAATCGTTAACGCAGGCGGTAAAGGGCTTCCGCGTTCGCGTGCGCGATCTTTTCCCGATCTTCCTCGTCGGGCAATTGCTCGAGGAATTCCGCGATAGCCGTGCCCTGGACTCGATGGAACGGGTAATCACCGGAAAGCAGGATCCGGTCGGCGGTCGTGTATTCGAGAGCGTTGCGCAGCATTCGGGGGACGAGCATTCCGCTGGTTGCCAGGTGGATATTGGTGCGGAAATACTCGGAGACGCGACGCTCGAGATGCGTGGCCGTGTACGACAGGCTGTCGATGCGGTCCAGTGCGAAGAGAACAACTTCGCCCCAGTGGCCGAGGACGACCTGCAGTTCCGGGTGGCGGTCGAACGTTCCGCGCAGGATCAGCCGGATGACGGCGAGCCCGGCCTCGTAGTGCCAGCCGAGGCCGTACGTGGCCAGGCCGAGGTCGAGCTCCGGGCCGAATCCGCGGTAGGAGGCCTGGCGGACTGACTCCACGGGGATCTGCGGGTGGACGAACACCGGCCGCCCGAGCGCGGCCGCCGCGCCGAGCAGTTCGTCGTACGCCGGATCGTCGAGGGGGCGATCGCCGCTGCGCCCGTACGACATGATCCCGACGTGCGCCGGATCCTTCGCGGTGCGCTGCAGTTCGGCGAGCGCCGCGTCCGGATCGGACATCGGCAGCGTCGTCATGGCGCGGAAGCGTTCGGGATGCTTCGCGACGGCCTCGCTGACAAGGTCGTTCGCCTCGCGGCTCAGCTCGATGCCTTGCGGGGCCGGGCATCCGTGCGTTCCCGGCGGCGCGATCGAGAGGATCTGGACGTCGATGCCCGCCTCGTCCATCCACGCGACGCGCTGGTCGCCGATGTCGAGCAGCCGCTCGGGGAGATCGCCCCGGTCGTTGTGGGCGATGCTCGGATCGCCGGATTCGGTGCGCAGCATCCGGTCGATGCCGGGGGTGGTCCAGTGCTCCTCGATGGCGACGGTTTTCATCGGCCCCCTCTTTACGCTGGTGGTTTTGAGGCTACCAGTTTTCCGTTAACTGGCCTTGGGTGTTGCGCGACGTGGTGGGCGATAACGACCGCGACTCCGCTCGCGACGAAGAATGCGGTGACCGCCGGATTCATGGATTTAGTCAAACTCGGCGCTCTTTCCGGACTTAACGCCCAAAGCGCGAGCACTCCGAGATAGACCGCGGTCAGTCCGCCCGGCTACCAGCGCAGCGCGCGCGGCTGGGAATTGCGCAGGCTTCCTTCGCGGGTTCGGGTTCAGCGGTCGCAGCGAGCTTCGGCGACCGTCTTCAGGTCGGCGCGGACGACGACTCCGCCGCGCGCCGGGGCGACGGTCCAGACGTGCGTTCCCCGGTCGATCCGCAGGCCCTGGCCGATCGCCGGACCGGACCACCGGATGCACCGGCCGGGCTTGACCTGGTGGACGGTCGCCGTGATGACGAGCGTGGTGGCCGGGGTCGAGGCGCTTCATGCTCGTGACCGGCCTCTCGATCCGGGACTGCTGATCGACGACGAACTGGCGGAGCTGAAGGCGTGATTACTGTGGGTGACCGGTCTGGTGGGCCGACGTAGCCGTCCGTGAGCGGTGGACAATGGCGCGGTGACTGAGCAGCGCACGTATGGTGACCGCGTCGGCGTCGTGACCGTGACCTACTTCCCGGGCGAAACGCTCGAGAAGTTCCTCGACACGCTCGACAAGGCGACTGATCGCGACGTGCACGTCGTCGTCGCGGACAACGCGTCCACCGACGGCGCGCCGGAGAAGGCCGCCGAACGCGAGAACGTGACGCTCGTCAGCATCGGCGAGAACGTCGGCTACGGAACGGCCGCCAACCGCGGCGTCGCGGCGCTCGACGACAGCTACGGCTGGGTCGTCGTGGTCAACCCGGACCTCGAATGGGAGCCCGGCTCGCTCGACGCGCTGCTCGAGGTCGCCGAGCGCTGGCCGCGCGGGGCCGCGTTCGGTCCGCTGATCCACGACCTCGACGGGACCGTCTACCCGTCCGCGCGGCTGCTGCCGTCGTTCGGACGCGGGATCGGACACGCCGTGTTCGGCAAGATCTGGCCGAGCAACCCGTGGACCCGCGAATACCGCCAGGAAAACGCCGCGCCCACCGAACGCACTTCCGGCTGGTTGTCCGGCTCCTGCCAGCTCTTCCGGCGCGAGGCTTTCGACTCCGTCGGCGGCTTCGACACGCGTTACTTCATGTACTTCGAGGACGTCGACCTCGGCGACCGGCTCGCGAAGGCGGGCTGGCAGAACGTCTACGCGCCGTCGGCGAGCGTGATGCACATCGGCGGCCACTCGACGGCGCGCGCGTCGGCGAAGATGCTGCGCGCCCACCACGCGAGCGCCTACCGCTACCTCGCCGACCGGCACCAGGGGCTGCTCTGGAAGCCGGTGCTGGCGGCGGTGAAGCTCGGGCTGGCGCTGCGGGTGAAGCTGGAGACGCGCAAGGGCTGAGCGAGGTCCGCGGAGGACATCCGGGCAACCGGCGTGCCCCGCGGATCGCCCGGATGCTCAGCCGCCGCACCACTTTGCGGTCGTAAAGATCTCTCGCGCCCGAACGCGGGAGATCACAGCCCGTCGAGCCGCCGGGACAGGCTGGACCGTCCGCTGGTCTGCTTGATCGTCGGGACCAGGCCGGTCATTTCCTCCTCGGCCGGATCCTTCAGCGGGCTCGCCACCGGTTTCGCCTGCGGGCGCGGGACCAGCGGCGTCGTCTGCTGCGGGCCTGCCGGGTTCGGCACCGTCGGCTGCGGAGCCGTGTCCTGCGACGCCGTGTTCTGCGGACCGGGGACCTCGAGCGGCCGCGTCGGCGTCGGCTGGGCCAGCGGATGCGGCGACGGCTGGGTTCGCGTGCCGCTCGCCAGCGGATGGTCGTTCTCTTCGATCAGCGACGCGGGCAGTTGCGTCGTCGTGTCGGGGTCCAGCCCGGAGACCACCGACGCGGAGATCTGCTGGGTGCTGGAGGCATCCATGGGCGACGTCATGTTGTCCGGCGTCACCACGAAGGCGCCGCGGGATCGTGCGCGTGCGAGCAAAGCGTCCGCGCGATCGCGGGGGTCCATTCCCCTCGGCCTCCCGACTGACCCGGGGCCTCTCGGGAAAGGCCCGCCTGTTTCCTGTCTAGGGTAGGCCCTCGGGGCCCGCGCCGCCCACGTTTCCCGCGGCTTGTCGCTCAGCGGTGCGTGATACAAAGGAGATTTCTGTGACGTCCGAGGTCGAGGTCGACGCCGTCGTACTGGTCGGCGGCCAGGGCACGCGGTTGCGCCCGCTGACGCTGTCCGCGCCGAAGCCGATGCTGCCGACGGCGGGCACGCCCTACCTGAGCCATCTGTTCTCCCGCATCCGCGCGGCCGGGATCCGGCACGTGGTGCTCGGCACGTCGTACCGGGCCGAGGTGTTCGAGGAGTACTTCGGCGACGGGTCCGCGCACGGCCTCGAGATCGAGTACGTGGTGGAGGAGGAGCCGCTCGACACCGGCGGCGCCATCCGCAACGTCTACGACCGGCTGCGCGCCGACCACGCGATCGTCTTCAACGGCGACATCCTCTCCGGTGCCGACCTGCACGCCCAGCTGCGCACTCACCTCGACTCCGGCGCGGACGTCACCCTCCACCTCCAGCGCGTCGCCGACCCGAGCCGGTTCGGTTCGGTGCCGACCGACGAGAACGGGCGCGTCACCGCTTTCCTGGAGAAGACGCCGAACCCGCCGACGGATCAGATCAACGCCGGCTGCTACGTCTTCCGCCGACCGGTGATCGAAACCATTCCGGCCGGGCGGCGGGTGTCGGTCGAACGCGAGACGTTCCCCGGGCTCCTCGAGAACGGCGCGCATCTGCAGGGATTTGTCGATTCTTCGTACTGGCTCGACGTCGGCACCCCGGAAGCGTTTGTCCGCGGCAGTGCCGATCTGGTCCGCGGCATCGCGCCGACGTCGGCGCTGGCCGGTCCGACCGGCGATTTTCTGGTGCTGGACGCGGCTTCCGTCTTCACCGGCGCGAAGCTCGCCGGCGGGACGACGATCGGTGCGCGGGCCGTGGTCCGGGAAGGCGCGACGGTGTCCGGCTCGGTCGTATTCGACGACGCGGTGATCGGCCCGGACGCGATTGTGGAGAATTCGGTGCTGGGCCGCGGAGCGCAGGTCGGCGAGGGTGCCGTGCTGCGCGGCGTGGTGCTCGGCGACGGCGCGTCGGTGGGGGCTCGCTGCGAACTGCTCGACGGCGTGCGGATCTGGCCCGGAGTTTCGGTGCCGGACGGCGGCATCCGCTTTTCGAGCGACGCGTGATGGAGTGGCGTCCGGGGTTTCCGGTGGACCTGGCCGAAGTGCTGGGTCCGCTGAGCCGTGGGCGCGGATCGCTGAACTTCCGGCGCGACCGCAGCGTCTGGTGGCTCGCCGCGAACACGCCCGGCGGAAAGGGAACGCTGGCGCTGCTGCACCGGCCGGACGGCGTCGTCGAGGCCGAGGCTTGGGGCGACGGCGCGGATTTCCTGCTCGACGGCGTGCCCGCGCTGCTCGGTGCGGACGATGACGACACGGGCTTCGTCGCGCACCACGACGTGATCGCCGAAGCCCGCCGCACCGCGCCCGGCCTCCGGCTCGGCTCGACCGGGCGGGTGTGGGACGCGCTGGTGCTGGCGATCCTGGAACAGAAGGTGAGCGGCAAGGAGGCGATCCGGTCGTGGGCGGAGCTGTGCAGGTGGTTCGGCACGCGCGCCCCCGGCCCGGGCCCGGACTTCCTGCGGGTGCCGCCCGATCCGGTCGCCATCCGGTCCATTGTGGACTGGAACTGGCACAAGATCGGCGTGGACCTCAAGCGGCGCACGGCTTTGATCGAGGCGGCCCGGGTGGCCCCGCGGCTGGAGGAAGCGGTGCGGCTGCGCGGGGCCGAGGGGCGCGCGTGGCTGCGGACGGTGCGGGGCATCGGCGTGTGGACGGCGGCGGAGGTCGCCCAGCGCGCGTGGGGCGACCCGGACGCGGTCAGCTTCGGCGACTACAACATCCCGGCGGTGGTCGGGCACACGCTGCTCGGCCGGAAGATCGACGACGAGGAAATGGCGCGGGTGCTCGCGCCGTACGCGCCGCAGCGGCAGCGCGCGATCCGGTACCTCGGGGCGGCCGGCGCTCGGCGGCCGCGGTTCGGGCCGCGGATCGAGCTGCGGGATTACCGGGCGATGTGAGTCACTGCGGCGGGTACGGGTTCCGCGGGTACTCGCCCTGCGGCGGGACGCCGGGCTGAGGCGGGTACTGGGCGCCGGGCGGTTGCGGGGCGTTCGGATACTGCGGGCCGGGCGGCGGATAACCGGGGTAGCCCTGGCCGGGCGGCGGGTAGCCGGGCTGGCCGGGGTAGTTCTGCGCGGGATAGCCCGGCTGTTGCGGACCCGGTGGCGGATAGCCCTGCTGAGGCGGGAAGTAGCCCGGCGGCGGGTTCTGTTTCCGCCTGGACGAGGCCTGCACCGCCAGCACGATCGCGACCACCAGGCCAGCGACCAGGAACAAGACGATGAGATGCCAAGGCTGTACGGCCACGATGAAGATCCTCCCCTAGGCGAGGTTCCATCGTAGGCCGCTCAGCGGGGTTCTCGCGACGGAATGGATCAGCCTTGCGGGGGTTGCTGCGGCGGGTACTGCTGCTGACCGGGCTGCTGCGGGTATTGCTGCTGGGCGTATTGCTGCTGGGGGTACTGCCCCTGCGGCGGGTACTGCTGCGGGGCACCCGGCTGCTGCGGGTACTGGCCCTGCGGTGGGTACTGGCTCGGCGGCTGCTGACCGTACGGCGCGCCCGGCGCCTGTCCCGGATACTGCCCCGGCCCGGCCTGCGGTGGCTGCTTGGGCCGCCCCACGGTGAATTTCAGGATCAGGACGATCACCAGCAGCAGGACCAGCGCGCCCGGCAGGACGAGGTTCAGCATGGGTTTCCCCTCGGGTCGGGCACGGACAACACCAGGTGATCGATGCTAATTCCTCGCCGCGGTCAGCGCAGGGCAGCCGCCGCGATCGCCACGCCCTGTTCCGCCGACAAACCCAATCCCCGGATCACCTCGGCGTACGTGGCCGCCGCGGCCTGCGCCCGGGACAGCGTCTCGTCCCCGGTCGCACCGACGAAAGTGCCCGCTCTGCCTCGGGTTTCCAGCAGACCGGCTTCCTCGAGTTCGCGGTACGCACGCGCGACCGTGTTCGGTGCGATGCCCAGTTCCGCGGCCAGCCCGCGCACCGTCGGGAGTTTCGTGCCGACGGCGAGGGTGCCGTCGTTGATCTGGTTGGCCAGCGAGGTCCGGACCTGTTCGAACGGCGGAACGGACGACGCCGGGTCGTAGCTGATGCTCATCGTTGCCGCCGTTTCTTCCGGATGCTCACCACAATGCCTAGCGCGAGCAGCGCGAACGCCACCGCGAAGCCGATCAGCACCACCCATCCGCTGATGGCGACGCCGGTGTCGCCCGGGTGCAGGTGCGGGCGCGCCAGAGTCATGCGCCCAGGTTAACGGGCGGCCGCGATCAGTTCGGCCAGATCTTCCGAACCCGCGGGCAGCGCGTCCACCGGCCACCAGCGCAGGTCGTCGGATTCGTCGCTGCGCACCGGCTCCGCGCCGGGCGGCGCGTGCACCGCGTACCGGACGTCGAAATGCCGCGTCGGGACGCCGAGCGAGCAGGTGATCGGGTGGACGTCCAGGTGCACCGGCGTTTCGCCGATCACGAGGCCGCTCATGCCGGACTCCTCGGTCGCCTCGCGCAGCGCGGCTTCGGCCAGCGACGCGTCGGACGGTTCGCAGTGCCCGCCGAGCTGCAGCCAGCGGCCGACGCGCGGGTGCAGGGTCAGCAGGACCTGTGTGCCGGTCGAGTCGAGGACCACGGCGGACGCGGTCAGGTGCCCGGCCTCGCACGAGCGCTGGCAAGTGTCCGGACGCGACGCCAGGAAGCCGAGAAACGCTTGCCGCAGCGACTCTTGCGCCGGGGCTTCCGGCTTCCACTCGGTCAGCGCGGCGACGGCGGATTCGTGCAGGGTCATCGTTCGATCAGCCAATCGCCGGTGGAGAGCGGTCCGCGCGGGGGAGCGGGCTCGGCCGGGTGCCCGATCGCGACCGCGCCGAGCGGATGCCATTGGTCGTCCAGGTCCAAAGTGGACCGGACCAGGTCGGCGGCGAAGATGGTCGAGCCGATCCAGCACGAGCCGAGGTCTTCGGCGGCCAGCGCGACCAGCAGGCCCTGCACGGCGGCTCCGGCGGCGACGGTGAACATGGTGCGCTCGTGCCGGTTTCGCCGGTCGTCGCGGTAGGTGTGCGCGCCTTCGGGCAGCAGGAACGGGATCACCAGTTCCGGCGCTCGATAAAGAATGTCGCCGCGGGACAGGCGTTTCGCGATCTGCTCGGGGGTGAAACCGTCGCTGGTGAGGTCGGCTTCCCAGGAGGCGCGCATCGCGTCGAGGAGCTTGCGGCGCAGGCCTTCGTCGCGCAGCCAGATGAACCGCACGGGGTGCGTGTGGTGCGGCGCGGGCGCGGTGAGCGCGGAGGCGACGGCGCGGCGCACTGCCTCGGGATCCACCGGCTCGTCGCTGAACTGCCGCACGGAACGCCGGTGCGGCACGGCTTCCCGGCGGCCTTGCGCGATGGATTCGTTGGTGCCCAGCCGGAAGAGATCTTCGTCGACCGGGCGGATCAGGTCGCGGGCGGTGGAGCCGTTGTCGTGGATCTGCAGGCCGCGCACGACCGCGACCGGCAGTCCGCCGAGCTTGCCCTTGACCAGGTCCGCGGCGGCGGCGATCTCGTCGGCGATCGCGATTTCCGTAACCGCAAGCTCATTGCCCTGCGAATCGATCTGTCCGGCGTACCCGTGCAGCACACGCAGGCCGGACGCGCCGATCGCGGCGTCCGTCTGGCCGACCCGCCAGGCCCGGCCCATGGTGTCGGTGACGACCACGGCCACCTCGACGCCCAGCCGCTCCCGCAAACCGTTGCGCAGAGCCAAAGCGGACGCGTCCGGGTCCGCGGGAAGCAACGCCACCTCGTCGCCGCGCACGTTCGACGCGTCGATCCCGGCCGCCGCTTGGACGATGCCCAGCTGGTTTTCGGTGATCAGCGTGCGCGCGATCCGGGCGACCACCCGCACCGATTCTTCCTCGATCAGCTTGCGCCGGGCCGCGTCGCGCTCCTCGGGATCGCTCGGGACGCGCACCAGCCGACCCTCGATCTTCGAGAAAACCTTGCTGGTCACCACGACCACGTCGCCGGAACGCAGCCACGGCGCGGCGGACACGATCGCGCCGGTCAGATCGTCCCCGGGGCGGAACTCCGGCAGCCCGGGGACGGGCAGGATCTCGATCTTCTGGGAAGCGTGATCAGCCAAGGGAGACTCCAGCCACGTCGAACGCCGCGCGGACCATGTCCGCAGTCGCGTCCACATCGGACATCAGCAGCGGCACCGCGCGCACGTCCACGCCGGGCACCGTGACCTCGTGATCCTCCGGCGCGACGAGCCAGCCGTCGAGCACGCCGCCCTCCGAACGCGCGCCGTAATGGCGGCCGACCGCCTCCGCCGAGGTCTCCACCCCGATCGCGGTAAGGCACGCGTCGGCCATGCCGCGCAACGCTTTCCCGCCGATGATCGGCGATACCCCGACGACCTTCGCGCGGGACTTCCGCAGCGCGTCGCGCACCCCGGGCACCCCGAGCGTCGTGCCGACCGACACCACCGGGTTCGACGGCGCGAGCAGCACGACGTCCGCCTGAGCCAGCGCGTCGAGCACGCCCGGGCCGGGCTTCGCCTCATCGTTGCCGACGGCGACGATCGAATGCGCGGGCAAGCCGGCTCGGTAGCGCACCCACCATTCCTGGAAGTGCACGGCCTTCCGCTGCTCCGGGTTCTCCGGGTCGTCGATCACGACGTGCGTCTCGACCCGGTCGTCCGACATCGGCAGCAGCCGTACACCGGGCTGCCAGCGGTCGCACAGCGCCTCGGTGACCGCGGACAGCGGATACCCCGCGCGCAGCATCCGCGACCGGATCAGGTGCGTCGCGATGTCCTTGTCGCCGAGCCCGAACCAGGTCGGCTCCGCGCCGTAGGCGGCGAGTTCCTCCTTGACCGTCCAAGTCTCGCCCGCGTGGCCCCAGCCGCGTTCGGTGTCGATGCCGCCGCCGAGGGTGTACATGCAGGTGTCGAGATCCGGGCAGATCCGCAGGCCGTGCATCCACACGTCGTCGCCGGTGTTCACCAGCGCGGTGATCTCGTGCGGTGACTCCCCCGCGCCGATCGCGGGCAGTCCGAGCGCGGTCTTGACCCCGAGCAGGAAGCGGGCGCCGCCCACTCCGCCAACCAGTACGACGATCTTCACGACTGGCGATCCTCGCACGTCCGCGGCGCCGGGCCCCAGTACCGGTACCTGTGGTGCTCCGAACAGCCCAGCGCGGAATACAACGCCAGCGCGCCGGTGTTGCCCACCGCCACCTGCAGGACCCACTTCTCCGCGCCGTGCGCGCGGCCCCAGTCGGCGAGCGCGTTGAGCACGGTGGTGGCCAGGCCGCGGCGGCGGAACTCCGGGGCGACCGCGAGACGGCCGACGTGCAGCCAGCCGTCCACGATCGCGCCGCGTACCGCGCCCGCCGTGACGCCGTCGGCCAGCACCACGCCGTAACCGACCTTCCCGGTGGTCACGACGTGCCACTGGGCGGTACTCGGCTCGGTGGTGTTCTCGGCCAGCGCCCACCATTCCGGCGTCGCCTGGTCGAGGACCTCGGCGTCCGGCGAAGGCCCGGACTGCAGCGGACCGGTCAGTACCGACACCTGGTGCCCGGCGGCGTGCTCGACCTGCTCGCGCCAGCCCGCCGAGGCCACCTCGCGCTCCAGTTCGCTGTCTTCCAGCACCTGGACCGCGGGCGGAATGCCGTGGGCGTGGGCGAAGTCACATACGGCTTCGAGCGCGTCCGGGACCGGGCGGCCGGGGTCGCCGACGGCGAGTGCGCTGTTGGCGCGCCCGGTGAAGCCGTCCGCCCAGCGCAAAGTCCATTCCCCGAGCGGCTCCTCGACCACCGCCGGCCACGCTTTCGCGCATACGATTTCGAGCTTTTCCCGGGAGTTCACGGTTAGATTGTGACGGAGAGAGCTGTCCCGTTCCGCAGGAGAACCCCATGAGCTACGCGCGCAAGGACGACCGGCACAACGACGAGCTCGTCGACGAGATCGCCGACGGGTTCAAGCGGACTCTCGAGGAGAAACGCGAGGACGGGAAGCCCGCCGGCCCCGCGTTCGCCATTACCGGCGACGCCCGGAACGCGCCGAAACCGCGTCGCCGGGACCGCTGAGCGGCGCGGATCCGCCCCGTTTCCAGGGGTGGGATAAGGGTCGCCTAACCACTACCGGGGGCCAGGGAAGCGCGTAATGTCCGCACCGACCGGCCCAGCAGGAGAAGCCAGGAGTACGCAGTGACCTACGTGATCGCCGAGCCCTGCGTCGACGTCCTCGACAAGGCGTGTATCGACGAGTGCCCCGTGGACTGCATCTACGAGGGCGAGCGGATGTTGTACATCCACCCGGACGAGTGCGTCGACTGCGGCGCCTGCGAGCCGGTCTGCCCGGTCGAGGCCATCTACTACGAGGACGACGTCCCGGACAACTGGTCCGACTACACCAAGGCGAACGTCGACTTCTTCAACGAGCTGGGTTCGCCCGGCGGCGCCTCCAAGGTCGGCAAGACCGCGCACGACCCGGGGTTCATCAAGGCTCTGCCCCCGCAGGGCGAATGACCCGGCTGCCCGACTTCCCCTGGGATTCGCTCGCCGAGGTCAAGGCCCGCGCGCAGGCGCATCCCGGGGGCATCGTCGACCTTTCCGTCGGCACGCCCGTCGATCCGGTGCCGGACTCGATCCGCGCCGCGCTCGCGTCGGTGTCGGAGATCCCCGGCTACCCGACCACGCACGGCACGCCTGAGCTGCGCGAAGCGGCTGTGGCGGCGTTGCGGCGCCGGTACGGGATCACCGGCGTCGAGCCGGACGCGGTGCTGCCCACGATCGGTTCGAAAGAGGCCGTGGCCTGGCTGCCGCGGCTGCTCGGTTTCGGACCGGGCGACGTGGTGGTCATCCCGGAGCTGGCGTACCCGACGTACGAGGTCGGCGCGCTGCTCGCGGGCGCCGAGGTGGTGCGCGCGGACGGGCTGACCCAGCTCGGCCCGCGCCGCCCGGCGATGATCTGGCTGAACTCGCCGTCGAACCCGACCGGCCGCGTGCTCGGTGTCGACCACCTGCGCAAGGTGGTCGAATGGGCGCGCGAGCGCGGCACCGTCGTGGTGTCCGACGAGTGCTACCTGTCGCTCGGCTGGGAGGCGGAACCGCTCTCGGTGCTGCACCCGTCCGTCCACGGTGGACACACCGACGGCCTGCTCGCCGTGCACTCGCTGTCCAAATCGGCGAACCTCGCGAGCTACCGCGCCGGATTCGTGGCCGGCGACCCGAAGCTGGTGAAGACCCTGCTGGAGGTGCGCAAGCACGCCGGCATGATCGTGCCGCGCCCGGTGCAGCAGGCGATGGTCGCGGCGCTGACCGACGACGAAGCCCTTGCCGAGCAACGCGAACGCTACCGCGCGCGGCGGGTTGTACTGCGAAAAGCCTTGCAGGACAACGGGTTCGAGATCACCTACTCCGAGGCGGGGCTGTATCTCTGGGCGACGCGCGGGGAATCCGCGCAGGCCACGGTGGAGTGGCTCGCCGAGCGCGGGATCCTGGTCGCGCCGGGCACGTTCTACGGGCCCGCGGGCAAGGAGCACGTGCGGGTCGCGCTCACCTCGACGGACGAGCGCATCGAGGCGGCCGCGGAGCGGCTGGCGCAGGGCTGACGGTCAGGCGACCGACCACGTGAAGTACCCGGTCGCCGCGACTGTCAGGGCGAGGAAGACCGCCGGGAACGCGATGTTGTGGAACACCTTCGCGCGGACGTGAGCGCCGACTGCTCCGACGAAGAACAGCGTCAGCCCGATCGCCGCGGCCAGCCCCAGCCGGGGCCAGCCGAGCAGCCCGGCCACCAGCCCGGCGACGCCCGCACCCTCCAGGAGCGCCAGGTACGGGATCCATCGCGGACCGACGCCGACCTCGGCGGAGTTCTGCAGCACGAACTGCGCCCGGGCGACCTTGGCGGCGACCTCGAAGGCGTTGATCGCGACGCAGGCGAAGGTGGCTACGAGAAGTCCGATTTCCATCGCGGC
This sequence comes from Amycolatopsis echigonensis, assembly GCF_002846615.1. Classification (NCBI taxonomy): domain Bacteria; kingdom Bacillati; phylum Actinomycetota; class Actinomycetes; order Pseudonocardiales; family Pseudonocardiaceae; genus Amycolatopsis; species Amycolatopsis echigonensis. The sequence continues at coordinate 1,745,802 of NZ_PJMY01000003.1, read as the reverse complement.
TCCTTCCGGTGGTGCTTGTCAGGTCTCACTTCTCTGACAGTGCGCGCACGGGAAAGGTGACCGCGGCTAGTAGTCGCGGCCGGTGAAGCCGCGGTAGACGAACCGGGTCAGCGCCTCGATCGCTTCCTCGTCGGACGGCGGGTTCCAGCCCGCGGGCGGCGGGGTCAGCAGCCACATCTGCGCGAAGTTGTCGATCAGCTGGTACATCATCGCGATGGTGAGCTGGGTGTTCGCCGGGAGCCGCAGGCCAGCCGCGGTGACGTATTCGAGGTGGCTTTCGACGTCCGAGGCCTGAGTGGCGCCGAAGTTGGCGTACGCGGCGGCGAAGTCGTCGTTCACCATCGCTGCCTGGCGCAGCGCGAGCATCGTGGGCGCGTTGGCGCGGTAGAACTCCCAGTACTGCCGCACGTGCCAGCGGACCGCGGCGGGATCGCTGAAATCGGACAGATGGTCCTCGCCCGCGGCCTGCTGGTCGCTGTCCTGCGCCAGGTCGGCCAGCAGGGCGATCAGCAGTTCCTCCTTGCCCGCGAAGTGGTTGTAGAACGACCCCGCGGCGCGGCCCGCTTCCTGCGTGATGTCGGTGATCTTCGTGTTCAGATAGCCCTTGGCCGCGAACACGCGCTTGGCCGCTTCCTTCAGCGCCGCTTCCGTTTCGGCGGCTTTGTCCCGGCGGCTCGTCGCTGTCATCCCGCACCTCCCTTGACGCGAACGCTATCAGCGGGCACTCTGAATCAAGATTCACTGAATTTAAATTCACTGAGAGGGGCGGGAACATGACGGTGCTGGTGGCGGGAGCGGGGCCGACCGGGCTCACGGCGGCGATCGAGCTGGCGCGGCGCGGGATCGGCGTGCGGGTGGTGGACAAGGCGGAGCAGTACTTCGTCGGCTCGCGCGGGGACGGGCTGCAGCCGCGGACGCTGGAGGTTTTCGAGGACCTCGGCGTGCTGGACGCGGTGCTCGCCGCGGGTGCGCCGCCGCATCCGATGCGGGTGTACCTCGACGGGGAGTTCACGATGGAGCGGCGGATAGCCGAGCCCGTCGAGCCGACGCCGGCGGTGCCGTATCCGAGCGCGTGGTTCCTCGGCCAGTCGCAGACCGAGGGGATCCTCCGGGACCGGCTGGCCGAGTTCGGCGTGCGGGTGGAGTTGAACACCGCGCTGACTGGGTTTACCCAGGACGAGGAGGGTGTCACCGCGGAGCTGTCGACCGGGGAGACCGTGCGCGCGGAGTACCTGGTCGGTGCCGATGGCGGCAAGAGCTTCGTGCGCAAGGCGCTGGGGATCGCGTTCGAGGGGACCACTGACGAGTCGATCCGGATGCTGCTCGGCGACGTCTCGGCGGAAGGTCTCGACCATGAGTCGGCGTACTGGTTCGCGAAGGCGGACGAGCCGATGTCCGGCGTCGCGTTCACGCCGCTCGCGGGTACGCCGTACTTCCAGTTCGCCTCCCCGCTCGGCGACGGCGACGCGGGGACCTCGCTGAGCGCGTTGCAGGAGCATCTGGACGCGGTGTCCGGCGGCGGGATCCGGCTGCTCGACCTGGCCTGGTCCACCGTATGGCGGCCGAATATCCGGCTGGCCGGGGCATTCCGGACGGGGCGGGTGTTCCTCGCCGGGGACGCCGCGCACGTACATCCGCCGACCGGCGGGCAGGGGCTGAACACCGGCGTGCAGGACGCGTACAACCTCGCCTGGAAGCTCGCCGACGGATCACCTGAGCTGCTGGACAGCTACGAGGCGGAACGGCGCGCGGTCGCGGCGCGCGTGCTCGGGGTGAGTACCGCGTTGCTGGAGAAGTACAAGGAGGGTGCCGAGGACGCGCACGAACGCGGTCCGGAAACGCAGCAGCTCGACCTGACTTACCGGGGCGGACCGCTGTCGCCGGCCGGGACGGGGGCGTTGCGGCCGGGAGATCGGGCGCCGGACGCGCCGCTCGTCGACGCGAATGGCAAGAGCGTGCGGCTGTTCGAGTTGTTCCAAGGTCCACATGCGACAGAACTGGTCTTCGGCGACGGCCCGCTCGGGACGGAGCACCCGGCGTATCGGATCCTGCCGCAAGGGGCGACGGGGGAGTTCGTCGACGCGGGCGGGCACGCGTACGCGGCGTATGAGGGTGCGCCGGGAAAGCGCGTGCTGGTGCGGCCGGACGGGTACGTGTGGTCGGTCAACTGACCGCGTGCTCGGCTTTCTCGATGCGGTGCCACACGCCGGGCCACGTGTCCCGCGCCCGGGAGCGCTTCGCCAGTTCGTGTTCGACGATCCGGCCGGCGACGAAACCGACCTCGGCGTCCGCGTCGGCCAGCACGCCGCGCACCTTCTCCGCGGCGAAGACCGCGTCCTGGTGATCGCCTAGGACGGTCTGGAATTTGCGGGTCGCCTTGATCAGTTCGGACAGCTTCTCGGCCTGCTTCTTCTTCGCCGCCGACCGGGCCAATTCGGCCGTGTAGCGAAGTTTCTTGCCGTGGATGCGCAATGCGTGCAGGTCGTCGTCCGGCGGATTCGGCGGCAGGGCGGCGACCGCGCGGGCGAGTTTCCGATACGGCTTCCGCACGTCGGCGGCCAAGCCGGGCTTCTCCGACGGCGTCTCGTCGATCTCGTGCTCGGCGGTGCGGGACAGCTGGGCGATGCTCTGCAGCAACGTCGCGTACCGCGGGCTCGACAGGGCCCGGTTCAGCCGACGGCGGGCGGTAGTGCGCTCGGAGACGAAGCGGGACACCAGCCGTCGTCCAGCGGCCTGGTCGCGGACGTCGAAACCGGCGATCACCTCGCGCAGGTGGCCGATCAGCACGTCGTAGTCGCGGACCTCGCCGAGGACCTGGCCCAGCCAGCCGAGATCGGCCCGGACCGGTTCCGCGGTGGGCCCGACCAGCGCGCTGGAGGATTTCAGCACGCTCCGCATCCGCCGTTGCGCGACGCGCATCTGGTGCAGGTCTTCCGGATCGGCCCCGGCCCGGGTGCCTGGTTCGCGGGCGAGCAGTTCGCGCAGTTCGTGGTCGAGTTTGGCGCGGACGTGCACGGCCGCCGGGGCCTCGGGGCCCGCCTTCACCGGTTCGGCGGGGAGCCCGAGAGCGGCCGGCGTCGTCGGGTCCGGAGCACGGCGGCGGCTGGTCGCGGGGGAAGTCACCTGGTTAATGGTAGGTGAACGACGAGCGGCGCGGGCAGGTCGGAAACCACGAGAGGGTGCGCTCCCGTCACCGGGAAGCGCACCCTCTCGACAGGTGGCTCAGTTGGCGTGCAGTGCCTCGTTCAGCTGGATGCCGACGCCGCCGCGCGGCACGACCTCGACCGCGCCGGTCGCCGAGTTGCGCCGGAAGACCGCGCCGGAGATGCCGGAAAGCTCGCGGGCCTTGACCGTCTTGCCGTCGACCTCGACCTTGGTGCCCGCGGTGATGTAGAGCCCGGCCTCGATCACCGAGTCGTCGCCGAGGGAGATGCCCGCGCCGCCGTTCGCGCCGATCAGGCAGCGTTCGCCGATCGAGATCACCTCGGTGCCGCCGCCGGACAGCGTGCCCATGATCGACGCGCCGCCGCCGACGTCGCTGCCGTCGCCGACCAGCACACCGGCCGAGATGCGGCCCTCGACCATCGACGCGCCGAGCGTGCCGGCGTTGAAGTTCACGAAGCCCTCGTGCATCACCGTGGTGCCGGACGCGAGGTGCGCGCCGAGCCGCACGCGATCGGCGTCGGCGATGCGGACGCCGGTCGGCAGCACGTAGTCGACCATCCGCGGGAACTTGTCCACGCCGTAGACGGTGACCGCGCCGCGCGACCGCAGCCGCAGCCGGGTCTGCTCGAAGCCCTCGACCGGGCACGGGCCGTGGCTCGTCCACACGACGTTGGCCAGCAGGCCGAAGATCCCGTCGAGGCTCTGCCCGTGCGGCCGGACCAGCCGGTGCGACAGCAGGTGCAGGCGCAGGTAGACGTCGTGGGCGTCGGCGGGCGCGGTGGCAAGGCTGCCGATCGTCACGCGCACCGCGACGACCTCGACACCGCGGTCGGTGTCCGGGCCGAGCAGCGCGGCCGCGGACTCGCCGAGCAGTTCGGCGGTCTGCTCCGCGGTCAGCCGCTCGGCGCCGCTGGTGCCTGCGTCCACCAGCTTGGGGTGCGGGTACCAGGTGTCCAGCACGGTCCCGTCGGAGGTGACGGTGGCCAGCCCGACGCCGACGGCGCCGGTCGTTTCGGGGTCAGGGGTCTGCTCGCTCACGCCGGTCACGGTAGCCGAAGCGGGCCGGATCACCCCGTGGTGGCCAGCTGGTCCACCTTTTGCTTGACCTCGGTCAGCGCGCCCGAGATGGAGACGAGCGCCTGCGTGCAGGCCCCGCCCGGGGCCGGCACGGTGGTGCAGCCCGCCTGGCGGAACGCACCGACCGCCTGGTCGATCGCGGTCGCGTCGGCATCCAGCGGCTGGTTGACCGTCTTGCCCGCTTTCGCCAGCCGGTGCACCGAACCCGCGGTGTTGCCGACCTCGGTGACGTATTTCTCACAGCCCTTGGGCAGCTGCGTCTGCGGGGCGGTGAAGCAGGCGTCGGCCGATAGTGCGTCGAGCTTGGTCGGCAGGGCGTCTGGACCCGGATCGCCGGCGCCGGGGCGGGCCTTGGGCCCGGCCTCGTTGCTGCAGCCGGTGAGGACGAGGGCGAGGACGCCGAGAGCGACCAGGGAGCTTCGCGTGCGCACGTCCTCACGGTAGCCCCCGCGCTGGCTGGGTACGGTGCCGGTATGACCTCTCTTGACCTGCGCGCCGATCCGGCCGAGCTGACCGCTGCCCTGGTTGATGTGTTCAGCGTCTCGGGGGAGGAGGGCAAGCTGGCGGACGCGGTGCAGGCGGCGCTGGTCGAGCAGGCTCCGCATCTCGAGGTCGTGCGCAATGGCGACGCGGTGCTGGCGCGGACGAATCTGGGTCGCGCGTCGCGGGTGATTCTCGCCGGGCATTTGGACACGGTTCCGGAGAATTCCAATTTGCCGTCTCGGCGTACTGGGGCTGGGGACGACGAGGTGTTGCACGGGCTCGGATCCGTGGACATGAAGGGCGGGGATGCGGTGTTTCTGCATCTGGCCGCTACTTTGCCGGAGCCTCGGCACGATGTGACGTTTGTGTTTTACGACAATGAAGAGGTCGAGGCGGTCCGGAATGGGCTGGGCCGGATCGAGCGGGAGCTGCCGGAGTGGCTGGCGGGAGACCTCGCGATTGTCGGGGAGCCGTCCAATGGCGTGATCGAAGCTGGGTGCCAGGGGACTCTGCGGGTCGAGGTGCGGACTGAAGGGGCGCGGGCGCATACGGCTCGGGCTTGGATGGGGTCCAACGCGATTCACGCGCTGGCGGAGCCGTTGCAGCGGTTGGCTTCTTATTCGCCGCGGGTGGTGGAGATTGACGGGCTGACCTATCGGGAGGGGCTGCAGGCTACTTCGATTTCCGGTGGGGTGGCTGGGAATGTGGTCCCGGATTCCGCGGTGTTGACGGTGAATCATCGGTTCGCGCCGGATCGCGGGACGGAGCAGGCCGAGGCGCATGTGCGCGAGGTGTTTGCTGGGTTTGACGTGACTTTGGTGGATATGTCGCCGGGGGCGTTGCCGGGGTTGTCCGCGCCCGCGGCGGCGGAATTGGTGGCCGCGGCTGGGGGTCGGGCGGCGGCCAAGCTGGGGTGGACGGATGTGGCCCGGTTCGCTGCGTTGGGGATGCCTGCGGTGAATTTCGGGCCGGGGGATCCAACTTTGGCGCATACGCGGCAGGAGAATGTGCGGGTGGGGGAGATTCGGGGGGTGGCGGAGGTTTTGAGGAAGTTTCTTGGGTGAGGGTGATCGTTCCGGTCTGCTCGTCGCGGGCGGCTCGTCGCCTGGCGGCGACATTGCAGGTGGGTGGGTGCGTGGGGGCACCCCGAAGCCGAGTGTGCTGACGGTTCGGGGGTGCTTGTCAAGGCGGGAAAGATGCCTTGACAAGCACCCCCGAACCGCAGGGGGTGAGGTTCCGACTTGTATGTGGCTACCGGTTGGACAGGTTGGATGATCACTGGCCGTAGTCTGCCGGAGGTGTCGGGTTGGGCTCGCTCGTGAGGTTCCTGCCGCCCGGATGGGTTGGCTCGCCGGGGGTGTGTGGCCTGGCTCGGCACCGGCTGCGGTCTGACTCAACAGAGGTGTGAGCGTCACAGGCTGAAAGTCGGAATGTCGACCGCGGCTTCCCGTATCTCGCATGGAGGAGCGCGGTTGATGGTCGTCATCGGGGTTGATCCGCATAAGTCCAGCCACACGGCGTCGGCGTTGGATCCGCAGACCCACCGTCCACTGGAGACGGTTCGGATCGACGCGGCGTTACCGGAGTACCGCCGGTTGCTGGCGTGGGCGAAGCAGTTCTCCGAGCGCCGGTGGGCGGTGGAGAACGCGCGAGGGCTCGGGCGGCACCTGGCGCAATGGTTGATCGCACGTGGCGAGACAGTGGTGGACGTGCCGCCGACGGCCACCGCCAGGGTCCGGGAGCTTTCCCGAGGCGGGCGCCGCAAAAACGATGCTCTGGATGCCGCGGCAGCGGCCAGCGTGGCCGCCCTGCAAGGCGATGCCCTGCCGGTGACTGCCGAGGGCGCCTCGACAGTGCTGGGGCTGTTGGACGAGCGTCGCCTCAACCTGACCCAGCAGCGCACGCGCACGGTCAACCAGTTACACGCCCTGCTGCGTGACTTGCTTCCCGGCGGCGTGCCCACCGACCTCACCGCCGACCAGGCCGCCGCCGCTCTGACCCGAAGCCGACCGCAATCGTCAGTTGAACGAGCCCGCAAGGACCTCGCCCGGGAGCTGATCACCGACATCCGCGCGCTGGATCGCCGGCTGAAAGCGAACAAACAACGCATGGAAGAGGCGATCAAGGACTCCAATAGCCGCCTGACCGACATCGCCGGCGTGGGGCCGGTCGTGGCAGCCCGGCTGCTGGGACGCACCAGCCTGGCATCTCGATTCCCGACAGCCGCAGCTTTCGCGGTCTACACCGGTGTCGCACCCATCGAGATCGCCAGCGCCGACAAGGCCCGGCACCGACTCTCACGCCAGGGCGATCGCCAACTGAACAACGCCCTGCACACCATCGCCCTCACACAGGTGCGCATGCACGGCAGCCGGGGACGCCTCTACTACGACCGCAAGATCGCCGAAGGCAAGACCCACAACGAAGCCATGCGCTGCCTCAAACGCCGACTCGCCGACCACGTCTGGCGCACCATGATCGGCGACGAACAACGCCACGCTCCGTCAACACCACCACCACTTCACGCAGCCGCTTGACAAACACAGAGGAACCCCCGGTGTGCCGGACACTCTGATCCTTGGCTTTGGCCTGGGGAAGGATGTGTTTGTGTCTGGTTCGTCGAAGTATCCGCAGGAGTTCCGGCGGGAAGCGGTCGCGTTGGCGCGGTCGGCGTCGCGTCCGTTGGCGCAGGTGGCTCGTGAGCTGGGGGTGAATCACGAGACGTTGCGGACGTGGGTGCGGGCGGCCGATCGTGCCGAAAGCGCGGCCGCGTCGGGCGGGGACGCGGCGGAGCGGGAGCTGCGGGCGTTGCGCAAGCGGGTGGCGGAGCTGGAGAAGGAAAAGGAGATCCTGCGCAAAGCGGCCGCCTATTTCGCGCAGGAGATGGATCGTTGACCCGCAGCTACCGGTTCATCTCCGACCATCGCGGCGCCTATGGCGTCGCCCGGCTGTGCCGTGTCCTCGGGGTGCGCCGCCCGGGGTTCTACGAATGGCTCGCCGCCGCCCCCGCGAGGAAGGAACGGGCCGCGGCCGAGGACCGGCTGGCCGGGGAGATCGCCGGGATCCACACCGCCCACCGCGGTGCTTACGGCAGTCCGCGGGTCACTGCGGAACTGCGCCGCCGCGGCGCGACGGTCAACCACAAGAAGGTCGAGCGGGTCATGCGCGAACGGCGGATCGCCGGGAACACCCGCCGCAAACCCCGGTCGTTGACCCGGCCGGACAAGGCCGCGGCCGCACCGGACCTGATCGGCCGCGACTTCACCGCCGACGCCCCCGGGCAGCGGCTGGCCGGGGACATCACCTACCTGCCCACCGAGCAAGGCTGGCTCTATCTCGCGACCGTGCTCGACCTGCACACCCGCGAAATCGTCGGCCACGCCCTCGCCCCGCATATGCGCGCCGGCCTCGTCTGCGACGCCATCACGCTCGCCGCCCGCCGCGGGTTGATCAATACGGGCGCGGTGTTCCATTCCGACAGTGAGACTGTTTCTGCCGGTGTTGCCCCGGGTTTCCCGGCCCGCGAGAGGGACGGACGCGGGAGGATGCTGGTGCCGGGCGCTCCGAGAGCTTCCTGACCCTCACTCCGATCGACGAAGTGTTGTCTTTCCTCGGATCTGTCGGTTGCTCTGGGAGCGCCCGGCGAGGCGCTACGCCTCGCCGTCGGGGTGACCTAAGGAGAGCCTGCGCCACCAGGCGCTCATCACTGTCTTGTCCGCCGGTTCGGTCGATGCGCGGCGCCGCCCTGCCCATCGAGCGGATCGGAGAGGACGACATGACCAGCATTGCGCATGCTGCGCGAACGGGCCAGACCCGGGAGTCGGCAGCATCCGGGAAGACCGTGTACGCCGGCGTGGACACGCACAAGGAGCTGCACGTGGCGGCGGTCGTCGACGACGGCGGGACAGTACTGGGCACGCACAGTTTCTCCACCACCCGCGCTGGCTATCGGGCTCTGACGGCCTGGATCGGCGAACACGGCCGGCTGGCCCGCATCGGCGTCGAAGGGACCGGCTCCTACGGCGCCGGGCTGACCCGGCACCTGGCGAAGGCCGGTGCGACCGTTCTCGAGGTCGACCGGCCGGACCGCTCCGATCGCCGCCGCAGGGGCAAGGACGACGACCTGGACGCGATCAGCGCCGCCCGGGCGGTGCTGCACAACCGGCGGACCGCGATCCCGAAGTCCAAGGACGGGGCCGTCGAGGCGCTGCGGGTCCTGCGGACGGCACGAGCCCAAGCGGTCCGCGAGCGGCGAAACGCCTTGCAACTGCTGCGAATGACGATCGTCTCAGCACCGGACGAGGTGCGTGACCAGATCCGCAACCTCACCCGCATGCAGCTGATCCGGGTGGTCGCCGCCTGGCGTCCGGACGTGTCGAACGCCGCCGACCCGATCGGCGCCTACCGGGTCGCGCTCAAGTCGATGGCACGTCGCTACCTCGAACTGACCGACGAGATCGCCGACCTCGACGACCTGATCAACCCGCTGGTCGAGGCACTCGCGCCGCAGCTGCTCGCGCGGCTTGGCATCGGCGTCGAGATCGCCGGACAGCTGCTCGTCACCGCTGGCGACAACCCCGACAGGATGACGTCGGAGGCAGGGTTCGCGATGCTCTGCGGCGTCGCGCCGCTGCCCGCGTCATCCGGGACGACCCAGCGCCACCGGCTCAACCGCGGCGGGGACAGGCAAGCCAACCGCGCCCTGCACCTGGCTGTCGTCAGCCGCATCCGCCTGGACCCGAGAACCCAGGCCTACCTCGCGCGCAAGACCGCCGAAGGCCACTCGAAGCTCGAGATCATCCGTTGTCTGAAGCGCTATCTCGCCCGCGAGGTCTACTACCTCCTCAACCCCGGCCAACAACGGATCGCCCGCCGCCCCTACCGCCGCCACACGGCCACCTGACCCCAAACTCTGCCGGCTCCTCCGTCGCCGCCGCAACCGCCGGAGCGCAGGCGCGGTCACGATGGAGCACCCCACCGGATGAACGACCTTGACCGCGCCGAGCACCGGCACACCATCACAGGCGAAGGAGCCAGCCACCCCACGGTTGACAAACAGGAGAGCATCCGAGGCACCCAATACGCCTCCACGGAATTCCGCGCCACCCTGACCGCGCTCGGCATCCGTCCCTCCATGGGCAGGACCGGATCCTGCTACGACAACGCCGCCGCCGAATCCTTCTTCGCCACCCTCAAAACCGAGATCGGCACCCGGTCCTGGACCACCCGCAGCCACACACGCGAGGCCGTTTTCGCCTACCTCGCCTACTACAACCACCACCGGCTGCACTCCACCCTCGGCTACCGCACACCCCGCGAAACCCGCACCAACTACCCTCACCACCACGCCCACGCAGCATGAAACCCAGTGTCCGGCACACCGGGGGTTCCTCTGTGTTTGTCAAGCGGCTGCGTGAAGTGGTGGTGGTGTTGACGGAGCGTGGCGTTGTTCGTCGCCGATCATGGTGCGCCAGACGTGGTCGGCGAGTCGGCGTTTGAGGCAGCGCATGGCTTCGTTGTGGGTCTTGCCTTCGGCGATCTTGCGGTCGTAGTAGAGGCGTCCCCGGCTGCCGTGCATGCGCACCTGTGTGAGGGCGATGGTGTGCAGGGCGTTGTTCAGTTGGCGATCGCCCTGGCGTGAGAGTCGGTGCCGGGCCTTGTCGGCGCTGGCGATCTCGATGGGTGCGACACCGGTGTAGACCGCGAAAGCTGCGGCTGTCGGGAATCGAGATGCCAGGCTGGTGCGTCCCAGCAGCCGGGCTGCCACGACCGGCCCCACGCCGGCGATGTCGGTCAGGCGGCTATTGGAGTCCTTGATCGCCTCTTCCATGCGTTGTTTGTTCGCTTTCAGCCGGCGATCCAGCGCGCGGATGTCGGTGATCAGCTCCCGGGCGAGGTCCTTGCGGGCTCGTTCAACTGACGATTGCGGTCGGCTTCGGGTCAGAGCGGCGGCGGCCTGGTCGGCGGTGAGGTCGGTGGGCACGCCGCCGGGAAGCAAGTCACGCAGCAGGGCGTGTAACTGGTTGACCGTGCGCGTGCGCTGCTGGGTCAGGTTGAGGCGACGCTCGTCCAACAGCCCCAGCACTGTCGAGGCGCCCTCGGCAGTCACCGGCAGGGCATCGCCTTGCAGGGCGGCCACGCTGGCCGCTGCCGCGGCATCCAGAGCATCGTTTTTGCGGCGCCCGCCTCGGGAAAGCTCCCGGACCCTGGCGGTGGCCGTCGGCGGCACGTCCACCACTGTCTCGCCACGTGCGATCAACCATTGCGCCAGGTGCCGCCCGAGCCCTCGCGCGTTCTCCACCGCCCACCGGCGCTCGGAGAACTGCTTCGCCCACGCCAGCAACCGGCGGTACTCCGGTAACGCCGCGTCGATCCGAACCGTCTCCAGTGGACGGTGGGTCTGCGGATCCAACGCCGACGCCGTGTGGCTGGACTTATGCGGATCAACCCCGATGACGACCATCAACCGCGCTCCTCCATGCGAGATACGGGAAGCCGCGGTCGACATTCCGACTTTCAGCCTGTGACGCTCACACCTCTGTTGAGTCAGACCGCAGCCGGTGCCGAGCCAGGCCACACACCCCCGGCGAGCCAACCCATCCGGGCGGCAGGAACCTCACGAGCGAGCCCAACCCGACACCTCCGGCAGACTACGGCCAGTGATCATCCAACCTGTCCAACCGGTAGCCACATACAAGTCGGAACCTCAGGGGCTTCGTATCGGGGTGCGGGGGTGGTGTGGGTGCCTCGATTGTTGGGTGTGGTTGTGCGGTTTGGCGTGGGTGCCTCGGTTGTTGGGTGTGCGGGTTGCGGTGGGGGTGTGAGGGTGCGCCTGCCCTCACGGAAGTTGGGCTGAGGCCGGGGCGGCGTTTGCGCAGCACCCCGGCCCGCAGCGGTTTAGCGGCCTTGCAGCGACTTCACGTTGTCGCCGAAGGTCCAGCCTTGTGAGCCGTCCCAGTTGATTGACCAGTCCATCAGGCCTTTGATGCCGGGGACGCTTTGGTAGGCCTGCGAGACCAGGCCGGGGTCCAGGTATCCGCCGCCTGCTCCTGATTGCGCGGGGAGGCCGGGGACTTGCTTGTCCAGCGGGACGCGGATGGTCGTGCCTTGTACCGTCAGACCCTTGTCCAGGCACTGCGTCTGTACGGTGAAGCCTTGGACGGTCCCGGCTTCGTAGCTGTCGCCGGAGCAGCCGTACATGGAACCGTTGTAGTACTGCATGTTCAGCCACCACAGTTGGCCGTTGTCGACGTACTTCTTGATGATCGGCAGGTATGCGCCCCAGATCGAGCCGTAGGTGACCGAACCGCCGGTGACGTACGCGGTTTCTGGGGCCATGGTCAGGCCGAAGCCGGGCGGCATCTGGGAAAGTACGCCGTCGATGATGCGTTCCAGGTTCGCTTGTGAGGCGGACAATGAATTGATATCGCCGCTGCTCGACAGGCCGGTCTCGATGTCGATGTCGATTCCGTCGAAGTTGTACTTCTTCAAGATCGGCACGATGGTGCTGACGAACTTGTCGGCGACCGAGCTGGAGGACAGGTCGATCCCCGCCGCTGCGCCGCCGATCGACATCAGGATGGTGGCTCCGGCATCCTTGGCCGCGCACATCTCAGCGGGCGTCGAGACCTTCACCGTGGAATCCATGCCGTCTTCCCACAGCACGGTGCCGTCGGACTGGATCACCGGGAACGCGGTGTTGACGACGTTGTAGCCGTGCGCGGCCATGCTGGGGTCGTTGATCGGCACCCAGCCCATGCCGGGGTGCACGCCGTTCGAGGCACCGTCCCAGTTTTCCCAGTAGCCCTGTAGCACCGGGCCGGACGGTCTCGGCTTCACCGCGCAGGTGTCCGACTGCGGAGCGGCGGCCGCCGAAGCGGGGGCGATTCCCGCGAGCGGCAGGGCGAGCAGGGCCGCGACGGCGGTCCCGAACCAGCGCGATTTCCGTCCGTTCATCACGGCTCCCGTCCCCGATAACGGTGTTGCCGCAACGGTAAGCGGCGGGAGGGGCACTGCCTACCTCCGAACGTATGGTCTAGACAAATTCAGGCCTCTGGTCTGGACAAGCGCGAACGCGGACCAGCCGGGCACGAGGCACCGTGCCCGGCTGGTCCAGCTGAATCTAGGGAGCGGTTACTGCGTCAGCAGGCCCCGTTGTCGGTCCAAACGGCCCAGGAACCGGGCGCACCCGGCTCAGCGCCGACGGAATACCACGTCGAGGTCCACTTGTGGTTGTGATACGAGACCACGTCGCCCGGACCGTAGAACGAGTTCGCGTCCCACGCCGCGATGCCGCCGCACCCCGGCGGGTTGCCGCTGCCCACGGTGAGCGTGAAGTCCGAGGTGTGCGTGGCGTTAGCGCCGGTCGCGGTGATCGTGACCTTGCTGGTGCCCTTCGGCGTGCTCGCCGAAGTGGCGATGGTCAGGGTCGCGCTGCCGCCGGACTGCACGGTCGCCGGGTTGAACGTCGCGGTCGCGCCCGAGGGCAGGCCGCTCGCGGTCAGCTTCACCGACTGCGCGTTGCCGTTGGTGATCTTGGTGGTCACCGTCGACGTGGTCGACTGTCCAGGCTGGACAGTCGCGGTCGAGGGCGACAGGCTGACCGAGAAGTCGTTGCCCGCGGGCGGGTTGCCGGTGCAGGTGGCCTCACCGGAGACCGCGCCGACGGAAACCGCGTCCCACGCCGCCTTGGTGGCGTTGAACTCGGTGCAGCTGCCCGGGAACAGGTCGACCGCCGCCTGCAGGGTGGCCTTGCGGGCCGCCTTGTGGTTCCAGGACGAGGTCTTGTGCAGCAGGCCGTTGTAGAAGATCTTGCCCGCCTTCTGGATGCCGATGCCGGTGACGCCGCTGTTGTTGCAGGTCGGGCTGGCCGGCTGGCCGTCAGTCGGCGCGGTGCCCTCGGACAGCAGATAGAACCAGTGGTTCTGCGGCCCGGCCGCCGCGTGCACCTCGGTGCTCGGGATCGACGACGAGTAGCAGTTCGGGTCGCCCTCGCGGCTCGGGTCGTACATGTAGCGGATCGGGCCGTTGCCGACCAGGTTCACGCCCTCGCCGACGGTGAAGTCCGGGGTGTCGACCGGGTTGTTCGCGTAGAACTCGGTCAGCGCGCCGAAAATGTCGCCGGTGGACTCGTTGAGCCCGCCGTTCTCGTTGCCCGAACCCGCGCCGCCCGGCGTGTTCTGGAAGATGCCGTGGCCGAACTCGTGGCCGGCCACGTCCATCGACGTCGCCTGGCGCTGGTTGTCCTGCGAGTGCCCGAAGTGGGTGGACGAGCCGTCCCAGTAGGCGTTGACGTCGTTCAGGCCGACCGACGCCGGGAAACCGTTGCCGTTGCCGTCGATTCCGCTGCGGCCCAGCCAATCCTTGAGCATGTTCCATTCGGTCTGCACCGTGTAGAGCACGTCGACGCAGCCGGTTTCGAGGTCCGTGCCGGACCCGTTGCCCCAGTTGTTGCTGGACTTCGTGAACACCGAGCCGCCCTCGCGGCCGCAGCTGATGCCCGGCCGGTTCGGGTCGCGCATCGAGTACGAACTGCCGGAGCCGGTGGTGTCGATGCTGACCTGGCCGACGTAGTAGCTGTTGCCGTTGCCCGCCGCGTTCGGGGACGCGGTGTGCGAACCGGACTTCGCCGGGCTTTCGGCCTTCACGTCGTCGCGCTGGTCAAGGACCTTGCCGGTGGCGGCGTCGACGAAGACGTGCAGGTTGCTCGGCGCCTTCGCGGTACGGCCCTTGACGACGACCTCGTAGGCCAGTTTCGGCTGTGCGCCGCCGAGAACGACCAGATCGGGCTTGCTCACCGTGCTCACGGTCGGCAACTGGCCGTGGGCGACCGAAGCCGCGCGCGCCGCGTCGACAGCGGGTGTGGTGCCCACGGTGATGGCCGCGCTCTCGGCGGAATCGGTGCCCCGCACGCGGCCCGTTCCGTCGGCGACGATCACCGCGTCCCCGCCGACGACCCGGAGGCCGTCGTAGGTGCGCTCGTAGGAGTTGTAGTACAGCCCGGCGTCGCCCAGCGTGGTGCTGACGCGGTGCAGGCTTTCGGCCGAGCTCTTGCGGAGCCCGACCGCACCCGCGGCGGCGGCCCGGTCGGCGGCCGCGATCGCGGTCGCCCGCGGGTCTGCGGAGGAGTGGGCGGGGGCCGCGGATGCCGGGATCACCGGCAGCGCGAGCAGGGAAAGGGCGAGACCGGCGACACTGGCGATGCCGGTGGCGAGCCCTCTTCTGGACGTCATCGACAGTCCTTTCGGGGTACACGACGGGGAGAAGCGCAACGCGTTGAGCTGGGCTGATCAGGCCGCGGACACCGTGAGTAAAAAAGCGCTCACCGGGGCGGTCAATGCGCTGAACGGACCAGCGGGACCCCGGGCGCGATCGGGACTATTCCCGTCAGGTGGCCACGTAGCAGGGAAAACGCCATTTCCGGACGGTCCGGACGACTTTCGTAGGTAGTTGCCGACAACCGGCCGTTGGTAGCAGGACCGGAACCCGCTGGTGGTCCGCTTTCGCGCGTTCAGCCGCGGGCAACCGATCCGTCACGCTGTGGTGCCGACGCGGGCGCCCGCCGCGGCCGCTCGGCCCGTAGGCTTGGCTGGTGAGCGAACAGTCTGAATTTCCCGACGGCCAGTACCCCGAACGTCCGGTGGAGCGGCACAAGGGCCCGGTGGTGCTCCGGCGCGATCGGCGTGATCAGGGCAGCACCACCGATCAGCGGCTGCTCGATTCGCGCGGGCCGAGCGACTGGGTGCACACCGACCCGTGGCGCGTGCTGCGGATCCAGGCGGAGTTTGTCGAGGGGTTCGGCGCGCTGGCCGAGGTTCCGCGCGCGGTGACGGTGTTCGGTTCGGCGCGCACCAAACGCGACAACCCGGAGTACGAACTGGGCCGCAAGATCGGGGCCGCGCTCGCCGACGCCGGGTTCGCGGTGATGACCGGCGGCGGTCCGGGCGCGATGGAAGCGGTGAACCGCGGCGCGAACGAGGCGGGCGGGTTCTCCGTCGGGCTGGGCATCGAGCTGCCGTTCGAGCAGGGCCTGAACCCGTGGGTCGACCTGGGCGTGAACTTCCGCTATTTCTTCGCCCGCAAGACCATGTTCGTCAAGTACTCGCAGGCGTTCATCTGCCTTCCGGGCGGTTTCGGCACGCTCGACGAACTGTTCGAGGCGCTCACGCTGGTCCAGACCAAGAAGGTGACGAAGTTCCCGGTGGTGCTCTTCGGCACCGAATACTGGGGCGGGCTCTACGACTGGATCGCGAAGTCCGTGCTCGGCGGCGGAAAAATCGGTGAGAAGGACCTCGACCTGCTGTACCTTACCGACGACATCGACGACGCGGTGCGCGTCGTTCAGGAGTCTTATCAGGCTTGGGAGGACACGCACTGATGCGGATCTGTGTGTTCTGCGGTTCGGCGCGGGGATTCTCGCCGGAGTACGCCGAAGCGGCGGCCGGCGTCGGGAAACTGTTGGCGCAGCGGGGAATCGGCCTCGTCTACGGCGGTGCGAGCGTCGGCACCATGGGCGTGGTGGCCGACGCCGCGCTCGCCGCGGGCGGCGAAGTGATCGGCGTGATCCCGGAAGTGCTGTCGGACGTGGAAATCGCGCACGGCGGGCTCACCGAATTGCACGTGGTCGCCGACATGCACCAGCGCAAAGCGAAAATGGCCGAGTTGTCGGACGCGTTCGTCGCGTTGCCCGGCGGCGTCGGCACCCTCGAGGAATTGTTCGAGGTGTGGACCTGGGCGCAGCTCGGCATTCACGGCAAGCCGATCGGGCTGCTCGACGTGGCCGGGTACTACTCGCCGCTGGTGGCGTTCGCCGATCAGATGCTGGAGAAGGGTTTCCTGCGACCGGAGACGCGGGAGCTGATCACCGTCGCCTCCGACGCGGAAAAGCTGGTCGACCTCATGAGCCGCTCGGCCGGATAACGCGCCTACGACGCTTTTTCGTCCGGCCGTTTGTGGTAGGTGTCGACGTATTCCTGCCCGGACAGTTCGAGGATCGCGTACATGATCTCGTCGGTCACCGACCGGCGGATCGCCGAGGACGAGTCCTGGCCCTCGTACCGGGCGAAGTCCAGCGGTTCGCCGAACCGGACCTTGATCTTGGCAAGCCGCGGGATTTTCGCGCCGTTCGGCTGGATGCCCTCGGTGCCGAACAACGCGACCGGGACCACCTTCGCGCCGGTGGACAGCGCGAGCGCGGCGACGCCGGTGTGCCCGCGGTGCAGCCGTCCATCGAGCGAGCGGGTGCCTTCGGGGTAGATCGCGAACACACCGCCGTCGGTGAGCACCTTGCGGCCCGCTTCGAGCGCGGCGAGCCCGGCCTGCGCGTTGCCGCGTTCGACCGGGACGTAGCCGAGCGCGTCGAGCGATTTCGCGATGAACCGGCCCTTGATCCCCTTGCCGGTGAAGTACTCGGCCTTGCCGAGGAACCGGACCTGCCGCGGGGTAGTGAAGGTGATCACACCGGTGTCCAGCGCCGCCCGGTGGTTGGAGGCGAGCAGCACCGGGCCGTCCTCGGGGATGTTCTCGACCCCTTCGACCTGAGGCCGGTAGAGCGCGCGGACCAGCGGTCCGAGCACGAAACGGACGAGCAGCGGCAGCAAGGGTTCTCCCTCCGGAGGATCGGGCACCTGCTTCAGCATGGCACGATCGCCTCCATGAGCTGGTTTCACCGTCGCACCTGGCAGGAGCCGGGGTGGAGCGCCGCGGACATCGTCGCCGCCAAACGCGGCCGGACGGTGTCGGTCGTGCTGCCGGCGCTGGACGAGGAGGAAACGGTCGGCACCGTGGTCGCGTCGGTGCGCCCGCTGCTCGGCGGAGTCGTCGACGAGCTGGTGGTCGTCGACTCCGGCTCCACGGACGCGACGGTCGAGGTCGCCGCGGCCGCCGGGGCTCGGGTGGTGCGCCGCGAGGACGTCGTGCCGGAGCTGCCGCCGCGCCCCGGCAAGGGCGAGGTGCTGTGGCGCTCGCTCGCCGCGACGACCGGCGACGTGGTGGTGTTCCTCGACTCCGATCTGGTCGACCCGGACCCGTCGTTCGTGCCGTCGCTGCTCGGCCCCCTGCTCACCGAGGACGGCGTGCACCTGGTCAAGGGCTTCTACCGCCGCCCGCTGCGGCTGGAGAGCACCGGCGGCGGCCGGGTCACCGAGCTGCTCGCGCGCCCGGTGCTGTCCGCGCTGCGCCCGGCGCTGAGCGAACTGGTGCAGCCGCTGGGCGGCGAGTACGCGGGCACGCGCGAGTTCCTGGAGTCGGTGCCGTTCGCCGGCGGGTACGGGGTGGAGATCGGCCTGCTGCTGGACGCCGAGGAGCGCTATGGGCTGGACGGATTGGCGCAGGTCAACCTCGGCGTGCGCAAACACCGCAACCGGTCGCTGCTGCAACTCGGCGTGATGGCCCGGCAGATCCTCGGCACCGCGTTGGCCCGCTGCGGCATGCCGAGCGCGGAGGCGGCGCGGTTCACTCAGTTCGTCCAGGTGTCCGGGGAATGGGTGCCGGACGTGACGGAGGTGCCGGTGACGGACCGGCCGCCGATGCGGGAGGTCTTGGCTGCCCGGCAGCCGTAGTGTCCACATAGGACCGATCCGGCGGGAGCGGACCGGGACTTGCCTGCCACGGAGAACCCGAAGCAGGTCGCGTGGCTGGCCGAACTCGGCGAGCCGCGTTCTCTGTTCTTCGGAATCAGCGGAAGCTGCCCCGTGATCGTCCACATCGGACACGTGACTGGTCGGGATTCGAGGTGGCGGGGACGCCGGGCCAGCGCGGCACGGAGACGGTGACGAGCGTGACCGCGGCGTGCGCGGCAGCCACGGCGCGTGCGGACGCGGTGCCTGCCCGTGCTCGGAGCGGGTCCCGGTGGCGCGACTGTGCCCCAGCGGCCCGTGCGGCTGCTGATGGTCGCCTGGGTGGTCCCGTCCTTCCGACTTGCCGTGCTAGCGCGACGTTCCTGGCGACGGTGTGCCACGATCGTCGCGTGACGACCGCGCTGATCTACCTCGTAGTCATGCTGCTGGTGGCCGCCGTGGTGTTCCTCCTGGCCGCTGTGGTGTTCGGCCGGGGCGAGGAACTGGCGCCGCTGCCGCCGGGCAGCTCGCCCACCCGCCTGCCCGCCGAGGACATCACCGGCGAGGACGTCCGCCAGGTGCGCTTCCAGATCGTGTTCCGCGGCTACAAGATGTCCGAAGTGGACTGGGTGCTGCGCAGGACCGGCGTGGAACTGGACGAACTGCGCGAACGGGTCGCCCGGCTCGAGGCCGCGCTGCAGCCGCGCGAAGGGGCGCACCGGAGGCCGACAGGTGAGTGACCTGGTGCTGTCGGTCGACGTCGCGGCACCGGCTGGCACGACCTGGCTCGCGCTCACCGACTGGGCCCGCCAAGGCGAATGGATGCTCGGCACGTCGGTGCGGGTCATCGAGGGTAACGGCCGCAGCGTCGGCTCGAAGCTCGCGGCCTTCACCGGTTTCGGCGGCATTGGCTTCACCGACACCATGGAGATCACCACCTGGGAGCCGCCGCTGCGCTGCACGGTGCGCCACCTGGGCAGCCTGGTGCAGGGGACCGGGGTGTTCCAGGTGGTGGCCAAGGGCGCCGGGCAGTGCACCTTCGTGTGGGCCGAACACCTCAAGCTGCCGTTCGGCCTGCTCGGCCGCGCGGGCTGGCCCCTGGCGCGCCCGGCGTTCGCACTCGGAGTGCGACATTCGCTGCGCCAGTTCGCGAGGTTCGCGGAGAACTATTCAATAGGGGAACAATGACGAACCTGCTGGGCGAGGACGGCATCGCCCGCTGTAGCTGGGGCAACTCAGCCCCGGACTACGCGGTGTACCACGACGAGGAATGGGGCGTCCCGCTCCACGGCGAGGCGGAGCTGTACGAACGGCTGTGCCTCGAGTCGTTCCAGTCGGGCCTCTCGTGGATCACGATCCTGCGCAAACGCGAGAACTTCCGAAAAGCCTTCCGAGGCTTCGTACCGGAGAAGGTCGCACGCTTCGGCGAGAAGGACGTCGAACGCCTGATGCAAGACGCAGGCATCGTCCGCAACCGCGCGAAGATCGAGGCAGCGGTGAAGAACGCGCGCGCCGTGGCGGACCTGGACCTCCCACTGGACAAACTGCTGTGGTCCTTCGCCCCAACGAAGCACCGCCGCCCCCGCACCATGGCCGACGTGCCCGCGGTGACCGACGAGTCAAAGGCAATGGCGAAGGAACTGAAGAAGCGCGGCTTCGCCTTCCTGGGCCCCACCACCTGCTACGCCCTCATGCAAGCCACCGGCATGGTCGACGACCACGTAAAAGGCTGCTTCCGCGCATCTTGACAGGCCCTCCAGGGCCCACACCCCCCCAGCCGCAACCGATGCACCCAACCCCCGGTGCACCCACACCACCCCCGCACCCCGATACGAAGCCTCCCTGCGGTTGGCGGGTGCTTGTCAAGGCATCTTTCCCGCCTTGACAAGCACCCACCAACCGTCAGCACACTCCAGCTTCGGGGTGCCCCACGCAACCATCTTTCGCGGCGCAGCCGCTCATTTCTCGCAGCGCAACCGCTCATCTCTCACGGCGCAGCCGCACTCTTTCAACTGCGAACCAACTCACTTCCCCTGAAAATTCGGCCGACGCTTCCCCACAAAAGCCTCCACCGCCTCCGAATGATCCGCGGTAGCCCCCAACGCAGTCTGCGCCGCGTCCTCCGCTGCCAACGCCTCCTCCAGCGAAGACTCCGCCGCGACCGCCAGCACGCTCTTGATCTTCGCGTAAGCCACCGTCGGCCCAGCCGCGAGCTTCGCCGCCACCTTCTGCGCCCGAGCCGTGAGCTCCTCGTCCGGCACGACCTCCCCGACGAGCCCGATCCGAAGGGCCTCCGCCGAGTCCACCGTCCGCGCCATCAGCATCAGCTCCGCGGCCCGGCCGTAGCCGATCAGCCGCTGCAGGGTCCACGACGCGCCCGAGTCCGGTCCGAGGCCGACGTTCGCGAAGGCCATCAGGAACGACGACGATTCCGCGGCGATCCGCAGGTCGCTCGCGTAGGCGAAGGCCGCGCCCGCGCCGGCCGCGGTGCCGTTCACCGCCGCGATGACCGGCTTCGGCATCCCGGTGATCGCCTTGACGATCGGGTTGTAGTGGTCGCTCACCGTGTTCAGCGGGGCCGGGTCGTTCGCCTGCAGCAGGCCGACGTGCTCCTTGAGGTCCTGTCCGGCGCAGAACGCCTTGCCGGTGCCGGTGAGCACCACCGCGCGGACGTCCGGGTCCTCGGCGGCCGCGCGCAGCTCGGCGAGCAGGCGCTCCTTGAGCTCGACGGTCAGCGAGTTGTACGCCTCCGGCCGGTTCAGCCGCAGGGTGCGCACGCCGTCGGCGTCGGCGGTCAACAGGACGTCGGATGTGGTCACGAAATGCTCCTCTGAAGCGGCGGCTCGGGTTCTCGGGACTGAGTCTCGCACCCTCGGCGGGCGGCATACCAGCACCGATGCGGCGGCAAATGATCGGTCCGCGTTCGCGCCCGGGCGCTGATGAGGGACAATGGGGGACGAGACCCGGCTGGCATGGGAGTGCGCGACCCGGGCGCGCCGGTTGAGACGGAGGGAGCACGCTATGGCGGCCATGAAGCCCCGGACCGGAGATGGTCCCCTCGAAGTGACCAAGGAGGGGCGGGGCCTCGTTATGCGGGTGCCACTGGAGGGTGGCGGCCGGCTGGTCGTCGAGCTCTCGGCGGAGGAAGCGAAGGACCTCGGCGCCGCATTGCAGGAGGTCACTGGCTGACCTGCGCTCTCCCCGCTCTGTCCACTGTGCACCCCGGTCTCCTCTTGGAGGCCGGGGTCGGTTCGTCTGCGCCCTAAGGTTGCTCGCTGTGCGTAACTCGCTACCACCCGTTCCCACGAAGCTGCCCGAAATCGAGGTCGTCGCCGCGACGCGCCGCGGAGTCCCGCGAGCAGTGCTGGTCGCGCCGGCCGAAGCGGACGAAAGCGCAGCGTACGGGTCGAGCGGACGTACCGCCGAAGTGCGCGAAGTGCCCGAAGAGGGCGAAGGTCCGCGCTGGGTCGCCGGTATTGGCGAAGGCGCGCCGAAGGACTTTCGACGGACCGGTGCCGCGTTGGCGCGCGCGTTTCGCGACGCGGACGAGAACCGTCCGATCCGGACAGTCCAGGTCGTCCTGCCCGAGGACGCGACAGCGGAGCACGCGGCCGAGTTAGCGGTCGGACTGTCGTTGGGCGGGTACCGGTTCGTGGTCACCACGACAGAGCCGAAGCCACCAGTGCCCGCCGTACGTCTCGTCGTCGCGCACGAGCGCGCTGTGCCCGCGTACGCGGACGCCGTCGCGCGCGTACGCGTCCTCGCAGCGGCCGCTGCCTTTACGCGCGATCTCGCGAACGCGCCGTCGAACATCAAGAACCCGGCGTGGCTGGCGAACACCGCGGCGAAGGTGCTGGGCGGCACGGTCGACGTGACCGTGCGAGACGAGAAGTGGCTCGCCGACAAGGGGTTCGGCGGAATTCTGGCGGTCGGCGGCGGCTCGGCTTCGCCGCCGCGCTTGATCGAAATGACCTACCGCCCGCGCGGCGCGACCAAGCACCTGCTGTTCGTGGGCAAGGGGATCACCTTCGACACCGGCGGCATTTCGCTGAAACCGGCCGACGGCATGCATCTGATGCGCACCGACATGGCGGGCGGCGCGGCCGTGATCGCCGCGATGCGCGCGATCGGCGAGCTGAAGCTGCCGGTGCGCGTCACCGCGCTGGTGCCGGCGGCGGAGAACCACGTGTCGGGCGGCTCGTACCGGCCGGGCGACATCGTGCGGCACTACGGCGGCCAGACCACCGAGGTCGGCAACACCGACGCCGAGGGCCGGATGGTGATGGCCGACGCGTTCGCCTACGGAATCGCGCAGTTCAAGCCGGACCTGCTCGTCGACGCGGCCACGCTGACCGGTGCGATGAAGGTGTCGCTCGGCCTGCGCACCGGCGGCGTCTTCGCGACCGACGACGACCTCGCCGCGCGGGTGATCGAGGCGGGCGCCCGCGCCGGAGAGGCGTGGTGGCGGATGCCGCTGGTCGAGGACTACGCGACCGGCATCGAGGGCGAACTCGGCGACGTCCGGCAGGCTCCCGGTGGTCCGGGCGCGATCATGGCGGCGCTGTTCCTGCGGGAGTTCACCGCGGGGTTGCCGTGGGCGCACCTGGACATCGCGGGCCCGGCGCGCGCGGACAAGACGTACGACGACGTGGTGCCCGGCGCGTCCGGGTTCGCGGCGCGGACGCTGGTGGAGTTCGCGGCTTCCTACGAGGGCTGATCAGGCGCCGTGGGCCGCGGCAGTCCAGCGCGTCCTACTTCTTGCCCGCCAGTTCTTCCTCGCGGCGGGTCAGCACGATCGGGTCCCCGTCCGTGATCGCCACCGTGTGCTCGGAATGCGCGGTGCGCGAGCCGTCGGCGGAACGGATCGTCCAGCCGTCCGGGTCGTAGACGATCTTGTCGGTCGTGCGCGCGAGCCACGGTTCCAGCGCGAGCGTCAGGCCCGGCCGGAGCTTCATGCCGCGGCCCGCCTTGCCGCGGTTGGACACGTGCGGGTCGCCGTGCATGGTGCGGCCGATGCCGTGCCCGCCGAACTCGGTGTTGACCGGGTAGCCGTAGCCGGTCGCGACCGCTTCGATCGCCGCCGAGATGTCGCCGAGCCGGTTGCCCGCGCGCGCCGCTTCGATCGCGGCTTCCAGCGCTTCCTCGGTGGCCCGGATGATCCGCTGGTCCTCCTCGGCGGGCGTGCCGACGATGACCGTGCGCGCCGAATCGGCCGCCCAGCCGTCGATGGTCACCGCGATGTCCGCGGTGAGTACGTCGCCGTCGCGCAGGGTGTAGTCGTGCGGCAGGCCGTGCAGGACGGCGTCGTTGACCGACAGGCAGATGACGTTGCGGAACGGGCCTTCGCCGAACGACGGCGCGTAGTCCCAGTAGCACGAGACAGCTCCGCGCCGCTTGATCATGCCGCGCACGTGGTGTTCCAGGTCCATCAGGTTGACGCCCACGTCGGCGAGCTTGCCGACCTCGGTCAGCACCTCGGCGACGAACCGCCCGGTCACGTGCATGCGGTCGATCTCCGCAGGCGTCTTCAGCTCGATCACGACTACCCTCGCGTCCTCAAGTCCCGGTATTTCTATACCGGAAACGCTAGCACGGTACCGGGATAGAAATACCACCCTGGTCCCTAGCGCGTCCTGCCGAGCACGTGGTCCCGGAACGCTTGAACGGCGGGCGAAAGCGGCTCCCCGGCGCGCCACGCGAGCCCGATCGTCCGGTGGACCGGCGGGTGCAGCGGCACCTCCGCGACCCCGGCGGGGGAGCCGGGTTCGAAGCGCGGCAGGAGCGCGACGCCCAAGCCAGCTCCGACGAGTCCGCGGACGGTGTCGGATTCCTGGCCCTCGAAAGCCACCTTCGGCGTGAAACCGGCGGCGGCGCAGAGTTCGTCGGTGATCCGGCGCAGGCCGTAACCGGGTTCGAGGAGTACGAACGGCTCGTCGGCCAACTCGGCGACGCGCACGCTGCGTCGTCCGGCCAACCGGTGCCCGGAGGGGACCGACAGGTGGATCGGCTGCTGGTCGAGGACGACCGTCTCCAGCCGTTCGTCCTCGACGACCGGGGCCAGCAGGGCGAGATCAAGTTCCCCGGACACGAGCCGGTCGACCATGTCCTGCAGCGAACCCTGCACGAGCGAGAACCGCGCGGTCGGGGCCTGCTCGCGATACGCGCGCAGCATTTCCGGCACGCGCGACCGGCCCAGCAGGTGCAGGAAACCGAGCACGACCCGGCCGCTCGCCGGTTCGATCTCCTCGCGCGCGAGGCGGGCTCCGGCGTCGACCACGGGCAGCGCGCGTTCCGCCGCATCGGCGAGCAGTTCGGCAGCGCGGGTCAGGCGGACGCCCCGGCCGTCGGGCACGGTCAGCGGTGCGCCGAGGGCCTGGCCGAGTGCCGCCAGCCGTCGGCTGACTGTGGGCTGCGGCACTCCGAGGATCTCGGCCGTACGAGTGACGTTTCCGGTGCTTCGCAGCGTGGCCAGCAGACACAGGTGCGGGACGAGCTGCGCGGTAAGACTCTCATTCGGCACGGTATGAATGATGGCAGATTTGCGTATTAGACGTATTGATTAGCGAAGCTTACTTTCGGGCTCATGATCTCCTCCGCCCGCCGGGTGAAGGTCGCGGTCGCCGCCGCGGGTTTCACTTCGTTCGCCCTGCTCTACGCCCCGCAAGCAGTCCTGCCGCAGCTCGCCGGGCAGTATCACCTCGACCCCGGCGGCGCGGCGCTCGCGGTGAGCGTGGCGACCGGTGCCTTGGCGATCTCGGTGCTGCCCATCGCCGCGCTGTCCGAAGCGATCGGCCGCCGGCCGGTGATCATCGCGTCGGTCGCGATTTCCTCGGTGCTCGGGCTTCTGCTGCCGCTCATGCCGAACTACCCGCTGCTGCTGGTGCTGCGTGCGGTGCAGGGCGTCGCGATCGCCGGATTCCCCGGTGTGGCAACGGCTTACCTCGTGGAACGCCTCGGGAAGACCGGCGTCGCGGCGGCGGTCGGGGCGATGATCGCGGGCAACACCGTCGGCGGCATGACCGGACGGCTGGCCACCGGGTTCACCGCCGGTCCGTTCGGCTGGCGCGGCGCGCTGTACGTGGTGGCTGGGATTTCGCTGGTCTGCGCGGTCGTGACGGTGGTGACGCTGCCGCCTTCGCCGGTCAGGACGGGGGAGCGGCAAGGCCTGCGCGACATCGGCGTCGGCCTGCTTTCCGCGGTGCGCCGGCCGGTGCTGCTCGCGCAGTACGCCGTCGCGCTGCTGGCCATGGGCGCGTTCGTCGCCCTGTACAACGCGGCCGGGTTCCGGCTGACCGGCGAGCCGCTGAATCTGTCTCCGGCGATCGCGTCGCTGGTGTTCGTGTCCTACGCGCTGGGCTCGGTTTCGTCGGCCACCGCCAACCGGCTGTCCGCGCGGATCGGCCGTCGCCAGGCGCTGGTCGGCGTGCTGCTGCTGACCGCGGTCGGCGCGCTGCTGACGATCCCGGACTCGCTGCCGCTGATCGTCGTCGGCTTCCTCGTGCTGACGACGGCGTTCTTCGCCGCGCACTCGATCGCGAACAGCTGGGCCGCGGCCGACGCCCCGGAGAACGCGCGCGGTCAGGTCGGCGGGCTGTACATGCTCATGTACTACCTGGGCAGCAGCGTCGGCGGCGGGGTCGGCAGCGTCGTCTACGCGCGGGCCGGATGGAACTGGCTGATCGTGGCCGTCGTGGTGTGGCTGGGACTGGCCGTGGCGGCGGTGCAGGCAGGCACGCGGGTGCGGCGCGGGGAGCGGGTGCTGGTGGGGTCGTGAGTGCTGATCGCAGTTCTAACCGTTCTTGCCGCTCACGAGCAGGCCGTGGCGACCAGCAGTCCGCCCCCGACCGGCAGCAGCGCCGGGATCAGCCGGTCGTCCTCGCGGACCGCCCGCGCGACCTCGCGCAACGCCATCGTCTCCGGGTCCCGCCGCGCCGGGTCGGTGAGCCGTCCGCCTGCCAGGACCTGGTGGAACACGATCACCCCGCCGCGGCGCAGCAGGGCCACGCCCTGCTCGTAGTAGCCGGGGTACTCGATCCGCGCGGCGTCGACGAAGACCAGGTCGTAGCCGCCGGGCGTGAGCCGCGGCAGCACGTCCAGCGCGCGGCCGACGATGAGCCGCATCCGGCCCGGCGGATAGCCCGCTTCGAGGAAGGTCTTGCGCGCCGCCCGCTGGTACTCCGGCTCGACGTCGATCGAGGTCAGCACGCCGTCGGGGGCCATCCCGCGCAGCAGGTACAGCCCGCTCACGCCGGAGCCCGTGCCGACCTCCACGACCGCTCGCGCGGCGACCGTCGCGGCGAGAAACCGCAGCGTCGTGCCTGCTCCGGGGGCCAGCGGGGCGCAACCGAGGTCGACCGCGCGCAGCCGTGCCGCGGCCAGCACGTCGTCGTCGGGCAGGTACCCGTCGACCTGCTCGGCGCCGACCGCCCCGGTCTCGGCCGCCGCCTCTGTCCCCGAACTCACGCGCGAAGGTTAGCGCTGGTTGTCGATAAATCAGCGAAGGCTCCCTGGTAAGCGCCTTCCGGCTCGGAGGAAAGCCCGCGAAAACCCTGGAACGGCCCTCGCGGGCCAACTTCTCAGGCTGCTCTCAGATCGGTCTCATGAGTTCCATAAGGAAGGCCGACAGACTGAGTCTCAACCGCACGGGAACACCGTGTGCCCGGCCCGCGTTGGCAGAGGTGAAGAGGAGTTGACCCAGATGGAGGTGCCTGCTCCCCTGATGCAGAACGCCGAACTGCCGGAGGCCGCTCCGGTGACCGTGGACGCAGCCGAGGCGGCCTGGACGCCGCCCTCGTGGGACGAGGTCGTGCGCGAACACGCCGACCGCGTCTACCGGCTCGCCTACCGCCTCACCGGCAACACGCACGACGCCGAGGACCTGACCCAGGAGACGTTCATCCGCGTCTTCCGGTCGCTCGCGTCCTACAAGCCCGGCACGTTCGAGGGCTGGCTGCACCGGATCACCACGAACCTGTTCCTCGACATGGCGCGCCGCCGCTCGCGCGTGCGCATGGAGGGACTGCCCGAGGATACCGACCGGATCGTCGGCGACGACCCCAGCCCGGAGCAGCACTACAGCGACACCCACCTCGACCCCGACCTGCAGGAGGCGCTCGACGAGCTGCCCCCGGAGTTCCGGGCCGCGGTCGTGCTGTGTGACGTGGAAGGACTGTCGTACGAGGAGATCGGCGCGACGCTGGGCGTCAAGCTCGGCACCGTGCGCAGCCGCATCCACCGCGGCCGCTCGGCGCTGCGCGCGTCGCTCGAGCGCCGTCGCGCGACCCGGGAGGAATCTGCGAAGGTGTCCGTATGAGCGGCTGGCGTTTCGCCGAATCCCACCTCATGCCCGACGCGGTAGTCGCATTGGTCGACGGCGAGCTGTCGCCGTCCGCACACGACCGGGCCACCGCGCACCTCGCGCGCTGCCCTGGCTGTGCGGCGGAGGTGACCGCGCAGCGCCAGGCTGTCGCGGCGGTGAAGGACGCCGGTGCGCCGCCGATGTCGGCGGGCTTCCTGGCCAGCCTCCGGTCCATTCCGGAGCACACTGACCTGCCGGGAGCGCCGGACAATCTCGCGGTCACCGCGGACGGTCAGCTGGTGGCGATCCAGCGGCCGGACCGGGTGGCCGGACTGCGCGACGCGGGGGTGCTGGGGGGTGCGGCGCCGTTGGGAACAACCGCGCCGCTCGGGCACTCGGCGACCGTGCTCGGCGGCGGAAGGTTCGCTTTCAGCCGGAAGCGGGCGGCGCAAGGAGCCGGGGTCGTGGTGTCCGGGCTCGTGCTGAGCGCGCTCGCGCTCGTCGGGACCGCGGCGGATAGCGGCGAAGGGGCTGGCGGGGGAGGGCCGGTTCGGACGCCTAATGCGAACTTGCTGCCTGCGAACATGAACGTGCCCAGGACGTCTGCGGCACCGGTTTCTTCGGCACCGGTTTCTTCGGAGCCGGAGGCGCCGGACGGGGCGCGGTCTGTGGTGGGGGCGGCTGTCGCGGCTCGTTAGTTCGGGGGAGGGCGCGGCTTCGCCGCGAAAAGAGGGTTGCGTGGGGGCACCCCGAAGCTGAGTGTGACTACGGCGCGGGGGTGCTTGTCAAGGCGGGAAAGATGCCTTGACAAGCATCCCCGCGCCGTGTTTTTGGCTTCGTATCGGGGTGCGGGGGTGGTGTGGGTGCCTGGTTGGGTTGGGTGCATTGGCTGCGGTTGGTGGGCGCGTCGCGGCGCGGGCCCTCACGACCCGCCGCCGTCCGTGAAGGGGCCCTTCACGGACCTTGGGCCGCGTGGCGGAGCTGTTACGGGGTCAGGCAACAGGCATTTCACTGCGGTCTGGGCACACTTCATCCCAGGCTTGGGTATCGTCGACTCTCAGCCGAACTGAACCGCATCCCGGGGAATGATGACCGACCAGCCGAACGCGAATTCTGACCAGTCCGGTGCCGTCGGAACGGACCGGCTGGGGCCTCGGCCGCTTGAGCGGCCCGCGGTCGACCAGCAGGAGGCGGCTGTCTTCGGGCGTCCGCGCGGGGTCGAGGGGGCGTTCGACAAGCTTTACACCCCGGTGCCCAACGGGAACGGGCAGAAACTCAATCTCGCGCCGCCGACGCCTGAGTCGTTGGCGGAGGCGTTCAGCAGGCCTCCCGGGGCTGAGGGCGTGCGGTTGCAGCGCCCGCTCGAAGCCGCCGGGGAGAATGGCGCCGCCGAAGATCCGTTGTGGACTGACACCAATGATCCGTGGCGTGATCCGGCGTCCGGGGCAGTGCTGGGCGGCCCCGCGGTCGTTCCCGAGGACGACGAGACCGAGGGGCAGAAGCTGCCCAGCGGTGCGCGGTTGAGCCTGCCTGAGGTGTTGTTCGGGCGGCGTGTGCAGCCGAAGGCGTTGGCCATGCTCGGCGTCGTCGCGTTGTTGATCGGCGCGGTCGGCGGGCTGGTCGGCTGGTGGGTCGCGGACACCGGGTCCGCGTTGACGGGCAGCGCCACGATTTCCGAGGCGGAGGCGGCCAAGGAACGGCCGCCGGGGTCGCTCGCGGACATCGCGCGGCGGGTGTCGCCCGCGGTGGTTTCGCTCGAGGTGGTCAAGCCGGGCGCGGACAGCGGCGAGCAGGGCTCCGGCGTCGTGATCGATCCGCAGGGGTACGTGCTCACCAACGAGCACGTGGTCTCGAGCGCGGTCGGCGACGCGGCCACGAAGATCACCGCGGTGTTCAACGACGGGACGCGCACCGAAGCCAAGATCGTCGGCGCGGATCAGAAGACCGACCTCGCCGTGGTGAAGGTCAACGTCACCAACCCGGTCGTGATGCAGATCGGGAAGTCGTCCGATCTGCAGGTCGGGGACGCGGTGATCGCGGTCGGCTCGCCGCTGGCGCTGCAGAACTCGATCACCTCGGGCATCGTCAGCGCGCTCGACCGGCCGGTCACCGCGGGCGGCGACAACGGGGCGGCACCGGTCACCTATTCGGCCATCCAGACCGACGCCGCGATCAACCACGGCAACTCGGGCGGCGCGCTCGTCGATTCGACCGGGGCGCTGGTCGGGATCAACTCCGCGATCCGCTCCTCCAGCTCCGACGGCGGCAGCATCGGCATCGGGTTCGCCATCCCCAGCGACTACGCCATCAAGATCGCCAAGGCGCTGATCAAGGACGGCAAGGTCAAGCACGCCGACATCGGGATCAACGCGGCCTCGACGGTCGCCGGCTCGTCCACGATGGGCGCGCAGGTGCGCAACGTCGCGCCGGGCGGACCGGCGGCGTCCGCGGGGATCAAGGAAGGCGACGTGATCACCAAGGTCGGCGACCACGTCGTGCGCGATTCCGCGGAGCTGACCGTCGCGGTGCGCAGCCACGACCCCGGCCAGGTCGTCCCGGTGCAGCTGGCCCGCGACGGCGCGCTGCTCGTGGTGGACGTCACGCTCGGGTCGGACTGACACCCGCTCTTACTCATCCGGCCAAAAGCAGGCCGACCGCCCGCGCGGCACGTAACCGTCGCTGCGAAGCCATTCGGCCGTGGCTGTGGTCGGGTTAGCAACGACCGGCACAGTAGCTGCCGTGCGACGTTCGGGCCTGCCCGGACGCGAAACGGCCCGGGTAGTCTTGGGCGGGGCAGCACCGAGCGGAGGTTTCACGGGTGTTCGACAGTGTCGGCTGGGGCGAGATCCTCGTGCTCATCATCGCCGGGCTTTTCATTCTCGGACCCGAACGGCTGCCCGAGGCGGCGGCCTGGCTGGCGAGGAGCGTCCGCAAGGCACGCGACTTCGCGACCGGCGCGCGCGAGCAGTTGCGCGAGGAGATGGGTCCCGAGTTCGACCAGCTCCGCAAACCCCTCGAAGACCTGCGCGGCCTGCGCAATCTCGACCCGAAGCGGGTCGTCACGCAGCATTTGTTCGACGGCGATTCGGATCCGCTGGGGCTGAACGGGTTCAAGAACGAACTCAACGGGTCGAACGGATCCCACGGCTCGAACGGGACTCCGACGATCAAGCCCCAGACCGCGCTGCCGCAGCCGGAACCGCTGAAGCCGGGCGAGCGTCCGCCGATCGATCCCGACGCCACCTGACCCTCCGGCGCGGCGATCCATGTGAGAACCGCGAACGCCGCTCACACCAGGCGAAGCCGACGCACGACGTGCTGATCAGGCTGGGTAGCCTCAGGGCATCAGCTCAACCGACCCTGGAGGTTCCCGATATGTCACGCCGTGCGGCTGCGCTGGCCGGAACGATCGCTGCGGCCGCCTTCGCCGTCGCCGGGTGCAGTGCCGACGACGAGCCCAGCACCAAGGCGCCCGCCACCTACACTTCGGTGCCCGCCCCGGCGATGCCGTCCTCCTCGGCCCCGTCGAACGCACCGTCGAGCGCTCCCGGGAACGGCGGCGCGACCGGCGAGCAGCCGAACGTCAAGCGCGGCGCGCAGACCGGCGAGCCCGGCGTGGACGTGCTGGTCACCGTCGCCTACCAGGGCGGAAAGGTCACGCCGCCGGCCGAGGTCGTCGACGTCAAGGTCGGCAACAAGATCAAGATCGTCGTGTCGTCCGACCAGCCGCAGAACGTCGACGTCCAGGACCAGCCCGACAAGTCGGGCGACGTGTCCGCGAAGAAGCCCGAGGACATCGACTGGACGGTCACGAAGCCGGGCGACACCAAGGTGACGCTCCGCGAATCCGGCGCGCTCCTGGTGACGGTGCACGCTTCCTGAGAACCTGAAAAGAGGCGTGCACCTGGAGAAGGTGCACGCCTCTTTTGCTGAGCGGGGGTCAGCGACCGGCGGGGCTGACGTTCAGCATCATCCCGGCGAGCCCGCGCGCCCGGACCGACAGCTGCTTCGCCGCGTCCTTCAGCACCAGCGACGCGGGAGCGTCCGGTTCGGCCAGCACGATCGGCGTGCCCTCGTCGCCCTGTTCGCGCAGGCGCGGGTCGAGCGGGACCTGGCCCAGCAGCGGCACCGTGGAACCGACCGACTTCGACAGCGAATCAGCCACCGTCTGGCCGCCGCCCGCGCCGAAGACCTCGATGCGCTCGCCGGTCGGGGTTTCCAGCCACGACATGTTCTCGATCACGCCCGCCACGCGCTGCCGCGTCTGCATCGCGATCGCGCCCGCGCGCTCGGCCACCTCGGCGGCGGCCTGCTGCGGCGTGGTCACCACGAGGATTTCCGCGTTCGGGATCAGCTGCGCCACCGAAATCGCGATGTCGCCGGTGCCCGGCGGCAGGTCCAGCAGCAGGATGTCCAGGTCGCCCCAGAACACGTCGGCGAGGAACTGCTGCAGCGCGCGGTGCAGCATCGGGCCGCGCCACACCACCGGGGTGTTGCCCGGGGTGAACATGCCGATCGAGATCACCTTCACGCCGTGCGCCTGCGGCGGCATGATCATCGTGTCGACCTTGGTCGGCTTCTCGCGCGCGCCCAGCATGCGCGGCACCGAGTGGCCGTAAATGTCCGCGTCCACCACGCCGACCGACAGCCCGCGCTCAGCCATCGCCACGGCCAGGTTCACCGTCACCGACGATTTGCCGACGCCGCCCTTGCCGGACGCCACGCAGTACACCCGCGTCATCGAACCCGGCTGCGCGAACGGGATGACCGGCTCCGCCGCGTCCCCGCGCAGCGATTTGCGCAGCTCAGTGCGCTGCTCGTCGCTCATCACGTCGAGCTCGACCCGCACGTCGGCGACGCCGGGGAGCTTCGAGACGGCCTTCTTGGTGTCCTCGGTCAGCGTCGCCTTCAGCGGACAGCCCGCGACCGTGAGGTAAATCCCGACGGTGACCAGCCCGTCGTCGCCGACCGCCACGTCCTTGACCATGCCGAGGTCGGTGATCGGTTTTTTGATTTCCGGGTCGTACACGTCCTTCAGCGCGGTGCGGACGTCGTCGACGCTGGGGAGCTGCTGTGTACCAGTCACGCTTCCATCGTACGTACCGGTCCGGTCAGCTTTGTTTCGCCTTGCGCTGCTTGGAGTCCACGTCGAGATCATCGCGCAGCCGGTCGAGCTCGCTGCGCAGGTAATCGCGGGTCGCGACCTCGCCGATCGCCAGCCGCAGCGCCGCCAGTTCGCGGGCGAGGTACTCGGTGTCCGCCTTGGTCTGCGCGGCCCGCGTGCGGTCCTCTTCGAGCGACACGCGATCCCGGTCGTCCTGCCGGTTCTGCGCGAGCAGGATCAGCGGCGCGGCGTACGCGGCCTGCGTCGAGAACGCGAGGTTGAGCAGGATGAACGGGTACGGGTCCCACTGCAGCGACACCGCGGCCAGGTTCAGCGTGATCCAGATGACCACGATCAGCGTCTGCCAGAACAGGTACTTCCCGGTGCCGAGGAACCGCGCGACCCGCTCGGTGAACCGGCCGAAGGTGTCCGGGTCGATGTTCAGCCGCAGGCGGGCCTGGCTGCGCGGCTGGTCGAGCCTGCGGGCGGTCCGGAGCTCAGCCACGGTCGGCCTCCTGGAGATCGGCACTGTCAGCGCCATCGGTCACGTCGTGCAGTCCGGTTTCGCGCCAGTCGTCGGGCAGCAGATGGTCGAGGACGTCGTCGACGGTGACGGCGCCGAGCAGATGGTCTTCGGCGTCGACGACCGGGCCGCAGGCCAGGTTGTACGCCGCGAAATACCGGGTGACCTCGGACAACGTCGCCTCCGGGCGCAGTGCGGTGAGGTCGGTGTCCACCGCGCTGGCGACCAGTTCGGCGGGCGGTTCGCGCAGCAGCCGCTGGAAGTGCACGACGCCGACGAACCGGCCGGTCGGCGTTTCGGTCGGCGGACGGCACACGAACACCATGCTGGCGAGCGCGGCGGGGAGTTCGGCGTTGCGGATGTGCGCCAGCGCCTCGGCGATCGTCGCGTCCGGCGTCAGCACCACCGGTTCCGGCGTCATCAGACCGCCCGCGGTGTCCGACGAATACGCCAGCAGCCGCCTGACCGGCGCGGATTCCTCCGGCTCCATCAGTTCCAGCAGCCTGTTCTGCTCGGCCGGGGCGAGTTCGGCGAGCAGGTCGGCGGCGTCGTCCGGGTTCATCGCCTCGAGGATGTCCGCGGCGCGTTCCTCGGCGAGATAGGCCAGCAGTTCCTTCTGGTCGTCCTCGGGAAGCTCCTCGATGACGTCCGCGAGCCGTTCGTCGTCCATCGCGTCGGCGACCTCGTGCCTGCGCTTCATCGGCAGGTCGCGCAGGGTCGCCGCGACGTCGACCGCGCGCATCGTGTCGAACAGCATCAGCAGCTGGCCCGCGCCTTGCGGCTGTCCGGTGAGATCGGTGAGCCCGAGCCCGCCGACCTCGTTCCACGGCAGCACCTGCATCGCGGTGCGCCGCCTGCCCAGCGCCAGCCGGGCGGACCGTTCGCGGACGGCGACCTTCGCCAGTACCCAGTCCCGCGTGCGGGTCGGCTCCATCGCCGCGTCGACCACGGTCACCCGGGTGTCCGTGCCGGCGAGCGTCGCGTGCGCGTCGAGGAGCTGCCCGCACACCAGAACCTCGTTGGGCCGCTGGTGGAAATGCCGCATGTTGACCGAACCGGTAGCCAGCGTCACGGCGTTCGGTTCGATCGACGTGACGCGCAGCATGGGCACGAACACCCGCCGCCGGGTCGCCAGCTCCACGACCATGCCGAGGACCCGCGGCGGCTGGTGGTCCAGCCGCAGCCCGGCGACGACGTCGCGGACCTTGCCGATCGACTCCCCGTCGGGCCCGAATACCGGCAGACCCGCGAGCTGTGCTGCGTAAACCCGGTTTGTGCCTGCCATGGCGCCGACACTATCGGCTGAGGCCCGAGCGCGCTCGCACCGAGACTCGGCGAATTCTCAGCTTACGAGCGCCCATCGGGTCAGCGAGGGCAGCGCCTCGGCGGACGGGCCGTCGTCGTCCTCGGGCAATCCGCCGAAATCGACCAGATCCTGCGCGTGCCACAGCCGGTTCCGCACCGCCCGGACGAGCGTCCAGGCCTTGGCGCGATCGCGGTCCAGACCGCTCGCGGCGAGCTTCGAGTCCAGTGTGGATTCGCTGAACCGGTTCCACAGCAACGAAAGCGCGCCGTACTCGAGATCGCCGGCGAGCGGTTTCGGGTCGATCACCAGCCACGGTTCGCGGGTGCCGGACAGCACGTTCTCGTAGTGCAGATCCTCGTTCACCAGCGCGTTTCCCGCTTCCGGACCGAGGTCGCGGCACACCTCCAGCGCCGCGTCCAGTTCGCGGCGGGGGAGCGGTTCGCCCAGTTCCCGCCACGAGCGCGGCAGTTCTTCGAGCAGTTCCTCGGCGACGCCGGACAGCGTGCGGGTGAGCCCGGCCGGCGCGGGCACCGCGAGCCGCCGCGCGAGTTCGCTCAGGATTTCGACGGCGGACAGCAGAGGTTCATCCTCCAGCGTCCGGCTGTCGTCGAGGCGCTCCAGCAGCATCGCGCCGTCCTCGGGCACGGATTCGTGCAGCAGCACCGCTCCTCGACCGGCCCATGTGGACAGTGCGAGCGGCTCGTCGCGCGATTCTTCTTCCACCCAGCCGAGTTTGAGCACGACGCGGGAGCCGTCCGCACGCCGGGCGGGCTGGACGACGCCGACGTAACCGTGCCGGGCGGTGTCCTCGAATTCCAGCTGCCATTTCCGGGCATACCGCTCCGCGAGCGCGGGCAGCGACGCGATCCACGGGACGGCTTCCGGACCCAGCACCTTGGGGGCGCGTTCGGCGAAGGCGGGCGGGATCTCCCAAACGGTCACAACGCCCATCCTGGTCGGCCTCGCAAACCGTTTCCGGGGGTTTCGCGCGCGCGTACAGTGAATGGATAAGGGTCGGCGAACCCGGGAGCTGCCATGATCGTCGAGATTGTCAGCGCAGTAGTCGTCGCGGGCGGGGTGTGGCTCGGCTCAGCCGTGCGCGTGGTGAAGCAGTACGAACGCGGACTGGTGTTCCGGTTCGGGCGGGTGCGGCCGCAGGTCCGCGACCCCGGGCTCGCGTTGCTGGTGCCGATAGCCGACCGCATGCAGAAGGTGAACATGCAGGTCGTGACCCTGCCGGTGCCCGCGCAGGACGGCATCACCCGCGACAACGTCACGGTCCGGGTGGACGCGGTCGTGTACTTCAAGGTGATCGACCCGGTGCTGGCCGCGGTCCACGTGCAGGACTACCGGTCGGCGATCGGCCAGGTCGCGCAGACGTCGCTGCGGTCCATCATCGGCAAGAGCGACCTGGACGACCTGCTGTCGAACCGCGAACGGCTCAACGAGGGCCTCGAGCTGATGATCGACAGCCCGGCTCTGGACTGGGGCATCCACATCGACCGGGTGGAGATCAAGGACGTCGCCCTGCCGGAGTCGATGAAACGCTCGATGTCGCGCCAGGCGGAGGCCGAACGCGAACGCCGCGCCCGGGTGATCTCCGCGGACGGCGAACTGCAGGCGTCGCACAAGCTCGCCCAGGCCGCCGCGACGATGGCGGACACCCCGGCGGCACTGCAGCTGCGGCTGCTGGAGACGGTGGTCCAGGTGTCGGCGGAGAAGAACTCGACGCTGGTGCTGCCGTTCCCGGTGGAGTTGCTGCGATTCCTGGACGCGCGGACCGACCCCGCGGCGAAACCGCCGGAGCCGCGGACGCCGGCGGAGCCGGTCCCGGAAAAGGTCAGCAACGGCCAGGTCGCCCCGCTCGAGGGCGACGCGAGCGAGGTTCCGGATCAGCGGTCGAGGTAGCCGTTGAAGCCGAGGACCATCAGCGTCACGAAGAAACTGCCCCACAGCGCGACCGTCACATAGCCGAGCACCACGGCCGCGAGCGCCATGGTGCGCCCGCCCGCTTCGTTGCGGTTGGCCTTGGCCAGCGCGACGTGCCCCATCGCGATGCCGGGAATCGCGAGGACGCAGGTCACCAGGCCGATCAGCGAGCACACCAGCGCGCCGATCGCGAGGCCGCTGTCGCCGGGATTCGGGTACGGCTGGTAGGCCGCGCCGTACGGCGGCGGAGCCGGGAAGCTCTGGTACCCGGGCGGCGGAGCGAACGGACCCGGTTGCGGCGCAACGGGATACGGCGTCGCGGGCGGTTGCGCGGCGGCGGCCGGTTGGTCGCCGGGCAGCACCGCGACCGGTCCCGGGTCGGGCGCGGTCCACCCCGGCGGCGGAACCGGCGAGTCCGCCTCCGGAACAGACGAGACAGCGTCCGCCGGAGCCTCGTACGGCGCGGGCTCGGCGGTGGCCGGCGGCTCGTACGGAGCTGGGTCCGCGGTCGGCGGAGGTTCGTACGCCGGATCGCGGTCGGACGGAGTGGTCACTAGTGCACCCTCTTCCGTGCAGGTCCCCCGATGGGGCTTGTGGTAGGAACTAGGCGGAAGCCGGGGTGACGGCCTCGTGTGGTTGCCCTTCGAGGGCCTCGATGACACTGCCGCCCCCGGCTTCCCCGGAACCGCGAAGCGATGACAAAGGGACGCGCCGTAGAGCGCCGGTTAGTGACCACTCTGCTGTCGGTTCCCTCGCCCCCGCCTGGCTCCTGCCCTGAAGCACGAGCAGGAAGGCGAATTTGTTGTCGCAGCAGGACGGGCAGTTGTTCTTCGTCGGGATCGACTGGGCCTCGGCCGAGCACTCCGTGTGCGTGCTGGGCCGGGACGGCCGCAAGGTCGCCGCGTTCACGATCGCCCACACCGCGGCCGGGTTCGCCCGGCTGGCCGCCCGGCTGGGCAAGCACGCCCGACCGCAGGACATGCCGGTGGCGATCGAACGCCCGGACGGACGCCTGGTCGACGCGCTGCTGGAAGCCGGGCACCCGGTCATGCCGGTCAAACCGAACGCGATCAAGACCTGGCGCGAGTCCGAAGTCCTCTCCGGCGCGAAGTCCGACCCCGGAGACGCGCACGTGATCGCCGACTACCTGCGCGTCCGCTTCCGCCGCCTGCGCCCGGCGGCGCCGCTGTCCGGCCGCACCAAGGCATTGCGCGCGGTCGTACGCACCCGCGGCGACCTCGTCGCCGCCCGCGTGGCCGCGGTCAACCAGCTCGCCGCTGTGCTGGACGCGCATTGGCCCGGAGCCAAGGCGATCTTCGCCAAACTGGAATCGTTGATCGCGCTCGCGTTCCTGACCCGCTGCCCGACCGCCGCATCCGCGGCGAGGCTGACCGAAAAACAACTGGCCGCGTTCTGCGCCAACCACGGCTATTCCGGCAAGAAACCCGCCGCGGTGCTGCTGGCCCGGCTGCGTTCGGCACCCGCCGGAACGCTCGATCCTGTCGTGTCCGAAGGAATCCGGGACGCGGTGCTGGCTCAAGTCGGCGTGATCACCGCGCTCAACACCGCGATCAAGAACCTGGACCGCTCCATCGCCGAGAAGACCGGCGCCCACCCCGACGGCGAGATCTTCCGGTCCTTCCCCCGCGCGGGCACCGTCAACGCCGCCCAGATCCTCGCCGAATGGGGCGACGCCCGCGAGGTCTTCGACCACCCCGACGCCATCGCCGCACTGGCCGGGATCACTCCCGTCACCAAAGCATCCGGCAAACAACGCGGCGTCTCGTTCCGCTGGGCCTGCAACAAACGCCTCCGCGTCGCCATCACCACCTTCGCCGACAACAGCCGCCACGGCAGCCCCTGGGCAGCCGGCATCTACAACCGCGCCCGAGCCTCCGGCAAAGACCACCCCCACGCCATCCGCGTCCTCGCCCGCGCCTGGGTTCGGGTCATCTGGCGCTGCTGGCAGAACGGCACACCCTACGACCCAGCCCTGCACGGCAGCGCCCGCCAAAGCACGGAACAACAGGCCGCAGCCTGATTCTGATCTTGGGGTTGACACAAAGGGTGTCATCGGGGCTCCCTCGGGTGCCGGGTTCGAAGGTCGACGCTACCGGGGAATCGCCGCGGCATCAGCCGAAAACCCCGGACTGGGCCAGCGCGTGCAGGATCAGCGGGATGGCGATGCCCCAGACGATCAGCGCGGCGTAGCCGATCACGAACCCGGCGACCGCGAGCGCTCCGCCGGTGCCGCGGCCGCGGCGGGCGCGGTAGAACGCGACGTGCCCCATCACGATCCCCGCGATGGCCATCGGTGCGCACAGCACGAACCCGGCGATCGAGCACACCAGCGACCCGAGCGCGAGCCCCGCGCCGGGCTGCGGGCCCCGCGGCGGATAGGGCTGGTGCTCGTACGACGGGTGCAGGTAGCCGTCGCGGCCAGCGGGCTCGTCCTGGTCGTCGCCGGCCTCGCTCATCGGGATCCTTCTCGCGGTTTCGGGTGGATCAGCAGCCTAACGGGGGAAACCCGGCCCGGGCGTGAGCACCCTCATAGCCGCTCGGGCGCGAACCAGTCATACTCCCCGGTAACCCAGTGCCGGGAGCCCCGGTGC
The DNA here is from genome assembly GCF_002846615.1 of Amycolatopsis echigonensis. NCBI lineage: Bacteria > Bacillati > Actinomycetota > Actinomycetes > Pseudonocardiales > Pseudonocardiaceae > Amycolatopsis > Amycolatopsis echigonensis. Next base: position 1,706,749 of record NZ_PJMY01000003.1, on the reverse strand, counting down.
AGCCGCCGAAGGGAGCCCACCGATGGCCCGTCTCGCCAGGACCGCCGGTCTGACCGATGTGCAGCAGGAGATTCTGTCCACGGTGCGGTCGTTCGTGGACAAGGAGATCATCCCGCACGCGCAGGCGCTGGAGCACGCCGACGAGTACCCCGCGGAGATCGTCGAGGGCATGAAGGAGATGGGCCTGTTCGGGCTCACCATCCCGGAGGAGTACGGCGGCCTCGGCGAGTCTCTGCTGACCTACGCGCTGGTGGTCGAGGAGATCGCGCGCGGCTGGATGAGCGTGTCCGGCGTGATCAACACGCACTTCATCGTGGCGCACATGATCACCCGTCACGGTACTCCGGAGCAGAAGCAGCATTTCCTGCCGCGGATGGCGACCGGCGAGGTCCGCGGGTCGTTCTCGATGTCGGAGCCGGATCTGGGTTCGGACGTGGCGGCGATCAAGACCCGCGCGAAGCGCGACGGCGACGGCTACGTGATCGACGGCGCGAAGATGTGGCTGACCAACGGCGGCTCGTCGAACCTGATCGCGCTGCTGGTGAAGACGGACGAGGGCGCGGAGAAGGCTCATCAGAACCTGACGACGTTCCTGGTGGAGAAGCCGACCGGGTTCGGCGAGGTGCTTCCGGGGCTGACCATCCCGGGCAAGATCGACAAAATGGGCTACAAGGGCGTCGACACCACCGAGGCGGTGTTCGACGGCTTCAAGATCGGCGCGGACAAGGTGCTGGGCGAGGCTCCGGGCAAGGGCTTCTCGTACATGATGGACGGCGTCGAGGTCGGCCGGGTGAACGTGGCGGCGCGGGCGTGCGGGATCGCGATCCGGTCGTTCGAGCTGGCGATCGCGTATGCGCAGCAGCGTTCGACGTTCGGCAAGCCGATCGCCCAGCACCAGGCGATCGCGTTCAAGCTGGCGGAGATGGCGACCAAGGTCGAGGCCGCGCATTTGATGATGGTGAACGCGGCGCGGTTGAAGGATTCCGGTGCGCGCAACGACGTCGAGGCGGGCATGGCGAAGCTGATCGCCAGCGAGTACTGCGCCGAGGTGACCCAGGAAGCGTTCCGGATCCACGGCGGGTACGGCTATTCGAAGGAATACGAGATCGAGCGCCTGATGCGCGAGGCGCCGTTCCTGCTGATCGGCGAGGGCACCAGCGAAATCCAGAAAACCATCATCAGCCGCGGCCTGCTGCGGGATTACAAAGCCTGACCCCCGCTTCGCCGGAGTTCGCGCGCTCCGCCGGTTCTTGACAAGATAGAAACTCTCGGACCGGACGAGCGCAGGTGATGATGGTGAGCAGTCCCTTTGGAGGCGGTCAGGGCCCGGCCGGGCTGCCGCGGCTCCCGACGCCGCCCACCGGCTGGCCGATCGGGTCGTACTCGACCTACGGCGAGGCGCAGCAGGCGGTCGACTTCCTGGCCGAAAGCGAGTTCGCGGTCACCGACGTGACGATCGTCGGCGTCGACCTGATGCTGGTCGAACGCGTCATCGGGCGGCTGTCCTGGGGCCGGGTGCTGGCCGCGGGCGCGATGTCGGGCGCGTGGTTCGGCCTGTTCGCCGGGCTGCTGCTGGGCATGTTCGTGAACCAGGGCGGGTTCACGCTGCAGTTGCTGACCGGGTTGGTGCTGGGCGTCCTGTCCGGACTGGCGTTCTCCGCGATCGGCTACCGCGCGTCGCGCGGGCGCAGGGATTTCTCGTCGGCCAGCCAGCTCGTCGCCGGCCGGTACGACGTGCTGTGCCAGCCGCGCAGCGCCGAGCAGGGGCGGGAACTGCTCGCCAAGCTGGCGTTGCGGCCGCCGCCCGCCACTGCCTGAATACCCGCACGCCCCCGATGCGGTGGTTGTTCACCCGGATGGAACAACCGCATTCCGCGCTGCTCCAGTCTTTCCGGTGGTACGCGGCGCACCCGGCTGAATCGTTATTGACCCTGCTTGCGGCTCGTGATCGCCGGGCATAGGTTGTCCGACACCGGTTGGCCGGTCGTGTCCTCCAGCGCGGCCTGCCGGCAACTGGCACGTCGGGGTGCTGGCTCGGGTCCGCCTCGCCGCGGCGTGCTGTCTGGGGGCGGTGTCGAAAGGCGCCGTGTGCACATGGGCGAGGAGGCTTGGATGGGGAAGAAACGGCCCAGCGGAAAGAAACGAGGACCTACGCGCGCGGCGGCATTGCTCGCTGCCGGCGTGGTGGGCAGCGGTCTGGTGGCGGGCTGCGGAACGGCCTCCGGGACGACGATCAACGTCTACTACTCCCCGGAGGACCATTTCCAGACGGTCGTCGACAACTGCAACAAGGCCGCCGCCGGGCGGTACCGGATCGTCTACAACAAGCTGCAGCGCGGTTCGGACGACCAGCGGATCCAGATGGCGCGCCGGCTCGCCGCCGGCGACACGTCGATGGACGTGCTCGGCCTCGACGTCACGTGGGTCTCGGAGTTCGCCGAGGCGGGCTGGGTCGACGAGTGGACCGGGCAGAACAAGACGGCCGCGTCCGAGGGCGTCCTCAAGGGCCCGCTGGACACCGCGACGTATCAAGGAAAGCTCTACGCCGCGCCGAAGAACACCAACGTGCAGCTGCTCTGGTACGACGACCGCATCACCCCGACCCCGCCGAAGACGTGGGACGAGATGATGCAGATGTCGCAGCGGCTCAAGAGCGAGCACAAGCCGTATTCCGTCGTGTTCACCGGCGCGCAGTACGAGGGCCTGGTCGTCATCTACAACACGCTGGTCGAATCGCTCGGCGGGCACATCCTCTCCGACGACGGGAAATCCGTCGTGATGGACGACGGTGCGGTGCAGGCGCTGGCGCTGCTGAAGAAGGTCACGTCGTCGGGGATTACCGATCCGTCGCTGACGAACCAGAAGGAGGACGACGTCCGGCAGACGTTCCAGCGCGGCAATGCCGCGTTCGAGCTGAACTGGCCGTTCGTGTACGCCTCCTACGCCGAGGAAAAGCCGAAGGACCTGTCGCACTTCAAATGGGCGGTGTACCCGCAGGCGAAGCCCGGAGTTCCGTCGAAGAGCACGATCGGCGGGTTCGACCTGGCGGTGAGCGCCTACTCGCAGCACAAGCCCGAGGCGTACGAAGCGGCGTTGTGCCTGCGCAGCAAGGAAAACCAGAAGGTGTCGGCGATCAACGACGGGGTGCCGCCGACGATCGAGTCGGTGTACCACGACGACGTCCCGGTGGATCCGGCGAAGCCGGTTTCGGCGGACAACCCGAACATGGCCCAGAAATACCCGATGCGCGACGCCATCCTGTCGGCGCTGAAGACCGCCGCGGTACGGCCGCTCACACCGGTGTACCAGAACCTGTCCACGGTGATGTCGAAGATCCTCTCCCCGCCGGCGGCGATCGATCCGCAGACGACCGCGCGGAAATTGCGGGAACAGCTCGATGACGCGCTCCAGTCGAAGGGAGTGATCCCGTGACCGTCCAGGATCCCGCCGCGACCAGCCGCGAGGCGGCACACCGGAAGGGAAAGCCCGCGCTTTCCGAGGGCAAGAAGGCGGAACGGCGGCTCGGGCTGTGGCTGTGCGCGCCCGCGTTCCTCGTGATGATCGCGGTGACCGGATACCCGATCGTCTATTCGATCTGGCTTTCGCTGCAGCGCTACGACCTGCGGTTCCCGGCGAAGCACGAGTTCATCGGATTCGACAATTACGCCGCGGTGCTGACGAATTCCTACTGGTGGACCGCGTTCGGCACCACGATGTTCCTCACCGTCGTGTCGGTGGCGATCGAGTTCGTGCTCGGCATGGGGCTCGCGCTGATCATGCACCGCACGCTCGTCGGCCGCGGACTGGTGCGCACCGTCGCCCTGATCCCGTACGGCATCGTCACCGTGGTGGCCGCGTTCTCGTGGTATTTCGCGTGGACGCCCAAAACCGGGTACCTGGCGAACGTGCTCGGCGAAGGGGTCGCGCCGCTGACCGACCAGTGGCCGTCGCTGTTCATCATCATTCTCGCCGAGGTGTGGAAGACGACGCCGTTCATGGCGCTGCTGCTGATGGCCGGGCTGGCGCTGGTGCCGGACGACCTGCTGAAGGCGGCGGCGATGGACGGCGCGACCGCGTGGCAGCGGTTCACCAAGGTGATGCTGCCGGTGATGAAACCGGCGATTCTCGTCGCGCTGCTGTTCCGCACGCTCGACGCGTTCCGCATTTTCGACAACATCTACGTGCTCACCGGCGGCGCGCAGGACACCGGATCGGTGTCCATGCAGACCTACGACAACCTGGTCAAGGGGCTCAACCTCGGGATCGGCTCCACCATGGCGGTGCTGATCTTCCTCACGGTGGCGATCATCGCGTTCCTCTTCATCAAGGTGTTCGGCACCGCCGCGCCCGGCACGGACGACGGGGGGAAGCGCTGATGGCTATCGGTGGTGCGGCCACGACCGGCCGCAAAGTCGGCTGGGGTCTGCTGGACATCCTGGTGGTGGTGTTCGCGATCGTCCCGGTGCTGTGGGTGCTTTCGCTGTCGTTCAAGACCAAAGCGACGCTCACCGACGGCAATTTCATCCCGGTGGAATGGACGCTCAAGAACTACGCGGACATTTTCCAGACCACGGAGTTCCTGCACGCGCTGGTGAACTCGATCGGCATCGCGGTGATCTCCACGGTCATCGCGGTGGTGCTGGGCACGATGGCGGCGTACGCGATCGCCCGGCTGGATTTCCCCGGGAAGCAGCTGCTGGTGGGGCTTTCCCTGCTGATCGCGATGTTCCCGCAGGTTTCGCTCGTCACCCCGCTGTTCAACATCGAACGCGGGCTCGGCCTTTTCGACACCTGGCCGGGGCTGATCCTGCCCTACATCACGTTCGCGCTGCCGCTGTCGATCTACACGCTGTCCGCGTTCTTCCGGGAAATCCCGTGGGAACTGGAAAAGGCGGCGAAAATGGACGGCGCGACGCCGGCACAGGCGTTCCGAAAGGTGATCGCGCCGCTGGCCGCGCCGGGCGTGTTCACCACGGCGATCCTGGTGTTCATCCTCTGCTGGAACGACTTCCTGTTCGCCATCTCGCTGACGTCCACCGAGTCGTCGCGCACGGTGCCCGCGGCGTTGTCGTTCTTCACCGGGTCCTCGCAGTTCGAGGACCCGACCGGCCAGGTGTGCGCGGCCGCGGTCGTGATCACGGTGCCGATCATCCTGTTCGTGTTGTTCTTCCAGCGTCGCATCGTGGCGGGGCTGACGTCCGGTGCGGTGAAGGGCTGACCCATGGCTGAAATCGTTCTCGACAAGGTTTCCAAGCGCTACCCCGACGGCGCGCTCGCGGTGTCCGAAGTGGACATCACGATCGCCGACGGCGAGTTCATCATCCTGGTCGGCCCGTCCGGCTGCGGGAAGTCGACCACGCTCAACATGGTCGCCGGGCTGGAGGACATCTCCTCCGGCGAACTGCGCATCGACGGCAAGCGGGTCAACGAGAAGGCGCCGAAGGACCGGGACATCGCGATGGTGTTCCAGTCGTACGCGCTGTACCCGCACATGAGCGTGCGCGAGAACATGGCGTTCCCGCTGCGGCTGGCCAAAGTGGACGACAAGATCGTCCGGTCCAAAGTGGAGGAGGCGGCGCAGATCCTCGACCTGACCCAGCACCTCGACCGCAAACCGGCCAACCTGTCCGGCGGGCAGCGGCAGCGGGTGGCGATGGGCCGGGCGATCGTCCGCAATCCCAAGGCGTTCCTGATGGACGAGCCGCTGTCCAACCTGGACGCCAAACTGCGCGGCCAGATGCGGACGTCGGTGTCGAAGATCCAGAAGCAGCTCGGCACGACCACGCTGTACGTCACGCACGACCAGACCGAGGCGATGACCCTCGGCGACCGGGTCGTGGTGCTGCGGGCCGGGTACGTGCAGCAGATCGGTTCGCCGCAGTTCCTCTACGACAACCCGGCGAACCTGTTCGTGGCCGGATTCATCGGCTCGCCGTCGATGAACTTCGTCCCCGCGACGCTCGAAGACGGCCAGGTGCGCAGTTCGCTGGGCAGCACCCCGCTGACCGACCGGGTCCGCCGGATGGCCGAGGCGGCGAACGCCCCGCGCGAGGTGATCATGGGCATCCGCCCGGAACACTTCGAGGACGCCGCACTGGTCGAATCGGGCCGCGAGGGCGCGACGTTCACCGCGCACGTGGACGTCCTGGAGTCGATGGGCTCGGAGAAGTTCGCGCACTTCACCGTGGACGGCGAAGCCGCGACCTCCGCGGAGCTGGCGGAACTGGCCGCGGACAGCGGTTCGGCCGACGTCCCCGGCGCGGAATCGCTGATCGTGGCCCGGCTGTCGGCGGAATCGGCGGCCGCGGAGAACCAGGACCTGCGAATGTGGTTCGACGCGGACAAGGTGAAGCTCTTCGACCCGTCCGACGGCCGAAACCTCACCTACTCCGACTGAGCCAGCGGTCCGTGAAGGGCTCCTTGCGGGAATCAGATTCCCGCAAGGAGCCCTTCACGGACGTTCAGGGGATCCGCGAAAAGATCGTCGCGGCAGCGGTGCGGGCGGCCGGACAAGCCGCGTCCCCGCCCGCGCCGCTGGTGTCGACCACGCTCACCGTCGCCTGCTCCGCGCGTCCTGGCGTGGCCGGGGAGGGCTGCACCGTCCGGACCCGGCAGAACGCCCCGTCGGCCGCCACCCGCGCCACCCGGTTGCCCAGCGTTTCCGACGGTCCCGCCGGAGCCTGCCGCACCACCGCGAATTCCAGGCTCACCTTGTCGAGGATGCAGGAATGCCCGGCGAGCCCGGCCGTCGCGTCGCCGCCCTGCGCCCCGGACCCGGTGAGAATCGCGCAGGAATCCACCCGGCCCCACGAGCGATCCGGCAGCTGCGGATGCCGCACCCGGTTGCCGGTGACCGCGTCGAGCGCCCCGCCGACCACGTCGTCCGCGGCGGTGCACCGGTCCTCCGCGCTGCCGCGGTCGTCCCGGTCGGTGACCGAAACGGCCAGCCGCACCCCGTCGGCGAACGTAATGGCCCGCCCGCACGTCCGCTCCGGCACGAAACTCGCCTGCTGCACGGAAACGCCGTCCGGCACCTTGCCCGGGTACGCGTACGCCTGCACGGTGGGATCGCGATCGGCGGCGAGCGGCCCGATGGTGACCGTCCGGGGCCGCCCGGCCTGGACGAAGTCCGCCTGGCACGCGGTGAACGAGGAATCGGGCGTGTCGGCGGTGGCGTTCTTGAGCCGCTTCGGGTCGAGAAGGCTGCAGTAGTCGAGCGTCGCGAAGTCCCCGAGCGCCGCGATCGCGGTCAAGGGCACCGGCGTGGACTGCGCTGCCGGGGCGGGGGCAGACTCCGCGGAACATGCTGCGGCGAGGAACACCGAACAGCCGACTGCGAGGACTCCGAGTGGGTTACGCACGGGGTGCAGTATCACCGTGAGTGGCGAAAAATCCAGCCCTCGCCGGGAAATCCCACACTTCGCTGCGTCATCACCGCTGGTGGGGCGGTTGTGGAGAACGGGGAATGCTTCCACCGCGTCCCGATGAGGGTCCCGCCTCTGCCGAGAGGTCCGTGAAGGACTCCTTGGGGGAATCAGGTTCCCTCAAGGAGTCCTTCACGGACCTTGGCGGGAGCGGATCGGCGTGCACCGCGGGCGACGAAGATCCGGCGGACAAGCGGGCCGGTCCGGGTCGGAAAGACGAGCGCTCCTGTCGTACCGTGATGCTGCCCCGGGCGAGCGTTGAGCTGCGAGTTCCCGTTCTCGACCCCGATTCCTCCCCCTTCCCGCACCCCATCCCCTTAGGGGTCCGGATCGTCCCGCGGAGCGATGTGCCCCGGCGGCGGACGTGGTGCCATGGAGGTACGAACCCAACGGGAGGGGAACACGATGACCGCACCTGTCACTCACCGGCTGAGCCGGCCGCGGGAGGGGCGCATGATCGGCGGAGTCTGCGCCGGGCTCGCCCGTCGCTTCGGGACCACGCCGGGCAAGGTCCGCGTGCTCGCGCTGCTGTCATGCCTGCTGCCGGGGCCGCAGTTCGTCGCGTACCTGATCCTCTGGGCGATCATCCCCAGCGACTGAGCAAGGCCGAAGAACGGCTCGCCAGCGACAACCGAGCAGCCCGGACTCGCCCCAAGCTCTAGAGATGGATCGGCCCTCTCCCGCCGGCACGCGGGAGAGGGCCGTTCTCATTTCCGCTCGGCGGAAAACCGCTCCCAGGCCGACTGCCGCGTCACCCCGAGCGCCTCGCCGATCCGCGCCCACGCCACCCCGCGCGTCCGCAGCAGATCCACCTGCTCCTGGATCCGCGCGTCCGTCTGCGCGCTGACCTTCGCCATCCGCGGGATGCTCTCGAGGATCTCCTCGTCCGATTTCCGCTCCCACAGCGTCACCTCGGACGTCCCCGGCTCGTGCTGCCCGGCCAGGATCTGTTCGCACAGTCCGACGCAGCCGTCGCAGATGTAGACGCCCGCACCGGCGATCAGCTTGGCCACCTCGTCGGCCGGTTTGAGACAGAACGAGCAGTACGAAGTCATCGCAACCTCCCAGTGTCAGGACTAGCCTGACACGTCAGGGGTCGCCTGACAAGTCACTGCTGCGAGCGCAGCCTTTCGATGATCTCCTCGTCCCAGCGGTGCGTCCGGATCAGCCGGTACCGCTCGCACGCGACCCACAGGTACGCCTCGGCCTCGGTGCGGTCGCCGATCAGGTCGGCCTGCCGCAGCATCGCCACCACCGGTGTGAATTCCTCGTCGAACCAGCGCTGCGCGACGGTCGCGCGGTCGATGAACTGGCCTTCGTCCTGCATCAGCCGGAAACCCCACGCTTCGACGTGCTCGCCGAGCTGGGCGTAGTTCCACGGATCCGGCACCAGCACCGAAGCCCGCGCGTGACCGGACAGCGGGACGCGTTCCAGGAACAGCCGCCGATAGTCCTTCACGATCAGGTCGCCGCGGTACCGGATGCCGCTCGGGTTCAGTTTGGTGCGCACGACCGTCACCGAAGCTTCTATTGTGGACAGTCCTTGCGCCAGTGCGACCGAAACCCGGTGGTGGCCATCGATAATGAAATGCAGCTCGCCGATGCGGTACACCTCGATCGGCGGGATCGCCTCGCCGCGGCGGGCGGCCAGGGCGAGTCGTTCCCAGCGTTGCCGAACCCGGGCGGACGTGGGGCGGAACCGGCGGTCGAAATCGCGGCTCCGGTCGACGGTGCCGACGATCGAGTCCAAAGTGATCACTCGCGTCCCGATTCGCGTCTCGCTCACGTAACCGAGCGCCTGCACCACTTCGTGGAACGGCAGCATGATGTTGACGTCGTCGGGTTCCCGGCGCAGCCAGGTGGAAAGCCGGGACAGCACCTGCCGCCGCCGGGCTCGAAGGAAGTCGTTTTCGGCGTCAGCACGCGGGAAACCGGTCGGTCGGGTCATCGCGGGAACTCCATCACCTGGTAGCCCACCACGTTGCGGATCCGGGTGCCGCCGGCCACGCGGTCGGGCACTGGTTCGCCGTGCGGGTGGATGTGTCCGTGCAGCAGCCACCGCGGCTGCAGGGTTTCGATCGTGCGGTGCAGACAGGTGAAACCTTGGTGCGGCGGATCTTCGCGGTCGCCGAGATGCCGCGGCGGCGAATGCGTCAGCAGAATGTCGATTCCGTTGCCGTCGCGCCATTTCCGCCACCGGAAACGGAGCTCCAGCCGCCGGGCCCGGCGAGCCTGCTGACGCTGCGTCCACTGGTTCGGACCATCGCGGTAGCGGATCGAACCGCCGAGCCCGGCGATGCGCAGCCCGGCGACGTCGACGACGCGGCCGTCGGCGTTGATGCCGCCGGCGGGGCCGGGCCATTCGGTCGGGAAACCGTCCTTCATGGACAGTCCGCCGTAGCGGGTGTAGCCGCTCAGGTCCGGGTCGTGGTTGCCCGGGACGAACACGCACGGCACGTCGAGCATGCCGGCGAGGTGCTCGAGATACCCGAACGGCAGATCGCCGGCGGCGACGACAAGGTCGACCCGCAGCGAGCGGACCGCCGGGGTCCACAGCCGCTCGTCGGCCTCGTCAGCCACCACCAGCGCTTTCGGCATGCGCCCAGGTTACGGCGCACGCGGCGTCACTTCATGCCGTGCGCGAACCCGGGGTTGAGCGCGATCATCGCGACGATGCCGACGATCCACACGAGGCAGAGGGCGACGGCCCAGAACTTGAGGTTGGACAGCAACCGGGACATGACGAGACGAACCTCCTGCAACCGGGGGAAGAAAGGGGGACCGCGAGGGCGGCTACAACCAGTCGTTCTTCCGGAATATTCGGTACAGCAGCAGACAGATCGCGAGAATGATCGAAACCACGATCGGATACCCGAACTGCCAATGCAGTTCGGGCATGTAGTCGAAGTTCATGCCGTAGATGCCCGCGACCATCGTGGGCACCGTGATGATCGCCGCCCACGCGGTGATCTTGCGCATGTCGGTGTTCTGCTGCAGCGAGATCTTCGCGACGGTCGCGTCGACCAGGGTGCTGAGCAGTTCGTCGAACGCCGCCACGCGTTCCGACACCGTCGCGAGGTGGTCGGCGACGTCGCGGAAATACGAGCGGACCTCGTCCGGCACCAGCCGCGTGTAGCCCTCGGCGAGCCGCGACACCGGCGTGGCGAGCGGGACCACCGCGCGCCGCAGTTCGAGCACTTCCCGCTTCATGAGGTAGATCTGCTCGGCGCTCACCGACGAGCGCGGCGCGAACACCTGCGCCTCGATCTCGTCGATGTCCGCCTCGATCCGGCTGGTGACCTCGAGGTAGTGGTCGACCACGTGGTCGGCGATCGCGTGCACGACCGCCGCCGCGCCGAGGGAGAGCCGCTCCGGGTCCTCGTCGAGGTCGCGGCGCAGCCGGGCGAGACCGGAGTGGTTGCCGTGCCGGACGGTGATCACGAAATCGCGGCCGAGGAACACCATCAGCTCGCCGGTTTCCACGATTTCGTTCGCCGTGGTCGGCGACTGGTGCTCGACGTAGCGGACCGTCTTCAGCACCAGGAACAGCGTGTCGTCGTAGCGCTCCAGCTTCGGCCGCTGATGCGCCTCCAGCGCGTCCTCGACGGCCAGTTCGTGCAGGCCGAAGGTGTCCGCGATGCCCTGGATCTGGTCGGAATCGGGCTCGTGCAAACCGATCCAGACGAAACCCGCGTGCCGCTTGCGCACCTCGCGAATGGCCTCGGCGTGCGTCCAGCGCCCGGGCAGCCGCTTGCCGTCGACATACACCGCGCAATCGACGACATAGGCCGACAGCGGCACCGGGATCGGCCGTTCGAGATTGGCCTTGGCCCGGTTGTTGCCGCGGCCGCGAAGGCCGCCTAGCGAGGGAATGGCAGGCATGGGTTCTCCTGGGCGAGCGTCGTGAAGCACGAAGACGACGGCCAGGCGGACTGCGGGGGTCCGTCCGGCGGCACCGTGAGTTCCCGGACGCGGGCCTACCAGGAGGGGAAAAGGCCGGCCGGCGAGGCTGGAACGCACGTACTACTACTAGGGAGCGGACTATCACCACTGCTCATGAGCGGTCCCTCACCTCCTTTCGGCCGGAGCACGCCGAGGCGTGCGAAGTGGCAGGGGTCGCGTTGACGCGCGATCACCGATGGTCGAGGGTACTCCTCACCACGGAGAGGTGTCGCACCTGGTTCGGCAGGTGTTACCCGGACAGGAGGGGCAAGCGTGCAATTCGGCCGGTATTACGAGGAATTCGAGGTCGGCGCGGTCTACAAGCACTGGCCCGGCAAGACCGTCACCGAATACGACGACCATCTGTTCTGCCTGCTCACGATGAACCACCATCCGCTCCACCTGGACGCGCACTACGCGGGCGAGACCACCGATTTCGGCAAGAACGTCGTGGTCGGCAACTACATCTACTCGCTGCTGCTCGGCATGTCGGTGCCCGACGTGTCCGGCAAGGCCATCGCCAACCTCGAGGTCGAATCGCTCAAGCACGTCAAGCCGACGTTCCACGGCGACACGATCTACGGCGAGACCGAGGTGCTCGACAAGACCCCGTCGAAATCCAAGGACGACCGGGGAGTGGTGTACGTCGAGACACGAGGGTACAAACAGGACGGCACCATCGTGTGCATTTTCCGGCGCAAAGTGATGGTGCCGAAGCGGTCTTACGGCGACACCCGCGGCGGGGAACAGCCCGGCCGCCCGACGCCGCACGAGTGACCGATCCGCCGCGAAGAGGAGCACGGGTGGCCATCGCCCTGGAAGAGATCAAGCGCCGGTTGCGCATGTTCGCCGAGGTGGAGGCGCGCGGGGTTTCGCCGCTGTATGACCACCTCGCCACGCACGCGGCCGAGGACGACGACGTCGCCGCGCTGCTGACCGACGCTCGCGGCGGCGAAGCGCGCGGCACCTTGCTGTTCGCCGCCGCGCACCGGCTGGTGCAGGCGGATCCGATCCATCCGCTGTCGCGGTACTACCCGTCGGTGGGCGGTTTCGACGGCGTCGACAGCGAGACGTGGCCGTTGTTCCGCTCGTTCCTGCTGGAGCGCGCGGACCAGGCCCGCGAGATCATCTCGACCCGCTACACGCAGACGAACGAGGTGCGCCGCGCCGCGCTGCTGTACCCGGCGGTCGCGGCGGCGGCGAAGGAGGCGGGCGGCAAGATCGCGCTGCTCGAGGTCGGCTGCAGCGCGGGATTGCTGCTGGGGCTCGACCGGTTCGGCTATCGCTACCAATGCGACGGCGGCGAGCAGCTCACGGCCGGTCCGGCGAAGGCCGCGGTCGGGCTGCACTGCTCGATCGATGTCGCGTCGGGCGCGCGGTTGCCCAAGCTGCCCAAGAAGGTGGCAGTGGCGGGCAGGGTGGGTCTGGACCGGGCTCCGGTGGACCTCTCGGACGAGGACGAGCTGGCGTGGCTGGAGGCGTGCGTCTGGGCCGATCAGGTCGACCGGATCCGGCTGCTGCGCACGGCTGCCGCCGAACAGCGGAAGCACGCGCCGGAGCTGATCGCCGGGGACGCGGTCGACGACCTGGCCTCGGCGGCGGCGCGGCTGCCCGAGGAACTGCCGTTGGTGGTCCTGACGAGCCACGCGCTGGCGTATCTCGGGGACCGGCGGGCGGACTTCGTGGCCGAACTGGCGCGGCTGTCCTCGACCCGGCCGGTCTGGTGGGTGAGCCAGGAGTTCTACCGGGCCGCGCTGGAGACCGTTCTGCCTGGCCGCGACGACCTGTCCTCGGGCGACTCGGCCGCGGGCGAGCCCGCGATGGCGGTGCTGGGGCTGACGACCTGGGCGGACGGAAAACCGCAGGTCCGCGCGCTGGCCCGGACGGCGCCGCACGGGCAGCGGATGACCTGGCTGCCCTGAGCTGTCTCGGGCGTGGCGATGCCGGTTCTCCCCGGCATCGCCACGCACGACGCCCCTAGGCACCCTGAGTAACCTGTGTCACATTCACCCCATCAGTCACACTCCTCCGCGAGCGCCCGGACTGGTTGCCGGATGCGCATCCGGCGATATCGAATACGCGTTCCGCGCATTTTCCGTGCTCATCGCGGATTCTTGAACGATGGGGAAACTTTCCGACAACTCCGCAATGCGTTCGCAATCGCGGACACGGCTGTCGGCAATGCGCAAAGGACCGCTCTGGGTTACGTCCTCGGCAACTCATTCCAGTCACGCAACGTCACCATGAGCTGGTCCACCAGGTGGCCCGCTTCGTCTAAATTGACCAGTTCGGCCGAGTTGACCCATCGTGCGTCGGAGGCGTCGTCGCCCGCGGTGAGGATTCCGCCGGTCCACGAACATTCGTAGTCGTGGATGTCGTAACGGCCCCGGACGACCGAGCCGACCAGTGTGTGCGGTCTCACGTCGAGCCCGGTCTCTTCGCGAAGTTCCCGGACCGCTGCTTCGTGGTCCGTTTCGCCCGGTTCGACCCGCCCGCCGGGCAGCGACCACTGGCCTTTTCCGGGCTCGTTCGCGCGCTGGATGAGCAGGAGTCTGCCCTGGTCGTCGAACACGATGCCGCCGACGCAGCGCTCGAGGCCGTCCATGCCGCGACGGTAGCCGAACCCGGCCGCGCCCCCTAGTGTCCAGGAACCTGTACACGGAGAGTAGCCGTACGGTACACTTCGAGCGGCTGGCTGACCCATGCGCGGGACTTTCCTCCCGCGTGGGTGGTCAGTGCGGTACAACGTAGAAAGTCAGATTTCCGGGTGTCATGGAAGAGACGGGATTGATCGCTGTGAACGCGAAGAAGCTTGCGGGACTCGTGGGTATCGCGTTGGTGCTGTTCTTCGTGATCGCCCAGCCGGGACATGCTGCGGGACTTGTCAGCAACATTATCGACTTCCTCCGCAGCTCGGCCGAATCGGTGATCACGTTCGTCAGCAACGTCTTCCACTGACGACAGGGGATACCCTCGGACCATGTTCGCGCCACGCGACCCCGACGAGTACCTCCTCGACACCGAGCGGCGGGTCATCCGGATCCGCCGCCACTGGGCGGTGCTCCTCTGGGACACGTTCGAGGCAGCCGCGCTGCTGATCGTGTGCGTGCTGGTGTCGTACCTGCTGCCGCCCTCGCTGTGGGTCGTGCAGAACATCCTCTGGTACGTCGCCCTCGCGGTGGTGCTGCGGTTCGCCTACGTGATCATCGAGTGGTGGGTCGAACGGCTGGTCGTCACCGACAAACGGTTCGTGATGACCACCGGCGTCTTCACCACCAAGGTGCTGATGATGCCGATCAGCAAGGTCACGGACCTCACCTACCAGCGTTCGGCCTGGGGCCGGATGCTCGGCTACGGCACGATGGTCGTCGAATCGGCCGGGCAGATCCAGGCGCTGAACCGGATCGACTACCTGCCGCGGCCCGAGGAGTTCTACGACACGATCTCCGAGCTCGTGTTCGGCGACAAGCAGAAGCAGGCCGAACGGTTCTCGATGATCAAGGCACAGCGCGCGGCGCGGGGCAAGAAGCCGGTCGGCTGACCCCGGGCGCGTCGGCACTGGTCCCGGCGCCGAGGTGACGCAGCGCATCGTCGAGAATGGGTCCGATGCGCATCGACCTGCACGCCCACTCCACGGCCTCCGACGGTACCGACAGCCCTGCCGAGCTTGTCGGCGCTGCCGCGCGTGCCGGTCTCGACGTCGTCGCGATCACCGACCACGACACCACCGCGGGCTGGGAACCGGCCGCCGCGGCCCTGCCCGCGGGCATGACGCTGGTGCCGGGCGCGGAACTGTCGACGGTCTCGATCGACCCGGACACCGGCTACGAGATCAGCGTGCACCTGCTCGCGTACCTCTTCGACCCGGCCGCGCCCGCGATCGTCGCGGAACAGACTCGGCTGCGGATCGAACGGCGCACCCGGTTGCGGCGAATGGCCGAGCGGATGGCCGCCGACGGCCTCCCGATCGACGCCGACGAAATCCTGGGCCTGCTGCCGGAAGACTC
The DNA here is from genome assembly GCF_002846615.1 of Amycolatopsis echigonensis. Classification (NCBI taxonomy): domain Bacteria; kingdom Bacillati; phylum Actinomycetota; class Actinomycetes; order Pseudonocardiales; family Pseudonocardiaceae; genus Amycolatopsis; species Amycolatopsis echigonensis. Next base: position 1,691,376 of record NZ_PJMY01000003.1, on the reverse strand, counting down.
GCCCGCCGGGCGGCCGCATCTCGCGCAGGCGCTGGTCCGGTCCGGACTCGTCACCTCTGTCGACGAGGCGTTCAGCGACTATCTGCACAGCCGCCGCGGCTACTACGTCGCGCGCCGCGACACCCCGGTCGAGGACGCGATCGACATGGTCACCGCGGCCGGCGGGGTCACCGTGATGGCGCATCCCTTCGCCTTCAGCCGCGGCGCGACGATCAGCGAGGACACCCTGCGCGACCTGGCCGCCCGCGGACTGACCGGCGTCGAGGTCGACCATCCCAACCACGACGCGGCCACCCGGGCGCGGACCCGCGAGCTGGCCGACGAACTGGGCCTGATCCGCACCGGGTCCAGCGACTACCACGGCACGAACAAGACCATCGGGCTCGGCCAGGAAACGACCGAGCCGGACCAGCTGGAGGAATTGGTGGGGCGGGCGACCGGCTTCCAAGTGGTGAAGGGCTGAGATGGCCGTCTCGGATTTCTTCGACGCGAAGCTCTTCATGAGCGCGACGATCACCCTCGTCGTGATCATGGACCCGCCGGGGACGGTGCCGGTGTTCCTGAGCCTGGTCGGCCGCAAACCGATGGCCACGCGGGTGAAAGCGGCCCGGCAGGCGGTGCTGGTGTCGCTGCTGGTCATCTCGCTGTTCGCGGTGGCCGGGCAGGCGATCCTGGCGTATCTGGGCATCGGCATCCCGGCGCTGCAGGGCGCGGGCGGCTTGCTGCTGTTGCTGATCGCGCTGCAGCTGCTCACCAGCAACGCGGGCAGCAACGAGCCGGAGGCGGCCGAGGACGTCAACGTGGCCCTTGTTCCGCTCGGCACGCCCCTGCTGGCCGGTCCCGGCGCGATCGCGGCGACCATCGTGTTCGTCCGGCAGGCCGACGGCCACATCGGCGCCTACATCGCGCTCGGGCTGGCGATCGTGACCGTGCATTTCGTGCTGTACACCTGCATGCGGTTCTCCGGCGTGGTCATCCGGCTGATCAAGGAAAGCGGCATCACGCTCCTCGCGAAGATCGCCGGTCTGCTGCTCGCCGCGATCGCCGTCGAGCTGGTCGCGAATTCGGTGCAGGGCTTCATCGCGGGTGCCGGCTAGCCAACGGCCCGCGCCGGAAAGTGTCGGTGGGGGTGCGTAGCGTGGGCGTCGATGGAAGGGGGCGGCGTGAAAGAACAGCTGGGGTTCGACTTCGGCGTCGAGCAACCGCAGCGGCTCACCAAGGTGTCGCCGGCGCGGTTGAGCACCTTTGACGATTGTCCGCGCCGGTACCGGCTGGCGTATCTCGACCGGCCGACGCCGCAGCGCACCGGGCCGTGGGCGCACAGCACGCTGGGCGCGGTGGTGCACAACGCGTTGCGCGCGCTTTTCGACCTGCCAGTGGCGAAACGGACGCCGCAGCGCGCGATCGCGCTGGTGGCCGAGCACTGGAAGGACGCCGGTTTCGCCGACGACGACCAGGCCGCGCGCTACCGTGCGCGCGCGAAGGGCTGGGTCGCGGAGTACGTCGAGGACAACGACGTAAGCGACGATCCGGTGGGCTTGGAACGCTGGGTTTCCGCGCCGGTCAGCACGACCGGCGGCCGCCCGACGATGATCATCGAGGGACGGGCCGACCGGATTGACCAACGCGGCGGCGAACTGGTGATCGTGGACTACAAAACCGGCCGCCGAGCCCCGGACGAACACGAGGCCCGGGCGTCGCAGGCATTGGCGATGTACGCCGTCGCCGCGACGCGCACTTTGCGCATGCCGTGCACGAAGGTCGAGTTGCACCATTTGCCCTCCGGCACGATCGCCGCGGCGGAACACACGCCGGAAACCTTGAAGCGGCACCTGGAACGCGCCGAGGAGACCGCCGGGGATTTGCGGTTGGCAGCAGATACCCTTGACGCGGGCGGCGACGGAGACGCGTTGTTCCCCGCCCGCCCCGACCGCCGCTGCGCGTGGTGCGACTTCCGCCCGAGCTGCGTGGCGGGACAGCAGGCAGCTCCTGCCGCGCAACCGTGGGATTTGCTTGCGCCGTAGGGGTTTCCCGAGATGTGGATTGGACCCGAGGATCGTGGCGTCACCGGACATTGAGGAAACGGCCCGCGGCGGGACGGCCGGTGCCCGGGGCCGCGGAGCTGGCCGGGGTCGCGGTACCGCGGGGGATGGGGTTCGTGGCGTGGCGAGGAAGGATTCTGCTGCTGTGGCGACGGATCTTCCTGCGGGGCAGGGCAGGACTCGCGACGGCCGTTGCGTCGAGAACGCCGGTGCTCCTGCGGTCGGTACGGCGAGCAACGGCCGTGGGACAGACCTGCGCGACGCCGCGACGCCGAACGGCGGCGGTGCCGATGTGCGCGATGGTGCGGCGTCGGACGGTGGAGTTGCGGCAGCTGATCGTGCTGGGGCTGATTCTGCGGAGGTGAAGAGCACTGCGGCGGCATCGCCGAGTTTGGCGAGGGACGGCAGTGCTAGTGCTGAGGTCAGCCATGACTTAGCTGCCGCCGACGATCCTGCGCCTGACGAAAATGCAGCCATCCCTGATGCGGCGGTGCGGGCCAGCGCGATCGACGGTGACGAGCCCTCGGCTAAAGCGGCCCCCGAGCGTCATGAGCCGACCGTCAGGAGGAAGGCTCGTGGGCGGTGGTGGCGTGGGTTCACCGGGTCGGTGGCCGCGGGAATGGCAGTCCTGGCCGTCGGGGTGCTTGTCGTGGGCGTGTTGTGTCTCGTGAACGGCGCACCTGGACCGGGGCCGCTCAAGTTGGTCGGGCATCCGGTCGCTGCGGTGATAATGCTTGCGCTGCAACGGATTGCCGACCGTCGCACCGGGAAAGTGGCGGTCGGCGCGGGGGCTGGCGTGCTGGTCGTCGCGGGAGTGGCGTTCAGTGCGTTGTGGTGGTTCTGAGCCGGGTCAGCGCAGGGCGGCGACGTTCGGGCCGCGTTGTTCCAGCAGTACTGGGCCTAGCGCGGTGAGGCGGACCGGGCCGGTGTAGGCACCTCGGTCGATGCCGACTGTGCGCAGCGTTGCACCGTTCGTTTCGTTCAGCACAGCCAGTCCGCCGCGGATCGGGACTACCAGCTGGGTCGCGAAGGTGATTCCTGGGCCGAGCGTGCCGTCCAGGGTCCAGCGCGGGGACAGGTCGTCTCGGGACAGCGCGACGGTCTTGGAGCCGGTGTACCAGTAGATCCCCGCGGCGGTGCGGGTCGTCGCCTCGGTGCCGCCGACAGGATCGTTCGCTACATCCGCAGCGGGGAGATCCATCGGGTAGGCGGCTTTTTGCGAACCGTCCGCGCCGTAGACGACGTACAGCTTCTGGTCCGGGAGCAGGACGCCGGTGAGGTCGCCGGACATCGCGATGACCCGGGCGCGCTTACCGGCCAGCAGGGCGGTGTAGGTGACCTTCGGTTCGTCCTCGTGCTCGGCGGTCGCCCGGTAGACGGTCAGGCGATCCGTACGGTCGCCCGGGCAGCGTTCGATCACGCCGATTTTGTCGGCGGCCGTCGCTACGGTTCCGTAGGTGCAGTCGGGGCGCGGTTGCTTGTTCGCGTTTTGCAGGAACGGGACTTTGCCGTACTCCATGCTCTTCACGAGATCGTCGCGCCACGTGTCGAGGAGATGCTTGCCGGTGGTCGTGACGTGGCTGCCGTCGTCGATCAGGCGGGTGCCCAGTTCGGCGTCGCCGTTGCGCTGGGCGGTGATGCGGCCGGTAGCGGGGTCGAGCTGGGTGACCTCGCTGCAGCCCATTGTCTTGTGGTACACCGCGTTGATCCGTCCCCACGCGGTGTCCACAGTGCACAGTTGCAGGTTTTCGCGGGTGTAGTGCCAGCGGATCTGCCCGGTGAGCGGATCACGGCCGGCGACCTCGCCGCCGTCCGCGGTGGTGACCGTGTCGGACTGTCCGATCGGGATCGGCGTCGCGGAACTCGGGGCCTGCCACAGCTGCGTCATCGACCCGGGCACGGAGGCCGGCGGCGAGGGGAGCGCGTGCGGCGGATCCGCCAGTGCGCGGCTGGTGTGCAGGTTGTCGCTGGTGGCGGCGACGATCGCGGCGACCACCGCGACCACGACGACGATCGCTCCCGCGATCAGCCGGTCCCGTCCTCGGTTCCACGGCGAGCGACGGGCTTTCCCCGGCGGCACAACGGGATCCGCGGCGGGCTGGCGAGGGAGGATGTTCTCGGAACCGTACGGTTCGGCGGGGGTGCCGCTGACCCCGGCGGGTTCGTCGGCGACGCGCGCGATCGGGCCGGTTTGTTCCTCGGGGGTGGCCGGGGGGATCGCGGAACTCTTGCCCGCGGCGGAAGTGTTCGCTGCGGAGCAGCCTGGCAGTGGCGCGGCCGACTCCTGCGGGTGGGAAGCGGCTGCGGCGGGAGTGCTTTCAGCCGAGCCTGAGGCTGCGGGGGAGTCCGTCGAAGGCCGGGAAGCCTTTTCGGCGGCTGGCGCGGTCGGACCTGCGTCCTGCGGGCCGGGAACAGCTGAAGCAGCTTCAGCGGACCCATCTGAGCGACCAGAAGCCTTCTCCGCCGGGCCACCGAGCGCCGACAGATCGGCATCCGCGGACGATGGGCTCGCGCCTCGATCAGCAGCGGCCGACTGCGCCGGACCAGCACCCTCATCCGACGCGTACGCCCCGGCCGGAGTGTCCGGCCGGGGGCGTTCGTCGGGATTCGCGGGAGTGCCCGCTACGTTCGAACCGGGTTCGGGGGGCGTCTCGTCGGTGCCGTTCCCGTGGTCGTTCACGTAACTGACTCCCGGTGTGTCGCTCAGTCTGCCGACGCAGGTGTATCAGATGCGGACGGACGGCGGCGACGGCGGCGGCGTGCCGGGCGGTCTCCGGTCTCGCCGGAGTCGGAAGTCGTCGCGGGGGTGGCGTTGCCCGCGGAGGTCGCCGGGCCGGTCGCGTCGGCTCCCGAGCGGGTGCGGCGGCGCGTGCGGGGGCGGTCTTCCTGCTGCTCCGGCGAAGAAGACGACGTGGCGGCGTCGGCGGCTTCGACCGCGGCGGCCGTACGGGCGCCACCGCGGGTCCGCTTGCGCGGGGTCCGGTTGCGCTTGCGCGGGGCTTCCTCTTCCGAGGAAACCGGGCCAGCCGACCCGCGACGGCCACGGCGCTTGCCGCCCAGGTCTTCTTCCTTCTCGGCGGACAGGCCGGCGCGCGTGCGCTTCGAGAGCGGCAGGCGGCCCTTCGTGCCCTCCGGAATGCCCAGGTCGCTGTACAGATGCGGGGACGACGAGTACGTCTCCACCGGCTCCGCCAGGTCGAGGTTCAGCGTGTCCGAGATCAGCTTCCAGCGCGGTTCCTCGTCCCAGTCGACGAGCGTCACCGCGACCCCGGTGCGGCCCGCGCGGCCGGTGCGGCCGATGCGGTGCACGTAGGTCTTCTCGTCCTCCGGGCACTGGTAGTTGATCACGTGCGTGACGTCGTCGATGTCGATGCCCCGGGCCGCGACGTCCGTCGCCACCAGGACGTCGACCTTGCCCGAGCGGAACGCGCGCAGCGCCTGCTCCCGCGCGCCCTGGCCGAGGTCGCCGTGCACGGCGGCCGCGGCGAAACCGCGTTCCACCAGGTCGTCGGCCACCTTCTGGGCGGTGCGCTTGGTGCGGCTGAAGATCATCGTGAGCCCGCGGCCTTCAGCCTGCAGCGCCCGCGCGATGAGCTCCGTCTTGTCCATCGAGTGCGCGCGGTAGACGAACTGCGCGGTGCGCTCGTGGATCGCGCCGGCGTCGTTCTCCTCGGCCCGGATGTGCGTGGGCTGGTTCAGGAACGTCCGGGCGAGGGTGATGATCGGGCCCGGCATCGTGGCGGAGAACAGCATCGTCTGCCGCTCGTCCGGCACCATCCGGAGGATCCGCTCGATGTCCGGCAGGAAGCCGAGGTCCAGCATCTCGTCGGCCTCGTCGAGGACGAGCCCGCGGATCTTGCCCAGCACCAGGTGCTGCTGCTCGGCGAGGTCGAGGAGCCGGCCCGGCGTGCCGATCACGACGTCGACGCCCTTGCGCAGCGCGTCGATCTGCGGCTCGTACGGCCGCCCGCCGTAGATCGCCAGCGTGCGGATGCCGAGGTGCTTCCCGGCGCCCTTCAGGTCGTTCGCGACCTGGATGCACAGCTCGCGCGTGGGCACCACGACGAGTACCTGCGGGGTGCCGTCGCCGGGCACCTCCACGCGGTGCAGCAGCGGGACGCCGAACCCGAGCGTCTTGCCCATGCCGGTGCGGGCCTGGCCGATGAGGTCGTCGCCGGCCATGGCGAGCGGCAGGGTCAGTGCCTGGATGGCGAAGGTGCGCTCGATGCCCGCCTCTTCGAGCGCTTTGACGATTTCCGGTTTCACTCCGAACGACGCGAACGTCGGCGACTCCTCGGTCACCGGGGCACCGGCCTGTAGCGGGTGCGACGTGTCCAGCGCGGCCGGTCCGTTTTCGCTGTGCTCGAGGGCGACAGCGGCGGCGGCCTGCGCGGGTTCGGTCTGTTCGGTTGTGGACTGTTCTGCGGTCAGGGTGATCGCCTCTCTCGTGACCAGCGCGCACAGGCCGGTTGTCACTCGACACTCGACCGGGGGCCTGACTCGCACCTCGGCCTCTGCGATGGAGGCCGGTGGCGCCGGAGCCGCCCTCCCGGGAATGCCGCTGGGAGGCGTGCACGCACACTTGCGGCGAACCCCGGTCGCCCTGGTGGCACCGGCCGCTCGCCTGGTTCCCGCCGCTCCCGGGGCCCTTGAGAAAAAGGCGGTCCGGCGCGGCGAAGCTTCTGTTTATCCGACCCCACTGTACCTGGTCAGGTCTTTTCCGGGGAATACCGGGGAGCGGCGGCGCGGCGTGGGATCGGTCTCTTCACGGCGCGGGCCTGCGGTTCGGCGATACCCTCGTCGCCGTGACCGACCCCGCCGAAGCCACATCCGCCACCTCCCCGCCCGTGATCAGCGAAGGCGTCGTCGACCTGCTCGGCGTGATCGCCTACCTGGAGCTCTCCGCGTTCGACCGGATGGCCGAGGACGCCCGCAGCGCGCCGACGCTCGCCGGCCGCGCCGCGCTCGCCTCGATGGCGGCCGCCGAGATCGGGCACCTCGATCTGCTGACGAAGCATCTGGCCACGCACGGCGTCGCGGTCGAGGACGCGATGGCCCCGTTCGTGTCGCAAGTGGACGCCTGGCACGCCTCCACCCGGCCCAAATCGTGGCTGGAGTCGCTGGTCAAGGCGTACGTCGGGGACGGGCTCGCGGCCGATCTCTACCGCGAGATCGCGAGCTGGCTCGACGCCGAGACCAAGGACCTGGTGCTGACCGTCCTCGCCGACACGGGGCATTCGGCGTTCGCCGAACGCGAAGTCGCGGCCGGGATCAAGGCCGATCCGAAGGCACGCGACAAGCTCGCGCTGTGGGGGCGCCGCCTGCTCGGCGAGGCGCTCACCCAGGCGCAGTACGTGGTGGCCGAACGCGATGGCCTGGCCGAACTGATCGTCGCCGGGTCCGGAGACCTCGCGGGAATCGGCGCGCTGTTCCGCCGGTTGCAGCAGGGGCACACCAAACGCATGCAGGCGCTGGGGCTGGGCTGAGCGGGTGGTCGCGAGTCACCTGCTGGTCGCGCGCCACCGCGGCGGCCCGCTTCGGTTAGCCTTGCCGGGCGTAGTCACAACGAGTTTCCAGCGGAGGTCCCACGTGGAGGTCAAGATCGGCATCAAGGACACGCCGCGCGAGCTGGTGGTGTCCAGTGGCCAGACTCCCGAAGAGGTGGAGAAGCTGGTCGCCGAGGCGCTGACGGCCGGTGACGGGCTCTTCCGCCTCAACGACGAGAAGGGCCGCAAGTACCTGGTCCCGTCCGACCGCATCGCGTACGTCGAGATCGCCCCGTCCGACGTCCGCAAGGTCGGGTTCGGCGTCGGCGACTGATCCAGCCGTACGCGAAAGGCCGCCCCGGAGATCGCTTCCGGGGCGGCCTTTTCGTGCGGTCAGCCGTGGTCAGCCGCGGCTCAGGCGGTGGCTTCTTCGACCTCGGCCAGCGTCTTCGGGACCGAAAACGGCGGCGTGGACGTGCCGGTGAGCCGGTAGCGGCCCCACGGGTCGGGATCGGACAGTTCGCCCTCGGCGCTGTGCTCGCCGATCCGCACCTCGCACGCCTTCTTGCGCCCGCCGACCGCCTCGGCCAGCTTCGGGTTCTCGGCGACGCGGCCGTACCAGTGGTAGTAGCCGTCGATCGGCTGGAAATAGCCGCGCAGATCGACGTCCGCGGCGAATTCCGCGCCGTCGACGACCAGCGTCGCCGAGCCCGTGTAGCCGTCTTCGTCGCTCATCCGGGGTCCTCTCGTCAGCCGGCCTCGTTGCCGGCGGCGGTGTTGTTCTCGCTGCGTCCGAGCTGGACGACCTTGTTCTCCTCGAGCGGCAGGTTCGGGTCGATCACCACGCCTTGCTGGCGGGTGAGCCCGTCGATCGCCGCCCAGATGATCTGGGTGAGGTACTCGACCACCGAATCGCGGCCCATCGAGCGCCGGTCCAGCCACCATTCGCCGGTGCTCTGGACCATGCCGACGATCCCGTGCGCCCACGGTTCGGCCGCGCCGGAGTCCATGTTGAACATCCGCATGTAGTCGCCGAGCAACGCGGTCAGCGCGGTGGCGATGACCTCCTTGTCCTCCGCGACGACGTCCGAATCGGCGCTTTTGCCCGGCAGCCCGCCGTGTGCCAGCAAGCGGTACAGGTTCGGATGCTCCTCGATGACGCCGAAGAACGCGTCGAGCGCCATCCGGATCCGCGGCACCGGCGCGAGTTCCGCGTTGATCGCCGGGATCAGCCGCTCGAAAAGGATCTCCGTGCCGCGCTGGCCGAGCGCTACGTACAGGTCGGCCTTGTCCTCGAAATGCCGGTACAGCACGGGTTTCGTGACGCCCGCTTCCGCGGCGACGTCCTCCATGCCGAGGTCTGGACCGTGCGCGTCGAGCGCGCGCAGGGCAGCTTCGACGAACTCCGCGCGGCGGGCGATGCGGTGCTTGCGCCAGCGATCGCGGCGGGCGTCGCCGGTACTGCCCGCGCCGGTCTCGGTGTCGGCTGCCTGCTTGCCGGACTGCTTGCTGGAGCGCTTGACACGTTCGATCACGGGGGTCATGCTACCAGAGGTAACTGTTACCACGGGTTACATGTTCCTGTGGGGGCAGCGGGACGCGGCTTCTCGATTCAACGGCGAGTCAGGCGCTGGAAGGGGCTGATGATGACGCGGACGCTCAAGGTGACCGACCGGGAGGCGACGGCACAGCGGTTGCTGAAGTCGGCGGCGAACAAGTTCTACGACCCGGACGTCGACATCGACTGGGACGCACCGCTCGTCGAGGGCAAGCGGTACATCCTGCCGGAGCGCTCGTCGCTGTACGGCACTCCGCTGTGGGACCGGCTGAGCCCGGAGCAGCGGATCGAGCTGGGCAAGCACGAGATGGCCAGCATCGCGACCACGGGCCTGTGGTTCGAGATCCTCCTGATGCAGATGCTGCTCAAGGAGATCTACGAGCAGGACCCGACGACGGCGCACGCGCAGTTCGCGCTCACCGAGATCGCCGACGAATGCCGGCACTCCACCATGTTCGCGAGGATGTCCGCGCGGATCGGCTGCCCGACCTACGGTCCGGTGCCGGTGCTGCGGCAGTTCGCGAAGCTGATGCCGACCATTTCCTACGGTCCGGCGCGCTACGGCGCGATCCTGGTCGCCGAGGAGGTGCTCGACCGGCTGCAGCGCGAGCAGATGAACGACGACCAGATCCAGCCGCTGGTCCGGATGGTCAACCGGATCCACGTGCTGGAGGAGGCGCGGCACGTCACCTTCGCCCGCGAGGAAGTCACCCGGGGGATGGCGAAACTCGGCCGCGCGGAGATCGCCTACCAGCAGTTCAGCATCGCGCTGATCTCGTACTTCGTGACGCGGGCGTTCATCAACCCGAACGTCTACAAGGCGGTGGGGATCCGGCCGAGCGAGGGCGTCCAGACGGCGCTGAACAATCCGCACTGGCGCGGGACGATCGCGTGGGCGGGGGAGAAGATCATGCCGTTCCTGCAGGAGTCCGGTCTGGTCGGGCTGCCGGGGAAGCCCTTCTGGCGCAAGTCTTTCTTGTTGCCGGAGGGCAAATGACTACCGCCGACGTACTTCCTCCCGCGGAGGCGAAATGACTACCGTCGAGCGGCTGCGGAATCCCGCCCGCGAGCATCGGTTCGTGACCAGCGACGGCTGTGCGCTGCACGTCGAAATGAGCGGCCCGGCCGATGCCGCGGTGACGCTGGTGCTGGTGCACGGCTGGACGCAGGACCACCGCACGTGGGACGGCGTCATGGAGCACCTCGGGCCGGGCGTCCGGACGCTGCGCTACGACCTGCGCGGGCACGGCGGTTCCGCGCCCGCGACCAAGGAAACCGGGACGATTCCGCGGCTGGCCGACGATCTGGCCGAGCTGATCGCCGCTCGCGTGCCGTCGGGTCCGCTGGTGCTCGCCGGGCATTCGATGGGCGGCATGACCATGATGGCGCTGGCCGAGCGGCATCCGGAGCTGGTCCGGGACCGGGTCGTCGGGGCGGCGTTCGTGGCGACGTCGTCCGGGCAGATGGACCGGATCACGTTGGGGCTGCCCGGAATGGCGGGCCAGTTCTCCGCGCGGTTCGAGCGCCGGCTGGCGAAAGCGTTGTCGCATCGGAAAGGCGAGCGGCTGCCGTTGAGCCCGGCGATGGTGCGTTCGGGCGCGCGGTTCCTCGTGTTCGGCGACCACCCGCGCCGCGCGGACCTTCGGCTGGTCGCGGATCAGCTGTTGTGCGCGCATCCGGCGAGTCTCGGCGCGTTCCAGGACGCGATTTCGACCCATGACCGCCGTGTCGCCCTGGCGACATTGCGCGGTACCCCGTCCGTGGTGCTGGCGGGGGAGAAGGACCGGCTTTGCCCGCTGCCGCACGCGAAAGTGATCGCGGAAGAGCTGCCGGACGCGGAGTTTGTCCGTTTCCCCGGTGCTGGGCACATGCTGCCACAGGAGCGGGCGGGCGAGGTCGCGAAGCGGATCGGAGCACTGCTGCGGGTTTCGTGACCGTGCGCGTTCGCGCTCGTACCTGACTGTCGGCTGTTCCCGGCCGCCCGGCGCTGTCACGCTGGGTGGCTGGGATATCGCCGACAGACAGGACGGGCATGGGGCAGCCGCTGAGCGCGCACGTCAACCGGAGCCTGATGGCGATTTCCCGGCGGGCGGAGAGCGTGGACCGGCATACGCTGGCCAAAACCTTCGTGGTGGCCGGGTCGTTTTCGGCGATGCTGCATTCCGCTGACCACCAGATCCTGTACGGCCGCCGCGGCACCGGGAAAACGCACGCCTTGCTGTACCTGGCCGATCTGGTCGAAGAGACCCACGATGTCGCGGTGTACCTGGATTTGCGCACGGTCGGCTCCACCAGCGGCCTGTACGCGAATCAGCAGTTGCCGGTCTCGCTCAGGGGTACCCAGCTGCTGGTCGACACGCTGGAAGCGGTGCACGAACAGCTGCTGACCACGGCGATCGAGGCCAGGGTTTCCGACCAGGAAGGTTTGCTGCAGGGCTTGGACGAGTTGACCGAAGCGGCGACGACGGTCGAGGTCATCGGGAACGTCGAGCGGGAGACGACTGTCGGAGGTTCTGCGGAGCAGTCGGCCGGCGCTGGGGCATCGGCGTCTTGGGGACCGGGCGGTCCGCGCGGTCAGGTGAGGATGTCGGGCAGCAGCAGGCATTCGGTCACGGCTTCGGATCGGTTGCGGCGCACCGGAACCGAGCATCACCAGGTCATTTTCGGGCCGCTCAGCCGGGCGCTGGCCCGGATCACGGCCGCGCTGGCGCCTGCCCGGCTGTGGCTGTTGCTGGACGAGTGGAGCTCCATTCCCCTTGAGCTGCAACCGTTGCTGGCGGATTTGCTGCGCCGCAGCGTGCTTCCGACGCGCGGGACGACGGTCAAGATCGCGGCGATCGAACGCCGGTCCCGGTTCCGCGAACCCGGCGACGAAGGCGACTACGTCGGCATCGAGGTCGGCGCGGACGCGGCCTCCGCGGTCAGCTTCGACGACGTGCTCCGGTTCGATCACGGCCGGACCCAGTCGAGGCAGTTTTTCGCCGAGCTGTTCCTCAATCACGTACGACCGCGGATGCCGGTGACCGACGACCCGGCGGAATTCGTGGCCACCGCGTTCAGCCGCACCGCGTTTCCCGAACTCGTGCGCGCGGCCGAGGGCGTGCCCCGCGACGCGATCAACATCGCCGCCTTGGCCGCGCAGCACGCGAACACGGCGACGATCGGGATCCGGCACGTCCGGCAGGCCGCGCAAGACTGGTATCTGCGGGACAAGTACGCCGCCATCGCCGGGAACGAACCGGGTTTGACGACACTTCGGTGGCTGGTGGACGAGGTCGTCGGCCGTCGGCGCTCGCGTACTTTCCTGCTCGAGCACGCCAGTGGCGCGAACGATCCGACCGTGCGCGATCTGAACGACGCCCGGCTCGTCCACCTCGTGCGACGCGGAATCGTCAGCCGGAAGCGGCCGGGAACGCTTTACGACGGGTTCGCCATCGACTACGGCTGCTACGTCGCCTTGCTGGCTGACGGCGAACAACCGTCCCAGCGAAGCAAATCCGACGCCTGGCTGACCGATCCGCACAGCGCACTGCCGGAGAGTGTGCCTCTCGAACAACTGCTGGTCGAACTACCCGGCGCGGCGAGATCGGTGCCGCGGCAGCGAAAACCGCGCGAATGAGCTAGCGGAGCCGTTCGAGCGCGGCGACGGTGGCCGGGACGTCTTCCCAGATCGGGGAGTGCCCGGTCTCCACGGTGACGAGTTCGCTGTTCGGCAGGTGGTCGACGAGGTGCTGAGCGTCCGCGAGAGTGCGGGCCCGGTCGTGGATTCCGTGCAGGACCGTGACCGGGCAGCGGATCGACGCCAGGCGTGGCGTGAGGTCCAGATCCCGTTGGCTCCGCAGGACTTCCAGTGCGGCTTCGGCCGGGACGCGGGCGGCGTAGTCGAGCAGTTCAGCGCGCAGGTCCGGCGGCAACGGGGTGGCGAAGGACCGGTCGAGCACCGCGGCGTGCAGGTCCGGACCCCAGGCCGAGGCGATCGTGGCCAGGATCCGGTCGACGTCGCCGTGGCCGCGCATGTGCGCGCCGGTGTTCGCCAGCAGCAGCGCGGACACCAGATCCGGCCGGGCGGCCGCGACGACCGCCGCGATACAGCCGCCCGTGGAGTGTCCGATCAGCGTGACCGGGCGGCCGTGCTGGTCGATCCGGTCGGCGACCCGCGCCGCGATGTCCTCGATCCGCCACGGACCGGGCGCGGTCATCCAGTCGACCGCGTCCAGTTCGTCGGGCAGCGCGGCCGCCAGCCGTGCGTAGATCCGCGGGCTGCAGAACGTGCCCGGCACCGCGAGGGCGGGCACTGGAGTCAGTTGTCCTTGAGCGGGAAACCGCCGCCGATGCCGCGCCAGGCGAGGTTCGCGGTAAGCGCCACCGCGTCCTCGCGGCTCATCGACTGGTTGTGCTGCAGCCAGTAGCGCGCGCTGACCTGGCTCATCCCGACCAGGCCGACGGCCAGCAGGCGGGCCTTCTCCTCGTCAAGACCGGCGTCGGAGGTGATCGTCTCGGTGATGGCCTCGACGCTGGCCGATGTCGCGCGGTCCACCGCCTCCTGGACGGCGGGTTCGCCGCGCAGATCGGATTCGAAGACCATGCGGAACGCGCCCGCGTCGTTGTTCACGAAGTCGAAGAACGCGCCGACCGTGGCCGGGACGCGCTGGCGGTTGTCCGTGGTGGAGTTCAGCGCGCCCTGCACCCGGCCGACCAGGTCGTCGACGTGGCTTTCCAGCAGCGCGATGTAGAGGTCGAGCTTGCCGGGGAAGTGCTGGTAGAGCACCGGTTTGCTGACGCCGGCCTCTTCGGCGATCTCGTCCATCGCCGCCGCGTGGTACCCGTGCTCGGCGAAGACGCGCTGCGCGGCTGTCAGCAACTGGGCCCGGCGCTCGGTCCGGGGCAACCGGACGCCTCGTTGCAGTCGCGCCATCTCCGTCATACTTCCTCCGTCCGCAGCCTTCGCCGGGCGGGTTCACCACCGCGTGAAGTGAACCTGACATTACTCGTGGGTACGCCCGAAATGCCAAGGGTCAGGCATCCTGGACTGGTGACCACCACGACCTCCCGCCCCGCCACCGCGGCGGCGGTCCGCCCGCCGGTGACCCAGGTGCCATTGTCGACTACGCCCCTTCCGCCGCTCGACGGGGCGCTGCCAGCCTGGCCGGGAACGGTCGAAGACGGCCTCCACATCCGGCACACGCCCGGCCCGGACGGCACGCCCGCGGTGTACGTGCACGGGCTCGGCGGATCGTCCACGAACTGGACCGACCTGGCCGCGCTGCTCGCCCCGACCGCCGCCGGACAGGCTGTTGACCTGCCCGGATTCGGCTATTCGGAGCCCGCGGAAGGGTTCGCGTACAGCCTCGACGACCACGCCGACGTCATCGCGGGCCGGCTGGAGCGGCTCGGAAAGCCGGTGCATCTGCTCGGCAACTCGATGGGCGGCGCGATCGCGCTGCTGGTCGCGGCACGGCGGCCGGAGCTGGTGAGAACTCTCACCCTGATTTCCCCGGCGATGCCCGACCGCCGCCCGGACCCGCGCCGGCTGTCCGATCCGCTGATGGCGCTGGCCTACCTGCCGGTGGTCGGCGCGCGGGTGCGCCGCCGGATGGCCGGGATGACGGCTCGCGAACGCGCCGCGCAGGTCATCAAGCTGTGCTTCCACGACCCGTCGCGCTTCCCGGACGCCCGGCTGGACGAACTGGTCGAGGAGCACGCCGCGCGCGCCGGGTTCCCGTGGGCGCTGGCCGCGATGGAGCGCAGCACGTTCGGCATCTTCCGGCGCTGGACCGCGCTCGGCGCCACGTCGCTGTGGTCGGTCGCCAAGCAGGTCGAGGCCCCGACGCTGGTCGTCTGGGGACTCCACGACCGGGTGATCTCGGTCAAGCGCGCGCTGCGGACCGCGCAGACGATTCCGCGCGCCCGGCTGCTGGTCCTCCCGCGCACCGGACACGTCGCCCAGATGGAACGTCCGCAGGTGGTCGCCCGTGCCGTGCTCGGTCTGTGGGAGGGCGCGGACAAGGGCTCCTGGTAGCCCGAACGGGGGACCGCGGATCGCCGGGGAGCCCGCCAGTCGCTGCCGGGAAGGTCGCCGCCGTGTGGCACCCTGGGTCGGTGGACCGGCTGAAGCAGGACGCGCGAGCGAAGGACCGGCGGGGCCCGACCGCTGGGTCGGCCCGGCGTTCAGCGTCCTCCGGGTCGGGCGACGCGGAGGCCGACTCGTCGCGCGTCGGCCAGTACCGGCCCGCGCGCAAGCCCGCCCAGCGCGTGGGCGAGGACCGGTACCGGCCGGGCGGACGCCGCACGAGCGCTGAGCCGCTGGCCGCCTCCTGGAAACCCAAGGACGGCGCGGAGAAGCGTCCGGAGCCGAAGAAGAAGCAGTCCCAGTTCGGGCGGTTCGTGAAGACGTACGGCTGGCGGGTGTACGCGCTGCCGATCCTGGCCGTGATCACCGTGCTGGTCGCGGTCAACACGGCCACCAGCTCGCCCGACGCAGGCGTCGGGAGCAGCGGCGAGGTCGCGTCCGGCGACACGTCCTCGGGCGCGAT
The DNA here is from genome assembly GCF_002846615.1 of Amycolatopsis echigonensis. Classification (NCBI taxonomy): domain Bacteria; kingdom Bacillati; phylum Actinomycetota; class Actinomycetes; order Pseudonocardiales; family Pseudonocardiaceae; genus Amycolatopsis; species Amycolatopsis echigonensis. The sequence goes on along the minus strand of NZ_PJMY01000003.1, from coordinate 1,675,757 downwards.
CGACGGGGGCGGAGGCATCCCGGAGAACCCCGCGCAGCCGGTGAACCTCAACGTGCCGACCGCCGACCTGCCCAGCGGCGGTCCGTTCACGCAGACCGGCAAGGGGACCTGGCACATCGTGCCGGGGTCGAGCGACGTCGTGGGCAAGAGCGGGAAGCTCTACACCTACACCGTCGAGGTCGAGGACGGCATCGATCCGGCGAGCTACGCCGGAGACGACAGCTTCGGGACCGCGGTGCAGGGCATTTTGTCCGATCCGCGCAGCTGGACCTGGAACGGCGAGATCCGGTTGCAGCGGGTCGACGCGAGCTATCCAGACCCGAGTTTCCGGGTGAGCCTCACCACGCCGGACACCACGCACCGGCCGGACGCGTGCGGGTTCCAGATCAAATTCGAGGCCTCCTGCTACCGGCGCAGCATGGGCCGGGTGCTGATCAACTTGTCGCGCTGGGTGCGCGGCGCGAAGGTCTACGGTCCGGACATGACGGGGTACCGGCAGTACGCCATCAACCACGAGGTCGGGCACGCGCTGGGCAACAATCACGTGGGCTGCCCCGGAAACGACCAGCCCGCGCCGGTGATGATGCAGCAGTCGTTCGGCGTCGCCGACGACTACGTCGCGATGCTCAACAACATCCCCGGCGGCGACAAGGGCAAGGTCGCCGCGGACCATCGCGTGTGCAAGCCGAACGCGTGGCCGAACCCGACTCCGCCGGGCCAGTAACAACGTCCCACGATCTGAGAGCAGGGAAGTCTCCCTTGCGAGCGGGCGTTGAACATACTGGGATCGACTACGCGACCCGCGCGAGTATGGAGGACCCGATGTCAGACACGGCACTGCCGCCGCTCGTAGAGCCGGCAGCCGAGCTCACCAAGGAAGAGGTGGCCCGGTACAGCCGTCACCTGATCATCCCGGACGTCGGGGTGGTCGGGCAGAAGCGGTTGAAGAACGCGAAGGTCCTGGTCATCGGTGCGGGCGGCCTCGGAAGCCCGGCGCTGCTGTACCTGGCGGCGGCCGGCGTGGGCACGCTCGGCATCATCGACTTCGACGTCGTCGACGAATCCAACCTGCAGCGCCAGGTGATCCACGGCCAGTCCGACGTCGGCAAGCTCAAGGCCGCGTCGGCGCAGGAATCGATCGCGGAGATCAACCCGCTGGTCAAGGTGCACCTGCACACCGAGCGGCTCGAATCGGCGAACGCGCTGGAGATCTTCCGGCAGTACGACCTGATCCTCGACGGCACGGACAACTTCGCCACCCGCTACCTGGTCAACGACGCGGCGGTGCTGCTCGGAAAGCCGTATGTGTGGGGCTCGATCTTCCGGTTCGAAGGCCAGGTCAGCGTCTTCTGGGAGGACGCTCCGAACGGCAAGGGTCTCAACTACCGGGATCTCTACCCCGAGCCGCCGCCCCCGGGCATGGTCCCGTCCTGCGCGGAAGGCGGAGTGCTGGGCGTGCTGTGCGCGTCGATCGGCTCGATCATGGTGACCGAGGCGATCAAGCTCATCACCGGCATCGGAGAACCGCTGCTCGGGCGGTTGATCTCCTATGACGCGCTGGAGATGAAGTACCGCGAGGTCAAGATCCGCAAGGACCCGGAGACCCCGAAGATCACGGAACTGATCGACTACGAAGCCTTCTGCGGCGTGGTGTCGGAAGAAGCAGCCTCGGCCGCCTCCGGCAGCACGATCACGCCCGCGGAACTGAAGGCGAAGTTCGACTCCGGCGAGGACTTCGCCCTGATCGACGTCCGCGAGCCGCACGAGTACGAGATCGTCAACATCAAGGGCGCCACGCTGATCCCGAAGGACCGCATCCTGTCCGGCGAGGCACTGGCGGAACTGCCGCAGGACAAGCCGATCGTCCTGCACTGCAAGTCCGGCGCCCGCTCGGCAGAGGCACTGGCCGCCCTGCACGCGGCCGGCTTCAAGGACGCCACCCACCTGGGCGGCGGAGTCCTGGCCTGGGCACGGCAGATCGACCCGAGCCTGCCGACCTACTGAGGTACTGCTGCCTGTCCGTGAAGGGCTCCTTGAGGGACTTAGATTCCCTGAAGGAGCCCTTCACGTATTTCAGGCTTCGGCCAGGGTCGTGAGCGCCCACCCGGCACCGCACCCCATGCCGCATTGGGGTGCCATCCAGGCAATCCGCGAACCCACGCGACCACCCACCCAAGCCCCGCGCCCACCCACGACACCGCCGCCGACGCACCCAACCCTCAGCGCACCCACGCCACCCCCCGCGCCCCACCCCACCAAACCGCCGCCGACGCACCAAACAAGCGAGGCACCCACACCTCCCCCGCACCCCGATACGAAGCCTCCCTGCGGTTCGGGGGTGCTTGTCAAGGCATCTTTCCCGCCTTGACAAGCACCCCCGAACCGTCAGCACAATCCAGCTTCGGGGTGCCCCACGCCCCGCCCCTGCGCAATGTCGCCGCCAGGCGACGAGCCGCCCGACCGACCCCACCAACCCCCGCACCCGAGAAACCACCCATGACCAGCGAGTCTCCGCAATAACCCACCCCTCACCGGGGTAACCTCCCCCTTTGTGCGGTCAACCCTCGAACGTCCCTCCGAACGCGTCTGCTCCGCGTTCGGCAGCGACGCCGGCGCCATCACCCTGCTCCCGGACTCCGAAACCTGGCACGCCGGGGACGTGGTCTTCAAACGCGTCACCGACCGCTCCCAAGCCCTCTGGACCGCCCGAGCCCTCGATTTCGCCGACGACCCCGGCCTCCGCATCGCCAAGCCGGTGCGGTCGAGGGACGGCCGCTGGATCGTCGGCGACTGGTCAGCGTGGCGGTACCTCCCCGGCACCACCGAACACCGCTGCGAGGAATCGGTCCTGGCCGCGGTCCGCCTGCACCGAGCCACCGCGGATCTGCCCCGTCCGGACTTCCTCTCGTCCCGCGACGACCGGGACGCCATCGCCGACCGCATCGCCTGGGAAGAACTGGACCGCCCCCTTCCCGAGGAAAAAGGCGGCCGCTGGTTCGAAATCCTCGCCCCGTCCCGCCGCCCGATCAAACTTCCGCACCAGGTGGCCCACGGCGAACTCCTCGCCGGTCTGCTCTTCGACGGCGACGCGGCCCCTGGCGTAGTCGATTTCGTCGCCTACTACCGCCCCGGCGAATGGGGCGCGGCGATCGCCGCGGTCGACTCGCTGATCTGGGGCGGGGCGACCGGAGCGCTCCTGGAACGCTGGGCACACCTTCCCGAGTGGCCCCAGCTCCTCCTGCGTGCCATTCTCTTCCGTCTAGCCTCGCACGCGCTCGACCCTCGTTCCACCAACGCCGCACTGGACGGCCTGCGCGCGGCCGCCCGCGAGGTCAGCGCGATCCTCTGACTCACTGCGCGACCCCGCCCTGACGGCGGGCAATGTCAACTCCCTGAAACATTCCGGCACGTCGAGGTAACACAGCGTCCTTACCGTCGGGTCATCGCCGATCCGAGGAGCGCCTGTGCCGCACGTCGACACACATTGCCCGTACTGCGCTCTGCAGTGCGGGATGCGCCTTGACGAGACCCGGGTCACTCCAAGAAATTTCCCGGTCAACGCGGGCGGCCTGTGCCAGAAAGGCTGGACCGCCGGCGCCCTGCTGAAGTCCGGCGCACGACTGACCTCGCCGCTGCTCCGCCGAGACGGAGAACTGCAGCCGGTTTCCTGGGGCGAGGCACTGGATTTCGTCGCGGACCAACTGCTCGCCTCGCGTCGTGAGCACGGCGCGGACTCGGTCGCCGTGTTCGGCGGCGGAGGACTCACCAACGAAAAGGCTTACCTGCTCGGGAAATTCGCCCGGGTAGCGCTCGGGACGTCGCAAATCGACTACAACGGCCGCTTCTGCATGTCCTCCGCCGCCGCGGCCGGGATGCGCGCGTTCGGCGTCGACCGCGGACTTCCGTTCCCGGTCACTGATCTCGCGGGAGCGGACGTCGTCCTGCTCGCTGGCGCGAACCCGGCCGAGACGATGCCGCCGTTCATGCAGCACCTGGACAGCGCGGAACTGATCGTGATCGACCCGCGCCGCACACCGACGGCCGAGCGGGCCGCGCTGCACCTCGCACCCGCGCCGGGTACGGATCTCGCGCTGGCGTTGGGGATCCTGCACGCGGTCGTCGCCGAAGGCCACCTGGACAAGTCCTATGTGGATCTTCGGACGGCCGGCTTCGACGAGATGTGGCGCATCGCCGCGACCTGGTGGCCGGAACGGGTCGAGCGGGTCACCGGGGTCTCGGCCGCGGACCAGCGTCAGGCCGCGGAAATGCTGGCCCGGGCTGGCAACGCGTATGTACTGACTGGGCGCGGGACGGAACAGCACGCGTCCGGCACCGCGACCGTCGGCGGGTGGATCAACCTCGCTCTCGCGCTGGGATTGCCCGGTCGCGCCGGGTCTGGCTTCGGCTGTCTGACCGGACAGGGCAACGGCCAGGGCGGACGCGAGCACGGGCAGAAAGCGGATCAGCTGCCGGGGTATCGCAAGATCGACGATCCGGCGGCGCGTGCGCATGTCGCCGAGGTCTGGGGTGTGCCAGCGGAAAGCTTGCCGGGTCCGGGCCGGTCCGCGGTCGAGCTGCTCGACGAGCTGGGAGAGTCGATCAAGGCGTTGCTGGTGTTCGGGAGCAACCCGGTGGTATCGGCTCCGCGCTCGTCCCGAGTGCAGGAACGCTTGGCCGGACTGGATCTTCTCGTGGTGGCGGACTTCGTTTTGTCGGAGACCGCGGAGCTGGCTGACGTGGTTTTCCCGGTCCCGCAATGGGCCGAAGAAGAAGGCACGTTGACCAACCTCGAAGGTCGAGTCCTCTTACGACAGCGGTCGATTGATCCGCCGGACGGAGTGCGCAGCGATCTTTCGCTGTTGCGTGATCTCGCGGTCCGTATTGGACAACCCGTCGAGCGGTTTCCGGACGACGCGGCGGAGGTCTTCGAGGAGCTGCGCGCCGCGTCGAAGGGCGGAGCTGCGGACTACTCCGGCGTGACTTACCAGCGGTTGCGCTCCGGGGAAGCGTTGCACTGGCCGGTCCCGGACGAGGCACACCCGGGCACGCCGCGGATGTTTCTCGACGGCTTCGCACATCCGGACGGACGGGCGCGGTTCGCGGACGTTGACCACAGTGGACCCGCTGAGTTGCCGGATGAGGTCTTTCCGTTGCAGGCCACGACCGGTCGCGTTCTGCAGCACTACCAATCCGGTGCGCAGACTCGCCGGATCGCGGAACTGACGGCGGTCGTTCCGGAGGTGTTCGTCGAGGTGCATCCGGATACCGCGGCGCGGTCTGGACTGGCCGACGGCGACCGCGCGGTGGTCCGGTCACGACGCGGGGAAACAGTCGCGCAGGTGCGGTGTGTGCCGTCGATGCGCGCGGACCTCGTCTTCATGCCGTTCCACTTTCCTGGTGCGGCGCGAGCGAATCTGGTGACTAACCCGGCGCTCGACCCGGTGAGCCGGATGCCGGAGTTCAAGGTGTGCGCGGTGTCGTTGGCGAGGGCGGAAGCATGAGCGCGCGGAACGTCGTCATCATCGGATACGGAATGGCCGGGGCCCGGCTCGCGGACGAGATCCGCCGGCGTGATCCGGAAGGCGACCGAGTACGGCTGACTGTGCTCGGCGAGGAGCCGCATCCGGCGTACAACCGGGTGCTGCTGTCCACTGTGGTCGCTGGCGGGATGAACGCGGACACGGTGCGGCTGCACGATTCCGAGTGGGCAGCGCAGACGCAGGTCGATCTGCGGCTCGGAACGCGGGTGACGCAGATCGACCCGGCGCGGCGGTTGGTCCGCACTGAGACCGAGGATTTCCCTTACGACTCTGTCGTCCTCGCGACCGGTGCCGCGCCCTGGATGCCGCCAGTCGAAGGCCTCGAACTCGGGCCGGAGGTCGTGGCGTTCCGAACGCTGGACGACTGCGCGCGCATCGTGGACGCCGCACGTCCGGGCGCGCCGGTCGCCGTACTCGGCGGCGGGCTGCTCGGCTTGGAGGCCGCGCGAGGGCTGGCGGGTCGCGGCGCGAACGTGACGGTGGTGCATCCGCAGCCGCACGTCCTGGAACGGCAACTGGATTCCGGTGCCGGGCGGGTGCTGGCGCGCCGGTTGGCCGAGCTGGGCGTGACGTTCCGGTTCGAGGTGACGGCCGCTCGCCACCTTCCCGGAGACGGCCTCAAACTCGACGACGGCAGCTTCGTTCCCGCGGACCTGGTGGTCGTCGCTGCCGGGGTGCGACCGGAGACGTCGCTCGCCGAAGCCGCCGGACTCGCGGTGGACCGCGGGATTCTGGTGGACGATCTGCTGAGGACTTCCGACGGCCGGATCCACGCGCTCGGCGACTGCGCCCGGCACCCGGGTGCGCCGGCCGGATTGGTGCAGCCCGCGTGGGAACAGGCGGCAGTGCTCGCGGATCTGCTCACCGGCGCGGACGCCACGGCTCGCTATCGCGGCACCCGCACGGTCACCCGGCTCAAGGCGCGCGACATCGACCTCGCCGCGCTCGGCGAAACGCAGGTGACCAGCGAGGACGCCGCGGCCGAGGTCGTGACCTTCGACGATCCGTCCGGCGGACGGTACGGCAAGCTCGTCGTCCGCGGCGACCGCGTGACCGGTGCGATTCTGCTCGGGCTCCCGGACGCGGCGGCGACCGTGACGCAGCTGCACGACCGAGGTACGCCAGTACCCGAAGACCGGCTCGCGGTGCTGCTCGGCCGTGCGATGCCCGCGGGCGCGCCGACGGCGGCCAGCCCAGCGGATCTCCCTGCGTCCACGGTGATCTGCCGCTGCAACGCGGTGACCAAAGGCCGCCTGATCGAAGCCTGGCGAGGTGGCGCCACCGACGCTGCCGCACTCGCCCGTACCACCCGCGCCACCACGGGATGCGGCAGCTGCCGCGACACGGTCGGCGCGGTCGCGGACTGGCTGGCCGCGCAATGACCGCCCCCGGTAACGAGGAGGACGCCATGACCCGCCGTTGGATCGAGCACTGGGATCCCGAGGACGACGAGTTCTGGGAAACGACCGGCAAGCGAGTCGCCCGGCGCAATCTGTGGTTTTCCGTGTTTTCCGAGCACATCGGCTTCTCGGTCTGGACCCTGTGGTCGGTCGTGGTGCTGTTCATGGGCCCGGCCTACGGATTCAGCGCGGCGGACAAGTTCCTGCTCGTCTCCACGCCGACGGTGGTCGGCGCGATCATGCGGATCCCGTACACCTTCGCGGTCGCGCGCTTCGGCGGTCGCAATTGGACAGTCATCAGCGCACTGCTGCTCCTCATCCCGACGGTGCTGACCGCGATCGTGCTGCACCCGGGTACGTCCCTTGGCACCTTCGTGCTGATGGCCGCGCTCGGCGGTGTCGGGGGTGGCAACTTCGCGTCGTCGATGGCGAACATCAACACCTTCTATCCAGAACGGCACAAGGGCTGGGCACTCGGGTTGAACGCCGGAGGCGGAAACCTCGGCGTCGCGGTGATTCAGCTCGTCGGGCTTCTCGTCATCGGGACCGCGGGTGCGACCGCGCCGCGATTGGTGCTGTACATCTACCTTCCGCTGATCGTCACCGCCGCGACGTGCGCAGCGTTGTTCATGGACAACTTGGTCAGCGTTCGCGGTGACACGAAGGCGATGCGCGAGGTAGTCCGTTATGGACACACCTGGGTGATGTCGTTGCTGTACGTCGGCACGTTCGGTTCCTTCATCGGTTACAGCTTCGCCTTCGGTTTGGTGCTGCAGAACCAGTTCGGCCGGACGCCATTGCAGGCGGCCGCGGTGACGTTCCTCGGCCCGCTGCTGGGTTCGCTGTCGCGGCCGATCGGCGGCTGGCTTTCGGACCGTATCGGCGGTGGCCGGGTCACCTTCGCGACATTCGGCGCGATGGCGCTGGCGACCGTGGTGCTGGTGCTGGCTTCTTCGACTGATTCGCTGGCGACATTCACCGCGGCGTTCATTGTTTTGTTCGTGCTCACCGGAATCGGCAACGGATCGACGTACAAGATGATCCCGGCGATCTTCCAGGTGAAGGCGCGTGCCGCGATTCAGGCCGGTGCCGACGAGGCGGCGGAACGGCGCAACGCTCGGCGGCTGTCCGGAGCGTTGATCGGGCTGGCCGGTGCGATCGGCGCGCTGGGCGGGTTGTTCATCAACCTCGCGTTCCGGCAGTCGTTCGCCACCGCGCACAGCGGTGTTCCGGCGTTCGTCGGATTCCTGGTCTTCTACGCGGTGTGCGTGGGTGTGACGTGGTTCGGCTATCTGCGCAAGCCGGCGGTGCGCGCGCAGGTGGCGTTGGCAGGAGCGGAGGTCTGAAATGCCTACAGTGGTGGTTGCCGGGCACGGCATGGTCGCGCACCGGTTCGTGGAGGCACTTCGTGCGGCAGACGCGGCGGGCGAGTGGCGGGTCGTCGTCATCGGCGAGGAGAACCGTCCCGCTTACGACCGGGTGGCGCTGACTTCCTATGTGGACAGTTGGGATCCGGCCGCGTTGGCGTTGCCCGGTTCCGATTACGCGGACGACGACGCGGTCGAGCTCCGGCTTGGCGAGGTCGTCGTGTCGGTGGATCGCGACGCCAAAACGGTGACGACGGATTCCGGACACGTGCAGCCGTACGACTCTCTGGTGCTGGCGACCGGTTCCCGCCCGTTCGTCCCGCCGGTGCCGGGTCGGGATCTGCCCGGCGTGTTCGTGTACCGGACGATTGAGGATCTCGACGCGATCCGCGCGGCAGCCGAACGGCAGGGCCGCGGCCGTCGAGCGGCGATGGTGATCGGCGGCGGCCTCCTCGGTCTGGAGGCAGCGAAGGCATTGCGGGACATGGGCTTGTCGCCGCACGTGGTGGAGATGGCACCGCGGCTGATGCCGTTGCAGGTCGACGATGGCGGCGGCGGTCTTCTCCGGCGACTGATCACGAACCTGGACGTGACTGTCCACACTGGAACTTCGACGAATGCGATCGAGGCCGACGGATCACGGTTGCTGGCGCGGCTGGGCAACGGCACGGAGCTGGACGTCGACCTGGTGGTCTTCTCCGCCGGTGTCCGGCCCCGTGACGACCTGGCGCGAGAGTCCGGTTTGGACGTTGGCGAGCGTGGCGGCGTGCTGGTCGACTCGACCTGTCGGACCAGCGACCCAGCGGTCTACGCGATCGGCGAGTGCGCGGCGGTCGAGGGCCGGGTGTACGGCATCGTCGCGCCGGGATACGCGATGGCGGAGGTGGTCGCGGCGCAGCTCACCGGTGCCACGGCGAGCTTCCCCGAGCCGGACACCGCGACGAAGCTGAAGCTGATGGGCGTGGACGTCGCCAGTTTCGGCGACGCGCACGCGGCCACCGAAGGTGCGTTGGAAGTCGCGGTGAACGACGCCGTGGCCGGTACGTACAAGAAGCTCGTGGTCACCGACGACGGCCGGACGCTGCTCGGCGGGGTCCTGGTCGGCGACGCGGCGGAGTACAACACGCTGCGGGCGTTGGTCGGCCGTCCGCTTCCCGCCGACCCGGGTGCGTTGCTCGCGCCCGCCGGTGGCGGTGCGGCCGTCGGCGTGGACGCCTTGCCGGACGAGGCGCAGGTCTGTTCGTGCAATGGGGTCTCGAAGGGCACGTTGACCCGGGCGATCACCGAGGACGGCTGCGACTCCGTCGGGAAGCTGAAGGCGTGCACGCGCGCGGGAACGTCGTGTGGTTCGTGTGTGCCGATGCTGGCGAAGCTGCTGAACGCGTGCGGGGTCGAGCAGTCGAAGGCGTTGTGCGAACACTTCACGCAGTCTCGCGCTGAGCTGTTCGAGATCATCCAGGCGACGCGGATGACGACGTTCAGCGAGATTGTCAGCCGGTACGGCTCCGGGACCGGGTGCGCGGTGTGCAAGCCCGCGGTGGCCTCGATCCTGGCGACGCTGGGCAACGGGCACATTCTCGAGGGCGAGCAGGCGGCGCTGCAGGACACGAATGACCGTTTCCTCGCGAACATGCAGCGCAACGGCAGCTATTCGGTGGTGCCGCGAATTCCCGGCGGGGAGATCACACCGGAGAAACTGATGGTGATCGCGCAGGTCGCGCAGGACTTCGGGCTGTACACCAAGATCACCGGCGGACAGCGGATCGACCTGTTCGGGGCCACTGTGGACCAGCTGCCGGACATCTGGCGGCGACTTGTCGACGCGGGCTTCGAGTCCGGGCACGCGTACGGCAAGTCGTTGCGGACGGTCAAATCCTGTGTCGGCTCGACCTGGTGCCGGTATGGCGTGCAGGACAGCGTGGGTCTGGCGATCGATCTGGAGCTGCGGTATCGCGGTCTGCGCTCGCCGCACAAGATCAAGGCCGGAGTGTCCGGGTGTGCGCGTGAATGCGCGGAAGCACGCGGCAAGGACTTCGGCGTGATCGCCACCGAACACGGATGGAACCTCTACGTCGGCGGCAACGGCGGGGCCACGCCGCGGCACGCGGAACTGCTCGTGTCTGATGTGGACACTGAAACGCTGGTGCGCACCATCGACCGGTTCCTGATGTTCTACGTGCGCACGGCGGATCGGCTGCAGCGCACGGCGCCGTGGATCGAGGAGCTGGACGGCGGACTCGACCACCTGCGCGCGGTGATCGTGGACGACAGCCTCGGCATCTGCGAGGACCTGGACGCGGCGATGGCGAAACACATCGAGGGTTACACCGACGAATGGCGAGGGGTGCTGGAGGACCCGGACAAGCTGGCGCGGTTCAGTTCGTTCGTGAACGCGCCGGGCACGCCGGACCCGTCGATCTCGTTCCGCGAGGAGCGGGAACAGAAGATCCCGGTGCTGCTGGGAATTCCGGAGGTGCGGCGATGACCATGACTTCATCCTGGACCGCGGTGTGCGCGGCCGCGGACATCCCGGAGTTCTCCGGAGCCGCGGCGCTGATCGACGGCCAGCAGGTGGCGGTGTTCCACGCGGGCGACGGCTGGTACGCACTGTCCAATTGGGACCCGTGCAGCGGGGCGGCGGTGCTGTCGCGCGGGATCGTCGGCGACGCCGGGGGAGAGCCGGTGGTCGCGTCGCCGGTCTACAAAGAACGGTTCTCGCTCCGCACCGGCGCGTGTCTCGACGCGGAAGGCGTTTCGGTGCCGGTGTACCCGGTTCGGGTACGGGACGGGGTGATCGAGGTGGGCTCGCCGTGACTGACGTCCGGCCTCTGGCCGGGTTCACGGTAGGCATCACGGCAGCGCGCCGAGCTGAAGAGCTGGGCGCGCTGCTCGTGCGCCAGGGTGCTGCCGTCCGTTACGGGCCGGCGATCCGGATCGTGCCGCTGGCGGACGACACCGAGCTGCACGCGGCGACGATGCGGTTGCTGGAGTCGCCAGTGGACATTGTGGTGGCGACGACCGGGATCGGCTTCCGCGGCTGGATCGAGGCCGCGGAGGGCTGGGGGCTCGGCGAAAAGGTCCTCGACCACCTGTCGAATGCGTCGTTGCTGACCCGCGGTCCCAAAGCGGCCGGAGCAGTGCGGACCGCGGGGCTGGCGGAGGACTATTCGCCCGCCTCGGAAAGCAGCGCGGAGCTGCTGCAGCACCTGACCAAGTCCGGAGTGGACGGAAAGCGGATCGCGGTGCAGCTGCACGGTGAACCGCTGCCGTACTTCGCGGAGACTCTTCGGCAGGCTGGCGCTGAGGTCATCGAGATCCCGGTGTACCGCTGGGTCGCTCCTGCCGATCCGGGACCGCTCGACCGGCTGTTGGACGCGGTCTTGGAAGGGACGATCGACGCGTTGCCGTTCACGAGCGCGCCGGCTGCCGCGTCCACGGTCGCGATGGCCCGGCGGACCGGTCGTCTCGCGGCGTTGATCGAGGTGCTGAGCAACCGGGTGGTCGTGGCGTGCGTGGGTCCGATCGCGGCTGCGCCGCTCGCTTCGCTGGGCATTCCGACTGTCCAACCGAGACGGTCGCGGATCGGCGCGCTGGCGAGAACGGTGGCGGACGCACTGGTCACCGCCTCGCCGACGCTGTATGCCGCCGGGCATGTGCTGCAGATCCGCGGCACCGGCGCGCTGGTGGACGGCGAATGGCGCGAGATCGCTCCGGCCCCGATGGCGCTTCTGCGGGCTCTCGCGCGGCAGCCCGGCCGGGTGGTCGCGCGCCGGGAGCTGTCGGCCGAGCTTCCGTCCGGTGGCGAGGCGCACGCGGTGGAGACGGCGATCGGCCGGTTGCGGACGTCCCTCGGCGGCAACGGAGTGGTGCAGACGGTGGTCAAACGCGGTTATCGGCTCGCCGTGAATCCCGGCGACACCCCAGCGCCGATCGGCTAACCTCGGCGCGGTGCGGATGGTCCCCATTCCGCCGGGAACGGTGACGCTCACCGACCGGCGGACAGAACGTAGCTGGACAGTCGACGTGTCCGCGTTCGAGCTCGGCGCGTTACCGGTCACCCAGGAGCAATACGGCGGCGGTGGAGAGCTGCCTGCCGTCGAGGTGTCCTGGTTGGACGCGGTGCGGTTCTGCAACACGCTGTCCGAACGGGACGGACTGCCACCCGCATACCTGCTCGAAGGCAACGAAGTGGAGTGGGATCTGTCAGCGCCCGGCTACCGGCTGCCTACTGAAGCCGAATGGGAGCACGCCTGCCGTGCGGGCACTGCGGGCCCGAGGTATGGCGACCTGGACGAGATCGCTTGGTACGAAGGGAATTCCGGCGGCCGGCTGCATCCTCCCGGCGAGAAGCAGCCGAACGCTTGGGGTGCTTACGATTTGCTCGGCAACGCTTGGGACTGGTGCTGGGATCTCTACGACCCGGCGGTGTACGGCGAGTACCGAGTGCTCAAGGGCGGCGGATGGGCCGACGAACACTGGAGCGTCCGGGTGTCGGTGCGCCGTCGGAGTCACCCGACGTTCCGCGTTGACGACGTCGGCTTTCGCGTAGCACGGTCTGTTTAGGACTGTGCGGAGTCCCACCAGGACAGAATCCGGGTGCCGTACAGCGTCAGCCACTTCGAGGGCTCCCCGGCCGGGACGTCGACCTCGAACCACATGTCCCCGGGCAACCGGCCAGCCTGCAACCAGGTTCCGTCCGGCTGCCGGGCGGCCCGAACCCGCTCCACGGCGTCGGCGAGACGCGGGTCCGGCGGAATGTCGTCCACGATCGCGGCCTCGCGGAAGTACTCGAGCGCGTTGATCGCGCTGTAGTGCCACCGCACCGGATAAGCGAAATGGTCGACCCAGGACGCCACTTGCTCGCCGGTCGAAAGCCGGTACAGGAGACGGCGTTCCAGCAGGTATTCCTCGCCGGCGCGGCGGGCGGCGTGCGTCTCGTCGGTGCCGCCGGTCGCGACGTCGTAGGCGAGCAAGCCCTTCACCGCGTTGATCGTCGAGTGGAAGGACGAGCGCTTCGACCCGTCGACCCATTCGCAGTTCCAGCCGCCGTCGGCCATCTGGTGTTCGGGGAACCAATGGGCGAGCTGGGAGACGTCCACGCCGAGCCAGCCGCCGTTCGCGAGTGTCCAGGCGTTGATGCAGACGTCGACCTCGCCGTCCCAGTACGGCAGATCATGGTATTCCCACCGGGAATTCTCGGCGATCAATTCGGCGGTGCGATTGGCGCGCAATACCGCCGGATCCATCCCCCATTCACGCAGCATATTGAGTGACCAGGTGGTGGCTGTCCACGGCTGTCCGGTGTCCGGGCCGGGTTCGAATCGAGCTGGGAAGAAAGCACCGCCGGCCCACTGTCCGTCCGGGTCCTGCCGCGCGAGGAGTTGCGCGCCGAAGCCCTCGGTCGCGATCTTGTGCCGGGTGGCCGTCCAGACCTCGGGCGGCGCGCCCGCCAAGTCCCGTTCGACCTGCCAGCGCAGCGCCGGGTCTGAGTCGAGCAGCCATTTCAGCACGTCAGAACTTTAGCCCGCCGGTCAAGCCCACGTCACGGAAAAGTCCGGGTAACCCCGGGCGGACGCGGCCCGGGCCGCCTCGTCCTCGGCGGCGGCGCGGTCCGCGCGGCGAAGCGGGTCAAATTCGGTGAGCGCGAAGGTCAGCCGTTTTCCGGACGCTTTCATGCGCCAAGTGCCCAGAATCTCGCCGTCGACCAGAATCGCGCCCGGGCTGCCGAGAATCTTCCACACCTCTTTCGCCCGCGCTTTGTCCGGAACGAGTACGGCTTTGTCGCGGCCCTGCGTGTACGGATCGAGCGGCGGCAGCAGACGCACTCCAGCGGGCGACGGCGGGTTCTCCAACGCGGCCAGCCGGTCGTTCGGCACGAACGTCCGCCGACCGTCCACCTTGACCTCGGTGACCGCATCGGGCCAAGTCTCGCGGATGCAAGTCTTCGCGGTGCCGACGAAACCGGCCGCGTCACCGGGCGTCGCGGGTCCGTTGAAGCGCAAATACTGCTCAAGCACCCGCGAAACCGCCGCCGGAACCGGACGCGTGGACAGCCGTCCGCGCTCCTCCAACGGCGCGAGCGTCGCCGGACTCTGCCCGGCTTCGAGCCGCGCACCGCCGTGGAGGGCCGCGATCCGCATGAGCTGTTCGTGCACATGGGTGGCGTTGCACGGACGGCACCATCGGCTGTACGCGGGCGGCAGCAGTTTCGTGATCTCCGTGCTCACCGCGCCCTTGGTCATCGGCTTGGTGACCACTTTGCGGATCGCCCGGGCGGTCGTGAAAATAATGTCCACCGGCGACTCGTCGACGGCCTGGATGTCCTTTTTCTGCCACAACATCCGGGCCAGTGCGTCCGGCTCGTCAATCGGCACCAACGCGGCTGCCAGCTCCGGCAGATCCGTGCGCCGGTGGAAATGCGGCGCGCCCCGGTGCGACCACACGAGGGCGAGCCGCTGATCGTCCACAAGGGACTCCGGAGTGACCGGATCCGGCATCCGGGCCGCCAGCGAGAGCAGGGCGGTGTCGCGCATGCTGTCCTGCAGTCCGAGGTCCAGCAGCGGCAGGTCGTACGGATCGGCGACGGAGCGGTGCAGCCCCTGCTCGGCGATCCGGTACGCCAGCGCCTGTTTGCGCGACACCTCCAGCATCCCGGCCTCCTTCAGAGCGTGTAGTCGAAGGTGTACGACACGGTCTGTTCGCCCAGCACGCCGTGCACCGTGCCGGTGCCGCGGATGCCGGTCAGCTCGCCGGTCCCGGAGCCGGGCACGACCTCGAATTCCGAGCGGATGCTCTTCGGGTCGAAACCCCACTCCTGGCGGACGATGAACGTGCCGCGACGGCCGTCGACGGCGCCCTCGAACCGGTCGTAGCCCGGTGACGTGGTCGCGCCGCCGTCGTAGCCCTCGCCCGGGTAGTACAGCAGGTAGTCGCCGGTGGCCGCACCCTGGATCACGCCCGAGTACTCCATCGCGGCGTGCACGTAGGCGACGCGGGGGCCGCCCTCCTCGCCGCTCGCCACGTGCTCTTCCCACTTCGTCATGCCAAACGTGTTCATGCCGCTCACTTAATCAGCCATACCTGCCATCTTGTGTCAGGTATTTCCGCCATACTCTTCGCATGCGTGCCGGCCGTCTGCTCACCGTGCTTCTCCTGCTGCAGAACCGCGGCCGGATGACCGCCGAGGAACTGGCCGCTGAGCTGGAGGTTTCGGTCCGGACGGTGTACCGGGACATCGAGGCGCTGTCGGCCTCGGGCGTGCCGGTGTACGCCGACCGCGGCCGCAGCGGCGGTTACCAGCTGGTCGACGGCTACCGGACCCGGCTGACCGGGCTCAACGAGGACGAAGCCCAGTCGCTGGCGCTGGCCGGGCTCCCGGTGGCGGCCGCCGAGCTGGGGCTCGGCACGGTGCTGGCGGCGGCGCAGCTGAAGCTGTACGCCGCGCTGCCGCAAGAGCTGCGCAGCCGCGCCGGCCGCGTCGCCGAACGCTTCTATCTCGACGTACCCGGTTGGCATCGCGGCATCGAAAGCCTGCCCACCCTGTCCGCGGTAGCCGACGCGGTGTGGGCTGGGCGGCGGATCCGGATCCGGTACGAACGGTGGGGGCAGCGCGAGGTCGAACGGGTGCTGGAGCCGCTCGGGCTGATCCTCAAAGCGGGCAACTGGTACCTCGCGGCCCGGTGCGAGGGGACCGATCGCACCTACCGGATTTCGCGCATCCACGAGCTGACCGACCTCGGCGAGGAGTTCGAGCGACCGGCGGAATTCGACCTCGCTCGTTACTGGCAGGAGTGGTCCGAGCAGTTCGAACGCCGGATGTACCCCCGAAAGGCGACAGTCCGCCTGTCGCCGCGTGCACAGGCTCTCGTACCGTTCTATGCGGGCAGCGTCGGCGCCCGGGCGCTTCGCGAGGCGGTCGCCGCCGGAGCGGAACCGGACGGCGACGGATGGTTGACGATCGAGCTGCCGGTCGAACCGGGAGAACCGGCGATTGGCGAACTGTTGCGGTTCGGGCCTCATCTGGAGGTGCTCGCGCCGCAGGACCTGCGGACGGAGCTGGCGGCGGCGATCCGGGAGATGGGGCAGGCGTATGAGTGAGCGGGACGGCGTGCGGACGAGTTGACCGATGCCGGGGCAGGGTTTCTGCTCGCCGGCGGGCGAATTTTCGCAGGAGATGAGGCAGGCGAATGGGTGAGCTGGACGGCGTGCGGATCGGCGTCACGGCCGAGCGGCGCGCGGACGACCTGATCGGCGCACTGCTCCGGCACGGCGCGGAAGTGCGGCACGCGCCGACGATCACGATCGTCCCGCTGGCCGACGATCCGGAACTGCGCCGCGGCACGGAAGCCGTGCTCGCCGCGCCGATCGACCTCACCGCGGTCACCACCGGAGCCGGGTTCCGCGGCTGGCTCGACGCCGCCGAAGGCTGGGGCCTTCGCGACGCACTGCTGGACGCCCTGGCCGGGTCGCGCATTTTCGCGCGCGGTCCGAAAGCGGTCGGCGCGGTGCGGGGCGTCGGCCTGCGCGAGGAGTACTCCGCGCCCGGCGAAACCAACGACGAGCTGTTCGGCGCGCTCACCGAAGCCGGTGTCGAGAGCGCGCGCGTGGCGGTGCAACTGCACGGCTCACCGCTGCCGGAGTTCACCGATCCGCTCGCTGTGTCCGGGGCGTCGGTGCTCGCCGTGCAGCCCTACCGCTGGCATACGCCGCCGGATCCGGAACCGGTGTTCTCGTTGATCCGTGAAGTTTTGGCCGGCGAACTGGTCGCGTTGGTGTTCACCAGCGCCCCGGCCGCGACGAACTTCCTGGCGCTCGCCGACGAATCCGGTCGTGGCGCGGAGCTGCGCGAGACCTTGCGCAGCGGCACGGTCGTCTGCGCGTGCGTTGGTCCGGTGACCGCGGCACCGTTGGAGACAGCGGGAATCAGCACGCTGCAGCCGGAGCGTCAGCGGCTAGGCGCGCTAGTGAAGCTGGTGGTCGCGAAGCTCAGTTAGGACGCTTCGGCCTGCTGTCGTCCCGCGGCTTCTTCGCTGAGTCCTTGCCGCCAGTACCCGGTGAAGCAGATGGCTGTCTTGTCGAAGCCGCGCTCGCGGACAAGGTGGCGCCGAACGAGCTTCACGACGCCTGCTTCGCCGGAAACCCATGCGTACGGCGTGCCGCTGGGCAGCTCAGCCGCGCGTACGGCGTCCACGAGCGCTTCGCCGTGCGTACGCGCACCGCGGACCACCCAGTGCACCTCGACCGCACCGTTGGTCTCGAAGGTCTGTCGCTCCGCGTGGTCCGGAATCTCGACGTACACCGACGCGCGCGCCGACTGCGGCAGCCTCTCGAGGATGCCGCCGATCGCCGGCAACGCCGTTTCGTCGCCGACCAGCAGCTGCCATGTCGTCCCGTCCGGCACGTCGTACAGGCCGTGGGGCCCGAGGAACGCCACCCGGTCGCCGACCTCCGCCTGCCCGGCCCACGTCGACGCCGGGCCGCCGCTCTCCTCGTGCAACACGAAGTCGACGTCCACCTCGCCGCTCTCCGGACGCGCGGCGCGCACCGTGTACGTCCGCATCGGCGGCCGGACGTCGTCGGGCATCGCGAGGTACCGGCGATACCAGGACAGGACGTCGTCATCCCCCGTCTCGGTAGGCGGAAGCTGCGGCTCCTCGTCGCCGGGGAGCGGGAAGAACACCTTCACGTACGCGTCCGGCGCCACCGGGCCCGCCGCCGCGAGCCCCGGGCAGGCGAAGGTGACCCGGGCCATGTGCGGGGTGATCCGCCGGACCGCGGTGACCCTGCCGTGGTGGTAAGTCAGGACGCTCATGAGGTGAGGCTAACCTAAAATGGTCGCGCCGGGCTACGCCTGGAGAGGATGGCGGACGCCACGCTTTTCCCAGCAGGACCGGCTTTCGGCGGCGGCGAGCTGGCCTTGCCCGGAGCGGTGCCGCTCGAATTCCGAGCCTGATCGTCGCGGCGTCTCGCGTGAATGGGGCGAGGGCTCGGCTGCCAGCCTGCGGCCTGAGCGGCTCTTTTTGCGGCGAGTCGAAGCCGATTCGCGCCGAGTGCCACCTGGGGTGCGCTGGGACACCGGATGCCACGAGGTGCGCTAGACGCACCGAGTGCTCTGTTGGGTGGATTGGGCGCACCGAATGTGGCATTGGGGCGGATGCCTCGCAGGGGCTCTCGTAAGCGTCAGCGCGCCCGTAAGCCGCCGGGTGAGGGCGGTTGTCCGGGAACGGCCGTCCGGGAGCGCTAGAACAAGCCGGGCGGCTCGTCCTCGCTCGGCTCGTCCCCGTCCGGACGCCAGCGGTACTTCCGCAGGTCCACCTTCTGGCCGTCCGCCAGCACGCCCTCGGCGCGCAACCGCTCGAGCTGTTCGTGCAGCAAATGCGGCGCGGGAGTCCCGTTCGCGCGGAGGATGCGGTGCCAGGGCAGGTCGTGGCCGTCCTCGGCGAGGGCGCGGCCGACCATGCGCGGAGAGGGAGCACCGGAGAGCGCTGCGACGTCGCCGTACGTCGCGACTGTCCCCGCGGGTACGTCGGCGATGACTGCGCGTATCCGCTCGTGCAGTTCGTCGTTCATGACCCAGCCGAGGATAGTCCCGCCGAGGGGTGTGCCGGTGCGCCACCCGGGTGAGCGGGCATGGTTCCATCGCTGATGTGCACGTGCGGAGAGCGGGAAACGGGCAGGCGCGGCTGGTGCGCCCGCCGGTCCCCGCCGCACCCTCGTTCACCTGGGACGAGGACGCTCGCCGGCTGCTGTCGGCTCCCTCCGGATTCCGCCGGGTGCTCGGCGGGCCGGGCACCGGCAAGACGGCGCTGCTCGCCACCGCCGCCGCGCGCCGGATCGCGGAGGGGGCGGATCCGGAGAGCGTGCTGCTGCTCACGACGTCCCGTCGGGCGGCGGACGCGCTGCGGGCCGACCTCACGCGGCGGCTCATGTCGGACCCGGATCAGGGGTCTCCGCTGCCGCGCACGGTGAGTGAACCGCTGGTGCGCACAGTGCATTCGTACGCGTTTTCCTTGCTGCGCCTCGAAGCTCGCGCCGAGGAGCTGCCGCCGCCGCGGTTGCTGGCCGGAGCCGAGCAGGACGTCGTCGTGCGCGAGCTGCTGGAGGGCGACCTGGAGGAGGGCGCGACCGGGTGGCCGGAGCAGTTGCGTCCGGCGCTGACCGTGCCCGGGTTCGCCGAGGAGCTGCGCGACCTGCTGATGCGGGCCGCCGAGCGCGGGCTCGGGCCGGAGGACCTGACCGAACTCGGACGTCGCCAGGACCGCGAGGAATGGGTCGCCGCGGGGCAGTTCTGGGCGCAGTACGAGGAGGTCACCCAGCTGCAGGGGGCGGGCGGCAACGCGCTCGGCCTGCCCGCCGCGCCCGCGCTCGACGCCGCGGAGCTGGTGACGTCGGCGTTGCTCGCGCTGGAGGACGACGAGGAACTGCGCGAACGCGAGCGAGGCCGGGTCCGGCATTTGTTCGTGGACGACGCGCACCACCTGGATCCGTTGCAGGTCCAGTTGATCCGCACGATCGGGCACACCGCGGAGGAATTCGTGGTGGCCGGCGATCCGGATCAGTCGGTGTTTTCCTTCCGCGGTGCGGACCCGAAGCTGTTCGCCGATTCCGACAACGACGGCGACCGGACGGTCATGCTGACCACGTCGCACCGGCTCGCTCCGACGGTCCGGGCGGCGGTCGCGAAGCTCGGCGCGACCTTGCCTGGTGCGTCCCCGCATCGGAAGTTGGTTACGCCGCAGGGAAAACGCGGCGGCAAAGTGCGGGTGCGGCTGATGCCGACTCCAGCGGCGGAGGCCAGCTGGATCGCCGACCAGCTTCGCCGGGCGCATCTCGTGGACGGGGTGCCCTGGTCGGAGATGGCGGTGCTGGTGCGGTCTCCGGCGCGGACTTTCCTTGTGCTGCAACGCGCCTTGCGTGCGGCCGGGGTGCCGATCGGCTCGGCTACCGAGGAATTGCCGTTGGCGAAACACTCCGCGGTACGGCCGTTGCTGGCGGTGTTGCGGATCGCGGCGGAGCCGGAACTGCTGGACGTCGATATCGCGGAAATGTTGCTGTCGTCGTCGCTCGGCGGGGCTGATCCGTTGGCGTTGCGGCGGTTGCGGCGCGGTCTCCGTCGGCTGGAGCTGGCTGGCGGCGGGCAGCGGTCGAGCGACGAACTGCTGGTGGAAGCGTTGCGCGGCGGGGACATTCTCGTCGGTCTGGCTGACAACGAGGCGCTGCCGGTTCGTCGGGTCGGGAAGCTGCTGAGTGTTACGCACCAAGCGGTGAGCCGCGGTGAAGGCGTCGAGCAGGTGCTGTGGGAGCTGTGGCAGGCGAGCGGACTGCAGGAACGGTTGCTGCGATTGGTGGATCGCGGCGGCTCGCTCGGCGCGCAGGCTGACCGTGACCTGGACGCTGTGGTGGCGCTGTTCGACGCGGCAGGACGGTATGTCGACCGGTTGCCTAAGGCGAGTGTCGCGGCGTTCGCGGATTACCTGTCGTCGCAGAACATCGCGGGTGACACGCTCGCTCCGGCGGCTATCCCGGGCGAAGGGGTTTCGCTGCTCACCGCGCACGCGTCGGCGGGTCGCGAGTGGACAGTGGTCGCGGTCGCGGGGGTGCAGGAGGGCGCGTGGCCAGACCTGCGGCTGCGTGGCTCGTTGCTGGGCGTCGAGCGACTGGTCGATCTGCTGTCTGGAGTGGACGAACACGACAAGGTGTCCGCCATCGCGCCGATTCTTGCCGAGGAGCGGCGGCTGTTCTACCTCGCGGCGAGCCGGGCGCGCCGGACGCTGCTGGTGACCGCGGTGGCCGGAGAAGACGAGCAGCCGTCCCGTTTCCTCGACGACCTGGAGGAGAACGGCGCTGACGACGGCATGCTCGATTCCCGGATGAAACCGCCGGGCCGGTCGCTCGTGCTGGCCGAACTGGTCGGCGAGCTGCGCGAGGTCGTGTGCGACGACAAAGCGGATCCGGAACGCCGGAAGCGGGCGGCGAAACAACTCGCCCGGTTGGCTGCCGCTGGGGTTCCGGGGGCGCATCCGGACACCTGGTACGGATTGATGGAAGCGTCCACAGAGGACCCAGTGCACGGGCCGGGCGACCTGATGCGGATCTCTCCGTCCACTGTGGAAATCCTGGTGAAGTGCCCGCTGCGCTGGCTGATCGAACGACACGGCGGCAGTGATCCGGCACAGCTGGCGGCGGTTACCGGAACTCTCGTGCACGGTTTGGCGCAGGCGATCGCGGGCGGCAGCACTGAGGAGCAGATTCAGGCCGCGCTGGACGAGGCGTGGGTGCGCGTGGACGCTGGCGCGCCGTGGTTTTCCCGGCGCGAGCGGTCCCGGGTGGAGCAAATGCTGCGCAACTTCGTGTCGTGGCTGGAAATGTCGCGGCGCGAGCTGATTGAGGCCGGGGTCGAGCAGGACATCGAGGTCGAGTTGCCGATGGGCGACGAAGAGGTGCGCGTGCTGCTGCGCGGGCGCGTCGACCGGGTCGAGATGGACAAGGACGGCCGCCCGGTGATCGTGGACATCAAGACCGGCAAGGTCCCGGTGTCCGGTGCGGACGCGGAGAAGCATCCGCAGCTCGCGGCGTACCAGCTGGCGGTGCTGCTGGGCGCGGTCGAGGGCAAGAACACGCCCGGCGGCGCGAAGCTCGTGTATGTCGCGAAGGGGAACAACAAAACCGGTGCCACGCAACGGGACCAGCCGCCGATGGACGAGGACAGCGGGCGCGAGTGGCTGGAACTCGTGCGGTCGGCCGCTGCCGCCGCGGTCGGCCCGGACTACCAAGCGCACGAGAACGCCGACTGCGACCGGTGCCCGGCGCGCGGTTGCTGCCCGTTGCGTCCGGAGGGCCGTCAGGTGACCGGACCGTGAGCCCGGTGGTGCTCGCCAACCCCGTCGGGCCCGCGGAAATCGCCGACGCACTGGGGTTGCACCGTCCGACGCCCGAGCAGGCAACCGTGATCGCGTCGCCGGTCGAGCCGTCGCTGGTCGTCGCGGGCGCGGGCGCGGGGAAGACCGAAACCATGGCCGCGCGCGTGGTCTGGTTGGTGGCCAACGGAATCGTGAGCCCGGAGCGAGTGCTCGGCTTGACCTTCACCCGGAAGGCCGCGCGTCAGCTCGGAGAGCGAGTGCGGGCGCGGTTGCGGCGCCTCGCCGGTTCGGGGCTGCTGGAGCGGATCGATCCGTCGGGCGCGTTGCGGGCCACTGTGGTCGCGGGCGAGCCGACGGTCCTGACTTATCACGCGTATGCCGGACGGTTGCTGTCGGAACACGGTTTGCGGCTTCCGGTGCAGCCTGGCGTCCGGTTGCTGTCGGAGACTTCGTCGTGGCAGCTCGCGCATCGCGTGGTGTCCACCTGGGACAATGACCTGGACACCGACCGGGTGCCGCCGACGGTCACCGCGCAGCTGCTCGCACTGGCCGGTGAACTTGGCGAGCATCTGATTTCGACGGAGAAGCTCGCGCAGTACTCCGAGTGGCTGTGCGAGATCATCGAGAACGCTCCCCGCGCCAAAGGCCAGCGTGCGACGCTTCCGGTGAAATTGCAGGAAGTGCTGGCGGCGCAACGGTTCCGGCTCGCTTTGCTGCCGTTGGTCGAGGATTACCATCGGCGCAAACGGGCGGAAGGCGCGCTCGACTTCGCGGACCAGATGTCGCTGGCCGCGCAGCTCGCCGACGGATATCCGGCGGTGGTCGCGGGCGAGCGTGAGCGGTACGGGGCCGTGCTGCTGGACGAATACCAGGACACCGGGCACGCGCAGCGAGTGTTGCTGCGGTCGTTGTTCGGCGGTGTTGAGCATCCGCCGATACCGGTGACCGCGGTCGGCGACCCGGCGCAGGCGATTTACGGCTGGCGCGGCGCGAGTGCGGCGAACCTGCCCCGGTTCACCACGGACTTTCCGCGCCGCGGTGAGGAAAGGCTCGAAACCGCGCACGAATTCGGGCTGCTCACCAGTTTCCGCAATCCGCCGGAAATCCTGGAGCTGGCCAACGCGATCTCCGAACCGTTGCGGCAGCGCGGACTTGGCGTCGAACGGCTTCGGGCGCGCGATGGTGCCGGTCCGGCGGACATCGCGGTCGCGCTGCTGCCGGACGTGCGCGCGGAACGCGAGTGGGTCGCCGACGCGATGGCGCGGCGTTGGCATGCGGTGAAAGAGGAATCCGGCAAGCCGCCGACCGCGGCGGTGCTGGTGCGTCGACGCGCTGACATGGCGCCGATCGCGGCGGAAATGCGCATGCGCGGACTGCCGGTGGAGGTCGTGGGCCTGGGCGGATTGCTGGACGAGCCGGAGGTCGCCGACCTCGTGTCCACGCTGCGGGTGCTCGCCGATCCGCTGGCCGGCAGCGCGGCAGCGCGGCTGCTGACCGGCGCGCGCTGGCGGATCGCGGCGGCGGACGTCGCGGCGTTGTGGCGGCGGGCCAACGAACTCACCTCGCCCGAGCCGCGTGCGAAGGAGGGCGACGAACCGGAACTGGTTGTCGAACGCGCGGAACAGGCCGGGCTGATGGACGCCGTCGACGACCCCGGTGCCCCCGAGCGTTATTCCGCCGAGGGGTACCGGCGAATTCGCCGGCTGGGCGCGGAATTGACCGCGTTGCGTCGTCGGCTGGACCAGTCGCTGCCGGAATTGGTGGCGGACGTCGAACGCACGATGCTGCTCGACGTCGAATCGCTCGCCCGTCCCGGGTCAGCGGGTCGCGCGCATTTGGATGCGTTCGCCGAAGTCGTCACCGATTACGCGGAGACCGCGCCGACTGCGACCCTGCTGTCCTTTGTGGACTACCTCAACACCGCGGCACATGCGGAAGACGGCCTCACGCCTGGCGAGGTCCAAGTGGTTCCGGACCGCGTGCAGGTGCTCACTGTGCACTCCGCCAAGGGGCTGGAGTGGGAAGTGGTCGCTGTCCCGCACCTGGTCGCCGAGGTGTTTCCCGGCAAGCGTCGTTCGTCGTCGTGGTTGCGTACCTCTACTGCGCTGCCCGCGCATTTGCGCGGTGATGCGGCGGATCTGCCGAAGCTGCAGATCGCGGAAGGCTACGACCGCAAGGAGGTGCAGGAAGCGCTGGAACTGCACGAGGAAGGGTTCGTCGCGCGCGAAGCCGACGAGGAACGTCGGCTGTGTTACGTCGCGCTGACCCGTTCCGAGCGTGCGTTGCTTGTTTCCGGGCATTGGTGGAACGAAAGCAGTACGCGGGCTAAAGGGCCGTCGATCTTCCTGTCGGAAATCGCCGAGGTGATGAACGAGGCCGATCCGCCGCTCGGCGTGGTGGACGCCTGGGCGGACGAACCGGCCGAGGACGACGAGAACCCGCTGGTCGCGGACTCCCGGACGGCGCAGTGGCCGGTGGACCCGCTGGGCGACCGGCGTTCCGGCGTGGCTGCCGGCGTAGAGCTGGTGCTGGCGGAAATGGCCGCCCTGGAAGAAGAACCCGAGCCGGAGCCGGAAGCTGAGCCGCTGCCCGCGGCCGACGACGACGAAATCCCGCTGCCGCCGGAGCCGGAGGACGAAGAAGGCTACCTGCCCGACGACGACTATTTCGAAGACGACGAGGACGTCATCGATCCGGAAGACCCGGACGGCTGGGCCGCCGACACCGACGTCCTCCTCGCCGAACGCGCCCGTGCACAATCCACTGTGGACCGGGTTGTACTGCCCGCACAGCTGAGCGTGAGCCAGTTGGTGGACCTGGCGTCCGACGCGGACGCTCTCGCTCAACGGCTGCGCCGCCCGCTTCCGTTGCCGCCCAACACGTTCGCCCGCCGTGGCACCGCGTTCCACACCTGGCTGGAACAACGGTTCTCCGGCGACCGGCTGCTGGAGATCGACGACCTTCCCGGTGCGGCCGACGTCGGCGAGGCCCCGGACACGGATTTCGAAGCCCTGCAAGAAGCTTTCGAGAGCAGCGAATGGTCCGACCGGGTCCCGGTGGCCGTAGAGGTGCCGTTCTCCGCGGACGTCGAAGGCATCACTCTGCGCGGGCGGATGGATGCGGTGTACGCGGATCCCGACGGCGGCTGGACCGTCGTGGACTGGAAGACGGGCTCCGTTCCGTCCGAAGAACGCTTGCCGGCCTTGGCCATTCAGCTCGGCGCGTACCGGCTCGCGTGGGCGGCGTTGAAGAAGGTGCCGGTGGACCGGGTGCGCGCGGCCTTCCACTATGTCCGACATGGACACACGTTGCGTCCGGCCGATCTGCTGGACGCGGAAGGCCTGCGGGCGTTGCTGCGCAACGTTCCGCAGGAGTAAGAGCTAGGCCCGATCGCGCACGGTCAACGCCCAGCTCACCAATGGCCACTGCAGTGGCAGCCGCAGCCACGCCACCGCGCGATCCCGAGCAGGACGGCCGCGTCGCTGGTAGTCCAGTGCCATTTTCACGTTGCCCGGAAACACTCCAACGAACAGCAGCGCCGCCGCCAACCCGCCCAGCCGGCGCGTGCGCGGCAGCGCGATCCCGGCAGCGACGGTGAGCTCGGCGGCGCCCGACGCGTACGTCCAGGTGCGCCGGTCACCGGGCAATTCCTTCGGGACCAGCGCGTCGAACGGCTTCGGCCGGGCGAAGTGCAGGACGCCCGCCCCGGCCAGCAGAGCAGCGAGAAGATGCGCCGGACGTTGCGACGCGCGAGGCTCGGACATGCGGCAAGCCTGCCACAGCATGATCCTTGCGACGGGTGTGCGGGTGCTCCGTTTGGGTTATCCTCCCGGCTGTGAGTGACGCCGAACGCCCGCGGGGAGCCGGTGCATGAAGGCCCTGAAACGGCTGCCCCTGAACGTCCGGTTGAACGACCGGCCCGACCACGAGCTCGTCGGCGTGATCCGGATGCCGGAGCTGACGGTCAGCCCGATGCGGTCGATCGTCAAGCGGATCATCGGCGCGCTGCTGGCGCTGCTGGCCACCGTGCTGATCGTCTACCTCGACCGCGACGGCTACCGCGACGCGAACGGCGACGGCCTCTCGCTCCTCGACTCGCTCTACTACGCGACGGTTTCCCTCTCGACCACCGGCTACGGCGACATCGCCCCGGCGACCGCGTCCGCGCGGCTGGTGAACGTCATCGTGATCACGCCGCTGCGGGTGCTCTTCCTCATCGTCCTCGTCGGGACCACCCTGGAAGTGCTCACCGAGCGCTCCCGGCAGGCGTTCAAAATCCAGAAGTGGAGGACGAAGGTGCGTGACCACACCGTCGTCGTCGGTTTCGGCACGAAGGGCCGCTCGGCGGTCAACGCGCTGCTCGGCGACGAGGAGGTGCAGGCCAACCGCGTTGTGGTCGTCGACACCGACCAGCAGGCGCTGGACGCGGCGAGCGCGCTCGGGCTCGTCACCGTGCACGGATCGGCGACCAGGTCGGACGTCCTGCGCGTCGCGGGCGTGCAGCACGCGCGAGCCATAGTGGTCGCGCCGAACCGCGACGACACCGCCGTGCTGGTCACCCTCACCGCGCGCGAGCTGGCCCCGAAAGCGCACATCGTGGCGTCGGTGCGCGAGGCGGAAAACGTGCACCTGCTGAAGCAATCCGGGGCCAACCAGGTCGTGGTGTCGAGTGAGACCGCCGGGCGGCTGCTCGGAATGGCGACGTCCAGCCCGCTCGTGGTGGACATGGTCGAGGACCTGCTGACGCCGGAATCCGGGCTGGCGATCGCCGAGCGCAGCATCGAGCCGAGCGAGGAAGGCGGATCGCCGAGGCACCTGCCGGACACGGTGCTCGGCGTGGTGCGCGACGGGGTGCTTTACCGGGTGGACGCCCCGCAAGCGGACGCGCTGGAACCGGGGGACCGGTTGCTGTACGTCAAGAAGGTCACGCAGGTCGACCAGATCGAACGCTGAGGTCGGGCTGGTTCGCTGGGGTCTTCCTGTAGCGGGAGCAGAGTCCGCGGCGCGTGGGTGTCGCGTCTGCTGTTGGCCTGGCGAGCGGTGCTGTTGCGGGAGCGGATAGACCTGCGGCTCGTCTCGGCCGGTGTTCCGTGCCGGTGCTGGTGAGCAATGCGGCTGCAAGTCCGCTGCACACCGCGCTGCTGCCTCCCCCAATGCCACATTGGGTGTGCTGAGCGCACCGAATGTGGCGTTGGTGCGGTTGTTCGTGAGGCGCTGGGCGGAGGAGCCGAGGGTTGGCTGTTAGCGGCGGGTGCGTGGGATGCGCCCAATGCGGCGTTGGGGCGGAACCCAGCGTGATGTTCGGTGCGAGTGGAGCCGGGGACGGCGAGCGGTTGCGGTGGGTGTCCGGGGTGTCGCCTCGGTCGGGGTCCCCCGTGCGCGGGCACCTCACTGGGTTTTGCCCCCGGCATCTGGAAGCATGGCGTCGTGCAGGTCTCCGAACCCCCGCATAAGAGTCCCGTCAAGCGGTGGCTGCAGGTGGGCATCCCCGTCGCGGTCGGGGTGCTCGTCGTGCTCTTGGCGTGGCTCGCCGGACCGGGGCTGCTCGGCATCCAGGCGAAGGCACCCGGCTCGCCGGTGGACGCCCAGATCACCAAGGCCGTCGACTGCTCCGTTCCCGGGGCGGCCGAATCGGTCTCGTTCCAGCTCGGCGGCAAGCCGCGCCAGGGCTCGCTCGACAGTTGCGGCCACGGCAAGGACGAGCGCCTCCAGGTGCTGGTCCCGGACGACGCTCCGGCGGACGGCGTCGTCTCGGTCACCATGCCGGACACCTCGGCGGGTTCGCAGGACCTGCGCGCGCCGATCGCGCTGGCGCTGCTGGTGTTCGCCTGCTTCTGCGGCGGGATGTACGCCTACCTGGTGATCCGCGGCTCGGGCAAGCTCGCGCTGCTCAGCTGAGCCGGAGCCCGACAGCCGAGCAGACCACTACAGCCGCAGCGCTGTTGCCGCGCCGAACGCGATTGCCGCAGCCGTACCACTACAGCCGCAGTGTCACAGCCGCGCCGAACGTGGCTTCCTCAAAGAGTCACTACAGGTGTAGTGATCCACACCGCGCCGGACGAGCCGTGGATCACTACGAACGCAGTGGCGGATCAGCTGACGTCGGACGCGGGTGCGGCGAAGGTGTTGCAGTCCGCGATCCGGTTGTCCTTCGCCCCGGCGCGCCACCACTGCGCGTAGTGCGCGTTGGTGCCGTGGTCGTGGCTGTGGGAAGTGTTGTCGCCGCGCGTTTCCTGGTCGTTCCAGGCCTTGTTGTACATGTCGCGGGTGATCGTGCCGCCGCGGTCGACGTGCGCACCCAGGAACATTCCGGAGAAGCACTGCGCCTGGAGTTCTTTGCGGCGCGACATGTCGAGACCCTCGGGGCTGTTCTGCCCGGCCGCGTAGATCTTCTGCCACGCGGCGTCCATGATGCCCGCGATTTCCTGCACGTGGTGGCCGTACTCGTGGGCGAACAACGCCAGGTAGACGCCGGGATTGTTGCCATACTGATCCGTCTGCAGGCCCTTGAACGGGACGTACAGGTTGTTCTCGCAGTAGTACGCCGCGGTCGCGATGCCGACCTGGATGGTGCCGCATTCGGTGTCGAAGCTCGGGCCGGTCGGGAAGTGCAGCGCGGGCGGCGTGAACGGCAGGTTGTAGGACTCGAGGAACGGGCCCCACGCCGCGTCGAGGCATTTGCTCGCGGCGGTGAAGAACGCTTCCGCGCCGTCCTGCGTGCTCGTCCACGGCGGCAGATTGCAGACGAGGTTCTGGAGGCCGGCGTTGGGGTCCTGCAGGATCGGGTGGTCGGCCAGCTTGAGGATCTTGTGCGGGCCGGCGCTGGCGGAGGTGCTCGGGCTTTCCGACGGGCTGGCCGGCGTGCTCGAGGGGGTGGACGAACCGCTGGTGGGCGGCAGTTCATAGGCGGACGACGGCGACGGCGGCGCGGCTTGGTAGCCCGCGTTGCTGGGCCCCGACCCGCGGTTCAGCGAAACGATCGCGACGACGCCCAGCGCCAGCACCGCGACCGCGCCGAGGCACAGCCCGACGATCAGCCCGGTCGGCTTGCGCGGCGGCACCGGATAGGACGGCGGCGGCTGCTGCCACGGCGGTCCCTCCGGCGGCGGGCCCTGATACGGCGGCTGCTGTCCCTGGTACTGCCCTTGACCCTGCTGTGCCTGGTAGGAACCTTGCGCCTGGCCCGGCGGCACCGGTCCTTGGCCCGGCACCGGCGGCGGTTGAACGGTCCCGCGAGGCGGCACCTGGCCGTAGGGCGGTTGCGTCATCAGGGCAGTCCCGGTGGGTCTCGGCGCGGGCCGGGCGTTCCCCGGCTTGCCATTCAGCATATCGGGGGACGCGCGGCCCGCCGCACCACTTCTCCGGACGGCCTCCTCGTCCGGACGTCCCCCCAGGTCTGGCCGGGTGCGGACGGCTCTGGAAGAGTGACGGCAGCAACCGCAGGGCCGTGCAAACGAGGGGCTCCGATGACACATTCACCCGGTGCGCCCGGGCCGGGGGACGACACGCCCACGCCGAGCCGGGGCTTCGCCAGTCCTGATCCCGGCGCGTCCTCCGCCACTCCGCCGAAGACCGGCGAAACGGACACCCCGTCCTCGCCGTCCGGCACGGGCGCCGGAATTTCGTCGCCCGCCAGCGAAAACGCCGGTTCGACCGGGACGAATCCGCCTGCCGGGGCGAACCAGGCAGGCGCGAATCCGTCGCCTGCCAGCGAAAACCCCGGCGCGCCGCAGCAGCCAGGCGGGGGAAGCCCGGCTGGCGCGCCGCAGCAGCCAAGCGGCGGAACCACTCCGCCGCAGCCGGGCGCGACCCCTCCCTTCGGGGAAACCCAGCACCCCGGCGCGTTCCCGCCGCCCGGAGCGACACCCCCGCCGCCAGGTCAGTGGCAATCCCCTGGACAACCCCCAGGCCAGCAACCGCTTCCGCAGTACCCCGGCGGCGGCTACGGCAACGCGGGCCCGGGCTGGAACCCGAACGGACTGGGCAAACCGGGCGTGATCGCGTTGCGCCCGTTGAACGTCGGCGACATCCTCGACGGCGCGATCACCGCGATCCGCCGGTATCCGCTGCTGATTCTCGGGGTGTCCGCGATCGTCGCGGTGGTCTCGGCGGGGCTGAACCTCGTCGCGACGCTGTGGCTGGTGCCCGATTTCAACCGGGTCGCCCAGCTCGGCCCGGCCGCGACGCAGCAACAGCAGCTCGACGCGCTGTACAGCCTGCTCGGCTCCACGCTCACCGCACTGCTGCCGACGCTCGTGATCTCCATGCTGGCGCAGACTTTCCTCACCGGCTTTCTCACCGTGGTGATGGGCAAGGCGGTGCTCGGCCGTCCGGTCGACTTCGGTTCGGCGATGCGCGAAGCCGCGCCGCGCCTGCTGCCGCTGCTGGCGGTCACCGTGCTTTACACGCTGGCCACGATCGTCGCCGCGGCGTTCTGCCTGCTGCCCGCCGTGCTGCCGTACGTCTTCTGGTCGCTCGCCGGTCCCGCGCTGGTGCTGGAACGCGGCACCATCGGACAGGCGTTCTCGCGGTCGCGCCAGCTCGTGTCCGGGATGTTCTGGCGGGTGTTCGGGGTTCTGCTGCTGGCGGGCGTGATCAGCTGGGTGATCTCGGCGATCATCAACGTTCCGTTCAGCCTCGGCTCGGGCGCGTTCAGCGGTCTCTTCAACCCGCAGGCGACCGTGCCGAAGGTGACGACCGGCGGACTGGTGCTGGAGTCGGTGGGCAAGGTGATCGCGGAGACGATCGTCATGCCGTTCACCGCCCTGGTCACCGTGGTGCTCTACATCGACCAGCGGATGCGCCGCGAGGGCATGGACATCGAACTGGCCAGGGCGGCGGGGCTGAACCCGCCTCAGCCGCCGCGACCGCCGCAGCAGGCGTGGTGATCGGTTTTCTCGCCGACGTCCCGGTCGACATCGACCGGGACCCCGCCCGGCTGCGGGCGATCCAGGAACTGACCGACCCGGGTTACGCCGCCGCGCAGCCGGGCTTGCTCGAGCGCGTCTGGCAGTGGCTCGGGCAGCGGATTTCCGATCTGTTCAACGCGTTGTCCGGAGTGCCCGGCGGTCCGCTCGGCCTGCTCCTGGTGCTGGCGCTGGTGATCGTGCTGATCGTGGTCGTGCGGCTGCGAGTGGGCAAGGTCGGCCGGTCCGCGAAAACGTCCGGCGAGGTGTTCAGCGGACGGCGGCAGACCGCGGACGAATACCGGAAGGCCGCCGAGGAAGCCGCTGCTCGCGGGGATTTCGCCGACGCGGTGCGCAATCGGTTCCGTGCGCTCGTGCGGGGGATGGAAGAGCGGGCGCTGCTCGACGCCCGCTCGGGCCGGACCGCGGACGAAGCGGTCGCCGAGGCCGGGAGGTTCCTGCCGGATCTGGCGGTTGAGCTCACGGCGGCCGCGCGGCAGTTCGACGACGTGCACTACGGCGGACGGCCGGGTACCGAAGCCGGTTACCGCACACTGTCCGAATTGGACGAACGCGTCCGCCGCGCGCGACCGGTCCTGGCGGACGCATGAGCACAGCTGTTTCGCCGGATCTGCGCCGAATCTGGCGTAGCGCCCGGGTTCCGTTGGCGCTCCTCCTGCTGATTGTGATCGTCGCGCTGGCCATCGTGCTCAGCCGCGGCAAGCAGACCAGCGGCGAGTTCGACCCCGGTTCCTACGAACCGCGAGGCAGCCACGCTCTCGCGCATTTGCTGGAGCAGCAAGGCGTTCAGGTCCGCGCCGCGCACTCGCTTGCCGAGGCTCGCGATGCCGCTGACAGCGGAACGCTGCTGATCACCAACCCGCAGTTGGTGCCAGCGAACGGGTTGGCCGATCTGCGCCGACGCGTCGCGCACCTCGTGCTCGTCGCGCCCGGGTCGTCGGCGCTGGGCATGACCGCGCCGACAGTTTCCTCGGCGGGTGCGGGAGAAGTCCGTACGCTGCAACCGGATTGCACGGTCGGTGCGGCGGTCAGCGCGGGCTCGGTCACGCTTGGCGGACGTCATTACCAGACGGACGACAAGACGGCGCGCACCTGCTACCGCGACAACGGCGACCCGACTTTCGTGCAGCTGGCCGACCGGACCGGCACGGTGACCGTGCTCGGCTCGGCGGAGGCCTTCACCAACGACCAGATCGCCAAGGAAGGCAACGCGGCGTTCGGCATGCGGCTGCTCGGCGATCATCGGCAGCTGGTCTGGTATGTACCGTCCACAGAGGACCCCGCGCTGGACGGCGAGAAGAAACCGTTCGTGGACCTGATCCCGCCCGGCTGGCGATACGGTGCGCTGATCGCGGGAATCGCGATCGTCCTTTTCGCACTGTGGCGTGCGCGGCGGCTCGGGCCGGTGGTGCGCGAACCGCTGCCGGTGGTCGTGCGGTCGGCGGAGACGGCAGAGGGCCGGGCCCGGCTGTACCGGCGGGGCGGCGCGACCGGGCACGCGGCGGAAACCTTGCGCGAGGCGGCCAGGACGCGGCTGCGGAAGAGACTGGGATTGCCGCGCGACGCCGGTCCGCCCGCGGTGGTGGAGACGGTGAGCGCGCGGACCGGCCGGGCGCCGAACGAGGTCGGGGCGGTGCTGTACGGCCCGTCGCCGTCCGACGAGGCGGCGCTGGTGCGGCTGGCGAACGAACTGGACGCGGTGGAACGAGAGGTGGAGCGTTCGTGAGTACCGAACAGATGCAGGACGCGCGGGCGGCCCTGATCGCGTTGCGCACCGAGGTCGGGAAGGCTGTGGTCGGCAACGACGCGGCCGTCACCGGGCTCATCCTCGCGCTGCTCTGCCGAGGGCATGTGCTGCTGGAAGGCGTGCCCGGCGTCGCGAAGACGTTGCTGGTGCGCGCGTTGGCCGCGTCGCTGGACCTGAAGACGACGCGCGTGCAGTTCACGCCGGACCTCATGCCGGGCGACGTCACCGGGTCCATTGTGTACGACGCGCACAGCGGCGAGTTCTCCTTCCGCGAGGGCCCGGTGTTCACGAATCTGCTGCTGGCCGACGAGATCAACCGGACGCCGCCGAAGACGCAGTCGTCGCTGCTGGAGGCGATGGAGGAGCGCCAGGTGTCGATCGACGGCGTCTCGCGTCCGCTGCCGGATCCGTTCGTGGTCATCGCGACGCAGAACCCGGTCGAGTACGAGGGCACCTACCCGTTGCCCGAGGCGCAGCTGGACCGGTTCCTGTTGAAGCTGACCATGCCGGCTCCGTCGCGCGAGGACGAGATCGGCATTCTGTGGCGGCACGTACAGGGTTTCGACCCGCGGAACCTCGCCGCGGCGGGCGTGCGTCCGGTAGCCGGGGCGGCGGAACTCGCTGCCGCGCGGGAGGCGGTCGCGAAGGTGACTGTCGGTCCTGAAGTGATCGGCTACGTCGTCGACCTTTGTCGCGCGACGCGGGAGCTTCCGGCGGTGCGCATCGGCGTTTCCCCGCGCGGTGCAACGGCTTTGCTCGCCGTGACGCGCGCGTGGGCTTGGCTGTCCGGCCGGGATTACGCGACGCCGGACGACGTCAAGGCGCTCGCCCGTCCCGCTCTCCGGCACCGTCTCGATGTGCGGCCCGAAGCCGAACTCGAAGGCGTGACCTCGGACGGCGTCCTCGACCGGGTGCTGGCCTCCGTGCCGGTGCCGCGCTAAATGGCCGTCACCGGGCGGCTCGGGCTGCTGGCGCTCCTGGGGGCGCTGGTGGTCGGGCTGCTGTTCCCGTCCGGCACCGGCGTCGCGGTGGTGATCGCGGTGCTGCTGGTGCTGGTCGTCGTGGATCTCGCGCTGGCCGGGAGCGTGCGCGCGCTGCGGTTTTCGCGCAGCGGCACCACTTCCGTCCGGCTGGGCGAGCCTGCCGAGGTCACGCTGACCGTGACGAACCCCGGTCGGCGCACCGTTCGCGGCTCCTTGCGGGACGCCTGGCCGCCGAGCGCTGGTGCCGACGACCGGCACTCGCTGGTGGTTCCGTCCGGCGAACGACGTGCGTTGACGACCGCGCTGCTGCCGACCCGTCGCGGCGACCGTATTGCGGCGAGGGTGACCGTGCGCGCGGCCGGCCCGCTGGGGTTGGCCGCGCGGCAGGGTTCGCACGAGGTGCCATGGACGGTTCGGGTGCTGCCGCCGTTCCACAGCCGCAAGCATCTGCCTTCGCGGCTGGCTCGGCTGCAGCAGCTGGACGGCCGCAACGCGGTGCTGATCCGGGGCCAGGGAACGGAATTCGACTCCCTGCGCGAATATGTGATCGGCGACGACGTCCGGTCGATCGACTGGCGCGCGACGGCCCGCGCGTCCGACGTGATGGTGCGGACGTGGCGTCCGGAACGCGACCGGCAGGTGGTTTTGGTGCTGGACACCGGCCGCGTCTCAGCCGGTCGAGTCGGCGACGCGCCGCGGCTGGACGCGGCGATGGACGCGGCGCTTTTGCTGGCCGCGCTGGCTGCCCGGGCGGGGGACCGGGTCGATCTGGTCGCGTACGACCGGCGCGTGCGGGCTTCCGTCCCGAACGCTTCGACCCCGTCTCTGGTGAACGCCTTGGCCACGATCGAACCGTCGCTGGTCGAGACGGACGCGCGGGGAATGGTCGCGGAAGTGCTGCGACGGACGCGTCGGCGGGCTTTGGTGGTGCTGTTGACCGGCTTGGAACCGGCACCGTTGCAGGAAGGGCTGTTCCCGGTGCTGGGCTCGTTGACGGCTCGGCACGAGGTCCTGGTGGCCTCGGTGGCGGACCCGAGGGTCGCGGAGATGGCGGCTTCGCGAGGCTCCGCGGAGGCGGTTTACGACGCTGCCGCGGCGGAGCGGGCGTTGGCGGATCGGGAATCGTCAGTGGCGTGGTTGACGCGGCACGGGGTCGGTGTCGTGGACGCGGTTCCGGAGGAGCTGCCGCCCGCGCTGGCAGACCGGTACCTGGCGTTGAAGGCGGCGGGCCGGTTGTAGGTCCGTGAAGGGCTCCTTGAGGGAATGAGATTCCTTCAAGGAGCCCTTCACGGACTTCTCAGCCAGCTTCGGGAAGGAAGTCGCCAGCGGCACGGCGGTCCACGTCGCCCGTTTCGCCGTCTCGGGCAGCACGTCGTCCGAGCGTGAAGACGTACGTCAGGAACAGCAGCTCCACCACCGCTCCGATGCCGATCCGCAGCCACGTCGGCCAGCCGGACGGTGTCACGAACGCCTCGATCACTCCCGACACCAGCAGCACGCACGCCAGCCCCAGCGCTATGACCACCACTGAACGGCCCTGCTCGGCCAGTGCCGCGCTTCGCGACCGGCGGCCCGGGTCCACGACTGTCCAGCCGAGCTTCAGTCCGGTCCCGGCCGCGATGAACACTGCCGTCAGTTCCAGCAGGCCGTGTGGCAGGAGCAGGCCCAGCAGCACGTCGCCGCGGCCTGCGGAGGACATCAGGCCGATCGCGACCCCGGCGTTCAGCGAGTTCATCCACAGCGCGGCGATCACCGGCAAGCCGAGCGCGACGCCCAGGAACAGGCACGTCGCCGCGACCCAGGCGTTGTTCGTCCACACTTTCGCCGCGAACGACGCCGCCGGGCCGTTCGAGTAGTACGTCTCGTATTGGCCGCCGGGCGCGGTCATCGCCTTCACCTCGTCCGGCGAGACCAGCGACGCGCGCACCTGCGGGTCGCCGGCGATCCACGCGCCCAGCACCGCCATCACCGCCACCGACAGCAGCGCCGCCGGGATCCACCAGCGGCGGCTCAGGTACACCGCGGCCGGGAAGCGCCGGGTGAAGAACAGCCCGACCTCGCGCCACGCCGGGCTGTGCGAGCCAGCCACCGCCGAACGGCCGCGCGCGACCAGCGCCGACAGCCTCGCCAGCAGGGCCGGGTCGGGCGCGGTCGAGCGGATCATCGACAGATGCGTCGCCGTGCGCTGATACAGCGTGACCAGCTCGTCCGCCTCCTGGCCGGTCAGCCTGCGGCGTCCGGCGAGCTCGCCGAGCCGGTTCCATTCCGCGCTGTGCGCCGCGACGAACACGTCGACGTCCACCGGCCACCTCCTCCGCCGCCAAGGATAGTGCCAGGCGCTCTACGCTGGCCTCGTGCAGGAAGAGTCCGATCTCGTCACCGGTGAGGCCGTCGTCCTCGACCTGCGGGTGGCGAAGCTCGCCAGCCGCGCGGTCGCGATGCTGCTCGACGTCCTCGTCCAGGCCGCGTTGCTGCTGCTCGTGCTGGTCGCGCTGATGCTGACCGCGGGGTCGTTCGACTCGGCGCTCACCGTCGCGCTGATGCTGACCGCGTTCGTGCTGGTGGTGATCGGCTACCCGGTGCTGTTCGAAACGCTCAGCCGCGGCCGTTCGCTCGGCAAACTCGCGCTCGGCCTGCGCGTGGTGCGCCTCGACGGCGGCCCGATCAGCTTCCGGCACGCGCTGACCCGTGCGCTCGCCGGGTTCTTCGTCGACTTCTGGGCGCTCGGCTTCCTCGGCGCGGTGGCCGTCATCGTGTCGCTGACGTCGTCGAACGGCCGCCGCGTCGGCGACTATCTCGCGGGCACCCTGGTGATTCGCGAACGCGTGCCGCAGTCCGCGCAGGCGATCCTCGTGGTGCCGCCTGGCCTGGAAGCGTGGGCCGCGCATTTCGACCTCAGCGGCCTCACCGACGACCTCGCCATGGCTGCCCGGCAGTACCTCGGCCGCTACCATGATCTGCGTCCGGAAGCCGCCGCATCGCTCGGCTTCGGGCTGGCACAGCAGGTTTCGGCGGCGATCGGGGTCCCGCTGCCGTACGGAATGCCACCGTGGGTCTTCCTCACCGCGGTGCTGGCCGAACGCCGCAATCGCGACCATGCCCGGATCGCGCCGATGCAGTACGGCCCGCCTGCCTCCGCGCCGCCGCCGGTTCCGCCTCCGGCACCGCCGAAGTCCGACAACCCCTTCACCCCGCCGAGCTGAGAACATGCTCGCCGACGACGTCACCGTCACCACTGCGCAGGACGGCCAGCTCACGGTCATCGAGCGCATCGTCACCGACGCCCCAGCCGTCCACCGCATCGCCGAGCGGGTACCGGTCACTGACGACGAGGACCGGCTTTACTCGATCACTGACCTGCATCTTTCCGGTGCCGCCACCGCCGACGGAACCACGGTCACCGTCACCGGGCCAGCCACTTTGACGTACACAGTGGACGGTGCGGTCGCCGCGGGCGGGCAGGTGCGGTTTCAGGTCACCGGCGGCTGGGACCGTGCACTCGACCGGGTCGCCGCCGACTTCAGCACCCCCGGAGTGTCCACAGCGGACTGTTACGCCGGTCAGCCCGGTTCGTCCCGGCAGTGCACTTTCTCCGAACTGCGAAGCGGGGGAGCGCATGCCGAACAGAACATGCTGCGCCAAGGGGAGCGAATCGACCTGGCCGTCCAAACCGGACCGCTTCCGGAGAACGCCCGGTTCGTCCCGGCTGGACCGTTGGCTGCCTTCGCGCCTGGATTCCCGACCGTCCTGAGTGGTCTCGCTTTGGTGCTGTACCTGCTCGTCGGGGCCAGCGTGCTGCGTCGCCGCACCAGACCGCCCGCTCCTGGCGTGCCGCCTGCGTACGTCGCGTATGTCGCGCGGGGCGAACTCGACCTCACCGGCACTGTCCTCGACCTCGTCGCCCGCGGCCATCTGCACATCGCCGACGGCCAGGTGACTCACAGCGAAGCCGACCCGCTCACGCCGTTCGAGGAGGCTGTCAAAGCCGCCTTCCCGGCGGGTCCGCTCGCTGCCGCGCGGCCGGATCAGGCTGAGCTGAAAGCGCTTCTCGACGCTGAAGCGCATCGCCAAGGCTGGCTGTCCACACGGGAACCCCACGTCCGCCGAGCCGGGCTCGCCCTCGTTCTCGCAGGCATAGTGCTCACTGTTGTCCTGGCCGTCACGGTCGGCGAGGCATTGATCGGCGTCGCGGTCCTGATCGGCGGGCTCACCACCTTCGCCGCCGCTCCACTGGTTCCGCCGCAAACCCGAAGCGGCCGCGCACTGGGCACTCCGGCTGAACGCGTCGAATCCCCACTGGCTACAGAGATCGATGCGATCCAAACGCTGGCCGAACGTCGCTCGGCGGTGTCCGCGCAATGAAACTCGCCGCCCTGCTGATGATTCCGTTCCTCTGTGCGACACCCGCGACGGCGCAAGACCAGCCGTCCCTGCCCGGCTTGCCGCAGAGCGTCGAAGTAGCGCTCAAGGTCCAGCGTGACGGCAGTCTGTCCGTCACCGAGGCAGTGTCGGTGCCGCGCGACACCTCGATGACCCGCACCATCCCATTGCGTGCCAACGCCCGCGTGCTCGGCATCCGCAACATCAGCGTCGAAGGCGCGGGCAACGCCGAGTCCGGCAACGACCAGGTGACCTTCTACCTGCGCGGCGGAACGTCCGTGCTGCGGTACACAGTGGACGGTGCGGTCGGCACGAGCCTCGGCGTCGAGCACGTGACCTGGGACGTCGCCAGTGGCTGGGACACCCGTCTCGAGCTGGTCCGCGCGACCTTCGCCGCCCCCGCCGTTCCCCACGCGCTCAGCTGCCTCGCCGGTCCGCCCGATTCGACGACCCACTGCGGTGCCGCGCAGATCGACCACTCCGGCCTGACGCGCGTCTCGGTGCCGAACCTCCAGCCCGGCTCGCGCGTGCAGCTGACCGCCGAACTCCCCGGCGGCACTGTCGCCGCGACCGAGAAGCTCATCCCCACCGGCCCCTTCGCCGCGACCGCGCCGGTGTGGTGGGCATGGCTGGCCTTCGCCGTGCTGTCGATCGCCGGCGCCATCGCCGTGTTCGTACGCCGCCGACGTGACCGACAGCCTGGCCGCGCCACTCCCGTACAGCTCCTCGACAACGGCCGCTTCTCTTCGCCGGACGGCGTGCTCCCTGGACACGTAGGACTGCTTCTCACCGGACGCGTCAGCTCCGTCGACCTAGCCGCGACTGTGCTCGACCTATGCGTCCGTAACTACCTATGGGTCAGCGAAGACGGCCCGCGCAACTGGGTGCTCGTACGCCGCAACCCGCCCGACGAACACCTAACCGCCTTCGAGCGCGCGGTGTACACAGCGGCTGTGCCCGGCGAAGCCGCGACGCTCGCCGAAGTACGCGAAGCAGGCGTACGCGAGCTGATCGCCGACACTGTCCGTCGCGGCTGGCGCTCCCCGAAGCGACTGTCGAAGGTCGGCCCGCGGCTATGTGGGTACGGCGTCTTCCTCACCATCCTGCTGGCGTTCACCGTCGGTTACGCGCAACTCGGGTTGGTGCTTCTCGCCACCGGCATCGTGGTGACTGCAGCCGCTCGCCTCCTGCCGGAGCGGACGGAGGCAGGCCTAGACCTCCGAGACCGCCTTCTCGGCCTCAACGCACAGCTGCTCACGATGGAGACACCGGACGACGAACTGCTCGTCTCTCGCGTGCTCCCGTACGCGTATGCGCTGGGGGAAGCAGACGCTTGGCAAGTTAACGCTTGTTCGCTATCGGCGTACTGGTACGGCGCCTCCGCCGAGGAAGCGGCGACGTTGGCGCGGACCAGGGAATTCGTGGCCGCACTGACCGTCGCGTTCGAGGGTGCGAGGCACCTCCGACCGGACGAGCCGAAGACGCCCGCGCCTGCGTAGGGTGGAGGGCATGGCCGATCCCGAGCTCTTCCGTTTCACGATCGACAACGGTCTGCGCGTGGTGCTCGCTCCTGACCCGACCGCGCCGGTGGTCGGGGTCAGCGTGCACTACGACGTGGGCTTCCGCTCCGAGCCGGAGGGGTTGACCGGTTTCGCGCACCTCTTCGAGCACCTGATGTTCCAGGGCAGCGAAAGCCTGGAGAAACTGGCGCACTTCCGGCACGTGCAGTCCAGCGGCGGCACCTTCAACGGTTCCACGCACCCGGACTACACCGACTACTACGAGGTGCTGCCCGCGGCGGCGCTGGAGCGCGCGCTGTTCCTCGAGGCCGACCGGATGCGCGCGCCGAAGCTGACCGCGGAGAACCTGGCGAACCAGATCGAGGTCGTCAAGGAGGAAATCCGGCTGAACGTCCGCAACCGGCCGTACGGCGGGTTCCCGTGGATCCTGCTGCCGCCGGTGCTGTACTCCACCTTCGCCAACGCGCACGACGGCTACGGCGCGTTCGAAGACCTCGAGGGCGCGACGCTGGACGACTGCGCCGCCTTCTTCGACACCTTCTACTCGCCGGCCAACGCGGTGCTGACCGTCGCCGGCGACTTCGAGGTGGAGAACGCGAAGGCGCTCATCCAGAAGCATTTCGGCGACGTCCCGCACCGGCCGGCTCCGGTCCGCCCGTCGTTCTTCGAGCCGCTGCCCACCACACAGCTGACCGGCGAGCACACCGACGCGCACGCGCCGCTGCCCGCGCTGGCCGTCGGCTACCGGATGCCGGACCCGGTCAACGACCTCGACGGCTACCTCGCGTACCTGGTGCTGGCCGGCGTACTCACCGACGGTGACGGCTCGCGGCTGCAGCAGCGGCTGGTGCACGTCGAACCGCTGGTGGTCGACATCGGGGCGGGCGCCGGGCTGTTCGGCCCGTTCGAGGCGCGTGATCCGGACACGTTCACCATCACCGCGATCCATCCGCCGGAGGTGCCGCGCGAGCGCGTGCTGGCCGCGCTGGACGAGGAGCTGGAGAAGCTCGCGTCCACACCGCCGGACGACCAGGAACTGAGGAAGGTCACCGCGCGCTGGGCGGCGAGCCTGCACGCGGAGCACGACCGGCTCGTGTCGCGCACGCTGGCGCTCGGCGCGTTCGAACTGCTCTACGGCGACGCGTCGCTGGTCTACCAGCTCGCCGACCGGCTGTCCGCGGTCTCCGGCGAGGCTGTGTCGGCGGCGGCGAAGGCGATGCGCCCGGACGCGCGCGCCGTGCTCGTCGTGAATCCCGCAAGCACCGAAGGGACGGAACAGTGACCTCGGCTGAACAGGTCAAAGCCGCACACCGCAGCGCCGAGGAGATCGGCCGCACCGCGGCCGGACCGCGTCCGCTGCCCCCGCTGGGCCACCAGCGCGCCGCCGCCGATCTGTCCCATGTGGACACCACGCTCTCCAACGGGCTGCGCGTGCTCGCGGTGCGCAAGGCGAGCGTTCCGATGGTCGAGCTGCGGCTGTGGATCCCGTTCGCGGGAGACGACCGGATGCACGCGGCGACCGCGGAGGTGCTCGCGGAAACCGTGCTCACCGGCACCGCGCGGCGCGACCGGGTGGAAATCGACGCCGAGGTCGCGCTGATCGGCGGCGATCTCAACACGGGCGTGGACCCGGAACGGCTGTACTTCGGCGGCACCGCGCTGTCCGAAGGCCTGCCGACGCTGCTGGACGTGCTCGGCGACGTGCTCACCGGCGCCACGTACGGCGACGCGGAGGTCGCGCGCGAGCGGGAACGGCTGATCGAGCGCATCGCGGTCTCACGGACGCAGCCGCGCACCATCGCGCGCGAAGCACTGCAGAAGCACCGGTACGGCGACCACCCGGCGACGCGCGAGGTCCCGCAGGCCGAGGACGTCGCCGAGGTGACCGCCGAGCAGGTGCGCGCGCTGCACAACGCTTCGGTGCTGCCGCGCGGCGCCGTGCTCGTGCTGGTCGGAGACCTTGACCCGCAAGAGGTTCCGGCCGAGCTGGAGCGTGCGCTCGGCGGCTGGAAGTCGGACCGCTCGGCTGTCGTGCTGCCGCCGCTGCCCGAGCTGACCGGCGGCAACGTTCTGCTCGTGCCGCGCGCCGGCGCGGTGCAGTCGCAGATCCGGCTGTCCGCGCAGACCGTGCCGCGCGTCGATCCGCGGTATCCCGCGCTGCAGCTGGCGAACCTGGCCTTCGGCGGGTACTTCTCCTCGCGGCTGGTGGAAAACATCCGCGAGGACAAGGGATACACCTACGGCGCGCACTCGGGCTTCGAGTTCACCGGCGACACGGCAGTCGTCAACGTGGACGCGGACACGGCCAACGAGGTCACCGCGGCGGCGTACCTGGAAACCCGGTACGAGCTGTTCCGGCTCGGCACGGTGCCGCCGACGGCCGAAGAGGTCGAATCGGTGCGGCAGTACGCGATGGGCTCGCTCGTCACCGGCACGTCCTCCCAGAGCGGGCTCGCCGGGCAGCTGATGGCTCTGGCGTCGAACGGCCTCGGCATCGAGTGGCTGCAGAGCCACCCGGAGCGGCTCGCGGCGGTCACCGCGGACCAGGTCGCCGAAGCGGCGGCGGAGTTCTTCGCGCCGGGTCGGTTCACCGGCGTAGTGGTCGGCGACGCGGACCTGCTCGCGCCGAAGCTGGCCGCGCTCGGCGTTTCGGCAAGCGAGAAGGACTGATGAGCGTTCCGTTCGAACTAGGGGCCCTGCCGACCCTGTCGCGTTCCACAGCGGACCGTCAGGAAACCTTGCGCACCAACCCGGAGCGGCTCGCCGCGAAATGGTCGGAAGCCCGCGTGGTGCTGCTCGACGACAAGGGCCGGACTCCGGTCGTCGAGGGCAGCTCCGCGCTGGCCACCCGCAAGGCGATGGACTTCGGCACCGAACCGCCCGCCGACGCGGTGTTCCTCGGCGAATGGGAGGACGTCGACTACTGGTCGCTGCCCGGCAGCATCGAGGGCGACGTCGACAGCGTGCGGCTGGCGGGCAGCTGGGGCGTGATCGAAGAGGTCCCGCGCGCCAACGGCGAACTGTGGGTCGAGCTGCGCGGATACGGCGAGCGGCTGGACGACACGTCGGCGGGGCTGTTCACCACCGCGCAGGCGCTGCGGCACTGGCGGCGGCAGTCGCGCTTCTGCTCCCGCGACGGCTCGCCGACGCAGCTGATCCAGTTCGGCTGGGCCAGCCGCTGCGAAGCCAAGGGACACGAGGAATACCCGCGCACCGACCCGGCGGTGATCTGCCTGGTGCACGACCTCGACGGCGTCAACGGTTCGCACGTGTTGCTCGCGCGGCAGCCGATCTGGCCGCCGGACCGGTATTCGGTGCTCGCCGGATTCGTGGAGGCGGGGGAGTCCCTGGAGGGCTGTGTCGTCCGCGAAATCCGGGAGGAGGCCGGGATCGAGGTCCGCGACGTGCGGTACCTGGGCAGCCAGCCGTGGCCGTTCCCGCGGTCGATCATGCTGGGCTTCACCGCGCGCGCGGACCGCAACGCGCCGCTGGTCCCGGCCGAGGGCGAGATCGAGGAAGCGCTGTGGGTGTCCCGCGAGGACGTCCGGGCCGCGTTCCGCAACGCCGGGACCGGGGTGCCGACGCCGATCGCCGGCGGCGC
Organism: Amycolatopsis echigonensis; assembly: GCF_002846615.1. Classification (NCBI taxonomy): domain Bacteria; kingdom Bacillati; phylum Actinomycetota; class Actinomycetes; order Pseudonocardiales; family Pseudonocardiaceae; genus Amycolatopsis; species Amycolatopsis echigonensis. The sequence goes on along the minus strand of NZ_PJMY01000003.1, from coordinate 1,632,433 downwards.
GTCGAATCTGCTGCTGCCGGGGAACTCGTCGATCGCCCGCGTCATGCTCAAGGCCTGGGCGGACGCTGAGGAGTGACGGACAGGTGCGGGCCTGGATCGCGGGCCCGCACCTGGTTCCGGAAAGTTTTGCTCAACCACCCAGCTGCCGTCGGCCTTCGCCGCGCAGCTTGAACGCGTAGCTGGCTCCGTCTCGAGCCACCGCGTCCCCGGACCACCCGGCACTGCTGGTCTGGACCGCGTACGGTCCGCGCCCGTCCGGTCACCCTGTGCCGGTCGCCGACATCCCGCGGTACCAAGCCGTTACCCCGCTGTTTCCCGAGCCCATTGACGCCGTGTGGCCGCGCTCACTACAGTCCCGGAAAACCGTCTGTAAAGTTTCCTAATAAAGGAGCAGCCAGGTGCGTGCCGGCAGTCCGCGAACGTTGCGCGAGATGAACGACCGCGCGGCGATCGAGGCGTTGCTGCGGAACGGGCCGCTCACGCGGGCTGAGCTCGAGGCCGCCATCGGGTTGTCCAAACCCGCCACCGCACAGCTGCTCACCCGGCTGGAGCAGGAAAACCTCGTCGGCAAAGCCGGGGAGCGCGCCGGCGGCGGACGCGGACCGCGCGCTCAGCTGTGGGCGGTCAACGGCGGCCTCGCGCACGTCGCGGCCGTCGACCTCACCCCGCAGGTCGCCGACTTCGTGGTCGCGGACGTCGCCGGGGCCGTGCTCGCCGAGTACCGCGTGCAGCTTCCGGTGGCCGAGGACGCGGACGTCGTCGGTTCGTTCGGCCAGGCGCTGCGCCGGGTCGCCAAGGCCGCGGGCCTGCAGCTCGACGATCTGGCCAATGTGGTCATCGGCGCGCAGGGCGCGTTCGACCCGCGTACCGGATTGCTGTCCTCGGCCCCGCACATCCCGGGCTGGCTCGGGTTCAACGTGCCGAAACGGCTGAGCGACGAACTCGGCGTGACGGTCAAGATCGAAAATGACGTAAACCTTGTCGCCGTTGAGGAAATGACCGTCGGCAACGCGCAGGACGTCGACGACTTCGTGCTGGTCTGGCTGTCCGAAGGCGTCGGTGGCGCGGTCGTGATCGGACGGCGGCTGCTGCGCGGCGCGACCGGTGGCGGCGGCGAGATCGACTGGATGCGCGTCCCGGACGCGGCCACTGTGGACACTGGCGACCGCTGGCCGCAGGCGGGCGCCCGGTTCGGCAACCTGGTCGACTCGGCCGCGATCACCCGGCTCGCGAAGGCGCACGGCATCTCCGCGGACAGCGGATGGGACGCCGTCACCCAGGCGCGTCGCGGTGCGCACCAAGGATTTCTGGACGATCTCGCGCGGCGCGTCGCCAGCGGGGTCGCCAGCCTCGTCGCGGTCGCCGACCCGCAGCTCATTCTGCTGTGCGGCGAGACCAGCCGCGCCGGCGGCGACGAGTTCGCGGCCGTCGTCGCGGAAAAACTGCACGAACTGGTCCTGCCGCGCACGCCCGTCGGCGTCGCTTCGGTGCAGGGCAACGCGGTGCGCGCCGGTGCGTTGCAGTCCGCGCTCGCCACCGCCCGTGAGGACGTCTTCGGCGTCGTCACCCCCACGCTCCTCGGGCCGCGCCGGTCCGCCGGAGAGCTAGCCCCGTCCCCGACCGAGTAGACCCACCCGAAGGACAGGAGGGTTCATGTCCGCTCCCACCCGCATCCGGAGACTCGCGCGAAAGCGCGGATCTCTGCTGCTCAGCGCCGTCGCGGCGAGCACGCTGCTGGCGACCGCCGCGTGCGGTGCCGCCGCGCCCGCCGGCGGCGGTGACGCCGCGGCGCCGCCGAACAAGGACGACAAGCTCACCATCACCGTCTACAGCAAGTTCACCGACCGCGAGTACGGCGTCGTCACGAAGGCGCTGGACAAGCTCAAGGCGAAGTTCCCCAACATCACCATCAAGCACGAGGGGAACCAGGACGACGACAAGCTCACCCAGTCGATCCGCGGCGGGAACCCGCCGGACGTGGCGATCTCGTTCTACACCGACAACCTCGGCGCGTGGTGCTCGACCGGCAGCTTCCAGGACCTGAAGCCCTATATCGAGCGCGACAAGATCGATCTCGAGCAGATCCCGCAGGCGGTCCGCGATTACACGTCGTACCAGGGCAAGCGGTGCGCGATGCCGATGCTCGCCGACGTGTACGGGTTCTTCTACAACAAGACGCAGTTCGCGGCCAAGGGCATCGCCGGCCCGCCGAAGAACACCACGGAACTGTTCGAGGACGTCAAGAAGCTCACCGAGTTCAACCCGGACGGTTCGATCAAGACCGCGGGCTTCCTGCCGTCGATGCCGTTCTACGCCAACCAGGCGCAGTACTGGGCGCCGAACTTCGGGGCCAAGTTCATGGGTCCGGACGGCAAATCGTCGCTCGCTTCCAGCCCCGCCTGGAAGGAGATGTTCGAATTCCAGAAGAAGCTCATCGACTTCTACGGCGGCCACGAGAAGGTCGAGAAGTTCAAGGCCGGTCTCGGTGACGAATACTCGAAGGACAATGGCTTCCAGACCGGCAAGCTATCGATGATCTACGACGGCGAGTTCCGCACCGCGTTCATCAAGGACCAGGTGCCCTCGCTCGACTACGGCACCGCACCCGCTCCGGTGCTCGACAGCCTGGCCAGCCAGTACGGCGGCGGGTTCGGCACCGGCACGATCATCGCGATCCCGAAGGGCGCGAAGAACCCCGGCGCGGCGTGGGAGCTGATCAAGCAGGCTTCGCTCGACACCGACACCCTCGTCGAGATGGCCAACGGCCTCAACAACGTGCCCAGCACGAAGGACTCGCTCAACTCGCCGAACCTGAAGATGCCGCCGCAGTTCAAGACCTTCACCGACATCTACAACAGCGGCAAGCTGGTCGCCAACCCGACCACGCCGATCGGCGACGCGTTCCTCAAGGCGGTCAACGACTTCGCCGAGAAGTGGCAGGCCGGGTCGGTGCCGGACCTGGAGGCGGGCCTCAAGAAGGTCGACGCGCAGATCAACGACGAACTGGCGCAGAAGGGCGCCGGCGGATGACCACGCTGACCGCGGCGGAATCCGGAACCTCCTCCGCGCCGAACCAGGCGCGGAGGGGGTCTCCCCGGGCCAAGCGCAGGCGCACGGTGTTCTGGTTCATGGCGCCGGCCACCCTCGGATTCCTCATCTTCTTCGCCTATCCGCTCGGCGCGACCCTGTTCTACTCGTTCACCCGCTACGACCTGATCAACCCTCCACAGTGGATCGGGTTCGACAACTACGTGCGCATGTTCACCAGCGAGCCGCTGGTGAAAACCGCCGCGTACAACACGTTGTGGCTGGTGATCATCCTGACCGTCTGCCGGGTGCTGTTCTCGCTCGGCGTGGCGTCGGTGATCTCGCGGCTGAAGTCGGGCGTCGGCCTTGTCCGCACGCTCTGCTATCTGCCCGCGCTCGCCCCGCCGGCGGCCGCGACGCTTGCGTTCGTCTTCGTGTTCAATCCGGAATTCGGGCCGGTGAACCGATTCCTGCGGCTCGTGGGCATTGACGGCGGCTTGTGGTTCAACAGCCCCGAAATGTCGAAGCCCGCGCTGACGCTGCTCGCGCTGTGGGGTTCGGGCGAGCTGATGATCATCATCCTGGCCGCGTTGCTGGACGTTCCGGCGGAGCAGTACGAGGCCGCGGAACTCGACGGGGCAGGCCCGGTGCGCCGGTTCTGGCACGTGACGCTTCCGTCGATCTCGCCGGTGCTGTTGTTCGGCGTGGTCAACTCGATGATTTACGCGCTGCAGTTCTTCACTCAAGCGATCGTCGCCGCTTCCGCTTCCGCCGGGACAGCTGACGTCGCGGGGAACTCGAAACTGATCGGCGCGCCGGAGAACTCGACGCTGACGTATCCGATCTGGTTGTACGTACAGGGTTTCCGGTACTTCAACATGGGTTACGCGGCGGCGATGGCCGTCCTGCTGTTCCTGGTCTCCGCGGGGTTCACCTGGATTCTGGTGCGGCAGATGCGCAAGACGCAACATCAGGAGGAGGGGGCATGAACATACCCTTGCGGCAGCCTGTTCATGGCCCCGACCGGGTGCGGGTGTCCCGCATGAGCGGAGTGGGAGCATGACGACGCTTTCGGCACCGCCGCGTCCGGCTCCTCCGGTGCATCCGCGGGAGAAGTTCAAGCGGCGCTGGGACAAGAAACTGTCCTTTGTGGCCACTCACGCGATCGGCATCGCGCTCGGCGTGCTCTTCATGCTGCCGCTGCTGTTCGTCTTCCTCACCTCGGTGATGAAGAGCGACCAGGCGATGACGTCGAGTCTGTGGCCCACGGAATGGCATTTCGAGAACTTCGTCGAGGTGTTCAAGAAGGCCCCGTTGCTGGAGTACTTCGGCAACAGCCTGCTGTACTCGGCGCTGGCGACGGTCGGGGCGCTCGTCTCGGCGATCCCGGCGGCGTACGGGCTGGCGAAACTGCGGTGGCGCGGGCAAAACCTGTGCTTCATGCTCGTCGTCGTCGCGATGATGCTGCCGCCGCAGGTCACCGTCGTTCCACTGTACGACCTGTGGGTACGGCTCGGGTTCACCGGCACCTTGGTGCCGCTCATCGTGCCCTACTTCTTCTTCGACGCCTTCTCGATCTTCCTGCTGCGGCAGTTCTTTCTGACCATTCCTAAGGACTATCTGGAAGCGGCGAAGATCGACGGCTGCAACGAGTTCCGGGTGCTCACGCGGGTGCTGATCCCGATGGCGAAGCCGGGCATCGCGGCCACCGCGATGTTCTGCTTCCTGTTCACCTGGAACGACTATTTCGGTCCGCTGCTCTACACCGGCGAGAACAAAGACAACTGGCCGCTTTCACTGGCGATCGCGTCCTTCCGAGGCATGCACCACGTCGAATGGAACCTCACGATGGCCGCCACCGCGCTGATCATGCTGCCGGTGATCGTGCTGTTCGTGTTCGCGCAGAAGTCGTTCGTCAAGGGCATCACGTTCACGGGAGTCAAGGGATGAAACTGGCAGTGGTCGGCGGTGGGTCCACCTACACGCCGGAGCTGATCGACGGCATCGCCGGACGGCGGGCCTCGCTCGACGTCGACGAGATCGTGCTGATCGACCCGGACGCCTACCGGGTCGAAGCGGTCGGCGATTTCAGCCAGCGGCTGCTGGACCACGCGGGGCATCCGGCCCGCGTGCGCACGACGGCGAATCTGGAGGAGGGTGTCGACGGCGCGTCGGCGGTCCTCATTCAGCTGCGTGTCGGCGGGCAGAAGGCCCGTGCGTCGGACGAGACATTCCCGCACCTGTGCGGATGTGTCGGCCAGGAAACGACCGGCGCGGGCGGCTTGGCGAAGGCGCTGCGCACGGTGCCGGTGGTCCTCGACATCGCCGAACGCGTCCGCAAGATCGCGGGCGATGACACCTGGATCGTCAACTTCACCAACCCGGTCGGCATCGTCACGCGCGCACTGCTGCAGGAAGGCCACCACGCGGTCGGCCTGTGCAACGTCGCGATCAACCTGCAGCGCAAGTTCGCGAAGCTGCTCGGTGCTTCCACCGGCGAAGTCAAGCTGATCCACACTGGACTGAATCACCTGAGCTGGGAGCGCGGGGTCTTGGTCGACGGCGTCGACCGGCTGCCGGAACTCCTTGCCCAGCACGCGGAATACCTCGGTGAAGAGGTCAGCGTGCCGGTCGAGTGGATGCGGCGGATGCGGGCCGTGCCGTCCTACTACCTCAAGTACTACTACTCGCACGACGCACAGGTCGCGAAGCAGCAGACCGAGCGTCCGCGTGCCGAGGTGGTCAGCGATGTCGAGGAAGAACTGCTGAAGGTCTACCTCGACCCGGAGCAGGTCACGAAGCCGGAATCGCTGGAGAAACGCGGCGGTGCGTACTATTCGGAGGCGGCGGTGCAGCTCGTGCACGCGCTGACTTCCGGCGGTGCCGCCGAGGAACACGTGGTGAACGTGCGCAACAACGGCACGTTCGATTTCCTCCCGGACGACGCGGTGATCGAGGTCTCGTCCACTGTGGATTCCGCAGGCGCGACCCCGATTCCGCAGCCTCCGGTCGACCCGCGGTTCGCCGGGCTGATCGCCGGGGTCACGGCGTATGAATACCTGGCCCTGGACGCCGCGATCAAGGGCGGCCGGGACCGGGTCGCGGACGCGTTGCTCGCGCACCCGCTCGTCGGCCAGTACGCGAAGGCGGACCAGCTCGCCGACGAACTCGTCGCCCGCAACCGGGATTTCCTGCCCTGGGCCCGGGCATGAGCGACACCGTCGTCGCGATCGACGGGGGAAACAGCAAGACCGAGGTGCTGGTGGTTTCGCGGGACGGCGTCGTGCTCGGCGCGTCCCGCGGCCCCGGCGTTTCTCCCCAGCGCGTCGGAGTCGACGGATGTGTTGCCGCACTGGAAGAATTCGTCCGGGAAGCCCTGCGCTCCGGAGGACTGCCGACCGACCCGCCGTTCGCCGTGCACACCTCGGCCTACCTGGCCGGCCTCGACTTCCCCCGGGAGGAAGAGGCATTGCGCCAGGCTTTGTCGGCGCGTGGCTGGAGTTCCACTTTGGACGTCGGCAACGACGTGCTTGCTTTGCTGCGGGCCGGAAGCTCCGACGGCACCGGCGTCGCGGTGGTGTGCGGCGCGGGCATCAACGGCGCTGGCTTCGCCCCGGACGGCCGGTCGTACCGTTTTCCCGCGCTGGGCAAGGTGTCCGGCGACTGGGGCGGAGGGTATCGGCTGGGTGAGGAAGCGCTGTGGTGGGCGGTCCGTGCCGAGGACGGTCGTGGTCCGAAGACTGCGTTGGAATCGGCGGTAGCGGAGTACTTCGATGCTGCGACGCTGCTGGACGTGGTGCAGGGACTGCATTTCGAGGAGATCGACACCGCCTCGATCCACGGCCTCTGCCCGCTGTTGTTCGAGGTAGCCGCCGCCGGTGACGAGGTCGCGCAGGACGTCGTGACCCGGTTCACCGAGGAAGTGAGCTTGCTGGTGGCCGCGATCATGCGCCGTCTTGACCTCACGACGGCCGCTCCCGAGGTCATCCTCGGCGGCGGCGTGCTGACCGGGGTCGGCGCGTCCGTGATCGCGGACATCGAACGGCGGTGCCTGAAAGTGGCGCCACGGGCGAGGGTGCGCGTGGTGGAGGTGAACCCGGTTGTCGGAGCCGCACTGTTCGGTTTGGACAAACTCGGTGCCTCCGCCGCGGCGAAAGCTGCCTTGAAGGCCGCGACGCAACGCGTGTGACGATGGGGTGGCTGGCCAAGCGAGCAGCCACCCCATCCTCGCGTCAGGCCGCGATGCCCTTGCCGGTCTCCAGGAGCGACTTGAGGTCGGACAAGATCCAGGCCCAGCCGCCGCCCGCGTTCTCGCCCGGACCGGCGTTGACGTCTTCCTGCGCGCCGGACACGAGCGCCGCGTGGTTGGGCGCACCGGTGACGTCGTGCGTGACGGTAAGCCGGGTGCCCGCGGTCTGCGTTTGCTCGATGTCGTAGGTGACCGTGGTGTACGGCTCGGCGACGAGACTCGGGTCCATCTGCAGTTTCCACGTGATCACCAGCTTGCGCGGCGGATCCACTTCGAGCACTTCGCCGTCGACGAGATCGTTGGTGATGCCCAAATCGACGAACTCCTGGGTCGGCTTGGTGCGGTGCTTGCCGCCGCGCTTGAGGTCGAACTCGGCCAGGCCGGTGTAGCCGTACTTCGCCGTCCACTCCGGCTTGGTGATGGCGTCCCACACCGCCTGCGGGGTGGCCTTGATGTAGACGCGGTTGACCTGCACGGTCGTGGTGTCGCTCATTGTTCGGGCTCCTTCAGGGATTCTTCGGCTTCGAGCTGAGCCTTGAGGTCCAGCAGCGCCGAGGTGTGGTGTGCGGTGTACTTGTCGATCCAGCGGTCGTGGATCCGGCGGATGGGGACCGGGTTCAGGAAATGCCGTTTCTCCCGGCCCTCCTTGCGCGAGACGACCAGGTCGGCCTCCTCGAGCAGCTTGAGGTGTTTCATCACCCCGAACCGGGTCATGTCCACTTCGGACTCCAGCTCGGTGAGCGTGCGGCCGTCCCGTGCGTAGAGCAGGTCGAGCAGGAACCGGCGGGTCGGATCCGCCAGAGCCTTGAAAACCAGGTCCTCGTCGGGCACGCACCGAGATTAGGTGACCAAAAGGTCACATGTCAACTGGTCAGGCGGAGAGGGTGGGACGACTGGCTGGGGCAACCTCGTCGACGGCCGTACGGGTGACGTTTCGTCCGGATGCGGCACATCGCGGCTTGTGGGCGGTACCTTCTGGTTTGCTGGCCCGCTGGGGAGTCGCGACAGCGAAGATGGGGGAAATATGTATCGAACGAGGATTCTTTTCACCGTCGCGCTGGCTGTTGCCGCGGTGATCTTGCCGTCGGCGGCGTATGCCAGTGCGGCGGACCTGCATGATTGTCCCGACGATTAGCGGATATCGGTGGAATGGCAAGGCCCGCTCGGTCCGCGCTACAACTTCGACAACGTGGTCAGTTCGCTCCGATCGTGCACATGAGCCAGTAACCAGGCGTCGGAAGAGAAATGAAGAATGCGGTGAAGATGTCGATGGTGCACCGCGAACGCGACACAGTTCCGGCGGATTCGGTCAACTGTGACAGCAAAGGCGGGAACGGGTCAGCGGGGTGAGCGGCCACTGCGCGTTCCTCGCGACCGGTGAGTTGTACGGCAGCCACACCGGCACCAGGGTGGCAATCGGTTCCACCGGCGATTTCGCCCGCTAGCGAGGCGGGCCAAACGGCCGCGGCGGGACTTCCCGAAGAGGAAGCCCCGCCGCGGCCGTGAACAGTTTCAACCAGCGCTAAAGCAGTGCGCCCAACGGCAGGATCAACGCGATCGCCACCACCGAGATGACCGTTTCCATCACCGACCAGCTCTTCAGCGTCTGGCCGACCGACATCCCGAAGTACTCCTTGACCAGCCAGAACCCGGCGTCGTTCAGATGCGAGAAGAAAAGCGATCCAGCACCGATGGCCAGCACCAGCAGTGCGTTGTGCGTCGGGTCGAGGGTCGCGGCCAGCGGGGCGACGATGCCCGCCGCGGAGACCGTCGCGACCGTCGCCGAGCCGGTCGCCAGGCGGATCGCCACCGCGACCAGCCAGCCGAGCAGCAGCGGGGACAGGTGCGCGCCCTTGGCGAGGCTGGTGATCACGTCGCCGACCCCGGCGTCCACCAGCGTCTGCTTGAACCCGCCGCCCGCGGCCACGATCAGCACGATCCCGGCGATCGGGCCGAGGGAATCGCCGATGATCGACGACAGCCGTTGCCGGTTCAGCCGCGCCGGACGGCCCAGCACGACCATGCCGACGAGGACCGCCAGCAGCAGCGCGACGAGCGGGTCGCCGATGAAGTCCAGGACGCGGCGGGCCGGGTTCGCCTTGCCCGCCAAGATGTCCGCGAGTGCCTTCGCCAGCATCAGGACGACCGGCAGCAGCACGGTGGACAGAGTCGCGCCGAAGCTCGGACGGTGCTTTTCGTCGGTGCCCTCGGATTCCGGGACCAGCCGGGCGGGCGGTGCGGCGTCGGGCACCATCTTCGCGGCGAGGCGGCCGAACAGCGGACCGGCGATGATCACCGTGGGCAGCCCGACCAGCAGGCCCAGCCCCAGGGTGAGGCCGACGTTGGCGTTCAGCGAACCGGCGGCGGCCAGCGGACCGGGGTGCGGCGGGATCAGGCCGTGCAGCACCGACAACCCGGCCAAGGCCGGAATTCCCAGCAGCAGCACGGGTTTCCCGCTGCGCTTGGCGACCAGCAGCACCACCGGGATCAGCATGACCAGGCCGATCTCGAAGAACATCGGCAACCCGATCAGCGCGGCGACCAGCGCCATCGCCCACGGCAGCCCGGGCCCGCGGACCCGGCCGAGCACGGTGTCCACGATCCGGTCCGCGCCGCCGGAATCGGCGAGCAGTTTGCCCAGCATCGCGCCGAACGCGATCAATACGCCGACGGACGCGACGGTGCTGCCGACGCCGTTCGTGAAGCTCTTCAGCAGCTTGTCCACCGGCATTCCGGCGACCAGGCCGAGCACGCCGGAACCCAGCGTGAGCGCGAGCAGCGGATGCAGTTTGACCTTGCTGATCAGGACCACGATCACGGCGATGGCGAGCACCGTGGCGACGATCAGGCGGGTGTCGTGGCCGGTCCAGCCGGCGGCGAGGATAGTCATGCGCGCTCCCGGAACGCTTTGAGCGCCGCCTCGACGAGGTCGGCGGGCGAGAGGCTGATGTCGAAGGTCGCTCCCGGCTCGTCCGCTTCCAGCGGTTCGAGGTCGGCGAGCTGGGAATCGAGCAGCGAAACCGGCATGAAGTGGCCGGTACGGGTCTTCATCCGCTCGGCGAGCAGGTCACGCGAGCCGTGCAGGTGCAGGAACCACACATCCCCGCCGCCACGCAGCACGTCGCGGTAGCGCCGCTTCAGAGCGGACGAACTCACGACAGCGCCGTTCTCGTGATGCTCCCGGATCCAGGACGCGATCGCCGCCAGCCACGGCGCCCGGTCCTCGTCGGTCAGCGGGTGCCCGGCGGTCATCTTTTCGATGTTCGCGCGAGGGTGGAAGGTGTCTGCTTCGGCGTACACGGTCCCGAGTTCCTGCGCGAGCGCTGTGCCCACCGTTGTCTTGCCCGAGCCTGATACGCCCATCACCACGATGACCGTCATCCGCACCTCCCACGTCTTTGTGCCCTGGAGAGTCAAACTCAAAAGTACTACTTAATCAAGAAGAAGTAGTACTTAATCGAATCAGAGCGCTAGGTTGACTGCGTGGGGACTGATCGGCACGAGGACATGCTCGACGAGCTCGGCGCGGCGATCGCGAGCGGCGAGCTGGCGCCGGGTGCGGTGCTGCGCTCGGAGGAGCTGCAGGAGCGGTACGGGGCGTCGCGGACTGTGGCCCGCGAGGTCGTGCGGGTCCTCGAGACGATGGGGCTGACCAGCAGCCGCCGCCGCGTCGGGGTCACCGTCCGCGAGCCGGCCGAGTGGAACCACTATGACCCGCGGCTGATCCGCTGGCAGCTCGACGGCGCGGACCGGGCGGCCGCGCTCCGCACGCTGACCGAACTGCGCTCGGCTGTCGAACCGTGCGCCGCCCGGTTCGCCGCGATCCGGGCGACCCCGGAGGAACGCGGGCGCCTCCGCGCACTGGCCGTGCACCTCCAGCGCACGGCGCGCGCTCGTGACCTCGAAACCTTCCTCGGCCACGACGTCGCGTTCCACGATCTGCTGCTGTCCGCGTCGCGGAATCCGATGTTCGCGCAGCTGTCCTCCGTGGTCGCGGAAGTGCTCGCCGGCCGCACCGAACACGGCCTGATGCCCGAAGAACCGCAGCCCGAGGCGGTCGCGCTGCACGTCGAGGTCGCCGAGGCGATCGACCTCGGCGACGCGGCTCGCGCCGAACGCGCGATGCGCGACATCGTGGAGCAGGCACGCGAGGAAATCGCCGTCGCGGTGTCGAGTAATCTCGGCGGCTGAATCGTCCACGTTCGGGGGGCTACAGGTGAGCGCGGCGCGCGCGATCGGCTTGATTCTCGGTTTGGCCGCTGACGGTGCTCTCGGCGATCCGCGGCGACGGCCGCCGGTCACCGCCTTCCACCGGGTAGTCGCCGCCACCGGTTCTCGGCGCGCGACCGGACTCGGAATCGCTGGTGCGGCAGTCGCGGCCGGAGTGCTGGCCGAGCGCGCCGGCCGCCGCAGTCCGGTGTGCCAGGCGACGGCGACAGCGGTGGCGACTTGGGCGGTCGTCGGCGCGTCCGGGCTGGCCACGCAGGGCACGGAACTGGCTCGCGATCTCGAGGAAGGCCGTCTGGAACCCGCGCGCGACACATTGTCCGAACTGGACCCGCGCGTCACCGACGGACTGAGCACGATCGGGCTTTCCCGTGCGTCCGTGGAAACTCTGGCCGAGAACACGTCCGAAGTGGTCGTTACCCCACTGCTGTGGGGTGCGGTCGCGGGCGTGCCCGGACTGCTCGCGGCACGGACGGTCGGGCTGCTGCGCCGTCTGCTTCCCGGGCACTGGGTGATCGACCGGCTCGATGAACTCGTCCACCTTCTGCCGACCCGGGTCGCCGCCGCGTTGACCGTCCTGGGCGCTCCGGTCGTCGGCGGTTCGGCGGGCGGCGCGTGGCGGGCTTGGCGGCGGGACACGATCGCACACCCGAGCCCGAACGCCGGTCGGGTCGAGGCGGCTTTCGCTGGGGCGCTGGAAATCCGCGTCGGCGGACGGACCGAGTACCCGCAAGGGGTCGTGGAATTGCCGGTGCTCGGCGTCGGCCGGAACCCGGACGCCGGACACGTGACGCGCGCAGTGGAACTGTCCCGAGTGGTCGGTTGGCTCGCCGCCGGAACGTCAGTATTCGTAGCGTTGCTGAGCGGAGTGCGCCGCCGAAACCCTTGAGCCGTCAGGGTTTCAGGTGGGAGATGGCCTCCGCGTCGCCTGGACCGTCCCGTTCGGACAACAGCGCGCCGATCCGCTGCCGGTCCTCGGACTTCTTGTTCCCGCCGTACTTGAACTTCGCCCGCACCTCGGTCACCGTCAGCTCGACACCGCGAATCCCGGGCAGCAGCCGCCGGTCCGGAGCGTCCACAGCGGACACGGGGGTGCGCTTGCCGTCCGGCTCGAAGTGCGCCAGCTGGTGGTTGAGCAGCGCGGCTTTCTCCTCGGGATCGTCGACGATCCGGACGTCGCAGGCCAGCTGCACGCTCGCGTAGTACGAGGTGGGCACGCCGAGTGCGGGGTCGTCGGCGGTGTTCCAGTCGGAGCGGATGTAGGCGTAATCGCCGGTCACCGTCAGCAGGGCGCGCGGGTGTTCCTCCAGGAGCGGCCACACCGGGTTCGGCCGGGCGAGATGCAGCCGCACGGTCGCGTCGCCGTCGAAGACGAAATGCGTCGGCACCACCACAGGAAGATCACGGCCGCGGCCGCCGGCGACCAGTTCGCCGAAATCGTGTCCGGCGAGCCATTCCCGCCATTCGTTCTCGTCCGCGGTGTCCCAGGGGTGGATCAGCATGCCGCCAGTATCAACGCCGCAAGTGGCCCCGACAAAGGTCCATTTTCCAGCAAAACGACCAGGCCACTCAGGCGGTTGGCGAGTACTCGTCCTCGTCTTCGGCGAGCATCTCCGCGACGGACTTGCGCCGGCCGCGCTGCGGGCGCTCGGTCGTCAGCGCGCCGCCCGGGCGCAGTTCGCGGACCGTGAAGTACAGCCAGCCCAGCAACGCCATCGTGCCGAACGCCAGCCACTGGAGCGCGTACGAGAAGTACGGGCCCGACTCCAGCTGCGGCAGCGGCAGCGGGCTGAGCACGCCGGGCTGGTTCACGTCGAGCTGGAAGTACCCGGGCCGGATGGCGAGGCCCGACGACTTCGCCACCACGCGCGAGTCGACGGTGTAGCTCTGGAGCTTCCCGTTGGTCGACGCGTCGGCGAACGCTTCGCGGTTCTTCGGATCGGTCTCGTCGCTTCGCACGCGCGCCACAACCGTCACCTGTCCACCTGGCGCGGCCGCGTACGGGAGAACGCCGGAGTTGCTGCTGAGCCCCACGTAGCCGCGGTCGATCAGGTACACAGTGCCGTCAGTCGCGCGAAGCGGCGTCAGAACTTCGTACGCGCCTTCGCCCTGCACAGTGCGCAGCCGCGCGACAACCTCGGCCGAAGGCAGGTACGTGCCGGTGATCGACACGAGGTGCCACTCGGTGTTCTTGTCCGGCTTCGTGCCGGGCGGCAGCAGCTGTGCCACGGGGGCGGGCTTCGCGGTGAACGACGTGGTCAGCGCGTTGTTCTGGCTGACCTGCTCGTTGTCGCGGCGGAACTGCCACGGGGCCAGCAACGTGTAACAGCAGATGGCGAAGGTGAACACCACCACTGTCAACGCCAGCCATCCCGGCCGGAGCAGAAACCGCAACCGCACCCCTCTACGGTAGGCCGTCGCGTTCCGTGTGCGCACCCGGACCGGGCGTCACGCCTGTTCGCGGACCCAGTCCAGCAGTCCCGGCACGCTCCGCTCGATCATCTCGAGCACGTCCTCGAAGCCGTCGTCGCCGCCGTAGTACGGGTCCGGCACCTCGGCGCCTTCCGGGGCGGACGGGTCGAACGAACGCAGCAACCGCACCCGCGAAGGGTCTTCGACGCGCGACTGCAGGAAGCTCAGGTGGCTCTCGTCGGCGGCGAGCAGCAAGTCGGCTCCGAGGTCTTCGTCGCTGACTTCGGCCGCGATGTGCTCTGTGGAGTAGCCGTGCGCCTTCAACGTGGCGCGCGCCCGCCGGTCAGCCGCCTCGCCGACGTGCCACGGCCCGGTGCCCGCGCTCGACACGCGCACGGCGTCAGCGAGACCCGCGTCGGCGAGCTTCTTGCGGAAAACCAGCTCCGCCATGGGGGAGCGGCAGATGTTCCCGGAACAGACAAACACCAGCGTGGGCATGGTTCGCAGTCTTCCAGAGCGATCGTGCGAGGATCCCCAGGTGCCTGCCTTAGCCGAGATCATCGCTGTCCTCGAACGCAGTTACCCGCCCCGGCTGGCGGAAAGCTGGGACGCGGTCGGGCTCGTCTGCGGAGACCCGGCCGAGGACGTCCGCCGCGTGCTGTTCTGTGTCGACCCGGTCGAGGAGACGCTCGCCGAGGCCGAGGAAATCGGTGCGCAGCTGATCGTCGCGCACCATCCGCTGCTGCTGCGCGGCGTGCACGGCGTCCCCGCGGACACCGCCAAAGGCTCGCTCGTGCACCGCATGATCCGCGGCGGCATCGCGCTCTACTGTGCGCACACCAACGCCGATTCGGCCGACCCCGGCGTGTCCGACGCGCTCGCGCGGGCCATCGGCCTCGAGGTCGACCGGCCGCTCGACCCGCACGAACCGGGCGGCCGCACGGGGATCGGCCGGATCGGGCACCTGCCCGCTGAGGAGCCGTTCGCGCGGTTCGTCCAGCGGGTCGCCGACGCGTTGCCGGCCACCGTGCCCGGCGTGCTCGGCGCGGGAGAGGCGGACCGGCCGATCCGCACCGTCGCGGTGTCCGGCGGCGCGGGCGACTCGTACCTCGCGAAGGCGACGGCGGAGGGGGTCGACGCGTACGTGACCGCGGATCTGCGCCACCATCCGGCTGGCGAACACCTCGCCTCCGCCGGAACCGTGCCCGCGCTGGTCGGCCTCACGCACTGGGCCAGCGAGTGGCCGTGGTGCGGACAGGCCTCGGCCCTTGTCGGCGCGGCCTTTGCGGGTACCGTCGAAGCTCACGTCTCCACGCGGTGCACCGACCCGTGGACCATCCGCGCTACCGCCCAGTAACTAAATCAGGGAGCACAGTGAAGGCCGACCCCGCCGTCCAGCGTCAGCTGCTCGAACTCGCGAAGGTGGACGCCGAGCTCTCGCGCGTCGCGCACCGCCGCCGCACCTTGCCCGAGCTCGCCGAGATCGAGGCCGGGGAGAAGGCCGTCCGGGACAAGCGCGACGCGCTCGTGTCCGTCCAGACCGCGACGTCCGACCTCGACCGGGAGATCGCCCGGCAGGAAAAAGAGGTCGAATCGGTGCGGGCGCGCGTGGACCGCGATCGCAAGCTGCTGGAGTCCGGATCGGTCGGCGCCAAGCAGATGACCGACATCGAGCACGAACTGCAGACGCTCGGCCGCCGGCAGAGCGCGCTGGAGGACGACCTGCTGGAGCTGATGGAGCAGCGCGAGGCACTCGGCCTGGACGCGCAGCGCACCAGCGCCGAGGTCGAGAAGGCGGCGCAGGCGGTCGAGGCCGCCAAGGCGCGGCGCGACGAGGCGTTCAAGGACCTCGACACCACCGAGGCCCGCCGCAAGGAGGACCGCGCGAAGCTGCTGCCGCGTTTCCCGGCGCCGCTGCTCAAGCTGTACACCCGCGTCTACGACCACAAGGGCATCGGCGCGGCGCTGCTGCGGGCCCGCCGCTGCGGTGCCTGCCAGCTGGAAATCGACCGCAACGCCATCTCCGAGATCAAGGCCGCGCCCGAGGACGCGGTCGTGCAGTGCGAGAACTGCGGCGCGATCCTGGTCCGCACGCTGGAGTCGGGCCTGTGACCGACCGGGTGATCGTCGAGGCCGACGGCGGATCGCGGGGCAACCCCGGTCCGGCCGGCTACGGCGCGGTCGTCAAGGACGCGGCCACCGGCGAGGTGCTGGCCGAACGCCACGAATACCTCGGCATCGCCACGAACAACGTCGCGGAGTACTCCGGGCTCGTCGCCGGGCTCGCCGCGGCCGCCGAACTCGGAGCGTCCATTGTGGACGTCCGGATGGATTCGAAGCTCGTGGTCGAGCAGATGTCCGGACGGTGGAAGATCAAGCACGCCGCGCTGCAGCCGCTCGCCGCGCAGGCGCGCGAGATCGCGGCGGGCTTCGAGCGGGTCGGCTACACCTGGATCCCGCGCGCGGAGAACGCGCACGCGGACCGGCTCGCGAACGTCGCGATGGACAGCGCCGGGTCCGCCGCCACCTCGTCCGCCCCGGTCGCCGAGGTGCGGGAAAAGGCCGGGACCGCGAAGACCGAGGTCACGGAAACGGACCGGGTCTCCCCGGCGGGCTGGACCGGAGCCCGCGGCACGCCCACCAAACTGCTCCTGCTGCGGCACGGCCAGACCGAGATGTCAGTCGACCGCCGCTACTCCGGGCGCGGCGACGTCCCGCTCACCGAGCACGGCCGGGGCCAGGCCGCGGCGGCCGCCAAACGGCTGGCCGCGATGCCGGGGCTGATCGGCGACGACGGCGAGCCGGCTCCGATCGTCTCGTCGCCGCTGATCCGCACCAAGCAGACCGCGCAGGCGGTCGCCGACGCGCTCGGCGGCCGGGTCGAGACGCATCCCGGGCTGATCGAGACCGACTTCGGCGAATGGGAGGGCCTCACCTTCGCCGAGGCCGCGCGACGGGACCCGGAGCTGCACCGCTGCTGGCTGAGCGATTCGTCGTGCCCGCCGCCCGGCGGCGAGAGCTTCGACGCGGTCCACGAACGAGTCGGCAAGGCCCGGCGCGACCTGGTCGAACAGTACGACGGGCGCACGGTCCTCGTGGTCAGCCACGTGACGCCGATCAAGACCCTGCTGCGGATGGGGCTCGACGCCGGGCCGTCGCTGCTGTTCCGGCTGCACTTGGACCTGGCGTCGCTGTCGATCGTCGAGTTCTACCCGGACGGCAACGCCTCGGTCCGGCTGGTCAACGACATCTCGCACCTCTCCTGAGCAGCGCTGATGTGAGGTGGATCACGGTCGGGGATAACGTGTGAAACGGCCCCGATGAGGTATTGGCTAGAGTGCGGTGTCGACCGCGGCGCCGCGGCGCCGGTCCCGTCCGGGACCTCAAGGGGGGCGCAGGCTCGTGCGTTTCTTCGGCATCCACAAGTGGAAATAGTGACGAGGACATGACGGCTAGCGCACTCACCGCAGTATCCGAGCCCGACCTGCCGGGGGAGGAGACGACCGACCCGCCCGCGCGGTTCAAGCTCAGCTGGCTGGCGTCGACGCTGGCGGTGCTGGCCGGTGTGGCCGCGGTCGCCTGGCACGCCACCCGCTACGGGCACTGGATCGTCGACGACGCGGCCATCACGTTCTCCTACTCGCGCAGCGTCGCCGAAGGACTCGGCCCGGTGCTGGCCCCCGGCCAGCCGCCGGTGGAGGGCTTCTCCGACCCGACCTGGATGATCCTGCTCGCGCTGGGCAAGGTCGCCGGCCTGTTCGACAAGGGCCTGCTGTTCGGCATCCCGGACTACGTGCTGTTCCCCAAGCTGCTCGGCCTGTTCTTCGCCGCGGGCATCCTGGTGCTGTGCCACCTCGTGGCCCGCCAGGTGTTCCGCAGGCACGCGTGGGCGATCACCCTGGCCACCGGCCTCGGGCTGGCGGCGATCCCGTCGTTCGTGATCTGGGTCGTCTCCGGCCTCGAGAACTCGCTGTTCGCGTTCTTCACCACCGCGCTGGCCGCGCTGCTGTTCACCGCGCTGCGCAAGGAAAACCCGCTGTCGTTCAAGGTCGCGATCGTCGCGGGCGTGCTCGTCGCGGCCGCCGCGCTGACCCGGCCGGAAGGCCTGATCTACGCCAGCGCGTACCCGATCGTCCTGCTGTTCGGCGTGAAGCGCGAAGGGTTCTGGCGCAGCTTCCGGTCCGCGCTGGTGTCCATCGCGGCCTTCGGCGTGCTGTTCGGCGGCTACGTCGTCTGGCGGTACACGGAATTCCACCGGCTGCTGGCCAACCCGTCGGTCGCCAAGAAGCAGGGCCTGCCGACCTTCGGCTCGATCATCCGGCCGCACCAGCTGGTGGAGTACGCGGGCGTCGCGCTGACGCTCGTGGTTGTCGCCGTGGTCGTCTGGGCGCTGGTCAAGGCGCCGTGGCGGCGTCCGCTGATCGGGCTGGTCACGCCGCTCGCGCTCGGCGTGATCGCGTACGGCGTGATGGTGCCGGACTGGATGGCGCAATACCGCTTCGCGACGCCGGTGTGGGTGCTCGGCACTTTGTGCGGCGTCATGGCCTTCGCCGAACTGCTGCGTTCGCTGCCGAAGGTGCAGTGGCGGGCGGTCGCGGCGCTCGTGCTCGCCGCCGCGTCGGTCCCGTCGGCGATCGGCTTCGTGCAGCAGTCCGACGAGTTCATCAAGAACCCCACCGTGCCGGCGTGCCTGATCGCCGACCGGTTCGGCCGCGGCTTCAACACGTACGCGGACATGCTCGGCCTGCAGCACGCGTCCCTGCTGCTGCCCGACCTGGGCGGTTCGTCGATGACCAGCCGGCTCGAGCTGGTCGACATGGCCGGTCTGGTCAACGCGCCGATCGCCGACCTCACGCACAAGGAAGACATCGAAGGCCTGCGCAACTACGTGTTCGACACGGTCAAGCCGACCTTCATCCACTCGTGGGGCCCGTGGGCGGACGGCAACGAGATCAGCATCGACCCGCGCATCGACCGGGACTACCTGCCGATCCTGATCTACCCCGGCCCGGGCAAGCGCCAGGGCGACTTCGTCCGCAAGGACGCGGTCACCGACCCGGCGAAGCTCGCCGCCGTCCAGCACTACGCGCAGGTCACCATGATGAACGTGGAAGCGCAGCGGTTCGGCGACGGTCTCGACGACTGCGGCCCGACGCTGTCGCGCGGCAGCACGATCGCCCCGCGCGGCTAGAGCACCAGCCACAACGCACACGTCGCCGCTGCCAGCGACAGCGGCGTCGTGAGCGCTCCGAGCTTCAGGAATTCGCCCACCGGCGGATGCTGCCCGTGCCGGACCACGACACGGCGCCACAGCAGCGTCGCGAGCGAACCGAGGTACGTCGCATTCGGGCCGATGTTCACGCCCAGCAGCACGGCGAGCAGCACGCCCTGATTCGGATGCGGTCCCAGCACGGACAGCAGGATCAGCGTCGCGGGCAGGTTGTTCACGACGTTCGCCAGCACGGCCGCGAGGCCCGCGGCGAGGAGGAGTTCGGGCAGCCCGGCCGTCGTCGGCAGGATCGTGCGCAGCAGCCCGCCGAGAACATGCTCGTCGACCGCTTCGACCACCACGGCGAGGGCGAGCACGAAGAGGACCAGCAGCGGGGACGCTTCGGTGATCACCTGCCACGGCCGGATCTTCCGCTCCGCCAAGGCTTTCACGGCCAGGACGAGCGCGGTGAGCGCGGCGATCCAGACCGGTTCGACGTGCACCAGCTGTCCGGTCGCGAATCCGATCAGCATGACCGCCAGCACGATGAGGGTGAAGATCGGCGGTTCGCGGTGTTCGGGTCGGCGAGAGCTGACCGGTTCGCGGAGATCCTTGCGGAAGAACCAGGCGAACGCGGCGAGTTCGACAGCGAGGGTGACCAGCCACGGCAACGCCATCAGCGCGGTGAAACCGGCGAAGGTGAGGCCGGAAGTGGTGAAGGCGAGCAGATTCGTCAGGTTGGAGACAGGGAAGAGCGTGGAGGCGGAGTTGGCCAGGTGCGCGCACGCGTAGACGTGCGGACGCGCGGTGAGCTTCAGTTCCGCGGCGGTGGCGAGGACGACCGGGGTCAGCAGGACGACGGTCGCGTCGAGGCTGAGGACGGCGGTGACGATCGCTGCCGCGGCGAAGGTGAGCAGGAGGAGCCGCGGCTGCCGTCCGCGGCAGATTTCGGCAAGCTCGGCGCCTAGCCAGGTGAAGACGCCCTCCGCCGCGGCGAGGTGGCTGACCAGCAGGATCGCCGCGAGAAAGCCCATCGTGGGCAGCATCTGGACGACCCGTTCGCCTGCTTCGGGCAGGGAAGTCAGGCCGAGCGCGAGGACGATGCCGGCGGCGGGGACCGCGAAGACCGCTTCCGGGAGGCCGCGCGG
Source organism: Amycolatopsis echigonensis (assembly GCF_002846615.1). Taxonomy (NCBI): domain Bacteria; kingdom Bacillati; phylum Actinomycetota; class Actinomycetes; order Pseudonocardiales; family Pseudonocardiaceae; genus Amycolatopsis; species Amycolatopsis echigonensis. Next base: position 1,612,161 of record NZ_PJMY01000003.1, on the reverse strand, counting down.
GCGCGCCATCGCGAACCACAGCGTTCCGGCCAGAAGCAGCAGGGACAGGGCACCGTTCACCCCCGAACGCTAGCCGCAGAGAGATCTCAGATCCCCGCCGGTTCCGGGATTCCCGCCCCGCGCGCCAGCACCCGCTCCTTCTCCCGGATCACCGGAAGCACCTCCCGGCCGAAGTGCTCGACGTCCTCGAGATAGTGCAGAAACCCGAGCAGCAAGAGGTTCGCGCCGCGTTTTTTGTATTCGATCGCCCGGTCCGCGATCTGCTCCGGCGTCCCGATCAGCCCGGTCCGGAATCCGTCGTTGTACTGCACCAGGTCGGCGAACTCCGAATCCGCCCACATGCCCTTGGCGTCCGAAGTGGACTTCCCGGCCTGCGCGACCGCCGAGCGGAATCCCTCGACGGCGGGCACGTTCGCCTTCGCCACGATCTCCCGCAGCACCTCGCGCGCCTCGGCTTCGGTCTCGCGGGCGATCACGAACCCGTTGAGCCCGAACCGCACCGCGTGGTCGTTCTCCGCGGCGTACCCGCGCACCTCGTTGACCTGCTCGCTGAACCCGGCGAAATCCTTGCCATTGCTGAAATACCAGTCCGAAACGCGTCCGGCGAGCTTGCGCGCCGCGGTGGAGTTCCCGCCCTGGAAGACTTCCGGATGCGGTCGTCCGGGACCGGCGACCGGCTTGGGTTTGACGTCGAAATCGTGGATCCGGTAGAAATCGCCGCCGAACTCGGCGTGGTCGTCGGTCCACAATCGCTTGAGCACCCGGATGAACTCCTCCGAGCGGCGGTAGCGCTCGTCGTGTTCGAGCCACGGTTCGCCGAGCCCGGTGAACTCGTCCTTGAACCAGCCGCTGACCACGTTCACCGTGGCCCGGCCGCCGGAGATGACGTCCGCGCTGGCGATGAACTTCGCGAGCACGCCGGGCTGCCACAGTCCGGGATGGACGGCCGCGATGACCTTCAGCCGCTGCGTCGCGAGCAGCAGCGCCAGGCTGAAACCGGTCGATTCGTGCTGGTAGGCAGCACCGTAGCTGGCGGTGTAGCGGACCTGAGTAAGCGCGTAGTCGAAGCCGTTGTTCTCGGCGAGCACGGCGAGTTCGCGGTTGTACTCGTAGCCCCAGTCGGTGCGCTGTTCGATGTCGCTGGTGACCAGGCCGCCGCTCACATTCGGGACCCAGTAAGCGAATTTCAGCGGTTCCTGCGGTTCGGGTGCGGTCATGGCGGGAGTGAAACAGCGGCCAGGAAGGGGGTCAACGCGCGTCCACGCGGTGGAATGTGCCAACCCGTGCCGGGGTCGCGCGGTCTCCCGGGTAGGCTGTTTCGGCGGACGAGCTGGCAGGACGGTCGCGGCCCGGGTTCTCCCGGTCCGAGGAAAGTCCGGACTCCGCAGGGCAGGGTGGTTGCTAACGGCAACCCGGGGCGACCCGCGGGACAGTGCCACAGAAAACAGACCGCCTCCGTCCCCGGACGGGGGTAAGGGTGAAACGGTGGTGTAAGAGACCACCAGCATCCCGGGTGACCGGGATGGCTCGGTAAACCCCACCCGGAGCAAGGCCAAGAGGGAGCTTCGCTCCTGCGCAGGCGATCGAGGGCGGCCCGTCCGATGCCTGCGGGTAGGCCGCTGGAGCCTGCCGGCGACGGCAGGCCGAGATGGATGACCGTCGCCCGGTCCGCCGCGAGGCGGCCCGGGAACAGGATCCGGCTTACATGCCAGCTCGTCCGCCCGATCGCTACGATCGGGCGCATGGGTCAAGCCGTCGCCGCCGCTGTCGCCTTCCGCACCACCTTCGACGCTCTGCACGCCCCCGTCTACTTCGCGCCGGAGACTCAGCAACGGCTCGCCGCCGCCGGCCTCAAACCGGAGTCGATGACCTACTTCGCCAGCCGCGCCGCGGCGATGGGACAGGTCGGAGCGGGCACGGTCACGGCCGCGTTCTACAGCTTCAACCCCGGGCTCGTCGCCCACTTCGTCCCGCGCGTCTGGACGATCGCCACCCCGGAGACTGTCCTGGAAGCGCGGCTCGCCGCCGTCGACGAGATCTACCGCCGGCTGTTCGGCGAGGAGCTGCTCGCGTCCTCGGAGGTCGCCGAAGCTGCCGCGCTTGCCCGGGAAGCCACCGAGGGCTGCCGTCCGGAGGGGCGTCCGCTCTACGCCGCGCACGCGGACCTGGAGTGGCCCGAACAACCGCACCTCGCGCTCTGGCACGCGATCACTCTGCTGCGCGAGCACCGAGGAGACGGGTACGTCGCCGCGCTGACCACGAATGGCCTGCCCGGCCTCGAGGCGCTGGTAACCCACAGCGCGACCAGCAACGGAACCCCTCCGGACGCCGCCAAGCGCACTCGCGGCTGGAGCGACGAGGAATGGGACGCGGCCGCGGCGCGGCTGGCCGTCGACGGAATCCTCGACGCGGACGGCGCGCTCACCGAGCGCGGACTGGAGCTGCGCGAGCGCGTCGAGTCGGCGACCAACACGGCGGCGCAAGGACCGTGGCGGCACCTCGGCGAGGAGAAGACGGCCCGGCTGGAGGAGCTGTGCGCTCCGCTCAGTCGTCAGGTGATCGAAGCGGGCGCGATCCCGAGCGCGGCGTTCCGCGCCTGATCCGCGAGACGGTCGGGAACTGCCCGGGATCACGCTTTGTAGTGAACAAATGCGCACATCGGACGTGATGGTGACCGTTATCGCATCAGAGAGTGATCAATTCCGAAGTGTTTTCCACCCCGGTTGTCACTCACCGGACTCGCGGCGGAACGCCGATCGGGGCATGCCACACTGGTGTCTGCCCGACACGCCGGTTCGCGGCGCACTGAGAGTGAGCACCGCGCGTTTTGCGGAGCCGCACCGCCGGAGCACTGCGCAATCCGGGTGGCTTGGGTTATTCCGGAGCACCCTTGCCACGATGATGGAGGGCGAGGAATCCTGACCACCGGACCGCAGTACCCGCCCCTTGACCACAAGTCGACTTCGACCGATATCTACGCAGCGCGCTTTGACCATTACCCCTTGTAACGCCATGATGGTGTTCGTAGCTTCGCCGAAGCCAGAACAGCGCGGCGCCAACCGTGCACCGGGAGTATCGCGATGACCAGCATGACCGCCCTCGAGACTCTTGCGGCCGGAGGAGAGCTCGGCACCGGCAACGTCCGTACCTGGCTGCTCGACAACGTCATCCCGCTCGTGCTGCTCGCGGTAGCCCTGCTGCTGCTGTGGCTCGGCGGCGGCAAGGGCGACAACGCGGGCGTCATGCGGCGGCTCGCGGGCGTGGTCATCGCGCTCGCGATCATCGGTCTCGCGGTGAGCGGCGCGGGCGTGAACGTGGGCCAGTGGATCGCCGGCCTGTTCACCGGCTGAGGCGGAGCAGGCGTGCGGATCAGGACCGATGACGAGGTATACCGGGTCGATGCCGTCTGGCTCGGCCCGCCGAAAGCGACTTTTCCCTGGCGAGCCCGGTACGTCGCGTGGCTCGTCGGCATTCCGGTCTTCCTGGTCGTGCTCACCGTGGAGCGGTGGGTCGGCTGGAGTTTCGGGTTTTTCTCCACGGCGTGGGCGTTCGTGGCCACGATCGCGATCACCCGGCTGATCACCGCCAAGATCAGCCACGAGCGCCCGCTGGGCGCGGTGATCGCGATGATGGGCCAGGAATTGCGCACGCCGAGAGAACGGACCTCGGGCACCGGCGGCGCGGTGAGCGCCAGCCGGGTCCGGGTGCGGGCGGAGCGCCCGCTGCCGAAGCACAAGAGAAGGCGGCAATACCAGCACCGCGACCCGCGTCGCGGTGCTGGCGCGAGTGCCGGGAACCAGGGAGCACCACGAGCGCGCCGGAGCCGCCCCGCGGCTCGGGCCGGGAGGTAGTCGTTGTTCGGTCGCGGCGGAAGCCGAGGGAAGCGGGAGCAAGACGTCCCTGCCGGTGCGTGGAACGCGCCTCCGCAGGGCCGTCCGCCGTCCGGCGGCAAGAAGTCCGGCGGCAAGGGCCGCAGGCTGCCCGGTGAGCAGGCGATACCGGCGTACACGCCGTCGATCGCCGCGCGCAGCATCGACGGGCATCTGCTGCGGACCGGGTACGAGGTGTACGCCTGGTACCGGCTCGCGCCGCAGCGCTGGTCGTTCCGTTCCGATTCGCAGCGCCGGGACCTGATCGCGGCCATCGCGGGCCAGTACGCCGAACTGCAGGGCCGCTGGCTGCACCTGCGCGTCACGAACCGGCCGTACCCGATCCGGATGTGGGCCGAGGCGCACGTCCACAACGCGGTCGGCAGGCCGCCCGACGTGCCGGGCGCGCTGTCGTTCGACGACTACCTGATCGGCGAGCAGCAGCAGCTGATGGGCCGCTCGATGGCGGAAAAAGAGGTCTACCTCGGCGTTCAGGTGCAGACCCGGCGCATGGTGGACCGCGCCGTCGAACGCGCCGCTCCGGTGCTGCGCCGGATCCTGCCCGAGGCGGTCGACGCCGAACTGGCCGCGCTCGACTCCGAGATCGAGCACCTCGACCAGGTCATCGGCAGCGCCGGGCTGGAAGGCCGTCCGGTGCACGCCGAGGAGATGTCCTGGCTCATGCACCGCTCGTGCTCGCTGGGCCTGCCCGCGCCGCGCAACATGCCCGCGGTGCCGGGCGCGGCGTGGGAGCCCGAGGACCTCGCCAGCTTCACCGACGCGGCGGACTTCCACGCCGACCCGTACGCGCCCACGGTCACCGTGCGCGGCCGCACCGGGTCCAACGCCGGCGTGTCGCGGCATCTCGCGGTGCTCACCGTCGGCCAGATGCACGGGCTGCAGATCCCCGAGGTCGACGACCCGTGGATCCAGCACGCGGACCGGCTGCCCGCGGCGGTCGAGGTGTCCGCGCGGATCTACGTGCGGCGTCCGGAAGAGGTGTCCGGCGAACTGCAGCGGCAGATGAACAAGGTCCGCTCGCAGGTCAAGCACTACACCGACGAACACGAGCTGGAACCGCCGCAGTCGCTGGCCCGCCAAGCAGGCCGGGTGCTGGAGATCGACGACGAGATGACGTCGGGCTTCACCGCGCTGGCCACCCGCGTGCGGTCGTGGTGGCGGCTCGCGGTGTCCGGTCCGACCGAGCGCGACGCGCTCCGGCTGGCCCAGCAGCTCCTCGACCTGTACAAGCCGAAGATCGCCATCGAACACCCGGAAGCGCAGTACGCGATGGCGCGGGAGTTCATCCCGGGCGAGCCGCTGGCCTCGGGCGCGTACATGCGCCGCGGTTCGGTGGTGTGGACGGCGTCCGCGGTGCCCACCGCGACCGCGGAGGTCGGCGACCGGCGCGGCATCCTGCTCGGCGAAACCGTCACCGCGACGCGGCGGCCGGTGGCCTGGGACCCGTGGATGGCGCAGGAAATCCGCGACGGATCCGGCCTCACCGCGATGGTCGCCGGCCTCGGCGGCGGCAAGTCGTTCCTCGGCGGCGGCATCGTCTACAAGACGCTGCGTGCCGGGGCGCACTGGACGATCCTCGACCCGTCCGGCCCGCTGTCGCGGCTGTGCGACCTGCCGGAACTGCGGCCGTACGCGCGCCCGATCAATCTGCTCAACGCCCAGCCGGGCATCCTCAACCCGTACCGGGTGGTCGCCGATCCGCTGATCGAGCACTTCATGGACGAGGAGGACCCGGAACGCTCGTGGCGGCGCGAAAAGGCGCTGGCCGGAGCGACCCGGCGGCGGCTCGTGCTCGACGTGCTCACCGGCGTGCTGCCATACGAGGTGTCGCGGATGGCGCAGACGCGGATCGTGCTGCTGCGCGCGGTGCGCGCGGTCGGCGGCCGGTTCGACGCCGACCCGGGCCAGGTCATCGACGCGTTGCGGCGGGATTCGAGCGAGCACCACGAGCACGCGGTCGTGGTCGCGGACTTCCTGGACGAGATGCGCGAGCGGATGGCGCTGCTGATCCCGGAAACCGACGCGGACCCGTACTCCGAGACCCGCGACGACCGGATGACCGTGCTGACCATGGCGGGCCTGACCCTGCCCAAGGACGGCGTGCCGCGCGAGTACTGGACCGACGCCGAATCGCTCGGCGTCGAAATGCTGAACCTCGCGGCGTGGCTGACCCAGCGGTCGGTGTACGAGAAGCCGAAGGAACTGCGCAAGGGCGTCTGGATCGACGAGGCGTTCTTCCTGTCCGAGGTGCCGACCGGGCGCGTGCTGATGAACCGGTTCGCGCGCGACTCGCGGAAGTGGAACGTCCGGGTGCTGCTGTCGTCGCAGATCCCGGCGGACTTCCTGAAGATCCAGGGTTTCGTGGCGCTGCTGGACTCGGTGTTCGTCGGCAGGCTGGACGACGACGACGCACAGGCCGACGCGCTGCGGTTGCTGAAGGTGCCGGTCGGCGTGGGCTACGAACAGGTCGTCGCCGCACTCGGCCGTCGCCCGGGCGCCCAGCGCGGGCTGGAGCGCGACATGGAGCCCCGGCAGTTCATCTTCGGCGACGGCGCCGGCGGCGTGGAACGCATCCGCGTCGACTTCTCCGGCCCGCACCTCGACCCGTTGCGCGCGGTCATGGACACCACCCCGGGCTCGCCCGACGCGCGCACCAAACCCGGCAGCGAACTCGTGGCACCCCACGAGGACGAGGCCAAACCGTACGTCCCCGCCCCACCGGAGGACGACGAGCTGGAACACGACTTCGAACTCCAGGCGGAACTCGAGGTCGGTCTCGCCGACGAGCAGCTGCTGGGCTCGCCGGACCCGCTCGCGTCCGAGACCGGCGAGGTGGAGGGTGCAGTGCGCAACGGACGGCAGGAGGACCGGCACGCCCGCGCCGGCGGCAAGGGCGGCGGCACCGGCAGGGATGCCGCATGAACCCCGGTGATCCGGGCCGGCCCGCGCCGGCCGTGAGGAGGCCTGCGTGAACACCGTCTTCACGCTGGCGTTCGTCCTCGCGTTCGCCGCCGGCTGGCACGCGCTGCGCAAACGCGTCAAGGAAGGCCCGAAGCCAGGCGGCCGCCGTCCCAACCGGCGTGCGGCGTTCCTGGCCGTAGTGGCGGTGATGGGGCTGCAGACGGTGCTGTTCGCCCCGGCGGCCAATGCGGCGGCATGTGGGGAACCGCCGAACCCGGAGCGGCCGGGCTCGGGCATGGTCGGCGCCCTCGATCCGCCTGAGGGACACGGCGAGCCGGGCAGCGCCTACATCGACTACAGCTACGCGGGCATGGTCTGGAACACCTACCAGACCAACTGCACCGCGCTGTCCGCCATCGCGTCCCCCAGCTCGACCATCGACACCTGGGCCGGGAACCAGCTGTTCAACGTCGGCAAGAACATCGTCGGCGCCACGAACTCGCTGCACTACACCGTTCTTGAGGGCGGGCTGCTGAACCCGATTTACAACGCGGTGAAGTCGGGCGCGGAAAAGGTGTACAGCAACATCTACACGCAGCTGTTCGGCCTGGTCGCGCTGATCTTGTCGATCATGTTGTTCCGCAACATCTGGCGCGGCGACCTCGCCGGGGTCAGCAAGCGGGCGCTCTACGCGTTGGCCGGGGTCTGGCTGGCCGCGTCGTCGCTCGCGATGCTGCGGTATTTCGATCCGATCGACAAAGCGATCGTGCAGACGACCACCAACATCCAGGCGGGATTCGTCGACGAGTCGCAGAACCGGATCGTGCGCGACATCCTGCCGACCGATCTGCACAACCAGGTTGTCTACGACAACTGGCTGCGCGGCGAATTCGGCTCGCCCACCGCTCCGCAAGCCCAGCAATACGGCAAGCCGCTCTTGGACGCGCAGGCGTTCACCCGCGATCAGCTGGTGAACGGCGACGACGGCAAGCAGAACGTCGTCGACGCCAAAAAGGCCGCCTTCAAGGACATCTCCACCAAACTCGGCCCCGCCACCGGTTACTTCACCGGCGAGTCGGGCGGCCGCACCGGTGCCGGGTTCCTCGCGCTGGGCCAGAGCCTCGTCTACTCGCTCTTCCAGCTGCTGGCCAAGGCGTCCGTGCTGCTCGCGCAGGTGCTGATCCGCCTGTTCGCGCTCACCGCACCGCTGATCGGCCTGGTCGCGCTGCTGAACCCGGAGATCCTGCGCCGCGTGCTCAAGGTCGCCGGCGGCATCGCGTTCAACCTGGTGGTGCTGTCGGTGCTGGCCGGCGTGCACGCGCTGTTGCTGCAGGCGATCTTCGCCGCGGGCGACGGGCTCAACCTGCTCACCAAGATGGTCCTCGCCGGGCTCATCACGGTGCTGCTCTTCCTCGTCGGACGCCCGGTGCGACGGCTGTGGCAGATGGTCGAGATGTCGGTCAGCATGGTCGGCGGCGCGGTGCCGACGCCGGGCGGCGGGCTGTTCTCCCGGTTCCGCCGGAAGAACGAGCCGACGCCGCAGGACCAGTTCTGGCAGAACGTCCGCGACACCGACGACGTCGTGGACGGCGAGCAGCGCGGCCCGATCGGCGCGACCGTCGGCGGCGGCCGGTACCGGCCCGAGGCGGCGGTGTTCGCCAGCTCGCAGCGACTCGACAACGGTTCCCGCGCGGCCCGGCCCGCCGCGGCCTGGTCCGGGGCTCCGTGGCCGGGCGCGGTCGGTCCCGCGCAGTCCGCCGCGGGCGCGCTGCCCGCGGGCCGCGGAGGCGACGCGCCGGTGTTCGGCCAGTACCACCCGGTCGCCGGTGCGCCCGGCGACTACGTGATGGCGGGCGCGCGCTGGCCGGTCAAGGAAAGCCGCCAGGTCGACACGTCCCCGGTCGCCGACCGGCGGTGGAGCGACGAGCCGGAACCGGTGGTCGTCCCGTCGCGGATGAGCGCGCCGGACCGCGGTTACTCGGCCCCGGCTCCGGACCAGCCCGGGTTCACCGTGCCGACGCAGGGCATCCGGGCCCAGCCGAGGCGGGTGGATCCCGAGGTCGTGGCCGGGAAACCGGTGTTCGTGCTGTACCGCCCGTCGCGCGGCATCGAGGTCCGCGACACCGACCAGGTCATGGGGCGGTGACCGATGCCGATCCGCACCAACCGCGGCCGGACCGCGGTCTACCGCCGCCTGTGGGGCTTCCCGCTCCGCTCGCCCCGGCACCTCGTGGGCACGCTGGTGTTCCTCGCGGTCGTGATCACCGCACTCGGCATCGGCCTGCCCAAGGTGCTGGGCAAACCGGCGTCCGCTCATCCGGGAGGGATTTCGCCGAGTTCGTCGGCCGGGCCGCACACCGGCGTCGCGGCCCCGGTGCCGAGCACCGAAACCCTGCCGACCCGGTTGTCCCAGCCGCTGGTCACCCCGACGTCGGCGGCTCCGAGCCCGGAGGCGCTGAACGTCGCGAAGCAGTGGGCGACGGCCTGGGTGCGCCATCCGGCGGGCATCTCGAACGCTGACTGGCTCAACGGGATGCGCGGGCTCACCACGGACGAGTACCTCCCCATCATGTCCACTGTGGACCCCGCGAACATCCCGGCGACCAAGGTCACCGGCGAGCCGACGGTCACCCAGTCCTACTCCAGTTCGGTCAAGGTCGTGGTCCCCACCGACGGTCCCAAGCTCAGCATCACCGTGGTCAAAACGAACGCGGGATGGCGAGTCTCGGACTATGACCAGGCGAGCTGACCGTGAAGCTGGCCATTCTCGTCTCGGTGGTGATCGCCGCCGTTTTCGCCACGGTGCTCACCACCAGCGTCGTGACCAAGGCCGTGAACGACCAGCAGCAGGCGGCGGCCGGCGGGATCGCGCTGAGCTCGTGCGACGCCGCGCTCGGCCCCACCCAGCCCGGACAGCCGGAGCAGGGCGGGGCGGACGCCGCCGAACTCGACCAGGAATCGCGCAACACGGTCGCGCTGATCATCTCGATCGGCAAGCAGCGCAGCCTCTCGCCGCGCGCGTGGCAGGTCGCGATCCAGGCCGGGATGACCGAATCGCGGCTGCACAACGTGAACTACGGCGACCGCGATTCGCTCGGCATCTTCCAGATGCGCCCGTCGATGAACTGGGGCACCGCGGCCCAGGTCACCGACCCGAACTACGCGATCAACAAGTTCTTCGACGTCCTGCTCGCCGTCCCGGACTGGGAAAACCTGCGCCCCGGCGACGCGGCGCAGCAGGTCGAGCGGTCCGGCTTTCCGGACCGCTACCACCGGTGGGAGGCCATGGCGGCCTCGCTGGTGCAGAACATGGGCCAGATCGCGGACGTGGCCGGCTGCGGACAGGGCATGGGAGCCGCGCTGCCGCCGAGCCAGGCCGCGGCACAGGCGATCAAGTTCGCGCTCGGCGAGCAGGGCAAGCCCTACGTCTGGGGCGCGACCGGCCCGAACTCCTACGACTGTTCCGGCCTGATGCTGCGGGCCTACGAGTCGGCGGGCGTGATCCTGCCGCGCGTGTCGCAGGACCAGTACAAGGCGGGCGCGATGCTGCCGGTGCGCGAAGCACAGCCCGGTGACCTGATTTTCCTCGCCACCGACCCGGCCGACCCGACGACCATCCACCACGTCGCGATGTACCTGGGAGACGGCAAGATCGTCGAGGCCCAGCAGACCGGCGTGCCGGTGCACGTGCGCCCGTTCTCGTTCGACGAGCGCGAAGTCGTGCCGCAGGCGGTGCGCCCCGGCGTCTAGCATGGGTGCGGGAGGCACCGGCTCTTGACCCGCGGACGCCCAGTGCGGCGGGTCCGGATTCACCCCGAAGTCGCGGCCTGTCCACGAGCACGTGGCCGCGCGCTGGCAGAGGATGGCACACGTGGCACGGAAATTCGGCAAGCGGGGCAAACCAGGCCAGAGCGAGCCCCAGGACCCGGCGGCGCTGTTCGGCGCACCGCAGCCGCCGCGCCAGTCCGCGCACCCCGCCTCCAGCACGCCGTTGGCGGACCTGCTGAACCAGGGACTGCCCGGCGTGGACGGCGGGTACGTCGTGCTGCCGCGTTCGCTGGCGGAGGGCATGTCGCTTCCGTGGCAGCAGCAGATGGCGGCTTTGCTGGCCCAGTTCCACGGCGAGCACGCCCGGTTGTCGTGGCCGATCTACCGGGTCGTTCCGTCCCGTTACGAGCGGTTGGTCGATCTCGACGAGGAACAGCTCGCGGAGGCGGGCTACCTCGTGGAGATGGACGCCGAGGGGGAGATGGTCTACCGGGAGCGGAGCGGCCGGAAGGTCCAGGACCCGGACCGGACGACGGTGCTGGTGTCCTGCCTCGACCCGATCCCGCGTCCCGCCGCGGCTGGTCCTTCGGGGGAGGCACCGCTCATGGGCCCGTTGGCCGCACCGGTTCCGATGAACATCGGACCAGCGCCGGTGTGGCGGTCGGTGCCGCACGGGCCCGAGGGCTCGGCGGGAGAAGCTGGTTCTGCGCAGCCGCCGACGAACACCACCCAGACAGCGGGCGGCCCGGCGCAGGGATCGGTCGCACGTCCGCCAGAGGACGCGGTCCGTTCCTCGGCGACCCACGCTCCGGCCGCGGCACCTTCTGCGCAGGAAGAGCCGACTCCGCCTGCCGAGCAGACCTCGGAAGCCGTGGGTCCGGAAATGCCTCCGAACCCGGAGGCACCCAAGGCTGCTGTCGAAGCACCGGCCACCGCGGAGCCGGTCGAGCCTGCTCAGCCTGTGACGAAAGAGGCAGCACCGGCCAGCCCGGCCCCCGCGGTGTCCGAGACCAGCGCGCCCCCAGCCCCCGTCGGCGATGCCGCCTCAGCGCCGATCGACCCGCAGCTGCGGGCGAGGCAGGCGTGGCAGCCGAAGCCGTACGTGCACGAGCCGCGTCAGCCCGCACGTCCGGCGGAAGCGTTGCCACAGCAGGGAAATCCGCCGCACGGTCGACACGAGGCTGTCCAGCAGCAGGGATGGCCTGGGCAGAACCCGGCGTCGGCCCAGCAAAGCCAAGCTCCTCAGCCCGGCACGCAGCACTATGGCCCGGCCCCCGCTCAGCATCTTCAGCCGTCGGCACCAGAGAGCCCTGCGCCCCCGCCGATGCCTGCCGCACAACCGCCGACAGCACCGGCGCAGCAGACCTCGCTCGTGCAACAACCCCCGGCTCAGCCCGGAGCCCAACAGCCGGTCGCTCCGCCCAGCGCGGAGCCGACAAATCCGCTCGCGTCCGGTACGCCGCAACCGGTCCCGCCCGCGAATCCGGCACCGCATCAGGCTTCGTCGGCGACTCCGCCCGCGGCGGGTGCGGAGTCGGCGGGCCTGTCTGCGCCTGGTGCGTCGCAACCAGTTCCGCCTGCGACTGCTCCGGTGCAGCAGCAACCTCCTGCGGCGGGTGTGGAGTCGGCAAACTCGCCCGCTTCTGGCTTCGCCCAGCCGGTTCCGCCGACGAATTCTCCGGGGCACCAGCCGACAGCTTCTCCTGTGCCGGGTGCGGAGTCGGCAAGCCAGCCCGCGCCTGGTGCGTCGCAACCCGTTCCGCCTGCGAATCCTCCGGTGCAGCAGCAACCTCCTGCGGCGGGTGTGGAGTCGGCAAACTCGCCCGCTTCTGGCTTCGCCCAGCCGGTTCCGCCCGCGAATGCTCCGGTGCAGCAGCCGACAGCCTCTCCCGCGTCCAGCGCGGAGTCGGCGATCCCGCCCGCAGCGCAGCACCAGGTTCCGCCTGCAGCCCCTCCCTCTCCCAGTGCGCAGCCGACGCAGCCTCCCGTGCCCGGGGCTCCCTTCCCGCTGCCCCAGCCCAGCGGCCGCAGGAGGTCGAGCGAAACCGGGCCGGACGGGCGGCCGTTGCCGGTTTTCCCGGGGCAGGGTCCGGCAGGGCCGCCGCCCGCGCGGACGTATCGGGATGAGCGGCCGGTCTTCCCCGGCAAAGAGTCAGCCGTACCGCCGGTGCCGGACTACGGCGCTGCTTCTCCGGCGGACGACACGGCGACCCCGCCTCGCGGCATCCCGGTCGGGGACGCTCGCGGGTGGTTCGACGAGCACCCTGACCACGAGGACGACGGTCCAGGCGACTTCGGTCCGACCGGGCAGCCCACCGAGGTCCCGTTCCGCTGGCGCAAATGAGCGGGAAAGTGTCAGGCTGAACCCATGTCTGACGACCCGAACCCGGACCAGGGCTGGTACTACAACACCCGCACCCACGAAGTCGAGCACCTGGAACGCAGCCGCGGGGTCGACCTCCTCGGCCCGTACCCGGACGAGGCCACGGCCCGTCGCGCGCTCGACATCGCCCGCGAACGCACCCGTCAAGCCGACGCCGCCGATCGTTCCTGGGACGGCGACTGACCCCTGCCTCTCCCCGCCGCCCATACTCGACGAGCGTGGGTCACGCAGGCGGAACTCCGGTGGGTGGTTGAGAAGCGCCTGCCTGCTGGCCGGGCGACCCGCGGTCGCGTAGTCGGGAGCTGCCGCCGTTGCCTGATCACGGCCGCTCAGCGAGCGGCGGCGCACCGGCAGTGCTCATCCCCCAGACAGCAGTAACCGCCGACCGGACAGGTCACCGTCCGGTCGGCGGCAGGAACGTCAGCGCCCGGAACACCTCACCCGGCGACCAAAGCCGGATCCAGTACGAAGTCCGGATCCACTTGTCCCTCCAGATCCGCCCCCACGCGCCCGTTTCCCCAGGCCCGCGCGTTCCGCAGGTGGAATTCCACCCCCTGCCGCTGGTACCGCGCCCAGTCTCGCGGCGTCTTGTCCACCAGGTCCCGCATCGCGGCGAGCGTCGCCAGGTTGCGCGGCTCCAGTTCGCCGATCGGCCGGGTGGTCCCGCGTTCGGCGGCCCGGACGTGGCCGGACGTCGTCATCCACCCCAGCAGCGCCGAACCCAGCTGCTCGGTCAGGAAGTCGACATCGTCGCTGTCGGTGACCTTGTTCCCGACCGCCACCAGGTGAACGCCGAAGTCCCGCGCGTGATCCGCGTACTGACGGTAAACACCGACGCTGCGCAGGGTCGGCTCGCACACCAGGAACGTCACGTCGAAGCGCGTGAACAAACCCGAGGCGAACGCGTCGGCTCCGGCGGTCATGTCCATCACGACGTACTCATCCGTGCCGTCCACCAGGTGGTTCAGCAGCAGCTCGGCCGCACCGACCTTCGAGTGGTAGCAGGCCACGCCCAGGTCGTCCTCGTCGAACTGGCCGGTGACGCCCAGCCGGACGTTGCCGAGCGAGCGGAAGCAGGCGTCGAAGATGGGGTTGTCCTCGAAGGGTCGCACGAGTCGCGAGCCCCGGCCGGGCGGGGTCGTCTTGATCATCGCTTCGGCGGACGGGATCCGCGGGTTGTCGCCGCGCAGGTAGTCCTTGATCAGCGGCATGTGCTCGCCGAGGGTCGGCCACGCCAGCGCCTGCTCCTCGGTCGCGCCGAGGGCTACCGCCAGGTGCTGGTTGATGTCGGCGTCGATGGCCAGCACTGGTTTGCCCGCTGCTGCCAGATAAGAGACGAACAGCGACGAGAGCGTGGTTTTCCCGCTGCCGCCCTTGCCGACGAACGCGATCTTCACCGATCCGGCCCCTTCTGAAAATGAAGACGATTATCAATGCCAGGCAGGCTACACCCGACCGGCCCGCGCCCGAACGGGCGATCACCGGCGGTTCGGCGGGATAGTGTTGGACCGTGCCGCCACTCGTGCTGAGGACGCCAGCGTCGGGAGGGGACTTCGGTCGTCTCCGGGCGGAATTCGCGCTGCCGGAGTCGTTCGGGCCCGCGGTGCTCGCGGAGGCCGAGACGGCGGTGCTCGATCCGCTCGCGTCGGCGGGCGGCCGCGAGGACGCCACTGACCTGCCGTTCGTCACGATCGATCCCCCCGGGTCCAAGGATCTCGACCAGGCGATGGTGATCGAGCGGCGCGGCAGCGGGTTCCGGGTCCAGTACGCGATCGCGGACCTGGCGGCGTTCGTCCCGCCGGGCGGGGCGCTCGATCACGAGGCGCGGCGGCGCGGGCAGACGCTGTATCTCCCGGACGGCAACGTCCCGCTGCATCCGCCGGTGCTGTCCGAGGGCGCGGCCAGCTTGCTGCCGGGCGAGATCCGGCCCGCGGTGTTGTGGACCATCGACGTCGACGACGGCGGGGAAATCGTCGACACCCGCGTCCGGAGGGCGTTGGTGCGCTCGACGGAGCAGCTCGACTACGAGGGAGTCCAGTCGTCGCTGGATGCCGGGCGGCCGCATCCGTCGGTGGTGGCGTTGCCGGAGCTCGGGCGGTTGCGGCGCAGTCTCGCAGTGCAGCGCGGGGCGGTCGAGCTGCAGCTGCCGGAACAGGAAATCAGCGGCAACGGCGACAGCGGCTGGATCCTCGCGCGCCGGCCGCGGACGGCCGTCGACGCGTGGAACGCCGAAATCTCTTTGCTCACCGGGATGGCCGCGGCGCGGATCATGATCGACGCCGGGATCGGGGTGCTGCGGACGCTGCCGTCTCCGGAGCCCGACGCAGTGGAATGGCTGCGCCGATCAGCTGCCGCGGTCGGACTGGCCTGGCCCGCCGAGCTCGGGGTGTCCGAGTTTCTGTCTACTTTGGATCCGGGGCAGCCCGCGTCGATGGCGTTGTACGCGGACACCACGCGGCTGTTGCGGGGCGCGGGTTACACGGCGTTCGCCGGGGAATTGCCCGCGGTTACCACGCACGCGGGGATCGGCGGGGCGTATGCGCACGTCACGGCACCGATTCGGCGGCTGGTCGACCGGTTCGGCACTGAGGTGTGCCTGGCGGTGACGGCCGGACGCGAGGTGCCGGATTGGGTGCGGGAGGCGCTGTCCGAGGTGCCGGCGCACATGTCCGCTTCGGACAGTCTGGCGGCGCGGGTGGAACGCGCGTGCATAGATCAGGTCGAGGCGTGGGTACTCGCTGAGCATGTGGGTCGCGAGTTCACCGCGGTGGTGTTGCGTGCGGACGAGACGCGGGCGGAGATCCTGGTCGAGGACCCGCCGGTGATGGCGAAGTGCTCCGGCGCGAAGTTCCCGGAGGGCGAGCGGATCGCGGTGCGGCTGACCGAAGTGGACGTCGAGCAGCGGAAGGTGTCGTTCGAACGGGTATGAGGAACGCGGAACTGGTCGATGATCTCGGCGAGCCGGTGCCGATCGAGGGCACGCCGCGGCGCGTGGTGTCGCTGGTGCCGTCGCTGACCGAGGCGGTCGAGGTGAGCGCACCGGGGAGGCTGATCGGGGCGACGGACTACTGCACGCATCCGGCCGGTCTGGACGTGGAGCGGGTGGGCGGGTCGAAGTACCCGAAGCTGGACCGGGTGCTGGCGCTCGAACCGGATCTGGTGCTGGCGAACTCCGAGGAGAACCGGCCGGAGGACGTGGAAACCCTGCGGGCCAACGGGATTCCGGTGTTCGTCATGGCCGCGGCGGAATCGGTGCCTGCCGCGCTGGGCTCGCTGCGGCGGATTTTCGGCCAGGTGTACGGCATCGACGAACCGGAATGGCTCGACACCGCGGACGAACTGTGGCGCGAGGTGGAACCGGAGCGCCACCGCGCGGTGATTCCGGTGTGGCGCAAGCCGTGGATCGTGCTGGGCCGCGACACTTTCGCCGGCGACATGCTGCGCCGGGTCGGGGTCGAGAACGTCTACTCGGGACACTCCGAGCGTTATCCCCGCCCGTCGCTGGAAGAACTTCAGAAGACCGGGGCCGACCTGGTCGTACTGCCCGACGAGCCGTACGAATTCACCCAGGACGACGGCCCCGGCTTCTTCCCGGAGATGCGCCCGGTACTCGTCTCCGGGCGCTACCTCACGTGGTACGGACCGTCTCTTGTGGACGCCTACGCGGCGCTCAGAGAGTCAGTCCGGTAAGGACAGTCACGCGTTCTTCGGTGAAGTCCGCCATCGCCGCGGCCGGACCTTCGCGGCCGACGCCGGAGTCCTTCACGCCGCCGTAGGGCATCTGGTCGGCGCGGAAGCTCGGCACGTCGCCGACCAGCACGCCGCCCACCTTGAGCCGCGCCGAAACGTCGAACGCGGTCGGCAGGTCGCGGGTGAACACACCGGTCTGCAGGCCGAAGCGGGACGCGTTGATCCGCTCGACGCCGTCGTCCACAGAGGACACGCGGACCAGCGAGACCACCGGGCCGAACACCTCGTCGGCCATCACCGAAACGTCTTCGGGAACCTCGGAGAGCACGGTCGGCTCCACCGTCGCACCCGAACGGCCACCGCCGGCGAGCAGCTTGGCACCGGCGACAACCGCGTCACTCACCCAGGATTCGACGCGCGAAGCGGCCGCCTCATTGACCAGCGGGCCCACGTCGACGCCGTCCTCGCGCGGGTTTCCGGTGCGCAGCGCGGCGACCTGCTCCAGCACCTTCCGCTGCAGCTCGTCGTAGACGTCGGTGTGCGCGTACACGCGCTGCACCGAAATGCACGACTGTCCGGCCTGGTACATCGCGAACGTCGCGATCCGCTGCGCGGCGAAGTCGAGGTCAGTCCAATCCGGACAGACCAGCACCGCACCGTTGCCGCCGAGTTCCAGCGCGACGTGCTTGCGCGGCACGCTGTCGCGGATCGCCCAGCCGACCGGCACCGAGCCGGTGAACGACACGACCGGCAGCCGGGGGGCCTTGACCAGTTCGGCGGTGGCCTCGTTGCCCAGCGGCAGGATCGACCAGCTGCCCGCCGGAAGGTCGGTCTCGGCAAGGATTTCGCCGAGCAGCAGCGCGGTCAGCGGCGTCGCCGGGGCGGGCTTGAGCACGATCGGCGCGCCGACCGCGATCGCCGGGGCGACCTTGTGCGCCACCAGGTTCAGCGGGAAGTTGAACGGCGTGATGCCCAGCACCGGACCGCGCGGCACGCGCCGGACCAGCGCGAGCCGTCCGGTGCCGCCCGGGTCGGTGTCGAGGCGCTGCAGGTCGCCGGAGAACCGGCGGGCCTCCTCGGACGCCCAGCGGAACGTCGACACCGCACGGCCGACCTCGCCGCGCGACCACTTCAGGGGCTTGCCCGATTCGGCGGTGATCAGCTGCGCGATCTCCTCCGCCCGCTCGGAAAGCCGCCGCGAAATGTGGTCGAGCGCGCCCGCGCGGACGTGCGCGGGCAGCGTCGCGAACTCGTCGGCGACGTCCGCCGCGGCCTGGACGGCAGCCTCCACTTCGGACGGTCCGGGCACGTAGTGCGAACCGGCCTCGGAACCGTCGAACGAATGCCGGACGACGGTCGTTTCGTTGCTGGTGACCGGCTTTCCGGCCACCCAGAACGGGAAAGTCACTTGCGGGCCTCCGTGCGGGTCGCGTACTCGAGAACGGCGAGGCCTTCGTCGAGCAGCTCGTTGGACAGGGACAGCGGGGGAAGCAGCCGGACGACGTTGCCGTACGTGCCACAGGTCAGCACCACAACGCCCTGTGCATGGCAGGCGGCGGCGATGCGCTTCGTGAGGTCAGCGTCCGGCTCGTTCGTGCCCGGCTTGACGAACTCGGCCGCCAGCATCGCGCCGCGTCCGCGCACGTCGCCGATCACGCCGGTTTCCGCGGCCAGCGCTCGAAGCCGCGGCAGCACCTGCTCCTCGATGCGCCGCGCGGAACCGGCCAGGTCCTCGTTGCGCATGGTCTCGATCGCGCCCAGTGCCGCGGCGCACGCGATCGGGTTGCCGCCGTAGGTGCCGCCGAGCCCGCCCGGGCCGACCGCGTCGAGCAGCTCCGCGCGACCGGTCACCGCGGCGAGCGGCAGACCGCCGGCGATGCCCTTGGCCGTGCAGACAAGGTCGGGGACGACGTCCTCGTGCGCCGAGGCGAACCAGTTGCCGGTGCGACAGAAGCCGGTCTGCACCTCGTCGGCGACGAACACGACGCCGTTCGCCTTGCACCACGAGGAAATCGCGGGCAGGAAACCGGGCGCGGGCTCGATGAACCCGCCCTCGCCCTGGATCGGTTCGAGCACGACGGCCGCGACCTGGTCGCCGCCGATCTGCTTCTCGATCCGGTCGATCGCCTGCCGCGCGGCCTCCGGTCCGGCCAGCCCGTCGCGGTACGGGTACGAGCCCGGCACGCGGTACACCTCGGGCGCGAACGGCCCGAAACCGTGCTTGTAGGGCACCGATTTCGCGGTCATCCCCATGGTCAGGTTGGTGCGGCCGTGGTAGGCGTGGTCGAACACCACGACGGCCTGGCGACCGATGGCGGTGCGGGCGATCTTCACCGCGTTCTCGACCGCCTCGGCACCGGAGTTGAACAGCACCGACTTCTTCGCGTGGTCGCCCGGCGTCAGCTCGGCCAGCGCCTCGCACACCTCCACGTAACCCTCGTACGGGGTCACCATGAAACAGGTGTGGGTGAACAGAGATGCCTGCTCACGCACCCGGTCGACGACCTCGGGCGCGGAGTGCCCGACGCTCGCCACCGCGATCCCGGAACCGAAGTCGATCAGCACGTTGCCGTCGGCGTCGGTGAGCAGCCCGCCGCTGGCGGCGGTGATGTAGGCGGGCAGCGTCGACGCGACCCCGGCGGCGACCGCGTTCGCGCGGCGCTCCTGCAGCGCGCGGGAGGAGGGCCCGGGGATCTCGGTCTGCAGCCTGCGCTGCCGGGGTGCCGGAGCCTGCGGCTCGGCGGCGGTGCTGGTGGTCACGGCGCTCCTCCGTCGCGGGTCGTGAGTGTTGATCCCGGTTAGAACCGGGATGCGCGCTCACGAGTTTTCGGTCGGTCGCCCCTCAGGATGGGGCCTCCCACGCCCGCCGTCAGCTGGCCGTTCTGTCCAATTCGACGGCTACAATTGGCCGTTATGGCACTCACCCTGCGGGCGCTCGCCGCCGAACCCGCGCTCGGCCTGCGCGTGGTCGCGGGCGAGGCCGGGCTGGACCGCCCGATCGGCTGGGTGCACCCCACCGAGCTGACCGATCCGCAAAGCTTCCTCGAAGGCGGGGAACTGCTGCTCACGACCGGTCTGACGCTCTACAGCGCGACGTACGAGCCGTACGTCCGGCGGCTGGTCGAAGCGGACGTCGCCGGGCTCGGGTTCGGCGTCGGGCTGAGCCACGCCCAGGTGCCGGACGCGCTGGTAGCGGTCGCCGACGAGGTCGGGTTGCCGGTGCTGGAGGTGCCGCGGCGGACGCCGTTCATCGCGATCACGCGCGCGGTGTCCCGGTCGGTCGCGGCCGACGAATACGCCGCGACGGTGCGGATCGGCCGCGCCCAGCAGGAGTTGACTCGAACCGCGGTCGGGCGCAGCGGCGCCGGGGGAGTGGTGCGGCGGCTCGCTCGGCTCATCGACGGCTGGGTGGTGCTTTACGACTCCGCCGGACGCGTGCGTGAGGCGTCGTCGGCCAAAGCACGCAGCGTCGAACTGGACGTGACCGGTCTTCGCGCGGGCACGCGCGTGGTATCTCATGGCGACGACGAGGTCGTCATCCAGACTCTGCACACGCGGGGCGCGTTGGCGGTCGGTACCGCGGAACCGTTGGACAGCACCGGACAGCACATCGTCAACACGGCGGTCTCGCTGCTTTCCCTTGCCCTGGAACAGGACCGGGCCCAGCGACTCTCGCTGTCCCAGCTGCATACCGGCGTGCTGGAGCTGCTCGCCGCGGGTCACCGCGAGCTGGCCCGAGACGTCGTGCCAGATCTTCCTCAAGAGCCGTGGACGGTGCTCGCGGTGGCCGGGAGCAAAGCTGCCCGGAACACACTGTACGAACGGCTGGAAACCCTTGCCGGGCAAGTGTTCGCCGCCCACCGCGGAGACAAGCTGATCGTGCTGGCGGAGAATGACGGGGTGAGTGCGATCGTCGCGGAGACCGGGGAGTTCCACAGTGGACTGTCCACGGGGGATTTTCCGACTGCACTCCGGCAGGCGGAAGAAGCGGCCGAGGCCGCGCGAACGCAGCGGGTGCCGATGCTGCGCTACGCCGATCACGCGGGAGCCGGGTTGCTCGGCTTGGTCGATCAGCAAGCCGCGCAAGCGTTTTCCGATCAGCTTCTCGCGCCGGTAAGGGAGTTCGACCGGACCGGCCGCGGCGACCTGGAGCTGTCACTGCGCTGCTGGCTCGAACACCACGGCCATTGGGACCTCGCCGCGACGAAGCTCGGCGTGCACCGGCACACGTTGCGCAACCGGGTCACCAAAGCGGCTGAGCTGCTGGGCCGGGACCTCGACGCACCGGGCGTCCGAGCGGAATTGTGGTTCGCGCTCCAGGTCAGGTCGTGACCAGCAACGTGATCGGCGAATCCCCGCACCGCCGCAACGTCATCCCGCTCGGCGCCGTATACGGTTCCGCACCGGACGCCCACCAGGCAGGCACGTCGATCTCGCGCACCAGCGACCCGGTCGCTTTCCGCACGCTGTTCGACACGATCACCCGGCCCTGTGCGTTGAGCAACGCGGCAGTCCGGCCGAGCGCGCGAAGCCGGCGACTCACCGTGCGCTCGAACTCTCGCACATACACGTCCGCACCAACGACTCCAGCGAATTCCTCACCGCGCGTAACGGGAACGGTAAAGGTGAGCGTGTACTCGTCGGTGCAGAGATAGTCCACGTACGGCCCGTTGACATGCCGCCGCCCGCTGTCGCGCGGCACGGTGAACCACGATTGCCGCGTGTAGTCCAGGAAATTGGGGCTCTCCGGATCGAGGCTGATGAACAGCTGTTCCGGCGAACCATCGTCGGTGCGGCAGGAAGTCCACCATTCGAAGCCGAGTTCCTGATCGGCCAAGACATTCGGCGCGCTCACGAAGCCCGCGCCGACCACGAGGCCGCCGAGCGCCTCGATGACCTGCGGCCGGATCGTGTGCAGTGCTTCAGCGGACAGGTCGCCGTTTTCGGCGAGCAGCGCTTCGGCGGCGGCCAGAACTGGTTTCAGGCGCGCGAAAATCTCCTCGACGAGGGAGGAAACCTGGGTCACTACCTCTTCGCCGGTCAGCGTGCGGGTGTCGGTCACGATGCTCACCTCGTGATGCGGGGTCATCGGAGCTTACGGCGTTTCGAGGGACAGGTGCAGATCCGCGAGCCGGTCGAGCGCTCCGAGGAGGTGGTCCTCGGTCAAGGCACGCGCCCGATCGCCGTCGGCCGAGGCGATCGCGGAGACGATCGCCTGGTGCTCAGCGTAGGACCCCCGGCAGGTTTCCTTGTCGCCGAGGGGCGCCCACAGCAATACGCCGTGTTCGCTCTGCAGCTGAACTTCCTGGTTGGTGAGCCGCGGGGACTGTGCGGCGGCGGCGACTTCGAGGTGGAAATGCCGTTCCGCGCGGGTCGCGTCCGGGCCGCTCGCGCCGAGGAGGTCTTCCGCGGTGAGCCGCAGCCGTTCGAGATCTTCGGGTGTGCTGCGTTCGGCGGCGAGCTTCGCGGCCGAACCCGCGACGGCGAGGTAGTGGTCGCCGAAGTCGCGAAGTTCAGCCATTGAGACCAATCGCAGGCGTTCGGCCCACGAACTCTGCGCGGGCCAGTCCGGGGTCCGCACGAAGCTGCCGCCGCCCCGCCCGCGCCGCGTTTCGACGAGGCCCTGCTGCCGCAGCACCGCGAGCGCCTCGCGCACGGTGACCGTGGAGACGCGGAACTGGGCGGCGAGTTCGGCCTCGCTCGGCAACTGCTCGGCGTCGTCGAGGAGACCGAGCGTGATGGCGTCGAAAAGCCGCGCCGCGACCGCCTCCGCGCGCCCCACCTGGTCCAGCGGGGCGAACATCGCCAGTCGTGCGCTGTTCGACATCTCCTTGCGCATCGTTGGTCCACCCGTCTCGGCATCCGTTGGAGCCAATCCTGCCCCAGGGCCTTGTCATTTGAAATATGGAGTTATATGTTTCATCCTGCCACGGAGAGTCAGGAGGCGCACGCGTGCAGGAGTTGAAGCACTACGTCGGCGGGACCTACGTCGACTCGCTGTCCGGAAAGGTCGCGGAAATCGTCGACCCGGTTACCGGCCGTGCGTACTGCACCGCGCCGGTGGCCGGCGCCGAGGACGTGGACCGCGCGCTCAAGGTCGCCGCGGAAGCGTTCGAAAGCTGGCGCGAGACCACCCCGGCGCAGCGGCAGCTCGCGCTGCTCAAGATCGCCGACGCGCTCGAGGCGCGGGGCGAGGAGATCATCCGCGTCGAAGCGAAGGACACCGGGAAGCCGTTCGCGCTGACCATGGAGGAGGAGCTGCCCGCGGTCATCGACCAGGTGCGCTTTTTCGCCGGCGCCGCGCGCGTGCTGGAGGGCCGTTCGGCCGGCGAGTACATGGAAGGCCACACGTCGTTCATCCGCCGTGAGCCGGTCGGCGTCTGCGCGCAGGTGACACCCTGGAACTACCCGCTCATGATGGCGATCTGGAAGATCGCGCCGGCGCTCGCCGCGGGCAACACCATCGTGCTCAAGCCGTCCGACACCACGCCCGCCTCCACGCTGCTGCTCGCCGAGATCTGCGGCGAGCACCTGCCCGCGGGCGTGTTCAACGTGATCTGCGGCGACCGCGACACCGGACGTGCGTTGGTAGAGCACGACATTCCGGCGATGGTGTCGATCACCGGGTCGGTGCGCGCGGGCATCGAGGTGGCCGGTTCGGCGGCGCACGACGTCAAGCGCGTGCACCTCGAACTGGGCGGCAAGGCCCCGGTGATCGTGTTCCCGGACGCCGATCTCGAAGCGGCCGCCGAAGCCATCGCCGCGGCCGGGTACTTCAACGCGGGCCAGGACTGCACCGCCGCCACTCGCGTGCTGGTGCACGAAGACGTGCACGACACGTTCGTCAACGCGCTCGCCCGGCAGGCCGAGGCGAACAAGACCGGCACGGGCGACGACGTCGCCTTCGGTCCGCTCAACAACGCCGCGCAGCTGGAAAAGGTCTCCGGCTTCATCGAACGGCTGCCGGAGCACGCGACTGTCCACTGTGGAGGACGGCGTTCCGGCGACGAGGGCTACTTCTACGAGGCCACCGTGGTTTCCGGTCTCCGGCAGGACGACGAGATCATCCAGAACGAGGTCTTCGGCCCGGTCATCACGGTGCAGCGGTTCACCGAGGACGACGAGGCGCTCAAGCAGGCCAACGGGGTTCCGTACGGCCTCGCCTCCTCGGTCTGGACCAAGGACCACCAGCGCGCCATGCGGTTCTCGGCGAAACTCGACTTCGGCTGCGTGTGGATCAACACGCACATTCCGCTCGTGGCCGAGATGCCGCACGGCGGGTTCAAGCGGTCCGGCTACGGCAAGGACCTCTCGCTGTACGGCCTCGAGGACTACACCCGAGTCAAGCACGTGATGAGTGCGTTGTAGCCGTCGTGACCAGATCCATCGGAAGGCCTGTCATGCCCCATCAAGCCCCCGCCGAGACCCGGTCGCCGGGAAGGCGTCCGCAGACGGGACAGCCGGCGATCCGGCTCACCGGACTGGAAAAGCACTTCGACAAGGTGCGCGCCGTGGACGGGGTCGACCTCGACATCCCGCCCGGCGAGTTCTTCTCGATGCTCGGCCCGTCCGGTTCCGGCAAGACCACCGTGCTGCGGATGATCGCCGGATTCGAACTGCCCACCGCGGGCACGATCGAGCTCGAAGGCAAGGACGTCAGCCAGCTGGCTCCGTTCGACCGCGACGTGAACACGGTTTTCCAGGACTACGCGCTCTTCCCGCACATGACGGTGCAGCAGAACGTGGAGTACGGCCTGAAAGTCAAGCGGGTCGCGAAGGCCGAACGCCGCGAGCGCGCGAAGGAAGCGCTGCGCACGGTGCGGCTGGAGGATTTCGGCGATCGCAAACCGTCGCAGATGTCCGGCGGGCAGCGGCAGCGCGTAGCACTTGCCCGTGCTCTCGTGAATCGCCCGAAAGTGTTGCTTTTGGATGAACCCCTTGGCGCGCTTGACCTCAAGCTCCGCCAGACCATGCAGGTCGAGCTCAAGCAGATCCAGCGCGAGGTCGGCATCACCTTCGTCTTCGTCACCCACGATCAGGACGAGGCGCTCACCATGAGCGACCGGATCGCCGTGTTCAACGCGGGCCGCATCGAACAGGTCGGTACTCCGGTCGAGGTGTACGAACGCCCGGCAAGCGCTTTCGTAGCGGGCTTCGTCGGCACGTCGAACCTGCTCAGCGGGCGCAGCGCGGAGGCGGTGATCGGCAGGCCGGGGCTGTACAGCATCCGGCCGGAGAAGATCCGCATCGACGGCGATCTCGCCTCGCCGGCGGGCCCCGGGGAGACTTCCGCGACCGGTTCGGTGACGGATGTCGTATATGCCGGGTCGACAGTGCGCTACGCTGTCGCGCTCGATGCCGGGGGCCAATTGTCCGTTGTCCGCCAGAACACCAGTGAGCCGACCGAGTTCGCCGACGGTCGCGTTCGCCTGCGCTGGCGCCGCGAACACAGTTTCCAGGTCCCCGAAGCCGGCTAGTTCCTCACGGGAAGGTTTCTCTCGCTATGAAGAACAGGAAGACGCTGCTCGCAGGGCTGTGCGGCGTGAGCCTCCTGCTCGCTGCCTGCGGCACCTCGGGCTCCGACTCCAAGGGGTCGGCGCCGGGCGCACAGGGCTTCACGCCGCCGAAGCTGGCCGCGCTGACGCAGCTCGGCCAGCCGGAAGGCCAGCTGAACGTGCTCGCGTGGCCCGGTTACGCGGAAAACGGCTCGAACGACCCGAAGGTCAACTGGGTCACGCCGTTCGAGCAGCAGACCGGCTGCAAGGTCAACGTCAAGCCGTTCGGCACCTCGGACGAGGCCGTGACGCTGATGAAGACCGGGCAGTACGACGTGGTTTCGGCGTCCGGCGACGCCTCGCTGCGGCTGGTCGCCTCGGGCGACGTTGAGCCGGTGAACACCGCGCTCGTCCCGAACTACAACGACATTTACCCGTTCCTCAAGAACAAGTCGTGGAACAGCGTCAACAACGTCGCCTACGGCATCCCGCACGGCTGGGGCGCGAACGTGCTGGCCTACCGCACCGACAAGGTGCAGCCGGAGCCGAAGTCGTGGTCGCCGATGTTCGACGAGAAGTCGCAGTTCAAGGGCAAGGTCATCGCCTACGACTCGCCGATCTACATCGCCGACGCCGCGCTGTACCTGATGGCGCACCAGCCCGACCTCGGCATCAAGAACCCGTACGCCCTGGACGACAAGCAGTTCAAGGCGGCCACGGACCTGCTCAAGAAGCAGCGCCCGCTGGTCGAGGAGTACTGGTCGGACTACCTCAAGGAAACGCAGTCGCTCAAGAGCGGCGACGGCGTGATCGGCACGGCCTGGCAGGTGACGGTGAACCTCGCGAAGAGCGAGGGCGCGCCGGTCGCGGCCACGGTGCCGAGCGAGGGGGCGACCGGCTGGTCGGACACCTGGATGGTGTCCGCGAAGTCGCAGCACAAGACGTGCGCGTACAAGTGGATGGACTACATCACGAGCCCGAAGGTGAACGCCCAGGTCGCCGAGTACTTCGGCGAGGCCCCGGCGAACTCCAAGGCCTGCGCGGAGTTCAAGGACAAGTCGCTGTGCGACACCTACCACGCCAACGACGCCGCGTACGCCGCCAAGATCCAGTACTGGACCACGCCGATCCCGCAGTGCCTCGACGGCCGCACGGACGTCAAGTGCAAGGACTACGGCGACTGGACCCGGGCCTGGACCGAGATCAAGGGCTGATCGACTCTCGCGGATGCCGGTACCCACCGCGCCGGCGTCCGTGAGTCCGCCGAGGGCCGCGGGCCCTCCCCATGTTCCCGCGGCCCTCGGCTTTTCTCCCCTCTCCACCGGAAAGTGCTACGACATGACCGCCGTGAGCCCGCCGAGTCACCGCATCTCGGCTTTCTTCCACCGCAAACCCCAGCTGCGCCTCGGCCTTCTGCTCACCGCGCCGATGCTCTGGCTCGGCCTGGCCTACCTCGGCGCGCTCGCCGCCCTCTTCATCACGGCCTTCTGGTCCACCGACGTCTTCACCGGCAAGGTGGTCACCGACTGGTCCTTCGACAACGTCGTCACTCTTTTCAGTGATTCCGTGTATCGCACGATCACGTTCCGCACCGTCGGCATCGCGTTGCTGGTGACCGTGATCGACGCGGTGATCGCGTTCCCGATGGCCTTCGCGATGGCCAAACTCGCGTCGCCCAAGGCGCAGCGGGTGCTGGTGATCATGGTGATGACGCCGCTGTGGGCGAGCTACCTGGTGAAGGCGTACGCGTGGCGGACCTTGTTGTCCGGCAACGGGGTGCTGAACTGGCTGCTGAACCCGCTCGGCATCTCCGGGCCGGGGTACGGCGTCACCGCGACCGTGATCACGCTGTCCTATCTCTGGCTTCCGTACATGATCCTGCCGATCTACGCGGGCCTCGAACGGCTTCCGGTGTCCTTAGTGGACGCTTCCGGCGACCTCGGCGCGAAATCGTTCCGCACGTTCCGTTCGGTGATCCTGCCGCTGACGTTCCCGGCGATCGTCGCGGGGTCGATCTTCACCTTCTCGCTGTCGCTCGGCGACTACATCGCGGTGAAGATCGTCGGCGGCACCTCGCAGATGCTCGGCAACGTCGTGTACGACAACATCGGCGCGGCCAACAACCTGCCGTTCGCCGCGACCGTCGCGACGGTTCCGGTCGTGATCATGCTCGTCTACCTGGCCGCGGTGCGTCGCACCGGTGCGCTGGACAACCTCTAGGAGACCGCCGTGCGGATGTCGAAACCCGCCCGGGTGCTGTTGTGGACCGCGCTCGGAGCCGGATTCGCGGTGATCTACTTCCCGCTGCTGGTGGTCCTGCTGAACTCGGTGAACGCGGACACCACGTTCGGGTGGCCGCCCAAGAGCTTCACGCTGGAATGGTGGGGCCGCGCGGTCACCAACGAGGGTGCGCTGCACGCCTTGTGGACCAGCGTCGTCGCCGGGCTTTCGGCCACCGCGATCGCTTTGGTGCTCGGCACGATGGCCGCGTTCGCGTTGCAGAAGTACCGGTTCTTCGGGCGCAATTCGCTGTCGCTGCTGGTGATCCTGCCGATCGCGCTGCCCGGCATCGTCACCGGTATCGCGCTGAACAACGCGTTCCGGACGATCTTCGGCCTTGATCTCGGCCTGATGACGGCGATCGTCGCGCACGCCACGTTCTGCATCGTGGTCGTGTTCAACAACGTGGTCGCCCGGTTGCGCCGGATGGGCGGGAATCTCGAAGAAGCGTCGATGGACCTCGGCGCGGACGGCATGACGACGTTCCGCCTGGTGATGTTCCCGATGTTGCGGTCGGCGTTGCTGGCGGGCGGATTGCTGGCGTTCGCGCTGTCGTTCGACGAGATCATCGTGACGACGTTCACGCTCGGCACCGGCATGGAGACGCTGCCGATCTGGATCTACAACAACCTGTTCCGGCCGAACCAGGCCCCGGTGGTCAACGTGGTCGCGGCGGTGCTGATCATCGTCTCGACGGTGCCGGTTTACCTGGCACAGCGGCTTTCCGGCGGCGACAGCTCCAGCGGCGGCCGGATCTAGCTCCGAAGGACCGTGAAGGACTCCTTGCGGGAACCAGATTCCTTCAAGGAGCCCTTCACGGCTTTCAGTGGAAGCCGTCCGTAGCCTCGCGGAGAGCGGCGAGGATGCCGGGATCAGTGACCGCGTGCCCTGCGGATTCGGTGAGTTTCAACGTCGACCCGGGCCAGGCCCGATGCAGTTGATACGCCGTGATCGGCGGGCAGACCGCGTCGTAACGCCCCTGCACCAAGACGCCCGGAATCCCGGCGAGCTTCCCCGCGTCGCGGATCAGCTGGCCTTCTTCGAGCCACGCGCCATGCTGGAAGTAGTGCACGGCAAGACGAGCGAACGTCAGCGCGAACTGCGGATTCGCGTATTGGTTCACAAAGGACTGTTGCGGCAGCAACGCCACCGTCGCGCCTTCCCAGACGCTCCAGGCGATCGCGGCCCGTTCGCGGACCGCGCGGTCGGGGGAGTGGAGCAGTTCGGCGTACCCGGCAAGCGGATCTTCCCGCTGCCGCTCGTTCAGCGGCTCCAGGAAGGCGTCCCACTCCGCGGGGAAGAGATTCGCCGCGCCGCCGCGGTAGAGCCAGTCCAGTTCCCGCTGGCGCACGGTGAAAATGCCGCGCAGCACCATTTCCGACACTCGCGACGGATGGGTTTCCGCGTACGCCAGCGCGAGCGTCGAACCCCACGACCCGCCGAACAGTTGCCAGCGCTCGATGTTCAGCCGTTCGCGCAGCAGCTCCATGTCGGAGACCAAGTGCCACAACGTGTTCGCCGACAGATCGTCGTCGCCGGCGTTGGGGGTGCTGCGACCGGAGCCGCGCTGGTCGAACAGGATGATCCGGTACGCCTCGGGATCGAAGTGCCGCCGGGTCATCGGGGCGGTGCCGCTTCCCGGCCCGCCGTGCAGTACCACCACCGGCTTCCCCTGGGGGTTCCCGGCTTCCTGGCAGTAGATCCGGTGCCCGTCGCCGACGTCCAGCATGCCGTCGGCGCGCACCGGGGTCGGCGGGTAGAGCTCGTCCATGACCGACACTCTTCCCGAACCCCGTCATCCGCACCGCACCCGGGGTCGTGAGTGCGATCGCGGTAAGAACCGTGATCAGCACTCACGAGGAGAAGGGTGGGGGCCCGCCCCCGCCGCCGGGCTGAGCGGGCCCCCGTCTGTGATCGCGGTCAGCAGCCTGGTGACGCGGCTACGTTCGCGAAGCCCTTCCCGGCGTTCGTCACCTTGTTGCTGGCGCAGACCTTGTTCCCGGTGGCCGCTTTGACCACGTAGAAACCGTAGGCCGAGGGCGCCTGCACGTCCGCGGTGTTGTCCGAGAAGGTGTTGTTCTGGCCCCAGCCGTCAACCTGCACGTGAACTTCGAACGCCCCGTAGGTCGCGTCGTGCACGAAGACCTTGCTGCCCTTGTTGCCGGTGACCAGGTACCCGTTGCCCTTCACGTCGACCCAGCTGTCGGCGTAGTTCTCGCCGCTCTGGCCGGTGCCGTCGAAGGTGTTGCCGCGCAGCTCGCCGCCGGTGGTGCCTTCCTTGACGTCGATCGATTCCGCGCGCACGTTCGGCCCGATCTTGTTGCCGATCGCCTTGTTGCGGTCGCTGTGGTCGGGCTGTCCGTTCGGCCAGTTGCTGTTCGCCGAACCGAAGTAGATGCCCTCGCCGAAACCGCCGTTTTCCTTGCCGGTGTCGGAGATTTCGGAGTTCTGCACGACGTTGTCGCTGCTGCCGTGCTGGAAGTGGATGCCCTCGTTGCCGATGCCGGTCACCTTGAGGCCGTCGATCAGCGTGTGGTTGACGCCCAGCGCCATCACGCCCTTTTGGCCGCCGGTGACGGTGAAGCCGGACAGCGTCCAGTAGCTGCCGGTCAGTTCTATGGTGCGGCCGCCGGACGCCTGCACGACCGCGCTGCGCGGGCCGGTGAGCGTGATGCGCCCGTTCGCGGTGCCGTTGGCGGCGGCCTTGAAGTTGCCGGTGTAGGTGGTGTTCGCGGCCAGCTGGATCGTGGTGCCCGGCTTGGCCGAGGCCAGTGCCGTCTTCAGCTCGGCGGAGTTCTTGACCGGGACGGTCCCGGCGGACGCCGCGGGTGTGGCGAGTGCGAGCAATGCCGCGGTTCCGGCGGTTGCCGCCAGAACTCGATAGCGGACGCGCATTCCAACCCTCCTCGTCGAGGTTCGATGACTTCGGATGCGGCGTGCGCTCACGCTATGGCATCAGGAGAACACTGGTCAAGTACATGATTGATGTTCATGGATGTGAACACGGTGAACAACGAGTGGCCGGAAGGTGTCGCCTGTGACTGTTCCCGCCCGGCTTGCTCGGAGTTAACCCGGTCCCCGGTACCTTTCCGCGGAATGCCCGAACTGCGGCGAGAAAGGCTTCGTGAATGTCCGCGGTCAGCTACCTCGAGTCCATTGTCGTCGGCGCTTTGCAAGGCGTGTCGGAATTGTTTCCGGTGTCCAGTCTCGGGCACAGCGTCCTGTTGCCCGCGCTCGTCGGCGGAAGCTGGGGACGCGACCTGAGCATCGGGAAGGACTCTCCGTATCTCGCGGTGCTGGTGGCGATGCACGTCGCCACCGCGATCGCGCTGATCCTCTTCTTCCGGCGCGACTGGGTGCGCATCGTCACCGGCCTGTGGACGTCGATCCGCCGCCGGGAGGTCCGCACGGCAGACCAGCGGCTCGCGTGGCTGCTCGTCCTCGCCACGATCCCGGTCGGGATCGCCGGGCTGCTGCTGGAGAGCCTGCTGCGCGACGTCCTGGGCAAACCGGTGCCGTCGGCGATCTTCCTGGCGCTCAACGGCGGGGTGCTCTACGCCGCGGAGAAGTTCTCCCGCAAGCCCAAGACGGCGGTCTCTCGCGAGGAGGAGACGATCGACTTCAGCGCCGAGGACACGATGGTGATGCGCGCGGTGACCGTCGACGAGGCCACCGACGTCCGGCTGTCGAAGCTGAGCGTCAAGGAGGCCGTGCTCATCGGTTCGGCGCAGATCCTGGCTCTGCTGCCCGGAATCAGCCGCTCCGGCATCACCATGGTGGCCGGTCTGCGGCGCGGGCTCGACCACGAGGACGCGGCCCGGTTCGCCTGGTTGCTGGCGACGCCGGTGATCCTCGCCGCGGGTGCGTTGAAGATGCCGACGCTCTTCACGCCGGAGAACAAGCCGTCGCTCGGCCCCGCCCTGGTCGGCAGCGTGGTGGCGTTCGCGGCGTCCTACATTTCTGTCCGTTTTCTGACGAAATACTTTGAAACGCGCACCTTGACCCCCTTCGCCATCTACTGCGCGGTCGCCGGAATCGGCAGCTTGATCTTCTTCGCGGTGTCAGGGGCGGCGTAAGGCGCGAATTCGCCGGGTGCACACTTGAAGGTATCGAAACCGTGCCTGACCTGCCGCCGCTGAGCGGATCGACGTTCTTCACGGCCTGGACCTTCGACGTCCCGGCCGTGCTAGTCGCGCTCGCCCTCGGTGTCGGTTACGTCGCGGCGGCCCGTCGTCAGGAGTGGGCAGCCGGGCGGACGACGGCATTCCTCACCGGGCTGGCCACGCTCGTCCTCGTCACGTGCTCGTTCCTCGGCGTGTACGACACGACGCTGTTCTGGGTGCGCGCCACACAGAACACCGTGCTGCTGATGGTCACGCCGCTGCTGCTCGCGCTGGGCGCGCCGGTGACGCTGCTGATGCGCACCGCGCCGCCCAAGCTCGCCAACTGGCTGCGTACGCACGGCCGTGGCCGCTTCGCGCAGTTCATCACGTTCCCGTTGTGCGTGACCGTGGTGCTGATCGCACCGTTCCTTCTCATCTACCTGACGCCGCTGTACGAGCTTTCGCTCGACTCAGCGGTCGTCGGCGGTCTCGTACGCGTAGCGCTCGTACTGGCCGGCTTCTTGTACTTCTACAGCCGTGTGCAGCTCGACCCGACGCCGCGCAACGGCTCTCACCTGGTGTCGGTGTGGATCTCGTTCACCGAAGTGGTGTTCGACGGCGCGCTCGGGCTCGTGCTGTGGCTCGGCCCGCTGCTCGCGCCCGCGCACTACGACGCGGTGCACCGCGACTGGGGACCGGACCGGCGCACCGACCAGATCATCGGCGCGGGCGTGCTGTGGATCGGCGGAGACGTCGCCGGGCTGCCGTTCGTGGGCGCGCTCTTCATCAGGTGGGCACGCGACGACGAGAAACGGGCGAAACGGCTCGACAAGAAACTGGACGAGGAGGCAGCGGCAGGCGAGGCACCGGCGAAGGGATTGTGGTGGGAGAACGACCCGGACCTCGCCGAACGGTTCCGCCGCTCGTGAGTGCCGGTGCGAACCGGCACTCACGAGGCAGCTCAGTGGAACGCGTGCTCAGGCGCCGGGAACTCGCCGCGCCGGACGTCCTCGGCGAACGCCGTCGCGGCACTCTGCAGCACCCCCGCGACGTCGGCGTACCGCTTCACGAACCGCGGCGCCTTGCCGCGGCGCAGCCCGGCCATGTCCTGCCAGACCAGCACCTGGGCGTCGCAGTCCGGGCCGGCTCCGATGCCGACCGTCGGGATCTTCAGCTCGTGCGTGACGCGCTTGGCCGCCTCGGCGGGCACCATCTCCATCACGACCGCGAACGCTCCGGCTTCCTGCAGGGCCAGCGCGTCGGCGAGCAGCTTCTCCGCCGCTTCGCCGCGTCCCTGCACCCGGTAGCCGCCGAGGTTGTGCTCGCTCTGCGGGGTGAAGCCGATGTGGCCCATGACCGGGATCCCGGCCGAGGTGAGCGCCTCGACATGCGGGGCGAACCGGTGCCCGCCTTCGAGCTTGACCGCGTGCGCGCGGCCCTCCTTCATGAACCGGACGGACGTGGCCAGCGCCTGCTCCGGGGAAAGCTGGTAGGAGCCGAACGGCAGATCGGCCACCACGAGCGCCCGTTTCGCCGCCCGGGTGACCGAGCGGACCAGCGGGAGCAGCTCGTCGACGGTGACCGGCAGCGACGTGTCGTAGCCGAACACGTTGTTCGCCGCGGAGTCGCCGACCAGCAGCACGGGGATGCCTGCTTCGTCGAAAAGCTCGGCGGTATACATGTCGTAAGCGGTGAGCATCGGCCACGGTTCGCCGCGGTCCTTCAGTTCGCGCAGATGATGAATCCGGACTTTTCGCGGCTTGCTCGTGCCGGCTCCCGTCGCGGGGCCGGTTCCGTAAGGGGCGGCCACCTCGCCGGCGGCGCC
Source organism: Amycolatopsis echigonensis (assembly GCF_002846615.1). Taxonomy (NCBI): domain Bacteria; kingdom Bacillati; phylum Actinomycetota; class Actinomycetes; order Pseudonocardiales; family Pseudonocardiaceae; genus Amycolatopsis; species Amycolatopsis echigonensis. The sequence goes on along the minus strand of NZ_PJMY01000003.1, from coordinate 1,578,826 downwards.
GTCGGGTTGGGCAGACTGGGCAGACATCGTCGTCGACCGTCCTTCCCTCGAGGCCTCGCGGAGGTCCCCGGGTCGTGGAGTCAGTACCGGACACAGCGTGACACGCGCGCGGGAGGCCCCCAAGGTCGTGCGACCAGCTTCACACGGCCGGGGAGCGACAACCGTTTCGCCCCCTGTGACGTCTTGATAGGCACCGGACCGATATGCGCCCGGTGGTGAGAAAGTCCGGCGTGTCCCTCCGCGGAGTGGCCGCGCCGCAAGAAAGCCCAGCTGCCGCCCCACCACCTCCCTCAACGGAGCGGCTGCGCCGCACAGAAAGGCTCCAATGGGAACCCCAGTGAGCGCCCGCCCGCGCAGCCTCGGCTGGAAGGCCCGCGCCGGCGGTCTCGTGGCCACGGTCGTGCAGCTGGCAGCGCTTTTCTCGGTCGTGCTGCTGCTCTCCGGCGGACGGCACGGGCACCTGCTGAACGGCATCGACATGGCGTTCGGCGTGGTGAGCGTGCCGACCAGTTCGAGCCTCGTGATCATCCTGCTGCTCGTCGTGCTCGGGGCGGCGCTGCGCAGGCGCAAGAAGGCCGCGCTGTACGTGCTCGTGCTGTTCCAGGTCGCCGGACTGGTGACCACGCTGGTCCTGCAGGCGCTGCTGCTGTGGGCTCCCGACCTGCTGACTCTCAGCGCCCGGCAGATGCGCCACATCCCGACCCAGGTGGGCGCGCTCGCCATCGCCGACGCGATCTCGATCCTGCTGATCGTGTTCCTGCTGGCGCTGCGGCCCGCGTTCCCCGCCCGGCTCGCCCCTGGTGCCTGGTGGAACGGGCTCACGGTGCTGTTCGTCGGGTTCATCGGGGTGATCGTGCTCGGCTGGGCGCTCACCGAGGTGTTCCCGGGCAGCCTCGGCGACGCGTGGGAGCGGTTCGCCTGGGTGGTCAACCACGCCACCGGCGAGAACCTGCAGCTGCGCCGGATCGGCATCGGCGAGGGTCCGGCGTGGATCGACGTGGTCCTCGACCTCGGCGCGACCTTCGTGTGCACCGCCGCGCTGTACACGCTCTTCCGCGGCGTACGCAGCCGTCGCATTCGGACAGATGGCGAAGAACTGGAGTTGCGCCGTCTCCTGGGCGAGTTCGGCGAGGACGACTCTCTCGGCTACTTCGCCACGCGCCGCGACAAGAGCGTCATGTTCGCGCCCAACCGTCGCGCGGCGGTGACGTACCGCGTGCTCGCAGGGACCACAGTGGCGAGTGCGGACCCGATCGGCGACCCAGACGCGTGGCCGGACGCGGTGCAGGCGTGGCTCCACGAAGCGCGTACGTACGGCTGGACGCCAGGCGTGCTGGGTGCGAGCGAGAAGGGCGCGAAGGTGTACGCCGCGGCGGGGCTGCGCGCGCTGCAGATCGGCGACGAAGCGGTCCTCGACGTCCGAGAGTTCACACTCACCGGCCCCGAGCGGAAGTCCGTGCGACAGGCGGTGAAACGGATCCAGCGCGCCGGGTACACCGCGCAGGTCCGGCGACACAGCGAAATCCCCGCAGACGAGATGGCGCAACTGCTCGCCCGCGCGCAGCAGTGGCGGGTGGACGAGACCGAACGCGGCTTCTCGATGGCGCTCGGCCGTCTCGGCGACCCGAGCGATGGCCGCAGCGTGATGGTCGAGGCGTACGACGCGCGCGGCGAACTGCGCGGCCTGTTGTCGTTCGTGCCGTGGGGCCGACGAGGACTCTCCCTCGACCTGATGCGCCGTGACCGGGACGCCGAAAACGGGCTCAACGAGTTCATGGTCGCCGAGGTCGTCGCGGCCGCACAGCACATCGGCGCGCAGCGGATCTCGCTGAACTTCGCGATGTTCCGCGCGGTGTTCTCCGAAGGCGAGCGCATCGGCGCCGGTCCCGTGCTGCGCGCGTGGCGGTCGGTGCTCGGCGTCGCTTCGCGGTTCTTCCAGCTGGAATCGCTGTACCGGTCGAACGCCAAGTACGGCCCGGACTGGGAACCGCGGTTCCTCTGCTACTCCTCGGCGCGACGGCTGCCGCGGGTCGGCATCGTCGCGGGCGCGCTGGAGGGCTTCGTGCCCACCGGGCGCGCGCGGTCGCTGCGGCTGGAGAACGTGGGGGAGGACTTCGTCGCGCAGGTCCGGCGGATCGACGAGGAAGCGGCGCAGGTCGTGCCGCGCGCCAAGCGTCGTCCGGAACAGGTCCGCGTGCGCGTGGCCAAAGTGGACAAGCTCCGGGAACTCGGAGTGGACCCGTACCCGGTCGGCTTCTCCCGCGAGGACCACCTCGGCGAGATCGTGCGCGCGTATTCCGGGCTGGAACCGGATTCGCACACCGGAAAACACGTCCGGGTGGCCGGGCGGGTGCTCGCTCTGCGCAGCCTCGGCGGGCTGTGCTTCGCGCGGATCAAGGACTTCTCCGGCGAACTGCAGTTGATGCTCGACGCGAAGGTCCTCGACCTGACCGGCTGGCGCACCGGCGTCGACCTGGGCGACCACGTCGGCGTGAGCGGTGAGGTCATCACCTCCCGCCGCGGCGAGCTGTCGGTGCTCGTGGACGAATGGACCGTCACCGCGAAGTGCCTGCACCCGTTGCCGGACAAGCGAAAGGGACTCACCGACCCGGAGACGCGCGTACGTCAGCGCTACCTGGACCTGGCGGTGAACCCGGACTCCGCGAACATGCTCCGCCTGCGCTCGACGGTCGTCCGCGCCGTCCGGGAACGCCTGCACCGGGACGACTTCCTCGAGGTCGAAACCCCGATGCTGCAAACGATTCACGGCGGCGCCAACGCGCGGCCGTTCGTCACGCACATCAACGCGTACGACATGCGGATGTACCTGCGCATCGCTCCGGAGCTGTACCTGAAGCGGCTGTGCGTAGCCGGCGTCGAGCGGGTTTTCGAGCTGAACCGGAACTTCCGCAACGAGGGCGTGGACGCGACGCACAACCCGGAATTCACGATGCTGGAGGCGTACCAGGCGTACGCGGACTACAACGCCATGCGCCACCTGATGCGCGACCTTATCCAGTACGCCGCCGAAGCCGCGTACGGCGCACAGATCGTGCGACGCCCGGACGCCGACGGCCGCATCGTCGAACACGACATCTCCGGCGACTGGCCCGTGATCACGGTGCACAAAGCCGTGTCGGACGCCTTGGGCGAGGAAATCGACTCGCACACCCCAGTGGCCACGCTGCGGAAACTGTGCGCCGCCGCCGGAATCCAGGCGCCGGAAGAAGCCAGCGCGGGCGACCTGGTCCTGAAAGCGCACGAGCACCTGGTCGAGGGCTCGACGGTCCTGCCGACCTTCTACACGGACTACCCGACCGAGGTCTCCCCGCTGACCCGCCAGCACCGGACCGACCCGCTCCTGGCAGAACGCTGGGACCTGATCGCCTTCGGCTCGGAAGTCGGGACCGCGTACACGGAACTGACCGACCCGCTCGAACAGCGCCGCCGGTTGGAAGCACAGTCGTTGCGCGCCGCGAGCGGGGACGTCGAAGCGATGGAACTGGACGAGGACTTCCTGCTGGCGCTGGAACACGGAATGCCCCCGACCGGCGGGCTGGGCCTCGGAGTGGACCGGCTGCTGATGATGCTGAGCGGAACGTCGATTCGCCAGACGGTGCTGTTCCCGTTCGTCCGCCCGCAGGGGTGAGGGGCCGGTCCGCCTGGTCTGGCGCCCGCCGGTTGGGGCGTTCGAAGGTGACTCTCTGGCCGGTGTGAGATGTTCGCTCGCGGCTCGCGGCTCGCGGCTCGCTGCCCTGCCCGCGGCTCGCTGGTGAGTTCCTGCCGTGGCTCGCCGATGGCCACTAGCCGCCCCTTCCGGCCGCTCGCAGTTGGCCGCTGCGCGGCTGGCTTTCCGCCGCTGCTGCGGCGGCCTCTGCCGTAGCTTGCTGCTTGTCGCCCGTAGCTGGCCGCTGCCGCGCATATCTCCCCGTCGTCCCTGCAGACGACTTCCGCCGTCGCTCGCTGATCGCGGCCCGTATCTGGCCGCCGCAGATGGCTTCCCGCCGCTGCCGCGGACGACTTCTGCCGTTGCTCGCCGTCACTTGCTCCCCGCCGGCCGCAGCTTCTGGCCGCCATGCCGCAGACGGTTTCCCGCCGCAGCATCCCGCCGCTCGCAGCTTCCCTCCGCCGCGGACGACGCTGCTGCTCGCCGCCCGCAGCTTTCGGTCGTCCGCAGCTGCCAGCCGCCGTTAGCGTGGACGACTTCACCTCCGTAGCTGGCCGTATCTCGCAGTCGCGTGCTGCCCGCCGTGTGCCGTCAGCCCTCGGTCCCGCCGTGAATCGCCCTCCGTGGCAAGCCGTTCGCCCTTTGCCGGACGCGACTCTTCCGCCGGTGCCCCTCCGCAACATCGCTGGCCTCCGTCGCAGTCACCCGGCCGCCCTCCGCAAACCAGCCGCGCCGGAACCCCACCGCCACTGAGCTTCCGACCCCGCCTCCCGCCACCACCCGGTCAAGCCCGACCCCGGTGCCGAGGCAGGTATTGGCAGGCTGCCAATCACGGTCCGGTAGCCTCCACCAGGGATTCGGTGCGTGAGTTCGCGGTAGCGGATGGTGTCCGGAACCTCCGGTAAGTCACGGGTGTGACACCATCCGGCACTTCGTCGCAGAGATTCGCTTAGGGTGGGCAAGTGCGTGCTGCGCGGGTGGCTTCGATTGTCCTGCTCGGACTGGGTTTGGCGGGATATTCCGCGTGGCTGCTGGAGTTTTTCATGCAGACCGGGGTGTCGCCGACCGAACAGCCGGTCTGGGATTTGTTCTACGCACAGCCCGTCTTCCAGGTCTCGACCGCGCTCGGCGGCCTGGCCTTTTTCCTCACCGGCCCCACCCTGATGCGGCTCGCGCCAGTGCACTGGACCGGGCGGCTGACGTCCGTGTCGGTGTCGGCGTTCGGGATCGTGCTGATGGTGTACGCCGGGGTCCCGGAAACCGTCGTGACGCCGCATCTGCTGAACGCGGCTTTCGCCCTCGGCGCATTGAGCCTGGTGTTGTGGTGGCCCGCGGGCTGGCGAACGTGGGCAGTGGGCGGCTTGGCGATCGTGCTGGTCGCGTGGGCGCTGATGGTGGTGTCGATGCTGGCCGGGCACCTGGAGGGCGTGTTCACCCGGGTTCAGCTGGCGGTGCACGCGGTGGAGCTCGTCATCGGCGGCGCGTACGTCGTGCAGACTCCGGTTCCGGTCAGCGGCCGAAAATTGTCGGTGGCGGATGCGATGCTGCGGAGCAACAGACACCGGAAGTGAGGCCCCCATGGCTGGCAAAGTCTCTCCGACCCCCGACGAACGCGGCGGTCTGCTCGGTTTCCTCGCGCAACAACGTCAGGCGATGAAGGTCGCCGCGTACGGCCTGACCGACGACCAGGCGCGCGCCGTGCCCAGCGCGAGCGCCCTCAGCGTAGGCGGGCTGCTGAAACACGTGTCCACCACCGAAAGCGGCTGGATCGACCTGGTGCTGAAAATCGAGCCCAAGCCGTTCGCCGAAAGCATGGCTTCCTACCAGGAAAACTACCGCCTAGGCCCGGACGAGACGCTGGAGTCGGTCATCGCCGCCTACGACCGAGTCGCCGCCAGAACCGAAGAGGTCATCGCCGGGATCGAGGACCTGAACCAGGAGGTCCCGATCCCGAAGGACGTCCCCTGGTACCCGCACGACGTGCCGGCCTGGTCCGTCCGCTGGGTGCTGCTGCACCTGATCGAGGAAACCGCCCGGCACGCCGGTCACGCCGACATCGTCCGCGAGTCCATCGACGGCGCCACCGCCATGCCCCTCCAAGCCGCGGCAGAAGGCTGGCCGGAGACGAACTGGCTGAAGCCCTGGAAACCGGCGGAATGAGCCGACTCCTGCACCGGGCCTGATCGCACCGGCCGACCAGAGCCGTCCGGACCCGGCTCTTCCGGCCGGTTCGCTGTCGGCCGGACTGCTGACCTGGTTCGCCGACGGCTGGACTGGAATGGCTGGGTCGGCGGGCTGCAGTGGTCAATTGGCTGGGCCCACTTGAGCTGAGAGTTGGAGCGGCTCTCGGTCGACTTCGCCTGCCTGCCGCCGTTATGTCGAAGCTCGCCGAGCCAGGCGATCTGGCCGGGCTGGTCTGGGAAAGGGGACTGGTGAGCGGAATTAGGCGGCAGGGGTATTCGGCTGGCTCGGATCGGTGAGTCAAACCGGTTGGCCCGTTCAGGTCGGATGCTGGCGGCCGTGCCGCGCCGCTGGCCTGACTGGTGAGCGCGGCTGAGCGGCCGGGCTGAATGCGGACGTTGAGGTCATCGGCTGACTGACAGCGACCAGACTGCCGGGACCAGCAAGCTGACGACTGGGCAGTTTCGGCCGCCTACGTCCTCTGCTCGACAAATTGGTGCGCACGGCTGGCGTCCAGCGGCACTGGGGGTGTCGCTGGAATCCAGCCGAGCGCGCCAAACCTTCCGGCAGCCCCAGGCGTTGCCTTGCGAGAGCAAGAGGCGCACCGGTTTCCGGAGCCAACCACTCAGAACAGCGTCGGCTCCTCCGGGATCGCTCCTTCGATCACCAACATCCGCCGTTTGGTCTCGACTCCGCCCGGTGCCGAAAAGCCGCCAGTGCTCTTGCCCGCGCCCAAAACCCGATGGCACGGCACGATGATCGGAAACGGGTTGTTCCCCATCGCCTGCCCGACAGCCTGCGCGGAGCCCGGCGCACCCAACTGATGCGCGATATTCCCGTACGTCAGCACCTTCCCCGGCGGGATAGCACGCGCGACGTCGTACGCGCGCCGGTTGAACTCCGGCACATCTCGGTAGTCCAGCGGAGCCGTACGCAAATCGCGAGCCTCTCCCGACAGCAGCGCGACGACATCGTCCACCACCACGCGCAGTTCCTCCGGCACCGGCGATTCCACCGCGTCAGGGAAGCGTTTCGCGAGGTGCGCGCGTGTCCGCTCAGCACTGCTCCCCGGCAATGCGGTTCCGATCACCGCACCGTCCCGCCAGGCGAGGCCGCACGCCCCGATCGGGGTGTCGAACACCGTGTACCCAACCGTCATACCGCCAGCGTACGACCCGGTACCGACAGAAACTGGCGAGAAAACGACACGACCCTGAAGCCACACCGAACCCGGTCGACTGAAGCAGGGGGAGCCCGAACCCGGAGCTTTCGATCGAAATCCCGCCCGAAGACAAGCCTCAAGCAACCGCGTCCGAAGCCCAGTCGACCAAGTGCGGAACCCGGCCACCGTCAGAAATCCAGCACGCCGTCTCCGACGCTCGCCCCATGGCACGAAGCCGTCCAGCTTTCGGTGGCCACGGACAACCGCGCTTGGCAACACCGCCAACCACGCGGGACAGCGTCGTGCGCTATGCCCCGAGGGGGAGTGCGCCGAAACTCGGCCGTCCGAACGACCACGTCGAGTGTTCCTGCCGACCGCGCCGAAACCCAGTAGCCCAAGCGCACGGCAACTCGGCGGAGGCCCGCGATCCGGCCGTCCGAACAACCGCGTCGAATGTTGCTGCCGAACCGTGCCGACGTCCGGTCCGCTAGCGCGGTTATGCGGCGGAGTGCCCCGTTATTCGGCTGTCCGGACGACCGCGTCGGGTGTTGCTCCGACCGCACCGACATCCAGTAGCCCAGCGCAGCAACTCGGCGAAGTGCCCGTGGCCCGGCCGTCCGAGCGACCGCGTCGGGTGTTCCTGCCGACCGCGCCGAAACCCAGTAGCCCAGCGCAGCAACTCGGCGAAGTGCCCGTGGCCCGGCCGTCCGAGCGACCGCGTCGAGTGTTTCTGCCGACCGCGCCAAAATCCGGTCAACCTAGCGTTCGGCAGCTCGGTGAAGTGCTCGAGACTCGGCCGTCCGAACACCACGCCGAGCGGGGCGGCTGACCGCGCCGGAACCCAGTCGGCCGGCGCGCGGCGAGTCGGCAACGCGGCGAAGCGCCCGAGCCCCAGCCATCCGAGCCAGCCACCCCCGGCCGTCCGCGGCCCGAGACTCAACCAGCCGAGCCGAAAACCCCGCTCAGGACTTCCGTTCTCGCCACCCGTTGGTCATCGGAAGCCGCCGGTCTCGGCCGAAGGCCTTGAACGTGATCTTCGTGCCCGGCGGGTACTGCCGCCGCTTGTATTCCGCCCGGTCGACCATCCGCACCACCCGGTCGATCGTCTCCGGATCGAACCCCGCCTCGATCAAGTCGACGTAGCCGCGGTCGTTCTCGACGTAATCGTCCAGGACATCGTCCAGCAGTTCGTAGTCCGGCAGCGAATCCGAGTCCTTCTGGTCCGGGCGCAGCTCCGCCGACGGCGGTTTCGTGATCGAGTTTTCCGGGATCGGCGGCGTTTCGCCGCGCTTGGCCGCTTCCTCGTTCCGCCACCGCGCCAACTGCCACACGTGCGTCTTGAACAAGTCCTTGATCGGCGCGAACGCTCCGACCGCATCCCCGTAAATAGTCGAGTAGCCGACGGCCAGTTCCGTCTTGTTGCCGGTCGCCAGCACCAGGTGTCCGTCCAGATTGGACAGAGCCATCAGCAGCATCCCGCGCACCCGCGCCTGGATGTTCTCCTCCGCGAGCCCGGTCAGCTGCAGCTGGTTGACATAAATATCGACCATGTCGCCGATCGGCTCGACCCGGTAGTGGGCACCGATGCGCTCCGCCAAGTCCGAAGCGTCGTCCCGCGAGTGCGACGACGAGTACTTCGACGGCATCGAAACGCCGTACACGTTGTCGCCGCCAAGCGCGTCGGCAGCGAGCGCCGCGCACACCGCCGAGTCGATTCCGCCGGAGAAGCCGAACGTGACCGTCGAGAAGCCGTTCTTGTGCACGTAATCGCGCAGTCCGACGACCAGCGCCGACCACACCTCGGCCTCGTCCGACAGCGGTTCGCTGATCGTCGGGGTAAGCGGCTCGTACGCGGGCAGCGGCGAATCGGTCAGCACTCGCCGGTGCACTTCCAGCCCGTCGAACGAGCCCGAGGCGGCCGCACTGGCGACAGGCAGGTCCAGGTCCAGCACCAGCAGGTGCTCCACGAACTGAGGCGCCCGCGCGAGCAGCGTCCCGTCCGCACCGACCACCAGGGAATCGCCGTCGAAGACCAGATCGTCCTGCCCACCGATCTGGTTCGTGTACACCAGCGGCGCGCCCGCCTCGGCGGCCCGGCGGGCGATCAGCGGCAGCCGCTGCTCGTCCTTCGACCGTTCGTACGGCGACGCGTTCGGCGCGACCACCAGGTCGACCCCGGCCTTGCCCAGCGCGGAGATCGGACCGCCGTCCTGCCAGATGTCCTCGCAGATCACCATGCCGATGTCGACGCCGTGCAGCCGCAGCACCTCGAGTTCGGTGCCCGGTTTGAAATACCGGTGCTCGTCGAACACGCCGTAGTTCGGCAGGTGGTGCTTGAACTGCCGGGCCACGACCTCGCCGCGGTAGAGAGCCGCCGCGGCGTCGCGCGGGCCGACCTCGTCGTGGTCGAGGTAGCCGACGTACGCGAGCACCTCGCCGCAACCCGCCTCGTCGAGCCGGCGCGCCAGTTCGGTCACCGAGCGCCGGGACGCTTCGGCGAACGTGCGCCGGAGCGTGAGGTCTTCGACCGGGTAACCGGTCTGGGACATCTCCGGGAACACGACGACGTGCGCGCCCGCCTCGGCGGCCTTGCGGGTCCACTCGACGGTGAGCGCGGTGTTCCCGTCGATGTCGCCGACGGTGGTGTTGACCTGGGCCAGTGCGATGCGCAGTTGCGGCATGCCGCCATTCTGTCCCACCGCACCGACAGAAACTACGCGGAGGTGAGCCAGAGAACGGCGAAGGGCCCCTCACCCGCGGCGAGGAGCCCTCCGGACCAGGAACCAGGAATCAGGACTTCTTCATCCGCATCATGCTGCGCACCTTCTTGACCGTCTGCTCGAAGTCCGAGTCGAACGGGTTGTCGTGCACCAGGTACGTCCACGTCGTGTTCGCCCGCCGCACGCCGACCTCCTCGAGATCGAGGCCGTTGTCGGTGATCTCGGCTTCCTCGAGCGTCTTCGCCGCGCGCGAGGCGGATTCGGCGATGATCTTGTGGAACTCCGGGATCGCCGCGCGGTGGAACTCGTCCAGCGGGGTCTCGCGGGCCAACGCGCGCAGGTGGATGCTTTCGCGCACGTCGGTGAGGTACGCCAGGTGGTCCGACCACAGCTGGTCGAGGTGGAACAGCCGGACCTCGCGGCACACCTGCTCGAGCCGCTCGTCGTCGTCCAGCTTTTCCTTCAGCTCGGCGAACTTCTCCGGCTGCGCCTTCTCCAGTTCCTCGGCCGCGAGCCCGGTGTGCAGCACCTTGTCCCGGTGTTCCAGCAGCTCCGCGCGCTGCCGCTCGATCAGCCGGGTGTAGCGCCAGGTGTTGCGGTGGATCTCGAGGTCGACTCCCTCGGCGACGCGCTGGGCGTGGTTGAGCTGCCGGTGCGCGGCCGGGTCGGTGATCTCGCCGGTCTCTGGGTCGGCGTCGATGCCGTCCGGCAGGTCCGGCGCGTTCGACAGCACGAGGTCGTCGTTGAGGCTCGCGAAGAAGATCGCGCTGCCCGGGTCGCCCTGCCGTCCGGACCGGCCGCGCAGCTGCCCGTCGAGCCGGCTCGACGGATACCGCGCGGTGCCGATCACGTGCAGGCCGCCCAGCTCGGCGACCTCTTCGCGGCTCGCGCCGTCGCTGCCGCCGAGCCGGATGTCGGTGCCGCGGCCGGCCATCTGCGTGGACACGGTGACCGCGCCCTTCTTGCCCGCCTCGGCGATGATCGCGGCCTCTTCGGCGTCGTTGCGCGCGTTCAGCACGACGCACGGCAGGTCGGCCTTCGCCAGTTTCTCCGCCAGTTCCTCGGACTCGGCGACGTCCTGCGTGCCGACGAGAATCGGCCGCCCGGTCTCGTGCACCGTGCGGATCTCCTCTTCGATCGCGCGCAGTTTCTGCGACGGCGAGGCGAAGACGCGGTCTGGCAGGTCCTCGCGGACGTTCGGGGTGTTCGGCGGGATGACCGCGACCTCGAGCTTGTAGAACTCGCGCAGCTGCTCGGCGACCGCCACCGCGGTACCGGTCATGCCCGCGACCTCGGGATACCGCGCGAGCAGCGCCTGCACGGTGATCGAGTCGAGGATCTCGCCCCGGTCGGTGGCCGTGACCTGCTCCTTCGCCTCGACCGCGGCCTGGAGGCCGTCCGGCCAGCGCTGCAGTTCGGCGACGCGGCCGCGGGCGGCGTTGATCAGCTGGACCTTGCCGTCGCGGACCAGGTAGTCGACGTCCCGGGTGAGCAGGGCGTGCGCGTGCAGCGCGACGTTCACCGCGGCGAGCCGGTCCGAACCGGACTCGTCGTACAGATCGACGCCGCCGAGCGACTTCTCGACGACCGACGCTCCCGCGCTCGTCAGCCACGCGTTGCGGCCCTCGGAGTCGGTCTCGTAGTGCAGGCCGAGCCGCAGCCGCCGGACGATCTTGGCGACCTCCTCGTCGGCGTCGTTGTGGTCGATCGAACCGGCCATGACCAGCGGCACGCGCGCCTCGTCGACCAGCACCGAGTCGGCCTCGTCGACGATCGCCACCTCGGGGGCCTTCTGCACCAGGTCGTCGGGGTGCGTGACCAGACGGTCGCGCAGCACGTCGAAGCCGATTTCGGCCACCGCGCCGTAGGTGACCTCCTTGCCGTAGGCCTCCTTGCGCTCCTCCTTGGAATGCGCCGGTTCGACCCAGCCGACGGTGACGCCGAGCAGGTCGTACACCGGGCCCATCCACTCCGCGTCGCGGCGGGCGAGGTAGTCGTTGACCGTCACCACGTGCACGCGGCGGCCGCGCAGCGCGTACCCGGCGGCGGCCAGCGCGCCGGCGAGCGTCTTGCCCTCGCCGGTCTCCATCTGCACGACGTGGCCGGTCAGCAGGCCCATGGTGCCGAGCAACTGCACGTCGAAGGCCCGCTCGCCGAGCGTCCGCCGGGCGGCCTCGCGGCCGAGCGCGCAGATCTCGATCAGCTGGCTGTCGGTGAACGAGGCGGCCCCGCCGATGGCGTCCCGCAGCTTGCCCGCGCGCTCGGTGAGTTCGGCGTCGTCGAGCTTCTCCAGCTCCGGTTCGAGCTTCTCGACGGCGGGCAGCAGCGCTTCGTAGCGGGTCAGCTCGACGCTGCCCGGCCGCTGGATGATCCGGCGGAGCCGCTTGCCCACTCGGCTGATCAGTGCCACCCCTGGTCTCCTCGTGTCGATGTGTCTCCGGTCGCACCCGCACTGCCCAACGCGCCGACGGTGCGTTCGAGTTCCGCGCCCGGATGGCACGATCAAACCGTGTCCCGTCATCCCAGCGCCAGCCCGAAAGCCCATCCGAAAGTCGCGTTAGCGGCTGCCGGCCTGCTCGCGACCACGCTCGCGGCGTGCTCGTCCCAGCCCGACCAGGCCGCGCCCGCGCCGACGGTCGAATCGCACGCGCCGGTGGGCCCGGTGCCCGCCAGACTGGCGCGGTTCTACGGGCAGGGCATGACCTGGTCCGCGTGTGCACCCTACGCGACCTCGGACGACGCCCGGTCGGCCTTCAAGGCGCAAGGAATCGAATGCGGACGCCTCACGGTTCCGCTGGATTATGACAAACCGGACGGGCAGACGATCACCATCGGCGTGCTGCGGCACCGCGCGAGCGACCCGGGCAAGAAAATCGGTTCGCTCGTGGTGAACCCGGGCGGACCGGGCGCTTCGGGCATGGTCGCCGCGGCGGGCCTGCTCGACCAGGTCTCGAAGTCCGAACTCGGCAACCGGTTCGACCTCGTCGGCTTCGATCCGCGCGGGATCGGGGCGAGCGAACCGCAGATCCAATGCCTGACCGGACCCGAGCGCGACGCCGAACGCGCCGACGACAGCGAGACCGACGGTTCTCCCGCGGGCGTCGCGAAGCAGGAATCGGAGCAGAAGGACTTCGCCGCGAAGTGCGCACAGCGGACGAAGTACGGCGACGACATGCTCGAACACATCGGCACGCGCGACGTCGTTAAGGACATGGACGTGCTGCGAAGCGTCCTCGGCGACGAGAAGCTCACGTACCTCGGTTACTCGTACGGAACGCGCATCGGCTCCACGTACGCGGAGGCCTTCCCGAAGAACGTGCGCGCGCTCGTTCTCGACGGCGCCGTCGACCCGACGCAGAGTCCGGAAGACTCGCTCGTCGCGCAGGGCCAAGGCTTCGGCGGCGCGTTCAACGAGTTCACGAAGTGGTGCGCGGCGCGTCAAGACTGCGCGCTCGGCCATGACCCGGCCGCGGCGACGAAGCAGTTCCAAGACCTCACGCGCCGGCTAATCGACTTCCCGGTGCCTGTCGGCGACGGCCGCAAGCTGTCCTACGAAGACGCCACCACCGGTGCCATCCAGGCTCTCTACCAGCAGAACCTCTGGGAGTACCTGAATACCGGGCTGAACGAGCTGAAACTGGGCCGCGGTTCCACGCTGGAGAAGCTGGCCGACATCTACAACGAGCGCAATCCGGACGGCACCTACGGCACCACGCAGGACGCCTTCATGGCGATCCGTTGCGTCGACGACCCGCGAGTCACCGATCCGAAGCAGATCCTCGAAGGCCAGGAGAAATACGTAAAGGCCGCGCCCTTCCTCGACGACGGCCGTCAACCCAGCTCCGCCCGCGACGCGTGCGCGTTCTGGCCAGTGCCGAACACGTCGAAGCCGCATGAGCCGAACGTCGAAGGCCTGCCGAAAACCCTGACGATCTCGACGACGAACGACCCCGCGACGCCGTACCAGGCGGGCGTGAACCTGGCGAAGGCGCTGAAGGGCTCGCTGCTCACCTTCGAGGGAACGCAGCACACGGTGTTCCTGCAGGGCAACGCGTGCGTCGACAAGGTGGGGACCGCTTACCTGATCGACGGCACGACGCCTCCGGACGGCACTCGCTGTAAGGCCAGCTGAGGTTGCGCTGGCTCGCGACAGGTGCCGTGGCGACGACGCTCGCTGCTACGGCTTGCGCGAGCCAGCAACCGACGCTCGCAATTCGTACCTCGGCTGCACGCGAAAGGCCTCAACGCCGCTGCTGACTGTCGACGACGTACGCCTGTGTCGACAAAGCAGCAACGGCCTACCTCGTCACCGCCGCGACGAGGGACGGCAACTGCTAAGGCTGCTGGTCGGTCAACAGCACCTCGTACATCACCGGGCTGTCGCGATTCGTCGCTGGCGGGACCTGCAGCCACATCCGGGCGAAGCGACGCGGTTCCGCCACCGTCACCCAGATCTTCACGTTCACGTCGGCGTGGATCTGCGGCACGAGCTTCGCCGCAACCGCCTGGGGCACGGTTCCGCCGACGCGGTAGCCGTCGATGTGCTGGATCGTCTCGCGGATTTCGGTTTTCGGCTGCTGGAGCGAGTCGAGGAGGCGAATCAGGCCGCCGTGCGGGCCGAGGAACCGGTCGACCGTGAAGGGTGTGGGGCCGCTCGTTTCGCGACCCTTCGCGTCCTTCGCGGTCGCGATGTGCCCGGAGACGGTGAACGAGAACGACCGATCGGTGAATTCCGCGCTGCCGCTCGCCTGCCCACCGCTCTGGAGGGTCGCGTTGCCGACGAGCTTGGTCATCGGCAGGCCGGGCAGGACCCCGTTGACGCCAACCGAGAAATGCAGGCTGGTGACTTTCGCGAAATTTGACTTGGCGGCCGCGAGCAATCCGTCCGCCGCGGGCAAGGGGGGTGCCGCGGTGCAACCGCCGACCAGCCCGAGGAGCAGCAGCGCCGGCAGGACACGTCGGCTGAGCATGGCCGAGAGCCTACTCGGCTGGCCCGATCCTTTCGGATAGTGTCCTTCCGGCCACTGTCGACGACGCCCCCGGCGCACCAGACTGACTTCTCGTGACCGTTGAGACTCGTCCCGCCCGCCGCCTGCACCGCGCCTGGTTCGTCGCGGCGGCCGCGTTCGTCGCCCTCCTCGCCGCCGCCGGCTTCCGCGCCGCGCCGGGTGTTCTGATCGATCCGTTGCACGAAGAGTTCGGCTGGTCCCGCGCCACGATCGGGTCCGCCGTCTCGGTCAACCTCGTCCTGTACGGCCTCTTCGCGCCCTTCGCCGCCGCGCTGATGGAGCGGTTCGGTATCTGCCGGGTCGCGGCTACCGCGCTGTGCGTCGTCGCTCTCGGCGCGGGCGGAACCGTCTTCATGAGCAGCAGCTGGCAGTTGATCCTCTGCTGGGGCGTGCTCGTCGGCCTCGGCACCGGTTCGATGGCGATGAGCTTCGCCGCGATGGTCGCGACGCGCTGGTTCGTGCGCCACCGAGGCGTCGTCACCGGCGTGCTGACCGCCGCCGGGGCGACGGGACAGCTGATCTTCCTGCCGTTGATCGCGTCGCTCGCAGTGGACGACGGCTGGCGGACGGCGTCGATGGTCATCGCCATCGCGGCTCTCGCGGTGGTCCCGGTCGTGCTGTTGGCCGTACGCGACCACCCCGCCGACATCGGCACCGTCGCGTACGGAGCGCCTGAAGGCACCGAAGTCGAACGCCCGGCACCGAAGGTCGGCACTGTCCGCCGAGGGCTGACCGTGCTGTTCCAGGCCGCGCGCACCCGGACGTTCTGGCTACTCGCCGTCGGGTTCGCCATCTGCGGGGCGACCACGAACGGGTTGGTCAGCACGCACTTCGTCCCGGCCGCGCACGACCACGGCATGCCGCAGACGACCGCCGCGAGCCTGCTCGCGCTGGTCGGCGTCTTCGACGTGGTGGGAACCATCGCGTCGGGATGGCTCACCGACCGTGTCGACCCGCGGATCCTGCTCGGCGTCTATTACGCGTTGCGGGGAGTTTCGCTCGCCCTGTTGCCGCAGCTGTTCACGAATTCGGTGCAGCCGAGCATGTGGGCGTTCATCCTCTTCTACGGCCTCGACTGGGTGGCGACGGTTCCGCCGACGGTCGCGCTCTGCATTCGCTCTTTCGGGGAGGCCGGTCCGATCGTGTTCGGCTGGGTCTTCGCCTGCCACCAGCTGGGCGCGGCGTTCGCCGCCTCCGCCGCCGGCGCGGTGCGTGACCAGCTCGGGGACTACGCGGTCGCCTGGTACGTCGCCGCCGGGCTCGCGGTCATCGCCTCGGTCGCGTCGCTGTCGATCACCCGGTCCAGGAAAACGCAGCTCGTGCAAGCGGCGTGAGCCCGTCTCCGATGTGGGTGACCCCGTGAAACATGGCGTTAACACGTGCTGGTTAGGGTTCGGCCATGGATCGCCAGCAGGAATTCGTGCTCCGCACTTTGGAAGAGCGCGACATCCGTTTCGTCCGCCTGTGGTTCACCGACGTGCTGGGGTTCCTGAAGTCGGTCGCGGTCGCGCCCGCCGAACTGGAGGGCGCGTTCAGCGAGGGCATCGGGTTCGACGGCTCGGCCATCGAGGGCTTCGCGCGCGTCTACGAGTCGGACATGGTCGCCAAGCCCGACCCGTCCACGTTCCAGGTGCTGCCGTGGGAGACGCCCGACGGCGGCCCGTACTCCGCGCGGATGTTCTGCGACATCGCGATGCCCGACGGTTCGCCGTCCTGGGCCGACCCGCGGCACGTGCTGCGCCGCCAGCTCTCGAAGGCCAGCGAAGCCGGGTTCACCTGCTACGTGCACCCGGAGATCGAGTTCTTCCTGCTCGCCAACCTCCCCGAGGACGGCAGCGAGCCCGAGCCCGCGGACAACGGCGGCTACTTCGACCAGGCCAGCCACGCCACCGCGACGCACTTCCGCCGCCACGCCATCGAGACCCTCGAGGCGATGGGCATCTCGGTCGAGTTCAGTCATCACGAGGGCGCCCCGGGCCAGCAGGAAATTGACCTTCGCTACGCCGACGCCCTCACCATGGCCGACAACGTGATGACGTTCCGTTACGTCGTCAAGGAGGTCGCGCTGACCCAGGGCGTGCGCGCGACCTTCATGCCGAAGCCGTTCACCGACCAGCCCGGCTCGGGCATGCACACCCACGTGAGCCTGTTCGAAGGCGATCGCAACGCGTTCTACGACGCCGAGGACCCGCACGAGCTCTCCGAGACCGGCAAGGCGTTCGTGGCCGGGGTCCTGCACTACGCCAAGGAAATCTCCGCCGTCACCAATCAGTGGGTCAATTCCTACAAACGGCTGATCAGCGGCAGCGAGGCCCCGACGACGGTGTCGTGGGGGAGGGCGAACCGCTCGGCGCTCGTGCGGGTGCCGATGTACTCGCCGGGCAAGGCGTCGTCGCGGCGGGTGGAGATCCGGACGCTCGATTCCGCGTGCAACCCGTACCTGGCCTACTCGGTGATACTGGCCGCGGGGCTGAAGGGCATCGAAAAGGGTTACGAGCTGCCGCCGCCCGCCGAGGACAACATCTGGCAGCTGTCGGACTCCGAACGCCGTGCCGCCGGCTACTCGCAGTTGCCGCAGAACCTCGGCGAGGCGCTCGCCGAGATGGAGAAATCGGAGCTGCTGCCGGAAGCGCTCGGCGAGCACGTTTACGACTTCTTCTTGCGCAACAAGCGGGTCGAGTGGGACAACTACCGGAGCGCGGTCACTCCGTACGAGCTCCGGACCTTGTTGCCGATGCTCTGACGCGGTTCCCGGGCCGTGCTCCGACGTGGGGGAGGCATCGGACCATGGGAAAAAGACTGCCCGCCGCACTCGCCGCACTGGTCGCGGCGGCGGGCTTGGCCACCGCGCCGCCGGCGGTCGCGGTGGCGGCTGAACCCGAGATCGACGCGGCCGGGCTGCCCTTCGACCTCGACCGCGCCGACATCCCGTCTCTGCAGCGCCGGATGGCGGCTGGGGAGCTCACCGCGACTCGGCTGACCAGCGCGTACCTCGCCCGGATCCGCGTGCTGGACCCGAAGGTCAACGCCGTCCTCGCACTCAACCCGGCCGCGCTCGCACAAGCCGCGGCCAGCGACGTCCGGCACCGGACCGGCCGCACCCGCGGTCCGCTCGACGGGATCCCGGTGCTGGTCAAGGACAACGTCGACACCCAGGACCAGCAGACCACCGCCGGTTCGCGCGCGCTGCGGAGCCGCCCGGCCAAGGACGCCACGCTGATCACCCGGTTGCGCGACGCCGGTGCGGTGATCCTCGGCAAGGCGAACCTTTCGGAATGGGCCAACTTCCGCGCCGCGAAGCCGACTTCCGGCTGGTCCGGCGTCGGCGGGCAGACCAACAACCCGTACGTGCTGGACCACAACCCGTGCGGTTCGTCCGCCGGATCCGCGGCAGGCGTCGCCGCGTCGCTCGCGCAGGTCGCGATCGGCAGCGAGACCGACGGGTCGATCGTGTGCCCGGCGGGGATGACCGCGACCGTCGGCCACAAGCCGAGCCTCGGGCTCGTCAGCCGCACCGGCGTCGTGCCGATCTCCGCGGAACAGGACACGGCGGGACCCATCGCGCGCAACGTCGTCGACACCGCGTTGACGCTCTCGGTCCTGCAGGGACGCGACCCGTCCGACCCGGCCACCCTGCACTATCCGTCCACCCAGCCGACCGACTACGCGAAACTCCTGCGCCCCGGCGTCCTGCGCGGCGCCCGGATCGGCCTGTGGCGGCTGCCGGTGCTCGGCCCGGACACGGACGCCGTGGTCAGCAAGACGAAGGCTTCGCTGGAACGCGCCGGCGCGACGGTCGTCGAGGTGACGCTGCCGTACCAGGACCGGCTCTCCGAACTGGAGTTCCCGGCGCTGCTGACCGAGTTCCACCGCGACATCGACGCCTACCTCGCCACGCGTCCCACCGGTCCGCGGAACCTGGCGGACCTCATCGCGTACAACCGCGCCGACCCGCTGGAGCGCACCTGCTTCGCTGGGCAGGAGTTGTTCGAGCAGGCGCTCGCCGCCCCCGGACCGAACGATCCGACCTACCTGAAGAACCGGGCCGAGCTGACCGACCTGTCGCGCCGGTCGCTGGACGAGACCCTCGCGAAGTACGACCTGGACGCCATCGCCTCGCCGACGAACCCGCCCGCCTGGAAGACGGACTGCGCTGTGGGCGACAACGACGTGATCCCGTCCTCGACGCCGGCCGCGGTGGCGGGCTACCCGGATGTCACCGTCCCGGCGGGTTCGGTCGGACCGCTGCCGGTGGGGATTTCGTTCATGGGCGGACAGTGGAGCGACGGGAAGATGCTCGCGCTGGCCGCGGACTACATGCGGGTCGCGCCGGTGCGGGTTCCACCCCGGTATCTGCCGCGGTTGCCCGGGTAAGCCTTTCGGGGTTGCCCGGAGCGGGTGAAGGTTTGTGGGCCGCCGGTCCGTGCAGGGCGCTGACCGGCGGCTTTCGTTTCCGCTCGGCTCGGTGCCCAGTGCCGGTCGCGGTGGGCCTGGATGGTCGGCAGTGCGCTGACCTGCTGGATTGGGCCGGGCGCTCGGGGCTTCGGCAGCGGACGGCTCGTTCGCCGGGGGAGACCTGGGTCACGCGAGGCCCGCCGGAGGCCCCGGCGAGCGCGGCGGGCGGCCCGCAAACCGGTCGAAATGACCCGCTGTGAACCCTCTGACCAGGGTCGATGCCGTTAAGTGACCCCCCTGTTTTCGGGGGGTTGGAAGGCATGTAATCTTCTCTTCGTCGCCAGGAACACCGGGCCGGCGGGGCCGAAAGCCTCACCGACCAGGAGCCGGGGCCGAGCGGGTTGACACCGCGAAACGGACCAGGTAATGTTCAGCGTCGGCCCACGAGCGGCCGCCGACTCCCTACGACTAGCCTTGTAGGTACCGGCATGCTCGACCAAAAGCTTGAAATAACGCATCGAGCTTGGCCTGGTTGATTCCGGGGCTGGTTCGGGGTGTGTTGCTTGAGAACTCAACAGTGTGCTAGTGAACTAAGCCAGTAGAGCTTATATGAAACCCCCTCGTCGGGGTTTCCTTTGAGATTGATTGAGAAGTAGTCTCGATCGAACTGTTCATTGTTGGAGAGTTTGATCCTGGCTCAGGACGAACGCTGGCGGCGTGCTTAACACATGCAAGTCGAACGCTGAACCGGTTTCGGCCGGGGATGAGTGGCGAACGGGTGAGTAACACGTGGGTAATCTGCCCTGTACTCTGGGATAAGCCTGGGAAACTGGGTCTAATACCGGATATGACCTTCGGAGGCATCTTCGAGGGTGGAAAGTTCCGGCGGTATGGGATGAACCCGCGGCCTATCAGCTTGTTGGTGGGGTAATGGCCTACCAAGGCGACGACGGGTAGCCGGCCTGAGAGGGTGACCGGCCACACTGGGACTGAGACACGGCCCAGACTCCTACGGGAGGCAGCAGTGGGGAATATTGCACAATGGGCGCAAGCCTGATGCAGCGACGCCGCGTGAGGGATGACGGCCTTCGGGTTGTAAACCTCTTTCGCCAGGGACGAAGCGCAAGTGACGGTACCTGGATAAGAAGCACCGGCTAACTACGTGCCAGCAGCCGCGGTAATACGTAGGGTGCGAGCGTTGTCCGGAATTATTGGGCGTAAAGAGCTCGTAGGCGGTTTGTCGCGTCGGCCGTGAAATCTCCACGCTTAACGTGGAGCGTGCGGTCGATACGGGCAGACTTGAGTTCGGCAGGGGAGACTGGAATTCCTGGTGTAGCGGTGAAATGCGCAGATATCAGGAGGAACACCGGTGGCGAAGGCGGGTCTCTGGGCCGATACTGACGCTGAGGAGCGAAAGCGTGGGGAGCGAACAGGATTAGATACCCTGGTAGTCCACGCTGTAAACGTTGGGCGCTAGGTGTGGGCGACATTCCACGTTGTCCGTGCCGTAGCTAACGCATTAAGCGCCCCGCCTGGGGAGTACGGCCGCAAGGCTAA
Source organism: Amycolatopsis echigonensis (assembly GCF_002846615.1). Classification (NCBI taxonomy): domain Bacteria; kingdom Bacillati; phylum Actinomycetota; class Actinomycetes; order Pseudonocardiales; family Pseudonocardiaceae; genus Amycolatopsis; species Amycolatopsis echigonensis. The sequence goes on along the minus strand of NZ_PJMY01000003.1, from coordinate 1,558,135 downwards.
AACTCAAAGGAATTGACGGGGGCCCGCACAAGCGGCGGAGCATGTGGATTAATTCGATGCAACGCGAAGAACCTTACCTGGGCTTGACATGCGCCAGACATCCCCAGAGATGGGGCTTCCCTTGTGGTTGGTGTACAGGTGGTGCATGGCTGTCGTCAGCTCGTGTCGTGAGATGTTGGGTTAAGTCCCGCAACGAGCGCAACCCTTATCCTACGTTGCCAGCGCGTCATGGCGGGGACTCGTGGGAGACTGCCGGGGTCAACTCGGAGGAAGGTGGGGATGACGTCAAGTCATCATGCCCCTTATGTCCAGGGCTTCACACATGCTACAATGGCTGGTACAGAGGGCTGCGATACCGCGAGGTGGAGCGAATCCCTTAAAGCCGGTCTCAGTTCGGATCGCAGTCTGCAACTCGACTGCGTGAAGTCGGAGTCGCTAGTAATCGCAGATCAGCAACGCTGCGGTGAATACGTTCCCGGGCCTTGTACACACCGCCCGTCACGTCATGAAAGTCGGTAACACCCGAAGCCCATGGCCCAACCCGCAAGGGAGGGAGTGGTCGAAGGTGGGACTGGCGATTGGGACGAAGTCGTAACAAGGTAGCCGTACCGGAAGGTGCGGCTGGATCACCTCCTTTCTAAGGAGCACAACACATCCCAGTCATCGTGCTGGGAGTGGCCCGTGCTTAGGCCTCGAATGCAGGTCTGTGCGGGTTGCTCAAGGAATTGTGGAACTACTGGTTAAGGGTTCTCGCGGTGGTGATGCCGCCGACTTAGTACTGCGGAGCGTGCTCCGCGTGGAACGGCGGCCGCGGATCCGGGCGGGTTCTTGTTTGCTGGCGCGCTGTTGGGTCCTGAGGCAACACACGTTGTTTCTGGTGTGGTGTTTGAGAACTGTAGAGTGGATGCGAGCATCTTTGTGGTCAAGTTGTTAAGGGCACATGGTGGATGTCTTGGCTTCAGGAGCCGATGAAGGACGTGGGAGGCTGCGATATGCCTCGGGGAGCTGTCAACCGAGCTGTGATCCGAGGATTTCCGAATGGGGAAACCCAGCACCAGTGATGTGGTGTTACCCGCCGGTGAATATATAGCCGGTGTGGAGGGAACGCGGGGAAGTGAAACATCTCAGTACCCGCAGGAAGAGAAAACAAAAGTGATTCCGTGAGTAGTGGCGAGCGAAAGCGGATGAGGCTAAACCGATTGCATGTGATACCTGTCAGGGGTTGTGTGGTCGGGGTTGTGGGACCTGTCTTCTCAGAGCTGACACTCTGGGCGTGATGCGGCATGGTTAGCGGAACCGTTTGGGACGGCGGGCCGGAGCGGGTGAGAGCCCCGTACGCGAAAACTGTGTTTGTGTCGTGTGGCGGTGTTCCCGAGTAGCAGCGAGCTCGTGGAATTTGCTGTGAATCTGCCGGGACCACCCGGTAAGCCTAAATACTTCCTGGAGACCGATAGCGGACGAGTACCGTGAGGGAAAGATGAAAAGTACCCCGGGAGGGGAGTGAAAGAGTACCTGAAACCGTGTGCCTACAAGCCGTCAGAGCGTTTCGACGTGATGGCGTGCCTTTTGAAGAATGAGCCTGCGAGTTAGTGCTGCGTGGCGAGGTTAACCCGGGTGGGGTAGCCGTAGCGAAAGCGAGTCCGAACAGGGCGACTGAGTCGCGTGGTCTAGACCCGAAGCGGAGTGATCTACCCATGGCCAGGGTGAAGCGACGGTAAGACGTCGTGGAGGCCCGAACCCACTTAGGTTGAAAACTGAGGGGATGAGCTGTGGGTAGGGGTGAAAGGCCAATCAAACTCCGTGATAGCTGGTTCTCCCCGAAATGCATTTAGGTGCAGCGTCGCGTGTTTCTTGCCGGGGGTAGAGCTACTGGATGGTCTAGGGGCCTTACCGGGTTACCGAAATCAACCAAACTCCGAATACCGGTTAGTGAGAGCGCGGCAGTGAGACGGCGGGGGATAAGCTTCGTCGTCGAGAGGGAAACAGCCCAGAACACCAGCTAAGGCCCCTAAGTGTGTGCTCAGTGGGAAAGGATGTGGGATTGCCCAGACAACCAGGAGGTTGGCTTAGAAGCAGCCACCCTTGAAAGAGTGCGTAATAGCTCACTGGTCAAGTGGTCCTGCGCCGACAATGTAGCGGGGCTTAAGCACACCGCCGAAGCTGTGTCACTCGTGCAATACATCCGCTGTTTCTTCGGAAACGGTGCAGTGGCACGGGTGGGTAGGGGAGCGTCCTGCATCCAGGGAAGCGGCCGCGGAAGCGAGTCGTGGAGGGTGCGGGAGTGAGAATGCAGGCATGAGTAGCGAATGCAGAGTGAGAAACTCTGCCGCCGGATGACCAAGGGTTCCTGGGCCAGGCTAATCCGCCCAGGGTAAGTCGGGACCTAAGGCGAGGCCGACAGGCGTAGTCGATGGACAACGGGTTGATATTCCCGTACCCGAGCATGTGCGCCCATGGCGAGGCGGTTGACACTAACCACCCGAAGCCGCAGGCAATGTCTTCGGACGGAGTCTGTGTGTGGAGCGTGGGACCTGATTCCGTAGTAGTCAAGCGATGGGGTGACGCAGGAAGGTAGCTCCGCCAGGCGATGGTTGTCCTGGTGTAAGCGTGTAGGCCGTCATGTAGGCAAATCCGCATGACATATAGGCTGAGACGTGATGCGTAGCCGTTTGAGGCGAAGCGGGTGATCCTATGCTGTCGAGAAAAGCCTCTAGTGAGTGCATGCACGGCCCGTACCCCAAACCAACACAGGTGGTCAGGTAGAGAATACCAAGGCGATCGGGTGAACTGTGGTTAAGGAACTCGGCAAAATGCCCCCGTAACTTCGGGAGAAGGGGGGCCAAGCACTGTGAAGCCCTTCGCGGGTGGAGCGGTGGTTGGCCGCAGAGACCAGCGGAAAGCGACTGTTTACTAAAAACACAGGTCCATGCGAAGTCGCAAGACGATGTATATGGACTGACGCCTGCCCGGTGCTGGAACGTTAAGAGGACCGGTTAGCCAGCAATGGCGAAGCTGAGAATTTAAGCGCCAGTAAACGGCGGTGGTAACTATAACCATCCTAAGGTAGCGAAATTCCTTGTCGGGTAAGTTCCGACCTGCACGAATGGCGTAACGACTTTCCGGCTGTCTCGACCACAGGCCCGGCGAAATTGCATTACGAGTAAAGATGCTCGTTACGCGCGGCAGGACGGAAAGACCCCGGGACCTTTACTATAGTTTGGTATTGGTTTTCGGTTCGGCTTGTGTAGGATAGGTGGGAGACTGTGAAGCGCTCACGCTAGTGGGTGTGGAGTCGTTGTTGAAATACCACTCTGGTCGGATTGGGAATCTGAACCTCGGACCATGATCTGGTTCAGGGACAGTGCCTGATGGGTAGTTTAACTGGGGCGGTTGCCTCCTAAAGGGTAACGGAGGCGCCCAAAGGTTCCCTCAGCCTGGTTGGCAATCAGGTGTCGAGTGCAAGTGCACAAGGGAGCTTGACTGTGAGACAGACATGTCGAGCAGGGACGAAAGTCGGGACTAGTGATCCGGCACCTCCTGGTGGAAGGGGTGTCGCTCAACGGATAAAAGGTACCCCGGGGATAACAGGCTGATCTTGCCCAAGAGTCCATATCGACGGCATGGTTTGGCACCTCGATGTCGGCTCGTCGCATCCTGGGGCCGGAGTAGGTCCCAAGGGTTGGGCTGTTCGCCCATTAAAGCGGCACGCGAGCTGGGTTTAGAACGTCGTGAGACAGTTCGGTCCCTATCCGCCGCGCGCGCAGGATACTTGAGGAAGGCTGTCCCTAGTACGAGAGGACCGGGACGGACGGACCTCTGGTGTGCCAGTTGTCACGCCAGTGGCATGGCTGGTTGGCTATGTTCGGAAGGGATAACCGCTGAAGGCATCTAAGCGGGAAGCCTGTTCCAAGATGAGGTATCCCACCCCTTTGTGGGTTAAGGCCCCCAAGAGACGATTGGGTTGATAGGCCAGAAATGGAAGCACAGTAATGTGTTGTCGAGTTGACTGGTACTAATAGGCCGAGGACTTGCCTACGAAGATGTTGCGCATCCACTCTACGGTTCTGAAACACCACGCTGGTGCGTGTGTTGTTTCGGAGTGTTTCGGTGGTTTTAGCGTCAGGGAAACGCCCGGTCCCATTCCGAACCCGGAAGCTAAGCCTGACTGCGCCGATGGTACTGCAACCGAAGGGTTGTGGGAGAGTAGGACACCGCCGAACTTACTTTGGATAGGTCTGGGCCCCGGTCCGAGAACCCCTTTGGGTGGTTCTCCCGGGGCCCAGACTCATATCCAGGCCCAGACAAGGCCCGAACCCCGACACCAGGGTCCGGGCCTTCGTCATGCCCAGGTCACAGCGGCAGCCCGCGGCCCCGAACCGGAGACGAGAACACCAGCGAGGTCGTCGTCTCGCCGTAGCGCTGGGCCTGTTCGACAAACCGCTCCAGCTCCGCCGTCGTGCGGCAGTGCACCCGCAGCAGCCAGCACTCGTCCCCGGTGACGTGGTCAGCGTCGGTGATCTCCGGCAGCGGGAGGATCACCTCACGGAACCGCGGCCCGTCGAGACTGCGGACGCGGACCCGGACCATCGCCTGGATCGGGCGGCCCAGCTTCTCCGGGTCGACGCGCGCCGCGTAGCCGGTGATCACCCCGCGCTGCTCCAGCCGGCGCACCCGCTCCGTCACGGCCGGCGCGGACAGCGAAACCCGGCGGCCGAGCTCCGAGAACGTCAGGCGACCGTCGGACTGGAGAAGCTCCAGCAAGCGCCGATCAACATCGTCCAGATCCACCGCGGCACCCTCTCCAGAAACTCCAAGCCAACTGCCGTCCAGACCCGGAAAACCCCGGCGAAGACGGCGGTACACCTGGATCTTCCCCTGTCCCCGAGCAAGGCCGGAACGGGAGGATCATCAGCGTGAAACCTCGCATCCTCTCCCTTCCCTGCGAAGCCTCAGACGCCGTCCAGTACTTCGGGCGCGAACTCGCGTTCGAGGTCGATCCGGTCGACCTCGCCCAGGATCTCGCGGACGGACGAACCGACGGCTACGTCCTGGTCGAGACCCGCAGCCCCGGCGCGTACGCCGAAGCCCACCTGCCGGGCGCGATCTGCTTGCCGTATCGGGAAATGACCGAGGAAAGCACCCGTGACCTCGACCGGAACCTCGTCTACGTCTGCTACTGCGAGAGCATCTACTGCAACGCTGCCACCCAGGGCGCGTATCGGCTCGCGCGGCTCGGCTTCACGGTGAAACGGCTCTCCGGCGGCATCACGACCTGGCTCGCCCACGGCTATCCGACAGAAGCGGGATAGCCCGTACCCTGGACGCCGTGACTCGTCTGCTCATCATCCAGCCCGACGCCAGCGACCCCCTCGGCCCGCTCGGGGAGTGGCTCACCGAGGCCGGCGCTGAACTCGACGTGCGGCTGCCGCCGGAGCAGGAGCTGCCGTCAAGCCTCGACGGGTACGACGGGCTGGTCTGCCTCGGCGGCGGCATGGGTGCGCTCGACGACTCCCAGCACCCCTGGCTCGTTGACGTCCGCAAGCTCCTCGCCGCCGCGGCCGGAAAGGCCGTGCCGACGCTGGCGATCTGCCTCGGCGCGCAGCTGCTCGCCGTCGCCACCGGCGGGCAGGTCTCGGAGGGCGAGTCCGGGCCCGAGGTCGGGCCTGGGCTCGTGTCGAAGAAGGACGCGGCGTGGGTCGATCCGCTCTTCGCGGACATGCCCTTCCTCCCGGACGTCCTGCAGTTCCACCGTGACGTCATCACCGTTCTGCCGCAGAGCGCCGAACTGCTCGCGTCCACGCCGAAGTACCCGCACCAGGCGTACCGGATGAACCGTTGTGTCTACGGTGTCCAGTTCCATATCGAGACCACGCCGGACGTCGTCCGGGCCTGGGCCGAGGCGGACCCGGAAATGGCAGAACTCACCCGTCCGGGCGCACTGGAGGACGACACCCTCATCTCTGTGCACGCGGACATCGCCGAGACCTGGCGTCCGTTCGCGCGCCGGTTCGTCCAGTTGGCCGCCGGTCAGCTGGAAGCGGCTCCGGAAAGTCAACGCCGGTTGCCGCTGGCTTAACGGATGACGTCGGGATCACTTACGGCGAGTTAACGGCTCACCCAAACGGTCAGGTACCTTGCGAGAGGTATTTCCGTAGGGTTCGGAGGTCGGGGTGGACCCCTCGCTGCTCGTTGTCGTCGTGATCTGCACGGCGCTGATTTTCGATTTCACCAACGGCTTCCACGACACGGCGAACGCGATGGCGACCTCGATCGCCACCGGAGCACTCCGGCCCCGCGTCGCCGTCGCGATCTCCGCGGTGCTGAACCTGGCCGGCGCCTTCCTCTCGGTCGAGGTCGCGAAAACGATTTCCAGCGGTCTCGTCGACGAGACCAGGATCGGGCCCGCCATCGTGTTCGGCGGGCTCATCGGGGCGATCGTCTGGAACCTCTTCACCTGGTACGTCGGCCTGCCCTCGAGTTCGTCGCACGCGCTGTTCGGCGGCCTGATCGGCGCGACCTGGGTGTCCGCGGGCGCGGATTCCGTCCACTTCGGCAAGATCGTGGACAAGGTGCTCGTCCCGGCCGCCGCGTCACCGGTGATCGCGGGAGTGGCAGCGGCCGCGGTCACCTATCTCGTCTACCGGTTCCTGGTGCGCAAACGCGGCAGCAGGGGTTTCCGGATCGGGCAGATCGTCTCGGCGTCCCTGGTTTCGCTCGCGCACGGCACCAACGACGCGCAGAAGACCATGGGCGTCATCACCCTGACGCTGGTCGCGGCCGGCAGCCTTCCCGCCGGGTCCGCTCCTCCCGTCTGGGTCATCATCAGTGCCGCGTCCGCGCTGGCACTCGGCACGTATCTCGGCGGCTGGCGGATCACCCACACCCTCGGCAAAGGCCTGACCGACATCGAAGGCCCGCAGGGCTTTTCCGCGCAGACCAGCAGCGCTGTCGTGATCCTGCTGTCCTCGCACCTCGGGTTCCCGCTGTCGACCACGCACGTCTGCTCGGGCGGCATCGTCGGGTCTGGAATCGGCAGGCGCGAGGCACCGGTCCGCTGGCGGATGGCAGGCCGGATGGTGCTCGCGTGGCTGTTCACGCTGCCCGCGGCGGCGGTCGTCGGCGCGGTGGCGGGCAAGATCGCGTCGCTCGGCGAGGTCGGAACCATCGCGGTCGGCGTCGCGGGGATTCTCTTCGCGGCCGGGATCTACCTCCTGTCTCGGCGCAAACCTGTCACCGCACACAGCTTCCAGGTCCCCGAACCCTCCGTCGTCGACACCGAACCGGACCGCCTGGCTGCCTGAACCGCCCCGGGCCCGGCTACGGTGTGAGCGATGGCAGAGCGCGCGCGAACCACAGCTTCGGCGGCCAGGTACGGCTTCACCGACACCCGGGCCGACGGTCAACTGCGCGCCGCGGGCTGGTGGAACGAAGGCGGGGCCGCCGAGGGCGCCACGGACGTCCTCCTCGCGCTCTCGCGCGCCGCGGATCCGGACCTCGCGCTGGCCGGGCTCGACCGCATTCGCGAGGCCGACGAAGCCGGTTGGCCGGAGCTGGACAGCACACTCCGCGAGAACCGCACGTTTCGCGGCCGGCTCCTGGGCGTGCTCGGCACCTCCACCGCGTTGGCGGATTTCCTCGTCGCCAATCCGGGCGAGTGGCGCTGTCTCGCGGGCAACCGCTGCACGGACCCGGCACAGTTCGCCGACCGGCTGCTTGAGCGGGTCCGGCAGGACGACGGGACCTATGCGACGGGAACCGCCGCCGAACAGGCGTTGCGCGCTGGATACCGCGGGCTGCTGCTCGGCATCGCCGCCGCCGACCTCGGCCACCTCGTCGAGCCCGGGCTGGACCATCCGGAGTTCCGTGACGTAGCCAGCGAGCTGACCACTCTTGCCGAGGCGTCGTTGCAGGCCGGGCTGGTGGTGGCCGAGCAGGAGGTCGGCGCGTCCGCCGAAGGCACGCTCGCGGTGATCGCGATGGGCAAGACCGGCGGCCGCGAGCTGAACTACGTGAGCGACGTCGACGTCATCTTCGTCGGCGCCGGGGACCTCGGCGTCGCGACCCGGCTGGCCAGCACGATGATGCGGGTGGTCGGCAACGCCTGCTTCGAGGTCGACGCGGCACTGCGGCCCGAAGGCAAGAGCGGCGCGCTGGTCCGCACGCTCGAAGGGCACACCGCGTACTACCAGAAATGGGCGAAGACCTGGGAGTTCCAGGCTTTGCTCAAGGCACGTCCGGTGGCCGGTGACGTCGAGCTGGGCCGCCAGTACGCGGAAATGGTCGCGCCGATGGTGTGGTCCGCCGCGGATCGCGAAAACTTCGTGACCGAGGTCCAGCAGATGCGCCGGCGGGTGGAGGAACACGTCGCGTCGGAGCATCTCGAACGTGAGCTGAAGCTGGGGCGCGGCGGGCTGCGGGATGTCGAGTTCGCCGTACAGCTGCTGCAACTCGTGCACGGCCGGGTGGATCCCGCGTTGCGTTCACCGTCCACTTTGGAGGCATTGGCCGCGCTGGGCGACGGCGGGTACGTCGGCCGCGCGGACGCGGCGGAAATGAGCTCGTCGTACGAGTTCCTGCGGACTGTCGAGCACCGGCTGCAGCTGCGTCGGCTGCGGCGGACGCACTTGTTCCCCGCCTCGTCGGACACCGATGAGCTGCGGATCCTCGCGCGTGCCTGTGGGATCCGGGCGGCTCGCGGGCGTAGCCAGGGCGAGGCGCTGCTGGCCGAGTTCCGTCGCCACGCGCAGGGGATTCGGCGGCTGCACGAGAAGGTCTTCTACCGTCCGCTGCTGCAGTCGGTGGCGAATGTGCCGACGGAAGCGTTGCGGCTCACCACGAAACAGGCAGCCAGCCGGCTCTCCGCGCTCGGGTATGCCGCACCGGAAGGGGCACTGCAGCACATCAAGGCGTTGACCTCCGGGGTGTCGCGGCGCGCGGCCATTCAGCAGGCGCTGCTCCCGGTGTTGCTCGACTGCCTCGCCGATACGCCGGATCCGGACGGCGGGCTGCTCTCGTATCGCAAGGTTTCCGAGGCGCTTCAGGACACGCCGTGGTACCTGCGCGTGCTACGCGACGAGGGCACCGTCGTCGAGCGGCTCGCCTTCCTGCTCGGCACGTCGAACCTGGTTCCAGACCTGCTCGTCCGCGCGCCGGAAGTGCTGCAGCTGCTGGGAGATCCGGCTCGGCTGACCGGACGTACGCCAGCCGAAGTAGCGACGTCGCTTCGGGCCGCCGTGCGTCGTCAGCCTGGGCTGAGCGCTGCGGTCACCGCTGCTCGGTCGCTGCGTCGGCATGAGCTGCTTCGCGTCGCGTGCGCGGATTTGCTGGGACTGCTGGATGTTCCGTCGGTCTGCGAAGCGCTGTCGAGCGTGTGGGTGGCGGTGTTGCAGGGAGCGTTGTCGGCGGCTTATCGGCAACGGCAGGCTGAGCTTGGGCGCACTCCGGCGACGATCGCGGTCATCGGCATGGGACGGCTCGGCGGAGCGGAACTGGGCTACGGCTCGGACGCGGACGTCCTGTTCGTCTGCGAGCCCGCCGAAGGGGTTCCGGACGCCGAAGCGCTGCGGTTCGCCTCGTCGGTCGCGGAGACGGTGCGGAAGATCCTCGGCGCGCCTAGTGCGGATCCGGCGCTGATCGTCGACGCCGATCTCCGGCCGGAAGGTCGCAGCGGGCCGCTCGTGCGGACGCTGGAGTCGTATCGGGCGTATTACCAGCGCTGGGGCGAGGTGTGGGAGTCGCAGGCGTTGCTGCGGGCCCGGTTCGTCGCCGGTGACGAGGAGCTTGGCGAGCGGTTCATCGACCTGATCGACCCGCTGCGTTATCCGGAAGGCGGGCTCGACCCGAAGGACGCGCGCGAGATCCGGCGGATCAAGGCCCGGGTGGAGACCGAACGGCTCCCGCGCGGAGCCGACCCGACGCGGCACACGAAACTCGGCCGCGGCGGTCTCGCCGACGTCGAGTGGACTGTCCAGTTGCTGCAGCTGCAGCACGCGCACGAGGTGCCCGGCCTGCGGACGACGTCAACTCTCGACGCGCTGACCGCCTTGGCGGAAGCCGGTCTCGCGCCGGCTGAATCGGTGGACTCGTTGCGCGAGGCCTGGTTGCTCGCCACGCGCGTGCGCAACGCGACCATGCTGGTGCGCGGCAAAGCGGCGGACGAGGTGCCCGGCACCGGCCGCGACCTGGCCGCGGTCGCGCGCGTGTTCGGCTACTCGGTGGACGACGATCCCGGCGAGTTCCTCGACGCCTACCGCCGTGTGACGCGGCACGCGCATGCCGTGGTCGAGGAACTCTTCTACGACAACTAGCCTGGTCGTCGTGACCGACCGCGAACCGTTCCGCACTCGCATCAAGGTGCGCCACTACGAACTCGACACGCTGGGCCACCTGAACCACGCCGTGTACCACTCGTACGGCGAGGTTTCGCGGCTGGAGGTCTTCGAAGCAGCCGGCGACGCGAACCTTCGCGAATCGCGGCTCGCACCGGTGCTGCTGGAGTCGAACATCGTCTACCGGCGGGAACTGCGCGCCGGCGACGTGGTGGACGTGACCTGCGACGCCTCGTTCGGCGACGGCAAGGTGTTCTGGATGACCTCGCGCATCATCAAACTGGACGGGACGCTGTCGGCCGAGATCAAGTGCACGCTGGGGCTGATGGATCTGGAGAAGCGCAAGCTGGTGCCGGATCCGAGGGGACATTTCGAGCGGGCCGGGCTCGATTTGAAGGTATTGTCCACTTCGGAGTGATTTCGCGCCGCCTCCGGCGGCTCGAAGAACCCAAGGGGGAGTGCAGGCAGCGCGAAGCTCGTTGGAGGTATCGCTGGACGGCTGCACTTTCGACACTGACCGCGTGGGAGCGGCATTGGCACAACTCGCCGCTCTGGTCGGCCTGAATCCGGCCGCCCGCGAGGCCGATGCTCCCGAACCCGAGGTGATTCCGCAGTTCGTGCGGGACATGTCGTTCTACTTCGGGCACAACGGTTCGACGGCGTATCCGAAAGCCAGCGCGAGGACCGTCATCGAAGCCCTCGCTTGACGCGTGGCCTGGTCAGTTCAGCCGCATTCCGTGCCACACCAGGTCCACCACTCCTTCGGTTTCCGCCTTCCAATCTCCTTCCGGAGTAAGGAAAAACAGCCCGCCAAGGCCGCGCATCAGCGTTTCCGTCTTCAGGTCCGGCCGGATCGTGCCCGCTTCCGCGTTCGCCTTGCGCAGGGTGTCCAGCGCGGCGAGCATCCGCGTGTACGCCTGCGTCGGCAGTTCGCTCTGCGACGCGCGCAACGCGTTGGCCAGCCCGCGTTTCGTCATCATGTAGTGCGCCAAGTGGTCCACGATCCAGACGCGCAAGGCCTGATCGGGGGAATGGTTGGCAAGCAGTTCGGGCACGATCTCGACGAGCTGGTTCACCTCGCGTTCGTAGACGGCCAGCACCAGCGATTCCGGCGTGGGGAAATGCCGGTACACCGTGCCGACGCCGACGCCCGCTTCCTTGGCGACCGCATTGAACGACACTTCTCCTGCCCGGCTCACGGTTTCCGCCGCGACCGTCAGGATCCGTTCGTGGTTGCGCCGGGTGTCCGCCCGCCGCGGGCTCACCGGCATCGCGCCTCCCGCGTTCCTTCGCTGGTCTGGACCTGGAGCCGCTCCAGCACTACCTGGAGTAGCTCCACTTCGTTGCGTAGCGGATTCTAATCCGCTAGCCTCGGTCAAAGCGAGCCAAGCGGATGAATATCCGGTTTACCCGGACGGCTCGTGTTCCCGAAGGGCCGTCACCACCACCATCACGCCGCAGGACGTCCGCCGCGGACGGACTGCGGGAAAGCGAACCCTACTGTGGACATTTCCCTTGAAGTCAATGGAAGAACCGAGCAGCTCGGCGTCGAGCCGGGAGTGACCCTCCTGGACGCGCTGCGCGAGCGGCTGGGCATCACCGGCCCGAAGAAGGGCTGCGACCGCGGTCAGTGCGGTGCCTGCACCGTGCACGTCGACGGCAAGCCGGTGCTGTCCTGCCTCACGCTCGCGGCCGCGGTGCGCGGTCCCGTCACCACCGTCGAAGGACTGTCCACTGAGGACGAACTGCACCCGGTGCAGCAGGCGTTCGTGGACCAGGACGCACTGCAGTGCGGGTTCTGCACGTCCGGGCAGGTGATGTCGGCGGTCGCCGCGGTGCGCGACGACGTGTCCGACGTCCGCGAGTTCATGTCCGGCAACCTGTGCCGGTGTTCGGCGTACCCGAACATCGTGCGCGCCGTGGAGCAGGCGAGGCAGGCCGATGCGACCGTTTGAGCTGACCGCACCCGCCACGGTCGAGGACGCGCTGGGCAGCGCGGGCACCTACCTCGCCGGCGGCACCACCCTGGTCGACCTGATGAAGCTCGACGTCCTCACGCCGCAGCGGGTGCTGGACATCAACGACCTGCCGCTGCGGGGCATCGACACCGCCGACGGCCTGCGCTTCGGCGCGCTGGAGCGGATGGGCGACATCGCCGCGCATCCCGGCGTGTACCCGGCGATCTCGCGCGCGCTGCTGCTGAGCGCGTCACAGCAGTTGCGGAACATGGCCAGCATCGGCGGAAACCTGATGCAGCGCACGCGATGCTCGTATTTCCGGGACGTCGCGATGCCGTGCAACCGGCGTTCGCCGGGCAGCGGCTGTTCGGCGATTTCCGGCGTCAACCGGATGCACGCGATCCTCGGCACCAGCGATTCCTGCGTGGCCACCCACGCCAGCGATGTCGCGGTCGCGCTGGTCGCGCTCGACGCGGAGGTCGTGCTGGCCAGCGCCGAGGGAACCCGGACGGTCGCGCTGACCGACTTCTACCGGCTGCCGGGCGACACCCCGGAAATCGAGCACGACCTGCGTCCGGGCGAGCTGATCACCGAGGTGCGCGTGCCGCGGCTCGACTGGGCGGAGAACTCGACCTACGTCAAGGTCCGCGACCGGCAGTCGTACGAGTTCGCGCTGTGCTCGGCGGCGGTCGCGCTCGACGTGCGCGACGGGAAGATCGCCAACGCCCGCGTGGCGGCGGGCGGGGTCGCGACGGTGCCGTGGCGGCTGCCTGCCGTGGAAGAGGCGCTGCGCGGCGCGGAGCTGACTGAGGAAGCTTTCGCAGCCGCCGCCGAGGCGGCGGTGGAGGGGGCGAAGCCGTTGTCCGGCAACGTGTTCAAACCTTCGCTGCTCAAGCGGACCATCGTCCGCGCGCTGCTCGAACTGACCGAAGGGAGCCGGGCATGAACGCGCGGCTGGACGCTCCGCGGAAAGTCACCGGCCAGGCCGATTACGCGCTGGACCGCACGTTCCCCGGCATGCTGTACGGGTACATCGTGCTCAGCACGATCGCGCACGGCGAGATCACCGCGATGGACGTGACCGCGGCGAAGAGCGCGCCCGGGGTCGTGAGCGTGTACAGCCCGTTCGATCCGCTCGAACTGCACCCGTTCAAGTCGCAGCTCATGGGGGACCTGTGGCTCCCGCTGCACGACCGGGACGTCGTGTTCTACGGGCAGCCGATCGGGCTGGTCGTCGCGGAGACGTTCGAGCAGGCGCGGGACGCGGCGGGGCTGATCGAGGTCTCGTACCAGGAAAAGCCCGCGCTGACGTCCATGGAGGACGGGCTCGCGACCGCGGAGGACGCCCCGGAGAGCCGCGGCAGCGCGCCGTCGATCGAGGTGCTCGCCGACGGCGTCGAGTCCATTGAGGACGCCTTGGCGCAGAGCCCGGTCGTCGTCTCGGAGACCTACCGCACCGCGACGCAGAACCACGCGGCGATGGAGCCGCATTCGGCGGTCGCGAAGTGGGACGGCGGCGAGCTCACCCTCTACAGCGGAAACCAGGCCAGCTACCTGCAAGCCATGGAAATGGCGGGGGTGCTGGGCGTTGAGCCGTCGGCCGTGCACGCGGTGAACCCGTACGTGGGCGGCGCGTTCGGCGGCAAGGCGGGCACCTCGGCTCCGGGGATGCTGGCCGCGGCCGCCGCCAGGGCGCTCGACCGTCCGGTGAAGTGCGCGCTCACGCGCGAGCAGGTGTTCACGGCGACCGCGAACCGGCCGGCCACGGTGCAGAAGATCGCACTGGGCGCGGACCGCGACGGCGCCTTGATCGCGGTCCAGCACGACTCCTGGTCGGCCACGTCGATGAGCCGGTCCTTTGTGGAGCCGACATCGCACGGCACCTCGCGCGAGTGGTACGCGACGCAGAACCTGTCGATCAGCCAGAAAATGGTGCCGCTGCACATCCCGCCGGGCACGTTCATGCGCGCGCCCGGGGAGGCGTCGGGTTCGTTCGCGCTCGAAAGCGCCATCGACGAACTCGCGATCGCGCTCGAGATGGATCCGATCGAACTGCGCAAGCGCAACAGTTCGCTCGCTCCTCCCGGCGTCGATCTGCAGTGGTCGAGCAAGCACCTCGACGAGTGCTACGAGATCGGGGCGCAGCGGTTCGGCTGGGCGAACCGGTCTCCGCGCGGGCACGTCGACGGGGACTGGCTCGTCGGCATGGGCACGGCGACCGCGATGTTCCCGGGGCTGCGCTTCCCGGCGACGGTCGAGATCACGCTCAACGCGGACGGAACCGCGGACGTGTCCACCGGCGGGGCCGACCCGGGCACCGGGCTGCTCACCGTGCTGGCCACGATCGGGGCCGAATCCCTCGACATCGACCCGGAACGCGTCACCCCGCACCTGGGCGATTCCCGGTTCGCGCCGGGCGGCATGTCCGGCGGCTCGACCGCCACGGCGAGCACCGGCACCGCGATCATGCTCGCGGCCACCGAACTGCTCGACGAACTGGTGGCGCTCGCCGCCGAGCCGGGCGCGCCGTTCGAGGGCGAGGTGGTCACGTACGCCGAGGGGTTGCTGCACGGCAACCACGGCACCATGCCATTCGGCGAACTGCTGCGCGCGATCGGCCGGGAATCCTTGTCCGCCAAGGGGTCTTCCGCCCCGGGCGAGGAGATGACGAAGCATTCGTTCAGCTCGTTCGGCGCGCAGTTCTGCGAGGTCCGCGTGCACCGGCTGACCCGTGAGGTCCGGGTGTCGAGGATGCTGGGCGTCTTCGACGGCGGCCGGATCATCAACCCGACGCAGGCGCGGAGCCAGCTGTCCGGCGGCATGATCTGGGGCGTGTCCGCGGCCCTGCACGAGGGACTGGAAGTGGAGCCGAGCGGACGGCCCGCGAACGCTGATTTCGCGAGCTACCTGCTGCCGGTCAACGCCGACATCCCGGAGATCGACGTGCAGTTCGTCGAGTACCCGGACACGCTGCACAACGCGGTCGGAGCCCGCGGAGTCGGCGAGATCGGCGCGGTGGGCATGGCGGCCGCGGTGGCGAACGCGGTCTGCAACGCGACCGGGATCCGGGTGCGGCGCATTCCGATCATGATTGAGGATCTGCTGGTGGAGTGACCCGGAAGGGGGCGTCCAGGCGCGGACGCCCCCTTGGCCGGGGCGGCGCGGTGAGTGCGTTTGGGGGTGCTCGACGGGCGGATGACCCTGGGCGCTCGGCCTGCGCAGCGTGCGCGGCCCGGTGGCGTAGGCATCTCGATCTGGTGCCGGGCACAGCATTCCTTCACCGGTTACGTCGGCTGAACCGTTCCCGCCCGCATACCCCGATGCCGCATTGGGTGCGTCAGATGCACCCAATGCGGCATCGGGTTCTCGCCTCTGGCGATGGCCCGGCAGCGGGCGTTTTGTGAGCAGCTGCAGTGAACTCGCCGCACACCGCGCGACTGAGGGATCCGTCGCAGGCAGCGGCTCAGCCGGGCAACTGGGCTCCGTCCGGGAAGTCGGTGGAGCGGCTCAGCTCGGCCCATTCCTGGATCTCCTTGTCGACCGCCGCGCGGCCGTTCGCGATGAGGCGGAGGGCGTCGGAGCCCAGGACCAGGTGCGCGGGCGGGTTCGGGACGTCGAGGATGTGCAGCACGGCTTCCGCGGCCTTCCGCGGGTCGCCGAGCTGTTTGCCGCTCGCCGCGAGGCGGTGTGCGCGGACGGGGTTCATCACCTGGTCGTAGTCCGGCAGGGAACGGTCGGTGCGGACCATCGACCGGCCCGCCCAGTCGGTCCGGAACGATCCCGGCGCGATCGCGGTGACGTGCACGCCGAACGGGGCGACCTCCTTGCCGACCGTTTCGAGAATGCCTTCGACGGCGAACTTGCTGCCTTGGTAAAAGGACGTGCCCGGCACGGTGATCAGCCCGGCCATCGACGTGACGCCGAGAATGTGCCCGCTTCGCCGCTGCCGCATGTACGGCAGCACTGCCTTCACCGTCGCGACGACGCCGAACACGTTCACCTCGAACTGCGCACGCAGCTCCGCCATCGTCGACTCTTCGAAGACGCCCTCGTGGCCATACCCGGCGTTGGCGATGGCGACGTCGATCGGGCCCACCTCGGCTTCGATCTCGTCCACCGTCCGGAACACCGCGTCGTCGTCGGTGACATCGAGGATGCGCGCGAGGGATTTGCCCGGCTTCAGCTGCTCGAACTCCGCAGCGTCGGCCTGCTTGCGGACGGTGCCGACGACAGTGTGGCCAGCCTGGAGCGCGGCCTCGGCGAAGGCTCGGCCGAGGCCAGAGCTGACGCCGGTGATCAGGAAGAGCTTGGTCATGAAGCCAACTCTACACCGCGTCGAGAAAAATCTGCACTGCGTAGAAAATAGTCGTCGTGATAGAACGTGCTGGTGGAAGAGCGAGGCACCCGCACCCGTCGCCGGACGGCTCCGACCAAGGGAGACCTGCGCGAACGCGCGATTCTCGACGCGGCGGAGCAGCAGCTGGACTCCGTGGGCGCGGACGGCATGACCGTGGCGACGATCGCGCAGGAAGCCGGGATCACCCGGGGGGCGCTCTACTTCTACTTCGGCTCCAAGAACGAGGTGCTCGCCGCGCTGGTCGAGCGGACGGTGACCAAGCTGCGCACCGAGGTGGACGAGGTGGACGCGGCCGCTGCCGCTCCCGGCGACGCGGTCCGGCAGGGGATCGCGCAGACCGCCCGGATGTGGCGCGAGCACGGCACGGTGATGCGCACGGCGGTCGAACTGTCGCCGTCGGTTCCGGCGATCGACCAGGCCTGGCGCTCCGCGGTGGTGGCGCTCGCCGACACCATGGCCGGTGTCGCCGAGCGCGCCGGACTGCCCTCTGGAACCGCGGCGGAGGTCGCCACTGCGTTGGTCTGGATGACCGAACGCGTCTTCTACCAGGCGTTTGTCGCCGACAGCTCGCTGGACGACGCGGCGGCGACGCTGACTCGGGTGTGGCTGGCGGCGCTCGGTCTCGCGGCCTAGCTCTCCGGCCGCACCGCGACGGGTTGCGAGGCCGGTCGAGGTCGTGCCCGCGCGGACCAAGCGGGGGCGACATTGGGGCAACTATGGCTCTCCGCGGAACTTCCGAGCCAACGTCATTCGGTGCTTCACGTCTTTGGGGCAGAGATTCACCAAAGACACCGGCGCAGGGGAGAGCACAATGGGATTCACCGCGATGAAGTCGATGAAGCTGGTCATGGTCGGCGGCGCGGTCGCCGCGACCGCTTTGCTTTCCGCGTGCAGCGGAAACAATGTCGGCGGAAATGGTTCCACGGCGAAGAGCATTTCCGGCACGGCAGCGGTCAAGCAGAACCCGCAGGGCGGTTCGGCCGGTGCGGCAGGCACTTCCCCTCTTCCGGACGGTGACGTCAACTGCAGCAAGCTCGGCGGACAGGTCGGTCCGGCCAATGGGCAGAAAATGGATCTGATCGCCGTGGAAAGCGCGAGCGGATCCGTTCCGGGATGCGTCGAAGCCTTCAATGTCATGACGAAGTACTACGAATTGGCACCGACGCAGGGTGAGGGGCCCGGTCACCGGGTCCTCGGCATTGAAGGGCACTGGGACTGCGCATTGGGCGCGGAAGAGGAATTCGCCCAGGGCGTTGTGAACTGCGGCAAGGACGGCGGCACCGAGTTCATGATCAAGACCGCGCCGACCGCGGGCAAGGGCGGTACCGGCCAGCCCGCCGCCCCGACGCGCCGCTTCCCGAACACGACGCAGACCGTGCAGTTCACCGGCTTCGACCGTTCGGTCAACATGGCCCAGTTCCAGCTGATCACCTGGAAGAACGGCGGCCCGGACGACGGCAAGTTCGTTCCCGGCGACGCCACTACCTACCGCCTTCCGCTGAGCAAGGCCGTGCAGGTCTTCGGCGCCGCTGAACTGTGCCCGGGCGGCGAGGTCGCGCTCGACCCCCAGGGCCGCGGCACGAACCCGTGCACTGAGCAGGCCCTGATGGAGGCGCTGAACGGCTCGAGCCCGCTGCACGCCGAGATCCACGTCGACAAGAACGACAACATCGACGTCGTCAAGGAGCTTTACCGCCCCTGAGCGGACAGCGGACACCAACCG
Organism: Amycolatopsis echigonensis; assembly: GCF_002846615.1. Lineage (NCBI taxonomy): Bacteria > Bacillati > Actinomycetota > Actinomycetes > Pseudonocardiales > Pseudonocardiaceae > Amycolatopsis > Amycolatopsis echigonensis. The sequence goes on along the minus strand of NZ_PJMY01000003.1, from coordinate 1,539,769 downwards.
GCGGCCGGGTACTCCTGGCCGCCGGTTCGCGTTACGCGGCAAGAAGTGCGCGCTGTCCGGCATCGAAACTGCGCAACGCGGCGCCCACGGCCGCGGCGACAGTGATCTCGTAGACCTCGTCTTCCTGGTATTTCGTGGTCAACTCGGTGAAATCGGCGTCAGTGAGCCGGTAGGACGCGTCGCGGACCTTCGCCGCGAAGGGCTCCAACGGAGCGGGCAGGCCGTCGCCGCCCGCCGCCGCGACGCGAAGCGCCTGGTCGGTCACCGCCGGCGCGGTGAACACCGAATACCGCATGTTCTCTACCGGATCCTCGTGCTGGTCGGCCGGACCACCGGCGAGCAGGAAGCCAGGGAATCGATACCCGAACCGGTGCAGGGCCCGGGTTCCGCTCTCCAGTTGCCCTTCGCGAAGCACGAAACCGAACGCGTTCGCGAGCCGGTTCACGACGTTCCACACCAGGTTCACCCGCAACGCTTCCTCAATCGCCGCACGCGGAAGATCCGGCAGCACGATCTGGTCCGGGTTCAGCGTGACGGTCTCCAGGAACGCCCGGATGGTGCGCACTTCCGGCCGCGCCGCGTCCGGCTGCGAGGGATCGATCTCGCCTTGTCCGGCGATCCGGGTCAGTTCGGCGTGCGAGTCGATGCAGAACGGGCACTCGTGCAGCAACGCCGTTGACATGGCGAGGAATTCGCGCTCCCCGGCCGTCCAGTACGACGGGCCGCGCATCGCCGGAGCGGTGAGGTCCAGCAGCGGCCGGGTGAGAAAACCGGGACGGTACAGCAGCATCTTCACGATGTCGGGCGGCTGCTTCGACGTGATCGACAGGAACAGCTTGGCTCGCAGGCGATGTCCGTTGTCGAGAATGGACAGTCTCATCAGGACTCCAAGGTGGCTAAGCGACCGGCGAGAAAACGCCGATCGGCTGGGTTGACCGCGAGCTCGTGGGCGCGCCGGTACGCGGCCATCGCCTCGGCGGTACGGCCGAGACGGCGCAACAGATCGGCGCGCGCGGCGTGCATCAGGTGGTACCGGTCAAGCCCGTCGATGCGGTCGATGAGCGCCAGCCCCTCCTCCGGACTGGTGGCCATGGCGACCGCGACGGCGTGGTTCAACGCGATCACCGGCGACGGATTCGTTTCGTACAACCGGTGATACAGCCCAGCGATCGCCGCCCAGTCGGTGTCCGCCGCGGAACGGGCCTGCGCATGGTGGACGGCGATGGCGGCTTGCAGTTGATACGGCCCAGGCATTCCGAAGCGCAGCGCACGGTCCAGCAGACCGATCGCTTCGGTGATTTCGCTGTGGTCCCAACGGCTTCGGTCCTGGTCTTCGAGCAGGACGACATCGCCGTCGGGCGTGTAGCGAGCAGCGGTGCGCGAATCGTGCACGAGCAGCAGCGAAACCAGGCCGAGCGCTTCGGGCTCGTCCGGCATGAGCGTCGCGACCAGTTTCGCCAGCCGGATCGCTTCCTGTTGCAGCTCGCGGTGTTCCGGCGCGGTGTAGCCGTGGGTGAAGATCAAGTACAGCACCGCCAAGACCCCGGACAGCCGCTCGGACAGCAGATGGTCGGCCGGGACCGCGAGGCTGATCCCGGCGTCGCGGATCTTGCGTTTGGCCCGCACCAGCCGCTGCGCCAGCGTCGCCTCGCTGACTAGGAACGTCCGCGCGATCTGCGCCGCGGTCAGCCCGGCCACCGCCTGCAGCGTCAACGCGACGCGCGCCTCCTCGGCGAGCGCGGGGTGACAGCAGGTGAAGACGAGGCTGAGCCGTTCGTCGCCGATCGCGAGCAGGCTGTCCTCGGACGGTTCCACCGCGACCTCCGGCTGTTCGCCGAGCTGAGCGAGCTTCTCCTGGCCGCGGCGGGCGCGCCGGAGCCGGTCGATCGCGCTGTTGCGGGCGGCGGTCAGCAGCCACGCCATGGGATCGTCCGGCGGCTCGTCGCCCCAATTGCGCAGGGCGAGCGCGCACGCGTCCTGCAGCGCGTCCTCGGCGAGTTCGAAGTCGCCGAGGACGCGGACCAGCGCCGCGAGCATCCGCGCCCGGTGCTCGCGGTAGACCTCCCGCAGCAGCGGCGACGTCATGCCTGGTGGGACAGCCCGGGCACGCCGGCGACCGGGCGCACCTCGATAGTGCCGACCTCAGCCATCGGGCACAGCGCGGCGAGTTCGAGGGCCTCGTCGAGATCGCGGCAATCGAGGACGTAAACACCGCCGAGATGCTCGTGGGTCTCCAGGAACGGCCCGTCGGTGATCAGCGTCTTCCCCTCTCGGACGCTGACCGTGGTCGCGGTGTGCTCGCCCTGCAGCGGATGGCCGGACACGAACACCCCGCGCCGGCGGCATTCGTCGGCGAACGCGTTCACCCTGGCCAAGGCGTCCGGGAAGGCCGGATCGCCGGGTTCGGGACGGTCGCAGTTGTAGATCACCAGCAGATACAGCATGTGTCCTCCGAGGGCCGGTCCGGCGTCGTCGTAATGGAAGACGAATGCGTCGACCGTAACTCGACAGCCCGGTTCGGGCTTCTCGGAAACTTCTCGGAAAACGGAGAACGGCGGGCCCGGGGGGAGCCCGCCGTTCTCGTGAGGAGAGGGTCAGCCCTTCTGCCACAACGCCGGCGCGTTGGGCGGTTCCCAGCCCTGCTGGGCGGTGTGGCCCTGAAGGCACACGTAGCTGACCCCGTTGAACGTGACGCGCGTACCGGAGGGGTACGCCTTGCCCGCGGTCCAGGACGTCCCGCCGCTCGGCGGTCCGGTCGTCGGTCCTCCCGTGGGCGTCTGCTGGACGTCGAGCACGAAGTCGAACGCGGCCTCCTTGGCGTTGTTCGGGGCGTCGCGGACGGTCATCAGCAGCCGCGCGTCGAAGATCGTGTCGGTGTTGTTGCGCGGCTCGCCCGGGAAGTACAGCTGGGTCGTCAGGATCGGCTGCCCGGGGGCTTGCACCTTGACGTGGATGTGCCGCGTCCGGCCGGGGTAGAGGCCGGGCACGACGGTGGTCAGCTTGAACTCTCCGAGGTCGTTCGTGTACTGGTGGCCGCGGAAGTTGAACCCGTCGTTGTCGTAGGCCCCGTTGACGTCCGCCTGCCAGAAGTCCAGCAGCGCGCGGCCGATCGGCTGGCAGGACAAGCCGAAGACGTACCCGCTCACGGTGAGCCGCTGGCCCGGCGTGTTGTCGTCGACGAGCACGCTCCGCTCGGGCGAGTCCGGTTTGAAGTACGGGCCCTCGGTCTGGTCGATCGTCGGTTCGTCGCCGTCGTGGCAGTACGGGGTCGGCTCGACGTTCTGCCCGCCCGCGAAATTCGTGCGAGCCAGCGCGGGACCGCCGACGAGGGCGACCGGCGCGGCGACTCCGGCGGCCAGCGCGGCCTTCAGCACTGTCTTGCGGCTGAACTTCCTGTCTTCGTCCATGCCTGCTCCTCGGTGGGGGCTCGGGATTCCCCTCGACGGTAGGGAGGAGATCAGCCCGCAGCGATGGACGGAGTCCCGCAGTCGTGGTGAATCTTCGGGGCGGCGTCACCGGTGCGGCGGAATCCGCCGGGGCTCAACCCGGTTTCGCGCCGGAAGAACCGGCAAAAGTAGGCCGGGTCGGCGAATCCGACGCGGCTCGCCACCTGCCGCACGGACAGATTCGTCCGCAGCAGAAACCGTTTCGCCTCCTGGATTCGCGCCTCGCGCACCAATTCCGCCGCGGTGCGCCCGGTCGCCGCTTTGACGGCCTCGGTGAGGTAGCCGGGAGTGACGCCGAGCCGTTCGGCATGCGCGCGCACCGACCACAGTCCCAGTTCGGATTTTTCCGCCTGCTGGGCGAATTGCGCCGCTACCGCGCGGGCGCCGGCGGGTGCCGGCGCGGACGGAGTTCCGGGCAGCCGTCCGGCGCGCACGATCAGCACGTGCAGCAGGGCGCGCAGCACGGATTCGCCGTCCTCGCCGCCGCGGCGGAATTCCTCCTCGAGTTCGGCGATCAGCCGCGCGGTGCGGTCGTGCTCGGCCCGGTCCAGCCGAAGCCACGGCCGTTCGCGCAGCCTGCGCAGGGTTTCGCGGTCGGCCGGATGGTCGAAGAGGAAGTCGTCGGTGAACAGCACGACCGATCCGGTGAGCCCGCTCGCCTCCCAGTGGTGCACCTGGCCCGGGGTGACGACGCCGAGGTGTGGCGGGCTCAGCTCCCACCGCGTCAGGTCGACGACGTGCGCGCCGGTCCCTCCGGTGACGAGCACGATTTCGTGGAACGTGTGCCGATGCGGGAATTCCGCCCTCGACAACGGTCCCACCGCGTCGAAGGAACCGACCGCGAACGGCACCGCCCCGGGCGCGGGCACCTCGAGCCGGTGCAGCGGAAGTTCCCCGGTTTTGACCGGTCGGCAGCACATTCCCGGGGGCACCGTCGTCCCTCGCATCAGTCCGTCCTTTTCGCCGGGTTCGAACCGAAAAGTCTAGACCAATTTCGGGTCGGGCACCTCCGACGGAAGTATCAGTAACTGGGCGGAGTGACGCTGACGAGGAACCGGGCGGCGGTCCGCCCGTCGTTGCGGAAGCGGTGCGGGATGGCCGAATCGAAATGGCAACTGTCGCCGGTCTTGAGCACGTGAGTCTGCTCGCCGACCTGGACGGTCAGCCGTCCGGCGATCACCACGACGCACTCCTCGGACGGATGCGAGCGCAGTTCGTCGGACGAGACCCCGCCGGGTTCGAGCACGCCTTCGAGCACCTCGAGCTTCGCGCCGCCCGGCGACGCGCGGGTGTAGGTGATCGCGTGGTGCGGCGAGGAGATCCGGTACCGGTCGTCGTGCCGTATCACCGCGACGGTTTCCTCGTCCGGCTCCTGGAACAGGCTGAACAGCGGGATGTCGAGCACCTCGGCGATCCGCCGCATGGTCTCCAGGCTGGGGTCGGTGACGCCCCGCTCGACCTGGCTGATCAACCCGGTCGACACTCCCGCCTGGTCGGCGAGCTGGCGCACGGTCAGCCCGCGCAGGGTGCGGAACTCGCGGATCCTCGTCACGGTCACCCGGTCATTATCATCGAACGGCGCTCCGGCGCAGGTCACCGGCCTCGGCTGGTCCCGCTGGGCGGTCCCTGCCCCGCGGATCGCCGAGAGGATCGTCGCGCGTGGAGTTGCCGTCAGCCCGACGATGAACACCGCTCGTACCGTGGTGGGCTCCTGTTCCCTGGGACGAGCGTAAGGCTGTGCTCGGCAATCTGCGCGCGCTGATCGCTTGCGCGCGGAGATCCCGTCGGCGTTGCTGATTTCGTGGCGAAGACCGTCGGCCAGACGGGAAAACCGGCGATTCGGCGGGCCCGGAACGCATCCGGTGCAACCTCGAACTGGGCGCCGGGCGATGACAGACTGGAGATCCGCTGTGTGGATGGGGATCTGATGTTCCCGGACGAGCTGCTGGCCATGGTGACGGAAGTGGTGTCTGCCAAAGCCGAAGCGATGCCCGGAGCACCCGAACTGGTCGCCACCGCGGTGCCGGTAGCCGTGGCCGGTAATTCGCTGCGTGCACTAACTACTTGGAAGCCGCTTTGGCTCGAGGCACTGGCGACGCGTCTCCTCCCGCCCGCGTGAAGACGCGCCCGTCTCGTGATTGACTGGCCGGCATGGCCGTACGTCCGCTTCCGTGTGCTCGGGGTCCGCGGTGACCTCCGAACCGGCTGCGGCCACCCGTCCGCGCAACCGCAAGCAGCTCATCGTCGAGGCAGCGGGCCGCGCCTTCAGCGAACGCGGGTACCACGCGGCGTCGATGGAGGAGATCGCCGCCGCCGTCGGGATCACCGCGGCGGCGCTGTACCGGCATTTCCCGAACAAATACGCACTGTTCACTGAGTGCGCGAACGTGATGGCGGACCGCCTGGTCGTCGCGCTCGACGCGGTGCCGCCGGACGCGCCCGCGGCCGAGGTCCTCCGCCCGCTGGCCCGCGTCACGGTCGCGCACCGCGAATCCGGCGGCCTTTACCGTTGGGAAGCGCGTTACCTCGATCGAGCGGACCGTCGCGTCTTGAGCGCGAAATTCGCCCAGGTCGTCGCGCGTGTGACCGATGTGGTGCGGCCGTCGCCGGACGCTGAGCTCCGCGCCGTAGCCGCACTCGGCGCGATCGGCTCGATCACCATGCACCGTACGTCGATCGCCCACCACCGCGCCGAGAATCTGCTGACCGAATCCGCCCTGCGCCTCGCCACCTCGACGACCACCCCGGCCGCGCCGTCGGTAGAGCTTCCCGCTCAGCCGGTGCCACGAACCCGCCGCGCGCAAATCCTCGCCGCCGCCGTGCCGTTGTTCGAACGCGACGGATTCGCCACGGTCACGAACGCCCGCATCGCCGAGGCGGTCGGCTTGGTGCCGTCGGCGCTCTACCGTCATTTCCCCAACAAAGCCGAAATCCTGGCGGCTGCCTGCCTGCAAGCCGCGGGACTCCTGTCGCAAGCTGTGGAACAAAACCTGCATGGCACCACCGGCGCACAAGCCTTGCCCGTGCTGGCCGCAACCTACGTGGCGTACAGCTTCGAACACACCGCCTTGACCAACGTCGCCGCTGCCGAACTAGGCGGCCTGCCCGCGTCGTTGCAGCGTCCGCTGATCCTCGCGCAACGCGAGCACATCGCCGTATGGGAGGAACAACTCCGCCTGGCCCGGCCGGATTTGGACGCGCACCAGGCCCGCGTGCTGGTGCACGCGGGCTTCGGCGCGGTAGTCGAAACCGGCCGGCGGCTGCGGTGGGAGGACACCCCCGACCACCGCGCCGCCGTCACCGCATTCTTGCTGAGCGCACTGGGACTTTAGGCACCCGGCCGATTCGCCGTGGGGAGCGTGATCGGCGTCTGCGTCGGCGAGGTGCCGTTATTGAGGTACATCATCGAAATGCCGCGCACGAACTGGTCGAAAAGATAGAAACTGCCCGGCATGATCTTGGAGACGCCCTCGCGGAACGCCACATACGCCGGCCATTCGATCCGCACCAACGCCGCCTGCGCGTAGTCGCGGGGGAGCCCGAGCCAATCGCCCATCTGGTCGTTGAGCAGATACCGGACCAGCTCGTTGACGAATCCGGAATCGAGCCCGAGCGTCGGATTTTCGATATATCCGAGCAACGTCTTCGCCAGGCTGACCCCTTCCTCGGTCGGCCCGAGCACCGGCCACAGCATGTGCTGTGCCTGCGCTTCCGCGTCCGCCCACGTCTGCGGAATGAACTGCTCCTGCACGCCAAGCAGATGCAGCGTGACCTGCCAGGCATGCAGGTCCGCGTCCTGCTCCGCCGTCGACAACGCGATGTTCCACTTGAGCATGTTGCTGCGCGCGAACGTGGCCACGGAATGGAACGTCCGCAGAATGTCGCCGTTGCTGATCGGCTTGGGCTGATCCGCGCCCGCCTGGTACTTCGCCGACGTCGGCAGCAAATTCCGCACCACCGCGTGCACCAGCCGGGTCTTGTTGGCCGTAACGACGAAATGCCCGTCCGGCGCCCAAGCCTTGGAGTTGTGCAGGTCGTAACCAAAAGTGAACGTCTTGGCCGCCCGCTGCTTCATGTCCGCGCCGCCGGCTGACCAGTAAACCGCCCGCGCCTCCCTCGGAATAACGGTGCTCATGATCCCGCTGCCGAGCGACTCCGAGACGAACAGATAACTGCTCAGCCGGGTATAAAGCTTCTCCGACGCGGCAAGCTTGGCCGGATCCGCCCACGACGGCAGTTTGTTGACTTGCTGCAGATACGCCACGAGATAGTCGGGCATGCCAGCGGGCAACGGCGCGTTGTTGTCGATCCAGCTCTCCCAGGCGGTGTTGACCTCCGGCACCTTGCCCTCGGTCAGCAACGCCTTGGCTACCGCGTCCGCGGTGTCGTCCCAGACCTGGAACGGATCGGCCCCCGTCCCGCTCCCGGCGATGGACCCCTTGCTCGACCACGCCCACGCAGTGCCGGTGGTGCCCGCCATGCCCGCGATGCCCAACGCCGCGCCGAGGGTCAGCACCTTCCTTCTGCTGAGATTCTCCATGTACTTGTCTGCCTCTCTGGTAGGCGTCGTTGCCATCCCATCACCGGCCAGGGGCTGCTCGCCGCCCCGTGTCGACAGTCTCGGAGGAAGTGATTTCTCATTAACATAACGGTGCCGGATGCCTGGTGGCAAGAGGTGTCTCCGCTCCGGATCGACGACCGGTCCCGCGCGGTTCGCGGCGAGCCCGGCTGTTTGTGACGCTCGACGACCGTGCGCGGTTCGGCAGACGGAGCGGTGCGAGCGACCGAGACGAAGGTCGACGGCGACTCCGCCCGCATGCCTGCTGCGGGGTGAAACATGTCTGGGACCCAATCTTCTGAGCTGACGGTTCCGGAGGCATGGGCGTACGGCCCGGCAGGCCGATATCGCAACGCGATGGCCGTTCTGGTTCTACTGGCCCTGATGGCGGCGGCGATCAGTGCGTACTCGTATGACAGGGGAGAGGGGTGGCGGGGACTGGCGCGGCGTGGTTCACCGTATTGCTGGCCGTTTTCGCCGTGGTAGGCGCGGACGCCCGGTTGCGTCGGAAACCGGCTGGCTCGGCGGTGGCGACAATGCGCGCGCAGGGCTGGCCCGCGACCGGTCTGCCCTATTCGGCCGTGCAGTTCGCGGGCGGCGGACTTTCGAATCGTTCCTGCCGTGGTCAGCGGTCATGTCGATCCAGCCGTACTTCCTCGACGGGCCGGAGATTTGGGTAGCGGCCGGGAAAAACGAGCAGCAATGGCAGCGCAAGCAGTTCACCCGCTGGTGGCGCCAGGACCGGCTGCCCGCCGAGCCGGATCCCGGCCAAGACCCTCGGCGTCGACGCCACCTTCGCCTATCGCCTGCTCGGCCGCTACTGCCTGCACCCGGCCAGCCGGACTGAACTCGGCAGCGCGCTCGCTTTCGACCGCGCGCGGCGGGCGAACTTCTGAGCCGCAGCCACCGAGATCAAGCGCAACATCCTTCTGGCTTGGCGGCTTCCTCGGACGTGCAGCACGAGGCGAGCGCGGCACTGTCGGAGCCGTAAGTCGGCGAATCCGCCTTGACCGTGTAAACCTCCCACGGCTCCTGGCCCGGACCGTGCACCCACACCTTGTCCTGCACGGCGTAGCAACAGGTCGTGTTGTCCTCGGTCAGCGTCTCCAAGCCCTCCCCGGTGAGGCGCTTGCTGGCCTCGTTGACGTCGTCCGTCGACTCGACCTCGACGCCGAGGTGGTCCAGGACGGTCGCCTGCCCGGGCTCGCCCTCCAGGAGCACGAGCTTGAGCGCGGGCTCGGCGACGGCGAAGTTGGCGTATCCCGGCCGGAGTTTGGCTGGTTCGACGCCGAAAAGCTTTGAGTAGAAGTCGATCGAACCAGCGAGGTCTCCCACGCGCAGGGCGAGCTGAACTCGGGACATCCCGTACTCCTTGAATAGATGAACATCGAAACAGGGGCAGACCTAGATTGCTGTCTACTTAGATGTCTGTCAAGATAGACGCATGTCGAAGCAGCTCTTGATGGCAACGATCAGCGCGTGCTGCACCCCATTGACGCGCGAACCGCTGGACGAGGACCAGGCCGCGGAGCTGTCGAAGCTGTTCAAAGCGCTGTCCGATCCGGTGCGGCTGCGGTTGCTCTCGCTGATCGCGTCCCACGCCGGCGGGGAAGCGTGCGTATGCGACCTGACCGACGCGTTCGACCTCACCGGCCCGACGATCTCGCACCACCTGAAGGTGCTGCGCGAATCCGGCTTGATCACCGGGGAACGGCGCGGCACCTGGGTGTACTACCGCGTCCGTCCGGAGCTCCTGGCCCGGCTCTCGGCCACGCTGGTCCCGGGCGAGATGGAGACGCTGGCGTGACGACGGAAACCGGCGTAGTCGGCAAACTGTCCACTTTGGACCGATTCCTTCCGGTGTGGATCGCTGCCGCGATGGTGCTCGGTCTTCTGGCCGGCCGCTCGATCCCCGGCCTGGCCGGGGTGCTGAACGCGGTTTCGGTCGACGGGATCTCGCTGCCGATCGCGCTCGGTCTGCTCGTGATGATGTACCCGGTGCTGGCGAAGGTCCGCTACGACCGGCTCGGCAGCGTGACCGCCGACCGGCGGCTGCTGTGGCCGTCGCTGGTGCTGAACTGGCTGATCGGCCCGGCGCTGATGTTCGCGCTCGCCTGGTTGCTGCTGCCCGATCTGCCGGAGTACCGGACCGGGTTGATCATCGTCGGCCTCGCCCGCTGCATCGCGATGGTGATCATCTGGAACGACCTGGCCTGCGGCGACCGGGAGGCCGCCGCCGTGCTGGTCGCGCTGAACTCGGTGTTCCAGGTCGTCATGTTCGGCGTCCTCGGCTGGTTCTACCTCGCCGTGCTGCCCGGCTGGCTCAGCCTGCCGCAAGCGGACCTGAGCGTTTCCGCGGGGCAGATCGCCAAGAGCGTGCTGGTGTTCCTGGGCATCCCGCCGCTCGCCGGTTACCTGTCCCGGCGGCTGGGCGAACGCGCGAAGGGACGCACCTGGTACGAATCCCGGTTCCTGCCGAAGATCGGCCCGATCGCGTTGTACGGACTGCTGTTCACCATCGTCGTCCTGTTCGCGCTGCAGGGCGACCAGATCACGAGCCGCCCGCTCGACGTCGCCCGGATCGCGCTGCCGCTGCTGGTCTACTTCGGACTCATGTGGGCCGGCTCCTACGCGGTCGGCAAGGCGATCGGCCTGTCGTACGAACGGACCACGACGCTGGCCTTCACCGCGGCGGGCAACAACTTCGAACTCGCCATCGCCGTCGCGATCGCCACCTTCGGCGCCACGAGTGGGCAGGCGCTCGCCGGAGTCGTCGGGCCGCTCATCGAAGTCCCGGTCCTCGTCGCACTTGTCTACGTGTCTCTCGCGCTTCGGCGCCGGTCCGCGACCGCGGAGGTTTCGTCATGACCACCCCCGAGGTGCTCTTCGTCTGCGTCCACAACGCCGGGCGCTCGCAGATGGCGGCCGGACTGCTGCACCATCACGCATGCGGCCGGGTGCTCGTCCGCTCCGCCGGGTCCGCGCCAGCCGACACGATCAACCCCGCGGTCGTCGCGGTCATGGCCGAACTCGGCATCGACCTGTCGCGCGAAATTCCCAAGCCCCTCACCACTCAGGGCGTGCACTCGGCCGATGTGGTCATCACCATGGGCTGCGGCGATGCTTGCCCGGTCTTCCCCGGCAAGCGCTACCTGGACTGGCAGCTCGACGACCCGGCAGGCCTCCCGGTCGAGCAGGTCCGCCCCATTCGCGACGAGATCGACCGGAGGGTCCAGGCCCTGCTCGCCGACCTGGTCAGCTGACCCCTTCATCGTCTATCGTCGATAGACGATGAAGGAGGCTGTCGTGCTGGACCGTGCTGCCGCGGAAACCTACGCCGGATGGTTCCGCGCGCTCGCGGACCCGACGCGCGTACAGATCCTGCACCTGATCGCCTCCGCGGGCCGCCCGCTGCCGGTCGGCGAGATCGTCGAGCAGGTGAGCGTGAGCCAATCAACTGTCTCGGCGCATTTGAAGATCCTCACCGAAGCCCGGTTCGTCCTCGTGCGACCGCACGGCACCGCTCGGCTGTACCAGATCAACGAGCGGTGTCTGTCCTGCTTCCCGAGCGCGGCCGACGTCGTCATGGGCCGCACCGCCGTCCCCTTTGCTGACGTCGCTTGCGAGGTACCCAGATGAGCCCTGACCAGGACGCGGTCCGAGAACGCTACGCCAATGCGGCCCGGCGAGCGTTGGCCGGAGAAGCCACCGGCTTGCTGTCCGAATCCGACCGGCTCGGCGCAGTGCACTACGCAGAGGAGGACGTCCCCGAAACAGTCGCGGCCACCAGTCTCGGCTGCGGAAACCCGCTCGCCGTCGCGGACCTGCGCCCCGGCGAATCTGTCCTCGACCTCGGCTCCGGCGGCGGCCTGGACGTACTGCTTTCCGCCCGGCGCGTCGGACCCGCCGGCCGTGCCATCGGCCTCGACATGACCGACGAAATGCTTGCCCTCGCCCGTCGGCACGCCGCGCAGGCGGGCCTCGCGAATGTCGAGTTCGTCAAGGGCACGATCGAGGCCATTCCCTTGCCGGACAACACGGTGGACGTGGTGATCTCCAACTGCGTCATCGCCCTGTCGCCGGACAAACCAGCTGTCTTCGCGGGAATCGCGCGAGTTCTGCGTCCCGGCGGCCGCCTCGGCGTGACGGACCTCCTCGCCGAGGAAACCCTGACCGACGCGGAACGCGCGGCCGCCGACAAGGAATGCCTAGGCGGCGCACTCACCGCTGACGATTACCGCGCCTTGCTCCACTCCGCGGGTCTCGTGAACGTGGACGTCCGCCGTACCCACGAGGTCGGCCCCAAGCTGTACTCGGCGATCATCCGCGCCGAAGCGGCCCCACCCCCGGAACCCCGGTGATCTCCTCCGCGAGATCGTCCGCGTCCTAGCCCTATGCGTCACAGCGTTCACAGCGGCTCGGGCCCACACGGCTGAGAAACGCGAACGGCCCGCCAGCGAGATGCTGACGGGCCATTCACGTAGTGCGAGTTCAGATCACACGTCGTAGTACAGCGAGAACTCGTACGGGTGCGGGCGAAGCCGCAGCGGGTCGATTTCGTTCTCGCGCTTGTACTGGATCCACGTCTCGATCACGTCGGGCGTGAAGACGCCGCCCTCGAGCAGGTAGTCGTGGTCCTGCTCCAGGGTGTCCAGCACGGTGCCCAGGTCGCCCGGGACCAGCTTGACGTTCTTGGCCTCCTCGGGCGGCAGCTCGTAGAGGTCCTTGTCGATCGGCTCCGGCGGCTCGATCTTGTTCTTGATGCCGTCGAGCCCGGCCATCATCATCGCGGAGAACGCCAGGTACGGGTTGCCCGAGGAGTCCGGGCAGCGGAACTCGGCGCGCTTGGCCTTCGCGTTGTTGCCGGTGATCGGGATGCGGACGCAGGCGGAGCGGTTGCGCTGCGAGTACACGAGCGAAACCGGGGCCTCGAAGCCCGGCACCAGGCGGTGGTACGAGTTCACCGTCGGGTTGGTGAAGGCCAGCAGGCTCGGCGCGTGCTTGAGCAGGCCGCCGATGTAGTGCCGCGCCGTGTCGGACAGGCCCGCGTAGCCGGACTCGTCGTGGAACAGCGGCTGGCCGTCCTTCCACAGCGACTGGTGGCAGTGCATGCCCGAGCCGTTGTCGCCGGCGAGCGGCTTCGGCATGAACGTCGCGGTCTTGCCCGCGGCGAACACGGTGTTCTTCACGATGTACTTGAACAGCTGCAGGTCGTCGGCAGCGTGCAGCAGCGTGTTGAACTTGTAGTTGATCTCCGTCTGGCCGGCGGTGCCCACCTCGTGGTGCGCGCGCTCGATCTGGAAGCCGGAGTTCGTCAGCTGGCGGACGATGTCGTCGCGCAGGTCGGCGAAGTGGTCGACCGGCGGGACGGGGAAGTAGCCGCCCTTGAACCGGGTCTTGTAGCCCTGGTTCCCGCCCTCGGTGTCGGCGCCGGTGTTCCACCAGCCCTCGATCGAGTCGATCTCGTGGAACGACAGGTGCTCGGCGTCCTCGAAGCGGACCGAGTCGAAGATGTAGAACTCCGCCTCCGGGCCGAAGTAGACGTTGTCGGCGACGCCGTACTCCGAGATGTACTGCTCGGCCTTGCGCGCGATGTTGCGCGGGTCGCGGCTGTAGGCCTCGCGAGTGAACGGGTCGTGCACGAAGAAGTTCAGCGAGAGCGTCTTCGCCTTGCGGAACGGGTCGATCCGCGCCGTCTCGGGGTCCGGCAGCAGCAGCATGTCGGACTCGTGGATCGACTGGAAGCCGCGCACCGAGGAGCCGTCGAAGGCGAGACCCTCTTCGTACGCCTCCAGGTCGAACGCCTTCGCGGGCACCGTGAAGTGCTGCATGACGCCCGGCAGGTCGCAGAACCTGACGTCGATGGACTCCACCTTCTCATCGGCGATGAGGCGCTGAATGTCGTCTGGAGTAGTGGGCACCCTCGGTGACTCCTTCTCGTTCGTTACCGGCGGCTGTACTCTCTTCGGCTCACGCTAAGAGCGCGGTGTTGCCCGACCGTCACCCGAATGTTTCGCGGGTGTTAACGGGCCGCCGTCACTGCCCAGTCGACCAGGCCGGATGTGGTCCGCGCCACCGGCATACCCTGGACGGGTGGCGAGATGGACGGGTGAATGGCTGCCGGGCGCGGGCGACGGCTCCACCGCGGCGGCCCCGCGCGAGGCCCCGAAGTGGCGCGGCGAGTCGATGGGCCTGCCCGAATCCGGCGTGGGCGCGGTGGCGGGCGGCGGTCCGCGCTTCCTCGCGCTCGTCCTCGACCTCGTGCTCGCCTCCCTGATCACGGCGCTCTTCGTGCGCTATGACCTGCAGAACGCAGCCGCGATGCAGACGTTCAACCTGTGGGCCGGGGCGGTCTGGGCGGTCATTACGGTCATTCCGGTCACGTTCTTCGGCTTCACGCCCGGCATGGCGGCGGTGGGCGTCCGGGTGGCCCGCCTCGACGGGGCGGCGATGGTCGGCCCGTGGCGCGCCCTGGTCCGGATGGTGCTGACCGCGCTGCTGCTCCCGCCGCTGGTGCGCAACGCCGACGGCCGCAACTGGCTCGACCGCGCCACCAACACTGTCGTCATCCGGATGCGCTGACGGAAACAAAGAACCCCCGGTCGAACGGACCGGGGGTTCTTCGGTAAGCAAGCGTCAGCGACGGCGGATGGTGCGCTGCACGTTCCGCATCTTCGCGCCCGCGGGCATCGGGCCCTTCGGCATCGCCGCGCCGCGCGAGCCGAGGGCGGCCAGCTTCGCTTCGAGGGCGTCGACCTGGGCCGGCTTGAGGTTGCGCGGCAGCTTCGCCAGGTGCGACTGCAGCTTCTTGAGTGGAACCTGCTTCTCTTCGTGGCCGATCGTCACGTCGTAGATCGGGGTGTCGCCGACCAGCCGCGACACGCGCTTCTTCTCCTGCGCGAGCAGGCTCTTCACGCGGTGCGGGGCACCCTCGGCCACGAGGATCACGCCGGGGTGGCCGAGCACGCGGTGCACGGCGTCGAGCTGGGTCGTCGCCGCGACGGTCGGCGTGACCTTCCACTTGCCGCGCATGTTCTCCAGCGCCCAGGCGGCCGCGCCGGGCTGGCCGTCGGCCTTCCCGTAGACCGTGCGCTGCACGCGCCTGCCGAAGATGATCACGGCGAGCAGGATGCCGAGCACGATGCCCAGCGGCAGCAGCGTCCACTGAATGTTGAAAATGAAGCCGATGCCGAAGAGCAAACCGGCGACCACCACGATCGAACCGACCATCCAGGGGATGAGCATCGGGTCTTCGCGGCGCTGCATCTTGAACGCCTCGAACAGCTGGCCGCGCCGGGCCTTGCTCGCAGCGCGCTTTTCCCGCTTGGCCTGCTTGGCCGCTTCCTTGTCCTGCTTGCCCGCCATATGACCAGGATACGGCCGCGTGCCCGGCCGGGAATCCGTCGGCCCCCTCTGCGAGGATCGCGGGGTGGCCATCGCATCGTCTCCCCAGAGCCGGCAGAGCCGCGCGAGCCTGCTCGACGGGCTTGATCCCGAGCAGCGCGCCGCCGCGGCGGCCCCCCGCGGCCCGGTGTGCGTCCTCGCCGGCGCGGGCACCGGAAAGACCCGCACGATCACGCACCGCATCGCCCACCTGGTCCGATCGGGCCACGTCGCGCCCGGGCAGGTACTGGCCGTCACCTTCACGACGCGCGCCGCGGGGGAGATGCGCACCCGGCTGCGCGGTCTCGGAGTCGACGCGGCGCAGGCGCTGACCTTCCACGCCGCCGCGCGCCGTCAGCTCCGCTACTTCTGGCCGCGGGTCGTCGGCGACCGGCCGTGGGACCTGATCGACAACAAGTTCCGGCTCGTCGCGCAAGCCGCCCAGCGCGTCCGGCTGAGCACCGAGACCGAGGTCCTGCGTGACCTGGCGAGCGAGATCGAATGGAGCAAGGCGTCGCTCGTCTCGCCGGACGACTACCCGTCGGTCGCCGCGCGGACGCAGCGCGACACTCCCGCGCCGGTCGCGCAGGTCGCCGAGGTCTACCGCTGGTACGAGGAGCTGAAGACAAACGCGCAGGTTCTCGACTTCGACGACCTGCTTCTGCAGACCACCGCGGTTCTGGAGAAGCACGAGGCGGTCGCGGCCGAGTTCCGCGACCGGTACCGCTGCTTCGTGGTCGACGAGTACCAGGACGTCACGCCGTTGCAGCAGCGGCTGCTCGACGCGTGGCTCGGCGGCCGCGACGACCTCACCGTCGTCGGCGACGCCAACCAGACCATTTACTCCTTCGGCGGTGCCTCGCCGAAGTCGCTGCTGGAGTTCACGCGGCGCTTCCCGGAGGCGACCGTCGTGCGCCTCGAACGCGACTACCGGTCCACGCCGCAGGTCGTCGCGCTCGCGAACCGTGTGATCGGCGCCGCGCGCGGACGTCCGGCCGGATCGCGGCTGAAGCTCGTCGGGCAGCGCCCGGACGGTCCGGAGCCGCGATTCGCCGAGTACGAGGACGAGGCCGCCGAAGCCAGCGCGGTCGCGCGGCGGGTCCGCGAGCTGCTCGACGCGGAGGTGCCCGCAAGCGAGATCGCGGTGCTGTTCCGGGTGAACGCGCAGTCGGAGGCGTACGAGCAGGCGCTCACCGAAGCCGGGATCCCGTACCTGGTCCGCGGCGGCGAGCGGTTCTTCCAGCGCACCGAGGTGCGGCAGGCGATGGCGGCGCTGCGCACGGCGTCGATGGAACCCACCTCGCTGGAGCTGGTCACGGCGGTGCGTTCGGTCCTCGCGCGGGTCGGCCTCACCGAGCAGCCGCCGTCGGGCGGAGCGGCGAAGGAACGGTGGGACGCACTGCTCGCGCTGGTGGAGCTGGCCGAGGAACTGGCGGCGTCGGTCGAAGACGCGGACCTGCCTCGCTTCGTCGCGGAACTCGAACAGCGCGCGGCGGCGCAGCACCCGCCGACCGTCGAAGGCGTCACGCTCGCGTCGCTGCACGCGGCGAAGGGGCTCGAGTGGGACGCGGTGTTTCTCGTCGGCCTGTCCGAGGGCACCATGCCGATCTTGCACGCGGACGGCGACGACGCCGCGATCGAAGAGGAACGACGGCTGTTCTACGTCGGCGTCACGCGGGCTCGGGAGCATCTGTCGCTGTCGTGGTCGCTGTCCCGCGGGCCGGGCAGCCGACGCAACCGGCGGCGTTCGCGGTTCCTGTACGGGCTGATCCCGGAGGACCACCCGGCGGCGCGCATCGCCCGTTCGCAGCAGGGGGCGAAGCCCGGGTCGAACGTCGCCCGCTGCCGGCTGTGCGGCGGTCCGCTGGTGCAGACCATGGAGGTCAAGCTGGGGCGGTGCGGGAAGTGCCCGTCCACAGTGGACGAGGAGCTGCTGGAGAAGCTGAAGACGTGGCGCGGGGAGCGTTCGCGGGAGTTGAAGGTGCCGGCGTTCGTCGTGTTCACCGACGCGACGCTGATGGCGATCGCCGAGCAACGGCCGACCGACGACGGCGCGCTGGTGTCGATCTCCGGGATCGGCGCGACGAAGCTGGAGCGGTTCGGCGCGGAAGTGCTCGACGTGGTCCGGTCGTCGATGCGATCTTGACCGCGTCTTCGCGGTGATCGATGCGGCGAACCTGCAGCTCTCGGGCGATCTTCAGCTTTTCGGCAGAGATTTGGGAAAATAAGTTGCCCCGGTTGCGCCGGGGCGCATAACCTGCGTAGGCACCCGGGCGAGAGGGCCCGGTCTGGGGAAGAACACGACGGTTGCCGCCTAGCGCGGCGCAGTCCGACAGAAGAAAGGCGGTGCCGGTGAAATGATCAGCAATCTGATGCACACGAACCCTGGCACCGGTCTGCCTGTCTGCACGACCGTCGCCGCCCCGCGCCAGGGCACCGGTGTGTCCACGTTCGCGCACATCGACGGAACGCCTCGTCACCGTGACGGCATGCGTCGTATTGAGCGCAACGGGGCCCCGGCCGGCATCACTCTCGCGACCGCCGCCGTCGTTGCCGCGTACCCGCAGGTTGATGTCGATCTGCCGACCGTCAAGCAGTTCCGTGTTCCGTTGTCGATACGGGAGCGAAGTTCCTGACCTAGTCAGGACTCAAGGCTCACGAAGGCCGCGGAACCGGTAACCGGATCCGCGGCCTTCGTGTTTTTGTGGCTGCACAACACAAAGGAACAAGTTGTCCAGTTCGATCGCCCACCGCCACACCACCACCGCACCGCAAAGGAGCACGGAAATGTCATCCGCCATCGCCCTCGCCGAGGGTCCCTTAGCCGAAGGGTTCGACATAGGCGACCTGCTCGACGGCGTCGCCGAGCCGGAACTCCCCTGCCGCTCGCGCGACGCGGACCTCTGGTTCGCCGAATCGCCCGCGGAACTCGAGCGGGCCAAGGCGTTCTGCGCCGGCTGCCCGGTCCGCGAGGCCTGCCTCGCGGGAGCACTCGCCCGGCGTGAGCCGTGGGGTGTCTGGGGAGGAGAGATCTTCGAGCGCGGCGCGGTGATCGCACGCAAGCGGCCCCGCGGCCGTCCGCGCAAGAACGCCGCCCTCGAACCCGCCGCAGCAGCCCGGAGCGCAGCCGCATGACCGTCGACCTCATCACCACGCGCGATTTCGAGGCCCGCACCGGAAAACCGGTCCGCGTCCAGCCGAAGCCCAAGCAGAACAAGTCTCAGGAGACCACGAAGATGTTGCTTCACGAAGAACTGTCCCGAGCGCGAATACGCGACCTGATAACCGAACAGGAAGCCCAACGCCCGTGGCGCCGGGCACGAGCCGCGCGCCGCTGGTCGCGGGTAGCCCGCTGGGCGGCCAGCCGAGCGGAGCGGTACCAACCACCCAACTAACGCGGTGTTGTGGTCTGGTCAGGCAAGCCCAGGTTTCGGCCCTTTGCCTGACCGGCTGCTTCGTCCGGGAGCCGGTGCCTGCCACCGGGACTGCCTCCAGTCCTGGCTGGCGGGCGTCGGCTGTCCGGACGTTGATGCCGCCGATTTCGGTTGTCCTGACTCGATTCGTGCCACCCGGTTCGGGTTGGGTTGCGGTTCGGGTCGGGTTGCGCGAAATCGATCAGGTTCGATCGGATTCTGCCGCCTGATCACCCGGTTGCGCGCCGGGTGATCAGGCAGTTGGCCTGATTCGTTCGGCCTGATTGCCTGACCGCCTGACCGCCCGCTCAACTGCGCAACTGTGCACCTGTGCAACCGCTCAGGCGGCCGACCGGCACAGGCGGCCAACCGGTTCGGGGTGCCGACCGGCCCAATCGGTCCGGGCAGGCCGATCGGTCCGGCCCGTCCAACCGCACGGGCATCCGAACCGGACGGACGTCGCAACCGGGAGGGCAGCCAACCAGTTCGTGTCGCCGATCGGCCCAATCGGCCCCATCAGTCTGGGAGGGCCGATGAGGCCGGGCTGTCCAATCAGTCCGGCCGTCCCAACCGGACGGCGGCCAACTAGTTGCGCGGCCAACCAGTCGGACGCGGCCTACTCGGTTCGGGCGGTCCGCCGCGGGGGTGGCCAAGCGACCGCGGCGGGGCCTGTCCGTCAGCTATCTGGGTGGTCCACCGGCGTGAGCGGCCAACTGGTTGCGCGGCCGACCAGTCGGGCGCGGCCTATCCGGCTCGGGCGGTCCGCCGTGGGGGTGGCCAAGCGACCGCGGCGGGGCCTGTCCGTCAGCTATCTGGGTGGTCCACCGGCGTGAGCGGCCAATTACCTGAGCGGTGCCAATCAGTTCGGGCGGCGCGACCGGCTGGGGCGGCGTGGAGCCAGAAACCAGCAGCGATTTCGCGGGCATGGGCGCGAGTCACCGCCTACGGCGCTTAGCCGAAGGGGACGGCAAGCGACCGGTTCCGCGGCGATCATGACTTCGCCGGGACGAGCCTGGAAGGTCCGTCGGGGGACCGTCCAGGCTCGTTCTCGTCCGGGGACCGCGGACGGGTGTTCAATGAGCCCGTGTCCGGACATACGCACGACCACATCGACTGGGCTGACCGGCTGGCTCTCCTCCGCGCAGCCGACGCCCTCGACGCTCCCGCCCAAGCCGCCATCGCGGCTCGCCTAGCCGAGAAACTCCCGGTCAACCCCACGGTGATCGACCTTGGCTGCGGAGCCGGCGGAATGAGCACCCACTTCGCCCAAGCCCTGGCCGCCCGGAGCGGCGGCACGATCATCCTGGTCGACGCGACCCCCGAACTTCTCCATGAAGCCGAGCGTGCCGTACGCGCCGCAGCGCAGGACCACCGGTCGGGCGGCTCAACGCTTACCGGCAACGGTCGTGCGCCTGGGCCATCGGGCGGCCAACACGCAGCAGCCGAGGGCACCACGCCGACTGTCGAGGTCCGAGCGGTCGTCGCCGACCTTGCCGACGGTTCCCTGCCCGACTTGCTGCCGACTGCGGATCTCGTATGGGCATCGCGCGTCGTGCATCATCTTCCGGATCAGCAGGCTGCGATCGGCACGCTTACCGCAATCGCGCTGGCTGACGGAGTAGTCGCGCTCAGTGAAGGTGGGTTGTCCTTCTCTTGCCTCCCTTGGGATCTCGGACTCGGACGTCCTGGCCTAGAGGACCGATTGCAGGCCGCGCAGGCTGAATGGTTCGTCGGAATGCGCGAGGGCATCGACGGCGCCGTGCCGATGCCTTACGGCTGGACAGTCGCGCTCGAACGCGCCGGGCTCGCCGACGTCAGTTCGTTCAGCGCGCTGGTGGACCACCCCGCGCCTGGCTCGGACGGTCTCACCGACTATGTGCACCACCACCTTTCCCGTCTCGCGACCCACGGCGCCGACCATCTCTCGGACGAAGACCGCGCGACCCTGGCTGCCCTGCTCGACCCGGTCAGCTCCCACTACCTCGGCAAACGCCGCGACCTCTTCCTGCTCGGCGCGCGCACCGTGCATTACGGACGTCGACCGTGACCGCGCCCGAACCCACGTGCTCGCGGTGCGGCCGAGCACGCGCCGCCGAAACCGATCCGCTCGCTGCCCTGGCCTGGGTGAGCACCAAGGAAAACGGCGAACAGCGCTGGCTCTGCCCGGACTGCGCGCGCAACCACGTCCGGGACATCGAAGGCAAGCTGCCCGACGAGTACTGGTGACTGGATCGGTGCCGCGGCGTCGGTCGACAGGTCTGTAGCTGGGAGTTTCGTCCGTGCGTCGGACTTGCGGTGGGAAGTTCCGGCCCTTGGGGGCCAGGTTGAAGACCGAAAGATTGCGCCAGGGGCCCGTCGATCCCTGGCACCGTCGTTCGACGCGTAGTCGAAGGCACGTGATCGCCACCTGCCTAGACACCTAAGGACCTCCCATGACTGACCTGGCCCCGAACCGCACCCGGCGCGCGATCGTCGACCACACTCGGTGCCTGGCCGAGTCCGCCCTCGCGGCTGGATCCGACACCGTCGTGCCGACGGCTCCGAAATGGACGGTCACCGACCTGGTCACGTACGTGGGCCAGACGCAGCACTGGGTCTCGGAAATCATCGAGCGGCGCATCACCGACCCCACGCAGTTGCCCACGGAGATGGCCACGCCACCCGCAGACTCCCGCGAGTGGCAGGCATGGCTGTCGGAGTCCGCGCAGCGCGTTGCCAACGCGTGCTCCGACGACGCGCTCGACTCGCCGGTCTTCAACGCCGCGGGCGACGCACGGTCCGGGACGCAGTTTTGGATGACCAGCATGCTCAACGAGGCCGTCGTCCACGGCGCTGACGCCGCGAAGGCGGCGAACCAACCGCTCGACATCGACGCTGACATCGCGGCCGCGCTCATCACCAACCACTTCGCAATGCTCACCTCGCCCACATGGGACCTGCAGCGACCCGCGTCCGCCCAGGCCATCCGGGGCACCGGGCAGACCCTTCAGTGGCTGGCCACCGACACCGCCGACGGCATGGGGGCGTGGTCCGTCGAACGCCGTCCCGAGGGTGCGACGTGGCAGCCAAGAACCCGAGAAGCCGAGGTGACGGTAATCGGCCCGGCGCGCTCCCTGCTGCTGATCTTGACCCGCCGACTCTCCCTTACCGATCGCGACGCCACCGACGTCAGCGTCGACGGCGACGCTGGTCACGCCCAGCATTGGCTGGACAACACCGCTCACTCCAGCAACTGACCGGACCCAGAACCTGCCCTGCCGCAACGCTTCCCGCGGTGCCCTGAGCGTTCACGGCCAGCCGGAGAGGACCCCTGCGGGAGTGGTGCCCGGTAGCCGCAGTGGGTTCCCGCAATGCGACGACGTCACTCACTGCGGTTCGTCGGCCAGGGCCGATCATGTGCCCTCCTGCCCTCGTCTGCTCGCCAGCGCGGACGACGGTGGTCACCTGTCAGGTTTGAGTCATGCGGCATTTCCTGTCTTGTAGACGGCGCGCACTTTCGGGCGGGGCGTGCGCGTCGCGTGGCGGTAGGCGTTGAGGAGTTCCGTGCTCATCTCCGCCGGTGATTCGCGGAGTTGTCGTGGGGTGCACCGGAACAGCACGGTGCCGGTCGCGGCCAGGGCTAGATGGCTGAAGTCTTCGGGGCCTGCTGCGGTGCGGTAGCGCCACGCCAGGCCGATTTCGTCCCACCAGGCATCTGCAGTGCCGAGCCGGCGGCCGCGGCGGTCGCAGACTGCGACATTCCATTGCGGGGTGGGCAGTGGTGTTCGTTGCAGGACTCGGAGTGCTTGTCCGTGTGCGAAGGTTTCCTGGTCGTCGAGGTTGCGCAAGACTGTCCGTACGGCGGCTGAGCCGCGCTGGTTTCCGATGTTCAGTTCGGTCGTCAGCTCGGCGCGGTCCGCCAGGCCCCAATACAGCGGCAGCGACACCAGTCTCGCGATCTCGTCCGGATCGTTTTCCCTCCGGGCAAGGTCGAGGGCGGCGCGAGCGGCGCTGGTGTAGGGCAGGCCGTCGATCAGGATTGCTTGGGGCATCCGGGCAGTGCGGTAGGTGATGACGCGCGGTTCGCTGGCCGGCCTTCGGTTGTGCGGCACCAGAAGATGGATCTCCGGCGTCCGCGGATGGCTGATTCCGTGCGCGCACAACGCATCCGTGCCGGTGATGACCGTTCCGGGACCGTACCGGGCAACGGCTGCGTGCAGGAGTTCCTCACGGCTCGGAGGTTTGTCGTGCACGAGATACACGCCGGAATACACCTGTCGCCACGGTCCGCCCGGGCCGGACAACTGCGCGGCTCTTCGGTCTGAAATTCCTGCGACGCGCAGGTGCCGTCGGTGAAGTACACCGTGGGAAACGAGATCACCGAAAGCAAGGGAGTCAGTGCTTGTGGTAGTCGTCATAGATCGAGAATGACGCCTTGATCAACTGCGCGAAACCACCTTGCGCAATCTGTGGACAACTCCGCGTTGTCCGCATGCGTTGTGGATAACTCAGGCGGCGAACCCGGGCTGCCAGCGTTCCACGATGCCGCGCGCCGGGATCTCGGCGTCGAGCTGGCAGAGGATGCCCGTCGAGCCCGCGGTGACCCGGTGGATCATCAGGTACTCCGGTGGAAGGTTCAGCGAGCGGCCGACGTGGAAGTCGTTGCCGCGCGAGTCGCCGACGCGCCCCGCTTGTCGTTGCATCCAGCGGCGCGTGAAGTGGAACGTCGGCTCGGCCAGCGGCTCGGTGAAAGGCGCGAGATAGGCCAGCACCTCGTCCGCTTCCAGCGGCGAATCCGGTCGCACGAAACGGTTCTCGCGCAACAGCCGCATCAGTTCGTCGGAGTGGCCGTCCAGGGCGAGTCGCGTGATTTCGCCCAGGTGCCGCGGAATTCCGTGCGGCAGCTTCGCGACGCCGCCGAAGTCGATCACGCACAGCCTGCCGTCGCTGGTGAGCATGAAGTTGCCCGGGTGCGGGTCGGAGTGCAGCAGATGCGCCCGCGCGGGCGACGAATAGTGGAACTCCGCGAGCAGCCGTCCGGACAGGTTGCGCGTGGCCGCGTCGCCGTCCGAGATGATCTTGGCCAGCGGCGTGCCAGTGGCCCACTCGCTGACCACGACCTTCGGCGCGCTCGCCACGACACGCGGGATCAGGAACTCGGGATCGCCCTCGAACGCCTTCGCGAACGCGCGCTGGTTGTCGGCCTCGGCGAGGTAGTCGAGCTCCTCGTCCATCCGCTCGGCTAGCTCCGTGAGCAGCGGCTTCACGTCCGTGCCGGGGACGAAAGCCTGGAACAGCCTGCTGAACCGCTGCAACTGGCGCAGGTCGCTGCGCAGCGCCTCGTCCGCGCCCGGGTACTGGACCTTGACCGCGACCTCGCGACCGTCGTGCCACGTCGCGCGGTGCACCTGGCCGATGCTCGCCGCGGCGGCCGGCTCGTCGTCGAAGTGCGCGAACCGTCCGACCCAGGACCGGCCCAGCTGCTCGGCGAGCACGCGGTGGGTCTGCCGAGCCGGCATCGGCGGAGCGGCCGACTGCAGCTTCGTGAGCGCTTCCCGGTACGGCTGCGCCATGTCGTCCGGCACCGCGGCCTCGAACACGCTCAGCGCCTGCCCGAACTTCATCGCGCCGCCCTTGAGCGTGCCCAGCACCTCGAACAGCTGCTCGGCGGCCTTGGCCGAGAGCGTCGCGCTCACCTGCTCAGCGCTCTGCCCCGCCAGTCGCTTGCCCCAGCCACCCATCGCTCGTCCGGCGATGCCGAGCGGAAGGCTCGCCAGCTTCGCGGTACGGGCTGCGCCGCGGCGAGGCATGGCGGAGTCGCGGTCTCCGGTGCGGTCGCGAAAGTCGGTCACTCTGCGATTCTGCCTTGGTAAGCACGACAACCGCAGCTTGCTGACGGCACCGAGGTGTGTCCTACGTCTCCTGCAGCACCTCCTCGGAAGTCTCCGCCGCCGGTGCGGGACCTTCCTCGACGGGAACGGGCGCTCCGCAGCCGCAGTCCGGGTGCGGCTCCCAGCTCCGGCGATGCAGCTTTCCGTCGAAGTTGTCGATCTCGAGTGTGGCGTTCCAGGCCGGTGGCGGGGTTTCACTCGGAGAGAGCAGCCGCATCGCCTGCGCGACGGCGAGCGAGGCGCACGCGTGCACCGCACCGAGATCAGCTCGCGGAATCCGGCCTACCAGCTGCGTCGCGATCCTCGGCCACGACAGGTCCGCGTCGGTCCGATGCAGGTCACAGCAGCGGAGGCACGCGCTGCGGCCCGGCACCACGAGCGGCCCGACGATTCCCGTGCCCTCGCACACCCGGACCGGCAGGTGCGAGGTCGCCGAGTCGACCAGCTCGGCTACCTCCTCCGGCGGCGGGACGAGCGTGTCGGTGAGCAGCACAAGGTCGGGCAGGCGGCGTTGGTTGCGGGCGGTGGTGACGTCGGGCGCGACCCGGGCGACCACGGTCCGGATCGCGCGTTGCCGGGGTTGACCCAGCTCAGCCGGCGTGAACCCGGAACCGAGATCGGCTTCGGTGACCGTGCCGGACGCGCGGATGTCGAGGTGCCCGACTCCGGACGTCGCGAGCAGTGCGGCAACCGCGACGGCGATCCGTCCGCTGCCGTGAACCGCGATGAGGCTTTGCCAGCGACGGTCCACGAGCGCTGGCTGGTAGTGCCGCGCCCGGAGCGACCACAAGCCGGTCTCGACGCGTTTCACGTTCTTCTTCGCCGCTTCGGTGACCAGGCCGAGTGCGGCCAGCTGTTTCAGCAGCAGCTGGAACTGGTCCCGGTGTTCGCCTACAGCGAGCAAGACGTCCTCAAGCCCGCGCCTTCCGTCGAGCCTGCGAACGCTGTCGACGATCGCCGCGGGCAGGCCGCCCGCGATGATGCCGTGCCGGGGGTCGAGGCCGAACTGGATCTCGTCGCCGTCGCGTTCGAGCACGTGGATGCCCGGAAGCAAGGTCGGATACGCCGGGAGGAGCACGTCCGGCGGCGGAACACTGGACAGGGTCATACGGCCAGCTTGGCAGCCCCGCGATGCCACTCGCGGGTGAGAAGCTGAGTTGTCCACAGGGAAATCTAGTTGTGGACAAGTCAGGGCTGTGACCTTTCGGCGCTCCAAGTTGTCGGTGCTGAGCCTTACCGTTGTCGAGTGGTCGAAGCACGGATGCCCTCCCTGAGAGGCAGGGGCGAGAAGGCCCCCTCGGACACTTCTCAACACAAGGTCGAGGTGCGGCGCAGCCAGCGCAGGCACCGGACGGTCACCGCGTACTGGAATGACGACACCCTGGTCGTCCAGATCCCGGCACGGATGACCCGCGAGGAAGAGAAACACTGGGTCGCGGAGATGGAGCGCAGGCTGCTGCGCCCGGGAGGACGGAAGACAGCGCCGCCCAGGGCGTCGGACGCGGCGTTGCTGGCGCGCTGCGCGGTGCTCGGGGCGAAATACCTGGACGGGAAAGCGTTGCCGGCCAGCGTGCGGTGGGTGCAGCCGATGCGCACCAGGTGGGCGTCGTGCACCCCGGTGGACGCCACCATCCGGGTGAGCGAGCGGCTCCAGCGGGTGCCGCAGTGGGTGCTGGACTACGTGCTGGTCCATGAGCTGGCGCACCTGAGGGAGCCGGGCCACGACGCGGCGTTCTGGGCGCTGGTCAACCGGTATCCGAAGACGGAACGGGCGATGGGGTATCTGGAGGGCCTTTCGGCGGCGGCCGGATGGGGGATTTCGGAGGAGGACTGAGCGGCTGGTCGGTGCGGCTTGGGGGGGGCGGGGTGGACGGCCAGCGGGGGAGTCTCGAGGTGCCGCTGGGCTGGTTGGCTTCGCGCGAGCGGCGATGGAGGGCTGAGCTGGTCCTTCGCCGCTGAGAGGGCCTGCCGGAAGGCGGTGGCGGATCGGCGGCGAGGGGAGGGTCGCGGGAGTCGGCGGTTGGGCGGTGCGGCGGCACCGGCGAGGGGAGGGCCTGCGGAAGGCGGAGACGGACTGACGGTGCGGAGGAACCGGGCGAGGCGAGGTGGCTGGGGAGGCAGATCGACGCAGGTGACGAAGCTCGTGAGGGCAGAGCCTCCGGCGTTGCGTGCGGCGCGAGGGTAGAGCCTTCGATGTTGGGTGCGAGCGGAGTGCTGGCGGCACAAACGCCGCGCGGACCGTCTCAACCAGGTGAGACGGTCCGCGCGGAGGGCTTGAACGGCAGTGCAGTCAGGTCGTGAGGCGACCGAACGGCCTCAGGAAGACCAGGCTGCGTCAGGAGGGCGAGTTCCCCTCGTCCTTCTTGCCCTCGTCCTTCGGGTCTTCGTCCGTCGGGGTCTCGCCGCCCTTGCTGTCGGCGTCGGAACCCGCGCCGCCCTCGGCGTCCGGCTTGGCTTCGCGGGCCTCGCGCTCGGCCTTCTCCGTGCGTTCCAGCTCCGCCATCGGATCCAGGTCGGCGTCGAGAGCTGCGGGCTCGGACAGCCGGTCGGCGAAGTCCAGGGGCTCGTCGAGGTCCTCGGCCGTCGGCATGAGGTCGGGGTGGGACCAGAGGCCGTCGCGCTTTTCGAGGCCGTGGCGGTCTCCGACGAGCTTCCACAGGGACGACGCGGCACGCATCCGGCGCGGGCGCAGTTCGAGGCCCACCAGGGTCGCGAAGGTCTGCTCGGCCGGGCCGCCGGTCGCGCGGCGGCGGCGCAGCGTTTCGCGCAGGGCGTCGGCACCCGGGAGACGGTCGCCTATGGCCTCGGCCACCACTACGTCCACCCAGCCCTCCACCAGGGCCAGCAGGGTTTCCAGGCGCTTCAGGGCAGCCTGCTGCTCCGGCGTGGTCTGCGGCTCCAGCAGGCCCGACGACATCGCTTCCTCGATGCTCGCCGGGTTCGCCGGGTCGATGCTTCCGGCCAGGGACTCCAGCGCGGAGGTGTCGACGGTGATCCCGTGGGCGAACTCCTCGACCGTCGCCAGCAGACGCTGCCGCAGCCACGGCACGTGCGCGAACAACCGCTGGTGCGCGGCCTCGCGCGCGGCCAGGAACACGAGCACCTCGCTGGCGGGCAGCTCCAGGCCCTCGGTGAACTTCTCGATGTTCGCCGGCAGCAGCGCCGACGTCGCGGCCGGGCCGAGCGGCAGGCCGACCTCGGTTGACGTGAGCACTTCCTGCGCGAGCTGAGCCAGTGCGTTGCCGAGCTGGGAGCCGAACGCCATCCCGCCCATCTGGCCCATCATCGACAGCAGCGGCCCCGCCGCCTGCTTGGCCTCTTCGGGCAGCGCCTGCATCCACGCGCCGGACACCTGCTGCGCCACCGGATCGCACAGCCGCTGCCAGGTCGGCAGCGTCTTCTCGACCCAGGTGCGCGCCGACCACGACACGGTGGAGGTCGCGCCCGCGGGGAGGATCGTCGCCGCGTCGAGCCACAGTTCCGCCAGGTGCGCGGCGTCGCGCACGGCGGTGGCGGAGTCGCCGCCGGTTTCGGACGTGAAGCCGATCTTGGCGTCGTCCCGCCCGCTCAAGTTCTGGAGTGCGATCTGTTTCGCCAGGTCGTAGTTGACCGGCCCGCTCGACGAGCCCGCCTGGCTGAGCATCTGGCCCAGCTGGCTCAGCATCTGCCCGAGCTGGTTGAACGCCTCGGCACCGCCGGGCTGGCCCGGGTTCGAGGGGTCGTTGTCGCCTCGCTTGTCGGGATCGGGCGGTCCGAAGCCGAACGGGGGATTGCTCATAGGTTCCACCGTACGCGGGTAGCACCCGGCTCAGCGCGTCAACCGTGGCCTTCACCGGGAAGCGAACAGCGTCACCGTACGCTGTCGCTCGTGACAAAACCGGACGAGGACACCGCGAACCAGTCCCGCCGCGCCGAACCGTCGCGCGCGCCTGCCCGCAGCGACCGGCGGATGACCCGCCGCGGATGGACGATGCTGGTCAGCGGCGTGCTGTTCCTGGTGTTCGTCGTGGCCGGCTTCCTGGTCCAGGTGCCGTATGTCGCGATCAGCCCCGGGCCCACCTACGACACCCTCGGCCGCGACGCCGCGGGCAACCCGGTGATCCAGGTCAAGGGACAGCAGACCTACGGGACCCACGGCGAGCTGCGGATGACGACCGTCTCGCTCAACGACGGCATCAACCTCTTCACCGCGCTCGGCCTCTGGGCCAGCGGACGCTACGCGCTCGCGCCGCGCGAGGAGTACTACAAGCCCGGCGAGACGAACGAGCAGGTCAAGCAGGAGAACATCCAGCAGCTGCAGAACTCGCAGAGCAACGCGCAGGTCGCCGCGCTGCGCCACCTCGGCTACCCGGTGCAGGTCGTCGCGAAGCAGATCGTGTCCGGCAGCCCGGCCGACCACATCCTCGCCCCCGGCGACAAGCTCGTCGCGGTCAACGGCAAGCAGGTGCGCGAGGCGAGCGAGGTCGCCGCCTCGATCGCCAACACCAAGCCGGGCGACACCGTCCAGGTCACCTTCCAGCACCTCGGCCAGCCGGAACGCACCGTGCCGGTCACCCTCGCCCAGCGCGACGACCGCACCCAGGGCTTCCTCGGGCTGACCGCCGTCGACCGCGCGGTGGCGCCGTTCTCGGTCGACATCTCGCTGCAGGACGTCGGCGGCCCGTCGGCCGGGCTGATGTTCACCCTCGCGATCATCGACCGGCTCACCCCGCCCGGGAAACCGGGCAGCGACCTGGCGGGCGGCAGGCACATTGCGGGCACCGGCGAGATCAGCGAAACCGGCCAGGTCGGGCCGATCGGCGGGATCTCGTTCAAGGTCGTCGGCGCGAAGGAAGCGGGCGCGACCGACTTCCTCGTCCCCGAGCACAACTGCGCCGAGGCGAAGTCGGCCGCGCCGGAAGGGCTCAACCTCATCAAGGTGTCGAACCTGGACGACGCGCTCCAGCAGCTGGACAACCTGAAGGCCGGTCGCCCGACCGCGCACTGCTGACCGGAGCGGCGGTCAGCCGAACTCGCCGGTGACCGCGAGGCCGACTCGCCGCAGGACGTCGACGATGCCTGCCGTGGTGCCGGGGGAGCCGGCGGCGAGCCAGCGACGCAGCACTTCGGTAGTCCCCGCGACCACGAGCACGAAGGCCGTTCGAGCATCCGGATCGTCCTCGCGCCCGGGGAGCAGGATGCTGACGAGAAGGTCGGCGAACTCGGCGTAGGCCTCGCTGCGGCGTTGTTCCAAGACCGGCTGGTGGTTCGCTTCCACCCACAACCGGCTCACGCGGGGGTCGGTGGCGATGGCCTCCACGGTGGCGGTGACCAGCCGCGTCATCCGCTCCTCCGCGGATGAGGGGGCGTCCGCCAAGGCTGTCTCCAACGCTGCTCGGATGTCCTCGAAAACCCCGGTCAGCACCGCTGTCAACAGCGCCTCGCGGTCAGCGAAGCTCTCGTAGAAGTAGCGCTTCGACAGGCCTGCGCGCCGGCAGACGAGATCGACCGTCGTTTCGGCGACCCCGGCCTCGCCGACCACGTCGAGGCCTGCCTCCAAGAGTTGGCTTCGGCGCTGGCGGCGGCGGTCTTCGGCACTGACGCCGCGGTAGGGGCGGACTGCTTCCGGCACCGGACCATCTTGACACACGCGCGTTCCTAGTTGATAGTCGGCAGAATCAGGAACGCTGGCGTTCTTACTTAGTCCGGAGGTGCTCATGAGCGGACTCGCCGGCGGGCGCGGCCTCGCTGCCGCCATCGCCGCCCTCGACCCGGTACGGGACAACGAGGCGATCACCCACCTCAGCCTCGGCGTGCGGTACGGCGACGCGATGTTCGTGCACGGCGCGTACACCGTCGCGTTCGCCCGCCAGGTCGCCTCGCCGTCGATCGCGCGGATCGTCTACCGCACGGGCACCGGCGACATGATGCGGAACGTCCGACGGCGCAACGACCACACGCTCGTCTTCTTCGGCGAGATGATCCGGCACGGGCACAGCAGCGAAGCCGGCCGCCGGGTGATCGACCGGATGGAGGAGATCCACGCCCGGTTCGGGATCACCGGCGAGGACAAGCTGTTCACGCTCGGGTCGCTGATCTTCGAACCGGCCCGGATCCTCGGCGAGCTGGGACTGTCGGTGTTCACCGAGGTCGAGGACCTGGCGCACTACTACTTCTGGCGTGGCGTCGGCGAGCACATGGGGCTGGAAGTCCCGCCAAGCCGCCAGGAGTTCCTGGACTGGATCGAGGCCTACGAACAGCGGCTCGGCTTCACCGAAGGCGGCCGGGCCCTCGTGGACCAGCTGTTCCTCGACTGGCGGCGCTGGTTTCCCGGACCCGCGCGCCGCCTCGCCGCGCCGAGCCTGCTGCTCCTGATGGGCAGGCAGCTGCGCGAGGTCCATCGGCTGCCCGAGCCGCCCGCTGCGGTGCGGCGAGCCGGGCCGCGCCTCGTGTCCGCGTACCTCGGCCTCCAAGGGAGCCGTCCGCACCGCACCGGCCGATCGTGGTCCGATCACTTCGTCGACCCGCACGGGGGCGCGGTCGACATCGCCCGGTACGGGCACCGGCCGCCGGAGCCCCGCTTGCGCCCGGTTGCCGAAGCGGCGGAATGACCGCCACCCCGGTCCGCTGATCAGGGCTGCAAGGTCGTCTTCAACGCTTCCACCAGATTCGGCGCGAGGTCCGGGCTTTCCACCAGCTCGTCGACCGCGGTCTCGTCCTCGTCGCCCGGCTGGACGCCGCGCAGCCGCATCACGCAGGCCGCGTCGCCCTCGCGCAGGACCGCGGCCACCAGACGGGCCTCGGTGCGGCGCGGGTGGTCCGCGGCGGCGCGGCGGAGGCTTTCGGCGTCCGCCTCGGCGATGCCTTCCAGTTCCGCCTCCACGTCCGGGGGCAGCACGATGATCTCCTGCGCCAGGGCGCACCCGACCACGATCTCCGGCCACGCGATCCGGCCGAGCGATTCGGCGAGATCGCCTTCCGGCAGCGCTTCCTGGGCCACCGGAGTCAGCGGGTTCGCCCGGTCGAGCTGACCGGCCAGTTCGGGCTGTTCGTCCAGCAGCGCCGCGGTCGGCACCAGTGCGAACAACTGCGGCGGCTGGTTCCAGCCGGCGGCGGCGACGAACTCTTCGACTTCCCGGGCCAGCCCGGCGACAGGGTGGGCGGCAGACGGCTCACTCGGTGGCATGGCGACCATCGTGTCAGGCGTCCCCGCGACGCGCCGCGCGTGCCCGGTTTGGGCGGTCCCGGGAACTCACGGCACCATCCGTAGAGTTAGAGGTCACGGGGGACACCGCCGTCCCCGGAGAACGTGTTCACGAAGACAGGAGCATTGCCGTGGCGACTCGGCCCCCGGTGAGCCTGAAGCTGTCCCGGCGCAGCCGGATCCTTCTCATCATCGCCGCGGTGATCGTGCTGGCCCTGCTGGCCGGCGTCCGGTTGCTCGACACCTACGTGGACTGGCTGTGGTTCGGCGAACTGCAGGCCCGTTCGGTCTTCACCACGGAGCTGGTCACCCGGATCGTGCTCTTCCTCGCGGTAGGCCTGCTGGTCGGCGGGGCGCTGGCGGTCAGCCTGCTGATCGCCTACCGCACGCGCCCGGTGTTCGTGCCGGTGTCCGGCCGCGACGATCCGCTGTCGCGCTACCGCTCGGTGATCGTCAGCCGGATCCGGCTGTTCGGCATCGGCATCCCGGTGCTCACCGGCGTCATCTCCGGCGCGTCGGCGACCGGGGACTGGCAGACGATCCAGCTGTTCCTCAACGGCACCTCGTTCGGCCAGAAGGATCCCGAGTTCGGCATCGACCTCGGCTTCTACGCCTTCTCCCTGCCGTTCGTGAACTGGCTGCTCGGCTGGCTGTTCGTCACCGTCGTCATCTCGTTCTTCGGCGCGCTGATCGCGCACTACATCTTCGGCGGCATCCGGCTCGCCGGACGCGGCGGCCAGCTGGCCGGCCCGACCCGCGCGCAGCTCGCCATCACCGTCGGGCTTTTCGTGCTGCTGAAGGCGGTCGAGTACTTCTTCGACCGGTACAACCTGCTGCTGTCCGACCGGAACATGCCGCTGTTCAACGGCGCCACCTACACCGACCTCAACGCGGTGCTCCCGGCGAAGCTGATCCTGCTGTGCATTTCGGTGATCTGCGCGATCGCGTTCTTCGCGGGCGCGTTCCTGCGGAATCTGCAGCTGCCGGCGATTTCGCTGGTCCTGCTGATCCTCTCCGGCGTGCTCGTCGGCGTGGCCTGGCCGGCGATTCTCGACCAGTTCTCGGTCAAGCCGAACGCCAACGAAAAGGAAGCGACGTCGATCCAGCGCAACATGGACGCGACGCGCTCGGCGTACGGCCTCACGAACGTGAAGTACGAGCAGTACCCGGGCAAGACCGAAACGACCGCGGACGCGGTGAAGGCCGACACCGGCACGGTGTCCAACATCCGGCTGCTCGACCCGAACATCCTCAGCGACACGTTCACCCAGCGCGTCGGCCGCGAGAACTTCTACGGCTTCCCGTCCAAGCTGGACATCGACCGCTACAACATCGGCGGCACGGTGCAGGACTACATCGTGGCCGCCAAGGAAATGAAGACCGACGGGCTGACCGGCAACCAGAACAACTGGATCAACAAGCACATGGTCTACACGCACGGCAACGGATTCGTGGCCGCGCCCGCGAACACGATCGACCGTGCGGTGAAGGATTCCAACTCCGACGGCGGCTACCCGATCGCCACCACGAGCGACACCACCACCCCGGCGGGCGCGGGCTCGATCAACGGCCAGCCGGGCATCAAGGTCGACCAGCCGCGGATCTACTACGGCGAGCTGACGAACCAGTCCGACTACGCGATCGTCGGCGGCACGCCGGGCAAGGCCCCCGGGGAGTACGACACCGACGCCCAGCGCGGCTACCTCTACCAGGGCAAGGGCGGCGTCTCGCTCGACAACTGGTTCAACCGGCTGATGTTCGCCGCCGAATACCGCGAACCGAAGATCCTCTTCTCCGACGCCATCGGCGACGGCTCGAAGATCATGTACAACCGCGAACCGCGCGACCGCGTCGCGAAGGTCGCCCCCTGGCTCACCCTCGACGGCGACCCGTATCCCGCGGTGGTCAACGGTCGCATCCAGTGGATCGTCGACGGCTACACCACGCTCGACAATTACCCGTACTCCCAGCAGACGCAGCTCAGCGAAGCGACCAACGACTCGCTCAACGGCGTCACCAAACAGGCGAACAACTCGATCAACTACATCCGCAACTCGGTGAAGGCGACCGTCGACGCGTTCGACGGCACCGTCACGCTGTATTCGATCGACGACAACGAACCCGTCCTCAAGGCGTGGGAGAACGTCTTCCCGGGCATGGTGAAGCCCAGCTCGGAGATTTCGCCGGAACTGCGCTCGCACTTCCGCTACCCCGAGGACCTGTTCAAGGTCCAGCGCGAACTGCTCGCCCGCTACCACGTCGACAGCCCGCAGGAGTTCTACGCGCAGCAGGCGTTCTGGAGCGTCCCGCAGGACCCGACCGAGGACGGCAGTTCCACCACCGCCGGCTCGAACGTCGCCAACCAGCCCGGGTACTACGTCCTCGCCAACGCGGCGGGCGAAGGCAGGCCGACGTTCCAGCTGACCAGTGCGCTCACCGGTCTGCAGCGGCAATACCTTTCCGCCTGGATGTCCGTTTCCGCGGATCCGCAGGACTACGGCACCATCCGCGTCCTGAAACTGCCTCCGGCCAGCGGAGCGAACCAGGTCGACGGACCCGTCCAGGTGCAAAACCGGTTCCAGAGCGACCCCCGCGTCGCCCAAGACCGGACGTTGCTGAACAACCCCAACGTCATCCCGATTTACGGCAACCTGATCACGCTGCCCGTCGCGGACGGATTCCTGTACGTCGAACCCGTCTACATCCGCCAGCGCAACCAGCTCAGCTACCCGCAGCTGGCGCGCGTGCTCGTCTCCTACGGAGCCAAGATCGGCTTCGCGTCCACCCTCAACGAGGCACTCGACCAGGTCTTCGGCAAGGGCACCGGCGCGGCGGCCACCACCCCGAAGGAAGGCGACACCGGCACCACCACGACCCCGCCGACGTCCAGCACCGCCGCACCGCCGCCCAGCACCGGCGGCAGCAACCCGGCCATGGACAAAGCGGTCGCCGACATCCAAGCCGCGCTCGCCAAACTCAAAGCGGCACAGCAATCCGGCAACTTCGCCGACCAAGGCGCGGCACTCCAAGCGCTCGACGCCGCCACCAAGGAATACAACTCCGCCAAACCGGCCACCCCGCCCGCCAGCGGCGGGCCGACCTCCCAGCCCGGCGGGTGACGTCGGTTACGTAATAGGCACCTGCTTTGCGCCCGCCGGAAACCAGGGCGTAAGGTAGGTCTTACGACGCGGGGTGGAGCAGCTCGGTAGCTCGCTGGGCTCATAACCCAGAGGTCGCAGGTTCAAATCCTGTCCCCGCTACAGAGATGGGAGACCCGTCTTCGCACAAAGCGCGAAGGCGGGTCTCTTTCGTTGTTGCTCTGGGGGTCGAACCCCCAGACCCCCGCCAGGGGGCAAGCCCCCTGGACCCCCGGGTGGGGTGCTTCCCGTTGGGTCCTCGCCTTGTCGTGGGGGTTGCCATTGCTCGCGGGGCGAGCTCGGCTCGTTTGGGCACCTGGGTGCGGCGCTTCACTTCCAAGTGCTTGAAAATGGGGTGCGCTGCGGAGTGGGGAGGTGCCCGGGGGGGGGTGTCCCTATGTTGTTGTCAAGCGGCAGCGGGGGTACTGGTCGGTTCGGGGTGCCGGTAGTTGGTGCGGCTGCGGAGCATGGCGAACAGGACGTCGCAGCGGCGGCGGGCGAGGCAGATCAGCGCGGCGTTGTGTTTCTTGCCCTCGGCTCTCTTCCGGTCGTAGTAGGTCCGGCTGGTGGGGTCGGACAGGGCTGCGAAAGCGGCGAGGAAGAAGGCGCGTTTGAGTCTGCGGTTGCCTGTTCTGGCGGGGTGTTCGCCCTTGATCGAGGTTCCGGAGCGGTGGGTGACCGGGGCGATGCCGGCGTAGGCGGCGAGGTGTCCGGAGGTTTTGAAACCGGAGGCGTCGCCGATTTCGAGGAGGATGCGGGCGGCGGTCCTGACGCCGATGCCGGGCATCGATGTCAGGACCTGGGCAAGAGGGTGTGCATCGAGTATCTCCTCGACTTCGGCGGCGACGGTTTTCCGTTGCTGCAGCACGGTTTTCAGGCTGTCGGCGAGTCTGGGCAGGATCTTGTCCGCGGCGGCGGTGCCCGCGACGGTGACGGTCTGCTCGTCCAGTGCGGCGAGGATGTCCTCGACCAGTTTTGTGCCCATGCGTGGGGCGTGGGTGGTGGCGATCGCCGCGAGTTTGCGGCAACCGGCCTTGCGGATCCCGATAGGGCCGCCGCAGCGGGACAGGATTTCCAGCACGGCAGAGTGACTGATTTTGGGGCCGAGGACGCGTTCGAGGGCGGGGTGGATGCCGGTGAGCAGGCCGCGGATGCGGTTGCTGACCCGGGTCGCTTCGGCGGCGAGGTCGTCGTCGAATCCGACGAGCACGTCCAGCTCGGCCAGGGCTTCGTCGTCGACGTTGAGCCGGCGCAGGGTGTGGGGCAGGGTGCGGGCGGCGTCGGCGATGACATAGGCGTCGCGGGCGTCGGTTTTGGCGTTGCCCGGGTAGAGGTCGGCGATGCGGCGCATCGCCAGCCCTGGCAGGTAGGCCACCTCGTGCCCGCAGGCGCGGGCCACCGCCACGGGCAGTGCGCCGATCGTGGCGGGCTGGTCCACCACGACCAGGACTGGGCCGTGAACAGTGAGTTTGTCGAACATCGCCCGCAACTTCGGCTCACTGTTGGGCAGCGGAGCGTCGTGCAGCCGTTTCCCGGCCGGATCCAGACCGACCGCGTGATGCTCGCCCTTGCCGACGTCCAAGCCGAGGAACACGGCGTATTCGCTGGTCATCGAAGGTATCTTCCGTCTTGTCGTGCATGGTCACCAGTCGAGCATCAAAGGCCGGCAGCCACGTTACGACGAGACCTACCCAGCGGGCGGCCGTGTCCCTATCAGCGGTCCCTCGATGCCACCAAACCCGGTGACACCACCCCCCGGATCATGAACGCGACTGGGGGACTCAGTCATGCCGGGCCTGGCGACCACGAACTCCTTGATCAGGAGCTACGAAAAAGGTAACGGGGGGGCAAAGGCTGGGTGGTGAGACCGACTGGCTTCGGGGGGGGCTGGGGCTTGCGTGGGTTGACAGGTTTAGACCTTTGTTTGTGTCTCGTGTAGAGGGTGGGGAATCGTTGGGGCGTTGGAATATTCCGGCGCTGGGGGTGTGGGGTGCGGAAGTCGTGGTGGTTCCGTATTGGGGTGGCGGGTTCCGTGGGGGGTGTTTTTGCTGGTGAGGGGGTTTTGCGGGGGTGGTGTCGGAGGGGGAAGCGGGGGGTGTAGTGTTGTTTTTACAACGACGCGGGGTGGAGCAGCTCGGTAGCTCGCTGGGCTCATAACCCAGAGGTCGCAGGTTCAAATCCTGTCCCCGCTACGTGGATGAAGGCCGGGGCTCGTGCAGGTGCACGGGCCCCGGCCTTTTTCGTGCGCCATTTGGCCGTCGCTCGGGTGGTGGTTGCGGGCCGGTGATCGTTTCGGCGGTGGTTGCGGAGCGTGGCAGAGTCTACTGTGGACATACTTGCGGACTGGGCTGTTAGAGGGGTTGCCGCTGGCCACAATGGACTGATTCGTGACCACTGTGGACACAGCGGCGGATAAGTGGGACCGTAGAGGGGTGTCCGAATTGAATGCAACCGCCGCCGCTCTGCTCGGTCTGCTCCACGACGGCCCCGCCACCGGCGGGCAGCTCGTCTCGGGCGCCGACGAGCGCTTCGGCGCCTTCTTCAGTGTCACCCGCAGCCAGGTCTACCGCGAGCTCCCGGCGCTCTCGAAAGAGGGTCTCGTCCGGCTCGGCAAGCAGGGACCCCGTTCGAGCCAGCAGTACGTGCTCACGGCGGCAGGCAAGAAGGCCTTCAAGACGTGGCTCACGTCCGAGGCCGGACCCGACCACCTGCGCAGCCCGCTCATCCTGCGGCTCGTGCACGCCGGCTCCTTGACGCCCAAGCAGCGCGGCGCCCTGCTCGACAGCGCCCGCACCACCTACCAGGCGCAGCTCGAAGAGGCCAAGAACGCCGCCAAGACCGCCGACGGCCCGTACGCCAAGGCCGTCGCCGAGTTCGCCCAGGCGCAGGCCAAGGCCGCCCTGAAGCTGCTCGACTCGATCCCGCAGGCCTGAGCGGCGCCCGGCCCCACGACCGGTTCGCAACCGGTCGTGGGTTTTGCCGTAACCTTGGTCGACGTGAGCGATGAGTTCGATGCGGCCCTCAAGGACCTGACCGGCAAGCTGACCCAGATCGAGTCGGTGATGGACCTCGAGGCGCTGCGCGCGCA
The DNA here is from genome assembly GCF_002846615.1 of Amycolatopsis echigonensis. Classification (NCBI taxonomy): domain Bacteria; kingdom Bacillati; phylum Actinomycetota; class Actinomycetes; order Pseudonocardiales; family Pseudonocardiaceae; genus Amycolatopsis; species Amycolatopsis echigonensis. Next base: position 1,501,691 of record NZ_PJMY01000003.1, on the reverse strand, counting down.
GGTTGCCGAACTCGAGGAGCAGGCGTCCAGCCCCACCCTCTGGGACAACGTCGAGGAAGCCCAGAAGGTCACCAGCCAGCTGTCCCACCGGCAGGCCGAGCTGCGCCGCGTCTCCGAACTGCGCCAGCGGCTCGACGACCTCGGCGTCCTCTACGAGCTCGCCGCCGACGAAGGCGACAGCAGCAGCATGACCGAGGCCGAGGGCGACCTCGCCGACCTCGGGAAAGACATCGACGCGCTCGAAGTCCGCACCCTGCTGTCCGGCGAGTACGACGACCGCAACGCCGTCGTCAACATCCGCTCCGAAGCGGGCGGCGTCGACGCGGCCGACTTCGCCGAAATGCTGCTGCGCATGTACCTGCGCTGGGCGGAGCGCCACGGCTACCCGACCGACGTCTTCGACATCTCCTACGCCGAAGAAGCGGGCATCAAGTCCGCGACCTTCAAGGTGACCGCGCCCTACGTCTACGGCACCCTCTCGGTCGAACAAGGCACCCACCGCCTCGTGCGGATCTCGCCGTTCGACAACCAGAGCCGCCGGCAGACGTCCTTCGCGCACGTCGAGGTCCTGCCCGAGGTCGAGGAAGTCGACCACGTCGACATCCCCGAAAAGGACATCCGCGTCGACGTGTACCGCTCGTCCGGCCCCGGCGGGCAGAGCGTCAACACGACCGACTCCGCGGTCCGCCTCACCCACATCCCGACCGGCATCGTCGTCTCGTGCCAGAACGAGAAATCGCAGCTGCAGAACAAGGCGGCCGCGATGAAGGTCCTCCAGGCGCGCCTCCTGCAGCGCAAGAAGGAGGAGGAACGGGCCGAAATGGACGCGCTCAAGGACGGCGGCTCCAGCTGGGGCAACCAGATGCGCTCCTACGTGCTGCACCCGTACCAGATGGTGAAGGACCTGCGGACCGAATTCGAGGTCGGCAACCCCAGCGCGGTCCTCGACGGCGACATCGACGGTTTCCTCGAAGCCGGGATCCGCTGGCGGAAGCAGACGAACGCGGTCTGATCCGCGGCGGCGCGCCGACCCGCGCCCGGACGAGGCGCGGGTCACCCAAGGCACCGGCAACCCGGGCTTAACGGGGCCCATGGGTAGTATGCCGAACCGTGATCCGGCTCGAAGAGGTTTCCAAGGTCTACAAGACCTCGACCCGTCCCGCCCTCGAAAGGGTGTCGGTCGAGATCGACAAGGGTGAGTTCGTCTTCCTCATCGGCCCGTCCGGTTCCGGGAAGTCGACGTTCCTGCGGCTGCTGCTGCGGGAAGAAGTGCCCTCCAAGGGACGGGTCATGGTGTCGAACTTCGACGTCGCCAAACTCGCCCGGCGCAGGGTCCCCCGCCTGCGCCAGACCATCGGCTGCGTGTTCCAGGACTTCCGGCTGCTGGCCAACAAAACCGTCGCGGAAAACGTCGCGTTCGCCCTCGAGGTCATCGGGAAACCGCGGCCGACGATCCGCAAGGTCGTGCCCGAGGTGCTCGAACTCGTCGGCCTCGACGGCAAGGCCGACCGGCTGCCCAACGAGCTCTCCGGCGGCGAGCAGCAGCGCGTCGCGATCGCCCGCGCGTTCGTGAACCGCCCGCTCGTGCTGCTGGCCGACGAGCCCACCGGGAACCTCGACCCGGACACCAGCCAGGACATCATGCTGCTGCTGGAGCGGATCAACCGCACCGGCACCACCGTGCTGATGGCCACGCACGACCATTCCATCGTGGACTCGATGCGGCGGCGGGTCGTCGAGCTGCAGCTCGGTCGCGTGATCCGCGACGACGCCCGGGGCGTCTACGGCATCGGCCGCTGACGCCCACCGCCCCCGCCCTTTCCCGCCCCGAACCAAGGAATCACGAGAGCGATGCGTGCCAGTTTCGTCTTCAGCGAGGTCGTCACCGGTTTGCGCCGGAACGTCACGATGACCATCGCGATGATCCTCACCACCGCGGTCTCGCTCGCCATGCTCGGCGGCGGTCTGCTCGCCGTGCGCACGATCGACAAGATGAAGGCGAACTTCCTCGCCGAAGTCGAAGTTTCGGTCTCGCTGGTCGACGACGTGAGCGCGAACGACAAGAACTGCACGCAGGCGCTCTGCAACGGGCTCCGCCAGTCGCTGCAGAACAACCCCGGCGTCGAATCGGTCGTCTACGAGAACCGCGACCAGGCCTACGACCGGTTCAAGAAGATCTTCGCGAGCCAGCCCGAACTGCTCGAGCTGACCGGTCCCGAGGCGCTGCCCGCCTCGCTGCAGGTGAAGCTGAAGGACCCGGACCGGTCCGACGCGATCATCAAGCAGTACACCGGCCAGCCCGGCGTCAAGAAGGTCGACGACCAGAAGAAGTTCCTCGACCGCGTCTTCAACGTCTTCAACGGCGTCCGGAACATCGCGTTCGTGATGGCGCTCATCATGGCCGTCGCCGCACTCCTGCTGATCGCGAACACTATTCAGGTTTCGGCGTTCACGAGGCGGACGGAAGTCGGCATCATGCGCCTGGTGGGCGCGACGCGGTGGTATACCCAGCTGCCGTTCCTCCTGGAGGCGGTGGTCGCCGGCACGGTCGGCGCCGTGCTCGGGGTGGTGTTCCTGCTGCTGACGAAGCTGTCCTTCCTCGACACGGTCTTCACCGGCGAAGTGTTCCCGCAGATCACCACGCTCGAGGTGCTGTTCCCGGTCGCGCCGATCCTGCTGGCGGTGTCGATCGTGATCTCGGCGATCACCGGGTACGTCACGCTGCGCCTGTACGTGCGGCACTAGCGGCCGCAAATCGGCTGCTCGCCGTCGGACGCATCACGTAAAGTGGTCGGTATGCCCAAAGAACGTGGACAGAAGGTCATCGCGTCGAACCGCAAGGCTCGGCACGACTACTCCATCCTGGACACCTATGAGGCCGGGATGGTGCTGCAGGGCACCGAGGTCAAAAGCCTCCGGGCCGGCAAGGCCTCCCTTGTGGACGCGTTCGCGACGGTGGACGACGGCGAGGTGTGGCTGCGCAACGTCCACATCCCCGAGTACACCCAGGGCACCTGGACCAACCACATGCCGCGGCGCACGCGGAAGTTGCTGCTGCACCGGCGCGAGATCGAACGGCTCATCGGCAAGACCAAGGAAAGCGGTCTGTCGCTCGTGCCGCTGTCGATGTACTTCAAGGACGGCAAGGTCAAGGTCGAGATCGCGCTGGCCCGAGGCAAGAAGGCCTACGACAAACGGCAGACGCTGGCCAAACGCGACGCGCAGAAGGACATCAGCCGCGCGATGGGGCGGGCGTTGAAGGGCCGGTTCACGGAGTGAGCCCGGGTCCGGCCACCGACGCCGACGTCCCGGGCTGGATCGCCGGGCTCGGCCTCGACGGGATCGTCGACCTGCACGTCCACTTCCTGCCGAAATCCGTGCTGGACAAGGTGTGGGCCTATTTCGACCGCGCCGAACAGCATTACGGCACGCCGTGGCCGATCCACTACCGCACTCCGGAGGCGGAGCGGATCGAAACGCTGCGGGCACTGGGCGTGAAGGTTTTCGCGCCGCTGGTGTACCCGCACAAGCCGGGCATGGCGGAGTGGCTCACGTCGTGGGCGCTGGAGTTCGCCGAACAGGTGCCCGAAGCGGTGCCTACCGGCACGTTCTACCCGGAGCCGGGCGCGGCGTCCTCAGTGGACAGTGCGTTGCGCGCGGGCGCCCGGTGCTTCAAGGCACACGTGCAGGTCGGTGCGTACGACCCGCGAGACGAGCTGCTCGACCCGGTGTGGGGTTCGCTGTCCGAAGCGGGGGTGCCGGTGGTGATCCACTGTGGACACGGACCGTTGCGCGGCGATTTCACCGGGCTCGAGGTGTTCGAAGAAGTGTTGCGACGGCATCCTCGGCTCACCGCCGTCCTCGCGCACGCGGCGATGCCCCAGTTCACCACCGCGTTCGAGCTGATGGCCCGCTACCCGCGAGTGCATCTCGACACCACCATGGTCGGCGTGCCGTTCGCGGAGGCGATGTCTCCGCTGCCGCCGGACTGGACGGCCCGGTTGGCGGAGGTGGCCGACCGCGTGGTCCTCGGCACCGATTTCCCGAACATCCCGTACTCCTACGCCACGCAGCTGCAGGCGATCGCCGGCTGGGCAGCCGACGATCGCCTTGGCGAGCCGTTCCTGCGAGCGGTGCTGCACGACACCCCCGCCAAGCTGCTCAGCGTTTGACCGCCACGAGGGCCCGGCTCCGCGGCATCGACACCTGACGTCCGGCCAGCGCGTACCCGGCCGCGACCAGTGCGACCCACGGCAGCGGACCGGTCAGCAGTCCGTCACGCAGCGGTGCGAACCCGTGCGCGGCCAGGCCCAGGAGGCCGCCGGAAGCGAGCAGACCCGCCAGCACCAGCTGCGGCGTTCGGGCGGTCACGACCACGCCGTCGGGCTGCGTCTCGAAGCGCTCGAAGAGGCGCAGCAGGCCCAGCAGTACCGCGCCGCACACGGCGATCCAGGCGGGCACCATCAGGAACCACAACGACGAACCCGGGGTCGGGGTCGAGTAGCCGAGGCCGAGGACGGTCACCCCGGACACCACGACCAGCGCCGGCATGTGCCACAGGTAGACCGACATGAATCGGGGGCTGAGCCAGCCAAGCGCCGCGGTGACGCGGGGGAGCGAGACGAGTTTGTCGCGGAACGCCAGCAGGAATCCGATCTGACCGAGCGCCAGGAACAGCAGGAGAACGGTCGGCGGGCTCATGTTGGACACCGGCGCGCCCGGCATCCCGATCATGCTCGCCGGGTACGGGCCGAACGCGACCAGCAGGGCCGTCACCCCGAAGCCGGCGGCGGACACGGTGAGCGCGGCACGACGGCTGAGCGAGCTGAGACGGCCTTCGACGTAGTGGAAACCAAGCTGGTGCACGGCCACCCAGACGATGACGGCGTTGGCGTATCCGATCAGGCCGAGGTCGGAAAACCTTGCCACGTCAACAAGAACGCCCAGTCCGGCCAGTACCACCGGAACCGCGAGCCCCCAGCGTCGGTGTGCGGCGACCATCAGCGGCGTGAGCAGCACGGTGAGCAGGTAGACCGAGAGGAACCACAGCAGTTGCGCGGCGATCGCGCTGGCCACCTGGACTGGTTGCGGCGGAACTCCCATGCCGTGCAACAGATCCGGCACGACAAGCCACACCGCCATCAGCGGCAGCACAGGGACGAGCAGCCGGCGAACGCGTCCGGCGAACCAGGCGCGAGTGGATTCCGCGCGGCGCAAGGAGATCAGGTTCGCCGCGCCACCGGCGAAGAAGACGAGGGGCATCACTTGCGAAGCCCAGGTGATCAGCCACCAGCCGGGTGTCGCGAGGGCGTTGCCGGTGGCAAGAGTGCTGCCGGAGAAGGAAAGCACCGGCATCGTCCAGTGCTGCGCGACCACCGCGAGGATCGCTCCCGCGCGTACTACGTCGAGGAATCTGTCCCGGGTCGCCCTGGTGCCGCGGGTCTGCAGCTGGCTCGTCGTCATGCTGACGAGCCTGTCGGTTTCCGGGCGCGGAAACAGCGGTGCAGACCACCGAAAACGGGGTCGGGTCAGCAGGCGGCGCGGGGTGGGGTTTCCCCTACCCGGCTAGGAGAGGGTGTCCGGTTCCGGTTCGGATTCGTGCGCCTGGACCCGGTACGCCCAGCCGCCCTCGGTGAGGCCGAGTTCGTACCGCGTCTCGATTTTCGGGCCGCCGTGCAGGTGGATGTGCCGCACGACGGTGCCCGGCACCGGTTCCTCGTCGGCGAGTTCCTGCACCCGGCCGTCGAGCGGCCCGCCGAAGAAGCGGACGCAGCGGTCGGACATCGGGTTCTCCTCGCTCGGCTCGGACGGCATCAGTCCATGGTAGGCGAGGGACCCCGGGCCGGGCTGCCGTCAGTTCGAGTGAGGGTTTTACCGGCCCAGGTAGGTCAGGACCGCGCGAACCCGGCGATGTTCTTCAGAACTGGCCTCGAGACCGAGCTTCGAGAAGATGTTGCCGATGTGCTTTTCGACCGCTCCGTGCGACACCACCAGCGAGTTCGCGATCGCGTTGTTCGACAGTCCCTGGGCCATCAGGCCGAGCACCTCGGACTCGCGCGCGGTGAGCGAATCGAGCGGGTTGCGGCGGCCGCGGGCCATCAGCTGGGCGATGACGTCCGGGTCGATGGCGGTGCCGCCGTCCGCGACACGACGGACCGCGTCCAGGAACTCGTCCACGTCGGCGACACGCTCTTTCAGCAGGTAGCCGACGCCTCCGGCACCCCCGGACAGCAGTTCGACGGCGTAGCTTTCCTCGACGTACTGGGAGAGCACGAGCACCGGCAGGCCCGCGATCTCCTTGCGGGCCGCCAGCGCCGCCCGCAAGCCCTCGTCGGTGAACGTCGGCGGCATCCGGACATCGACAATCGCCAGGTCAGGACGGTGTTCGGTGATCGCGCCGAGCAGGTCGTCGCCGTTGTCGACCGCGGCGACGGTTTCAATGCCCTCGTCGGCGAGCAACCGGGTGACTCCCGCACGAAGCAGCACGGCGTCTTCGGCGATCACTACCCGCATCAAAGCCCCCAGGTCCGTGAGTGAAAAGCTCCCGGGGCTATTCACTCACGAACGGGTCACCATTGACACGGCAGGTCCGCTCTGATGACCGTCGGCCCGCCGACCGGGCTCACGACGGTGATCACGCCGTCGATGGTCGCCGCTCGGTCGGCCAGTCCGGCGAGCCCGCCGCCAGGGCGAACCTCCGCGCCGCCGTGGCCGTTGTCAGTGATTTCGGTGATGACGTGCGTGTCCGAACGCCACACCTTCACCGTCGCCTCGGTCGCGCCGGAATGCTTGGCGATGTTGGTGAGGGTCTCGCCGACGATGAAGTACGCGGTGGTCTCGACCGCGGCCGGCGGCCGGGGCTCGACGTCGACGTGCACGTCCACCGGGATCGGCGACTTCGCGGCCTGGGCGGACAGCGCCGCGTCGAGACCGCGGTCGCCCAGCACGGCGGGGTAAATGCCGCGGGCAAGGTCGCGCAGCTCGGAAACGGCGAGCTTGGCGTCCGAATGGGCCTCGTCGATCAGCTCGCGCACCGCGTTCGGGTCATGGTCGAACTTCGACTTCGCCCGGCCGAGGCTCATCGCGACGGCCACCAGCCGCTGCTGAGCGCCGTCGTGCAGGTCACGCTCGATCCGGCGACGCTCGGCCTCCGCGGCGTCCACACCACGAGCCCGCGACGCCTGCAGGTGCTCAGCCTTCTTCTCGAGCTTCTTCGTCCGGTTCGGGCCTAGCAATGACAGCGCCAGGTTGCCGTGCAGCCAGCCCAGCCAGGGCGTCACCCAGATCGCCATCGGCAGCAGCACGATCGACGCGAGCGCGATCGGCAACTCGACGATCGACAGCGGGAACGCGACCATCAGGTAAGCCAGGTCACGCCAGGTCGTCGCGTCGGACAGCCGGGTCAGCCAGCGGCGGGTCATCGGCTGCCCGTCCAGCGGCAGCCGCTCGACGGGGCCCAGCGGGGTGCCGAGCATCCGGCGGGCCCAGCGCCGTTCCAAGTCGCCTGACCAGCGGATGAAGCCGGTGACGGCCAGCAGGATCGGGAAGCCGATCCAGATGATGAGGGTCGCCGTGCCGAGGGTCCCGCCGACCACGATGAGGATGAACTGCAGCAGACGCAGCACGAACGACGGGATCATGTAGCCGATCGTGCGAGCCGGATGCGGACGAGGGTGCTCCGGAGGCGGGTCTTGCGCAGTCATCCGGCCACCGTGATCCCGTCGATCTCGTTCCACGAGCGCTCCATGCGCCGCCGCTGGGCGACCGTGGGCCGCAAGAGCCTGGTCGCGAACGCCGCGTGCAGGGCCGCCAGCCCCTTGGTCAGGGCCACGGCGATCGCGGCGAACAGCACCCCCAGCGCCGCCCAAGGCAGCGCGGTCACCGTCGAGTCGACGACGAACCACCGCACATCGTAGCTCGGGAAGGCGTAGACGCCGTCCGGAAGGAAGCGGTAGTAGATCGGCAGCGCGACCAGGCCCAGGCTGATCGCCCACGCAGTCACGACCAGCACGAACTCCGCCAGGCCGAGCGGGAAGAGCAGGAACAGGTAGGACAGGTCACGCCAGGTCGCCGGGTCCTTCAGCCTGGTCAGCCAGCGCTGCTTCTGGCCGGACGGCGGCAACGGCAGATACGGGTCGTCGACGTACACGTCCAGCAGCGCGAACACCCGCCCCCGCTCGACCCGCCCCGCAGTCCGCGCGAACAGGATGAGCAGCCCGAGCAGCGGAACGCCGAGCCACACGACGAGCGTCCCCAGCCCGGCCGACCCCAGCGTCACGATGAGCGCGAACGAGAGGATGCCGACAGGCAGGTTGAGCAGCAGATACGCCAGCGCCCCGCCCAGCGGCGGAGTGCGGCGGCCAAAGCTGCGACCGGCGGGCACGGTGACCATGGCGGGGCTCCCTCACTGCGGAAACTGACCTGCTCAGCATGGCCGGACCGGGCCCCGGGCAACCAGGGGGCGAGCGGGCATCTTCGAGGTGGGGACAGCCCTACCCCGGGGCAGGCGGAGCCGCAGGCCCATGCCGGAATTATCGGGTTGCCGGACGCGTTATGATGGTTGAGTTACGAACACCTACAAGGGGGTGAACGGTTTCGACTCTGGACGTTGAATCAAGGGAAGCGTGCCGGTGCAGGCGAGAGACCACCGTAAGCGTCATCGCAACCTAATAAGCGCCAAGGCCAATAGCCAGCGCGACTTCGCTCTCGCTGCCTGATCGCAGTAGAGCAAGTCTGTCGGCCCGGGGTCGCCTCCGACCCGGTCGCCGGCATCAGCTAGGAGGCTCACCTCCAGTCCCGGCCACGGGGACTGGCAGGGAAGCAAACAGTGGCTGGGCCCGTCACTTCAGCTTGTTCGCGTGACTGAAGGGGTCAAGCAGAGACAGAGCGGACTGCGCACGGAGAAGCCTTGAGGATGCGCTAGAGGACCCGGGTTCAATTCCCGGCACCTCCACTCGATTCGCCGGAGAGCCCTGCCACGCTTGCGCGTTGGCCAGGGCTCTTCTTCGTTGTTGCCTTTGGGAGTCGGACCCCCAAACCCCCGCCAGGGGGCTGCGCCCCCTGGACCCCCATCGTGGTGGTTGGTTTGGGTGGGTTGGTCTGGGTTTGCTCGGGGCTGGGTTTTGGGGGCAGGTGGCAGCAGGGGCGGAACGGCGACGCGGCGGGGTTGAAGTTCGGCGCGAGCGTTGGTCGTGGGAGTCGATCTCATGGGGTGTGTGGCGGGCGGGGCGTCGCGGACCTTCGTCGACGTGTCGGCGTAGCGCGGAGGCCTGATCGAAGTCGGGGCGTGGAGTCAGTTCAGCCAATCGCTGTGCTCGCGAGTCCGTGCGGCTCGGCTCGCGGCGGTTTGGCGGGGTTAGGGCTTTGTGGCTGTGATGGTTAGGCTTGTGGGGCTTTTCGCGCAGCGTTCGGCTCGGGTTCGGTCGGCTGGGGCGACGGTTGCGGCGGGTTTCACTGGGGCCCACGTGACGTTGGTGAAGCCTGCGGTCTCCAGGACGTCCACGATTGTCTCGGTGGGCCAGTGGTGTACTTCGATCTCCGTGGGCGGCGTCGTCAGGACTGCGACTTTGAACTTGTCGCCTTCCTGAGGGTTGGCCGGGCGGTAGGTCCGGAAGCCGGCCGCGGTTTCGGATTCTTCGCTGGAGTTGGCGTTCGCGCTCAGGACCACCAGCCTGCCGCCGGGTTTGAGGTTGGCGTGCATGGTTTTCGCCATGGTTTGCATGGTTTCCCGGGTGTCCGCGTAGTGCAGAACGTGGATCGCGGTCACTACGTCGAACTCGCCCTGGGGCGGCATTGTCTTCAGGTCTTGGACCTCGTAGGTGATGCCTTGCGGGTTCCGCGCTTCCGCTTGCCGGGCAAGGGCGATCATGCCGGGGGACAGGTCCGTGCCTACTACGTGCGCGGCGCCCAACTGCTGGATTCGGCGGGTGAAGCTGCCCTCGCCACAGCCTACGTCCAGGACTCGCAGTCCTCGCAGGTCGCCCAGGAGTTCTTTGAAGGACGGCCATTCCAGATTTTCCCGGACGAAGCTGATCACCGCTTCCACGTCGGCGAAAGTGGCGGCTACCTGGTCATATTGGTCGGTCATCGAGTGTCTCCGTGCTCAGGCGGGCGGATTGTGGCGTAGCCCTGGCCGGGGTCCGGTTTCAGGGCTGAGGTGTCCGAGAAGATTACGTTCGCCAGGGGGAGGGGCTGGTGGTAGAAATTCAGGGAGGCGTCTACGTCGAAGATTCTGCAGGAAGACACGAAGAACGGCAGTTCGGCGATGAGGTAGTTTTTCGCTTCGGTGATTTGGGCCGGGGTGGCGTCGCCGACTAGTCCTTTGGCGGCTAGGACTTCTTTGGTCATTTCTGTGCTGGCGTCGGCCAGGACGGGGTCCGCGGCGGTCAGGTGGGCGCAGTGTGCCAAAACCTCGGTGTAGGTGGGGTTTGCCGAGAGTTCGGACATGCGGTGCAGGCCGTCGGTGGGTCTTGGGCCGTCTAGGTCGGTCCAGGCTCGGAGTACTCGGTTGCGCAGGACGTTGGTTTCTGATCGTGCCTTCTTCGCTGCCTTGCCTTCGTCGTACCCGAGCGCGATAAAGGTGTGTTTCAGGGCGCTGTCGGGGATGATGACGTCGATTTGCTTGAATTCCGTTTGCAGCCAGTCCAACGTGGCGCGCAGGCGGTCGACATTGAAATAGCTGTTGCCGGGGCTGACGCCGAAGACCGCGTGGCGGCGGGATTCCCAGACTTCGCGGCAGGACGTGGTCAAGGGTTCGACGCTGAAGCCGTTGCTGATCATGTCCAACGTCCGGTGCCGGGGGTGGCCACGGTGTTCAGGTGCGTGCGGCGCAGTTCTTCCCGGACGATCTTTCCGGTCGCGGTCCTTGGCATGTCCGTCGTGGTGATGACGACGGGATCCGCCAGAGCGGGCAGGCCGGTGCGGGCTCGGGACCAGTCGGTGTCGTCCAGGCGGCCGTCTCGCGTGGCGACGATGGGGAGCGGCAGGTCGTTTTCGCGGGGGAGGATCGCGACGTCGGAGCCTTCCGGCAGGCGGTCTACCAGGGTGTCTTCGAATTCCAGGTAGCCGATGCCGGACGCGAAGTTGACCTCGCGGTCGACGATCTTCAGTGCTCCAGTCGGGGTAAGGATGCCGATGTCGCCGGTGTTCCACCAGTCGCCCACCAGTTTTTCCTTCCAGCGTTCGGGTTCGCCGTAGTAGCCGGCGCAGCGGGCCTTTGTCTTGGCCAGAACCAGTCCGGGCCGGCCGCGTTCGACCGGTTCGAAAGTCGTGGGATCGACGATCTTGAGGGTGACGAAACCGGGCATCGGGCGGCCTACGACGCGCGGGCCGGATTTGTGGTCGCGCGGGCGGTTCGCCGCGCGGCGCGAGAGCACGGTCATGCCCATGCCGCCGGTTTCCGACTGGCCGTAACCGTCGCGCCAGAGCGGGAACGGGTGCCGGGACGCGTTCAGGAAGCGGCGGATCACCGGCCAGCGGATCGCGTCGAAGTTTCCGGCGAACAGGCGGATGTGGGCGAACGGGTTGTTCGCCCTGGTGCGGATAAGCGGGGCCATGGCCGAGTAGTCGATGGGCAGCGCTTCCATGAACGTCGGCCGGTATTGGCGGAAAACGCGGTCGACCACGTCCGGGGAGCTGTCGTCCATGGCCAGTACGGTGGCCGGGGACAGCGTCAGCACCGAATAGATCCAGGTGAAGGCCCGCGCGTGCACGTAGGGCGTGAACATGGCCACTACGTCGTTGCGGCGGAACGTCAGGGGCGGGAAATGGCGGCATTCCAGCCTGGCCATTTGTTTTTGAATGGTGGCCGGCGGGAAGATGATCAGCTTGGGAATGCCGGTGGTGCCGGAGGTGTGGGTGAGCATCAGGAGTTCGTCGTCCCGGCGGGGGACGGCGTGCAGGTGCGGCTCTGCTTTGAGGTCCGCGTAGGTCTGCGCGTGCGGGGAGTCTCCGTCGACGCTGAAGATCTTTCCGGCGAGATCAGGGAACACCGCGGGCGAGATTTCCGCGCGTTCGATGCGTTCGGCGTCGGTGACGACCGCCGAAGGTTCTGCGCGGCGGATCAGGCTTTGTGCGGCTTCCTTTCCCAGCCGGCCGGACAGCATCACGGCGACCGCGCCGATCCGGGAGATCGCGGCGGCCAGAAGAATGCAGTCGAAATGATTGGCTTTGTAGACGACGACTCGGTCGCCGGGTTTTACGCCCGCTTCACTCAGCACGCCCGCGGATTCCCGGACCAGGGACGCCAATGCGGGGAGGTCGAGCGTCGAGCGGTTTTCCCGGTCAATGTCCAGCGGCCGGGACAGGTGGAACGTCATGGGCTTGCCGGAACTGCTTCGGTGATCGAACAGTTCGCCCAGGCTGAAGGCCCAGTTGGGTTTCATCGGTGAAATGCTCCTATTCGGTGCTGTTCGGCAGCACAAGGCCGGTTGCTGTCCTCGCCCGAATGCGGACAAGGGTCATCGCAGCGAGTCGCATTGCGCGCGAATCGCTGTGCGGGAATGGTGGGATGGCAGAGCAATGCTGATCCGGGTGCCGCCCCCGCGATACCCGGATCAGTGAAGATGGCCTACCGGTGACCGGTAAGCAAACAAGCAGAAACGTCCTGAAGCGAATCCACTCAAGCCCCCTGATGTTTTGAGTTTCGCTTTAAGCCCCATTAGAGCTATACCGGAGGGGATAGTGGCTGTCAATCGTCCATTGGCGGCGGGCAATGCCGGTATTGCGACAAGTGGGGGACACGCGCGGCGGCAGAGTGTCGTTGTGTCGGTTTTGTCTTGGCTGGAATGCGCGGTCGAAACTATGCTGCGTTTGTACCAACGTTCTGGGGTCGGCATTTCTGGCGAATTGCCGGGAGGTGGGGTTTTGCGTCCCGAACCCCTGATCTCACGCCGGGCGGGTGCCGCCGATGTGCGTGGTGAGCGTTGCGGCTGTCGCGGCGACGGCTTCGGCTAGATCGGGGAAGGTTTCTTCGCAGGGACCGTCGTCCGGGCAGAGGTGGCGCAGCGTCACGCTGATCGCCGCCATCGGGCGGGAGCCGTGGTCGAACACTGGAGCGGCGACAGAGGCGAAGCCCGCTGTCACGTGACCGTCTTCCACTGACCAGCCCAGGCGACGTTCGGCTGCCAAGGTGCGGCGTAGCGCGGCGAGCGAATTAGGTCCGCGCGAAGTGCGCAGGACGAACGACGCGGCGGCCGGGAACAGGGCTCGGACGTGTGCGGCGGGCAGGTGCTGCAGCATCGCGCGGCCGGACGCGGTCAGTTGCGCGGGCAGGCGCACGCCGACGTCGGTGACCAGGGTTTCCGGGCGGGCTGGGCGTTCCTTGATCAGGTACAGCGATTCGTTGCCGTGCAGGACGCCCAGGTGCGCGGTGTGGCCGATGCGGTCGACCAGCTTGCGCAGCAGCGGGCCGGCCAGTCGCTCCAGCGGGTCGTGACGCAGGTAGGCCGAGCCGAGTTCGAAGGCGGCGATGCCGAGGCCGTAGCGGCGTTCGGCGGGCAGATGGGTGACGAAGCCGGCCGCGGTCAGCTCGTTGAGCAGGTGATACGTCGTCGACCGGGGCAATTCCAGGTCGCGGGCGATGGCGGCGGCCGAGACCGGGCCGGCGTGGCCGGCGAGCAGGCGCAGCACGGAGAGGCCGTTGCGCAGGGCGGGAACGTCGGAACTGCTCACTGCCGCCTCCTCCGGTAAGGGTGCGAGAGGACCCCTCGCACTGCCCGAACGGAGTATGAGGGGTCCCTTCGCGCAGGTGGTCGAGGCCCTCGCCACGTCTTGTCTTGGATACCAGACACTACCGCGAACTCCGCTCTGTCGCCGAGGCCCGCCGGGAGGTGCAATGGCGGCATGCCGGAACCAGTCCTCCTGAGCTCGAAGCCGATGACCGCGGCGCAGGTCGTCGACATCGTCCGTGGGCACGCGCACGTCGGGCTCGCCGAGACGGTCGAGAAGAACCTCGCCGCCACCCGCCAGCACATCGAAGATCTCGCCGACGCCACGTCGCCGACCTACGGGGTCTCGACCGGGTTCGGCGCGCTCGCCACCCGCCACATCCCGGTCGAAAGCCGCACCGCGCTGCAGCGCAGCCTGATCCGTTCGCACGCCGCGGGCGCCGGGCCCGCGGTGGAGCCGGAGGTGGTGCGCGCCCTGATGCTGCTGCGCCTGCGCACGCTGGCCAGCGGCTACACCGGCGTGCGCCCGCAGACGGCGCAAACGCTTGCGGCGCTGCTCAACGCGGACATCACGCCGGTCGTGCACGAGTACGGCTCGCTCGGTTGCTCCGGCGACCTCGCGCCGCTGGCCGCGGTCGCGCTGGCGTTGATGGGCGAGGGCGAGGTGTTCCACGCGGGTGAGCGGAAGCCCGCCGCGGACGCCTTGCGGGCGGCCGGGATCACGCCGATCGTGCTGGCCGAGAAGGAGGGCCTCGCGCTCACCAACGGCACCGACGGCATGCTCGGCATGCTGCTGCTCGCCACCGCTGATCTGCACCGGCTGCTGGACGTCGCGGACCTCACCGCGGCGATGAGCGTCGAGGCGCTGCTGGGCACCGACCGCGCGTTCGCCGCCGATCTGCAGGCGCTGCGTCCGCATCCTGGGCAGGCGACCAGCGCGGCGCGGATGTTCGCGGCGCTGCAGGGCTCGAAGATCGTGGAAAGCCACCGCGGCCCGGACTGCAACCGGGTGCAGGACGCGTACTCGCTGCGGTGCGCGCCGCAGGTGCACGGTGCCGCGCGGGACACGCTCACGCACGCGGAACTGGTCGCGGACCGGGAGCTGCAGTCCGCTGTGGACAATCCGGTCGTGCTGGCCGACGGCCGGGTGGAGTCGAACGGCAACTTCCACGGCGCGCCGGTCGCGTACGTGCTCGACTTCCTCGCGGTGCCGGTGGCGGACGTGGCGAGCATCGCCGAACGCCGCACCGACCGGATGCTCGACCAGGCGCGGTCGCACGGGCTGCCGCCGTTCCTCGCGCACGACCCCGGGGTCGACTCCGGGCACATGATCGCGCAGTACACGCAGGCCGCCGTGGTCAGCGAGCTGAAGAGGCTCGCGGTGCCCGCGTCGGTCGACTCGATCCCGAGCAGCGCGATGCAGGAGGACCACGTGTCGATGGGCTGGTCCGCCGCGCGCAAGCTGCGCAAGGCGGTCGACGGCCTGACCACCGTGCTCGCCGTCGAACTGCTCACCGCGGCCCGCGCGCTCGATTTCCGCGCTCCGCTGCAGCCTTCTCCGGTCACCGGACGCGTCCGGGACCTGCTGCGCACCAAGGTCGAGGGTCCTGGCCCCGACCGTCACCTGGCGCCCGAGATCGCGGCCGCCGAAGAACTCGTGCGGTCGGGCGCTGTCCTGGCCGCGGCCGAACTGGAGGCCTGAGCATGACTAGCACCGCCCGTACCGTCCGAGCCGCCCGCGGCACCTCGCTGACCGCGAAGAACTGGCAGACCGAGGCCGCGCTGCGGATGTTCCACAACAACCTCGACCCGGAGGTCGCCGAGCGTCCCGAGGACCTCGTGGTCTACGGCGGCACCGGCCGCGCCGCGCGCAACTGGGCGAGCTTCGATGCGATCACGCGCGAGCTGACCGCGCTGGAGCAGGACGAGACGCTGCTGGTCCAGTCCGGCAAGCCGGTCGGCGTGTTCCGCACGCACGAATGGGCACCCCGGGTGCTGATCGCGAACTCGAACCTGGTGGGCGACTGGGCGACCTGGCCCGAGTTCCGCCGGCTCGAGCAGCAGGGCCTCACCATGTACGGCCAGATGACCGCCGGTTCGTGGATTTACATTGGCACGCAAGGCATTCTGCAGGGCACCTACGAGACGTTCGCCGCGGTGGCGAAGAAGCGGTTCGGCGGAACGCTGCGCGGCACGCTCACCGTCACCGCCGGCCTCGGCGGCATGGGCGGCGCGCAGCCGCTGGCGGTCACGATGAACGATGGCGTGGCGTTGTGCATCGAGGTCGACGCCCAGCGTGCGCACCGCCGGGTCGAGCACCGCTACCTGGACGAGGTGGCCGACGACCTGGACGACGCGATCCGGCGGGTCACCGCGGCGAAGAAGGAGCGGCGTCCGCTGTCGGTCGGTGTCGTCGGCAACGCCGCGGAGGTGCTGCCGGAGCTGCTGCGCCGCGACGTCGAGGTGGACATCGTCACGGACCAGACCTCCGCGCACGACCCGCTGTCCTACCTGCCCAAGGGCGTCAGCGTGGACGACTGGCAGGACTACGCGGCGAAGAAGCCGGACGAGTTCACCGACCGGGCGCGCGAGTCGATGGCCGACCACGTCAACGCGATGCTCGGGTTCCTCGACCGCGGCGCCGAGGTGTTCGACTACGGCAACTCCTTGCGCGGCGAGGCGAAACTCGGCGGCTGCGAGCGCGCGTTCGACTTTCCCGGTTTCGTGCCCGCCTACATCCGGCCGCTGTTCTGCGAGGGCAACGGGCCGTTCCGCTGGGCCGCGCTGTCCGGCGACCCGGAGGACATCGCCGCGACCGACCGCGCGATGCTCGAGCTGTTCCCGGAGAACGAATCGCTGGCCCGCTGGATCAAGATGGCCGGCGAGCGTGTCGCGTTCCAGGGCCTGCCCGCCCGGATCTGCTGGCTCGGCTACGGCGAACGGCACCTGGCCGGCCTGCGCTTCAACGAGATGGTGGCCAGCGGCGAGCTGAAGGCCCCGGTCGTGATCGGCCGCGACCACCTCGACTCGGGCAGCGTCGCCTCGCCGTACCGCGAGACCGAGGGCATGGCCGACGGCTCCGACGCGATCGCCGACTGGCCGCTGCTCAACGCGCTGGTCAACACCTCGTCCGGGGCGAGCTGGGTGTCCATCCACCACGGCGGCGGGGTCGGCATGGGCCGGTCCATCCACGCTGGGCAGGTGAGCGTCGCGGACGGCACGCCGCTGGCCGCGCAGAAGCTGGAGCGGGTGCTCACGAACGACCCGGGCATGGGCGTCATCCGGCACGTCGACGCCGGATACGACCGGGCGGCCGAGGTCGCCGACGAGCGCGGCGTGCGGGTGCCGATGCGGGAGCAGGCGTGACCGCATCCGAGCTGCTCGCCGAGATCGCCGACGTCGGGCGCGACGCCCGGCGCGGCGGTTACTCGCGGCACGCGTTCGATGCGCCGGAGCATGACCTGCGCACGTGGTTCGTCGAACGGGCGCAGCAGGTGGGCCTCGACGTCGAGACTGATCGCAACGGCAACCTTTGGGCGTGGTGGGGCGCTCCCGGCGCGAACGCGGTCGTCACCGGCAGCCATCTGGACTCGGTGCCGGGCGGAGGCGCGTTCGACGGGCCGCTCGGCGTCGTGAGTGCGCTGGCGGCAGTAGAAGCTTTGCAAGCCAAGGGGTTTCGTCCGGCCAAGCCGTTCGCGGTGGTGGTCTTCGCCGAGGAGGAGGGCGGCCGCTTCGGCGTGCCGTGTCTCGGTTCGCGGCTGCTCACCGGGACGATCGACGCGGACCGGGCCCGGGCGCTGCGTGATCCGTCCGGCGTCACGTTCGCCGAGGCCGCCGCGAAGGCCGGGCTGGACGTGGACCGTGTCGGCGCGGATCCGGATCGGCTCGGGCTGATCGGGCAGTTCCTGGAATTGCATGTCGAACAGGGCAGGGGACTGATCGACCTCGGCTCGCCGGTGGCGGTCGGCAGTACGGTGATCGCGCACGGCCGCTGGCGGTTTTCCTTTGCCGGACAGGGAAATCACGCGGGTGCGACGTTGCTCGCGGACCGCGTGGATCCGATGCTTCCCGCTGCCGAGACCGTGGTGGCGGCGCGGCAGTTGGCGCGGAAGTTGTCGGACGCGCGGGCGACTGTGGGACGGCTGGTGCCCACGCCGGGCGGGACCAACGTGATCGCGTCCACTGTGGATCTATGGCTGGACGCGCGGGTGCCAGGTACGTCGACTCCGCAGCTGGTCGAGGAGATCACGCAGGCGGCGCGGGCTGCTGCGGAAGCCGAAGGGTGCGAACTGGCGGTCACGCGCGAGTCGTACTCCGACGACGTGGTGTTCGACGATGCGCTGCGGCGGTCGCTGGGGGAATGGCTGGGCAATCCGCCCGAGCTGCCCACCGGTGCCGGGCACGACGCGGCGATCCTGGCGGGATTCGTGCCGTCCGGGATGCTCTACGTCCGCAATCCGACCGGGATCAGCCACGCTCCGGAGGAATTCGCCGAGGCGGACGACGTCGAAGCTGGCGCTCGGGCGCTGGCCGAGGTGCTGGAGCGGCTCGCGCGATGACCACGTACTGGTGCGAACGGGCCTGGCTGCCCGACGGAGTCGCGGAAGCGGTCCGGATCGAGATTGCCGACGGCCGGATCGTTTCGGTGACCGCGAACGCGCAGAAGACCGGAACTGTCCTTAATGGACTGACTTTGCCGGGGTTCGCCAACGGGCACTCGCACGCGTTCCACCGCGCGCTGCGGGGCCGGACGCACCACGAGCGGGGCACGTTCTGGACGTGGCGGGAGCGGATGTATTCGCTCGCCGCCCGGCTCGATCCGGATTCGTACTACCGGCTCGCCCGGGGCGTCTACGCCGAGATGGTGCTGGCGGGCTACACGAGCGTCGCCGAGTTCCACTATCTGCACCACGGGCCGGGCGGCAAGCCGTACGCTTCGCCTAACGCCATGGGCGACGCGTTGCGGCAGGCCGCGCGGGACGCCGGGATCCGGATGACGCTGCTCGACACCTGCTATCTCGCGGGCGGCATCGGTGTGCCGCCGGACGAGGTACAGCAGCGATTTTCGGACGGTTCCGCCGAAAACTGGGCGGAACGCGTCGCGCTGCTGAAAGAAGACGACCTCTTTCGTGTCGGTGGGGCGATCCACTCGGTGCGCGCGGTGCCGGAGTACGAGCTGCCGAAAGTGGACAACGCGGTGCCGGAGGACCGGCCGCTGCACATCCACCTGTCCGAACAGCGCGCGGAGAACGAGCAGTGCGAGGCCGCGTACCGCTGGACGCCGACCGGGCTGCTCTGGGATTACGGCGTGCTCGGCGAGCGGCTTACCGCGGTGCACGCGACGCATCTGACCGAGCAGGACATCAAGTGGCTGGGCGAATCCCGGAGTGGCGTGTGCTTCTGCCCGACCACCGAACGGGACCTCGGCGACGGCATCGGACCGGCCCGGAGCCTGCTCGACGCGGGCGTGCGGCTCGGCATCGGGAGTGACAGCAACGCGGTGGTCGACGCGTTCGAGGAGACTCGGGCGCTCGAGCTGGACGACCGGCTCGCCAGCGAGGAACGCGGCCGGTTCACCGCGGAAGAGCTGCTCGTCGCCGGCACCGAGCACATCTCCGCGGGCTGGCCGGAGACCGGCACTCTCGCGGCCGGTGCCGGGGCGGACCTGGTCACCGTCGCGACGGACACGGTGCGCACGGCCGGGATCGAACCGTCCGGCGTGCTGTTCGCCGCCGCGGCCGCGGACGTCCGTACCGTGGTGGTGGCCGGACGGGAAGTGGTGCGCGACGGTGCGCACGTGCTGATCGAACGACCGGAAACCGTACTGGCCAAGGAGATCGAGGCGCTGTGGCAGTTCTGATCACCGGAATCGGCGAGCTCACCACGAACGACCCGGAGCTGGGCAAGCTCCGCGACGCAGCGCTGGTGCTCGACGGCGAGACCGTCGCGTGGGCCGGTCCGGCCGCGCAGGCTCCGGACGCCGACGAGCGCGTGGACGTCGAGGGCCGCGCTGTGCTGCCCGGGTGGGTGGACAGCCACACCCACCTCGTGTTCGCGGGCGACCGCACCGCGGAGTTCGAGGCGCGGATGGCCGGACAGGCTTACGCGGCAGGCGGAATCGCCGTCACCGTCGACGCGACGCGGGCGGCTTCGGACGAGCAGCTGGCGGCGAATCTGCGTCGACATGTCGAGGAAGCGGCTGCGCAGGGCACCACTTGCCTGGAGACGAAGACCGGTTACGGCCTCACTGTCGCGGACGAGGCACGATCGGCGCGAATTGCCGGCGAGGTCGCCGACGAGGTGACGTTTCTCGGGGCGCACCTCGTCCCACCGGGTGCCGATGCGGAGTCCTATGTGGACTTGGTCTGTGGCGAGATGCTGGACGCGGTCGCTCCGCATGTGCGGTGGGCCGATGTGTTCTGCGAGACCGGGGCGTTCGACGAGGCTCAGTCGGCGCGGGTGCTCAAGGCGGCGGCGGAGCGTGGGCTTGGTCTGCGGGTGCACGGCAATCAGCTCGGCGAGGGCCCCGGTGTGCGGTTGGCGGTGGAACTGGACGCGGCGAGCGTCGACCACTGCACGTACCTGAGCGACGCTGACGTCGAGGCGCTCGCGTCGTCCAACACGGTCGCGACGGTGTTGCCCGCGTGCGATTTGTCGACGAGGCAGTCGCTTGCTCCGGCGCGGCGGTTACTCGACGCTGGCGCGACGGTCGCGTTGGCGAGCAACGCGAATCCGGGCAGCTCGTACACCACGTCGATGGCGTTCTGCGTGACGACGGCCGTGCTGCAGATGCGGATGACCGTGGACGAGGCCGTGTGGTCGGCGACGGCCGGCGGCGCACGGGCGCTTCGTCGTGATGACTTCGGGTACCTGCGGCCGGGTGCGCGGGCGGATGTGCACGTACTCGACGCCCCGTCGACGACGCATCTCGCTTATCGGCCCGGGGTCCCGTTGACCCACGCGGTGTGGCGGAAAGGGGCAAAGCTGCGTTGATCAGGTGGCGACGGAGTCCGCGGCTGCGCTAGCGTGCAACGGAACAGGACGCGCGAAAGGCCATTGTCCGGTATGGGTTAGGCCGGACGGCTCATTCGCTCTCTTTCCGAGCGCCCGGCTCAAGCGGGCCAGCCCAGTGCGTCCCTCTCGAACCAGAACGTTGGTACGGAAGGGACTTCGCGGATGGCGAATAACGCCGACGACACCGTGCTCGTGATCGGGGCCGGGCTCGGCCGGCTGTGCCTCGCCCAGGGGCTGCGCAAAGCCGGGATCCCGTGCGAGGTCTACGAACGCGATTCCCGCTGGACGCGCGCCGGCAGGGTTATCGGCTGCACATCGATTCCCGCGGCGACCAGGCGCTGCGGGAAGTCCTGCCACCCCACCTGCACGAGCTGTTCCTGGTCACCTCGGGCCAGCCGCGCAACGCCATCACGATCTACAACAGCCAGCTGACGCCGCTCACCGAGTTCGTGCTGGACGACGGCGGAGTGCAGCGCAACGTCAACCGGTTCACCCTACGGCAGATCCTGTTCGAGGGACTCGGCAACGTCCGCTTCGGCAAAGAGTTCGTCCGGTACGAAACGCATGACAACGGCGTGATCGCGCACTTCGCCGACGGGACACGCGCGCGGTGCGGTTCTCGTCGGCGCGGACGGCGTGAATTCGCCGGTGCGCTGGCAATACCTGCCGCACGCGCGGGTCGCCGACACCGGATTGCGGCAGCTGCACGCGAAGTTGCCGCTCACCGCCGCGAACCGGGAACTGTTCGACCCGGAGATGTTCGCCGTGTTCACCATTGTTTCCGGGCCGGAGAAGCAGATGATCGGCTTCGCGCCGGTCGACTATCCGGAGCCGATCGCCGACGTGTGCGCGCGCCTCGCACCGCGGGTTCGGCTCAGCCCCGCCGAGCCGTACCTGGCCTGCGCTTTCGGTGCGCGCCAGGAAATCTTCGGACAGACCGACGACGAACTCCGCGCGCTGTCCGGGCACGAGATGCGGAAGTTCGTGCTTGACCGGGTCGCGGACTGGCATCCGCGGGTGCGCCGGATAGTCGAAACTTGGCTCCCGGATTCGCCGTTCCTCGTTTCGATCCGGACCAGCGTGCCAACCGGGCCGTGGGAGCCGTCGCGCGTGTGTCTGGCCGGCGACGCGATCCACGCGATGAGCCCGGCCGCCGGGGCCGGGGCGAACACCGCGATGCGCGACGGTGCCGCACTCGCCGCCGCGTTGAGCAGCGGCCAGCCGGCCGCGATCGGGGAATACGAAGCGGAAATGCGCCGGTACGGGTTCGACGCGGTACGCGAGTCCGCGGCTACCGGGGCGGAGCATCTGGGCCAGAACCCATTGCCGGAAATATCCCGCATACCCGTTTCCTGAAGGCCCGGGAAGTGCGCGGGGGCAGAGTTCCTGCCCGCGCGCCCACCCTTGAGCGCGGTCTCGAACCGCTCGGGCAACGATGAAAAAGGACCAGCAGGTGAACGGGCGAAAACCCTGGCCGCTGGCAAGATCCAGTTCATTCAGAGTTCAACTACTGGCCACTCGCTGAGGGATCTGGAGACACCCTTCGCGTCGGTACCGTCATTCCCGCAGGACACTCAAACCGGAGAGCGGGCATGGACTTTTCTCTCATCGTCCTGGTGGTGATCGTCGCGGCGCTGGCCTTCGACTTCACCAACGGGTTCCACGACACGGCCAACGCCATGGCCACTTCTATCGCCACCGGTGCGCTGAAGCCCCGGGTCGCGGTCGCGATCTCCGCGGTATTGAATCTCGTCGGCGCGTTTCTTTCGATCGAGGTCGCGAAAACCATTTCCGGCGGAATCGTCGACGACACCAAGGTCACGCCGGTGGTGATTTTCGCCGGACTGGTCGGGGCCATCGTCTGGAACCTCGTGACGTGGCTCGTCGGGCTGCCCTCGAGTTCGTCGCACGCGCTGTTCGGCGGGCTGATCGGGGCGACCTGGATCGCGTCCGGCGCGGACGCGGTGCATTTCACGAAGGTCGTCGAAAAGGTGCTCATCCCGGCGGTCGCGTCGCCGGTGGTGGCGGGCGTCGTCGCGCTCGTCGGCACCTTCCTCGTCTACCGGATCACCGCGAAGTCCCGCCAGGACGTCGTCGGCAAGGGCTTCAAAACCGGCCAGGTGCTTTCGGCCAGCCTGGTTTCGCTCGCGCACGGCACCAACGACGCGCAGAAGACGATGGGCGTCATCACGCTCGCGCTGATCGCGGGCGGTTCGCTCGCGCCGGGGTCCAGTCCGCCGGTCTGGGTCATCCTCTGCTCCGGCACGGCGATCGCGCTCGGCACCTACTTCGGCGGCTGGCGGATCATCCAGACAATGGGCAAGAAGCTCACCGAAATCCAGACACCGCAAGGGTTTGCCGCGGAGACGAGTTCCGCGGCGGTCATCCTGGCCTCGTCGCACCTCGGCTTCGCGCTGTCGACCACGCACGTCACCTCGGGCGGCATCATCGGCTCCGGGCTCGGCCGCAAGCTCGCCGAGGTCCGCTGGGGCGTCGCGGGCAAGATGGTGATCGCCTGGGCGCTCACGCTTCCCGCCGCGGCGATCGTCGGGGCTATCGCCGCCGCGGTCTCCACGCGCGGCAGCTGGGGCACCGTCCTCGTCGGCGGAGTCGGGGTGCTGCTCGCGGTGGGCATCTGGCTCGTGTCGCGGCGCAATCCGGTCACGCCGGCCACTGTCAACGAGCCGGATGCCGCCGAGGCCGCTCCGGTCGCGGCCTGAGAGAGGACGACATGGCGATCAACTGGGGTGCCCTCGGCATCGTTTTCGTGGTGTCGCTGGTGGCGGCGGTCGTGCTCACCGGACTGTTCGCGTACGGGGTGCGCGGGCTGTCCGAGCGCGTGACCGCGCGGGCGAACGGAGGCACCGGCACGGTTCAGCTGACCGGCGCGGTCGTGTGCTTCACGATCTGCGCCGCGGTGATCGGATACGGGATCTACCTGATCGTGGCCTAGTCGAGCGCCGCCTCCGCGCGGGCTCGCAGTTCTTCCGGAAGCTCGCCGAGCAGCGGTCGTACCGTTGCCCGGCGAGTTTCGTTCAGGTGGGCCAGCACGTCCAGCGCTGGTGCCCACAGCGACTCGTCCGCCGCGGCGGCGCGGACCAACGAGGGTAGCCGGTCCTCGCCGAGCAGGCTGAGCATGTGGTAGATCCGGGTCGGGTCGTCCAGCACATACGCGGTGCGCAGCAGACCAGCGTCGTCCAGCAGGCCGACGCAGCGGCGCACTGTGTCGTCCGGCAGGTGGCCGACGAACCGGCCCAGCGTGATCCAGTCCTCGCGGCGGGTCAGTTCCTCGGCGACCGCCACGACCGTCGTCACCGGGATCCGCGTGATGATCGACGTCGCGCGCCGCGGATCCAGCTCCGCGGCGACCGAGGCGAGGAACTTCGGCGACAGCCGTTTCGCGACATCGACGCCGCGCGACACATCGACCAGCCCGGCGATCCGCGCGCACAGCAGCGGGCCGAACACCTTCTCCGCGATCTTCGCGGTCACCCCGGCCGGCAGCAGCTTGCTCGCCAGCGCCATGCGCTCCAGCACGACGAGGTTCGCGTCGAACAACGTGGTCGTCATCTGCTCGCGCAGCAGCCGCACCTCGCCCTGGTCGACGTCGGCGAGGTAGTTGAGCCGGGCTGGGTCGACGTCCAGCACCCGGGCGAGCTTGAGGATTTCCGGGTTCACAGGCCGACCGCTTTCCGCACCGCGCCGCGCAGCAGCGCGGGCACGTACTTCAGGCTTTCCTCACCCGCGCGGGCGAGGGCCTGCGCCTGCCGGTGCCGGGCGTCGCGCAATGCCGCCGCCAGATCCTGTTTGTGCTGCTCAGGCAGGGATTCAATGCCGTCCGGCAGTGGAGCGCCGAGCTGTTCGGCCAGGGTGGGTTCAGCCATGGTGACCCATCATGCCGCCCTACCTTTCAGGGATGTCCGCGGTCCGCGAGGATCGGCGGATGCAGGTGGAGCGGGTATGGCTTTCATGCCTGCTGCCGGTGATGGTTCAGAGTGCTGTGCCGCCCGCTCCACCACCTGGTTCTGACCGCTGATTAGGCACTGCGAACCATCGCTATGTAGGGCGTTGACGGCGGAATCGGGACGCACCACACCGTGTGATCGACCGGAGGTTCGATGGCAGTAAAAGCAGGCATCGATGTCGCCAAGGAGTTCCACTGGGTCGCGATCGTCGCCGCCGAGACCGGGAAAGTCCTGCTCTCCCGGCGCGTCGACAACGACCCGGACAGCATCGACGCCCTGATCGCCCAGCTGCGCCAGGCCGAAGCCGAGCACGGCGAGCTCACCGCCGCGATCGACCTGATGGGCGGAGTGGCCAGCTTGCTGACCGCCATGCTGCTGGAGGCAGGTGTCCGCCTGGTCCACGTCCCGGGCCTGGTGGTCAACCGAGCCCGCCGCGCCAGCAAGGGCGGCGAAGCCAAATCCGATCCCCGCGACGCGGCCACCATCGCCGACCAGCTGCGCCTGCGCGACGACTGGCGCATCGTCACCGCCGAGGACGACATCACCCTCGACCTGCGGATGCTGGTCTCCCGACGCCGTGAACTCGTCATCGATCAGACCCGCCGCCTCAACCGGCTGCGCGAAACCCTGGCCGGGTTCTTCCCCGGCCTGGAACGCGTCGTGGACGTGACCAACCTCAGCGACCTGCGGCTTCTGGTCCGCTTCGTCACACCGGAAGAGGTCCGCGAAGCCGGACGCGACGGCCTGATCGATCACATGCTGGCCGCGGGCGTCCGCCGCAGCTATGCCGAACCCTTGGCAGGCAAGGCGATTGCGGCCGCTCAGGCCCAGCATGTGATCGTTCCCGGGCAGAAGCGCATGGCCGAGTTCGCCCGCGAGTTCGCCACCGACGCGATCGCGGCCCGGCACCGCATCGGCGAACTGGAGAACCAGATCGCCGACGGGCTCGACCGCCACCCTGACGCGGCCCTCGTCCGAAGCCTGCCGGGGATGGGGGCCACCCTGACCGCGGAATTCCTCGCGGAGGCAGGAAACCTGGACCGCTTCGCCAGCGCCGATCAGCTCGCTTCGGCCGCCGGCCTCGCGCCGGTCCTGCAGCAGTCCGGGAAGATGAACTACCTGCGGCGAGCCACCGCCGGCAGCAAACACCTGAAGTTCATCTTCTACCAGTCCGCGTTCTGCGCGATCCGCACCGACCCACTCAGCAAAGCTTTCTACCAGCGCAAACGCGCCGAAGGGAAGCGCCATCACCAGGCACTGATCGCGCTGGCCCGACGACGCATCAACGTCCTCTACGCGCTCCTGCGCACCCGCCAGCCTTACCAGGCCGACTACCGACACACCACGGCTACCGCTGCTTGACATAAACATTAGGCAGCACGATCGCGCCCTTGACCTTCGGCAGTGGTGACGAATCGGACTGTCCCTGTAGCGCCAGCGGAATGCGGGAGGCGACGCGGTTCCGCTGACGCTCGAACTGACCGCCTTCTGGCGACGCTCCTGTAGGGACTGCCGCTCGGCGCGGCGAACCGGCCCGGAACGACCGACATCGCCCGCACCCTGCGCGAGAACCTTGCGGAGCAAGCCGCGAAGGTGCCCGCTCGCGCCCTGCCTGACTTCGTCGTCAAACTCCTTGCCCGGCGAAACCCGCCGATGGCGATGCTGCGCTTCGAACTCGGCCGCACCAGGCTCGTCGACAGCAGCAAGGCGCGTACTCGACTCGGCTGGAAATCCCGCCCTGTTGAGCCAACGATCATCGACACCGCGAACGCGCTCCTCGCGTCCTCGGATCGCTCTAGCTGAGTGCTGGCGGTTGCCAACGACTGATGCTGGCTCCCACCCGGGTGGTGACCGCCGCGGGCAACAGCCGGGTGAAGGCCGACCGGAGCGCGACCGCTGCCGGGTTGCGGAGCAGCGGCCCGCTGGCGCCGGCTTGAATGGAGGCCTTCGCGACCTTCTGCGTGCGTGGGCGACGTTCCGCGTCATAACGACGGAGCGCTTCGTCCACTGTGGACTCTTTGACGTGTGAAGCCAGCACCACCGCGTCCTCCAGTGCCTGGCAGCCGCCTTGTCCCAGGAACGGCGGCATCGCGTGCGCGGCGTCCCCGAGGAGCGCGATGCGGCCGCGGGTGTAGCTGGGCAGCGGCGTTGCCAGGTGATGCGTGTCGTGCAGCAGGATTTCCGGGGTGGTGTCGATGAGCTGCGGAATCGGGTCGTGCCAGCGGCCGTACTTCGCGCTCAGGTAGGCGTGGACGTCGGCATGCCGGATCCCGGCTGGGCGGGCTTCGGAGACCCACCAGTACACCTCGTCGTCCAGCAGGGGTAGGACGCCGATTTCGATTCCCGCCGCCCATGTCGTGCTCAAGGTGGGCTTCAGCGGCAGTTTGGCGATGCCGCGGAACGCCGCACCACCGCTGTACGCCACACGTGCGGACGGGAAAAGCGCCTGCCGGATCGGGCTGTGGATTCCGTCGGCCGCCACGATCAGGTCCGCTTCGATCGAGCCGGAGTCGTGGTGCACCAAGCCGTTCTGCTCGACGCTCGTCACCTCGACTCCGGTCCGCAGGCATTCGTCCGGCAACGCTGACCGCAGCGTTTCGATCAGGTTCGCCCGGTGCGTCGCGCCCAGAGGCAATCCGTGGCTGCGCACGAAGAGGTCCGCGTCCCAGTTGGCCAGCCGACGCCCGCGCCAATCGACCAGGCCGCCGCCGCGCTGTGCGGAGATCCGCGGTTTGACGCCCAATTCGGCTAATGCCCGCTGCGCGTTGGGCCACAAGGAGATTCCCGCGCCAATGGCCGTGAACTCCGGCGCGCGCTCCAGCACCGTGACCTGCCAGCCGACCTTGCGCAGGCCGATCGCCGCGCCCAATCCGCCGATGCCGCCGCCGACCACGATCGCGTGTCGCTGAGCCATGCCACCCTCCTCTACGTCTGTAGAGGACTCTACACCTGTAGTGTGGCGGGGTGGAGCGGACAGCGGTGATCGGTGACGCGGCCATCGAGGTCATCGCGGCCGAGGGCATGCGGGGACTGACCCATCGCGCCGTCGACCGGGCGGCCGGGCTGCCTCCGGGCTCGACGTCGTACTACGCGCGCACGCGGGCGGCGCTGCTCGAACTGGCCGCGGACCGGATGATCGCGCTCGACCAGGCCGAGGTCGCGCCGCCGGCGGGGACGCTCGCGGAGTTCCTCGGGGCGATGGTCCACCGGTCGATCACCGTCGGGCGCACCCGGATGCTCGCGCGCTACGAATTCGCGCTGGAATCGACGCGACGGCCGGAGTTGCGGGCTCGATACGACGTTGGCGGGCTGGAGTTGCGTCGGCGGTGCGCGGAGGTACTCGCCGCGGCTGGGTCACCCACCCCGGAGGACCACACGCGAGTGCTGATCGGCTGGCTCGACGGATCGATCTTCGACGCGTTAGCGGGCACGGGCTCCGTCAACCCGCCGACCGAAGCCGAACTGGTCGCCGGAGCCCGTGCAGTCCTTGCCGGACTGGGATTGCCGCACGCCTGACCGGTTCAGGCGTCGCGGCGGTTCAGCAGTGCTGGCTCACGCCGAGGGAGAACGTGCCGGTGCGCTTGCTCGCGACGACCGTGCGCGAGCACTTCCTCGACCCGGCTCGCGGCGATTCCGTTGCTGCGCGCCATCGCGAGCAGATGCTTCCCCGCGCGGCGGGGTGCACGGCTTCCGCATCCAGCAGCGCACCGACTTCCCGCAGCGGAAACCGTAGTTCCGCATACGGTTTGCCGCGGATCAGTGCGTCACCGGAGTCCGGCCGGTCGAGGCCGACAGTCATCCGCATAGTGGTGGACTTGCCCGCGCTGGCCGTTGACCACCGGTTTCTGGCCGTAGCGCTTCGTCAATCCGCGAAACGTGATCGTACGGCGAAGTCTGCGCCCGCGCGGCGTGCGTGGACATCAGCCGGCCGTCCCGGGCCGACCTCGACTTTAGGCAGGGGTCAGCGGGACCGGCGGGTGGTGTGCCGGGTCGGCTTGGCGGTCGCGGGGTCCTCCGGCCACGGATGCTTCGGGTAACGACCGCGGAGATCGGCGCGGACGGCGGCGTACCCGGTGCGCCAGAAGGATTCGAGATCCGCGGTGACCGCGGCTGGGCGACCGGCGGGCGACAGCAGGTGCAGCACGACCGGCACGCGACCGTCGGCGAGCGACGGCGTTTCGGTCCAGCCGAACGTCTCCTGCAGCTTCACCGCGAGCACGGGCTGGTCGCCGTGGTAGTCCACGCGGTAGTGCGAACCGGACGGGACTTCGAGCCGGTCCGGAGCGAGTTCGTCGAGCCGCGCTGCTTCGGGCCAGGGGAGCAGGCCGCGCAGGGCAGTTCCGGCGTCGATGTTCGCCAGATCGGCTCGGCGGCGAACCCGCGAGAGATCCAGCCAACTGTCTACATCAGACAGAAGATTCTCGTCATCCACGGACGGCCAAGGATCGCCCAGTACGCGGTGCAGGAAGGCCAGACGTTCGCGGAGACGGGTACCGTCCTGGGTCCACCGCAGCAAACCGAGGCCTTCCGTGCGGAGTCCGGTGACCACTGCGTCGTGGACTTTCTGCGGATCTGGGTTGCGCAAAGGCTTTTCGGACAACACGATCGCGCCCAGCCGACGCACGTGCCGGGCGACGACATCGCCGTCCCAATGCACTTCGTCCGCTTCGGACACGAGGGTCGGCGCGGCTCGGACGGCCAGCGCTTCGTCGGCGGTCGCGGCGAGCCGGATCGTGCCGTGCACGCGGCCCGGGTCGCGGGTGGCTTCGGCGACGGCCAGCCATTCAGCGTCACCCAGTCCGCTTCCGCTGGGCAGTTCGGCCGCGGTGCCGCTGGCCATCAGATACACCGGTGCCGATCCCGTGCGCCGCCGCGCCAAGCGTTCCGGATGCGCGAGGGCGACGACCAACGCCGCGTCCGGGGCCCCGGAGGCTGGCGAATTGACCAGTGAGGCCAAGCGTTTCGCGTCCCGTTGCCATCGACGGGCCGCGTCGTCGTGCGCGGAACGGAGCCGGCGCAGTTCGGCTTCGACATCGGTGAGCGTCGCTGCGGCATCGAGCAGCGCGACGACTTCCGCGGCGGCACGGGCTCCGACGGCCTCAGCGCCGTCCAGCAACGCGCGCGCGAGACGAGGATGCAAGCCGAGGTCGGCCATTTTCTGCCCGCGCGGCGTGACAGCACCGTCGGCCGTGGTCGCGCCGAGGGTGACGAGCAGGCTTCGCGCGGCGGCGAGCGCACCTTCGCCGGGCGGGTCCCACCAGGCCAGGCCGGTTCCGTCCGGAGTGGACCAGCAGGCGAGCTCCAACGCGAACCGCGCGAGTTCGGCGGTGCGGATTTCCGGCTCCGGGTATGCGGGCAGCGTCGCTTGCTCGTGCTCCGGCCAGCAGCGGTACGCCCGGCCAGGTGCTTCGCGACCTGCCCGGCCAGCGCGTTGTTCCGCCACCGCAGCCGAAACCCGCACCGTGGCGAGCCCGGCAAGACCGCGTCGATGATCGACCCGGGGGACGCGGGCGAGACCGGAATCCACGACCGCGCGGACGCCCGGAACGGTCAGGCTCGACTCGGCGACGGCGGTCGCGAGAACTACTCGCCGCCGGTCCCGTGGCCGCAATGCTTCGTCCTGTCGGGCAGCGGAAAGCCGTCCGTGCAGTGGCAGCACATCTGCGTCCAGCGAACTCAGCAACGCCGACGCGCGCGCGATTTCCCCGGCACCAGGGAGGAACGCGAGCACATCACCGTCTCCCTCGGACAGTGCTTTCCGGACCGCCGACGCGACCGCGGCTTCCGGACGTTCCCCGCGCGCCGGAGCGCGGTAGCTCAGCTCGACCGGATACGTGCGGGCGTGTGCGGTGATGACCGGAGCGTCGCCGAGCAGTTCGGCCAGCCGTCCGGACGCGACGGTCGCCGACGTCGCGAGCAGCCGCAGGTCGTCGCGCAACCCGGCGCGGACGTCGAGGAGCAAGGCGAGCAGCAGGTCAGCGTCGAGATGGCGTTCGTGGCATTCGTCCAGCAGGACCGTCGACACCCCGGCCAGTTCGGGATCGTGCTGCACCCGCCGTACCAGCAGCCCGGACGTGACCACCTCGATCCGCGTGCGCGAAGACACCTTCCGGTCGCCGCGCACCGCGTACCCGACCGTCTCGCCGACCGGTTCGCCCAGCAGCGCGGCCATCCGCCCAGCCGCGGCCCGCGCAGCGAGCCGACGGGGTTCGGCGACCACGACGCGTCCTTCGCCGCGGTTCAGCGCGAGCGGCACGAGAGTGGTCTTGCCGGTGCCGGGCGGGGCGACGAGCACCGCGGCTCCGTGGTCGTCGAGCGCGCTCAGCACGGACGGCAGCACCGCGCGGACGGGCAGGTCCGGCAGCGAGGCTAGGTCGGTCACTGCTCGGTGATCTCCGGTGGATTCGGCAACGGGTAGTTCGACGGCCCGATGTTCGCCTCCAGCGACTTCCGCCAGGCCCCGGTCGACACCATCTTCCGGATGGCGTCGTCCACCGCGTGCTGGCCCTCGGTGTCGCCCTTGCGCAGGCCGATGCCGTACCGCTCGGTGGAGAACGGGCGGCCGACCACCTTCAGCAGCTCCGGATTCTGCGCGACGTACCCGGCGAGGATCACCGCGTCCGTGGTCACCGCGTCGACCTGGTTGGCCAGCAGCGCGGTGACGCAGTCCGGATAGCGGGGGTACTCGACCAGCTTCACCATCTGCGCGAACTTGTCCTTCACCATCTGCGCGGGCGTCGAGCCGGTGACCGAGCAGAGCCGCTTGCCGTTGAGGCTTTCCGGGCCGGTGATGTCCGGCGAGGTGAGCCGCACCAGCAGGTCCTGGCCGGTGACGAAGTACGGGCCGGCGAAGCTCACCTGCTGTTTCCGCTTGTCGGTGATCGAGTAGGTGGCCACGACCAGGTCGACCGCGCCCGACGTGAGGTCGGTCTCGCGGCGGGCCGGGGTCGTCTCGTGCCAGGTGATGTGGTCCGGGTCGACCCCCAGTTCGCGCGCGACGAAAGTAGCGACGTCGACGTCGAAACCGGTGAACCTGCCGTCGACCGTCCGCTGCGAAAGGCCGGGCGCGTCGAACCGGATCCCGATGGTCAGGTGGTTGCCGTCACGCGCCCGGGTGGGAAGCGGATCGTCCTTGGATACCGTCGACGATCCGCAGGACACGCAGCTGACCAGCAGAAACAGCGCGGCAACCAGTGCGCGAATCCGCATCGGTGCCTCCGCTTCGCCGGTTGGCTGCTCACATGGTTCTCAGGTCAGACGGTTAGCCTAAGCGCGTGCGCCGACTGCCCCAACCTGTACTCGACACCATCGGCACGCTCGCCCGGCTCGGGCTGGCTGCCGTGTGGCTCGTGTCCGGCGGTCTGAAGATCGCCGACCCGGGGCAGACGTACATCGCCGTGCAGGCCTACGACGTGCTCCCGCACGCGCTGGTGCGCCCGGTCGCCACTGGGCTGCCGCTGCTGGAGCTGGTGCTCGGGCTGCTGCTGCTCGCCGGGCTGGCCACGCGCTGGGTCGCGGGCGTCTCGCTCGTGCTGCTGGCCGTGCTCGTCGCGGGCATCGCGCAGTCATGGGCGCGCGGGTTGAGCATCGACTGCGGCTGCTTCGGCGGCGGCGGGCGCGTGAACGCCGGGCAGACCGAATACCCGCAGGAGATCCTGCGTGACGCCGGCTTCGCCCTGCTCGCGGTGTGGCTGCTCGCCCGGCCGCGCACGTGGCTTTCGGTCGACGGCTGGCTCGGCTGGGGCAAGGGCCGGAACTCCGGCGGGGCCTCGGACGACTACCCCAAGAGCATCGCGGAAGGGAACTAGGAACAGTGGGTGGAGCTGCGCGCAACGCGCGGAAAAGCCGTCAGCAGGCGGCGGCCGCGAGGTCGGTCGCCCAGGCGCGGGGCTCGGGAAGCGACCGGAACAAGATCATCGCGGTGGTGGTGGCCGTCGTGGTGATCGCCGCGCTCGTGATCGGCGGCGTGCTCTGGATCAACTCCAGCAAGAACGCGACGCAGGACAACGCGATCCCGGCGGGCACGCCCACGGCGCTCGGGCCGGGCGTCGTCGAGAAGCGCGACGGCGTCGTGGTGTCGGTCGGCAAGCCGGGCGCGCCGAAGACCATCGACCTCTACGCCGACTTCCTGTGCCCGTACTGCGCCAAGCTGCAGCAGGACTACGGGCCGCGGATGGAGCAGGCGATCAACAGCGGGCAGCTCACCGTGCGCTACCACATGGTGATCCTGCTCAACAAGAACTCGGACCCGCCGGGCTACTCGCTCGACTCGGCGAACGCCGCGCTCGCCGCTGCCGACGAGCAGAAGTTCACCGCGTTCCACGACGCGCTGTTCAAGAACCAGCCGCAGGAAGGCGGCCGCGGGTACGACAAGGCCCAGCTGATCAAGCTCGGCCAGGACCTGGGGATCACCGATCCGAAGTTCGCGCAGACGGTCAACGCCGGCACCTACGACCAGCAGCTGCAGACGGCGTTTCAGCAGATCCAGAGCGACCCGAAGCTGCAGCAGGACTTCGGCAACGGCCAGATCGGCTTCGGGACGCCGACGGTCGCGGTCAACGGCAAGGCCATTCCCGCTTCGGGGGACTGGCTGACGAAGGTTCTCAACGGCTGACCTGATTCGGTCATTTCGCCTGTCCGGGCACAATCCGTCCGCTAACCTGGGCCGCAGGGCTCAGGGGAGGGGCGGGTTGTGTCCGGTTTTCATGTCGACGACGGCGCGTACGAGAACTACGCGAAGCAGGTCGACCCACTTGGCGACGAGGTGCGGTCCGCCGCGAAGGCGTATATCGGTCCGCACGTGACGCTGTCCGGCGACGGGTTCTCCGCGATCGGGGACGAATCCGGGTTCGCCGGCGCGTATGGCGCGCGGATGCGGGCGCTGCAGGAACGGATGCACGTGCTCGGCGGCGGCTGGCACGACGTCGGCGAGGCCGCTCGGCGCACGCAGGTCAATTACGCCGCCGTTGAGCAGGAACACGGCGACGCTGTGCGCAGGCTTTCGTGAACGCTCCGGTCGACCATCTGGTCCGGAACGGCCTGGACACCACGAAACAGTTTGCCGCGAAGCTTAAGCACGATCCGGCGGCGATCAACGGCGCGCGCGACGGGCAGGTCGCGCTGCAGACGTCCGTTGGCCGGGCCAATCAGCACGCGGGCACTCAGCGGGTGAATCTGGCGGCGGCCAGTTCCGGGGCGACCTCGGAACGCGCGGTCGCGACGTCGAAGGATCTGGAGAAGGAAGTCCAGGACCTTCTCGACGAGAGCGCGGAAATCGAAGGAGCGGTCGCGGAGGCCGCGGAGACGCTGCACGTCGGTGAGATCCGCAACGATCAGGTGCGGGACGAGATTCTGCGCGAGATCGCGTCCTCGATGAAGGCGCTGGCGGCGGTCAACGGGATTCAGCCGCCGGAGAGCCGCGCGGCCGCGGCCCGGCAGATTCTGCTGCAGCTGCAAACGAAGATCGGGCAGTTGACCGGACAAGCGGCCACGTTCACCGAGGAGACGCTCGGGAAGCTGACCGGGCTGGGGCGACGGCTCGGCGGGTCGGAATCGACTTCCGCGAGCAGCGCGACGACCTCGGTGCCGCAGGCGTTCAACACCAACGGCGCGCACGTCAGCCACAGCGGTGGAGGCGACAGCGGTGGGGGTGGTGGCGGCGGGTTCGCCGGGAAACCGCGGTTGCCGGTGGCTGTTCCACCGCAGCCGGGCAGCGGGGTCGGGATCAACCTGCCGGGCGGGAAAACCGTGATGGCGCCGAACGAAACCGCGGCCAAAGCGGTGCGGGCGGCGTTGTCCCAGCTGGGCGTGCCGTATGTGTGGGGCGGCACCGCGCGCGGGCAAGGACTCGACTGCAGCGGGTTGACCATGACGTCCTATCAGGACGCTGGGCTGCAGTTGCCCCGGATCGCGCGGCAGCAGACTGTCGGGGCTGAAGTGCCGTCGATCGACCAGTTGCTGCCGGGGGATTTGGTGGTGTGGTCCGGGCACGTCGCGATGGTGATCGGCGACGGGCAGATGGTCGAGGCCGGGGATCCGGTGCAGATCAGCAAGATCCGCACGACCAACGCCGGACAGCAGTTCATCGGATTTTACCGGCCGACGGGGTGAGTGGTGGCTGAATTCGACATGGACCGCGCGGTGGCGCGGGTGATGGAGGAGGCCTCCCGGGCCGGGGATGCCGCTGCTGCTCGGTTCGAGCGCGCCGGGCCGGTGGTCGGGAAGGCTGCTGCGGGCGGGGTTTCGGTCGAGGTCGCGCCTGGCGGGTTGTTGACGGGGCTGACGGTGACTCGGGCTGCGTTGCGGAGCGGCTCGGAGGCGGTTGCCGCGCAGATTGTGGAGTTGTCTCGGCGGGCCGAGCGGCGGGCCGGGGATCGGATGCATCAGGTTTTGTCGCCGGTGCTGGGCGCGGAAGCGGTGGCTGCGTTGGGGTATACGGCGTTGAGTGAGGATGATCCGGATTTCTATGACGAAGAGCCGGTGACGTGGTGAAGACCCGGGAACTTATCGAGCTGGCCCGTTCTCGCGAGGCTGCGTTGGGGCAGGTCGCTTCGTTGATGGCGGAAGCGCGCGGGTCGGCTCATGCGGTGGATGGGTCGGTTGAGGTGACCGTGGATGCGCTGGGAGCGTTGAAGCGGTTGTGGCTATCGCCTTCGGTGGCGCAGTGGGATCCTTCGCGGGTTTCGGCTGTGGTGCTTGAGGTGGTTCGGGTGGCTATGGCTGAGGCTGAGCAGGATTGTTTCAACCGGGTGGGGTTATTGCTGGGGGAGGAGGCGGGGTTGCTGGTGGAGGCGTTGTCCGGGCGGGCGGCTCCGGCTCGTGCTGCTGATGACGATCCGGGGATGACGGTGGAGGAGTTTCAGCGGTTGAGGGGGGAACGGTTGGGGGAGAGGCGGTTTCCTGCTTCGGCTGTGGCTGAGTCCACTGTGGAGGACTGGGAAGACTTTGATCCGGCGTCGTTGCGTTCGGATCGGTGAGGGTTCTGCTGGTGAATCCGTCGTGGGTGAAGAGGGGTCGTGTCGTTGGGGTTGGGTCGGTGAGGGGCGGGGTCTGGTCTTGCTGTTGAGTCCATTGTGGATGGAGTGGGCTTCGGTGGGGCGGAGCGGTTCGGGGGCTGACGCCCCCTTCGGGGGTGGTGGTTGCGTGGGGCACCCCGAAGCTTGATTGTCACTACGGCGCGGGGGTGCTTGTCAAGGCGGGAAAGATGCCTTGCCAAGCACCCCCGCGCCGTGTTTTTGGCTTCGTATCGGGGTGTGGGGGTGGGGTGGGTGCCGGGATCGGTGGGTGCGTCGGCGGCGGTTGGGTGGTGGTCTGTGCGGGTTGGAGCCCGCACAGACGACGGCCCTGTGCCGCGTCGTCCCGCGCCGCGCCGCAGCCAGCGTGGGCTTGCGAGGTCCTTCGGCCTCGGTGAACGTGCCTCGGCCGCGCGTCCATCGTGCCCAAGGCCCTGCCGAGGGAATCCAAGGCCGTGAAGGGGGCTTCACGGGTAGCGAGGGGGCCGTGAGAGGAACCCTGAGGGGAGCAGAGTCCCTCAGGGTTCCCGTCAAGCATGGCGGCGGGTGGGTGCGCCCCGGTGTGGTCCTGGGTCGCGCCGTTTTGGCTAGCCGCGTTCGATGAGGTGGCCTACTACTTCTGGGCCGGGGTGGGCGTGGCCTGAGCCGTCGCGGCGGAGGTCTGCTTCGGGGAGTTCCACTGGGTCACCGGTGCGGCTCGCGCCTGCTGGGCGGGGGCCTACCCAGGCGACCTGGACTTCGGTTTCTCCCTTGAGGAAGCGGTGGGCTCGCACGCCGCCGGTGGCTCGGCCCTTCGCTGGGTATTCGCTGAAGGGCGTGACCTTGACGCTCTGTCCCGTTGCCGTCACGACCATCGGTTCGCCGTGTTCTTCGTCGTCGGTGCGGATGGCTCCGAAGAAGACCGCGGTGGCGTTCGCGGCCAGTTTCATGCCTGCCATGCCGCCGCTCTTCGTGCCTTGCGGGCGGATCAGGCTCGCGGCGAAGCGCAGCAGGGACGAGTCCGACGAGATGAAGGCCAGCGTTTCGTTTCCGTCGGTCAGCCAGGTCGCGCCGACGATCTCGTCACCGGGCTTGAGGCTGATGACCTCGAATTCGTCCGAGCGCACCGGCCAGTCCGGCGCGCAGACCTTCACCACGCCGCCGCGGGTGCCGATGGCCAGGCCTGGCGAGTTGCCTGCCTGCTCCCCCAACGGCGCGATGCCGACGACCCGCTCGCCCTTTTCCAGCGGCACCAGTTCTTTTGCCGCCATCCCGCCGCGCAGCGAGACTGTGCCTGCTTGTTCGGGGAGCACGGGCAGGGGCAGCACGTCCGTCTTGAACGCGCGGCCTCGGCTGGTCACCAGCAGCACCTGGCCGCGCGCGGTGGTGTGCACGACGGCTGATACGGCATCGTGTTTTACGCGGCCGTTTCGGCGGCGGACTTCCGACGCCTCTTCGGATTCCGCCGCGGTGCGGGCGACCAGACCGGTGGCCGACAGGATCACCTGGCACGGGTCGTCCGCGACTTCCAGCGGGCCGGACGGCTTCGACGCGGCCAGGACTTCCTTCAAGTCACCGTCGATGAGGCGGGTGCGACGTCCGGTCGGGAAGTCCTTGGCGATCTTCGCCAGTTCCGTCGACACGAGCTTCTTCAGGACCGACTCGTCCTCGAGGATCGTGGTCAGTTCCGCGATTTCCTCGCGCAGCTTGTCCTGTTCGCTTTCCAGCTCCAGGCGGTCGTACTTCGTGAGCCGGCGCAGCGGAGTGTCCAGGATGTAGGTCGCCTGGATCTCGGACAGCTTGAACTTCGTCATCAGGCCGTCCTTCGCGGCGGCCGCGTTCTCGCTCTCGCGGATCAGCCGGATGACCTTGTCGATGTTCAGCAGCGCGATCAGCAGGCCGTCGACCAGGTGCAGGCGCTCTTCGCGCTTGCGGCGGCGGTAGCGCGTGCGCCGCGTGACGACCTCGTAGCGGTGCTTCAGGAAGACTTCCAGCAGCGCCTTCAGTCCGAGCGTCTGCGGCTGCCCGTCGACGAGCACCAGGTTGTTGATGCCGAACGACTGCTCCAGCGGCGTGAGGCGATACAAATCAGCCAGCAGCGCCTGCGGGTTGACGCCCACCTTGCATTCAATGACGAGCCGGGTGCCGTTCTCGCGGTCGGTGAGGTCCTTGACGTCCGCGATTCCGGTGAGCCGCTTGGACTTGTTGACCTCGTCGGTGATCTTCTCGATCACCTTCTCCGGGCCGACGCCGTACGGCAGCTCGGTGACCGTGATGGCCTGCCGTCCGCGGCTGCCCTCCAGCGGGCCGGTCTCGACGTTCGCGCGCATCCGCACGACGCCGCGGCCGGTTTCGTAGGCCTTGCGGACCTCGTCCAGTCCCAGCAGGCTGCCGCCGGTCGGCAGGTCGGGGCCGGGGACGAACTCCATCAGCTTGTCGAGCGTGGCGTTCGGATGGTTGATCAGCCACCGCGCGGCGCCGATCACCTCGCCGAGGTTGTGCGGGATCATGTTGGTCGCCATGCCGACCGCGATCCCGGACGTGCCGTTGACCAGCAGGTTCGGGTACGCGGCGGGCAGCACCGAGGGCTCTTCGAGCGAACCGTCGTAGTTCGGCCGGAAGTCGACGGTGTCCTCGCCGAGCTCGCCGACGAGCAGCATCGCTTCGGGCGACATCCGGGCCTCGGTGTACCGCGAGGCGGCCGGTCCGTCGTCCGGGCTGCCGAAGTTTCCGTGCCCGTCGATCAGCGGGGCGTTCATCGAGAAGTCCTGCGCCAGCCGGACCATCGCGTCGTAGATCGCCACGTCGCCGTGCGGGTGGTACTTGCCCATGACGTCGCCGACCACGCGCGACGACTTCACGTACGCGTGCGTCGGGCGGTAGCCGTTCTCGTTCATCGAGAACAGGATCCGGCGGTGCACCGGCTTCAGGCCGTCTCGCGCGTCCGGGAGGGCGCGCGAGTGGATCACCGAATACGCGTATTCCAGGTACGAGTCCTCGATCTCCGTCTTCAGCGGGTTGTCGAAGACCTGCGCGCCCGGCGAGTCGAACGCGCTCGGGTCGACCCGGGTCACCGGGGTCTTGCTACGGCGAGCCATGGCTCACAACTCCTTGGGAACGAACGGAAAACTCAGACGTCGATGGCGTCGCGGTCGACGCGGTCGGACGATTCGACCAGCCAGTTGCGCCGCGGCTCGACCTTCTCGCCCATCAGCAGCTCCAGCGCCAGCTCCGCGGCCTCGACGTCCTCGAGCGTGATCCGCCGGACCGAGCGCGTCGCCGGGTTCATCGTGGTTTCCCACAGTTCGTCGGCGTCCATTTCGCCGAGACCCTTGAACCGCGGCACCGGCGTGACGACCTGCTTGCCCGCCGCCTCGAGCTCGGCGACCTTCTGCTCCATCTCGCGCTGGGAGAAGGTGAAGAAGGTCTCCGCACCGCGGCCCTTCGTGGTGACCTTGTGCAGCGGCGGCATGGCCGCGTACAGCCTGCCGTCCTCGATCACCGGGCGCATGTACTTCGCGAACAGCGTGATCAGCAGCGTGCGGATGTGCGAACCGTCGACATCCGCGTCCGCCATCAGGATCACGCGGCCGTAGCGCATCGTCGACAGATCGAACGTGCGGCCGGTGCCCGCGCCGAGCACCTGCACGATCGACGAGATCTCGGCGTTCTTCAGCGTGTCGCCGAGAGACGCCTTCTGCACGTTGAGGATCTTGCCGCGCAACGGAAGCAGCGCCTGGTACTCCGACACCCGCGCCATCCGCGCCGAGCCGAGCGCGCTGTCGCCCTCGACCAGGAACAGTTCGCTGCGCGAGACGCCGGTGGTGCGGCAGTCGACCAGCTTCGGCGGCATCGCCGCGCCCTCGAGCGCGGTCTTGCGCCGAGCGGCGTCCTTCTGCTGTTTCTGGGCGAGCCGCACGCGTGCCGCGTCGACCACCTTCTGCAGCACGATCTTGGCCTCGGACTTGGTTTTCCGGTCCTCGGTCCAAGCCCGCAGCTGCTTGTCGACGATGCCCTGGAGGACGCGCGTGATGCCCGCGGTCGACAGTTCGTCCTTGGTCTGCGAGGTGAACTGCGGTTCCGGCAGCCGGACGTGGATCACCGCGGTCATGCCCTCCAGCACGTCCTCGGTGGTCGGCGGGTCCTCCTTCGGCTTGAGCAGCCCGCGCGTTTTGCCGATCACGTCCTGCAGCGCGCGGGTGACCGCGCGGTCGAAGCCGCGCCGGTGCGTGCCGCCGTGCACGTTGCGGATCGTGTTGGTGAAGCACTCCACGGTGCGCTCGTAGCCGGTGCCCCAGCGCAGCGCGACCTCGACCTCGGCGTGTCGCTCCACATTGGACTGCATGACGCCGTTGGCGTCCGCGGCGTTCTCCTTGTACGTGCCCTCGCCGGTGATCATCAGCGTGCCGCAGACCGGTTTTTCGCTGTCCGGGGCGAGGAAGTCGACCATGTCCGCCAGCCCGTTCGGGAAGTGGAAGGTCTCCTCGTTGATGGTGTCCTCGAACGCGGTGCGCAGCACGTACGTGACGCCCGGCACGAGGAACGCGGTGTTGCGCAGCTTCGTGCGCACGCCTTCGACGTCCAGCGCCGCGCCGGTTTCGAAGTACCGCGCGTCGTACCAGTAGCGGATGGACGTGCCGCTGCGCTCGCCGCGCTTCATCTTGCCGACGAGGTTGAGCCCGGAGCGGCGGGTGAACTTCGCCTTCGGGCCGGGGCCGTCGAACACGCCGGGCACGCCGTGCGCGAACGACATCTGGTGCACTTTGCCGTTCTGCTTCACCGTGACGTCGAACCGGTGCGAGAGCGCGTTCACCGCGGAAGCGCCGACGCCGTGCAGACCGCCGGACGTCTTGTACCCGGAGCCGCCGAACTTGCCGCCGGCGTGCAGCCGGGTCAGCACCAGTTCGACGCCGGAAAGGCCGGATTTGGCGTGGACGCCGGTGGGGATGCCGCGGCCGTCGTCGTCCACCTGGACGCTGCCGTCGGCGTGCAGCGTGACGACGATGCGCGTCGCGTGACCGGCCACGCCCTCGTCGGTGGAGTTGTCGACGACCTCGGAGAACAGGTGGTTGATGCCACGGCTGTCGGTGGAGCCGATGTACATCCCGGGGCGCTTGCGGACCGCCTCGAGTCCTTCGAGGTGGGTCAGGTCGTCGGCCCCGTACAGAGTCTCAGCAGTCACGAGGTCGTTCTCCCGGATCGAGGCGAGCTGTTCGGTGGGCAAACAGGCGGCCGGAGCAGGGGCCCCGGGCCGTCACCGTACTGCAGGATATCCGCACCCCCCGACAGGATCGGGCCGCTGCGCCCCCGATGGGGTCCGGCAGCGTGTCCCAGGTCACCGGTATAGTCCTGGAGGAATACATCTTCCACGCGAGTAGTTGTGCCGACAAGCAAGGACAGAACGAACCGGCTAGGGAGCGGTCATGCAGTTCGGAATCTTCTCGGTGGGCGACGTCACGACCGACCCCACCACGGGCGTCACGCCCACGGAGCACGAGCGCATCAAGGCGATGGTCAAGATCGCGCTCAAGGCCGAAGAGGTCGGCCTCGACGTCTTCGCCGTCGGCGAGCACCACAATCCGCCGTTCGCCGCGCCGGCGAACCCCACCGTGCTGCTGTCGAACATCGCGGCGCAGACCGAGAAGATCGTCCTCTCGACGTCGACCACCCTGATCACCACCAACGACCCGGTGCGGCTGGCCGAGGACTACGCCATGCTGCAGCACCTGGCCGACGGGCGGCTCGACCTGATGATGGGCCGCGGCAACACCGGCCCGGTCTACCCGTGGTTCGGGCAGGACATCCGCCAGGGCATCCCGCTGGCCGTCGAGAACTACGCGCTGCTGCACCAGTTGTGGCGCGAGGAGGTCGTCGACTGGCAGGGCAAGTTCCGCACCCCGCTGCAGGGCTTCACCTCGACGCCGCGCCCGCTCGACGGCGTGCCGCCGTTCGTGTGGCACGGTTCGATCCGCAGCCCGGAGATCGCCGAACAGGCCGCCTACTACGGCGACGGGTTCTTCGCGAACCACATCTTCTGGCCGACCTCGCACTTCCAGCAGCTGATCGCGTTCTACCGGCAGCGCTACGAGCACTACGGGCACGGCAAGGCCGACCAGGCCATCGTCGGGCTCGGCGGGCAGGCGTTCATCCGGCCGAAGTCGCAGGACGCGTGGAACGAGTTCCGGCCGTACTTCGACAACGCGCCGGTGTACGGGCACGGGCCGTCGCTGGAGGACTTCACCGAGCAGACGCCGCTGACCGTCGGCAGCCCGCAGGAGGTCATCGACAAGACGCTGACCTTCCGCGAGCACTTCGGCGACTACCAGCGCCAGCTGTTCCTGATGGACCACGCCGGCCTGCCGCTCAAGACCGTGCTGGAGCAGCTCGACCTGCTCGGCGAAGAGGTCGTGCCGGTGCTGCGCAAGGAACTGGACGCGAAGCGCCCGGCGCACGTGCCGGACGCGCCCACGCACGAATCGCTCAAGGCGGCTCGCGAAGCCCAGACCGTCACCGCTTGACCTGGGCTCGCCGGACTTAGTGGAGAGGTCATGACTGCACGCACTATCGCCGTGGTCACCGCGGGGCTGAGCCAGCCGTCGTCGACGCGGCTGCTGGCCGACCGGCTGGCCGAGGCCACCCGCGCCGCCCTGGTCGACGACGACGTGACGGTGAAGGTGTTCGAACTCCGCGACATCGCGGTGGACGTCACCAACAACATGCTCACCGGGTTCCCCAGCCCGCAGCTGCGGGAAGTGATCGACACCGTGACGCGCGCC
The DNA here is from genome assembly GCF_002846615.1 of Amycolatopsis echigonensis. Lineage (NCBI taxonomy): Bacteria > Bacillati > Actinomycetota > Actinomycetes > Pseudonocardiales > Pseudonocardiaceae > Amycolatopsis > Amycolatopsis echigonensis. The sequence continues at coordinate 1,459,278 of NZ_PJMY01000003.1, read as the reverse complement.
GACGGCTTGATCGCCGTGACGCCCGTGTTCACCGCTTCCTACAGCGGGCTGTTCAAATCGTTCTTCGACGTGCTGGACAAGGAAGCACTCGACGGCAAGCCGGTGCTGCTCGCGGCGACGGGCGGTACGGAACGGCATTCGCTCGCGCTCGACTTCGCGCTGCGGCCGCTCTTCGCCTACCTTCGCGCGACTGTGGTCCCGACGGGCGTGTACGCGGCGTCGTCGGACTGGGGCAGCGTCGAGGCGACGGGTGCGTTGCAGCAGCGCGTGGAGCGGGCGGGCCGCGAGCTGGCCCAGATGGTCTCGGCGGCACCTGAGGCGAAACCGGACGACGAGTACGCGTCGGTGTCGTTCGAGCAGTTGCTGGCTGGTCACTGACGCCTCCGAGCGGTCAAGAGTGCCTGCGGCGCCGGGGTTTCCGGGTTGAGGAGCAGTTCGGCCTCGACGGCGAACCCGGCGTCGCGCAGCCAGTTCGCCATGCGTTCCCGCGGGCGGCGGTGCACCTGGACCTTCATCGGGTGGCCGCCGTAACCCTCGGTCTTCAGCCGGGTTTCGTCGCCGACGTGGAAGAGCAGTTGGAGCACTCCGCTGGGACGCAGTGCTTGGCGGAAGTTTGCGAGGACGGCCGGGAGCCGGTCGTCGGGCAGGTGGATGACCGACTGCCACGCCACGATCCCGGCCAGCGACGCGGTCGGCAGCGGGTCGGTCATCGAGCCGACCTCGAACCGCAGCTTCGGATAGTCGCGCCGGGCCACCTCGATCATGCCAGGGGAGAGGTCGACGCCGTACGCGGCTACGCCGAGCTCGTTGAGGTGCGCGGTCACTTGGCCGGGGCCGCAACCGAGGTCCGCGACCGGGCCGTCGCTGACTTGTTCGGCGAACAACCGCAGTGCGGCAAGCAGATACGGCTGTTTGCCGAGCGCGTCGCGGACGAACGTGGCGTAGTCCTCCGCCACGGTGTCGTAGGACGTTCGGGCGTCGGTGAGCCAGTTCATGTCTGCCTGCCGGGGTCTGGACGATGAGGACGGTGGCGCGGGTGGTTCAGGGAAGGTCCATGCACATCGGGTTCGGCGGACCGCGCGATGATTTCGCCGTGCGGATCCGGTTGTTCGAGCAGGACTCGCGGCCCGCCGCGAGTTTCTTCGGCGGGCCGGAATCCTCGGGACGCGCCCCATCCCGCCTGCCAGCGGCGGATGAGGTCGGGAAGTGATTCGGCCACGCTGAGCAGCTAAGCACCCGGCACCGACAAAAACGGCCGATCCGCTGCCGGGGTCCAGTATGGACAGTCCGGCTGGCAGTGCCGCGAGCCCGGCGGCACACTGGCCCGATGGGATTGGGGAAGCCAGTGCGCCGGGTGCTCTTCTCGGTCGTCGGCGGGGCGCTGGTGATCGTCGGGGTCGTGCTGCTCGTGCTGCCGGGACCGGGACTGCTGCTGGTGCTCGCCGGATTGCTGGTGCTCGCCTCGGAGTTCCCGGCACTGCGACGATTCGTCGGCCCGGTGCGGACGCGGGCGATGCAAGCCGCGGAGGACAGCGTGTCCTCGCCGCTGCGGATCGGCGGTTCGGTGCTGGCCGGGCTGGCTCTGCTGGCCGCGGGCATCGTGTGGGGGACGGTGCGGTCGCTGCCGTTCAGCGGGTGGAGCACCGGGACCAGCCTGATTTTGTCGAGCCTGATCTTGTTCGCGTTGGTGATCTGGAGTTACCTGCGGGTGCGGGCGAAGCAGGAAGTCTCCGGCAAGCCCTAGGCAGCCGCCTTCGCCGAGCACGACATGACGCCAGCCGCCGCGCCCAGTTCACTTGCGGGACGGTGTGGTCTTTCAACTCGACGCTGGACCAGCAAACCTTTGCCACGGCGAGGAAAAGCAAGGCAAGTCAAGGGTGGCAGACCGATGCACGGCACGAGCCGACCGGCGCGTTTTTGCCCCGCCAAGCTGTCTTGGCATCCGGGAATGGCACCGGCCCGGGGGACCCGGAAAGAGAAGCGCCTGGACCCGCGAACTCGCAGGCCCAGGCGCTCCTCAGCAACCGTTCACCGAGCTCAAGAGGCGTACAGCTTCGCCACCTCCGCCGCGGACAGCGCCCGGTCGTACACGTGCACCTGGTCAACCGCCCCGTTGAGGAAGTCGACCGGGTTCCCGCCGTACTTGCCGCGGCCGATCACCGTGTGGCCGGTGGACGCCTCGCCCAGGCAAACGCTGCGCGACGCGGCCAGTTGACCGTCCACATACAGCGCCAGCTGACCGGTAGCGGCATCCCGGACTCCGACCAGGTGGTACCAGCGTCCGGCTTCCGGCGTGATCGGGGCGAGGGCCCGTGTGCCCACGAAGCTGAACGCCAGCTTGTGGTCCGCGCCGGAATACTGCAGGAAGAACGCGCTGTGGTCGTCGCCGTCCTGGCTCACGACGGTCTGGAAACCGTCGCCGACCGCGTTGAACTTCACCCACGCGGCGACGCTGTAGCTCAGGTCGGTCTTCACCAGCGCGGCGCCGGTGTCCGCGTACTGGCCCGAGCCGTTCACCGCCAGGGCCGAACCGCTGTGTCCGGCGGTCCAGGAAGCGCCGCCGATGAGCGTCGCGTCGTGGTGGCCCACGGTGTCCGCCGCCGTGGTGCCGCTGTTCTCGTCGAACGGGTACGCGGCGATTCCGTCGATGCCGGGCGTGCCTGGCGGAATCACCGGACCTTGTTGCGGTGAACCGTCCACGCCGTTGATCACCGATAGGTTCGCGGCCCGGACGGCGGCGAAGTCCATCTTCTTCACCTGACGGTCGTAGGTGAGGAAGCCGTTGACCTCCTTTTCCACGTCGGTGGTCTGCGTGTACACGCCTGCCGAGACCCCGCATTGCCGTCCCGCGAGCAGCAGACGTTGCTGGAGTTCGGCGTAGCGGCGGGTGAGCGTGGCGCTGTCCGGTTCCATTTCGTAGGCGAAACTGCCGGCCGGGTCGAATTGGTGTCCGTCGACCTTGAGGCCGAGGCCGCCGTATTCACCGTCGACCGCGGCGCGGGTCGCGTCCGGCACCGGGGTTCCGGGACCGGTGTAGGTGTGGTCGTCATAGATGTCGCCGCGGCCGCTGTCCGGTTCGGACCGGCAGCAGTTGACGCCGGACTCCGCGTCCACGAGCCGCGTGGGGTCCCAGGCCTTGACCTGGTCGGCGATCCGGCCGACGGCGTAGTCGCCCCAGCCCTCGTTGAACGGGACCCAGGTGACGATCGACGGGAAACTGCGGTGCTGGTCGATCATCCGGTGCAGTTCGGATTCGAAGTTCGCCTGCGACGCGGGCGTCGGCTCGATGTCGTCCTTCATCGCGGGCATGTCCTGCCACACCATCAAACCGAGTTTGTCCGCGTAGTAGTACCAGCGATCGGGTTCGACCTTGATGTGCTTGCGGACCATGTTGAAGCCGAGCGCCTTTTCCTGTTCCAGATCGAACTTCAGCGCCGCGTCGGTCGGTGCGGTGTAGATGCCGTCCGGCCAGAAACCCTGGTCGAGCGGGCCGAGCTGCATCACGAACTTGCCGTTGAGCATCATCCGTTGCTTGCCGTCGGCGGTCTTGCCGACGGAAATCGACCGAAGGCCGAAGTACGAGCCGACACTGTCCCCAGAGGACAGTGAGACACGCAGGTCGTACAGGAACGGATCGTCCGGCGTCCACAGATGCGGCTTGTTCACCTTGAGCGTCAACGGAGTGTTCGCCGGTCCGGACGCGACGCCGACGACTCGGCCGTGGTCGTACGCGATGGCTTGCACGCGTTGTTTCACCGGCCCGCCGACTACGGCGTTCACGGTGACCGAACCGCTGGCGACGTCCGGCGTGGTGTCCACTCGCGAGATGTACGCCGGGGTCACCGGTTCCATCCAGACGGTTTGCCAGATGCCGGAAGTCGGGGTGTAGAAGATACCGTCGCCGGGTTTGCGCTGCTTGCCGAGCGGTTGCCCGCCCGCGTCATTGGGATCCGTGACGCCGACGACGACTTCCTGGTCTTTCCCGGTGGTCAACGCGTTGGTCACGTCCGCGGAAAACGCGTCGTAACCGCCGGTGTGGTGGACGACCTGATGGCCGTTGACCCACACCGTGGTGTCGTAGTCGACCGCCTGGAAGTGCAGGATCAGCCGCTGGTCCCGGCCGCCTACGTGCCAGTTCTTCGGCACCTGGAACGTCCGCCGGTACCACATCGACGTTTCGTGCCGCATGATTCCCGACAACGCCGATTCGACCGGATAAGGCACGAGGATGCGTTCGTCGAGACCGCGGTTGATCGGCGGCGAGTCGCCCGGTTTGGCGGCGGAGAATTCCCAGACGCCGTTGAGGTTTTGCCAGTTGTCGCGGGTCAGCTGCGGGCGCGGGTATTCGGGAAGCGCGTTGGTCGGGGAGACCTGGTTGGTCCACGGGGTGGTGAGGGGAGGGGTGAGGCGTTGCCATTGCGGCGGATCGGCCGCGGCGGCGGGGACACTCGACAACCCGGACACGGCCACGGCGAGCGCGGCGGCCACCGTGGCCAAACGGCCGGGTCTGCGGGCAGGACGGACCATCGTCGAACCTCCTACTGACAGGTGGATCAGCGCGGATGGAACTGCACGGGTCAGGAACGGCGGGAACGGGCCAGCAGCCGCTGGATCACGACGACGACCAGCAGGAAAGCGCCGCTGACCACCGTCTGGTAGTTGGAATCGAGAGTGCCGACCTGGTTGATGACGTTCTGGATCAGCGTCTTCAGCAGCACGCCGACGAGCGTGCCGATGACGGTCCCGGCGCCGCCGGTGAGCAGCGTTCCGCCGATGACCACGACGGAAATCGCGTCCAGTTCCGTGCCGACGCCGAGCACGGTGACGCCCGATTGCAGATACGCGGCGGTGAGCACGCCGGCGAATCCGGCGAGAGTGCCGCTGAGCGTGTAGAGGACGATTTTGGTGCGGGCCACCGGAAGACCCATGAGCAACGCGGATTGTTCCGCACCGCCGAGAGCGAAGATCGACTGGCCGAAGCGGGTTCGGCGCAACAGCAGTCCGCCGAGTCCGAAAAGGATCAACGCGAGATACACCGGTACGCCGATGCCGAAGATCTTGCCTTGTCCCAGCCACAGCAAGGCCGCGCCTGGCTCCACTTTGTACGTTGTCGCACCCTCGTTGGTCAAGGCCAGCAAGAGCCCGCGAGCGAACAACAGCGAGGCGAGCGTGACGATGAACGGCGCCATTTTCGTCCGCGCGATGAGCAGACCGTTGATCAGTCCGATCAGTCCGCAAACGACTAATGGCAGCAGGATAGCGACGACCAGGCCGTAGCGGGAACCGTACGCGGCGAGCACACCGCCGAGCGCGTACACCGAGCCGACGGACAAATCGATCCCGCCGGAAATGATCACGAACGTCATGCCCAGTGCGATCACTGCCAGGAAGGAACTTTGCAAGGCGAGGTCGCGCAGGTTGTCCGCGGAGCCGAAACGAGGGAAGGTGAACCACGCGACAAGCACGCCGAGGACGAGCACCACGGCCGCGCCTTGGCGTTGCAGGACTGCGGCGAACGCCGCGCCGCGTTCCGACGGCGGGGCGACGGTGGTCGCGATCATCGCGTGCTCCGTTCCCGGGCGACGTACACCGCGGCGACGATGATGGCGGCCTGCACCATCTGCGCGGCGGAGTCGGGCAGGTTGTGTTTGATCAGCGTGGCGTGCACCAGCTGCATGAGCAGCGCGCCGAACACCGTGCCGAGCACGCGGACGCGCCCGCCGGTGAGCGGAGTGCCGCCGACCACCACCGCGGTGATCGCGGAGAGTTCCATCAGCAGGCCGAGGTCGTTCGGGTCGCTCGCGCCGAGCCGTGCGGTGGACAGCACGCCGGCGATCGCCGCCAGCGCGCCGGACATGGCGTACACGCCGATCAGGACGCGTTTGACTGGCAGCCCGGCGAGTGTCGCGGCGGGACGGTTGCCGCCGACCGCGACCAGGTGCCGGCCGAAAGTGGTGCGCCGCACCAGCAATCCGGCCAGTACTGAAAGGACAGCGGCTACCAGGACCATGATCGGCACCCCGAGGACGTCGCCGGTGCCGAGCGCGAGGAAGTCCGGGTTGTGCAGCTGCACCAGTTGCCCGTGCGCGATCACGAGCGCGAGCCCGCGACCGCCGACGAGTAAGGCCAGGGTCGCGATGATCGGCTGAATTCCGAGCTGGGCGACCAGAAAACCGCTGAACAGCCCGGAAACGAGCCCGGCGATGAGCGCGACCAGGATCACCATCAGCGGCCCGGCCCCGAGATACAGCGGGACGAGCGCCGCGGCGACCGACATCACCGAGCCCACGGACAGGTCGATGCCTTCGGTGCCGATCACCAGCGCCATGCCGAGCGCCACGATGCACACCGGCGCGGCCTGCACCAACTGCGTGCGGAAGTTGGCCGCGGAGAGGAAGTTCTGGGTGAATGCGACGTTGAAGAGCAGCAGCACGACCACGGCCAGGTACACGCCGTAGTTCTGCAGCCAGCTCGTGACGCGGGCGCGGTCAGGTCTCGTCAGTGTCGCGGTCGACATCGTTGTCACCCCCTGCAGCTATCGCCGCCAGCACGTTGTCCTCGGTGACCGCGTCGCCGGCCAGTTCGGTGGCGACGCTGCCGTCGCGCAGGACGACCACCCGGTCCGCGCCGTCGAGAATTTCTTCCAGTTCCGACGAGATCAGCAGCACGCCGAGCCCGTCCTGCGCCAGTTCGTCGATCAACGCCTGCACCTCGGCCTTGGCTCCGACGTCGATACCGCGCGTGGGCTCGTCCAGCAGCAAGACTTTCGGGCCGGTGGCGAGCCAGCGGGCGAGCAGCACCTTCTGCTGATTGCCGCCGGACAGCTCGGACACCTTCTGCTCCGGACTGGACGCCTTGATCCGCAATCGTTCCATGAACGTCTTCACCACGCGGTCCTGTTTGGACCGGCTGACGAAGCCGAAAGTGGACAGCCGCGGCAGCGCGGCGAGCACGATGTTCTCGCGCACGGACAGGTTCGGAATGATCCCGTCCGCCTTGCGGTCCTCGGCCAGCAGCGCGATTCCGGCTCGCATCGCGGCGGAGATCTTCCCCCGCTTCAACGGCTTTCCGGCCAGCAGCACGGTGCCGCCGTCGAGCGGAAACGCCCCGACCACAGCCCGCGCGGTCTCGCTCCGGCCGGAGCCCAGCAGCCCGGCCAGCCCGACGACCTCGCCTGGCCGCACGCTCACCGAAACGTCGTGCAGTTTGTTCCCGCCGGACAGGTTCATGGCCTGCAGCAACGGCTCCTTCTGCGCATGATGCTCCTCGCCGAACGCGGTGACGCCCTCGGCGCGAATCTGCCGGATTTCCCGGCCGAGCATCATCGACACCAGCTCAATGCGCGGCAACGGCTTCAGCGGCCCACTGTGGACTACGCGTCCGTCGCGCAGCACCGTGACGCTGTCGCACACCCGGTACAGCTCGTCCATCCGGTGGCTCACGTAGAGCACCGAGATGTCGTCGGCGTGCAGCCGGGCCAGCACCTCGAACAAAGTGTCCACTTCACGCGGTTCGAGCGACGACGTCGGCTCGTCCATCACGACGACACCGGCCTTTGTGGACACCGCACGAGCCAGCGCGACCATCTGCTGCGCGCCGACCGCCAGCGTGTGAAGCGGACGCCGCACGTCGGTGTCGATCCCGTAGCCGCTGAGCAGGTCGCGCGCCTGCTCGTTCATCGCCGACCAGTCCACCAGGCCGGTGCGGGTGCGCGGTTCCCGGCCGAGGAAGACGTTGCTCGCCACGCTCATCAGCGGGACGAGGTTGACCTCCTGGTAGATGGTGGAGATCCCGGCACGCTGCGCGTCGATCGGCCTGCGGAAATCGACCGGCTCGCCGAGGTGGCGCACCTCGCCCTCGTCCGGCCGGTACACGCCGGTGAGGACCTTGATCAAAGTGGACTTGCCCGCGCCGTTTTCCCCGACCAGCGCGTGGACTTCGCCGCGGCGCAAGCGGAAGGAGACGTCGTCGAGGGCCACGGTGCCGGGGAACCGTTTGGTCACCCCGGCCACCTCGAGCACCGGTGCGGTCATGGTCGCCACCTGGGTGTCGGCCGCGCTGATCATCAGTACGCGTTCCCGACCTTCTGGGCCGCGTTCGATTCGTCGTAGGCGTCGTCGGTGATGACGATGCTCGGCGGGATCGGCTTGCCGTCCTCGAACTGCTGCAGCGTCTGGAACGCCAGCTGCCCGAACCGCGGGTTCGACTCGATGACCGCGTTGTAGCTGCCGTCGGCGATCAGCTGCACCGCGTTGCGGGTGCCGTCGACGGACACGACCTTCACGTCCTTGCCGGGGTTCTTGCCCGCGGTCTTGAGCGCGTTGACCGCGCCGATGCCCATCTCGTCGTTCTCCGCGTACACCGCGGTGAGGTCCGGGTGGCTCTGGATCAGCTGTTCCATCACCGACTGGCCCTTGGACCGGTCGAACTCGCCGGTCTGCTCGGCGACCACGGTGAGCCCGGGCGTCTTCGCCAGCTCGTCCTTGAACCCCTTGGTGCGGTCGGTGGTCACGTTGTTGCCCGAGGAACCGAGCAGGATCGCGACCTTGCCGTTGCCGCCGGTGGACTTCGCCAGCGCGGCGGCCGCGCGGTGGCCCTGTTCGATGAAGTTGGAGCCGATGAAGGTCAGGTAGTCGGTGCACGGCTTCGACGTGACCTGCCGGTCGATGGTGACCACCGGGACCTTCTTCGCCTTCGCAGCGTCGAGCGCGGGCTGCAGGCCGTCGGAGTTCAGCGGGGCCACGATGAGCAGCTGCGCGCCCCGGTCCAGCAGAGACTTGATGTCCGAGATCTGCTTGTTGAGGTCACTCTGCGCGTTCGTGGTGAGCAGGTGGTCGGCCGGGATGCCGAGCTTGGCCGCCTCGCTGCGGATGGACTGCGTCTCGGCGATCCGGAACGGGTTCGCCTCCTTCTCCGACTGGGAGAAGCCGACGATCGCGGTCTTCGGGTCGACCTTCGGGTATCCGGTCTTGTCGATGGTGCAGCCGTCGGCGCTGGGCGCGGAGGACGCGGCCGAGGCGGCCGGACCGGAGCCGTTGCTTTGCGCGGCCGGGGTTTCCTCGCGGCTGGTGCAGCCGGCGAGCACGAGTGCCGTGGCGGTGCCGGCGACCAGGGCGAAGCGGGCAGGGACGGACGGGGACACGGCGGACTCCTCGCAGCCGACGACTGGGGCAACCCGCTCGGCGGGGTGACGACCGTCACCCCGCCGAGCTCCGGCTATTTTTACATCGTTGGAACAACGTTGTAAACAGGCAAAACGTCGCTACACTACGTGGTCGTCGGGGCTGGTGCCGAGGGCTTCGCGGGCTCGTGATGAGCTCGGGCTCCCGGGCGGAGGAGATGAGGAGTCAGCGTGGCCGTGACCCTGAAGGACGTCGCGACGCTGGCGGGCGTTTCGGTGAAAACCGTGTCGAACGTGGTGAACGGCTACGCGTTCGTGAAGCCCGAGAACCGGCGGCGCGTCGAGGAGGCACTGGCCGCGACCGGGTACCGGCCGAACCTCGGCGCGCGCAACCTGCGCCGCGGGCGGACCGGGTTCCTGGCGCTGATGGTGCCGGAGCTGAGCATTCCGTACTTCGGCGAAATGGCCGGGCTGGTGATCACCGCCGCGCAGCGCCGCGGGTGGAGCGTGCTGATCGAGCAGACGCAGGGGACCCGCGACCGCGAACGGGCCACTGTGGACTCGCTGGGCCCCCATCTGGTCGACGGCGCCCTGGTGCATCCGGAGGCGCTCGAAGCGGCCGATTTCCCCGCCGCGGAAAAGAAAATCCCGATGGTGCTGCTCGGCGAGCACGCGGTGGACGTCGCGCTCGACCGAGTGGCGATCGACAACGTGCAGGCCGCGCATCTCGCGGTGTCGCATCTGGTTTCGCTCGGCCGCCGCCGGATCGCGGCGATCGGCGCGAACCCGAAGCGCGGGACTTCGTCGCTGCGTCTCGCGGGTTATCGGGCCGCGTTGGCCGATGCTGGTTTGCCGTCCGCGGATTCCTTGGTCGAGCCGGTGGCGAAGTACCATCGCGCCGAGGGTGCGGCGGCGATGAAACGCTTGCTGGCACAGGAAGAACCGCCGGACGCGGTGTTCTGCTTCAACGACCTGCTGGCCGTCGGCGCGTTGCGTTCGGCGGCCGAGCACGGGCTTCGGGTGCCCGACGACATCGCGATCGTCGGCTTCGACAACACCGAGGAGAGCGCGTTCAGCCTGCCCGCGCTCACCACGATCTCGCCGGACAAGGCGGCGATCGCCGAGGCCGCGATCGACCTCATCCACAGCCGCCTCGCCGGTACCGAGAGCGCTGAGCCGCGTTCGGTGCAGCCGCCGTTTTCCTTGGAGGTAAGGGAAAGCACGGTCGTTTCCTAGAGGAGCCGCACCGCCAGCACGAGAATCACCGCGCTGGACAGCAGGGCGGTGCCGAGCCGTCCGCGCGGACCGGTGAGTCCGCGTCCGAGCAATGCGCCGCCGATGGCCAGGAGCAGTTGCCAACTGGCCGAAGCTGCGAACGCGGCGGCGGCGAATACCGTGCCGTTGGCCGGGCGGTCGCCGAGGACGAGCGCGGTGAAGTAGATGATGGTGGACGGGTTGAGCAGGGTCAGGCCGAGCAGCGTCGCGTACGCCCGGAGCGGGTGCGGTTCCGTTGCCAGCAACGGAGTTTCCGCGGATCGATAGCGCTGGACAGCTCGGATCGCGGTCCACGCGCCGAGCACGAACAGCGCGGCGGCGGAGGTCAGGCGCAGGGGAGTGGTGATCGGGGCGAGCAGCGGGGCCAGCGCGGCGCCGCCGGTGGTGGCGAGAACGGCGTAGACGCCGTCCGCGGTGGCCACCCCCATCGCCGCGGCCGCCCCGACCCGCCACGACGTGCGAGCGGTGAGTTCGACCAGGTAAACGCCGATCGCCCCGACCGGCATGGCGATCCCGTACCCCGCGACAAGCCCTGCGACCAGCTCGGCGCTCATCGCGCGGCCTGGCTAGTCCCTTCCTGCGCCGTCTGCTGCTTGCCGTGCAGAGCAAGGCAACGGGACGGGGCACGGCGGGCGGGTTCGGTGGTCATGGGGGGAATACTCGGTCGTCCGAATGGGACTGGGCAACTGAATTTCCTCCGTGCCAGGATGAGCGTATGCCGGTTGAACTGCCTGTCGCGCTGGTGGCCCGGTACCGGGCGGTGGATCGGGAAAAGGTGGGCTCCGCACTCGTGGACACCCCGCGGCATCTCGACGCCCTCGCCGAGGACATCGCGCGGCACGGCATCCGGACGCCGTTGCGGCTCGGGTTCTGCGAGGACTTCGGCACGCTCGACGGCAACCACCGGATCGCCGTCGCGCTGCGGCTCGGGCTGAGGTCGGTGCCGGTCGACGTGGTCTGGGAACCGCGCAGTCCGCGCCCCGGGCACGCACAACCGATGCGGGCGGCGGATTTCGCGGTGCACGCGGCCGTGGCGGGCAAATAGCCGCTACTCGCTGCGAGCCGCGATCTTGTCGATCATCGTGGCCACCGCCTCTGGCTGGGAGAGCAGTGAGTAATGGCTGGCCGACAACTCGACACAGTCCGCTCCAGCCCGCTCGGCGAACCAGCGTTGCAGGTCCGGGTTGAGGATCCGGTCCTCTGTGGACACCGCGTAGCCGGTCGGCAGATCGCGCCAGGCGCCAGGACCCGCCGGTGCGAGGAAGCACTCGGCGCGGGCGCGTCGTTGCACTGCGGCCAGCGCGGCCGCTCGATCGGAAGCAACGTCGGCGGCGAGGGCGTAATGGAAGCGATCCGGGTCGAGGGACGACCAGCCGTTCTCGTGCGACATCACGACGTCTTTTCCGGGAGCGCCCGGGAAGAGGGCGTTCATCGAGGGCACAGTCTCGCCTTCGTCGGGGACATACGCCGCGAAGTAAGTCAGAGCGCTGACCTGCGGATTATCTTTCGCTGCACCGGAAATCACCGCGCCGCCGTAGGAGTGGGCAGCCAGCATGACCGGGCCGCTGAAGGTAGTTACCTCCCGGCGGACTTCGGCGATGTCGTCGGCGAGCGAGGTCATCGGCAGGTGTGCCGCGCGGACCCGGTGTCCCTGCCGGTGCAGCGCGGGAATCACGTCCAGCCACGCCGACCCGTCGCTCCAAGCACCGTGCACCAGAACAATTTCCGCCATGAATGCCTCCCCTTCGTCTGAAGGCAAGCCAACCACCGGGGGACGGCGGGCATTCCTGTCTCAGCGAGATAAGGCGGATTCCGACCTCAACCATGGTCCGAACGGCGCTTTCCGACCCGACAGCCTTGACAGCGAAGCGGCGACCGGGACGTACCCGGCCGCCGCTCGCTCATCGGTCTCAGCCGACGGGCATCTTTTCGTAAATCCGCTGCTGCGGACCGGCCGCGGCGCGGATTCCGTTGGCCCACAGCTGCTGCACCCGGGACGCTTCCTGGGAGTTCGGGTTGGCGTTGTGGCACGACGGGCCGGGGCCGCCGCCCGACATCAGTTCGGAGCACGGGCCCGAGTAGTGGTCCGGCAGGCCGAGCACGTGGCCGGTCTCGTGCGCGGTGATCCGCGTGTTGTCGTATTGGCGGGCCTGGGTGTAGTCGATGAAGATGGTGCCGTTGCCGTGGCCGTCGGTCTGCGCGTAGGACCCGCGCGGGTCGTTGCCCTCGACGTACCGCAGCGAGGCCCCGGACGAACGCTCGACCAGCTTCACATTGGTCACCGCGCGGTTCCAGTTCGCCGCGCCCGCGTTGATCGCGGCCCGGAACGACGGCGCGCCTGAAGTCGAGTAGTAGACCGTGGCGGCGGCGGACGGAGCTGGCGCGGCGACCGCGACGCCGCCCGCGACGCCGCCCGCGAGCGGCGCGGCGGCCACAGCGAGCGCGATCGCGCCGGACAGCACGAACTTCCTAGACATAGAAAGCTCCTGGGGAGGTGGGGAGTTTGCCGGGTTTGCGCGCGCTCAACCCAAAGTAGGCAGAAGCTCCCGGAATGTGACCCCTCTTTCGTACGGTCCGGAAACTGGTGATTTCCCAGCACTAACGACGGGTTGACAGTCCGGTCACCACGGCTGCATCTCGTCGTCGTCCTCGCCCGCGGCGCGCCGGCGGTGCGGGCCGGACGTCGGCCGCGGCGGTTCGGGCGCGGCCGGGGGCGGCGGCGGAGTGTCGCCCGGAGGCGGCATCGGCGGACGGCTGTGCGTCGCGCCGCCCGGCGGGGGCATCGGGCGTCCGAAGGACGCGCTGCCCGGCGGAGTGGTGCTGCCCGGCGGAGGTCCCGAGTACCGGGCAGGCGTTTCGGGCCGCGGCGGCTCGGCCGGAGGTTCCGGCTCTTCCTCGGGCTCCGGCAGGTACGACTTGACCACGTTCATCATCTCGCTGTCACCGGCGATCGGCGCGAACGCGTCGATGACGTCGCGCGACACCTGGCGCTGGGCCTTCCCGTAGGCGTCCATGATCAAGGCGGTGAGCCGGGCGCCGCCGTGCCGCAGAGCGCGGTCGTCGATCACCAGGTCCTTGAGCGCGCCGTTCGGGGCGACCGAAACCGACACCAGCCCGTCGCCCGATTTCGCGCGGCCCTCGGCGGTGCTCAGCGTCTCCTGCAGGGCAACGCTCTTCGCCTGCATTTCGTCAATCCGCCGCTGGAAGTCGTCCAGCCACCCCTGATCGTCCACCGGCGAACGCTATCGATCCCCCTCGCCCAGTTGGTGAACCCCGGATGGCGGACGGACGACGAAACGATCGACATCCGCGGCGGGCCGGAGCGGCCGAGGGCAACGCGAGCGGTAACAATGGGCAGGTGTCCGAAGAAGTCCAGGCCCGCACGCGCAACCGCTGGGGCGAGGGCGAACGGCTGCGCGGGGAAATCCTCGCCGCGGCCAGCAGGCTCCTGTCGGAACTCGACGGCGAGGACGCGCTCACCATCCGCGGGGTCGCCCGCGCCGTCGGCATCGCCCCGGCCAGCATCTACCAGCACTTCAGCGACCGGGCCGCGCTCGTCACCGGACTGGCCGAGCACGAGTTCGGCAGGCTGCGGCTCGCGATGGAAGCCGCCGAGTCCCGGGTTCCCGCCGAGGATTCGGTGGGCCGGGTGCGCGCGCTGCTGCACGCGTACTGCCGGTTCGCGATGGACAACCCCGGTCACTACCGGCTGATGACCGCCAACGGGGCCAGCCGCATCGCTCCCGGGGTCCGGCCGCACGGTCCGACGATCGATCTCATCGACCGGATCAGCGCCGCCTTCGCCCGCTGCGCCGAGTCCGGCGTCGCGCTCCGGGTGCCCGCCGACCGGGCCGGGGTGATCGCGTTCGTCGGCGCGCACGGCCGCGTCGCGCTGTTCCACTCGTCCGGCAGGCGGCCGGGCGAGGACGCCGTGGTGAGCTTCGCCGACGAGTTGCTGTCGCTCATTTTCGCCTGAGCCACGGGCGTTTTCTCCCGCTTTCGGACGGTCGTGCACGGCCATCCCGGTGATCTTGGAACCCGGGTCTGGTCAGTTGTTCACCAGATCTCCTAACATGTGTTCGGTAAGTATCCGAACGATCGTTTGGTGACTTTTCAGGAGGCTGTGATGGCCGACGTCCGGCCCGTAGAGCAGTTCCCGATGTCTCGCGGGCGCTGCCCGTTCGATCCGCCGCCCGAACTCGGCCGCAGGCTGCACGACGAGCCGGTGTCGCGCGTGCGGATCTGGGACGGCAGCGAACCGTGGCTGTTCACCCGCTACGAAGACGTCCGGGCACTGCTCACCGACCCGCGTGTGAGCGCCGATCCCGACCGCGCCGGTTATCCAGCGCAGACGCCCGGGATCAAGGCGCGACGCAGCCGGTTCAAATCCTTCATCGGCATGGACGACCCCGAGCACGCTGCCCAGCGCCGGCTGCTCACCGGCGATTTCATGGTGAAGAAGATCCAGGGGATGCGGCCGCGGATCCAGCGGATCGTCGACGAGTTGCTGGACGATCTGCTGGCCGGTCCGAAACCCGCCGACCTCGTGCAGGCGTTCGCGCTGCCGGTGCCGTCGCTGGTGATCTGCGAGCTGCTCGGCGTGCCCTACGCCGACCGTGATTTCTTCCACCGCTGCAGCAAGGTCCTGGTCTCGCGGGAGGCGACCGCGGAGCAGTCGCTCGCCGCGGCCGAGGAACTGCTCGACTACCTCGCGCGGCTGGTGGAAAAGAAGATCGACGACCCGGCCGACGACGTGCTCAGCCGCCTCGCGACCGGGCAGGTCGCCACCGGCGCGATGACCGTCGAGGAAGTCGCTTCGATGGGCCAGCTGCTGCTCGTCGCCGGGCACGAGACCACCGCGAACATGATCGCGCTCGGCACGGTCGCGTTGCTGGAGAACCCGGACCAGCTCGCCGCGGTCCGCGACGGCGACGACGCCTTGCTGGCCAACGCGGTCGAGGAGCTGCTGCGGTACTTGACGATCGTCCACTCCGGACGGCGCCGCGTCGCGCTCGAAGACTTGGAGATCGGCGGGCAGACCGTGCGGAAGGGCGAGGGCCTGGTCGCGGCCACGGACATCGCCAACCGCGACGAGACGCAATTCCCGGAGCCGGACAAGCTCGACGTGACTCGCAAGGCGCGCCACCACGTCGCGTTCGGCTACGGCGTGCACCAGTGCCTCGGCCAGCCGCTCGCGCGGGTCGAACTGCAGGTGGTCTACCGGACCCTCTACCGGCGGATCCCGACGCTCCGGCTCGCGAAGCCGCTGGAGGAGCTGAAGTTCAAGCACGACATGGCGGTCTACGGGGTGCACGAACTCCCCGTGACCTGGTGAAAGGAGTCGCGAGATGAAGGTGGTCGTGGACCAAATCCGCTGCGTCGGAGCCGGACAGTGCGTGCTCGTCGCACCCGAGGTGTTCGACCAGCGCGACGAGGACGGGATCGTGGTGCTGCTGCGGGAAAACCCGCCCGAGGAACTCCACGCGCAGGCGAAGGAAGCGGCGCAGCTCTGTCCGGCGCTCGCGATCGAGGTGGACGGCTGAGGCAGCGACCCCGGCGGTCCTTTATCCTGTAAGGAGAAAGGGGTCGCCGGTGGTCGTGTTCGCGGGGCAGGGCGACGCCCGCCGTTCGATGGAGCTGCTGTGGCGCGCGGGCAGTGCACCCCGCAGTGCGCCGGGGCCGAAACCCGCACTGAGCGTGGACCTCATCGTGGACGCCGCGATCGAGCTCGCCGACGCCGAAGGCATGTCCGCGCTGTCGATGCGCGCGGTCGGAGAGCGGCTCGGGCGCACGGCGATGGCGCTGTACACGTATGTGCCGAGCAAGACCGAGCTGATCGACTTGATGTGCGACCAGGTGTTCGGCGATCTCCGCGACGACCACGACCTGTCCGGCGGCTGGCGTCCGGCTTTGCTTCAGCTGGCCGGCGACCTGTGGGAGTTCCACCTCCGACATCCGTGGCTGCTGCAGGTGTCCTACGCGCGGCCGGTGCTGGGTCCGGGGGAGTTCCGGATGCAGGAGACCGTGCTGCGAGTGTTGTTCTCGACCGGACTGCCCGCCGGTCAGGTGCGACGGCTGGTGGGCGCGCTGCTCAACGTGGTCCGCGGCGCAGTGCAGGTCGCCGCTGAATCGCGGCTGGCTCTGAAGGAAACCGGACTGTCCGATGAGGACTGGTGGCGGGCGCGGGCGTCGGCGCTCGGCGAGCTGGCCCCGGATCTGGCTGAGCGGTACCCGAATGTCGCCCGGCTCGGTGAGGAGAGTTCACCGCCGCCGCCTGCCGGAGTGTCCTATTTGGAGCACGAGGCGAGACTGAGCTTCGAGGCTGGGGTGGCGGTGCTGGCGGACGGCATCGAGGCGGCTATCGCTTCCGCGCCTCGATCAGGTACCGCGTAGTCGTCGCGACGAACGGCCCCTTCCGCAGCTCCTCGTGCAGTTCGCGCAATCGGGGCAGGTATTCGTCCACCGTGAATCCCGGCACCATCCAGATCACCTTGCGCAGGAAGTAAATCACCGCACCGATGTCGTGGAACTCAGTGCGCAGTTCTTCGAAACGCAGATCCACCACTTCAAGCCCGGCCTGCTCCGCTTCGGCTTTCGCGCGGTCCGGATGCCGACTATTGCGCACTTCCGGCGGCTGCGGCCCGAGGAGGTACTCGACCAGTTCGAACACACTCCACGGACCGACCTGCTGCGACAGATAACTCCCGCCAGGTTGGAGAACACGCGCGATCTCGTCCCACCACACAGTGACCGGATGACGACTCACGACCATTTCGAACACGTTGTCCTGAAACGGAAGCGGCGGTTCGTCGCTGTCCGCGACGACCGTCGCGCCGCGCGGTTCCAGCAACGCGGCGGCCTTCTCGAGGTTCGGCGGCCACGATTCGGTGGCGACGGTCAGCGGCGGCAGCACGGGTACACCGGCCAGCACCTCGCCGCCGCCGGTTTGGACGTCTACAACGGACTGGACGTTCCGCAGCCGTTCGCCGAGCAGCCGCTGATACCCCCACGACGGCCGCTGCTCGCTGGCGCGGCCGTCGAGCCAGGAGAAATCCCAGCCGTCGACGGACACCGACGCGGCCTCGTCCACCAGTTCGTCGAAGGAGCGCATCCGGTGATCGTCACAAATCCGGCTCGGCCGGGCCACTCGATTTCCGCTGCGGCGCCGGCGGCACGGGTTTGGCGGCGACCACCGCGGCCAGCGGGACGATGACCAGGCCGCGTTTGGTTTCGACGGTGCACGTGTCGGCATCGCGGGCGCGCAACGGACCGAGGGCGTCGGTGAATCCGCCCTCGATCCGGTACCGCACGACCACCCGCGTGCCCAGCGGGAGTTCGGTCAGCGGGGTCACCGTGACAGGTGCGCGTTCAGTTCGTCGTCGCTCGGCTCGACGAGGTGGCTCCCGTCCGCGAAGACGATGGTCGGGATGCGGCGAGCGCCGTCCTGCAGTTCGCGTACGCGGGCCTCGGCGGCGGGGTCGGCCTCGACGTCCACGTAGTCGTACTCGACGCCCTTCGCGTCGAGCAGCGCGCGGCTGCGTTTGACGTCCGGGCACCAGCTCGCGCCGTAGACGATCGGGTTGCTCATGACACTACCTCCGAGGGGACGACAGCGGTTTTCTCTTCGGCCGCACCGGGTTCCGGGTGGCCGAGGAAGGTGAGCCAGTCGCGGAAGACGCGGTGCACGGCTTCCGCGCCGACGGGTTCGCCGGGTGCGGGGAATTCTCGCGGATGCAGCAGGAAGCCCCGCTGCTGAGGTCCGCCCAGCGCGCCGTGCGAGCCCACGTGCCGTTCGAACGGCGAGGACTGGTCGGAATCCGGGTCGTACCGGCTGTTGATCATGATGTCCGCGCAATGCGGGAAACTGTCGACACGCTGGACCAGTTCCGCGGCGTACGGACCGTAGTCGGCCAGCGGGTCCTCGCCGATCACGACGCCGGTGGCCAGCCGCTTCAACCCGTCGCGGCCCAGCACCACCGGACCGAACTCGCGGCTGCGGACCAGCAGGAATCCGACACCGTCGTGGTCGACGAGCGTCGGCAGCAGGTCCGGGTGCTCGCGTTCGATCGTCTCCAGCTCGACCCGGCCCTCGTGCTCGGTGAACGACACCATCGCCAGATGCCCGGACACCACCACGACGACCCCGGGGGCCACCCGCGCGACCTGTCCTGGCGAGCCAGCGGCGGTGCGTGGCCGGTTGTCGGCCCCTTCCGCGCCTTCGACCTGGGCCCGCAACCGGCGGGCGATCAAACCGCCGCCCGCGCTCGCCTCGGCGAGTGCGGCGTTGACCTGCCAGCTTTCCGCCTGCCGACGCTTTCCTTGGCCGGCAACGGGTTCGCCGCCGCAGAGCCGTCCGATGAGCGCCTCGATCGTCTCGCCGAACCGGTCGACGAACGCCTGGCCTTGGGTTTGCCCGTGATCGGAGAGCCCGACGAGGTGGTACTTCCGCGGCGCGAGCCGGCTGGCCCGCAGCAGCCGCGCGAACTGCTGGTCGATCGACCGCAGCACCTCCAGCGTGTCGAACCGTTCGATGCCGGAGTGGTGCGCGACCTCGTCGTAGCCGAGGAAATCGGCGTACACGACCGGCCGCCCGGCGAGCAGGTCGCCGGTGATCGCGGACACCACGACGTCGCGCGCGATCACCGTCGTGCCCGGCCGGGCGAGCGGGTAGATGCCGCCGCGCGGGATCCGCGGCAGCACGCCAGCGCGTCGTTGCTTCGCCGCCGCGGACAGTTCACGGACGACGTCGGCGAGCGCGACGCCGAAGGTGCGCAACACGTTGACCGGGTTGGCGAAGTAAGCGCGATACCCGGCGCCGACCCGGTCCCGGCGACGCTTGCGCGGCGTGAGCACTGGCACCGAACTCATGGTCAGGCTGACGTGCGGGGCGTCGCCGGAGAACAGGTTGCCGTGGCTCGCGCCGTCGATCGACAGCAGGCCGCGCCCATCGCTGTGCCGCCGCTCGATCTCGGCCGCGTCGGACGGATGCGCGCACGCCATGACGTGGTCGCGATCCTTTTCGTACCAGCGGAAACCGAGGATGTCGTGGTTCGAACCGTGCAGGATCCCGCAGACGCTCGCGCCGGTCTGCGAACTCCAGTCGGTGTGCCATCGGGTGAGCGAATGCGTGCCCTCGGACAGCCACTTCGCGAAGGTCGGCATGTCGCCGTCGCGGATGGCGCGGCGGACGGTGTCGTACCCGAGCCCGTCGATCTGCAGGAAAATCACACCGGGCGGTTGGTCGGCGAAATCGGTGCGGTGCTGCGCTTTCCGCCGGCGGCGAGCGGCGCGGCGGAAGAAGATCTCGTCCTCGTCGACGGCCAGCACGCTCGAGATCATCGCGCCCACCGCGGACATCGCGACGGTGATGATGACTGCCGTCGAAAAGCCGTGCAGCTCAACGCCGGGCACAGCCTGCAGGATCGCCAGCGCGGCGGCGCTGAGCAGGATGTAGGTGCCGACGCCGAGGGTGAAGTACGCGATCGGCCAGGCCACCCGCACAACGAGCGGCCACACCACCGAGACGAGCAGGCCGAGGATCAGCGCGCACACGGTCGGCTGCCACCACGACTGCATCGTGAACCCGTCGAGCCACGCGTCGAGCAGCCGCAACGCGCCGGTGACCGCCACCCAGACCAGCAGGACCCGCGCGACGACCCGGCCGCCGCGCAACAACCGGCCCTTCGCCGGAGCCGGTGTGCTCATCGATGTCCTTCCGTCTGGTGGGCCGCTCGTTTCTTGGAGATCAGCGTGGTCACCGCGGTGACCAGCAGCACCAGGACGGTGGCGAGCAGCGTCGCGATCAGCGGCGAGTCGAAGATGCCGCCGCTGAGGATGCCCAGCAGCGAGTACGCCACCGCCCACAGCACGCAGGCCAGCAGACCGGACGGCAGGAACTTGCGCCACGGGTAGCCGAGCGTGCCCGCGGCGAGCAGCACCGGGATGCGCCCGGCCGGGACCAGGCGGCCGATGACCACGAGCTGCCAGCCGCGTCTCGCGAACTGCTCACGTCCTTTCGCGAGGCGTTCGGCCTGCTGGCGTCGCTCTACGAAGCGCAGCAGCGGTTCGCTGCCGAATCTCGGGACGGCGAAGGTGATCACGTCGCCCAGGTACGCGCCCGCGACCGCCAGCAGGAGCACGAGCGGGAGCGAGAGGTGGTCGGTGGTCATCGCGACTGCGGCTGCCGCGCCGACGACCGCGCCGGTCGGGACGATCGGGATCACGGAGCCGAGCAGCACTCCGCCGAACAGCGCCGGATAGCCGATCGCTGACGGGTCAGTCCAATTCACCCGCGCTCCTCGCGGGTTGGGAGCAGGACGTCGGCACCGGGGCGGGTGTGCAGGACCTCGGTCTCCAGGCCCTTGCAGCGGACGTGGTGCGCGAAGGTGCGCGGGGGTTCCACGAGGAGCTGGCGCATTTTGGCGGTCCGGTGGATGCCGGGGAGGGCGAGGGTGCCCCAGTGGACCGGGACCGCCGTACGGGCCTGCAGCAGGGCGGCGGCTTCGGCGGCTCGTTCCGGGGTCAGGTGGCCGGGGCCGAGGTTCGGGCCCCAGCCCCAGACCGGGAGGAGGGCTACGTCGACTGGGCCCAGGTCGGCCATGCCGGGGAAGAGGTCGGTGTCTCCGGCGGAGTAGATCCGCTGGTTGCCGGCCTCTATGAGATGGCCCAGGGCTGGGCTTTGCGGGCCGTGGGTGAGGCGAGGGCCCCAGCGGTGGCCAGAGTGGACCGCTTCGGTGGCGGTGATCGTCAGCGGGCCGGAGGTGACGGTTTCGCCGGGGGAGATTTCTTCTACGGCGGTGAAGCCTTGTTTCGCCAGCCAGGAGCCCGCGCCTCTCGGGACGACGATTCTGGTGGCTTTGCCGAGGAGTTTCAGGGAGGGGAGGTGGAGATGGTCGCCGTGGAGGTGGGAGATCAGGACGATGTCCACCGCGGTCCAGGCGGAGACGTCCGGTTTGGGGACTACGCGGGTGAGGGGGCCGATCCAGCGGGTGAGGACTGGGTCGGTGAGGGCGACCTGGCCGGCTAGTTCCACGCGGGTGGTCGCGTGGCCCAGGAAGTGGAGGTTCGGGCTGGTCACGGTGTCGAGTATTGC
Source organism: Amycolatopsis echigonensis (assembly GCF_002846615.1). Lineage (NCBI taxonomy): Bacteria > Bacillati > Actinomycetota > Actinomycetes > Pseudonocardiales > Pseudonocardiaceae > Amycolatopsis > Amycolatopsis echigonensis. The sequence continues at coordinate 1,437,790 of NZ_PJMY01000003.1, read as the reverse complement.
CGGATGTGGGGCGGGATGCTCGGTGGAGTGGCGGGGCGCACCCTTGCGGGCGATTGTCTGGTTTCTGGGGCGGCTCGTCTTCTGCTCGTCGCCTGGCGGCGACATTGCAGGCGGGTGTGCGTGGGGCACCCCGAAGCCCGAGTGTGCTGACGGTCTGGGGGTGCTTGTCAAGGCGGGAAAGATGCCTTGACAAGCACCCCCAGACCGCAGGGAGGCTTCGTATCGGGGTGTGGGGGAGGGGCTGGGTGCCTCGATTGTTGGGTGCGTCGGTGGTGGTTTGAGGGGCGGGGGTGCGCGGGTGGGGTAGGGGGTGTGGGGGTTCGCGATGTCGGGTTAGCGCTTCGTGGCATTGGGTGAGTCGCGCCGGTTGGGCCGGTCTGTGAAGGGGTCCTTCACGGGCTGCGGAGGTCCGTGAGGGGGACCTTGAGGGATTCGCGGTCAGCGGGTGGGTGCGGGGATGTTCAGGGATTGGGTGCCCAGGCCGGTGGGGCCGGGCTGGAAGCGGCGGGGTTCTGTGCCTAGCGGGATGGGCGGGGTGCCAGTGCAGCCTGGGTGCTGCGGTGCGGCGGCGAGGGGGTTCTCGGCGTCGTTCGGCTTGAGGTGGGCTGGTCCGGCTCGGACTCCGAGCCGGTCCAGTTCCGCGTCTTTGTACCGGTCGCATTCGCGGTGCCAGTGGGCGATGCCGGTCATGAAGTTCTTCAGCAGGTCGGCGTAGCCGGTGAGGGCCGCGCGGGTCTTCGGGTCCAAGCCGTAGTCGGCGAAGAGGCTGGGCAGGCCGACGTCTACCGTGTGGCGGAACTCCGTCAGCCTTGCTTTCGCCAGGTCGGCGACGATGCGCAGGGCTCGATCTTGTTCCACGTCCAGGAACGATCGTACGACCAGCACCGCGTTGTGCAGTTCGCCTTCGTATTCTATTTCCTTGCGGTAGGAGAATAAATCGTTGACCAGCCAGGCGTAATCAGCGGCGGAGTCCTCCAGCGATTCGATGACTCGGTTCCGCTGGATTTCCGCGGGCACGGCGCGGCTGTTGACGATCCGGCAGAGGCTTGTCACCAGATCGGAACCGAAGGCTTGGCGGCGCATTTCCCCGTAATCGATGGGGTCCGGGATGCGGTTCTGGGCTTGGTTGGCCAATTCCCACACCCAGGCGTTGATCATGGTTTCGACCGTGCCGCGGAACGTTTCGCGTTCGGCGGGCTTCATTGGTCCGGTGGTGCGTTGCCACAGGTCGGCCAGGCCGGTTTCCAAGGCGGTCAGCGGTGGTGGTGGGGATTCACCGTTTGTGGGCATGAAGAGTTTGAGGTGTTCGGTGGCAAGCCTGGCGGCGGGCAGGTCGTGTCGGAAGACCGCCGGGTAGTAGTCGTCGGCGTAGGTGCCCCAGGTGAGCCAGTCGGTCGTGAGGGACAGTTGCTCCGGGGGTGCGTCGGGGCAAATTCCTGCGGCGGCCAAGGGGACGTTGGACGCGCGCAGGCGGGCGGCGTCCCAGACCTGTTCGGACAGGATGCCTATGCGCCGTGGCCACTCGGCGATTTTCTTGCGTTCCGCGGCTAAATGCGGGCTGAGTCGCAAAGGGAATGGCAGGGGCAGCGTCGGCAGAGCGACTGGGCCTACTTGTTCGTAAGGCTGGTGCGAGAACGCTCGTGCGCGTTGGGGTGCGGTGGTGGCGACGGAGCGGAAGATCCGGGCGGCGGAGGTGCCCAGCCCGGACGGGCCGCCTGGCAACTCTGGGCCGCCGCGGGCGTCCAGGGTGCCTTTGTTCATGTAGCGGCTCGAGCGCAGATGCCATTCGTGTCCGCCGGATTGCCAGTCTTGCAGGCCTTTGACGTACGCGAAGGTTTCGGCTCGTCCGGCTGGGTGCACGCCGTGTTCGTCGAAGAGGGCGGGGACTTCGGCGAGGGCGGTGTGTTCGAATTGGTGCAGGCGCGAGGTCAGCAGGTCGTTGAGGGCGTCTGCGGCTTCTTGGGTCGTGCAGCCTAAAAATTTCTCAAAGACCAGGACGCTGTTGGAGAGTTCGCCTTCGTCTTCGACTTCGCGCTGGTAGGAGAAGAGGTCGTTGCGCAGATGTACGGCGTCGGCGAAGCAGTCGCGCAGGACTTCCATCGGGCGTTTCGCCGCGATTACGTCTGGGACTTCGGCGTTCAGCGAGTGTTCGATGAGATTCGCTGACCAGGGGGCACCGCCGACTTTGCGGCGCATGGCGACGTATTCGATCGGGTTCGCGATCCGGTTCTCGGTGATGTTCGCCAGTTCCCACAACGATTCGTCGAGCAGGTTGCGCGTGCTTGTCCGGAAACGTCGCCGCCAGCCCGCGGACCGGTGGGGCACGGTGCGGTTCCACAGATCGGTGAGGCCGCGTTCGACCGGGTTTTCCGGGGTTTCGGTGATTTCGCCTTCGGCGGGCATGAAGCGAGCGATCCGGTCGAGGTACGCACGTGCGCGGTCGATGTCGCCGGTGCGTTTGAACAGTTCGAGAAAGTGATCGTCGAAGTAGAAGACCCAGACGTACCAGGCGGTCACGAGATCGAGTTCCCGCGGGGCGGCGTCGGGATGGGTGTAGGAGCAGAGCAACGCGTAGTCATGGGAATCGAGGTCGTGCTCGTTCCAGATGACGGTGCCGTGCTGGGGCACGTCGATCATGTCCATCGTGTACGCCCACGCCTTGCTGTGCTTCCGCGCGCTCTCCAGGTGCGGGTTCAGCCGGGCCGGGTACGAGAGGTAGAACTCGGGCAGGACGAACGGCTGCACGCGTGCTCCCTTGCCTTCGCGGGTACCGACTCCACGAGGCAAACAGACCCGCCCGGCGCGGCGGAAGTCCTGCCACTCCGCCGATTCGGCGGATCGCCCGGGCGGACCAGCGCGGTCCGTCGCGGGGTCTCCGGTGCGTGCTGCCGCGTCGCTCGTCGGTGGACGGCGGGCCGACATCCGGGTGCGGGGCGACAGCGGCGATTGTCCGCCGGACAGTTTCTTGCAACGTGTGCAAATCGGAGTATTCTCCGGTTTTCACACGATGGCAAAGCGGCCGGGGCCGGCCACCTCTTCGACAAGCTCAGCGGCCGCGCGAGCCGTTGTGTCCGGGAAGGAGAGCCGGGAGCAGGCCGTGGCGCCGTCCCGTCCTAGGAGTGACGCTTATGTCGCCTGGTCCCCTCGCTTTCCGTTCTCGCTCCGGTCCGAGACGGCGCGGCGCGCTCGTCGCTGCTGTCGTGCTCGGCGCCGCCGTCGCGGCCGCGCTGCCGACGGGCGTCGCCGCCGCGGCAACGACCTCCGGCGGAGTGCTTTACCGGCCCAGCACCGCCGCCGGTTCCACTGAGGACGCGAGCTATCCGCGCGTCATCCGCCTCGCGCACAACGGCAGCGCGAACGGCACCTTGCTGGCCACGTTCTCCCATTCCGGCACCGGGGTCGGGAAGGCGAACTTCCCGATCTACCGCTCGGCCGACAACGGCGTCACCTGGACGTCCTCGCCGATCAGCACGGTCACCGACACCCAGCACGGCTGGGATCTCGACGGCCCGACGCTCTACGAACTGCCGAGCGCGCAAGGATCGCTGCCGGCCGGCACACTGCTCGCCGCGGGCACGGCCTGGAACCACGGCGACTACACGCAGCAGGCGGTCGAAGTCTTCGTCTCTACCGATCAGGGCGCGAGCTGGACTTACCGCAGTTCGTGCGCGGCCGAATCCGGGATGGCGAACACGATCGGCCACGGCATCTGGGAGCCGGAGTTCGCCACCACCAGCCACGGGCTCATCTGCTACTTCTCCGACGAACGCCCGTCGGTGAACAACTACGCCCAGGTCCTCGCGCACGCCGTCTCCACTGACGGCGGTCTGACGTGGGGCAACGAGGTCTACGACGTCGCTCTGCAGAACGGGGTCGACCGGCCCGGGATGGCAACTGTCGTCCCGTTGCCCAACGGCACCTACGCGATGACCTACGAGGACTGCAAAGCCGGTGCCGACCCCGACCAGGCCTGTGACGTCTACTTCAAGACGTCTCCCGATGCCGAATCGTGGAACCCCGGCAGTCTCGGCACTCGGATAGAGACCGCCGACCACCGGTTCCTGCTGCACACGCCGTATCTGACCTGGTCGCCGGCGGGCGGCGCGAACGGAACGCTCATCGCGTCCGGACAGCGGGTGGTCGCGGGCACGGACGGTTCGCTGGCGATTCAGCCGGAGGACGGGCATGTGCTGTTCGTGAACCGGAACCTCGGATCGGGCGCCTGGCAGGAGATCACCACGCCGGTGACGACCGCGCCGACCGGCGGCTACGACGCGGGCGAGACAGCCTGCGCCGGATACAGCTCGCCGCTCCTCGGCGCGGCCTCCGGCAACACCTTCCTGATGCTCGCGGGCACGCATTTGTCCACCGGCAAATGCGAAACCGACTTCGGCACGGCGACGCTGCCGAACGCGCAGGGCCAGATCACCGGCCCCGGCACCACCGGCAAATGCGTCGACGTCAACACCAACACCTCGGTCAACGGCAACGCGGTGCAGCTGTACACCTGCGGCATCGCGACGGGACAGCAGTGGTCGCTGGAAACCGACGGCACGATCCGCGCTTTCGACAAATGCCTCAACATCGTAGGCGGCGGCACCGCCAATTCGTCCAAAGTGGAGCTTCGCGACTGTCTGGGCACGCCCTCGCAGCAGTGGCAGGCTCGTGCGGACGGGTCGATCTACAACCCGCAGTCGGGTCGCTGCCTCGACGATCCGCAGGCGCAGACCGCGGACGGTACGCAGCTGCAGATCTATGACTGCAACGGCCTGTTCACTCAGGTCTGGCATGTCCCGGCCTCATGAGGGCCCTGTCCTGAGCGGAAAGGGCGGCCAGCTCACCCGAGCTGGCCGCCCCTTCCGTGATTGCTCAGTCCCGCGCGCCTCGCCGGTTCAGCTCTTCCACCACCGCCGCGTCCACGAACGTCCGCGCGGCCACCTTGCCGTCGATCTCCAGCCACAGGTGCAGTCGCGCCGGACCGCCGGGGGCTCGGACCGTCAGCGGGAACGCGTCACTGAGCCGGAACGGTTTCGCTTGCGCGGAAACAGAATCCTCCGGAGACGACGGGAGGCTGCGGGAGCCCGACGCGCCCCACGCGGCGTGCAGAGTTCCCGCGATCGGTTCCTGGCCGGTGTGCGACACGTGCACGTCCAGGGTCAGCGGTTCCGCGGGGACCGGCAGGTCGGCACCCGCGTGCGCCGGCACCAGGTCGACCACCAGGGTCGTCGCGGCGAACGCGTCGGCCGGGTTCAGCCCGCCCCAGTCCTTCGGCCGCCGGTGGGTGTCGAGCAGTCCCGCCATTTCGTGTTCCACGTCGGTCAGCTCGGTGTAGATATAGCCGGAAAACCGGTCGTGCCTGCGGATTTCCTGGGTCTGCCAGCGGACGTGCCACGCCCGCTCCAGGCTGGTGAACCCGGCGCCGTACTCGCTGTTCAGCACCGGAACGCCGGACCGCGGGAAGTCGGCCGAACCGTAGAACGATTTGTCGACCAGGAAGTCCGGCCGGAGCTTGACCTCGAACGACTCCCGCTCGCCGGACGCCAGCGCGGCGAGGTTTTCCGCCCACGTACGCGGGTTCTCGTCGTAGTAGTGCCAGTCGACGAGGTCGGTCTTGACGTGTGCCCAGCCGGAGTTCTCCACGATCGGCCGCGTGTCGTCGAGCGAACGCATCAGGTCGTAGGCGTGCTCGGCCGCGGCGGCGCGCTCCGGGCTGCCCGGGATGTCCCAGTCCAGCCCCCATTCTTCGTTGTACAGCCCCCAGATCACGATCGACGGATGGTTGCCGTCGCGCCGGACCAGGTCGGGCAGCTGTGCCTCGAAGGCCTCGGCGGCCGCCGGGCTGAACCGGCTCGGGCCCGGCGGTTCGGCCCAGATCAGCATCCCGGTCCGGTCCGCGTGGTCAAGCCACCGCGGTTCCTCGGCCTTGAGATGCTTGCGCACCAGCGAGAAACCGAGTTCCCGCGCCAGGTCGAGGTCGCGGATCAGAGTTTCGTCGTCCGGCGCGGTGAGCCCGGACTCCGGCCAGTAGCCCTGGTCGAGCACGCCGCGCACGTACAGCCGTTCCCCGTTGAGATACAACGCCTCGCCGCGCGTCTCGATCCGGCGCAGCCCGCCGGTCACGGTCAGCCGGTCGGCTTCGTCGCCTTCGCCCACGGTCAGCGTGATGGAGTAGAGGTGCGGCGATTCAGGGCTCCACAACCGCGGAGACGGAACGTCCAGGCGACCGGAGAACCGCCCGTTCTGCACCGAAAGGACGGTCTCGCGGCCGTCAAGTAGCGCGACCACGGCTGCGCTGTCCGGACCATCCCCAGCGAGTTCGCCGGCGATGTCGAAGCCAGTCAGGGAATCCCCGCGGACGGACACCTCGGCGGCGTACGTGCGGCCGCGCGCTTCAAGCCAGACGCTCTGCCAGATGCCGGACGTCGGCGTGAACGACACGCCGTCGTAGTCGTCCCGGGGGATCGAACGCTGTTTGCCGTGCGGGATTTCGCGTTTGTCCGCCGGTGCCTCGACCTCGACGGTCAGCTCAGCGGGGTGGCCCGGTTCCAGCACGTCGGTGACGTCGAACTCGAACGAGCTGTACCCGCCGACGTGCGAACCGACGGCCGCCCCGTCGATCGAGACGACCGCTCGGTGATGCACCGCGCCGAAGCACAGCATCACTCGCTGTCCCGTCCATTCCGGCGGAACCGTGATCGAGCGCGCGTAGACCGCGTGTTCCAGCCAGGTCCGCTGCACACCCGAGGCTGGGGTCTCCCAAGCGAACGGGACGACAATCGACTCAGGCGCGCCGTCGGCCGCGGTGAACCGCCAGCGGCCGTTGAGGCTCAGCCACCGCGCGGACCGGTCCCGGTCCGGACGCGGATAGCCGGGCCGGGGGACCGCCTCCGCGGCGATCGGATCGGCGGCGTTCTCGGCAATCGTCATGTGTGTCAGCCCTTTACGCTTCCGGCGAGGATGCCGTTGATGAAGTGCTTCTGCAGCACGATGAACAGGATCAGCAGCGGGACGAGCGCGATCGACGCGGCGGCGAGCAGTTCGCCGGTGATGGTTGCGTAATCGGACCCCACCCGGTTGCCCGAGATGTTCTGGGCAAGCGTCGAGAGGACCACCTGGAGGGTGGCCATCCGGCTGGAACTGGCCGTGACGACCGGCCAGACGAAATCGTTGTAGATGTTCATGATCGTCAGCACGCCGAGCCCGGCGAGGCCCGGCCGGATCGCCGGGACGACCACCCGCCAGAAGATGCCGAACTCGCCGCAGCCGTCGACGCGGGCGGCGTCGAGCAGTTCGTCCGGCACGGCCGCGATCACCTGGCGCATCCAGAAGATCGCGAACGCGTCGACCGAACCGGGCAGGATCAGCGCCTGGTAGGTGTTGACCCAGCCGAGTTCCTTCATCTCCAGCAGCAGCGGGATGACGAGCACGATCGTCGGCAGCATCAGGGTGAGCAGCACGGCCCCGAAGATGAGGTTCCGGCCCGCGAACCGGTATTTCGCGAACGCGTAGGCCGCCAGCGGCGCGCAGAACATCGTGATCGCGCCCTTCGCCACGAGCACGATGCCGGTGTTGAGGAACCCGCTGCCGATCGGGACGTCCTGGAACATCCCGCGGAAATTGTCGAGCGTGAAGGTCGCCGGGTCGAACCCGAGCGGGTGCCGGATGATCTCGCCCGCCGGTTTGAACGACGACAGGATCGCCCACGCCACCGGCGCGAGCAGGGCGACGGTCAGCACGATCAGGAACGCGTGCGAGCCGAGCAGCGGCCGGGGCCCGGTCCGCCGTTCGCGGACGCCGAGGGTGGTCATGTCAGTCCTCCGCTCGGAGCAGCCGGACGAAAAGCAGCGACACCGCCATCACGACGATCACCAGCAGGAACGAGTTCGCCGCCCCGGTGCCGAGATCCGCGCGGGTGATGTGGTTGTAGAGATAGAGCCCGGCCGTGGTGGTCGAGTTGTACGGCCCGCCTTTCGTGGCCACGTACGGCTCGGCGAACATCTGGAACACCGCCAGGGTCTGCAGGACGAGGCTGAACATCAGCGACCGGCGCAGCAGCGGAACGGTGATCGTCCACAGTTGCCGCACCCGGCCCGCCCCGTCGAGCGACGCGGCCTCGTACAGGCCGCGGTCGATCTGCTGGAGTCCGGAAAGGACGATCAGCACCACGAACCCGGTGGTCTTCCAGAGAAACAGCAGCGCGAGCGTCGGTTTCGCCCATCCGCTCGTGACGAGCCAGCCGACCGGCGGCAGCCCGACCGCGCCGAGCATCGCGTTCACCGCGCCGTTGTTCTGGTCGAACAGCACGATCCAGATCTGCGCGACCGCCACCAGCGGCGTCACGAACGGCACGACGAAGGCCACCCGGTAGAACCCGCGCAGCCGTTTGATCGCGTTGAGCAGCACCGCCACGACCACCGCCAGCACCATCTGCGCCGGGACGGTCAGCAGCCACAGCACCCCGGAATTGCCCAGCGACGACCAGAATCCGCTGCTGGTCAGCAGATACCGGTAGTTGTCGAGGCCGATCCAGCGCGCGGCGCCGGACCCGTGCCAGTCGGTGAAACTCAGGCGCAGCGTGAAGAACAGCGGATAGACACTGAACGCCAGGAACACCAGCACGAACGGCAGCACGAACAGATACGGCGCGAAGCGGCGGCGCCACGGCAGGGTGCGCCGCCGACGGCGGCGTGGTGCCCGGGAACTCGGCTTGGCTGCCGGAGGCGGTTCCCGGAACACCCTCGCCGCGGCGGTCGCGGAACGAGTGGTCATTTGCGGTCAATCAGGTTGGTTTGGATGTCCTGGCCCGCCTTGTCGATCACCTGCTGCGGGGTGAGCGTGCCGTCCAGCATCTTCTGCAGGTCGGTGCCGAGGTAATCGACCGCGCCGGACCACCAGGCCGGGATCGGGGCTCCGCCGGGGATTTCCCGGCCCGCTTCGACGGCGGTCTTCCAGACGTCCTGGCCGCCCATCGCGTCGATCGGCCGGAACAGCGGTTTCGCCGGATCGGCGGCAGGCTGGTAAGCCGGGATCGAGGTGTTCAAGCCGCCCGGGTAGACCGCGTTCGGGCCGTAGACGCCGGTGTAACCGGCCTGGTCGAACATGAGGAAGCGGTAGAACAGCCAGGCCAGCTTCGGGTTCTTGGCGTCCTTGGGGATCACGAACGACGAGCCGCCCATCGCGCCGCTGCGCGCGCCGCCCGCGGTCCACGCCGGCAGCGGCATCGCCCGCCAGTCGCCCTTGGTCGCGGTCAGCTGCTGCTGAGGGGCGAAGTCGAACCAGATCGCCCACGGGTAGAAGACCTCGTTGGCCGAGTCCAGCGCGCTGACGTCGGTGGGCTTGAGGTACTCCGCACGGGTGCCGAGCCCTTCCTTGCGCACGGTGTCCAGCCAGCTCAGGATCTGGTGGTACTGCGGGGAATTCAGCCGCAACGCCCCGTTCGGGCCGGCCAGGCCGGTGCCTTGCTGGCTGGCGAACATCTCGAGCTGGAGCTGGCTGTTGAAGGCGTCCTGCTCCAGATGGATCGGCTTCGCGCCGGGCTTGAACTGCTGGTACTTCTTCGCCGCCGCGAGCAAATCGTCGTAGGTCTTGATGCCGTTCGGGTCGATCCCGGCCGCACTCAGCGCCTTCGCGTTGTAGAACAGCAGCCCGGGGTCGAGGTCGAAGGGCACCCCGTAGATGCCGCCGTTGACAGTGTTGACGTCGACCTTCTGCTTGGCGATGTCCTTCGTGTAGGGCGCGAGCACGTCCTTGAGATTCCACAGGTGGCTCACGTAGCCGCCGACCTTGGCGTCGTCCAGGAAGACGCCGTCGGGCACGTCGGTGCCGGTGATCAGCGTGTTCTGGAGCTTGCCCGCGATGTCCACGGCCTCGTGCTTGACCGTGACGCCGGGGTATTTCGCGGTGAACTTCTTGATCGCGGAATCGAAGACCTTGTACAGGTCGCCGGAGCGGTCCCAGACGGTGATCTCGCCCTTCGGCGCGTCCTCGGACGGGGCCTGCAGGACGGAGTTGTCCGAGGCCGCGCCGTCGGAGCTGATGTCCGGACCGCAGGCGCTCAGCCCGGTGACGAGCAGGGTCGCGGCGGCGAGGGCGCCGCCGCTGCGGGCGAGGCGGCGGGCTGTCCGTCCGCTCCGTCGGAGAGTGGGGTTCATGGCACTCCTTTGTGCGGGACGGCGGCAAGGCGACGTGCGAGGAGGGGCGCGCCGTGAATTTGCCAACGTAGGCAAACTGTACGACATGCTTGCACACGTTGCAAAAGGTAGGATGACTTTCGGCGAAGGGGGCTCCATGGCGGCGACGTTGCGGGACGTGGCGGATCGGGCGCAGGTTTCGGTGCGCACGGTGTCGAACGTCGTCAGCGGCTACGAGCACGTCAGCGAGAAGATGCGCCAGCGCGTGCTGCGGGCCATCGAGGAACTCGGCTACATCCCGAACCCGGTCGCCCGCACGCTGCGCACCGGCAAGACCGGGCTGCTCTCGCTGGTGGTGCCGGAGATCGACGTGCCGTACTTCAGCCAGCTCGCCCGCGAGGTCATCGACGCCGCCGCGAGCCTCGGCTTCCAGGTGATGATCGACCAGACCGGGCACGACCACGAGCGGGAACGCCAGCTGCTGCGCGGCGGCGGCAGGCGCAACCTGTTCGACGGCATGCTGTTCGCGCCGCTCGCGACCGGGGACGAGCTGCGCGACGTGGACCCGGCGCGTTCGTCGCCGCTGATCCTGCTCGGCGAGCACGTGTTCGACCACCGCTTCGACCACGTGGCGATCGACAACGTCGTCGCGGCCCACGACGCGACGACGCATCTGCTCGACTGCGGCCGTACTCGCATCGCGGCGATCGGCGCCCAGCCGAAGGAGATGTACTCGACGCCCTTGCAGCGCACTGAGGGCTTCCGCAAAGCGCTGGACGAGCACGGCCTGGAGCCGGTGACCGCGTTGCAGGCCACGGCCGCTCACTACGGCCGGGCGGACGGGTACGAGGCGACCGCGTCGCTGCTCCGCGAATCTCCGCGCCCGGACGCCATTTTCTGCTACTCCGACCTGCTGGCGATGGGCGCGATCCGGGCGGTGTTCGACGCCGGTCTGCGCGTCCCGGACGACGTGGCGATCATCGGCATCGACGACATCGAGGAAGGCCGCTATTCCCGTCCCTCGTTGAGCACCGTTTCGCTGGACACGCCGTTCATCGCCCGCACCGCGGTCTCCCGCCTCGCCGCCCGGATCGAGGATCCGGGGCTGCCCGCGGAGGAATTCGTCGCGCCGCACACGGTCATCCCCAGGGAGAGCACGGGCGGAGCGTCCCGCGCGGACTCGGGCGGTGTGTGAGGATGCGGGAATGAGCGAAGAAGAACCCCGCGTTTCCCGCAACGACAGCGAAAACCGCTACGAAGTGTATGCGGACGGCAAGCTCGCCGGCTTCGCCGAATTCACCCCGAAGGACACCGAAACCGTTTTCACCCACACGGAGATAGGCGACGAGTTCGGCGGCCGCGGCCTCGGCAAGGTGCTGGCGAAGGCCGCGCTGGACGACGTCGTGGCGCGCGGCGGCGTGATCGTTCCGGTGTGCCCGTTCATCGCCGGGTACCTGCGCAAGAACGAGGGCTACGCCGAGCACGTCCGGTGGCCCGGACAGCACTGACTCGTCCGGGTGGTGCCGTTCGGCTTATTCCAGGTGGTCCGAACGGCGCAATCTTGTCCGGTTGGTCCGCATTTTTTGGTTATTAACCAACCTTCGTCGGTTTCGCGTTGGTTGCCGGGCAACAACAGTGTGGGGCGTCCCACCGGTCGGTTCAGCCCACCTGGAGGAAGATCCATGACTTCCCGGAAGACTCTCGTCGCCGGATTCACCGCACTGTCGGCCGCGGCGTTGACCGCGGGCATGTGCGTGAACGCCGCGTCGGCAAGCCCGCTGGCGTTCGCCAAGATGCAGGCACAGGCGATCACCCAGGCGACGCAGGTCGCCGACACGCTCGGCGCCGGAAACGGCGGCATCTACCTCGAACGCGGCAAGGCGGTCCTGAACGTCACCGACGCCGCGGCGCAGGAGAAGGCCAAGGCGGCGGGCTTCGCGACGAAGCTCGTGAAGCACAGCTTCACCGCCCTCACCAGCGCGAAGAACCAGATGGACACCGTCAAGAACGTGCCGCAGACGTCGTGGGGCATCGACACCAAGACCAACCAGGTCGTGGTGAAGATCTACGACTCGGCGTCCCAGGCCACCAAGGACAAGGTCGCCGCGGCCGCGGCGAAGCTGGGCGACGCGGCGCGCGTCGAGCACCGCTCGGGCAAGCTGGCCACCTACATCGCGGACGGCGACTCGATCAACAACGGCCAGTTCACCTGTTCGCTCGGCTTCAACGTGACCAAGGGCGGCCAGCCGTACATGCTGACCGCGGGCCACTGCACTAATGAAGGCGGCACCTGGTCCGGCGGCGACGTTTCCGGCGCCCAGGTCGTCCAGAGCGACTGCCCCGGAGCCGACTCGGGCCTGCTGACCCGCCCGAACGGCACCGGCCCCGGCGCGATCAACACCGGCCAGAAGATCACCAGCGCGGCCAGCCCGACCGTCGGCGAGCAGATCGAGAAGATGGGCCAGACGACCGGCGGCGGCAGCGGCCAGGTCACCTCGGTCGACGAGTCGGTCAACTTCGACGTCGGCGTCCTGAACCACGAGTTCGGCACCACCGCCCACACCGACCACGGCGACTCGGGCGGCCCGGCGTACGACGGCGAGAAGGGCCTCGGCACGCTCTCCGGCGGCGACACCCAGACCAGCTACTTCTACCCGCTGACTCTGGAACTGCAGTCCTACGGCCTCGAGCTCGCCTGAGGCTTTCCGCTCCACGGCCCGCCGTCCCGGCTTTCGGGGCGGCGGGCCGCTTTCGTGCGACCCGTTTTGTCGTACCCGGGTCTTAGAGTTGCCGCATGAAGCCGAACCCGGCCCGCAACCTCTGGACCGCCCTGGAACCACTCCACGCAGTCGTCTACTTCGCCCCCGAGCCCGCCGCGGCGGCGAAGGACGTCGGTTTGCGCGGCTGGTGGATGGGCTACTTCGCGGGCCGAGCGGCACCACTCGGCCCGATCGGCCCGGAACCGGTCACGTCGATGTTCTTCGGGTTCGCCCCGCGGATGGTCGCGCGAGCGCTTCCCGACGCGTGGTCGTTCGCCTCTCCCGGCGACGTGCTGCGCACTCGCATCGAAGCGGTCGAAGCGGCGTTGACGCGGCTGCTGGGGCCGGCAGCGGTGGGCGAGCTGGCCACGCTGCTGGAACAAGCCGTCGCCGCCTGCCAATTCGACGCGCGCCCACTCGCGGCGGCCTGGTCCGCGGTGCCGAGCCCGGACCGTCCGCTGGCCCGGTTGTGGCTGGCGACCGCCGTGCTGCGCGAACACCGCGGCGACGGTCACGTCCTGGCCGCGGTCACCTCCGGATTGACCGGACTCGAAACCACGCTCACCCACATCGCCACCGGCGCTACCGTTCGCGAGCAAGTCCAGCGCGCCCGGGGCTGGACGGACGAGGAATGGTCCGAGGCGACGGCAAACCTGGTCGAGCGCGGCCTGATCGATGCCGAGGGGCTGACCCCGGCAGGTGCGGAAATCCGCCGCACCATCGAAGAAACCACCGACCGGCTGGCCGCCGCCCCGCTCGAAGCACTGGGCCCGGCAGGCGTCGACCGGGTGTTGGAGCTGGCGACCCCGCTCAGCCGACGGATCATCGACAGCGGAGGTGTTCCGGTCCCCAACCCGATGGGCCTGCCACGTCCCTGAACACCGACGTCGATTCCCCGGCTCCCCGCTCGACGCACTGGTGACAGGCACGAGAAGGGAGCTCTCAAGATGCTGCTCGAAGGCAAGAACGCGGTCGTGTACGGCGCTGGCGGAGGGATCGGCGGTGCGTTCGCGCGAGCGTTCGCCGAGGAAGGCGCGCGAGTCTTCCTGGCCGGACGCACTCGCGAGAAGCTGGACCGGGTCGCTGACGACATCCGCGCAGCTGGCGGTACCGCTGACGTCGCCGTAGTGGACGCGCTCGACGAGAAGTCCGTCGACGCTCATGCCGACGCAGTGGTCGAAGCCGCGGGCAGCCTCGACATCTCGGTGAACGTGATCAGCCACGGCGACGTCCAGGGAACTCCGATGGTCGAGATGTCGCTGGCGGACTACGAGCAACCGGTGGTCAACGGCGTCCGTACGACCTTCCTCACGATGCGCGCGGCTGGCCGGCACATGAAACGCCAAGGCAGCGGCGTCGTCCTCCTCTTCGGCGGCGACGGAGACCCGGTACGCAACCACGCGGTCGGCGGCCTGCAAGTCGGCTTCGCCGCACTGGAAGCGATGCGCAGGCAACTCGCCGCCGAACTCGGCCGGTACGGCGTGCGCACGGTGACCCTCCGGACCGGTGGCGTCCCGGAAACCATCCCAGCGGATTTCCCCGGAGCCGAGGAACTCGCGGCGGAACTCGCCGAACCGACCATGCTCGGCCGCACCGCGACGCTGGCCGATGTCGGTGCGGTAGCGGCGTTTGTCGCGTCCGACCGAGCCCGCACGATGACTGCGGCCACGGTGAATGTCAGCTGCGGTGCGCTGGTGGACTAGCGCTCTGTCGTCTTGGCCGAAGCGTCAGCGGCCCGCCGATGTTCGCCCCCGCTCGACGGCATCCCAAGCCGAGACAGCTGCGGCGAGGAACACCGCGAGCGCGGGAGCGAACGGGTCCAGCGGCTCGGTGCTGCTCACCGGACTAGGCCGCCACCGCCCCGGGTCAGACCTTGGCGCGCGCGGAAATCTGCTGCACCGACCAGCTGTTGCCGTCGGGGTCGGAGAAGTGGATGAACCCGATGTTGTCGAGGTCTTCGAGCGCGCCGGTTCCCGGGTCGGGGCCGTAGAGCTGGAGTTCGCCGACCTCGACGCCGCGTTCGACCAGCTCCTCGCGGGCTTTCCGGACGTCGGCGACGACCAGCTGCAGGCCCTTGAGCGACCCCGGCGGCATGTCCGGGACCATGCCCTTGCCCAGGACGATCGAGCAGCCCGAGCCCGGCGGGGTCAGCTGCACCAGGCGCTGTCCCGGTCCGGGACTGATGTCGTGGTCGAGGCGGAAGCCGACCTGGTCGACGTAGAACGCTTTCGCCCGGTCCACGTCGGTCACCGGCACGACGACGACCTCGAGAGTCCAGTCCATGGGACGAGTTCTAGCGGCGGCCTCGGCCGACGGTCAAGCGCTCGCCAGCTCCACCCGGTTGCGGCCCGCCTGCTTGGCTCGGTACAGCGCGGCGTCGGCGGCGACCAGCACGTCGTCGACGCTGGCGAGATGCTCGGCCGGGTACAGCGCGCAGCCGATCGAGACGGTCAGGTCGCTGATCACCGACTCCTGGTCCGGCAGCGCGACGACCACCTGCGGGATCCGCCGCCGGATGCGGTCGGCGATGTGGCCGAGGTGCTCGGCGCTCGGGATGTCGGGCAGCGCGATCGCGAATTCCTCGCCGCCCCAGCGGCCGCACACGTCCTGTTCGCGGACCTCGTCGCGCAGCGACATCGCGATCTCACGCAGCACCAGGTCGCCGGTGGGGTGGCCGTAGGTGTCGTTGATCGCCTTGAAGTGGTCGAGGTCGAGCAGCAGCACGCCGACGCTGTCCTGGTTCGCCCGCGCGCGTTCGAGGTAGCGCTCGGTGACCGTGCGCCACCAGCGTTTGGTCGCCAGCCCGGTGGTGACGTCGGTGCGTGCGTCGCGCTGGAACTGGGTGAGCAGCAGCCCGCGGTGCAAAGCCACGAGGGCGATCACGACGCCGGCCAGGATCAGCGGGTTGGCCAGCATCAGGAGCGCCGCGGTGACCAGGCCGAGCCCGATCGCGCCCGCCTCCAGCAGCTGGTCGCCGAAGCCGGAGAACAGGTCGGCGAACGACCGCGGCGGGCTCGACAGCGCGATCGCGACCATGACGAGCGCGGTGTTGATCGCCCAGCGCAGCCCGGCGGCGAGCACGAAGACGGTGAGGTCGAGCAGGCCAGGCCCGAAGCCGTTGGAGAGAACCCCGGGGTAGTGGTGCATGCCGAGCGCGAGCACGGCGACCGCGGCTTGCGTCCCGCACAGGACGGAAGCGCAGGAGAAAATCCAGCGGTGCGGCAGGACCGGCCGTTCGCGCGGCCAGATCCGCCACCAGGCGACGGCGTAGGTGAGCACGACCATCGCCGACGCGAGAATCGCCGGCAGCGCGACGACGGCGGCGATGCTCCACACGGCCTTGGTGTCGACGTACGCGACGGTGGGGGCCCGGCTGTACTCGCGCTGTCGTTCGATGTGCCGCGTCGCCTCGATCGCGAGCGCCGCGCACACGGCGAGGACCCCGAAGCGGATCAGGTCGATCTGGCGCACTGGCGCGAGCCACGCGGTGGCGAGGGTGGTGCCCACTGCCACGACGTTCACCAGCAGCACATACATGCGGACGTGAGAGGGCAACCGCCATAGGCGCCAGCCTGTGAACCACCCGGCAACTCGTCCGCGCACTCTTCACCTCACCCGATTGGCTTCTACGGTAAACGACGAGGCGCGTTGTGTGCTGCCTGTCGTCCGGACTCTGGGAAGCACCGGGGCGATTTCGCCCGGACAGACCAGCGCCAGACGGCCGGCGAGGGGAGGTAGCCACTGTGAGTAGTGGCCACCTGCTCCGAATCCGGGCCGGACCAGGGGATCCACGAGTGTCCCTTTTGGCCTCCCACGGCCACTTTCGGTGACCGGCCCACCGGTGCTGACGTGCGAAAACCGCCGACGGCGCGACTCTGAAACGGAGGTGACGACCGTGCGCGACAACAACTGGACAGCTCTTCGGTGACCGCGGTCTCCCTTGAGGTCCCTTCGGGTCTCGACTTGAGGTTGAGACTTTCGGTCTTCGCGAAGGGGAGGAGGTGCCCACAGTGCGGGACAACAACTGGTGAACCAAGCCGGGACGGGAATCAGGGACGCGGAAAGGAGCGGCGAATGCGCGACAACAACTGGACTCGCTGAGGACTGCCGGTGGATCGGGATTGGCGGACAGAAAGGAGGTGGCTGCGGTGCGTGACAACAACTGGACCCGGTGAAACGACTGCGAGCACTGCACGAAATGCGGTGGGAGGAGGTGAAGGACTGCCGTGCGTGACAACAACTGGACTCGTTGAACCTGCTGACTGCCGACCGTCGCTTCGGGAAGGGAGCTGCCGCCGTGCGCGACAACAACTGGGACCGCTGAAGCCCGTGGGATGCCGATCGCTCGATCACTGAGGAGGACGTCGCCGTGCGTGACAACAACTGGACTCGTTGAGCCCTTGCCGACCACCGACCACCGGAGCCGCGAAGGGAGCCGCCGCGATGCGCGACAACAACTGGACTCGCTGACCGCAACCACCGACCGAACGAGCCATGAAGGGAGCCGCGCCGTGCGTGACAACAACTGGTCTCGCTGACCTTTGCCGATCGCTGACCGCCGAGCTGCGCGAAGGGAGCTGCCGCGATGCGTGACAACAACTGGACTCGCTGACCTTTGCCGATTACTGCCCGCCGAGCCGCGAAGGGAGCAGCCGCGATGCGCGACAACAACTGGACTCGCTGACCTTTGCCGATTACTGCCCGCCGAGCCGCGAAGGGAGCTGCCGCGATGCGCGACAACAACTGGACTCGCTGAATCTCGCAACCACTGACCGCCAAGCGATGGAAGGAGCCGCCAACCGTGCGTGACAACAACTGGACCCGCTGAGCCTCGTCGATCACCGCCCATCAAGTCGCGAAAGGAGCCGCCGCCATGCGCGACAACAACTGGACCCGCTGATCACCGTCCCCGGCCCGCCCCACGAGGAGGTGAGAGGGCATGCGTGACAACAACTGGACGTGACCGAAACCAGCCCCGCGGCGCACCCGTCCCGCGGATTACGGCGCGGGAGGTGGGGTGGCCCCGTCGAGGGGAGTTCGGCGGGGCCGCACCGCGCGGTCCGTTCGCACCGCCCGCGTCCACGCGATCCCGGCCGCCCCGGCGCATCCGGCTCCGGCGACGGCGGCGATCGCGACCACCGTCGTCGGTGCGAAGGCCAGCGCCAGCGCGCCCGCGGCGGCGATCGTCAGGCCCTGCGCCGCCCGCAGCGCCGCGATCGCGACCCCGATCACCTGGCCGCGCTGGTCTGGCGGCGCGGCGAGGCTGTACTGCACCTGCGTGATCAAGTCGTGCGCGGAGAACATCCCGGACACCGTCCAGATCGCCACGACCACCGGCAACGCGGGCGTCCAGCCGGTCGGCAGCAGCACGAGGCTGCTCGCCACCGCGAGCGGACCCAGCCACCGCACCTGTCGCGCCCGCGGCAACCGGCTGATCAGCAACGCTCCGAGCAGCGTCCCGACCGGGTTCGCCACCAGCAGCCAGCCGAGCACGCCAGTACCGCCGAGTTGCGCGGCCACCGGCACCGCCAGCCCTTCCGGCACCACGTAAAACCCGCAGCAGCACGCGATCGCCAGCAGCGACCGCAGTTTCCGGTCCCGCGCGACAAGCCGGCACCCAGCCTTCAACGACGCCCATTGCGGCACGCGTTCGGTCACCTTCGAGACCGGGTACGGCCGCAAACCCCAGCGCAGCGCCGCCGCCGACACCGCGAATGTCACCGCGTCCGCCCACAGCGCGCCCGAAACCCCGAGCCACGCGACCACCGCGGCTCCCGCGCCGAAGCCGAGCACCAGTGCGGCCTGGTACGTCGAGGAGAGAATCGCTTGACCGGTCGCCAGTTTTTCCTCGCCCAGCATGTCCGGCAGGACCGCTTGCCGAGCCGCCTGAAACGGTCCGGCCGCGAGTTGCACGATCACGAGCAGGACGGCGGCGACCGGCCAAGGCATGCCGGGAATCGCCATCAACGCGACGAGCAGTGCGCGCACCACATCCGCGACCACGAGCACGGTCCGGCGCGGGAACCGGTCGGCGAGTCCACCGAGCGCGCCGCCGAGGAGGTCTGGCAAATAGGTGAGCGCGTACGTCCCGGCGGCCCAACCGGCGGACGCCGTTCGGTCGAATACCAACACAGTCAGCGCGACTCGTGCTAGTTGGTCACCTGCCACCGACAGCACGTGGGCGAGCCAGAGCGCACGAAATTCGCCAACCCGGAACACGCTCCGGAAAGACGGCGCCGTCGTGGTCATGCGCTCACCCTGTCGTGACCCGGCCACCCGGAGCAACCCCGGGCGACCGTGGGTGGGTCGAGAACTCCGCTCCGGCCGTCCGTGGAAAACTGGGTGATCGCCGTCCGTGGATGATGTCGCACCGAGGGGTTTTCCGTTGACCGAGGAGAGCCGGCAGGTCGCCGGTCGCTACGAGCTCGTCGAACTGATCGGCAGCGGCGCGATGGGGATGGTCTGGCGCGGGGAGGACAAGATCCTCGGCCGCGTTGTCGCGGTCAAGGAACTCCTCATGCCCGTGAACCAGGGCGAGGACAAGGTCGAGGAAGCCCGCAACCGCGCCATGCGCGAGGCCCGGATCGCCGCCCGGCTGCAGCATCCGAACGCCATCTCGGTGTTCAACGTGGTCGAGCACGAGGACCGGCCGTGGCTGATCATGGAGTACCTGCCCTCGCGCAGCCTCGCGGTGAAACTGCGCGAGGACGGCCCGCTGACCGTCGACGAGGCCATCCCGTTCGCGGTGCAGCTGGCGGGCGTGCTCGCCGCCGCGCACCGGGCGGGCATCGTGCACCGCGACGTCAAACCGGGCAACGTCCTGCTCGGCGACGACGGCACCACGGTGAAGGTGACCGACTTCGGCATTTCCCGCGCGGTCGGCGACGTCACGCTCACCGCGACCGGCGAAATCTCCGGCACGCCCGCGTTCCTCGCACCCGAGGTCGCCCGCGGCGAGGAAGCGACGTTCGCCTCCGATGTGTTCGCCCTCGGCGCGACGCTCTACATGGCGGTGGAGGGCGATCCGCCGTTCGGCACCGCGGACAACGCGATCGCCCTGCTGTACCGGGTTTCCAGCGGTTCGATCAACCCGCCGAAACAGGCCGGGAAGCTCGAGCCGCTGCTGCTGAAGCTCCTGGAGCTCAAGCCGGAAGACCGGCCGTCGATGGCCGAGGTCGTCGAGGAACTGCGCAAACTCGACGGCGGCGTCACCCCGGTCGCGACCGTCCCGGAACCGCCGACGCTCCCGGACGCCAAACCGCCGGCTGTGCCCACCACGGTCGCGGTTCCGGCCGCGGGCGCGGGCGCTGCCGCCGCGCCGCCCGCGGGCTCGGACCGAAGACGTCGCGCAATGATCTTCGCCGGGGCGGGCGCGCTGCTCGTCGTGATCGCCGTGATCGTCACTGTCATCCTCACCCGCAACCACGGGGAGGACACCCCGGCCGCGAACCCGCCGCCGGTCGCCGCGAGTTCCGCGCCGTCCAGCGCACCGGCGACTTCGTCCGCGTCACCGTCGACTCCGCCTTCGTCGAGCAGCGCTCCGACGTCCAGCTCCGCGGCGAACTCGCCGGAAGCGATGGCAGCGGCCCTGCGCACTTACTTCTCGTACATCCCGAGCAATCTGGAGAGCGGCTGGGCGATGCTCAGCGAGGGTTTCCGCTCGTCGCGAGGCCAGACTTTCGACCGGTACAAGTCCTGGTGGACCCAGTTCAGCTCGGTGACCGCGAACGACGTCCAGATCACCGGTGCGAACACGCTCACCGCGCGGATCACCTATCACCGCGCCAACGGCGGCACGACGAGTGAGACGCACCATTACACGATGTCGCAGCACAACGGGGTCTGGCAGATCGACGTGGAGAGCTAGCTCTCGGGGGAGCAGAGCGAGGGCGGCGGGGTGCCGCGCGGCGGACTGTGTGGGTTTGAGGTTCGGGCTGAGGTGCTCGGTGTGGTTTCGCGGTGTTCGGGGGCGGGCTGGAGTTGTTGAGTAGTGCGGTGGCGGTGCTGCGGGCTGGACTGAATCGTGCGGTGTGCAGCCTGTCGGACTGTGTGGGTTTGAGGCTCGCGTTGAGGTGCTCGGTGTGGCTTTGCGGTGTTCGGGGGCGGGCTGGAGTTGTTGAGTAGTGCGGTGGCGGTGCTGCGGGCTGGACTGAATCGTGCGGTGTGCAGCCTGTCGGACTGTGTGGGTTTGAGGCTCGCGTTGAGGTGCTCGGTGTGGTTTCGCGGTGTTCGGGGGCGGGCTGGAGTTGTCGACTGGTGCGGTGGCGGTGCCGCGGGCGGCACCGAATCGCGCGGTGTGCAATCCGGCGGACTGTGCGGGTTTGAAGTGCGCACTGATGGGCTTGGTGTGGTGGGGCAGGTCCGGTGGCGAGCTGGAGCTGTTCGAGGGCCAGCTGTCGAGGAGCAGCGCGGCGGCGGTGTCACGGTCCGGGTTGGCTTGCGCGGTCTGCAGTTCGGTGGATCGTGCGGGTTCGATGTCCGCGGCGATGTGCCAGGCGTCGTTCAGTGTGGTCGGGCGGCGTTCGGCGGTGAGCTGAACGGTTCGAGGATTAGCTGTCGAGGAGCAGTGCGATCGCGGCGGCGGTGTCGCGGTCCGGACCGACTCGTACAGTGCGCAATCCGGCGGACCGCGCGCGTTCGATGTCCGCGGCGATGAGCCAGGCGTCGTCCAGGGTGGTCTCGCAGCGTTCGGCGACGAGCTGGAGCAGCTTCGGGTCCGATGTGGACAGTCCGTCCGGCCCGGCGAGCGCCCAGCCGTCCACGAGTCCAGCGATTCCGGTGCACAGCAGCGTCGACAGCTGCGCTTCGCCTTCGCCGAGAACGCCGATCCGCCAGCCCGCCGCGCGCAGCCGGGGCAATCCGGTCAGCACGCCCGGCGTGGTGGGGACGAGTACGGGATGGCGTTCGCGGTAGGCGTCTTCGAGGTCGGGTTCTTGCAGGTCGAAGCGTTCGCGGAGGTTCTTGAAGAACGTCGCCCGGTCGGCGCGGCCGCGGTCGTCGGCGGCGATGAGCCATTCGGCGTCCGTCTCGGTCAGCCGGTGTTCCGCGCAGAACTCCCACACCCAGCGGCGGAAGCCCTCCGCGCGATCGACGAGCGTGGTGTCGAGGTCGAACAGGGCGAGCCGCACGAGGGAGAGATTAGCGCGTCCAGTCGAGGCTCTCGGAGATTTTTCTACTCCGTTCGAGTGAACAGATCCCGGTTTTTGTCGGGGTTCGATGCGAACATATGTTCGTGACGAGCGAAGGACCGATCCTCCATGCCGACCTCGACGCGTTCTACGCCTCGGTCGAGCAGCGCGACGATCCCCGGCTGCGCGGCAGGCCGGTGATCGTGGGCGGTGGCGTGGTGCTGGCCGCGAGCTACGAGGCCAAGGCGTTGGGCGTGCGCACGGCGATGGGCGGGGCGCAGGCCAGGCGGTTGTGCCCGCATGCCGTGGTGGTGCCGCCGCGGATGTCGGTCTACAGCGCGGCGAGCAAGGCGGTGTTCGAAGTGTTCCGGCAGACGACGCCGGCAGTGGAAGGAGTGTCGATCGACGAAGCTTTCCTGGACGTCGGCGGTCTGCGGCGGATCGCCGGGCGTCCGTCGGAGATCGCGGTGCGCTTGCGCGCGGAGGTCCTCGCGCAAGTCGGGCTGCCGATCACGGTAGGGGTGGCGCGCACGAAATTCCTCGCGAAGGTGGCGAGCGGCGTCGCGAAACCGGACGGCCTGCTGGTGGTGCCGCCGGAGCGTGAGCTGGAATTCCTGCACCCGCTGCCGGTGGAACGCTTGTGGGGAGTGGGAAAGGTGACGTCGGCGAAACTGCGGGAACGCGGCGTCCGCACCGTGCGCCAAGTCGCCGAACTGCCCGAGGCCGCCCTGATCTCCATGCTGGGCCCAGGCTCCGGACGCCACCTGCACGCCTTGGCACACGGCCGCGACCCACGCGCGGTACAGCCAGGAAAACGCCGCCGCTCGATTGGCTCGCAACGCGCCCTGGGCCGTCGCTCCCGCTCCCCGGCGGAGCTGGACGAGATCGTGGTGTCCATTGTGGACCGATTAGCGCGTCGGCTGCGCGGAGCATCGCGGGTATGTCGGACGGTGGTGCTGCGCATGCGCTTCGCGGACTTCACCCGCGCCACGAGGTCGCACACGCTCGCCGACAGCACCGACCACACGGAGACGCTGCTGTGCGCTGCCCGAGGTCTGCTGTCCGCTGCGCAACCTCTGGTGTACGACCGAGGTTTGACGTTGCTAGGCCTGTCGTTTTCAAATCTCGACAGCCATGGCGCGGTGCAGCTGGCGCTGCCGCTGGACCAACCGTCGAGCCCGGCGATGTCCGCGGAGGCAACTGCGCTGGACTCAGCAGTGGACGCGCTGCGAAACCGCTTCGGCGCGAGCGCGTTGACTCGGGCGGCGTTGCTGAGCCATGAGGCGGGGATGGAGATGCCTATGCTGCCGGATTGATCGAAAGCGGTGGTTCCGCGGACACTACGCGGTGGTTCGGACGGCTTGCGCGAGAGGGCGAGAGGCCGTTGTCTGGCATCAGGAATGGATGCTGGTGATGCCGCCGGACTTATAGAGCGTGGTGGTCCCGCGAGGACTGTTTCCTGGCCGCGCCTGGCCGCGCCTGGCCGCGCCTGGCCGTGTCTGGCCGCGCCTGGCCCACCCGGCAAGTTCGGCCGGGTGGCGTGCTGGCCGAAGTCCGGCGGGTGTTTGCCGGGATTCGAGCACGGTGCTGTGTCGAGGGGCCTCGTGCCATGGCTCCCGCTCTGAGGCTCGATCGCCAGGTGGGATCGCGCGGTCGGAGCGTTCGTCGTCGCGGTGGCAGGGTGATGACCTTGCCCTCACTGCTGCTATCGCGGTTGCGCCGCGTTATACAGCGCTTGGGCAATCTTGCGGAGCGGACCACGGCAGGACTCGGGGTTTCCGCTCGGAGCAGCCGTGGTGTAGTGGATCTCAAAAACGGCGTTGCGGTCCAAGAAGATCAGCCCGCAGTCCGTCTGGCTTTTCTGCGGGAGCCAGCGAGCCTTCTCGCCGAAGGCCAGGCCGACGGGGCTGTCGTCGTTGCTCACGGCGGTGGCACCGGTGAAGTTGGTGGTGGCGTGTTCGCTGCCGGACTGCGCGGCGGTTGTCGCGAACCAGCTTGCTTGCATTTCCACGAGTGGTCGTTGTCGATCCGTGGGGGTGAAGCTGCAGAGGAGGGTGCCGTCCTTGCTGATTTCGGGATACCAGGTGCGGGCCACTTCGGCAGCGTCCCGCGGAATTTCCGTGCTCCGGGCCGTGAAGCCAGTACAGGCGGCGAAGTCGGTGTCGCGGTACTTGTCCGGCGTCGCGTCTGAGGTTTTATGGTCCGCGCCCCAGAGGAACGCGCCGAAGCCCGTCGCCCAGAAAACCACCAGTGCGGTCGCCATGACAGCGACGCAGACCCCGGACCACAGCGCGACCCGGTGGCCCGTCTTCATATTTTGTCGGGCCGGAGGCTGTGGTGTTGGTGCGGTCGGCGGATGGTTCGGATGCACGGTCACGCTCCAGCCGAGTGGACGGCTTGCGGCCATCGAGACGCGGGAAGCGCCTTGTCGTTCATCCAGCTGTTCAGATCTCGAATCCGGCTGAGTGTTTCCATGAAGCGGTTCGCGATTCCTACCAGGAGGTTGAGTCCGTCGGTGACCAATCCTTCGACAGTGCTGGACAGATTGCTGACAGCGATGGGGCTCCCGACCACGGTCGCCGCGTCGATGGCGGCTTCGGCAATTCTTTCCAGAAAATTGTCAGCCGCCCTGTGCTGACGAAGCAGCTGGCACAAACCAACTACCCGGCCGTCGAAACGGCAGGCTTCAACCACGGTGTACGCCTCCCCTGCGTAGCTTTCGAGCGAAGCGTAGCAGTCAGCGCCAGGCCGGTCACTGTCTGTGCCGCTGTGCTCGTGCCTGCGATTAGCGTGGACAGCCGGA
The DNA here is from genome assembly GCF_002846615.1 of Amycolatopsis echigonensis. Taxonomy (NCBI): domain Bacteria; kingdom Bacillati; phylum Actinomycetota; class Actinomycetes; order Pseudonocardiales; family Pseudonocardiaceae; genus Amycolatopsis; species Amycolatopsis echigonensis. The sequence continues at coordinate 1,412,970 of NZ_PJMY01000003.1, read as the reverse complement.
TCGGTGATCTGGCCTGGACCGCGAACGGCTGGGCGGCGGAGCATTCGGTGCTGCTCGCGTTGGCGTGGCCCGCGGTGCTGATGAGATCTTCCTGCCGATGGCCAACCGGCGATACCGCTTGCTAGGGCGATAAAAACAGCCGGGCGGCAAGGGAAACCCCTGCCGCCCGGCGACACCCCAAGAGGGAAATTCAGGCGCGTGCCTTCGAATGCGTCCGCCCGCGCAGGTCGAGTTCGATTTCCTCCAATGACCGGCCCTTGGTTTCCGGGACGAGCCACTTCGTGAGGAAGAACAGGACCACGTTGATGCCCGCGAACAGGAACATCGAGCCGCCGAGGCCGAGGGCGCCGGGGTCGGAGATGATGGGGAACACGGCGCTGATGATGCCGGTCGCGGCCCACAGCACGACGCTGCTCACGCCCATGCCCGCGGCGCGGACTTTCAGCGGGAACACCTCGGCCATCATGACCCACACGACCGCGCCCCAGCCCAGTTCGTAGCCGACCAGGTACAGCACCATCGCGACCAGCATCAGGATGCCCTTGGTCGCCGTGTCGTGGACTTCGAGCACGATGAACCCGGCCGCGACCAGGGTGATGACCATCAGCACGTTGCCGATCAGCAGCAGCGGTTTGCGGCCCCACCGGTCGACCACGAACACGACCCACGCGGTGAACAGGAACTTGGTCACGCCCAGCAGCACGCCGGACAGCAGCGCCGCCTGGGTCGCGAAGCCGAGGCCGATCAGCATGGTCGGGAAGTACGCGTTCACCGCGTTCACGCCGCTGAACTGCTGGCCGATCGCGAGCAGCAGGGCCACCACGAGCATCGGCCGCACGGTCGGCGTCAGCAGGTCGCGGAGGCGGGTCTTCGCCGATTCCGAGTCGAGCCGGATGACCTCGCGGATCGTGCCGATCTCGTCGTCGACGTTCACGCTGCCGCCGTGCGAGCTGAGCAGGACCTCGCGCGCCCGTTCCTCCTGGCCGTTCGCGACGAGCCAGCGCGGCGTTTCGGGCAGGAACACCAGGCCCGCCAGCAGGATCGCCGCGGGCACGATCGCTCCGGCGAACATCAGCCGCCAGTTGCCCGAGCTGCCGAGGCCGTAGCTGACCAGGAACGCGATCAGGATGCCGAGCACGATGAAGATCTGGTTCAGCGCGCCCATCGCCCCGCGCAGCCGGGCCGGAGCCAGTTCCGACAGGTACGTCGGGACCGTGGACGACGACAGGCCGATGCCCACGCCGATCACCAGCCGGGAAATGATCAGCAACGCGAACGTCGGCGAAAACGTGGCCGCGAGCGTGCCGATGATGACGACGACGGCTGCCACCATGATCGTCCGGCGGCGGCCGAGTCTTTCGTTGAGCCGCGAGGAGAAACTCGCGCCGACGATCGCGCCGACCGAAATGCTCGCGGTGATGACGCCTTTGTCCCAACCGGACAGGCCCCAGAGTTTCCCGATGAACGGCAACACCCCGGAAATCACGCCGAGGTCGTAACCGAACAGGATGCCGCCGAGGGCACCGAAGAAATACAGCGTCGTTCTGCCGATGGGCCGCCGCGCCGCGGCTGTCTGTGTCATTGCCGAGCCGTCTCTTTCCGGGATGGCCGGCCGGTCCTGGTCCGCTGCCCGGGAGGTCAGCGCCGTCCTGGCCGGACGAATGGGGGTCGAGGGGACAAGGACTGCCGGACTGGTCCAGCACTGCGGAACGGCTGAATCCACCGCCGCGCAACGCCTTTCCCCGCCGCGCGCCGGCTCCGTCCGTTCCGGTTCGAACTTCGCCGTACACAGTCACACGCTGGTCACCGGCGGGCAAGACGCGGGCTGATAACTATTCAGTCACGTGACTAGCGTTCACATATGTGGACACGCTAGGCGAGTGTTTTCCCAGGTCAGAGTGGTGGCGCACAGATCGGGCCAAGAGTTTTCGCGAAGGCCGAACTGTGCGGAACCGGGCACCGGAGACGTCCGTCGTACGGGTCGTCCGGTCGCCGCGGTGGGGGAGATGCGCATGGGAACGGGTTTCGAGGTCGCTCCGGGGGAGGTCGCGACCGCGGCCGGACGGGCGCGTCAGGCGGCGGCGACCGTGCGGACGGCCGACCTCGCGGCCGCGCTCGCCGGCGTCGGGCTTTCCGGCGGCACCAGCGTGGCCGCGGCGGAACGCCTGTCCGGCACCTGGGGCCGCGCCGTTCCGAAGTGGGCGGCCGACACCGAGACCTACGCGGGGAACCTCGACCAGGCCGCGGCCGGCTACCGCGACTCCGACCAGAACGCGACCGGCGAGATCGCGGCGGCAGGACGATGATCACCTGGGGAGACGTCCGGCGCTGGAACCCCGCAGACCTCGCCGCGGCAGTCGACGCGCTCGGCATCCGGGCCGCCCGGCTCGCCGCAGCCAATGACGATGCCGACGCCATGACGAAGTTCGGTGCTTGGCAAGGCGACGCGGCGGACGCGGCAACAGCCAGGGGCACCGTGCTGACAACGGAATTGCGGCAGCTGGCCACCGACGTGTCGGCGGTCCGGCGCGGGGTGCACGACGCACAGCTGGCGGTCGAGCGGATCAGCTCGGCGGTGCGCGAGGTCGACGATTTCGCCTCCCGCAACGGAATGCGGGTCGACGACGGCGGCGGGGTCAGCGGGAAGCCCGAACGGCAGGCCGAGGTCGCCGATCGCGTCGGCCAGATTCTCCGCGACGCCACCGAAGTCGACGCTGACCTCACCGTCGTCCTGGACCGCGCGGCCAACGGCGAAAGCGGCGGGTCCGGGCTTGTCGCGCTGGCGATGGCGACCAGCAGCCAGCCGAAACCGAACGGCGCCCCGGCGGAGAACCGGGCGTGGTGGGACAGCCTGTCCGACTCCGCGCAGTCCTCGATCCTGCGCGACAACCCGGACCTGATCCGCAACCTCGACGGCATCCCGGTGGTCGACCGCGACGCGGCGAATCGCGTGGTGCTGCAACGGGAAATCGACAAACGGAAGGGTGACGACGCCCAGTTGCGCGGCCTCACCGCGATCCGCGACCGGCTGGCGGCCACCGGCGACGGCAAACCGCCCGCCTTCTTGATGTCGCTCGACGTCAGCGGCGACGGCACCGCGGTGGTCGCGGCCGGAAACCCGGACACCGCGGCGAACGTCGCGACCTACGTGCCCGGCACCGGCAGCGAGCTGGCCAAGATCGGCGGCGATCTCGGCCGGTCGGACAAAATGTGGCAGTCGGCGACGATGGCGGGCTCGCCGTCGACGTCGGTGATCACCTGGGTCGGCTACGACGCACCGGACGAACTCGTGAACGCGGCCAGCGAGAAATACGCCGACGGCGGCAAGGCGCAGCTGGCGAAATTCGAGGACGGCCTGCGCGCGTCGCACGAAGGCGCGCCGTCGCACAACACCGTGCTCGGCCACAGCTACGGCACGACGGTGATCGGCCACGCGGCCCGCGACGGCGGGCTCAACGCCGACGATCTGGTCTTCGTCGGCAGCCCCGGCGTCGGCGTCGAGCACGCGAACCAGCTGCACCTCGACGGCGTCCCGCAGGATCAGGTCGCCCAGCACGTGCACTCGACGGTCGCGGAACACGACCTCATCAAGATCACCAACCTCGGCGTCGGCGGCCACGATCCGCTCGGCCCGAGCCCGGCCGGCGACGGATTCGGCGGCCAGGTCTTCGCGTCGGCTCCGGGCGCCAAGGGCCCGTGGTACGAGGGCGGCCTGTCCGGGGCCGCGCACAGCCAATACTGGGAGGACAACAACCCGTCGCTGCGCAGTTTCGGCCGGATCATCGCCGGGTTGCCCGCGTGACGGCGCGCCGCACCGCGCTGGCCTGCCTCGCCGGCCTTCCCCTCGTAGCCTGCTCCCCAGGAGGTGGAGCCATGACCCCCACGATCACCGAAACCGAAGCCCGCGACCGGGTCGAGGATTACGTGCGCGGCGCGTTCTCCGCGCTGCCCGCGCCGGCCGGACGGGAACTGTTCTCCCGCAACCGTTCCGAATGCACTGACCCGACCGACGATGGTCCGGCGGGACGGTTCGAAATCTCCGCCACCTACGAGGTGACCGGCCTGGAACCGGGCACTTTCCCAGCGCAGTTCGACGCTGTCGTGAAGTGGTGGCAGGGCCACGGCTTCACTGTGCTGACCGACCGGCGGCCCACCGACCAGTACGTCTTCGCGCGCAACGAGCGCGACGGCTTCGACATGTCCTTGCAAGCTAACGAACTCGGCAAGCTCTACCTGGGCGCGACCTCGCCGTGCGTCTGGCCGAAGGGCACTCCCGAGGAAGAGGCCGTCGTGGAGCCCGAGGTCGTGGAGCCGCCGGAGCCGGAGCGTCCCCGCCCGCGCCGCGCGCCGGTGGACGACGAGGACTTCGGCCAGACGTCCTGGGCAGACGGAGGCACCGCGTTCTGAGCCGCCGCGCGTAGAGTGGACTCGCAGGTCCAATCGGGGAGGCGGGCGGATGGCGCTCACGCGCAAGGGCGAGGCGACGAGGCAGCGGATCGTGGAGGGCGCGGCCGAGGTGATCCGTGAGCGCGGCGTGCTCGCGACGACGCTGGACGACGTCCGCGCGCGCACCAGGACCAGCAAAAGCCAGCTGTTCCACTACTTCCCGGACGGCAAGGAGGAACTGCTGCTGGCCGTCGCGCGCTGGGAAGCGGACCGGGTGATCGAGGTGCAGCAGCCGGTCCTCGGCACGCTGCGCACCTGGGACGACTTCCGGACCTGGCAGAAGGTGGTGCTCGGGCACTACACCGAACAGGGCAGGCACTGTCCGCTGAACGTGGTGATGTCGCAGATCGGCCGCAATACGCCGGGCGCGCAGTCGGTGGTCACGCAGCTGATGCAGCGGTGGCTGTCCGAGCTGACCGCGGGGATCGAGCACCTGCGGGCTGCGGGCGAGGTCCGGCCCGGACTGGACCCGAGGCAGGCGGCGTCGGCGCTGCTGGCCGGGGTGCAGGGCGGGGTGCTGATGCTGCTGACGACCGGGGAGGCGGAGCATCTCGAAGCCGCGCTCGACGTGGGGATCGCCGGGTTGCGCGCCGGAAAATAGCGGTAGCGGGCGGAAATGCGCCGGACCGGCGGCGGGTTGAGGAGGGCATGAGTCAAGGACCCGCACCCCGGCAGCTGTCCGATGAAGCCCTTTCGGCCCTGCTTGGCCAGCAGCAGTTCGGCACGCTCGCGACGATCAAGCGGAGCGGTCAGCCGCATCTGACGACGATGCTGTACAACTGGGATCCGGCCGCCCGGATGGTGCGGTTCTCGACGACGGCCGACCGGAGCAAGGTCGGCCACCTGCGCCGCAACCCGCGGGCGACCCTGCACGTTCAGGGCGGCGACGTGTGGTCGTTCGCCGCCGCCGAGGGGCGGGCAGAGGTCTCCGAGGTCACCGAAGTTCCCGGCGACGCGGTGGGACAGGAGCTGCTCGCGATGATTCCGGAGGCCTCGCGGCCGGAAGACACCGAGGCGTTCCTGAAGCAGCTCGTGGACGAGCGGCGAGTCGTGATCCGGCTCGCGGTCGAGCGGCTCTACGGCACCGCGCTCGACGTGTGACGCCCGCGGTGAAGGGTCCCGGTTCCGGAACCCTTCACCCGCTGTTCGCTCAGGCGTTCTTGATCGCGGAGATCTCGAACTCGAGGGTGATCTTGTCCGAGACCAGCACGCCGCCGGTCTCGAGCGCGGCGTTGAAGGTGACGCCGAAGTCGCTGCGGTTGATCGAGGTCGAGCCCTCGAAGCCGACGCGGTCGTTGCCGAACGGGTCCTTCGCGGAGCCGCCGAACTCGAACGGGACGGTGACCGACTTGGTGATGCCCTTGATGGTCAGGTCGCCGGTCACGTCGAAGGTGTCCTCGCCGGTCTGCTTGATCCCGGTGGAGGTGAACGTGATGGTCGGGAACTCGTCGCAGGACAGGAAGTCGTTGGTGCGCAGGTGGCCGTCGCGGTCGGCGTTGCGGGTGTCGACGCTCTTGGTCTGGATGGTGACCGTGGCGCTCGAGTTCTGCGGGTTCTCGCCGTCCAGGGTGAACGAGCCCTCGAACTCGTTGAAGGAGCCGCGGACCTTGGTGACCATGGCGTGGCGGGCGACGAAGCCGATCCGGCTGTGCGAACCGTCGATCGTGTAGGTGCCGGTCAGGTGGGCGTAGGTGGTCGCGCTGGTCATGTGTTCCGTTCCTTCGGGTCCTTGGTTGAGTGTTCAACTAGCACTGTAGCCCACAATAACTGATTGCGCGAGCAAGTGTCGGATATACTCGCCCTCTGTGGTGACCAGAACCCCGCTGACCAGCGAAGAAGAGGCGGTGTGGCGTCCGCTGACGCGCATCGTCACCGTCCTGCCGAGGGCACTCGAGGACCAGTTCGCGCACGACAACGGCGTCTCGCTGACGGATTACACCGTGCTCGTGTCGCTGTCGGAGGCTCCCGAGGGCCGGCTTCGGCTCACCGATCTGGCGCAGGCCACGGCGCTGTCGCTGAGCCGGATCAGCCGGGTCGTGGAGGCGATGGTCCGCCGGGGGCTGGTGCGGAAGGTGAAGTGCCCGCAGGACCGCCGGGCCGCGCACGCGACGCTCACCGAGCTGGGGCACGCGAAGCTGGCCGCCGCGTACCCCGGGCACCTCGAGCGCGTGCGCTCGTTCCTGTTCGACCACCTCTCGCCCGAGGAGGTCCGCGCCGCGGGCCCGATCCTCGCCCGGCTGGCTGCCGCGCTGGAGCCGCCGGACTGTTCCGCCTGCCCGGACGACTAGACCTGATCCCCGACGAAAGGCTTCCGATGCCCGACCAGGGTGAGTTCAAACGCGACACGAACTACATCTCCGACCGCATCACCGCCGACGGCCGCGACGGCTGGCCGGTGGAGGCGGGCCGCTACCGCCTGGTGATCGCGCGCGCGTGCCCGTGGGCGAACCGCGCGTCGATCGTGCGCAGGCTGCTGGGCCTCGAAGAGGCGATCTCGATGGGCCTGTGCGGCCCGACGCACGACGAGCGCAGCTGGACCTTCGACCTCGACCCCGGCGGCCGCGACCCGGTGCTCGGCATCGAACGGCTGCAGGAGGCCTTTTTCGCGCGGTACCCGGACTATCCGCGCGGGATCACCGTTCCGTCCATTGTGGATGTCCCAAGCGGACAGGTGGTGACCAACGACTTCAAGCAGATCACCGTCGACTTCTCGCTGGAATGGGGCGCCTACCACCGGGACGGCGCTCCGGAGCTCTACCCGGAACGGCTGCGCGACGAGATCGAGGACGTCGCGGAGAAGGTCTTCCGGGACGTGAACAACGGGGTGTACAAGGCGGGTTTCGCCACTTCGCAGGAGGCTTACGAAGAGGCGTACGGGGCATTGTTCTCGCGGTTGGATTGGCTGTCCGACCGGCTGGCCGGCCAGCGGTATCTGGTGGGCGACACGATCACTGAGGCGGACATCCGGCTGTTCACGACGCTGGTCCGGTTCGACGCGGTGTACCACGGGCATTTCAAGTGCAACCGGCAGAAGCTTTCGGAGATGCCGGTGCTGTGGGCGTACGCGCGGGATCTGTTCCAGACGCCCGGTTTCGGCGACACGATCGATTTCGGGCAGATCAAGGAGCATTACTACGTGGTGCACCGGAACGTGAACCCGACCGGGATCGTGCCGGTGGGACCCGAGCTGTCGGGCTGGCTGACGCCGCACGGCCGGGAGGAGCTGGGCGGACGTCCGTTCGGGGACGGGACGCCGCCCGGGCCGCCTCCGGAAGGGGAGCGGGTTCCTTCGCTCGGCTAGGCCGCGGCGTCGAGGAGGATCCGCAGCAGCTCTTCCGGCGCGTCGCGCATCAGGTCGTGCTTGCTTTCCAGCGCGCGGACATTCCACTGTGGATCGTCGACGAGCCGTCGATAGGTGGGCTCGAACGGGGATCCGCCGTCCCAGATCCGGGCGTACACGTAGTCCCGGCGGCGGAACCGGCTCAGGTCCGCGTCCAGCCGGATTGACTGCAGCAGCGTCGCCAATGGGTGCGCTGACGCTCGTGGGTCGAAGAACGGCAGCGGCGGCACGGCGTATCCGGTCTCGCCGACGCTCAGGTACCACTCGCGCTGGCGGTCGTCAGTCAGACTCCAGCAGGAGTCACCGTCCTCGGGCACGAAAGCGTCGAGGTACACGAGCGCGTCGACCAGGTCCGGCACGCGGTCGGCGGCACCGGTGATGACCATCCCGCCGTAGCTGTGGCCGACGAGCACGGCGTGTTCGACCTGTTCCGCCTGCAGCACGCGCACGACGTCCTCGATGTGGGTGTCGAGGTTGACCCCGGCGTGCAGGAGATGCTTCCGCTCGCTGAGGCCGGTGAGCGTCAGCGGGAGCACGCGGTGGCCGCGGTCGCGCAGTTGACCGGTGAGCCGGTCGAAGCACCAGCCGCCGTGGCAGGCACCGGGGATGAGGACGTACGTGGTCATGGACGCAACGCTAGAAGTGGCACGTCGAGAAGTCCAAGAGCTGGTTCTTCCACGCTTCAGAACTGCTGGTTATGCAGCGGCAGGGTCGTGTGCCTTGCGGAAGTCGTTCAGTGCCGCCCACGCGAGGTGCGGGTCTAGCGCGAGGTGCCGTCGGGCGAGGGCCAGGTCGTGGAGGCTGGGTGTGAGACGGGACTGGGTGAGCGCGTCGGTGAACACGTCCAGGACGGTGGCGCAGAAGAGGACGAACGCGCAGCTGTGCAGACGCAGCCGGTTGATCGGGTCGGCGAGGTCGGGAGTCGCGCCTTCGTGCAGTTCGGCGGCGAGTTCGGCGAGTTCCACCGCTTGGCGGGTATCCGGGATGCGGAGCAGCTTCGGCCACAGTTCGGTCAGCTCCGGCGTCTGCGCGAGTCCGCGGGCCTGTCCGGCGAAGCCGCTCGCCTTGGCGGTCAGATCGGCGCGGACCAGGATGCCGGTGACCGTCGACAGCGACGGTTCGTAGTGCTCGATCGTCACGTCCACCATGTCGATCGTGGTGCGGCGCAGGTCGCGCGGCAGTCCGCCGGAGAGGCAGTGGCCGAGGTAGCAGAACTGCTCCGGGACGCCGGGCAGCCGTTGCGCGATCCACAGCCTGCTTTCGTCCAGCGTGAACGGTTCCAGGCGCACCACCTCGGAAAACGCGCTGTCGAACGCGTCGCGCACGGCCAGTCCGCGTTGCTCGAAGCTGAGCACCGCGTCGTCGGACACCGCCACGAAATACAGGCAGCCGGGCACGCCGAAGATGCCCTTGATGTCGTTCACGAGCTGCTGGGCCTTGTCCTGCTCGCCGATCTTGTCCAGTTCGTCGATGGCGACCACGACCCGGTCGGTGATCCCTTCCGCGCGCAAGGACTCGGCGGTCAGCTGGGCGAACGCGCGGAACTCGTCGACGACTTCCGGATGCGTCAGCTGTTGTTCGGCCCGCTGCGTGGTGCGGGTGCGGCCCAGTTCGCCGCCTGCCGGGACGGCGAGCTTGCCCGACCAGCCGGTGGTGTAGGTGAGCAGGTACTGGATCCGGAGCAACTGGCGTCGTGCTTTGGCCTCGAGGGCGCGCGCCCCGGCGGACGATTTCCGGCGCACGAAGTGCAGCACCGCGTCGGTTGCGGACGCGAGGAGTTTCACCGCCCAGCGGAGCGCGAGGAAGGCGGTTACGCCCAGGGCGATCCGGTTCGGCACCGACTGCTGTGTCCATAATGGACCTAGAAGGTCCGGAAAGCGCACCCTGGCGATGGTCTGCCACACGTCGGTGGGGAACTGCGTGAACTTCCCGTTCCACAGCACCCCGCCGATCGCCCAGCCAAGCGCGGCCGAGCCGACGAGGTCGGCCGATCCGAGCCAGAACCGGCGGACCCACCAGCGCCAGCCGGTTTCCGGACCGAGTGTCTGCCAGATCCGTTCGAGCACGGCTTGGCACAGCAGTTTGTGCAGGTGCAGCACAAAATCGCGGGCGTCGTAGGTGGCCGGGGCGGAGGCGACTACCACCAGCGGCGCGGGGTTTTCGCTGCCGTGCAGCAGCCCTCGTTGCAGGGAACGGATCGCGGTGGTTTTGCCCGACCCGCGTTGCCCGCCGAGCGCGACCGCGCCGGAACCCGCGCGCTCGAGGACGCGCCGGATCCGTTTCGCCGCGGCAGTCGGGACGATCCTGCTGCTGTCCTCCTCGCCGAGATCGTATTGCTGTTCGAAAACCAGCGTCGTGCCGAAGTGCAGCCGCCGGTGTGCGGAAATGACGTCGCGGACCTCGGGCAGCACGATCTCGCGCGCGGCGAACGAACGCCGCGGGCCGAGACCGAATTGCTCCTCGTGGAACTGCATGGCGTCCGGGTTCATCCACTCGCGCAGTGAGGTGACCTTGCGGACCGCGAGCGCGCCGGTGGCGAACAGGACGCACGGCAGCATCAGTCCGGCGAAGATCCGGAAGAACAGGGGAAGCCGGCTCCACGCGGCCGTCATCAGGCTGAGGTAGCCGAGTCCGAGCAGCACCGCGACGAGCAGCCAGGCCACCTCGCGCAGCGACACCGCACGGTTTCGCGGACGGAACCCCCGGTCGCCCTCGGCCATGACCTGGTCCTGCAGCGTCCGGATCTTCGCGAGCAGCGTCTCGTTCGCGACCAGTTCCTCGCGCACGATTTCGGTACGCAGCGACTCCCGGGCGAGCAGCCGAGTGACCTCGGGCGAGCCGAGCGTCTCGTCGATGAGGGAGGCCAGCGCGGCCTTTGCGGTCCACGAGTCGAAATCCTCGAGGTCTTGCTCCTCGATCGAATGCGGGTCGCTCCGCTCGCCGGCCACCGGCGGATGATGCCACAAGAAGTGCTTCGGGCAGGCCGGTTTCGGGGACGGTTAGCGGGAATGGCCGCGCTCGGGTGGGGCCGCATCGAGGACGTCGTAAGCGAGGGCGACCGGGTCGTCGACCCTGCCGGACGGCTGGGCCTGGACGGCGGCTTCGGCGGCGGTCGCGTCGGGGAGGGCCAGGTGAGGGCCGCCGCGGAGGCGGTCCGCGGCGGCCAGGAGATCGGCGGCGGCGACGGGGCGGCCCAGCCGCAGCGCGTGGTCGGCGACGCCCACGAGGACGATCGTCAGATACAGCACCTCGCCCGATTCCGCGGCCAAGGCGAGTGCTTCACGACGGCGGTTCCGGGCCGCGGGCAGGTCGCCGGATTGGGCGTCCAGGTAGGCGTGCGAATGCTGGATCATCGCGCGGAACAACGGATGCGGCGAGGCGTCGCGCAGCAACGCTTCGGCGCGGTTCAGTTCTTGGCGGGCTTCCGACAGGTCGCCGCGCCAGCGGGCCAGCTCAGCTTTCGTATGGGCCAGAAACGCGAGCACATCGGGGAACGGCACATTCCGCGCGTCGCGTTCGGCGGCGGATACTGCGGCGGCTGCGGCAGCCTCGTCGCCGAGTTGCCAGAACAGGTGCGCTTGCCGTCCCCGGGCGAACAGAACGTCTTCGGCCGAACCGATTTCCGAGACGACTTGGATCGATTCCTCGTAGCACGAAACGGCTTCCTCCAGTTCGCCGCGACGGCCGACGACCTCGGCAAGGCTGTTCAGCGCCAGCGACAGTCCCCAGCGCTCCCCGCTCAGCCGGAACAACCGGACGGCCTCGCGGACGTCGTCTTCCTGCGCCGCCGCATCGTGCCGGCGGTTCAGCTGCGACCGCGCCCGGTGCAGCCGGGCATGGGCACGCAACCACGGGTCCTCATCGGAGAGCAAGTCGTCCAATGTGGACTCTATGGCGCGGTCTCCGGTTTGCGTGAACACCGGGAGGATGGACCGAAGCAAGGAATTCTTGCTGTCGCGGCTGAGTTCGAGCGCTTTGCGGCCGAGAGCGTCGGCGGTGGTCTCGGCACTCATCCCGATGGTCAGCAGCAGTGCGGCCATCGCGTATCCCATCGCGCGCAGTTCGCGGTCCACCTCGCCGGGCAACGCGAGCGCCGCCTCGATCAGTTCCTGCGCCTCGGTTTTGTGCCCGGTCAACATCCAGAACCACGCGCACGACGTCACCAGCCACAGCGAGGTCGTGGCGTCGCCGGCGGCGATCGCGCCGCGCACCGCGGAGATCAGATTGCCGTGCTCGGCGGCGAAGCGCGCCAGCCATTCGATCTGCTCGGCCCGGCGCAGGTATTTGTCGCCGGTTTCGGCGAAGCTGGCGAACCACTCGGCGTGCGCTTGACGCAGTTTCTCGCGTTCGCCGGCCGCGGAGAGCTGTTCCAGTCCGTACGCCTTGATCGTCTCGAGCATCCGGTAGCGCGGCTCGGCATCGTCGGAGACGGTCAGTAGTGATTTGTCGACTAATGCGCTGATCAGCTCCGACGTGCCGCCGCAGACCGCTTCCGCCGCCCCTGCGGTCGCGCCGCCGGAGAACACCGACAACCGGCGCAGCAGCTGGCGTTCGTCCGGTTCCAGCAGGTCCCAGCTCCAGTCGACCACCGCGCGCAGCGTTCGGTGCCTCGGCAACGCGGTCCGGCTGCCCGCCGTGAGCAGGCGGAACCGATCGTCAAGCCGCGCGGCCAGCTGCGACACGGTCATCGACCGCAACCGGGCCGCGGCAAGCTCGACCGCCAGCGGCATCCCGTCGAGAGCCCGGCAGATCCGCACCACGTCGTCCACAGTGGACTCGTCGACGGTGAACCCTGGCCGCACCGCAGCGGCGCGGTCGGCCAGCAGCCGTACCGAAGCACACGACATCGCCTCGGCGGGCGTCGCGCCTTCCGCGGGCAACGTCAGGGGTTCGACCGGCCAGAGCGCTTCGCCGGTCAGGGCCAACGGTTCCCGGCTGGTCGCGAGAATGCGCAGCCGCGGGCATTCGCCGAGCAGGTATTCGGCCAGTTGCGCGGCGGCCTCGATGACGTGCTCGCAATTGTCGAGCACCAGCACCGCGTCCCGGTCGCGCAACGCTCTCGCCGCCCGCTCGCGCGGAGTGCCGCTGGCGAGCGATCCGGTGTACATCTGCTCGCGCAGGCCCAACGCGTCGAGCACGGCCTGCGGGACGTCCGTGCCGTTGGTGACCGGGGCCAGTTCGGCGAACCACACGCCGCCGCGTTCGGCCAGCAGATGCCGTCCGGTTTCCGTGGCCAGCCGGGTCTTCCCGGCCCCGCCGGGCCCGGTCAGCGTGGTGAGCCGGTACTCGCCGACCAGCTTGGCCACCCGCGTGACCTCGGCGTTCCGGCCGACGAAGCTGGTCAGCCCGGCTCGAAGGTTCGTGCGCGCTTCGTTCTCGTCGGCCACTGTCTCGCGGAGGATCTTGGTGTGTGCGGCCGACAGCTCGGGCGCCGGATCAGCACCCAGTTCGTCCGCGAGCGCCATGCGGGTCCGGGCGAATACCTGCAGGGCTTCGGCCGGTCGTCCGGCAGCTTGCAGCGAGAGCATCAGCGAGGCGGCCAGCCGTTCGCGCAGCGGATGTTCGGCGAGCAGCTTCGACAGCTCTTCGACGAGCTCCGCGCCGTGGCCCAGCCGAAGCGCGGCTTCGGCCAACTCCTCGGTGGCCGAAAGCCGCAGCTCGTTCAGCCGCGCGATGTGGCCTTGGAAGAACTGTGCGTCGGAGACGTCGCCGAGCGCCGGGCCGCGCCACAGATTGAGCGCCTCGCGCAGCAGCACGACGCGCTTCTCGTCGGGCGCTGTCCTCGCCGCGGTAACCAGTTCCTCGAACCGGGCCGCGTCCACGGTCGCCTCGGGCAGCCGGTAGCCGGACGGGGTGGAGTCGAGCCGCGTGCCCACCCGGCGAAGCCGCGAGACGAGCGCTTGCAGCGCGTTGGCCGTGGCCGGCGGACGCGTCCCCCAGACGGCGTCGACCAGTCGCCCGGACGGGACGACCCGGCCGGGCTCCAGCGCGAGGGCGCTCAGCAGCGTCCGCAATCGGGCACCGGTGATCTCGACTGCGGCACCGTCGTCGTTCCGGACCTCCAGCGGGCCCAGCAAGCCGATCCGCACCTGGTCGATGATGCCGCGCCGGCGGCCGTCCCGTCCTCCGGGATCTCCCCGATATCCGCGGTAGAAAATGGAGTCGACTCTAAGTTTGCGGTCTGCTTCACTTTTCGGCGTGGGACTTCGAGAGCGGAAGAAGCAGGAGACGGTGCGGCGCATCGCGGAAACCGCGATGCACATGTTCGTCGAGCGCGGATTCGAGGCGGTGACCATCGCCGAGGTGGCCGAGGCGGCCGACGTCGCGGTCAACACGGTCTACAACCACTTCCGCGTGAAGGAAGACCTGGTGCTGCCGCCGTCGGAGGCTTCCGCGGGACGGCTGGCCGAGATCGTGGCGGCGCGGGCACCGGGGGTGTCCGCGGCGCGTGCGGTGCTGGACCGCCTGCGCGACGAGATCCGGCAACGCTCGCGGACCGTCGGGCTGAGCCCGGGGTTCGGCCGGGTGCTGCCGATGATGCTGGCCGCCCCCACGCTCGCCGCGCGGCTGCGGGACCTCGGCGAACAGATGGTCGCCGAACTCGCCGAGCTGTTGACCGCGGAAACCGGTGCGGCGCCAGGGGATCCGGTGCCTGGACTGGTCGCCGCGCAGATCGGATGGGTGCACAGCCTGCTGTACGGCGAGATCGGCAAACGCACCGTTGCCGGCGAGCGGCCGGACGACATCGCGGAGGCCGCGCTGACGCTCCTCGACGTGGTGGAGGGCCTGCTCAGCGAACAAGTACTGACTTATGCGACCCGGAAGGACGCCTGACATGGACGCGTTCCGCGTGCTCATCCGCGGCAAATTCGACCCCCTCGACGACGAGGCCCGGGCTCTGCTGGAGGACAAGACCGACGTCGCCTTCACCGAGGAAGGCACGTTCACGCACGACGTCAACGCGACAGCGTTCACCTTCCGCTGCCAGGTCCCGGCCGGTCCGGACGACGACGAACGCGCGGCCAAGGACGGTGCGACCGCCGCGCTGGATGCGCACGGCCTGCCGTACCGGGACCTGAACTACGCGGTCACGGACTTGCGGGCGATCAAGATCCGGCGCAAGAAAGGCTAGCGACCTCCGCCAGCGCGGTCGCGACGATTCCGTGGCGGGAGCCGCTGCCGGGTTCGACGGCGAGGTCGTCGTCGGCCGGGACCTGCTGCGGCTCTGACTGGATCCGCCCGAAGTCGCGTCGGTCCCCGGGTTCGGTGCGCTTCGTACCTACAGTGGCCAGGTGACTACGCCTGCAGAGGACCAGCGCGACCACGTGATGGCGCGCGCGTCCGCGCTCCGCCGTGAGCTTCGTGCGGGTCTGGCGCAGCTGCCGGACCAGGCGGACGACGAACGCACGCGGACGCTCGACGCCTTGGTCGAGCGGGCGGAGGCGCTGCTGCGCACCGAGAAGGAAGTCGACGCCGCCGTCGAGCAGGTGCGGCTCGCCCGGTTGGAGGCGAAGCGCGGGAAGGCGCAGCGGACGACGCTGTACCTGGCGGTCGCGCCGGTCGCGGTCGGGATGGTGAGCGGGGCGATGATGCTGTTCGGCGCGCTCAACCCGGTCTGGCTGCTGCTCGCGTTGCCGCTGCTTGGCGCTGGCCTGCGGATCGCGTTCGGGCCGCTCGGGCCGACGCCGTTGATGGTCAGCCGGCGGCAGCGTGCCGCGTACAGCGGGGCGCTGGCCGCGATCTTGACCGCTGTCGCACTCATCGGCACTGGGCCGACCGCCCAGCCGATCGTGGTCATTCTGGCCGCTCTCGCCACGGTGGCGACCGTGGCGTTCCTGGTGCTGGAGGCGCGGTGACCTATTCCGAGTACTACCGCGACACCGAGTACTACCCGGCCGAGGAGGGGCCGGAGGTCGAGCACGACCCGGAACTGCTCGCCCTCACCGACACGGTCGGCGGTATGCAAGAGACCGTCGAGGATCTGGAAAACCGCACCGTCCGCGAGCTTTCCGAGCTGCGCGAGACCGTCGAGTCGTTCACGGAAACGCATTCCCGGCACGAAACCCGGCTCGACCACACCTCCCGGCAGCTTGAACGGCTCCGGCAGCGGTTGCTGGTGCTCGAACGCGCGGTGCGGGTGTCGGAGAAGGTGCCGGTGGTCGACCTCGACAACGTCGGCCCGAGGGTGCGGCAGCTCGCCGCGGAGGCGGAACGGCGGCACAGTCTGGCCGCGCAGCTGCTCACGCCGAGCCAGCGCCGACCGTACGAAGAGGACGTCGCGCGACTGCCGCAGGCGCGGAAAGCGTTGGCGGAGAGCGAAGAAGCGTTGATCGCGGTGCTGGAGGTGCTGGCGAAAGCGGAGCGGGGCACACCGGAACGGGACGACGCGGAGTCGCGACTGTCCGAAGTGGTCGCTCGGCGGCGTGGTGTGCTGGACCGTCAGTTGCCTGCCGCGCAACAGGACGCCGAAGCGGCACAACAGGTTCTGGCGGCGGACGAGGTGACGCGGACCCGGGTGCTGCCGCAGATCGAGAAGTGCGAGCGGGACTGGGAAGAGCTGCATTCCCGGCTGCGCGAGCGCATCACCGACGCGCTCGGGTCGAGCGCGCTGTTGCCGGTGTGGTTCACGCACGCGTTCGGGGTCGCGCCTCCGTCCGGTGCGGCGGGGGACAAGTGGATCCGCGCGGCGACGTCGGCGTTGGCGTACCGGGTGACGCACGGCGTGGTCGATCCGGCGTTGCCACTGGGGGAACCGCCGCCGTCGGACACCGACTGGACGGAACCGAAGTGGTCCTGGCGGGCCCGGCTGGAGCACGACATCGAGGAACTCGACCTCGGCGTGGACTAACGCGGTTCCTCCGGCACGTCGTCCGAAGCGGGTACGAGTTCTCGCTGCATCCAGGTGACGTCGCGCCACGCGCCGTGTTTCCAGCCGATCCGCCGCCAGGTTCCGATGAGCTCGAAGCCCATCGCCTGGTGCAGTCCGACGCTCGGTTCGTTCGGCTGGGTCATCCCGGCGACCGCCATCCGGAAGCCGCGTTCGGCCAGCCGGGCGAAAAGGGCTTCGTACAAGGCTTTTCCGCCACCTGCGCGGCGACGGTCCTGCGCCAGGTAGACGCTCACCTCGCAGGACCAGCGGTAAGCCGCGCGCTCCTTGTACGGGCTGCCGTATGCGTATCCGACGACCTCGCCGTCGATTTCCAGCACCAGCCACGCGTGCGACTTGGTCGCCCTCGCGATGCGGGCGGCCATTTCCGTCGGCGTGGGCGGTTCGGTCTCGAAGCTGATCGTGGTTTCCCGGACGTACGGCGCGTAGATCGCCGCGCACGCCTCAGCGTCCCGTTCTTCGGCAGGTCGGATCAACATGTGCACGATAGTAGACAAGAACCGCTGCTATAGTCGACCACTGTGACCGATCCCCTTTCCGTCTCGCTCGCCGCGGCGGTGCGCGAAGCCCGTCAGGACCGTGGGATGTCCGCTGGCGTGCTCGCCGAACGCTCCGGAGTTTCCCGCGCCATGATCGGGAAAATCGAACGCGGTGAGGCGCAGCCGACGGCCGTGCTGCTGAGCCGGCTCGCCACCGCGCTCGGGCTCACGCTGTCCGAACTCATCGCCCGCGCGGAGGGCGACGACCGCCGCCTCGCCCGTCGCGAGGACCAGCCGACGTGGCAGGACCCGGTCACCGGCTACGTGCGCCGCGCGGTCTCGCCGCCCGGCCACGGGGCCACCGAGCTGGTGGAAATCGACCTGCCGCCGGGCGCTAAAGCCGGATTCCCGGCCAGCTCCTACGCGTTCGCCGACCACCAGGTCTGGGTGCTGTCCGGCCAGCTGCGGTTCCACGAAGGCGAAGTCGTGCACGAACTCGCCGAGGGCGACTGCCTCCAACTGGGCCGCCCGGTCGACTGCGCGTACGAGAATCCCGGCATGCGGCCGTGCCGCTATCTGGTGGTGCTCACCAAACGCTGACTGGGACGCAGTTCGCGCCGAATTTGGCTGATTGCCGGGGTCTCACGACAGCTGCGGCAGGCGTTGGTGCACGTCGAGCAGTTGCGCGAAGGGATCTCCCACCTTCGCCACGCGATCGAGCACCGTCCGGATCGTCCACCGATCCGGAGTGAGGTCGGGGTCGTCGAGTTCGTCCCACTCCAGCGGGACGGACACCGGCGCCCCCGGCTTCGGGCGCACGCTGTACGGCGCGACAAGGGTTTTGTTCAGCACGTTCTGCGTGTAGTCGAGCCGAGCCAGTCCGCCGCGGCGATCCTTGTGCCACGCCCAGCTCACCAGGTCCGGCACGATCTTCCCGATCGACTTCGACACGGTTTCCGCCCACGCCCGGGTCTCCGCGTACGTGTACCGCGGCTCAACCGGCACCCAAATCTGGATACCGCGCTGTCCGGTGGTTTTCGGCCGTCCGATGAGCCCGAAGTGGTCCAGCGCGGTGCGGTGCAGCCGGGCGAGCGCGAGCACGTCGTCGAACGAGGTCTCCGAACCGGGGTCGATGTCGAACAGCAGCCAGGTCGGATGCTCGACGTCGGACGTGCGCGACGTCCAGGCGTGCAGCTCCAGCGCGGCGAAATTCGCCAGCCAGGCCAGATCCGCGACGCCGGAGGGCACGAGGTACTGCTGCACGTCGTCACGGTCGGCCGCTTCGTAATGCCAGCGGTGCAGCCACTCCGGCGCGTGGTCGGGGACTTCCTTGTGCCAGAACCCGGGTTTGCCGATGCCGCCGGGGAACCGGTGGGTGTTGAGCGCGCGGCCGGCGAGGTAGGGCAGCATCGTCGGCGCGATCCGGGTGTAGTACTCGATCAGCTCCCGTTTGGTGATCGGCTCTTCGCCCTCGCGGCCGGGGAGCAACGTCTTGTCGAGGTTGGTGACCTTCAACTGCCGACCGGCGACCGTCCACGTGCCCTGCTTGCCCAGCTCGTTCAGCGCGGCCAGTTCCTCCTCGGAGGCTGGCTTGAACACTGGATGCAGCGGCACTTCCGCTTCGGTCGCGGGCAGATCGCTTCGCCACAACGCAGGTGGGGCGGCCGCGATTTCGTCATTGGTGAGCCCGCTCTTGACTGACTTCGGATGGTCCTCGGCGTCCCAGCCCGGGGTGGCGTAGTCGTCCTGCTTGTGCAGCAGAAACCACTGCTTCCCGTCGTCGTCCTTCTTGGGATGGATCAGCACGAAGCGTCCGGCCAGCTTCTCGCCGTACAGATCGAAGTGCAGGTTCCCGTCCGCGAGTGCCTGCTCAGGATCGTCCGTGTCGACCGGCTCCCAGCGCCCGCGGTCCCACACGATCACGTCGCCGCCGCCGTACTCGCCGCGCGGGATCACGCCCTCGAAATCGGCGTACTCCAGCGGATGGTCCTCGACGTGCACGGCCATCCGCCGTGCCTTCGGATCGAGCGTCGGCCCCTTCGGCACCGCCCAGCTGACCAGCACCCCGCCCAGCTCGAGGCGGAAGTCGTAATGCTTCCGCCGCGCCCGATGCCGCTGCACGACGAAGCGGTAGCCAGGTTCCTTCGGGGCGTCCGCACCAGACGGCTCGTCGGTCTTCGCGAAGTTGCGCATGGCGCGGTACTTCGCCAACCGCTCGGCGGCGCCGTCCATTCGCTGCCCCTCCCGTCAGCAGGTCGGAGGTTCCTCCGTGCAAGCACTGCTGTCGACCGTTCCGGAAGCCGCCTGCACCAGCAAGTTGTAGAGCTGCTCGCGCTGGTTCGGATCGAGCGCCGCGAAGACCTCGTCCTCCACCGCCGCGAGCGCCGCCTCGGCGCGGGCCAGCTCCTTCGCGCCGCGCTCGGTCAGCACGACGACGTGCCGCCTGCGGTCCTCGGGCGACCGGTGCCGCTCGATCAGCTGGCCGGCCTCGAGGTCGTTGAGCAGGCCGACGACGTTGGTGCTGTCCATCTCGAGGATCTGCGCGAGGGACTGCTGGGTGCTGGACCCGCGGGTCTGGAGGACGGTCAGGGCGATCAAATGCCGAGGCCGCAGCCCGAACGGAGCGAGCACGCTCTCCGCGCGCAGCCGGATGCGGCGCGCGAAGTGCTCGAGCAACGCACCAGACCTGCGCGGAGCCTGGGCGACGAGCGGCAGCGGAGCCATGTGTCCAGTCTACGAGACAAGCCGGGTAGCTGCCGTGCTATAAATGGTTTGTCTTACACAAACTATCTATGGACGGTCATCGACATGGCACACCTGCTGCACCTCGACTCCAGCATCAACGGCGACCGCTCGGTGAGCCGCAAGCTCAGCGCCCGGGCAGCCCAGGCCTGGCTCGCCGCCCACCCGGACGGGACGGTGACCTACCGAGATCTCGGCGCGAACCCGATCCCGCACCTGGATCCGCTGGCCTGGGAAGCCCGGATCCTCCCCGCGTCCGAGCACACCGCAGCCCACCGCGAAGCCGCGCGAATCGGCGAAGAACTGGCCGCGGAGGTACTGGCCGCGGACACCGTGCTGCTGGGCCTGCCGCTCTACAACTACGGCGCACCGAGCTCGGTGAAGGCCTGGGTGGACCGCCTGATCGCGTCCGCAGGCGACGACCCGTCAGTGCTGGGCGCAGGCCGGGAACTCCTGGTCGTGGCCAGCCGCGGCGGAGGCTACGGCGAAGGCACCCCCCGACACGGCTGGGACCACGCAGAAGGCTGGCTGCCGCACGGCCTTTCGCTGACCGGCCTGGAACCGCGCTTCATCACGGCGGAATTCACCATGGCAGACGTCAACCCCGCACTGGCGGAATTCCGCTCGCACGCCGAAGAAAGCCTTTCCGCAGCGGAACGAGAAATCGACGCCCTCTGGACCCCCGCAGGTGCCACCCGCTGACTGCACGACGTACGTAAAGGGCTCCTCGAGGAACCAAGATCTCCTCAAGGAGCCCTTCGCGGACCACGACCAGCCCAACCGCAGCCGATGCACCCAACAATCGAGGCACCCACACCACCCCCGCACCCCGATACGAAGCCTCCCTGCGGTCTGAGGGTGGTTGTCAAGGCATCTTTCCCGCCTTGACAACCACCCTCAGACCGTCAGCACACTCGGGCTTCGGGGTGCCCCACCGCACGACCCGGCGCAATGTCGCCGCCAGGCGACGAGCCAGCGGAGGACTCAAACAACATCCCCCCGCCGAATCCGGTAAACCTGCAACCTCAGCTCGTAATACTTCGTAGTCTCCCCGACCCACTGCATCCCGATCCGCTCCGCGGTAGCGATCGCCCGGGAATTGCTGGGCCGCGCCACCGCGAACAACTCGTCGGTCCCGTCCTGCTGAAACGCCCACTCCACCAACGCCCGCGCGGCCTCGGTCGCGTACCCGTGTCCCCACTCCTCGGGCCGCAACTGCCAGCTCAGCTCCAAATCCTCGCGGTAGGGCGGCAGCAACCGGATCCCCAGCCCGCCGATGACCCGCCCGTCGGACCGAAGCTCGACGGCCCACCGTCCCCGGGGCGGAATCAGATTGGGCTGCGCCTCCTGCCACGCTTGCAACACCGACCGCATCGCCGCTTCGTCGGCGACCCGGTCCATCGCGGGCGTGAGCCAATGCGTGACATCGGAAGAGCCGTAGATCTGGTACGCGGCTTCGGCGTCGTCCGGCGTCCAGTCCCGGATCACGAGACGGTCGGTGGTCAGCGGCAGGGTCATGTACGAACGGTACGCCCGTTCCACCCGGTCGGGGCAGGTGATCCAGGACGCACCGAACGCTCTTGTCCGCCAAGGACTCCGCCCGATCCGGCGCGGGTTAAACTGCCCGGGTGGAGATCTGGGTGAACCCGCGTTGTTCCAAGTGCCGCTCGGCGGTGTCGCTGCTCGACGAGGCCGGCGCGGAGTACACCGTGCGCCGCTACCTGGAGGACCCGCCGACCGAGGCGGAACTCGTCGCGGTGCTCGACCGGCTTGGCCTCGACCCGTGGGACATCACCCGCACCGGCGAGAAAATCGCCGGTGAACTCGAGCTGAAATCCTGGTCCCGTACCCCGGAAGACCGTCCGCGGTGGATCGCCGCGCTCGCCGAGCACCCCGAGCTGATCCAGCGGCCGATCATCACCGCCGACGACGGCACCACCGTGGTCGCCCGCGACGAGGAGGCCGTCCGGTCCGTGCTCAGCTGACCGCGACCGCGATCAGCGCCGCCGCCAGCAGCCCCACGTACGCGACGGCATGCACCTTGTCCGGCAACCGGTCGGCGACCCGTCGCACGAGCGCGATCGTCGGCAGTGAACCGGCCAGCAGCGCCACGCCCGCGATGGGATCGAGATACCCCGACGGTCCGCCGCTCGCCGTCGCGTAGACCGCCGTCGCCACGACCGCGACCGGCACGCTGAGCGGGTTCGCCATCGCGGCCGCGTCCGCCATCGGAAGCCCCTTGCGGCGCAGCAACGGCACCGTCATGACGCTGCCGCCCACTCCGAGAAAGCTTGCCACCGCACCGATTCCGACGCCGCCCGCGGTCGTCGTGAACGTGCTCAGCGGCTTCGGTTTTCCTTGCGGCTTCAGGAATCCGCCGCGCGCCAGACTGTCCACAATGGTCACTGCCAGGTAGGTGACGAACAGGATCCGCAGCAATCCGTCTCCCGTATAGGTCGCGGCAATCGAACCCGCGATGGCGCCGATCGCGACGAACGCGGCGAGCGGCCAGACGTAATCGCGACGGAGACGTCCGGCCCGGGCTTGCACGACGGTCGCGCTGGCCGCGTTCACCACCATCACCGCGGTGGACGTAGCGACGGCGACGTGCATCGCGTCGCCGCGATTCGTGACCGCTGCGACCACCGGCACGGTGACGAACCCGCCGCCGAAACCGAACAGCACGGTCGTGACGCCGCTGAGGCAGCCGAAAAGCAGAAGAGTCAGGATCGAGGTCAGCACTGGCCTCAAAGTAGATCGTCACGGATGCGGCTCGCATTCGAAGATTCGCCAGGTTCTTTCGAGTATCGGACACCTACCCTGGAGGCATGCGCAACGTTCCGTTGTCCGAGGTGGACGCCCTGCCGAGGGCCGTGCTCGCGATCAGCACGGACTATCCGCCGGACCACTTCCTGCCGCCGCATCGCCACCGTCGCGCGCAGTTCCTCTACGGTGCCACCGGTTCCATGCGCGTCGGAACTGCCGATGGAACCTGGACCGTCCCAACGCGGCGCGCGGTGCTGATCCCGCCGGAGACCGACCACAGCGTCGTGATGACGAACGTGACCACGCGCAGTCTCTACCTGGAACCGTCGGCCGTACCGTGGTTTCCGCGCCGCTGTCAGACTGTCGACGTCTCGCCTCTGCTGCGGGAATTGCTGCGGGAAGCCGTAGACGTCGCTCCCGAGTATCCCCGCCGCGGCCGCGATGCTACGCTGATTTCCCTTCTGCTGCACGAGATCTCCCGCTGCGTTCCGCTGCCGCTGGAACTCCCGTGGCCGCGGCACGAGGGCTTGCGCGCACTGTGTCAGTCCTTTTCGGACGCTCCCGATGTGCACGATCCGCCGTCTCGCTGGGCGGAGGAATTGCACGTCAGCGAGCGGACTCTGCATCGCCTCTTCCGTGCTGAAACGGGCTTGAGCTTCGCCCGCTGGCGCGAACGGGCCTGTGTGCTGCACGCGCTCCCGCTGCTGGCCGCGGACCTTCCGGTCGCCGAGGTCGCGGTCACGCTCGGATACGAAAGCCCCGCCGCCTTCACGACGATGTTCAGCCGCCTGCTCGGCGCCCCGCCCCGGGCCTATCGAGAACCATGACGCAGGTCTCATTGAGTACAACTTGATCGTGCACAACTTAGTTGTACTGTTAGCGGCGTTCGGAACTTTCTCTGAGGAGGACCCATGACTGCCACTGTCGTTCTGGTGCACGGCGCGTTCGCGGATTCGTCCAGCTGGAACGGGGAGATCGAGCGGCTGCGAGCCGCCGGGCACCGGGTGATCGCGGCGGCGAACCCGCTGCGCGGAGTCGCCGAGGACGCCGCCTCCGTGCGGTCTTTGCTGGACAGCATCGAGGGCCCGATCGTCCTGGTGGGCCACTCCTACGGCGGCTCGGTTATCTCGGCCGCCGCGGTGGGCCACCCCGGGGTGCGGGCGCTCGTCTACATCGCGGGTTTCCTTCCGGACGAGGGCGAAAGCGCCGGTGAGCTGGCCGGGAAGTTCCCTGGCGGGACGCTCGGGGAGAC
Source organism: Amycolatopsis echigonensis (assembly GCF_002846615.1). Lineage (NCBI taxonomy): Bacteria > Bacillati > Actinomycetota > Actinomycetes > Pseudonocardiales > Pseudonocardiaceae > Amycolatopsis > Amycolatopsis echigonensis. The sequence continues at coordinate 1,389,058 of NZ_PJMY01000003.1, read as the reverse complement.
TTTGGAGCAGGTCGCTCTGTCGAGCGGTGCCGACCTGTACGTCCGGCAGGACCTCTTCCACCAGCAATTCGCGGCGGACGTCCCGGCCGCGCAGGCCGTTCTGATGGCGGCAGGTCAACGCCCGATCGCCGCGGCGGCCCTGGACGAGGCTTCGCCCGCACCGGCGTGGAAGGACTTGCCGGTGTACAGCCTGATTCCCACTGCGGACAAGAACATCCCGCCCGCAGCGCAGCGCTTCATGGCGGAACGCGCGGAGGCCGAGGTCGTCGAGGTGGCGGACGCGTCGCACGCGGTGCTGGTTTCGCAGCCGGAGGTGGTCGCGGAGCTGATCTTGCGCGCTGCTCGGTGAGGTTGGCGCGGTGAGGCCGGTCCGCGTCGCGCGTCTGGAGGCGCTGCGCGGACAGGGTGCGAGCACTGGGCGGGTGCGTTGCATCGGCGGGGGAGGCCCGGCAGGTCAGTGATCCTGGTTGCGCGGGCCGTGGTGATTGGCGTGGTCAGCGGCCTCGTTGTGCGGTTATCCGGGGGCCACTCGGTCCCGTGGTGCGGACTGGTCATGGCCGAGCCGGACTTTCACCGTTCGCCGAGTCGGTACGGCAGTTACCATCGGCGGCCATGAGCACCTCAGGGGGTCCACAAGAGCAGCCTGGCACGTCGCAGGAGCCGGGCGCGGTCCCGCCGGGATGGCAGGCGCCTCCGGCGGGCGCCGGGGCGGGTTATCCGCAAGCCGGCGCTCAGCCGGGTTATCCGCAGCAGCCGGGGCAGCCGCCGCAGTACGGACAGCCCGCGCAACAGTACCCGGGCCAGCCCGCGCCGGGCTCGTACCCGGGCCAGGCCGGGCAGCCGCAGCAGTACGCGGGGCAGCCTGCGCAGGGGCAGTACCTGGGACAACCGGCACAGCCGCAACCCGGCCAACCGCAACCCGGGCAACCGCAATTCGGCCAGCCGCAACCGGGCCAGCCCCAGTTCGGCCAGCCGCAGCCGGGTCAGCCGTACCCCGGCCAGCCCGCTTACCCCGGCCAGCAGGGTTATCCAGCACAACAGCCGGGCTATCCCGCCCAGCCGCAGCCGGGGGCCGGTTACGCCGCGCCGCCGCCCGGCCAGGCCTATCCGGCCCAGAACCAGCCCCTCACCAAGCCCGGGCTCGGCGCCATCCCGGTGGCTCTCGGCGGCATTCTCGAGATCGTCGCCCTCTTCGTCCCCTGGGTCACGTTCACGCTGGGCTCCCAGACGGCCTCGGTCACCTTCATCGACGCCTTCGGCAAGATGACGTCCGGCTCCGACAGCTTCGCCGCGATGTACGTGCGGTTCCTCGCCTTCGTGCTGATCGCCGCGTCGCTGGGGGCCACCCTCCCGTGGGTGCTCGGCGCGCTGCGCACCAAGAAGTCCGCCTACTGGCTGAGCGGGATCCGCAGCCGCGAGCTGACGCCGCCGAACTTCTGGTGGTACCGCACCGTCTTCGCGGGGCGGGCCACCCTGATGCTGATCTTCCACATCGCCGGCATCGTCGCGATGTTCTCCGAGGACCTGTCGAAGATCGGCCTCGGCGCGTATCTGCTCGTTCTCGGCGGAGTGCTCGTGGTCGTCGGCGCGGCGATCGGGCCGAAGCTCACGGCTGCCCGCTGACGTCGCGGATGACCGGGTTCTGACAAATGTCATCGCGCACTGATGCGCGGTGACACTACGGCCCGCTTGCCCGTCCGCCCACCATGGGACGGGCAAGCGGCGCCGGATCCACCGGGCCGGCTGATGGTCCGGAAAGGACAGTCATGAACTCCCGTCCCGCAACGGTTTCCTCTCCGCTCCGCACCGACCCGGCACTACGGGCGGTCCGCGTCCTCACCGGGGCTTACCTGGCGCTGAGCGTGCTCACTCTCGGCGCGATCTTCCTCTTCCGCAACGACCCGTCGATGGTCACCGACGTCGTCTGGGTCCGCGCCACGATCGTCGCGGCCAGCGCGCTGCTCACGTTCCTGTTCGCGAGAAGCGCGGCTCGCGGGTCGAAACGGGGGCTGCTGCGGCTCCGGATCGTGTCGGCGGTGATGACGGTCGCGATCATCGTCATCGTCTCGATCCCGGGGTTCCTCCCGCTGTGGGTCCGGCTGGAACAGGGCGTCTGCGGATTGCTGCTGCTGGCAGTGGTCGTCCTGGTCAACGGACGGCACGTGCGTTCGCTGTTCTCCGAGTAGCGTGCCGGACGTGGACCGCGGCCCCGATTCCGACGCGCAACGCTGGGTACTGGGCTGGCGCCGGCTCGTGCTGGACGCCGGCCTCCTGGTGTATCCGCTGATCGTCCTCGCCCAGACGGCCGGCCAGCCAGTGGCGGTGGTAGTGCTGCTGGCGTTCTGCGCGTGCTACATCGGGGCGGCCGTTGCTGCTTACGCGTTTCGGAGCCGGCTCTTCTGGATCCTGACCGGGGTGTTGACGGCGCTGTTCGCCGTCGTGCTGCCGATCGCTCGGGCGAACGCGTTTTACCTGCTTGCGGTGGTGGTTTCGCTCGCTGTTCCACGATTGCCGCGCTGGGGTGTGGTCCTCGTGCCGATCGCCGCGGCGGCGACTGTGGTGGTGCCGTGGGCGGTCTGGCATACCGATCCGGGGTGGGCGCAGGCGGCTGCGCTGGTGTTCACCGTGCTGGTGGTCGTCGCGTTCGCGGAGGCGTTGCGGGCGAACCGGGCGCTGGTGCAGGCGCGGGCGGAGGTGCAGCGGTTGGCAGCTGATGCGGAGCGGTCGCGAATTTCGCGGGATTTGCATGATCTCTTGGGGCATTCGCTCACTGCGATCACGGTGAAGAGCAATCTTGCCCGGCGGCTCGCGGCCAAGGGGGATGGGCGAGCGGTCGAGGAGATCGGGGAGGTCGAGCAGTTGTCCCGGCAGGCGCTCGCGGATGTTCGGGCGGCGGTTTCCGGTTACCGTGAGGTGACGCTTGCCGGGGAGCTTGCGCGTGGGCGGGAATTGCTGCGGGCGGCGGGGATCAGCGCGGAGTTGCCGACTGCGGCGGACGGGCCGCATCAGGAATTGTTCGGCTGGGTGGTCCGAGAGGGATTGACGAATGTGGTCCGGCATTCTCGGGCGACCAGTTGTGCGGTGATTGTTTCGGGGGATTCCGTGGAGATTCGGGACGACGGTGTCGGTTCCGCGTCGGACCCCGGGAATGGGTTGTCCGGGCTGCGGGATCGCGTGGCGGCGGCTGGCGGGCGGATGGACGCGGGGCCGGTGCGGCCTCGGGGGTGGCGCTTGCGGGTGACAGTGGGGGAAGCGTGACTATTCGGTTGTTGCTCGCGGATGACCAGGCACTGGTGCGGCAGGCGTTGGGGACCTTGCTTGACCTGGAGGACGACTTCGAGGTGGTCGCCCAGGTGGGGCGAGGGGACGAGGTGGTGGGGGCGGCGCTTGAGCATCGGCCGGACGTCGCGTTGCTGGACATCGAGATGCCGGGGCTGGACGGGTTGGCCGCGGCGGCGGTGCTGGCGGAGCAGGCGCCGGAGTGCCGGGTGGTCGTGTTGACGACGTTCGGGCGGGCTGGGTATTTGCGGCGGGCCATGGAGGCTGGGGCTGTCGGGTTTGTGGTCAAGGACGCGCCCGCGGAGGCGTTGGGCGATGCGATTCGGCGGGTGATGGCGGGGGAGAGGGTGGTGGATCCGGCATTGGCGGTCGCGACTTTGGCTGCGGGGGAATCGCCATTGACTGCTCGGGAGAGGGATGTGTTGATCGCCGCTCGGGGTGGGGGGTCGGTGGCGGAGATCGCGGGGAGTTTGTATTTGTCGGAGGGGACGGTGCGGAATTATTTGTCGGGGGCTATTGCCAAGACTGGGGCGCGGAACCGGATGGGGGCGGTGAGGGTGGCTGAGGATCGGGGGTGGTTGTGAGGTTCGTCTGCTCGTCGCCTGGCGGCGACATTGCGCCCGGTCCTCGCGTGGGGCACCCCGAAGCCTGAGTGTGCTGACGGTCTGGGGGTGCTTGTCAAGGCGGGAAAGATGCCTTGACAAGCACCCCCAGACCGCAGGGGGGCTTCGTATCGGGGTGCGGGGGTGGTGTGGGAGCCTCGATTGTTGGGTGCGTCGGCGGCGGTTTGGCGCGCCTCGCGGGCGATGCCGAGGTCATCGGGGGAGGTGTGAGGGGCTCTGACTTCCTCGCAGATACCTGCGGAGTTAGGTTCTGCGATCCATGCGTCAGCAGTGTTCGGCGCTGGCCAGCATTGCGATAGTGAGTGCTTAGCGGCACGCGCGCTACTGAGAAACCTCAATGCGGCATTGGGTGTGTGGGATGGAGCGGATGCCACATTGGGTGCGTCGCAGCACCGGGCTCGGGGGTGAAGGAGCCTTCACGGGCGTCGAGCCGAGCCGGGAGTGTCCGAAGTGGACTGCCTAGGCGGTCTTCTCCGCGGCCAGGCGGGCGGCTTCGCGGCGGACTTCGGCTTGGGTTTCGCGTTCGCGTTGCAGCCAGGCGGGGTTCTCGGTCTTCAGGGCCTCGATCTGGTCCGTCGTCAGGGCTTCGGTGATGCCGCCCCGGGCGAGGCCGCCGATGGAGACTCCCAGTTTCGCTGCCACTACCGGGCGCGGGTGCGGGCCGTTGCGGCGGAGTTCGCGCAGCCATTCCGGCGGGTCGGTCTGCAGGGCGTTCAGTTCGTCGCGCGAGACGGCGCCCGCGCGGAATTCTGCGGGGGTCGCTTCGAGGTAGACGCCCAGCTTCTTCGCTGCCGTCGCCGGCTTCATGGTCTGGGGGGTCTTCTGCGCCGTCATGCCCACCAGCGTAACCGGCGCCCCTTCGCCGGTAGCCTTGCCACGTGACAGGAGCCGACCAGCCCTCGGCGTTCCGGCTCGCCTACGTTCCGGGTGCGACCCCCGCGAAGTGGGTCCGGATCTGGGGCGAACGCCATCCCGAAGTGCCGCTTGACCTGGTCGCGGTCACCGCCGCCGAGGCCGCCGACGTCGTTCGCGAGGGCGGGGTCGACGCGGCTTTGCTGCGGCTGTCCGACGACCGCGAGGGCCTGCACGCGATCCCGCTCTACACCGAGACCACGGTGGTCGTCGTCCCCAAGGATCACCTGGTCGCGGCCGCCGACGAGGTGTCCATCGCGGACCTCGCGGACGAACTCGTGCTGCATCCGCTCGACGACTCGCTCGGGTGGGACCACCTGCCCGGCAAGCCCGCGCTTGAGCGGCCGGAGACGACCGGCGACGCGATCGAGCTGGTGGCTGCGGGCGTCGGCGTGCTGATGGTGCCGCAGTCGCTCGCCCGGCTGCACCATCGTCGCGACCTCACTTACCGGCCGGTCGAGGACGCGCCGCAGTCGCGCGTCGCGTTGTCCTGGCCGGAGGGCGAGACCAGCGACCTGGTGGAGCAGTTCATCGGGATCGTTCGTGGGCGCACGGTGAACAGCACCCGCGGGCGGCAGGAAACGCAGGCGAAGACGGGCAAGGCGCCTGCCAAGAAGAAGCAGCGCGAACCGGACCGTCGCCGGAACGTGCCCAAGTCCGGCGGGCGCGGTAAGCCTCGCCGTCGTCGTTGACTTCGAGGGAGAAGCCGTGGATCTCGGTCTGAAGGGCAAATGCGCGGTCGTCACGGGGGCCAACCGCGGGATCGGGCTGGCGGTTGCCGAGGTGCTCGCGGCGGAAGGAGCGGACCTCGCGCTCGTCGCCCGGGACGCTGAAGCGCTTGCCGCTGCGGCGGAAAGCGTCGGCAGGCACGGCACGAAGGTGGTAGCCGTGGCCACGGACACCACTGACGACGCTGCGGTCACGGCGATGGCGGAGCGGGTCAACGCGGAGTTCGGGGCGGCGGATCTCCTGGTCAACTGCGCGGCTCCGGCGTCGAGCGGGGTCCGGACGCCGCTCGACGACCTGCGCGACGAGGACCTGCGCCTCGAGATCGAGACCAAGGTGCTCGGCTACCTGCGGTGCGCCCGCGCGCTCGCGCCGGGGATGCGGGAGCGCGGCTGGGGCCGGATCGTGAACGTCAGCGGGCTCAACGCGCGGCTGGCCGGTTCGACGTTCGGTTCGATCCGCAACGTCGCGGTCGCGGCGATGACCAAGAACCTCGCCGACGAGCTGGGGCCGCAGGGAATCACCGTGACGGTCGTGCATCCGGGGTACACGGTCACCGAGCGGACGCCGGAGAAGTTCGCCGAGATCGCCGCGGCACGCGGGATTTCGGTGGCGGAGCTGGAAAAGGGCCTCACCGCCGGGGTGAGCATCGGGCGCTTGGTGACTGCGGCTGAGGTAGCGGACGTGGTGGCGTTCCTGGCGTCCCCGCGCAGCGTGGCGATCAACGGAGACGCCATCGCGGTCGGCGGCGGCGTCCCCGGCCAGATCTACTACTGAACGACCTGGAGTTCGCTCCGGGATTCCGTCGTCGAGCGCGGGCAGCCGAGACGGCCCTTGGTCGCAGTGAGCACGATCAGCGCGGCTGCGGCGAACGCGGCGAACAGCAGGTGCTCGGCGAGTTTCGGGTCCGCGCTGGGGAACAGTTCCGCCCAGGCGACGGAGAGGTAGTTATTGATCCCGGCGTGCAGCAGCAGCGCGATCGGCAAGCTTTCGCCGCTGCGGTTGAACACCCAGGTCATCACGAAGCTGATCGCGATGGCGGTCGCGACGAACTCGAGCACCGACCAGACCGTCACGTCCGGCCAATGGCCCCATTCGGTGAAGAACAACGGCAGATGCCAGACGCCCCACAGCGGACCGAGGATCAGCGTTCCGCGCAACGGGCCGTACTTCGGCTGCAGATGCGGCAGGGCGAAATCGCGCCAGCCGGGTTCTTCGGCGAGGCCAGTGGTGAGCACCTGCAGCACGAAACCTAAGACCCACACCAGGATCAGCGACGCGGCGGGGACCCGGAACGCTCCGGCGAACGGCAGGCTGGACAGCGTCAGCACGACCGGGACAGCGAAGAGCGCGAGTGCGTACCACCTCCAGTTCACCCGCCAGCGCAGCAACCGGCCGACCCACGCCCGCAGTCCGGGGCGGCCTTCCGCAAGCGCGGTGACGAGGAACGCGGAGAAGATCGGACCGAGGTATGCACCGGGGAGCATGCCCAGGATTTGCGTCGTGCCGAGCACTGGCGGGAATCCGAAGTGGACGATGCCGAGGCCGTTGTCCGAGAGCACGTAAGGGATCCAGCCGAGCCAGCTCAGTGTGATGGCGAGCGTGAAGAAGGTCGTGATCGGGCGGCGCGCGACGAAAGCGCGGAAGGCAGTCATGGCTGTTGTCTCCGTTGTGGACGGTTCAGCGGTGGGTGCGGTAGTTCGCGATGAGCGCGATGCCCGCGGCGAGGGTGACGACGCCGAAAACGGTGCTCAGCACGAGGTTCACGCCGAGGGCTGAGGTGACGGCGTTGGCTGCGCCGCTGAGCACCAGCACGCCCCACAGCAGCGGCCGAGTGCTTTCTCTGGGAGGGGATTTCGTCATGCCGGGAACGCTACGAATCGAGGCTCGGCAAGACGATCCCGTGCACAGGAGGATTCGAGGTACAGCAGGCTGTACTCCTTCGCGCCGCGGCGGCGTCGGGGCGGATTTCTGGGCTAGGGTTCGGCGCAGGAGGCGCTAGGAGGTGCGATGGCAACCGCGGGCGAACCCCGGCCGCGTCCGTGGACCGTGCGCGTCCGGGCTGCCCTCGACGCGCTGGAACACCTCGTCGGCGGGATCGGCACCTCGGTGCTGGCGCTGCTGGTCCTGCTCGGCGTAGCCGTGGTCGCGGTGCTGTGCCTGGTGGGCGTCGGAGTGCTGCTGGCACGGCCGATGCTGCGCGTCGTGCACGCGGTCGCCGATCGGGAACGGATCCGGCTCACCGCGATGAAACCGGACGTGATCAGCCCCGGACCGGGTCCCGAACGGCTCGGTGCGGCCCTGCGCGACCGGACGGTGCAACGCGAACTGCTGTGGCTCGCGGTGCACGGCCTGACCGGTTTCCTGCTCGGCTTCATCGCGCTGACGATCGTGCTCAACACCGCGCGCGACGGGCTTTTCCCGCTCTACTGGTATTTGCTCCCGCCGGACGACGCGACGGCGTCACTGGGCTGGCCGGTGCACAGCCTGGCGGAAGCTCTCCCGGTGTCGCTTCTCGGTGTTGCGTGGGCGTTCCTGTCGGTCGCGCTGCTGCCCGCGCTGGCACGGCTGCAGGCGCTGCCCGGCCGACGGCTGCTGCCCGCGGGCTCGGACGCTGACGTCGCGCTCCGGATCGCCCACCTCACTGCCACCCGGGCCGCCGCGCTCGACGCGCATTCCACCGAACTGCGCCGCATCGAGCGAGCGCTGCACGACGGCACACAAAACCGGCTGGTCGCGGTGAACGTCCTGGTCGGCGCGGCCCGCCGGGCAGCCGCCCGCGGTTCGGAAGACGTCGACGAGATCCTCGGCCGCGTGCAGGACGCCACCGAGGCTGCTCTCGCGGAATTGCGTGCGGTGGTGCGCAGCATCCTGCCGCCCGTGCTGGCCCACCGGAACCTCGCCGACGCGTTGACCGCGCTCGCCGCGGACTGTCCGGTCCCGTGCACGATCGACGCCGACCTGCCTGGCCGGTACGCCGCTTCGGTGGAGGCGTCGGTGTATTTCGTGGTCGCCGAAGCGCTCACGAACGTCGCCAAGCACAGCGGTGCCAGCAGCGCCGAAGTGGTCTTGCGACGCGAGAACGACGTGCTCCGCCTCCGCGTCACCGACGACGGCCGCGGCGGTGCGGCCGAAACCGGCGGCTCGGGACTCGGCGGGATGCGCCGCCGGATCGAGGCGCTCGACGGAACATTCGCGCTGGCGAGCCCCGCCGGCGGACCGACCATCCTGACTGTGAGCCTGCCATGCGGATTGTGATCGCCGAGGACGACCCGTTGCTGCGCGAAGGACTCGCGCTCCTGCTGCACGCCGAGGGCCTCGACGTCGTCGCGACCACCGACAACCCGGCCGATTTCCTTGCCGCCGTGGACAAATACGAGCCGGACACCGCGGTTGTGGACGTCCGGATGCCGCCGACGCACACCGACGAAGGCATCGTCGCGGCGGTCGAAGCCCGTCGCCGACGTCCGGGGCTGGCGGTGCTGGTGCTGTCAGCCTACGTCGAGCAGGCCTTCGCGACCGACCTGCTGGGCAGCGGCAGCGCGCGGCTCGGGTATCTGCTGAAGGAACGCGTCGGGCGGGTCGCCGAGTTCATGGAAGCCCTGAACCGGGTGGCCGACGGCGGGACGGCGATCGATCCGGAAGTGGTGGCGCAGCTGCTGACCCGGACGCGCGCGGATTCCGGACTCGAACGGCTCAGCCCGCGGGAACGGGAGGTGCTGGCACTCATGGCGGAAGGATGGGGAAATGGCGCGATTGCCGAACGATTGGTGGTGACCGACGGCGCGGTCCACAAGCATATCCGCAGCATTTTCGCGAAACTGCAGTTAGCGCCGGACGACAGTGCTGATCGGCGGGTGACCGCGGTTCTGCGGTATTTGGAGGAAGCCAGGCGTTGATTCTTCGCGCGATTCTGGACGGATCGGTCAGCACCCGGCGGCTAGCGGCCCGAGGCAATCCGCGCACGCGGAGACGGCACCGGACGAGCCGACCCGGGCCGGTCGGGACGCGGTACCGCGGGTCTCCCGCCCAGGGGCGAAATGGGCAGCGCTCACCGAGGTTCGGCAGCCTGAAATTCACCCGGACGAGTGCAGTATCGACCGCACAAACCGGTGACCCCGAAGTGGCTCAGTGCCCTCCGCCCGACCGGATGCGGGCGCGCGAAAACCGCACCGGGGTTGACCGGTGCTGAGACGTCCAGCGGAGACGCCGCCGGTTACTTGGTCGAGCCGGGCTTCTTGCCCTCGTCCGCTCCGCCCTGGGGAACGTCCTCTTCGGACCAGTCCAGCCCGGCTTCGGCGACCACGCCGTCGAAAATCGGGGTGGCCACGGCCTGTTCCGCGCTCATGACGCGCTCACCACGTCGATGATCGCGTCCGCCGAGATCCACTGCGGATTCGCGTCTCTTGCCTGGCCGTCGACCTGGACCGGGACCCAGGTGACCGCGGTGGCGTCGTCGGTGACCGGGGCCCCGGTGACCACCCCGCGCCGGCACAGCTGACGCCTGCCGGTGCGCTGGCCGACCAGGTAGGTGACCCGGTGCCCGGTGGACAGTTCCGCCCGGTGCTGTTCGCCGTCCATGTGTGTTCCTCCCTGCACGCTGCCCTGGTGGGCGGCGCTCGCTTCATCGACGCGACTCGCTCCCCTCGCGCCGATGACGCACTCCCGGTCCGTGATCTGGGTCACGTCGACACAACCGCCGCCGCGCAGGCAACCGCCGCATCGAAGGAACCTCGACCACTGACAGTCATCCCTCTATACCCAAAGTAACAGGGACAGTGGCGTATCTGGTATGTGACCCGGCGATACACTCGCGCGGATGACGTCCTCAGGTACTCCGCCCGACGGGCGGGCCACCCGGTGGGCAGGGCAGCGCGAACGCCGGCGCCGGGAGTTCGTGGAAGCCGGAATGCGCGCGATCGCCCGGTACGGGCCGGAGGTGTCCACCGAGCAGATCGCCGACGAGGCCGGCGTCGCTCGCACGCGCATTTACAAGCATTTCGCCGACGCCGCCGATCTGCAGCGCGCTATCGCCTTGCGCGCGGCGGAAATGATCGGCGCGCAATTCGCGCCGCTGTGGGGAGTTTCCGGCACTCCGCGCGAAATCGTGTACGCGACGATCGGCGCGCATATCGAATGGATTTCCGAACACCGCGAGCTTTACCACTATCTGATGCGGCAGTCGGTGACCGGGCCGCGCGACGTCGTCGCGGACGTGAAAACCGCGATCGCCCAGCAGCTGACCGTGCTGTTCGAGTACTACCTCGGCCTGTTCGGCGCGGACCAGCGAGTCGGGGAGACCATCGCCTACGGACTGGTCGGGCTCGTCGAATCCAGCACCGCGCGCTGGCTCGACGCCCCGCGCGGCATCGACCGCGAGGACCTGCGCCAGCTGCTGGCCCGCTGGGTCTGGTCGATCCTCGACGACACCCTGCGCACGGTCGGCGTCGCGCTCAACCCGGATTCGCCGTTGTCCGACCTGGACTACCGCATCCTCGACTGACAAAAAGGCCTCCCCGCGGCGCGTGACCGCGGGGAGGCCTCGAAACGAAGACGAGCGAGAGCGTCAGGCCTTCCGGCCGACCCCGCCCGCGATGCACTCCTGGACCTGGTTCAGCGGCTGGTAGCGAGGGCCGTCCGGCCACCAGTCGTCGCACAGCACCAGGCCGGGCTCGACGAGTTCGGTGCCGCCGAACATCCGCGCGATCTCGTCGTAGGTGCGGAAGAGACCGCTGCCCATCGGGCTGTGCGTGAACTTCTCCTCCATCTGCCGGGCGATCTGGCTGTGCTCCGGCGTCTGCGGGTCGAGGAAGTGCGCGATGACCACGAACGATCCGGACGGCAGCGCGTCCACGTAGGTCTGCATCATCTCGGCGTAGTCGTCGCCGAGGTAGTGGTGCAGGGTTCCGTTGTGCAGCAACGCGATCGGCTGGGTCCAGTCGAGGAACTCGCGCGCGGTCTCGTTCTGCAGGATCTGCTCGGGCTTGAAGATGTCCGCGTCGATGAAGCGGGTGTTCTCGTTCTCCTCGAGCAGCGCGCGGCCGTGCGCGAGCACCACCGGGTCGTTGTCCACGTACAGCACGCGCGCCTCGGGGATGATCCGCTGCACGACCTGGTGCGTGTTCTCCGCGGTGGGCAGGCCAGACCCGCAGTCGAGGTACTGCGTGATCCTGCCCTGGGTGGCGAGGAACCGGCAGGCGCGGATCAGGAAGTTGCGGTTGGCCCAGGCGAGGTCGTTGACCTGGGGGGCCACGGTCCGCACCTGGTCGAGGACCCTGCGGTCGATCTCGTAGTTGTTCGTGCCGTTCAGCGCGGCGTCGTACACCCGGGCAATGCTCGCTCGCGTGATATCGACCCCGACCGGGTGCGAACTGGGCGATTCGACGGCCTCGGTCATTTCTGGCGTCACCTCGGATGTGTCGGACGTCTCTTCGGGCCTACTCACCGTAGACCGTCCGGGCTGTCAAGCGACCGCCAGGAGGAGGACAACCGGAGTGGGTGACAGATTCTTGATTCATTCCAGAAAATGCGGCAGACTCCGGGGCATGCCGACGACCACGGACTTCGAGCAGCTGCTGCGCGGAGTGCAGTTGCGGATCACGCGCCCAAGGCTGGCCGTGCTCTCCGCGGTGCACGCCAACGCGCACGCGGACACCGAATCCGTCATCGGCATGGTGCGCGCGGATCTCGGCGAGGTGTCCCACCAGGCCGTCTACGACGTGCTGCGCGCACTGACCGAGGCGGGTCTGCTGCGGCGCATCCAGCCGCCCGGTTCGGTCGCGCGGTACGAGGCCCGGGTTGGCGACAACCACCACCACGTCGTGTGCCGCTCGTGCGGCGCCATCGAGGACGTCGACTGCGCGGTCGGGGAAGCGCCTTGCCTGACCGCGTCCGAAGCACACGGTTTCGTCATCGACGAGGCCGAGGTCGTCTACTGGGGCCGATGCCCCGCCTGTTCGACGGCAGCAAACTGATTCCTGATTTCCGGAAGGATTCCCGTGTCTGACACCCCGAACGCCGAAGTCGGCGAGATGAATGAGGAGACCGCTGGCGGGTGCCCGGTCCACACGGGCCGCTTCGCGCACCCGACCGAGGGCGGCAGCAGCCGTGACTGGTGGCCGAACCAGCTCAACCTGAAGATCCTCCGGAAGCATCCCGCCGTGGCGGACCCGATGGACGACGGCTTCGACTACGCCAAGGAGTTCCAGAGCCTCGACCTCGACGAGGTCGCCCGCGACGTCGACGCGGTGCTGACCGACTCCAAGGAGTGGTGGCCCGCGGACTTCGGCAACTACGGCCCGCTGTTCATCCGGATGGCCTGGCACAGCGCCGGCACCTACCGGATCGACGACGGCCGCGGCGGGGCCGGCGCCGGGCAGCAGCGGTTCGCGCCGCTGAACAGCTGGCCGGACAACGGGAACCTCGACAAGGCGCGCCGTCTGCTGTGGCCGGTCAAGAAGAAGTACGGCAAGAAGATCTCGTGGGCCGACCTGATGATCTTCGCCGGCAACCGCGCGCTCGAGACCATGGGCTTCAAGACCTTCGGCTTCGCCGGCGGCCGCGCCGACGTGTGGGAGCCGGACGAGGACGTCTACTGGGGCCCGGAGCGCACCTGGCTCGGCGACGAGCGCTACTCGGGCGACCGCGAGCTGGAGAACCCGCTGGCCGCGGTCCAGATGGGTCTCATCTACGTGAACCCGGAAGGCCCGAACGGCAACCCGGACCCGATCGCCGCGGCGCGCGACATCCGCGAGACGTTCGGCCGGATGGCGATGAACGACGAGGAGACCGTCGCCCTCATCGCGGGCGGGCACACCTTCGGCAAGACGCACGGCGCGGCCGACGCGGACAAGTTCGTCGGCGCGGAGCCGGAGGGCGCCCCGATCGAGCAGATGGGCCTCGGCTGGAAGAACAGCTTCGGCAGCGGCAAGGGCCGGGACGCCGTCACGAGCGGGCTGGAGGTCACCTGGACCCCCACCCCGACCAAGTGGAGCAACTGGTTCTTCCACAACCTGTTCACCTACGAGTGGGAGCTGACCAAGAGCCCGGCCGGCGCGCACCAGTGGAAGCCGAAGAACAACGCCGCCGCGAACACCGTGCCGGACCCGGAGACCGGTGAGCTCAACCGGGCGCCGAGCATGCTGACCACCGACCTGGCGCTGCGCTTCGACCCGATCTACGAGCCGATTTCGCGCCGGTTCTACGAGAACCCGGACGAGTTCGCGGACGCCTTCGCCCGCGCCTGGTTCAAGCTCACCCACCGCGACATGGGCCCGATCCAGCGCTACCTCGGCCCGCTGGTGCCGCAGGAAGAGCTGATCTGGCAGGACCCGGTCCCGGCCGTCGACCACGAGCTGGTCAACGACGCGGACGTCGCGGACCTCAAGGCGAAGATCCTCGAATCCGGCCTGACGGTTTCGCAGCTGGTGTCCACCGCGTGGGCGTCGGCGTCGACCTACCGGCACAGCGACAAGCGCGGCGGCGCGAACGGCGCCCGCATCCGCCTCGAGCCGCAGCGCGGCTGGGAGGTCAACGAGCCGGACGAGCTGGCTCAGGTGCTGCGCACGCTCGAGGGCGTCCAGGAAGCGTTCAACAGCGCGCAGACCGGCGGCAAGAAGATCTCGCTCGCCGACCTGATCGTGCTGGCCGGCGCGGCGGGCGTCGAGAAGGCGGCGAAGGACGGCGGGGTCGACATCACCGTTCCGTTCACGCCGGGCCGCACCGACGCTTCGCAGGAGCAGACCGACGTCGAGTCGTTCGCGCCGCTCGAGCCGAAGGCCGACGGGTTCCGCAACTACCGCGGCAAGGCCAACCGGCTGCCGTCGGAGTACCTGCTGGTCGACAAGGCGAACCTGCTCAACCTGAGCGCGCCGGAGATGACCGTGCTGGTCGGCGGCCTGCGAGTGCTGGGCGCGAACTACCAGAACTCGGCCCACGGCGTCTTCACCGACCGGCCGGGCACGCTGACGAACGACTTCTTCGTCAACCTGCTCGACATGGGCACCGAGTGGAAGCCGGCCGACGGCGAGGGCCCGAACGCGGAGTCCTTCGAGGGCCGCGATCTCGCCACCGGCGAGGTCAAGTGGACCGGGACCCGCAACGACCTGGTGTTCGGCTCGAACTCCGAACTGCGCGCCGTCGCCGAGGTCTACGGCTGCGACGACGCCAAGGAGAAGTTCGTCCGCGACTTCGTCGCCGCGTGGCACAAGGTCATGAACAACGACCGGTACGACCTGGTCTGAGTTTCCTGATCCGCTGAACAAGGGCTCCTTGCGGGAATTCCCGCAAGGAGCCCTTTGCCGTTGCCCGGGTCGTTGCCCGGGTCAGCTCTGGACGAGCTTGCCCATCGCGTTGACCTCGTCGACGTCGCCGGTGTTGAAGAACGACCACGGCACGGTCACGAAACCGTCCGCGCCCCAGCCGGATCCCCAGCTGTTCTCGATCTTCACGCCCTGGTCGTTGTAGGCCACGATGGTCACCTCGTGGCCGCCGACGACGGGGTCGCTGTTCGAGTCGCCGGGCAGGTACGAATAGTCGCTCGCGGTCGAGGCGTCCAGGTTCATGAAGCTCTGGTGCACGGTGAACCCGATCGCGACCGGCTCGCCCTGGGAAATGGCGTTCTCGATGTCGGATTTCGCCGCGTCGCCGCTCGTCGACAATTGCGTGTAGCCGGACAGTTTGTAGTTCGCCGCATTCGCCCTTTCGTTCTGATCCGGCTGGGTGGTGTAGTCGAAATCGCCCTGCCAGTAGTCGGACTTCGTGTCGATGCCCTGCTGCTGTTCCATCGGCAGCGCGACGCTCGCCCAGGTGCCCTGGTCGTTGCCCTTGGCGATCTGGGAGTAAATGAACATCGGGGCCATCGGGCCGCCGCTGATGCCCTGCTCGTTCATCAGCACGCCGTAGCCGGTGTAGCCGGTCGCCCAGGTGACGCACGAGCCGACCTGGCCCTGGTCGCCGGGGGCGTTGGTGTACTGGGTGAGGTCGCCGCTGGACGGCAGTTCGGCCGTGGCGCGCTGGTGCACCGGGAGAGCGGAGTTCGCGTGGGCGTGCTTGCCCGCCTGCGCGGCTTTCAGCCCGGCGACGTTCAGTCCGAGGCCGTGCTTGAGGTGCTGCGGGTGGTGCTGGGCCGCGGCCGCGGAGGCAGGGGTCGCGCCCATCGCCGCGGCGAGGCCGGCCGCGGCGAGCAGGGAAACGAGTGCGGACGTTTTTCTGATCTGCATTCTGATGCTCCTTGTGGACATGCAGAAAAAGAATTCGGAAAGGGTGGGGAGGTGGATCCGACCACTGCAAAGGTAGATCGGCGAAAATTTCCGGGGAACCTACGAAAGGAGGGACCGCATCAAGTGTGGAATTGAGGCGAATCGATCAAGCGGACATTGCGCCCGTTATCGCCGCTATTCCGGCGAACTGGTCCATGGTGGACACTGGAGGAACCGCTGTTTCCGGCGCGATCCGATCCGCTCAGTCGGGCAACGGGGTCGTGCGCGCGCCGTTGAGGAGGGCGTCGATCGCCCATCGGGAACGCATGTCTCCGTTGCCGGAGAACAGGTTCGCGCTCGCCGCGGCGATGTTCGGATGCGTTTCGGGCGAGAGGCCGCGGACGGTTTCGGCGAGCGCGTCGTGCTTGCGTTCCGTCTCTGGCCGGTCCTTGCGGCTGCTGTGCTCGACCGCGCTGGCGGTGGCGACGAGCAGCAGCAGGTCGACCGTCCACGCGGCGGGCCCGGACGGCACCCCGGCTTCGGCGAGCAGGCCGAGCACGGTGTCGACGATGGCGAGGTAATTCGGCCCGTTCAGCGGGGTCACGAGCGCGACGCGGGCGAGCCCGGGGTGGGCGTACAGGACGTCGCGGTAGGTGGACAGGACTGTCCACAAGCGACTGCGCCAGTCGGCCTCGGCGGCACTGTCGGTGGTGGGGACTTCGCCGAGGAGTTCGTCGAGCACCGCGGCGTGGAGTTCGTCGGTGTCGCGGACGTAGACGTAGAGCGAGGCCGGGCCGGTGTCCAGTTCCTTCGCGAGCCGCCGCATGGTGACGCGCTCGGCCCCTTCGCGGCGCACGACGTCGAGAGCGGCCGCGACGATGCCTTCGCGGCTCAGCGCGGGCTTGGCGGGACGTTCCCGGCGGTTGTAGCCACTCGCGGTCATCCGCCCATGGTATGCGCACGCCGCCCGAACGGTCTGGACCTTGACCGGTCTGCTCGGCGAGCACGCTGAGCAGGACGCGCACGCGACGGGATATCGCCGATATGCCGGGCGGCTTCGGACGCGGTTTCCTAGGCTGGACCTCGTGTGGGAGACAGCGAAGGACCGGTTGCGGGGCCGGCTGGCGGACGGCTTGGCCCGGTCCGGGCTCACGCTGCCCTGGTGGGTGCCGCTGGGGACGACCGCCTTCACGGTGAGCGGGCTGGTCGTCGCGGTGGGGCAGCGGGTCGGACCCGCGCTGCCGGCGGCGATCGCGGGGTTTCTGCTGGCCACGTCGTCGACGCTGCTGTGGGTGTGCACCGGCAGGCTCGCGCCGTCGTGGCTGAAGGCGCTCGGGATGCTCGCCGGGATCGGGCTGTTGCTGGCCTATCCGGTCGTGCCGGACTTCGCGCCGATGCCGTTGGCCGTGCTCACCGGCGAACTGGGGTCGATCGCGTCGGCGCGGGTCGCGTTCGCGGCGACCGGCGGGGCCGCTGCCGTGCTCGGGGCCGCCGCGTTGACGGTCGGGCTCGTCGGATTCCCGGTGTATCTGCTGGCGGTGCTGGTCGGGTTGGCCGCCGGGTTCATGCTGCGCTGGTACGTGCGCGCGCTGGACGCCGAGCGCGGCAAGCAGGAAGCCGTGCGGGAACAGGCGCGGCTCGGCGAGCGCCAGCGGATCGCGCGCGAGGTGCACGACGTCGTCGCGCATTCGCTGAGCATCACGTTGCTGCACGTCACGGGCGCGCGGCACGGGTTGCGCACGGATCGCGACGTCGACGAGGCCGTCGCGGCGCTCACCGAGGCGGAGCGGATCGGGCGGGCTGCGATGGCGGACATCCGGCGCACGGTTGGATTGCTCGCGCAGGAGTCGTCGGGAACGCGGCCGTTGCCCGGTGCGGGCGACATCGCGGACCTGGTGGCCGAAACGTGCGCGGCCGGGTTGGTCGCGGACTACGAACTGGAGGGCGACGTGGCCGCGGTCGGCGCCACGGTTGGGTTGGGGCTCTACCGGATCGCCCAGGAGTCGCTGGCGAACGTGGTCAAACATGCTCGGGGGGAGAAAGCATTGGTACGGCTGGAGATAGGTTCCGCGGACGCCCGATTGACTGTCCGCAATGGACACAACGGTGCGGCGCGCAACGAGGGCGGCTCGGGGTTGGCGGGCATGACGGCGCGGGCGGACCAGCTGGCTGCGCGGCTGTCTGCCGGGCCCGAGGGCGGCGAGTGGGTAGTCGACGTGACCGTTCCGCTGGCGCGCGGGGCCGCGTCGTGACCGCTGCCTCCGGGGAACTGCGGGTATTGCTGGTTGACGATCAGGAGCTGGTGCGGTCCGGATTGCGGCTGATCCTGCGCCGCCGCGACGGGTTCGTGGTGGTGGGGGAGTGCGCGGACGGCGACGAGGTCCCGGCCGCGCTCGAAGCGGCCGGCGGGGTCGACAGCGTCGATGCCGTGGTGATGGACCTGCGGATGAAGCGCGTCGACGGCATCGAGGCGACGCGGCGGCTGCGCGCGTCCGGCCCGCGTCCGCCGGTGCTCGCGCTGACCACGTTCGACGACGACGAACTGCTCGCCGGAGTGCTGCGCGCGGGTGCGGTCGGATATGTGCTGAAGGATTCGCCCGCCGAGGACCTGATCCGCGCGGTGCGAGCGGTCGCGATGGGCGAAGCGTGGCTTGACCCGGCGGTCACCGGCCGCGTGCTCACGACCTACCGTGCGGCGGCATCTGATCGCCCGGCGATGCCGTCCGGGTTGCTGACACCGCGCGAGCTGGACGTGCTGACGGCGGTGGCTCGGGGTCTGACGGATGCGGAGATCGCCGGAACACTGGGGATTTCCGCGAGCGCGGTCGAGGCGCATTTCGAGCGGGTGTGCGCGAAACTCCGCCTCCGCGACCGGGCGGCGGCCATCGTCTACGCCTTCGACCACGGCCTGGTCACCCCGGGCGTGGCCCCGGCTCCGGCTGGCCCGGACGCGTTGCGGTTCAGCGTGCTCGGCCCGTTGCAGGCTTGGCGGGGGCCGAACCTGCTCGACCTGGGCCCGGTGCGGCAGCAGGCGCTGCTGGCGGCGCTGGTCCTGCGGCCTGGCGAGACGGTCAGCCCCGGAGAGCTGCTCGACGGCGTGTGGGGGCTGGAACCGCCCGGGACCGGTGGCCGGGTGGTTCCGGTCTACGTGCACCGACTACGGAAATGCCTGCGTGGGGCTGGTGAAAGGACGGAAGACTCCGTCATCGGCAGCGATCGCGGCGGATACCGCTTTGCCGCGGAGCGAGCGCACCTGGATGTCACCGAGCTGACCGACCGGATCGCGGAAGCCTCGACCGCCACCCGCGGCGGCGACCCGGCGGCGGCTGTCGAGGCTTACGCCGGTGCGCTGGCCCTGTTCCACGGCGAGCCGTTGGCCGGATTGCCCGGACCGTTCGCCGAGGGAGAGCGCGTGCGGCTGACCGAACGTCGGCTGACGTTGGTGCAGGAGAAGGCCTTGCTGCAGCTGAAGTTGGGCCGGACCGACGATGTGGTCCACGAGCTGTCGGCGTTGCTGGCGGTGCATCCGCACCGGGAACCGTTGGCGGTGCTGCTGATGCGGGCGCTCCACGGCGGTGGCAGGCGGGCTGATGCGCTGGCGGTGCATCGGCGGATGCGGGAACGGCTGCGGACGGACCTGGGGGTGGAGCCGGGAGCGGAGCTGGACCGGGAACTGCGGGTGGTGCTCAGCTCGGACCGGGCTCCCTCGTGAGCGAGCACGGGACGCTGCACCATGTCGAGTTGTGGGTGCCGGACCTCGGCCGCGCGGCGGCATCGCTGGGATGGCTGCTGGAAGAGCTGGGATATCAGCCGTTTCAGAAATGGGCCGCCGGACGCAGCTGGCGGCTCGGGCCGACATATCTCGTGGTCGAGCAATCCCCGGCGCTGACCGCGGACCGGCACGACCGCTGTCGGCCGGGGCTGAACCACCTGGCGTTCCACGTCGAGGACGCGGCGACGGTCGAGCGGTTGGCCGCCGACGCCGCCCGGCATGGATGGCGGCTGATGTTTCCGGAGAAGCATCCCCATGCGGGCGGCGCGGAGCACTATGCCGCGTACTTGGAGAACGCCGACGGCTTCGAGGTCGAACTCGTCGCGGCGGAAGCGGTCAGGTCTGCTGGGTCGTGCTGACCGGAGTGCGCGGGCGGTGCTGGCCCGGGTACTGAGAATCCGGCGAAGCAGAATCCGAGTCCGAGTACTGCGAATCCGCCGGATACTGCGACTCCGACGAACTCGGGTACTGCGAACTCGACGACGGATACTGCGAATCCGACGAAGAAGCCGAACTGGAGTCCCCAGAACCAGACTTCGAAGCTTCGCTGAGCTTCGTCATCAGCTGCGTAGCCGCTTCCAGCCCCTGGGTCACCGAAGTGATCAGCTGCAGCAGATTGTCCGAGTCCGACAGCAAAACGCCGAGCTTCTGCGCGATCTGCCCGCCGTATTGGGTAGCGATCGCCACCGCCTGCGGGATCGCCGCCGCGATGCTCGCGCCGAATGTCGCCTGCGCGGCGGCGAACGCCTGCGTCATCAGCTGGATGATCTGCCCGACAGCCTCCGAAATGAGGCCGCCGACCTCCTGCTGTGCCTTCGCGACGACCTTCCCCGCGCCGGTAGCCGCCTTGGCCATCGCGATGCCCGCCTGGCCGACCGCCTCGACGCAGTCCGCGTGTTGCGAACTGTTGTCGCGATAGCTCGAGGCCGAAGAACCGCTCCATCCCGACGTTTCCGGACCAGCCGACTGCCGGTAATCCTCCGCGACCGACGACACCTGCTGGCCGCTGCCCTCCATGCCCTGCGAGTGCGAAGACACGGAATCCGGGTTGCCCTGCAACTGCTTCAACGGTTCTTCCAGGAACCGCACCAGTTCGGTGATCATCCCGAACCCGGCGGACGTCAAGGCGGCGAGCGGGTCCTGCGACGCGCCGAGCAGGTCGAGCGCGGTGGTGGCCCCGCCGAGTCCGGCGGACACCCAGTCGTGGTTCTCGACCGCCTTGGTGGTGGTTTTCAGGTCTGCGAGCAGCTGGCCGGAATCAGTCACGGCAGGTCCTTCCCGGGCAGCGAGGCCGCGTTGCCCTGGTCGCGACGCTCGTAGCTTTCCGCCGCCTGAGCGAGATTCGCGCTCACCTTGTCCACAGTGGACGAAGCGTGCGAGACGGCGTCATTGGTCTTGGCGACCGCCGACTGCAGGCCCGCGGTGAGGAACTGCACGAAGACGCCGAGTGCCTGGTCGCCGAGCCCGGAGGGGGCGCTGCGGGCGACATTGCCGAGCCGGTCGGCCAGGTCGCCGACGGTGGCCGCGTGCCGGCGCAGTTGCGCGGGGTCGACCTCGAACCCGGCGGTCACGAGATGATCCCCGGGTTCGCGAAGTAGTCGTCCTCCTGGCGCGGCGCGGCCGGAGCGGCCTCGACCGGCAGGTTGTCGCGGACGAGCTGGAGCGCGGGGCCGTCGCCGACGTAGTCGGTCATGATGTCCACGACCTGTGCGCCGGCCTGGCGGTGCGCGTCGTGCACGGTCGCCAGGATGAGCCGGGCGAGTGCGTCGGCTTCCAGCGCGCGGGCGGCGGGGCTCAGCCGGAGATCGGTCAGCGCGCCGCTCGGGCCCACCTCGACCTCGACCTCGCCGCGCGGGGACGCGGCACGGCCGCCGACGCGGCTGAGGCTCGCGCTCGCTGCCTCCGCGTTCGCCCGCATCCGGGACAGGTTTTTCTGGTACTCGGCGAGCCAGGCCGCCGAATCTTGGATCGGCACGGAAGGTCCTCCGGTCGTTTTCGGTGCGGTCATCGCGGCCGTCGCGCGACAGTGGCCAGCTCGCCGAGGGCGAAGCGCAGATCGGCCGGGCGCAGCGAGTTCACGCTGATCCAGCCGTCGCGCGCGGGGTTGATCCGGACGCGGCCGCGCGGACCGTCCATCCAGGACAGTTCGCGGCCTTCCCGGGTGCGCCCGTCGCGGGTCGCGCCGAGCTGGCCGCGGCCGGTCAGCGGGACGACCAGCCCGACGAGGCTGTCCAGCGCCGCCGGGTCGCCGCCGCTGTCGCGGACGAGGTCGCGCAGCCGGTGCGCACGGGAGGTGTCGTCCTCGTCGTCGTCGAGCGCCATCGCCTCCTTGACCGCGTGCGCGGGCAGCGTGACCGGCATCGTCCGAGCCGCCTCCACGTGCGGGATCTCCGCGAGCACGGCGTCCACCAGCGCGGTCTCGTCCACGCGGCGCACCGACAACGTGTCCGCCTCGAGCCGCTGACGGCAGATCAGCGCCGACGACTGGTAGACGAGTGCGGTGACGGCGGTCGCCCCCTCGGCGTCCGCCACCACCAAATCAACGATGCCGCGGCGTTCGCGCAGTGCGGTCACGGCTTCCGCGGCGAGGCCGTCCGGCCCGGATTCGTCCGCGAGGCCGCGCACCCGCAGCGCGTGCGCGGCGGTGGCGAACAGGATCTCGCGTTCGCCGTCGATCCGGCCGTAGGACGGCACCCGCAACGGAAACGGCCAGCTCGCCCCCGCGTGCGCGGCCAGCAGGTCGGCCTCGACGAGTCCGATGTGGACGGTCTCGTCGCCGGTGCGCGGCGGCAGCACGGCGGTCATTCGGCTTGCCGTTCGAGTCGCTGGAACGCTTCCCGCACCCCGGATTCGTGTTCCTGGTAACGCCGGATGCCGGCCCGCAGCGCCTCGTGGAACCCGGTCAGCTCGGTGTCCGCCGCGCCCAGTTCGCCGGTGAGCCCGGCGTGTCCGGCGGCCTCGCGCAGCCGCTGCGCCAGATGCAGTGCGGGCGGCGCGGTGCCGAGCTGCGGGAGCCGGTCGGCGAGCCGTCCCGCCGAACCGACGAGTTCCCCGGTCTGCTCGCCGAGTCTGCCCAGCGCGGCGACCTGCCGGTCCAGTGCGTTCGGGGCGACCTCGTGGCCGGTCATCGAATGCTCCTGTCGTTCTGGTCAGTCACAGCCCGATCACCGGGCTGATGGTCTTGTCTTCGGGGTTGAGGAGCGGCTGGTCGAGCACCGGCATCTTGTTCTTGTGCTCCTCTTCTTCCTCCTCCGAGGCG
This sequence comes from Amycolatopsis echigonensis, assembly GCF_002846615.1. NCBI lineage: Bacteria > Bacillati > Actinomycetota > Actinomycetes > Pseudonocardiales > Pseudonocardiaceae > Amycolatopsis > Amycolatopsis echigonensis. Next base: position 1,366,288 of record NZ_PJMY01000003.1, on the reverse strand, counting down.
TTCGCGCCGCGGCCGGGCATCATGCCGTTGCCGTTGGCCGCGCGAGCCGCGGCCATCTCCGCCATCGCGGCGTTGCGGGCGAGCATCGCGCCTTCCATGCCGAGCGCGGAGCGAAACCCGACAGACAGCCCTGATTCGACCGGGGTCGCGGTGGTCAGCGCGCCCCACGGCATGCCGCTGCCCGCGCCGGTCCCGGCACCTGCTCCGCCGAGCGGACCGACGTAGCTCGACGCACTGGTCGACTCGTCCGCGCCGTAGGAATCCGCGGTCGTCGCCCCGGCGGGCGGCGGATTGATGGCGCGCGAACTCTTGTGCAGGCTGGCTTCGTAGCGCTGCATCACGTGCACCGCTTCGGCTTTCTGTTCGGCCGCGGCGACATTCGCGGCGAACAGGCTGGCCCCGCCGCCCGCGACCGCGCCGATCGCCGCCCCCATCAACGCACCCGGACCGGCTCCGATGCCGCCCGCCCCGGCCCCGAGGATTCCGCCGATGACCGCGCCCGCACCCGCTCCGGCCGCCGCGGCGGCGACTGCGCCCCCAGTCGGGTCGCCTGGCGGTTTCGGCATGGTGTTGCGCGCGACGGCGAGCGAATCGCCGGCGTTCTGGGCGGCGCCGCCGACGGTCCCGGCGCGGTCGCCGATCCCGGACGCGCGCTCGCCGAGCGCACCCAGCCGTCCGGAAGCGCGTTCGGCCGCCTGTCCGCTCCAGTTCTCGTGCAGCGTCCCCTGCTGCTCCTTGAGCGAATCGGCGTGTGCGCGCATTTCCGAACCGTGCCGCTGCCATTCGGCCGCGACCGTGCTGACGTCGCCGACGTCGGCCTTGTCCCACAGCATCTGGTACAGCTGCTGGTGCGTGTAGGCGTTCCAATTGGTGCCGCCGGGCGGGATCGGGGCCCCGAAGTAGCCCTCCCACACGTTGCGCAGCGCGGACACCACTGGTTTGGCCAGGTCGCCGAGCGGCCCCGCCTTGTCGAGTCCCGCGAGTGCCGAGTCCGCCAGGTTCTCCACCCCGGCCGACGCGGCGTCGACCACTGATCCGGATTCGCCGGTCATACCCCCACCTTCGCCTCTGCCCGGCCAGCTGGCGCCGGGCACTCGCGCACGGTAAGGGGCGGCGATGAAATCACGATGAAAGCTGTGATCACCGGGGCGGGACGAGGTCTCCGCTCTCGATCCGGGCCGCGGTGCGGGCGAGCCAGGCGGCGTCGTGCTCGAGCCGGGAAACCAGGAAATGCACCTCGATCATGTGCATTTCCGGCAAAGCGGCGTTGTCGAGCGTCGCGGAGAGCTCGTGGTGCTGGTCTCGGACCCGTTCGGCCCGGTCGCGCAGCAGGGTCGCCGCGCGCTCCGGCGGCAGCGCGCCGAGGTAGGCGAGTGCGATCAGGAACCGGGAGTCGAGATTCGGGTCGGCGTCGCGCAGCTGCCGTTCGATCCGTTCGCGGAAATCGGCGAGACCCGCTTCGGTCAGCCGCACCGGCTGCGGGTCGCCGTCGCCGTCCGGCTCGACGAGGCCGTTCCGGGTCAGCGTGCCGACCAGCGTGTACACGGTCGACGTCTTCGGGTTCAGGAACGGATAACGCGTGCGGAGTTCGCGCAGGAGCGCGTACTGGTGGCGCGGGGTTTCCACGAGCAGGCCCAGCATCGGCAGCACGAGCGGGTTGTCGAGAGCGTTCGTCGGCACCGGATCAGGGTAGCGGATGTTAGTCGTATACGAGTACTGTTGCTCGTATACGACTACTGGAGGGATGTCCGTGATCACCTTTGGCGTGTGGCCCGGCGTGGTCGGCAAGGATCTGGTGCGGCTGGAAACCTTCATCGACGCGCCGCCGGAGGACGTCGAACGGACCGCGGAAGCGTTGCGGGACCTCGCGGAGGGCACGCAGCGGTTCTATGTGCGGTGCTATCGCAGCTATCGCGGCGCGCACGAGCCGACGCCGCCGGACCCGGTGCCGTACCTCGGCGACGGACGGGTGGTCGACTACGTGCTCGGCTACAGCAGTCCGGAGGTCGATCCGGACGGGTTCTCCGCTGCGGTGCGCGCCGCGGTTCGCGAGGTCGTCGAGCTGGGCGGCGGGAAACTGCAGGTCTGCGAAGAGGTCAACGTGGCCGCGCCGCTGGACGGCGGCAGCCCTGGTTGTTACGAAGCGCTCGGGTCCGGGCTCGCAGCGGCGCTCGACGAGCGGGCGCGGCTCGGGGCCGACGTGGCGATCGGGTTCAACGCCGCGGTCGCGCTGCCCGGCGATCCATTCTGGGCCGAGGTGCGCACAGCGGTGGACCCCCAGGTGCTGGCCCGGCTGGATTTCCTTGGCCTGGACTTCTTTCCGGACGTCTTCCGTCCCGTGCCCGCCGACGCGTTGGCCGGTGCGGTGACGCACGTCGTGCGGTCGTTTCGCGAATCCGCGTCGGCGATCGGGATCCCGTCGGGAGTGCCGATGCACATCACTGAGACCGGTTGGCCGACTGGCCCGGAGAATTCGGAGGAGCACCAGGTTCGGGTGATGGAATCCGTTGCGCGCACGGTCTTCGGGCTGGCTTCTGAGGTCGGGGTGGACACATACGAGATTTTCGGGCTGCGGGACGGGCTGTCGAGCGGTCCGCGAGAAAATAGGTTCGGGCTGTTGCGGGACGACTATTCCGCGAAACCGGTGTACGAGACGGTGAAACGGCTGATCGCCGAATATTCTTTCTGACCGCGAAAGGTGGACATTCCGCCGCGTGCCGTACCCGTTTGGTGTCATCTGGCCTCTGGCCGCAGGGAAGGCGAGGCCCGATCCTGGACCGGTCAGAGAGCACCGGTTCGTGCTGGACACCTTCACCTTGGACCAGCTGTTCGTTCCGGACGGGACCTCGATCATCGTGCACTCGAAGTCCGACAATTTCGCGAACATTCCCGCCGATCGCAACAGCGTGCGCAACGATCCGAAAGCACCGGTGCCGGACGAAAAAACCAAGGCGACCGGCGATGCTGGCTCCCGGTTCGCCTGTGGCGTGATCACCCGCGACCAGCCCTGAGTCCTTTGTGGACGCGGGTTGGGCAAGGCCCGTGAGGGGACTCTGATTCCCCGGGAGTCCCCTCGCGGACCGGTAGCCGGGGCGGTGGGGCGGTGGCTGGCTACTACGATCACCGCATGTCGTGCGCAGGTCTTCGATGAGTAGTCAGCCGGTCACGCTCTCGCGGCCCGTGCGGTTCTTCAGTTTCGCGTCCGCGACGAGTCTGCGCTGGACCGGCTTCGGCGGCGTACTGCTGCTGGCCGTCGCGGTGTACGCCGGCGCCGCCGGGATGCCGGGGGTGCTGCCGTTCGCGGGCGGGATCGCCGGCGTCGGGCTGGTGGTGCTCGCGTGGGCGCTGCTCGGCGGACGCGTGCTCGCCTCGGACGCCCCCGGCGCGCGCTGGCTGAAGTGGACGCTCGCGTGGTGGTGCGGGCCGCTGCTCGTCGTGCCGCCGTTGTTCAGCGGGGACGTTTTCAGCTATCTCGCGCAGGGTGCGGTGGCAGCGCACGGGTTTGACCTCAACGTCGTCGGGCCGCGGCAAGCGCTGGGCTCGGCCTCGGACATCGTCGGCCGGGTGAGCGTTTACTGGCGTGAGACGCCGTCGCCGTACGGGCCGTTGTTCGGTGCGGTGGAGCGGGTCATCGCGCAGGTGTCCGGCGGGAACCCGATCGTCGGCGTCGCGCTGCACCGGCTGGTCGAGGTCGCCGGGCTGGTGCTGATCGCGTGGGCGGTGCCGCGATTGGCCGCCGCGGCGGGAGCGTCGCCGCGGGTCGCGTTGTGGCTGGGCGTGCTGAACCCGCTGGTGCTGTGGCACGTGGTCGCCGGGATGCACAACGATTCGCTGATGCTCGGCCTGATGCTCGCGGGCGTCGCGATCGCGCTGGACGCGGTGGGCGACCGGATCCGCTGGTGGCCGCTCGCGGGCGGGGTGCTGCTGATCGCGCTCGGCGCGGAGGTGAAGGTACCCGCGCTGGTCGCGCTGGCCGCGGTCGGGACGGCGATCGCCCGCCGGCGCGGCCGGATCGGTGAATTCCTGCTCGCCGGCGCGGGGATGATCGTCGTCTTCGCGGCGGTGTCCGCGGTGGTTTCGCTGGCGTCGGGGATCGGGTTCAGCTGGGTGTCCGCGCTGACGACCTCGGGGGAGGTCAACAGCTGGATGGCGCCCACGAACTGGTTCGGCTTTCTCGTCGGCGGCATCGGTTCGCTGTTCGGCGCGCACATCACGCAGACGATGATCGGCGTCGGCAAGATCATCGGGTACGTGCTCACCGCGGCCGCGATCGTCGTCGTGCTGCGGCGTCAATGGACCGGCCGGATCGACGCGGTCCGCTCGCTCGGGCTGATGCTGAGCGCGGTCGTGGTTTTCGGGCCTGTCGTGCAGCCGTGGTACCTGCTGTGGGCGGTAGTTCCGCTGGCCGCGTCGTTGTCGGCCGGGCGAGTGCGGTCGGTGGTGATCACGCTCGTCGCGGTGTTTTCCGTCGTGCTGCCGCCGGTGGGAGGCAACTTCAGCGGGCGCGTCGGATTGCTGGTGCTCGCATACGGGATCGGGCTCGTGGTGGTGGTCACGGCGTTCTTCGCGCTGCGCAAAGCGTCCACAGTGGACTAACGTTTGCTCAGCCAGACCTGTTCGGCCGCTTGCGCGGACGCGATCGCGTCGTCGACCACCAGCGGGTTCGCCGGGTCGAGGGCGGTGTGCGATTCGGTGGTGTAGAAGCGGACCTCGTGCCCGTCCGGGTCGTGCAGGCCGGGCAGGATCCAGCCGAGGGTCGCGAAGTGGACGCCCGCGTGCTGTTCGCCGCGGCGGGTGAGGTCTTCGGCGAGTTCGGTGATGGCGGTCCGGTCCGGGACGCCGATGGAGAAGTAGTCGAACCCGGCCGCGGCGCGGGCGAGGTCCGGATTGAGGACGAGGCCGAGGTCCGGCCCGCCGCGCGGATGCGTCATCGTGACGCCGGTCCGGCGGCCGTGCTGGCGGAATTCGAGGGCGATCGCGTAGCCGAGCCGGTCGGCGTACCAGGCTGCCGACCGGTCCAGGTCGGTCACCGGCAATTTCAGGTGGTGCACTCCGTCAAGGGTGGGAATCATCGGTGACCTCCACTGATGCAGTAAGACTGCAATGCAGTTATGATGCATCTGGTGAAAGACCAGGTCAAGGCCGATGCCCGGGCCGAGTTCGGGGCCGCCCGGATCGCGCGGACCGAGGCGCTCGTCGTCGCGGCTGCGCGGGAGTTGTTCCTCGAGCACGGCTACGCGGCCACCGCACTCACGCAGGTCGCGCGCCGGGCCGGGGTCGCGCCGAGGACCGTGTACGTCCGCTTCGGCACCAAGGCGGCGTTGTTCCGGCGGGTCATCGACGAGGCGTTGGTGGGAGACGCGGAGCCGATCGACGTCGCGCACCGGCCGCGGGCGCAGGACGCGATGACCGCCGGAACCCTGGCCGAACGGCTGGACGCGCTCGCGGACGTCGCGGCCGGAATCGCGGATCGTGCCGGAGCCTTGCTCGAGGTGGCGGCGCAAGCCGAGGGCGCGGAGCCGGAGATCGCCGAGGCAGCGCAATCTGGTCGGCGGGAGACGGCGCGGTTGTGCAGGGAATTCTGGTCTCGTGCTTCCCTCGACGGTCTGATTCAGTCCATTATGGACACCGGGCAGCTCGCGAACACCACGGATGCGTTGCTGTGTGCGGACACGATGGTGCATCTGCGCCGGGTGCACGGCTGGTCTCACGCGGAATACGGACGCTGGTTGCGTGAGGCGTTGCGCACGCTGGTTGCGGCCGGATAGGTTGCGATCATGGACATCGAGGTGCTCGTGTTCGACGTACTCGGCACGCTCGTCGACGAACCGGCCGGAATCCGCGCGGGAATCCGGAAATTCGCGCCGTCGCTCGCTGAAACAGAGGTCGACGAGCTGCTTTCGGTGTGGCAGAAGCATGTCGAGCAGGAACAAGGCCGCATCGTCGCGGGGGAGCGGCCGTACGTCGCGAGCGACGTCCTCGATCGGGAGGCCGCGCAGGCAGTCGCGGATGCCGTCGGTATCGGCGACGCGGCTGAGTTGGCGCTCGCGGCGAGGAAACTGCCGCCGTGGCCGGACACGGTCGATGGGCTCGCCCGCCTCGCCGAACGGTTCCCGCTGGTCGGCCTGTCCAACGCAAGCCGGACCGTGCTGCTCGACCTGTGCGCGAACGCCGGACTGCGCTGGCACACCGTGCTTTCCGCGGAAGACGCCCGCACCTACAAACCGGCCACGGACGTCTACCGGCTGGCCATCGACGTCGCCGGACGCGCGCCGGACCGGCTGCTGATGGTCGCCGCGCACGCCTGGGACCTGCGCGGGGCACAGGAAGCCGGGTTCCGCACCGCGTACGTCGGCCGCCCGGTCGGCGACCCGCCCGGTCCCGCCGATCGCTTCGACCTGCGGGCAGACGGACTCGCGGACCTCGCCGACCAGCTCGAGCACGGTCGCGGCTGAGCCCAGGGCGGCCGTCGAACGGACCGCAGGCCACGACGGCACCGCGTACCGAACCTGGTGCGCGAAATCGGCTGACTTCCGCGCTGCTCACAGCAGATCTGCCGTGGGCAGAGAAGGCGGACGCGGCCGGGTCCGCGGCGGCACAGTCGGGGCATGACCAACGAATCGACTCCGCCGATGTTCGACCAGCGGCTCCGGGAACGGTTCCTGAGCCAGCGGGTCCTCGTACTGGACGGCGTGCTCGACGACGACAACGGGACGGTCCTCGCGACCCAGATGCTGTCCCTGGCCGGCGAAGACCCGGTCAAGGACATCGCGCTGTGGATCCACTCGCCCGGCGGTTCGGTCCCGTCGATGCTCGCGATCCGCGACGTGATGCGGCTGGTGCCGTGCGACGTGTCGACGCTCGCGCTCGGGCTGGCTTGCAGCGCCGGGCAGTTCCTGCTGTCCGCGGGCACGCCCGGGAAGCGATTCGCCCTGCCGCACGCGCGGATCCTGATGCACCAGGGTTCGGCGGGCATCGGCGGCTCGGCGGTGGAGGTCGAGGTGCAGGCCGACGACCTGCGCTACACGCGGGACACCGTGCTCGGCCTCACCGCGCAGGACACCGGGCAGCCGTTCGACCGCATTTTCGCCGATTCCCTGCACGACCGGTGGTACACCGCCGCGGAGGCGAAGGACTACGGCTTCATCGACCAGATCGTCGACCGCCTGGAGCAGGTCGTGCCGGTGCGCACGCACGCGATGGGCCTGGGGGTACGCGCATGAGACACCCTCTGTCAACCTCAGGCCGCCGAGGGATGCTGGTGGGCTTGCTGCCGGTTGCGAATGTGAATGGTCTCGTCGTAGCGGATGCGTTTGACCAGGCAGTGCCACAAGATTTCCAGCCATCGGTTCGCCAAAGCGCGCAGGGCCGAGTGATGGCTCTTCCCGGCGGCGATTTTCCCGTCGTAGAACTCCCGCGCCCATGCGCTGCGGGAGAGGCTGCAAAAGGCCCACTGATGCACGGCTGCGCCCAGGTAGTGGTTGTGCGCCAGACGACGGGCGACGACGAACTCGCTCCGGCCGGAGCGGCGGGTGACCGGGGCGGTTCCGCCGTAGCATTGCAGCCCGTTCGGTGTGGCGAACTGGGTGATGTCGTCTCCGATTTCTCCGGCTATCCGGGCGGCGAGCCGGTCCCCGAGTCCGGGGAAACTCAGGTAGATGTCACCGCCCGGGACCGCTTTTCCCGGATCGGGTTCCTTCGCCTGTGTTGCGTGGCCGCGGCGGGCCGTTCCGAGCAGCAGTTCGGCCATGCGGCGTTCCCAGGCCCGTCGTTGGTCGCGGATGGCCAGCAGCTGGGTCGCGGTCAGCGCGATCGTGCCGGTTTTCGCGCGCGCCAGGTAGTCTTTCACCGGCAGCCGGTCGGCGGCGAGGGCGTCGGCGACGCGGGCGGCGAACCGGTCGGGCCAGCCGTGGCTGGCGGCGCGGGCGAACGCGGCGATGTCGTGCGGGTCGGCCGCAGCGAGCTCGTCGTGGCCGGGCCAGCGGCTCAGCAGCTTGAGCATGACCGGCGAACCGAGGTTGCCGCCGGCGATGGCCAGCGCGGCAGGGAAGGTTGCCAGCAGGTCCGCGCGCAGCCGGTTGAGCAGCCGGCGCTCGTCGCGGGCGGCGCGTTCGTCGTCCCGGGCGATCGTGCGCAATTCTCCCGCCAGCTCGCCGTGCGGGATCAGTTTCCGCAATTCCAGAAACTGGTCCAATGCCAGCAGGCAGCAGATCCTGGCGTCTTCGGCGTCGTCTTTCTTTTTAGCCGGCCCGCGGCGGCGGGCCACCACGTCCGGATTGACCGGAAGAACAGTGAAACCGGCGTCGGCCAGCGTTTCCACCAACAGGCCGTGTCGGGTTTCCAGCACGACCCGCACGTCGGCCGGGTCGGTTTCCAGCTCCAGGCAACGGGCCACAAGCCGGTTGACTCCCGCTGCGGTGTGGTCGATACGGAATTGTTCGATCACCCCTTCTCCGGGGCGACCCAAGGCCACGTCGTGAAACGATTCCGCCCAGTCGATGCCTGCTCCAAGCAAATGCTCCGACTCCCTTCGCGTCCAGCAACGAAAAAACTGGAACCGGAGGCCGCGCGTCGTGCTGATAAACCAGTCCTCATCGGGACAACACCCTCCAAGACGACAAGCCTCCGGCTACAACCCCCGAGGACGCTGTCTCATTTCAGTCCTCGCAGGACAAGCACCAGAAGCGTTCCCCGGAGGTCCCAGCCATGAAAGAAGGTACCGCTATCAGCACCTACACCATCCCGAACGTCGTGACTCGCAGTCCGGGCGGCGAGCGGATCATGGACGTCTACTCGCACCTGTTGTCCGAACGGATCGTGTACCTGGGCACGGCGATCGACGCGGGCGTCGCGAACGCGCTGATCGCGCAGCTGCTGTTCCTGGAGTCGGACAACCCGGAACAGGAAATCAACCTGTACATCAATTCCGAGGGCGGCGACCCGGCCGCGATGCTGGCGCTGTACGACACGATGCGGTTCATCAAGGCCCCGGTGGCGACGACCTGCGTCGGCCAAGCGGTGGCGACGGGTGCGGTACTGCTGGCCGCCGGCGAGGCGGGCCGTCGGTCGGTGCTGCCGCACGCGCGCGTCGTGCTGCATCAGCCCGCCGCGCAGGGGCGCGGGACGATCCCGGACCTGATCCTGCAGGCGGACGAGGTGATCCGGGTGCGGACGCAACTGGAGGAGATCACGTCCCGGCACACCGGGCATGACGTCGAGGAGCTGCGGCACGACACCGACCGCGACCGGGTGTTCGACGCAGCCGGTGCGGTGGAATACGGACTGGCGGATCAGGTGATCGCGGAGCGTCCGTGAGCCGGCCCGCGCCGTTCAGGCCGCCATCAGCACCGGTCCGGCCGGACGGCGCGTCGGCCGCGGCCCCACGACGCTGATCCGCCGCATGTCCCCGGCGATCTCGCTCAGCAGTCCGGCCAGGTTCACCCCGAGCGCCCCGGTCACCGCGGCGATCATCTCGCTCGACGGTTCCTTCCGGCCGCGCTCGATCTCGGACAGGTACTGCGGCGAGATCCCGGCCCGCTCGGCGACGTCGACGAGCCGCTCGCCCTGGTTCTCCCGCGCGGAGCGGAGACTGCGGCCGAGCACCTCGCGCCACAGAGGCTCGGCCTCGTCGTCCCGGGCGGGGGCGCGGCGCTGGTGGAAAGGAAGGATGTCCGCCATAGGCCCCAGCCTGGCATCAGCCGGGCCCGCGACGACAGCGGTTCCGCTCAGGGCAGAACGCCGGTGCTCACCCGGCGACCTGTTTTGCGGAGCATGATCGCGCCGAGCACCTGCGCGATCGCCGACACCGCGATGCCGACTGCGGACAGCGGGTTCCGGTGCGCCCGGCGATGAGTCCGCAGGCCAGTCCGGCAGGGCCGAGGGGGAGCGCGGTACGCCCGGATGCCGGGCAGGTCGATCGGCTGGAGCGGGACGACGCAGCCGAGGATGCGGAGGACCAGCGCCGCCACACCGAGACGCCGCTCGCCGGGATGGGCTGGCGGGTAGGGGAGTAGCTCGGGCAGTGCTGGGCGTTCGGGGGAACGGGCGCTGGGGCGGCGGGGTCGTCTGGCCTGCCGACTGCCCCGTCCCTTGCCCGGCTGCCGGTCCCGGTTGCGCTGGGCCGGGTATCGGTGGGAGCCAGGGCTGCGGCATCGGGTGAGGTGCGGGATCGGCGTGCGGCAATGGTTGTTGCGAGGACCTCGCCGGTGGCGCGGGCTGGTGTGCGGGGCCGTCAGTCGCCGGAAAGCTCCCCACCGCGCGAAAGAACCGTCGCACACGTTAGAGCGCCAGCGCGAGAACCCCACTCCGCTTCCCGCCGGTCGGTAGGGTGCCCCGAGCAGCAACCAGCGACCGACGAGGTGACGCATGGACCGACGCGAACTGATCGACCAGGCTCTCCGCGGCGTCGAGGCGTGGGAACGCAAATGGGGTCCGTTCACCCCGTCCCCGGCAAGCCAGCCAGACGTCGATCTCCCCGCGCTGCTCGACACCTACGCCGCCCGGATGGACGCGTCCTTTCCCTTCTTCCATCCCCGTTACGCGGGCCAGATGCTCAAACCGCCGCATCCGGTCGCGGTCGCCGCCTATCTCGCCGCGATGGTGGTCAATCCGAACAACCACGCGCTCGACGCGTCGCAGGCCACCTCGCCGATGGAGGTCGAGGTCATCGCGGACCTGGCGCGGATGTTCGGATTCGCGCAGCCGTCGCTCGGCCACCTCACCTCCAGCGGGACGATCGCGAACCTCGAAGCCCTCTGGGTCGCCCGCGAACTGGCCCCGGGCAAGGCAATCGTCCATTCGCGGGACGCGCACTACACGCACGGCCGCATGTGCCAGGTGCTCGGCGTGGAATCCCGCGCGGTGCGGGCACTTCCCGACGGGCGCGTTGATATGTCAGCTGTCGAAGCTGAAGTCCGCGGCGGCGGGGTAGGCACGGTGGTGCTGACTCCCGGAACGACCGGACTCGGCGCGGTTGACGACATCCAGCAAGCCCTTGCGCTGAAGGAAAGATACGGAGTCCGCCTGCACGTCGACGGTGCGTACGGCGGGTTCTACACCCTGCTGGACGAGTACGAGGCCTACCGCGCGATCGGCTCGTGCGATTCGGTCGTGGTCGACCCGCACAAACACGGACTTCAGCCCTACGGATGCGGAGCGGTGCTGTTCGCCGACCCGGCAGTCGGCCGGTTCTACAAACACGATTCTCCCTATACCTACTTCACTTCTGACGAATTGCACCTCGGAGAGATCTCCCTGGAATGCTCCCGTGCGGGTGCCGCGGCCGGAGCGCTTTGGCTTACGCTGCAAGCATTCCCGCTGGAAAGAGACCGTGGCCTCGGCCGGTTGCTCGCGGCCTGTCGTCGAGCGGCGAACGACTTTGCCCGACTCCTCAAGGAATCCGATCGTTTCGCACTCCACCTAGAGCCCACTTTGGACATCGTTACTTACTGGCCCGGCGGGCCCGGATGAGCGAGATCACCGAAGCAGCCAATACTGTTCTCCAGAACGGTATGGGAGACAAGGAAAATCCGCTCTATCTGTCCACTCTGCGCGTCGACGCGGGCGCTTTCGCCGCACTGCACCCTGACATCGAACGCGACGCCGAGACCGTCACCATCCTCCGGTCGGTCTTGATGAAGCCGGAGCACGAGGCCTGGGTTCCGCAGCTCAACCAAGCACTGAACCGGTTGGCGGACTGACTCCCGGACGGCGGGACCGACCCGCCCACCGGACGGCAGGCTCAACCCGTCCAAACCCGGACTGCAGGACCGGCCCACCCACCCGGCCAGCGGGACCGACCCACCCAACCCGGACGGACCGCTGGTTGCCTGCGGCGCGCGTGGCAAAGGAACCGCGCCCCGCAGCCCGGTCGACCGCTCCCACACCTCGCAACCCGGCCGCCGCGGAGACGGTGAACTGAATGGGGGCGACTGGATTCCGCCGACCACATCCCGCTGACTGAATCCAGCCCACGACATCCAGCCCACGACATCCAGCCCACAACATCCAGCAGACTGTATACAAACAACGACATTCCGCCGACCGAGGAGCCTCGGGCTGGATGCGCAGGGCCGCAGAGGCCGGGCGCGGTGGAGCCGACGCTGTTCGCACGAATCCCGCCGAGGGATCGCGCTGCCGGGGTCCGGCAAGCCAGGATCCGCTGCCGGGATCGGGCCACTCCTGGGATACCGCCGCCCGGACCCCGCCGCTGGGATACCGCCGCCCGGGTCATGTCGACGGACTCCTGGCGCTGCCGTGTTCTGGAGACCCTCGACTGAATCCCGTCTCCGATCGACCTGCTGCAGGTATCCCGTCGATTGCATACCGTCGACATGCCATCTGAGAGCAGCCGACTAGCCCGCGGCTATTACCGCCCTGCGGATCGCTCACCCGCCACAGCCCGCTCCCTGTCAACCGCCCTGACCCGCCAACAGTCAGCAGGGTCCGCGAGGTCCTTCGGCCTGGGGCAGCCGCGCCTCAGCCGCGCCTGTAGAGCCGCATCGGGTTCCTGGCACGACACACCTGTGCGCTGCCCCACGGGAGCCAAAAACCACTCCCTCAATCGGCGCCAACTGTGACCCTCGTCAACAACAAGCGCCAACAACATACCGCGTATGCAACTATTGCTGAAGCCGACAAGCGGCACCAACACGCAGACCAAGGAGACGCGGGCTCATGCCATTAGCACTGGTAGCGCTGGCCATCGGGGCGTTCGGAATCGGCACCACCGAGTTCGTGATCATGGGTCTCCTCCCGGAGATCGCCACCGACTTCGGGGTCTCCATCCCGTCCGCGGGACTCCTGGTGACCGGGTACGCCCTCGGGGTCGTCGCCGGCGCCCCGGTGATGACCATTCTCGGCACGAAGATCAACCGCAAGACGATGCTCATGCTGCTCATGGGCCTGTTCATCGCCGGGAACCTGCTGTCGGCGGTCGCGCCTGCCTTCGGGGTGATGCTCGCCGGGCGGATCGTCGCGTCGCTCGCGCACGGGGCGTTCTTCGGGATCGGCTCGGTCGTCGCGGCGGAGCTCGTCGCGCCGGACAAGCGGGCCGGGGCGATCGCGATCATGTTCACCGGGCTCACGGTCGCCAACATCGTCGGCGTGCCGCTCGGGACGTTCGTCGGGCAGGCGGTCGGCTGGCGGGTCACCTTCGGGATCGTCGCGGCGCTGGGCGTCGTCGGGCTCGCCGGAGTCGCGAAGCTGGTGCCGGATCTGCCCCGGCCCGAAGGAGCGCACCTGCGCAAGGAGCTGGCCGCGTTCCGGAACATCCAGGTGGTTCTCGCGATGGCGATGACGGTGCTCGGCTTCGGCGGCGTCTTCGCCGCGATCACCTACATCGCCCCGATGATGACCGAGATCGCCGGGTATTCGGCGGGCGCGGTGACTTGGCTGCTGGTGCTGTTCGGCATCGGCATGTTCCTCGGCAACCTGACCGGCGGCCGGTTCGCGGACCGCAAGCTCATGCCCATGTTGTACGTCAGCCTCGGCGGGCTCGCGATCGTCCTGGCGTTGTTCACCGCCACCGCGCACAGCAAAATCCTCGCCGCGGCAACGATTCTGCTGATCGGCGCGCTCGGCTTCGCCACCGTGCCGCCATTGCAGAAGCGCGTGCTCGACCAGGCACACGGCGCGCCGACGCTCGCTTCCGTCGTCAACATCGGCGCGTTCAACCTCGGCAACGCGCTGTCCGCGTGGCTCGGCGGCGTCGTGATTTCCGCCGGATTCGGCTACACCGCACCGAACTGGGTCGGGGTCGCGCTCGCCGGTTCCGCGCTCGGCCTCGCGCTCTTGTCGGCCGCGCTCGAACGCCGTCCGCGCGTCGCGGCGGCGGAACCCCTTGTCCAGCACTGAGAAAGGCAACTCGCATGACTGTCCCCCACGTCCGCCTCAACAACGGCGTCGACATCCCGCAGCTCGGCTTCGGCGTCTTCCAAGTCCCGGACGACCAGACCACCGCCGCGGTGGCCAGCGCTCTCGAATCCGGTTACCGCAGCATCGACACCGCCGCGATCTACGGCAACGAAGCTGGCGTCGGACGCGCCATCGCCGAATCCGGGATCTCCCGCGAGGACGTCTTCGTCACCACCAAGCTGTGGAACGACGACCAAGGCTACGACTCCACCCTGCGCGCCTTCGACGCCAGTCTCGCGAAACTCGGTCTCGACTACGTAGACCTGTACCTGATCCACTGGCCGACGCCTGCCCGCGACCGCTACCTCGACACCTGGCGTGCCCTGGAGCACCTCGTCAAGGACGGTCGCATCCGAGCCGCCGGCGTGTCCAACTTCCAGCCCGCGCACCTGCGTCGCCTGCTCGACAACAGCGACCTCGTGCCCGCGGTCAACCAGATCGAACTGCACCCCGGTCTGCAGCAGACCGAACTGCGCGATTTCCACGCCGAGCACGGCATCGCGACCGAAGCGTGGAGCCCGCTTGCCCAGGGTGCGGTCCTGGCCGACCCGGCGATCACCGAAATCGCCGCGCGCACTGGGAAATCCCCCGCGCAGGTGGTGCTGCGCTGGCACCTGCAGCTGGGCACCATCGTGATCCCGAAGTCCGTGACGCCCGCCCGGATCCGGCAGAACTTCGACGTATTCGACTTCGAGCTGACCGAGAGCGACCTCGCCGCGATCGCCGCCACCGACCGCGGCCTGCGTACTGGGCCGGACCCGGATCAGCTCAACTGATCATTGCGGCGCAACGGAAAACCGCGCCCCCGCTCCTCGACGCCGCATTGAGTGCTCGGCATGCACTCGATGCGGCGTTCGATGCGTCTGCCGCACCCAATGCTTCGGTGGGCGACACAGAGCTGTCGCGGATCGGTGCGGCGCGGCCTGGGCCGTGGCTGGGACCCGGCGGCTGACCGGTCCGTGTCTGGGACACTGCGACTCCGGGCTAGTTCCGCACAAGCCGGGTAGCCGTGACCCCGTTCGGGAAAGCCGTCCGCTCCGCCACCGAAAACACCGTCGGATCGAACCCGCCCTCCACCATCGGGATGCCCGCGCCCGCCACCACCGGGTAGCTCTTCAGCACGATCTCGTCGATCTCCGGCAGCAGCGCCCCGGCCAGTTTGCCGCCGCCGCACAGCCAGATGTCTTTCCCGGTTTCCTCCTTCTTCAGGTCTCTCACCAGGCCGACCGGGTCGCCGGGGACGACGGTCACCGCCGGGTCGAGGTCCGGTTTCAGCATGCTCGACACGACGTACTGCCGCAGGTGCGCATAGGGACTGGGCACGGTCGGATCGAGCTGGTGGGTCGCGCGGCCCATCACCACGGTGTCGAACCGGCGGTTCGGGACGTCCGCGACACCGGCGCCGGCGCGGAAGGCGGTCGGGATGGTTTCCGGGTACAGCGAGTTCAGGAATCCCAGGTAGGCGGGAGTCTGCTGGGCGTCGCCCTGCGGGAAGAAGTCGAACTCGCCCGCGGGGCCGGCGATGCGGCCGTCGAGGGTGACCGCGACGTAGTACACGAGCTTTCGCATCTAAAGACTCCATCTATAGTACTATGTTTGAAGTGGTTTGAACGTACAACTACAGCTGGAGTGGTGTCAAATGGTCCGGAGGAACGACCAGCGGCGGGCTGCGCTCGTCGACGCGGCGATCGAGGTGCTGGCGCGCGAGGGTGCGCGAGGACTGACGTTCCGGGCGGTCGACGGGGAGGCCGGCGTGCCCGCGGGCACCGCGTCGAACTACTTCGCCAATCGGGACGAGCTTTTCACGCAGGCCGGGGCTCGGGTGTACGAGCGGCTGCAGCCCGACGACGACTCGATCCCGCCCGGGCGCGGGGACCGGGAGTCGTATGCCCAGTTGATGCGTGAGCTGGTCAGCCGGGTCGCGGCGTTTCGGACCGGGTATCTCGCGTTGCTGGAGCTCCGGCTCGAGGCCACTCGACGGCCGGAACTGCGCAAGGTGCTGACGGAGCGGGTCCGGGCCGACGTCGACGCGAACGTCGCGTACCACGAAGCGTCCGGGCTGCCTGGCGACGCCACGGCGGTCAAGCTGCTGATTCTCGCGCTGAACTGGCTGATCGTCGAACAGCTGACCCTGCCGGACGTATTCGACGAGGCGGAGCGGGAACAATTGATCACCGAAGCGGTCGAACGGATCGTCGCCCCCGAATAAGGACTATCCGGGAGGAAAAGAACCGTTTCCCGGCCCGCCCTCGACCGGAAATTTAGGTTTGCCTATCGTAATCTCCGTGCAGTGGGCAGACGCGGTTCCGAACCTGATGATCGGCTTGCGCGAGGGACTGGAAGCGGGCCTCGTGGTGAGCATCCTGCTGGCCGCGCTGCGCAAGATCCGGCCGGAAAGCGGCACGGTGTCGACGGCTCCGGTGTGGCTGGGCGTCCTGGGCGCGGTGACCGTAGCGGGCAGTTTCGCCACGATTCTCACCTTTTCCACGGATGTCCTTTCTTCCCGGGCGCAGCAGATCGTCGGCGGCTCGTTGAGCGTGCTCGCGGTATTCCTCGTCACCGGCATGGTGTTTTGGATGCGCCGGACCGCGATGGGGCTTTCGGCGCAATTGCGCGGCGAAGTCGAACGCGCGGTGGCGATCGGCGCGGGCGCGCTGACGCTCACCGCGTTCCTCGCTGTCGGCCGCGAGGGCCTGGAGACCACGCTGTTCCTCTGGACGGCGGTGAAAGCGTCCGGCACCACGGTCGCGCCGCTGACCGGAGCGGCGCTCGGGCTCGGCCTCGCGATCCTGCTGTGCTGGCTGCTCTACCGCCGCGCGGTACGGCTCAACCTCGGCGTTTTCTTCAGCCGCACCGCTTTCGTGCTGATCGTCATCGCGGCCGGGGTGCTGTCCTACGGCCTCGGCGACCTGCAGGACGGGGGAGTGCTGCCCGGCCAGAGCTGGGTCGCCTTCGACCTCACCGGCACGCTGGACCCGAACTCGTGGTGGGTTTCGCTGATCAGCGGCGTCACCGAGCTGACGCCCCGGATGACCGTGCTGCAGGTGACGGCCTGGCTCGCCTACCTCGCCGTCGTGATTCCGCTGTTCGTCAAGGCCGGTCGGCAGCCGGTCGAGCGAAAGCCCGAGAGCGAACCGGCACCAGCCGGGAAGTGGGAACGGCTCGCGGGCACGCACACCGGGATCGTCGCCGGCGCGCTGGTGCTCGTGCCGGTCGCGGTGGCGGCTTTGGTGGTCGCGGCCCTTCCCGAAGCCGCGACGGGTTCCGCGATCACGGTGACCGACCACGACTGCGCGCCGGAATGGAAGTCCGCCTCGGCCGGGACTCAAAGCATCACCGTCACCAACAAGACCGCGAAGGCGGGCGAGATCCGGCTCGACGACAGCAACGGCGGGATCGTCGCGGAGATCGAGACGATCGGTCCCGCCACGAGCGCCACGATGTCCGCGACGCTCGGCGACGGTTCCTACACCTTCCACTGCCTGATGTCCGGGCAGGCCACCACCGCGTCGGCTCCGGTGCAGGTCAGCGGTGGCGCGGCTGGCAACGGCCCGGCCCCGGTCAAACCGGTCACCACCGAAGATCTCGCCGGCCCGAATCAGAAATATCTCGCGTACGCCGCCCAGCAACTCGGCACGGTGTCGACCGCGGTGGGCACGGTCCGCGCGGATCTGGCCGCGAACAACACTGACGCGGCGAAGAAAGACTGGCTGACCGCGCAGCTCGCGTGGGAGCGTGTCGGCGCATCCTACAACAGCTTCGGCGACGCGGGCACCGCGGTCGACGGCCTGCCCAACGGATTGCCCGCGAACACGGCCGATCCTGGCTTCACCGGATTGCACCGGCTGGAATACGGCTTGTGGCACGGCCAGGCTGGGGCGTCGCTGGTCCCGGTCGCCGACCAGCTCACCCAGGATCTCGCGACCCTGCGCGGAAAACTCGCCACCGACGACGTCGCGGGCGATCCCACGAAGCTGCCGATCCGCGCACACGAAATCCTCGAGGACGCGATCCGCGACCATCTGTCCGGAATGGACGATCAAGGCAGCGGGACCGCTTACCCCGCAACGGATGCCGACATCGACGTCACCCGCACCGTCTTGGCCGAGCTGACCCCGCTCCTCGACGAACGCGCCCCCGGCCTGGTCCAGACGGCGGAAAAGCAGCTCACCACGCTGCACGAAGCGCTGGCCGGCCACGCGCCCACGACCCTCGCCCAACGGCAGGCGGTGAACGGTGCGGCGGGAGCTGTCGTCGAGACGCTGTCCGCGGTGCCCACTCTGCTCGAAGTCCCCCCGAGCCACTGATCGGCTGGTGAATCCCGAAGTGACCAACGTCAATCGCCGCAACTTCCTGAAAGGCGCGGCCGCCGGCGCGGCAGGCACTGCGCTCACCGGAGGCGTGCTGATCGGCGGCGCCCAGGCCGACGAACGCTCCGCCGGCGCGGCACCGGCCCCGGCGACCGAGTACCCGTTCCACGGCGCCAACCAGTCCGGCGTGCTCACCCCGGCTCCGGCGGAGAAACAGGCTTCCGCGGCCTTTGTGGCGTTCGACCTGCTCAGCAACTCGAAGACAGACCTCGTCGCGCTCCTGCACACGCTGACCGACCGCGCGCGGTTCCTCACCACCGGCGGTACGCCGCCGAATCTGGGGGTCGGAAGGCCGCCGTCGGACAGCGAGGTGCTCGGCCCGTCCGTCCAGGCCGACGGCCTCACCGTCACGGTTTCGTTCGGTGCGAGCCTCTTCGACCGCGTCGGCCTCGCCGCGCGGAAACCGAAGAAGCTCACTCCGATGAAGATCTTCCCGGACGACGCGCCGGAAGCCGCCTGGATGCACGGGGACCTGCTGATCCAACTGTGCGCCAACAACCCGGACACGGTGCACCACGCGCTGCGCGACCTCACCCGGCACACCCGCGGCGCGATGCAGCTGCGGTGGAAGATGCACGGTTACAACCCGCCGCCGCGGCCGTCCGGCGCGGGCCGGAACCTGCTGGGGTTCAAGGACGGCACGGCGAATCCGGTCGGCGGCGAGGCGAGCGGGCTGGTGTGGGTCGACGATCCGGCCGAGCCCGCGTGGGCGCGCGGCGGCAGCTACCAGGTGGTGCGGCTGATCCGGATGCTGGTCGAGTTCTGGGACCGGGTGTCGATCAACGAGCAGGAGAAGATGTTCGGCCGCCGCCGCGATTCGGGCGCCCCGCTGGACGGCAACTCCGAGACCGACAACCCGAACTACGCCGCCGACCCGAACGGCGCGGTGATCCCGTTGACCGCGCACATCCGGAAGGCCAACCCGCGCACGCCCGCGACCGACAACCAGCGCCTGGTCCGCCGCTCCTACAACTACGACCTCGGCGTCGACGCGAACGGGGAACTCCAGGCCGGGCACGTGTTCGTCTGCTATCAGCAGGACGTGCGGCGGCAGTTCGAGACGGTGCAGCAGCGGCTGGCCGGCGAGCCGCTGGTGGACTACGTCCAGCCGTTCGGCGGCGGGTACTTCTTCACGCTGCCGGGCGTCCGCGACCGCAACGACTGGTACGCCAGCGCGCTGTTTGGCTGATCGAGCGCGCGCCGGGCCTGTCGGCAGGAGCGAGACCGATTCCGCACCCGCCGCCGAGAGCAACCCTCCTTGGGGCGGAGCTTCCCGGGGGCGAGTGCGCAGCCGGGTGCCAGATCTTTCCCGGTGGCACCACGCTCTGACCTGGGAATTTGCCGTTAGTGGTGCCGTAGTGGTGCCAATCTGAGCCACCATGGCTTGTGGTGGTGCCAAGCGTGTGCCATAGTGGTGCCATGGACTTGACCACGTACGTAAGCAACCTCGGGCGGGAATTCGCGACGCTGGCCGAGGCCGGCGGCGAAGAGGGACGCGCGCTGGTCGAGCGGCTGACCGGATCGCTCGAATCGGCGATCCGGATGACTCTCCTGGACACTCTGTCCGGCGCCGTCGACGAGATCACCCGGGACCTCGCGCCCGGCTCGGTCGAACTGCGCCTGCGCGGCCGCGACCCGAACTTTGTCGTGACCGCGCCGCCCGCCGAACCCGCTCAGCCCGCCGCGCCGGCGGCCGATCCGGTTCCGGAGGCCGAACCGCTGTTCTCCGAGGACGGCCCGTCCGCGCGGATCAACGTGCGGCTGCCCGAACAGCTCAAGGCCGCGGTCGAGGAGGCCGCCGCCAAGGAGGGCCGTTCGGTCAACGCCTGGCTCGTCCGGGCGGCCACCGCGGCGCTGCAGCAGCGACCCGAACGCGAACAGCGGTTCGAGCCGCCCGGCGGCACGTTTTCCAAGCAGAGCTTCACCGGCTGGGTCCGGTAGCTCCGTTCTTCGCTGATTCTTTCACCCGTCTCTGACCTGCGGAGACGGCACACCTATCCGAAACGTGGGGACAACCATGCCTAAATTCGACACGCCCGACCCGATTTCCGTCACCCTCGACCTCGGCGTCGGCCAGGTGCGATTCGCCGCGAGCGACCGCGCCGACACCGTCGTCGACGTCCGTCCGTCCGACGACATGGACGCGTCCGACGTGAAGACCGCGCAGCAGGTCCGCGTCGACTACAGCAACGGCACGCTGCACATCACCGGCCCGAAGATGCGGGCGTTCGACTTCTCCCGCAAGACCCGCTCGGTCGACGTGACGGTCGAACTGCCCACCGGTTCGCGGATTTCCGCCGAGGTGCAGGCGGGTGCCTTCCACAGCACCGGGCAGCTCGGGCAGGCACGGTTCAAGACCGCCGCCGGGAACGTCAGCCTCGACCGCACCGGCCCGCTGCGCGTCGACACCTCGGTCGGCCACGTCACGGTCGAGGGGATCGCGGGCGACGCCGAGGTCTCCACCTCGTCCGGCAAGGTCCAGCTCGGTCCGGTCGACGGCACCGTGGTGGTCAAGAACTCCAACGGTGACACCACGATCGAGTCGGCCGGCGGCGAGGTCCGGGTGCGCGCGGCCAACGGCGACATCACGGTCGAGCACGCGGACGCGGGGGTCGACGTGAAGACGTCCAACGGCGCCATCCGGCTCGGCGAGATCGTCCGCGGTTCGGTCCTGCTCGAGAGCGCGATCGGCGACCTGCGGATCGGCATCGCGAAGGGCACCGCGGCCTGGCTCGACGTCAAGACCAACTTCGGCCACGTGCGCAACCAGCTGGAGACCTCGGCCAGCCCGGGCGAGTCCAAGGAGACCGTCGAGGTCCGCGGGCACACCGCGTTCGGCGAAATCGTCATCCACCGCTCTTGATCACAGGCTTGGAGAACCCTATGTCCAGCAACCATTCCGGACCGGCGATCGCCGCCACCGGACTGCGCAAGTCCTTCGGCGACCACGTCGTGCTCGACGGCATCGACCTCACTGTCGCGCGCGGCACGGTCTTCTCGCTGCTCGGCGCGAACGGCGCGGGCAAGACCACCACGGTGAAGATTCTGTCCACTTTGATCAATGCCGATGCCGGCGCGGCGCACGTCGCCGGGTACGACCTCACCGCGGAAGCGGACGGCGTGCGGGCGTCGATCGGGGTCACCGGGCAGTTTTCCGCCGTCGACAATCTGCTGACCGGTGAGGAAAACCTGCTGCTGATGGCGGATCTGCACCACCTCGACCGGGCCGCGCGGCGCCACCGCACGGCGGAGCTGCTCGAACAGTTCGATCTCGTCGAAGCGGCCAAGAAACCGGTGTCGACCTACTCCGGCGGCATGCGGCGGCGGCTCGACCTGGCGCTGACGCTCGTCGGCAGCCCGCAAGTGATCTTCCTCGACGAGCCGACCACCGGGCTCGACCCGCGCAGCCGCCGGGCGATGTGGGAGATCGTGCGCAAGCTCGTGGCCGACGGGGTCACGATTTTCCTTACCACGCAGTACCTCGAAGAGGCCGACGAACTGGCCGACCGGATCGCGGTGCTCGACCACGGGCGGATCGTCGCCGAGGGCACGGCGGAGGAGCTGAAGCGCCAGATTCCCGGCGGACACGTCCAGTTGCGTTTCGAAGACGAGGCCGACCTCGGACACGCCCAGCGTGTGCTGAGCGAAGCGACGCGACAGAACGACTCGCTGGTGCTGCGCGTGCCCAGCGACGGCAGCCTGCAGTCGCTCAAGGCGCTGATCGACCGGCTCGACGCGATGTCGGCGAAGGTCGGCGAGCTGTCCGTGCACACCCCTGATCTCGACGACGTTTTCCTTGCCCTCACCGGCAATCCCACTGACGAAAAGGTGACTTCCCGATGACTGCTCCCGCTCTCGCCGGACCGGATCTGCGGTTCTATCCGGTGCGCGATTCGATGACCATGCTGCGCCGGAACCTCAAGCACATGCTCCGGTATCCGTCGATGACGATCATGCTGGTCGGCATGCCGGTCGTGTTCCTGCTGCTCTTCGTCTACGTCTTCGGCGGCACGCTCGGTGCCGGGCTCGGCGGGCCTTCCGGCGGCGGCCGGGCCGAATACGCCAACTTCGTCGCGCCGACGATCCTGCTGATGACCATCACCGCCACCGTGCAGGGAACGGCGATCTCGGTCGCGATGGACCTGACCGAAGGCGTCATCGCCCGGTTCCGGACCATGCACATCGCGCGGGTTTCGGTGCTGACCGGGCACGTGCTCGGCAGTGTGCTGCAGGCGTTGTTCGGGCTCGTGGTGGTGACCGGGGTCGCGCTGCTGGTCGGGTTCCGGCCCGCCGCCGGGGTCGGCTCGTGGTTCGCCGCGGTCGGGTTCCTCGTGGTAGTGGCGCTCGCGCTGGTGTGGCTGTGCGTCGCGCTCGGGCAGGTGAGCAAGAGCGTCGAATCGGCCAGCAACACGCCGATGCCGTTGCTGCTGCTGCCTTTCCTCGGCAGCGGGTTCGTGCCGACCGATTCGATGCCAGGCGCACTGCGGTGGTTCGCCGAGTACCAGCCGTTCACGCCGATCATCGAGACCCTGCGCGCGCTGCTGCTCGACAAGCCGCTCGGCAACCACCTGTGGTTCGCGCTCGGCTGGTGCGCCGTGATGGGCCTCGGCGGCTATCTCTGGTCCAAGAAGCTTTTCAATCGCGAATACGCACACTGAAAGGGGCATGGGGGATGACTGGCGAGGAGATCGTGCAAGGGGTTCCGATGGGGCGGGCCCCGGGGTGCCCGTTCGACCCTCCGCCGTCGCTGACCGCGGTGCGGGACCGGGCCCCGCTGACGCGGATGGCGTTCCCGGACGGGCACGTCGGCTGGCTGGCGACCGGGCACGCGGAGGTCCGGGCGATTCTGGGGGACCAGCGGTTCAGCAACCGGTACGAATTGTGGCACTACCCGTTTCCCGGGATGGAGCAGTTCCCCGAATTGCCGCCGGCTCCGGTCGGCGACCTGACGGGGCTCGACGCTCCGGAGCACACGCGGTTCCGGAAGCTGCTGACGGGCAAGTTCACGGTCCGGCGGATGCGGTTGCTCAGCGATCGCGTGGCCGAGGTCGCGGACGAGTACCTGGATGCGATGGAAAAGGCCGGGCCGGGGGTCGATCTGCTCGAGGCTTATGCGCATCCGGTGCCGGCGGTGATGATTTGCGAATTGCTCGGTGTGCCTTATTCGGACCGGCGCTCTTTTCTGGGCGATGCCGCGGCGATCAGCGATGTCGATCTTTCCGAAGAGGAGAGGATGACCGCTTACGGCCAGTTGCAGGAATACGTGGCCTCGCTGGTGCCGGCTAAGCGTGCCGCGCCCACGGACGACTTGTTCAGCGATCTGACCAGCAGTGACCTGACGGACGAGGAACTGGCGGGACTGGGGACGTTCCTGCTGGCGGCCGGGCTGGACACCACGGCGAACATGCTGGCGTTGGGGACGTATGCGCTGCTGGACAATCCGGAGCAGTGGGCGGTGGTCCGGGACGAGCCGGAGGCTGCTGGCGGGGCTGTCGAGGAATTGATGCGGTATCTGTCCATCGCGCATACCGGGGTACGGGCTGCGTTGGAGGACGTCGAGATCGGCGGGCAGGTGATCCGGGCCGGGGAGTCTGTGGTGCTGTCGGTGCAGGCGGCTAACCGGGACCCCCGGAAGTTCGAACGGCCCGATGAGTTGGACGTGCGGCGGTCCGCGGTGGGGCATGTGGGGTTCGGGCATGGGATTCATCAGTGCCTGGGGCAGCAATTGGCTCGGATCGAGATGACCGTTGCGTTGCCCGCGTTGGTGCGGCGGTTTCCGACGTTGCGGGTAGCGGGGGAGGTTTCTCTGCGGCCTGAGGTGCAGAATATTTACGGAGTGCGGAAGTTGCCGGTCGCTTGGTGACCGGCTCGGTTTACGGCCGTTTTGGACTCCCTCGCTTTTGATTGTTTAACACCGGCTCGGCGCTATCAAGGGCGCCTTCGGCGTCGCTGCGCGATGGCCGCTGGCGCGACCACCCTTGACCGCACCGAGCCGGTGTTGACTGCGGCGGGGCGAGGGGGCGGGGCGGAGTGGTCGTCTTGGTGCGGTGGGAGGGAGTGTGCCGGGTGTGATCGACGCGGATCTTGTGCGGGCGATCGGTGTCGTAATCGGCATCCGCAGGCGTCGGTAGCGGCTCGGGGGCGGACGATTTCGTATCTGGTGGACGGCGAGCGGGTGTGGGTGCGGACCGACGACGTCGGGGACGACAACGGGCGCTTCTTTCCTCAGGCCGAGGCGGAATTCGGGGAGACGGGCGGCGTGCGGCGGGGGAAGATCGGCGCCGCGGACTGTCAAGTGATGGACTGTGTACCGTTCGTAGGATTCGCGCAGCGGAGGCTGGGACAGCTGCTGCGGTGAAGCTGGCACCTATACTCGGGCGTTGTGACTGAAGGGTTCTCGCAGGTGCTGGAGCGCTGCCAGGCGTTCCTGGACGAACGGCAGCCGCCGACGCCGTGTCTTGTGATGGACCTCGACGTGGTGCGCTGGAACTGCCAGCGGCTCCAAGAGGTGCTGCCGGAAGCGCGGATGTACTACGCGGTAAAGGCTAACCCGGCACCGGAGGTCGTGCGGGTTATGCGGCAAGCTGGGGCGGGGTTTGATGTCGCGGGGCGCGAGGAGATCGAATTGTGTCTCGCGCAAGGGGTGCGGCCCGAGTTGCTGTCCTACGGCAACACCGTGAAGAAAGCCCGGGACATCGCGTTCGCACATCGCGTAGGTGTGCGGCGGTTTACCTTTGACAGCATCGAGGATCTGGAAAACATCGCGGAGTTCGCGCCGGGGGTGACTGTCTCGTGTCGGATTCTGGTGGACAGTCCTGGATCGCAAACGCCGTTCGGGCGGAAGTTCGGATGCGGCACCGAGATGGCGGTCGACCTGCTGGTTCGGGCGGCGGAGCTGGGGCTTGATCCGGAGGGGGTCGCGTTTCACGTTGGGTCGCAGCACGTCGATCCGCGGGCTTGGGAAGTCGGGATCGCCGCCGCGGCTGAGGTGACTCGCGCGGTCGCGGAGCGCGGGATTTCCTTGCGCGGGTTGAATATCGGTGGCGGATTTCCGGTTGGTTATCTGACCGAGCCGCCGCCGTTGGAGGAGTACGCGGCGGTTATTCGCGAGTCGGTGAGACGGCATTTCGCGGTGGCCCCTGAGTTGTCGTTTGAGCCGGGGCGAGCGGTCGTGGCGTCGGCTGGGGTGATCCGCAGCGAGGTCGTGCTGGTGTCGCGCAGGTCGGCGGCGGATGAGAAGCGTTGGGTGTACCTCGACATCGGACGGTACGGCGGGCTGGCCGAGACGGAGAACGAGGCCATCGCGTACCGGTTGCTCACCGAGCATGACGGTGGTCCGGACGGACCGGTCGTCCTCGCGGGACCGACTTGCGACGGGGACGATGTGCTTTACCAGCGCACGTCGTATCGGCTGCCGTTGGCGTTGCGTGCTGGGGACTACGTCGATATTCCGGACACTGGGGCGTACACGCAAAGTTACTCTTCGGTGTCGTTCAACGGGTTTCCGCCGCTGCGGTCGTACTTTATCGGTGGGGATTCCGGTGGGGTCGGGGAATTCGCCGGACGGCACGTGCTGGCTGAGTTTTCCGGGGTGTCCGCGGAGCTGCTCGACGACCCGGCGTTTCTGTGCGAGAGCTTGGAACGCGCGCTGGACAAGGCTGGTGCGACCGTGTGCGAACTGACGTACAAGCAGTTCGAGCCGCACGGCGTGACGGCGATGGCGCTCCTGTCGGAATCGCATGCCTCGATTCACACGTATCCGGAGCGCGGGTCGGCGTTCGTGGACGTGTTCACGTGCGGGCACAAGGCGGAGCCGGAGCTGGCGGTCCAGTTATTGCGGGACTTGCTCGGTGCGAGCGTTTCGCGGGTCACCACTATCCACAGAGGAGACAGGTGAACATCGAGGAACCAGTCGGCGCGGGGCTGACCCGGCGGTGGCACGTATCGGACGTGCTAGTCGACACGAAAACTGCCTACCAGCATCTGGTGATCGGCAAAACGGCGCAGGGGATTTCGCTGTTCTGCGACGACGAGCGGCAGAGCACCGAGTTCAGCCAGCTGGTGTACCACGAGGCGTTGCTCGTTCCGGCGTTGCTGCTGGCGTCCACTGTGGACCGCGTGCTGGTGGTTGGGTCCAGCGAAGGCGTCGTGTGCCAGATCGCGGCTGAGGCGGGGGCTTCGGTCGATCACGTGGACATCGACGCCGAGGCGGTTCGGCTTTGCGCGGAGCATCTTCCGTACGGGTACTCGCCGGCTGAGCTGGCTCGGGCGGAGCGCGGTGAGGGGCCGATCCGGGTGCGTTACGTCGATGGCTGGGAGTACGTCCACGCGTGCGCGGAGAAGTACGACGTGGTGCTGGTGGATCTCCCGGATGAGCAGGATGACACTGAGGCTCAGCATAATCGGTTGTACGGGAAGGAATTCCTGGCGCAGTGCCGGTCGTTGCTGACGCCGGGCGGAGTGGTCGCGTACCAGGGCGGCTGCCCGACGTTGTGGAGGAACTCGACGTTGGTGAAGTGCTGGCGTCGCTTCGAGGAGGTCTTCCCGACGCCGGTCTACTTTGGGTCGCCGGAACATGAGTGGGCGTTTTTCTTCGGTACAGACGTGGAAGCGCCGCTGGAGACGATGGTGAAGCGGTTGGAAACACTGCGGTACCGGCCGGCGTCGGTGGACGCTCTGACGTTGCGTGGGGCGACGGTTCCGCCGATCAGCCTTCGTCGATGACGGAGGTGTGGACGTTCGCGCTGATCACTCCGGACGGCGTGGTCAGCGACGCGTTCGACTCCATTGTGGACCTGCTGCAGCGCAATGGATTTGTCGTGGTCACGGGCCGGGTGCTTCAGCTGGATCTGCCGACGATGATGCGGGTTTATCGCGCGTCGGAAGCTGTTGCTCCACAGAATGATCCGTTCGCGCGGCTTTACAGTTCGGGACCGGCGTGCTTGCTCCTCCTGCATCGCGCCGACGGGGACGCCTGTGCGACCTTGACGCGCTGCAAGGGCGCGACCCGTCCGGACGAAGCGGAGCCTGGGACCGTGCGGTACCTCGGGGAGAACGTCATTTTGAATCTCCTGCATTGCCCGGACGACCCGGCCAATGCGACACGAGAACTGTCCATTTTGGTCGGCCCGGAAGCGGCGGAGCAGTACCGGGCCGCGGCGGTGTCCGGTGTTCTCCGCGGAGCTGCGGCGTTGCGCGCCAGTCTCCCGGCCACGCACGGCTGGGAGGCGATTTCCTATCCAGTCGCGGTGAACCGCATCCGACGGCGGATCGGGCAGCAGTTCGCGCCGGGCGATGAGGGCCTCCAAGCCGCGCTGGACGAGGAGCGCGACCGGATCGCCGCGTGTCGGACCAGCGGTGAACGACGCTTAGTCGCGGAGCAGGCGAACCCGTCGATCCAGCGGATGCTGACCAGTCTCGGCGTCGGAAAGCTGGCCGGGGCACCGCCGGACCAGACTGCCCTCGCCGAGCACGGCATCTTCGTCTCGGCACTGGAGAAGCTGGTGCTCGACACGCACGACGGGTGATCAATGGCCGGAGAACCATCCCGGCAGGTCCAGCCGCGCGGACTCCGGCGAGGCGACCTTCCGCAGGTCCTCCTCCAGCGCGCGAAGCCGCCCGGCACCCAAGACTTCAGACCACTCCGAGCGCAGCCGGTCGAAGATCCGCGCCGATTTGGCTAGGCAGTCGAAGCCCCGGTCAGTGAGCCGCACCAGCATCCGGCGGCCGTCCTCCGGGTCGCGTTCTCGGTGGACGTACCCGAGCCGTTCCAGGCTGTCGATCGTCTTGCCCGCCGCTTGCTTGCTCACCCCGAGCGTCCGGCCCAGCTCCACGGCGGTCGTGCCCGAGGGGCCGATCGCCTGGAAGACGAACCCGTGCATCGGCCGCACGTCGGGATGGCCCTGCTTCGCCAGCTCGGCGTGCAGGTCGTCGATCAGGCTGCGGAAGCCGAACAGCAGGCGCAGCGGCAGCTCGTATCCGGGCGGATCGCTTGACATGAGTAGACAACCTCATTGACTATATGGACAACCTGATTGTCTATCTTAACGGGGAGTGGCACATGACAGTCATCCGGGAGAGCCGTCGGACGGAGACGCCCAACGCGGTGATGACGACGTTGGCTTCACCGACGCAAGGCGGCAGCCAGCAGGCGGTCTGGAGAGTGGAGATGGTGCCCGGCGCGGTCGGGCCGGTGCATGCGTTCGATACGGAACAGGTGTGGACGATTCTCGACGGCGGGGCGGAGATCACGCTGGACGGCGTCGTCGAGTCCGCGGGGAAGGGGGAGACGGTGGTGCTGCCTGCCGACGCGCAGAGGCAGGTGCGGGCCGACGCGCGGAGCGGCATCGTGGCGATCGTGTGCGCGCCGGGCGGCACGCGGGTGTATCGGACGGGCGCGGTGCCGGCCTGTGCGACCGCGGACGGGGACAAGATTCTTCCGGACTGGGTGGCCTGAGCTGTGGCGGGCGTCACGGAATGTTCGGCGATCTTGAGCGCTACAACGGATATGTCTGCTCCCGCCACGCCTTCCGCGACGCCAGAAGAAACCGCCTCGGTCGTTCCCGTTCTGGACGACTTCGACTTTCCGCTCGTCGACGGCGCCGCCTGCCGCATCGACGACCCGGACTGCGAAGCCTGCCAGTAACCCCGCACGCACGGAGGAATCCGTGCGGCCGCGTTCCCCAGACCGCGAATCCGGCGGCGTCTCGCTCGCCGGATTCGCGGACTGCGTCGACACCCGCGACGACCGGCTTTTCCCCACGCCGGACGGAACTCCGCACGCTCCGGTCCGTCCGGCGGCAGCCGCTGAAGCTTACGACGCCGCCGGAGCAGATCGTGTTCAAAGAGGCTTGACCGGCTGCCGCAGAACCGTTTTGAGCTTGTCGGGCGCGGTGCGGCGCGGGTCGCTCAGGTAGATCTCGTGATGGTCGCCGTTGAAGGTCAGGCCGTGCTCGGGCAGGTATTCGTGGTGGAGCCGGTTCAGCGTAGGCGTTTCGTCGTCGTACGAGCCGAGGTGCAGGATCTGGACGCTCGTTCCTTCGGTCAACGTGCGTAGCCGGACTCCGGCGAGCGCGGGGTTGTCCTTCTTCTTCGCGACGCTTTCGGCAGCCTCCCGCACCATCTCCTCGGTGACCCAATCCGGCTGATGGATCATCATCGTCCAGTCCCACTTCCCCTTATCCCGCGTGAGAAAGACGGCGGGATCGTCGGCGCGCCACAGTCCCTCGAGCGGTCCGACGACGAAGTCCCGGCCGAGGGTTTTCTTGCTGGCGAACTTCACCGCGTACGCGATTCCGTACAGCGCTTCGACGGCGTTCGTGTACTCCGACGCGGTGTTCGGGTCGCCGTGGCCGTCGGCGGCGAGGTACTGAAGCGCGGGCACGTCCACGACGGTGAAGTCTTTCGACGGCGGCGAATACAGCGCGCGATGAGCCTTCTTGACGTCGTACTTCTCCATCGCGGTCTCCTTGTCGAGGACGCTCTTGGTCCAGGTGAGGTCGGCTGTGAGCATCGCTTCGCTGTAGTCGAAGATCGCTGCCGCGGCGTCTGGGAGGGGTTCTTGGCTGGCGCGCGTCGCTTCGACTTCGGCGAGTTGTTCGCGTAACGCGGCGAGTCGTGCGGTCAGTCCGGAACGCACTTCCGCGTCCGGCAGGCCCGGGCTGTTGGCCATGCCGATGAGGACGCGCGCGTGGACCGGAGTGAGGGCGGTGAGCGCTTCGCGGGTGGCCTCCGCGCACAGGTCGACGCCGGATCGCGTGGCTCGGAAGGTCGCGCGCGATTTCCCCGAGCGAGGACCGCCGGCGGCTTCGATCAGGCCGCGCTTGGCCAGTTTGTCGAGGACGTAATAGATCGACGAGAAGCCGAGCGCGGTCCAGGCGCGGATGCCGCGTTCCTCGATCACCCGCTCCAGTTCGTAGCCGTGCCGGGGTTGCTCGACGAGCAGGCCGAGGACGGTCAGTTCGGCGTCGGTGAGAGCGGGCACGCCAGCTATTCTAGCGCTAGAATAGCTGGGCTTCCAAGACCGCGACCTCCGGAGCGGGGTCCTCGCCGAGTCCGCCGTGCAGCACCGGCAGCACGACGTCCAGCCGGGCCGTTTCGTATTGCCGTTGCTCCTCGGCAAGCAGGCCGTGGACGCTCCGGTCCGGCGAGTTCGACAGTGGCTTCAGACAGCGCTGCGGCGGTGACAGTCGGGGTCACGCCCAGACGAGCCACCGCCTCCCGAACCAAGGCGGCTTCGTCCGGGTCCGCAGCCATAGGCTGTGCCCGCTTGAGCTAGTGCTGGCGCTGACCGTTCTGGTACTTGAGTGCGTAGCGGACCGCGTCCGCGCGCGAGTGGAAACCGGCTTTGGCGAACAGGTTGTTGATGTGGGTTTTCACCGTGGCCTCGCTGATGACCAGCTTGGCGGCGATTTCCGGATTGCGTAGGCCGTCACCGATCAGGCCGAGGATTTCTCGTTCGCGTGCCGTCAGCGCGAGGTCCGGCTCCGCGGGCGGGGCGGGTTTGGCGGCAAGTGCGAGCAACCGCCGCTGCACCTCGGGCGAGAGCACGGTCTGGCCCTGTGCCGCGGTGCGCACGGCGTGCAGGATCGTGGTGCGGTCGGCCTCTTTGGTCAGGTAGCCGCTCGCGCCCGCCTGCAACGCGGCCAGGATCGATTCGTCGTCGTCGAACGTGGTGAGCACGAGAACTGTGGTGTCCGGCTGGGTTTCGCGGATTTTCCCGGTCGCGCCGACCCCGTCCAGCACCGGCATGTTGAGGTCCATCAGCACCACGTCCGGCCGGTGCTGCCGCGCCGCCTCGACGGCTTCGGCGCCGTTGGTCGCGGTCGCGACGACGTCGACGTCCTCGGCGAGGTCGAGCATGACCGCGAGCGCCTCGCGGACAGTCGCCTGGTCGTCGACGACAACGAGGCTGATCGGGCGTTCCGTCATCGTGGCAGCTCCAGTTCCACGGTCCATCCGTCGTCGGCCGGGCCTGCTCGCAGGGTGCCGCCGAGCAGGGCGGCTCGTTCGCGCATCCCGACGAGCCCGACCCCGGAACCGCCGGCCAGCTCGGCGCGGCGAGGTTCGGTCGCGGGCCCGTTGTGCACGGTCAGCTTGACATGATCAGCGGTGAAGGCGAGCCGGAGGCTCCGGGGCGCGCCCGGCGCGTACTTGGCCGCGTTGGTCATCGCCTCCTGCGCCGCCCGGACCATCGTGTGCGTGGTCTCCGGGCCGACCGCTCCCGCCTCGCCTTCGATCGCGAACTCAGCCGAGGCGTGTTCGGCGAGCTGGTACAACGTCTCGGGCAGCGGCAAGGTGTCTTCGCGCAGCGCGTGCACCGCGCGGCGGGTTTCGTTGATCGAGTCGACGGCGATGGCGCGTGCCTTGCGGACCGCAGCGGCTGCCTCGTCGTCTCGGCCGCTGTCGCGCAGGGCGTCGGCCAGGTCCAGCTGGAGCGCGATCCCGGAGAGCGAATGCCCGAGTACGTCGTGAATCTCGCGCGCGATCCGGCCTCGTTCGACGAGTGCTGCCTCGCGGGCTTCGGACTCGCGGGCGCGCTGGGCCGATTCGGCGGCGAGTTGCGCGTTGCGGATGGCGTCGCGGCGGTCCCGGTGCCCGATGCCGAAAGCGACCGGCAGCGCCACGGTCAGCGTCAGCCACACCGGCCATTCCAGAAGCTGCGGGGACAGCTCGCCGACCACCCAGGTCGCACTGGACGCGACGACGGCCCCGGCGGTCGCGATGGTCACCGCGGCGCGGCGGGACGCCAGCTTGATCCCCGCGGCGGACGCGGCGACGAACGGGAACATCGCCGCGAACGTCGCGTGCGCCAGCGGCATGAGCACCGCGCCGAAGAGCATGTAGGCGCTCATCACCGCGATCTGCCGGTTCCCGGCCAGCCGGGACCAGGGCAGCAGCGAGGCGAGCGCGGCGATCGAGGTGAGAACGAACAGCGGCAAGGCCAATGGCCGGTACGCGATCTGCGCGTCCGGCCATTGAACCGCGGTGCAGGCGACCGAGGTGAGGACGAGAGCGGGCTGGATCAGCTCGTCCCGGTACTGCCCGATGAGAGCGGGTGCCCGCTCCAGCGTCCTCATGGGATCAGGTTCCTCCTCGTCGGGCTGTCGTCGTGAGCGGACCGAGTGTTCCACTCCGCCGTGCCGCCGCGGAGATTGCGCTGGAGATTGTCCAGCAGCGGCGAGCTCTGAGCGGGCGCGCCGTCCTTGCCCTGGGCCCACATCACCTGGTGCCCGGCGCGCAGCGCGCGGTAGAGCACGACCAGCCCTTCCGCGAGGACGCCGACGCCGATGGTGAGCAACATGCTTTTGCCGGTGCCGCCGGCGGCCTGCGGGTCGAACGCGTTGACCGCGAGGTTCACGCCGACCTTGACCACGATGTTCGCCACCCAGAGCCCGATGGTCACCGCGGTGTAGCGGACGAAGGCGACGCCGTCGCGCTGGGAAATCCGGACACTCGCCCCGCGCAGGAGGCCGAGGACGACGCTGATCGCCGCGGTCCCGACGAGGAAAACCACTGAAGCGGGCGTCTTCACCTCGCCGGACAGAGTGCTGAGGCCGACGACAGTCAGCACCGCGGGCAGGATCAGCATCTGCTTGGCCTGCGCGGGTTCGCCGATCAACCGGCGCACCATCAGGTAGCCGACCGCCGCCACGATCAGGATGATCTCCACGGGTCCGCTCATGGGTTGTTCCTGCCTTTCGAAGTCGTTCCGATGCCGAGAAAACTACGGAGGAACGGCCTCGAAGTCGTGCGGTGCGAGGGGTATCCGCGGGTGGAGAAATCCCTCCACCCGAGCCTGGATTTCTCCACCCGGGATACGTCCGCGGAGGCAAGACGGCGGCTCGCGGCGACCGTAGCGTTTGGTGGCGAATCCCAGCAGCCAAGCCAAAACCGGGGAGTACGGCATGATGAAGCCCGCCCGCACGATGATCACTACGATGTTCCTGGACGTCGGCCTGTCCGTCGTCGCCTACTACGCTGCCAGCCTGCTCGGCGCGAGCGCCTACGTCTCACTGCTGATCGGCACCATCGTCGCGGGGCTGCGGACCGTGTGGGTCGCGGTGGCACAGCGCCGGATCGACCTGTTCTCGTCGTTCCTCATGCTGCTTTTCGGCCTGGGGCTCGGGCTGAGCTTCCTCACCGGCGACCCGCGTCTGTTGCTGGCGAAGGAATCGGTGACCACCTTCTGCGCCAGCGCGGCCCTAGTCGGCAGTTGCGTCCTCAACCGTCCACTGGCGTACTACGCGGCACGACGCTTCGCGCGCTCGGCGGGCGGTGAGCAGCAGCGTGAATTCGACGCCACCGCGAACGACGCGTCGTTGCGGCGTCGCTGGTACCAGATCTCGCTGGTCTGGGGGATCGGGTTGCTCGTCGATTCCGTGCTTCGCATCGTGGGCGTGTACACGCTGCCGTTCGACATTGCGGCGGACTGCTCGCAGGCTCTGATGATCGTCGCGTTCGCGGGCCTCATCGCGTGGACGCTGCTGACCAAGCGGCGGGCCGAACAGCCTGCCCAGGCTCAGCGGTCGTAGGCGCGCCTCGCTGCCGCGACAAGGTCGAGGAAGGACAGGGCGACCGGGACGTGTTCGGATTCCAGCCGTTCTCGGCGAGCAACGAATCCAGCGCTGCCCGGACGTCCACGCGGGCGTGGCGCGAGCCCGCGATCCCCGCACCGATGCCTACGGACCCACTCCGCCCCGGCTGGACTCGGCGATGCTGGAATCCGGAGGCGGGAAGAGCCGAGGCAGGAAGCCGATCATCAGGGCAGACCAGGTCACGTGCGTCAGCAACGGCGCCTGTACTCCGCCGCCCCAACGGCGTTGCAACGTGAAGAGCGTTCCCATGGCCGCTGACGCCAGCACTAATGCCGGATTCCGTGTCGCCGTTGTCGAGAGCACGTACAGGGCGGTCGACTCACGTGCGCCGAACGCGTCGTAGAGCGCGCCACGGAAGTAGAACTCCTCAGCCGCGCCGGTTACGAGCGCTGTCGTCACGACGGTCGGCGTCGAACCGTGATGGGCGTGACCGAGGACCCCGGTGATCGCGCGGCGCAGCAACGGAATCCGGCGAGCGACCAGAGCACAGCCGTAAAACACGCCGAACGCGCCCGCACCCACCAGCGCCGGCTGCACAACGTCCGGCCGGCCTCGGGGTACCGGCCCGGCCGCTCGCGCACCAGCGAACCAAGTCGCCGCGACCGACGCGGTCAGCGCGTGAAACCGCCGTGACCCCGGCTTGCTGGCCAGCGACGCGCCCAGCAGCCCGGAGCCCGCCGCGGTCACCGCCGTCAGGAACGCCTTCACCTGGTCCGCCGTTGTTTCGCTCGTTCGCCCAGCGCTTGCAGCACGGCGTCGTCATAGCTCATCGGATCGAACTCGACAATCCGGCGGATCGCGTCGTCCCGGACGACAACCTCGTTGCCCATCGAATCGATCAGCGCTCGCCCAGTCGTCGCGTCGATGTCGGTGACCAGCGAGAGCCAATAGGACGACAGCCGGGGCGAGAGAAACGGAACCGGCACGGGACACGTCCCTGACCTGCGGTTATCGAGAACCTGCAGGGTGCGCGTCGCAGTTGACTGCACTTGAATGCAGGTCGGCGCTGTTTGGTGTCAGATGAACCATGGGTCTGCTCCAGGTTTGCTCCAGGAAAATTCGTGAGAATGCGCGCTGCACAATCTCATAGGTGCAGGCCAGCGTCGGCGGCAGGCTGAGGCGAGATCGAGCATGGCGTGCGAGCGGACGTCGTCCGTTGCGGTGCGCCGTCGGGAGGCATGGGGCCCCGGAGCGGGGTTCCCCTGGGAGCGGTACGGAGCGGTGGACGAATTTCGTGTCCTGGATCGAGCCGGCGCGCCCACGAGGCCCAGATCGCGAAAAAGACGGCTCGCCCGGGGTTCGAGCCTTGCCGTCGAGAGTAGGTGTCTGCCGCAGGTCAGGGGCCCTTGCGAGCGGTCGCGCTCCGAGTGCGTCCCGGTTCGCCAATCGACACCCGCGATGAAGCCTCGTGCGATACTCTGATGGCAAGTGATGACGGGTTGTGAGGGGAGCATGACGTGGGGAGAGCGGATGGCGGCGCGCCGCCAGGCAGGCACTCGACGGCAGCCGATGGGGCCGGGCACTCGTCGACCGACACTGGCCGAACATCGGTGCAGCGGGCATCCGACCAGTTCATCGCCCCGTGGGACGCAGGGGCCGCGGACGCCGGCGATTCGGCGTTCGCCACGATGAACTCCGCGCGCTCAGGCGGGTATCGGTTCGATCCCGGCACTGTCGCCGCACTGATCTCCCGATGGGAGAACGTGCTCCACGATCTGCAGGACGACCAGCAAACTCAGGAAAGCGCGTTGACTGCCGCCCAACCCCCGTCGCCTGACCAGCCTGCCGTCCAGCAGGCGCAACTCGCGCAGGCGTCAATTCGAAAAATGATTGCCCACAATGTGTCGATGCAGCGCAGTGCTTGCGTCTATATCAATGCGCTGAAAAAAGCCAACGGTACTTATACGCAGCACGATGCCGACGTG
This sequence comes from Amycolatopsis echigonensis, assembly GCF_002846615.1. Taxonomy (NCBI): domain Bacteria; kingdom Bacillati; phylum Actinomycetota; class Actinomycetes; order Pseudonocardiales; family Pseudonocardiaceae; genus Amycolatopsis; species Amycolatopsis echigonensis. The sequence goes on along the minus strand of NZ_PJMY01000003.1, from coordinate 1,330,483 downwards.
GCGGAAGCCCTCGGCAAAGCGAATCCGAGCAACTCCCCTTCCAGTGGAATGTATCAATAGGACTATTGTGAATCGCTATCAATTTCGCCTTATGGCGGCTGCTGTGGCAAGTTTCGGAGTCGCTTTCATTGGGGGTTGCGGAAATTCGAATCCGGGGACGGCGAGCCCTGCTTCCGGTGAGGCCGGTCCGCCTGCTTCGGCCGGAAGTCAACAAGTCACTGCGCCCAAGGTTGCGACCCCGCTGAAGATCGACAAGTTCCTTTCTGATCCGTGCAGCATGTTGACGTCGGCCCAGCTGTCATCGCTGCAGCTCAGCAAGGCGGAAGCGCACTCGGAATCGACTGGAATCCGCTGTTCCTGGCGGTTCAGTGACGGATACACCGCTGTCAGTGCCACGTTTCTCACAACCGTCAAGGACGGTCTTACCAATACCTATCGACAGCATGCGACCGGATATTATCGCGACGGATACTTCGAACCGACCGTGGTGAACGGTTTTCCGGCGGTTATGGCCAATACGGCCGATCGCAGAAAAGAAGGACAGGCGAGTCTGATCGTCGGCTTGTCGGATCAAGACGAAATGTTGGTGCTGATCCAGGGTGTGCCTGGCAGCAATGCCACGACCGCGGCCACGAACGTCGCGAAGGCTGTCCTGTCGACCGTGCAAGGCGGGCAGTGAGATGGCGGGGCAGTCCATGTCCGGTCAGCAGATCTATGAGAACTTCGCCAATGGCGTGGGGCCGGGCGGGCTGATGCAGGCGGCCGACCACATCAACTCGTTCCAGGCCCGGTACGACCGCCGGGCGGCGGACATCCGGTCGCTGGCCGCGGCGATGGAGGAAGGATGGACCGGCGACGCTGCGGGCGCGGCGTCGCGGGGCGCGGGGCCGTTGGCGGCCGAGCACGCGCAGGCCGCGGAGGCGATGGGCATGGCGCAGGCTGGCCTGACGGCTCAGTCGTCTGCGTGGCATGACGTCCAGGCCAAGGTTCAGCCGGTGCCTCCGCTACCGCAGGCTCCTCCGCCGATGACGGAGCTTCTCGGCGTGCAGAGTGTGATCGACGCCGATATCGAAAGCCGGACCCGGCAGAGCAACGACGTCGCGGCGGCGAACGTGGCGGCGATGAAGTCTTGGTCCACGGCGTCGGACGAGACCGGTCGCGCGATGCCCACCAGCTACGGCCAGATCGATGCGAACGCGATGAACATCAGCACGGCGCAGCCGCCGGCTCCCGTTGTCCACGGTCCGGCGGGACACGGAGGGCAGAGCGGTCCGGTTCAGTCCGGTCATGCTGCGGGGCCTGCCCCGGCGGCCGGTCCTTACGGCGGCGCGAACTCCGCGACTCCTAGTCCAGTCGTGGCTTCCGGGGCACCGTCGTCGCCTGTTGGAGCCGTGCCGCCGCGCGCGGCGGGTTCAGGCGGGGGCTCGTCGACATCGCCGAGCAGTTATGTCGCGCCGCGCGCGCAGACCGGTTTCGAGCCGGGCGGCGCGTCAGGCAATCCTGGCCTGTACCGCAGCGGCGTGCTGGACTCGAATGCGTCCGGAGCGACGGGCGGGGGTGCCTGGAGTCCGGGTGGGTTCCCGGTCGGCGGCGCGGGTGGCAGCGGTTCGTCCGGTTCCGGCACTGGTCCCGGCGGTCGTGCCGGCGGGGCGAACATGCCGGGCGGCGGCCGCGGAAGCGGCATCGGAGCATCGGAGGAGGCACCGACACGTGGTGGTGCCGGCGGTGCGTCGGGTTCGTCGTCGGGCCGGGCGGGCGGCGCAGGCGTCGGCGGCGTGGGAACCGGTGCGGGACGTAAAGCCGAGGAGGACGAGGAACACGAGCGGAAGTATGTGTTGTCCGATGACGAGGCGTTCCTCGCCGCCGATGACGGAGAGCGGCTGGTGGATCCGCAGACCGGGATGGCCGCCAGTCCGGCAGTGATCGGCGAGGCACCCAAGAGGCGGGTGTAGCGCCGATGTGGTTTGCCGAACCGGTCGGCTTCGCCGTGTCGGATCTCGCGTCGTTGGTGACCGGGATGACCGGCGCTGATCTGCATGTCGCGCTGGCACCGCAGGCGGAGTGGCATGACAGCGAGGCTCAGGCGGACGAGGACAAGCGGCTGGCGGAGTTGAAAGCCCGCTACGAAGGTCGGGCGCGCAGTGCGGACGATCCGGAGCTGGCCGACGTGGTCGAGTTGTTGAGTCGGCCGCCGCACGCCTGTTACGGCTGGTTCAGCGACGGCAAGCAGCACTTGTCGGCCTTGGCCGCCGGGTCGTCGTGGTTCGGGTTGATCGCGGTCCGCGACGGCAATGAGGTCTGGGTGCGGATGTTCCGGCGTCAGCGGTTGAGCGCGGTACTGGTGGACGTGCTGCCGCACGAGCACGCGCGGTCGAACGCGCAGCCGATCACGGTGCTGCGCAGCGAGCTGGTCGAAGCCCGCGAAACCGGCGTCGCCCGCGACAGCGCCGTGCGGCAGGCCGAACGGGTCGTTGCCATGCCGCCGTTGGTCAGCGCGGAACTCTACGCCGAGGTACGCGACCGCAGCGGCCGTCGGCGCTGCGAGTTCCCGCTGCGGGTCTATGACACCGACGCAGGGCGTTGGGTGTTGCAGATCAGCAAGCATTACAACGACGAGCGGTGGGACCTTGCACCCGCTACCGCCTCGCGAGTCGCCGATCTTCTTGACGCGTTTCGCTGACGACAGGACGTATTGATGACTGTGGACATCCTGAAGGCACTGGGCATCGGCAACGGCCAGGACATCGTCGCCCGCCAGCGACGTCTCTCCGAAGTCGATCTCGAACTCGCCGCGGAACGATTCCGTGGCGCATCCGAGGACCGCACCGCGACTGCCACTGTCAACGGCCGCGGGGAGGTCGTCGACATCGTGATTCGCGACGAAGCGCTGCGTTCGCCACATCCGGAGCTGGTCGGCCCGGCCGTTGTCGAGGCTGTCAACCGCGCTCGTACCGAGGCGGGGTTGCACGCGCGTTCTGCGGTGTCGGCGATACTTCACGCCGACTCGACCGCGTCGGCGGCTGTGCCTGACCCGGTCGGCGTCGGGTCCGCGCCTACGTTGACGGCCGCAAGCCAGCCGACAACCTCACCGCGGAGCGCGCGTGCTGAAGACGACGATGACGATTTCGGCGATTACGATTTCCTGGCACTCGGGGAGTGACGACCATGTCGATGTACAACGAACTCTACGCCCTGACCCAGGAAATCGAAGCGAACCTGCACCGGACAGAGGCGGCGGCTGCGGCGGCCGCAGGTTCGGCGATCAACCGCCAGATCCCCGGCGGAGCGGGGGAGGTCACGGTGTCAGGACAGGGGGCGCTCGTGTCGGTGACGATCGATCCGCGTGGCCTGACCTCCGCAAATGGTCGCGTGCTCGGCGCTCAGATCGCCCAGACCATTCGCGACGCCGAGGCTCAGGCGCGTGCGCATGTGAACCAAGTCCTGCAGAACGCATCGACGGCCGGCCCGGCCGCCAGGAGGGGAAGCGCATGACCGGCAAGGGATTCGAAGTCGTCCCGCAAGCGCTCCGCAGAACCCAGGCTGCGTTTGTGGATTCCGCGAGACGCCACCTTGAGCTGTGCGGGGAGGATCTTCCGGGTTTCAAGATGAACGAGCAGGACCTCGGCCTCCTCGGGCACCTGGCAGGGATCGTCCCCGAATACAACGCAGCGGTCGACCAAATCGTCCACAAAGCCGCTGCGAGCTGCGACAGCCTCGACGCCGCGGCCCACAGCCTCGACACCGCCGCGAAGGCCTACGAGGCGCAAGACGAGGAGTACTACAAGAAATTCGGCTGGCTGGCAGGAAAAGTCGACGAAGGCGGCGTCTATCAGCCGGACAACAAAGGCGGCAACTGATGGCGAATCCGTCCCAGAAGTCGTTCATGGACCCGTCCGTCGGCACTGATCCGGCACCGCGAAAGCCGAATCCGATCCCGAGCGTGCCCAGCATCCCGTATCCCGAGGACGCCGACCGGAAAATCCGGGAAGCTGCGAACAAGTACAACCATCCCGACGTGATCCAGACGCTCGACAAGATGAAGAACGAGCTATTCGGGAACGCTGAGAGAGTCAATGCTCTGGCCCAGGGCTGGGCGTCGAACCCTTCGGTAGGCGACTCTCAGCTCGCCATTCAGACCGCGACCGAGAACCTGGCCGGCTACTGGTCCGGGCCTGCGTTCAGTCAGTTCTCGGCGTACTCCACCGACGTGACCGGGGCGCTGGGGTCCGACCAGTCCGCCATGGCGAGCATGGGAACAGCGCTAGGCGGCTGCGTATCCATCGTATACAATACGTACGCGGCGGCAATCAGGTTAATAGGAAACACGGCTGCGGACATCGCCAACGCTGGAGTCAGCATCGGAGTATCTCTGATTCCAGGGATCGGTGAATTCGAGCTTTCAAATGCTATCCAGGCGATCACTGACCTCTTGACCAACTTCATCAGGAACTGCACGGAGTTGCTTTCCAGTGCTGTCGAACAATTTGGCCAGTACAAGGATGCCGCGGTCGGATTCAGGGCCAGCGCCGCCGGATTCAAGCAGCTGCCGCCGTTGCCTGATCAGATCGGAAACCCCGGCAGCTGGCACGTCAACCCTGCTGGCTAGGCCGGAGGAAGCGGGAAAATGGATATATTCTGGTGGGCGGTCCTCATCATCGCCGTTATTTCTGTAGCGATGCTGGGTATCGGTCTGGCCGTTGTCATCCCCTTGAGGAACGCGTTGCGCAGACGTCAAGGGCGCAGCGGGTACTACGTCGATCCTGCTGGCAACTGGCATCCGATGCCCGGTCCGCAACAGCCGTCGCATCCACGGCGGCGCTCGCCGGGGCCCGGGCCGCAGTGAGAGCTTCCCGGGTTCGGTCCTGGGTTGCATGAGATTGCCGGCTCCTGCTGACGAGATTCGGGCAAGCATGCAGAGTGGGCAATCGGGTTATCCCGCTGCGCTGGTCGGGGCGTGGGTCGTGCCTGTTAGCTGATCGTCGAGCAGCCGTTCGCAGGTGCCGCACTTCGGGTGGGTCAGGATCTTTTTCTCACTGTCACGTCCATAGAATGGATAGCAGTCCGCGCCGCAAAGTGAAACAAGAGCCAGTCCGCGGCGAACAGCCTTCTCTTCTGCTCGATGCGCCACTCGGCACCCGCTTTGATTGGATTGCCCTATCTCTGGCATCCATCCGCTGTGCGGGATGCTGGCACGCCGTGTAAGCATTTTCAGTTTGTCGCCAAGTTCGGCAAGTGTTTCGGACAGTTCAAATGTCTTCCAGGTTGGAAGCGAATTGAGGTGCTCCTCGGGATATTCGGAAATTTTCCCTTCTAGATCGCGCACCATGAATTCAATATCGAATACCCTGTCGTTATCAGTTCCCAACTTTGCGGCCTTCCTTTGTGGTCACTGTCGTTTCAAGGTGCTGCGGGTTCGGCAGAGATACTTCGATCGGACGTGATCTCGGAATGATCCACGCAGCCCCGCGAAGGCTTGGCGGACGACGTCCGGCGCTTCCTCAGCCAAGTTGGCTGCAGAAGTTCAGTAGTACGGCGGTCGCGAGCAGGTCGGCGGTGCCTGCGCGCTCTCGGTTGCGGCGAGTGCTTGCGGACGCCTTCCACCGCCGCGTCTTGCAACCCGCGCGCGAGCGTCGCGAAGGCGTCGGACTCGGCTCCGCGCGAACAACCCCTGACCGAGCCGTGCGCCGGGTGAGCCCGCGGCAAGGTCGACAGGCGCTCGGGTACTCAGCTGGGCGCCAGCGGTTCATGAATGTGCTCCGTCGGTACGGTTCCGGAGATAACTGGACGGCCCGGGCTGTTCGCTGTGGCCGTAAAACCAGTCAACCGGGTACCAATCCGAACGACCACAGCGTTTGCGCCGCATTTGCACCGTATTTCGGAGGCCGGGTGCGTTCGAGCGGACGATGGTCTGGGCCGACGGCCGCGGTGACCGCGCTTGAGGAAGTCGCCGGCGAAGTGCTGGTCGGCGTAGGGACGATGGGTGCCAGCCAGCTCTCGCGCAAGGCAGCCGTGACCACGGCGAGCTGGAACCCGACGCCCACGTAGCGCAGAAGAACCTCGGCGACGGCGCACATGCCGACGACCCTGACTTCGCTGACACTCGCCTCGGCGGAAACTTTTACCAGCACGCAAAGCCCTGGTTCGCGGGCCTAGGACGAGGAGCCAAGCTCCTCGTCGACAACAGCCCGTATCGTCCACCGCGAGTGCGCCCTCGATTTCCGCGTAGCTGATGCCCCAATGAATTCCTGACCTGCGGCTTCACCGCCTGGCGGGGAGGATCGGAGGAGGACGGGGTGCCAGTTCGCCTGTGTGTAGGCGGTGGTCTCCAGGGTGCGGAAATGGGCGTTTTCAAGCGCTGCGGTTGCGCGAGCTTCGCCTGAATCGGCAGGAAAACTCCGCGTCCACGTCGGTCCGCCCAGTGAATGGTCCGATTGGCGCGGCAGGGCCTGCACGCCGAACGCGCCTGGGACTGACCCCAGGCTCGCGCGGAGAGATCACTTCTTGGCCCGGTAACTCACTGGACAATCGGTCGGTTTTCGTTTGCTGTCGTCCGAGAGGAGCGACGCTCCGGCGTCGCCGGACAGGATCGCGTTCTCCGGATTCTGGATCATGCGCTGGCCGCAATCCCCGCGATCAGGCTGCGGGCAGAGCTGACCTCGCCGATCTCCGGGCCGAGCGGGTACCACAGACGTGCTGGGCGCACAGGTGCCGACAGCGTGTATCCCCGCGCGAGCCTTCGCCAGCAGCACCGGATGAGATTCCACGGAGACGGCCGGGCCCTCGTCGTAGCCGATGCCGGAGGACTGCCAGACCCGGCGGTGCAGTGGCTGCCCGATTGGAATGCCCGAACCCAGCACCAACAAACGGTTCACTCCGTACCGGCGCGCATACGATCGGCACGCTCGCTCGACGAGGCGTCGGCATCCCGGTAAGGGCGCGGTCGGAGCGGCCAAAGAAGCCAAGGGCGTGGTGCAAGCCGTCGCCAAAGGCGCCGGTGCGGCGCGCAACATCCTGCACGACGAGGGACTTGTCCAGACCGCGTTCGGCTGGGGAGCGAGCTTCGACAAGTGGGTCGGCGGCCCGATCCTCAAGATGGAGCACAGCGCCGGCGCTGCGGGAGCGGCGGCCTGGGGTGCGGCGACCAAGGCGGGTGGCATGGCCGCCAAGTGGGTCGCCGAGCCTTACTTGGAACGGGCCGAGGACTCCGCGAAAGACTTCGTCAAGGACACGGTCACCGGCCGGCCGCCGCAATCCGCCGGCCAGATCTTCGACCGGGTCGTGAAGGGACGGTGACCGGATGACCCGTGAGTTCACCTTCACCGTCCCGGACGGGTTCGTCGAACTGCCGGTCGAGGAGATCGAGGTAGACGGTGCCGAGAAGCACGAACTCGACGCCCGGGTGGCGGGCGCGTTCGGGCTGGTCGCAGACGACCCCAACGCGGCGATGCTCGCCAACACCTACGCCTTGTACGGCGAAACCATGGGCTCGCAGGGCATCGGCTACGCGGCGATCGCGGTCTACCGTTCGCCCGACGTCCCCGATCGGCCGATCATGCCGGTCCTGGCCAGCTCGTGCATTCCCTCCGCCCATGACTCGGTCGACGTCGCCGTCGAGGGCCTGCTCGAGGTGCATGCCTCGGTCGAGGGCCGGACGGCGCGTCTGCTCGACCTTCCTGCCGGGAAAGCGGTCGTCACCGTTCAGGAGGAGAAGACGATCCTGCGCAACGGCGCGGACGGCATCGAGATACCTGTCCTGCAACGGCAAGTGGCGGCATGGATACCGGATCCCCGGGGCACGTCGGTCGCGATGGTCGGGGTGTGCTCGAACAACTGGCAGGATTGGGAACACGTCGTCGTGCTGGCGCTCGACATTTTCGACACCGTCTCCTGGGTGGGCTGATGGACGAACACCTGATCACGCAAGCGCAGCAGTACTTCGAAGCGGCCTGGCGCGAACCGGTCCAGGTCACCGGGATGGGCCGGGTCACGGTCGGCTCGCGACGGGACCGCCGCGGGAAACGCGAACGCAGCGCCGCGAGCGAGAACGGTCCGCGTGGGTGCCTGGTGGAGATCGGTGAGTTCCTGGTGGACGTGGCTTCCACCATCACCTGGCCGTTCGTCACGGTCTGGGCCCTGTTCCGGCTCTTCAAACGCGACGGGCCGAAACGTCATGCCGCCATCCCGAGCGGACCCGCAACCGGCGAGGCATACCGCGTCGCCGAAGCCCTCAAGCAGCGTCCCGGCGAGGTCGCTGTCGTCCGCGGCAAAACCCAACTCGCGATCGTCGAACTCACCGGTCCCGGCGCGCAGCCGACCGTCGTGTGGAGCGGCCGTGGAGCCGAGCGACCGCAATGGAGTCCCGCCCCGGCGAGCTTGTACTGGGAAGACGGTTCGATGCTGATGCTTCCCGCCACATAACGTTCGCTCGTACTTGCCAGTATCGAGCGGAGTGCACTCCCTGGAGCCTGCTGGGCTGGTTCGAGGCGGTGCTCCACGGTACCCGGGCCAGGGCACCGGAGCAGGAGAGCAAGCAGCCGTTCGAGCCGCGCGAGACTGATCCTGGCCGTCGGGCTGGCATGGTGTTTCACGGTTCTCGTGCGGTAGGGGGTTAACTTGCTGTGCGTTCGGGCGCATGACGGGTAGGGGTCGTGTGTCGGGAGGTTGTCGTGGCGTGGGTGGAGCAGTCGGGGCGGTGTTCGTGGCGGGTTCGTTATCGCCGGGCGGGTGGTGGTCTTGGTTCGGTGTCGGGGTTCGCGACGCGCAGGGCGGCCGCCGGTTATGCCGGGGACATGGAGTCTGATCAGCGTCACAAGGTATGAATCGATCCTGCGGACGGCCGGGTTCTGCTGAAGGATTGGGTGGGTAGGTGGTTACCGGCGCAGGACATGGATCCGCGGACTCGGGACAATTACGAGAGTTATCTGCGGTGTCATGTGTTGGCGCGGTTCGGGTCGACGGCGATCGGGGAGATCACCGCGCTGGAGGTGGATGCGTGGCGGAGGGCGGCGGCCGAGGCGGGGTATGCGCCGGAGACGGTGTCGAGCTGGGCGAAGCTGTTGTCGATGATCTTGGCTGATGCGGTGGACGAGCGGTTGATCGCAGTGAATCCGGTGCGGCAGCGGTGCCGCCGCGGCCGGCGCTGTCGGACTCTGGTGCGGGAGCGGGTGTGGGCGACGCCGGAGCAGGTGCTCCGGATCGCGGATCAGGCCGCGGCCCTGGGCGGCGACGTGGCGCGGCTGCTGGTGATCACGGTGGCGTGGACGGGGTGCCGGTGGGGCGAGCTGGTTGCGCTGCATCGCGACAATGTGGACCTCGAAGGGGCGTCTGGTCGTGGATGCGGAGCGGGGTTCGTTGCACGAGTGCCGGGGTCGGCGGTGGCTGGGGCGGCCGAAGACGCCGTCGTCGGCGCGGCGGGTCGCGTTGCCGCCGTTTTTGGTCGGTTTGCTGCGCCGGCACCTGGAGGTCCATCCGTTCGAGTTCGTGTTCACGACATCGAACGGGACCTGGTTGTGGCGGTCCACGTTCGATCGCAGGGTTCTGCGGCCGGCGATCGACGGCCGCCGCAGGCCGGGTGTTCGGGCGTATGCGGTGTGTCCCGGGTTGACGTTCCACGGGCTGCGGCACAGCCACAAGACGTGGCTGGTCGCGGGCGGGGCTCCGGAGATCGTGCAGGCGCGGCGGCTGGGCCACCATCTGCCGGTCCGGGTCGTGGAGACCTATTCGCATGTGGCGCGGGAGGTCGAGACCCGGCTGCTGGCGGACTTGCAGCGCCGCTGGCATAAAGCCACTCGCAGCCAGCGGCCTGCTCGGCCCGCGCGGCAGGAAAGGGCAGCGGCGTCGCTGCGGCCACCTATTCCGCCGTCCCGGGCACGCCGGCAATCGGCGAAACCGGCTGTCCCTATTCCCGTTGGAACGAGGGACACCTCGCGTGACATCCGTGAGGGGACAAGGAACCGCGCCGTCGGCAGGGTCGGTCCCTGGAGCAAAGCACCCCAGAAACACCCCACCAGGGACGCTCAGTTCAGCCTGGAAACGATCACCCGAGATCATCGAGCGGGCACGAGAAAACCCCTCCGACCAGCGCCAACCGCGTGATCAAAGGGGTTTATCGAACTTGTGGAGCTAAGGGGACTCGAACCCCTGACCCCCTCACTGCCAGTGAGGTGCGCTACCAGCTGCGCCATAGCCCCGAAGCAGAGGTGAACTCCGCATCTCGTATGGACATACAGTACACCCCGTCTTCAGCGCCTTCGCCAGGGGGTCGGTTACGTGCCGCAGGCGCGTGGGAGAGGTGTGCCGACCTGGTCGAATCGACTTTCCTGTCGACGGCTCCGGGGATATTAGTGCAGGTCGGCTGCCCTTCCTGACTTTTCTTCAGGTTTCCGTTGAGTGTCAGTGTGTCCGCGGTTACATTCCTCCGCAGTCGTGACGTCGAGCCAACCCCAGCCGTGTGGCGGACCGCATCTCCGGCCGGGGTCGCCTGGTGGTCCGGTCTCAGCGAGGAGGTGGCGATGAATCCCGAATCACGGAGAGTGGCCGCTCTAGTGCTGACGCCTCCGAACTCGGCTGGCTACTTTCCCGCCCGGAACGATGGAGCGTTGGCCGTTCAGCCCATCGGTGCGAACGCATCGTCCGGCCAAACCGCGACGGCGGACGCTCAGCAAGCCGCTGCTCGTCGGCTCGCCACACCAGTCTCGCTCGCCCGCTCATACACCGGCACCGGAACAAACGCGCACGATTGGCACTTCCACCTCACCCTTGAGGGCGACGACGAGGCGACCACCCGGCCCTCCCGCTTTGCCCCGGCAGAGGACAAGGACATCTCGGGAAACCGCTGGACCGCAGTCCCGCAGCGAGCGCCGTCCACCGCGCCTGACCCGCAATGGCCAGCACATCCGACTGCGCAGGTTGTGGATCTTGGCTCCGGCTGCGGCCGCGAACCGCGCCTGGCCGGACTGGCTGCCGACCGTGCGGAGCCGCAGGAGCACGGCCGTCCTGACCTCACCGGCCGGTCGTTCACACTGGCCTCTGTGGGTGGCACTACTTCTCCGCCGCCGGGACAAGTGGACCTGGGGCCGAACGTCGTTGTTTTCGATCCGTCGATGCCGAGCGCGAGCATCCAACGCAAGCTCGACGCGATCTTCGCGGAGCAGGAGAAGAACCAGTTCGGCGGTCAACGCTATGCGGTGCTGTTCAAGCCGGGCACGTACTTCAACGACGTGAACGTCGGCTTCTATACCCAAATCCTAGGACTGGGGAGCACGCCCGACGCCGTGACGATCAACGGCGCAGTTCACGTAGAAGCAGACTGGTTTCCCCCGAACAACGCGACCCAGAACTTCTGGCGCGGCGCGGAAAACTTGTCAGTGAACCCCGTCGGGGGCGCGGATCAGTGGGCTGTTTCGCAGGCGAGCCCGTACCGGCGCATGCACGTCCGAGGCGACCTTCGCCTCGACGACGGCGGCGGCTGGTCGAGCGGCGGTTGGATCTCGGACACGAAAATCGACGGCCAGGTCCGCTCAGGGTCGCAACAGCAATGGATCTCGCGTGATTCGCAGTTCGGCAGTTGGACTGGTTCCACCTGGAACATGGTTTTCGTCGGAGTGGAAGGTGCCCCCGCCGGAACCTTCCCGGACCCGCCGTACACGACGATCGGCCAAACCCCGGTCGTCCGCGAGAAGCCGTGCCTCCAGGTCGATGAGTCCGGTGACTACCGGGTGTTCGTGCCGGCACTGCGAAGCAACACATCCGGGGTTACCTGGGAACACGACAGCGCACCGGGTGCAGCGCTGCCCATCGACCAGTTCTTCATCGCGAAGCCTGGCGCTACCGCGGACCAGATGAACGCGGCGCTGACGGCGGGCAAGAACTTGCTGATCACCCCGGGCGTGTACCACCTTGATCAGCCGCTACACGTGACCCGCCCGGACACCGTTGTCGTGGGGCTTGGCATCGCGACCTTGGTGCCGGACGGCGGCATCACCGCGATCGATGTCGACGACGTGGACGGGGTGAAGGTCGCCGGCCTGCTGATCGACGCCGGAACGACCTCGTCGGCCATGCTCATGCAGGTCGGCGCTCCCGGATCGAGCGCGGACCATTCGGCGAACCCGACCTCGCTGCACGACGTGTTCTTCCGTGTCGGCGGTGCCGCTGCTGGCAAAGCGCGCACCAGCCTCGTCGTCAACAGTAACGACGTGATCGGCGACCACCTGTGGCTCTGGCGAGCCGACCACGCAGCCGACGACAGCCACGTCGGCTGGAGCTCTAATACCGCCGATACCGGACTGGTGGTAAACGGCAACGACGTGACCGTCTACGGGTTGTTTGTCGAACACTTCCAGAAGGCGCAGGTGGCCTGGAACGGAAATGGCGGGCGCACCTACTTCTTCCAGAACGAGATGCCCTATGACGTCCCCGACCAGGCAGCCTGGATGAACGGCGAGATTGCGGGCTACGCCGCGTACCAGGTCGCCCCGGAAGTGACCAGCCACCAAGCCTGGGGTCTGGGCAGTTACTGCTTCTTCAGCACGAACCCGTCGGTGGCCTGCTCGCACGCCTTCGAGGCACCGACGGCACCGAATGTGCGGTTCCACGACATGGTGACGGTTTCGCTCAACCACCAGGGAACGATCACTCGCGTGATCAACGACGTCGGCGAAACCACCCCGGCGGGTACGAAACCGGTGAACTTGGTGCGCTACCCGTAGCCTCCTCCTGGACAACCGGTGCCCGTCGCGGTGGCGGCCGCGACGGGCACCGGTCCCTGGTCCTGTTGTTTGCCACGACAGCCGGCGGGACACCGTAGGCTGTGCCGTGTGAGCCAGCCGATCCTGATGACCGTCGACGACGACCCCGCCGTTTCGCGGTCGGTGGCGCGCGACCTGCGTCGCCGCTACGGCAAGGACTACCGCGTCATCCGTGCCGATTCGGGGGCCGACGCCCTCGACGCCCTTCGCGAGATCAAGCTCCGCGGCGACGCCGTCGCGGCGATCCTCGCCGACTACCGTATGCCGCACATGGACGGCATCGTCTTCCTGGAGAAGGCGATGGATCTGTTCCCCAACGCCCGGCGCGCGCTGCTGACGGCCTACGCCGACACCGACGCCGCGATCCAGGCGATCAACGTGGTCGACGTCGACCACTACCTGCTCAAGCCCTGGGACCCGCCCGAGGAGAAGCTGTACCCGGTCATCGACTCTCTCGTCGAGACCTGGCTCGCGGTCGGCGATCGTCCGGTGGAAGAGACGAAGCTGATCGGGCACCGGTACTCGGCGCCGTCGTTCCGGATGCGCGACTTCCTCGCCCGCAACGCCGTCCCGTACCGCTGGTACTCGGTCGACGACGAAGAAGGCAGCCGCATCCTCCAAGCCGCTGGGGCGTGCGAGACCGACATCCCGGTCGTGGTGACGCCGGACGGCACGGTGCTGAAACAACCATCGGGAAGCGAGATCGCCAACGCGGTGGGCCTTTCTACCCAGCCCGCGCAGGACTTTTACGATCTGGTGGTGATCGGCGGCGGACCGGCCGGACTCGGCGCCGCGGTGTACGGCGCTTCCGAGGGACTGCGAACCGTTCTGGTCGAGCGCAAGGCCACCGGCGGCCAGGCCGGGACCAGCTCCCGGATCGAGAACTACCTGGGCTTCCCGGACGGAGTGTCCGGCGCGCAGCTCACGGACCGAGCCCGCCGCCAAGCGCAGAAGTTTGGCGCCGAAGTGCTCACGGCACGCGATGTCGTGGGTCTGGAAGCGCGGGGGTCGAGCCGGGTCGTGATCTTCGGAGACGGATCCGAGATCGCGGCGCACTCCGTGATCCTTTCCAGCGGCGTCAATTACCGAGCGCTGGAAGCCGAGGGAATCGCGGAGCTGACCGGCCGCGGCGTGTACTACGGCTCTGCCGCGACGGAAGCACCTGAGTGCTCGAACGACCACGTGTACATCGTCGGCGGCGCGAACTCCGCGGGCCAGGCAGCGGTGTTCTTCGCCCAGCACGCCACCGACGTGACGCTGCTGGTGCGCGGCGCGTCGCTGGAATCGTCGATGTCGCACTACCTCATCGAGCAGATCGCTGCCATCGAGAACGTCCACGTCCGCACGCACACCACGGTCGTCAAAGCTCATGGCGACGATCACCTCGAAGCCATCACGGTCTGCAAAGACGGCGTGACCGAGAAACTGGACACCGAACACCTCTTCATCTTCATCGGAGCCGCTCCGCGCACGGAGTGGCTGGGGAAAGGCGTCCTCCGGGACGCCCACGGATTCGTCCGGACCGGCCCAGACCTCGTGGAAGACGGGCGCAGGCCGCCGGGATGGACTCTGGACCGCGATCCGCATTACCTGGAATCGTCAGTGCCCGGCGTGTTCGTGGCCGGAGACGTGCGCTCGCAGTCGGTGAAACGCGTGGCGTCCGCCGTCGGCGAGGGCGCCATGGCCGTGACCCTGGTCCACCGTTACTTGGAGGAACAGTGACTCAGCCCGCCTTGCCGCGCGAGGAACTGCGCAGCCTGTTCTTGTTCGAACATCTCTCCGACGCGCAGCTCGATTGGATCGAGCAGAACGCGGTGCGCGAGGAGTTCAAGGCCGACTCCGTGGTGATCCGCGAGGGCGACCCGGCGACGTGCTTCTACGTCCTGCTCAACGGCGCGCTGCGGATGACCCGCGTGGTGGCCGGAGCCGAGGTCGAGATGAAGCGGTCCGACCAGCGCGGTTCCTACTGCGGTGCAACGCAATTTCTGGCCTACCAGGACAGCGAAGCCACCTACGGTGCGACGATCTACGCCGTCAGCGACCTGACTTTCCTCACGCTTCCCGCCGCCGAGTTCGCCGTCGAATTCCGGCAGTGGTTCCCGATGGCGGCGCACCTGCTGGAGGGGATGTACCTCGGCTGGCGCAACACCGATGCGCTGGTGTCGTCGCGCCGCAGGCTCGTCGCCCTCGGTGAGTTGTCCGCCGGGCTCATGCACGAACTCAACAACCCGGCCGCGGCCGCGGTGCGGGCGACTGCCGCACTGCGCGAGCGCGTCGCCGGCATGCGGCACAAGCTGGCGATCCTGGCGAAGAAAGACATCGACCCGGATCTGCTCGAGCTGCTGCTCGACGTGCAGGAACGCTTGGTGAAGCAGGTCGGCGACGCGCCCAAGCTCTCCGCGATGCAGCAGGCCGATCGCGAGGACGAGATCGGCGATTGGTTCGACGACCACGGCATCGATCAGGGCTGGGACCTCGCCAGCATCTTCGTCGCGGCCGGGCTCACTCCGGAGAACCTCGACCGCGTTCTCGAGTCGGTGGGCGAAGGACTGCTCGACGGTGCGATCCGCTGGCTCGCGTACGCGCTCGAAACCGAGATGCTCATGGGCGAGATCGAAGACTCGACCAGCCGGGTTTCCACGCTCGTGGGCGCGGCGAAACAGTACTCGCAAATGGATCGCGCGCCGCACCAGTTCATCGACGTCCACGAAGGACTCAACTCCACGCTCGTGATGATGTCGGGCAAGCTCGGTGAGGGAATCCGCGTGGTCAAGGACTACGACTGCTCGATCGACCGGATTCCGGCCTACGCCGCTGAGCTGAACCAGGTGTGGACGAACATCATCGACAATGCCGTCAGCGCAATGGGCGGCGAGGGAACGCTGACCTTGCGCACCTGGCAGGTCGGCAAGCAAGTGCGGGTCGAGATCGGAGACACCGGGCCGGGAATCCCGGAGGAGGTGCGCCAGCGCATCTTCGAGCCGTTCTTCACGACCAAGGACGTCGGCGAAGGCACCGGCCTCGGGTTGGACATTTCGTGGCGGATCGTCGTGGAACGGCACTCGGGCGACATCAAAGTGACGTCGGAACCGGGCGACACGCGATTCGAGGTCTGCCTTCCGGTCGAGGAACAAGCGTCGCTCTGAACGCGTGCTGGTCTGTGGAGATCCGGCGCGAGGCCGGGATCTTCGGTTTCTTCGGAGCAGTTCTGCGGCGGCTGTCATCGGTGGTGTCCCCTCGGAGCGAACTGACGGCTCGCTTCCGAGGTTAACCGACCGCACCGACAGGATTTCGGCTCGTTTTCCAGTTTCCCTTGTGCGCCAACGGTTTTCGATCTATCCCTGATCGGGTGATGATTTAGAACTGTTGTTCGAGCACTCTGGATCGCGGCAGTGCTGCATCCGTAATCGGGCCCAGAGGGGGTCCGGTGGGTGCCGCCGCCGGTTCAGGGGAGGGACCGTGATCCGAATCCGGGAAGTGTCAGTGTCATTGCCGCTGTCGTCAGCCAGGTCAGCAGGTCCGGCAACGGAATCCGGGCGAGCCGCCCGGGCCATTCGTCGGCTGCGATCGTCAGCGCGAGCTCGTCTTCGTCCGGCCGGATTCCGGTCAGGCGCAACCCTTTCGGCAGATCCGGGAGGGAAAGCACGATCGGCCGGATCCGCTTCGGCGGACGCCTCGTCCACCGTCCGACATGGAGCGCGGTCGGCGTCAGCACTATCGCTTCGTCTTCGATGTCTGCGACGAGAGTCAGAAACCCCCAGTGCGGACGCTTCCGCCAGCGCACCCGGAACCCTTCCGCATGCGGCGTCGCGACCAGATCCGGACGTGCCGCGGCGACCCGATCCCGCACCACGGTTCCGCTCACTTCTATCTCGAGCTCGACAGATCTGGGAATCACCGCAGGCGAAGGCAATCCTCGAAGCCGTACGTCCTTGGCTAGCACGGTTACCCGACGCAGCGGAATGCGGTCGACGTCTGGCTGTTCTGGCGTATCAGCAGTTGGCCGGGTTGCCGGGTCGGCTTCGCGACCGGTGGACGCCCGTCCGGAGTCGCGTCGAGAAGTCGGTCGTTCAACTTCGGACCGTCCCGCGCTTGGTGCGTCAGGTCCTGCGGTGGGGTTCCCTGCTACAGCACCTGGTATGGCTTCCGCGATCCGGCGATCATGGTGCGACTGAACAGAATCCGACCATGCCGTGTTCTCTTGTGGACCGGACAGGCATGCGGCAGTTCGGTCGTCGGTGGACTTTGCGACGCGGTCAGGTGCAAGACTATCCGCATCCGGCGGGCCGTCCTGCTTGCTCGTTTCGTCGGCGAGGGACTGAGTGTCCGGTGCAGCAGGCGCACCGGACGCGTCCGCGGTGGTCGGGTCCGTCATTTCGCCACGCGCGTTCGACGTTGCTGCGGCCGCTCCTGTTCGAGACGAGCGAGCAGTGCCGGCAAGGCTGCCCGCGCCGGGCTCGACGGGGCTCGCCGAGTTGTTCGGAACGGGCCAGTCGACATCTTCCGCGACAACGCGGACGTCCCCCACCCGACCGGTGGCCAGACGAAGCGAGTCCGCCGGGTAATCGAGCTCGGTGAGGGTCAGGCCTACTTCGTGGCCTTGCACCGTGGTCGTAAGCCGACGGCCCACCAGTTGCTCGGTGACGGTCCGGGCGAGTGCGGCCGGGGTCGCGGGCACTGCGGGCAGCAGTGCTCGGCCCGCGGCGGCCAGGCCCGACAGTTCGGGCCAGGGCACCCAGGCATCGAACCATCGGCCTTCGCTCATTTGGCCATCGTATGGCGGTCCTGAGGAGACCGCTCCTCGCTGTGGCATGAGCCGCGTAACGGAGGGAAAGGAACCGACCACGCAAGCCGGCCGAGCTACAGGCGACACGGTAAGTGTTGCGGTCCTGGTGATTCTGGCCACCACCGGCCAGAATCCCGTGGCGACGAGATGCTTGACTCCGCATCCGGCACCTCAACGACAGGGCGGCGAACTAGGCTTGGCGAATGTCTGAACACGACCAGGAGTCGTCTGGCGTCGAGACGGTCGAGGACCGCGTCTATCGGCGGGAAGACTGGTACGCGGAGGAGTTCGCGGCGCGTCGGTTCGCGCACTGTGAGTTCCACCAGGTCGACCTCACCGAGGCGATCACGCGCGGTGTCACCTTCCTGGACTGTGTGTTCGGAAACGTCCAGTTCAACGCTTCCCGGCACACCGACTCGGCGTTCACCGGTTGCGTCTTCAAAGGATGCAACCTGTTCGATGCCGAGTTCACCGGGTGCAAGCTGGTCGGCAGCCGATTCCAGGACTGCGACTTGCGTCCTCTGCGCGTGACCGGCGGAGACTGGTCTTTCGTCGGCTTGAACGGCGCGGACCTGCGTGGAGTCACGTTCCAAGGGGTCCGGATGCGGGAAGCGGACCTGACCAAGGCGAAATGTTCGGGCGCAGTGTTCACCGACGTGGATCTGTCCGGGGCGGAGCTGCAGGACATCGAGCTCACGCGCGCTGAGCTTCGGGGAAGCGATTTGTCGTCGCTCGACCTGACTCGTGCGCTGTTGACTGGCGCGATCGTGTCCCCGGAACAGGCGGCGGTGCTCGTCACGTCGCTAGGGCTGCAGGTCCGCGGGTAGTCTCGCGTCTGGAGGACTGAGCTGTCGGATATGTCCGGAGGGAGCGCGATGGGCGTCGTCACACCAGGCTTCACTGGACGCGCCCGCGGTGCCAATCCGCGGCTGCCACCAGGGCAGTATCTCGCCGAAGACTTCCCGGTGCTCTCAGCAGGCCCCACCCCTCGGGTGAGCACAGAGCGATGGGAGTTCGCGGTCGTGACCGAGTGCGGCGAACGTCGCTCATGGTCGTGGCCGGAACTGATGGCGCTGCCGAGCGAGAAGATCACGGTCGACATCCATTGTGTCACCCAATGGTCCAAACTGGACACTCATTGGCGGGGCGTGCCAGTGGACGCGCTCGTCGGGGATCTCGATACGGCCGCTGATTACGTTATGGCGCATTCCTACGGCGGCTACACCACAAACCTTCCGCTCGCGGACCTCCTCGGCGGGCAAGCCTGGATCGCCTACGAGTACGGCGGCAAGCCGCTCACCCCGGAACACGGCGGTCCCGCCCGGCTGCTGGTGCCGCACCTCTACTTCTGGAAGTCCGCGAAATGGGTGCGTGAGCTGCGACTCGCGACGAAGGACGACCCGGGCTTCTGGGAAGCGGCCGGTTACCACGACTACGGAGATCCATGGCGGGAACAGCGGTATCAGGGCGACTAGCGTGGCGTGTCGCCAGGCTCGCCGAGATCCGGCAGGAGACACCGACCGCGCGCACGCTGGTCTTCGACATCCCAGGATGGCCGGGGCACCTCGCGGGACAACACGTCGACGTTCGCCTCACCGCAGCTGACGGCTACACGGCACAACGCAGTTATTCGCTCGCCGCGCCCGCGAACGGGGATCGAATCGAACTGACCGTGCAACGGGTAGCCGACGGCGAAGTGTCCGAACATCTCACCGGCCCGTACGCGGTCGGCGACCCGGTCGAAATCCGCGGTCCGATCGGCGGCTGGTTCGTGTGGCGTCCCACCGATTCGCCCCCTGTCCTGCTCGTCGCCGGCGGCGCGGGCATCGTCCCGCTGATGGCGATGATCCGGGCTCGGCGCGAAGCTGGCAGCAAAGCACTGTTCCGGCTGGTCTACTCGCTGCGTACCCCAGCGGAGCTGTACTACGCCGAGGAACTTCGCCGACCATACGCGGGCTTGGACATCACTTACGTCTACACGCGGGAACTTCCGGAAGGACAGTCCGGCATTCCGCGGCGCATCGACGTTGCGACGTTGAACACCGCCGCGTGGCCAGCTGACTTCGGTGCCACGACGTACATTTGCGGGCCGACCGGGTTCGTAGAGACCGCCGCGGACATCATGCTCGCGTTGGGACACTCGCCGCAGTCGATCCGGACTGAGCGTTTCGGCCCCAGCCGGGACTGAGGCCGTCCACGACTCAGTGCACGGTCGGTTTGGCGAGCAGTTCGCGCAGGGTCGCGAGAAGTTCGCGACGGTCTGCGGCACCGAGTTTGCCGCGGATGCGCGCCATGTGATGTTCGACAGTCTTGCCGGAGATGAAGAGTTTGCTGCCCGCTTGTTTGTAAGTCAGACCGTCGACGACCAAGCGGGCGACCTCCAGTTCGCGTTCGCTGAGTGCACTCAAGCCGGTCGCCGCGCCTGGCGTCGGGGTAGTGGACTCAAGACGCCCCGTCGTGCCCTGGAACTGCCGAGCCGCCTCGAGTAGCTGGACCATCGCCTTGCGGTCAGAGGTGCGGATCGCGGCTTGTCCGGCCAGCCGGGCCGCGTCCCAGCGCAGGTCCAGTTCGTGAAGTTCCGCGGCTGCTGCGGAGATTTCTCCTGGATCGAACGTGCCGCTGAGCACCGCGAGCCAGCACCCGGCGGCGCGGGCGAGCGCGGCTGGGTAGCGGCCGCAGTCTGCGAAGTGGTTCAGTGCTGCCAGTTGCCGTTCGGCGGTGGCGCGGTCTTCCGTGGTGATCGCGGCGTGCAGTTCGTGCCAGCACAGCGAGACCGTCCACAAAGGAGGATTGCCGAGGCGGTCGAGCATGGCGTGCGCGCGCTCCAGCCGACGGGACAGCTTGGCGTGCGCGCCGGTCCGAGCGGCTGCGATTGCCAGTTCGCCCAACGGCAACAGCGTGAACAAGTCCACTTGCTGTCGCATGGACGCCTGATATGCCCGCTCCCACGACTGTTGCAGTCCGACCAGGTCACTCGCTCGCCGGGCGAGGCCGAGTTCCAGGGTCGCGAAGAACAACTCGTCGCGGGCTTCGAGTTTGGTGCCGGCGACGGCGTCTCGGTGTTCAGTCGCGGCGGCGAGATGGCCGCCGGTCATCGCGACCCAGCCCAGCAGCAGCCGGTGCCGGGTCGCGAGCAGATCGCCGCCGACACTGCTGGCTAATGCTCGTTCCAGCACTGATTCTGCGAGCGCCAGCTCGCCCGCGTGCAGACCGGCGAGTGCGGCGAGCGCGGCGGGACTGTCCGGAAGGGGTGCGCCGCCGACCGCTGGTTCGAGCATTGCTGCGGCGCCTACGAGCGTCGGCAACGCCTCTGTTCCGCAACCGAACACCGATTCGACGATCCCGCTCGCTGTTCGCGCTGCGGCCCCGGTGAACAACGTCGGCGCGACTCCCGGCATCGGGACGTTGGAGACAGTTTGGCCGTCGGTGGCCTGGCCAGTTCCGACGAGGGCGATCGTGGCGAACGCGTCCACCGCGCCAGGGCCTACCCAGCGATAGCTCTCGCCGTTTGGTTGAGGCGAGGTGGGGAACGGGGGTGGGGAAGAGGGATCTGTAGGCACTCCCGCAGCGTTCGCCTGGTGGGGGAGCGCGGAACCTTGAGAGTTTGTCGAGTCGGCTGGCGTCAAGTGGTCTGTGGCTTGGGGGTTCGTTGCCGCAGCGAGGCTCTCGTTGCCGGGACCGGTGGAGTCATGGCCACCGGAGTTGGAGGCCGGAGTAGCTGTGTGTTGACGAGACCAGTTGTCCGTGGCTGCGGCCCAGCGGTACAGCTCCGCGGTTCGGGCCAGTTCGCCGCGGTGGGCCAGGACAGTCGCGGCGATCTCGGCACCAGCGGCGCGGGCTTCGGGGTCTTCGCCGGACAACATGCCGTCGCCCAGGCGGAGAGCGGTGTCCAGATCGCCGGACAATGCGGCGGCGCGGGCCCAGCCGGTGGTGGTCGCGGCATCGCGGGCACCGGCC
Organism: Amycolatopsis echigonensis; assembly: GCF_002846615.1. Classification (NCBI taxonomy): domain Bacteria; kingdom Bacillati; phylum Actinomycetota; class Actinomycetes; order Pseudonocardiales; family Pseudonocardiaceae; genus Amycolatopsis; species Amycolatopsis echigonensis. Next base: position 1,308,991 of record NZ_PJMY01000003.1, on the reverse strand, counting down.
TCGGCTGCGGCTTCGAAGAGGCGCGCGGCGTGCTTTGGGTCCGTGGGGAGGGCTTCGTTTGCTGCGGTTGCGAATGCGGTTGCCGCGGAGGCACCGGAGCTGCCGGCGTCGAGCAGGGAGGTCGCGAGGTCAAGGACGGGCAGGCCGCGAGTCAGCTGCGCTTCCACGAGTTGCTGCAGCACCGCTAGGCGGCGGGCGGGCGGTCCGTATGCGCGGACTGCTTCGGCGGCGGCAGGTAGGAGGACGTCTTCGGCGTCGAGGAGGCCGGTGGCGCGGGCTCCGTCGACGACTTCGGGCAGTTCGTCTGGTGTGCGCTCCAGCAGCGAGCAGAGCAGGTCGAGATTGCGGGCCGCGCCGGCTTCGGCGGCGATGAGGTAGCGGAGAACGTCGTCGTCGAGCGCGGCCAGCTCAGCGCGGAAGTCGGCGAGGCGGGCGGTTACGACCCGTTCCACGAGACGAGGGACACCGCCGGTGCTGGCGTGCAGGACGGAGGCGTCGGCAGTGCGGCCGGTGAGTTGTTTCGCCAGCTTGCCGACTTCGTCGACAGTCAGCGGCGGCAGCAGCAGCGTTTCGCCGAGAGCTCGCAATGCTTGCGCGCGAGGGTTTGGACGGTGTGCCACCACGAGCGGCCCCTCCTTGGCGGCCGCGAGCATGGTGAGTCTGGTCAGGTCTTCGTCGTCGAGCTGGTCGGCGTCGTCGATGACAGTGGCCTCGACGCCCGCTTCGCGGTAGCTGCGGTCGAGGGCATCCAACAAGGCAGTCTTGCCGTAGCCGCCAGGTGCGACGACCACGAGCCGAACTGGGACCGCGGGGGTGTCGGCGAGTTCTTCGAGGAGGCGGCGGGCTGCGGGGTGGACGGCGTCGTTGCCGGTTTTCGCCAGCAATGCGTTCAACAGTGACCTTCACCGGAGGGAGCTGTGGCTGGGTGGGCGCACGAGCTCAGGACAGGGGGACGGGGAGAAACTGGTTCCTTGTCGGCGGTCGCTTCGTGTGACGTGAGGACCGCGATCAAGATCGAGGAGCTGATCGCCAGCACTGCTGCCGCAGCGGCAAGCGGTCGCCATCGACGCAACAGTTTGGCAGCACCCTCCGGCTCCGGCAGCGTGAATGGAGTGATCTCCACCGGCGGCCGCTCGGGTCTTTCCGGAAGCTCGGGTTCGCGGTCGACGCGCGGCAGCAAGGTGGTCTCGGGGGCGGGGGCTTCCCTCCGCGCGAGAGGCCTCGTCCGTTGGCTGGCGAGGACCCCGGCGCCGATGGCGGCCGTATCCGCGGGTTGCGGGCCGAGGAAAAACGGGCAGGGCAGACGTCCGGGGAGGGCGCCGTGGCCGGGTTCGCCGCAGAACACGATGCCGGCCAGCGACTCGGGGGCGACGTTGGCTGCCTGCGCGAGACTGAACGCGGTGCTGACCGCGGAACCCGGCGCCACGCCTTCGCTGCTGTTCCGGGCGATCCAGCCGCTGGCTCCCGAGGCGGTCGCCAAGGTGACCGTGACGCCATCCGGACCGAACTCGCACACCGCGGCCGTCCGGTCGCCCGCACCGGGTTCCGGGAGGTGGGCGTACAGGGCGGCGACCGCGCTGGGAACGAGAGTGACCGCGGAGAACCCGGACTCCGCGAGCGACTGGCGCAGGAGTTCGCGTCGGTAACCGCCCCAGTCACCGGGGTGGGTGATGACGAGCTGGCGCGGCGGTCCGCCGGCCTGGCTGGCCGCGACGTCGGCGATGCCCTCGATGAAGACGGTCGTCAGGGATTCCGGGGTGAAGGGTTCGCTGCCGATGAACACCGGCACGTCGTCGCCGATGCGGCGGTGGAAACCGGTGACCAGCCGGGACGGCACGGCAGCACCGGCTTGCGTGGCCGCATCGCCGGTGAGCAGGTAGCCCTCGTCGTCGAGGAAGAGTGCGGTCGCCGTCGCGGGCGAGGTCTCGCCCAGCCACAGCGGCTCGGGATCGTCCCACCGGTCACCTTGCCTGCGGCGGAGCGCGGCGTGGGTCCGGACAGTTCCGAGGTCGATGCCGAGCACGTAGGGCACCGCCGCTTCCTCCCTTCGTCGCAGTCCGGGTTCGGCCAAGGGGCGTAACTCACTGAACGGATACGCATCCTCACCCGTTCGGGTCAGACGGGCAAGAGTGGGGTGGGATTTAACCCAACCGGGTTCCGCGTGTCCGATCCCCTAACTCCCTAACGATCTCATATCGACCCCCTAACGGCTGAGCGAGGCGCGACTGGGTGTAAACCCCGATGTGAGCGGGGGCGCCCCGTCCCTACGTTGAGCGCCACGCCTGGCCCGGGAGGGCCGGGCTTTCCCCGTAATCACTACAAGTGGAGATCCCCCCATGGATTCGGTGCAGACTCTGCACGACTTCACGCTCACCTTGCTCCAAGACCCGTCCGCGCTCGCCGCTTTCGGCCAGGACCCGCAGGCCGCGCTGGCCGCTGCTGGGCTGGGCGACATCAGCGCCGCCGACGTGAACGAGGTCGCGCCGCTGGTGCTCGACTACGTCCCGGTGGACCACCTGGCCTCGCTCGGCCACCTGCCCCATGCGGGCAACCTGACCACTGCGCTCGGCGAGGGCCCGCAGGGCGCGATCGAGCAGCTGCAGGCGCTCACTGCTTCGCTCGGCGCCTCGGGTGGCAGCGCGTCGGCGAGCGGCGAGGCCGCTGGCGGTGCGGAGGCGTCCGCGGGTGGCCCGGCGCTGCCGGGTCTCGGCGAGCTGCCGGCGGTGCCGGGCGTGGGCGAGCTGCCCGGTCTCGGCGAGCTGCCGGGTGCGGGTGCGGTGCCGGGCATCGGCGACCTGCCCGTCGTCAGCGACGTGGCTGGCACTTCGCCGCTGCCCGCGGCCGGCGAGCTGCCGGGCCTTGGCGAGCTGCCGGCGGCACCGGGTCTCGGCGAGCTTCCGGCGGTGCCGGGCCTCGGCGAGCTGCCGGGTGCCGGCCACCTGCCGGGCCTTGGCGAGCTTCCGGGTGCCGGTGCGCTTCCGGGCGTTGGTTCGCTGCCTGGTGTCGGCGACGTCGCCAGCGCGATTCCGGCGCTTCCCTCCGCCGGTGAGCTGCCGTCCGTTCCGGGGCTGCCCGCGGCGCCGGGTCTCGGCGAGGTGCAGAACGCCGCCGCGTCCGTCACCGCCCTCGCGCAGAACCCGACCAGTGCGCTCGCGCTGGGCAACGACCTGGCCAGCGGCCTGGACTCCAACGCCGTCGCGCAGGCCAGCGGCCAGGCGGCCACCGCGGCTGAGGGTGCTGTCTCGCAGGTGCAGCACGCCGGCGGCGAGCTGGCGGCGGCTTCGCCGGTCAACGTCGGCGACCTGCCGGTCGCGAACTCCGGCGCACAGTTCGCCAACCACGCGGCCGAGGCCGGCGGCGGGATTGCCGGGCACGTCAGCGACGCGGTCGGGACCGCCACCGACAACGTCGGCAGCCTGAGCAACACGCTCAGCGCCAACGGGCTGAACCACGCTGTGAACGGTGTCACCCAGCAGGCGCACTCGCTCATGTCGCACGGCGACTCCGAGCGTTCCGACGCGGTCAACGAGACGCACACCGGGACCGACGCCGGCGTCGGCATGGTGCACGACACCGTCTCGTCGGTCTCCGACCTCGGGCACCAAGGCCTCGGCCTTGACCTGCACGCCGGCGCGGAGTCCCCGCACGGCGGCGGTGAGCTGCACATTTCCCTCTGAGCAAGGGTAATTCGCGGGTGGCTCCGCGGTCTGGGCGAGACCGCGGAGCCACCACCCGGTTCGGATACTCCCCGTACACGGGGGACACTGGTTCGCCGTGACGGCTCCAGCTTGGCTCGAAGTGCTCGCCGAGACCGCGGATGCCTGCCGGACGCACGGCCGGGAAGACCTGGCGCAACGCCTTCGCCGGCGTCAGGACCGGCCGCCCGGGGGCACGCGGGTCGCTGTGCTCGGCTTTCCCAAGCAAGGCAAGGGCTACCTGGTCAACGCGGTGCTCAACGCGCCGGTCTGCCCGGTCGGCGACGCGGCGACTCCCGCGGTGCCGATCGAAGTCGGGTACGCGGCCGAACCCGGTGCGACGCTGGTCGGACGCGCCGACGAACGCGTCCCGGTCGACATCGAGAAGCTGACGGGCGAGGTCGGCGCACGACCGGCCGGGTCGCTGCGGCGGGTCGAGGTCGGGGTCCCGCGCGACTTGCTTTCCGCGGGCTTGGTGCTCATCGACACTCCCGCGATCGGCGACCCGAGGTCGCCTCGCACGGCTGCGGCTCTCGACGTTCTCGCGGACGCCGACGCCGTCATTCTCGTTTCCGACGCTGCCGCTCCGCTGGACCAGGCCGAGCTGGCGTTGGCTCGGCACGTCCGGACATGGTGTCCGCACGTGGTCATCGCGCTGACCAAGATCGATGTCAGCGCCGGATGGCGCACGGTCGCCGAACAGAACCGGACCGCGCTCTCCGCGGCCGGGATCGACTCGCCAGTGCTGCCGGTGTCGGCGACGGTTCGTTTCGCCGCGGCCAAGGGCGGCGATCAAGACCTCAACGCGCGGTCCGGGTTCCCCGAACTGCTGTCCTGGATAGCGACGCAGGTGTCGCGACCGGCGGAGAGCACGGCCGCGTTGCTCGCCGCGGTGAGCGTGCGCGCAGCGGCGGCCGAGTTGGTCGAGACGCTCCGGGCACGCGCCGAGGCCGCGGGGCAGGAAGCAGGCGTCGACCAGACGACGTTGCTGCAACGCTCCCAACGTCGCGCTGACGAACTGCGCCGACGCAACAGTCGCTGGCAGAACCTGCTGGCCGACGAAATCGCTGACCTGCAGTCCGACGCGGAGTACGACCTGCGCGAACGCACCCGGAAGATCGTCGAGACGATCGACGAGACCTTCGACCGCGGGGACCCGGTGAAGGTGTGGGACGAGTTCGGGCCGTGGCTGGACAGCACGCTCGCGGAAGCCGTCGAGACGACCTACACGTTCGCGGCCGAGCGCGCGGAATGGATCGCGCAGGCCGTGGCAGCGGCCTTCGGCGCGCAGTACGACCTGCCGGAACTGGCCTTGGCCGACTCCGGCGCGGACCGGATCGCCGAAGTACGGCAGCCGCGGATCGAACGGTTCAAGATCGGGCAGAAGGCGTTCACCGGCCTCCGCGGTTCGTACGGCGGCGTGCTGATGTTCGGCCTGGTGACCGGATTGGCGGGGTTGCCGTTGATCAACCCGGTGTCGATCGGCGCCGGCGTCGCGTTCGCGGCGAAGACGATCAGCGACGAGGGCGGCATGCGGCTGCAACGTCGGCAGGCGGTGGCCAAGATGACCGCGCAACGGCACGTCGACGACGTGTTCCTGCGGTTCAGCAAGGAATGCCGCGACGCGATCCGGCATGTGCAGCGACGGTTGCGCGACCACTTCACCGAGCTCGCGGACGCTCTTGCCGACGAGCTGACGCGGGAACGCGAGATGATCATCGCCGGGTCGGCCGAGCGGGAACGGCGCAGTGCGGCGCTGCGGCGGGAGATCGACCGGCTCGCGGGATTGCACAAGCGGGCTGGGGAATTGGGGATGCTGGCCAGCCGGGTGCCCAAGGAGTTGCCTGCGTGACCTCGGCTGGGAGAGCACGGTGGCCCGGTGGCTCTCCGCGGGCGGGGGTGCTGGGCAACCGGTCGCCTGAGTGACTGCTTGTGCGACGTCGGTCGAGATGGCTCCGCGTACAAGAGTGCGGAGAGGGAATGCTGGCCGAACGGGTGCCTGAGGAGTTGGTTGCGTGGCTTCGGTTTGATGGCTGGGTGCGGGGCGTTTAACCGTGCTCGTGGCTTTCTTCGGGCTTGAGTGAGCTGAATCTCCGATGGGGTTCGGTACTGGGCTTCGGAGTCGCTGCGGAGCGGGTTCCGCATCATGGGGCATCTGGCGCGTTGAGCCGTTTTGTCGTGGCGAAGGCGGTTTGGTGGGCCGGGACGAGTCTTGTGTGGCGAATCCGCGTTAGGTGAGTGGTGGCTTGCTTCGGTGGGGTTGAATCGCTTCGGTCGCGGGAGATGCGGAGGGCTCGGTCGTCGGAAATGTGCCGTACTTGGGCGGCTGACGTCGGCTGGGTTCGCAACAGCGGGCTTCGGTGAGCGGCGTATTGCCGGGTAGTCGAGGATGTTCGGGGCTGTACCGGTGAATCGAGCGAGGAGTGGTGTCGCGCGTGGTTGAGGACGTTCGGGCTCTTCTGGCGGATGCTTGTGCGTACTACCGTGACAGTCCGCGGGCTTCGGCGTTGCTGGGGGAGGCTCTTGACCACCTCGACGAGCCGCTTCGGGTAGGCATCGGAGGGCCTGCGGGGACGGGGAAGACCACGCTGGCTGCCGCGTTGGGGGATTGGCCGACGCGGGCGTTGCGCGATCTGGAGTTCCTCGATGCGCCGCATCCGTCGACGCTCACTGACGCGTCGGTACAGCTGCTCCGTCACCTTGAGCCCGACCAGTTGGCGACGCTGCGTCCGACAGCGCCTTCGGCGTTCGCGCGGCAGACGGCCGTTGACACGATCCTTGTGCTCGCGCGCGCGGACGAGACCGGCGCGGGGCGGATTGACGCACTGCTCACCGCGAAGCAGATCGCGCGGCGCGCGTGGCGCGAAGACCCACTGTGCAGCGGGTTCCAAGGCGTGATCGCGGTGGCGGCGCAGCTTGCGTACGGGGCGCGCGCGTTCACTGATGACGAGTTCGAGCTTCTCGCGGCCTTCGCGGCTGTGCCGCGCGAGGAGTTGGAGCGGTATCTGCTGTCGGTGGATACCTTTACTGATCCGGCGTTTCCGGGGCCAGTGTCGGTCGAGACGCGACGGTCGTTGGTGGTCCGCTTCGGGTTGTTCGGGGTGAAGCTCGCGCTGACTCTGATCCGTACGGGCTGCGATGACCGCGTGAAGCTGTCGGCGGAACTGGTGCGGCGTAGTGGTCTTGGCGAGCTTCGCGACACCATTGCGGGTTGTTTCGCCGCGCGTGCGGACGCGTTGCGTGCGCGGACGGCGCTGATTCGGTTGGAGACCGTGTTGAACGCGGAGCCTCGTCCGCACAGTGATCGACTTGCTGCGCGGGTCGAGCGGTTTTCGGCCAGCGCGCACGACTTCCGCGAGTTGCGGTTGATCGCGGACATTCGCGGCGGTCGTACTGCGTTGGCGGGGGAGTCGGCGGAGGAAGCTGTGCGGTTGCTGGGTGCCGAGGGGACGGCGTCAGAGGAGCGGCTGGGGCTTGCGGCGGGCACGGATCCGCGGGAGATGTATGAAGCCGGTCTCGACGCGGTGATGCGGTGGCGGCACGAGGCGGAGCGGCCGGACCGGGCGCTGGCGGAGCGGGCCGCGGCCCAGGTTGTGGTGCGCAGTGCCGAAGGCTTGCTGGCGCAGTTCGTTTGACCGAGACGGTTGGCCGCGGATGACAGACCGGGGCGGTCGGCCGAACCTCGGAACCTCAGGCGTTGCCCAGCACCCGCCCGATGGTGAGTTCCAGCACGACTCGCTGCGGGTTCTCACGCGGTTTCCGGTACCGCCGCGCGTAGCGCTCCTCGGCGTCGCGGACTGAAGCAGCATCGTCGAGGAGCCGGACTCGGCCTTCCAACGTGGACCAGGTCCGCCCCTCGAATTGGCACACCGCGGCAGCCAGCCCCGTGTCGCCGGCGGCGCGGATCAGGCGGGCCTTGTACGAGGTGCCGGAGGCGATCACGCGGGCGATGCCCTGCTCGAAGTCGACGGTCACTCCTACCGCTACCACGTGCGGCGTTCCGCTGGGACGCACCGTCGTGAGCGACGCGAGCCGCCGTTCGGTCCAGAACTGGCGGAAGCTCTCGACGAGTGTCATGTCCGCACGCTAGACGAGACAGAAATTCAACTGCTTGTTGACCTCTTTAACAACCAGTTGTAGCGTCCCGCGGAACCAACGACGTCCTGGAGGGTCCGCATGTGGTCGCTTCGTTCCCGTGCCTGGCAGGCCGCGCTGCTCGGCGGCCTGCTCGCGTTCGCTACTGCCTGTGGAGGAGGCCCTGACGGGGCAGGCGGCGGACAGCAACAGCAGAAGCCGAGCGCTGTTCCGGACAACACGGCGCTGCTCGGGGCGATCAAGGCCGACCCGCAGCTCGCCGGGGTGCTGCCGCCGGCTGTCGCGCAGGCCAAGACTTTGCGGCTGGCGTCCAACATCCAGTCCGCGCCGAACAACTTCTACGCGCCGGACGGCAAGACGCCGATCGGCTACGAGGTCGATCTGGCGAAGGCGGTCGGGGCGAAGCTCGGGGTGACCGTCGCGTACCAGGATCTCGCCTTCGGTTCGCTGATCACGAGCCTGCAGTCCGGCCGGGTCGACCTGACCATGGCCGCGATGAACGACACCAAGGAACGCCAGAAGCAGATCGACTTCGTCGACTACTTCTCGTCCGGCATCACGATCATGATCCGCAAGGGCAACCCGGACGGCATCACCGGACCGGACACGTTGTGCGGCAAGAACGTGGCAGTCGTGCAGGGCACCAGTCACCAGAAGTTCGCCGCCGCGCAGAGCGCGAAATGCACGCAGGCGGGCAAGCCGGCGATCACGGTCACCGCGACCGACAGCGACAACCAGAACCAGAACCAGCTGCGCACCGGTCGCGTCGCCGCGATTCTCAACGACCTGCCGAGCGCGGTCTACATCTCGCGCACCGCGGGCGACGGCAAGTTCTTCGAGGTCGTGCCGGGCCAGCCGATCGAGGGCGGGCCGTACGGAATGGGCTTCGCGAAGAGCAACACGAAGCTGCGCGACGCCGTCAAGCAGGCGTTGCAGTCGCTCGTCGCCGATGGGACGTACGGCAAGATCCTGCAGTCCTGGGGCGTCGAGCAGGGTGCGATCAAGGAGGCGGGCGTCAATGGCGGAAGCTGAACCGCTGCCGATCGTCCGGCTGCGGCATTGGGGTCGCTGGGTCAGTGCGGCGGTGATCGTCGCACTGCTCGTGCTGCTGGGTTTCGCGCTCGCGCAGGCGCAGATCGAGTGGGGTTCGGTACCCGGCTTCGTCTTCTACCGCGTGATGGCGCTCGGGCTGCTCAACACCGTCGTGCTGGCGGTGATCGCGCAGGCGATCGCGATCGTGCTCGGCATCCTGATCGCGTTGCTGCGGCTCAGCGCCAACCCGGTCGCGAAGTGGTTCGCGGCGGCTTACATCTGGCTGTTCCGCGGGCTTCCGGTGCTGTTGCAGATCCTGATCTGGTACAACCTGGCGCTGATCTTCCCGACCTTCTCGATTCCGCTGCCGTTCGGCGGCTACCTCGTCCACGAGCCGACGAACGTGCTGATCAGCGCGTTCACCGCGGCGTTGCTCGGCCTGGCGCTGAACGAGAGCGCGTACATGGCGGAGATCGTCCGCGCGGGGCTGACCAGCGTCGACACCGGGCAGACCGAGGCGGCGAAATCCATCGGCATGACGCCGGGCGCGACGCTGCGCCGGGTCGTGCTGCCGCAGGCGATGCGCGTGATCATCCCGCCGACCGGCAACGACTTCATCAACATGCTCAAAGGCACGTCGATGGCGTCGGTGATCGGCGTGACCGAGCTGATCCACGCGGCCAACAACATCTCGTCCAACAATCTGCTGGTGATGGAGACGCTGATCGCGGCGGCGATCTGGTACATGGTCGTGGTGACCGTCGCCGGCGTCGGCCAGCATTACCTCGAGCGCTCGTTCGGGGCAGCCGACCGGAGTCCCGTCGCGCGCGTCGGGAAGGCCTTCAAGGGGATGCCGCTGGTGAGGGGTGCGCGTGTCTGAACCGCTGCTGAAAGCTGTCGGGGTCCGCAAGAACTACGGGCACACCGAGGTGCTCAAGGGCATCGACCTGGAGGTCCGCAAAGGACAGGTGGTGTGCCTGCTCGGGCCGTCCGGGGCGGGCAAGAGCACGTTTCTGCGCTGCCTCAACCATCTCGAGACGATCGATGGCGGCCAGGTCTGGGTGGACGGCGAGCCGATCGGGTTCAAGCTGCGCGGCGGCAAGCTGTACGAGCTGCGGGAGAAGGACGTCGCACGGCAGCGCCGGGACATCGGCATGGTCTTCCAGCGGTTCAACCTGTTCGGGCACCGGACCGCGCTGGAGAACGTGGTCGAAGGGCCGGTCCGGGTGCTCGGCGTCGGTCCGGAGAAGGCCCGGAAAGAGGCACTGGACCTGCTCGACCGGGTCGGGCTCGCGGACCGGGCGGGTGCTTACCCGGGCCAACTGTCCGGCGGGCAGCAGCAGCGCGTCGCGATCGCGCGGTCGCTCGCGATGAAGCCGAAGCTCATGCTGTTCGACGAGCCGACGTCCGCGCTGGACCCGGAGCTGGTCGGGGAGGTGCTCGCGGTGATGGGTACGTTGGCTCGGGAGGGGATGACGATGGTGGTCGTGACGCACGAGATGGCCTTCGCCGCGGAGGCTGCCGACGAGGTGGTGTTCCTCGCCGACGGCGCGGTGGTCGAAACCGGGCCGCCGGAGCGGGTGCTGAAGTCCCCGGAACACGAGCGGACGCGCCAGTTCCTCGCGCGGGTCCTCTCGTGACCCGGATCCCGCCCCGGTACCTGCTCCAGTTCGACGAGCCCGCGGGGTACCTGGACTTCGCGCGGTTCGGGCCGCCGTCGCACGCTGTGCTCGACACCACCGCGCGGCTGCTGGAGGCCACGACCAAGGCTGGTCCGTCCACAGTGGACGAACTGATGCGGCAGGAGATCCGCGCGAAAGCAGCGGCCGCGCGGCTCTGCGGCAGCGACACCGACCACACCGTGCTGCTCCCGCACACCAGCCTCGGCCTGTTCCAGGCAGCGTTCAACAGCCACGGCGAAGTGCTCGTGTCAGCTGCGGAGTTCCCGGCCAACACGTATCCGTGGGCGCGCGCGGAGCAGGCCGGGCGGGTGCGGATGCGGCGGCTGGAAGGCGGTTACGTCACTGCCGACCGTCTCGCGGAAGCGCTCACGCCCGAAACCGCTGTCGTTTCGGTGAGCGCGGTCGATTTCCGTACTGGTTATCGGGCTGATCTCGCCGCGTTGCGCGAGGTGGTGGGCGATCGGCTGCTGGTGGTTGACGGAATCCAGGGCTTCGGGGTTGTCGACGAGCCGTGGGGAGTCGCCGACGTGCTCGTGGTCGGCGGGCAGAAGTGGCTGCGGGCGGGCTGGGGCACCGGGTTCGCGGTGCTGTCCGACCGGGCGCTGGCGCGGATGGACCCGATCCTGTCCGGCTGGACCGGCGCGCGCGACCCCGGTCTGTTCGACAACGAGATCCACCCCGCCGACCCGACCGCGGCGAGCTGGTCGATCTCGAACCTCAGCCCGGTCACGTCCGGCGCGTTCGCGGCGGCGCTGGAACTGGTCGAGGAAACCGGCGTCGAGGCGATCGCGGGCCGGATCACCGAACGCGTCGGCGAGCTTGAGGAAGTGCTGCGTTCGTTCGGTGCCGAGATCGTGTCGGCGACTGAACGGCGGGCCGGAATCCTCGCGTTCTCGTTGCCGGACAAGCCGGCGGAGCAGGTCGGGGCGGCGTTGACGGCTGCCGGGATCGCGGCGACGGTGCGTCCGGAACACGTCCGGTTGTCCCCGCACGCGTCGACCCCGGCGGCGGCCGCGGATCTGGTGCGGGACGCGTTGGAAACGCTGCTGCGGCCTCGCCGGGTCGTGCCGGTCGCGTCGGCTTCGGGCACGGCGACGCATGAGCTGCTCACCGCGCTGATTCCGGCGGTGGACGGCCTGGCGGCGATGCTCGGGCCGGGCAACGAGGTGCTGCTGCACGACCTGTCGCGGCTGCCGGATTCGATCGTCGCGATCGCGGGGGAGCTCACCGGCCGCTCGGTCGGCGGTCCGATGACGGATCTGCTGCTCGGGCTCGTCCGGCGCGGCACGACACAGGACCTGACCAACTACCGCACGCACAGCCCGGACGGTCGCGAGATCCGGTCGTCCACGTTGTTCCTGCGCGACGCCGACGGGACGGCGATCGGGTGTCTGTGCGTGAACAGCGAACTGCCCGCCGCGGCGCAGACGTCGGAGGAACGGCGGGAGGAGACGTTCCTGCCGGACGTCGACAGCCTGCAGCGGTTCCTCGTCGGGCGCGCGATCGGGAAATCCGGGATTCCGGTCGAGCTGATGAAGAAGCGGCACAAATCGGCGGTGGTCCGCGAACTGGACGAGGCCGGGTACTTCCTGATCAAGGACGCGGTGGACCATCTGGCCACGCAGCTCGAGGTGACGCGGTACACGATTTACAACTACCTCAACGAGATCCGGGCTGGATAGCCGGACCGCCCGGGCTTGCCGCCAAGCCCGGGCGGGCAGTCAGTTCAGGAACTTCTCCACCGCGTCCGCGGCTGCGGCGATCCCGCCGTGGGCACGGATTTCCGCACGCAGCTCGGCCAACCGCGCGGCGACGTCCGGCGAACTGCTGACTTCGTCGACGGCTTCGCGCAGGGACTTGGCGGTCACCTGGTCCGCGGGCAGATGTTTGCCAACGCCCAACGCCTCCAGCTGCGCGGCGTTGCCGAACTGGTCGACGGCTTGCGGGATGGCGACCGTCGGCACGCCGTACCACAGGGATTCCGTGCAGCCGCCCATTCCGGCGTGCGTGATGAAGGCGGACGCGGCGTCGAGAATCGCCAGCTGTGGCACCGTTTCGTGGACCTCGACCGACTCCCGCAGCGGGCCGAGGTCGTCTTTCGAAACGTGCTTGCCGATGGAGAGCACGACGTGCCAGTCCTGGAATTCGGTGATGCAGTGCCGGTAAACGTCGAGCTGGTCGTTGTACGCGGTGCCGAAGGATACGAGCAGCACGGGTTTCCCGTCGGACGGCGGAGTCCAGCGTTCGGCTGCGCGCGCCGGGTCGAGGCACGGGCCGACGAACTGGACGCGGTCCTCCGGCACGCGGTCGGCGTTGGGCTGCATCGCGCGGGGGATCAGCGACAGGATCGGCACCGGTCGGGCGAGCCATGTCCAGGCGTCTTCGGTGACACCGTGTTCCGCTAGCCACTCGGTGAACGTCCGGTGATAGTCCATTCCGGACGGTGAGGTGCGGATCGGTTTGAGGACATCGGCGAGTTCTTCCTCGTACCCGTCCCAGGCGACGTAGGTGGGGGAGAGTTGCACCGCGGGCACGTCGTAGCGGAGGCCGAGCAATGGTGCGCCTAGGCCGCCGATGTCGTAGAGCAGCAGGTCGGGCCGGTCTTGGTCGAAGGTTTCGGTCAGCCGCGGGTGGATCGCGATGGCCTCGTCGAGGAAGACGCGCATCGCATCGGCCGGGTCTTCCGGCCATTCCGCGTCCGGGCCGAGCGGGAAGATCGTGGGATGCGCGACGATGTCCGCGCCGGTCGCCTCGACCAATCCGGCGAGCGGTTCCCCCACAACGTAACTGACCCGGTGCCCGCGCTGCACCAGTTCGCGGATGATCCCCAGCGACGGATAGACGTGGCTCGGCGCAGAACAGCCGACCATGACGATGTGCTTGCCCATAAGGCGAAAGTGTCCTTTCCGGACGAGCTGCGGTCCGGCACGCAAGGAAGGGGCAGCCCGGTGGCGGGCGGCCCGGAAAGTCGTGCCGGGATCAGAACAGGCGGCAGCGGGCGAAGATCGTCATGGACCGGGACGGTAGTGCGGTCGGTCGTCGGGAGCAACCGGATTTGCCGGGCACTGGTAGTTCAGGCTGCCTCGTCGTCGTGCCCTTCCAAGCCAGTCAGCCAGTTGCCGAGCACTTTGAGCAGACGCCGTTTGGTCTCTTCGCGCAGCTGCCCGGCGAGCGGATCGACGCAATAGCGCACCACCGCTTCATGCCGTTCCGGTGCCTTGCACATCAGCACCGCCAGAACCCGGACGATCGGCACCATCCGCTTGACCAGCACCAGCCAGCCGAACGGCATGAGCACCGTCAAGTGCTTCCAGAGGCTGTTCACCGCAGTCCGCACCACGAATTCCTCGAGCGGAAGCCGGTCGGCCTCCCGCCGGGACTCCAGAACGAGCTGAGTCACCAGCTCCGGAACTTTGCCGGTCAGCCTCTCGACGGTAGTGACTCCCTCGGAGAGCACGTGCGCCAGTTGTGCGAGCAAGTCGCACCAGAAGTGGTCTGCCAGCGCCACCTTCGTCGTATCCGGGATCGGGCCGTGATGAGCCCGCTCTATATCACGGAGGACCACGTTGGTGAGCGCGTTGCCGAGTTCCTCGACCTGGTCGACCAGGCTGAGTCTCGGCGGCTCGCCCGGGCCTGCCGCGACCCGGCTGCTCTCCTTGGCCGCAGGTGGTCGGGCCGCTGTGTCTCCTAGCGCAGAAGCCTGCAGCGATGATTGACCACTCGCTGCTGACTGCGCTGCCAAGTCGTCGGGTCCCGCGGTCTCGACGTGCTCGGCGGCTCGCTCTCCGGATGAGCGCCGAGAATCAGTCGAGCGACCGTGAATTTCGTAGTCGGCGGCGAGCCAGTCGACGATATCAGCGACTACGGAGATTATCGCGGCGCTCTTTTTAGGGTAGCTGATCCGGCGGTTTTCCGGTCGGTGTCCGACCCATGCGGCTCGCCACCTCTCGTCAGCGGCGTCGCGCAGGTCGTCGCGCCTGTGTGGAGTGTTGTCCTTGGCCAGCGCGACCGCCCCAGTCCAACCGTGTTTCGCGCCCATGCACATCTTGCAAGCGCAGCGCTGGCTTCCCGCGCGCTCGCAACTGGCCCAGTGTTTCACTAGTCCCCCTCGGATCCGCGGCAACAGTCGATCATCCGTGCCGATGGGGAATTTCCGTACCGCTGGTTCGGCGAATTGCGCACGGTGAGGGAAATGGAATGCGGGGCGGAATGCTGCTGCTTTTTAGTGAACCGTGGTTCGTGTGAGTGAGGCGGGATCACCGTTGCATCCGGGCTGTGGGGGTGTGGGTCGTCTTGCGTTGTCCCTGGCACCCGCTTGGGCGGAGGGTCGGGGGCCATGCTTGCCACGGTGAACAACTCGGCATTGCCCACCACTTTTCAACACAACCAACTTTGTGTTACAAAGTTCAGCACAGCGGAACACTGGGGGACGAGATGACGGAAGCGTTCAGGCTGACCGGCCTGGTGAAGCAGTTCAAGCAGGTCCGCGCGGTCGACGGCGTGTCCTTGGCGGTGCGGCGGGGCGAGGTCGTCGCGCTGCTCGGGCCGAACGGTGCGGGCAAGTCGACCACCATCGACATGCTGCTCGGGCTTGCCTCGCCGGACGAGGGGAGCGTGCAGGTGTTCGGCGGTGCGCCTCGGGCGGCGCTCGATTCCGGGCGGCTCGCGGCGATGGTGCAGAACGGGTTCTTGCTGCGGGATGTCACGCCGGCCGAGCTGGTCGAGTTGCATCGGTCGATGTTCCGGAATCCGTTGTCGGCCAAGGAGGTTTACGGCCGGGCCGGGATTGGGGAGTTCGCCAGGCGGCGGTGCGGGAAGCTGCCTGGCGGGCAGTTGCAGCGGGTTCGGTACGCGCTCGCGCTCACCGGCGATCCGGAGTTGCTAATTCTCGACGAGCCGACGGCGGCGCTGGACGTCGACGCGCGGCGCGAGTTCTGGGCGTCGATGCACGAGTTCACGGCGGCGGGGCGGACCGTGCTCTTCGCGACGCATTACCTCGCCGAGGCGGAGGACTACGCGGACCGGGTCGTGTTGATGCGGCACGGGAAGGTCGTCGCGGACGGCGCGGTCGACGAGGTGCGCGCGAACGTGTCCGGGCGATTGATCAGGGCAGTCGTACCGGGCGCCCGCGAGGAAGACCTGGCTGTGCTGGACGGGGTCGCCAGCGCACGTGTTCAGGGCGATCGCACGGAACTGGGCTGTACCGACTCCGACCTGGCGATCCGGGCGTTGCTCACGACGTTTCCGCAGACTAGTTCGATCGAGATCACCTCCGCCGGGCTTGAGGAAGCGTTCCTCGCCCTCACCTCCGACGAGCCGCAGGGAGCGCTCCGATGAACCTCGTCTACCTCCGCTTGGAGATCCTGCGCATCATCCGCAGCCCGCAGTTCGCGCTGTTCACCATCGCGGTCCCGCTCGGCATGTTTCTCCTGTTCGGCGGGTTGTTCGGCGACCAGGTCGGGGCGGGCGGCATCAAGGCGAGTGTCACGACGATGATCAACATGGGTGCGTACGGAGCGATGAGCGGCGCGTTGTTCACCGGAACCCGCGTCGCGACCGAGCGGACCGACGGCTGGCAGCGGCAGCTTCGGCTCACACCCATGCGCGGACCGGGCTACCTCGCGGTGAAGATCGCGTCTTCGATGGCGATGGCGTTGCCGGTGGTTCTGGTGATCTTCGCGGCGGGTGCGCTGCGGGGAGTGCAGCTCACCGCGGCGCAGTGGCTGCTCAGCGGCGTCTCGTTGTGGCTGGGCGCGCTGCCGTTCGCGGTGCTCGGGCTGCTGCTCGGGTTGTTCGGCAAGGGCGACACGGTCGGTGCGATGACCGGCGCGTTGATGCTGCCGCTCGGTGTGTTCGGCGGGTTGTGGATGCCGCTCGCGTTCTTGCCGGAATGGATGACCGCGCTCGCGCACTTCTTCCCGACGTACTGGCTCGGCCGCGTCGGCACGCTCCCGGTGGACCACGCCGGCGGGCTCGGTCTCGCGGTCGGCGTGCTGGCGGCGTGGCTGGTCGTGCCCGCGCTCGTGGTGGTGCGGCGGTTCCGGCTGGGCCCGGTGAAGGTCGCGTGACGTGTTAGCTTCCGTGCTGCATGCGGGGTCAGTACGGGGGAAGGGCGGTCCGGGGTGAACGACGACGCGGGAGACCCCGTCGAGGACGAGGGCGAGCCGCTGTCCGCGGCGGAGTCGCTCGAACTCATCGCCCTTCAGCACGAGCGGACGCGCCGGGAGCTGCGAGTCAGCCCGGCGCGTCTGTTCGGCGTCTGGGCCTTCACCTGGCTCGTCGGCTGGGGCCTCGTTTATCTCTCCGACGAGCGATCGGCGGCGCTGCTGCCCGGATGGGTCGCGGCGATCGTCGTCGCGGTGCTGATGATGGGCGCGATCGCCTACTCCGCCTGGCACGGCAGCAAACCCAGCCGGGGGATCCGCGGTCCGTCCCGGCGGATCAGCGCGATGTACGGCTGGTCGTGGGGAATCTCGTTCGCCGCGATGTGCCTGATCGACATCCGGATCACCAAACTCCTCCCCGAAGGCTCGGATCTCGTGCCGCTGCTGTGGTCGGGCACGTCGCTGCTGCTGACCGGCGCGCTCTACCTCGCGGGCGGAATGCTGTGGCAGGACCTGCGGCAGTACTTCCTCGGCGGCTGGATCATCGTGTGCGGCGGGGCAAGCGTCCTGGTCGGCGTGCCGGGCAACTTCCTGGTCCTCTCGCTCGCCGGCGGCGGCGGATTCGCGGTCGCGGCGCTGGTCTACGTGGTGCGGCCCCGTGACTGATCTGCCCGAGCTCGACCCCGTCATCCACGCCCAGGCGCGGCTGCGCGTCACGGTCGCGCTCGCCGGGCTGCGCTCCGCCGACCAGATCACCTTTCCGCGGCTGCAGCAGTTGCTGGAGATGACCGCGGGCAACCTTTCGACGCATCTGCGGAAACTCGAGGACGCCGAGTACGTCGAGATCACCAAGGCCTACGAGCACCGCACGCCGGTCACGCTGGTGCGGCTCACGAGCAAGGGCCGCGCCGCGTTCGAGAGCTACACCAAGGCGTTGCAACGACTCCTGGACGCTGGAACCTGACATGTCCCGCTGGGTCGTGCACCTGGACCTCGACGCGTTCTACGCCTCCGCCGAGCAGCTCACCCGCCCGACGCTGCGCGGGCGCGCCGTCGTGGTCGGCGGCACCGGACACCGCGGCGTCGTCGCCGGGGCGAGCTACGAATCCCGCGAGTACGGCGTGCGTTCGGCGATGCCGATGTCCCAGGCCCGGCGGCTGCTTCCGGCCGGCGGCGTGGTGCTTCCGCCGCGGTTCCGGTTGTACGAAATCCTGAGCAAGGAGGTCTTCGACGTCGTCGGCGAGGTCGCGCCGGTGCTGGAACGGATTTCTCTCGACGAGGCGTTCGCCGAACCTCCCGCGCTGGCCGGCGCGTCGGTCGGGCAGGTGACCGAATGGGCCGAGAACCTGCGGACGCGGATCCGGGAAAAGACCGGGCTGACCGCGTCGATCGGCGCGGGAACGGGCAAGCAGGTCGCGAAAATAGGTTCGGACCGCGCGAAGCCGGATGGCCTGCTCGTCGTGCCGCCGGGAACTGAACGCGAGTTCCTGGCTCCGCTGCCGGTGCGTGCGTTGTGGGGGATCGGCCCGGTGGCGGAAGCGAAACTGCGCACGATCGGCGTCCTCACCCTGGGCGAGCTGGCGGCGTTGCCGGAGCCGGACGCGGTGTCGACGCTCGGCGGCGTGGTCGGCCGCGATTTGCGTCGGCTGGCGAGCGGATTCGACGACCGTCCGGTCGCGGAACGCGGCGAAGCCAAGCAGGTGAGCGCGGAGACGACCTTCGACGTCGACGTGGTCGACCTCGTGCGATTGCGCGCGGAGGTAAGGAAAATCGCGGCTGGCGCGCACGCCCGGCTGGTGAAGGCGGGCCGCGTCGCGCGCACGGTGGTGATCAAGCTGCGGCATACGGACATGAGCACGGTGACCCGCTCCGAGACCACCGCGTCGCCCACGGACGACCTCGAACAGCTTGCGGCTACTGCGGAACGGCTGCTGCTCGACCCGCAGGAGTTCGGCGGAGTGCGGCTGGCCGGCGTGGCGTTCAGCGGGCTTTCGGTGCCGCATCAGGACGCCTTGTTCAGCTTGACCGTGCCTGCTGCGACGGAGGAGCCGGTGGTCACTTCGGCGCCGTCTCCGGGCGGGAGCGCGCCAGTGTCCTCGTCGGGATGGCGTCCGGGAGACGACGTGGTGCATGCCGAGTACGGCACGGGCTGGGTGCAAGGCGCGGGGCACGGGCGGGTGACCGTGCGGTTCGAGACGCGCACGTCCGGCCCCGGCGTCGCGCGGACTTTCGACCAGACCGACCCGGCGCTGACTCGCGGAGAGCCCTCCGACTGCCTGGCCTGAGCGTTTTGCCTGGTCACGACCAGGGTGTTAACCCACACGAGTGATGCGGAAGGATGTGCCGGGCAGTCGGGCAAAGGGGATGATCATGACGAACATACGCCGCGCCGCCGCCCTCGCTGGGGTCGCGCTGATGCTGACGGCGTGTGGGAGCGAAGCCGCCCCGCCCCGGTCCTCGGCCGAACCGTCGTCGGCGACGGCCGCCTCGCCGGACTCGTTCACGGTCGTGGCGACCGGGGATGTGCTGATCCACCCGCGGCTCACCGAGCAGGCCGAGGCGGACGGCGGCGGGAAGATCGACTACCGACACCTGTTCGCCGGGGTCAAACCGCTGGTGTCCGGCGCGGATCTGGGGATCTGCCACCTCGAAACGCCGCTCGCGCCGGAGGGCGGGCCGTACCGCGGGTATCCGTCGTTCAGCGCGCCGCCGGAAATCGCGGACGCGTTGAAGGACACCGGATACGACACCTGCTCGACCGCGTCGAACCACACGCTCGACCAGGGTGCGGCGGGTGTCCAGCGGACGCTGGACAAGCTCGACGAGACCGGGCTGAAGCACACCGGCTCCGCGCGTTCGTCCGAAGAGGCGGGGAAACCGCTGATCCTGGACGTGCACGGGGTGAAGGTCGCGCAGCTGTCGTACGCGTTCGGGTTCAACGGGATCAAGCGGCCGGCCGGGAAACCGTGGCTGGCCAACGAAATCGACCCCGACGAGATCCTCTCCGCGGCGCGCGAGGCGAAGGCGGCCGGGGCGGAGGTCGTGATCGCGAGCCTGCACTGGGGCGTCGAGTATCAGCATGACGTGACTGCTGAGCAGACGCAGTTGGCGCGGAAGCTGACGGCGTCGCCGGATCTCGACCTGATCGTCGGACATCACGCGCACGTGGTGCAGCCGTTCCAGAAGATCGGCGGCAAGTGGGTGGCGTTCGGGCTCGGCAATGAGGTCGCGCGGCACGACGAACCTCGCGGGTCCGCCGAGGAAGGGGTCGCGGCGCGGTTCCGGTTCAGCCGGACTGGCGGGAAATGGACGGTCGACAAGGCCGAGTATGTGCCGACGCTGATCGATCTGGGGCCACCGATTCGCCTGCGGGACCTCACGACCGCGCCGTCGAGTCAGCGCGGCAAGGAAGCGCTCGCGAATACCGATGAGGTGGTGCTTTCCCGGGGTGCTGGGGAGGAAGGGCTGAACCGCCCGGGCCGGTGACGGTTCCAGGCCGGTGCTGCCTGACGGTGGCGTCGGGTGCGCCGAACGGCCTTGGGTCGTCCTCGCGTGTGGCCGATGCTGAGTTGGGACAACATAGGGCGACCGGAAACGAGTTTCAGCGCCTGTCGCTTGTCGTGGTTACCCGTCGGCGAGGCGTTGGATGGTGGTGCTCAGCCATGCCTGGAGTTCGGCGGGGTCGCCGAGTTCGGAACGCAGGACCCGGAGGCGGGTCGAGACGCCGAGCACGAAGGCGTCGATCGCCGCGGCTCGGTCGCGGGCGTCCGCGTCGTCAAGGCCGCTGCCGCGCAGGTAACGGTGCAGCGGCTCCAGCGAGTTCGTGTCGAGGAAGGCGGCCAACGCCTCCGCCGCCTCCGGGCGCTCGCCGGACGCGCGTTGCAGCGCGAGCAGCGGATCCTCCTCCGCCGCGGCGAACCAGCGCTGGACGATGCTTGCCGCGAGACGCGAGCCCAACGCTGAACGGTCGCCGTCGAAGGAGTCCACGACTGGGATCTCCGTCCGGGTCGCCGCCAGGAAAAGACCGTCCTTGCCGCCGAAATAACGCGTGATGAGGTTGGGCGACACACCGGCCGCATCGGCCACGCCCTTGACCGTGGTCGCCGCGTATCCGTGCCGGGCGAACTGGCGTCGTGCGTGCTCCAGGATCCGCTGCCGGGTGGCGGCGGCATTGCGCGAGCTCATGTGTACGAGCATACACATCTTGTGTACGTTGATACACATGGACAGCGGAACGCAGGAACGACTCCGGCGGACGCGGCGCGTCGCGACCCCGTGGCATGCCGACGGGACGCGCGGCATCACCGGCATTCGCCTCGATGAACTGCTCGAACGCTGGGCGAACGGGTACGACTGGAGCGTGCACGAGCGCCGCATCGGCGAATTCCCTTGGGAGACCGTCCGGGCGGGCGACACCGAGCTGCGGGTGATCCACCAGCGGGCCGCGGATCCCGGCGCGCCGGTGGTCGTGCTGCTGCACGGCTGGCCGGACTCGGTGCTGCGGTTCGAGCGCGTCCTGCCTCTCCTCGCGGACCTGCACGTGGTGGTTCCCGCGCTGCCGGGCTTCCCGTTCGCGGCTCCGCTCACGATGCCCGGCATGTCGGTCAACCGGATCGCCGGAATCGTCGCGGACGCTCTGGACGAACTCGGTTATGCGCGGTACACGGTGTCCGGCGGCGACGTGGGCGGCACCGTCGCGGAACTCCTCGCGGCCGAACACCCGGACCGGGTGGCCGCCCTGCACCTCACGAACGTCGCCCCGCAGCACGCGTTC
Organism: Amycolatopsis echigonensis; assembly: GCF_002846615.1. NCBI lineage: Bacteria > Bacillati > Actinomycetota > Actinomycetes > Pseudonocardiales > Pseudonocardiaceae > Amycolatopsis > Amycolatopsis echigonensis. The sequence goes on along the minus strand of NZ_PJMY01000003.1, from coordinate 1,287,609 downwards.
ACGGCGGACCCGGCGAAGCTCGCGGCCGACGCGAAGGCCTACCTCGACCGAGCGGCGCAGTGGTTCCGGACCGAGGGCGGGTACATCGCGGAGCAGTCGACGCGGCCGAACACGCTCGCCGTCGCTCTCGGCGACTCACCCGCCGGCCTCGCGGCATGGATCGTCGAGAAACTGGAGTCCTGGTCCGACGAATCGGCCTTCACCGCGGACGAACTTCTCACCTGGGTCACCGCTTACTGGGTCACCGGCACGATCGGCACCTCATTCGCCACCTACGCCGAACCGGCCACCCTCCCCGACCGGATCGACACGCCGACCGTGCTGTCGGTGTTCCCGCGCGACATCAAACCGGAGCCGCGAAGCTACGCCGAGGCATTCCTGAACATCCGCGCCTACGTGGAACACCGCGCCGGAGGCCACTTCGCAGCCTGGGAACAACCGGATGCCTATGCCAGCGACCTACGCCATGCGGTCGAACTGGGCCGCTGAACAGAGCTTGCGGACACGTCACCGCGGGCACTCCGCCCGCACGTACTTCCAGCACGCTCGAACAAGCGAAGTCGCTTTCCCTTTCTTTGTGAGGGCGACATGAATCGGCCGACGAGAAAATGAAGTCGGTTGCCAGACCCTGCAGGCGATCCGGGCCGCCGTGGGATGTGCTTCGAAGCGGCATCAGGACGATTGCCCTGGGCAGGCGACCGCACTGGTTGGGTCGCTTGGCTCGGCTGGCGGCTTGGGCAGACGACGGTTTAGGCCGGGCGATCGTCAAGCTCGCGCGATTGCCTGGGGCGAATGATCGTTCGGGGTCGGGCGACGGCCCGGGTCAGTGGTCTCGGCGGGTGATGAGCTCGGCCAGTGCGGTCAGCTCGGCCGTCGCTCGCGGGGCTGGGTTGGCGGCGGTCAGGGCGGTCAACGCGTCGGTGAGCAGCTCGTCTGCCTGGGTGTGGCTCCACGACCGGCCACCGGCTTCGTCGACCAGTGCCGCGGCTTTGGCGAGGCGGTCGTCCGGCAGGGGCTGCCGGTACAGCATCGCCAGTTCCTGTCCGGCTGAGGTGCCTGAGGTGAGCGCCGCGACCACCGGGAGCGATTTCTTGCGGCTGCGCAGGTCTGAATAGACCGGCTTGCCGGTCACCGCCGGGTCGCCCCAGATGCCGAGGAGGTCGTCGACGTGTTGGAAGGCCAGGCCGAGCGACCGTCCGAACCGACCGAAGCGTTCGACGTGTTCGCCGCGGCCTCCGACCACCAGCACGCCGAGCGTGCACGCCGCGCTCAGCAGGGCCGCCGTCTTTCCCCGCGCCATCCGCACGCATTCCGCCACTTCGACGTTCGTCCGCTGTTCGAACGCCAGGTCCTCGTGCTGGCCGTGCAGCAGGTCCAGCACCGCGGTGCTCAGGAGGCGCGCGGCGGCTGGGCCGTCGGGGGACAGGACGTCGAAGGCCAGGGCGAGCAGAGAGTCTCCGGCCAGGACCGCTTGTCCGGTGCCGAACACGGTCCACGCGGTGGGGCGATGCCGCCGGGTGCGGTCGCCGTCCATGACGTCGTCGTGCAGCAGCGAGAAGTTGTGCGCCAGTTCGACGGCCACCGCGGCGGGGATCGCGTCCTCCGGGTCTCCGCCGCAGGCTTCCGCGCACAGCAGCACCAGCGCCGGGCGCAAGGCTTTGCCGCCGGACGCGGTCGTCGGCGTTCCGGTCTCGTCCCACCAGCCGAGGTGGTAGCCGGCGATCCGGCGCATCGACACGGGCAGCCGGTCGACCGCCGCCCGCATCGCCGGTTCCCACCTGCTCCGGCTCCAGTCCAGCACCTCGGCCACGGAGCGGGCCCCGGTCCGCGCGTCCACCGTCGTCATCGTTCTTTCGCTTCCGGACGCGGCGCAATGGCCAAAGTGGACAGTGCGGAGGGGATCGGAACGGTCACTGCTAAACCACCTTACGTCGAAAACGCCGGAGAGGTTTTCCGGGAGGGGGTGAAGAATGCGAATCGTGAGCGGCACCGCGCATCAACTTAGCAAGATGGACGATCCCGACAATCACTCGATCGGGTAGCCGAGCTCGATTCACCTGTTTGCCGAAGCTCCTTTTCGGACATTGCCGGTGCTGTTGTCCGGCTGACAATCAAGAGCGCGTCACCGTCGGTCTGCTGCCGTAACCCGGTCGAGTGCGGACGACTGGTATCCGAGCTGTTTTCCTTGCCGAGCAAGAGCAAACGGGGGAACGCGTGCCCGGACGGCTGCTCCGATCCGGCGAACCACGGCGACGGCGGACGGCCACCCGGCTGAATCGCGGGTTTCGCCGTTGTCCGTTCCGGAATCGGCTGGATAGCGTCGGCCAGCGCATTTCCCCGCGAAAGGAACCGGATGAACGTCTACGTGACCGGGGTGTTCTGGGTCGTCGGCGCGGCGATCGCGGCCGCGGTGATCGGCTATCTCGTCCGGCGCTTCGGCTGGGACGAGGGCCGCCGCGACAACAACGACGCCGCGGGCCAGGTGTTCACCATCGTCGGCGGGCTGCACGCGGTGCTGGTCGCGTTCGTGCTGATCTCGCTTTTCGACGCCGTCACGGCCACGCGCGAGGGTTCCTACACCGAGGCGGAGGGTCTGGTCGCCGCCACCTGGTCGGCGCAGGCGCTGCCCGGGGACACCGGCGAGCAGGTGCGGCGGCTGGCCATCGCGTACGCGACGACGGTGTCGAAGCAGGAGTGGCCCCGGCTCGTCGACGACGGGCCGGTCCCGGACACCGGCTGGACGCAGCTCGACCAGATGCGCCGCGTCGTCGCCGACGCGCAGGCCAGCGACGATTGGACGAACAGCCGGAAGGAGGACGCCGCCGCCCAGCTCTGGCAGGTCTACCAGGCCCGGCAGACCCGGCTCACCGGCGCGGAAACCGACGGCGTCGGCTCGGTCATGTGGTTCGCGCTCGTTCTGGGCAGCGTGATCTCGATTCTGCTGCCGAACCTCTTCGGCGGCACGCGGATGGCCGCGCATCTCGTAATCGTGTCGACGCTGGCCGGCACGATCGTCCTGCTGTTGTATGCGATTTACCAGCTGCAGAACCCCTATGCCGGAGGCGCGAACGTGCGTCCGGACGCGTTCACCACGGCGATCTCGCGGCTCGGCTGACCGGTGCGAGGTTCCCGGTACCTGACTGTGGTGGCCGCCGCGGCCGCGGTCGCCGGGCTGCTCGTCGCGTCTGGCTGGCTGGCTCCGGCCCGCCAGCGCGCGGCCGCGACGTCCTGCCGGGTGCTGCAGGTCGAAAGCCGGGACGGGTGGTCGTCCGACATCGTGCGGCTGACGTTGCCCGCCGGCGCGCGGCATCTGTTGCACCACAGTCCTTTCGCGCTGAATGCCATCGCGTATTCGGCCGCGCAGGACGTGACGTACGGCGTCGCTGACGGCCGCTTCCACGACGGCTGGCACGCGGTGCGGATCGATTCCGACGGCGAACTGACCGACCTCGGTCCGGTCGGCCGCGACACCCACCACGGCGTGTGGAGCTGGGTGACCGGCGCGACGGCCGGGGCGATGTCCGGCAATTCCTGGTATGTGAAGCGGGGAACCAGTCTGTACACAGTGGACGTTGATCCGCGCGGCTCCGGGTATCTCACCGCGACCGGGCCGGTGTTGCTGCGTCCGTGGTGGCTCGCCTCGGGAATCGACGATTTCGCGTACAACCCGGAAGACGGTCTGCTGTACGGGGTTTCGTCCGCTGCCGAGGGCGCGGTGGTCACGGTGAATCCGGTGAGCGGACAGGTCGCGAAGGTGCCGGGGGAGCGGTTTCCGGACGCGACTTACGGCTCCGTCGTGTTCGGACCGGACCACAAGCTCTACGCGACCGCGAACTGGATCGACGGGCGGAGCGTCACGTATCGGATGGACGGCGGTTCGGCGGTCGAGGTGAGCACTGGGCCGCCGTTGGTGACGTCCGACGGGGCCGGGTGTTTGGCGGAACCCCCGCCACCGCCTGCGCCATCCCCGCCACCGCCGTCGTCCTTGCCTTCTCCGACACCGGCACCGGCACCGTCCTCGACCCCGACGACCTCGGCCACCCCCACGCCGTCTTCCAGTCCACCCGCGCCGACGCCACCATCGTCCTCCCCCGTGCCAACCCAGCCGAACCCGATCACGCCCACCCCAACCCCGCGACCGCCGGACGCGATCATCCAGCCCATCCCGATGCCCCAACCCCCGGCACCGTCCCGCGCAGCCCCGCTGAAGGCAGTCCGGAAACCGCCCGAGAAACGCACGACGAAGGCGCACGACAACGTCAAGAAGCAGCGGCGTTGGGGCCTCGCCACAGTCCTGCTGATCGTCGGAGGAGGTGCGGTAGCGGCTCGAGCACGGCGCGCTCGTTAACGCGGCAGTCGTCTCGATGACCAACGCTGTCCAACTCGGCCGTCGAGACTCCGTCGGGCGTCGAAAACGACGCCAGAGGAGGAGAAAGCCGATGAGACGCGTGAAGATCGGGCTGGTCGCCGGGGCGCTGGTGCTGCCGCTGGCCGCCGCGGGCCCGGCCGAGGCGAAGGACCGCCCGGACGACCATTACCGGGTGCGGGCCGGGCACACGCTGCAGGTACGCGGCGACGCGCAGCGCGACGGCGCAGTGGTCCGGCACACCGACCCCGGGCACGGCGCGCTGACCATCGGCCCGGACGGATCGTTCCGCTACACCCCCGCCGCCGGGTTCACCGGACGCGACACGTTCACCTACACCGTCAGCGACGCGGTCCGCCTGTACCCGACGGATTTGCCGCCGCTCGGCACCGTCGGCGGCGTCAAGATCACCGGCGGCGGGTACGGGTCCGCGCTCACTCCGGTGCCGGGATCGCGCGACGAGTTCTACGGGCTCACCGATCGCGGCCCGAACGTCGACGCGCCGGACGGGTCCAAAGTGGAGCCGCTCCCGTCGTTCACGCCCGCCATCGGCAAATTCCGGCTGAGGGGCGGAAAAGCCGTGCTGGAGCAGAACATTCCGCTGCGCGCGGCCGACGGTTCGCCGTACAACGGCCAGGTCAACACCTTGGCGAGCACCGGCGAGACCATTGTGGATCTCAACGGGGCCAAACTGCCCGCGTCGCCGAACGGCTACGACTCCGAAGGCCTCGTCGCGCAACGCGACGGGACGTTCTGGGTGTCGGACGAGTACGGCCCGTTCATCACGCACTTCCGCGCGGACGGCCGCGCGATCGAGCGCCTCTCGCCGTTCGACGGTTCGCTGCCGAAGGAACTGAAGAACCGCGTGCCGAACAAGGGCATGGAGGGGCTCACGCTCACCCCGGACGGCGGGACGCTCGTCGGCATGATGCAGTCCGCGCTGCAGCAGCCGGACCTCACGAAGAAGCCCAGCAAGGTTCCCGCGCTGCGGATCGTGACGGTCGATCTCAAGACCCGCGCCACGCACGAGTACGCCTACCTGCTCGACAACCCGGACGAGACCGGCACCGCGGTTTCCGAGATCACCGCTCTGTCCTCGACCCGGTTCCTCGTGGACGAGCGGGACGGCAAGGCCGAGCCCGGTGCGTACAAGAAACTGTTCGAGGTCGACCTGAGCAAGGCGACTGACCTCGGCCCGGCGGCGAAGGTGCCGGGCGCGACGTACGACGCGGCCAAGGGCGGCCTGCTCGTCGACGGCGGCAAGAGCATCGAGGCGTACGTCGGCAAGGCCACCACCGCGGAGGCTGCCGACGCCTTGGCGAAAGTCGGCGTGACGCCGGTGGCGAAGAAGCTGTTCCTCGACGTCGGCGGCCTGGTGACCGGGCTGGACCCGAGCGGCGGCTTCTTCGGCCACGACAAGGTCGAAGGCGTCGCGACGAGCGACAGCGGCCGTACCGTGGTGATCAGCAACGACAGCGACTTCGGCATCGACGGCGTGGCGAACTCGGCGGCTCCCTACACGCTGCACGCCAAGACACAGCCGAACGGCCGCCAGGACGACGGCGAGTACCTGCAGGTGGACATGGCGAAGCTGCCGGCGCGGACGCGCACGCTGACGGTGACCGTCGACGTGCGCTGAGCCCGTCAGTACTTGAACTGATCCACGTTGTTCTGCGTGATCAGCAGGGGATCGCCGAGCAGGACCGTCCGGGAGGCCGCGTTGTAGCGCACCGCGGGAAGCTCCGGGCTCACGTTGTTCTTGGGCCGGAGCGGGGTGCCGGTCGCGAGCTGCTCGGCGGTCCAGGCGGTGAGGTAGCCGAGGGATTCGACGTTCCACAGGACCGTCATGGAACAGGAACCGTCGACCAGATACGGCTTCATCGTTTGCGGCGTGCCCGTGCCGACGGTGTAGACCTGGCCGATCTTCTGCTGATCACGCACCGCTCGCGCGATGCCCGGCGTGGCCGTCGTGCACTGGCCGATCATGCCGGTGAGCTTCGGATGCCGGTTGAGGATGTCTTTCGCCAGCTTCGTGGCGGTGGTGGTGTCCTCGTCGGCGTACACCGTCTCGACCAGCTTGGCTTGCGGATAGCGTTGCGCCGCATACGTTTTCTCGGCTTCGATCCACGAGTTGAGGTTCGCCGCGGTGCGCCCGCACGAAACGATCGCGTACTCGCCGGTGCCGCCGGTCTTCTTCATCAGCGAGTCGACCAGCGCGGAACCGATGCCCTCGGCCGTCGTCTGGTTGACGAACACCTCGCGTTGCGAATCGGCGGCGTCGGTGTCCGTGGTGAGCACGTGGATGCCCTTCGCCCGCGCTTCCGCGATCGTCGGGGCCAGCTCCGCCGGATCGTTCGGGGCCACCGCGATGACGTCCACGCGTTCGGCGATGAGCTGCCGCAGGATCGCCGTCTGCGCGGCCGGGTCGACCGACGCCGGGGCGCGGAGGAACCACTTCGCGCCGAGCCGTTCGGAGGCCAGCATGCCCCCGGCGTTCATCGCGTCGAAGTACGGGATGCCGCCGATTTTCGGCACGAAGGCGATTTTCGCCGGCTCCGGGGCCGAGTCCGACAGGACCGGCGAGCAACTGCCCGCCAGTGCCGCCGCGGTCGCCACCAGCGCCGCGCCCAGCACGAGCGTTTTGGTCCGCCCTCGCATCCCCCACCGTTCCCCGGCTATGTGGCCTGGCAGCCGAAGGTAGGGCCAGCGGCGGCAAGGGGTCAACCGAACGCGACCAAACGGTTACGCAAGAGAGTTCAACCGCCGGACGGCGCAGCCTGCCCTCCGCCCGCCGGCTGTGCCCTGAATCCATGCCGGACGCGCCGGGGGACCGTCCTCACATCGGGCGACCTTGCGCTGTTGATACCCCTAGGGGGTATAGTCAGCGGCATGAACGAACATCAGCACGGAGCTTCCTGGTCCACCGCCGCCCAGGCGACGCTGCACTGCCTCACCGGCTGCGCCATCGGCGAAGTGCTCGGCATGGTCCTCGGCACCGCGCTCGGCCTGCACAACGCGGCCACGGTGGTGCTGTCCATCGTGCTGGCGTTCGTCTTCGGCTACGCCCTCACCATGCGCGGCGTGCTCAAGTCGGGTCTCGCGCTCGGAGCCGCCTTCAAGGTCGCGCTCGCCGCCGACACGGTGTCGATCGCGGTCATGGAGGTCATCGACAACACCGTCGTCGTGGCGATCCCGGGTGCGATGGACGCGGGGTTGTCGAGCGGATTGTTCTGGCTGTCGCTGGCGTTGTCGCTCGCGATCGCCTTCGTGGTCACGGTCCCGGTCAACAAGTGGATGATCGGCCGCGGTCGTGGGCACGCCGTCGTGCATGCCCACCACCATCATTGAGTTTCAGCAGGACGGCACAGCCGCATCGGCTCGGAGATAGGCCTCGGGCACATAGTGTCCGGGGCCGATCCGGTTCCAGCGCGTGGTGCCGTCCACCGGATCGCCTGGCACGGAACACTCGATCGGCACCTGAGCGGAGTCGGCGGCCAATCCGGCCGGGGGCGCGTCGTTGTTCGCGGACGTGCGCACGACGAGCGGAGCGCCGCCGGTCACCACGCCGGTGGCCGGAGCGCTGCCGGTCCACAGGAAAGTGACGTCCACGTAGCTGCTGCCCTTGAGGCCGAGGCCGTCCCAGAACGTGCCGTCGGCCAGGTCGAGACCGGCCGGGTTGCGCACCGTGCGGCCGTGTTCGTCCTTGCCGCCGTTGAAGCCGTCTTGGTACGCCGCCTGTGCTTCCGGCACGCCTTGCGGCAGCGAACCGAAGTTCGCGCGACGGTCGGCGGGGTTCCAGTAGTCGTCGTGTTCGTTCCACGGACCGACGTCCCACACCGGCGCGTACTCGCAGCGCGCGCCGTCGGTGCGGCACACCCGGACGGTGAAGGTCCCTCTTCCTTTGGAGGACACCGTTTTCGTGGACGGGAGCGCGACGAAATGGTCTCGTTCGGTGATCCGGTGCCCGCTCGAGGTGGTGCCGCCGACGAGTCCTTCGCGGGTCGCGTAGAGGCGGTAGGTCAGCGGTCTTTCCAGCACCCTTCTGCCGTGGTGAGGTTTGGCCGAGGCGGACACCGGAGTCGACAAAGCGATAACCGCCAGTGTCAGAAGGACGTGACCAGCCGCTTTCCTGGTGTTCATGAGCGCATCGTGGCCCGGCGGGCGGGTTTGGCCGCGCAACCGGGCCCGCGCGTCAGGCGGACACGATGCGCTGCGGTCCGGTCCGGTGCGGCTGGTCTTCGACCAGGGCGCCGACGGACAGTTCCCGGCGGATGGCCCGCGCGCGTTCGGCGTAGCTGCGGGACCGTTCGGGCTGACTGAGCGCGGAATGGAGTTCGCCGAGCAGCTGGGACACTTCGGCTTCGGAACGGCGGTCGCCGTTGCGGCGGTGCACGCTCAACGAGTTCACCAGCAGCAGTTGCGCGTGCGCGAGATCGCCGCTGTAGAGGCACAGCGCGCCCAGGTTCTGGTTCGCGTAGCCGACGCAATGGTCGTCGCCGAGATCGGTGAACACGGCGATGGCGCGCGTGACGTGTTCGCGGGCTTCGGCCAGGTTGCCCTCGCGCTGGTGCAGGAGCCCGAGTCGTTGCAGCGCATGGGCTTCCCGGTGCCGGTCGCCGATTTCGCAGGACAGCTCGAGCGCGTCGGTGTACCAGCGGCGCGCGGTCGCGTAGCACTTGCGCGCGACCCAGATCGAGCCGATCGCGATCCGGATCACCGCCTCACCGTGCGGGTCGCCCGCTTCGCCGAACAGCCGGAGCGCTTCGTGGCAGGGTTCGAGCGCGCGGTCGGTTTGGCCTTGCATCCGCAGCACGGTGCCGATGCCGGCGTAGGCCTCGCCGAGTCCTTGCTGGTCGCCGATCCGTTGGTACAGCTCGCGTGCTGCCTCGAAGGCGACCATCGCGTCCGCGTCGTTGTCCTGGTACAGCAGGACTTGGCCGAGATTGCGCTGGACGACTGCCTCGCCGCGGACCGAGCCGGCCCGGCGTGCGGCTCCCAGCGCGACCAAGTGGGTGGCGTGCCAGTCGTCTTGGTGGCCGCGAAGGTCGAAGTACGGCGTGAGGGCGACGGTGAGCCGCCAGGTCAGGTCGTCGAAACCGCGTTCGGCGGCCAGCCCGACGGCGGCGACACACGTGGCGCGTTCGGCGGCGAACCAGGCGGCGGGGTCGGTCAGCAGGCGGTCCGCGTCCGGCGGCAGGGCCAGGTCCGTGTCGTCGTGGTACTGGCCGAAGAAGTGGATCGGCATGCGTTCGGCGGCTTCCACTGCCAGCGCCAGATATCCCTCCAGCACGCGGCCGATCGCCGCGCGGGTTTCCTCCGGCTCGGCCAGCTCCGCGGCGTACACGCGCAAAAGGTCGTGCAGGCGGTACCGCGGTTGGCCCGCGACGTCTGTGGCGACTAGTTCCACCAGGTGTGCGTCGACGAGTACGTCGAGAACGTCGTCGGCGGACTGGCGGCCGAGGACGGCGGCGACCGCCCAGGCAGGGAATTGGACCGGGCCCAGCGCGCCCAGCCGGCGGAAGGCCGCGGCGGCGGACATGGGCAGGAGGTCGTAGCTCAGGGTCACGCTCGCCCGGACGGCCAGATCGCCGACGCGCAGCTCGTCCAGGCGGCGGTGTTCGTCGTGGAGCCGGTCGGCGAGAACGCGCAGGGACCACGTCGGCCGATGGGTGAGCTTGGCCCCGGCTACCCGGATCGCCAGCGGCAGATGTCCGCATTGGCGCAGGATCGCCGCGGCGTCTTCGGGTTCGGCCGCTACCCGTTCGGGGCCGACGATGCCTTCCAGCAAGCGCGCGGCTTCCGGCTCGGGCAGCAGGTCGACGTCCACGGGCAGCGCGCCGGCGAGGTCGGGCAGGCGGATCCGGCTGGTGACCAGTACGGCGGACGCGCCCGCCCCGGGGAGAAGCGGGCGCACCTGGGCGGCGCTGCCCGCGTCGTCGAGGACGATGCACATCCGGCGTCCGGCGAGCTGGGAACGCAGGAGCGCCGAGCGTTCCGCCAGATCCCGGGGAAGGCCCGAATCCGGAATGCCCAGGGCGCGCAGGAGTTCGGCCAGGACGCTCATCGGCGAGCGCGGCGACGACGAGGTTCCGGCAAGGTCCACATGCAACTGTCCATCCGGGAAAACCGTGCGGACTTCGTGCGCTATCCGTACGGCGATGGAGGATTTGCCGATGCCTGGCGCGCCGGACAGGACGACGACCGTGGGGCGTTCCGCTTCGGCGTGGCGGCGGAGTTTCGCGACCAGGTGCTCGATGACCTCGCCGCGGCCGGTGAAATCCGGAAGATCCAGGGGGAGCTGACAGATCGGCGGGAGCTTGGCGCAGGGAACTTCGAGAGTGGCGCGGAGTTCGCGCAGTGCCGCGCCGGGGCTCGCGGACAGTTCGTCGGCGAGGGTGTGCTCGACTAGTTCGTACGCTTCCGCGGCTTCGGTCGTTCGGCCCGCGTCGCGTAGCGCGGTGATGAGGTGATGCCAAAGTTCTTCGCGCAGCGGGTGTTCCGTGACGAGGGCGCGGAGTTCGGCGATGACTTCGTTGTGGCGGCCCAGGGTTAACCGGGCGCGGAGGCGTTGTTCCTGTATTGCCAGGCGAAGCTCGTTCAGACGGGCGACTGTCGGGCCCCAGGTCGGGTCGTGGGGGAGGCCTTCCAGCACTTCGCCGCGCCACAGCGAGTGTGCTTCGTCCAGCAGGGCCAATGCGGTTTCCGGATGGTCCTGGGATTCCCAGGCTTGGGTGGCGAGGCGGGTGAAGACGAGGTGGTCCAGTTCGTCTTCCGAGACGGTGAGGAGATAGCCCGAGGCTCGGCTGGTGATGCGATCGGCCAGGTCGGGCGAGGTTTCGGCCAGGCGTCTGCGCAGGGAGTGGACGTAGGTGCGGATGTTGGCGGCCGCCGAGCGCGGGGCGGTGGTCGGCCAGAGGACTTCGACCAGCGCTTCGGTGGACACGACGATGTTGGGCTGCAGCGCCAGCGCGGCCAGCAGCAGCCGGGGCTTCGGACCGCCCAGCGGTACGGCCCGGCCCTCGGCGACGACCTCCAGCGGCCCCAGGATCCGGAAGGTCAGCGAAATCAATTTACCCGCCTTGGCGGCAAGGTCCCCATGGTCGGCATGCTAGGAGCGTTCGCGCCGGTTAGCTAGATCCACTCGGGGAGGAATACCCCATAAGGGGTGATATCGAGGGCGGATGTCACGGGGTGTTCGGGTTGGGCGGGGTGAATTGTTTTCACGTGTTTCCCGTGGGGGGTCGCGGGCGGCTCGTCGCCTGGCGGCGACATTGCAGGTGGGTGGTTGCGTGGGGCACCCCGAAGCCGAGTGTGCTGACGGTTCGGGGGTGCTTGTCAAGGCGGGAAAGATGCCTTGACAAGCACTCCCGAACCGCAGGGAGGCTTCGTATCGGGGTGCGGGGGTGGTGTGGGTGTTTGGTGAGTTGGGTGCGTTGGTGCGGTTTCGGGTGGGGATTGGGTGCCTGGCGAGTTGGGTGCATCGGCTTCGGGTTTGAGGTGGGGCTTGACCTCCAAGGTGGCGTTGGGTGCATGGGGCGTGCCGGACCCGCGTTGGTGCGGTGGGGTGGTGCGGGGCGGGCAGGAGGGTGAGTTCGGGGTGCGGGTGATCAGGATTGTGCGACCTTCGTAGGTGGCGTCGCGGGCTGTCTAGTGCTCCGAGGGGAGAGCGGGAAAACGGGCGTTTCGCTGATTTCGGCACAATCCGCTGTGGACAGTGCGGATGAAACGGACTTTGGTCGCACTTGTCCCTTGTGTCGCGATGAAGGGAGCAGATAACGGTTCCGCACCGGGGAGCCGGACGCTTCCCCGGCGGGCGGGGGAGTCCTAGTCTCGTTCCGGCGGCGGGCGGGGTCCAGGCCGCGCAACACGAGGGAGTTGCTGTGCGTAGAAGCGTCACCATGTTTCTTTCGCTGGCGGTGGTGGGCGGCTTGGCCGCTTCGCCTGCCGTGGCGTCGGCTCAGGGGCGGGCGGACATTCCGCAATCGCATCCGGCTTGGGCCAATCCGCAGTCCAAGGTGGCCGACACGGCCGCGTCGTCCACTATGGACTTTCGGGTTTACTTGAACCTCAAGGACCAGGGCGCGGCGGAGGCGGCCGCGCAGTCGGTGTCCGATCCGAACAGTCGCGGCTACCGGCATTATCTGTCGCCGGACCAGGTGCGGGACCAGTTCGCCGCCACCGACCAGACGGTGTCCGCGGTGAAGAATTGGCTCTCCGCAAGCGGATTCAGCATCGGCGAGGTGCCGTCCAACCGGGCGTACGTCGAGGCGACCGGTACCGCCGATCAGGTGCAGCGCGCGTTCGCCGTGACCCTGGGCAAGTACCAGGTCAAGGGACAGACGTTGCGCGCGGCGGACAAGGACCTGTCCGTTCCGGCCGCGCTGGCGAGCGACGTGCTCGGCGTGGTCGGCGTCGACCAGGCGACGAACCTGTTCAAACCGGACCACACCGACGGGGCTGACCCCTCGGCGACGAAGCAGTCCCGCGTGCAGGGCAGCCCGTCGACCGCGCCGCCCAGCAACGGGTTCCGCAACTCGGGTCCGTGCAGCGCTTACTACGGCGAGAAGACCGACACGACTGACCCGGCGTACAACGGCAAGCAGCTTCCGTACGCGCCGTGCGGCTACACGCCCGCGCAGCTGCGTTCGGCGTACGGTCTGGACCAGGTCGCGCAGGTCGGTGCGGACGGTCGCGGCACCACGATCGCCATCGTGGACGCGTTCGCGTCGCCGACGATCTACTCCGACGCCGCGGAGTACGCCAAGCGCAACGACCCGGCGCACCCGCTGACCAAACAGCAGTTCAAACAGCACATCTTCCCGCCGAACCAGGCGCTCGAGCCGCCGGACCAGTGCGACGCTTCCGGCTGGTACGGCGAGGAAACCCTCGACGTCGAGGCCGCGCACGGACTCGCGCCGGGTGCGGACATCCTGTACGTCGGCGGGCAGGACTGCGAGGACCTGTCGCTGGACACCGCGCTGAACTACGTCGTCGCGGGACACAAGGCCGACATCATCTCCAACTCCTACGGCGACACCGGCGAGGACATCCCGGCCTCCGAGGTCAAGGTGTTCAACCAGATCTCGATGCAGGCGGTGCTCGAGGGCATCGGCGTGTACTTCTCCTCCGGCGACAACGGGGACGAGGTCGCCCGCCTCGGCACGCCGTCGCCGGACTTCTCGGCCTCGGCTCCGTGGGTGACCGCGGTCGGCGGCACGTCGCTGGCGGTCGGCCAGGACGGCAAGCGGATGTTCGAAACCGGATGGGAGACCGGCAAGTCGACGCTGGTCAACGGCGCCTACGCCCCGGCGTACCCGGGTGCCTTCAACGGCGGCGCGGGCGGCGGCACGAGCCGGCTGTTCGGCCAGCCCTTCTACCAGAAGGGAATCGTGCCCGACGCACTGTCCACGAAGAACCAGACCGGCGGCGCGAAGGGACGCGTGGTCCCGGACATCTCCGCGGTCGCGGACCCGAACACCGGCTTCCTGGTCGGCCAGACGCAGACCTTCCCGGACGGCGTCTACTACGACCAGTACCGGATCGGCGGCACGAGCCTGGCGTCGCCGGTGTTCGCGGGCGTGATGGCGGTGGCCGACAGCCTCGACCACTTCCACCACGGGTTCATCAACCCGGTGCTGTACCAGCTGACGTCGCGCACGTCGGCGATCCACGACGTCCAGCACGTCGACGGCGCGGTGCAGCGCGTGGACTTCGTCAACGGGGTCGACGCCTCGCAGGGGCTGAAGACCTCGGCCCGGGTGCTCGACTACCCGAACCTGACGATCCACACGACCAAGGGCTACGACGACGTGACGGGCCTCGGCTCGCCGAACGGAGTGGCGTTCCTGTTGCTGGTGTGACCGAGGGGTGAAGGAAGGGCCTGCCGGGGATTTCCCGGGCAGGCCCTTTCTTGCGTTCACGGCACGCGGACCGGCGGATGCCGCAGCGCGCGGACGGCGGGAGAGCGCAGCGGGGAGAGCGCGGCGACGGCGATCAGGATCCCGCCGGCGAGGACCACCTGCGGCGCACCGAACGCCGCACCGAGCGGTCCGGCCAGGAGTTCGCCGACCGGAATGCCCGCGTAGGACCCGAAGTCGTCGAACGCGGCCATCCGGGACAGCAGGTACCCGGGGATGTTCTCCTGCATCGTCGTGTCCCAGGCGACGCTCATCACGCCCGCGCAGAACCCGGCGACGAACGTCGACCCCGCCAGCACCGCGAAACCCGCGTGCAGGCCGAGCGCGAGCAGCGGCAGCACGGTCAACGCGGCGCTCGTCAGTCCCAGCGGCAGCAGGCGTCGCGGCGCGAGCCGGTACATCACCAGCCCGGCCAGCAGTGCGCCCACCGCGCGCACGCTCAGCACCGCGCCCCATCCGGCCGCGCCGATGGTGGTCTGCGCGATGCCCGGCCCGAGCACCAGCCAGCCGCCGGTGAAGACGATGTTGTACACGGTGAACGCCGTGACCACCCGCCACAGCCAGCCGATTCGCCAGAACTCGCGCCAGCCGGTCCGCACGCTGTGCAGCAAGCCGATCTGCTCGCTCGCGCGCACCGGGGGCAGGGTGACCATCTGGTACAGCAAGGCGGCGAGGACGAACGAGATCCCGTCCGCGGCGATGGCCCAGCCGCCGCCGACCGTGCCGACCAGCACGCCCGCCACGGCCGGACCGGCGATCTTGGTGACGTTCTTGCTGGTGGACAGCAGCGAGTTCGCCGGGCGCAGCGCCTCCGCCGGGACGATCTGCGGCACGATCCCGCGCAGCACCGGCGTGGTGAACGCGGTGCAGACCCCGCCGAGGAACTCGGTCACCGCGACGGCGGCCAGCGAGTAGGCGCCGGTGAGCAGGATGGCCGCGGCCGCCAGCTGGGCCGCTCCCGCGCCCAGGTTCGACAGCCGCAGCACCCGGTTGCGCGGAAACCGGTCGCCGACCGCGCCGCCGACGAGCAGGAAGGCCAGCCGCGGCACGATCCCGGCGGCGAGCACGACGCCGAGGTCGGTGGGACTGTGGCTGCTGCCGAGGACGGCGAACGCGAGCGCCACCGGAGTCATGGCGCTGCCCAGCAGCGAGACCAGCCGTCCGGTGCAGAAAACGGCGAACGCGCGATGGCGCAGCGGCGAGCGCGGTCCTTCCCCCATTCTCGCGATCCTGCCGAGAACGGGTCGGGAACGCCACAGAGTAGTGGCGCGGCCGGGTACTCCGGTTCAGACTCACGGGTCAGCCGGGAGAAAGGGCACGAAATGAGCGGGATCGACGCCGACGTCTTCGGGGGCCGGATGCCGTCCGGAGCAGGGGATTTCGCGATCGAAACACACGGAATCACCCCGATCCCGGCGGCGAACCGGTTCGGCAGGCCGTGGCGGCTCGCGGGGGTGTGGTTCGCGCCGAACCTCACCATGACCGCCGTCTTCACCGGCACCCTCGGCGCGACGCTCGGGCTCGGCTTCACCACCGGGTTCGTCATCGCGCTGATCGGCACCGTGGTCGGCTCGCTGCCGGTCGCGTGGCTGTCCACCTGGGGTCCGCGCACCGGAACCGGTCAGCTGCCGCTCGCGCGGCTTCCGTTCGGCGGCGGCGTCGTGCTGCCCGGCCTGGTGCAATGGCTCGGCTCGATCGCGTGGGACGCGCTGGTCGGGTTGTTCGGCGGCGAAGCGCTGGCCCAGCTGACCGGATTGCCGTTCTGGGCCGCGGTGCTCGTGGTGCTGGTGCTGCAGTGCACCCTCGGCGTGTTCGGCTACGCGGTGATCCACCGCGTCCAGGCCGTGATGAGCGTGGTGCTGGTTGTCGCATTTGTCGCGCTCGCCGTAAAGGTGGTGCTTGATCACCCGATTACTTTTGCCGATTCCGCGACGGGCGGCGATTTCGCGGGTGCCGTCGTGCTGTTTTCCACTATTACGCTCAGCCTCGCTATTTCGTGGGCTCCTTATGCCTCGGATTTCAGCCGTTACCTCCCCGCTTCGACGCGGCCGAGCGGCGTCTTTTGGTTCACGCTGCTCGGCCTGACCGCGTCGTACGCGCTCGGCGAGGGCATTGGGCTCGCGCTCGGTACCGCGTTGGGCGACCAGACCGCGGCCGGAGTGTCGACGCTGCTCGGCGGCGGCGTGCTGGGTGCGGTGGCGTTGCTGGTGATCGCGCTGGCTGCGGTGTCGTCCAACGCGATGAACGACTACAGCGGCTCGCTCGCGCTGCAGACCGTCGGCGTGCGGGTGCGTCGTCCGGTGTCGGCAGTGGTCGTGACGGTGCTGGCGTTCGCGTTGATTCTCTGGATGCACAGCGGCGACCTGGCGGCGAAGTTCCAGAACGTGCTCCTGGTGGTGAGTTACTGGATCCCGCCGTTCCTGGGTGTCGTGGTGCCGGACTGGCTGCGCCGCACGCGGCGTAGCCGGGAGGTCGACGTGCTGGCTGAGCTGCGACGTCCGGTGCGCAGCTGGGCCGCGATCGTGGCGTTCGTGGTGGGTTTCGCGGCCGCGGTGCCGTTCATGAACACGACTGTCTACACCGGACCGGTCGCCGCCGCGCTGCACGGGGCGGACCTGGCGTACTACGCCGGGTTCGTGGTTTCGCTGGTGGCGTACACGCTGCTGCGCGGCCGCCGGCCGGTTGACCTCCAGTAAGGTAGAGGTCGCACGCTGGCAGGTGCCTACTTCTGGAGGGACCAATGCCAGCAGCTGTTGTCACCGGCGCTTCCGCCGGTCTGGGCCGGGCGCTCGCCGCGGCTCTCGTCCGTCGCGAATGGACAGTCCTGGGCACCGGACGCGACCCGGGGACGCTGCGCGCCGCCGCGGCCGAGGCCGGGTTCGCGCCGGTGCCCGGCGACGTCACCGACCCCGCGCACCGCGCCCGGCTCGCCGAAGCCGCCGGGCCGCGGCTCGACCTGCTCGTCAACAACGCCAGCACGCTCGGCGTCAGCCCGCTGCCGCCGCTGGCCGAGTATCCGCCGGACGAGCTCGAGACTGTCTTCCGCACCAACGTTTTCGCGCCGCTCGCGCTCACCCGGCTGCTGTTGCCCGCGCTCACCGCGGCGAAGGGAGTGCTGGTGAACATCAGCTCCGACGCCGCCGTGGAGGCGTACGAGGGCTGGGGCGGCTACGGTTCGGCGAAAGCCGCGCTGGACCACGTGAGCGCGGTGCTCGGCGTGGAGAACCCGGACCTCGCGGTGTACGCCGTCGATCCCGGGGATCTGCGCACGGCCATGCACCAGGCCGCTTTCCCGGGCGAGGACATTTCGGACCGGCCGTTGCCGGAGACCGCGGTACCGGCTTTCCTGCGGCTCCTGGAGGAGCGTCCGCCGAGCGGCCGGTTCAAGGCGGCGGATTTGCGGGTGCGGTCATGACCGCACCGCGCACCCGATTCGACCTGGCCGAGGACCGGAGCGCGTCCGCGCCGCCCGAAGCGCGCGGCCTCGCCCGCGACGAGGTGCGGCTGCTCGCGGCCGGCCCTGAAGGCGTGCGGCATGCCGTCTTCCGCGACCTGGCGGCGTTCTTGGATCCCGGGGATCTGTTGGTAATCAACACTTCCGGCACGCTCCCCGCTGCCGTGGACGCCGTCCGGGACGACCACGTCATCGCCGTCCATTTCTCCACCGAACTGGACGACGGCACCTGGGTGGTCGAACTCCGCGCGCCCGACGGCCCGCTCCTCGACGGCCACGCGGGGGAGCGGCTCAGTCTGCCCGCCGGCGCCGTCGTCACGCTGCGGGAGCCGCACGTCGCCGGTGCGCAACGCTTGTGGCGCGCGAAGATCGAAGTGGAAGGCGAGGTCCCGCGGTATCTCGCGAAGGTCGGGCGGCCGATTCGCTACGGCTATGTCCCGCGCGCGTGGCCGTTGCCGAACTACCAGACTGTGTTCGCGCTCGACCCGGGTTCGGCGGAGATGCCGAGCGCGGCACGGCCGTTCACTGCGGAATTGGTCACACAACTCGTCTCGCGCGGTGTGTTGTTCGCGCCGATCTTGTTGCACACCGGCGTCTCGTCGCCGGAAGCCGGGGAACCGCCGTACGGTGAGCGATTTCGCGTTCCGGCGACGACTGCCGCGTTGGTCAATTGGGTGCGTGACCAGGGTGGACGCGTTATCGCGGTAGGGACAACGGCGGTGCGCGCGATCGAATCGGCCGCGAATCCCGGCGGGCTCGTCACCGCGGCGGCGGGCTGGACCGAACTGGTGCTCGGTCCGGACCGGCCGGCCCGCGCGGTCGACGGTTTGCTCACCGGCCTGCACGCGCCGCAGGCGTCTCACCTGCTGCTTCTCGAAGCGGTGGTGGGTCCGGAGTTGGTGCAACGGGCTTACGACGCGGCGGTGCGACGCGAGTATCTGTGGCACGAGTTCGGTGACGTCTCGCTCCTGACAAGCAGGTGAGGCCCACGCCTGTCAAGTAATCCCACACAATTTCCCGGGATGCGGATGCATATGCAGTCTCGCGGGTGAACGTGTCATTCTCGCCCCGTTCCGCTGACCGCGAAAGGGCCATTTGTGCGTACATTTCCGCGAACCCGATTGCTCGCTTCCGCACTCGCCGCGCTGACGGTGCTCGGGGCGCTCGCCGGGTGTTCCCGCGCGGACCGCACCGAGGCCGCGACCAACGAGGGCGCCGCCGGGGAGGTGCGCGTCGGCTTCTTCCCGAACGTGACGCACACGCCCGCGCTGATCGGGGTCAAGAAGAACTTCTTCGCGCAGAACCTCGGCAGCACGAAACTCACGACTCAGACGTTCAACGCCGGTCCGTCCGAAGTGAACGCGCTGCTCGGCGGTTCGCTCGACGTCGCGTTCATCGGCTCCGGACCGGCGATCAACGCCTTCACCAAGTCCAAGGGCGAGATCCAGCTCGTGTCCGGCGCGGTCACCGGCGGCGCGCAGCTGGTGGTGAAGCCCGGCATCACCTCGGTCGACCAGCTCAAGGGCAAGACGATCGCGACGCCGCAGCTGGCCAACACCCAGGACGTCGCGCTCAAGAAGTTCCTCGCCGAGAAGCATCTGACCGGCCAGGTGAACGTGACCAACCTGGACAACCCGAAGACGCTCGACGCGTTCCGCAAGGGCGAGGTCGACGGCGGCTGGCTGCCCGAACCGTGGTCGTCGCGGCTGGTGACCGACGCGGGCGCGAAGGTCCTGGTGGACGAGAAGTCGCTGTGGCCGCAAGGCCGGTTCCCGACCACCGTCGCGATCGTGCGCAGCGAGTTCCTCAAGCAGCACCCGGACACCGTGCGCGCGCTGCTGAAGGGCGAGCTGCAGGCGATCGACTGGGCGAAGAAGAACCCGGCCGAAGCGAAGACCGTGGTCAACGGCGCGCTCAAGGAGCTGTCCGGCAGTTCGCTCAGCCCGGCCGTGCTCGACCGCTCGTTCGCGAACATCGAACTGACCACCGACCCGGTGCCCGCGCAATTCCCGCAGCTGGCCAAGGACTCGGTGACCGCGGGCGTGGTCGACAAGGTGGTGGACCTGAAGGGGTTCGCCGACTTCGGCCCGCTCAACGAAGTCCTCAAGGCGCAGCAGCTGCCCGTCGTCAACGCGCCCGAACTGGCCAAGTGACCTCCCGACCGGAAGGCGATCCGCGATGACCACCACCCTGGCGCGACCAGTGACCGCCGCCGTCCACCTCGACCGCGTGGGCAAGGTGTTCGGCTCCGCCGGCAGCGCGGTGACCGCTCTCGACGGGGTCGACCTCACCGTCGAACCGGGCGAGTTCGTCTGCCTGCTCGGCGCGTCCGGCTGCGGCAAGAGCACGCTGCTGAACCTCGTCGCCGGTCTCGACCGGCCGTCCGCCGGTGAGATCACTCTCACCACTTCGCGGCCCGCGGTGATGTTCCAGGAAGCCGCGCTGATGCCGTGGCTGACCGCGTCCCGGAACGTGGAACTGCCGTTGCGGCTCGCCGGCTTCGGCCGCTCCGAGCGTCGGCAAAAAGCCGCTGAGCTGCTGGACCTGGTCCGGTTGAGCGATGCGGGGCGCAAGCGTCCGCACGAGCTGTCCGGCGGGATGCGGCAGCGGGTAGCGCTGGCCCGAGCGCTCGCCGCGACCCACCGCGTCGGCGGCGACGACGGCAACGCGTTGCTGCTCATGGACGAACCGTTCGCGGCGCTCGACGCGATCACCCGCGACGTGCTGCAGAGCGAGCTGCTGCGGGTGTGGCGCAGCACCGGCACCTCGGTGCTGTTCGTGACGCACGACGTGCGCGAGGCTGTCCGGCTTGGACAGCGAGTGGTGCTGCTGTCGTCGCGTCCGGGCCGCGTCGTGCGCGAATGGCACGACGTCCCGTCCGCCGACGCCGAACTGCTGGCCGACGAGATCACGGCCGATCTGCGAAAGGTGATCAGCACCCATGCCGCAGCCTGACCAGGCGGCCCCCGACCTCGACGAAGCCGTCGGCGCCGGCCTGGACCGGCTCGACACCCCCGCCGGAGCGCGGCCGGCGTCGCTGCGCCGCCGGTTCGTGCGCGGATTCCTGCCGCCGCTCGGCGCGCTCGTGCTGCTGGTGATCCTCTGGCAGATCCTGTGGGCCGCCGCGTTCTGGCCGGAGACGACGCTGCCCGCGCCGCTGGACGTCTGGGCCGAGTTCTGGAGCACGGTCACCGACGGTTCGGTGTTCGGCTTCATCTGGACCTCCGTGCACCGCGCCGCGCTCGGCTTCGCCGCCGGGGTCGTGATCGGCACGCCGCTGGGCATCCTGGTGGCGAAGGTCCGCGTGGTGCGCGCCGCGATCGGCCCGCTGCTGAGCGGGTTGCAAAGCCTGCCGTCGGTGGCCTGGGTGCCCGCCGCGGTGATCTGGTTCGGCATCAACGACGCGGCGATCTACTTCGTCGTGCTGCTCGGTTCGGTCCCGTCGATCGCGAACGGCCTCGTGTCGGGCATCGACCAGATCCCGCCGATCCTGCCGCGCGTCGGCAAGGTGATGGGCGCCGGGCGGTTCGCCGCGGCCCGGCACATCCTGCTGCCCGCCGCGCTGCCCGGGTTCCTGGCCGGGCTGAAGCAGGGCTGGGCGTTCTCGTGGCGCTCGCTGATGGCCGCGGAACTGATCGCGCGCTCGCCGAGCCTCGGCGTCGGACTGGGCACCTATTTGAACGACGGTTCGTCGTACAACTCGATGCCCAAGGTGATCGCGGCGATTTTCCTGATTTTGTTCGTCGGGGTGGCGATCGAGCTGATCGTGTTCCGTCCGCTGGAGCGGTCGGTGCTGCGTGCGCGGGGCCTGACGGCGTCACTCTGAGTACCTGCTCGCGCGACGCGCAGGCGTGCCCGACAGAATGCACGACCATGACCTCCGGGCTGTTCGCGCTGGCTTCCGTGCTCGTGTTCGTCGTACGGTTCGCGCGCGAGCCGCGGCGGGTCGGCAACGCGGTGTGGTTCCTGGTCGCGCTCGGCTTCACCGGATTGTGGCTGCTGACGTTCTTCAGGCACGTCGAATGGGCGCAGATCGCGATCATCGTGATGGTGGCGCTCGTCGGCGGGCTCGGCGCTTTGGCGCTGCCGTGGGCACTGATCGCGAACGGCGTCGTGATGCTGCGCCGCGAGGGGCGGCGGCTGGCGAACCTGCTGTCGCTGCTGGCGGGGCTGGGGTTGCTCGCCGTGTTCGCTCTCGCGGTGAGTTCACTGGTCTTCGACGATCAGCCGTTGCTGCGGGTGGCCGCGATGGCCGTGCTGTTCGTGACCGGTTATCTGGCGTTTTTGTTCACCGCGTTGCTGCTGTACTCGATTCTCTACAGCCGGGTCACCCGCCGCGCCAGCGCCGGAGCGGTGGTCGTCCTCGGCTCCGGGCTGCAAGGCGACCGGGTCCCGCCGCTGCTGGCCAGCCGGCTTGACCGGGCGGTGCAGGTGCAGCAGCGGTCGCCAGGGGCGTTGCTGGTGGTGTCCGGCGGGCAGGGCGCGGACGAACTGACGTCGGAGGCGGACGCGATGGCGCGGTATCTCCAGGCGGCCGGGGTCCCGGCGGACCAGATCGTGCTGGAGGACCGGGCGACGACCACCAGCGAGAACCTGCGGTTCAGCGTCGCTTTGCTTGAGCAGCGCGGGTTTTCCGGGCCGATTCTGGCCGTGACGAACAACTACCACGTCTTTCGCACGGCGGTGCTGGCGCGGCAGTTGGGGTTGCGGCTCAACGTGATCGGGGCGAAGACGGCGTCGTACTTCGTGCCTAGCGCGTTCCTGCGGGAGTTCGTGGCGTTGCTGCTGCAGTACCGGAAGACGAACGCGGCTGTGGTGCTGTTTTTGGGCGTGGGCCCGTTTTTGCTTTTTCTGATCAGCTGATCAGAGGGAGTGCACCCGGATCGCGCGCCAGTGGCAGCCGTCCTGTTCGGCACGCTCGACGGTGAACCGCACGTCTTCCCCGGCGGTCAGGGACCGGAACCCGTCGGCTTCGATCATCGAGTAATGCGCCCAGACCGGACCGTCGACGGTGGGTGATTCGAGGATTCCCCAGCCCTCGTCGACTTCCCAGCGCACGACTTTCCCGCGATGCTCCATAGCAGCCAGTTTAGGGACGCCGCACCGATATCCTGGCCTCGAGGAGGGGACATGATCTCGGCAACAAGAGGTTTGCTTCGACGGCATCTTGTCGAGTACGGCGAGGATGCCGCGGCGGAGTGGGTCGTCTCGTGCACCGACGACGAGTTGCTCCGGCTGGGTTCCATCGCGTACTGGGTCTCGCTGAAGGGGCCGTCGACGCCGTCCGGCGCGAGCATGATGATCGGCAAGGCGCTGGCGATCGGCGCGGTGTGCGTGCACGAGGGGAAGCCGCGGAAGCTGGCGCGGGCCCGGCGGAGAAAGCTGCCGGAGTTGTCGGAGGAGGAGCGTCGCCGCATTCGTTCGGAGCCGTATCCGATGGCTGCGTCGTTCGAAATCCCGCGGGAGTACGGCATGACGGACGAAATCAAGGAATTCTGGGCGGATCCGGGGCCCGCACGGTGAAGGCGGCCTTGCAGGCGTCCAACGGCGTCCGGGTGGAAGGCGTGACCGAGGACAACGTCGTTGCGGTGCTGGAAGCCATGGCGCGCGGCGGAAACGCGGTCGTCTCCAGCGACGCGGATCCGGACAACGTCTTCATCCAGGTGTGGCTTCGCGACAACGGCGTGTACCAGCTGGAGTACCGAGCAGGGAAGCCGACGCGGCACTACCAGACGCTCACTGTCTCGCGGGACAAGGTCGCCGCTGCCTTCGCCGGATGGCTTGCCGACGACGAGTCCTGGAAAGAAGCCTTCCAGTGGAAGGACATCGGCGACTGGTTCGGCTGACTTCCGCCGCGCGCCAAAACGGGCCGGGGACAAGCTTGTCCCCGGCCCGCTCGGAGCACAACTCAGGCCTCCGGCTGCCGCCGTCCGGTCGAGCCGTTGCGGCGGTTGCGCGGCGGCTGGCCGGAGCCGCGACGGTCGGCACCGGAGGCACGACGGGCGGTGCCCTCCGCACCTCGGCGACCGGCTCCCGAACCGCGGCGCTGGTCCTCCCGGCGGGCCTGACCTGGCTGCCGCTCCGAAGAACGAGTCTCGCCGCCCTGCCGAGGACCGCCCCGGCCGCCGCCGGAACGGCGGGGCTGCGAACCGGTCCGGGCACCGAGCCCGCCTCGGTTCTCCGAGGGCGCGCGACGCCGTCCCGTGCCCGGTGCGGCGCCGGAAGCGGTCACCGTCTTGGGACGGTTGTCCACCACCGGGCGACGCGGCGAGGCGGTGAACGACCGGTCTCCCGGAGCCAGTTCGGCCAGCAGCGGGTGCGAAGGCGAGATCCGCGTGGTGGTCGGCGAGATCCCCGCCTTCCGGGTCAGCGCGCGGACGTCCGAGACCTGCTCGTCGGTCATCAGGGTGACCACGGTGCCCGACGCGCCCGCACGCGCGGTGCGGCCGGAGCGGTGCAGGTACGCCTTGTGCTCGACCGGCGGGTCGGCGTGGATCACCAGCGTGACGTCGTCCACGTGGATGCCCCGGGCGGCGATGTCCGTGGCCACCAGGGTTTTCGCGGTGCCCGACGAGAACGCTTCCAGGTTGCGCGTGCGCGCGTTCTGGCCGAGGTTGCCGTGCAGCTCGACGGCCGGGACGCCGCTCGCGACGAGTTTGCGCGTGAGGGCCTTCGCGCGGTGCTTCGTGCGGGTGAAGACCAGGGTGCGGCCGGGAGCCGCGGTCAGGTCGACCAGGACTGGCAGCCGGTGGGTCTCCTCGAGGTGCAGCACGTGGTGCGTCATCGTCGAGACCGGGGACTGCGCCGAGTCGACGCTGTGCAGCATCGGGTCGTTCATGAAGCGCTTCGCCAGCACGTCGATGCCGTTGTCGAGCGTCGCGGAGAACAGCATGCGCTGGCCGCGCTCGGGGGTGGCCGCCATGATGCGCCTGACCTCGGGCAGGAAGCCCAGGTCAGCCATGTGGTCGGCCTCGTCGAGCACGGTGATCTCGATCTTGTCCAGCTTCGCCTCGCCGGTGCGCATGTGGTCGGCGAGCCGTCCGGGGCAGGCGACGACGATGTCGACGCCGTCGCGCAGGCGGGTGATCTGCGGGTTCGCGCTCACGCCGCCGAAAATCGTGGTGGCCATGAGGCCCAGCGGACGCGCCAGCGGCACGATCGCGGCCTCGATCTGGGTGGCCAGTTCGCGGGTCGGGGCGAGGATCAGCGCCCGCGGACGGCCGGGGCGGCGCCGCGTCGGGCCGGCGGCGAGGCGGGCCAGCACGGGCAGGACGAAGCCGTAGGTCTTGCCGGAGCCGGTGCGGCCCCGGCCGAGCACGTCGCGGCCCGCGAGCGTGTGCGGGAGCGTGGCGGCCTGGATCGGGAAGGGCTCGGTGACGCCCTGCGCGGCGAGTGCGTCGACCAGGGGTTTGGGCAGGCCGAGTTCAGTGAAAGTCGTCATGGGCTGGTGCGGACGCGAAAGCGTCCCATATCTCCGTACGTAGCGCGGTTGTCCTGCCCGGCGCGGCCTCGGGTGGCTGCGGCGCGTGGTCGTCGACAACAGTGAAACGCGGCCCGAGGCAGAACTGAGCGGACCGCATGGCCGACTATACCGTCCCAAGATCGAGCGGGCTACGTGATATCGCCCGCAGGCCGCCACGCGCGAACCGACGAAGCGCGTGCGCGAGGTTCGTTCGTTTCCACCACCGCCGCCGCGCCGGCGGGTGCGAGGCTGGCCGCATGAGCGCAGACGAACTCCGCGGACTGCTGGGCGAATGGGCGCGGGAGGCCGGGGTTCCCGGCGTCTCGGTCGGGATTTTCCACGAGGGCAAGGAAACCCTGCTGACCGCAGGAGTGTCCAGTGTGGACACGGGAACGCCGGTGGACGACGGCACGCTGTTCATGATCGGCTCCACCAGCAAGACGTTCGCCGCCACCGCGGTGCTCGTGCTGGTCGAGGACGGCGTGCTCGAACTGGACCGGCCGGTGGTCGAGTACCTCCCGGATCTGAGACTCGCCGACCCGCTCGCGCGCAAGACCGTGACGCTGCGCCACCTGCTCACGCACTCGCCCGGCTTCCTCGGCGACATCGAGGTCGACACCGGCTGGGGCGACGACGCGCTCGCCCGCGCGGTGGAGCAGTTCGACGAACTGCCGCAGGTGTTCCCGGTCGGCGAGGTGGCCTCCTACTGCAACGCCGGATTCCTGCTGGCCGGCCGGGTCGCCGAGGCGGTGTCCGGCGGCACCTACGAGGACCTGGTCCGCACCCGGCTGCTGGAGCCGCTCGGCATGACCGACTCGTGCTTCCAGCCCTGGGAGGTGCTGACCCGGCGGCACGCGGTCGGGCACGCGCTGCGCGAGGACGGCCCGGCGGTCGCGCACACCGTTGGCCTCGCCCGGGCGGACGCTCCGGCCGGCGGTCTCTGGTCGACTGCCCGTGACCAGCTGAAATGGGCTCGATTCCAGCTGTCCGGCGGGGAGGTGCTGAGCGACGAGACCCGCCGCCTGATGCACGCCGCGCAGCGCGAGGGCGCGCTGCCGTTCGAGGAAATCGGGCTGTCCTGGCTGCGGCTGAGCCACGGCGACGCACAGCTGGTGCGGCACGGCGGCAACGTCAGCAACCTGCAGCTGTCGGAGTTCGTCATGGTGCCGAGCGAGAACTTCGCGGTCACCGTGCTCACCAACAGCGCGGGCGGCGGCGCGCTCGGCCCGCGGGTCGTCGACTGGTGCCTGGAGAACGTGGCTGACCTGCCGAAACTGGGCAATCGTCCGATTCAGGCGATCGACCCGGGCGACTGCCCTGGACGGTATCGGACGGGCTCGCTCATCTTCGAATTCACCGAACGCGACGGCTCGCTCTGGGCGCAGATGATCCTCGACACCGATCAGCCGGACGTCCTCTCCGCGCCGCCGTTCGAGGTCGCGTTCGTCGCCGAGGACGTGCTCGCCCGTGCCTCCGACACCCGCAGGCCGAGCGCGCGTTTCCGGCGCGACAGCCTCGGCCGGGTGGACGCGGTGGAGTCCGGGGGCCGCACCGCGCTAAAGTTACCGGGCAGTAATATCGGCTGACCTGGAGATGCGATGAGCGAAACGGCGACAGCGCTGCTGAACCCGCGCGACTACGACGCCCGGAAGTTCGACCCGGAAACCCGGCGGCTCCTGCGGGCGACGATCGACTGGTTCGAAGCGCGCGGCAAACGCCGTCTCGCGCAGGCGTATCACGACCGCGAGTTCTACGCCGACTTCCTGGAGTTCGCGGGCAAGGAAGGCCTGTTCGCCACGTTCCTCACCCCCGCCGCGGATTCGGCCGGGGATCCGGATAAACGCTGGGACACCAGCCGGATCGCCGCGCTGGCGGAAATTCTCGGCTTCTACGGCCTCAACTATTGGTACCCGTTCCAGGTCACCGTTCTCGGCCTCGGACCGGTGTGGCAGAGCGGGAACGCGGCCGCCCGCAAGCGGGCCGCGGAAGCGCTCGCCGAGGGCGGCGTCGGCGCGTTCGGACTGTCCGAAAAGGAGCACGGGGCGGACATCTACTCGTCCGACCTCGTGCTCACCCCGGACGGCGAGGGCGGCTACCGCGCGAACGGGTCGAAGTACTATATCGGCAACGGGAACTGCGCGCGCACGGTTTCGGTGTTCGGCCGGATCGACGGCGTCGAAGGACCGGAGCAGTACGTATTCTTCTACGCTGATTCCGAGCACCCGAACTACCACGTCGTCAAGAACATCGTGCCGTCGCAGATGTATGTCGCGGAGTTCCGGCTCGAGGACTACCCGGTGCGCGCCGAGGACATCCTCCACACTGGACCGGAAGCCTTCAGCGCCGCGCTGAACACGGTCAACATCGGCAAGTTCAACCTGTGCTTCGGCGGCATCGGAATGGCGACGCATTCGCTGTACGAGGCGATAACGCACGCGCAGAACCGGATCCTGTACGGCAACCCGGTTACCGATTTCCCGCACGTGCGCCGCGAATTCGTCGAGGCCTACGCGCGGCTCACCGGGATGAAGCTGTTCTCCGACCGCGCGATCGACTACTTCCGCTCGGCGAACCAGCAGGACCGCCGCTACCTGCTGTACAACCCGATCACCAAGATGAAGGTGACCACCGAGGCGCAGAAGGTGATCGGGCTGGTCGCGGATGTCGTGGCGGCCAAGGGTTTCGAGGCCGACACCTACCTCGCGATGGCCAAGAACGACATCGACGGCCTGCCCAAGCTGGAGGGCACGGTCGCGGTGAACCTCGCGCTGATCGCCAAGTTCATGCCCGCGTACCTCTTCGCGCCGCAGGAATACCCGGCGGTGCCGACCCGCGACGACGCCTCCGACGACGATTTCTTGTTCCGCCAAGGCCCGGCACGCGGGCTGTCGAAGATCCGGTTCCACGACTGGAAACCGGCGTACGAGAACGCGAAGCACCTGCCGAACGTCGCCCGGTTCACCGAACAGGCCGAAGTGCTGGTGCGGCTGCTTTCCGAGGCGACGCCGGACGAAGCGCAGCAGAAGGACCTGGACTTCGGGCTCGCGCTGACCGAGCTGTTCACCCTCGTCGTGTACGGCCAGCTGATCCTGGAGCAGGCTGAGCTGACCGGCGTGTCAGACGATGTGCTGGACCAGCTGTTCGCGGTGCTGGTGCAGGACTTCAGCGTCGCGGCGGTCGAACTGCACGGGAAGCCGAGCTCCACCGAGAAGCAGCAGGAGCTGGCGCTGGCCGGGCTGCGGAAGCCGGTGGTGGACCACGAACGGTTCACTCGCGTGTGGGGGACGGTGCGCGAGCTTTCCGGCGCGTACGAAATGAACCCCTGATACGCGCCGCTCGCTAGAGCCCCTCTGGCCCTCCGATTTCGCCGAGGTCCGTGAAGGGCTCCTTGAGGGAATCAGATTCCCTCAAGGAGCCCTTCACGGACGTTCGCTGTGCTACTTGCCGAATCCAGCCCGTCGGAGAGCGTCCGCCATCGCGCCGCCGCCTCCGGAGTCGCGACGGTCCCGGCCACCGCGCTGCTGCGGCTGGTTCCGGCGCTGACCGCCGCCGCCCTGACCGCCGCCCTGGCCGCGGTCCCGTCCGCCGCCACCGCCGCGGTTGGCGCCCGCGCCGGGCTCGTCGTCCAGGCGCAGCGTCAGCGAGATCCGCTTGCGCGGCACGTCGACGTCCAGCACCTTCACCTTGACGATGTCGCCCGGCTTCACGACGTCGCGCGGGTCCTTCACGAAGTTCTTCGACAGCGCCGAAACGTGCGCGAGGCCGTCCTGGTGCACGCCGACGTCGATGAACGCGCCGAACGCGGCCACGTTCGTCACCACGCCCTCCAGCCGCATGCCCGGCTTGAGGTCGGCGATCTTCTCGACGCCCTCGGCGAAGGTCGCGGTCTTGAACGCCGGACGCGGGTCGCGGCCCGGTTTCTCCAGTTCGGCCAGGATGTCGGTGACCGTCGGGAGCCCGAACGTGTCGTCGACGAACTCGGCGGGCTTCAGCGCCTGCAGGGTCCGGGCGTTGCCGATCAGCTCGCGGATGCCGACGCCGGTGCGGTCGAGGATCCGCCGTACGACCGGATAGGCCTCCGGGTGCACCGAGGACGCGTCGAGCGGGTCGTCGCCGTCCGGGATGCGGAGGAAGCCCGCGCACTGCTCGAACGCCTTCGGGCCGAGCCGCGCGACCTCCTTGAGCGCGGTGCGGGTGCGGAACGGGCCGTGGGAGTCGCGGTGCGCCACGATGTTCTCCGCGAGCGACGTCGTGATGCCCGAAACCCGCGTCAGCAGCGGGGCGGACGCGGTGTTCACGTCCACGCCGACCGCGTTCACGCAGTCCTCGACCACCGCGTCCAGCGAACGCGACAGCGACACCTCGGACAGGTCGTGCTGGTACTGGCCGACGCCGATCGACTTCGGGTCGATCTTCACCAGTTCGGCCAGCGGGTCCTGCAGCCGGCGCGCGATCGAGACCGCGCCGCGCAGCGAGACGTCCATGCCCGGCAGCTCCTGCGAAGCGAACGCCGACGCCGAGTACACCGACGCGCCCGCCTCGGACACGACCGCCTTGGTGAGCTTCAGCTCCGGGTGCTTCTTGATCAGCTCGACCGCCAGCTTGTCGGTCTCTCGCGACGCGGTGCCGTTGCCGATCGAGATCAGGTCGACGTTGTGCTTCTTGGCCAGCACCGCCAGTTCGGCGATCGACTGGTCCCATTTGTTCGCCGGCTGGTGCGGGTAGATCACGTGGGTGTCGACGACCTTGCCGGTCGCGTCGACCACGGCCACCTTCACGCCGGTGCGGAAGCCCGGGTCGAGGCCCATCGTCGCGCGGGTGCCCGCCGGGGCGGCCAGCAGCAGGTCGCGCAGGTTCGCCGCGAACACGCGCACGGCGTCGTCCTCGGCCGACTGGCGCAGCCGCATCCGCAGGTCGATGCCCAGGTGCAGGAGGATCTTCGTGCGCCAGGCCCAGCGCACGGTGTCGCCGAGCCATTTGTCCGCCGGGCGGTCCTGCTGGCTGATCCCGAACCGGGCGGCGATGCGCTGTTCGTACTCGGTCGGCCCGACGCGGGGCGGAGCGTCCTCGGCGGGCGGCTCGGAAGGCTCCATCGTGAGGTCGAGGATCTCTTCCTTCTCGCCGCGCAGCATCGCGAGGATCCGGTGCGAGGGGAGTTTGGTGTAGGGCTCGGAGAAGTCGAAGTAGTCGGAGAATTTGGCCCCGTCGGTCTCCTTGCCCGCGCGGACCTTCGACACGAGGTGGCCCTCGGCCCACATCTTCTCGCGCAGCTCGCCGATCAGGTCGGCGTCCTCGGCGAAGCGCTCGACCAGGATGGCGCGCGCGCCGTCGAGGGCGGCCTGCGCGTCGGCGACGCCCTTGTCCGCGTCGACGAACACCGCGGCGGCCGCCTGCGGGTCGGTCGACGGGTCGTTCAGCAGGCCGTCGGCCAGCGGCTCCAGACCGGCCTCGCGGGCGATCTGCGCCTTGGTCCGCCGCTTCGGCTTGTACGGCAGGTAGATGTCCTCCAGCCGCGACTTCGTGTCCGCGGCGAGGATCTGCGCCTCGAGCGCTTCGTCCAGTTTGCCCTGGCTCCGGATGGACTCCAGGACCGCGGCGCGGCGTTCGTCCAGCTCGCGCAGGTAGCGCAGCCGCTCCTCGAGCGTGCGCAGCTGGGCGTCGTCCAGCTCTCCGGTGACTTCCTTGCGGTACCGGGCGATGAACGGCACCGTGGACCCCTCGTCGAGGAGGGTCACGGCGGCCTTGACCTGCCCTTCGCGCACCCCCAGCTCTTCGGCGATCCGCTGCTCGACCGACTGCACGCTCAAAACCAGGCTCCTGCTTCGTCTCGGGTTGCTCCGAGCCTGCATTCTGCCGCTGCCCGCCCGGCCCGCTGCGGATGGCCCGCCGAAGCACCTCCGGAAGTTCCTTGACATCCGTATTGGTCTAGTCCATTTTGAGGTGATCTGGCTCACTGTCCCTGCGGAGGTCTGCCCGTGTCCCCACACCCGTCCCCCCGGCGGCTGCCTGCCCTGGTGTCCTTGCTGGCCTCGGTCGCGCTCGCGCTCGGAGTCACGCTCGTCCTCGGCACCACCAGCGCGTCGGCCGCGAACATCCTCGCCAATCCCGGCTTCGAGAGCGGCTCGCTCTCCGGCTGGACCTGCACCGGCACCGCGTCAGTCGTCTCGACCCAGGCGCACGGCGGCAGCCATTCGCTGAGCGCGGCGCCCTCCAGCTCCGACACCGGGCAGTGCTCCCAGCAGGTCACCGTGCAGCCCAACACCGCGTACCAGCTGTCCGCGTGGGTCCAGGGCAGCTACGTCTACCTCGGCGTTTCCGGCTCGGCCTCGCAGAACACCTGGACGCCCGGCACGACCGGCTGGCAGCAGCTCAGCCTGAGCTTCACTACTGGCGCGTCCACGAGCCTCACGGTGTACCTGCACGGCTGGTACGGCCAGCCCGCCTACCTCGCCGACGACGTGAACCTCGACGGCCCGGGCACCCCGCCCACGACGTCCACGAACCCAACGACGCCGACGACGCCCACCACTTCGACCACGACACCGACGACGACCACCAGTACGCCGCCGCACAACGGCGACCTGCCGAAGCACATCCTCACCGGCTACTGGCAGAACTTCGACAACGGCGCGAAGACGCTGAAGCTCGCTGACGTGCCCACGACGTACAACGTCATCGCGGTCGCCTTCGCCGACGCCACCACCACGCCCGGCGCGGTGAGCTTCACGCTCGACCCGGACCTGTCGGCGAAGCTCGGCGGCTACACCGACGCGCAGTTCCGCGCGGACATCAAGACCGTGCAGGCGCGCGGCCAGAAGGTGATCATCTCGGTCGGCGGCGAGAAGGGCACGATCAGCGTCGGTGACAGCCAGTCGGCGAGCAACTTCGCCAACTCGGTGAAGCAGCTGATCTCGACGTACGGCTTCGACGGCGTCGACATCGACCTGGAGAACGGCATCAACGCCACCTACATGGGACAAGCGCTGCGCAGCATTCACGACGGCGGCGGTTCGGTGCTCACCATGGCACCGCAGACCATCGACATGCAGTCCACCCAGGGTGGCTACTTTCAGCTGGCGCTGAACGTCAAGGACATCCTCACCGTCGTCAACATGCAGTACTACAACTCGGGCGCGATGAACGGCTGCAACGGAAACGTCTACTCCCAGGGCACGGTCGACTTCCTCACCGCGCTCTCGTGCATCCAGCTGCAGGGCGGCCTGCGAGCCGACCAGGTCGCGTTCGGGCTGCCTGCTTCAGGCTCGGCGGCCGGCGGCGGGTACCAATCGCCGTCGAACGTCGTCTCGGCGATGAACTGCATGGCGAAGGGCACCGACTGCGCGTCCTTCAAGCCGTCGGCGACGTACCCGGAGTTCCGCGGCGCGATGACCTGGTCCATCAACTGGGACGCGTCGAACGGCTACTCCTTCGCCAACACGGTCAGCGCGGGGCTGAAGAACCTGCCCTGACCGAACGCACCAGGTAGTCGGCCGGGTCGAGGGCCCTGGTCCGGCGGTCGTATTCGGTGACCAGCCCGGGCCAGTTGGTGCTCACCCGGCCGTTTTCCTGCCGGTACCAGCTGGTGCACCCGCTCCAGACGCTGTGCGAGAGCCGCGCTTGCACCTCGCGGTCGTAACGCTCCTCGACCTCGGCGCGCACCTCCAGCGACGCCACGTCCGGCCGCGCGAGGTGCTCGACGGCCTGGCGGAGATAGCGCGCTTGCCGCTCGATCATGTAGATGATCGAACCGGCCCCGAGGTTCGTGTTGGGACCGTAGACGCAGAACATGTTCGGGAATCCCGGCACTGTCATGCCGAGGTACGCCCGCGCGCCGCCGCGCCACGCCTCGGCCAGCGACTGGCCGTCGCGGCCGAGCACCTTCATCGGGCCGAGGAATTCCGTCGCTTTGAACCCGGTGCCGTAGATCAGCACGTCCGCCTCGTGCTCAACGCCGTCCGCGGTGCGCACGCCGCGCGGGGTGATCTCCTCGATCGAGGACGTTTCGACCGAGACGTTCGGCTGGGCGAGTGCGGGCAGGTAGTCGTTGGTGAACAGGATCCGCTTGCAGCCCAACGGATAGTCCGGCTTGACCTTGCGGCGCAGCGCGCGGTCCCTGAGATGACGACGGCGCAATTGGGCGGCGCGCAGTTCGAACATCTTGGTCAGCAACGGGTGCCGCGTCATGCCGTAGGTCGCGTACTCGGCGAGCAGGAAGATCCGCGCGCGGCCGAAGAGCTGCGTCTTCGGCAGGCGGCGGAAAAGCCGCTTCTGCCAGTCCGCGTAGCGGCCGTCGTTCTTGGCCAGGATGTACGGCGGGGTGCGCTGGAAGACGGTGACGTGCGCGGCTTCCTTGCGGATCTCCGGCACGAACTGGATCGCGCTCGCGCCGGTGCCGATCACCGCGATCCGTTTGCCCGCCAACGGGACTTCGTGGTTCCACTCGGCGGAATGGAACGCCGCGCCGGCGAAGGTTTCGCGGCCGGGGATCGACGGCCGGGCGGGCCGGGAAAGCTGGCCGACGGCGGGCACGAAGACGTCGGCCTCGAAGGTTTCGCCTTGCGCGGTCTCGATCCGCCAGCGGCCGTGGTCGTAGGTCGCGGACGTGACCTCGCGGCCGTACCGGATGTGCGGTTCGATGCCGTATTTCGCGATCACGCGCTTGAGGTAGGCATGGATGTCCGGCTGCATCGCGTACCTCTTCGGCCAGTCCGGATTCGGCTCGAAGGAGAACGAGTACAGCGGCGACGGGATGTCGCAGGCCGCGCCGGGATAGGTGTTCTCGCGCCACACGCCGCCCGGTTCGGCCGCCCGCTCCAGGATCGTGATGTTCGGGAAACCGGCGCGCTTCAGCTCGATCGCGGCGCCGATTCCACCGAACCCGGTGCCCACGATCAGCACCGACGGGGTGTCGTCCATAGCCCGAAGCTACGCAGGCGGCCGCCGGTGCGGAAGGGCACGAACGGCCACTCGATCGAGAATTCCGGCCAGCGGACGCGGCTACTCGCGCACGAGCCGGACCTCGTGGGTCTTGCCGGGCTCGGCCCACCCGAGCAGCTTGCGCCCGGCGCTCTCCAATGCGGAGGTGTCGCGTTTCGGGAGGCGTTCGAACGGTGTGAGAACCAGCGTCGCCGACTCGCGGGTGCTCGTGGTTTCCCAGATCCCGCGGACCCGGCCGTCGACCAGCAGGGTGCCTTTCACCAGGCCGTTGACGGTGATGACGCGTTTGCGGTGCTCGTCGCTGAGCATCCGGGTGCGGTCGGCGTAGGACAGCAGCGTCTGGTCGAACGGGCCCAGCAGCCGCGGCGGGGCGGGCGTGTCCTCGTCGGGCATCGTGGCGTCCGGCAGGTCGTAGAGCGTGCGGCCTGCGGGATCGAGGTAGGTGCGCAGGTCCATCTGCTCGACCACCTCGCCAAGCTTCGTGATGCCAGCCCACGTCTGCATGTCCGCCACCGTCGCCGGACCGAACGCGGCGAGATAGCGGCGGATCAGTTCGGCGGCGGACGGTTCGGGCGCGGCGACGCCTTCGAGCCAGTGGTGCGCGACCTGGTAGGTCGGCTGCCCGGCCTTGCCCCACACTCCGCGCGGCGGGATCTGCACGAGCGGCAGGACAGCGCGGACCAGGAACATCAGCGACGCGGCCGGGGTCTCCGGATAGTGCTCGACCAGCGCCTTGCCGAGCTGATCGCTCGAGTACGGCCGTTCGCGCAGCAGTTCGCGGGTCGTCTTCGCCACTGCGTCGTGGTCGAGTTTGGCCAGCGCCTCCCGGTGCTGGTTGACTGCAGTCAGGGCGCGGTCCATGACGATTTGCACCAGCGGCCGCCAAGCGAGCGCGTCGGCGGCGGGGACGAGGTGCACCGTGCCGCGCATCAGCACCATCCGCACGACGCTGCGGTCGAGCAGCAGGCTCGAGAGATCGTCCGGCCGGAAACGCTGGAGGCGGCACCACAGCGCGTAATACGGCGGGAACGGCGCTTGCGCCTGCAGCCCGGCGAGGTGCGCGACGGCGTCGAGAACCGGCATTTTGGCGGGCTTCAGGAGCAACTGCCGGTCGAGGGTCGCGCGGTTGAGGACGCGGTGGGAAAGGTGCACGGCGGGAGCTTAACGAGCAACCCGGACAGTTTTGGCCCTCGATCGGCACGCGGATGGCCGGTTGATCCATAATTTCGGCCATGGCCGAGCTAGCGGCACCCGCCATCCGCGACTGGGACTTCCCGCGCGGCACCGCGAGTGTGCTGCTCATGCACCGCTTCGCCGAGGAACACGGCGTCTCGCTGCCCGGGGTGCCGGTCGAGGAACTGCGCGCGCCGGACCGTCAGCTCGACGCTCGGCAGGAGCTGGCTGTCGTCCGCGCGTTGCTGTCGACGGTCGGCTCGGGCGACGACGTCGCGCTCAGCCTCGGCTGCCGGTACCGCGTGACGACGTTCGGCATCTTCGGTTTCGCCTGCATCAGCAGCCCGACGATGCGCGACGCGATGGTGTTCGCCTTGCGCTACTTGGATTTGTCCTTCACCTTCTGCATTCCGCACGTCGAGCTGGACTCGGCCGGACTCCGTCTGGTGCTGGACGATTCGCGGGTGCCGGACGACGTCGCCCGGTTCCTCGCCTTGCGCGACCTGTCCGCGATCTGCACCGTCATGCGGGATCTTCTGCCGGAAATCTCCTTGGCGCGGACGGAGTTCCGCTTCCCGTCGTCGTCCTTTGTGGACGCTTACCGGACTGCTTTCGGCGTCGACCCGGTTTTCGGTGCGGCCGAGCACCGGGTCACCCTCGATCCGGCGCTGGTGAATCTTCCGTTGCCGCAAGCCAACGAGCAAACCGTCGCGCTGTGCGCCGCGCAGTGCGACGCCCTGGTCGCCCGCCGCCGTACGCGCTCGGGAGTCCCGCAGCTGGTGCGGGAACGGCTGGTGCGGCTCGGCGGGGCAGACGCCGGGATGGACGAGATCGCCCGTCAGCTGACCCTCAGCACGCGAACGCTGCGACGGCGGCTGACCGAGGCGGGCACCGGCTACCGGCAGCTACTCGACGAGGTTCGCCAGACGCTCGCGGAAGAAATGCTCGACACCGGCGCGCTGTCCGTCGACGACGTCGCCCTGCGCCTGGGCTACGCCGAAGCGTCGAGCTTCATCTACGCCTTCAAGCGCTGGACCGGCACGACGCCCGCGGCGTACGCGAGGCGCAAGCACCGCTAGTGGTTATGGACACTTCGTTACACAATGTCGTAGGCTCCCCGCATGGCTCGACCGCGCACTTTCGATCGCGAGCAAGTGCTCACCGCCGCCACCGACCTGTTCTGGCGGCGGGGCTTTCACGCGACCAGCGCCGAAGAACTGTGCCAGGTGACCGGTCTTGGCCGCAGCAGCCTGTACAACACCTTCGGCAGCAAGGGTGCGCTGTTCGCCGAGTGTCTCGCCCGCTATCTCGACGCCACCGCGCAGGCGACGGCCGAGGTGATCGCGAGGAAGGGTGGTGCGGTGGCGCGCATCGAGGCTTACCTGACGAACGTGGTCCTTGAGGAAGCCGAGCGGTCGAGCGCCGGTGCGCCGAGCGGATGTCTCGCGGTCAATTCCGTCGCCGAGCTGGCTGGCGACACCGAGAATGTGGAGTTTCTGGAGCAGGTCGCTCGCGATACCGAGGCCCGGTTGCGCCTGCTGACCGACCTGTTACGCGCAGGTCAGGCAGCTGGCGAAGTCACCGCTGAGGTTCCGGCGGAAGGCTTGGCCGCGTATGTGAACGCCAGCGTCGCCGGGCTGCGGATCTCCGCCCAAGGCGGTGCGCCGCTGGCCCGGCTGGCCGACATCGTCCAGGCGGCCACCCGCGCGCTTCGCCCGTAACCCCTTTGAGCGGCTTAGCGCTGGCCGAGTTTTGAACCGATCGTTACAGGAAAGGGCCTCCCATGTCCACGCCCCCAGTGCCGCCCGCGGTCTACGTACTGGCTGCTGGCATCTTCGCCATGGTCACCAGCGAATTCGCGGTCGCCGGACTGATGCCGCAGCTCGCCGCCGGACTCGGCGTCGACGTCGCGCAGATCGGCTACCTCATCACCGTGTTCGCCGTCGCGATGGCGGTGGGCGGTCCGGTGCTGACGCTGGCGTTGCTGCGCATCCGGCCCAAAGCCGCGCTGATGGTCGTCTTCGCCGTGTTCTTGGCTGGCAACCTGGTGGCCGCGCTCGCGACGACGTACTCGGCGATGGTGGTCGCCCGGGTGATCAGCGGGGTCGCCTCGCAAGCCTTCTTCGGCATCGCGATTTCCCTGTGCGGGCAGCTGGTCGAAGAACGCGTGCGCGGCCGGGCGATCGGCGTCGCGATGAACGGCCTGATGCTCGGCACTTTGCTCGGGCTGCCGCTGGCGACCTTCGCGGGCGGATATTACGGCTGGCGGGCGGCATTTTGGACAATCACCCTGCTGACCGTGCTCGCCGCGCTGCTGACTCAGTTCCAGGTGCGCGACCCCGCCCCGTCCGGGCAGGCCCAGCCGCGGGAAACCGCCGACCTGCGCGTTTTCCGCCGTCCGCAGCTGATTCTCGCGCTCGTCTCCAGCACGTTGATCATCGGCGCGACGTTTTCCGCGTTCAGCTTTTTCACCCCGATCCTGACCCAGGTCAGCGGGTTTTCGCCGGACACGGTTCCGGTGCTGCTGCTCGGCTACGGCGCGGCGACCGTCGTCGGCAACAGCATCGTTGGCCGGCTGGCCGATCGGCACACCGTGCTGACGCTCGCGGTCGGCACTCTCCTGAACGCGGCGTTCCTCACCGGCTTCGCGCTGTTCACCGACGTACCCGCGGCGGCACTGGCGTTCCTGCTGGCGATCGGGCTGGCCGGCGTGACGATGAACCCGGCGATGGCGGTGCGGGTGCAACGGGCCGGGAACACCAGTCCGCTGGTCAACACGGTGCATTCGTCGTTCATCACGCTCGGGGTCATGCTCGGCTCGTCCGGCGGAGCGAGCCTGATCGAGCCGTACGGCCTGCGCGCCGATCGTGCTCGGCGCCGCGATGGCCGTGGCTGCAATCCTGACCATTTTGCCCGCCTGGCGCCGGGGTGCGGCTCAGCCGGTGCCGCGTGCTCCGGAGGTCTGCTGCGCCAGCACGGCCGGATAGGTGGTTTCCAGCAGCTGCACCAGCGATTCCACCAGGAAGGCGCGCAGTTCGGCCCGGTCCAGCGTGCCGCGGACCAGCCATTCCCGGGACGCGGCGCGCAACATCCCGCCGTACGCGCGGATCATCGCCCGCAGCTGCGGATGTCCGTGGGCGGGCAGCAGGGCCGCGGCGAGCACGCGGTCGGCGGCGATCTCGTCCGCTTCCCGCAGGATCTGCTCGACCTCCGGGTCGTGCGCCGCGTCGATCACGGTGAGCCAGGCGTCGCGATTGCGTTCCACGACGTCGATCCACCGGTCGATGCCCACCTCCAGCCGCAGCCGGGGCGGACCGTCCGGAAGCGCGTCGACCACCGGGGCGGGCACGATCGTCATTTGGCGCACCACTTCGAGATACAACTCGCGTTTGCCGCCGAAATAGTGGTTGATCAGCGGACGGGCGACCCCCGCGGCGGCCGCGATGTCCGAAGTGGACACCGAAGAGTAGCTGCCCGCGCCGAAGCACCGCCGGGCCGCGGCGAGGATCTCGGCGCGCCGCTGCTCGGGGTCCAGCCGCCGCCGGGGTCCGCTGCTCACCGGGCCAGCCTCTCCGCCGGGCAAGGTTGTTGTCAACACGTTGCGAAGCAGGCGTACGTGTCGTCACCGAATGCCGTTACCCAACCGGAACAACCGGCCGGTAACTCGGGCCGCCCCGGCCGCGACCCATCAGCCGGGGGGACCTGGGGCGAGCGGAGCGGGCGATGGACGGCACGGACCAGCCTGAGCCGTCCGGCCGGTGGGTCGGGGTGCGGCTGCACCACCGGCACGTCCGGATGGACGACCGGCCCTGCGCGACCGGCTGCCCGGAGGACGAGCTGACGGTGTCGTATCCGGGGATACTGATCAGCAGCTACGACAACGGCGAGCTGGTGGAGGAGCGCTGGATCCCGCTGGGAGCCGAGCCGAGCGAGGAAGACGACGAAGCGCTGATCGACCAGCTGCGCGAGGCGCTGTGGTGGCAGCTCGGCGATAGTCAGGACAGCTGAAGCACGCCAGCGGTCCGTGAGGGGAACTCTCCCGGAATCAGGGTTCCCCTCACGGACTTTTCCGCCGTCGTGAGCAGTCCACTGTGGACGGGCGGGCTTACGTTCCTGACCCGGTGACCGCCCGGTCGACGGGCTCCGTCTTCTCCCTCAGGTCGACGCCCCGGGTCTCCGGAAGCGTGAACGTGACCAGCGCGCTGATCACCATCAGCACGATCCCGTAAATGATGAACAGCGACGGATGTCCGTTCCCGGCGAACAACGTCTGCAGGTACGGCGCCGTGCCACCGAAGGCCGCGACTGCGATCGAGTACGGCACGCCGACGCCGACCGCTCGGATGCGGGTCGGGAAGATTTCCGCGTAGACCGCCGGGCCGATGGACGAGAACCCGGCCATGAAGAGCAGCGCGATCGACATCGCCACGAACAGCTGCCACGGCTCGTGCCCGACCATCGCGTTCAGCGGGAAGCTCAGCAGGAGCAGGCCGGCGATCGCGATGAACAACACCGGCTTGCGGCCGATGCGGTCGGACACGATGCCCCACAACGGCAAGGCGATCAGGAAGACCACGTTCGCGAACACGCCCGCCCAGAGCGCGCCGGTAGGGGGAACGCCCCGCACGGTGATCGCGTACGACGGCGCGGCGACGGCCCACATGTAGTAGATGACCGTCGCGCCGACGGTCAGCCCGACGACCTGCGCGAGCAGCTTCGGGTTCTTCTTGATCGTCTGCCAGATCTGGCCCTTTTCCTTCGCGGCATTGTTCTTCGAAGCCTGGAACACCTCGGTCTCGCGCATGCGCAGCCGCACGTAGAGCGAGTAGAGCCCGAAGACGCCACCGAGGATGAACGGGATCCGCCAGCCGAAGGAGAGCATCTGCTGGTGGCTCAGCACCCCGGAGAGGACCGCGCCCAGCAGGGTGCCGACAAGCACGCCGCAGGTGCCGGAGAAGTAGATGAGGCTCGACCACAGCCCGCGGCGGGCGGGCGGCGCGACCTCGGCGATGTAGGTCTGCGCGGACGGCAGTTCACCGCCGTGCGCGAGGCCCTGGGCCAGCCGCGCGACCACGAGGATCACCGACGCCCACACGCCGATTTGGCCGTACGTCGGGGAAAGGCCGATGACCAGGCTGCCCGCGGCGGCGATCGCGACGGTCAGCGCCATCGCCAGCTGACGGCCCTTGCGGTCGGCGACCCAGCCGAACACCCAGCCGCCGATCGGCCGTGCGGCGAATCCGACCGCGAACACCGCCAGCGTGCTCAGCAGCGCCGAAACCGCACTGTGGGCGTTGAAGAACTGCGAGGCGAAGAACGACGCGAACGTCGCGTAGACGTTCCAGTCGAACCATTCCATCGCGTTGCCGGCACCGAGCCCGAACAGGGTGCGGCGACGGTCTGGGACCACAGTTGTCATCGCAGTGCTCCTTCGGCGAAACGGTCGAGACGGCGGACGGCGAGTTCGGCGTAGACGGTGGCGGCGCGCGACAGCACGGACGGGTCGAAATCGGCGTACGGGCTGTGGTTGTTGGGCGCGGTGTGCGGTTCGAGGCCCGGCATCAGCGCGCCGAGCCCGAGGAACGTGCCCGGCACCGCGGCGAGCACGCGGGAGAAGTCCTCGGAACCGGCGACCGGATTGGGCAGTTCGGTGTAGTACTGCTCGCCAATCGTCTCGCGGACGACCTCGGCCCCGAACGCTGTCTCGTCGACATCCGTGACAGTCACCGGGTATTCGTTCTCGAACACGACGTCCGCGGTGACGCCGTTCGCCCGCGCGACACCGTCGATGGTCTCGCGAATGGTGGTGTCGAGCAGGGCAGCAGTGTCGTCGGAGAAGCAACGGACGGTCGCTTCGAACTCTGCCGTCGCGGGGATGACGTTGCGCTTGGTGCCACCGCGGATGACGCCGACGGTGAGCACCGCCGGGTCGAAGATGTCCAACCGGCGCGTGATCATGGTCTGGAGGGCGGTGATCATCGCCGCGGCGGCGGAGATCGGGTCCTTGGCGCGGTGCGGCATCGACCCGTGCCCGCCTTCGCCGTGCACCGTCACGAGCAGCTTGTGCGAGGCCGACATCAGCGTCCCGGGACGGCTGGCGAACTGGCCGCTGGGGAGCATCGACGAGAAGACGTGGAGCCCGTACGCGGCGTCGACGCGTCGGCCAGCGGCGTCGAGCACGCCTTCCTTCAGCATCACGCCCGCGCCGTCCCAGCCTTCCTCGCCGGGCTGGAACATCAGCACGACGTCGCCGTTGAGCCGGTCGCGGTGCGTGTGGAGCAGCCGGGCCGCGCCGACCAGCGACGTGGTGTGCAAATCGTGGCCGCACGCGTGCATCGCGCCGTTGGTAGCGGCGAAATCGAGCCCGGTCGCCTCCTGGACCGGGAGCGCGTCCATGTCTGCTCGCAACAGGACCGTGCGCGGCTCGGCCGAATCGCGGGCGGAGCCCTCGCCGCGGAGCACCGCGGTGACCGACGTCGTGTCGGTTCCGGTGGAGATCTCCAGCCCGAGCCCGTCGAGTTCGCGCAGGACCCGTTCCTGGGTGCGCGGCAGGTCGAGACCGATCTCGGGCTCGCGGTGCAGATCCTGGCGCAGCCGCGCCAGGTCGTCCTGCTGGCTGCGGGCGTCTTCGTGGAGATCCACCGGCTCGGCTCCTCTTCGTTGGGGAACGGCGTCTTGGTGGTCGAGTGTGCGAACTCACGTCCGATATCGCGTTAGAGTTGTCGGAATCGCTCGCGAACCGGCCTTCTGGAGAAGAAACAGTGATCGACTCGCTGGAGGAGGAAGATTTTTCGCTCATCCACGCGCTGCAACTGCGCCCTCGCGCCACCTGGACGCAGCTGGCCGCGGCGCTCGACTCGTCGCCGGTGACGCTGGCCCGGCGCTGGGAGCGCCTGCGCGACGGGGGAGCGGCCTGGGTGACGGCGTATCCGCACGTGCCCGGGCTGTACCAGGTGCAGGCCGCGTACGTGGAAATCCGCTGCGCGAGCGGCCAGGTGCGAGAGCTGACCCGTGAGCTCGCGAAGTGGTCTTCGGTGGCCAGTATCGAGGAAGCTTCGCGCGAGTACAGCCTGGTGCTGACGGTTTTCGGCCTCGGCCTGCGCGACCTGTCGGCGCTGCTGCTGGACGCGATCCCCAGCCTGCCCGGAGTGCTCAACACGCGCTCGCACCTGGCGTCGCGGCTGCACGTCGAGGGCAGCTCGTGGCGAGTAGGCGCGCTGGACCGGCGGCGCGTGCAGGCACTGTCGCAACTCCCGTCAATCGGCGGCGGGCGGATGGCCAAACTGCAGCCGTGGGAAGAGCCTTACGCCCCGCTGACCGTCGCGCTGGGCGAGGACGGCCGGCGCAGCGCCGCGGACCTCGCGCGGATCACCGGACGTCCGGTCTCGACTGTGCGCCGCCAGCTCGGACACCTGCTGAGCGCCGATGCGCTGATGTTCCGCTGCGAGATCGCGCAGGGGCTGACGCCGTCGCCGGTCGTGGTCAACTGGTGGTGCCAGGTGCCGGTGGCGCACGTGTCGACGTGCGTGGACCGGTTGCGTGCCAACCCGACTGTCCGGCAGATCGCGAGTTTGCCCGGTCCGGCGAATCTTCTCGTGACCACGTGGATGCGGTCGATCGAGGAATCGATGCGGATGCAGGAGCATCTGGAGCAGGATCTCGCGCCGCTGTCGGTGGTGGACTCGGCACTGGTCCTGCGGACGGTCAAGCGGATGGGGTGGCTGCTGGACGATTTGGGGCGCAGCAAGGGATTCGTGGTGACCATGCCCGCTCCTTCTCCGGAGAAAGCGCCTTAGGCCAGCCGGAACGTCGCACGGTATTCGGACGGCGAGACGCCGAGCGCGTCGCGGAAGTGCCGGCGCAGGGTGGCTGCGCTGCCCATTCCGCAGCTCGCGGCGATCTGGTCGACCGAGGAATCCGTGCGCTCCAGCAGTTCCTGTGCCCGGGCGAGGCGTTGCTGGTGCAGCCAGCTCAGCGGTGCGGAACCGAATTCGGCGCGCATCCGGCGGGCGAGTTGCCGGGAGCTG
This sequence comes from Amycolatopsis echigonensis, assembly GCF_002846615.1. Lineage (NCBI taxonomy): Bacteria > Bacillati > Actinomycetota > Actinomycetes > Pseudonocardiales > Pseudonocardiaceae > Amycolatopsis > Amycolatopsis echigonensis. The sequence continues at coordinate 1,244,273 of NZ_PJMY01000003.1, read as the reverse complement.
AGCCCGGCGTGGCGGGCGAGGTCGACGACCGTGAGGGGTTGGTCCAGCCGGGAGCGCGCCCACTCCGCGGTGCGCGCCAGGCCGGAACCGTCGGGAGAAGGCGGCGGGGACACGAATTGCGCTTGGCCGCCGTGCCGGTGCGGCGGGACGACCAGCCGGCGGCCGAGGTCGTTGGCGACCGCCGCGCCCAGGTCGCGCCGCACCAGGTGCAGGCACAGGTCGAGGGCTGCCGTCTTGCCCGCCGAGGTGAGGATGTCGCCCTCGTCGACGTAAAGCACATCGGCGCGCACTTTCACCCGCGGATAGCGGCGAGCCAGTTGGTCGGCGTGCATCCAGTGCGTTGTCGCGATCCGGTCGTCCAGCAGTCCCGCCTCGGCCAGGACGAACGAGCCGGTGCACAGCGCCGCGATCCGGACCCCGCTCGCGTGCGCCTCCCGAAGAGCGGCCGCGAGCGCCGGATCGATCTCCTCGCCAGGGGAATCCGTCGACGGGACCACGATCAGGTCGGCGGCGGCTTCGCCGATCTCCGAGACGCCGATCGCGGGCAGATGCGGCAGCCAGTGCCGTGGCGAACGGTCAGGGCAGGCCACGACGACGTCGTACCAGGCACCGGTGGGGGAGAGGTCCGAACGGTCGACGCCGAAGACCTCGGCCGCGATCGCGACCTCGTACAGCATCGCGTGCTCGTGCAGGACCAGCACCAGACGGGGCATGTCCGATACTGTACGCAACTCGTCCTTTCAGACACTCACCAGTCGCGCGGGAGAGTCGCCAGAATCAGCGTCATGGCAGATTCCCAGCGTGTTCTGGTCTACGGCGCCAGCGGGCACACCGGACGGTTCGTGGTCGACGAGTTGCTGCGACGCGGTCTTCGGCCGGTCGTCGCGGGGCGCAGTCAGTCGCCGCGGTTCGCCGAGTTGGATCAGCGCACGGCAAGCGTCGACGACGGCCCCGGTTTGCGGGCGCTCCTGCACGACGTCGCGGTGGTGATCAATTGCGCCGGTCCGTTCCTGGACACCGCGCTGCCGCTCGCGACCGCAGCCGTCGAGACCGGCACCCACTACCTGGACGTCACCGCTGAACAGCCAGCCGTCCAGCAGCTCTACCGCGAACTCGACGCGCCCGCCCGCTCGGCCGGGACAGCCGTGGTGCCCGCCATGGCGTTCTACGGCGGGCTGGCCGATGTGCTGCTCACCGCCGTGCTCGGGCCCGAGACGTCCGCCGCCGAGGTCGAGATCGCCATCGGACTGGACCGGTGGTGGCCCACGGAGGGAACCCGGGCCACCGGCGTCCGCAACACCGCGACCCGGCTGGTGATCCGCGACGGCCTCCTCGTCCCGATCTCCGCCCCGGCTCCGGCCGGCAAGTGGGACTTCCCGGAGCCGATCGGCGCACAGTCCACTGTGGAGCTTCCGTTCTCCGAGGTCGTCACCATCGACCGGCACCTCAAGGTGGGAACACTGCGCTCCTGGCTGAACACCGCCCCGCTCGAAGACCTTCGCGACCCGGACACCCCGGCCCCGCAAGCCCACGACGAGCACGGACGTTCGGCTCAACGCTTCGCCGTCGAAGTCGCTGTCGGCTCCGGTGGCCAGACTCGCCGCGGCACCGCGACCGGGCGCGACATCTACGCCACGACCGCCCCGCTCCTGGTCGAAGCCGCCGTCCGGCTCCTCGATGGCCGGTACCAAGGCTCGGGCGCACTGGCACCGGGCGAGGCATTCGCCGCCGCCGACTTCCTGGCAGCGATCCAGCAGTCCGACGCCGATTTCGAAGCTGTCTGGCGATGACCCGCTAGGCGCGCAACCCGTCGAACGCCATCTTGCACACGGCGTCCGCCAGCTCCTCCGGCGACGACCCGCGCCGCGGCCGGTACCACTCGATCAGCGAGTTGACCGTGCCGAACAGCAACCGTGCCGCGATAGCCGGGTCGATGTCCGGCCGGACATCCCCTTCGGCCTCGGCCTGCTTCACCAGATCCGTCACCAAATGATCGAACTCGCGCCGCCGCGCCAACGCCGCCCGCTCGGCCTTCGTATTGCCCCGCACCCGAAGCAGCAACGTCACGAACGGCAGGCGATCCGCCAGCACCAGCACGCTTCCGCGCACCAGATGCTCCAAGCGGTCGATCGCGCGCCCGTCGAGCGCTTCCGTCGACTCCGCGACCTCGAACAGCCCGTCCAGCGCCCGGTCCACCGCCAGCCGCAGCAGTTCTTCCTTGCTCGGCACGTGGTGGTAGATCGCGGATTTCGTGATGCCGAGCTTGCGCGACAGGTCCTCCATGCTGGTCCCGTCGTAGCCGCGGTCGTTGAAAAGCTTGACCGCGACCTGGAGCAGCGACTCCAGGTCGTAGCCGGGCCGGCCGCGGCGGGCGGGGGCGGTCACGAGCGTTCGTCCAGCACGCGGCGCATTTTACCGAGCGAGCGCTCCAGCGTGTCCGGGTCCACGACCTCCACCGAAACGCTCACGCCGACGCCGTCCTTAACCCCGGCGGCCACCATCGCGGCGGCGGCGGTCCGGGCCTCGGCGGTGGCGTCCGCGCGGGCTTCGACGCGCACCGTGAGATGGTCCAGGCGGCCGCGGGTCGAGCGGACCAGCTGGAAATGCGGGCTCAATCCCTCGGTGCGCAGCACGATTTCCTCGATCTGCGTGGGGAAGACGTTGACCCCGCGCAAGATGATGAGGTCGTCGCTGCGGCCGGTCACCTTCTCCATCCGGCGGAAGGCCGGGCGCGCGGTGCCGGGCAGCAGACGGGTCAGGTCGCGGGTGCGGTAGCGGATGATCGGCAGCGCCTGTTTGGTCAGCGACGTGAACAGCAGTTCGCCGCGTTCGCCCTCGGGCAGCACCTGCTCGGTGAACGGGTCGATCACCTCGGGGAAGAAGTGGTCCTCCCAGACGTGCAGGCCGTCCTTGGTTTCCACGCATTCCTGCGCGACACCGGGACCCATCACCTCGGACAGGCCGTAGATGTCGACCGCGTCCAGCGCGAACCGTTCTTCGATCTCGCCGCGCATCTGCTCGGTCCACGGCTCCGCGCCGAAAATGCCGACCTTCAGCGAGCTGGCCCGCGGATCCACGCCCTGGCGCTCGAATTCGTCGAGCAGCGTCAGCATGTACGACGGCGTGATCATGATGATTTCCGGCTGGAAGTCCGTGATCAGCTGGACCTGCCGGGCCGTCATCCCGCCGGACGCCGGGATCACCGTGCAGCCGAGCTTTTCCGCGCCGTAGTGCGCGCCGAGCCCGCCGGTGAACAGGCCGTAGCCGTACGCCACGTGCACCTTGTGCCCCGGCCGCCCGCCCGCGGCGCGGATCGAGCGCGCCATCACCGTGGCCCAGGTGTCGAGATCGTCCTCGGTGTAGCCCACGACGGTCGGCTTTCCGGTGGTGCCGCTGGACGCGTGCAGCCGGCGGATCTTCTCCTGCGGCACGGCGAACATCCCGAACGGGTAGCTCTCGCGCAGGTCGGCCTTGGTGGTGAAGGGGAACTTCGCCAGGTCGCCCAGTTCGCGGCAGTCGTCGGGGTGCACGCCGGCTTCGGTGAACTTCTTGCGGTACAGCGGGACGTTCTCGTACGCGTGCCGCAGGGTCCACTGCAGCCGCTCCAGCTGGAGCGACGCCAGCTCGTCGGCGCTGAGGGTTTCGGCGAGGTCTGCAGTCTCGGCAGTCACTGTGTTTCCCGGGTTTTCTCGATGACGCGGCTGCGGCCGCGGAATTCGGCGACGACCTCGGGCCCCTCGGGGGTCTCCCGGTGCACCGTGACGTCGTAGATGCCGTTGCGGCCGTAGCGGGTGCGCTCGGCGGCCGTCGCGACGAGGTGGTCGCCCAGTTTCCCGGCGGCGACGAACGAGATCTCCGCGCCCGCGGCGACGGTGACCGGCCCGTGCGTGTTGCAGGCGAGGGCGAAAGCGGTGTCGGCGAGCAGGAACACGTAACCGCCGTGGGCGATGTCGTGCCCGTTGACCATCGTGTCGGTGACCTTCATGGTGGCCACCGCCCTGCCGTCGGCCGCCTCGACGAGTTCGATGCCGAGGGCACGGGACGCCTCGTCGGTGTCGAACATGGCGTGCGCGGCGTTGCGGGTCACGAGCTAGCCCTCCGGGACGGTGACTTACTGACCGAATGGCCGGTAATCCCGGCTGGAGCACAGTAAAGGCCGCGACTCGGGCGGTGTCAAGCAATGCGGGGCTTCCGATCAGTGCGGAGAACGGCTATCCTGCGAATTACTGAACGTCCGGTTGGTAATTCGGCGAGAGGGTCGGCATGGTTCTGCTCCGCAGCTACGTCTCCGGGGGATGGCACACGGCGCCTGGCGAGGGCGTCCCGTTGCACGACGCGGCGACCGGGGAGGAAGTGGCCCGGATTTCGTCGGAGGGGATCGACTTCGCGGCCGCGCTGGAGTACGGCCGCAGTGTCGGCGGTCCGGCGCTGCGGAAGCTGACGTTCCATCAGCGGGCGGCGCTGCTGAAGGCGCTCGCTTCGCACCTGCGTGAGCACCGCGAAGAGCTGTACGCGTTGTCGGCGCGCACGGGTGCGACGCTCGGTGATTCGAAGTTCGACATCGACGGCGGCATCGGCGTCCTGTTCAGCTACGGCTCGAAGGGCAAGCGCGAGCTGCCGAACGACACCGTGTACGTCGAGGGCGCGGTGGAGCCGCTGTCGCGCGGTGGCACGTTCGTCGCGCAGCACATCGCGACGCCGCTGCAGGGTGTCGCGATCCAGATCAACGCGTTCAACTTCCCGGTGTGGGGTCCGCTGGAGAAGTTCGCGCCCGCGTTCCTCGCCGGGGTGCCGAGCCTGATCAAGCCGGCCAGCCAGACCGCGTACCTGACCGCGCGGCTGGTGGAGCTGATCGTCGAATCCGGCATCCTGCCCGAGGGCACGGTGCAGTTCGTCGCGGGCAGTGTCGGCGATCTGCTCGACCACGTCACCGCACAGGATCTGGTGTCGTTCACCGGTTCGGCGTCGACCGCGCAGAAGCTGCGCGCGCATCCGGCGATCGTGCGGAACTCGGTGCGGTTCAATGCCGAAGCCGACTCGCTGAACTGCTCGATCCTCGCCCCGGACGCCCGGCCGTCCACGCCGGAGTTCGACCTGTTCGTCAAGCAGCTGACCACGGAGATGACGGTGAAGGCGGGGCAGAAGTGCACCGCGATCCGTCGCGCGTTCGTCCCGGCGGAGATGCTGGACGACGTCGCCGAAGCGGTCAGCGCCCGGCTCGCGAAGGTGACCGTCGGCAACCCGAGTGCTGAGGGTGTGCGGATGGGCGCGCTGGCCAGCCTGGAGCAGCGCGAGGAGGTGCGCCGTTCGCTGAAGGCGCTGCTCGACGCGGGCAGCGTCGTGTTCGGCGACCCGGAGCACGTCGACGTCGTGGACGGCGACGAGGCGACCGGCGCGTTCATGTCGCCGATCCTGCTCAAGGCGGACCCGGAGCGCGCGGAGCCGCACGAGGTCGAGGCGTTCGGGCCGGTGTCCACGTTGATGCCGTACACGTCGGTCAAGCAGGTGATCGAGTTCGCGGCGCGCGGCGGCGGCAGCTTGGCCGGGTCGGTCGTGACCGGCGACCCGGTGTTCGCCCGCGAGATCGTGCTGGGCGTAGCGCCGTATCACGGCCGGCTGCTCGTGCTCGACAGCGACGACGCGAAGGAATCCACCGGGCACGGTTCGCCGATGCCGCAGCTGGTGCACGGCGGCCCCGGTCGCGCGGGCGGCGGCGAGGAGATGGGCGGCATCCGCGGCGTGCTGCACCACATGCAGCGCACGGCCGTGCAGGCCAGCCCGAAGGTGCTCGGCGCGGTCACCGGCCGCTGGGTCGCGGGCGGACCGCGGGTCGAGGGCGAGCATCCGTTCCGGAAGTCGCTGGCGGAGCTGAGCATCGGCGACACCGTGGTGGCCGGTCCGCGCACCGTCACCCGCGCGGACATCGACCACTTCGCCGAGTTCACCGGCGACACGTTCTACGCGCACACCGACGAGGCGGCGGCCGCGGCGAATCCGCTGTTCGGCGGCATCGTGGCGCACGGATACCTGGTCGTGTCGTTCGCGGCGGGCCTGTTCGTCTCGCCCGAGCCGGGTCCGGTGCTGGCCAACTACGGCCTGGAGAACCTGCGCTTCCTCACGCCGGTGAAGGCGGGCGATTCCCTGACGGTCACCTTGACCGCCAAGCAGATCACGCCGCGGATCGACCAGGAGTACGGCGAAGTCCGCTGGGACGCCGACGTCACCAACCAGGACGGCGACTCGGTCGCGAAGTACGACGTGCTCACCCTCGTCTCGAAGGAGCAGCCGTGACTCAGACAGTGGAAAGCGCCGAACCTTTGGAGGAACTGGAAGCCCAGTTCGAGCACACCATCGAACGGGACCAGCGCATCGAACCGCGCGACTGGATTCCCGAGGGCTATCGCAAGACGATGATCCGCCAGATCGCGCAGCACGCGCATTCGGAGATCATCGGCATGCAGCCGGAGGGCAACTGGATCACGCGCGCGCCGTCGTTGCGGCGCAAGGCGATCCTGCTCGCGAAGGTGCAGGACGAGGCGGGCCATGGGCTGTACCTGTACTCCGCGGCGGCGACGCTCGGCGCGGACCGCGCGGACCTCACCGACAAGCTCATCACCGGCAAGCAGAAGTACTCGTCGATCTTCAACTACCCGACGCTGACCTTCGCCGACGTCGGCGTGATCGGCTGGCTGGTGGACGGCGCGGCGATCTGCAACCAGGTGCCGCTGTGCCGGTCGTCGTACGGGCCGTACGCGCGGGCGATGATCCGGATCTGCAAGGAGGAGTCCTTCCACCAGCGGCAGGGCTACGAGCTGCTGATGACCATGATGAAGGGCACGCAGCAGCAGCGGGACATGGTGCAGGAGGCGGTGAACCGCTGGTGGTGGCCGTCGCTGATGATGTTCGGCCCGCCGGACGCGGATTCGCCGAACACCGCGCAGTCGATGGCGTGGAAGATCAAGCGGCACACCAATGACGAGCTGCGGCAGCGCTTTGTCGACATGTCCGTGCCGCAGGCCGAGGCGCTCGGCGTGACGTTCCCGGACCCGGAGCTGCGGTGGAACGAAGAACGCCAGCATTACGACTTCGGCGCGGTGGACTGGGACGAGTTCAAGAACGTGCTCAAGGGCAACGGCCCGTGCAACGCGGACCGGATCGCGCACCGCCGGCGCGCCCACGAAGAAGGTGCCTGGGTCAGGGAGGCCGCTGCGGCGCACGCGGCCAAACTGCAGTCGGGGGGTCCAGGGGGGCTTGCCCACCGGCCGGGGTCTGGGGCTCGGCCCCAGAAAGCGCAGAAAGAGGTTTCGGCATGAAGCACGACTGGCCGCTGTACGAGGTGTTCGTCCGCGGGAAGCGGGGACTGAACCACGTGCACGTGGGTTCGCTGCACGCGGCGGACGACGAGATGGCGCTGCACCACGCGCGCGATCTCTACACCCGCCGCAACGAAGGCGTGTCGATCTGGGTCGTCCGCGCCTCGGACATCACCGCGTCGTCGCCGGATGAGAAGGACCCGTTCTTCGCGCCCAGCGGGGACAAGGTGTACCGGCACCCGACGTTCTACGACATTCCCGACAACGTTCCCCACATGTAAGGGATGTCTTGCCGTGTCCTTTGATAACGTCTACGAAGCCATCACCGAAGACAATGATGCCCGGTGGGCCTTCGGTACCGGGTTCGCCGATCCGCTGTCCGGTGTGGACACTTCGGTGCCGTCCGGAGTGGACGGTGCGCAGCTGGCCGCGTACTGCCTGATGCTGGGCGACGACGCGCTGATCTTCTCGCACCGGCTGCAGGAGTGGGTCGCGGGCGCGCCGGAGCTGGAGGACGAGGTCGCGCTGGCGAACATCGGGCTCGACCTGCTCGGTCAGGCCCGGTTGCTGCTGGCGCGCTCCGGCAAGGCGGACGGTACTGATCGGTCCGAGGACACGTTCGCGTTCTTGCGCGCCGAGAACGAGTTCCGGAACGTGCGGCTGGCCGAGTTGGGCAGCGCGCATTTCGGGCACTTGATCGCGCAGCTGTTCGTGTTCTCGACCTGGCGGCTCGCGTTGTTCCAGCAGCTGGAGTCCAGTGTGGACCCGGTGCTGGCGGCGATCGCGGCCAAGGGCGTGAAGGAATTGGCCTACCACCGGGACTATGCCGCGCAGTGGCTGGTGCGGTTGGGCGACGGGACGCCGTTGTCGCACGAGCGGATGGCCGAGGGGCTGGCCGCGGTGTGGCCGTATGTCGAGGAGTTGTTCGCGACGCATCCGGACGAGCTGGTGGATGCTGCTTCGTTGCGGCCGGAGTTCGACGCGATTCTGGATCAGGCGTTGGCGGCGGCTACGTTGGAGCGTCCGGAAACCGGTGCCATCGCCGGGGTTTCCGGTCGGACCGGGCGCGACGGCGTGCACACGGAACAGATGGGCTTCCTGCTCGCCGAGATGCAAAGCGTCGCTCGGGCCATGCCGGGGGCGTCGTGGTGACCGCCGACGTGTTCTTTCCCGCGGAGGCGGCATCCACTACCGCGGTCGCGGTGGCTTCGACGGTCACGGATCCCGAGCTGCCGATGCTGACGCTCGCGGATCTGGGCGTGCTGCGCGAGGTGTCCGAAGAGGACGGTCGGGTCACCGTGTCGATCACGCCGACGTACACCGGTTGTCCGGCCATGGACACCATGCGCGACGACCTGGAGCACGCGCTGCGCGATGCGGGATACACCGAGATCGACATCCGCACGGTACTGGAACCGGCCTGGACATCGGACTGGATCAGCGAGGACGGGCGGCGGAAGCTGGCCGAAGCCGGGATCGCGCCGCCGGGGTCCGCGCCTCGTCGGGCGGCCGGACCGATTCCGTTGACGCTCGGGCCTTCCGTGCGGCGGGTCGCTTGTCCGCATTGCGGGTCGCTCGACACTGAGGAGCAGTCCCGGTTCAGCGCGACCGCGTGCAAAGCGTTGCGGCGGTGCCGGTCTTGCTGGGAACCGTTCGAACACGTCAAGGAGATTTGAGTGACTGCCACCGTTTCCCGCCGTGCCGGGTTCCATCCGCTGCGGGTAGTCGAGGTCGAGCGGCTCTGCGACGACGCTGTGGCCGTGACCTTCGACGTGCCTGACGAACTGGCCTCGGTTTACGCCTTCGCGCCTGGGCAGTCGCTTACCCTGCGCCGTCTCGTCGACGGGCGGGACGAACGGCGGTCGTACTCCATCTGCGCCCCGGTCGGGGAGCGGCCGCGTGTTGGCGTGCGGTTGGTGCCGGACGGGGTGTTCTCGTCGTGGCTGGTCAACGAGGTGCGTCCCGGGGACACGGTTGAAGTTTCCGCGCCGACCGGGTCGTTCACGCCAGATCTCACCGCGGGCGGCCACCACGTGCTGATCGCCGCCGGTTCCGGGATCACGCCGGTGCTGTCGATCGCGGCTTCGTTGCTGGCCACGCCGGACGCCACGGTGACTGTGCTGTACGGGAATCGGCGTACGGACACGGTGATGTTCGCTGACGAGCTGGCTGATTTGAAGGACCGTTATCCGGCTCGGCTGGAGCTTGTGCATGTGCTGTCCCGGGAGCCTCGTGAGGCTGAACTGTTCACCGGGCGGTTGGACGCGGACAAGCTGCGCGCCCTGTTCGAGTCGATCGTGCCGGTCGAGGACGTCGACCACTTCTGGTTGTGCGGACCGTTCGGGATGGTGACCTCGGCGCAGGATCTTCTGGCGTCGCTGGGGGTTCCGGGGGAGCGGATTCACCAGGAACTGTTCTATGTGGACGATGTGCCGCCGGAGCCGGTGAAGCACGTCGATCCCGCGGTGGCCGGGGCTTCGTCCGAGGTGACGTTGGTGCTGGACGGCCGGTCCACGACGATGAACCTGCCTCGGGAGTCGTCGGTGCTGGACGGGGCGCAGCGGTTCCGGCCGGATCTGCCGTTCGCCTGCAAGGGCGGGGTGTGCGGGACTTGCCGGGCGAGGGTGACCGAGGGTTCGGTGGATATGCGGCGGAATTTCGCGTTGGAGAAGGCCGAGGTGGAGGCTGGGTTCGTGTTGACGTGCCAGTCTCATCCGGTTTCTGAGCGGGTGACGGTGGATTTCGATGCTTGATCGTTCCGGTTCGTAGGTGGGGTGGTTGCGTGGGGCACCCCGAAGCTGAGTGTGACTACGGCGCGGGGGTGCTTGTCAGGCGGGAAAGATGCCTTGACAAGCACCCCCGCGCCGTGTTTTTGGCTTCGTATCGGGGTGCGGGGGTGGTGGGGGTGCTTGGTGGGTTGGGTGCAGCGGTGCCCCGCTGCTGCCGTGGCGCACCCAACGTAGGTTCGGTGCGTTCCTCGCACCCAATGCCACATTGGGGCGCTAGTCCCACCGCGAACCGCAGCTCGCGCACCCAAACTCACCAGGCATCCAAGCCGCGTCCCCACTCACCAGCCGCGGCCCGCGCACCGCGCTCATCAAGCACCGAAGCCGCGCTCTCACCCACCAACCGCAGCCCGCGCACCCCGCTCATCAAGCACCGAAGCCGCGCTCTCACCCACCAGCCGCAGCCCGCGCACCCGCTCATCAAGCACCGAAGCCGCGTCTCCACTCACCAGCCGCAGCCCGCGCACCCCGCTCATCAAGCACCCAAGCCGCGTCTCCACCGCGAACCGCAGCCCGCGCACCCCGTTCACCAAACACCCACACCCCCCGAACCGCCCAGGAACCTGAGTCCGTGAAGGGGCCCCTCACGGACGGTCTCAGCGGCGTCGGCGGCGTTTGCGCGGCGTGGCGGGAGGAGCCGGGAAGTCGTCCGGTTCGGGGGTTTCGGGCGGGGTGGGGTCGCCTAGGCCGAGCATTTCCGCGGCCAGTTGCTGGGACGACGCGAAGCGGCCGGTGGGCTTGTCTTTCGCCCGGCGCAGGGCGGAGGGGCGGAGCCGGTTGTAGCCGCGGACCGCGATCGGGCGGCGGGTGCGGAGGTCGAACTGCGGCAACGGTTCCAGTTCCCCGGCCAGTTCCCGGTCGACCAGTACGGTCCCGGGCCGGGCGGCTGACGTGAGCCGCGCGGCCAGGTTCACCACCGAGCCGTAGACGTCGCCGAAGCGGGACAGGACCCGGCCGGAGGCCATTCCGGCTCGGACCGGGGGCAGACCGCCGTCTTCGCCGGTGCGTTCGGCCAGCGTCAGGGCGATTTCCGCGCCGTCGGCGGGGGAGTCGGTGACGAACAGGACCTCGTCGCCGATCATTTTCACGACCCGGCCGTGGTGTTCGGCGATGACCTCGGTGGCCAGGGATTCGAAACCGTCCAGGACCTGGGTCAGTTCTTCCTCGTCGGCTTCCCTCGTGAAACGGGTGTAGCCGACCATGTCCACGAAGCCGACGACCAGGGCGCGAGTTTCCAGGTCTTCGTCGGGGCTGGCGAACGCGCGCCCGGCGAAAGCGGCCAGGTGGCGGCGCCAGACGTAGCTTTGCACCTGCTCCAGTTCGGGGAGCAGACGCTCGACCAGACGGGTGACCTGGCGGTCGCTGCGGGCCAGCTCCGGGCTTTCGGTGATCAGCTCCCACAGCATGTGCACCTGCCACTCGGCCAGCCGGGACAGATGCTGGCCGAGGGCACGGGTCACCGCGACTTCCATCCCGGGCGCGACGAGCCCGGAACTCACCAACCCGTCGGCGATGCGCATCGCTTCGACGTCCGCGTCGGTGAACACCACCTCGTCGTCTTCGACGGTGGCGAAACCGAGCGCCCGCCACAGCCGGCGCGAGCGTTCCTCGGGCACCTCGGCCCGGTGCGCGACGTCGAGCCGGGTGTAGCGGCGGGGCCCGCCCAGCAGGGCGCGTTCCAGCCGCTGCTGCAGGTCCCGGGAAGAATCCGCCACGGCCTCAGGTGGTGTGCACGATCAGCACGTCGACGCCCGACTTCCGGGCCACCTCCGACGGCACCGAGCCCAGGATCCGCCCGGCCAGCGTGTTGAGGCCGCGGTTGCCGACCACCAGCAGATCGGCCGAACGGTCCTTCACGACCTTCCGCAGCATGTCGACCGGCTGGCCCTCCAGCGCGACCGTCTCGATGTCCGTGGCCCCGGCCTTCGCCGCGCGGTCCCGCGCGGACTGCAGCGTGTCCTCAGCGGGCGCGGACCCGACCACCTGGTAGGCCTCGTCGCCCAGCTCGTCCTGCGCGCGTTCCACGTCTTGGCGGCTGGCCGGGTGGTACGCGCAGACGACGACGAGCGTCGCCCCGGCGTCGGCAGCCACCCCGGCGGCCTTGTCCACCGCGGCGAAGGACGAGTCGGACCCGTCCGTGCCCACCACCACAGTCCGATAGACAGCCATCCACAACCTCCCGGCGATCGGTCAGCGGGGCGGCGCGGCCCCTTCGCGGGGGAAGGTTACTCGCCAGTCGGTTTTCCCGCCGGGCGCGGTTGCGGCTGCGGCTTGGGCACGTCGGAGGTCCGCAGCCGGACGGTCTGCTCGACGTCGCCGCCCGCCGCGGGCTTTCCGCTGTTCGCCGGGGCGTTCTTGCCGCTCTGACCAGCGGAATTCTGTCCGGCCGGAGCGTTGGCCGGGCCGCCTTGGGCCGCCTTGCCGCTCTGCGCGGCCGTCGCGCCGCCGCTGCCCTGAGCGGCAGGCTTGCCGCCGCTCTGCGGACCGGAAGCGGTGCTGCCGTTCGTGCCGGACTTCGGCCCGGAGCCGTTGGCCGTCTCGACCGCGGCCTTGATGTCCGCGGGCACCTCGCCGTCCATCTCGCCGAGGACGTGCTGCGCCTCGGCCAGCACCGTGCGCGCCGCCCGGACCTGCTCGGCCAGGCCCGCCCGGACCGCGCGCAGGGCCTCGACCCGCTCGTTGGCCTGGGTGATCCGGCGGTTGGACTCGTCGGTGGCGGTGCGGACGCGGCGGCGGGCCTCGTCGGCGGCCTCCGCGAGCCGCGCGTTGGCCTCGGTGATCGAGTCCTGGCGGCGCTTGTTCGCGTCGGCGACCGATTCGCGCTGGCGACGGTCGATGTCGGCCTTGGCGGCCGTCTCCTCCTCGAGCACCTTCGCGCGGATCGCGGCCGCGTCCTCGGCGGCCTCGCGGACCCGGCGCTCGGCTTCCGCCTTGCTGGCCGCCTCCTGCTCGGCCAGCACGCGCATCGCCTCGGCACGGCGGGTCGCCATCGCGATCTCGAAGTCTTCCTCGACCTGCGTGCGGCGGGCCTCGGACTCCGCGTCGAGCTTCTTGCGCTCGGCCTCGGCCTCGTCGGTGATCCGCTTGGCCTCGGCGCGCGCGTCCTCGAGCACCTTCCGGTGCTCGGCTTCCATCTCCTTGCGGCGCAGGTCGAGCTCGGTGAGCAGCTGCTCGTACCGGGCGCGCATGGCGCTGGCGTCGGTCTCCGCCTTGGCCCGGATGTGGCCCGCCTCGGCCTCGGCGCGGGCCCGCGTGTCGGCGGCCTCGTCCTGCGCCAGCCGCAGCATCCGCTGGAGGCGCTCGGACAAGCCCTCGACGCTCGTCGGCGGCTGCGCGAGCCGGTCCACCTGACCGCGCAGGTCGGCGATCTCGCCGCGCGCGACTTCCAGCTGACGGGCCAAATCGCCGGCTTGGGCGATGGCGGCGTCGCGGTCGGCGGTGAGCATCTTCAGGTCGCCGTCGAGCCGTTCCAGGTGTTCGTCGACCTGGGCCCGGCTGTATCCCCGCTTCGCTACGTCGAAGCCGGCTCCCAGCGGCACGAGTTCGCGTTCATCGCCAAGACTCATGACACCACCGTAGTCGCTCCGCGGTCACGGACGGGTGAGCACCCACGGGGTCCGGCCGCCCGTGCGCCGAGCGGCCGGACCGCTGGGGCCGGTGGTCCGCCTTCACGCACCGCGGAAGGCGTTGATGCCTTCAAGGTGCTTCGCGCGCAGCTCCTCGTCGCGCACGCCGAGTCCTTCTTCGGGCGCGAGCGCGAGCACGCCGACCTTGCCCTGGTGCGCGTTGCGGTGCACGTCAAGGGCGGCTTGGCCGGTTTCTTCGAGCGAGTACGTCTTCGACAGCGTCGGGTGGATGAGGCCCTTCGCGATCAGCCGGTTGGCCTCCCACGATTCGCGGTAGTTCGCGAAGTGCGAGCCGATGATCCGCTTCAGGTTCATCCACAGGTAGCGGTTGTCGTACTGGTGCATGTACCCCGAGGTGGACGCGCAGGTGACGATGGTGCCGCCCTTGCGCGCGGCGTAGACGGACGCGCCGAAGGTCTCGCGGCCCGGGTGCTCGAACACGATGTCCGGGTCCTCGCCGCCGGTCAGCTCGCGGATCTTCGCGCCGAACCGCTGCCATTCCTTCGGGTCCTGCTCGTTCTCGTTCTTCCAGAACTGGTAGCCCTCGGCGGTGCGGTCGATGATCAGCTCCGCGCCGAGCTTCTGGCAGATCTTCGCCTTCTCCGGGCTGGACACGACGCACACCGGGATCGCGCCGCCGTTGAGCGCGTACTGCGTCGCGTACGAGCCGAGGCCGCCCGACGCGCCCCAGATCAGCACGACGTCGCCCTGCTTCATGTCCGCGCCGTTGCGCGACACCAGCTGCCGGTACGCGGTCGAGTTCACCAGCCCGGGGGAGGCGGCTTCCTCCCAGGTGAGGTGCCCCGGCTTCGGCATCAGCTGGTTCGCCTTGACCAGCGCGATCTCGGCGAGCCCGCCGAAGTTCGTCTCGAAGCCCCAGATCCGCTGCTCGGTGTCGAGCATCGTGTCGTTGTGCCCGTCCGGGCCTTCCAGCTCGACGTTCAGGCAGTGCGCGACGACCTCGTCGCCGGGCTTCCAGTTGTGCACGCCCGCGCCGGTGCGCAGCACGACGCCGGACAGGTCGGAGCCGACGACGTGGTACGGCAGGTCGTGCCGCTTGGCCAGCGGCGAGAGCTTCCCGTACTTGCGGAGGAACTTGAACGTCGGGATCGGCTCGAAGATCGACGTCCAGACGGTGTTGTAGTTGATCGCGCTGGCCATCACCGCGACCAGCGCCTCGCCCGGGCCCAGTTCCGGCGTCGGGACGTCGTCGACGTGCAGCGAGCGGCGCGGGTCCTTGTCGCGGCTTTCGAGGCCTTCGAACATGTCGACCTCGTCGGCGTGCACGGTGACGCCCCGGTAGCTCTCGGGCACGGGCAGCTCGGCGATCGCGTCGAGGCGGTCGTTCAGGATCGCCTGCTGGATCTCGTCGAGGTGCGTCATCGGGAACCTCCAGGGGTCGGTCGCGGCGCGACTGGACGAAATTACTCGTCGGTAACCGGGGGCCTCACTGTACGAGACAGGGGCCGGGTAGACGAGTCGAAGTGTGACGCACGGATCTTGACCGGCTGGCCAGTCAAGGCGCATAGTCGGAAGTGGGAAATCTCCCTGAACGGCTCTTTTCCGGCGGAGGTGAGCACGAATGAGTGAAGTCTCGACGCGCGCCTGGACGCGGCCCTACGACTGGGCCGAAGTCGTCATTGGCGTTGTCGCCGCTCTTTCACCCCTTTGGCTGAGCACGAACACCACGATGGTGTGGACGATGGTGGTCCTCGGTGCGCTGATCGCGATCGACGGCCTGGTGTCGCTCGCGGCGCCGAGCATGGTTTACGGCGAGGGCGTGCAGATCGTCCTCGGCGCGTTGCTGTTCATCGCGCCGTGGGTGATGGGGTATACGGAATTCAACGGGGCGTCGTGGACGTCCTGGGTCGGCGGAGCGCTGACGATCATCGCCGGCGCGGCCGCGATGCCGGAGGCCAACGCCGCCCACCGGATGGCGGGCCAGCACTGACGGGGCAGCGAAGCCCTGGTTGGGAAAGGTGACATGACCGACGACTCGGCGAAAGAACGGATCCTGTGCGCGGCGGAGGAACTGTTCGCCGAGTCCGGCTTCGAAGCGACCCCGACGTCCCGCATCGCGGAGCGCGCCGGGGTCCCGAAGGGCCTGGTCCACTATTACTTCCGCCGCAAGTCCGACCTGCTGGCCGCTCTGGTCGACCGGCTGCCGGACGAACGCATCGAACCCGCCGCGGTCGTCGTTCCCGGGGACCTGGCGGGTTCTTTGCGCAGGCTGGTCGGCGAACTCGACCGCCGGTTTTCCGGCTCCCTCGGGCTCTCGCACCTGCTGTGGCGCGAGGCCGACACCCATCACGTCGTCCGCGACGCGCTGTCCGAACGGTTCCAGCAACTGGTCCGGCTGATGCGATCGGTGATCGTGGCCGCGACCGGCGGACGGCTCCCCGGAGCGGACATCGACAACGCGTCCGGACTGCTGGCCCGAGCGGTCACCCACCGGCACGCGACGGCCCGGCACACCGGGGACGACCGCCCGGCGGAGTTCGACGGGGAGCTGACGTTCGTGGCGAACGCGCTGTCGGCTCGGGTGCCGAAGGGGACGCCGCCTGCTTCAGCGGTGTGACGGCGCTCGTGCGTGCTTAGGCCGGGGGAGAACCCACGACCCCACCGCCGTGCCTGGACGCGACTAGCCCTGTCGGCAACTCGCGTCGGCCCGCTGCGGTCCCGCGGCAGAAGCACCCGCCATCCCCGCGCTCCGGTCGCGCGCCCCAACGCCGCATGGGGTGCGCTCAACGCGCCGAACGCCGCATTGGGTGCGTCGCATGCACCCAATGCGGCATTGGAGTCGGTCAGTGCGCGGAGGCGGCGGGCTCCACCAGCTCGACCAGAACCCCGCCCGCGTCCTTCGGGTGCACGAAGTTCACCCGGCTGTTCGAGGTCCCGCGCTTGGCCGCGTCGTAGAGCAGCCGCAGTCCCTTTTCCCGCAGCGCCGCCGCGGCAGCGTCCACATCGGACACTCGCAGGGCGAGCTGCTGCAGGCCCGGTCCGTTGCGGCCGATGAACTTGGCGATCGTCGAATCGTCCCGGGACGGGGCGAGCAGCTGGATCATCGTCTCGGTCCCCGCGGCACCCGGGGCGCGCAGCATCGCCTCGCGCACGCCCTGCTCGTCGTTCACCTCCTCGTGCGCGACCTCCAGGCCGAAGTGGTCGCGGTGGAAGGCGATGGCCGCGTCGAGGTCGGGCACGGCGATCCCGACGTGGTCGATCGCGGTCACGAACGGCTTGAGCACGGATGCGCTGGGCTCGGTGTCCATACCGGCGAGGATAAGCCTCGAAGCGGCGGGCGGAACCCCGCGTGCGCCCCCTCACACTGGCTCCATCAAGACGAGCCGGGAACACCGCGAAGGCCGTATCGTGGGAACACTGCCAGTGCACCGATGCTTTGGAGGACGTCGTGTCCGGTTCCGTGATCCTGGGCGCTGCCCGTACCCCGATCGGGCGACTGCTCGGCTCGTTGAAGGACTTCTCCGGAGCCCAGCTGGGCGGGATCGCGATCAAGGCCGCGCTCGAACGGGCCGGCGTCTCCCCGGACCAGGTCCAGTACACGATCATGGGCCAGGTGCTCACCGCCGGCGCGGGCCAGATCCCGGCGCGCCAGGCCGCGGTCGCCGCGGGCATTCCGATGGACGTCCCGGCGCTGACGATCAACAAGGTCTGCCTGTCCGGCCTCGACGCGATCGCGCTCGCCGACCAGCTGATCCGCGCGGGCGAGTTCGACCTCGTCGTCGCGGGCGGCCAGGAGTCGATGACGCAGGCGCCGCACCTGCTGCCGAAGTCCCGCTCCGGCTTCAAATACGGCGACACCACGCTGGTCGACCACATGGCCTACGACGGCCTGTTCTGCGCGTTCGACCAGGTCGCGATGGGCTCGTCGACGGAGAAGTACAACAGCCGTTACGGCGTGACCCGCGAGCAGCAGGACGCGTTCTCCGCGCGGTCGCACCAGCGCGCCGCGGCGGCGATCGAGGCCGGATTCTTCCGCGAGGAGATCGCGCCGGTGTCGATCCCGCAGCGCAAGGGCGACCCGGTGGTGTTCTCCACTGACGAGGGCGTGCGGGCCGACACCACCGGCGAGAGCCTCGCGAAGCTGCGTCCGGCGTTCGCCTCGGACGGCACCATCACCGCGGGTTCGGCGTCGCAGATTTCCGACGGCGCGGCCGCGGTGATCGTGGCCAGCCCGGAGAAGGCGGCCGAACTGGGCATCACGCCGCTGGCCGAGATCGGCGCGCACGGGGTCGTCGCCGGTCCGGACGCGAGCCTGCACGAGCAGCCGTCGAACGCGATCCGCGCCGCGCTGAAGAAGGCGAAGCTGGACGTGGGCGGCCTGGACCTGGTGGAGATCAACGAGGCGTTCGCCGCGGTCGGTCTCGTGTCGAGCGAGAAGCTCGGCCTGGACCAGTCGAAGGTGAACGTCAACGGCGGCGCGATCGCGCTCGGCCACCCGATCGGCGCTTCCGGTGCGCGGCTGGCCGTGCACCTGGTGCACGAGCTGCGCCGTCGCGGAGGCGGCCTCGGCGCGGCGGCGCTGTGCGGTGGCGGCGGTCAGGGCGACGCGCTGCTGATCCGCGTTCCGTCGGCGTAAGGTGCCCGGCCCGGACCTCGATGAGCTGGTCGGCCGCGCGCGGGAAGGACAACCGCGCGCGGTCGCCCGGCTCATTTCGCTTGTCGAGGACTCCTCGCCGCGAGTGCCGGACATCGCCCGTGCGTTGACGCCCTACACCGGGCGCGCCCGCGTCGTCGGGCTCACCGGTCCGCCGGGGGTCGGCAAGTCGACGTCGACCTCCGCGCTGCTCACTGCCTTGCGCGGCGAGGGTTTGCGCGTCGGGGTGCTGGCGATCGACCCGTCGTCGCCGTTCACCGGCGGCGCGCTGCTCGGCGACCGGATCCGGATGACCGAGCACGCCACCGATCCCGGCGTCTTCATCCGCTCGATGGCCACCCGGGGACACCTCGGCGGCCTTTCGTGGGCGACCCCGCAGGCGGTGCGGGTGCTGGACGCCGCCGGATTCGACATGGTGCTGATCGAGACTGTCGGGGTTGGACAGTCCGAAGTGGACGTCGTGAAACTGGCTGACACCACGGTGGTGCTGCTGGCCCCGGGGATGGGCGACGGCATCCAGGCGGCGAAAGCGGGCGTGCTGGAGATCGCGGACGTGTTCGTGGTCAACAAAGCCGACCGCGACGGCGCCGACGCGACGGTGCACGACCTCAAGCAGATGATCGCCTTGGCCCGCCGGGAACTGCGCGGGCCGAGCTGGCGGCAGCCGATCGTCCGCACGGTCGCGGCGAAGGGCGAGGGCGTCGACGAGGTGGTGTCGGCGTTGCGCACGCACCATGAATGGCTTGTCGCGCACGGGGAATTGGACCGCCGCCGCGCCGCTCGCGCCCGGGAGGAAGTCGCCGCGATCGCGTTGCGGAGGCTGCACGCGGAGCTGGCGGATCTCCGGGACGGCGACCGGCTGGGCGAGTTGGCGGCGCGAGTCGTCGCCCGGGAACTGGACCCGTTCGCGGCGGCGGACCAGCTGATCGCGGAGCTGAAGGGCTAGCGCCCTCGCCGCTCCAAGGCACCCGACGCGGGCGCCCACCACCGGCCAGGATGCGACTTTCGCCGGAAGCGCGGGCAGTTTCCCGTCCCTATACTGCGATCTTCCGTGCACTGGGAGGGGAACCGGAATGAAAAGACTGCTCGTGTCCGTGCTGACCGCGTTGTCGCTGGTCGCCGTGGCAGCACCGGCTTCGGCGGCGGAAGCGGCGCCGCCGAAGGTCACGTCGGGGCCGTGCCAGTACACCGAAACTCCGGACGATCCCGCAGTCCGCCCGGTGTCCCTTCCTCGCGATCCGAAGCACACACCGGACCACGGCAGCGTCGACGTCGCCGTGTTCTCCAACCAGGGCCCGCTCCCGCTGCGGCTCAACCGCGCGGAGGCGCCGTGCACGGTACAGAGCTTTCTGCACCTGGCGGCCAGCGGCTTCTACAACCGGACGACCTGCCACCGGCTCACCGCGTACCCGACGCTGAGGGTCCTGCAGTGCGGCGATCCGTCCGGCACCGGCGAGGGCGGCCCGGGCTACAAGTTCCGCGACGAGCTTCCGACGACGCTTCCGCCCGCCCCGTCCGACCCTTCCGGGAAGCGCCGGACGTACGCGCGCGGCCTGCTGGCGATGGCGAATGCCGGACCGGACACGAACGGTTCGCAGTTCTTCGTGGTGTACGGGGATTCCAGCCTGCTTCCGAACTACACGGTCTTCGGCACGGTCGGCCCGGCCGGGCTGCGCACGCTGGACCGCGTCGCGGCGGGCGGCATCCAGCCGGACGCGGACACCCCGCCGGGGAAGACGCCGGTGGACGGGAAGCCGGTGCGGAAGACGGACCTCGAGCTGGTCCTGCCGCTCTGCCTGTTCTGCGGCCGCTGACTGGCCCACACCACCCACGTCGAACTGGACCACCCGGCTAGGCCACTCCGGATTAGCGTGGGTGGCATGACGAAGCGAATCGCGCTCGCCACGGGCGGGTTGTACCAAGCGATGTCCCACCTGCAGGGCGAGGTGAAGAAGGCCAGCGCGAACGCCGGGCTCGACGAGAAGCTCATCGAGCTGGTCAAGATGCGCGCGTCGCAGATCAACGGATGCGCCTACTGCCTCGACATGCACGCGGCGGAGGCCGTCGCGGCCGGGGAATCGCCGCGGCGGCTGTACGTGCTCGAGGGGTGGCGCGAGACGGAGCTGTTCACCGAACAGGAACGCGCCGCGCTCGCCTACACCGAGGCGATGACCCGGATTTCGGACCACAAAGACGTCCCGGAAGACGTCTACGCCGAGGCGGTCCGCGTGTTCACCGAGGACCAGTATCGCGCGCTGGCCTGGTGCGTTGTCGCCATCAATACCTGGAACCGGCTCATGGTCGCGAGCCACGCCCCGTTGCCGGAGCGTGCGGAGTGACCGCCGGGACGCTGCGGACGCTGCACGTGCCCGGGAAGCCGTTGGTCCTGCCGAACGCTTGGGACGCGGATACCGCGAAGGCGGTAGAAGCGGCCGGATTCCCCGTGGTGGCAACGAGTTCCGCGGCGGTAGCGGCGGCGCTCGGGCAAGCGGACCACGAAGGTGCGTCGGCGGACGAGATGCTCGCGGCGGCCAAGCGGATCGTGGACGCGGTCTCGGTGCCGGTGACCGTCGACGCTGAGGCCGGATACGGCTTGGCTCCAGCGGATCTCGCCGCCCGGCTGAAGGAAATCGGTGCGGTCGGCTGCAACATCGAGGACACCGACCACGGCAAGGGCAGCCAGCGACCGGCAGCGGAACAAGCGGAGTGGCTCGCCGGGTTGCGTCGCGCGGCTGGCGACGGGCTGGTGGTCAACGCACGCGTGGATTCGTTCCTCGGGGCACCGGACGAGCAGGCGGTGCTGGACGACGCCGTGGCTCGCGGTCGCGCGTACCTCGAAGCCGGCGCCGACTGCGTGTACCCGATTCTCGTGCGTTCGCCCGAAGTGCTGGCCGAATTCGTCCGTCAGGTGGGCGGTCCGGTCAACGCTTCGGCGCTTCCCGGCGGTCCGGGGCTGGCCGGGCTCGCCGAACTGGGGGTAGCCCGGATTTCGCTCGGCGCCGGGTTGTGGCGATATCTGCGCGGGGTGCTGGAAGGCACGCTCGGCGAGATCGCGCAGGGGAAGCTGCCGTATTGAAAAAACCGCTGGGTGCCGCGGCGAAGCGGCACCCAGCGGTTTCAGCGGGCAAAAACTCAGTGCTGCACGGCCTTTTCCGCGCCCGCACCGGTCAGCGCCCGGACCTCCATTTCGACGTACTTCGCCTGGTTGTGTTCCTTCGACAGGATCGTGCCCAGCCAGCCGAGGACGAACGCGATCGGAATCGACACCAGACCCGGGTTGTCGAGCGGGAACCAGTGGAAGTCGACGCCCTGCAGCATCGACGCGCTCTTGCCCGTCTTCGGGTCGACCGGCTTCCCGGAAACGGCGGGCGAGAACACGATGAGCACGATCGTCACGAACAGCCCGCCGTAAATGCTCCACAGCGCGCCCTGGGTGTTGAACCGTTTCCAGAACAGCGAGTAGAGAATCGTCGGCAGGTTCGCCGAAGCCGCCACCGCGAAGGCCAGCGCCACCAAGAACGCGACGTTCTGCCCATTCGCCAGAATGCCGCCGAGAATCGCGACGACGCCGATCACCACGGCGGTGATCCGCGCGACGCGGACCTCCGAACCAGTGGTGGCCTTGCCCTTCTTCAGCACGTTCGCGTAGACGTCGTGCGCGAACGAGGCGGACGCGGTGATCGTCAAACCCGCGACCACGGCGAGGATCGTGGCGAACGCGATCGCCGAGATCAACCCCAGCAGCACCGGTCCGCCGAGGTTCAGCGCCAGCAACGGAGCCGCGGAGTTCACGCCGCCCGGCGCCTTCTTGATCGCGTCCGGTCCGACCAGCGCGCCCGCGCCGTAGCCGA
Organism: Amycolatopsis echigonensis; assembly: GCF_002846615.1. NCBI lineage: Bacteria > Bacillati > Actinomycetota > Actinomycetes > Pseudonocardiales > Pseudonocardiaceae > Amycolatopsis > Amycolatopsis echigonensis. The sequence continues at coordinate 1,222,082 of NZ_PJMY01000003.1, read as the reverse complement.
GTACCAGGGTGAACAGGTAGAACACGCCGATCAGCACGATCGCCCACACCACCGAACGACGCGCCTCGCGTGCGGTCGGCACCGTGTAGAAGCGCATCAGCACGTGCGGCAGGCCCGCGGTGCCCAGCACCAGCGCGATGCCGAGGGAGAAGAAGTCCAGCTTCGTCGTGCCGTCCTTGCCGTACTGCTTGCCCGGCCCGAGCAGCGCTTCGCCGGCCTTGCCCGCCTTGTCGACCGCGCCCTGCAGCAGCGAGGAGAAGTTGAAGCCGTACTTGCCGAGCACCCACAGCGTCATCGCCAGCGCACCGACGATCAGCAGCGCCGCCTTGATGATCTGCACCCAGGTGGTGCCCTTCATGCCGCCGATGAGGACGTAGGCGATCATGATCACGCCGACCACCGCGATCACCAGCGACTGCGCGGCTTTGCCCTCGATGCCCAGCAGCAGCGCGACCAAACCGCCCGCACCCGCCATCTGCGCCAGCAGGTAGAAGAACGACACCACGAGCGTCGAAATCGCCGCCGCCGCGCGCACCGGACGCTGCTTCATCCGGAACGCCAGCACATCGCCCATGGTGAACTTGCCGGTGTTGCGCAGCAGTTCCGCCACCAGCAGCAGCGCGACCAGCCACGCCACCAGGAAGCCGATCGAGTACAGGAACCCGTCGTAGCCGTACACCGCGATGGCGCCGGCGATGCCGAGGAACGACGCCGCCGACAGGTAGTCGCCGGAGATCGCGATGCCGTTCTGCGGGCCGGTGAACGCGCGGCCGGCCGCGTAGTAGTCGGACGCGGTCTTCGTGTTGCGGCTCGCGCGGAACACGATCACCAGGGTGATGACCACGAACAGCGCGAAGATCGTGATGTTGAGCGCCGGGTTGCTGCCCTCGACGCTCGCGGCGAGAGTCTTCACTGCGTCTCCTGTGTCTTGCGGGATACCCGCAGCCAGTCGGTGGCACGAGCAAGCTGTCGCGGTTGTGTGCTCATGCCCCCTCCTTCGCCGGGTTCTCGATGTCGTCCCTGATCCGCTCGGCCAGCGGGTCGAGGTTCTTGTTGGCGTAGCGCACGTACAGCCACGTGATGAGGAACGTGGACACGAACTGCAGCAGCCCGAAGAGGAGGCCGACGGTGAAGTTGCCGGAGATCTTCGTGCTCATGAAGCCGTGCGCGTAGTCGGCGAGCAGGACGTAGAGCAGGTACCAGGCGAGGAAGAGTCCGGCCATCGGGAACACGAACCGGCGGAGCCTGCCGCGGAGTTGGCGGAACTCGGCGCTGTCGTGCACCTGCTCCCAGGTCGAGTCCGGCGGCGCGCCGGACGGGTCGCCTGCGCTCATGGGAACTCCCTTGTGCGACGCTGCGGATGTGGTCCGCGACACAGTAGGGAGGGCGGCGGGGCGAGGGAACCGTCAGCGGCTCAAACGCCTCGCGGCACGACGAACGGTTGACGAACGGTCACCGGGAGCGGACGAAGGGCGTTCGTCGAGGTGCAGCCGCAACATCGCGGCTCCGGCCCAGGACGGCGGGCGCCCGCGCAGCGACACCGCGAGCATTACGCCGAATGCCAGCGGTACCGACCAGGGTGCCGGTTGCGAGACCAAGATCGCCACCCAGCCTCGCATCGGCGGCCCGGCCAGTGCGAACAGGATTGACCCGGACGAGGCAGCCAGGCCGGTCAGCACTCCGGCGATCGCGCCCGCCGCGGTGAGCCGCTGCCACCAGATGCCGAGCACGAGCAGCGGGCAGAACGTGGACGCGGCGACGGTGAACCCCCACGTCACGAGCACTCCGGCGTCGAGCCGCGCGGACGGCAGCGCGAGCAGCACCATCGCGATCGCGGCGAACACGACTGTCACCCGCAGACGGCGCAGGCCGCCGGGCATCAGGTCGTAGGCCAGCGCGCCGGACATTACGAGCAGCAACCCCAGCGAGGTCGCCAAAAACGCGGCGAACGCGCCCGCGGTGAGCAACGCGGTGAACAACTGCCCGGCCCAGCTGTGGTCGACTTGGGAGGGCAATGCGACGACCACGGTGTCGGTGTTGCCGGAGAGGTACAGCTGCGGCACCAGCACACGCCCGAGAACGCCGTAGACGCCAGGGAAGAGGTAGAAGACTCCGAGCAGCGCCACGGTGATCGCGGCGGTGCGGCGCGCGGCGCGGCCGTCCGGGCTGGTGTGGAAGCGCATGAGGACGTGCGGGAGGCCCATCGTGCCGAGGACAGTCGCGATGAGGACCGCCCAGGTGCCGAGCAGCGGGTAGCCCTTGTCGATTTCCAGCAGCGGACGCTGCCAGTCCGGCCCGCCGAGCGCGACCTCTCCGCTGACGCCGGGGACCTGCGCGCCGGCGGCGAAGGTGAGCTGTTCTCCCTTGTGCACCACCAGTTGCCCGGGCGGCAGCGTGCCGCGGTCCTCGGTCGCGGTGGGCTCGCGGAAGGTGAGGGTGACGTCGTGGTCGAACTGCACCGGGGTGGCGTGCGAGAAGCGGGTGAACTCGACCGGAGTGAGGCTCGCGTCGCGGGTTTCGGTGCCGATGTGGAGCACCAGCCACAGCGCGGGGACGAGGAACAGCACGAGCTTCAGGAAGAACTGGAACGCCTGGACGTACGTCGCCGCGCGCATTCCGCCGAGCGCGAGCGTGACGCTGACCGCCGTGCCCGCGATGACCACGCCGACCCAGTACGGAGTTCCGCCGACCGCGGTGAGCACCAGCCCGGCCGTACGGAATTGGGGGACTACGTAAATGGTCCCGATCACGAGTACGACAACCGCGGCCAGACGACGCAGTGCGGGAGAGGCGAGCCGCGCTTCGGCGAAGTCGGGGACGGTGAGTGCGCCGGATCTGCGCATGGGCGCGGCGACGAGCACCAGCATCGCGACGTATCCCGCGGTGAAGCCGACGGGGTACCAGAGCGCGCCGATGCCGTCCTTCACCATCAGCCCGGCGACACCGAGGAACGACGCCGCGGACAGGTATTCGCCGGACACCGCGGCGGAGTTGACGAAGGGCGAGATTCGCCGGGACGCCACGAGGAAGTCGGACGTCGTCCGCATGGCGGCGACCCCGCGCACGCCGATGAGCAGCGTGACGAGGACGACCGGGGCTACCGCGAGCGCGACGTCCATCTCACCGATCGTCCTCGGTCTTCTCGGCGCGGCGCAGCTGCCACCACGAGAGCCCGGCCAGCACCGGGTATGGCAGGACCGCGATCAGCAGCCAGGACAGCGGAATTCCCCACAACCGCACGCTGTCCAGCGACGGGGCGAGGGAGAACAGCACCGGCAAACCCAGCACCAGCACGAACATCGCCACCAGCGCGGGGATTCCGCGGCGGCGCTGGATCCGGTACAGCACGGCCGCGCGTTCCGCTTCCGGCGCGCGCAGGCGGGGCATCCGCCACCGGCCGCGTTCGAGGCGCCGCGAGCGGGCGAGCCTCGTCTGCGGACTGGTGACGGCGACGCGTTTGGTGCGGCTCACCGGACGTCCTGCGCAACCGTCGTGCGGGGCGATCCCGGTTCTAACCGGGGTGAACGCGCACGAGACGTGGAGAGTGGCGGGTGCGGCTCGGCCCTCGTGGTGCCCCTCACCGGGCGCTCCCGAGCTGCCCGCGCTGCGCGGCCTCCAGCAAGCGGTCCCGAAGCTCCCGCGCATGCCGTCGGCTCACCGGCACGTCGCCAGCCTCGGTGTGCGCCAGCAGCCCGCCCGTCGTATCGCTTCGCAGTTCCAGCACCGCGCTGACCGCGAGCAGGAATCCGCGGTGCACCCGGGTAAAACCGGTGCCTTCCCAATATTCTTCGAGCCGCGAGATCGGCATCCGCACCGGATGCACGCCGCTGCGGGTGTGCAGCCGGACGTAGTCGCCGTTGGCTTCGGCGAACAGCACGTCGTCGCGGCGGACATACCGCGTGCGGCCGCCGGAATCGACTGGCAGCGCGGCCATCGCGTCCGGTGCGGCCTGTCGCCGTCCGCTCGGCACCAGGCGGGTCACCTTCGCCAGCGCGGCGGAAAGCCGTTCCGCGCGTACCGGTTTGAGCAGATAATCCACCGCGCCGATGCCGTACGCGGTCACCGCGTGCCCGTCGTGTGCGGTGACGAACACGATCACCGGCGGTTCGGACAGTTTCGCCAGCAGGGACGCGAGTTCCAGCCCGTCCAAGCCCGGCATGGAAATGTCGAGGAAGACCGCGTCGAAATGGTCTGCCTGCAACAGTTTCAGTGCCTTCAACGCATCGCTCGCGCCGACGACCTCGCCGACTTCCGGCGCTTCGCGCAGCATCCGGCACAGTTCGTCCAAGGCCGGCGCGAGGTCGTCGACCGCCAGCACCCGCAGCCCGCTCACGGCAGCACCCCCGGCTGGAACCGCGGCACCCGCAGGACGACCCGGGTGCCCTCGCCGACCGCCGTTTCCACCGTCAGCCCGTACCAGGCCCCGTAGACCGTGCGCAATCGTCTGTCCACATTGGCCAGTCCGAGCCCGGTGCCGTCGCCGCTGCCCGCGAGGATGGCGGCGGCGCGTTCGGGCTCCATGCCGACCCCGTCGTCCTCGACGCTGATCACGCAGTCGTTTCCTTCCGCCTGTCCGTGCACCTGGACGAGCCCGGTGCCCGACCGCGGCTCGATGCCGTGCCGGATCGCGTTCTCCACGAGGGGTTCGAGTACCAGGTACGGCACCGCCACCGCAAGCACTTCCGGCGCGACCCGCACCTGGACCTTCAGTCTTTCGCCCAGCACCGCCCGCTGCAGCGCGAGGTACGTTTCCACCGCGCGGAACTCCTCGGCGACGACGGTGTACTCGCCGTGCCGCGACAGGCTGTAGCGGGTGTAGTCGGCGAAATCGAGCATCAAGTCGCGGGCGCGGTCCGGTTCCGACCGGACGAACGACGCGATCACGGTGAGCGCGTTGTAGACGAAGTGCGGCGACATCTCCGCCCGCAGCGCCCGTAGCTCGGCTTGCGCGGCCTGGTCCGCCGAAGCTTCGAGCCGACCCCGTTCCAGGGCCTGCACCACGAGGTCGGCCGCTTGCCGGGTGACCGCGCCAGGGACCTCGCCGACCAGCACCAACGCGCCCGCCAGCTCGTCATGGACGTGCAGCGGAACCGCCGTCACGCCGCCCGCGGTGATCGGCTCTTCCTGGTGCAGCACGTCGTCCAGGATCTGGGACACCGCGTCGTCGGCACCGGGGCGGCCGGACCACATCAGCGAGCCGGAGAGATCCGCGAGACCCAATCCGGCCACGTCGAACAGCCGTCGCAGTCCGTGTGCGGCCCGTCGGGCGCGGACTCCGGACAGGCCGTCTTTCAGGTCGTCGGCGACCTTCCGCGCCGTGCCGAGCACGCCGACCGCATCCGGGCGGGAGCGCCACGGCAGCCGGGCACTCTCGGTCATCGACGGCCTCCCCTCGGGTACCTGGGGAAAATAGTGCAGTCTAGCGAAGCTTGTCCGTTGAGGGTGGAGGTGGGAAGAAGGTTGGGCCTAGCGGGGAACACGACGAAGGGGACTTTCCGTGCGGAAAGTCCCCTTCGGCCAGCCCGGCGGCTAGCAGCTCTGCTTGTAGAAGTACTGCGAATTGGCGTCCAGGTCGTCCTTGGTGATCGAGTGCAGCTGCGCGGTCAAGTTCCGCTCGGTCGGCTTGCCCTCGAGCGCGGCCACCGCCTGGTCGACGCCCTTCGTGCCGATCTGCGCCGGGTCCTGTGCGATGAGCGCCTGGTACTCGCCCTTCTTCAGACCGTCCACTTCGGACGGGCTGGCGTCGAAGCCGACCAGGTTGACCTTGCCGATCTTGCCGGCGTTGCGCAGGCCGGTCGCCGCGCCCTCGCCGGTGTTGAGGTTGGTGGCGAAGATCCCGACGAGGTCCGGCGTCGAGACCAGCGCCGCGGTCACCTTCGACGCGGCCTGCTCCGGTTCGTTCTGGGTGAACTGGATGCCCGCCGACTTGAGGTTCGGGTGGTTCTTCAGCTCGTCCTCGAAGCCCTTCGCCCGGGCCGCGGTGGTGGACGTGCCCGCGATGGTGTCGAGGATCAGCACCGACCCCGGTTTGTCGCCGACGAGCTTCGCCATCGTTTGCGCGGCCAGCTTGCCGCCCTCGGCGTTGTCCGAGGAAACCGACGACACCGCGACGCTCTTGTCCTTGAGCGAGGTGTCGACCTCGACGATCTTCGCGCCGCGGTTTTTCACCTGCTCGATCGGCGCGAGCATCGCCTGGTCGTCGGTCGGGGCGATGAGCAGCGCGGCGGGCGGGTTGGAACCCATCGCGTTGACGATCGACGTCTGCATGGCCGCGTCGAACTTCTGCGGGGCCTGCGTGGTCAGCTCGTAACCGAGCTTCTTCGCTTCCGCCTCCGCGCCGCACTGCATCGAGATGTAGAAGGGCTCCGCCTGCACGCCCGGCACCAGTGCCAGCTTCTTGCTGTTCGCGGAGTTGCCGCCGGGCTTGTCCCCGGACCCGCTCTGGCCCACCTGGCCGGAGCCGCACGCGGCCACCAGCATCGCCGCGGACGCGAGCGTCCCCGCGGCGAGGACGGTTTTGCTGAATTTCATCGTAAGCACCTCTTTGTACTCGGGGACCGATTCAGCGGGAGTTGCGCTTGCGACGGCGGCGCTGGTCGAACCACACCGCCGCGATCAGGACCGCGCCGACCGCGATCATCTGCCAGAAGTCCTGCACGTGCGTGATGTTGAAGCCCTTGTTCAGCACCGCCGGGATGAACACCCCGATCACCGTGCCGAGCATCGAGCCGACGCCGCCGAAGAGGCTGGTGCCGCCCATCACCGTCGCGGAGATGGCGTTGAGATTGTCGGTGGTGTGCGCCGAGATCGTGGTCGACGCGTAGTAGGCGAGCGACATGAAACCCGCGATCCCGGCGAGGAAACCGGTGAGCAGGTACACCTTCAGCAGGTGCGCGGTCACGCCGATGCCCGACCGTCGCGCCGCTTCGGCGTTCGAGCCGACAGCGAACGTGTAGCGGCCGAACCGCGTGGTGTGCAGCAGCCACGCGCCGATCAGCGTGATCACCACGGCCACCAGCACGAGGTTCGGGATCCCGCCGAACGACGTGCCGTAACCGAGGACCTTGTTCAGTTCGGTCGGCACGCTGCGCACGTCCGACCCGCCGTTGAGCAGGAGCGACACGCCGAGCGCGGCGCCCATGGTGCCGAGCGTGACGATCAGCGGCGGGATGCCCGCCACCGCGATGAGGAATCCGTTGATCAGGCCCCAGACCGCTCCCGCGAGCACCGCCGCGACCAGCCCGGCGGTGATCACGCCCCAGCCGGCGTGCGAGGCGTCGCCGCCGCTGAGCGCTTCCATGGTCTTGCCCGCGACCATGCCGGCGAAGATCAGCACCGATCCGACGGACAGGTCGATGCCGGAGGTGATGATCACGAACGTCATGCCGACCGAAAGCACCAGCAGCACGGACGTTTCGATCAGCAGCGTCTGGAAGGTGAACAGGGTCGCGAACTCGGCCGGTGCGATGGCGGTGAACACCGCGATCAGCGCGATCAGCACCAGCGCGATCCAGAATGTGTTGGCTCCGACGAGCCGTTTCCCCAGCGGAGGCTTGGCGAACTCGCCGTCCACAGTGGTCTGAATGTCCTTGGCCGGAGCGCTCATCAGGCCGCCTCCCGTGTCTTGCGGGATACCCGCACCCAGTCGGCGGCACGAGCAGGCCGGCGCGATGGTGTGCTCATGCCGCCTCCTCCTGGACCAGCGCGCCGGTCATCGCCGCGACCAAGTCCTCGAGTTTCGTGTCCGCACCGGCGAACCGGGCGACGCGCTTGCCCTGCAGCAGCACCTCGATCCGGTCCGACACCGACAGCACCTCGGGCATGTTGTGGCTGATCAGCACCACCGCGATGCCCTTGTCCCGGACTTTCTTGATCACGTCCAGCACGCGTCCGCGCTGCCGCACGCCCAGCGCCGCGGTCGGCTCGTCCATGAACACGACCTTCGACGCCCACGCCACCGACCGGGCCACCGCGACGCTTTGCCGTTGCCCGCCGGACAACGAGCCGATCGACACTTCGGTGCTCTGCAGCGTGACGCCGAGCTTCTCGAACTCGGTGACCGCCTGCCGCCGCATCTCCGCTTTGTCGAGCATGCCGAGCTTGCCCAGCAGGCCCTTGCGCGGGATTTCCCGGCCGAGGAACAGGTTCGCCGCCGGGTCGAGGTCCGGCGCGACCGCGAGGTCCTGGTACACGGTCTCGATGCCGAGACGCCGCGCGGCCACCGGCGAGTCCAGGTGGACTTCAGTGCCGTCGAGCAGGATCCGGCCCGACGTCGGCTGTTCGGCCCCGGACAGGCATTTGACCAGCGTCGACTTGCCCGCGCCGTTGTCGCCGATCAACGCCGTGACCTCGCCCGCGCGCGCCTGGAAAGACGCGCCGCGCAAGGCTTCCACCGAACCGTAGTGCTTGGTCAGGTCCACCGCGTCGAGCAGGATTTCGCTCATCCGGCATGGCTCCTTTCCGGGGAAGGCGGACGGCACCGGACCACGGTGAGCGAGCCGGACAGTTCCGTCTGGCCCGCGGAGAACGGCACCGCGTAGGTGTCGCCCTTGGCCACCGGGAACTCGCCGCCGTGCTCGGTGCGCAGGGTGCCCTCGCCGTCGAGCGCGACGAGCACGCTGAACGACGGTTCGAGGGAGAAGGCGTTGCCGGACAGCTGGATCCGGTCGGCGCGGAAGAACTCCGCCGAGTCCGGCGCGAGCAAGTCCACTGTGGTCGCTTCGTCGCCGGAGGTGTGCTTCACGATCGTCTTGAGCCGGTCGTCGTCCCAGCCTGACGTGTCGAGCGTTTCGAGCGCGGTGTCGAAGCCGATCCCGAGATGGCCCTTTTCCGGCGAGGCAAGGAAATCACGCCACTCCAGAGTCAGCGAGAAATCCGTCGGCTGCTGAAGCTCGACCACGAACACGCCCTCGCCGATCGCGTGCGGCAGCCCGGCTGGGATGTAGACCGTGTCCCCGGCCCGCACCGGGATGCTGTTGAGCGCCCCCAGCATGCTCGGTGCGTCCTGTTCGCGAGTCCACTCGGCGACGGTTTCCTTGCTCAGCGTCTCCCGGAAACCCGGGTACACGCGCGGGTCGTCGCCGTAGGTGCCGACCACGATCCACGCCTCGGTCTTGCCGAAGTGCGAGTCGAAGTGCTTGCGGGCAAAGGAATCCGAGGGGTGGAAGTGCACCGGAAGCCGCTGTCCGGCGTCGAGCAGCTTGACCAGCAGGCCCGTCGAGTCGCCGAGCTTCGCGACGTGCGCCGCGCCCAGCCACGCCTCGGCGTCCGCGCGGACCGCGTCGCGCAGCCAGATCCCGCTGGGCAGCTTGGTGAGACCGTTCGTTTCCTGGCCGAACATGGTGGTGACGGAACCGACCCAGTCCTCCGGCCCGAACTTCGAGTCGGTGCCGCTGGCCCCGCGCAGGGCGGCGATCGCGTCGCCGCCCCGGTAGAACTGCGGCGGCTGGTTGGCCGGGAGCGCGACCGGTTCGAGGTGCTTGGTCACGGGGCGGCCTCACCGGAACCGCGGGCGACGAGGTGCACAGGCAGAACTACCTTTCTCGGGGCGGATTGATCGCCTTGGATGCGGGCGAACAGCAGCTCGGCCGCTGCGTGCCCGAGGGCGCTGACGTCGTGGGCGATCACGGTGACCGGCGGGTCGAGCAGGTCCGCCAGTTCGAAATCGTCGAAGCTCACCAGCGCGGGCCGGTGCTCGGCGTGCGCGAGCGCGCGCAGCAGGTGCACCGCGACCCGGTTGTTGCCCGCGATCACGGCGGTGGCCGGATTCGGCCCGCCGATCAGCTTGCGCACCGCCTGGCCCACGGTTTCCGGCGTCGGCGTCTGCATCGCCACGAGGCTCTCGTCGTAGGAGATCCCGTTGCGCACACAGCCTTCCCGGAACCCGCGGAGGCGTTCGGCGGCGGTGAAGATGTCCGGGCTGTCGCCGAGGAACGCGATCCGGCGGTGGCCGTGCCGCACCAGGTGGCTGACCGCCTCGATGGTGCCGCCGAGGTTGTCCACGAGCACGGTGTCGGCCACGATGTCGCCGGCCGGGCGGTCGAGGAACACCACCGGCGTGCCCGCGCGCATCTCCGGCACCAGATAGCCGTGCTGCAGCCCGGCGGGCACGATCAGCAGCCCGTCCACGCGCCGCGCGCAGAATTCCAGCGACAGCTCGCGTTCGCGGTCGGAATTCTCGCCGGACGACCCGGTCAGCACGTGCCTGCCGAAGGACGTCGCGATCCGTTCGACCGCGCGGTTCAGCTCGGAGTAGAAGGGGTTGCCGACGTCCTCGACGACCAGGCCGATGGTGCCGGTGGTCGAGCCGCGGCGCAGGTTGCGGGCGCCGAGGTTGCGGCGGAATCCCAGCTGTTCGATCGCGGCCACCACGCGTTCGGCGGTGTCCGGATGCACCGCGGGCTCGTCGTTGACGACCCGCGACACCGTTTTGATGCTGACGCCGGCCAGCCGGGCCACATCGCTCATCGTGGCCCGCCTGCTGGCGGGGCGGGGAAGCCCGTCCGCGTCCCGGCCCGAGTGAGACAACGTTGTCATAATGCGGGGGATTGGACACCATCCGCCGGTGCGCTGTCAATGCCCGCCGATCCGCGCTGCCCGCTTCGACGAATCCGCTGGTGCGGATGGTGGACATCGTTGTCTCGAATCGGACAGGCTCTCACCACGGTCTTGACGATCCGGTGAGTCATTGCCCAAGGTGGCCCGCATCGACGGTGCGCGACAAGGTTGTCATCGATGCCTCGAAGGCCGGTGACGGCGGGTTCGCGCCGGACAACTGGAGAGGCGATGGCGATGGCGCGAGCGCGCTGGAGAGCCGGACTGATCTTCCTGACCTCGGCGGTCGTGGCGACAGGGGCGTCCCTGGCCCCCGCCGCCCCCGCACTGGCCGATCCCGCGGCGAGCGCCGCGAAACCCGCTGACCTGGCGAAGTGGGTGAACCCGTTCGTCGGCACCCGGCCCGGCGGCGCGGACCACGGAACCGGCGGCGGCGCGGGCAACACCTTCCCCGGCGCGGTGGTGCCGTTCGGGATGGTGCAGTGGAGCCCGGACACGAAGAAATCCCAGCCGGGCGGGTATTTCTACGACGACAACACGATCACCGGGTTCAGCCTCACGCACCTTTCCGGCGCGGGCTGCACCACGTATCAGGACCTGCCGTTCATGCCGTACGTCGGCGAGATCAGCACGTCGCCCGCGACCGATCCGGGCCACTACACCTCGACCTTCGACCACAAGAACGAGCACGCGACCGCCGGCGCGTACGACGTCGCCCTCGACAACGGCGCGAAGGTCGAGCTGACCGCGACGCAGCGCACCGGTTCCGGACGGTTCACCTACCCGGCGGGCGCGGCGTCCACGTTGCTGGTCAACACTTCCGGCTCGGTCAACGGCACCGACGACGCGTCGATCACCATCGGCAAGGACACCATCAGCGGCTGGGCGACCAGCGGCCGGTTCTGCGGCGCGAAGGACTCGTACCGGGTCTACTTCTCGGCGAAGTTCGACACTCCGTTCGAGTCCGTCGGGACGTGGAAGAACGGCGCGGTCACGCCGGGCAGGACCGCGGAGACCGGCGGTGCCAGGGCGAAGGTCACGCAGCCCAACGGCATCGGTGCTTCCCTGGCGCGCCCGGCGGCGGCGAAACCGCAGGACACGACCGTCAGCGGCCCGGGCAGCGGCGGATACGTGACGTTCCCGAACCTCAACGGCGCACAGGTCAACGTCCAGGTCGGACTGTCCTTTGTGTCCGTCGACGGGGCGAAGGCGAACCTGAAGGCGGAGAACAACGGAACGAAGCCGTTCGACGCGGTGGCCGCTTCCGCGCGGCAGGCGTGGAACGACCAGCTCGGCAAGATCCAGGTCAGCGGCGGCAGCGACGCCGACACCACGACGTTCTACACCTCGCTGTACCACTCGCTGATCCAGCCGAACGTCTTCTCCGATGCGGACGGTCGCTATCCAGGCTTCGACGGCCGGATCCACCAGGCCGAACGCGGCCACGCGATGTACACCAACATCTCCGGCTGGGACATCTACCGTTCCGAGGTCCCTCTGCTGGCCACGATCGCTCCGAAACAGACCTCAGACCTCGTGCGCTCGATGATGGCCTTCGCCGAACAGGGCGGTTCGTGGGACCGCTGGACCGTGGCGAACGACTACACCGGCGTGATGAACGGGGATCCGTACCACATCATCGTTTCCAGCGCCTACGCGTTCGGCGCGCGTGACTTCGACGCGCAGAAAGCGTTGCTGCTCATGATCAAGGGCGCTACGCAGCCGACGCAGGGTTACGTCGAACGGCCAGGTCTGCAGGACTACCAGCGCCTCGGCTACGTGCCCGGCGCGGCGGCGGACACCCTGGAATACACGAGCGCGGACTTCGCCATCGCGCAGTTCGCGAAGCGCCTCGGCGACAGCGCCACGTACACGACGTTCATGAAGCGGGCGCAGTACTGGCAGAACCTCTACAACCCGGGCAGCGGACACCTGCAGCCGCGCAACGCGGACGGCTCGTTCTCCGCGAACTACGATCCGTCCAGCTCGCAGGGCTGGGTCGAGGGCAACGGCGCGCAGTACGACTGGATGGTTCCGTACGACCTCGCCGGTCTCGTGACCGCCTTCGGCGGCAACACCGCTACGCAGTCGCGTTTGGACACATTCTTCACGAAGCTGAACGCCGGACCCCATGAGCCGTATGCGTTCCTGGGCAACGAGCCGAACTCGAACGCGCCGTACGTGTACTCGTTCGCCGGTGCCCCGGCGAAGACGCAGAACATCGTGCGCCGGGCGATGGACGAGCTGTACAACCCGCGTCCGGAAGGCCTGATCGGCAACGACGACCTCGGGCAGATGTCGTCCTGGTACGTCTGGTCCGCGCTCGGCGTCTATCCGGAGATCCCGGGCCGCGCCGAAACCGTGCTGACCACGCCGCGCTTCGCGCACGCCGAGGTGACCACCGGAGCGGGCAAGAAGATCACCGTCAATGCTCCCGGCACCGGCGAATACACCAGCAGCCTGAACGTGAACGGCAGTGCGGCCAGCAAGGCGTGGCTGCCGGAAGGCCTGCTTTCGCAGGGCGGCAAGCTGGACTTCACCCGGTCGGCGACCGCGACCGCGTGGGGTTCCGCTCCGGCCGACGCGCCGCCGTCGTTCCGCGAGCAGGAGAAGCCGAGCCTGTCCTTTGTGGACCCGGCACGCGCGGTGGTGCCCGCTGGCACGACCTCGACGGCTTCGGTGGGCGTGCAGGATCTGTCTGGCACCGCGAGGACTTGGACCTACTCGGCGGGTAGTGCGGACGGCATCACGCTGACGCCCGCGACCGGTTCCGTCCAGGTCCCGGCGGCGGGCAAGGGCCGTGCTCAGGTGACGGTGAGCGTTCCCGCGGGCACCTCCGACGGTCCGCGCCGGATCCCGGTCACCTTCTCCTCGCCGGGTCTCGCGGACGTGCAGGCGGTGCTGACCGTCCTGGTCGCGAAGCCGAACAGCTGGCTGGCCACAGTGGACAACACCGGTCTGTCGCCGGACTCGAACCCGGCGGCGGGGAACTTCGACGGCGGCGGCTGGAGCTACTCCGCGGACGCGCTGGCCACGGCCGGAGCCAAGCCGGGCAGCACGGTGTCGAGCGACGGGCTGAACTTCACCTGGCCGTCGTACCCGGTGGGCGACCCGGACAACGTCGTGGCCGCGGGCCAGACGATCAACCTGTCCGGCTCGGGACGGCTCGCGCTGCTCGGGGCCGCCAGCAACGGCAACGCGCAAGGCACGCTCACCGTCACCTACACCGACGGCAGCAAGTCCACCGCCGCCATCGGGTTCTCCGACTGGACCCTCGGCGGGGGCGGGGCGCAGCCGGCGTTCGGCAACCGGATCGTCCTGTCCACCCCGTACCGCAACTCCGCGGGCGGCGACCCGCAGCAGATCCGCACGATGGTGTTCGCCACCGCGCCGATCACGCTGGACGCGGGCAAAACCGTCGCGAGCGTGACGCTGCCGAGCGGAGTCAGCGGCGGAGACCTGCACGTCTTCGCCATCGCCGCGGGCTGATCCACTCGTTCCGTGAAGGGCTCCTTGCGGGAATCTGATTCCCGCAAGGAGCCCTTCACGGACTTTTCCCAGAGGAGTCCCATGAGGAGCAGAGTTTTGACGGGCGCGATGGCGCTCGCGGTCGCCGCCGCGGCGCTGACGCCCGTGGCGGCGCAAGCACGTCCGGCCGATGCGCTGGACGCGGTCAACACGTTCATCGGCACGCAGGACGAGGGCAACACGTTCCCCGGTGCGTCCGCGCCGTTCGGCATGGTCCAGTCCAGTCCGATCACCACGCACTACGCCGGATACCTCTACACCGACACCGCGATCCGCGGCTTCGGCCATTTCTTCCTGTCCGGCGCGGGTTGCTGGGAACAGGGCGGCCTGGTGTCGATGCTGCCCACCACCGGTGACGTCGGCCCGGGCGCGGCGTTCGACACCAGCAAGTCCGAAACCTTCGACCAAGCCAAGTATGCCGCGCCGTACACGCACGAAGGCGAAGTCGGCAAACCTGGCTACTACAAGGTGCATCTCACCGGCTACGGCGGCATCGACGTCGAAACCACCGCGAGCACGCGCAGCGGCGTCGAACGGTACTCGTTCGCGAAACCCGGTCCGGCCAACGTTTTCGTGAACGTCGGGCAGGCCAACGCGAAGGAGCCGGTCAGCGGAAGCAGCGTCCGGATCGTCGACGACCACACCATCGCGGGCACCGTCGAATCACAGGCCTTCTGCGGCGGCAAGCCGTACACTACATACTTCACCACGAAATTCGACCAGCCGTTCTCGTCCTACGGCACCTGGTCACCGGACGGCGGCACGCCCGGCAGCCGCTCGGCACAAGGCGGCGCAGGCCTGCGCGGCGCGTGGCTGACCTTCCCGAAGGGCGGCCAAGTCACCGCCACCACGTCGCTTTCCCAAGTGGACGCTCGCGGCGCGGACACGAACCTCGCCGCCTCGCGCGTCCTTCCATTCGATGCCGTGAAAAACGACGTCCAGCGCGCCTGGCGACGTGAACTGTCCAGTGTGGACATCACCGGCGGCACCCCGGACGACCGCACGGTTTTCTACACCTCGCTCTACCACGCCTTCCTGCAGCCGCTGACCGCGAACGACGCCGATGGCCGGTACTACGGATTCGACAAGAAGATCAACCGCGCGGTCGGCTGGACGTACTACGACTTCTTCTCCCTCTGGGACACCTACCGCTCGCAGAACCAGCTGCTCGCCCTGGTGAAACCCGACCGGGCCCGCGACATCGCGAAGAGCATTCTCGCCATCCACGACCAAGGCGGCTGGCTCCCGCGCTGGGCGTACGCGAGTCAGGAAACGAACACCATGACCGGAGACCCGGTGACACCGTTCCTGGTCGACCTCTGGCGGTTCGGTGCGCTGAGCGGCGACGAAACGCACGCCTACCAAGCGCTGCTGCAGAACTCCCGCGAGATCCCGCCCGCGTCGTCGCCGTTCCAAGGCCGTTCCGGCAACGCGAGCTACCAGGCCGACGGATTCGTCCAGTACGACCCGAATTTCCCGAAGAAGGGCCAGGACACCGACCCGGCGCACGGTGCCTCCGCAACCCTCGAGTACGCGCTCGGCGACTGCTCCCTCTCGGTGATGGCCTCCGCGCTCGGCCGTAAGCAAGACGCGAAGCAACTGGCGGCCAAGGGCCGGACGTACGCGACGCTGTGGGATCCGTCCGTGACCGACCGCGGCTTCACCGGCTACTTCCGCCCGAAGGTCGCCGGCGGCAGCTGGTACACCCCGGCGGACGGCCCGTACAGCCCGCAGGGCCAGGACGGCTTCCACGAGGGCACCGCGTGGCAGTACCAGTGGCTGGTGCAGCAGGACGTGCCCGGGCTCGTCGCGAAGATGGGCGGCGCGGCCAACGCGGGCAAGCGGCTCGACGACTTCTTCGCCTACGACGACCTGGTGAAGGACCCGGCGAAGACCGCGCACGAGGAGTGGGTCGTCGGCCCGTACGACTACTACCGCCAGTTCCGCTACAACCCCAACAACGAGCCCGATCTGCACTCGCCGTGGATGTACACGCTCACCGGGCAGCCGTGGAAGACCTCCGCGGTGGTGCGGGCCGCGCACACGCTGTTCACGAACGCCCCCAACGGCGTCACCGGCAACGACGACCTCGGCACCATGTCCGCCTGGTACGTCTTCAGCGCGCTCGGCCTCTACCCGGCCGTCCCGGGGACCGGCAACTTCGTGCTCAACGCGCCGCGGTTCGCCAAGTCCGTGCTGCACCTGCCGGACGGCCGCGACTTCACCATCAACGCGCGCGGTGCGGACGGGGCGCGGCTGCAGTACGTCTCCGGGCTGCGTGTCAACGGCGCGGCGTCGGACAACACGTTCGTCAGCCTCGAACAACTGCGCCGCGGGTCCACTCTGGACTTCGCGCTGACCGGCGACTCGGCGCGGGCCACGTGGGGAACGTCACGCTCCTCCGCGCCGGCATCTCCTTGTGCCGGTTAGTGTTCGATCGTGGACAGTCGGTGAAGACCGCCTCCCGGATCTTGGGATCCGGAGGTGGTCTTTCCCGTTAACCGGGCATTTCCCGCCCGTTTCCGGTCGTCGCCCTGATTGGTGCAGACCACTGTCCGGAAGGCTCGTGACCAGAGTCACGGGCCCCGGTGTTCCGGTGAGGCCGGTCACGCCTCACACTGGTCTCATACCCGTTCGACAGTGCTGTTGACGCCAGGCGGTTTCCGTCCGCCGTGGACAGTCTGTCGGACGTGTTTTTTGTGTGTGCAGTCAGCACGCACCAGGTGACGCACAGGAGGATGTCGTGTCCAGCAAGGCCGCTCTCGTGTTCCGCGTGGCCGCAGTCGCCGAGGCTCTGTCCTGGCTCGGCTTGCTGATCGGGATGTTTCTCAAGTACGTCGTCGACGCGTCTAACGAGGGCGGCGTGCCCGTCCTCGGCATGGTGCACGGCGTCGTCTTCGTCCTGTACGTGATCACCTCCCTGTCCGTCGCGAAGCCGCTGGGCTGGCGCGGCAAGACGCTGGTGCTGGCGCTGCTCGCGAGCATCCCGCCGCTGTTCACCTGGCTGTTCGAGAAGTGGGCGCTGCGCAACGGCAAGCTCGACGGCCCGCAGCGGCTGTCCCACGGCGGCGTCGGCCTGTTCGTCCGCTCGCAGGAGCCGATCGGCGTCTGATCTCCCGCTTTCCGAAGGGCCCGTGCGACAAGCGCGGGCCCTTCGTGCGTTTACGAGGTGAAGTCGCCCGCGGACTTGCGGACCTTGGTGAGCAGTTCGGTCAGCTGCTCCACCTGCCGCTCGGTCAGGCCGGTGAGCCCGAAATCGATGTCGGTGACCGCGGTGGTGGCGGCTTCCCGCAGCGCGCGGCCCTCGTCGGTGATCTCGACGAGCGTGGTGCGCCGGTCGGTGGGGTGCGGCACGCGCTTCACGAGCCCGTCGCGCTCGAGCCGGTCCACTATGTTGGTGACGCTGGTGGGATGCAGCTGCAGCCGTTCGCCCATCACCCGCATCGGCAGCCGCGCGTTGCGGGAGAAGGTGAGCAGCACGAGCGCCTCGTAGCGGGCGAAGGTGAGGCCGTGCGGCTTCAGCGCACCGTCGACCGCCGACTGGATGATCTGCTGCACCCGCATCACACCGGTGACCGCGGCCATGGTTCCGGCCGGGCCGATCCGGTCTTCCCACAGCTGCGCGGCACGGGCGATCGGATCGAACGGCAGCGGACGGTTCATGGCAACCGAAGCTACCAGCGGGTACCCCGGTCGTGGGGGTCGCCCTGGGCAGAACAGGGAAAGGAAGCCAGCATGATCGTCGCGTTCAGCGTGAGCCCCTCGGCCGCGGAGCCGGACGGCGGAGTCAGCGAGGCCGTCTCGCGCGCGGTGAAGGTGGTGCGCGAATCCGGCCTGCCGAACTCGACCAGCTCGATGTTCACCGAGATCGAGGGCGAGTGGGACGAGGTCATGGCGGTGGTGAAGAAGGCGGTGGAAGCCGCCGGCGAGGGCTCGGCGAGGGTCGGGCTGGTGCTGAAGGCCGACATCCGCCCCGGCTACGACTCCGGCCAGCTGGCCGCGAAGGTCGAGCGGGTCGAAGCGCACCTGCGCGAGGACTGAGCTACGGGATCGGCGGCGTGAACGCGATCGTCCAGCGGCCCTTGGAGCTGGTCACCGCGAGCGGGTAGCTGAACTGCTCGCCCGTGCCGGTTTTCCCGCGCACGACGGCCGTGGCGGGGGAGTGCTCGTCCGGCGCGAGCTGCACGGAAATGTCGCGCGCGCTGCTGTCCTTGAGGACGCTGACGTAGTCCTTGGCGAGGTCGTCGCCACCGGAGCCGGGGACGTCGAAGAGCCCGGCGAGCGCGTCCGCGTCCCGTCCGCTCAGCGCGGCGGCGAGCTCCGTGCGCAGTTCCGGCGGGGAAGCCGCGCCGGGCGGGTCCTGGTGCGAGACGGTCACCGTGATGCTGGCGATCCACGCCACCGCGACCACCACCGCGAGGGCCACCGTGGCATTGCGCCGGCTGAGCATCCTCGGGCCTCCTCGTTGTCTTCGCCGAGAGCATGCCTCAGGGGAGCGCGCATGCCAAAAGCGAACCCCGGGGCTGCTGCTGAACTCTCGCGGCGAGGCGTGCCAGGATGGAGGGCGTGACACACCCACGCGGATCTGCAGCGAACTCAGCGGCGATGTCCGCCGCGTTGTCCGGCGCGGTCGATCTGTCCGCGCTCAAAGCCAGGGCGGAGGCGAACCGGAACCAGCCGCAGGCCCCGCCCGCGCCCGCGGCCGGCGGCGAGGCGGGCGCCTCCGGGCCGCCGTCGGACGCGGTGCTCGAGGTCACCGAGGCGACGTTCCAGGCCGACGTCGTCGAACGCTCGCTCAACCAGCTCGTGGTCGTCGACCTGTGGGCCGAATGGTGCGGGCCGTGCAAGCAGCTGAGCCCGGTGCTGGAACGCCTGGCCGGCGAAGCGGGCGGCGCCTGGGTCCTCGCGAAGGTCGACGTGGACGCCAACCCGCGCATCGCGCAGCTCTTCGGTGCCCAGTCGATCCCGACGATCGTCGCGATCGCCGGCGGCCAGCCCGTGGACGCCTTCTCCGGCGCCCTGCCGGAGCCGGAAATCCGCAAGTGGCTCGGCTCGCTGCTCGACGCCCTGCGCGACCGGCTGCCCGGCATCCGCGCCGCCGAAGAAGCCCGAGGCCCGGTGGAAGAGCCGGAAGACCCGCGCTTCACCGAGGCCGAGGAAGCCTTCGAACGGGGCGACTACGCCGCCGCACAGGCCGCGTACGAGCGCATCCTGGACGCCGAACCGGCCAACGAGCTGGCGAAGAACGCCCTGGCCCAGGTCAAGTTCACCGCCCGCGCCGAGTCGATCGACCCGAGCGCCCGCGCCAAGGCCGAAGCCGACCCGAAGGACCTCGACGCCCAGCTCGCGGCCGCCGACCTGGACATCGCGGAGCAGGACGTGGAAGGCGCGTTCCGCCGCCTGATCGACGTCGTCCGCCGCACCGCCGGGGACGACCGCAACCGGGTCCGCGAACACCTGGTCGCGCTGTTCGAACTCTTCGACCCCGCCGACGAGCGGGTCGCCAAGGCCCGCCGGGACCTGGCGAGCGCCCTGTTCTGAGCCGCCTGTTCGTAGGTCCGTGAAGGGCTCCTTGAGGGAATCTGTTTCCCGCAAGGAGCCCTTCACGGACCACCGGACGCCGCCCCGCCAAAGGCTCAGGCGTACTGCTTCGAACAGGAAGACGACCCCTCGAGATACCCCCGCCGCAGCGCCTCGACCCGGTCGAATCCGCTGTCCGGGCGATCCCCGTTCACATTCGCCGACACCAGCCCGTCCGGCCGCAGCAGGTCCGCGATCGCCTCGTCCAGATCCCCGGACGACAACCGCAGCTTCACTCCGCCGGTCGGATGGTTCGAGAACGCCGCCCATGCCCCGACCAGACAAGCCGTCCGCAGCCCGGCGTTAGGCGTGTCGATCGAAGCCCCGACCCCCTTCTGAATCCCCACCGCATACCGCGACGCCAGCTCGGCGAAGGCGGCGAAGTCGCCCAATCCGCCCCCGGCCCGGCCAGCCATCTCGGCCTCCTGGTCCACCGGTTCGGCCAGCTTCTCCAGCGCCTGCTGGTCGAAGCTCACCGTGTTGTCGTTGGGGCAATAAGACGCGGGCGGCGTGCTCGGCCCGCTGGGGCAGCTGCCGGAGCCCGCGGCGAACCGCGGTCCCTGCACCCCCGCGCCCTTGAACGCCTCGTCGAGACTGGCCTTGAGGTCCGACAGCGTCGTCTCGTCGAGTTTCGCGTCGCCCTTCCCCTTGTCCCCGGAGTCGAACGGCCGCTCAGTCAGCCGCTTCTGCACGTTCTGCGCGTTCATCCCCGCGCATTCCTTCGGCCCCTTCTCGAACCCGGCCTGGAACGCATACGTCCGGTCGAACGCCGTGCCGTGCGCCTGCCGGTCCGTCGCACTGGTCCCGGCCTGGTCGCGGATGAAGAACATCGCCGCCAGGATCTGGTCCAGCCCCTCCGCGGTGGACACGCGGTAGAACTTGCTCTTGTCCTCGGCGACCCACCGGAAGTAGCCACCGGCGAAACAGTCCGCCTGCTGTTCCTTCACGACGGTCGGCGTCGACTTCGAGATCCCCGCCGCGGACCCGAGCCGGTACTGGATCGCGTGGCCGAACTCGTGCGCCAGCACGGTCACCACCGACATCGGCCCGAATCGCTTGCGCAGCATCGGCAGCAGCACGCCGCGGTCCCATGCCACCGAATCGTCGCCCGCGCAGTAGAACGCGTTCACCAGCTGCTTGACGCTGCCGCACGCGGTGTCCTCGGTGTCGCGCTTCGAGTCGTACGACAGCAGCGATTTGACCGGCTCGAACCGCTTGCCGCCGAACTCCGCGGGCAACGCCTCGCTCCAGTACGCCTGCACGTCCGCGATCGCGGCGGTGGCGAGCTGGTCGTCCTCGCCGCCGCTGGCGTTCTTCACCGGCAGATCGGGACTCGGCGCGCCGGTGCGCAGCCCGCTGTCGAAATGCGTGACCGGCAGCCCGGCGACGTTCCCGGCGCCCGGCGTCGCCGCGGGAGCCTTGTCCCCGCACGCGGCTGTCCCCAGCACGGTCGCCGCGACCAGCGCGACCAGCGCGTACCGGCGTCCCCCTCGGCTCATGTTCCCTCGTTCCACTTCCGCGTCCGACAACGAACCGGGACATTACTGACCCGGATGGCGCAGTGTGCGGACAATCCCCGAAGTGGGGTGCGAGCGCGCGCGGAGCGGGCCGGATATCGTCGCTGACCATGCGTGCAGTCCGCCGGTTCACCGTCCGCGCCAGCCTGCCCGAGCCGCTCGCCGGACTCGGCGCCCTCGCGACCAACCTTCGCTGGACCTGGCATCCGCCGACGCGCGACCTGTTCGCCTCGATGGACGCCGAACTGTTCAACAAGATCCGCGACCCGCTCCGGATGCTCACCGCGCTGCCGCCGGAGCGGCTCGAGGAGCTGGCGAAGGACGAGGACTTCCTGCGCCGCACCCGCGAGGCCGCGGCCG
Source organism: Amycolatopsis echigonensis (assembly GCF_002846615.1). Taxonomy (NCBI): domain Bacteria; kingdom Bacillati; phylum Actinomycetota; class Actinomycetes; order Pseudonocardiales; family Pseudonocardiaceae; genus Amycolatopsis; species Amycolatopsis echigonensis. The sequence goes on along the minus strand of NZ_PJMY01000003.1, from coordinate 1,200,543 downwards.
GCCTCGAGCGCTACCTCACCGAACCGCGCTGGTACCAGCGGCGCACCGACGAGGGCCTGCCGCAGGCGGTCGCGTACTTCTCGATGGAGTTCGGGGTCACCGAGGCGCTGCCCAACTACTCCGGCGGCCTCGGCGTGCTCGCCGGCGACCACCTCAAGGCGGCCTCGGACCTCGGCGTGCCGATGGTCGGCGTCGGCCTGCTGTACCGGTCCGGCTACTTCCGCCAGGGCCTGTCGCTGGACGGCTGGCAGGTCGAGCACTATCCGGTGATCGACCCGAACGCCTTCCCCCTGGAGCTGGTCACCGAGGGCGGCCGTCCGGTGCTGGTCGAGGTCGCCATGCCGGGCGGGCGCGACCTGCGCGCGCAGATGTGGCGCGCGCGCGTCGGCCGGATCCCGCTCCTGCTGCTCGACACCGACATCGAGGCCAACGACGAGGACCTCCGCTCGGTCACCGACCGGCTGTACGGCGGCGACGCCGACCACCGCATCCGCCAGGAGATCCTGGCCGGCATCGGCGGGTTCCGCGCGGTGCGGAAGTTCTGCGAGCTGACCGGGCATCCGCAGCCGAAGGTGTTCCACACCAACGAGGGTCACGCCGGGTTCCTCGGGCTGGAGCGGGCCCGCGAGATCATCCAGTCCGATGGCCTGGCCTTCGACGAGGCGCTGCCCGCGGTCCGCGCCGGGACCGTCTTCACCACGCACACGCCGGTCAGCGCGGGCATCGACCGCTTCCCGGTCGACCTGGTGCAGCGCTATTTCTCCGACGGCAGGCTCGTCCCGGACGTCGACGTCCGCCGCGTGCTGCAGCTCGGCGCGGAGGACAACCCGGGCCTGTTCAACATGGCGCACATGGGATTGCGGCTGGCACAGCGCGCGAACGGCGTCTCCAAACTGCACGGCCGCGTCACGCGCCGGATGTTTTCCCGGCTGTGGCCCGGTTTCGACGACGCCGAGGTGCCGATCGCGTCCATCACCAACGGCGTGCACGGGCCGACCTGGGTGGCGCGCGAGCTGAGCGCGCTGCTCGGCGGCAACCACGAGGAGTTCGGCCACGAGGGCCGCACGCCGGACAGTTCGCTGCGCGACGGCGTCACTGACGAGCAGCTGTGGGCGCTGCGCCGGGAACTGCGGGAGAAGCTCGTCGGCGAGGTCCGGCGACGGGTGCGCGCGGCGTGGATGCAGCGCGGTGCGTCAGCGCTGGAACTGGGCTGGACCGACCGCGTTTTCGACCCGGACGTGCTGACCGTCGGCTTCGCCCGTCGCGTCCCGACGTACAAGCGGCTCACGCTGATGCTGCGCGACCCGGACCGGCTGCGCGCGCTGCTGCTGGACGAGAAGCGGCCGATCCAGATCGTGATCGGCGGCAAATCGCATCCCGCCGACGAGAACGGCAAGCAGCTGATCCAGCAGATCGTGCGCTTCGTCGACGATCCCGCGGTGCGCCATCGCATCGTGTTCCTGCCGGACTACGACATGTCCATGGCCCGCTACCTCTACCGCGGCTGCGACGTGTGGCTCAACAACCCCGTGCGGACGCTGGAGGCGTGCGGCACGTCGGGGATGAAGTCGGCGCTCAACGGCGGCCTCAACCTGTCTATTAAGGACGGTTGGTGGGACGAGTGCTACGACGGCTCGAACGGCTGGGCCATCCCCACCGCGGACGGCGTCACCGACCCGCTCCGCCGCGACGACCTCGAAGCCGCGGCGCTGTACGACCTGCTCGGCCAGCAGATCGCGCCGCTCTACTACGACACCGGCGAGGACGGCGTGCCGACCGGCTGGCTCGCGATGGTCTGGCACACGCTCGAAACGCTGGGCCCGCGGGTGCAGGCGTCGCGGATGGTGCGCGAGTACGTGGATTCCGGCTACCTGCCCGCCTCGCGGATGGTCGCCGCCGCCACCGACAACGGCCACCAGGGCGCGCTTTCGCTGGCCGACTACCGGACCAAACTGGAAGTCGCGTGGCCGCGCGTGCGGATCTTCGACGCCGAACTCCAGTACGACCACACCGAACGGCTCGTGGTGGGCACCGAGGTCACCATCCGCGCCCGGATCGACCTTGCCGGACTCGAACCGTCCGAAGTGGACATCCAAGCCGTGGTGGGCCAGGTCGGCGACGGGGACGAACTCGCGGACTCGGTGCTGGTCCCGATGGTGCCGGACGGGATCGGCGCGTTCGCCGCGACCCTGCGCCTGCCGCGCGCGGGCTCGGTCGGCTACACGGTGCGGGTGCTGCCGAAACACCCGCTGCTGGCCAGCCCGGCGGAGCTGGCGCGCGTCGTGCTCGCCTGACTCACGAACACCCCAGAGTCGGTCCGTGAAGGACTCCTTGAGGGAATCAGATTCCCTCAAGGAGTCCTTCACGGACCGTCGGGACGCCCCAAGAGCTCAGTCGACCGCGGGGGAGCCGCCCTTTCGCACCGGCAGCCCGGCCGCCGCCCAAGCCCGGAAGCCGCCCGCGAGATCCGTCGCCTTGGTCAGCCCCAGCCGCCGCAGATCCGCCGCCGCCAGGCTCGACGCGTACCCCTCGTTGCACACCACCACCGCGACCGTCTCCGCCGAAACGCCCGGCAGCCGCCACTCGCTCTCCGGGGCCAGCCGCCACTCCAGGTGGATCCGCTCCACGACCACCGACCCGGGAATCTCGCCCTCGGCGACCCGGTTGGCGTACGGCCGGATGTCGACGATCAGCGCGCCCTCGGCCTGCAGGTCGGCGGCGCGCGCCGGGTCCGCCCGGTCCAAGGTGGACCGGGCATCGGCGAGAAAGCGGTCAAGTGCGGTCATGACCGCACAATGGCAGGCAGCGGCGGGATCTCGTTCGGCACGTCGGCGAGACTCGCGTATTCGCGGGTCGGCACCAGCGGCGGCGAGTAGGCGTGGACGCTGGCCGCCGGTTCGCTCCCGACGCCGAGCACCTGGTGTGCGCGCCCGGCGCCGAAGCCGATGCCCTGCCCGGCGAGGTGCGTGCGGCGGCGCACCGGGCCGCCGGGGTAGCGGTACTCCTCGCCGAGTTCGCCCTGCAGCACGGTGAACGAACCCGAGGCGCCGCCGTGGTCGTGCGGTTTCGTGCTCTGGCCGGGCAGCCACGACAGCAGCCACAGCTCGACGCCGTCGGTCAGCGCGAGGCGGGCCCACCAGCGCCGGTCCTCGTCGAAGCGCAGGACGTCGCGCAGGCCGGTGGTCAGTTCGGTGGTGACCGTGCGGGTCAGGTCGGCCAGCTCGCGCGGCGTCCACAGCAGCCGCGACGGGTGCAGCAGTTCGGGCAGCAGCGGATCGGTCAGCTGCGGGTGGATTTCGACATCCGGACGGACGATGGACGTGGTCAACGGAGATGCTCCTGGGACGAGTCGGGGTCGGGACGCGAAGCGACGCGGCACGCCGACGAAGGATCAGCGTGCGTGCCGCGCCCGGCTACATCCGCTGGAAGCCACCAGGAGCAGGTCGATCGCGCGACGGCGCCAGAACACGGGGCGCGCGGACCTGGACATGCCCGGGATGCTGCCACAGCCTCGAGATCACGGCCGCTCGTCCCATCCGCTGGACACCCGGCGCGCCGTTACCCCCGGGCGGGTGCGCGCCCGCGCCCGGGCGACCGCCACAATGGGCGCGTGAGCGAGCCGATCCTGCCCAGCGATCCTGACGACCTCGTCGTGCGGATGTCCGGTGTCGGCGTCCGCCGTACCGGAAACGACCTCCTCGCGGCCCTCGACTGGGCGGTCGAGCTGGACGAGCGATGGGTGGTGCTCGGGCCCAACGGGGCCGGCAAGACCACCCTGCTGCGCCTGGCCGCCGCCGAACTGCACCCCACCTCCGGCACCGTCGACCTGCTCGGCGACCGGATCGGCAAGGTGAACATCTTCGACCTCCGCCCGCGCATCGGGTTCACCTCCGCCGCCATCGCCCAGCGCGTGCCCGGCGACGAGCGGGTCGCCGACGTCGTGGTCAGCGCCGGGTACGCGGTGATGGGCCGCTGGCGCGAGCAGTACGACCGGATGGACCTGGACCGGGCGACCGAACTGCTCGGCACCCTCGGCATCGCGCACCTGGCCGAGCGCACGTTCGGCACGCTCAGCGAGGGCGAGCGCAAACGCGTGCTGATCGCCCGTTCGCTGATGACCGACCCGGAGCTGCTGCTGCTCGACGAGCCCGCCGCCGGCCTCGACCTCGGCGGCCGCGAGGACCTCGTGGCCCGGCTGTCGGTGCTCGCGATGGACCCGGACGCGCCCGCGATGGTGCTGGTCACCCACCACGTCGAGGAGATCCCGCCCGGTTTCACCCACGCGCTGCTGCTGCGCGAGGGCCGCGCGGTGGTGTCCGGGCTGGTGGACGACGTGATCACCAGCGAGAACCTGTCCAAGACCTTCGACCAGGACCTGGTGCTGGAGCGTTCGGGCGAGCGGTTCTTCGCCCGCCGCAGGTAGCTTGACTAGGGTGTTTTACCGGCCGGTAGCGTGCCGACAGTTCGACAGCGCTTGTCTAGGAGGAGGAATCCCGTGGGAGAGTTCGTAACCCTGGAGGTCGAGGGCGGGGTCGGCACGATCCGGCTGGACCGGCCGCCGGTCAACGCGCTGAACAACCAGGTGCAGGCCGAGCTCGCCGAGGCCGCGCGCGAGGCGTCCGACCGCGACGACGTGCGCGCGGTGATCCTCTACGGCGGCGAGAAGACCTTCGCCGGCGGCGCGGACATCAAGGAGATGGCCTCCCGCACGTACCCGGAGATCGCGAAGTTCGGCGCCGAGCTGACCGCGTCGCTCGCCCGGGTCGCGAACATCCCGAAGCCGGTCGTCTGCGCGATCACCGGCTACGCCCTCGGCGGCGGCCTCGAACTCGCGCTGACCGCGGACTGGCGCATCGCCGGCGACAACGTGAAGGTCGGCCAGCCGGAGATCCAGCTCGGCATCATCCCCGGCGCGGGCGGCACGCAGCGGCTGACCCGGCTGATCGGCCCGAGCAAGGCCAAGGACCTGATCTTCACCGGCCGGTTCGTGAAGGCCGAGGAGGCGCTCAAGCTGGGCATCGTCGACGAGGTCGTGGCCCCGGACGACGTGTACGCGGCGGCGCGGAAGTGGGCCTCGCAGTTCGCGAACGGCCCGGCGGTGGCGCTGCGGGCGGCCAAGACCGCGATCGATTCCGGCCTCGACGTCGACCTGGCCACCGGCCTGAAGATCGAGACGCAGCTGTTCACCGCGCTGTGGGCGACCGAGGACCAGCGCAACGGCATGCAGTCGTTCATCGACAACGGTCCCGGCAAAGCCAGTTTCGAGGGGAAGTGACTTCCGTGTCCGACCCGGCCCCGAATCCGCACGCCACCGAAGACGAGGTCAAGGCGGCCTACGCCGACCCGAAGCTCGCGAACGTCCTCTACCACGACTGGGAAGCCGGGACGTACGACGAGAAGTGGTCCATTTCCTACGACGAGCGCTGCATCTCCTACGCCACCGACGTGTTCAACGCGGTGGCGGGCGAGGACGGCCAGCCGTACCAGCACGCGATGGAACTGGGCAGCGGCACCGGGTTCTTCCTGCTGAACCTGATGCAGGGCGGCGTCGCGAAGAAGGGTTCGGTCACCGACCTGTCGCCGGGCATGGTGCAGGTCGCGCTGCGCAACGCCGAGGGCCTCGGCCTCGACGTCGACGGCCGGGTCGCCGACGCGGAGCGGATCCCGTACGACGACAACACGTTCGACCTCGTGGTCGGGCACGCGGTGCTGCACCACATCCCGGACGTGCGCCAGGCGTTCGGCGAGGTGCTGCGCGTGCTCAAGCCGGGCGGGCGGTTCGTGTTCGCGGGCGAGCCGACGAAAATCGGCGACCGCTACGCGCGCCGGCTCGGCCAGCTCACCTGGTACCTCACCACGAACATCACCAAGCTGCCCGCGCTGAGCGGCTGGCGGCGTCCGCAGTCCGAATTGGACGAATCCTCGCGCGCGGCGGCCCTGGAGGCCGTGGTCGACATCCACACCTTCGACCCGTCGGAGCTGGAAGCGATGGCTCGCGGCGCCGGAGCCCAGGACGTCCGCGCGGTCACCGAGGAGTTCTCGGCGGCGCTGGCCGGCTGGCCGATCCGCACCTTCGAGGCCGCGGTGCCGCAGGAGAAGCTCACCGTGCGCTGGCGGCTGTTCGCCTACCACCTGTGGCTGCGACTGTCCGCTTTGGACAAGAAGGTGCTGTCGAAGGTGCTGCCGCGCGAGCTGTTCTACAACGTGATGATCACCGGGACCAAGCGGCCGTCCTGACTTGCCCTACAGTTTCACGCTCGACGACGTCGCCTTCCTGCGCTCCGCCGCGGGACGGGCGGCGCTCGCCGAGTGCTCCACTTTGGACGGTTCGCGGATCGCGGACGTCACCGCGGCTCGTCGCCTGGTCGGCGAGCACGCCGCACCGGTGCTGGAAACCGTTGCGTTGCGGCGTAAATCGGTTCTGAAACTGGCTGCTTCCGCTGATTGGCTGTTCACCGCGGACGCCTTGCAGCAGGCGAGTGCTACTCCAGTGGCTCGGCATCGGGCCTCCCGGCTGGCCGGTCTCGCCGTGCACGACGTCACGTGCTCGGTCGGCGCGGACCTGGTCGAGCTGTCCCGGGTCGCTTCGTCGGCGATCGGGTCCGACGTGGACCCAGTACGGCTGGAAATGGCCCGGCACAACGCTTCCGTCGCTGGAGTCACACCGCTCGTCGGGCGGGCCGACGCCTTGCGTCCGGTTTCCCGGGACACAGCCGTGGTCGCCGATCCCGCTCGCCGCGACTCCGCTGGCCGCCGGGTGTGGCGTCCGGCCGACTTCCTGCCGCCGCTCGACGAACTCGTGGCTGCCTATCCCGGCCGGATCCTGTCGGTGAAATGCGCGCCTGGTATGGATTTCTCCATCGCGCCGTGGGCGGACGAGGTGGAACTTGTGTCGCTCGACGGCCAAGTCCGCGAGGCTTGCTTGTGGCGAGGGCTTTCGTCCGGCGTCACCCGGCGAGCGACCGTGTTGCGTTCGGACGGTGCACAGTGGACTCTCACTGACGCGGAGCCGGACGACATTCCCGTGCGAGCAGCGGGGGAGTGGCTGGTCGACCCGGACGGCGCGGTCGTACGCGCCGGTCTCGTGCGCCATTACGCAGCGCGGCATGGCTTGTGGCAACTGGACGAACGCATCGCCTACCTCACCGGCGACACGCCGCCGCCCGGGGTGCGTGCTTTCCGAGTGCTGGACCAGTTGCCGTACCGCGAAAAGACGCTCGGGCAGGCGTTGAAGAAGCTCGACGTCGGACGGCTGGAAATCCTCGTCCGCGGCCTCGACGTGGACCCGGACGCCTTGCGTCGCAAGTTGAAACCGCGCGGGCGCGAAGAGTCCACTGTGGTGCTGACGCGGATCGGCCGGTCGCCGGTGGCATTCGTCTGCCGGGCCGAACGCATCCCATCGGAGGGTTTTCAAGCCGGGGAGCGCGGCGTAAGTTCTGCGGGTTGAACCGGCCAACATCGGCCAGGTGAAGAACGACGTCAAGGCGTACTACGGCGACCAGTTCAGCGACCTCGAAGGCGGCTACGCGGATCACCCGGTGAAGCTGCCGAACCCGATGTACTACCTGCCCTGATCTCGTGCCGGAGTCAGCCCGGGTCCCGCGCCGGGCCCGGGCTGCTCCGTATTCGTCAGCCGGAGTACCCGGCGAAGATCTTCGAGAACTCGTACGGCTGCTGGGAAACGTCGGTGCACCGGTAAAGCGGTCCGCTGCACGCGTTCGCGTCGCGGCCGAGTTCCCAGAACGACAGCATTCCCAGGTGGACACTCTGCGCGAAACTCACCACGGCGCTGGCGTCCTTCTGGTAGAAGATTTCGTTCTGCGAATCGTTGACGCCCAGCATCGGCGTGAGCCCGACCTTGCGCCAAGCGTCCGCATCGGACAGTCCGAGAGCCGATTTCAGTTGCGCCTGCGTGGATTGCGCCGCCTGGATCGCCTTGGCCCCCTGATCGCCGGAGCCCTGGTAGTAGTCCATCGCCATGACGTTCACCAGGTCGAGGTCGACGCCCGCGTCCCGCGCCGAGGTCACGACGTTCAGGCCGTCAGACGTGAGGCCGGTGGGAAGCACCGGCAGCGTCAGGGAGATCTTGAGTCCGGGATTGTCGTCCTGCACCTTTTTCAGTGCCTGCGAACGAAGTGCGATCGAAGCGGGGTCGGCGACCGCCGAGCCCTCGATGTCGACGTCGATGTACTTGAGGTGGTAGGCGTTGATCACCGCTTCGTACTCGCCGGCCAGCGAAGTGACGTCGCTGCACGCCTGTGCGAGCTCGACGCCGGACGCGCCGCCGAAGGAAACCTTGACGTCGCCGCCAGCCGCGCGGATCTTCGCGATTTCATCGGACTGCCAGCCCTGGCGGGGGTCGTAAGCAGCGAACCAGCTGGCCTTGCACGCAGCTCCGGTGACGAAGCCGAGGGTGAAACTCTTGATGCCGCTCTGCTCGGACATCGACGACAACACGGGCGACGGCCACGCGCCCATGTCCACATAGGGCGCGAGCGCGATCGACGAGCCGCTTGCCGCCGCGGTGCCCTGCGGCATCGCGAGTCCGGCGACGGCCAGCAGCCCGCCGAGCGCGGCGGCCAGTTTCCGGGGTGAGGACAGACGCATGGGTGGAACCTCCACGGTGAGGACCGAGGGGCGGTGAACCCCTGTCCAAATGGTATAGACCAATAACTCCGTGGTCGCCATACGCCATTAGTAGGCCGATCCGTCCCGCTGACCGGGATTTAGCGTTTCGCGGCGAGCCGGTACCGCAGGTCGACCGCGAGTGCCGGATCCCCGTCGTGCACCCGGTCCCACCGAACCGGCTTCCCGCCCGGATTGTCGAACAGCCGGACCCCGGAGCCGAGCATCACCGGCATGAGGTGCACGACGAACTCGTCGACAATCCCCAGCTCAACGCACTGCCGCGCGATATCCTGGCTGTGCAGCTCAAGATCCTTCCCGGCCGCCGCCGCGAGCCCGATCTCGACCGCTTCCCGGACGTCGCAGTCGAGAAATGTGACCCCGTCCTCCGGCTGGGCGTCCTCGGGATGATGAGTGAGCACAAAAACCGGGCCGCTCCACGCTCCGCCGTACGGCTGCCTGGCGACCTTCCCGGGCGCGCGTGCGGCAAGTGCGTCAAACCCGCTCCGCCCGCCCAAAATCGCCCCGACCCGCGCGATGGATTCCTCGTGCACTCCCGGCGTGACGTGCACGCCCGACATCCAGTCCATCGCATGCCCGTCCGCGGCGACGAACCCGTCCAGCGACATCGCGACGTGCCACAACACCTTGCCCATGAGCCCTCCTCGTTCGCTTGATACGAGGTAGACCGGCGGAGTCGCGAAAACTCATCGGTCCGCAGGCGTCAGGTTCTCCGCACAGGTGCTCAACAGCCCAGCCAGCCGCCGCCGCTCGGGCTCCGACATCCCGGCCAGCATGCGCTCCTCAACCTCGCCGACCGCCCGATGCGCCTCGCTCAACCGAGCCTCACCGGACGCCGTGAGCCGCACCGGCCGCGCCCGCCCCGTCGGCGCTACCTCCGCAACCGCGACCAGTCCAGCCGTCTTCAGCCCGGTCAACACGTCTCGCAACGACTGCCGCGTCACAAAACACTGCCGCGCCAACTCGGCCGACGACGCCCCCGGGTTCTCCGCGAGGGCCACCAGCACCGCGTACTGCGCCATCGACAACCCGATCGGACGCAACAACTCGTCGGACGCCTGGCGGAACGCCTGCTGCACCCGCTTGACGAGATACCCCGGCCGACGCGTCGTCTCTTGACCCATGACAGGAGCCTTACACACAAGGCCCTTGTCCGCGAACATTCACGCGAGCACCGACTGCACCCGCGTGGTGAACTACGTCCAGTGGTCCAGCGTCGAGGCCTTCGAATCCATGCTCGCCGACCCGCAATGCCGAGAACACCTGTCCGCCGCCGCGGCCTTGGCCGAGCACGACCCGCACCTGTACACGGTGGAGTCTGTGCACCACGCCTGACCTGGTGGTCAGCCGACCGCCAGCGCGGTGACCCCGGAGACGTAGCGTCCGCCCTTCACGTCGCCCAGTGGCACCAAACGAGGCGCCGTAAGCGGTTTCCCGTCCTCCACGGTGGACAGCAGCAGCGGTCGCCCGCCCGTCCGCGCCTCGGCGAGCGTTACTGCCGCGCCGTAGCCGTCCGCTCCCACCGCGACCACCGGAGTGTCCGACTTCGGAAACACGCACGCCAGCGCGAGCACGAGCGCTAGCGGCGGCCCGGACTCCTGGTGGGTCTGCGTCCCTGCGTCGGAGCCGAACCGCGCGGTCACCGTCTGCCGTGGCAGCTTCGCCAGAAACGAGGGCGGCAGCGTCACCGAACGGCCGTGCGCGGTGATCCGCACCGGTTGTGCGGCAGGCTGTGCGGCGGAAACCGCGACGGAAACACTTCGCACGTCCCGAATCGTCCGCGACCCGTCGCGGTCGCCCGGCACGGTCAGGTCGACACCGCGCCGCCCGCCCCGGAAGACCGCTGGATGATTGCCGAACGACGGACTCAGCTCGGCGAGCGCGAACGTCACGGCCCGATGACCCGCCCCGTAAACTCGCACCGTTACCCGCAACGCGGTGTTCTTCCCGGGCGGCAACACAGGAGCCGCGTCGTTCACGACCTGGTCAAGCCGTGCCCCGTCCAGTTGCGCGGCGGTCCGGTCCCCGGGCTTCGCGACAGTCCCGCCGACCTCGACCCCGGGGGCGGCCTCCGCGACTCCAGCGGTTCCGATGAGGAAGCCGACCATCGCGAGAGCGAGCATGGTCCTGCGCATCCGCGTCTCCTCTGCTGCGATTGCTCCGCGGTTGCGGAGCAGGAGGGAGACTTTAGCCGCTTTTTCGGCTCCCAGGCAGAGGGCTTCTCACCCTTGCGCGTCTGCTCGCAGCTGACGGTCCGGACCGTTTCGAAACCTTCGCGCGAGACGGCTGCGCCCCGCTGCTGGCTCAACCAGCGGCGAACCCCAGCCCGGCCGAGTCGTCCCGACCAAGCTGGGGTCGTCGCGCCGTCACTTCTTCCGGGCCACCAGCACCGTGTCCCGCACGGACCTCTCCGCCGCCGTCCGCTCCCGGACCTCTGCGGCCACCGAAGCCCACGACTGGTCCAACGTCTCCGCCACTTCCTCAGCCGTGAACATCATGTCCGGCATGTGCGGCCGCCCGGCGTGGTGATCTGCGGGGTCGTGGCCCACCACCAGCAGCGTCCCGCCCGGTGCCACCGCGTCCGCGAGCCGCGCGAACGCCACCTTCCGGGCCGCCGACGGCACGTGCAGGAAATGCGTCGTCACCAGATCGAACTTCGATTCCGGCACCCATTCGGCCAAGTCCGCGGCGACCCAGGCGATGCGGTCCGCGACCCCGAGTTTCCCTGCCTGCGCGCGCCCTCGTTCGATGGCGGTCGTGGAGAAGTCGACCGCCGTCACGCGCCAGCCCTGCTGCGCGAGCCATATCGCGTCGCCGCCCTCGCCGCAGCCCGCGTCCAGCGCGTGGCCCGGTTCGAGGTCGCGAGCCTCGGTCACGAGCTGATCGTTCGGCCGCCCGCTCCACATCTCGTCCTGCGAGCGATACCGCTCCTCCCAGGAGGCACGGTCGAACGGTGGCGCGTCCGCGTGGTTGGCCCGCGCGACCTCCCGCTCCATCTCGTGCGAGAACGGCATTTCCCGCAGCCGCACGGCTTCCTCGGCCTCCTCCTCGACCAGCTCGCCGTTGATCGCCGCCCCTGCCATCAACCCCGCGGCGGCCGAAACCACGACCTGCGCCCGCATGTCCGTGACGTTCCCCGCCACCCACAAGCCGGGCACGGACGTCCGTCCGGTCGCGTCCGCGGGAACCCGCGTCCCGATCACGAACCCGTTGAACTCCACCGGTTCCGGCTCGATCCCGAGCGGCGCGAGAAAGTCCGCCCGCGTCTTGGCCGGCGCCGCGACCGCCAGCGCCTCGCGCGCGACGACCTCGCCCGATTCGAGCCGGACCCCGGTCAGCTGGTCGTCCTCGGCCTCGACCGCGGCGACCACGCCGTCCACGATCCGGACCCCGCGGGCCAGCAGCGGAGTCTCGTCGAAATCGCCGTGGGTGTGCCGGAAAACGACCACGTCGTCGGTCAGCTGCCGCCACATCAACGCCTGATGCACGGTCAGCGGACCGCTCGACAGCACGCCGACCGCCCGGTCGCGCACCTCCCAGCCGTGGCAGTACGGGCAGTGCAGGACGTCCCGCCCCCAGCGCGCCGCCAGCCCGGCGACGTCGGGCAGTTCGTCCACGAGACCGGTCGCGACCAGCACCCGCCGCGCGTGCGTGCGCCGCCCGTCGGCCAGCGAGATCTCGAACCCGTTGTCTCCCTTGGCAATCGACGTCACCGTCTGCGCGACGACCTCGCCGCCGTATCCGGCGAGCTCGGCGCGGCCGAGCGAGAGGAGTTCGGCAGGCGGTGTGCTTTCGCGGCCGAGGTAGTTGTGCACGTGCCCGGCCGGCGCGTTGCGCGGTTCGCCGGAATCCACGACCAGCACCGACCGCCGGGACCGCGCGAGCGCCACCGCTCCGCTCAGCCCGGCCGCACCGCCGCCGACCACCACCACGTCGTACTTCTCGTCCACTGGATCCTCCTGTAGTCCCCGTGCCTTCGGACTATCCGGAGAACGCGCCGACTTGACAAAGTTCTTTGCCGAAGTGGCAAATTGAGCGGCATGAGCGAAGACGATCAGGACCTCGGCGAGATCCTGCACTCGGTCGGCCCGAGGCTGCGCGCCCTGCGCAAGCAGCGCAACGCGACGCTGACCGGTCTCTCGGAAACGACCGGGATCTCGGTGAGCACCCTGTCGCGGCTCGAAGCCGGGCAGCGCAAACCCACCCTGGAACTGCTGCTCGCGCTGGCCCGCGCCTACCAGGTCCCGCTGGACGAACTGGTCGGCGCGCCCCCGACCGGCGATCCGCGCCTGCACCCGAAACCGTTCGTCCGGCACGGCCGGACCTATGTGCCGCTCACCCGGCGTCCGGGCGGCCTGCGCGCCTACAAGATGATCCTGCCGCCGGAGCGTTCCGCCGAACCCCCGGACCAGCGGGTCCACGAGGGGTACGAGTGGATGTACGTCCTGTCCGGACAGTTGCGCCTGATGCTCGGCGAGCACGACGTAACCCTCCGGCCGGGCGAGGTCGCCGAGTTCGACACCCACGTTCCGCACTGGTTCGGCAACGCCGGCGACCAGGTCTGCGAGGTCCTGGCGCTTTTCGGTCCGCAAGGCGAGCGCTTCCACGTCCGAGCCCGGCCTGCCTCTTGACGCATACCCATATCGGCATATGATTGCCGCATGGCACGGGCAGCGACCACCGCGGACGTCTTCAACGCCGTCGCCGAACCACGGCGCCGGGAAATCCTGGACGTCCTCGCCGAGGGCGAACGGCCGGTGAACGACCTCGTCCGTCTGCTGGGCCTGGGGCAACCGCAGGTGTCGAAACATCTGCGAGTGCTGCGCGAGGTCGGCGCGGTCGAGGTGCGGGACGAGGGCAGGCAACGCCTGTACCGGCTGAACGGCCGCGCCCTCAAACCGATCCACGACTGGGTGCGCCGGTACGAACGTTCCTGGGAGGAACGGTTCGCCTCGCTGGACGCCGTGCTGGAAGAAATGGGTTCGACCGAGGAGGAAGACCATGACGGACACGACGACCGGCACGGCGAAGGTGACGCTGCCCGCTGACGACCAGATCCTGATCACCCGGGATTTCGCCGCCCCGCGGCAGCACGTCTACCGCGCCTGGACCACGCCGGACCTGGTGAAGCGCTGGTGGGCGGGCAAGCGGGGCACGGTGACGTCGGTGGACATCGACCTCCGCGTCGGCGGCCAATGGCGCTACGTGATGATCGCGAACGGCGATTTCGAGGTCGCTTTCCACGGTGAGTATCGAGAGATAACGCCCAACGAACGCCTGGTCCACACCGAGGTCTACGAAACCCCAGGTGCCTCGGACGTCGGCGCACCCGTGGTCACGGTGACGTTCGCCGAATCGGGCGACCGCACCAGAGTGACCATGCTGACCGAAACGCACAGCAAGGAACTCCGCGACGCCATCCTGGAATCCGGCATGGAGGGCGGCATGCAGGAGTCGATGGACGCACTGGAGGAAGTCGCGGTCTCGTTGGAGTGAACGGTCCCGGGGCGGCGGCCCGGTCTTCCCCTGCCCGGGCCGCCCGCACCAGCGCGGGCTGTCCCGAGTCAGCCGTACGAGTAAAAGCCCTCGCCGGTCTTGATGCCCAGTTTCCCCGCCTCGACGTAGCTGCGCAGCAGCTCCCGGGGTCCGGTCGGCAGGTGCGGATTCTCGTCCGCGTAATGGTTTTCGATGTCCAGTACGACGTCCAGGCCGACCTGATCCATCATCTGGAACGGCCCGTACGGCAGATGCCAGTTGATCTTGAACATCCCGTCCACGTCCTCCGGCCGGGCGACGCCCTCCGCGACGACGGCCAGCGATTCCCGTTTGATCGCCGCCCACACGCGGTTGAAAATGAAGCCGACGCTTTCCTTCCGCGCCTCGAACGGATGAATGCCGAACTCCGGCAGCACGCCGAGCAGGGTGTCGAGCACGGTACGGCCGGTTTCGCCGTCGGACATGAGGTCGACCGCGTTCGCCGTCGGCGGCATGTAGAAGTGGATGTTGCACAGCCGCGATTTGTCGCGCACCTTCTCGGCCATCATCCGCGACGGATACGACGACGAGTTCGTGGCGAAGATGGTGTCGGCGGGCGCGGCTTTGTCGATGTCGCCCCACAGCGGGATTTTGATGTCGAGCCGCTCGGGCACCGCCTCCACGACGAGCCACGCGTCGCGCAGCGCTTCCTCGATCGACGTCGCGTCCTCCACCCGGCCGATCTCGCCGCTGCCGCGTTTTTCGATCAGGACGGGCAACGTCTCCGCCACGTACTTTGCCGCCGCGTCGACCTGTTCGGAGCTCGGGTCGCTGATCCGCACAGTCCCGCCGCGGGAGGCGAACATCAGCGCGATGCGCCTGCCCAACGTTCCGGCACCGAACACGGTGACCGGCCGGTCGCGGATCTGGTCGAATGTGTACGCGTACGGCATGGCGGGCTCACCCTTTCGATCTCGCGCCAAGAAGACCATCCGGCCTCGTCCGTCGCAATTCCGCGTCCACCGCCGGGGGACTGGCCGTGTAAAATGCGACGTCGTCGAGGTTCGCGAGGTTCGCCGTCTCTGTTACGGCTTCGCCCGTCGCACCGGCGGAATCTTGGCCGACTTCCGCGTTCCGACTGTCACTCCGAACTTCTGGCAAGCTGTCATCGAGTATCCCGACCGCAGGCTCTCGGTCGTCGCTGCCAACGACGTGCCGGTGGTCGCGCTCGCCCGTCCTCGCGCGTTCGCCTTCGCGCCAGCACGCGAGTAGGGGTCGCTGAAGTTCGCCGACGAACCGGAACTGGCCGCCGTGCTGGCGGAAACGGGTCAGTTCTAGGTGCTCACCCCCGCCGACCTCGAGCGTTCCTTTGTCGCCGAAAACTGGCCACACCGCACTCGGTCCGACGTCGCCTACTGGAAGTCGGCGACGCTCGGCGAAGCCCTGTTCAATTACTGGGACTGACCTCCCGAAGCCCGGACAGCGGAAAGGTGCCGCCGCCGGACACCGTGACAGAGCCGGAGAACGCGTCGCCGTCGACCGTGGCGGTCACGCTCACCTCGAAGCGCACTGGATCGGTGACCAGCGCCGTGAAAGCGATCTCCTGGCCGTCGACGGTTCCCGACACGATGGGGACTGTGACCTTCAGCTGAGTGTCGAAGATGGACCCGGACACCTGAGTGCCGTCGGTGGCGAGGTCGAGGAGCAGATCTTTGCTTCCCGTGGGATGGGTGAACGTGACTTTCCAGCTTCCGTCCGGACCGGTTTTCCCGCTGGCGTGCCGAACCTGCTGGTCCGGGCGAGCGACTGGCACCGGTGGTTCGCCGAGGGCCGGTTGCCCGGGTTTCACCGGAACGCCCGCGGAATTCAGGAATCCCGCCATCATCCGGTAATAGCCGACGAGGAACAGGATCTCGATGATCTCGGCATGATCGCGAGTCGCGGCGAGAGCTGCCCAGGTTTCGTCGGACACAAAGGCATTCGCGCACAGTTCGTCGACGGCGCGCAGCGCCGCGTCGTCCTCGGGCGGCCAAGTGGCGTCCGGGTCGGAGAGAGCCGTGATCTCCGCTTCGGTCGCGCCACCGCCAAGCGCGGCGGGCGCGTGGTTCGCCCATTCGTACGGAGCGTCGCACCGGAGCGCGACGCGCAGGATCGCCAGCTCGCGGATCCGCGGACGCAGTTTTCCTTGACTCATCAGGTAACTGCCCAACGCGCCGGACGCCCGCAGCACCTCCGGTGCGCGGGCGAGAACCTGGATCACAGTGTCCGCGCCGAGTTTCGCCAGCTTCTGCTGCTCGGGATCCATCTCGTCGAGTTCGAGGGGAGGGATACGGGGAATCGTCGCGTGCGGCATGTCAGTTTCCTTCCGCGGGCAGGCGATCGAGCGCCGCCCGCGCGTCGTCGAGGCTGAGCAGTGGGTGCGAGTAGATGTCGATCAGCGCGCGGGCGAGCATGGTGTCGCCCGCCGGGCTGAGGATGTCGACGCCGGCCGCCCGGGAAATGTGTTGGTGCAGCACAGTGATCGACAACGCCATCGCGGTGCCGATCGCGGCGCGGACCTTGGGCTCGACCGTCGGCGGATCCGTCCGTTGCCGATCAGCGGCGACGAGCTGGCGCGTGCCGAGTTCGACCATTTCGTCGAACAACGGCGCGACCCCGCCGTCGACCAGCGCACGGACGAGGTAGTCCCGGTACGGCCCGACAGCGATTCGCGCTGCCGCGACGGGGTTCGCGGTGACGCTGGCCGACAGGTCGTCCGGCACCTGGTCGTTGAGCTGGCGGAGGAGCTTGATCAGGTGCGCGTCGCACGCCTCGCGGAGTGCCTGTTTGGACCCGAAGTGGTGCCGCACCAATCCCAGGGACACCCCGGCTTCCACCGCAATGCCCCGGATCGTGGCGCGCTCGAAGCCGTGCTCGCCGAAATGCCGCATCGCCGCGTCGCGGATGCGGGCGCGTGCGGTCAGGTCCTCGGGGTCGGTCATGCCGTCGTCGCTATACGCATGAACAGCATGCTATACGCTTGTATAGTCGCCGCGCCAGGGCGAAACCGTGCAGGAACGTCGTTGTCCCCGCGCGGATGCTGGTTCAGAACTGCTTTTCGCCGCCGTCGACGTAGATGTTCGCGCCGAGAATAAAGCTGCTCTGCTCCGACGCGAGGAACAGCACGGCGTCGGCGACCTCTCGCGGCGTTCCCATCCGGCCGAGCGGAACGCGCGCCGCGAAACTCGCCCGGGCCGCGTCGACCTTGTCCGCGGCGAGCGACTTTTCGAGCACTGGCGTGTCGATGGAGCCGGGCGAAACCACGTTGACCCGGATGCCGCGGTCCTTCAGTTCATTGGCCCACGTCCGGGCGTAGGACCGGACGGCGGCCTTGGACGCCGAGTACGCCCCGAACGACTCGAGGCCGTCGTCCGCGCGCACCGACGAGTTCAGGATCACCGACGCGCCTTTGTTGAGCAGCGGCAACGCTTTCTGCACGGTGAAGAGCGTGCCGCGAACGTTGGTGTCGAAGATCTGGTCGAAGTGCTCTGCGGTGGTCTCTTCGAGGGTTGCGAAGGATCCCGCCGCCGCGTTGGCGAAAACGATGTCGAGCCCCTTGCCGCGGGCGCGAACCGCGTCATAGAGCCGATCGAGGTCGGCCAGATTGGCGATGTCGCCTGTTATCGCAGTGGCCGCCCCGATGCTCTTCGCGGCGGTGTCCAGCGCGTCCTGATTCCGGCCGGTGATGAAGACGTGCGCGCCCTCGGCGGCGAGCCGTTCGGCGGCGGCCAGGCCGATCCCGCTGCTGCCGCCGGTGACGACCGCTGTCTTGCCCTCGAGCTGTCCCATTGCTGACCTCCGGATAATTCGGTACCGATCGGTACCTAAGGATGACCGTAGCACTTCTGAACCGATCGGTACCGAAGAGGTATGCTGGCACGATGACCAGCCAGGAGAAGGCGCACATCGGCCGGCCGCGCGGATTCGACGCCGACGAGGCGCTGCGGCGCGCCATGCTGGTCTTCTGGCAGCAGGGCTACGAAGGGGCCAGCCTGGCCGACCTGACCGAGGCCATGGGCATCACGAAAACCAGCATGTACGCGGCTTTCGGCAACAAAGAGCAGTTGTTCCGCAAGGCTTTGGCGCTCTACGACGAAGGCCCCGCCTCCTATGGCCCGCGAGCGTGGGCGGAGCCGACCGCCGCCAAGGTGGCCGCCGCGATACTCAACGGGGCCGTCCGAGCGACGACCGACCCGGACTGTCCGGCGGGATGCCTGGGCGTCCAAGGCTCATTGGCGGCTGGCGAACTCGGCCATCCTGCGCGCGAACTGTTGGTCGAGTGGCGCAACGCTGCTCGTCGAGCCCTCGAAGAGCGATTCCAGCGAGCCGTCGACGAGCGCGATTTGCCGCCGGATGCCGATCCGGCGCGGCTGGCCCGCTACATTATGACGGTCGCGTTCGGAATCGCCGTCGAAGCTGCCAGCGGTGCGAGCCGGGAAGAGCTACAGGAAGTCGCCGACGCGGCCATGCACAATTGGCCGCCTGTCTGAGTTTCAGTGACTGCAGTAAAGGTCGACCGCGATGGTCATCCGAGCGCGGAACTCGTCGGGGGTCTCCGCGTCGTGCTTGATCCCGATCGCGGTGCTGATCAGTGTCCCGGCGACGTCGGCAGGGGAGCGGCCGCCGATCGCCTCGACGACGAGCGCACGGAACCGTTTCGGATATTCGACTGGCATGGTGCCGAGCAGGTCGGGGTTCGAGTCGATCAGGGCGTCGATCTCCGCGGCCATCGGCCCGGCGTAGCGGCCGGCCCAGTGGTCGAACGCCTTGATCAACCGCTCGCGAAGCGGTTGCCGTGAATCGGCGAGAGCGAGCCGAGCCGCCTCGATGCTGCTTTCGAGTGAATGCTGCACGGTGGCGCGGAACAGCTCCGGCTTGGACGAGAAGTAGAAGTACAGGCCGGGACGCGAAATGTCCGCCGCCTTCGCGACGTCGTCCATGGACGCCTTGCGATAGCCGTAGCGCGCGAACACCTCCAAGGCCGAGTCCAGTACCTGCGTGCGCCGATCGCTGCCCATAGACACACTATACAAACTTGGTTCAGTGCGTATAGTCGGCAGGGTGCCTCAACAATCCCTGATCCGTACGGCCTTCGACGCCGCCAGCACCGCCGCCGGCGTCGTCGCGGGCCTCAATCTCACTGGCGTTCGCGCCGTCGTCACCGGTGCCACCTCGGGCCTAGGTCGCGAGACCGCCCGCGCGCTCGCCTCTGTTGGCGCTGACGTCACCCTGGCCGTACGCAACATCGCTCTCGGCGCGAGCGTCACCAATGACATCGCCGCATCCACCGGAAACCGCGCCGTCCGCGCCGCACACCTCGAACTGGCCGACCTCGCCACGGTCACCCGCTTCACCGACGGCTGGGACGGCCCGCTGCACCTGCTGATCAACAATGCCGGCGTGATGCGTCCGACCCTGGGCCGCACTCCGCAGGGTTGGGAACTGCAGTTCGCGACCAATCACCTCGGCCATTTCGCGCTGGCACTGGGCCTGCACGATGCCCTAGCCGCAGGCGCGAACCAGCGTGGAGCGGCCCGGATCGTCGCGGTGACGTCCGGCGCGCACATGTACTCACCCGTTGTCTTCGATGACATCCACTTTACCCGGCGCGCCTACGACCCCCAATTGGCTTACGGGCAGTCGAAAACGGCCAACTCGTTGTTCGCGGTGGAAGCGACTCGCCGGTGGGCAGCCGACGGAATCGTCGCCAACGCGGTCAACCCTGGCGGAGTTTCCACTGGCCTGCAACGGGATTTCACCCAAGACATGAGGGATCACCTAGACCGGCTCGAAGCCGCCGGAGTTTTCGCGTACAAGACCATCGGGCAAGGCGCGGCCACCACTCTCGTCGCCGCGACCGCCCCGGAATTCGCCCATAACGGTGGTCATTACCTGGACGACGGCAAGGAAGCCGCGACAGTTCCCGACGATGTCGACTTGGCAGGCAACAGCCACGCCGTCAAACGCTGGGCGCGCGACGGCACGGCCGCGCGGCAACTGTGGGAGCTGTCCCTCGACCTGGTCCGCCAACCCTGATCAGGTCCACTTCCCAACACGGTCAACGCAAAGCAGCTTGCCGCCGCTGACCAACCCGGGCGATCACGATCACCCACGCCCTCGCCCCTGAACGGCGAAAGCGCCGCCCCGACTCGGGATCCATCCGGGAGCACCCACAGTCCTGAGCGGAAGCTGCGGCACAGATCACGCCGTCGGCCGGCCCGCCCCCGCGTAATCGTCGCCAGGCTTCCGATACGGATGAACCTGCACCGCCTGCCCAGTCTGCGGCGCGTCGATCATCTGCTGGTTTCCGATGTAAATCCCCACGTGGTGGATCGTCGAAGCGGGCTCCCCGTAGAAGATCAAATCGCCCAATTGGGGTTCGCTCACATGGGCAACGCTGCGGAATTGCGTGTCCGCCGTGCGCATCAGCTTGATGTCAGCGCTCGCGTAAGCCGCGGTCGTCAGACCGGAACAGTCGAACCCAGGGTCGGCATCGCGAGTGCCGTTGCCGCCCCAGACGTACGGCAGTCCAATTTGGTCAATCGCGAAGTCGACCGCCGTGAGCACCGCGGGGTTGGGCGGCTGATCGCTCTGGCCGACCGTGCCGTAAACGTTGGTCGTCGCCAACGTCCGATGCAGAACGACCGGCGCCGGCTCCAGCGTGGCGACCCCGTTCCACCAGTCCGTCGCCAGATCGCGGCCATTCGCACAGAGCGCGCGCCCGGCCGTGAGCGCCGAGTCATCGATGTTCTGAATGTCAGGTTTACCGCCGGACGCACTGCGCTGCCACTTGCTCCACACCGCGGGGGAGAGCTGCAACGGCCCCGCCGCTCCCGGCGTCGACACGGGCCGGTGATAGAAGTCGAAAACCTCCACCGTGCCAAGCGGTTTCGCGAGCGTCCCGTTTTCCCCGACTCGATTACCCTGTGCCCGCCCATGATCGCTGGCGATCTTCCCGATCGCAGCGAGAGTGATCCAGGACAGGTGACAGCCGGGCTGTTCCTTGCCGAGCGTGACGGTCGCCTGCGCGTATCCGTTCATCGCCCGCAACGGAATATCAAGCCACTGACTGGTCCGCGACGCCCAAGCACCAAACTCCCCAGCCCGCGGCACCCCAGGCTGAGTCGGCACCACCGACGCCGGCGCGGCCGTCTTCGAGGTACCCGGCACCAATGACGACGTCGCCGCCACGTTCCCGGAATTCGCGTCCCCGGCACCGCCACCCGGCAAAACCTGCACCGCGACGACCAACGCCGCAACGACCACCACAGCCGCCGCCAACGCCACCACAACCCGCCGATTCCGCGCGAGAAAACCCTGCCCCGCAGAACCCTCTCGCCCCGACGGCTGGAGCTCGTCGCCATCTAACGGCGACTCGCTGGTCAACGCGGCCGCGTCTCCATCCCGCAACGACTCGTCAGCCACCCCGGAGGTTTCGCCACTCAACGGCGACACCCTGGTGGGCTCGAGTGTCTCGCCATTCGATGGCGAAACACCAGACGAGGTCGCACCACCATTCACCGGCGAGACCTCGCCCGGCTCGGAGGCGTCGCCGTTCAACGGCGAAACGCTGGCCAAGTCTGCTGCGTCGCCACTCAGCGGCGACTCACTGGTTAACGCGGGCGAGTCTCCGCCCCGCGACGACTCATCGGCCCGCCCGGAGGTTTCGCCACTCAGCGGCGACACCCCGGTCGACCCAGGATTTTCGCCGCCCGCCGACGACGATTCACCGACAGACGTATAACCCAAGTCGGCCGATCCGCCGCCCGCCGACGTCTCCTCGCTCGCGGACAGATCATCGAAGCGAGCCGTTTCGCCGCTCATCGGCGACGCTCCACTCGCGAAAGGTTCGCCCGAGTTGACCGGTTCGCCGCTCCCCGCCGATGCGCCGTCCACGGACGGATCACCGGAGCTGACAGATTCGCCGCTCATCGGCGACGCGCTGCCGGCGGACGGCTCACCGGAGCTGACAGATTCGCCGCTCATCGGCGACGCCCCGCCAGCAGACGGCTCACCGGAGCTGATCGATTCGCCCTTCACCGGCAACGAACCGTCTCTCGAGGCTCCCCGCCGCCCACGCCCGCTCCCGCACCATGCGTGACCTGCGATTCGCCATCCAGCGGCGATCGCCCAGCCCCGTCCATCACCGGCCCCCGGCGAGTCTGGACAACACGAACTCGCGCAGGACGTCCAGCTCCGTGTCCACCGCCACCTCGATCGGCCGCCCCGTCGACCTGTTCGGGACCGCTCGCCGGTCGACGATCGTCATGCCGCGGGTCGGGCCGTGGCCGGAGTCGATGTCGACCGGGTAGGTCTCCGTGCGCAGAAGGCCTGGGCGGATCGCTTCGGCGACGGCCACCGCGTCGTGCATGACGATGCCTTCGTAGCCGAGCACCTGACGGTAGTGCGCGAGGTAGTCCGGAGTGAACGAGTTCAGCGCCTGCCCGATCGGTCCGGACGCGGCGAGTTTCGCCAGCCACGTGCTGTCGACCGCGCACCGGTGAGTGAGGTCGAGGGGGACCATCACGCACGGGACGTCGTCCTCGGCGATCACGCGCCGCGCCGCGTCCGGGTCGGCCCAGATGTTGAATTCGGAGACGGCGGTCGAGTTGCCGAGGGTGATCGCGCCGCCCATCAGGACGATGCGCGCGATCTTCGAACGCACGCCGGGGTGGGCCGCGAGCAGGGCGGCGATGTTCGTGAGCGGACCGATCGGCGCGATGGTCACCGGCTCGTCCGAGGCTTCGAGCAGCGAGACCATCAGGCTGACCGCGTCGGAATCCTCGAGCGGGCGGGTGGCGTCGGGCAGCGAAGCGGCGTGCCCGGAAAGCCCGTCGGAGCCGTGAACGGTGCTCAACCGGTGCAGTTCGCGAGCGAGGAGCGGCCGCGAGGCGCCCGCGGCGACCGGCACGTCCGGGCGGTCGCACAACTGCAGCAGCCGGCGCGCGTTAGAGGTCGTCGTGGTCAGCGGCACGTTGCCGAATACGGTTGTCACGGCCAGCAGGTCGACGTCCGCCGACCTCGCGGCCAGTGCGATCGCGAAAGCATCATCGACTCCGGGGTCGGTGTCGATGATCAGCTTGGTCCCCATCCTGCTCCCCTTGCGTGTGGCCGGCCGTCGTCCACAGGTTACGGTCAAGGGCATGACGTCGATGTGGGGTGCGCCCGCGTTGTCGCGCGTGCGCGCCTGGCGGCGGGCCCGGCGGGACCCGCACCAGGCGAAGTTCCTGACGGCCGACTCGCTGCGCTGGGTACTGCGCAATCGCGCGTACACGCCTTGGTATCTCGTGCGGTACTACCGGCTGCTCAAATTCCGCATCGCGAACCCGCACATCATCCTGCGCGGCATGCTGTTCCTCGGCAAGAACGTCGAGATCCACTGCCGTCCCGGTTACGGCCGGATGGAGATCGGCCGCTGGGTGCACATCGGTGACGGCAACGCCATCCGCTGTCACGAGGGGTCCCTTCGCATCGGCGACAAGTCGGTGTTCGGGCGGCAGAACGTGATCAACTGCTACCTCGACATCGAGCTCGGCGCCGCGACGCTTGTCGCCGACTGGGTGTACATCTGCGACTTCGACCACGTGACCGCGGACATCCACGTGCCGATCAAGGACCAGGGCATCGTCAAGTCGCCGGTCCGGATCGGCCCGGACACGTGGCTCGGCACGAAGGTCAGCGTCCTCAAGGGCACGCGCGTCGGCCGCGGCAGCGTGCTCGGCGCGCATGCGGTGGTCCGCGGTGACATCCCGGACTACTCGATCGCGGTTGGTTCACCGGCCCGGGTGGTCCGCAACCGAGAGGACGATTACGCGGCGGATGCGGCCCGGCGCGAGGCTGTCGCTGACATGGCGCGCAAGGCGAACAAGGCACTGCAGAAAACGCTCGGCGACAGCTGACGTCGGCGCGCCGCACGTTGAGTTCGGCGGCGAAAATGACCTGACAGCGCCGATCGCCTCGCCTCATGAGCGAAGCCCTCCATCGGCACGTCGCCGCCTTCAACAACCGTGATCTTCAAGCCCTCCTCGACGGCTTCACCGAGGACGCGGTCTGGATCACCGGCAACAGCGTCGCGCGCGGACGCGACGAACTGACCGAACTGTTCAGCGGTGCCATGGAACAACTTCTCCCGACGTTGACGGTCGAGAACGTTCTCGCGGACGGTGACCAGGTTGCCGCCCAATTGACCGAGCGGCTCACCCATAACGGCGAGGAGCACGTTTTCGCCATCGCCGGCTTCTATCGGCTGGCCGGAGACCGCATCAGGTCGGCGAAGATCTACCGCGAAGGAAGCGCCGAACTCGGCTGAGCGGCTGTTGCCGTTTTTTGGCGAATCACGCTGACCTGCGGAAACGACCCCTTGCAGGGCTCGGTGAGCCGGTCCTCGGCAGGGATCGAACCGTCTGAACAGTTCACTCGACGCCGCAGTCAGACGGTTCCGGCAGCGCCTTTGCCACTGCGTGGTCGGCCAACGGGCAAATCCCGCCAAGCCGCAGCCGCGCAGGTGCTCAACCGTCTTGCCGAGGCAGGCCAGACCAGCGACACCTCAGAGCAGGAAGTGGAACAACGGACTCCCCGGCTCCACCTGCTCCACCTGCAGCGGACTCTTCTCCAGTCGTGCCAACAGCCCCGGCAGATCCGCGCGCCGGGGGATCTCGACGCCGATCAGCGCCGGGCCGATCTCCCGGTTGTTGCGCTTCACGTACTCGAACCGCGTGATGTCGTCCTCTGGCCCGAGGATTTCGTCAAGGAATCGCCGGAGCGCACCAGGTTCCTGCGGGAAGCTGACGAGGAAGTAGTGCTTCAACCCCTCGTGCATCAGCGAGCGTTCGAGGATCTCGCTGTACCGGCTGACGTCGTTGTTGCCGCCGGACACGATGCACACCACGGTCTGCCCCGGCTCGACCTGCACGCTCGCCCCGAGCGAAGCGGCCGCGAGCGCACCCGCGGGTTCAGCGATGATGCCGTCCGATTGGTACATCGACAGCATCTCCGTGCACACCGCGCCCTCGGCGATGGAGGTCAGTTCCGCGCCGCTGTCCCGGATCAACGGGAACGTCACCTGACCGGCCTCGCGCACCGCGGCACCGTCCACGAATGGGTCCACCGCGTCGATCCGCACCGGTTCACCCGCTTCGAGAGCCGCTGCCATGCACATCGCGCCCGCCGGTTCGACGCCGACGACCCGGATGTCCGGATGCCGCTCGCGAACCCACGTCGCGATCCCAGCCAGCAACCCGCCGCCGCCAACTGGCACGACCAGGACATCGGGCACGAACCCGAGCTGCGAAACCACTTCAAGCGCGACAGTGCCCTGACCGGCAACAGTGCGGACGTCGTCGAACGCCGGCACGAGCGTGGCTCCAGTGCGGTGGGCGTCGTCTTTAGCCGCGGCGAAGGCGTCTTCGTATGTCTCGCCGACAACGATGACCTCGATGTGCGCGCCGCCGAGCGTCGCAATGCGTTCGCGCTTCTGCCGAGGCGTCGTACCCGGCACGTACACGCGACCATTCGCCCCTAAACGGCGACACGCGTACGCGACGCCTTGTGCGTGGTTACCAGCGCTCGCGCATACGACACCGCGCGCCCGCGTCTCAGCGTCGAGTTGCACGATGAAGTTGTACGCGCCGCGGATCTTGTACGACCGGACCGTCTGCTGATCTTCGCGCTTAAGCCAGACGCGCGCGTCTACGCGGGACGAGAGACGCGCATTGGGCTCGAGGGGCGTGCGTGTGACCACGCCCGCGAGCCGTTCGGCGGCCTGCTCGACCAGTTCTGCGTTCACCGTGTCGATGTCGTGCACTCGGGTGAATGTACTTCGCACCCGGTGAACACGTCCGAGGCACTCAGGTCACAGGTTGCGTTCACGTCTTCGGGACGGCCGGGTACGGGACGAACGTGCTGGTGTTTTCGTCCACCGTGAGCGGTTTGCCGATTGCCGGAAACGCGCGTTGCGAACAAGCGGGCCGATCGCACACCTTGCAGCCCATGCCGATCGGCGTCGCGGCGGCGGGTTCGTCCAGGTCAAGACCGGTCGAGTAGATCAGGCGACCAGCGTGGCGCAGCTCGCAGCCGAGGCCGACGGTGAACGTCTTGCCCGGGCTGCCGTACCCGCCGATATTGCGCGACACCGTCCGTGCGACCCAGAAGTACCGCTTGCCGTCGGGCAGCGCCGCGATCTGCGTGAGGATCTTGCCCGGCGAGGTGAAGGCCTCGTAGATGTTCCACAACGGGCAGGCGCCACCGACGCGCGAGAAGTGGAACCCCGCCGCCGACTGGCGTTTCGACATGTTCCCGGCCCGGTCGACCCGCACGAACGAGAACGGCACGCCGCGCTGTTTTGGCCGCTGAAGAGTCGACAGCCGGTGGCACGTGGTCTCGAAACCGACGCCGAAGTGGTCGCAAAGCCGCTCGATGTCGTATCGGAACTCCTCGGCCGCGGCCAGGAACGGGCCATACGGGAGGATCAGCGCGCCGGCGAAGTAGTTCGCCAGGCCGACGCGCGCGAGCGTCCGCGCGGCTGGGCCGGAAAACGCCCACGAATCGGCGAGTTCGGTGATCAAGTCGTCGTATTCCAGCAACGCGATCTGGGACGCCATCCGGAACGCCTGCTGTCCGACGCGCAGGCTCGGCGCCAGCCGCAACACCCGCGTCGCCGGCTCGTACCGATGCTGCTCACCTGCGGATTCGTTGATGCCCTCGTTCGTCACGTCGACGCCGTAGCGCTGCCACAACCGTTCCTTGAGCGACCCGAGCACCGAGCCGCGGCGCAGCGGGATCTGCGCGGCCATCTTCTCGGCCCGCTCGTCCAGCTCGGCGACGTAGTTCTCCCGCTCGTAGAAGAAGTCGCGAACCTCCTCGTGCGGCAGCGGCGCGGCGGCGCTCCCGTGCAGGCCGAGCCCGTTTTCGGTGGTCAGCGCGGCCGTGCTCTCGACCGCGTTGCGGTAGCTGCGGTGCAGTTTCACCAGCGCTTGGGCGATGGACGGCAGGTTGCTGGCCAGGTCGTTCAGCTCGCTCGTGGTCGCTTCGATGCCCACGGCCTCGTCGAGCAGGGCTTCTTTCACGTCAGCGACGAGCCGCGAGGTGTCGTTGTTGGCGAAGAACTCGGTGTCGACCCCGAACGCCTGCGTGATCCGCAGCAGGACCGGCACAGTCAACGGGCGCGAGTTGTGCTCGATCTGATTGAGATAACTGGGTGAGATCTCGAGCACACGGGCGAGGTCAGCCTGGCTCATCGACCGGCTTTCGCGCAGATGCCGCAACCGCGCCCCGGCGAAAGTTTTGTCCATGGGTGCTCCATCCGGCCGGAAGGTTTCCCGGCCTGAACGATTACGTGAACGATCAAGCCCGCGAATTTTCGCTGCGGTTGCGAACCACAGATTCGCAACCTTTGCAACATGCTAGGTAACCTTCGCAGAAATTGGCAAATTGGAGCGGTAGACCGGGTTTTCAGGCTCGTGTCAGGGTTGTGACCAGGCAAGGCGAGCAATCGCAAACTTCGCAACACGGGAGAGTCCGATGACCGAGCAGGCCAATCAGCTCGAGCAGGCGGCGGCCGAGCTGGCCGAGCAGTGGAAGACCGACCCCCGCTGGGCGGGTGTCCAGCGGACCTACTCCGCCGCCGACGTGGTGAAGCTTCGCGGTTCTGTCGTCGAAGAGCACACCCTCGCCCGCCGCGGCGCCGAGAAGCTGTGGGAGCTGCTGCACAGCGAGGACTACGTCCACGCGCTGGGCGCCCTCACCGGCAACCAGGCCGTGCAGCAGGTGCGCGCCGGCCTGAAGGCCATCTACCTGTCCGGCTGGCAGGTCGCCGCCGACGCCAACCTCGCCGGCCAGACCTACCCGGACCAGAGCCTCTACCCGGCCAACTCGGTCCCGGCCGTCGTCCGCCGCATCAACAACGCGCTGGGCCGCGCCGACCAGATCAACTGGGCCGAGGGCAACGGCGACATCGACTGGTTCGCCCCGATCGTCGCCGACGCCGAAGCCGGCTTCGGCGGTCCGCTGAACGCGTTCGAGCTGATGAAGGGCATGATCGCGGCGGGCGCCGCGGGCGTGCACTGGGAAGACCAGCTCGCGTCCGAGAAGAAGTGCGGCCACCTCGGCGGCAAGGTCCTCATCCCGACCAAGCAGCACGAGCGCACCCTGAACGCCGCCCGTCTCGCCGCCGACGTGCTGAACGTGCCGACCCTGGTCGTCGCCCGCACCGACGCGCAGGCCGCGACCCTGCTGACCAGCGACGTCGACGAGCGCGACCGCAAGTACCTCACCGGCGGCCGCACCTCCGAGGGCTTCTACGAGGTCAACAACGGCATCGAGCCGTGCATCGACCGCGGCCTGGCCTACGCGCAGTACGCCGACCTGCTGTGGATGGAGACCTCGACGCCGGACCTCGAGGTCGCCCGCAAGTACGCCGAGGCGATCAAGGCGCAGTACCCGGACCAGATGCTGGCCTACAACTGCTCGCCGTCGTTCAACTGGAAGAAGCACCTGGACGACGACACCATCGCGCGGTTCCAGCGCGAACTCGGCGCCATGGGCTACAAGTTCCAGTTCATCACGCTGGCCGGTTTCCACGCGCTGAACTACTCGATGTTCGACCTGGCGCACGGCTACGCCCGCAACGGCATGAGCGCCTACGTCGACCTGCAGGAGCGCGAGTTCGCTTCGGAGGAGCGCGGCTACACCGCGACGAAGCACCAGCGCGAGGTCGGCACCGGCTGGTTCGACCTGGTCTCCACCGCGCTGAACCCGGAGAGCTCGACCACCGCGCTCAAGGGTTCGACCGAAGAAGACCAGTTCCACTGACGCACCCGCGGGCCGGCGATTCCGGTCGCCGGCCCGCCCCTTCCTTTCCCCCTTCGCGGAGGTACGAGATGGCTAGCACGTTGAACACCCGCATCGAGGTCACCGGGCCCGCCGATGGCCGCTTCGCCGAGATCCTCACCCCGGCAGCACTGGACTTCGTAGCCAAACTCGACAACACCTTCGCCGGACGCCGCCGCGAACTGCTCGACGAACGCCGCCGTCGTCGCGAGCGGCTGCAGTCGGGGGAGGAGCAGCTGGACTTCCTGCCCGAGACTCGGTCGATCCGGTCGGACGAGAGCTGGCACGTCGCCCCGGTCGCGCCCGGTCTGGAGGACCGGCGCGTCGAGATCACCGGCCCGACCGACCGGAAGATGACGGTCAACGCGCTCAACTCCGGCGCGAAGGTGTGGCTGGCGGACTTCGAGGACGCGACCTCGCCGACCTGGCACAACGTTATCGACGGCCAGCTCAACCTGTTCGACGCCATCCGCCGCAACATCGACTTCACCACCGAGGCCGGCAAGCGCTACACGATCGGCGACGACCCGGCGACGATCGTCGCCCGCCCCCGCGGCTGGCACCTGGTCGAGAAGCACATCCGCATCGACGGCCGCCCGGTTTCGGCGAGCCTCGTGGACTTCGGGCTGTACTTCTTCCACAACGCCCGGCAGCTCCTGGCGCGCGGCAGCGGCCCGTACTTCTACCTGCCGAAGCTGGAAAGCCACCAGGAAGCGCGACTGTGGAACGACGTGTTCCTGCTGGCGCAGAAGGAACTCGGCATCCCGCGCGGCACCATCCGCGCGACCGTGCTGATCGAGACGATCACCGCGGCCTTCGAGATGGACGAGATCCTCTACGAACTGCGCGAACACGCGGCCGGCCTGAACGCCGGACGCTGGGACTACATCTTCAGCGTCATCAAGAACTTCTCCGCGCACGGTGCCGACTTCGTGCTGCCGGACCGCGCTCAGGTCACGATGACGGTCCCCTTCATGCGTGCCTACACCGAACTGCTCGTCCGCACCTGCCACCGCCGCGGAGCGCACGCGATCGGCGGGATGGCGGCGTTCATCCCGAGCAAGGACCCGGCCACCAACGAGAACGCGCTGGAGAAGGTCCGCCAGGACAAGGAACGCGAGGCCGGTGACGGTTTCGACGGCTCGTGGGTCGCGCACCCCGGCCTGGTCCCGGTGTGCCGCGAGGTGTTCGACCGCGTCCTCGGCGGCTGGCCGAACCAGCTCGGCAAGCTGCGCGAAGACGTCACGGTCGAAGCTTCGGACTTGCTCGACGTCGCGAGCGCCGGCGGCGAGGTCACCGAAGCGGGCGTGCGAGCGAACATCAACGTCGCCCTCCGCTACATCGACTCCTGGCTGCGCGGCACCGGTGCCGCGGCGATCCACAACCTCATGGAAGACGCCGCGACGGCCGAGATCGCGCGGTGCCAGGTGTGGCAGTGGATCCGCAACGGCACGAAGCTCGAGGACGGCACGGCGCTGACCCACGAGCTGGCCGTCGAATTCCTGGACGACGAACTGGCGAAGGTCCGCGCGGACCTCGGCCTGTCGGCCCGCCTCGACGACGCTCGCGCGATCTTCACCGAGACCGCTCTCGGCGAGAAGCTGCCGAGCTTCCTCACGACTGTCGCCTACGCCCGCTACCTGACCGAGCGGTGACAGGCTCCGGTCGCCAGTGACCTGACCACCGGCGACCGGTTACCCCGCACCACATTTTGGGATGGTGTTGGGGACGGGTCCGGTGGCGGAGGCTCCCCGCCACCGGGCCCGGGTCTTTCCGGACCCGCGCTCTTTCGCCGTTGAGAGGCGAGGGGCGCGGGTTTTCGGTTTCACGGAGTTTCCAGTGCTTCGGGCTTGGGCCCTGCTTGGGTCTCGCCCGCTTCCGCGCGTGCTCGGCCGCTGTTCGTGCCTGTGCGTCCCGCGGAACGGGGCTGCTGTTCGGAGCCGCGCCGCCGTGGTCGCTCAGTGGCGAATCCCTACATGGCCCTAGGGCTCGTTTGCTCCCGCCCCGCTCGGGCCTTCTGCTCCTGCAGATGGTTCGGCCCGCATGAACCGGTCCGGACGTGACCTCCAGGCC
Organism: Amycolatopsis echigonensis; assembly: GCF_002846615.1. Lineage (NCBI taxonomy): Bacteria > Bacillati > Actinomycetota > Actinomycetes > Pseudonocardiales > Pseudonocardiaceae > Amycolatopsis > Amycolatopsis echigonensis. The sequence goes on along the minus strand of NZ_PJMY01000003.1, from coordinate 1,169,484 downwards.
CAGTCGCCTGCGAGGCCCGTGCCAAATCCATGCCAGGTCGACATCGCCCTGCGCTGTTCAACCGGTGTCCAGATCCTGGCGACACCCAGCCGTCGCACTCCCTCACGATCCCTCCGAGAGCCCGGCTCCTCGCCCTCTCCAACTGGTTGATGCCATGGTCGGCACCACAAACTCTCGGGCCCTCGCCCTGCCCGCACTGCCGTTGCCGCTCAGTGGCGAATACCTGGTCAACGCCCCTTTCTGAGCATCCAGCCCTCTGCTGGCCACCGCAACTCAGTTCCGCGTCAGCCGCTCCAGCACCCCGATGTCCCTCTTGCCTATTTGATTTGACATACATATATTGCACAAGTAACTAACTGGGGGAGCGTCGCCGGCAAGGGTGCCGAGCAGCTTCCGACCTCATGCGCACCCGGAGAAACCATGCACTGGCTTTATCTCGGCATCGCCGTGTTCTTCGAGATCGCCTTCGCGCTCGGAGCCAACGCCGCGGACGGGTTCACCAAGCTGTGGCCGTCGGTATTCACGCTGGTCATGGCGGCCGGCGGCATCTTCTTTCTCAGCCGCGCTCTGCTGACCCTCGACGTCGGCGTCGGCTACGCGATCTGGACCGGTCTCGGCTCGGTCGGCATCGTGCTGCTGGGCGCGCTGATCTTCAAAGAGAAGCTCGACTGGCGCAAGCTCATCGGCTTCGGCCTGGTGATCTGCGGCATCATCGACCTCCAGCTGACCGGTGCCTGACCCTCGTCTTCCTTCTCCCGAAAGGATTTCCGCCGTGTCCGTTCAGCCCGAAGCAGCACCAGCCATCGCGCCAGGGAAGACGCAGACCACTCGCCGTGCGTGGGGCATTCTTCTCTTCGCCGGAGTCTGCGAAATCGCGTTCGCCGTCAGCACGGACGGCAGCCGCGGCTTCACCAACCTGCCGTGGTCGATCGCCACCGTGATTGCCGCCGCCGCAACGATTTTCACGCTCAGCCTGGCTTTGCGCACCATCGATGTCGGCGTCGGCTACGCGGTCTGGACCGGCATCGGCGCAAGCGGTGCCGCGATCTTCGGCGCGATCATTTTCGGCGAAAGTCTGGGACCCCTGCGAATCCTGTTCCTGGTAGTGATCATCGCCGGAGTCATCTGCCTCAAACTCGCCGGTGGGTCAACCGATTCGGCGACGACCGACGACTGACCGTATCCGGCCTGCGTCCCGCTGAATTCGCCAGCTGGCGGCGAACCTGCCTAGTCCTGGTCGCGGGCACCGTGCTCACGTTTTCGTCAGTACGCTGCACCGGCGCGGCAGCATTGTTTGCGACGAACCTGGAGGCCAGCCAAATGCCCATCGCGACCGTGAACGATCGCCCGATCTTCTTCGCGGACAGCGGGGGAGACGGACCGGCCTTGCTTCTAGGTCACGGCTACTTCCTGGACCACTCGACCTTCTCGCCGCAAGCAGCGATGCTCGCGCCGGAGTGGCGCGTGATCACCTGGGACGCCCGCGGCCACGGCCAAACCCCGGACACCGAACCCGGCACGTCATACACCTACTGGGACCAGGCTCGGGACGCGCTCGGCCTCCTGGATCACCTGGGCGTTGAACGCGCCGTCGCAGGTGGACTCTCCCAAGGCGGCTTCACGGCACTGCGGATTGCGTTGCTGGCACCGGAACGAGTCGCCGGTCTGGTGCTCTGGGACACGGAAGCAACACCGTGCGATCCGGTCGACAAGGCAGGCTACGGCGACATGTTCGCAGCTCTGCGCGAATACGGCCCCATTGACGACCTGACCGTACCCCTGTCGACGCAACTGCTCGGAGAATCCGACCTGCGCGACGAGTTACGTGCGCGATGGCGTGCCGCAGCCGCGCTCCCGCTGGGCCCTGCTGCGCACTGCCTGATCGAGCGAGACGACGTCTCGGGCCGCCTGAATGAAATCACCTGCCCGACGCTGCTGATGTGGGGCGAACACGACGTTTCACTCCCTCGCGACCGTATGGACCTGCTGAGCGAACGCCTCCCGAACGCCAGCGACGTGCACGTAATCCGCGGCGCGGCCCACACGCCGACCCTGACTCATCCAGAGCAGGTCAACCCATTGCTGCGACAGTTCCTGCGAACATTGGCCTGACCGGTTCCGCCAAGCCGTCCAGGTTCTTACGCAACAGAACGTCTCCTCGCAGTGTGATGGCGTGCCGATCAACCACGGTCCTCCGCTGGCGAGACGCTGACGAGGACTCAATTGCATGCACGCACATGTGCTATACAAGAGGTCTCGGCGTCATTTCTCGATGCCGGACAAGGCTTTGCCGGAGAGGTCGTTCGCGTGACCACCACACCTTCCCCTGACCGCAAGCAGGCAGGGGCGAAACTCACCGCGCTCGGCGCGATGTGGCCCCGCATGATGGCACTTCGCAGCCGCATCGACCACGAGGTCGAACAGGCCCTGCAACGGCAGCTGCACCTCGGCTTCTCGGAATTCGTCGCTCTGATGTCGCTGGCCGATCACCCCGACGGCGAACTCCGCATGCAGGAGCTCGCTGACGCGACGTCACTCAACCAGAGTTCCGCGACCCGCCTGGTCGGCCGGCTCGAACGGACCGGCCTGACAGAACGACGTCTCTGCGAATACGACCGCCGCGGCGTCTACACCGGAATCACCGACGCCGGCCGAGTCATGCTGCGCAACGCTGTCCCAGTCTACGAAGCCGCGTTGGCAAGCGCTTTCGACCGAGTAGCAGCAGACCCCGGCTACCGCGACCTCATCGCCGCCGTCGACCCTCGCTGACAGCACTCTGACCAGGCATTCGCCGCTGAACGGCGAATCTCGCAAGCCGCTGACCGACGCGTGTCTTACACCTCGAACGCATTGCCCGTCGCGATCTTCGGTCGCCCCAATTCTACCGGCTCACCGACTCGGGCCCGCCGATAAACCTCGACGGTCGCCTCTGCGATCCGGCCCCAATCAAAATCCGCGCCAAGCCGGGCCTGCGCCGCACGCGCGCGCCGGGTCGCGGCCGGAACGTCGCTCAAGACCGTCGCTACGGCCGACGCGAGGCCAGCGACGTCGCCAGGCTCGAAAGCCAGGCCGGTCTCGCCGTCGATGACGACCTCGCCGAGCCCACCGGCGGTCGACGCCACCAACGGTGCTTTTGCGGCAGCGGCTTCCAACGCGACGATGCCGAACGGCTCATACCGGCTGGGCAGCACGACTGCGTCGGCAGCTGCGAGGAGAGCTCGCAGGTCGCGGTCGGAGAGATGCCCGACGAAGTCCACCGCCCGGCGGATCCGCAGCTTGCGAGCCTGCGCGACAAGTTCGTCGTGATGTCGCCCTTTTCCGGCGACGACCACCCGGGTCCCCGGGAACTGGCGGCGGATCCGGGGCAACGCGGCCAGCAGGTCTTGCACGCCCTTTTCCCACTCCAACCGGCCGAAGAACAGCAGGAACGGCGAACCGTCCGGACTGTGCTGCTCCCGCATCCGCGCGACTTCGCCGGTCGACACGCGCCAGCTGCGTCCTTCGATGCCGTTGTGGATCACCGCGACGTCGGCCGGGTCGATCTCGAAGAGATGCGCGACCTCCTTGCGCATGGCCTGCGAACAGGTGATCACCGCGTCGGCGCGATTGGCCAGCCACCATTCGACCGAATGCACCTGCTGGTTGAGCGGATGCGACAGCCAACCGGAATGCCGACCCGCTTCGGTCGCATGGATCGTCCCGACGAGCGGCACGCGAGCAGCCTCGGCGACCGCGATCGCCGGATGCGTGACCAGCCAGTCGTGGGCGTGCACGACGTCGGGCTGCCACGTGCGGAGCAAATCCTGCGCCGCCCGGACCATGGCGTGGCCCATGGCGAGCGTCCAGGCGACAAGATCCCGCTCGAAAGTCAGGTGCATCGGGTCCTCGGCCACGCGAACGACCCGTACCCCCTCGATGACCCGATCGCTGCGCGGATGCGTCGAGGCGTCGGTGCCCGCGGTGTGCCGGCAAAGGACGACGACGTCGTGGCCCTGCTGCGCGAGGTGCCTCGCCAGCGCGTGAACGTGCCGGGCCAGCCCGCCGATGACCACCGGCGGGTACTCCCAGGACAACATCAGCACGCGCATGGCCCGAGGTTACTCGCCAGTCGCTTACCCTGGGTCGCCCGCCCGAACGACCGGCGGAAAGCGTCGCCGCCAGCCGGCGAAAGAGGGCATGAGCAGGGAAGAATCAGCTGGTCAGAGCGTTTTGCCGAAAAACGGCAACAGCACCGCCTGGTTGTCTCGCCAGCTCGCGGCGATCGCATCCCCGCAGCTCAGCCCCTTGCCGTGGACCAGTAGCGAGCGCTAGACGGAACCACGAGTTGCTCTGCCGCTACGAGCAGCCCTCACGCACAGCCACACCCCCTCGGCGTCCTGAGCTGGAGCCCGCTCACCAGTGGCTGACCAGCTATTAGCCACTGAGCGGCGAAGAGGTCGCCGACGGCCATCCCGCTGCTTCGCCTGGGGAACCCACGGCGACCAGTTGCCAGCCATCGACGATCAGCAGCCGACGTGACCGTCGAGCAGCATCCGCTCACCGGCCTCCGAACAGCCCGCAAGCTATGCCGCAGACCGCGATTCTCTGCCACCATGGCCAGTGATGACTCCAACAGAGCCCGAATGGCAGCGCGCGGATCCGCCACTGACTACCCCGTGGACCGACCGAGTCGACCCGGCCGCGGTGCTGCCCGAGTACCCGCGGCCCCAGCTTTGCCGACCGGAATGGCTGAGCCTCAACGGCATCTGGGAGTACGCAGGATGGCCTGCTTCGCCCGCGGAGCCGCGACCCGTCGGGTACAGCGAGCACATCCTGGTTCCTTTCTCGCCTGAATCAGCGCTCTCTGGCATCGGCCGACGCGACGAAGTGCTGTGGTACCGACGGCTGTTCGAGGTCCCGGAAAGCTGGAGCGGGCGACGGGTGCTGCTGCATTTCGGTGCAGTCGACCAGAAAGCCGAGGTGCGGGTCAACAACCAGTCGGTGGTCACCCATGAGGGCGGGTACACGGCGTTCTCGGCGGACATCACGGACGCGCTCCGTGCATCGGGCCCGCAGGAAATTACCGTTCGCGCAGAGGACCGCACGGACATCGAGCCGTACCCGATCGGCAAGCAGCGCAACGAACCTGGCGGTATCTGCTACACTCCGACGTCGGGAATTTGGCAGACGGTGTGGATCGAGCCGGTGCCGAACGAGCGCATATCCTCCCTCGAGATCACCTCGGACCTCTCGGGCGTGTCAGTGTTCCCGCAGGTCACCGGCGGCACTGAGGTGGAGTTGATCGTTTCGCCGCCAAACGGCGACGAGGTGGCGCGCGTTCAGAGCAGCGCCGGTGCGCGGCTGCGGGCCAACCTTCCGGAGCCGCATCCGTGGTCTCCTGACGATCCGTTTCTCTACGACATCACTGTCCGGCTGCTGGATGCGCACGGTGATGTATTGGACGAAGTCGCCAGCTATTGCGGTCTGCGAACGGTAGAAATCGTCCCGGATGTCAACGGACGGCCACGGATCGCTCTGAATGGCCGGATCACCTTCATGCACGGACCACTCGACCAGGGTTACTGGCCGGACGGCGGTTACACCGCGCCGACCGACGAGGCGCTTCGGTTTGATCTCGAAAAGACGAAGGAACTCGGGTTCAACCTGGTCCGCAAGCACGTCAAGGTCGAGCCCGCGCGCTGGTACTACTGGGCGGACCGGCTGGGTCTGGTTGTCTGGCAGGACATGCCGTCGCTGGTCGTCTCGTTCGCCGGGCCTCCTGGGCACGCGCCGGATCCGTTGCCCGAAGGACAACAACGATTCGAAGCCGAGCTGCGGGAAATGGTCGCGCAGCTGCGCAATGTCACGTCGATCGTCGCCTGGGTGCCGTTCAACGAAGGCTGGGGAGAATTCGACACCGCCCGTGTCGCGGCATTCGTAAAAGACCTCGACCCGACGCGGCTAGTGATCGCCAACAGCGGCGTGAACTGCTGTTTCTCTCGTCCGGACACTGGTGCGGGCGACATCTACGACGATCACACATACGTCGGACCGGGCGAGCCGCATGAGGGGGACCATCGCGCGTTGGTGGACGGCGAATACGGCGGCTTGGGCTTGATCCTCGAAGGCCACGTTTGGCCAGGTCCGCCCAATGCCTACGAGATGACGACCGATTCCGCCCACCTCACACGTCGGTACGCGCAGGTGAGCGAACGCCTCGAAGGGTTGGTTTCCGGTCTGGGGTTGTCCGGTGCGATCTATACTCAGACCACTGATGTAGAGAACGAAGTGAACGGTCTCCTCACCTACGATCGCCGAGTGCAGAAGCTCGACTTCGCCGATGCCGCGAACCACAACCGAGCGGTGATCGCGCGTGGTTCGCACCCCGAGGTGAAGTCCGTTGCCGAGCCGGCTGGCGAGGCTTCGGATAGCCGTTGACCTGCGATTCGCCACTGAGCGGCAACGCGAGATATGCAGTCCTGCACGGGGACTGCGGCCTGGGGGACGAACCAGGCCGACTTGCGATTCGCCGCTCACTGGCGACGAACTGGTCGACGGCGTTTCGAAGCGTGCGCGATGTCGTCCAGCCCGAACTTGCTGCTTCACCGTCGCCGGTCAGCGGCTATAGCGCCGTGGTGCCGAACTCACCTTTGGACGGCAACAGCATCCTTGGCCAGTGGCACCGGGCTGACGTTGTGGTGCGTGGTGACGTCCGCTCGCGGCGACTCACGGCGTTAGTCGGTTGTCGCCGCTGAGAGGCGACAACGCCACGGGGCGAGCGGCAGCAAATGAACGCCCGGCGTTTCGCCACTTGACGGCAACGGCACAAACCAACGGATAGTGCCATTTCCGTCAGACGCCAGTCGCCATCTGCGTTCGCTGGCAGTTGCCGAAAAACGGCGAATGCTCTCCGGCCGCGACAACGCAGACCGGAGAGCAAGGCCGAAGCTCAAGCAGGCAGAGCCGCTTCGATCGCCGCGACGATCGTCTCGTCTTCCGGCTCTGTGCGCGGACGGAAACGACCGAGCACCTCGCCGTCCGGGCTGATCAGGAACTTCTCGAAGTTCCACTGCACATCGCCGGCTTTGCCGTCCGCGTCAGGAGTTTCCGTGATGCTTGCGTAGAGCGGGTGCCGGCCTTCACCGTTGACGTCGATCTTCTCGAACAGCGGGAACGACACACCGTAAGTGGTCGAGCAGAACGTCTGGATCTCCTCCGCCGTTCCTGGCTCCTGACCGGCGAACTGGTTGCACGGGAACCCGACTACCGAGAAGCCCTTGTCACCGTAGCGTTCCTGCAGCCGCTCCAGACCGGAGTACTGCGGCGTCAAGCCGCATTTCGACGCCACGTTCACCACGAGCAGTGTCTTGCCGGCCAGCGGTCCTTCGAGAGTGGCGTCTTCGCCGGAGAGGGTCTTGAGGGGCAGGTCGCGGATTCCCATGGAATTCCCTTCGATCGTTATGCGCGAGGACGGCGCAGGGCGCGCGCGTCCAGATGTCCGAACGGGCCGTCGGCCCGGCGGTATTCCTCGGCCAGGGCAAGCGCTCGAGCACGATCCCCGCTGCGCAGCAACCCTGCCAGGGCGTCGAATCGTTCGGTGTGCACCCGGGCGCGCCGACGGGCGTAGTCGGCAGCGGAGTCCTTGGTGACCATGAACGCCCAGTCGCTGGACAGCGCCATCATCGCCTCAGCGACGGCCTGATCGGCAACGGCGTCGCGAGTGGTCCCGTCCTGCTGGTCGACCAGGTCGAGCAGGCGGGTCTGCAGAGCGGTGTTGTCCTGCACCATGTCCGCGACCTGTTCGCCGTCCCAGACTCGCCAGTCCTTGCCGGAGCCCCATGAGGACGCGGGCAGCTGGACCGGTTCGCCTAGATGGCCGGCCTCCAGCGCGCCGCGTAATGTGGTCACTCGGACGCCCGCTTCGGGCAGTGCGCGCAGGATCCCCTCGAGCCATGCGGGGCCTTCATGCCACCAGTGTCCGAAGAGCTCCGTGTCGTAGGCGGCAACCACCAGTGACTCGCTGCCGTGTTGCTCGCGGAGAGACCTCAGCCGCGCGACGACTGTTTCGACGAAATCCTTGACGTGCGAACCTAAAACGTCCGCGGCGAGCGCGGGGTCATAGGGAGCTTTGTCTTGTGGCTCAACAGTTTTCCCGGTGACGCGCGATGCTTTCAGGCCGACTTCGTGCGCCCAAGTGTGGAAATCGCGGTACGCCGCATGGCCTGGGTAGCCAGCTTTCGGCGACCAAACCCGGTAGGTGACTTCGAGATCGCGGCCGAAACAGACGACGTCGGAATCGCCGACGGGATGGGCGGCCGAGGTGTCACCATGGAGTGAAGGGCCGTCGACAAGGAAGCGTCGCACGCCAGCGTCGTGATAATCTCGTTCCATTCCCGGTGCATAACCACACTCAGGTGCCCAAATACCTTCTTGCGCACGGCCGATGCGCAGTGCGGTGTCCTCCAGCCCCGCCTGGAGGGCGAACCGTCGCACCCGCTGGTCCAGCAATGGCTGGAACGGATGCGCGAGCGGTCCGCCGAGCAGCTCGATCGTGTCACTGTCCACAAGCGACCGCAGGATCGGCGAGAAGCCGTGCCGCCAGCGCGTTTCCAGCTCCTCGGTCGCGCTCATCGCGGCCTGGTGCTCGGCGGCGGCGAGGTCGCGCAGCAACGGATCGCCGTGCCAGAGCGTCGATGCGTGCTGCGTGCGCAGCTGCCAGTGGCCGACCCAGTCGTGGCAGGCGCGGATGGCGTACGGATCGTCGAGCTGTGCGGCGAGAACTGGCGTCATGCCGAGCGTCAAGACGTCGCGTCGCCCCTCAGTGGCGAAACGGCGCAGGAGGTCGACGACCGGCAGGTAGGAATGTGTCCACGCTTGGTACAGCCATTCCTCGCCGACCGGCCAGCTGCCATGGTGCGGCAGCCACGGCAGGTGACTGTGCAGGACGAGGCAGAACGTGCCTTCGTGGGCGGAGTTCCCGGCGCTCACGGGCGCACCGCCACGGCCACCAGGTCGAGACTTGCGTCGAGGTCGTCGCTGTGCACGGCGAAGTCGTCGGCCCGGATCGCCGCGACGTCCGCGAGGAGGTCGGCGGGCCAGGTGGCCTGTCCGGGAAGGGAACCCATGACGACGTCCAGCTGAGCGTCGATGATCGAGCCGCCGTAGCGGGATTCCGTGGTACGCAGGGATTCCGCATGGTGCAGCCCGTTCAGTGCCGCGACGGTGAACCCGGCTGCGCGCAGCAGGCCGTCCATTTCGGACGGTGACAGTTCGCGCGTGTGGAACGGGTTGAGCGGAGTGTCGCTGTCCGGCGTGAAGGTGAGCCGGTTCGGGGTCGTGACCAGCAGTTTCCCACCCGGGCGCAGGACGCGGAAGCATTCGGCGAGGAAACCGTCCTGGTCCCAGAGATGCTCGATCACCTGGAAGTTCGCGACCACGTCGACCGCACCGTCGCGCAGTGGGAGGTACGCCAGGTTTGCCCGCGCGACGGCGACATCCGGGTACCGGCGCGCGACGTGCTCGGTGGTCGGCACGTCGTAGTCCAGCGCGAGCACTCGCCGGGCGTGCTGGGCGATGAGCCCGGCGCCGTAGCCCTCGCCGCAGCCGGCTTCGAGCACGGTCGCGTCGGCGCAGTGGGGGAGGAGGGCGAGGTAGGCGGCTTCATGGCGGCGGAACCAGTAATTTTCCTCGGGGATGCCGGGGACGGTCCGTTCGCCGGTGAGGTGCAGTGCCTCGGCCCGGGTGGCTGCGTTGGTCACCTGCGCGACCCTAGCGCCTGTCACGTTTCGCGCAGCCGTCTCGTTCCAGCCGTATGCAACGGACGATCACGCGCATCCTCCTGATCCTGCTCGGTCTCTACACCCTGGTGCAGGGGCTGTGGCCGCTGCTCGACCCGATGGGGTTCTACCAGGACTTTCCCGGTTTCCGGCACGGCTGGGTCTCCATGGACGGGCCCTACAACGAGCACTTCATCATCGATTTCGGCGGCCTCAGCCTGGCGCTTGGCGCGATGCTGGTCGGCGCTGCCGTGATGGGCACCACAATTGTCGCGCGGCTGGTGGCGGTTGCGGCGCTGCTGTTCGCCGTTCCGCACCTCATCTACCACGCGGGGCACGTCGGGCACTATCCGCAGCTCGACCAGATGCTCATCATCGGCGGACTGGCGGTGACGGTCCTGCTGCCGCTCGTGGTGCTTGTGGTCCCGGCGCGGCGAAACGCGGTCAGTTCGACGGCGACACCGTGATGCTGAGCGCACCCGGGCCGACGTGAGCGCCGATGACGGTGCTTGCGTCGCCCACAACGATCTCGCCCGCGCCCGGCACGCGCTCTCGCAGCCGCTGGACGATCTCGCTCTCGTCGGAACCGAAACGGGTCACCGCGAGGTCGACCGGCTGGTCGCCGGCGGCCTTCACCGCCAGGTCAACGAGCCGGTTCATCGCTCGTTTAGTGCCGGGAACGCGGGCGAGCGGGCTCACTTCTCCATTGCGGACGGTGAGCAGCGGCTTGATCGCGAACGCACTGCCGAGCATCGACTGGGCGGCACCGATTCGTCCCGATCGCCGCAAGTACTCAAGCGTGTCGACGTAGATCAGTTCGGTCGAGCTGCGCACTCGCCGTTCCGCGGCATCGAGGACTCGCTCGAGCTGTCCGCCGGCCCCGGCGACGCGGGCGGCGGACACCGCTGCGTAGCCGAGACTCATGCTCGCCGTCCCGCTGTCGAGGATGTGCACGGGAATCCGGACCTGCTGGGCGGCTTCGCGGGCGGCTTCGACGGTCTGCGAAAGCCGTCCCGAGATGTGCAGGCTCACGATGGCGGACGCGCCGGCGGAGGCCGCGTCCTGGTAGCTCCAGAAGAACGCGCCCGGATCGGGCGGCGAAGTCGTGACGGCCGCGCCGGACTTCATCGTCTGGATGAGCTCGCTCCGGTCGAAGCGGTGCTCGTCGTCCGTCTGGTCGCCGACGTGCAGCTGGACCTGGACGACACTGATTCGCCACTGAGCGGCGAGTTGCTCGGGCAGGCACGAGGTCGAGTCGGTGACTACGGCGATGTGCGCGGACATGGTGCCGGAGCGTAACCCCTGACGGCCTACTGCGAGTAAGTGACCGTTGGTCCGATCGGGCGAGCGGCGCGCTGGACGGGCTAACCGAGCAAATACTAGGGCGATGGTCCCATTAGATTGCTCATCCAGGTGAATGCCGTCACCTCGAGGGGTCCGGCCGCGGAATTGGCCCTAATCTACCGCTCAGTAGAGCACTGTCCCGCGGCCGAGAGCCGGCCCCAACCGGGAGGTCGAACAAGACCCATGACGAACATCGTTGTCCTGGTCAAGCAGGTACCGGACACCTACTCGGAGCGGAAGCTCTCCGGTTCCGACAACACCCTTGACCGCGAATCCGCCGACGCCGTGCTCGACGAGATCAACGAGAAGGCCGTCGAAGAGGCCCTCAAGATCAAGGAAGCCGGCGAGGGCGAGGTCACCGTGATCTCGGTCGGCCCGGACCGCGCGACCGACGCGATCCGCAAGGCGCTCTCCATGGGCGCCGACAAGGCCATCCACGTGTCCGACGAGGCACTGCACGGCTCCGACGCGATCGCCACCGCGAAGGTCCTCGCCGCCGCCGTCGGCAAGGTTGAGGGTTTCGACCTGATCCTGGCCGGCAACGAGGCGTCCGACGGCCGCGGTGCCGCCGTGCCCGCGATCCTCGCCGAGCTGCTCGGCGTGCCGCAGCTGACCTACGTGCGCCAGCTGACCGTCGAGGGTTCCTCCGTGAAGGCCGACCGCGAGACCGAGGACGGCATCACGCACCTCGAGGCGAACCTGCCGGCGCTGGTGAGCGTGAGCGAGAAGATCAACGAGCCGCGCTACCCGTCGTTCAAGGGCATCATGGCCGCGAAGAAGAAGCCGGTCGAGACGCTGACCATCGCCGACCTGGGCATCGACGCGGGCGAGGTCGGTCTCGCCAACGCGTGGTCGACTGTCGTCGAGGCCTCGCCGAAGCCGCCGCGCACCGCGGGCGAGAAGGTCGAGGACGAGGGCGACGGCGGCTCGAAGGTCGCCGAGTACCTGGTCGCGCAGAAGCTCATCTGAGACACGGTTTCGAGGAGGATTCCGGAAAATGGCTGAAGTACTCGTCCTCGTCGACCACGTCGACGGTGATGTCAAGAAGGTCACGCTCGAGCTGCTGACCGCTGCGCGCGCCCTCGGCGAGCCCTCCGCCGTCGTGGTGGGCCCGACCGGCACCGCGGCGAAGGCCAAGGAAGCGCTCGCCGGCCACGGCGCGGCGAAGGTGTACGTCGCCGAGGGCGACGACGCTGCCGGTTACCTGGTGACCCCGAAGGTCGACGTGCTCGCGAAGCTCGCCGAGCAGGTCTCCCCGGCCGCGGTGCTCGTCGCCGCCAGCGCCGAGGGCAAGGAGGTGGCCGCGCGGGTCGCGCTGCGGCTGGGTTCCGGTCTGCTCTACGACGCGGTCGGCGTGAACGCCGACGGCACTGTGGAACAGTCCATCTTCGGTGGCGCCTTCTCGGTGAAGTCCAAGGCCGCCAAGGGCGCGCCGGTCGTGTCGGTGCGTCCGGGTGCGGTCGAGGCGGAGGCCGCCGATGGCGCGGCCGCCGAGGAGACCGTCGAGATCCCGGCGCAGGACCCGGCGAAGTCCGCCAAGATCACCGGCATCGAGCCGGTTGTCGGCGGGGACCGTCCGGAGCTGACCGAGGCGTCGATCGTCGTGTCCGGTGGTCGCGGCGTCGGCTCGGCGGAGAAGTTCGACGTCGTCGAGAAGCTGGCCGACTCGCTCGGCGCGGCTGTCGGCGCCTCCCGTGCCGCGGTCGACTCCGGCTACTACCCGGCGCAGTTCCAAGTCGGCCAGACCGGCAAGACGGTGTCGCCGCAGCTGTACATCGCCCTCGGCATCTCGGGCGCGATCCAGCACCGCGCCGGCATGCAGACGTCGAAGACGATCATCGCGGTCAACAAGGACGCCGAGGCCCCGATCTTCGAGATCGCCGACTTCGGTGTGGTGGGCGACCTGTTCAACGTCGCGCCGCAGCTGACCGAGGCTGTCGACAAGCGCAAGGGCTGACGTTCTCGTTAGCTCGGAAGGCCGTCGCGTGCTCGCCACGCGGCGGCCTTCCGCGTTCTCCGGAAGCTTCTCGGCAGCCTGAGAAGAACCTGAGAACCCGCAATTAACTCAACGTGCACTGACCGGTCATCGATTGGCACTCTCCGAGGCCGCTTACCGGCAGGTACACCTTGACCATGACGTCGTCACAGCTCCTCGTCAGTACTGATCAGGCGGGTGCCGACCTTCCCGCAGGCGCGCCGCGGTATTCGCTTCTGGTCGCCAACGGGAACGATGAAGTGCTCGCCGCACAGAAACTGCGATACCGGGTTTTCGCCGAGGAGATGGGGGCGGAACTGCATTCCCCGGAGCCCGGCCGGGACGTCGACTACTTCGACGAATTCTGCGACCACCTCGTGGTCCGCGACGACAACAACGGCGAGATCGTCGGCTGCTACCGCATGCTCCCGCCGGAGCGTGCCGCGCAGGCCGGAAAGCTCTATTCCGACAGCGAATTCGACTTGACGACGCTCGCCGATCTGCGGCCGTCCTTGGTCGAGACCGGGCGGTCCTGCGTTCACCCCGACCACCGCAGCGGTGCCGTCGTGAGCCTGGTGTGGGCCGGGATCGCTCGCTACATGCTCCTGTCCGGACACCGTTATCTCGCTGGTTGCGCTTCGGTCCCGCTGAACGATGGCGGCAGCTACGCCGCTGGCGTCTGGGATGTCCTCCGCGCCAAGCATCACGCCGACGACTCGTTGCGCGTCTCGCCGCTGAACCCGTGGGACCCGAGCGCGATCGCGCGTCCTGACCGGGCCGTGCTTCCGCCGCTGATCAAGGGTTACGTGCGGCTCGGAGCCAAAGTGTGCGGCCCGCCGGCCCTCGACGCCGACTTCGGTGTCGCGGACTTCTTTGTCCTTCTCGACTTGCAGCAGGTCGACGAGCGGTACTTGAAGTTCTTCCTCGGAGCGCAAGGATGAGTCACGCATGGATGCCGACGTCGCCCTGCGGTGACGGCTGCCTCACCGAGGGCGCGCCGACAGTCGGCTTGCCTCGGCGGATTTTGCGTTTCACCGCAGCGATTTCGGTAGTCTTCGCAGCGCTGCTGCTCGCGCCGGCGCTGTTGGTGATCAGCGGCCGGAGCCGGGAACGCTTGGTGCGCCGGATTTTCCGAGCCGTGCTGAGGGCGTTTGGCGTGCGGATGTCTGTCGTGGGCGGTGCGGACTTCCTCGCCGCTCCGGCAGGCCGCGGCGCGCTCGTGGTGAACAACCACATCTCGTGGCTGGACATCGTCGCCATCAATGCACTGCGCCCGATGCGTGCGCTCGCGAAGATCGAGATCGGTTCCTGGCCGGTCCTGGGCACGCTCGTGCGTCGTGGCGGCAGCATTTTCCTGGACCGCAACCGTTTGCGCACCCTGCCGGGCACCATGGTCGAACTTGCCGACAGCCTCCGCGCCGGCGCGCTCGTCAACGTCACCCCGGAGGGCACCACCTGGTGCGGCCTGGCCTCCGGCCGCTTCACAACGGCCACCTTCCAAGCCGCGATCGACGGCGGCGTGCCGGTCCGGCCGATCGCCTTGCGCTACCGCCTCGCCGACGGTCGCGAAACCAGCCAGCCGGCGTTCATCGGACCGGAGTCGCTCATCGCGTCGTTGCGCCGGGTCGCCGCGCTGCGCGGTCTGGTCCTGGAAGTGCACGTGTGCCCGGAGATCGCCCCGGGCCGCGCCGAAGACCGCCGTTCGCTGGCGGCTCTTGCCGAGGCGGCTGTCCACTCGGCCCTCGGCACGGTTCGCATCCCGCCGCAGCGTCGCCGGGTTCTGGTCGGCCGTCCGGCGTCCTCCCAGCCGGTCGCACACTGACGAACGCCCTGGTCAGCGGGCCGTGGACGGGTGTTGCCGTTTTTTGGCGACACCCCTCCACAGCTGTCCGACCCCCCGCCGGTTCGCCTTGCGGCTGGCCATAGCCAGCTCTTTCGCCACTCAGCGGCGACAGCCACCCGTCTTGCCTCTCCGCTGAATGGCTACGGCTATCCGGCTCGGTGCCGGTAACCGTCGCCGGGTCATCCGCGCCCGCCTCACGACAAGAATCACTTACGCCGACGCGCCTGGTTTCTGCGCTCCGGATTTGTCGCCGCTGAGTGGCGACACCGTTGCCTCGGCGCGTCTGCTCGCGGCGCTCAGCCTTTTCGCCACTGAGCGGCAACGACCCGCTTGCCGCGGTTGCCACGAAATGGCGACACCAACTGGTACCTAAAGCTGCACCGTTCCCCAGCTTAGTCGACGAACGTGGTCAGGAAACGGCAATAGTTAGCTTCCCTCCGGGGTGGCCGTTCCGGCTCTCTTCCTGTGCAGCTGCTGCTTCCTCTAGCGGAAAGGTCTTCCCCTGCGCAATCCGCAGTCCATTATGTACATACCCGAGGATCTCGTTCAGTACCTCTTGGGTCTGCCCGTCCTGGCCACCAGACGAGAACGGGAGCCCGAGCTGGAACGCCGCACCGTCGGCAATAGTCACGATGCGATCCTTCGACCCGCGAAGCTCGATAGATTCCGGCAAAACACCATGACCGGAGGCATCGAACACCGCATCGACCGGTCGGTCCGCCACTTCACGGACACGCTCCAGCCACCCGTCGCCGTAACGCACCGGAATCGCGCCCAGAGCTTTCACCTCATCGAGATTGTGCTGCCCAGCCGTTCCGATCACCGTCGCGCCCAACGCGACCGCGATCTGTGTCGCGAAACGACCGACAGCGCCACTCGCTCCGTGGACAACCAGCAGCTCGCCCGCTTTGACGTCGAGCAGCCGCAATACGCGCAACGCAGTTTCGCCAGCAACCGGCAACGCCGCCGCGTCATCCCACGAGAGATCGGCCGGCTTGCGAACGATCGCCCCGCCGAGCGCGAACTCCGCGTATCCGCCAGTCGCCGACCAACCGAACACCTCATCGCCGACGCTGAACTCAGCTCCGTCGCCCACCGCGTCGACCACTCCGGCGATCTCCAGCCCTGGGATCCGCGGACCTTCGAGCGCCGCACCTCCGGCCATCGCTCCCGAACGAATCTTCCAGTCGATCGGGTTGATCCCCGCTCGCCGGACTGCGACCCGGACCTGGCCCGGGCCGGGCTCCGGCACCGGAACCTCTTTCAGTTGCAGCACTTCAGGCCCGCCGTACTCGGCGAATGTGATGGCTCGCATCTCGGTTCGCTCTCCTTTGGTCGCGGTACGTCCTACTTAAAGCCAACCAGCCTCCGGCGCATTCCGAGCCGCACGCTCGATTCGCCAGTCAACGGAAACGCTCGCACCCCCGTCGCGCTCGACCGCCCTGTGACGCAGACAGTGCGCCCCATAGCCGCAAGGGTGGCTGATTCATCGGTCTGGTGACCGTCACGACGTCGCCTGCTACCCCGCGTCATCGACTTCCTGCGGCGAGCGCTCCTCCATTGCCCGGATGTGGCATCAACAGATCCAGCCTGAGCCGCGAACCATCATCCTGAGGCCTCGAATTTCCACCTGGACGCGATGCACCCCGCCGCTCACCCCGAAAGGCCAGATGGCGGCTTGACCTCCATAGCGCTGGAGGTTGCAAGCTCGCGATCATGAGCCAGACCGTCGAAGCACAGCCTCGAAAAAGCGTCCTCTGGAGTCGCGAACATCGCCTTGTCACCGTCGGCCTGTTGCTTGTGGTCACGCTGGTGGCTTTTGAAAACATGGGCGTCGCCACCGCGATGCCCACGCTGGTCGCCGAACTCCACGGTCTCGCGCTCTACTCTTGGCCGTTCACCACGTTCCTGGTGGCCAGCGTGGTCGCCACTGTCTTGTCCGGACGACTGGGCGACCGCCGAGGACCGGCACCCGCCCTCCTGGTGGGGCCGGTGCTGTTCGCTGCGGGACTAGCTGTCGCCGGTATCGCCACGACGATGCCGATGCTTCTGGTCGGCCGCGCGCTCCAGGGCTTCGGCTCGGGGTTCCTGCTGGTGTCCGTCTCGCTCCTGATCGCCGTGACGTTCACCGACCGCGAACGTCCCGTCATCTACGCGGCCAACGCGGCTGCTTGGGTACTTCCGGCGGTCATCGGCCCGTCGGTCGCCGGCGTGGTGACCGTGACCGTGGGCTGGCGGTGGGTCTTCCTCGGGCTGCTTCCGCTGGTCGGGATCGGTGTCGTCCTCCTCTACAAGATCACTCGCCGTTTGCCCGCCCATGTGCCGCTGCCAGCCGGACGTCGCGCGGGTGTCGTCGCCGCTGTTGTCGCGGCACTTGGAGTCGCTGCCCTGAGCTGGGCCGCTCAGCACCCATCGCCCGCCGCGATCGCGTACGGGGCCTTGGGCCTGGTCGGGCTAGCCGTCGCATTGCGCAAGCTCCTGCCTGCCGGAACTATGACCTCTCGCCCCGGACTGCCCACGGTGGTTACCTCTCGCGCCCTGATCGCCGGCGCATATGCGGGCATGGAGGCCTACCTCCCGCTGACCATGACCACCGTTCACGGTTACAGCCCTGCGCTCGCTGGCCTGCCGCTGACCATCACCGCGCTCGGCTGGTCGGCCGCGTCAGCCCTCCAAGGCCGGTTCCTCGACTGGTCCCGCGAGGCATCGCTGCGCACCGGCTTCGCGCTCGTCGCGATTGGCCTGGTCGGCTTCGGTTTTGTCGCCCAATCGTGGTTCCCCGCCTGGGTGGCCTTCGCTGTTTGCGCGGTCGGAGGAGCCGGGATGGGAATCGCCATGCCCGCCATCTCGGTCCTGTTGCTGCGCTACTCGCCGGAAGGGGAACGGGGGTTCAACACCTCCGCCATGCAGCTCGCCGACTGGGTCGGATCCGCGCTGCTCATCGGCCTCGGCGGGGTGCTCCTGGCCGCCGTCGCGTCCGCTGCCCAGCCTTCTGCCGCGATGGGACTGCTCAGTATCGCCCTCGTCCTGCTGGCGCTGCTCGGCGTCCGCCTCACGAGCAGGTGGCCGAAACAGGTGTGACGTGCCACTCCGCGGCCTGGGGCGAGCTTCGTCACAGGCCGCATCGGTCTACCCTGATAGAGCGATGACCTATCTCGACCATGCGGCAACGACTCCGATGCTGCCCGAAGCCATTGCGGCGATGACTGAGGCTTTGTCCACCGTGGGCAACGCCTCTGCGTTGCATTCTTCGGGCCGCAGAGCTCGACGCGCGGTCGAGGAAGCACGCGAAGTGATCGCCGCCGCATTGGGCGCGCGGCCGTCGGAGGTTATCTTCACCGGCGGTGGTACGGAGAGTGACAACCTCGCGGTCAAAGGCATCTTCTGGGCCCGCCACGGCGAGGACTCGGCTCGACGTCGAATCCTTTGCAGCACGGTCGAGCATCACGCGGTCCTCGACACAGTCGAGTGGCTGGAGCAGCACTCCGACGCCGAGATCACCTGGCTCGAAGTAGACGACCAGGGCCGGGTTGCGCCGGAAACGCTCCGCGCTGCGATCGAGTCGGCACCGGAGACCGTTGCGCTGGCAACGGTGATGTGGGCGAACAACGAGGTCGGCACTGTCAATCCGGTCGCCGCTCTCGCTGAAGTCTGCAACGAATACGGGGTTCCTCTGCACACCGATGCCGTCCAGGCGGTCGGTGCAGTTCCGGTCGACTTCACCGCATCCGGCGCAGCCGCACTCACGCTGACCGGTCACAAGCTCGGCGGCCCGTACGGCGTCGGCGCACTTCTCCTCGACCGCGATACCTCGTGCGTCCCTGTCCTCCACGGCGGTGGCCAGGAGCGCAGTGTTCGCTCGGGCACTCTCGACGTCCCGGCGATCGCTGGCTTCGCCGCTGCGGTGCAAGCGGCGATCAGCGGGCGCGCGGAGTACGCCGACCGGGTCGAGAAGCTGCGCGATGAACTTGTCGCCGCGGTTCTGCGCGAGGTCCCGGACGCGATTCTTAACGGTCGCGACGGAGAGCGTTTGCCGAGCCACGCTCACTTCACTTTCCCCGGCTGTGCGGGTGACAGCCTGCTGATGCTTCTGGACGCCAAGGGCATCGAGTGCTCCACCGGTTCGGCGTGCACGGCGGGTGTCGCGCAGCCAAGTCACGTCCTCCTGGCGATGGGGGCAGACGCCGCCGCAGCGCGCGGTTCGCTCCGGTTCTCGCTTGGCCACACGTCGACCCTGGATGACGTGCACACCCTGGCTCGCGAGATCGGCGGCGTCGTCACCCGTGCCCGACAGGCCGGCCTCGCCGGCATGCGCAAGCAGACTCAGAAGCAAGAGGTGTAAGGAAATGCGGGTTTTGGCCGCAATGAGCGGAGGAGTCGACTCGGCCGTCGCCGCGGCGCGCGCAGTGGACGCCGGCCACGACGTCGTCGGAGTGCATCTGGCGCTCTCGGCTCAACCTGGCACGCTGCGGACGGGTTCCCGCGGCTGCTGCACCATCGAGGATTCGCACGACGCTCGCCGGGCTGCTGACATCCTTGGCATCCCGTTCTACATCTGGGACTTCGCGGAGCGCTTCACCGAGGAGGTCGTCGAGACCTTCGTCGGCGAGTACGCGGCCGGGCGTACGCCGAACCCTTGCGTGACCTGCAACGAGAAGATCAAGTTCGAGGCGCTGCTGGAGAAGGCGCTCGCTCTCGGCTTCGACGCTGTTGCGACCGGCCACTATGCGCGCCTAGCGACTGTTGACGGCGAGCTGGAACTTCGCCGGAGCGCGGATGAGGGTAAGGATCAGTCGTACGTTCTGGCTTCACTGCAGCCAGAGCAGCTTCGTCATGCGATGTTTCCGCTGGGCGACTCCTGGAAGTCGGACGTGCGTGCGGAGGCGGAGCAGCGTGGACTTTCCGTCGCGCGGAAGCCGGACAGCCACGACATCTGCTTCATCCCGGACGGCGACACCAAGAAGTTCTTGGAGAAGCGGCTCGGCGAGCGTCCTGGTGAACTTGTCGACGCAGAGACAGGAGCGGTGCTCGGGCACCACACCGGCGTGCACGGGTTCACCGTCGGCCAGAGGAAGGGCCTCGGTATCGATGCGCCGGCCGCTGATGGGCGACCGCGGTACGTCCTGTCGCTCGAACCTGTTTCGGGCACGGTGAAGGTCGGGTCGTCGGCAGACCTCGGTGTCCAGGCGATCGACGCGGACCGGGCGATCTGGCCGAGCGGACGACCCTTGGACGGTCCGACCGAATGCACCGTTCAGGTCCGCGCGCACGGAGGCATCGCCGATGCAGTCGCCGAAGCGGATGAAGACGGACGAGTCTCCATCCAGTTGCGCGAGCCATTGCGCGGTGTGGCACCTGGTCAGGTAGTTGTCCTTTATCGGCAAGACGACCAGGCTGGCGACCTCGTGCTCGGCAGCGCCAAGATTTCTGGCACGCGCTGATCTCCTTAAGCGCCTAGACGTTCCTCCTCTGGTTGATCCGGCGTGGGTTGGGGATCGTGCAGCGGCGGAGGTGCGCTCTCAGCTTTCTCACCCGTTGGTGTCGTGACGATCAGCTTTCCGTCCTGCATGACCTCGTAGCTCCAGTCAGCTCGATTCTTGAGCCGACGGTGGCGTAGGCAGTAGCTCAACGTCGAGTCCGCGTCCGCGGAATCAGGACCGGTGGGTTCCGTGAGGCAGTTCTGCGCGGGCCGCGGGCAGCCGGGCTGTCGGCACTCACGGTCGCGGACCCGCACGAACTCTTCGACATCGATGCTCGGCCGATACCGGAACTTGCCGACCTCGATCACTTGCCCAGTCAGCGGATCGGTGATGACCCGGCGGACGATCGTGTCGGGACCAGTGGCGATGTGGCGCGCGAGCTCGGCGGGGATATGACCGTGACCAGCCAGTTCGGCGGGATTGTCGTTGAGGCCCAGGTATGTCTTCAGGTCGACATAGAGGTACACCTCGGTTTGCTCTGGAACGCCGCCCTTGCCGCTGAGCAGCAGATCGATCGCGACGTCAGCGCGCAGCTGGTCGAGAGTTCGCTTCTCGTCACCCGTCTTGAGCGATCGAGCGATCTTGTCGACACGGAGATAGGCCGCTGCAGCCTTGTCAGCCGACGCGTTGTCGACGCAGAGCCGCGAGATGCCTTCGCTCTGGTGCTGCAGGACGACGCGACGCTCAGCTTTCCGCTGAGCTAGCCGGTTCATCGCACCGTCTGGGTCGATTTTCGTTGCGGCGTAAGCGGTTGCCTTGCGGACCTGGGTTGGATTCTTGTCTTCCAGCCGGTGTTCGAGCAGGCAGTCGACCATTCGTGCATGTCGGTCGGACAGCTGGCTGGTGCCATCAGTGACCTTCATGGCGCGGTAGAGATCGAACTTGCCCTGATCCATCAGCCGGAAGGTTCGAGGCAGCCGCTGAGACAGGGCTTCAGCTGCGGCGATCATCGTTCCGGCTCGGGTATCGGTGATGTGCAAGGCAATCGCGAGCTCGCATGCCAGTTCGTGCGGGTCTGATCTTCGTCTTCGCATGCCCGCGATGCAATGCAGCTGCAAGGCCTGCAGGCGGGCGATCTGGCGGTTCGCGTCCTTCACCGCCGCCATCAGCTGATCTGGTTGCAGGCGATCGAAAAGGCTGAGGTTCGCGTGCATGGCGCGAAGCAGGAAAGCGAGATCTGCCGTTTCGGTGGTGTTGTTGGTCTGTCCGGCGTGCTCCGCCGGAGAGGTCGACTTGCTCATGATCGTCACGATACGCATCGATTCGAGCACAGTCAGCTAAATTGCGCGAAGGGACCCATCGTGCAATCGCTTGGCTTTTGCGTGACAGCTCTGGCACGGTGAAAGCCGGGCGATCGAGTGCATGACGACTGAAGCTGCGCGGAGGAGGTGATCAGAGATGCAGCTTGAAACCCGTGTGACTCGCGACGAAGCCCAACCGTTCGTAGAAGCGGTGCGCTGCAGTCCTCGATGTATCCGACGTGAGCTGGACTAGGTTGCAGCCGCGTCGCCGCGATTCGTCGATGGCCCACTGCACAAGTTGTGCGCCAATGCCTGAGCCACGGTGATCGCGGTGTACGCGCACAGCTTCGATTTGCCCGCGAAGTGCCCCGCGCCGTGCGAGGCCGGGGATGATCGTCAGCTGAAGCGTGGCTACCGGTCGGTCATTCGACGTTGCGACGACCAGCAGCTGATTTGGGTCTGCCTCAATGGCTTTGAACGCTCGCAGGTAGGGCTCCAGGTCGGCCGGCGAGTCGCGGGTTGCGCCCAGCTGGTCGTCCGCGAGCATCTGGACGATTGCTTCGACGTCGTCAGCGCGAGCTCGTCGCACAGTGATAGGAGGCACGGCGGATCAGTATGCCATCGAGCAAGTGCCGGACAGTTGGCTGCTACGTGGCCTTGTAGCGGCGAATGCCGTCGACGTCTTCGGCTGCGAGCTTGTTCTGCGCTACCAGCAGATCCAGGTGCGCTCCTGTCTCCAGGACAGCGAGCATCTGATTGAACGCGTCCATTTCGGACAGTTTGCGGCCGCGGCGGGTCCAGCCGAGGCGGTTGGCAGCTTCGAAAGCGGTGCTTGCTCCGGCTTCGATCTGGGCCGCCATCGTTTCGAGGCGTTGCCGGTGGTGTTCGAGAAGTTCGTCGATGCGGGCATGCACGCTGTCGGTGACTGGGCCGTGAGCCGGCAACATGCGCCTGTCCGGCATGCCGCGAACCAGACGGAGGGAGTCGAGATAGTCGTTCAGCGGTAACTCAGCCGGAACCGGTTGGAAGCCGATCGACGGAGTGATGTGCGGAAGCACGTGGTCGCCGGAGAACAACAGGTCGGCCGCGCCGTCGACGAAAACCACGTGGCCGTTGGTATGTCCTGGGGTGTGGACCACATCGAACTCGCGCTCGGGCAGCACTGCTCGTCTGCCAGGCGTCAGCCATTCGTCCGGCTCTTCCCAAAGATTCGCCTCGGTGTGGCGAGGCTCCGAACCGAATAGCTTGCTGAGCGCGGTGATGACCTCTTGCCCGCCGCTGAGGCGAAGGAGGTCGAGCTGGGCTTGCATGGGGAACTGGTTCGGGTTGGCGCTCGCGTCGAGTGAAGGCTGCTCGAGCTTGCCTAGGGCGATCCGGTTGCCGAATTCGCGTCGAAGCGCCACTGCCTGCGTGTAATGGTCGCGGTGGACGTGGGTGATGAGGAACTCGCGGACATCGCCGAGTTCTGCATTGATCGCCTTGAGCGCGTCGGCCAGCAACTGGCGAGATTCGGTGAGGGACCACCCGGAGTCGACGAGCACGAGATTCGTGCCGTCGGTGACGGCATAGACGTTGACCGCACGCAGCCCGTCGTTCGGCAACGGCAAGGGGATCCGGTAGACGCCCGCGGCCACTTCGTAGACCCCGGGATCGGCCCAGTTCGGGTTACTGCCTTCGGGCAACGGCTCCACGGCGACCTCCGTCCAGGCGGGACCTCGGCGTCCCGGACTTTCCTTACATTGGGCCGTATTCCGGTCGCTGTCCACCTGGCGGGGCTGAGACACCGGTCACGTGATCAGCCGCGTTGCGCGGTGAGTGCGATGTCGATAGTCAACGTTGTCGCGACGAGCATGCTGGCCAGGGGCTCGGGGACCTGCAGCGGGATTTCGACGAGACAGGTGTTGCCGCTGATCGGCGAAAGGTCCGGCGATGGGGGTCCGACGTGGGCGACCTCGGTGCCGACCGGATCCTCGACCGTGACTTCCCATCGTTGCCGGCCGCTGGCGACGACGGTCGCGATCGTCTTGCCTTCGGCACGCAGGGTGAAACGGACGCGGCCGGCGTCGGTCGGGATGATTTCGCCGATCGGAGTGCCGTCCGCGCGGGTGACCACGAAGCGGGCCAGCGGGTCCTTCGATGGCTTCTCGACCTTGAGGACAATGCTCTGGTTCGCGTCGTGGACCTCGAACCTGCGGCTGACGTACTGGTCGGATTTCCACAGAAGCTGAATGACCTTGCGCAGAAGACTGGGCGTTGTGACGGCAACTCCGCCGATCTGTATGCCGTGGCGGTCGAACACGCCGTACTCCTGGCCAGCGGTGGTCGGCTTCGCCTCCCGGCTGACGTAAAGGACGGGCTCAGTGAAGAGAGTCCGCTCAAAGGAGCGGCTTGAGGCCCGGCGGCCCGGTGTTCCGGGCATGCTGCCCCGCCGCGGCTCCCGGGCGGATGCGTCACCGGGTGTTTTGCCGGGCGGTGGCGGGGCGGAGCTGGTCATGACGATCCAGACTAACGCGGTGACCGCGAATTCGGTGCGGGCAAAGGGATATGCGGCGAATGTCCGGCTATTGCCGCGCGGTCGGGTGAAGCTTGTCCGCAGGGGCGGTGCAGACGGCACCCGCCGGTTCCGCGACAATCCGGCCTGTGAGTGAACGACCTTGGCCTGCGGGCGCGGCGACGGGAATCGGGTCTATGCCGGGGACTGATCCCGTCGAGGCCGCTGCCGTGGTGTTCGGAGAGCTTCCCGGCTTCCCGTATGTGCCCGAATTGCCGGCGCGCGGCGTGGGTGCCGATATGGTCGGCCGGACCGCGGCGTTGCTTGTGGACCTCGCGATCGAGGTCGTCCCCAGCGGTTACCGCGTCGCCGGGCGGCCCGGTCATGACCATCGTCGCGGTCGTGACCTGCTCCAATGGGACCTAGACGCGGTCCAAGCCGCCCGAGAGAACACTGGCGCGCCAACGGTCCTCAAGACCCAGATCGCGGGACCCTGGACGCTCGGCGCGGGCATCGAGCTTGCCCGCGGACATCGGGTGCTCACCGACCGCGGGGCCTTGCGGGACTTCACCTCGTCGCTGCTCGACGGGCTTTCTCAGCATGTCGCGGAGCTGACTTCGAGGACTGACGCGCCGGTCGTCGTGCAACTCGACGAGCCGTCGTTACCCGCTGTTCTCGCGGGAAGTCTGTCTACTCCGTCGGGATACGGCAACGTCCCGGCAGTGCCTGAGCCCGAGGTTCGGGAGCTGCTTGCGACGACAATCGAACGAATCGGCGCGATGACCGGTCAGCCGGTCATCGTCCACTGCTGCGCTCCGCGGCCGCCGATCGCGCTCTTCCGTGCGGCGGGCGCCGGGGCTGTCGCGTTCGACATCAGCATGCTCGCCGGGGCGTCCGCCGAGCTTCTGGACGAGATCGGCGAGGCCTGGGACAGCGGCATTTCGTTCTTCTTGGGCCTCGTGCCGGCCACTGACCCGGTGACAGCTCCGGGCCTGAAGGAGGTCGCGTCTCCGGCGCTCAGGCTCGTGGACCGGCTGGGGTTCAATCGGTCGATCCTGGCCGAGCGGGCTGTTCCGACGCCTGCCTGTGGTCTTGCCGGTGCCACGAACGAGTGGATGCGCCGCGCACTCGCTCTTAGTCGCGACCTGGGCAAAGCGTTCGTGGAGCCACCCGAGAACTGGTGATTCCGCGGACGTGCGGCTGTTGTGACGAGTACCGTGGCTGATGAAGTGAAACAACCGGGGGAAATTCCGAATCATGCGCTTGTTCCGTCGTCGCCGCTCGGAAGCAGATACCGAAGCCGCGCCGCCAGATCCCCGTACGCCATGGCCTGAGCAGCAGGTGCCGTCCGACGCGGCCGCTGCGGCCGCTGCGTTCTGGGAAGGGTGGTATGACCTCCTGCCCGAGGTCAGTGCTGCGCTGGGCGAAGGCGAGCCGCATCGCGTCGAGCATGACCTGTGCGTGCTCGTCGAGTCGCTGCACCCGCGGTTGCACTTCTCGCTCGAACGCGGTCGGACCGCCATCTACGCCTTGGTCGTCAGCGGGCAGGAAGACCCGGAGCTGCGCCCGTACACGGACGCGTGGAAAGCGGCTGGACCGCCAGACGACGCGATCTGGGAGTACCACGATTCCGTCCCTCCGGTCCCGGATCCGACCGAGGTGACGGTGAACCTGGGCGAGCATCGGATCTCCCTGGCTGACGTCCGGGTTGTGGCGCAGGTGGACGACGGCGTGGTTGACGTCGCGGTCCACCATCCCGCGTTCGCGGATCTGGACGAGGATTCGCGCACCACGATGACGTTCCTGCCGCTCGACGCGACGCTGGGCGAGCGTCTGGCCGCCGAGCGGCTGCGCCGGGTCGAGACCGCCGAGGCCGCGCCCGAGGGCACGATCGATCTGCTGGAGTTCCGAGAGCTGGTCCGCGGGCTGACGGAGCAACCGGACGAAAGTGTCGGTGCCTCCGGCTAGGCTCACCATCTGTGAGCAGCACCGACCTTCCCCCAGACGAGGTGGCCGTGGAGGCCGCCCAGGACGTGACCGACGTACCGGCCGACGTGCGCGAGCGGCACGGCGCGCTCGCCGAGGAGATCCGCGGCCATCAGTTCCGGTACTACGTGCTGGATTCGCCGATCATCTCCGACGGCCAGTTCGACGCGCTCCTCAGCGACCTCCAGCAGATCGAGGACGAGTACCCGGCGCTGGTCACGCCGGATTCGCCGACCCAGAACGTCGGCGGGACGTTCTCCACCGAGTTCACCGCGCACGACCATCTCGAGCGCATGCTGAGCCTGGACAACGTGTTCGACACCGACGAGTTTCTCGCCTGGGTCGAGCGCGTCGAGAAGGAAATCGGGTCCGCGGAGTACCTGGCCGAACTGAAGATCGACGGCCTGGCTATCAACCTGCTCTACGAAAACGGCAAGCTCACGAGGGGGCTCACCCGCGGCGACGGGCGTACGGGTGAGGACGTCACGCTCAACATCCGGACCCTCGACCAGGTGCCCGACCAGCTCACCGGCACCGACGAGTTCCCGGTTCCGAAGCTTGTCGAGGTGCGCGGCGAGGTCTACTTCCGCGTCGAGGACTTCCTCGAGCTCAACGCGAAGATGGTCGAGGCGGGCAAGCCGCCGTACGCGAATCCGCGCAACACAGCTGCCGGGTCGCTGCGGCAGAAGGACCCGAAAATCACCAGGGAACGCCGGCTGCGGCTGATCTGCCACGGCCTCGGCAAGCGCGACGGCTTCGAGCCGGTCACGCAGTCGCATGCCTACGACGCCCTGGCGGCCTGGGGATTGCCGGTGTCGCCGCATACGCGAGTGCTGCGGACCGGCAAGGAACTCACCGATCACATCGCCTACTGGGGTGAACATCGGCACGACGCCGAGCACGAGATCGACGGCGTTGTGATCAAGGTCGACCAGGTCGCCTTGCAGCGACGCCTCGGCACCACCTCGCGCGCGCCGCGGTGGGCGATCGCATACAAGTACCCGCCGGAAGAAGCGATCACGACGCTGCTCGACATCCAGGTCGGAGTGGGCCGCACGGGACGGGTCACGCCGTTCGCCGTCACCGAGCCGGTCAAGGTCGCGGGCTCGACGGTCGCGCGGGCGACCCTGCACAACCAGGAAGAGGTCAAGCGCAAAGGCGTGCTGATCGGCGATCGGATCGTCATCCGCAAGGCCGGCGACGTGATCCCCGAGGTGCTCGGTCCCGTCGTCGACTCGCGGACCGGCGACGAGCGCGAATTCGTGATGCCCACCGAATGTCCGGAATGCGGCACGGAACTCGCCTACCAAAAGGAAGGCGACAAGGACATCCGCTGTCCGAACACCCGCTTCTGTCCCGCGCAGCTGCGGGAACGGCTGTTCCACCTGGCCGGGCGCGGTGCGTTCGACATCGAGGTGCTCGGGTACGAGGCGGCGGTCGCGCTGCTCGACGCCAGGGTGGTCGCTGACGAGGGCGACGTGTTCGACCTCAACGAGGAGTCGCTCGCCGAAGTGGAGTTGTTCCGCACCAAGGCGGGCGACCTGTCGGCGAACGCGCGGAAGCTTCTGGCGAACCTCGACTCGGCGAAGGACCGTCCGCTGTGGAAAGTGATCGTCGCCCTGTCGATCCGGCATGTCGGGCCGACCGCGGCGCAGGCGCTCGCGCGGGAATTCGGTTCGCTGCAACGGATCGAGGACGCGAGCGAGGAGGAACTCGCGAACGTCGACGGCGTCGGGCCGACCATCGCGCACGCCGTGCAGGAATGGTTCGAGGTCGACTGGCACCGGGAAATCGTCGAAAAATGGCGACGGTCCGGGGTGCGGATGGAGGAGGAGCGCGACGAGTCCATCCCGCGGAACCTGGAAGGCCTGTCGATCGTCGTGACTGGTTCCCTTGAAGGATTTTCCCGTGATGAAGCGAAAGAAGTCATCATGGCGCGCGGTGGCAAGGCGGCGGGATCTGTGTCGAAGAAGACGGCGTTCGTCGTGGTGGGCGACTCGCCGGGCTCGAAGTACGACAAGGCTGTGCAGTTGAAAGTGCCGGTGCTAGACGAGAACGGGTTCCGCGCGTTGCTGGAGCGCGGACCGGAAGCGGCTGCGGAACTGGCGCTCGACACCGGTGCGGACGAGGAAGCTGAGGGCGGCGATGAGTGAGGTGGAGATCCGGCCGGCGCGGCGCGAGGAGTTCGACGCGGTTGGCGAGGTGACCGTCGAGGCTTACCGGATCGAGGGGTTCTTCGAGACTGATGCCGCGTACGAGGCGAAGCTTCGTGACGTCTCGGGGCGGGCGGAGCACGCCGAGTTGCTGGTCGCGGTCGATCCGGACGGTCAGGTCGTGGGGTCGGTCGCGATCGTTCAGCCGGGGAGCGAGCTGTCCGAGATTTCCCAGCCGGGGGAGTTGGAGTTCCGCATGTTGGCGGTCGCGGAGGCGGCGCGCGGGCGAGGGGTCGGCGAGGCGCTTACCCAGGCAGTGCTGGACCGTGGCCGGGAACTCGGCGTCGAGCGGGTCGTGCTGAGCAGCCTCGACGTGATGCGGAAGGCGCACCGGCTCTACGAGCGGCTCGGGTTCCGGCGCTTGCCGGGGCGGGATTGGCATCCGCATCCGGGGGTCAACCTGATCGCCTACGAATACGGCTTCTGACGCCCCATTCTTGCAGGTCGGCGGCTTTTGCCGTTTTTTGGCGAAAGCGTTGGGCGGGGTTCGCCTCCGGTATTCGCCGTTGAACGGCGACGGTTCGGCGGATCTCGTCCCGGCTCCCGCCGGGCACTGATGGGGCGCTTAGGGGCCTGGCGGTGAGCGTCGGGCCGAGTGTGAGGCGGTCAGGCCCGTCGGTGGTGGACGGTTGTGCGGGGTGCGTCTGTTTGGCGAGCTTCAACTGTGTATGGGTTGTAACGGCTAGATGTCTGGCTTCGACTCAAGTTGTCACGCGTGAAGTACCGACTCGGATCGAGGAAGCGTGATCATGGCGAAGTTCGTTCAAACTGCCGTTCCGGTCGTTGGCGTTGCCGCGTTTCTTGCCGTCGCGTGCAACGCAGCACCACAGCCCGGTGGCACCTCAACGACGGTCGCGACGGAGACCGTGACCGCGACGGCAACCGAGTCGGCGACGGCGACCGTGAGTGCGCCGGCCAGCGCTGCGCAGCCGGCGACGGTCAAGGTCCCTGACGTGTCCGGCATGAATCATCAGGACGCACAGGACGCGATGCAGGCGGCTGGGTTGTACAACCTGCGCGAGGTCGATTCGTCCGGGAAGAAGCGGATGATGATCATCGACCGGAACTGGTGTCAGACCGGGCAGGATCCCAAGCCCGGAACCGTGGTTTCTGCTGGCACGGTCGTGACTCTCTATGCCGACAAGTGCTGATTACCGACGCCTGGCATGCCGGCGCAACCGGTCGCCATGACGGGCAAAGTCACCTGCATGAGGGAGATTGTCTGCACTTGAGGACCGCTGGTGGCGGCTGGAGGCGGGTGCAAAGAACGGTGGACCAGTCATGGCCGCTGGCGACTACGGCGTTCGCCAGGCTGATTAGCCGATTACCGGCAACCGAGAGGTCGGCCCGATGCTCAGCTCGGCCGCCCTCTAACTGTCAGGACAGCTGACCCAAACCTGGGGTCACCCGTCCAGAACCACCGCGACAATCCCGGCGAAATGCGCCAGCCGGGCGACCTCCGCGGCACGGAAGTTGGGCCCGCCCGGCCGCGCGACCAGCATCGCCTTTCCCGGCTTGCCCAGCGGAGTCGCGGCCAGCTCGGTACCGAGTTCCTTCCACGTGTCCGGGACCCACGAATCCTCGCCGTCCAAGACCGTCGCGCGCTCCAGCGGCAGCCAGGGCAAGTCCGTGAACGGGTTCTCCGGCGCCGCACTCGACGAAGCCAAGCGCCGGGATCCCGATTCCGAATATTCGACGATCACCGCCCACCCGGCGCGGATGATCTTCGGCACACCTTCGGCCAGCAAGTCCAGTCCGGCTTTCGGCTGCGCGGCGATCTCCTCGACCAGTTCGAGCTCGCGATGGGTGTCGAGGATGCCCGCGTACGGCCGCACCGCGTCGACCTCGACGCCTTCCACGCTCTCGGCCGCGGTGATCAGCGCGTCCGGGAGCCGGCCCGACGGGAGTTCGACCACCAGGTCGTCGATCGCGAGCCCGCCGCCGCGTTCCACCACGTCCACGCTCAGGATGTCAGCCCCGACCGTGCCGAGCGCGGTCGCGACCGCGCCGAGCGTGCCGGGGGAGTCCGGTAGCTGGACCCGGATCAGGAACGACACCACGCGCCCCTCTCGCCTCAGGCGTCCCAGCCCTGTCGTGGGACGCGCTTGCCGGGCGCCGATTGTGACAGACCGGGTACCCGCGGGGGCCCGCTGTCCGGCAAGCGGGACGCCCTGCCCGGCGCCCGCGGCCCGATAACCCGGTCGAACCGTCCGACGCCGTCACCATAGACTTGCAGCTTCCGAGAGCACCCGCACAGCACACCCCGGGAGTCACCCGCGTGCCCAACATTTCCCGAGACGAGGTCGCGCACCTCGCCAGGCTGGCCAGGCTGGCCGTGACCGACGACGAGCTGGACGTTTTCGCCGGCCAGCTCGACCAGATCCTGGACTCGGTGGCGAAGGTCAGCGAAGTCGCCGCGGAAGACGTCCCGCCGACCTCGCACGCCGTGCCGCTGACGAACGTCTTCCGCGAGGACACCGTCCGGCCCAGCCTCGAACAGCAGGACGCGCTGGCCGCGGCGCCGGCCGCCGAGGACGGCCGGTTCCGGGTGCCGCGGATCCTGGGAGAAGAACAGTGAGCGAACTCGTCAAGCTGACTGCCGCCGAGCTGGCGGCGAAAATCCACGCGCGCGAGGTGTCCGCGGTCGAGGTCGCGCAGGCGCACCTGGACCGCATCGCCGCGGTGGACGACCACGTGCACGCGTTCCTGCACGTCGACACGGAAGGCGCGCTCGGCGCGGCCAAGGCGGTCGACGAGCAGCTGGCCGCGGGAGAGCAGCCGGCGTCGCCGCTGGCGGGCGTCCCGCTGGCGCTGAAGGACGTGCTGACCACGAAGGGCGTGCCGACGACCTGCGGGTCGCGCACCCTCGAGGGGTGGCTGCCGCCGTACGATGCGACTGTCACGCGCAAGCTGCGCGAAGCCGGCGTCGTGATCCTCGGCAAGACGAACATGGACGAGTTCGCGATGGGCTCCTCCACGGAGAACTCGGCGTACGGGCCGACGCACAACCCGTGGGACCACGCGCGCATCCCGGGCGGTTCGGGCGGTGGCTCGTCCGCGGCGATTTCGGCGTTCGAGGCGGCTCTCGCGATCGGTACGGACACCGGCGGCTCGATCCGTCAGCCCGGCGCTGTCACCGGCACTGTGGGCGTGAAGCCGACGTACGGCGGAGTGTCGCGCTACGGGCTCGTGGCGTTCTCGTCGTCGCTCGACCAGGCCGGGCCGTGTGCGCGTACGGTGCTTGACGCCGCACTGCTGCACGAAGTGATCGCTGGCCACGACCCGATGGACTCGACGTCCATCGACGCACCGGTGCCGCCGGTTGTCGCTGCGGCGCGCGAAGGCGCGCAGGGCGACCTGTCCGGCGTACGCGTCGGCGTCGTAAAGGAGTTCGGCGGCGACGGCTACCAGTCAGGCGTGCTGCGGTCATTCGAGGCCGCCGTGGAGCAGCTTCGCGCTCTCGGCGCCGAAGTGGTCGAGGTGTCGTGCCCGCACTTCACGTACGCGCTGCCTGCCTACTACCTGATCGCGCCGAGCGAAGCGTCGTCCAACCTCGCGCGCTTCGACGCGATGCGGTACGGCCTGCGCGTCTCGGACGACGGCGAGCACAGCGCCGAAGAAGTCATGTCGCTGACCCGCGAGAAGGGCTTCGGCGCTGAAGTGAAGCGTCGCATCATGCTGGGCACGTACGCGCTTTCGTCGGGCTACTACGACGCGTACTACGGCTCCGCGCAGAAGGTGCGCACGCTCATCACGCGCGACTTCACGCAGGCCTTCGAGAAGGTCGACGTGCTCGTGTCGCCGACGACGCCGACGACGGCGTTCAAGCTCGGCGAGCGCGTGGACGACCCGATGGCGATGTACCTCGCCGACCTGTGCACCATCCCGTCGAACCTCGCGGGCAACGCCGCCATGAGCGTCCCGAGCGGACTGTCCGACGAGGACGGGCTGCCGGTCGGCCTGCAGATCATGGCCCCGGCGCTCGCCGACGACCGGCTGTACCGCGTCGGCGCCGCGTACGAGGCCGCGCGCGACGCCGCTGCCGGCGGCTCGCTCGTGCACCAGGTTCCGGAGCTGGGAGGAACGAAGTGACTGCCGTGGCCGAGTTGATGGACTACGCCGAGGTCATCGAGCGGTTCAACCCCGTGCTCGGGCTCGAGGTCCACGTGGAGCTCAGCACGAACACGAAGATGTTCTGCGGCTGCGTCAACGAGTTCGGCGGCGAGCCGAACACCAAGACGTGCCCGACCTGCCTCGGCCTGCCCGGCTCCTTGCCGGTCGTGAACGGCAAGGCGGTCGAGGGCGCGATCCGGATCGGTCTCGCGCTCAACTGCCAGATCGCGGAGTGGTGCCGGTTCGCCCGGAAGAACTACTTCTACCCGGACATGCCGAAGAACTTCCAGACGTCGCAGTACGACGAGCCGATCGCGTTCGACGGCTACCTCGACGTGACGCTGGACGACGGCGAGGTCGTGCGCGTCGAGATCGAGCGCGCGCACATGGAAGAGGACACCGGCAAGTCGCTGCACATCGGCGGCGCGACCGGCCGGATCCACGGTGCCGAGCACTCGCTGCTCGACTACAACCGCGCCGGCGTGCCGCTGATCGAGATCGTCACCAAGCCGATCACCGGCACCGGCGAACGCGCGCCCGAGGTGGCGCGCGCGTACGTCACCGCGCTGCGCGACCTGCTGCGCGCGCTTGACGTGTCCGACGTGCGCATGGACCAGGGCTCGCTGCGCTGTGACGCGAACGTGTCGTTGATGGCCAAGGACGCGACGGAATTCGGCACGCGCACCGAGACGAAGAACGTCAACTCGCTGCGCAGTGTCGAGCGCGCGGTGCGGTACGAGATGACGCGCCAGGCGGCAATTCTCGCCGAAGGCGGGTCGATCCGCCAGGAAACGCGGCACTTCCAGGAGGCCGACGGCACCACGTCGTCCGGGCGTGCCAAGGAAACCGCGGAGGATTACCGGTACTTCCCGGAGCCCGACCTCGTGCCGATCGCGCCGTCGCGCGAGTGGGTCGAGGAACTGCGCGCGACGCTGCCGGAGATGCCGTGGGAGCGGCGCAAGCGGATCCAGGAAGAGTGGAAGCTCTCCGACGAAGCGCTGCGCGACCTGCTGAACGTCGGTGCCGTCGAGCTCGTCGCGGCGACAGTCGAGGCTGGTGCGACGCCGGACGAAGCACGCGGCTGGTGGGTCAACACGCTCGCGCAGGAAGCGAACGCGCGCGAGGTCGAGCTGGCCGAACTGGCGATCACGCCGGTGCAGGTCGCCGAGGTGATCGGGCTCGTGTCCTCCGGGGAGCTGACGAACAAGCTCGCCAAGGAGGTCGTACAGGGTGTCCTCGCCGGCGAGGGTTCGCCGCGCGAGGTCGTCGAGAAGCGCGGTCTGAAGGTCGTCTCCGACGATTCGGCGCTGCTCACCGCTGTCGACGAAGCCCTGGCCGCCCAGCCGGACATCGCCGACAAGATCCGCGGCGGCAAGGTCGCCGCGGCAGGCGCGATCGTCGGCGCGGTCATGAAGGCGACCAAGGGCCAGGCCGACGCCAAGCGGGTGCGCGAGTTGATCATCGAGCGCGTCGGTTCCTGAGTGGCTTTCTCGCTTCGACGCGTCACCTGGCGCGAGTGGCTCGGCTTGGCGGCCGGGCTGCTCGCGGTCGGGTCGACGGCCCTGCCCTGGACAGTGCTGTCAGCGGATACCGCGACGTCCGACGTCCGCGACGCGTTCCGGACGTTGCCGCATAGCGACGTCGTGCGTACCGCGTGGAATTCGGACCTCTTTTCCTGGGGTCCGCCGCTGCTGCTGGCCGTGGTGGGGCTTGCGGTGGTGTTGTTCGGGCAGGTCACCAAGGCACGGGTGAACGGGCTGCCGCAGCTGTGGCTGGTGGGTGGCCTGACGACGGTTTTGCTGATGGTGATCGGCTGGACGACGCTGGACTGGGTGTTCGACAGTGACCAGCGTGCCTTCCTCGACGCTGCGGGCGTGTCGATCTCGGCTGGGGTCGGGCGGTATCTGGGGATGGCGTTCGCGGTCGGATCGGTCGTGGTGGCGATCGTGGACATCCGGGCGGCTCGGGCGGAGAGCCGGGCTTCGCGTCGTCGCCGCTGAACGGCGACGCCGGGTTCCTGGCTGAGCTGCTGGCGGATTCGCCGTTCGATGGCGAGGGGAGATGGCCTCGTCGTGGTGCGGGCGGTGACGGCGCAGCGGCATCGGTTGGGCGGTTCCCGTTGATGGGTCGGTGAGTGTCGCCGTTTCGTGGCGAACTTTGCTGGCAGGGAAACCCCGGACGGCCAGGTTGAGCGATGCTGAATGTCACCGGCCGCGATGACGGATCAGCTGTCGCCACTAACTGGCTAACCGCAGGTCAACTGGCCTTTCGGGCCCCCGAAAGGGCTCAGTCAGCGCACACCGAGTGTCAGTCCTTGCCCGGACCGCCGCCCGTGTCGCTTACCACGATCAGGACCACGCGGTCGTCGCTGGAGACTGGTTTGCCGCCGTCCTTGTTGACGGTTCCCGCGACGGCCAGTTGCGGGTTGATCATGCTCATGGCGGAGAGCCGGCCGTACGTCGTGGTGGCCTTGCTCTTGCCGTCGAGGGTGACCGTCGGCTTGCCGGTGACCGCGCCGTCCTTGTTGACCGGCACGTTCTGCAGGCCGGTCGACGACGCGATGCCGAGGATGCCGTTCGCGTCGACGAAATCGACGCAGCCCCCGAGGGAAGGCCTGTCTTGCCAGGTCCACGCGGGGGTGTTGAGCGGCTGTCCGGACTGGAGGCGGTACACGGCGTCCGGGCCGTTGGCCGGGTGATCAGTCACCCACGCGCGCTTCCCGTCGGACGAACGGCAGATGCCGCCGGGGGAATGCAGGCCCGAGGCGTAGACGGCGGACCCGGACGTGGGATTCCCACTCGCCGGTTTGCCGGAGACATCGATGCGGAGAACCTTGCCTGCCAGGGAATTCGGGTCCGCGGCTGCGGCGGGGTTGCCGGCGTCGCCCGTCGCGACGAGCAGTGCGCCGCTTCCGTCGCTGGCCAGCGCGCCGCGGTTGCCCGTGGGGCCTTTCGGGATTCCGGTCAGCACAGGCTTCGGGGCCTGGCCCTTGGCGAATCGCACGACGCGGTTGTCCGACGCCGTGGTCACATAGGCGAAGACCAGCTGATCCTCGACGTAGCTGGGCGACAGCGCCAGGCTGGTGAGCCCGCCGTCGCCGTCGGCTTGGACGTCCAGTTGCGCGAACGACGTCGCGTCATGCCCGGAGCTGGCCAGCATGACCCGCCCGGTTTTCCGCTCACCGGCGAGAGCGGCTGGCGCGGATCCCTCGCCGGGAAGTCCGGCGACGGCGGCGACGGTGTCGAGGCAGGTGGCGATGACGGCCTTGTCGAAGTCCTTGCAGCCTTGCGGAGGCGGAACTGGCGAGGGCGGTGCTTGCGCGGGGCCGGTGGGGGGACCGCCGCCAGGGCTGTCGCCGTGTTCCTGGACCTGCGGCGGAGACTCCGGGCTCGGCACCGGCGCGGGGGTGAACGCCTGGCCGGCGGCGGTGTCGTCGAACCGCGCGCAGCCGGAAAGCACGAGGCCGCCGCAGGCGAGGAGGGCCAGCGGCGCCGACCACCGGTACCGGGTACGCATGATGTCCCAGCGTAGGCGGCGCGGCGTGAGCCACTGGTAAGTGGTTACGGTGGTGATCATGACAGTCACCGTGCTGGTCCCGGACGACGAGGGCGTCGCCGTGCTGTCCGAAATCCCTCTCGTCCACGCGGTGCGCTACGAATGGGGCCGCCCGTTGCCGCCGGAGGCTGCGAAAGCCGAGGTGCTCGTCCCGCCTATGGATTCGGCGGGCGACGACATCTGGAGCGACCTGCCGAACCTCAAGCTGGTGCAGTTGCTGACCGCTGGAGCTGAGGACTGGGTCGGCCGCGTCCCGGACGGCGTTCTGTTGTCCACCTGCCGCGGCGCGCACGGCGGCAGCATGGCGGAGTGGGTCGTCGGCGTCCTGCTGTCGATGTACCGGAATCTGGACGTCTACGCGGCGGCGCAACGGGCTGGACGCTGGGAGCAGTTGCCGTCCGACACGTTGCAGGGGAAGCGCGTGCTGATCGTCGGGGCTGGGGATGTCGGGCGGCAGTTGCGGCGGCGGTTGGAGCCGTTCGACGTTCGCTGCACGATGGTCGGAATGTCGGCGCGTGAGGACGTGCACGGTGTCGATGAGTTGCCGGAACTGCTGACGGACCACGATGTGGTGGTCATGATGGTCCCCCTCACGTCGCGGACGCGAGGCATGGTCGACGCCGACTTTCTTGCGGCCATGCGCGATGACGCGGTGCTGGTCAATGCTGCTCAAGGGCCAGTCGTGGTCACCGACGCGCTGGCGGCGGAGCTCGCGGCGGGACGGCTTCGCGCGGCGCTCGACGTGACCGATCCCGAACCTTTGCCGGCGGACCATCCGCTGTGGACAGCGCCCGGTTTCGTGCTGACGCCGCATGT
Organism: Amycolatopsis echigonensis; assembly: GCF_002846615.1. Classification (NCBI taxonomy): domain Bacteria; kingdom Bacillati; phylum Actinomycetota; class Actinomycetes; order Pseudonocardiales; family Pseudonocardiaceae; genus Amycolatopsis; species Amycolatopsis echigonensis. Next base: position 1,132,672 of record NZ_PJMY01000003.1, on the reverse strand, counting down.
GGCCGGAGCGGTGCGGGGCGTCCGGCGGCGCGCTTATTTGGTGGCTGCGGCGGAAATCGCCCGGTACGCTGGCGGAGAACTGCCTGGCAATCTCGTGCGCGGCGAATACTGATCATTTCCCGGATGTCGGCCCGGCGCTCAGGGTGAACCCTGAAAGAGCCCCTGACCTCGGCGTGCTCGCTCGCGGGGCACGGCCGAATCCCCTAATCTTCGCCGCGTGACCACTCAAGGGGACGACTACCAGACCAGCGTGCTGTCCGGTGTCGAGGACTCTGCCGGCAACGACTACGACGAACCCCGGCAGGGCGGTCTCGGCTTCGGCCTGCTCGTCTTGCGCCTGGGGCTCGGCGTGATCATGGGTGCGCACGGCCTGCAGCATTTGTTCGGCGCTTTCGGCGGACCGGGCGTCGGCGGGTTCGCGCACGTGCTCGAGATGTTCGGGTACCACAAACAGACGACGCTGCTGTCCTGGATCACCGGCGTTACCGAGGTCGCGGGCAGCGCGCTGCTGATCGTCGGCCTGTTCACGCCGCTCGCCGCGGCGGGGCTGCTGGGCGTGGCCGCGAACATCGTCTACGCGAAGTTCCACGGCGGCTTCTTCGAAGGCACGGGCCAGGGCTGGGAGTACGAGCTGCTGCTGGGCGTATGCGCGCTGACGCTGATCTTTACCGGCGCGGGCACCGTCTCGCTGGAGCGGAACACGCCGTGGCGGAAGCGGCCGCTGCCCCTTGGGTTTATCTCGTTGCTGCTGGCCGCGGCTGCGTCTGTGGTGGTCATCGTTCTGACTCGCTGACCCGGCGCGGAGTCTGTCGCTGGCCCGGTGTGGTCGGCTGGAGGCAACGGCGGGTTGGTGGGTGCTCCGGTCGGTGACCAGGCCGTTGGGGTGTTGCCGTTTAGTGGCGAATACCAGGTCAGGGCGAGAATCCTGGGGCTCGATGCTGGTGGGATCGGCCCGTGAATGGCGACTGTGGACGAAGGCGTCGCGGGCTGGAGGTGGAGTCGTGGCGAGGGCGGGGGACCCATTGGCCGTTTAGTGGCGAATGGCGTCGATCGGCGTTGCGGGCTGAGCCGGGGTGGCCGTTCGCCGTTGAGCGGCGATTCGGGTCGATCCGGGGCTGGGGCCGAGAGAGCGTTCGCCGCTGAGTGGCGAATGTTGTGGGCCGGGGGAGCGGGCCGCGGGTCGGCCGCGGTGACCGTTGGCCGTTGAGCGGCGAATCGCGTCGACCGGGATCCGGCGGCAGCGGCCGAGATTCCTGCAGCGGCAGTCGCCTAGCCGAGACACGGAAAAGGGCCCGCGCACCTCGCGCGGACCCCTTCCAGCAGAAGCAAACAGCAGGATCAGCGGTTCGGGTCCCGAACAGCGCCGGTGTCGGCCGACGTGGCCATCCGGGCATAGGCCCGCAGCGCCGAGGTGATCGGGCGCTCCCGGTCCTTCGGCTGCCACGGACGCTCCGAAGCTTCCATCTTCGCCCGCCGTTCCGCCAGAACCTCCGGTTCGACCAGCAACTCGAGCCGCCGCTCGTGGACGTCCAGGACGATCTGGTCGCCGTTCTCCACCAGGCCGATCAGACCGCCCGCGGCGGCTTCCGGCGAGATGTGGCCGACCGAAATACCCGAGGAGCCGCCGGAGAAACGGCCGTCGGTGATCAGCGCGCACTTCTTGCCGAGGCCGGAACCCTTGAGGAACGCCGTCGGGTGCAACATTTCCTGCATGCCGGGGCCGCCGGCCGGGCCTTCGTAGCGGATGACCAGCACCTCGCCCGGCTGGATCTCCTTCTTGAGGATCGCCGAAACGGCCTCCTCCTGGCTCTCCAGCACCCGCGCCGGGCCCTGGAAGTGCCACAGGTCTTCGTCGATGCCCGCGGCCTTGATCACAGCGCCGTTCTCGGCCAGGTTGCCGCGCAGGATCGCGAGGCCGCCGTCCTTCGTGTAGGCGTGCTCGACGTCGCGGATGCAGCCGCCGGCAGCGTCAGTGTCCAGGGACGACCAGCGGTTGTCCGTTGAGAACGCCTGCGTGGTCCGCACCCCGCCCGGTGCGGCGTGGAACAGCTCCAGCGCCTTCTCCGAAGGAGACTCGGCGCGAATGTCCCACTCGTTCAGCCACGTGTCGAGGTCCGGTGCGTGGACCGCGTGCACGTCGGTGTTCAGCAGGCCACCGCGGTACAGCTCGCCCAGGATGGCGGGGATTCCGCCGGCCCGGTGGACGTCTTCCATGTGGTAATCGGAGTTCGGCGCGACCTTCGACAGGCACGGCACGCGCCGCCCGATGGCGTCGATGTCGCTGATCGTGAAGTCGACCTCGCCCTCCTGCGCGGCGGCGAGAATGTGCAGCACGGTGTTCGTCGAGCCGCCCATGGCCATGTCGAGCGCCATCGCGTTCTCGAACGCCGCCTTCGTGGCGATCGACCGCGGCAACGCCGACTCGTCGTCCTCGCCGTACCAGCGCTTGCACAGTTCGACCACCGTGCGTCCGGCGTTGGAGAACAACTCGCGCCGAGCCGCGTGTGTCGCGAGCGTGGAACCGTTGCCCGGCAACGACAATCCCAGCGCTTCGGTGAGGCAGTTCATCGAGTTCGCGGTGAACATGCCGGAGCACGAACCGCAGGTCGGACAGGCGGAGCGCTCGACCTCGGCCAGGCCGGCCTCGTCAATCGCCGAGTTCGCGGACGCCGCGATGGTGGTGATCAGGTCGGTCGGGGCGTGCGCGACGCCTTCGACGACCACCGCCTTGCCGGCTTCCATCGGACCGCCGGAGACGAACACGGTCGGGATGTTGAGCCGCATCGCGGCGTTGAGCATGCCCGGCGTGATCTTGTCGCAGTTCGAGATGCACACCAGCGCGTCGGCCTGGTGCGCGTTGACCATGTACTCCACCGAGTCGGCGATGATCTCGCGCGAGGGCAGCGAGTAGAGCATGCCCGAGTGACCCATCGCGATGCCGTCGTCGACCGCGATCGTGTGGAACTCGCGCGCGATGCCGCCCGCTTCGGCGACCGCCTCGGCGACGATCTCGCCGAGGTCCTTGAGGTGCACGTGGCCGGGCACGAACTGGGTGTAGGAGTTGGCGATCGCGACGATCGGCTTGCCGAAATCGCTGTCGGTCATTCCGGTCGCACGCCAGAGCGAGCGTGCGCCCGCCGCGTTGCGACCGTGGGTGGTGGTCCGGGAACGGAGGTGCGGCACGGCATTCTCCCAGGTCAGAAGGCTGAACCAGGCGGAGGGGAACTACGGCTCCGCAAACTGGTTCTACCAATTCTACTCGGCTGGTTTGCCGTTGCCGCCGCCGGTCCGTTCCGCGTCGGCGGAGGGCTCCGGCTCGGCGGGCTCGGGAGCGGATTCCGGGGCGGGCTCCGCGGCAGCGTCCGGCGCGGTCTCGGCGGGCGGTTTCTGACCGGTGAGCTCCTCGTCGCTCAGCACGCCGGACGGGTCCTGGATCTTGCCCTCGCTCACCAGTGCCAGCACCGGAAGATGCCGCGTCCGCACCGTGGGAAGACTGACCTGGGTGTCGTCGCCGAGGACGGCGCGCACGCGAGCCTTGTTAGTGATCGCCAACCCCTTGAGCGACGACCACGGCAGGTCGCGCTGGCCGAAGACGGTCCGGACGTGCAGCCCTTCGCGGGTCGCGACGGTGCGCGTGCGCGCGACGAACACGAGCAGCGCGAGCGGGAAGACGTACAGCCACTGGAATCCGCCGATCTCGCCCAGTGCGATAGGTGTCACACAGACGGTCAGCAGACCGATCGCGAGATACGCCGTGGTGGGGATCCGGAACACGGCCTTCCGGCCCTCGTCCGCACGCTGTTCCTGCTGTTTCTTGGCCACGAAGGAATGGTGCACCGGTGCCCGGAGTGACCTGCGTCCGGGTCGCGCGCGGGCAGTACTGGCCGTCCACGATGCGGAACCGCTGTCCCGTAGAGTTGACACTCGCCCGGGCGCGCGACTAACGTCCATGCCGTGATTACGCAGACCGGTCTCGTACTTCCTCAGCGCGCCGACGCTTAGGAAGAGTCCTCTGCGTCGACGCGCGACCCTCGTGCGACCTTACGGTCGGCGAGGGTTTTTTGTTGCGTGAAACCGGTTCCCCGACCGGAAGTACGGCCCAGACAACCCGAACGAGTGACACCGAGAACCCACGAGGCAGAACCGATGACCAGTGCCACGTCGCGCAGCGACGCGAAGCCCGGGCCGACCGCGCCCGGTGTCCCAGGAGCACGTCCGAAGCCCGCCCCGCCGGCGGGTACGCCGGTGCGCGTCACCGGCGCGCAGTCGCTCGTCCGCTCGCTTGAGGCGGTCGGCGCGGAGGTCGTGTTCGGCATTCCGGGTGGCACCATCCTTCCCGCCTACGACCCGCTGCTCGACTCCACGAAGGTCCGGCACGTCCTGGTCCGCCACGAGCAGGGCGCCGGGCACGCGGCCACCGGCTACGCGCAGGCGACCGGCAAGGTCGGCGTCTGCATGGCGACCTCGGGTCCGGGCGCCACGAACCTCGTCACCCCGCTGGCCGACGCCAACATGGACTCGGTTCCGGTCGTCGCCATCACCGGGCAGCAGTCGCGCAACCTGATCGGCACCGACGCGTTCCAGGAAGCCGACATCTGCGGCATCACCATGCCGATCACCAAGCACAACTTCCTCGTCACCGACCCGGCGGAGATCCCGCGGGCGATCGCCGAGGCGTTCCACCTGGCCTCGACCGGCCGGCCCGGCCCGGTGCTGGTGGACATCCCCAAGGACGTGCTGCAGGAGATGACCTCGTTCTCCTGGCCGCCTGAGCTCCGGCTGCCCGGCTACCGCCCGACGCTGCGGCCGCACGGCAAGCAGGTCCGCGAGGCCGCGAAGCTGATCGCGCAGGCCCAGCGGCCGGTGCTGTACGTCGGCGGCGGCGTGATCAAGGCCGAGGCGTCCGAGCAGCTGCGCGAACTCGCCGAGCTCACCGGCATCCCGGTCGCGACCACGCTGATGGCGCGCGGCGCGTTCCCCGACTCGCACCGCCAGCACGTCGGCATGCCCGGCATGCACGGGTCCGTCGCCGCGGTCGCCTCGATGCAGCGCGCCGACCTGCTGGTCGCGCTCGGCGCCCGGTTCGACGACCGGGTTACCGGCCAGCTGTCGTCGTTCGCGCCGGACGCGAAGATCGTCCACGCGGACATCGACCCGGCCGAGATCTCCAAGAACCGCAAGGCGGACGTGCCGATCGTCGGCGACTGCAAGGAGATCATCGGCGAGCTGATCGACGCGGTGAAGACCGAGTTCGACCGCGCCCGTCCCGACCTGACGGACTGGTGGACGCAGGTCGACTCGTGGCGCGAGGACTACCCGGCGGGCTACGAATGGCCCGACGACGGTTCGCTGTCGCCGCAGTACGTCATCGAGCGGATCGGCGAACTGGTCGGCCCGGACGCGGTGTACGCGGCGGGCGTCGGGCAGCACCAGATGTGGGCCGCGCAGTTCGTGAAGTACGAGAAGCCGCGCACCTGGATCAACTCCGGCGGCCTCGGCACCATGGGCTTCGCCGTGCCGGCCGCGATGGGCGCGCAGTTCGGCCTGCCGGACACGCAGGTGTGGGCGATCGACGGCGACGGCTGCTTCCAGATGACCAACCAAGAACTCGCCACGTGCGCCATCGAGGGCGCGCCGATCAAGGTCGCCGTGATCAACAACGGCAACCTCGGCATGGTCCGCCAGTGGCAGAACCTGTTCTACTCCGAGCGGTACTCCAACACCGATCTCGGCACGCACAAGCACCGCATCCCGGACTTCACGCTGCTGGCCGAGGCGCTCGGCTGCGCCGGCCTGCGCTGCGAGGCCAAGGAGGACGTCGACGCGACGATCCGGCGCGCGATGGAAATCAACGACCGCCCCGTCGTGATCGATTTCGTCGTGGGGAAGGATGCCCAGGTGTGGCCGATGGTCGCCGCGGGCACCGGGAACGACGAGATCATGGCCGTGCGCGGCATCCGGCCGCTGTTCGACGACGACGAGGTTTCGCAGGAAGCTGTCGAGGCCGCCGCCGCGGAGGGAGAGCAAGCATGACTGTCCACACGCTGAGCGTGCTGGTCGAGAACAAGCCCGGTGTGCTCGCCCGGGTCTCCGGACTGTTCTCCCGCCGCGGCTTCAACATCGAGTCCCTTGCTGTCGGGCCCACGGAGAACCCCGAGGTGTCCCGCATGACGATCGTGGTCGCCGTCGAAGAGCTACCGCTCGAACAGGTGACCAAACAGCTCAACAAGCTGGTGAACGTGATCAAGATCGTCGAGCTGGAAGCAGGCAGCGCGGTGCAGCGCGAACTGCTGCTCGTGAAGGTCCGGGCCGACGCCACCGTGCGCAGCCAGGTCCTCGAGACCGTCCAGCTCTTCCGCGCCAAGGTGGTGGACGTCTCGCCGGAGGCGCTCACCGTCGAGGCGACCGGGACGTCGGACAAGATCGGCGCGCTGCTGCGGATGCTGGAGCCGTACGGCATCCGCGAACTCGTCCAGTCCGGCATGGTCGCGGTGGGCCGCGGGGCCCGCTCGATCACCGCCGCTTCTCCCCGCTGAACCTCAGATTTCGTGTAAGTACGGAAGGAAGTAGTACCCCCCATGGCAGTGGAAATCTTCTACGACGACGACGCCGACCTGTCGATCATCCAGGGTCGCAAGGTCGCCGTGATCGGCTACGGCAGCCAGGGCCACGCGCACTCGCTCAGCCTGCGCGACTCGGGCGTCGACGTCCGGATCGGCCTGCAGGAGGGGTCCAAGTCCCGGGCGAAGGCCGAGGAGCAGGGCCTGCGCGTGCTGTCGGTCGCCGAGGCGGCCGCCGAGGCCGACGTGATCATGATCCTCGCGCCGGACACGAAGCAGCGCTTCATCTACGAGGAGCACATCGCCGCGAACCTCAAGGACGGCGACGCGCTCTTCTTCGGCCACGGCTTCAACATCCGGTACGACCTGATCAAGCCGCCGGCCAACGTCGACGTCGCGATGGTCGCCCCGAAGGGCCCGGGCCACCTGGTCCGCCGCCAGTTCGTGGACGGCAAGGGCGTGCCCTGCCTGATCGCGGTCGAGCAGGACGCTTCGGGCAACGCCCAGGCGCTCGCGCTCTCCTACGCCGCGGCGATCGGCGGCGCGCGGGCCGGCGTCATCAAGACGACCTTCACCGAGGAGACCGAGACCGACCTCTTCGGCGAGCAGGCCGTGCTCTGCGGTGGCGCGTCCGCGCTGGTGCAGACCGGTTTCGAGGTGCTCACCGAGGCCGGCTACGCCCCGGAGATCGCCTACTTCGAGGTGCTGCACGAGCTGAAGCTGATCGTCGACCTCATGTACGAGGGCGGCATCGCGCGCCAGCGCTACTCCATCTCCGACACCGCCGAGTACGGCGACCTCACCCGCGGCCCGCGCGTCATCTCGCCGGCCGTCAAGGAGGAGATGAAGAAGATCCTGGGCGAGATCCAGGACGGCACCTTCGCCCGCGAATGGGTCGCCGAGGACGAGGCGGGCCGGCCGAACTTCACGAAGCTCGAGGAGCAGGGCAACCAGCACCCGATCGAGAAGACCGGCAAGAAGCTGCGCGACCTGATGTCGTGGGTGGACCGCCCGATCACCGAGACCGCCTGACCGGTTTCCCAGGAGGAGGCCCTGTCGTCCGTTCGCCGGACGGCAGGGTCTCTTTTCGTTCCAAGGCGTTGCCGCCGAATGGCGGATACGCTGTGCGGATGAGCCGCCCGACCGACGACAAGGCGCAGATCCGGCACGAGCTCGACCTGACCGGCGCGACCTGGATCCGCGCCGAACCGCCGGGCGTGACCCTGGAGCACTGCGCGGAGTTCGCGTTCGTACCGCACTCGGACGGGGTGACCTACGTGGCCATCCGGCAGCCGTCCGATCCGGACGGGGTGGTGCTGGTGTTCACGCCTTCGGAATGGGACGCGTTCACTCGCGGGGTTCGGGACGGGGAGTTCGAGTTGCCGGGGGAGTCGTAGGTTTTCGTCGGGCCTTTCTGTCCGGGAGATCGGCTTGATTGCCGTTGGACGACTGTTGCCGTTTAGTGGCGAATCTGCGGTTCGCGGTACGAATGCCCAGGTCAGAGCCCAGTGCGTCTTCGTGGGCGGGCTGGGTTCGGTCGTCCGGGTCAGAGCGCTCCGAGTGTCGCGAGGAGTTCGGTGACCTGGTAGGCCGTCGGGAAGTCCGGTGCTGAGCAGCGCAGAGTGCGGTCGTCCCCGCGGTTGGCCAGTGCCTCCGGGACCGCGCGTTCGATCCGGTCGCACGCCTCGTCCGGATGCAGCATCGCGGCCGCGCGAGCACCAGCGCGTGTCTGACCACCAGATGCCCGGAGCAACTTCGGCGGTCTCAGGGGCCACGGTGTCATCGCCGCTTGCCAGTACCGGCGGCACGCCGTAGTGCGCTGCGAGCGCCGTGCACGAGCGTCGCTGTCGGGGCGGAGTGGGTGTAGGCCGGTTTCGCCACTGAGCGGCGACAGTTCCTTTTGCCCGCCGGGTTTGACCTTGACATTGTGACAAGGTCTTCACTGGTCGGCGGAGGTGATCCCGATGAACTCGACTCAGAGGAATTTCCGGCCGACCCGGCTGATCGAGGCGTTGGGTGCCGGGGACTCGTCGACGCGGCTGCGGGCCGCCCTGACGATCGGAACGCACCCGGACGGCCCTGGTCTCGTCGAGGCGCTTGTCGCACGGTGCGCGATCGAGCCGGACTTTTATGTACGCGACATGCTCACCTGGGCGTTGACCCGATTCCCGGCGGGGGACACGGTGCCGCGGCTTCTGGCGGAGCTGCGGTCCCCGGTGGCGCAGGCCCGGAGCCAGTCGCTGCACACGTTGTCGAAAATCGGCGACCGGATCGCGTGGCCAGTGATCACCCGATCGTTGCTGCACGACTCCGACGACGAGGTCGCGAGAAGCGCATGGCGGGCGGCTGTCGTCCTCGTGCTGGACGGGGACAAGGCCGCGCTGGCTGCGGAATTGGCGACCCAACTTGGCCGTGGCAACCGAACCGTGCAGCTCAGCCTCAGCCGGGCGTTGGTCGCGCTCGGCCCCGTTATCGAGCCGGCTTTGGAGGCCGCAGTGGCGAGCGTCGACCCGGCCGTTCGGGAGCACGCCGTTGCCACCGAGCGGCTGCTGCGGGATCCGGACACCGGTTTCGACCAGGCCGTGGGCGAGGCCAAACGGATCGTCGCGCTCGGTCCGGAGCGGGCTCAGGAAACCGCGTGCTGATCGGCGAGGTCGCCCGCCGCTCGGGGGTGAGTACCCGGATGCTCCGGCACTACGACGCCCTCGGGCTGGTGCGGCCGACCGGTCGCACCGTGGGCGGCTATCGCGAGTACTCCGAGGACGACATCCGCCGGATCTTCCATGTGGAGAGCCTCCGGTCGCTCGGGATGTCGCTGCGGCAGATCGGACGGGCGCTGGAGGATCCCGCCTTCGTGCCGTCGGAGCTCGTCCGCGACCTCATTCGGCGGACCGAAGACCGGCTGAAGCGGGAACAGGAGCTGCTCGACCGGCTCCGTGCGGTTGATGCCTCGGCACCCTCTGGCTGGGAGGGTGCCTTGCGCATCGTCGAACTGCTGCGTGGGCTCAGTTCCCCTGGTGCCGCTCGTCGGCAGCAGACGATCCTGGCTCCCGCCGACGAGGTGCCGGTTCCCGCTGAGGTTCTGGCCAAAGCGGTTCTCGCCGAATCCGACCCGAATGTCGCCGGCGCGCTTCGGTGGGCCCTCGCCCGGACCGGCGGCGACGGGGTGGCGAATGTGGCGTCCGGGCTTCGTTCGGACAACGCCGACATCCGCCGACGCGCGATCCTGGCGCTCATCGAGCTGCCCGGCGACGAGGCGACTGCGGTGTTAATGGACGCGCTCGCTGGTTCGGACGCTGTGGTCCGTCGGCACGCGGCGCTCGCTCTCGGTGCGCGTGGTGCGGAGGAGGCGGTGCCGACGCTTGTCGAAATGGTCGTCGAGGGGCGAAACGACGTCGAGGCGGCCGAGGTTTTGGGCGCGCTGGCGTCTGGGGGTGTGGAGGGGATCGTTGGCGCGTTGGTCGACGCGTCGGCGGCGCACCCTGCGGATTCCGCGGTGCGGATCCGGTTGACGCAGGCGCTCGCGGAGATGCCGGAGACTCTCGCGCATGGGGCGTTGCAGCGGTTGGCGGGGGATGAGGATCGGGATGTGGCGTTGGTGGCTTCGGCTCTTCTGAGGGTGGTTGAAGAGCGTGAGGGCGTTGGTGGTGAGGGCTCTGAAAGCACCTAGCCAGTGCGGGTGGCTGGCGGGAATTCGGGGGGTCGGTGCTGGTCAGAGGCATTTGCCATTTAGTGGCGAAAGTTGCTTTGGCGTGTGTTGCCGTTCAGCACCGACCGGTGTGGCCGGTTGGGCGGCGGCCTGTGGAGTGAATTGCCGTTGCCTGGCGAAAGCCGTGGAGACGGTGCCGCCAGGCCTTGGCCTTCGCCGCTAAACGGCGAGGGCTGTGGCGGTGGAGCGTTTGCCGTTGAGCGGCGACAGCTGGGACGGCCGTTGCATCGTCGAACGGTGACGAGCGTGGGCGTGACGTTCGCCGGTGAGAGGCGAGGGGCTGCGGTGGTTGGCGTTTGCCGCTGAGTGGCGAGGGGCGTGGCGGTGTGCGGTCGCCGTCTAATGACGACGGCCGGGATGGCAGTTGTAGTCGTTGAGCGGCGACGGCTTGGCTGAGTGGTTGCTGGGCGGCCGCGGCGTCGTGGTTGATGTTGCCGCTGAATGGCGACGACGGTTTCAACGGTCGGTTCGCTGTCGTCGGGCGGCGTGACGCCGATTCGCCGTTGAGTGGCGACGTTGTGCTGAGCCGCGTGGTTGTGTCCAGCGTTGGCGAGGATGTCCACCGGCGTCGCAGTGCTGGCTGTCGTGAGCAGCCAGGGCGTCCGGTGTCGGCTGAGGCGTAGCCGTTCAGTGGCGAACGAGTGGAGGAGTTGCCATTATTCGGCGACGCGGGCGATGAGTTCCGGTAGCCGCCCGGTGGCTGCGGCCAGGGCGAGATGGTCGCCGTAGTCGCGGGATTCGACGATCTGTCCGTCTTGGATGCGCATTGCGAAGATGTTGTTCGCCTGGAAGGGGGTCCCGGAGCTGGTTTCGCCCACGTAGGTCGATTCGCCGATGATGACTTCCGGATCCGTGCTCAGGTGGAGAACCAGATCGGTCACCTCGATGCGGAAGGCTGCCGCGGCACCGGCGGCGAAGTGGGTGCGCAGGTCGTCTCGGGTGCGGAGGACGGGGGCTCCGGGCAGGAACGGATGCCGCACATCGGTTTTTGCCGCATAGAGGTCGGGGAGTTCGGACCAGCGCCCGTCGGCGACGCCGAAGACGACTCGTTGGAAAACGCCTTCACGGCTGTTCGGTGGGAAGAGTTCAGCCGGGTGCGGCGCGATGGGGCGAGATTCGTAAGCGGGCGCTTGGGCGTATGCCTCGACTAGGCCGGCGGTCGCGTCTTGGACGGCGGCCAGGCGCAGGTAGTCGTGATAGTCGCGGGTGTGGGTGAGGAGTCCGTCGCGGGCGCGGAGGACCTGGATGTTGGCCGTTTCGGTCGTTCGGCCGGTTTTCCGCGATTCGGCGGTGTACTGGTATTCGGCGACGATGACCTCCGGATCGGCGGTTTCGTGGACGGTCACGTCGTGGCGTTTGAGGCGAAGGGTTTGGCCTAGGCCGCTGACGAAACGGTCGTGCACTGCGGCGCGGCCTTCCATGCGTCCGGGCCTGGGCACTGCGGTGGGGTGCTCCACGACGGTGTCCTCGGCGTAGAGCTGCGCGAGATCGGCGAAACGACCGTCGGTGATTCCGCTGGAGAGTTGGTCGAACAGGTCGCGTGGCGTGGTCATGAGGGTCTCCACGGGTCGGTTAACCGGAGTCTGTAGTCCGCAAAGATACGGACTGCAGACTCCGGTTGTCTACCGTCGGGCGTTGCCGATTAGCGGCGACTGAGGCGGCGCAGCAGCTCTTGAGCGGCGGCGCTGTCGCAGGCTTCTGCCCAGCCCTCAGGGGTGCTGTCCCAGATGGAGTCGCGGGCGGCGAGGTCGGCACCGGCGTTTACGAGGAGTTCGATGACGTCCAGGTGGTTGCCTTCGGCGGCCAGGTGCAGTGCTGTGATGCCGACGCCGTGGCGTGGACCGCCGAAGGTGCCGACCTGGTTGACGTTCGCGCCGAGTGACAGCAGCGTTTCTGTTGCCGCTGAGTGGCCACGCGCCGCTGCCCAGGTGAGGGCGGTGCCGCGGTAGACGTCGGCGTCCAGGTTTGCGCCGCGCGCCGCCAAGGTGCGGAGTGCGGCTACTTGGTTGTTGCGGGCCGCCCAGGAGAGTGATTCGTCGAGGATCTCTGCGGGGTCGTTCGTCGGCTGCCAGAAGGGAAAACCGCTGTGCGGCCGGTAGAACTCACGGTGTGCACCGGCTGCTGGAGAAAGAGTCCCCTTTGGACTGACGAGTTCATCCAGCAGTGCGTCGTCGCCAAGACCGGCTGCGACGCGGAGGTTGTGAGGGGACCGTTCGTGCGTGGCCAGTTTTTCGGCAACAGCGCGATTTCCCCAAAACAGGGCCACGATGAGCGGGGTTCCGCCGTCTCCGCGGCCAGAAACGGCCAACGGTGCGCCGGCGTTGATCAACATGTCGGCGATCAGTGGTAAATTGCTGTAAGCAGCTTGATGTAAGGCAGTCCATCCGTGTGCGTTGGCTCGCGCGGGGTCGGCACCGTGGGCGAGCAGGACGCGGACGAGGCGTTCGTCATGGGTCGCGGAGGCCATGCCGAGGAGATCGTTCCCGTTGGTGCCGCGGGCGTGGGCCAGGTGCGGAGCTTCGGTCAGCAGCGTGGTCAGGCCGTCGACGTCGCGGGCTTCCACCAGCTGATAGGCCCGGGCGAACGGTTCGCCGTTTTTCGGCAAATCCTCGACATAGGCCTTCAGTGCCCGCCACGTCGGGAAGCCGTGCTCCCGAGCGACGACGGTCAACGCGCCGGTGCGGGTCAGCGGTTGCTTGTGCCGGTCGAAGGCGGCGCGGGCGTCCGGGGTGCCGTCTTCGGCTGAGGCGAGGAGGCCGACGGCGCGGCCGTGGTAGTACTCGACGTCCTGGTGGTAGGCATGCTGGACGTCTGGTCCGTGCTCGGCGATTCGGCGCACGTACGCCTGAAGCTGCGGCCAGCTGGGGAATCCGTAGCGGCGAGCGAGCCGGAACTGCGCTTCCGACAGTGCGACCGAGTCGGCGCGGGCGAGTTCCTTCGCCTGTTTGCGGAGCTGGCCGAGGTCGGGCTTGGCGGGCAAAGCCGTCATCAGGGAGTCCTTCCTTCCCTTGCGCGCCCCGTGGTCCGCCGGCACCGGGCAGGGAAGAAAGAAAGCTCGGCAACTCGTGGTACGGGGGCGGGCTCAGCCCTTTCCGCGGACAGGACGCGGCCCCTGCCGCGCGAGAAACACTTTAGCTCACTCAGGTCAACGTCCGCCGGTGATGACGCTGACCGCGATGCCGAGCGTGGCCGTGTTGTACATGAACGACAGCACGCTGTGCGCGAGCACCAGGGAGCGGATCGACGTCGTCCGCGTTTCGACGTCCGAGACCGCGAAGCTTGTCCCGATGGTGAACGCGAAATAGGTGAAATCGGCCAGCGTGGGACGTTCGGTTTCGGGGAAGCGGAAGTGCTGTGTCGGCAGGCTGTCGTAGTACGTCTGCGCGTAACGCTCCGCGTAACCGAAGTGCAGGATCGCCCAGGCCAGCAGGACCGCGGGGACGCCGACGACTTTCGCGTCGGTGGGGTCGATGCCGGCCGTTTCCGGCATGACGATCGACAGGCCGGCGGTGACGCCGACGAGGCTGGTCAACAGCGTGAACAGGAGTCCGAGCCGACGTCCGAGGACGCCTTTCAGCCACCGGGCGTCGGTGTGGTCGATTTTCCGGCTACAGGACACTCGCGCGATGCGGATGCCGAGGTAGACCAGCGCGAGCAGATCCCAGGAGAGAAGAGCGAGGACGTTGTCGTCCTTGACGAAGGTGACGATCCCCAGCGCCAGCAGGACGAGTTCGACCAACCGGGACGCGGTGAGGGCGAGTTTCGTGAACACCGGCGGCTCCCAGGGCGAACGCAGGCGAGGGCGTCTCGCGAAGGTAACAGCGGGTTGTCGCCTCTGGACGGCGAAACGATCCCGTCGGGATCGCCTGTTCAGGGGAAGTGTTCGTCAGGAAGTCCTGCGTCGGACGCGGAAGTGCTGGAATGCCTTCGACGAGCGGAAAAGTGGCTGTATGCAGGAGATGGACGGTTTCGCCGTTCATTGGCGAATCCCTGGTGGGAGGGGGTTTCCGACGTCCGGCGAGAGCTTCGGCGACGACGCGTCGGCCCGGTGGTCTGCAGACGGCGGAGATATCTGGCGACCAACCGGGGTGGGGCTTTCGTGGGAAGCCCCACCGCAGAATCAGAGAACCAGCGGGGCGAGGCGACGCCAGCCGTCCACCGGGATCTCTGGTCCGTCGCCCAGAACCTGGATGCAGACGTGGTCCGCGCCGGCGTCGAAGTGTGCGCGGATTCGGTCGGCGACTTCGTTCTCGTTTCGGTAGGCCACGATCGCGTCGACGAGCCGGTCGCTGCCCCCGTCGGACAAATCTTCTTCGGTGTAGCCGAGGCGGCGCAGATTCGTCCGTTGGTGTGCGGCCAGCCGCACGTATCCGGCGACGTGTTCGCGAGCGATCTGCCTTGCCTTCACTGGATCCGCGTCGAGGACGACAGCTTGTTCGACAGCAAGGTAAGCGTCGGGTCCCATCGTTTCGCGAGCGAACGCCGTGTGCTCAGGAGGGACGAAGTACGGGTGTGCGCCGTCGGCTCGGGTCGCGGCGAGTTTCAGCATTTTGGGCCCGAGAGCGGCTAGAAGCCGACGCGGCCGAGAACCGGAAGCGCTGCCAGCGGCAAAGTGCAGGTCCGCCGCGTCCATGGCGTCGAGATAGTCCTGCAGCGCAGTACCCTCGCCGCCCGAGCGATGCCCGCCGAGGCCGAGCGTGAATCGTCCCGGATACGCCTCCGCCAGCGTGCGTCCAGCAGCTTCAGCCGTCGCCGCCGACCGCTCCGAGAACCGTGCGATCCCCGTCGCCACGGTCAACGTCGTGGTCGCCTCGAGCAGCAACGCGGCCTGCGTGAACGCCTCCCTCCCGCGGTATTCGCCGAACCACAGCGCGGTGAAACCCAGCGACTCGACCTCACGGGCAGCCGCACGAACCTCGCTGATTTTCTCGCCGTCAAAGGAAAACGTCCAGATTCCGACCGTCATCGCGCACCGCCGTGTGCGGCGGCGTCAAGCTTCGCGAACAAATCCACAACAGACTCCATGAGAGTTCTCTGGCCGCGGAGCGCGGCGTCGATCCCGGCGCAGCCAACGTCCACTGAGGACGCACCCCAGAACCAGAGGCTGCCTCCGGTTACTATACGGAGGCGTCCTCCGATTTGTCACGGGATAAACTCCGGCCGAGATGACCGACGCCAAGCCGATGCGCGCGGACGCCCGCCGCAACTACGAACGCCTGCTGGCCGAAGCGAGGCGCGCCTTCGCCGAACACGGCGTCGACGCCTCGCTCGAAGACGTCGCCCGCAGTGCCGGCGTCGGGATCGGCACCCTCTATCGCCATTTTCCGACCAGGGAAGACCTGATCGAGACGCTGCTGCGGGACCGGTTCGACACCCAGGCGGAAAAGGCGCGCGAGCTGCTGCTCGCCGAGGATCCGCTCGACGGGCTGTACACCTGGCTGATCGGCCTCGGCGAGACGTCCGCCGTTTACCGCGGCCTTACCGAAATACTGGCCGACGCGTTCGACGATCCGGAGTCGCGGCTGCACGCGTCCTGTGAAGCGATGAAGGACGCCGCGTCCCACCTAGTGGACAGGGCGCAAGCGGCCGGCGTTTTCCGCGCCGACGTGACTGTCCGAGAGCTGCTTTTGTTGCTGCACGGTGCTTCTTGGGCCGGATCCCACCTTCCGGGAGAAGGCGGTACAGAGCGCCTGATGGCGCTTGTCTTCACCGGATTACAGACAAGTGAACAGCGGGGGCAGCGGGTTGTCGGTGCACCGCGTTAAACTCCGCGAGTCCGGGCACAACGACGTGCGCCGCGAGAGAGCGTCCTCGATTTCGTGACCAGATAGTGGGAGCCGCATCGTGACCAAGCCCAGCAAACCCGTAGTCCTCATCGCGGAGAAGCTCGCGCCCTCCGTGCTGAGTGTGTTCGGTGACGAGGTGGAGGTCCGGCACGTGGACGGCACCGACCGTCCCGCGCTGCTCGAGGCGGTGAAGAGCGCCGACGCGCTCCTGGTCCGATCCGCTACCAAGGTCGACGCCGAGGTGCTCGGGGCGACCACGCAGCTGAAGGTCGTCGCCCGCGCGGGCGTCGGCCTGGACAACGTCGAGGTCCCGGCCGCCACCGAGCGCGGCGTGCTCGTGGTGAACGCGCCGACGTCGAACATCGTCTCCGCCGCCGAGCACGCGGTCGCGCTGCTGCTCGCGGTCGCCCGTCGCGTTCCCGCCGCCGACCAGAGCCTGCGCGGCGGCGAGTGGAAGCGCAGCTCGTTCACTGGCGTCGAGATCAACGGCAAGACGGTCGGCGTCGTCGGGCTCGGCAAGATCGGCCAGCTGTTCGCCCAGCGGCTCGCCGCCTTCGGGGCCAAGCTCATCGCGTACGACCCCTATGTCTCGGCCGCGCGCGCCGGCCAGCTGGGCATCGAGCTGGTCACCCTCGACGAGCTGCTGGAACGCGCCGACGCGATCTCCATCCACCTGCCGAAGACGCCGGAGACCAAGGGCCTCATCGACGCCGAGGCGCTCAAGAAGACCAAGCCGGGCGTGATCATCGTCAACGCCGCCCGCGGCGGGCTGATCGTCGAGGAGGCGCTGGCCGACGCGGTGCGCAGCGGCCACGTCGGCGGCGCGGGCATCGACGTGTTCGTCACCGAGCCGACCACCGAGAGCCCGCTGTTCGACCTGCCGAACGTCGTCGTCACGCCGCACCTCGGCGCGTCCACCACCGAAGCGCAGGACCGCGCGGGCACGGACGTGGCGCGGTCGGTGCTGCTGGCGCTGCGCGGCGACTTCGTGCCGGACGCGGTGAACGTGTCCGGCGGCGGCTCGGTCGGCGAGCACGTGCGGCCGTACCTGGCGCTCACCCAGAAGCTCGGCCAGGTGCTGACCGCGTTGAACCCGAAGGCTCCGACGTCGCTGACTGTCGAGGTCAAGGGCGAGCTGTCCAGCGAAGACACCGCGGTGCTGAAGCTGGCCGCGCTGCGCGGGCTGTTCGCGGGCGTGGTCGAGGACCAGGTCACCTTCGTCAACGCGCCGCGGCTGGCCGAGGAACTCGGCGTGCAGGCGGAGCTGGTTTCCGAATCGGAGAGCCCGAAGTTCCGCAGCCTGGTCACGCTCCGCGCGGTGCACGGCGACGGCGCGACCCTCACCGTGTCCGGTTCGGTCACCGGCAAGGACGAGGTCGAGAAGATCGTCGAGGTCAAGGGCAGGCACTTCGACCTCCGCGCCGAGGGCGACGTGCTGGTGATCGAGTACCCGGACCGGCCCGGCGTCATGGGCCGCGTCGGCACGCTGCTCGGCGAGGCGGGCATCAACATCGAGGCCGCGCAGATCAGCCAGAGCACCGACGGCTCCGACGCGATCATGCTGCTGCGCGTCGACCGGCACGTGGACACCAACGTGCTCGAGCCGATCGGAGCCACCGTCGGCGCGCACACCATCCGCGCTGTCGACTTCAACTAGTCGCCGATTTCGCGCAACGGCCCCTTTCCCGGACTCCGGGAGAGGGGCCGTTCTGTCGTTCACCCAGACCGGCAACATTCGGGTAACAGACCATTTTCCGCACGAAAGTAGGTGTTTCGGACAGCTAGGTTCTTGCCGCGAGGCTGAACCACGCGCCGTGAGAGCACGGCGCGGCGCCGGTGCTCACCGTCGGGGGCGCGAAGGGGGAGCGCGGGCAGGTTCGTGATCCGGGCCTCGAGAAGGGGTTACTCATGAGCAGAACCCGGTTGCCCGGGTGGGCTGCCCGCTCGGTGGTCGTGGGTTCCGCGGTGCTGCTGGCGGCGGCCGTCGCCGTGCCCGCGGCGTCCGCGCAGAGCGCGCCGCTGGCCGAGCCGGTCGCTCCGGCGAAGGTCGACGCGAGCAAGGTCCAGGGCAAGCTTTCGCCCCGGCTGAGCGCGGCGCAGGGGCAGATCACCGCGTTCGTCGAGCTGGCCAAGAAACCCGCGGTGGACGCGTTCAAGGAGGAGCAGGGCAAGGGCAAGGGCAAGGCCAAGCAGGCAGCGAAGGCGGCTAAGGCCGACGTCGCCGCCGCGGTCAGCTCCGTGGTCGGACAGCTGCGGTCCGCGGACGCGAGCACGAAGCTCGTCACGCAGACGGCCAACGCGGTGCCCGGTGCCGTCGTCACCGCCGACGCGGCCAAGATCCGCGAGCTCGCGGAACGGCCGGACGTCGTGTCGGTGCGCACGGTCGTGCCTAAGAACCGCACCAACGCCAGCGCCGAACAGCTCACCAACACGCTTGCCAGCTGGCAGAAAACCGGCAAGTTCGGCGACAACATCCGCGTCGGCGTGATCGACGACGGCATCGACTACACCCACGCCGACTTCGGCGGCCCTGGCACGCCCGAGGCCTACAAGGCGGTCGACCGCACGAAGCCGTCGCCGTTGTTCCCGAACGCCAAGGTGGTCGGCGGCACCGACCTCGTCGGCGACGACTACGACTCGGCGGGCAAAACCGGTTCGCCGACGCCCAAACCGGACCCCAACCCGATCGCGTGCGGCGAACACGGCACGCACGTCGCGGGCACGATCGGCGGCTTCGGCGTCAACGCCGACGGCAGCACGTTCACCGGCGACTACAAGAAACTGAGCAAAAAGACGCTCGACGCCATGCGGATCGGGCCGGGCACCGCACCGAAGTCTCTGCTCTACGCGATCAAGGTGTTCGGCTGCAAGGGTTCCACGAACGTCACGTCGCAGGCGCTGGACTGGGCGCTCGACCCGGACGGCGACGGTGACTTCACCGACCATCTCGACGTCGTGAACCTGTCGCTGGGCAGCGACTTCGGCGCCCCGGACGACCCGGACTCGCTGTTCGTGCGCAAGCTCGCGCAGAACAACGTGCTGCCGGTGATCTCGGCGGGCAACGGCGGCGACATCAACGACATCGCCGGTTCGCCGGGCAACACCCCGGAAGCGCTCACCGTGGCCAGCAGCCGCGACGCGGGCGAGCTGCGGGACGCGATCGAGGTCAAGACGCCGACCGCGGGGCAGCAGCCGGGCCAGTACAGCCAGGAGTACACCGGCTACGACACCCTCGACCTCACCGCCCCGGTCGTGCCGATTTCGGCGGGCAACAACGCCGGGTGCACCGCCTATTCGGCTGAGGACAAGGCGAAGGCCGCGGGCAAGATCGTCTGGCTCGAGTGGGACGACAACGACGCCACCCGGCCGTGCGGTTCCGCCGCGCGGGCCAACAACGCGCAGGCCGCGGGCGCCAAGGGCGTGCTGCTTTCGTCCACTGTGGAGCATTTCGGCGCGGGTATCGCGGGCAACGCGGCGGTTCCGATGTTCCAGCTCACCGGCAAGGCCACCCAGGCCGTGCGGGCGGGGCTGACCGCGGGCACGCTCACCGTGCGGCTGTACGGAGCCGGGCGGACCACGCTGCAGACGTACGACCAGTCCATCGTGGACACTCCCAGCTCGTTCACCTCGCGCGGCGGACGCGGTCCGTCGGTGAAGCCGGACGTCGCCGCGCCTGGCGACACGATCACATCGGCGTTCCGCGGCAGCGGCAACGCGCGTCTGGTCCTCTCGGGCACGTCGATGGCCGCGCCGCACACGTCGGGCATCACGGCGCTGGTCCGCCAGGCACATCCGGACTGGAGCGTCGAGGAGGTCAAGGCCGACGTCGTCGGCACCGCGGTGCACGACATCACGGACGGCGCGGGCCACACCTACGGCCCGCAGCGCGTCGGTGCCGGCCGGATCGACGCGAAAGCCGCGCTGGACAACCAGGTTCTCGCGTACGTGCAGGACGACCCGGGCGCGGTGAGCGTCACGTTCGGCACCGTCGAGGCGGCTGGTCCGGTCACGTTGAGCAAGACGATCAAGGTGGTCAATAAGGGCGTCAAGGCTGCTGAGTACTCGGTGGGCTACGAGGCCGTCAACAGCCTGCCCGGTGTCGAGTACACAGTGGACAAAAGCTCGGTGAAGCTCAACCCGCGCGGGGTCGCGACGGTGAAGGTGACGCTGAAGATCACCGATCCGAAGGCGCTGCGCAAGGTTCTCGACCCGACCATGGCCGCTTCGCAGGCCGGGCTCGCCCGGCAGTTCGTGGCTGACGCTTCGGGTCGCGTCGCGTTCACCCCGAAGAACGGCGCGACCGTTCCGCTGCGGGTGGCGGTGTACTCGGCTCCGAAGCCGGTATCGGCGATCACCACCCCGGGCGGCGTGCGCTTCGGCGCGAACGCCGACCAGGCCGTGCTGAACCTCGGCGGCAAGGGCATCGACCAGGGCAGCGGTTCCCAGCGGTACCGGTCGTTGATCAGCGTGCTCGAACTGCAGGCCGAATCGCCGCAGCTGCCGGAATGCGACGCGCACGTCACCGCGGACTGCACTCTCAACCGCACCGCGAAGGGCGGTGACCTCCGCTACGTCGGCGCGGCGTCGACAGCCCCGCTCGCCAAGGCGCAGGGGGAGCCGGAGAACGCGATGCTGGCGTTCGGCATCACAACCTGGAGCGATTTCGCGAACCTCGGCAGCAACACGGTGCCGTTCGTGGACATCGACACCACCGGCGACGGCAAGCCGGACTTCGAAACCTTCGTGACGAAGGCGACGGGGTCGGACGTGCTGCTCGTCAACACGGTGTCGCTGACCAAACCGGGCAACCCGTCGGTGGACCTGCAGGCGATCAACGGGCAGCTCGGCGACGTCGACACCAACGTGTTCGACTCGAACGTGATGGTGCTGCCGGTCAGCATCGCCGCGCTCGGCATCGACCCGAAGGCGGCGTCGCACCGGATCAGCTACACGGTCGGCACCGCCGGGTACTACGTCGCGCCGGGTACCTCGAACGGGTTGATCGACCAGGTCAGCACTCCGCTGTCGTTCGACGTGCTCGCGCCGGCGTTCTCGGTCCAGGGCGGCGGCGACGCGGCGCTGGGTTATGTCGCGAAGCCGGGTACGGCACTGGTGGTCAACCGCAACAAGGCCGCGGTCGCCGGGGACAAGGCGAAGGGGCTGCTGGCGATCGAGCACCACAACGTGGCGGGGCAGCGCGCCTCGGTCGTGCGGATCGAATCCGAGGTGCCGCGCGGCTGACCCCGGTTCACCCTTTGAGGGGAACTTGAGGCGCGCCGCGGAAGTGGCCGCATAGCGAGACGCGGGGGCTTGCCAAGGCTGTCCGGCCTGGGCAAGCCCCCGTTTCCGTTCGCCCGAACGGGTGTCTCACCCTGTGGGAGGATGCGGCATAAGGGTGGTGCGGCTACGGCACCTTGTCTACGGCCGGTAACCTTCCGCTGCTGGCGTTTTTGTGCGAATGGGCCATCGGTGCGCCCGGTGGCCTGGGCTACGGAGGTGTGTGGATGCGGCTCGCGGTGATCCCAGGGGACGGGATCGGGCCCGAGGTGGTCTCCGAGGCGCTCAAGGTGCTCGGTGAGGTAGCACCGGCGGCGGAGATCACGAACTACGACCTCGGCGCCTCGCGGTGGCACGCCACCGGGGAGCTGCTCCCGGAGTCGGTGCTCGGCGAATTGCGCCAGCACGACGCGATCCTGCTCGGCGCGGTCGGCGACCCGACGGTGCCGAGCGGCATCCTCGAGCGCGGTCTGCTGCTGCGGCTGCGGTTCGAGCTGGACCACCACGTGAACCTGCGCCCGGCGCGGTTGTACCCCGGGGTGCGCGGCCCGCTGGCCGACGCCGGGGACGTCGACATGGTCGTGGTGCGCGAAGGCACCGAAGGCCCGTACGCGGGCAACGGCGGTCTGCTGCGCAAGGACACCGAGCACGAGATCGCCACCGAGGTCAGCGTCAACACGGCCTTCGGCGTGCGGCGCGTGGTCGCGGACGCGTTCAACCGCGCCGAGGAACGTCCGCGCAAGCACCTCACGCTGGTGCACAAGACCAACGTGCTGGAGCACGCCGGTTCGTTGTGGTCGCGGATCGTCGAAGAGGTTTCGCTGGAGCACCCGGACGTCACCGTCGCGTACTCGCACGTGGACGCCGCCACGATCCACCTGGTCACCGACCCGTCGCGGTTCGACGTGATCGTCACCGACAACCTCTTCGGCGACATCATCACCGACCTCGCGGCCGCGGTGACCGGCGGCATCGGCCTCGCGGCCAGCGGCAACCTCGACATCACGCGCCGGAACCCGAGCATGTTCGAGCCGGTGCACGGCAGCGCGCCGGACATCGCCGGCCAGGGCCTCGCCGACCCGACCGCCGCGGTGCTTTCGGTGTCGCTCCTGCTGGACCACCTCGGCCAGAAGGAAGCGGCGCGGCGCATCGAGGCCTCGGTGGCGTTCGATCTCGCCACGCGCGACCAGTCGTCGCCGGGCGCGACCCAGGCGATCGGCGACCGCCTCGCGGCGCTGGTCTCCTCCAACGTGCGCCAGGTCGGCTGACCGCCTGAGCTTTTCGGACCCCCGCCGCGGAAGCCGGTCGAAATCCGGCGCTGACCCGCAACGGTAGGCCTTCGGCTCCTCTCCGGAGCCGAAGGCGAGCCCGATACCGGCGGGGGTTCGTTCTTCGAACCTCGTCCCCTCCCGTCGTGGTCTGCGGGAGACGACACTCCCGCCGCCGGCGGCTGCCGTCTTTTGCGGGCCCAATGTTCTGATTGGGTCGTCGCCGGTGGTGTCTTCGCCTTCGCCTTCGCCTTCGCCTTCTCCTTCGTCTGAAGGGCGTTCTGCTCGTACTGGACCCGTGGTTGGCGGGGCTGAGGATTCGCCGGTTTTTCGTGACGGCGGTTCTGGCGGCGTTTCGCCGCCTGCCGCCGGGGATGATTCGGCGGCGGTTCTCGGGGATGGCTCTCTTTCGCCGCTGGGTGGCGAGAGCGCCTCGGCGCTCTCCGGTGGCGGCTCGCTGGCAGGTGGTTCTGGTCCTCCGCCTGCTGGTGACGAGGACGTTTCTGACCTTTCGCCATCCAGCGGCGACAGTGCTCCTGACGGTTCGCCGCTGAGTGGCGAGGGCTTTCCGGATGTTTCACCGCTCGGTGGAGACAGTGCATCGGATCGTTCGGGTTCAAGCGGCGGCGGGGATGATTTGCCGTCTGGCGGCGACGTTGCGTCGGGTGGTTCTCGATCCCGTGGTGACGGGGCTTCGGGTCTTTCGCCGCTGAACGGCGAGGGTGGTTCGGAGGCTTCGCCATCCAACGGCGAAGGTGCCACCCGCGACTCGAGCCGACAGCATGCTTCTCCCGCGAGGGTCGATTCGCCGTTTCGCGGCAACGCGGTGCACCACGGCAAGCCGCCGATCGACGAGCCGCAGGCCGACTACTCGCCTACCTGTGGATTGCCTGACATCGGCGCTCGCATTGTCGCGCCGCTGGATGACCAATCCTCGGGCGAAGGGCACATTTCGCCGCGAATCGACGAATCCCAAAGTCGGCGGGTCGCGTCGTCGAGGGTCGGGGAATCCCAGCGGCAGGCGGTTGCGCCGCCGCGGGTCGGCAAATCCCAAGGGCAGCGGGTTGCGTCGCCATTGAGTGGCGAATCCCAGGTCGGGGCTGTTGCCGTTCAGCGGCGACGGCCGTTGACGCCGGTACTCCTCGGACTCGCGGTGGCATTGCTCGGGTCGATCGTTATCGCTGTAGGGATCGGAACGGTGGCAGTACCGGTCACTCACACGTGGTCCTTTCTCCGCGCGGGGTTGTTCGGCGGGACGATCGGTGCGGACGAGGTCGGGCAGTACCGGATCATCTGGGACCTTCGGCTTCCTCGTGTTCTGCTCGCCGTGGTCGTCGGTGCCGGGTTGTCGACCGTCGGCGTCGCGATTCAAGCGATGGTGCGCAACGCGCTCGCCGAGCCGTATGTGTTGGGGATTTCCTCTGGCGCGTCCGTCGGCGCGACAGCGGTGACGTTGTTCGGCGTCTTCGCGTCGCTCGGGATCTATGCGTTGTCGGTCGGGGCGTTCGTGGCTGCGCTCGCCGCGACGTTGATCGTTTACCTAGTCGCCCGTACGAGGCAAGGGCTTACTCCTCTGCGCCTGGTGCTCACCGGAACGACGTTGTCTTACGGGTTCTTCGCGATCACGACGGTCATCGTCTACCAAGCGCCGAACGGCGAGGCCGCGCGATCGGCACTGTTTTGGTTGCTCGGCAGCCTCGCCGGCGCGAATTGGGGCACGCTGCCGATCGCCGCGATCGTGGTGGTCGGCGGGGTTCTGTTGTTGCTGGCGCTGGCCGGCCAGCTCAATGCGCTCGCCATGGGCGACGAAGCGGCGACGACTCTTGGCGTCGATGTCGGGAAGCTGCGGGGCCTCCTCTTCATCGTTTGCGCTGCGATGACAGGAGTCCTAGTCGCGGTGAGCGGGGCAATCGGATTTGTCGGCCTGATCCTTCCGCATCTGGTGCGGCTAATCGTCGGTGCTGATCATCGACGGGTGCTTGCCGTGGCACCGCTGGCTGGCGCGGTTTTCCTGGTGTGGGTGGACGTCGCGGCGCGGGTGCTCGCCGCACCCGAGGAGTTGCCGATCGGGGTGCTTACCGCGGCGGTCGGAGTACCGGCTTTCCTGTTCTTGATGCGCCGTCGCTCCTATGTGTTCGGAGGCGCGTGAATGGACCTCTCGCTCAACGGCGTCAGCGTGACCGCGGCCGGGCGCAAGCTGATCGACGACGTGACCCTCGAAGCTCGGCAAGGCCAATTCGTCGGCCTGCTCGGCCCGAACGGCAGCGGAAAGTCGACGACTCTGCGGGCCGTCTGCCAAGTGCTCAAGCCGTCAGCCGGAGCGGTGCTAGTCGACGGCCAGCCGGTGGACGGCATGGCACCGCGGAAACGAGCGCGCGCGATTGCCGCGGTCGCGCAGGAAGCGCATGCGGAGTTCGACTTCACCGTCGCCGAAGTGGTGGCGATGGGTCGAATGCCGCATCACGGCCTGCTCGACCGCATGAGCGCGGCCGACCACCGGTTGTGCGCCGAGGCACTGGCTCAAGTCGGCCTGACACACCTGTCCGATCGCGGCGTGCTGACGCTGTCCGGAGGCGAACGGCAACGCGTGCTGATCGCGCGCGCACTCGCGCAGCAGCCCCGAATCCTGGTGCTCGACGAGCCGACCAACCATCTCGACATCCGGCACCAGCTCGAAGTTCTCGCACTCGCTCGCACCAGCGGGCCGACGGTGCTGGCCGCGCTCCACGACCTGAACCTGGCCGCCGCCGTGTGCGACGTGGTGCACGTGCTCGATGCTGGCCGCCTCGTCGCGAGCGGAACCCCGGCTGAGGTGCTCACGCCTGCTTTGCTCGCCGACGTGTTCGGGGTGCGCGGGCATGTGGTGCCGCACCCCGCCACGGGGCGTCCGCAGTTGTTGTTCGACCTGCTCGAGTCTCAGGAGGACACTCATGCGTAGGACAGTCGCGTTGATCGTGACGGTCGCCCTCGTCGCCACCGGATGCGGCGCTCATGTGTCCGAAGGGGACAGTGGGGCTGCCCCGGCCGGGTATCCCGTGACAGTGACCAACTGTGGTTCCTCCTTGACCGTATCCAAGCCTCCTTCCCGGGTCGTCACGAATGACATCGGCATCACCGAGTTGATGTTCGCGCTCGGCTTGGGCGACCGGATGGCCGGTTACGTGGTCGACAAAGGACAGTCCGGTGGCGTTGCCTCTTCCCCGTGGAAAGCCGATTTCGCCAAGGTGCCCAAGCTCGCGGAGAAGATCAACCGCGAGGTGGTGCAGGGCGCGGGAGCGGACCTCGTGTTCGCGGGCTGGAACTACGGCTTCTCGGAGGCAACCGGGTTCACCCCGGATTCCCTCGCGAAGCTGGGCATCTCCAGCTACTTGCTCACCGAGGCGTGCCGCAACGGCAATGGCAAGCAACGGGGCATCATGCGGCCGCTCGACGCGCTGTACACAGACGTGCGCAATCTGGGGAAAATCTTCGGAATCAGTGGTCGTGCAGAACGTTTGATCGGAGAGTACCGCGCACGCGTCGCCGCTGTCACGAACGCGGTGCCGACCGGACGGCCGAAGCCCAAGGTGTTCCTCTACGACGACGGCCGTGACCAGCCATTCACCTCCGGACGCAACGCGGGCCCGGACGAAATCATCACCAAATCGGGTGGCGCCAACATCTTCGCAGACCTCAACGACAGCTGGACCACCGTCAGCTGGGAAGCCGTGATCCAGCGCGCGCCCGACGTCATCCTCATCAACGACTACGGCGGCGAGGTCGGCAGCGTGGCCGACAAGGAGAACTTCCTCCGCTCGCGTCCCGGCCTGCGCGACATCCCGGCGGTGAAGGAAGGGCGCTTCTTCGCGCTGCCGTACGCGGCTTTGGTAGAGGGGCCGCGAAACGCGGCCGCGGTCGAAGAATTCGGCCGCTACCTGGCGAACCTGCCCGGCTGACGGCTCTCAGAAGGTGGGACGCTTCGCCCGGCGCTTGGAAGCCGGGCGAAGCTGTGGCATGATGGCCGACATGACCGCCATCTCCGTCATTATTGCCTTGCGCGCCGGATAGAAGCTCCACAAGAGCTACCGGCGCGCAACCTCTCGCACCCATGCGGGAGGTTTTTTTGTTGCCTGGACAAGGTTCTGCCCCGCCACAAGGAGAACACCGTGACCCGCACGGAACCCGCTGGCACGCCGCTCGGCGATGCCTTCCACCTCTACGACACCACTTTGCGCGACGGTGCGCAGCGTGAAGGAATCACCTACTCCGTCACGGACAAACTGGCCGTCGCGCGGCTGTTGGACGAGCTGGGTGTCGGGTTCATCGAGGGCGGCTGGCCGGGTGCGCTGCCGAAGGACACGGAGTTCTTTTCCCGTGCGGCCAAGGGAGAGCTGTCGCTCAAGCACGCCGCGCTCGTCGCGTTCGGGTCCACGCGCAAGGCGGGGACTGCGGCCGATAAAGATCCGCAGGTCCGGGCGCTGGTGGATTCGGAGGCTCCGGTCATCACTTTGGTGGCCAAATCGGACCTTCGGCACATCGAGCGGGCGCTGCGGGTCGACGTCGACGAGGCGTGTGCGATGGTGCGTGACACGGTCTCGTTCCTCGTCGGCGAAGGACGCCGCGTTTTCCTTGACGCAGAACACTTTTTCGACGGCTATACCTTCTCTCCCGAAACGTCGCTGCGGGTGCTCGACGCGGCGGCGCACGCTGGCGCGGACGTTCTCGTGCTGTGCGACACGAACGGTGGACAGCTGCCGCTGGGACTTGCCGAAACCGTAGGCGAAATCAAGGAAAAGACCGGATTCCGGCTTGGAATCCATTGCCAGGATGACACTTCCTGTGCCGTGGCGAACTCTGTCGCCGCGGTACAGGCCGGCGCGACGCACGTGCAGTGCACCGCGAACGGCTACGGGGAACGGGCGGGCAACGCCGACCTGTTCGCCGTGGCGGGAAACCTCGTGACCAAGCTCGGAATGGAGGTCCTCCCGACCGGAGGAGCCGCCGAGCTCACTCGCGTCTCCCATGCTTTGGCCGAAATCGCCAACCTCGCACCCGACACCCACCAGGCTTACGTCGGGTCGTCCGCTTTCGCCCACAAGGCGGGGCTGCACGCGAGCGCGATCAAGGTGGATCCGTTGTTGTACAACCACATCGATCCGTCTTCTGTCGGCAACGGCATGCGAGTACTGGTCACTGAGATGGCCGGCAGGGCCAGCCTCGAGCTCAAGGGACGTGAACTCGGGGTCGACCTTGCCGGCCGGCCCGACGCACTCACGAACGCGGTGCGGAAGGTGAAGGAGCTCGAATCGGAGGGCTGGTCGTTCGAAGCGGCCGACGCCTCGTTGGGGCTGCTGCTGCGTCGCGAGGTCGAGGAGGTTTCCGGCGAAAAGTCGGATCCGCCGCCGTTCGAGCTCGAGTCCTATCGGGTGGTGCTGGACCACCGCCCGGATGGCGAGGTCATTTCCGAGGCGACGGTGAAGGTGCACGTCGCGGGCGAGCGCGTCATCGCGACCGCGGAAGGGAACGGCCCGGTGCACGCCCTCGACGCGGCGCTGCGCCAGGCGTTGACGCCGTATCTGTCCTGGTTGGACAGCATGGAGCTGGCCGATTACAAGGTGCGGATCCTGCCGTCGAACCCAGGTACGGACGCCGTGACGCGGGTGCTTATCGAAACTAGTGACGGCGAACACGAATGGACGACGGTGGGCGTGCACGGCAACATCGTCGAGGCCAGCTGGCTGGCGTTGTGCGACGCGTTGGTCCACAAGAGCCTGACTGTCGCGTCAGGGCGGGAGCAGTCGGTGCCTGAGCTGGGGGTGGCTGCAGTGGGTGGGTGATCGAGCTTTCCGGACGTGCCGCGTTGAGAGGCGGTGTTCGTGCGGCGGGTATCGCGGCTCACAGATGGAAGGCTGGTTGCCGTTCGCGTTGGGCGGTGCGGGGGGGTGTCCCTATGTTGTTGTCAAGCGGCAGCGGGGGTACTGGTCGGTTCGGGGTGCCGGTAGTTGGTGCGGCTGCGGAGCATGGCGAACAGGACGTCGCAGCGGCGGCGGGCGAGGCAGATCAGCGCGGCGTTGTGTTTCTTGCCCTCGGCTCTCTTCCGGTCGTAGTAGGTCCGGCTGGTGGGGTCGGACAGGGCTGCGAAAGCGGCGAGGAAGAAGGCGCGTTTGAGTCTGCGGTTGCCTGTTCTGGCGGGGTGTTCGCCCTTGATCGAGGTTCCGGAGCGGTGGGTGACCGGGGCGATGCCGGCGTAGGCGGCGAGGTGTCCGGAGGTTTTGAAACCGGAGGCGTCGCCGATTTCGAGGAGGATGCGGGCGGCGGTCCTGACGCCGATGCCGGGCATCGATGTCAGGACCTGGGCAAGAGGGTGTGCATCGAGTATCTCCTCGACTTCGGCGGCGACGGTTTTCCGTTGCTGCAGCACGGTTTTCAGGCTGTCGGCGAGTCTGGGCAGGATCTTGTCCGCGGCGGCGGTGCCCGCGACGGTGACGGTCTGCTCGTCCAGTGCGGCGAGGATGTCCTCGACCAGTTTTGTGCCCATGCGTGGGGCGTGGGTGGTGGCGATCGCCGCGAGTTTGCGGCAACCGGCCTTGCGGATCCCGATAGGGCCGCCGCAGCGGGACAGGATTTCCAGCACGGCAGAGTGACTGATTTTGGGGCCGAGGACGCGTTCGAGGGCGGGGTGGATGCCGGTGAGCAGGCCGCGGATGCGGTTGCTGACCCGGGTCGCTTCGGCGGCGAGGTCGTCGTCGAATCCGACGAGCACGTCCAGCTCGGCCAGGGCTTCGTCGTCGACGTTGAGCCGGCGCAGGGTGTGGGGCAGGGTGCGGGCGGCGTCGGCGATGACATAGGCGTCGCGGGCGTCGGTTTTGGCGTTGCCCGGGTAGAGGTCGGCGATGCGGCGCATCGCCAGCCCTGGCAGGTAGGCCACCTCGTGCCCGCAGGCGCGGGCCACCGCCACGGGCAGTGCGCCGATCGTGGCGGGCTGGTCCACCACGACCAGGACTGGGCCGTGAACAGTGAGTTTGTCGAACATCGCCCGCAACTTCGGCTCACTGTTGGGCAGCGGAGCGTCGTGCAGCCGTTTCCCGGCCGGATCCAGACCGACCGCGTGATGCTCGCCCTTGCCGACGTCCAAGCCGAGGAACACGGCGTATTCGCTGGTCATCGAAGGTATCTTCCGTCTTGTCGTGCATGGTCACCAGTCGAGCATCAAAGGCCGGCAGCCACGTTACGACGAGACCTACCCAGCGGGCGGCCGTGTCCCTATCAGCGGTCCCTCGATGCCACCAAACCCGGTGACACCACCCCCCGGATCATGAACGCGACTGGGGGACTCAGTCATGCCGGGCCTGGCGACCACGAACTCCTTGATCAGGAGCTACGAAAAAGGTAACGGGGGGTCGTTTCTTGCTGGTGTGAAGGGTCCCTTCGTGCCAGCCAGGTCGCGGCCGGTCAGCTGGTGCGAGGGCTTCGTTCGCGTGGAATGGAGCGAGGGGGACAGTCGCGCACGCTCGGGGTGCGCGACAGTCGGTGGGGGTACGTAGACTGGTGCGGTGCGTCTAGCTCGTATTGCTCATCCCAGTGGTGTCGCGTTCGCTTCGATCGAGGGGGACGGCGACGATGCCCAGGTCCTGGAGATCGCGGAACACCCGTTCGGCCAGCCGAACTTCACCGGCAAGCGCTGGCCGCTGGCCGACGTGCGGCTGCTCGCGCCGATCCTGCCGTCGAAGGTGATCGCCGTCGGCCGGAACTACGCGAAGCACGCGGCGGAGTTCGGCAACGAGGTGCCGTCCGAGCCGATGCTGTTCATCAAGCCGTCGACGACGGTGGTCGGGCCGAACGCTCCGATCCGCCGGCCGTCGGACGTCGGACGCGTCGACTTCGAGGGCGAACTCGCGATCGTCATCGGACAGCCGGTCAAGAACGTGCCCGCGGCCCGAGCGGCCAGCGCGATCCTCGGCTACACGGTCGCGAACGACGTGAGCGCGCGCGACCTGCAGAAGTCCGACGGCCAGTGGGGCAGGGCGAAGGGTTTCGACACCTTCTGCCCGCTCGGCCCGTGGATCGACACGTCCATCGACCCGTCCGACCTGGCGCTCCGCAGCGAGGTCGACGGCGAACTGAAGCAGGACGGCCGGACTTCGGACCTCGTGCACAAGGTGCCCGAGTTGGTCGAGTTCGTGTCGCGCGTGATGACGCTCCTGCCCGGCGACGTGATCCTGACCGGCACGCCGGAGGGGGTCGGTCCGATCGTCGACGGGCAGTCGGTGTCCATCACGATCGATGGCATCGGAACCCTGACGAACCCGGTGCAGGACGTCTGAGCTGGCCGTTGCCGTTTTGCGGCGACAGTGGCTGGCGGGTCGGTTCGGGTGTTGCCGCTGAGTGGCGAATCCCTGGTCAGGCAGGTTTTCTGGCCGTCGGGGTGATGCTCGGGCGGTGGCACCGGGGCTGTTGCCGCTGAGTGGCGAGCGGACGCTGGTGCCGGGGTAAGTGGGCAGGCGGGGCCGTTGCCGCTGAGTGGCGAATGGTGGCTGGCGCTTCGGTTGGTGAGTGGTCGGCGCTGTCGCCGCTGAGTGGCGAAGGACGGCTTGGCGCTCGCGATGGGAGCTGACGGTGTCGTTGCCGCATGGTGGCGAGAGGCCGAGAGGCGATCGGCGCTCGCGTGCGTGAGCTGGTGATGCTGTTGCCGCTGAGTGGCGAGAGATGATCAGTGCTCGAGTTGGCGATGCTGTTGCTGTTTGGTGGCGAGTGGTGATGGGTGTTCGCGTTGGTGAGTATGCGGGTGCCGCTGCCGCCTAGTGGCGACAGGTGATCGGCGCTCGGCTGGGGGCGGTGGGCTCTTTTGCCGGTGCGTGGCGAATGGTCGTTGATGGTCAGTTGCCAAACGGTTGGTGCTGTTGCCGCAGAGTGGCGACTGGTGCCTGGGCTGGTTAGTGGCGGCGCTGTTGCCGGTCGGTGGCGAGAGCGGTCTCGGATGGTTGGTTGGCGAGTCGGTGGCGTTGTTGCCGCGGGGTGGCGAAGACGCGTCGTCGTTGTTTGGTTGCGGCCCACCGGCGGGGGTTGGCCGGTGGGCGCTGGGTGGTGCCGACAGGGCGCCGTGGCGTTGCCGTTTGGCGGCTGATCGGGTGGTGGGTTAGCGGCGGGCCGGTTCTGCTGGGCGGCGGGCGAAGGCCGGTGCGGATTCCCGGCGGATGCCTACGCCGATGAGGTACGCGGGGACCCCGGCGAGTTTCGGGAAGCGCTTGAGCAGCGCGATCAATTGCGGCGGGGGGCCGTCGGCGTGGCCGGTCATTACTGGGCCCATTACTCGGCGGTGAAGAAGGCGTTGCAGCCCCTGGACGGCGACGGTCGGCAGGAGGCGACGGCGGCGAACGGCGGTGAGGTTCTTTTCGGTCGGTTTGCCGCGGAGGAGCGGGTCGGCCAGTAGCCTCGCGGCGGCGACGGCGTCTTGCACTGCCAGGTTGATTCCGACGCCGCCGACCGGGGACATCGCGTGGGCGGCGTCTCCTATGCACAGCAGGCCGTCGACGTGCCAGCGGTGCAGGCGGTTCAGGCGTACGTTGAGGAACTTGACGTCGTCCATGGACTTCAGTTCGCCGACGCGGTCGGCGAATTCGGGGCAGACCTCGATGACGTCGCGGCGGAAGCTTTCGATGCCGGCGTCGTTTAGGTCATTGCCTTTCGGCGTGAGGTAGGCGATCTGGTAGTAGCCCTTGCGCGGCAACGGCACCGCGAAACGGTGGTTGCGCATCCTCGGCACCAGCGTGGCTTCCTGCTCTTCGGCCTTGCGCGAAAGCCGGAACCACCAGGCGTCGAACGGGGTGTAGTACTCGCGTGGAGTGAGGCCGGCGGAGCGGCGGGCCAGCGACCAGCGGCCGTCGGCGGCGATGACCAGGTTGGCTTTCAGTTCGCCTTCGGCGCCGTCTGCGGTGCGGTAGCGGACGCCGGTGACTCGGCGGCCCGACCGGAGCAGGCCGGTCATTTCGGTTTCGAGCCTCAGGGTGAAGGTCGGCTCTTTCTGGGCCGTTTCGGCGAGCAGGTCCAGGAAATCCCATTGAGGGACCATCGCTACGTAGGGGCGGGGGACCTTCAGCAGGGACATGTCGGCGATGGTCAGCGCGTCGCCGTCGGGGGTCGGGAGTCCGACTGTGGTCACTTTGGTGTGCGGTAGCGCTTCGAACTTCTCGCCCAGGCCCAGTTCGTCCAGGAGTGCGAGGGTGGACGGGTGGACGGTGTCGCCGCGGAAGTCGCGGAGGAAGTCTGCGTGCTTTTCCAGCACTGCCACCTCTACGCCCGCTCGGGCCAAGAGC
Organism: Amycolatopsis echigonensis; assembly: GCF_002846615.1. Taxonomy (NCBI): domain Bacteria; kingdom Bacillati; phylum Actinomycetota; class Actinomycetes; order Pseudonocardiales; family Pseudonocardiaceae; genus Amycolatopsis; species Amycolatopsis echigonensis. The sequence continues at coordinate 1,099,780 of NZ_PJMY01000003.1, read as the reverse complement.
AGTCCCGCCACCATGCCTGCCGGTCCGCCGCCGACGATGACGCAGCCCGTGTGCTCGGTCATCTTCCCCAGCTCCCTCTTATTCATCGTCTGTTGAATAAGGTGAGGATGCACCTTGCGCGGAGGGTGCGTCAAGTCGGCCGATGGGGTGGGTTCGTGGTCTAGGGGACCGAGATATGCGAGAGGAGGGCGGTCGGGGGGCAGGGCTTGAGAGATGGCCTGAACGGGGCGTGCCATGAGGCGGATTTCGCGGAGGGTGGCGGAAGTGGTTGTGGCATCGAGGGTGCGGGCGGCGTTTGCGGCTGGGCGACAAGAGTCGAGCAGGAGGAGGAAGGAAGAGACCGGGGACGGGAGATGGCTGCGCCGGAGGTGGGAGGTGGCAGGGTCGGGAGTGGGGTTGTTGCGGAGGCGGGAGGCGGCGGGGCCGGGAGTGGGGTTGTTGCGGAGGCGGGAGGCGGCGGGGCCGGGAGTGGGGTTGTTGCGGAGGCGGGAGGCGGCGAGGTCGGGAGTGGGGTTGCTGCGGAGGCGGGAGGCGGCGGGGTCGGGAGGGTTAGCGGCGCCGAGGGCGGAGTCGTGAGCAGGTATGCCCGCCGAGGACCGTGGCGGGATCGGTGGGTGCGGTGTCATCAGTAGCGGAGCGGGAAGTGCGACTGGCTGGTGCCGACAGTGGAGTTGCCGTTGCCGCACAGGGGCCAGAATGTGGGGAGTTTGCGTAATAGGCGGTGGTTCGCGTATGTGGATCTCGGGCGGATCACCGGACACCGTCATCTGGCTGGAAAGACACGGCATTTTCCGGAAAGGATTTCGGGGAGCTAGTTCGGTGGCGGAACTTATGCGTGGTTGTTGTTGCATTGAGGACGGTGGGGGCGCTGGGCACCGGCTCGGTGGCGAGAAATGGTTGCCGCGAAAGGGTTTCTCGGCGGCGGTGCCAAGGGGTGGCGGTACGGGCGGCAGGGAAGATCGTTCGGAAATGGCAAGTTTCAAGGGGAGTGCGGAGTAAGGGCCTTTCACCCGCTCGGCCCTCTGGGACGGTGGCGAACGTCACCGGCCGGACACTTTGCGCACCGGCGGTAGAGCCGGTCAGCGGCAACGGCTCGGCGGTAATCACCTTTTTGGCCGCGTTGCGAACGCGGCGAGTGCCCTAGCCTCACGGGGTGGATTTCGCCCCGGCCGCTCTGTCGCGCGCTCGTACTGCCCCGCCGGCCGCTGCCGGCCGCGAGCCGTGGGCGCCTCCTGAGCTGAGCCTGGTGTGCCTCGACATCGACGATACGTTGATCGACTGCACCGCCGCGATCCGCCGCACCCTTCACGCGCTCACCGGGCGCGGCGATCTTTGGCCGTTGTGGGATTTGATCACCGAGGAGCACGTCGCGCTCGTCGTCGCCGGGAAGCTGGGCTACGACGTGATGCATCACCGGCGCACCGAATGTTTCCTCGCCGAGCTGGGGATCCTCGGGGATTCCGCGCAAGTGACCGCCTTCGAGGCGCGCCGGCGGGAGATTTTGGCGCGGTCTTGGCGGCTATTCGATGATGTTCTTCCGTGCCTGGAATGGCTGCGCGCCGCCGGGCTGCGGCTGGCTGCCGTGACGAACGCCTCAGGGGTTCATCAGCGGCAGAAAATCGCGGAGCTCGGGCTCGCGCCGTTTTTCGACCATGTCGCGATCGCGGGCGAGGTCGGGGTCGCGAAACCCGATCCGGTGATGTTCCACTCGGTGTGCCTGGCGCTGGACTGCCCGCCGGAGCGCACGGTGCACGTCGGGGACAAGCTCGACACCGACGCGATCGGCGCGTTCGACGCCGGGCTCGGCGCGGTCTGGCTCGACCGAGACGGGACCAGCCGCACCGGCGAGCGCGCGCCGGAGGGGGTGCACACTGTGACCGGTCTCGGCGAGCTGCCTGAGCTGCTGGTTTCGGAGTACGCGACGGTCGGCGTGCCCGCCCAGTGGGCGGCGGGGACCCCCGCTGCGACGGTCCGCGGCGGGATGTTCTAGTATTTCTTCTCGTGCGGCGCTGACCTGGGCAACCGGGGAAGTACCTCACTGGGGTATGGTGTAATTGGCAGCACGACTGGTTCTGGTCCAGTTAGTCTAGGTTCGAGTCCTGGTACCCCAGCTGCAGAGGGACCCCCTCTCGGAAGTGCGAAATCGCTTCTGGTAAGTTCTCTCTCGCAAGAAACGCCCCGGAAACGGGGAAGTTCCTAAGCCCCCGTCGTCTAGCGGCCTAGGACGCCGGCCTCTCACGCCGGTAGCGTGGGTTCGAATCCCATCGGGGGTACAGCCAGCCCGGTTGATCAGCAAAAGATCAACCGGGTTTTGTTGTATTTACCGGGAAAGCTTCGGTGTGCGGGAAATGGGGAGCCGCCTGGTGAGCGGAAAGATCACCCTTCCCGCGCACCGCCGAACATCGCTGCCGCGGAGCGGCCATTCGCCTGGTTTTCCGCCACATACGGCCGGAGCTCGGTCTCGTAGCCGGCGAAAGCCTCCGGGTACGCACTGTCCGCCAGGTGCCGGGCCAGCGAACGAGCGCCGAGCAGGGCCTGCGAGGTGCCCATGCCCGCCGTCGGCGCGGCGCAGTATCCGGCGTCTCCCACCAGGGCGACGCGGCCAGTCGACCAGCGGTCCAGGTGCACCTGCGTGCTCGAGCTGAAGTAGAAATCCCGAGCCTCCGACATCGCCTCCAGCAGGAGGGGGTATGCCAACCGTCACCGGCGAAGGCGGCGCGCGTCGCTGCTTCCTGCTCGGCTCGGGAGAGACGGTCCAGGGCTCCCGACGACGTTCCGAACGACAGGCTCACGGTCAGCCGGTCCGGATCCGCTGAGTTGAACAGGTAGACCGCGGTGCCGTCGACGGCGCGGAGGAGACCGCTGTGGTCCAGGCCCAGGAAATTCGGCATGGTGAAGCCCGCGCCGGACAGGCCCAGGTGCTGCAACGCCGCTGAGCTGAAGGCCAGCTGGCGGACCTTCGAGTACACGCCGTCCGCGCCGAAGACCAGGTCGTAAGTCTCGGTGGAACCGTCGGTCAGCGACGCGGTCACGGCGTCCTCAGTCTGCGTCAGCGACGTGATCGAGGTGCCGAAGCGGTACTCGACATGATCGGCAGTCAGGTCGTGCAGCAGCTCGTTCAGGACGTGCTTCGGCACCTCCAGTTCGCCCGCGAAAGCTTCGGCGGGGAGCAGGTCTACCTGGACGCCGTCGCGGTCGACGAGGGCGGTTCCGGTCATTTTCGTGTCGTGCCGGCGGACGTCGTCGAGGATGCCCAGCTCGGACAGGACCTCGAAGGCGGCGCCGCGGAAATCCACGGCGTAACCGGTGTGCCGGAGGGCAGGGGCGCGCTCGACGATCGTCACGCGGTGGCCGGAGCGCGTGAGGAGCTCGTCGAGGGTGGCGCCGGCCACGCCAGCACCGGAGATCAGGACGGTCAAGGAGGCCATGGGAGCAAACGTAGCCCCAGGTTGTCCATTTGGGTAAACCATATGGATAAACCATTTGGACAAGAAATCGGCTAGGCTGCGCGCCATGGGTAATCGGGAGGATCTGCTGGCCGGGGCGAAGCGCTGCTTGATCGAGCGGGGCTGGAGCAACACGACGGTGCGCGACATCGCGGCCGCGGCGGGCGTCAGTCACGCGGCGATCGGGTACCACTTCGGGTCGCGGGACGCGTTGTTGACGCAGGCGTTGGTCGCGGCGGTTGACGAGCTGGGCGGCCAGGTCGCGGATTCGTCGTTCGACCTGTCCGAGGAGGGATTGAAGCGGCTGATCGACAGCTTCGGCGAGCACCGGGCGTTGTGGGTCGCGCAGCTTGAGGCGCTGGTGCGGGCGGAGCGGTCACCGGACGTGCGCCGGCATCTCGCGCAGGGGCTGCGGGAGGCCCGGGCCGGGGTCGGTGGGGCCGTGCAGAGCGCGCTGGTGATCGGGCTGATGGTGCAGTGGCTGCTCGACCCGGAGGAAGCACCGTCGGCGAAAGAAGTGACCGACGGGATTCGCGCGGTGGCGGCGGAAATCTAGACCCAGACGGCGTCGGCGGGATTCCCGGCGGGCGGTTCGCCGCCGGCTTCGGCGAACGCGGTCAGCGCGTCGACCAGGCCGCGGCGGGTCGATTCGGGCATTTTCTCCACGATGGCGGCGATTTCGCGCCGCCGCCGCTGGGTGACGAGGCGCACGATCCGGTCGCCTTCCCGGGTGAGTTCGATGACGACCTCGCGCCGGGACGACGGATTGCCCAGCCGGGCGACCAACGCGGCGGCGACCAGCCGGTCGATCATCCGGCTCGCGGTGGACGGCGTGACCCCGAGATGGTCGGCGAGCGCGGCCTGTTTCAGCGGACCGCGCGAATGCAGCACCACCAGCAGCCGGAATTGCGGCACCGTGATGAGGTCGCCCGCGGAGGCGATGGACCGCGCCGACACCGCGACGAGCAGCCGGGAAGCGGTGAGCACGGCTTCGGTGACCGCGTCGACGTCGTCGGATGCGTCGGTGCGGGCAGAGATCGGCGCGCGAGACATATGCCCAGTGTGCCGCATCTCGCCGCGGAATCCGCGCGATAACCGTGCTGGGCAACGAATCAGGGTGAATCCGCCCGGGCGGCCTGCCTGCCGGGCACAAAGAAACGACCCCGCCGTCCCGGCGAACGGGAGGCGGGGTCGTTCCGGTGCTGGCTCAGAGACCGGCGAAAGCCTGGTCCACGAACTGCTTGTGCTGATCCGCCCACTGCTTGGCGGCGGCCTTTTCCTGGCCCTTCGGGGCCTTCTGGATCGCGTCCTCGAGCGAACCGAGGTCCGCGTCCGACATCTTCAGCTTCTTGGCCACGCCGGCGAGAGCCGGGAAGTCCTTGCCGAAGCCCTTGCGGCCCAGCGCGTGGAGCTGCTCGCCCTTGCCCATCGCGCCCTTCGGGTCCTTGAGATCCTTGAGCTGGTAGCGCGAGTACGCCCAGTGCGGGTGCCACAGCGTCACGACGATCGGCTTCTTCGCCTTGATCGAGCTGTCGAGCGCGGCCAGCATCGCGGTGGTCGACGAGTTCTGCAGGGTCATCGCGCCGTCGAGGCCGTACTGCGGGATCGCGTCCTTCTGCACGATGCTCGTCTCGCCCGCGCTCGCCTCGATGCCGGTGATCTTGCCGCCGAACATGCTCGCCTTGTCCTTGAGGTCGGCGATGCTGTTGACCTCGCCCACGTAATTCGGCACGGCGAGGTTGAGGGTCGCGTTGTCGTACCAGACGCCGAGGTCTTCGAGCTGGTCGTGGTACTGGTCCCAGTACTGCTTGTGCGTCGCGGGCAGCCACGAGTCGAGGAACATGTCGACGTCGCCCTTCGCCAGGCCCGCGTAGATCGGGCCGACGTCGAGCATCTGCGTTTTGACCTGGTAGCCCTTTTCCTCCAGCACCGCCTGGTACAGGCTGGTGAGGGCGACGTCCTCGTCCCAGTTGATGTAGCCGATGGTGACGCTCTTGGCTTGCTGGCTGTTGCCCGACTGGGACTCCCGGCCGCCGCACGCCGCGGTGAGGCCGATCAGGGCCGTCACGGCGGCGCCCACGGCGAGGATCCGGCTGAGCCGTTTCGATGTGCGCACTCGTTCGTCCTTTCTCGTTGCGGTGGAGGTGGATCAGGCCGCGTCGGCCCGGCGGAGGGCGCGGCCCACCGCCGAGCGCGCCCCCAGCGAGGAGGTGAGCCGGTCGAGATAGATCGCCAGCACGACAACGCCGAGACCGGCGTTGAAACCCAGGTCCAGCTTCAGGCTCGTGACCGCGGCGTACACCTCGGCGCCGAGCCCGGGCGCGCCGACCATGCCGGAGATCACGACCATGGACAGCGACAGCATGATGATCTGGTTGATGCCCGCCATGATCGACGGCATCGCGAGCGGGATCTGGATCTCCCGCAGGATCCGCCGCGGCGGCGAGCCGAACGCCTCGCCCGCCTCGACCATTTCCGGGTCGACCTGGCGGATGCCGAGTTCGGTCAGCCGCACGCCCGGCGGCAGCGAGAACACGACGGTCGCCACCACGCCCGGCACCGGGCCGATCGAGAAGAAGAAAATGACCGGGATCAGGTAGACGAACGCGGGCAGCGTCTGCATGAAGTCCAGGATCGGCTTCACGATCCGGCTCACCGTTTCGTTGCGCGCGGCCGCGATCCCGACCGGCACCGCGATCGCCACCGCGACCACGCCGGAGATCAGCACCTGCGACAGCGTCTGCATCGCGGACGGGAATTCGCGCAGGCTGTCGATGAGCGCGAACCCGATCGCCGAGCCGAGGCCGAACTTCCAGCCGCGCAGCCACCAGCCGAGCCCGGCGAACACCACGACCAGCACCGGCCACGGCAGCCAGGTCAGGCCCGAGGCGAGCCCGGTGACCGCGCCGTTGACGATCTTGTCGACGAAATCGAAGAACGGGCCGATGTTGCCCTGCAGCCAGTCGATGATCGCCTTGAACCACGTGCCGACGGGAATCTGCGGCAGGTCGCCGACGAGGAGGTTGTCAGACACGGGCGTTCACCTCCTGGGCGTCGTTTTCTCCGGTGCTCAGCGCGTTCAGCAGCGCCTCGCGGGTCACCGCGCCGAGCAGTTCGCCCTCGGCCCCGACCACCGCGAGCGGCGCAGGCGCGGAAGCGGCGTGGCCGAACAGCTCGGCCATCTGGGTTTCCGGGCCGGTGCGCGCGGCGGAACGGTCGACGAGTCCGGCGATCGTTTCCGTGCCGCGGTCGGCGGCGTCGCTCACCGCACGCCGGTCGACCGCTCCGGCGAACTTGCCGTCCTCGGTCACCAGCACGCCGGAGAGTTCGTTCCGGCGCATCGTTTCCAGCGCTTCGACGACGGTTGTCGCCGGGGTGAACGAGATTTCCGCGGGCGCCATCACGGCGGACGCGGTGAGCACCCGGCTGCGGTCGACGTCGCGCACGAACCTCGCGACGTACTCGTCGGCCGGCTCGGTGAGCATCTCCTGCGCGGTCGAAACCTGCACGATCCGGCCGTCGCGCATCATCGCGATCCGGTCGCCGAGGCGCATCGCCTCGTTGAGGTCGTGCGTGATGAACACGATCGTTTTGCCCAGCTGCCGCTGCAGCATCAGGAGCTGGTCCTGCATCTCCTTGCGGATCAACGGGTCCAGCGCGCTGAACGCCTCGTCCATCAGCAGGATCTCGGTGTCCGCGGCCAGCGCGCGGGCGAGGCCGACGCGCTGGCGCATCCCGCCGGAAAGCTGACCGGGCAACCGGTCCTCCCATCCGGTGAGCCCGACCATCTCCAGCGCTTCGGCGGTGCGTTCGCGCTGCCGCTCGCGCGGAGCGTTCTGCACGCTCAGCCCGTAGGCGACGTTCTCCGCGACCGTGCGGTGCGGGAACAGCGCGAAGTGCTGGAACACCATGCTCATCCGCCGCTGGCGCAGCTCGCGCACCTGCGCGGCGGACTTGTCGGTGAGGTCGATGTCGTCCACCAGCACCCGGCCGGAAGTGACCGGGAGCAATCCGTTCAGCGTGCGCAGCAGGGTCGACTTGCCCGAACCGGACAGTCCCATCACCACGAAGATTTCGCCGCGCTCCACGGTGAAGGAGGCGTCGATCACCGCCGCGGTCACGCCGGGCAGGTCCAGTTCGGCGCGGTCGACGCCCTTCTCCAGCTTGCCGACCGCTTCTTCCGCCCGGCGGCCGAACACTTTGTACAGCTTCTCCACACGAACTATCGGCACAGTCGTCTCATGTTCTCGCATTCGGGGTCCTTTGCCGGGCGACATGATTGCATAGACCAACACTGATCGGAGCCCATCGCGCGACCAGTTCACCGATGACGGCCGGTTTTCGTGGCCCGGCACCCACTTTCGCGGACGCGGTGCGCGCGCCCGCGAGACACCGCTGCGGCGACGGGGAAAAGAGGGTGTGCGCTGGCGAAACCAGTACGGATTCGCCGGTTCGCCCGACCGGATTACCAGTGGGTGCCGTGCGTGGTTGTCACGTTCGCATAACAACCCGATAGTCTGTTGTGGACCTTGCGTGGCCTGGGTGATCGCGGACACCCGGCGGCCACGCATGGTGCCGGACCGGACACGGCAAGGAAACCCCGGCGGCCGCTTCGAGCGAGCGTTCGCAGTTGCTTGGGGGAACAGGTGATCGACCGTGGACGGGTGCGGGATGGCCGGTGCGATCAGGAAAACGCGGGGGCCTTCCTTCGATTTCCTTCGCGCTGCGCCGATGTGGTCCGGCTGGGACAATCCGCGGCCGTCCAGACGGCGGAGGCTCGCGCGACGCCGTGTCCGCCGATTCCGCGGTGCTGAGTGCGGCCTCGCGGTCGACGAGATCCGGACGGGCAAGCGCGCCAACGGATCTTGAAGGCGGTCGTCGGAACGCGCTTCTGCCGCTTCGGAATCGGATCGCGCCACGGGCGGCGCGGCATCTTCCTCGGTCATCACGTGTGCGGGGTGCCGCGCCCGTCTGCCGGGCGGCGTCTCCAGGGCGGAAAAGGGGCAGAGATGCGACAAGCCCCGCCCGGGGAGAAGCCGGGCGGGGCTTGTCGGGATGTTCCGGAAAACCGGAGTTACTTCTTCTTCGCGGCCGAGGTGCGCTTGGCCGGAGCCTTCTTCGCGGTCGCCGTGGTCTTCTTGGCGGCCGGCTTGGCGGCGGCCTTCGCCCGCGTGGTGGTGGCCTTCGGAGCCGCCTTGGCCGCGGTGGCCTTGGTGGCGGTCGCCTTGGCGCGGGTGGTGGTGGCCTTCGCGGCGGTGGCCTTGGCGGGAGCCTTGGCCGCGGTGGCGCGGGTGCGGGTGGCGGCCGGCTTGGCGGCGGTGGCCTTGGCGCGAGTGGTGGTCGTCGCCGTGGCGCGAGTGGCGGTCGCCTTCGCGGTGCTGGCGGTCGCACGCTTCACGGCAGTCGCCTTCGGCAGCTTCTTCGAGCCGGAGATGACGTCCTTGAACGTGGTGCCCGCGCGGAACGCCGGAACGTTGGTCTTCTTGACCCGCACGGCTTCGCCGGTGCGCGGGTTGCGCGCGGTGCGGGCGGCACGAGCGCGCTTTTCGAAGACACCGAAGCCGGTGATCGTGACCTTTTCGCCCTTGTGGACGGTGCGGATGATGATGTCGACGAGACCGTCGACGGCTTCCGCGGCTGCCTTCTTGTCGCCGATGCGCTCCGACAGAGCTTCGATCAGCTGGGCCTTGTTGGCCATTCCAGTTCCTCCAACCAGAACTTGTTTTATACGGCCATACAGGCCGAACGCAGTCATTATCACCCATAGACTTCGCAAGTCCAATCGGGACCTGCCTTTTTCGTTGCCGTGTCGGGTAACCGGCAAGTCGGCGAGGGGGCCGCGTCGCCGGATTCTTTCACTGGCCGGAAGACCCGCGAGAGTGCTTGGGGCACCGGCAAAGTCGCATGTAGACACCCGTTGTCCTGCGGTTTTGCCTTCTCTGGGGGCTCTCCGGGCGGGTCGTGCGCGTCCGCTCGGGCGACCCTCGAAGCGGCCGGACGGTCTACTGAGGACGATCGAAAACCGCGCGAAAAAGGCTGCCCCGTACGGGCGTGGCGGGGAGGAGGTCTGGGGTTGGCGCGCGGTGGGAGAGGGGCGTCGGAGGCGTTCGTGGAGGGCGTCGGCGGCGAGGGTCGTGCGCCGGGTTTGCGGCTGATGCGTTCGGGGTCGGGGATCGGCGGGGCGGCGGTGGCGGGGAATCGCGCTTTGGAGTTGGGCGTTCGGAGTGCCCGGTTCGTGTTGGGCGACCCTGGGGTCTGGTTGGCGGTGTGCTTCGCGTGGAGTGGGTCCGGGGTGGGGTCGTGCGTGCGCAAGGCGACTGCCGGTGCGCCGGGAAGGCAGGCCGGGTTGGGGCGCGGTTTGCGGCTGACGTGTTCGGGCGGGGTCGGGGATCGGCGGGGCGGCGGTGGCGGGGGAATCGCGTTCTGGGGTTGGGGCGTTCGGGGTGTCGGGTTCGTGTTGGGCGACGCAGTGGGTCCGGTGGCGGTGTGCTTCGGGTGTGCCCGGTGTGGGGTCGTCTGCGCGCAAGACGAGTGCCGGTGCGCCGGGAAGGCGCGCCGGGTTGAGGCGCGGCGGGCGGCTGAGGCGTTCGGGATCGGCGCGGTGGCGGTGGCGGGGAATCGCATGCCGGGGCCGGGATGTTCGCGGTGCCGGGTTCGCGATGTTTTGGGACAGCCGCGGCGTGCGTTGCGCGGAGTGGGGTTCGCCTTAGGTCGCGTCGGCGTGAGTCGTCATGGGGTGGAAAGGCGTCTCCTGCCGGTGCGGCGGGGCGGCAGCCCGGGTTGGGGCCGATGTGTTCGGGCGGGCCGGAGACCGGCACAGGGGTGTCGGCGATGACGGCGGCGTCGGGGAATCGCGTGCCGGGGCGTTCGCGGTGCCGCGGTCGCGTTGGGCGGTGTTGGGACCGGCGTGCTTCGCCGAGTGCGTTCGTCGTGCGCGGGGTCGGCTGTGCGAAAAAGGCCGCCTCCCCGCCGGGTGGCGGGGAGGCGGCCTGGGGTTGGTGCGCGGTGGGAGCGGGTGTCAGAGGCGTTCCTGAAGCGCGTCGGCGGCGGCGAGAAGGTCCGCTGCCCATCGTGCGCCGGGTTTGCGCCCTATGCGTTCGATCGGGCCGGACACCGACACCGCGGCGACGACTGTGCCCGAGGAATCGCGCACCGGGGCCGAAACGCTCGCGACGCCCGGTTCGCGTTCGGCGACGCTTTGCGCCCAGCCGCGGCGGCGTACTTCGAGCAGAGTGCGTTCGCCGTAAACCGCGTCGGCGAGGATCGTCCGCTGCGTGTGCGGATCCGACCACGCGGCAAGGACCTTCGCGCCCGAGCCCGCCGTCATCGGCAGCCGCGAACCGATCGGAACCGTGTCGCGCAAACCGCTCGGCGGTTCCGCGGTCGAAACGCACACGCGCTGCACGCCGTCGCGCCGGTAAAGCTGAACGCTTTCGCCGGTGATGTCCCGAAGCTTCGGCAGCACCGAACTCGCCGCGTCGAGCAACGGGTCGGTCGAGCCGCCCGCGAGTTCGGCGAGCGCGGTGCCCGGCCGCCAGCGCCCGTCCGGCCCCCGCCGCAGCAGGCGATGCACTTCGAGCCCGACCGCGAGCCGGTGCGCGGTCGCGCGCGGAAGCCCGGTGCGCGTGCACAGTTCCGCCAGCCCGCACGGGTCCTCGGCGACGGCCTGCAGCACGGCCACGGCTTTGTCCAGTACTCCGATACCGCTATGCTGTCCCACGACGCGATACTATCTTCCCGCAGTGTGGGAAGTCCAGAATCTGGGAAAAACGAAACCCGGAGCCGCGGACAGCCGCGGCTGCCCCCTCCTCACCGGCATCGTCCGGGTTCCGTGCTCCCGGCCGATCCCGAGGAAGGAGCCGGAGATGACCAGCCCCACCGGCAAGGCTCGTACGCTGGCGGAGAAGGTGTGGGACAGCCACCTCGTGCGCCGAGGCGAAGGCGCCGAACCGGATCTGCTCTACATCGACCTCCACCTGGTGCACGAAGTGACCAGCCCGCAGGCGTTCGACGGCCTGCGGCTGGCCGGGCGGAAGGTGCGCCGCCCCGACCTCACCATCGCCACCGAGGACCACAACGTCCCCACGGTGGACATCGACCTCCCGATCGCCGACCCGGTGTCCCGCACCCAGGTCGACACGCTTCGCCGCAACTGCAAGGAGTTCGGCGTCCGGCTGCACCCGATGGGCGACGCCGAACAGGGCATCGTGCACGTGATCGGACCGCAGCTCGGCCTGACCCAGCCGGGCACCACCGTGGTGTGCGGCGACAGTCACACCTCCACGCACGGCGCGTTCGGCGCGATGGCGTTCGGCATCGGCACCTCCGAAGTCGAGCACGTGCTCGCCACCCAGACGCTGCCGCTGCGGCCGTTCAAGACGATGGCGATCAACGTCGACGGCACGCTGCAGCCGGGCGTCACCGCGAAGGACGTGATCCTCGCCGTGATCGCCAAAATCGGCACCGGCGGCGGGCAGGGCTACGTCCTCGAGTACCGCGGCAAGGCCATCGAGGAGCTGTCGATGGAAGCCCGGATGACCATCTGCAACATGTCGATCGAGGCGGGCGCGCGCGCCGGCATGATCGCGCCGGACGAAACGACCTTCGCCTACCTGAAGGGCCGTCCGCACGCTCCGAAGGGCGCGGACTGGGACGCCGCCGTCGCCGCCTGGCGCGAACTGCGCACCGACGAGGGCGCGGAATTCGACGCCGAAGTCCACCTCGACGCGGACCAGCTGACGCCGTTCGTGACGTGGGGCACCAACCCGGGACAGGGCCTGCCGCTGAGCGAGACGGTGCCGGACCCGGCCGCGATCGCGGACGAGAACGCGCGCTTCGCCGCGGAGAAGGCGCTGACTTACATGGATCTGAAGCCGGGCACCCCGCTGCGCGAGATCGCGGTGGACACGGTGTTCCTCGGCTCGTGCACCAACGGCCGGATCGAGGATCTGCGCGCCGCGGCCGAGGTCCTGCGCGGGCGGAAGGTGGCCGATTCGGTCCGGATGCTCGTGGTGCCCGGTTCGATGCGAGTGCGCAAGGCCGCCGAGGAGGAAGGCCTGGACAAGGTCTTCTCCGAGGCGGGAGCCGAATGGCGGCAGGCAGGCTGCTCCATGTGTCTCGGGATGAACCCGGACCAGCTCGCCCCCGGCGAGCGCAGCGCGTCCACCTCCAACCGCAACTTCGAGGGGCGGCAAGGCAAGGGCGGCCGCACGCACCTCGTCTCGCCGCTCGTGGCCGCCGCCACCGCCGTGCGCGGGACGCTGTCCTCGCCCGCCGACCTGCCCGCCTGACTTCCCCGAGAGGAGCTCCCACCATGGAACCGTTCACCCAGCACACCGGGATCGGGGTCCCGCTGCGCAGGTCCAACGTGGACACTGATCAGATCATCCCGGCCGTCTACCTCAAGCGCGTGACCCGCACCGGATTCGAGGACGGGCTGTTCGCCGCCTGGCGCGCGCAGGAGGACTTCATCCTCAATCAGGAACCGTTCTCCAGCGGCTCGGTGCTCGTCGCCGGGCCCGACTTCGGCACCGGTTCGTCGCGCGAGCACGCCGTGTGGGCGTTGCTGGACTACGGCTTCCGGGTCGTCATCTCGTCCCGCTTCGCCGACATCTTCCGCGGCAACTCCGGCAAGGGCGGCCTCGTCGCCGCGCAGTGCGAGCAGTCGGATGTCGAACTGCTCTGGAAGCTGCTGGAGAACGAGCCCGGCACCGAGGTGACGGTGGACCTCGAAGCCAAGACCGTGCGGGCCAAGGACTTCACCGCGCCCTTCCAGATCGACGACTACGTCCGCTGGCGGCTGCTCGAAGGACTCGACGACATCGCGCTGACTCTGCGCCACGCGGGGGACATCGACGCGTTCGAGTCCCAGCGGCCCTCCTGGAAGCCCGTGACGCTGCCCGCCGCGACCTCCTGAACCGCGCCGCCGGGGCGCGGATTCCCTGCTCGGAAAGGGAATCCCGCCCCGGCGGGCCCCCTCTTCGCCCGCGCCAAACGGAGCCTCCCGGGACCGGAAACGGGTCCTTCGGGAGGGCGGAACCGTTCCCGCCGCAAGGGAAAATTTCGCGTGCCGTTTGGAATTTGTGCTGTCTTGGTAATACCGTGTGCGTTAGCCGGCCGACCTGGCCGTGGACGAAGAGTTCTTCTTGGAGGGACTGGAATGGCCAACAAGGCCCAGCTGATCGAGGCGCTGTCGGAGCGTCTGGGCGACAAAAAGGTTGCTTCGGAGGCCGTCGACGGTCTCGTCGACATCATCATCCGGACGGTCAACAAGGGCGAAAAGGTGAACATCACCGGCTTCGGGGTGTTCGAGAAGCGCGCTCGTGCCGCCCGCACCGCGCGCAACCCGCGCACCGGCGAAGCCGTGCGAGTGAAGAAGACGAACGTTCCGGCGTTCCGCGCGGGCACCACGTTCAAGGACGTGATTTCCGGTTCGAAGAAGCTGCCGAAGGCCACGGCGGCGAAGCGGGCCACCGGCACCACCGCGCGCGCCACGAGCACCCGCGCCGCGTCGACGACCGCCACGCGCAGCACCCGTGCCACCGCGGCGAAGCCCGCCGCCACGCGCACTCGCGCCACCGCGGCCAAGGCTCCCGCCAAGGCCACCGCGGCCAAGACGACGACGCGCGCGACGGCCGCGAAGTCGACCACGACCCGCGCCAAGGCGGCCCCGAAGGCCACCACCACGCGGGCGAAGGCCGCCGCCAAGCCTGCCGCCAAGACCACCACGGCAGCGAAGAAGACCACGGCCGCGGCCAAGCGGGCCCCGGCGAAGCGCACCTCGGCGGCCAAGAAGAAGTAATTCGGTAATCGTCGCTTCGCGGCAGGGCCCCGACCTCGGGTGAGGTCGGGGCCCTGCCGCGTTTCCGGGGGTTTCTCGGCTGGACGGGCGGGAGTCGGTGCGGAGGGCGGGGTTATTGGGGCGTGGGTTGGTGGGGGAGCGGTGAGGCGTTGCGAGGGCTGGGGGTCGTCGGGGCAGCGGTGATGCGCTGAGGGGTTGGTCGGCTGGCTGGGGAGGGGTGAGGCGTTGTGGGGCTGGAGGTTGGCGGGGCAACGGTGAGACCTTGCGGGGCCGGGGCAGCGGGGGAGCAGTGAGGCGTTGTGGGGACTGCGGTTCGGCCAGGTGTGGTGTTCGGGTTGATGGGCCGGGGCGGCGTCGTGGTGCTGGTGCGGCGGGCTGTGGGGACTGCGGTTCGGCCAGGCAGGGTGCCCACAGTGGTGATGCGGGGCGGCGTTGTCGTGCTGGCGCGGTGGATTCGGCGGCTGGGTTCGGCTCAGTGGGTGTCCGGATCAGCGGGCTGAGTTGCCGTGCTGGCGGGCCGATTGTGGTGTCGACCTGCTAGGGCGGGTGGCTGACCTGTTGTGGCGGGCGGAGTTGCGGCGCTGGATGCGGTGCCACAGTTTGGCGAGGCGATGCGGGCATCGGGTCGCGGTACCGGGGCGGTTCGGCGGGCGGGCTGGGGTGGCGGTGCGGCTGAGCCGTTGTGGTGCGCCGGGATTCCACACCAGGTGAGGAGGCCGGGGCGGTCGGCTGATGTGGCATGGGGGCAGGGGGCGCTGCGTGCTGGAAGCCGTTGAGGGCGCGTGGTTCCTGGGCGAGCCGGTGCGGGGACGGGCTGAGCAGCCGAACGGGCTGAGCAGCGGAGAGCGTCGCCGGAGATCGGGAATTCGCTGCCTCACCGGGGTTGCCGCGGCCTCGGTCCGGATGGGTGTTGCGGCAGTGAGAAGACAGCGTTTCCCGAGGTCGGCGGGCTGTCCGGGCGTCGAAAAGAACCCCGCCGGATTGCTGATAAGACAACAGATTCCGGCGTCCGGACCGCGTGCCAGGACACCGAGGGAAGGTAATCGGCGCACTGTCCGGGAGGGCTAATCCGACGCCTGGAGATAAATCCCCGCCGGGGGTAATTAAACC
Source organism: Amycolatopsis echigonensis (assembly GCF_002846615.1). Classification (NCBI taxonomy): domain Bacteria; kingdom Bacillati; phylum Actinomycetota; class Actinomycetes; order Pseudonocardiales; family Pseudonocardiaceae; genus Amycolatopsis; species Amycolatopsis echigonensis. Next base: position 1,084,423 of record NZ_PJMY01000003.1, on the reverse strand, counting down.
CCTCGAGGCTGTCTCGGACGTCGCTTATGCCGGGACCCGGGACAATTGCTGAGCACCGCTCAGCAATACCGGTCTCTATAGAATCCGCGGCCCGCCGAATGGCGGCAGCACCCGCGAACGAGAACGACGTCCGGTGAAAAAGATCAGCCTGCCGAGGGCACCGGAGCGGGCAGCGGGCTGGGGTAATAATCCGCGCTCACCAGAACCGGTCCGTCGTCGCCGGGGCAGAACGACAGGACCCACAGCGAGCCCTTCTTGCTCGGCACCACGCCGTCGCGGGCGGCGGGCAGTTCCAGGCCGTCCCGGTCCGCCAGCGCGCTCACCAGGTCCGGGATCACGCCGCCCTGACTGCTGATCAGCGGGGTGCCCCCGTCGGCCGCGATCGCCAGCAGGCGGCGGATTCCGAGCAGCGGGTCGGGCCAGTAGCCCTCCTCCGACAGCAACGGCTCGTGCTGCACCTCGACGCCGAGCGACTCCGCGATTCCGCCGACGGTCTGCACGCACCGCAGCCGCGGCGCGGAGTACACCCGATCGGGGCCGAAGAGCGGCAGCAGGTCCCGCAGTGCGGCCGCTTGGCGCTGACCGGCTTCCGACAGCGGACGGAGGTCGTCGTCGCCGGTCCAGTCCTCGCGTTTGCCCGCCTTGGCGTGCCGCACCAGCAACACTGTCGTCTGCGCGGGCGGGAGGGCGCAGAACTCTCGCAGCACCCGGACATCCGCCGGGCGCGTGAGCAGCCGTTCCGCCGCGATCGGGTCGAGCCAGCGCAGTTCGTCGACCTCGTGGTTGGGCTCGAAGGCGCCGGAAACGGCTTCGGCGCTGAAGTAGTCGACGCTCTTGCGCAGCGGCCGCCCGTTGTTCTTCGCGGGAACCTCGTACGTCGTCTGCGCGACGTAGCGGCCCAGCACCGCGCGGAACCCGGTCTCCTCGGCGATCTCGCGCACCGCGGTGGCCGCGATCGTCTCGCCGGGGTCGACCTTTCCCTTCGGCAGCGACCAATCGTCGTAGCGGGGCCGGTGCACGAGGGCGACCTCGAACCCGTCCCCGGCACGGCGCCAGAGCACCGCGCCGGCGGCCCGGACGTCCACGCTCATCCGACCGCCCCGTGCAGCTTCGCGAGTTCGAGCTGGTGGTCGCGCACCTGCGAACCAGCGGCCGGGAACGGCTGCCATTCGCCCGAGGAACTGAGCACCCAGCAGCGCGTGTGCGGGTCGAGCGCCGAATCGAATACCTCGTCCAGTTGCCGCGTCAGCTTCGGGTCCTTGACCCGCACCAGCGCCTCGATCCGGCGGTCGAGGTTGCGGTGCATCATGTCCGCGCTGCCGATCCAGTGCGTGCCGCCCGCGCGGAAGTGGAACACCCGCGAATGCTCGAGGAACCGGCCGAGGATCGAGCGGACCCGGATGTTCTCGCTCAATCCCTCGACGCCCGGCTTCAGCGAGCAGATCCCGCGCACCACGACGTCGACCGGAACGCCGGCCTGCGAAGCGTGGTACAGCGCGTCGATCACCTGCTCGTCGACGAGCGAGTTGCACTTGATCCGGATGCCCGCTTCGAGCCCGGCGCGCGCGAGTTCGATCTCCTCGCCGATCGCGCGCACGATGCCGCGGCGGATGCCGTGCGGCGACGTGAGGATCGTGCGGTAGGTGTCCTGGCGCGAATAGCCGGTGAGGACGTTGAACAGGTCGGTGATGTCCGCGCCGATGCTCGGGTCCGCGGTCAGCAGGCCGAGGTCTTCGTACAGCCGCGCGGTCTTCGGGTTGTAGTTGCCGGTGCCGATGTGGCAGTAGCGGCGGATAGTCGAACCCTCCTGCCGCACCACCATCGACACCTTGCAGTGCGTTTTGAGGCCCACCAAGCCGTACACGACGTGCACGCCCGCGCGTTCCAGCGTGCGCGCCCAGGTGATGTTGGCCTGCTCGTCGAACCGCGCCTTGATCTCCACCAGCGCCACGACCTGCTTGCCCGCTTCGGCGGCGTCGATCAGCGCGTCCACGATCGGCGAATCGCCGGACGTCCGGTACAGCGTCTGCTTGATCGCCAGCACCTTCGAATCGGCCGCGGCCTGTTCGATGAACCGCTGCACGCTCGTGGAGAACGAGTCGTACGGGTGGTGCACCAGGACGTCGCCCTCGCGCAGCGTCGCGAACACGCTCTTGGGCGTCTCGCGTTCGCCGAACGCCGGATGCGTCGCGGGCACGAACGGCCGGTCCTTCAATTCCTTGCGGTCGACGCCCGACAGCTGGAACAGGCAGGTGAGGTCGAGCAGCCCGGGCACCTCGACGACGTCCTCGGGATCGACTTCCAGCTCGCGCAGCAGCAGTTCGAGCATGTGCTCGCTCATGTCCTGCGCGACCTCGAGCCGCACCGGCGGGCCGAACCGGCGCTGCGCGAGCTCGCGTTCGAGTGCCTGCAACAGGTCCTCGTCGCGGTCTTCCTCGACCTCGAAATCGGCGTTGCGGGTGACGCGGAAGACGTGGTGCTCGGTGACCTCCATGCCGGTGAACAGATCGCTCAGGTGCGCGGAGATCAGTTCCTCGAGCGGCAGGAAGGTGGCGGACCGGTTGCCGCGTTCGGTCTCCACGCGCATGAGCCGCGGCACGTTGCTCGGCACCTTCACGCGCGCGAACCGTTCGAGCCCGCCCTGCGGGTCTCGCACCGTCACCGCGAGGTTGAGCGACAGCCCCGAGATGTACGGGAACGGGTGCGCCGGGTCGACCGCGAGCGGCGTGAGCACCGGGAAGATCTGCTCGGAGAAGTAGCTCGACAGCCGGAGCTGGTCGGCCCCGGACAGGTCGGCCCAGCCGACGAGCCGGATGTCCTGCTCGGCCAGTTCCGGGCGCAGATGCTGCTCGAAGGCGGCGGTGTGCCGCTCGACCAGGTCCTGGTTGCGCTTGGCGATGTAGTCGAGCTGTTCGCGCGGCGTGAGCCCGTCCGCGCTGCGCACCGACAGGCCGGTGCCGTCGCGCCGTTTCAGCCCGGCGACCCGGACCATGTAGAACTCGTCCAAATTGGACGCGAAAATGGCGAGGAACTTGGCCCGTTCGAGCAGCGGCTGCGATTCGTCCTCGGCCAGCGCGAGCACACGCGCGTTGAAGTCGAGCCAGGACAGCTCGCGGTTGAAATAACGGTCGTCGGGAAGCGTCTCGACCGCGGTGGGCGCGGAGGTGACGGCGGGCGGGGCCGACGGAACGGAGCGGAATTCCTCGCCGCTCTCGGTCGTGGTCCGGCGCGATCGCGCGGCGGCAGGCGGGGCGGCGGGTTTCTTCGCCGTGGTGCGCAGCGCGCTCGAGGCGGTCTTGCGCTTGGCCGGTTTGGCGTTGTCGTCCGCCGGAGCCGCCTTGGATTTAGCCCGACGGGCCGCCGCGGTGTCGGCGGTCCCGCGCGAGGTCGCCTTGCCGCCCGCGGTGCGCGGAGCCGGGGACGAGGGGGATGCGCTGCTGCCGCTCTTCACGCGCCGCCGGGCCGGAGTGCTGCCGTCTTCTGTGCTCACGTCGCCCATTGTTCACTACGAAGCTGTGGTTTGCGCAGACCGCGATGAAGGTCGAGTGAACACGTCGGCGCAATTGCGTCGGTCAGGCCGGGAGCACCGCGGCGGTTCGCTTCCCCAGACCGAGCTTCGCGGCGTGTCGTAGATCATCTTCGGTGTCAACGTCGCTGCGCAGCGAGGGCAGCGCTTGGGTGAGCGGAATCGCACTGGAGGCCCGATGCAGTTCCGCGGATCCGGAGCCGAAGCGCGGGTCGAGCGGTTTTCCCGGCGCGGACAGCAACAGCGTGGTCCCGGTGCCCTGCCGGTCGAACACCACCGCCCGGCGGCCCGCGGCCTCGGTCAGCGCCTGCTCCAGATCCACCGCGCGCAACGCGGGAAGATCCGCTTGGAGCGCGCCGACTACTCCGCCCGGCGCGTCCGCGCGCAGCAGCTCCGCGCCGTGCCGCAACGCTTCGTTGAGCCCGCCGCCCGCCGGTTCGGCGACCAGTTCGACGCCGAGACCGGCCAATTCGGACAGCGCGGCCGGATCGGAGGTGACGACGAGCACGCGCCGGACCCGGGCGACCGACGTGACCGCGGCAAGCGTGTCGCAGGCCAGCGCCAGCACGAGCTCGGCGTGCCGGTGCGCGGCGACCGCCCCGCGCAGCCGGGACTTGCCCGCGGCCGGCGGTTTCAGCGGCATGACCAGGTCTGCGTCCACCTGTCCATCTTTACCCGAAACCCGTCGCGCGCGTGCGTGAGCGCACCCTCCCTGGACTGCGCGAACCGGCGCGCGGCAGGATCACCCGGAGCAGAGGCGACCCGAGGAGGAGAACTGTGGCACGGCGTGAGAAGGGCGGATTCTGGGTGGGGCTGGCCGCCGCCGCGTTCTATCCGCTGACCGCGATCGGCAAGCGGGTGTACCTCGGCGCGGAGAAAATCCCCCGGCAAGGCCCCGCGGTGCTGGTGATGAACCACATTTCGCACCTGGACCCGGCGGTCGACGCGGTGTTCGTGCACCGGCAGAAGCGGGTGCCGCGGTTCTTCCTCAAGGCGAGCTTGAAGGATGTGCCGATCTTCGGCCGGATCGTGACCGGGTCCGGCCAGATCCCGGTGGCGCGCGGTTCGAGCGCGGCCGGCGACAGCCTCAAGGCCGCGCACCAGGCGCTGCAAGAGGGCAAGGTCATCGTGATCTATCCCGAGGGCACCATCACGAAGGACCCGCTCGGCTGGCCGAAGGAGGCCTACAGCGGCGCGGCGCGGCTGGCGCTGCAGAACGACGTGCCGGTGATCCCGATCGCGCGCTGGGGCACGAACCAGATTTTCAACGGCTACACCAAGAAGTTCACGCCGTTCCCGCGCAAGACGGTGACGCACCTGGTCGGCGATCCGATCGACCTGTCGGCGTACCGGGGCGGGAACCCGCGCAGCGCCTCGACCCTGCGCGAGGTCACCGCGGTGCTGATGGACGAGGTGACCCGTCTGCTGGCGGAGATCCGGCACGAGGAACCGCCCGCGAAGAAGCCGGAAACGGCGGCGGAAACGAAGAAAGCCGACAGCGGGACGGCGGACGTGGTGAAGGATCCGGCCACGGCCTTGGACGAGGCCGCCGCCGCGGAGAAGCCGGAGGACGGTGCCTGATGGCGGGTTTCGCCGCCGACGTGCAGCGGGTCACCGTGCTCGGCGCGGGTTCGTGGGGCACGGCGTTCGCGAAGGTGCTCGGCGACGCGGGCCGGGACGTGACGATGTGGGCGCGCCGGGAAAGCGTCGCCGAGGAGATCCGGGAGCGGCACACCAACGAGTCGTATCTCCCGGGAACGGTGTTGCCGGAACGGATCACCGCGACGGCCGACGCGGCCGAGGCGCTGGACGGCGCGCAGGCAGTGATGGTCGGGGTGCCGAGCCAGAGCCTGCGGGCGAACCTCACCGGCTGGCGGCCGCTGCTGCCGCCGGACGCGATCCTGGTCAGCCTGGCCAAGGGCGTGGAACTGGGCACGCTCAAGCGGATGAGCGAGGTGATCGCCGAACTCGCCGAGGTCGATCCGGGCGAGATCGTGGTGGTGTCCGGGCCGAACCTGGCCCGCGAGATCGCCGAGGGGCAGCCCGCCGCCGCGGTGCTCGCGTGCGCCGACCACGAGCGGGCGAAAGCGGTGCAGCAGGCGACGTCGAACCAGTATTTCCGGCCCTACACCAACACCGACGTGGTGGGCTGCGAGCTGGGCGGCGCGTGCAAGAACGTGATCGCGCTCAGCTGCGGGATGGCCGCGGGGATGGGCTTGGGCGCGAACACGATGGCGACGCTCATCACGCGCGGTCTCGCCGAAATGGCGCGGCTCGGCGCGAAACTCGGCGCGGACCCGCTGACCTTCGCCGGGCTCGCCGGGCTCGGCGACCTGGTCGCGACGTGCTCGTCGCCGTTGTCGCGCAACCGCACCTTCGGCGAACGGCTCGGCCGCGGCGAAACGCTGGCCGAGGCGCAGGCGGCGACCGGCGGCCAGGTCGCGGAAGGGGTCGCGTCGTGTTCGTCGATCCGCGAGCTGGCGCAGCGGCACGGGGCCGACATGCCGATCACGGACGCGATGTACCGGGTGTGCCACGAGGGCGTCGACCCGCGGCAGGCGGGCGCGGAGCTGCTCGGACGGTCGCGGAAGCCGGAGTGGCGCTGAGCGGTCCCCGGGTGTGAACCTGCCCTCACCGAGGTCGGTCCAGGGGGTGGGACGGGTTGACCAGGCGCTCCGGGGCTGGTTCGCTGTGCGGCATGCTGACGTGCGAGATGACGATGCGGCCGGGGTCTTCCGACCTCCGCCCCGTCATGGGCATGTCGTGTCGCTGTTGTCGGTGAACCTAGCCCCGGCCAGTTCGACACCCATCTTCTTCCCGTGAGGACTTCTTTTCATGTTCGCCGTTCCGGACAACACCCTGCTGCGTCCTGAGAACCCCGCCCTGCGCCACCCGGTCCGCGTCGCCGTCGACGTGGCCGCCGACCGGGAACGCTGGGGCAGCCTGCTGCGCTACGACCCCGACGAGCGGTTCTCCGCCCTCGTCGAACGCACCGAGGACCAGGAGGTCTGGCTGCTCAGCTGGCTTCCCGGCCAGCACACCGACCTGCACGACCACGCGTTCTCGACCGGTGCGTTCACCGTCGTGTCCGGGCGGCTGACCGAAACCGTCGCGCGGCGTGCCCCGGGCGGGCGCGCGGTGACCGAGGTGCACGGCCTGTCGGCCGGGCAGTCGCGGGTGTTCGGCCCGGGCTACGTGCACGAGGTGCGCAACGACGGCCCGGACCCGGCCATCAGCGTGCACGTCTACCGCCAGGGCGGTCGGCAGATGCGGTCGTACCAGGCGAATCCGGTGGACGGGCCGTTCCGCGCGTGATCAGCGGTCGAGGTCGCCGCGCAGCCTGAACTGCCGCTCGATCTCCTCCCGGCCGACCCTCGCCGCCAGCAGAACCTGCAGCAGGATCCGCGATTTCCGCGGGCACAGCCATCCGGCCATCGTCGCGCCCATCCGGATCAGGCTCGATTCGGAGCCGTGAAATCCGTAGGTGCTGCGGAAAGTCGGGCCCGCGCCGGTCCGGGAAGCGACGACGACCGGCACTTCCGCCGCCGCGATCACGTCGGCCGTCGCGGTCGACACGTGTCCGACGCCGTTGGCGGCCACCACCACGCCGCGCGCTCCGCCCTGGAGAACCAGCGACAGCAATTCGCCCGAATCTTCGAGCCCCGATTCCAGCAGGGGAACGAAATCGACGGCTTCGGCTCCCGGCAGCACCGGCGGACGCGGCGGTGACGGGTGGAAGTAATGCACCGCTCCCTCGGCGACCATGCCGAGCGGACCCGCCGGCCGCGACGAAAACGTTTCGACGTGGCTGGAATGCGTCTTCCGCACCCACCGCGCCGCGTGCACGTCGTCGTTGAACGCCACCAGCGCGCCCCGGCCGCGGCTGCGCGGATCGGCGGCGACGGTGAGCGCGGCGAGGATGTTCGCCTGTCCGTCCGGGCTGGGCAGGCTCGGGTTCCGCATCGCGCCGGTGATCACCACCGGCGCGTCGGACGGCCACGTGAGGTCGAACAGGTACGCCGTTTCCTCCAGCGTGTCCGTGCCCTGCACCACCACGAGACCGTCCGCGCCCGCCTCGATCTGCTCGATGCCCCACTGCCGGGTCCGCGCGAGCGTCGCGTAGTCCATCGACGAACTCGACAGCCCGGCCAGCGTCGCCGCGGTGACCTCCATCGGAAGCCGGGACCCCAGTTCTCCCAGCAGGTCCTCGGCGCTCAGCCGCGGCACGACGCCGTCTTCGCTCGAACGTCCGGGAGCCATCGAGATGGTGCCGCCCAGCGCGGCGACGGCGATGCGTGTCATGTCCCGCACTCTATGCGGGGCACCGTGCCTGCAGGGTGTAGCTCGCGGCGATCCGGCGCGGGTTGTCGCGCAGCCGCCATTCGCCGCCCCCGGCCTCTTCCATCTCGTGTGGCAGCGCGTTCCACGCCGCGGTGTCGTGCTCGGTCAGCCCGGTCAGGATCAGGCCCTGGTCGAGCAGTGCGGTGACGATCTCGCCGAGCGAATGGTTCCAGCTGTGCGTGGTCGTCTTGCGTACCGGTTCGTCCGTGTCGACGTACGTGGTGTCGTCGCTGAACACGAGCGGCTCGTCATGCTCGAAGTAGTCGTACTTCGGCCACGCGCGTTCGGCTTCGTCGTCGAGCGTCCACAGCATCGGATGGCTTTCGCGCATGAACAGCCGTCCGCCCGGTCGCAGCAGGCGCGCGACGACTTCCGCCCACGGCACGATCTTCGGCAGCCAGCAGAGCGCGCCGATTCCGGTGTACACCAGGTCGAACGCGTTGTCTCCGAAGACTTCCACCGCGTCGTAGACGTTCGCCTCGTGGTAGTCGATGTCCGCGCCGGTGGCGTCCGCGAGCTTGCGCGCCTCGGCGAGCGACGCCGGGGAGAGGTCCAGACCAGAGATCCTGGCTCCGAGCCGGTGCAGCGACAGCGTGTCCGTGCCGATGTGGCACTGCAGGTGCACGGTGCGCAGCCCGGAAACGTCGCCGAGCCGCGGCTGGTCGAACCGCACGATCTGGCTCAGGTGCGCGGGATCGGCCTTGAACTTGTCGAACTCGTAGTACGCCGAGCGCGCGTGGATCGGGGCGCGGTCGTCCCAGTTGGCGCGATTGACCTCGAACGAATCCGTCATGCCTTCTCCGCCGCGCTGCGCAGGACGCAGAATTCGTTGCCTTCCGGGTCCTGGAGGACCGCCCAGCCGCTGCCGTCCTCGCGGCGGTGATCGGAATGCAGGGTCGCGCCCAGCTTGCGCAACCGGTCCACTTCTTCGTCGCGGGGCACGTCCGGCCGCAGGCAGAGGTGCAGCCGGTTTTTGCCCGCCTTGGGTTCCGGGACGGCGATGAACAGCAGCGTGACGCCGGAGTCGAGCGTGATGCCGATTTCCGGGTCGCCCTGGTGGTCGTCCTCGCCGACCGGGCGGCCGGTCACGTCGGTCCAGAACTTGGCCAGTTCCCACGGGTCCGCGCAGTCGACGGTGATGTTGTGCACGACTGAGGTCATGGCCCGGAGTCTGCCCGGAATGCCCGAAGCGCGCGACGGATTTCCGGCTTCGCCGCGACGGCGAACCTGTCGAGTGGCTGTCAGCTCGGGGTTCGGCTCGCGCGCCCGCGCGACCGTCGCGGAGGATGGCGGGGTGGAGAACCCGAATCCGGTGCGGCTGCTGGTCGTGGACGACGAGCCGCACATCGCCGACCTGGTCGCGACCGTCGCCCGTTACGAGGGCTGGCGGGCCGTGACGGCCGGATGCGGTGCCGACGCGCTCGCCCGCGCCGCGGAGTTCGCCCCCGACATCATCGTGCTCGACCTCATGCTGCCCGATTTCGACGGTTTCACCGTGCTCGACAAACTGCGCGAGAAACACGACTCGGTCCCGGTGGTTTTCCTGACCGCGAAGGACGCGACCGCCGACCGCGTCGCCGGCCTCACCCGCGGGGGTGACGATTACCTCGTCAAGCCGTTCTCCGTCGAGGAGTTGATGGCGCGGCTGCGCGCGGTGCTGCGCCGGACGTCCGAGAAGCCGGACACCCGCACGGTGGTGCTGCAGGTCGGCGATCTCACCCTGGACGAGGAGACGCACGAAGTCCGGCGCGGCGGTCAGCTCGCCGAGCTGACGCCGACCGAGTACGAGCTGCTGCGTTATCTGATGCGGCGTTCGCCGGCTGTGCTCACCAAGGCGCAGATTCTCGACCACGTGTGGGAGTACGACTTCGGCGGACGGTCCAATGTGGTCGAACTCGCGATCTCCCGGCTGCGGCGCAAGCTCGACACCGAGGCGGAACCGCTGATCCACACCGTGCGCGGCGTCGGGTACTCGGTGCGGCAGGCGGGCAAGTGAACCGGATCGGGCGCTGGGCCCGCCGGTGGTACCGGGCTTGGCGCGCATCGAGGCTGGGCACGCGGCTGGCGTTCGGGCTGGGCGCGCTGTCGCTGGTGGTGTTCGCGATCGTCGGCGCGCTGACCGTCGAGCTGATGCACGACTACCTCAACCGGCGGCTCGACGAGCAGCTCAAGACCAGCCAGGTCGCGCAGGTGCCGCATCTGCGCGAGTCGAAGGACAATCCGGAAGTCGTCTACTCCTGGTACTCCGCGGTTTTCGACGTGCGGGAGGGGCACGCCGTCCCGCAGCCGGGCAGCACGTTGCCGAACGACGTGCGGCCGCTGGCGCAGGTCGCCGAAGAAGCGACCAGCGGCGACCTTTTCCGTACCATCGCCTTGCCGGGTCAGGGTTCTTACCGCGTGCGGGCGTGTCCGGTGGAGACTTCGCAGAACGGGACCGGCACGGTGTTGTTGAGCGCCGCACCGCAGGCGGATCTCGACAACACGGTGCGGCAGCTGATGTTGATCGAAGTGATCGCGTTCCTGATCGCGTTGGCGATTCTCGTGGTCGCTGGCCGAGTGGTGCTGCGGCGCGGGTTGCGGCCGTTGTCGGACATGGCCGGCACCGCGCACGACATCGCTTCGCACGACCTCACCGCCACCGCGGATTTGCCGGTGCGCGCGTCCGGTACTGGTGGCGGCGCGGAGGTTGAGGAACTGCGGACGGCGTTCAACTTGATGTTGAGCCACATCGAGTCTTCGCTGGCCGCGCGCACCGAGGCGAACGATCGGCTGCGCCGGTTCGTCGCTGATGCTTCGCATGAGCTGCGGACGCCGTTGACGTCGATTCGCGGCTATGCCGATCTTTTCCGTTACGCCGCCGCGAACGAGCCGGAGGAACGCGAGGCGCACCTGGAGAAAATCCGGGCCGAGACCGCGCGGATGAGCGTGCTGGTCGACGATTTGCTGCTGCTCGCCCGCCTCGACGCGCGTGACGTCGAACCGCCGGTGCGGCCGCAGAGGATGGACCTCACCGAGATCGCCGCCGCTGCCGCGGACGCCTTTCGGGCCGGTCGTCCGGGACATCCGCTGACGGTGTCGATTCCGGAGGAACCGGTGCTGCTGCATGCGGATCCGGCCCGGCTGCGACAAGTCCTGGACAACCTGCTGGCGAACGCGGCCGTGCACACCGCCGAGGGAACTCCGGTGGAGCTGGCGGTGACGGCGACCGACGGAATGGCCGTCGCCACCGTCACCGATGCCGGGCCGGGAATTTCCGCGGAAGACCAGCAGCGGATTTTCGACCGGTTCTATCGCGTCGACAACTCCCGCACCCGGGCCGCGGGCGGCACCGGGCTGGGGTTGTCGGTGGTGCATTCACTGGTGGTGGAGCACGGCGGGACGGTTTCGCTGGAGAGCCGCCCCGGGCGGACGGTGTTTACCGTGCGGCTGCCGCTGTCCTCGTGACCCGCGCCGCGACGTGCTCGGGCACGGTCCAGCCTGGCGGCAGGTCGGCGGACGGTTCCGGTTCGCCGAATACCGTGCGCACCGGCAGCACTCCGGCCCAGGCGGCGTTCGCGGCGACGTCCTCGGGTTCGTCGTCCGGCCCCTCGGCGCGGAGCTTCACGGACGCCTCGGTCAGATCGAGCGCGATCACCGAAACCGCGGCGAATTCCTTCTTGTTCACCGCACGGGCGTGCTCCCACGAACCAGGGGAGAGGTGGTCGGTGAGCACGTGCAGGCCGTGCATCTTCTCGTCCGGGTCGGTCACCAGCCGGGCCTGGCCGAGGATGACCGCGCTGCGGTAGTTGACCGAGTGGTTGTTCACTGAGCGGCAGTAGACGATCCCGTCGAGCAGCGTGACCGTCACGCAGACGTCGGTTCCCCTGGTGGCGGCTCGCAGACTGGCCGCGCCCGTGGAACCATGCAGGTACAGGATGTCGCCGTCGCGGCCGTATCCGGTGGGCAGCACCAGCGGGACGCCGTCGCGGACCACGCCGAGGTGGCAGATCAGCGCCTCGTCGAGCACGGCGTGCAGCGCCGCGCGCTCGCTGGCGGCGCGGTGGCGTTTGCGGCCGAGCGTGGTGCGTTCGGTGGGCGAAAGGCTGCTCATGCGTTCAGTGTGGGCCGGGCAAGTGGCTACGTTGAATGTCCACTTCTTCTACACTTGAGAAGTCCACTTCGCTGTAACGGAGGTTCGCCGTGTCCTACGCCGACACCGCCCTGCCGGTCAGTCTCGACCGCGACGCGGCCACCCCGCTGGCCGTGCAGCTGGCCGACGCGCTGCGCGAAGCGGCGGCAGGCGGACATCTCCGCGGCGGCGACCGGCTGCCGTCCACGCGCGCGCTGGCTGAACGGCTCGGCGTCTCGCGGACGGTCACTTCCGCTGCGTACGAGCAACTTCACGCGGAGGGCTGGATCGCCGGACGGCACGGTTCCGGCACCTACGTGACGACCCCGCCGACCCGCGCCGCCGCGTCCGTCACGGTGCCCGGTTCGCTGCTCGCCGAAGCGGAACCGGCCCCGTTGCTCGACCTCGCACCGGGTACGCCGTGGGCTGGCGGCCTCGACCGAGCTGCGTGGCGGCGGGCGTGGCGAGCGGCCGCCGATCCCGAACCGCTCACGCGTGCGCACCGCGCCGGGTTGCCGGAATACCGCGCGACGGTCTCGGAACACTTGCTGCGCCACCGTGGTTTAGCCGCGGGCTCGGTGCTCGCGACCGGCGGTACCACCGCGGCTGTCGTGGAACTCGCCGCTGCCGTGCTGCGCCGAGGTGCGGTCGTTGCCTTCGAAGAACCGGGTTATCAGCGTGCGGTGCAAGCGTTCCGGCAGGCCGGGCTCACCGTCGTGGGCGTGCCGGTGGACGAGGAAGGGCTGCGCCCGGACGCGATTCCCGCTGCGGCGCGCGCGGTTTACTGCTCGCCCGCGCACCAGTACCCGATGGGCAGCCGGATGAGCGCGGCCCGGCGAGTGCAGCTCGTGGAACGCGCCCGTGCGGAAGGCATGCTGGTCATCGAAGACGACTACGACGGCGAGCTGCGCTTCGACGTCGCGCCGCTGCCGATGCTGGCCGCGCTCGCCCCGGACGTCGTCGTGCACCTCGGGACCACCAGCAAAATCCTCACCCCGACGCTCGGCGCGGGCTGGCTCGTCGCCCCCGCCTCAGTGGTCGATTCCATTCTGGCGTACCGGGATCTCACCGGGACCCGCCCGTCGCCGGCGGGGCAGCGGGTGCTGGTCGAACTGGCCCGGACCGGCGATCTGGGGCGGCACCTGCGGAAGCTGCGCCGCGAAATGGCCGAACGCCGGACGGTGCTGGTGGCCGCGCTGTCGAACGCCGGAATCCCGTTCGTCGGCGACGACGCCGGCGCGCACCTGGTGGTGCCGACGGAAAGCGCGGAAGCGGAGGCGGAGCTGATCGCCGCGGCGGAACGGCATTCCATCCGCCTCGACGGGCTGGCCCGGCATTTCGCCGGAACGCCGACGACGCACGGCATCGCGCTGGGGTACGCGGGCTGTTCGCGGGAAGCGCTGATGGCCGCGGTGCCGACGCTGGTCGATCTCCTCCGCTGACTGTCCGCGTGTCTTCGGTGCTCTCGGGAATGCGGTTGTGCGGCGGGTTCGCTGCCGCGATGCCTCGCCGGGGACGGGGTGGACCATCGGCTGAGCGGAGGCGGGCTGCCTGGCTGCGGACCTCAGCAGCGCGCATCGGGCCCACCGGCAGCGGCGAGAACTCCCGCACCGCGCGCGTGCCCGGCCGACGCGTGCGGCGCGCATCGGCCGGAAGCCTGGTCACCTGCGAAGACACCCCCGGCGCGCGCTCGGGGCGGTGCTCACCCGGTACGGTGACCGGCTATGAGTGCTGAAAAGATCCGGGTCGCGGTCGTGTTCGGCGGGCGCAGCAGCGAGCACACCATCTCGTGCCTGTCGGCGGGCAGTGTGATCTCGAACCTGGATCCGGATCGCTTCGAGGTGCTCCCGGTCGGCATCACGCCGAGCGGCGGCTGGGTGCTCGGCACCGGCGACCCGAAGCAGCTCAGCATCCAGGGCCGCGAGCTGCCGTCGGTCGAATCCGGCCGCGCGCTCGTGCTCGCCGGCGATCCGACCAGCCGCGAACTGCGCACGGTCGACCCCGGCCAGGCCACCGAGGTGCTCGGCACCGTCGACGTCGTCTTCCCGGTGCTGCACGGTGCCTTCGGCGAGGACGGCACCATCCAGGGCCTGCTCGAACTCGCCGACCTCCCGTACGTCGGCCCCGGCGTGTTCGCCAGCGCGGCGGCGATGGACAAGGAATACGCGAAGAAGCTGCTCGCCGCCGAGGGGCTGCCGGTCGGCACCTACGCCGCGCTGCGCCGGGGACAGTCCACTTTGGCCGAACAGGACCGCGAACGCCTTGGCCTGCCGGTGTTCGTGAAGCCCTCGCGCGCCGGTTCGTCGGTCGGGATCTCCCGGGTCGCCGACTGGGCCGGACTGGACGCGGCGATCGAGCTGGCCCGGCGCACCGACCCGAAGGTGCTCGTCGAGGCCGCGGTGCGCGGGCGCGAGGTCGAATGCGGCGTGCTGGAATTCCCGGACGGCCGCGTCGAGGCGTCGCTCCCGGCGGAGATCCGGGTGCTCGCCGAGGGCGAGGACGCCTGGTACGACTTCGAAACCAAGTATCTCGGCGAGGACGCCGAGCTGGACATCCCGGCCAAACTGGACGACGCGCTCACCGACCGGCTGCGCGCGATGGCCGTCGAGGCGTTCCGCGCGCTCGACTGCCAGGGCCTCGCCCGCGTCGACTTCTTCGTGACCGAGGGCGGCGACCTGGTGATCAACGAGGTCAACACGATGCCCGGGTTCACCACGAAGTCCGCCTACCCGAAGATGTGGGAGGTGACCGGGGTGGACTACCCGACGCTGCTGTCGACCTTGATCGACACCGCGCTCGCCCGGGGCACCGGCCTGCGCTGAGAGCGACCGGAGGGAACACCGCGCGTGCAGATCGCATCCCGTCTCGACCGGCTCCCGGTCACCCGGCGGCACCGGTACTTCGTGGCAGTGGTCGGCATCGCCACGTTCTTCGACCTCTACGACCTGTTCCTCGCCGCGACCATCAGCACCGTCCTCAGCAAGGAGTTCGGCGTCACCCCGACGACGCTGAAGTACGTCCTGGCGTCGGCGTTCGTCGGCGCGTTCGTGGGCGCGGTGTTCCTCGGCAGGCTCGCCGACCGGCTCGGACGGCGGCGCGCTTTCCTGCTCACGCTGGGCTTGTACTCGGTGTTCACGCTGCTCGGCGCGTTCAGCACCGACGTGTGGATGCTGGTGATCTGCCGCTTCATCGCCGGGATCGGCATCGGCGCGGAACTGCCGGTCGCCGACGCCTACCTCGCCGACCTGCTGCCCGCCCGCGCCCGCGGTCGCGCGACAGCCTGGGCTTACACGATCGGCTTCTGCGGTGTCCCCGCCGCCGGCTTCCTCGCCCGCGCGCTCGCCGGGCACGCGCCGCTCGGCGTCGAAGGCTGGCGCTGGCTGTTCGTGATCGGCGCGCTGGGCGCGGCGGTCGTCTGGGCGCTGCGGTTCACCCTGCCGGAATCACCCCGTTGGCTTGCCGCACAAGGACGAATCGGCGAAGCGGACGAGGTCGTGCGCAAGCTCGAAGCGAGCGCGCCGCAGCCGTTGCCCGAACCGGAGCCGGAACCGCCCGCGCCCGAACCGGTGCGCGCGTCGGCATTGCTGCGTCCGCCGTGGTTCCGGCGCACCGCGATGCTGTACGTCTTCCAGCTGCTGCAGTCGTTCGGCTACTACGGCTTCGGCTCGCTGGTGCCGATTGTGCTGGCGGCCAAGGGTTTCGGCCTCGTCACCTCGCTGACGTTCAGCGCGCTCACCTTCCTCGGCTACCCGATCGGTTCGGCGCTGTCCATCCCGATCATCGAACGGCTGGAACGCAAGTGGCTGATCGTCGCGAGCGCGGCGGCGATGGCGGTGTTCGGGCTGGCCTTCGGCTACGCCACGTCCGGCGTGCTGATCGCGGTGTTCGGCTTCTGCTACACCGCTGTCAGCAACGTCTTCTCCAACGCGTTCCACACCTACCAGGGCGAGCTGTTCCCGACGTCGCTGCGCGGCACCGCGGCCGGTTCGGCCTACGCGCTGTCCCGGCTGGCGACGGCCGCGATGCCGTTCGTGCTGCTGCCGGTCCTGCACTCGGCGGGCGCGACGACGATGTTCGCCGTGGTGGCGGGCGCGATGGTGCTGCTGATGATCGACGTGGCCGTGCTCGGTCCGCGCACCACCGGCGAATCGCTGGAGACGATCGCGGCTAAAACTTCAGCGGGGTGACCGGAAGCTTCGCGGAGATGGCGTCCGAAATGGTCTGCAGCGGACCCGTTCCCGCGCTCACCGGGACGGTCAGCGCCACATAGACCGGACGGTCGACGGCGTACCACGTGGCCGAATCGCCCTGCTCGACCTGCAGCCACTGCACCTTGTTGACCATGCGCAGCGGCGAGGTCGGGGTGAGCTCCGGCGGGCGTTCGAGGCCGCAGCGCAGTACGACCGGATCCGGGCCGCCCCACGCGACGGTGGCCTTCGGCGCGGGCTCGGCGAGCGTGCGCGGCGACAGTTCCTTGCCATTCGAGGTGAGCGTGGCCGGGATCCCGGCGAGCAGCTTCGCGCAGTCCGCCGACCCGGCCTGCGGCGCGGGAACGGACACGAGCGCGAGCGGCTGGTTCTGCTCGGACTGTCCGGAGGACCTTTGCGTCAGCGCGACGACCGCGACCGCGACCGCCAGCGCGGCCACGAGCAACGACGCGGTGACGAGGACGACCTTCGGAGGAGCCCCGGTGTCGGTGTCTGCCACCGCCTCAGTGGACCACGGCTCAGAGGTGGACGACCGGGCAGGTCAGCGTGCGCGTGATCCCTTCCACGTTCTGCACGCGGGCGACGACGAGCTGGCCGAGCTGGTCCACCGTGTCCGCGGCGGCGCGCACGATCACGTCGTACGGGCCGGTGACGTCCTCGGAGCTGGTCACGCCCGGGACCCCGGCGATCTCCGCAGCCACCGCGGCCGCCTTGCCGACCTCGGTCTGGATGAGGATGTATGCGTGGACCACGGCGTGCCCTTTCGTCGGTGGCGATCGAGTCGAGGTAGGAACGGTGTAGGCAACGTAGCGCCAGCCCTGGGAAAAACCTAGGGGATCCGATTGTCGGTGGCCGATCCGACACAGGCGAGGGAAACAGGAGGTGACCGGTGTCACCGGACGAGCACTCGGTGGCCGCGACAGGCGAGTTCGGCCTGATCCGGCGGGTCACCGAAGGACGCGGGCAGCCCCCGTCGACACTGCTGGGCCCGGGCGACGACGCGGCGGTCCTCGCCGCGCCGGACGGCCGCGTGGTCGTGACCACCGACGTGCTGGTCCACGGCGTCCACTTCCGGCTCGACTGGTCGAGCCCGGAGCAGGTGGGGCGCAAGGCGGTCGCGGTGAATCTGTCCGACGTCGCGGCGATGGGAGCGAAACCGACGTCGGTGGTCGTCGGGCTCGCGTGCCCGGCGGACACTCCGGCGCAGGTCGTGACGGAGATCATGGACGGCATGTGGGCCGAGGCGGGCGCGGTCGGCATCGGGGTGTCCGGCGGCGATCTCGTGAGCGCGGACCAGCTCGTGATCAGCGTCACCGCATTGGGCGATCTCGAAGACCGCGAACCGGTGACCCGGTCCGGCGCGCGCCCCGGCGACGTGCTCGCGGTGTGCGGACGGCTCGGCTGGGCCGCGGCCGGGCTCGCGGTGCTGCGCCGCGGTTTCCGGTCGCCGGTCGGCGTGGTGAACGCGCAGCGCTGCCCGGAACCGCCGTACCAGGCCGGTCCGCAGGCCGCGCTGGCCGGTGCGACGGCGATGATGGACGTGTCCGACGGCCTGCTCGCCGATCTCGCGCATCTGGCCGCCGCGTCCGAAGTCGGGCTCGACGTGCAGACCGCGTTGCTCGAGGTGTCGACGCGGCTGAAGGAGGTCGGCAGCGCGCTGGGCGCGGACCCACTGCAGTGGGTGCTGACCGGCGGCGAGGACCACGCGCTGGTCGCGACGTTCCCGCCGTTCGACGACCTGCCTGAGGGCTGGCGCAAGATCGGCGTGGTCACCATGCCCGGCTCCGGGGTCACTGTGGACGGACGGGAGTTCGACCAGCAAGGCGGCTGGGAGCACTGGCAGCAATGATCCTTCATTAGGCTGGCGGCGTGGACATCCGTGTCGTCGCCTTCGACCATCCCGACGCCGCCAAGCTGATGGCCGAAGTACAGCTGGAGTACGTGCGCCGCTACGGCTCCGAGGACGAAACCCCGATGGACCCCGCGGAGTTCGCGCCGCCGCGGGGTCTGTTTCTGGTCGGGTACCTCGACAACGTGCCGGTGGCGTCCGGTGCGTGGCGCGCGCACGACGGTCCCGCGCCGACGTTCTGGCCCGGCGACGTCGAGGTGAAACGGATGTACGTGGTCGAATCCGCGCGGGGCCGCGGTTTCGCCCGCGCGATGCTCGCCGAACTGGAACGCACCGCGGTCGCCGCCGGACGGCGCCGGGTCGTGCTGGAGACGGGCACCGAACAGCCGGAGGCGATCGCCCTCTACCGTTCGTCGGGGTACGGCGAGATCCCGGCTTTCGGCTACTACGGCGACCTGCCGGAAAGCCGGTACTACGGCAAGGACCTCGTCCGCGACTGACACCTGACCCGGAGGCGGCATTGGCCATCTACGCGCTCGGCGACCTGGTCCCGACGATCCACCCGGACGCCTACGTCCATCCCGACGCCACCGTGATCGGCGACGTCCGGATCGGAGCGCGCGCCTCGGTCTGGCCGCAGACGGTGCTGCGCGGCGACCACGGGTACATCGAGATCGGCGAACGCTCGAACGTGCAGGACGGTTGCGTCGTCCACTGCACCGCGCGGCATCCGACGATCCTCGGCCCGTCCTCGGCGGTCGGGCACGCGGTGCACATCGAGGGCGCGACGATCGGCACCGGCTGCCTGATCGCGTCGGGTTCGGTGGTGCTGAACGGAAGCGTGATCGAGGACGGCGGCATGGTCGGCGCGGGCGCGGTGCTGTCGTACGACTCGACGGTCGGCACCGGCGAGATCGCACTCGGGGTTCCGGCGAAAACGCGGCCGAACAAGTCGTTTTCGCCCGACCAGATCGCCTCGGTGGTGGATTCCTACGTGCGGCGCGGGGCCCGGTTCCGCGCCGAGTTGCGCAGGCTGGACTAAGTCCGTGAAGGACTCCTTGAGGGAATCTGATTCCCTCAAGGAGTCCTTCACGGACATCTCGCCGGAGCCTGGACCCGCCACGGTGACGCCGGGCACGTGGCGCTAGGCTCGCGGGCCGTGACTGGACGACCGCTGGACGAAATCGTCGAGGCCGGCTGGGCGAAGGCCCTTGAACCAGTGGCCCCGCAGGTAGCCGCGATGGGGGAGTTCCTCCGCGCCGAGATCGCCGCGGGCCGCACCTATCTTCCCGCGGGCGAGCACGTGCTGCGCGCGTTCAAGCAGCCGTTCGACGACGTCCGCGTGCTGATCGTCGGCCAGGACCCGTACCCGACCCCGGGACACGCGGTCGGCCTGAGTTTCTCGGTGGCCCCGGACGTGCGGCCGATCCCGAAGAGCCTGATCAACATCTACCAGGAGTACTGCGACGACCTGGGCCATCCGACGCCGTCCAACGGCGACCTGACCCCGTGGGCGGAGCGGGGCGTGCTGCTGCTGAACCGGTCGCTCACCGTGCAGCCGTACAAGTCCAACTCGCACCAGGGCAAGGGCTGGGAGCAGGTCACCGAGCAGGCGATCAAGGCGCTCGCCGCGCGCGGCGGACCGCTGGTGGCGATCCTGTGGGGCCGCAACGCGCGGAACCTGCGGCCGATGCTGGGCGACGTGCCGTGCATCGAGTCGGCGCACCCGAGCCCGCTGTCGGCGCGCAACGGCTTCTTCGGGTCGCGTCCGTTCAGCCGGGCGAACCAGCTGCTGGTCCAGCAGGGCGCGGAACCGCTCGACTGGAAACTTCCCTGACGCGGCGTGTCCAGTTCCGGCGGCTGGTTCCGACCACGAGGGTAAGCACCGACTGAACTCCTGGAGGAACGCCATGACCGCCACCGTCACGTCCGCCGACGGCACCCCCATCGCCTTCGACACCTACGGCTCGGGTACGCCGGTGCTGCTGGTCGGCGGCGCGGTGAACGACCGGACGACCGTCGCCGGACTCGCCGCGGTGCTGGCCGACGCCGGCTTCGCCGCGATCGCTTACGACCGGCGGGGCCGCGGCGACAGCGGCGACGCGCCGGTCTACGCGGTCGAGCGCGAGATCGACGACCTCGAGGTGCTGATCGAGGCCGTCGGCGGCTCGGCCGCGGTGTTCGGCCACTCGTCCGGCGCGATCCTGTCCCTGGAAGCGGCGGCGCGCGGTCTGCCGATCACGAAGGTGGCCGTGTACGAACCGCCGTACATCGGCGACGACCGCCCGCGTCCGGCCGAAGACCTGGTCGACCGGGTCAGCGCCCGCCTCGCCGACGGCGACCGGGACGGCGCGGTGGAGCTGTTCCTGGTCGAGGGCACCGGGACCCCGGCGGAGATCGTGGAGTCGATGAAAGCCGCGCCGGTGTGGGGCTGGTTCGTCGGACTGGCGCACACGCTGCCCTACGACCTGACCGTCTGCGGCCCCGGCAGCCGTCTGCCGGCGGACCGGCTGGCGGCGATCACCGTCCCGGTGCTGTCCCTCTCCGGCGGTGCGGGGGAGGCGTGGATGACGTCCTCCTCGAAGGCAGTCGCCGCCGCCGTCGCACACGGCCGCTACGAAGAGATCCCCGGCCAGGACCACGGAGTGCTGAACGCGCCGGAGTCCCTGCGAGACGTCCTGACCAACTTCCTGAGGTGACGAAAAAGGGGCGAGTGCAACGCACTCGCCCCTTCACCCCTGCCTTAAACCCAAGGTGACCCCACGCGGGGGTCCAGGGGGCTCGCCCCCTGGCGGGGTCTTCCGGGGGTTCGACCCCCGGAAGACACCTGAGCGCAGAAAAATGGCGAGTGCTCTCCACGAGCACTCGCCACCCTCAAATCTGCGCTCAGCCGCGGACGACCTTGCCAGCCTTGATGCACGAGGTGCAGGCGTTCAGGCGCTTGCGCTGGGACACGCCGACCTTCGCGTGCACAACCTGGATGTTCGGGTTCCACCGGCGGTTGGTACGCCGGTGGGAGTGCGAGACCGACTTGCCGAAGCCGGGTCCCTTGCCACAGACGTCGCACACGGCAGCCACGTCGAACTCCTCTGGATATGGGACAAAGAATGCGCGCCCGAACGTGCCGGGCAACTCGACCATAGTAACGAGTGGTTCCGGAGGGCTTGCCTCGGGGTCGTTACCCTCGCGGTGACCGGCTAGGAGGTTACGGGGTGCGGGTGCTGGACGCGGCGGCGGTGTCGGGCTGGGCGGCGGCTTCTGTGCGCAGCTTGGACAGGCTGCGCTCGGCTATCGACGGCATCAACGTCTACCCGGTCGCGGACTCCGACACCGGCTCCAACCTGCTGTACACGATGACCGGCGCGCACGAGGCGCTCGCCGAGGCGGAACCGGCTGACGCGGCCGAGGCGCTCGCGGTCCTGGCGCGCGGGGCGGTGGCGCACGCGCGGGGCAACTCGGGTGTGATCCTTTCCCAGGTCGTGCGGGGGATGGCCGATTGGGCGGCGACCGGCGGAGACCTGGACGGCGCTGGTCTCGCCGCCGCGCTCGGGCACGCCGACCAGGCCGCCACAGGCGCGGTCAGCAGGCCGGTCGCGGGGACGATGCTGACCGTCCTGCACGCCGTGGCCGCTGCCGTGCGCGGGGCGACGCGGACGTTGGCTGAGGTCGCGCGCGAGGTCGTCACCGTGGCCGCGGCGGCTCTGGAGGAGACGCCCAAGCAGCTGCCCGCGCTGGCCAAGGCCGGGGTCGTCGACGCCGGGGGCCGCGGCCTGGTCGCGGTGCTCGACGCGCTCGCCAGCGTGATCACCGGCGAAACCGAAGACCCCGGGCACGACCTGAAGGCGGTCGCTTCGCTGCCGGAGCAGGCGCCGTACGCGTGGGAGGTCATGTACTTGCTGGACGAGGTCGACGAGGCCCGGCTGCCGGCGTTGCGGAAGGAGCTGAGCGGGTTCGGCGACAGCGTGACCGTGGCCGGAGATGGTTCGGGCAGTCACGCGGTCCACGTCCATTGCGCGGACATCGGCGCGGCCATCGAAGCGGGGCTGCAGCTGGGCAGGCCGCGGCGGATCCGGGTCGAACCGCTGATCACGCCGACGCCGATCGAACCGGGCGGCGGGATCGACCGGTCCGTGGTCGCGGTGGTGCGCGGCGGCGGGCTCGCCGAGCTCCTGCGGGCCGAGGGCGTCGCCGTGCTGGCGGTGCCGGACGGCGAGCTTCCCAGCGTCGAGGACATGATCGGGTTGTTCAACGAGGCGGCCGGACAGCACCTGAGCGTGCTGCCGGGCGGACCGGACCTGACCGCGTCCGCCGACGCCGCCGCCGGGCATCCGATGGCGGGCGACCGCGACGTCGTGGTGATCCCGTGCGCGTCGCCGGTGCAGGTGCTGGCCGCGCTCGCGGTGCACGACGGCGGCCGCCGGGTCAACGACGACGTCGTCGCGATGGCCGAGGCGGCGGCCGCGACCAGGCGTGGCGAGCTGCGGATCGCCCGCGAGGAGTCGCTAACCTGGGTGGGCCGAGCCCAGTCCGGCGACGTGATCGGTCTGGTCGACGACGAAGTGGTGCTGATCGAACCCGCCCCGGCGTCGGCGACGAATCTCGTCGCGGCCGCGGTCAGCGTGCTGAACCGGATGCTGGCGCTCGGCGGCGAGCTGGTCACCGTCCTGAGCGGGGCGGACGCTCCGCCGAGCGTGGCCGCCGAACTCGCCGAACAACTGCGGCTGGAGCACCCCGAGGTGGAGTTGACGAGTTACGCCAGCGGGCAAAGCGACGCTGTGCTGCTGATGGGGGTCGAATAATCATGGCCGGTCTTCGCGACAAGCTCCCGCTGCTGCTGGGCGCGAAAACGGCGAAGGCGCTTTCGACCGCGCTCGACATCGAGACGGTTTCCGATCTGCTGCGCCACTATCCGCGCCGCTACGCCGAACGCGGCGAGCTCACCGACATCGCCGGGCTGGAGCTGGGCGAGCACGCGACTGTGCTGGCGCGGATCGAGAAGATCAGCAAGCGCCGGATGAAATCGCGCAACGGCACCATCCTCGACATGGTGATCACCGACGGCAAGCGACGGCTCGCGTGCGCGTTCTTCAACCAGGCGTGGCGCGAGAAGGAGCTGGTCCCCGGCAAGACCGGGCTGTTCGCGGGCAAGGTCACCGCGTTCCGGGACACGCTGCAGCTGGCCAATCCGGAATACGAACTGCTCGACGCCGAACGCGAGGCCGAGGCGGTCGACAATTTCCTCGCCGAGATCATCCCGGTTTACCCGGCGGCGCAAGGCATGCCGACCTGGTCGATCGCCAAATGCGTGCGGCAGGTGCTGGACGTGCTGGAGGTCGGCGAGGACCCGATGCCCGAGGAGCTGCGCAAGCGGCACGGCCTGCCCGGCCTCGAACGTGCGTTGCGTGGCATCCACCGCCCGGAGGACTGGGCGCATCTGGAGACGTCCCGGCACCGGCTCAAATGGGACGAAGCGATGGCCGTGCAGCTGATTTTCGCGCAGCGACGGCATTCCGCGGTGTCGCGTCCGGCGAAGGCGAGCCCGCACGTCGACGGCGGCCTGCTCGACGCGTTCGACAAGCGGCTGCCGTTCGACCTCACCGCGGGCCAGCGCGCGATCGGCGACGAGATCGCGGCCGACTTGTCGACCGAGCATCCGATGAACCGGCTGCTGCAGGGCGAGGTCGGGTCCGGCAAGACGGTGGTCGCGCTGCGGGCGATGCTGCAGATCGTCGATTCCGGACGGCAGGCGGCGATGCTGGCGCCCACCGAGGTCCTGGCCGCGCAGCACGCGCGCTCGCTGCGCGAAATGCTCGGCGACCTCGGGATGGCGGGCGAGCTGGGCGCGGCCGAGAATTCCACCCGGATCACGCTGCTCACCGGGTCGATGGGCGCGAAGGAACGCAAGAAAGCGTTGCTGGAGACGGCGAGCGGCGAGGCGGGCATCGTCGTCGGCACGCACGCGCTGATCCAGGACACCGTGCAGTTCGCCGATCTCGGGCTCGTGGTGGTGGACGAACAGCACCGGTTCGGCGTGGAGCAACGGGATGCGTTGCGTTCGCGCGGGGCCGATTCGACGAGTCCGCACGTTCTGGTCATGACGGCGACGCCGATCCCGCGCACGGTCGCCATGACGGTCTACGGCGACCTGGAAATCTCGGCGCTGCGCGAAATGCCGGTCGGCCGCTCGCCGATCAAGACGACGGTCGTGCCGGTCGCGGAAAAGCCGGCGTGGTTCGACCGGGTGTGGCAGCGGGTCCGCGAGGAAGTCGGCAAGGGACACCAGGCGTACGTCGTGTGCCCGCGGATCGGCGACGAACCGCCGTCGGACAAGAGCGACAAACGGCCGCCGCTCGCGGTGCTGGACGTCGCGCCGGATCTCGCCAACGGCGCGTTGAAGGGCTTGAAGATCGCCGCGCTGCACGGCCGGATGCCGACCGACGAGAAGGACGCCGTCATGCAGGCGTTCGGCGCGGGGAAGGTCGAGGTGCTGGTCGCGACGACCGTGGTCGAGGTCGGCGTGAACGTCCCCAACGCGACGGCGATGGTCATCCTCGACGCCGACCGCTTCGGCGTGAGCCAGCTCCACCAGCTGCGCGGCCGCGTCGGACGGGGGAGCGTGCCCGGATTGTGCTTGCTGGTCACGGAAACTTTGGACGGCACTTCGACGCGCGAACGGCTCGCCGCGGTCGAGTCCACAACGGACGGTTTCGAGCTGTCCCGGCTGGACCTGGAACTGCGCCGGGAAGGCGACATCCTGGGCGCGGCTCAGTCGGGCAAGCGGTCCGGGCTGAAGCTGCTGTCGCTGCTGCGCGACGAGGACCTGATCACCGAGGCGCGGGCGCAGGCCCAGGAGATCGTGACGGCCGATCCGGACCTCGCCTCGCTGCCGGGCCTGGCGCAGATGGTGGCGGACGTGGTCGACCTGGAGCGGGCGGAGTACCTGGAGAAAAGCTGACGCGCGGTCGCACGGGCATGACGGACTGACCCACCAGTCCGACGAAGCTATCGGCACGCCGGAGGACCAGCCGCCGGGACGAGGCGGTGATGCCTGAACTCCCGGGTGCCCTTGCCCGAACGCACTCTCCGGCCGCTTTCGGTGCCTTTGCCCGGCTCCGTGCCCCTGACTGTCCTTTGTGGTCACTTCGGCTAAACCGCATGCGGGCGCGTGGGCTTCTGTGCTGGACTGCTCACAGCCGATCGTCGCCGAGCCGCCGGAGGAATGGTGCCCGACCTCGTGATCCGCCCCGCGACGCCGGAAGACGCGGCGGGCATCGCAGCCGTCCACGTCGGTTCCTGGCAAGCGGCCTACGCGGGTTTGCTGCCGGACGAGTTCCTGTCCCGGCTGTCGATCGCGACGCGGGAACAGTTCTGGGCCTCGAACCTGGCCGACCCTTCCCGGCCGCACACCGTCCTGGCGGCAAGTGCGGACGGAGGAATCACCGGCTTCGCAGTCTTCGGCCCCAGCCGAGACGACGACGCCACCCCGAGTACGGGCGAACTGTCGTCGATCTACCTCCTGCCCTCGGAGTGGGGCCGGGGGATGGGCCGAGCGCTGCACGAGGAGTGCGTGCGTGGCCTGTCAGCCCAGTACGAAGCGGCGACGCTGTGGGTGCTGTCGACGAACACGAGAGCCCGGAAGTTCTACGAACGGGCCGGGTGGGTCACGGACGGGAAGACCAAGGTAGAGACGATCTCCGACGGAGCGGTGACCTTGGAGGAGGTCCGGTACCGGTTGCCGCTGGAGGGCTAGGCCAGTTCGCCTGTCGCCCTTTAGCGGCGATTGCCAGGTCAGCCCCGCGAATTGGTCCTGGTCGCCGTTGGGCGGCGACTTCTGGGTCTGCCCGTCCCCGCACGCACGACCTCGTCGCCATGTGGCAGCGGTCTGTCGGGAAGGGGTGCTGGACAGCCTGCGCGGCCCGTCGCTCCTGTCGCTGCTGAATGGCGGCTGTCTGTTCAGCCTATTCAGCAAGCGTGCCTCGTGAGTCGCCGTTGCGCGGCGGATGCCAAGCCGCCCGACTTGCCAAACGGCGTCATCTGTCGCCGTCTCGCGGCGAAACCTAGCCGGTCCCTCGGTCTGGCTCGCTTGTCTTTCGCCGTTGCGCGGCGGACGCCGAGCCGCCCGACTTACCGAACGGCGTCTTCCGTCGCCGTCTCGCGGCCAAACCTAGCCGGTTCTCGGTCCGGCCCGTTCGTCTTTTGCAGTTGCACGGCGGATGCCGGGCCATCCGGCTTGCCGAACGGCGTCTTCCGTCGCCGTCTCTCGGCGGAACCTAGCCGGTCCTCGGGCTGGCCCGCTCGTCTTTCGCTGTTGCGCGGCGAATGCCGGGCCGCCCTGCTTGCCAAGCCGTGTCATCTGTCGCCGTCTCGTGGCGGAACCTAGCCACCCTGCTTACCAAGCCGCGTCTTCCGTCGCCGTCTCTCGGCGAAACTTAGCCGGTTCTCTGTCCGGTCCGCTCTTTCGCCGTTTCGCGGCAATCGCCGAGTCGACCCGCCAGCCGTCTCGCCTCCATCCGTCGCCGTTTTCCGGCAACAACCCCTAGCCCGGGGACTCAACTCCCGTCCCCACTCCTTGGCAATCGCCTGCGCAAAACCCCCGCCCGTGCCGCCGCGCCACCAGCCTCCGCCGCGACATCGGCCGTCTCCTCCGACACCGGTTCCCGCGACACGAACAACCGGTAGAACACCGGCCCGCACACCGTCCGCGTCACCTCGTCTGGATCGGTGTCGGCCGGGACTTCTCCGCGCGCGACCGCCCGCTCCACGATCACCGCAGCCCGGGCATGCCGGTCCTGATAGAACTCCCGCAACGCCTCGGCCGCCCGTTCTGAGTGGAATCCCGCCAGCACCGCGGCGGTCGGAAGCTCGCGTTGCCCCGGAGTGGTCAGCGCGTGCACCACCTCCAACGCCATTTGCCGCAAATCGGCGACAAGCGAGCCGGTGTCCGCCGGGCTCCACGGTTCGTCGGTGCCGAACCTCAACGCGGCCGCGATCAGCCCCTCGCGGGATTCCCATCGCCGGTAAACCGTCGTCTTGTGCACGCCCGACCGTTCGGCGACGGCCTCGACCGTCAGGTCGATGAACCCGACCTCCGCCAGCAGGTCGAGCGTCGCCCGCAAAACGGCGACGCGCGTGCGTTCCGTGCGCCCGCCCGGCCGGCTCGTCCCTGGTAACTCAGTTGCCAATCACTACTCCTGTTGCGTTAGTGTCCTCAGTATGGCACCGCTGACCACCCGCTCGCCGCTGGACGGCGACGTCGCTGCGATCGCCAGTCTGATCGGCGACGCACGCATCGTCGCGATCGGCGAGAACAACCATCACGTCCGCGAGTTCGGCGAACTCCGCGCCCGGTTGCTCCGCAGGCTCGTCGAGGACCACGGGTTCACGGTGCTCGGTTTCGAATCGGGCTTCGCCGAGGGCGACCTTGTGCAGCAGTGGCTGAGCGGTGGTCCGGGCACTGTCACCGAGATTGCGCGAGAAGGATTCACCTTTTCCCTTGGTGAGTCAGTCGAGGTGCACGAAATGTTGACGTGGATGCGCAGCCACGGCGGCGTCC
This sequence comes from Amycolatopsis echigonensis, assembly GCF_002846615.1. Taxonomy (NCBI): domain Bacteria; kingdom Bacillati; phylum Actinomycetota; class Actinomycetes; order Pseudonocardiales; family Pseudonocardiaceae; genus Amycolatopsis; species Amycolatopsis echigonensis. The sequence continues at coordinate 1,056,838 of NZ_PJMY01000003.1, read as the reverse complement.
GCTTCGCCGGCCTCGACCTGCCCAGCTCGAGCGGTTCGCCACAGCCTGCTTTGCAGGTTGTCCGCAGCTTCATGGAGGAAGTCGATCCGGAAGCGCTTACGCTGGTCGACGCAGCGATCACCGCATCGGAGCCGTATTCGGCGGTCAGCAACGCGGTCGCGCCTGGCCGTTATGCGGCAATGTCCGCCGCGGAACGGGACGCGGCGACTGCTGCGTTGACGACTCTCCTAGCGCACCTTCGTTCGCTGTCGCCAGTTTTTCGGCAACGGACTAATCCGGCTCGGTACGCCGTCGCCGAACACCACGCGGTCGGCGCGCTCCGCGTAGACGCGTACTTGCGAGAACTGACCGCGATGATGTCGGGAACGGCGCCGTCGCTCCAGGGGGCGTCGCGCGACACGTACATGGCCGCAACCGTGAAGCTGCTTCGCCAGCTGTACGGCGAAGGCGAGAAGATCGTGGTGATGGTCCACAACGGACACCTGCAGCGAGTGCCGTTCGCCCCTTTGCCGAACATGACGTTCCCTTCCGCGGGCACGCATCTCGCCGCAGAGTTCGGCGACGACTACTTCGCGCTCGGCCTGACTGCGGGCACCGGCACGACCACCGGCCTCGAACCGGACGAGAGCGAGCGTCTCGGCTTCCGTGTCTTCGAACAGGAGCTGGAGCCTCCCGTCGAAGGCAGTGTCGAGGCAGCTTTGGCCGGTGCTGGTCCGTGCGTAGTCGATTTGCGGCAAGACCGAGCACAGGGTCAAGCCGGACCGTCGAGCATGCGGCACGCGCACATGTTCACCAAGGTCGACGTCGTGCAAGCCTTCGACGCACTGGTCTACTTGCCGACGATGTCGGTGAGCGCGCACGTTCCCGCGGCGAAGTAGCTGTCGGTCGGTCAACAGTTGGTCGCATAACGGCTAAACCTCGAGTGCTGCAGTTCGTCGTCTCGTGCCGGTCGCAGGTAGGTGCGTCCTGCGGCAGTGCGGGTGGACCCGGACCAGCCCATCGTGTGACGTCGAGTTGCCGCGGGATGGCGACCGGGATACCACCGCAGGCATGCGGAACCGAGCGGCGCGTGGCCTTTTTTCGGCAACACTGACATTTCTGCTGGTCGTCGGGGTGCAACCGGCCGCGCTCGCGGCGAGCGGGACTCAGGTCAACCCGCCGAGCTGGGCGCTCGACCGGATCGACCAGCGAACCGGCCTCGATCAGAAGTACCACTACGACTCGGACGGCTCCGGCGTCACCGTCTACGTGATCGACAGCGGCGTCGACGCCAAACACCCGGATCTGCAGGGCCGAGTCCTGCCCGGCAAGGATTTCCTCACCACCGGACCGGACACGTCGGACACCAACGGCCATGGCACCCGGGTCGCGGGAATCGTGGCGGGACACAACTACGGCGTCGCCAAAAACGCGCAGATCTTCCCGGTCCGAGTGCTCGACAAAGCCGGCGGCGGCGCGACCGACACGATCATCGCCGGGCTGAACTGGGTCGCCCAGAACGCAAACCAGCCGGCGGTCGCGGTGCTGGGTATCGGCGGGGTGCCGAACGAGCAGCTCGATAACGCGGTCAAGGGAGTCGCCGCGGTGATGCCGATCGTGGTTCCGGCGGGGGAGGGCAGCACCGACGCCAGCCAAACCTCGCCCGCCCGAGTCCCAGAGGCGCTCACCGTGGGTGCGACTGACGTCCAAGACCAGGTCGCGCCCTTCTCGAACTTCGGCACGTCGCTCGACCTGTACGCACCGGGCGTCGACATCCCCGCGCCGATCGCCGGGACCGCGGACGTCGGGACCTTGTCGGGCACCTCGATGGCCGCCGCGGTGACCGCTGGCGCGGTGACCCTCTACCGGTCCGCCCACCCCGACGCCGCGCCCAATGCGGTCAGCGAAGCAATTGTGCAGGACGCAACGCAGAACGTGGTCAAGAATGCGCCCTCCGGAACCGCGAATAGGCTGCTGTGCACACTGCCTGCGGGAACGCCCTGACGGTTGCGGCACGACGGCTCGGCCCGCATCATGCATGCAGGTCGGCGCGCATGATGTCCATCACTTGGACTACGGCTCCCGCACCGCGGGACGAACCGGGTAACGTGCCTTCGATACCGATCCGAAAAGGGAAGGACCGGGCATGTTCCGCAAAGTGCTGGTGGCCAATCGCGGCGAAATCGCGATCCGGGCGTTCCGCGCAGGCTACGAACTGGGCGCGGGCACAGTCGCCGTGTTTCCGCACGAAGACCGCAACTCGCTGCACCGGCTGAAGGCCGACGAGGCCTACGAGATCGGCGAACCGGGCCATCCGGTCCGCGCCTATCTGTCGGTCGAGGAGATCGTCAAGGCCGCCAAGAAGGCGGGCGCGGACGCGGTCTACCCGGGCTATGGCTTCCTGTCGGAAAACCCCGACCTGGCCATGGCCTGCGAAGAAGCGGGGATCACCTTCGTCGGCCCGAGCGCCGAAATCCTCGAACTGACCGGTAACAAGGCGCGCGCGGTCAAGGCGGCGCGCGAGGCCGGCGTCCCGGTGCTCGGTTCGTCGCAGCCGTCCAGCAACGTCGACGAACTGGTCGCGGCCGCCGACGAGCTCGGCTTCCCGGTGTTCGTCAAGGCGGTCGCTGGCGGTGGAGGCCGAGGCATGCGCCGCGTCGAGGACCCGGCTTTGCTGCGCGAGTCGATCGAGGCCGCCGCGCGCGAGGCCGAGTCCGCGTTCGGCGACCCGACGGTGTTCCTGGAGAAGGCCGTGGTCGAACCGCGGCACATCGAGGTCCAGATCCTCGCCGACGGCGAGGGCAACGTGATCCACCTCTTCGAGCGCGACTGTTCCGTCCAGCGCCGCCACCAAAAGGTCATCGAGCTGGCCCCCGCGCCGAACCTCGACCCGGAACTGCGCGACCGCATCTGCGCCGACGCCGTGAAATTCGCCCGGCAGATCGGCTACCGCAACGCGGGCACCGTCGAATTCCTGCTGGACCGCGAAGGCAAGCACGTGTTCATCGAGATGAACCCGCGCATCCAGGTCGAGCACACGGTCACCGAAGAGGTCACCGACGTCGACCTCGTGCAGTCCCAGCTTCGTATCGCCTCCGGGGAAACCCTCGCCGACCTCGGCCTGTCGCAGGACAAGATCTACCTGCGCGGAGCCGCGCTCCAGTGCCGCATCACGACCGAGGACCCGGCCAACGGATTCCGCCCGGACATCGGCATGATCAGCGCCTACCGCTCGCCGGGCGGTTCGGGCATCCGGCTCGACGGCGGAACCGCGTTTTCCGGCACCGAGATCAGCGCCCACTTCGACTCCCTGCTGGTGAAACTCACCTGCCGCGGCCGCGATTTCCGCACCGCGGTCGGCCGCGCCCGGCGCGCGGTCGCCGAGTTCCGGATCCGCGGCGTGGCGACGAACATCCCGTTCCTCCAGGCGGTGCTGGACGACCCGGACTTCCGCGAGGGCAACGTCACCACGTCGTTCATCGAGGAGCGGCCGCACCTGCTGACCGCGCGGCATTCCGCCGACCGCGGCACGCGCCTGCTCACCTACCTCGCCGACCAGACGGTGAACCGTCCGCACGGCGAGCGTCCGCGCACCCCCGATGCCGTGACGAAGCTGCCGAAGCTGCCCGCGGATCTCACTCCCGCGGACGGCTCGAAGCAGAAGCTGACCGAACTCGGCCCGGAGGGATTCGCGCGCTGGCTGCGGGAAACGCCGCAGCTCGGCGTCACGGACACCACGTTCCGCGACGCGCACCAGTCGCTGCTCGCGACGCGCGTCCGGACGAAGGACCTGCTCGCCGTCGCTCCGGTCGTCGCCGCGACTGTGCCGCAGTTGCTGTCCCTGGAGTGTTGGGGCGGCGCGACCTACGACGTCGCGCTGCGCTTCCTCGCCGAGGACCCGTGGGAACGGCTGGAGCAGCTGCGCAAGGCCGTGCCGAACATCTGCCTGCAGATGCTTCTGCGCGGCCGCAACACCGTCGGCTACACGCCTTACCCGACCGAGGTCACCACGGCCTTCGTCGAGGAGGCCACCGCGACCGGCATCGACATCTTCCGCATCTTCGACGCGCTCAACGACGTCGAGCAGATGCGGCCGGCCATCGAAGCCGTCCGCGCCACCGGCACCGCGGTCGCGGAGGTCGCGCTCTGCTACACCTCCGATCTGTCCGATCCGAACGAAAAGCTCTACACGCTCGACTACTACCTCAAGCTCGCCGAGCAGATCGTCGGAGCCGGGGCGCACGTCCTCGCCATCAAGGACATGGCCGGCCTGCTCCGCGCGCCCGCCGCGGCTCGGCTGGTGACTGCGCTGCGCAAGGAATTCGACCTTCCGGTGCACATCCACACGCACGACACCGCCGGCGGTCAGCTCGCCACCTACCTGGCCGCCATCCAGGCCGGTGCCGACGCGGTGGACGGCGCCGTGTCGTCGATGGCGGGCACCACGTCGCAGCCGTCGCTCGGCTCGATCGTCGCGGCCACTGACCACTCCGACCGCAGCACCGGCCTCGACCTGCACGCGATCGGCGACCTGGAGCCGTACTGGGAGAGCGTCCGCAAGATCTACGCCCCGTTCGAGGCCGGTCTCGCGTCGCCCACCGGCCGCGTCTACGACCACGAGATCCCCGGCGGCCAGCTCTCCAACCTGCGCACGCAGGCGATCGCGCTGGGCCTCGGCGACCGGTTCGAGGACATCGAGGCCATGTACGCCGCGGCGGACAAGATCCTCGGCCACCTCGTGAAGGTCACGCCTTCGTCCAAGGTGGTCGGCGACCTCGCGCTGCACCTCGTCGGCTCCGGCGTTTCCCCGGCGGACTTCGAGGCGGAGCCGAACAAGTTCGACATCCCGGACTCGGTGATCGGCTTCCTCCGCGGCGAACTGGGCGACCCGCCCGGCGGCTGGCCGGAACCGTTCCGCACCAAGGCACTCGAAGGCCGTTCGGCGGCCAAACCCGTCGCCGAACTGTCCGAAGAGGACCACAAGGAACTCACCGACAACCGCCGCGCCGCGTTGAACCGGTTGCTGTTCCCCGGGCCCACCAAGGAATTCCTCGCGCACCGCGAAGCGTACGGCGACACCAGCGTGCTCCCGAGCAAGGACTTCTTCTACGGTCTGCGCCCGGGCGAGGAGTACTCGGTGGACCTCGAGCCCGGCGTCCGGCTGCTCATCGAGCTGGAAGCCATCGGCGAGGCCGACGAACGCGGCATGCGGACCGTCATGTCCACGCTCAACGGCCAGCTGCGGCCGATCCAGATCCGGGACCGGTCGATCGCCTCGGACATCCCGGCCACCGAAAAGGCCGAGAAGGGCAACCCGAAGCAGATCGCCGCGCCGTTCGCCGGCGTGGTGACGCTGCAGGTGGCCGAGGGCGACCAGGTGGCGGCCGGAGCGACCGTGGCGACGATCGAGGCCATGAAGATGGAAGCGTCCATCACCGCTTCGGTGGCGGGCAAAGTCGGCCGGCTGGCAATCACCTCCGTTCAGCAGGTCGAGGGCGGAGACCTTCTCATCGTGCTCGAATAGCCCGCGCTCGCGCCACTTTTTTCGGTACGAGGGGTCCCTTCGCTCCATAACGGAGCGAGGGGACCCCTCGCACCATTTACGGCTCGCTTTTTCCGGGGTGTTCGCGCTAGCGTCGATGCATGCTGATCAACGCGGTGCCGCAATGGCAGGGCGCGATCAGTCCCCGAGCCAAGGGGCTGATCGAGGGCTGTCGCGCACTTTCCGAACTGGCCGGGCACGTGCTCGGCAAGCCGGTGCACCACGTACGTCAGGACGCCGCGACGTCCGACGTCGTCGCCGGGATAGCCAACCGGGCCGTGCTCACGGGCACGAACCGGCAGTGGCAGCTCGCCGCGCTCGAAGCGCCGGAAGGGCCGGTGCTCACGATCGGCGGCGACTGCGGTGTTGACCTGGTCCCGGTCGGCGTCGCGCGTTTCCGTTACGGCGCAACGCTCGGCGTCGCGTGGTTCGACGCGCACGCGGACTTGAACACCGCGGATTCGTCGCCCTCGGGCGCGTACCACGGCATGGTGCTGCGGTCGTTGCTCGGCGAGGGCGACCAGGATTTCGCCGCGAGCCCGGCGATCGAACGGGGACGGGCGGTGCTGTTCGGCACCCGTTCGCTCGATTCCGCGGAAGAGGAAGCCATTGCCGACGGTCTCGCCGTGCGCTCCGACGACCCCGCCGGAGCGCTGAACGCCGCGGGCGCCGACCGCGTTTATCTGCATGTGGATTTGGACATTCTTGATCCCGAAGAGTTCCCCGGAGTGAATTATCCGGAGCCCGGCGGGCTCACGATCGCCGAATTGGCCGAAGCAATCGACGGACTTTCCGGAATGGACGTCGTCGGTGTGGGCATCACGGAATGCGTCAGCGCGGAAGTCGCCGCGCTGGAACCCGTGCTGGCCGCGGTGGGGAGGGTGCTGATGGAGGGCTGAACCTCCGCATCGAGGCAGCGGATCCGCGCCTCGTCCGGTGAGTGGACCACGGGAACGCACGGGCACAAAGGAGGTGAGCCCGAGACCGTGCGGACGACGGTTCACAGAACGGCGAAAACCGCGCCGGCCGGACGATCGCCGAGGATTCACTGCGGCGGTGCGTCCAGGCTCGCCAATGCCACGCGTACGGCGTCGACGGCTTCGTCCGGCGCGACCCCGAGTTCCCGGCTGTGCCGGGCGTAGTCGGCGGCCGCGTTGCGGAGCAGCGTGCCCGGATCCGGTCGTTCGGCCGGGCCGGTCACGACGGTTCCGCGTGCTCGTGCGGTGGTGACCCAGCCGGCGGCCTCGAGTTCGCGATACACGCGGGCGACGGTCCCGGAGGCGAGTCCGAGGTCCCTCGAAAGCTGACGGATCGGCGGAAGACGGGCGTCCCGGGCAAGGGAGCCGGTCGTGATCGCGCGGACTATCTGGTCGTGCACCTGACGCCAGGGCGGAACCCCGCTCTCGGCGTCGACCACTACTCGCAGCGACATCTACCGCGCTGCCGTGGTTGTCGCGCGCTGCTTCGGCGGCGGGCCGACGATCGCGAGGAACGCGGCGACGGTCACTACGAACGCGAGGAACGAGGTGAAGTCGCCGACCGTCCAGCCGAGCGTGGCAGCCGTTCCGGTGCCGAGCCCGAGTGCGACGCGTGCACTGCGAACGCGCAGTGCCATGTCGACCTCCGGGTCGCCGGCGGCCGGACGCCGCACCGCGAGGAGCACGATGATCCACGACACCGCGGCCGCGCCGACGGTCGCCGCGAGCGGGCCCCATTGCCGCAAAACGGCGATATGCACGACGGCGGCGAGGGTGGCCAGTCCGGAGACGACGACCGTCCACAACGGAGCGAAATCGAGCACGCCGCGCGGTGCCAGCACAGCTTCTCTGCGCGGTTCCCGCGAGGGGCGCTGGGCGAGGATTTCGGCGGCGAGCCCGCCGAGCAGCACCACGAACACCAGCGAGTTCGCGTTCCGTTCTCCGACGAGATCCGTCGCGCCCGGGATGAGCGGGAGGCCGAGGAACAGCCACGGATACCAGAATCGCCGACGGCGCAGATAGCGCACGGCCACCGGCACCTGGTCGGCGGTCGGGTTCCGCACGCCCCATTTCGTGAGCAGCCGGGTGCCTTGCTTCTCGCCTGGCCACAACACGACGAGGATGATCAACCCGAACAGGCCGGTGACGCCCGCGAGGGCGAGCGTCGAGTCGAGTTGCATCGTGGACCCCTCCCTCTTGTATCAAGTGCATGCTACAAGAGAGCCGCGGGCTCTGCGGGATGACGCTCTATGGTCGTTTTCGCTGAACTTCGGTCGCCGCTGAAGGGCCAGGCATCTGAGTGCGCCCGTTGGTACGCACGGCGTGGCGCGCCTGGTGGTGTTGTGCCACTCCGACCTCGTGACTTGTCGCGAACGTGACGAGAAGTCTCTTCGGCGGGTGCTGACACGTTTGGTGTTGGCTTTCGATGTGCCGGGTGTCGCCATTAAAGGGCGAGGGGCTCCTGGCGACGTTGTGGCGCGGTCGGGAAACCGGGGCGAAGCGAAGAAGCTGCGATGTCGGTGGAGCGGGGACTCGATCGCGCTGTGCCGTCGGCTGCGTCATCGCCGGATTCCTGTGCGGTGTGACAACCGACGGGGATTCGGTTGTCAGCGTGCGAAAATGAATTCCGGTGTGGCGGGTTCCGGGTGTTTCAGCGCGCGAGCCAGCGATGCAAGGAAGCGGTGAGCGCCTCGGGTGCGTCGAGTTGGATGAGGTGTCCGGCCGAACGGACCAATTCCAGTCCGGCACCCGGGATCATCCCGGCGAGCCGGTGTGCGCGGTCGACCGGAATCCAGGTGTCCTCGGTGCCCCACACGACGAGCGTGGGCACGCTGACGTCTCGGTAGCGCGGCTCGATTTCGTCGGTGTAGCGCTGATCGGCCTGCGCGATTTGCCGATAAAAGGCCGCTTGCCCAGTCTCGCCGAGCCACGGCGCGACGAGCATGTCGTGCGCTTCGGCGGACAACGGACGATGAGCGGCACCGGCGATGTACTCCCGCACCAGCGCTTCGTGCAGATTCGGCGGCAGCTGCGAGAACACGTCCGCGTTTTTCGCCACCAAACGGAAAAACTCCGAGCCCCACGGTGCCAGCGCGACGACGTCGACGAGCGCCAGTGACCGGTAGGCCGCGCCGTGCAACAGAAACGCGCGCAGGCTGACCGCGCCGCCGTAGTCGTGCGCCACCACGTCCGGCTCTTCGAGGCCCCAATAGTCCAGCAGCGCGGCGAACGTCTCGCCCTGCGCGGCCAGCGAAACGTCCTGGCCTTCAGCCATGCTGGAACTGCCGTAGCCCGGCATGTCCCACAGGTACACGGTGAAGTCCGACGCGAACGTCGCGGCGATCGGTTCCCACAGCTTCGACGACCAAGGCGTGCCGTGGCAGAACACCAGCGGCGGCCCCGAACCCTGCCGGGACCACCGCACTCGCTGACCGTGCTTTCCTTGCCAGTCGAAGACGTCCATCAGCGCTTCAGATCAGCCACGATCTCGTACGAGCGCACGCGGTCCTCGTGGCCGTGCACCATCGTGGTGATCATCAGCTCGTTCGCGTCGGTGTCGGCCAGAAGCTGGTCCAGGCCCTTCCGGACGGTCTCCGGTCCGCCGACGATGCTTGACCCGAACCGCTCGGCGAGGAACGCGCGGTCCATTTCGGTGTACGGGTACTCGGCGGCGTCCTCCGGCGTCGGCAGCGCGATCGGGCGGCCGCGGCGCAGGCTGAGGAAGGTCAGCCCGCTCGGCCCGGCCAGATACTCCGCGCGTTCGTCGCTCTCGGCGGCGATTACTTGGACGCCCAGCATCACGTAGGGCTCGGAAAGCACCTCGGACGGACGGAAGTTCTCGCGGTACAGCCGCACCGCCGGCAGCGTGTTCTCGGCCGCGAAGTGGTGCGCGAAAGAGAACGGCAGCCCCAGCCTTCCGGCGAGCTGCGCGCTGAAGCCGGACGAGCCGAGTAGCCACACCGGCGGCTTGTTGCCCTCGGCGGTGACCGCGTTGACGCCGCGCGCCGGGTCCGGCTCGAAGTAGCTGATGAGCTCCATCAGGTGCTCGGGGAAGTTCTCCGCGGACAGCCCGCCCGGCCCCCGCAGCGCGAGCGCGGTGCGCTGGTCCGTGCCCGGCGCGCGGCCGATGCCCAGGTCGATCCGGCCCGGGTGGAAGGCCTCCAGCGTGCCGAACTGCTCGGCCACCACGAGCGGCGCGTGGTTCGGCAGCATGATCCCTCCGGAGCCGACGCGGATGCTCTCGGTGGCGTCCGCGACGTGCCCGATCAGGACCGCCGTTGCCGAGCTGGCGATGCCCGGCATGTTGTGGTGCTCGGCGAGCCAGTACCGGTGGTAGCCCAGCCGCTCGGCGTTGCGGGCGAGATCGAGCGTGTTGCGCAGTGCTTCGCCGACCCCCTTCCCTTCGGAAACGGGAGACAGATCGAGCACGGACAGCGGCACGTCAGGCAGGGAAGTCACGTACAGCAGTAACGCGCGCGGCCGCGATTCCCTTCCCGGCTGACGCGCTTATGCGTGCGGCAGCCAATCCGGGTTCGAGGCGAGCACGATCAGCTGCTGGGTCGCCCGGGTGAGCGCGACGTACAGCACGCGCCGCCCAGTCGAGGACTCGGTGACCAGGTCCATCGGCTCGACCAGCACGACCGCGTCGTACTCGAGGCCCTTCGAATCGAGGCTGCCGACGACCTTCAGCCGCTCGTCCGTCTGCCCGGCGAGCCAGCCCTCGACCTCTTCGACGCGGTCCATGGCAGTGATCACACCGACCGTGCCCTCGACCGCGCCGAGCAGTTCCTTCGCCGCGCTCTGCGTCGCCGTCGCCAAGGCGGCCTGGTCGACCGGCCGGACCTCCGGCTCGATTCCGGTGGTGCGCACGGCCTTGGGCAGTTCGTCGGCCTGCGCGTGCCCGGCCACGACCTTCGCCGCCAGGTCGAAGATCTCCGCCGAGTTCCGGTAGTTCGTGCGCAACGTGAAGCGCCGCCGCGTGGTCTTCACGCCGAACGCCTGGTCGCGTGCCTGCGCCGCCTCGTCTGGATCCGGCCACGAACTCTGCACCGGGTCGCCCACGACGGTCCAGCTCGCGTACTTGCCGCGACGGCCGATCATCCGCCACTGCATCGGCGAAAGGTCCTGCGATTCGTCGACGACCACGTGCGAGTACTCGTCGTAGTGCTCCGGACGGTGCGGCGCGCCTCCGGATCCGCCGCGCTCCGGGGCCGCCTCGACCACGGTCTGGCGACGGCGGCGCTTCGGTTCCGGACCGACCAGCACGCGCAGCTCGTCCAGCAACGCGACGTCGGCGACCGACCAGCCACGCGAACGGTCCGCGAAATCGGCCGACAGCAGGCTGATCTCGTTCCGGTTCAAGATGCCCTTCGACGCCGCGGCCATCCGCTTCTCGTTGCCCAGCCACTTGAGCACCTGCGCCGGGTACAGCACCGGCCACCACACCACGAGGAAGCGGTGGAAGTCGATGCGCTCGCCGAGATCGGTGATCAGCTCCGCGCGGTCGATCTCCTTGCCGTCCGCCTTCGCGTACTCCTCGGCCTTGTCCGCGAGGGCGGCCAGCAGCAGCTCTGCCACGCGTACGCGCGACCGGTTCGGCGGCGCGCCCTGCGTGTGCGCCTTGCGCCGCACCTTCTCCAGCTCGCGCGCGGCGAGCTTCAGGACTTCGCCGCGATAGACGATCTTCAGCTCTGTCGGCGCTTCGGGCGGGGTGTCGCGCAACGCGCGCAGAAGCACCTTTCGCATCCGAAGCGAACCCTTGATCGCGGCGAGCGCGGCGGTGTCCTGTCGCGTCGCTTCGAGACCGTCGAGCACTTCGCCGAGCGCGCGCAGCTCTACGTTCGTTTCGCCCATCGAAGGCAACACGCGCGAGATGTACGTGGTGAAGACGCCCGACGGACCGACCACCAGAACGCCCGCGCCGCCGAGCTGACGGCGGTGCCGGTACAGCAGGTACGCGGCGCGGTGCAGCGCGACAGCCGTCTTTCCGGTGCCCGGGCCGCCGGTGATCTCGGTGACGCCGCGCCACGGCGCGCGAATGACCTCGTCCTGTTCCTTCTGGATCGTGGCCACGATGTCGCGCATCTTCTCGCCGCGCGAGCGGCCCAGCGCGGCCATCAGCGCGCCCTCGCCGACGATCTGCATGTCCTCGGGCACGGCGTCGGCGATCAGCACGTCGTCGTCCACGTCCAGCACCGTCTGCCCGGAGCAGCGGATCACCCGGCGGCGCACGACGTCCATCGGCTCTTCGGCGGTGGCCTGGTAGAACGCGGCGGCCGCCGGGGCGCGCCAGTCGGTGACCAGGTTGTCGAACTCGGTGTCGCGGATGCCGAGGCGGCCCACGTAGATGTGCTCGCGGTCGAGGTGGTCGAGCCTGCCGAAGACCAGGCCCTCGTACTCGGCGTCGAGCGTCTGCAGGGTCTGGTTCGCGTGGTAGACCATCATGTCGCGCTCGAACAGCATCGACGCCTGCTCGAAGATCGCTTCGCGCTGGGCGCCCTGGCCGAGCTCGTAGCCCTTGGTCCGCATCGCCTCGGCCTGGGTCCGCAGCTCGGCGAGCCGCGTGTAGACCCGGTCCACGTGTGCCTGCTCGACGGCGATCTCAGCCCGTCTCACCCGGGGTTCCGACACGCAACGCTCCCTTGAACTCCATCAACGCGCCCCTGGAGGGCGAAGGACGACTCTACGCGCCCGCGCGCGAGGGTTCGGCAAGTCCTGCCCAACGCCACATCGCGACCTTGGGCGAAGATGGCCGGGTGACGAGGATCGTGGCGGGGAAGGCGGGCGGACGGCGGCTGAAGGTGCCGCCCAAGGGCACCCGCCCGACGTCGGAGCGGGTGCGGGAAGCACTGTTCAACGCCCTCGAAGTGGCCGGGGAGCTGGACGGAGCCCGCGTGCTCGACCTCTACGCCGGCTCGGGCGCGCTCGGTCTCGAAGCGCTTTCGCGCGGTGCCGCGGACGCGTGGTTCGTGGAAGCCGACCGTCGGGCGGCAGACGTGCTTCGCGGCAACGTCGCCGATTTGCGGCTAGGCGGCACGGTGCGAGCCGGTCAGGTCGAGACAGTGGTCGCAGCGCCTGCGCCGGTGCAGTTCGACGTTGTGCTCGCAGACCCGCCGTACGCGGTCGACGCTGCTTCGCTGGGCACCGTGCTCGCTTCGCTACACAGCGGCGGTTGGCTCGCTGAAGGCGCGTTGACCGTGATCGAACGGGCTGCGCGCGACGGTGCTCCGGACTGGCCGTCGACGTTCAAGCCGCTTCGCGACAAGCGCTACGGCGACACGGCGCTGTACTGGGCGGAGTACGACGGCTCATCCGAGGTGTGACGCAGTCGGCACGAGAGCGCGCGCGGCGGCGGGGCTTGATAGCGTCCGCGCCATGCGGCGTGCGGTCTGTCCCGGTTCTTACGATCCGGCCACCAACGGACATCTCGACATCATCGAGCGGGCATCGAAGCTCTTCGACGAGGTCGTCGTCGCGGTGGGGGTGAACAAGAGCAAGAAGGGCCTCTTCAGCGTCGAGGAACGCATGGAGATCCTGCGCGAAATCACCGCGAAGCTGCCGAACGTGCGCGTCGATTCGTGGCAGGGCCTGCTCGTGGACTACTGCCGCGACAACGACATCGCCGCGGTCGCGAAGGGCCTGCGCTCGGTCAGCGACTTCGACTACGAACTGCAGATGGCCCAGATGAACCGCGAGCTCACCGGCCTCGAAACGCTGCTGATGGCCAACAACCCGGCGTACGGCTTCGTGTCCAGCTCGCTGGTCAAGGAGATCGCGGCGCTCGGCGGCGACATCGAGAACCTGGTGCCGCCGGTGGTCCACGAACGCCTCCTCGCGGTCTACGCCAAAAAGGACTGAGTACCGCGTCGGGCCCGGACGCCAGTCCGGCGGCGGATTTAGCCTGAACGGATTACTGCCTTCGTCGGGACTTCGGCCGCGGCCCGAAGCTGTTCACCTCGCGTCATTCTGCAGACCACCCCATCGGGTTACCGTCCGAAAATGACCAACAATCGCAGCCGCGTAGTCGGTGTCCTTTTCGCACTGCTGGTCGGTTTCCTGGGGTTCGGCACGGCCGCGGAGGCCGTCCCGCTTTCCCCGGCGGCACCGGCATCCGTGCAGCCGCAGCAGAACTCCTGCGGCGACCTGTCCGGTTTCACCCACGTCAAGCTGTCGGCGCTGCCTCCGGAGGCGACTGACACCTACAAGCTCATCCAGACGAACGGGCCGTTCCCGTACCCGAAGAACGACGGCGTCGTCTTCACCAACCGCGAGGGGATCCTGCCCTCCTGCTCGTCGAGCTACTACCACGAGTACACCGTGCCGACGCCCGGCGCGAGCAACCGCGGCACCCGCCGGATCGTGACCGGCCAGGGCGGCGAGTACTTCTACACCGGCGACCACTACGCGACCTTCCAGGTCATCGACATCGACGGCGGCAGCACCCCGACGAAGTGCGGCGACCTGTCGAAGCTGAGCCCGGTCGGCTACTCGACGCTTTCCGCCGACGCCCAGCAGGTCGTCGACGGCGTACGCAACGGCACCCTCAGCGACGGCACGACCTATCAGAACCGCGAGGGCGTCCTGCCCGCCTGCGACGCCGGCTACTACACGCTCTACGACGTCGGCTCGGAAGACCGCGTGATCTCCGGCAAGGGCGGCGAGCTCGTCTACACGCCGGACCACTACGCCACCTTCCAGAAGATCGATCTCGACAGCTGACCCGGTCCGGAAGGGGCGGTCCCACCAGCGAGTGAGACCGCCCCTTCCCTCCGATGCCAGGACACGCCCGGTCGGGTGCTCGTTCACCGGTTCAGGCTGCGAAGCGGGCAGACTGGAAGCCAGTGATCGGGGAAACTGCTTGAGGGAGTGGCCGTGTACCGGGTTTTCGAGGCACTCGACGAGCTCGTCACGATCGTCGAAGAGGCCCGTGGGGTTCCCATGACGTCCAGCTGCGTGGTGCCCCGCGGCGACGTCCTCGAGCTGCTCGACGACGTCCGCGACGCGCTTCCCGGCGAGGTGGACGACGCGCAGGACGTTCTCGACAAACGCGACGACCTGCTGCTGGCCGCGCGCAAGGAGGCGGGGGAGACCGTCGCCGGCGCGAACGAGGAAGCCGAGCGGACGGTGTCGGACGCGACGTCCGAGGCCGAGCGCATCCTCGCCGACGCGCGCGCCCGCGCGGAGCAGATGCTGAGCGACGCGCACAACGAGGCCGAGCGCATGGTCGCCGGCGGGCAGGCCGAGTACCAGAACCTCACCGAACGGTCCCGCGCCGAATCCGAGCGGATGATCCAGGCCGGCCGCGACGCCTACGACCGCGCGATCGAGGACGCCCGCGCCGAACAGGCCCGGCTCGTCTCGCAGACCGAGGTCGTGCAGGCCGCGCACGCCGAATCCGCGCGCATCGTCGACGAGGCGCACGCCGAGGCCGACCGTCAGCGCGCCGACTGCGACGCGTACGTGGACGGCAAACTGGCCGAGTTCTCCGAACTGCTGGCCACCACGCTGCGCACCGTCGACTCGGGCCGCAACCACCTGCGTTCGCCCGCGACCGGCCACGGCGGGGGCCGCTCGACGCTGTACGACTACCAGGTCTGACCAGCCGCCGCAGCGATGTGCGCGGGGCCTGCGTACGCTGGTAGGCGATGTCCGAAAACCCTGCCCAGAACCCCCGCCCCGCGCAGCTCGACGACCGCAGCCCCTGGGTGGTCGACACCCGTGAGCTCGGCCGCCGCGCGGGACTCAGCCGGGAGCTGCGCCGCAGCGCGCCCGTGCCGACCTCGCTCGGCGTGCCGGGCGTGCTCGAAATCCGCGAAGGCGAGCCCGTCGAGCTCGACCTGATGCTCGAATCCGTCGTCGAGGGCGTCCTCGTCACCGGCACCGCCGCGGCCGTGGCCACCGGCGAGTGCTCGCGCTGCCTCGACCCGGTGACCGAGCACATCGAGGTGGACCTCACCGAGCTGTTCGCCTACCCGGGCTCGGCCACCGAGGAGACTACCGACGAGGACGAGATCCCTCGCCTGGTCGACGACCGGATCGACCTCGAGCCGACCGTCCGCGACGCCGTGGTGCTGGCGCTTCCGCTCGCCCCGCTGTGCCGCGAGGACTGCCCCGGACTGTGCGTCGAATGCGGCGTCAAGTGGGCCGATCTCGAGCCCGGACACGGGCATGAGAAGATAGACCCTCGGTGGGCCGCGCTGGTCGAGCGATTCGACGAGAACGCGGGCGAAAAGCCTGCGCACGGCTCCGGAGAGCAAGCCTGACGAGCGTCCAGCTCGATCCGGGAGAAGTAAGTTCGCTCGCACCCGCGAGCAGACCGTTTGAAGGAGATCTACTCGTGGCCGTCCCGAAGCGGAAGATGTCGCGATCCAACACGCGCTCCCGCCGCAGCCAGTGGAAGGCGGCTCCGGTTCAGCTGGTGCCCTGCTCCAACCGCGCCTGCCGCCAGCCGAAAATCCAGCACGTCGCTTGCCCGGCTTGCGGCCAGCACAACGGCCGCCAGGTCGTCGAGCCCGCCTGAGCGGGCAGCCGACCATGGGGGGTAAGCCCGTCGGAGGACCCGCGGCCGATCCCGCATCGTTGCTCGAGGCGCTCGGGGTCGAACTCGACCCCGAGCTGCTCCGTCTTTCGCTCACCCACCGCTCGTACGCGTACGAGCACGGCGGCCTGCCGCCGAACGAGCGACTGGAGTTCCTCGGAGACGCGGTGCTCGGCCTCGTCGTCACCGACCATCTCTACACCACCCACCCCGACCTGCCCGAGGGCCAGCTCGCGAAGCTGCGCGCCAGCGTCGTCAACATGCACGCGCTGGCCGGCGTCGCGCGCGGGCTCGGCGAGGGCGGGCTTGGGGCGCATCTGCTGCTGGGCAAGGGCGAAGAGCTCACCGGCGGCCGGGACAAGGCGAGCATTCTCGCCGACGGTCTCGAAGCCGTCATCGGCGCCACGTACCTCGCGCACGGCATCGAGGTCGCGCGCAAGCTCGTGCACCACCTCTTCGACGGGTTGCTGGCCGAGGCTCCGCTGCGCGGGGCAGGCCTCGACTGGAAGACCAGCCTGCAGGAGCTGACCGCGTCCGGGGGGCTCGGCGTGCCCGAGTACCGCGTCGAGGACAGCGGTCCGGACCACCGCAAGGAATTCACCGCCACCGTGCTGGTGGCGGGCCGCGCGCTGGGCGAAGGCACCGGCACCACGAAGAAGGAAGCCGAGCAGAAGGCCGCGGAGACCGCCTGGCGGGCCCTGTCGGAGGAACTCGGCACGGGCGACGACGCGAGCTGACGCGTTTCACTCTTTCCGGGGCTGGCCGACTCGATGTCGGCCGGCCCCGTTTTCGTTGCCGGGGCACGGGTCCCCGTTTTTTGTCGGGGGTGCCAGGCAGAATGAGCGCATGCCCGAACTACCCGAGGTCGAGACCGTCCGCGCCGGTCTCGAAGCGCACGTCGCCGGCCGTACCGTCCGGGCCGTCGAGGTGCTGCACGACCGCGCCATCCGGCGGCACGCGCAAGGAGCCGCCGACTTCACCGGACGCCTCGCCGGAGTCACGATCGAGGCGGCCCGGCGGCGCGGCAAATACCTGTGGCTGGAACTGTCCGACGGCGAGGCGGTGCTGGCTCATCTCGGCATGAGCGGCCAGATGCTGGTGCAGGCCGAGGACGCGCCGGACGAGAAACACCTGCGCGTCCGGGTCCGGTTCGCCGACGGGGGACCGGAACTGCGCTTCGTCGACCAGCGCACGTTCGGCGGCCTGGCCCTGGACGAACTGGTCGAGGTCGACGGCGACAGCCTGCCCGGCACCATCGCGCACATCGCCCGTGACCCGATGGACCCGAAGTTCGATCCGGAGGCGGCGGTGCGTGCGCTGCGTTCCCGCCGGACCGAGGTGAAACGCGCGCTGCTCGATCAGACGCTGGTGTCCGGGGTGGGCAACATCTACGCGGACGAAGCGTTGTGGCGCGCCAAGCTGCATTGGTCGCGGCCGACCGAGAAACTCACTGCCGCGCAAGGGCGAACGCTGCTGTCCGCGGCGAGCGACGTGATGGCGGCGGCGTTGCTCGCGGGTGGGACGTCGTTCGACGCGCTTTATGTGAATGTGAACGGGCAATCGGGGTACTTCGAGCGTTCGCTCGACGCGTACGGCCAGGAGGGGATGCCGTGCCGTCGATGCGGGTCGCCGATCCGGAGGGAACCGTTCATGAACCGGTCGTCGTTTTCGTGCCCGAGGTGCCAGCGGCGGGCACGGGCGGCGTAGCTGCTGGTCGGTGCCCACACAGCCGAGTGCGGCCGAGTCTGCCAGCGGGCATTGCGTTCCGCGGCCGTCGAAACGTCTTCGACGCGAACGGCAAATCGCTCGAGAACGTCTACGTATACAACGATCGCGGCCGCCCGCTCACGATCACGCGCTACGGCTGCGACAAGGACACCGGCACGAGCCAGATGATCGGGCAGGACAACCAGTTCCCGCGTCCGAAGGTCGTCGAGGGGGTGCAGGATGATCGGGGGAACGTCAACGGTTATCGCGGCTACTGCCGGGAGGACGCGGGGTGCCGTTCGCGGCGGTGATCCCGAAAGCGTCGGCGATATCCGGGTCCCGGTGCCGCCGACCGGCCCGGTGAAGCCTGCTCCGCCGACAAGGTAGATCGGCTCGGGGCGGGGAGCGGAGGTCGAGACTTGACCGGCACCTCGGCTGCGCCCGAAGCCGCGACGTTCGCCGACCCCGCCGCGACAGCTCCGGAAGCCGCCTCCAGCGCAGACTGCGGGCCTGACGCGGGCGCTCGGCAGGGGCATGGCCGGTTTCGCGAGGCGCGACTGGGCTGCCGGAGCCGGATTTGCTCGGCCGGACGGTCTCTGGCCAGCGCCTCCGTGCATCTCGCGGCCCCTGAGCCGGGTTTGTGTGGCAGGCCGGTTTCGCGCTCAACTCTCGGCGGGTCTCGCGAGGGGAGTGGCGTGCCGGAGTCAGGTTCGGGTGGCTAGGCCAGTCTTGCGGTGAAGCCTGTGTCTCGCGAGGAGCCCCGGAGCGCCGGAGTCGGGCGGGTGGCCAGGCCGGTTTCTCGCCGAACCCTCGGCGCGTCTCGCGAAGCGGCCCGGAGCGCGATACCGCTTCACCTTGCCCGGGACCCAACCGGATCAGTCGCCGACCCTGTGGCGAGGCCCTGGAACGCGAAACCGGGCGCCCCGGCCGCGAACGGCCCGGACGCCCGGGAGGCGAGTATCGAAACTCAGTGGTTGAACGCGGAGCGCGCGGCCAGGTCCGCCAGCAGCTGACGGCCCTTCTCGGCGTTGCGCGGCTGCGACAGCACGTCATAGCGCTGCGCGACCAGCTGGCTCTGCGAGATGAAGCCGCGCTTGTTGCGGTTCGCCGCGTAGCCCAGCGCGCCGAAGGCGACGTTGAACACGACACCCGCGGCCAGGCCGAGCACGATGGACAGCAGCCCGGCGGCCGGGTTGAGCATGCTCAGCACCAGGCCAAGGAACAGGCCGAACACCGCGCCGGACATGGCCGCGCTGCTGAGCATCCGGCTCCAGCTCATCCTGCCCGCGATGCGCTCGACGAGCATCGGCTGGACCCCGACGATCGTGACGTCGGTGACCGGGAAATCAGCGTTCGCGAGGTGGTCGACGGCCTGCTGGGCCTGTTCGTAGGACTCGTACGACCCGATCGGCCACCCGGTGGGCAGCGTCGGGAGCTGCGACCGCGCCTGCTGCTGGCTGAACGTGGTCTGCGTGAATGCTTCAGTCATCCCTCTCACCTCTCTTGCCCGGTCCAACGCACGAGGCGGCGGATTTGGTCCCGGACGCACCGGATTCACAGTATCTTCTCAGCCGGGCAAGCCGGACATAGCAGGCGCCGGGCGGGTGAGGCTAGTCAACCGGCCGTTTAAAGGTCTAGGAAAATACCTTTCAGCGGATTGACCCGGCCCCGGCGGCCCGGTAGGAAGAAGCCGCAAAGGACCTGATCCGAACCTTTGGGGCGATGCGATGGCGGCCAGGCGAGGAATGCTCACGCTCGAAGCTCTCCGCGAACGGGTGACGGCGGGCACGATCGACACGGTGCTCGTCGCGCTCACCGACATGCAGGGGCGCCTTCAGGGCAAGCGGTGTTCGGCGGAGTACTTCCTCGAGGAGGTGGCCGGCCACGCGACCGAGGCGTGCAACTACCTGCTCGCGGTGGACGTCGACATGAACACCGTCGACGGCTACGACATCTCGTCCTGGCAGAGCGGCTACGGCGACTTCGTGCTCCGGCCGGATTTCGCGACGCTGCGGGAGATTCCGTGGCAGGAGGGCACCGCGCTGGTGCTCGCGGACGTCGAGCGCGTGCAGGGCGGCCCGGTTTCCGTTTCGCCGCGCCAGGTGCTGCGCCGTCAGCTCGACCGGCTCGCCGAGCACGACCTGACGGCGTACGTGGGCACGGAGCTCGAGTTCATCGTGTTCGACGACTCCTACGAGTCCGCGTGGGACAAGGGCTACCAGGACCTCAAACCGTCCAATCAGTACAACGTCGACTACTCCATGCTCGGCACCGCGCGCGTCGAGCCGCTCCTGCGCCGGATCCGCAACGGGATGGCGGGCGCGGGTCTGTACCCGGAGTCGGCGAAGGGCGAGTGCAACCCGGGTCAGCACGAGATCGCCTTCCGCTACGCCGACGCGCTCACGACGTGCGACAACCACGGCATCTACAAGAACGGTGCGAAGGAGATCGCCGCGCAGGAGGGCAAGAGCCTCACGTTCATGGCGAAGTACAACGAACGCGAGGGCAACTCCTGCCACATCCACCTGAGCCTTCGCGGCAAGTCCGGCGAAGCGGTGCTTCCCGGCGACGGCGACCACGGCTTCTCGAAGCTGATGCAGCACTTCCTTGCCGGACAGCTCGATGCGTTGCGCGAGCTGACCTACTTCTTCGCCCCGAACATCAACTCGTACAAGCGTTACGTACCTGGCAGCTTCGCGCCGACAGCGATCGCGTGGGGCACGGACAACCGTACGTGCGCGTTGCGCGTTGTCGGACACGGTGACGGGTTGCGCGTCGAGAACCGCGTACCCGGCGGAGACGTGAACCCGTACCTCGCAGTCGCCGCGATGATCGCTGCGGGGCTGCACGGCATCGAGAACGAACTGCCGTTGGAGCCTGAGTTCGTCGGCAACGCGTACGCGTCCGACAAACCCACTGTGCCCGTTACGCTCGCTGAAGCCGCTCAAGTCCTCGAAGGCAGCCGTATCGCGCGAGATGCCTTCGGTGCCGATGTAGTCGACCATTACCTCAACGCCGCGCGGATCGAGCGCGAAGCGTACGAGCGAGCTGTGACCGATTGGGAGCGCATCCGTGGTTTCGAACGACTCTGACCCGCCGGTCATCGGGCTCAGCACCTATTCGGAACGAGCGAAGTTCCTGGCCTGGGACACCGAAGCGACGCTGCTGCACCGGGTGTACGCGGACTGCGTGGTCAAGGCGGGCGGGATTCCGGTGCTGTTGCCGCCAGTGACGGACAAATACGCCAGCCTCGTCGAGCGCATCGACGGTCTCGTGCTCACCGGCGGCGCGGACGTTGAACCCAGCCATTACGACCAGGAACCGCACCCCGCGACCTACATCCGCCCGGAGCGCGACGCGTTCGAGTTCGGCTTGTTCGAGGCGGCGCGCGCGGCCGGAAAACCGGTGCTCGGCGTGTGCCGCGGCCTGCAGGTGATCAGCGTCGCGCTCGGCGGCACGCTCTCGCAGCATCTGCCGGAAACCCTGGGGGACACGACGCATCAGCCAGCTCCGGCGACGTTCGGCACCAGCACGGTCACCCTGGTCGACGGCACCCGGGCGGCAGCGATTCTGGGCCAGGAAACAAAAGTCCAGTGCTACCACCATCAGGCCATCGACCGGCTCGGCTCCGGGTTGATCGCGTCCGGCCACGCGGCGGACGGGACGATCGAGGCCGCCGAGGTGCCGGGGGAGTTCGTGCTCGGCGTGCAGTGGCATCCGGAACAGGACGGCGACGACGTACGGCTGTTCGCCGCGCTGGTGAACGCCGCGCAGGAGGGGAAATGACGACGTTCGAGGTGCGCAA
The DNA here is from genome assembly GCF_002846615.1 of Amycolatopsis echigonensis. Classification (NCBI taxonomy): domain Bacteria; kingdom Bacillati; phylum Actinomycetota; class Actinomycetes; order Pseudonocardiales; family Pseudonocardiaceae; genus Amycolatopsis; species Amycolatopsis echigonensis. The sequence goes on along the minus strand of NZ_PJMY01000003.1, from coordinate 1,035,290 downwards.
CCCGGCGACCGCGGAAGTGGTGCGCCAGGTCGAGTTGACCAGCGAGGCGGAGACCGACGCCGCGATCGCCCGCGCGCACGCCGCGTTCCCGGCCTGGCGAGCAGTCGCCCCAGGCGATCGGGCAAGGCTGCTGCGCCGGTTCGCGGACGCGGTCGACGCGGACATCGAGCACCTTGCGCGGCTCGAGGTCGAGAACTCCGGGCACACCATCGGCAACGCTCGCTGGGAAGCGGGCAACGTGCGCGACCTGCTCGAATACTCCGCGGGCGCGCCGGAACGGTTGCTGGGCAAGCAGATCCCGGTCGACGGCGGCGTCAACGTGACCTTCCACGAGCCGCTGGGCGTGGTCGGCGTGATCGTGCCGTGGAACTTCCCGATGCCGATCGCGGGCTGGGGCTTCGCGCCGGCGCTCGCGGCGGGCAACACGGTCGTGCTCAAACCGGCCGAGCTGACGCCGCTCACCGCGCTGCGGCTGGCCGAACTCGCTCGCGAGGCGGGCATCCCGGAGGACGTCTTCCAGGTGCTGCCGGGCAAGGGATCCGTTGTCGGGCAACGGTTTGTCACGCATCCGGCGGTGCGCAAGGTCGTGTTCACCGGGTCCACCGAGGTCGGCAAGCAGGTGATGGCGGGCTGCGCGGCGCAGGTGAAGCGGGTGACGCTGGAGCTGGGCGGCAAGAACGCCAACATCGTGTTCGCTGACGCCGACTTGGAAAAGGCCGCGGCGACCGCACCGTACGGGGTGTTCGACAACGCCGGGCAGGACTGCTGCGCGCGGTCGCTGATCCTGGTGCAGGACACCGTGTACGACCGGTTCCTCGAACTGCTGGAACCCGCCGTGCAAGGCGTGGTCGTCGGCGATCCGGGCGACGAGGCGACCGAGATGGGCCCGCTGATTTCCGCGGACCACCACGCCAAAGTCTCCTCCTACGTCACCGGGCAGACGCCGGTCGCCTTCCGCGGCAGCGCACCGTCCGGGCCGGGTTACTGGTTCCCGCCGACAGTCGTGCTCCCGCCGGGACTGGACGATCCGCTGGCCCGTGACGAGATCTTCGGCCCGGTCGTCGCGGTGGTCCGCTTCCGCGACGAAGCCGAGGCACTGCGGATGGCCAACGACACCGAATACGGCCTGTCCGGCTCGATCTGGACCCGCGACGTCGGCCGCGCCTTCCGCGTCGCACGCGGCGTCGAATCCGGGAACCTGTCGGTGAATTCGCACTCTTCGGTCCGCTACTGGACGCCCTTCGGCGGCTTCAAGCAGTCCGGTCTCGGCCGCGAACTGGGCCCGGATGCCGCGGCTGCCTTCACCGAAACCAAGAACGTCTTTCTGAGCACGGAGGAATGACCCACGATGGTGCAGCGTTTTGACGGCCGCGTCGCGGTGATCACCGGCGGCGCGAGCGGCATCGGCCTCGCCACCGCCAAGCGACTCGCGAGCGAAGGCGCGAAGGTGGTCATCGGCGACGTCACGCCGGAGCAGGGCAAGGCGGCCGCCGACGCGGTGGGCGGGGCCTTCGTCCAGGTCGACGTCACCGACGCCGACCAGGTCGAGGCCCTTTTCCAGACGACGGTCGACGAGTTCGGCGCGGTCGACGTCGCGTTCAACAACGCGGGCATCTCGCCGCCCGAGGACGATTCGATCCTCACCACCGGCATCGAAGCCTGGGAGAAGGTGCAGCGGGTCAATCTGACGTCGGTGTACCTGTGCTGCAAGGCCGTCCTGCCGCACATGCAGCGCCAAGGCCGCGGTTCGATCGTGAACACCGCGTCGTTCGTGGCCGTGATGGGAGCCGCGACGTCGCAGATTTCTTACACCGCTTCGAAAGGCGGCGTGCTCGCCATGACTCGCGAGCTGGGCGTGCAGTTCGCGCGCGAGAACATCCGGGTCAACGCGCTGTGCCCGGGGCCGGTCAACACGCCGCTGCTGAAGGAGCTCTTCGCGAAGGACCCGGAGCGCGCGGCCCGGCGGCTGGTGCACGTCCCGGTCGGCCGGTTCGCCGAACCGGAGGAGATCGCCGCCGCGGTGGCCTTCCTGGCCAGCGACGACGCCAGCTTCATCACCGCCGCGCAATTCCTGGTCGACGGCGGCATCTCCGGTGCCTACGTAACGCCGCTGTGACTGTCCGTGAAGGGCTCCTTGAGAGAATCGGATTCCCTCAAGGAGCCCTTCACGGACCTTTGGCAGGGGGTGTGGCGTAGGCCCGGCGCGGTAGACTGGCGCGTGAAGCGGCAGGTAAGGTGGCCGCACCCACAATCGAATACTGGGCCGTTCGAGCCGGAGCGGGAGAGTCCCATGCGATCAGTGGGACACCGAAGGAGCAAACTCCCCGGAATCTCTCAGGTAACCGCTACCGCTTTCGGCGAGGCCACTCTGGAAAGCAGGCGCACCCGCGCCTCACCCAAGGTGAAAGCCGTGCCGAGCGCGCGGTGAAACTCTCAGGTGCCCATGACAGAGGGGGAGTTCCCAGTGCACCGCCGCGCCCGGTGCCCGTCCCGAGGAGCTCCCATCACCTCCACCCCCTTCGACACCCGCCACATCGGTCCCGGCGAGGCCGAGCGGGCGAAGATGCTCGCCGAATGCGGTTACGGAAGCCTGGACGCCCTCGTGGAAGCGGCGGTGCCGTCCGCCATCCGCACGGCCGGTGACCTGGCGCTTCCCGTGCCCGCGTCCGAGGAAGAGGCCACCGCCGAACTGCGCGCGCTCGCCGCGCGCAACCGGCCGATGACGCAGATGATCGGCCTCGGCTACTCCGACACCGTCACGCCGGGTGTCATCCGCCGCAACGTGCTGGAGAACCCGGCCTGGTACACCGCGTACACGCCCTACCAGCCGGAGATCTCGCAGGGACGGCTCGAAGCGCTGCTGAACTTCCAGACCGCGGTGTCCGACCTGACCGGGCTGGCGATCGCCAACGCCTCGATGCTCGACGAATCCACCGCCGTCGCCGAGGCGATGACGCTGATGCGCCGCGCGTCGAAGTCGAAGTCCAATGTGGTCGTTCTCGACTCCGAGGTCCTTCCGCAGACCATCGAGGTCGTGCGGACGCGCGCCGCCGGTCTCGGCATCGACGTGCAGGTGCGCGACCTGCTCACCGGGCTGCCCGAGGAGTTCTTCGGCGTTGTCGTGCAGTACCCCGGCGCGTCCGGTGTGCTGCGCGGACGCGGTTTCTACCACGCGGTTTCCGAAGCGGCGAAGGCCGCGGGCGCGGTGTACGCGGTCGCTGCCGACCTGCTCGCGCTCACCATGATCGCCGCGCCCGGCGAGTTCGGCGCGGACGTCGCCGTCGGCTCTACGCAACGCTTCGGCGTGCCGCTGGGCTACGGCGGTCCGCACGCCGGATACATGGCGGTGCGCGCTGGTCTGGAGCGTTCGCTGCCCGGCCGTCTCGTCGGTGTGTCCGTGGACGCGGACGGGAACACTGCGTACCGCCTCGCGCTGCAGACGCGCGAACAGCACATCCGTCGCGAGAAGGCGACCTCCAACATCTGTACCGCCCAGGTGCTGCCCGCGGTGCTCGCTGCGATGTACGCGGTCTACCACGGTCCCGAGGGGCTGAAGGCGATCGCGACGCGGGTCCACGGCCTCGCGGCCGGTCTCGCAAACGCGCTGCGCGCCGGCGGTGTCGAGGTCGTGCACGAGGCCTTCTTTGACACTGTCGTCGCGAAGGTGCCTGGCCGTGCTGCTGAGATGCACGCGGCTGCGCGCGAAGCGGGGATCAACCTCGGCCACATCGACGCCGACCACGTCCGTATCGCCTGCGACGAGGTCACGCGTCCCGACACGCTGGCGAAGGTGCTTCGCGCCTTCGGCGTCGACAGTGCGTGGGAAGCCGCGCAGGCGCTCCCGAACGGCCTCGCGCGCGAGAGCGGCTACCTGACGCACGAGGTGTTCAGCAGCCACCGGTCTGAGACGTCGATGCTGCGTTACCTGCGCCGTCTCGCCGACCAGGACTTCGCGCTCGACCGCGGGATGATCCCGCTCGGCTCCTGCACGATGAAGCTCAACGCCACCACCGAAATGGAGCCGATCAGCTGGCGCGAGTTCGCGGGGATCCACCCGTTCGCGCCGGCCGAGGACGCCGAGGGCTACCACGAGCTGGTCCGCCAGCTGTCCGGCTGGCTGGCCGAGGTCACCGGCTACGACCAGGTGTCGCTGCAGCCGAACGCGGGCAGCCAGGGCGAACTCGCCGGGTTGCTGGCCATCCGCGCCTACCACCAGGCGAACGGACAGCCCGAGCGCGACGTCTGCCTGATCCCGTCGTCCGCGCACGGCACCAACGCCGCGTCCGCGGTGCTCGCCGGGATGCGCGTGGTCGTGGTCAAGTGCACCGACGAGGGCAACGTCGACCTCGAAGACCTGCAGTCCAAAGTGGACCAGCACAGCGCCGACCTGGCCGCGATCATGGTCACCTATCCGTCCACGCACGGCGTCTACGAGCACGGCATCGAGCGGCTCGCCAAGATCGTGCACGACGGCGGCGGACAGGTGTACGTCGACGGCGCGAACCTCAACGCCCTGCTGGGCCTGGCGAAGCCGGGCGAGTTCGGCGGCGACGTCTCGCACCTGAACCTGCACAAGACGTTCTGCATCCCGCACGGCGGCGGCGGCCCGGGCGTCGGCCCGGTCGCGGCGCGCGAGCACCTCGCGCCGTACCTGCCCAACCACCCGCTGCTGGAGCTGGCCGGACCTGACACCGGCGTCGGCCCGATCAGCGGCGCGCCGTACGGCTCGGCGTCGATCCTGCCGATTTCCTGGGCGTACGTGCGGATGATGGGCGCGCCCGGGCTCACCGAGGCCACCAAGGTCGCGGTGCTCGCGGCCAACTACATCGCCGCCCGGCTCGCGCCGCACTACCCGGTGCTCTACACCGGCCAGGACGGCCTGGTCGCGCACGAGTGCATCCTCGACCTGCGCGGCATCACGAAGGAAACCGGCGTGACCGTGGACGACGTCGCGAAGCGGCTCATCGACTACGGCTTCCACGCGCCGACCATGTCGTTCCCGGTCGCGGGCACGCTGATGGTGGAGCCGACCGAGAGCGAGGACCTGGCCGAGATCGACCGGTTCTGCGAGGCGATGATCGCCATCCGGCACGAGATCGACGAGGTCGCCGCCGGTCGCTGGACCGCCGAGACGAGCCCGCTGCGCGGCGCGCCGCACACCGCGTCGTCGGTCGTCGGCGAGTGGACCGCGGACTACGACCGCGAGCTGGCGGTGTACCCGGTCGGTGTGGCGCGCAGGACCAAGTACTGGCCGCCGGTGCGGCGGATCGACGGCGCGCGCGGCGACCGCAACCTCGTCTGCTCCTGCCCGCCCCTCGACGCGTACGACGCGTGAGCGCGCTCTCCGCTCGCGACAACGAAAGGCTTCCCGTGACGGAAACCCCACTGCACCAGGTCCACCAGGATCTCGGCGCGCTGTTCACCGATTTCGCCGGCTGGTCGATGCCGGTGCGCTACGCCAGCGAACTGGCCGAGCACAAGGCCGTGCGCGAGGCGGCTGGGCTGTTCGACTTGTCGCACATGGCCGAGATCCACGTGCGCGGCGCGCAGGCGGCCGACGTGCTCGACTACGCGCTGGTCGGCAATCTGAGCGGCGTGAAGCCGGGCCGCGCCCGCTACACGATGATCTGCGACGCCGACGGCGGCGTGCTGGACGACCTGGTCGTCTACCGGCTCGCCGACGAGGAGTACCTGGTCGTGGCCAATGCGGGCAACGCCACCGTGGTCGCGGACGCGCTGGCCGAGCGCGTCGCCGGATTCGACGCGGTGGTGGAGAACCGGTCCGCGGACACCGCATTGATCGCGGTCCAGGGCCCGAAGGCGGTCGACGTGCTCGCCGCCGTGACCGACGCCGACCTCGGTGCGCTGAAGTACTACGCGAGCGTGCCCGCCGTCGTGAAGGGCCACGAGATCCTGCTGGCCCGCACCGGCTACACCGGCGAGGACGGCTTCGAGCTGTTCGTGCCCGCGGCGGAAGCCCCGGCTCTGTGGCGGCTGCTGACCGAGGCGGGCGAGGAGCACCGTCTGGTCCCGTGTGGCCTCGCCTGCCGCGACACGCTGCGGCTGGAAGCCGGAATGCCGTTGTACGGCAACGAACTCAGCCGCGAGCTGAACCCGTTCGCCGCCGGTCTCGGCCGGGTCGTGAAGTTCGAGAAGCCGGGCGACTTCGTGGGTCGCGCGGCCCTGGAGGAACTGGCGAAGGCCGACGTCCCGCGCGTGCGGGTCGGCCTGCGCGGCACCGGCCGCCGCGCCCCGCGGCACGGGTACGCCGTGCTGTCCGGGGATGCCACTATCGGGGAGATCACCAGCGGCGCGCTGTCGCCGACGCTGGGTTACCCGATCGCCATGGCGTATGTAGACCGGGAGCACGCCGAGCCCGGCACCGCGCTGTCCGTCGACATCCGGGGCCGCGTCGAGCCGGTCGAGGTCGTCGCCCTGCCCTTCTACTCCCGAGCCTGAGAGGCCGCCCAACCATGAGCATCCCCCAGAACCTGTCCTACACGAAGGAACACGAGTGGCTGTCGGTCTCCGACGGCGTCGCGACCGTGGGCATCACCGCGTTCGCGGCCAGCTCGCTCGGCGACATCGTGTTCGTGCAGCTGCCGAGCGTCGGCGACACGGTCACCGCGGGCGAGGTGTTCGGCGAGGTCGAGTCGACGAAATCGGTCAGCGAGCTGTACTCGCCGGTCAGCGGCGAGGTGGTGGCGGTGAACGAGGCCACATCGGACACCCCCGAGGTCATCAACTCCGACCCCTACACCGAAGGATGGCTGCTGCAGGTGCGGCTCTCGGGCGACGTCCCGGAGCTGCTCGACGCGTCCGCGTACGCCGAGCTGACCCAGGAGAACTGATGACCGCCCCGTTCGACGCCCCCCTGTCCGAGGTGGACCCCGAGGTCGCCGCCGCGGTGGCCGCGGAGCTGGACCGCCAGCAGTCGACGCTCGAGATGATCGCCTCGGAGAACTTCGCGCCGGTCGGCGTGCTCGAGGCGCAGGGCTCGGTGCTGACCAACAAGTACGCCGAGGGCTACCCGGGCCGGCGCTACTACGGCGGCTGCGAGCACGTCGACGTCGTCGAGCAGCTCGCGATCGACCGGGCCAAGGCGCTGTTCGGCGCGGAGCACGCGAACGTGCAGCCGCATTCGGGCGCGCAGGCCAACGCGGCGGCGATGTTCGCGGTGCTGAAGCCGGGCGACACCATCCTCGGCCTCGACCTCGCGCACGGCGGGCACCTCACGCACGGGATGAAGATCAACTTCTCCGGCAAGCTGTACAACGTGGTCGCCTACCATGTCGACAAGGAGACCGGGATCGTCGACGTCGCCGAGATCGAGCGGCTGGCGGTCGAGCACAAGCCGAAGCTGATCGTCGCCGGCTGGTCGGCCTACCCGCGCCAGCTCGACTTCGCCGAGTTCCGCCGGATCGCCGACCTGGTCGACGCCAAGCTGATGGTCGACATGGCGCACTTCGCCGGCCTCGTGGCCGCCGGGCTGCACCCGTCGCCGGTGCCGCACGCGGACATCGTCACGACCACCACGCACAAGACCCTCGGCGGCCCGCGCGGCGGCCTGATCCTGTGCCGCCAGGAGCTGGCGAAGAAGATCAACTCGGCGGTGTTCCCCGGTCAGCAGGGCGGGCCGCTGGAGCACGTGATCGCGGCCAAGGCCGTGGCGCTGAAGATCGCCGCGACCGACGGATTCCGCGAGCGCCAGGAGCGCACCCTGGAAGGCGCGAAGATCCTCGCCGACCGGCTGTCGCGGACCGACTGCGCCGAGGCGGGCGTCCGCGTCCTCACCGGCGGCACCGACGTGCACCTGGTGCTGGTCGACCTGGTGAACTCCCAGCTCAACGGCCAGGAGGCGGAGGACCGGCTGCACTCGGTCGGGATCACCGTCAACCGGAACGCGGTGCCGTTCGACCCGCGTCCGCCGATGGTCACCTCGGGCCTGCGGATCGGCACCCCGGCGCTGGCCACCCGCGGTTTCGGCGCGGAGGACTTCACCGAGGTCGCTGACATCATCGCCGAGACGCTGAAACCGGACTTCGACGAGGCCGCGCAGCAAGCGTTGCGCACCCGGGTCGAGTTGCTGGCCAAGAAGCACCCGCTGTACGCGGACCTGAGCCGATGAGCGCGCAGCCCGAGGGGCGGAAGTTGTTGCGGCTTGAGGTGCGCAACAGTGAGACGCCGATTGAGAAGAAGCCGTCGTGGATCAAGACGCGGGTGCGGATGGGTCCGGAGTTCACTGAGCTGAAGGGTTTGGTGAAGCGTGAGGGCTTGCACACCGTGTGCGAGGAGGCGGGGTGTCCCAACATTTACGAGTGTTGGGAGGACCGGGAAGCCACCTTTTTGATTGGCGGGGATCAGTGCACGCGGCGGTGTGATTTCTGTCAGATCGACACGGGCAGGCCTGCTGAGCTGGACCGCACGGAGCCGCGGAAGGTCGCGGAGAGCGTGCAGGCGATGGGGTTGCGGTATTCGACGATCACCGGTGTCGCCCGGGACGATCTGGCTGACGGCGGGGCGTGGTTGTATGCGGAGACGGTGCGGCAGATCCATGCGTTGAATCCGGGCACGGGGGTGGAGTTGCTGATCCCGGATTTCAATGCGGAGCCGGAGCAGTTGGCGGAGGTGTTCGGGTCGCGGCCGGAGGTGCTGGCGCACAATGTGGAGACGGTGCCGCGGATTTTCAAGCGGATCCGTCCCGGGTTCCGGTACGCGCGTTCGCTGGAGGTGATCACCCGGGCGCGTGCGGCGGGTTTGGTGACGAAGTCGAACCTGATCCTCGGCATGGGCGAGACCCCGGACGAGGTGTCGGCGGCGTTGCGGGACCTGTTCGACGCCGGGTGCGAGATCATCACCATCACCCAGTACCTGCGGCCCTCGCCGCGCCATCACCCGGTCGACCGGTGGGTCAAGCCGGAAGAATTCGTCGAACACGCGAAAACCGCGGAGGCGATCGGGTTCCCGGGTGTGATGGCGGGGCCGTTGGTGCGGTCGTCGTATCGCGCGGGCCGGTTGTACGCGCAGACGAAGGCCCACCGGGGCGAGGAATTGCCGGAGAACCTCGCCCACCTGACCGCCGAAGGACCGGCGGCACAAGAAGCCAGCAGCGTGCTGGCGAGGAACTAAGAGAAGGGGCGGATCAATGGCGATCAGCGTCTTCGACCTGTTTTCGATCGGCATCGGGCCGTCGAGTTCGCACACGGTCGGCCCGATGCGAGCGGCCAAGACCTTTGTGGACGGTCTGGTCGAGGACGGCGTGCTCGAACGGGTCGCGCGGGTGCGGGCCGAGTTGTTCGGCTCCCTCGGCGCGACCGGGTTCGGGCACGGAAGCGACAAGGCGGTGCTGCTCGGGCTTTCCGGGGAGCGGCCGGAGGAGATCGACACCGACACGGTGCCCGCCAAGGTGGCGGCGATCCGGGAGTCCGGGCGGCTGGCTGTCGGCGGGACGCACGAGGTGGCGTTCGCCGAGGACACCGACCTGACGATGCACCGGCGGAAGTCTCTGCCCGCGCATCCGAACGGGATGGTGTTCCGGGCGTTCGACGCGGACGGCGAGTTGCTGCGGGAGCGGACGTACTACTCGGTCGGCGGCGGGTTCGTGCGGGACGAGTCGTTCGAGACCGACACGGTGTTCGTGGAGGACTCCACGCCGGTGCCTTATCCGTTCCGCACCGGGGCGGATTTGCTGAAGCATTGCGCGGACACCGGTCTGCCGATCAGCGAGATCATGCTGCGGAACGAGCTTTCCTGGCGCAGCCGCCAGGAAATTCGGGACGGGCTGCTGAAGATCTGGCAGGTCATGGCGGAGTGTGTGCGGAACGGGTACACGCATGAGGGCGTGCTGCCCGGTGGTCTGAAGGTTCCTCGGCGGGCGAAGTCGTTGCACGACAAGCTGCTCGCGGAAGACGGCGCGGACGATCCGTTGTACGCCATGGACTGGGTGAGTCTGTACGCGCTCGCGGTCAACGAGGAGAACGCTGCGGGCGGTCGCGTCGTCACCGCGCCGACGAATGGCGCGGCGGGAATCATTCCCGCGGTCTTGCACTATTACCAGCGGTTCGTGCGCGGTGCGTCGGACGACGGGATCGTGACCTTCCTGCTTACTGCTGGGGCGATTGGGTCGATCCTCAAGCAGACCGGGTCGATCTCGGGTGCGGAGGTCGGCTGCCAGGGCGAGGTCGGCTCGGCATCGGCGATGGCGGCGGCCGGCTTGACCGAGGTGCAGGGCGGGTCGCCCGCTCAGGTCGAGAACGCGGCTGAGATCGGGGTCGAGCACCATCTTGGCTTGACGTGCGACCCGGTCGGCGGCCTGGTGCAGATCCCGTGCATCGAGCGCAACGCGGTCGGTGCGTCGAAGGCGATCCACGCCGCGCGAATGGCGTTGCGCGGCGACGGAAGCCACGTGGTGACGCTGGACAAGGCGATCAAGACCATGCGCGAGACTGGCGCGGACATGTCGGTGAAGTACAAGGAGACCGCGCGCGGCGGGTTGGCCGTGAACGTCATCGAGTGCTGATTTTCGTTCCGTGAAGGGCTCCTTGAGGGAATCAGGGTGGATTCGAGGGGTGGTTGCAACACGGGTGGTTATGTGGTTGTGGTGAGGAGGTTAGCGAGGCGTTCGGCTGGGGTGTCCCAGTCGAGTGTTTTGCGGGGTCGGCGGTTGAGTTGTGCGGCGACGGCGGCGAGGTGTTCGGGGGTGTGGGCGGACAGGTCGGTGCCTTTGGGGAAGTATTGGCGCAGCAGGCCGTTGGTGTTTTCGTTGCTGCCGCGTTGCCAGGGGCTGTGGGGGTCGCAGAAGTAGACGGGGATGCCGGTGGCGATGGTGAATTCGTGGTGGCGGCCCATTTCGCTGCCCTGGTCCCAGGTCAGGGATCGTTGCAGGTGCGCGGGCAGGGTCGCGGCGGTGGCGGCGAGGGCGTCGCGGACGGCCTCGGCGCCGCGGCCGCGGGGCAGGGGCACGAGCAGGACGTAGCGGGTGGTGCGTTCGACCAGGGTGGCGATGGCCGAGGCGTTGTCCTTGCCGATGATCAGGTCGCCTTCCCAGTGCCCGGGGACGGCGCGGTCGGCGGCTTCGGCGGGCCGGTCGCTGATCATGGCCATGGGTTCGGCGAAGCGGGGCCGGCGTTGCTGGCCGGCGCGGGGTTTGCGCCTGGCGCGGCCGGTGCGCAGGGCGCGGGCCAGTTCGCGGCGCAGTTCGCCGCGGCCTTGGACGTAGAGGGCCTGGTAGATCGTTTCGTGGGTCACGTGCAGCTCCGGCCGGTCGGGGTGGTCGCGGCGCAGCCGGCGGGCGATCTGCTCCGGGCTGAATTTCTCGCCCAGCATGGCCTGCACTCGTTCCCGCAGCTCGGGGCAGGCCGCGATCTTGCCCGTTTTCGGCCTCGGGCGGCGTGCCCGGGCCAGGTCGTGCGCCGCATGGGGCCGGTAGCCGCCTGCGGGAGGGGTGTTGCGGGCGATCTCCCGGCTGACCGTGGAGGGGCTGCGGCCCAGCTCGGCCGCGATCGCCCGCTGCGAGCGGCCCGTCGCCAGCCCGTCCGCGATCGCGATCCGTTCCTCGACCGAGAGGAACCGGTCCGAACCCGGCCCGGGCCGGGCGGGAGCCGGGCGGGCGTTCGCGCCGGCCCGGCTCGGCCGCCCGTGCCGCCAGCGATGCCCGGTCCTGCGGCCGACCCCGACAATCCGGCACGCCTCGACCGTGCCCACGCCCTCCGCCACAAGATCAAAATACCGGCGGCGTTCCGCAGCCAACCGCACCCGACCCCGCGACGCCCGATCCCCACCGACCCCGGCCACTGCAACTCCTGCACAACTCAGGTGCTGCAACCACCACTAGAACCCAAGCAGATTCCTTCGAGGAGCCCTTCACGGCGTTTCGGGGTGGCGAGCAGATTCGCCCGGCGTGAGCGGCATCCGGGTGCTGCTCAGCGTCGCGCTGTCCTGCCATTCGCCAGCCCAGCGCGGCAGTTCCGAGACGAACTGCGTTTGTTCGCGGTAGCGGATGTCCACGTGCTGGTGCAGGAAAGCCATGAGCGGTCCGGACATCTCCGGGTCGTCGACGAAGTCGGCCGCGCGCATCCGGGTCGATTCCTGCGCCGCCTTCCACCAGCGTTCGCGCTTCGAGCCCCGGCTGGTGTCTTCCTCGACCAGTCCGGCGTCCGCGAGCTGGCGCAGGTGCCACGACGTGGTGCCGGAGCTTTCGCCGACGCGCTTGCCCAGCCCGGTCGCGGTGGCCGGGCCGTCGACGGTCAGCAGGTCGAGCAGTTCCATGCGCAGCGGATGCGCCAGCGCGCGCAGGGTGCGGGCGTCGATCCGGCGGGCTCGGCGTTCGTCGGGCACGCTCCGTAGAGTAGAGCGCAGAGGATCCTTGCAAAGAGTTCTCTGCAACCAGGCAGCATAGAATCGGACAGGTGGAGTCGACCTCGGTGGTGAGCGCGAACGCGGCCCTGTTCCGGCCAGTGCGCGCCGGGAACGCCTTCGAGGAGACCGTCGAGCGGCTGTTGCAGGCGATCCGGCTCGGAGTCGTCGGCGCGGGGGACCGGTTGCCCTCCGAACGCGAGCTGGCCGAGCGGCTCGGGGTGAGCCGCGTGACCTTGCGGGAGGCGATCCGCGCGCTGGCTGACGCGGGGTACGTCGAGTCGCGGCGCGGGCGGTACGGCGGCACGTTCGTGAACGAGAAACTGCCGGAGCCCGCGGAGCGCGCGATTGGGCAGGTGGACCCGGCCGGACTGGAAGACGCGTTGTGCCTGCGGCATGTGCTCGAGACCGGTGCCGCGGAGGCGGCCGCGGCGCGCACGTTGAGCCCGGCTGACCGGCAGCATCTCACCGGCACGCTCGCGGAAGCGTCCGCGGCCAGTCTCGCCGATTACCGGCGCAAGGATTCGCGGCTGCACCTGGCGATCGCCGAGGTCACTGCGTCCGCGTCGCTGACCAGCACGGTCGCGGACGCGCGGACGCGAGTCAACCAGTTGCTCGACCGGATTCCGCTGCTCGAACCCAATCTGGAGCATTCGAACGCGCAGCACGAGGCGATCGTCGACGCGATCCTGGCCGGCGATCCGGTCGCCGCCCGGCAGGCGATGGCCGAGCACATCGAGGGCACCGCGTCGTTGCTGCGCGCGTTCCTCTCGTGAGCAATTCACGGACTCGGCAGAACCTTGTCACTGGTTCAGTCGTCCTTCCTTCGTGGAGCCAGCCCCGGAGAGTGACCAATCCGCCCGTCGCACGTGGCGCCGCATCCGCAAGGGTGCCTACTACCTGACCGGATTCGCGGTCGGCGTGCCGCTGCTCGCGTTCTGGATCGCGTACCTGCTGCTGGACGTCCGCAGCCCGCAGGACGTCCTCGCCTCGCTCGGCAAAACCGTCACGCTGAAGTACGCCGACGGCAGCGAACTGCTGCGCGTCGTGCCCCCGGGCGGCGACCGGCGGTTCGTGCCGTTCGACCAGATCCCGCAGAAGCTGCGCGACGCCATCGTCGCCACCGAGGACCCGACCTTCTGGGCCAACTCCGGTTTCGACCCGACCGGGATCGGCCGCGCGTTCCTGACCGGCGTCGGCGGCGGGTCCGGGATCACCCAGCAGTACATCAAGAAATCGACCGGCGACGAGGATTCGACGCTCTGCCGGAAAATGCAGGAACTCGTGCTCGCCACGAAAATCACCCAGCAGCAGAGCAAGGAACAGATCTTCGAGAGCTACGCCAACATCATTTCCTTCGGCCGCAACACTTTCGGTCCGGCCGCGGCGATGAACGCGTTTTTCGGCCGCCCGCTCGACAACAGCATCACCTGGAGCGAGGCCGCGTTCCTGGCCGGGATGATCCAGTCGCCGTCGGTGCACGATCCGGCGGTGTCCGGCGACGAGCACGCGGCGAAGCGCTGGCGGTACGTGCGGGACAAGCTGGTCGAACGCGGGTATGTGAAGAACGCTGACGGCATGGCTTATCCGGGCGCGGAAATCAAGCCGCCCGCGGAGACGCGCGTGAGCCTGAACTACGGCCAGTACCACCTCAAGCAGCGAGTGATTGCCGAACTGGAAACGGCGGGATTCTCGCTTTCCCGGTTGCAGCAAGGGAATCTTACCGTCCAGACCACGCTGGACCCAGGGTTGCAGGCCGCCGCGCACGCCGCGCTGAGCGACCGGTTGAAGGGTGAGCCAGCAGAGTTTCGCGGTGCGCTGGTCGCCGTCGATCCGACGAACGGCGCGGTGCGCGCGTACGACGGCGGCAACAACGGCGTCCGGGACTATGCCGCAACGGGGCACGCGCTCGGCTCGGCGTTCTATCCGTTCACCGCGGCGGCCGGGTTGAAGAACGGGATGTCGCTGGACGAGAAAGTGGCTGCTCCCCGGGAAATTCAGTACCTCGGCGAGAAGTTCGACTATCCGCCGAAGTGCCCGCAGCCCTGCACCTTGCGCAGCGCCTTGACCTCCGGCGCGGACACGCCGTTCATCTCGGTCTCCAAGAAGATCGGCGTCGACGAGGTGAGCGCGGCGGCCCGTGCGGCGGGGATTCCGGACGAGGTGGACGGCACGCCGACTATGCGCGAACAGGACGGCGTCACGATTGGCTCGGGCATCGTCGTCGGCCGGTATCCGATGCGGCCGCTCGACGTGGCCGGTGCATACGCGACGTACGCCGCCAACGGGATGCACGCGGCGGTGCACCTGGTGGACAAGGTCCTCGATCGGTCGGGGAAAGTCGTGTGGCAGCACGAAAACCAGCCGGTTTCCGCAGTTCCGGAGACCGTGGCACAGGACGTGACTTCGGCGTTGCGGACGAGGCTGCCAGACGGTCGCGCGGCGGCTCTGCGCACCGGCGAGTTCGAACGCGGCAATTCACGCGACAACCAGGACGCCTGGGCGGTCGGCTACACCCCGCAGCTGGCGACGGCGGTGTGGCTGGGGTCCGACGACGACCGCCGGCTGATCGACGCGGAGGGCAAGAAGGTGACCGGTTCGTCGGTGCCCGCGGACGTGTGGCGGTCCTTCATGGCCCGCCGCTGAGGTCAGGCTGCCCGGCGGCTGACCTTCGGGATCACCATCGGGCTTCCGCTCTCCGGGCACTCCATCACCCGGCACGGCAGCTCGAAGATCCGCTCGACGTTCTCCGCCGTCACGACCTCTTCCGGCGTCCCGGTGGCCAGCACCTTCCCGTCGCGCATCGCGATCAGGTGCGTCGCGTACCGGGCCGCGTGGTTGAGATCGTGCAGCACCGCGACGAGGGTGCGGCCCTGCTCGCTGTGCAGCGTCGCGCACAGGTCGAGGATGTCGAGCTGGTGCGCGATGTCCAGGTACGTCGTCGGCTCGTCGAGCAGCAGCAGGTCGGTCTGCTGCGCCAGCGCCATGGCCATCCAGACGCGCTGGCGCTGCCCGCCGGACAGCTCGTCGACCATCCGCTCGGCGAGGTCGTCGACGCCGGTCGCGCGCATCGAATCGGCGACCACCTTCGCGTCCTCGCGGGACCATTGGCGCAGCAGTTTCTGGTGCGGGTAGCGGCCGCGCGCGACCAGGTCGGACACGGTGATCCCGTCCGGCGCGATCGAGCTTTGCGGCAGCAGGCCGAGCCGTCGCGCGACCTCCTTCGCTCCGTAGCTGGAGATCACCTCGCCGTCGAGGTACACCGAGCCCTCGCGCGGCTTCAGCATTCGCGCGAGCGCGCGCAGCAGCGTCGTCTTGCCGCAGGCGTTGGGGCCGACGATGACGGTGAACGACTTGTCCGGGATGACCACGCCGAGCCGTTCGGCGACCGTGCGGCCGTCGTAGGCCAGCGTCAGGTCCTCAGCGTGCAGTCGGGTCTCTTCGCTCGTCAGTGCCACACAGGTAAGGCTAACCTAGTGACCCTCGTTCGGGGAGTTCCGCGGGTCGCATGAGCGACCAGTGACCGGCCGGTGCCATGATGCGTCCGGGAGAATCCCGGCAGAGCGAGGGTGGGATGGACGACTACCGCGTCGTCGCGGACGAACTCGCCGCCGACATCGAGGCCGGTCGGCTGCGCCCCGGCGATCGGCTGCCGCCGCAGCGCCGTTTCGCGCGCGACCGCGGCATCGCCGGCTCCACCGCGGCCCGCGTGTACGGCGAACTCGTCCGCCGCGGCCTGGCGATCGGCGAGGTCGGCCGGGGCACCTTCGTGCGCGCGGCGAAGCCCGGTCCCGAACCGGCGCTGTCCGAACCCGGCGGCGCGCGCGTGGACCTCGAACTGAACTTCGCCGTGCTGCCGAGCCAATCGGCCAAGCTGGCGCAAGCACTCGAACCCGTCCTGCGCGCGGACGTCTTCACCGACGCACTGCATCCGCTCGGCGCGGCCGGCACCAGAGCGGTCCGCGAGGCGGCAGTCACGATGCTCGCGCGCGGCGCCTGGACGCCGGACCCGGAATCGGTGCTGGTCGCGGGAAACGGACGGCAGGGCATCGCGGCCGCGCTCGCGGCGTTCGTGCCGACCGGCGAGCGGCTGGCGGTCGAATCTCTGACGTATCCGGTGGTCAAAGCCGTGGCGACCCGGCTCGGCATCGAGCTGGTGCCGATCGAGACCGACGTGCACGGCCTGGTCCCGGCCGCGCTCGCGGCGAGCGCTCCGGTGCGGGCGCTGTACGTCCAGCCGACCCTCCACAACCCGCTCGGCACCACGATGCCGCCGCAGCGTCGCGCCGAACTGGCGGAGACCGTCCGGAGGCTGGACCTGCCGGTGGTCGAGGACGGCATCTACACCTTCCTCCGCCCCGACACCGAACCGCTTGCCGCGCTGATGCCGGAGCGGACGGTTTTCGTGGACAGCCTGTCGAAACGCGTCGCGCCCGGGCTCACCGCCGGGTTCCTCGTGGTGCCGCCGCCGTGGGTTCCGCGGCTGGCGAGCGCGATCCGGTCCGGCGGGTGGGCGGCGTCGCGGTTTTCCGTGGAGGCAGCGCGGCGGTGGATCACCGGTGGCGTGCTGACGGAGGTCGAAGCGGCGAAGCGCGCCGACGCCGGGGTACGGGCGAGGATCGTGGCGGACCGGCTGGCGGGCTTCCAGGTGTACGGCGACGCCTCGGCTTACCACCGGTGGTGGGTGCTGCCGGACCAGTGGCGGGCCGAGACCTTCGTGGCTGCCGCTGCCCGCCGGGGGATCGCGTTGTCCCCGGCGGCGGCGTTCTCAGTGGTGCCGGGGCACGCGCCGAACGCGGTACGGATCGCGGTGTCCGCGCCTTCGGAGGCGACGCTGGCGAGCGCGCTGGACGTGCTGGCCGGGCTGGCGAGCGGTTCGCCGGACGACACGCTGGTGGACTCGTGAGTGGCTATCGCGGTTAGAACCGCGATAGCCACTCACGACGTCCTTAAGCCTTCCGTCGCCACGCGAGTCGTGTGAGCGTCCCCGCGACCGCCGCCGGAGCGGGCTGCCGGGGCCGCTTTTTGGCTTCTGGCGCGGATTCCGGCATTACCCGGTACACGAGGTGCGCCGCGAATCGCGCGAGGTCCGGCATGGCCAGCGAGGCCAGTTCCGCGGCCCGGCCCTCGGGCAGGCTCAGGATCTGCGGCCGCCGCTCGATCGCCTTCACCACCAGCGCCGCGGCGCGTTCCGGCGAACTCGCGGGCAGCCCGCGGTACGACCCGGTCGGCGCGATCATGTCCGTGCGCACCAACGGCATCCGGACCGAGGAGAACGTGACGCCGTCGGACAGCGTCTCGCGCCCGGCGGTCAGGCCGAACTCCTCGAGCGCGGCTTTCGAAGCCAGGTAAGCGGAAAAGCGCGGGGTGTCGGTCTGCAGGCCCTGCGTGGTGACGTTCACGATGTGGCCGAACCGGCGTTCCGTCATCGACGGCAGCAGGCCGAGGATCAGCCGCACCGGGCCGAAGTAGTTGATGGCCATGGTGCGTTCGTAGTCGTGGAAGCGTTCCGTCGACAGCTGTACCGAGCGTCGGATGGAGCGTCCGGCGTTGTTCACCAAGACGTCCACCGCACCGTGGTCGGCGAGGACTGCCTTCACGAGACTGTCCACCGCGTCGCCGTCAGTGAGGTCGCACGGGTACGCCGCTGCTTCGCCGCCAGCTGCGGTGATTTCGCTACGCACGTCTTCGAGTTCTTCGGCACGGCGCGCGACGAGAAGCACCTTCGCACCGCGACGCGCGACAGCGAGTGCACTGGCGCGGCCGATACCGGACGACGCCCCGGTAACGAGGACAACGCGCCCTTTAAGGCCTGGACGGCGAGCGTGATCTGGATCGAGATGTGTCCGCCAGTAGCGGTACAGCGGTTCGGCGTAGTCGCGAAGCTCGGGAAGGTGGACGCCGCTGCCGTACAGCTCCGAAGTGGTGCGCGCGGTGTCGAACTCCACCTCCATGTTCAGGTGGGGGAGTACTTCGAGCGGGATTCCCAGCTCTGTCAACACTGCGGCGCGCGTTGCCCGTCCAGTGGGCAGGCGGTCCACAGCGGTCGCGAGGCGAGACGCTGTGCTGCGAAGCAAGCCTGACGGCACCGTCCTGCGTACGCGCGGCGCTCCGGCGACGCGGGCGAAGGCGTTGTAGACCTCGTGCAGCTTCTGCGGTCGCGGCGAAGCGAGGTGGTACGTACTGCCCGAAGGCGCTTCGCGGTGCATGAGGTTTTCCATCGCGGCGACGACGTAGTCGACCGGGACGAGGTTGGTGGCCCCGAGCTCGGGCGCGACGAGCGGCAGTTGCTTCGGCAGCGCGGCGAGGCGCGAGATCGCGGGCAGGAAGTAGTACGGGCCGTCGATCTTGTCCATCTCGCCGGTGCGCGAATCGCCGACGACCGCCGAAGGCCGGTAGACGCGGAACGGCACGTCGGATTGGGCGCGAACCAGCTTCTCGGCCTCGAACTTCGTCGCGTGATACGGAGAACTGAAGGACTGGCCGAGGTCGAAGTCGGCTTCGGTGAACCGCCCGGCGTGATCGCCCGCGACGGCGATGGACGAAACGTGGTGCAGCAGCCGCGCGCCGGCGGCCGCGGCGAAGGCGAGAAGGTTCCGGGTGCCGTCGACGTTCGCGGCCCGGTTCGCCGCGTCGTCGGCGGTGAAGTCGTAGATCGCACCGAGGTGGACGACGTGGTCGACCCCGTCGTAGCCGGTCGGGTCGAGGCCGAGCAGCGGTTCGGTGAGGTCGCCGACGGCGGGGACCAGGCGGTCGGCGTTCGGCCAGTCCCGCGCGAGCGCGGCCAGGCGGTCGCGCGAGGTGTTGCGGACGAGCACGTGGACGGCGGTCGTGTCCCGCCGCGCGAGCAACCGGGCGACCAGGCGCTTCCCGAGGAAGCCCGTCGCGCCCGTGACGAAGTAGGTGGTCATGGCCGGCACCTTTCGGGGGTCTGCGGGTGCCGACTCTACCTACTCATGAGTAGGAACGGTAGTTGTCAGTCGGTGCCGGTGCGTCGCGCCGACGTCGCGGTGGCCACCACGGCGTCGCGCAGGGCCGCGCGCAGCCGCCCGACCTCCAGCGGCCCCAGCACGGCCGCCTCTCCCGGCGGCGCGACCAGGACGACTTTGTCGTCGCTGCTCACGAACACCGTCACGTCGCGCCGCCTGCCCGCCAGATCCCGGCAGCCGACCGTCCACTCGTTCCGCACCGCACTGTCGTCCCGCCCTGCCACGGCACTCGCCCTCCGATCACGTACTGCCCGTGTCCTTCGTGCGGGGGTGGGACCGAGCCTTCCGCGGCGTCTTACGCCGGTTCACCCGAATTGCCTACTGGCCGGTTTTCCACCGGGTGTGACCGGCCGCATACCGGAGTAGCGTCGGCGACCGCACGCCGCGGCACTCAGGAGGACGGATGTCGGAACCTCGGAAAATCGTCGTCGTCGGATCCGGACTGGCGGGCGCCACTGCGGCGGCGACAGTGCGAGAACGCGGTTTCGACGGCGAGATTCTGCTGCTCGGAGCCGATACGCACCGGCCGTACGAACTGCCGCCGCTGTCGAAAGCGGTGCTGCTCGGCAACGCCGACGAACCCGACTGGGTGCGCGACGAGGGCTACTGGACCGAGCACGACATCCAGCTGCTCTCCGGCACCATCGCGACGCGGGTCGAGCTGGGCGCACGCCTGGTCCTCGACGACGCTGGTGGCGAACACCGCTACGACCGTCTGGTCTTAGCGACCGGCTCGCGTCCGCGGACGTTGAAGGTGCCCGGTGGCGACCTGCCCGGCCTCTACACGCTTCGCACTCTCGACGATGCACTGCGGCTGCGAGAGGCCTTTACGGCGGCGAAGCGCGTACTGATCGTTGGCGCGGGCTGGATTGGCACCGAAGCCGCCGCAGCCGCGCGTACGCACGGTGCCGAAGTGACTGTGGTCGCTCCGGAGAAGCTGCCGCTCGCGAACGTCGTCGGCGACGAGGTTGCCGGAGCGTTCTACCGTCTGCACGAAGAGCACGGTGTGCAGTGGCGTCTCGGCGAAGGCGTCGCAGCGATCACCGGTGACACGGCGGCGACCGGTGTTCGACTGTCGAGCGGCGAAGAGCTGTACGCCGACGTTGTGCTTATCGCGGTCGGTGCGGCCCCTAGCGTCGAGCTGGCGCACGCCGCTGGCCTGGAGCTGGCAGACGACGGCGGCGTCGATGTCGACGCTGGTCTGCGTACTGCGGCACCCGATGTGTACGCGATCGGCGACATTGCTTCGCAGTTCCATCCGCGCTACGGCCGCCGCGTACGCGTCGAGCACTGGGCGACAGCGCGTACGCAGGGTGAGCATGTGGCGGCCAACCTCTTCGGGGCGAACGAGCCGTACTTGAACAGCCCGTACTTCTTCACCGACCAATACGACCCCGATCGCGGCGGCCCGGCGATCGGCTGCGAATACCGCGGCCTGCCCGTCCTGGACCGGGATCGCGTCGTCGTGCGCGGCGACCTCGCGGGCTACGACTTCACCGCGTTCTGGGTGACCCCGGACAACGAGGTTTCGGCCGCGATGAACGTCAACCAGTGGGACGACGGAGACGCGCTGCAGAAGCTGGTCGACGAACGCATCGCGGTCACCGACGACCAGCTGCGGAGCGGGAATCTCGCCGATTTGGGCTGACCGCCAGCGTCGCGAACGACAGCAGGGCGAGCACCCCGAACCCGGCCATCACCGCGGTCATCGGAACCGCCGTGCCGGATCCGCCGAGGCCGACCAGCGGCGTCGCGATCCCGCCGACCGCGAACTGCAGCACGCCCAGCAGCGCGGACGCCGATCCCGCCGTGCGCGCGTGCGCGGCGAGAGCGAGCGAACTGGCGTTCGGGTTGATGATTCCGATACAGGAAACCATGAGCAGCAACGGAATCAGCAACGCTGGCAACGGCAGTCGCAGGACCGCGGCGGTCAGCGTCGCAAGGCCGGAGAGCGTCGACACGGTCAGTCCCGTCCGCAGGAGCGTGCGTTCGGGGAACCGGCCGACGAGCCATCCGTTCAGCTGTCCGGCGAGCACGATGCCGACGCCGTTGAGCCCGAAGACGATGCTGTATTCCTGCGGGCTCAGGCGGTAAACGTCCTGCAGCGCGAACGAGGAACCCGAGATGTACGCGAACAGTGCGGCGAAGTTCAGCCCTGCGGTGAGCGCGTAGCCGAGGAATGTGCGGTCGGTGAGCAGCCGCCCGTACGTGCGAAGCACCCCGCCCAGCCGCGCCGGATGCCGACGCTCGACGGGCAGCGGCTCCGGAAGCGCGAACGTGACCGCGCTGAGCAGCAATGCGCCGAACGCGGTGAGGACGACGAAGACGCCACGCCAGGACGTGAAGGTGAGCAATTGCCCGCCGATGACCGGAGCGAGGATCGGCGCGAGGCCGTTGACGAGCAGGAGAAGCGAGAAGAACTTCGTCATCGCGGTGCCGGTGTAGAGGTCGCGGACGGTCGCGCGGGCGATCACGATCCCGGCCGCCGCGCCGAGCGCCTGGACACTCCGCGCGGCGATCAGCAGTTCGACGCCCGGGCTCGCCGCCGCCGCAACCGACCCGGCGAGGTACAGCCCCAGCCCGACCAGCAACGGCCGCCGCCTGCCGAAGGCATCCGACAACGGCCCGGCGACGATCTGCCCGATCGCGAGCCCGACGACGAACGCGGTGAGCGTCAGCTGGACGGTGGTGTCGGAGGCCTGGAAATCGCCCGCCATCCGGGGGAGGGCGGGGAGGTACATGTCGATGGAGAGCGGGCCGAAGGCGGAGAGGCCGCCGAGAATGAGGAGACGTCGGATCTTGCCCCGGCCGAGGTGCTCGGGGAGGGTGGCGGGGTGTTCCGTGCTGGACTGGGCGGCGGAGTGCTCGGCCGTCGAACGATCCGAGGTGGGGTGGTCCGCCGCGGAATGCTCGTCGGCAGGCGGAGGCGCGTTGCCTGCCAAAGGATCTTCCCAGTCAGCGGCACACGAATCGATGGTCGCTCTGTCCGCGTCGCCCGGAACCCGCTCGTCCTCCGCGCCTCCAGTGCGGTCCGAACTCGGCCTTCCCGCGTGCTCTTCGCCGCCGGGCGAACCGCCAGTCGTCGCCCGCCCGTCTGGTCCCGTTGCCTCTCCTGGGCTCATCCGCGCCGCACCGTCCCCTCCGTCGCGGCGGGATTTCCCCGCCAGGACGAGTGTCCGTTATCCGCCCGCCGACCCGGTGATCGGATCAATTTCCGCACCAAATCCCGTCACCCTCTAGATCTGCCGCCCTCCGGTGCGCTATACATCGGATGTATCGCGAAGACGGTGTCGAGAGAGGGGTTCGTCCGTGCGGTTTGTGCGTCTCGGGGCAGCGGGGGCTGAGCGTCCGTTCGTCCGTGCCGGTGACGGCACCCTCCACGACCTCTCCGGGGTCACGCCGGACATCGACGGCGCGTTCCTCGCCGGCGACGGGCCGGCGAAGGCCGCGCGGGCGCTCGAAGCCGGTGAACTGCCGGTCGCCGACGGGGCCGGGCTGCGGGTCGGCGCGCCGATCGCCGCGCCGGGAAAGATCGTCTGCATCGGCATGAACTACCGCCGTCACGCTGAGGAAACCGGCGCGCCGGTGCCGACCGAACCCGTGCTGTTCATGAAGGCGCCCGACGTGATGGTCGGACCGTTCGACGAGGTGCTCGTCCCGCGCGGCTCCACGGCCACGGACTGGGAGGTCGAACTCGGTGTCGTCATCGGGAAAACCGCCCGCTACCTGGAAAGCGCGGACGAGGCGCTGGCGCACGTCGCCGGGTATGTCGTGTCCAACGACGTTTCCGAGCGCGATTTCCAGCTGAACCGCGGCGGCCAGTGGGACAAGGGCAAGAACTGCGAGACCTTCAACCCGCTCGGCCCGGAACTGGTGACCGCCGACGAGATCCCGGACCCGCAGGCGCTCGGCCTGCGCACGTGGGTCAACGGCGCGAAGGTGCAGGACTCGTCCACAAAGGACATGGTGTTCACCGTCGCCGAGATCATCCATTACCTGAGCCAGTTCATGGTGCTGCGCCCCGGCGACCTGATCAACACCGGCACCCCGGAGGGCGTCGCGCTCGGGCAGCCCGAGCCGAAGCCGTACCTGCGCGCGGGCGACGTCGTCGAGTTGGAGATCGACGGCCTCGGCAAGCAGCGCCAGACCCTCGGGCAGGCCTGAGATGGCGAAAATCGTGGCCATGGAGGTCCGGGACGTCCGCTTCCCGACGTCGCGCGACCTCGACGGTTCGGACGCGATGAACCCGGATCCGGACTATTCGGCGGCCTACGTCGAACTGCACACCGACGCCGGACCGGACGGTTACGGCCTCGCGTTCACCATCGGCCGCGGCAACGACGTGCAGGCCGCCGCGATCCGCGCGCTGGCACCGCATGTCGTCGGACGCGATGTGCCGGAGGACGCGGAAGCGCTCGGCGCGCTCTCGCGGGCATTGGTCGGCGACTCGCAGTTTCGGTGGCTGGGCCCGGAAAAGGGTGTGTCGCACATGGCGATCGGCGCGATCGTCAACGCCGCGTGGGACCTCGCCGCACGGCGTGCCGGGCTGCCGCTCTGGAAGTTCGCGTCCCGGATGACCCCGGAGGAGCTGGTGTCCCTTGTGGACTTCCGCTATCTCTCCGACGCGCTGACCGAAGAGGAAGCGCTCGACATTCTCCGCGCCGCCGAACCGGGGAAGGCCGAGCGGATCGCGAAGCTCGAGGCCGAGGGTTACCGCGCTTACAGCACATCGGCGGGCTGGCTCGGCTATTCCGACGCGAAACTGGTGCGGCTGGCCGAACAGGCTGTAGCCGACGGGTTTGAGATGATCAAACTGAAGGTCGGCGGGAATCTCGAGGACGATGTCCGGCGGATGAAGCTGGCCCGCGAGACTGTCGGCGCGGATATCCGGATCGCGGTCGACGCGAATCAGCGCTGGGATGTCGCGACGGCGGTGTCGTGGATGACCGCGCTGGCCCCGTTCGATCCGTATTGGATTGAAGAGCCGACCTCGCCGGACGACGTTCTTGGCCACGCGGCCATCGCGAAGGCACTCGCACCGATCAAGGTCGCCACCGGTGAACACGTGCAGAACCGCGTGGTGTTCAAGCAATTGCTGCAGGCCGGTTCGATCGACGTGCTGCAACTGGACGCCGCGCGCGTCGGCGGAGTGAACGAGAATCTCGCGATCCTGTTGCTGGCAGCCAAATTCGGCGTTCCGGTGTGTCCGCACGCCGGCGGGGTCGGGTTGTGCGAGCTGGTGCGTCATCTGTCCATGTTCGACTTCGTGGCCGTGTCCGGTTTGGACGAAGACCGTTCGATCGAATGGGTCGACCACTTGCACGATCACTTCACCGACCCGGCCGTCGTGCGCGGCGGCCGCTACCTCGCCCCGACCGCACCGGGCTTTTCCGCGCGCATGCACGACGCTACGCTGCGCCGGTTCAGCTTCCCGGACGGTCCTGAATGGACGGAGAACGCGCAGTGAGCGAATTCGACGGCCTGGTCGCCGCGGTCACCGGCGGCGCTTCGGGCATCGGCCTGGCCACGGCGAACCTGCTGGCCCAGCGCGGCGCGCGGGTGGCCGTGCTCGACCTCAAGACCGACGAGGTGCCCGAGCCGCTGGCCGGATTCCGCTGTGACGTGACGTCCGACGCCGAGGTCCGCGCCGCCGTCGACGCGGTGGCCGAACGCTTCGGCCGGCTCGACATCCTGGTCAACAACGCGGGGATCGGCGCGCAGGGCGACGTCACCGCGAATGACGACGACGAATGGCATCGCGCGTACGACGTGAACGTGGTCGGCATGGTGCGCACGGCCCGGGCTGCGTTGCCGCACTTGAAAAACTCGCCCGCGGCAGCGGTCGTGAACACCTGCTCGATCGCCGCTTGGGCCGGGTTGCCCGCGCGGGCGCTGTACTCGGCAACGAAGGGCGCGGTGCTGTCGCTGACCCTCGCGATGGCCACCGACCACTTGCCGGACCGGATCCGCGTCAACTGCGTGTGCCCCGGCACCGCGGACACGCCGTGGGTCGGCAGGCTGCTCGACACCGCCGCGGACCCGTCGGCCGAGCGGAAGGCGCTCGCCGCCCGCCAGCCGATGGGAAGGCTGGTGACCGCGGACGAGGTCGCGAACGCGATCGCGTACCTGGCCAGCCCGCTTTCGGCATCGACTACCGGCACCGCGCTCGCGGTGGACGGCGGCATGTACGGCCTGCGCCCGCGCGGACCCGTGCAGAACTGATCTGCTCAGCCAACAAGGCCTGTCATCAAGGAGGATGCGGTGCGTACGAAGGTGATCCGGCTGGCCGCCGCGGTGGCCGCCTGCGGTTTGGTGCTCGGCGCGTGCGGGTCCACTAAGGACAAACCGGCGGCAGCGGCCGGCGCGGGCGGCACCGGCAAGGTCGGGGCGACGCTGCCCCTGCTGACCTCGCCGTTCTGGCAGGCCTACAACAAATACGTGCCGCAGATGGCGAAGGAGCAGGGGCTCGACGCACTGCCCACGGTGAACGCCGACAGCGACCCGGCGAAGCTCATCACGGACATCGGCACGCTGCTCAGCCAGGGTGTGAAGGGGCTCGTCGTCACGCCGCTCGACTCGGCCGCGGTCGTCGCCGGGCTGAAGCAGGCCGAAAACAAGGGCGTCCCGGTGGTCGCGGTGGACGTCGCGCCGGAGAGCGGCAAGGTCGCGATGGTGGTCCGCGCGGACAACAAGGCGTACGGAACCAAGGCGTGCGACGAAATCGGCAAGCGCGTGAAGAGCGGCAAGGTCGTGCAGGTGATGGGCGACCTCGCGTCGGTCAACGGCCGCGACCGCTCGGCGGCGTTCCGCGAGTGCATGAAGCAGAAGTACCCGGACGTCAAGGTGCTCGAGGTCGCCGCCGAATGGAAGGCGGACAAGGCGTCGTCCGGTTTGGACAGTCTGCTGACCGCGAACCCGGACGTCAAGGGCGTGTACATGCAGGCGGGCGGCGTCTATCTCGCGCCGACCGAGCAGGCGCTCAAGCGCAAGAACCTGTTCTTCCCGGTCGGCGACCCGAAGCACGTGGTGCTGGTGAGCAACGACGGCATTCCGCAGGAGCTCGCCGCGATCCGCAACGGCGAACTGGACGCAACGGTTTCGCAGCCCGCGGACGCCTACGCCAAGTACGGCATGTACTGGCTCAAGAAGGCGATGGCGGGCGAGACGTTCAAACCGGGCCCGACCGACCACGACTCCACGATTGTCGAGATCAGCCCCGGCATCCTGGAAGACCAGCTGCCCGCGCCGGTCGTGACCAAGGACAACGTGGACGACAAAGCTTTGTGGGGTAACAACCTGTGAGCGCGCCGGTAGTGCAGGCGGACGGCGTCGGGAAGCGGTACGGGCCCACCGTGGCGCTTCAGGACGTCAGCCTCACCGTGCGGCCCGGCGAGTCACACGCACTCGTCGGCCGCAACGGGGCGGGCAAGTCCACGCTCGTGTCCATCCTCACTGGACTGTCCGAAACGGACACCGGCAGCGTTTCCTTCGGCGGCGAACCGGCGCCTTCCTTGTCCAAACAGGACGACTGGAAGGCGCGCGTGGCGTGCGTCTACCAGCACGCGATGGTGGTGCCGCAGCTGACCGTCGCGGAGAACCTGTTCCTGAACCGGCAGGCCGGGGGCGGATTCGCGATCGGCTGGAAAAAGCTTCGCCGGCAGGCGCGGGAGCTGCTGGACTCGTGGGACGTCCGCGTCGATGTGGACACTCCGGCGGGCGAACTGTCCGTTGAGGACCGTCAGTTCGTCGAGATCGCCCGCGCGTTGAGTTACGGTGCGCGGTTCATCGTGCTGGACGAGCCGACCGCGCAGCTGGACAGCCAGGCCATCGAGCGGCTTTTCGAGCGCATGCGGCAGATGCAGGAGAACGGCGTCACCTTTCTGTTCATCTCGCACCACCTGCACGAGGTTTACGAGGTGTGCCAAGCGGTTACGGTCCTGCGCGACGCTCGGCACGTGCTCACCGCCCCGTCGAGGAGGTCAGCCGCGCGGCGCTGGTCGACGCGATGACGGGGGAGCAGGGCGGCCTCGCCGTCCGCGACGCAGCGACCCGCGACCCGCTCGCGGTAGACGCCGAAGAGGTGCTCGCCGTGGACGGCCTGTCCGGCGACGGCTTCCACGACGTCTCCCTGCGGGTCCACCGCGGCGAGGTGGTGGGGCTCGCCGGCAGCAACGCGAGCGGCAAGCACCAGGTGGCCGAGACGGTCTACGGTCTGCGCGCGCCCACCTCCGGAACCGTTTCGGTGAACGGAAAACGCCTGCCACCCGGTGACATTCCCGCCGCCCTGCGCGCAGGCATCGGCTGTGTCCCCCGGGACCGGCACCACGAAGGTCTCGTGCTGGAACACTCCATTATGGACAACGCGACCCTCTCCGTGCTCGATCGCATGGGCCGCGGCGGCCTGGCGTCTCCGAAGGTTCGCCGCGAACGCGGGTCACGTGCCCTGACCGCCTACGACATCGTGGCGGCCGGCCCGGACCAGCCCGTTTCCGATCTCTCCGGCGGGAACCAGCAGAAAGTCGTGCTCGCCAGGGCGCTGGAGAGCGATCCGCGCGTGGTGGTGCTGATCAACCCGACCGCGGGCGTGGACGTGAAGTCGAAGGAGGCCCTGCTCGCGGTCGTGGACCGGGTGCGGGCCGAGGGGAAGGCGGTGCTGCTCGTGAGCGACGAGCTGGACGATCTGCGCCTGGCCGACCGGGTGCTCGTGCTGCGCGCCGGCGAGGTGGCCGCTGTTCACCGGGCCGGCTGGTCCGACGGGGATCTGGTGGCGGATATCG
Organism: Amycolatopsis echigonensis; assembly: GCF_002846615.1. NCBI lineage: Bacteria > Bacillati > Actinomycetota > Actinomycetes > Pseudonocardiales > Pseudonocardiaceae > Amycolatopsis > Amycolatopsis echigonensis. Next base: position 1,007,170 of record NZ_PJMY01000003.1, on the reverse strand, counting down.
AAGGAGTCGGGCTCCATGACTGACCTGATGAGCGACCCGCAGACGGCGCTGCCCGCGGTGCGGGCGAAGCGCCGGAAGTCGGCGTGGCTGCGCGAACTGGCGCTGCTGCCCGCGCTCGTGGTGGTGTTCGTGATCGGCGGGCTGATCAGCGACACGTTCTTCACCTTCGACAACATCATCAGCATCCTCTCCGCGGCGGCCGCGCTGTCTCTGGTCGTGCTCGGCGAATCGCTCGTGCTGCTGACCGGCAAGTTCGACCTGTCGCTGGAATCCACGATGGGCATCGCCCCCGCGATCGGCGCGATGCTGGTCATTCCGGCGGCGTCCTCCGGCTTCGGCACGCAATGGCCCTCGGTGCTCGGCCTGGTGGCGATCCCGCTGGTGGGCGCCCTGATCGGCTTCGTGAACGGTTTCCTGATCGTGAAGCTGAAGCTGAACGCGTTCATCGTGACGCTGGCGATGCTGACGGTCCTGCGCGGCACCCAGATCGGTACGACGAACGGCAAGACGCTGTTCGACCAGCTCGACGCGTTCACCGCTCTGGCGACGACGACGTTCGCCGGTCTCCCGATGTCGGTCTGGCTCGCGGCGGTGCTGTTCGTGGTCTTCGGGCTGGGCCTGCGCTACCACCGAGTCGGCCGCTCGCTCTACGCAATCGGCGGCAACCGCGAAGCCGCTCGGGCCGCGGGCATCCGGGTGGACCGGATCTCGTGGGCGGTGTTCGTGGTGGCCGGAGTCCTGGCAGCCATCGGCGGCCTCGCGTACACCGGCTATGTCGGTGCCCTAGGTGCCGACCAAGGCGACGGCTTGATCCTGCAGGTCTTCGCCGCAGCGGTCATCGGCGGCGTTTCACTGGACGGCGGCCGGGGCACGTTGGTCGGGGCACTGACCGGGGTGCTGTTGCTGCAGTCGGTGGACAGTCTGCTGCGCATCGCCCAGGTCCCCGCGGAATGGCTGAAGGCGATTTACGGGGGGATCATCTTGATCGCGTTGATCATCAGCCGGTACGCCGGTGGAAAGCCCCAGACCTGACCGGTGGAGGTTCGGTGATCATCCGACCTTCTCGGTGCGGGGGCTCGGTGGATGGCGGGTCGGCTGGTTCGCTGGCTGGTCGTTGGGCTCGCGGGGCCGGTCCGGTGGATTTGGTGGATGGCCGGTCAGCAGGCTCGGTGCCTGACCCCTCGGCTGGTTCGCTGGTTGGCCGGTCGTCCGGCGCGGTTGCCTCGGTTGGCTTGGTGGGTGGCCGGTCGGCTGGTTCGTTGGCTGGCCATTGGCCTCGCAGGATCGGTCCGGGCGGCTTGGTAGCTGGCTGGTCGGTTGGTTCGGTGCCTGCCCCGTCGGTTGGTTCGCTGGCTGGCGGGGTTGGCACGGTGAGCTTGGTGTGTAGTTGGCCGGCTGGCTCGGTGGTTGGCCGGTTGCCTGGCCGGTTGTCTCGTGCCGTTGGTCCGGGCGGCTCGATGGCAGGTGCGGTGCATGGTTCGGCGGGGAAGTACGTGAAGGGGCCCCTCATGGACTTCGAGTCTCTCGGCTCTTCCCGCGCCGGGCGCGCCGCCGTCGTCGCCCGCGTTGTTGCAGTCGGCCGTGCCGCCACCTTTACCTGTGCCGTCACTCCCAGTTGCACCGCATTGACTTCCGCCGCGTCCTCTGTCTCCGCTGCTTCCGGTGCGGTGAGGGAAACCTTCACCGCACCAGAGCCGGAGTTACTGAACGGTCCCTTCATCCCGCAGGTCGGCGAACGAGTTCCCGCCGCGTCGTCCGAGCGCGCGCGACGGGTCCGTTCACCTTTTCCGGTTCGGAGATTGACGGTGCCCGGCCTGCCGCCTGCGCGAAAGTCCTCCTCGCTCCGGCCAAAGGTGCGCGATGGGTCCCTTCGCTTCGGCCACCATGGTGTGAGGGGTCCCCTCACTCTTGCCGTGGAGGCGCGAAAGTCCCCCTCGCGCCAACCGGATAGCAGCGAAGGGGCCCTTCACTCCTACCCGCAAGGAATGAAGGGACCCTTCACTGCAAGGAGCGGCTCAGGAACCGACGCCGCGGTCCAATCAGGAAGCAGCGGGCTCGGCCTCATCGCCAGACGTGTCGTCTTCCACCAGGGTGCTTCGCAGCCACTGTTCCACTCCGGCGACGTGCACCGTCGCCCACGAGCGGGCCAGTTCTGGTTCCCGCGCGGCGATCGCGTCGTAGATCGCCGCGTGTTGTTCCCGGGTTCGGGCTACCGCGCCTTCCTGGGTGAGGCCGCGCCAAATCCGGGCTCGCGCGGTCGGACCGGAGAGGCTGTCGAGCAGCGAGCACAGCACCGGATTGCCCGAGCCGTCCGCGATTTTGCGGTGGAACTGCAGATCGTTGGCGACGAGCGCCTCGACGGTCGGCGATTCGTCCAGCTCACCGAGCAGCGCGCCGAGTTCGGCGACGTCCTCGTCGCGCATGTGCAGCGCCGCCAGTGCGGTGGCCGCGGGCTCCAGGATCCGCCGCACGGCAAGGAAATCGAGCACGGTGTCGTCGCGGTGAAAGTCGACGACGAAGGTCATCGCGTCGAGCAGCAGGTTCGGTTCCAGGCTGGTGACGTACGTGCCGTCGCCCTGGCGCACGTCCAGCACCCGGATCAGGCACAGCGCCTTCACCGCTTCCCGCAGCGAACTGCGGGAAAGCCCCAGCCGCTGCGCGAGCTCGGCCTCCTTGGGGAGCCGGTCGCCCGGGGCGAGCTCGCCCGAGATGATCATGTCCTTGATCTTGTCGATCGCGACATCGGTGACGGGCATCGGGACCGCCCTCCCTGCAGAGACCTCGGATGTTTACCCCCTACAGCGTGCCACGACTCCTGTCAGGAGGAACGATGACCCACGGCCCGGCGCCGCAAACGGTCGCCTTGCGCACCCGGCTCAAGCCCGGAATGGAGAAAATCTACGAGGAGGTGCACGCGGTCATCCCGCAGGACCTGGACGCCGCCCTGCGCCGAGCCGGCGTGCGGTCGTGGCGGATCTGGCGCGACGGGCTCGACCTGTTCCACTTCGTCGAGGTGGACGATTTCGAGGACATGCGTGCGAAACTCGCCGACGACCCGGCCGACATCGCATGGCAGAAGCGGATCAACGAACTGCTCGACCTCGACCGTTCCGACGTCGCCCACGGCCTCGGACTGGTCTGGCAACTCCCGGCGGAGGCATGACCGTGGACCTTCCTCCGCTGGGACTCGGCGGCGCGCAACTGGGCAACCTCTACCACGCGGTGCCGGACGAAATCGCCGCGGCGAGCGTGCGGCGGGCGTGGGACGAGGGAATCCGCTATTTCGACACCGCGCCGCACTATGGGCTGGGACTGTCCGAACGCAGGCTCGGAGCCGCGCTGGCGGCGTATCCGCGCGCCGAATACGTCCTGTCCACGAAAGTCGGACGAGTGCTGGAACCGCGCGCGGCGGCCCCCGGGGAACGCGACGACCAGGGCTTCGACGTTCCTGCGACCTACCGCCGCCGCTGGGATTTCAGTCGCGACGGGGTGGTGCGTTCGCTGGAATCAAGCCTGAACCGGCTGGGGCTCGACCGCATCGATCTCGTGTACGTGCACGACCCGGACGAGCATTTCGAGGAAGCTGTTTCGGGCGCGTTTCCGGCGTTGCTGGAGTTGCGGGAGCAGGGCGTCGTGGGGGCCATCGGAGCCGGGATGAACCAGGCGCCGATGCTGGCCGAATTCGTGCGCCGGTTCGACCTCGACCACGTCCTGATGGCCGGTCGCTACACCTTGCTGAACCAGCCGGCGTTGGACGAGTTGTTGCCGCTGTGCGCCGAACGCGGTGTCGGCGTCGTGGCCGGTGGGGTGTTCAACGGCGGAATCCTCGCCACAGAACAACCCGGCACTATTTACGATTACGCGACCGCACCCGCGGATCTCGTGGAAAAAGCGCAGCAGATCGCGGAAATCTGTGCGCGACACGGTGTTTCGCTGCCAGAGGCCGCGCTCGCGTTGCCGCGCACGCATCCGGCCGTGGTGTCGGTGGTCGTCGGCGCGCACGACGCCGAGCAGGTGTCGCTGAACGTTCGCCGGGCAGCGGCGAATATCCCGGCCGTCCTGTGGGACGACCTCGCCGACGCCGGCCTGCTGCGGCCGGCCGCCCGCCCCGTCGTGTCCGGAGGAGCCCAGTGATCGACTCGCACCATCACCTGTGGGATCCGGCGCGCCGCGAGTACCCGTGGATGTCCGGCGACGCGCTGGCCCCGATCCGCAAGCCGTACACCGTCGACCATCTGCGCGCGGTGACCACCGCGGCGGGCGTCCATGCCACCGTGCTGGTGCAGACCGTCTCGGACCAGGCGGAAACCGAGGAGTTCCTCGCCACGGCCGCGTCCGAACCGCTGGTGGCCGGTGTCGTCGGCTGGGTCGACCTCGCCGCACCGGATGTGGCGGACCAGCTCGCCCGGCTGCGCGAACTGGGTCCGCTGGTCGGCATCCGGCACCAGGTCGAGGACGAACCGGACCCGGATTGGCTGCTGCGTCCGGAAATCCTGCGCGGCCTGACCGCGGTCGGCGCGGCGGGCCTCGTCTACGACCTGCTCGTGGCACCGGCACAGCTCGCCGCCGCCCGGCACGTCGCCGAACGCTTGCCAGACCTTCGGCTGGTGCTGGACCACGCCGCGAAACCTGGCATCGCAGCCGGCGAATGGCAGCCGTGGGCGGATGGCGTGGCCTCGCTGGCCGCGCACGACAACGTGCACTGCAAGCTGTCCGGCTTGGTGACGGAAGCCGACTGGCGCGAATGGCAGGTGGACCATCTGCGCCGCTACGCAGACCACGTTTTCGAGTCGTTCGGCGCGAACCGGGTCATGTTCGGCTCCGACTGGCCAGTGTGCGAACTGGCGGCAGCGTACGAAGTCGTACTGGACGCGGCGGTGTCGCTGACCGGTGTGCTGAGCGACCCGGAACGGCTGGAGGTCTTCGAGCGCACGGCGGCACGCGTGTATGAACTGAGCTGAGAGATGCGGCGGGCTGAATCCAGAGTGCCGTGCGAAACAGAGCCTGTCGACCTATTCGGCGCTCCGCGGCGGCGTTCCAGCCGTTCGAGTGACCAAACGGCTCAGAAGTCCTGGCCCCGCACCATCTCGCGGAGCTTGGACAGCGCGCGGTGCTGCGTGACGCGGACGTTGCCAGCCGAAATGCCCAGCGTTTCCGCCGTCTCGTTCGCGCTGAGGCCGACGACGATGCGCAGCGCCAGGATCTCCTGCTGCAGCGGCGCGAGACGGGTGAGCAGCTCCTGCAGACGGCTGCCGAGGTCGAGGCGCAGCGCGTGCGATTCCGGCTCGTTGCCGCCGGAAAGCGGGTGTTCCGGAAGCTCGGGCACCGGCTCGGACCGGTCGCGCGCGACGGCGCGATAGGCGTCGGCGACCTTGTTGGCCGCGATCGCGTGCACCAGGTAGAGGAACGAACCGCCGCGGTCCTGGTAGTCGGGAAGGGCCTTGAGAACGGCCATGCAGACGTCCTGCGCGACGTCGTCGGCGGCGAGATAGGAAAGGTCGCGGCCGCCCATCCGGGCCCGGCAGTAACGGGCGACAACGGGGCGGAGCACGTGTAACAGGTCGGCGATCGCGGCTTGATCGCCCTTTCCCGCGGCGCGTACGAGCGGGTCGAGGTCTTCTTTGGTCAGGCGTCCACCGGACCGGGGCAGCGTCGCAGGGCTCACGTAGCCCGCGACGCCGGACACCGCAGTACGGGACGTCTTTGACGGTGCTGTCATGGTCGTCTCCCCGGCAACCCTGTGACCGTCGCTGTCTTGGGGTCAACACTCTGTGATGTTGCGGTCGCAAGTACTCCGATCGAACGGGGGGAGCACTGCGACCGTTGCGACGCTCCGTAACCTTAAGCGGCCGGAGGCCGACCGTCCACATTTCAACTACGAATACCCCGTTAGCAGCAGTGGTCTTGACACAAACGAGACCAGCCGACGCACAGTACGAATGCGGCCTCGCAGCATGTGCGGATGTCCGATTTCGTGCATCACGAAGAGTGATAGACGGGTAGCGCAACCGAGAGTGGTCGCACTGCGGGTAGAACGGGTTCCACTACCGTTGGTGATCTTGTAACGCGTCCGCTCGCCGAGTCCGCGCGAAAACCCACCATCGCAGAACGGCGAACCGGACGACCCCGCCGACGAAGCTGGCCGCGAGCAGCGCGGCGGTTTGCTGCCCGGCCGACGGATGCGTGACCACGGCGTCGAGGGCCGCGAGGACCAGCGATCCGTAGCCGGCGTAGAAGGCGAAAGTGACGAGATCCTGAAGATGCCGCTTGCTCGCGCGGCTGGTCCGGTTGGCGAAGGTGACGCGCCGGTGGAACTCGGTGTTGCCGGCCGTCGTGATCGCGAGCGCGACGAGATTCGCCCATTGCGCGCCGATTTCCGGACGGAAGGCGAGGAAGAGGACGGCCTGCAGCCCGGTGGTCACGACTCCGGCGGCCAGGTACCAGGCAGCATGACCACCCATTTCGCGGCGGCGGGCGATGCGGTCGCCGGGGTGGTTTGGCCGATTGTCGGCGACGTCCGCAGGTGCTGGGTTCGCGGGGGACACGTCGTGGGCGGGTCCGGCTTCCAGAGCCGCCGCGGTTCGTGGCTGGTGGGCGGCTGCAGCGGTGGTGGTGTTGGCGGGCTTTGACGGCAACAGCTCAGGGTCGGTCGCCGCTTCATGGCGAGCTTCGTTCGGATTCGCCGTTGAGTGGCGACCGGCGCGTTCATCGGTGGCGGCGTCCGGTCGTGACAGCTCAGCGTCACCGGTTGCTGGCAGCGGGCGACGGGCGTTCGCGGGGGCATTCAAGCGATGACGGGCGATTTCGGATGGTGCCAACTGGCCGTCGCTGGTTGCCGATTCGTGGCGATTCGCGTCCGCGTCGCTTAGCTGGTCGTGACTGACGGCCCCGTCCCGGGGGACTGGCGGCAGCGAGGGTGCAGAGGCAGTTGCCGTTCCGTGGCGATCGACGCTTGCGTCGGCTGGCAGGGGGCGGCGGGAGCTGCCGCCTTCGGGCTTCGACGGCAACTGGTCAGCGTCCAGATCGGTCGTTCCCCGGCTGTCAGCGCTCGGATTTGCCGCTGAGCGGCGACGGGCATTCTCTCCACGGCGGTCGGCGGCGTCGGAGAGGTCGTGGCGAGTGTCGATCTCGTCGGGGAGCGCGGCCAGCTCGTTGTCGGCTGCGCGATGCTGGCCCACAGTCGCATCGAAGCCCGGGGAACGATCGCTTGAAGGCTCGTCGAGCGTGCGGAAATCCGGCAGCGCGTCATCACCGACTGGGGCGCTGCTGGCTTTGCGCCGGGGACGGATTCCGATCCGGCCGCGCGGCTTCCACCGGGTGGTGGTCATAGTTCCGACGCTAGCTCCGCTTCGCCCGCTGATGCCCTAGCCGGCCGTCGGAAACCCTGTGATTCCGACGACAGCCGTTCGGCCCGTTTCACTCGATGCCGCCTCGGGTAGCTCACCACGAACAACCGGACTTTCGGGAGGTGCCCGTGAGCGATCCCGGTGACGACACTCTTCGCGAGAGTCAAGCACCCGGTGCTGACGGCTCTCCGGTCGCCCCGTTTCGCGCGTCCGGCTCGAGAGGCGCGGCTGCTTCCGGCGAGGTCCGGGAGAGTCAGCGGGCGGGGGACGAGCCCGAGGTGCGGCCGCCGGTGGCCGGCGAGCAGGGATCGGTCGATGCCGTCGCCGAGTCTGGCAACGGAGGCGAAGCCGAACCGGGGTCACTCGACTCGACTGGGGCCGGCTGGCCCCCGGTGTCGCCACAGGGCGAACGGGTCGACCACGGCGGCTGCACGGTCGCCGACGCGATCCGGTCGGCCATGGCCCGAAGATCGTGATCTCAAACGTATTTGTGACAGGTTCCACCGTCGCGGCAATGGCCTCGCGCTCACACTGCGCGACCGTCGTGCCGCCTTTAGCGTGAAAAACCACCCTGCAACCGACCGCGCGCATCCGACTGCGACGAAGGGAAGGCCGAAAGATGCTGACCGTTACCGAAGCCGCCGCCGAGGCGATCACCGCGTTGACCGCTGATCAAGGCAGTGACTCCGACCAGAGCGGCCTGCGCTTCGCGCTGCAGAGCATGGAAGGCGACGGTGCCCAGCTGGCGCTGTCGGTAGCCCCGGCCCCGGAGGACGGCGACCGCATCGTCGGCGCCGACGGCGGGGCGAAGGTCTTCCTCGAGCCGCAAGCAGCGGCGCTGCTCGACGACAAGGTCCTCGACGTTCAGCAGGACGACACCGGCGACGTCGCCTTCGCCGTCCTGCCCCAGCAGCAGTCCGCCTGACGGGCGGCGCAAGCAAGCGCCCGGCCACGGGGTCCGCGCGGCGGCATCCGTCCGCTGATCCCGTGTGCCGTTCGCCGGTGCCGTCGGACGTCTCGGGGCGTCCTGGCCCGGCGAGTTGATTCAGGGCCGATCCCGGGGCGGCGCTGCCGCCCAAGACGCGGGTTGTCCAGATGACGGGGTGGCTGCGTTGTTGTGCAGAGCGCTCCCGCGGTCGATCGCGGGAGCGCTCTGTTACTGAGTGCGCAGCCAGTCCCGCACCAGCACGCAGGCCCGTTCGCGCAGCAGTTCCGCGGCGTGGCTGCGGGCATAGTCCAGCGACGGCGCGTGGTCGATCAGCGCGCTGCTGCCCACGACTCCCAGCCCGGCCAGCGCGTCCGCGTCCAGCTGGATCCGTCCGGCGAGCACCAGCAGCGGGACACCCGTCCGCCCGGCGCGGGCCGCGATGCCTGCCGGGGCCTTGCCGGACAGCGACTGCTCGTCCAGCGAACCCTCACCGGTGATCACCAGGTCCGCGCCGGTCAGCGCGGTATCGACGCCGGTCAAGGCGGCAATCAGGTCGAAGCCGGACTCGACCGTCGCGCCGAGTCCCGCGATCGCTCCCGCCGCGACACCTCCGCCCGCCCCGGCTCCGGGAAGGTCGGAGACGTCGGGCGCGCCAGCCTGTACAAGCGCCTTAGCCCAGTGCGACAGCGCTTCGTCGAGCGCGTGCACGTCCTCCGGACCAGCCCCCTTTTGCGGACCGAACACGGCCGCCGCCCCGTTCTCGCCGAGCAGCGGATTCGTCACGTCTGTCGCGACCGCGACCGGCACGGCGCCCAGCCGTTCCCGCACGGGACCCAGATTTACGCGCGCGACCTGCGCCAGCGACCCGCCGCCCAGACCGACCGGTGCACCGGACGCGTCGACGACCTCCGCACCGAGCGCGGCCAGCATCCCGGCACCGCCGTCGGTGCTCGCGGTGCCGCCGACGGTCAACACGAGCCGCCGCGCTCCGCGAGCGAGGGCGTCGTTCAGCAGCTCGCCGACGCCCCACGTGTGCGCGGCCAGCGCGACTTCCCGGCTCGGCGTCACGAACTCGATCCCGCAGGCCCGCGCCGATTCGACGTAGGCCGTGCCGTCGAGCAGGACGTACCGAGCCTCGACCTGTTCGGCGAGCGGCCCGCGCACCGACAACCGCACCATGGAGCCGCCCGCGTTCTCGAGCACCTCCAGCGTCCCTTCGCCGCCGTCGGCGACGGGGCACGCGGAGATCTCGGCATCCGGCAACGCATCGCGCACGCCGTGCGCGATCGCCTCCGTCACCTCGACCGCGGTCAGGCTTCCCTTGAACTTGTCCGGTGCGATCACGACCCGGGTCATCGGCCCACCTCCGTCAGCGGCTCGGAGCCGGCGAGCACCGAGACGACGTTGCGCGCGGCCAGCACCGCCATCGCCGTACGCGTTTCCACCGTCGCCGATCCGAGGTGCGGCGTCAGCACCACGTCGTCGCGGTTCAGCAGCCGTGGCTCGACGTCCGGCTCCTTCTCGAACACGTCCAGCGCCGCGCCCGCGATCTCGCCGGCTTCGAGCGCGTCGGCCAGAGCCGACTCGTCGACCACCGGACCGCGCGTGGTGTTGACCAGGTACGCGCTCGGCTTCATCGTCCGCAATGCGTCCGCGTCGATGAGGTGTCGGGTCTCGGGAGTCAGCGGACAGTGCAGCGACACGAAGTCGGAACGCCGCAGCAGCTCGTCGAACGACACGAACTCGCCGTCGAAGTCCGGTTTCGCCGACCGTCCGGAGTAGACGACCCGCATCCCGAACGCCGCCGCCCGCGTCGCCACCGCGCGGCCGATCTGCCCGAGCCCGACGATGCCGAGCGTCTTGCCCTGCAGTCCGGACCCGAGCAGGAAGCCGAGGTGGAACGACCACGGCTGCCGTGCGCGCAGCAAACGTTCGCCTTCGCCGAGCCGCCGCGAAACGGCCAGCAGCAATCCGAACGTGAGATCCGCGGTGGCGTCGGTGAGCACGCCTGGCGTGTTGGCGACCACGACCCCGCGCTCGGCCAGTGCACTGACCTCCACGTTGTCGTAGCCCACCGCGACGTTCGCGACGATCTTCAGACCGGGACCCGCCGCGTCCGCGACTGAGCCGTCGATCCGGTCGTGCAGCATCGACACCACCGCGGCCGATCCGGCGACGAACTTCCGCAGTTCCTCGGGCGTGAGCGGCCGGTCCTCCGGCGAGATTTCGACTTCGCCTGCCTCGCCGAGCACCTGCACGGCCTCGTCCGGGATCCAGCGGGTGACAGCGATCTTCGGCATGGCGAGCAGCCTAATGCCGACCGTGCCGCCCGGGCGAGGTTCGCGGCGCGCTCACCGCCGGACACCCGCCTGAGCTGCGACGGAGCGTCCGACCGCGACAGAACGCCGCCGACGGAGGGCAGTGCCCGAATTCCGCATTGCGGTACCACGCAACGAAATCCGGTCTCCCGCCGACCGCGCCGCTCTGTGCCTGCCGCTATACCCGTTCGCCGACTCCTCGCGCACCGTGTTGTCTTATCGCCTCACCTCATTCCTCTCGAAGCCGCGAACCTCGCGGTGTCTTGTGCCGTCTGTCCGGACGTCCGCTTCACCTTTTGGCACTCCCGCGGGCGGCCGGATCGTGTTATGTTCATATGTAGAACTTCTGTGCGCGATGCGAACACGCTAGCACGGAACGCCGGAAGCAGGAAGATCCAGACGGAAGGGCTCGTGATGGCAAGGGTGCTGTCGCTCGGCGAGGCGGTCGCCGAGCTGGTGCACGACGGAGACACCGTCGCTCTCGAGGGCTTCACGCACCTCATTCCCGTGGCGGCCGGGCACGAGATCATCCGTCAGGGCAGGCGGAACCTCACGCTCGTGCGGATGACGCCGGACATCGTTTACGACCAGCTCATCGGAGCGGGCTGTGCGAGCAAGCTGATCTTCTCGTGGGGCGGCAACCCCGGGGTCGGCTCGCTGCACCGGTTCCGCGACGCCGTGCAGCACGCGTGGCCGTCGCCGCTGGAGATCGAGGAACACAGCCATGCGGGCATGGCGAACCGTTATGTCGCAGGTGCTTCCGGGTTGCCGTTCGCGGTGCTGCGCGGGTACACCGGCACCGACCTGCCCGCGCAGACGGACACGATCAAGCCGATCACCTGCCCGTTCACCGGCGAGCAGCTCACCGCGGTGCCCGCGCTGAACCCGGACGTCACGATCGTGCACGCGCAGCGCGCCGACCGGGCGGGCAACGTCCAGCTGTGGGGCATCGCGGGCGTGCAGAAGGAAGCGGTGCTCGCGGCCAAGCGGTCGCTGGTCACCGTCGAAGAGATCGTCGACGAGCTGGAGCCCCGGCCGGGCGCGCTGGTCCTTCCGTCCTGGGCGGTCACCGCGGTGGCCGAGGTGCCGCACGGCGCGGCGCCGTCGTATGCCGCCGGGTACTACGAGCGGGACAACGCGGCGTACCAGGCGTGGGACGAGATCGGACGGGACCGCGAGGAATTCGGCAAGTGGCTGAACGAGCTGACCGGGGTGAAGGCATGAGCGCGTACACCGCCGACGAGATGATGAGCATCGCCGCGGCCCGTGCGCTCGGCGAGGGCATGTCGTGTTTCGTCGGGATCGGGTTGCCCAGCACGGCGGCCAACCTGGCTCGTCGCACGCACGCCCCGAACCTCACACTGATCTACGAATCGGGCTGTCTCGGCGCGAAACCCAGCAGGCTGCCGCTGTCGATCGGCGACGGCGAGCTGGCCGACACCGCCGACGCCGTCGTCAGCGTGCCCGAGGTGTTCAACTACTGGCTGCAGCCCGGCCGGATCGACGTCGGGTTCCTCGGCGCGGCGCAACTCGACAAGTTCGGCAACATCAACACCACCGTCATCGGTTCCGACTACCACGATCCGAAGGTGCGCCTGCCCGGCGCGGGCGGGGCGCCGGAGATCGCCGCGTCCTGCAAGGAAGTGTTCGTCGTGCTGCGGCAGAGCAAGCGGACGTTCGTGGACAAGGTCGACTTCGTGACGTCGTTCGGCCACGGCACCGGGCGCGGCGACCGCGAACGGCTTGGCCTGCGCGGCGCCGGGCCGACGCTCGTGGTCACCGACCTCGGGCTGATGCGGCCCGACCCGGACACCGCGGAGCTCACTCTCACCGAACTGCACCCCGGCGTCGAGCTGGACCAGGTCGTGGAAGCGACGGGGTGGACACTGAAGGCGGCCGCGGACCTCACAACCACACCCGCGCCCACCGAACGCGAATTGACCCTGCTCCGTGAACTGAAGAAGGCCGGCGAATGAGCGACGCTTACGTACTCGACGCGATCCGCACTCCCTTCGGGCGCTACGGCGGCGCTCTCTCCGGAGTGCGTCCTGACGACCTGGCCGCGGGCGTCCTGCGCGCGCTGGCCGAGCGCAACGGGCTCGATCCGTCCACTGTGGACGAGGTGGTGCTCGGTGACGCCAACGGGGCGGGCGAGGACAACCGCAACGTGGCGCGGATGGCCGCGCTCCTCGCCGGCTGGCCGACATCGGTGCCCGGCGCGACGGTGAACCGGTTGTGCGGGTCCGGCGTCGAGGCGACCATGCAGGCGAGCCGGGCGATTCAGGTCGGCGACGCTTCGCTGGTGGTCGCGGGCGGCGTCGAATCGATGAGCCGCTCGCCGCTGGTGATGCCGAAGCCGGACAAGGCTTTCCCGGCCGGCAACCAGACGCTGTACAACACCGCGCTCGGCTGGCGGATGGTCAACCCGGCGATGCCGTCGCAGTGGACCGTCTCCCTCGGCGAGTCCACCGAGCTGCTCGCCGAGCGTTACGGCATCGGTCGCGACGAGCAGGACGCGTTCGCCGCGCGCAGTCACGTGAACGCCGCGCGGGCGTGGGACGAGGGCTTCTACGACGATCACGTGGTTCCGGTCGAAGGCGTCGAACTGGCCCGGGACGAGGGCATCCGGCCGGACTCCTCGCCTGAGAAGCTCGCGAAGCTGAAAACAGTGTTCCGCAAGGAAAATGGCACCGTCACGGCGGGGAACGCGTCGCCGCTGAACGACGGTGCGTCGGCGTTGCTGCTCGGCGACGAGTCCGCGGCCGAACGGCTCGGCAAGACGCCGCTGGCCCGGATCGCCGGCCGCGGCGCCGCGGGGGTCGATCCGGACGTGTTCGGCATCGGCCCGGTGCGCGCGGCGGAGATCGCGCTGGAACGGGCTGGCATCGACTGGAACGACCTCGCCGCGGTGGAACTCAACGAGGCGTTCGCGGCGCAATCGCTGGCCTGCCTGAAAGAGTGGTCGAAGCTCGACCCCGAAATCGTCAATGTCAACGGCGGGGCCATCGCGATCGGGCACCCGCTGGGCGCGTCCGGCGGCCGGATCATCGGCACGCTGGCGCATCACCTCCGCCGCACCGGCGGTCGCTGGGGCCTCGCGGCGATCTGCATCGGCGTCGGCCAGGGGCTCGCTGTCGTGCTCGAGAATCGCTGAGAAAGGGGAGGCATCGTGGCCACACCAACCGACCGGCGCCTGCCGCAGTACCGGCCCGATCCGGACGGCACCCATCCGCCGCTCGACTACGCGCCGTACCGCTCAACGGCGTTGCGGCATCCGAAGCAGCCGCTGGTCCTGCTGCCGCAGATGCTCACCGAGGTCACCGGCCCGCTGCTCGGCCCGGGGCGGCTCGGCGAACTCGACAACGACCTCACCCGCCAGCACGCGGGCGAGCCGCAGGGCCAGCGGATCATCGTCACCGGACGGCTTCTCGACGGAGACGGGCGGCCGATCCGCAACTCGCTCGTCGAGATCTGGCAGGCCAACGCGGGCGGCCGCTACCGGCACACCGGCGACCGCTGGCCGTCCCCGCTCGACCCGAACTTCGACGGGCTCGGCCGCACGCTGACCGACGACGACGGACGCTACGAGTTCACCACCATCAAGCCCGGTGCGTACCCCTGGAAGAACCACGACAACGCCTGGCGTCCGGCGCACATCCACTTCTCGGTGTTCGGTTCGGCGTTCACCCAGCGGCTCGTCACCCAGATGTACTTCCCGGACGACCCGCTGTTCTCCCAGGACCCGATCTTCAACTCCATTCCGGACGAGAAGGCGCGGCAGCGGATGATCTCCCGGTTCGACCTCGACCGCACCGAAGAGGAATGGGCCCTGGCGTTCCAGTTCGACATCGTGGTGCGCGGGCGCGAACAGTCGGTGTTCGAGGACGAGGAGGAGGACGAGTGAGGCTGGAAAGCACGCCCTCGCAGACCGTCGGGCCGTACCTGTCCATCGGGCTGCCCTGGGACGACGGGCCGTTCGTGGTCCCGGAAGGCACTGAAGGCGCGGTGTGGATCCGCGGCGGGGTCTACGACGGATCGGGCAATCCGGTTCCCGACGCGATGATCGAGACGTGGCAGGCGGATCCGGACGGGAGGTTCGACCACCCCGACGACCCGCGCGGCAAGCCCGCCGGTCCGTTCCGCGGATTCGGCCGGTGTCCTACCGACGAGCAAGGCCAGTACCGGATTCTCACGCTGCTGCCCGGAATCGTGCCGGACGCGTCCGGGGCCGCCCAGGCGCGCCACATCGACGTGTCGGTGTTCGCTCGCGGGCTGCTGAACCGGGTCGTCACGCGCATTTACTTCGAGGACCAGGACAACGCCGGCGACGCCGTGCTGGCGAGCGTTCCCGAGGAACGGCGGGATACGTTGCTGGCCAAGAAGGACGGTGCCGGTTACCGGTTCGACGTACGTTTGCAAGGCGAAGGCGAGACGGTGTTCTTCGCGGTCTGACCGGCCGTGTCCATTGTGGAGGTTCAAGCGTGAGCAGTGTCCGGGTGCACCGGGTCGTCGAAGGTCCGGCAGCGGGTCCGGTGGTGGTGTTCTCCAACTCGATCGGCAGCGATCACCGGATGTGGGAGCCGCAAGTCGCGCCGTTGACCGAACGCGGATTCCGCGTGGTCCGCTACGACACGCGCGGCCACGGGTCGTCGCCGGTGCCGCCGGGGCCGTACGACCTGGCCGATCTGGGCGGCGACGTGCTGGGCCTGCTCGATGACCTCGGTGTTGAGCGCGCGCACTTCGTCGGCCTGTCGCTCGGCGGGATGACCGGGATGTGGCTCGGCGCGAACGCCGCGGAGCGGTTGTCGAGCCTCACGCTGTGCTGCACGTCCGCGCTGCTCGGACCGCCCGAGATGTGGGCCGATCGCGCACGCCTCGTACGAGCCGAAGGCACCGGTGCGGTCGCGGAAGCCACCGTCGGACGCTGGGTCACTCCGGGCTACGCGCAGGCGCATCCCGATCAGGCGGCGTACCTGCGCGAGATGGTCGCGTCCCAGCCCGACGAGGGGTACGCCGGGTGCTGCGAGGTGATCGAGCGGATGGATCTCACCGGCGACCTGCCGAAGATCTCCGTTCCGACGCTGGTGATCGCCGGCGCCGACGATCCGTCGACGCCCGCCGAGCCGCACGCGAGGGTCATCGCGGAAGGGATCCCCGGCGCCCGGCTGGAGGTTGTCGCCTCCGCCGCGCACCTGGGCAGCTACGAACAGCCGGGCGAATTCACCCGGCTGATCCTCGAGCGGATCACGGAGGAGCAGTGACCGGAGACCGGTACGAGGCGGGCATGCGGGTGCGCCGCGAGGTGCTCGGCGACGAGCATGTCGACCGGGCGGTCGCGCGGACCACCGAGTTCAGCCAGCCGTTCCAGGAGTACATCACCGAAGCGGCGTGGGGTTCGGTGTGGACGCGCGACGGCCTCGACCGGCGCACCCGCAGCTGCATCACGCTGGCCGCGCTCACCGCGCTGCACTGCCACGACGAGCTGGCGATGCACGTCCGCGCGGCCGTGCGCAACGGGCTCACCGCGGACGAGATCCGCGAGGTCCTGCTGCACACCGGCGTGTACGCGGGCGTCCCCGCGGCGAACACGGCGATCGGGATCGCCCAGCGCGTCCTCGCGGAACTGGGAGAATCCACCGCCCAGCCGCCGGGCGGATAAGGTTCGCCGCATGGACTCCGACGACCAGGCCGAACGCGGGGCGCACCACGTGCAGTCGCTGGAGCGCGGGCTGGCGGTGATCAAGGCGTTCAGCGCCGAGGCCCCGCATCCGACGCTCAGCGACGTCGCGCGCGCCACCGGGCTGACCCGTGCGGCCGCGCGCCGGTTCCTGCTGACGCTCGTGGATCTCGGTTACGTCCGCACCGACGGCAAGTACTTCTCGCTCACCGCGCGCGTGCTGGAACTCGGCTACGCCTATTTGTCCAGCCTCAGCCTGGCCGAGATCGCGCAACCGCACCTGGAGCGGCTGTCGGCGGAGGTGCACGAGTCAAGTTCGGTGTCGGTGCTGGAGATCACCGACATCGTGTACGTCGCTCGCGTCGCGGTGTCGCGGATCATGACGGTGAGCATCAACGTCGGCACGCGGTTCCCGGCGCACGCCACGTCGATGGGACACGTGCTGCTCGCCGACATGAATCAGACCGAACTCAACGCCTACTTCATCGTCGCCAACCTCAACCGGTTGACCTCGCACACGCTCACTGAACGCGCCGCTCTCGAGGCCGAGCTGGCCAAGGTCCGGGAGCAGGGCTGGGCGATGGTCGACCAGGAGCTGGAAGAAGGTCTGCGCTCGGTCGCCGCGCCGATCCGCAACAAGGCGGGGCGCGCGGTCGCCGCGGTGAACATCTCGACGCACGCGAGCCGGACGTCGGTCGAGACCGTCCGGACCCAGTTCGTTCCGCCGTTGCTCGACACCGCGGCTGCCATTTCGGCGGAGCTCGCCGCGGTCGCGCCCGGACGAGCGATCCAGGGCTGAGGAGGGCCGATGCCGGAACCGGTTGCCGGACTGCTCCTCGCCGCCGGGGCGGGACGGCGGTTCGGCGGTCCCAAAGCGCTGGTCGAGTACGACGGGGAGCCGCTGGTCCGGCGGGCGGTCCGGAACCTGGCCGAGGCCGGATGCGCCTCGGTGCGGGTGGTGGTCGGAGCGTCGGCTGAGCAGGTCCGGGAGCTGCTGCCGCCGGACGTGACCGCGGTGCCCGCGGTGCGGTGGCAGGCCGGGATGGGGGAGTCGCTGAAGGCCGGGCTCGAATCGCTCGCGGAGGAGCCGGCGGTGGCGGCGCTCGTGCACCTGGTGGATCTGCCGTGGGTGTCGGCCGAGGCGCTCGCGCGGATCCTCGGGGAGGCCTCCGAGGACGCCGTCGTGCGGGCCGCTTACCAGGGGGTTCCGGGGCATCCGGTGTTGTTCGGGCGGCGTTGGTGGGGCGAGATCGCGGATTCGGCGCGCGGCGACCACGGGGCGCGGGACTGGTTGCGCGGACGGGCGGACGTGCGACTGGTCGAGTGCGGTGACCTCGGGAGCGGCAGCGATGTCGATCGGCCTGGGGACCTGGCCGGGCCTGGTTCGGAGCGGCGATGAGCGGTGCGGTGGTGCGCGGCTCGGTCGGCGAGCGAAATCTGGCTGCGGGCTTGCCGGTCGCCAGGATTGCGGTCACTGAATCCGGGCGAGGTTCCGCCGAGCGAGGACTGGAGTCCGCGACGAACTCGTGGTGAATCGTGGCGCTGAGCGTGCGGTATCCCGTGGCCGAGAGGCGGCGAACGGCGAACTTGGCTGTCTCGGATCTACGATCGGGGGCGTGACAGAGTCCCTCGCCTCGCCCGACGCGCTCGCGGCCGCCCTCGACACCACCGGTTACCTCGCCGACGAGGGGCTGGCCACCGCGGGTTTTCTCGCGACGCAGATGCAGCGTCCGCTCTTCTGCGAAGGCGAGCCGGGCACCGGGAAGACCTCGCTGGCGCTTGCCTTGTCCGAGGCGCTGAAGTGGCCGTTGGTGCGGCTCCAGTGTCACGAGGGCATCGACGCCGCGCAGGCGCTTTACGAATGGGACTTCCCCCGTCAGCTGCTGCACCTGCGGGCCCTCGAAGCGGCCGACGGCGGACGGCTCGACGCGGACACTGCCGAGCGTTCGCTGTACACGGAGCGTTTCCTGCTCGCGCGTCCGCTGCTGCAGGCGCTCACCACGACGCCGTGCGTGCTGTTGGTGGACGAGATCGATCGCGCGGACGACGAGTTCGAGGCGTTCCTTCTGCAGTTGCTGGACGAGTACACCGTCACGATCCCGGAGTACGGCGAGGTGCGTGCGGAGCAGCCGCCGCTGGTCGTGCTGACGTCCAACCGGACCCGCGAGGTGCACGACGCGCTCAAGCGCCGGTGCCTTTACCACTGGCTCGAGCATCCGGACCTGGCTCGGGAAATCAGCATCCTGCGCCGTCGGCTGCCCGGGATCGGCGAGACGCTCGCCCGGCAGATCGCCGACGCGGTGCACCGGCTGCGAGCGATGGACCTGCTCAAGCCGCCGGGCGTCGCCGAATCTCTTGACTGGGCACGGGCTTTGCTCGCGCTCAAGCGTGACGAACTGGACGCCGCGACGGCCGCGCGCACCCTGGGTGCGGTGCTGAAGTACAGCGAGGATCTCGACCGGGTGCGGGCGAAACTGGACACGCTGTTCTCTTGATTTTCCGTCTATTGTGGACGATCGGATAATTCCGTTGCGGCGGTGTGCGGGATCGGGCATGCTTGAACCATCGCTGGAACGACTTCGCCGACTTCACTGATTTTGTTTTTGTGACTGTGACTGTGCCGGAAGGAGGGCTCGTGACCGACTTCGACCGGACTGCCCTCCTGGCTGTCCGCTGAGTTCCGTTCTTTCCTGAAGGTTCCGCGCGCCCGCCTTGCGCTACCGAGGCTGGCCGCTGCGCGCAACCACGGTCCGCGCACGCTGTCCCGGAGGCGGGACGGCGTGCGCGGCCGCCCCTCGTCGACGCGATGGGTTGCGTGGGGTGGGGCCTGGGGAGTTCGGCGCGGCGTGCGGCTGGTGGGCCGAGCGGGGCGGAGCGGCTGGGCCGCTTGATGCGGCGCGCGGGTTGCTTGGGCCAGGCGGGTGCCTCGGCGGCTCGACGCGATGGGGCGTCGGGTGGGCAAGCGGGGCAGTGCCTGGGAGGTTGGAGCCCGGGGAACTGTGATGGTGCTTCTCTAAGGAAGAGCAGTAGTGCGCGGAATCATCGGTACGGCACGGGTGCTTGCGAGCGCTACCGGCTAGGAGTTCCGGTTGCGTGCACGGGCCGAAGTTGCCGGATGGTTCGGATGCGGCGCGGGAGCTTTGCCGATCTTGAGCAGCTCGGGCCGGGCATCGGAAGCGGGAGGTTAGGTGTCGGCCGGGCGGGCAGACACCGGCTGGACAGCGCGGTATGGGCAGGATCGGTTGTGATCGCAAGGCGCGGCGAACTGGAAATGAGATGGCGCGCGCCGGAACATCTGCGGGGCCGGTGCGGTTCACACTGGAATGGCGGTGCGGAGGAACGCTGGCGAGCTGGAGCAGCTCAAGCCGGATCCTTGGCGTGCGCGAGAACCTCGGTCCGGCCAAGGACCTCGGCGCGACCACGAAGGCCCGCGCGACCACGAAGCTTCGCATGACCACGAAGCTCCGCACGACCACGAAGGTCGTGACCACGACGTGCCACACGGCCGCGAAGTTCCGCGAGACCAAAACCCGCCGCGCGCCAAGATCGTTGCTGGCAACCCCCGGCACGTGGTCGAACAGTCGCCCAAGACAGCTGAACCGTCCGTCGGAGCTAGTGAAGGACGCCTGAACCAGGCCGGATCGGCTGTCGGGGCGCGGTTTCCGGTGTTGGGGTCACAATGGGGGACATGAGCACCGAAGTCGCTGACCCGCTTGCTGGCTACGCTGGGTTCGCGGCGGCGTTGCGGGAGGCGGGCGTCGCCTGTGACGCGCGGCGGGTGCAGGCTTACCTGTCCGCGGTGGCCAAGGTCGACGTCGCTCGGCCCACGCAGTTGTACTGGGTCGGGCGGTTGACGCTCTGTTCCGATCCCGACGACCTGCCCCGGTACGAGGAAGCCTTCGCGCGATGGTTCGAGGGGGACGACAGTCCGAAGGCGACGTCGGGGACTCCGGTGCGGAAACGGGCCCGCATCGCGCCGCTGGTCGCGGCTGGTGGCGAGGGGGACAGCACCCAGGAATCCCACGACTCGCTCCGGGTCGCGGCGAGCGACCACGAGGTTCTCCGGCATCGGGATCTCGCCGAGCTCACCAAAGCTGAGCGGGAGCACTTGCGGGAGTTGCTCGCGACACTGCATCCGGTCTTGCCGCGGCGGCGAGCGGCGCGGCGGGCACCTGCGCATCGGGGTGCGCTTGACCCGGCGCGGACTTTGCGGGCGATGCTCGCGTCCGGCGGCGAGCCTGTTCGGCTGGCCCATCATCGCCGGGGGACAAGGGCGCGGAAAGTCGTGTTGCTGATCGACGTTTCCGGTTCGATGAGCCCGTATGCCGACGCGTTGCTGCGGTTCGCGCATGTCGTCGCGCGGGCGGCACCGATGTCGGTCGAGGTATTTACGCTGGGTACTCGGATGACGCGAGTGTCCCGTCAGCTCCGGCAACGCGATCCGGAGCAGGCGATGCTCGCCGCCGGCACCGCGGTGCCCGATTTCGCTGGTGGGACGCGGCTTGGCGAGACGCTCCGGGTCTTTCTCGACCGGTGGGGCCAGCGCGGGTTCGCGCGACGGGCGGTAGTCACCGTGTTCTCCGACGGGTGGGAGCGCGGCGACGTCAGCCTGCTGGCCGAGCAGCTTGGCCGGCTGCGCCGCCTCGCGCACGCCGTATTCTGGGTGAATCCGCACGCAGGGCGCGAGGGTTATGCTCCGGTCCAATCCGGCATCGTGGCCGCCCTGCCGCACATCGACCGGTTGCTGGCCGGGCACAGCCTGGCGACGTTGGAACGACTCCTCGGGGAGATTGCCGATGCGTGACGTACTGGACGACGTGTACCGCCGCTGGCAGGCGGGCGAAACGGTCGGGCTCGGCACGGTGGTGGCCACGTTTTCGTCGGCGCCGCGGGCACCGGGCGCGTCGATGATGGTCGCGCCGGACGGCACGGTCGTAGGGAGTGTGTCCGGCGGCTGCGTCGAGGGCGCGGTGTACGAACTGGCCAACGAGGTCGTCGCCGAGCGGAAGCCGGTTTTGCAGCGGTACGGCGTCAGCGACGACGACGCCTTCGCGGTCGGGCTGACCTGCGGCGGGATCATCGACATCTACGTCGAGCCGGTGGACCGCGAATCGATGCCGGAACTGGAGCGCGTCGTCGAGTCGGTGCGCGGCGGCGAGCCGGTCGCGGTCGTCACGATCGTGGAGCACGAGACACCGGGTTTGGTCGGCGAGCACATGATCGTGTGGCCGGACCGGGTCGAGGGGTCCCTTGGCTCGTCCCGGATGAACGATGCCGTCGCGGACGACGCGCGCGGGCTTCTTGCCGCCGGACGCACCGGGACCCTCCACTACGGACCGGACGGGCAACGTCGCGGCGAGGGTATGGCCGTCTTCGTGAACTCCTTCGAGCCGCCGCCGCGACTGCTTGTGTTCGGAGCGATCGACTTCGCCGCCGCGATGGCACGGATGGGTGCTTATCTCGGATATCAGGTGACGGTGTGCGACGCGCGTCCGGTGTTCGCGACCAGCAGCCGATTCCCGGAGGCGCACGACGTGGTGGTCGACTGGCCGCACCGTTACCTGAAGGCCGAGGCTGAGGCGGGCCGGATCGACGGGCGGACGGCGATCGCGGTCCTCACGCACGATCCGAAGTTCGACGTGCCGCTGCTGGAGGTCGCGCTGCGGCTCGACGTCGGGTACGTCGGCGCGATGGGTTCCCGCAAGACACACGACGACCGGTTCGCGCGGCTGCGCGAGGCGGGGATCACCGAGAGCGAGCTGGAACGCCTGTCGTCGCCGATCGGCCTCGACCTCGGCGCGCGCACGCCGGAAGAGACGGCCGTGTCGATCGCCGCGGAGATCATCGCCCTGCGCTGGAGCGGGACCGGGCAGCGGCTGGCGGCGTTGAGCGGGCGGATCCACAGCTGATCTGCAGGGAGAGCTGAGGCCCGGCCCGGGATTCGGTGCCTGACGGCGCTGGGCCGAGCGGCTGATCGGCTTCGCGGAGCGGATGCGGCGGCTGGTGGCCAGGTGCGGGCTGGGCGGACACGGAGCTGAAGACCTCGCAACTCCGGCCAGGAATCCGCCACCTGAGGGCGGCTGCCCCGGGCAGCGCAGTAGGCGTTGCGAGGATCGAGCGGCCGCTGCCGGGAAGCGCGGCAGCCGTGCGGGTGGCCGGGATGGTGCATTTCGGCTGGTGGTGCGCGAACTGTGTGGAAGCGCTGCTAGGTCGAGGGGAGGCGGAGCTCGAACGGTCGTGCGGGTGGCCGCGAGGGTGCATTCCGGCTGGTGGCGCGCCAACCGTCCGGAAATGCCACCAGTTCGACGGACAGGCGGAGATCAGACAGCCGTACGAGGTGGCCAGAGCGTCGGGGTGTGGCTGCTGGTGCGGAGGGCATCACCTGCCAAGGAGCGCCAGGCCCGGCAGAGCCTCATGCGAACGATGCGGCGAGTCGGCGCGATTCGCCGGGAAACCCCCTTCCCCGCAACGAAACCCGGTGAACCCCCGACCCGAAACCCGGCACCCTCGGGAAGATCCGCCCGCCAGCTCCGACGGAGGAAAAATCACCCGTCCGGCTTCACGCATCTGCGCATCAAAGACCCCAAAAACACCGCATCTGCGGAACGACCCAGCCGACGTGCGACATCAGGACTTGTCCGCGCGCGAAAGGCGTAGCACGCTCCCCTGTGAGGCCGATCACGATCGCGCCTTGGCCGTTCCCGAACCGGCCCGCCGCCTCCGCCGGGGCTGGCGGGCATTTGCACTTGGAGGCCTTTGATGCGCATCACCGTCACTGTCGACGGCACGAAATACACCGATGACGTCGAGCCGCGCACCCTGCTCGTCCACTACTTACGGGAACGCGTCGGGAAGGTGGGCACCGTCGTCGGGTGCGACACCAGCAACTGCGGCGCGTGCACCGTCCATCTCGACGGACACAGCGTGAAATCCTGTTCCGTCCTCGCCGTGCAGGCCGACGGATGCGAGGTCACCACCATCGAGGGGCTGGCCCGCGACGGCCAGCTGCACCCGGTCCAGCAGGCGTTCCACGACAACCACGCGCTGCAGTGCGGGTTCTGCACACCGGGCATGATCATGCAGTCCATCGACCTGCTGGCCGACAACCCGGATCCGGACGAACAAGCGGTCCGCGAGGGGCTCGAGGGCAACCTCTGCCGCTGCACCGGTTACCAGAACATCGTGAAGGCGGTTCGCGACGCCGCGAAGCACATGAGTCCTGGTGCCGGGCCGGATGCCGAGAAGATCGATCAGCCCAACCACGTCGGCGTGGGTGGTGAATGATGACTGCCACGATCGAGCCTGAAGTCGGAAAGTCCCGTCGCCGCAAGGAAGACGAGCGGCTCATCACCGGGCGTACCCGGTGGACGGACAACATCGCGTTGCCCGGCATGCTGCACCTCGCGGTGCTCCGGAGTCCGCTGGCGCACGCGAAGATCGTTTCGATCGACACGTCGGCGGCGAAAGAATCCGCCGGTGTCGTCGCTGTTTACACCGCGGCTGACCTCGATCCCGAGGGGGCGATCGGCATGCCGTGCGCGTGGCCGATCACGCCGGACATGGCTGCCCCACGACGTCCGGTGCTGGCGTCGGATCGGGTGAATTTCGCTGGCGAGGGCGTGGCCGTCGTGGTCGCACGGTCCGCTGCGGAGGCGCACGACGCGCTTGAGGCGATCGAGGTGGAGTACGACGAACTGCCGCCGGTTCTCGACCTGGAAGCCGCGCTCGCCGAAGACGCGCCGCTCGTGCACGAAGAACTCGGCAGCAACAAGAACGCCTTCTGGGCCTTCGACTCGGCTGAAGCAGGCACCGGCGGCAACGTCGAGGAAGCACTGTCCTCTTCGGAGATCGTGCTGAAGCGACGGTTCCGTCAGCAGCGCCTGGTGCCCGCGTTCATGGAGCCGCGCGCGTGCGTGGTCGACCCGACCGGCGCGCAGCTGACCATGTGGTCGGCCACCCAGGTGCCGCACATCCTGCGCGTGATGTCCGCGCTGACGCTCGGCATCCCGGAGCACAAGCTGCGCGTGATCGCCCCGGACGTCGGCGGCGGGTTCGGCGGCAAGATCGGCGTGCTGCCCGAGGAAATGATGACCGTGCTCGTCGCGAACAAGCTCGGCAAGCCGGTGAAGTGGAACGAATCCCGGTCCGAGACGATGCTCGCCGCGCACCACGGCCGCGACCAGATCCAGGACATCACGATCTCGGCGAAGGCCGACGGGACGGTCACCGGGCTCAAGGTCGAACTGCTCGCCAACCTCGGCGCGTACAACGGCCTGGTCGGACCGGGCGTGCCGATCCTCGGCGCGTTCATGTTCAACGCGATCTACAAGATCCCGGCCTACCACTTCGCCTGCACCAACGTCTTCACCACGACCACGCTCACCGACGCCTACCGCGGCGCGGGCCGTCCGGAAGCGACGTTCGCGATCGAGCGGATCATGGACGAGCTGGCCGACGAACTGGGCATGGACCCGGTGGAGCTGCGCGAAAAGAACTGGATCAAGCACGAGGAATTCCCGTTCACCACGGTGTGCGGGCTCACCTACGACTCCGGCAACTACGAGGCCGCGACCGCGAAGGCCAAGGAGCTCTTCGGCTACGACGCGCTGCGCCGCGAGCAGAAGGAACGCCGCGAGGCGAACGATCCGGTGCAGCTCGGCATCGGGGTCTCGACGTTCACCGAAATGTGCGGGCTCGCGCCGTCGCGGGTGCTGGGTTCGCTCGACTACGGCGCCGGCGGCTGGGAATACGCGTCGCTGCGGATGCTGCCGACCGGCAAGGTCGAGGTCACGACGGGTGCGTCCGCGCACGGCCAGGGGCACGAGACGGCGTGGAGCCAGATCGTGGCCGACCAGCTGGGCGTGTCCTTCGAGGACGTCGAGGTGCTGCACGGCGACACGCAGTCCTCGCACAAGGGCCTCGACACTTACGGCTCGCGTTCGCTGGTCGTCGGCGGCATCGCGATCGTCAAGGCCGCGGAGAAGGTGGTCGCGAAGGCGAAGCCGATCGCCGCGCATCTGCTGGAGTGCTCGGAGGACGATCTCGAGTTCTCCGGCGGCAAGTTCACCGTGAAGGGCACGGATTCGTCGACGACGATCCAGGACGTCGCGCTCGCGGTGTTCGCCGCGCACAACCTGCCGGACGGCGTCGAACCGTCGCTCGATTCCGACGCCACCTTCGACCCGGAGAACTTCTCCTTCCCGCACGGCACCCACTTGTGCGCGGCCGAAGTGGACACGGAAACGGGCCGGGTGAAACTGCGGTCGTACGTCTGCGTGGACGACGTCGGCAAGGTGGTCAACCCGCTGATCGTGGAAGGCCAGGTGCACGGCGGGCTCGCACAGGGCATCGCGCAGGCGTTGTTCGAGGAGGCCGTGCACGACGAGAGCGGCACGCTCACCACCGGCACGTTCGCCGACTACCTGCTGCCCTCGGCGGCCGACCTGCCGTCGTTCACCACGGACCGCACGGAAACGCCGTCGACCACGAACCCGCTGGGGGCCAAGGGAGTCGGCGAGGCGGGCACCATCGCCTCGACGCCCGCCGTGGTCAATGCGGTGGTCGACGCGGTGCGCCACTTCGGCGTGAACGACATCGAAATGCCGCTTACCCCGATGCGCGTGTGGAACGCGGTGCGGGGCGGCGCCGCCAACGCCGGCGGACCCGGCGGCGAGGCCGGCGGCGGCCTCGGTTCGATCGACGCCTCCGGAGGTGCCCAGTGATCCCGGCTCCGTTCGACTACGTCGCTCCGTCCACGGTGGACGAAGCCGTGCAGGCGCTCGCCGCGGCGGGCGAGGACGCCAAGGTACTGGCGGGCGGGCAAAGCCTGCTGCCGGTGCTGCGGATGCGCCTCGCCGCGCCGACAACGCTGATCGACCTCGGGAAAATCGCCGAACTGCGCGGGGTGCGCGAGGACGGCGACGCGCTCGTGGTCGGTGCGATGACGACGCATTACGAGGTCCAGCGCGACTCGTTGATCGCCGAGCACGCCGCGCTGGTGAAGGAAGTGACCGACACCGTCGCGGACCCGCAGGTGCGGCACCGCGGCACGTTCGGCGGCGCGATCGCGCACGCGGACCCGGCGGGCGACCTGCTGGCTCCGGTGCTCGCACTGGACGGCGAGCTGGTGCTGGCCGGTCCGGACGGGCGGCGCACGGTGTCCGCGGCGGAGTTCTTCCAGGACTACTTCACCACCGCGCTGGCCCCGGACGAACTGCTCGTCGAGGTGCGGCTGCCCAAGCACACCGGCTGGCGGGCGCACTACGAGAAGTTCAACCGGGTCGCCCAAGCCTGGTCGATGTGCGCGGTGGCGGCCACCGTGCGCACCGAGGGCGGCGTGATCGAGGAAGCCCGGGTGGCGCTCACGAACATGGGCGCGACGCCGGTCCGCGCGACAGCCGTGGAGCAGGCGCTGCTCGGCGCGCAGGCCAACGCGGAGACGATCCGGGCGGCCGCCGCGCACGCGGCCGAGGGCACCAACCCGGTCGCGGACGGCAATTCCGACGTCGAGTACCGCCAGCATCTCGCGCGGGTGCTGACCGGGCGTGCCGTCGCGGCGGCGGTGGGCGCCTGAGCTGACCGCCCGGGAAGGACTCCTTGAGGGAATCTGAGTCCCCCAAGGAGTCCTTCCCGGGCCGCTCCCCGCGAGACGGCCGTAAGGTGGACGGCAACGGCTCGAAGCAGTGTGCAGGAGAGGAGGTCGGCCCGTGCGGCTCGACCACGAATTCACCGTCCCCGCCCCGATCGGGGAGGTCTGGCAGGCCGTCATCGACCCGGAGCGGGTCGCCCCGTGCATGCCGGGCGCCTCGCTCACCAAGGTGGAGGGGGACACCTTCGCGGGCACGGTGAAGGTCAAGCTGGGGCCGATTTCGCTGCTGTACAAGGGAACCGGCGAGTTCCTGGAGAAGGACGAGGCGGCGCGCAAGGTCGTCATCAAGGCGTCCGGCAAGGACGCCCGCGGCGGCGGCACCGCGGCCGCGACGGTCACCCTCACGCTCACCGAGCGCGACGGCGGCACGCACGGCGCGGTCGCCACCGACCTGGCGATCACCGGACGCCCGGCGCAGTTCGGGCGCGGCCTGATCTCCGAGGTGGGCGGCAAGATCCTCGACACCTTCGCGGGGAACCTCGCGGCCTCGCTGAAGACCCCGGCCGAAGAAGCCGCGGCTCCGGCGGAGAAGCCGGAAGAGAAGGCCGAAGAGAAGCCTGCCGAGGAGAAGCCGGCCGCCGACGAAAAGCCGCACCTGCGGAGCGTTCCGGCCGGCGGTTCGACCGGCGAGACCGAGGCGATCGACCTGCTCGACTACGCGGGCCAGTCCGTCGCGAAGCGGCTGGCTCCGGTGGCCGCGGGCGTGGTCGTGCTGCTGATCGTGCTGGCCATCGTGCGAAAGCTGCGTCGCTGACCGGTCCGGTGCCTGCCCGCGTGCTCTACCCAGAGCGTGCCCAGCGGGCAATTCGCGAAGGAGTTTTCGCTCGGTTCGGTTAGTTGCGGAGCCGACCCGCTACCCTGGGCAACTTCCATAGGCCGAATTTCGCGTGGGGGCGCCCGTGACGCAGGCACCTGTCCCCATCGGGGTGCGCGGCGCGGTGACGGCCTGGCGCGGCTGGCCTCCGCGCTGGGCGATGTGGGCGGTCGCGCGGCGGCGGTGGATCGGCTACGCGCTAGCGTGCGAAGCGGTCGCGACGGTGCTCACGGCGACCGGCCTGGCGACCGGGTTCGGCGGGCCGGTGCAGTTCGGTTCGTTCGGCGTGCTCGCCGGGCTGGGCATCGCGCAGGCCGAAATGTCGCGGCGGATCGAGCGGCTGCGGCGGTGGATGAGCGGCCAGACGCACATCAACGTCACCTCCGTCTGGTACCTCGCCGGCGCGTTCCTGCTTCCGCCGGCGTGGGTCGCGTTGCTGGCGTTGGTGCTGTACCTGCATCTTTGGCTGCGAGTGTGGCGACACGTGCGTACGCGGCCCGCACATCGCTTCGCGGCGAGTACCGCGTGGGCGATGCTGTCGTGCTTCGGGGCGTCTGCGGTGTTGACCATCGGCGGTCTGGATCAAGCGCGGCTCGACACCGCGTACGGCGTCCTCGCGCTGGTACTGGCGGCAGTTGCCTTTGAACTTGTGAACGTCGTGCTCGTGGCGACAGGCATTTACCTGTACACGAACAGTCGCTCGCCCGCGGACCTCGTCGGCACATGGGAGGACAACGCCTTCGAGCTGGCGACACTCTGTCTCGGCGGGCTCGTCGCGCTGGCGTTCGTCCATCAGCCAGTGCTCGTGGTGTTCGTGCTGCCGCCGTTGCTGTTGCTGCACCGCTACCTCCTGCTGAAGCAGCAGTTGCAGGTGGCGGTCGTGACCGACGAGAAGACCGGTCTGCTCAACACCGCGGGCTGGCACGAGCTGGCGACCCGCGAATTCACCCGGGCCCGGCGGCGCGGGACCGGCAGCGGGTTCGCCGTGCTGATGATCGATCTCGACCACTTCAAGCGCATCAACGACACGTACGGGCACCTCACCGGCGACGAGGTGCTCGCCGCGGTTGCCGTGACGATCGAGTCCTCGGTGCGGCAAAGCGACACCGTCGGCCGGTTCGGCGGTGAGGAATTCGTGGTCCTGCTGCCCGCGACCGGCGGCACGGACGTGCTCGGGATCGCCGAACGCGTGCGGGTCGCGGTGGGGGAGCTGACCGTCTCGGTGGGAGGTCCGCTGCGGATCAGCGGACTCTCCGTGTCCGTCGGGGTCGCGTGCTATCCGCAGGCGGGCACCACGCTCGACGAGGTGCTGCGATCGGCCGACGCCGCGCTGTACCGGGCGAAAGACGCCGGCCGCAACTGGGTGGCGGTCTGAGCCGGAAATACCGGGCGCGGGCAATTGTTGAACGTTGTATGAGCACTGCGGATCACGAGACCGACGTCGTGGTGATCGGGGCCGGGCAGGCCGGGCTGTCGGCGGCGTATCACCTGCGCCGGGCCGGGTTCGCCAACGAACGCGGGTTCGTCGTGCTCGACCACGGCAAGCGCGCGGGCGGCGCGTGGCAGTACCGGTGGCCGTCGCTGGTGGTCGGCAAGGTGCACGGGATCCACGACCTGCCGGGGATGGCGTTCGGGACTCCGGACCCTGCGCGCCCGGCGAGCGAAGCCGTGTCGGAGTACTTCGGGCGCTTCGAGAAGACGTACGACTTGCCCGTGCATCGTCCGGTCGACGTGACCGCGGTGCGGCGCGCGGGGGAGCGGCTGCTGGTCGAATCGCCCGCGGAGACCTGGGCGGCGCGCGCGGTGATCAGCGCGACCGGGACATGGGACCGCCCGTTCTGGCCGCGTTATCCCGGCAATTTCGCCGGACGGCAGCTGCATACGGCGGATTACCGCGGCGCTGACGAGTTTCGCGACCAGCGCGTGGTGGTCGTCGGCGGCGGGACGTCGGCGGTGCAGTTGCTGATGGAGATCGGCCCGGTCGCCCGTTCGACGGTGTGGGTGACGCGGCGTCCGCCGGTGTGGCGCGAGGAAGAATTCAGCGAGGACTGGGGCCGCAGGGCGGTGGCGAAGGTAGAGCAGCGGGTGCGGGCCGGGCTGCCTCCGGAGAGCGTCGTGAGCGTGACAGACCTGCCGGTGACGCCGCAGGTCCTCGCCGGCCGGGCGGCGGGATATCTGGACCGGCGGCCGATGTTCTCGCGCCTGGTCGCCGACGGGGTCGTCTGGGAGGACGGCAGTTTCGAGCCCGTGGACGTGATCCTGTGGGCGACCGGGTTCCGGGCCTCGATCGATCACCTGGCTCCGCTGCATGTGCGGACGCCGGGCGGCGGGATCCGGATGGACGGGACTCGGGTGGTCGCGGAGCCGCGGCTGCATTTGGTCGGATACGGGCCTTCGGCGAGCACGGTGGGGGCGAACCGGGCCGGTCGCGCCGCCGTGCAGGAGGTTCGGCGGCTGCTGCGGCCTTGAGAGCTCCGTGAAGACTCCGTGCCGGAAGCAGATTCCCTGACTGAACCCCGCACGGATGTTCACGGGAGGCAGGGGTTCCGCTGAACGGGCGGTCTTGATCGTTTCACGTCCGTTCCGGGCTTGTCGGGAGAAACCGGTCCCGCTACTCTGCCGTTTAGTTAGGAAACTTTCTTAACACAACGAGACGCCGCAGAACCGCAACGCCGCCGCCCTGTTCCCGTCCGGCCCGAAGGAGTGCGACGTGTCCTCGTCCCGTGTCCGAAGTCTCGCCCGGTTCGCGTTGCCGGCGGCCGCGGTGGTGCTGTTGCCCGCCGCGGTCTCGCCCGCGCGCGACGCCAGTGCCGCTGCCGCCGATGTGCTGTTGTCCCAAGGGAAACCCGTCAGCACGTCCACGCTCGAGGCGTCCGCGTTGAGCGGCGAGAACGCCGTCGACGGGAATCTCAAGACCCGCTGGGCCAGCGCGGTCAGCGCCGACGCCCAGTGGCTGCGCGTCGATCTGGGACAGGCCGCCACGGTCCACCGCGTGAAACTGAACTGGGAAGCGGCCTACGCCAAGAAGTATCGCATCGAGATCTCCGACGACGGCGAGAACTTCAAGCCGATCGCGACGATCACCAACGGCGACGGCGGCACCGACGACCTCACCGGGTTGTCCGGGCACGGCCGGTTCCTGCGCTTCGTCGGCACCGAGCGCGCCACGAAGTACGGCTACTCGCTGTGGGAGCTCCAGGCGTACGGCACGCCGGACTCGTCCGGTGACACCCAGCCGCCCACTGCTCCGTCGAACCTCGCCGCGGGCGAGATCGGTGCGAACAGCGTCGCGTTGACCTGGGCCGCCGCGACGGACAACGTCGGCGTCAGCGGGTATGAGGTGCTGCGGGACGGCAAGTCCATCGCCACGAGCACGTCCACGTCCTACACCGACAACGGCCTTTCGCCGGACACCGACTACACCTACACCGTCCGGGCGAAGGACGCCGCCGGCAACGCTTCGCCGGTCAGCGCCGCGGTCAAGGTGCACACGAAGCCGGGGACGGCGGGCAACACCTTCGTCCTCGCCGCGGCGGGCGACATCGCCGAACAGTGCACCGCCAGCAGCTCCAGCTGCATGCACCCGAAGACCGCGAAGCTCGTCCAGCAGATCAACCCCGCCGCGGTGATCACCATGGGCGACAACCAGTACGACGCCGAGAACGACTCGCTGACGCTGCAGAACTTCAAGGACTACTACGACAAGACCTGGGGCAAGTTCAAGAGCATCACGCATCCGGTCCCGGGCAACCACGAGACCTACGACGACACCCCGTTCCAGGCCTACGAGCAGTACTTCGGCAAGATCGCCACGCCGAACGGGAAGCGGTACTACAGCTGGGAAATGGGCAACTGGCACTTCATCGCCCTCGACTCCAACGGCTTCGTCGACGACAAGGACGGCGGCGAGCTGAAGGACACCGACCAGATGAACTGGATCAAGCAGGATCTGGCCAAGAACACCAAGGGCTGCGTCGCGGCGTACTACCACCACCCGCGGTGGAGCTCCGGCGACCACGGCGACCAGCGCGGGTCCAAGCAGCTGTGGGACCTGTTCGCGCAGAACAAGGTCGACCTGATCCTCAACGGCCACGACCACCACTACGAGCGGTTCGTCCCGCAGGACGCGAACGGCAAGGCGGACCCGGCGGGCCCGGTCGAGATCGTCGGCGGCATGGGCGGCGCGAACCCGTACCCGGTCCACGCCGCGCACCCGACCACGGCGAAGCTGCTCAAGGACACCTTCGGCGTGCTGAAACTGACGATGACCGACACGACGTTCTCCGAGCAGCTGATCGGTCTCGACGGCACGGTGCTGGACAGCAGCCCGACCTACACCTGCCACAACTAGGGGCCGGTCATGTACATCGCGGCAAGCCGTAGTTCGGACGTCGCGGCGGGCACCGAGCGCAAGGCCGGCCTGCGCCGGGTGTCGGCGAACGTCGTCGCACTCGGCGCGGTCAGCCTGGTCACCGACATCTCCTCGGAGATGGTGACCGCGGTGCTCCCGCTGTATCTGGTGCTCGGCCTCGGGCTGAACCCGCTGCAGTTCGGCCTGCTCGACGGGCTTTACGCGGGAGCCACCGCCGTGGTCCGCGTGCTCGGCGGGCATCTGGCCGACCGGTGGCGCCGGCTCAAGGCGGTCGCCGGGTTCGGCTACGGCTTGTCCGCGGTGTGCAAGCTCGGCCTGGTCGCGGCCGGTTCGTCGGTCGCGGCGATCGGCGTGGTGCTCGCCGCCGACCGCACCGGCAAGGGGCTGCGCACCGCCCCGCGCGACGCGTTGATCTCGCTCAGCAGCGAGCCCGCGACGCTCGGCCGGTCTTTCGGCGTGCACCGCGCGATGGACACCGTCGGCGCGTTCCTCGGTCCGCTCGTCGCGATGGCGGTGCTCGCGCTGAGCCTCGGCAGCTACCCGTCGGTGTTCTTCACCAGCTTCTGCATCGCGGCGATCGCGGTGTTGCTGCTCGTGTTGTTCGTCCGCGACCGGCCGGCTGCGGTCGACCGGGCAGCGGTGTCCGTGCGGGCCGCGCTCGGGCTGTTGCGCGAGCGGGGTTTCCGCCGTGTGGCGGTGTGGGCGGCGCTGCTCGGGTTCGTGACCCTCGGCGATTCCTTTGTGTACCTGGTGCTTCAGCGACGCTGGGACGTCGCGGCGACGTTCTTCCCGTTGCTGCCGCTCGGCACTGCCGCGGTGTATCTGGTGCTGGCGGTGCCCCTGGGCAAACTGGCCGACCGGATCGGGCGCTGGCCGGTGTTCCTCGGCGGGCACGTCGCGCTCGTCGCCGCGCTGATCGCGTTGTGCGGGCCGGTGTCCGGGTTCTGGCTCGCGGCTCTCGCTTTGGGGCTGCACGGCGTGTTCTACGCGGCCACCGACGGGGTGCTGATGGCTGCTGCCGGACCACTGGTGCCCGCCGATCTCCGCGCGACCGGTCTGGCCGTGGTCCAAACCGGACAGGCTGCCGCGCGGATGCTCTCGTCTGTCCTCTTCGGACTCGCCTGGACCTTGTGGGATCTCCAGCCCGCGGTTCTCGTCGCTGCCGGAGCGCTCGCTGTCGTGGCGCTCGGCGCTGCTTTCGCAAGGCCGGTGCGCACATGAAAAAAGTACTTCTCGCGGTTGCCGGAACGGTGGTGCTCGCAGCCGCCGCGGTGGTTTACACAGTTGCCGCGCGGCCGAGTCCGGCTGAACCCGCGAAGGTCGAACATCTTTCGCTCGCGCCTGGGCAGTTGTTCTTTCGCAGCACCAAGACGGGCAACGTCGGCGTCGTTCCGCTCGCGAATCCCGGCGCCGCGCCGAAGTTCAGCGATCTGAAGTGCGATCGGTTCGCGGTCTCCGCGTCGACGGGGATGTGTCTCGCGGTGCGGCCCGGCACATTGCCCGCGGTCAGCGATTTCAGCGTCCTCGACCGGAATTTCACCACGGTGCACAAGGACTATCTGCCGGGGACGCCGAGCCGGGCGCGGGTGTCGCCGGACGGCAAACGGGTGTACTGGACGGTGTTCGTCACCGGCGATTCCTACGCGGCCACCGGGTTTTCGACGCGGGCCGGGGTGTACCAGCTGGACAACGGCGAGCTGGAAAAGACGATCGAGGAACTGCCGGTCCTGGTCGACGGGAAGCGGTATTTCTCCTCCGACGTCAACTACTGGGGCATCACGTTCAGCAAGGACGGCAAGCGCTTCTACTCGACGCTGGGCACCAAGGGCAAGACGTATCTGATCGAAGGCAATTACGACACCTACCGCGGCAAAGCGCTGCGGGAGAACGTGGAATGCCCGTCGCTGTCGCCGGACGAGACGCGGATCGCGTTCAAGAAGAAGGTCGGCGAGGGCGTCTGGCGGCTGTCCGTGCTCGACCTCAAGACGATGCGGGAGACCGCGCTCGCCGAGACCCGCAGCGTCGACGACCAGGCGCTCTGGCAGGACGACCACACGATCCTGTATGGCCTCGAGAACGCCGTGTGGTCGGTGCCCGCGGACGGGTCCGGGACCCCGCGCAAGCTCGTCTCCGACGCGGCGTCGCCCGCCGTCACCAGCTGATTCGACATCTCTTTACGTCGTATAGTACGGTCGGGTCCGACGACACTTTACGACGTAAAGAGATGAGATGGCTGAGGCTGCTCTGCACGATGGAACGCGGATCGAAGCGCAGGTCCACGGGGACGGGCCGGTGCTGCTGCTCCCGGTCGACCCCCGGCCCGCGGAAGGACCGGAGGCCGAAGCGGCCCGGCAGTGGGGTGCGGACCCGGAGCTGGGCCGTTCGCTGATCGAGGGATTCGCCGGGTTCCGAGTGGTGGCCTTCGACTACCAGGGACACCGGATGGCGCATCCGGCCGACTTGACGCCGGACGCGGTCGCGGCGGATTTCCTGGCGGTGGCGGACGCGGTCGGGGTCGACCGGTTCTCGTACTACGGGTACTCGTGGCTGGCGCTTTCCGGGTTGCAGCTGGCGTTGCGGACGGATCGGCTGGACGCGCTGGCGATGGGCGGGTATCCGCCGCTGGACGGGCCGTATGCGGCGATGCTCGCGGTGACCCGGGCGACGCACGAGATGGCGTCGGCCGGGCCTGTTCTTTCGGGGTCAGCGGCTGAGCCGGGGGACTGGGATTCGGTGGACGTCACGTTGTCCGCCGGGCAGACGAAGCAGTTCGTGACGTTGTATGAGGCGTTGCGGGACTTCGACGACCGGGCGGTCGAGCTGTCGTGCCCCCGGCTGTGTTTCGCGGGTTCGGAGGACCGGATCGAATATGGGGAACGGTGGGGCGGAGTGACCGTCGACATCGCCGGTCCGTTGCTGCGGGAGCGCGCCGAGCTGGAGGCGCGCGGATGGACCGTCGAGGTGCTCGACGGGCTGGACCACCTGAGCGCCATGCAGGCGGCCGCGGTGGTTCCGGTGGTGCGGCCGTGGCTGGAGAAGGTGACCTCGTGAGTGGCAATCGCGGTTCTAGCCGCGATGAACACTCACGACGCCTCCGCCTGCCGTAGCTCGTGCTCCAATGCCTCCAGTTCCGCGCCGCCGGCCATCTGCCGGGTCAGCTCCGGCAGGTCGATTTCGGTCTTCTCGTAGGACCCGAGCGCCGCGCCGCGTTTGAGGAGCAGGAAGCGGTCGGCCACCGGGTACGCGTGGTGCGGGTTGTGCGTGATCAGGACGACGCCCAGGCCCCGGTCGCGGGCCTGGGCCACGTACTTCAGCACCACGCCGGCCTGCTTCACGCCCAACGCGGCGGTCGGCTCGTCCAGGATCAGTACCTTCGCGCCGAAGTGGATGGCTCGAGCGATCGCGACGCACTGCCGTTCGCCGCCGGACAGCGTGCCGACCGGCTGTTCGACGTCTCGCAGGTCGATGCCCATCTCGGCAAGAGCTTTCTTCGTCAGCTCACGGCCTTTCCGCCGGTCCAGGGCCCGGAACGGGCCGAACCCGACGGTCGGCTCGGAGCCGAGGAAGAAGTTGCGCCACACGCTCATCAACGGCACCACCGCGAGATCCTGATACACCGTGGCGATTCCGCGATCCAGCGCTTCCCGGGGCGAAGCGAACCGTACCGGCGCGCCTTCGACCAGGAACTCGCCTTCGTCGTGCTGGTGCACCCCGGCGAGGATCTTGATCAAAGTGGACTTTCCGGCGCCGTTGTCGCCGAGCACGCAGGTGACTTCGCCCGCGTTGACCACTGTGGACACGTCGCGCAGCGCGACCACGGTGCCGTACCGCTTGCCGACGTCCTTGACTTCGAGGAGAGCGTTCATCGCCGGACCCTTTCCGCGCGCCGCCGCAGAGCGTTGTTGACCAGGACCGCCGCGAGCAGCATGATCCCGAGGAACAGCATGAACCAGTCGTTGTCCCAGCCGGCGAACACGATGCCCTGGCGCGCCATGCCGAAGATCAGCGCGCCGATCGCCGCGCCGACGGCCGAGCCGAACCCGCCGGTCAGCAGGCAGCCGCCGATCACCGCGGCGATGATGTACTGGAATTCGAGCCCGATGCCCTGGTTCGCCTGGACGCTCGCGAACCGCAGGATGTTGATCGAGCCGACCAGCCATCCGGCCAGCGCGGTGCCCATGAACAGCAGGATTTTCGTGCGCACCACCGGAACGCCGACCGCGCGTGCGCTCGCCGCCGAACCGCCGACCGCGAAGATCCAGTTGCCGAACCGCGTCCGGACCAGCAGCCACGCGGCCACCGCGATCGCGCCGAGCCACCAGACGATGGAGATCTGGAACGGGGTGCCGCCGATGTCCACCGTGGAGGCGAAGACGAACCCGGCGGACGCGTAGCCGTCGGTCGAGCGCATGCCGGACACCTGGACGGTGCCGGTCACCAGCCGGGTCACGCCGAGGTTCAATCCTTGCAGGGCAAGGAAAGTGCCGAGGGTGACGATGAAGCTCGGCAGTCCGGTCTTCATCACCAGCCAGCCGTTGAACGCGCCGACCGTCAGCGCGAAGACCAGCGAGACGAGCAGCGCGAGCCACACGTTCCAGCCCGCCTGGGTGGCGAGGATAGCGGTGACCAGCGACGTCGAGGCGGTCATCACGCCCGCGGACAGGTCGAACTCGCCGCCGACCATCAGGAGCGAGACGGCCACCGCCATGATGCCGAGCGTCGCCGCGTCGTCCAGCCAGGTCGCGGCTCCGCTGGCGCTGAAGAATTTGTCGGACGCGAAGGTGAAGAACAGGAAGACCACTACCGCGCCGAGCAGCGCGCCGATCTCCGGGCGCACCACCAGCCGGTCGGTCAGCCGCGGCTTCGCCAGGCGTTCGTCGAGGGTCGTCATCGGGTGCCCCTTTGCACGTACTGGCCGACCTTGTCCACTGTGGATTTGTCGACCAGGTCGGGTCCGGTGAGCACCGGTTTGCCGCCGCCGACGACGTTCGCGTTGTCCCGGTACAGCTTCAGGAACTCCACCGGGAGATAACCCTGTTCGTACTGCTGCTGGTCGACCGCGAACAGCACGTCCCCGGCCTTGATCGCGGCGACCACGTCGGAGTTGAGGTCGAACGTGGCGACCTGCGCCTTCGAGTTCACCGACTTGATCGCGCTCACCGCACGGGCGGCGACCTGCGAGTTGAGCGTCAGGACCGCGTCGATCGACGAGTCGGTCTGCACCGCGCCGCGGATGCGCGACTCGGCGTCGGTCGGGTTGGAGATGTCCACCTGCAGCGTCTGCACCGTGCCCGCGAACCCGGCCTTGGCACCGTCACAGCGCTGCGCCTGTCCGACGTTTCCGGCCTCGTGGATCACACACAACAGCTTGTGCTTGCCGAGGTCTTTGAACTTCTTCCCGGCTTCCTGTCCGGCGATCGACTCGTTCTGCCCGACGTGCGTGAGCGCGCCGTACTCCGCGCTCTTGTCCTCGCCGGAGTTGATGGTGATCACCGGGATCCCGGCGCGCACCGCGGCTTCGATGGACGGACGCAGCGCCTCCGGGTTGGCCATCGACACCACGAGCCCGCCGGTCTGCTGCGCGACTGCGTTGTCGATCAGCTTCGCCTGCGCGCCCGGATCTCCGTCGGACGTGTATTCGACTTGGACGCCCAGGTCCTTGCCCGCTTGTTCGGCGCCGTTCTTCACCACGTTCCAGAACGCGTCGCCCGCGGTGCCGTGGGTGATCACCGAAACCTTCAACGGTCCGGACGGCGTCGGCGCGGCGGCGGGCGCGGTCGTTTTCGGCTCGGCGGCCGGACCGGTGCACGCCGTCAGCAGCAAGCCCGCGGCCAGCAGGCCCGCCACCGCGCGGCTGGAGCGTCGTACGCGCTCCCAGCGATGGGACATCGTTGTCTCTCCTCGCTTGTCTTCCTACGTCAACCGGTGATTGTGCGCAGATACGAGAGGCTGGTCGCGACGTCCTGGCCGGGGCGGTCCACCGGGCTGTCGTCGCTCAGCGCGGTGTCCTGCTCCAGGACGTACCAGCCGTCGTAGCCCGCTTCGGCGACGGAGCGGACCATGGCTTCGATGTCCACGTCGCCCTCGCCGAGCGGCACGTAGAGCCCCTTGCCGACGGCTTCGGCGTACGGCAGCTGGCCTGCTCGGACAGCCTCGGCCAGCTCGCCGCGGACGTCCTTGAGGTGCAGGTGCCCGATCCGCCGCGGGTGCCGCTGCGCGAGCGCGACCGGGTCCGTGCCGCCGATCAGCAGGTGGCCGGTGTCCAGGCAGAGCTGGAGATCCGAGTCGGCGAGAAAGCGTTCGACCTCGGCCTCGGTCTCCACGTGCGTGCCGACGTGCGGATGCAGGACCGTCTGAAGGCCGTGTTTTGCCGCTGTGTCGCGGATCCTGCCCGCCGTGTTGACCAAAGTGGACCATTCGGCGTCGGTCAGGGTGGGCCGTTCGTCGTAACCGTCGAGGCCGGTCGCCGCGGCGAGGACGAGTGTTCCGCCGCCACACGCCGCAAAGAGCGCCGCTGAGTCTTCCGCCTCGCCGACCGCCGCGTCCGGGTTCACGTGCAGCGGCACCGCAAGGAAGCCGCCGACGAGTTCGAGCCGGTGACTGCCCAGCAGCTTCTTCAGCGCGGCCGGTTCGCGCGGCAGGTAGCCGGGCGGACCCAATTCCGTTGCGGTGACGCCTAATTCGGCCATCTCGCCGAGTACTGCCGGGGCCTCGAGCACTCGGCCCCAGCCGGGCACCTCGCAGACTCCCCACGAGATCGGGGCGGCGGCGACACGGATCTTCGCGGTCATGGATCCCTCTCCGGTCGGGGACAGTGCCTTCCGATGGATGCGGTGCGCGTGCCCTTGATTAGAGCGCTCTAAGCTTGTAGCGTCCGACCCGTCGAGTCAAGCGTTTCTCCGGGGAGGTTTCCGCATGGGGAAGCCCACCATGGAGGACGTCGCGGAGCGAGCCGGAGTCTCCCGGGCGCTGGTCTCGCTCGTCATGCGCAACGCGCCGAACGTCTCGGCGCAGCGGCGCGCGGCGGTGCTGAAAGCGGCCGAGGAACTGGGTTATTCGCCGCATGTGATGGCGCGGTCTCTCGCGAGCCGGACGTCGACGGTGCTGGGCGTGATGGTGAACGACCTGCGCAACGCCTTCTTCGCCGACGTCGTGGAAGGGCTGGACGCGGCGGCCCAAGCGGCCGGGTTCGACTTGATCCTCAACACCGGCGGCCGGATGCCTTCTCGGGAAGGCGCGGCATTGCGCAGTCTTCTGTCGTTCCGTCCGGCTGGCGTGGTGCTGTTGTCGCCGGTGGTTCCGGCCGCGGCGATCGAAGCCGCGGCACGGCAGTGTCCAGTAGTGTTGGTGTCGCGTACTTCCCGGCTGTCCACTGTGGATACGGTGAACGACGACGGCGAAGCTGGCGCTGCGTTGGCCGTCGAGCACTTGGTGCAGCTGGGGCATCGCCGGATCGCGCACCTCGACGGCGGGGGAGCGGCCGGTGCCGCGGCGCGGCGCCGAGGGTTTCGGCAGGCGATGCGGGCGCACGGGCTCGAACCGATCGTGGTGCGCAGCGAACATACCGACACCGCGGGCGAGAAAGCCGTGCAGGAGTTGCTGTCCTCGCACTCCCCGCGGCCGACCGCGCTGCTGGCGGGCAACGACTTCAACGCGGTCGGCGCGATCTCAGCGCTTGAGGAACACGGTTTGCGGGTACCGGAGGACGTTTCGGTGGTCGGCTACGACAACACGTCCTTGGCCGCCCTGCGGCACATTTCACTGACCACAGTGGACCAGCCGCGCGCGGAAATGGCGCGGCTGGCTTTCGACGCGTTACTGGAGCGCGTCCGCGGTGAACGCACTGAACCGGTGCGGCATCTGCTCCATCCGTCCCTGGTCGTGCGGCAGACCACGGGGCCGAACTCAGGGGAGGCACAGCGGTGAGGTTGGGACTGGCAGGGGCCGGGCGGATCGGTGCTTCGCACGCGGAAACGCTGGCGGGCTTCGAAGAGGTCACGTCCGTGGTCGTCGCGGACGTGGATCCCGCGCGAGCGCAAGCGGTGGCCGTTCGGCTCGGGGTCGAGGCGGCCGAGGGAATCGACGCGCTGTTCCGCGCTGGCCTCGACGGCCTGGTCATCGCGGCGGCCACGGACGCGCATCCGGAATTGATCATCCAGGCGGTCGACGCGCGGGTCCCGGTGTTCTGCGAGAAGCCGGTCGCCGCGGACATCCCCGGCACGCTCGCGGTGATCGACCGGATCGCGGACGCGGACGTCCCGGTGCAGA
The DNA here is from genome assembly GCF_002846615.1 of Amycolatopsis echigonensis. Classification (NCBI taxonomy): domain Bacteria; kingdom Bacillati; phylum Actinomycetota; class Actinomycetes; order Pseudonocardiales; family Pseudonocardiaceae; genus Amycolatopsis; species Amycolatopsis echigonensis. Next base: position 966,799 of record NZ_PJMY01000003.1, on the reverse strand, counting down.
TCGGCTTCCAGCGCCGGTTCGACGCGGGCTACCAGGCCGCGCGGGTCGCGGTGGAAAGCGGGGAACTGGGCTGGCTGCACACCGTGCGGGCGACCACTTTGGACCCGGCCCCGCCGCCTGCCGCCTATATCGCGCACTCCGGCGGCTTGTTCCGGGACTGCGGGGTGCACGACTTCGACATCATCCGCTGGGTGACCGGCCGGGAGGTCGAGGAGGTATTCGCCTTGGGACGCAACAAAGGCGAGCAGTTCTTCGCCGATTCTGGAGACGTCGACACCGCAGCGGTCGCGATGACGCTCGACGACGGAACTCTCGCGACGGTCTCGCTGACGCGCTACAACGGCGCGGGCTACGACGTGCGTTTCGAGGCCCTCGGTTCATCGGGGAATGCCGTGGTGGGCTTGGACGACCAGGCTCCGCTGCGGTCGGTGGAGCCCGGCGTCGAGCCATTGCCGGGACCGGCGTACCCAGGCTTCATGGAACGCTTCCGGACGGCTTATGCCGCTGAGCTGCGGGCGTTCCTGGACGTGGCCGCCGGACGGATCCCGTCGCCAGCGGGGGCGGGGGATGCGTTGGAGGCGTTCTACATCGCGGAGGCGTGCGAGGTCTCCCGTAAGGAGAATCGTCCGGTGCGGGTCGCGGAGGTGCGACGGTAGGTCAAGCTCGCGGGCGAAGCAGCTTCTCCACCAACGTATCCACCAATTCCTCCGGCACTGCCGCCCCGGTCAGTGCACAGTAGACAATCGGCCCGACCAGAGCGTCCATTGTGGCTTCTGGTCCCAGCGCCGGAGAAACCTCGCCTTCCTCGGCGGCCCGCGTCAGCATCTCGCGTTCGGCGATCTGCCGCGGTTCCAGGTAACGCTCGTGGAAGCGAGCCGCGGTCGCGACGTCGTGCTGTGCCTCGGCCAGCAGGGTGAGCAGGCATTTGCCCGCCGGGTCTTCGGCGAGGAAGTGCGCGAAGTCGCGCAGATACGTGCGGATGCTGTCGGCCGTCGGCAGTTCCGTCGGCACCGGCAGGCGTTTCTCGCTGTCCTCGATCAGCGTGTCCAGCAGGATTTCGACCTTGGACGGCCACCAGCGGTAGATCGTCTGCTTGGCGACGCCGGCACGACGCGCGATCGCCTCGACGGTCAGTGCGCTGAAGCCGTGTTCGACCAGCAGGTCGTCGGCAGCGTGGAGGACGGCCAGGCGCGCGGCCTCGTCGCGCCGGTTGCCGGAGCGTGCCCTGCGGGGCTGGGAATTGACGGCGGGCATACCGGGCACTTTACCCGTGCTAACGGCTAGACGTGACGTTGCGTCTAAACAAGAGAGGTCATGGCTGCCGCCGGGCACTGGTGGTCGGAGCTTCGCGGGCGCTGGTCACCGAACTGGACCGGCGCGGGTGGGAGGTCGTCGCGACGACTCGTGATGGTGCGGTGCCTCGAGAAGGGCTGCGGATCGAGCGACTCGAGATGACCGACGACGCACAGATCGCCGCGTTGCGCGGCAGAATGGACGATCCGCTCGATCTGCTCTTCGTGAACGCGGCGATCGACTGAGGGAATCTGCCGATCAGCGAAGTTTCTGCCGAGGTGTTCTCCGAAGTGATGATCACTAACGCGTTGGGCCCGTTGAGAGTTCTCGAAGGACTGCATGATCTGGTCGCGCCGGGCGGCACGGTCGCGGTGATGTCGTCCGAGCAGGGCAGCATCTCGATGAACGTCGAGCCTGGATACGAGCTCTACAAAACGGCCGTTGCTGCCCGGGGAAAGCGTGCCCGCGGTCGTCGAGGTGCTGGAAGCGCAGGCAGGCGAGCCGGGGCTGCGGTTCCTCGACCGCTTCGGCAAGCCGTTCCCTGGTAACGACTGGGCCGATCGGGTAGCGCCGGGCGGCTTCGCGTGCCAAGCTGCGGGGCGTGCCTGGATCCGGAGAATCCGAGATCGTGCTGATCCCGCTCGACGAGCAGGGGCTTGAGCGGCTGCTGGAAGCCGCGGTGGCCGACGCCGAACCGGCCGAGGTCATGCCGCCGGTGGAAGGTCCCGCCGGCTGGACCGAAGCCCGCCGCGAAGCGTTTCTCGCCTTTCACCGCCGACGATCGCTCAATCCGGACACCGCCATCGAAACGACCTGGGTCATCGAGGTCGACGGCCGGGTCCGCGGGGCGGCCCGGCTGCGGCCGGTGTCCGGACGGGCCGCGCTGGAGGTCGAAGCCGGGGTGTGGCTGTGCCGTTCGGCCCGCGGCCGGGGGATCGGACGCAAGGTGGCCGCGGTGCTGCTGGACGCGGCCCGCGACGGCGGCGCGGCGAAATTCGTCGCGACGACCACTGTGGACAATGCGGCGGCCCGGCGGCTGCTCAGCGGAACCGGCGCGGAACTGGACGTCCGCGGCACGGAGATCGACGCGCACCTGGACTTCTGACCGATTGCCCGCACACGCCCCGAAAACGGCGTTGGACGCCGCATTGAGTGCGTCAGACGCACCCAATGCGGCGTCGCGGTGAGCGCCGAGAGGCAGCGGGTCAGTTGAGTTCCAGCTCCGGCGAGTACATGTCGAACCAGTGGTGCAGGTCCAGCGCCCGGTCCATGCCGACCCGCTGCGCCTGGCTGATCGCCGACGGGTCCGTCTCCGCCGACTGCCGCAGCCATTCCCGGCTGACCATCTGGAACACCGGGTTGTCCTTCTGCGCCAAGGCTTCCTTGATCTGCTGCTGCAACGCGACCGCGTACCCCGGGTCCTGAGTGGACGGATACGGGCTCTTCACCCGGTCCCGCACCGAGGCGGGCAGCACGTGCTTCGTCGCGTGCCGCAGCAGGCTCTTTTCCCGGCCGTCAAAGGTCTTCAGCGACCACGGCGCGTTGTAGACGTACTCGACGAGCCGGTGGTCGCAGAACGGCACGCGCACTTCCAGGCCGACCGCCATCGACATCCGGTCCTTGCGGTCGAGCAGCTGCCGCACGAACCGGGTCAGGTGCAGGTTCGAGATGACCCGCATCCGAGACTCCCGCTCGGACTCGCCGTCCAGCAGGTCCACTTGGGACACCGCGGTCCGGTACTGGTCGGCGATGTAGGAATCGAGGTCCAGCTTCGCGGAGAGTCCGGGGTCGAGCAGCGAGCCCCGGTCCTCCATCAGGCTGTTGCGGAACGCCAGCCACGGGAAGGTGTCCGCGTTGACCGCGGCCTCGTCGTGGAACCAGCGGTACCCGCCGAACACCTCGTCGGCCGATTCGCCGGACAGCGCCACCGTCGATTCCGCGCGGATCGCCTTGAACAGCAAGTACAACGACGTGTCCATGTCGCCGAGCCCGGACGGGATGTCGCGGGCGCGCAGGACCGCGCGGCGGACCTCGGGGTTGCTCAGGTCGGCCGGGTTCAGCATCACGTCCTGGTGCGCGGAACCGACGAGCTTGGCGACATCGCGGATGTAGGGCGAGTCGGGGGTGTCGCGCATTTCGTCGGGCTTGAAGTTCTCCTCCTGCCCGAAAAAGTCGACCGAGAAGGTGCGCAGCTGCTCGCCTTCCTCGGCCAGCCGCGCGGCGGCGAGGCCGGTGACCGCGCTCGAGTCGAGGCCGCCGGACAGCAGCACGCAGCGCGGGACGTCGGCGATCAGCTGCCGGTGGACGATGTCGGTCATCAGCTCGCGCACGCGCGCGACCGTCGTCTCCTGGTCGTCGGTGTGCTGCTTCGCGTCGAGCTTCCAGTAGGTGCGGGTGTTGATCCCCTCGCGGGTCACGGTCACGACGGTGGCCGGGTCGACCTCGTACATGCCCTTCCACAGCGACCAGCCCGGCCGCTTCGTGAAGCCCATCAGCTCGCGCAGGCCGTCGCTGTCGACCACCTTGCGCGCCAACGGGTTCGCCAGGATCGCCTTCGGCTCGGAGCCGAACAGGACGCCGTCGCGGGTGGGGTAGTAGTAGAACGGCTTGATGCCCATCCGGTCGCGGATCATCACGAGCTTCTGGTCGCGCTCGTCCCAGATCGCGAACGCGTACATGCCGTTGAGGTGGTCCACGACCTCCGTGCCCCACTGCAGGTAGCCGTGCAGCACGACCTCGGTGTCGCTGTCGGTCTCCCAGCGGTGGCCCAGTTTGGTGAGTTCTTCACGAAGTTCGGCGAAGTTGTACGTCTCGCCGCTGTAGACCATCGCGACTTCGCCGTTCGGCGTCTTCACGCTCATCGGCTGGCGTCCGCCCGGCAGATCGATGATGGCGAGCCTGCGATGGCCCAGCGCGACCGAGCGGCGGACCCAGGTTCCGCGGTCGTCGGGTCCCCGGCAGGCCATGGTCTCGGTCATCGCGTCCGCGATCTCCTGCTGCTGCGTGAGATCGGTGTCGTAGGACACCCAGCCCGCGATTCCGCACATACGAGACCTCCCTGAGCCAGTTAGTTAGCTGATACAAGTATCGGTAACCCAGGTGTAACACGAACTCGAATTCATGTCTGCCCGAATTGCACTCTCTGTCCTTGATCCACTACTTGCTGTGCCGCAAGTCACCCACCAACTACGGACAGTCATGCGCCCTCGCTAACCCGGATGGCGCTTGACGTCGTGGCCCGGGTCACCGGCCGTCAAGATCGCGTAAACGCCCCCAGGTCGCCGCGTCAAGGACCCGTCAGACGCGGGATGCGCACCGTCGCGCCCACCGCACAGTGGCTCTCGACCGACGGTCACCCGTGCCGGGTGACCCTTCCTGAGAGGTGCCTCGTGGCAGATTTGCTGTACGCCCTGTTGCTCATCGGCGTTTTCGCGGTGCTTGCCGGTGTCCTGCGCGGGCTGGAGAAGCTGTGAGCGGCGCGGGCACCGTGGCCAACATCGTCGGCGGGCTGCTGGCGCTTGGCCTCCTCGGCTACCTGTTCGTCGCCCTCGTGAGGCCGGAGAAATTCTGAGATGAGTGACGTCGCGGCCGGCTTCGCGCAAGCCGGCGTGCTCCTGGTCGCCCTCGCGGTGGTCTACCGACCCCTCGGCGACTACCTCGCCCGCGTCTTCTCCACCGAGAAGCACCTGCGGGTCGAGAAGGCCCTGTACAAGATCGTCCGCGTCGACCCGGACACCGAACAGCACTGGAAGACCTACGCCTCCGGGGTGCTCGGCTTCTCGTTCGTCTCGGTGCTCCTGCTGTACCTGCTGCAGCGCTTGCAGTCGATCCTGCCGTGGAACTTCGGCCGCGGGCCGGTGTCGCCCGCCGTCGCGTTCAACACCGCGGTTTCCTTCGTGACCAACACGAACTGGCAGTCCTACACGCCCGAGACGACGATGGGCCACTTCGTCCAGATGGCCGGGCTCACCGTGCAGAACTTCCTGTCCGCGGGCGTCGGGCTCGCCGTGGCGATCGCGGTGACGCGCGGGTTCGTCCGCTCGCGCACCGACCGGCTCGGCAACTTCTGGGTCGACCTGACCCGCGGCACGATCCGCGTGCTGCTGCCGATGGCGTTCGTGTTCGCGCTCGTCCTCGTGGCGCTCGGCGTGGTGCAGAGCCTGCGGTCCGGCGTCGCGGTGACGAACCCGGACGGCTCGCACAGCACGATCGCGCTCGCGCCGGCTGCTGGCCAGGAAGCGATCAAGGAACTTGGCACGAACGGAGGCGGCATCTTCAACGCTAACTCCGCGCACCCGTTCGAGAATCCGAATGTCTGGACCAATGTCGTCGAAATGTTCCTGATCCTCGTCATCCCGGTCTGCCTGACCCGCGCCTTCGGGCAGCTGGTAGGCAACCGCAAGCAGGGCTACGTCCTGCTGTCGGTGATGACCGGTCTGTGGGCGGCGATGCTCGCGGTGATCTGGACGTCCGAGGCGCGCACGAACAGCCCGGCGGCACTCGCCGCGGGAGCGAATCTCGAAGGCAAGGAACAGCGGTTCGGGATCGGCGGCACGTCGTTGTTCGCCGACACCACCACCGGCACGTCGACCGGCGCGGTCAACGGCGCGCACGACAGCCTGTCCGGACTGGGCGGCGGAGGCACGCTGCTGAACATGCTCTTCGGCGAGGTTTCGCCGGGCGGCGTCGGCACCGGGCTGTACGGGATTCTCGTCATGGCCGTGATCGCGATGTTCCTGGCCGGGCTCATGGTCGGCCGGACGCCGGAGTACCTGGGCAAGAAGCTCGGCAAGCGCGAGGTCACCTGCGCGGCGATTTCGATGCTGGCCATGCCCACGGTGGTGTTGCTCGGTTCCGGCATCGCCCTGCTGCTGCCGGGCACCCGGGACGCGCTCGGCAACGCGGGCCCGCACGGGCTGTCCGAAGTCCTTTACGGCTACACGTCCGCGGGCAACAACAACGGCAGCGCGTTCGGCGGTCTCACCGCGACCAGCGACTGGTTCCAGGCGTCGCTTTCGGTGGCCATGCTGGTCGGCCGGTTCGTGCCGATCGTCGCGGTGCTCTGCCTGGCGGGTTCGCTCGCGTCGCAGAAGAAAGTCCCCGAAACCGCGGGCACGCTGCCCACCACCGGACCGCTGTTCGGGACGTTGCTGACCGGCACGGTCGTCCTCGTCGCGGCTCTCACGTTCATCCCGGCGCTCGCGCTGGGTCCCATCGCGGAGGCGTTGGCATGACCATCACTCAGGAGCGGACTCCGGAAGAGGAGACGCAGCACCATGTCGAGAATGCTGGACGCGTCGGAGCCGGTGTCTTCAGCCCGAAGCAGCTCTGGTCGTCGCTGCCGGACGCGCTGCGCAAACTGAACCCGCGTCACCAGCTCAAAAACCCGGTGATGTTCGTGGTGTGGGCCGGTTCGGTCCTGACCACCGTCTTCGCGATCACCGATCCGAGCGTGTTCTCGATCCTCATCGCGGTGTGGCTGTGGTTCACCGTCGTGTTCGCGAACCTGGCCGAAGCCGTCGCCGAAGGACGCGGCAAGGCGCAGGCGGAATCGTTGCGGCGGACCAAAAAGGAGACCGTCGCGCGGCGGCTCACCGAGGACGGTTCCGAGGAGCGGGTGCCCGGCGTGGACCTGCGCGTAGGCGACCGCGTGGTGGTCGAGGCCGGGCAGGTGATCCCCGGTGACGGCGACGTCGTCGAAGGCATCGCCACGGTCGACGAATCGGCCATCACCGGCGAATCGGCCCCGGTGATCCGGGAGTCCGGCGGCGACCGCAGCGCGGTCACCGGCGGCACCACGGTGCTGAGCGACCGGATCGTGGTCCGGATCAGCACCAAGCCGGGCGAGTCCTTTGTGGACCGGATGATCGCGTTGGTGGAAGGCGCTTCCCGGCAGAAGACGCCGAACGAGATCGCGCTGACCATCCTGCTGTCGACGCTGACCATCATCTTCCTGCTCGCCGTCGTGGCTCTGCAGCCGATGGCGGCCTACTCCGGCAGCGAGCAGTCGGTGATCGTGCTGACCGCACTGCTGGTCTGCCTGATCCCGACGACGATCGGAGCGCTGCTGAGCGCGATCGGCATCGCCGGAATGGACCGGTTGGTGCAGCGCAACGTCCTCGCCACCTCCGGCCGGGCGGTCGAAGCCGCGGGCGACGTGTCGACGCTGTTGCTCGACAAGACCGGAACGATCACCTTCGGCAACCGGCGCGCGACCGAACTGATCCCGGTCGGCCAGTCCACTGTGGATGATCTGGCGCGCGCGGCCCGGCTGTCCAGCCTCGCCGACGGAACGCCGGAAGGCCGCAGCATCGTCGAGCTGATCGCCGAGCGGCACGGGCTTCCGGCCGCGGCGGACGACACCGAGAAGCTCGCCGAGTTCGTGCCGTTCACCGCGCAGACCCGGATGAGCGGGATCGACGTCGGCGGGCGCGAGGTCCGCAAGGGCGCGGCCTCGGCGGTGCGCGAATGGGTCCGCGAGCGCGGCGGCGACGTGCCGGACGAGACCGAACGCGTCGTGGACGAGATCAGCCAGCAGGGCGGAACCCCGCTGGTGGTCGCGGAATCGGCGGGCGGGACGGCCTTCGTGCGCGGCGTGATCCGGCTGTCGGACGTGGTGAAGCCGGGCATGAAGGAGCGCTTCGAGGAACTGCGCTCGATGGGCATCAAAACGGTGATGATCACCGGCGACAACCCGCTCACCGCGAAGGCCATCGCGCAGGATGCGGGCGTCGACGACTATCTCGCCGAGGCCATGCCCGAGGACAAGATGGCGCTCATCAAGAAGGAGCAGGAGGGCGGGCGGCTCGTCGCGATGACCGGCGACGGCACGAACGACGCGCCCGCGCTCGCGCAGTCCGACGTCGGCGTGGCGATGAACACCGGGACCATGGCGGCGAAAGAGGCCGGCAACATGGTCGACCTCGACTCGGACCCGACGAAGCTGATCGAGATCGTCGGGATCGGCAAACAGCTGCTGATCACCCGCGGCGCGCTCACCACGTTCAGCGTGGCGAACGACCTGGCGAAGTACTTCGCCATCCTGCCCGCGATGTTCACCAGCATTTTCGCCCAGCTCGGCGCGCTCAACATCATGCACCTGGCGACGCCGAAGTCGGCGATCCTCTCCGCGGTCATCTTCAACGCGCTGATCATCGTCGCGCTGATCCCGCTCGCCCTGCGCGGCGTGCGGTACCGGCCCTCGTCGGCGTCCGCGCTGCTCCGCCGCAACCTGCTCGTCTACGGCCTCGGCGGGATCGTGAGCCCGTTCCTCGGGATCTGGGTGATCGACCTGATCGTGCGCCACATTCCAGGGATTGGCTGACATGAACGTCTTGCTCAAGCAGACCTGGGCGGGCTTGCGCCTGCTCATCGCGATGACCGTGCTGCTCGGCATCGGCTACCCGCTGGGCGTGTGGGCGGTGTCCCGGGTCCCCGGCCTTCAGGGGAACGCCGAGGGCTCGGCGGTGACGGTCAACGGCCAGGCCGTCGGCTCGTCGCTGATCGGGATCGACCCGGTGCCCGCCGACCCCGCGCACGACCCGTGGTTCCACACCCGGCCCTCCGCCGGTTCCAAGGACGTCCTCGGGCCGGGTGACCCGTCGACGTCGGGGCCGTCCAACAAGGGGCCGTACAACGAGGATCTGACCAAGGCCATCGCGCAGCGGCGACAGCTGATCGCCCAGCGCGAGGGCGTCACCCCGGCGGAGGTGCCCGCGGACGCGGTGACCGCGTCGGGCTCGGGCCTCGACCCGGCGATCAGCGTCTCCTACGCCGAGCTGCAAGTGCTTCGCGTGGCGCGCAACACCGGATTGAGCGAAGAGAAGGTGCGGCAGCTGGTCGCGGACAACACGACCGGCAACGGGATCGGTGTGCCGGGCGTGAATGTGCTCCGGCTCAACCTTGCCGTGCATTCGGCCGCTCCTGGAGCACACTGACACGGTGAGCACCTCTGACCCCTCCCCGAAGCCGCGCCGAGGCGAACTGCGGATCTACCTCGGTGCGGCTCCGGGTGTCGGCAAAACCTTCGCCATGCTCGGCGAAGCGCGCCGCCGGCTCGACCGCGGCACCGACGTGGTCGTCGGCCTGGTCGAAACGCACGGCCGCAAGAAGACCGCGGACCTGCTGGACGGGCTGGAGGTCGTGCCGCGGCGCACGGTCCGCCATCGCGGGCACGAGTTCGCCGAGATGGACCTCGACGCGGTGCTCGCCCGCGCGCCCGAGGTCGTCGTCGTGGACGAGCTGGCGCACACGAACGTGCCCGGCGGACGGCACGAGAAACGCTGGCAGGACATCGACGAACTGCTCGACGCGGGCATCGACGTGCTGTCCACGGTCAACGTCCAGCACCTGCAGAGCCTCAACGACGTGGTCGAGCGGATCACCGGCGTCACCCAGCAGGAAACCGTGCCGGACGAGGTCGTGCGCCGCGCGGAGCAGCTGGAACTGGTGGACATCACGCCGGAGGCGCTGCGGCGGCGGCTCGCGCACGGCAACGTCTACCCGGCCGAGCGCATCGACGCCGCGCTGGGCAACTACTTCCGGCCCGGCAACCTCACCGCGCTGCGCGAACTGGCGCTGCTGTGGGTGGCCGACCAGGTCGACGTCGCGCTGCAGCGTTATCGCGCCGAGCAGAAGATCACCGATACGTGGGAGACGCGCGAACGGGTGGTCGTGTCGATCACCGGCGGGCCGGAAAGCGAGACGCTGATCCGGCGCGCCAGCCGGATCGCCACCCGGGCGGGCGCGGAACTGCAGGTCGTGCACATCCTGCGCGGCGACGGCCTGGCCGGGCTCGGGCCGACCGCGATGGCCCGCTGCCGCACGCTGGCCGAGGAGGTCGGCGCGACCTTCCACGCCGTGGTCGGCGACGACGTGCCGACGGCGTTGCTCGACTTCGCGCGCGGGGTCAACGCGACTCAGCTGGTGGTCGGCACTTCGCGGCGCTCCCGGATCGCGCGGCTTTTCGACCAGGGCATCGGCGCGACCGTGGTGCAGCAGTCCGGGCCGATCGACGTGCACATGGTCACGCACTCCTACGCCGGCGGACGGCTGCGGGCGCGGCTGGGCACGAACCCGCTGGCCCCGTCGCGGCTCGTGATGGGCTGGGTGCTGAGCATCCTGCTGCCGGTCGCCGCGACCGGTCTCGGGGTGCTGCTGCGCGACGCGGTCGAGTTCTCCACCGACGTGATCCTCTACGTGCTGGCCACCGTCATCGTCGCGTTGGTGGGCGGGCTGGGCCCGGCTTTGCTGGCCGCGATCTTCGGCGCGGGGCTGTTGAACTTCTTCTTCACGCCGCCGCTGTACACGCTGGATGTGCACAGCCCGCAGAATGTCGTGACGCTGATCGCGATGATCGTGGTGGCGGTGATGGTGGCGCTGGTCGTCGCTTCCGCTGCTCGACGCGGAGTGGCGGCGGCGCGGGCCCGGACGGAGGCGTCGCTGCTGGCGTCGTACGCGCGCACGGTGCTGACCAACCCGAATCCGATCGAGCGGTTGCTGGAGAAGGTGCGGGAGAATTTCGGCCTCACTTCTGTGACGCTGCTGGAGAAACGCAACGGCAAGTGGGACAAGGTGGCGCTGTCCGGCGGCGAGCCGTGTGCGGATCCGGATGAGGCCGATGTGGACATCGCGGTGACCGCGGACGTGCACCTGACGTTGCGCGGGCGTGCGTTGCCCGCAGCGGACCGTCGGGTGCTGGAAGCCGTTGCGGGACAAGCGTTGCTCGCCTTGCGACAGCAGCGGATGGCAGCGGCCGCGGCGGCCGCCGAACGCAAGGCCGAGGCGACCGAGCTGCGCACGACGCTGCTGTCCGCGGTCGGACATGACCTGCGGACGCCGCTCACGTCCATCAAGGCGGCGATCGGCAGCCTTCGCGCGCCGGACCTGTCTCTGTCCGATGAGGACACTGAGGAACTGATGGAAGCGGTGGAGCTTTCGGCGGACCGGCTCGCCGGGCTGATCGACAACCTCCTCGACTCGTCGCGCCTGGCGACCGGTGCGGTCACCCCGCATCTGCGGCCGGTCGGCTACGACGAGGTGGTCGCGCATGCCCTGTCCACTGTGGACAATTCGCAGGAGGTCCAGGTGTCCGTGGACCCGCGATTGCCTTCCGTGCTCGCGGATCCCGGCTTGCTGGAACGGGTGATCGCGAACGTCCTGGACAACGCTCTCCGGCATGGCGGCGGGGACGTTTCAGCGCGGGCGAGCGCGCATTCGGAGTTCGTGGAGCTGCGGATCGTCGACCACGGCAAGGGGCTGCGGAAGGGTGCCGCGGAGTCCGCGTTCGCGCCGTTCCAGCGGCTGGGCGGCGATCGGGACTCGACGCCGGGCGTCGGGCTCGGCTTGTCCGTCGCGAAGGGGTTCACCGAGGCGATGGGCGGTACGGTTCGCGCCGAGGACACTCCTGGTGGAGGGTTGACCGTGGTGATCTCCCTGCCGGCCTGTACCGGCCGGGAACTCGTGGAAGCCGAATCGGCGGAGGAGGGCGCGGCGCGATGACTGCCGACCAAACGGCGACGGTGCTGGTCGTCGACGACGAACCGCAGATCGTGCGGGCGCTGCGGATCAACCTCAACGCGCGCGGATACAAGGTGATCACCGCACACGACGGCACCGCCGCGCTGAAAGCGGTCGCCGAGACGAAACCCGACGTTGTGGTGCTCGACCTGGGCCTGCCCGACCTCGACGGCACCGAGGTGATCGCGGGCCTGCGCGGCTGGACCACGGTGCCGATCATCGTGCTGTCCGCGCGCGGCGATTCGGCGGACAAGGTGCAAGCGCTCGACGCGGGCGCCGACGACTACGTGACCAAACCGTTCGGAATGGACGAACTGCTCGCCCGCTTGCGTGCTGCGGTGCGGCGTTCGTCGGTGGCGGGCGCGGACGGTGCGGAAGCCGTGGTGGACACCGGATCGTTCACGATCGACCTGGCGGCGAAGAAGGTCCTGCGCGAGGGCCGCGAGGTGCACCTGACCAAGACCGAATGGGGCGTGCTGGAACTGCTGGTGCGCAATCGCGGCCGGTTGGTGGCGCAAAAGCAGCTGCTGCACGAGGTGTGGGGGCCGTCGTACGAGACGGAATCCCATTACCTGCGCGTGTATTTGGCACAGTTGCGGCGGAAGCTGGAGCCGGAACCTTCGCGGCCGCGCCACCTTCTCACTGAACCCGGCATGGGCTACCGCTTCGAAGCCTGACACCCCTGGCCGGAACGCCGTGAAGGGCTCCTTGAAGGAATCAGATTCCTTCAAGGAGCCCTTCACGGACTTCAGCGGCTGGTGGAGCTCGTCGGGTTGGTGTCCGAAGTGGACGCGCTCGACGTGGACGACGGCTGGCCGCCGGTCGAGCTGCTGCCCGTCGGGGGCTTCGGCGCCGAACTGTCCGACGATGGCGGGTTCGTCGGAGTCGAGGTTTCCGGCGGGGTGGTCACCGGGGTCGAGGGCGGCGTAGTGGTTCCGCCAGAAGACTTGGTGGGCGGCGGCGGGTCGCTGCGTTGCGACGTGGTGCCGCCTGGCACCGGCTGTCCGCCGCCGGGCTGACCTCCCGGCTGACCGGCGGGCTGGCCCGCGTTCGGCGGGGGAGTGATGACGCTCGTCGTCGGCTTTCCGTCCGGGCCGACGGCGACCACCGTGGTCGGGGTCGGCGGGGCGGTCTGGCCGGGCGTCGGCGAACCGGGGACCGTCATCGGGCCGCCGGGGACGGCGTTGCCCGGCACGACGACCTGCGAGCTGCCCTGCAGCCCGCCCGGGCCGCCGCCGCTCGTGGTGTTCGTCGCGGTGTCGGTGACCGAGCCGGGGCCGGCCAGTTCGGCGACCGCGGCGAAGGCCGTGGCGACCACGAGGCCGCTGACGCCCAGGATCGCGTAGCCGGAGCGGCTCAGCCTCCCGCTCGCGCCCTTCGGCGGAGCGGTGGGGGCAGCGCTCACCGCGATCGCGTTCTCGGGCGACGCTGAGCTTGGTTCAGGCCCGTCGGGACGGGACATGCAGGCTCCTTAGAAGGGTCAACGCTCAAGTCGAGGGGCGGCACGGGGAAGCGGGCTCCGGACCCCGGATGCCAGGCCGGAGATTATCACTGCTCAGCACCCCTACCCGCGACCGAGGGACAGGGCCGTCACGGTCCGCAGCCGGGCGCGTGCGGCAGGATGGGACCGGTGAACGAGCAGGAATCGCCCGTCCGGCTGGCCGCCTGGGTGCACGGGCAGGTGCAAGGAGTCGGTTTTCGCTGGTGGACCCGGAGCCGGGCACTGGAACTCGGCTTGACCGGATTCGCCAGGAATCTCCCGGACGGCCGTGTTGAAGTCGTCGCGGAGGGTAGCCGTGACCACTGTGCGCAGTTGCTGGCCGCGCTGCGCTCCGGAACCTCACCCGGACGAGTGGATCAGGTCGTTGAACGCTGGAGCGCCGCCAAGGGCGGGCTGGACGGATTCGCCGAACGCTGAGGCCGGTGTGGCGGCTGCGGCTGATGGGGTGTCTGGGGTTGCCGGGGCGGCCGATCCTGTGCTAGGCGCGCCCGGGCGGCCCGGCCTCCCACGGTGCTCCGGAACCCCCGGGTAGCCTGTCCCGAACCGGGGGAACCGGTAGCCATCCAGTACCCGTGGCCAAGAGGGGTCGGCAGCACGTGCACCTGAAAAGCCTGACGCTCAAGGGCTTCAAGTCCTTCGCCTCGGCGACCACGCTGCGCTTCGAACCCGGCATCACCTGCGTGGTCGGCCCGAACGGCTCCGGAAAGTCGAACGTCCTCGACGCGCTGCGCTGGGTCATGGGCACCCAGGGCGCGAAGGACCTGCGCGGCGGCAAGATGGAAGACGTCATCTTCGCCGGCACCGCGGGCCGCGCCCCGCTCGGCCGCGCCGAGGTCACGCTCACCATCGACAACGCCGACGGCGCGCTGCCGATCGAGTACGCCGAGGTGTCCATCACCCGCCGGATGTTCCGCGACGGCGCGAGCGAGTACGAGATCAACGGCGACCGCTGCCGGCTGATGGACGTCCAGGAACTGCTGTCGGACTCCGGCATCGGCCGGGAGATGCACGTCATCGTCGGGCAGGGGCAGCTGTCGGCGATCCTGGAGTCGAAGCCCGAGGAGCGGCGCGCGTTCATCGAGGAGGCCGCGGGCGTCCTCAAGCACCGCAAGCGCAAAGAGCAGACCCTGCGCAAGCTCAACAACATGCAGGGCAACCTCGACCGGCTCACCGACCTCACCACGGAACTGCGCCGGCAGCTCAAACCGCTGGGCAAACAGGCCGAGATCGCCCGCAAGGCCCAGTCGGTGCAGTCCGACCTGCGCGACGCCCGGCTCCGGCTGCTGGCCGACGACCTGGTCACCCAGCGCGAGTCCATCGCCCGCGACGAGGCGGACGAGCGCACCGCTCGCCAGCGCCGCGCCGAGGTCGAGCAGGCGCTGGAAATCGTGTCCGCCGAAGAGGCCGAGCTGGAGGCCTCGCTCGCCGAGGACGCGCCGCGGCTGCAGACCGCGCAGGAGACTTGGTACAAGCTGTCCGCGCTCACCGAACGGCTGCGCGGCACCGTGCGGCTGGCCGTGGAACGGCAGCGGCACCTTTCTTCGGACGTTTCCGCGCCCACCGGCGGCCGCGACCCGGAGGAACTGCTCGCCGAGGCCGAACAGGCCGCGGAGCGCGAGCAGGAACTGACCGAAGCCGTCATGGAGGCCCGCGAACTTCTCGCGGAAACCGTGCTGCGCCGGGAAGATCTCGAACAGCGGGTGCAGGCCGCGGAGCGCGCGCACTGGGCCGCGGTCCGGGCGATCGCCGACCGTCGGGAAGGCATGGCGAAGCTGACCGGCCAGGTCGAAGCGTTGCGCAGCAAGAACGGCGCGACCGCGGAAGAAGTCGACCGGCTCACCGTCGGGCTGCAGGAAGCGGCCGAGCGCGCGGAAATCGCGGTCGAGGAGCTGGAAGAAGCCAAAGCCGCCGGCGGCACGGAAGACTCCGACGACGCTGAGCTGCAGCAGCGCCACGACCGTGCGGTCGAGGCGAACAACGCCGCCAAGGCCCGCGTCGAGGAGCTGGTGAAGGCCGAGCGCGGTTCCGAGCGGGAGATCGCGTCGGAGCGGGCCCGGGTCGAGGCGCTGTCGATGGGCCTCAAGCGCAAGGACGGCGCGGGCGCGCTGCTCGGCGCGTCCGCGGAATTGCCGGGCCTGCTCGGTTCGGTCGCCGCGTTGCTCACCGTGCAGCCGGGGCACGAGGTCGCGCTGGCCGCCGCGCTCGGGCCGGTGGCCGACGCGGTCGCGGTGTCCGGCGGCGAGAACGCGCTGTCCGCGCTGAAGTACTTGAAGGAGACCGATTCCGGCCGCGCCGGGATCGTGCCGGCCGGTGCCAGGTCCACTGTGGACACCAGCTCGTGGCCGGCGCTGCCCGAGGGCGCGCGCTGGGCCCGCGAGGTCGTCAGCGCGCCGGAGCAGCTGCGGCCCGCGGTCGAGAAGGCGCTGGACCGGCTCGCGCTGGTGCCGGACCTGGACGCCGCGCGTCAGCTCGTGGCCCAGCATCCGGAGGTGCGCGCGGTCACCGCCGAGGGCGATGTTTTCGGAGCCGACTGGATCGCCGGCGGTTCCGCTGCCCGCGAGAGCGTGATCGAGGTCCAGGCGGCGGTCGACGAGGCGCAGGAACGCTTGCGTGCGGCCGAACGCGCGCTGGAGCAGTACTCCGCCGAGCTGGAAGGCGCCCGTGCCGAGCAGCAGGCCCGGCGCGAAGAGGTCGGGCAGGCCAAGGACGCGCTCGGCGAAGCCAAGGTGCGCAAGGCGCGTTCGTCCGAGCGGCTCAACCGGTTGGAGCAGGCGGCGCGCTCCGCGCAGGCCGAGGTCGAACGGCTGACCCAGCAGCGCGCGAAGGTCGAGCAGAGCCGCGAGCAGGCGCTGGAACAGTTGGCGGAGCTGGAAGAACGCCTCGCCGCGGTCGCCGAACAGCCGGTCGAGGACGACCCGGACACCGCCGAGCGCGACGAGGCCGCCGAGCAGCTTGCCGTGGTACGGCAGGAAGAAGTCGAAGCGCGGCTCGCGCAGCGCACCGCCGAGGAACGCGCGCGCAGCATCGCCGGACGAGCGGAATCGTTGCGCCGTGCGGCATACGCCGAGCAGCAGGCGCGCGAGCGCGCGGCCAAGGCGCGGGAAGCGCGGGAGCGTGGCGCGGAAATCGCGAACGCGGTCGTCAACGCCGGCGAGTTCGCGCTGGAGCGGATCGAGGTGTCCGTGCAGCGCGCCGCCGCCGAGCGCGACGAAGCCCAGGCGCAGCGCCAATCCCGCGAAACCGCGCTCACCGCGGTGCGCGCGAAGGTGCGCGAGCTGTCCGGCGAGCTGGAGAAGCTGACCGACGCCGTGCACCGCGACGAGGTGCTGCGCGCCGAGCAGAAGCTGCGGCTGGAAACGCTGGAAGCCAAGATCGCCGAGGACTTCGGCATCGGGCTGACGGACCTGGTCGAGGAGTATGGCCCGAACGTGCCGGTGCCGCCGAGCGCGGGCGAGATGGCCGAGTACGAGGCGGCCAAGGAGCGCGGCGAGGACGTCACCCCGCCGCCGCCGATGCCGTACGACCGCGAAACCCAGGCCCGCCGCGCCAAGCGCGCGGAGAAGGACCTGGCCCTCCTGGGCAAGGTGAACCCGCTGGCGCTGGAGGAATTCGCGGCGCTGGAGGAGCGGTACAAGTTCCTCTCCACCCAGCTGGAAGACCTCAAGGACACCCGCAAGGACCTCGAGGCCGTCATCAAGCAGGTCGACGAGAAGATCCTCGAGGTCTTCGCCTCGGCCTACGCCGACGTGGCGCGCGAGTTCGAGACCGTGTTCAGCGTGCTGTTCCCCGGCGGCGAGGGCCGGATGGTGCTCACCGAGCCGAACGACCTGCTCGCCACCGGCGTGGACGTCGAGGCGCGCCCGCCGGGCAAGAAGGTCAAGCGGCTGTCGCTGCTGTCCGGCGGCGAGAAGTCGCTGGTGGCGGTCGGCATGCTGGTGGCGATCTTCCGCGCCCGCCCTTCGCCCTTCTACGTGATGGACGAGGTCGAGGCGGCGCTGGACGACACCAACATGCGCCGGCTGATCGGCCTGCTGGAGCAGCTGCGCGATTCGTCGCAGCTGATCATCATCACGCACCAGAAGCCGACGATGGAGATCGCCGACGCGCTGTACGGCGTGAGCATGCAGGGCGACGGCATCACCAAGGTGATCTCCCAGCGGCTGCGCACCGCGGAAGAGGAACCGGTACCGGCTTCCTGAGCGGGTTGCGCCGTTCCGGAGATCCTGCCCGAACGGGCAGGCCTCGTCCGATCGGCCAACTGCCGCGGAGCCCGCGCGTCTTCAGGGGTGTTCACGAGAAACACATCCTGGAGGGGATTCGACAATGCGCAGCATGGTGGCCCGCACCCTGATTTCCGGTTCGATGCTCGGCGTGGCGCTCGCGGTCGCCGCGTGCAACGACGGCTCCCAGGCCGGGCAGGCCGCGGCAGTGCAGAGTTCGCTCTCGGCCGCGCCGACCGCGTCGTCGGTGGCCGCGCCGAGTTCTTCCGCGACGCCCACCCCGGCGCAGGCTCCGACGCACCCGAGCAAGCCCAAGCCACACCCGACGTCGGCCCAGCAACAGCCCAGCGACCGGTTGCCGGGCAAGGGCAAACTCGGCAACGGAGCCGACTGCGGACCGATCGACGGCCCCGACGGCAAGGTCGACGTGGTGACCGAGGCGATGCCGGCCGGCACCGTCGGGTGCACCGAGGCGATCAACGTGATGTCCGACTACCTGGCCCAGGCGCCGACCAAAGCCGAGGGCACCGGGCATTTCCTCGACGTCGACGGCTGGAACTGCGGATACGACGGCGGAAACGGCGGCACCAAGCAGATCTTCTGCGGCAGCAAGGGGCTTTCGTTCCACGGCAAGGCGGTGTGAGCGCGGTCCTTCTGCCACTCCCGTGCGGTGACGGCCCGGCTTCCTCTCGGGAAACCAGGCCGCTCGCCGGGTTTCCTCCGCCACGCTGCCGACCCGGCGCGGGCCGCCTAGGGTGATTTCCGCTGATCGGCGGCCGCAACCCCGGGGAGGAAAGCCTTCATGCGCACGATGGTGACCAAAGCCGTTGTCACGGCGTCGATGCTCGCTTTCGGCGGTCTCGCCGCGGCCTGCGGCGGCGGTAGCAGCGACCCGGCAGCCCAGTCGGCGGCGTTGGCCGCGCCGACCGTCACCTCCGCGCCGGAGAGCCCGGCGTACGGCACTGAGTCGGCGCCAGCGAGCAAGACACCCGGCCCGAGCACATCCCAGGGCAGCGGCGCGGACACCGGCGCGACGGCTGGCCCGCCGGTCGACTGCGGCCCGGTCGACGCGCCCAACGGCAAGGTCGGCGTGGTCGCGACCGAAACCAAGGCGGGCCGTCCTGGCTGCACCGAGGCGATCGACGTGATCACCGAGTATTTCCAGGACGCGCCGAAGAAGGCCGAGGGCACCGCGCACGTGCTGATGGTGAGCGGCTGGCGGTGCATGGCCGACACCGGCGCGCAGGGCAGCGGCCGGGTCGGCTGCGACAAGGACGGACGGGTCTTCTACACGCAGCCGTAACCCGCGTTCTCGCCGGGTTCCCGCGGGAACCCGGCGAGAGAAAAGACCTTGCTACGCGGTGGTTTCCGCGGGTTCCTCGACCTGCTCGACGTTCGGGTCGACGCCGCGCCGGCGCAGCGACAGCAGGCCGCCCACGATCAGCGTGATCAGTACGCCGGCGAAGGTGTACCAGTACGTCGCCAGCGGCACGAGTGTCTTCGTCGCCGCGCCGAACCGGATGTGCACGTCGGTCGTCGCCTTGTCGAATTTCACGAAGAGGATCAGGAACGCCATCCCGACCACCGAACAGGCGAACGCGATCACCGCGTCGGACTGGCGGGCCTTGCGCACGAGCAGGCCGAGGAAGAACGAGCCGAGCAAGGCACCGTAGGTGTAGCCGACGATCCCGAGGCCCTGCTGGATCACCGGGTCCTTCGAGTTGGTGAACATCGACGCGAACACCGCGAACACCGCCGCCCAGATGAGTGTCCACATGCGACCATGCCGGAGCAGCTTGGCGTCCTCGATCGACTTGTGCGTGAACCGCTGGTAGAGGTCGGCGATGGTGGAGGTGGACAGCGCGTTGAGCGCCGAGGCGAGCGCGCCCATGGTCGAAGCGAGGATGCCGGCGATCAGCAGCCCGGCCAGCCCGACCGGGAGGTCGTTGACGATGAAATTGGAGAACACGTCGTCGCCGGACATCTTCCCGGCCGCGACCGCGGTGGCTGTCGCGCCGGTCTTGCCGCCGGCGTAGACCCACAGCATCGCGCCGACGAGCAGGAACAGCGCGAACTGAATGAACACGACGATGGACGAGCCGATCAGCGCGCGCTGGCCGTCCCGCAGATTCCGGCAGGACAGCAGCCGGCCGACGATCAGCTGGTCCGCGCCGTGCGAAGCCATCGACAGGAACGCGCCGCCGACCACGGCGCAGAGGAACGCGTACGGGTTGGTGAGCAGGTTCGCCGTGAAGTCGGTGAGCTGGAACCGGCCCTGGCTCGAAGCGATCTGCGTCCAGCCGGACGGCAGCTTCGTGGACAGGAAGATCACCGCGCCGATCGCGCCGAGGATGTAGAGCGACCACTGGATGACGTCCACCCAGATCACCGACTTGATGCCGCCGACGAACGCGTAGACCACGGTGAGCGCGGTCAGCAGCACGACGATGTGCCAGTACTCGGTGTGGATGCCGTAGTGGCCGAGGATCGCCTTGATCGGGATCGCCCCGGCGAACAGCCGCAGCCCCTCGGCGAGCAGCCGCGTCACCACGAAGGTGACCGACGCGGTACCTTGCAGCCCGCGGCCGAAGCGGCGGCCGAGGAATTCGTACGCGCTCACGTAATTGCCGCGGAAATAGCGCGGCAGCAGCACGAACGCGGCGATCACCCGGCCGACGATGTAGCCGAACGCGACCTCCAGGAACAGGAAGGCGCTGCCGAACACGAGCCCGGGCGTGGAGATCACGGTGAGCGTGGACGTCTCGGTGGCCACCACCGAGAGCGTCACCGCCCACCACGGCATGCTGCGCTCGCCGACGAAGTAGTCGTTCGCGGACTTCTGTCTGCGTCCGACCAGCACGCCGATGACCGGCATCGCCGCGAGGTACACGATGACGATCACCAGATCGACTGGATTCATGGGGTTCTCCTACCGTGGTTGCCCGGATTGCGCGACCCGGAGCCGGGTCGCGGCGCCCCCCAGCGGGGCGGGGAGATTCAAGGGCGCCGCACCCGGCGTCAGCGCGCCGAGCAGGCGGGGACCGCTCGCTCCGGTGGCCGACGGCAGCGTCGCCGGGACGCCGCACCAGCTCAGCCAGCCGAGCAGCGCGGTCAGATAGGCCTCTTTGCCGGAGCCGGGGAGGCCGAGGTCGTCGCTGGTGCGGAGCGCGCCGCCGGGAAGATGCCGGGCCAACGCGGCCATCGTGGCGGGGTTCGCGACGCCGCCGCCGGACACGACGACGGTCGCGACGCGGTGCCGCCGGCATTCCGCGGCGACCGTCGCGGCGGTCAGTTCGGTGAGCGTGGCCAGCAGGTCCTCCGGCGACAACGGCGGCAGTCCGGACAAGGCCGCGTCCAGGTATCCGCCGTGGAAGTGCTCTTTGCCCGTGGATTTCGGGGGAGCGGCGGCGAAATAGGGATCGGCGAGCAGCCGGTCGAGCAGGTCGTCGCGGACTGAACCGGCGAGCGCGAGCCGTCCGTCGACGTCGGCGGACAGCTCGCCGTCGCTGACGCGGGCGGCGGCGAGATCGAGCAGCGCGTTGGCCGGGCCGGTGTCGTACGCGAGCACCTCGTCGGAGTGCGTGACCACGGTGATGTTGGCGATGCCGCCGAGGTTGAGCGCGGCCACCGGACGTCCGGTCTGCTCGGCGAGGCCGCGCAGCCACATCGCGTCGAGCGTGCTCGCCAGCGGGGCGCCCTGGCCGCCCGCGGTGATGTCGCGGATGCGGAGGTCGGCGATCACCGGCACTCCGGTGCGCTCCGCGATCCACGCCGGCTGCCCGAGCTGGAGCGTGCCGAGCGCGACGCCGTTTTCGACCCAGTGGTAGACGGTCTGGCCGAGCGAGGCGATCACGTCCACCGGCCCGTACGCGGCGATCCCGCGCGCGGCCGCGTCGGCGAACGCCTGGCCGACCCGGGTGTCGAGGACGGTCAGCTGCCGTGCGCTGCTCGGCCGCGGCGGGAGGGCGTCGAGGAGATCCGCGCGGAGGCCGGCGGGGTAGGGCACGTCGAGTTCGCCGAGCGGGGTGAGGACGACGGTCCCTTCGGTGTTGTCCTCGACGCGGATTTCGGCGACCGCGACGTCGATCCCGTCCACGGACGTGCCCGACAGCAGCCCGAGGACGCGGAAACAGTGGCCGGCGGGGGTGGTCATCCGATGTGGTCTAGTCAACACGGAAGGGGTGGCGCAAGACGCGTCGTGGAGTCTTGGCCGAATCGGAACCGTTCGCGTTACTCGTTGGCTTCGAGGTGGGGTGTCCCGTGGCCCGGGTACGCGGATGACAGGATGGTGGCGTGTCGAGCACCTGGTTCTGGATCGTTGTCGTCGCCGTCGTCGTCCTGGTCGCCGTTCTGGTGTCCGGGCTGCTCATCGCGCGCAAGCGGCGAATCAGCATCGCCGAACAGCGCGAGGTCGAGGAGAAGCCGAAGGGCGGCGGGTACGCCGCGAGCGGCGGTATCTCGCTGGCTCCCGGAGGGAAGACCGCGGAGGCCCCGCCGGAGCCTTCGCCGGAACCTTCGCCTGCTGCTGAGCCCGCGCCGGAGCCGGTGGTCGAACATCCCGTCGAGGACCGGCCGGAAGTCGACGGCCAGCCCGCGGTCGGCGACGACGCCGCGGTCCCGCGCGACTCCGACCAGCGCACGGTGCGCGACGTCAAGCTCCCCGAGCCGGTCGAAGAAGCGGCCCCGGAGGCAGTCGTGCCGGGGACCGTGGAGCCGATCGAGGAGATCGAGTCCCCCGCTGGCCGTCTTGAGCGGCTGCGCGGCCGGCTGTCGAAGTCCCGCTCGGTGTTCGGGCAGAGCCTCCTTGGCCTGCTCGGCGGCGGTGACCTGGACGAGGATTCCTGGCAGGACGTCGAAGACACGCTGCTCATGGCGGACCTCGGCGCCGCCACGACGACCCAGATCGTGGACCGCCTGCGCGACGAACTGAACCGGCGCGCGGTGCGCACGTCGGCGGAAGCGCGCGAACTGCTGCACGAGGTGCTGACCGCGTCGCTGTCCACGGACGCCGAACGCTCGGTTCGAGCCCTGCCGCACGAGGTGGACGGCAAGAAGCAGCCCGCGGTCGTGCTCGTGGCGGGCGTGAACGGCACCGGCAAGACCACGACGACCGGCAAACTGGCGCGAGTCCTCGTCGCGCAGGGCGGAACCGTCGTCCTCGGCGCGGCCGACACCTTCCGCGCCGCAGCCGCGGACCAGCTGCAGACCTGGGGCGAGCGAGTGGGCGCGTCAGTCGTGCGAGGCAAGGAAGGCGCGGACCCGGCGGCGGTCGCGTTCGACGCGGTCAAGCAGGGCATCAGCGAAGGCGTGGACACGGTCCTGGTCGACACCGCGGGCCGCCTGCACACGAAGACCGGCCTGATGGACGAACTCGGCAAGGTGAAGCGAGTCGTGGAAAAGCAGGCGCGGGTGGACGAGGTGCTGCTCGTGCTGGACGCCACGACCGGACAGAACGGACTCGCGCAGGCCCGGGTGTTCGCCGAGGTCATCGACGTGACGGGCATCGTCCTGACGAAACTCGACGGCACCGCCAAGGGCGGGATCGTGTTCCAGGTCCAGAAGGAGCTGGGAGTGCCGGTGAAGCTCGTGGGGCTGGGCGAAGGGCCGGACGACCTGGCCCCGTTCGAGCCGGGCGCGTTCGTGGACGCTTTGCTGGGCTGATTCCCCCAGACGGGTGGATAGCGGCCAAACCGGACATTCCTTGTAGTGTGGCCTGCCACGGTAGGTAGCGGCGCAGCTACGACTACGAGGGGTGGGCATGGCGGGCGGTTTCGGCGCGGTCCCGGAAGAACTGCTCCGGACGGCGAAGTCGATCGGGGATGTGCTCGGCAGATCCGCGGGTCTGCTGTGGCAAGGGCCGGGATCGGCCAAGGTGGCATCAAGGTCGGCGATCCGGAGTCCGGGCAGCAGCCCCGAGACCGCTCGAGCTGGCTGCGCTCGACGCGCGCTGCGATTTGCTAGACCGTATTCCCCCATCCGTCTGGACCAGGTAGGAGACCTGCTGTGCATCGTTCGATTCGTCTTGGCCTGCCCGTCCTCTGCGGGCTGGTGCTCACGGCTTGCAGCGTCTCGGTGTCGGCTGGCAACGAGATCTCCAAGGCTGATCTCGAGAAGAACATCTCCACCGTCCTCGAGCAGTCGAACAACGGGCGACGGCCGGATTCGGTCACATGCCCCGGGCCGATCAAGGCGGAGAACGGGCAGACCGCTCGCTGTTTCCTGACCGGCGGCGGTGAGAAATACGGCCTCACCGTGACTCTTTCCGGGGTCAACGGGTCTAAGGCCACTTACGACGTGAAGGTCGACGAGAAGCCGATGCAGTGAACCGCGTAATCCTCCGGACTCTCACCGAAGCCGATCGGGCGCGAGTGCACGAGATCCTGTCCGCTCCGGAGGTCGCGCAGTGGTGGGGCGATCCCGACGAGGAAACCGACGGCCTCCTCGCCGAAGGGGAAGACCAGACCTACGCCATCGAGTACGAAGGCCACACCGTCGGCGTCATCCAAAGCTGGGAGGAACTCACTCGCCGCTACCGGCACGCGGGGATCGACCTCGCCGTCCACCCGGACTACTACGGGCTCGGGCTCGGCGCGGAGGCGATCCGGATCCTTGCCCAGCGCCTGTTCGACCAGGGGCACCACCGGATCACCATCGATCCGGCGGCGGCCAACGTCCGCGCGATCCACGTGTACGAAAAGCTCGGGTTCCGCCGTGTCGGCATCCTGCGCGACTACGAGCAGGGGCTCGACGGCACCTGGCACGACGGCCTGCTGATGGACCTCCTCAAAGGCGAACTCAAGGGCTAGCTCAACGAACTCAGGTAACCGGCAGCTGCTGGGAAAGCCGGTCCGCCACCTTCTGCACCACTGGCGCGATGTGGCTGACCGCGTCC
The DNA here is from genome assembly GCF_002846615.1 of Amycolatopsis echigonensis. Classification (NCBI taxonomy): domain Bacteria; kingdom Bacillati; phylum Actinomycetota; class Actinomycetes; order Pseudonocardiales; family Pseudonocardiaceae; genus Amycolatopsis; species Amycolatopsis echigonensis. The sequence goes on along the minus strand of NZ_PJMY01000003.1, from coordinate 942,375 downwards.
GCCGTCAGCCGGCCGGACGGGCCGGACACCGACACCGCGGCGGGCACCGGTGCGCCGGGGATCGCGACGGCGATGCAGCGCACCCCGAGTTCCTGCTCCGCCTCGTCCAGTGCGTAACCCTGTCCGGCGATCTTTTTCAGCTCCAGCGCCAGCGCGTCCGGGTCGGTGAAGGTGTGCTCGGTGTACGCCGGCATTCCGGTGCGTTCCAGCAGCGCCGAGACCTCGTCGGCGGGCAGTTCCGCCAGCATCGCCTTGCCCACGCCGGTGCCGTGCGGCAGCAGGCGCCGCCCCACTTCGGTGAACATCCGCATCGAGTGCTTCGACGGCACCTGCGCGACGTACACCACCTCGTCGCGTTCCAGCACCGCCAGGTTCGCCGTCTCGCCGACCTCCTCGACCAGCTCCACCAGCAGCGGCCGCGCCCACGCGCCGAACTGCATGCTGGCGTTCTCGCCGAGCCGGATCAGCCGGGCGCCCAGCGCGTAGTGCCGGTTGGTGTTCTGCCGGACGTAGCCCAGCGACACCAGCGTGCGGATCAGCCGGTGGATCGTCGGCATCGGCAGCCCGGACAGGGTCGCCAGCTCCGACAGGCTGGCCTCGCCGCCGGTGTCCGCCAGGTGCTCCAGCAGCTCGAACGCGCGCTGCAGGGACTGGACGCCGCCGTCTCGTCCGCTCTTCTCAGCCGCCACCAGTGGTCCTCCTCACAGACCCGATTGATGTTCCGCTATGCAGAAACTATAGTCCGTCAGGTAAAAACCGTAGGGACGTTATCCAAAGCACTACTCGGGGTGTTGCGCATGTCTGAGGTCCAGGTACTCGGCGGGTCCGTCGAGCGTGGGGACGAGATTCTGACGCCGGAAGCCCTCGCTTTCGTAGCGGGCTTGCACGACGAGTACGCCGCGCGGCGCGACGAACTGCTCGTCGCGCGCGGCAAGCGGCGCGAGGAGGCCCGCACCACCGGCCGGCTCGATTTCCTCCCGGAGACGAAGGAGATCCGGGAGGGCGACTGGCGGGTCGCCGAGGCTCCGGCGGCACTGCGCGACCGCCGCGTGGAGATCACCGGCCCGACCGACCGCAAGATGACCATCAACGCCCTCAACTCCGGCGCCAAGGTGTGGCTCGCCGACTTCGAGGACGCCAACACGCCGCACTGGGCGAACGTCGTGGGCGGCCAGGTCAACCTGTCCGACGCGATCCGCGGCACGATCACGCTCGACCAGAACGGCAAGCACTACGAGCTGAAGCCCGACGTCGAGCACGCGACGATCGTGGTCCGCCCGCGCGGCTGGCACCTCGACGAGCGGAACCTGACCTTCGGCGGGCGGAAGGGCGTCGGCGCGCTGGTCGACTTCGGCCTGTTCTTCTTCCACAACGCCCAGGAGCTGCTCAACCGCGGCAAGGGCCCGTACTTCTACCTGCCGAAGATGGAAAGCCACCTCGAAGCGCGGCTGTGGAACGACGTGTTCACGCACGCGGAGAAGGCGCTCGGCATCCCGCACGGCACCGTCCGCGCCACCGTGCTGATCGAGACCATCCCGGCCGCGTTCGAGATGGAAGAGATCCTCTACGAACTGCGCGAGCACGCCTCCGGCCTCAACGCGGGCCGCTGGGACTACCTGTTCAGCGTCATCAAGTACTTCCGTGACGCGGGCGAGAAATTCGTGCTGCCGGACCGCAACTCGGTCACCATGACCGCGCCGTTCATGCGCGCCTACACCGAACTGCTCGTGCGCACCTGCCACAAGCGCGGCGCGTTCGCGATCGGCGGCATGGCCGCGTTCATCCCGAGCAAGGACCCGGAAGTCAACAAGGGCGCCTTCGAGAAGGTGCACGCCGACAAGTCGCGGGAGGCCGGGGACGGCTTCGACGGTTCGTGGGTCGCGCACCCGGGCATGGTCGCACTCTGCAAGGAAGAGTTCGACAAGGTCCTCGGTGACAAGCCGAACCAGCTCGAGCGCACCCGCGACGACGTGAGCGTCACCGCCGACCAGCTGCTGGACGTCGCCTCGACGCCGGGCAGCGCCACCGCGGCCGGCCTGCGCGCGGCGGTCGACGTCGGCATCCGCTACCTGGCTTCGTGGCTGGGCGGCAACGGCGCGGCGGCGATCCACAACCTGATGGAAGACGCCGCCACGGCCGAGATTTCGCGGTCGCAGGTGTGGCAGTGGGTCAAGAACGGCACGCAGCTGGACAACGGCGAGAAGGTCACCGCGGAGCTGGTGCGCGGCGTCGTCGCCGACGTCCGCGGCGAGCTCGCGGCGGAGGTTCCGGACGATCTCCTGAAGCCCGCGGTCGAGCTGTTCGAGCAGGTCGCGCTGGCCGACGACTTCCCGGACTTCCTGACCCTGCCGGCTTACGAGCACATCCAGTAATGGGCGGCGGACGACTCGCCGAGGACGTCTACAGCGCCGCCGACGCGCGGTTGGCCGAGGCCGACGCGCGCGTGGCGGCGAAGTACCCCGGCGAGTCTCCGGGCCGTCGTCCGGTGCACACGGTGTATGTGCCGGCGTCGCAGTACCGCACGCGCTTGGTCGCCGACTGGGGCAAGCAGGCGATGCGGGTCTTCGTCGAGCACGGCGACCTGCTGAACCTCGACCCGGCGGTGGCCGAGCGGGTCCGCGAGAAGCTCCTCACCGAGCCGATCGAGGACCTCCGCATCGACTTCGAGGACGGCTACGGCCATCCCGGCGACGGAGCGGAGGACGCGGCCGCGGAGAGCGCCGGGCGGACGCTCGCGACCACCGGCGGCACCCCGTTTGTCGGGATCCGGTTCAAGAGCTTCGAAGCCGCGACCCGGCGACGGGGCATCCGGACGCTCGATCTGTTCCTGTCGGGCCTGCTGTCCGAAGGATCGCTGCCGGACGGATTCGTGGTGACGCTGCCGAAGGTCACCGCGGTCGAACAGGTCGAGGTCGCCGCGGAAGTGTTGGGGCGACTGGAAACCGCGTACGGACTGGAGGACCGCGCGCTGCGGTTCGAGGTGCAGATCGAGACCGCGCAGTCGATCCTCTCGACCGACGGCACGGTCTCGGTCGCGCGGATCATCCAGGCCGCGGACGGCCGGTGCTCCGGGCTGCATTACGGGACCTACGACTACAGCGCGGGTCTCGGCATCAGCGCGGCGTACCAGAGCATGGCGCACCCCGCCGCCGACTTCGCGAAGCAGCTGATGCAGGTCGCGGCTGCCGGAACGGGCGTGCGGCTGTCCGACGGTTCGACCAACCGGCTTCCGGTGGGCGACGACCTGCCGGGCGCCTGGGCGGAACACCTGCGCCTGGTGCGGCGGTCGCTGGAGAACGGCTTCTACCAGGGCTGGGACCTGCATCCGCACCAGCTGCCGACCCGGTACGCGGCGACGTACGCCTTCTACCGCGAGGGCGCCCCGGCGGCGGCCAAGCGGTTGCAGGACTACGCGTCGAACACGTCCGGGGGAGTGCTGGACGAACCCGCCACCGCGGAAGCGCTGGCGCGGTATCTGCTCGGCGGGTTCCACTGCGGTGCGCTGGCGGAGTCCGAGCTGCCCTTCGAGGTGGCGCGGCTCGACGCGTACGCGCGGCGCCAAGCCTGAACCACGCCGCGAGTGCCTGCGCTGACCGGCGCAGGCACTCGCGGCCTGGCGCAGTACGACATCCTCGGCGAAATACGGGGCCAGCGGGGCAAAAGAAGCCGAACCGGGGCCACCGGCGGCGAAATGCTCAGCCTCGGCTCGATACCCGCTCCGGCTGGCACCGCTGGCCGCACTCGGACTTCGCGGTCTCCGCACGTTCTGTCGTCCCTGCTGGGTAGACTTCACGACGGTCTTTTCAGGGGCGAAAGGAAACACGAAAGCCATGGCTGAGGGAACCGGGACGGTCGAAACGCTGGAGTTCCAGTCCGAGGCGCGCCAGTTGCTGCAGCTGATGATCCACTCGATCTACTCGAACAAGGACATCTTCCTGCGCGAGCTGGTCTCCAACGCCTCCGACGCGCTGGACAAGCTCCGGCTCGAGACGTACCGCGACAAGGATCTGCAGGCGGATACCGACAACCTGCACATCGAGATCCTCCTCGATTCCGACGCGCGCACCCTCACCGTGCGCGACAACGGCATCGGGATGAGCCGGGACGACGTCGTCAACCTGATCGGCACCATCGCGAAATCCGGCACCGCCGACTTCCTGCGCAAGCTGAAGGAGTCGAAGGAATCCGCGGGCCAGGACCTGATCGGGCAGTTCGGCGTCGGCTTCTACTCCAGCTTCATGGTCGCCGACAAGGTCACCCTGGTGACCCGGCGCGCGGGCACCGACGAGGGCGTCCGCTGGGAATCCACCGGCGAGGGCACCTACACGATCGAGTCCCTCTCCGACGCCCCGCAGGGCACCTCGGTGACGCTGCACCTCAAGCCCGCCGACGACGAGGACCACCTCTACGACTACACGTCGCCGTGGAAGGTGCGCGAGATCGTCAAGCGCTACTCCGACTTCATCACCTGGCCGGTGCAGATGGCCAAGACCGGCGAGGGCGAAGAGGGCAGTGCCGGTCTCGAGACGGTCAACTCGATGAAGGCGCTCTGGGCGCGTTCGAAGGACGAGGTCTCCGACGAGGAGTACCACGAGTTCTACAAGCACATCAGCCACGACTGGACCGACCCGCTCGAGACGGTCCGGATGCAGGCCGAGGGCACCTTCGAGTACCAGGCGCTGCTGTTCCTGCCTTCGCGCGCGCCGATGGACCTGTTCATGCGGGACGCGAAGCGCGGCGTGCAGCTTTACGTCAAGCGCGTGTTCATCATGGACGACTGCGAAGCGCTGATGCCGAACTACCTGCGCTTCGTGAAGGGGGTCGTCGACGCGCAGGACCTGTCGCTGAACGTGTCGCGCGAGATCCTGCAGCAGGACCGGCAGATCCGCGCGATCCGGCGGCGGCTGGAGAAGAAGATCCTCTCGACGGTCAAGACGATGATGACCGAGGAGCCGGAGAAGTACGCGACGTTCTGGTCCGAGTTCGGCCGCGCGGTGAAGGAAGGCCTGATCGACGACCCGGAGAACCGGGAGCAGATCCTGGAGATCTCGTCGTTCGCCTCGACGCACCACGCGGAGAAGCCCACTTCGCTGCGCGACTACGTGTCGCGGATGAAGGAGGGCCAGGAGCACATCTACTACCTGACCGGCGATTCGCGCACCACGATCGAGAACTCGCCGCACCTGGAAGCGTTCCGCGCCAAGGGATACGAGGTGCTGATCCTCACCGACCCGGTCGACGAGATGTGGGCCGACGCGGTGAGCGGCTTCGACGGCAAGACGTTCCAGTCGGTCGCGAAGGGCGAGGTCGACCTCGGCGACGAGACGTCCGAGGAGAAGAAGGCCGAGTACGAGGACCTGCTGAAGTGGATGTCGGCGACGCTGTCCGACACCGTCAAGGAGGTCCGGCTGTCGTCGCGGCTGACGACGTCGCCGTCGTGCATCGTCGGCGACGCGGGCGATCTGACGCCGACGCTGGAGAAGATGTACCGCGCCATGGGGCAGGAACTGCCGCCGGTGAAGCGGGTGCTGGAGCTGAACCCGGACCACGCGCTGGTGACCGGCCTGCGCAAGGCGTTCGCCGAGCACCCGGAGGACGCCTCGCTGGCCGAGACGGCGGAGCTGTTGCACGGCATGGCTTTGCTCGCCGAGGGCGGCGAGCTGAGCGACCCCAGCCGGTTCCTGAACCTGGTGGCGGATCGCGCGGCCAAGGCGTTGTGACGGGTTTCGTGAGTGGCTGCCCCGGGTTCGGGGTAGCCACTCACGAGATCTCCCGGAGGTGAGTTGTCGCATGAGGACAGTCGTCGAGAACGCCGCGATCGCGACGGTCAGCGGTCCCGAGTACCGCAACGGACACGTCGTCCTCGAGGACGACCGCATCGCAGCCGTCGGCGACGGCGCCTTCACCGGCGAGGTGGACGAACGCGTCGATGCCACTGGCTGCCTCGTCACGCCCGGCCTCGTGAACACGCACCACCACCTCTACCAATGGGCCACGCGCGGCCTCGCCGCCGACCACACCCTCTTCGAGTGGCTGGTCGCGCTGTATCCGGTGTGGGCCAAGCTGACCGAGGAGATCACGCACGCCGCCGGTGCCGCCGGAATGGCGCGGCTCGCCCTGAGCGGCTGCACCACGGTCGCCGACCACCACTACGTCTTCCCGCGCGACGGCGGCGACCAGGTGGCCGCGCTCGTCGCCGCGCGGGAACGGATCGGGCTGCGGCTGCACCTGGTGCGAGGCTCGATGGACCGCGGCGAGTCGGACGGCGGGCTGCCGCCGGACAGCCTGGTCGAGACCGCCGAGGACGCTCTGCTCGGCACCGAAGCCGCGATCGACCGCTACCACGACGCCTCGCCGGACGCGCACCTGCGGATCGCGGCGGGCCCGTGCTCGCCGTTCACCGTCACCGAGCGGCTGATGGCCGAGTCGGCGGAATTGGCCCGGCGCAAGGGCGTCCGGCTGCACACTCACCTGGCCGAAACCCAGGACGAGGAAAAGCAATGCCTCGCCGAAACCGGCCTCACGCCCGCGGAGTACGCGGACAAACTGGGCTGGCTGGCGTCGGACGTCTGGCTGGCGCACACCGTGCACCTCGCGCCGGAGGCGATCCGCCGTTTCGGCGCGACGGCGACGGGTTCCGCGCATTGCCCGACGTCGAACGGCCGTCTGGGCAGCGGAATCGCCCCGGTGCGGGACTTGCTCGACGCCGGTGCTCCGGTCGGCTTGGGCGTCGACGGCGCGGCTTCAAGCGAATCCGGCGGCTTGGCGGAGGAGCTGCACCAGGCATTGCTGCAGGCCCGGCAACGCGGCGGGCCGACCGGGTTGACGACGCGGGAAGCGTTGTGGCTCGGCACGATGGGCGGCGCGCGGTGTCTCGGCCGCGAGCAGGACATGGGCTCGGTGGAGGTGGGAAAGCTCGCGGATCTGGCGGTATGGGATCTGAACGGGCTGAACTACGCGGGCATCGACGACCCGGTCGCGGCGTTGGTCTTGGCCGCGCCGCCGCCGCTGCGGAGGCTGTTCGTGGGCGGGAAGACCGTGGTGGAGACAGGCCAGCTGAGGACGGCGGACGAGTCGGCGATCGCGAGCGAGCTGGCGAAGGCGAGCGCCCGGCTGCGGGAAGACGGGTAGCCCGGTGGGCCGCTCTCGCGAACGGCCCACCGGCTTCAAGGGTCAGACCCGTTCCATGGTCCACAGCGCGGTCGGCGCGTGGCAGATCCGCACCCCGACCGCTTCGGGGCTGCCGCCGCTGTTGTTCAGGCAGAGCCCGGTCTGAACGTTCTTGACGTACTTGTTCGTCGTGGACGAAGTCGTCCAGTCAGTGGTGTTGGACGAGCAGGTCGTGGTGAAAACGGCCGTTCTGCTCGCGGCGAGGCAGGCGTTGGTCGCCAGGTTCCGGAACTTGCCCGGGGCGTAGTTGGTCCATACCTGGTTTCGCCCGCCGTTGCACGTGAGCGTGTAGACATCCCCTCCCGTGTTGCTGTCCAAGCAGGAGCTCGTTCCCGCGCGATGGATCTTGAAGTTCGCGCCGGCGGCGACGGATTGCTCCCCCGCGTAGGCGGTGCCGGACAGGGCGGCAGTGAGCATCGCGGCACCCGCGCCCGCTCCGGCGATCCGCAGCAGCATTCCCCTCGATGGCATGTCAGTCCTTTCGCAGTAGATGACTGGACGGGAGACACGCTGACATGCGCCGTCCTCAAGTCGTCCCTATTCCGTCATCTAGCTCATCGAGGCCGTTTGACCAGCACCGTTCCCGCGTCGGCCAACGGCGCCCGCGCTGCCTGCACCGGTTCTGTCGCACTTGGCTGGCGTGCCGCGTCCGGAGGTCGGGTGCGAGTGCTCGCGGGAAGACCCGTTGCTCGCCTCCGCGGCTCCGGGTCGATGGCTTGCCGTGTGTTCGGGACGGCTGACGGCTCAGCGAGGCCGTTTGACCAGCACCGTTCCCGCATCAGCCAACGGCGCCCGTGCCGCCTGCACCGGTTCTGTCGCGCTCGGCTGGCGCGCGGCGTCCGAAATACGCAGCAGCAGTGCGACCAGGATGTAGTTCGCGAGCAGCGACGAGCCGCCCTTCGAGAGGAACGGTGCGGTGATCCCGGTTTCCGGAATCAGCTTCGTCACCCCGCCCACGACCACGAAAATCTGCATCACCACGGTGAACGCCAGCCCGCCGCCGAGGAGTTTGCCGAAGCTGTCCCGGACGGCGAGCGCGTGCCGCATTCCGCGCAGGGCGATCAGCAGGTACAGCATCAGCACCGCGGCCAGTCCGAGGAAGCCCAGTTCCTCGCCGATGCTGGCGGTGATGAAGTCGGTGTTCGACTCGGGCACGATGTCCGGCCGGCCCGCGCCGAGGCCGGTTCCGCCCATGCCGCCGGTGCCGAGGCCGAACAGGCCCTGGGCGATCTGGTATCCGCCGCCTGCCTGGTCGTAGGTCGCGAGCGGGTCGAGCCAGTTCGCGACGCGCTGCCGCACGTGGTTGAACAGGAAGTAGGCCAGCACGCAGCCGCCGACGAACACCGTCAGCCCGGCGTAGATCCAGATCGCCCGCTCGGTCGCGAGGTAGATCATCACCAGGACGATCCCGAAGAACAGCAGCGAGGCGCCGAGTTCCTTCTCGAACGCCAGCACCGCGACGCAGCCGAGCGCGGCGATGATGATCGGCCCGAGGTCGCGTGCCCGCGGCAGTTCGATGCCGAGCACCTTCCGCCCGGCGACCCGGAACAGCTCCCGTTTCGCCACCAGCGTGGTCGCCGTGAACACGATCAGCAGCAGCTTCGCGAACTCGCCCGGCTGGATCGACATCGGGCCGATCTTGATCCACACCTTCGCGCCGTTCACCTCCGAGAGCGACGCGGGCAGCAGCGCGGGCAGCAGAACCGCGACAATCCCGGCCAGTCCGGCGAGGTAGCCGTACCGGGTCAGCACCCGGTGATCGCGCACGAACCCGAGCACCGCGAGGAACAACACCAGCGCCACGACCGTCCACAGGACCTGCTGTCCGGCGACGGCCGAGTACACCTTGCCCCGCTGCCCCGCCTGTTCGGCGAGCCCGAGGTCGATCCGGTGGATCACCACCAGGCCCAGCCCGTTCAGCAGCGCGGTGCAGGGCAGGATCAGCGGGTCGGCGTGCGGGGCCCAGCGCCGGACCGCGAGGTGTGCTGCCGCCACCACCGCGGTGAACGAGGCGCCGTAGCCGACTACCGCGGAGTCGATCCGCGCCAAGGCGTTCGCGTCCACGAGCAGGAACGCACACCAGACGATCCCCACCGCGAACAGAAGCAGCCGCAATTCCGTACCGCGCCCGGCAGGCATGGATTTCCCGTCGTCAGAAATCAGTGAACGGCCGCGAGGGTAGCCACTGATTTCTGGCAGGACGCTGAGAATGCCCGGCAATTCGGCCAGACTGTCCTAAAGCGACGGGCCCACGGCCGGGATATGCTTTCGGGAAACCAGCGGGCGAGCGGAGAATCCAGAGTGGCGACAGAACTGACCCCGGCACCGGTCCCGGTGCTGGCGCCAGCCCCGTCGGCGAAAGGAACGAAACGAGCGCTCGGCGCGGCGGTGGTCGCGGTGCTGGTCGCGACGGCTTTCCTCGTGGTGCTGCACGTCGACCGCTACTGGGGCCCGATCGACCCGGTCAGCGCGATGCTCAGCGACTACGCCTGGACTCCCGGCTGGTGGATGTGGGCGGCGGCGATGCTGCTGACGTCGGCGGGGTCGGTCGTGGTGGCCGTGGTCCTGCGCCGCCGGGAGGTCCTGTACGGAGCGCTGACGGTCGTCGCGATGGCCGCCTGGTGCACCGGGCTCGCCACGGTGGCGTTGTTCACGAAGGACCCGCAGGGAAATGCGGTGACGCTGATCGGCAAAGTGCATCTCGGCGCGACCGGGATCAGTTGTGTGAGTTTGCCGTTAGCTGGATGGCTGCTCGGCTGGGCGCATCGGAATACGCCGCGATGGCGGGGTTATGCGCGCTGGTCGCGCATTCTGGCGGTGGCGGCGGTGCCGTTCTTTCTGCCGTTTCTCATTCCGTTCGCGGCTAATGTCGCGTTCGGGCAGCATCTGCCGACCGTCGCGACCGGGCTCGTGGAACGGCTGATGGCGGTGCTGGAACTGGTCGAACTGCTGGTGCTCGCCGGATGGGCGTGGCGCGCGGCCGAGTGATCAGGTGGCGTCCGGGTCGACCGGGGGCCGCTCGTTCGCCCGCAACGGAACCGGTGCCGGTGCTGGTGCCGGCGGCGGCGTCGCGGCCGGGGGCGTGTCGTCGAGCAGATACCTCGTCACGGCCGCGCGCGGGTTGCCGAGCCGCAGCGACTGCAGTTCTTGCAACGGTTTCCGCAGCTCCTGGTACTCCGGGCCGAGCTCCGCCTCGAGCTGTGCCTTCGTGCCCGCGGCGAACCCGCGTACCCGTTTCAAGGTCTGCGCGACCCACTGCGCCGCCTCGGGCAGCCGTTCCGGGCCGAGGATGAACAACCCGGCGAGCAGCAAAATCACGATGTGGTCGATGCTGAGACCGAACACCGGCAACCTCCCGCGGACCCGGATGTTGCTTCCAGCTTAGCCGTCCGCGGGACGTCGTTTCCCGTCGTCTCCCAGTTCGGTCAGCAGCCGCCGCGCTACGTCGACCACCGCCGCGCCCGCGACCGCCATCGGTTCGGTCGTCCGCATGGAGCGGCACAGCACGAACGCGCCCTCCAGGCTCGTCACCAGGGCGAGCGTGAGCGTGCGGGCGTGCTCCTCGGGAAGCCCGAAGGCGGAGAACCCCTTGGTGCCCGCCTTGGTCCACGCCTCGAACACGTCCGCGGTGGCCTTGCGCAGGGGTTCGTTCGTGGTCGCCACTTCGAGCGCGACGGTCGCGATCGGGCAGCCCTCGACGTAGTCCGTTTCGAGCAGCGTGGTGACCGCGGCCCCGAAGAACGTTTCGAGGCCGGTGATCAGGTCCGGCGCGGGCGTGATGAAGACTTCGAACAGCCGCGCGTACTCCATCCCCGAGGTGCGTACCACTTCTTCGCCCAGCTGTTCCTTGCCGCCGGGGAAGAAGTGGTACACCGACCCGAAGGGCGCGCCGGCCTTCTCCACGATCTGCTTCATGCCGGTGCCCGCGTAGCCGCCGTGGCGGAACAGTTCCGCCCCGGCGGCGAGGATGCGGTCCTTGGTGCCAGTCACGACACCGAGGATAGCTCCTTCACGGTAGAGCGTTCTATCAAGCGCGGCCGGAGCACCAGGTTGAGCACCACCGCGGTCACGCAGCCCGCGCTGATCCCGGAGTTGAGCACGACCTGCAGCGCCGCCGGGAAGCCGGAGTAGAAGTCCGGCATGGCGATCGGGATCAGCCCGACGCCGAGCGACGCGGCGACGATCGCGACGTTCACCGGATGCTCGAACGACGCCTTCGCGAGCGTCCGGACGCCGCTCACCGCGACGCTGCCGAACAGCACCAGCCCGGCCCCGCCGAGCACCGGCTGCGGCACCAGCGCGACGATCCCGCCGGTCACCGGGAACACGCCCAGCAGCACGAGCACGACGCCGCTGGCCGCGACCACGTACCGGCTCACCATGCGGGTGAGCGACACGAGGCCGATGTTCTGCGCGAACGCCGTGCAGGCGAACCCGCCGAAGATCGTGCCGACCGCGGTGGACAGCCCGTCCGCGCGCAGGCCGTCGGCCAGTACGCGGCTGGTGGTCGGCCGGTCCACGATTTCGCCGAGTGCCAGCAGGTCGGCGGTGCTTTCCGCCATCACCACGAGCATCACGATGAGCATCGAGACGATCGCCGCGATGTCGAACGTCGGCGTGCCGAAGTGGAACGGCGTCACGATGCCGAACACCGGGGCCTGCCGCAGCGTCGACGTGTCGACTTGGCCCATCGGCCACGCCACGGCGGTGCCGGCGACCAAGCCGAGGAGCAACGCGATCCGGCTCCAGAACCCGGTCAGGAACCGGGTGAAGACGAGCACCGCGACCAGCGTGATCCCGGCCAGCACGAGTCCGGTCGGCTTGGCCGATTTGTGCTGCGCGGCGATCCACTGCACGGCGACCGGCAGCAGCGAGATCCCGATGAGCGTGATGACCGTCCCCGTCACCACCGGCGGGAAAAACCGCGTCAGCTTGGAGAAAAACGGCGCGGCGAACACTACGAACACGCCGCCGGCGAGCGTGGCGCCGTAAACGACGCCCAACGCGTTGCTGTCGCGATGCTGCGCCGCGATGGACAGGATTGGTGCTACGGCGGCGAAAGTGACGCCGTTGACCAGCGGCAGTCTCGCGCCGAAGCGCCAGAAGCCGAGGGTTTGCACCAGGGTGGCCAGTCCCGCGGTGAACAGCGCCGCACTGATCAACAGTGCGAGCTGGCCGGGGGAGAGGCCGACGGCCGCGCCGATGACGAGCGGTGGGGCCACCACTCCGGCGTACATGGCCGCTACGTGCTGGATTCCTCCGAGGATCAACTGCGGCAGCGGAGGCGCCGCGTCCACGGGGTGCCGAGAAGGTCGTTCCGGTGTTACTGACATGCGCTCTCCCGGAGGGGACTCGGGGCTAGAGCACGGCGTCGGTCCAGGCCGGGCCGGGCTCTTCGGCTTCGTCGCGGACCACCGTGCCTTCGATGAGGCCGTACGGTCGGTCGGCGGCGTAGAACACCTCGTTGTGGTTCTCGAGGCCGAAGGGGCTTAGATCGACGAGGAAATGGTGCTTGTTGGGCAGGGAGAACCGGATCTCGGCTACTTCCGGCCGTGCCTGAAGCACGGCTTCGCCCATCGCGTACAGGGTTTGCTGCAGCGAAAGACTGTGCTTGGTGGCGAACGTCTCCAGGAGCGTCCGCCGGATCTCCCGATGGCTCTTGGCCCAGTCGATCCCGGTGAATCCCTCGTAGCGCCAGCGCGCGGTCACGGCGGTGGCGAGAATGCGGTCGTCGGTTTCGACGAGCGTGGTGTATTCGTCCTTCGGGTAGCCGTGGAATTCGGACCCGGTGGACTTGAGCACGGTCAGGCCGTCCACTCCGGACACCACCCAGGCGCGGTCGGCGTGCACGGTGACGGTCGTGGTGCGGCGTTCGCCGCCGGAGCGGCTGAACGAATGGTCGTGCGGCGCGCCGTCGACGGTGATGCGGTCCCATTCCTGCTCTTCGATGGTGATCCGCGCACCGGTGATCTTTTCCTGGGTGCCGACGAAGTGCTGGCCGAGCCGGAGGGCGAAGTCCTCGATCTCGCCGACGTCCTGCTGCTTGGCGAACGCGTACACCGTGTTCTTCTGCGTGTCGGTGGCCAGCACGGCGGAGTTGTCGCCGGTGAGGTGCGTGGCCGACAGGTCGCCGCGCAGCGCCGAGGACACCGTGAGGTCGCGCAGGTGGTGCACGCCGCCGGTGCGCCGGACGGTGACGAGGCGGACCTCGGCCTTGCCGTACTGGTTGGGGCCCAACGAGATTCCCATGTCAGCTCCCGCGATAGGTGGAATAGGCGAACGGGCTCAGCAGCACCGGCACGTGGTGGTGCGACGTGCCGTCGACGATCCGGAAGGCGATGGTGACGTCGGGGAAGAACGCCTCCGGGCCGAGGTAGCTCCCGGTGTCGAAGATCAGCCGGTAGACCCCGGGCTCGAGCGTGTCCGGGCCGAGGTCGCGGATGCGGCCGTCGTCGTCGGTCGTGCCGTCGGCGATAAGCGAGCCGTCCTGGCGCTCGAAGCGCACGGCGATTCCGGCGGCGGGCTTCCCGCTCGCGGTGTCGAGGACGTGGGTCGTCACAAGGCTCATGCTGTCGCCTCCTTGTCGAGTTTCACGCTGGTTGCCTGGGAGGCGACGGCATGAACAGCCGTGATTCGCTCGCAAGCTGCGCTCATGGGATTACCGCTTTCGCCAGGCGCAGTTGTGCGATCTTGGCCAGCTCCGCGCCGGCGACGTCGAGTTCGGTCTCCGGGTCGTTGCCGAGCCGGGACCGCAGGTTCGCGAGCAGTTCCTCGCCGCTGCGCCCGCTCGCGCACACGAGGAACACGTGGCCGAAGCGGGCTTCGTATTCGGCGTTGGCGGCGGCGAATTCGTCCGCGTTGTCCACGCCGGACTGTTCTGAGCGGGACCAGTCCGCGTCGCTGCCCTTGCTGGTCGGGCGTTCCCCGATTCTCGGGTGCGCGGCGATCGCTTCGCGGATCTCGTTGCGGCGCAACGGAGTCGCGCTGTCGGCTTGCTTGCTCAGCGCGGCGAAATCGGCGTACGGGCGGCCTGCGAGCACGGTGTCGACCCAGCGCGGCACGGCCAGGCAGGCGGTGAGCGTCGGCCGGAGTTCGGCGGCGGATGCGGAGTTGAACTCGGCGAGTGCGAGCGGCAACGGAATCTCCTCCGGGGAGGTGGTGTTCCGCTGACCGTACGGCCGGGCCGAGCGTGCGTCAACACTTTGTTGAATCGCGACCCCGTGTCTCTTTCAGTCGGTTTCCCGGTTGAGGTAGTTGTAGACCGTGAACCGCGTGACGCCCAGTTCCTCGGCGACGGCCGAAACCGATTTCCGCAGGTTGAACGCCCCTCGCTCGCGCAGCAGGCGCACCGCGCGCTGCTTTTCCGGCCGATCGAGATCGCGCAGTTTCGAGCCGAGCTCGCGTTCCACGTCGGCGATCAATCGCGCCAGGGCGCTGTTGAGTTCGATCGGGGGAACGGTGTCGGAATCGTCGGTCCGGCGCAGTTGCAGCGTCACCCGGGTGGCCCCGCCTTCGAGGGCGGCGCGGGCGATCGACGGCAACGCGGCGAACAGCTCGTCGGCGGTCCCGCGGGCCAGGGTGCCGAGCGGGCCGAAGTCGGTGTCGAGCCCGGCCGCGTCGGCGGCGTCGCGGGCGCGCACGGCGTGCTCCGGCGGTGCGCCCTCGCCGCGGAACGGCTCGCTGGTGAACTCGGCTTCCAACTCCACCCGGTGACCGTAACGTGGTAGGGACGGCGTTGACGAGCCGGGAAGCACGCGTCTAATCTCGGTGAGCGAAAGACTCTTTCCGTAAAGTGGAAGTGGAGGAGGCCGTCGATGGACCTCGTGGTGCGGGCCGCGCGTGCGGTGACCCCCGCCGGTCTCGGGCCGGCGACGATCGGCGTGCGGGACGGCCGGATTGTCGCGGTGGAACCCGGTGTCGTCGAGATGCCGGGCTCGCGGGTCGTCGAGCTGGCTGAGGACGAGGTGCTGCTGCCCGGTCTCGTGGACACGCACGTGCACGTCAACGACCCCGGCCGGGCCGAATGGGAGGGCTTCGAGACCGCCACGCGCGCGGCCGCCGCCGGCGGCGTCACGACGATCGTGGACATGCCGCTCAACAGCCTGCCGCCGACGGTCGACGTCGCCGCGCTGGAGGTCAAACGCAAGGCGGCGAGCGGCCGGGTGCACGTCGACGTCGGGTTCTGGGGCGGCGCGATTCCGGGCAACGAAGGCGATCTGCGCGGTCTGCACGACGAGGGCGTCTTCGGCTTCAAATGCTTCCTGCTGCACTCCGGCGTCGACGAGTTTCCGCCGCTGGACGCGGCCGGCCTGGAATCCGCGATGCGCGAGCTGAAGTCGTTCGACGCGCAGATGATCGTGCACGCCGAGGATTCCGAGGCGATCGACGCGGCTCCCGACCCGCACGGCGAGAAGTACCACGACTTCCTCGGCTCCCGCCCGCGCGGCGCGGAAAACCTGGCCATCACGCACGTGATCGAAGCGGCCCGGCGCACCGGCGCCCGCGCGCACATCCTGCACCTGTCCTCTTCGGATGCTTTGCCGCTGATTTCCAGCGCCCGCCGCGAAGGTGTCGCACTGTCGGTGGAAACCTGCCCGCACTACCTGTCGTTCATCGCGGAGGAAATCCGGGACGGGGCAACGCAATTCAAATGCTGCCCGCCAATCCGCGAGGCGGCGAACCGGGAATTGCTGTGGCAGGGCTTGGCGGACGGCGTGATCGAAACGATCGTGAGCGACCATTCGCCGTGCACGCCGGAGCTGAAACGCTTCGACACCGGCGATTTCGGCCTCGCGTGGGGCGGTATTTCCAGCCTGCAGCTCGGTCTGCCCGCGATCTGGACGCAGGCGCGTCAGCGCGGCTTCGGCCTGACCGACGTGGTGCGGTGGATGGCTGAGGGCCCGGCGGCGCAGGTGGGGATGACGCGCAAGGGCAAACTGGAAGCGGGCTATGACGCCGATTTCTGCGTCTTCGCGCCGGACGAAGCCTTCGTCGTGGACGTCGCGAAGCTCGCGCACCGCAACCCGGTGAGCGCGTACGACCAGCGTCCGCTGGCCGGCGTCGTGCGCGGCACGTGGCTGCGCGGCGAGCCGGTGACCGGCGGCGAACCGAGGGGGACTCTGCTGACCCGGGGCAATTGCTGACAAGATGGAGGAGCACGTGTCCGACCGTCCGGAGTGGACTGCCCAGCCCGATCTGGCCTCGCGCCTGTTCGGGGGCACCGTGATGTGGGCGAGCGACGAACTGTTCGCCGAAAAGGAAAACCTGGTCAATCCGTGGCGGCCGGCGCACCGCGCCGAAACGTTCGGCCCGAAGGGCCAGGTGTACGACGGCTGGGAGACCCGGCGGCACCGCGAACCCGGCGACGACCACGCCCTCGTCCGCCTCGGCCTCGGCGGCGTGGTGTCCGGCGTGGTGGTGGACACGGCGTTCTTCAAGGGCAACTACCCGCCGTTCGTGTCGGTCGCGGCGACGTCCGTCCCCGGCTACCCGAGCGCGGCCGAACTGCAGGAGGCCGACTGGGACGTCCTGGTCGACCACGAACCGGCGGTCGGCGACTCGGAGAACTTCTACAAGGTGACGTCCCCGCGTCGCTACACCCACGTGCGCCTCACCCAGCACCCCGACGGCGGCGTCGCACGGCTGCGGGTGCACGGTTCGCCAGTGCCTGACCCAGCCCTGCTCGACCCCCGCTCGCTGGACTTGGCAGCGCTGGAGAACGGCGCGGTCGTCACCGGATGCAGCGACATGTTCTATTCGTCGCCGAACAACATGCTGTCGCCGGGCCTCGCCGCGCACCAGGCGGAAGGCTGGGAAACCGCCCGCCGGCGCGACGACGGCAACGACTGGGCGACGGTGTCGCTGGCGGGCGCCGGCGTGATCCGGTTCGTGGAGCTGGACACCAGCAACCTCAAGGGAAACGCACCCGGGTGGGCGTCGGTGAGCGGCCGCCTCGACGAGGGCGAATGGGTGGAACTGCTGCCGCGCACCAGGTTGCAGCCCGACACCCGGCACCGCTTCGCCCTGGCGGACGACGGCCCCGAGGTGACGGAGATCCGGCTGGACATCTACCCCGACGGCGGACTCGCCCGGCTGCGGCTCTTCGGCGAACTGAGCAAACGCGGCCGGGAAGCCCTGACGGCGCGCTTCGCGGAGACGTCTGACTGAGTTCTTTGTCCGTGAAGGGCTCCTTGAAGGAATCTGTTTCCTTCAAGGGGCCCTTCACGGCTTCTGGCACCGTTACTCCGCGGTGCTTCCTTCGGCGGCCGGGTCCGGATGCTCCTTGCGCCACTCCTCGTCCGAGGCGTTCCAGGCTTCCTCGGCCTGCATCTGGATGTCGGTGATCGACTTGTCGAAGTTGATCGCGTCCTTGCCGATCCAGCCGGCGAAGTTCTTGCTGCTCTTGGCGTCGGCCAAGCCCTTGAGGAACGGGTACAGCCTCGGGTGCGTCTTGAAGTACTCGTCCGGGCCCTTGACGATGTCCTTCCAGACGTTCTTCCCGCCGGTGTACTTCTGGATGGCGGGGATGTCGCAGACGTTCGCCAGCCAGCCTTCGTGCTTCTTCATCCAGTCGAAGTCGTACGGCTTGAACGGAGACTGCGGTTCGTTCCCGCCGCCACCGCCGTTCTCGTGGTTTCCGCCGCCCTGGTCGTCCTGGTGATGGTTGGTGCCGCCCGGGGTGTCCTCGTGGTTGGGGTTCCCGCCGGGTGCGTCTTCGTGATTCGTGGTGTTGCCGGGCGGGTCCTCGTGGTGGTTGTTCCCGGGCGCGTCCTCGTGCGAGTTGTTCCCGGGCGTGGTGTCGTGGCCGGTGTTGTTGCCCGGTGAGTTCTCGTGGTTGCCGCCGCCCGGGGCGTCCTCGTGGTGCGTGTTGCCACCCGGGGAGTCGTGCGGGCGGCCGGGCGGCGGGTTGAAGTGCTGGTCCGCGGCCAGCCAGGTGTCGAACGGGTCGTCCTCGTGCGGCTGATTGTTCCCGCCCGGGGTGTCTTCGTGGTGGTTGTTTCCGCCCGGGGTGTCTTCGTGGTGGTTGTTTCCGCCCGGGGTGTCTTCGTGGTTCGTGCTGTTGCCGGGCGGGTCCTCGTGCTGGCTGGTCCCGCCGGGAGTGTCGTCGTGCGGAGTGTTGTTCCCGCCGTGACTGCCCTCTCCGCCCTGACCGCCGCCCCCGCCGCCGTGGTCCCCGCCGGTGCCGTGCGGAAGGTCGGTCATCTCGTGGTCGTTCCCGCCGTGCGTGCTGCCGCCGCTGCCGCGACCGGGCTTGACCTTCTCCGCCAGTTGGGCCAGCCGGCTCGCGGTCCGCCCGCCGAGGCCGACCAGCCGGGCGATCTTGGACGCCATCGTCAGCGCCAGCGAGATCCCCGACCGGATCACGTTGCCCACCCCGACGACGATGGACGCGCCGAACGTGAACGCCGCCATCGCGAGCGCGATCAGCATGGTCGCGATGACGTCGCCGAGGAACGTCGTGATCATGTCGCGGATCAGCGAGCGCACCACGGTGACCAGAGCCATCGTCGTCTCGACGACATAGCCCGCGACGTCGACCGCCTGCCCGGCGGTGTCGATCTGGCCGCGCCGGTCGCTGATGTTCTTCTTGAACGCCTCGGCGCCCTCGCCCTCCCAGCTGACGACCGTCTTCTGCAGCGTGGCGTCGAGGTCCTTCGCCGCGTTGCGCAGGTTCTGGGCAGTCTTGTGCAGTTCCTCGGCCATTTTCTTGATCGCCGCGGGGTCGCCGGCGAGTTTGTCGAGGCCCTCTTTGAGGAACGAGATGTGCTCGATCAGCCAGCCGAGCCCGGCCGCGATCAGCTTGCCGAACGGGTCGACGACGAACGCCGCGGTGTCCGCGATCGCGCCGACGATCGACACGCCGATCTCGACGCCCACCGCGGCCGCGTCCGCGCCGTGCAGGTGCTGGATCTCCTGGATCGACGAGACGACGCTGTGCCAGCTGTCCGCGACGCCCGCGCCGGTGGTGCTGTTCGAGTCGGTGATGGGCTCGACGACGCTCATTTGACCTGCTCCGGCTTGAACTTGTCGAACGCCTTCGCGAGGTCCTGGTCGCCCTTGCTGTACTGCTCGCTGGCCTGGCGCGTCTTGTCCGCGCTCTGGGTCACGTCGTTCGCGACGCCGTGCAGATTGTCGGAGACGGCCTTCAGCGCGATCCGCGCGGGAATGGCGAGCACCTGCGCGAGCACGACGCCGAACGCGTCGATGTCCCCGCCGTTGGCGTCGTCCACCGCTTTCGCGGAGTCGTGCACCGTCGGCACGGTGGTCTTGTCGAGGTACTCGCTGAATGTGTGCAACTCGTCCGGGTGGACGGTGAAGCCGTTCCCTGCCACCAACACTCCTTCGCCTGCCGCGATCGGGCCGCGCCGAGTAGAGCAGCGGCGGCTGAACCGGAGGCGACGTCCGTGCGGACGAAGGCTGAACGGGGCGGCTTCCTGCCCGAGCGTCCGGGCGGGGCTGCCCGGACGGTCAGCCGCGGGCGCTCGGCCGGTTCAGGTAGGCGGAGAAGGACGACAGCAGAGCCGCGACGCCGACGATCGCGGTGACCCACCACGGGCCGCCGGTGACCAGGTTGAACACGAACGCGGCAGCCATCAGGACGGCGGCGATGATGTTCCTGATCTGCAGCCCGGAGGGTTTCGCCATGCCTCCACCTTCTCATGACGGCGGTCGGCGGCCCTTGTCCGCCGTTGGCTAGGATGCTAGCATCCTAGAATGGCCGGTGAAGAGGTCAAGCAATTCAACGTCTACCTGCCGGTCGAGCTGATCAAGCAGGTGAAGTACCGGGCGATCGAGACCGAGCAGTCACTGTCCGCACTGGTCACCGAGGCCTTGCGGGCTTATCTCGGCTCCCCGCCGGACCAACGAGAGGACGGCTGACATGAGCGAGGGCATCACGACGCTCTTCCTGGAGACGCACAACTGGGGCAAGACCGCGAAGTTCCTGCAGCGTGTGGGTTTCAGCCTCGATTTCGAGACTGACCACAACTCCGGGCAGCTGTCGAACGGCGACGGCGTGCCCGTGTTCGTCGCCGAGGTTCCCGAAAGCCAGGAGCCGCGGACGAGCGTGGTGGTGGCGGTCCCGGACGAGTCGGTCGACGCGGAACTCGACGTCGTCACGCCGTTCGAGGACACCCACTACGGCACGCGCGAGATGACCGTGCGGGATCCGGACGGCCGGGCCTGGATTCTGCGGGCGCCGAAGTGAGCGAGCCGGACCACACCGCGGTGCGCGTAGCGCTGTGGCGCGCGCTGCACCTGCTCGCGGATCCGCCGCCGCACGCGCTGGTCGACGAGATCGGTCTCCAGCTGGCGGATCCCGGTCCGGACTGGCGGTCCCGGCCGGACATGGACCTGGGCTTCACCCGGCGGTTCCGGGCGGGAATCGTGCTGCGCAGCCGGTTCGTCGAGGATCTGGTGCGCGAACGCGGGGTCGCGCAGTACGTTCTCCTCGGCGCCGGACTGGACACGTTCGCGCAGCGGGAGCCGGACCTCGGTGTGCGGGTGTTCGAGATCGACCAGCCGGGCACGCAGGAATGGAAGCGGGCTCGGCTCGCCGAACTCGGGCTGCCCGCGCCGTACCGCTTCGTGCCGGTCGACTTCGAATCCGGCGAACAGTGGCCGGAACGCTTGGCTGCCAACGGTTTCGAGATGGCGAAGCCCGCGGTGGTGGCGTCCACGGGCGTCAGCATGTACCTGACCCGCGAGGCCAACGCCGCGACGTTGCGTGCGCTCGCCGGTTTCGCACCGGGCACCGTGGTGGCGATGACGTTCCAGATGTCGGAGGAGTACCTGGACGATCCCGACCGCGAGGCGCGGGCGGCGGCGATGAAGGGAGCGAAGGCGGCCGGGACGCCGTTCGTGAGCTTCTTCGCGCCGGACGAGATGCTGGAGTTCGCGCGGGAGTGCGGCTTTCAGGATGTCCAGCATGTCAGCGCGGCCGATTTGACCAAGCGGTATCTGTCGGGCCGCTCGGATGGGTTGCAGACGTCGGGGGAGGAGTTCCTGGTGGCGACTGTCTGCTGACGACGCTCTCGTGGTATTCGACGGGAAACCCTTCGGCGGTAAGGAAAGCGTGGAGCTGCCCGCCGACCGTCCTGAGGTCAGCACCTGGTTTACGGTGCCGTTTGCCGCCGGGAGCTGATCACCCCGGTGTTGAATCCGGCGAGATGCAAACCGCCCGCGAAACGCGCGTGTTCGATTTTCACACAGCGGTTCATCACCACGTCCAACCCCGCTTCGCGGACGCGGTCCGCCACCGGTTCGTGCCACAGGCCGAGCTGGAGCCACAGAGTCCGCGCCCCTGCCTCGATGACCTCCTCGGCTACCCCGGGGAGGTCATCGTGCTTGCGGAACACGCTCACCAGATCCAGCTCGCCCGGCACGTCCGCGAGCGACGGATACACCGGCCGCCCCAGCAACGTGTCGAGCCGCGGGTTCACGAAGTTGACCTCGTACCGCGTCGAAGACAGCAGATACGTCGCCACGAAGTAGCTCGGCCGCGCCGGATTCGCCGACGCGCCCACGACCGTCACCGACTTCGTGCGCCCGAGAAGACGCCGCCGTTCGACCGCTCCGACGTCGTAACTCACGCGTTCACCGCCTTGTCGAGAGCCTGGTCGAGATCCCACAGCAGATCCTCGACGTCCTCCAGCCCGACCGACAGCCGGATCAGGTCCGGGCCGACGCCCGCCGCGGCGAGCTGATCCTCGGACAGTTGCGCGTGCGTCGTCGAAGCCGGATGGATCACCAACGTCCGCGCGTCGCCGACGTTTGCCAAGTGCGACAACAGTTCCACCGACTCCACGAATTTCTCGCCCGCCGCGCGTCCGCCCTTCACCCCGAACGAAAACACCGCGCCCGGCCCCTGCGGCAGATACCGCGCGGCGCGCTCGTGATGCGGGTGATCCGGCAACCCGGCGTAAGACACCCATGCGACCCGCGGGTCGGCGTTCAGGTACTCCGCGATCGCCCGCGCGTTGACGACATGTGCGTCCATCCGCTGCGGCAGCGTTTCCACGCCCTGCAGCAGCAAAAACGCCGAATGCGGCGACAGCACCGCGCCGATGTCGCGCAACTGCTCCGCGCGCAGCCGCGTGCAGAACGCGTACTCGCCGAAGTTCTCCCAGTACTTGAGCCCGCCGTAGCTGTCGACGGTCTCGGTCATCCGGGGGAACTTTCCGTTGCCCCAGTTGAAAGTTCCTGCCTCGACGACGACCCCGCCGAGCGTCGTGCCGTGTCCGCCGAGGAACTTCGTGGCCGAATGCAGGACGATGTCCGCGCCGTGCTCGATCGGGCGGCAGAGGTACGGCGTGGCGAGCGTCGCGTCGACCACGAGAGGAATGTCGTGCGAACGCGCGAGATCGGCCAGCCCGGCGAGGTCCGCGATCGCACCGCTCGGGTTGCCGATCACCTCGGTGTAGATCAGCTTCGTGCGGTCGGTCACCGCTTTGGCGTAGTCCTCGGTGTCGCCGTGCACGAACGTCGTCTCGACACCGAACCGCGCGAGCGTTCCGGTGAGCTGCGTGACCGTCCCGCCGTACAGTCCGGCAGCCGACACGATGTGGTCGCCGGCCTCCGCGAGCGCCGAGAACGTCAGGAACTCCGCCGCCTGCCCGCTGGCCGTCGCGACCCCGCCGATGGCCCCCTCGAGACTCGCGACGCGCTCCTCGAACGCCGCGACGGTCGGGTTGCCGATCCGGCTGTAGACGTTCCCGTACTTCTGCAGCGCGAACAGGTTGGCCGCGTCGGCCGCGTCCTCGAACACGAAGCTGGTCGTCTGGTAGATCGGCACCGCACGAGCCCCGGTCGCGGGGTCGGGAGTGCCGCCGGCGTGCAGGGCGCGGGTGCGGAAGCCCCAGGTACGTTCGCTCATCGAGCGCCACGCTAACCCAGCGCCCGGGGCGGCGGCCATTCCTCCCGGAGAGTGATCGGGCGGGCTCGCCAGACCACCGCGAGCGCCGGATCCCCGGCGGGGTCCGGTTCGATCCGCTCGACCGCGAAGCCTTCCCGTTCGTAGAACGCCGCGGCCCGCTCGTTGGCGGCGAAATGCTCGATGCGCAGCTGGCCGACGTCTTCCGGCAGCTGGCTGGCGAGGGCGTCGAGCAGCTGTGGGCCCAGCCCGTGGCCGCGGTGGTCCGGGTGCAGGTAAAGCTTGTAGACGACGTGATCCGGTCCGCGCTGCCCGACGCCGACGATGCGTCCGCCGGTTTCGGCGACGACAACTCGCCCGTCCGCCACCGCCGCGGAGACGTGCGATTCGTTCCACCACTGGCGGACTTGGCGCTGGGCCGCCGCTTCGCCGATCAGCGGGGTGTAGTGCGGCGGGATGTGCCTTTCGCCGAAGCGGCAGATCGCCTCGACGTCGCTCAGTTGGGCCGTTCGTACTCGGGTGTCCGGCCTGGCCCTCACCGTTTCCGCCAAGTGCTCACCGAAACCGCCAGCGTCACGTCCCTCCCCGCCGCGGCCTCGAGCCTCTCCCGCCGCCCGTCCCGGTCCAGGTGGAATCCCGCGGGGCCCATCGCGACCACGTCCCGCACCTGCGCGGCACTGAACGGCTGAGTCCGGACCACCTCCGCCGCGGACTCCCGCACGAACAGCCCGCCCAGGGCGGCCTCGAGCCGTTCTTCCTTCCGCGAGTCCACCGCGAGCACCAGATCGCCCAGTTCCGCGAGATGCCCGGGCAAAGGCGACGCCACCACCAGCTTCCCGCCCGGCGCGAGCACCCGATGGAACTCCGCGGCGTTCCGCGGCGAGAACACGTCCAAAACCACCGAAGCCACCTCGTCGGCCACCGGCCACGGCTCCCACAGGTTCCACACCGCCGCACCCAGCCGGGCATGCGCCCGCGCGGCCCGTCGCAACGCGATCGCCGACACGTCCAGCGCCAGCCCGACCGCGTCCGGCGCTTCGTCCAGCACTCGCGAGAGGTAATAGCCAGGCCCGGCTCCGGCGTCGATGATCAATCCAGGAGCAGAACCAGCCGCGGCGACCGCCTCGGCGAGCGGCGCGTACGCACCGGAAGACAAGAACGCCGCCCGCGCGTCCACCATCGGCGCGGTGTCGGCCGTTCCCGCCGGGATGCGCGCGTGCAGCAGGTTGACGTAACCCTGCCGGGCCAGATCGAACGCATGCCGCCGCTCGCAGCGCAGCGTCCGGCCGGTCAGCGAGACCGGCTCGGCGCACACCGAACAGCGCAGCGCTTCGATCACCCGATCAGGCAAAGACATGGGCGCTATTCGACCATGAGGTTGCCTGACCGGACATTTCGCCCCGGGTCTCTGGAAACGTCCCCGTAACAACCACCGCACCGGAGTTCACGCGAGGGAAACGTGAACCGAAGCCTGGTGAAACACCGGCGGCCAACACTTCCTCTGCAGTTGCCCACGGCACGGGAGGACGATTGTGCTGAACGCCGGAGATACCGCCTGGGTGCTGATCAGCGCCGCGCTGGTCATGCTCATGACCCCAGGCCTCGCGTTCTTCTACGGCGGCATGGTCCGCGCGAAGAGCGTTTTGAACATGTTGATGATGAACTTCATCGCACTCGCGATAGTCGGGGTGCTGTGGGTGCTTTTCGGGTTCTCGCTGTCCTTCGGCGACGACGCTTTCGGCGGCCTGGTCGGGAACCTCGACTACGCGGGCCTGTCGGACGCGTTCGGCAAACTCGTCGGGCTCGCGAGCTCCGGCCCGCCCGCGGTTCCGTGGCCGGGTCCGGACGCCTTGCCGCTGCTCGCGTTCTGCATGTTCCAGTTGATGTTCGCGATCATCACCCCGGCGCTGATTTCCGGTGCCATCGCGGATCGCGCCAAGTTCTGGGGCTGGACGCTTTTCGTGGCGATCTGGGTGATCGTCGTGTACTTCCCGGTCGCGCACTGGGTGTTTTCGTTCGACGGATTCACCGGCAAGGACGCGGTGGGCGGCTGGATCGCCAACCAGCTCAAGGCGCTCGACTTCGCCGGCGGCACGGCGGTGCACATCAACGCCGGTGCCGCGGGTCTCGCCCTCGCGCTGGTGCTCGGCAAGCGCAAGGGCTGGCCGAAGGACACCGGCCGTCCGCACAACGTCCCGTTCGTCCTGCTCGGCGCGTCGCTGCTGTGGTTCGGCTGGTACGGCTTCAACGCCGGTTCCGCGCTCGGTGCGAACGACCTCGCGGGCGTCGCGTTCACCAACACCACCGTCGCGACCGCGGCCGCGGTGCTCGGCTGGCTGCTCGTCGAGCAGCTGAAGTTCGGCAAGCCGACCACGCTCGGCGCGGCGTCGGGTGCGGTCGCCGGGCTGGTCGCGATCACGCCCGCCTGCGGTTTCGTGAGCCCGCTCGGCTCGATCGCGATCGGCGTCATCGCCGGGGTGCTGTGCGCGCTGGCCATCTCGCTCAAGTTCCGCCTCGGCTTCGACGACTCCCTCGACGTCGTCGGCGTGCACCTCGTCGGCGGTCTCGTCGGCACCGTGCTGATCGGGCTCTTCGCCACCAAGAGCGTGAACTCGGCGGGCGCGGACGGCCTGTTCTACGGCGGCGGCTTCAAGCAGCTGGGCATCCAGGTGGTCGCCGCGCTTGCGGTCCTGGGCTACTCGTTCATCATGACCTTGATCATCGGCTTCGCGATCAAGAAGGCGGGCGGGTTCCGCGTGAGCACCGAGCACGAGGTCAGCGGCATCGACGAGGGTCAGCACGCGGAGAGCGCCTACGACTTCACCGGCATGGGCGGCCTCGGCCACTCGAGCACGTTCCCGGCCAAGCCCGTCACGAAACTCGAGGAGACCAAGGCATGAAGCTCATCACCGCGATCGTCAAGCCGTTCACGCTCGACGACGTCCGCTCCTCGCTGGAGCAGCTGGGCGTGCTCGGGATGACGGTGAGCGAGGTCCAGGGCTACGGCAGGCAGAAGGGGCACACCGAGGTCTACCGGGGGGCCGAGTACTCGGTGGACTTCGTGGCCAAGCTGAAGATCGAGGTCGTGGCGGACGACGCCGTGGTCGAGAAGGTCCTCGACGCCGTCACCACCGCCGCGCACACCGGCAAGATCGGCGACGGGAAGGTCTGGGTGACGCCGGTGGAGACGGTGATCCGGGTCCGCACCGGCGAACGCGGCACGGACGCGCTGTAGCCGATGACCGACGGGGGAGAACTCGCCCGAGCCACTGCGCTGCTGCTCGAAGGACGGCACGGAGCGCCCGCCCTGCGGACGTCCCTGGTCGATCTGTACGAGTTCTGGCTCGGGAAAGGAGCGACGGCGGCCGGCGTCGACACCGCGGACCCAGGTGTCGCGCTGGTCGCCGTAGGGGGGTTGGGACGGCGCGAGCTGGTGCCGTACTCCGATCTCGATTTAGTGCTGCTGCACAACGGAAACAGTCAGATCGGGGAGATCGCCGACGCGCTGTGGTACCCGCTGTGGGACGCGCGGGTCGGCCTCGACCATTCGGTCCGCACCCCCGGCGAGGCGCTGAAAGTCGCGGCGGAGGACCTGCGGACCGCGCTCGGTCTCCTCGACGCCCGGCACCTGGCCGGCGACCCGGCTCTCACCGAACGCCTCGCTTCCGCCGCCCGCGACCAGTGGCGGCGGACGGCCCGCAAACGTTTGCCGGAGCTGGCCGAATCCGTCCACACCCGATGGCGGCGCAGCGGCGAGATCGCCCAATCCGCCGAGCCGGACCTCAAACACGGCCGCGGCGGCCTCCGCGACTTCGGCGTGCTGGAAGCCCTCGCGGCCGGACAGCTCACCGCGCGACCGGGCGAAGAACTGCTGGCAGCCAAGCAACTCCTGCTCGACGTTCGCACGGAACTGCGCCGCGAATCCCGTCGAGAACGGGACATCCTCAGCGCTCCGGACGCCGACGTCGTCGCGCACGAACTGGAGCTGGGCGACAGATTCGCCTTGGCGCGCAAGCTTTCCGGTGCGGGCCGGACCATCGCGTACGCCGTCGATGTCGCCCTTCGGTCCACTGTGGAACAACCACGCCCGCTTTTCGGTCGACGTCCCGTGCGCCGTCCGTTGGCTGAGGGCGTCGTGTTGCACGGCGACGAAGTCGCGCTGGCCCGAGACGCGCTCCCGGCACGAGACCCGGCGCTCCTGCTTCGCGCGGCAGCCGCGTCGGCTCGGACACAAAAGCCCATCTCACCAGGTACTTTGCGCACGCTCGCCGAGTCCGCGCCCGAGCTGCGCGAGCCGTGGCCGGACGACGCCCGCAACGCCCTCGTCGAACTGCTGGGCGCGGGGGAAGGGCTGGTCGACGCGGTCGAGGCGTTGGACCGCACCGGCCTGTGGGCCCGGCTGTTCCCGGAATGGGGGTCCGTGCGCGACCTGCCGCCGCGGTCGCCCGTGCACCAGTGGACTGTCGACCGGCACCTCGTTCAGGCGTGTGTCGAAGCAGCGAAGCTGACCACCACCGTGTCGCGGCCCGACCTGCTGCTGATCGGCGCGCTGCTGCACGACATCGGCAAGGGCCGCGAGGCCGACCACTCCGAACTGGGTGCGAAGATTTCCGCCTCGGTAGCGCAACGGCTGGGCCTGCCGCCCGAGGACGTCGCGACGGTTTCCGCCATGGTCCGCCACCACCTGCTGCTCCCGCACACCGCGACCAGACGCGACATCGGCGACCCCGCGACCATCTCGCGGGTGGTGAAAACCCTGGACCGCGACGTCGTCCTGCTGGAACTCCTGCACGCCCTGACCCGCGCCGACTCGCTGGCCACCGGACCCGGCGTCTGGACCGACTGGAAGGACCGGCTGCTGGCCGAACTCGTCAGCGGCTGCGAGGAAGCGGTGCACGGCAAGGGTTTCACGCCGCCCGAGCCGCTGGACGACGACCAGCGCGAACTGGTCGCCGAGGCCGCCCGGACCGGCGCCGGGCAGATCCGGATCTCCGCACAGGGCAAGGTCGTCACGGTCCTGCTGGCCGTGCCCGCGGACCGCGAACTGCTCGCCCCCGCGGCCGGGGTGCTGGCACTGAACTCCCTGGAGGTCCACTCCGCGGTTCTGCGCGAACACTCCGGCCGAGGCCGGGCAGGCGTGTTCACCGCGTCGCCGAAGTTCGGCTCGCTCCCGGATCCCGCGCTGCTGCGGGAACAGTTCGCCCGCGCGGTCGCCGGAACGATGCCGCTCACCCAACGGCTGGCCGCGAAGGAACGGGACTACGCGACCTCGTCGCCGGCCGTGGTCAAGCCGGTCGTGCGATGGTTCGACGACGAAACCAGCGGCCCGGACGCCGTCGTGCTGGAACTGCGCGCCGCCGACCGGATCGGCCTGCTGTTCCGCGTGGCAAGCGCCCTGCGCCGCGCCGAGGCCGACGTCCACTGGGCGAAAGCCGCGACCCTAGGCGGCGCCGTCGTCGACTCCTTCGCCCTCTCGCCAAGATCCGGCCACGTCACCCCACAGTGGCGAACCGCGATCACCGAGGCCGTCCTAGCCGCAGTCTCCTGACCGTCCGTGAAGGGCTCCTTGAGGGAATCTAATTCCCTCAAGGAGCCCTTCACGGACCGCCCACCCGCCCACCCGACCGCACCCGCGCACCCGACGATCGAGGCACCCAGACCCTCCCCCGCACCCCGATACGAAGCCTCCCTGCGGTCTGGGGGGTGTTTGTCAAGGCATCTTTCCCGCCTTGACAAGCACCCCCAGACCGTCAGCACAATCCAGCTTCGGGGTGCCCCTCGCAACCGTCTTCTCGCGGCGCAGCCGCGCAGGGCACACCACCTGCAATTGCGCCATCCGGGCTCACCCATTCGGGGTGTCGGAAGCGACAACCCCCGTTCCGATGGCAGGATGGCAGGTCCGAGCAAGGGGCGAGGTGAACGCGGTGCGAGGTCACGAGAACCTGCCCGAGCTTTCGCTGCCCCCGACAGTCGTGGCCGGGCACCTGCGCACCTGCGCCGAAGAACTCTCCGCCCTGCTCCGCGGCGACGGATCGGCCGCCACCCTCGGCGAGCTGTCCGAGGTGGTCACCCAGCTGGTCGCGGGCCAGCACGCGCTGTCTCACGCACTGGCCGGTCTCGCCGGCCGCATGGACGTCCGCAATCCCGCGCTCGCCGCTGTCTCGCCGTCGGAGGTCGAGGTTCTCACCGAAGTCCTCCAGGCCGCGGCCTGCGCGGTGAGCTGCTCGGCCGAGGAACTCGCCGATTCGGAACCGCTCTTCGAGTTCACGAGCGACTCCGCGGGGCCCGACACCCGCGTTTGAGTAGTTCTACTCAGTGCCGATTGAGGGACTTCACGCTGCCGCGCGCCCGGTCCCGGACGGCAGACTTCTCCCCAACGCCGGGTGGTCGAGGGGGAACCGCTCCGCGTGCCTGCGGCGGAAGGCTCCCGGGGAGGTGAGCTCTTCCGCCAGAGTTCCGGGGACGGCCGTGGGGAGCGGCCGCCCCGGGACTCCCAGGCTTCAGGAATCCGCGATCCGCGTCAGCAGCCCCGCCGCGAGCCGGAGCAGCTCCCGCTCGGTCGGGCTGAGCGTCCGTTCGAGAGCAGCGGCCAGCCAGGCCTCCCGCGCGATCGAATAGTTGCGCAGTTCCCGCAGGCCGGCGGGAGTGATGTCGATCAGCGACCGCCGCCCGTCCGCCGGATCGGGAGTGCGCGTGATCCAGCCGCGTTCGGCCAGCGAGGCCAGGATCCGCGTCAGCGACTGCGGGTGCATCCGTTCCGCCTCGGCCAGTTCGCTCGGCGTATGCGTGCCGCCCCGGTACAGCCGCGACAGCACCGCCAGCACCGCCGGTCCCGGGGCGGGCGTGTCCGCCTCGGAGCGCATCCGCCAGTTCAGCCGGCCGACGCCCTCGCGCACCGCCCGGGCCAGCATCGCCAGCTCGTCGGCGGGTTCGGTCTGCATGAGGCCAGATTAGGCGGCCTCTCCTCGGACCAACGCGGCATACCGCCCGTCCAGCGCCAGCAGTTCCGCGTGCGTGCCCCGTTCGACGATCCGCCCGGCGTCCAGCACCGCGATCTGGTCCGCATGCTCCACAGTGGACAGCCGATGCGCGATCGCGATCGTCGTGCGGCCCGCCGCGAGCCGGTCCAGTTCCGCCTGCACCGCCCGTTCGGTGCGGTTGTCCAGCGAACTCGTCGCCTCGTCCAGGATCAGCACCGGCGGATTGCGCAGCAGGATCCGCGCGATCGCCATCCGCTGCTTCTCCCCGCCGGAGAACCGATATCCACGCTCGCCGACCACGGTGTCGTACCCGTCCGGCAGCGCGGCCAGCGTGTCGTGGATGTGCGCGGCCTTCGCGGCGTTCTCCAGCTCCTCGTCGGTGGCGTCCGGCTTCGCGAAACGCAGGTTCTCCCGCACTGACGCGTGGAAGAGATACGTCTCCTGCGACACCAATCCCACCCCGGCAGCCAGCGACGCGAGCGTGACATCCCGGACGTCCGTCCCGTCCACGCATACCTTTCCCTCGGTCACCTCATACAACCGAGCGACCAGGTAGGCGAGCGTCGTCTTCCCCGAACCCGTCGACCCGACCAGCGCTGTCGTGGTCCCCGCGGGCACGTCGAGGTCGATATCGCGCAATGTCCACGGGCCATCGTCGTCGTAGCGGAACGACACCCCGCGCATCGAAACCGCCCCGCCGCTGGGCCGCAGCGTCCGCGCGCCCGGCCGGTCGTCGATCTCCACCGGCAGATCGAGCACCTCGAAGATCCGCCCGAACAACGCCTTCGCCGACGCGACGTTCTGGCCCACCGTTTGCATCGCCGTCGCCGGCGTGAGCAGCCGGTTCAACATGCTGGTGAACGCGACGACGGTGCCCAGCGAAATCGGGGCCGCACCACCGGCGAGCTCCAGCCCGGCTGCCCAATAGACCAGCGCCGGGATGATCGTGAGGCTCATCGTCCGCGCCGCCCGCTGCCACCGCCCGGCCAGCGCGGCACTGCGCTCCAGCGCCGCGACCTCGCGCGACTCCTCGGCGAACCGGTCGCGCATCAGCGTCGCGTTGCCCATCGTCTTGGCCAGCAGCACGCCGGTGACCGACAGCGATTCCTCGACGATCGTGGTCAGCCTCGCCATCCGCCGGGTCCGGCCGCGGGCGAGCTTCCGCTGCTTGCCGCCGAGCCGCAGGGTGAACAGCAGGAACAACGGCACGACGACCAGCGACAACAGCGCCAGCTGCCAGTTCATGACCAGGATCGCCACCGCGATCGCCAGCGCCGTGGTGCCGTTCTGCACGATCGACGCGGCGGTCCCGGTCACGACGTTGTCCACACCGCCGATGTCGTTGAACACCCGCGACAGCACCTCGCCGGTCTTGGTCCGGGTGTAGAAGCCGAGCGACATGCGCTGCAGATGGCTGTACACCGCCACCCGCAGTTCGTTCATCACCCGCTGGCCGATGGTGTTGGACAGCCCGGTCGTCCGCACGCTCAGCGCTCCGGACCCGAGCGCGGCGGCGATCATTCCGGCGGCGAGCAGGCTCACCAGCAGGGCGTCGCGGTGCGGCAGCGCGTCGTCCAGCATCTCCCGCAGCAGGAACGGCGAGGTCACGCCCAGCCCGGCCTGCACGACCAGCAGCGCGCACAGCCCGGCCAGCGCACCCCGGTGCGGCCGGAACAGGCCAGCGATGCGGCTGAACGGGACCTGTTCGTCCTCGTCTCCTGCCGGTTCGGCGAGCGTCGGACGCCGGGCAGTTGCTGATGTCATACGCCTATGTTTACTTAATCCGCGAAGCCGGTCGAACGATTTTCGCGCAGTTGACCTGTTGTCGCTCGGCCAATTAATACGCGGGTGCGTAGTACCCTTCCCGTACCCGTGAAGGCCGGGTGGCCGGGGCGGCTACCCTCGGAAGATGCCGGGGGTGCCGAGCACCGCCCGGCACGCGAACTTTCGACCCAGCTGGAGCGTGCACCCCCGTGTTCGACACCCTCTCCGATCGGCTCACCTCGGCCCTGCAGTCGCTCTCGCGCAAGGGCCGGCTGTCCGACGCCGACATCGACGCCACTGCGCGCGAGATCCGCATCGCGCTGCTGGAAGCGGACGTCGCGCTCCCGGTGGTCAAGGCGTTCATCGCGAAGATCAAGGACCGGGCGAAGGGCGCCGAGGTCTCCCAGGCGCTGAACCCGGCGCAGCAGGTCGTCAAGATCGTCAACGAGGAGCTCGTCGGCATCCTCGGCGGCGAGACGCGGCGGCTGAACCTGGCCAAGAACCCGCCGTCGGTGATCATGCTCGCCGGTCTCCAGGGTGCTGGCAAGACGACGCTGGCCGGCAAGCTGGCGATGTGGCTGAAGAAACAGGGCCACGCGCCGATGCTGGTCGCCTGTGACCTCCAGCGGCCGAACGCGGTCACCCAGCTGCAGGTCGTCGGCGAGCGGGCGGGCGTCACCACGTTCGCGCCGGAGCCGGGCAACGGCGTCGGCGACCCGGTCGACGTCGCCCGCCGCGCGATCGAAGAGGCCAAGCACGCGCAGCACGACATCGTGGTCGTCGACACCGCGGGCCGCCTGGGTGTCGACGAAGAGCTGATGAAGCAGGCCGCGGACATCCGCGAGGCCGTGCAGCCGGACGAAGTCCTGTTCGTGGTCGACGCCATGATCGGTCAGGACGCGGTCACCACGGCCGAGGCGTTCCGCGATGGTGTCGGCTTCACCGGCGTGGTGCTCACGAAGCTCGACGGCGACGCCCGCGGTGGTGCCGCGCTGTCCGTCCGCGAGGTCACCGGCCAGCCGATCCTCTTCGCGTCCAACGGCGAAAAGCTCGAGGACTTCGACACGTTCCACCCGGACCGGATGGCCTCGCGCATCCTGGGCATGGGCGACGTGCTGACCCTGATCGAGCAGGCCGAACAGCACTTCGACCAGGAGCAGGCCGAACAGGCCGCGCAAAAGCTCACCAGCGGCCAGCTCACGCTGGAGGACTTCCTCGAGCAGATGCTCGCGGTGCGCAAGATGGGCCCGATCGGCAACCTGCTCGGCATGCTGCCCGGCGCGGGCCAGATGAAAGACCAGCTCGCCGCGGTCGACGACAAGCAGCTCGACCGGCTCCAGGCGATCATCCGCGGCATGACCCCCGCCGAGCGCGCCGACCCGAAGATCATCAACGGCTCGCGCCGGCTGCGCATCGCGAACGGCTCCGGCGTCACCGTCCGCGAGGTCAACGACCTGGTCAACCGCTTCTTCGAGGCGCGCAAGATGATGGCGCAGATGGCCGGCCGGTTCGGCTTCGGCGGCGGAGGCGGCGGGAGCAAGAACCGCAAGGGCAAGAAGGGGAAGAAGGGCAAGGGGCGCGGCCCCACGCAGCCGAAGATGCGCGGCGGGATGCCCGGTGGCATGCCGATGCTTCCCCCGGGCGGCATGGGCGGCGGCGGGATGCCGGACCTGTCCCAGCTCGGCGGCATGAACGACGTGCCCGGCTTCGACCCGTCCAAGTTCAAGCTGCCGAAGGACCCGAAGAGCAATTGAGCCCGCTGCACCTGCACGGCACCGTCCTGCCTGACGGCGAACCGCGTGACCTCTGGATTCAGGACGGAAAGCTGTCGTTCGAGCCGATTCCCGGCGCGGAAACGCTGTCCACCGGCGGATTCGTGGTCCCGGGACTCGTCGACGCGCACTGCCACCCGGGCCTCGGCCCGCACGGCGGACTGTCGGTCGAGGAGGCGGCGGACCAGGCGGCGACCGACCGCGACGCGGGCACCCTGCTGATCCGCGACTGCGGCCTGCCCCTGGACGTCCGGCCGCTGCAATCGCGCGCCGACCTGCCGACGATCATCCGCTGCGGACGCCACCTGGCGCTGCCGAAGCGGTACATTCCCGGCTTCGCGATCGAACTGGACGACCCGCCGCTGCTGCCCGAAGCGGTCGCCGAACAGGCCCGCGACGGCGACGGCTGGGTCAAGCTCGTCGGCGACTGGATCGACCGCGGCCAAGGCGACCTCGCACCGCTGTGGCCGGACGACGTGCTGGCCGAAGCCATCCGCATCGCCCACGACCTCGGCGCACGCGTCACCGCGCACGTGTTCGGCGAAGCCGCGTTGCCGGGCCTGATCGGCGCGGGCATCGACTGTCTCGAACACGGCACCGCGCTGTCGCCAGACCAGCTCGCCGAACTCGCGCGCCGCGACGTCGCGTTGGTGCCGACGCTCATCAACATCGAGAACTTCCCGGGCATCGCGGACAAGGCAGGCAAGTACCCGACGTACGCGGCCCACATGCGCGCGCTGCACACCGGTGTCGCCGACATGGTCTCTTCGGCGGTTGAAGCGGGCGTACGCGTCTTCGCGGGCACGGACGCGGGCGGCATGGTCGCGCACGGCCGTATCGCCGACGAGGTCGAAGCGCTTCATCGTGCGGGCATGTCGCGTACGCAGGCTCTCGCGAGCGCGTCCTGGGAAGCGCGCGAATGGCTGGGCCACCCCGGCATCGAGCACGGTGCCCCGGCGGACCTGATCGTTTACGCCGACGACCCGCGCGCCGACCTCGCCGCCCTGCACCACCCGACCCACATCGTCTTGGGCGGCACCGTCTTCCACTGACCCCGCCTCGATGTGCCACAGCACAGGCACATAGCGTGAACCCGTGGCCGAAGACCGTGGGGGAAAGCGAATTCTGGGTGCCCATTGGGCCTTCGCCGCGTTCTTCTTCGGCGTAGCCGGCTACTACCTCGTCACCCTCCTCACCTCGGCCGCGTTCAACCGGCACGTCGGCGACGACGACCCGGTCGAGGCGTACGCGGGACCGTTGCTGCTGCTGGCTTTCCTGCCGAACCTGGTGCTCGGCCTCGGCCCGGCGATCGCCTCGCTGCGGTACGGCTCCGGCCTCGAACGCGACTTCGGGCTCCGCGTCCGGGGCCGCGACCTCCGGATCGGTCTCGCCTGCGGGTTGCTCGCGCTCGTCGTCGGCTTCGTGCTGAACGCCGCCGAAATCGCCGTCTTCGGCGGCGACGAGGTGTCCGACAGCCCGCTCACCGACCTGCCCGACGTGTCCGGCGGCAGCACGCTCTGGCTCGTCACGACCGCACTGGTGCTGGTGATCGCCGTCCCGCTCACCGAGGAACTGCTTCTGCGCGGGGTGCTGTGGAACGCCCTGCTGCACTACAAGATCCCGCCGTGGGTGGTGCTCGTCCTCACCTCGTTGATGTTCGCGCTGCTGCACGGCGAGACCACGCGCACGATCGCGCTGTTCGGCCAGGGTCTGGTCCTCGGGCTGGCGCGGCAGTATTCGGGCCGGACGTCGGCGAGCGTGCTCGCGCACGCGGCCAACAACCTGCCGCCCGCCGTCCTCCTCTTCACCGGGCACTGAGGGCAGGCGGGCGATGCGGAAGCCGGTGACCAGCCGAGTACTGTGCGAAATCATTTCGGCCGCTAGGCTCGACCGGTGAGCAGAGCGAGCACGGGGAGGCGGGCGTGACCACATCACAGCCCGGTGAACCCCTCTCTCGCGCGCTCTCCCCGGAGGACTTCGTGGCCGAACCGACCGCGTTCCCGGCGCATCGCTGGGGATTCGGGGCGTTCCTGCTGGTCGAGGCGGTGCTGCTGGCGTCGGCCGCGTTCATCGGCGCACTGTCCGGGCCGACGGCTCCGGGCAGGCCGCTGCCGATCAGCACGGTGCTGCTCGGCACGATGCTGCCCACCATGATCGCCGCCGGCGTCGCGGTGCTGATCACCGTCGTCCGCGGCAACGGGCCGAAGCTCGACCTGCGGCTCGAATGGCGCTGGGCGGACGTCTGGACCGGCCTCAAATTCGGCAT
This sequence comes from Amycolatopsis echigonensis, assembly GCF_002846615.1. NCBI lineage: Bacteria > Bacillati > Actinomycetota > Actinomycetes > Pseudonocardiales > Pseudonocardiaceae > Amycolatopsis > Amycolatopsis echigonensis. The sequence continues at coordinate 906,552 of NZ_PJMY01000003.1, read as the reverse complement.
GCTCGGCCTCGTGCTCACCTCGCTGAGCGCCTACGTGTGGACCCAGCTGGTCGGCACGGCGGACGCGACGTCGGCGATCAGCGCGCTGGTCGACGACCGCAAGATGTCCGTGCCCGCCGCCGCGGTGATGTTCGGCTACCTGTGGCTGCTCGGGCCGATCTGCGAGGAGATCATCTACCGCGGCCTGCTCTGGGGAGCGGTCGAGCGGCTGCAATGGCGCAGCGAGCGCTGGGGCCGGATCGCCGCGTTCCTGCTGTCCACCGCGGTCTTCGCGGCCAGCCACCTGGAACCGCTGCGCACCACGCTGCTGCTGGTGATCTCGATCCCGATCGGGCTGGCCCGGCTGTCCACCGGACGGCTGGCCGGCAGCATCGTCGCGCACGCGGTCAACAACTTCCTGCCCGCGGTCGCGATCCTGCTCGGCGCGCTCGGCCTCGCGTCGTTCTGAGGCCCGGCGGGGCCTGCGCGGGAGCCCCTGCGCAGGCACAACGACGCATCTGGCAGAATGTTTGCTTGCCCGCTTCCGCCGGACCCTCTCGCCGTGTGGAAGCTCCTGACCTCCGGGCACCGCGAGCCTGTCCCCACGGGCTCCGCGCGCGCCCTGCACCACACAGCACTGAGGAGTACCCACACCCGTGGCCGTCAAGATCAAGCTGCAGCGCCTCGGCAAGATCCGTGCGCCGTACTACCGCATCATCATCGCCGACGCGCGCACCCGCCGGGACGGCAAGGCCATCGAGACGATCGGCAAGTACCACCCGAAGGAAGAGCCGAGCTTCATCGAGGTCGACACCGAGCGGGCGCAGTACTGGCTGGGCGTCGGCGCGCAGCCGACCGAGCCGGTCCAGCGCATCCTCGAGATCACCGGCGACTGGCAGAAGTTCAAGGGCCTGCCGGGCGCCGAGGGCACCCTGAAGGTGGCCGAGCCGAAGCCGTCCAAGCAGGACCTGTTCAACGCGGCCCTGGCCGCGGCCGGCGAGGAGCCCTCCACCGAGGCCGTCACGCCGAAGAAGAAGTCGGCCCCGAAGAAGGCCGAGGCCGAGAAGGCCGAAGCTGCTGAGGGCGAGAAGTCCGAGTGAGCTTCCTCGCCGACTCCCTCGAGCACCTGGTGCGCGGGATCGTCGACAACCCGGACGAGGTCCGGGTCGAGCTGCTGACCACGCGTCGTGGCCGCACGCTCGAGGTGCACGTCCACCCCGACGATCTCGGCAAGGTGATCGGCCGGGGCGGGCGCACCGCGACCGCTCTGCGCACCGTGATGGGCGGCATCGGCGGCCGCGGCGTCCGGGTGGACGTCGTCGACACCGATCGCTGATCCGGATTCTCGGAAACGGTCAGGTATGGACGTCGTAGTCGGCCGTATCGCGAAGGCGCACGGCATCCGCGGCGAGCTCGCGGTCGACGTGCGCACGGATTCGCCGCAGGAGCGGTTCGCGATCGGTGCGGTCGTCACGACGAAGCTGCGCGACGGCAGCACGAGAGAACTCACCATCGCAGCCGCCCGCGAACATAGCGGGCGGCTGCTGGTGCGTTTCGAGGAAGTGCTCACGCGCGACGTCGCGGAAACCCTGCGCGGCGCCCTGCTGCTGGCGGACACCGACGCGCTGCCGCCCACCGGCGACCCGGACGAGTTCTACGACCACGAGCTGGCCGGCCTGCGCGCCGAACTGCTCGACGGGACCGTCGTGGGCAAGGTCGTCGAGGTGGTCCACTCGCCGGCCGGGGAACTGCTCGAACTCGATCACGACGGGCGCTCGGTGTTGGTACCGTTCGTCCGCGCCATCGTCCCGGTGGTGGACGTCGCGGGGGGCCGGGTCGTGCTCGATCCGCCCGAGGGCCTCCTCGACGCCGAGTGAGGGGGAGCTCGTGAAGTTCTGGATGAAGGCCGGCTTCGCGGCTGTTCTGGCCACCGCTTTCGCCGCGCCGCCCGCGCAGGCCGCTTCGCCGGTGTACGGCGATTTTTCGCTGATGTTCCAGCGCAGCGCTGGCCAGTACGCCCCGCCGGGGGAGAAGGCGTTCCAGTGGGCGTGGTCGCCGCAGTCGGCCACCGAATCGCAGATCACCTGGGGTGACCCGGTCACGTGGCCGCCGGCGACCGCTGAGCACTTCGTCCGCTCGGGCGACTGGGTGCTGCTCGACGGCTGGGACGGCAACGGCACCTACTACTCGCAGCGGGTCACCGAAGAGTCCGCATGCGACGGGGCCCAATGCACGGCGATCCCGTCCGACGGCGGCCGCCAGCACTACGTGCGCTGGACCGTGCCGTCCACCGACTACCGGCTCGTCGCGCGCGGCACGATCACCAGGCAGAGCTCGGGCAAGGTCGTCCACTTCGAACACCTGCAGACGTGGGGCGCGCCCGCTCCGTGCTCGAACGCCCGTTTCGGTGCGCGAACCTGCATTACGCAGACCGAGACGTGGTCGGACGACAACGGGCTGCCCGCCGGGTCGCCGATGCGGGAGACCCTGCACCGCAGCATCAAGATCGCGAAGGGGCTCGGCATGGCCTTCGCGATCGACCAGGACGTCCCGAGCCCGTGGCACGCCGAGGCCACCGAGTACTGGAACTGGTAACCGCTTGCGCATCGACGTCGTCACCATTTTCCCCGAGTACCTCGACCCGCTGCGCGCCGCGCTGCTGGGCCGGGCGATCGACCGCGGCCTGATCGAGGTCGGTGTGCACGACCTGCGCGACTGGACCCACGACGTGCACCGCGCGGTCGACGACGCGCCGTACGGCGGCGGTCCCGGCATGGTCATGAAGCCGCAGATCTGGGGCCCGGCCCTGGACGACGTGTGCGGCGAGGAGACCCGGCTCGTGGTCCCGACCCCCGCGGGAAAGCCGTTCACCCAGGAGTTGGCACACGCGTACGCGGAGGAAAAGCACCTGGTGTTCGCCTGCGGCCGCTACGAGGGCATCGACCAGCGGGTCGTCGACGACGCCGCCCGCCGGATGCCGGTCGACGAGGTCTCGATCGGCGACTACGTGCTGGTCGGCGGCGAGGCAGCGGTGCTGGTGATCGTCGAGGCCGTGGTCCGGCTGCTGCCGGGCGTGCTCGGCAACGCGCGGTCGGCGGCCGAGGACTCGTTCTCCGACGGCCTGCTCGAAGGCCCCAGCTACACCCGCCCGGAGGTGTGGCGCGACCTGGCGGTGCCGGACGTGCTGCGCTCGGGCAACCACGCGCTGATCGACCGCTGGCGGCGCGACCAGGCGCTCGAGCGCACCGCGCGGCGGCGGCCGGACCTGCTGGCCCAGCTGCCGGAGGGCAGCCTGGACAAACGGGACCGCGAGGTGCTCGAAGGGCTGGACGACCAGCCCGGATAGGCCCCGTGCGAGGTCTCCGGGGGCCTCTGCCATAATGAATCAGTTGGCGTGACGTGCGAGTTTTTACTAGGGCCAGTGGCCGGAGTAAAGGACCGCGAGGCCAACCGTGAATGCCATCAGCCCCGGGCTAGTCGCAGTGAACTCCACTGCGCGCTCAAGCTGTACGTAAGCCACACGAATACGAGGACGGACCACCGATGAACACCCTGGACGCGCTGGACGCGCAGTCACTGCGTTCCGACATCCCGGACTTCCGCCCCGGCGACACGCTCAAGGTGCACGTCCGCGTCATCGAGGGCAACCGCGAGCGCAACCAGGTCTTCCAGGGCGTCGTGATCCGCCGTCAGGGCGGCGGCATCCGGGAGACCTTCACCGTGCGCAAGGTTTCGTTCGGCGTCGGCGTCGAGCGCACCTTCCCGGTGCACTCGCCGAACCTGTCGCAGGTCGAGGTCTTCAAGCGCGGCGACGTCCGCCGGGCGAAGCTGTACTACCTGCGCGAGCTGCGCGGCAAGAAGGCCAAGATCAAGGAGCGCCGCGAGAACCGCGAGACCACCTCCGCCTCCTGAGTGACGAGTCGGCTACCGGTAGCCTGGCGACGTGGTCGAACCTGTGTCGCGGAACGCCGATGAGGACGGCCCCGAACGCCCGGAGGAGGACCAGGAACGGTCCGGCGGGCGTCGGGGGTCGCACCGGCGAGGCAAGTCCTCGAAAAAGCGGTCGTTCTGGAAGGAACTGCCGATCCTGATCGTGATCGCGCTGGTGCTCACGATCCTGATCCAGGCGTTCCTCGCCAAGGTCTACATGATCCCTTCGGGATCCATGGAGTCCACGCTGCACGGCTGCCCCGGCTGCACCGGCGACCGGATCCTGGTCGACCGCGTCACTTACGACTTCACCGACCCCTCCCCGGGGGATGTGATCGTGTTCAAGGGTCCGCCCGCGTGGACCGAGAACGAGATCGCGCCGCAGGAGTCGAGCAACATCGTCGTCCGAGCGCTGCGCGGCATCGGCTCGCTGGTCGGCTTCGCGCCGCCGGACGAGCGGGACTTCGTCAAACGCGTCATCGCCACCGGCGGCCAGACCGTCCAGTGCTGCGACAACCGCAACCGGGTGATCGTCGACGGCAAATCCCTCGACGAGCCCTACATCCACTGGGAAGACCCGAACCACCCCGTTCAGGAGTCGTTCGCCCCGGTGAAGGTCCCGCAGGGCACCGTCTGGGTGATGGGCGACAACCGCAACAACTCCGCCGATTCGCGGTATCAGGGCGGCGGCGGTCCCAACGGTGCGGTGCCCGTGGACCACGTCATCGGCAAGGCCCGCATCATCGTGCTGCCGCCGAGCCGCTGGGGCGGGATCTCGGACCACAATCCGCAGCAGAACGCCCAGCCGGTCGCGCTCGGCGCGCCCGCCTGGCAGGAAGGGCTGCCGCTCGGCATCGGCTTCGCCACCGCGGTGCCCACGCTCTTCGTCGGACGCCGCGTGAAGGCTGGCCTCCGCAAGGCGGCCGGCCGGACACGGTAAGCAGTGCGTTCCGTCGTCCGCGACTCCCGGGTGGTGTTTCGGTGACTCTCCCTCCTCCCCGTATTCCGGCAGAACCGCTCCGCCCGCCGCGCGCTGTGGTGCGCGGCGAGCTGTTCTGGGGTCTGCAAGGCGCACTCGAACGCCGCGGCCTCGGCCCGGTCGCCGGTGTGGACGAGGCCGGTGCCGGAGCCTGTGCGGGTCCGCTCGTGGTGGCTTCGTGCGTGCTCCGTCCCGGCGACGGCGCGCGACTGCCCGAGCTGACCGATTCGAAGATGCTCACCGCGAAGGCCCGGGAACGGGTTTACGACCGGGTGCTGCAACGCGCCCTCGACTACTCGGTGATCGTCATCCCCTCCGAGCAGGTGGACTTGCTCGGCATCCGGGTGATGAACCTGGAAGGCATGCGCCGCGCCGTCGCCGGTCTGCGCACCCATCCCGGGTACGTCCTCACCGACGGTTTCCCGATTCCCGGCATTCCCGCGCCGAACGTCGCGGTGATCAAGGGGGACCGCAGTGTCGCGAGCATCGCGGCGGCGTCCGTCCTGGCGAAGGTGACGAGGGACCGGATCATGGCCGGCCTGCACGAAGAGTTGCCGGCCTATGGGTTCGACGTGCACAAGGGCTACAGCACCGCGGACCATTTGGCTGCGCTGAGTGAGCACGGCCCGAGCCCGGCGCACCGCTGGTCCTACACGAATGTCGCCACTATCGCCCTCGCACACGGAGTCACTGCCCCGCATCCGGTCGTGCTCACCTACGCTGCACTGGAGAATGCCCTGGAAAATGCGGGCGGGCCGGTCCGTGCCCCGGACCGCTCGGTGGGTAAGAATGAACGCTCCGCCGCCGGAGCAGGACGAACGCGAGGAGGGGCGCGGATTTCATGAGCGCAGAGGATCTCGAGAAGTACGAGACCGAGATGGAGCTCTCGCTGTACCGCGAGTATCGCGACATAGTGGGCCAGTTCTCGTACGTGGTGGAGACCGAGCGGCGGTTCTACCTGGCCAACGCGGTGGACGTGCAGGTCCGCGACGGCGGTGGCGAGGTGTACTTCGAGGTGCGCATGTCGGACGCCTGGGTGTGGGACATGTACCGCCCCGCCCGGTTCGTCAAGCACGTCCGGGTCATCACCTTCAAGGACGTCAACGTCGAAGAACTGGACAAACCCGATCTGCGGCTCCCGGAAGACGGTCCGTTCTCGGGCTGACCCGCTCTTTCGCCACGAAGGCCACCCGGCACTGCCCGGTGGCCTTCGTCGTTCTCCGGCCGGCCCGCACACCGCACCGACAATTCCGTCGCTTCCTGTCCTTTGAGACCAGCCGCGATCCACAACCCCCGGGTTATCCACAGCTGCGCGGAATCCCCCTGGCGCGGGCGCTGATCACGTTGCGATCGTGAAAGTACACGCACCGTGATCGGCGGTGCTCACGCTGTTCGAGGGGGACCACCATGAACGACGGCCCGCACCCCGGCACGCACTGGCGCCGGACGTTCGGCCGCTGGGGCGAGGACCTCGCCGCCCGGCATCTGCAGGCCGCCGGCATGGTCCTGCTCAGCCGGAACTGGCACTGCCGCGAGGGTGAACTCGACCTGGTCCTGTCCGAAGGCGACCGGGTGATCTTCTGCGAGGTCAAAACCCGCTCCAGCACCGAATACGGCACCCCGGCCGAGTCGGTCACTCCGGAAAAGATCGACCGCGTCCACCGAGCCGCCATGCGCTGGCTCAAGGAACATCGAGTCGGCTGGTGCCGCATCCGCTACGACGTCGTGACCGTCTACGCGCCAAACGGCGAAGAGCCCGTCGTGCGGCATCTGGTGGGGGCTTTCTGATGCCGCACGCCAAAACCTGGTCCGTCGCGTTGCTCGGCATCGAAGGCCGCGTAGTGGAAATCGAAGCTGACCTAGGCGGCGGCCTCAGCCGAGTGACCCTGGTCGGCCTGCCTGACGCCGGCCTCCGCGAGGCGAAAGACCGAGTCCGCTCCGCAGTCCGCAATTCCGGCCAGTCCTGGCCGGACGGCAAAATCACGCTAGCCCTGTCGCCCGCCAACCTGCCCAAAATGGGCTCCGGCTACGACCTGGGCATCGCGGCCGCGGTCCTAGCCGCCATCGGCGCCGTCCCAGGCCGGAAACTCCTGCACACCATCCTGCTAGGCGAACTCGCGCTGGACGGCCGAATCCGCCCCGTGCGCGGTGTCCTCCCCGGCCTGCTGGCCGCCAAAGCCGCCGGTCACGAACGCGCCGTAGTACCGACTGAATCCTTAGTTGAGGCCGCCCTCGTAGACGGCCTGGAAGTCTCCGGCGTCACGCGCCTGGCCGAACTCATCGCCTGGCTGAAAGACGAAGGCGACCTGGAACCTCCCGCCGCTCCCACAGCTGTCGCGCCTGCGGCAGTCCCCGACCTAGCCGACGTAGTAGGTCAACCGGAAGCCCGCTGGGCCCTGGAAGTCGCCGCGGCAGGAGGCCACCATCTCCTGCTCACCGGCCCGCCCGGCGTCGGCAAAAGCATGCTCGCCAGACGTCTCCCCGGTCTGTTGCCGGACCTCTCCCCGGACGAATCCCTGGAGGTAACCGCCATCCACTCCGTAGACGGCTCCCTGTCGAAGTCGTCTCCCCTGGTGACGGTCCCGCCATTCGTCGCGCCGCACCACTCGATCAGCCCGCCAGCCCTCATCGGCGGCGGCACGGGTCTGGCCGCTCCCGGTGCCATCAGCCGAGCCCACCGAGGCGTCCTTTTCCTAGACGAGGCCTGCGAATTCGGCAACCAACGCCTCGACTCGCTCCGCACCGTCCTAGAAGAAGGCGAAGTCCGCATCGCCCGGGCCAAAGGCGTCGTCCGCTATCCCGCCCAGTTCCAGCTAGTCCTGGCCACCAACCCCTGCCCCTGCGCCCCTCCCCGGGAAACCGACTGCACCTGCTCAGTAACCACCCGCCGCCGCTACCTCTCGCGGCTCTCTGGCCCCCTCCTGGACCGAGTAGACCTTCGCGTCCGTCTACGCCCCCTGACCGCGATCTCCGCCCATCAATCCACCACCCCCGAACCCTCCTCAGCCGTCCGAGCCCGAGTCCTAGCCGCCCGAGACCGCGCCAAACACCGCTGGCACGAACACGGCTGGCAGTCGAACACCGAAGTGCCAGGCCCCGTCCTTCGCCGTGACTTCGCCTTGCCGCCGCCCGCGACCGCAGTCCTGGACCGCGCCCTGAACCGAGGCCTCCTGACCGCACGAGGAGCCGACCGATGCCTGCGCATCGCCTGGACCCTGGCCGACCTGGCCGCCCTTCCCCAACCCGACACCGACCACGTCACCGCAGCCCTGGACTTCCGAGAACGCAAAACCGGCTAGCGCCTGGAGGTCATCCCGCCCGCCGAACCCAACGCCCAGTCCCGCTCTCGACGCCTCCCGCTCGCCCGAACCCTTGTGCAAACTCCGCCGGGGTCTTCGCCTCCTGCGCGCACAGCTGGTCGGCGGGCACGTCCGGCCACGAGGCCGCGTTGGCGGTGGCGAACGCCCGAAATCCACCCGGTCTCCGCGCGCCAGTGGCTCAACCAGACGTCCCGACCCCGGACAGAGCCGAACGCCCCCGTGCTGGCCGCGGCGAACGCGCCGAACTCAACCCGATCCCGCTCACCCAAGTCCCGATCAGATGTCCCAACCCGGCCAGACCGAATCCACCTGCGGCGAATGACCGAAACCAACCCGGTCTGTGCGCGCCAGCGGCTCGACTAGATGTCCCCATCCCGGACAGCACCGAATCGTCCGTGCTGGCTGCGGCGAACGCCTCGGGACCAACCCGGCCCCACTGACCAACGTCCCGACCAGATGTCCCAACCCGGCCAGGCAAACCCGCCGCCGGACCTTCACCGAAAGGAAAGCCCCATGTCCAACCGAGCCATCCCGCCCTCGTCCCCGCGCACCCGGCACCGCAGGCCGAAGACGCCGCAGCACAAGATCGTCCGGCATCTGCACCCGGTCCGGCGGCGGGAAGTCCGGCCCGAACATGACCCGGTCCGGGTTCGAGAACAGTTGGCGTTGCACCGGCATCTCGCAGTGGTCCGCTCCGAGAATCCTGGTGGTCGAAGAGGTGCGGCGTGAGCATCGCCGTCGAAGATCAGACTGCGGCGACCGACTCCGAGAGGCTCGCTCGCGCGTATCTGCTGGGCGTCGCTGAACCACCGGCGCCGCATTTGCTGGAGTTCGTCGGCGAACACGGCCCGGTCGCGGCAGCCGAGCGGGTCCGGGCCGGGGACTGTCCCGAGCCGGTCCTTCGTGAAACGGCTGCGCGGCGGGAATCCACGATCGCGGAACAAGATCTCGAGGAGGCCGCCAAATCAGGTGCCCGGCTAGTGGTTCCCGAAGACCACGAATGGCCCGCGTGGCCGTTGCTATCGCTGGCGGTAGCAGCCGGAAACGGTGTTAAGCACGTCGCCGCGCCGCTCGGACTCTGGGTGCGCGGCGACGCAAGCCTGGCCGAAGTCGCCGACCGTGCGGTAGCAGTCGTCGGCGCTCGGTTGGCCACGGACTACGGCGTGCACAACGCCATCGAGTTCGGTCACGCCTTGGCAACCCGACAAATACCGGTCTTCTCCGGTGCGGCCCTAGGCATCGACGCCGCCGCTCACCGCGGCGCGCTCAATGGTGGAGGCGTCACGGTCGCGCTGCTCGGCTGTGCCGTCGACTATGCCTACCCCGCGGGAAACAGAGACCTGTTGGACCGCATCGTCGCGGAGGGCGGCGCTCTCGTCAGTGAGTACGCGCCAAAGACGCCGCCCGCGCGTCATCGATTTCTGGTGCGCAACCGCCTTATCGCAGGTCTTACCGATGGCACAGTCGTTGTGGAGGCCGGAATCCGCAGTGGTGCGCGCAACACCGCCACCATCGCGGGTGCGCTCGGCAAGGTTGTCATGGCGTTGCCGGGATCAGTGCATTCGGGCAGTTCAGCCGGTTGCCACGCGCTGATCCGGGACTGCAAGGCCACGTTGGTCACCTCAGTCGACGAGGTGCTCGAAACCGTGGGCCGGTTCGGCACGGCGGCTCCCGCGGCCGAGTCGAGCCGGCGGCCCACGGACAATCTCGGACCGGAGGCGTCGAGGGTTTACGACGCGCTGCTTCCACGGGCCGGCCGGGCTCCGGAGGAGGTCGCGGAAAGCGCTGGCGTGCCCGTTTCCCGAGTTCGCGCCTTGTTGCCCGCACTGGAGGTCGACGGCTTCGCGGTGCGCGGCGAGACCGGCTGGCGGCAGATCGTCCGAACGGCCAACCGATGATGGGCGTGGCGATGCTTGACCAATGGCGATGGTTCGCGCAGCGTAATCGCCATGCCGTCAGCGAGTGCACGCAAGGACGCGGTTCCGCGTCCCGGTGGACACCGGAAACACCCGCCACGCCCCGATCTTCGTGCTCTACGCGCAGAGTTGCCGGAGTCCGCCGAGTCGGTAGTGGCCGATTACGAACGGCATCTGTCGCTGGAGCGTGGGCTGTCGCCGCACACCGTGCGCGCGTACGTCGGCGACGTCGTTTCGCTGTTGGCATTCCTGACCGTGGGGGAGGACGACCGTCTCGCGCGGCGCTTTGAGGACTTGGACGTCACGCAGCTGCGCGCGTGGCTCGCGAGGCAGCGCTCGGACGGCGCTGGGCGCACCACCCTCGCGCGCCGCGCTGCGGCCGCGCGCACCTTCACGGCTTGGGCACACCGCACCGGTTTGCTGAAGTCGGACCCCGGCGGTCGGCTGGCCGCGCCGCGCACGCACCGGACCCTGCCCGGCGTGCTCCGGGCCGAGCAGGCCGACGCGCTCATGGACGCCTCCGCGAAAGGGGCAGCCGAACGGGATCCGGTTGCTCTGCGTGACCGCGCATTGGTCGAATTGCTGTACGCGACTGGCATTCGGGTGTCGGAGTTGTGCGGACTGGACGTCGGCAGCGTGGACTTTTCCCGTCGCGTGGTTTCGGTGGTGGGCAAGGGAGACAAAGAGCGGACAGTCCCGTTCGGCGTCCCGGCGGCCGAGGCGCTGACCGCGTGGCTGGAGGACGGACGGCCTGCGCTGGCTGGGGAAACGCCGCTGACGGCGCTTTTCCTGGGCGTTCGCGGCAAGCGCTTGGACCCGCGCGCGGCACGGCGCGTCGTGCACGAGGCGGTGGCCGCGGTGCCGGGCGCAACGGACATGGGGCCGCACGGACTAAGGCATTCCGCCGCGACACATCTCCTCGAAGGAGGTGCGGATCTCAGGAGCGTTCAGGAACTGCTTGGTCACGCTACGCTGGCCACGACCCAGCTCTACACTCATGTGACCGTCGATCGGCTGAAGGCGATCCATGACCGAGCACACCCGCGGGCCTGAAGAGGCCGGCAGCGGCTCGGCCGGGGACGGCAGGGCCGAGCCGCCGGCGCACGCGCATCCGCACGAGCACGGAGACCACACTGATCAGCACGCCGAGAACGACCGTGCAATGACTTCCACATCGCAGGTCACGGAAGCCGGGGCGGCACGCCCCGGCGTGCAGGACGCCGCCAACGGGGACGGTCGTCCTGGTCAGGATGTCGACGCGGGGATTCAGGCGCTGTGGCAGCAGTTCGCCGACAAACCGGACCAGACGTCGCGCGACCGGCTGGTGCTGCACTACGCACCGCTGGTGAAGTACGTCGCGGGCCGGGTCGGCACCGGTCTGCCGACGCACGTAGACGTCGGCGACCTCGTGCAGTCGGGCATCTTCGGGCTCGTCGACGCGATCGAGAAATTCGACCCGGAACGCGGCCTGCGCTTCGAGACGTACGCGATGCAACGCATCCGGGGCGCCATCCTCGATGACCTGCGCTCCCAGGACTGGGTCCCGCGCGCGGTGCGCAGCAAGGCGAAGGAAACCGCCCGCGCCCTGGAACGCCTCGGCGCCCGCCTGCACCGAACCCCGACCGACGCCGAACTAGCCGGCGAAATGGGCATCAGCCTCGACGACCTCCGCGACTTCTACGGCCAGCTCCGCCTCACCAGCGTGGTGGCCCTGGAAGACCTTGTCGCGGCAGGCAAAGACGCTGGCTCGCTGGTCGACACTCTCCCTGACGACGGCGCCGTCGACCCGGTGGCCGTCCTGGTGGACCAGGACAACCGCCGCCAGCTCGCCGAAGCCATCGCCCAGCTCACCGACCGGGACAAGATCGTCGTCAGCCTTTACTACTTCGAAAGCCTGACCCTGGCGGAAATCGGCAAAGTCCTCGGCGTCACGGAATCACGGGTGAGCCAGCTGCACACCCGCGCGGTGATGCGGCTGCGCGCCAAGCTGATGGAGCAACCCAGCAACTGACTTCCGGGCGGCTGCGCCGACCGTGCCGCCTGCGGTGAGTGAGGCGATCCTGCCGACTGCACCGATTGCCGCGGTTGCGGCGGTTGCGGCGACCGTGCTGACTGAGGCGACTGCGCCGAGGGGCGAGGGACGCAGCCGTTATTGCCGCGGTGTCAGGGGCCTTCTGCCCACGGCTTGAGGCGTACTCGGCTGGGGGTACCGACCAGGGCGAGCGGATCGATGTATTCCGTGCCGCGGCGGGCTCCCCAGTGCAGGCAGGCGGCGGTTGGGCAGCCGGGGTGGCCTGGCGTTGCGGTTCCCAGCGGCTGGCCGCGATAGATCTGGTCTCCGGGGGCGACTGTCGGGGCGATGGGGAGGTAGGTCGTGTGGAGGCCGCCGTCGTGGTCCAGGGCAACTACTCCTTGGCCTGCTACTTGGCCGGCGAAGACCACTACGCCCATGTCCGCGGCCAGTACCTGTTGTCCGGCCGCAGCTTCCAGGTCTACGCCTCGGTGGCCTGGGCCGAACGGGGTCGTGGGTGGTTCGAAGTTGCGGGTGACGTGTGGACGGGGCGTCAAGGGCCAGGCCAGGCGGCCGGGCTCTTCCGGAGTCGGCTGGATCGGGGCGGCGTCGGCTCGGGAGGTGAACAGGGCGGCTGAGCCTGCGGACAGGGTCAATACCGTCGCCAGGATCAGCCACGTTCGGGTGGTGCTTTTTCGGTTGGGCGAGCTGAAAAGCGGGAGCTCGCCGCTTGGTCCGGCTAGGCGCAGTGGGGGGTGGCCCCAGCTGAAATCGCAGGGGAGGGAGATTCGGATCCTCGGCAGCAGGTTCGTTGCCGGTCGGTGGGATGGGCGGACGAGCCTGCGGGAGGCGAAGAGGGCGTAGCGGGTGGCGGTGCTCGCCGCGGAGGTCGCGCGGGTCCAGGCGCGGAGGAGTGCCGTGCGGATTCTACGCGGTCTAGCGGGTGGTTTGCGGTGACGGCCGCCCCGAGGGAGCGAGCGCGCTGAGACAGCGGGTGGGGTGGTGTCGCCAGGGCTCAGGAGGGCGGTGGCCGCGGATGGGTGCTGAGCGAGCAGGGCGCCGGTAGCCAGGACCACCGGGTGAGGTGTTTCCAGCGACGGCGATGCGGACGCCGACCATGGCAACGCCGACTCCGCCGACTCCGCCGACTCCGCCGACTCCGCCGACTCCGCCGACGCCGACTTCGCCGACTCCGCCGACGCCGACTTCGCCGACTTCGCCGACTTCGCCGACTTCGCCGACTTCGCCGACTTCGCCGACGCCGCGGACTTCGACATCGCCGACATTGACGATGACTGCGCCGACGGCAACGGCGACGTGGATGCGGATGCCGACAGCGACTCCGCCGACAGCGACTCCGCCGACAGCGCCGCCGACATCGCCGCCGCCGACGGCGTCGACCTCGGTGCGGATGTCGACTCCGCCAACGTCGAAATCGACGGTGACTCCGCCGTCGGCGACGCCGACATCGACGACAAAGTCGTCTTCGCCGACGGCGACGCGATCGTCGGCGTCGGATTGAGGCTGCGCGGATTGAGCGTGGGCGGATTGAGCGGTGGCGGATTCAGGCGGGGCTGGCTGAGCGACAGCAGATCAGGCGCGGGCGAATGCGACGGCGGATCGGATCGGCTGCTCGCCTCTCTGTCCGGGCGAGGAACGGGGGAGGGCGTTGAGCGGGCCGTGCTCGGTGTCGACGAGGGCGGCAGGGAAGCCGCGGGCGAGTCGGCGGGGCGGGCAACAGCGGTAGCAGTGGCAACCGTGGCAGCAGGGGCACCGGGAGCCGCGGGGGCAGCGGGGCCAGCGGGGCCAGCGGCCGCAGCAGAGTCAGCGGGAAAAGATCGGGTCGTGGTCATGTCCCCATCCTCAGCCACCGGCCGACCGGAACTCGCTGTTCAGCGCTAGTTGTCCACAGGCCGGCACAGTTGTGGACAACCCCGGGGAGGGCGAAGGCCGCCCGCAGGGACGGGCCTGGTGGCAGGGGGTAGAATCAATTCCGCAGTCCACTCGCTGGGCTGACTTCGCGTGCACATGCGCGCGTCCTCGGACGGGCCGCTTCGGCGGGAACCCGGACGGAGGGCGCACGGTGTCCGGCGGTCCCTGGGGTTTCGCACTGCCGAACCCGCGGGTCCGGGCATCGGCTGCGGCACCAGGGCTCGTGGCCTCCCGGTCGCGGGCGACTAACCGGAACAGCGCCTCCGCCGGCGGATCGAAGACCGACAGCGGGAGCGCGCGAGTACAGAGAAGGTGTGATTCCGGCAATGGCCGTCGTCACCATGAAGCAGCTGCTCGACAGCGGCGTGCACTTCGGGCACCAGACCCGTCGGTGGAACCCGAAGATGAAGCGCTACATCTTCACCGAGCGCAACGGCATCTACATCATCGACCTGCAGCAGACGCTGACCTACATCGACCGTGCGTACGAGTTCATCAAGGAAACCGTCGCGCACGGCGGCACCATCATGTTCGTCGGCACGAAGAAGCAGGCTCAGGAAGCGATCGCCAACGAGGCCGCGCGCGTGGGCATGCCCTACGTGAACCAGCGCTGGCTCGGCGGCATGCTGACCAACTTCCAGACCGTCCACAAGCGCCTTCTCCGCCTGAAGGAGCTCGAGGCCCAGGAGCAGACCGGCGGTTTCACCGGGCTGACCAAGCGCGAGATCCTCACGCTGACCCGCGAGAAGGACAAGCTCGAGAAGACCCTGGGCGGCATCCGCGACATGGCCAAGGTGCCGTCCGCGGTGTGGATCGTCGACACCAAGAAGGAGCACATCGCCGTCGGCGAGGCTCGCAAGCTCAACATCCCGGTCGTCGCGATCCTCGACACCAACTGCGACCCGGACGAGGTCGACTACCCGATCCCGGGCAACGACGACGCGATCCGTTCCGCCGCGCTGCTGACCAAGGTCGTCGCCGAGGCCGCCGCGGCCGGGCTGATGGCCCGTTCCGGCCGCAACGGCGCCTCGGCCGACGCGAAGCCGGAGACCGGTGCTTCGGACGAGCCGCTGGCCGAGTGGGAGAAGGAGCTCCTCGCGGGCTCGGAGACCGCCGCCGCCGACGCGACCGAGGCCGCCGCGGCGACCGAGACCGCCGAGACCGCCGCGACCGAGACCGCGGAAGCGACCGGCGAGCAGGCTCCGGCCAACTCCTGATCCACCCCGTCCGGGCGGTCCGCGCAGGGCCGCCCGGACGGCGCTCACCGCACACGTACCTGAAACGGACGGATTCAACACGATGGCGAACTACACCGCCGCTGACGTGAAGCGCCTGCGCGAGATGACCGGCGCGGGCATGATGGACTGCAAGAAGGCCCTCGAGGAGAACGACGGCGACTTCGAGAAGGCTGTCGAGTTCCTGCGCATCAAGGGTGCCAAGGACGTCGGCAAGCGCGCTGAGCGCGCCACCGCCGAGGGCCTGGTCGCCGGCGACGGCGGCGTCATGATCGAGCTCGACTCGGAGACCGACTTCGTCGCCAAGAACGACGAGTTCCAGCAGCTCGCGGCGAAGATCGTCGAGACCGCGAAGACGCTGAAGAGCAGCGACGTCGAGGCGCTGAAGGCCGCTGACCTGGACGGCAAGCCGGTCAACGAGGTCGTGCAGGAGCTCTCGGCCCGCATCGGCGAGAAGCTCGAGCTGCGCCGCGTGGTGTCGTTCGAGGGCCAGACCGCGATCTACCTGCACCGCCGCGGCTCCGACCTCCCGCCGGCCGTCGGCGTGCTGGTCGAGTTCACCGGCGACGACGTCGACGCCGCCCGCGGCGCCGCGATGCAGGTCGCCGCGCTGCGCGCGAAGTACCTGACCCGCGAGGAGGTGCCGGCCGAGATCATCGAGAACGAGCGCCGCATCGCCGAGCAGACCGCCCGCGAGGAAGGCAAGCCCGAGCAGGCGCTGCCGAAGATCATCGAGGGCAAGGTCAACGCGTACTACAAGGACAACGTGCTGCTCGAGCAGCCGTCGGTCAAGGACAACAAGAAGACCGTCAAGGCCCTGCTCGACGAGGCCGGCGTGACCCTGACCCGGTTCGCCCGGTTCGAGGTCGGCCAGGCCTGAGCGAGGCACTGGGACTAGGTTCTGGCACTGTGCCCCGTCTCCGCGCGTCGGGGACGGGGCACAGTCGGGTCTACCGAGGGGCAGGAGGCGACAGACATGGGTGAGGACCGGGTCGAGGGCGGGTACCGCCGGGTGCTGCTGAAACTGGGCGGCGAGATGTTCGGCGGCGGCGCGGTGGGTGTCGACCCCGACGTCGTGCACTCCGTCGCCCAGCAGATCGCCGACGTCGCGCGCACCGGGGTGCAGATCGCGGTGGTGATCGGCGGCGGCAACTATTTCCGCGGCGCGGAGCTGTCCCAGCGCGGCATGGACCGCGACCGCGCCGACTACATGGCGATGCTCGGCACCGTGATGAACTGCCTCGCGCTGCAGGACTTTCTCGAAAAGGAAGGCCTTCCGACCCGCGTGCAGACCGCGATCACGATGGGCCAGGTCGCCGAGCCCTACATCCCGCGCCGCGCGGAACGGCACCTCGAGAAGGGCCGCGTCGTGATCTTCGGCGCCGGCGTCGGCATGCCCTACTTCTCCACCGACACCGCGGCCGCGCAGCGCGCGCTCGAACTCGGCTGCGAAGCCGTGCTGATGGCCAAGGCCGTGGACGGCGTCTACACCGCGGACCCGAAGACCGACCCGGACGCGAAGATGTTCCACGAGATCAGCCACCGCGAGGTGCTCGAGCGCGGCCTCAAGGTCGCCGACGCCACCGCGTTCAGCCTCTGCATGGACAACAAAATGCCGATCATCGTGTTCAACCTGCTCACCGAGGGCAACATCGCCCGCGCGGTGGGCGGTGAGAGGATCGGCACGCTGGTCTCGACCCCCGCCGACGAGGCGTCCGCCTAGACCTGCTGGGATCAAGCTCAGGTCCGACAACACAACACCGGGAGTAGCCGTGATCGACGAGACCCTCCTCGACGCCGAGGAGAAGATGGAAAAAGCGGTGTCCGTCGCGAAGGAAGACCTCACGTCGGTGCGCACCGGGCGGGCCCACCCGTCGATGTTCTCCCGCATCGTCGTCGAGTACTACGGTGCGCCGACGCCGCTGAACCAGCTGGCCAGCGTCAACGTGCCGGAGGCCCGGATGGCGTTGATCAAGCCTTACGACCAGACGCAGCTGAACGCCATCGAGAAGGCGATCCGCGAGTCCGACCTCGGCGTCAACCCGAGCAACGACGGCAACGTCATCCGCATCGTCATCCCGCAGCTCACCGAGGAGCGGCGCAAGGAGATGGTGAAGGTCGCGAAGGGCAAGGGCGAGGACGCCCGCGTCTCGATCCGCAGCATCCGCCGCAAGGCCAAGGAAGAACTCGACCGCATCGCCAAGGACGGCGAAGCGGGCGAGGACGAGGTCGCGCGCGCCGAGAAGGAGCTGCAGAACCTCACCGACACCTACGTGCACCAGGTCGACGAGCTGGTGAAACACAAGGAAGCCGAGCTGCTCGAGGTCTGATGAGCCAGGTGAGCGAGGAACGCGACGAGCGGGTGGGCGACATCCCGCCACCGGACCCGGCCGCCGGGCCGGACCCGGTGTCGCGGCTGGAACCGGCTCCGGAACCCCCTGCCGGGCAACGGAAATCGGAATCCGCGACGAACGCGCGCGCGGAATCCGGTGCCGCGTCGGCGAAGGCGGAAAACGGGACCGGCGCGACGGCCGCGGGCGTTCCCGCGAACGGCGAACCAGCCGCGTCCGGCGGCAACCCCGGCTCCGGCGAGGAAGCCGGACCGGAGAAGAAGGCGTCCCGGGCCGGGCGCAACCTTCCCGCCGCGATCGGCGTCGGGCTGCTGCTCGGGGCCGCGATCATCGTTTCCCTGCTCACCGTCCGGTTCCTCTTCATCGGGGTCATCGCCGCCGCGATCGCGGTCGGCACCTTCGAGTTCTCCGGCGTGCTGCGTCGGGTCGCGGACACCAAGGTCGCGCTGATCCCGGTGCTGGTCGGCGGGCAGGCGATGATCTGGCTGGCCTGGCCGTTCGGCCGGGAAGGCGCGCTCACCGCGTTCGTGCTCACCGTGCTCGCCTGCCTGCTGTGGCGATTGCCCGGCGGTGCGAAGGGCTACGTGCGCGACGTCAGCGGTTCCGTTTTCGCCGCCGCGTACCTGCCGTTGTTCGGCGCGTTCGCGGCCATGCTCGTGCCGCCGCACGACGGCGTCGGGCGCGTGCTCACGTTCCTGATCGCCGTGGTCGCCTCCGACACCGGCGGCTACATCGCCGGCGTGCTCGGCGGCAAGCACCCGATGGCGCCGACGATCAGCCCGAAGAAGTCCTGGGAGGGCTTCGCCGGTTCGATGATCGCGGGCATCGCCGCGGGCGTGCTCACGATCAGCCTCATGCTGGACGGCCACGCCTGGCAGGGCGCGATTTTCGGTGCGGCCATCGTGCTCACCGCGACGCTCGGCGACCTCGTCGAATCGCTCATCAAACGCGACCTCGGCATCAAGGACATGGGCACGCTGCTGCCCGGCCACGGCGGCATCATGGACCGCCTCGACTCGCTGCTGCCCTCGGCCGTCGTGTCGTGGCTGCTGCTGTCGGCCTTCGTCCCGGCCTGAGCCGCTAGTCGTCGTACGGGTCGTCGACCTCGGCGCGGCCCACGTCTTCCAGCACCAGCGAGTGGTCGATCACCGCGAACACCGCGCCGTCCGGATCGGCGAGGATCGCGGTGCGGCCGAACGGCGTGTCGTACGGCTCGATCACGACCGAACCGCCCAGCATCAACGCCTCGCCCGCCGCCGCGTCCGCGCCTCGCGCGGGGTCGATCTCGAAGTACACGAGCCAGTGCGGGGGCGTGTCCCGGCGGTATTCGGGACCCATCACGTAGCGGTACAGCACCGCTGTGTGCTCAATGGAGTACTCGACGTAGTCAACGCTTTCGCCGTCGCCGACCTGACGGCTCGAGTAGTTGAACAGCTTGGTGTAGAAGTGGTCCGCGGCCACGCCGTCGTGCGTGTTCAGGTCCGCGCCGCTGAACGTGTTGGGCGCGCCGCTCGCGAACTGCCAGTCCGGCGGGGCTTCCCAGAACACCACGGGCGCGCCGCACGCGTCGATCGCGTGCAGGATGCTGCCGCGGTCGGGAATCGCGACCGGCCCGAGCGTCACCTGGCCGCCGAGGTGCTCCACCCACTCCGCCGCGCTCGCCGTGTGCGGCACCGCGAGCTGCAGCGTCCAGCCGGGCGCGCTGCGGGACCCGGCTTGGTATAGACCACCGGCGGCGACCCCGTCGCACGAGGCGATGGAGTACCGGCCGGTCGGCGACGCGGGGTCGCGCCGGATCTCGTATTCCCAGCCGAAAAGGCGGGAGTAGAACTCTTGTGCCCGAGCCTCGTCGTGGCACGCCACCTCGACCCAGCAGGGGAGCCCTGCCGGGATCGTGCGGGAGCCTGGCCAGCCGATCGACATTGCGCGTCTCCTCCCCGACGAGGGAGAAGTCTATGCGGCGGAGCGGGGTTCTACGCTCTGAGCGGGAAAGCCGCCGCGCCCGTCGGCGCCCCGGACCGGAGAGGAGTGCCGTGCGCTGGTTGTTCCGCGGGCCGGCGGCGTCCGAAGAAGTCGTTCCCAGCCCGAACATCTGGTACTACCAGCAGGTCTACGCCGTGGAGAACCAGGCGCAGGACGTGGACGGCGAGATCTGGCGCGTACTGCGCGAAGAGTGCGACTGGACCGGACGGGACGTGCTCGATCTCGGCTGCGGTGACGGATACCACCTGCCGTACTTCGCCGCGGACGCGCGTTCGGTGCTCGGAATCGAACCGCACCCGCCGCTCGCGCGGGACGCGGAGCGACGGGTGCGGGATCTGGAGAACGTGCGGGTCCGCGTGGGACGAGCGCAGCGGTTGCCGGTGGACGACGCCAGTGTGGACATCGTGCACGCGCGCACCGCGTATTTCTTCGGCCCCGGATGCGAACCCGGATTGCGCGAAGCGGAACGGGTGCTGCGGCCCGGAGGATCGATCGTGATCGTCGACCTCGACGTGACCAGTGAGCCGTACGGCGGGTGGATGCGGGCAGATCTGCCGCACTACGACCCGCCTGCGGTGGAACGCTTCTTCGCCGCGCACGGCTTCAACTGTCGGCGCGTACGCACGCGTTGGCGCTTCGCGGACTTCGCCGCGGCGGAATCAGTGTTGAAGATCGAGTTCAGCGCGAAAGTCGCGCAGCGGGCGATCGCCGACACGCGCCGGCTGAACCCGGGGCCGGGCGAGGTGACGCTGCCGGTGGGCTATCGCGTGCATTGCCGCGACAAGCCCACCGGCCTCGTCCTGCCCGGTCACTCGGCTGCCTCGCCGGACTCTTCGTCCTCGACCTCGCCGAGGATCGAGTAGATCGACCGGCGTGCTTCGTTGAGCACGGCCACCGCGCGGGCCTGCTGGTTCTCGCTGCCGGCGCGCATCACCTGCACGACAGCCGCGGCGAGCGTCGCGCCCGCCTTGCGCAGGTCGTGCTCGACCGGTTCGACGTCGTCGGTGAAGTGCTCCCACGGCGGCGTGCCGGTCTGCTGCTCGGCGGCGGTGCGGCCCTCGTCCGTGAGCTCGAAGAGCTTCTTGCCGCTCTCGTCGCGGCTCACGACCAAGCCTTCGTCGGCCAGCATCTGCAGGGTCGGGTAGATCGAGCCGGGGCTGGGCTTCCAGAGCCCGCCGCTGCGCTCGCCGATCTCGCGGATGATCTCGTACCCGTGCCGCGGCTGTTCCGCGAGCAGAATCAGGATCGCCGCCCGCACGTCGCCGCGCCGGCCGCGTCGCGAGCCGCGGCGTCCGCCCGGACCGTGGCCGCGTCGTCCGCGACCGCCGGGCCCGAAGGCGAACTCGCCGAATTCCCGGCCCCACGGGCCGAAGGAGGACCGGCCGTGCTGCTCGTGCTCTCCGTGTTCGTAATGTCCGCCGGGGAACGAGCGTCCTCCGGGGAAGGGGTGTCGTCGTCGGTTCATGGGTCTTGGTTTCCTTTCTCGAACTGTTGCGACACGTTCACGATATATCGGAACCGGTCGCTTGGCAACCGTACCGACAAGCCGGGGACCTGGACGACCGGGGAAGACGGCGGTCGGCGATACTCGAAGCACTAGCGAAATCACCCGAACGACCTGGGAGACCCGACCTCCGATGCTGGACCGTGCGGTCATCGACGCCCTGTTCCCCGCGGATCTGCCCGAGCCCGAGCACTGGGAACAGCGCTATCCGGCCCGGCAGCTGCCCGACGGCGCGAAGGTGACCCGGTTCGGCCCGTCGCCGACCGGCTTCGTGCACATCGGCGGCATCTATGTCGCGACGATCGACCAGGATGTCGCGCGCCGCTCCGAGGGCCGCTACCTGCTGCGCGTCGAGGACACCGACCAGTCGCGCGAGGTCGAGGGCGCGCTCGAGCAGTTCGAACGCGGCTTCGCGTACTTCGGGCTGCAGGCCGACGAGGACGCGGTGCGCGGCGGCGAGTACGGCCCGTACCGGCAGTCCGAGCGCGAGCAGATCTACCTCACCTACGTACGGCACCTCCTGCGGGAAGGCCGCGCGTACATCGACTTCGCGACGAAGGACGAGCTGGCGTCCATCACCGCACGGCAGCAGGCGACGAAGCTCCCGACGGGCTACTACGGCTCCTGGGCGATCTGGCGCGACGCCGACCCGGCCGACGTCCAGGCGAAGCTCGACGCGGGCGAGCCGTGGGTGGTCCGCTTCCGCGCGCCTGACGACACCGGGCAGCGCGTGCGTTTCACCGACGCGATCCGCGGCACCATCGAGGCCGAGGCCAACCGCAACGACGTGGTGATCCTCAAGAGCTCCGACCAGAGCCCGCGGCTGCCGACCTACCACTTCGCGCACGCGGTCGACGACCACTTGATGCGGGTGAACCTCGTGATCCGCGGCGACGAGTGGATCTCGTCGGTGCCGACCCACCAGCAGCTGTTCGAGGCGCTCGGCTTCGAGCCGATCCAGTACGCGCACATCGCGCCGCTGATGAAGCAGGAGGGCGGCAGCAAGCGGAAGCTGTCGAAGCGCAAGGACCCGGAAGCGTCCGTCGACTTCTACCTCGAAGCCGGCTACCCGGTTCCGGCGGTGCTGTACTACCTGCGCGGCCTGGCGAACGGACGGCTCGCCGAAATGCCGCTCGCCGAAGCGCTCGACGCGCCGATCAACCTCGACGAGTGCGGCGTCGCCGGTCCGCTCGTGGACCTGGTGAAGCTGGACGACCTCGCCGCCGACTACGTCGCGACGCTGTCCGGCGAGGAGATTCTCGCGTCGGTGCTGGAGTGGGCGGAGCGGTTCGACCCGGAGCTGAAGGCGGTCCTGGAGTCTTCGCGCGAGCTGGCGCTGCGAGCGCTTGCGGTGGAGCGCGAGGGCGTCGAGAACCCGCGCAAGGACCTGAAGAAGTGGAGCGAATTCCGCGCCGTCTACGGGTTCTTCTTCCCGCAGCTGCACCAGGCGGCGACCGGTCCCGACGACGAGCGGATCGCGGCGCTCGGCGTTCCGGCGGACGTCGTGCGCGCGGTGGCGTCGGACTTCGTGTCGGCCTACCAGCAGCTCGACGACGGCCAGGAGTGGTTCCAGCAGATCCGCGACGTCGCGGCGAAGCACGGATTCGCCAAGAACGCCAAGGAATACAAGAAGGACCCGGACGCCTACCCCGGTTCGATCCGCGAGGTGTCGCAGATCATCCGGATCGCGATCACCGGGTCGACCCGCAGCCCGGACCTGCACGCGATCACGCAGGCGCTGGGCGCGGAGGAAACGTTGCGCCGCTTCGACAATCTGGTCGGCTGACGCCTCGACGGCCCGCACCGGAGCCGGTGCGGGCCGTTCTCACGAGTTCAGATACGTCAGCACCGCCAGGACGCGCCGGTTGCCGGTGTCGTCGTCGGTGATGCCGAGTTTGCCGAACAGCGACGTCGTGTACTTGCTGATCGCGCTTTCGCTCAGGAACAGCCGTCCGGCGATCGCCGCGTTCGACAGGCCTTCCGCCATCAGCTCCAGCACCGAACGCTCGCGCTCGGTCAGCGAGCCGAGTCGCTGGTCCGGCGACCCGCTCGTGAGCAGTTTCGAGATCACCGCCGGGTCCATCGCCGTGCCGCCGGCCGCGACGCGTTCGAGGGCGTCGATGAACTGCTCGGCCTCGAAAACGCTGTCCTTCAACAGGTATCCGACGCCGCTGGCCCCGTCGGCGAGGAGCTCGCGGGCGTAGAGCTGTTCGACGTGCTGCGACAGGATCAACACCGGCAGTCCGGGCGTCTCGCGTCGCGCGGCGAGGACGGCACGCAGGCCCTCGTCCGTTTGCGTCGGCGGCATCCGGACGTCGACCACGGCGACGTCCGGCCGGTGTTCCCGCAGTACGGCGACGGTTTCCGGACCGGTCGTCGCGGTCGCCACCACCTCGTGGCCGTACGCCTGCAGGAGCCGGACGAGGCCGTCCCGCAGGAGGTAGAGGTCCTCGGCTACGACGATGCGCATGGCACCATCATCCACGCTCGGGTCGGCCCGCCCTCCGGGCTGGTGATCTCCACGGTGCCGTCGAAGACCGCGAGGCGGCGGCGCAGTCCGGCGAGCCCGCCGTCCGGACGGATTTCCGCCCCGCCGAGTCCGTCGTCCTCGACCTCGGCGCACAGCCGATTCCCTTCCCGCAGAAGGGAAACCCGCACGTGTGACGCGCGTGCGTGCTTCACCGTGTTGGCGAGCAACTCGGCGATTCCGAAGTACAGCGCGGATTCGATCGGCGGATCGGGCGGCTGCGGCAAGTCGGCCTCGACGGTCACGTCCACCGGCAGGTCCATCGCCATCGCGCGGACGGCGTCGACGAGGCCGCGTTCGTTCAGCACCGGCGGGCTGATGCCGCGGACCAGTTCGCGTAATTCGGTGAGGGAGGTAGCGGCACCGGCGCGGGCGTCGCGCAGCAATTGCTTGGCCTGCTCGGGATTGGTCTCCATCAGCTTCTCCGCCGTCGCCAGGGCGAGGCCGAGCGCGACTAGCCGGGCTTGCGCGCCGTCATGCAGATCCCGTTCGATACGGCGGATTTCGGCGGCTTGCGCGATCGTCGTGTCCGCGCGCAACGCGGTCAGCGTGTCGACCCGGTCGGCCAGCTCCATCTTCGCGGACGCGCCCAGGAACCGCGTGGCTACCGGGACGACGCTCCGCCACGCGTACGGCGCGGTCGCGATCGTGACCAGCAGACCGGCGAAGTATCCGCTGGGAAGGTTCGTCAGCGCCAGGAAGGCCGCGACGAGGCCGAGCAGCGGCACGAGCGCGACCAGGCCGAACGAGAACGGCGCGATGAGGAGGAATCGCAGGTCCCGCCAGTTCGCCGGGTCGTGGCGCCAGTTCTTCCGCCGCTGTTCGCGCCGGGCGTCTTTGCTGGTGCGCGAATAGGAGTGGCCGTTCCACCAGTATCCGGTCGACAGCTGGGTGACCGGCGGCAGCTCGCGGTATCCGGGCGGGAGCACGACGCCGGTCCAGCCGGCGACCAGCGCGCGGGTCATCCGGCACACCGGCCGCGCCAGCAGCAGCGTCCCGATCGCCGCCCAGGCGACCGGCGCGATCCACGCCCACGGGCCGCCGCCCCAGAACAGCCACAGGCCCACCGCGGCCGCCCACACCGCCGGGACCAGCATGGCCACGCCCGCGGCCTTGGCGGCTCGGCCTAGTCCCACCCCGCACCCGCGTAACCAGGACCGTAGTAATCGCATCGGTTCGCCCCCTCGTTCTCCGGCTTCACGGTCCACTGTGCACCACGAAACACCGGATTCCCGCCACCGCGGGACAGGAGTGGGTCCAGGCCCACCCCCTTGTGCGTCCAGGCGCATACCGGGCCTGGCCGCGGCTTCCTAGCGTTGCTGGCACAACGGGAAACCACAAGGGAGAACGCCGATGCAGACCATCGAACGACCCACCGACCGGGATCGGCTCGTCTTGGCGAAGGGGTTCGTCGCGGCTTACGGAGTGGTGAGCGCGGTCGTCCTCGGAGCGATCGCGGCGCGGGCCCTTTCCGGCGGAGAGGTGTCCAGCTTCATGTGGATCCGGTCGGGGGTCGTGGTCGTCAGCGCCGCCGTCTCGTGGTGGCTGGTTTCGGCCGCGGCGCGGGGATCGCGCGCGGCTTATCTGCGGATGCGGCTCATCGCGATCGTCGCGCCGGTCGCGATCGTCGGTGTCGACCTGATCCCCGGCGCGTGCCCGCTCTGGTTCCTGCTGGCGCAGACCGGCTGTGCGGTCGTGCTGGCGGGTGCCGCGGTCCCGCTCGTCTCGCTGCGGGCTACGTTCCCGAAGTGAACCCTCGGGACCAGCCGGATCCGGGTGCCGAGGAGCAGCTTGTCGTGTTTGGCCGCGCCGCGAAGAGCTGCTGCGTCGTCCAGACGGCGGCGACCGTTCCCCGCTGTGGTCAGCTCCGCGAGACGTCTCCGATCGCTTCGTCCAGAATGGACAGTCCGAGGTCGATCTCGCTTTCGGCAGCGGTCAGCGGCGGCGCGATCCGGAACACCCCGCCCATCCCGGGCAGCTGCACGATGTTCATGTGCAGCCCGAGTTCGAGGCACCGCTGCGTCACGCGCGCGCCGAGTTTGTCCGCGTCCGGTCCTCCGCCGCTCAGTTCCAGTCCGGCGAGCAGTCCCCGGCCGCGGATCTCGCCGACCGCCTCGTGGCGCGTCGCGATTTCCTCGAGTCCGGTGCGCAGCCGGGCGCCGAGCTGGAGGGCGCGTTCGTCGAGGCGGTCGCGGATCAGCACGTCCAGCACGGTGTTCCCGACCGCCGCCGGGAGCGGGTCCGAGACGTGCGTGGTGAAGAACAGATACCCGCGTTCGTGGGCTTCCTCTTCGATTTCCGCGCTCGTCAGCACCGCGGCGAGCGGCAGACCGGCACCGAGCGTTTTGGACACCGTGAGGATGTCCGGGACCACGCCGTCGTGCTCGAAGGCGTACCAGGTTCCGGTGCGGCACAGCCCGGTCTGGGCTTCGTCGAGGATCAGCAGCATGCCGCGTTCCCGGCATTTCCGTTGCAGCGCCGGGAAATAACCCGGCGGCGGCACGAGGATTCCGCCGGAGCTGAGGATCGGCTCCACCAAACACGCGGCGAGGCTGCCGACCGACTGCGCGTCGATCAGGTCGAACGCCAGGTCCAGCTGCTGCTGCCAGTCCGCCCCGCTGGGCACCGGAATCGCGAAGTTGCCGGGCGCGCCCGGACCGTAGCCCTTGCGGCCCGCGCTGTAGGTGGCGCTCGCCGCGGCCTGCGTCATCCCGTGCCAGGACCGGGCGAACGAGACGACCTCGTGCTTGCCCGTCACCAGCTTGGCCATCCGCAGCGCGGCCTCGTTGGACTCGGCGCCGGTGGTCAGCAGCAGAGCCTTCTCCAACGGGTCCGGCAGCGTTTCGGCCAGCCGCCGCGCGAGGTCGACCACCGGACGGCTCAGCATCCCGCTGAACAGGTGGTCGAGCTTCGCGGCCTGCTTCCGGACGGTCTCGACGAT
This sequence comes from Amycolatopsis echigonensis, assembly GCF_002846615.1. NCBI lineage: Bacteria > Bacillati > Actinomycetota > Actinomycetes > Pseudonocardiales > Pseudonocardiaceae > Amycolatopsis > Amycolatopsis echigonensis. The sequence goes on along the minus strand of NZ_PJMY01000003.1, from coordinate 879,944 downwards.
CTCCGGATGCGCGTGCCCGAGGATCGCGCTCATCTGCCCGGACGTGAAGTCGAGGATCCGCCGTCCGTCCTCGGCGAAGACGAAACTGCCCTCGGCGCGGTCGATGATCTCGCCGGTGAACGAGCCGGGGCCGGCGTAGCGGACGAGGTGCCGGTCGACGTCGGACCAGAAGGTGTCGGTGGCCATGACTCGACGGTAGAGCCGCGGCGAGCGCCGCGTCCATCTCACAGTTTGCGCTTGCCTGTGCGGTTTCATCGAACAACGATGGGGCCATGTTGAACCCGTCGCGGTTGCGGCTGTTGAGCAGGCTCGCTGTGCTGGGCACCGTTCGCGCGGTCGCGCAGGACGTGAATCTCAGCGCCTCCACGGTGTCGCACCAGCTCGCGCTGCTGGAAACCGAAACCCGCACCCGGCTGCTGGAGCGCACCGGCCGCCGCGTCCGGCTGACTCCTGCCGGGGAGAAACTGGCCCGGCAGGCGCGCGCGATCCTCGACCATCTCGACGCGGTCGAGGCCGAACTGCGCGGCGACGAACCGGCCGGGCTGGTGCGGATCGGCGCGTTCCAGAGCGCGATCCACACCTTCGCGGTGCCCGCCGCGACCCGTCTCGCGCAGACCTATCCGCGGCTGGAAACCGAACTGGCGGAACGGGAACCGCACGAAAGCGTTCCGGCGCTCCGGGCGGGCGACAGCGACGTCATCATCACCACCACCGACTTCGCCGACCTCCCGCTCGGGCCCGACCTGGAGATCATCCGGCTGGCGACCGACCCGATCGTGCTGGTGACCGCCGTCGACCGTCCGGAACCGCCTGGACCCGCGGTGCTCGCCGACTACGCCGGCGAACCGTGGGCGCTCGACATTCCCCAGTCCTACATGGCGAATCTGACGTTGCGGCTCTGCCGCGAATCGGGTTTCGAGCCGCGCGTGGTGTGCCGGTTCAGCAATTACCTGATGACGCTGCAGCACGTCGAGGCCGGGCTGTCGATCGCGTTGCTGCCGGAGCTGGCGGTGGATCCGCGGTATCGGGTGGCAACGAAGACGCTGGCGACACCGGTGACGCGCACGATCGTCGCGGTCACCCGGCGAGGTTCGCCGCGGCGGGCGGCGGTGAACGCGGTGCTTGAGGCGCTGCGGCAGCCGGTGAAGCTTCCGGCGGCGGTGGAACAGGCTTAGGGCGGATCAGGGCCTGTTTCGGCCCTTGGGCAGGACCGCCAGTGCGGTGTCCGCGATGTTCCGCAGCGTCTGCGGATCCAGCCCGGCCTTGCCGACCGCCTCGACCCCGCGGACGACCGTCAGCAGCAGCGCCGCCAACCCCTCCGGATCAGCCGCGTCGTCGATGTCGCCGTGGCGCTGGGCGGCGCTGATCTCCTTGCGCAGCAGGGCCAGCAACGCCGTCATGGTCTCTGTCGACCGCTCGGCGACCTTCGGATCGAGTTGGGAGAGTTCCGCCGCGCCTTTGGCCAGAAAACAGCCGCGGCGTTCGGCGTCGGAGGCGGTGTTCTCCGCCATCAGGTGCACGTACTCCGACAGCCGGGCCAGGGCTTTCGAGTCGTCACCGCCGGTCAGCCGTCCTTCGGCGACTTCGACGACAGCGGTGCACCAGTCGCCGAACACGCGGTGGAACAGCTTGCTCTTGTCGCCGAACGCGCCGTACAGGCTGCCTTTGCCCAGTCCGGTCGCCTGGGCGATGTCGTCCATCCGGGTTCCGGCGTACCCCGTCGCCCAGAACTGCTCCCGGGCTCGCTCCAGGACCTGGTGTTCGGCGTGTTGCAGGAGAAGGTCGCCGTGATCACCGGAGGGACCAGCGGAATCGGGCTGGCCGTCGCCCGCCGCTTCGTGCGGGAAGGGGCCACGGTCTTCGTGACCGGTCGGGACGCTGACCGTCTCGAATCGGCAGTCGAGGAGCTCGGGCCCGCGGCCACCGGCGTGCGCTCCGACGTCTCGGTTCTCGCCGACCTGGACGCGCTCTACGAGCGAGTGCGCGCGGAGGCCGGCCGCATCGACGTACTGGTGGCGAACGCGGGAACCGCCGCGGACGCCTCGCTGGGCGGCCACACCGAAGCGAACGTCGACCGCACGCTCGCCGTCAACGTCAAGGGGCCGCTGTTTACCGTGCAGAAGGCGCTTCCGCTGCTGGCGGAGAACGCTTCGATCGTTGTGGTCGGCTCGAGCAACAGCCTGCGGCCCAATGAGAATCTCGAGATCTACAGCGCTTCGAAGGCAGCGCTGAGCAACCTCGTGCACAACTGGGCGCGGCAGTCGCGGGAGCGCCGGTTCCGGGTCAACGTGCTCAGCCCGGGCCCCACGCGGACCCCCGGTCTGCTGAGCGCCGCGGGGGCGGAGGCCGACCGGTTCGCCGAGGCTGTCGTGCCGCTGGGGCGGTTGGCTGATCCCGAGGAAATCGCCGAGGCCGCGCTCTTCCTGGCTTCGGACGCTTCGTCGTTCGTCACCGGAGCTGAACTCTTCGCCGACGGCGGCTACACCCGGGCTTGAACGGCGGTTGCCCGGTGCGGGGATCGTGTCGTCGCCGTCGCAGTTCGCCCGCCGCTTCCCATGCGGAGAGCGTGCGGCGCGTCTGGACAGAGCGGGTATCGGAATCGCGGGTCGCCGCTTCGGTGCCCGGCCGGCAGTCTTGAGCGCGCGCACCATGGAGCCGCCCGCGCTCGATCTCTCCGGGCGGCGTCTCTCGACGGGAGAGGGATCGGCGGCAGGGGCGTACCCCTGCCGCCGGGTGATCACTTGCTGGGCTGGGAACGGCGGCGCAGGAAGAACGCGCCGCATCCGGCTGCCGCGACCGCCCCGCCGATGGCGAGTGCGATGGCCGGGCTGCCGTCCGTGCCGGTGTTCGGGGCGGGGACGGCATAGCCTCCGCCCGCGCCGGTCTTGTCATACGTAGAGCCGGGAAGCTTGTCGCCGTAGCGTTTCTGCAGCTCGGCTCGGTAGGCCGCCAGAGTCACCCGGGTGCCTGCGGGGACGCCGGAGACCGCGCCGTCGAGCACCGTCACGGTGTCGCCAGTGACGGAGTACCAGGCGTTGACCTGGGGTTCGTGCAGCAGGTAGCCGCCGTGCGCGGCCGCCGCGTGGACCTGTTCGTCGTTGCCGGAGGCGACGTTGACGACCTGCCACCCGGCCTTGCTCGGCTGCGCCCACACCGTCGCCTCGCGGCCGTCGGCGAGGTGGGCGGGGGAGGCGACGTAGGCGAGGGCGGCGGGGACGTCGGATTCGCCGTTGATGAAGGCCGCAGTGGGTTCGTAGACCGGGATCTGGGTGTTGGCGTCGGCGGCGGCGCGCGTGGCGTGCGCGGCTGCCGGTGCCGCGCCGGGGAACTTCGTGTGCGAGAGGCGGGCGGCGGTGTCCGGGCTGGCGAGCAGGCCGGAGATCGCGGCCGTGTCCGACGGGGACGGTGCCGTCGGCGCTGTCGCGGCGGACGCCGGGTTCGCGGCGAACACCGCCGCGGCGATGGCTCCGGAGGCGACAGTGGCGCGGAGGATGGTTCGCAGCATGAGTCAGCCCACCATTCCGTAGACGGTGTGGGTCCAGGAGAATTGGTTGTTGGACACGTAGGTGCTGTAGTTCATGGAGTTGTAGCGGTCGTTCGAGGGCCACGGGTCGCCGTATTCGACGATGCTGCTGCCGTTCGAATCGTCATAGCCGTAGAGAACGTGCATGTGGCCGCCGCCGGAGGTCCAGCCGATCCGGGTGCCGATGGGCTGTCCGGCGTCGATCTGGTTCTTGATGCCGGAGAAGGAGAGGCGATACCCGTTGGAATTGTAGGTGCCGACGTTGCGGAACCCGAGGTAGCTGAACACTCTTTGCTGGTCGCTCAGGTAGCCCTGGTTGTCGGCGCAGTCGCTGCCGGATTCGTTGTGCGCGATCTGGCAGAACCGGGTCTGGGTCAGCGAATAGCCCCAGAACGAGGCGATGGTGTTGCCGCTGGCGTCCCAGCACCAGTTGTCTTTCTGCTGCGCCTGCATGGAGATGTTCGTTTCGCCCGCGTCCGCGACGGCGGGAACGGCGAACGCGGCTGACGCGGCGAGGGCGGCCGCCGCGATTCCGCGCAGAATCGAAGAGGGCACTTTCACGGGATCCTCCAACGGGGAAGACCGGCCGGTCCGGGGAATTCCCGGACCGGCGGGGAAGGGGAGATGTGCCCGGAACGGTACGCGCGCGAAGTTTGCGGCGACTACCGACTAACGGGGGTATTCCGTTGCCGAAGTACCGTGGCGGATATTTCCGCGCCGGTCGATTAGCGCGTGCCCGGCGTCGACGATAAGGGAATTCACCGCGGAAAGCATTCGGCAATCCGACCTTCGTAGGGTGTTTTTCCGTTGAAGCGGGCCCGTCGTTCGTCGGCCGCCATTCCGGCTACCCGGCGCCCGGACCGCGCCGGCGTCCGCCGTTGCCCCGGTTCGCCTGCGCGCCCGAGGGGGAGGGGCACCAGCCTTCGCGCGTATGAGACACTTGATCGGTCATGACTGCCCTCCCTCTTGTTTTCGACGCGCCCAAGCGCGGCCTGCCGCCGCGCCATCTCGCCGACCTCACGCTGGCCGAGCGAGCCGAGGCCGTCGTCGAACTGGGGGAGAAGGCGTTCCGCGCCAAGCAGTTGTCGAACCACTACTTCTCGCGGCTCACCGTCGACCCGGCGGAGATGACCGACATCCCGGCCGCGTCGCGGGAGAAGCTCGTGGCGGACCTGATGCCGCCGCTGCTCACCGAGGTGCGCGCGCTGGCCGCGGACGGCGGCGCGACCCGCAAGACCCTGTGGCGCGCGCACGACGGGACGCTGCTGGAGAGCGTCCTCATGCGCTACCCCGACCGCGCGACGCTGTGCATCTCCAGCCAGGCGGGCTGCGGGATGGCGTGCCCGTTCTGCGCGACCGGCCAGGGCGGTCTCGACCGCAACCTGTCGACCGCGGAGATCGTGGACCAGGTCCGCGACGCCGCCGCGGTCATGCGCGACGGCTCCATGCCCGGCGGCCCGGGTCGGCTGTCGAACATCGTCTTCATGGGCATGGGCGAACCGCTGGCGAACTACAAGCGTGTGGTGGCGGCGGTGCGTCGGATCACTGATCCGGCGCCGGGTGGTTTGGGGATCGGTCAGCGTTCGGTGACGGTGTCGACGGTGGGGTTGGCTCCGGCGATTCGGAAGCTGGCGGATGAGCGGATGCAGGTGCGTTTGGCGGTGTCGTTGCATACGCCGGACGACGAACTGCGGGACACGTTGGTGCCGGTGAACAACCGGTGGTCGGTGGATGAGGTGCTGTCGGCTGCGCGGTATTACGCGGATACTTCGGGTCGGCGGGTGTCGATCGAGTACGCGTTGATCCGGGACATCAATGACCAGCCCTGGCGGGCGGAGTTGCTGGCGAAGCGGCTGCGCAAGCACCTGGGCCAGCTGGTGCACGTCAACGTGATCCCGTTGAATCCGACGCCGGGCAGCAAGTGGGATGCGTCGCCGAAGCCGGTGGAGCGCGAGTTCGTGCGGCTGGTGAATGCGGGCGGGGTCGCGTGCACGGTGCGGGACACGCGTGGTCAGGATATTGCTGCGGCGTGTGGACAGTTGGCTGCTGAAGGCTGAGTGTGTTGGTTTCGATGATGGAGTGTTTGTCGTGATGTATGCCCCCAGCCTGCTGGAACCGGCTGCGGAGGAGCTCCGGCTCGCCGACTTCACGGGCGCGACGGAGGTCGCTCGTGAGGCGCGGACTCTGTTGGGTGAGCGGTTCAGTTCGGTGACGTTCATGTACGTGCTGATGCGGGCGTTCGAGGTCGACTACACCGCCGCGCGGGACGCGTCGCGCTGGCACGAATTCCACGGCGGCCCACGGGCGCTGTCGGACGCTGATCTGGAGAAGTTGCTGGCCCCCTGGCTCGCCCGCTGACCACTCCGATCAGCCGGTCCGAGAGCGGGGGCGGCGAGTGGCTGGTCTGCTCCGGATCCTTCGAAGCGCGGTTTCGACACCCGTCCGCAGGAGCCGGTTCGCCGTTGCCTCCTCCCTTCGGGAAAAGCTGCAACCCCCTCATGGGCTATGGGCGGGAGCTGCACGTGCGAGTGCGGTCGATCAGCCGCGCGACGAGGCCGCGTTGAAGCATGCGCATTGCGCCGGGCGGGGCACGAATCCGATGGCGGACGGAGCGGCGCGCGGATCGTTTCCAGCCTCTCGAACAGCGCACCGTTCCGGGCGCTCGTCGGCGTTATCGCGTTATCTCTCACCGGAAATCCCGTCGCCGCTGAGCGTAGAGATGTGGTGGAGGTACTGGGTTACCGACTGCGGCTGCGGTGACGGTCTCAGCGGCCCTCGCCGCCTCTGCGGTCGCTCAGTCTCCTGTGCCCGTCGGGCCGATATCCCCTTCACGGCGAGACCGTCCTGGACAGCGTCGGGTGCGGCGTTGATGTCGCGGTGATGCTTGATGATCTCGGCGAGCGGACCCGCTGATCGAGCTCCGCGGCAAGTGCATGGCGCGGTAGTAGTGCTCGTGCTGGGCGTAACAGGTCCTGATCAGAGGCCGGTTCTTGTGGACCAGCACGGTGGTATCGACCGGAGCGTCCCCGTGTCCGGACCAGAGTCCTCGCACTCTACGGTGTGCTGATCGGCTAGCCGGTTGGCTGTGGCCGCTGCCCGGATCAGGTGCGCAGGGTCTGGGACGGCAGCTGGCCGTAGCGTTCCCGGTAGGCGGCGGCGAAGCGGGGCACGTGGCCGAATCCCCAGCGGAAGGCTATGTCGGAGACAGAGAGGCCGTCGCCGGGGGCTGCGTTTTGCAGATCCTGGTGTGCTCGGGCGAGCCGTACCCGGCGGAGGTATTCCGTCGGGGTGAGCCCAAGGTGTTCGGAGAACGCGGCCTGCAGGGACCGGACGCTGGTTCCGCCGATCCGGGCGAGGTCGGCGACGGTGTGCGGGGCGGCCGGGTCGGCGTCGATCACGTCGATGACGCGGGAGAGCATGCGGGGCCGGGCGGGGCGGGCGGCGTCGTGGAGCAGGCGGTCGGAGAAGTTGTTGGGCTGGGCGGCGAGCAGTTGGCCGACGACCAGTTCTTCCAGCGGGCGCAGGACGAGGTCGGGGGCGCCGGAGTCGACGGCGTCGCGCAGGAGCAGTACTGCCCGGAGCCAGTTGCGGCCGGGGGAGCCGGTGAGGTCGAATCCGACGGCGAAGTGCACCGCTTCGTCCGGCGGGGAGCCGAGCGCTGCTTCGACGGTGCGCTCGACCACGTGCCGGCTCACCTTGACCGCGAGCTGGGCGCAGTCGGCGCTCCAGTGCATGCTCGATTCCTCGGTGGGGGTGAGCACCGCCGCGCGTCCGGCACCGGACTCGATTTCGTCGGGTCCGCACTGCGAGAGGGTGTGGCCGCGGAGCGGGACGTTGATCTCGTAGTAGGAGTGCAGCCGTCCGGGGCGGACGACGACTTCGGTGCCGTGCCGGATGTCGGCGACGGTGATCGAGTCGGTGCGGCGCGCCCGGAGCGCGACGTCGAGGTCCTGGCCCGGGCCGACGACCTCGAGGGTGTGCGGGCTGAATACCTGCGAGATTTCCTGCTGGGCCTCGTCCCGGTCCGCGGTGCGTACGACGTCGGTCGACCACCTCGGCGAAGTGCCGGGCAGCGGCCGGTTCGGTGTCGCGGTCATGGTGATCACCTGACGCAGTCGTCGTTGTCCACGTGGTGACGGGGCGTGGTTCAGAGTGCCCCGGAGAGGAAGGCGTCCGCAAGCGCGGCGAAGGCGGCAGCGTGTTCGATTTGGACCCAGTGCCCGCAGCGAGCGAACACGTGCAGCTGGCTGTTCGGGATCAGGTCCAGCAGCCGGTGGCTGGTGGAGGGCGGGATGACCTGGTCGTCGCGGCCGTGCACGAGGAGCGTTTCGTGCGGGAGCGCGGCGATGGCGTCCTCCGGGACGGCCATGGCCGCGACCTTGTCCTGCCGCGGCGGCGGGAACATGGCCGCGTACGCTTCGTGCACGCCCGGCCGGGTCGCGGCGCGGTATCGGAGCTCTGCGAGTTCGTCGGTGGCGAAGCGCGGGTCGTGGGCGAACACGTCGAGCAGGCGGCGCATGTTCTCCACGGACGGCTCGAAGCCCCAGACCGCTTCCAGTCCCGGGGTGATCGGGAAGTGCACGCCGACGCTGCCCATCAGCACGAGCCGGTGCACGCGGTCCGGATACCGTGTGGCCAGCCGCAGCGCCAGCGAGCCGCCGAAGCTGTTGCCGACCACTGACACCCGGTCGAGGCCGAGCGCGTCGAGGAAGCCGACCAGATGGTCCAGCCAGCTCTCGGCGTCATAGACGGCCGCTTCGGGGCGTTCGGTGTAGCCGAAGCCGAGGACGTCCGGGGCGAGCACGCGGTGCCGCTTCGCGAGTTCGGGAAGGACTAGGCGCCAGTTCGCCCACGCGGAGACGCCGGGCCCGGAGCCGTGGATCAGCAGCACCGGATCGCCGGATCCTTGGTCGTGGTAGTTCGTGGCGACGCCGCGGACGTCGATCGTCAGGCCGATCTCGGGTGATTCTCCGGTCATCGCGACTCCCTGTTTCGGTGCCTCAGCGGTGGGTTGCCGCGAATCTGACACGCGCGACAACCGCCGGGCAACGGGTCGCGTGCTGTTCGGCACAAATGCTTGCGCGAACCGGATGGGCTTCGCGCGCAGCGGATCGAATCGGGCCCGGGACCCGCTTACAGTCCGTCGGACAGCGTGAACGAATCGACTCGACGACGAGGCGGCGGTGCCGATGAGCGGCCAACCTGAGGTTTCCGGGGCGGTGCGGATTCTTCCCGCCGGGGTGCGGCTCACCGTCCACACCGGAGAAACGATCGTCGATGCGGTTCGCAGGCACGGGTACCGGACGCGCTACTGCTGCCGGCGAGGCGGTTGCCGGGCTTGCAAGGCCGATCTGGTCGAGGGAGAGGTCGGCTATCCCGTCCCGATCGCCGAGTCCGTGCTGAGCGCGGAAGAGCGCGCCGCGGGCAAATGCCTTCCTTGCCGGGCACAGCCCGTCGGCGAGGTCGTCATTCGACTGTCCGAAAAGGACACTCTGACGCGGGTTTTCGGAACTTTCCGGCCCGCCAGCTGAAACCGGGAGCGAACATGGGTGTGATCAGACTCGGGTATGTCCACGTGCGAGTCACCGATCTGGCGGGCTCGGCCGAGCATTACCGCGAGACGCTCGGCATGGACCAGGTCGCCGAACAGGACGGGCGGCTCTACCTCAAGTCCTGGGACGAGCACGACCACCATTCAGTCGTGCTCGAGGAAGGCGGCGTCGGCCTGGTCAAGCTGGGCTACAAGGTCGAGAAATCCAGCGACCTCGACGAATTCGAGCACCGGGCGGCGTCGTTCGGTGTCCGGGTGGAACGGATGAGCAAGGGCGACAACGAGGGCGTCGGCGACGGCCTGCGGTTGACCTTGCCTTCGGAACACACCCTGGAGCTGTACAGCGACGTCGAGTACCTCGGCAACGCGACCGGGAACTGGAATCCCGATCCCTGGCCGCGCTCGGGACTGCGCGGCCTCGGCGTGCCGCGGCTGGACCACACGCTGATCACGACCGAAGACCCGGCGCTGCTGGAACGGTTCTTCTCCGAGGTGCTCGGGTTCCGGGCCGCGGAACGGCTGGTCGGCGGCGAGGACGACGACCAGCTGGTCGGCTCGTGGATGTTTTGCGGCGAACAACCGCACGACATCGCGTTCGTGAAGGGGGAACAGGGAAAACTGCACCACTTCGCCTACCACGTCGACGACTGGAGCACCCTGCTGCGCGCCGGGGACCTGTTCTCGATGCACGACGTGCCCGTGGACTTCGGCCCTGCCCGGCACGGCATCACCCGCGGCGAAACGATCTACTTCTTCGACCCGGCGGGCAACCGCAACGAGGTCTTCGCGGGCGGCTACCGCACCGGCCCGGACTTCCGCACGATCACCTGGACGATGGACAACGCCGCGAGGGGGATCAACTACACCCACCGCGAACTCGATCCCGACTTCCTCAACGTCGTCACCTGACCCAGGGACAGGAGAACCTCCATGACCGCCATGAGCACACCGTTGAACCCCAAGAGACTGCGCACGGTCCTGGGTGAATTCTCCACCGGCGTCACAGTGGTCACCTACCGCGACGCTGACGGCCAACCTCGAGGCGCGACCATGAACTCGTTCACGTCGGTGTCGATGGATCCGCCGCTGGTGCTCGTGTCCGTGGCGCGCCGGGCCAAGGCGTGCGCGGGCCTGGCGGACAACGAGTTCACCGTCAACGTCCTCTCCGCCAACCAGCTCGACGTCGCCCTGCACTTCGCCGGAAAACCCAAGAACGGCCCGATTTCCTGGCACGAGCCCGAATCCGGACCGCCGCGGCTGACCGGAGCGGCGGCGTGGCTGCAATGCCGGCCGTGGCGCACCTACGACGGCGGCGATCACGTGCTGGTGCTCGGCCAGGTCGAATGCCACGACGCGCGCCGGCTCGACCCGCTGATTTTCCACCGCGGCGAGTTCCGCCGCTCCGGTCTGAAACTGCCGCAGCTGCCGCGAACCGTGACCTTCGGCGGCGCTCCGGCCGGCGAGTGGGTCGGCCGGGTGCACGACTTGCATGCCTTGTCCGACGCGGGAAACAGCGGCGAGCCGCTCGACATCTGAGCTTCGACAGAACTGGAGAACACCGTGAAAGTCACGTACTTCCAACAGGTTCCCTACCGGCACCTGGCCGACGACTTCGAACAACGCTTCGAATCCGTCATCACCACCCCGTATCACGACGTCACGGAGCCGCGGCACGTCGCCGCGGCGTTCCGCGAGGCGATGGACGAGCTGATGCACGCCGCGCGCGCGGGATTCGACGGGCTGGCGGTCACCGAGCACGGCCAGAGTTCCTACGACATGGCACCCAACCCGGACATCATCGAGTCCGCCCTCGCCTACGCCACCGAAGTCGAGAACATCGACACCGCGATCTACCCGGTCGGCCGATCGCTGGGCAAGAGCCGGGAACCGCTGCGCGCCGCCGAGGAACTGGCCATGATCGACTGCATCTCGAACGGCCGCCTGGTCAGCGGGTTCCCCGTCGGCCTCGCCTACGACGCCAACCTCAACAACGGCGTCCCGCCCGCGCAGACCCGGCAACGGTTCGACGAAAACCTCGAACTGGTGCTGAAAGCGTGGACCCACCGCGGCGACGCGTTCCCGTGGAACGGCAAATTCGGCCAGTACCCCGCAGTCAACATCTGGCCGCGGCCGATGCAGCAGGCACCGCACCCGCCGGTGTGGATCACCGGCATCGGCAACCCGCGCACCATGCAGATGACGCTCGAGCGCGAATTCGGGTTCAACTACTTCGGCTGGTTCGGGCTCAAGGTCACCGGCCGCCGGATCTTCGACCGGTTCTGGGAAATCGCCGACCGGCTCGGCAAGGACGCCAACCCGTACCGGCTCGGCTTCATGCAGACGATCTGCGTCGCCGACACCGACGCGAAGGCCGAAGCGCGCTACGCCGAACACGCCGAGTACTTCTTCCAGAAAGGCATCGGCTCCATCCCGATGGAGCGCCTCGCGCTGCCCGGCGGCATCGACATCCGCGGCGTCGAAGCGATCATGCGCGACCCCGGGGACTTCGGTATCTACAGCAAGATGCGCACCGCGACCTTCGCCGAACTGGTCGACGCCGGCTCGGTCATCTGCGGCTCCCCGGACACCGTCGCCGAACAGCTGCTCGCCTACGCCCGGGAGTACCGCATCGGCAACCTGCACGCGATGCTGCAGTTCGGTTCCATGCCGCACGAACTGGCCAAAGACAACATCGACCTGTTCGCCAGCGCCGTCATGCCGCGCCTACAGCAACTGTGGACCGACGAGCGCTACCCGCACCACTGGTGGCCCGAACGACTCGGCGGCACGCCGCTGGCCGATTCTGCCCGTCTGACAGGAGCCCTCGCATGACCAGCACCCTCGACTTCACCGAGAAAACCGTCGACGTCTGGGGCGGAGAGATCCAGCTTCGGGTCAAGGTCGCCGGCCAAGGCCCCGGCCTGGTTTACCTGCACCCGGCCGCCGGGCTGGCCTGGGACCGGTTCCTGGACCGCCTCGCCCAGGACTTCACCATCTACGCCCCCGAATTCCCGGGCACCTCGCCCGCCGACCCCTACGCCGTCCACAAGGTCGACGACCTGTGGCAAGTCGTGCTCATCTACGAGGAGGCGATCCGAAAACTGGACATCGGCACTCCGGTCCTCATCGGACAGTCCTTCGGCGGAATGCTCGCGGCGGAACTGGCCGCCGCCTACCCAGACCGGTTCTCCCGGCTGGTCCTGCTCGACCCGATCGGTCTCTGGCGCGACGAGCACCCGGTCGCGAACTGGATCGCCGCCCCGCCCGCCGCGCTCCCTGAACTGCTGTTCGCCGACCCCGACGGGGACGCCGCGAAAGCGATGCTGACCCCGCCCGAAGACCCCGAGGAGGCGATCGCCGCGGGCGCGGGCCTGGTCTGGGCGCTCGGCTGCACCGGCAAGTTCGTCTGGCCCATCCCCGACAAGGGACTGGAACGGCGCCTGCACCGGATCAGCGCGCCCACGCAGATCGTCTGGGGCGAGCAAGACAAACTCGTCCCGGCCGTCTACGCCGACGAATTCGCCGCCCGGATCAGCGGAAGCAAAGTCGCGATCGTGCCCGGTGCCGGGCACATCCCCCAGGTCGAAGCCACTGACGCCACCTTCGCCCTCGTCAACGGATTCCTGCACTGACTGATCCCTCGACCGCCCGGGACACGTACCGTGATCGCAAAGGATCGGCTTGTCGCGGGGTCAGATCACCGCCGCGATGTGCAAGCGGAATGCCGGACTTCCCGACGCAGCGGGAAACAGCCTGACCGCGCGACGCGCCGTGAGGCTTGCTAGGCAAGCGGAGGTCCCGAAAACCCCGGGGCGGGCGGCCAGAACCACCCGCGGCAGGCCTGCCCGCCCTGGAACCACGTTCGCCTGCGTTGCCGGTCACAACGCCGCTGCACGATCCGGAAGAGTTGCTTGCCGCTGCGGGCCAGCGGCATCGTGCAGGTGCTTGACACGTTCGGCTCGGGCCAGCTGGTGCACGTCAACGTGATCCCGTTGAACCCGACGCCGGGTTCGAAGTGGGATGCGTCGCCGAAGCCGGTGGAGCGGGAGTTCGTGCGGCTGGTGAATGCGGGCGGGGTCGCGTGCACCGTGCGGGATACCCGTGGTCAGGACATCGCGGCGGCCTGCGGACAGCTCGCCGCCGAGGGTTGAGCGAACAGTTCAGAGTGGAGTAGTTGTCTTGTTGTGTGCGCCGAGCCTGCTCGATCCGGCGGCTGAGGAACTGAAGCTGGCTGACGTCAACGGCCGCCAGACCGCCGTGGACGTGGCCCGGACCGCCCGCACCCTGCTGGGCGAGCGGTTCGATTCGGGAAGTTTCATGTACGTCCTGATGCGCGCCTTCGAAGTCGACTACCGCGAGGCCTCCCGGTGGCACGAATTCCACGGCGGAGCGGCGGCGCTGTCGGACGACGCGTTGGAGAAGCTCCTCGCCCCCTGGCTCACCGCTCGCTGAATCGCCGCGGATCCCGGCCCATCAACCGCAGCAACCGGTCCTGCCGCGTGGCCGATTCGCTGACCGCTGTCCCCGGCTCGGCGAAGAACCGGTGCGTTGTGTCCGCGGCGATGGGGGATTCCGCCAGTCCGGCGTAGATCGTCTCGAGGTTGTCGCTGATCCACGCGACCAGATCAGGGTCGAGACGGTCGTCGGCACCGACAGCTCGGGCGAGATCCCAGGCATGGATGACGGAATCCGTGGCACGCACGGCCAGCGCTTGGCGGCCAGTCACCTTGCCGAGCGGGTAGTCGAGCACCTGGTCCAGCGCGCCGGGGCGGCTGAAGGCCTCGGCGACTAGCTGCACCGACGCGGTGTAGGCGGCGAGCGGGTCGTCGCCAAGGGCGTCGGTGTCGCGCAGGTGCAGGAACTGCTCGCGGGTGCCGCCGGCCAGTAGGTCGACGTAGTTGAGATTGCCTCGGACCATGTGGTTGACGAGATGACGCACGTTCCATTCCGTGCAGGGCGTCGGGGCGGTCCACTGGTCGGGGCGGACGGACGTCAGGCGCTGGTCGAATTCGGTGCTGGCGGCGAGGAAGCGGCCGAGGATCATGTCCGCCAGTCTTTGGCCGCGAGGACGTTCTCGCTGGCGCAAATCCGACGTGGCATTACCCCGCGTGGTCGATGAACGAGGTCACGGCGGCCACGACCGCGTCGGGCTGCTCGTCCGGAATGAAGTGTCCGGCGTCCGGGAGGACGACGCCGGTCGCTTGGTCCGCCCACGGGCTGAGGGAAGCGCCCATGTCGGGGATCGAGCCGTGGGAGCTGGAAATTCCCAGGACGGGGACAGTCAAACGCTGCCGGTCGAGAGCGTCCCGATTCTTCCGCGCTGATTCCGCGGCATCGCGGTAGTAGGCGAGAGACGCGCGGAGACCGCCCTCAGCTGCGATGGCGGCGGCGTAATGCTCGGTTTCGGCGCTGTCGAACGTGTCCGGGGAAAAGGCTTTGGCGTTCAGGAACCAGTCGACGTAGTCGCGTTCGCGACCGGCGAGCAGGGTCTCGGGAAGCTCCGGCACCAGGTGGAACGTGAAATGCCAGGTCTTCCAGGCCCGCTCGGGATCCGTGGGGACGGAGTCCGGGAGGGTGATCCCGGGGATGCCGGCGTCCAGCAGCGCGACGCCGTGCAGGCGCTCTTCGTACTTCAGGGCCAGCGAGAAGGCGACCCAGGCCCCGATGTCGTGGGCGACGAGCCAGTACTTCGGCACGTCGAGCGCGGTCACCGCGGCCTGGACCCGCGAAGCGACGGTGTGCGTGTCGTAGCTGTCGCGCGGACGGTCGGAGTGGCCTTGTCCGGGCAGGTCGATGGCGAGCACGCGGAATCGATCGGCGAGGCCTGGCATCGCTTTGCGCCAGGCCCACCAGGTCTGCGGGAATCCGGCGAGCAGAACGACGGCAGGGCCAGTCGGGTTGCCGCCTTCCACAGCGTGCAGCTGGATGCCTTCGGCGTCGACCCAGCGGTGACTGAATCCCGGCAGGTCGGGCAGCGGCAACTCGGGGAGGGGGTGCGCGGCGTCAGTCATGGCTCGAGCCTACCTCATCTTGAACCGATCAGTTCAAGATGAGGTAGGCTGGTCACGAAGGCAGGGCTCAGGAGAGGCGAACGCGCGATGGCCGGAAAGAAGCAGTTCGACATGGACGTCGTGCTCGACGCGGCGATGGTCCAATTCTGGCGAGCAGGGTACGCGGACACCTCGCTGGACGACCTCTCCAAGGCGACCGGGTTGAACCGCAGCTCCATCTACTCTTCGCTCGGCGACAAGGATTCCCTGTACCTGCGCTGCCTGGACCGTTACGCCACGCGCTACGGAGAGAGGTACGAGCAAGCCCTGTCGAAGGCGGCGGACGACCCGCTGCGGGCGATCCGGGAGTTCTTCGAAGTCACCCTGAACCGCATCGCCGACCCCGGCGTGCCGGATGGCTGCCTAGTCGCCCAGACCGCGATGGCGATACCGGTGCTGAGCCCGGACATCGCCGCGCGCGCGACCGAAGCTCTGGGCCTTCAGCGGGCGCGGCTGCGGACCGCCTTGCGTGCCGCGAAGGTGGCCGACGCCGACGACTTCGCCGTTCACCTCGCGGCGGTCAATCAGTCGCTGGCCGTGATGAGCCGTGCTGGGACAAGTCCGAAACAGCTCCGCGCGATCGTTGACGTCAGCCTGAATGCCCTTTCGCAGAAGCGGAACTAGCTGTCTTTGGCGATCTCGCAGAGGGAAGCGCGCAACGGCGAGCTGCCGCTGATCGGATCGCTCGGGCCTTGGCCCAGCACGAGGTTGAGGTTCGCGCTGCCGTCGCCGAACGGCGGATAGCCAGGCAGGCCGAGTTCACCGGCGGGCTGCCACCAGCCGTGCTGTCCGCACACGACGTTCGGCCGCAGGTTGACGTTGAACTTCGCCTTCGCGCGGACGCTTCCCAACGGCGTCTCCAGCCGCACCCAATCCCCGGCGCCGATTCCTCGGGCCGCGGCGGTTTCCGGATGCAGTTCGACGGCGGGCTCCGGCGCGGATTTGCGCAGGCTGGTGATTTCCCGATGCTGGGTTTCGCAGAAGAACAGCGACTTCGCGCAGGTAAGGATCAACGGGTACCGCGTCGCCAGATCCGGTCGGGACAGCGGGCTGATCGACGGTTCGGTGAAGGTCGGCAACGGCGGATATCCGTGTTCCAGCAACGGTTTCGAGTACAACTCGACCAGACCGGACGGCGTCCGGAAGCCGCGTTGTTCGTACTTGCGGTACACCGTTTCCAGCGGCAGCCGGATTCCTTCCGGTGCGGCGCGCAGCTGGTCGAGCGTGATACCGCTCGGCGCGAGTTGATGGTGCCAGGCCGACTCGATGTCTCCGTTGAAGAACTGGTGGCCCAGGCCGAGCGCGACGGCGAGATCGAAGATGATCCGCAGATCCGACCGGGCCTCGCCGCGTGCGGCGACCAACGGCTGTCGCAATTGGACAGTCGACTGCGCGGCCTGGCTGGTCTCGAAACCGATCCGCAGCGCTTCGGCTTCCCAGGCGCTTGCCGCGGGCAGTACGAGGTCCGCCTGCTCCGCCGTCGGGTTCAGGAACAAATCCGTGTGGACGAAAAAATCCAGCGCGCGGAGAGCGTCGCGGCCTCGCGCGCTGTCGCCGTGCGCCATGACCAGGTTGCCGCCGAAGTTGACCAGCGCCCGGGCCCGGTAGGGCGCTCCGTCCAGCGCCGCGCGGTAGAAGTCCTCGCCGGTGACGAACTCGAACCTCGCCGGACCGAGCGGACGCTCCTGCACGCCGATGGTCTTGGCGCGCTGTTCGGGCGCCAGCAGCTCCCGGCCGTCGATCGGGTTGGTCGGCACGGGCGTGAACAGTACGTTCCCGCCGGGTGCGTCGATGCATCCGGTGAGCGCGTAGAGCTGGCCGATCGCGCGGACGGTCTGCGTCGCGTTGCTGTGCTGCTCCAGCCCGCTCCAGGTGTAGAACGCGACCGGACGCTGCTCCCACAGCAGTCGAGCCGTGGCGACGATCTGGTCCGCGGGCACGCCGGTGATTTCCTCAGCGGTCTCGGGCGGGTACTTCGCGCACTCCTCGACAATCAGGTCCCACACCCGCCGGGACTCGCCGACCGGTTGAGAGGCGTTGGTCCACCGTTCGACGAATTCCTTGTCGTACCAACCGTTGTCGATCATCACGCGGGTGAGCGACAACGCCAGCGCCGCGTCCGTGCCCGGGCGGACGCGCAGCCATTCGTCGGCCTTGCTGGCCAGCCCGGCGCGCCGGGGATCGACCACGACGAGCTTGGCTCCGCGGCGCAGTGCGGCGGTGGTCGCGGTGGCGTGCGCGAGCCGGGAGACCGACGGGTTGTAGCCCCAGTAGAGGATGCACTGCGCGTTCTCAAGATCGGGCAGGTACGCGCCGGGGACCGGCTCGCCCCAGGTGTAGAGCGTGGCGAGGTGACGGCCCCAGCCGCAGAGTTCCATGTACACGGCGAAGTTGGGACTGCCGAAGGCGCGCCGGAGCCGGGTCAGCCATTCGACGGTGTCCGACATCGCCGACGTCGACGGCGAGGCGGTGCCGAACACCACCGCTTCCGGTCCGGATTCCTCCGCGATCGTCGTCAGCCGGGACGCGATCGTCGCCAGTGCCTCGTCCCAGCCGATGCGCTCCCAGCCCGGATCGGCCGCGCCTTTCGGAGCGGTGCGGCGGAGGGGATGCAGCAGCCGGTCCCGATGCGCGACGATCTCCGGCGCGGCCTTGCCTTTGACACAGATCGCGGCACCGGTCGGATGGCCGGGCAGCGGACCGAGCGCGAGCAGCCGCCCGTCCTCGACCGTCGCGGTGGCCCCGCACTTCGACACGCACAGCGGGCAGAACGTCGGCACTTCGGTCGCCATCGCGCACCTCCGGACTCTGCCTGGAAGTCGGGACTGTGCCGTCCGGCGTAACAACCGGAATTTCAACGGCGACCTTCCCGACGTGAGCAGAGCCGCGCCGGTGCGGTTGTCCGAATTGGTCGCCACGCTGTCTCTGGTGGCCGACCTCGGCATGGGCCGCCCGATGGAGCGCGTGCTGCGGCAGACCGTCATCGCCCTGCGGCTGGCCGACGCGGCCGGTGCCGACGACAGCGTGCGCGCGGCGGCTTACTACACGTCGTTGCTGACCTGGGTGGGCTGCGCCGCCGACACCAGCGAACTGGCCGCCCTGTTCGGCGACGAGACCGAGCTGTACGCCGACAGTCACGACGGCGACCTCGCGGGGGTCGCGATGGCGATGTTCGTCCTGCGGCACCTCGGCCGCGGCGGTCCGCGACTCCGCCGCGCCGCGCTCGTCGGCCGGTTTCTCGCCACAGCCGGCCGGTCGGTGCAGCAGGTCATGCAGGCGCACTGCCAAAGCGCGAGCGAACTGGCCGGACGGCTCGACCTCGGCGAGGACGTATGCCGTCCGCTGCTGCAGTCCTTCGAACGCTGGGACGGCCGCGGCGTCCCCGGCGACGCCGGCGGCGCGGACCTCGATCCGGCGATCCGGCTGGTCCAGCTCGCCGACAACGTCGAGGCTTTCCACGACACCGCGGGCGTCGACGGCGCGGTCGCCGTCGCCCGGGAACGCCGGGGCACCCAATTCGACCCGGCGCTGGTCGACTGCTTCCTGAACCACCGCGGCGACATCTTGGCCGGGCTGGACCGGATCCAGGCATGGGATGAGGTGATCGCGCTGGACCCGCGGCTAGGCGCGGCGTTGGCTGACGACGAACTCGACCGCGCACTGCAGGCGTTCGCCGACTTCGCCGACCTCAAATCGCCGCCGCGGCTCGGGCATTCCCGCGGAGTCGCTTCGCTGGCCGCGGACGGCGCGACCCGGCTCGGCCTCCCCGCGCCGGACGTCCGGCTGGTGCGCCGCGCGGGCTGGGTGCACGACATCGGCATGATCGGAGTTCCGAGCGCGATCTGGAACGCGACCCAGCCGTGGACGCTCGCGCAGGCCGAACGTGCCCGCACGCATCCGTACCTGACCGAACGGATGCTCACCGGAATGCCCGGCCTCGCCGCGGTCGCCCGCTGCGCGGCCCAGCACCACGAACGACTCGACGGTTCCGGCTACCCGCACGGACTTTCCGGCGACGCCCTGCCGATGACGTCGCGGGTCCTCGCCGCCGCCGATGTCTACCACGCGCTCGGCGAACCGCGCCCGCACCGCGCCCCGCTCGCTTCCGACGCGGCCGCGCGGGTGCTCACGTCCGAAGCCCAGGCCGGACGCCTCGATCCCGATGCGGTGAGCGCGGTTCTGACTGCGGCGGGGCAACGAGTCCGCCGCACGCCGGCCGGGTTGACCGCCCGGGAGACCGAGGTCCTGCTGCACCTGGCTCGCGGGCTGTCGAATCCGGAGATCGCCGCCGCGCTCACGGTGTCCCGCAAGACGGTTTCGACGCATCTGGAACACATCTACGCGAAACTCGGCGTGACGACCCGGACGCAGGCCGCGCTGGTCGCGATGCACCGCGGTCTGGCCGGGTGAAAGATCGGGCAGTTACCCGATCCGGCGGCTTGGGTCGAGCCGTAGACCTGAGGCATGACTACACAACTCCAGGCCTCCCGCATCTCCCGGGCGGGCGCCTTCATCGAAGCATTGAGCCGGCAGGACTTCGCGCGGATGTCGTCCGCATTGGACAGTGCGGTGGAGCTGACGGCCTTGCTGCCGCCGGGATTGCGTGAGTTCCACGGTCCGGCTGAGGTCACCGCCGCGTTCACCCATTGGTTCGGCGAGGTCGACGATTTCGAACTCGCCGAGGGCGAGGTGGACCGGGTCGGCCCGCGCCTGCACCTGCGCTGGCGAGCGCGAGTGCGCGCGGAACGGCTCGGCGAGGGCTGGTTCGCGGTGGAACAACAGGCGTATGTGGACGACGACGCGGACGGGCGGTTCTCGCGGATGGTGCTGCTGTGTTCTGGTTATTGTCCGGAGGGCGGGGCTCGTTGAGTGTCGGTCACCTTCTCGTGAGTGTTCGTCCCGGTTCTAACCGGGACGAACACTCACGAGGCCAGAACCGAAGTCTCCCAAGCGAATCCGTCCGGGTCCGTGATCCGCCCGGCGTTCCCGCCGATGGTCAGGAGATGCGAGCCCGAACCCGCCTCCGGCACCCCGGCGTCCTTCGCCAGTGCCTTCCGGCCGTAAAGCGCCAGCTTGATCGGGCTGGTCTCGAACTCCACGTACTTGCGCCCGTAGCTCTTGCCGACCGCGAGCCCGTGCGAGACGTAGAACTGTTTGGTCGCCGCCACATCCGACGCGCCCAGCAGCAACACCATCTGGTCGTATTCCCGGACCCCCGCGCCGGAGTCCTTCTTCGTGGAAGTCGCGACCTTCCAGATCGCGCCGTCCGGAGCCTGCACCACTCCGCCGAAACCCCAGAACGACTTAGCTGCCGGTTTCAGGGAAGTAGCGCCCGCGGCGAGGGCGGCGTCCAGGTAAGCGACGGCGTTGGCCGGCTGGGAAACGGTGAGCGACAAGGTAAATCCGCGGAAGCCGGTGCTCGGCGCGGCGGCCTGCCGGAAGCGGAGACGGTCGCCCAGATCGAATGCGGCGGTGTAGAAGCGTTCGGCGGCGGCGACATCGGGAACGTCCAGGGTGACGAAGTCGAAGGAAGTCATGCCGTAAACGCTAAGTCCGGCACCGGCCCGGATGCTTCTTGATTCCTGATCGCTTACCGAGACCGGTTCCCCGCCAGCCACGCCTCGCGACGGCGCGGTGACGCACGGGACAGCCAGGCGTCCTCGACGACCTCGGCCAGCTCCTGCCGCGTCAGTTCGCCGAGGCGGGAGGCGCGGACCAGCACCGACAGGTGCCCGTTGAAGTGCGGGGTGGTGAAAAACGGGCTGTCCGGGTCCTGGACCAGCGCCTGCTTGTCCGATTCGGACGGCACCCAGAACACGATCACGTCCGGATACCGTTCGCCGGTTTCCGGGTCGAAGGCGTCCGGCCGCGGTGTCCGGAAGAACACGAAGGACTTGCCGCCGACCTGGTAGACGGGGTTCTCCTGCGAGCCGCGCACCACCGTGACGTGGGGCATCCCCAGCGCCAGCTCGTGCACGTCCTCGACCCGCGCCCGCATGACCTGCACGATACGACTCCGGGCGCGCCGCGTCAGGTATGAACAGGGCATGGTCACCCTGGATCGGCTCGTCAACGTCCTCGGCGGGTACGGCGCACGGTTGTGCTGCTGTCCCGTCGCGCGAGAGGCGGCGTTGCGGGACGTGGTGATGGACGACCCCGCCGATCCGCGCGGGCTGCGCGGCGACGTCTACCTGGCGGTGGGCGTCGAATCGGTGCTGGAAGCCATCGAACGGGCCACCGCGGCGCGGGCGTCGGTAGTGCTGGTGCGCGGCGCGACGCCGCCGGGACCGGAGGAGGTCGCGCAGGCGGAGAACGGCCCGGTCGCGGTGCTGCTCGTCGACCCGGAAGTGTCGTGGGGCCAGCTCGCGGGCGTGGTCTACGGCCTGGTCCTCGAAGGGCGCGAGACGGAATCCGGGCGCGGCCCGACCGACCTGTTCGCGCTGGCCGACAGCCTCGCCGACGCACTCGGCAGCGCGGTCACCATCGAAGACCAGCTGTCGCGAGTGCTCGCGTACTCCAGCCGTCAGCAGGGAGCGGACCGGGTGCGGCTGGAGACGATCCTCGGGCGGCGAGTGCCGGACCAGGTGCGCGACCTGTTCGAGCGCCGTGGCGTGTTCGCACATCTCGCCGTTTCGGATGAGCCGTTGTTCGTCGAACCCGATCCCGAGCACGGGCTCACCGGACGCATGGTCGTCGCGGTCCGGGCCGGACGCGAGACTCTCGGGTCGATCTGGGTCGAGTGCGAGGAGCCGCTGTCGGACGTCCGGCGCACCGTCCTGCACGACAGTTCCCGCACGGTCGGGCTGCATTTGCTGCGGTCGCGGGCGAGCGCTGACCTCGAACGGCAGGTCGAGTCGGACCTGGTGATCCGGCTGCTGGAAGGCACTCCGGACGCGGCGGCCGTGCTGAGCAGGCTCGGCTTGCCGCCTGGGCGGTTCCGCGTGGTCGCGCTCCAGGCGCACATCGCCGACGAACGGCACGCCGCGCTGTTGCTCGCGTTCGAGCGCGCGACCACCGGGTTCGGCTGGTCGCGGCCGGGCCGGAGCACGTTGTTCAGCAACACCGTCTACACCGTCCTGCCCGGCGAGGACGTCGAGACCGCCCGCGCGTGGATCGACGGGATCCGGGACGCGTTGCCCGCGCAGGTCACGGTCGCGGCGGGCATCGGCGCGCCCGCGTCCACCGCGGATTTGCCCGCCAGCAGACGGGAATCCGACGAGTGCCTCGCGCTGCACGACGTCCGCCCGAAACCCGGCGCGACCGTCGCCTACGACGAGTCCTGGGACGACATCCTGATCCTCCGCCTGCGCGCCGCCGCGGCAGCGGGACGAGCCCCGGCCCGCGGTCCCATCGCGGACCTGGCCAGGCACGACGCGGCCCACTCGACCAGCTACGTCGCGACCCTGCGCGCGTGGCTCGAGACCCAAGGCGACCTCACCGAAGCGGCCGAACGGCTCGGCGTGCACCCCAACACCATCCGCTACCGGCTGCGGAAGATGGCCGACGTGACGCCGCTGCGGCTCGATCTGCCCGCGAAGCGGCTGGCGATGATCATCGAGCTGGCGGTCGCCGATCCGCAGGATTGACCGATCCGGACAAACCGGCCTGCCCTGTTTGGCCGAACTCGACAAAGACCGGCCGCCGGATCCGGGTCATCCTGGCCGCATCAGCACAACCAGCGGCACGGCTTCGGCGGAGGAACACATGGGCGATCTCGACCGGTTGGACGGCGGGCCGCGTTCGGCGATCGTGGTCGGCGCGGGCATCGTCGGTTTGTCGACCGCCTGGTTCCTGCAGGAACGCGGCGTGCGAGTGACCGTCGTCGACCGCGAGGGCATCGCGGCGGGCTCGTCGTGGGGCAACGCCGGTTGGCTTTCGCCGGGGCTGTCGATTCCGCTCAACGAACCCGCCGTCCTCCGCTACGGCCTGCGCACCCTGCTCGACCGGCAGGCACCGCTGCACGTCCCGGCCAGCCCGGACCCGCGGCTGTGGCAGTTCCTGGCCCGTTTCGCGGCGAACTGCACCCACCGGTCCTGGACCCGGGCAGTGCGCGCGAACCTGCCGTTCAACGAGGAATGCCTTGAAGCGTTTGACATCCTGACCGCGAACGGCGTGGAAGCGCCGACCATCGACGCGCCCATCACCGCCCTCTTCGAGACCTCCGCGAAGGCACAAACGCTGGTCAAGGAGCTGGACCGGCTCGGCGACGCCGGGCAGAAGGTGTCCTGGACCCAGCTCGCCGGACCGGAACTGCGCGAGCATTTCCCGCAGGTCACCGACCGGATCGGGGCCGGCATCCGGATCGACGGCCAGCGCTATGTCGACCCGGGCCGGTTCGTCGAATCGCTGGCCCGCGCGGTGGTCAGCCGCGGCGGCACGATCCGGCACCGGTTCGAGGTCGCCGCGATCCGCCGGCACGAGTACGCCTACACCGTGTTGTCGGCGAACGGGCAGACCGTCAACGCCAACGCCGTCGTGCTCGCCACCGGCGCGTGGCTGGGCGAGCTGGCGCAGAAGTGGGGCGTACGCGTCCCGGTGCGCGCCGGCCGCGGGTACTCCTTCACCGTGCCGACCGATGAGCCGGTGCCGAGCCCGATGTACCTGCCGGACATCCGGGTCGCGTGCACGCCGTACCAAGGCGGGCTGCGGGTGGCCGGGACGATGGAATTCCGCAAGCCGGACGACCCGCTGTACCCGGCGCGCGTCGACGCGATCATCGCCTCGGCCCGGCCGCTGCTCAAGGGCCTGCGCTGGGACCAGCGCACCGACGCCTGGGTCGGCTCGCGCCCGATCAGCGCCGACGGACGGCCGGTGATCGGCCAGACCGGCGCGCCCGGGATGTACGTCGCGGGCGGACACGGCATGTGGGGCCTGTCCCACGGCGCGATCACCGGGAAGCTGCTCGCCGAGCAGATCGTCACCGGCAGGCAGCCCGAAACGCTGCGGCCGTTCGACCCGCTGCGGTGACCCGCGCATGTCCGCCGAGCCCGTGGGGCAGCCGCTGACCGGGGACGAGCACGCCGAACTGCTCTTCCTCCGCGCGGAGAACGCCTTGCTGCGCACCGAAAGAGACATCCTGGTGAAAGCGGCGGGCTGGTTCGCCGCCGACGCCGGCGTGCTCGACCGCCGCACCGAGCCCGAGCCCCGCTGACCGCCGCGGGACTCCTCGAAAGTCCGTGGGGGCCGGAAGCCTCCCGCTTGCCCGGCCCCCACGGACGTCCTCCGAAAGGCACCCCTTCATGTCGACGACCTCCTCGCGTCCCTGGCTGACCGCCGACGCGCACGCCCGCCTCGCCGCGGAACTCGCCGCCCTGCGACGCGAACCCGACCTCGCCGACGAAGACCGATTCGTGCGCGACCAGCACCGCCAGGCGCGGATCCGGCAACTGGAAGACCTGCTGCACAACGCCGTCGTCGGCGAGGACCCGCCCGACGACGGGATCGCCGAGCCCGGGATGGTCCTGACCGTCCGCTACGACGACGGCGACACCGAGACATTCCTGCTGGCCGCGCGCGACGAAGTCGGCACCGGTCTCGAGGTCTGCTCGCCGGACTCACCGCTCGGGCGGGCGCTGCACGGCGCCAAACCGGGGGAGCGGCGGGAGTACGAGGTGCCCAGCGGCGCGCTCGTGCGTGTCACCCTGGTCGAGGCTTATCCGTACGGGCGCTATCAGAGCCACGGCTGACGCCCGGATCGCGATTATCCTGGCAAGCGTGACCGACGAAGAGCTCATCATCGAGTTCGCCCTCACCCGGCTCGACAACCCGAGCCTCGACCTCGAGGAGGTCGCGGCGCTCGTCGTCCGCCGCGTCGGGCCGGACCAGATGCTCGACTTCGCCGCGCGCAACCTCGAGACGCGCGGCGAACTGCGGGGCGCGATGTTCGAGTCGGCCGTCGAACACGTCTTACGGGTCGTCCTGACCCTGCGCGGTCCGGCTGACTGAGCCGTGGACAACGCCTGCTCTTGACCGTGGACAGCGATCGGTTGAGGGCAAAACGGGCGGCGCGCTGGGATGACCGCAGAGCCGGCGGGCTGGCCGGGGTTGCGCCGCCCCGGCTCCCGTCTCTCGGGCGCGTTCTTGGACCTGAAGCGGGAAGCAGGGGACCCGTCCTACGACCGCATGCGCACGGAACTCGGTGCGGTGGCGTCGAAATCCGCTCTGTCGGCAGCGACGCGAGTGGCCCAGTGCGCTGGGCAGGAGCGGTCGAAGGGTGGCTGAAGAACACCGGCTCGGTCCCGTGATGCCGCTGTCTGCAGGTCGCGGGCGGCACCACGGTGCTGTGCCCGTCGCCGCCGCGCTTGCCGGTTCCGGATGCCGAACCGGGGCAGCTGGTCGAGATGAGCGTCCCGGCGACGCCGACCGGCACCGGCGTCTGCCGCGTGCTGTGGAAGATGGTCGACGAACGGGGCGCGCGCCGGGGTTCCGGACCGGAACGGGATTTTCTCTCAGGTCGCCGGCGCCGTGGAGTGGCCGAGGAAGCGCCAGAACGCGCCCGGAGTCCTTTTCGGACTGTCCGCAATCGCGCATTGGCCCTGGTCACCGACCTGGGAAGGAGAACCGTACCCTTTTTCCCGTTCGCTCGTTCCGCTCCCGCTGATTCCATTGTGGACAATTTCCGTCCGCGCGGGCGCCGGTTGCGGGACGAATTGGCGAACCGCGGAATGGTTGCCGTACTGTCGTAGCGGTCACATTACGGCGGGTGCCCGGTGGGAACCCTCCGAAGGATCACCCCTCTGGGTGGAGTGCGGGGCAATCCGCCATCGGGGCCCCGGTTCCGGTAGCTCAGCGTGAGATAGCGGCCGGGAGGCCGCCGCGTTACATCACTCTTTAGTGGTGAAATTGCGATAATTGTGGTCACTGAACCGTCGGGTGGGCGCGCTGTGCGACGGATCTTGCTTTGCGTTTCCCGGGCGGCTTGATAATGTCGCGGCCTGCCGGTGACCGACAGTTGTGCTCGGTCGCGCGTGGATTCGGGGATCCGTGCGGCGGCTTCATTCTTGATGTTCGGAAGGACAATTCATGCGTTCTGCCCTGCTGCGCGGACGGACCGTCGCGGTCGCCGTGCCCGCGCTGGCTTTGCTCGCCACCGCCGTCGCCCCGTCGGCGTTCGCCGCCCAGTCGCCCGCCGGCTCGGCTTACGGCGCGTCGGCGTCGGTCTCGCTGCTGCCCGGCGTGCTCGGCGGCAAGGGGATCACGGTCGACACCGGCAAGCTCGCTTCCTCCTCGACCGAGGGCCCGGCGTCCGCCCAGG
Source organism: Amycolatopsis echigonensis (assembly GCF_002846615.1). Taxonomy (NCBI): domain Bacteria; kingdom Bacillati; phylum Actinomycetota; class Actinomycetes; order Pseudonocardiales; family Pseudonocardiaceae; genus Amycolatopsis; species Amycolatopsis echigonensis. Next base: position 853,566 of record NZ_PJMY01000003.1, on the reverse strand, counting down.
TGGCGGACGTGCCGCTGAAGGGCCTCGTCACGGCGACGGCGATCAGCAGCTCCTCGAAGCAGGACGGCAGCAATGGCCCGGTCGACGCGAAGGCATCGATCGTCGACGCCGCGCTCCCGGTGCTCGCCCCGCTCGCCGGTTCCACCCCCACGGCCCGCGTGATCAGCTCCGAGTGCAAGTCCACCCCGGACGGCATCACCGCCTCGTCCGAGCTGGCCGGCCTCGACCTCGGCAAGATCGGCAAGCTCAAGCTCCCGGTCTCGGCCAACCCGAACCAGAAGCTCGGCATCGACGGCGTGGTGCAGGTGATCGTCAACGAGCAGGTCAAGCACTCCGACGGCAGCCTCACCGTGAACGCGCTGCACATCAAGCTCCTCGGCGGCGACGTCACCGGCGCGCTCGGCAAGGGCGACATCGTCCTCGCCTCGGCCACCTGCGCCAAGGTCGCGGGCAACCCGACCACCGCGCCGCCGACCACCCAGCCCACCGAACCGAGCAAGCCGGGCACCCCGCCCGCGCAGGGCCCCGGCCAGGTCAAGGTCGTGCCGGTCGGCGCGCCGGAGACCGGCGACGGCACGCTGGCCGCGGTGACCGCCCGGTGACGCGTTCCCGGTTCGGGCTTTTCGCGCTCCTGCTGGCTTTCGTCGCGAACTTCGCCCTGCTGGGCTGCGGTTCGGCGGATACCCCGCCCGCCGCGGCCCCGGCGAGTTCCGCGGCGGCCGTGCAGGACGTCGCGGACCCGGTCTCGCTCGACGTTCCCAGCATCGACGCGCATTCGTCGCTGGTGCCGCTCGGCCTCAACGACGACAAGACCGTCCAGGTGCCGCCGGTGGACCAGCCGCTGCAGGCGGGCTGGTACCACTTCGGCCCCAAACCGGGCCAGGTCGGACCGGCGGTCGTCCTCGGGCACATCGACGGCAACCACCAGAAGGGCATTTTCTGGCGGCTGCACGAGATGAAGAAGGGCGACAAGGTCCTGATCGGGCGCAAGGACGGGTCGAAGGCGTCGTTCACGGTGACCAAGGTGGACCAGATCGCGAAGAAGACGTTCCCCACCGAGGCCGTCTACGGCAACACCGCCGACTCGGAGATCCGCCTGATCACCTGCGGCGGCGCGTTCGACGCCGAAAAGAAGAGCTATCTCGACAACATCATCGTGTACGGCACGCTCGACAGCTGAGCGACTGGTACCGGGGCCTCGTCGTTTCGCGCTCGGGCGAAGCGGCGGGGCCCTTCCGTCATTCCCCGGAGAGTTCGTCGGTCGCGGCCCGGCCCGCTTCGGCGGTGCGACGCAGGAACCCGGCGATCAGCACGAGTTCGTCTTCGGTGTAGCCGGCGCACAATTCATCCATCGCCGAGTTCATCCCGCCGTACACGCGGAACAGTTCCTGCGTGCGTCCCGGCACCGCCCGCACGGTCACCGCGCGCCGGTCGGCCGCGTCGGGATCCCGTTCCCGCACCACCCATCCGCCGCGCTGCAGGCGGTCGAGGATGCCGGTCACGGTCGCCGGGTGCAGGCCCGCGCGGCGGGCGAGCGCGCTCGGGCTCAGCGGTCCGCCGGTCGAGATCAGTTCGAGGCAGTCGAGGTCGACGTCCTTGAGGTTCAGCCGTCCGCCGACCTGATGGTTCAGCAGCGACAGCTGATTGCGCAGTTCCCGCAGCGACTCCTTGAGGGCCACTGTGGTGCGCCGCCTGCGCCGCGCCGACTCCGTTCCGGATGCTCCGGACGCCATCTGCTCCGCCCTCCCGTTTCTCGCTGGTCAGCGTAGCCGGGTCAGGCAGCGGCGAGCAGCGCTTCCCCGGCCGGCGTCAGCACGGCGGGCACCGGCTGCCCGAACGGCCCCGGTTCCTTCGCGCGCAGCAGACCGGCGTGCGCCAGCGCGTGCGCGGTGAACTGGTCGCTGCACGGCAGGCCGTCCACGAACAGATCCGGCTCGCAGCTGCAGGTCAGCCGTCCGCGCCCGGCGGCGACGGCACGCAGCATCGAGATCCCGCGGCGGGTGACGGTGGTGACGGTGCTGTCCATGGCTGCCTCCTCGAAGCTCGCTCTCACTGATACGTCGAACGAGCAGCCCGGATTTCGACCTAACCTGACGGGGAAAAGCACACCGGAACAACGCGGGAGCCCTCATGCTGATCGACGACCTGCACACCGTCCTGCCGGACGACCGGATCGTGCGGGATCCCGACGTGCTGCGCAGCTACGCGCACGACGAGGCAGAGTGGGCCCCGTACGGCGAACCGGCGGTCCTGGTCCGCCCGCGCACCGCGGACGAGGTGCAGGCGATCGTGCGGCAGTGCCTCAAACACGGCACGCCGGTGGTGCCGCGCGGCGCAGGGACCGGACTGTCCGGCGGCGCGAATGCGCTGGGCGGGTGCGTCGTGCTGGCGACTGACCGGATGACCGCGGTCAAGGAGATCGACCCGGTGGAACGGCTCGCCGTCGTCGAACCGGGCGTGGTCAACGACGATCTGCGCGCGGCCTGCGCGGAACACGGGCTGTGGTACCCGCCGGACCCGGCCAGCTCGCCGTGGTCGACCATCGGCGGCAACGTCGCGACCAACGCGGGCGGCGTGTGCTGCGTGAAGTACGGCGTGACCCGCGACTACGTGCTCGGGCTGCAGATCGTCACCGGCACCGGCGAACTCGTCCGGCTCGGCCGCCGCACGGCCAAGGGTGTGGCCGGGTACGACCTCGCCGGGCTGATGGTCGGATCGGAGGGCACGCTCGGCGTCATCACCGAAATCACCGTGCGGCTGCGGGCGAAACGCGCACCGGAGGCGACCGTTGCCGGGTACTTCGACTCGACGGTCGCGGCGGGGGAGGCGGCCGCGGCGATCCGGGCGGCCGGGATCGTGCCCTCGGCGCTGGAGCTGGTGGACCGGCATTGCCTGGCCGCAGTGGACGCCTGGAAGAACATGGGCTTGTCCGCCGACGCGAACGTGGTGCTGCTCGGCCGCAGCGACGTGCCGGGCGGGCAGGAGGCCGCGGTGATGGTGGAGTGCTTCGAAAAAGCGGGCGCGACCTGGGCCGCGCAGTCGACCGACGAGGCCGAAGCGGACGCGCTCTTCGCCGCCCGGCGGTTGGCGTACCCGGCGCTCGAACGGCTCGGCCCGGTGCTCACCGAGGACGTCTGCGTGCCGACGCATCTGGTGCCGGAAATGCTCGCCCGGATCGATCTCGCGGCGCAGCGGCACAATACGCAAATCGCCAATATCGCGCATATCGGCGACGGGAATCTGCATCCGCTGCTGATTACGCCGAGCGGGGACGACGACGCGCAGCGCCGCGCGCAGGCCGCGTTCGACGACATCGTCGCCGACGCGCTCGAACTCGGCGGGACGGTGACCGGCGAGCACGGCGTCGGCCTGCTGAAGCGGCCCGGGCTGGAGAAAGAGCTGGGACCGGCGGTGCTCGACCTGCACCGCGCGGTCAAGAACGCCCTCGACCCGCACGGGATCCTCAATCCCGGAAAGGTCGTCGGCGGTCCCGTCCAGCGGTAACTCGACCGAGTGAAAGTAAACAGTCCACAAAGGATAGTCATCCGTTTGTGACCCTTGTCTCCCAGTCGTTTTCATTTGTTGGTTGCCTACCGCAAGCAACTTGCTTAGCCTAGCTAAGGGAACAGCTGGGAGAGGGGTTTTCGACAGTGGCGGAGCGCAGGACGTATTCGATCGCGGAACTCGGTCCGCGGTACAAGTGGATCGCGCTGTCCAACACGACGCTCGGGATGCTGATCGCGACGATCAACTCGTCCATCGTGCTGATCGCGCTGCCCGACATCTTCAAGGGCATCGGCATCAACCCGCTGGAACCGTCGAACACCAGCTACCTGCTGTGGATGATCATGGGCTTCCTCGTGGTCACCGCGGTGCTGGTGGTGGCGTTCGGCAGGCTCGGCGACATGTACGGCCGGGCCAGGATGTACAACCTCGGCTTCGCCGTGTTCACCGTCTCCTCGATCATGCTGGCGATCACCTGGTTCGGCGGAGACGCGGCCGCGCTGTGGCTGATCGGCTGGCGGATCGTGCAGGGTGTGGGCGGCGCGTTCCTGATGGCGAACTCGTCGGCCATCCTCACCGACGCGTTCCCGGCCAACCAGCGCGGGCTCGCGCTCGGCATGAACGGCGTCGCGGCCATCGCGGGCTCGTTCCTCGGCCTCGTGGTCGGCGGCGTGCTCGCACCGGTGAACTGGAACCTGATTTTCCTCGTCTCGGTGCCGTTCGGCCTCATCGGCACGGTGTGGGCGTACGTCAAACTGCACGACACCGGCGTCCGCCAGCACGCGAAAATGGACTGGTGGGGCAACATCACCTTCGCCGCGGGCCTGATCGCGGTGCTGGTGGGCATCACCTACGGAATCCAGCCGTACGGCACTTCGCAGACCGGCTGGGGCAGCCCGATGGTGCTGTCCTGCCTGATCGGCGGGGCCGCGGTGCTGATCGCGTTCGTCGTGATCGAGACGAAGGTGCCGAACCCGCTGTTCCGGCTGTCGCTGTTCCGGATCCGCTCGTTCAGCTGGGGCAACCTGGCGAACCTGACGGCGTCGCTCGGCCGCGGCGGGCTGCAGTTCGTGCTGATCATCTGGCTGCAGGGAATCTGGTTGCCGCAGCACGGTTTCACCTTCGAGCAGACGCCGCTGTGGGCCGGGATCTACATGCTGCCGCTGACCATCGGCTTCCTGGTGGCCGCGCCGACGTCCGGCGTCCTGTCCGACCGGATCGGCAGCCGCGCGCTCGCCTCCGGCGGCCTGGTCATCACCGCGGCGACCTTCCTGCTGCTGACGCTGCTGCCGGTGAACTTCGACTACTGGGCGTTCGCCGGGATCCTGCTGCTGAACGGCATCGGCATGGGCATGTTCTCCTCGCCGAACCGGGCCGAGGTGATGAACAGCCTGCCCGCCGACGCGCGAGGGTCCGGCGCGGGCATGATGACGACCTTCCAGAACGCGGCGATGGTGCTGTCGATCGGCTTCTTCTTCAGCCTGATCATCGCCGGTCTGTCGGACCACCTGCCGGTCGCGATGTCGCAGGGCCTGACCGAACACGGCGTCCCCGCCGCGGCCGCGCAACAGGTCGCCCACCTGCCGGCGGTCGCGGTGCTGTTCGCGGCGTTCCTCGGCTACAACCCGATCCAGCAGCTGCTGGGCGGCCAGCTCGCGCACCTGCCCGCGGACCAGGCGAACTTCCTGACCGGCCGGAGCTTCTTCCCGAACCTGATCTCGGGCCCGTTCCAGGACGGCCTCGCGGTGGCGTTCGGCTTCGCGATCGTGGTGTGCCTGATCGGCGCGGTGGCGTCGCTGCTGACGAAGGACAAGAAGAAGTCGTCGGAGTCAGTGGGCGAGGAACTGGCCGCGGTGGCCGGGGAATCGGGTGGCGGCCCTAGCGAGCTGGTTTCTCCGCGGAGTGACCGCTAGTCGCTTCCGGCCACAGCAGCGCCTGGGCGACGATTACGTTCTCGCCGTTGAAGGTCAGCGCAGGGCCCTCGTGCAGGCGGTAGCCGAGCGCGAGGGCTTCGCTGACCCGGCGGCAGAAGGCGGCGTCGTCGGGACCGGTGAGGACTCGGTAGGAGGGCAGCCCGTCCGGGGGTGTGCTCATGCCGGTCATGATTTCAGGGCTGCCGCCGTCGCGGCTACGAAGATCGCCACGGACTTCCGTTGCTCCGGCGAGTCCACGCTTACGGGGCCGTGAGTCACCAGCCGAAGCTGACCGAGCGGATCTTCACCGGGTGCCTGGGCGCGCCGTCGAGCGGGCCGTTCGGGTCGGTCGGGATGATGCCGTCGGCGACCATCCGGTCGAGGACGTCCATGCCGCGCACCACCTTGCCGAGCACCGAGTACTTCGCCGGAATGTGCGCGAAGGAGTGCACGATGAAGAACTCGGACCCGTTGGTGCCCGGACCCTGGTTGCCCATCGCGACGGTGCCGCGCCCGTAGGTCTCCGCGCCGGTCACCTCGTCCGGGAATTTGTAGCCCGGACCGCCTTTTTCGACCTCGTAGATGTCGCCGCACTGCAGGACGCCGAGGCGTGCCGAGTTCGTCAGCCGCCAGCATTGCGAGCGGTCGTAGAAGTGCTGCAGCACCAGGCTGGTCATGTTCGCGACGGCGCACGGCGCCGCCCCGGCGCGGTTGAGCCGTACGGTGACCGGGCCGTAGTTGTAGTGGAAGGTGACGTCGACCGTCCCGCGGGTGAGCGCGAACGGCAGCGGGCGCAGCACTGGGCGCGCCGCCGGGTTGTCCGGGGTCGGCGTGAAGGTGCAGCTCACCACTGGCGGCTTCGCCGAGGGGGCAGCGCTGGCCGGGGCCGCGGCGCACAGGGAAAAACCGGCGATGACGGCGGCCGCGAGCGCGGCCCAGCGTGGCTTCATGGGCCCGGAAACTAGCGAAAGCGCGGTCCGGGCACCAGTGCTTACTTGCGCCAGGCGGTGCGGCTCTTGCGCAGGTCGAGCAGCAGGAGCAGGACGATGAACGCGGCCAGCCCGACGAGCCACACGTTCTCGGTGTTGTTCTCGTGGTTGCCCTTGAGCATCAGCAGCAGGATGACCGCGGAGACCCAGCCCGCGATGCGGGTGGCCTTCGGGAACGAGCCGTGCCAGCCCCACTCCGCCGACGGCTCGTCGCGCGGGTCGACCTCGGGGCGCTTCTCGACCGCCTTGCCTGCCACGACCACTCCTTTAAACCGCCTGACATTGTGCTCCCGCATGATCCCACACCGCTGGCCGCCGCGCGGACAGGACCCGGGCCATAATGCTTGCTGATGACTACTTCGCGAAGCGTCCTCGTGCTGGGTTCCACCGGGTCGATCGGGACCCAGGCGCTCGACGTCGCCGCACGTAACCCGCATTTGTTCACGATCGCCGGCCTCGCCGCCGGCGGATCCGACCCGGCGACGCTCGCCGAGCAGGCGATCGCGCACGAAGTAGCGGCCATCGCCGTGACGAAGCCCACGGCGGTCGAAGACGTGCAGCTCGCGCTGTACGCCGAGGCCCAGCGCAGGGGGTACGCGAAGGGCGAATTCCGCCTCCCGCGCATCCTCGCCGGCGCCGACGCCGTGGCCGAGCTGATCGAATCGGTGCCGGTCGACGTCGTGCTCAACGCGGTGCCCGGTTCCCAGGGCCTCGACCCGACGCTGCGCGCGCTCGCCACCGGCGCGACGCTCGCGCTGGCCAACAAGGAATCCCTCATCGCGGGCGGCCCGCTGGTGCTCGCCGCGGCCAAGCCGGGACAGCTGGTGCCGGTCGACTCCGAGCATTCGGCGATGGCGCAGGCGCTGCGTTCCGGGGAGGACAACGAGGTCGCCCGGCTCGTTCTCACCGCGTCCGGGGGGCCGTTCCGCGGAAAGCAGCGCGCGGACCTCGGCGAGGTCACCGTCGAGCAGGCGATGGCGCATCCGACGTGGTCGATGGGCCCGCTGGTCACCATCAACTCGGCGACGCTGGTGAACAAGGGCCTGGAGCTGATCGAGGCGTCGCTGCTGTTCGGCATCGAACCGGCGAAGATCGACGTGACGGTGCACCCGCAGTCCATCGTGCACTCGATGGTCACCTTCGCCGACGGTTCCACGATCGCCCAGGCGAGTCCGCCGGACATGCGGCTGCCCATCGCGCTGGCGCTGAACTGGCCGCACCGCGTGCCCGGCGCGGCCGCCGCGTGCTCCTGGGACAAGGCGGCGAGCTGGACGTTCGAGCCGGTCGACAACGAGGCGTTCCCGGCCGTGGAGCTGGCTCGCGAAGCGGGTACCGCGGGCGGTTGCCTTCCCGCCGTTTTCAACGCGGCGAACGAGGAATCGGTGGCCGCGTTCCTGGCGGGCAAGGCCGGTTTCCTGTCGATTGTGGACACCGTGTCGCGGGTGGTGTCCGACGCGGACGAATGGCGGCGCGAACCCCGCGACGTCGCGGACGTGCTGGCCGCGGAGCAGTGGGCTCGCACGCGGGCCGCCGAGCTGCTGGGATGAGCGCGACCGGTGCGCGGAGCCGCGCCGGTCGATGCAACACTGGTTTCACGCTGGCGGCGGATACTCGAACCCGGAACTTCCCGGGTGGTCTCACCGCCTGAAGCCGTGGAAGACGACGAACCTGCCGCCACCGCATCGCGGGCCGCGGCTGAGGGGTGAGGTGCAAGGCCCGTGCTTGCCTATGTGATCGGCGTGGTGCTTTTCGCGCTCGCGATCTGTGTTTCGGTCGCGTTGCACGAAGCGGGCCACATGGTCACCGCCCGGATGTTCGGGATGCGGGTCCGCCGGTACTTCGTCGGCTTCGGGCCGACGGTGTTCTCCTTCCGGCGCGGCGAGACCGAATACGGCCTCAAGGCGATCCCGCTCGGCGGCTTCTGCGACATCGCGGGCATGACCGCGCTCGACGAGGTCACCGCGGAAGAGGCGCCGCGCGCGATGTGGCGGTTCAAGGCGTGGAAGCGGACCGTCGTGATGTCGGCCGGTTCCATCACGCACTTCCTGCTCGGCTTCATCGTGCTGTTCGCCATGGCCGCGACCATGGGCCTGCCGAACGTGGACCAGAAGCCGATCGTCTCGACCATCTCCGACTGCGTGCGCGGCGGCACCACGGTCGACCAGGTCAACAACCCGGTCTGCCAGCCCGGCGACCCGGCCCCGGCGAAGAAGGCGGGCCTGCTGCCCGGCGACGTCGTGGTCTCGGTGGCGGGCAAGCCCACCCCCACCTGGAACGAGATGGTGACCCAGGTCAAGGCGGTCTCCGGACCGGTCCCGGTGGTCGTCGAGCGCGGCGGGAAGCAGCAGACGTTCGTCGTGGACGTGCCGAAGGTGACCCGCCCCGCCGCGAACGGCGGCACCGAATCGGTCGGCGCGGTCGGCGTCGGGGTAGCCAAGACCATCCACTACAGCGTGCTCGGCGCGTTCGGCGGCGCGACCTCGTTCACCGGCGACATGTTCGCCCGCACGTGGGACGGGCTGATGGCCTTCCCGAAGCGCATCCCGGCGGTCTTCAACTCGATCTTCGGTGCCGAGCGCGACCCGAACACCCCGGTCAGCGTGGTCGGCGCGAGCAGGCTCGGCGGCGAAGCGGTCGAGGCCGGGCTCTGGCAGGTCTTCCTGCTGCTGCTGGCCAGCCTGAACTTCTTCATCGGCGTGTTCAACCTGCTCCCGCTGCTGCCGATGGACGGCGGGCACATCGCGATCGTCTGGTACGAGAGGGTCCGCGACTGGCTGCGCAGCCTGCGCGGCAAACCCGCGGGCGGCCCGGTCGACTACACGAAACTGTCCGCGATCACGATGGTGCTGGTCGTGATCGGCGGCGGTGTCACGCTGCTCACGGTGACCGCGGACATCGTCAACCCGATCCGCCTGCAGTAACCGCGCGCATCGGCCGGGTCACGCGTCCGTGCCCGGCCGCCCGACCGGGGGTAACGCTGCTCACCGCGTCGGCTGACTTCGTTGAACCGGACCCGGGCGAGGTGGGTACGCTGGAAGCGTGACCGTCGCGCTAGGTATGCCCGCTCTGCCCCCGCCCGTTCTCGCCGAGCGCCGCAAGACCCGCCAGCTGATGGTGGGATCGGTGGGAGTCGGCAGCGACCACCCGATCTCGGTGCAGTCGATGACCACGACGCTGACCTCCGACGTCAACGCCACCCTGCAGCAGATCGCCGAGCTGACCGCGGCCGGCTGCGACATCGTGCGCGTCGCGTGCCCGTCGGCCGACGACGCCGAGGCGCTGCCCGCGATCGCGAAGAAGTCGCAGATCCCGGTGATCGCCGACATCCACTTCCAGCCCAAGTACGTGTTCGCCGCCATCGAGGCAGGCTGTGCCGCGGTGCGGGTGAACCCGGGCAACATCCGCAAGTTCGACGACCAGGTCAAGGAAATCGCGCAGGCCGCGAAGGACCACGGCACGCCGATCCGGATCGGCGTCAACGCCGGGTCGCTGGACAAGCGGCTGCTCGAGAAGCACGGCAAGGCCACCCCGGAAGCGCTCGCCGAATCGGCGATGTGGGAGGCCTCGCTGTTCGCCGAGCACGATTTCCACGACATCAAGATCTCGGTGAAGCACAACGACCCGGTCGTGATGGTGCGTGCCTACGAGATCCTCGCCGAGCAGTGCGATTACCCGCTGCACCTGGGCGTGACCGAGGCCGGGCCCGCGTTCCAGGGCACGATCAAGTCCGCCGTCGCGTTCGGCGCGCTGCTGCGCCAGGGCATCGGCGACACCATCCGGGTGTCGCTGTCCGCGCCGCCGGTGGAGGAGGTCAAGGTCGGCACGCAGATCCTGCAGTCGCTGAACCTGCGGCCGCGGAAGCTGGAGATCGTGTCGTGCCCGTCGTGCGGGCGCGCGCAGGTGGACGTGTACACGCTCGCCGACCAGGTCACCGCCGGACTGGAGGGGATGGAAATCCCGCTGCGCGTCGCGGTGATGGGCTGCGTCGTGAACGGCCCCGGCGAGGCCCGCGAGGCCGACCTCGGCGTCGCCTCCGGCAACGGCAAGGGCCAGATCTTCGTGAAGGGCGAGGTCATCAAGACCGTGCCGGAGCACGCGATCGTGGAGACCCTGATCGAAGAGGCCATGCGCATCGCCGAGGAATCCGGCGAGTCGATCGGCGAGGGTTCGCCGAGCGTCACCGTCGGCTGAGTTTTGGGGTGCGGAAGGGCTCCTCGGTTTTGGCCGGGGAGCCCTTCGCTGGTTGAGCGGCGTTCCAGCAGGACGACGGGGATCTGGCGTCCGGAAGCGGCCTCGGGCTCGGCCGATTTCGAGGCCCCGCGCGATCTGTTCCGCGCCGCCGTGGCGACGGTCCGCGGATTCGCCGTGAGATTGCGGTGCGACAACTGGGCCCCGACGTGGTGCGCGAGAATCGGCGGGCGGAGCCTCGGGAGGCGTTGCCGGACGGGAACAGCCAGTCGCCGCCGGACACCGACTCAGCCGCGCAAATGATGTTGCGCGGCTTCGCGGATCTGGATCCGCACGTTTTCCAGCGAGGCCGCGACCTCGTCGATCTGCCGGATCGCGATCTGCACCGAGCCCTGGATCGCCGTCGCGCTGCCGGTTTCGCCGAGCAGGCCGACGACCTGAGCCTGCAGATCTTCCAGCTCGCCTTTGGTGGCGAGGGCGATTCCGGTCGGCACCTGGTCGGCCAGCAGTTCGAGCTGCTGCGCCTGTTCCTGGATCGTCATCGGGCTTCTCCTCATCGTGGGGACCGCTCTCCCGTGGTAGCAGAATCCCGGCCGGTCCGGGCTAGCCTGGTCGCGTGAGTCACAGCTGGGCCGCCCGTCCGCCGCATCCGGTGTTGCGGGGGCTGGTCACGCGCTACGTCGGCTACGCACAGGAGAACGTCACCCTCGAAGTGCACCGCGGGCTGCCGTCGCGGCATCTCACGCTCGTGATCAGCCTCGAGAAGCCCATCCGGTACGCGGGGCTCGCCGGGCCCGGAGAGCTGCAGAGCGTGGTCGGCGGCCTGCACACCGAACCCGCGCTGATCACGCAGGACCGTGTGCAGCGCGGCGTGCAGCTGGAGCTGGATCCGCTCGGAGCGCGGACGCTGCTGGGTGTCACGGCCGCCGAGCTGACCGGCCGGGTGACCGACCTCGCCGACTTCGGCGGCGACCTCGCTCGTCTGCCGGACCGGCTGGCCGAGGCCGAGGACTGGCGCGCCCGGTTCGCGATCGTCGACCAGGTGCTGGCCGCGCGGGCGGTCGAACCCGCTGATACGCCGCCGGAGCTGGACCGCGCGTGGCACGAGCTGCGCCGCAGCGGCGGGCAGTTGCGCGTCGGCGAGCTGGCGGACGAGGTCGGCTGGAGCCGACGGCATCTGGGGGAGCGGTTCCGCGCCGAGCTGGGGCTGGCCCCGAAGCAGGCAGCGCGCGTGCTGCGGTTCGAGCGCGCGGTCCGCTTGCTGCGTGCCGGGCACCGTGATCTGGCCGGAATCGCTTACGCCGCTGGGTATTACGACCAGGCGCACTTCTCGAACGAGTGGCGCGCGCTGGCGGGTTGCTCGCCGCGGACGTGGATGGCGGAGGAGCTCCCGTTTCTCCAAGACGAGACGAAGTCCGCCGCCGCAGAATCTGGGGCATGACACCACAACCGACGGTATGGCCCGCCTTCCGTTACAACGACGCGCGCGGCGCGATCCGTTTCCTCACGGACGTTCTCGGCTTCGAAGAGACCCTCGTGGTACCCGGCGAAAACGGCGTCGCGCACGCTGAACTCCGGTGGCCGGAAGGCGGGGCCGTGATGTTGGGCAGTTGCGGCGGCCCCGCGGACGGCGTCCACGACGAGATGAAACCCGGTGCCAGCGCGGCGTACGTGGTCTCCGATCGCGTGGACGAGATCTACGCCCGCGTGCGCGAAGCCGGTGCCGAAATCAGCCTGGAGCTGCACGACACCGGCTACGGCTCGCACACGTTCACCGTCCGCGACCCTGAGGGGAACGCCTGGACGGTCGGGAGTTACCGCGGCGCTTAGCCCTCGGGGTAGAAGACGAACAACGTGCAGCCGGTCTCCGTCGCCGGGACGTGCCACGAACCGGCCGGGGCGTGGATGAACGTGCCGGCCGGGTAGTCGCGGGCGCCGTCGTTGAAGGTGCCGGAGACGACGAAGACCTCTTCGGGACCGGGCTCGTGCACGTCGCGTTCGGGCCAGGTGCTGCCGGGATCGAACTCGACCACGTTGGCGTGCGCGCCGTTTTCGCCCTTCCACAGCGGACGGAGGCGGATGCCGGGGAACAGGTGCTTCACCGGTGCTTCGCCGACCGGGACCGAGGTGTAGCCCGGCTGGGCAAGGATTTCGGAGTGCATGGGCCCCAGCTTGGCTTCCCCGGCGAACGCGGGACAGTGTCAGGAAAGACGTCATAGAGTACTTTCTTGCCATGCATCGCGTGGTGGCTCTCGTCCGGCCGGCGCAGTCGACGTTCGAACTCGGCTGCGGCATGGAGGTGTTCGGCACGGTCAGGGACGGCGTGCCGCAGCACTACGAATTCGAGGTGTGCACGGAAAACCCCGGTCCGGTGCCGACCACGGCCGGATATGAGATCCACGTGTCCAGCGGGCTTTCCGCGCTCTCGAAGGCCGACACGGTGCTGATCCCCGGCTGGACGCCCGTCGAAACGCCGCTTTCGCCGAAGGTGCGCCGGGCATTGCTGCGCGCGCACGAACGAGGCGCGCGGCTGGTCACGATCTGCTCGGGCGTATTCGCGCTGGCCCAGACCGGGCTGCTGAACGGCAGAACCGCGACGACGCACTGGGCGCGGATCGACCAGTTGCGCCGGGATTTCCCGGAAGTGCGGGTCGAACCGGATGTGCTCTACGTGGACCACGGCGACGTCGCGACGAGCGCGGGTGCGGGAGCGGGCATCGACCTGTGCCTGCACCTGGTCCGGCGCGATCACGGCGCGGCGCACGCGGCGCTCATCTCGCGGCACATGGTGATGCCGACCCACCGCGAGGGCGGCCAGGTGCAGTACGTGCCGCGGCCGGTGTCCGCGGACGCGTCCTTGGACGGGCTGCTCGAGTGGGCGGGAGAACGTCTGGGCACGCCGCTGTCGGTCGAGGATTTGGCTGCCCGCTTGAGGATTTCCCCGCGGACGCTGGCCCGCCGGTTCGCCGGTCAGCTCGGGACGAGTCCGGGTGCGTGGCTCTTGTCGCGGCGAGTGGCCGAGGCGCGGCGATTGCTGGAGGAGACGGACCTGCCGGTGGACGCGATCGCGGTGCGAGTCGGCTTGGCGTCCGCGGTGAACTTGCGCCGCCGGTTCCGGGCGCAGGTGGGGACGACTCCGGGGGCGTACCGGAGGGCGTTCCGCCTGGGATGATCGGCGCGCACCGGCAGGGAGGTCCGGTACGCGCCGATCACCGGGTTACGCGGTGGTGGCTTGCACCGTCACCGCGGGGCCGACGCCGGTTCCGGTGACGGCGGCGATGGTGAACGTGTACGCGGTGCCGGACTTCAGCCCGTCCACGACGCGGGTCATGCCCTTCTGCGTGGGCTGGCTGACGATCGTGTCGCGTCCGGTGACCTCGATGGTGCGGCCGTCGGACACGGTGATCCGGTAGCCGATCACCGGGGTGGACCCGGTTTCCTTCGGCGGCGTCCAGTGGATGCTCGCCGCGTCCGCGCTCGGCAGCGCCTTCGCCCCGGTCGGAGCGGCAGCCAACTGGGTGCCCGGCTGTCCGACGGTGACCGGCGCCGACGGCAGCGACGGCAGACCGGTGCCGAACCGGTTGCGCGCGGCGACCGTGACCGTGTACGTCTGGCCGTCCGTCAACTTCGGGATCACGGCATACCCAGTGCGCGCGAAGTCGTTGGCGGACACCGAACTCGTCACGCTGTTCTTGCCGTCCGAAGCCGTCAGCACGTAGTCCTGCACCGGCGCGCCGTTCTCCGCGACCGTCGGGTTCCAGGTCGCGTAGAGCTGGCCGGACACCGGGAAGGTGCCGATCCGCGTCGGAGCCTGAGGAGCGGAGTCACCGTCGACCCGGCGGTTCAGCACCGAACGGTGGCCCGGTTCGATGCCCGCGTTGTCCACAATGGACTTAGGCGCGGCGGCAGGGTTGTTCAGCAGGTGGTTTCCCGAGGTGAGGACGCCCCTCTTGTTGCCGTCCGGATCGCCCTGCTCCCAGTAGTTGTCGGAGATGACGGTCGGGTCATTGTTGCCGAGCGAGTCGCGGTAGTCCACGTGCGTGGACGCGACGTTGGCGTACGCCGCGTGGTAGAGCACGTTGCCGGAAACGGTTTCGTAGGTGCAGCCGTTGTCGGTGTAGACGGACTTGCCGAGGCCCCACTGGTCGTAGATGACGTTCCCGGTCACCTTCTCGCCCTCGGCCTGCGACGGACCGGTGATGCCCTGGGTGTAGACGCCGCCGCCGTCGTCCAGCGAAAGCATGTAGTCGTGGATCAGGTTGTCCGACACCACGTTGTTGCGCGAGACGTTCGGCGTCGCGGCCTGCTTGATCTTGTCCGGCCAGCCGCCCCAGCCCATCGAGATGCCGGAGTACGCGACGTGGTCGATCTGGTTGTGCGACACGACGTTGTCCTGCGAGTACCCGTTGACGATCGGGACCCCGCCGGTGAATTCGCGCGGCATGCCGTACAGGTGGTTGTCGGTCACCTTGACCCGCGCGGTCACGTCGGCGCCAGACGCGGTGGGCTTGCTGACCCCGCCGATCTCGACGCCGTTGCCGGAGATGTCGGTGAACACGCTGTCGGACACGCTGCTGTCCTGCGCTCCTTCGCCGAGGTCGAGTCCGGCGGCGCCGAGGTGCGCGAAGACGGTGTCCTGGAACTCGATCCGCTGCCCGTGCGACATCGAGACGTTGCCGGGTTCCTTCGTCCAGTCCGCGTACGGGCAGGTGCCGCCGGGAGTGAACTGGCACAGGCCCTGCGTGGCCCAGCCGCGGTCGCCGGTGATCCGGTAGCCGGCCTGGATTTCCGAGAAGCCTTCCGGCGACGACGGTTCGAGCCAGGTCGCGTAGGAGAACTGGATGCCGCGGAAGGAGATGTCGTGGATCGGCGCTTCGGCGGTGCCGCGGCCGTCCACGAGCTTCTCCAGCGCGGGCATCTCGACGTCGGCCCAGTGCAGGTTCTCGCCCTTGCGCGGCAGGTAGTACACGGTGTGCGCGGAACGGTCGAGATACCACTCGCCGGGGGTGTCCAGCAGCTCGAAGGCATTCTCCACATAGGACGGTTGGCGTCCGTTGGTGAGATCGCCGGGGCCGACCATGTTGACGGAACGGCCGGGGATGTCGGCGAACATCACGCGGCGGGTCGAGTTGTCCCAGCACGGCTGCGCCATGGTGATTGTCGTGCCCTGCGCCGAGGCGACCGGGCAGCGCGGCTCGGTCCACTGGCCGAGGCCGTTGCGTTCGACGTTCCACAACGCCTCGCCGCCGGTGTACACGAGTTCGAGGTCGCTCGGGTTCCGCCAGTGCGCCATGGTGTCCGCGGACGCGGTGTACCCGGTGGCGGTCGCCTGCACGTTCACCGGAAGCCGTCCGGACGTTCGCTGCGCGCGGACGCCGTCGACGTACAGCTGGCGAGTGTTGTCCACCCCGGCGGGCGCGGGCGCGGAGTAGAGACCAGGACGTCCGGTGACGGGACGCCAGCCGGTGACCTGCTTGCCGCCGCTGACCACGGTGCCCGGCGAGCCCTGCCAGACCACCCGGTGGCCGTTCGTGCCGGAATCGGCCGCATCGAGTTCGAGCGGTTTGTCGAGCCGGTAGGTACCGGACGCGACGTGCACGGTCAGGTCGGAGTTCAGGTGCGCGGCGCGCTGCCGGACGAGCTGCTGGGCGCGGGGCAGCGTGCGCACCGGCGACCAGACGGCGCCGGACCCGGAATCGTTGCCCCACGGCGAGACGTAGACGTCCTGGCTGCCCGGCGACGCCGCGGCCGCACCGGCGGGCAGCAGCGCGGTCGCGGCCACCACCGCCGCGGCCAACCCGAGGGAGCGCGCTGGTCTGAGCTTCATCCGGGACCTCCGTGTTCGCCAGTGAACGACGCGAGTCCGCGCCGAGAGAAAGATAGGATCTATTCGCCGTCGTGTCGAGAGGCCGCTGGCGAGAATTCTCCGCATTCACGGTGGTGAACAGGGTTGATCCGGTCGGCGGCTTCCGTCCCGGCTAGCGGTCATTGATCCGATGAATCATTGCTGTCGGAGCTCTGGCGCGCGTACAACGAAGCGATCCCCGGGAGAGGTGGTCGCGATGAAGCGAAGTCGGATCGGTGTGCTGGCCTCGGCGGTAGCGGTGCTCTTCGGAGCGCTCGCCGGTACCGCGGCGGCGGACGATCAGTCGATCGAGTCCTGGACGCCGGTGGCGAGAACGCCGCCGATGGGCTGGAGCAGCTGGAGCTCGCTGCGCCGGAAGTTCACCGAGGACACGCTCAAGGCCCAGGCCGACGTCCTGCACGACCGGCTCGCCGCCTACGGGTACCGGTACCTCAACATCGACGCGGGCTGGACCGACCACGTCGACGAGTTCGGCCGGGTCGCGCCGGATCCGGCGAAATTCCCCAGCGGCATCGCCTCGCTGGCTCGGTACCTGCACCAGCGCGGCCTGAAATTCGGCATCTACCTGGTGCCCGGCGTCCCGGCGCAAGCGGTCGCGGCCGATTCGCCGGTCGAGGGCACGCCGTACCGGGTGCACGACATCGTCATGCCCGGCGCGGGCAACACCGCGGACGACAAATCCGCGAAACTCGACTTCAGCAAGCCCGGCGCGGCCGCGTACGTCCGCTCGCAGGCGCGGCAGCTGGCCTCGTGGGGCGTCGACTACGTCAAGATGGACTTCGTCGGCCCCGGCGGCGGAAAGATCCCCGCGGACAACCGGGAGGACATCCGGCAGTGGCACGCGGCGATCCAGGCCACCGGCCGGCCGATCCACTTGGAACTGTCGAACTCGCTCAGCATCGCCGAGGCCGCGACCTGGCAGCGCTACAGCAACGGCTGGCGGATCGAGGGCGACATCGAGTGCTACTCGCACTGCGTCGGCCTCACGAACTGGGACGTGCGGGTCAAGCTCCGCTTCGCCGACGCTCCCCAGTGGACGCAATACGCCGGCCCCGGCCACTGGAACGACCTGGACTCCATCGAGGTCGGCAACGGTGATGCGAACGGCATCACCCCGGACGAGCGGCAGAGCGTGATGACGCTGTGGGCGATCGAAGCCTCGCCGCTGCTGCTCGGCACCGACCTGACCAAGCTGGACCCGGACGACCTGAAGCTGCTGACCAACCGCGAAGTGCTGGCCGTTGACCAGGCGGGCCGACCAGCGCGTCCGGTCTCGCAGGAAACGCAGCAGCAGGTGTGGTTCAGCCCCGACGGCCGGGGCGGGGTGACGGTCGCGCTGTTCAACCTCGGTTCGACGGAAGCCCCGGTCACGGCGTCGTGGCAGGACCTAGGGCTGCGTGGCCCGGCGGCGGTGCGGGATCTGTGGACGCACCGGAACCTGGGCGTGAGCCGGGACAGCTTCACCGCGACACTGGCCCCGCACGCTTCGCGGCTGCTGCACCTGGTCCCGCGGCAGCACTGAGCCGACGACTGAAGCTCCGTGAAGGGCTCCTTGAGGGAATCTGATTCCCTCAAGGAGCCCTTCACGGACCGCTGGGCAAGAGGCTCCGCCGTTCGGGTGCGAGGGCCGTTCATCTCAGCGTGTCGGCCGGCTCGCGTTCCGTTCACCCGGTTCATCTGGCACTCTGGACCCTGTGTTGCGGCTTGCAGGTGCACGGCTGCTCGACGATCGGGACTATCCGGCGGTGCGCGCTGCACTCGCCGCCGACCCGGTGGGCAGCTGCATGGTCAGCGCCCGGGTCGAGGCGGCCGGTCTCGACCCGTGGCGGCTCGGTGGCGAGCTGTGGGCGGCCGATTCCCGTCCGGTGCGCGCCGGACGGCTCACCGGTTTGTGCTTCGCCGGCCCCAACCTGATCCCGTTGCGCGGCAACGCTTCGGCGCTGCGGTCGTTCGCTGACCGGGCGCTGCGCCGCCAGCGCACCTGCTCTTCGCTCGTCGGACCGGCGCCGCAGGTGCTCGGGCTCTGGGACGAGCTGTCGCCGGAATGGGGACCGGCCCGCGAGGTACGCGGCGACCAGCCGCTGATGGCGCTCGAAGGCGACCCGCTGGTGCCCGCTGATCCGCAGGTCCGCACCGTCCGCCCGCACGAACTGGACCGCTATCTGCCCGCGGCGGTGGCGATGTTCATCGAGGAGGTCGGCGTCGACCCGCGCGCGGGCGACGGCGGGGCCAGCTACCGGGCCCGGGTCAGCGAGCTGATCTCCACCGGCCGCGCGTTCGCGCGATTCGAGGACGGCGAGGTCGTGTTCAAGGCCGAGATCGGCGCGATGTCGGCGCGGGTCGGCCAGATCCAGGGCGTCTGGGTGCATCCGGACCGGCGCGGCAGCGGGCTCGGCACCGCGGGCACCGCGGCGGTGGTGAATCGCCTGGTCCACGGCCTGGGCCGGACCGCGAGCCTGTACGTGAACGGGTTCAACGCGCCCGCGCTCGCGGCGTACCGGCGGATCGGGTTCCAACAGGTCGGGCAGTACGCGACGGTGCTGTTCTGAGCTGGCTGCGCCGCGGCCGGACGAGGTCGTAGGCTGGGGGACATGTCCGTTCGCGCCCCGTTGAAGCCCGGCGTCCAGACGCCGCGCCGTGCCGTCCCCGCCGACATCGCCCGTCCCGAGTACGTGGACCGTCCGGCGCCGAAACGGGACACCGGCAACGGAGTGCGCACGCCCGAGGTCATCGAGGCGATGCGGGTCGCGTCGAAGATCGCCGCGCAGGCGCTCGAGGAGGGCGGCAAGGCGGTCAAGCCGGGCGCGACCACCGACGACATCGACAAGGTCGTGCACGAGTTCCTGCTCGACCACCACGCGTACCCGTCGACGCTCGGCTACCGCGGCTACCCGAAGTCGTGCTGCACCTCGCTGAACGAGGTGATCTGCCACGGCATCCCGGACTCGACCGTGATCGAGGACGGCGACATCTGCAACATCGACGTGACGGCCTACATCGGCGGCGTGCACGGCGACACGAACGCGACGTTCCTTGCCGGCGACGTCTCGGAAGAGGTGCGGCTGCTGGTCGAGCGCACCCGCGAGGCGACCGCGCGCGCGATCAAGGCGGTCCGGCCCGGCCGTCAGCTCAACGTGATCGGCCGCGTGATCGAGGCGTACGCGAAGCGGTTCGGCTACGGCGTGGTCCGCGACTTCACCGGCCACGGCGTCGGCCCGGCGTTCCACACCGCGCCGACGGTGCTGCACTACGAGGAGCCCTCGGTGCAGACGCTGATCGAAGAGGGCATGACCTTCACGATCGAGCCGATGATCACGCTCGGCACCATCGAGTACGACCTGTGGGACGACGACTGGACGGTCACCACGAAGGACAAGAAGTGGACCGCCCAGTTCGAGCACACGCTCGTGGTGACTGCGGACGGCGCGGAGATCCTGACGCTGCCGTAAGGCTTCTCCCCGGGGCCACTGCTGCGGCTCGTGCTGGGTGCGGCGGACACGTTCGTCACCAGCGGAGGCATTGCTCGGCCGCGACGATTCGGCCGGGCTCGAGGTGGTCGCGACCGCCTTTGCCGACGCCGACCCGGACCACGCTGACTGGATCTATACCGCGGTGGACGACGTGTTCGTGCTGTGCACCGACGAACCGGACGCGGCGTTGCGGGAGTGCGAGGCGCTGAAAAAGAACGCTGCCGAAGCGACGCGCCGCGGTGCGGAACGCTTGGCTGACGCGCTCGCCCCGGTCGACTGATCACAAGCCTTCGGCGCGCGCGATCAGCTCGTCCAGGAATCCCGCCGCTTCGGCGGCGGACCGTTCGGCGTCGCGGGCTTCGATCGCGTCCACCAGTTCCCGGTGCCGGATCATCTCCGCGTGCTCCGGATTGTCCGAAGTGGACGCCACGCTCGCGGTGATCGCCTCCATCAGCCCGCGGTAGAGCTCCAGCAGCAGCCCGTTGTGCCCGCACCGGACCACGACCTGGTGGAATTCCGCGTCGCTGCGGGCGAAATCGTCGAGGCGGCCTTCGTCCCAGTCGGTGTCGCGCCGGTTGAGCAGGACGCGCAGTTCGGCGAGGTCTTCGTCAGTGCGCGCGGTCGCGGCCAGCCGGGCGCCCTCGACCTCCAGCAGCCGTCGTACGTGCAGCACCTCGCGCAGTTCCGTCCCGCAGAGGCGGCGGATCGCGCCGGACACCTCGCTCGTCGCGCGCACGTACGTGCCGTCACCCTGGCGGACTTCCAAGATCCCGGTGTGCGCCAGCGCGCGCACGGCCTCGCGGACCGTGTTGCGTCCGACGCCCAGCTGCGCGGACAGCTCCGGCTCTGTCGGGATGCGGTGCCCGATCGGCCATTCTCCTGCGGTGACCGCCTCGCGCAGCTGGTCGATGACCTGGTCGACGAGTCCGGCGCGGCGGGTGGTGGCCAACGGCACAGCCTGATCCCTTCATCCAATCATCCTACGTATGGAATAGTAGCGCACATGTCCGCCGAGTCCCGAGACGCCGCAGCCGTGTCCACCGCCACCTATTCCGACCGGCTCGAGCTCGAGCTGGAAGGCAGCCTCGAGGAGGCGCCCGCCGGTCGGCGGCCGGGCGTGGTGGCCGGCGGCGTGCTGCTGGCGATCGCGGTGGTGCTGACGGCGATGAACCTGCGGCCGGCGATCACGAGCGTCGGCCCGCTGCTCGCGGAAATGCGGGGCAGCCTCGGCGCGTCCGCGGTGTGGGCGAGCATCCTCACGACCCTGCCCGGCCTTTGCTTCGCAGGAGCCGGTCTCGCTGCTCCCGTGCTGTCGCGCCGCCTCGGCATCGGCCCGGCGATCGGCCTCGCGCTGACGGTGCTGACCGCGGGCCTGGTGGTGCGGGTGCTCGACGGACCGTACGTCGTGCTCGGCGGCACGCTCGTCGCGACTGCCGGGATCGCGCTGGTCAACGTGCTGATCCCGGTGGTGATCAAGGATTCCTTCCCGGCTCGCGTCGGGCTCATGACCGGCGTCTACACCGCAGCGCTGCAGGGCGGCGGCGCGGCGGGTTCCGCGCTCAGCCCGCCGCTGGAATCGGCTCTCGGCGGCTGGCGTGCCGCGCTCGGCTCGTGGGGCGTGCTGTCGGCGATCGCGTTGGTCGCGTGGCTGATCGCTTCGCGCGGTGCGGGCCGTCCGCCGCGTCCGGCCGCGGGTTCCGCGCCCGCCCGGTCGCTGATGCGCAGCCCGCTGGCGTGGATCGTCACGATCTTCTTCGGCCTGCAGTCGTTCATCGCCTACGTCGTGATGGGCTGGCTGCCGCAGGTCTTCATCGACGCGGGCGTCAGCAAGGGCGACGCCGGTCTGCTGCTCGGCCTGATCTCGGTGATCGCGGTGCCGATCAGCCTGGTGATCCCGCCGATCGCGGCGCGCCAGAAGAGCCAGAGCCCGTGGATCGTCGGCATGGGCGTCTTCGGCGCGGCCGGGATGCTCGGTCTCGTCATCGCGCCCGGGTTCTCGCCGCTGCTGTGGAGCCTCTTGCTGGGAATCGGGATGAGCGTGTTCTCGCTGGCCCTGACGGTGATCGCCCTGCGAGCCCGGACCGGCGCTGAAACGGCGCGGCTGTCGGGGATGGCGCAGGGCATCGGGTACCTGCTGGCGGCGGTGGGGCCGTTCGTGTTCGGCCTGCTGCACGACGCGACGGGCGGTTGGACGGTTTCGTTGATCGTGCTGCTCGCGGTGATGGTGACGCAGATGATCTTCGGCGCGCTGGCCGGGCGGCGTCGCTTCGTCTGACCTGAGAAAAGTGGGCGGCCGGTGTTCTACCGGCCGCCCACTTGTCGTTTCAGGGTGTGTGGTCTGAGGCACCGCGAGCTTACACTTTTGCGTATTAGTGTTAAAAATGTAGCCATGCCGAAGGTCTCCTCCGCACAGCTCGTCCTCGACGCCGCCTACCGGTGCTTCTGCCGCAACGGCTATCGCCGCACCACGATTTCCGACATCGTCGAAGAGGCGCAGATGTCGCGCCCGACGGTCTACAAGTACGTCGGGAGCAAGGAAGACGCGATCGTCAAGGTCGTCGAGTCCCTGCTAGAGCAGGCCGCGGTGGCGGCGCGGACGGCGGCCGAGGCCGCGAGCACACCGGGGGAGAAGGTCGTCGCCGTGCTCACGGTGAAGCTCGAGGTCGCCATCCGGCTGTGGCAGGACAGTCCGTCGCACGCCCAGGAGCTGCTGTCGGCCGCGACCGCTCAGGCACCCGGCCTGGTCACGTCCTACACCGACGGCCTGGCCGAACTCCTGGCCTCGGCCCTGGCGGAGGTGGTCCCGGACACCGCGCGGCAGGCCGCCGCCGTTCTGCTCACCTTCACCCGCGGCCTGGAGGACGACCTGCGCGACGTCGACGCCGTCCGAGCGGAACTCGCGGCCGGCGTCCAGATGATCACCCGCGGAGCACTCACCGGCTCCGCGTCTTCTCCGGCCTGACCCGAGCGGGCCCGGGCCTTCCCGAAAGGACCTCTCATGACCACTGCTCCCGCCTATTACCGCGACCAGCAGGCATGGCGCGATCTCCAGCAGTTCCTTCCCGAGCGGCTGCGCCTGACCGACGCCACCGCGCCCGAGGAAGACTTCTGGGACTGGCGCGGCCACCGCGTCCATCTCGACCGCTACCGCAACCCCGACACGAAGGCCAAAGTCGTCCTCCACCACGGCGTCGGCACCAACGGCCGCCAGATGTCGCTCATCCTCGGCGCCCCGCTCGCCCGGCGCGGCTTCGAGACTGTGGCCCTGGACAACCTCGGCTACGGCCTCACCCAGGTGAAGCCCGGGACCACGCCGTCCTACGACGACTGGGTCGACCTCGTCGTCGACTTCCTCGCCTACGAGCAGTCCCGCGACGACCGTCCCATTGTCCTTTATGGACTGAGCGCCGGCGGAATGCTCACCTACCATGTCGCAGCCAAGGCCCCGCGCGGAACTCTGCGCGGCATCGTCGGCATGACCTTCCTCGACCAGCGCGACCGGCGGGTCCGCGACGAAACGTCCCACGACAAGCTCACGGCTCGAGCGGGCGTCCCGCTGATGGGCCTGCTGGCGAAGACGCCGCTCGCGTCCGCGAAGTACCCGATGAGCCTCGCGTCCAAGATGTCCGCGCTCGCGAACGACCCGGACGCGATGAAGGTCCTGATGAAGGACCGCACCTCAGCCGCCAACTGGGTCAGCGTCCGCTTCCTCGACAGCTACGCCAACTACACGCCCGCGGCCGAACCGTCCGACTTCGACGCGTGCCCGGTGCTCCTCACTCAGCCCGCCGAGGACCGCTGGACGCCGCACCACCTCAGCGGGCCCGTGCTCTCCCGCATCAGCAAGGTCCCGGTCGACACCGTCATGCTCGACAACGCCGGGCATTATCCGCTCGAAGACCCTGGTCTCCGGCAGATGGAAGACGCCATCGCCGACTTCGTCACCCGGACCACCGCCTGATCCGGCCCGCGGCGGCTCCGGCGGGTCTGCCCACTGTGGACACTCCCGCCGGATCGCGTCAGCTGCTCGCCAGCACCGCCTCTTCCCGTGCCGGCCCGGGAAGCTGGCCGTTGCGCCGAACATCGTCGAGCGCGGCCACCGCGACGGCAAGGCACTGCGCGGCCCACTCGGACGGCTTCGCCCGAAGCTCTTCCAGCAACGCCAGCGTCGCGGCCGTCGTCCCGGCCTCGGCCCGCCGCACGGCGAACACCAGCTCGAGATCTGTGACCTCGCTCCAGCGAGTGGCCAAATCTTCCGCCGCCGCAACGGTTTCTCCGGCGATCATGTCGGTCATGTCAGTCCCCGCACCTCCGCGGGAACGGTAACAACGCGACATCCTTGTTACCCGATTCGGGAATCGCGACCGCTCGCGACCCACTCTGAGTAGAACCCGGGTCAGTGCAGCGGCAGATTCAGCAGCGCGTTCTCCACCAGTTCCGGCATCGCCGGGTGGATCCAGTACTGTCCGCGCGCCATCGACCGCGCGTCGAGGCCGAAGCTCATCGCCTGGATCAGCGGCTGGATCACCGTCGACGCTTGCGGGCCGATGATGTGCGCGCCCAGCAGCTGTCCGGTCGCCGGGTCGGCCAGCAGCTTCGCGAAACCGGTCGTGTCCTCCATCGCCCAGCCGTAGGCGATTCCCGCGTAGTCCTCCTTCGAGACCACAAAGGACAGTCCGCGCTCGGTCGCCTGCGCCTCGGTCAGTCCGACCGACGCCACCTGCGGCGAGGTGAACACCGCGTGCGGCACGAAGCGGTGGTCGGCCTTGATCCGGTCGTCCGGGTGCAGCAGATTGTGTCGCACCACACGGGCTTCGTGGTTCGCGACGTGTTTCAGCTCCAGCGGCGACGAGATGTCCCCGAGCGCGTAGACGCCTTCGACGGACGTCTGCTGGTAGTCGTCCACCACCACGTGCCCGCGTTTGGTGGTGGCGACGCCGGTGGCGCCCACGTCGAGCAGATCCGAGTTCGGCTTGCGGCCGGTGGCGACCAGGATCAGGTCGGCCTCGACCGTCTCCGCGCCTTGCGGTCCTTCGAGATCGAGCGCGACCCCGTTGTCCGTGCGGCGCGCGCGAACCGTCTTGCGGTCCAGCCGGACGTCGAAACGCTGCGAAGCCAGTTCGGTGAACCGGGCGCTGACGTCCGCGTCCTCCTGCCGCAGCAGCGCGCCGGAACGGTTCACCACGGTGACCGCCACGCCGAACGACGCGAAAACGTGCGCGAACTCCGCCGCGATGTATCCGCCGCCGAGCACGACGATCCGCTTCGGCAGGGCATCGAGCCGCATGACCGTGTCGGAAGTGTAGTAGCCGGTTTCGGCCAGCCCCGGCACGTCCGGGATCACCGGCCGCCCGCCCGCGGCGAGCACGAACCGGTCGGCGGTGACGACCTCGTCCGGACGTCCGTCGGCGAAGCTGACGCGCAGTTCCTTCATGCCGGTGAACCGGCCTTCGCCGCGGTAGACGTCGACGTTGCGGTTGTCCTCGTGGTTCTCGCGGTACTCCGCGCCGCCCTCGGCGATCGGGTCGATCCGGCCGAAGATCCGGTCCCGGATGTCCGGCCAGCGCACCGCGGTCAGCTCCTCGTCGACGCCGAGGCGGGAGCTGCCCGCGGGCGTCGCGGCGACGTCGGCGGCGTAGACGAACATCTTCGTGGGGATGCAGCCGACGTTCAGGCAGGTCCCGCCGAACACGCCCTTCTCAACGATGGCCGTCCGGAGGTCGGCGAACTCCGGTCCGAGGATCGAGTTGCCCGATCCGGTCCCGATGATCACCAGGTCGTAGTGCGGCACGGCGGTCCTTCCCGAAAGCGGTCTGCTGCCAGCCTAGTCAACCTCCGGCGCCTGCCCGCGTGTTCCCGGATCACTCGCCGTTGGCTGTGAAATGCATCCGGTCGACCGGCGAGGTCCACGCCCCGCCCCACTGCCAGCCCACCCCGGCGAACGCGCGCACGACCGGGCCGCCCGCGGTGACCATCCCTGGCCGGACCCTTGCGCGGTCGACGTAGGCGGACGCCAGCTCGGGGACGACGAGATCGCCCTTGGTGTACGGGTTGCAAAACGGATTGACGTCCACTGCGAGCCCGTACGCGTGCGCGGACCAGCTTTTCTGCCCGCGCATCGGACGGCAGACGAACGCGCTCGTGTTGTTCCCGTCGCCGGTCGGCGGCGCGTTGAGTTCGGCAGGGGAGGTGATGCGCATTTCCTCGATCGGGAACTGCTGTGCGTACAGCTCGCTGAACGCCTTGACGACGGCTGGCGCGGCGTCCTTGTGCACCAGCAGCTCGCCGGTGTGGGTGCGATGGTCGAAGCCCCAGAAGGAAAGCGTCACGTAGCGAAGGTCGGCCGACGACACGGGGCAGGCGGCCTGCCAGGTGCTGCGCTTGAGCACGGCGTCGGGAACGCCGGCGATCTTCGCGGTGTACGTGGTGCTCGTCGGCGGCGGGAGGAAATCCCGGGTCGGCAGCGAGCGGTTCACCAGTTCGGGTGGAGTCGGCTGGATCTCGCCGAACCCGTCCGGGCGCAACGGCAGGGGATGAGCACCCACCTGCCAGGTGACGGCGGGTGCGCTCGTCGCTGTCCGAGTTGCCGGAACTGTCGGACCGGACGGAGCCGGCGGCGCGCTCAACGGGCTCGGCGGGGGTGCCGCGGGGGTGCCGGTGGCACATCCGGCCAGCGAGAAGACGATCAGCGCGCCGGCCGTCGCGGCTGTTTTCCGTCGCATGCCTCCAGCTAAGCGAATGCGCTCGGTGTATAGAGACTCCACCCGTTCCAGTGACACCGTTTTGGGCTTGGCCCGTTTAGGGTAATCGCGGCCATGTGTGCACGCGCCGGAGTCGGCTGATTCCCGTGCGCGTCCAGGCTGTGCTGTCGTAGTGCCGATGAAGGGAAAGCCCATGCCCGCGAAGCTCCGTCGTCCGGTCCTGCTCGCGGCCGGGTCGCTGCTCGCCGCCGCGATCGCGGTCCCGGTCGGTTCGGCCTGGGCCTCGACGCCGTCCGACCCGGGTGCGCACGCGCAGCCCCGCATCGTGGGCGGCAGCGAAGCATCCCTGGCCGACCACCCGTACGCGGTGTACCTCACCGACCAGAGCGGTTCGCAGTTCTGCGGAGCGGTGATCGTGAGCCCGTCCGCGGTGGCGACGGCCGCGCACTGCGCGAAAGCTCTGCCGAAGTCGTCGGTCCACGTGGTCGCCGGACGGCAGGACAAGCGCGGCGACGACGGCGTGGAGCTCGGCGTTTCGCGGGTCTGGGTGAACCCGGACTACAGCGACCCGACGAAGGGCGACGACATCGCGGTCCTCACCGTGCGCGGACGGCTGCCCTATCGCGCGGCGAAGCTCGCGGACAAGAACGACCAGTCGCTGTACGCGGAAGGCACGCAGGCGACCGTGCTCGGCTGGGGACGGCTTTCCGAAGGCGGGCAGCGGTCGGACGTGCTGCGCAGCGCCCAGGTGCCGCTGGTCAGCGACTCCACCTGCAAGACGGCCTACGACACCTACGACCCGTCGAGCATGGTGTGCGCCGGCTACCCGCAGGGCGGCCAGGACGCCTGCCAGGGAGATTCCGGCGGCCCGCTCGTCGAGGGCGACACGCTGGTCGGCATCGTGTCCTTCGGCGACGGCTGCGGAAAACCGGGCAAGCCCGGGGTGTACACGCGGGTTTCGCAGTTCTCCGACGACATCGCGGCGCAGTCCCAGGCGCGGCTGTTCGGCTGAGCTGTGTTAAGCAAGGCGGTGTGACGACTCTGCACCGCGCTTTCGGGCCTGACCTCGCCGCCGCCGACCTGTACGAGATCCTCCGGCTGCGGTCGGACGTGTTCGTGGTGGAACAAGACTGCGTGTACGCCGACATCGACGGGCTCGACCTGCTTCCGGAGACGGAGCATCTGTGGCTGGCTTCCGGCACGGAGGTCTTGGCGTGCCTGCGGGTACTGGCTGAGCCGGGCGGCGGTCGGCGGATCGGCCGCGTGGTGACGGCGAAGTCGGCGCGTGGCCAGGGTTTGGCGGCGCAGCTGATGGCGGCGGCGCTGGAAGGTGCGACCGGCGAGTTCGTGCTGGACGCGCAGACATACGCGCAGCAGCTTTACGCGCGGTTCGGGTTCGTGTCGGAGGGCGAGGAGTTCCTGGAGGACGGGATCCCGCACATCACCATGCGCCGCCCGGCTTAGCCGCGGGGTGCGGTCGCGGCGATCACCTTCACCGCGCGGTCGACATCTGCTTCCGACAGGTCTGCACGGGCGGTGAGGCGCAGCCGGGAGACGCCGTCCGGTACGGCGGGCGGGCGGAAGCAGCCGACCTGGATTCCTTGCTCCGCACAGGCTTCCGCCCACGCGGTGGCGGCTTGCGGCGACGGGGTCCGCAAGGCGACGACGCCCGCTTCCGGGAGATCGACCGGCAGACCGGCGTTCTTCAGGCCCATCGCGAGGTTTCCGGCGTTCTCGATGACTTTCGCCGGCAGTTCCGGCTCGGACTTGAGCACCTGCAACGCGGTCAGCGCGGCGGCGGCGCTGGCCGGGGCGAGCGCGGTGTCGAAGAGGAAGCTGCGCGCGGTGTCGACGAGATGCCGGATCACGCGGCGCGGACCGACGACAGCGCCGCCTTGTGCACCGAGAGCGTTGGAGAGCGTCAGTGTGGTGACGACATCTGGCGCGGACGACAAACCGGCGGCGTGCACCGCGCCCCGGCCGCCTTCGCCCAGGACACCGAAGCCGTGCGCGTCGTTGACGACGAGCGCGGCGCTGTGCGCACGGCAGATTTCGGCGAGTTCGCCCAGCGGCGCGAGTTCGCCGTCGGCGGAGAACACCGAGTCGATCACCACGATCGCGCGCGGTTTGCGGCGGGTGGCCAGCGCGTGCTTGATTGCCGCAGGGCTCGCGTGCTCGACGGCCGCGATGTCCGCGCGCGACAACCGGCAGCCTTCGACCAGCGACGCGTGGACGTACTTGTCGGTGACGATCGCCGATTCGGACCCGGACAGGGCCGTCACCGCGCCGAGGTTGGCGGTGAAGCCGGAGGAGAACACCAGCGCCGCCTGGGTTCCGCAGAACCGGGCCAGTTCGTGTTCGAGTTCCGAATGGAGTTCGGTGGACCCGGTGAGCAGGCGCGATCCGGTGGCCCCGGCACCCCAGCGCAACGCGGCCGCGGCGGCTGCTCCGGCGACGCGCTTGTCGCGGGCAAGGCCGAGGTAGTCGTTGCCCGCGAGATCGAGGACGGCGTGCTGCGCGGGACGCGGATTCATCCGGCGGGAGAGACCGGCTTCCGCGCGCCGCTGGCCTTCGGCTTCAAGCCAGTCGAAGACGTTCTCAGGCGGCAGCGGCGGAGTGTCAGTCACCCTGGCAGTGTCGCATCCGGCCGATCACCGCGTTGGCCGCCCCGCCGAAGGAAAGGCGGGAAGTGTGGCGCGGCAACGGAAACCGGCTGGTGCGGCGGCTCCGGAGCGGGGCTTGCGGAGCGTGGTCCGCGGGCGAGATCGCTGCGCGCCGGGGCGCGACTTTCGGGGTGCGTGCGGCGCTCGACCCGGCTCAGCAGGAGAAACTTGCCCGGGAACGAAGAACGGCCCCGCCGGAGCGGGGCCGTTCTTCAGGAATCAATCAGGCGTCGTAGCCGCGACGCGGGCCGCGGCTCGGACGCTGCGGGCGACCGGCACCGCCGCCGAAGCGCGACTGCTGCCGGCTGCGGCTGAAACCGCCGCCGCCCCGGCTGTCACGGGCGCCGTAGCCACCCTCACGCGCGTAGCCGCCTTCGCGACCACCTTCGCGCGAGTAGCCACCCTCGCGTGCGTAACCGCCTTCGCGCGAGCCCTCGGACGAGCCACGGTTGTAACCGCCTTCGCGGGAACCACCGCGGTCGTCACGCGAGCCGTAACCGCCGCGACCGCCTTCGCGGGAACCGCGGTAGCCGCCGCCTTCACGCGGGCCGCGGAAGCCGCCGCGGTCGCCGCCGAAGCCGCGGCCGCCGGAACGGCGCGGGGACTCCCGGCGACGCTCCACGACCGGCTCGCCGCTCGGCTCGCGGGCGCCGGTGATGCGGGACAGTTCCTCGTCGCCGGTGCGGATCATCGTGGTCTCGGCGCGGACGCCGGCCCGATCGGTCATCCGGCGGACGGTGCGCCGCTGGTCGTGCGTCACCAGGGTGACGACGATGCCGGACGCGCCCGCGCGAGCGGTGCGGCCCGCGCGGTGCAGGTAGTCCTTGTGGTCCGCGGCCGGGTCGACGTGCAGCACCAGCGAGATGTTGTCGACGTGGATGCCGCGCGCGGCGACGTCGGTGGCCACCAGGACCGCCGCGTGGCCTTCCTTGAAGTCGGCGAGGACGCGGTTGCGCTGGCCCTGGGTCTTGCCGCCGTGCAGCGCCACCGCGTGCACGCCGCTCTCGCGCAGGCGCTCGGTCAGCCGGTCCACGTGGTGCTTGGTGCGCACGAACATGATCGTGCGGCCCTCGCGGGCGCCGATCCGGGTGATGATGTCCTGCTTGTCCGAGTGCGACACCTGGAACAGGTGGTGGTCCATGGTGGTGACGCTCGCGGTCGACGGCGCGACCGAGTGCGTGACCGGGTCGGCCAGGTACTGCCGGACCAGCCTGTCGACGTCGCCGTCGAGCGTCGCGGAGAACAGCAGCCGCTGCCCGCCGGGCGGGGTCAGGTCCATGATCTCGCGGACCTGCGGCATGAAGCCCATGTCGGCCATCTGGTCGGCCTCGTCGAGCGCGATGAAGTTGCAGTCGCCGAGCGAGGCGGTGCCCTGGCGGACGTGGTCCGACAGCCGTCCCGGGGTGGCGATCAGCAGGTCGACGCCGCGGGCGAGCGATTCCGCCTGGCGGCCGAAGGACATGCCGCCGACCGCGGTGCGGCACCACAGGCCGAGGGACTTGGCGAGCGGGGTCAGCGAGTCGGCCACCTGCATGGCCAGTTCGCGGGTCGGCACCAGCACGAGCGCGCGGGGGCGCTTCGGGCGGGCCTTGCCGCCGTCGAGCCGGGCCAGGATGGCCAGGCCGAAGGCCAGCGTCTTGCCGGACCCGGTCTGGGCGCGGCCCAGCACGTCGCGGCCGGCCAGCGCGTCCGGGATGGTCGCGGACTGGATCGGGAACGGAGCGTCGATGCCCGCCTCGGCGAGCGCCCGCAGCAGCGGCTCGGGCAGGCCCAGCTGGGCGAAGGTCTTGACGGCGGGGGTCTCCACCGTGTCGTCGTGGAGAACGTCTCCACCGGCCGGCCGGTGCCGCGGCTTGCGCTCGGGGCGGCCCGCTCGGGAGCGGGCGGTCTGGCCGGAGTCGTACGTGATGGTCACAAATGCCTCTCGGACGTGGCACGTCGCAAGGAGGCCCGGGCTGCCCGCGCGCAGGCAGGGCAAGATGGTGTGGCGATGGGCGTTCACAGGGACGGACCCGGTGCGCCTAGCCATGGCGTGGCACACCGACGGGAATTGCTTCGGATGGCCGCGAGTCCTTCTGCGGACTGTGGAGGCGACGGACACCAACTCATCCACGCCGCCGTTGCGGTCTTGACACACTGTACCTGAGAGAGCGTGATTGCCCCGCACCCAGGTGCGCGGTTGTGGGCGGGGTCGCAGGTGTGGCCTGACGCACACCTGCGACCCCGCCCCCGCGTTCAGCCGAGACCGGCCGCGTTTTCCAGTTCCCGCACCAGGTCAGCGGTGTCGGCGACCTGTTCGGACAGTCCGCGGCTGTGGAACCAGCCGGCGAGATTCGCGACGTCGCGCGCCAGGAATTCCCGGCCGCGCGGGTTCGCGATCACGTCGACCGCCTGGGGCAGGTCGATCACCATCAGCTGGCCTTCGTGCACCAGGAGGTTGTACGCGGACAGGTCGCCGTGCGCGAGTCCTTGTCCCGCCAGGAGTTCCAGTGCCGACACGGCCTGCTCCCACAGGTCGGCCAGCTCGTCCGGCCCGGGGCGCAGCTGCGCCAGCCGGGGCGCGGCGGTGCCGTCGGGTTCGCCGAGGAACTCCAGCAGGATCTCGGTGCCGTGCCGCTGCACCGGATACGGCACCGGCGCGCCGATCGTCCACAAGCGACTGAGGACGGCGAACTCCGCCACCGCCCACTGTTCGGCGATCAGGTTGCGGCCGAACGAGGTGCGCCCGGCCATCGCGCGCATCTCGCGGGACCGGCGCATCCGCCTGCCCTCGAGATAGCCCGCGTCGCGGTGGAACAGCTTGTGCTCGTCTGAGCGGTATCGCTTGGCTGCCAGCAGAACTCCGTCGTCTCCGGGAAGGTTGCGGCGCAGCAGGTGCACGTCCGCTTCCTTCCCGGTCTTGAGCACGCCGAGATCAGTGTCGACCGCGGCGAGCTCGGTGACGACCCAATCCGGCCGCGGATGCGGGCCTTGGTCGGCGTCGTCCCAGGTGGTCCACCGGTCGGCGCCGTCGGGCAGTTCGGTTTCGGTGTAGGCGTCTTCGCGAAGCTGGGCGAGGCGGATCCGCTCGGCTTCGGTGAGCCGTCCCCGGCGAGCCGGGGCGGGCCCGTCGTCGTAGCGAGGGCGACGGCGCATCCGGCGGTCGGAGTAGTCGGAGGCGTCGGAAAATTCGTCGAAATCGTGCTCGCGCACTGGTGGGTTCTCCTAGATGAGGTGCCCACCGGGCGAGCGCGTGCTCTAGCCGAGGCGGGCGGGCGGAAGAGGGCAGGACAGCGCCCGGACAATCTCCACGACGCACCTCCCTTTCTTCCGGCAGCCGGCGGCATCCCGCCGGACGCCGATCACCTTGCCGCCCGTTCCGGACCCGCGCAACTGATTTATTTCGCGCGCGAGCGCGGCGTCGAGGAGCTACTCGTCGCCGCTCCCCGAACTCGCCCAGACGATCACTCTGTCCGGCCGGATGCGGAGGCTCGGTTCGTCGGCCGGATCGGCCACGTACGCGAGCCGGTCGGAGCGGCGGACCGCCTGCCGGCGGCCGAACTAGTGAGGTCGGCGATCCGCGAACGGACGGGCGGCGTCGTGGACGCGCTCCGGCAGCTAGCGCTGAAGCTGCTGGACGAGGGGCACGTGCTGCCCGGTGTGGGCGGCGACATCGAGCCGCTGATGCGGACGGTCTCGGACCCGGCTGAGCTGTCGGTGTCGCTCGGGAGCGGGTGGCGCGGGCGTTCGACGCGGTGGAGCGCTTGGTCAGCGGCTGAGGCGAGCGCATGCAACGGCGAGCCGCGCATCGCGGGCTACCGGGAAGCGCCGTCGCTGAAGGCGGCGCTGGCTCGCTAGCGTCCAGCGCCGCCTCAGGCCGGTCAGCGGTTGACGAACGCGAGGTGCGCCGCGTCGTAGCGCTCGCCCGCGAAGTTCTCCGGCGCGGCGACCGTCTCGATCGCGGCGAGATCGTCGGCGGTGAGCTCGACGGTCAGGGCCGCGAGGTTTTCCTCCAGGTACTGCTTCCGCCGCGTGCCCGGGATGGGCACCACGTCCTCGCCGCGCGCCTGCACCCACGCGAGGGCCAGCTGTCCGGTCGTGACCTCCTTCGCGGCGGCCAGCTCCTCCAGTTTCGCCACGATCGCGAGGTTCCGGTCGAGATTGCCCTCGGCGAACCGGGGCTGGTAGCGCCGCACGTCGTTGTCGTCCATCGTTTCGGTGGTGCGGTAGCGGCCGGTCAGGAAGCCGCGGCCGAGCGGGGAGAACGGGACGATGCCGATGCCGAGTTCACGGCAGGTCGGTGCGATTTCCGCTTCCAGGTCGCGGGTCCACAGCGACCATTCGCTCTGCAGCGCCGCGATCGGGTGCACCGCGTGCGCGCGCCGGATGGTCTGCGCGCTCGCCTCGGAAAGCCCGAGGTGACGGACTTTTCCGGCCTGCACCAGGTCCGCCATCGCGCCGACGGTTTCCTCGATCGGCACGTCCGGATCGACTCGGTGCAGGTAGTACAGGTCGATGTGGTCGGTGCCGAGCCGCCGCAGCGAGGCGTCGCAGGCCTGGTGCGCGTAGGCGGCGTCGCCGCGGACCTGGGTCGGTTCGCCGAGGCGGCTCGCGATGCCGAATTTGGTGGCCAGCACGACCTCGTCGCGGCGGCCGGCGATCGCGCGGCCGATCAGCTCCTCGTTGTGGCCGGAGCCGTAAAAGTCGGAAGTGTCAAGGAAATTCGCCCCGAGGTCGACGGCGTAGCGCAGCGTTTCGATCGACTGCGCGTCGTCGGCCGCGCCGTAGCCGTGGCTCATTCCCATGCAGCCCAAGCCCTGTGCGGACACGGTCAGTCCGCCGAGGTTGCGGGTCGGGATGTGGGTCATGATCGCTCCTTCTGCGCCGGATCTTGTCTTCGGCGACGCTAAGACCTGGAGCGCGCTCCGGGTCAAGCATTAGGCTCGCGACGGTGGACTACGACGCGGTGATCGTGGGCGGCGGGCACAACGGGCTCGTCGCCGCGGCCTATCTGGCCCGGGCCGGACGGTCGGTGCTGGTGCTGGAACGGCGGGCGGAGATCGGCGGCGCGGCGGTGTCGTTCCGCGCGTTCCCTGGCGTGGACGTCCGGCTCTCGCGTTATTCGTACCTGGTCAGCCTGCTGCCGAAGCGGATCGCGGCCGAGCTGGGTTTGGACGTCCGGCTGCGGAGACGGCGGATGTCGTCGTACACCCCGGTCGGCGACACAGGTCTCCTTGTCGACACGGGTGACGACGGTCGGACCGGAGAGTCGTTCCGCGCGGCGACTGGGTCCACAAAGGACCATGCGGCCTGGCAACGGTTTTACGCCTCGGCGGCGCGGGTGGCGGAGGCGACCTTCGATTCTCTGACCGAGCCGTTGCCGACGCGCACTGAGCTGCGGCAACGGATCGGCGACGACGAGGCGTGGGCGACGTTTTTCGAGCGCCCGGCAGGAGAAACGCTGCGCGAGCTGTTCGAGGACGACGTCGTGCGCGGGGTGGTGCTCACCGATGCGTTGATCGGCACTTTCGCCTCCGCGGACGACGTGCAGCTTCGGCAGAACCGTTGCCTGCTCTATCACCTCATCGGCAATGGCACCGGCGACTGGGATGTCCCGGTCGGCGGAATGGGTGCGGTCACCGCCGCGCTCGCCGACGCGGCCCGTCGCGCTGGAGCGGTGCTGGTCACCGGCGCGGAGGTGCTGTCCGTGACACCGGACGGCGAAGTCCGTTACCGCGAAGGCGATACGGAACGCGTCGTAGTCGGCGGGCATGTGCTGGCGAATGTCGCGCCGCGCGTGCTTGCCCGGTTGCTCGGCGAGGAGCCCGCGGAGTCGCCGGAGGGTGCGCAGCTGAAGGTGAACATGGTGCTGCGCCGACTGCCCCGGTTGCGCGATGCGGTCGATCCGCGCGACGCGTTCGGCGGGACCTTCCACGTCAACGAATCGTTTGCCCAGCTCGAAACCGCTCACCGGGAGGCGGCGGCGGGCCGGGTCCCGGCGGTGCCGCCGTGCGAGCTCTACTGCCACTCGCTGACCGACCCGGCGATCCTCGGCCCGGCTGAGCGAGCGGCGGGCGTGCAGACGTTGACGTTGTTCGGCCTGCACATGCCGGCTCGGCTGTTCGAAGCGGACAACGACGGGGCGCGGGCGGCGGCGCTGCGGGCCACCGTGGCGTCGCTGGACAGCGTGCTCGCGGAGCCGATCGAGGACTGTCTTCTGCTGGACGGCGACCGGAAACCGTGCATCGAAGCCAAAACGCCGCTGGACTTGGAGGCGGAGCTGGGGCTGCCGCGCGGGCACATCTTCCACCGCGACCTGTCGTGGCCGTACGGCGACGACGACACGGCGGGGACCTGGGGCGTCGAGACCGCGCACGAACGGGTGCTGCTGTGCGGGGCCGGCGCGGCCCGCGGCGGCGGGGTGAGCGGGATACCCGGGCACAACGCGGCGATGGCGGTGCTCGGTCGACGTTTCGGCGGCGGACAGGCAGGGTGAAGACATGCGCGTGATCGTGATCGGCAGCGGGATCGGCGGGGCTTCGACGGCTTACCATCTGGCGCTGCATGGAGCGGAAGTCGTCGTGGTGGACGCGGATCGGGCCGGGGTGGCGACCGATGCGGGCGCCGGGATCGTCAGCCCTTGGACGTCCACTTGGGACGAAGCGGTCTATCCGCTCGCGGCCGCCGCCGGTCGGTACTACCCGACTTTGGCCGCTGAACTGAGCGAAGCCGGGCACGAATCGTCGTATGAGGTCGTCGGCGGGATGGTGGTGTCAGCTCGCGAGGAGGAGCTGACCGAGGCTTACGACCGGCTCGTCGCGCGGGTGGCGGAGGCACCGGAAGCCGGGGTCGTGAAGCGGCTCGATGCCGGGCAGGCTCGGGAGCTCTTTCCGCCCTTGGCGCCGGAGTTGGCCGCGGTGCATCTGTCGGGAGCGGGCCGGGTGGACGGGCAGGTGCTGCGTCGTGCGCTGATCTCCGCGGCGATCGACCGGGGCGTCGAGTTCGTGACCGCTGAGGCTTCGCTGGAGCCGGGGTTGCGGGTCCGGGCCGGGGCGGAGGAATTGTCCGGGGACGCGGTGGTGCTCGCGGCTGGGGCCTGGTCCGGGGAAGTGGCGGAGGCGTTGGGGGTGCCGGTGCCCGTGACGCCGCAGCGGGGGCAGATCAGTCACTTCGCTCTGCCTGGTGCGGATACGCGTGGTTGGCCGGTCGTTTTGCCTCGGACCAGTCACTATTTGCTGGCGTTTCCCGGTGGCCGGGTGGTGGCTGGGGCTACTCGGGAGAGCGGGGCCGGGTTTGACCATCGGGTGACCGCGGCGGGGCAGAGGGAAGTGCTGGAGCAGGCGTTGGCGGTCGCGCCTGGGTTGGGGGACGCGGGGCTTGTCGAGACGCGGGTGGGGTTTCGGCCTGCTTCGCCCGATGGGTTGCCGTTGCTGGGGCAGGTCGCGCCTGGGTTGTATTTGGCGACTGGGTTCGGTCCGGGTGGGCTTACGTTGGGGCCTTATGCGGGGAAGCTGGTGGCGGAGTTGGTGTTGGGGGCGGATGTTCCCGGGGAGTTGTTGAGCGGGTGTGGTCCGGGGCGGTTTTCTTGAGCGTGGGTGTGGGGCTTGGTCGGCTCGTCGCCTGGTGGCGACATTGCGCCCGGTCCTCGCGTGGGGCACCCCGAAGCTGAGTGTGCTGACGGTCTGGGGGTGCTTGTCAAGGCGGGAAAGATGCCTTGACAAGCACCCCCAGACCGCAGAGGAGGCTTCGTATCGGGGTGCGGGGGTGGTGTGGGTGCTTGGTGGGTTGGGTGCGTCGGTGGCGGTTGGGTGGGTTGTGAAGGGGTCCTTGAGGGGCCTTGGGGGCGGTCAGTCGGTGAGGAGTTCCAGGGCGTGTTCGCCGGTGCGTTCTACCGTCAGGCCTGCTTTGCTGATGACGCGCACTAGTTGATCCACAGTGGACGGTTCGCTTCGCGAGGTGGCCAGAACTGCGGCCAGTTTTCCTTTGTAGGCCTTGTTGAAGTGGCTCACCGTGGTGCGGTTGCCGTTGGCGTCTTCGGTGACTACGCGGACGGTGACTGCGTCGGAGCGCAGCTTCGCGAAAGCGGCGTACGTGCCGGAGCGGAGGTCTACGAGCAGGCCTTCGACGTCGCGCAGTACTGGTTCCAGGACCGGCTTCCACAGGCCTCGTACGGTGCCTAGTGCGGGGACCGTGTTGCCGCCTGAGAGGCGGTAGGCGGGGATGGGGTCGGTTGCTGCGACGACGCCGAACAGGGACGACGTGACGGCCAGGCGCTGTTGTGCTTTGGCCAGTCCGGCGCGGGTGAAGCTTTTGACGTCGAGTGCGTCGTAGAGGACGCCGGTGTAGCGGCGCAGCGCGGGCATCGTCGGGGAGGTCCAGAGCTGGGCGTTGCGGGTGACCTCGTCGGCTTGGCGAGCGGAGATGCCTAGCGCGGCGAGGCTCGCCGGGACGTCGCCGGCAAGCTCCACGAGGGCGTCTGCCAGTTTGGCGCGCACGGGGTTCAGTTCGGGAAACGACAGCGCGTCCAGATCCAGCGGCGCGCCTTTGCCGCCGTCGGCCTTGGTTTCTGAAGGAGGGAGGAGCACCAGCACCCCCGGAGCGTAACCGCCGGGTAATCCAGGTGCGGCGGCCGTGTGCCGCTCCTTACCCTGGCCCGCATGGAACTCGCCTGGCGCCCGCTCGCACTCGCCGACGTCGAGGCGGTCGCCCGGCTTTGTGCGGTCGCGGAGGAAACCGACCGCACGGGGGTGCACTGGGGCGAGGACGACGTGCGCCAGGAAATGTCCGGCCCGTCGGTCGACCTGCCCGGCGCGAGCATCGGCGCCTGGGACGGCTCGCGCCTGGTGAGCTACGCCCTCGTCATCCCGCGCGACGCCGCGGAGCCGGTGCATCAGCCGCACGTGGCGTCGCTGACCGACCCGGGCTACCGGACGGACGAGGTCGCTTCGATGCTGACGGAGTGGCTCGTGCGCACGGCCCGGAGCGTCCACGCTCAGCACTTCCCGGACGCGAAGCTCGAACTCCACGCGGGCGCGCACGAGAACGAGCATTGGTACCTCTCGCTCCTCGAACGCGGCGGGTTCAAGCAGGAGCGCACCTTCGTGGAGATGCGTGCGGACCTGGGCTCGCTGCCGCCCGCCCCGCCGCTTCCGGACGACTTCCCGCTGGTCGCCTGCGAAGAGCGCTACGACGCCCTGGTGCTTGACGCACGCAATGCAGCCTTTGCCAGCCACTGGGGCAGTACGTGGCTCTCCGCCGACCACTGGCACCACCGGTTCCGCGGCAACAAGGACTTCCAGCCCGATCTGTCGTTCCTCCTCCTTTCCCCGGAACGCGACCGGGTGGTGGCGTTCGTGATGTCGTCGTTCTCCGAGGCGGACGCACTGGCCGCCGGCGTGCGGGACCTGCACGTCAATTACGTCGGCACCGTGGCGGAGGCCCGCGGCCGGGGCCTGGCGTCTGCCCTGCTGGCCCACACCCTCCAAGCCGGCCGCGCGGCGGGGTTCGAGACGTCGTCGCTGTCAGTGGACGTGGACAACACCCACCGTGCGCTGGCGGTCTACGAGCGGTGCGGGTACCGGACCGCCGCGCGGAATTACGGGTACGTTGTGCCGCTCAGCTGACCGCCGAGTCAGGCGCTTCGGGCCCACTGGTAGCTGTGCGTTCGCCGCCCGTGGTCGCATGGCCACCGGTCGAGACGTTCGCCGGTGACCGTGCCCACTGCGTACGTCAGCTGGCGGCCGCTGCCACGGGCTGCTTATCTCGCGGCCGGGACGAGCAAGCTCGCTTCCGGAACTCGCAAGCCGTTTCCGGGACGACAGGTGCTGCCCTCCGCCCCCATGGATCGACGGCCGCTCCCGTGGATCGACGGCCGCTCCCGTGGATCGACGGCCGCTCCCGTGGATCGACGGCCGCTCCCGTGGATCGACGGCCGCTCCCGTGGACCGACGGCCGCCCCCATGGACCGACGGCGGCGCCCACCCTTGGCCGGAGGCTGGGCGCTACTCGCACCAGGCGGGGCCTGCCGTCCCTCCTCAGCGCCGCCAGCCCACATCAGCGCCACGTCATCCGGCACCTGACCCGGTCCTCCCTCACGCCATCCTCAATGCGCCCCCTTCCCCGCCACGCAAAACACGTTCCCCTCCGGATCCTCGAGCACCGTCCACTCGACCCCAGGCACCGAATGCTGCCCCAGCTCCGCCGCGCCCAGCCCGACCAGCCGCCGGACCTCCGCCTCCCGGTCCTCCGCTCCGAAGTCCACGTGGATGCGGTTCTTCCCCGCCCGAGGCTCCGGCACGCGCTGAAACCCCAGCTTCGGGCCGCCCGACGGCGGGCGTTCCAGCATCACGAACTCGGGGTAGTCCGCCGCCACCGCAACGCCCAGCGCCGCCGTCCAGAACTCCGCCAGGCGCTGCGGCTCGGCGCAGTCGACGGTGATCATGCCCATCTCCAAACCCATGCCCGCACGCTAACCGCGACCACCGACAAAAACCGTGCCCGCCGATAACCCGCATGCGTCGCGGCCAGGGGGTTGACTACTCTGTGCGAAACGCCTAAAGGCCCAGCGCAGGGAGTCCCCAGTGATCACCAGGATGTCGTCGTTGTTCCTCCGCACGCTGCGCGAGGACCCGGCGGACGCCGAGGTACCCAGCCACCGGCTGCTGGTGCGCGCCGGCTACGTCCGCCGGGTCGCCCCGGGTGGTTACTCGTGGCTGCCGCTCGGGCTGCGCGTGCTGCGCCGCGTCGAGCAGGTCGTGCGCGAAGAGAT
This sequence comes from Amycolatopsis echigonensis, assembly GCF_002846615.1. Lineage (NCBI taxonomy): Bacteria > Bacillati > Actinomycetota > Actinomycetes > Pseudonocardiales > Pseudonocardiaceae > Amycolatopsis > Amycolatopsis echigonensis. The sequence goes on along the minus strand of NZ_PJMY01000003.1, from coordinate 813,525 downwards.
GAACGCGATCGGCGCGCAGGAGATCCAGTTCCCCGCGCTGCTGCCCCGCGAACCCTACGAGGCCACCAACCGGTGGACCGAGTACGGCGACAACCTCTTCCGCCTCAAGGACCGCAAGGGGGCCGACTACCTCCTCGGCCCGACCCACGAGGAGCTGTTCGCGCTCACCGTGAAGGGCGAGTACAGCTCCTACAAGGACTTCCCGGTCACGCTCTACCAGATCCAGACCAAGTACCGCGACGAGGCGCGCCCCCGCGCGGGCATCCTGCGCGGCCGCGAGTTCGTCATGAAGGACTCCTACTCCTTCGACCTCGACGACGAGGGTCTCGAGCGCTCCTACCAGGCCCACCGCGACGCGTACATCAAGCTGTTCGACCGCCTCGGCCTCGAGTACGTGATCGTGGCCGCCACGTCCGGCGCGATGGGCGGCTCGGCGTCCGAGGAGTTCCTCGCGGTCGCGGAGAACGGCGAGGACACCTTCGTCCGCAGCACCGAATCGGGCTACGCGGCGAACGTCGAAGCCGTCGTCACGCCGGTGCCCGCCGCCCGGCCGATCGAAGGTCTGCCCGAGGCGCAGGTCCACCACACCCCGAACACGCCGACCATCGAGACGCTTGTCGCGTTCTTCAACGCCGCGGGGCTCGGTCGCGAGTTCACCGCGGCGGACACGCTGAAGAACGTGCTGGTCAAGACGCGCCAGCCGGGCGCGAAGGAATGGGAGTTGCTCGGCATCGGCGTCCCGGGCGACCGCGAGGTGGACTTCAAGCGCCTCGAAGCGGCTCTCGAACCCGCCGAGGTGCAGCTGCTCGAGGAAGCCGACTTCGCGAAGCACCCGTTCCTCGTCAAGGGTTACATCGGCCCGAAGGCGTTGCAGGAGAACGGGGTCCGCTACCTCGTCGACCCGCGCGTGGTCGAGGGCACCGCTTGGCTGACCGGTGCCGACCAGCGCGACCACCACGTGCTCGACCTGGTCGTCGGCCGCGACTTCACCCCGGACGGCACGATCGAGGCCGCCGAGGTCCGCGAGGGCGACGCGTCGCCGGACGGACACGGCACGCTCGTCGCCGCGCGCGGCATCGAGATCGGGCACATCTTCCAGCTCGGCCGCAAGTACACCGACGCTTTCGAGGTCGACGCCCTCGGCCCGGACTCCAAGCCGGTCCGGATCACCATGGGCTCGTACGGCGTCGGCGTCTCCCGCCTGGTCGCGGTGCTCGCCGAACAGAACCACGACGAGCAGGGCCTGGTGTGGCCGCGCGAGGTGTCGCCGTTCGACGTGCACGTGGTCATCGCGGGCAAGGACGAGACGGTGCGCGAGGGCACCGAAAAGCTCGCCGCCGAACTCGACGCCGCCGGTCTCGAGATCATCCTCGACGACCGCAAGGCCACTCCGGGCGTGAAGTTCGCCGACGCGGAGCTGGTCGGCGTCCCGACGATCCTCGTCGTCGGCCGCGGCCTCGCGAACGGGCTGGTCGAGGTCAAGGACCGGCGCACCGGCGAACGCGAGGAAATCGCCGTCGATTCGGTCGTCGACCACCTCGCGAAGCTCGTCCGCGGCTGAAGCCGGTGGGCTGGTTCGGGCGCAAGCGCCGGAACGACGGCGGGTACCAGGACAACGCCGCGCTGAGCGGCTTCGGCGGGTACGAGCCGTCCGACGCGCCGAAGTTCCCGAGCGCCGGGTACGGGAAAACCGGCCCGGCGCCGTCCGAACCAGTCCAGCAGCCGCAGCACACTCCGCCGCCGGAGCAAGGCGCGGCCCCCGTGCGGCCCACCCAGGCACAGCTCCGGCGATCCTCGCCGCGCAGGGCCAATCTCCGCCTGGTGCGGGCCGTCCCGATCGTCATCCTGATCGGGGTGTTCGGCTACAACGTCTTCTCCGCCAAGAACCACCATTCCGCCAGCACGGACGACACTCCGCGCGCCCCGTACACCTACCAGCCGGAGCCTCGGGTCGTCGTGCCGCCGGTGGTCGCGGGATGGCAGTCGGTGGCGGGCAAAGACGGCAGCTACGCGTACGACGTGCCGCCGTCCTGGGAGCCGGCGCCGACCACGCTGCACGGCTGGGACCCGGCGGCCGGATCGCCCGGGATCAACCTGTCCGCCAGCGCGTTCCTCGGCAAGGGCAGCTGCAAGGAAGACGCGGTCGGCCAGATCGGGGGTGCCGGTGTCACCACGGAGAAGACCGGTGACGCCGCCGAAGCCGCCCGCAAGGCCGTCACTGATCTGGGCATCAGCGCGTACACCGGCGAAGGCGCTCCGGCCGCGAAGGTGACGCCCGGTGCGCCGGAGAAGACCGAAGTCAAGATCGCGAACGAAAGCCGCGAGGGCATGCTCGTGGTCGCCGAGGTCACGCCCAGCGGCAACGTGGCGTGCAAGCCGCGGAGCGTGCTGGCCGGTGCGCTCGCGCTCGGAGCCGGTGACAAGTCAGCCGTGCTGGTCGCGTACTCCGAACAGGGCCGCCCGGGCTCCGCGTCCCGGGACGACCTCGTCCGGATCCTGCACAGCTACCGCGGCGTTCCGGCTGCGGACCGGTCCACGACCACGCCGCCGCCGACCACGCGCTGACGTCGCAGCGCCAGCTTCGCCAAGTCCATCAGCCCGGCGTTCGGCAGATACGCGCGGCCGAGTGCGATCCCGATCCGCGGCAGGTCGGCTTCGTCGCGATAGGCGAGGTACAACGGCTCGTGCCGCGGCTGGAACTTTGCCTTGAACGCGTGCAGGGAACGGAATCCGTAGTACGGCTCCATCATCGAACCCAGCGCGTCCAGCATCCGGTCGACCATCTGCCGCGGCGTGCTGTCGTTGCTGCGGACCAGCGGCGCGCCCGACAGCGACACGAACTTCGCGCCCTCCTCGCGGAACGCCAGGCAGGTCGAGGCGATCAGGAACTCCATCACCGGCCGGAATCCGCCCGCGCGGCGGCGCATCACGTCGAGCGTCCATCCGCCGACCTCGCCGTCGCCGGTGTGCACCGGCAGCCACGACGTCACGCCGTGCACCGTGCCGTCCGCGTCGACCGCGAGACCGACGCGCGTCGCCGGGTCCATCGCCTGGTCCACGCCGCCGAGCGTGAAGCCCATTTCCGGCAGGCCCTTGTCACAGATCCACTCCTCGGACAGCGCCCGCACCTGGTCCCGGATCGACCACGGCTGTTCGGCCAGCCGCACCAGCCGGAACTCGATCCCGTCCTTCTTCGCGCGGTTCAGCGCGGTCCGCACGTCCTGCCAGGCCTTGCCGCGGAATTCGAGATTTTCCAGGTCCACCAACGTGTCCTCGGCGACCTGCACGTGCTGCCAGCCCAGTTTCCTGGTCTGCGCGACGGTTCCGGCGGTCGCCGAGAACACGCACGGAACGAGCCCGGTGTTCTCGCACATCGCGGAGAATTCCCGCAGCGTCGCCTCGCTCGTCCCGTCCGGCGCGACCGGGTCGCCCAGTGCCACCGCGACGCCGGCGTGCCGCTGATACGCCAGGTACGACGTGCCGTCGGAGGCGACGAAGTAGGTGTTCTGCGGCCAGGTCGTCATCCACGAGATGGTGCTGCCGCCGTTGCGGCCCAGCAGAAGCCGGGCGAAGGCCGGATCCGGTCCGCCGCGGAACAGCTTGCGCCGCCTGCGCCGCGAGGGCACGCGGAACGCGCGCCGCGCGGAGATCAGCAGCACCAGTTCCACTGTCCACAAGAGATTGTCCACGATGAACAGCGGCGGACTGCTGAAGTCGTAGTCCTCGCGCACGAGCTGCGTGAGCGCGACGACCCCGGCCAGCACCGCCATCTGCGACGCCGCGAGCACGCACAGCGCGATCGCGCATCGCCAGGCGAACCGCGAACCGCGGCGCAGTCCGTTGAGGATCGGCACCGCGACGATGCACAGCGGGAGAAGTTCGTGGCCGGACAACGAGATCGAGTCGGACGAGCCGAACGGGCCGTCCCCGGGGACCAGCCACATCACCACTTCGGCGACGACCAGCAGCACCAATCCGGCCGACGCGAGCAGCCGCCATTCGCGCAACGACGGCTTGTTGGCGTTGCGCGCGGCGGGTCCGGCGAGCCGACGACCCAGCGGCAGCGCGAGAACGAGCGCGAAGAAATGCACGAGATCGGCGAGGGTGCCGACATAAACGATCGCTACCCCGGCGTACACGCAAAGCCCGGCTCGCAGGCGCAGCCGCCACGGCGTGCGCAGGGTCGCGCTGGTGACGGCGATCGCGGCGAGCGCGCCGCCGGAGAAGCCGACGTCGAGCGTGCCGGCGATCCGGTCGGCCCAATCCCAGCCGGAATTGCGGGAAAGTTCGAGGAATTGCACGGCGACGATCGTCGACACCAATTGCCCGCCGATGGTCACCGCCATCGCGCGGCGGGTCCCGAGATGCCATTCGGCGAATCCGGCCATCAGCGCGAAACTGCCCGCCATCGGCAGGTAGAACCACGGGCGCAGGGCGTAGAACGGCCCGGTGAACAGCGTCCACCACCGGCCGTGCTCGAGTGACGGAAGGCCGTAGGCGTAATAGTGGAATGCGTGCTGGTGCTCCGCGGCGTGCCAGAGCGAGCCGGTCGCGACCCCCACGATCATGATCGCGAGCACAACGGTCGTCGTGAAAGGAATCCGGTGCCACAGCACCGCTAGCCGTCCGCGTGCCTCTCCGGCCGTGAGGCCGGTTCCCCCCTGTGCGATCGTCATGGGGAAAGTCTGGCGCGGCGATCTTAAGCGGTCATCGGCCGTCGGACTACTTCTCCCCCTAAGGGACTGCTACCCCAGGGGGACCCGACCCTGGCCCCAAGACTGACCCGGGACCGAGAACAAGGCTCTGACCAGCGTAAACGGGCTGGCTTTCGGGTGTCTCCCGGTGGATCCGACCCCGAACAGGGGTTGACGCCGAACGCCGCCCGAACGAGTGAGGCCGGTCGCCTGCCTCAGGGATGCCCGAGCACCGCGGAACGCACGGCGGACAGGTCGGAAAGGTCCGGCAAAACGCGGTGCGCGCCCGCGTCGGTCAATTGTTCGGCGGAAAACCAGCCGGTGGCGACGCCGATCGCCACCGCGCCGTAATCGAGCGCGGCTTCGATGTCGTGGGGAGTATCCCCGAGGATTACTACGGATTCCGCGGGAAATTGCGTGCCGTGCTTCGTTTCCGCGGCTTTGACGGCATGCGGGACGAGGTCGGCGCGGCGTGCGGAAAGCGAGCCGTAACCGCCGATCTCCAGATCGAGATGCTTGTCGAGACCGAGCGCGGCGAGCTTGTGCCGCGAGATCTCCGGCAGGTTTCCGGTGACGAGGCTCTGCACGACGCCCTCGCGCCCGGCGAAATCGGCGAGCGCGGCCGCCGCGCCGTCGAGCGCCCGGCCTTCCTCGGGCAGGCTCGCGCGGGCGCGTTCGACGGCCGCGATCAGCTCCCGCCACATCCGCTGGATGGTTTCCTCGTCCGGTTCGATCCCGTGCAGGGTCAGCACGTCGGCGGTGATGGCGCGTTCGGTCCGGCCGCCGAAGTCCGGGTGCGTGCGGTATTCCACGCCGGTCGCCGCGGCGAGCGCGGCGCCGTACCAGCCGATCCCCAGCCCGGTGTAGTCGACGAGCGTGTGGTCGATGTCCCAGAGCACCAGCCGGTGCGTGCGAATGGCCGTCACGGCAGCGATGCTACGGCGGGATCAGCCGGTGAGGTAGCTGAAGCGGACCCGGCGGACGGGGTTGTCGACGTTCGTGTCCACCAGGCAGACCGACTGCCAGGTGCCGAGCAGCAGGACGCCGCCGAGCACCGGCACGGTCGCGTACGGCGGGAGGAACGCCGGGAGCACGTGGTCGCGGCCGTGCCCGCCGGTGCCGTGCTGGTGGCGCCAGCGGTTGTCGCGGGGGAGCAGGTCGTCGAGCGCGGCGAGGAGGTCGTCGTCGCTGCCCGCGCCGGTTTCCAGCACCGCGAGCCCGGCCGTCGCGTGCGGCACCCACACGTGCAGCAGGCCGTCGGTGGCGTCGGCGTCGCGCAGGAACCTTTCGGCCTCCCGGGTCAGGTTGTGCACGACCGCGCGGTCGCCGGTGTGCACCTCGATCTCGGTGGAGTACATACCGCCAGGGTAGGCGTCAGGAATCGAGATAGCGGAGCACGGCGAGGACGCGCCGGTTGTGCCCGTCCGACGGCGGCAGGCCCAGCTTGCCGAAAATGCTCGTCACGTACTTCTCGACCGAGCCGGCGGACAGGAACGCCTCCGCCGCGATCGCCGAGTTCGACCGGCCCTGCGCCATCAGCCCGAGGATCTCGCGTTCGCGCGGCGTCAGCTCGGCGAGCGGACCAGCCTGGCCGGTGGTCGCGAACAACTGGCGGACGACTTCCGGATCGAGCACCGTCTCTCCGGCGGCGACGCGTTCCAGCGCGGTGATGAAGTCCGACACCTCGGCGACGCGGTCCTTCAGCAGATAGCCGACCGCGCCTGCTTCTCTGGCGAGGAGTTGCTTGGCGTAGGTGGTTTCGACGTACTGCGAGAAGACCAGAATCGCGCAGCCGCGCCGTTCGGCGCGCAGGTCTATCGCCGCGCGCAGGCCCTCGTCGGTGTGGGTCGGCGGCATCCTGATGTCTACAATGGACACATCTGGCCCGTGCTCGCGGACGGCGCTTCGGAGGTCGTCGGCGTTCTTCACGGCCGCGACTACCTCATGGCCGCGCAACCCCAGCAGTTCGGCAAGGCCCTGGCGCAGGATGGCCGAGTCTTCCGCGATCACGATCCGCACGGTTTCCCCCTCATTCCGCCGAGCTTAGCGGGGCAGCGGGAGCGTGGCGGTGACGACGGTCGGGCCGCCGGCCGGGCTCGATACGGACAGTTCCCCGTCTGCCGGACGGAGTCGTTCGGCGATTCCGGCCAGTCCGCCGCCGGGGACGATCGCGGCACCGCCTTGGCCGTGGTCGATGACGGTCAGCTGTAGTACGTCGTCGCGGTCTTCGACCACGACTGTGCAGCGTCCGGCACCGTGTTTGGACGCGTTGGTCATGAGTTCGGCCGCGGCGAAGTAGACGATCGTTTCCAAGGACGGCGGTGGACGGCGGCTCAGTTCTACTGAGACAGTCGCGGAGAAGTCGGCTGAGCTGGCCAATGTGGACAGTGCCAGGCTGAGGCCTTTGTCCAGCGCCGCGGGGTGGATGCCGCGAGCCAGGTCGCGGAGTTCGGTGAGGGCTTGTTTGGCGTTGCCGTGGGCGGCGTCGACCAGGGTGCGGATCTGGCCGAGGTCGACCGTGTCGGCGGCCAGTTCTTCCTTTGCCAGGCCCAGTTTCATGGCCATGGCGACAAGCTGGGCTTGAGCGCCGTCGTGGAGGTCGCGTTCGATGCGGCGGAGTTGTTCCGCTGCCTCGTCCAGCGCGGTGGCGCGGGTTTCTTCCAGGAAGCGGACTCGTTCGCGGAGACGGGGGTCGGCGACCAGGGTGCGGAGGAGGAGACGGTCGGCTTCGGCGAGCAGATGCACGACGGCGGGCCAGACGGTCAGGACTACGGCACCCGAGGCGCACCAGCCGAAGGTGCCCAGCCAGTGGTCGCTCTGGATGTTGAAAACCGGCAGGCCGTGGCTCGGGGTGGTCTCGACGAGCCAGGTGAGCGGATAGCTGAACGAGGCGAGGCCGAAGAAGCCGAGTGCACCGGAGCCGATCATCGCTACCAAGGCGAAGGGGAGGCGGATCAGGAGGTAGGCGACGGAGCGCCAGGCGGTCCGGTCGCCCAGGCGGGCGGAGAGCCAGTTCCAGAGACCGGGTTTGAGGTCGGTTCCTGGCGGGGGCGGGAGGGGGAGGGAGAGGAGTTTTCCGGCTAGGCGGCGGTGGAGGCCGCCGAAGAGTCTTGCGGTGCGGAGGACAGCGGCGAGGATCAGGAGGCCTAGGAGGAGCGGGGTCAGGGCGATGCCGAGGGCGGTGCCGGTGAGGAGGAGGACTACGGAGATCAGGGGGAGGAGACCGGTTGTTGCCAGCCAGGCGGTTTCGGAGACGGCTTGGCGGGGGGTGGTCGGCCAGAGGGGACGGAGGGTGCGGGGGTTCAGCGGGTGACCTGGGCGGTTCCGGGGCCGCGAGGTGGGGTGCGGGTGGGTGGTCACGTGGGTGAGTTTGCCGGGGTTTGGGAGTGGGCGGTACGGGGGTGGCTGGTGGGGTTGGGCGGGGGATAGCCCTACCTCGTCGCCTGGCGGCGACATTGCGCCGGGGTGGTTGCGTGGGGCACCCCGAAGCTGGATTGTGCTGACGGTTCGGGGGTGCTTGTCAAGGCGGGAAAGATGCCTTGACAAGCACCCCCGAACCGCAGGGAGGCTTCGTATCGGGGTGTGGGGGGAGGTGTGGGTGCCTCGATGCGTTGGGTGCGTCGGCTGCGGTGTGGTGATGGGTGCGCGGGTTGTGCGCGTGGTCGCGTGGGGGTTCGCGGGTGCCGGTTTAGCACCCAACGCAGCGTTGGGTGCGCGGGTGCGGCCGGGGTGGGCCGTGAAGGGGCTCTTGGGGGAATCTAATTCCGTGAAGGACCTGTTCACGGCGTGCGGCGGGCCGTGAGGGGAACCCTGAGTGATGAACTGCGCCCCGGGAGTTGGACTGGGAATCCAGTTCCGGCTGTCCGGGGAGTGGTTCGTTGCATCCACGCAGTTCGTTGTCTGAGTGGCAGCGGGCGTCCGCTGTTGCGTTGTTCGAGGACGGGTATGGCGCGAAGGCCGTGGCGTCCCGGTTGGGGGTGTCGGCGGGTGCCGTGCGACGCTTGCGTGATCGTTGGAGGCTGCGGAGCGCGGGAGCGCTGATGAACAAGCCAGGCAGGCGGTCGTTCGGGTTCGAGTTCAAGCTGGAGGTCGTGCGCCGGTATGTCGGCGGCGAGGCGACCGCGGCCGAGCTGGCGCGCGAGCACGGCCTGTCCTCGCCCAAACTCGTGGAGAACTGGGCGCGGGCGTATCGGCGCGAGGGCGAGGACGCGTTGCGGCCCAAGCCGAAAGGCCGTCCGCCCGGTGTCGCGGACTCGCCGGGTCCCGGCGAGCTGGAGCGGTTGCGGGCGGAGAACCTGCGGCTGTCGGCGGAGAACGCCTACCTAAAAAAATTGCGGGCCTTGAGGGAGCAGGGGCGAGGGTGAAAACCCAGGCCGTCGCCGCCCTCAAGGCCGACTATCCGCTGCCGGTGCTGCTGGCGGTCGCGGGCCTGGCCCGGTCGACGTTCTTCTACCACCAGGCCCGCCTGGACCGGCCCGACCCGCACGCCGGGCTCAAGGCCGCGATCGCCGAGGCGTTCGAGGCCGCCCGCGGCCGCTACGGGCACCGGCGGATCCACGCGGTCCTGGCCCGCGACGGCTGGCGGGTGGCGAAGAAAACCGTGCGCACGCTGATGAACGCCCTCGGCCTGGCCTGCCAGGTCCGGCGGCCGCGCCGGTGCCGGTCCTGGCCCGGGCGGCCCGGCACGACCGCGCCGAACCTGCTCAACCGCCAGTTCAACGCCGACGCCCCGGACACCACATGGGTCACCGACGTGACCGAGTTCCGCATCCGCGACCGCAAGCTCTACCTCTCGCCCGTGATCGACCTGTTCGACCGGTCCGTGGTCGCCTACGCCTGCGGCCCGTCCCCGACGCTGGAGCTGACGAACTCCTCGCTGCGCGCCGCGATCGCGACCCTGCCCGCCGGAGCCCGCCCGCTGGTGCACTCCGACCAGGGCTTCCAATACCAGCACGCCTCCTGGCGCACCCTGCTCGCCGACGCCGGCCTGACCCAGTCGATGTCCCGCCGCGCCACCTGCCTGGACAACGCCGTCGCCGAGAACTTCTTCGGCCACCTCAAAGAAGAACTCTTCCACCACAACACGTTCGACACCGTCGACACGTTCACCACGGCACTGCACGACTACATCGACTGGTACAACACCACCCGCATCTCCACCACCCTCGGCGACCTCAGCCCAGCCGAATACCGAGCCCAGACCCTCGCCGCCTAACCTCTACATAACCAGTCCAACTTCCGGGGCCCAGTTCAGTGACGGGGTCCCCCTCATGGGACCTGCTGAAGGAGACGGAGCGAGGTCAGTCTGCCTCGGGGGTCCGGTCCAGCCGGATTTCGTCTTCCTTCGCCCGCTGTGCCGCTTCGCGCATTTCGATGACGTCCGTGAACCAATCGCCCGTTTCGCGGGCTATGTCGCGGACTGCTCCGGTGATGATGGTGGCGATGTTGCCGATGTGGGTGGCCGCGGACTCCGTCAGCTCCTGCACGGTGTCCTTGCCACTTTCGAATGGGCCGACCATGGGCTTCCTCAGGCTGCTCGGAGTTGCCGTTCGGGGTCCACGGTAGCGGTCGGCCCCGGTTTTCCGGGAAGGGCCAGCCGCACGATCTTCTTCGCTACCGACCACAGCTGGCGGCGCAGGGGGCCGGTGTTGTAGGGCAGGCCGTAGCGTTCGCAGATTTCGCGCACTTCACCGGCGATCTGCGGGTAGCGGCGCGCGGGCAGGTCCGGGAACAGGTGGTGCTCGATCTGGTGCGACAGGTTCCCCGACAAAATGTGGAACAGCGGGCCGCCGGTGATGTTCGCGGAGCCGAGGATCTGGCGCAGGTACCACTGGCCGCGCGTTTCGTTCTCGGTCTCTTCCTCGGTGAAGCTCTCGACGTCCGCCGGGAAGTGGCCGCAGAAGATGATCGAGAACGCCCACAGGTTGCGGACCAGGTTGGCGCTCGCGTTGCCCAGGAACGTCAGCGGTGCCAGCGGGCCGGTGAGCAGCGGGAACAGGACGTAGTCCTTGCCGATCTGGCGCGAGGCCTTGCGGACGATCCGGCGCAGCACCGGCACGTTCTCCGCCCAGGTCCGCTCGCCCTTCACGACCCGTTCGACCTCGAGGTCGTGCAGCATGACGCCCCACTGGAACAGCAGCGCGAGCAGCGTCGCGTACACCGGGTTGCCCAGGTAGTACGGATGCCACTTCTGCGCCGGGTCCATCCGCAGGATTCCGTAGCCGACGTCGCGGTCCTTGTCGACGATGTTGGTGTACGTGTGGTGGATGTAGTTGTGCGAATGCCGCCAGTTCTCGGCCGGCGCGACGGTGTCCCATTCGAACCGCTGCGAGCTCAGCTCCGGGATGCGCGTCCAGTCGTACTGGCCGTGCATCACGTTGTGGCCGATCTCCATGTTGTCCAGGATCTTGGCCGCGGACAGCGCCGCGACGCCGGCCAGCCACGCGGGCGGCAGGAAGCCGGCGAACAGCAGGCCGCGGCCGGTCACCTCCAGCGCGCGCTGGGTTTTGATGATCTTGCGGATGTACTCGAGGTCTTCCTCGCCGAGGTCGTCGACGATCCGCTGGCGCAGCGCGTCGAGCTCCCGCCCGAATTCCTCGACCTGTGCGGGGGTCAGGCGGTCCTGCAGACCGGTCATGATGCTTCCTCCGATGGTCAGGCGTCGATTTCGACGTCCCCGACGGGGACGCTGACGCAGAGCTGGATTTCTTCGTTCTCCTCGCCGGAGACCTCGCCGGTGCGGGCGTTGCGGACGCGTCCGGCGGTTTTGAGCTGCGTGCAGGAGAAGCAGATGCCCATCCGGCACCCGTGCTCCGGCGTCAGGCCCGCGTCCTCGGCCTGTTCGAGCAGCGGCTTGCCGGAGTTGTCGCACTCCCGGCCGCTGCGGGCGAAGCGCACCCGGCCCTCGGCGGCCTCCGCGGCGAAGGTCAACGGCGCTGCCGTGAACTCTTCGGTGTGCAGTTGTGCACTCAACCCCTCGTTCTCGAAGAGTTCACGTGCCGCGGCCATCAGCGGAGCCGGGCCGCAGAGGAACGTCTCGGCCTCGCGGAACCACGGCGCGGCCTTCTCCAGGTGCGCGAGAGAGAACAGGCCGTGCAGATCTCCGCCGCTGCGGGCGTGGGTGTGGGCGTGGACCACGCGGAACGCCGGGTGCCGGGCGGCGAGTTCAGCCAGTTCGTCCCGGTAGAGCGCGTCCGCGGGAGTGTTCGAGTAGTGCAGGAACACGATCTCGCCGGGGTGTCCCTCGGCGACGAGCGTCCGGGCCATCGCGAGCACGGGCGTGATCCCGCTGCCGCCGCTCATCAGCACGATCCGGTCCGGGCGCGGCGACGGCAGGGTGAATTCGCCGTCCGCTGGCGAAAGGCCGACCACCGCGCCGACGGTGGTCTCCTGCAGATGCCGTGACACCAGCCCGTTCGGGTCGGCCTTCACGGTGAACTCCAGGTCGCCGCTGCCCTGCGCGCCGCACGGCGAGTAGCAGCGGGTCCGGCGCACGCCGTCGATCTCCACCTGCATCCGCACGTACTGCCCGGCGCGGAAGCCCTGCCACGCGCGGCTCGGCCGCACGGTGAAGGTCACGGTGTCCGGCGTCTGATGCCGCACGGCGGTGACGCGGCCGCGGATCTCGCGCCGCACCAGCATCGGGTCGACCAGTTCGAGGTACCGGTCCGCGCCGTGCGGGGTGAGCAGCGCCTCGGCGAGCGAGACGAGCCCGCGCACGCGGCGCGGGAGCAGTGCGGTCATCACCCCTCCAGAAGTTTGAGTGCACAGTCGTACACTGACTAGTGTGGGGGCAAGACCGGGGGGCCTGTCAACGCGGAAGCGAGGTGATGTGACGTGGGCCATGCGACGAGCGCCAGTACGCTGCTCGACGTGTCCGCAGCCGAGGAGCCGGCCGGCCCGGTGAGCCGGCAGGAGCGCAAACAGCGCACCCGTCAAGCGCTGCTCGACGCGGCGCTCGACCTGCTCGCCGACCGGAGTTTCGCCAGCCTTTCGCTGCGCGAGGTCGCGAAGGGCGCGGGCATCGTGCCGACAGCGTTCTACCGGCATTTCTCGTCGATGGAGGAGCTGGGCGTCGCGCTGGTCGAGGAGACCACGCGCACGCTGCGCGGCATGCTTCGCGGCGCGCGCACCGAGCAGAGCGGTTACGGCAGCATGATCCGGGCTTCGGTGCGCACGCTGCACCGGCACGTCCGCGAGCACGAGGACCACTTCCGGTTCGTCACGCGCGAGCGCTACGCCGGAGCCGGCGCGGTGTCCCGGGCGATCGCGGTCGAGATGCGGATGTTCTCCAGCGACCTGGCACTGGACCTGGCGCGCTTCGATCCGCTGCGCACCTGGCCCACCGAGGACCTGCACGTGCTGGCCGATCTCATCGTCACCGCGATGCTCGGCACGGTTGCCGAACTGCTGGAGATCCGTCCCGGCGACACCGCCGCCGACGAGCGCACCTTGGTCGCGGCGGAAAAACGGCTCCGGATGATCCTGCTCGGCGTTCCGCACTGGCAGCCTTAGCGGCATGGCCTTCCTGCAGCTGACCGCGATCATCGTCGACGACTACGACGAGGCGATCGACTTCTTCACTCGCGCGCTGGGCTTCGACCTGGCCGAGGATTCGCCGTCGCTCACCAACGACGGCCGCCCCAAACGGTGGGTGGTCGTCCGCCCGCCGGGCGGCGAAACCGGCATCCTGCTGGCTCAAGCCGACGGCGACCGGCAGTCCCGTGCGGTCGGCGATCAGCACGCCGGCCGCGTCGGGTTCTTCCTGCGCGTGGACGACTTCGACGCCAGTTGCCAGCGGATGCGGGACGCCGGGGTGCAGTTCCTCGGCGAACCGCGGACCGAGCCGTACGGCCGGGTCGTCGTGTTCCGCGACATCGCGGGCAACCGCTGGGACCTGCTCGGACCGGCCGCGTCCTGAGCCTGCTCTACGATCCCGGGGTCCAGCTGATCGTGGAGGAACGCTATGCCGAGCGGGTCGGAAGTCCGAGCCGAATTCACCGACCCAGCCGAAAACCTGGCGTTCGACGAGGCACTGCTGCGCGAGGGCCCGCCGGGTCCGGTGGTGTGGCTGTGGCGGAACCCGGTGTGCGTCGTCGTCGGCCGCGGTCAGCGCATCGCGCGCGAAGTCCGCGTGGACGAATGCGCTCGCGACGGCGTTCCCGTGCTGCGACGAGCCAGCGGAGGCGGCACGGTGTTCCACGACCCGGGCAATCTCAACGTGACGCTCGTGCTTCCCGGCCCCGCACCGCGTCCGCTCGAAATGCTCGGCCTGGTGATGTCCGCCGCGGTGGAGAAACTCGGTCTCCCAGCCAGAATCGGCGACCGCGGCATCTTCGTCGGCGACGCGAAACTGTGCGGCTTCGCGGTGTTCCGGACCAAAGACGTGCTGCTGGCGCATTCGACACTGCTGGTCGACACCGACGCCGCCCGCGTCGGCGCGTACCTCACCGGTCCGCCGCCGGACCCCAAACCGCTGGATTCGCACCGGAGCAAGGTCGCGTCCCTGCTCGACCATGGCGTGCGGCTGCCGCTGACGGAAGTGGAAGACACCGTCCGCGCGGCCGCAGCCGGACTGCTCGGCCCGCTCCCGCCGCGCGAACCGACGGCGGGGGAGCTGGAGCGGCAGCGGGCCTTGCTGTGGAGCCGCTACGAGTACCCGGACTGGCACGCCGAAGGACGCCAGCGCTCGTAATCGCCTTGCCCGGCAGGCACATCCGGGCACCCTGGCCGAGATGCCGTGAAGGGCTCCTTGCGGGAATCAGCTTCCCGCAAGGAGCCCTTCACGGAACGGATCAGTTGCCGGGAGCGGAGAACAGCACCTGCGGCACGGCGCTGGCAGCACGGCGACGCGGCTTGGCCGGTGCCGGAGCGGCGGTCTTCGCCGGGGCCGCGATCTTCGCGACTGCGGCCTTCGCGGGTGCGGCAGTTGCGGGCGTGGCTTTCGCGGTCGCCTTGACGGGTGCGGTCTTCGCCGGTGCGGCAGTTGCGGGCGCAGCCTTCGCTGTTGCCTTGACGGGCGCGGTCTTCGCCGTCTTGGCAGCGGGTGCCTTGACCGCAGCAGCCTTCGTGGAGTTGGCAGCGGGTGTCTTGACCACAGCAGCCTTCGTCGACTTGGCCGTGGTCTTGGTCGCAGCGGCCTTCGTCGGCTTGGCTGCCGCGGACTTGGCCGGAGCCTTCCGCGCCGTCCCGGTCGCGCCACTCGTCCGGGCAGTCTTCACCGTGGCCTTCGCGGCACCGGCGGCGGAAGTCTTCTTGCCAGCAACGGCTTTCCCGCCCGTGGCCGCCGCGGCGGGCTTCTCCGCCGCAGGCTTGGCCTCGGCCTTCTTCGCCCCGGCGAGCAGCCGCGGCCGCAGCTTCCGGCCTCCCGTGCGGCGACCGGCCTTGGCGTACCGCTCCAGCAGCCGCCGGAGCGCGGCCGCGTTGCGGGTGCCGAGGTCGATGTCGTAGTCGATGCCGTCCAGCGAGAACGCGACGGTCTCGGCCGCGCGTCCCCCGGTCAGGTCGTCCAGAGTGCGGACAGCAGTGTTCCTCGCCATGGGAGCCTCCCGTGCTCGATCGTGGTCGTGCGTGCAACCGGCACGGCGACGACCCGGATTTCGCGGTGCCGCCGGTTTCTTGCAGCTCGCTGACGAGAATAGCGGCAGGCTTGCGCGAACCTGCGCGGTGGTGTGCGCTGTGCCCATGGCAGCAGAGACTTTCGACGTCGTGGTCATCGGGGCGGGTCCGGTCGGGGAAGTGGCCGCCGAACGGGCCGCCAAGGGCGGGCTGAAGGTGGCGCTCGTCGAGCACGAACGGTTCGGCGGGGAGTGTTCGTACTGGGCGTGCATCCCGAGCAAGGCGTTGCTGCGCCCGGGAAACCTGCTCGCCGCGGCCAAGCGGATGCCCGGGGTGCCGATCGGCGACGCGCTCGACGCGGAGAAGGTGCTCGCGCGGCGCGACTGGTTCACCGGCAAGGGCGACGACTCCGGTCAGGTCGAATGGGCGCGCGGGGCGGGCATCGAACCGGTGCGCGGCTACGGCCGGATCACCGGCGAGCGCGAGGTCACGCTCGACGACGGCCGCGTTTTCGCCGCCCGGCACGCGGTGATCGTGTGCACCGGCAGCGTTCCGCGCACGCCGCGGATTCCGGGTCTGGACACCATCAAGCCGTGGGGTTCGCGGGAAGCGACGTCGGCGACCGAGGTGCCCGGACGGCTCGGCGTGCTCGGCGGCGGCGTGGTCGGCGTCGAGATGGCGCAGGCTTGGGCACGGCTCGGCTCGCAGGTCGACTTCGTGATCACCGGCGAACGCCCTCTGCCGCGGCTGCCGGAGTTCGCCGGCGACCTGGTCCTGGACGGATTGCGCGAGGCAGGCGTCCGCGTGCACGCCCATTCGGGCTTGAGCGAAGTGTCCGTTGTGGACAGTGGGACGCGACTGAAACTGTCCGGCGGAGAAGAGATCGTGGTCGACGAACTGCTGGTCGCGACCGGCCGCGCGCCCGCGACCAGCACCATCGGGCTGGACGTGCTCGGGCTGCCCACCGATCGCCCGCTCGACGTCGACGAAAGCGGCCGAGTGTCCGGTGTGGAGGGTGGCTGGCTGTATGGCGCGGGCGACGTCACCGGCCGTGCTTTGCTGACCCACCAGGGCAAATACGCCGCGCGCGTCGTCGGGGACTCGGTCGCCGCCCGTGCCCGCGGCGAGGAGATCTCGACCGAACCGTGGAGCCGCTACAGCGCGACCGCCGACCACCACGCGGTGCCGCAAGTGGTGTTCACCGACCCGGAGGTGACGTCAGTCGGCCTGACCGAAGCACGCGACGGATCCGCGGACCGGGTCGTCGACATCGACATCGCGGTCGCCGGTTCCTCCCTGCACGCCGACGGGTACCAGGGCAAGGCGCGCATGGTCGTCGACACCGAGCGCGGCATCGTGCTGGGGGTCACGTTCGTCGGCCAGGACGTCGCGGAACTTCTGCACTCCGCGACGATCGCCGTCGTCGGCGAAGTGCCGCTGGACCGGTTGTGGCACGCGGTCCCCGCGTTCCCGACGATCAGCGAGGTGTGGCTGCGGCTGCTGGAGGCTTACGGGCTCTGAGCTGTTGCTTTCCGGTAGCGTCGAGGCATGACCAGTGCCCCCGTTCCCGGCCGACGCGAACGCAAAAAGGCGGCGACCCGCCAGGCGCTGGCCGATGCCGCCCTGCGGATGTTCCTGGAGCGCGGCTACGACCAGGTGACCGTGCGCGAGATCGCCGACGCCGCGGACGTGTCCACCACCACGCTGATGAAGCATTTCCCGACGAAGGAAGCCCTCGTTTTCGACCGGGAGCCCGAGGTGGACGAGCAGCTGGTCTCGGCGGTTCGCGACCGGCCCGAGGGCACGTCGGTGCTGGAGGCGCTCCGCGCGCATGTGCACGTGCGGGCGATCTCCGGCATCCGCGCGGAGGCCGAACCGTTGCTGCGGCTGGTGCGGGAAACGCCCGCGCTTTCCGAGTACTGGCACAAGATGTGGATGGGGCACGAGCACACGCTGAGCCGCGTCATCGCGGAGGAAACCGGTGCGCCGGAGGGAGATCCGCGGTGTGCGGTGCTGGCCCACTTCGCGTTGGAGACGGCCGCGCTGGCCGACCGCTCGGACGATCCGCCGCGGGTTGTCGACGTGGCGTTCGACCTGTTGGAGAACGGGTGGCAATGAGCCGTTCGCTCGGCACGGCCCGGTAAGCCGGGTTCCTCAGTTGGCGGGTTGCTCAGGACGGCAGTTGCAGGTCGAGCGCGCCCTTCGCCGCCCGAGCCAGTCCGGGATCGTCCGCAGTGGACGGTCCCGGCTGCCAGACCGCCTGCACGAGCCGGACGCCGTTCCCGTCGATCTTGCTGGCGTAGGCGGCGCCGTCGAACTGCGGCGGACCCGACGGCCACTTGCCGGTTTCCGTGGCGACGTCCAGGATTCCGCCGCCGCCCGGGTTGTCGGCGATCTCCTTCAGGCGGCTGGCCTGTCCCGCATCGGGAAACTCGACCACCGCGACGGTGACCGCGGCGGGCCGCCCGTCCACGAGCGCCGTGTAACTCGCGCGGCGGACCCCGGAGCAGCTGGTCTGCTGGAGGCTCGCCTGGACGTCCCCGAACGCGTGCGAGGCGCACTTCTGGTCGGCGCTGCTCGCCCGGGGTTCGAAGGTGAGAGTCGGGGCTGGCGGGGCGCTCGACTTGGCGCTGCTCGGCGCCGGACTCGGAACGCTGCTGGGCGCCGCGCTGCTGGCGGGCGGAGCGGCGGCGGTGTCCCCGCTGCCGCTGGTCGCCACGACGATCGCCGACACCACCAGGACGACCAGCAACACGATCGCCGCGATCGGCACCCATTTGACGGTCCGGGAGGCCGGTTGTCCCGGTCCGGCCGGGGTGTTCGGGCCTGCTCCAGCGGCCGTCCCTGGTCCGGCTCCCGCCGCGGCGGTCGCTCCCGCACCGGCGGCTGTCCCCGCTGCGGCAGCTGGTCCCGAGGCGGCCGGAGCCGGGCGCGGAGGCTGAGGCGCACCTCGCGGCGGACTGCTCGGCCCGGGAACATGCACCGGCGCGATCGGCGGGACGGCCCCGCGCGGACGTCCGGTGCCCTGCGGCTTCGCCGGAGAAGGCATCTTCTCGGTCGGAGCCTCGGGCGGGTCAGTGGACTCGGTGGGCGCCTCGGACAGCGACTCCAGTTCGATCGACGGAATCTCCGGTCGAGGCGGCCGCACCGCGATGATCTTCGGCCGGGGCACGGGAGGGGCGGATTTCGGTGCGGCGGAAGGGCTGCTGGGGGAAGCAGCAGCCTTCGGTGCCGTGACGCCAGCCGGTCCCGATGGGGTGGCACCGGGGAAGACGGGAAGCCCTGGGGTATTTCCGGCACCTGCCGGGGCCTTCGGCATCGCGGTGGTCGCAGCGCCGCCGGGGACGGCATCCGCAGTGGATCCCACGTTGGCGGAACCAGCCGGACCTGAACCCGCGGCGTTGGGCCCGACGGCACCTGCTGGGGTCCCGTCGGTGGCGCCGGGCCCGGCCGCGCCTGATCGGACGGCGTTGGCAGTGCCCGAGCCGGGACTCGTGCTGATCTGGTCGGGGGCGGAACCGGCAGCCGGTTGACCGGTGCCGACTCGGCCCGAGCCCGGCGTGGCGTTTCCTGGGCCTGGCGAGCCGGGAACGGTGCTGGCTCCGGCCGCACCGGGCTCGGCGGCGGTTCCGGCGGGGCCAGACGTTGCCGCGTTGGACACAGCGGCGGCTGCCGAGACCCCGGCCGTTCCTGCGCTGGCAACGGCTGCTGTGCTCGACCCGGCGTTGGGTCCGGGAACCGCAGGAGCAGGGCCGGAATCTGCCGAGGCAGTGCCAGGCCGAGAGCCATTCTGTGGGCCAGCAGCGGCCGCGGAACCGGAGTCAGCCGCGCCGACGGCAGCATCCGGTGCAACTCCTGGGCCAGCCGCTGCAGGGTGGGGAGCAGCACCGGCCCCGCCCGCGGAAGACCGAGGCCCAGGCGGAACCGGGACGTCGTCCGCGAACCGAACGAACCCCTCGCCGCGCAGCACCTCGTCCGAAAGCTCCGGCGCGTCGGGGGCCAGCGCCGAGATCAACGCCCGTGCCTGGTCCACCGACCGCGGATGCCGCGCGGTGGCCAGGGAGACCGTCGCGGCCAGCATGGTCGTCGGCGTCGGGTGCAGCACCCGGACCGGGCCCGCGAGGTCGCCCGGCGGCTGGTCGACCGTCTCCACATACGGGCCGACCGCCACGATCGTGCCGACCGGGCCTCCGCCGAGTTCCGCGATCCGGCGTTCGCATTCCTGGGAGAGATCGAGCGCTTCGGTGGCGGGGTTGACGTCGTCGCCGTGGACGAGGGGCCAGCCGTCCGCCTTCCACGGGCCGCTCAGCGGGGCTTCGAGGCGCAGGGCCGGGTCGGGCAGGTCCACGCCGATCACGACGAGCACGCCCGCGGGCAGCACGACCACCGCCTCGACCGGACGGTCTCCGGTCGGGCGGGCGCCGACGAGCGCGACGCCGCCGATCACCGTGCTCCCCCGCCCGAGGGAGGCCAGTGCGGCCCGCACGTCTTCCGCGACGCGCGAGGGCTGCTGCCCGAGACGGACCAGTCGCACCGAAACTCTCCTGTCGAATCCGCAGCGTTTCCGGTGCACCACGCTAGCGTGCCGGGCCGCCGGAACCGTGCTCCGCGCCCTCGCGTCGGCGTGGCTCACCACAACGGGTCGTCCGCTGCGACTTGTGGTGTTCATGTGGCCAAAGGGCACGGTGGGGGTGCAGAATGTGCTACACAGGTCGGGAACTGCCGTGGAGGCTACGCAACCTGCGCAGGGTTCGAGAGGTCGTAGGGGAAGACGTCCCTCGTCGAACAAGCGGAGGTCAGCAGTGAGCACCCGTGGCAGCACCCGAGGCGTGGTGTACGTCCACTCGTCGCCGTCTGCGGTATGTCCGCACGTCGAGTGGGCTATTTCGGGCACCCTTGGCGCCCGAGTCGAGCTGAAGTGGACGGCTCAGCCGGCCAGTCCCGGACAGCTCCGGGCCGAATGCAGCTGGAGCGCGCCCGCGGGAACCGCGGGCAAACTCGCCAGCGCGCTCAAGGCGTGGCCGATGGTGCGCTTCGAAATCACCGAGGAACCCAGCGCGGGCGTCGACGGCGAGCGGTTCTGTTTCGCGCCCGGCCTCGGGCTCTGGCACGGCCGCACCAGCGCGAACGGCGACATCGTCGTGGGCGAGGACCAGCTGCGCGCGCTCGTCAGCATGACCCGCGGCGGCGAAACCCTCGCGCACAAACTGGACGAACTCCTCGCCGCCGCCTGGGACGAGGCGCTCGAGCCGTACCGGCACGCGGGCGACGGCGCCCCGGTCACCTGGCTGCACCAGGTCGGGTGACCACGAGCGGTACCCTCGTCCGGGTGAGCGTTCCTCCGGCCCCGCCCTCCCGTCAGCGGTGGTTGATCCCCGTGCTCGTGGTGGTGCTGTCCATCACCGTGGCCGGGGGTCTGCTCGCCCGCGAGCTGTACCGCCGCCCCGACGCCCCGCAGCCGGCCGACGGGGAAGTCATCGCGCCGCCGGTCACGACCAGCGACGCTTCAGGCGAGAAACCCGGACCGGACCGCGTCGAGGTCACCGCCGACGCCGCGAACCATCCGCAGGACGAGGCCGTCCGGTCGGTGCTGCAGGCTTATTTCAAGGCGCTCAACGCGAAGGACTACGACGCCTGGGCGGAGACGGTCAGCGACGCGCGCCGCGCCAAGACGCCGGAGGCGGACTGGCACCGCAACTTCCAGTCCACGAAGGACGGCAGCATCCGGCTGTACCGGATCGAACCGGGCGCGCAGGGCTCGCTGCGCGCGCTGGTCGGCTTCACCAGCACCCAGTCTCTGAACGAAGCCCCGGTCGACTTCCCGCACGAGTGCATCCGCTGGCGGCTGGTACTGCCGATGAAATTCGAGCACGGCTCGTACCGGATCGACACCGTCGACGGCACCGCCACCGAACACGACGTGTGCTGACCGGCTAGAACCCAGCGAAACCAGGAAGGGCCCCCGCGGAATTCCCGCGGGGCCCTTCCCGGAATCAGGACTCAGTTCGCCGGCGTGAACAGCAGCGCGGTGTTGTGCCCGCCGAACCCGAACGAGTTGGACAGCGCCGCGGCGAGTTCGACCTTGCGGTTCTCCCCGGCCACGACGTCGAGCTGCACCTTCGGGTCCAGTTCGGTGAGGTTCAGCGTCGCGGGCACGATGCCCTCGTACACCGAGAGGATCGTCGCGATGCCCTCGACCGCTCCGGCACCGCCGACGAGGTGGCCGAGCGCGCCCTTCGGCGCGGTGACCACCGGGTGCTCGCCGATCGCCGACCGGATCGCGGCCGCCTCGCCGATGTCGCCGACCACAGTGGACGTCGCGTGCGCGTTCACGTGGCCGACGTCCGACGGGGACAGCCCGGCCATCGCCATCGCCGCGCGCATCGCCGCGATCTGCCCGATGCCCTCCGGGTGGTTGCCCGTGATGTGGTAAGCGTCGGACGTCAGGCCGTAGCCGGCCAGCTTCGCGTAGATCCGCGCGCCGCGGGCCTTCGCTCGGTCGGCCCGCTCGAGCACGACGACGCCGGAGCCCTCGCCGAGCACGAAACCGTCCCGGCTGACGTCGAAGGGACGCGACGCCGCCGCGGGGTCGTCGTTGCGCGTCGACACCGTGCGCGCCTGGGCGAATCCGGCGACGGTGATCGGGTGGATGCACGCCTCGGAACCGCCCGCGACGACCACGTCGGCCCGTCCGGACCGGATCATCTCGAAGCCGTTCGCGATGCCCTCGGCCCCGGAAGCGCACGCCGACGCCGGCGAATGCACCCCGGCCCGCGCCTTCAGGTCGATGCCCACGTGCGCGGCCGGGCCGTTCGGCATCAGCATCGGCACCGTCAGCGGCGACACCTTGCGAAGACCCTGCTTGTGCAACAGATCGTTCTGGGTCAGCAGGGTCACCGGCCCGCCGACCCCGGTGCCGATCGAAACGCCGAGACGTTCCGGCTCGACGTCCGTGTGCTCGTCGGTCTGCTCGGCGAACCCGGCGTCGGCCCAGGCCTGGCGGGCGGCGATGAGCGCCACCTGCTCGCACCGGTCGAGCCGGCGGGCCTGCACGCGGGGCAGGATGTCGGTCGGCTCGACGGCGAGCTGCGCCGCGATCCGCACCGGCAGGTCCAGCTCCGCCGCCCAGTCCGCCTCGATCGTGCGGATCCCGCTGCGGCCGGCCAGCAGACCGTCCCAGGTGGACGCGACGTCACCGCCGAGCGGCGTGGTCGCGCCCATGCCGGTGATCACGACGTCGATGTTGCTCATGGGAGTCTCCCCAAGGTCGGCTCCGGACCGGGGCCCGGGTACGAAGAGGACTTACTTCGAGTTGGCGGACACGTAGTTCACCGCGTCGCCGACGGTCTTGAGGTTGGCCAGCTCGTCGTCCGGGATCTTGACGCCGAACTTGTCCTCGGCCTGCACGGCGATCTCGACCATCGACAGCGAGTCGATGTCCAGGTCGTCCACGAACGACTTCTCGGCGGTGACGTCGTCCTGAGCCACGCCGGCGACCTCTTCGACGATCTCGGCGAGGCCGGCGAGGATCTCAGTGTTGTCAGCCATCGGTGTTGTTCCCTTCTCGGTTCTTGCGGGTCCGCTCGCGGGCACGGCGCCCGCGGGGGAAGTATCGCTCAGGGCAGGACGAACGCCTGCGCGGCATAGGAAAGCCCGGCTCCGAAGCCGACCGCCAGCACCACGTCGCCGCTTTTCGCCGTCCCCGCCTTGCGCATGTGGTCCAGCGCCATCGGGATCGAAGCGGACGAGGTGTTGCCCGAGTACTTGATGTCGTCGGCCACCACCATGTCCTCGCGCGCCCCCTTGGCGCGCAGTTTCTTGGCGATCGATTCGACGATCCGGAGGTTCGCCTGGTGCGGCGCCAGCACGTCCACATCGGACGGTTGCAGCCCGGCGGCCTCCAGCGCGCGCAGTGCGATCGGCGCGATCTGCGTGGTCGCCCAGCGGAAGACCGACTGGCCCTCCTGGTAGATCCACTGGTTGTCGCGCATGTAGATCAGGTCGACGAGGTCGCCGGCGCTGCCCCACACCACCGGGCCGATGCCCGGTTCGTCGGAGCCGCCGACCACCGCGGCCCCCGCGCCGTCGGCGAAGATGATCGCGTTCGCGCGGTCGGTCGGGTCGACGACGTCGGTGAGCTTCTCCGCGCCGATCACGAGGACCTTCTTCGCCGAGCCCGCGCGCACGAGGTCGGAGGCGACGCCGAGGCCGTAGCAGAACCCGGCGCACGCGGCGTTGAGGTCGAAAGCTCCGGGGCTCGGGGCGCCGATCCGCGCGGCGATCTGTCCGGCCGCGTTCGGGATCTGGGACGGCATGGTGCAGTTGGGGACGATGACGGTGTCCACTTCGGACGCGTCGACGCCCGCGTCGGCGAGCGCGTTGGCTCCGGCGGCGACGGCGTAGTCGACCAGCACGTCGTCCTTCTCGCCGAACCGCCGCTCGATGATGCCGACACGGTCGCGGATCCACTGGTCGTTGGTGTCCATGACCTGCGACAGGTCGTCGTTCGTGACGATCCGGTCCGGCTGGTGGCTGCCGAAGCCGAGGATCCGGGCGGCGGGGGCGCCCTGGGCGAGGCGCAGGGTGGGGCGGGCGGTCACTGGGCGTCCTCCTCGCGCAGCGCCGCCAGCTCGGCGGGCGACTTCAGCGCGGTGGTAGTGGTGACGACGCCTTTGAGCTGCCGCTTGACCAGTCCGGTCAGGGTGCCCGCGGGCGCCAGTTCGACGGTGCGGTCCACGCCGAGCGAGACGAGTCCGTCCATGGTGAGGTCCCAGCGGACCGGGCGGGTCACCTGGGCGACGAGCCTGCGCAGGTACTCCGCGCCGCTCGTGACGACCTGACCGTCGGCGTTGGACAGCAGCGGGCGCGTCGGGTCGGCCGGGGAGAGACCGGCGGCGTGCTCGCGCAGGGCGTCTTCCGCGGGGGCCATGTAGGGCGTGTGGAAGGCGCCGGCGACCTTGAGCGCACGGATCTTCGTGCCCTCCATCGGCTCGGCGATGATCCGCTCGATCGCGGCGGCGGATCCGGAGGCGACGATCTGCCCGGCGCCGTTGCGGTTCGCGGCGGCGAGGCCCTGGCCTTCCAGCCACGCGGTGACTTCCTCGGGATCGCCGAGCATCACCGCGGCCATCGACGTCGGTTCGAGCGCGCAGGCCTTGGCCATCTCCGCGCCGCGGACCGCGGCGAGCGCGACGGCGTCGGCGGGGGTGAGCACGCCGGCGATCGCGGCCGCGGCCAGTTCGCCGACGGAGTGGCCGGCGACCGGCGCGTCGGCGGGAACCGGCAGGTGCTCGAAGGACAGCAGGGACAGCGCGACGATCAGCGGCTGCGCGACAGCGGTGTCCTGGATCTCCTCGGCGTCGGCTTCCGTGCCGAGCCGGATCAGGTCGAGCCCGGAGCGGGCGGACCATTCTTCGACGGGCGCGCGGGCGCCGTCGAGCTCGAGCCACGGAGCGAGCATGCCGGGGGCTTGCGAACCCTGACCGGGGGAGAGGACTGCAACTGTCACAGTGTCTATGAGACCACGGGAGGGGTCGGTGCTTCAGATGCGGGCGGTCACCAAGTCCGTGCGGCGTTATTGGAGGAAACCTCCAAAGACCGGCCGGAGAACCCAGCCCTTAACCCATCCGCCTTGTGGGATTCAACCAGCGCTTGCCGTGAAGTCTGTCACCTGCCACGCTCCGTCGCGCCTCGGCGCGGAGGGACTCCGGGAGCGGGACGGGTTCGCGGCGCTTCCGCCGGACTCGGGGCGTCCTCGGGCGCGCGGATGCCCCACGCCGTCTCCGCTGTGCGAGATCCCCAACGCGACATTGGGGGGACGCCGCCTTGGATGCGTCCCCCTGCGAATGGGTTTCCTGGCAGCGCGGGTGCGGAGGGAGACGCGGCTCTGCTCCCTCCATCCAGCACCGCACCCCGCTGAAAAACCCGACTGCGGCGTCAGTGCGGTTACCAGAGGCCGCGGGCGCGGGCGAGCCTGCCGACGGTGAGCGCGACCCGCAGCACGAGCGCGTCTCGGGCGTCGGTCGGGTTGCGGCCGGTGAGTTCGGCGGCTTTGCGCAGCCGGTACCGGACCGTGTTCGGGTGCACGAAGAGCGTTTGCGCGCAGCGTTCCAGCACCCCGCCGGTGTCCAGATAGGTCTCGACGGTGCGTTGCAAGGCCGCTCCGGCCTCCTCCAGCGGCCGGGCCACCCGATCGACCAGCAGCCGTTCCGCGCCCGGGTCGCCGGAGAGCGCGCGTTCGGGGAGCAGGTCGTCGGACCGCACCGGACGCGGCGCGCTGGGCCAGCCGACCACCGCGCGCAGTCCGGACAACGCCTCGGCCGCGCTGTGGTGGGCTTCGGCCAGCGTCGGCATCGTCGGTCCGGCCACGACCGGGCCCTCGGCGAAGACCGTCGACATCCGGGCGAGGATTTCGCGTTCCTTCGGCCCGCCTTCGGTCGGGCCGCCGATCACGATCACCAGCCGCGAGCCCTGCACTGACAGCAACACCGCACGTCCGACGCGCGCGGCGCGGGCGCGGACGTCGAAAACCACCGTCGGCGGGTCGTCCGAGGGCGGATTCCCCACCAGCACCGTCGCCGCGGCGGCCGGGTCCCAGCCGAGCGCGGCGGCACGCGACAGGACGGACTCTTCGGCATCCCCGCGGACGATTCCGTCGACCACGAGCGCTTCGAGCCGGGCGTCCCACGCACCGCGCGCTTCCGCCGCGGCGGCATAGGAATTGGCCGCGGCGAAAGCGATTTCCCTGCCGTAGCGCAGAATTCCTTCGATCAAGGCCGCGCGTTCGGCTTCCGAAGCGGCGAATTCCGGCAGCTGTTCTTCGAATACCTCGATCGCGAGCCGCACCATCGCGACGGCCTGGCGCAGGCTGATCCAGCGCGACACTTCGGTCGGGGCGTCGCGGAACGCTTCCGTGGTGAGCTGCAGCGCTTCCTTCGAATCCCGGAGCCACGCGACGAATCCGCTGGCTCCGGTCTGCGTGATCAGCAGGACGCTGGCGCGCTGGTCGGCGGGAAGCCGCGCGAACCAGACCAGGCGGCGTTCCATTTCCGCGACGCTCGCGCTCGCCAGCCGCCCGGAGGCGTGCTCCAGGCTGCGCAGGGTTTTCGCGGACAGCCCGTGGTGCTTGGGCGCGGGGCGTCCTGTGGTGTCGGCCATGTCGGGTCCGATCCTACGTGCCGCCCGCGGCCCGCAACTTTAGGCGGACGCGGCGGCGACCTCGGATGGTGGGCGGCGCCTGGCCGAAGTGCCTAGGATCCCCAGTGGGGTGGTAGGGGATCACCCCGGAGAAAAAAGAACAGGGGGACGGGCCATGCCAGAGCCCGGACTGGAGATCGACGGGATCTCCAAACGCTACGGCGCCGTCGTGGCGCTCGAGCGAATGACGTTCGACGTGCGGCCGGGGGAGCTTTTCGGATTCGTCGGCAGCAACGGGGCGGGCAAAACGACCACGATGCGCATCGCGCTCGGCGTGCTGAGCGCGGACGCGGGGCAGGTGCGGTACGCGGGCGAGCCGATCACGCACGAAACGCGCCGGCAGATCGGCTACATGCCCGAGGAGCGCGGGCTGTACCCGAAAATGAAGGTCGGCGACCAGCTCACGTATCTGGCCCGGCTGCACGGAATGCCCGCCGCCGAGGCGAAGGCGTCGAGCGAGCGGTGGACCGAACGCCTCGGCGTGGCCGCGCGCCGCGACGACGAGGTGCAGAAGCTCAGCCTCGGCAACCAGCAGCGGGTGCAGCTGGCCGCCGCGCTGGTGCACGAACCGCGGATTCTCGTGCTGGACGAACCGTTTTCCGGACTGGACCCGGTCGCCGTCGACGTGATGAGCGACGTGCTGAAGGAAAAGGCGGCCGAGGGCGTTCCGGTCGTGTTTTCGAGCCACCAGCTGGATTTGGTGGAGCGGCTGTGCGACCGGATCGGGATTGTCCGGAGTGGACGGATGGAAGCGTGCGGCACGGTGGCGGAACTGCGCGCGGGCGGGACGACCCGGCTGCTCGTGGACGCCCCGGAGGCGCCCGAAAACTGGGCGGCCGCGCTGTCCGGCGTGACCGTCGTGGGCCGGAGGGGAGCGGTGACCGAACTGGAACTGGCCGACGGCGCGGACGACCAGGCGGTGCTGCGCGCCGCGCTGGCGACCGGACCGGTGCGGGAATTCGCCCGGAAACTGCCGTCCCTGACCGAACTGTTCCGTTCCGTCGTGTCCGAGCACCAGGAGGCGGCGGCATGACCGGGTCCGACGTCCAGATGAGCCCGCTGTCCGCGGTCGGCCTCGTGGCCGGGCGGGAGATCAGCACGCGCGTCAATTCCAAGGCCTACCGCGTCACGACGCTCGTGATGGTGATCATCGTCGTCGCGCTGGCGCTGATCTTCAAGTTCTTCAACGGCGGCGGGAGCGCCGACGCGACGGTCGGCTACGTGCCGGCCGCCTCGCAGCTGGCCGCGCCGCTGACCGCGACGGGCAAGTCGATCGGCCAGACCGTCGCGACGCAGCAGGTGCCGGACGAGAAGACGGGCCAGGCGAAGCTGCGGGACGGCTCCATCGACGCACTGCTGGTGCAGGACGCGAAACGGGTCCACGTCCAGGTGAAGAAGACCTTGGACGCGAAGCTGAAGAACACGTTCACCGTGCTCGAGGGGCAGCTGGCGCTCAACCAGCAGATCGAGTCTCTCGGCGGCGATCCGGCGAAGGTGCGCCAGGCGACCGCTTCGGCGACGATCGACGAACTGCCGCCGCTCGAGAAACCGTACGACTACAACGGGCAGCAGCTCGTGCTCGGCATCATCGCGGGCATCCTGATTTATCTGTCGCTGATGCTCAACGGGCAGAGCGTCGCGCAGGGCGTCGTCGAGGAGAAGACGTCGCGCGTGGTCGAACTGCTCCTGTCGACGATCAAACCGTGGCAGCTGATGGCCGGGAAGGTGCTCGGCATCGGGACCGTAGGGCTGATCCAGATGCTGGCGATCGGCGTGGCGGGCGTGGCGGCCGGGCTCGGGTTCGGGGTGCTGACGATCTCGGCGAACGCGGCGATCGGCACGGTGCTCTGGCTGATCGTCTGGTACCTGCTCGGGTTCTTCATGTATTCGATCGTGTTCGCCGCTCTCGGCGCGCTGGTGTCGCGGCAGGAGGACGTGGGCGGCGCGACGATGCCCGCGCTGATGTTCGTGATCGCCGGGTACGTGGTGGGGATTTCGATCCTGCCGTCGAATCCGGCGAGCCCGCTGGCCGAGGTGCTGTCGCTGATCCCGGTCTTCGCGCCGACGATGATGCCGATGCGGCTGGCGATGGGCGGCGTGCCGGTGTGGGAGGCGGTGCTGTCGATCGGCCTGGTCGTGGCGCTCATCCCGGCGCTGATCTGGCTGGCCGCGCGGATCTACCGCAACGCGGTGATGCGCACCGGCGCGAAGGTGAAGCTGCGGGACGCGCTGAGCGCGGCCTGACCGCGGAGTTCCGGACGGCGGGCCGCGGCGCGATGCCGCGGCCCGCCGTTGGTGTGGAGAGGTGCCGAAAGCCTCTACTCTCGGTGGGCGCGCCGAACGTGTGAGGGACCGGCGCGGCGGAGGCCCTAACCCAGGTGGGTTAGCGGCAATGGGTGAGTTGCGTGAACGCCGCCCTCGCGAGCCCGCTGTGCCGATCGTCCGCCGAGCATCGGTTAATGCCGTTCACCCGGACTCTCGTCCGGGGTGCTATTGCCGTGTCGCCGTTATCCGGCAGGCGCGCGGAAGATCAGCGCAATTCGCCGCCGAGGGTGGTCGGGCAACGCGAATTCGCTCCGTACAGATCGCGCCTCGCGAGGATTCCCGTCCGGAGATCTCCGCCGCCACGCCCAGGTCGGCGCGCACATCCGTCGACAGCTCGCCAATCGGCCGAACATGAAGGCCAGATGAACGGCGGAGAAAACCCGAACCCTATTCGTCTCGGAAGCGCCTCCGCGCGGCGATAAAGAGCGGGAAATGTTCGAGGCCGCTCGGCGCTTGCGGTTTTCGCTGCGCCGAGCGGCCTCGTCTCCCCGGTCCCCACCGGTACGACAAGTATGGCGGCCATTGATCTTCCCGCGCCAGTCGTCTCACTCGATCGTGGTGCACAGCACCCGGGCCCAGTGGGTACCTGTCCTGCGACCCGGTGCGACAGGACGGTGCCGGAATCCACGTCGAACCGCGGCGAAGGGAGCCAGCGTGGGTGAACAACTCAAGGACGGACTCGGACAGGCCTGGAATCTGGTGGCCACGTTCGTCCCGAAACTCGTGGGTTTTCTGATCATCCTCTTGATCGGCTGGCTGATCGCGAAAGCCGTCTCCAAAGCCGTCGGGCTTGTTCTCGGAAAGCTCGGTTTCACGAGGATGGTCGAGAAGACCGGGCTGACCGGAATGGTGAAGGGCGCGAATCTCGACGCCACCGCCGTGCTCGTGAAACTCGTCTACTACTTCATTCTGCTGATCGCGCTGCAGCTGGCGTTCGGGGTGTTCGGGCAGTCGAACCCGGTGAGCCAGCTGCTGAACGACATCATCGCGTTCCTGCCGAGGATCCTGGTCGCGGTGGTGCTGATCATCGTGGCCGCGGCGATCGCGAAGGTCGTGCGGGACGTCGTCGCGGGCGCGCTGTCGGGCCGGCCGGCCGGACGGCTGCTCAGCACGGTCGCGTACTGGCTGGTGATGGCGTTCGGCATCATCGCGGCGCTCGGCCAGGTGAACATCGCGACGACGGTGACCGGCCCGCTGCTGATCGCGGCGCTGGCGACCGCGGGCGGCGTGATCGTGGTCGGCTTCGGCGGCGGCCTGATCAAACCGGCCCAGCAACGGTGGGACGGCTGGCTGTCGAACCTGCAGGGCCAGCTTGGTTCGGGCTCGGGCTCGGCCCCCGGTTCGCGGGAGCCGGGCCAGGTGAGCGGGCAGCACGCGCACGCCGGGCAGACCCGGACGGCGAGCTACCCGCAGTCGCAGTCGGGCAGCCTTCCGCAGCCCGGCGAGCAGACCCGCCAGATGCCCGCGGACGGCGGACGCCCGCCGGAGCCGCCGACCCCGCCGGCCGGCTTCGGGCGCGTGGAGCGCTGAGCCGGTACCGGCAGGGAGGGCGAACTGGCGACGTCCGCGGGCTGATCCGCGGGCACTCGCTGGCGCCCGGGCCGTGCTGCTGACCGGGGTCGGACCCGGTCGGTCGCTTCGCTGACGGCCTTTCCCCGATCCGCGGATCGGGGTTGAGCAAGGGGCCGCGTTGCTTCGGCAGCGCGGCCCCTCGGCCTGTCCGCGACCTTGATTCATTCGCGTCAGCCCGGCAACGGAAAGGCCGGGCCAGCCACCTGGCGTCCGGCTCCGGGCCGTTGCCAGGTCCGGCCTCGGCGTCCACTCCGCGGGACTGTCCGCAGTCTCACATCGGCACGGGAATGGCGGCTCCGTGTTGCATGTTGGGAGGCGTAGATCGGAAGGGGTGCCGACGTGGACTTCCTGTTGCACCACGGCGTGACCGTGTTCGGGCAGTGGATCTCGATTGCCGAGCTGGCGGGGCAGGTGTTCGCGCTCGCGGTCGTGTTCCTCGCGCAGCGGCGGACGCTGTGGACCTGGCCGGTGCAGGTCGGCGCGACCGTCCTGCTCTTCGCCGTTTACGCGTCCGCGCACCTCGGCGGCCTCGCCGGACGGCAGGTCGCGATCCTGCTCATCTCGCTTTACGGCTGGTGGGCCTGGAATCGCCGGACCGACCCGGTGTACGGCGTCGCCGTGCGCAAGGGCCGCTGGACCGAGCGGGCCGCGATGCTCGGCGCGTTCGGGCTGGGCACGGTCGCGATGGCGCTGACCCTGCAGGCGCTCAACGCCTCGTGGGCACCCTGGCCGGATGCCGCGATTTTCGTCGGGACACTCGTCGCGTTCACCGCGCAGGGCGTCGGGCTCGTGGAGTTCTGGGGCGTGTGGCTGGTGGTCGACGCGATCGGCGTGCCGCTGCAGATCAGCTCCGGCCTGTACTTCTCGGCCGCCATCTACATCGTCTTCGCCGCACTCGTGATCCACGGCTGGATCAGCTGGAACCGCTCGGCGCGCACCGCGGTGGCCGGCGAGAAGGCCGTCGCCGCGGCGCGCTGAGGTCAGGCGCCGAGCGCGAGTCGGCCGTCCGGCGTCAGCTCGGCCCGCGTCCACTGCCCGACCGTGCCGCCCGGCGCGGACACCGGGCGGACCAGGCCTTCCCGGACGAGGGCGTGCGCGGTCGTCTGGTCGCAGCACGGCAGGCCGTCGACCCTCAGGTCCGGTTCGCAGCTGCGGGTGAGTTCGGCTCGACCGGCGGCGATCGCGCGCAGCATCGCCAGCTCGCGGCGGTTCAGCGGAACGGACATGGCCTTCTCCCTCGGACGATCCGAAGGCAGGAGACGTGATGTCCGTCACTGGATACCGGATTACGCCGACTGTGCCAGCCGGGCCGGAAAGTCCGTGAAGGACTCCTTGGCGGAATCAGATTCCCGCAAGGAGTCCCTCACGGGCTGGGGTTCAGCGGAGCGTCGCGTGCGTGGGACGAAGGTCGTCCACCCGCCGGACCCCGAGCAGCTGCATCGTGCGGATCATCTCGGTGCGCAGGATGTCCACGCAGCGCTGCACGCCGCGCTCGCCGCCGGCCATCAGGCCGTACAGGAACGCGCGGCCGATCAGCACCGCGTTCGCGCCGCGGGCGAGCGCGGCCACGATGTCGCCGCCGGACAGGATGCCGGTGTCGACCCAAACCTCGGCGCTGTCCTGGATCTGGTCCAGTG
The DNA here is from genome assembly GCF_002846615.1 of Amycolatopsis echigonensis. Taxonomy (NCBI): domain Bacteria; kingdom Bacillati; phylum Actinomycetota; class Actinomycetes; order Pseudonocardiales; family Pseudonocardiaceae; genus Amycolatopsis; species Amycolatopsis echigonensis. Next base: position 781,544 of record NZ_PJMY01000003.1, on the reverse strand, counting down.
CCGCGGGCAGCAGTTCGATCGGCGTCGGAGCGCGGTCGAGCTGGCGGCCGCCGTGGTTCGACAGCAGCACCGCGTCCGCGCCGTGTTTCACCACGTCGCGCGCGTCGTCGACGTTCTGCACACCCTTGACCACCAGCTTCCCCGGCCAGGTCTGGCGCACCCAGTCGAGGTCGTCGAAGTTCAGCGTCGGGTCGAACAGCTTGTCCAGCAGTTCCGCGACGGTGCCGCCGAACCGGTTGAGCGACGCGAAGTTCAGCGGCTCCGTGGTCAGCATGTTGAACCACCACGCCGGGTGCATCGCGCCGTCCACGAAGGTCTTCAGCGTGATCGCGGGCGGGATGGTGAGCCCGTTGCGGACGTCGCGCAGCCGCTGGCCCGCGACCGGGGTGTCGACGGTCAGCAGGAGCGTGTCGTAGCCGCTCTCCCAGGCGCGATTCATCAGATCTTCGCCCGCGCCGTGGTCGCGCCACACGTATAGCTGGAACCATTTGCGCGCGTCCGGTGCGGCCGCCGCGAGGTCCTCGATCGACGTGGTGCCCATCGTCGACAGCGCCATCGGCATGTTGTTGCGCTGCGCCACGCGGGCCACCGCGCGTTCGCCCTCGGTCTGCATCATCCGCGTGAACCCGGTGGGCGCGAACGCGAACGGCAGCGCCGAGCGCTTCCCGAGGATCTCCCTGCTGGTGTCCACATCGGACACTCCGCGCAGCACGTTGGGCTGGAATTCCACGCGGCGGTAGGCCTGCCGGGCACGGCGCAGGCTGTCCTCGAGCTCGGCGGCGCCGTCGGTGTAGTCGAACGCCGCGCGCGGGGTGCGCTTGCGCGCGATCATCCGCAGGTCGGCGATCGTGTGCGCGCCGGCCAGGCGCCGGTCAGTCGGGTTGAGCACGATCGGCTTCGGCCGCAGGATCTCTTTGAGCTCGCTGGGCCGGGGCAGGCGACGCTGGGTCACGCTCGACCACCTTTCGTCAGGCATCCGGGATACATCCGATGTCTAGCTTAAAGTAGAGGCCCCTCCGGGACAGTGTCCGTCCCGGAGGGGCCTCTCGCGACCTTCACCCGGTCAGGGCGACGCGGTCAGGCTCCGCTCACGCGTTTCCGGAGTCGGACGTCTGCGGCCCCGCGGCCGCCACGTCGTCGAGCCGGTAGCGGCGCGCCGCCTCGGCGACCTTCGCCTGGTCGAACTCGCCGCGCTTGGCGAGCGCGGACAGCGCGCCGACGGTGATCGACTCGGCGTCCACCAGGAACTTGCGCCGCGCGGCCGGGCGGGTGTCGGAGAAGCCGAACCCGTCGGTGCCGAGCGTGAGCATGTCGGTGGGCACCCACGGGCGGATCATGTCCGGCACCGCGCGCATCCAGTCCGAGACCGCCACGACCGGGCCGGAAACCTCCGACAGCTTCTGCGTGACGTACGGAATCCGGGGCGTCTCGTCCGGGTGCAGCAGGTTGTCGTGGTCGATCTCGACCGCTTCGCGGCGCAGTTCGCCCCACGACGTGGCCGACCACACCGCGGCCCGCACGCCCCACTCCTCGGCCAGCATCTTCTGCGCCTTGAGCGCGTCCGGCATCGTGACGCCGGAGACCAGCACCTGCACTTCCGGGCCGTCGCCGCCGGGCGCGTCGGCGTACCGGTAGAGGCCCTTGAGCACGCCGTCGACGTCCAGGTTCTCCGGCTCGGCCGGCTGCTGGTAGGGCTCGTTGTAGATGGTGATGTAGTAGAAGATGTTCTCGCCGTTGCCGTCCGGGCCGGTCTCGCCGTACATCCGGCGCAGGCCGTCCTTGACGATGTGCGCGATCTCGAACGAGTAAGCCGGGTCGTAGGCCACCACGGCCGGGTTGGTCGCCGCCAGCAGCAGCGAGTGCCCGTCCGCGTGCTGCAGGCCCTCGCCGGTCAGCGTGGTGCGGCCGGCGGTGGCTCCGAGCACGAAACCGCGGGCCATCTGGTCCGCCGCGGCGTACAGGCCGTCGCCGGTGCGCTGGAACCCGAACATCGAGTAGAAGATGTAGATCGGGATCATCGGCTCGCCGTGCGTCGCGTACGACGTGCCGACGGCGGTGAACGACGCGGTGGAACCCGCCTCGTTGATGCCCTCGTGCAGCAGCTGGCCCTTCTCGGACTCCTTGTACGCCAGCATCAGGCTCGCGTCGACCGAGGTGTAGGTCTGGCCGTGCGGGTTGTAGATCTTGGCGGTCGGGAACATCGAGTCGAGGCCGAAGGTGCGCGCCTCGTCCGGGATGATCGGGACGATCCGCCTGCCGATCTCCGAGTCCTTCGCGAGCTCGCGGATGAGCCGGACGATCGCCATCGTGGTGGCGACCTCCTGCTTGCCCGAGCCCTTGCGGACGCCCTCGTAGACCTTGTCGCCGGGCAGCACGAGCGCCTTGGCGGCCTTCGGGCGGCGTTCCGGCAGGTACCCGCCCAGCGCCTTGCGGCGGCCGCGCATGTACTCGATCTCCGGCGAGTCCGGGCCCGGGTGGTAGTACGGCGGCAGCTTCGGGTCGCGCTCGAGCTCCTCGTCGCTGATCGGGATCCGCTGGGTGTCGCGGAACAGCTTCAGGTCGTCGAGGGTGAGCTTCTTCATCTGGTGCGTGGCGTTGCGGCCCTCGAACGCCGGGCCGAGGCCGTAGCCCTTGATCGTGTGCGCCAGGATCACCGTCGGCTGGCCGGAGTGCTCCATGGCCGCCTTGTACGCCGCGTACACCTTGCGGTAGTCGTGGCCGCCGCGCTTGAGGTTCCAGATCTCCTGGTCGGTGAGGTCCTTGACCAGGTCCTTCGTCCGCGGGTCGCGGCCGAAGAAGTGCTCCCGGACGAAGGCGCCGTCGTTGGCCTTGTACGTCTGGTAGTCGCCGTCCGGCGTGACGTTCATCAGGTTGACCAGCGCGCCGTCGCGGTCGGCGTGCAGCAGCGAGTCCCACTCGCGGCCCCAGATGACCTTGATCACGTTCCAGCCCGCGCCGCGGAAGTACGCCTCGAGTTCCTGGATGATCTTGCCGTTGCCGCGCACCGGGCCGTCGAGCCGCTGCAGGTTGCAGTTGATCACGAAGGTCAGGTTGTCCAGGCCCTCGCCCGCGGCCACGTGGATCAGGCCGCGCGATTCGGCCTCGTCCATCTCGCCGTCGCCGAGGAACGCCCAGACGTGCTGGTCGGAGGTGTCCTTGATGCCGCGGTCGCGCAGGTAGCGGTTGAACCGCGCCTGGTAGATCGCGTTCATCGGGCCGAGGCCCATCGACACCGTCGGGTTCTCCCAGAACTCCGGCATCAGCCGCGGGTGCGGGTACGACGGCAGGCCGCCGCCCGCGCCCGCGTGGCTGTACTCCTGCCGGAACCCGTCGAGCTGCTGCTCGGTGAGGCGGCCCTCGAGGAACGCGCGGGCGTACATGCCGGGGGAGGCGTGGCCCTGGAAGAAGACCTGGTCGCCGCCGCCGGAGTGGTCCTTGCCGCGGAAGAAGTGGTTGAAGCCGACCTCGTACAGCGCCGCCGACGAGGCGTAGGTGGAGATGTGGCCGCCGACGCCGACGCCGGGCCGCTGCGCGCGGTGCACCATGATCGCCGCGTTCCAGCGGATGTAGCGGCGGTAGCGGCGCTCGATCTCCTCGTCGCCCGGGAACCACGGTTCGTTCTCGGTGGGGATCGTGTTCACGTAGTCGGTCGACGTGAGCGCCGGGACGCCGACGTTGCGCTCCCGGGCGCGCTCGAGGATGCGCAGCATCAGGTACCTGGCCCGCTGCTGGCCCCCTCGCGCCAGCGCCTCGTCGAAGGAGTCCAGCCATTCGCTGGTCTCTTCCGGGTCGATGTCGGGAAGGTGCGCCGCGAGTCCGTCACGGATGACGCGTACGCGAGCCGGGGTCTCCTTGCCGGAGGCGCCGTCGTTCTGCGGGGCCAAGGGGTCTCCTTGTAGCTGGTTGTAGCCGTTGTAGCTGGTGGGCGGGAGTGCTCGCCGACGTCCATGGTCGTCCCGGTTGGGGTTCCCGTCACCTGTACTGCCCGGTAACATCGGCCGCCCGAGTGTCGCCACTCCCCGCGCACGGTGTATCGCGCGCGCGTTTTCTCTCCTCCACCCTAAAGGAGGCTCCCCGGGAGGGCTCCGCAGTGGTGGGGTACTGAGTGCCACCCGGAGTCGGGCGATGCCGCGGCGGGCCCCTACGCTGCAGACACGACTTGCCAAAGATCCGGTGTGGACGGTTGCGCGCAGCGCCGCGTCAGTGTTCGCTGTTCGACAACCGTGTATCCGAGTGCGGCGGACCTACCGCCGCGCTCCGTCGTAGTTGGAGGAGTGGAAGCAGTGGTCGCCGCGGGAGACGCAGGCACTGCCGGCGTCGCCGAGAGCCTTGGCATCAAGCCGGACATGGTGGTCCAGGAGATCGGCTGGGACGATGACGTCGACGACGACGTCCGCGCGGCGATCGAGGAAACGATCGGCGGTGAGCTCCTCGACGAAGACGCGCAGGAGGTCATCGACGTCGTGCTGCTGTGGTGGCGCGACAACGACGGAGACCTCGGGGACGCGCTGGTCGACGCGCGAGGCCCGCTGGACGAGAACGGCGTGATCTGGGTGCTGACCCCGAAGACCGGGCAGCCCGGGCACGTCGAGCCCAGCGACATCGCCGAGGCGGTGCCGCAGGTCGGGCTCGCCCAGACGGCGAACATCAGCGTGGGCCCGGGCTGGCTGGGCACCCGGCTGGTGTCGCCGAAGTCCTCGAAGGCCAAGCAGCGCTGAGGCCGCGATAGGGTGGGCGGGCACGCTCGTGTCCGCTCTGGAGAGGAATCGCCGGTATGGCCGTCGAGGTCGGTTCGCAGGCCCCTGACTTCACGCTCAACGACTACAACAAGCAGCCGGTCACGCTGTCGCAGTTCAAGGGCGACAAGCCGGTTCTGCTGGTGTTCTACCCGTTCGCCTTCAGCGGGATCTGCACCGGCGAGCTGTGCCAGCTGCGCGACGAGTTCGGCGACTACGACGGCAAGGGCGTCCAGGTCCTCGGCGTCTCGGTCGACACCCCGTTCTCGCTCAAGGCGTGGGCCGAGCACGAGGGCTACCAGTTCCCGCTGCTGTCGGACTTCTGGCCGCACGGCGAGGTGGCGCAGAAGTACGGCGTCTTCAACGACCAGGCAGGGCTCGCCGTCCGCGGCACCTTCCTGATCGACACCGAAGGCGTGGTCCGCTTCGCCGAGGTCAACGCGCCGGGCGAGGCGCGCGACCAGGCGGGGTGGAAGAAGGCCGTCGAGGAACTGACCGCCTGATTGTTTCGTCCGCCGGGGCGGGGTTTCGGTCCTGCTCCGGCGCGCGGGCGCATAGCTCAGCGGGAGAGCACTCGGTTTACACCCGAGCGGTCGCAGGTTCGATCCCTGCTGCGCCCACCGTGCTCGATCCGGCAAACCCCATCCGGTGAAGTCTTCACTGGATGGGGTTTGTTGTTTTTCACGCCGTTCCGGGGCGGTGGCGGCTCTGGGCTCGCCAGGAAGTCCCCGAACGCAAGAGAAAGCCCCTGGGCCGGGTCCCCCAATCCCGGCCCAGGGGGCCTTCTCGTTTCCCCCGCCGGCCCCGTCGGGCCTGCCCCCTCGACAGGCCCGGCCGCGGCGCTCTCCGCGGGTGTACGCGAGACAAGAGGCGGCTTCGGCGGTCCTGGATACTGCGTCAAACGGGTGATCTCCGTTCGCCGCCCTCACCGCGCGAGCGCGGCTACCTCGCCGGTCAGCCGGTCGATTTCCTTGTCGGTGTTGTAGTAGTGCACCGACGCGCGCACCAGGTCCGGCAGGCGGCGTGCGGTGAAGTCGTACTGTGCCGACGACGCGTGCGTGACGCTCGTGTTGATCTTGGCCGCGTTCAGCCGGTTCTTGATCTCCTCCGCGGGCAGTCCGTCGACGCTGAACGTCACGAGACCGCACTTGCGCGCGCCCGCGTCGTGCACGGTGACCCGGTCCACGTCGGCCAGGCGGGAGCGCAGCGTCGCGGCCAGGGCGGCGACTCGTTCTTCGATCGCGGGCAGGCCCCATTCCATCGCGTAGTCCACTGCCGCGCCGAGACCGAGGACGGCGGCGAAATCGCGTTCCCATACCTCGAACCGCTTCGCGGTCGGGTCGACGACGTACTCGGTGGGGGAGGTCCACGTCGCCGAGTGCAGGTCGAGCATCGCCGGTTCGAGGCGGTCGCGCAGTCGCGGGTGCACGTACAGGAAGCCGGTGCCGCGGGGGCCGCGCAGGTACTTCCTGCCGGTGGACGTCAGGGCGTCGCAGCCGATGCGTTCGACGTCGAGGTCCAGCTGACCGGCCGACTGGCACGCGTCCAGCAGGAACGGGATGTCCGCCTCGCGCGCGACGGCGCCGATTTCCTCGGCCGGGTTCACCAGGCCGCCTTGCGTCGGCACGTGGGTCACCGCGATGAGCTTGACGTCGGAGTCGATCCGGCGGCGCAGGTCGTCGACGTCGAGCTGGCCGGTTTCGTCGTTGTCCACGACCTCCACGGTCGCTCCGGTCCGGCGCGCGATCTGGAGGTAGGCGATGGCGTTGCTGGCGTATTCGGCGCTCGCGGTGAGGATCCGGTCGCCCGGTCCGAACGGGAGCGCGTAGAAGATCGCCTGCCACGAGCGAGTCGCGTTGTCGCTGAGCGCGATGTCGTCCGGCGCGGCGTTGAGCAGGCGCGCGACCGAGGCGTACACGCCGTCGATGCGGTCCTTGGCCTGTTCGGCCGCTTCATAGCCGCCGAGCAGGGATTCTGTGCGCAGGTAGTCGATCACGGTGTCGGTGACACGGGCAGACGGGAGAGCGGAGCCGGCGTTGTTGAAGTGCGCGACTCCGACGCACCCGGGCGTTTCGCGCCTGGCGCGGTCGACATCGAAAGTGCTGGCCATATGAACTGAATACAGTACGAGTAAACTGTGTGCAATACTCGCCGCCATGGGCAAGAGACTCATGCGCGGCGAACTTCTCGAAGAGATCACCGCGCGCGTGCTCGACGGACGGCTTCCCGCGGACACCCGCGTCAACGAGGTCCATCTGGCCAGCGAGTTGGGTGTTTCCCGGACGCCGCTGCGCGAGGCGCTCATCGGTCTGGCCGATCGCGGGCTGCTCGTCGCCGCGCCGGGGCGGGGGTTCCTCGTCGCGCCGTTCGATCCGCAGGAGGCGCGCCGGCTGTACCCGCTGGTCGCCGAACTGGAAGCGCTCGCGCTGCGGTGGACGTCGCCGCTCGAACTCGCCTCGCTCCCGGACGCGCTCGACCGGATTTCCGACGAGACAGCCGATTCCGCCGACCCGTCCGCGGCCGACGACCGTTGGCACGCGCTGCTCACGTCCCGCTGCGACAACCCGCATCTGCTGCGCTTGATCGAGCAGACAAAGCCGTTGCTCAAACGCTACGAGACGGCATACTTCGGCGGGCGGGACCGCGCGGCGGAGAGCGTGGCCGAACACCGCGAGATCGCGGCGGCGCTGCGGGCGGGCGACCTGCCCCGTGCGTCCGCGCTGCTTGTCCAGAACTGGGTGAAAGCGTTGGCGTACTTGAAAGGGAGCTGATCCGGTGCGGGTTTTCGCGCATCTCTCCGACATCCACCTCGACGGCAGCGAGCGCGCCGACGCACGGGCCGCCGCGGTGACGCGGTACCTGCGCAACCTCCAAGAACCGGTCGACGCCGTCTTCGCCACCGGCGACATCGCCGATCACGGCCTGCCCGAGGAATACCGTCGCGCGGCCGAACTGCTGGACCTTCCGGTGCCGGTGGTGGTCTGCCCCGGCAACCACGACGTCCGCGCGCGGTTTCGTGAGGCGCTGCTGGGAGAACCGGCTGGCGACGCCCCGGTGAACACCGCGACCAAGGTGGCCGGCGTGCTGCTCGTGTCGTGCGATTCGACGATCCCCGGCAAGGGCGCGGGATACCTCGCGGACGAGACGCTCGCCTGGCTGGACGACACGCTCGCCAGCCATGACGGTCCATCGCTCGTCGCGTTCCACCACCCGCCGCTCGACGTCGGGGTGCCGCTGGTGGACGCGATCCGCCAGACCGGCGAAGACCGGCTTGCCGCCGTGCTGAAGCGGCATCCCGGCGTGGCGGCGCTGCTGTGCGGACACGTGCACACTGGCGCGGCGACGGAGTTCGCGGGCGTGCCGGTGCGGATCGCGCCGGGGGTCGTGTCCGGATCACTGCTGCCGGTGGAACCCGGCGCGGGCCGCGGCTGGGACGAGGGCGGGCCGCTGGACTTCGGCACCCCGCCGTCGCTTCTGCTGCACGTGCTGCACGACGACGGCAGGCTGACGACGCATCAGCGCGCGGTCACCGGGTAAAGACCGGCAGCGTGACCCGCGACGGCCGGGTCTCGTCGTGGAACACCTCGAACCGGTTCGGCGTGCCGCGCACCGCGGACGAAACCCGTTCTCCCGTACCGTGATTGCGCGCGAACCGCGGAAACGCGCCGCCCGCGACCTGAACGCGCAACCGGTGCCCGCGACGGAAGCGGTACGCGGTCGGGTCGAGTTCCACGTCGGCCCGCACGACGCCGTCGGCGTCGGCCTCGGGCACGCCGGGACGCAGCCGCAGAATTCCGTCGGTGACGTTGCGCGAGATGCCGTTGGGGTCGACATCGCACAGCCGCACGTACACGTCGGCGTCGGGCAGTTCGGTCCGCACGAACACGGTGGCCGACACGTCGCCGATCACGTCGACGTCGTGCACCAGCGGTTCGCCGGTGAAGACCAGCACGTCGTCGCGTGCCTCGACCGCGGAATTGTCGCGCTGCTTGTTCTTCCCCATCAGCAGCGGACCGCCGACGCCCGGGGTCGGGTCCGCCGGGTCGTAGGTGAACGACGTGGGCAAGGCCGCGCCGGGCACCGTTTCGCCGAGGCCGCCGACCGGCCGCAGATGTGCGTGCGTGGGTTCGGAAGCGGGCGGCCAGTGGTCGAAATCGAGCCAGGCGGACGCCTGCTGCAGGAAAATCCGCACGGGAGAGCGCTGCAACTGGGTGCGGTCGTCGGCGAGGTGCGCGCGCAGGAAGCCGAGCTGGTCCTGGATCAGCACGCGGAAGCTGGCCGGTTCGCCGTGCGACCACGGGCCGACGGTGATCCGCGGCGACCGTCCGGCGTCCTGCAGCGTGCGGAAGTCCCGCATTTGCGCGCGGATGAACAGGTCGTACCAGCCGGTGACCATGCTGACCGGCACCTCGAGCTTCGCGACTTCGGCGCTGTGGTCAGACATCTGCCAGAAATCGTCGTCCGGGTCCGCGTGCTCCGTGACGTCCTGCAGGAACTGCACCGGCTTGCCGATCGCCGCCACGTCCGCGCCCGCGATCGGCAGGTACGCCATCGCGTTGCGCGTGCGCCGCTTCTGCAGCGGATTCGGCAGCGCGGCGAACCGCTCCTCCTGCTTCCCGATCATGGCCGACCAGGACACCATGTTGTCCGCCGCGAGCACCCCGCCCGGATAGAACGTGCTGACGAATTCCGACGCGGTGATCCCGAGGCACATGGCTTCCAGCGGAGGATCGAGGTACGGGCCGACCGCCCATTGGGTGTGCCCGAGATAGCTCGCGCCCGCCATCGCGATCCGCCCGTCGCACCAGGGCTGTGCGCGCAGCCATTCCGCGGTCGCGAGCCCGTCCTCGCGCTCGGTGTGGAACGGGCGGAATTCGCCTTCGGAGCCGAAGGTGCCGCGGGTGCTTTGCAGGACGGTTTGCAGTCCGTGCCTCGCGAAGGTTTCGCCGAACAGCTTGGCGAGCGGGCCGGTGCGGCCGTAGGGGGTGCGGATCAGGACAACCGGGCCGGAGGTCAGGCCGGGCGGGGTGTAGCGGTCGGCGAGGAGGTGCGCGCCGTCCGGCATCGGGATGCGGAGACCCTTGGCGGCGATCGCCGGGCCTTCGGCGGCGGGAAGACCGAGCAGTCGGTCGACGATTCGGTTCAGCACGTAATCGAACGTACGCGAGTTGTTAGGGGTTCGCTTCTTCCTGCGGGGCGGCTCGTCGCCTGGCGGCGACATTGCAGGCGGGTGTGCGTGGGGCACCCCGAAGCCCGAGTGTGCTGACGGTTCGGGGGTGCTTGTCAAGGCGGGAAAGATGCCTTGACAAGCACCCCCAGACCGCAGGGGAGGCTTCGTATCGGGGTGCGGGGGAGGGGCTGGGCGCCTCGATGCGTTGGGTGCGCTGGTTCCTGTTGGGCTACGCGGCCAGCGCGTCCGTCACCCGGAGGGCTGGATTGCTGAAGGGGGCAAGCAGGTCCGGGTCGACTCCGGCTCGGGCCAGTGCTGCGGCGAGCACCGCGGGCCGGGCGCGGTCGCCGCCGTCGGCGATTTTCAGGGCTACTGCGGTTCCGTCTGGCAGCGCGGCGAGTTGCACTGCTTCGAAACCGTCCTTCGCGATCAGCCCTGGCACGGCTCGCATCAGCCGGGTGACGTCGCGGCGACTGCCCGCCACCAGATCCGAATGTTCCCGGATCCCGTTGGCCACCAACGATTCCGGCGAACCCTCAGGCGCAGTCGCGATTCGCGAAGCAGCACGCGCCAAACCCCTCAGGGAGAGCGCGAACAGCGGTGCGCCGCAGCCGTCCGTGGCCACTCGCGGCACGGTTTGTCCGGTCAGCTCCTCGACGGTCTCCCGGATCGCGCGCTGCAGCGGATGCGCCGGATCGAGGTAACCGTCGACGTCCCACTGCTGCTCCCGGCAGACGGCCAGCATCGCGGCGTGCTTGCCGGAGCAGTTGTGCGCGAGGCGCGACGGTTGCCGTCCGGCGGCGATCCAGGCGTCCCGTTCGACCGGGTCATACGGGAGGTCAGCGGGGTTGCCCAGGTCGGTTTCGGCGAAGCCTCGGCTCGCCAGGACAGCGGCCGCCGCCTCGAGATGCCGCGGTTCGCCGGAGTGGCTGGCCGCGGCGATCGCGAAACCGGCCGGATCGAGTCGCAGTCCGAGGCGGGCCATCGCGGTGGCCTGCAGCGGTTTCGCGGTCGATCGCGGGTACATCGCGACGTCCGGGTCGCCCGCCTCGAACAGCGTCGAGCCGTCGGGAGCGAGCGCCACGACGGAACCGTGGTGCACGCCCTCGACCATGCCGTCGCGCAGAAGGTGGACCAGCGGAACGTGCCGCGGGTCGCGCTCCTGCGGAGTCACGACGCCTCTGCCTTGTCGAACGCGCTCATGTCGATCCGCTTGCGCACGACGAACCAGCCGACCACCAGCGCGGCGATGATCAGCGGCAGCGCCAGCAGGGTGATCCGGCCGGTCTTGTCGAAGCCCATCAGCACGACGACCGCGGCGAGGAACGCGAGCGTCGCGATCTCGGTGTAGGGCGAGAACGGCAGCCGGAAGTGCGGCCGGGTCACCTCGCCGCGCTTGGCCTTGCGCACGAACAGCAGATGGCTCAGCACGATGATCGCCCAGGTGCCGAGGATGCCGACGGCGGCGAAGTTCAGCACGATCTCGAACGCGTCCTTCGGCACCACGTAGTTGAGCCCGACGCCCACGACGCACACCGACGACGTGAGCAGGATCCCGCCGTAGGGCACCTGGTTGCGGTTCATCACGCCGGTGAACTTCGGCGCGGACCCGGCCAGCGACATCGAGCGCAGGATCCGCCCGGTCGAGTACAGCCCCGAGTTGAGGCTCGACAGCGCGGCGGTCAGCACGACCAGGTTCATGATGCTGTCCGCGCCGGGCACGCCCAGTTTCGCCAGCACGGTGACGAACGGGCTCTGGTCGGCCGTGTAGGCGTTCCACGGCAGCAGCATCGCCAGCAGCACGACCGAGCCGACGTAGAACAGCGCGATCCGCCACATGATCGAGTTGATCGCCTTCGGCACGATCGCCTTCGGGTTCTCGGTTTCGCCCGCCGCGACGCCGACCAGTTCGCACGAGGCGTAGGCGAACACGACGCCCTGCACGATCAGGATCATCGGCACGATGCCCGCCGGGAACACGCCGCCGTGGTCGGCGATCAGCTGCGGACCGGGCACGTGGCCGTCGATCGGATGCTGCGTCACCAGCAGGACGATCCCGACGATCAGGAACAGCACCAGCGCGGCGACCTTGACGATCGAGAACCAGAACTCCATCTCGCCGAACAGCTTCACCGACACGAGGTTCAGCGACACCACTACGGCCAGCGCGATCAGCGCCAGCACCCACTGCGGGATCGGGGTGAAGAACGACCAGAAGTGCGCGTACAGCGCGATGGCGGTGATGTCCGCGATGCCGGTGGTCGACCAGTTGAGGAAGTGCATCCAGCCCGCGACGTACGCGCCCTTCTCGCCCATGAACTCGCGCGCGTAGGACACGAACGCGCCGGACGACGGACGGTGCAGGATCAGTTCACCGAGCGAGCGCACCACGAAGAACGCGAAGAGCCCGCACACCGCGTACACGATCGCGAGCGCCGGACCGGCTTGCGCGAGCCGCCCTCCCGCTCCGAGGAACAGACCGGTCCCGATCGCGCCGCCGATGGCGATCATGTTGATGTGCCGGGATTTCAGCGCCTTGCGGTATCCGGCGTCGCCCGCGTCGGCGGTGTCCGCCTCGGCAGTCGCGGGCAGGGTTTCTTCAGTCACGCGGTGGTACCTGTTTCTGCTTCGCCGGCGCGCGCCGGTCGTACGATCGTGGTCAGGGTCTTCTCGACGTGATCGAGATGCTCGGTCATCGCGGCCGCGGCCGCGTCTTCCTCGCCTTCGGCGATCGCCGTGACGATGCGCCGGTGCTCGACGTTCGACTGGGTCCGCCGCCCGCCGAGCTGGTTCAGGAACGCCGACTGGCGGGCCAGCGCGTCGCGGATCTCTTCGATCACCTTCGCGAACACCGGATTGCCTGATGCCCGCGCGATCGTGACGTGAAACTGTGAGTCGAGCGCCACCCACGCGGCGTCCCGGGTCTCGGCGTCCATCCGGTCGACGAGATCGGCGAGCAGGGCGAGCTGGTCGGCATCGCGGCGGCGCGCGGCGTATCCGGCCACCGGGACCTCGACGTGCCTGCGCACCTCGACCAGGTCGCGGGCCGAGTAGTCGCCGAACGTAGGGTTCTCCGGCGGGCCGCTCGCGGTCACGAACGTGCCGCGGCCGGTGCGCGACACGGTCAGCCCGAGCGCCTGCAGCCCGCGCAGCGCCTCGCGCACGACCGAGCGGCTGACCTCGAACTCCCTGCTCAGCGCGGCCTCGGAGGGCAGCTGGTCGCCGACCGCGTACTCGCCCTGCTCGATCGCCTGCCGCAGATGGGCCAGGACGGCCTCCATCGCGCTGACGCGCCGGGGGAGCGGTCCGGCTGCCCGGCTGTCAGACAGGTTCACGCGACGGATAGTCGGTTCCGGCCCGGCCGCTGTCAAGCGACGCCATGGCCCCTTGCTCGGCGGTTGTGGCTTGGTTCACGCTCCCGGGTGACTCTGAGCGGTGCGGCTCCCGGCGGCCCCGGTTTTTGTCGGTGCCGGGTGCGACCGTGTCCGGGCAAGCGAGTCAGGAGAGCGTTCCCGGTGATCATCGCCGGGAACGCGGCAGGCCCTGCCGCCCGGCGCGTCGGGGCCGGGCCCGGCGGGTTCGGAGGGAGGATGGAGCCGGAGCGCCCAACCGCGGCGCTCCTGCCGCGGCGGACTAGGGTGGGCAGCCCGGGCCCGCCGCGTCGACCGGAGCCGGGAAGCCGTCTGCCTAGGGGAGGTTTTCGCTGGTGTCGAACGATTCTTTCGTCCACCTGCACGTCCACACCGAGTACTCCATGCTGGACGGTGCGGCGAAGATCGGACCCCTGTTCGAGGAGGCGGCCCGGCTGGGGATGCCCGCGGTCGGGATGACCGATCACGGCAACATGTACGGCGGCGACGAGTTTTACCAGACGTCGAAGAAGCACGGGATCAAGCCGATCATCGGGATCGAGGCGTACATCGCGCCGGAGAGCCGGTTTCACAAGAAGCCGGTGTTCTGGGGGCAGGCGTCGCAGCGGGGGTCGGACGAGTTCGGCGAGGGCGGCGACGTCTCGGGCGGCGGTGCGTATACGCACATGACGATGGTGGCGGGGAACGCGACCGGGTTGCGGAATCTGTTCAAGCTGTCGTCGCTGGCGTCGATCCAGGGGTATTACCGCAAGCCGCGGATGGACCGGGAGCTGATCGCCGAGAACGCCGAGGGGATCATCGCGACGACGGGCTGCCCGTCGGGCGAGGTGCAGACGCGGTTGCGGCTGGGGCAGCGGGAGGCGGCGATCCAGGCGGCCTCGGACTACAAGGACATTTTCGGGGCGGGCAACTTCTATCTGGAGCTGATGGACCACGGGCTGCCGATCGAGCGGTCGGTGCGCGAGGGGCTGCTGGAGATCGGGAAGCTGCTGGACCTGCCGCCGCTGGCGACGAACGATTCGCATTATGTGACCAAGGACCAGGCGGACACGCACTCGGCGCTGTTGTGCGTGCAGGCCGGGAAGACGCTGAACGACCCGACGCGGTTCAAGTTCGACGGGGACGGCTACTTCCTGAAGTCCGCGCAGGAAATGCGCGAGTACTGGGACAAGGAGGTCCCGGGGGCGGCGGACAACACGCTGCTGATCGCGGAGCGCGTGGAGTCGTACGAGGACGTGTACGCGCACAAGGACCGGATGCCGGTCTTCGACGTCCCCGAGGGCCACACCGAAGCCAGCTGGCTGCGGCACCAGGTCGCCGAGGGGCTCAAGTGGCGGTTCCCCGAGGGCATCCCGGAGGGCTACGAGGAACGCTGCGACTACGAGCTCAACGTCATCGAGGGCAAGGGCTTCCCGGCCTACTTCCTGATCGTCGCCGACTTGATCCAGCACGCCCGGGAGGTCGGCATCCTGGTCGGCCCCGGCCGCGGTTCCGCGGCGGGCGCGCTCGTCGCGTACGCGCTCGGCATCACGAACCTCGACCCGATCCCGCAGAAGCTGCTGTTCGAGCGGTTCCTGAACCCGGAGCGCATGTCGATGCCCGATATCGACATCGACTTCGACGACCGCCGGCGCGGCGAGATGATCCGGTACGCCACCGAGAAATACGGCGCGGACCGGGTCGCGCAGGTGATCACCTTCGGCACGATTAAAACCAAGGCGGCGATCAAGGACTCCGCCCGCGTGCACTTCGGCCAGCCCGGCTACTCCATCGCGGACCGGATCTCGAAGGCGCTGCCGCCGCCGATCATGGCGAAGGACATCCCGCTGTCGGGCATCGTCGACTCGAAGCACGAGCGCTACGCGGAGGCGGCCGAGGTCCGCACGCTGGTCGAGACCGACGAAGAGTGCAAGACGATCTTCGAGACCGCCCGCGGCCTCGAGGGCCTGATCCGCAACGCCGGCGTGCACGCCTGCGCGGTGATCATGTCGAGCGAGCCGCTCACCGACGCGATCCCGGTGTGGCAGCGCGACGACGGCTCGATCATCACCGGCTGGGACTATCCGTCGTGCGAGGCCATCGGCCTGCTGAAGATGGACTTCCTGGGCCTGCGCAACCTGACCGTCATCGGCGACGCGCTGGACAACATCAAGGCCAACCGCGGCGAGGAGATCGACCTCGACCGGCTCGGCTTCGACGACCCCGAGGCGTACAAGCTCCTCGGCCGGGGCGACACGCTCGGCGTGTTCCAGCTCGACGGCGGCGCGATGCGCGACCTGCTGCGGCGCATGCAGCCGACCGGGTTCGAGGACATCATCGCGGTGCTCGCGCTGTACCGCCCCGGCCCGATGGGCATGAACGCGCACAACGACTACGCCGACCGCAAGAACAACCGGCAGCAGATCAAGCCCATCCACCCGCAGCTGGAGGAACCGCTGCGGGAGATCCTGTCCGAGACCTACGGCCTGATCGTCTACCAAGAGCAGATCATGCAGATCGCCCAGAAGGTCGCGGGCTACACGATGGGCCGAGCGGACACGCTCCGCCGCGCGATGGGCAAGAAGAAGAAGGAAGTCCTCGAGAAGGAGTACGAGGGCTTCGAAGAGGGCATGAAATCGAGCCCGCTCGTCGAAGGCGGCTTCTCGCCGGAAGCGGTCAAGGCGCTGTGGGACACGATCCTCCCGTTCGCCGGGTACGCGTTCAACAAGTCGCACGCCGCCGCCTACGGCCTGATCGCGTACTGGACCGCCTACCTCAAGGCGAACTACACCGCGGAGTACATGGCCGCGCTGCTCACGTCGGTGGGCGACAACAAGGACAAATCGGCGATCTACCTGTCGGAGTGCCGCCGGCTGGGGATCAAGGTGCTGCCGCCGGACGTGAACGAATCGGCGTTGCGGTTCGCGGCCGTCGGGAACGACATCCGGTTCGGTCTGGGCGCGGTGCGCAACGTGGGCGCGAACGTGGTGGAGTCGATCATCAAGACGCGCGAGGAGAAGGGCAAGTACTCCTCGTTCACCGACTTCCTCGACAAGTCGGAGCTGGTGGCCTGCAACAAGCGGGTGATCGAGTCGTTGATCAAGGCGGGCGCGTTCGATTCGATGGGGCACACGCGGCTGTCGATGATCCAGGTGCACGAGGACGCGGTGGAAGCCGTGGTGCCGCTCAAGCGCCAGGAAGCGATGGGCCAGTTCGACCTGTTCGGCTCGTTCGGAGCCGACGACGGCGACGCGGCCGAGGCGGCTCCGTCGTCCTCGCCGCTCGCGCACCTCAAGTTCGGCGAGGAGGAGTACCCGCGCAAGCAACTCCTCGCCTACGAACGCGAAATGCTGGGCCTGTACGTGTCGGCGCACCCGCTCGACGGGGCCGAGCGCATCCTGCGCAAACACGCGCCGAAGCCGATCGCCGCGCTGCTCGCCGACCCGCCGAAGGAGGGCGAGGTCGTCATCTCCGGCCTCCTCACCTCGCTCGAACGCCGGGTCAACAAAAAGGGCGAGCCCTGGGCGATCTGCACCGTCGAGGACATGGACGCCGCGATCGAGGTACTGTTCTTCGCCAAGGCGTACTCGATGTTCGCCGCGGACCTGGTCGAGGACAACGCGGTGCTGGTGAAGGGCCGGGTCAACTGGCGCGAGGACAAGATGTCGGTGTTCGGCGGCGGGCTCGTGCCGCTGGACCTCTCCGAGATCGGCAACGGCGACGAGGAACCGCCGCTGGTGCTGCTGGCCGCCGCCGAGAAGATCGACCAGGCCGTGGTCAGCGAGCTGAAGTCGACGCTGCTGGCGCACAAGGGCGATACGCCGGTGCACCTGAAGCTCGTCGGCAAGAACCAGACGGTCTTCGCGCTTTACGATTACCCGGTGAAGGTCAGTTCGATGCTCATCGGTGAGCTCAAGGGCATCCCTGGGATCACCGCCAACACCTGATGACCGGGGCGGAGCCGGATCCCCGCCGCTGGCGGGCGCTCGCGGTGACCCTCACCGCCGGGTTCATGACGCTGCTGGACGTCAGCATCGTCAACACGGCTCTGCCCTCCATGCAGCGCGACCTGAACACCGGCGCGGGCACCATCCAATGGGTCGTCTCGGGCTACGCGCTCGCCTTCGGACTGGTCCTGGTCACCGGCGGCAGGCTCGGCGACGCGCTGGGCCGCCGGCGGATGTTCCTCCTCGCGCTGGCCGGGTTCGTCGCGACGAGCGCGCTCGCCGGAGCGGCCCCCGACCCGGCGACGCTCGTCGCCGCCCGGCTGGCCCAGGGCTGTGCCGCGGGGATGCTGACGCCGCAGAACAGCGGCCTGATCCAGGATCTTTTCCGCGGCACCGAGCGCGGCCGGGCATTCGGCATGTTCGGTGCGGTCGTCGGCATCTCCACCGCGGTCGGGCCGGTGCTCGGCGGCGTGATCCTCGCGCTGTTCGGCGACCCGGACGGCTGGCGCTGGGTGTTCTACGTGAACGTGCCGATCGGCGTGGTGGCGTTCGGGCTCGCGATGAAACTGCTGCCCCGCACGGGCCGGCGGAAATTCCGGCTGCGCACGGAAATCGATTTCGCCGGGATCGTGCTGCTGGCCGTCGCGGTGCTCGGTGTCCTGCTGCCGCTCGTGCAATCCGAACGGGGCGGGCTCGGCCGGTTCTGGTGGCTGTTCGGGGTGGCGATCGTCTTCGGCGCGGCTTTCGTGTGGTGGGAACGCCGCGTCACGCGAAAGAACCGGCCGCCGCTGCTGGACATCCGGCTCTTCACCGGCACCCCGGGCTACGCGAGCGGCGCGGCGGTCGGGGCCTTGTACTTCTGCGGGTTCGCCGGGATCTGGCTGGTGTTCGCGCTCTTCTTCCAGCAGGGGCTCGGATACACGCCCCTGCAGTCGGGGCTGGCCGTCACGCCGTTCGCGCTGAGTTCGGCCGTGACGGCGGCTGTCGCCGGACGGCTCGTGGCCCGGTTCGGCAGGCGGCTCACCGTCGCCGGGCTGAGCATCGTCGCGCTCGCGCTGCTGTCGGTCGGAGTGGTCGTGCAGCTGGTGCCGCCGTCGGCCGCGGGGTTCGCGGTGGCCGGTCCGCTGCTGATCGGCGGGATCGGCGGCGGGATGGTGATCTCGCCGAACACGACGCTCACGCTCGAATGCGTGCCGAACCGGCTGGCCGGTGTCGCCGGGGGAGCGCTGCAGACCGGCCAGCGGATCGGCACCGCGATCGGCACGGCCGTGCTGGCGTCGGTGTTCGAATCGGTGGTCGCGACGTCCGGTCACCAGACCGCGCTCACCGCGGCGATGTGCTGCGCGGCCGGGCTCACCCTGGTCGCGCTGGCTTTCGCGACTCTCGAACTTCGTGCCCGCCGGCGGCGGGCCATCCTGACGGAGGACCAGCAAGCGGCGCAGTCCGCAGCGAATATTCACCGAACGTAAGCTCGCCACGCTGCTCTCCCCCTTCTTGCCGCCACCAGGTGATACTCCATCCGAGTGACAGGTGACCTTCGGCCCTAGTGCTACTCAGAGCAACCG
Organism: Amycolatopsis echigonensis; assembly: GCF_002846615.1. Lineage (NCBI taxonomy): Bacteria > Bacillati > Actinomycetota > Actinomycetes > Pseudonocardiales > Pseudonocardiaceae > Amycolatopsis > Amycolatopsis echigonensis. Next base: position 762,776 of record NZ_PJMY01000003.1, on the reverse strand, counting down.
AGTAGACCTTATGGAGCCTTCAGAACGACACTTTGGCTACCTACAGTGGCAATTCGTTCGATCGACCGGGGATGGGTCGATCGGCCGAGCGGCCCGGGAGTCCGAAGTTCCGGGGAATGGACACCCGGAGTCGCATCCCGGTACGAAATTCGTCGGCGTCCGCGGGGGACCGTACGGCGAATCGCCGGGGCACTGCCCGGAGTGGCCGGCCGAGTGCGCGCGAAGGCAACGGGGCGGGCCCGGGCGAGGGGGAGCCGGGCCCGCCCGCCCTTCTCGGCTGGACCTTGCTCGCCCGCGGGACGCTTGCGTCCCTTCTCGTCTTCGCGCCGAGGTTCGCCCTGTCTTGTCGTTGCCACACGCGGCTTCGGACAGCGGGAATGCCGGAGAGCGCTTGACCTTCCCCTTGGGACCGGCTCCACGCTCGGCATATTCCGAACGAGGGAGAACCCATGACGGACCTGCTGACCATCGGCGCGTTCGCGCGCCTGGCCCGCCTTTCGCCCAAGGCGCTCCGGCTGTACGACGAGACGAACCTGCTGCCGCCCGCCCGCGTCGACCCGGACACCGGCTATCGCTGGTACTCGCCGGACCAGCTTGAGCGGGCCCGCAGCGTCGTCCAGCTGCGCCGGATCGAAATGCCGCTGTCGCGGATCCGGACCGTCCTCGACCTGTCGCCCGAAGCCGCGGTAGCCGAGGTCCGCGCGTACTGGGACGAGCAGGAGCGGGAATGGCGCGCGAAGCAGGAACTCGCCGGGTTCTTCCTCGACCGACTGGCCGGGAAGGAAACCCCGATGTACGACGTGTCTGTCCGCGAAGTGCCCGCCCACACGCTGCTCACCGCCTCCGAGCACCTGACCGCCGATCGGATCGGCGAGTTCGCCGCCCCGCTGTTCGCGTTCTTCGGCGACCCGTCGGTTCCGCGCCCGGAAGGCGCGCGGCCGTTCCTGCGCTACCACGGCGAAATCAGCAATGACAGCGACGGCCTGGTCGAGTTCTGCTGTCCGATCGACCCCGAAGGCGAGAAAATCGCCTTTCCGGAAATGACGCTCAGCGCCGACGACGCAGGCCGCGAGGCGTACGTGACCGTGCTGAAGGCGAACATGATGACCGCGCTCGGGGCGGAGTCCCTTCACCGCTGGCTGGCCGACCACGACCTGCGGGCGGACTGGAAGCCGCGCCAGATCTTCCTGTGCGACCCCGGGCGGGCCGGCCTCGACGACCCGGTCTTCGAACTGGCGGTCCGGCTGCGCTGAGGCGTCCGGTTTCACCCGGTTTCCGCTCCTCGGGGATGTCGCGCTCGCGCCGGGCCGTCGATCATGTTGGGATGGGCCGCGTCCAGCGGAAAGGGGAGCGCACATGGCCCACGAGTCGTTGCCGGGCAACCGGATCCGGGTGTGGTACCGGCCGATGCGGCCACGCGACAGCGCCGAAGGACACCGCGTCTCGACGCCGCTGGAGCTGCTGTTCGACCTGTGTTTCGTGGTCGCCGTCGGGCAGGCCGCCGCACAGTTGCACCACGCGCTTTCCGAAGGCCACCTCGGGCACGGGGTGCTCAGCTTCGCGATGGTGTTCTTCGCGATCTGGTGGGGCTGGCTGAACTTCAGCTGGTTCGCGTCCGCGTTCGACACCGACGACGTGCCCTATCGGCTGGCCACCCTCGTCCAGATCGCCGGCGGCCTGACCGTCGCGGCCGGCGTGGACAAAGCCTTCGAGGGCGACTTCACGATCGTGGTCATCGGGTACGTCCTGATGCGCCTGGCCGCCGTCACCCAGTGGCTTCGCGCGGCGCGGCAGGCCCCGGAAGCGCGCCCGACCGCGTACTTCTACGCGGCCGGCATCACGCTCTGCCAGATCCTCTGGATCGTCCGGCTCGCGCTGCCCGGCACCTCGGGGCTGATCGGGTTCTTCGTTCTGGTCGTCCTGGAACTCGCGGTGCCGGTGCTGGCGGAGCGACGGTCGGGCACGGCGTGGCACCCGCACCACATCGCCGAGCGGTACGGGCTTTTCACGCTGATCGTGCTCGGCGAGACCGTGCTCAGTGCCACGAACGCGGTGAAGGAGGGGATCGCGGAGGGCGAGCACACCGGGGAGCTGGTGTCGCTCGCCGCCGCGGGCCTCGTCCTGGTGTTCTCGATGTGGTGGCTCTATTTCGACCAGCCCGGCCACGCCCGGCTCGAACGCGGCAACTCGTTGCGGACCGCGTTGAGCTGGGGATACGGGCACTACCTGATTTTCGGTTCGGCCGCGGCGGTCGGCGCCGGGCTGGAACTGGCGGTCGGCTTCGACAGCGGGCAGGCGCACGTGAGCGGCGTCGTCACCGCGCTGGCCGTGACGATCCCGGTCGCGGTCTTCTTGCTGAGCGTGTGGCTGCTGCACATCGGCCCGACGAACGAATGCCGTCCGATCGCGATCGGCTTCCCGGCGGCCGCGGTGCTCGTGCTGGCGGCGTCGTTCGGGCCGGCGCCGATCCACGTGACGGCAGTCCTCGCGGCGGTGCTCGTCGGGGTCACGGTGATCGCGACGCACGGGGAGCGCGAGCCGGGCTGACCGCCTTCGGGCCGGGGTGCCGGATCGACGCAGGTCAGCGGCTTGGCGCGAAAAAAGGGACCCCCCTGTTCGAGGGCTGTTTCGGGCCGTGTAATGTTCTCTTCGTCGCCAGGGAGACCGGGCGGCCGCCGGGGCCACGAACCAAGCTCCCACAGTAGTGGTAGAGTGGGTGGTCCCAAAACCTCCGGAGCTGAACCAGCCCCCGACGAAGCCTCGAGCTTCAGAGGGTGTAGAGTCGGACTCCGGAAAAACAAAAGCTTGAAATAACGCATCGAGCTTGGCCTGGTTGATTCCGGGACTGGTTCGGGGTGTGTTGCTTGAGAACTCAACAGTGTGCTAGTGAACTAAGCCAGTAGAGCTTATTTGAAACCCCCTCGTCGGGGTTTCCTTTGAGATTGATTGAGAAGTAGTCTCGATCGGACTGTTCATTGTTGGAGAGTTTGATCCTGGCTCAGGACGAACGCTGGCGGCGTGCTTAACACATGCAAGTCGAACGCTGATCCGGTTTCGGCCGGGGATGAGTGGCGAACGGGTGAGTAACACGTGGGTAATCTGCCCTGTACTCTGGGATAAGCCTGGGAAACTGGGTCTAATACCGGATATGACCTTCGGAGGCATCTTCGAGGGTGGAAAGTTCCGGCGGTATGGGATGAACCCGCGGCCTATCAGCTTGTTGGTGGGGTAATGGCCTACCAAGGCGACGACGGGTAGCCGGCCTGAGAGGGTGACCGGCCACACTGGGACTGAGACACGGCCCAGACTCCTACGGGAGGCAGCAGTGGGGAATATTGCACAATGGGCGCAAGCCTGATGCAGCGACGCCGCGTGAGGGATGACGGCCTTCGGGTTGTAAACCTCTTTCGCCAGGGACGAAGCGCGAGTGACGGTACCTGGATAAGAAGCACCGGCTAACTACGTGCCAGCAGCCGCGGTAATACGTAGGGTGCGAGCGTTGTCCGGAATTATTGGGCGTAAAGAGCTCGTAGGCGGTTTGTCGCGTCGGCCGTGAAATCTCCACGCTTAACGTGGAGCGTGCGGTCGATACGGGCAGACTTGAGTTCGGCAGGGGAGACTGGAATTCCTGGTGTAGCGGTGAAATGCGCAGATATCAGGAGGAACACCGGTGGCGAAGGCGGGTCTCTGGGCCGATACTGACGCTGAGGAGCGAAAGCGTGGGGAGCGAACAGGATTAGATACCCTGGTAGTCCACGCTGTAAACGTTGGGCGCTAGGTGTGGGCGACATTCCACGTTGTCCGTGCCGTAGCTAACGCATTAAGCGCCCCGCCTGGGGAGTACGGCCGCAAGGCTAAAACTCAAAGGAATTGACGGGGGCCCGCACAAGCGGCGGAGCATGTGGATTAATTCGATGCAACGCGAAGAACCTTACCTGGGCTTGACATGCGCCAGACATCCCCAGAGATGGGGCTTCCCTTGTGGTTGGTGTACAGGTGGTGCATGGCTGTCGTCAGCTCGTGTCGTGAGATGTTGGGTTAAGTCCCGCAACGAGCGCAACCCTTATCCTACGTTGCCAGCGCGTCATGGCGGGGACTCGTGGGAGACTGCCGGGGTCAACTCGGAGGAAGGTGGGGATGACGTCAAGTCATCATGCCCCTTATGTCCAGGGCTTCACACATGCTACAATGGCTGGTACAGAGGGCTGCGATACCGCGAGGTGGAGCGAATCCCTTAAAGCCGGTCTCAGTTCGGATCGCAGTCTGCAACTCGACTGCGTGAAGTCGGAGTCGCTAGTAATCGCAGATCAGCAACGCTGCGGTGAATACGTTCCCGGGCCTTGTACACACCGCCCGTCACGTCATGAAAGTCGGTAACACCCGAAGCCCATGGCCCAACCCGCAAGGGAGGGAGTGGTCGAAGGTGGGACTGGCGATTGGGACGAAGTCGTAACAAGGTAGCCGTACCGGAAGGTGCGGCTGGATCACCTCCTTTCTAAGGAGCACAACACATCCACGCCTCCCGGGATGCCCGGAGCACGGGGCGTGGGGTGGCTGGGGCTCAAGCGCCGAATGCGTGCTTGTCCCGGTTGCTCAAGGAATTGTGGAACTACTGGTTATCGCCGGCTGCGGCGGAGGATGTTCTCGTCTAGTACTGCGGGTTTGTCCCGCGTGGAACGGGGGGACGGAGTCCGGGTGGTCGGGTGTTCGCTGGCGCGCTGTTGGGTCCTGAGGCAACACACGTTGTTTCTGGTGTGGTGTTTGAGAACTGTAGAGTGGATGCGAGCATCTTTGTGGTCAAGTTGTTAAGGGCACATGGTGGATGTCTTGGCTTCAGGAGCCGATGAAGGACGTGGGAGGCTGCGATATGCCTCGGGGAGCTGTCAACCGAGCTGTGATCCGAGGATTTCCGAATGGGGAAACCCAGCACCAGTGATGTGGTGTTACCCGCCGGTGAATATATAGCCGGTGTGGAGGGAACGCGGGGAAGTGAAACATCTCAGTACCCGCAGGAAGAGAAAACAAAAGTGATTCCGTAAGTAGTGGCGAGCGAAAGCGGATGAGGCTAAACCGATTGCATGTGATACCTGTCAGGGGTTGTGTGGTCGGGGTTGTGGGACCCGCCTTGGAGAGACTGACATTTCTCCGGATGTACGCGATGGTTAGCGGAACGCCTTGGGACGGGCGGCCGGAGCGGGTGAGAGCCCCGTACGCGAAAGCTGTCGTTGTAGGTCTTGGCGGTGTTCCCGAGTAGCAGCGAGCTCGTGGAATTTGCCGTGAATCTGCCGGGACCACCCGGTAAGCCTAAATACTTCCTGGAGACCGATAGCGGACGAGTACCGTGAGGGAAAGATGAAAAGTACCCCGGGAGGGGAGTGAAAGAGTACCTGAAACCGTGTGCCTACAAGCCGTCAGAGCTCACGTGTTGAGTGATGGCGTGCCTTTTGAAGAATGAGCCTGCGAGTTAGTGCTGCGTGGCGAGGTTAACCCGGGTGGGGTAGCCGTAGCGAAAGCGAGTCCGAACAGGGCGATCTGAGTCGCGTGGTCTAGACCCGAAGCGGAGTGATCTACCCATGGCCAGGGTGAAGCGACGGTAAGACGTCGTGGAGGCCCGAACCCACTTAGGTTGAAAACTGAGGGGATGAGCTGTGGGTAGGGGTGAAAGGCCAATCAAACTCCGTGATAGCTGGTTCTCCCCGAAATGCATTTAGGTGCAGCGTCGCGTGTTTCTTGCCGGGGGTAGAGCTACTGGATGGTCTAGGGGCCTTACCGGGTTACCGAAATCAACCAAACTCCGAATACCGGTTAGTGAGAGCGCGGCAGTGAGACGGCGGGGGATAAGCTTCGTCGTCGAGAGGGAAACAGCCCAGAACACCAGCTAAGGCCCCTAAGTGTGTGCTCAGTGGGAAAGGATGTGGGATTGCCCAGACAACCAGGAGGTTGGCTTAGAAGCAGCCACCCTTGAAAGAGTGCGTAATAGCTCACTGGTCAAGTGGTCCTGCGCCGACAATGTAGCGGGGCTTAAGCACACCGCCGAAGCTGTGTCACTCGTGCAATACATCCGCTGTTTCTTCGGAAACGGTGCAGTGGCACGGGTGGGTAGGGGAGCGTCCTGCATCCAGGGAAGCGGCCGCGGAAGCGAGTCGTGGAGGGTGCGGGAGTGAGAATGCAGGCATGAGTAGCGAATGCAGAGTGAGAAACTCTGCCGCCGGATGACCAAGGGTTCCTGGGCCAGGCTAATCCGCCCAGGGTAAGTCGGGACCTAAGGCGAGGCCGACAGGCGTAGTCGATGGACAACGGGTTGATATTCCCGTACCCGAGCATGTGCGCCCATGGCGAGGCGGTTGACACTAACCACCCGAAGCCGCAGGCAATGTCTTCGGACGGAGTCTGTGTGTGGAGCGTGGGACCTGATTCCGTAGTAGTCAAGCGATGGGGTGACGCAGGAAGGTAGCTCCGCCAGGCGATGGTTGTCCTGGTGTAAGCGTGTAGGCCGTCATGTAGGCAAATCCGCATGACATATAGGCTGAGACGTGATGCGTAGCCGTTTGAGGCGAAGCGGGTGATCCTATGCTGTCGAGAAAAGCCTCTAGTGAGTGCATGCACGGCCCGTACCCCAAACCAACACAGGTGGTCAGGTAGAGAATACCAAGGCGATCGGGTGAACTGTGGTTAAGGAACTCGGCAAAATGCCCCCGTAACTTCGGGAGAAGGGGGGCCAAGCACTGTGAAGCCCTTCGCGGGTGGAGCGGTGGTTGGCCGCAGAGACCAGCGGAAAGCGACTGTTTACTAAAAACACAGGTCCATGCGAAGTCGCAAGACGATGTATATGGACTGACGCCTGCCCGGTGCTGGAACGTTAAGAGGACCGGTTAGCCAGCAATGGCGAAGCTGAGAATTTAAGCGCCAGTAAACGGCGGTGGTAACTATAACCATCCTAAGGTAGCGAAATTCCTTGTCGGGTAAGTTCCGACCTGCACGAATGGCGTAACGACTTTCCGGCTGTCTCGACCACAGGCCCGGCGAAATTGCATTACGAGTAAAGATGCTCGTTACGCGCGGCAGGACGGAAAGACCCCGGGACCTTTACTATAGTTTGGTATTGGTTTTCGGTTCGGCTTGTGTAGGATAGGTGGGAGACTGTGAAGCGCTCACGCTAGTGGGTGTGGAGTCGTTGTTGAAATACCACTCTGGTCGGATTGGGAATCTGAACCTCGGACCATGATCTGGTTCAGGGACAGTGCCTGATGGGTAGTTTAACTGGGGCGGTTGCCTCCTAAAGGGTAACGGAGGCGCCCAAAGGTTCCCTCAGCCTGGTTGGCAATCAGGTGTCGAGTGCAAGTGCACAAGGGAGCTTGACTGTGAGACAGACATGTCGAGCAGGGACGAAAGTCGGGACTAGTGATCCGGCACCTCCTGGTGGAAGGGGTGTCGCTCAACGGATAAAAGGTACCCCGGGGATAACAGGCTGATCTTGCCCAAGAGTCCATATCGACGGCATGGTTTGGCACCTCGATGTCGGCTCGTCGCATCCTGGGGCCGGAGTAGGTCCCAAGGGTTGGGCTGTTCGCCCATTAAAGCGGCACGCGAGCTGGGTTTAGAACGTCGTGAGACAGTTCGGTCCCTATCCGCCGCGCGCGCAGGATACTTGAGGAAGGCTGTCCCTAGTACGAGAGGACCGGGACGGACGGACCTCTGGTGTGCCAGTTGTCACGCCAGTGGCATGGCTGGTTGGCTATGTTCGGAAGGGATAACCGCTGAAGGCATCTAAGCGGGAAGCCTGTTCCAAGATGAGGTATCCCACCCCTTTGTGGGTTAAGGCCCCCAAGAGACGATTGGGTTGATAGGCCAGAAATGGAAGCACAGTAATGTGTTGTCGAGTTGACTGGTACTAATAGGCCGAGGACTTGCCTACGAAGATGTTGCGCATCCACTCTACGGTTCTGAAACACCACACCGGCCGCCCGGTTTTGCGGGTGGGTGTGTGTTGTTTCGGAGTGTTTCGGTGGTTTTAGCGTCAGGGAAACGCCCGGTCCCATTCCGAACCCGGAAGCTAAGCCTGACTGCGCCGATGGTACTGCAACCGAAGGGTTGTGGGAGAGTAGGACACCGCCGAACTTACTTGAGAAGAAGGGGCGGGGCCCCGGTCGAGAACCTGACAAGGTTTTCCCGGAGCCCCGCCCCTTTTTTTCATGCCCGAAAACGGGCGGACCGCGAAGACGGCCCGCCGCCCTCACTCCGGCCGGCGCAGCAAATACGTGTCCATGATCCACCCGTGCCGCTCCCGAGCCGCGGCCCGCGTCTCCCGGAAGACGTTGTGCGGTGCGGACCGGATTGCAGTGATCTCCCCGGTCATCTGTACAGGCGTTCCGTGCCTGCGAACGGAACGCAGCCTGCGCCAAGGAACTGGATGGGCGCGGCGTGGCAGAAATGCAGCGAGCCGCCCCCGAGGCGATGCGGCGGAGCGCCAGTAGTGGGCGAATGCGAAGCGATAGACGCGCAGAACATGGCGCTGGCTAGGGCGACCAGCGCGAGAGGTAGACGTGTTGCGGCAGGAACCCAGCAGCACGGAACCAGCCCGGCACAAGCGCGGAACCAGCGCGGCGCGAGTGCCAGGAGCGTTTGCGGCAGGAACCCAGTCAGCGGCAAGGAACCAGCGCGGCGCAACGGACAGGAATGTAGCCCCAGCAGCAGCGAAGGCAGCAAAGAGCGGCTGTCCGGCTCGGGCTTCCCTCCGCCCGCCCCCGCGGCAACCCAGCTCGGTCCTAGATCCGCGTGGATTCCGGTCCCGGGCAACGAAAAGGGTGCCGGAGCGCGAAGCTCCGGCACCCTTCTCTGTCGAACCGTTCAACCGAACCCGGCCTCTGCCCTGGCCTCAGCCTGGGCCGCTGGCTTTACTGCAGGGCCGAGCCCTTCTGCCAGTCGGCCCAGGACTTGGACCAGTCGCCGTACAGGTCCCACACCGGGAGCTGCGGGCCGCCCGAGTTGGTGACCTCTACGACGTCTCCGAGGCCGAAGTTGTTGAAGAACCATTCGGCGTTGGCGGCGTTCAGGTTGATGCAGCCGTGCGAGACGTTCGAGTTGCCCTGCTGTCCGACGCTGTTCGGGTTCTCGTGGACGAACTCGCCGTCGTTCGAGATGCGTTCGGAGAACTTCTCGTCCGAGCGGTACGCCTTCGGGTCCGGCGGGCACACGCCGTACGTGCAGGAGTCCATCGTGTAGTTCGCCTGCTTGTCCGAGATGACGTGCGGGCCGAGATGGGTGGGCGTCGCGTCCTTGCCCATCGAGATCGGCATTGACTTCACCATCGAACCGTTGTGGAAGATCTGCATCTGCTCGCTGCTGCCGTCGGCTTTCGCGATCCACGAATCGTGCACCTTGTACGTTTCGGTCCGATCCTCCGCTCCGTAGACGCCATCTCCGAAATCGACGCCGTAAATCTTCGCGGTGACCGTGATCGTGGTGCCCGGCTGCCAGTATTCCTTCGGCCGGTAATGGACGTTCTTGTCGTCCATCCAATACCAGCTGCCGTCCTGCTTCGGCGACGACTCGACCGTGAGCGCCTTCTCCACGGCCGCCTTGTTCTTGACCGGGGCGCCGAAGCTGAACACGATCGGCTGCCCGACGCCGACACCCGTGCTCTTCACCGCGCCTGGGGCCGGGATCAGGTTCGCGTTCGCCTGCTTCTTCGGAGCCAGCGTGGTCACCTGGCCCTGCTGTTCGACGGTTTTCCCGTCCGCGCCTTGGGCGTGCGCCTTCACCTGGTAGGTGCCGGCGTAGCCGAGGACCTCGGTGGTCTTCCAGCTGAGCTTGTCCGGCGAGAACTCGCCCGCGACGGTTTTGCCTTTGGAACTCGTGACCGTGACGTCCGTGAGCTTCCCGTTCGCCGCCTTCACGACGATCGGCGTCGTCGGGCTGATCCCGGACGCGTTGGCCGGTTCGATCGTCACCGACGCCGGCGTCGCGGTCTGGCTCGACCCGCCCGGCGACCCGGGCGTGCCGGAGTCGCCGCCGCCGTCCCCGGAGGAACAGGCGGAAAGCAGCAAGGTCGCCGCGAGAATTCCGGCGAGCGGAAAAAATGTCTTCTTCGGGAACATTATGTCTCTTTTGTGAGGGTCCAGGACCGGCAGGTTCGACTGCAAAACTACGCGATCGGAAAGACGCCGCTACCGGCGGATCGGTGCATTGGGGTGACGCGTATCACGAGCGCGATTCCGGGTCCGGGCGGATCAGGGACGCAGCAATCCGGGGGCTCCGTACAGGCCGGGGCCGTCGACGGTGAGTTCCTTCAGGTGATCCCTGGCCGCGTGGTAGGCCTCCGACGCGAGATCGTCGGTGCGCGAGAAGTCGAGCGGGCTCACCCGAACCGGCGCCGGGCCCGGCAGATAGACCACCGGCACCTTCCGGGCGGCGATCGGCGCTTCCAGCACGGCTTGGTTGCGCATGCTGATCATCGCGGTGAACATCATCACCTCGGCGAACGTCCGGGGTGCGCCGGGCATTTTGCCGGGAAACGCGCAGTCCAGCACGACCAGCGACTTCGCGCCCATGCGCAACGCCTGCCGCATCGGGACGTTGGCGACCAGGCCGCCGTCGTAGAGGAGCCGGTCCTCGTGCGGCACCGGCGGATAGATGCCGGGGATCGCGCAGCTCGCCAGGAGCGGCGCTTGCAGCGGCCCGGAGGTGATCAGGATCGGCTCGGCGGTGTCGACATCGGTGGTGACGACTCCTAGCGGCATCCCCAGGTCCTCGAACCGGCGGCCGGTGCCGACGTGGTCGTCGATGATCTTGGCGAGGCCGGTGTTCGGGAACAGATGGGTTTTGCTGTGCCGGAGCGTCCGGACCTGGCTGAGCACGCCGCCGGGGAAGGCCTCGGCCTTCGTCATGTGCGCCCAGATGTCGCGGAGCCGCCGGAGCCGGTCGTCGCCGGGCAGCGAGAGCACCGCGGCGTTCAGCGAGCCGACGGACGTGCCGACCGCCAGATCCGGCGTGATGCCCGCTTCGTCGAGCGCTTGCAGCATGCCCACCTGCAGCGCGCCGAGGCTGCCGCCCCCGCCGAGGACGAACGCGACGGGCTTCGGGAGGTCTAGTGCCTGCATACGGTCGAATCTAATCAGCCGGACGGTCCCCGGGCGGGTGACTTCGGGTGAGGTGGATCGCTGCGCTAGGTGCCGGTGCGGGCGGGCTCTTCCGGCTGCTCGTCCGGCGAACCGGCCACGCCCAGCGCCTTGCGTTTCTTCAAGCGGAGCAAGAAGAACGCCAGCACCCCGAGCACCAGCGCCGCCACCACGAGGAATCCGGTGTTCATCGCGCTCTCGACCTGCTTGGCCGCCTCGCCCAGCGCCGCGCCGAGGCTGATGTGCACGAGCGACCAGCAGAACGCGCCGGCGGCGGTCGCGGGGAGGAACTTGCGGAACGGCAGGTTCGACGCTCCCGCGGCGGCCGGCGTCAGGGTGCGCAGCACCGGCAGGAACCGCGCGAAGAACACCGCCCACGCACCTCGGCGTTCGAGGACGCCGGCGGCTCGGTCCCAGGCGTCCAGGCCGTATTTGCGGATGAGCTTCGTCTCCCGCAGCCGAGGTCCGAACTTCCGGCCGAGCGCGTACCCGATCGAGTCGCCCAGCGCGGCGCAGACGGTGATGACCGCCCACAGCGTCAGGAAGCGGGGCACGGACGTCGCCGTGGTCGCCGCGATCAGCAGGCCCGATTCGCCCGGGGCGATGAAGCCGAGGCCGATCGTGCACTCGGCCAGCACGAGGCCGCCGGCTGCCGCGACAAGGCCTGGTTGGGGGAGTGCTTGCAACCAGTCGAGGAGGTCCGTTACTAAAGCCACACCATCACTTTACTGATTCTTGGGAATCGGGGGCCGCGCTCGAGGGGCCCGGAGACGAGTCAGGGGCCCCGGTGGGTAACCGGGGCCCCTGACTCGGACGGCTTCAGCGGGACAGGAGGCTGCTGGCTTCTTGTGCAGCCGGTCCTTCGGCGGTCAGGTGGGCGAGGTTCTCCGGGAGTTCCTCGCCGCGGTGGGCCTTGGTCTGGGCGTAGAGCCGTCCGGCGCGGTAGGACGAGCGGACCAGGGGACCGGCCATGACGCCCGGGAACCCGATCGCCTCCGCGGTTTTCGCGTGTTCGACGAATTCTTCCGGCTTGACCCACCGGTCGACGGGGTGGTGGCGCGGGGAGGGCCGCAGGTACTGGGTGATGGTGATGATCTCGCACCCGGCGTCGAACAGGTCCTGCAACGCCGTCGACACCTCGTCCGGGGTCTCGCCCATGCCGAGGATCAGGTTCGACTTCGTCACCAAACCCGCCGCACGAGCCCGGGTGATCACCTCCAGCGAACGCGCGTACCGGAACCCGGGACGGATCCGCTTGAAAATCCGCGGCACCGTCTCCACATTGTGCGCCAGCACCTCCGGCCGCGACCCGAACACCTCCGCCAACTGCTCCGGCTCCGCATTGAAATCCGGGATCAGCAACTCCACCCCCGTGCCCGGGTTCAACGCGTGGATCTGCCGCACCGTCTCCGCATACAACCACGCCCCGCCGTCGGCCAGATCGTCCCGGGCGACACCGGTGATCGTCGAATACCGCAGCCCCATCGCCTGCACGCTCTCCGCGACCTTCCGCGGCTCCGTGCGGTCCAGCTCAGCAGGCCTGCCCGTGTCGATCTGACAGAAATCGCACCGCCGCGTGCACTGATCCCCGCCAATCAAAAAGGTGGCTTCCCGGTCCTCCCAACACTCGTAAATGTTGGGACACCCGGCTTCTTCGCACACGGTGTGCAAGCCCTCGCGCTTGACGAGGCCCTTGAGCTCAGTGAACTCCGGACCCATCCGCACCCGCGTCTTGATCCACGACGGCTTCTTCTCAATCGGCGTCTCACTGTTGCGCACCTCAAGCCGCAACAACTTCCGCCCCTCCGGTGCAGCACTCACGGGCTCCACCCTACGCCCGGGAAACCGCCCTCAACTCGGGTCGGGAGTGACGCCGGTCAGCTCGGCGGTGAGCTCCCACAATCTGGTCCCGGCTTGCGGATCCCGGGCCGGGGCGAGGGTGCGGACCTTCGCCGGGCGGCCGCGGACGGCGAAGACCGGTCCGAGGTAGTCGCCGCCTTCGACGTCCGGGGCCGTCGCGGCGTACAGCTGCGGCAGCGCGCCGTGCTCGACGCGTTGGGCCAGCAGCATTCCGCCGAGCTTGCCGATCTCCCGGATCGCGGTGCGAAGCAAGGGATTCTGATACGAACCGGCCATGTTCGTGGTCAGGCCGGTCGCGCTGTAGCCGGGGTGCGCGAGCACGCTGAGCACGGTGGAATCCGCCGCGCGAAGGCGCCGGTCCAGTTCGATGCCGAAGGTTTGGTTCGCCAGTTTCGCCTGGCCGTACGCGGCTGCCGCGCGGTACGGGCGGCGTTCGGCGTTCGGGTCGTCCAAGTGCAGGTGCGCGCCGAGAGCGGCGACGCTGGACAGGGTGACGACGCGGCCGGCCGGTGCGCCGCGCAGGGCGGGCATCAGCAGCCAGGTCAGCGCGGCGTGCCCGAGGTGATTGGTGCCGAATTGCAGCTCGAAACCGTCTGCGGTGCGGCCTTGCGCGGTGGCCATGACGCCGGCGTTGTTCATCAGCACGTCCAGCGCGTCGCCGGTGAGTTCGCGCACCTTGGCGGCGGCTTCGCGGACGGACGCCAGGTCGGCGAGGTCCAGCCGGACGAGTTCGGGTTTCGTCCCGGACGCCGCGGCGCGGACCCGTTCGAGGGCGGTTTCGCCGCGTTCGGGCGAGCGGCAGCCGAGCAGCACGCGGGCGCCGTGTGCGGCGAGGACTTCCGCCGAACGCAGGCCGAGGCCGGAATTCGCTCCGGTGATCAGGACGGTCCGGCCGCTCTGGTCGGGGATCCGGGCCTCGGTCCAGCGTTCGTTCATCGGGTCAGCTAACTACATGTCACGCACTCGGCGCGAGCAGGCGCATCAGATGCCCGACCGGACCGCGCCTGCGGACCGGGCCGGTGTCGCCCGCGCGGATGAGCGCGTCGAGCGTGCGCCCGACCTTGACGATCTCGTCGGCGGGCTCGTCCGGTTCGGCGAGGCCCGCGGTGAGCGCCAGCATGTGCAGTTCGGTGCGGTGCAGCGGTTCCAGTGCGGGGCAGCGCTCGAGGGCGCCGTCCAGCACCGCGCGGAGGTCTTCGTGGTCCTGCTGTGCCTGCCGCCACGCGCGGGTGACGGCGTCGACCTGGTCGCCGGGCAGATCCGCCTCGTCGGGGTCGGCGAACTCGGCGCGCAGGTAGCCGCTGAGCAGCTGCGTCCACTTGTACTGCAGTGCCAGCAACAGGTTCTCTTCGGTGCCGAACTCGTCGGCGGCACCCGGGATTTCGGCCAGCGACAGCGGTTCCCGCGGTGCGCGCCTCGCCTGGCGGACAGCGGCATCGAGGATCTCTCGCCGCCGGTAGAAGTCGGTCCAGCTCATGGTGTGGCTCCCCTTCCGTGACCCGGGCCATACTGCCGGTCTGCGGCATACTCCCGGTACGGACCTGACGCAGCCAACATACCACGGGTATGGTCCGGCAGGCCCCGGCGTAAGGTTGTGAGCGTGCCGACAATGAGGTCCCGACGACTCGACTACTCCGAGTCGACCCGATCCGCCCTGGTCGACAGCGCGGTCGAACTGTTCACGAAACGCGGATACGCGGGTACCTCGCTCGACGAGGTGGCCAAACGCGCCCGCGTCACGAAAGGCGCGCTGTACCACCATTTCAGCGGGAAGCAAGCGCTCTTCGAGGCCGCGTTCGAACAGGTGGAAAGCCTGGTCTACGACCGGCTGCAGAAGATCATGACCGGCGACGGCGAGCCGTGGGAGCGCGCGATGAGCGGGCTGCAGGCGTTCATCCGCAGCTGCCTCGACCCGTCGTACCAGCGGATCGCCATCCACGAGGGTCCGGTCGTGATGGGCTGGGAACGCTGGCGCGAGGCCGAGGAACAGTCCAGCTTCGGGCTCGTGCGGTCCGGGCTGCAGCTGCTCGTCGACGCGGGCGAGGTGGAGCCGGTGCCGGTCGACCTCACCGCGCGGCTGCTGTTCGGCGCCCTGTCGAGCGCGGCGACCGAGATCGCCGGCGCGGCCGACCCCAAGAAGGTCGGGGCCGAGATCGAGGACGTCATCACGCGGATGCTGACCCGGCTGCGCCGCCCGGCCGAAGAGCAGGAACGGCCCGCCGCGGGCTGACCGATCCGCCGATAGGCTGGCGGCATGGACTTGAGGATCTTCACCGAACCCCAGCAGGGGGCGAGCTACGACGACCTGCTGCGGGTGGCGCGGACCACCGAAGCCGCGGGTTACGACGCCTTTTTCCGCAGCGACCACTACCTCAAGATGGGCAGCGCGGACGGTCTTCCCGGGCCGACCGACGCGTGGATCACCCTCGCCGGCCTCGCCCGCGAGACCGAGCGGGTCCGGCTCGGCACGCTCGTCACCGCGGCCACCTTCCGCCACCCCGGCCCGCTCGCGATCTCGGTCGCGCAGGTGGACCAGATGTCCGGCGGACGCGTGGAATTCGGCCTCGGCACCGGCTGGTACGACGACGAGCACACCGCCTACGGCCTCACCCTGCCGCCGCTCAAGGAGCGCTTCGACCGCTACGCCGAGCAGCTCGCGGTGATCACCGGCCTGTGGAAGACCCCAGTGGGGCAGACGTTCTCCTACTCCGGCGACTACTACACGCTCGCCGACTCGCCCGCGCTGCCGAAGCCCGCGCAGTCGCCCGCGCCGCCGGTGATCATCGGCGGCGGCGGCAAGAAGCGCACCCCGGCGCTGGCCGCGCAGTACGCCGACGAGTTCAACCTGCCGTTCGTGGACGCCGAAACCGCGCTCGCGCAGTTCGAGCGCGTCGACGCGGCGGCGGAGGCGATCGGCCGCGACCCCAAGGAAATCCTGCGTTCGGTCGCGCTCGTGCTGGCGGCGGGCCGCGACGAGGCCGAGGTCGCGCGCCGGGCCGGGGCGATCGGGCGCGAGGTGGACGAGCTGCGGGCCAACGGGCTGGCCGGGACCGCGGCGGAGATCGTGGACCGGATCGGGCAGTGGCGGGAGAAGACCGGGATCACCCGGCTGTACCTGCAGGTGCTGGACCTTTCCGATCTGGACCACATCGAGTTCGTGGCGTCGGAGGTTGCTCCGCAGCTGGATTGAGGCGGTTGCGACGGGGCCTGTTGCGGTGGGGTCCGTTGCGGTGGGGCCTGTTGCGGTGGGGCACCCCGAAGCTGATTGTGACTACGGGCGGCGGGTGCTTGTCAAGGCGGGAAAGATGCCTTGACAAGCACCCGCCGCCCGTGTTTCCGGCTTCGTATCGGGGTGCGGGGTGGGGGCTGGCACCCTGGTGCGTGGGCGTGCCCGTCCTGTCTTGGCCGGGCTGTCAGCTCAGTTCTGCAGGGCGAAGGTGACGCCGGGGGCTTTCGGGGTTTCCGGGCGCGGCAGCCAGCGGTCGTCGCTCACCGGCAGTTCGCCTTCGAGCGCGGCCAGCACCAGTTCCTTCGCCAGCGGCAGCACCTCGGCGACCGGGACGTCGCGCTGCAGTTCCCAGGACAGCGAGGTGACGCCCGCGTCGCGGATGCCGCACGGCACGATGTTGTCGAAGGCGGTCAGGTCGGCGTTGCAGTTCAGCTCGAACCCGTGCATCGTCACGCCTCGCTGGACGCGAATGCCGATCGCGGCGATCTTGCGTTCGATGCCGCGTTCGTCGGCCGGGATCCAGACGCCGCTGCGGCCCTCGACGCGGCCAGTGCGCACGCCGAACCGGTCGCATACCGCGATCAGCGCTTCCTCGAGCCTGCGCACGTAGTGCATGACGTCGATCGGGTCGGCGAGCTTCAGGATCGGGTAGCCGACCAGCTGGCCGGGGCCGTGCCAGGTGATCTTGCCGCCGCGGTCGACGTCGATCACCGGGGTGCCGTCGGCGGGCCGGTCCTCGGGTTCGGTGCGCTTGCCCGCGGTGTAGACCGACGGGTGCTCCAGCAGCAGCATGGTGTCCGGCCCGGTTTCGTCCGCGCGTGCGGCGAGGATCTCCCGCTGCAGGTCCCAGGCCTCGGTGTACTCGATCGTGCCGACCTCGCGCACGACGAGGGGCTCGGTGGCGGCACGACAGCTAGCGCTCGAAGAACTCACCCGTCGAGGCTACGCCTTTCGCGCGCCGGAAAGGGAATCAGCCGGAGTGCGGTCGCTGACACCAGCCCCACGCCGAGCACCGCGAGCACGGCCCCGACGGTGTCGGTCACCCAGTGCACGCCGAGCACGATCCGGCAGGCCGCGGCCAGCACGGTGGCGGCGGCGGAAATCCAGATCGCCCACCGCGCGAACCGCGGCCGGAGCCAGGCGCAGAGCAGGACCACGACCAGGCCGGTGGCGGCCACTGAGACGACGTGGCCGCTGGGGTAGCTCAGATCCGGGTACGCGCGCGGGCGCTGGCGCTGGAACACCGGCTTGAACGCCAGGCTGGTCAGCCGGCACAGCAGCAGCACCACGGCGAGCCGCACGCACAGTGAGAACTGCGACCGGTTCCGCAGCACGATCGCCAGCAGAACGACGCCGAGCACGTACGGCAAGACTGGACCGAGGACGTTCGTCACCACGCCCGCGACCTGACCGGCCGGGCGGGTGTTCTGTCCTTGCAAGGCAGTGGCGACCTCGACGTCCAGCTGCAGCGGCTGCCGGTCCACGAGCAAGCCGAGCCAGAGGAACGCGGCGAACAGCACCACTCCGGTGACGACCCACCGCACGCGCGGCATCGTCACGTCGCCGCGGCGAGCGCGCCGTCGACGGTGCGGTGCCGGAATTCGTACCCGCTGGCCTCCAGCTTCCGCGGCACTGCGCGCTGCCCGAACAACGCCATCTCCTCGGCGGCCTGGCCGAGGGCGATCTTCATCGCGATTTCCGGCACCCACCACGGCGCGGGCCGGTGCACGGCGTGGCCGAGGGCGCGGGTGAACTCGGTGTTGGTCACCGGGATCGGGCCGGTGAGGTTGACCGGGCCGGAGAGCGTGTCGTGCTCCAGGATGTGCATCAGGGCACCGATTTCGTCGTCCAGCGCGATCCACGGCATGTACTGCCTGCCGTCGCCCAGCCGCCCGCCGAGCGCGAAGCGGAAGAGCGGACGCAGCACGTCGAGCAGGCCGCCGTGCCGGGCGAGGACGAGCCCGGTGCGGACCGTGACCACGCGGGCGTTGGCCGCAGCGGCGGTGGCGTTCTCCCACTCGACGCACATTTCAGCGAGAAAACCGTTGCCGGCCTTGGTGTCCTCATCGACCACAGTGGACCCGGTGTTGCCGTAGTAGCCCACCGCGGAGGCATTCACCAGTACCCCGATGCCGTGCTCCGCCACGGCTTCGGCGAGCACTTCGGTCGGCTCCACGCGGCTGTCGAGCAGCTGCTGTTTGCGCATTCCGCTCCAGCGGCCGGGCAGCAGCGGCGCGCCGCACAGGTTCACCACCGCGTCGATGCCGTCGAACGCGCCGTCGTCGATCCGTCCCGACGGCGGGTCCCAGCCGCGTTCGTCTTCCGCCCGCGCGGTGCGCCGCACGAGCCGGCGCACGTCGTGCCCGGATTCGCGCAGCCGTCCGGTCAATGCGGTGCCGAGGAGACCGCCGGAGCCCGCGATGAGTACCCGCATGCCTCTGATCGTGTCCTATCGACCCGGTTCGCGCACACCCGGGCGGAGCTGACCGGCGACGTCCGCGGCCGCGGTCAGCAGCACCAGTGCGGGAATCGCGGCGCTCGGCTTGAGCCGGTAGCTGCCGCGGCGGTCCTGCTCGACCAGTCCGGCCGCGGCGAGCGCCCTGAGATGGTGGTAAAGCCGTCCCGGCGAGCACCTCGGCGCGCGGCCTGTCCGGCAGCGACAGGGATCGCGGGCGTGGTGAGCCGGACTTCCCAGCGCAGCTTCCTGGCGGCTTGGCCACGACCGGCACGTCGAGGACCTGGTGCGCGAGGACAGCCGCTCGATCGCGGCTCGCGGCGATTTCGTGGTGCAAGCCGGACAATTGCGCGGCGCTGCCCTGGCCGGTCGCTGCCGACCACGCCATGACCGCTTCGGCGGAGGGCGGTTTCTCGGCGGCGCGGGGAGCACCTGGGCGCGGAACGACGGGTCGTACGCGAACCGGTTCGACAGCGCGTCTCCCGCCGCGCGGCGCACCATGACCGGGCTCCCCGCGGCGGGCAGTACTCGGGGAAATACCGCAGCAACGTCTCGCCGCCGAACATCCGGACGTCCGGCATCCGCCAGCCGCCTCGGGCCGCGGCCGCTCGCAGCGCCCGGTAGCCGAGCAGGGAGCGCAGGGAGTCGGCCGCGGAGTTGTCGCTGACGAGAATCATCATTTCCGCGATGCTTTGCAGCGGCACGCGCTGGTCCGGACCCTTCGCGACGCCGTACTCGTCGCAGGGGATTCCCAGACGGGGCAACGCGTTCCGGTGGCTGCCCTGGCCGATCGGACCGTCTCCGAGGTACGGGTGCCGGGCGTCTCAATCGCCGACGCGCACCTGCGCGGCCGGATCGATGCGCCCCTGCGCGACCGCGGTCGTGTAGACGAGCAGATGCATCACCTTGATCGCGGACGCGATCGTCAGGGAGCGCTCCGGAAGATGGCTGAACCGGCGGCCGGCGCCGTCGTCGAAGACCGGTGACCCGTCGTCGGGATGCGCGGCGAGCCGGGCGAGCCAGCCTTCGGGAACGGCAAACGACGACGGCCCCCGCACCGTGAAGTGCGGGGGCCGTCGGGCGGGGAGCTACCGGATCAGAGACCCAGCTCGTCCTCGAAGTTGCCCTCTTCCAGCCGCTGCTTGATCGTGGTCAGGAAGCGGCCGGCGTCCGCGCCGTCGACCAGGCGGTGGTCGTAGGTCAGCGGCAGGTACGCCATCGAGCGGATCGCGATGGTGTCGTTGCCGTCGGCGTCGCTCACCACGACCGGACGCTTCACCACGGCGCCGGTGCCGAGCATGCCGGACTGCGGCTGCACGATGATCGGCGTGTCGAACAAGGCCCCGTTGGAGCCGATGTTCGTGACGGTGAAGGTGCCGCCGATCAGCTCGTCCGGCTTGATCTTGTTGGCCCGGGCCCGCGCCGCCAGGTCGGCGATGCGGTGCGCGAGACCGGCCAGGCTCAGCTCGCCCGCGTCGTGGATCACGACCGAGAGCAGGCCGCGCTCGGTGTCCACCGCGATGCCCAGGTGCACGGCGCCGTGGTAGGTGATCTCCTTCGTTTCCTCGTTGTAGGACGCGTTGACGTTCGGGTGCTGCTTGAGCGCCTCGACGGTCGCCTTGGCGAAGAACGGCAGGAACGTGAGGTTGACGCCCTCGCGCTCCTTGAACGCCGCCTTCGCGCGCTGGCGCAGCTTGGCGATCTTGGTGACGTCCACCTCGTGCACCTGCGTGAGCTGCGCGGAAACCTGCAGCGACTCGCGGGTCTTGGTGGCGGTGATCTGCCGGATCCGGCTCGCCTTCTGCACGGTGCCGCGCAGGGCGGCGACCTCCGGCGAGACCGCGGCGGCGCGCGGCGCGGACGGAGCGGCGGCGGCCGGAGCGGACGGGGCGGCAGCAGCCGGGGCCGGGGCCTGCTTCTGCTTGGCCTCCGCCGCGGCGAGCACGTCCTGCTTGCGGATGCGGCCGCCGACTCCGCTGCCGGTCAGCGACGCGAGGTCGATGCCGTGCTCGGAGGCGAGCTTGCGCACCAGCGGCGTGACGTACGGGCCGTCCGCGGAGCCGTTGTCCGCCGGGGCCTGGGCGGCCGGAGCGGGCTTGCTCTCCTGAGCCGGTGCCGGAGCCGGAGCGGCGGGCGCGGGGGCCGGAGCCGCCGGGGCGGGGGCGGGCTTGCTTTCCTGGACCGGGGCCGGGGCGGGCTCGGGTTCGGCAGCGGGCTCCGGCTTGCTTTCCTGAGCCGGAGCGGCGGCCGGGGCGGCGCTCGCGTCGCCGATGACCGCGAGCACTCCGCCGACCTCGACGGTCTCGTCCTCGCCCGCGCGGATCTCCAGCACGGTGCCGGCGACCGGCGACGGGACCTCGGTGTCGACCTTGTCGGTGGAGATCTCGAGCAGCGGCTCGTCGACCTCGACCGAGTCGCCGACCTGCTTCAGCCAGCGGGTGACGGTGCCCTCGGTGACGCTCTCGCCCAGCTCGGGCAGCTTCACCTCGGTGCCCGAACCCCCGGCGGCCGGCGCGGTGTCCGGCTGCGACGGAGCGGACTCGGCCGGGGCGGCCGACTGGGCCGGAGCAGGGGCCTCCTGCTGCTGCGGGGCGGGCTCCGGTTCGGACTGCTGGGCGGGCGCGGAGGACTCGGGCACGCCGCCGGTGCCGTCGTCGATCACCGCCAGTTCGCCGCCGACCTCGACGGTGTCGTCTTCCTTGGCGCTGATCTTCACGACCGTGCCGGCGACCGGCGACGGTACTTCGGTGTCGACCTTGTCGGTCGAGATCTCGAGCAACGGCTCGTCGACCTCGACGGTGTCGCCCTCCTGCTTCAACCACCGGGTGACGGTTCCCTCGGTGACGCTCTCGCCGAGCTCCGGCAGCGTGACGGAGTAGGCCATTGTTCGCTGGCTCCCTTGATCGCTAAGACGTGGTCTGGATTGTGCTGGTTGCGCGTCAGCTGTGCACGTGCAGCGGCTTGCCCGCGAGGGCGAGGAACGCTTCGCCGAGTGCCTCGGTCTGCGTGGGGTGCGCGTGGATCAGCGGGGCGACGTCCTCCGGGAACGCCTCCCAGCTGTAGATCAGCTGCGCTTCGCCGATCAGTTCGCCGACCCGGTCGCCGACCATGTGCACGCCGACGACGGGGCCGTCCGGCGCCTTCACCAGCTTCACGCCGCCGGAGGTCTTGAGGATCTGGCTCTTGCCGTTGCCGCCGAGGTCGTAGGTGAACGTGGTGACGTCCGAGCCGTACTTCTCCTTGGCCTGGGACTCGGTGAGCCCGACGGACGCGACCTCGGGGTGCGAGTAGGTGACGCGCGGGATGCCGCGCTCGTCGATGGCGCGCGGGTTCAGCCCGGCGATCTCCTCGGCCACGAAGATGCCCTGCTGGAAGCCGCGGTGCGCGAGCTGAAGGCCCGGCACGATGTCGCCGACCGCGTACACGTTCGGCAGGTTGGTGCGCAGCCGGTCGTCGGTGAGCACGAAGCCGCGGTCGATCTTGACGCCCGCCTCCTCGTAGCCGTGCCCGGCCGAGTTCGGGCCGCGGCCGACGGCGACCAGCAGCAGGTCGGCTTCCAGCGTCTCGCCGGACTCCAGCGACACGCTGACGCCGTTGTCGTCCTGCTTCGCGCCGGTGAACCGCACGCCGGTCTTGAAGGCGATCTTGCGGCGGCGGAACGCGCGCTCGAGCTGCTTGGAGGCGTACTCGTCCTCGTTCGGGACGAGCCGCGGGAGCGCCTCGACGACGGTGACGTCCACCCCGAAGGAAGCCCACACGCTGGCGAACTCCACGCCGATCACGCCGCCGCCGAGCACGACGACCTTCTTCGGCACGTAGTCCAGCGTCAGCGCCTGCTCGCTCGCGATGATGCGGCCGCCGAGCTCGAGGCCGGGAAGGGTGCGCGAGTACGACCCGGTGGCGAGGATGACGTTCTTGCCGGTGTAGCGCGTGCCGTCGACCTCGACGGTCGTGCCGCCGACGAACCGGCCGGTGCCCTCGACGAGGTTCACCTTGTGCGCCTTGGCCAGGCCCTGGAGGCCCTTGTACAGCCGGGAGACGATCCCGTCCTTGTACTTGTTCACCCCCGCGATGTCGATGCCCTCGAACACGGCCTTGACGCCGAAGGTCTCGGCGTCGCGGGCCTCGTCGGCGACCTCGGCGGCGTGCAGCAGGGCCTTGGTCGGGATGCAGCCCCGGTGGAGGCAGGTCCCGCCCAGCTTGTCCTTCTCGATCAGCGTGACGGAAAGGCCCAGCTCGGCCGCGCGGAAGGCCGCGGCGTAGCCGCCCGATCCGCCTCCCAGGATCACGAGGTCGGCGGAGGTGTCGCTCACTTCAATAACTCCTCGGCAGCGATAGGGGTGGAGCTTCGGTCGCCGCGGCACCCGGTATAACCGCGCGCGCGACAACCGCCATCTTGTCACTACGCCGATCGGCGTTGCGACCTAGCCGGGCCAAGGCGGCGCTGCGACACCGGCCACACACGCGGCCGGGAATAATGAAGTCGGGACTCTCGCCGGAAGAAAGGTGGTCGAAGTGGGGATCTTCGACTCGTTGCGCCGCCGCGGCAGACGCGGTCCGGCCGCTGGAGCAGGCCGCTCCGGCAGCTCGGCCGACACCCGCTACCTCGAAGAATGGGCGGCCGCGCGACGCGGCGTGGAGGCGTACGTCGAGCCGCCGACCACGGTGACCGACACCACTGTGGTGCTGGTCGCGCACGACGGCGAATGGACCCGCCGCCGGATCGGCAGCCTGGCCGCCGCCCAGCGGTTCGGGCACAAGCACACGATTCCGGTGTACGAGGCCGCGCGCGTCGGTTACCCGAAGCGCATGCGCGAGTACACCGAACGGCAGAAGCGCCGTCCGGCCGGCTGAGTCAGGCGTTCGCTTCCCGTGACTGGGGTGCGTCGGCTGTTCGCGAGCTGTCGCCCGGCCCGAAGGGCTGCCGCCGAGTCCGCGGGCTGGCTCGTCATCACCGCCCGCGCCGGCAGCCACGCGCAAGCCGCGCTCCGCGATCGTGCCCGGGCCGAACGCGAGAGCGTGGTCCGGCTGCGAGTCAGGCACTCGCTTCGAGCAGCCGATGGTGGTGTTCCAGCAACGCGCGGAACGAGTCGTGCGCGGTGCTGCCGAAGGCGAGATCCACTTCGACCGTTCGCCAGCTGTCGCCGGTGTGCGCGAGCAGGACGGTCGCCGGGTCGGAGATGATCACGACCGTGCCGTCGGCGCGCAGTTCGCGGGCGGGCAGCAGCCGCGGGAACACCACGTCCGCGGGCAGTCCGTCCGCGATGGTCAGGAATTCGCGGTAGTCGCCGGGCAGGCGGAAGCCGAGGCGGTGTTCGGTCTCGGCGAGATCCTCGGGCGACGCCGGGGCGGGGGCCTGCTGCCCGCGCAGCCGGAGGATGGCCGCGACCAGTTCCGGCAGGCTGCCCGGGCCGGTCGGATGGCGTTCGCGCAGCGCGGCGATCAGCGCGCCCGCGCACTGGTCCGGCCACTCGGTCCCGAGGCCGAGCGGGTCCGCGCCGGCCGCCAGCCGGGCGGCGAGCGGGCGGGTGGCGGCGAGCGTCGCGACGTCCGGGTCCGGGTGGTTTTCCACGAGCGCGGCCCACGCGTCGAGGTCGCCGGCGGCCAGTGCTTCGCGCACCGGATCGGGGCGCTCCGGAGCGAGCGCGGAGACCGCGCCGGCGATCGGAGAACCGTCGAACAGACCGTCCAAATCGGACGTTCGGCGGGCGAGAAGTGCGTGGTGGGCTTGCTCTTCCGCGTCCAGATCGAGCGGAACCAGCGCGTCTGCCCATTGTGGACGGTCGCCGCGCGCCTCGAAGAGCATCGCCCAGGCGCGGGCGCGCACCGCGTTGTCGGCGAGCACGGACGCCGGGCGTCCGGTCACCGCGTGCCATTGCGTGACAAGGCGGTCCGCGGCGTCGGACGCGCCCGCGGTGGCCAGGAGAAGCGCGGCGTGGCCGATCCGGCGGTCAGCCGTGGCCTCGTCGCCGGTGAGCACGTCGCGAACGGCGGTCTCGAGATAGTCGTCGCGCTGCATGAGCGCGAGCGTGCCACACGGCCGCGGATACGACGGAGGCCCCGCACCGGCGTGGTGCGGGGCCTCCGGTCAAGCGTGGGGATCAGCCCTGGTCGGCGATGTCCGCCAGCACCGCGGCGATGGTCCGGACCGGGATGCCGGTGCCGCCCTTGCCGGTGTAACCCCACGGGCCGCCGGAGTTGAACGCCGGGCCCGCGACGTCGAGGTGCACCCACGGCAGGTCCGCGGGCACGAACTCGCGCAGGAAGACGCCCGCGACGAGCATGCCCGCCCAGCGCTGGCCGGTGACGTTCGCGATGTCGGCCAGCCGCGAGTCGAGGTCGCCGCGCAGTTCGTCGGGAAGCGGCATCGCCCAGCCGCCCTCGCCGGTGGCCTGCATGATGCCCGCGACGCGGTCGCGGAACTCGTCCGAGCCCATCACGCCGGAGATCCGGTTGCCCAGCGCGACCACCTGCGCGCCGGTCAGCGTGGCGGTCTCGATCAGGTAGTCCGGGTTCTCCTCGGCCGCGCGCACGATCGCGTCGGCCAGCACGAGCCGTCCCTCGGCGTCGGTGTTGAGCACCTCGACGGTCTTGCCGCCGTACATGGTCAGCACGTCGCCCGGGCGGTAGGAGGTGCCCGAGGGCAGGTTCTCCGCCAGCGGGATGTGGGCGGTGACCTCGAGCGGGTACTTCAGCTTCGCGGCCAGCACGACCGACGCGAGCACGGCGGCCGCGCCCGACATGTCGGAGGTCATGTGGTCCATGTTGGCGGCGGGCTTGAGCGAGATGCCGCCCGAGTCGAAGGTGATGCCCTTGCCGACCAGCGCGACCTTCTTGCGCGCCTTCGCCGGCTTCCAGCTGACCCGCAGCAGGCGCGGCGGCCGCGACGAACCGCCGCCGACGCCGAGGATGCCGCCGAAGCCCTTGCGCTTGAGGATCTTTTCGTCGAGCACCTCGAACTCGAGGCCGTTCGCGTCGGCGAGCTTCTTCGCGCGGTCCGCGAAGGACGCCGGGAACAGGTCGTTCGGCGGGGTATTGATCAGGTCGCGGGCGATGATCACCGATTCGGCGATGAACCCGGCCGCCTTCAGCGTGGCCTTGTGCTCGCGCGCGGTGCCCTCGGCCGGGCTGACCAGGTCCGCCTTCGCCAGCGGGCCGTCGCCCTTCTCCGAGCGGTACTCGGTGAAGACGTACGCGCCCAGCGCGATGCCTTCGGTGGCGGCGTGCAGGTCGACGGCCGAGAGCGTGACGAAGGCCCGCTCGGTGCCGTTCAGCGCGCGGGCCGCGGCACCGGCCGCGCGGCGCACCTGCTCGGGGGTGATCGCCCCGTCCTTCCGCTTGCCGAGGCCGACCGCCAGCACGACGCCCGCGGGCAGCTTGCCCAGCGTCGGCAGCTTCACGATTTCCTCGGCCTTGCCGGTCGCGCCGAGCGTGCCCAGCACCTCGGCGAGCTTGCCGTCGAACGCCGCGTCGGCGACCTCCGCACCGGCGGCCAGCTCGAGGCCGTCCTCGCCCTGCAGGGTGCCGATCACGACGACGTCGGCGCGGGTCTTGCCCACTGCCGCATCCGTGTTCTCGGTGAGGGCAAGCTTCGGCACGGTCACTTCTGGCTCCTCGCGACGTCGCGGTGGCGCCGGGCGATCTGCCCGGTCGATCGTGAGCCATGCTAATGACAAAGCCATCCGGACGGGGGGAGGGGGATCGCGGTGCGGCTCGCGGGAGCACTCCTGGTGACGCTGGCGGCCGGTGCCGCCGGGGCCGGGTACTGGGTTCTCGCCGGGGTCGTGCTCGCCGCGCTGGTCGCGGTCGGAGGCTCCCGGCTGCCCGCGCTCGGCGACGATCCGGCTGGCCGGATCGTCGGCGGATTATCCCGGCTGGCTCAGGTCGTCGTGCTCGCGCAGGCGTTCGGCGCGTACGTGTTTCCGCTGCGGCCCGGATACGCCGCCGCTGCCCTGGTGGTGTTCGTCGCCGCGGCGGCCCTCGCCGGGCTTCAGCTGCCGGATCTGCTGGTCAAGTGGGTAATCGGCCTGCTCCTGGCCGCCGCGGCGGTCCTGGTGGCGATGTGCCTGGTGATCGCTCCGGTGTCGCAAGCGGGCGGAATCGGGACGCCGAACGCGGCCGGGATCGTCGTCGCGGCGTTGTTCCTGCTGCCGTTCCTGGTTCCGGAACCGGGCGAGCGGAGCACCGGACGCGCGCTCGTTCTGAGCCTCGTCGCGCTCGCCGTCACGGCGGTGACGCTGCTGCAGCTGGGCCCGATCCGGCTCGGATTGTCCGGGACGGCGATGCGGGATCTGCTCTCCGCCGCGGACGCCGGACAGCTCCAGCCGTTGCTCACGGTGATCGCAGTCCTGGCGACTCTCCCCGCGGCATTCACGACTTTCGTCGGGGCACGACAGCGATTCGCGCCGTCCGGCGGGGCTCCGGTCGCAGTGGGCGCGCTGCTGGCAGTGGTCGCCGCGGCGTTCGCTCCGCTGCCGGCGGTGCTGCTCGCGGCAGGCCTCGGCGCAGTCGCGGAACTGCTGCTGCGGATGCGGGTTCGCCGCTACCGTGGCGTGCATGACTGAGCACCGCTGGGCGCCGGGACAGACAGTCGTCGAACGTTTCGTCCGCCCGGACGGCAGCATCGGCCAGCATCATCCGCTGCGCGTGATCTCCGACGACGGCGAGACGCTGCTCGGCTGGCTCCCGCTCGGCACGCCGATCGTCGGCAGCAGGCTCGCGGACGGCCGGACTCTCCGGGAAGCGCCGCTGGGACAACGGTTTCGCGAGCCGCGCGTGTGCGTGCCGGACGTCTGGCACGGCACCTCGACGCTGCGGCTGATTCCGGACCGGGCCTGGTCGTCGGTGTGGTGGTTTTTCGAGGCGGACGGCCGGTTCCGCGATTGGTACGTGAACCTCGAGGTGCCGCGCGGGCGCACCGAAACCGGCCCGGACCGGATCGACGGCATTCTCGACCTGGTCGTGACGCCGGGCGCGGGCTGGAAGTGGAAGGACGAGGACGAAGCGGAGGCGGCTGTCGAGGCGGGGCGGCTCACCGAGGCCGACCTTGACCAGCTGCGCGCCGAGGGTGAACGGCTGGGCGCGCTGGCCGAGCGGGGCGCGTACCCGTTCGACGGCACGCACACCGATTTCCGGCCGGATCCGGACTGGCCCGCGCCGGCGCTGCCCGCCGGACTGTGCTGACCTACTGGGCCAGCAGGACCAGCGCGCCGAACAGCACGATGTCGACGACGAGCAGGATCACCACCGATTTGGTCGGCAGGTCCTTCGCGATCACCCTGCCGTGCAGGTTCTTCCACCAGTAGATGCCGAAGCCGGCGACTACGAGGCCGAGGAAGAAGCCGAACCCGCTCGAAAGCAGGCCCCAGCCGACCATCCCGAGCAGCCCGGCACCGAAGGTCAGCAGGGCGGCGGTGCCGAAGGTCTTGACGTCCGGCCCGGCCCCGGCCCCGGCCTGGCGTGCTGGTTGAGTGCTCACAGCGTTCATCGTAGTGGGGTGACGCTGCGAGCGCGGGTCTGTGCGGCGAGTGAAACCACAGGACTTCCGACTAACGTGCTTCCGACCAAGCGCTATCGTTTATGCATGACGACAGCGACGCAGTTCACCCACGTTCCGAACCCGAGCCCCGCGAGTCCTGAACGCGTCGCCGAGGTACTTGCCAAGCCGGGGTTCGGCACGCACTTCACCGACCACATGGTCACGGTCAAGTACAGCACCGAGAAGGGCTGGCACGACGCCAAGGTCGGGCCGTACGAACCGTTCACCCTCGACCCGGCCACGTCCGTGCTGCACTACGGACAGGCGATCTTCGAGGGCCTCAAAGCCTACCGTCAGCCGGACGGCTCGATCGCCGCGTTCCGGCCGGACGCCAACGCGCGCCGGTTCCGGGACTCCGCCGAGCGGCTGGCGATGCCGCAGCTGCCGGTGGAGACCTTCATCGACTCCCTGCGCGAGCTGATCGCCGTGGACGAGCGCTGGGTGCCCACCCGGCAGGGCGATTCGCTGTACCTGCGCCCGTTCATGATCTCCACCTCGGCCGGTCTCGGCGTGAACAGCCCGGCTGACGAGTACGTCTTCGCGGTCATCGCTTCGCCGGCCGGCTCGTACTTCACCGGCGGCGTGAAGCCGGTCAGCGTGTGGCTGTCCACCGAATACGTGCGCGCGGCCCCCGGCGGCACCGGCGCGGCGAAGTGCGCGGGCAACTACGCGGCGTCCTTCGTGGCGCAGGCGCAGGCCGTGGAGAAGGGCTGCGACCAGGTGGTGTGGCTGGACGCGGTCGAGCGTCGCTGGGTCGAGGAGATGGGCGGGATGAACCTGTTCTTCGTCTTCGGCTCGGGCGACGACGTCCGCGTGGTCACGCCGGAACTCACCGGTTCGCTGCTCCCGGGCGTCACCCGGAAGTCGTTGCTGCAGCTGGCGAAGGACGCCGGGCACAAGGTCGAGGAGCGCCGGATCTCCACCGACGAATGGGAGAAGGCGGCCGCCTCGGGCGAGCTGACCGAGGTGTTCGCGTGCGGCACGGCGGCGGTCATCACGCCGGTCGGCCACGTGAAGCACGGCGGCGGCGAGTTCTCGATCTCCGGCGGGCAGCCGGGCCCGGTCACGATGGCCCTGCGCGAGCAGCTCGTCGGCATCCAGGAAGGCACCCGCCCGGCCCCCGAGGGCTGGATGGTCCCGCTCACCTGACGCTCTAGCTGTCCGTGAAGGGCTCCTTGCGGGAATCTGATTCCCGCAAGGAGCCCTTCACGGCTTTCAGGACGTGAGCGGGCCGGATACGCCGGACTGCTCGTGGGTGGTCATTTCCGCGAGCACGCGGCTGGCCATCATCAGCAGCGGGAGCGCGGTGACGGCACCGGTGCCTTCGCCAAGGCGGACGTCGAGGTCGAGCAGCGCCCCGAGGTCGAGGTGTTCCAGCGCGAGGGCGTGCGCAGGTTCGCCGGTGAGCTGCCCGGACATCCACCAGCGGCGGGCGCCGGGAGCGAGTTCTTCGGCGACGAGCGCGGCCGAGCAGACCACGAGTCCGTCGAGCACGACCGGGGTGCGGCGGACCGCTGCCTGCGCGAGAAAGCCCGTCATCGCGGCGATGTCCGCGCCCGAGGACGTCCGCAGCAGCGCGAGCGGGTCGGCCAGCACCGCGCGGGCCCGGCGCAGTGCGTCGCGGACCGCGGCGGCCTTGCGCATCCAGGTGTTGTCGTCGATGCCCGAGCCCCGGCCCACCACGGCGACCGGCTCGCTGCCGGTCAGCGCCGCGACCAGCACCGACGCCGGGGTGCTGTTGCCGATCCCGAGGTCGCCCGCGATCAGCAGGTCCGCGCCGCCGTCGACTTCGGCGTCGGCAATCGTCCGGCCGGCGTTGACCGCGGCTCGTACCTCGGCGTCGGTGAGCGCGTCCTCGACGTCGATCGAGCCGGAACCGCGGCGCACCTTGAACTCGCCGATCGACCGCATCGCGGATTCCTCGGTGTCCACGGCCATGTCGACCACGCGCACGCCCGCGCCCGCCGCCGCGGCGAGGACGTTGATCGCCGCGCCGCCGGTCAGCATGGTCCCGACGAGCTGCGACGTGACCTCCTGCGGATACGCCGAGACACCCTTCTTCGCGATGCCGTGATCGCCGGCGAACACGACGACGCGCGGCCGGGTGAACGGCCGCGGCGGTGCCTGGCCCTGGCAGGAGGCGATCCACACGCCCAGCTCCTCGAGCCGCCCGAGCGAGCCGGCCGGTTTGACGAGCTTGTCGTGCAGCGCGATCGCGCCCGACCGGGCCTGCTCGCTCGGCGGTTCGATCTCGCCGAACTCGATGCCCGTTTCGCCGGTGTCCACAGCCAGGTTTCCTTTCGCCGCGGGGAGTCCCGGCGCCCAACCTACCGTCGGCCGGACCGGGCCCTTAGGGTCGGTCGGCGTGCGGGAATCGACGGCGGCCGGGGTCGTGCTGGCCAGTGGTGCGGGGACCCGGGTCGGGGCCGCGCTGAACAAGGTCTACCTGCCGGTCGCGGGCCGGCGCGTGGTGGCGTGGTCGCTGGACGCGTTCGCCGCCGCGCCCGGGACCGGCGTGCTGGTGCTGGTCATCCGGCCCGAGGACGCGCCGCTGGCCGAGGAAGTCGTGGCCGAACTGCCCGTTCCGGTGGAGATCGTCGCCGGCGGCCCGACGCGGCAGGCTTCCGAGCTGAACGCGCTGCGCCATCTCGCGCCGCGGATCGCCGACGGGACAGTGGATTCCGTGCTGCTGCACGACGGGGCCCGTCCGCTGGTGAAGCCGGAGCTGATCTCCGCGGTGCTGGAGCGGACCCGCGAAGACGGGGGAGCGGTGCCGGGCCTGGCCGCGGACGACGTGGTCTCGATGGCCGGACCGGACACGGTGGCGGGCCCGCTGCCGGGCGCGATCCGGGTCCAGACCCCGCAGGGCTTCCGGGCGCGACCGCTGCTCGCGGCGTACGAACAGGCTGCCGCGGAAGGGTTTCTCGGCACCGACACGGCTTCGTGCATGGAGCGGTTCTCCACGCTGCCGGTGCGGTGGGTGCCCGGCAGCGCGGAGAACGTGAAGATCACCTATCCGCACGACCTCGCGGTGGCGGAACGGTTTCTGCTGCGCTGATCAGGGGGAGACGGTGAGCGCCGGGTCGGTGACCACGACGTCGCCCAGCGCCTCGTCGATCGCCGTGAGCAGCTCCGGCTCGAGCTTCACGCCGGAGGCCTTGACGTTGTCGTAGACCTGCTCCGGACGCGAGGCCCCGATGATCGCCGACGCGACATTCGGGTTCTGCAGCACCCACGCGACAGCCAGCTGCGCCATCGACAGACCGGCGTCGGCCGCCAGCGGCTCCAGCTTCGCGACCGCGGTGAGGGTCTTCTCGTCGAGGAAGCGCTTCACCATGTTCGCGCCGCCGTTCTCGTCGGTCGCGCGCGAACCGGCGGGCAGCGGCTGGCCCACCTTGTACTTGCCGGTCAGCACGCCCTGCGCCACCGGCGACCAGACGATCTGGCTCAGGCCCTCGTGCTCGGAAGCGGGCACGACCTGCGCCTCGATGACCCGCCACAGCATCGAGTACTGCGGCTGGTTCGACACGAACGGGATCTTCAGCTCGCGGGCGAGCGCCGCGCCGCGGGCGATCTGCTCGGCGTTCCACTCCGAGACGCCGATGTAGAGCGCCTTGCCCTGGCGGACCAGGTCGGCGAACGCCTGCATCGTCTCTTCCAGCGGCACCGTGCGGTCGAAACGGTGCGCCTGGTAGAGGTCGACGTAGTCGGTGCCGAGCCGCTTCAGCGACGCGTTCGCCGACTCGAGGATGTGCTTGCGCGAGAGGCCCTTGTCGTTCGGGCCCTTCGGGCCGGTCGGCCAGAAGACCTTGGTGAAGATCTCCAGGCTCTCCCGGCGCTGGCCCTTGAGCCCGCGCCCGAGCACCGACTCCGCGGCGGTGTTGGCGTAGACGTCAGCCGTGTCGAAGGTCGTGATGCCCGCGTCGAGCGCCGCCTTGATGCAGGCCTGCGCCTGGTCCTCCTCGACCTGGGACCCGTGGGTCAGCCAGTTGCCGTAGGAGATCTCACTGATGTTGAGGCCGCTGCGGCCGAGACGTCGAAACTCCATGCCGACAGCGTAAACGTTTCGTTCGCGAGGCTAACGACCCGTGTGCCGCACGGCTCAGTTCGGGATCGGGTCCCCGGCCTTCAGCCGCGGCTTCGGGACCCGCAGCTTCCGGATCTGGCTCGCCCGGACGAAGGCGTACCAGCCGACACCACGGGTGGCCGCGGGCGGCTCCTTCGGGAAGCGCTCGCGGACCAGCTTCGAGATCTTGCGGCCGTTCACGAAGCCCTCGATGGCCATGACCAGCAGCATCGCCATGCAGACCAGGGTGATGTACTGCTGCACCGCCGGCGCGGGCACCAGCAGCGCGAGGAACACCAGGATCGCCAGCGGCATGAACAGGCCGAGGATGTTGCGCCGGGAGTCGACCAGGTCGCGGACATACGCCTTGACCGGGCCCTTGTCGCGCGGCGGCAGGTACTTGTCGTCGCCCGACATCATCCGCTCGCGGCGCTGCCGGGCGGCTTCCCTGCGCTCTTCCTTGCTGACCGGATTGGCCTTGCGCAGTTCCTTGTTGCGCTTCATCGCCTCGCGCATCGAGGTGGGCGGCGGCGCGACCGGTCCGCGCTTGCGCCCCTCGGCCTCGCGCCGCTTCGGCGTCGCCTTGCCCTTGCCCGGCGTGTACGACTTGCTCGTGACCGCGGAATCGTCGGCGGCGGTCTCGGCCGCGGACTCGTCGGCGGCGGGGTCAGTGGTGCTTCGGCGCAGGAACCTCACCTCACCAGGGTATTGCAGGCGTCACGGCTTTGTTCACCAGGTCGTTCCATATGCGACGATGGAGGGGAACAGATCGGGCGAGTCCCGTGTTGTGCCTAGGACACGAGATGTACCCGCAGCGAGTTCGACCAAGAGGGAGTGCCATGACGACCGCTGAGCAGACCGGTGCGGCTGCGGCCGAGACCGCCGAGGAGACCCACGGCGTGACGTT
Organism: Amycolatopsis echigonensis; assembly: GCF_002846615.1. Classification (NCBI taxonomy): domain Bacteria; kingdom Bacillati; phylum Actinomycetota; class Actinomycetes; order Pseudonocardiales; family Pseudonocardiaceae; genus Amycolatopsis; species Amycolatopsis echigonensis. The sequence continues at coordinate 729,604 of NZ_PJMY01000003.1, read as the reverse complement.
GACCGACGCCGCGGCCGCCAAGGCGAAGGCGCTGCTCGAACAGGAGGGCCGCGACGACATGCACCTGCGCATCGCCGTGCAGCCCGGCGGCTGCGCTGGCCTGCGCTACCAGCTGTTCTTCGACGAGCGCACGCTCGACGGCGACCTGTTCCGCGACTTCGACGGCTTGCGGGTCGCCGTGGACCGGATGAGCGCGCCGTACGTGTCCGAGGCCGTGATCGACTTCGTCGACACCATCGAGAAGCAGGGCTTCACGATCGACAACCCGAACGCCACGGGCTCCTGCGCCTGCGGCGACAGCTTCCACTGAGCCCAGAGCCGACAACGGGCCCCGGCGCGTCTGCGCTGGGGCCCGTTCTCGTTTCCGGGCTCAGGACGTTCGGCTGCCGCGGTGCGCCGGCTCAGACGTAAGCGTCGAGGTCGGCGACCTGCGCGTGGCAGGCGTCGTCGACCGACCACGGCTGTGCGGCCCGCGGGCGCGGCAGCCGGGCCTGGTCGGCGGGGCGCTCGGGCCGCAGCGCGGACGGAAGATGGGCGCAGTCGGCGATCAGGTCGCCGATGGTTTCCGGTTCGGTCGCGAGGTTCACGGATGCCACGCTATTGAGCCGGATGCGAACGGGAAACGAGTACCGGCCGGTAGTGTCGGAACGTGGCGCGGAAAATACCCGGAAGGGTCATGACCAGCGGGTAACTTGCGTCAGGGCGCGAAAACGACAGCTCATCCACCTCGTGAGGAGAACCGGTGGCAGACAAGCCCAGGATCGCCGTGTCGGGCAGCATCGCGACGGACCATCTGATGCACTTCCCGGGGAGGTTCGCCGAGCAGCTCGTCGCCGAGCAGCTGCACCGGGTGTCGTTGAGCTTCCTCGCCGACGACCTCGTCGTGCGCCGCGGCGGCATCGGCGCGAACATCGCCTTCGGCCTCGGCGTGCTCGGCGTGCAGCCGGTGCTCGTCGGAGCCGTGGGCCAGGACTGGGCCGACTACCAGTCGTGGCTGCAGCGGCACGGCGTCGACACCTCGGGCGTGCTGGTGTCCGAGGTCGCGCACACCGCGCGCTTCGTGTGCACCACCGACGAGGACATGTGCCAGATCGCGACGTTCTACGCCGGCGCGATGGCCGAGTCCCGCAACATCGAACTGGGCCCCATCTCCGACCGCGTCGGCGGGCTCGGACTGGTGCTGATCAGCCCGGACGACCCCGAGGGCATGGTCCGGCACGCGCAGGAATGCCGTCAGCGCGGCTACACGTTCGCCGTCGACCCGTCGCAACAGCTCGCCCGCATGGACGGGGCGCAGGTGCGCTCCTTCGTCGAGGGCGCGAAGTACCTGTTCAGCAACGATTACGAGTGGGAGTTGCTGCTGCAGAAGACCGGCTGGACCGAGGCGGACGTGCTGGAGCGCGTCGGGCTGCGGATCACCACGCTGGGCGAGAAGGGCGTGGAGATCGTCGGTCGGGACGGGACCGCGCTGCAGATCGGGGCGGTTCCGGAGCGCGGGAAGGCGGATCCGACCGGGGTCGGGGACGGGTTCCGGGCCGGCTTCCTCGCCGCGATCGACGGCGGGCTGAGCTTGGAGCGGGCGGCGCAGCTGGGGTGTTTGATCGCGGTGCTCGTGCTGGAGACGGTGGGGACGCAGGAGTGGCGGCTGGAGCGGACGGGGGCGCTGAGCCGGTTGGGGGAGGCGTTCGGTCCGGAGGCGGCTGAGGAGATTTCGGCGGTTTTGCCTGCTTGAGGGGTCTCGGGCGGCTCGTCGCCTGGCGGCGACGTTGCAGGTGGGTGTGTGCGTGGGGCACCCCGAAGCCTGAGTGTGCTGACGGTTCGGGGGTGCTTGTCAAGGCGGGAAAGATGCCTTGACAAGCACCCCCGAACCGCAGGGAGGCTTCGTATCGGGGTGCGGGGGTGGTGTGGGTGCACCTCGAGTTGGCTGCGCTGGTGCGGTTTTAGGGCCGTGAAGGGCTCCTTGAGGGAATCTGATTCCCTCAAGGAGCCCTTCACGGACCTCTCTAGAGCTTGACTGGGTAGACCGGTTCCGGGATTTCCGGCTTGATGCGGTGTTCCACGAAAATGCCGTGCCACAGCATGAACACCAGCAGTGCCCACAGTTGGCGGCTGCGGTCGAACTGGCCCGCTTTGTGCTCTTCCAGCAGGGCTAGCACGGCGTTCTTGTCCAGCAGCTCGTCGGTCTTCGAGTCGTTGATGATGCCGCGCGCCCAGTCGTACATCTCGTTGCGCAGCCACAGCCGGATCGGCACCGGGAAGCCCAGCTTCTTCCGGTTCAGCACGTGGCCGGGGATGATCTTCGCCAGCGCTTGGCGCAGCGCGTACTTCGTGGTGCCGTGCGCGAGCTTCTGGTCCAGCGGGATCGACGCGGCGACCTTGAACACCTCGGCGTCCAGGAACGGCACCCGCAGCTCCAGCGAGTTCGCCATGGTCACCTTGTCCGCTTTGACCAGGATGTCGCCGCGGAGCCAGGTGTACAGGTCGACGTGCTGCATGCGGGCCACCGGGTCCCAGCCGCGGGAGACGTCGTACCAGGGGGCGGTGACGTCCTTGAAGCCGACGCCTTCCTGGTACGTCCGCAGCACGGCGCGCAGCTGCTCGTCGCGGAAGTTGCGGGCGTTGCCGTAGTAGCGGTCCTCCAGCGGGAGCGCGCCGCGGCGGAGCAGGTCCTTGCCCCGGGTGCCTTCCGGAATCTTCGTGGACACCTTGCCCAGCAGCTTGCGCACGCTGCCGGGGATCTTCTCGAACGGGGCCAGCGAAATCGGCTCGCCGTAGATCGTGTAGCCGCCGAACAGCTCGTCCGCGCCTTCGCCGGACAGCACCGCCTTCACGTGCTTGCGGGCCTCGCGCGCGATGAACCACAGCGGGACCAGCGCCGGGTCGGCGACCGGGTCGTCCAGGTACCAGACGATGAGCGGCAGCGCCTCCATCATCTCGTCCGCCGACACCGTGCGGACCACGTGCTTCACGCCGATCGCGGCGGCCGATTCGGCGGCCACGTCCACCTCGGAGTAGCCCTCGCGCTCGAACCCGGTGGTGAACGCGATGAGGTTCGGGTTGTGCTCCTTGGCGAGCGTCGCGGTCGCGGTGGAGTCGATGCCGCCGGAGAGGAACGCGCCGACCGTGACGTCCGGGTCGGAGATCATGTGCTTGCCGACCGAGTCGCGCATCACATCGGCGATGCGCTCGTACAGGGCGTCGGCCTCGGCCTGGCCGTTCACCGGCTTCGCGGCGAACTTCGGGTGGAAGTAGCGGGTGAACTCCGGCTTCCCGCCCGGCGAGAGCCGGAACGAGGTGCCGGACTCGACGCGGCGGATCGCGGTGTGCAGCGACTCCGGCTCCGGCACGTACTGCAGGACCAGGTAGTGCTGCAGGGCCGTGCGGTCCAGCTCCTGCGCGACGCCGAGCGTGTCCGACAGCTCCAGCAGGCTCTTCTTCTCGCTGGAGAACGCGGTGCCCTTCGGGCCGGAGCTGTAGTAGAGCGGTTTGATGCCGAACGGGTCGCGCGCGCCGAAAACGACCTTTTCCGCCGAATCCCAGATCAGGAAGGCGAACATGCCGCGCAGCTTTTCGACCGCTTTGTCCCCGAGGTAGTGATATGCCGCGACGATCGCCTCGCCGTCGCCCTCAGTGGCGAATTTCGCACCGAATTTTTCGGCCAGCTCGTCGCGCAGCTCGCGGTAGTTGTAGATCTCGCCGTTGAAGTTCAGCGTGTACCGGCCCGGGGCCTCCGGCGGACCCCACACCAGCGGCTGGTGCGCGTGGTCCACGTCGATGAAGGCGAGCCGGTTGAAGCCGTACACGACCTCGGCATCCGCCCAGGTGTCCTGCTCGTCAGGGCCGCGGTGGCGCTGGCAGCGCATCGCCGCGCCGACGCTGCCGCGGGCGTCCGCGGCGTCGTTTTCGGTCGCGCAGATCAGTCCAAGCAGGCCGCACACGTGTACTCACACACCTCAGGGTCGGGCCGGTCCGGGGAAGGGCCCAGTATGCCGGGGCGGGGCCGGTCGCGCGGAAAGCGGGTGACGCGTGGCGCAACTGGTCACCCCTTGGTCAGCGGGAGCGGCCAACTCGGCTAGGCTCCGCCTGTCACGAAGATCGGTCGAAGAAGGCCCGGTGTGAGAGGGCCTGTTGGGTGAAAGGGCAGGGCGCAGTGGGAAAACCAGAGCGCACCCCGGTGGGTAAGCGGGTCGGGCGTGTCGCCGCGCTGGCCGTGCTGGTGGCGCTGACCGCGACGGGCTGCTCGGGAGACGAGATCCTCCGCTTCGGCTGGCCCAAGGGCGTCACGCCGCAGGCCGACCAGATGCGCACTCTCTGGACGTGGACGGTCATCGCCGCGCTCGTCGTCGGCGCGATCGTGTGGGCCCTGATCTTCTGGACCGCGATCTTCCACCGCAAGAAGAAGGGCGCGGCCGTCGAGGGCCCCGAGGACCTGCCCCGGCAGTTCCAGTACAACATCCCGCTGGAGATCTTCACGGTCGTCCTGCCGACGATCATGGTCTGCGTGCTGTTCTTCTTCACCGCGACGACCGAGAGCAAGGTCCTCGACAAGAAGCCGAACCCGGACGTCGTCGTCGACGTGGTCGCCTTCCAGTGGAACTGGGAGTTCAAGTACGAGGGCGACGCCGCGAAGCGCCCCGACGGCACCCAGGTGAGCACCGTCGGCTCCTCCGGCGAGATCCCGCTGCTCGTGCTGCCGACGAACAAGACCATCGAGTACCGGCTCCGTTCGACGGACGTCATCCACTCGTTCTGGGTCCCCGAGTTCAACTTCAAGCGCGACGTGATGCCGGACCCGGAGAAGAACAACCAGGACAGCTCGTTCCAGAACTCGATCGACCGCGAGGGCTCGTTCGTCGGCCGCTGCGCCGAGCTGTGCGGGACGTACCATTCGGTGATGAACTTCGAGGTGCGGGCCTTGTCCCCGGACAAGTACGACCAGTACCTCAAGCTGCGCACCGAAACGAACCCGAAGACCGGCAAGCCGAACACCGCGTCCGAGGCGCTGGCGGCGATGAACTGCGGCGAGCTGTGCAGCCCGTACGCGGTGACCACGAAGCCGTTCAACACCGACCGCACCGCGCGCACCGCGTCCAACTGACGGCGAACCCAGAGGAGTAGGGGACCAATCCCATGAAGGTCGAAGCCCGGATTTTCTACATGGTGGCGGGATTCGCCGTCCTCATGACCGCCGTCTACTGGGTCATGACCGCGCTCTTCACCACCAACCAGAAGGCGGAGCCGGTCGGCATCGTCGCGCTGTTCCTGACCGGCGGCCTGGCGTTCCTGGCCGGCAGCTACATGCAGTTCGTGTCCCGCCGGATCGAGGAGCGCCCGGAGGACCGCGAGGACGCCGAGATCAGCGACGGCGCCGGCGAGCTGGGCTTCTTCAGCCCCGGCAGCTACTGGCCGATCGCGCTGGCTGCGGCGGCCGGGCTGGCCGGCCTCGCCCTCGCGTTCTTCCACATCTGGCTGCTCGTGATGGCGATCGTGGCCCTGCTCATCGCCGTGGGCGGCCTGGTGTTCGAGTACCACACCGGTCCCGAGCACGACTGAGCTTTTCCGCTTCACCGAGACGCCCGGCTGGGAATTCCCGGCTGGGCGTTTCGCATGTCTGCCTTGGTGCGCTGCGGCGCCAGCGCCGCGGCGAGGACCGCCAGCATCCCCAGGCCTTCGGGCCAGGTCAGGCGATGGCCGAACGCCGCCATGTCCACCACGACCGCGACCACCGGGTACAGGTAGGACAGCAGCGCCACCGTCGTGGTCGGCAGCTTGCCGATGCTGGCGTACATCAGCACGTACATCACCGCGGTGTGCACCGTGCCCAGGAGCAGCAGCCACAGCAGGCCCGGAGCCGTACTCGGCAGCGGCGTGAACATCAGCGCGGGTGCGAGCACGATCGCGCCGACCGTCAGCTGCAGCGCCGCGAGCAGATGCGGGCGGATGTGCTTGAGCTGCTTCGCGATGAAGGACGCACCGGCGTAGAGCAGGGCCGCGCCGAGCGCCAGCGCGATCCCCGCGAACCGCACTGGGTGACCGTCATCTCCTTGTGCGGAAAGGGAAATCACGACGACTCCGGCGAACGCCACGCCCGCGCGCACGAGGTGCGAACGGCCGACTTTCTCGCCGAGGAACATCGCGGCCATCCCGACCAGGATCAGTGGTTGCGTGTGGTAGACGACGGTGCTGACGCCGATGGACGACAGCGAGTAGGACGCGAACAGCAGCACCCAGTTGCCGACCAGCAGCAGACCGCCCGCGACGGCGAGCAGCAGGTCGCGGCGGGTCGGCCGCCAGTCGCGGAACCAGCCTCGGGCCAGCGACCACACGACCAGCAGGACGCCGCCGACCAGGCAGCGGGCGAACGCGACAGCCGGGGCGGCCGCGCCGCTTTCGAGCACGACCGCGCCGATCGTGCCGGACAACGCCATCGCCGCGGACCACTGCAGGACCGGGCGGGATTCGGGGTTCGTCATGCGACCAAGACTCGCCTTCGCGGCGACGCTCAACCAGTGTCAGAGATGACAATGACCGCAAAACTTGTGACATGCTGGCTCGCATGGACGTGCACCGGGTGGCCGTGCTGCTCGCGGACCGGGTTTCGCCGTTCGAGCTGGGGGTCGCGTGCGAGGTGTTCGGCACCGACCGCAGCGCGGACGGCATGCCCGGCTGGGACTTCGGCGTGTGCTCGCCGGGCGGGGCGGACGTGGCCAGCTGGTCCGGATTCGGCCTCGCCGGACTGCGCGATCTGGATTTCGCGGAGTCCGCTGATTTGGTGATTGTGCCCACCCAAGCGCCGCGGACCGCGCCGCCGCCGGAGCCGTTGCTGGACGCGTTGCGCGCTGCCCGGGAACGCGGCGCATGGGTGGCCGGGTTCTGCGCGGGCGTGTTTTCCCTTGGCTACGCAGGACTTCTGGACGACCGCCGCTGCACGGTGCACTGGATCTACGAACCGGAATTCCGTCGCTTGTTCCCTTCGGCGGAAGTAGACCCGCAAGCCCTCTACGCGGACGACGACGGCGTGTTCACCAGCGCCGGGACGGTCGCCGCGGTGGATTTGTGCCTGCACCTGGTCCGGCGGTTGCGCGGAGTCGCGGCGGCGACGGCGTTGGCCCGGCGGATGGTGGCCGCGCCGCACCGTGCCGGTGGGCAAGCCCAGTTCGTGCAAGCCCCGGTGCCCGCGACGGCCGCACCGGACGACGCGGTGGTCGCCGAAGCGCTCGAATGGGTGGAACGGCGGTTGGATCAGCCGTTCACGGTCGCGGAACTGGCTCGCCGCAGCGGACTGGGGGAGCGGACGTTCCTGCGCCGCTTTTCCGCCGCGACCGGGACGACTCCGCACCGCTGGCTGACCGAACGCCGCCTCGACCGGGCGCAGGCGTTGCTGGAGGAAGGTTCTCTGTCGGTAGAGGACATCGCGGTGGCGTGCGGGTACGCGTCCGCGGCCGCGTTGCGGCACCAGTTCTCGCGGCTGCGCTCGACTACGCCCAGCGCTTACCGGACCGCCTTCCGTTCCTGACCGGACCGCAGAGGTCCGTGAAGGGCTCCTTGAGGGAATCAGATTCCCTCAAGGAGCCCTTCACGGCCGCGCCGAATGCCTCGTGGGGCGGGCGAACGCTCAGCGAGCAGCCGAGGAGAACGCGATCCACCGGTCCAGCAGCGCCGCTGCCGCGCCGCTGTCGATGGCCTGGCGTGCTCGGTCCAGCCCGGCCGCCAAGTCGTCCTCGAGCGAATCCGAGAAGCCCGCGAAGGCGGCCAGCGCGGCGGCGGCGTTGAGCACCACCGCGTCGCGCACCGGGCCGGTTTTGCCGTTGACCAGTTCCCGGACGACCTCCGCGTTCGCCGCGGCATCCCCGCCGCGCAGGTCCTCGGCGGTGGCGCGCGGGATGTCGAGCGCCTGCGGGTCGAAGGTGCGTTCCGTCACCGTGCCCTCGGAGACCACCAGGACGGACGTCGTCGTCGTGGTGGTGATCTCGTCCAGCCCGTCGTCGCCGCGGGCCACCAGCACCGACATGCCCCGGTCGGCGAAAATCTCCGCCAGGGCACGGGTTTTGTCGGCGTAGGCGCACCCGATCAGCGCGCTCCGCGGCTGCGCCGGGTTGGTGAGCGGGCCCAGCAGGTTGAACGTGGTCGGCACGCCCAGTTCGCGCCGCGGCGGGCCGGTGTGCCGGAACGCCGGGTGGAACGCGGGCGCGAAGCAGAACCCGATGCCGATCTCCTCGAGCGACGCGAGCACCGCCTCCGGGGGCAGGTCGATCTTCACGCCGAGGGTTTCCAGCACGTCGGCCGCGCCGGACTTCGACGACGCGCTCCGGTTGCCGTGCTTGGCCACCGGCGCGCCCGCCGCCGCCGTGACGATCGTCGCCATCGTGGAGATGTTCACCGAGTTCGACCGGTCTCCGCCGGTGCCGACGATGTCCACCGCGGGACGGCTCAGCGTGATCCGCCGGGCGTGCGCCAGCATCGCGTCGGCCATGCCGGAGATCTCCGCGGGCGTTTCGCCCTTGGCGCGCAGCGCGACCGCGAAGCCGCCGATCTGCGCCTGCCCGGCGCTGCCGGACATGATCTGGTCCATCGCCCACGCCGTGTCCTCCGCGGACAGGTCCTCGCCCGCGATGAGCCGGGTGAGCAGCGCGGGCCAGGTGTGCGGGGTGGCGCCCACCGGGCTCAGCCGCCGTTGACGGCGGGGACCCGCCCGGCGCGCAGCACGCCGGCGACGGTTTCCGCCGCGGTCAGCGGGTCGAGGGGGTGCACCAGCACGGCGTCGGCCAGCGCCCAGGTGGCGAGCCATCGGTCGTCGCGGCGGCGGACGGCGACGACGATCGGCGGGCAGTCGTCGATCTCGTGCTTGAGCTGGCGGGTCAGGCCGATGCCGCCGGTCGGCTGCGCCTCGCCGTCGAGGATCGCGAGGTCGACCGAGCCCGCGTCCATTTCGGCGAGCACGTCGGCGATGCCGGCCGCCTCGACCCACTCGACGCGGCCGAGGTCGGCCGCCGGGCGCCTGCCGACGGCGTTCATGATCGCCTCGCGGACCTCGGCCTTGTGGCTGAACACCAGGATCCGCTGGGACTGCTCGCTCATTGAGCACGCCTCCGTCTCGTCACGGGTGGAACAGCCGCGATCGTATCCGCCGAGACGCATCTCACGCGGACGCGGTGGGCTAGTCACCCGGTTGCCACGCCTCCCAGCCCGGGGCGTCGCCGCCGAGCCGCTGCGCCAGTCCGGCCATCCGGGACCGTTCCTGGGCGCAGTGCAGGGCGTCCAGCACCTGCACCCGCCGGGCATGCGCCAGCACCCGGTCGCCGTCGCGGCTTTGTTCGCGCAGGTCGTAGCCGTCCTGCGCGAGGATCGCCGCCGCCTCCTCGACGCGCTCCGCCGGGAGGACGAGGTGATGGACGAGGACCGCGGGCGCTTCGCTTGCCCAGCCGGGTGAACCGGCGAGAACCGCGGAGTCCGCGACGGCCGGATCGAACGCCGAAACGACGACCCGCAGACCGGGCGAGTCCGGGTCGAGAACCGCCTTCTCCGGCTTTCTCACCAGGTCACGGAGCTTCTCCAGCCAACTCACGAGTAGCTCCTTCCGTCGCTGGTCCGCGTCTCGCGCGCGGGTGTGACGCGAAGCTCCCACGACCCGCCGCAGACCCGGCGGGCGGGGTGCGGTCGCGAGAGGACATAATGCGATTCGTGACAACGGCAGCTCCCACCATCAGCCAGCGGGTCCACTCGCTGAACCGGCCGAACATGGTCAGCGTCGGCACCGTCGTGTGGCTGTCCAGCGAACTGATGTTCTTCGCCGGACTGTTCGCCATGTTCTTCACCGTGAAGGCGCAGAATCCGGCCGGGGCGTCCTGGCCGCCGCCGTTGCACGGCGAGGAGTTCCACCTCAACGTCGGCTACGCGATCCCCTTCACGGTGATCCTCGTGCTGTCGTCGCTGACCTGCCAGTTCGGCGTGTTCGCCGCGGAGCGGGGCGACGTCTACGGCCTGCGGCGCTGGTACATCGTGACGCTGATCATGGGCGCGATCTTCGTGGCCGGACAGGGGAACGAGTACCACAACCTCGTCGAGGAAGGCCTGACGATCCCGTCCGGTCCGTTCGGCACGGTTTTCTATCTCGCGACCGGTTTCCACGGCCTGCACGTGATCGGCGGGCTCATCGCCTTCGTGTTCCTGCTGATCCGCACGAAGCTCAGCAAGTTCACTCCGGCGCAGGCCACCTCGGCGATCGTCGTGTCGTACTACTGGCACTTCGTCGACATCGTGTGGGTAGGCCTCTTCGCGGTGATCTACATCCTTCCCTGATCTCCGCACCGCCCACCACAAAACGGCCTGAACTGACAGCAAGGGTTGCCGCAAGATGACCACCAGCACCAAATCCTCGGAGCGCCGGTTCCGCGCGCGCTCGAAGATGCGCAGGCGCCTCGCGGGCGTGCTCGCACTCGGCGTCGCCCTGGTGGGGGCCGGCGCCCTGTACGCCGTCTTCGCCCCGGAACCGCAGACCGCGCAGGCACAGGGCGACCCGGCGCTGCTGCGCCAGGGCGAGCAGGTCTACAACAACACCTGCATCGAATGCCACGGCGCGAACCTCGAGGGCGTCAAGGACCGCGGTCCGAGCCTCATCGGCATCGGCGACGCGGCCGTCTACTTCCAGACTTCCTCCGGCCGGATGCCCGCGGCGCGCCAGGAGGCGCAGATCGCCCGCAAGCCGCCGAAGCTGACGCCGAGCGAGATCGACGCGGTCGGCGCCTACGTGCAGGCGCACGGCGGCGGCGCGCAGCGTCCGCAGGAGCGCGGCGAGGCGCTGCGCGGCAACGACCCGGCGCGCGGCGGCGAGCTGTTCCGGCTCAACTGCGCGTCGTGCCACAACTTCACCGGCCGCGGGGGCGCGCTGTCGGCGGGCAAGTACGCGCCGCCGCTGGACCCGGCCACCGAGGAGCAGATCTACGACGCGATGCTCACCGGGCCGCAGAACATGCCGAAGTTCTCCGACCGCCAGCTCAGCGCGGAAGAGAAGAAGGACATCATCGCCTACGTCAAGTCGGTGTCCGACGGCAACAACGACCCGGGCGGCAACGGTCTCGGCGGGGTCGGCCCCGCCTCCGAAGGCGTCATCGCCTTCGTCGTCGGAATCGCCGCGCTCGTCGGCATTACGCTGTGGATTGGATCGAAGGCATGAGTGCCGAAGGGCCCAAGCCGCCCTCGGAGGCGGAGCTGGCTGAGATGGACCGCGACGAGCTGCTCAAGCTCGGCGGTCAGCTGGACGGCGTCGAAATCGTCGAGTACCCCGAGCCGTGGCCGGTCAAGGACACCCGCGCGGAACGGCGCGCCCAGCGCCGCGTCGCGTTCTGGTTCGCCCTGTCCGCGCTCGCCGGCCTGGCGTTCGTGGTCGTCATGGCCTGGCCGAAGTGGTGGGAGTACAAGGACCCGAGCGACCCGAGCGGGCACGCGACCTACAGCCTCTACACCCCGGCGCTCGGCGTCACGCTCGGCCTCGCGGTGCTGTCGCTCGGCATCGGCGTGATCCTCTACACCAAGAAGTTCGTCCCGCACGAGGTCGCGGTGCAGCAGCGCAGCGACGGCCCGTCGGCCGAGGTCGACCGGGCCACCATCCTGGCCCACCTGGCCGACGCCGGGACCCGCAACGGCATTGCCCGCCGGTCGCTGATCAAGCGCACGGCCGGCGCGAGCGCGGGTGCGCTCGGCCTCGCGGTGGCGGCGCTGCCGATCGCGTCCTTCATCAAGGACCCGTGGAAGGACAGCGACAACGAGAACGGCCTCTGGCACACCGGATGGCAGCCGAAGTTCCCGGGCGAGAAGGTCTACCTGCGGCGCAACACCGGCAACCTCGAAGAGGACGTCAAGAAGGGCGTCGCGCTGGTCAAGGCCGAGGACCTCGACGCGGGCGCGATGGAGACGGTCTTCCCGTACCGCGAATCGGAGAAGGGCGACGAGAAGGCCCTGTCCGAGGCGCTGATGCGGGTCGACAACCCGGTCATGCTCATCCGGCTGCGCCCGACCGACGCCGCGCGCGTGGTCAAGCGCAAGGGCCAGGAGGACTACAACTTCGGCGACTACTACGCGTACACGAAGATCTGCAGCCACGTCGGCTGCCCGACCTCCCTGTACGAGCAGCGCACGAACCGCATCCTCTGCCCGTGCCACCAGTCGCAGTTCGACGCCCTGCATTACGCGAAGCCGATCTTCGGCCCGGCGACCCGTCCGCTGGCTCAGCTTCCGATCACGGTTGACGAAGAGGGATACTTGATCGCGAAGGGCGACTTCAACGAGGCCATCGGACCGGCCTTCTGGGAGCGTAAGTCATGAGTTCACTCACCACGCCGACCAAGGGCACGAGCGCACTCCAGAAGCACCTGGGCGAGGCCGCGGACAACGCGGACCAGCGGTACAAGCTGGCCAAGGGCCTCCGGCACCAGATGAACAAGGTGTTCCCGACCCACTGGTCCTTCCTGCTGGGCGAGATCGCCCTGTACAGCTTCATCGTCATCCTGCTGTCCGGGGTGTACCTGACGCTGTTCTTCGACCCCTCCATGCAGGAGGTCACGTATCACGGCAGCTTCACGAACATGCAGGGCATGCAAATGTCCCAGGCGTTCCGCACCACGCTGGACCTCTCGTTCGACGTGCGCGGCGGCCTGTTCGTGCGGCAGCTGCACCACTGGGCGGCGCTGATCTTCGTCGCGTCGATGATGGTGCACATGCTCCGGATCTTCTTCACCGGCGCGTTCCGCAAGCCGCGCGAAGCGAACTGGGTCATCGGCGGTCTGCTGCTGATCCTGGGCATGTTCGAGGGCTTCTTCGGCTACTCGCTCCCGGACGACCTGCTGTCCGGCACCGGTATCCGCGCGACCCTGTCCGGCATCGTGCTGTCGGTGCCGGTGATCGGCACCTGGATCCACTGGGCGCTGTTCGGCGGGGAGTTCCCCGGCGACCAGATCATCCCCCGGCTCTACACGCTGCACATCCTGCTGGTCCCGGGCATCATGCTGGCCCTGATCGGCGCGCACCTCGCGCTGGTCTGGTACCAGAAGCACACCCAGTTCCCCGGCGTGCGGCGCAAGGAGACCAACGTCGTCGGCGTGCGGATCATGCCGTACTTCGCTCTCAAGGGCGGCGCGTTCTTCACCCTGGTCGTGGGCGTGCTGGCGCTGATGTCCGGCCTGTTCCAGATCAACCCGGTGTGGAACTTCGGGCCGTACAACCCGTCGATGGTGTCCGCGGGATCCCAGCCGGACTACTACATGGCCTGGGCCGACGGCATGCTCCGGATCTGGCCGGCCTGGGAGGTCTACCTCGGGAACTACACGATCCCGGCGGTGTTCTTCCCCGGCGCGATCGGCATGCCGATCCTGTTCGCGCTGCTGCTGACGTACCCGTTCCTGGAGCGCAAGCTGTCCAAGGACACCGCGCACCACAACCTGCTCCAGCGGCCGCGCGACGCACCGGTCCGCACCGCGCTGGGCATGATGGCGCTCGGGTTCTTCGCGGTGATCGAGCTGTCCGGCTTCAACGACATCATCGCCGACCAGTTCGACATCTCGCTGAACGCGACGACGTGGGCCGGGCGCATCGGCGTGCTGATCGTGCCGCCGCTGGCGTACTACTTCACCTACCGGATCTGCCTGGGCCTGCAGCGGTCCGACCGGGAGGTGCTGGAGCACGGCGTCGAGACCGGCATCATCAAGCGGCTGCCGCACGGCGAGTTCATCGAGATCCACCAGCCGCTGGGCGGCACGGACAGCCACGGCCACGCGATCCCGCTCGAGTACCAGGGCGCGGCCGTGCCGAAGAAGATGAACAAGCTCGGCACCGCGGGCAGCGCCGTCCCGGGTTCGCTCTGGACGCCGGACCCGGCGGACGAGACGAAGGCGCTCGAGCGCGCTCGCGGCAACGGCCACGGGGCCGGGCACGGGAAGCTCGAAGGCTCCGAGGAATCGACCACCGAGGTCGGTTCCGGGCACTGAGTCCCTGAAGTCAGCGCAGAACGCCGGAAGGCCCCTTCCTCAACGCGAGGGAGGGGCCTTCTTGCTGGTGCGTCGGCGTTTTCAGAGCCGGATGCGGGCGACGATCTCGTCGTCGTCCATTTCGCCGGTCGGCTGGAAGCCCAGCCGCAGGTAGAAGGGGCCGGGGCTGTGCTTGCCCGGCATCCAGCTGACCGTCACGGATTCGGCGTCGCGGCGGCGAGCTTCGGCCAGAACCGCTTCGACCGCGAATCGGCCGTAGCCTTTTTTCTGGTGTTTGGCGGCGATGTTCAGCCGCCACAGATAGGTGCGGTAGTAGTCGGTCGGGTTGTCCGGGTCGAAGGCGGCCATGACGAAGCCGACGAGTTTCTTCCCGGCGTAGATCAGCCTCGGCCAGGCGACGTCGTACCGGACATAGGCTTCGGCGAGCGAGCAGGCGACCGGGGCTACGTAGTCCCGCTGGTGTTTCGCCACTTTGAGATCGCAGGCGTCTTCCACATTGTCGACCGTGACTTCGACCAGTCTCGGGGTCGTCATGCGAAAACGGTAGCGCGGTCCGCGGGGTTCAGAGCCGGATGCGGGCGACGACCTCGCCTTCGTGGAGCTGGCCGGTGGGCTGGAATCCCAGCCGCAGATAGAACGGCTCAGGGCTGTGCTCGCCGGGCGCCCAGAGCACCGTCGCCGATTCGGCTCCGCGGCGGCGTGCTTCGGCCAGGACCGCTTCGACGGCGAACTTCCCGTAGCCCTTCTTTTGGTGCTCGGCGGCGATGTTCAGCCGCCAGATGCCGCAGCGGAAGTAGTCGATCGGACAGCCCGGATCGAAGGCGGCCATGACGAACCCGACGAGGTCGTCTCCGGCATAGATCAGCCTCGGCCAGGCGACGTCCGGCTGGGTGTAGGCCTCGGCCAGCGAGCGGGCGACCGGGGCCACGTAATCCTGTTGGTGCGGTGCCACCGACAGATCGCAGGCCGCGCCCACGTTGTCCCTGGTGACCTCGGCCAGCCGCGGTGTCGTCATGCCCCGGACGTTAGCCCGGGGGTACGACAATTCCCGGCACCTCAGGCTCCTTCGACGCCGATCTCGAACGCGGAGTCGGTGTCGGCCCGCGAGTAGGACCGGAACGCGATGTGGGTGACGGTGTCGAGCACGCCGCGGACCTTGCCGATCCGGCCGGGGATCAGGTCCGCGAGGTCTTCGTGGGCCTGCACGCGCACGGTGGCGATGAGGTCGACGTCCCCTGCGCACGAGTAGACCTCGGACACCTGGTCGAGGTCCGCGATCGCCTGCGCGGCCTGCGGGATTTCCTCGGCCTCTACGTTGATCAGCACGATCGCCGTGATCACAGCGTTCCTCCCACTTCCTGGCGGTAACCGACGAGCGCGATCGTAGCCGGGAACGCGCCCGAACACGCCGCAGCGGGGCGTCTCAGGCCTCGACGTGTTCGACCCCGGCGCTGGTGGAACGGAGTGGTCTCACCGGCTGCTGAGCGTCCACAAAGGACGCCAGGCTCCACGAAGCGCCCGATTCGTCGCTATCTGACTGGACAACAACCCCGATCCCGGCCGCCGGTCTGGCCCGTCCCGGTCATGGGGCGGGACGTCGGCGGAGGTTCCCAGGCGGCCCCCGGCGTCGTCGGCCGCGGGGCGCGTCATCCGGCGACATGTTCGAGGGAGCGGGCGTCGGCCACTCTCGCGAGCCACGATTGCCATCCGGCGACAGCGGCGGGCTCGGCCCACGGCCGCGTGGTGCGGACGAGCCGGGTGCCGGGGCGGGCGAGCCAGCGCAGCAGGATTCCGACTTCCTCGCCGGGGGCACCGCGCAGCGGACCGTCGCCGGGCAGCACGGTTTCGCCCGCGGCGACGAGGGATTCGACCACCGGCATCGGCGGGACCCCGCGGCGGGCGACCCCGGCGGAGGCGAGCCTGCCGTAGCGGATGACGGACAGTTCCCAGCCGCCGTTGCCGTCCGGGGCGGCGGCGATGAGTTCCGCGACCGACGCGAGCGCGGCCTGCCGGTGTGCGCGGCCGACGGCGCGGACCAGTCCGGCCAGTTCGTCGCGGTGGCGGGCGGCCTGTTCGTAATGCCTTCGTGCCGACATCTCCTCCAGCCTCGCCGCGGCCAGGTGCAACGGACGGCCGTCGTGACCGGCGATGAGTCCGCGGGCGGCCTCCACGGCGGGGGAGTACTCGGCGACGGTCTGCCTGCCCGCGCACGGAGCCCCGCAGCGGCCGAGTTCGGCCAGGACACACGGCGTTCCGGACGCGGAGGTGGCGGAGATGCGCTGGGTGCAGGTGCGCAGACCGGAGGCGTCGGCGAGGGTTTCGGCGGCGGTGCGCGCGTCGGCCTGGCTGCGGAACGGCCCAAGCGTGCCCGCGCGCGGCAGGCGCACCACGGAAAGCCGCGGAAAGGCTTCGTCGGTGAGGCTGATCCACCAGCCGTGGTGCGGATTTTTCGAGCGCCGGTTGTACGCCGGCCGGTGCGCGGCGATCAGGCGCAGTTCGCGGATCTCGGCTTCGAGGGAGTGCGCGCACTCGATGGCGTCCACACGCTCCGCCAGCGCGACCATTTCCCGGATCCGGCCCCGGCTCTCCGAACCGGTGAAATACGTCCGTACGCGTCGCCTCAGGTCGCGCGCGGTGCCGACATACAGGACTTCGTCGCGCGGTCCCTTGAAGAGGTACACGCCGGGCCGCGACGGGAGGTCGGCGGCGAGGTTTCGCTTGCGGCGCTGGGCCGGCGTGACGTCCGGGAGGTAGTCGATCAGCTCCTCGACGGTGTGCACGCCGAGGTTGCCGACGCGTTCCAGCAGCGCGTGCAGGACGTCGGTGGTGGCGCGGGCGTCGTCGAGCGCGCGGTGCGTCGGCCGGGTGCGCGCGCCGAGCAGCATGGACAGCGACGACAACCGGTAGCTGCGTGCTTCTTCGCGCGGGATGACGCGGCGCGCGAGCTTCACCGTGCAGACGACGGTCGGGCGCGGCCAGACGTAGCCGTGCCCCTCGCAGGCTGCCTTCATGAAGCTGGTGTCGAAGCCGGAGTTGTGCGCGACCAGCACGGCGCCGCCGATGAACTCCAGGAAGGCCGGCAGCACGCGTTCGATCCGCGGCGCGTCGTAGACCATCGCCTGCGTGATCCCGGTCAGTTCGACGATCTGCGGCGGGATCGGCGTGCCCGGGTTGACCAGCGTCGCGAACTCGCCCAGCACCTGACCGGCGCGGACCTTGACCGCGCCGATCTCGGTGATCCCGTCCGGGCCCGGTTTGGTGCCGGTGGTCTCGAGGTCGAACACGACGAACGTGGTGTCCCGCAGCGGGGTGCCGAGCTCGTCGAACGCCAGCTGAGCCTGATCCGGCCTCGGTCGGGTCTCCATGATCGCGCACAGTAGGACCGACCACCGACAATCTTCGCGCGCACCGCCCGTGGCCCGATGGTGACCAGCGGAACGGGCCGGTGCGGCGCGGGATCCGGCGGCGGGGCCTACCCTGGACCAATGCACCCCCAGCCCGTCGAACCGGAGGAAACCGAGGAGGCCGTCGGCCCCTCGGCGGTTCCGGCGCGGGCGGAGGAGGACGCGGAGGCCCCGGAAGCGGGGACGTGTCCGGAACCGGCGACGTGGACGAGCCTGCCGGAGGCGGTGCGCGAGCGGATCGCCGAACTGGCCGCGGCCGCGGTCGCGAAACTGCCGGTCGCGGACGTGCCGCGGCAGCTGCGGCCGGTCGCGAAGTTCGCCCCGGCCAAGCGTGCGAAGCTCGGCGGCACCGCGCTGCTGACCGCGTTGGGGGACTCCGCGCAGTTCCGGACCGCGGTGCTGGAGTGGCTGCGAGAGCACCGGACCGACGCGCTGGACCCGAACGTTTCGGATTCCGTCGCGGCCGCTGCCGCCGCGGTGCTGCTCGGCGAATCCGGTGCGGCCGGACGCGTGCGGCTGGTCGCGAAGAATGCTGAGGAAACGGCGCTGCGCGCTGAGCGGGACGCGGCGCTGGCTCGGAATCAACGTCTGGAAGCGGAAATCGCCGATCTGCGGGCCGAGCTGGAAGAGGCGCGCGCGGCGGTCGAGAGCGCACGAGGCGAACGCGAGGCCGAGGTCGAGAAGCTGCTGCGCCGGCTGCGTGAGCAGGGCGTGCAGTTGCGGCAGGCGAAGGACGCGGCCGAGGCGGCGCGGGCCGAACTGGCCGACGGAGGAGCGACGCGGGAACGCGAGATCGAGATGCTGAACGCGCAGCTCGACCGGGAACGCCGCCGGGTCGCGGCGGAACGCACGCGTGCCGAACGGGCGGTGGCGGACGCCGAGATGGCCCGGCAGTCGGCGCGCGAGGCCAGGGAGGCCGACGAGGTCCGGCTGGCGTTGCTCGTGGACACGATCGACGGCGCTGTGCACGGCCTGCGCCGCGAACTCGCTTTGGGCGACCGCGGCGCACGGCCCGCCGACATGGTGAGCGGCGCGCGGTCCGGACTCGGCCCGGGCGGGCGGATCCAGGACGTCACGGCGCTCGACCGGCATCTGGCGCTGCCGAACGTCCATCTCATCGTGGACGGCTACAACGTCACCAAAACGGGTTATCCGGAGCTGGCGCTGGCCGATCAGCGGGACCGGCTGGTGCATCAGCTTTCGGCGCTGGCGGCGCGCACGTCGGCGGAGGTCACGGTGGTGTTCGACGGGGCTGGTGTGCTGTCGGTGCCCGCCGCGGTGCCGCGCGGGGTGCGAGTGCTGTTTTCCGAGCGTGGCGTGCTTGCCGACGACGTGATCCGGTCTCTGGTCGCGGCCGAGCCGAAGGGCCGTCCGATGGTCGTCGCGACGTCCGACCGGGCGGTGGCGGACTCGGTCCGCGCGGCCGGTGCGCATCCCGCTCCGGCGGCGGTGCTGGTCAGCCGATTGGGTCGAGTCTGATCCTGCCCGTCGTGCGGGCGTCCGAAATTGTCGGTGGTGCTTCCTACCGTTTGTTCCCGAGGCGATTCCCGGAAGCGGTCCGGGAGCCTCGCGGACGAACGGAGGCTCGGCGATGGGCGAGAAGAAGCAGGAGCGGTTCGGGACCGGATCCGGCGTGCGGGCGAACACAGCCGACGGCAGTGCGGGAGTTCGCGCTGAGGCTGGTCCGGGGGATCGGGCCGGTTTTGTGGACGGCGCGGCGGCGGAACGGTCGCGGCCGCCGGACCGGGGCGGTCACCCGGGCGGGGCGGGTCCGACGGTGAGTCTTGCCACTGGGGTGAGTCCGGCCACGGCCCAGGCACGGGACCGGGACCTCGAAGCGCGCCGGGAAAGCGGCGTTTCGGCTGGTTCCGATGGAAAAGCGGCGGGCGCGGCTGGTGCTCTGCGGCGGCACGGCGAGGGGAGCGGTGCGGAGACGCGGCCGAGCGGAGAGGCGGCGGCGGGTTCGCTGAGTGAGGAGCAGATGCGGCCCGATGCCCACGAGCCCGCGGACTCGCCAGGCGAAGTTGCCGACCTCGCCGAGCCTCGGCGCTCGATGCGGCGGCGCGCGGGAGCGCCACGGAGCACGAAACCCGTTGCCTCCCTCCGGGAAGAGCGGCGGCCAGCCGGTGCGGTGGACGTCGCGGTCGAGGACATCGACACGTTCGTCGTCGACTGCGACCGGTGTGCGGTGCGCGGGGCGGCGTGTGCCGATTGCGTGGTCAGCGTGCTGCTCGGGCCGCCGGTCGGCCTCGTCTGGGACGCGGACGAGCGGCGGGCGGTCGACGCGCTCGCCGAGGCGGGGATGGTGCCTCGGCTGCGCCTGGTTCCGGAGACCGACAGTAGGTCGGCGTGACACCAGTGGGTGACACTGGCTCGCCGAGCGGTCGCTGGGGTGCGGTGAACGGTAAGTAGTCGAGAGGCTCGTTTGAGCTGCCGCAGCGTATGACCTAAGTCACATCCAGCTGCCGTGCTGGTCCGATGGTGTTTCGCCGGACTACGGAGAGTTTTTACGGGGGGCCCGGTGGACGCGCCGAAGGTCTTTTCGTAACCTAGCCGAGATCTCGCGCCAGGCAGCCGTCGAACGACGGCGACGCGGGATCGCCGCCGGTTCGGCTTTGTCGGGGAGTCAGGACCGGAACCAAACACCGTGCGCGGGAAAAGCTGTTGTGGAACACGACGGCCGGAACGCGGACGGACAGCGTGCGCGAAGAGGGCCCCCGACCTCTTCCGCGCCCGGGGTTCCGGCCACGGCGGCCCGACGAGCAAAGGAGACCCGCGCGGCCGTGCAGTCGCATCCAGTCAAGCGCGTGGTGTCAGGCGCCCTCGCGGCCGCCTCGGTGATCGCAATCGTCACCGCGGCGCAGCCTGCGGGCACCGCAGCCGCTTCCCCCCTCCCCGTCCTCCAGGCCCCGCCGGACTCCGGTTCGGACGCTCTCGCCAAGTACCGCGACCTCGCGGCGCAGGCGGAGAAGGCGAACGAGGATCTCCTCAAAGCGAAGGACGACCTCGCCGCCCGGCAGGGCGACCTCGACAAGGCCAACGGAGACGTCGCCAACGCCCACAACCTCTCCGCGCAGGCCGCCGAGAACGTGAAGAAGTACAAGGTCGACGTCGACAAGTTCGCGAACGCGTCGTTCCTGTCCGGCGTGCAGATGAACAAGCTGTCCGCGCTGCTGGCGGGCACGTCGACGCAGGAGTTCCTCGACCGTTCGTCAGCGCTCGACCAGATCGCCGGGCAGAAGGCCGCCGCGCTCGAGAAGCTCCAGGGCGCGGTCGACCAGGCCAACGCCGCCGAGAAGCTGGCCGCCGACGCCGCGCAGCGGGCCACCGCGGCGCGCGACGCCGCGGCGAAGCTGACCGACGACATCACCGCCAAGAAGAAGACGCTCGACGACCAGATCGCCGAGCTGAAGAAGACCGAGCCGCTGCTGAGCCAGTCCGACCGCAACGCGCAGAAGGACACCGGCGGCGACATCTCGGTGGACCTCGCGAACGCGGGCCCCGCCGCCGCGGCGGCGGTCCAGGCCGCGCTGAGCCAGCGGGGCAAGCCCTACGTGTGGGGCGCGACCGGGCCGGATTCGTACGACTGCTCGGGCTTGATGCAGTGGGCCTACAAGCAGGCCGGCATCTCGCTGCCGCGGTCGAGCGAGCAGCAGAGCACCACCGGCACGCCGGTTCCGCGCAGCCAGCTGCAGCCCGGCGACCTGGTGTTCTACTACTCGCCGGTGTCGCACGTGGGCATGTACATCGGCAACGGGATGATGGTGCACGCGCCGACCAGCGGCGACGTCGTCAAGGTCTCGCCGCTGCTGAGCCAGTACGTGGGCGCGCGCCGGGTCGCCTGACCGGACGTTCTCGCTTCCGCCGGGGCGGTGCCGCACATGCGGTGCCGCCCCGGTGTTTTTGTGTGTGCTGTTCGTCGGATGTGCGGCTCGAGGTTCGTTGCTGCTGAGCCAGTCCGCGGCGGCGGCGGGTCGTTTGACTGGTTGTTCCTGCTTTCGCCGGGGTGGTGCCGCGAATGCGGTGTCGCCCCGGCGTTTGTGCGTGGGGGGATTGTTTGTCGGTTTCGCCGGATGCGCGCTGGCTGCCGGTGATGTGGTCGAGGTGTCGCCGCTGCTGAGCCAGTCCGTGGGCGCGCCGGGTCGCTCGAGCGGTCGTTCCCGCTTTCCCCGGGGCGGCACCGCACCGGTGTCGTCTCCGACGAGGATCGCTCGTCGGTAGCCTGCGGGGGTGCTGAGGACCCTGCTCGTGACGAACGACTTCCCGCCGCGCCCCGGGGGCATCCAGAATTACCTCAATTCGCTGGCCACCCGGCTGCCCGCGGACGACCTCGTCGTCTACGCGCCGTCCTGGGAGCGCAGCAGCGGTTCGCACGTCGAGTTCGACGCCGCCGCGCCGTTCGAAGTGGTCCGTCATCCGACGTCGCTGATGCTGCCTACGCCCGACGTCCTGCGCCGCGCGAAGGAGATCATGCGCGCCCGCGACTGCGAGGCGGTCTGGTTCGGCGCGGCCGCCCCGCTCGCGCTGCTGGGCCACCCGCTGCGGCAGGCTGGCGCGCGCCGGATCGTCGCGTCCACGCACGGGCACGAAGTCGGCTGGTCGATGCTTCCGGGCTCGCGGCAAGCACTGCGGCGCATCGGCGAGACGGTCGACGTCGTCACGTACGTCAGCAAGTACACGCGTAGCCGGTTCGCCGCCGCGTTCGGTCGGCATGCTGGGCTGGAAATGCTGCCGAGCGGCGTCGACACCACGGTTTTCGCTCCGGACCCGGCCGGTCGGGAGGAAATCCGCGCTCGGCACGGGCTCGGCGACCGGCCGACCGTCGTCTGCGTTTCGCGGCTCGTTCCCCGCAAGGGCCAGGACATGCTGATCTCCGCGCTGCCCGCGATCCGCGAGCGCGTGCCCGGCGCGGCGCTGCTCCTCGTCGGCGGCGGCCCGTACCGCAAGCGCCTCACTCAGCTGGCCGCGGCGCTCGGCGTGACCGACGACGTGGTCTTCACCGGCTCGGTGCCCTGGGAGGAACTGCCCGCGCACTACAACGCGGGCGACGTCTTCGCGATGCCTGCCCGCACGCGCGGCAAGGGGCTCGACGTGGAAGGGCTCGGCATCGTCTACCTGGAGGCGTCCGCGACTGGACTGCCGGTGGTCGCGGGCACGTCCGGCGGCGCGCCGGAGGCGGTGCTGGACGAGGTGACCGGCCACGTGGTCGACGGCCGCGACCCGGGCCAGCTGGCGGAGACTCTCTCGGCCCTGCTGTCCGACCCGGTCCGGGCTCGCAGGATGGGCGAGGCGGGCCGTTCCTGGGTCGCCGAGAGCTGGCGCTGGGACACGATGGCGCACCGCCTCTCGACGCTCCTGGACGGCGATCCGGTGGCGGCGGTGCGCTGACCCTGGATCAGGGTTCGTAAATCGCCGGGTGGCGCGGGTCGTCCACGCGGACCACGACGTCGGCGAGGGCGCTGGGATCGACTTCGTTTTCGTAGCGTTCGAAAGCGGGCAACGCCCATTCGTCCGGCACGCGGCGGCGCAGCGCACCCGGCGAAAGCCACAAATGCACCACGAAATCGAACGCCAATCCCGCGCCCAGCAAGAACTCCCCGTCCACCAGGACGACGCCGCGGTCCGGGACCGGGACGCGCGGCAGCCGGGTCGCCCGGTCGCGTTCGGCGTCCCACAGCGCGGGCAGCACTTCGCCGCTTCCGTCGTCGGCGAGCGGGTCCAGGACTTCCCGGCGCAGACCGCCTAAATCGAGCCAATCGGTATACCGCGCGTCCGGATTCCGTTTCCCGTGCTCGAAACGGAGTGACGCTGGTCGCAGAAATCCGGCGGCGGGCACGCGCAGAGCGGCCCGGCCGAGCAGCTTCAGCGGGTCGATCAGCGCCTCGGCGAGCGGGCCCGTTCCCGCCGCGCCGTCGATCGCGACGGCGATTCGTCGGCGGTGGGTAAGCGCGTTGACGCGCTCGGTCAGCTCGGCGGCGAGGGCGTCGGGGGAGATGGGGCGGTAGCGCACGATCGCATGATCCCGCACCGGTTTCCGTCGGTCCCCGATGCCATGATGGCGGCATGGCCAACGAGGCGGGCAAGACCGGACGGAGTGGTTGGGAGACAGCCGTTTCCCGCACGATGCCGTACCCGGGCAGCCGGGTGTGGGAGTTCTTGGTGGGGGACGGCGTGGAGATCTGGCTGGGCCCCGGCGTCGAGCTGCCGCGCGAACGCGGGGCCGGATACGAGACCGAACACGGCACGACCGGCGAAATCCGCAGCTATTCCGAGGACCGCGTGCGGCTCACCTGGCGTCCGACGGACTGGGACCACGATTCCTTGCTGGAGCTCGAGGTCGCGGACCTCGGCAAGCGCAGCACGCTCAAGATCCGCCAGGAGCGGCTCGCGGACGTGGCGGAAAAGGCCGAGCAGCGGGCATATTGGAAGCAGGTGGTCGAGCGCGTCGAGGCGGCATTGGCCGAACGCTGACCGAACTGCACTGGGGGCCCCATCAGTGAGCGTCGACGAACGAACCGGGGAACTCCCTTTCGCGGGCGAGGAATTGTGGCAGAGCACGCACGAATGGCTGGCGCGGCGGCGCGAATCCGGTGCGGTGTGCCCGATTACCGCCGGGCGCGGCATTCCATCTTACCTGGTCACCGGATACGAGCAGGCGCGCGAGCTGCTCAACGATCCGCGGGTCAGCAAGGACAGCACGGACGTGCAGCGGGTGATCGCGGCGAAGGTCGGCCAGGACGTCCAGGGGCCTGACTTCGGCACTCTGCTCACCCGGCACATGCTCAACAGCGACCCGCCGGTCCACACCCGGCTGCGCAAGCTCGTGAACAAGGCGTTCACCGCCCGCACCGTCGCCCGGCTGCGGCCGCGGATCCAGGAGATCGCCGATGCGCTGCTGGACGAGATGGCCCGGCACGACGAGATCGACCTGGTGCAGGCGTTCGCCGAGCCGTTGCCGATCACGGTGATCTGCGAGTTGCTCGGCGTGCGCGTCGAAGACCGCAGCGAGTTCACCGCCTGGTCGCACACGCTGCTGTCGTTCGCGATGGACCAGGAGTCCCAAGCCGCCGCGGCGCGGGCCATGCAGAACTACCTGCAGCAACTGGTCGCGAGCAAACGCGCCGAGCCGGCGGAGGATCTGCTGTCGGACCTCGTGCACGCGAGCGACGAAGGCGATTCGCTCGACGAGAACGAACTGATCTCGATGGCGTTCCTGCTGCTGGTCGCCGGGCACGAGACCACGGTCAACCTGATCGCCAACGCCACGTTCGCGTTGCTGCGGGTGCCCGAACAAGCGGAGAAACTGCGCGCCGACCCGAGCCTGATGCCCGGCGCGGTCGAGGAATTCCTCCGGTTCGACGGGCCGATCAACTTCGCGACGCTGCGCTACACGGTCGAGGACGTCGAGGCGGGCGGCACCACCATCCCGGCCGACGAGTTCCTGCAGGTCTCCCTGCTGTCGGCCAACCGGGACCCGGAGAAGTTCCCCGACCCGGACACGCTCGACGTCACGCGCCCGCCCGGCGGGCATCTCGCGTTCGGGCACGGCATCCACTATTGCGTCGGCGCCCCGCTGGCCCGGCTGGAGGCGCAGATCGCGCTGGGCTCGCTGCTGGCGAGGTTCCCGAAGCTGAGCCTCGCGGTGCCGGCCGACAGCATCGTCTACCGGCCGAGTTCGCTGGTGCACGGCGTGCTGGCGCTGCCGGTGCGGCCGAACGGGGAGTAGCGGCTGTCACTGCGGATCCGCCCGCCGCCCGGTTAGGGTCGGCGGGTGGAACCCAGTGCTGCCGATCTCCTCGCTCTTGACGCCGCGCACGTCTGGCATCCGTACGCGCCGATGCCGGGCCGCGTGCCGCCCCTGCTCGTGGAAGAGGCGAGCGGGGTGCGGTTGAAGCTCGCCGACGGGCGAGAACTGGTCGACGGCATGTCGTCCTGGTGGGCGGCGGTGCACGGCTACCGGAACCCAGTGCTCGACGCGGCGCTGGCGCAGCAGGCCGGGCGGATGAGCCACGTGATGTTCGGCGGGCTTACCCACGAACCGGCGATCACGCTCGCGAAAACCCTGGTCGAGATGACCCCGGACGGGCTCGAGCACGTGTTCTTGTGCGATTCGGGTTCGGTTTCGGTCGAGGTCGCGGTGAAAATGTGCCTGCAGTACCAGCGTTCCCGCGGGCTGCCCGGCAAACACCGGCTGCTGACCTGGCGCGGCGGCTACCACGGCGACACGTTCACGCCGATGAGCGTCTGCGATCCGGACGGCGGCATGCATTCGCTGTGGCGCGGAGTGCTGCCGGAACAGGTTTTCGTGCCGGTGCCGCCGTCCGGGTTCGACGCGCCGGTCGATCAGTCCTATGTGGACGAACTGGCGAAGGCGATCGAGCAGCACGCGGACGAACTGGCCGCGGTGATCGTGGAACCCGTGGTGCAGGGCGCGGGCGGCATGCGGTTTCACCATCCCGGTTACCTGCGCGCGCTGCGCGAAGCGACTCGTGAGCACGACGTCCTGCTCGTGTTCGACGAGATCGCGACCGGATTCGGCCGTACCGGCAAGCTTTTCGCGGCCGAGCACGCCGGCGTGACGCCCGACGTGCTGTGTCTCGGCAAGGCGCTCACCGGCGGCTACCTCACCATGGCCGCCGCGTTGTGCACGCCTGAAATCGCCGACGGCATCACGCGCGGCGAGCTGCCGGTGCTCGCGCACGGCCCGACGTTCATGGGAAATCCGCTGGCGTCGGCGGTCGCCAACGCTTCGCTCGGTTTGCTGGCTGAAGGTCAATGGCAGGCCGACGTCGCCCGGATCGAAACCGCGCTGCGGCAAGGACTCGAACCGGCTCGGGAGCTGCCGCATGTCGTGGATGTGCGAGTGCTGGGCGCGATCGGTGTGCTGCAACTCGATCACGAGGTGGACCTGGGCGTCGCGACCGAAGTGGTGACGGCCGAAGGTGCGTGGCTGCGACCGTTCCGGGACCTGATCTACGCGATGCCGCCGTACGTCAGCACCGACGCCGACCTGGAGGTGGTCACGTCGGCGATGCGGGCCGCCGCGGCGAAGGCCTGAGGTTACTTCGGGTTTGGCGCGGCTGCCCGTAGTGGATATGTCCGATTTGCGCAACCCGATCGTGGGTTATTCGATAAAGATCCACTCCGTGGAGTGGTACATAGCGGACATTTCACAGGGTTGCCGGTTTCCTGGTGATCATGAGACGACTTGCCGTGCTTCGCCACGACGTGCCCGCCTCGCTCGTGGTCTTCCTCGTCGCGGTCCCGCTTTCGCTCGGGATCGCGCTCGCGTCCGGCGCACCGATCGTCGCCGGCCTGATCGCCGCCGTCGTCGGCGGCGTGGTCGCCGGTGCCCTCGGCGGTTCTCCGCTGCAGGTCAGCGGGCCCGCCGCCGGGTTGACCGTGCTGATGGCCGAGACGATTTCCACCTTCGGCTGGGCGGTCACCTGCCTGATCACTGTCCTCGCCGGTGCGCTGCAGATCCTGTTCGGCCTGAGCCGCGTCGCGCGGGCCGCGCTGGCCATCTCGCCGGCGATCGTGCACGGGATGCTCGCCGGCATCGGCGTCACGATCGTGCTCGGCCAGCTGCACGTGCTGCTCGGCGGAAAGGCGCGGAGTTCGGCGCTGGAGAACATCGCCCAGCTGCCCGCGCAGATCGCCGCGCACCACGACGCCGCCGCGCTGATCGGCGTCCTGACCCTCGCCATCCTGCTGGGGTGGCCCAAACTTCCTTCAGCGGTAAGGAAAATCCCCGGACCGCTGGCCGCGATCGCCGTCGCGACGCTCGTGTCCGTTGCCGCCGGGATGACGCTGCCGCGTGTCGAACTGCCCGGTGATCTGCTGCAGATCCGCTTCGCGCCGCAGCTGCCGGACGGCGGATGGGGCCAGGTCGCGGTCGCGGTGCTCACGATCGCGCTGATCGCCAGCGTCGAAAGCCTGCTGTCCGCGGTCGCGGTCGACAAACTGCAGAACGGCCCGCGCGCCGACCTGAACCGCGAACTGATCGGCCAGGGCGCGGCGAACATGGTGTCCGGTGCGCTCGGCGGACTGCCGGTCACCGGCGTGATCGTGCGCAGTTCCACCAACGTCGCGGCGGGGGCGCGCACGCGGGCGTCGGCTGTCCTGCACGGCGTGTGGGTGCTGGTGTTCGTGGTCGCGCTCGCCGGGCTGCTGAAGTCGATCCCGCTGGCCGCGCTGGCCGGGCTGCTCGTGCACGTCGGCGCGAAGCTGGTCAATCCCGGACATCTGCGGCAGGTGCTGCGACACGGCGATCTGCCGCTCTACCTGGTGACCGTCGCCGGGGTGGTCGTGTTCGACCTGCTGACCGGGGTGCTCGCCGGGATCGTCCTGGCCGTGCTGCTGATGCTGCGCCGGACCGTGTGGTCGGGCGTGCATGCCGAGCGCCACGGCGGCGAATGGCGCGTGATCGTCGAAGGCGTGCTGACGTTCCTGTCCGTGCCGCGGCTGACGAAGGTGCTCGGCACGATTCCGGCGGGCTCGAAGGTGACGCTGGAGCTGGTCGCCGATTACCTCGACCACGCGGCGTTCGAAAGCATCTCCGCCTGGCAGCAGGCGCATGAGCGAACCGGCGGCACCGTGGTCGTCGACGAAATCGGGCATCCGTGGTTCGCGAAGGGCAAGGAAGGCCGCCCGACGCTCCGGCGCACCGCGGCGGCCGGTGCGATGCCGAGGTGGCTGGCTCCGTGGTCGGCCTGGCAGGCCGCGGACGTGCGGGTGCCCGGCCAGCGCACGCACCGGGGCGCGACCGAGTTCCAGCGCCGGGCCGCGCCGCTGCTGAAGGACGTCCTCAGCGGGCTCGCGCACGCACAGCAGCCGCACACGCTGTTCATCACTTGCGGTGATTCGCGGATCGTGCCGAACCTGATCACCACGTCCGGTCCGGGCGATCTGTTCACCATCCGCAACATCGGCAACCTGGTGCCGCCCGGACAGGCCGATCCGTCGACCAACGCGGCGATCGAATTCGCCGTCGGGGTGCTGGGGGTGCGGGAAATCGTGGTGTGCGGGCACTCCTCGTGCGGTGCGATGGGCGCGCTGGCCAGCGGTCCGCCCGCGGACACCGCGCTGGCGACCTGGCTGGTGCACGCCGAACCGAGCCGGAAGCGGGCCGGGGCGGTGACCCTCGACGGGGAACGGCCGGAGCGCGAACCGGACCGGCTGGCGTTGCACAACGTCCTGCAGCAGCTGACGCATTTGCGGCAGTACCCGCTGGTGGCCGAGGCGGAAGCGCGCGGCGAGCTGGCGCTGACCGGGCTGTACTTCGACGTCGGCGCGGCGCAGGTGTACCTCGCCGACCCGGCGAAGGGCGAGTTCGTGGCCGCGGGAGCGCCCGCGGCTGCCCCGGCCGGCTGACCCGGGCCCTCGCGCGTGCCCCCGGGTGCGCGCGAGGGAACCCCGAGTGTTGACATCGGGGAGCACGTCAATATCTTGATGGCTCGTGACGACGCTCGTGATGACCGGAACCGGGACCGACGTCGGCAAAACGGTCGCCACCGCGGCGATCGCGGCGCTGGCCCTCGCGCAGGGGCAACGCGTCGCGGTGCTGAAACCCGCGCAGACAGGCGTGCTCCCCGGCGAGGACGGCGACCTCGCCGAGGTGGTGCGGATGGCGGGCAAGGACCTGACGATCCGCGAGCTGCGGCGCTACCCGGATCCGCTGTCCCCGGAAGCCGCGTCCCGCCGCTCCGGGCTCCCGACCGTCGGCCCTGGCGAAATCGCCGCCGCGGCCAGCGAGCTGGACGCGGAGCACGATCTGACCCTGGTCGAGGGTGCGGGCGGGCTGCTGGTCCGGTTCGATCCGCAGGGGAGCACGCTGGCGGATGTGGCGTGGTCGCTGGGCGCGCCGGTGGTTCTCGTCGCGCAAGCCGGGCTGGGCACGCTCAACACGACTGCCCTGACGGCCGAGGTCGCCACTCGGCGCGGGTTGAACGTCGTGGGCGTCATCATCGGCTCCTGGCCCGCTGATCCGGACCTGGCCTCCCTGGAAAACCTCCGCGACCTCCCCGTGGCCGCCGGTGCTCCCTTGCTGGGCGCCCTCCCGGCCGGACTGGGCGCCGCGGACCCCGACACCTTCGTCGAACAAGCCCGCCAAGGCCTGTCGCCGTGGTTCGGCGGAGAGTTCGACCCGGAAGCCTTCACCGCCGCCTCCACCCAGAACTAACCCTTCTTTCCCGCACTCAGCTCCGGCACTTGACGTCCTCACTTGCCCGGCACGAGAAATCGCCCCGGTTTCTGGACTGAGCGATCCGCTCGGCCCCCAGGCCGAGCGGATCGGGAGGGAAGAAACCGGATAAAGGCGATTTCTCCGCCGCGACGGAGTCGCGGCAATCCAACACCGAGTCGCGGCAATCCAACACGGAGTCGCGGCCATACAACGGAGCACAACCAGTTACTCTCGGTCCCGCACACTCGCAGGGAACGCACGCGCAGGGAAGGGAGCCTCGGGTGGTCGATTCCGCGGGCAAGGCGGCGCATCGGTCGTCAGCGGTGGCTGAGGGTTGGTCGGTGCCGGTGTTGTTTCCGCCGCAGCGTCCTCGCGTGGTGGTGAAGGCTGATCTGCTGCCCGCGGTGAGCGTTCTCTCGACGGCTGCGTTGCTGGGGATTCCGATGGGCTGGCTGTGGTCTCTGCTGGCTCCGGCTGAGCGGGTGCGGGTGATCGGCACGAACGGCCAGCTGGCGCCTTTGGAGTTGGAGAGCTGGCATCGGTTCGACGATCTGGCGGTGTTCGGGTTTCTGGCGATGGCCACCGGGTTGCTGATCGGGCTGGTGGTGTGGTTCCTGCGGGAGCGGCGCGGGCCGGTGGTGCTGGTGGCCGCTGCTGGCGGGGCGTTGGTGGCGGCTTGGCTGGGGACGCAGATGGGGCCCGCGTTCGCCAATTCGAAGTATTCGGTGGACGCGCCGCCTGCGTTGGGGGCGGTGCTCGAGCAGGCGCCTCGGATCGAGACCGGGTGGGTGGTGCTGGCCGCGCCGTTGGTGACGTGTTTGGTTTACGCGTTGATGACCGCGTGGAACGGCCGCGAGGATCTTGGGCGGCGGTTGGGGTGAGTTGTTCTTAGGTCCTTTCGGCTCGTCGCCTGGCGGCGACGTTGCACGTGGGCCTCGTTGGGGCACCCCGAAGCTTAATTGTGCTGACGGTCTGGGGGTGCTTGTCAAGGCGGGAAAGATGCCTTGACAAGCACCCCCAGACCGCAGGGGAGGCTTCGTATCGGGGTGCGGGGGTGGTGTGGGTGCCTCGACTGTTGGGTGCGTCGGTGGCGGTTGGTGAGTGGGGTGCGCGGCTTGGGTAGGGGTCGCGTGGGGTTCGCGGCGTGCGGGTGGCACCCCAATGTGGCGGTGGGTGCGTTGCGGCGGCGGCGGGGTCCGTGAAGGACTCATTGAGGGAATCTGAGTCCGTGAAGGGGTCCCTCACGGAGGGAGCGGAGCGCCAGGCGGGCGGCTAGTTCAGGTCTGCGGGTTTGCTGAAGGTGGCCAGTTCGGTCGGCGGCAGCGGCACCGCGCCCAGGGTTTCCAGGAAACCGGCTTCTCGGGTGAGCAGGCGGCAGACTATGCGCAGGCGGCGCAGCGGGTGCGTTTCCTCCAGCAGCAGTTGCCGGTCTTCCAGCGGGAGAAGGCAGTCGGCGGCCAGCTGGTAGGCGAGTTCGCCCAGGTCGGCGTCGTCGTGTGGGGGGTGCCAGTCGTCTGCGTGCCAGGCGGCTTCGCAGTATCGCTCGTGGGCGCCTCGGGCTACTTCCGCTAGTTGGCGGGCTGTCGATTCCGCTGTGGCGGGGACTGGGTCGTCAGGAAGCCAGTCGACCACGCCCATCAGGTAGGGCGCGGACGCTCGGTGCAGTTCGCGCAGGCGGAAGCGGCGGGCGGCGCGCGTGACTACGTCGTAGCGGCCGTCGGGGAGGCGTTTCGCTTCGCGCAGGATCGTGCTGCAGCCCACGCTGTACACATGGTCCAGACCACTGACCTCGCGAACGAGTGGCGCGCGCAGGGCGACCACGCCGAACTCGTGCTCCGGGACGGTGCCGGTGACCAGGTCCGCGGTCAGCTGCCGGTAGCGCGGTTCGAAGATGTGCAGCGGCAGGTGCGTACCGGGGAGCAGCACCGTTTGCAGCGGGAACAACGGCAGTGTCGCCGTTCCGCTGGGGCATTGCTCTGGCTCGGTCACGCGTCCACGGTACGGGCTGCCGAGCCCCGGCGCAGTTCGTGTTTACCGTCGCGGCGGGGGCTTCAGGACGGCGAAAGGGTCGGTGATGTGCATGTCTTTCGCGGCGAAAGAAAACAGCGCCGCAGGTCGTCCGCCGGTGCGGCCGGGGGCGGCGGTGTGTCCGGTGGGGATGAGCAAACCACGTCGCTGAAGTACCCGTTGAAGATTTGTCGCGGACACCTTGTAGCCGAGTGCGGCGGAGTACAGCCCCCTTAACGCGGAGATGGTGAATTCCTCGGGGGCCAGTGCGAAACCCAGGTTGGTGTAGCTCAATTTCGACCGCAACCGGTCGCGGGCGCGCAGCACGATCGCCTCGTGGTCGAACGCGGTGCGCGGCAGGGCGTCCACGTCGTGCCACTCGGTGTCTTCGGGGACCGCCGGGTCGACGTCGGAGGGGACCAGGCCGAGGAACGCGGTGGCCACGACCCGCGGACCGGGGACGCGGTCGGGTGCGCTGAACACGGCGAGCTGCTCCACGTGCTTCAGCTGGCGCACGTCCACCTTCTCCGCGAGCTGGCGCCGGATCGACGTCTCGACGTCCTCGTCGGGGCGCAGCCGGCCGCCGGGAAGCGACCAGCGGCCGAGGTGCGGATCGAGCGCTCGGCGCCACAGCAGCACGCGCAGTGTGTCCGAGCGCACTTGAAGGACTGCCGCCAGAACCTCGTGGGCTAGGGGGGCTCGGGTGTTAAGATGGCTTCGCACGGTTTTCGATTATAAGGCGAAAACCGGATGGGGCGGAACCGGGGTCGATCCGGTTCGCCAGGCCGGCGAAAGTCGAGAGGGCCGAAGACATGACCACCACGCTTGACCAGGACCTGACTCCCTACGGCGGGGTCGAGGCGGACGCGGACTGGGCGGCCCGCGTGCGGGAGCTCGCCCGCAAACGCGACGCGGTGCTGCTCGCGCACAACTACCAGGTCCCGGAGATCCAGGACATCGCGGACTTCACCGGCGACTCGCTGGCGCTCAGCCGCATCGCGGCCAGCAGCGACGCGTCCACCATCGTCTTCTGCGGCGTGCACTTCATGGCCGAGACCGCGAAGATCCTGGCCCCGGAGAAGACGGTGCTGATCCCGGACGCACGGGCCGGCTGCTCGCTCGCCGACTCCATCACCGGCGCCCAGCTGCGCGAGTGGAAGTCCGAGCACCCGGGCGCGGTGGTCGTCTCGTACGTGAACACGACGGCCGAGGTCAAGGCCGAGACGGACATCTGCTGCACGTCGTCGAACGCGGTCGACGTGGTCGCGTCCATCCCGGCTGACCAGGAAGTTCTCTTCCTGCCGGACCAGTTCCTCGGCGCGCACGTCAAGCGCGTGACCGGGCGCGAGAACATGCACGTCTGGGCCGGGGAGTGCCACGTGCACGCCGGCATCAACGGGGCTGAGCTGGCCGCGCAGGCTGAGGAGAACCCGGACGCCGACCTGTTCATCCACCCCGAATGCGGCTGCGCGACGTCGGCGCTTTACCTGGCCGGCGAGGGCGCGGTGGCCCCGGAGCGGGTCAAGATCCTCTCCACCGGCGACATGGTCCACGCGGCGCGCGACACCAAGGCGACCTCGGTGCTCGTGGCCACCGAGATCGGCATGATCCACCAGCTGCGCAAGGCCGCGCCGGAGATCGACTTCCGCGCGGTGAACGACCGGGCGTCGTGCCGGTACATGAAGATGATCACCCCGGCCGCACTGCTGCGGAGCCTCACCGAGGGCGCGGACGAGGTCCACGTCGACCCGGAGACGGCCTCGCGGGCCCGCGCGTCGGTGCAGCGGATGATCGAAATCGGGCAGCCTGGCGGTGGGGAATGAGCGGCCTAGTTAACGCCGATCAGGCGAAAACCTCACCAGATCCGCGCTGGGAGGCGCGGGCCGATGTCGTGGTGATCGGCAGCGGCGTGGCGGGGCTGTCCGCGGCGCTGCGGGCCCGCGAACTCGGGCTGCACGTGCTGGTCGTGACGAAGGCGGCGGTCGCCGACGGCAACACCCGGTGGGCGCAGGGCGGCGTGGCCGTGGTGCTCGATGGCGAGCGCGACGAAGGCGACACGGTCGAGAAGCACACGGCTGACACGCTCACCGCGGGAGCCGGGCTCTGCGACGAGGACGCCGTGCGGTCGATCGTCGGCGGTGGTCCGGCGGCAGTCACCGAGCTGCGGCACAACGGTGCGGTGTTCGACCACGGCTCGGGTGGGCTGTCGCGCGCTCGCGAGGGCGGGCACAGTGCGTTCCGGGTGATCCACGCGGGCGGCGACGCGACCGGTGCCGAAGTCGAGCGCGCATTGGTCGCGCAGGCTGGCGAACGGCGGATTCCGGTTCTGGAGCACCACATCGCGGTCGATGCGCTGCGCACGGCTGCGGGCGAGGTGGCCGGAGTGACGGTGCTCGACCGCAACGGCGTGCCGGGCGTCGTGCGCGCGTCCGCGGTGGTGCTGGCCAGCGGCGGGTTCGGGCAGCTGTACCAGGCGACCTCCAATCCGGAGATCGCGACCGGCGACGGGCTGGCGCTCGCGTTGCGCGCCGGCGCGGCGGTGGCCGACATCGAGTTCGTGCAGTTTCACCCGACCGTGCTGTACACGCCGGGCGCGCGCGGACGGTGTCCGCTCGTCACGGAGGCGGTGCGCGGCGAGGGCGCGACGCTCGTGGACGGTGCGGGCGCGTCGGTGATGGCCGGGGTGCATCCGCTCGGCGATCTGGCTCCCCGTGACGTCGTCGCGGCGGCGATCACCCGGCGGCAGGCCTTGGCTCCCGGTGGCATCGACGATCACGTTTTCCTTGACGCCACTGGCATTCCGGGCTTCGCGAAGCGGTTCCCGACGGTGCACGCGGCGTGCGCGGTGCTCGGGATCGACCCGGCGGTGGACGCGATCCCGGTGACTCCGGCGGCGCACTTCGCGTGCGGCGGCGTGGTGGCCACTGTGGACGGACGCTCGACCGTGCGCGGACTGTACGCGGCGGGCGAGGTGGCTAGGACCGGGCTGCACGGGGCGAACCGGCTGGCGTCCAACAGTCTTCTCGAAGGTTTGGTCGTGGGGCAGCGGACCGCCGAGGCGGTCGCCGCGGACCTGGCTGCTGGGTTGCTGCCGGATCCTTCGCGCGGGCGGATTCCGGAAAGGACAGTCGCGCCGACGGCGGAACGTGATGCGCTGCAACGGGTCATGAGCCGGTACGCGGCGATCGGCCGGGACGCGGACGGGCTCGCCGCCGCCGGATCGGTGCTCGATTTGTCGACAAAGGACAGTCCGTTGTGGACGCACAGCGCGGTTGAGGACGCGGCGCTCACCGTGGTGGCACAGGCATTGCTCGCCGCGGCGGAGCGGCGGACAGAATCGCGGGGATGTCACGTGCGGACGGACTTCCCGGAGCGGGACGAAGGGCTGCGGCGGAGCCAGCTGATCCGGCTGAGCCCGTCGGGACAGCCAGTGCTGGTCGAGGCGGCGTCGCTGGAAGGGGTGGCATGAGCGGGGAATTCTCCGAAGCAGTTGTCCAGGCACTGGTGGTGGACGGGCTGGACGTCGCCGACGTGCGGCGCGTCGTGACCACCGCGCTGGAAGAGGATTTGCGGTACGGGCCGGACGCCACGACGGCGTCCACGGTCCCGGCGGACGCCCGTGCGGTGGCGGAGCTGACGCCGCGCGTCGCCGGTGTCGTGGCGGGGATTCCGGTGGCGCTGGCCGTTTTCGACGAGGTGCTCGGTGACGACTACGAGGTCGTCTCGATCCGCGAGGACGGTTCGCCCGCGGTCGCGGGGCAGCCGGTGCTCGTGCTGCGCGGTCCGGTGCGCGGGCTGCTCACGGCGGAGCGTACGGCGTTGAACCTGTTGTGCCACCTGTCCGGAGTGGCGACGGCGACCGCGGCGTGGGTGTCCGCGCTCGAGGGAACCGGTGCCTCGGTACGGGATTCGCGCAAGACCACGCCGGGGTTGCGGCTGCTGGAGAAGTACGCCGTGCGGTGCGGAGGCGGCGTGAACCACCGGATGGGCCTTGGCGACGCGGTGCTGATCAAGGACAACCACGTGGTCGCGGCCGGCTCGGTCACCGCGGCTCTCGCTGCGGCGAGGCAACACGCGCCGCAGCTGCCGTGCGAGGTTGAGGTAGACGATCTGGCCCAGCTGGACGAGGCACTGGCCGCCGCGGCGGACGAGGTGCTGCTGGACAACTTCACCCCGGAGGAGTGCGTGAAGGCGGTCGTGCGGCGGGACGAGCTGTCGCCGAAGACGCGGCTGGAGTGCTCCGGCGGGCTGACGCTCGACCGCGCGCGGGCGTACGCCGAGTCCGGTGTGGACTATCTCTCGGTGGGCGGGCTCACGCATTCCTCGCCCGCGCTGGATCTCGGGATGGACCTGCGTTAACCCTGTCGCCGCGGCCCGCTCTCCACTAGAATCTCCTTGTCGGACAAGGGGAGGGGGCCGCGGTGCGGGGAATTGCCGCCGGAGCGGTGGCCGCGCTCGTGGCGCTCGGCGTGCCCGTCACGGCGACCTCGGCCGGAGCGGCTTCGTGCGCGAATCCGTCCGGTCCGTACACCGGGCCGGTGTCCTGGGGGCAACGGCTGGTCAACCCGCCGCGGCTGTGGGCGCTGACCAGGGGCGAGGGCCAGACCGTCGCGGTGATCGGCACCGGCGTCGACAAGCAGAACGCGCAATTCGGGCCGGGACAGGTGCTCGGCGGCGCGGGCACCGCGGATTCCGACTGCGACGGCCGCGGCACGATCGCCGCGGGCATCGTCGGCGCGCAGCCGGCGAACGAGACCACCTTCACCGGCGTCGCGCCCGGGGTGAAGCTGCTTCCCTTGCGCTACACCGAAAGCAACGGCTCTTCCTCGGACGGCGGCGGCGATCCGGGCGCATTGGCGGGCGCGATCGACACGGCGGTCGACCGCGGCGCGGGAGTGATTCTCGTGGCGGTACCGGCGGGTTCGGACAGCCCGGCGCTCGGCGCGGCGCTCGACCACGCGAAGGCGCGCGGGGCCGTGGTGATTTCGGCCGCGGCGGCCGCTCAGCAAGGGGCGCATACTTATCCGACGGCGTCGGCGGGCGTGGTCGCGGTCGGCTCGACGGACGAATCCGGCGCGCCGGTCCAGACCGAAGCCGGGGATTACCTCGGAATCGCCGCGCCGGGCGCGAATCTGGTGAGCACGTCGGCGGGCGGCGGGGGCGCGGTCGCGCACCGGTGGCCGATCACCGACCCGGGCCTGGCCGCGGCGTATGTCGCCGGGGTGGCCGCGCTGGTTCGCTCGGCGCATCCGGACCTGAAGGGCGAGCAGGTGGTGAACCGGTTGCTGCTCACCGCTTCCCGCCCGCCGTCCGGGGCACACGATCCGCGCCGGGGCTAGGGAATGGTCGACGCTTACGCCGCGGTGTCTTCGGCATTGCCAGCCAACGCGCCCGGTCCGAGCGCGGCGGCGGTGCGGTCTGAGCTGCCCGAGGTGGTTCCCGCTGCGGCGCAAGCTCGGCCGACGTCGGATGTGGCGGCCGGGGTCGTCGCGGTGGGCGGGGTCGCGGTGGCTGCTGCGGCCGGGATTGGCGTGGCGGCGTTCCGGAGGGGACGACGGCGCGGGTGGCGGCCCTCGCGGTTCCGGGGGTGAGGTCTCGTGAGCGGCGATCGCGGTTCTAACCGGGATTAGCGCGCACGAGACGGGTCGAGCCGATGATCGCCACGCCGCGTCCGTCGCGGGCGATGTGCACGCTGAAATCCGCGCCGTCGCGGGAAAAGCGCGCGATCACTTCCCGGTAAGTGCTGCGGTCATACGATTCCCAGCCCGCCGCTTCCAGCGTCGGACGCACAGCTTCGCCCAGCACTCGCAATGCGGCCGGGCTGTCTTCCATCCGGACGCCGTACTGCCAGCACACCAAATGCCCCGGCTGCGCGGGATCGCAGTCCAGCTCACCGTCCACTGTGGGCAGTGCGCGCCGGCCGAACGCGGCAGCGACACTGTCGATGACGTTCGTCAGCTCGGCGGCCAGGTCCTTCAACTCGCGCGTGATCACGGCAGCACCGCCGGAACCGGCACGGGTGCCTCGGTGACGTGGCCGCCGGTCAGCACGCCGTAGATGTTCTCCCATGAATCCGAACCCGGTTTGAGCACGCCGCTGTGCGAGGACAGGCCCCACTGCACGTCGCCCGCGGCGTCGTGGCCGGTGGTGAGTTCGGTGACGCCCGGGAAGGTGTCCGGGTCGGCCCCGTGGCCGATGCCGGTCCATTCCAGCGCACCGGCGTTGCCCTGGGCGAGGATGATTGGGTCCAGCGGTGCGGTCATCGAGTACCGCTGCACGCCGGCCTGGCTCGGCGGCAGGTCCGCGGGGCTCCATACGCCGTGTCCCATGCCCGCCGACTCTACGTGCAGCACCCGGTCCACTGGCAAGCCTTGCTGGTCAGCGAGCCCGACGGTGGCGCCGCCGTAGCTGTGGCCGATCGCGGTGATCGTGGCCGCGCCGCCGGTCTGGGCGTCGACCTGGCCGCGGAGTTCGTCGCCGAACGCCTTGAGGTTCGGGGCCATCGTCTGCGCGTAGCTGGCTTCGGCGCCCTCGGTGGTGACGTTCTGCGGGAACACCCCGTCGGCCCACACGACCATCGCGGTCCGGCCGCTCGGGTCGGCGGCGACGAGGCTGCGGCCGAGGTCGGCGTAGGACTGAAAGGTGTCCATCCGGGTGTGCACACCGGGCACGAACAGCCCGACATTGCGTGTGCCCGGCTGGATCGAGCCGACCAGTTCGGCGATCCGGCCGTTGCCGGACGGATCGAACCGCAGGATCTGCCGGTGGTCGTCGAGAATGCTTTGGTACAACGCGATCCGCCGCTTCGAGCGGGCGACGGCGTCCGGATCGGACAGCCCGGCCAGGCGGGTCCGTTCGGCGGCGAGCGCGTCGGAAACCTTCGTCCGGTTGGCCGCGATGGTCCCGGCCCATCCGCCGCTGCTGGCGGATTTTCCGGCTGACGGCACCGGATCTTCGGGCAGGAGCGAACGGTACATCGCCGCGACCTGCTCGTCAGCGCGCCGGTAACCCGCCGACGACGCGGTGAGGCCGTCGCGAAGGACTTGGGCGCGCACGATGCGCTGGTCGACGTCCGCGGCTAGCGCACTGAGCGTTTTCGCCAGCCCGGCGGCGCATCCGGACGACGCGGACACCTGGCCGAAGGCCGTGGCGGGCACGCGTTCGCCCGCCACGGCCTGCTGCACGGTCCGGAGCGCACCGGCACGACCGTCCAATCCGGACGCCGCGGTCGCGAGTTTCGCCGGGACGACCCGGTAGCCGTCGGTCACGGCTGGTCGGCCGGCTCTTCGCCGATGACCGAGGGCGCGACCGGAGCTTGCTGGCCCCATACGTTCTCGGTTTCGACGAGCCACGCCGGAATCCGGCGGCCGGACCCCAGGTCGGCACCGGCGCCCATACCCATCGGCATCATGGGCATCATCGGCATGGCGCTCTTGGCCGCCGCGCCCGCCGCACCGGCGGCACCGCCCGCGAGTCCACTGAGGACGTTCGACGGCGCGTTCCCGGCGAGCCCGGAGTGCGCGGCCGGAGCTTCCCCGGAACCGCTGAGGCCGCCGCCGGACGGAATGCCGCCGCCGTCGATCGACGGAGCTTCCCCGCCGCCGACCGGAATTCCGCCGCCGCCACCGCCTGCCGGGCCGGCTCCGGCGCCGAGCTTCGTGCCCGGAGGGACGACCGGCTCGTCCCCCTTCTTGCCGTCCTGGTCTTTCTTGTCGTTTTTATCGTTCTTGCCCGACGCCCACGACGGAACTTTCGGCATGATCGAGCCGAAGCGGCCGAACGCGGCGGCGGACGCGGCCGCGAGACCGGCGGTGAACATGTCGCCGAAGAGCGGGCTGCCCGCCGAGGTCTGGCCCGGCTGCCCGGGCTCGGCACCGGGGAGCTGCCCGCCGTCGGTGGGCAGCGGGTGCGAGTCGATCGGGGCGCCGACCGCGGTTCCGCCGTCCGGGCTGTTGCCGATCGCGCCGATGCTTCCGGCGCCAGTGCCGCCGGTCGAGGCGCCGCCGCCGGGAAGCTGCTTAGGAGGCGGGGCGGCCGCGTTCGGCGAAACCGGGATCGAATCCTCGGCAGTGTCGTAATTCGTCGCGAGGTTGTTCATGACGACGATCGCCTTCGCGTGTGCGGACCCGGCGGCGTTGGCGGCCTGTTGCTGCGCTTCGACGTTGGCGATCGCCTGCTGCCGCTGCTGTGTCGCGGCGATGATCGTGGCCGGCGGGGTGTCCGGAGGGAGCAGCGGCGGGTTGACCGCCAGCGCGACGTCGGCGGGGGAGACGTCCGGCACCGCGACCGGCGGCGGCATCTCGGCCTTCGCTTTGACCAGCGCGTCCGCGGCGTCCTCCAGCATGTCGCGCATGCCCTGCGCGGTGACGGCGACCTTGCGGATGCCGCCGACCAGGTCGGTCATCATGGTCCGGTACTGGTCGGCCGCGCCGCCGGTCCACGAGCTGGAGAAGTCGGTGAGCTGATCCGACAGGTTCTCGGCCTGGTCGTACAGCCCGCGCGAGGCCGAATTCCACTGTTCGGCCGCGGCGCGCGCGGTGGTCGGGTCGCCCGCCTGCAGCATCGCGTAAAGCTGCTGGTGGGTGTAGCCGGCGAAGTTGGTGCGAGGGCCGCTCATGCGTTCTTACCCCCTGAAGAATCGAGGCCCAGCAACGAAAAAACCGGGTCCAGCAGACCAGTCTGCTGTCCCGATCGGTGCAGGTCGCCCGCGACCGACTGGTCGGCCTGGGCGTATCCGTCGGCGACGGTGGTGGTGACGTCCTGCGCGAACGTGATCGCCCCGCGGACCTGCTCCAGCAGGCCCTGCATTTCGGCGACCGCGGCGCGGTGGGCGTCGGCGAGCGAAGCGGCTTCCCCGAACTCCCCGAACAGCAGCGGATGCTCCCCGAGGGTGCGCAGGAAGTCGTTCGGCCGGGACATCGCGTGGATCTGGGTTTCCAGCTCCCGGACGAAGTCCGTCAGCGATTCCAGGTGGACGTAGTACGACTGGTCGGGCATCGGCCGGTGACCTCTCGTGCGGCAGGACGCGGGAAAGCCGGCCGTCCGGAGCGGGCGGGGGTGGTCCCGCCCCGGACGGCCGGCGTCGGGGCCGGATCAGGCGAACAAGCCCTGGTTGCGGTTCTCCAGCTGGTGCTGGAGATCGTGCGCGTCGCCGACCTTGGCGCCGAACTGCGCGATGATCGCGACGATGTCGGCGGTCGCCTGGCGGAGCCGGGTCTCGGACGCGCGCGCCGCTTCACCGGCGGAGCTGCCCGAGGCGTACCAGGTCTGGGTGATCGGCTGCAGGTTCTGGTGCAGCTGCTCCAGCTGGGAGGTCAGCGCCTTCGCCTTGGCGGCGAGCGACGCGGAGCTGTGCTGCAAGGCCCCGAAGCTGATTTCTACGACGTCAGCCATGGTGTCTTGTCCTCTCTCAGGGGTTGAGGCGAGGGATCACGTTGCCCTCGACGGTGTGGCTGACGCTCTGGAAGCTCTGGTGCACGTCGGCGTCGCCCGCGTTGTAGTTCGCGTGGCTGGTGTGCACGAGCTGCGACATGGTGTCGAGCTCCCGGACGGCGGCGCCCATCTTCTCCTGAAGCCTGCGCTGCAGGTCCCAGAAGGCGACCGCCTGGTCGCCCTTGTAGTTCCGCAGCGTTTCGGTCAGCTCGGATTCCAAGCTGGCCATCGTCGTCTTCGCGTTCGAAGCGGTTTCCTCGAAGCCCTGGACGGCGCGCGTCATGGCAGCGGAATCTGCCTGGAATCCCGGACTGGACATCTGACGGGCCACCTCCTTCCCTCTCGTGGAAAATCCCGGTGCGCGGTGGGCCGCGCGGTGTGAATGTCACGCTAGAAAAAGAGCGGGTCCGGTCAAACGGCACAACTGCCGGTCGCTTTGACGGCACTATTACCCACAGGTGGGGCGCGCCCTACCCTCGAGACGGGGGACGACGCCAGTGCTCGTCTCCCCGCGTGCGACCAGGCTGGCCGCATGGCTTCCTGGGGATTGCGAGTGTTCCGGCTGCACCGCCCGCTCGGCGTGCTGGCCGGGGCGATGGTGCTGCTGGCGGTCGCGTGCGTGTTCGGGCTGCTGCTGGATGATCGCACGCTCGTCAACGCGCCGCTTTGGGCTAAAAGCGTGTCTCATTTGGCGAGTTTCTTGTAGCAGGTGATGGCGGCGCCGAGGGTGAGGAAGGCGAGGTAGTGGCTGGGTTTGCGGTCGTAGCGGATGGTCAGGCGTCGGTAGCCGGTCAGCCAGGCGATCGTCCTTTCGATCACCCACCGGTGTTTGCCGAGTTTCTCGGCGGATTCGATGCCCTTGCGTGCGATGCGCGGGACGATCCCGCGCTGGCGGAGCCAGGTGCGCAGGGCGGGGATGTCGTAGGCCTTGTCCGCGTGCAGCTTGGCCGGTTTCCGGCGCCGCGGTCCGCGGCGGGACCGGATCGCCGGCAATGCGTTGACCAACGGCCGCAGGGCGTGGCTGTCGTGGGTGTTGGCCGCGGAGATCCCGACGGTCAGGGGCAGGCCGGCGCGGTCGGACAGCGCGTGGATCTTGGAACCGGGTTTGCCCCGGTCGACCGGGCTCGGTCCGGTCAGACCGCCCCTTTTTTGGCCCTGACGGAGGCTCCGTCCAGGACCGCGCGGGACCAGTCGATCATGCCTGTGGCGCCCAGTTCGTCCAGTACAGCCTGGTG
Organism: Amycolatopsis echigonensis; assembly: GCF_002846615.1. NCBI lineage: Bacteria > Bacillati > Actinomycetota > Actinomycetes > Pseudonocardiales > Pseudonocardiaceae > Amycolatopsis > Amycolatopsis echigonensis. Next base: position 687,363 of record NZ_PJMY01000003.1, on the reverse strand, counting down.
CACCTGCCGCCACAGTCCGGCCTCGGTCCATTCGGCGAATCGGCGATGCGCCGTCGGCACGGTGACCCCGAAGCTGGGCGGTAGATGCCGCCAGGCGCATCCGCTGGTCAGCACGAACACGATCGCGGTGAACACCGCCCGATCGTCGACGCGCGACATCCCGCCGCCCTGCGGCCGCGTCTTGCCCGGCGGGATCAACGGTTCCACCAGCGCCCATAACTCGTCGGGCACCAGACGCCGCGACAACTCGTCCATCACAGATCACGATCATGCCCGGACCTCACCCATAGTCCAAGTGAGACACGCTCTAAACCGTTCAAATTCGCGGTTTCGGTGGCGTTGTACGCGCCGACGTTGGCGTGGCTGTTGTCGCTGGCGAAGCGCGGCCGCCGGGCCGGCTGGTGGATGGGCACGGCGTTCGCGGTCGGCATGGGCACGGACATGGCGCTGCTGGTGTGGCAGGTGCTCGTCCAGGACCGTCCGCTGCACTTCAACCACGAGACGGCCGCCGACGTGACGATCGGCAACGTCCTGGCCACCGGCGCGTTCACCGCGTGGGGCGCGACCGCGGCGGTGGTCGTCCTGCTGCTGTTCCAAAAGCTCCCGGACCGCGCGCTGACCTCCGCGCTGCGGTGGGGAACCACGCTCGCGGCGGGTGGAATGGGCCTGGCACTGATGATGTTCTCGGCCAGTCCGGCGCAGCAGCGGGTGCTGGACGGCGGCGGGAAACCCTCGATGATCGGTGGCCACACGGTCGGTCTCGAGGACGGCGGGCCGGGGTTGCCGCTGCTGGGCTGGAGCACGGTCGGCGGAGATCTGCGGATCCCGCATTTCGTGGGGATCCATGCGATTCAGGCGTTGCCGCTGCTGGCGCTCGCATTGGTCGCGTTGTCTCGGCGGTATCCGGTGCTGTCGAACGAAAACGTGCGGCGTCGGCTGGTGTGGACAGGGGCGGTCGGCTACGCCGGGGTCGTCGCGATTACTGCTTGGCAGGCGATGCGCGGACAGTCGATCGTGCGGCCGGACTTCTGGACGCTCGCCGCGACGGCCGGGTTGGTCACGGTAGTGGCGCTGGGCGGCGTGCTGGCGGCGCGTGTTCCCGCTGAGCGGCATGCGCTGAGGGGATTCTGAGATCTCTCCGGCACCGGTGGCTGGGCCAGCCGCGGTCGGATGGCCTGACGGGGAGGACGGTGTCATGGCATTTCCCCAGGGGTTGCTGGATTCGCTGCGGCGCGCGCCGGAGGGGTGGGCCGCGCAGGTGGCTGTGCAGGCGCTGGGGCTTGGGTGCTTTCGGTGGGGCCGGAGATCCTTGCCGCGTATGAGGAACCGGTGCCTTGTGGAGGCGTGAGGAGATCGGTGGGTCGTTTCACGAGCGGCAGCACGGGGGTGCACAAGGGGGTTGCGTATCGGTTTGACGCGTTGGGGGAGTTCGGGTCTCGAGCAGCGGAGCTGTTGCGGGGGTTGTGCTTGGGGTCCTTTCGGCTCGTCGCCTGGCGGCGACATTGCGCCCCGGGGTTGCGTGGGGCACCCCGAAGCCCGAGTGTGCTGACGGTCTGGGGGTGCTTGTCAAGGCGGGAAAGATGCCTTGACAAGCACCCCCAGACCGCAGGGGAGGCTTCGTATCGGGGTGCGGGGGTGGTGTGGGTGCTTGGTGGGTTGGGTGTGTCGGTGGCGGTTTGGTGAGTGGGGTGGGTGGTTGGGTGGGGTTCGCGGTGTGCGGTTGGGTGCGTCGCGGGGGCGGTGGCGGACGATTCCGGCTCCGGATGCCGTGAAGGGCTCCTTGTGGGAAACAGATTCCCGCAAGGAGCCCTTCACGTACGCGGCGGTTAGACGCCTGCGGTTTGCTTGATCCAGTCGCGGCTGTTGGCGACGCTGGCGTAGTTCTGGGTGCCGTGTTCGTCGCTGCCGGAGTTTTCGCCGGTGGAGCAGACGCCTACCTGGACGCCGTCGGCCAGTTGCGGGCCGCCGGAGTCTCCGTGCCAGGAGGAGCCGGTGACGCCCTTGCTCGCGATTGCCTTGCCGTTGAAGGCGTCCGTGCTCTCGCCGGTCACCTGGACGTCCGCGGTCTTGAGCGTGTCCGAGGGCGGGCTCTGGTCCTTGGTGCGGCCCCAGCCGTAGATCTGGTTGGTGGCACCGTTTTCCGGGTCCTTGTCGGCCAGCTTCATGAACGTGGTGTCCACGGCGGACTTGAGGTGCAGCAGCGCGATGTCACCGTTCGGCGAGGCCTTCTGCTCGTCGACGGCGGCCTCGGTGCCCTTGCCCAGCGCGACGTCGCCGACCTTGACGTGCATGCCGCCCTTGTTCAGGCAGTGTTGCGCGGTGAGCACCCACTGGGAGGCGATGATCGTGCCGGAGCATTCGAAGCCGCCGTAGTCGGTGACGTCGTCCCAGAACACCTGGGCGCCCCACGGGGCCGACTGCACGGTGGTGCCGCCGATGATGTGCGTGTCGGCACTCGCCGGGACCGCCGCCCCGACCCCGAACGCCATCGCAGCCCCGGCGACCACGGCCGCCGCTTTCGCGTAACGCATGGAAAATCCCTCCGCCTCGGTGGTGATTTCCCGACCGTAGGCAACATCTGGAAATCCGGTAACCTACGGAAGTCGGTCTTCGATCCACGTTTCGCGGAGGGTGCCGTCCGGGTCCAGCCGCCGGTGCAGGGTCTCGGCTTGCTTCGGACGGGTAGCACGGTGAGGGCGGCTCGCTGCTGAAGGTGCAGCGCGTGCACGGCGACGCGGAGCTTGCGAATCCGGCCGCGTACTCGGAGCCGGGCTCGCCACGGATGCCAGAGGACGGCGAGCAGGAGGCTGGTGGTTTCCGCGCTTCGCGGAGGGCGCGGTGGGCGTCCGTTCCGTCTTCGAGGACGGCAACGATCCCGAGTGCGTCGGCGAGGGATCTCCGGCTGGCCGCGGTGTTCGGAGGCCGGCCGATCCGGATATCGGGCACGCCGCCGAAAATCGCGCGGATCGCTTCGAGCCGCCGCTAGACCTCGGCGCGGAGGTGGCGGCGTTCCTGGACCTTGGTGAGGTAGTTCGTCAGCGCGGCGCCGACGACGCCTCCGCCGGTGGTGTAAGCCAGTTCGATCAGACCGGGCATCAGGGCTCCCTCGCTCGCGGACTGCATATGCTGGCAGAACTGACGGGCAACTACCGGGGAGAGGGATGCACACGGTCACGTTCGGCGCGCCGCGCGGGGATCGTCTGGTGATCGCTGTGCACGGGCGGATGCATCCGGGCGCGGACGATTTCTGGGACGGGAACTGGCTGGTCAGCCCGATCGAGATCGTGTCGGGCGGGTTCACCGCGCGCTTGGACGCCGGATTGCGGGCCAACGAACTGCGGGAGTTCCGGCAGCAGTTGGCGGCTTGCCCGGAGTCCGGCGGCAGTGCGCGGCTGACGTCGCTGGAGGATTGGCTGGACCTGACGGTGACCGTCGCCGCTGATGGACGGGTCGAGGCGGAGGGCGTCGCAGTCGCCGACCATTCGAGCGGGAACCGGTTGTTGTTCCGGCTCGAGGAGCTTGAATACGCGCAGCTGGCGGAGGTTGTGGCGGGGCTGACCGCGATCGAGAAGGCTTACCCGGTCCTCGGGCTTTCGTAAGTTTCCTGCCCCGGCTGAGTCCGCTCAATCCTCCACCGGCTTGGTCCACGCCACCTGCACCAGTTCCGTCCCGTGCCGTCGCGATACCAGCGTTCCTCGACCGGCAGGCTGCGGCGAGGGCTTCACATCGCCCAGCAGCGCGCCCTCTTCCTTTCCTCCGGACATGATCAGACCCGGCGAGCCCAGTTCCCGTACCCGTTGGATGACCGCCTCGTACAAGCCTCGTCCGGCGCCGCCCGAGGAGCGGGCCAGGATCAAGTGCAGGCCGATGTCCCTTGCCTGCGGGAGGAATTCCAGCAACGGCAGCACCGGGTTCCGTCCGGCGATGGCAACCAGTTCGTAGTCGTCGATCACCACGTACAGGTCCGGGCCGCGCCACCACGAGCGGTTGCGCAGTTGTTCGGGCGTGACGTCCGGGCCGGGGAGCCGGTTGCGCATCGCGGTCGCGCATTGGTTCACCAGGTCCGTCAGGGTGTTCTCCGCACCGGCGTAGCCGAGCAGGTGCGGTTGGTCGACCACACCCAGCAGGCCCCGGCGGTAGTCGCCGACCAGGATCAGCGCTTCGTCGGGCGTGGTGGTTTGGCAGATGCCCGTGATGAGGGCGCGCAGCAAGGAACTCTTGCCCGATTCGACGTCGCCGAAGGCCAGGAAGTGCGGGTCCGTCCGGAAGTCGAGATGGACGGGGCGCAGGGTGGATTCCGCCAGCCCCAAGGTGATCTGGCCGCGCGGGGCGGCGGGCAGGGAGTCCAGGGGGACTTCCGGCGGGAGAAGGCGGACTTGGGGAGCGCGCGGACCGGTCCAGGCCGCGGAGACCCGGCGGATCAGGTCTAGGCCGCCGGCTCCGACGGTTTCTGGGCGTTGGTCGGAGTCGATGCGCGGGAGAGCAGCGAGGAAGTGCAGTTTGTCCGCAGTGAGACCGCGTCCGGGGCGGTCGGCGGGGACGTTTTGCGCGGCTTTCCGGTCGATGGACGAGTCCGCCGGGTCGCCGAGGCGCAGTTCGAAGCGGGTGCTGATGGCGTCGCGGAGTTGCGCGCGGGCGCCGATCCACTGGTTCAGCGAGACCAGGACGTGGATGCCGAAGCCCAGACCCCGTTGGGCCAGCGCGGTGATTTGTTCTTCGAGGCGTTCGTACTCGGACCGGATGGTGGTCCAGTTGTCCACGAACAGGAACACGTCGCCGAACTCGCGGTCGTCGCTGCTTTCGGTGAACTCGCCGCGGCGGCCGCGGAAGGCGGCCATCGATTCGATGCCGTGGGCGGCGAAGAATTCTTCCCGCTGTTCCAGCAAAGTCACGAGTTCCGCGACGACCCGGCGGCAGCGTTGCGGGTCGCGGCGGGTGGCGTAGCCCGAAACGTGCGGGAGGCCGGCGATCGGGGCCAGCGCGCCGCCGCCCAGGTCCAGGATGAAGAACTGCACCTCGGCGGGGGTGTGGGTGAGGGCGAGCATCGCCGCGATGTCCTTCATCAATGTCGACTTGCCGCTTTGCGGTGCGCCGACGATCACCGCGTTGCCCGCGGCACCGGAGAAATCCGCCCACAGCATGTCGCGGCGCTGCTCGAAAGGCTTGTCCACCAACGCGACGGGAATGGTCAGCTTGCCGTTGCCGCCCCAGCCGAGAGGACACAGACCGCGGCGGGGGTCTTCGCTGATCGGAGGCAGCAGCTGGTCCAATGTGGGCGGTTCGGCCAGCGGCGGCAGCCAGATCTGGTGCGCTGCCGGGCCGCGTCCCTCCAAACGGGACAGCATCGCGCCGATGATCGTCTCGCCGGTGCCCTGCGCGGGAGTCTCGGCGGCGGGTTGTTCGGCGACTGGTACTTCAACCGGTCCCAGGGTGAACGGCAGCACGCCGAGTTGTTGTCCGTCGGTGCGCACGATGCGGCTGCGCGGCGGCAATTCGCCGGAGACGTACGCGGCCTTGAGCCGGATGAGAGTGTCGTTGTCGGACTTCAGGTAAGCCGAACCGGGCACCGGCGGCAGTTGGTAGGCGTCCGCGACACCCAGCACCGCGCGGCTTTCCGCGGCGGAGAACGTCCGCAGGCCGATTCGATACGACAGGTGCGAGTCGAGCCCGCGCAACCGGCCTTCCTCCAGCCGTTGCGACGCGAGCAGCAGGTGGATCCCCAGCGAGCGGCCGAGCCGTCCGATCGCGACGAACAGGTCGATGAATTCCGGCCGCGACGAAAGCAGTTCGGAGAATTCGTCGATGATCACAAGCAGCGACGGCAAGGGCTGCAGCGGCGTGCCGTCCGCGCGCGCCTTTTCGTAATCGCGCACTGACGCGTAATTTCCGGCTGAGTGCAGGAGTTCCTGACGCCGCAGCAGTTCGCCGTTCAGCGCGTCCGCCATGCGGTCGACGAGCGCGAGGTCGTCGGACAGGTTCGTGATCACCGCGCAGGTGTGCGGCAGGTTCGTCATGCCCGCGAAGGTCGCGCCGCCCTTGAAGTCGATCAGTGCGAGGTTCAGCGTCTCCGACGAATGCGTGACAGCCAGCGCGGTGACCAGGGTGCGCAGCAGTTCGCTCTTCCCGGACCCGGTCGCGCCGATCACCAGCCCGTGCGGGCCCATGCCGCCCTCGGCGGATTCCTTGAGGTCCAGCTCGACCGGACGGCCTTCGGGGTTCACGCCCAACGGGATCCGCAGCCGGTCGCGCGCCGGGCGCGGGGCCCAGGTGACGGTCGGGTCGGTGTCGCGCGGGTCGCCGATGCCGAGCAGTCCGGCGAGCCCGAACGTCGAGGACATCGGCTGTTCGCTGACCACCGCGCCGCCTTGGTGCAGCGGCGTCAGCATTCTCGCCAGCGCTTCGGCCGCGCCGTGGTCGAGCCGATCCGGCGTGCCGAGAAAGCCGAGCCGCGCTTCGGTGCCGTCCAGGACCACCATGCCGAGCTGGTCCGGTGAAACGTGCAGGCTCAGCAGCCGCTCGGTCGACGTCGTGCGTGGCTGGTCGCCGCCGATCTCCAGCACCGTCACGCCCAGCCGGCCCTCTTCGGCCAGCAGCCCCGGTTCGCCCTGCGAGTCGCCGCCGTCGACGACGACCACGATGTGGGGCAGGTCCGCCGACGCCCCGCGCCGCGAGAACGCCGGGCGGTCGCCAAGGTCAGGACCGAGCAGCTTCGCGAGTTCCGTGGCGTTGTCGGCGAACAAGCGTCGCGGGCCGGTCGCGTCGGCGAGGACCGGCGCGGTGGCGTGCGGCAGCCATTTCGCCCATTCCCAGTCGTGCGAACGATCCGGGGCGACGCAGAACGCCACGCGCAGGTCGGTCGGGGAGTGGAAAGTGACCAGCTGCGCCAGCACCGCGCGCGTCATCCCGAGCACGTCGAACCTGCGGCCGGACAGCGTCGCGGCCGCGTACGAGCGCAGCGACACCGAAACCGGCAGGCCTTCGACGGTCGAGAAGGTCTGGATGAAGTGCTTGAGGTTGGTGGAGGAAACCGGGTCCAGCTCTTCCAGCGGGGCGATCTGCGGTGCGCGCAACGGCGTCGCGAGCGGCTGCGGACCGGTCGCCGCGCGCACCATCGCGAAGGAGCGGTCGCCGCGGCGGCGGTCCCAGTGCTGGTCGGTTTCGACATACGCCCACAGGTCCGCCGGATCCGGCTGCTGCGCGATCAGCGTGGCGCGCTGCGAGTCGGCGACCGCGCGGACGCGCGTGCGCAGACCGGCGAGATACCGCTGGTAGTCGCGGCGCTCCTCGTTGATCTGCGCCTTTTTCGCCATGCCGCCCCGGCCGAGCGACATCACGATCATGCCGCCCATCGCGGTGACGAACAGCGCGCCGAAGATCCAGGTCATCACCCCGCCGTCGCGTCCGATGTAGACGAACGACATCGCGCCCATGCCGAGCATCATCGGCAGGAACATCATGAGCTGCAGCACGCCGCCGGAGCCGCTTTTGGGCAGCATCGGCGGGGACTGCAGGATGATCTCCCCCGGCTGCTCGCCGAGCAGGCCGAGGCGGTCGCGGGGCGCACTCATGCCCCGTATTTTGGCCGCCGGTCGCCCGCTCGCGGTGGGTACTTTTGCCGTCCGCTCGCCCGGCGGCGCGAACTTACGCTCTGCGCAGACGCCCCGCACCGGTGCGTCGATCGCAGGAGACCGGGAGGGAGCGCCATGGGCACGACCGGCGAGTACCGGGCCGAGCCGGAGGCCATGCGCTCCACCGTCGGCAACGTGGGCGCCGTGATCGCCCACGGCATCAACGCCGTCGCAGACCTGGAAAAACTCGTCCTGCAGCCGACAACGTTCGCCAGTTTCGGCAGCGTCGTCGCGGCCGCGAACGAAGCGCTGCACTCGCAGCAGGTGACCGCGGTGCGGTCGCTGCTGCAGTTGCTGCAGGAGATCAACGACCTGGTCAAGCACAGCGCGGACGCTTACCAAAGCGCCGACGAAGCAGTCTCCGAGAGCTACGGCGGGGGCGGGGGACCTTCGGCGCCGCCGCTGACGTCGATCTGGGGAACCCCGCACGCGGCGCACCTGGCCGCGGCGGCGATCACCGACAGCGCCGGCGCGCACGGCGAACCGTCCTCGGTCGGCAACGTGCTGCGCTACCTCGGCGACGCGGACCTCGGGAGGCTCGCCGAGCATCCGCTGACCGACGCCCGGTTCCACGGCGTCGCGGACTTCAACGACTGGCTCGCCGGCGACGCCGACAACCAGGCGCGCGTCGGCCTGATCGAGGTCTATTCGGGCACCGCGCGCACCTTCGGCGACGTGCCTGGGGGCGTGCACAGCGGCGACGTCGTCGTGGTGGAGCCGCTGCAGTTCGCCGGCCGCCCTCCGGTGATCGGCGTCGCCGGGGACGGCGGCGCCCTCTACAACCACGGCCTGCTCGATCCGGGCCTCGGCGGACTGGCCAAGGTCAGCGTGTACCGGCCCGCCTCCGTCTGACCCCGACCACCGACCAAGTGAGGTCCGATGCTCTTCCCGAACTCCAGCGCGATGGACGCCACCGCTTCCGGCGGAGGCCCGATCACCGTGCTGCCGCAGATCGTCACCGGCCAGCCGGAGCAGATCGCGAAGCACGTCCTCGACCTGCTGCACAAGGCCGCCGAGCTGACCTCGCTCTACACCGAGCTGAGCAAGGCCGCCGACCAGCTCGGCAAGGTGTGGTCCGGCGAGGCGTCGGAATCGGCGCTGCGGAAGATCTCCCACTCGCTCGATCAGCTCACCAAGATCATCAACGTGATCGAGAAGGGCGCCGAACTGCTCGGCGTCTCGGGCACGCTGGTGAAAACCGCGCAGGAGGCGTACCGGGCGGTGGTCGCGGCGGTGAACCCGACCGTGGCGTCGCTGATGTCGAACTGGTGGACCTACGGGGCTGCGGTCGCGCTTTCCACCGCCACCAGCGCAACGCTGCGCGGATTCATCACCGCGGTCGGCGGTCTGCTGAAGGCGCTCGGCGCGGGCGACCTGGCGAACCAGATCACGCAGGTCGCGACGATCATCGGGGACATTGAAAAGCTGTTCCACCACGGTTCTTCCGATGCCAATGGCGCGGCGGGCAACGCGGCGATCTCCGGTACTCCGGTCAGCGCGCCGCAGCTGCCCGCGCCGGTCGCGAGCGCGTCCGGGCAGGCGGCGATCGGCGGCAGCGGCGGCGGAGTCCCGTCGTTCACGAACTACACGCCGCCCGCACTGTCCCACGGCGGCTGGCCGTCCGGCAGCGGAACTGGAGCTTGGCCTTCCGGCGGCGGTGCCGGTACCGGGGCGAACCCGGCGAACAGCTGGATCCCCGTGGATCCGGCTCCCGCTCCCGCGCCTTCGGTGCCCGGACAGTCGACCGGTGCGCACGAGGTCGTGATCCACACCGATCTGAACACCGGGCAGTCGACCGTCGAGGCCCCGGCCGGACAGGACGTGGACATCGATGTCGACGTGACCTATCAGGGCAAACACTTCCAGCAGCACGTCGACATCGACGCGAAGGGCGCGTAGCCGGTGGCCGTGGACGCGTCCGGAGTCGTCAGCTCGGTGCTGTCGAACTACCGGCAGGTGCTGGTCGAATACCAGCGTCGGGTCACCGGCGACCCGGCGGCGCTCGAAGCGGCGGCGAACCGCTGTGGCACCAACGCGTCCACGATTACCGGCAAAGCCACCGAAATCGCGGACGCTGCCACGGCATTGCATGCTGACTGGGACGGTGCCGCGTACACCGCGTACGCGACAGCTGCGACCAACGTTGCGCACGTGTTGACGGAAGACGGCACGAAGCTGGCCGAGCAAGGCGAGCGGCTGTCGATGGCCGGACAGTTATTACGGTGGGCGCGTTCTGGGGTCGATTCAGTCCTCTCGCAGTTCGATCAGTACGGGGCGCAGCTCGTCAATCAAGCGCGCGCAGCGGATCCGAACGCGGTCGGTGCTTTTATCGCGGCCGCAAGGGATTTGGGTGAGCAGGCGGTCGCGGCGGCCGGGCAGGTCGCCGACGAGCTGTCGGACGCGTTGGCGGAGTTGTTCCCCGCGCCGTGGGCCGGGCCGATGAGCAAGCCGGGCAAGCTGGGCAAACGCGGCTATGGCCCGTTGTCGTGGGTCAACGGAGACACGCTCGACGGGCGGAAGCGGCCGCGTTCGGTGCCGTCGTGGTTCGGCAATTCCGGCTGGAAGAAGCTGACCTGGAACGGCTTGGAAGGCACGCGCGCGCCGAAGAAGGCCGACACGCCGTTCGGGCAGCCGAAGCCGAAGAGCGCGATCGCCCGCGCCACCGAGATCACCTACTACAAGACGGCACACGAGCAAGACGGCTTCATTCCGGAGTACGACGGGAAAGTCTCCTCGCAGGGCTGGGACGCGAAGGCGTCCGGACACGCTGAGCTGGGGTTCCGGGAGGACGTCGGGACGAGCGGAAGCTACGGTGCCGCGCACGGCAGCGCTCGCGGTTCCGCTTTCGCGGGCGGCGAGGTCAGCGCTTCCGGGCAGCTGGGGGTGCACGGGCTCGGCGTGCACGCCAACGCGTTCGCCGGCGGCAAGCTGGAGGGCCAGGTCGCGGCGGATGTCGCGGGCGTCGGCGTAGGCGCGAGCGGAAGTGTCCAATATGGAATCGGCGCGCAGCTCGACGGCCAGTTCGTGTATGACAACGGGCACGTGAAGGTGAACTTCAAGGCCGGTGCCGCATTAGGGCTCGGTGCCGGACTGGGCGCGAAGATCGACATCGATCTGCCGAAGGTCGGCGCGGCAGTCAGCGAATACGGCGGCGCGGCGATCGACGCGGTCGGCGACGCCGCGGGCGAGGCGGCGAACGCGCTGGGCGGGGCTTGGGACGACGCCGTGCAGTATGTGGGTTCGTGGTGAGCGCCATGGCGGATCTGGTGACACTGCCGCTGGGCTTCGACGTCCCGGAGGGCTGGACGCCGGTGCCGCCTGTCGTGTCCGGCGTTGTTTTCGTGGCAGTGCACCCGAATCCGGAGGCGGACTTCACGCCGAACATCACGCTCGGCATCCAGCAGCGCGAGGATGCCTTGCCGATAAAGGAAATCGCCGAAGAGGCGGTCGAACGGCTCGGCCGGACGATGGCGTTGCTGGAGGTCCTCGACCGGCAGGAAGTCGGCAGCCCCGCCGCCCCCGGCTGCACCCAGACATTGCGGCTGCGCACCGGCGAAGGCCAGGATCTGCTGCAGGTCCAGGTGTTCCTGACCGTGCCCGGTCCGGCCGGGCGCGTCGTGCTGGAGCTGGTCTGCACGGCCGGTCCGCAGGACGCGCGCACGCTCGTCCCCGACTTCCGGAAGTTCGTCGCCAGCGTGCACGTCCGCCGGGAAACCCCGCAGGAGAAGGAGAACGACGGTGACTGAACCGTATGCCGTGCCGGACATGGACGAGCTGCTCGCGCAGGTCCGCAAGCAGACCGAAGAGGTGCAGCGGATCCAGCGCACGGTCGAGGCGATGGAGGTCACGGCCGCCTCGCGACAGAACGAGGTGACCGTGACGCTGCGCGGCGACGGCCGGTTCACCTCGGTCGACATCGACCAGCGCGCGATCCGCGAGTTCGACGCGCGCACGCTGTCGGAGATCGTTCTCGAAGCGGTGAACGCGGGTCTGCAGAAGCTTGCCGAGGCGAGCAGCGCGAAGTTCGCCCCGGTGATCGAGGCGTCCAGGTCCCCGCAGTGAGCGCGCCGGCCGTCGCCGGGTCGACCCGGCGCGTCACGATCGTCACCCCGCGCGCCAGGGTGGACGTCGCGCTGCCGCAGCAGAGCACGTTCGCCGAACTGGTGCCGCAGCTGGTCCGGCTGGCCGGGGCGGCCGGACAGGCGTCGGCCGAGCATCCGGGCTGGGTGTTGTCGCGGCTCGGCGGCGCTCCGCTCGCGCTCGGGCTCACCGTGGCCGCCGCGCAGGTGCGCGACGGCGAGGTGCTGCACCTGACCCCGCGCGAACGTCCGCGCGGACCGCTGCTGTTCGACGATGTGGTCGACTCGATCGCGAGCGTCGGCGAATCCGCGTCGACCGCGTGGGGGCCGAAGATCGCGCGACGGGCCGGGATCACGACGGCCGCGCTGCTGCTGTTCGCGGGCGGGCTGCTGATCCAGGCTTCGCTGGCGGGCAGCGTGCTCGCGCCGATCGGCACCGGGCTGCTGGCGATCGTGTTGCTGCTCGGCGGCGGTGCGCTGAGCCGGGCGTACGGCGATTCGGGCGCGGGTGCGGCTGGTGCGCTGGCCGGGGTCGGCGTGGCGTTCCTGGCCGGAATGTCTTTGCTGCCACCGCATTCGGCCTTCTCGCTCTCGACCGGACCGCTTGCCGCGGGGCTCGCCGCGGTGACCGTTTACGGCGTGCTGGCCGCGGTTTCGGTGGCCGATCGGCTGCCGTTCTTCGTCGCGGCCGTCGGTTCGGCGGGGATCGGCGCGATCGCGACCGGCATCGTGCTGCTGACTGGGGCGAAACCGGTTGCCGCCGCGGCCGTCGCGGGAGTGCTCGCGACCGCGTTGGCAGCCGTCGCGCCGATGCTCGCATTGCGGCTGGGCCGGATGCCCCTTCCGCGCGTGCCGGACGACATGGAATCCTTCCGCGCCAACGAACAGCCGTCGCTCGGCGCGGAAATGGCTGGCCGCACGACGTATGCACAGGCGTTGCTCACCAGTCTGCTGGTCGCGCTCGGGCTGGTGGTGGTCGGCTCGTCGATCGTGCTCGCCACTGGCGGACCGTGGGAAGCGGGGCTGGCCGCGCTCCTCGGGACGGCGTGGATTCAGCGTTCCCGCGCGTACGCGGGTCGCACGCAACGGCTGGTCCTGGTCGCCTTCGGCCTCGTCGCTTTGCTGACCGCGGGTTTCTGGCTGATCGCGGCCGATCAGCGGATCGCACTTCTCGCGGCCGGGCTGGCGCTGGTGCTCGCCGCGGTGGTGTCGCTGTTCTACGCGACGCGGGTCGCGCGCGGGGTGCGGTCACCGTACTGGTCGCGGCTGCTGGATATTTCGGAATTCCTGGTGCTGTTGTCGCTGGTGCCGTTCGTGGCGTTGATCGCCGGGGTGTACGAGGCGGTCAGCGGCTGAGCGGGCTGGCGGCCTTCAGTGTCCGCAGGACCGGCGCGGTTTCGCAGGACCGGATGCCGGACAGCGCGCCGAGCCGGTGGGTGAGATAGCGGTGCAGGGCAGGCGGATCGGCGCAGAGCGCGTGCGCGAGGAGGTTCGTCGGCCCGGTGGTCGCGGCGACGACGGCCAGCTCGCGGTGGGTGGCGAGTTCGGTGGCGACGGCGTCGAGATCGGCTGGGGCTGCCGCCATCCACAGCAGCGCCTGGGTGGTCGCGCCGAAGAGCCGGGCATCGATTTCCACGTCGAAATAGAGGGTTTCGGCCGCGCGCAGATCGGCGATCCGGCGGGCGACGGTCGCGGCGGACCAGCCCGTGACGGCGGCCAGCTCGGTCTGGCCGAGGCGGCCGTCGCGCTGAAGCGCGGTGAGCAAAGGCTCGTCGGCAGGGGTCGCCTCGGTGTGCGTGGTGCGGGTTTCCGGTTCCAGCTGGCGACGTTGAGCGTCGGTCAGGACCTCGGCGCGGCCTAGCCAGGCGGTGGGGCCCCCGTGGTACAGGTGCAGCAACTGGTGCGCGGAGACGGCGGTGATGCCGGTGGTGCGCGGGATATCGTGCAGCAGCAGGCCGTGCTCGGAGTCGTTGGCACTGTGGACGATGACGCAGATTTCGGTACCGCCGCCGGCGAGTTTGACCCAGGTCGTGTCGGTGCGCCGGACGAGCGCGTCGGCGACGCGCTGCGCGACTGCCGGGACAACGGTGAGCCGCACAAGCCACTGCGTCTGTCCCGCGCGATGCGGCGCGGCCAGCCCGACAACGCGTAATCCTGCTTCGGAGCGCAGCCTTCGGTAGCGGCGCGCAACCGTCTGCGTCGATACGCCCAGAACGGTGCCGATCCGCGCGAACGGGGCGCGGCCGTCGATCTGGAGCGCGTGGACGAGGGCGTGGTCGAGGTCGTCGAGCATGGCTTGATTCTGCACCAAACCGTCCGGGGTGGAAGATTTCTGCTCATACACGCGGACAGCTGGAATCTTGTCTGGTCGCTGCCCAGGCTGGCGGCATGAACGACTCACGCCGCTGGGCCGCGCTCGCGGTCCTGCTCGTCGCGGAAGCGATGAACCTCCTCGACACCACGATCGTCCAGGTCGCCGCTCCCGCAGTGCACGCCGAACTGGGCGGCGCGGCCAGCACGATCTCCTTCTACACCGCCGGGTACACGCTGCCCTTCGCGCTCCTGCTGATCACCGGCGGACGTCTCGGCGACATCATCGGCCGCCGCCGCACCTTCCAGGTCGGCGTGGCCGGTTTCGTGCTGACCTCGGGTCTGTGCGCGGCCGCGGCCACTCCCGGGTTCCTGCTCGTTTTCCGGGCGCTGCAAGGGGCTTCGGCCGCTTTGGTGATCCCGCAGACGATCGGGCTGATCCGCGTCCTGTTCGACGGCGCGGCCCGGGCGCGGGCGCTCGGCATGATCGGACCGGTGATGGGGCTGGCCGCGGTGACCGGACCGGTCCTCGGCGGGCTGCTGACCGACGCGTGGTCGTGGCGGTCGGTGTTCCTGGTGAACGTCCCGCTCGGACTCGCCGTGCTCGCCGCGTCCGGGCTGCTCGCGGAGGACCGGTCCGCCTCCCGTCCGCGGCTCGACCTGCTCGGGACCGGCCTGGTCGTCCTCGGCGCCGGGCTCGTGGTCTGCCCATTGCTCACGCAGTGGAACGGTTACCTCGTCGCTGCCGGGGTGGCGGTGCTCGTGGTTTTCGCGCTCCAGCAACGGTTTCGCGGCGGCCTGATCGAGCGCAGCCTCTTCGGCGGCCTGGGCTTCCCCGCCGGGTTGGCGACGTCAGTGCTGTTCTTCGCGGTGATGACCGGCCTGACCCAGGTCGTCGTCCTGTTCCTGCAACTGACCCAGCAAGCCGACGCGCGGACCGCCGGACTCTCGCTGCTGCCGTGGTCGTGCGGACTGGCGGTTTCCTCCTTTGCGGCCGGACGCTGGCTGGTCCCGCGCTTCGGGACCCGGATTCTCTTCGCCGGCGTGGCTTTTCTCGCTGTCGGTATCGCCGGGCTCGCGCTGGGCTGGCCGGTGCTGGTCGCGCTGGCGGTCGCCGGAACGGGAACCGGACTGTTCACCGTGCCGTTCTTCACCGCGGCGCTGGCGCTCGTCCGTCCCTCGGAGACGGGTTCCGCGGCCGGACTGCTGAACGCGGTGCAGCAACTCGGCGGAACCATCGGAGTCGCCGTGCTGACCACGGCTTTCCTCGCCACCGACGTGACGATCGCGTGCTGGACCGCGGTCGCCCTGACCCTCGCGGCCGGGCTGACCGCGATCGGGCTCATCCGCGGAACGCGCGCCGGTAGTCCGTCGGAGCCGTCCCGAGCCGGAGTGTGAAATGGCGGCGGAGATTGGCCGCCGAGCCGAGGCCGCTGCGCTCGCCGATCAGGCCGATCGGCAGGTCAGTGGATTCCAAGAGGCTCCGGGCGTGCAGGACGCGCTGGTCCAGCAGCCATTGCAACGGCGTGGTCCCGGTGGCCTCGTGGAAGCGGCGGACGAACGTGCGCGGGCTGACTCCGGCTTGGCGGGCCAGCTGTTCGACGGTCAACGGCTGGTCGAGGTGGCGCGTCGCCCAGTGCAGCACCGGACCGAGCCCGGCGTCGTCGGTGTCCGGCACCGTCGCGGAGACGTACTGCGCCTGCCCGCCGCCGCGATGCGCGGGCAGCACCATCCGGCGCGCGACCTCGTTGGCGACGTGTGCGCCGAGGTCGCTGCGCACGACGTGCAGGCAGAGGTCGATTCCCGCGCTGCGCCCAGCGCTGGTGAGCACCTGCCCGTCGTCCACGTAGAGGACCGACGCGTCCACCTGGACCTGCGGATACAGCAGGGCGAGCGTGGCGGCGTACATCCAGTGCGTCGCCGCTCGCCGGCCGTCCAGCAGCCCCGCCGCGGCGAGCGCGAACGCGCCGGTGCACAGGGAAACGATCCGCGCGCCGGTTTTGGCCGCCGCGCGGACCGCGCTGACCAGCTCCGGCGGGACCGGATGTCCAGTTTGGACACACGCGTACGGCAAGGCGGGAACCAGCACGGTGTCCGCGTCCTCGAGCGCGTCGAGACTGTCACTGGCGTGGTGCCGGAAGCCGAACTCGGTGCGGGTTTCCGGTTTCGCCGCGCAGAACCGCAGCTCGTACCACGGATCGGCGAGGTCGGTCCGGGACGGCCCGAACACCTCGGCGGCGATGGCCAGCTCGAACAGCGGCATGTCGTCGACCAGCGCGACCGCGACGGTTCGCATGGCTTCGAGGATACGGCAGGAATTATGCGAAAAGAGTCAGTCCTGCCACTCGCTCGTGCTTCGGCGCGGTGGCAGATTCGGTGCCGTGACCGTCGTGGAACTCCGCCAGTACACTCTCCGGCCCGGGCAACGGGACGTCCTGATCGACCTGTTCGACCGGGAACTGCTGGAACCGCAGGAAGCCGCGGGCTGCACGGTCGTCGGCCAATTCCGCGACGAGGACGACCCGGACCGGTTCGTGTGGTTCCGCTCCTTCCCGGACCTGGCGGCCCGGCACGCCGCGCTGACGGCGTTCTACCTCGAAGGCGAGGCCTGGCGGAAACACCGCGACGCGGCCAACGCCACCATGCTCGACAGCGACAACGTCCTGCTGCTGCGCGCCGAATCCGGCTTCCCGCCGCTGTCCCGGCCACTCGATGCCGTCGAGCCCGCGTCTCGCGTTTTGGTGCTCGTCGGCCCGGCTTCTCTTGCCTTCCCCGAACCTTTCGCTTCCTTCGTCACCGAGCCGGCGGAGAACACCTTCCGCGCGCTGCCGGTGCGGGAAGGGGAGAACGTCCGGGTGGGAGTCTGGGTTTTCCCGGACCTCGCTTCGTTGCGGTCGTTCGAATCCCGGTTGCCTACGACTCAGGTGCAGCGGCTTCGCTTGGCTCCGACCGCGCGTTCTTCGCTTCGCTGACCCGCTGAGCGACGAGCTCGTCAAGGCGCTGCCAAGCGGGGCTGTCGAGATGCGTGGTGAGAAGCTCGACGACTTGCCGGGGCACTTTCCGGAAGTCCGGCAGATCAGACGGCAACGTCATCCGCCGCGCGAGCGCGGCTGCCGTGTCGGCGATCGTGTCGAGCCGGGGATCGTCGGGACTCCACTCGATGGCCTCGTCGTAGCCGCGCAGGACGGCGATGTACTCCGGATCGTCCAGCAACGCGATGCGGTTGCGGAGAATGGCGCGAGCGACGTCCGGTGCCAGCGCGCAGGCGAGAATCCAGCCGTCGCGGATCGCGCGCTCGTGGCGTTCGGACAGTCCGACTGGCCTCAGCCGCTCCACGAAGGCAATGGCTTCGGGCGGCAGACAGAGCCGGTCGGGGTGCTCGACGTCCCGCAACCGGGTGCGGCGTTGTTCGAGCTGCCGGATCCGCTCGCGCAACTCGGCGTCGATCCGGTCGAGCTGGTCCGCGGTCTCGTCGGCGTTCAGCACCTGGGGGATACGGGCCAGCGGGACGCCCGCCTGGGCGAGCGTGACGATGCGGGCCAGGTCGATGACCGCCTGCGCGTCGTAACGGCGGTATCCGGAGGCGTCGCGCGCGGGCTCGGGAAGGAGCCCTTTGGCGTGGTAGACGCGGACAGCCTTGGCCGAGACCCCGGCTTGGCGGGCGAGCTGGCCGATGGTGAGCATGCGCCAGTATCGCGCTTGACCTTGTCCCAGGGGCAAGGACGGAAGCTGTCGGCATGCACGATTACGAGACCCTGCGCGCGCTCGCCGACGAGGGGAACGAGACCGCACTGGACCGCCTCGCCGACCTCGCCGATGCCCGCGGCGACCTGGCCGAGCTGTCGGACCTGCTGGACGAGGGCAGCGAACACGCCGGGCGGTTGCTGACCCGCCGGGCGGTGGAGAGGCGCGATCTGCGCGAGTTGCAACGACTTTCGGACGCGGGGAGCAGCGAAGCGGAGACGGAGCTGGAACGGTTGCTTCGCCCGCGCGACGGGGCGTGACCGGGCCGGGCCTGCATTCGGCGAGCAAAGATGGCCCGCGCTCCCGGATTTCGCACCATCGAAACTGGGCGGCTGCGAGTTTCGCAACCGGATGCCAGCCGGGAGCCTTCGGCGAACGGGCAAGCTCGCCCGTTGGTGGCGCACGGTCGGCAGGATCAGGTCAGCGCGAGCGGCAAAGTCCTCCGCACCGCAGCCCCGTGACCGCCGTGCAGCGGGACCACCGAAACCCCCTGCGGCACCGGCACTTCCTCCGCCCGCGCGCCCACCCGGATGGTCAGCTCGAGCTTCTCCCGGCCGCCCGGTGTCCGGCGCAGCGTCGCGGACGTGGCGGTGAACGCCGCTCCCGGCACCGCCGTTCCCAACGTCCGGGCGAGGCCTCGCGACGACCGCGGCGAGTAGCACGTCTGGGTGAGCCCGCCCCACTTCCACGCGCGCCAGAAATCCCCGTCGGTCTCCGGGTTGCCGGTCGAAACGCCCAGCGCCACCCGAAGCTCGTTGGTCAGCTCGCCAGCCTCGAGGACCGTCGACGGATACCCCGCCTCCGCCAGCGCCACCATCAAGCTCAACGCCGCACTCGCCGTGCTCCGCAAAGCGCCCAGTTCACCGCCGCCGCGGGCGAGGGCGGCGATGGGCGCGTCGTCCGGCCGGTAGCGCACCGCGAGCCAGCGCACGCGGTACACCTGCGCCTCCCTTGGCACCGCCCACGTCAGCAACTGCACGGCGGCCAGCGGGATGTCCGTGCCCTGGAATGTCGTGCGGAGGATGGCCAGCAGTTCGTCCGTCGACGGCTCCCCGGCGCCGGGCGTGAGGCGGACGATCGCGCTCCAGTCGCCGTCGACCTCGGCGACGCCGAATCGGTTGCCCGCGCGGTCGACGTGCTGGCGGACCTTCACCGGGCCGGCGACGCGAAGCAGGGCGTCCGGACTGTCGCGACGGCTGTCGTGCCGACGCAGGCGATGCGCCAGCCACGTCCACGCCCAGCCAGCGAAATGCCGTCCGGAGATCCGCACCGACGTCGTCACCAGCAGCAGTCCGGCCAGCGCGGCGACGGTGATTCGCACCGGCTGGGCCAGGCCGTGCACGGTGAACGCGAGCAGCAGCGCCAGCGCGGCGATTTCCCACCCGGCTGCCTGCAGCGGGCGGATCGGCAGCAGCCACGGCCACGGCGCGGTGCCCGGAATCCCGGCGGTCGCGGGGGCGCGGGCATGAGCCGGGGCAGGCGGCGCGGACACGGACAACGCATTCCCCTCTTCCCCGGGCGGCGACCCGGCCCCGCGAACGCTAGCGCCCCCGCGCGGGCGCGTGGGCGTAAAAATTACCCTCGTGCGCCCCTCTGCGAGCTGTCTAGCCTGCGCGGGAAGCGGATGTGATCTCCAGGGGGCGGGGACGGCGTGTGGACGCAGCGGGACCAGATCCAGGCGTACCAGTTCCTGCGCCGCCGCCTCGTGTCCGCGCTCGTCGCCGCGGACGCCAACCATCCGGTGTCGCCCAGCCGCCGTCTCGTGCTCGGCACGGTGCTCGGCGTCGGCGCGGCCCTGCTCGTAACCGCGGTCTTCGGGGTGATCGGCCTGGTCAGCCCGTCCGGCGGGAAGGACTGGCTGGCCGGCGGCAAGGTGATCGTGGAGGAGGACAGCGGGGCGCGTTTCGTGCTCGGCGCGGACGGCGCGGTGCACCCGGTGCTCAACTACGCGTCCGCGCGGCTGCTGGCCGGCGGCAACGGCCACGAGACCGTCACCGTCCCCGCGGAAAAGCTCGGCACGGCCCCGCGCGGCACGCAGATCGGGATCGTCGGTGCGCCGGATTCCTTGCCCAGCACCCTGATCACCACCCCGTGGACCAGTTGCAGCCGCACCACCCAGGACGCGCCCGCTTCGGCGGAACCGCTCGTCGCCGTGTTGCTGGAAGCGGCGGCGACCGGGGTCGAGCTGCCGCGCGATTCGGGCGTGATCGTCCGCGTTCCGCAGGGCGGCCGGTTCCTGCTCGCGGGCGGCCACCGGTACCGGCTGAGCGACGAAGCGGCGGCGGCCCTGCAGTTCGACAGCTATCCGACGATCACCGTGTCCGCGCGCTGGATCGACACCGTGCCCGCCGGACGGGACCTCGGCGAGATACCAGTCGACGGCGCCGGAAACCGCGGCCCGCGCGTCGGCACGCAGGAGACGCGCGTCGGCCAGGTGCTGACGGTCGTCGACCCGATGGCCGGGCCGGCCAACGCCTCGACCTACTACCTCGTCCGCCCGGACGGTCTCGAACCCGTCGGCCAGACCGAAGCCGCGCTGCTCGTCACGACCCCGGCGAACGAATCGGCGTATCCGGGCCGTCCGGAACCGGCGCGGGTGCGCGCGGCGGACGTCGCGTCGGTGAAGAAAGTGAGCGAATCCCGTTCCGGCGGCGCGGATCCGGCGGCGTACCCGGACCGGATCCCCGGCAAGGCGCCGATCACCGGCAGCGCGGTGACCCTGTGCGCGCAGAACGGCCGCGCGACGGTCTCGGCGGACCTGCCGGTGCCGCCCGGCGCCCGCGCGCTGCCGGTGCAGAGCCGGACCGACGCCCGGGTCGCGGACGTCGTCTACGTTCCGCCTTCGCGCGGCGCGGTCGCGACCGATCCCGGGTCCGGCACGGTTTATCTCGTCACGGACACAGGACGAAAATATCCGGTGGCGAACGGGACGGCGCTCACGTCGCTGGGCTACGGTTCTGGGTCCGGGCATCCGGTCGCGGGCGGGCTTCTCGCGCTGATGCCGACCGGCCCCGCGCTGGATCCCGCCGCGGCCGGGCAGCCTGCGGGGACGGGGTGAGCGAACCGGTGACCGAGACAGCGCAGCGACCCGGCGACGTTCCGGACCGCACCGAATCCCCGGTTTCCGGCCGCATCCAGGTCGCCGTCATCGAAGACCACCCGCTGTACCGCCGCTCGGTGGAACGGGTTCTCCTCGAAGCCCCGGACGTCGAACTCGGCGCGGTGGTCGATTCGGTCGCGCGCTTCCACGTCGCGCGCCAGCCGGCCGGAAGCGTCGTACTCCTCGACCTGGGCCTGCCCGGCGTCGCCGGCGCGGCCGCGGTGCTCGAGGTCGCCGAGCTGGGGCATCACGTGCTGGTCGTGTCCGCGCAAGCCGAACCGGAGACGGTGCTCGCCGCGATCGCCGCCGGGGCCAAGGGATTCCTGTCGAAGGACGTCGACGTCGACGAGCTGCTGATCGCCATCCGCGCGGTCGCGGGCGGCGGCGCGTACGTGTCGGCCGTCGTCGCCGGGATGATCATCAAGGACAACACCGACCGCCCGGTCACCCGGCCGGAAATGGAGTTGTCGCCACGCGAAGCGCAGGTGCTGCGGCTCGTCGCGGCGGGGGAGCGGGACGTCGACATCGCGCGGATCCTCGGCATCGGCGTCCGCACCGTGCGCGGCTACCTCGACCGGATCCGCGACAAGACCGGCGAACGGCGGCGCCCCGGCCTCGTGAAGGAAGCGATCCGCCGCGGCCTGGTGGGGAAGGAAACAGTGACGTGAAAGCCGACGAGGGGCGGCGCCGGAGCGGACCCATCCAGGTCGGGGTGATCGAAGACCACCCGCTGTACCGGGACGCGGTCGCGCGCGTGCTGAACGAGGCCCCGGACATCGAACTGGGCGCGGTAGCCGATTCCGTGGCCCGGTTCGCGGTGCAAGACCAGCCGAAGGGCAGCGTGGTCGTGCTCGACCTGAAACTGCGCGGCGTCCAGGACGCGGCCGCGGTGCTCGAGGTGGGGCAGATGGGGCACAAGGTGCTCGTGGTGTCCGCGCACGCGGAACAGCCCGAGGTCCTCGGCGCGATGCAAGCCGGGGCGAAGGGCTTCCTGTCGAAGGACGTCGACGGGGACGAACTGCTGCGCGCGATCCGGACGATCGCGGAGGACAACGCGTACGTCTCGCCGACGTTGGCCGGGATGATCATCCAGGACAGCGACGAACGGCACGCGGGGCCGAAGATCGTGCTGTCGGAGCGGGAGAAACAGGTCCTGCGCCTGGTGGCGGCGGGGGAGCGGGACGTCGACGTCGCGGAGATCCTGGACATCAGCGTCCGGACGGTGCGGTCGTACCTGGACCGGATCCGGGACAAGACGGGGGAACGCCGACGGGCCGGGTTCGTCCGGGTGGCGATCCGGGAAGGGTTGCTGCGCTGAGGTTTCGCTCCGACCGCTAGGGAGCCACTGCCTGCTCGACGAGACGGGACAGCCCCGACTCGACGGCTTCGAGCGCCTGCTCGCTTCCGGCGCCGAGTCCATGCCGGTCGGCGAGCCACCTCGCGTCGTTGCAGGTCAGCCAGGTTCGGCCCGTTTCGTCCTGCCAGGCGAGGGCCTTGACCGGGAGATCGAGGCCGCTGGTCTGGCGATCCCGCATGAGCGGGGTGCCGCCCTTCGGATGGCCGAAGATCAGCAGTTCGGTCGGCCGGAGTTCCATCCCGGCTCGAGCCGCGTTGCCCGCGTGGTCGATCCGGGCGAACACGAGCAGGCCCGCGCCGGTGAGCGCGGCCTCCAACCGGTCGGCGGTCGCTTCGACGGACCAGGGGCTGGCGACCGTGATCATGCCGGGGCCGGTCATTTCTTCTCCTGCCGCTCAGCGTTCCCGGTCAGCGGGGGGGGGGCTACAGGCGGCGGTTGGCCAGCGCCCCGGTAGCCGTCCGGGCCTTCGCGGCCACCTCCGGCTCCACGTCCACCACCAGCATCTCCGGTCCGGCCCCGGCCTGCGCCTCCACGCGGCCGAAACCGTCCGCCACCAGGGAATACCCGATTCCCGTGGGCGCCTTCGGGTTGACCTCCACCCCGGTCGCCGCCGGATCGGCCTGTCCGCACGCCGCCACCCAGCATCCCGAGTCCAGCGCGCGGGCCCGGACCAGGACTTCCCACTGCTCCCGCTTCCCGGCCCCCGCGCCCCACGAAGCCGGGACCGCCACCACGTCCGCGCCGTCGTCGGCCAGCCGCCGGAACAGCTCCGGGAACCGCAGGTCGTAGCACGTGGCGACGCCGAACACCGTCCCCTCCGCGGAGAACGTCACGACCTCCGACCCCGGCGCGACAGTGTCCGACTCGGCGAACCCGAACGCGTCGTACAGGTGGATCTTGTCGTAGCCCCGATGCTGCCCCAGCCCGGTGATCAGCAGCGTGTTGCGCACGCGCCCGTTGTCGGCGGGCGTGAACATCCCGGCGATCACCAGCACGTCGTGCTCCGAGGCGATCGAGGCCGCCGCCGACGCCCACGGGCCGTCCAGCTGCTGCGCCACCGGGGCGAGCGGGCGGCCGAACCGGGCCATCGTCGCCTCCGGGAAGACCACCACCCGCGCTCCGGCGGCCGCCGCGGCCTCCACGCCGGAGCGAACCGTTTTCAGGTTTTCTTCCGGGTCGTCGCCCGAGTTGAGCTGGCACAACGCGATCCGGGGCACACGAGCCTCCCTGGTCCGGGGACAGCGGGTCGGCATCGAGTATCCCTGCCGGGAGCGCGCGGGCCACCTCGTACCCTGGTGTCCATGTTGAACCGCACCGACCTGCGCGGGCAGGTCCCCTCCGCTGCCGAGCTCCGTGCCGCGCTTCCGCGCGCCGAGTACGACGTGGACGCGGCGCTGCATCAGGTCCGGCCGGTCGTCGAGGCGGTGCGCGACCGCGGGGTCGAGGCGGTCCTCGAGTTCACCGAGCGGTTCGACAAGGTGCGCCCGGAGACCGTGCGGGTGCCCGCCGAGGAGCTGGCCAAGGCGCTGTCCGAGCTGGATCCGCAGGTCCGCGCCGCGCTGGAGGAGTCCATCAAGCGCGCCCGCAAGGTGCACGCCGACCAGCGCCGCCAGGACGTCACGACGCAGGTCGTCCCCGGCGGCACGGTCAGCGAACGCTGGGTGCCGGTCGACCGCGTCGGCCTGTACGCGCCGGGCGGGCTGGCGGTGTACCCGTCGACCGTGGTGATGAACGTCGTCCCGGCGCAGCTGGCCGGCGTGCGCTCGCTGGTCGTGTGCTCGCCGCCGCAGGCCGCGTTCGGCGGCCGGCCGCACCCGACGATCCTGGCCGCAGCCGCGCTGCTCGGCGTCGACGAGGTCTGGGCGGTCGGCGGCGCGCAGGCGGTCGCGCTGGTCGCGTACGGCGGCGTCGACACCGACGGCGCCGAGCTGGCCCCGGTGGACATCGTCACCGGGCCGGGCAACATCTTCCTCACCGCGGCCAAGCGCCTGGTCCGCGGCGTGATCGGGATCGACTCCGAGGCCGGTCCGACCGAGATCGCGATCCTCGCCGACGAGACGGCCGACCCGGCGCACGTCGCCGCCGACCTGATCAGCCAGGCCGAGCACGACCCGCTGGCCGCGAGCGTCCTGGTGACCACGTCCGAGGAATTGGCCGACGCGGTCGAGGCCGAGCTGGCTGCCCGCGTCCCCGCGACGAAGCACTCCGAGCGGGTCGGCCAGGCGCTGGGCGGCAAGCAGTCCGGCATCATCCTGGTGTCCACTGTGGATGACGGACTGCGCGTGGTGGACGCGTATGCCGCCGAGCACCTCGAAATCCAGACCGCGAACGCCCGCGAGGTGGCCGCCCGGGTGCGCAACGCCGGGGCGATTTTCGTCGGCGCGTACGCCCCGGTGTCGCTAGGCGACTACTGCGCGGGCTCGAACCACGTGCTGCCCACCGGCGGGTTCGCCCGGCACTCCTCGGGGCTGTCGGTGCAGAGCTTCCTGAAGGGGATCCACGTCGTGGACTACTCCGAGGACGCCCTGCGCGAGGTCGCCCCCCGCGTCGTCGCGCTCGCGGACGCCGAAGACCTGCCCGCGCACGGCGAAGCCGTCACCGCGCGTTTCGAAGGAGACGGCCGATGAACGAAGCCACCCCCGGCGGCGAGGTCACCCTCGCCGACCTC
This sequence comes from Amycolatopsis echigonensis, assembly GCF_002846615.1. Lineage (NCBI taxonomy): Bacteria > Bacillati > Actinomycetota > Actinomycetes > Pseudonocardiales > Pseudonocardiaceae > Amycolatopsis > Amycolatopsis echigonensis. The sequence goes on along the minus strand of NZ_PJMY01000003.1, from coordinate 662,477 downwards.
CCGCTGCGCGACGACCTGCGGGGCCGCACCCCGTACGGCGCGCCGCAGCTGGACGTCCCGATCCGGCTCAACACCAACGAAAACCCGTACCCGCCGCCGCCCGAGCTGGTCGACGACGTCGCCGAGGCCGTGCGTGCCGAAGCCGCGTCGCTGCACCGGTACCCGGACCGCGACGCGGTGGCGCTGCGCACCGACCTGGCGGACTACCTCACCGTGTCCACGCGGGTCGTGCTGTCCGAGGCGAACGTCTGGGCGGCGAACGGGTCGAACGAGATCCTGCAGCAGATCCTGCAGGCGTTCGGCGGTCCCGGCCGCACCGCGCTGGGCTTCGAACCGTCGTACTCGATGCACCCGATCATCGCGACCGGCACCCGCACCGACTGGCTGCCGGTGCCGCGCCGCGCGGACTTCTCGCTCGACACCGCGCGCGCGGCCGAAGCGGTCGCCGAGCGGAAGCCGGACATCGTGTTCGTGACCAGCCCGAACAACCCCACCGGCGGGTCGATCCCGCTGGACCAGCTGCGCGGCGTGCTCGACGCGGCCCCGGGGATCGTCGTGGTGGACGAGGCGTACGCGGAGTTCTCGTCGCAGGCCAGCGCGATCGAGCTGATCGCGGAGTACCCGGCGAAACTGATCGTGTCGCGCACGATGAGCAAGGCGTTCGCCTTCGCCGGCGGACGGCTGGGCTACCTCGCCGCCGCACCGGCCATGGTGGACGCACTGCAGCTCGTCCGGCTGCCGTACCACCTTTCCAAGGTCACCCAGGCGGCCGCCCGAGCCGCCCTCCGGCACGCCGACGCCACCCTCGCGTCGGTGCACCGGCTCTCCGCCGAACGCGACCGCGTCGTGGAAGCCTTGCTGGGCTTGGGATTCACCCCGGTGCCGAGCGACGCCAACTTCGTCCTCTTCGGACAGTTCAGCGACGCGCCGGCCAGCTGGCAGTCCTATTTGGACCACGGCGTGCTGATCCGGGACGTGGGCATCGAAGGGCACCTGCGGGTGACCATCGGCACCCCGGAGGAGAACGACGCCTTCCTCGAGGCGAGTAAGGAAATCAAGCGATGAGCCGCGTCGGCAAGGTGGAGCGCACCACCAAGGAATCGTCCATCCTGGTCCAGCTGGACCTCGACGGGACCGGGCAGGTGGAGATCGCCACCGGCGTGCCGTTCTACGACCACATGCTCACCGCGTTCGGCGTGCACGGCTCGCTGGACCTGAAGGTCGAAGCGACCGGCGACGTCCACATCGACGCCCACCACACCGTCGAGGACACCGCGATCGTGCTCGGCCAGGCGCTGCGTCAGGCCCTCGGGGACAAGAGCGGAATCCGCCGCTTCGGCGACGCGTGGATCCCGATGGACGAAACGCTCGCCCACGCGGCGATCGACGTCTCCGGCCGCCCGTACTGCGTGCACGTGGGAGAGCCGGAGCAGTTCGATACTTTCACGATCGGCAACAACTACCCGTTCGTCCTGACCCGGCACGTCTTCGACTCGCTGGCGTTCCACGCGCAGATCGCGCTGCACGTCCGGGTCATCCACGGCCGCGACCCGCACCACATCGCGGAAGCGCAGTACAAGGCCGTGGCCCGGGCCCTGCGGGCGGCTACGGAGCCGGACCCGCGGGCGGGCGGGATTCCGTCCACGAAGGGCGTGCTGTAAAGCTCACCCTCGGTGGGGTCTTTCGGTCCGCTGGCGGCGGAAGTCCGCGAGGGAATCAGAGTCCTGGGGGTTCCCTCGCGGGCCTTCGACATCGCGATACCGGCGCTGCTGGCCCCTTGCCGGATGCGTTGAAGGGACGCCTTTTCCGCGGTGCATACTCGGTGCGAGTGCTGTTCGCCGCCGTGGCAGGGGAACACCCGGCCCGGGGGCCTGCTGAAGGCTTTGGGAGAGCACGAATCGAGACCGCCCGCGGATCGGCAAGAGTTCCGCAGGAAACCTGGCCGCGGGAGATCTTCGGCACCCGGCGGTCCTGGCAGGCGCGGCAGCTCCACCGGGTGGCGAGCAGGTCTTCGAGGGCTTCGGCCCGGTGCAGTCCGGTTCATACGCGAAAAACGATGCGCGGCGCGGCATATGCCACCGGGCCGGGGAAGTGTTCGGCAGCAAGGCGAACCGCGTCGCGGGCCGTGATCGTGTGGCCGACGTGCGTGAGCACCAGCCTCGCCGCTCCGGCGGCGGCGTGGCCCGCTTCGGCCGGAGTCAGATGTTCCGCGGACGGCTCGATGCTGTCGGCCTCGCACAGGAACAGGTCCGTTCCTTCCGCCAAGGCCGACAGCGCCGAGCAGGGCCCGGTGTCCCCGGAGTACGCGAAAGTCCGCGCCCCGTCGGTGATCCGCACCCCGAACGCCGGGAACCCGTGCGACACGGCCACTGTCTCCAGGCGCAGCTCGCCGACTCGGGTTCGGTGTCCGTCGTGCAGCTCTCGAACAGCGAACACCTCCTCGATCGGCGCGCGGCCGGTGTTGCTGAGGAACGCGGAGATCCGCGCCGCCGTGCCGGGTGGGCCGTACAGCGGGATCGGCCGTCGCAGTCGCAGGTCCGCGAACAACAGTGCGTACACCGTCGGTAACAGGTCCGCGACGTGGTCCGCGTGCAGATGCGAGATCCAGATCGCGTCCAGGTCGGCGGGCGAGACGTGTTCCTGCAGGGCAGCGAGGGTTCCCGGTCCGGCGTCGAGCCAGATCGCGGTGTCCTCGTGGCGCACCAGGTACCCGGAGCACGGCGCGTCCGGGCGCGGGTACGGCGTCGCACTGCCCAGTACCGTCACGGTGAAAGCCATGTGGCACGCTAACCCCTGTGAGCAAAGAACTGATCGCGGTCCTGCTGCTGGCCCTCGGCGGCTTCCTGGCCGGCGGGGTCTACTCGCTGTGGAAGACCGCGAAGTTCTTCGCTGTGGTGCTGGGCATCGCGGCAGTGCTGGCGATCGGCGGGGCCATCGCCTGGCTCGTCAGCTGACCATCGCCTGCCTCCTCGCACTTGACGCACGCTTTCCCTCGCCGAGTCCGGACCTTCCGATGACTGACGCGTGTTCCGCGCAGTTGGCGCGCCTTTCCGGCGATTGACGCACGGCTCCGCGCGCCGACGCAGCAGCCCTATGGCTGACACAGGGTTCCGCACAGCTAACGCGCCGTCCCGGTGGCTGAGTCGTGTTCCAGGCAGCGAACGCGCCCTCCCGGTGGCTGAACGGCTCCACGCAGCTAACGCGTCCTCCCGGCGATGAGCGCACGGCTCCGCGCAGCTAACGCGTCCTCCCGGCGATGAGCGCACGGCTCCGCGCAGCTAACGCAGCCTCCCCGCGACCACCGCGCAGCTCCACACACCTGCCGCGGGCCCCCACACCCCACGCGCGCCGTCCCCCGGCTAAACCTCCAGCGGCTGATAGATGCACGCCGCCAGCGTCGCGTGCTTCTTCCACCCCAACGTCTCGTACAGCGCCCGCCCAGCATCTGTAGCTCCGAGAACACCGAGCACCGCACCGTTCTCGACCGCGCGGTCGGCGAGCGAGCGCATCACGAACCCGCCCAGTCCGCGTCGCCGGTGGGCTTCCTCGGTCATCACCTGGTCCACGATCACCGCGTCGCCGACCTGCGCCATCTGGCCCTTCGCCGCCGGCGAGCCCGCCGCGTCCAGGACCCGGAGGAACGTGACGGCTCCGCTGACCTCGACCGTCACGGTGTAGCCGTCGGGCGCGACCGGGTTCGTCGCGAGCAGATCCGTCGCCATCAGATGTCCGGTGTGGTCCCGGGCGACCACCCAGCCGTCCGGAATCCACGGCTCGACAGTCTCCGGTTCGGCGGGCGCCTTGAGCCACGTCCGAGGTTCGCTGACCGCACCGGCGGCGGCGCGGACCAGCGATTCCTCAGCCTCCGGAAGGACGTGCCTGCCCGCTTCCGCGGGTTTGCCCGGCACCTCGACGAAAAGGCCCCATGGCTTCTCGAACGGCGGCGGCGTCTGCCGCGACAACGCCCATCCCGCTACCCAGGTCCGTACCGTGTCCTCGATCATCAAGCCCCCTCGGTTCGCTGATGAGACCACGATACGAACCACCACCGACAAAAACCGGCAGAAGTCAGACCCGCGTCAGTTCGCGTTCGTCGTCGCCGGGGGCGCCGAGTTCGCGGACGAGGCCCTCGCCCTCGACGTCCACGTTCGGCAGGATCCGGTCGAGCCACTTCGGCAGCCACCACGCGCCGCGGCCGAGCAGCGACATCACCGCGGGCACGATGGTCATCCGGATCACGAACGCGTCCACCAGCACACCGAAGGCCAGCGCGAACCCGATCGACTGGATCAGCGTCGATTCGGCCAGCACGAACCCGGCGAACACCGAGATCATGATCAGCGCGGCCGCCACGACGACCCGCGACCCGTGCCGGAACCCGGTCACCATCGCCTCCTGCGGTTCGGCTCCGTGCACGTGCTCCTCGCGCATCCGGGTCACCAGGAACACCTGGTAGTCCATCGCGAGCCCGAACAGGACGCCGATCAGCAGGATCGGCAGCATGCTCATGATCGGGCCGGTCGAGGCGACGCCGAGCAGATCGGTGAGCCAGCCCCACTGGAACACCGCGACCACCGCGCCGAACGTCGCGACCACCGAGCCGAGGAAGCCCAGTGTCGCCTTCAGCGGCACCACGACCGACCGGAACACCAGCATCAGCAACAAGAACGCCAGCCCGACGATCAGCGCAAGATAGGGCAGCATCGCATCGGACAGCTTCTGGGACACGTCGATGTTGGCCGCGGTCTGGCCGGTCACCGCGAGGCTGCCGCCGGTGTTTTCGGCCAGCGGCGCGGATTGCGCGCGGATCGCGGACACGAGGTCCTCGGTCTGCGTGCTGCTCGGGCCGCTCTTCGGGATCACCGTGAGCAGCGCGGTGTCCCCGGCCGGGTTGACCTTCGGCGGCGTCACCGCGGCGACGTCCGGCAGCTTGCCGATGTCGGCGGCGGCCTGCTTCAAGGCGGCCGGGTTGTGGTTCGGGCCGGTGTCGACGACGACCAGCAGCGGTCCGTTCGCGCCCTCGCCGAAGCCCTTGCTGACCAGGTCGTACGCCTTGCGCTGGGTGGTGTCCGGCGCGGCAGTCGAGTCGTTGGGCAGGCCGAGCTGCATGCTCAGCGCCGGAATCGCGACCACGGCCAGTCCGACGAGCGCGGTCAGCAAGACCGGAACCCGGTGCCGCGCAACGAAACGCGCCCAGCGTTCACCGTGCGACGGGCCTTCGGTGCGGCGGCGCACCCGGATCTTGGTGCTGGCGACGCGGGCGCCGGCGAAGCCGAGCACCGCGGGCAGCAACGTCAGCGCGATCAGCACGGCGATCACGACCGTCGCCGCGGCGGCGATGCCCATCTGGCCGAGGAACGGAATGCCGACCACAGTCAGTCCGGCGAGCGCGATGATCACGGTCAGTCCGGCGAACACCACGGCGGAGCCTGCCGTGCCCACCGCCCGACCGGCGGCTTCCTCCGGCTCGCGGCCCTCGGCTAGTTCGTGCCGGTAACGGGAGACGATGAAGAGCGCGTAGTCGATGCCCACCGCGAGCCCGATCATCAACGCCAGCACCGGGGTGTTGGAGTTCAGCTCCAGCGAACCCGACGCCAGCATGATGCCCGCCATCCCGACGCCGACCCCGATCAACGCGGTGAGCAACGGGATGCCGGCCGCCAGCAGCGAGCCGAAAGTAATGATGAGCACGACCGCCGCGACCGCGACGCCGAGCCCTTCGGTGGCCCCGGTCGCCGGAATGCCCTGCACCGCGTCGCCGCCGTACTCGACCTGATAGCCCAGCTGCTTCGCGTGGTCGCCGGTGGCGAGCAGCGCCGCGCGGTCGGAATCGGACAGCTCGAAGCCCTTGACCTGGTAGCTCACCTGCGCGAGCGCGACCCCGCCGTCGGGGGAGACCGATTTCGCCTGGAACGGGTCGACGACCGCGGCCACCTTCGGCGCGGACTTCAGCTTGCCCACCACGGACTCGACGGCCGCCCGGCCCGCCGGATCGGTGACCTTCTGCCCGTCCGGCGCGGCGATCGCCACGCGCGCGGTGCCGCCGCCCGCCGCGGCCTGCGGGAAGTGCTCGGCCAGCCGGTCGATCGCCTGCTGGGATTCGGTGCCGGGAATGGTCACCGAATCGGACAGCTTGCCCGACAGCGTGAGCGCGCCCGCGCCCAATGCCGCGAGGACAAGCGCCCAGACCGCCGCCACGAGGGCCCGGCGGCGGAACGACAGCCTGCCGAGCCGGTACAGAAAGGGTGCCACGAGTCGTCTCCGTTTCGCGCCCGAAGCGGGCTCTCCGCACTGGAATCGCCCTTTCGAAGCTAGCCGTTCGGCAAGGATCTTCCAAGCCGATCGGCTAGGATGTGACTAGCCGCACGGCAAGTGTCGGGCTAGTTATGCGGCTAGTACCATGACGTGCTGCGGAGCAGCGCACTCCGCTTGACGAGGAGGGCGCGATGACGACCGTCGAACCGGTCGCGGACACGCGGACCAGGCTGCTCGCCACTGCGCTGCGGCTGTTCGCGGAGCACGGCGTGGAGGGCACGTCGCTGCAGATGATCGCCGACGAGCTGGGCGTCACCAAGGCCGCGGTGTACTACCACTTCAAGACGAAGGCGGAGATCACCGAGGCGGTCGCGGAGCCGGGCATCCGGGAACTGGACGAACTGGTCGTCGAGGCCGCGAAGCACCGGCGGCACGGTGCGCGCGTGGACCATCTGCTGGACGGTTTCGTCGATCTCGTGGTGCGGCACCGTGTGCTGGTCGCGCTGTTCTCCAGCGACCCGGGCATCGACGCCGCGCTCGCGAAATCGAGGCACGGCGTCGAAGGGTTCAAACAGGCGCTGATCACGATCGTGGCCGGGCCGGAGCCGGACGTGACCGGCCGTGTCGCGGCGATCGTGGCGTTCACCGGCATCGCGATGGCGGGCGGGTCGCCCGATCTGGCCGAGGTGGACGACGAAACCCTGCGCCAGGAGCTGATCGGGGTGGGCAGGCGGCTGCTCGGCAGGCCGCGCCGCCGGGTCTGCTGACCGCCGCCAGTTCTCACTTACTGAGAATCCCGTTGCAGTATCTGGGAACGGTCTCTTAGTCTCGAACTATGTCTTCGGAAAGCGCTTACGGGCAGGGGCACGCGGAAAGCGTTGTGCGGTCTCAGGTTTGGCGCACCGTCGACAATTCGGCCGCGTATCTCGCGCCGGAACTGCTTCCCGGGCGCAGTGTGCTCGACGTCGGCTGCGGGCCCGGGACGATCACGGTGGACCTCGCCCGCCGGGTGGCCCCGGGCGAGGTCGTCGGCATCGACGTGTCGGAAGCCGTTCTGGAGCAGGCGCGGGCGCACGCGCGGAGCGAAGGGGTGGCCAACGTCCGGTTCGAGCGCGCCGACATCACCGCGGCGCCGCCGGTGGGCCGATTCGACGTCGTGCACGCGCACCAGGTGCTGCTGCACCTGACCGAACCGGTCGAAGCGCTGCGGCACATGCTGACGCTGGCCAAGCCCGGTGGCGTTGTCGCCGCCCGCGACACCGACTACGCCGCGGCGTTCTGGTGGCCGGCGGACTCGCGACTGGACCGCTGGCTGGAGGTGTACCGCGCGGTCGCGCACGCCAACGGTTCCGAGCCGGACGCCGGACGGCGGTTGCTGGCCTGGGCGCACGCCGCCGGTGCTCGCGACGTCACGCCGAGCGCCTCCATCTGGTGTCATTCCACGCCGGAGGAACGCGCGTGGTGGGGCGGCATGTGGGCGGATCGGATCCTGAATTCCACAATCGCCGAGCAGGCCGTGGCGGGCGGGCACGCGTCCGCCGAAGACCTGCAGGAGATCTCCGACGCGTGGCGCGCGTGGGCCGCCGATCCGGACGGCTGGTTCGCGATTCCGCACGGAGAAATCCTGTGCCGCGTCGCCGAAGCAGGCTGAAAACGACGGAAATATCCTTCCGCCGCGGCTGATCACGGCAGCCGGGAGTCCTTCCGCGCTTCGGCCGCGCGCCGTTCCTCGGCGGTGAGCTGGTCCGCGGAAACCCGGACGACACTGCGGAAACGGCGGCACACCGGACATCGCTGCAGCCGGCGGTCGCCGAGCCGGATCGCCTTGAACGACACAAACGGGAGCCAGATCGTGGAGAAATAGTGGCCTTCGCTGCACTGGACGATTGTGTAATCGGACATGACCATCTCCTTCGGCGTGACTGATTCAGTATGCGCTACTCGGGCACCGTCAGAAAATCCGCCGGAACCGCCGAAGTAAGCCACACCCCGTTGTCGCTCACCTGAAACACGTGCCCACGCGAAGCCATTTCTCCGGAAGCCACCGTCAGCACCACCGGTCTCCCATGCCGTGCACCGACTTTCCACGCCGTTTCGCGGGTCGCCGACAAATGCACCGCGTGCCGTTTCATCGGCCGCAATCCCTCCGCCCAGATCGACGGCAGGAACCGCGTCGCCGTGCCGTGGAAGAGGGTTTCCGGCGGTGCCGCGTCCGACAGTTCCAGGTCCACGCGGACGCTGTGCCCCTGGCCGGCGCGGATCAGCGTCCCCGTTTCGTCGAAGGCGAACCGCTGTTTGGCGCAATTCGCGACGACCTCGTCCAGTTCCGCCCGGCTCACCGGAAACCTGTTCCGGGCCAGTGCCGCGAGCAGTTCAGCGACCGGGACCCAGCCGCCGGGGGAGAGGGTCAGGCCGAGTCCGCCCGGGTCGTGACGCAGATGCCGGGAGAGCCGTTTGGATACTCGGGTTCGCTCGTTCTCGTTCATCGCTGCCCGTAGTAACCCACGCCGAAGCACTGGCGCGCAACGGAATTCAGATCCCGCCCTCCAGAACCGGGCGGAGCTTGCTGGCCCCGGGGCCGAACCGGGCGAGTTCGTCGTCCGCGTTGTACAGGCCGCAGCTGCGCAGCGAAAGGCATCCGCAGCCGACACAGCCCGTCAGCCGGTCCCGCAGCCGCTGCAGCGCGTCGATCCGGGCGTCGAGTTCGGTCTGCCATTCGCGCGACAGCCGGGCCCAGTCCGCCTTCGTCGGCGCGTGGTCGGCGGGGAGCGTCTCCAGCGCCGCGCTGATGTCTTCCAGCGACAGCCCGACCCGTTGCGCGGCGCGGATGAACGCGATCCGCCGCAGCACCGAACGCGCGTAGCGGCGCTGGTTGCCCGCCGAGCGCTCGGACGTGATCAGGCCGCGCTCCTCGTAGAACCGCAATGCCGTGTGCGGAACTCCGCTGCGTTCCGCGACCTGGCCGATGCTCAGCTTGTCCGCCAACCTCGTCATTGCTTCAGGTTAGCGCTTGACCTTCAGTTTGGTCGAGGTTGCATGGTCGGATCATGACCACGACGACCTCAGAGCCGGGCTACGCGGATTTGCCCCGGCTGATCTCCTTGATGACCGGCGACGACAAACACCACGCGGCCGCGGAGTCCACAGTGGACGTCCTGTGGGTGCTGTTCGACCGCGTCCTCGACCTCGGCCCGGAAACCGCCCGTCGCCCTGGGCGCGACCGGTTCCTGCTGTCCAAGGGGCACGGGCCGATGGCGTACTACGCGGTGCTCGTCGCGAAGGGCTGGCTGGACGAGGACGAACTCGCCGACTGGAGTTCGGCGCGTTCGCGGCTCGGCCACCATCCGGACCGCGTCCGCGCGCCCGGCGTCGAAATCTCCAGCGGTTCGCTCGGGCACGGCTTGCCGATCGCCGTCGGCACCGCGCTCGGCCTGCGCGCCCGCCGGTTCAGTTCGCGCATCGTCACGCTGGTCGGCGACGCCGAACTCGACGAGGGCTCCAACCACGAGGCGATCGTCGTCGCCGCGCGGCTCGGGCTCGACAAGCTGACCACGGTGGTCGTGGACAACCAGTCCTCGACGCACGGCTGGCCCGGCGGCATCGCGCGCCGCTTCGAAACCGAAGGCTGGGCCGTGCGCACGGTCTCCGGCCGCGACCACGAAGCGCTGTACGACGCGTTCACCACCCCTCACCCCGGACGGCCGCTCGCGGTAGTCACCGTCGTGGAACCGAAAGGCGCGCACTGATGCCGAACATGCGGGAAACGTTCCTGGCCACCGCCGAAGAAATCGTCAACACCGACCCGGACGTGGCGATCGTCCTCGCCGACATCTCGGCCGCGTCGCTCGCGGAGGCCGCGCGACGGCATCCGGACCGGGTGATCAACGTCGGGATCCGCGAGCAGCTGCTCGTGAGCACCGGCGCCGGGCTCGCGCTCGCCGGGCTGCGGCCGATCGTGCACACCTTCAACGCGTTCCTCGTGGAGCGCGCGTTCGAACAGATCAAGCTGGACCTCAGCCACCAGGAACTCGGGGCGGTGCTCGTGTCGTACGGCGCTTCCTACGACATGCCGATGGAGGGCCGCACGCATCAGGCTCCCGGGGACGTCGCGCTGATCGATTCCCTGCCGGGCTGGTACGTGCACGTTCCCGGCCATCCCGAGGAGGCGCGGCGGCTGCTGCTCGATTCGGTGCCCGGGGACAGCCGGACGTATCTGCGCCTGTCCGCACAGGCGAATTCCGTCCCGCATTTGGGCGTCGGGCTCCAGACGATCCGGCAGGGCACGCGCGGCGTGGTGATCGCGGTCGGGCCGATGCTGGACCGGGTGCTGCAGGCGACCGAGGGCATGGACGTGACGGTGCTCTACACCTCGACGGTGCGCCCGTTCGACGCCGAGGGACTGCGGGCCGCGGTGTGGGACGTGGCTGATGTGGCGCTGGTGGAGCCGTATCTCAGGGGAACTTCCGCGCATTGCGTCGCCGACGCCCTCGCGGACCGGCCGCACCGGCTGCTGAACCTCGGCACCCGCCGGGACGCCGAGGTGCGGATCTACGGCACGCGCGCCGACCACGATCTCGTGCACGGGCTCGACGCGGGTTCGATCGCGTTGTCGCTCAAGGAATTCTTCACCGGATAAGGGGGAATCCCGGCAGCGGGCAACCGCCCGGGCTCACCAGCCGCTGTCGGCGCGCCGCACGGGGTTCGCCGTGCGCGCGGTCGACCGGCGGGCGAGGTCGATCTCCGCCCGGGTCTTCTGCAGCGGGATGGTGAGCTCCCTGAACTCCGGGAACGGCACGCTGTCGATGTCTTCCCGCCACGCTTGGAACATCCGGCACAGCAGATCGGACTCGGACATTTCGTCCTCTTTCCGGGTCCGGGGGCGCCGACTGCGCCCGCACATAGCGCTGTGGGTACCCGTTCGGGGCGAGAACGAAACGGGCTCGGGACGAAATTCTCCGGGGGACTAGGCTCGGGGTGTGTCTCGTGTGGTGATCCTCGATTACGGCTCCGGAAACCTCCGCTCCGCCGAGCGCGCCGTCGCGCGCGCGGGCGCCGAGGTGGAGGTCACCGCCGACCCGCATGCCGCGCTCGAAGCCGACGGCCTCGTGGTGCCCGGCGTCGGCGCGTTCTCGGCGTGCATGAGCGGGCTGCTGGGCGTGCACGGGCACCGGATCATCGGCAAACGGCTGGCCGGCGGACGTCCGGTGCTGGGCATCTGCGTCGGCATGCAGATCCTGTTCTCGCGCGGCGTCGAGCACGGCGAGGAGACCGAGGGCACCGGGGAATGGCCGGGCACCGTCGAGCGCCTGCACGCCGACGTGCTCCCGCACATGGGCTGGAACACCGTCCGCGCGCCCGCCGATTCGCGGCTGTTCGCCGGGATCGACCCGGAGGAACGGTTCTATTTCGTGCACTCGTACGCGGCGCGGAAGTGGGAACTGGACTCCGGCCTCGCCGGTCAGCAGCCCAAGGTGACCTGGGCGAACCACGGCGAGGACTTCGTCGCCGCGGTCGAGAACGGGCCGCTGTGGGCGACCCAGTTCCACCCGGAGAAGTCCGGCGACGCCGGGGCGCAGCTGCTGCGCAACTGGCTCGGCACGCTGGCGTAGCGGGAGTTCCGCCCGGATCGGCCTGGCGGATGTGCTGCTGCTCACGTCGTCGCCACGGACCGGCCGCCTGAGTCGCCGCTGCCGTCGGACCGAGCGCATATCCCCCGGACAGGGGGCGCGAGGCGGCCGCTTAGTCTGTGCGCGTGACTTTCACGCTCCTTCCCGCAGTTGATGTTGCCGACGGCCAGGCGGTCCGACTCGTCCAGGGCGAGGCGGGCACCGAGACCTCCTACGGCAGTCCGCTCGAGGCGGCGCTGCAGTGGCAGCGCGACGGCGCCGAGTGGATCCATCTCGTGGACCTCGACGCCGCGTTCGGCAAGGGCAGCAACCGCGAGCTGCTCGCCGACGTCGTCAAGCGGCTCGACGTGCAGGTGGAGCTGTCCGGCGGCATCCGCGACGACGCGTCGCTCGAGGCGGCGCTCGCCACCGGCGCGCGCCGGGTCAACCTCGGCACCGCGGCGCTCGAGGACCCGGACTGGACGGCGAAGGTCGTCTCGGAGTACGGCGACCGCGTCGCGATCGGCCTCGACGTGCGGATCACCGAGGCCGGGCACCGGCTGTCCGCTCGCGGCTGGACGTCCGACGGCGGCGACCTGTGGGAGGTCCTGGAGCGGCTCGACCGCGACGGGGCCAGCCGGTACGTCGTCACGGACGTGAGCAAGGACGGCACGCTGCGCGGCCCGAACCTGGACCTGCTGCGCGAGGTCACCGCCCGCACCGACGCGCCGGTGATCGCCTCCGGCGGAGTGTCCAGTGTGGACGACCTGCGCGCGCTGGCCGCGCTGGCGTCGGACGGTGTCGAGGGTTCGATCGTGGGGAAGGCGCTGTACGCGGGCGCTTTCACGCTGCCGGAGGCCCTCGCCGCGGTCCGCTGATCGCGGGAATCGTTGGCGGGAAACGGAATTCACGCCGGAACCGCGGCCCGGTCGAGCGCGAGCTGCCCGGCCGGGTGCATCCGTCCTTGTTGCCGGAGCAGTTCGGCCCGGGCGAGATTTCGCGGTGACCAAGGGCTTTTCGGCCGTCTTGGCGTGTACCGCTGGATGTAGGTCGAGCTGTCGCGACGGCGGGTCAGACCGTCGATCCAGCCGTAGCAGAGCGCTTCTTGCAATGCGTGCTCGTAGGTGAGGCCGGGCGCGCCTGTCTTCGCCAGCACTACCCAGATCTCGGTGGCGGAGTCGTGGTGCTCGGCCAGCCAGTCCCGCCACGACGCGGTGTCGGCGAAGATCATCATGCCTGCACCAGCGTTTCCCGGACCGACACGTAGTGCGGGTTGTACATCAGGCCGAGGATGTTGCCCCACGGGTCGATCACCGACGCGGTGATGAATCCGGTCCCGCGGTCGCGCGGGGCGTCGTGGACCTTCGCGCCCATCGCGACAACGCGCTCCAGCGTCGCGGGGACGTCCTCGACGTGCCAGAACACGACCGCGCCCGCGGGCTGCCCCACGGTGGCCAGGTCGGCGGTCCGGGAGAGCTCGCTGGTGGCATACGAGCTGTGCACGATGCCGAATTCGTGCTGGTAGTCGCCGATGCGCCACTCCATATACGCCGGGGTGTCCAGGTACGGCGCGACGCCGAGAAGGTCGGTGTACCAGCGCTTCGCCGCCTCGAAGTCGGGGGAGTAGAAGGTGACGGTGCTGAGTCCCTTAAGCATTTCTGATTCCTTGTCTGCTCGGTGGCAGGACTAGCTTCTCCGTCAAAGTGCTCATCTTCTGAGCACTTTGCGCGGGAGAATCGAAAACATGCGAGCTGACCGTCTTGTCGCCGCCGTCCTGCTGCTTCAGGCCCGCGGCCGGGTGACTGCTGCCGAACTGGCAAAGGACCTGGAGATCTCCGTGGCCACGGCCCGCCGCGACCTGGAGGCGTTGTCGTCCGCCGGGATCCCGGTTTATCCGCAGCCCGGGCGCGGCGGGGGATGGTCGCTCGTCGGCGGGGCGCGCACCGACCTCAGCGGGCTGACCGCGGCCGAATCCCAGGCGTTGTTCTTGATGCTGGGCCCGGCGGCGTCCGGCGGTCCGGAACTGTCGTCCGCGTTGCGCAAGCTCGTCCGTGCGCTGCCCGCGACCTTCCGAGCCGACGCCGAAGCCGCCGCGCGAGCCGTCGTGTCCGATCCGGCGAGGTGGGGCGAGCGGGATCGCGAGCCGCCCGCACTCGTCCAATCCCTCCAGCAGGCGGTGGTGCACCGGCGCAAGGTGCGGTTCGACTACAGCGGCAAAGGCCGGTTGGTCGATCCGTACGGTCTCGCGGACAAGGACGGCGTCTGGTATTTCCTCGCCGGAACCCCTGCGGGACAACGAACTTTCCGCGTCGACCGGATGTCGGCGGCGGAGATCACGGACCTGCCTTCCGAACGGCCGGACGACTTCGATCTCCGCGAACAGTGGGCGCGGGTCGTGGAGGAGATGGAGCAACGGCGTTCGCTCGTGTCGGCGACTGTGCTGGTCGACGCGCGGTATCTGCCCGTGCTGCGGTCGCGTTTCGGGCGGCACTGCGAGGTGCTCGGGGAGCGGGACGGCCGGGTCACGGTCAAGGTGGCGGCGCACTGGGTGCGCTCGATCGCGGAACAGCTGGCGGGGTGGGGCGACCTGGTCGAAGTGGTGGAACCGGAGCCGGTCCGCGCCGAACTCGCCCGTATCGGGAGGGAACTGACGGGCCGGTACGGGAGCTGAGCGATTACCCGCGAGGTAATCGACGGCATGCATCCGAGCGGACAAGATTGCTGGGCAGGCAACGAAATCGACCCGAGGAGCCGGACATGCCCGCTTACGCCATCGCCCACCTGCGCCAGCCCGGAATCGTGCACCCCGAGGTCTACGACTACCTCGAGCTCATCCAGGCCACGCTCGACCCGTTCGGGGGCCGGTTCCTGGTCCACGGCGGACAGACCCGCGTGCTGGAAGGCACCTGGCCGGGCGCGACGGTCGTGATCGAATTCCCCGACTTCGCCGCCGCCGAGGCGTGGTACGACTCGGCGGAGTACCGCAAGATCCTGCACCTGCGCACCGACCATCTGGTGGGCGACGTGATCCTGGCCGAGGGCTGCGGGCCGGACCACGATTCGGCCGCGCTGGGCGCCCGGCTCCGCGCGGCCGGGTGACTCACTCCGCGATCTTGACCGCGATTCCGATCGTCCGCTCCGGCCCGCCGCGGAGCCGGCTGAAGAACATCGTCACCCGCCCGACGATGCCGTAATCCCGCGCGATCACCCCGCGAACGCGCTCGGTCTCGGCGGCGGCGAGCAGCCGGGCGGTCCCGCTCGCCTCGGCGCCGTGCACCCGGCGGCCGCGGACGTCGCACGCTTGCAGGCGGACTTCGCCGTTGTTGCGGATCCGCTTGACCTTGCCCGCGTTGCGTTCCGAGAACAGCACCAGTTCGTCGCCGTCGCGGGAAGCCCACACCGGGGTCGGGACCGCGCGGCCGTCGCGGCGGAAAGTGGTCAGCACGACGTACTTCTCGGCGCCGAGACGCTCAAGTTCGGACATAGCCCTACGGTAGACGGCGGCACAGTCCATGGCAGCGGTCGGCGGGCCGAGTGCCGCGCAAACGCCGAGCCGCCTTTCGCGCCGTGAGCCGCCCGAGGAGCGCGGAAATCCCGGCCCCGGCGAGGAGGAACGGCACGAGATCCCGACGGCGTGCGCCACCCGCGAAAGCGTGCTCCGAGACGCTCCAGTTCGGACATCGCTTCACGGTAGTGGTCAGCGGGAGCCCAGCCAGGCGTAATCCGGTGCCGAATCGAGCACGATCCCGTCCGCCACCGCGACGAGTTGTTCGCGCGGCAACCGGCCGGAAACGGTCAGCCAGCGTCCGGACGACAGCCGCACGGCGACCAGCGCGTCGGCCGGTCCGGAGGCGGGCACGTAAGCCCCGGGGAGACCGCGCACCCGCACCGGCCCGGATCCGCCGAGTGCCGGGGAACCGCCGCCGATCGTCACGCGCACCTTGCCGCTCGGGCCGCTGGCGTCGAGCACGGTCGTCGCGTTGTCGGAACTGCTGCCGCGCACCGTCGTGGCTTCTTCGCGAAGACCGGCGGGCAATGGACCGAACCGAGCCTCGCCGCGGACCTGGACTGGCTCAATGGTCACGGAATCGGCCACTCGCTCGGCCGCCGCGCGTGCGTCCGGGACGCCTTCCACCTTGGCGGTCAGCACGTGGTGGTCGTCCGGCATCCAGGTCAGCGTGGCGATCGTGTCGGTCGGCCCGGTCACCATGGCGACCCGCCCGTGCACCACGACCTGGTCCTTCAACGCCGAGATGCGCAGCGCGGTCTGCGCCCATTCCGGATCCGCCGTGGAATGCGCGGCGAGTTCCAGCCTGCTCGCGCCGGCCTGCCACTGCCGCACCTGCGCGGTGTTCCCAGGCCCGCCGGAGCGGTACTGCTCGGTGAAGCCGTCCGGCAGCCAGCCCGGCGTGTACGCGAGCACCGGCCGTCCGGCGGCGGGCGTGACCTGCGAGGGCGCTTCGGTGACCGTGTTGACCACCAGCGGCACCCCGGCGGCGACCGCGATCACCGCGGCGGCCGCGGCGACGAGCGCGAGACGGGGA
This sequence comes from Amycolatopsis echigonensis, assembly GCF_002846615.1. Taxonomy (NCBI): domain Bacteria; kingdom Bacillati; phylum Actinomycetota; class Actinomycetes; order Pseudonocardiales; family Pseudonocardiaceae; genus Amycolatopsis; species Amycolatopsis echigonensis. The sequence goes on along the minus strand of NZ_PJMY01000003.1, from coordinate 646,072 downwards.
CGGCGTCGGCGTTGCCGGGCGCGGGCGAGCGCATTGAGCACGTCGTTGCCGTCCGGCGCCCGCTCGGCGAGCCGTTCGAGGCTGTCGCGCACCAGCGTCTCGGTCTCGTTCGAGGGGGTCATTCTCCTGCTCCGGTGGTGAGGGCGGACGGCAACGAGGGCATTCCGGCGCGCAATGTGGCCAGCGCGCGCGAGATCTGGCTGCGCACGGTCGAGACGCCGCAGCGGAGGAAATCGGCGATTTCGGCGTCGGTGTAGTTCTCGTAGTAGCGCAGGACGACCGCGGCGCGCTGTTTCCGCGGCAGAGTGGCCAGCAAGGCGAGCATTTCGTCGCGTTCGTCGTAGGCGGTGCTGGGATCGGCGGTCGGCGGCCCGAGCGAATCGAGCACCGAATGGTTCGACGGCACCACGCGGCGGGCGGCGCGGCGGCGCCACGACAGGTACTCGTTGGTGATCATCCGGCGGACGTAGGTGGGCGGCGAATCGATCTTCGCCCAGCGTTGCTGCGCGCGCAGCAGCACGTCCTGCACGATGTCCTGCGCCAGATGCGGGTCGTCGGCGAGGACGGTCGCGTAGCGCAGGAGCCCGTCGAGGCGTTCCGCCACGAACTCGTCGAAACCGGTGGTCACGATCATCAGACGCGCGAGCCCCCGGTTTTGATGCTTCGGTTCCGCGAAATAGTGACGAAGCCGTGGCGGCGGGCTTGAGTGAGCGGCCGACTAGGCTGGGCGGCATGGCTGTGGCGGTTCGGGTGATTCCCTGTCTCGACGTCGACGCGGGCCGGGTCGTGAAGGGCGTCAACTTCGCCGACCTGCGCGACGCGGGCGACCCGGTGGAGCTCGCGCGGCGGTACGACGCCGAGGGCGCGGACGAGCTGACCTTCCTCGACGTCACCGCGTCCTCCGGCGACCGCGAAACCACCTTCGACGTGGTCCGCCGCACCGCCGAACAGGTCTTCATCCCGCTCACCGTCGGCGGCGGCGTGCGCTCGACCGACGACGTCAACCGGCTGCTGCGCACCGGCGCGGACAAAGTGAGCATCAACACGGCCGCGATCGCCCGCCCGGAGCTGCTGCGCGAGGCGTCGCGCCGGTTCGGGGCGCAGTGCGTCGTGCTGTCCGTGGACGCGCGGCGCGTGCCCGAAGGCAGCGAACCGACGGCGTCCGGCTTCGAGGTCACCACGCACGGCGGCCGGCGCGGCACCGGCATCGACGCGGTGGAATGGGCCGCGCGCGGCGAGGAACTCGGCGTGGGCGAGGTGCTGCTCAACTCGATGGACGCGGACGGCACCAAAACCGGCTTCGACCTCGAACTGATCGGCCTGGTCCGGAAGGCGGTCCGGGTCCCGGTGATCGCCAGCGGCGGCGCGGGCGCGACCGAGCACTTCCTTCCCGCCGTGGAAGCCGGTGCGGACGCGGTGCTCGCGGCGAGCGTATTCCACTTCGGACAGTTGACGATCGGGGAAGTGAAGGGCGCGCTGCGCACCGGCGGGGTGGTCGTGCGATGAGCCTTTCGCCGGAACTTTCCGCACGGCTCAAGCGCAACGCGGACGGGTTGATCGCGGCCGTCGTGGTGGACCACGCGACGTCCGACGTGCTGATGATGGCCTGGATGAACGACGACGCGCTCGAAGCCACGCTCACCACGCGCCGCGGCACTTATTGGTCGCGCAGCAGGCAGGAATTGTGGGTGAAGGGCGAGACCTCGGGCCACGTCCAGCACGTGCGCGAAGTCCGCATCGACTGCGACGGCGACACGGTGTTGCTCCGAGTGGACCAGACCGGTCCGGCTTGCCACACGGGCACGCGCACCTGCTTCGACACCGACGAACGGCTGCTGCTCGCCGAGGAAGGCGCACGATGACGGTCGTCGCGAACGTGCTGATCGCGCTCGTCGCCCTGATCCACCTGTACATCGTGGTGCTGGAAATGGCTTTGTGGACGACTCCGCGGGCGCGCGCGGCGTTCGGCACCACCGAGGAATTCGCCCGCGAGAGCAAGACGCTTGCCGCGAATCAGGGGCTGTATAACGGTTTTCTCGCCGCCGCGCTGATCTGGGGCCTCATCGCCGCGGACCCGGCGGGCTTCCAGCTGAAGCTGTACGGCCTGGCGTGCGTGATCGTGGCCGGTCTCTACGGCGCGGCGACCTCGTCGAAGCGGATCCTGCTCGTCCAGGTGCTGCCCGGCGCGCTCGCGCTGCTCTTCCTGCTGCTGTCGCGCTAGTGGCTCGTGAGTGGCTATCCCGGTTCTAACCGGGATAGCCACTCACGAGCGCGCTAGTCGATGTCGCCGGTGAGGTAGCGCTGCAACGTCGGCGCCACCGCCGCGACCAGCGTGTCCACCTCCGCCGACGCCATCGGCGGGAACCGCGCCACGTACCGGATCAACCCCATCCCCACCACCTGCGAAGCGCACAACGCGACCCGCAGTTCCCGCCGGTCTCCGCCGAGGTCGCTCAGCAGTCCGGTGAAAAACTGCGAGAAGAAGTCGCGGAGCACGTTGCTGGCCGCCTCGTGCCCGGCGATGCTGCGGATCAGCGCCTGGAACGTGTCGCCGCCGACGCCGTCCCAGCGGGTCAGGAAGGTGTGCGCGATCCGGGCGCCCAGCTCCTCGACCGGGCCGTCGCGCAGGATCGTGACCAGTTCGTCCGGCTCGAACGGCAGCTTCAGCACCGCTTGCGCGAACAGGCCCTCCTTGCCGCCGAACCAGTGGTTGACCATGGCCGCGTCGACCCCGGCGCGTGCGGCGATCGAACGGACCGTCGCGCGTTCGTAGCCGTTCTCGGCGAACACCGCGCGGGCGGCGTCGATCAGCACCGCGCGGGTGTCCTGACCAGCAGGGCGGCGGCCGCGGCGGCGCGCGGTAGTGTCTTCGGTGCTCACCGGACCATCTTGACCGGTCGCCGCCTCGAATTCAACAGTCATTGAATTGAGAGCCCGCTGACCGGCGGACGCGGCCGTAGCGGCACAATGAGGCGCATGGTCAGCTCAGCAGCCACGTCCACGGCCGGGCCCGGCCCGGTCAGCCCGTCCCGCGACGACTTCCGCGCGCTGGCCGAGAGCCGCCGCGTGATCCCCGTGGTGCGCCGGGTGCTCGCCGACGGCGAGACCCCGCTGGGGATTTACCGGAAGCTCGCCGCCGACCGGCCCGGCACGTTCCTCTTCGAATCGGCCGAGAACGGGAAATCGTGGTCGCGCTGGTCGTTCGTCGGCGTGCGCAGCCCGGCCGCGCTGACCGTCCGCGACGGCAAGGCGGTCTGGACCGGCACCCCGCCGGACAACCTGCCCGTCGAGGGCGACCCGCTGCAGGTGCTGCGCGCGACCGTCGAGGCGCTGCACACCGAACCGCTGCCCGGCCTGCCCCCGCTGACCGGCGGCATGGTCGGCTACCTCGGCTACGACTCGGTGCGCTGGCTGGAAAAGCTGCCCGAGCTGGCCGAACGGGATCTCGACATCCCGGAGCTGACCATGCTGCTCGCCACCGATCTCGCCGCGTTCGACCACCACGAGGGCACTGTCACGCTGATCGCCAACGCGGTCAACTGGGACGACTCGGCCGAACGCGTGGACGCCGCGTACGACGACGCGCTGGCCCGGCTGTCCGCGATGACCGAGCAGCTGCGGGTGCCCGCGCCGCCGACGGTCGCGACGTTCGACCGGCCCGCGCCGGAATTCCGCCGCCACCGCAGCAAGGAAGACTTCCACGCGGCCGTCGACAAGGCGGTCGAGGCGATCAAGGCCGGCGAAGCGTTCCAGGTCGTGCCGTCGCAACGATTCGAGATCGAGACCGGGGCCGACGCGCTCGACGTGTACCGCGTGCTCCGCACCTCCAACCCGAGCCCGTACATGTACCTGCTGCGGCTGGAGGGCTTCGACATCGTCGGGTCCAGCCCGGAATCGCTGGTGACCGTCCGGGACGGCCGCGCCACCACGCATCCGATCGCGGGCACCCGCTGGCGCGGCGCGGACCCGGAGGAGGACGCGCAGCTGGCCAAGGACCTGCTCGCGGACGAGAAGGAACGCGCCGAGCACCTGATGCTCGTCGACCTCGGCCGCAACGACCTCGGCAAGGTCTGCAAACCGGGCACGGTGCACGTGGTCGACTTCTTCCAGATCGAGCGCTACAGCCACGTCATGCACATCGTGTCCACGGTGACCGGCGAGCTGAAGGACGACGCCACGGCGTTCGACGCGGTCGCGGCCTGCTTCCCGGCGGGCACCCTTTCCGGCGCGCCCAAAGTGCGGGCGATGCAGCTGATCGAGGAGCTGGAACCGGTGCGCCGCGCGCTGTACGGCGGCGTGGTCGGGTACCTGGACTTCGCCGGCGACGCGGACACGGCGATCGCCATCCGCACGGCGCTGATGCGCGACGGCACCGCGTACGTGCAGGCGGGCGGCGGCGTGGTCGCGGATTCAGTTCCGGACTACGAGGACACCGAATCGCTCAACAAGGCCCGCACGGTGCTGTCCGCGATCGCCGCGGCGGGCACGATGGTCCCCGCGGGGGAGCTGGACCCGGCTGAGGACGCGGCCGGTGTCTGAGCGGCCCGAGGAGGCGGAACCGCGGGGCGGGGCCGGGGCTGCCGAAGCCCAGCCCGCCGGAAGCGGGAAAGCGAAACGTCCACTGTGGACGATCATCCTCGCCCTCCTGCTCGGCGCGCTGGCCCTTTGGGGATCCTCCAGGATGGTGTGGTTCGCCGAATTCCGCGACGAGGGCGTGCGCGGCACCGTGCTGTACACCGAACCCGGCGAACAGCGCGCCACCGCGCTCGTGCCGCTCGCGCTCCTCGCGCTCGCGGGCGTCGCCGGGGCCGTCGCGACCGGCGGCTGGCTGCGCCGCGTGCTCGGGATCGTGCTGGTGCTCGCCGGTGCGGCGGGCGTCTGGAGCGGGGTGGACGGGATCAAGTTCGGCGGATTCGCGCCCGGGCTGCCCGGCACGGAAATCGTGCTCGGCCACCTGATCGCGGCGCTCGGCGGAATTCTCGTCGCGCTCGGCGGGTTGGCAGCGATCAAGTGGGCGGGAGCCGCGCGCAAGCTCGGGGCGCGTTACGCCGCTCCGGGAGCCAAGGCCGCGCGGAAGGATCCGGACACCGAGCTGTGGGAGGCGCTGTCCGAGGGGGACGACCCGACCGACGGCGGGGATCCGCGCCGCTGAGCAACCCGGAACCGGTCGGCGAACGAGCGGGGGTTAGCATCATTTCGGCGGGAAGGGGAAGGTTTTTGTGAGCGAGCTTGCGAGTGGACCCAGGAGTGCGGCAGCGGGTAGGGGCGTCCGATGAGCGTGCTCGAAGACATCGTCGCCGGCGTGCGCGAGGATCTCGCGCAGCGGGAATCCGCGCTGCCGTTCGACGAGCTGAAGGCCCGGGCGGCCAAGGCCGCCCCGCCGCGTGACGTGATGGCGGCGCTGCGCGAATCCGGCATCGGCGTCATCGCCGAGGTGAAGCGGCGCAGTCCGTCGAAGGGCGACCTGGCCGCGATTCCCGACCCGGCCGCGCTGGCCCGCGACTACGAGGACGCCGGCGCGCGCGTGATCAGCGTGCTCACCGAGCAGCGCCGCTTCGGCGGCTCGCTCGCCGACCTCGACGCGGTGCGCGCCGCCGTCGACATTCCCGTGCTGCGCAAGGACTTCATCGTCAGCCCGTACCAGGTGCACGAGGCCCGGCTGCACGGCGCGGACATGGTGCTGCTGATCGTCGCCGCGCTGGAGCAGAACGCGCTCGCCGCGCTGCTCGACCGCGTCGAATCGCTCGGCATGACCGCGCTCGTGGAGATCCACAACGCCGAGGAGGCCGACCGCGCGCTCGAAGCCGGTGCCAAGGTGATCGGCGTCAACGCGCGCAACCTGCACACGCTCGAAGTGGACCGCGACGTGTTCTCCCGCCTCGCGCCCGGCCTGCCGATGGACGTGTTCAAGGTCGCCGAGTCCGGCGTCCGCGGCCCCGGCGACCTGATGTCCTACGCCGGGCACGGCGCGGACGCGGTGCTCGTCGGCGAGGGCCTGGTGGCCTCCGGCGACCCGAAGGGCGCGGTCGTCAAGCTCGTCACCGCCGGTTCCCACCCCGCCTGCCCGAGGCCTTCGCGGTGACCGAACGCGGCAAGCACGACCCGGACGAACGCGGCTACTACGGCCCGTACGGCGGCCGGTTCATGCCGGAAGCCCTGATCGGCGTGGTCGACGAGGTCGCGGCGGAGTACGAGAAGGCCCGCCACGACCCGGTGTTCACCGGCGAGCTGAACCGGCTGCTCATCGAGTACGCGGGCCGTCCGTCGCTGCTGACGGAGGCCAAGCGGTTCGGCGAGCACGCCGGCGGCGCGCGGGTGTTCCTCAAGCGCGAGGACCTCAACCACACCGGTTCGCACAAGATCAACAACGTGCTGGGTCAGGCGCTGCTCACCGTCCGGATGGGCAAGAAGCGCGTCATCGCGGAGACCGGCGCGGGCCAGCACGGCGTCGCCACGGCCACCGCGTGCGCGCTGCTCGGCCTCGACTGCGTCGTGTACATGGGCGAGGTCGACACCGAGCGGCAGTCGCTGAACGTCGCGCGGATGAAGCTGCTCGGCGCCGAGGTCGTGCCGGTGAAAACCGGATCGCGGACGCTGAAGGACGCGATCAACGAGGCGCTGCGCGACTGGGTCACCAACGCCGACACCACGCACTACCTCTTCGGCACCGCCGCCGGTCCGTCGCCGTTCCCGATGATGGTGCGCAATTTCCACCACGTCATCGGCGAGGAGGCGCGGGCCCAGATCCTGGAGAAGGCGGGCCGGCTGCCGGACGTCGTCGCGGCGTGCGTCGGCGGCGGGTCCAACGCGATCGGCATCTTCTCCGGTTTCTACGACGACCCGTCGGTGCGGCTGGTCGGCCTGGAGCCGGGCGGCGAGGGCATCGAGGGCAACCGGCACGGCGCGACGCTCACCAAGGGCAGCCCGGGCAACCTGCACGGCGCGATGTCGTACCTGCTGCAGGACGAGGACGGCCAGACGGTCGAATCGCATTCGATCTCCGCCGGGCTCGACTATCCGGGCGTCGGCCCGGAACACGCGTGGCTCAAGGACTCCGGCCGCGCCGAGTACCGCCCGGTCACCGACGCGGCCGCGATGGACGCCTTCCGGCTGCTGTCGCGCACCGAGGGCATCATCCCGGCGATCGAATCGGCGCACGCGCTCGCCGGGGCCCTGGAACTGGGCCGCGAGCTGGGCCCGGACGGGCTGATCGTGGTCAACCTGTCCGGCCGGGGCGACAAGGACATGGACACCGCGGCCCGGTGGTTCGGGCTCGTGGACGGGGAGGACAAGTGAGCGGCCTCGACGAGCTGTTCGCGGCGACGCGGGCGGAACACCGGGCCGCGCTGGTCGGCTACCTGCCCGCCGGATTCCCGTCCGTGGACGGTTCGAAAGACCTGCTGGCCGCGACGCTCGACGGCGGCGCGGACCTGGTCGAGGTCGGCGTCCCGTACTCCGACCCGGTCATGGACGGCCCCACCATCCAGGCCGCCGCCGAGGCGGCGCTCGCGAGCGGGTTCCGGCTGAAGCAGCTGTTCGAGGTCGTGGAATCGGTCTCCGCACGCGGCGGTCGCGCGGTGGTGATGACGTACTGGAACCCGGTGCACCGGTACGGGGTCGACGCGTTCGCGCGCGATCTGGCGTCGGCCGGCGGCCTGGGGCTGATCACCCCGGACCTGATCCCGGACGAGGCCGACGAATGGATGGCCGCGTCTTCGGAACACGGCTTGGACCGGATCTTCCTGGTCGCGCCGTCGTCGTCGGACGAGCGCCTGGCGAAGACCACGGCGGCCTCGTCGGGCTTCGTGTACGCGACCGCGGTGATGGGCGTGACCGGAGCCCGCGACGCGGTGGGCGTGCACGCGGAGGACCTGGTGCGCCGGACCCGGGAGCACACGGAGCTGCCGATCGGCGTGGGGCTCGGGGTTCGTTCGCGGGAACAGGCCGCGCAGGTGGCCGGGTTCGCGGACGCGGTGATCGTCGGATCCGCGCTGGTCACGGCTGCGGCCGACGGTCCGGACGGCGTGGCGAAGCTGGCTTCGGAGCTGGCGCGGGGCGTGCGCGAGGCGGTCGCTCCGGCCTGATCTCGGATCGAGCGCCGGAAACTGTCGGTGGTCGTTCGTACTCTCTCGGTATGCATAAGAACCGAGAGGGAGAACGAAGATCATGGCAGACTGGACCCGGCACGAAAGACCGAGCGCAGGCGGAGGTGACCCGTGTTGGCAACACCGACGGGCCTTGAGTTCCGAGTCACCGCTCCGCCCGGCGGCTGGACGGTGGAGAGCGTTCTCGAGCTGCCTGACGAGGAACGGGCGCGCAACGTCGTCGAGCTTGTCGACGGGGTGTTGCACGTGAGCCCACTGGCGAGGCTCGAGCACCAGAGGCTGGTCGGCCGGTTGTGGGGACAGCTGAGCCCTGGAGCCGCCCCCCGCTATGAAGTGCTTCCCGGAGCCAATCTCGTCCTGGGCAACCGGAACGACCGGCTGCTGATCCCCGATCTTGTCGTCAGTACGGCACCCGGCCTCGAAGGGGTCAGCCTCACCGAGAAGCAAGTGCTGCTGGTAGCGGAAATCGAATCCCCTTCCACCAGGGTGCAGGACCGGATCTTCAAGAAAGCCCTCTACGCCGAAGCCCTCATCCCGTACTACCTGCTCGTCGACCCGGAGCAGGAAGCCGCCACCGTGTACGCGCTTTCCGACGGCGACTACCTGCCGCACGCGAAGAGCGAGGGCGGAGTGCTCGAGCTGGCCGAACCGTTCCCCGCGGAGCTTGATCTGCGCGCGTGAGCCGGCCAGTTGTACGTATCGTGTATGCCGTCCGCGCACAGTGCGGCGCATGGCTTTCGACATCGGACAAGTTCCCCGGAGGACGTTCCTGCGCGGGGCGGCCGGCGTGAGCGCTGCCGCGGCAGCGGGGCTCGTGCTGCCCGGCCTCGCGAACGCCGCGGCCGCGCCGCGGATCTACAGCTGCGCGGAATGGGGTGCGCGTCCGCCCGCGGACCCGCTCACCACGCTCGACCATCCGGCCAACCGCGTGCTCATCCACCACATCGACTGCCCCAACAGCACCGATTACTCGCTCGAGCACGCGTTCCAGGTCGCGCGCGACGACCAGGCTGACCACATCGACAACAACGGCTGGTCCGATACCGGCCAGCACTTCACGGTCTCCCGCGGCGGCTACCGGCTCGAGGGCCGCCACGGCAGCCTGGACGCGTTGCGCAGCGGCACGAAGATCGTCCGCGCCGCGCATTGCCCCGGCCAGAACGACAACGCGATCGGCATCGAGAACGAGGGCACCTACATGCAGGTCGCCCCGCCGAAGGCGCAGTTCGATTCGCTGGTGGTGTTCGTGGCGTACGTGTGCCGCCAGTACGGCATCCCGGTGAAGGAAATCAAGGGACACCGCGACTTCTACAACACGGACTGCCCGGGCGACAAGCTGTACGCGATGCTGCCGGAGTTGCAGTCCCGGGTGGCGGCCTTGCTTCGTTGAGCGGGTTCAGTGCAGGAAACGCAGTGCCCGGCACAACTCCGCCGGCTCCAGCGATCCCAGCTCGGCCACCTCAGCGCGGCGCACGTCCGCCAGGGTGGTGGCCAGCTGGGGTCCGAACGCATCCCGCAGCGCCTCGTCAGCCTCGAACGCGTCGACAGCAGCCGACAACGACTCCGGCAAGCGCGTTACGCCAGCCGCCGCGGCGTCAGCAGGGGAGAGCGAGCCCGGGTCCACACTGACCGGTTCCGGCAGACGCGCTTCGTCGTCGATGCCCGCTTGTCCGGCGAAAAGCAGTCCAGCCACTACCAGATACGGATTCGCGGTGAGGTCGAAGCACTTCACCTCCAGATTCGCGGCCGTGTCACGCTGTCCGGCCGCGCCGCGGATCAGGCGCAGCGGTGCTTCGCGGTTTTCCAGTCCCCACGCGGTAAACGCGCCTGCCCAGTGGTGCGGTTCGAGCCGCAGATAACTGACCACCGAAGGCGCGCCCACGGCCAGCAACGCCGGCAACCGGCGGAAAATGCCCGCACCGAAGGATTCCGCGGTCGAGGTCAGCCCGAACGCTCCGGTCCCGCCCGCGCACAGGTTCCGCTGGCCGTCCCAAAGGCTCAGGTGCACGTGCCCGCCATTGCCGACGCCGCCGGGTTCGAACTTCGGCGTGAACGACGCGCGCAGCCCATACGCGGCGGTCACCGTCCGCACGGTTTCCCTTGTCAGTACTGCCAAATCGGCCGCGCGTACCGAATCCGTCGCGGCGATCGACAGTTCGAACTGACCCGCCGCGTATTCCGGGTGGATCTGCTCCACGTCGACGCCCTGACTGTCCAAAGCGGACACAATCGCGCGGAGATACTCGTGGTTCGCGCTCAATCGGGCGTATCCGTAGGCCGGGCCGGGCAGCGGGACCCCGTCCGCGTCGGTCGCGATCCACTCCAGTTCGAACGCCATCCGCGCGGTCAGCCCGCGGTCGGCGAGCTGGGCCGCGGCGGTCGCGGCGAGAGCGCGCGTGTCTTGTGGATGCGGCTGTCCGTCCTGGTCGTAGCGCCACGCCGGGGCCCATGCCCAGCCGGGTTGCGCGGCGAGGACAGTGAGTGCGTCGAGGTCGGGGTGCAGCCGCAGGTCGCCGACCGGGCCGAGGGAATACTCGCCGTTCGCGATGCTGTCGGTGCCGAGGAAGAAGTCGAACGAGTTGGACGCGCCGACGCCCCACGCCGCGACCGTCGCCAGCTTCGCCACCGGCACCGCCTTGACCCGCGAAATCCCGGAGTTGTCGACGAAACTCAGCGCGACGAGCTCGACGCCCGCCTGCTCCATCCGTCCGGCGGCGGCAGCGCCGAGTTCCGCGAGCCGGTCGCGGTCGAGTCCGACGGGAGAGGACACGGTTTGCTCCTTACGCGCTGGGAACGGGAGGTTCAGCCGGTCGGCGCTGTCTGTCCGCGCCGCCTCGGATGTTCACTGTGTACTCCGCGGGGAAAGGAGGGCATCCGTGTCCGGAGATCGTCCCGAATTACGGCGCACCCTGTCAGTCTGGCAGGCCGTCGGGCTGTCCGTCGCGCTCATGGCACCCAGCATGGCCGCGAACATCAACCCACAGCAAACAGCCGCGGCGGCCGGGCGGGCGGTGCCGCTGGCGTTCCTGCTCTCGGCGGCGGGCGTGCTGCTGGTCGCGTACGGCTTCGTCCAGCTCTGCCGGCACTACCAGCACGCCGGATCGGTCTACGCGTTCGTCGGCGCGACCCTCGGGCCGCGAGCGGGCGTGGTGTCCGGGATCGGCCTTCTCGGCACGTACACCTTCTGCGCCGTGGTCACCAGTTCCGCCGCGGGCGTGCTGGGCACGGCGTTCCTGACGCAGGTCGGGATCTGGCCGCATCCGCCGTCGTGGGGTCCGTTCGTGCTGACCGCCGTCGCGCTGATCGGCAGCTGGCTGCTCGCGGTCGCCCCGGCCCGGCGCGGCACCAGCACGCTGCTCGCGGTCGAGGGCGCGACCATTGCCCTCATCTTGCTGGTCACCGTGGTCATCCTGGTCCGGCTCGTCGCGGGCGGCGCCCCCAGCGGCCGGTTCACGCTGCAGGTTTTCGTGCCGGACACCGGGGTCTCCGGCATCTTCCTCGGCGCGGTGTTCGGATTCTTGTCGTTCGCGGGTTTCGAGGCCGCCGCGACGCTCGGCGAGGAAACCCGCGACCCGCGCCGCAACATCCCGCGCGCGATCCTGGGCACGGCCATCTTCGGCGGGGCCTACTTCGTCCTCGTGACTGCCGTCGAGATGACGGCCTTCGGCGGCGACGCCACCGCGTTCCACAATTCCCCGTCGCTGCTGGGCGACCTCGGCGGCCGCTTCGTCGGCCCGTGGGCCGGCGACGTCATCAGCGCCGGCGCCGCGATCAGCGCGTTCGGCTGCTGCCTAGCCTGCGTCGTCGGCGGCTCACGGCTGCTGTTCGCCCTCGGCCGCGACGCCTTCGACGGACGCGGCATCGGCCGGGTCTCCGCCAAAGGCACCCCAGCCGTCGCCGTAACCGCGGTCGCGCTCGCGGCAGCGCTGATCATCTTGGTATGCGCGGTGTTCTTCGGCGCCACCGCAGACGACACCTTCGCCTGGGCCGGTTCCATCGGCACCCTGATCCTCTTGGTGATCTACCTGGTCACCACGCTCGGCGCGATCCTGCTGCTGTTCGTACGGCGGCGGATGCGGGTGCCGTGGTGGCATCTGGCGTTCCCGCTCGCCGCACTGGTCCTGCTCGGCTACACGGTCTACGTCAACGTCGTGCCGTATCCGACCGAAGGCCCCGCGAGCTGGTTCCCAGTCGTGGCGGGCGGGGTGCTCGTGCTGGCCGTCGTCGTGGTGGTCTCGGCGCGCGGGTTCGCCCGTAGGGTGGGGGAGAGGCTCGCTGAAGGAGAGGCATGAAGCAGATGCGGTTCTTTGGTGAGTGCCAATGTGTTAAAAGCGTCCTCTTTGGACTTCGCAGTCGCGGCTCCGTATTCGATGCACCAGGTGATCACCTTCTCAAACGTTGTCCGTGTGCTAGAAGCGTTCGCCGCACTCGCGGCACTTGCTGTCTGTCGGCGATGCGGTAGCGCGGCAGACTTTGCAGGCCAGCCGTACTCGCTTCGACGGCCGAGGAGGAGCTGGGCGAGCGAAGCCCGGTTCTTGGCGTAACCAGCTGGTGAACAGGTGCAAGGGGTTGATGCCGGTTTCGTCATCGGAGTAGTGACGGCGCTGGTAACCGCGGCTTCGGAGTCGGGGTGCCGTCCTGGTCATCGCACGTCCAGCCCGGTGCAGCCGCCGCACCAGCCGGCGTCGGCGAACCCGGTTGCGGCGACTTCGTCGCGATCATGGCGCTCCGGGTAGTCATCGTCGACCGAGCACCAGGGAATCAGCCACTGTGCAGACGGGTTTGCCAGCTCTCGTTTCCCATAGCGATGAACTGTCCGCCGGAGCAAAGCAGTCGGGTCGGAGTGCACTCGCAACGCCAGATCTGAGGTGCGCGCCGCATGAGCCCGCGATCCTTCCGCTTGCTCGTACCACGTCGGCTCCGTCATGGATCCTTACGTTCGACTACGGAAAGTGCCGAACCCATCCCCCAGCGGGTATCTCACCTTGAGAAGTACCATGGTGAGATGGCCGAGCCGAAACCCAGGGGCGGACCGCTGGCGCTGCCGGACTGGGCGTGGCGACGCACCGATGTGCGGGACGCCCTTGAAGGGCGCGACATTGGCGGATTGCTGCAAGCCGTGCAGCGGTACACCGGCGCGAGCCAAAGCCGGATCGCCGTCGCCGTCGGACTGTTGCAAGGGCGCGTGTCGGAGATCGTTCGCGGCAGCCGGACCGTGACCGCCCTGGAGCTGTTCGAGCGGATCGCCGACGGGCTCGAGATGCCTGACGATGCGCGGATGCTGCTCGGCCTGGCACCCGTCCACCCGGCCGGGCTTGACCACCTCGGCGCGAGCGGGCGGGCTGAGATCCTCGCCGTGTTCCCGTCGCAGTCCAGGGCCCGTCCGGAGATCGAGCAACGAGCTGGCGAAGCGACCGAAATCGACGTGCTGGCCGTGCGCGGGCTTGGCCTCCTCGGCATGAACGACTCGTTGTTGCGCACTCATGTCCGGCGGCGCGCGGCGTCGGTGCGGGTGCTGCTGCTCGACCCCGACGGGGAAGCAGCCGAGCGCCGCGCCGCTGAGATCGACGAAAAACCGGGCAGCTTCTCCGCCGGGATCAGGCTGTCGATCGAGCTGCTGCACGACCTTGCCGACGAGGGAGCGGAAGTCGAGGCGTATACCTACGACGTGCTGCCGACGTGGCGGGTGATCGGCTTGGACTCGACCCTTTTCGTGTCGGCGTTCGGCAACAGCCACGAAGGCCATACGTCGCCGATGTACAAGATCACCGGGTCGCCGCATGGCGCGCTGCACCGGGGGTTCCGTAGGTTCATGGACGAGCTGCGGCGGACCGCACGCCGCGTCGTCTAGGGAGGTGCCGCGTGCCTGTGGAAGCCGAGCTGACCGCCGTCGTCCGGGACCCTGGCCGGGTGCGGGCCGCGCTTGCCGAGCGGGCAGAGCCGGAGCGGTCGGTGTACGCGGACACGTACTACGACCGGCCGGATCACTCGATGGACCGCGACGGCTACGAGCTGCGCGTGCGCACCATCACGACTGACGGCCAGCGGCAGACCGTCGTGACGTACAAGGAGCCGCCGGTCGACGCCGCCTCGCGATCCAAGCCCGAGCACGAAACGGCTGTCGATGCCCCGGCGGTCATGGCGACGATCTTCACCGCTCTTGGGCTGGTCGAGCTGATCTCGCTCGAAAAGCACTGCGAAAACTACGGTTTCACCGCCAATGGGCGGGAAATGCTCGCCACGATCGTCACGATCCCGGAGCTGGCCGGGCAGACGTTCATCGAGCTGGAAACGATCGCCGAGCAGGACGACCTCGCTGAGGCGCTGGGCGCGTTGCGCGTCGTGCTCGACGGCATCGGAGTCACCGAGGGCGACGCGGTGGAGCAGTCTTACACCGACATGGTCGCGGCGGCCCGGGACAGCTAGCCCGCTGCCAGTGTGGTCTCGGCGCGCGGGTTCGCCCGTAGGGTGGGGGAGAGGCTCGCTGAAGGAGAGGCATGACCGGACTGCTCGATTTCGTCTCGGACCTGCCGTTGGTCGACCATCACTGCCACGGCGTGCGCACCGGCGACGTCGACCGCGGGGGGTTCGAGCGGATGCTCACCGAGGCGGACACCGTGTCGCCGTTGGGGACGTCGTTGTTCGATTCGCTGATCGGCCTGGCCGTGCGCGAACGTTGCGCGCCGGTTCTCGACCTGCCGAAGCACGCTCCGGCCGAGGACTATCTCGCGCGTCGTGCCGAACTGGGCGCAAAGGAGGTCAACCGGCGATTCCTTCGCGGCACCGGCACCACGGATTACTTGCTGGACGGCGGTTTCCTGCCCGAATCCCTCACCACCACCGAAGAATTCGCCCACCTGGCCGACTCCCGCGCGCACGACATCGTCCGGCTGGAACAGGTCGCTGAAGACGTCATCAAAGGCGCCAGCGCCGCCAGTTTCGCCGAGGACTTCGCCCACGAACTCGACCGCCGCACCGTCAACGCGGTGGGCGTGAAGTCCATCGCGGCCTACCGGGTCGGGCTGGAGCTTTCCGGGGAACGTCCGGCCGGAGCCGAGGTCGAGGCCGCCGCTGGGCGATGGCTGGCCCGGATCGAAGGGGGCGAACCGGTCCGGCTCGCTGACGAGGTGCTGCACCGCCATCTGATCTGGGCCGGGATCGACCGGCGGCTGCCGGTGCAGTTCCACGTCGGCTACGGCGATTCCGACGTCGACCTCCACCGCTGTGATCCCTTGCGGCTCACCGGTTTGCTGCGCGCGACCCGCGACACCGGCGTCCCGATCCTGCTGCTGCACAACTATCCGTTCCACCGCAACGCCGCCTACCTCGCGCAGGTCTTCGAGCACGTCTTCGCCGACGTCGGCCTCATCACGCACAACGCGGGCTTCCGCGCGCCCGCGATCCTGGCCGAGACGCTGGAACTGGTCCCGTTCGGAAAACTGCTCTTCTCGACGGACGCGTTCGGCCTGGCCGAGCTGTATCACCTGGGCACCGCGCTGTTCCGGCAAGGGCTGTCCGATTTCCTCCGCAGCGCTCTCGCCGCCGACGCACTGTCCGAAGTGGACGCCATCCGGCTGGCCCGGTTGGCCGGACACGAGAACGCGGCCCGGATCTACCGGCTGGAGCGGAAATGAACGACCTGGTCGAGGCCTGGCGTGCCGCGTTGGCCGAGGAACTGCCCGCCGCGATGGAACTGCGCCGCCGGATTCACGCCGATCCGCGCGCGTCCGGCGACGAGGAGGACACTGCCCGCATCGTGGCGGCCGCGCTAGGGGAGGGCGAACGGGTCGCGAAAACCGGGCGGCTCATCGAAATCTCCGCACCGCACCCTGGTCCGGCCGTAGCCCTGCGCGCCGAACTGGACGCCCTTCCGGTAGTCGAGCGCACCGGCGTCGAATGGGCCGCGAAGACCGGTCTGATGCACGCCTGCGGCCACGACGTCCACCTCGCCGCCTTGACCGCGGTCTGCCGGGCGGCACGGCGCATCGAGCTCCCGCGCCCGCTGTACGCGATCCTGCAGCCGCGAGAGGAAACGTCGCCGTCCGGAGCGCTCGACCTGGTCGAATCGGGCGTTCTGGAAGATCGCGGCATCGACACGGTAATCGGCGCGCACGTCCAGCCGAGGCTTCCGTACGGCGTCGTCTCGGCCGCGCCCGGCCCGGTGAACGCGTCCACCGACGAGTTCGAGGTCGTGCTGCACGGGCTCGGCGGCCACGCCGGATACCCGCACCTCCTGCGCGACCCAGTGCTGGCGCTCAGCCAATTGGTGGTGAGCCTGCAGCAGGTCGCGAGCCGCCGGATCGACCCGATGCACGGCGCGGTCTGCTCGATCGGCCGGCTCAGCGCGGGCACGGCGGCGAACGTCGTGCCGAACTCGGCGTCGGCGTTCGGTTCGTTGCGGCTGATGCGCGCGAGCGACCGCGAACGCGCGCTGGAGGTTCTCGACGAGATCGTGCACGGCACCGCCCGCGCCTACGGCTGCACCGCCGACCTCCGGATCAGCCCCTGCGAACCCGTCCTGGTCAACGACCCGGCGCTGGCCGCCGCCGCGCGAATCTGGCTCGAACGCGGCGGTGCCGATGTCGACGTCGATTTCCGGTCCTTCGGCGCGGACGATTTCGCGCATTACTGCGGCAACGGCGTCCGCGGCCTGATGCTTTTCGTCGGCCTCGGCGAGACCGCGGGCGCTCCCAGCCTGCACGGCGAAACGTTCCTGCCCGAGGACGCCGCGGTCGGCCAGGTCGCGGACGCGCTGCTGGCCGGATACCTGGCCGCGGCCTCCGACCTGGAGTATCCGGAGGCGGCCGTGACCGGGCTGTGACCGGGTCTTGACGAAGGGTTCCACGGCACCGGGACCACGACCGGAGCCCGACGCGCTACGGTGGCCGCGTGTACTCCGCAGCATTCCTGGCCACGATCCCGAGCCCCGACCAAGGCGTCTGGCACCTGGGCCCGATCCCGATCCGGGCGTACGCGCTCTGCATCATCGCCGGCATCATCGTCGCGATCTGGTGGGGCGAGCGGCGCTGGGAGGCTCGGGGCGGCACCAAGGGCACGGTGCTCGACGTCGCGGTGTTCGCGGTGCCGTTCGGCCTGGTCGGCGGCAGGCTCTACCACGTCGTCACCGACCCCGAGCTGTACTTCACCGAGGGCAAGAACCCCTGGAACGCCTTCGCCATCTGGGACGGCGGCCTCGGCATCTGGGGCGCGGTCGCGCTCGGAGCCGTCGGCGCGCTGATCGCCTGCCGGCGCCGGGGGATCCCGCTGCCCGCGATGGCCGACGCGATCGCGCCCGGCATCATCGTCGCGCAGGCGATCGGGCGGCTCGGCAACTACTTCAACCAGGAGCTGTACGGCGCGCACACCGACCTGCCGTGGGGCCTGGAGATCTACCAGCGCTTCGACCCGGCGACCGGGGCCCCGGACGCCCTCGGCGGCGTCGCGACCGGGCACATCCCGCTGCCGGAAAGCCCGGTGCACCCAACGTTCCTGTACGAGCTGATCTGGAACTTGCTCATCGCGCTGGTCGTGGTGTGGGCGGACCGCAAGTTCAAGCTCGGCCACGGCCGCGCGTTCGCGCTGTACGTCGCGGGCTACACCGTCGGCCGCTGCTGGATTGAGCTGATGCGCACCGACACCGCCAACCACATCCTCGGCCTGCGGGTCAACGTGTGGACGTCGATCCTGCTGTTCCTCGGCGCGATGGCGTACTTCGTCGTCGCGGCCAAACGCGGTCCGCGCGAGGCCCCGGAGACGTTGCGCGGCAAGGAAGACGAGGAGGACACGGCCGTCGAGTCCACTTCGGACGACGCGGGGAAGAAGCCGGAACCCGAGGAGAAGGCCGCGGAGGACACTGTGGACGCGGGTTCTTCCTCAGGGGAGAACGGCAAGTCCGAGAAGTCTTAGGCACAGAGCCGGAAAGCGGTCCCTGCCCAACGCGGGCGGGGACCGCTTTTTCGTGCGGAATTCAGGCGGGGAACGAGGATGGCGAGTCCGGAAAAGAGGTCCCCGCCCGGATGGGAGGGGACCTCTTTCGCCTCGTGCGGGTCAGCTGAGGAATGAGCCGCCGAAGTAGTCGTCGTCATCGCCGGAAGCCTGACGCCGTGCTCGGCGGCCGGACGACGGCGGCGGCTCAGGTGCGGACCGCTTCGGCCGGTCGCCCCGATCGGCGAGCGGATCGGCGAAATCGTCCTCCGGCTCCGGTTCCGGGGCGCGATGCCGCGGCGGAGCGGGAGGAGCAGGCGGAGCGGGCGGTTCCTCCTTCGGCGGAGCCGGGGGCGGGGGCGGCGTCCGGTCGACGAGCGGATTGTCGTTCGAGTACTCGTCGGGCTCCGGGGCGGGCGGGGCAGGCGGCTGCGGCCGGGAACTGCTCGCCAGCGGGTCCGCCGCGGAGAATCCGGCGGGCTTGTCCGGCGTGTCCGGATACGTCGTGCGTCCGGTGTCCGACAACGGGTTCCCGGCGCCGCCAGTGCGCGCCTCGAGGATCTCCTCGGGGCTCTGGCCCTCCTCCAGCTCCTCGAGGATGTCCTTGGCCTCGTTGAGCTTTTCGTCGGCGAGCGCGCGGACCTCGGGGTCGGCGAAGGCCCGGCCCGCGGCGACGTCCTCCCAGGAGAACTCGCCGGCGTCGACCTTCCGCTTGATCAGCCGCAGCTGCGCGGGAGCGTCCGGACGCGAGGCGGCCCGCTTGATCGCCTCGATCCGCTCCGGGGTGTCGGTTTTGGGCAGCGGGCGGAGCTTGATCTTCTCCAGGTCCTTCAGCAGCTGCTGGGACTTGCGGACCGTCCGGTCGAGCGCGGCCTCGGCCTCCCGCAGCTCCGGCGTCTTCCACGAATCGTCCGCGGTCGCGGGGTGGGACATCTCGGCAGTTCCTCCTTAGTCGATGCGGCCGTGGATCCGGCCGCTCGCCGAGCGACGGGGCGGATGGGACGGCGGATGGTTCGCGGGCGGGTGGTTCGGCTGCGCCGGCGGATGGCTCGGTGGCTGCGGCGGCTGGTGGTTCTGCTGGTTCTGCGGGGGCTGGTGCGGCTGCCCGTTCGGCTCGGACGGCTGGTCCTGGCCGCGTTCGCCGGAACCCCGCGACCGGTCGCCGTCCTCGCCGGAGCGGCGGTTCCCCTCGTCGCCGGAAGTGCGGTCGCCGCCCTCGTCGTCGCCGGATTCGCGCGAGTGCCGGTTCTCCTCGTGCGCCTCGCGGGCGCCCTTGACGCCTTCCTTGCCCGCTTCGACCGCGTCCTTGGCGTCCTGGCCGATGCCCTTGGCGTTGTCCTTGATGTCGCCGACGTCGCCGCCGATGTTCTTCGCGATGTCGACGAGATCGCCGATGCTGCCGACGTCCTTGATCTTCTGCAGCTGCGACCCGATGTCCTTGATCGAGTTCCAGATCTCCTGGACCCGCGTGATGATGTCCTTGATCATCTCGATGATCGAGATGAGGGCATTGATCAGCGGCAGCAGCTCGGACAGCGCGGTGATCGCGTCGGCGACCCAGCCCGCGATCGGGACGCACGCCTCGGCGGCCATCACCAGCAGCCGGTCGATCAGGCTCTTCAGCAGGTCGAGCGCCTTGGCCGCGAGCTTCTTCGACGTGTCCGCGAGAAGGTCGAAGCCCTTGGCGATCAGCGACGCGATCCCGGCCTCGGCGGCGAGCCCGGCCCGCCACCCCGCCTGCACGTAGGCCTTGTGCTCCAAGGAAGCCATGCCGTGCCAGGACTCGCTGACGGTCTTCTCGTTGGCGACCATCACCTCGGAGAACGCCTTCATCGCCTCGGAGATGTTGCGCCACGCCTCGGCGTCGGCCGACATCTTCGAGAAATCGCCGGTGAGCGGTTCGATGAACTGCTGGGTGAGCGTGGTGCCGGTGAATTTCTGGTACACCCACTCGACGGCCATCACCTCGACGCCGGCGTCCTTCACCAGCGCCTGGACGTCCTCGCCGGAGGTGTCTTCCGGCGGCTGCAGCAGTTCGACGATCGAATCGCCGCGGTCGAAGTCGCCGGCGCCGCCGGGAACCCCGCCGGGCTGTCCGCCCGAAGCGCCGGTGCTGCCTTCTCCGCCGTTGCCTCCGGTACCGCCTTCTCCGCCGTTGCCTCCGGTACCGCCTTCTCCGCCTCCTCCGGGGCCTTCGCCGCCGTCTCCGCCTTCGCCGCCGTCTCCGCCGGAGGAAGAAGGTTCGTCGCCTTCGTCCCCGCCGCGGCCGCCGCTTTCGTCCCCGCCGCGGCCGCCGCTTTCGTCGCCGCCCTCGTTGCCGCGGTCGCGGCCCCGGTCGTCGCCGCCCTCGCCGCCGCCGTCCTGGCCGTCCCGGCCATCCCGACCGTCTCGGCCATCCCGACCGTCTCGGCCATCCCGACCGTCTCGGCCGTCGCGACCATCCCGGCCGTCGCGGCCGTTGCCGTCGTCATGGGACTGGCCGTTGTCGTCGCTCTGGCCGCGGTGCCTGCCGTTGCCGTTGTCGTCGCCGGAGTTGCCGCCGGTGCCGCTCGGATGCGTCTGCTCGTCACCGCCGGACGGACGGCGCCCGTCCCCGCCGGTGCCGGGATGCTGAGTGCCGCCCGGATGAGTGGGCTGCTGGCTGCCTGGATGGCTGGGCTGAGTGCCGCCTGGATGGGTGGGCTGCTGGCCGCCTGGATGGGTGGGCTGCTGGCCGCCCGGAGGCGGCTGGTTGCCGGGATGCGGCTGGGTGTTCCCCGGGTGCGGCTGGGTGTTGCCGGGATGCGGCTGGTTCCCGCCCGGATGGGACGGCGGATGCGTCGTCCCCGTTCCCCCGGTGTGGTGGCCGCCGCCGTGCCCGCCGCCGTGCCGTGCCATGTCTTGTCCCCCTCGTCAGAACCGTGTCGTGCGGGTGCGCATCAGGCCGCGCCGCGGCCGGAGTCGATGCCGTCGAACTTGTCGACGAACTGCTGGAGCAACTGTGCGGAATTGGCGTCGTGGTGCGCGTAGGCCTCCGCTGCTTGCTTGACGCCGTCGGACAGCGAGGTCAGCCGCGAGTGCCCGAAGTCGAGCGTGCCGCCGTAAAGGTTCGCGACCAGGTGCACCACTGGCTGCAGCACCACGAACAGGCCGGTGAAGCCGGACGTGTCGCACGCGGTGGAGCGCATGTAGTCGTTGATCTTGCTGATCTTCTCGTGAAGGCTGTCGAGCACCTCCGCGTACTGCTTCATCGTCTCGACGTCGACTTCTATGCCGGACATGAAAGAGACCGCCCTCCCCGTGAGCTGATGGTTGCCGAACACTATGGCAACCGACGATCACCGAGTGTGGGCGGTTCCCGGAAATTTGTGCGATTACCTGGGGAGATCGGGCGAAGGGGACGAAGCGGGCGCATCGACTTCGTCACGTGAGGTGTGCGCGGAGCCGCGCCGGGGCTTATGCTTCGCGGACCGAAGCATCGGGAACCCATCCGGAACTATGTCGTTCCGCGCTGCCGGATCGTTACCGTTCTTCCCTGTTCGGGGAGCTCCGAGGCGCTGCTGGGGTGTTTCCCAGGTGTTAAAGTCGCGCTAACAAGCGGGCCATCGTCGTCCCGTGCGCTCCCCGCGGCCGGTTCGCCGGCCACCGCACGAAACGACGAAGGAGGTCCCTTTTCCATGATCTTCTCCGCCATCCCCGGCAAGCAGGGTCTGTACGACCCGGACACCGAGCAGGATTCCTGCGGCGTCGCCATGGTCGCCGACGTCCAGGGACGCCGTACGCACGGCATCGTCACCGACGGTCTTGCCGCGCTCACGAATCTCGACCACCGCGGAGCCGCGGGAGCCGAGCCGACGAGCGGCGACGGCGCCGGGATCCTGCTGCAGCTGCCCGACGAACTGCTGCGCGCCGAGGCGGGTTTCCCGTTGCCCGAGGCCGGCGCGTACGCCGCCGGAATCGCGTTCCTGCCCTCCGACGACGAGCAGCGCCGCAAGGCGATCGGGCTCACCGAACGGATCGCGGCCGAGGAAGGGCTCACTGTCCTTGGCTGGCGCGAGGTTCCGGTCGACGCCGACGGCGCGGAGATCGGCCCCACCGCGCGTTCGGTGATGCCGCGGTTCTCGATGCTGTTCGTGTCGTCCCCGCACGGCGAAACCGGCCTGGAGCTGGACCGGCTGGCCTTCTGCCTGCGCAAGCGCGTCGAGCACGAGAGCCTCGCTTCCGGCTGCGGCACGTACTTCCCGTCGCTGTCCGCGCGCACGATCGTCTACAAAGGCATGCTCACGCCCGAGCAGCTGCCGCGGTTCTTCCCCGATCTGCGCGATTCCCGGCTCGCCAGCGCGATCGCGCTCGTGCACTCCCGGTTCTCCACCAACACTTTCCCGTCGTGGCCGCTCGCGCACCCGTTCCGGTTCGTGGCGCACAACGGCGAGATCAACACGATCCGCGGCAACCGCAACCGCATGCGCGCCCGCGAGGCGCTGCTCGAATCGGACGTCATCCCGGGCGATCTCTCGCGGCTGTACCCGATCTGCTCGGCCGACGCGTCGGACTCGGCGTCCTTCGACGAGGTGCTGGAGCTGCTCCACCTCGCGGGCCGTTCGCTGCCGCACGCGGTGCTGATGATGATCCCGGAGGCGTGGGAAAACCACACCACGATGGATCCGGAACGGCGGGCGTTCTACCAGTTCCACGCCAGCCTGATGGAGCCGTGGGACGGTCCGGCGTGCGTCACCTTCACCGACGGCACGCTCGTCGGCGCGGTGCTCGACCGCAACGGACTGCGCCCGGCGCGCTGGTGGCGCACCGCCGACGACCGCGTCGTGCTGGCCAGCGAGGCCGGAGTCCTCGACGTGGCCCCGGAAAACGTGGTCGCGAAGGGCCGGTTGCAGCCGGGCCGGATGTTCCTCGTGGACACCGCCGCGGGCCGGATCGTGGACGACGAAGAGGTCAAGTCCGCGCTGGCGCGCAAGCAGCAGTACAGCGACTGGCTGCACGCCGGGCTGCTCAAGATCGCCGAGCTGCCCGACCGCGACCACGTGGTGCAGAGCCACGATTCCGTGCTGCGCCGCCAGCTCGCTTTCGGCTACACCGAAGAAGAACTGAAGATCCTGCTCGCGCCGATGGCCGCCAACGGGGCCGAGCCGATCGGGTCGATGGGGTCGGACACCCCGGTCGCCGTGCTGTCCAAGCGGTCCCGGCTGCTGTACGACTATTTCAAGCAGAACTTCGCGCAGGTGACCAACCCGCCGCTGGACGCGATCCGCGAAGAGCTGGTCACGTCGATGAGCCGGATCATGGGGCCGGAGCGCAACCTGCTCGCCCCCGGGCCCGCCTCGTGCCGGCACCTGAACCTGCCGTACCCGGTGATCGACAACGACGAGCTGGCCAAGCTCATCCACATCAACGACGACGGCGACCTGCCCGGTTTCGCCTGCAGTGTCCTTTCCGGACTGTACGAAGTGGACGGCGGGGCGGACGCGCTGGCGGCGGCGATCGAACGGGTGCGGCGCGACGCGTCCGAGGCGATCGCGGCGGGCGCGCGCACGCTCGTGCTGTCCGACCGCGATTCCGACCACCGGATGGCGCCGATCCCGTCGCTGCTCCTGGTTTCCGCCGTGCACCACCATCTGGTGCGCACCAAGGAACGGCTGCGCGTCGCGCTGGTCGTGGAGAGCGGCGACGCCCGCGAGGTGCACCACATCGCGCTGCTGCTGGGCTACGGCGCGGCGGCGGTGAACCCGTACCTCGCCTTCGAAACCATCGAAGACATGATCAGCCAGGGCGCGATCACCGGCATCGAACCGGCGAAGGCGATCCGCAGCTACGTGCAGGCGCTCGTCAAGGGCGTCCTGAAGATCATGTCCAAAATGGGTATTTCCACGGTCGGCGCGTACACCGCGGCGCAGGTCTTCGAATCCCTTGGCCTGAGCCAGGAACTGCTCGACGAGTACTTCACCGGAACGTCGTCGAAGCTCGGCGGGGTCGGGCTGGACGTGCTCGCCGAAGAGGTCGCGGTGCGCCACCGCCGGGCGTACCCGGACAACCCGACCGACCGGGTCCACCGCGGGCTCGACACCGGCGGCGAGTACGCGTACCGCCGCGAGGGCGAGCTGCACCTGTTCACGCCGGAGACGGTGTTCCTGCTGCAGCACGCGTCGAAGACCGGGCGCGACGAGGTGTACCGCAAGTACACCGAAGAAGTGCACCGGCTCTACCGCGAGGGCGGCACGCTGCGCGGGCTGTTCAAGTTCCGCGAAGGCGCGCGCGAGCCGATCCCGCTGGACGAGGTCGAGCCCGCGTCGGCGATCCTGCGCCGGTTCAACACCGGGGCGATGTCGTACGGCTCGATTTCGGCCGAGGCGCACGAAACCCTCGCCATCGCGATGAACCGCATCGGCGGCCGGTCCAACACCGGCGAGGGCGGCGAGGACGCGGAACGGCTGTACGACCCGCAGCGGCGCAGCGCGATCAAGCAGGTCGCTTCGGGCCGGTTCGGCGTCACGAGCGAGTACCTCGTCAACGCCGACGACATCCAGATCAAGATGGCGCAGGGCGCGAAGCCGGGCGAGGGCGGGCAGCTGCCGCCGAACAAGGTGTATCCGTGGATCGCGCGCACGCGGCATTCGACGCCGGGCGTGGGGCTGATTTCCCCGCCGCCGCACCACGACATCTATTCCATTGAGGACCTGGCGCAGCTGATCCACGACCTCAAGAACGCCAACGAGAAGGCCCGCATCCACGTGAAGCTGGTGTCCTCGCTGGGCGTCGGCACCGTCGCGGCGGGCGTGTCCAAGGCGCACGCGGACGTCGTGCTGATTTCCGGGCACGACGGCGGCACCGGTGCGTCGCCGATGAACTCGCTGAAGCACGCCGGGACGCCGTGGGAGATCGGGCTCGCCGAAACGCAGCAGACGTTGCTGCTGAACGGTTTGCGC
Organism: Amycolatopsis echigonensis; assembly: GCF_002846615.1. Taxonomy (NCBI): domain Bacteria; kingdom Bacillati; phylum Actinomycetota; class Actinomycetes; order Pseudonocardiales; family Pseudonocardiaceae; genus Amycolatopsis; species Amycolatopsis echigonensis. The sequence continues at coordinate 621,126 of NZ_PJMY01000003.1, read as the reverse complement.
GACCGGATCACGGTGCAGGTGGACGGTGCGATGAAGACCGGCCGCGACGTCGTGATCGCGGCCCTGCTCGGTGCCGAGGAGTACGGCTTCGCGACGGCCCCGCTCGTCGTGGCGGGCTGCATCATGATGCGCGTGTGTCACCTCGACACGTGCCCGGTCGGCGTCGCTACCCAAAGCCCGGAGCTGCGCAAGCGCTACACCGGTCAGGCCGACCACGTGGTGCGGTACTTCGAGTTCGTCGCCGAAGAGGTGCGGGAAACCCTGGCACAGCTGGGATTCCGCACCCTCGACGAGGCGATCGGGCACGCCGAGATGCTCGACACCGACGAGGCCGTGCAGCACTGGAAGGCCTCCGGGCTCGACCTGCGCCCGGTCTTCGAGATGCCCGCGGAGACGCCGTACGGCGGTGCCAAGCGGCGCGTGCGCGAACAGGACCACGGCCTGGCGCACGCCCTCGACCGCACGCTCATCCAGCTCGCCGAGGCGGCGCTGGAGGACGCGCATCCGGTGCGCCTGGAACTGCCGGTGCGCAACGTGAACCGCACTGTCGGCACGCTGCTGGGCTCGGAGATCACGCGCCGCTACGGCGGGGAAGGACTGCCGGACGGCACGATCCACGTGCTGCTCACCGGTTCGGCCGGGCAGTCGCTCGGCGCGTTCCTGCCGCGCGGCGTCACGCTGGAAATGGTCGGCGACGCCAACGACTACGTCGGCAAGGGCCTGTCCGGCGGCCGGATCGTGGTCCGCCCGCATCCGGACGCGAGCTTCGCCGCCGAACAGCAGACGATCGCGGGCAACACGCTGGCCTACGGCGCGACGTCCGGCGAGATGTTCCTGCGCGGGCAGGTCGGCGAGCGGTTCTGCGTCCGCAATTCCGGCGCGACGGTCGTGGCCGAGGGCGTGGGCGACCACGCGTTCGAGTACATGACCGGCGGCCGCGCGGTGGTGCTCGGCCCGACCGGGCGGAACCTGGCGGCCGGGATGTCCGGCGGCAGCGCGTACGTGCTCGATCTGGACCCGGCGAAGGTCAACCAGGACATGGTGGACCTGCTTCCGCCCGCTCCGGAGGATCTGGCCTGGCTCAAGCAGATCGTGCAGCGCCACCACGACCTCACCCGCTCGGCCGTGGCCGCGTCGCTCCTGGGCGACTGGACCCGGCGCTCGGCGGCGTTCACCAAGGTGATGCCGCGCGACTACCAGCGGGTTCTCGATGCGGCGAAGGCGGCTCGCGCGGCGGGCCGGGACGTCGACGAAGCGATTATGGAGGCAGCTCGTGGCTGACAATGGGCGGAGCCGCGGTCGCGAGTGCCGACTGGGTGCGGGTATCCCGCAGAACACGGAGGCGGCTCGTGGCTGACCCCACCGGTTTTCTCAAGTACGAACGGCAAGAGCCGAAGAAGAAGTCTTACGAGGAACGGCTTTCCTCGTGGGGCGAGGTCTACGCGGACGTTCCGCCGGACGAGCGCAACGAGCAGGTGCGCACGCAGGCGTCGCGGTGCATGGACTGCGGCATCCCGTTCTGCCATTCCGGCGGTGCCGGCTGTCCGCTGGGCAATTTGATTCCGGAGTGGAACGATCTCGTCCGCCGGGGCGACTGGGCGGCGGCGAGCGATCGCTTGCACGCCACCAACAATTTCCCGGAATTCACCGGGAAACTGTGCCCCGCGCCGTGCGAGGCGGGCTGCGTGCTGTCGATCTCGCCGCTGTCCGGCGGGCCGGTGGCGATCAAGCGCGTCGAGGAGACGATCGCGGCGCAGTCGTGGGAGGCCGGGTACGTGCAGCCGCAGGCGGCCGAGGTGTCGTCGGGCCGCAAGGTGGCCGTCGTCGGCTCCGGTCCGGCCGGGCTCGCCGCGGCGCAGCAGCTGACCCGCGCGGGCCACGAGGTCACCGTGTTCGAACGCGACGACCGGCTCGGCGGCCTGCTGCGGTACGGCATTCCCGAGTTCAAAATGGAGAAGAAGGTCCTCGACCGGCGCCTGGCGCAGTTGCGCAAGGAGGGCACGAAGTTCGTCACCGGCTGCGAGGTCGGCGTCGACCTGTCGGTGGAAGACCTGCGCGCGCAGTACGACGCGGTGGTGCTCGCCGTCGGCGCCCTGCGCGGCCGTGACGACCACATCACGCCGGGCCGTTCGCTCGAGGGCATCCACCTGGCGATGGAGCACCTGGTGCCGGCCAACAAGTTCGTGGAGGGCGACGGCCCGTCGCCGGTCGACGCGAACGGCAAGCACGTCGTGATCATCGGCGGCGGCGACACCGGCGCGGACTCCTACGGCACCGCGACCCGCCAGGGCGCGCTGTCGGTCACCCAGCTCGACCAGTACCCGATGCCGCCGCAGACCCGCGACGACGAGCGGTCGCCGTGGCCGACCTGGCCGTACATCCTGCGCACCTACCCGGCGCACGAGGAAGCGGGCGAGCGGAAGTTCGCGGTGGCCGTGAAGCGGTTCGTCGACGACGGCAACGGGCACGTCAAAGCCGTGGAACTGCAGGAAGTCCGCGTGCAGAAGGACCCGGAAACCGGCCGCCGCGAGGTGATCCCGGTCAACGACCACGTCGAAACGCTCCCCGCGGACCTGGTCCTGCTGGCGATCGGCTTCGAAGGCGTGGAGGAAATGCCGCTGCTGGAGGGTCTCGACCTGACGCTGAACCGCCGCGGCACCCTGTCGTGCGGTTCGGACTGGCAGACGGAAACTCCCGGAGTCTTCGTCTGCGGCGACGCCCACCGCGGCGCTTCGCTCGTGGTGTGGGCCATCGCGGAAGGCCGCTCGGTGGCGGCGGCGGTGGACACGTTCCTGACGGGCGCTTCGGACCTTCCGGCTCCCGTGCACCCGACCGCATTGCCGCTCGCGGTGGTGTGATTGCCCCTGGCTCGGGCCCCGGCGCAACGGCGCGCCGGGGCCCGTTTCTTTAAGCTGGTTGACGTGCGGATCGGCGAACTAGCCCGGAAGACCGGGGTCAGTGCCCGCTCGCTGCGGTACTACGAGCAGCAGGGCCTCGTGCGGAGCACGCGGTCCGCGGGCGGACAGCGGCATTACCTGGCGACCGAGGTCGAACGGGTCGAACTCATTCGCCGGTTGTTCGACGCGGGCTTGCACAGCAAGGTGATCGCCCGGCTGCTGCCCTGCGTGCACACCGACGACGCGGACATCATCGAGGATGCCTTCGCCACGATGGTGTCCGAACGCGACCGCCTGACCGCGGACATGGCCCGGCTCGCCGAGGCCAGGGACGCCCTGGACGTGCTGATCGAGGCGAACACCCGGTACCGGCAAGGCGAGGCCGCCTCGGGTTAGAGGCTCAGGTCGAGCACTAACTTGCCCGAGGCATGCCGGGATTCGACGAGCGCCAACGCGTCGTGCGCCCGCGCGAGCGGATAGGTCCCCGTGATGTGCGGGTCAAGCCGCCCGGCGGCCATCAGCTCGGCGACCCGTTCCAGGCTCGCCCGATCGAGCCGACGGTGAACGAACTCGCCGCCGAGCTCCGTCACCGACTGGTCCCCGACCGCGATGAGCTTCTTCGCCAACGGGGCGACCGTGCGCAGGGACTCGCCGCCAACGGTGTCGACCACGGCGTCGAACCGGCCCACGACGCTGCTCGCCGTGTAGTCGATGAAAGCCGCGCCGTACTTCGTCGCGAGCTCCCGCTTGGCCGTGCTTCCCGTGCCCGTCACGACGAGCCCGCGGTCCCGCGCGAGCTGCGCCACCGCGATCCCGACTCCGCCGCCGATCCCGTTCACCAGCAGTGACGCGCCCACGGGCAGGTCGAGCTGATCGAGCACGTCGAGCGCGGTGGTGCCCGCGACGGGGATGGTCGCCGCCCAGGTCCACGGCAGCGTGTCCGGGATGCGGGCGGTGGACTCGCCGAGCAGCAGCGTCGTTTCCGCGTACGTGCCCGCCCCGGTCAACGCGAACCCGGTGACCCGGTCGCCGACTTCGAGACCGGTCGCGTCCTCGCCCGCCGCGAGCACCGTTCCGGCCGCTTCCATCCCCAAGACCTGGGGAAACGGCACGTGGCCATTCAGCTCGCGAACGTGCCCGGACCGGAGCAGATGATCGAGCGGGTTCACCCCAGCGGCCGCGACGCGGACCAGAACCTCGGCGGGGCCGGGCACCGGATCCGGCCGGTCGAAGAATTCCTGGACGTCGGCGGTGCCGAACTCCCGATACCCCAAGGCTGTGCCCATCGTGGATCCCTTCTGCGGCATGGTCGGTTCGAGCCGAAGCTATTCGCTGACACCGGTGTCACCTTCCAGTCGATGTGACCGGGCAGACACTGTTCGTGGGAAGCTGAACCGTCGAAGGGGGGCGCAGGTGGACGAGCGGATCACGAACCAGGTCCTGGGTCCGGTCACGGGCAAGGTCGTGCAGATCGGCCACGCTGACTCGGTCGCCTGCGTCGGCACTCCGCCCGCCCGGTCCCGCTACCGGCAATGGGTGCGCCAGGTGGCCCCGGAACGGCTCATCGGCCGCGAGACGGAACTGGCGGAACTGGCTCGGTTCTGCACCGCCCCGGACGGCGCCCCCGCGTACGTCTGGTGGCGCGCGGCTCCCTGGACGGGCAAGTCGGCCCTGATGGCCTCGTTCGTCCTCTCGCCGCCTGAGGGCGTGCGGGTGGTGTCTTTCTTCGTCACGGCGCGTTCGCTCGGCGACGACACCCGCGAGGCGTTCGTAGACGTCGTCCAGGAGCAATTAGCCGAAGTCCTCGGCGCGGCGAAGGACCCCGAAGCCCGAAACCTCAACGCGGTTTTCGCCGAAGCCGCCGCGCATTGCCGAGCCCGCGGCGAGCGCCTGGTGCTGGTCGTAGACGGCCTGGACGAAGACCGCGGCGCGAGTTCCGGCGGACACAGCATCGCCGCGCTGCTGCCGTTCCCCGAAAACGGCCTCCGCGTGATCGTCGCGAGCCGTCTCAACCCCGACGTCCCGCCCGATGTGCGCTCCGACCATCCCCTGCGGGCTCCCGGCATCGAACGCTCTCTGGCGCCTTCGCCCGCCGCTGTCGCGGCGAAGGCCGACATGGAACGCGAACTCGACGCGCTGCTCCAAGACCAGGAGGACCTGCTGGGCTTCCTCGTCGCGGCTCGCGGTGGACTCAGCAGCGACGACCTTGCGCAGCTGACTCAGCGACGCCCGCGCGACGTCGAACGAGTGCTGAACAGCGTGGCGAGCCGTTCGTTCACGCGTCGCCCGGCACACTGGCGTCCCCGCGCGGCACCGGCGATTTTCCTGCTGGGCCACGAAAATCTGCACCGCGAGGCCGTCGAAGCTTTCGGAAACGAACTGTCCCGGTATCGCGCGGCGATCGACGAATGGGCCGCCGGATACCGGTCGGCGGGCTGGCCGCCGGACACTCCCCAGTTCCTGCTGCGCGGCTACTTCCGGCTGGTCCAGGAAAGCGGCGACGTCGCGACCCTCGTGGAGCTGGCCGGAGACCCGGCCCGGCACGAACGCCTGCTGGACGTCTCCGGCGGCGATCTCGCCGCGATGGGCGAGTTGGACGCCGCCCGCGCGGCGTTGCTCGCATCCGCGGAGCCCGACCTCGTCCGGCTGATCACGCTCGACACGTACCGGGACAATTTCCGCGACCGCAACAAGATCACGCCGGTGCGGCTGCCGGCGGTGTGGGCGGCGCTGGGGCAGTTCGACCACGCCGTGGCGCTGGCGCAGTCCATGACCGATCCCGGGTCGCGCACGCGAGCGCTGCTCGAGCTGGCCGGAGAGCTGGTCCGCGCCGGACAGTCCGAGCGAGCCGAGCGGCTGGCCGACGACGAGCACGAGCCGGACCTGCGCGACTCCTTGCTCGCCGAAACCGCCGTGGCGTTGGTGCGCCGCGCGGAAAATGCGGCGGCCGCGCGGATCGCGGAACGGGTGAGCGCGGATCAGCGCCAGCGGATCGCCGCCATCGGCGAACCGGACTTCGCCAGAGCCGGGCAGCTGGCCGGGACGATTTCGCGGGAAGATCTCCGGGACCGGACGCTCCGTGAACTGGCGATGCTGGCTGTCGACGATCTGGACGCGGCTGTCGAGCTGGCCGGTGCCGTCTCTCGCGACCTGAGCCGGGACAAGACGTTCGCGGAGATCGCACAGCGGCTCGTCGAGCAGGGCGAGGTGGATCGGGCTCGCGCGCTCGCGCAGGAGCGCGGCGCTGCCGGAGTGCTGTTCCGCCTCGACGTCACCGCCGAATTGGCGGCGGCGACCGATCCTGCCGAAGCCGTCGGCGCGAGATTTCCGGACGTGGACCGCGAGCACACCCTCGTGCCTGTCCTGATCGAGTTTCTGGCCGCGACGGGCAGGCTGGCGGACATTCCCGCGGTGCTCGACTCGATGACGAACCCCTTCGCCCGGCGCGAGGCGGTGATCCGGTTCGTTCCGGCGCTCGTGGCCGCGGGCCAGGTCGAGCAGGCCTTCCGCTGGGCAGGCCGGTACCCCTCCAGCCGCCGGTCGGCTCTCGAGCTGCAAGCCGACGCGCATCGGTTCGTCGTCCTGGCGGACGCTCTGCTGGCGGCGGGGGAGCGCTCCCGCGCACGCCAGGCAGCGGAGCGGGCGGAAGCGATGACCCGCCGCCCGGCTGAAGACCCGCGTGCCGCCGCGGCGATCAGCGCGCTGAGCACCACCGTCGTCGCGGCTGGAGACGTGCGCCGGGCCGAGCTGCTCGCTCCTCTGGTGCAGTCGAACCTGCAAGGGCTGACCGAAATCAGGGCGCTGGCGAGCCTGCTCGCCGAAAGGGGAGATCCGCGGGTCGCCGAGAAGCTGATCTGCGGCGTCGAGTTCTGGTCGGCGATGCGAGAACCCGTGACCCTGCTCGCCCGGCGCCTCCGGGCCGCGGGCGACCGTGCCGCGCTGGCCCGGATCGCGGAGTACGTCCGGAGCCGGCTGAAGGAGGAGTCCTCGGGTCGGCAGTTCGCCTGGCACGACAGGCGCTCGGCCATCGTGATGCTGGCAGCAGTGGGCGAACCCGCTGAGGTCGTCGAGCTGGTGGCGACCTTTCCCGAGGACGCGACCCTCGGCCTCGCGATCGAGGACGCCATGGCGGACCTGGCGGCACGCGGAGAGGCAGCCGCGGCGCTCGAGCTGTGCGAATACCTGCACGAGCGCGACGTGGGCCAAGCCCGGCGGGTGCTCGTCCGGGGCCTGACCGCGGCTGGACACCTCGACCAGGCCGAAGCTGTGCTCGAGAGCGTCGAGGGCGCGGAACGTGAGCGGCTCGTCCTGGCGTTCCTCCCGGAACTCGCCCAGCACGACCTGCCCCGCGCGCTCGCGCGGGCCCGGGAGGTCGAATCCGCGGAGGACCGCGCCCGCCTCCTGGTCGAGATCTCCGCCGCCGCCCCGCCGGACGAGCGCCGCCGGATCCTCGCCGAAGCGGTCAGCCTCGACCACTGGTCCGTCGTCGTCCCAGCCCTTGACACGGAAGAACTCGCAGGTCTCCTCGACGTGGCCGACCGGTTCGGCGCCCTCTACCGCCACGACGCCCCGGACGCGTGACCCTCGCCGCCCAACGGTCCGGGCAAACGCGGCAGACCCTATCCTGAGACGCGTGAACTGGACAGTCGACGTTCCCGTAGACACTCTCCCCGAGCTGCCGCCGTTGCCTCCTGAGCTGCGGGACCGCCTCGACACCGCCTTGTCGCTGCCCGCCGCGCAGCAGCCGGAGTGGCCGGACGCCGCGCTGGCCAAGCGGGTGCGCGGCGTGCTGGAGAGCGTGCCGCCGATCACCGTGCCCGCCGAGATCGACCGGTTGAAGAGCCGGCTCGCCATGGTGGCCCGCGGGGAGGCGTTCCTGCTGCAGGGCGGCGACTGCGCGGAGACGTTCGAGTCCAACACCGAACCGCACATCCGGGCGAATCTGCGCACGCTGCTGCAGATGGCCGTCGTGCTCACCTACGGGGCCAGCCTGCCGGTGGTGAAGGTCGGCCGGATCGCGGGCCAGTACGCGAAGCCGCGCTCGTCGGGCACCGACGCGCTCGGGCTGCCCGTCTACCGCGGCGACATCATCAACTCGCTCGTCGCCAAGCCCGAACTCCGGGTGCCGGACCCGGGCCGGATGATCCGCGCCTACGCGAACGCCGGCGCGGCGATGAACCTGGTGCGCGCGCTCACCGGGGCCGGCATGGCCGACCTGCACCAGGTGCACGACTGGAACAAGGACTTCGTGGCCTCGTCGCCGGCGGGGGAGCGGTACGAGGCGCTCGCCGCCGAGATCGACCGCGGCCTGCGGTTCATGAACGCCTGCGGCGTCACCGACAGCTCGCTGCAGTACACCGAGATCTTCGCCAGCCACGAAGCGCTGCTGCTCGACTACGAGCGCGCCATGCTGCGGCTGGACCAGGCCGACGCGGCGAACCCGAAGCTGTACAACCTGTCGTCGCACTTCCTCTGGATCGGCGAGCGCACCCGCCAGCTGGACGGCGCGCACATCGCGTTCGCCGAACTGCTGTCGAACCCGATCGGGCTCAAGATCGGCCCGACGACCACGCCCGAGCAGGCGCTGGAGTACGTCGAGCGGCTCGACCCGCGCAGCGAACCGGGCCGGCTCACGCTGATCTCCCGGATGGGCAACGGCAAGGTCCGCGAGGTGCTTCCGGCGATCGTGGAGAAGGTCGAAGCGTCCGGGCACAAGGTCATCTGGCAGTGCGACCCGATGCACGGCAACACGCACGAATCGTCCACCGGCTACAAAACCCGGCACTTCGACCGCATCGTCGACGAGGTCCAAGGGTTCTTCGAGGTGCACCGCAAGCTCGGCACCTACCCCGGCGGCATCCACGTCGAACTGACCGGCGAGGACGTCACCGAATGCCTCGGCGGGGCACAGGAAATCTCCGACATCGACCTCTCCGGCCGCTACGAGACCGCGTGCGACCCCCGGCTCAACACCCAGCAATCGCTGGAGCTGGCCTTCCTGGTCGCGGAGATGCTGCGCGGCTGACCTTCCGCCTCGTGAGCGCCCTCCGCGGCACTCACGAGGCGTCCAGCAGCTCCGCCGCCGACTTCGCCACCGCGTCGCGCAGCGAACCGAGGTCTTCCACCGCCGCCGCGTTCGCCTGCAGTCCGATGTGGACACTGTCGCGATAAGGCGCGATCGCGATGCCCACCGCCTGGCGCGGGGCCAGCGGCACGAACGGGTACACCTCGGTCAGCGGCGCGCCGGCGAGCGCGTGCGGGGCGCGCGGCAGCGGCACGGTCGTCACCACCAGATCGAACAGCAGCGGCGCGGCCAGCCCTGCGGTCCGCGTCCCGAGCCGGTGCAGCGCCGGGGGCATCCGGTCGGCCAGCAGCGGGAAAGCCCCGGCCCCGCGCGAGGGACCGGCGGCTTTGTTGCGCGTCATCGCGGCGCGCACTTCGGTCAGCCGCCGCACCGGATGGTCCGTTCCGATCGGCAAATCGCACAAATAGCCGGAAAGCTTGTTCCCGCCCTGCTGCTCGGCCGCTCTCCCGCGCACGCTCACGGGAATCAGCGCGCGCACCGACCGTCCCGTCGCGCGAATGCCGCGGTTGATCAGCCATTCGCGCAAGGCTCCCGACAGCACCGCGAGCACCACATCGTTCGTGGTGCCGCCGTGCGTTCGCCGGATCCGGCGAAGGTCAGCCGACGCCAGCCGGGCGAAACCGAGACGCCGTTCGGCGGTCGCGGGCGCGGCCAGCGGCAGGCACGGCGGACGCGCCGCCCGGACCACTGACGACGCGATTCCCGCTGTCTCCCACGTATCCCGCACCGCGCTCATCGGCGAACGCGGCTGCGGAATCGCCGGCGCGGGCTGGGGGAGCGGCAGGCCGTCGAGCAGCCCGGCGGTGACGGCGTACGCTCCCGCTCCGTCGGTAAGCGCGTGGTGCAGCTTGAGCAACACCGCGAAGCTGCCGTCCGGAAAGCCGGTCACCACAGCGAGTTCCCACAACGGACGGCGCGGGTCGAGCGGTTCGGCGATCCATTTCGCCGCGAACTCCGGCAGCGGGTCCGGGTCGTACAGCGTGGTCAGCCGATGATGATGAATATGTTTCACTGCCTGGAAATCCGGGTCGTCCACCCAGCTCGCGGAACCGGGCGGGAACAGCCCGGCGCGGATTTTCCGGCGCAGCGCCGGAATGTCCGCCGCCCGCCGGCTCAGCAGTGCGACGAGCCGGTCCGGGCACACCGGCTCCTCCGGCGCGAAAACCAGGGCCGCGCCCATCTGCATCGGCGCGGTTTCCCTGGAGAGGCAAAGAAAAGCGACATCGAGCGAGCTGAGCGGGGTAGACGCCATGGTCGGCCTTCCAGCGAACGGCGGCAAGGGCGAATGCCACGACACTACTCGGGTATGACGGGTGGACGGCCGTGATGTTGCGGGGACGCTAATTCCGCGAAATTTCACTCGCCCGTGGCGCGCCGCGGCTGCCGCTGCGGCAGTCCCGGCCCGCTGGCTTCGTGCACCTCGGCGGCGATCTGGCGGATCGCGACGCCGTTGCCCGGACGCCTCGGCAGCCCGGGCCACAGTTCGCCGGCTTCGAGCGCGGCGGCACGCAGGCGTCCGCCGTCGAGTTTGGTGTGCGTCTCCGGGATTCCGCGGTCGAGCCACTGCACGATCACCTTGAGCGGACCGGCGCTGGGCAGCGGCCACACGAACACCGGATGCTCGTAGTGGAACTCCGACCCGCCGCCGTCCTCGACGCGCAGCACCGGCTCGTGCGGTTCGCCCGCGCTCGGCACCGAAACGGTTTCGGAACTGGCCCGGCCGCCGTCCGGGAACAGCACGCCGATGAGCAGCGAGTTGTAGTCCGGGATGCGCCGGTGGCCGACCAGCGGCGCGCCGTCCATGCGGTCGCGCGAGTACACCGCGATCCGCAGCGTCATCGCCTCCGGCCACACCTCGACCGCGCGCAGCGCCACGATCGTGCGCTCGGACCGGCCCAGCGGCGTCGGCCACGGCACCAGCGCGGGCACGATGTGGTCGGCGGGCGGGCCGGTCCACGGACGGCCCTCGTAGCCGAACAGCTCCCGTTCCCGGACCGGGAACAGGGGGCGCTCGCGAGGACCGTCCGTGAAGAAGCTCATCAGTCCTCGCGAGGGGCGAGGCTGCCGTCGGAACCGGACGGCTTGGCGCCCATGGCGTCCATCAGCTGGCGGGCGAGGCCGAGGCCCGTGCCGCCGAGGGAGAGCGCCTTGGTGAACATGTCCGACATCCCGTCCGCGCCGTTCAGGACCACCATGTGGTCGATGTTGCCGAAGGCCTGCGCGCCGGCTTCGACGATTTCCGGCCAGCGCTCGGCCAGCTGTTGTGCTACCACAGCCTCCTGGTTCTCCGCCAGTGCGGCCGCGCGCGCCTTGATCGACTCGGCCTCGGCGAGCCCCTTCGCTTTCGCCGCTTCGGCTTCGGCCAGACCCTTGGCTTTCGCCGCCTCGGCGTCCGCGAGCCCCTTCGCCTTGGCCGCCGCCGCTTCGGCCTCGCCAGTGGCCTTCGTCGCACTCGCGCTGGCTTCCGCCCGGGCCTTCGTGGCCTGCGCTTCGGCGTCCGCCGCGGTCTTGACCCGGGTCGCGTCCGCGCCCGCCCGCAGCTCGGTTTCCTTGGCCTGTGCCTGCGCGCGGGCGATTTGCGCGTCGCGTTCCGCGTCGGCCGTGGTGCGCGTTTCGTACGCCTTCGCGTCGGCCGGTTTGCGGACCTGCGACTGCAGCCGCTGCTCGGACAGTGCCGCCTCGAGTTCGGCGGCCCTGGTCTCCTGGACCACGACCTCCTGGCGCGCGGTCGCCTCGGCCAGCGGACCGGACTGGCTCGCCTTCGCCTTGGCCTGGTCGACCTCGGCCTGGTACCCGGCCTGCTGGATCTGGCTTTCCCGGATCGCGCCGGCCTTGCGCGCGGCGGCGATCTGCTCGGCCTCGGTGGCCTCCTGGTCGCGCTGCGCCTCGGCGATCCGCGCGGCGGCGGCGATCGCGGCCGCGTGCGGTTTGCCGAGGTTGACGATGTAGCCGGACTCGTCGTCGATCTCCTGGATCTGCAGCGAGTCCACGATCAGCCCGAGCTTGATCATCTCGGTGGCCGACGACTGACGGACCTCGCCGGTCAGCGCGTCGCGGTTGTGGATCATCTCCTCGATGGTCAGCCCGCCCACGATCGACCGCAGATGGCCGGAGAACAGCTCGTGGATCGTGTCGTTCATGCCCTTCTGCTGGTCCAGGAACCGGCGGGCGGCGTTCGCGATCGAGGCGAAATCGTCGCCGACCTTGTAGATCACGACCGCGCGCACGGTGACCGGCAGGCCCTGTTTCGTCACGCACGAGACCTGCAGGTTCACCCCTCGGGTGTCCAGTGACAGCCTGCGCGCGGTCTGGAAGCCGGGCAGCACGTTCACGCCGCGGCCGGTGACGATCTTGAACCCGAGGCTGTCGGCGGTCTCGCTGCGCTCCACCCGGACGCCCCAGCCCGAGATGATGAGCGCCTCGTTCGGTTCCGCCACCTTGTACAGGATCCGCAGGAGCCCGAACAGCAGGATCACGGCCACGACCGCGATCACCACGATGACCCAGATTTCCATAGCCCTCGCCGCACTTTCCGTAGTCAGCTGGCACGGCGCTCAGTCGCCGTCAGCACTGCGACGCGGTCAAGCGCGCAACGGTTGCCACCTTTCCACGTAGACCGTGCGCGGAGGCTCGAAATCGACCACGAGAACGGGGGTGCCGACGGCGAAACTGGTGTCCGGATCCGCCGGATAGGCGTAGAAGGCCTCGGTGCCGCCGCGGACGCTGAGCAGCACCTCGCCGATGAGCCCTGGCCCGACGGTGCCGGTCACCCGGCCGCGGCTGCCGATCATCCGCCGAACCCCCGGATCTTGACCTTGGTGCCCTTGGGCACGAACGAACCGGGGGCCGGGTCCTGCTGCAGCACGAAGTCGAAGCCGCCGTGCCCGTGCCCGTTGCCGTCGCCGCCCTTGCGGTCGACGTCGAGCCCGGCCTGCTTGAGCAGGTCCGCTGCCTCGTCGAACGGGCGGTACCGGACGTCCGGGACCTGGACCGCGTTGGAGACGTAGACCTTGACCGTCTTGGTCCCCGGCGAGCCCGCGCCCGGGTCGGTGCGGGTGACCGCCCCCGCGGGCACGGTCGGCGAGAACTCCTCGCCGCCGTCCTGCGGCTGGAATCCGGCCTGCCGGAGGATCTGGAACGCCTCGTCCTTGGACCGCCCGGTGACGTCCGGGACCGGCGGAAGCGGTTCGGGGCCCTTGGACAGCACCAGCGTGACCTGGCCGCCCACGTCGACCGGGGTGCCCGCGGCCGGGCTCACGCTCAGGACAGTGCCCTGCGGCGCGGTGTCGCTGTACTCCGGCGTGCCCTGGACGACGGTGAGCTTTTGCTCCTCGATCGCCTTGGTGGCCGTGTCCAGCGCGGTGCCGGCGCGGATGTCCGGCACCTTCGGCTTGCCCTTCGACACCACCACGGACACGGTGGCGTCCTGGTCGAGCGTGGTGCCCGGGGCCGGATCCACCTTGATCACCCGGTTGGCGCCGACGGTGTTGTCGAACTCCTGGCTGTAGCGCGGGTTCAGCTTCGCCGCGCGCAGCTGGTCGCCCGCCTCGGCCTGGGTCAGCCCGGCGAGCTTCGGCACGGTCGTGGTCGTGACCTTGGAATCGCTGAGGATGAACGCGAACGCGCCGATCAGGCCGCCGAGCACGAGCACCCCGGCGATCGCCAGCGCGATCAGCTTGCGCTTGTCACGAGGCTTCCGCGGTTCGTCCGGCGCCGGCGGTCCGGCGTGCGGCGGCACGGGAGGGGGCGGGGCGGCGGGCACGGCGCGGGTCATGGCGCGCGTGCCGCGAGGTCCGGAGACCGGCATGGTCTGCTCGCCCCGCGGAACGGCCGGAATGTTCGGGAGCGTGCGTTCGACGTCCGACACGCGGTCGCCGTCCGGCGGCGGGGGCACGGGTACCGCGACCGGCTGCAGTCCCAGTTCGGCGCGCGCGGCCTGCAGCTGCGCCAGGAACTCGCCTCCGTCGGCCGGGCGCTGCTCCGGGTCGCGGCGGGTGGCGCGCAGGATCAGGTCGTCGAGCACCGGCGGCAGATCCGGCCGCAGCTCGCTCGGACGCGGGACGTCGTCGTTCACGTGCCGGTAGGCGACCGAGATCGCGGTGTCGCCGGTGTAGGGCAGGCGGCCGGTGAGCATCTCGTACAGCAGGATGCCCGCCGAATAGACGTCGCTGCGGGCCGTGGTGTCGCCGGTGGCGACCTGTTCGGGGGCCAGGTAGCCGACGGTGCCGAGGATGACGCTCGAGCTCGTGGTGCCCGCGCTGGCCACCGCGCGGACCAGGCCGAAGTCGCCGACCTTGACCACGCCGCCGGCGAGCTGGCCGCTGCGGCCGATGAGCACGTTCTCGGGCTTGACGTCGCGGTGCACCAGCCCGGCGGCGTGCGCGGCGGCCAGCGCGGCCAGCACCGGCTCCGCGACGCTCAGCGCGAGCGAGACGTCCAGCTGGCCCTGTTCGTCCAGGAGGTCGCGCAGCGTGCCGCCGTTGACCAGCTCCATCACCAGGAAGGCGAGCCCGGCGTCCTGGCCGGCCGGGGTGTCGAAGCCCTGGTCGTGCACGGCGACCACGTTCGGGTGATGCAGCTGGGCGGCCGAACGCGCTTCGCGCACGAACCGGTCGACGAACGACCGGTCGTCGGCGAAGCGGGGATCCATGATTTTGATCGCGACCGCGCGGTCGAGACGGGTGTCGAGGCCCCGGTAGACGGCCGACATCCCGCCCCTGGCCAGCAGCTGGTCAACGCGGTACCGGCGTTCGAGCAGGGCGCCGACGAGGCTGGGCTGGGTGCGCGTCACGGTGGGCAATCGTACGGAAGGGCGCGCGTGCCGGGGCGGGTCACCCGTGCGTACCAGTGGGCCGGACGGCGGAATGTGGCACAGTGTCACGTGTGAGTGGGATTCCTGTCGCCGACGACATCCTCGACGCCGCGGTCGCGGTCAAGCCGTTGCCGGAGGTGGCGGCCGCATTGGGCGTCTCGGCCAACAAGGTGCGCCAGATGCTGCGGGATGGCGAGCTGATCGCCGTCCGGCGCGACGGCGAACTCTGCGTGCCCGGAGATTTCTTCGTGAAGGACGGCATCGTCAAGGGGCTGGCCGGCACCATCACCGTGCTCGCCGACTCCGGGTTCAGCCGGACCGAGATGCTGCGCTGGCTCTTCACCGCCGACGACACGCTCCCGGGCAGCACGCCGATCAACGCGCTGCGCACCAGCCACGGCACCGAGGTGAAGCGGCGCGCGCAGGCGATGGCGTTCTAGCCGAAGCGGACCTGGCGGTATATCGACAAAACCGCGGCCGGAGTCGTCGCGCTGGCCGGGCACCGTGAACTCCTAACGGACTAGCTGCTTTCTGCCCGTCCACAACGGATGCGCGATCGCCGCGACCACCTGCATCCCTGCCGCGGCGGCCAATCCGGCGGCAGGGGAGCAGGCGGCCAACGGTCCGGCTACCGCGTTCCCGAGCGCTATTCCGGCGATCTTGATGCTGGCCGCGGTGGTGAACACCTGCGCGCGCATTTCCGGCGGCGCTTCCCGATGCCGAACCGAGAACAATGCCGCCAGTTGCGGCCCTTCGCCAATCCCGGTGAGCGCGACTGCGGCCACTAGCGGAACCGCATTCGGTGCCACCGCCGCCCCGGCAAGTCCGATTCCGATGGCGACCGTGCTCAATTGCACGGCACGGTCCGGCGAGTACGACCGTCGGGAGAGGACAGCGTTCGCCAGCAACGACGCGACCGACAACCCGACAAGCAGCAACGTCCCGTATCCCGCGTTGCCGAGCCGCTGCGCGCCGATCAATGGATAGCAGACAAACGCCATTCCGATCCCGACGCACGACAACGTCGAGGTCGCGGTCGACTGCCGCAACGCGGGATTGCGCACGAGAACTGCCGCCGCTTCGAAGAATCGCGGCCGCTGCCGTTCTCCGTTGCCGGGAAGCCGCCAAGCGAACGGCACCGCGATCAACGTCAACACCCCGGCGACGACCATCGCGGCCGGTGCCCCCGCTGCCGTGGCAAGTAGCCCCGCCACCCCAGGCCCGACGAGCGCCGCCGCGGTGAACGTCATCGCGTCAAGCGTGCTCGCCCTGCCGAGCTTCTCCGCCGGGACGAGCGCGGGCACCTGCGCCGTCCATCCGCCCCCGATCGCCGGTGCCAGCAACCCGGTCGCCACGGCAATCCCGACCACCAGCTCGAACGGCGCTGCTCCGAAGAGCGCGGTGATCGCGGCCAGCCCCGCCGCGTATCCGATCAGCCCGATCGCGAGGACTCGGCCCGGCTTACGCGACCGGTCCAGAATCGCGCCCAGCAGCGGCCCGCCCACCGCGGCCGCGATCGTGAGCCCGGCCAGCAACGTCGATCCGGCGACCGCCCCCGACGCACCCACGCCCAGCAGCAACACCGCCGGACCGGACAACTCGTCACCAGTGCGCGCGGCGGTCGCGCCGGTGAGATACGCCGCGAACCTGTAACGGCTTGTCACTGACAAGATGTTACAGTGGTTCATGCCTGGAACGCAGCCGGATTTCGCGGGCCGCTCCGCCCGGGAGGCCGTCCGTCGTGCCGTAGCGCTGCTCGATGTGCTGCTGGTAGCGGATCCTTCACCGGATTCGGTAGCCGCAGTGCTGGTCGAGCACGGTGAACCACAGGTCCAGCTCTCCGCGCGAGAGGTGGCTGAGCTGCGCGCCGCCGCGCTGGAACTGCGGGAGGTCTTCGCCGCGCCGGACGTCGCTTCGGCCGCCGAGGTGTTGAACGCGCTGTTCTCGACTTACGCCGCGCCCCCGCGCCTGACCGCGCACGACGACAACTTCGGCTGGCACCTGCACGTCGACTCCGCCGACGACGGCCCGTGGGGAGCCTGGCTGATCACGTCCTCCGCGCTGGCTTTGGCCACCCTGCTGGCCGACCGCCAGAGCGTTCCCGGCGGTTTGTGCGCGTCGCCGTCGTGCGGGAAGCCCTTCGCTCACCTCGGCGGGGGAAGTCCGCGCCGCTACTGTTCTTCCCGGTGCGCCACAAGGGAACGCGTCGCCGCCCACCGTGCCCGGCTAACCTGATCGCCATGGAGATCCTTTCCCTGGCGGGCTTCACGAGCTTCGTCCGGGCCAATCCGCTGGGCGTCGTCGCCACGGCCGCCCCGAACGGCCATCCCGAGGCGGCTTTGGTCAGCTTCGCCGTCACCCCGGACGGATCGCTGCTGTTCAACGCCCAGCTCACCACGCGCAAGGTGGCCAACCTCCGCGCCAATCCGCGCACCGCCGTGGTCATCGGCTGCACCGGCGCGATTTCGGTCCAGGCCGAAGGCGCGGCAGTCATCGAATCCGGCGCTGCCCGCCGCGAGGCTGGCCAGGTCTACCTGGAGCGGTTCCCGGGCTCTCGCGCCCTGGACGAGGATTTCGCCCTCATCCGCCTGGTCCCGGATTGGCTGCGCTCGTACGACGCCAGCGTCGAACCCGCCCGAGTCAGCGAGGGCGTGCCGACCTGGACGTGAGCGCACGCCGCGCCAGCGCGGGCAACGCGACCGCGATCCGTCGCCCGTTGCCCACGACCGCGCGCCGGTTGAGCACGGCGTAATCCATTGCCTCGATCTCGTCCAGAATACCCTCGTACAACGTAATCGCCGTCCGGACGCACGGCCGAGATTCGGGCCGCAGCAACGGAATCCCCGCGTCCGCTCGCCGATACACCGCACGCGTCCGCGAAACCGCCACCGCAAGCGCCGCCCGTACCCGCGGGTCCGAACGGTCGTTCCGCCGCGCGTCCAGCAACACCGCGCGGTCCACCCCGAACGCCGCCAGTTCCTCCGTCGGCAGGTACAACCGCCCACGATCGAGATCTTCACCGACATCGCGCAGGAAATTGGTCAGCTGGAACGCTTCTCCCAACGCCGCCGCGCTCGGCGAAGCCTCCTCCCGAGGCACGACGGTCCCGAACACCGGCAGCATCTGCAGCCCGATCACGCACGCCGAACCGTAGATGTACTCGCCGAGGTCGGCGTAAGTCGCGTACTCCGTAACGGTCAGGTCCATCCGCATGGAATGCAGGAACGCGTCCACGAGATCGCGGCGGATGTCGTAGCGGCGCACCGTGTCCGCGAGCGCGGCCAGCACCGGATCGGCCGGGACGCTCCCGTCGTAAACCTCGTCGACGAGCCCGGCGACCTTGTCCAGCGCGACCGCCGGATCGGTGCCGGGCTCGGGGTTGTCGACCAGCTCGTCGGCCATCCGCGCGAAGCCGTACAGCGCGTGCGCGGCCGGTCTCGCCCGGGCCGGAAGCAGCCGGGTGGCGAGGAAAAACGTGCGGCCGTGGTGGGCGTTGATGCGGCGGCACTCCGTGTACGCGGCGCGCAGCGCGGGCTCGGCGATGCCGGCCGCGTCGAGTTCGTTCACCGGCCGGTGATCCTTTCCGCGGCGAGCCGTCCGGAGATCAGCACCGGCGGGATGCCGACCCCCGGCGTCGTCCCGCATCCGGCGAGCACCACGTTTTCCGCCGCCCGCACCAGGTTCGCGGGCCGGAAGGGGCCGGTCTGGGCAAAGGTGTGCGCGAGCGAGAACGGCGTCCCGGCGGCCAATCCGCGTGCCGCCCAGTCCGCCGGAGTCAGCTGTTCGTCCACAATGTACTCTTCGCGGAACCCGCTGAGGCCACGCGATTCCAGCGTACGCACCAGTTCTTCGCGATAAGCCGGACCGACGCGCGCCCAGTCGATCGGGCCGGTGTTCAGATTCGGGGCCGGAGCGAGCACGGAGACGATCTCGCCTCCGTCGCTGGCGAGCGACGGCTCCGTCGCGGTCGGGCGCGTGACCAGCAACGACGGATCGCTCATCAGCTTGCCCTCGCGGACGATCTCGGCGAAGGTGCGTTCCCACGCCTGGCCGAAAAAGATCGTGTGGTGGTCCAGCTCCGGCCACGAACGGCCCGCGTGCCCGTGCAGCACGAAGGCCGACGGCGAGTACTTCAACGGCAGCACACGCCGCGGACGCGCGCCGATCAGCCGGTACGCCGCCGAAAGCTCTGTCGCGAGCACCACGGCGTCACACTCAATACGCTCGCCCGAGCGCGTGCGTACAGCGCGTACGCGGGACGACACTCGCTCAAGCCACGCAGCTTCCGTGCCGAACCGCAGCTCCGCGCCAGCACGCGACGCAGCGTCGGACATCGCGCGAGCGATAGCGCCCATGCCGCCGCGCGGGTAGTACACGCCGCCGACGGTGTCCATGTACGCGATGACGCCGTACGCGCCGAGCGCACGCGTGGGGTCAAGACCTGCGTACAACGCCTGGAACGAGAAGAGCCGACGTACGCGCTCGTCGCGCAAGAAGCTGGAGACGCGTGGCCCTAACCGGCCGAAGCCGCCCAACGCGGCGAGCTTCACCAGTTCCGGGCGGACGAGATCGAGCGGCGAATCGAAGTTCGCGCCGATGAAATGGTCCTTCTGCGCCGCGTACAGGTCGGTGAGCCACCGCCGCAGCCGCCGGTAACCGTCCGCCTCGGCCGGACCGGCGAACGACCGGATCTCGGCTTCCATCGCGTCGCCGTCGGTGTGCACGGCGAGCGTGCTGCCGTCGGCGAAACGAGCCCGGTACGCCGGATCGAGCCTGGTCAGCGGCACGGTTCCGGCCAGCGATTCGCCGACCGCGTGCAGGGCTTCGTCCACCAGTTCCGGCATGGTCAGCACGCTGGCCCCGGTGTCGACCGCGTTGGCGCCGAAATCCTGCTGGCCGGCTCGTCCGCCGGGCATCTTCTGCTGTTCCAGCAGCGTCACCCGCCGTCCCGCGCCGAGCAGGTGCAGCGTCGCCGACAGCCCGGCCAGGCCCGCGCCGACGACCACCACGTGGTCGGCGCGCCCGTTCACCGTCCGCATCAGAACTTCCGCTGGGTAGCCAGACGGATCAGCTCGGCGAGCGCCGACGGAGCGGGCTCGGCCAGATGCGCGCGGTCGAGCGCGGCGTTCGCGGAGGCGGTCAGCTCGTCGATCCGGCGCTCCACCGCGGCGATCGCGCCGACCGACGTCAGCGCCTCGCGCACGCGATCCACCGTGGCACCGGCCAGATCGGCGGCCCCGATCGCGTCCGCGATCACCTTGGCCGCGGCGTGGTCGCCTCGCTCGGCGGCGAGCTGCAGGCCGAGCGCCACGAGCAGGGTGCGCTTGCCCTCGCGCAGGTCGTCGCCGGCGGGCTTGCCGGTCACCGACGGGTCGCCGAACACGCCGAGCAGGTCGTCGCGCAGCTGGAACGCCACGCCGACGTCGCCGCCGAACTCCAGCAGGGTGGCGATCAGCCGGTCGTCCGCCCCGGCGAGCGAGGCTCCGAGGTGCAGCGGCCGCTGGACCGTGTACGCGGCGGTCTTGAGCCGGTCGATCCGCAGCGCGGCCTCGGGCGAAGCGTCGCCCACGGCCTGTGTGCGGACGTCGAGGTACTGCCCGGCGAGCACCTCGGTGCGCATCGCGCGCCAGGCCGGGCGGGCCGCCGCGATCGTCGCCGGGGGCAGCGGGGCCTCGGCGAACATGTCGTCGGCCCAGGCCAGCGCCAAATCGCCCACCAGCACCGCGCTGGCCAGCCCGAACACCGACGGCGAACCGAGCCAGCCGCGGTCGGCGTGCAGTTTCTCGGCGGCCACGTGCACGGTCGGCCTGCCGCGGCGCGAGTCGGAGGAGTCGATGAGGTCGTCGTGGATGAGCGCGCACGCCTGGATCAGCTCGAGGCTCGCCACCGCCTGCAGCGCGCCCTCGGCGAGCGGGCCGGACGCCGCGCCGCCCGCGCCGCGCCAGCCCCACCAGGCGAAGGTCGGCCGGATCCGCTTGCCGCCGCCCAGCACGAAACCCGACAGCGCCTCGATCCCGGCCGCGACGCTCGGTTCGGTGCGCAGGATCTCGCTCCCCGCCCGGCCGAGGAAATCGGCCAGCGCACGCTCCACGTGCGCGGGGAGGTCGGCGTCGAATCCGGGCGCGTCCATGCCTTCATCCTCCGGGACGCGGGCGGCCGGGGTCACGCCGGGCGCCCCCGGATGTGGCGCACCAGACGTGGTCAGGCGCTCCGGAACGCGTCCGGACGCGCGCTCGCCGCGAAGTATTCCGCCGCCTCGGCCGGTCCGCGCGGCCGGTAACCGGGTTCGAGGCAGCCGGTGTACCAGTCCTTCGCGAGATGCCACAGCGCGTCGAGCCCGAGCAGCTCGCCCGGACTGTCCACACAGGACTCGTCGCAGTAGAGCCGCTGCTTTCCGCGGTCTCCGGCCAGCTGGTCGGGCGGGACCGGGAAGTACGCCACCTGCGCGCCGGCCGGCGGCCGGTCGCGCCGCACGACCAGCGCGGACGGCTCGCCGCAGCCGGGACAACGCGTCGCCACCAGCACCTCCGGCTCGCCGGAGACGAGGTGCGGGATCGCGAACGAATCCCAGGCGCATCCGCCCCACCACATGGTGTGCTCGCCCATCACCGCGAACCCGAGCGGGACCGCGGCGAACGGCGCGGCCAGCGCCACGTGCTCGCATTCGTCGAGCCACAGCCATCTCGGGTCGGCCATCCGGTGCAGCGCCTGTTTCGCCACCGCGAGCGACCCGTGCGCGGCGTCGGCCAGCTCGGGCGCGGTAGGCGGGCGGCCGCGGGTGGCGAAGGCGCGGTAGACGGCCACGCGCACGTCTTCGTCCCAGGCCAGATCGTCTTCACTGCTCATCGGCTCGCCTCCCCGGGAGGGTTCGATGCCTGACGGTACGCGTGGCCAAGCCCACCCCGCAGCTCTGCCGCGGGTCGCGGCGAGCCACTACCATTTCACCCCATGACGTCGGTGATCGAAAGGCTGCGGGGGGACGGGCCCGCGTTCTCCGTCGAGTTCTTCCCGCCCCGCGACGAAGCCGACGAGGCGGTCCTGTGGAAGGCCATCCGCGAGCTGGAACCGCTGGACCCGGCGTACATGTCGATCACCTACGGCGCGGGCGGTTCGAGCCGCGACGGCACCATCCGCAGCATCGCCCGCGTCGCCACCGAAACCACGCTCTGCCCGATGGCCCACCTGACGGCGGTCGACCATTCGGTGTCCGAACTGCGGAACGTGATCGGCTGGTACGCGGCCGTCGGCGTCCGCAACATCCTCGCGCTGCGCGGCGACCCGCCCGGCGACGTCTACGGCGACTGGGTGCCGCACCCCGAGGGCCTCACCTACGCCGAGGAACTGGTCGAGCTGGTCCGCTCGCTCGGCGACTTCTGCGTCGGCGTCTCGGCGTTCCCGTACGGCCACCCGCGTTCGCCGGACCTGGAATCGGACACGAAACACCTGGTCCGCAAGTTCCGCGCGGGAGCCGATTTCGCGATCGCGCAGCTGTTCTTCGAGGCCGAGGACTTCCTGCGGCTGCGCGACCGGGTCGCCGCCGCGGGCTGCGACGCGCTCGTGCTGCCCGGCATCATGCCGCTGACCACGCTGCGGACGCTGCACACGACGATCAAGCTCTCCGGAGCCCCGGCGTCGCAGCGGCTGCTCGACCGGCTCGAACCGCTGTCGGACGACCCCAAGGCCTTCCGTGCGGCCGGCCTCGACTGGGTCACCGAACTGTGCGAGAAACTGATCGCCGAAGGCGTGCCCGACCTGCACTTCTACACGTTCAACCGGTCCAAGGCGACGCGCGAGGTCGTCACGCGGCTCGGACTGGTGCCCGCCCGCGCGTAACTCCGTGGGCTCGGGGCCCCTCCGGCCGGTAGCGTGCCGGACATGGCTTCCACCGAACAGAGCGTTCCGGAGATCTGCGACCGGTACGTCGACGATTACGTGGCCGTGGACCCGGTCGCGGCCACCATGCTCGGCGTCGCAGGCTACGACGACCAGCTGACCGACTATTCGCCCGCGGGCCACGAAGCCCGTGCGGAGCTGGCGCGGCGCGCGCTGGCCGCCGTGACCGCCGCCGAACCGGCGAACGCGGGGGAGCGGGTCGCGAAGGCCGTGTTCAGCGAGCGGATCGGCCTCGAGCTGGAGATCCACGACGCGGGTCTCGACGCCGCTTCGCTCAACGTGATCGAGAGCCCGGTGCAGGGCCTGCGCATGGTCTTCGACCTGATGCCGACCGACACCCCGGACGACTGGGCGAACGTCGCGGCCCGGCTGCCGAAGGTGCCCGAGGCGCTCGCCGGCGTCCGCGCGTCGCTGCTGGCCTCGGCCGACAAGGGACAGGTTTCGGCGCTGCGGCAGGTCTCGAAGGTCGCCGAGCAGTGCGAGACGTGGGCCGGGCTCAAGGACGGCCCCGGATTCTTCGCCAGCCTGGTCGCCGACGCGGATGTCGATGCGCTGAAGTCCGAACTGGCCTCGGGCGCGCGGGCCGCGGACGAGGCGTTCGCGGAGTTCGCCGGATTCCTGCGCGCCGAACTGGCTCCGAGGGCTCCGGTGAAGGACGCGGTCGGCGAGGACACCTACCGGCTGTGGTCGCGCTACTTCATCGGCGCGGAGCTGGACCTGCGCGAGGCCTACGAGTGGGGTTGGCACGAATTCTCGCGCCTCGAAACGGAAATGCGCGCGGTCGCGAACCGCATCAAGCCCGGTTCGACGCCCGCGGAGGCCGCGGCCGTGCTCGACGCCGACCCGCGCTACCGCATCCAGGGCCGCCCGCAGTTCGAGGCGTGGATGCAGCAGCTGTCCGACGACGCGCTGAAGTCGTTGCGCGGCAAGCACTTCGACATCCCGGACCGGCTGATGGCGCTGGAATGCAAGATCGCCCCGCCCGGCGGTGGCGTCGGCGCGTACTACACCGGACCGAGCGAGGACTTCAGCCGCCCGGGCCGGACGTGGTGGTCGCTTCCCGCGGACCGCAACGAATTCACGACGTGGCGCGAGGTGTCGACGGTCTACCACGAGGGCGTCCCGGGCCACCACCTGCAGATCGCGACGGCGGTCAACCAGGCCGAGACCCTCACGAAGTACCAGCGGCTGATGACGTTCATCTCGGCGCACGGCGAAGGCTGGGCGCTGTACGCGGAACGCCTCATGGAGGAACTGGGTTACCTGTCGGACGACGGCAACCTGCTCGGCATGCTGTCCGAGCAGCTGTTCCGCGCCGCCCGCGTCGTGGTCGACCTCGGCATGCACCTCGAACTGGAAATCCCGGCAGGCACTGGATTCCACGAGGGTTCGCGCTGGACGCCGGACCTCGGCCTGGAGTTCATGCTGACCCGCACGATCACCGATCACGCGCACATCCACGACGAGATCGACCGCTACCTCGGCTGGCCGGGCCAGGCCCCCTCGTACAAGCTCGGCGAACGCCTGTGGCTGGCGGCGCGCGACGACGCCCGAGCGCGGCAGGGTTCGGCGTTCGACATCAAGCAGTTCCACACGAAGGCCCTGAAAATGGGCGGCATGGGACTGGACACCCTGCGCGAGCAGCTGGCGCAACTGGACTGAGACTGCTTTCCCGGGCCGGCGGTTTCCGCTGGCCCGGGAGTCTCCTACGCTTGACTGTGCTTACCGCTCAGCCCATCGCCACGGTCCGGCTGGACCTGCTGCCGCTGTCCGTCTCCCATGCCGAGGAGATGGCTGAGGTGCTGTCCGATCCGGCCCTGCACACGTACATCGGCGGTGCTCCGGACTCGGCGGAGTCTCTCCGTTCGCGTTACCGGCGGATGACCGCGGGCTCGCCCGATCCAGCGGTGTCCTGGCTGAACTGGGTGATCCAGCCGCGCGATTCCGGGCTGGCGGGCACTGTCCAGGCGACGGTCCGCGACGCGGTCGCCGAAATCGCCTGGGTCGTGGGTACTCCGTGGCAGGGCCGGGGCATCGCCACCGAGGCGGCCCGAGGCTTGGTCGGCTGGCTCCTCCGGCAGCCAGTGGACGCGGTCATCGCCCACATCCACCCGGAAAACCGGGCTTCCGCCGCTGTCGCCGCCGCGGCGGGGCTCACCGCCACCGAGGAAGTGCACGACGGCGAGATCCGCTGGCGGCGCACGCGATGAGCGCAACAAAACCGTTGGTCATCTGTCCGGCCGCTGGTTAAGCTCCCGCCCGTGCACCGGATCTTCCTCGTCACCCCACCCCCGGCCTCCTGAGCGGGGCAGTTTTCGCCGCGTGCGCCCGGATCAGGGCACGCGGCCACCGGATGACGTCCTGAACCGGCCAACGCACGCTGCCCCGCGTCGTCGATCTCCGATTCCTTCGACGCAGGAGCCCTCTTCCGCATGTCCATCTCCGCACCTTCGCGCGCCCGCTCGTCCGCCGCCCTCGTCATAGCCGGCGTGCTCTGGGGAACCGGCGGCCTCTCCGGCTCGCTTCTCGGCCACCAAGCCGGCGTGCACCCACTGGTCGTCGCCACCTACCGTCTGCTTGTCGGCGGCGCCGCGAGCGCGGTCTACGTCGCCCTGACCGCCGGACTTCGCTTCCCCGCCAAGCAAACCTGGCGTCGTCTCCTCCTCATCGGCAGCCTCTTCGCCTTCTTCCAAGCCAGCTACTTCGCCGCCGTCGCGCTCAGCTCAGTCAGCGTCGCGACCATGACCACCATCGGCAGCTCCCCGGTCGCACTGGCCGTAGCGTCCGCTATCCGCACTCGCCGCGCACCGCGCGTGACGACGCTGGTGTCCGTCCTGGGTGCCGTCGCAGGTCTGGTGTTGCTGCGCTGGTCCCCGGACTCGGTCGCACAACCCGCCGGAATCCTCTTCGCCCTGCTCGCGGGCTCAGGCTTCGCTGTCCTGACGACAGTCACCGCGAAGCCCGGCTTAGCCCCCATGACGACCACCGCGTACGGCTGCCTCCTCGGCGGCCTGTTGCTCACTCCCGCCGCGGCGTGGCTGGGGATGGCGCTTCCTCTCCGGCCGGACGTCCTGCTCGTAGCCGCCTACTTCGGCATCGTGCCGACAGCGGCCGCGTACGCCGCTTACTTCCGCGGTCTGTCCGGTGCGCATCCCGTCCTTGGCGCCCTGTCGGCACTGCTGGAACCGCTGACCGCCACGATCCTGTCCGTGGCGTTGCTCGGCGAACGTCTGGGCGTGCTCGCCTGGACCGGTGCGGCTCTGCTGGTCGCGGCGCTGGCTGTCGGCTATTGGCGGCCGGAACCGGTCAGCGAGGTTCAATCGGGAGCGACCGCCCCAGAATCGCGAACGGCCGCGGATCGCCCGTGAACTGGTAGTCGCGCAGAACGTCGACGAACCCCATGCGCCGGTACAGTTTCCAAGCCCGGCTGGTCCCCTCGGGCGTGGAGAGCAGGACGTTCGCGCTGGGCACGCCGTCGAGCAGCCGGCGCAGCAGGTCCTCGCCGATCTGCTTGCCCTGGTTTTCCGGGCGCACGTGGATCTCGGTGAGCTCGAAGTAGTCCGCGAGCCAGCGCTCGGCTTCCTCCGTCCCGGAGCGGCGGGTGAGGCCGTGCCGGACCTGCTCGTGCCACCACTGCCCGGCGCGGCCCTTGTAGCCGTAAGCGATTCCGAGCAGGACGCCGTTGTCGTCGAGGGCGGCCATGCAGCGCCAGCCCTCGCGCAACGCGTGCGTGAGCCACATCGGCGCGCGCTGCTCGGCCGTGCCCTCGGGGTAGTGCATCGCGTTCACGTAGATCGCCAGCGCTTCCGGCAGCCGGGACCGGAACTCGTCGGCGGAGAACTGCACGTACCGGGAGCACCCGGAGGAGGACATCGCGGTCACAGTCGACCATCCTCCCCTTCGCCCGAGAGATCGCCGGGGGTGCCCCCGGTGAGCGTGACGAGCGCGTCGAAGGTGGTGGGGAAGACCGATTTCGGATGCCCGGCGGCGGCCCACACCTCGGAATGCCCGCGCAACGCCGTGTCCACCAGCGTAACGAGCTTCTCCGGATGCCCGACCGGAGCGACGCCCCCGATCGGCTGCCCGGTGTGCTCCCGGACGAACGCCGCGTCCGCCTTGCCGACCTCCGCGACCCCGGCGAGTTCCGCCAGCCGGGACTCCTTCGCCCGGTGCGCTCCCGAGGTGAGCGCGAGCAGCGCGACCTCAGTCCCGTCGGCGGTGCGGGCACGGAAAACCAGGCTGTTCGCGATAGCGCCGACCGGTACGCCGAGCGCCTCCGCGGCCTGCGCGGCAGTGCGCACTTCAGCGGGCAGCACCCGCACTCCGGCAGCGGCGGCGTGCTGCCCGGCCTCGCCCAGCGCGGCGGTGACCTTGGCGACAGCGGGATGGTCGTGGGTGCTCACCCGGTTATGAGACCACGCCGGTGCGGCCGTGTCCCGCACCACGTGCCCGGATTCCGCCGGCGGGGTTGAGCGGACTCGCCGGCGCGGCTACTCTGGAAACAGATCGAACAGACGTTCGATACCCGGTGGGAGCGCACCGGCCGGTCCCGGGGTGGGGGAAGCACCTCGGGCCCCGGCCGGGCCCACCCGAGCAGGAGGAGGGTCGCCATGTCCGTCTCGGTCGTGTCCCCCGCGGACCGCGCCGCCGAGGGACGCCCAGACCGACCTGGTGCGGTTGGCGAACAGCTGACGTTCGGCGCGCCGGTGGAACAGCCGGGCCGGTCTGATGCCCCGGCGGCTTCCGCGGAGCCGGCTGCCGTCCCTTCGGCTGGTGCTTCGGCTGGGTCCTCTGCTCCGGTGACTGGCTCTGCTCAGCCTGGCCTGGATCTGTGGTCGGGATCGGAGAACGGTTTTGCTGAGTCGTCTGCTTCGGAGGCGAGTCCTGCTGCGCCGGAAGGTGGCCGAGGCCCGCAGCCCGCGTGGGGAAGCAACTCCGTGTCGTCAACTTCGGTGACCGGCTCCGGCCAGTCCTCTGCTTCGGCGGCTGGTCCCGCCTTGTCAGCTGCACCGGGAGATGGCCCTGCTGCTTCGGCTCCTGCTTCGGCGGCTGGTTCTGCTCGGTCCGCTGCTTCGGAGAACGGTCCAGACCTGCAGCCTGCGCTGGGAAGCAACTTTGCGGCACCGTCGGCTTCGGTGACCGCCTCTGCTTCGGCGGCTGGTTCCGGTTTGGCGCCTGCATCGGGAAGCGGCTCTGCTGCGTCGGTGACCAGTTCAGCCCGGTCCGTTGCTCCGGCGACCGACCCCGCGCTGCCCGTCGCATCGGAGGCCGGTTCCCCCGCAGCGGCCAGCCCCGCTCGCACCCCCACCTCCAGGCCCACCGTGCACCACGTCCCCGAAACCACCCTGCCCAGCTCCCCGCCGCCGAGGCAGGTCGTCCACCGCACCCGAGCCGCGGTCCGGCCCTCCGCCGAACCGGCCGCTCGCCGCTCCGGCGCCCAGGGCCAGCCGCAGCTCCCGCTGTCGCTGCGTCCACCGGCCCCTCCGGAGGCGGTCGCCCTCCTCGCCCAAGCGAATCGCGGGCTCGACCACGCGGAAAACGAACGCGACCCGGCCGAACGCTTCATCGGCGCCTACCTGGCCGCCTTGCGCGGCGCAGGGGCGGTGCTCGCCGTCCGAGGCCGCCCGCGCCGGGGCCGGGGCCGTCCGGCCAGCGGCTGGGTGCTGCTCGACGCGGTCGCTCCCGAACTGCGCGAATGGTCGGCGTTCTTCGCCGACCACTCGGAAACCCGGGCCGCCGCCGAAGCGGGCATCACCGGCCGCGTCACCGCCGAACTGGCCGCGGGCCTGCTGCAGGCGACCGCCCAGTTCCTCGAACTGGTCCGCCGGGTCGTGCACGGCCTGCCGATGTCCGGGGAAGCTCATGTCGCGTGAACTGGGCACGGTCGACCACGGCCGGTTGCTCGAAGCGTTCTCCGTGGAGGCGCAGCTGCTGGGGGAGGTGGCGCACTCGGCGTCGCCCGATTCGCCGGTGCCCACCGCCCCAGGCTGGACGTTGAACGAGCTGCTCAAGCACGTCGGCGCCGTGTACTGGCAGGTGCTCGGCTGGATCCGCGACGGCCGCCGTCCCGAATCGTGGCGCGAACCCCTGCCCGGCCAGCCGGTGGTCGATTTCTACTCCACTGCCCGCGCGGAGCTCGAAGTCGAACTCGCCAACCACGACCCATCCACCCGGGCCACCACCTGGTGGTCCGCCGATCCGACCCACGGTTTCTGGCGCCGTCGCATGCTCCACGAAACTCTCGTGCACCGAGTGGACGCCGAAAACGCGGCCGGAATCGGCGACTCGGCGGTCCCGGACGACCTGGCTGCCGACGGCGTCGACGAGGCCCTCACCCTCTACTTCGGACACAAGCTCACCACCATGGGCATCTCGGGAACCCGAAACGGCACAGTGGGTTTCCACACCGGCGGCCACAGCTGGATCGCGCGAGCGGGCCCCGGCGAGACAGAGGCCTGGCGCTGCTCACCCCGAGAAGCCGACGCCGCGGACGCGATCGTCACCGGCTCGCCCGCGAACGTGTACCTGTGGCTGTGGGGAAGAGTCCCGGTGACCATGGTCCACACCGACGGAGACCACGAGCTGTCCGCCCAAGCCTGGGCCCTGCTGCGACTAGCCACCAGGTAACCGCGGAGAACCGAAAGCGGGGAAGCTTCCCGGTTCTTCCGGCCAGCGCATTTCTGGACCACCCGTGGCGATCCGGCTGTGCCGGCAAACGCGATACCCCGCGCTTGCCGGCACAGTTCTTTCACCCGACCTCGCCAACCCGTTGCGCCACCCGGTTTTGTCGGCCCTGCCCGCTACCGTGGCGGCATGGCAACACGTCTGGTCAACCTGGTCACCGCCGCCGAACAACCGGCACGCCTGGCCCGCTTCTGGGCCGACCTCCTCGGCTGGCGGACCACGACAGAATCCCCAGACGAAGCCACCGTCCAACCCCCACCCGACGACGGTTGCGAA
Source organism: Amycolatopsis echigonensis (assembly GCF_002846615.1). Lineage (NCBI taxonomy): Bacteria > Bacillati > Actinomycetota > Actinomycetes > Pseudonocardiales > Pseudonocardiaceae > Amycolatopsis > Amycolatopsis echigonensis. The sequence goes on along the minus strand of NZ_PJMY01000003.1, from coordinate 591,479 downwards.
CTCACCCTGGTCTTCGCCGCGACCTTCCGCCCGAAGACCGACAAAAACCGTCTCCACCTAGACCTCTCCAGCACCTCCGGCGAGAACCAGCGCGAAACAGTCGCCCGAGCCGTTTCCCTAGGGGCACGCCCAATCGACATCGGCCAGCACAACGTTCCGTGGATCGTTCTGGCCGACCCGGAAGACAACGAATTCTGCGTACTCGAACCCCGCGAGGAATACGCCAATTCCGGTGCCATCGCAGCGATAGTCGTCGACGCACAGGACCCCGCGCGCCTAGCCCGCTTCTGGTCCCCGCTCGCAGGGTGGCCGATCACCGCCGACGAGCCCGCCATCACCACGCTGCGCAACCCCACCGGCCGGGGCCCCACCCTCGAATTCCTGCGCGTGAACACCCCGAAGCACGGCAGAAACCGCCTCCACCTGGACCTGGCCCTCCACGGCGACCACACCGCCGAAACCCGCCGCCTTCAAGCCGCCGGCGCTCGCTCCGTCGCAGCCGGCCAGACCGACTTCACCGACCCGGAAGACAACGAATTCCGCCTTCTCGTCCCACACTGACCCGCGCCACTGTTTCCCGCAGATCACGCATTTCCGGCCACCCTCTGACACACCCGAAACACCACAGGACGCCCCCGGTTACGTGCGTCAGGAACGGTAAGTCCCATGGACATGCCTTCGACGCCCCGTAGCGCCCTCTCCGACCTCCCGCGCTCCCGCTCCGGCCTCGAGCCCGGTTCCCCCAACGAAAACCGCACACCGGCCCGCGCCTGGCGAGTACGCGTCCTCTCCGACGACTACCCCGGAACACTGGCCCGCTTCGCGATCCGCCTCGCCGACCTCGAATGCCGCATCCTGGGCCTCACGAGACACCCGGCCCCCGGCGGCGTCCTAGACGAATTCGTACTCTGCCCAGCGGCCGGCCTGCCCCCGCACCTGCTGATAGACGCCCTCCGCGACGAAGGCGGCGACTGCCTGGGAATGACCGAAATCGCCGTCCCGTCCCCGGCCGCCACCGCGCTCGCCGCCGAGGAGTCCATCGCCGAGGCCGCCGCCCGACAACTCCTCACCCCGCTGACGGACACCCCAGCCCCTGACCGGACGACAACCGCCCTGCCCACCGCCGAGGGGACACCCAAGCCCTCGTCTCGGCCGCGCACCGCCCCTGCGGCCGCCAATGGGACGACAGCACCCGGAGCCGGCGCCGGAGAATTCGGTGTCCCCTCGGCAACGGCGTTCCCCACCAACGGGGAGCCTGCTTCGGTAACCGAGGCAGGAGAACGCCGTGTTCCGGCAACCACTGCGCCTCCTGTCGCGGGAGAACTGTGCATCGGGACGGACACCCAGGATCTGCGTGCTCCCGCGACAACTGCCGTCACTCCTGAGGAGAAGACGGGCGCTGAGGCTGGGGAGTTCCGTATTCCGGCAGCAACTGTCGGCACCGCAGCGCGAGAGACGGCTGCCGAAACCACCGTCCGCGGACTTCGCGATCCGGCCGCGACAGCGCTCGTCGCCGCTCGGCGGGCGATTGCCGACCCTGGCTGCCGTGCTCCGATGTTGCGGACGGTCTTGTCCGCAGACCTCGTGACGCTCGTCCCAGCGAACGAGGCCAATCCCAAGCGCACTGAAGGCGGGCACCGAGCCGTCTTTTCCTTCGGCGACGGGCAGGCGTTCGTCGCTCGACGGAGATGGGTGGCCTTCGCTGAACCCGAACTCGCTCAGGCCGCTGCGTTCCTGGAACTCCTTGCCGCAGCGGAACAGAATCTGGCCGGTCCGGTGGTGCTCGACCGTCCAGACGGTGCAGCGGTCGTTTTGCGGCTGGGCACTCCGCGGGATATCGACGCGATCGGCGCGGTGCATCTTCGCTGTTCGGCGAAGACGTTGTTCAACCGCTACCACACTGGGCTGAGCACGGTTCCGCGAAAATGGCTGCACCGCTTGCTCATGCCACCGCGCGGAACCAGTTTGCTCGCGGTGTGCGGCCGGGACGTGATCGGGTTCGGACAGCTGATTCCTCAGCTCGACGGCACGGCCGAGGTATCGCTTCTCGTCGAGGATGCTTGGCAGCGACAGGGAATCGGCACGGCGTTGCTTGCCCGGCTGGCCGCCCTCGCCGAGGCTGGCGGGACCGCCGAACTGTCCGCGATCCGCCTTGCGGGCAACGACGCCATGGTCCGGACTGCTGTCCGCGCCGGACTGCAGGTCGAAACCTGTTCGGACGACGGCACGGTGCTTCGGCTCATCGCCGCTCGGACGCCGCGGACGGTCAGCGGTTCCAGAACCAGTCTTTGTCCCGCGCCTCGCGCAGCGCCTGCTTCTTCCGGTCGGGCGTGAGCCGGTCGAGGTAGAGCTTCCCGTCGAGGTGGTCGGTTTCGTGCTGGAGGCACTGGGCCAGCACGTCGACGCCCTCGACCTCGATCGGCTCGTTGCGCAGGTCGACGCCGCGCACGACGGCGTGCTTCGCGCGGACCGTCGGGAACCACAGTTCCGGCACGGACAGGCAGCCCTCGCCGATTTCGTGCGTTTCCTCGGAGAGATGGACGATCTCGGGGTTGATGACGTATCCGGTCAGCCCGCCGACGTCGTAGCTGAACACCCGCAGCCCGACCCCGATCTGCGGCGCGGCGAGCCCGGCACGGCCCTCCGGCTGCACGCTGTCGAGGAGGTCCTTCACCAGCGCCTCGATCTTGCTGTCGAACGTGGTCACCGGGTCGCACACGGACTTGAGCACTGGGTCACCGAAGTAGCGCAACTCGCGCATCGCCATGATCGAACGTCCTTTTATCCACCGAGGGGCCGCGAGAAGTCTAGTGACACCACCTGGTTCCCCGACGCGGGTACACCGGTGCACCGGGCCCACACGACAAAGGCAGACCATGGGCCGGACGCGTTCGCGGCTTGGCCGGGCAACGGCCAGGCAGGGTCAAGCTCTCAAACGGAGTCCCTTCGGAGTCGCGCGGAAGCCGGCTTCCTGCAGGATCTCGGCCAGCTCCGAGGTCAGCGCGTGTTCTCCGTCCGCGCGTTGGACGGCCAGCTGACCCAGCCAGCCTTCTCGGACCGCGGTCGACAGCGCAGCCGCGGCGGCTTGCAGCGTGCCGCGTTCCTCGGTGAAGCTCAGCAAGGAGCGGCCGCCGCGTTCGACGTACAGGGCTGGGATTCCGTCGACCAGTACCGCCAGCGCTCCGGCTTTACGCGCCGGACGGTGCTTCGTATCGCCTGTTGCGGCGGGCCAGGACAGAGCCGCGCCGTACGGCTGTGCCGGATCCGCAGCGGCGAGGACTACGGCACGGGCGCTGTCGTTTCGGGCCGCGGAGGAGGGCGCGGTGCTGGACAGGGCCCGCAGCCGGTCGACCGCGCCCTTCGCGGCGAACTGGGCGGCACCGAGACCTTCGACGACATAGCCGCGGATGACCTGCCCGGTGTCTTCCATTCCGCGCAACACCTTGTAGATCCCGGAAAAACCGCCGGTGACCCGTTCGGTGTCGAGCGCGCCTCGAGTGAGGACACCGTGCCGTTCCAGGAATGCCTCGGTGCGGGCATGGGCGCGTCGCGTCGGGTCGGCTTCCCGAGGCGGGGTCAGCGCCCAACGGCCGGCTACGGTCGGCGGACCCGTACGCGACGGCATTGCCGGACGGCCGGCGCGCATGCGGGCGTAGCGGCCGCGTGGCGCTTGCCGCCGAGGTTTGTGCGCCCCGTGGCCCGCGACTTGCGCGCGCAAGGGCGCGAGCGTGTCGCCGGTGACCAGCCCGGCCCACACCAGATCCCACAGCGCGGACACGACGGCACCGTCGTCCGGCGGCTGCTCCAGACCCGGTGTGACCCGGTCCACGAGCTGCCGGAAGAACAACGCCCCGCCTTCCAGCGCCGTCACGATCGCTTCGTGCAGCGGGCTGGTCGGCGGATTCTCCTCGACCTCGGGCAGCAGCAGATCCGCGACGTCGGACGGAGCCAGCGCCAGCCAGCCGTCCCCGCCGGAGAGGGACCCGCAGCCTGCCCACGTGACCTCGCCCGCGGTGGTGAGTTCGTCGAGCAGCGCGGGGGAGTAGCCCGGCAATCGGCTCGGCAGGATCAGCGATTCGACCGCGCTCGCCGGCAATGGCGCGCCGGCGAGCTGTTCGACCACCGACAGCACGTCGTCGGCCGTCGGCGCAGACCGCAGGCGTGCGCCGATTCCGTGCCACGCGGGCAGGAACCTGCCCAGTGCCGCCGGCTCCACCGGCTCGACCTCTGCCCGCAGCCGGGCGAGCGACGCGCGCCGCAACCGCCGCAGCACGGCCGCGTCGCAGTATTCGACGCCCACGCCATGGGTTTCCGGATGCCCGACCGGACTCAGCTCGCCGCGGACGAGCCTGCCTTCACCGGTGAGCCGGTCGAGCACGCCGGTGACGACGGCGGTGCCCAGTCCGAACCGGTCCGCCGCGGCTGTCGCGGAGAACGGACCGCGGGTCCGCGCGTAGCGGCCGAGGAGGTCGCCCAGCGGATCCGCTACCGGCTCGGTGAACGCCTCGGGCACGCCGACCGGAAGCGCGACGCCCAGCGCGTCCCGCACCCGTCCGGCGTCCTCGATGGCCAGATAGCGCTCCTCGCCGCCGATGCGCACCTGGATGGCGCGCCGTGCCGAGGCGAGTTCTGCCAGCCATTCCGGCTGAATCCCGCGGTCCGCGGCCTCCGCGACGGACAGATCGCCGAGGAACCGCAGCAGGTCGGCCGCGTCCTCCGCCGACCGGGCGTGCCGGTCCGGGTCGAGCCGCTGCAACGACCGTTCGACCTCGGCCACGGCCTCAGGATCGAGCAGCTCGCGAATCGCCTCCGTGCCCAGCAATTCGGCCAGCAGCGCGGAATCCAGCGACAGCGCCGCGGCTCGTCGCTCGGCCAGCGGGGCGTCCGTCTCGTACAGGAACATCCCGACGTAACCGAACAACAGGCTTCGTGCGAACGGCGACGCGGCGGGCGTCTCGACCTCGACCAGCCGCACCTTCCGCGCCCGGACGTCGGACATCAGCTCCCGCAGGCCGCCGACGTCGTAGACGTCCTGCAGAACCTCGCGCATGGCTTCCAGCACGACCGGGAACCGCTCGTACTTCGCCGCCACCGACAGCAGTTGCGACGCCCGTTGCCGTTGCTGCCACAGCGGTGTGCGCCGCCGCGGATCCCGGCGCGGCAGCAGCAGCGAGCGTGCCGCGCATTCCCGGAACCGCGCCGCGAAGACCGCCGAGCTGCCGACCTCCGCCACGATCAGCTGCTCGACCTCCTCCGGGTCCAGCAGGACGTCGTCGGCGGTGATGGTGACCTCGCCGCCGTCGGCGTCGAGCGCGTCGGGCAGCCGCAGCACGATGCCGTCGTCGGAGTGCGCCACCTGGGCGTCGACGCCGCGGTTTTCCCGCAGCCGCGCGGCGATCGCGAGCGCCCACGGCGCGTTCACCTGCGCGCCGAACGGCGAGTGCAGCACGATCCGCCAGTCGCCCAGTTCGTCGCGGTAGCGTTCGAGCAGGATGACGCGGTCGTTGGGCACGTGCCGGGTCGCCGACTTCTGTTCTTCCAGATACGCCAGCAGGTTGTCGCAGGCGCGCTGGTCGAGCCCGGCCGCGGCGGCCCGGTCCCGCGCCGTCGCGGTGTCCGAAGTGGACAGTTCGCGGACGAACGCGCCGAGCGCCCGCCCCAGTTCCAGCGGGCGTCCGGCGGCGTCGCCCTTCCAGAACGGCATCCGGGCGGGCTGGCCGGGCGCGGGGACGACGATCACCCGGTCATGCGTGATGTCGGTGATCCGCCACGACGAGGTGCCGAGCAGGATCGTGTCGCCGACCCGCGATTCGTACACCATCTCCTCGTCGAACTCGCCGACGCGCGAGCCGGGCTTGCCCTCGTCGCCCGGCGTCATCACCGTGAACAGCCCGCGGTCGGGGATGGTGCCGCCGGACGTGACCGCCAGCCGCTGCGAACCCGGCCGCCCGCGCAGCTCTCCGCTGACCCGGTCCCACGTGATCCGTGCCCGCAGCTCGCCGAACTCCTCGCTCGGGTAGCGGCCGGCGAGCATGTCGAGGACCGCGTGCAGGGCGTCGTCCGGCAGCGAGCTGAACGGAGCCGCCCGCCGGACGAGCGCCGCCAGCTCCGGCACCGTCCACGGTTCGAGCGCCACCATCGCCACGACATGCTGGGCCAGCACATCGAGCGGGTTGCGCGGATACCGCACCGCCTCGATCGCCCCGCTCGCCATCCGTTCCGCGACGACCGCGCACGACACCAGATCGCCGCGGAACTTCGGGAACATGACGCCGGACGACACCGCGCCGACCTGGTGTCCGGCCCGGCCGACGCGCTGCAGCCCGGACGCCACCGTGGGCGGAGCCTCGATCTGCACGACCAGATCCACCGCACCCATGTCGATGCCGAGTTCGAGCGACGACGTCGCCACCACGCACGGCAGCCGCCCGGACTTCAGTTCCTCCTCGACATGGGTGCGCTGCTCGCGGGACATCGACCCGTGGTGCGCCCGCGCGACGACCGGCTCCGCCCCGGTCGTGACACCGGACTGGCCGACCGCCTCGGCCGGGAACGCGTCGCCCGGGGACAGACCGGTCTGCTCGGACGCGAGTTCGTTGAGCCGCGCGGTGAGCCGTTCGGTGAGGCGGCGCGAATTGCCGAACACGATGGTGGAGCGGTGCGCGCGGATCAGCTCCAGCACCCGTTCCTCGACCGCCGGCCAGATCGACGGCCGTTGCACCGCCGCGCCGGCCACTTCTTCCTGGGTGCCGATCCCGCCCTCCGACGGCAACTGCGACAGCGACGTGAGGTCGTCGAGCCGCTCCATCGGCGAGGGCGCCGGGCCGTCGAGGTTCGCCATGTCCTCGACGGGCACCTCCACCCGCACCTGGATCGTCTTCGCGAGTTTCGGCTGCACGACGGTGACCGGACGACCGCCGGCGAGGAACGCGCTCACCTCGTCGACCGGGCGCACGGTGGCCGACAGCCCGATCCGCTGGGCCGGTTTCGGCAGCAGCGCGTCGAGCCGTTCCAGCGACAACGCCAGATGCGCACCGCGTTTGCCGCCCGCGACGGCGTGCACTTCGTCGACAATGACCGTCTCGACGCCCTTCAGCGATTCCCGCGCCGAGGACGTGAGAATGAGAAACAACGACTCCGGAGTGGTGACCAGCACGTCCGGCGGGGTTTTCCCGAACGACCGGCGCTCGGCCGCCGTGGTGTCGCCGGTGCGCATGCCGACTTCGATTTCTGGCGCGGGCAGACCGAGCCGGTGCGCGGCCTGGGAAATGCCCGCCAGCGGCGCGCGCAGGTTGCGCTGCACGTCGACCGCCAGCGCCTTCAGCGGAGAGACGTACAGGATCCGGCACCGCTCGCGCGGGTTCGCCGGCGGCGGTTCCGACGCCAGCCGGTCCAGCGCCCACAGGAACGCGGACAGCGTCTTGCCGGACCCGGTGGGTGCCACGACCAAGGCGTGCTGCCCGGCGTGTGCGGCCCGCCAGGCCCCTTCCTGCGCGGCCGTCGGGGCGGCGAAGGCTCCGGCGAACCAGGTGCTGGTCGCCGGGGAGAAGAGGTCGAGGACGTCGTTTGCCACGGGATCCATCATGCGCGGCGCCCCCGACAATTTCCGGGGCCCGGGCAGAGCAGCCTGGTCCGGATCCCCTCGGACGGGTGACCGATCGGCCTAGATCGCGTACTTCCACACGGTCAGCGAATAGGCCGAATACCAGGCCCCGACCAGCACGAACACGGTCGTCGCGGCGATCATCGTGGACCTCTTGCGACCGGCGAGCCCCATCGCGACGGGCAGCAGGAGCGCGAAGTCGGGAAGAAGAAACCTCGACTTGAGGGCGGGCAGCCCGGCACTGCACAGGACCAGCACCACGACGCCCACCGCGTATGCGGCCAGCGGCCACGGCACCCGGCGGCCGGTCACCGTGATGACCGCGAGCGCGACCGCCGTGAGCGTCACGAGCACGACGAGCGTCTCCCAGGCGTTGCCCGAGGTGAAAAGCGTGTGCGTGATCCATTGCCAGGCTTCGGCACCGGTGTCGAAACGCGTGTTCCAGCCGCGGAGCTCCACGTCCTGCCAGCCAGTCAAACTGCCGGTCTGCACCGCGACGAACATCCAGTACCCGAGCAGGCCGAGCGGCGCGACGAAGACGCACACGAGCGCGTTCCACCGCTGTTTGTTCCGCCACACGTCGATGGCCGCGGCGATGACTACGACCGCGACCAGCACACAGGCGGTGGATCGGGTGAGCCCGGCGAACAGCGTGGCGAAAGCAGCGAGGTACCACTTGCGTTCGAGTTCACCGACCAGCGCCCACGCGGCGAGAGCGGTGAAGAGCGCCTCGGTCATCACCATGCTCTCGGCGATCGCCATCGGTGCGGCGCCCCACAGCACGGCGAGCAGCAACCCCGCTCGCGGACTGTGGACGAGCCGGCCGATCCGGTACATCGCCGTCGCCGCCGCGATTCCGGCGAGCGTCGACAGCAGAATGCCCGCCCCGAAGTAGGTCACCCCGGGCAGCTTCTCGAGCAGCCCGGTCAGGGCCGGATACAGCGGGAAATAGCCGTACGACGCGTCGGGATAGGGCAGTCCAGCAGCGTCGAGCGGATTGCTCACGCCGGTGTAGTTGTGCTCCGCGATCTGCAGGTACCACCAGCCGTCCCAGGCCTGCAGCCGGTCGCCCAGCGGCAGGTTCCGGGGCGCGGCCATGGCGGCGAGCGCACCGACGCTGACCAGCCGCGCCACGAGGTACAGCACTGCCGCGTGCACGTAGCCGGAACGGCCCCATTTGCCCGCCGAGACCCGCAAGGGATGCGCCGGATCGCCCGCCGCCTGTGCGAACTGCTCTCGGCGGGTCTTGTCCACTAGCTCTGTCATTGCCTCCCCGTTCTCGGAAGACGAGACGTTCCGTCGCTTCCCGGGGTTGCGTGCGTCGCGAGTTTCGCGGGTCCGCACGCACGGTGACCGGGCACGTGGCAGCATCTCCGCCAGCGCTGCTTGAGTCGAGGGGAAGTTACTGTGCGGATCCTGTCGGTGGACCTCGGGACGTCCAACACCGTTGCCGTCCTTTCCGCGCACGGCAGGCCGCCACGCGTCGTAGAGGTCGACGGGTCGGCCAACATGCCCTCCGCGGTGTTCGCCGGGGAAGACGGCACGCTGATGGTCGGCAGGGACGCCGAACGTCGTGCTCGGCTCGACCCGACACGGTTCGAGCCCAACCCTAAACGGCGCATCGACGAGCAGACGCTGCTGCTCGGCACGGACGTCGTGCCGGTCAACGAGGCGCTCGCCGCGATCCTGCGCCGCGTGCTCGACGAGACCACGCGCCAGCTCGGCGGCGAACAGCCGGACGAGGTCCGGCTCACCCACCCCGCGCAGTGGGGTCCGGTGCGCCGAAACGTCCTGCTGAGCGCGGCGCGACTTGCTGGCATCCGCGGAAACGTAGTCCTCGTGCCGGAACCAGTCGCGGCCGCGGCGCACTTCGCGTCGTTCCCTGAGCGCGCGTTGGCTCCAGGACAGGCTCTCGCGGTGTACGACCTCGGCGCGGGCACGTTCGACGTCGCCGTCGTCGGCGCGAACCAGCATGGCTACACGGTGCTCGCCGAGGACGGTCTGCCCGATCTCGGCGGCCTCGACGTCGACCAGGCGCTGATGGTCCACGTAGGACGTGAGGTGTCGCACTCGGACCCGCAGCGCTGGCAGCGGCTGCTTCGCCCCGAGTCGACTGCGGACCGGCGTACGCGACGCGCGCTGCAAGAAGACGTGAAGGCTGCGAAGGAGGCGCTGTCTCGGCATCCGCAGACAGAGGTGCCGATGCCGGAGCCGTTCAAGGACGTGCTCGTCACGCGCGGAGAGCTCGAAGGCTTGGTGCGTCCGGCAATGCTGCGCAGTGTGGAACTGCTGTCGCGGACACTGCGTTCGGCCGGACTGACTTCGGAGCGTCTCGTCGGCATCTACCTTGTCGGTGGTTCGAGCCGGTTGCCGCTGGTCGGGTCGATGATCGCGGAGAAGCTCGGCGTTGTTCCCACGAGTCTCGACCAGCCTGAGACGGCCGTCGCACTGGGTGCGCAGCACGTGGCTAAAGACGGACTGTCGATGCGTACGCAGAACGTCGAGGGCCAGGTGGCGTCAGGTGCGCCGTACGCGCCGGCTGGCGCGCCACAGGGCAACTACGCGGCGTACTCGCCGACGCAGCCACAGCCGATGCCGCCGTTCCAGCCTTCGCCAGCACCGTCCAATTTCCCGACGTATACGCCTGCTACGCCGGAGAAGAAGAGCCGCACCAAGCTGTGGATCGGCATCGCGGCGGCGGTGGTGGTCGTGCTCGCGGCTGGGCTGACCGTGTTCCTGACAACAAAGGGCTCGTCAGTGAAGACGTACACCGCTGAGGAGTGCCGTACGCAGGGGCAAGCTGACGCGTCAGGCCTGACTGGCTGCATGCGTCAGCTCGCTGGCAAGGTCGCTGACAACGGCGGCTGTGCTCCCGGTATGGGCAACGGTCCGGCCGCGCCGGCGAAGAGCCTCGGGACCGCGGCGACGTGCGCCGCGCCGGGGCGCGCGGGCACGCAGGTGACGTACGTGCAGGGACAGTCGGCAGCGGAGCTCAAGCAGTACACCGACGGACTGCTCGCCTCCGCGGGCGGCGACCGCACCGAAGCGGACTGGAAGGGCAACGCCCTCGAAGGGCACTACGCGGCGGCGGCCGGGCAGTCGTCGGCGGTCCTCGTGTTTACCGTGAAGGACCGGCCCCTCGTCGGGTTCCTCTATCAGGTGAATTCCGGCGGGCAGGCGGCCACGCCGGGTGCGCTGGCCGACTACTTCGAACAGAACGTCCAGCCGGGGGAGTGATCCCCGTTCGCGCGGGAAAGCTAGCATTCGCCCGATGCGTATCACGGTGTTCCGACGGCTGATGGCCGAGGAGTTCGGGTCCGGACGCGCCGAGATGCTCGCCCAGGACCACGTGTTCAGCGGGCTCGGCGGGCGCACGGTCGAAGAAGCGCTGAGCGCGGGAACGCCGGCCAAGGAGATCTGGCGGGCCGTCTGCGTCGAGTTCGAGGTGCCGCCGGAGCGGCGCTGACCTGGGGTTTCGCGGTTCCGGTCGCCGCGAAGGGCGAAAACCGCGGCGGATGGGCGTGTCGCCGCGAGCCTCGAACACCTGTTCGTCTATGGTGTTGTGCACAACGGGGCCAGCGATCCACAGATCGGTCGCCGCGCCTGGAATTGTCGGTCCCTCCCCGTAGCGTCGGACCGGACAGGGTTTGGTCCCCGGATCAGCCCGACTGGACAACCGAACACACACAGGCCCCAACCAGCGAGGTGGACTTCCATGCCAGCAGCACCCGACAAGGACAAGGCGCTCGAGCTCGCCCTTGCGCAGATCGACAAGCAGTACGGCAAGGGCTCGGTGATGCGCCTCGGCGAGGAGTCCCGTCCGCCCATCGCCGTGATCCCCACCGGCGCGATCGCCCTCGACGTCGCGCTCGGCATCGGCGGCCTGCCGCGCGGCCGGGTCGTCGAGATCTACGGACCGGAATCCTCCGGTAAGACCACGGTCGCCCTGCACGCGGTGGCCAACGCCCAGCGCAACGGCGGGATCGCGGCGTTCATCGACGCGGAGCACGCGCTCGACCCGGAGTACGCGAAGAAGCTCGGCGTCGACACCGACGCGCTGCTCGTGTCCCAGCCGGACACCGGCGAGCAGGCGCTCGAGATCGCGGACATGCTGATCCGCTCCGGCGCGCTCGACATCCTGGTCATCGACTCCGTCGCGGCCCTCGTGCCGCGCGCGGAAATCGAAGGCGAGATGGGCGACTCGCACGTCGGCCTCCAGGCCCGCCTGATGAGCCAGGCGCTGCGGAAGATCACCGGTGCGCTGTCGAACTCCGGCACCACCGCGATCTTCATCAACCAGCTGCGCGAGAAGGTCGGCGTCATGTTCGGCTCGCCGGAGACCACCACCGGCGGCAAGGCGCTGAAGTTCTACGCGTCGGTCCGGCTCGACGTGCGCCGCATCGAGACGCTCAAGGACGGCGGCGAGCCGGTCGGCAACCGCACCCGCGTGAAGGTCGTCAAGAACAAGGTGGCCCCGCCCTTCAAGCAGGCCGAGTTCGACATCCTCTACGGCATGGGCGTCTCGCGCGAGGGCTCGCTCATCGACATGGGCGTCGACCAGGGCATCCTGCGCAAGTCGGGCGCCTGGTACACGTACGAGGGCGACCAGCTCGGCCAGGGCAAGGAGAACGCCCGCCGGTTCCTGCGCGACAACCCGGACATCGCCAACGAGATCGAGAAGCGCATCAAGGAGAAGCTCGGCATCGGCCCGCAGGTCGACGCCGAGGTCGAGGCAGTGCCCGCGCCGGTCGACTTCTGATCCGGGGAGGGGAGGGGATCGGCAGGTTCCCTCCCCGGTGCTCGGGCTGTCATGGGCCGAGCACCGGCCTGCCGCCGAAGTCGAAGCCGAAGCTGATGCCGAAGCCGAAGCCGAAGCTGGTGCCAAAGCCGAGGCTGATGCCGAAGTAGAGGCCCAGCGCGGTTCCGCCACGCAGGAGCTTCAGTGGCGACGGTGGTCAGGCCGAGGCCTTCGAGCGGACTCGGGGTCCGGTTGTTCCGGAGTCGTCCAGGTTTGCTGCCCGGACAGTTCTCCGACGTGGATGCCGGGCTGACGCGGCTGGGATCGGTCGGCGGGGCATGCTTTGCGCGCTCCGCGTACGAGGGGGCTGCCCGAGGCGGTGGGCGCACGTGCCGGTCGGTGAAGGGATGCGGGATCAGGCGGTCCGAGTCGGCGCGGCGGTGAAGCTGTCGGTTGGGTTCGGCAGGATCCCGCGCCGGAGCGGTCGTGGCTGGTGCGATCTGAGGTCAGGCGGAGGCCGCGCCCTGACGGGAGTCGTTGACCAGAGACGGGAATCGGCACCCGTGGCGTCCGGTGCCGGGGGAAAGCGGTGTTGAAGTGACGGTGCCGTCGTCCGAGGGCGGTGCCGGGAAGAGGAGTGCGGTCGTGGCCAGGATGTCGAAGGTCGAGCCGGCGGAATTGCCTCCGGAGGAGCGGGCCAAGAAGGCCAAGGAGATCTGCTTCGACCTCCTCGCCGCTCGGCCGCGGACAGTCGACGAGCTGCGGCAGACGTTGCAGCGCAAGGGTTTCGACAGCGAGACCGTCGAAGACCTGCTCGGCAAGCTCGACCGCGCCGGTCTCGTCAACGACGCCGAGTTCGCCGAAACCTGGGTCCGCAACCGGCACGCCAACCAAGGGCTGTCGCGCACGGCGCTGGTCGCCGAGTTGCGGCGCAAGGGCGTTGACGGGGAGATCGCGGCGCAAGCGGCGGAGGAAGTCGACCGGGACGCCGAGGAACAGCGGGCTCGCGAACTGGTGCGGAAGCGGCTCGGGTCGCTCGGGAACGTCGACGAGCAGACCGCGATCCGCCGGCTGCTCGGGTTCCTCGCGCGGAAGGGCTATCCGCAAGGCCTGGCGTACACGGTGATCCGCGAGGAGCTTCGCGAATTCGGGGCGGAAGCCAGCATGCTGGACGACGTGCCGGTCGACTGACCGCCCTGCGGCACCAAGAACCCGCCGCCTCCAGCACGGAGGCGACGGGTTTCGGCTCAGCGCATCGCGGCGGCTTCGGCGGCCAGCTTCTCGACAGCCGCGAAGTCCTTGGCCGCCAACAGCTTCGCGGGGGTCAGCCACGAGCCACCGACGCAGCCGACGTTCGGCAGCGCCAGATACGACGGGGCCGACGACACGGTGATCCCGCCGGTCGGGCAGAACTGCAGCTGCGGCAGCGGTCCGTCGATCGCCTTCAGGAACGCCGCGCCCCCGCTGGCCTCGGCCGGGAAGAACTTCAGCGCGCTCAACCCGCGTTCGGCCAGCCGCATCGCCTCCGACACCGTGCTCGCGCCCGGCAGGAACGGCAGCCCGGTGGCGAACGCGGCGTCCAGCACCGCGTCCGTGCAGCCCGGCGTCACCAGGAACTTCGCGCCCGCGTCGGCGGCCTGCTTCGCCTGCTCCGGCGAGGTCACCGTGCCGACGCCCACGACGATGTCCGGCACCTCCGCGGCCACCCGCTCGATCGCGGTCAGCGCGACCGGCGTGCGCAGCGTCAGCTCGATCACCCCGATCCCGCCGGCGAGCAGGGCGCGGGCCGTCGGCACCGCGTCGTCGACGTCGTCGATCACCACGACGGGCATCACGGGGGACAGGGCGAGCAGGTCCGTGCCGGTGGTCACTGACCGACCTCCTGGGTCTGGAGAGCGTAGGGGGACGGGTTCATTGTCCCGCTTCCGAATGGCGGAACGCCCCGGGCGAGGTCCAGCTCCGGAGTAAGCGCTCCGAAGACGCTCGCGCCCTGGTCAGCCGGGCCGACCGCGCGGCGCAGCGCCCCGAAGAGCTCCCGCCCGGTGCCGCTCCACGCGGCCTCCGACGGCGGGGCGTCCGCGAGGTCGCGCCGCGCCAGTTCGTCGTCCGGGACCAGCACGTCCAGCGATCCGGACCGCGCGTCGAACCGGACCACATCGCCGTCGGCGATCCGGGCGATCGGCCCGCCCGCCGCGGCCTCCGGCGTCACCTGAATCGCGGCGGGCACCTTGCCCGACGCACCCGACATCCGCCCGTCGGTGAGCAGCGCGACCCGGAAACCCCGGTCCATCAACACGCCCAACGCGGGCGTCAGGCCGTGCAGCTCCGGCATGCCGTTCGCCTGCGGACCCTGCTGGCGCAGCACCACGACCACGTCGCGGTCCAGCTCCCCGGCCTCGAACGCGACGCGGAAGGCGTCCTGCGACGTGAACACCCGCGCCGGTGCCTCCACGACACGGTGTTCGGGGGCGACTGCCGACACCTTCGTGACCGCCCGGCCCAGGTTGCCCTCGACCATCCGCAGCCCGCCGTCCGGCGCGAACGGCCGCCACACCGGACGCAGCACGTCCTCGTCGAGGCTGCGCGCCGGCACGTCCCGCCACACCAGTTCGCCGTCGGACAGGATCGGCTCCTGCGTGTACCGGCGCAGGCCACGACCCGCGACGGTGAGGACGTCCTCGTGCAGCAGGCCCGCGTCGAGCAGTGTGCCGACAAGGAACTGGATGCCGCCGGCCGCGTGGAAGTGGTTGATGTCCGCGCTGCCGTTCGGGTACACGCGCGCCAGCAGCGGCACGACCGCGGACAGGTCCGAGAAGTCGTCCCAGCTCAGCTGAATCCCCGCCGCCGCGGCGATCGCCACCAGGTGCATCGTGTGGTTCGTCGACCCGCCGGTGGCCAGCAGCGCCACGATGCCGTTCACGAACGCTTTTTCGTCCAGCACCTGCGAAATCGGCGTGTACGCCTCGCCCCGGGACAGCTCGACGACCCGTCGGCCAGCCTCTTCGGTGAGCGCTTGGCGCAACGGCGTGTTCGGCGGCACGAAGCTGGCACCCGGCAGGTGCAAGCCCATCACCTCGACCACCATCTGGTTCGAGTTGGCGGTCCCGTAGAACGTGCAGGTGCCGGCGGAGTGATACGACGCGGCTTCCGCGTCGAGCAGGTCTTCCCGCGTCGCGAGTCCCTCGGCGTACAGCTGCCGCACCCGTGCTTTTTCCTTGTTGGGCAAGCCCGAATTCATCGGCCCGGCGGGCACGAGCACCGCGGGCAGATGGCCGAACGACAGCGCGCCGATCAGCAAGCCCGGCACGATCTTGTCGCACACGCCCAGCAGCAGTGCCGCGTCGAACATGTCGTGGGACAGCGCGATCGCCGTCGACATCGCGATCACTTCGCGGCTGAACAGCGACAACTCCATGCCCGGGCGACCCTGCGTGATGCCGTCGCACATCGCGGGCACCCCGCCGGCGAACTGCGCGACACCGCCGGATTCGCGGACCGATTTCTTCAGCCACGCCGGGTATTCCTGCATCGGCTGGTGTGCGGAGAGCAGGTCGTTGTAGGAGGACACGATGGCCACGCCAGGCGCGCGCAGCTGCCGCAGCGCCTGCTTGTCGACGCCGTCCATCGCGGCGAATCCGTGCGCGAGGTTGCTGCAAGCGAGGCCGCGGCGGACCGGCCCCTCCTCGAAAGCGGCCGCGCTGCGAGCGAGGTACGCCGCCCGCGTGTCCGCACTGCGCTCGGCGATCCGGTCGGTGACGTCGGCGAGAACGCGGTGTACCGCGGCGGTCGGGTTCGGGCTGCTGCTCATCTCAAGCTCCCGGCTCGTGACGGGTTCGCGAGACGGCGGCGCTGGCGTCGCGGGAACGTGACGGTGCACACGGTAACCCGAAAACCTCCCGGAAACAAAATCGATTCAGAAGTCCCTGTGGGTCACCGGGGGCACCGGCGTCCGGAGCCGGGTGATGCGAACGGCGTTCGCGAGGGGCGTGCCACCGATGCCGACGAAGCCGGATGCCGCCGCGGAGCTGGGCACGGCTGCCGCGGAGGAAGTCGCCGCAGCCGGTGTCTGCGGCTGATGACGGTTGATGGGCGTTATCAGGCTGGGACAGGCACTATCCGCGGCTGGAGGTGACGGTGGATGCGAGATTCGGAGATACCTGGTCCGCCGGAGCGCGTTTTGGGCACGGCATTGCGGAATGCCCGGATCGAGGCGAGCTTCGGTTTGCGCGAACTGGGGCGATGGCTCGGGGTGGACGCGGCGCTGTTGTCGAGCTGGGAGCTGGGCGAGCGGGTTCCGACGCTGGAGGACGTCGCGGGGGTGCTGGGCGCGCTAGGAGTGGTCGGCGAGAAGAAAGCGCGGATCATGGCACTGGCGCGGGAGCTGGCCGGGGCGAGCTGGATCATGCCCGGGTCGCAGGCGGACACGGCGCATTCCGCGATAGTGGCCGGACACGAGCGGAACGCGGAGTCGGTGACAGTGTGGGCTCCGCTGCGGATTCCGGACTTGCTGCAGATCCCGGATTACGTTCGGCTGGTGTTCGGTCCGAGCCTGTGGGATCAGGAAGTCCTAGAGCGGGTCGTAGGGAACCGCTTGAGCCGCAACAGGATTCTGTTCGGCACGGAGGCGGTCGAGGCGCGGTTGTTCATCGGGACTGAGGCACTGCGGAACGACTTCGGCGATGCCGATGTGATGCTGCGACAGGTGCGGTACCTCGTGGAGGTTTCGCAGAGGGTGAAGATCCGGATCGTCCCGAGCCAAACCGTGACCGAGGGCGCGTTCAGCTGCTATCGGCAGCGCGATGAGACGGATGTCGTGTACTGCCCGCACCATCGCGCCGGCGTCTTCCTGACCGGTCGGCAGGCCGCCCCGTACGCGGGAACCATCGAGCGGCTGGCCGAGGCTGCGTTGTCCGCAGAGGATTCACTGCACCGCTTGTCGGCCGCGGTTGCCGGCTTCGCGGAGGAGGTGAAAGCCCAGCGGCTGGCGAACGAAGCCGGACTGACGAAACTCCTGGCGGGCGAGGACCCGGCTGGCTAGCAAGGCATGTCGCATGGGGTAATCGGGAGGTAACGCTCTGTCCGTTGTGAGCGGGTGCCGCCGGTCTGGCGTGCTCGCGCCGAGGGCGTGGTTTGTGCAGCTGACGGCCCACAGACGTCCTGGACCCCACTTTCGGCCCCTATCCGGCGAGAAATCCCCAGGTCAACCGGTACAGCATGCTTCCTTCTGGTAAATGTGCTACTTGTCACAGTGCACCGCGCGAGGCAGAGTCGTACTTGGCGGCGTTGATCGTCACCCGAACTGCCGGCCCCACCATCAGGGAGGCTTCCGATGTCCACCACAGAGATCGCCGAACTCCGGCGCACCATCGGCCAGTTGCGGCAGTGCGTGGGCGCATTGCGATCGCGCTACGGCGACGCGTCCGCGGTGCGTCGGCTGGCCAACGACGTCGAGCGGCTCGACATCGACAGCGCTGAGCTGGACGGGCACCCGCCCGCTGTGCCGGCGCAGGCGAAACCCGTCGAACGCGTGCCTGTCCCGGATACTCCCTACGATCCGGCGCTGTGGAGCGGCGCCGACGACGAAGGTGTCGGTGGCTACAAGCGCGATCAGCGGTGAGCGCCCCCGCTGACAACGACGTCAGCCGCGCCTCCGCCGGCGTTCGGGCACCGGGGCGGGCGCGGCTCGCTGCCCGGACACTGCGCACCGACCGGTGGTGGCTGTCGCCCCTGCTCACTGTGCTGGGGCTGGCCACCTTCGTCGTTTACGCGACTGTCCGGGCATTCGTGCGCACCGCCTACTGGGTGCCCGAATACCACTATCTGACGCCGTTCTACTCGCCCTGCGTTTCGACGTCCTGCGTCCCCGGCTCGAGCCACTTCGGGCACTGGTTCGGCGAAATGCCGTCCTGGCTGCCGCTCGGCGTGCTCGTGCTGCCGTTCCTGCTCGGGTTCCGGTTGACCTGCTACTACTACCGCAAGGCCTACTACCGCTCGGTGTGGTTCTCCCCGCCGGCCTGCGCGGTCGCCGAACCGCACGCGCGCTACACCGGAGAGACGCGGCTGCCGTTGATCGTGCAGAACGTGCACCGGTACTTCTTCTACGTCGCGTGCGTCGTCTCGCTTGTCAACACCTACGACGCCATCGTCGCCTTCCAGAGTCCCAGCGGCTTCGGCTTCGGGCTCGGCAACGTGATTCTCGTGGTGAACGTCGTGCTGCTGTGGGCGTACACGCTCTCCTGCCACTCCTGCCGGCACGTCACCGGCGGGCGGCTCAAGCATTTCTCGAAACATCCCGTCCGGTACTGGATCTGGACGCAGGTCACGAAACTCAACACCCGGCACATGGCCCTCGCGTGGACGACGCTCGGCACCCTCGTGCTGACCGACTTCTACGTGATGCTCGTGTCGAGCGGCGCGATATCGGACCTGCGATTCGTGGGCTGACCCCCGGAAATCCAGCAGCGCAAGGCAGTTCTCCCCAGCTCGTGAGGCGGCTTATTCCATGACCGAGGTCGAACGGCACAGCTACGACGTGGTGGTGATCGGTGCCGGCGGCGCCGGTCTGCGCGCGGTGATCGAGGCGCGCGAACGCGGTTTCAGCGTCGCGGTGGTGTGCAAATCCCTTTTCGGCAAAGCGCATACGGTGATGGCCGAGGGCGGCTGCGCGGCGTCGATGGGCAACGCGAACTCGAACGACAACTGGCAGGTGCACTTCCGCGACACCATGCGCGGCGGCAAATTCCTCAACAACTGGCGGATGGCCGAGCTGCACGCCAAGGAAGCACCGGACCGCGTCTGGGAGCTGGAGACGTACGGCGCGCTGTTCGACCGGACCGCGGACGGCCGGATCAGCCAGCGCAACTTCGGCGGGCACACCTATCCGCGGCTCGCGCACGTCGGCGACCGCACCGGGCTCGAGCTGATCCGCACCATGCAGCAGAAGATCGTTTCGCTGCAGCAGGAGGACTTCAAGAAGTACGGCGACTACGAGGCCCGGATCAAGGTCTTCGCCGAATGCACGGTCACCGAGCTGCTGCTGGACAACGGCGCGATCGCCGGCGCGTTCGGCTACTGGCGCGAGAGCGGGCGGTTCGTGCTGTTCGAGGCGCCCGCGGTGGTGCTCGCGACGGGCGGCATCGGCAAGTCGTTCAAGGTGACGTCGAATTCGTGGGAGTACACCGGCGACGGGCACGCGCTGGCCCTTCGCGCCGGCGCGAAGCTGATCAACATGGAGTTCGTGCAGTTCCACCCGACCGGGATGGTCTGGCCGCCGAGCGTCAAGGGCATCCTCGTCACCGAGGGCGTGCGCGGCGACGGCGGGGTGCTCAAGAACTCCGAGGACAAGCGGTTCATGTTCGAGTACGTGCCCGAGGTGTTCAAGGGCCAGTACGCGGACAGCGAGGACGAGGCCGACCGCTGGTACACCGACCAGGAGAACAACCGCCGCACGCCGGACCTGCTGCCGCGCGACGAGGTGGCGCGGGCGATCAACTCCGAGGTCAAGGAGGGGCGCGGATCCCCGCACGGCGGCGTGTTCCTCGACATCGCGAGCCGGCTGCCCGCCGAAGAGATCCAGCGGCGGCTGCCGTCGATGTACCACCAGTTCAAGGAACTCGCCGACGTCGACATCACCAAGGAGGCCATGGAGGTCGGCCCCACCTGCCATTACGTGATGGGCGGCGTCGAGGTCGACCCGGACACCGGCGCGGCGAGCGTGCCCGGGCTGTTCGCGGCGGGCGAGTGTTCCGGCGGCATGCACGGGTCGAACCGGCTCGGCGGCAACTCGCTGTCGGACCTGCTTGTGTTCGGCCGGCGAGCCGGACTGGGCGCGGCGTCCTATGTGGACGGTCTCAAGAACCGGCCGGCGATTGCGCAGTCCGATGTGGACGCCGCGGCCGCGATGGCGCTCGAGCCGTTCAACCCGCCTGCCGACGGCACGCCGGAGAATCCGTACACGCTGCACACCGAGTTGCAGCAGTCGATGAACGACCTCGTCGGCATCATCCGCAAGGCCGGGGAAATCCGGCAGGCGCTCGAGAAACTCGCCGACATCCGCCGCCGGGTGCGGCTGGTGACGGTGGAGGGCCACCGGCAGTTCAACCCCGGTTGGCATCTCGCGCTCGACCTGCGGAACATGCTGCTGGTGAGCGAATGCGTCGCCCGCGCGGCGCTGACTCGCACGGAAAGCCGCGGCGGCCACACCCGGGACGACTATCCGTCGATGGACGCGGAATGGCGGCATCGGCTGCTCGTCTGCTCCGCGCGGCCGGGCGACAACCCGCTGGTGCCGGACGTCGACGTGGCCATGAAGGAACAGGAGCCGATGCGGCCGGACCTGCTCGAGCTGTTCGAACTCGACGAGCTGGGCAAGTACTTCACCGATGCCGAGCTGGAGAACCACACCGGGAGGACCGCGTGAGCTACCAGGCGAAGTTCCGCGTGTGGCGAGGCGACGCGACCGGCGGCGACCTGCAGGACTTCACCGTCGAGGTGAACGAGGGCGAGGTCGTGCTCGACATCATCCACCGGCTGCAGGCCACCCAGGCCGCCGACCTCGCCGTCCGCTGGAACTGCAAGGCGGGCAAATGCGGCTCCTGCTCGGCGGAGATCAACGGCAGGCCGCGGCTGCTGTGCATGACGCGCATGTCGACGTTCACCGAGGCCGAGGTCGTGACGGTCACCCCGATGCGCACCTTCCCGGTGATCCGCGACCTCGTCACCGACGTGTCGTTCAACTACACGAAGGCTCGCGAGATCCCGTCCTTCACCCCGCCGGAGGGACTGAAACCCGGCGAGTACCGGATGCAGCAGGTCGACGTCGCGCGCTCGCAGGAATTCCGCAAGTGCATCGAGTGCTACCTGTGCCAGAACACCTGCCACGTCGTGCGCGACCACGAGGAGAACAAGGAGAGCTTCGCCGGCCCTCGTTACCTCATGCGGATCGCCGAGCTGGAGATGCACCCGCTGGACGTCGCCGACCGCCGCGACGCCGCGCAGGACGAGCACGGGCTCGGGCTCTGCAACATCACCAAATGCTGCACCGAGGTGTGCCCGGAAGGCATCCACATCACCGACAACGCGCTGATCCCGATGAAGGAACGCGTCGCCGACCGCAAGTACGACCCGATTGTCTGGCTGGGAGACAAGCTGTTCCGCCGTAACCGGTGACGTCCGCGGTGGTGGCTGGATTCGCGGTCGCGGATCTGGCGGGGTGAGGGCCGCGGGTGTCCCCGTTCGCGAGCCGAGGCCGTTCAGGCGTGCGTTGCGAGCGCGTTGGCCCAGGGGCTGCGGACCGGTTCGTTCGCGAGTTGCGCTGTTCGGACGAGGGTTGCGAGCGAATTCGCTCAGGGGCGTGGCCGGGTGCCGCTGGCCGTGGGTGGGGCCGCGGTCACCTTGCTTGCGCGCGGCAGAAACGCCCGTTGGCACGCGGTGGGCGCGCCCGTTGGCGCGTGGCGGGCACGCCACCGGCGGGCGGTGATTCCGCTGCCGGGCCGGTTGCGCCGCGGCCTGGTGCGGGGCCGGATCAAGTGCACGGTGCGAGTTCGTCTGTGCGCGGGCCCGCAACATCGGCCGGGCTTGCTGGTCGTCGCATCCGCGAGCTCGTGGGCCTTCGCTTCCGCGGGTCGTGGGCGTATTCAGTTGTGGGTGGGCGATAGGCGGTTCCTCCTTGGACGACGAGTCGGGTCATGTCGGCGGGTTGCCGGGCCGATCCCGGCGGGGTGGCGGACGGGCATATGCGGCAGGTCTCTTCCTCCTTGGGGCAGCGGTGGCAGCCTTGGTCAGCGGCGGCGCACTTGGCCAGCGATGGCGGGCCTGGTCAGTGATGGCGGACGCAGGGCATGCGCCAGTCAGCCACAGCACGGCCGAGCGGCTGCCCTCCGTGCGATGCGGCGGCGACGGTTCCTTGTTCTGGCGGCGTCGATCCTGCCGCGCGCAGGCGAGAACAAGCTGACCAGTGCGCTGGCCACCGCACTGGGAGAGAAAGGAAACCGCGACGGCCGCAGCGAGAAGGCTCGCGGGCTCACATCACCGGAGATGTACTTACTTCAATGAAATCAACGTTAGCAGCACCCACAACCGATCGGCATCACTCGATCGGCTCGATCCCAGCGAGGCGATTCCCGTTGCCCTGAAAGAACTTCCCGAAAGGACAGTCCCAATGATCACCGGTGCCCACGTGATCCTCTACAGCAAAGACGCAGCGGCAGACCGAGAGTTCCTGCGCGACGTCATGGCGCTAGGACACATCGACGCAGGCGACGGCTGGCTCATTTTCCGTTTGCCCCCAACGGAACTCGCCGTCCATCCGACCGGCGGAGCACCACGGCAGGAGTTCTACCTGATGTGCGACGACCTCGACGAGACCGTCCGGCAGCTGACCGAAAAGGGTGCCGAAGTGGACGGTGAGGCGACGACAGCGTCGTGGGGCACGCGAGTCTCGATCCGCTTGCCCAGCGGCAGTCTGCTCCCGCTCTACCAGCCGCGTCATCCCGTCGCGCACGGCTGACCCACGAGGAACCCCGGAGAACCAAGAAGCCCCCAGCGCCGCGAAAAAAGCAGCGCCAGGGGCTTCAGGGAAAAGAACGAACCGTCAGGCAAGACCGGTGGACACGCCAGCCCCGGCGTCGAGCGCCGCCTGCTTGGCGCCGTCGTCCGTGTCGATGTGCTTCTTGCTGCGGCGGTTGCGGCGTTCCAGGTACGTCGCGAGCGCGGTCAGCAGCAGGCACATCGCGATGTAGATCGCGGCGGCCACGAGGGTCGACGGGACGATCGGGCGGCCGAAAGCACCCTGGCTGCCGATGTAGCGGGCGTAGTACAGGAGCTCCGGGTACGTCACCAGGAAGCCGAGCGCGGTGTCCTTGAGCAGCACCACCAGCTGGCTGATGATCGTCGGCAGCATCGCGCGCAGCGCCTGCGGCAGCAGGACCGTGAACATCACCTGGGTCTTGCGCATGCCGAGCGCGTACGCGGCTTCGCTCTGGCCCTTGGGCAGGGCCAGGATGCCCGCGCGGAACACCTCCGCCAGCACCGAGCCGTTGTACAGCGTCAGGCCGAGCACCACCGCGAACAGCGGCGACGTGTCGACGCCGAGGGTCGGGAGGCCGTAGTAGAACAGGAACATCAGGATCAGCAGCGGGATCGCGCGGAAGAACTCCACGACGAACGTGCAGATCCCGCGCACCCACGCGTGCTCGGACAGTCGTCCGGCGGCGAACACCGCACCGAACACGATGGCCAGCACCGCGCCGAACGCGAAGGCCTTCACGGTCGCCAGCACGGCGTTCGCGAGGTCGCTTTGCACCTGAGAGTACTGCAGCCATTCCCACTTGCGGGCGGAGAACTGGCCGCTGTCCACGAAGCGGTAGATCACGAACGCGATCAGCGCCGCCACGACGATGATGCCGAGCCCGGCGTAGATCCGGTGCCGCACCCGCGCTTTCGGGCCCGGCGTGTCGAAAAGAACCGTGCTCATCGGGACACGCTCCAGCGCTTCTCCAGGCTGCGCTGCACCAGCGACAGCACCGACACGAGGATGATGAAGCCGAGCGCCACCCACAGCAGCGCGACCATCTGGTTGTCGCCGCGCTCGGACACGTACTGCCGGATCGCGCCGGCCTCCGCGACCGAGAACCCGCTGGCGATCGTCGTGTTCTTCAGCAGCGCGATGAGCATGCTGACGAGCGGCGGCACCACTGACCGCAGTGCCTGGGGGAGGACGATGCCGCCGAGGATCTGCCCGGACGACAGGCCCAGCGCGCGGCCCGCTTCGGCCTGGCCGATCGGCACCGTGTTGATGCCGGAGCGCACGACCTCGCAGATGAAGGCCGACGTGTAGATCGTCAGCGCCACCGCGGCGGTCGGGAAGTAGTCGATCTTGACGATGTCGAGCAGCGGGTAGGCGAACACGAGGAACGCGAACACCAGGGTCAGCGGCGTGTTGCGCAGGATGGTCACGTACGTCGTGCCGATCGCGCGCAGCAGCGGGACCGGGCTCACCCGCAGCATCGCGAGGATGGTGCCCAGCACCAGGCTGCAGGCCCCCGCGATCAGGAACAGTTCGATCGTGGTGAGAAAGAACGGACCGAAGAGGTCCAGATTGTCGAGCAGGACGTCCATGGAGCCTTCCCGCGTCCGTGTGCCGATGGTGGGTGTACGGCGGCCGGTGGGCGAAAGCTTCGCCCACCGGCCGCCGGATCAGGTCAGTACCGCTCGATGGCCGGCGGCGTCGCGGGCGCGCCCGACTTGCCGAGGGTGGCGTCGTAGATCTTCTTCCAGGTGCCGTTGGACTCGGCGGCCTGCAGCAGGTCGTCGATCTTGTCGCGCAGCACCTTGTCGTCCTTGTTCAGGCCGATGCCGTAGGGCTCCTTCGAGAACGGCTTGCCCACGACCTTGAAGCTGTCCGGGTCCTGCGCGGCGTAGCCCTTCAGGATCGCGTCGTCGGTGGTGACCGCGTCGACGTCCTTCGTGGTCAGCTTCTCCACGCACTGCGAGTACTTCTGGAACTCGACGATCTGGTCGGTCAGCTTCTGCTCGCGCACGCGCTGGATCGGGGTCGACCCGGTGACCGAGCAGACCTTCTTGCCCTTCAGCGTCTCCGGCCCGGTGATCGAGTTGTCGTCCTTGCGCACCAGCAGGTCCTGCCCGGCCTGGAAGTACGGGCCGGCGAACGACACGAGCTTCTTGCGCTTGTCGCTGATGGTGTAGGTGCCGACGTAGAGGTCGACCTGGCCGTTGGAGATGGCCTGCTCGCGCGCGGCCGAGTCGACCGTCGTGTACTTGATCTTGTCCTCGCTGAAGCCGAGGCCCGCCGCGACCATCCGGGCGATCTCGATGTCGAAGCCCTGGAACTTGCCGGTCTTCGGGTCCTTCTGGCCCAGCTCGGGCTGGTCGTCCTTGACGCCGATGGTGATCGTGCCCGCGGACTTCATCTTCGCGAACACCGGCGAGCCGTCGAGCTTGACGTCCTTGGCCACGTCGTAGGTCGGCAGCGGGCCGGTGCTGGCGTTGGAGTCCCCGCCGGAACCGGCCGGGGTGCCTTCCTTGCCGCAGGCCGTGAGCAGCAGCCCGCCGGCGAGCAGGGCGGCCGTGAGGGTGCGGATCCTCATGTCAGTCTCTCTCCAATATCTGTCCGGGAAACATCTGTCCGGGAAACGTCGGTACCGGTCCGGGTACGGGCCGATTACAGCCACCCCGGACGCGGGGCGCCGGGGGATTCCCCCGAACGTGTCAGTGGGTCAGGATCTTGCCCAGGAAGTCCTTGGCGCGGTCGGATTTCGGCTTGGTGAAGAACTCCTCCGGCGTCGTGTCCTCGACGATCTCGCCGTCGGACATGAAGATCACGCGGTCGGCGGCGCGGCGGGCGAAGCCCATCTCGTGCGTGACCACCAGCATGGTCATGCCGTCCTTCGCCAGCCCGGTCATCACGTCGAGCACCTCCTGGACCATTTCCGGGTCCAGCGCCGAGGTCGGCTCGTCGAACAGCATCACCTTGGGCTTCATCGCGAGCGCGCGGGCGATCGCCACGCGCTGCTGCTGGCCGCCGGACAGCTGGGCCGGGTACTTGTCGGCCTGGTTCGCGATGCCGACGCGCTCGAGCAGTTCCATCGCGGTCTTGCGGGCCTCGGCCTGCGCCGTCTTGCGCACCTTCATCGGCGCGAGCATGACGTTCTCGAGGATCGTCTTGTGCGCGAACAGGTTGAACTGCTGGAAGACCATGCCGACGTCGGCGCGCAGCGCGGCGAGCGCCTTGCCCTCGGCGGGCAGCGGCACGCCGTCCACGGCGATCTCGCCGGAGTTGATCGGCTCGAGGCGGTTGATCGCGCGGCACAGCGTCGACTTGCCCGACCCGGACGGCCCGAGCACGACGACGACCTGGCCTCGCGGCACCTCGAGGGTGATCTCGCGCAGCACGTGCAGGTCGCCGAAGTACTTGTTCACGGCGGCCGCCTTGATCATGGGCGTCGCCACCTCGGTGGTCATCGTGGCCTCCAGAGCTCCGTTGGTCGTCCGGCGTCCGCGGAACCGGGGTTCCGCAACGCTTGCGGAAACCTACTACCGGGACATCTCTTGTAAAGACGGCTTGAGCAATACTTAGGGTTTCAACTACGTATCGGATGCGGCCGTCGTGGCGGCGTTCAGCCTAGTCGGGACTGTGGCCGCCGCCACGCACCGTGTCCGCGAGGCGTGGTGCCTTAGAGTTCCGGCTACCGTGGTCTGGATCACCGGGGAGGCTGAAGCGTGCGCGTGCTGCTGGTGGAAGACGACGACCGGGTCGCCGGGGCGCTCGTGCCCGCACTGGTCCGCCGGGGCCTCACCATGCAGCGGCTGCCGTCCGGGGCCGGGGTGCTCGACCGGGTCCACGACGTCGACGTGATCCTCCTCGACCTGGGTCTTCCCGACGTCGACGGCGTGGTGCTCTGCCGGCAGATCCGGGCGGTCAGCGACGTCGCGGTGATCGTCGTGTCCGCGCGCGGCGAGGTGAACGACCGGGTGCACGGCCTGCGCGCCGGCGCCGACGACTACCTGGTCAAGCCGTACGACGTGGAGGAACTGCTCGCGCGCGTCGAAGCGGTGCGGCGGCGGCGCGGCGAACGGGCCGCGCCCGCGGTCCCGGTGGTCGAGGTCGGCGACGTCCGGATCGACCTCGCCCGGCACGAGGTGCTCGTCGCGGGCGAGCCGATCGCGTTGTCCCGCAAGGAGTTCCAGGTGCTCGCGCTGGTCGCGGCGGCGGGCGGCGCGGTGTGCTCGCGCGAGCAGGTGCTGAACGAGGTGTGGGGGCACCGCGGCGCGGCGGAGAGCCGTTCGCTGGACGTGCACGTCGCCACCCTGCGCACCAAGCTCGGCCGTCCGGCGCTGATCGAGACGGTTCGCGGCGTGGGCTACCGGCTGGGCAGCGGACGGGACTGACCGGTGCGCGTCCGGCTGCAGGGCATCGTCGTCACGCTCGTCGCGCTGCTCGTGTTCGGGCTCGGCATCCCGCTCGCGCTGAGCATCGCGGGCAGCCTCCAGCAGAAGCTCTTCCTCGACCGGCTCACCGACACCTCGCGGTTCGCCTCGCTCGCCCAGCGTCCGCTGCTCGACAACCATCTCGGCCTGCTGGAACCTGAACTGCGCAGGTACACCGAGGTGTACGGCGTGAAGGTGGTCGTGGTGAACCAGGACGGCGACCCGGTGCTGAGTTCGGTGAGCGGCGCCGTGGACCGGGCCGCGATCCAGGTGCCGGTGAACGAGGCGCTCGCCGCCCGGCCGCCCGAGGCGGGGCCGTTGCTGATGCCGTGGGCGACGAAACCGCTGGTGCTGGCCGAGCCGATCCTCATCGACGGCGAGGTGCGCGGCGCGGTGGTGACGGAGTCCGCGACCGACCACGTCCGCACCCAGTTGATGTGGCAATGGCTGCTGCTGGCCGCGTGCGCGCTGGTCGCGTTCGGGCTCGCGCTGCTCGTCGCGCTGCCGGTGGTGCGCTGGACGCTGCGCCCGGTCCGGCGGCTGGACGAGGCGACGGGCGCGCTGGTCGCGTCCGTGGTCAGCGGCCGGGAAGCGGAGCCGGTGGGGGAGAGCGGCGGCCCGCCGGAGCTGCGGCAGCTGGGGCGGTCGTTCGACCGGATGGCGGCCAGCGTGTCGGAGGCGCTGGCCGCGCAGCGCGCGTTCGTCGCGGACGCCTCGCATCAGCTGCGCAATCCGTTGACGGCGTTGAAGATCCGGCTGGGCAATCTCGACGGCCAGGTGACCGACGAAACCGCGGCGGCCGATCTCGAAGCGGCGCAGGTGGATGCCAAACGGCTGAACCAGATCCTCGACGAGCTGCTGTCCATGGCCCGTGCGGAAGCCGCGGGAGGAGAGCTGGTTTCCGAAGACCTCGCCGAGGTGATCGCCGATCGCGTGGCCGACTGGTCGGTGGTCGGGGCGGCCCGCGAGGTCTCGTTGGAAAGCAACGTGGACGTCAACGGCGCGCGTGTGCTCGTGCCTCCGCGCGGGCTGGAGGTCGTACTCGACGCTCTGCTGGACAACGCGCTCAAGTTCAGCCCTTCCGGTACTTCCGTCGAGGTGGCCGCGAGCGTGGTCGAGGACCGCGTGAAGGTCTCGGTCCGCGACCACGGCCCCGGGTTGCGCGAGGACGAACTGGAGCGGGCCGTCGACCGGTTCTGGCGGAGCACGGCGCACCAGAACGTGCCCGGATCGGGGCTGGGGCTGGCGATCGTGACCGAGATCGTCCGGCATTCCGGCGGCGAGATCCGGCTTTCCCTTCCCGACGGCGGCGGGCTGCGGGTCGCGATGGACTTCCCGGTCGCGGGCTAGACCTTCTCCGCGCGGTAATACGCCAGCGCGCCGGGATGCAACGGCAGCGGCCCGGTCTCGATGCCCGGATGCACGTCGATCGACAGCGCCGCCCGGTTGACCGCCGCGAGCTGCGGTCGGGCGTCGTAGAGGCCCTTCGTGAGCGCTTCGGCGACGTCCGCGGACATCGAGGTGGGCACGACCAGGAAGTTCGGCACCACCAGCGTCGTGACCGGACCGGGCTGGTCGTACGTGCTGCCGGGGATGGTCGCGGTGCCGTATACCGGGCTGAACCGCTGCATGCCCGGCATCAGCGCGGACATGTCGAGCAGCCGCAGGCCGACCTTGCGGTTGTACTCGGTGATGAGCGGCGTCGGCAGCCCGCCGGACCAGAACATCGCGTCGATCTTGCGGTCGGCCAGCGCGGAGAGCGAATCCTCGAGGCTCAGCTGGTTGACCGCGACCGCGCTTCTCAGCCCGGCGACCTGCAGCACCCGGTCCGCGATGTACTCGACGCCGGACTCCGGCGACCCGACCGCGATGTGGCGGCCGCGCAGCATCGGCACCGAGGTGTAGGGCGAGTCCTTGCGGACGACGATGTGCAGGTAGTCGTCGTGGATGCGGGCCAGCGCGGCGAGCTTGCCGGGGTGCGCGGCCGCCGCGTCCGCGGCCAGGTCAGCGGCGACGAACGCGACGTCCGCGCTCCCGGAAAGCACTCGGTTGAGGTTGTCGCGCGAGCCCTGGGTGGCGAGCACCTCGGGCGTCTCGATGCCGAGTTCGCCCGCCCACGCCGAAGCCAGCGGCACGGCGAGGTCGTGGTACACGCCGCCCACCGACCCGGCGGCGACGCGCAGGTGCAGGTTCGCGAAGCTCGGCCCGCACCCGCTCAGCAGCACCGTGAGCACTGCCAGCATCGCCCCAAGCCTCCATCGCATGGGGCGATGGTGCCAGAGGTCAGCCGGTGACGTCGGCCAGGCTGCCGCCCATCCGGATCTTGCTGAGCCACTGCGTCGCCGTCTGGTCGGCCTGGTGGTAGACGCCCCACTTCAGGTAGTTGCGGGTCCCGTCGATCGTGGTGCCGGTGTAGGTGGTGGACCCGTCGGAGAACGTCTGCCGTTTGCCGTCGAACCAGAACTGGATCGTGCCCTTGGTGCGGTCGGTCGAGATCCGGAAGGCGATGTCGTGCCACTGGTCGTTCGAGATCGGCGTGTCCCAGAGGGTGACGCTCGTGTGGTCGGTCGTCCAGTCCTCGAGCCGGAGCTTGCCGCCGATCACCTCGAGGACGATCGGATGGTTCGCGGTGCCGGTGCTCGGGCTGCATTTCAGCTGGAACACGTAGCGGCTGGTGGAGTCGGTGATGCGGTACTTCGACGACCAGCCGAGGTAAAAGGTCTTGCCCGCGGAGAGGTCCGGGCCGACCGCCTCGCAGCGCTCCTCGTTCGCGAGCTGCTCGGCGACCCACACCTTGCCCTTCGCGGCGTCTTTCGCGGTTTTGAAGTGGCCGTCGGCGCACTGGATCGAGGTGAACGCGCCGACGCCGGCGGCGGGGTCGGCCGACCAGGTGACCGACCGGGGAGCCGGGGCCGGAGCCGCGCCGACCGGGGCGGCCGCGATCGCGGCGACGACGAGCGTGCTCGCGACAGCAGCCGCCGAACAGGCGAAAACCTTGCGCACTTTTCCTCCATAGCGGCGGCGGTCCGATTCGGAACAATGGCGATGATCTTATCTTCGGAACGGTGCGGGAAACAATAGCGGAAATTGTTCTCCGATGGCCGTTTCGGCGCATTTCCGTTCCCGGTCAACGGCACATTTCCCGATTAGCGGAATTGTGCTGGCGTCCGTCCGATAACGCCCGGGCGGGCGGGTGCCGGGCCAGGCGCGGGCCCCGGGGTTTACGCTGGAGCACGATGAACGCGAAAACGTACCAGATCCGCACGTTCGGCTGCCAGATGAACGTGCACGACTCCGAACGGCTCGCCGGGCAGCTCGAGGAAGCCGGCTACGTCCCCGCCGCGGGGCAGGCGAAGCCGGATCTGGTCGTGTTCAACACCTGCGCCGTGCGGGAGAACGCGGACAACAAGCTCTACGGCACCCTCGGGCACCTCCGCCCGGACAAGGTCGCCAATCCGGACATGCAGATCGCCGTCGGCGGCTGTCTCGCGCAGAAGGACCGCGGCGACATCGTCAAGCGGGCGCCGTGGGTCGACGTCGTCTTCGGGACGCACAACATCGGCTCGCTGCCGGCGCTGCTGGAGCGCGCGCGGCACAACGCCGAGGCCGAGGTCGAGATCCTCGAATCACTCGAGACGTTCCCGTCCACGCTGCCCGCGCGCCGCGAATCGTCCTACGCGAGCTGGGTGTCGGTTTCGGTCGGCTGCAACAACACCTGCACGTTCTGCATCGTGCCGTCGCTGCGCGGCAAGGAGCGCGACCGCCGTCCCGGCGAGATCCTCGCCGAGGTCGAGGCGCTGGTCGCCGAGGGCGTGCTCGAGGTGACCCTGCTGGGCCAGAACGTGAACTCCTACGGCGTCGAGTTCGGCGACCGGCTCGCGTTCGGCAAGCTGCTGCGCGCCACCGGGGGGATCGAGGGGCTGGAGCGCGTGCGGTTCACCTCGCCGCATCCGGCCGCGTTCACCTCGGACGTGATCGACGCGATGGCCGAGACGCCGAACGTCTGCCACCAGCTGCACATGCCGCTGCAGTCCGGTTCGGACCGCGTGCTGCGCGAGATGCGCCGGTCGTACCGGTCCGCGCGGTTCCTGAACATCCTCGACGAGGTGCGCGCCGCGATGCCGGACGCCGCCATCACCACCGACATCATCGTCGGTTTCCCCGGCGAGACCGAGGAAGACTTCCAGGCGACGCTCGATGTCGTCCGCGCCGCGCGGTTCTCCAGCGCGTTCACCTTCCAGTACTCGAAGCGCCCCGGCACTCCCGCCGCGGAGATGGACGGCCAGTTGCCGAAGGAGGTCGTGCAGGAGCGCTACGACCGGCTGGTCGAGCTGCAGAACGAGATCTCCTGGGAAGAGAACCGCAAGCTGGTCGGCCGCCGGGTCGAGCTGCTGGTCGCCGCGGGCGAGGGGCGCAAGGACGCGGAGACGCACCGGATGAGCGGCCGCGCCCGCGACGGACGCCTGGTGCACTTCACGCCGACCGGATCGGCCGTCGACCGCTCGGTCCGGCCGGGCGACGTCGTGGAGACGGTGATCAGCTACGGCGCGCCGCACCACCTGGTCGCCGACGGCGACCTCCTGACGCATCGCCGCACGCGAGCGGGCGACAACGCCGAAGCCGGTCTTCGGCCCAAGACGAGCGGGGTCACCCTGGGACTGCCGGGCTTCGGAGCCCCGGCGGCGCAGCCGGCCCCGGTGAGTGGGTGTGCAGGATGAGCGAACCGGGGACGCCGGCCGAGGTCGATCGCCGGCTGAGCGAAGAGATCGACGACGCGGGCCGCCTCGCCGCGCGCACGGTGGAGCTGGGCAGGCGCGGGTTCACCATCTCGGTGCTGATGTTCGTGCTGCTCGTGGCCCAGCTCCTGCCGTGGGCCCAGGGCCGCGCGGGCTGGGAAACGCTGGCCGGCCAGGCGGGCGGGGTCCCGCAGCTGTTCGCCGTGACGTCCACCGGCGTCGGCTTGTTCATCGGCGCGGTCGCGCTGGTGTCCCGCCGCTGGTGGGTCGCGTGGTGCTGCGCCGCGGGCGGCTGGTTCGCCTCGGTCGACGGCCTGCTGGCGATCTGGTCGCAGCAGTCCGCGCACGCCAGCGGAGCGGCCGGAGACGGCCCGGGCATCGGCATGATCGTGGCGTGGATCGCGACGATCGTCCTGGCGACGCTGTGGATGCGCACGGCGTTCTCGCGTAACTGAACCAGGCAACGCAAAGGGCCGGCACCCGCGGGTACCGGCCCTTCGCGCGCTCAGGATCAGCGATCGGCGACCGCGGCTTCCGCGGCCTCCATCCACTCCCGCCACTGGGCGGCCTGCTCCTCGGCCTTCTTCGCCCGCCGCTCGTCCCCGGCGGCCCGGGCCTTGGCGGCCTGCGATTCGAACTGCTCGACCCGCTCCCGGAACTGCGCGGCGCGCGCCTGCGCCTCCGGGTCGGTGCGGCGCCAGCGGCTGTCCTCGGCCGACTTCACCGCGTCCTGCACCGCCTTGAGCCGCCCGTCGAGTTCGCGGATGCGTTCGCGCGGGACCTTGCCGATCTCGTCCCACTGCTCCTGGATCTTGCGCAGCGCCGCCTTGGCCGCTTCGAGGTTCGCCGCGACGTCGATCTTCTCGGCCTCGACCAGCAGTTCTTCCTTGCGCTGGGCGTTGCCGGCGAACTCCGCGTCGCGCTCGGAGAACACCGCCGAGCGGCGGGCGAAGAACGCGTCCTGCGCGGCGCGGAACCGCTGCCACAACGCCTCGTCGCTGTCCTTCGGAGCGCGCCCGGCGGCCTTCCACTCGGCCATCAGCTCCTTGTACCGGCCCGCGGTGGCGCCCCAGTCGTCGGAGTCGGACAGCGCCTCGGCCTCGGCGATCAGCTCTTCCTTGCGCTGCTTCGCACTCGCCCGCTGCTTGTCCAGTTCGGCGAAGTGCGAGCCGCGGCGGCGGTTGAACGCCTCGCGGGCCTTCGAGAAGCGCTTCCACAGCTCGTCGTCGGTCTTGCGGTCGACGCCCTTGACCGTCTTCCACTCGTCGAGGATCGCGCGCAGCCGGTCGCCCGCGGCTTTCCACTGGGTGGACTCGGCGGCGATCTTCTCCGCCTCGTCGGCCAGCGCCTGCTTGCGCGCCACGGCCGCGGCCCGGGCTTCCTCGCGTTCGTGCTTGACGTTGACCAGCGCCTTCTCCGCCACTCCGATCACGTAGTCGAGCCGCGCGGCGAGCGCTTTCAGGTCGCCGACCACGGCCGCCTCGCCGAGCCCGTCGCGGATCTGGGTGGCGCTCGAGAGCGCGTGCTTCGGATCGCCCGCTCCGGACTTCAGCCGCGTTTCGAGCAGTTCCACCTCGGTGCGCACGTCGTCGAAGCGGCGCGCGTAGTGCAGCAGCCCTTCCTCGGGCGTCCCGGCCTGCCAGACCCCGACCTCGCGTTCGCCGTCGGCGGTGAAGACGTAAACGGTGCCTTCCTCGTCGACCCGGCCCCAGGTGGCGGGGCTGGGCTCGGCGGGCGGCACCGGAGGCGCGGCATGGCCGGCTCCCTGCGCGTGCGGCACCGGGTGCGGTGCCGGGGTGCCGGGGGACGTGTTCTCCTGGGCCATCGCAGGCTCCTTATCGCCTGTACGCCCGCTGCTGCGGGCGCCCCGCCGCGGGAGCGGGGCCGGGTTGCGCTGTTGTCGTGCTCTGCCGGGGGCATGGGGCCCCAGCGGCATTCAAGCAGCTCAGCGCGCGCCGTGGTACTGGGTGAGCCGCCTGAAAGCGTTGATCCTACTTCTCCTTGACGCTCCGTGCCCGCGTCCCGCCCCGGCCGGGTAGCGTTCTCCGGCGTGATCAGCCCAGCTCAACGGCCTCGTCCGGTGGCCGTCGTCGGCCCCACCGCCACCGGGAAGACCGCGCTCGCGGTCGAACTCGCGCTGGCGCTGGACGGCGAGGTGGTGAACGCCGACGCGCTCCAGCTCTACCGGGGCATGGACATCGGCACCGCCAAGGCGACCGTCGAGGAACGGCGAGGGGTCCCGCACCACCTGCTGGACGTACTCGACGTGACCGAAACCGCGTCGGTCGCCGCCTATCAGCGTGATGCCCGCGGCACGATCGAGCGGATTCTCGAAGCGGGCCGGGTTCCGGTGCTGACCGGCGGTTCGGGCCTGTACGTGCAAGCGGTGCTGGACGACCTCCGTTTCCCCGGCACCGAACCCGCGGTGCGCGCGCGGCTCGACGAGGAGGCCGCCGAACTCGGCACCGCCGCGCTCTACACCCGCCTGGGGGAGCGCGACCCGGCCGCCGCGGCGGCGATCCTCCCCACGAACACCCGGCGCATCGTGCGCGCGCTGGAGGTCATCGAGATTACCGGCGAACCGTTCTCCGCGAACCTGCCGAAACCGGGTCCGGCGCGCTGGGACACGGTGCTGATCGGGATCGACCGCGAGATCGCCGAGCTGGACCAGCGCGTCGACCTGCGGGTGGAGCGGATGTTCGAGGCCGGTCTCGTGGACGAGGTGCGCGCGTTGCTCGACCGCGGGTTGCGGGAGGGGAAAACCGCTTCGCGAGCGCTCGGCTACCAGCAGGTGCTGGCCGAGCTGGACGGCGAAGGCGACTTCGGGGCAGCTGCCGCGGCGACCGCGCAGGCCACCCGGCGGTTCGTGCGGCGGCAGCGTTCGTGGTTCCGGCGGGACAAGCGGATCCAGTGGTTCGACGGCGGATCGGCGGACCTGGCCGGGCGGGTCCTCGCCGCGCTCGACCAGTAGCCTGGACGCATGGGCGGGATCGAATTCCTCAAGGGCCACGGCACGCAGAACGACTTTGTGCTGCTGCCTGACGCGGCCGGCCGCCTGGACCTCACGGCGGAACGGGTCGCCGCGCTGTGCGACCGGCAGCGTGGCCTCGGCGCGGACGGCGTGCTGCGCGTTGTCCGGGCGAAGGCGATCGGCGAAGAGTCGGCCGGCGAGTGGTTCATGGACTACCGCAACGCCGACGGCTCGATCGCCGAGATGTGCGGCAACGGCACCCGCGTTTTCGCGCGCTACCTAGTCGACGCCGGACTGGCCGAATGCGGCGAGTTCGTCATCGGCACCCGCGCGGGCGACCGGCCGGTCGTCGTGCACCCGGACCGTTCGGTC
Source organism: Amycolatopsis echigonensis (assembly GCF_002846615.1). Lineage (NCBI taxonomy): Bacteria > Bacillati > Actinomycetota > Actinomycetes > Pseudonocardiales > Pseudonocardiaceae > Amycolatopsis > Amycolatopsis echigonensis. The sequence continues at coordinate 556,113 of NZ_PJMY01000003.1, read as the reverse complement.
ACCGTCCAGATGGGCCCGGCGGCGATCACCGGCACGTCGGTCACCGTGGTGGCCGGGCAGCCGTTCTCCGGGGTCGCGGTGAACGTCGGCAACCCGCACCTGGTGTCGGTCACCGACACCGACATCGCCGGTCTCGACCTGCGCGACCAGCCCGATTTCGACCACGACTTCTTCCCGGCCGGCGTCAACCTGGAATTCGTCAACGTGCTCGGCGAGGGCGCGCTGGCGATGCGCGTCCACGAGCGCGGCGTGGGGGAGACGCGCGCCTGCGGCACCGGCACGGTCGCCGCGGTGGCCGCCTCGCTGCACCTCGCGGGCAAGGACACCGGCGAGTCCACAGTGGACATCCCGGGCGGCCGGGTGTCGGTGACGGTCGGGCGCGGCGAGTCCACGCTGACCGGACCGGCCGAGATCGTGGCCCGCGGCGAGCTGGACGAAGCCTGGTGGCTCGCCGCGGGCGCCTGATCAGCTGATCGTCACCGCCACCGAGAGTTCGCCCTCCTGGGTGGCCACGGTGGTGACCACCCCGGCGATCCGCACGTCCTCGGCGACTCCGGCGAAGCCTTCGAGCACGTCGGCCGGAGCGGTGACCGACAGCGTCTCGACGGCGGTCCGCATGGACACCCTCGCGTCGGTCTTGGCCCGGCGCACCGCGGCGATCACGGAGCCGGCCAGCGGCAGCAACGTGACGTCCCCGTCGCTGGCGGGCGCGGTCGGCCAGGCCGCCTGGTGCACAGAGCCTTCCTGCCACCACGACCAAATCTCTTCAGTGGCGAACGGCAGCACCGGCGCGAACATCCGCACCAGCGCCGACAGCACCGTCCGCAGTGCCACCTGCGCCGATTCAGCTGCCTCCGCCCCGAGATCGCCGTACGCGCGGCCCTTCACCAGTTCCACGTAGTCGTCGCAGAACGTCCAGAAGAACGTCTCCGTGACCTGCAACGCACGCGCCTGGTCGAGCGCTTCGAACGCGGCTGTCGCCTCTTCGAGCACGTTCGCCAGCGCGGCGAGCACGGACCGGTCCAGCGGCTTCGTGGCGACCGAATCCGGTTTCGGAGTCCCGAGGCCGAGGACGAACCGACTCACGTTCAACAGCTTCGTCGCCAGCCGTCGCCCGACCTTCATCTGGCCTTCGTCGACCGCCGTGTCCACGCCGGGCCGCGCGCTTGCCGCCCAATAGCGCACCGCGTCGGAACCGTGCCGCTCCAGCAGATCCGCGGGCGTGACGACGTTGCCGACCGACTTCGACATCTTCTTGCGGTCCGGGTCGAGCACCCAGCCGGAGATCACCGCGTCCCGCCACGGCAGCACGCCTTCCTCCAGTTCGGCGCGGACCGCGGTGGAGAACAGCCAGGTGCGGATGATCTCGTGCGCCTGCGGCCGCAGCGAGAACGGGAACACGCGGCGGAACAGGTCGTCGTCGAGGCTCCAGCGACCGGCGATCTGCGGCGTCAGCGAGGACGTCGCCCAGGTGTCCATCACGTCCGCCTCCGCGACGAACCCGCCCGGCACGCCGCGCTGCTCCTCGGAATAGCCCGGCGGAACGTCGGTGCTCGGGTCCACCGGAAGGCTCGCGTCGTCGGGCACGAGCACCGCGTCGTGGTCCGGCTCCCCGTCGGCGTCCAGCGGGTACCAGACCGGGATCGGCACGCCGAAGAACCGCTGGCGGCTGATCAGCCAGTCGCTGGTCAGGCCCTCGACCCAGCTGCGGTAACGGACCTGCATGTGCGGCGGGCCCCAGTTCAGCTCCTCGCCGCGCTCCAGCAGTTTCGCGCGCAGGGCGTCGTCGCGGCCGCCGTTGCGCAGGTACCACTGGCGGCTGGTGACGATTTCCAGCGGCTTGTCGCCCTTTTCGTAGAACTTGACCGGATGCGTGATCGGCCTCGGCTCGCCGCGCAGCGCGCCCGCCTCCCGCAGGAGCTCCACCACGATCTGGCGTCCAGTGTGGACAGTCTTGCCCGCCAGCTCGCTGTATGTGTCCGCCGGGACGCCGTGCGGAGGTTCGGAACGGAACCGGCCGTCGCGGCCCAGCACCGGACGCGTTTCGAGCCGCAGCGCGCGCCACCAGGTGACGTCGGTGGTGTCGCCGAAGGTGCACACCATCGCGATGCCGGTGCCCTTTTCCGGATCGGCGAAGTGATGCGCGTGGACCGGAACCTCGACCCCGAACACCGGTGTGCGCACGGTTTTCCCGAAAAGGCCTTGGTAGCGCTCGTCATCCGGATGCGCGACGAGCGCGACGCACGCGGGCAGCAACTCGGGCCGTGTAGTCGAGATCAGCACGTCAGCGCCGTCGTCGGCGGTGAACACGAGATCGTGATACGCGCCCTGCCGTTCCCGGTCCTCCAGTTCCGCCTGCGCGACAGCGGTGCGGAAGGTGACATCCCACAGCGTCGGGGCTTCGGATTGGTACGCCTCGCCGCGCGCGAGGTTGCGCAGGAACGCGCGCTGCGAGATTTCCGTGGTCGCCGGGTCGATCGTCTGGTACGCCAGCGTCCAGTCCACCGAAAGCCCGATGCTCCGCCAGACCTCCTCGAAAACCTTCTCGTCGGTTTCGGTCAGCTGACGGCACAGCTCCACGAAATTGCGCCGGGACACCGGAATCGCGTTCTTGCCGGGTTGATCCGGCGGGGCGAAGGACGGGTCGTAGGGCAGCGACGGCTCGCAGCGCACGCCGAAATGGTTCTGCACGCGGCGTTCGGTGGGCAGGCCGTTGTCGTCCCAGCCGACCGGGTAGAAGACCGAACGCCCGCGCATCCGTTGGTAGCGCGCGAGAACGTCGGTGTGCGTGTAGGAGAAGACGTGCCCGATGTGCAGCGAACCGCTCGCGGTCAGCGGCGGCGTGTCGATCGAGTAGACGTCCGGGCGCGTCCGGTCGAACCGGTATACGCCTTCGCGTTCCCACACCGGTACCCATTTGGCGGTCAGGCCGTCGACGTCGGCTTTGTGCGGGATCTTCTCGTTCATGCCCGCCCTACCTTTCAGGGATGTCCGCGGTCCGCGAGGATCGGCGGATGCAGGTGGAGCGGGTATGGCTTTCATGCCTGCTGCCGGTGATGGTTCAGAGTGCTGTGCCGCCCGCTCCACCACCTGGTTCTGACCGCTGATTAGGCACTGCGAACCATCGCTATGTAGGGCGTTGACGGCGGAATCGGGACGCACCACACCGTGTGATCGACCGGAGGTTCGATGGCAGTAAAAGCAGGCATCGATGTCGCCAAGGAGTTCCACTGGGTCGCGATCGTCGCCGCCGAGACCGGGAAAGTCCTGCTCTCCCGGCGCGTCGACAACGACCCGGACAGCATCGACGCCCTGATCGCCCAGCTGCGCCAGGCCGAAGCCGAGCACGGCGAGCTCACCGCCGCGATCGACCTGATGGGCGGAGTGGCCAGCTTGCTGACCGCCATGCTGCTGGAGGCAGGTGTCCGCCTGGTCCACGTCCCGGGCCTGGTGGTCAACCGAGCCCGCCGCGCCAGCAAGGGCGGCGAAGCCAAATCCGATCCCCGCGACGCGGCCACCATCGCCGACCAGCTGCGCCTGCGCGACGACTGGCGCATCGTCACCGCCGAGGACGACATCACCCTCGACCTGCGGATGCTGGTCTCCCGACGCCGTGAACTCGTCATCGATCAGACCCGCCGCCTCAACCGGCTGCGCGAAACCCTGGCCGGGTTCTTCCCCGGCCTGGAACGCGTCGTGGACGTGACCAACCTCAGCGACCTGCGGCTTCTGGTCCGCTTCGTCACACCGGAAGAGGTCCGCGAAGCCGGACGCGACGGCCTGATCGATCACATGCTGGCCGCGGGCGTCCGCCGCAGCTATGCCGAACCCTTGGCAGGCAAGGCGATTGCGGCCGCTCAGGCCCAGCATGTGATCGTTCCCGGGCAGAAGCGCATGGCCGAGTTCGCCCGCGAGTTCGCCACCGACGCGATCGCGGCCCGGCACCGCATCGGCGAACTGGAGAACCAGATCGCCGACGGGCTCGACCGCCACCCTGACGCGGCCCTCGTCCGAAGCCTGCCGGGGATGGGGGCCACCCTGACCGCGGAATTCCTCGCGGAGGCAGGAAACCTGGACCGCTTCGCCAGCGCCGATCAGCTCGCTTCGGCCGCCGGCCTCGCGCCGGTCCTGCAGCAGTCCGGGAAGATGAACTACCTGCGGCGAGCCACCGCCGGCAGCAAACACCTGAAGTTCATCTTCTACCAGTCCGCGTTCTGCGCGATCCGCACCGACCCACTCAGCAAAGCTTTCTACCAGCGCAAACGCGCCGAAGGGAAGCGCCATCACCAGGCACTGATCGCGCTGGCCCGACGACGCATCAACGTCCTCTACGCGCTCCTGCGCACCCGCCAGCCTTACCAGGCCGACTACCGACACACCACGGCTACCGCTGCTTGACATAAACATTAGGCAGCACTTTACGGGGCGGGTACAGCGATTTCCGCGCCCGTCGGCAGATCCCGCATGCGCCGCAGCGGCGAGCAGATCACCCACAGCGCGCCCGCGACCGGCCCGGCGGTCCCGATGCACAGCGCGGCGGTGAGCCCGAGCCATTCGCCGAGCCCGCCGCCCAGCAGCCCGCCGAGCGGCAGGGCGCCCCAGACGATGAACCGGACACTCGCGTTCATCCGGCCCAGCAGCCGGTCCGGAGTGATCGCCTGCCGGTAGGAGACCTGCGCGATGTTGTAGAGGATCACGCCGAACCCGAACGCGGCCATCCCCAGCCCGGCGAGCGCGATCCGCCAGTCCGGACCGGCGAACAGGACCAGGATCCCGCCCGGCCACAACAGCACCGGGACCAGCCAGATCGACCGGGCCTGCCCGATCTTCCGGATGATCGGCCCGGCGCACAGCGCGGCCGCGATGCCGCCGACACCGCTCGCCGCGAGCAGCCCGCCGACCTCGGCCGGTTTCAGCCCGGCGGTGCGGGTCAGGTACAGCACCTCGACGGCTTGCACCACGCCGCTGAACAGGTTCGACGTGGCCGTGCAGGCGACGATCGCGCGCAGCGGCCGGTCGGCGACGATGAACCGCAGGCCTTCGAGCATCTGCGGCACCAGCCGGTCGCGCTTTGAGCGTTCCGGGAGGGTTTCGACGGTACGGATGCGCCACAGGCACAGCGCGGAGGTGAGGTAGCCAAGGCCGGTGACCAGGACGGTGCTGGCCGCGCCGAGGAACTGCACGAGCACGCCGGCGAGGCTCGGCCCGGCGATCTGCGCCGACGACTGCACGCCCTGCAGCTTCGCGTTGCCCTCCAGCAGCTTCTCGCGGCCGACCAGCGCGGGCAGATACGCCTGGTAGGAGACGTCGAAGAAGACCGTCGCGAAGCCGACGAACAGCACGACCGCGAGCACCTGCGCCATGGTGAGCACGCCGGCCCACCAGGCGAGCGGGATGCTCAGCAGCAGCACCCCGCGGACCACGTCGGCGGCGAGCATGAGCGGCCGTTTGCGCATCCGATCCACCCAGACGCCCGCGGGAAGGCCGAGGACCAGGAAACCGAGCGTCTCGGCCATGGTCAGCAGGCCCATCTCGAACGGAGTGGCGGCCAGCGTGACCGCGGCGAGCAGCGGAATGGCCGTGACCCCCACGAACATCCCCAGCTGGCTCGCCGTGTCCCCGGCCCACAGCCTGCGGAAATCGGCGTGGAAGAACAGTGAGTCGCGACGCACCCGATCGAGTGTTGTCGAGTGATTGGAAAGTGTCAATCACTTTGTCTAGGCTGCGCGGATGCCGTTGCACCGACGTCCCTCCACCGAAGCCGAGGCGGCCGCGCTCGCGTCCGGAATACGGCTGCGCATCATCCGGTTGACGTCTTTCGAGGCGATGACGAACAAGGAGCTGGCGGCGCGGCTCGGCCGCGACCCGGCGACCACGCTGCACCACGTGCGGCGGCTGGTCGACACCGGTTTTCTCGTTCCCCAGGAACCGCGGCGCGGCGCGCGCGGGGCGAAGGAGATCCCGTACCTGTCCACCGGGCTTTCCTGGCAGCTGGAGAACGCGGACGGCAGCGCCGTCGCGATCAACGAGGCCATGCTCGAGGCGTATCTGGCCGAAATGGCCGAGGCGGACCTGGAGACCACGGACACGACGCGACTCGTGGTCCAGGTGGGTCCGGAGGAAGTCGCGGAGTTCAAACGGCGGCTCGAAGGACTGCTCGAAGAGTTCAAGGCCCGGCCCCGCGATCCGGCCGCGGAACGCACGGCCGTGTACGTCTCGGTTTATCCCAGCAGGTAATCCACTCGGCTCCCGCGCGGAAACGTGGGACCATGGAGGCACGATGACAGAACAGACACACACCGACCTGAACAGCACAGAGTTCTACGACGACGACCCCTACGACCCCTCGGTCGGGGAGATGGAGCTCGAGGACCGCGCGTCATTGCGCCGGGTCGCGGGCCTGTCGACCGAGCTCGAGGACATCACCGAGGTCGAGTACCGGCAGCTTCGGCTGGAGCGCGTCGTGCTGGTCGGCGTGTGGACCGAAGGCACCGCCCAGCAGTCCGAGGCGTCGCTGGCCGAACTGGCGCGACTGGCCGAGACGGCGGGCTCGGAGGTGCTCGAAGGCCTCGTCCAGCGGCGGCAGAAGCCCGATCCGGCGACGTACGTCGGGTCCGGCAAGGTACGCGAGCTGCGCGACGTGGTCGTGGCGACCGGCGCTGACACGGTGATCTGCGACGGCGAGCTTTCGCCCGGCCAGCTGCGCCAGCTGGAGGAGAAGGTCAAGGTCAAGGTGATCGACCGGACCGCCCTGATCCTCGACATCTTCGCCCAGCACGCCCGTTCCAAGGAGGGCAAGGCGCAGGTCGAGCTGGCCCAGCTGCAGTACCTCGTCCCGCGGCTGCGCGGATGGGGTTCGGCGCTGTCCCGGCAGGCAGGCGGCCGCGCTGGCGGCGCGAACGGCGGCGTGGGCCTGCGCGGGCCCGGTGAAACGAAGCTGGAGACGGACCGGCGGCGGATCAGCAAGCGCGTGGCGAAGCTGCGCCGGGAGATCGCCGCGATGGACACCATCCGCGAGACCAAGCGCGGCAAGCGCGTGGCCAACGAGGTGCCGAGCGTGGCGATCGTCGGCTACACCAACGCCGGCAAGTCGAGCCTGCTCAACGCCCTGACCGGGGCCGGGGTGCTGGTGGAGGACGCGCTGTTCGCCACCCTCGACCCGACCACGCGACGGGCGCAGACGGCCGACGGGCGCACGTTCACGCTGACCGACACGGTCGGGTTCGTGCGGCACCTGCCGCACCAGCTGGTGGACGCGTTCCGCTCGACGCTGGAGGAGGCGGCCGACGCCGACCTGCTCGTGCACGTCGTGGACGGTTCCGACCCGGCCCCGGAGGACCAGGTCAGCGCGGTGCGCGAGGTGCTCGCCGAGATCACCCGCAGCCGCAAGGAGCCGCTCCCGCCGGAGCTTCTGGTGATCAACAAGGCCGACGCGGCCGACGACGTCACCCTGGCCCGGCTGCGGCACGCGCTGCCCGGTTCGGTGCAGATTTCGGCGCGCACCGGTTCCGGCGTGGCTGACCTGGCCGAGGTGCTGGCCGAACGGCTGCCGCGGGCGGACACGGTGATCGACGTGCTGGTCCCGTACGCGCGGGGCGAGCTCGTGTCGCGAGCGCACGCGGAGGGCGAGGTGCTGGAAGAGGAGCACGTCGCCGACGGCACGCGCCTGCGGGTGCGGGTCCGGCCGGACCTCGCCGCGGCTCTGCGGGCGTTCGAAACCAACGCCTCGGCGCTCTGAACGTCTTCCGTAGTGCACGGCCCGGGCGGGTCGTGCACTACGGAGGTGAACTGGTGCGGGTCGTCCTGGCACTGACGGCTGTTCTGATGCTCGCGGGCGCGGTCCCGGCTGCGGCAGCTCCGCCGCCTGCTCCGGAAGCGCTGTGCCAGGTCACGGACAAGCGCCTCAACGAGCTGTCCGGACTCGTTTCCGACGGCGAGCATTGGTACGCGATCAACGACGGCGGCACCAAGGTGCAAGTCTTCGTCCTGGACCCGAAATGCCAGGTGAAGGACGTCCTGACCGATCCGACGGATCCATACGACGTCGAAGACCTCGCCCGCGGCAAAGACGGCACCCTGTGGCTTTCCGACACTGGTGACAACCGCGCCACACGCGAAACGGTCGCGCTGCTGGAGCTGAAACCGGCCGGCGGCGCGGCAGTCGTGCATCGCTTGACCTATCCGGACGGTCCGCACGACACCGAAGCCCTGGTTCTGGACCAGTCCGGCACGCCGTTCCTCGTGACCAAAGACCTGCTGGGCGTTTCCAAGGTGTACAAACCGTCGGGCCCGCTGGCGGCTCCCGGCCCGACGAAACTGGAGCAGGTCGGCACGCTGCGCGTCCGCAGCACCGACACGCCGGGCGGTCCGGTCGGCTCGTTCGGTTCGGCTTTGATCACCGGAGGCGCGACCAGCGCGGACGGCACGGTCGTCGCGCTGCGGACTTACACGGACGCGTATCTGTACGCGGCCCCGGACGGCGACGTGGCGGCAGCTTTGCAACGCGAGCCGGTGCGGATTCCGCTGGCGAACGAGAAACAGGGCGAAGCTATTGCTTTCGAACCGGACGGCACGCTGTTGTCCGCGAGCGAAGGCGTCGGCGAACCGGTGCGGGCGATCAAAAACGCGACGGCCTTGGTCACGCCGCGCGCGCCCGCGCCGAAGCCTGGTGGCGACGCTACTCCGCAGCCCGCTGAGCAGGACTCCGGTGGTTTCCCGGTCGCTCCCGCTGCCGCCGTTGCGGCGGTGGTCGTTCTCGGTGCTGGGTTCCTGGTGGCCAGGAAACGCCGCCGCTCCTGACGCGGCACTGTTCGCTGATCGTGCGCTGTTTTCTGACGCGCCGCCCTTTCTGAGTTGTCGCCGCGCCAGATGGGCCGTCGTGCGGGATGCGCCGCCGCACTTGACGCGGCACGGTTCCTGGTCGTGCGCTGCTTTCTGACGCGCCGTCGCGTCTGAGTCATCGCCGCGCCGGATCCGCCGCCGCGCGGATGCGCCGCAATGCCGGACGCGTGCCGGATGGGCTGCCGCGCCGGACGTGGCGCCGCACCTGACGTGGCACCGCGTCGGAGCTGCCGCTGCTGCTGATGTGGCGAACCTCTACGGCCTTCGACCGGAATCCTGAGTGCTCGCTCCCCTCGCCCGGAGCCCTGGGAGGGGAGCGCGCCCATGCTCAGAGTCGGCGCAGCACCGCCACGACCTTGCCCAGAATCGACGCGTCGTCGCCGGGAATCGGCTCGTACGCGTCATTGTGCGGCATCAGCCACACGTGTCCGTCCTTGCGCTTGAAGGTCTTCACCGTGGCCTCGCCGTCGATCATCGCGGCGACGATGTCCCCGTTCTCCGCGGCGGGCTGCTGCCGGACGACGACCCAGTCGCCGTCGGTGATGGCGGCGTCGACCATCGAATCGCCGGTGACGCTCAGCAGGAACAGCTCGCCCTCGCCGACGATTTCGCGCGGCAGCGGGAAAACGTCCTCGACGGCCTGCTCGGCGAGCACCGGACCGCCCGCCGCGATCCGCCCGACCAGCGGCACGTACGCCGCCTTCGGCACGGACGGCTGCTGGTCCATCTCGATGCCCATCGGGTTGTCGTCCGTGGACGCGAGCACGCCCACCGCGCGCGGCCGGTTGGCGTCGCGGCGCAGATAGCCCTTGCGCTGCAGCGCGCGCAACTGGTGCGACACCGACGACGTGGACGTGAGCCCCACCGCCTCGCCGATCTCGCGCACGCTCGGCGGGTAGCCGAAGCGGCTCACCCACGTGCGGATGACGTCGAGCACCTGCTGCTGGCGGACGGTCAGCGTCTCGTCCACGTCGTACACCTCGGGCATGGCGCTTACCTTCCCCGTGCTCTCGTGACCGGATTCGCGCGCGGATTGTGCGGATTGTGCGGACGCCTTGCCTCGCGAGGCCCCCTTGGCCCCTTTCGCCGCGGTGCCCTTCACCGTGTCCTTCTCCAACGCTGCGTCGCCTCCAGCTGTCCCGCGGCCGCCGTGTCGGCGGCCGCGCGTTTCCGCGTGCGCCGGTCCGGAATCCGCGTTTTCCGCGAACGCCCGTCCGGCGGCACCCGCCGGAGCCGGTCCGGCAGATGTCCTGGTCACCGACGTTAGCCACCGCGCGCGACGATTTCAAACATCTGTTCGATCGACACGCCGTGTCCTCTCGATTTTGTCGGTGCGGGGTGGTAGACCTTCGCACGGACGTTCGATAGAACGCCTGTTCGATCTGGACCGCTGCGGCGCAGGTGTACGGCCCGGACCGGACGGATGCGCAGGTCACGAGGAGGTTCCGGCATGTCGATCCTGGCAGATCGCGGGCTCGTCCGCCCGCTTCGGCCCGTCCCCGCCGTCCGCCCCGCCGAGGGCGGCGCCGCGTCGGACGGACCGGTCCCGGCCCGGAGGGAACCCGGGTCCGGCGGTCCGGCACGTCGGTCGCGGCGGCGCGCGGAGCGCGGCGAAGCCACCCGAAAGGATGGTGTTGCGGAGGGCGCTGACGCCGAATCCGCCGCTGACTCGGCAGCGGCGGCCGGTTCCGGCGAGGTGGTGGAGCTTCGCGGCCGGACCAACGCCCGACGCGGCCTCGGCGCGGATCTGCCCGGCGAGGATTCCCTCGGCGCGGCAGGCCGAGGCGACTCGCGGCGGCGTCGCGGTGCGGGCGAGCCCCGGGGTTCGCGCGGCGAGGCCGGGCGTGGGCGCTCCTGGCACGCGGCAGCCGAGGCTGGCCTCCCCGACGGCGAGCGAGCTGAGTCCGCGCGGTCGGTGCCGGGCGATGCAGCCGGGCGGGTCGGCCCCCGGTCGGCGGAGGGCTACACGGCTTCGATCGAACCGATGCCGCTCAACCGAGGCGCGCGGTCGGCGGGGGAATCTGCCGGGTTCGCGGCCGCGCTCGAACGAGGCGCGCGGTCGGCGCGCGAGGTTGCCGACCTGCGCTCCGCCGCTGCTGTTCGGTCCGCTGAGCGCGCAGGGTTCCAGACCTCGGCTCCTTCGGCCGCCGAGCCCGGGGAAGCTGCGGTCCGGAAGTCCCGCGAGATGCGCGGCCGCACCGCCGTCCAGTCCGCGGAGCGTGCCGGGTTCCAGACATCGGCCCCGTCCGCCGTCGAGACCGAAGTAGCTCCTGCGCGCGGCCGCACCGCGGTCCGGTACATCCCCGTCGCCGTTCCGGGCAACCCCGGCCGCACCGCGCGCGAGCGGCGTGGCGAGCCGTTGCGACCGCCGTCGCGGGCGCGGGTCGTCGCCGGGCAGCGCGGCGGCGTGGCCTGCAAGAGCGAGGCCCGCCCGTCGGTGCGGTGGCCGTGGCTGTTCGCGATCGCCTTCGTGGCTTGCCTGATCGTCACCGGGCTCGGCGTTTTCGGCGCGGGAGTGTCCAGCGGCCCGGTGCCGTCGCGGACCGCGTCCGTTTCCGTGCAGCCCGGCGATTCGCTCGGCGCGCTCGCCGCCCGGTTCGCGCCGGACGCGGACCAGAGCGCGGTCGTCGAACGCATCAAGGAGCTCAACAACCTCGACGACACCGCTCTGCTGCCCGGCATGCCGCTCACCGTGCCGGTCGCGTGGCCCGGCAGCGGACAGGGCGGGGAAGCGGGCACCGCGGGGCCATGACTGTCGGAAACCACCCGGTCGCATCTTGCGCAACCGCTCTTTCACCCTCTCGGGTTCCTTGCGCCCGCCCCGGAGGCGATCTAAGGTCTACCCCTATATCTAGTAGTTACACCGCTGTAGTTGGTCCACAGGTAGGGGTAGACTGGCGGCAGTTGTCCACAGCCGGCCGGCAGTTGCCCACCGGATGTCCACAAGTCGATCACCAGGCGCGGGGTCGCGCGCGGTGACCGCGGTCCAGGCCGTAGCGTGGCGGCAGGGGCCGGTGGGGACAGGAATCGACCGGCGCGGAGGGGAAGGTGATCGGCGGATGAGGTGCCCGTTCTGCCGGCATGCGGACTCTCGGGTCGTCGACTCCCGAGAGGTGGACGAGGGACAGGCGATCCGGCGGCGGCGTTCGTGCGCCGAGTGCGGACGGCGTTTCACCACGTCGGAGACGATGGTGCTGGCCGTGGTCAAACGGTCCGGCGCCACCGAGCAGTTCAGCCGGGACAAGGTGGTCAACGGAGTGCGGCGGGCCTGCCAGGGCCGTCCGGTCGACGACGACGCGCTGCAGAAGCTCGCGCAGCGCGTGGAGGAGTCGATCCGGTCCGCCGGGCTGGCCGAGATCCCCAGCCACGAGGTCGGCCTCGCCATCCTCGGCCCGCTGCGCGAACTGGACGGCGTCGCGTATCTCCGGTTCGCCAGCGTCTACCGCTCCTTCTCCTCGGTCGAGGACTTCGAGAAGGAGATCGCCGACCTGCGGAAAGCCATGGCGGGAACTGCGGAGGACCAGGAAAGCGAGCGCGCCGGCGACGACTGAGCCGTCACCGGTCGCGGGGAGCGAGGGACAGGACCGCATGACCGAAACCGTGGGAACCGGCGCGGCGGCCGGACAGAACAAGAAGCCGAACAAGGGCCTCACCGTCCGGCGGGTCTTCACCACCGAGGGGATCCACCCCTACGACGAGGTCGCGTGGGAGACCCGCGACGTCGTCATGACGAACTGGCGCGACGGCAGCGTCAACTTCGAGCAGCGCGGGGTCGAATTCCCCGAGTTCTGGTCGGTCAACGCGACCAACATCGTCACCAGCAAGTACTTCCGCGGCGCGGTCGGCAGCCCGCAGCGCGAGAGCAGCCTCAAGCAGCTCATCGACCGCGTGGTGCGCACCTACGTGAAAGCCGCCGCCGACCACGACTACTTCGCCGGTCCGTCCGACCTCGAGATCTTCGAGCACGAGCTCACCTGGATGCTGCTGCACCAGGTCTTCAGCTTCAACTCCCCGGTGTGGTTCAACGTCGGCACGTCGTCGAAGCAGCAGGTGTCCGCCTGCTTCATCCTCGCCGTCGACGACACCATGGAGTCGATCCTCAACTGGTACCGCGAGGAAGGCCTGATCTTCAAGGGCGGCTCCGGCGCGGGCCTCAACCTCTCGCGCATCCGGTCCTCGAAGGAACTGCTCACCTCCGGCGGCACCGCGTCCGGCCCGGTCTCGTTCATGCGCGGCGCCGACGCCTCCGCGGGCACCATCAAGTCCGGCGGAGCCACCCGGCGCGCGGCGAAGATGGTCGTGCTCGACGTCGACCACCCGGACATCGAGGAGTTCATCCAGACCAAGGCGCGCGAAGAGGAAAAGATCAAGGTCCTCCGCGACGCCGGGTTCGACATGGATCTCTCCGGCTCCGACATTTCCTCGGTGCAGTACCAGAACGCGAACAACTCGGTCCGCGTGTCCGACGAGTTCATGCACGCCGTCGAGAACGGCACGGACTTCGGCCTGCGCGCCCGGCTCACCGGCGAGGTCATCGACCGCACCGACGCGAAGAAGCTGTTCCGCAGCATGGCGCAGGCGGCGTGGGAATGCGCAGACCCGGGCGTCCAGTACGACAGCACGATCAACGACTGGCACACCTGCCCCGAATCGGGCCGGATCACCGCCTCGAACCCGTGCAGCGAGTACATGCACCTCGACAACTCGAGCTGCAACCTCGCGTCGCTCAACCTGCTGAAGTTCGTGTCCGAAGAGGGCACGTTCGACGCGCCGCTGTTCGCGAAGGCCGTCGAGTTCGTCATCACCGCGATGGACATCTCGATCTGCTTCGCCGACTTCCCGACCGAGCCGATCGCCGACACCACGCGCAAGTTCCGCCAGCTCGGCATCGGCTACGCCAACCTCGGCGCGCTGCTGATGGCGCTGGGCCACGCGTACGACTCCGAGGGCGGCCGCGCGCTCGCCGCCGCGATCACGTCCCTGATGACCGGCGTGTCCTACCGGCGTTCGGCCGAGCTGGCCGGCGTCGTCGGACCGTACGAGGGCTACGCCCGCAACGCCGAGGCGCACCAGCGCGTCATGCGCAAGCACGCCGCGGCCAACGAACTGATCCGCACCTACCACAGCAACGACGCCGCGGTCCGCGCGCTGGCGTCGGAGGAGTGGCACAAGGGCATCGAACTGGGCACCCGCAACGGCTGGCGCAACGCGCAGGCCTCGGTGCTCGCGCCCACCGGCACCATCGGCTTCATGATGGACTGCGACACCACGGGCATCGAGCCGGACTTCTCGCTGGTGAAGTTCAAGAAGCTCGTCGGCGGCGGGTCCATGCAGATCGTGAACCAGACCGTGCCGCGCGCCCTGCAGGTGCTGGGCTACCAGCCCGAGCAGGTCGAGGCGATCGTCGAGTACGTCGCGCAGCACGGCCACGTGGTCGACGCGCCGGGCCTGCGCCCCGAGCACTACGAGGTGTTCGACTGCGCGGTCGGCGACCGGTCCATCGCGCCGATGGGCCACGTGCGGATGATGGCCGCGGTCCAGCCGTTCATCTCGGGCGCGATCTCGAAGACGGTCAACATGCCGGAGTCGGCGACCGTCGAGGACGTCGAGGAGATTTACTTCCAGGGCTGGAAACTCGGCCTCAAGGCCCTCGCGATCTACCGCGACAACTGCAAGGTCGGACAGCCGCTGTCCACGGCGAAGAAGAAGGAAGCCGCGGCGGACACCGAGCCGGAAAAGATCGTCGAATACCGCCCGGTGCGCCGCCGCCTGCCGAAGAAGCGCCCGAGCCAGACGGTGTCGTTCACCGTCGGCGGGGCCGAGGGCTACCTGCACGCGGGTTCGTACCCGGACGACGGCCTCGGCGAGATCTTCGTGAAACTCGGCAAGCAGGGCTCCACGCTGTCCGGCGTGATGGACGCCTTCTCGATGTCCATCTCGGTCGGCCTGCAGCACGGCATCCCGCTCGAGTTCTACGTTTCGAAGTTCTCGAACCTGCGCTTCGAACCGGCGGGCATGACCGACGACCCGGACATCCGGATCGCCACGAGCGTCATGGACTACCTGTTCCGCCGCTTGGCGCTCGACTACCTGCCGTACGAAAAGCGGGCCCAGCTGGGCATTTTCACCGCGGACGAACGCTCGGCCGAAGTCGAGGCGAACTACGGCGGCCAGAACATCGACCTCGACGCGCTGCGCAGCAGTGTGGATTCCTCGCCGGCTCGCACGGAAGAGTCCACAACGGACACTTCGGCGCGCGACGCGCACAGCACGGCCGAACTGATGGAACTCCACCTCGGCAAGGCGGCGGACGCACCGCTCTGCATGACCTGCGGAACGAAGATGCGGCCCGCGGGATCGTGCTACGCCTGCGAAGGCTGCGGCGCCACGTCCGGCTGCAGCTGATCGGCAGCGGTTCAGGCGCATCTAGGTCGAGCGGGGCTCCGGAAATCCTCCGGGGCCCCGCTCGGCTCAGGCGCGGGAATGGCGTCGCGGTTGGGGAGGAACGGTGGGATGCCAGGGCCGGAGGCCCGGTTCGTGCGGCAGGACATCAGCCTCGGCCGCCGGGACGGCACGACCGGTCCGCCGACCGTCCTCCGCCCGTTGTGCCGACGGGCCGGAAATCGGCATGCTGCACGGAAACCATCAGCGCGAGCGGCATGCCTGACCCTGCGATGAGCTTGGCGCGCAAACGACGTCAAGACAGCATCTGCGCGACTCCCTCGCCGAATGACCAGTCCACCTCGTGGTTCTCCGTCACACTGAAGAAGACATTCCGCGGTTCGATCCCCGTCGCCTCGGCGATGAGTTCGGTCGCTCGCCGGTACAGCGCGGCTTTCTGTTCGTTAGTGCGGCCGGCGCGCATCGTGATGGCGATGTAGACGATGTCGTCGTCGCGGTGGACGCCGAGGTAGCCCGGGTCGTACCGCAGACGGTCGGTGGCGTGGCTGTTCAGGATCTGGAACCGGTCGTCGACCGGGACGTTGATGGTCTCGGTCATCGCCTGGTGCACGGCGTCGCCGATGGCGGGCAGACGGTCGGCGTTGGGTTCAGACAGCACGTCGATGCGGACGAGCGGCATGGGGGCGACCTCTCAGTTCAGCTGGTCGATATTCGGACGGGACAGGTGCAGCACCCGGTACTGGACGTCGGTGTCCTCGGCCGGGGCGGTGGTCCAGAGGGTGAAGCGCACGGTTTCCCAGCGCCGCGGGTCGATGGCCAGCGCGGTGGTGTGCACTGCTGGATTGAGGGACAGCCGCGCGAGTTCGGCGAGTTCGCGGTCGATGCCTTCGGAAAACCGGCCTACGCGTTTCGTCGCGAACTCCGGGGCGCTCGCTCGCGCGGGGCCGGGCAGGCAGCTGGCACCGGTCCAATGCAGCACTGGCGGTCGCCCGAAATCCTGGACTATGCCGTCGAATCCGCCGCCGCCCCACAGGAACCGGCTCATTCCGGCGGTGTCGGTCCACAGGTAGAACGGTGCGTAGCGGTTGTCTCGCACCAGGTATGCCTTGAGCCCCAATCCGGGGAACGCGTCGGTGCGATGGCCCCGGGTCGCGACTCGGTGCTCGATGTCGTAACCGTCGGGCAGGTCGATCTCGTACTGCATGGCGTACATCGCCGTCACCGCCGTTCGAGGAGCGCGAGTGCGCCGCGGATCGCTTGGTCGAACGGCTCGACGGTTCCGGACGACCGGGCGAGGACGTATCCGCCCTGCAGCACTGCGACGAGTGCGGTTGCGGTCGCGGCGGGATCGAGATCGGCCGGCAGCTCGCCGTTCGCGATGCCCTCGGCGAGCACTTCGGCGAGACGGCCGCGCAGCCAGTCGAACGTTTCTTCCAGCGGCGCACGCAATTCCGGGTTCGCGACGATCTCGGGATCCAGCGCCAGCCGTCCGACCGGGCAGCCGCGCAGGACGTCCCGTTCGCGCAACAGGTAGGCGGAAACGCGTTCGACCGCGGTCGTGCCCTGGGCGAACGCGGCCTCGGCGGAGGCGCGCAGATCGGCGGCGTTCTGCCGGATCGCGGCGAGCGCCAGGTCGGCCTTGCCGGCGAAGTGGTGGTACATGCTGCCTTGTCCGGCGCCGGCGCGCTGCTGGATCGCCTTCGGACTGGTGCCGACGTATCCCCGCTCCCACAGCAGGTCCTGCGTGCTCGCGATGAGTTGATCTCGGGCGGACATGACCTCAGCGTACATACTAGTAGGTACAGAGACAAGGACGGCAGCTCCACCGAACCTCCACAATCTCGCCGCCAGACCGGCACATCGAGGCGGCAGCATGGCCGCCGTGGACTGGAATGCGGTGTTCGAGGCTGAGGCGCGGCGACGGAAGGTCCGGCCGCAGCCGGCGTGGGGGAGTGGCGTGCGGCTGGATCCGGTGGTCGCGCGCAGCGTCCGCCGGTTCCGGAATCCGCCGGACGAGCCGACCGTCGAAGACCAGCGGCTGGTGGCGCGCCTGCTCGAAACCGCGGGCCAGCCGGGAAAAGGCGACGTGATGACCCAGCTGATCTCCGACGTGCTCGCGCTCGGCTACTACCGCGCGGTGCGGGACGGCACCCGCGACCCGGCCACGACGGAGGTAGCCGCGCGCGTGCTCGCCGGGCTGGAACGACGGCTGAGTTACCACGTGGACCGGTTGCGGCGCTGGGGAATCGCGGCCACCGCGAGATGGCGAGCCAGAGCGATACTGGAAACCGGCGGCGTCCTGGTCGGCCATGGACGCGCGCTACGACGGCTAGGGGTGCCCTGGCTGGCGTTCGTCATCGATGCCTGGGCGCGGTTCGAGCGAGCGCTCGCGGATGTCCACAGAGGACCGTCGATCCGACCGGGGCCGCGCGTGCGGGCGCGGCCCCGGGACCTGGTCTAGGAAAGCTTCGACCAGAGGAACTCGTAGGCGACCGCCGATCGGAACGCGAGTTGTTCGTTGTCAGCCGCCGCTCCGTGGCCGCCTTCGATGTTCTCGAAGTACTCCACGTCGTGGCCCTGTTCCCGCATCCGCGCGACCATCTTGCGCGCGTGCCCGGGATGCACGCGGTCGTCGCGGGTAGAGGTGACGAACAGGATCGGCGGATAATCGCCGTCCGCCGAAACCTTCTGGTACGGCGAGTATTTCGAGATGTACTCCCACTCTTCCGGCACGTCCGGGTCACCCCATTCGGCCATCCAGGACGCCCCGGCCGGCAACAGGTGGTAGCGCTTCATGTCGAGCAACGGCACCTGGCACACGATCGCGCCGAACAGCTCCGGGTAGCTGGTGAGCATGACGCCCATCAGCAGTCCGCCGTTGCTGCCGCCTTGGATGCCAAGCCGTTCCTTCGTCGTGATGCCCCGTGCGACGAGATCGCGCGCGACCGCGGCGAAGTCCTGGAACGCCTTGTACCGGTTCTCCTTCACCGCTTGCATGTGCCATTCCGGGCCGTACTCGCCGCCGCCGCGGATGTTCGCGACCACGTACGTGCCGCCGCGCGACAGCCAGGACCGGCCGACGACCCCGCCGTACGACGGGGTCAGCGAAACCTCGAAACCGCCGTAGCCGTACAGCAGCGTCGGGCCGTTTTCCGCGCCGGGCGGGCGGACCACGAAGTACGGGATCTTCGTGCCGTCGTCCGACGTCGCGAAGTACTGGCTGACTTCGATCCCGGTCGCGTCGAAGAACGCCGGCGCCTGCTTCAGCACCTCGACGTCGCCGCCGACGACGCCGCGGGTGAGCGTGGACGGCTGGACGTAGCTGGAGGAATCCACCAGGTACTCGTCGTCGACGTCCGGTTCGGTGTCGACGATTTGCGCGCTGCCGAATTCCGGCGCACCGCCCAGTTCCGCTTCGGCCCAGCCGTCCGGCCCTGGCGTCAGCACGCGCAGCTCCGACTTGACGTCGTGCAGCGTCGCGAGCAGGAGGTGGTTGCGGGTCCACGCGTAGTAGTCCAGCGACGTGTGCGCGTCCGGGGTGAAGAGTGCGGTGAAATGGCGGTCGCCCGACTTGAACGCGTCGTAGCGGATCGCGAGCAGGGTCCCCGCGGGGTGTTCGACGCCGCCGACGGTCCACGCGCTGCGCGGGTGCACGAGCAGCCATTCGCGGTGCGTCGAGACCTCGACGTCCTCAGGCAGGTCCAGTTTGGTCAGTCCGGACGGGGTCCGCTCGAAGTACTCGGTGCGGTAGAAATCGATCGCCCGGCGCACGAAATCGCGTTCGAAGCCCTCGGTCGGGTCGTGGTACGCCGCCACCGCGACGTCGTCCGGCTTGCCCTCGGCGACGAGAACCGCTTCTTCGAGCGGAGTGCCGCGCCGCCATTCCTTCACCAGACGCGGATATCCGGACGTCGTGAGCGAGCCCGGGCCGAAGTCCGTTCCGAGGTACACCCGGTCGGCGTCGATCCACCCGATCCGGTGCTTCGCCTCGGAGAGGGCGAACCCGTTCTCCACGAACTCGTGCGCGTCGAGGTCGAACTCGCGGACCACGGTCGCGTCCGCGCCGCCGCGCGACAGCTGGACCAGGCCGAGCCGGTGCCCGGGACGCAGCACCGCGGCGCCCTTCCAGACCCAGTTCTCGTCCTCTGCCGCGGCGAGCGCGTCGACGTCGAGCAGGATCTCCCAGTCCGGTTCGGCGGTGCGATACTGCTCCAGCGTGGTGCGCCGCCACAGCCCTCGCGGGTGCTCGGCGTCCTGCCAGAAGTTGTAGTAGTGCGTCCCCCGGCGCACGACGTACGGGATCCGCCCGCCCGCGTCGAGCACCTCGCGGATCGAGTCCCGCAGCTGCCTGAACCTCTCGCTCGCGGTGAGCACGTCCAGCGTCTCCGCGTTGCGCGAACGGACCCATTCGAGCGCCTCGTCGCCCGTCACGTCTTCCAGCCACAGGTACGGATCTTCGACAGTCATAGCGTCCAGTCTCGCTGTCCGTCGCGGATCCGGCCAGGAGCCCGGCGTTCCCGTTTCGTGATCCAGGGCGGCTCGCGGTCTCCGTATGCTGGCCGGGAGGGGGAGGAATGACGTATCACGCCGGAGGCTCGTGGCCGCCGCAGGCTCCGCCGCGCCGGAGGGCGGGCAAAGCGCTGGGCGCCGTCGCGGCGGTGGCGATCGTCGCGGTCACGCTCGCGCTCATAGCCGCGGTCCCGCACGAGGTGTCCGGGCACGCGATGGCGGCCCCGAACGCCGACTCGATGCCTGACCGCCAGGACGCCAAACCGGTGCGCAAGCTCCGCGGCAACCCGCTGCTCGCCGGCGGGATCGCGCTCGGTCCGGTGTCCTGCGACCTGCCGGAGCTGAGCCGGGACGCGGAGCAGCTCAAGAGCTTCTACACCGCGCTCGTGGGCTGTCTGAAACAGGCTTGGCAGCCCGCGCTGGACAAAGCGGACGAGCCGAACCTGCCGGTCAAGGTGTCGGTCACGCTGCCGAAGACCAGCGCCTGCGGCAGCGCGCCGTCCCGGGACGAAGCGGTCGCGTACTACTGCGGCGGCGACGCCACGATCTACGCGCCCACCGACTGGATGCTGTCGGACGCGGGCCTGAGCCGGCCTCGCCACCTGGCGACGCTTGCCCACGAGTACGGCCATCACGTCCAGCGGGAGAGCGGCATCCTCGACGCGGCGAGCGCGGAGATGGGTTCGCCGGAACCGACCAGCGACGCGGACAAGGCGGTCGTGCGCCGGATCGAACTCCAGGCCAACTGTTTCGGCGCGCTGTTCCTCAACGCCGCGGCGGACCGCGGCTCGATCAGCCGGGCCACCGCGAACGCCGCCGTCGCCGACTACGGCCGCGCCGACGACAGCGGCGACCACGGCACCCGCGCGAACCAGCTGGCCTGGGCGAAAGCCGGCTACACCGGGTCCGGCCCGGCCGCCTGCGACACCTGGTCGGCCCCGGCGGACAAGGTCAGCTGACGCGCCACTGCGGGTCGCGGCCCAGCAGGCCGAGGAACTGGTCCAGCTCGCTTTCGTCCGGGCCGACGGGCACCACCGGCGCGAAGGTCCCTCGTTCGACGCGTTCCTTCGGGTCGGTCGGGATCATGAGCGCGAACTGCAGTGCGGCGTGTACTGCTTCCGGTACCGGGTCGTAGGCGACGTCGAGGGTCTTGGCCAGGTCCCAGCCGTGCGCGACGGTGTCGACGAGGTGCATCGCGATCACCACTGTGCCCGGGAAGGTGCCGAAGGTGCTGATGGTGATCTGGCGTTCCGCGACGTCGGCTTCGCCGTACGCATCGAGGTAGTCGGTCACCGAAGCGGCGTACGCGGCGTACGCGTCTTCGCCGAGCTGACCGCTATGCCAGTCCTTCGCGGAGCCGTTGCGCGCGGCTTCGGCGAAGCCGCGGTTTTCGCTGACTTGGTGGCGGAGCAGGTCGGCGAGCGTCCAGCCAGTGCACGGCGTGGGCCGGTCGAGGTCCGCGGCGGTGATCTTCGAGACGATGGGATCGAGGACGAGCAGAGATTGCCGGTCGAGATCGAACGTGGTCATGCGCTTCACGCTAACCGCCAGATCGGTCCAGGAAGAGAGCCAAAATATGCCCAACTGCGGTGGACCAATCTAGGCTGAACGCGTGGACCTGCACCTCGACCTTTCCGGCACTCGCGGCCATCGCGACGAGATCTACCGCCAGATTCGCGAGGCGGTGCTCGACGGGCGGCTCCGCGACGGCGACGTGCTGCCGCCGACCCGGGAACTGGCGCACCAGCTGGCCGTTTCGCGCACCACCGTCACCGCCGCGTACGAACGCCTCACCGCGGAAGGATTCCTTACCGGCCGGGTCGGAGCCGGCACTTACGTGCGCGCGGGTGCCGCGCCGCGGCCCGCTGAACCGACGGGGCTCGCCGACGGCGTCCAGCCGCGTCCAGAGTGGACAGACGTGCCCGCGCCGCCGAAGGCGTTCACCGACCCGCCGGAGTTCGATTTCCGCGCCGGGGCGCCGGATGTGCGGCTGTTTCCGTTCGAGACCTGGCGTCGGCTGACGACCCAGGCGTTGCGCAGTTCCCGCGCGGAACTGATGACTTACGGCGAACCCCAGGGCGATCCTCGGCTGCGCACCGAACTCGCGCGGCACCTCGCCCTGTCCCGGAACGTGCGCGTGCGCCCCGAACACCTCGTGGTCACTTCAGGCGCGCAACAAACGATCGACCTCGTCGCGCGGGTCTTGTTGCGGCCCGGCGACCTGGCCGCGGTCGAGGATCCCGGTTACCCGCCGCCGCGTCTCCTGCTGGGCACGCTCGGAGTGCGCGTCGCGCCGGTTCCAGTGGACGACGAGGGCATCGTGGTCGACGCGATTCCGCCGGACACTCGCTTGGTGCACGTGACGCCTTCGCACCAGTACCCGCTCGGTGTCGCGATGTCGCCGTCTCGTCGGCGAGCGCTGCTGGATTGGGCGGAGGACAACGGGGCAGTCGTGGTCGAGGACGATTACGACACCGAATTCCGCTACTCCGGACGTCCGCTGGAACCGTTGCACAGCTTGGATTCCCACGGCCGGGTGGTCTACGTCGGCTCGTTCTCGAAGGTCCTGTCGCCCGCGCTGCGGCTGGGTTTCCTCGCCGCGCCGCCCGCGTTGGCGGAAGCGATCGTGAAGGCGAAATACCTCGCCGACTGGCATTCCCCGGGCATCGAACAAGCGGTGGTCGCGGCGTTCGTCGCCGAAGGCGGGTTCGCCCGGCACGTCCGCCGGATGCGCGGCATCTACCGCGCGCGCCACGACCTCCTCGTCGACGGTCTCCGCGCCGAATTCGGCGACGTGCTGGAGCCGGTCCCGGCGTCGGCGGGGCTGCACCTGAGCGCGTCGGCGGACCGGGATCTGCGCGGCTTCGCGCGGAAGGCGTCCGGCGCGGGCGTCCGGCTTTTTTCGCTCGGCGATTTCTCCGTGGCGGCGCGGCGGCACGGGCTGCTGTTCGGCTACGGCGCGATCGCGGCGGAGGAGATCGGGCCCGGTCTCGCCCGGTTGCGGAGGGTGTTCGACAGCGGGCCTGAATGATCGCGTTACCACGAACGGACGCGTCCCGCTGGACTTTCGCACTCGGCACCGGGGCCCTAACCTGATGTGACCCGACTCACCGAGGAGAGGGCATCGCCATGCGGATTGCGGATTTGCTTCAGCGCAAGGGCGCGACGGTCGCCACTGTGTCGCCGGGGACGACCGTCACCGAGCTGCTGGCGGGCCTGGCCCGGCACAACGTGGGCGCGATGGTCGTGGTGGACGCCGAAGGCGGGATCGCCGGGATCGTGTCCGAACGCGACGTCGTGCGCCGGCTCAACGACCACGGGCCCTCGATCCTCGACGGGCCGGTCGCGGACATCATGACCACCCTGGTCGCCAGCTGCTCGCCGGACGATCCGGTGGACCAGCTCAGCGTCGTGATGACCGAACGGCGGATCCGGCACGTGCCGGTGCTCGACGGCGGGCGCCTGGCCGGCATCGTGAGCATCGGCGACGTGGTGAAGATCCGGATGGAGCAGCTGGAACAGAGCCAGGAGCAGCTGGAGGCCTACATCTCCCAGGGCTGACGCGTCATTCGCGCCAGCCGCTGAGCTCGACGCCCTTCGCGACATCCACCCGGTAGCCGAGCGAGACCGTCGCGGAGGCTCCGGGCGCGATCGCGAGCCGCCAGGTGAACTGGCCCAGTTCGGTGCGCTCGACCGGCTCCGGGCTGACCCGCAGGTCCCGCACAGTGATCGCGTCGTCCCGGGAGACCGGGACTTGGTCGAGCACGGACACCACGGCTTCGCGTGGGCTGTGGTTGGTGACTGTCGTCTGGTAATCGGCTTCGCGACGGCGTTGCGCGGAGAACGTCGCCTTGCCTGCGCTGCGCTTGACCAGTTCGCGTTCGACGCGGATCCGGTCGTCGACGCCCAGCGCGAGTTCGCGTTCCTCGCTGGGCGCCCACAGTTCCAGCAGCGTGCTGCCGACGAATTCGGCTTCGTGGAACACCGCGGCGCGACCGGCGCGAAGCGTGTGCTGCCCGGTGTTGACTACCTTCGCGCGCAGGTAGGCCTCTTCGGCCTGCGTCGGTGCGGTCACGTAGTCCAGTTCCGCGGTGAAGTCCAGCTGCGCGAGCGTCGTGCGGTGGCCTTGCGCGCCGGACGGGATCGCGACCGGGCGTGCGGGGCGGAAGGTGACCGCAGTGGTGCCCTGCTCGACTTCGGCGACGTGCGCGGCGAAGCCGTCTCGACCGGCTGGTGCGCCGCCGTATGCCATCGCGGCAGCGGGTGCGGGCGGCACCATCGACCGGCGGTCCGGTTGCTGCCGGTCCAGATACCAGGGCTGGAGTTCCGGGATCACGACGGTGTTCGCCGGGCGGGCGGTGGACAGCGTCAGTTCGCACTCCGGCCAGTCCTCGCCGGTGTGCTGACTGACCAATCCGTACGAGGTGACGGTGACGTCGGTGCCGCGTACGCGCACGTCGTATCCGGGTTCCCAGCGCGCGCCGGGGACCACATAGGACAGTTCAATTTCGGCGGTGGCGGGGGATTCCAGCTCCACCACGATGGTGGAACTGTCCTGTTCGGACTGTGCGCTGCGAGTTTCGATCTGACGGTCGAGCGCGGCGAGGTCTTCGCGCAGCCGTTCCAGCCTCGTGGCGAGCGCGCGACGTTCCTTGAGCGCCACGGCTAACTGCGTGCTGAGCGCTTCGCTCACTTCCTGGACACGCCCCGGTTCCGCGTCGCCGCCAGCCAAAGCCTTCGCGAAGCTCGCTCCGCTGCGTCGCGCGACGCCGGTCAACAAGTCGACGCGCGCCGCTGCAGCGCTCTCGTCGTCCGCTACTTCGTCGACAGTCGCTTGGTCCGCGCGACGCTGCTCCACGAGCGCGCGCAGCGTTGGGTCCGCAGGCTCGGCGTGTTGCACGTACGCGACGTCGACGCCCGTAACCAACGCGTCGCCCGCTCCGCTGACGCGCACCGAAGCAGCGTCGAGCGACAGGGGGAGACCCGTGATCTCTACGCGGGACCCGTCCGCCGGAGTGACTTGACAGCGGCGGGTGACGCGCGCGTGCTGCGGATAGACCGTAACCGTGACTATCGGTGCGTCCATGGCTCCGACGTTAGTCGGTTGACGCAACTTGCGGTTGACGGAAGTCTCGAAGCTGCTCGCCTGCTTCGTCCGGCTTGGGGGTTCTGGTGGGAGTTGCCGCTCGCGTCGCTGCCGTTTTCGTCGCAGTGGCCACGTTGTCCGTGCCCGCGGTCGCTGAAGCTGCTTCGCCGCCCGCGCCCGTCTTCACCGACGGTCAAGCGCAGCCGGTCTTCGATCCGGCTGACGTCATCCGCGAGGACGTGTGGGTCACTGCGCCTGTCGACAGCGACCACGACGGCAAGCCTGACCTCGTACACGCTCAGGTAGTGCGTCCGCGCGCCACGGCGCAGGGCATGAAGGTGCCTGTCGTGTACGAAGCGAGCCCGTACTTCGCGGGCGGCAACGACGTGCCGAACCACAACGTCGACACCGAGCTGTACGTGCCGGGACCGCACGCCGCGCCGCCGATCGGGTGGAGCTACCAGAACTACTTCACCGCGCGCGGATTCGCTGTGGTGTACGGCGAATCCCTCGGCACCGGGCTGTCGACCGGCTGCCCGACGACCGGCGACGTGAACGAGACGATCGGCGCGCGCTCCGTGGTCGACTGGCTGAACGGCCGCGCTTCCGCGCACGACCAGGCCGGAGCGTCCGTCACGGCGAGTTGGAGCACGGGGAAAACCGGCATGATGGGCGTGTCGTACAACGGCACGCTGCCCAACGCGGTGGCGAGCACCGGCGTCGAAGGGCTCGAGACGATCGTGCCGATCGCCGCCATTTCGAGCTGGTACGGCTACTACCGCAACGCCGGCGCGGTCGTGGCTCCCGGCGGATACCAGGGCGAGGACACGGACGTGCTGGCCGGTTACGTCTACTCGCGTGCGGACCAGCAGATCTGCCGTCCGGTGCTCGACGGCCTCACCGCCGCGCAGGACCGCTTGACCGGGGACTACAGCCAGTTCTGGGACGTGCGGAACTACCGGAACGACGTCGGCAAGGTGCACGCGTCGGTGCTCGCGGTGCACGGGCTGAACGACTGGAACGTCAAGACCGAGCAGGTCGCCACCTGGTACGAAGCGCTGAAGAAGCACGGCGTCGAGCACAAGATCTGGCTGCACCAGTCGGGCCACGCGGACCCGGTTTCGCTGCGCCGCGACGTCTGGCTCACGACGGTGAACAAGTGGATGTCGCACTATCTCTACGGCGTCGACAACGGGATCGAGCGCGAGCCGAAGGCGACCATTCAACGCGAGGACAAGTCGTGGGTCGACGAGGCCGAATGGCCCGCGCCGGGCACCTCGGACGTCGAACTGCGCCCGTGGCCGGGCGGACGTTCGACCGGGGCACTCGACCGGCAGCCGGTGCCCGGGCGTCCGGCCGTCGAAACACTGGCCGACGACGCGAGCAAGAAGATCGAACAGCTCGCCGATGCGACGTCGTCCGGGAACCGCTTGCGCTACCGCACTTCCGCGGCCACGGCGCCGGTGCGGTTGTCCGGCACGGCGAAAGCCGAGCTGCGGCTGTCGTTCGACCGCCCGGCCGCGAACGTCACCGCGGTGCTGCTGGACCGCGCGCCGGACGGCACTTCCCACGTGATCAGCCGCGGCTGGACGGACTCGCAGAACCGGATCAGCCCGTCGGTCACGTCGCCGATCACCCCCGGACAGCGGTACCGCATCGAGGTTTCGCTGATGCCGAAGGACTACATCGTGGCTGCCGGACATCGCCTGGAGTTCGTGCTGGCCTCCAGCGACCACGACTTCACGCTGCGGCCGCGGCCCGGTGCGGGACTGTCGCTGGACCTGACCGGGACGACGGTCACGTTGCCGATCGTCGGCGGGAAGAAGGCGTTCTACTCGGCGATCCCGGCGCGGTAGGCGAAGGCGACGGCCTGAGCACGGTCGCGCAGACCGGCCTTGGAGAACAGGTGATTGACGTGCGTCTTCACCGTCGCTTCGCTGACGACGAGCGTGCGCGCGATCTCCGTGTTCGACAGCCCGGCCGCGATCAGCCGCAACACCTCGACTTCGCGTGCGGTGAGGCCTTCCAGTTCCTTGGTGCGCACCGGGGCGCGGCTCGTCGCGGCGGCCACCAGCCGTTGCTGGAGCGCGCCGTCCACAGTGGACTGACCGGCGGCCGCTGAGCGGAGGGCGCGGACGATCGCGTCGGCGTCGGCGTCCTTGGTGAGGAAGCCTCGCGCACCGGCTTTGAGCGCGGCGAGGAGGGAATCGTCGTCGGCGTACGTGGTGAGGACGACGACTTCGGTCTTCGGATGCTGCGCGCGGACCAGTTCGGTCGTCTCGACGCCGTCGCGCTTCGGCATGCGCAGGTCGACGAGCAGTACGTCCGGCTGGTGCTCCGCGACAAGTTCGAGAGCCTGTACGCCGTCTGCCGCCGAGCCCACCACCTCGACGCCGGGCAGCAGCCCGAGCAGCGTGACGAGACCTTCGCGCACTACTGCCTGGTCGTCGGCCAAGACCACGCGCAGCGTCACGCCGGCACCGCCAGGTGAATCCGCCATCCGTCCTCCCCAGGGCCGCATTCGAGCTTCCCGTTCACCAGCGCGACCCGTTCGCCCATGCCTCGCAAACCGTATCCCGGCGACGGCGGCTCCGGCGGACGGCGGCCCTGGTGGTCGATGATCGTTAAGTCGACTTCGTCGTTGTTGAAAGCCACCGTGACGTCTAGGGCGGGACCGCCAGCGTGTTTGCGCGAGTTCGCGAGGGCTTCCTGTACGGCGCGTACGAGCGTTGTGCCGACAGCGGCGTCTAGCTCGCGCGGTTCGCCTTCGATCACCAGGTCGGCGCGAGAGCCGGTGTCGAGCCTGTACGCGGCGAGAAGGTCCGACACCGAGCGCTCGACGGGTACGGCGTCTTCGCGCAGCGCGGCGACAGCCTTGCGCGCTTCGGCGAGACCGTCCGTCGCCAGCTTCTGCGCGCGTTCGATCTGCGCGAGAGACTCTTCGCTCGCACCGTCGCGGACCAGCAGCAGACGCGCGCCCTGGAGGTTGAGTGCGAGACCGGCGAGGGAATGCGCAAGGACGTCGTGCAGCTCCCGGGCGATGCGCGCGCGTTCGGCGAGCGCTGCTGCGCGCGCGTGTTCCTCGCTGGCGGTCTGGGCGCGGGCGAGCGCGAGTTCGGTCTGTTCCAGCCGTTCCGCGCGGCTCCGCCGGTTGGCGGCGAGCAGCACCATCACGACGAGGACCGCGAAGAAGGCGACCGCGTTCAGCCAATCGAGGTCGTAGATGATCGACCAGGCAAGAATCGTCGCCGAGGCCACGGCGAGCGAGATCGCCGCCCCGACCCGGCCGGACACGCGAAGGGTGTAGAAGGTCGCGCCGAACATCGTCGTCGCGGTCCAGCTGCCCGGCTGCAGGATCCATAGGGCGCCCGCCGCCGCGACGACGGCGATCATGGTCGCGGGCATCAGCCAGCGCGGCCGCGACTCCCGGGTGAGCCAGAGCGCCGGGACGGACAGCACGAGAACCAGCGCGATCAGCGGCCACGTCCAGGGCCGCGCGCTCGGCATCGCGAACAGGGCCGGCACGGCGAGCACGCCCCAGCGCACCCAGTCGGCGCCCTCGAACCGCCGCCGCGCCTTGGCGAGCGAGGCCGCTGGTGTGCCCATGGGCCCTCCCCGGTCGTCTTGTACGGAAAATGTACTGGCTCCGGCTTGGCTGGAGGGTGTCGGACATTTCCCCCATCAGGAGGTACGCCCCATGTCCAGATTGAGACGGTTCGCGGCGGTCGCGGCTGCGGTGGCCTTGCCCGCGTGCGGCCTGACGCTCGCCGCCCAGTCGACGGCGTCCGCGGCCCCCAACTTCCAGGTGCCATTCAAGTGCGGCGTGACGGTCACCGCGGCGACCTTCAGCGGCCACAACCCGCCCAACTCGGTCGACTTCCAGAAGTCCGGCATCACCGGCATGCCGGTGCTCGCCTCCGCGCCCGGAACGGTCACGCGCGTCGCGAACGAGGGCAGCACCAGCTACGGCCGCTGGATCGAACTGGACCACGGCGGCGGCTGGCGGACCCGGTACGCGCACCTTTCCGAGCAGGAAGTCTCGGTGGGTCAGAGCGTCGGGCAGGGCAAGGAGATCGGCAAGGCGGGCGCGACCGGCGGGGTGACCGGGCCGCATCTGCATTTCGAAGAAAATTTGAACGGCGTGACGCAAAAGGCCGTGCTGAACGGCGTCGCGGTGCCGTATTACGGCAAGAAGGACTTCACGAGCAAGAACGGCTGCGGAGGCAACCCGTACTCGGCGACGGAGGTGTGCGGGTCGGGCTTTTCGGTGATCGACCAGCAGGCGCTGGGGACGGCGGGCACCGCGTACCTGCTGTACAACTCGTCCTCCAAAGAGAACTGCGTGACGACCCTGAAGGCGGTTTCCCTCGGGACGGCCAGCCCGGTTTCGGCGTTCCTGGAGGTTCAGGGGTCGACCAGGGCGACGGATTCGGGGAACTTCACCTACTACGCCGGGCCGGTGAAGAAGAACGCCGGGTCCACGTGCGTCAAGTGGGGCGGTTCGGTCGGCTCGTCCTCGTACACGAGCCCGTTCGAACACTGCGGCTGAGCGATTTCTGACGATGCTGCCGGAGCCTTGCCTGCTCCGGCAGCATTCTGTCTATTGTGGATGTTCGTGTTGATGCACACGCCACCGACAATTTCCATCGGCGCTTCCCGCTCGTGACGCGGTTGTCCACAACTGCCTGCCGTCGTCCACAGATTTGCCGTGCTGGCCCCGATTCGCGGATTCGCGGCGCACAGTGGAGGCGTGACCACCTCGACGCCGCCCGGCATCTCCCGGGCCACCCTCAGCAACCCGGCCGACCTCATCGCCTCGCTCCCGTACCTGCTCGGTTTCCGTCCCGACGATTCCCTCGTGCTGCTGGGTCATCGCGTACCCGGCACCACGATCGGCCTGATGCTGCGCGCCGACCTTCCGCCGCGAGAACTCCAAGCACAGCAAGCAGATGCGCTGATCCCGCGCTTCGCCGACCACGAGCACAACGGCGTCACCGCCGTCCTCGTCGGCGGTTCAGCGGACGAAAACGGTCCACCCCACCGGGAATTCGCAGCCGAGCTGGAGCGTGGCCTGGCGCGGCACAACCTCCGCCTGTTCCATGCTTTGTGGACCGCCGAGATCGAACCCGGTGCACCATGGTCGTGCTACCGGGATCCGGACTGCCGAGGCGTTCTGCCCGATCCGCAGGAAACCGTCATCGCCGCCGCGACCACGGAGGCGGGCTTCGTGGTCTTCCGCAGCCGCGAAGAGCTGGCTGCCGTTCTTGAACCCCGGTCGCCGGAAGCGATCGCCCGCCGGGCTGACTTGCTGGCGTCCTGTCCGGAACCGTTGTGCAGCCCTGGCATGTCGCACAGCGACGTCCTGGACGCGGCGGTTGGCGAACTCCGCGACGCATTCCTTCGCCAGCGCCGAGGTGCGGGCCCGCCCGACGACGACCAAGCTGTGCGCCTCGCCCACGCGTTGACGTTCAACCCCGTCCGCGATGCCTGCCTGGCTCTCGCGGTCCCGCCGCACACGTCGCTGACCCGCGAGGCGGAAGAGGTGTGGCTGACGCTGGTCCGCGAACTACCGCCACCGCACCGTGCCGAGGCCGCGCTGCATCTCGGCTACACCGCCTTGATGCGTGGGGAAGGCGCGCTCGCCGGGATGGCCCTGGCGAACGCCGTGGAAGCCGATCCCGCTCATGTGGTGGCTCAGTTGCTGCAGGCCGCGTGGAACATCGGCACGGACCCGGCGAAACTGACCGGTCTCGCCGACTTGAGCACCGCGGTGGATCTTGGCTTGTCTCCGCCGCCGGAACCGGGGAGCGGTGGGGAGGCGGGTCCGGGGCAAAGATCTGGGCCGCCGCGGGGGATGAGATGACCGTTTCCGACGAGACTTCCGGTCCGGAATGCCGTGGGGGAGGCTGGGTTTCCTGGTCGGGAGACGGGGCGTGGGCCTGAGTCGAGGTTGACCCGGTTCATCACCACGGTGACAGGACGTGGTTCCTGGGCGGAGCCCTGTACGGCTTTCCTGGATACCGGCTGGTGTTCCGGCGCAGGGGAGTGGCCGGGTGCGAGCCGCGCCGTCCCGTTGCTGACGTGCCCGAGTCGAATCCTGCGCTGCTGAGTCCTCAGTGGACTTTCGGTGTCCTGCTGCGGGCGCGTCTGAACGATGCGCTCGCCGCAACGACGCGGAGGGCGGGGATCCACTCGAATCCCCGCCCTCCGCACCGGAATGCTGTGCGCGAACCGGACCCGGGCGGTGCCCGGTCCGGAACTGCCGTCAGGAACGGCGCGACTGGGTGAACTGCCAGGCGTCCGACACGATCCCGTCGAGGTCGGTCAGCTTGGGCGTCCAGCCGAGTTCGCCGTTGGCCTTGTCGCTCGACGCGACCAGCACCGACGGGTCGCCGGCGCGGCGCGGGGCCACCACGGCGGGAATCGCGTGCCCGGTGACCCGGCGGCAGGATTCCACGACCTCGAGCACCGAGAACCCGGTGCCGCTGCCGAGGTTGTAGATGCGGTGTTCGCCCGCGGCGGCGTGGCGCAGGGCGAGGAGGTGGGCGTCGGCGAGGTCGACCACGTGGATGTAGTCGCGGACGGCCGTTTTGTCCGGCGTCGGGTAGTCGTCGCCGTAGATGGAGATGTGTTCGCGGTCGCCGGTCGCGACCTGGAGGACGAGGGGGATGAGATGGGTTTCGGTGGTGTGCCGTTCGCCGAACGCGCCGTAGGCGCCGGCCACGTTGAAGTACCGCAGGCTGACCGCGGCGAGGCCGTGGGCACGGGCGAAGCTGGTGATCGCGTGGTCGATGGCGAGCTTCGACGCGCCGTAGGTGTTGGTCGGCTGCGTCGGGGCCGTTTCCGGGATCGGCGACACCTCGGGCTCGCCGTAGGTCGCCGCGGTGGAGGAGAACACCAGGCGCGGCGTGCCGTGCTTCTTCATCGCCTCCAGCAGCCGCAGCGAGGTCACCACGTTGCCTTCCCAGTACTTCGCCGGGTCGGTCATCGACTCGCCCACCAGCGACTTAGCGGCGAAGTGCAGCACGCCGTCGAAACCTTCGCCGAGCAGGTCCGCGGCGACCTCGGCCGCGTCGCCCTCGACGAAGCGCGCCTGCGGGTGCACCGCGTCCGCGTGCCCGGTCGACAGGTCGTCCACCACGGTGACCTGGTGACCGGCTTCGATGAGGCGGGCCGCGCACACGCTGCCCACGTACCCCGCGCCGCCCGTCACGATGAGTTTCAGGGGGCTCTGCTGGTCCGTCACGTCAAGGCCTTTCTGCTGAGGGGTGGCGACTGTGCGGCACAGTCTCCCCTTGGTGCGACGCGACGGACCCTCCGGGGGTTGCTCCGGAAATCAGGCCTCGTCGCGGCCCGCGCCGCGCGACGGCACCGCCGTGAACATCCGCGGACGGCGGAACCCGGCCTGCTCACAGGCGGTTTCGACCGCGGTGCGAACTCCGTCCAGATCCTCGTCGCGGACCAGTGCGATCGCCGAGCCGCCGAACCCGCCGCCGGTCATCCGCGCTCCCAGCGCGCCGGCCGAGCGGGCCGAGTCGACCGCGAGGTCCAGCTCGGGCGTCGAGATGCGGTAGTCGTCGCGCATGCTCACGTGCGACGCGTCGAGGTGCGGCCCGATTTCGGCGAGCTTCTTCTCGCGCAGCAACGCGACCACGTCGAGCACCCGCTGGTTCTCGGTGACCACGTGGCGCACCAGCGGAACCAGATCTTCGGGCAGCTGCGCCAGGGCGTCGTCGAGGCCGTCGAGCGTGACGTCGCGCAGCGCCTTCACGCCGAGCAGTTCCGCCGCGCGCTCGGTGCCGCGCCGCCGCGCGCCGTAGCCGCCGTCGGTGTGGGAATGCTTGGTGCGGGTGTCCATGATGAGCACCCGGAGCCCGGCCTCGGCGAGCGGGAACGGCACCTGCTCCATCTCGCCCGAGCGGACGTCGAGGAACAGCACCCGCGAGTCCTCGCAGCACAGCGACGCCGTCTGGTCGAGCAGCCCGGTGGGCGCGCCGACGTAGTCGTTTTCCGACCGCTGCACCCAGCGCGCGATCTCCGGACGCGTGGGAGTGGTCGCTCCGCCGTCTTCGAGTTCGACCCCGGCCACGCCCAGCAAAGCCAGCGAAACCGCGCATTCCAGCGCGTGAGAGGAGGAAAGCCCCGCCCCGGACGGCACGTCGCCCGCGACGACCACGTCGGCGCCGCCCGCGTAACCCTGGTCGCGCAGCACCCACGCCACCCCGGCGGGATACGCGGCCCATCCGTCGACCGAACCCGGTTCGAGCGCGGCGATGTCGTGCGGCCCGGAGTGCTGCAGCTGCCCGTCGTCGCCGAGAGTGGCGACCTGGAGCTTGCCGTCCTCGCGCGGGGACGCGGCCGCGGCCAGCCGGTGCGGAAGCGCGAAGGGCAGCACGAACCCGTCGTTGTAGTCGGTGTGCTCGCCGATCAGGTTCACCCGGCCCGGCGCGGACCACACGCCTGCCGGGGCCCGCCCGTGGACTTCGCGGAACGCGCGCGCCGCGTCGGTCGCCGGGCTCACTTGGCGAGCGCCAGCACAGCGTGCAGCGCCGCGGTGGACACCTGCGCCGTGGTTTCGGTGCCCTTGACCTCGACGGTGGCGCTGCCGCCCGCCGCCTTGCCGACCGTGACGAACCCGCCGGGCACGATCCCGACCGTCCGCAGTTCGGTGAGCAGCGACTCGTCGAGCTGCACGTGTTCGGCGATGCGGCGGATCTCCACCTCGCCGCCGCCGGTGCGGGCGAACTCGTCGAGGCGCACCAGGCCGTCCTCGGCGCGCGGCGCGGGATCGCCGTCGCCGAGCTTGTCGAGCCCGGGGATGGGGTTGCCGTACGGCGACGTGGTCGGGTGGTCGAGCAGCTTCACCAGCTTGCGCTCGACGGCCTCGCTCATCACGTGCTCCCAGCGGCACGCCTCGTTGTGCACGTGCTCCCACTCGAGGCCGATGACGTCGACGAGGAGGCGCTCGGCGAGCCGGTGCTTGCGCATGACCGCGACGGCGAGGTCGTGGCCGTGGTCGGTGAGCTGCAGATGCCGGTCGTCGGCGACGACGACCAGCCCGTCGCGCTCCATCCTGGCCACGGTCTGGCTCACGGTGGGCCCGCTCTGCTGCAGGCGCTCGGCGATCCGGGCCCGCAGCGGAACGACCCCTTCCTCTTCGAGCTCGTAGATGGTACGCAGGTACATCTCGGTGGTGTCGATGAGATCGTTCACGCTGTCCCCTTCGTCCGCGTAGCTCATCGTAGTCGCTGGCCCCGACAGCGACGGCTCGCCTCGGCGTAACGGCCCGGCCGCGGCGAAAAGTCCTGTCCTGGTGCGCGAACCGCGTCCGGACCTGCAGGATGGGGCCATGCGACCGTTGATCTCGCCCGCTGAGCTCGCCGCGCTGACCGGCCGCGAGCGTCCCGTCGTGCTGGACGTCCGCTGGCGGCTCGGCGGACCGCCGGGAGCGGAGTCCTACCAGGAGGGACACCTGCCCGGCGCGGTGTTCGTCGACCTCGACACGGCGCTGGCCGCGCCGCCCGGGGAGGGCGGCCGCCACCCGCTGCCCGACCCGGCGGTGCTGCAGCGCGAGCTGCGGAGAGCCGGGGTCCGGGCCGGGCGTCCGGTGGTCGTGTACGACGATGCTGACGGTTCGGTCGCCGCGCGTGCCTGGTGGCTGTTGCGCTGGGCCGGGCATCCGGAGGTCGCGGTGCTCGACGGCGGTTACGCAGCGTGGCTGGCCGAGGGCCGGGAAGTGACGGCCAAGACGCCGTCGCCGGAGCCGGGCGACATCGAGGTCCGGCCGGGAGCCATGCCGGTCCTGTCGGCCGACGACGCGGCGGCGCTCGCACGCGAGGGTGTGCTGTTCGACGCGCGGGCGCACGTCCGCTACACCGGCGAGACCGAGCCGGTCGACCCGCGGGCCGGGCACATCCCGGGTGCGGTCAGCGCGCCGTCGTCCGAGCACGCGGGAGCGGACGGGCGCTGGAAGTCGCCGTCTGAGCTCGCCGAGCGGTTCGCGTCGCTGGGCTTGACGGACGGGGTTCCGGTCGGCGCCTACTGCGGTTCGGGCGTCACGGCGTCCTCGGTGGTGCTCGCGCTGGAGGTCGCCGGGCATCCGGAACCCGCCGCGCTGTACGCGGGGTCGTGGTCGCACTGGTCGCGCGATCCGGAACGCCCCGCGGCCACCGGTCCCGAACGCGGCTGACTCCGTCGGAGCTTTCGGCGCTGTGCACCGACTTCTCGTCCGGAAGGTTCCGGGTGAGAGGCGGCGTGGCTGAGTTCCGCCCCGCCGCGGAACCCGGCTGGGGACGCGGCGGGGAAGTACAGTGCGATGCATGTCGTCGCCTGCGGTTGTCTGGGATCCGTCGCTGCTGAAGTACGACCTGGGCGGGCAGCATCCGTTCAACCCCGTCCGGCTCGACCTCACCGTGCGGCTCGCCACTGAGCTGGGCGTGCTCGACGGCGTCGATCTGCTCGTGCCCACCGCGGCAGGCGACGAGGAACTGCTGCGCGTCCACGTGCCGGAGTACCTGGCCGCCGTGCGGGAGGCGCCGAACGTCGGATGGGACGTCGGGCACGGGCTCGGCACCGACGACAACCCCGTCTTCCCCGATATGCATGACGCGACCGCACTGGTCGTCGGCTCGACGCTGCTCGCCGCGCGCAAGATCGCCGACGGCGAGGTGCGCCGGGCAGTCAACATCGCGGGCGGGCTGCACCACGCGATGCGCGATCACGCGTCCGGGTTCTGCATCTACAACGACTGTGCGATCGCTATCTCGTGGCTGCTCGACCACGGTTTCGACCGCATCGCGTACGTCGACACTGACGTGCACCACGGCGACGGCGTCCAAGCCGCGTTCTACGACGACCCGCGCGTCCTCACCGTCTCGATGCACCAGCATCCGTTCACGCTCTGGCCCGGCACCGGCTACTCCGCCGAGATCGGCAAGGGGAAAGCGGCCGGTTCCGCGGTGAACATCCCGCTGCCGCCGCACACGCGGGACCCCGGGTGGCTGCGGGCGTTCGACGCGGTGGTTCCGGCTGTGCTGCAAGAGTTCCAGCCGCAGCTGCTCGTCACCCAGTGCGGGGTCGACTCGCACGAGGAAGACCCGATGGCCGACATGTCCCTGTCGGTCGACGGACACCGCACCATCTACTCCACGCTGCGCGACCTGGCCGAACGCTATGCGAACGGCCGCTGGCTCGCCGTCGGCGGCGGGGGATACCAGCTGATCCGCGTCGTGCCGCGCTCGTGGACGCACCTGATGGCGACCGTGCTGGACCGCGACGTCCCGCCGGAAACGCCGCTGCCGCCCGGCTGGGTCTCGACGGTCCAAGGCGCGGCCCCGGCCGCAGACCTCCCCGCCGCGATGACCGACGGCAAGGACACCGCCTTCAAACGGTGGGGCGACGACGCGGACGACCCGGTGGACATCGCGATCCGCGACACCCGCCGCGCGATCTTCCCGCTGCACGGCCTCGACCCGGACGATCCGAGGGACTGACCATGCCCGACCAGCCACGCCGTCCCGGCACCGGCGACCCCGGCCCGGACGACCCCGCTCCCGACACCCGCCCGATCGGCGGTTCCAGTGGACCTGCCGCGCCCGACGCGGGCGGTGTTTCCGCTCGTGACGCTCGGGCGATGGGCGGTTCTGGCGGGGCCAACGCGTCCGACCCTGGCCCGGGCAACCCCGCTTCTGACAACCGCACGACCCGTGGGTCTGGCGGATCTGGAGCGCAGAATCCTGCCCGCCACGCTGAGGGAGGACCTGGTGCGGCAGGAACACCGGCGACCGGCAGTGCTGCCGCCGGGTCGCCGGGCTCCGCTGCCGAGAGCGACTTGCGGGGCGAAACTGCGGTGAGCGGAAAGCCTGGTGCGTCCGGCCAGTCTGCCGAAGCCGCGAACCCCACCGCGGAAGGCAAGAACCCCGAACACCGCAGCACGGACGGGAAGCGCGATCCCTACGACTACCCGCGCGATTGGGAAGCCGACGTCGTCCTCTCCGACGGTGGCACTGTCCACTTGCGACCCGTCGTCCCGAGCGACGCCGACGGGCTCGTAGCCCTGCACAGCAGGCTTTCCGACCGCACCAGGTACTTCCGCTACTTCGGTGCCTACCCGCGCATCCCGCCGCGGGATCTGGAGCGGTTTTCCACTGTGGACCACCACGATCGGGTCGCGTTTGTGGCCTTGCTGGGGGACGACGTGGTCGCGGTGGGGCGCTACGAGAGGCTCGATCACGGGCCTTCGGCGGAGGTCGCGTTCGTCGTCGACGACAAGCATCAGGGGCGCGGGCTCGGGTCGATCCTGCTGGAGCATCTGGCCGCGGCCGCGTCGGAGTGCGGGTTGCGGCGGTTCGTGGCCGAGGTGTTGAGCGAGAACGCGACGATGGTGCGCGTGTTCCGCGACGCCGGTTACCAGGTCAGCCGCGCGATCGAGGAAGGCGTGCTGCATCTCGAGTTCGACATCGACCCCACCGAGGAGTCGCTTGCGGTCGCGCGGTCTCGGGAACAAGCCGCGGAAGCGCGGAGTGTGCACAATCTGCTCCATCCCGACACGGTGGCGGTGATCGGGGCGAGCGCGGATCCCACCAAGGTCGGGCATGTCGCGTTCGCGAACCTGCTCGCCGCCGATTTCGCGGGGGCGGTGTATCCGGTCAATCCGGAGCATCGGTCGGTGCGCGGGGTGCGGGCTTATCCGTCCGTGCTGGATATTCCGGATCCGGTCGATCTGGCGTTGGTGGCGGTTCCGGCGGAGGCCGTCGAATCGGTGTTGGACGCTTGTTTGGCTAAGGGCGTCAAGACATTGGTGATCGTGTCCGGTGGGTTCGCGGAGTCGGGGCCGCTCGGGTTGCACGCGGAGTTGCGGCTGGTCGGCGAGGCGCGGGCGCACGGGATGCGCGTGGTCGGGCCGAACGCGTTGGGGGTGCTGAACACCGCCAAGGACGTCCGGCTCAACGCGACGCTCGCGCCGCGGTTGCCGAAGCGCGGGCGGACCGGGTTCTTCTGCCAGTCGGGGGCGCTCGGGACGGCGATTCTGGCGGACGCGGGGTCGCGCGGGCTGGGTTTGTCGACGTTCGTGTCGGCGGGCAACCGGGCGGATGTGTCCGGCAACGACTTGCTGCAGTATTGGGAAACCGACCCGGACACCGACCTGGTGCTGCTGTATCTGGAGTCGTTCGGCAACCCGCGCAAGTTCGCGCGGCTGGCGCGCAGGCTGGCGCGGTCGAAGCCGATCGTGGCGGTGAAGTCGGGGCGGCACGCGGTGCGGCCGCAGCTCGCGGCGACGTCGGCGGAGGTCGACGAGGCCAGTGTGCAGGCGCTGTTCGAGCAGGCCGGGGTCGTCCGGGTCGAGTCGCTGGCGCAGTTGTTCGACACCGCACTCGTGTTCGCGCACCAGCCGCTGCCGGCGGGGCCGCGCATCGGGATCGTCGGGAACTCCAGTGCGATCGGGCTGCTGGCGGCCGATACGGCCCGCTCGGAGGGGTTGCGGCTGGCGTTCGATCCGGTCGACATCGGGCCGCAGGCCGGGCCGGACGAGTTCGCGACGGCGGTGCGGGAGGCGTTGGATTCGCCGGACACTGACGCGTTGATAGCGGTTTTCGCGCCGCCGGTGGCGATTCCTGGCACCGCGTACGCGCGAGCGTTGCGCGAAGCGGTGTCGGAGATGAAGCAGTCGAAGCCGATCGTCTCGACGTTCCTCGCTGCTGAAGGCGTGCCGGACGAGCTGGCGGTGCTTTCCGACGACGGGGTGCCGACGCGTGGGTCGATTCCGTCGTACTCGAGCCCGGAGCGAGCGGTGAACGCGTTGGCGCGCGTAGTGCGGTACGCCGCGTGGCGGCAGCGGCCACAGGGAACGTTGGTGCGGCCCAGCGGTCTCCACGTCGAACAGGCGCAGGAGATCGTGCGCGAGTTGCTGCCGGAGGACGGCAGTTCGACGCTGCTGTCCGACGACGACGTGGTGCGGTTGCTCAGCTGTTACGGCGTGGACGTAGTGCCATTCCGGGTGGCTTCCAGCGAAGACGCGGCCGTCGGTGCGGCGGCTGAGCTTGGCTACCCCGTCACGCTCAAAGCGGTGGACGAGCGGTTGCGCGGACGGCCGGATCTCGCGGGCGTACGGCTTGACCTGACGTCTGAAGACTCCGTACGCGTCGCGTACCGGGATCTGTGCGCGGTATCCGGTGACGAAGACGTATACGTGCAGCAGATGGCGCCGAAGGGGCTGTCGTGCGTGATCGGGCTGCAAGACGACCCGTCGTTCGGCACGCTCGTGTCGTTCGGGCTGTCCGGGTTGGTCAGCACGCTGCTCGGCGACCGCGCGTACCGGGCGGTGCCGTTGACGGACGTCGACGCGGCGACGCTAATCCGAGAGCCGCGTACGTCGCCGTTGCTGACGGGGTATCGCGGTGACGAGCCTGCGGACCTCGCGGCGTTGCAGGACATGGTGTTGCGCGTCGCGGCGCTCGCGGAGGACAACCCTGAGGTGCGGTCGTTGGCCTTGGATCCGATACTCGCGTCGCCGGACGGGGCATTCGTTGCCAACGCACGGTTGGTGGTGGGCGCACCGCCGACGCGGCCGGATACCGGACCGCGTCGGCTGCGGCACATCACGCCGTTGGACTGACCACGAGCTCGCCGAGGCCCAACAGTTGCTCCGTCGCGCCGCCGCTGGTGAACTCCAGGCGTTTCGCGGCGGCGAAGTAGCGGTGCACGGGGTGTTCGACATCGATGCCGACGCCGCCGTGCAGGTGCACCGCGGTGTGCGCGACACGGTGTCCGGCTTCGGCGGCCCAGAACTTCGCGGTAGCAACGTCTGCGGCTGCGTCGAGGCCTTCGGAGAGCTTCCAGGCTGCCTGCCACAGCGTCAGCCTTACGGCTTCGACGTCGATGTACGCGTCGGCGAGGCGGTGTCGCACGGCCTGGAAGCTGCCTAGCACCTTGTCGAACTGCTTGCGCTCGCGCGTGTACGCAGCCGTCAGCTCAAGCGCGCGTTCTAAGACGCCCAACTGTTGTGCACAAGCGCCGAGCGTGCCGCGAAGGCGCAGCTGCTCGCCGACATCGCCGAGAGCGACTCCGGGAGTGTTGGACAGCGTGACGAGCCCGGCGTCCGCGTGATCGGTCGTGGACTGCGCTTCGATAGAGACCCCAACGGCGTCCTTCTCGACGATGTACACGCCGTCGTTGGCTTCGACGAGCAAGGCATCCGCGTAGGCCGCGAAGGGGACCGCGGTCTGCGTACCCGTGAGGCGCCCATCTGAAGCGACGAAAAACCCACCCAAAGCGACAGCGAGCACGGCTTTACCGCGCGAAACCGGCAACAGCCATCGCTCAGCCAGCAATGGGTCCGTGAGCACCGAGCCAGCCTGGACGACCGACGACAGATAGGGGACCGGCGCGACCGCGCGGCCGATCTCGATCAGGACAGAACACTGTTCCAGCAAACCGAAACCGCCGCCGCCGACCGTCGCGGGCAGGGCTGCGTCGAGGACGCCGGAGCGGGCCAAAACAGTCCACAGTGGAGCGTCGAAGCCGCCGGATCCGTGCGGGCCCAGCGATTCCGCGGTGACCTGGTCGGCGAGGATGCGCCGGGCCAGGGCGGAGAGGTCGTTTTGTGCTTCGGTGAGGGAGAAGTCCACCGGGAGAACTCCTAACGCGTCACGGGCTGGCCGAGGGCGGTGGCGGCGACGATGTCGCGCTGCACCTCGTTGGTGCCGCCGCCGAAAGTGAGGATCAACGCCGAACGGTGCAGCCGTTCCAGCCGTCCCGCGAGCACCGCGCCGGGGGAGCCGTCGCGCACGACCGCGGCCGCGCCGACCACTTCCATCAGCAGCCGGTACGCCTCGATCGCCATCTCGGTGCCGTACACCTTGGTCGCCGACGCCTCCGCCGGACCGAGTTCGCTGGCCGCCGCGGCCCAGGCGATCTTCCAGTTGCGCAGCTTCAAGTACTCCGCGCAGGCGTGCACGCGCGCGAGGTGCGTCCGGACCCATTCGCGGTCGGTCAGCGACTCCGCGCGGGCCCATTCCACGACGTCGGCCAGGGCTTTCCGCACGGGCGCGGCCGAGGTCAGCGCGACGCGTTCGTGGTTGAGCTGGTTGGTGATCAGCGGCCAGCCCGCATTCTCCTCGGCGACCCGCGACGCGACCGGCACGCGGACGTCGTCGTAGTAGGTCGCGCTGGTCCCGGGGCCGGCGACGGTGTGCACCTTCGTCCAGGAGAAGCCCGGCGCGGAGGTCGGCACGATCAGGATCGACAGGCCCTTGTGCTTGCGCGCCTCCGGATCGGTGCGCGCGGCGAGCCACACGTAATCGGCGTACTCGATCAGGCTGGTCCACATTTTCTGCCCGTTGACCACGTACTCGTCGCCGTCGCGGGTCGCCCGCGTGCGCAGCGAGGCGAGGTCCGTGCCCGCGCCCGGCTCGGAGTAGCCGATCGAGAAATGCAGCTCGCCCGCGGCGATCTTCGGCAGGTAGAACGCCTTCTGCTCCGGGGTGCCGAACCGCATGATCGTCGGCCCGATCGTGTTCACCGTCAGAAACGGCACCGGCACCCCGGCGACCGCCGCCTCGTCGGTGAAGATCAGCTGGTCGAGCATGCTCCGGTCCTGGCCGCCGTACTCGCGCGGCCAGCCGAGCGCGAGCCAGCCGTCCTTGCCGAGCTGCCGCACGATTTCCTTGTACGCCAAGCCGTCACCGTACTCGCCGCCGGGCGCGGCGAGGCTTTCCCGCCGCGCGGGCGTCATCAGCTCGGCGAAGTACTCCCGCAGCTCGGCGGCCAGCGCCCGCTGCCGCGGCGTGTAGTCGATCCGCACCCGTCACCTCCACCCCGCCGGTCTCGTTGTGGTGTCGTACCGGGCCCCGGCGGTAAGCTAGAACCTGTTCTAGTTGTACCAGGAGTGGCGGACGGGAGGAAGCATGGAGGTCAGTGTCGACCGGTCGCTGTGCGAGGCGAACGCGGTCTGCGTGGGGTTCGCGCCGGAGGTCTTCGATCTCGACGACGACGAGAACCTGGTCATCGGACCGGTTCCGGACAGTGAAGTAGAACGTGTTTCGCAAGCGGTCCAGAGCTGCCCGAAGAACGCCCTGTTCACGACCGGTTAATCGGGGCTTGCTCAATACGAGAACAGATTCTAGTCTGTGCTGCGTCAGGCAGGCTTCGACGAGGAGGCTCGCGGGTGGAACCGTCGACGCGGAACACGAACGACGACCGGGCAGGTGCGGTTCGATGACGCTCGAGGGCAAGGTCGCTGTCGTCACCGGGGCAGGAGCGGGGCTCGGCCGGGCCGAGGCGCTCGCGCTGGCCCGCGAAGGCGCGTCCGTCGTGGTCAACGACATCGGCGAGGCGAAGGACGTCGTCGCCGAGATCGAAAAGCACGGCGGCAAAGCGCTCGCCGTCGCCGGCGACGTCTCGGCGGCCGAAACCGCGAAGGAACTGCTGTCCGCCGCGGTGGACCACTTCGGCAGCCTCGACATCGTCGTGAACAACGCGGGAGTGCTCCGCGACCGGATGCTGTTCTCGATGTCCGACGAGGACTGGGACAAGGTCATCGCGGTGCACCTGCGCGGGCATTTCCTGCTGTCCCGCAACGCCGCCGCGTACTGGCGCGATCGCTCCAAAATGGAGGGACGGCCGGTGTACGGCAGGCTGGTGAACACCGCTTCCGAGGCGTTCCTGGTCGGTTCTCCCGGTCAGCCCAACTACTCGGCGGCCAAGGCGGGGATCGCGGCGCTCACCGTGTCCGCGGCGCGCGGGCTGGCGAAATACGGCGTGCGCGCCAACACGATCTGCCCGCGTGCCCGCACCGCGATGACCGCGGATGTCTTCGGCGAAGCACCCAAGGACGGGCTCGATCCGTTGTCAGTCGAACACGTTGCTCCGTTTGTCGCATTCCTCGCTTCGCCGGACGCGGACGCCGTCAACGGCCAGGTTTTCGTCGTGCACGGCGGCATGGTCGCCTTGCTGAAGCCGCCGTCGGTGGAGGAGCGGTTCGACGCCGCGAACGGCGCCTGGACCACCGGCGAACTCGCCGCGACCGTCGGCGCGCACTTCGCCGGTCGGGACCCGGAGCGGATGTTCGCCGCGACCGATCTGCTTTCGCTGCCCTGAACCCGGAGGACGCATGACTGAGCACCGGCTTTCCGGCAAGGTCGCCCTCATCACCGGCGCTGCCCGAGGACAGGGCGCGGCCGCCGCGCGGGCGTTCGTCGCCCAAGGCGCGAAAGTGGTGATCGCCGACGTTCTGGACGAGGAGGGCAAAGAGCTCGCCGCCGAACTCGGCGCGTCGGCGGTGTTCTGCCATCTCGACGTGAGCGACGAGGACGGCTGGACCGCGGCGGTCGAGCGCACGGTGACCGAATTCGGGCCGCCGACGGTGCTGGTCAACAACGCCGGGGTGCTGTACTTTTCGGAGCTCGCGAAGACGCCGCTGGCCGAATACGAACGCGTCGTGCGGATCAACCAGATCGGGGCGTTTCTCGGCATGCGCTCGGTCGTTGAACCCATGGCCGGGGCCGGCGGCGGCTCCATCGTCAACGTGTCCTCTGTGGAGGGTCTGGCCGGGATGCCGTTCCTCGTCGCCTACACGGCGACCAAATTCGCGATCCGCGGGATGACCAAGGTCGCCGCGCTGGAACTGGGCGCGCGCGGGATCCGGGTCAACTCGGTGCACCCGGGCATGATCGACACGAAGATGGTGTCCGACGCGGCGGGCGCGGACGTGGACGTGTCCTGGGTGGGCAAGAAGGTCGCGCTCGGCCGGGTCGGCCGCGCCGACGAGATCGCGCCGCTGCTCGTGTTCCTCGGCAGCGACGAGAGTTCGTACTGCACGGGCGGCGAGTTCGTCGCCGACGGCGGGGCTACCGCGACCCACGCGTTGAAACTGTGAACGGTGCTGGTGCGCCTAAGGTGACGACTGGGGGCCGAAGGGACGGGAGTGAACACCGCTAACCGAAATCGGCGGGCGGGGATGGGCAAGACTCGGGGGTGACTACTGGGAGGTGCGGTGGGCGGAAGCGGCTCGGTCACTCTCCCGGGCACCGCGGCGCTGACCCAGGTCGGCCGGCTCGCCACGCTGTCCTGGGAGGTCCTGCGGGCGATCTTCAAACGCCCGTTCCAATTCCGCGAATGGATCCAGCAGTGCTGGTTCTTCGCGAGCGTGACCATCCTGCCGACGGCCTTGGTCGCGATCCCGTTCGGCGCCGTCATCGCGCTGCAGCTCGGATCGCTGACCACGCAGATCGGCGCGCAGTCGTTCACCGGCGCGGCCAGCGCGCTCGCGATCGTGCAGCAGGCGAGCCCGCTGATCACCGCGCTGCTGGTGGCCGGGGCCGGAGGAAGCGCGGTCTGCGCCGATATCGGCGCGCGCAAGATCCGCGAGGAAATCGACGCGATGGAAGTGCTCGGCGTCAACCCGGTGCAGCGCATCGTGGTGCCGAGGGTGCTCGCCGCGATCGTGGTGGCGGTGCTGCTCAACGGCCTGGTCAGCGTGGTCGGCGTGCTCGGCGGCTACTTCTTCAACGTCGTCCTGCAAGGCGGGACGCCCGGCGCGTACCTGGCCAGCTTCAACGCGCTCGCGCAGGTGCCGGACCTCTGGATCAGCGAGATCAAGGCGTTCCTGTACGGCTTCGTCGCGGGCGTGGTCGCCGCGTTCCGCGGGCTGAACCCGGCGGGCGGCCCGAAGGGCGTCGGCGACGCGGTGAACCAGGCGGTGGTGATCACCTTCCTGCTGCTGTTCCTCATCAACGTCGTGCTGACCGCCGTGTACCTCAAAGTCGTGCCCCCGAAGGCGTTGTGACATGACGGCCGAACCGATCGAGCAGACCCGCGCGTCCGACCGGACGCTCGAAATCATCGCGCGCCCCGGCGCGAGTCTCGAAGGACTCGGGAAGCAGCTGTCGTTCTACGGCCGGGCGCTCGCCTGGTCGCCGCGCACCGTCCGCCGCTACGGCCGGGAAACCACGCGGCTGCTCACCGAAGTCTGCTTCGGCACCGGCGGGCTCGCGGTGATCGGCGGAACGCTCGGCGTGATGATCGGCATGACGCTCTTCACCGGCCTCATCGTGGGCCTGCAGGGGTATTCGGCGCTGAATCAGCTC
This sequence comes from Amycolatopsis echigonensis, assembly GCF_002846615.1. Classification (NCBI taxonomy): domain Bacteria; kingdom Bacillati; phylum Actinomycetota; class Actinomycetes; order Pseudonocardiales; family Pseudonocardiaceae; genus Amycolatopsis; species Amycolatopsis echigonensis. The sequence continues at coordinate 511,191 of NZ_PJMY01000003.1, read as the reverse complement.
GGCACCGCCGCGCTCACCGGGTTCATTTCGGCCTACTTCAACACCCGCGAGGTCGCTCCGCTGTCGGCCGGGCTCGCGCTGTCGGCCACCGTCGGCTGCGGGTTCACCGCCCAGCTCGGCGCGATGCGGATCTCCGAGGAGATCGACGCGCTCGAAGTGATGGCCGTGCCGAGCATGCCGTACCTGGTCACCACCCGCGTGCTCGCCGGGGTCACCGCGGTGATCCCGCTGTACGCGGTGGGCCTGCTGTCCTCGTATCTCGCGTCGCGGCAGATCACCATCTGGCTCTACGGCCAGTCCGCGGGCACCTACGACCATTACTTCACGCTGTTCCTCCCCCCGGAGGACGTGCTGTGGTCGTTCGCGAAGGTGATCGTGTTCAGCGTGCTGGTGATCCTTTCCCATTGCTACTACGGCTATACCGCGTCCGGCGGGCCGGCCGGGGTGGGCATCGCGGTGGGCCGCGCGGTGCGGACGTCGATCGTGCTGATCTCGGTGCTGGACTTCTTCCTGAGCCTCGCGATCTGGGGCGCGAACACGACAGTGCGGATATCCGGATGAGTACCCGTCGAGAGTTGCGCAAACGGCTCCAGTACCAGCTGCTGGGGCTGATCTTCCTGGTCGTGGCGGCGCTGTTCTTCACGACGACGATCGCCGCGTACCGCAAGGTGTTCACGCCGGTGACGCTGGTGAAGCTGGAGACCGACCACGTCGGCAGCCAGCTGCGCGTCGGCGGCGACGTGAAGGTGCGCGGCATGCTCGTCGGCGAGATCCGCGACGTGCGGGCGGTCGGCGACCACGCGGAGCTCGAACTGGCGCTGCAGCCGGACAAGACCGACGTGATCCCGGCGAACGTTTCGGCGCGGCTGCTGCCGAAAACGCTGTTCGGCGAACGGTACGTCGCGCTCCAGCTGCCCGAACAGCCGCAGCGGCCGATCAAGGCGGGCGACGTCATCCCGCAGGACCGCAGCAGCACCGCGATCGAGCTGGAGCAGGTGCTCAACCACGTCATGCCGCTGTTGCGGGCGGTGCAGCCGGAGAAGCTTTCGAGCACGCTCAACGCCGTGTCCGCCGCGCTCGACGGACGCGGCAAGAAGCTCGGCGAAACGCTGACTCAGCTGTCGGACTACCTCGGCCAGCTCAACCCGTCGCTGCCCGACCTCAAGGCGGACATCACCGGGCTGGCCAACGTTTCCGGCATTTACGACAAGGCCGCCCCGGACGCGCTGCAGGCGCTGTCGGACCTCACCACGACGACGCAGACGATTGTGGAGAAACAGCGCGGCCTGACCGATCTGTACTCCTCGGTCAGCGGCACCGCGACCGACCTGACGCGCTTCCTGGAAGTCAACAAGGACAACATCATCCGTCTCACCACCGCCGTGCAGCCCACGCTCGACGTGCTCGCGAAGTACGCGCCGGAATACCCGTGCCTGCTCAAGCAGCTCGCCGGGTCGGTGCCGACCGCCGAGCTGGCGTTCGGCAAGGGCACCGCGCATCCGGAGGTCAGCCGCGTGACGATCGAGTTCTCGGCGAGCCGCGGCAAGTACCTGCCCGGCGTCGACGAGCCGAAGTACGACGACAAACGCGGCCCGCGCTGCTACCCGCAGGTGCCGAAACCCGGGCGCTGGCCGCAGTATCCGCCGGACGGCCCGGTGAAGGACGGGGCGACCAAACCCGCCCCGCCGCACGATCCGGACGGCACGCTGCCGAGCGACTTCACCAACGGCCCGCTGCCCGGCGGGTCGGGATCGACCGGCGGCGCGCCGAGCATCGTCGGGTCGGCCGACGAGCAGAAGCTGCTCGACCTGCTCGCCTCGCCGACGCTGAACACCAGCCCGGAGAACGTGCCGGGCTGGTCGGCGCTGCTGGTCGGGCCGCTGTACCGCGGGGCGGAGGTGGAGCTGAAATGAGGTCGTTCGTTCCGGCGCTGGTCAAGATCGGCATTTTCGCCGTGGTCACCGTGCTGCTCACCGGGATCCTCGCCACCACGATCGCGAACACGAACTTCGGCGGCACCGCGTCCTACATCGCGAAGTTCACCGACGCGTCCGGCCTGCAAGCGGGCGACGACGTGCGGATCTCCGGCGTGAAGGTCGGCCAGGTCGAGACCATCGGGGTCGATCAGGGCGAGCAGAACTACGCCGAGGTCCGGTTCCTCGTCGAATCGGCGTACAAGCTGCCCTCGCTCGCCACCGCGACCATCAAGTACCGCAACCTCGTCGGCCAGCGCTACCTCTCGCTCGGCACCGACGTCAATGGCGGCGGCACGCTGTCCCCCGGCGACACCATCCCGCCGGAGCGGACGAAACCGGCGCTGAACCTGACGGTGCTGTTCAACGGGTTCAAACCGCTGTTCAAGGCGCTGAACCCGAAGGAGGTCAACCAGCTTTCCGCCGAGATCGTGCAGGTGTTCCAGGGCGAGGGCGGCACGATCACCAGCCTGCTGTCGCACACCGCGTCGATCACGACGGCGATCGCGGGCAAGGACAAGGTGATCGGGCAGGTCATCGACAACCTCAACCAGGTGCTCAGCACGGTCAACGCGCGCGGCACGCAACTCGGCGACCTCGTCGACCAGACACAGCGGCTGGTGAGCGGGCTGGCCGAGCAGCGCAAGCCGATCGGCGACGCAGTGGGCGCGCTCGGCGACCTGACCAACGCGACCGCCGGGCTGCTCGCCGACGCCCGTCCCGCGGTGCAGGAGGACGTGACCCAGCTCGGGAAGCTGTCGAACAACCTCAACGATTCGCAGCCGCTCATCGAGCATCTGCTGCAGGTGCTGCCGGGCAACCTGGAGAAGTTCACCCGGACCCTGAGCTACGGCAGCTGGTTCAACTACTACCTGTGCGGGATCGAAGGCACCATCGGCGTTTCCTCGCTCGACGTGACGCTGCCGATCGTGCCGATTCCCGGCACCGAACGCGCGCCGAGGTGTGGGCCGTGAAACGACTGAAGGACCGGAACCAGGCCAGCGTCGGCGCGGTGACGCTGGTGCTCATCGTGCTGATCACCGCGGTGACGTACTTTTCCGACAGCATCCCGATGTTCGGCAACGGCACCACCTACACCGCGGCGTTCGCCGAGTCCGCCGGGCTCGCGCCGGACAACGAGGTGCAGGTCGCCGGCGTCAAGGTCGGGCAGGTGACCTCGGTGGAGCTGGGGCACAAACAGGTGCTCGTGAAGTTCCGGGTGAAGGGCGTGCGGGTCGGCGACGCGTCGACGGCCTCGATCGAGATCAAGACGCTGCTGGGGGAGAAGTACCTCGCTTTGGACACGAAGGGCGGCGGCACCCAGTCACCCGGCGACACCATCCCGGTGCAGCGGACGCGGACGCCGTTCCAGTTGCAGGACGCGTTCAACCAGCTGTCCACGACGGTCGGCGACATCGATACGAAACAGCTGGCGCAGAGCTTCACCGCGCTGTCGGATTCCCTTAAGGACAGTCCGCAGTACTTGAAGGACACGCTGTCCGGGCTGTCGGCGTTGTCGAAGACGGTGTCCTCGCGCGACGCCGATCTGCACGCGCTGCTGTCCAACACGAGCAAGATCTCGAAGACGCTGTCCGACCGGAACGCCCAGTTGCAGCAGGTGATCAGCGACGGCAATCTGCTGCTGACCGAGCTGCAGCAGCGCCGCGAGCAGATCAGCACGCTGCTCAAGGGCACGCAGCAGATTTCGCAGCAGCTGTCCGGGCTGGTCGCGGACAACCGCACGCAGATCGGGCCGACGCTCGCCGCGCTCGGGAAGGTCACCGACGTGTTGCAGCGCAACCAGGGCAACCTCGACCGGAGCCTGCAGCTGATGGCCCCGTTCGCCCGGGTCGGCGCGAACGCGACCGGCAACGGGCGCTGGTTCGAGGGGTACCTGTGCGGCCTGCTGCCGCCGACGATCACGGCGGGCGGGCTGTCGATCAACCCGGAGGGCTGCACGCCGCCGATCTCCGCGCCTGATCAGGGGGTGGGTGGCCGATGACTACCGCCGACGTTCGTGTTCCCGCGGAGGCGTCATGACTGTTGAGACTCGCGCCGGACGAAGTCTGGTCACCTGGCTTGGGTTCGCTTGTGTGGCAGCGCTTCTGCTCACCGCGGGCATCTACCTCGTGCTGCGCGACACCGGCGGAACCAAAATCTCGGCGTACTTCGGGAAAACCGTCGGCCTTTACGCCGGTTCGTCCGTGCGAGTGCTGGGCGTCGCGGTCGGCGAGGTCACCGCGGTGACTCCGGCGGGCCAAGCGGTGCGCGTGGACATGAAGGTGAACGACGACGTCCCCATCCCGAAGGACGTCGGCGCGGTCGTCGTCTCGCCGAGCCTGGTGAGCGACCGGTACGTCCAGCTGACCCCGGCCTACGACAGCGGTCCGACGCTCGCGAGCGGAACCGTGCTGGCGCGCGACAAAACCGCGACGCCGGTCGAACTGGACGACCTCTACGCGAGCCTCGACAAGCTGTCCACCGCGCTCGGACCCAACGGGGCCAACAAAAACGGCGCGTTCTCCGATCTGCTCGACACCGCCGCGGCCAACCTCAAGGGCAACGGCAAGGACCTGAACTCGACCGTCAGCAGGCTGGCCGAACTGGCCGGCACGCTCGACGATTCGAAGGACGACCTGTTCTCCACGGTGAAGAACCTGAACTCCTTCACCTCCGCGCTGTCCCAGAGCGACAGTCAGCTCAACGAGTTCTACCAGCGGCTCGCGGACGTCAGCGGATTCCTCGCCGACGATTCGCACGACGTCGGGGCCGCACTCGATTCGCTGGCCACGTCGCTGCAGGACGTGAAGCAGTTCGTGGCGGACAACAAGAACGGGCTTTCGTCCAATGTGGCCAAACTGGCGTCGCTCACCAAGGTGCTGGTGGACCAGCGGGCCGCGCTCGCCGAGGTGCTCGACATCGCGCCGACCGGCGCGACGAACTTCATCAACACCTACGACGCGGCGTCCGGCACGATCGCGGTGCGCGACAACCTGAACGAGATCACCAACCCGCCGATCCTCACCGTGTGCCGGCTGATCAGCGCGGGCACGCCGAAGCCGATTCCGGACACGCTCGGCAGCATCTGCAAGAAGCTCGCGCCGGTGCTCGACGGCACGCTGAAGCTGCCGTCCATCCCGCAGGCGATCAACTCGCTGGAGAACGGCCAGCTGCCGCCGTTGCCGCTGCCGCTGTCGGACGTGCTGACGCAGAAACCCGGAGGCGCCAAGTGAACCGCCTCCGCAAACGACTGGCGGGCGTGCTCGCCGGAGTCCTGGTGCTCGCCGGATGCAGCGACGGCGGGTTCAACGGGCTGTACTCGACGCCGTTGCCCGGCGGCCCGGACGTCGGCGACCACCCGTACCACGTCACCGCGCTGTTCACCGACGTGCTGGACCTGGTGCCGCAGGCGAACGTGAAGGTGAACGACGTCGCGGTCGGACGGATCGACCGGATCGCGCTCACCCCGGACACGCGCGCCGCGCTCGTGTCGATGACGGTGAACGGCGACGTCCAGCTGCCCGCCAACGCACGCGCCGAACTGCGCCAGTCCAGCTTGCTCGGCGAGAAGTTCGTGCAGCTGAGCGCGCCGACGGCGGAGAAGCCGTCCGGCAAGCTCGCCGACGGGGCGCAGATCCCGCTCGGCCGCACGAACCGCAACCCGGAGATCGAAGAGGTGCTGGGCGCGTTGTCGCTGCTGCTCAACGGCGGCGGCGTCGACCAGTTGCAGAACATCAGCCACGAACTCAACGACGCGCTGTCCGGCAACGAACCGCAGATGCGCGCGCTGCTGTCCCGAGTGGACGACCTGGCCACCCAGCTGGACGGGCACAAGGGCGAGATCCTGCGCGCGATCGACGGACTGGACAAGCTGTCGACCACGCTCGCCGGGCAGAAGCAGAACCTCGCCACCGCGCTGGACAAACTCGCGCCCGGGCTGAAGATCGTCGCGGACCAGCGCGACCAGCTGGTGGGGATGCTGAACGCGCTGAACAAGCTGTCCGGCGTCGCGGTGGACACGGTGAACCGCAGCCGGGACCAGCTCGTCGCGAACCTCAAGGCGCTGGAGCCGACGCTGCGCCAGCTCAGCGCGGCGGGCCAGGATCTGCCGCACGCGCTGCAGATCCTGCTCACCTACCCGTTCCCGGACTACGCGGGCAACGTGATCAAGGGCGACTACGCGAACGTCGACGCGCGGGTCAACCTCGATCTCGACAAGCTGGTGCAGAACTTCACGAACTCGTCGCAGCCGCCGTTCCAGTTGCCGACGACGCCCGCGACCGGCGGCGCTCCTCCCGTTGCCGGGCAAGGGACGCCGCAGCTTCCGTTGCCGTTGCCCGCCACCCCGCCGCCCGCGGGCGGCACGAAGCCGGGGTACGGCGGGGTGCTGGGCGGGTTGCTCGGCGGTCTGGGGGGAGGCGGCTGATGACCACGCGCAAAATCCGGATCCAGCTGCTGGTGTTCTTCGTGATCGCCGTCGTGTCGGTCACGTACGCGGGCGGGCATTACGCCGGTCTCGACCGGATCTTCGGCAACCGCGGCTACCACGTGACGCTCCAGCTGCCCGACTCCGGCGGGATTTTCGTCAACTCCGAGGTCGCCTACCGCGGTGTCACGGTCGGCCGGGTCGGCGACATGACGCTCACCCCGCACGGCATCGACGTCCGGCTCGACATCGACTCGGGCGGCCCGGACATCCCGTCCGCGCTGCACGCCCAGGTCGCGAACCGGTCGGCGGTGGGGGAGCAGTTCGTGGACCTGCTGCCCGACCGCGAGTCCGGGCCTTACCTGGAGGACGGAGCGGTGATCACGCAGGACCGCACGTCGCTCCCCGCGACGCCGGATTCCGTCCTGTCGCATCTCGACGGCCTGGTCGCGAGCGTCCATCCGGAGTCGCTGAAGACCGTGGTGGACGAGACATACGACGCGTTCGCCGGTTCCGGGCCGCAGCTGCAGAAACTGTTGGACAGCACCAGTTCGCTCACCGCGACGGCCGCGCAATACGTGCCGGACACGCAAGGGCTGCTGGCGAATTCCCGCACGGTGTTCGCGACGCAGGAGAGGCAGGCGCAGAACATCACGGCGTTCGCGTCCGGGCTGAAGACGATCGCCGGGCAGCTGAAGTCGTCGGATCCGGCCATCCGCAAGGTGATCGACGAAGCACCGCAGCTGAGCCGGCAGATCAGCGACGTGCTCGCGACTTCCGGGACCGATCTCGGCGTGCTGTTCGCGAACTCGCTCACCACCGCGCAGGTCACCTCGATGCGGAAGGACGCGATCGAGGAACTGCTGGTGGCGTATCCGGTGATCTCGGCGTTCTCGCCGTCGACTTCGCCGGACGGCACCGGGCATCTGGGCGTGGTGTTCAACTTCTTCGATCCGCATTCGTGCACGAAGGGCTACGAGGGCACGAAACAGCGCCCGGCCAACGACACGAGCGAAGCGCCGGTCAACATGAACGCTTACTGCGCGGAGCCGCCGGGCAGCCCGGTCGAGGTTCGGGGCGCGCAGAACGCGCCGTACGCGGGGAAGCCGCCCGCGATTCCGGCTGCGCCCCAGGCTTCCGCGCCTTCGGACCAGGGTTCGCAGCAGCAGTTGCCGGGTCTGCTGGGGCAGCTGAGCGCGCCGCCGAAGGGCGGGCTCGGCGCGTTGCTGGGCGGTTCGTGATGGCTGTGGATACCGCGGAGAAGGACGAGGTCGTCCCGGCGCAGTCCTTGCGGAACGGACGGGTGCTGACCGTGCTGGCCGTCGTCGCGGTGCTGGCCGCCGCGTGGTTCGGCTGGTCGTGGTGGAGCGCGGCGCATGACGACGGCCTCGCCCGCGGCCGCGCCCGGGACGCGGTGCTGGCCGCCGCGAGCACCGAGCTGGTCACGCTCAACACGATCGACTACCGCACCAGCGCGGTCGACGTGGACGCTGGATCGCCGCGACGACCGGGCAGTACGGCAAAGACCTCTCCGGCGACCGGCAACTGCAGATCGACCGCGCGAAACGCACCAGAACCGTGTCGACGGCTTCCCTGGTGCAGGCCGCGGTCACCGACCTGAACCCCGCCGCGGGCACGGCGCGGCTGATCGCGGTCCTGAACGTCCGCGTGAGCACCGGCGATGGCGCTCCTTCGGCGAAGCAGGCGCGCTTGGCCGTGGACTTCGCGCGAGACGGCGAGACGTGGAAGATCGGCGGCGTCCAGGCGGTGGGCTCGTGAACCGGCGGACGATCGCTGCCGGCGTGCTCGGGGTCGCGCTGACGTGCGCGGTGTGGTTCGGGGTGCAGGCGTCGCTGCTGCACCCGGAGGACGACGAGGCGATGGTCGACACCGCAGCCACTTCGCAGGTCGCCGACCAGGTCAGCGCTGCGGTCAAGGCAGTTTTTTCGTACGACTACGCGAACCTGGACCGCACGGCTCGCGCCGCGGCCGACGTGCTGACCGGCTCGGCGGTGGGGCAGTACCAAAGCCAATTCGCCGCGGCACGCCAACGCGCGACGAACGAAAAGCTCGTCCGGACAACGACAGTGCGCGCGATCGGGGTCCGCTCCCTGCACGGCGACGACGCGAGCCTGCTGCTTTTCCTTGACCAGCAAACGATCCTGCCCGGTGGTGGCGCGCCTCAGTCGTCGGTGGGACAGCTGTCGGTGACCGCGCATCGCACCGACGGGCAGTGGAAGATCACCGCGCTGGATCCGCTGTAACCGTCCGGTCGAGCAGTGCGCCGACGTCTTTCGCGAGAGACACCGACGCCTCGATCTCGACCTTGCGGATCGAGACGCTCTCCACGAGGAAGCCGAACGGCATCCCGAGCTTGCGGCAGAAGGCAGCCAGCTCGCGGGCGTTCGCCAGGCACTGCTCGTACGACTCGGCCAGCGTGTCGTCCGCGTGGCGCAGGGAATTCTCCAGCCAGCGGGGGACGTGGACGCCGAGCCACTTGAGGAACGCCAGCGTTTTCGCCGAACCGCAGACGGAGAGGGTGAAGAGGACCGGTTTGGGTTCGAGCTGCTGCTCGCGGCAGGCGTAGAAGTAGTCGGAGACCATGCTCTTGGCCGCGTCGGTGCTGTAGATCACCTGCGAGATGAAGTACGCGCAGCCTGCCTGCTGTTTGGCGATCAGCCGCAGGTGCTCGTCGGGCCGTTCGGTGATGGCGACGCCGCCGAGCAGCAGGTCCGGCCGGACGTTCCGGCGGAGCGCCTGCGCTTCGGGCAGGCTCGTGTGCACCTCTTTGTGCTGGGAAGACGCCCCGACGAAGACGGACAGCACGCGGTCGGTGTCGGCGGCCCGCAGCCACTCCCGCAGCTCGGCCTCGGGGTATTTGCCGACGCACCGGTAGATGACCGCCGGACGGTCCCACTCGCTGAGATAGTCCGCGTGGTAGACGGCCGGGTCGAGGGTCGGCAGGTAGGGGAACGGCCGCTCGTCCGGGTTGCGGTCGCTCTCGTCGTCGATGTCGTAGAGGGCGAGCCCGTCGACGTCGAGGGAACCGAGCCGCGCCAGCGTGGCGGCGGTGATCTCCTGGATCCGCTCCGGGGAGGTGCTGAGGCGGGGCGGGGTGATGCCGAACAGGAGGACGCCGCGGTCGGGGCTGGTCAGCAGCTGCTGGAGAGTGTGGTCCGCCATGGGCGGAAGTTAGCAGCCGGGACCGTCAGGTCGCGGCCCGGCGCTGGATCACTGTGTCCAGCGCCGCGCGGGACGACTGGAGCCGGGCCAGCGGCGCGTCGATGCGGTCGCGTTCGCCGCGCAGCTTTTCGAGCACCCCGTCGCAGGCGGGCGTGAGCGGCTCGTCCCGCACGCACGAGCCGATCTCGGCGATGGTCGCGGTCGGCAGGCCCGCGGCGAGCAGTTCCCGGATGCGCCGCACCGCTCCGGCGTCGGCCTCCGCGTAGTCGCGGTAGCCGTTCGGGGCGCAGGCCCTGTTTTTCGTAGTACCGCAGGAGTTGCTCGTCGACGCCGGTCCGCTGGGACAGCTGCGAGCCTGCTGCGCCGCGGCGCGCAGGTGCGTGCGCTGGTCCGGCCTGGGAGCGCGGGGGCCGAAGCGGCGCGGACGCTGAAGGAACGGGGAGCGGAAATCGTGCCGGGCACGCTCGAACGCCCCGACCGCGCGCTGGACGGCGTGGACGTGGTCGTCTCGGCGGTGCAGGCGTTCGCGGGCGCCGGGGTTCAGGTGACGTCCGTCCTCAGCGGAGCGTTTCACGAGGTGATGACCGCGCCGTTCCTGGAAATCGTGGACTGGGAGAAGGGAACGTTCAGCTATTGGGGCGACGGCGACCAGCCCTGCGATTTCACGACCGTCGCGGACACCGCCGCCTGCACCGCCGCGGTGACGCTGGACGCGGACGTCTCCGGACCGGTCCGGGCGAGGCGGTCCGTGAAGGGCTCCTTGCGGGAATCAGATTCCCGCAAGGAGCCCTTCACGGACCTTCGGCGGACGCTGGCGAGGATCGCGACAGCAAGAGGCCACCGGGCTCACTCCGCGAACGGACCGCCGTCCCCGAAGACCTGCTTCGCGAACCGTTCTCCCACCAACCGGTGCGTAGCCGCGTCCGGGTGCAGCGCGTCCGGCAGCGGATGTGCGGCGAAATCCTCTTCTCCGTACAGCGAAAGCCCGTCCACGTAATGCAACGCCGGATCTTCCCGAGCGCGAACGGCCCGTTCCAGTTCTTCCCGGATCACCTTCAACGTCAGCTTCCCCTCCGCCACGGAGGCCGGGTCGCCGGTCGCGCGAAACTTGAGCGTTCCGCTGCTGAAGTCCGGCGCGCCCGGACCCGGCGTGTCCTCGTGGATCGGGCACAGCAGCGCCGAAATCACCACCAGCGGAACGTCCGGATGCCCCTCCCGGATCGTGTCCAGGAACCCGTGCACGGCCGGGCCGAAAGCGCGCAGCCGCATCAGGTCCGCGTTCACCACGTTGATCCCGAGCTTCACGCTCACCAGGTCCGCGGGCGTGTCCCGCATCGCCCGCGCGGTGAACGGGTCCAGCAAAGCGCTCCCGCTGAAGCCCAGGTTGATCAGGTCCACCCCGGCAGCGGCGGCGGCCAGCGCGGGCCACGTCTGCGACGGGCCCGCCGCACCAGTGCCGTGGCTGATCGAGCTGCCGTGGTGCAGCCAGACGCGTCGCGCGGGCGGCAGCGGAGTGACCGGCGCGGTGGTGCGCAGTTCCAGCAGCCGAGTGGTTTCGTTGTACGGCAACCAGATCTCGACGTCCTTGACGCCGGAAGGCAGGTCGGAGAAGCGGACCGTGCCGGACGGGCCGGGGCGGGTTTCGCCGGCGCCGGTCATCATGTCGAGGATCAGTTCGTCGCCGCCGGAGACGGTCGCGGACCCTGCCGGGCGCCCGTTCAGCACCAGCTCGTACACGCCGTCCGGCAGCGGCGGCACGCCGACATAGCCGACCTTCGTGCGGTGGGTGTCCAGTTCGATCGCGCTCGACTCGGTCCGGAACGCCAAGCGCACGCCGGACGGCTGGGTCTCGGCCATCGCGAGCCTGCTGTCGGTGTTCTGCGCCCGCGCGCGTGCGGTCAGCCGGTGCGGCAGCAAGCCCTGCGGCGTGCGTTCCAGCTCGAGTGCACCGCGCACGAACTCTTCGCCGATCTCGGTGGTGATCCACTGCATGCCGCCGAGTCTGCCGTCCGCGGCGGCGCGCCGCCAACGGGATATCAGCCGTCCCAGACCCCGGCGCCCTGGCGCACCACGGCGACCGGGGCGGCCTCGGCGGACGGCCACAGGTCCAGCACGTACCGGAAATGCTCGCCGAACTCGTGGTCGTGCCATTCCGCGTCCGGCGGCCCGCTCTCCACATAGGACACTCGGACCCGGTACCGGCCGGGCGGGACCGCGATCCGGTGCTCCCGGCCGGCGTAATCGGCGGGACCGGCCAGCGTCGCCTCGCCGCCGGGGACGTCGAGATCGGCTTCCACCACGTGGGACGCGTCCGGCAGCACTGGCGGCGCGGACGTGGCGACCGACACGTCGACCTCGACCCAGTCGGACCGCGCGGTCGCCACGGAGAGCGACGACGGCTCTACCGCGACGCGGTGCTCCGACACCGCCTCGTCGGTCCACCCGCCGTCGCCGGGACGCCAGGCGTCCTTGTCCCGCAAGGAAAACTGCCGTTGCTCGGCATGCACCAGGTACCGCACGCGCCCCACGCTAGCCCACCGGAGCCGGGGGTCACCCGAACTGGGTTGCGCGAGCGGTTTAGCGTGGTGATATGACCACAGCTCCTGTCGATGTCGACACTGCCCGTCGCGACTACGCCGCGCTGGTCGAGCGCGGCCTGTCCCTGGACATCACCCGCGGCAAGCCGTCGCCCCGGCAGCTCGACCTCTCCGCGGATCTCCTGACGCTGCCGAACGGCCAGTACAAGGCCGAGGACGGCACCGACACCCGCAACTACGGCGGGCTCAAGGGGCTGCCGGAGCTGCGCCGCGTCTTCGCCGGCGCCCTGCAGGTGCCGGTGGACCAGCTGTTCGCGGCCGGCAACTCCAGCCTGGAGCTGATGCACGACACCATCGCGCAGGCGATGCTGAGCACCCTGCCGGGCGCGCCGCGCCGCTGGGCCGACGAGCCCCGCATCGCGATGCTGTGCCCGGTGCCCGGCTACGACCGGCACTTCGCGCTCGCCGAGCGGTTCGGCATCGAGCTGATCCCGGTGCCGATGACCGAGACCGGCCCGGACATGGACGTCGTCGAGCGGCTCGTCGCCGAGGACGCCGCGGTCAAGGGCATCTGGTGCGTGCCGAAGTACTCCAACCCGACCGGCGTCACCTTCAGCGCCGAGGTCGCCGGACGGCTCGCCGCGATGCCGGCCGCCGCGCCGGACTTCCGGATCATCTGGGACAACGCCTACGCGGTGCACCACCTCACCGACGACGAGCCGGAGCTGGCCGACATCCTCGCCCTCTGCGCCGAGGCCGGGAACCCGGACCGCGCGTTCGTGTTCGGCTCCACCTCGAAGATCACCTTCGCCGGGGCGGGCGTCGGGTTCTTCGGCGCGTCCGAGGCCAACCTCGCCTGGTGGCAGAGCGTGCTCAGCAAGCGCACCATCGGCCCGGACAAGGTCAACCAGCTGCGCCACGCGCTGTTCCTCAAGGACGCCGACGGCGTCCGCGCGCTGATGCGCAAGCACGCGGAGCTGATCGCGCCCAAGTTCGCCGCCGTCGACCGCATCCTCACCGAGGAGCTGAGCGACCTGGCGTCCTGGACCAAGCCGACCGGCGGCTACTTCATCTCGCTGACCGTGCCCGAGGGCACCGCGAAGGAGGTCGTGCGGCTGGCCAAGGAGGCGGGCGTCGCGCTGACCCCGGCCGGGGCCACCCACCCGTACGGCAACGACCCGGCCGACGCGGTCATCCGCATCGCGCCGACCTTCCCCGAGCTGGCCGAGGTGGAGGAGGCCGTCCGCGCCCTCGCCGTCTGCGTGCGGCTCGCGGTCGCCCAGCGCGCCTGATCGACCGGTCTGTGCCGCCGCCACCCGCTACGGTGGCGGCGGCACAGTCGTATCCAGGGGGGCACGATGCGGGTTTTGATCGCCGGCGGCGGAGTCGCGGGCACGGTCACGGCGATGGCGCTGCGGCTCGCCGGGCATGAGCCGGTCGTGTACGAGGCGCATCCCAGCGGGGGAGCGGACGCGGGCGCGTTTCTCGTCGTGATGCACAACGGCATGAACGCGTTGCGGGCAATCGACGCCGACACCCCGGTGATCGAGGCGTCCTTCGCTTCCACCGGCATGGAGCTCGTCGGCCCGGACGGAACCACGCTCGGCGCGCACGAGTTCGACCCGGAACTCGACGGCCCGCGCACTCTCACGCGCGCGGCGCTTTACCGTGCGCTGCAACAAGAAGCGGAACGGCGGGGCATCGAGATCGTCCACGGCAAACGCTTGGTCTCCGCCGCCGACGGCGTCACCGCCACTTTCCAGGACGGCACCACCGCGTCCGGCGATCTGCTCGTCGGCGCGGACGGTCTGCATTCCGTCGTCCGCACGCTCATCGACCCCGACGCCGAGCCGCCGCGCTTCACCGGCTTGACCGTCGTTTACGGCTACACCCGCGCCGAAGGTCTTCCCGCCGCGCCCGGCATCTACCGCATGTTCCGCGGCAGCCGCGCCGCGTTCGGCTACACCACCGACCCGGACGGCGCGACGTACTGGTTCGCGCGCGTCCCCGACCGCGAACGCTCGCGCGCCGAGATCGCCGCCGTCACCCCGGAAGGCTGGCGCGAGTTCACCCATGCCGCCTTCGCGGACGACCCGCTGCCGTGCGCCGCGATCGTGGCCGCGACCGGCGACGACGTGCACGGCGGCCACTCCTACGACCTGCCGACCACCCGCGTGTGGTCGACGTCGTCGATGGTCCTGGCCGGAGACGCCGCGCACGCAGCCTCCCCGGCGGCCGGGCAAGGCGCCTCGATGGCGCTGGAAGACGCGGTGGTGCTCGGCCAGTGCCTGCGCGATCTGCCGGACGCGCCCGCCGCGTTCGCCGCTTACGACCGGCTGCGGCGCGCCCGGGTCGAGAAGCTCGTGGCGGCCAGCGCGGGCCAGGACGTCGGCGGCGAGCGAGGCTGGGCATACCGGCATCATCTGGACTGGACCGCGCGAATCACAGCGTGAGCGGCCCGCCGACGATACGATCCGCGCATGACTCAAGCCGCGCCACCTCAGCAGTTCCCGATCCTGCTGTCGACCATGAACGATCTGCCCGGGTACCGCGTAGTCCGCGTGTTCGGCGAGGTTTTCGGGCTCACCGTCCGCAGCCGCAACATGTTCTCCAACATCGGCTCCGGGTTCAAGGCGATGGGAGGCGGCGAGCTCAAGGGGCTCACGAAGCTGCTGTCCGACTCGCGCCACGAAGCCCTCTTCCGGCTGTGCCAGGAAGGCATGCAGCACGGGGCCAACGCGGTGCTGGCGTTGCGCTTCGACTGCAACGAGATCGCCGGCACGGCCAGCGAAATCGCCGCGTACGGCACCGCGGTGTACGTGGTCCCGGAGGGCGCTCCGCAGCAGCAGCAACAGCAGGCGCCCCAGCAGCAGGCTCCGCACCAGCAGCAGGCCCCGCAGCAGTACGCGCAGGCGCCGCAGCAGCAATACCAGGCTCAGCCGCCGCAGGCCTGAGCGCCACGGCAGGCTTGCCCGTGCGTCCGGCCGTCCGGTGGATGCACTGGCGCTAGCGGGCGAGGCCGGAAAACGTCTTCTCCGCCCCGGACAGCGGCCCCGGTGCGCAACCCGTTGATCGCGGAGACGAAGGACTCGGCCAAGGCGTGACGGACGAAAAAGGCCCGCACCGGGAATGGTGCGGGCCTTCTTTCGTCCGGGTCACTTCCGGTACAGCGCCTCGATGTCGGAGGCGTAGTTCTTGTTCACCACGTTCCGCTTCAGCTTCAGGCTCGGCGTGATCTCGCCGCCCGCCTCGGTGAAGTCGTTCGCCAGCACGGTGAACTTCTTGATCGCCTCCGCGTGCGACACCTGCTTGTTCGCCTCGTCGACCGCCGCCTGGATCTCCGCGCGCAGGTCCGCGTCGTCGGCCAGTTCGGAGACCGTCGCCGCTTCCGGCTTGCCGTGCTGGGCTTTCCAGGCCGGGAAGTACTCCTCGTCGATCGTCACCAGCGCGGCGATGAACGGCCGCTGGTCGCCGACCACCATCACCTGGCTCACCAGCGGCGCGGCCTTGATGGTGTCCTCGAGCCCGGACGGGGCGACGTTCTTGCCGCCCGCCGTCACGATGATCTCCTTCTTGCGGCCGGTGATCTTGAGGAAGCCTTCCTCGTCCAGCTCGCCGAGATCGCCGGTGTGGAACCAGCCGTCGGTGAGAGCTTCCGCGGTCGCCTCCGGGTTGTTGTAGTACCGGCCGAACACGACGTCGCCCTTGAGCAGGACCTCGCCGTCCTCGGCGATGCGCACCGAGGTGCCCGCGACCGGACGCCCGACGGTGCCGACGCGGAACGCCGCGCTGGTGTTCACGTTCGCCGCGGCGGACGTTTCGGTGAGGCCGTAGCCCTCGAACACCGGCACGCCGATGCCGCGGAAGAAGTGTGCCAGCCGTGCGCCGAGCGGGGCTCCGCCGGACACCGCGGCGATGCAGCGGCCGCCCAGCGCGGCGCGGAGCTTGCCGTACACCAGCTTGTCGAACATCAGGTGCTTCGCGCGCAGGCCGAGCCCGGCGCCGCCCTTTTCCTGCGCCTCGCTGTACGCGACCGCGGTGGCCTCGGCGGCGTCGAAGATCTTGCCCTTGCCGTCGGCGTGCGCCTTCTGCTTGGCGGTGTTGTAGACCTTCTCGAACACGCGCGGCACGGCGACCACGAACGTCGGCCGGAAGGTGCCGAGGTCCGGGACCAGATTCTTCACGTCCGGCGTGTGGCCGAGAGTGACGCGGGCGGTGAGCGCGGTGATCGCGATCGCGCGGGCGAGGATGTGCGCCAGCGGCAGGAAGCACAGCAGCGAGTTGCCCTGCTCCATCAGCTCCGGGAAGGCCTCGATGTCCGCGCGGATCTCGGCGAGCAGGTTCCGGTGGGTCAGCTCGACGCCCTTGGGCCGCCCGGTGGTGCCCGAGGTGTAGACGATGGTGGCCGTCTCGTTCGCGGTCACGCCGCGGCGGCGGGTGTGCAGGTCCTCGTCGGAGACCTCGGCGCCCAGCGCGGTCAGCTCGTCGACCGCGGGGGAGCCGCCCTCGATCTGCCAGGTGTGCTCCAGTGTGCTGAGCCGCCCGCTGACCTCCTCGACCGCTTTCCGGTGCGCGGAGGTCTCCACGACGACGGCCTTGGCCGCCGAATCGGAAAGGATCCAGTACACCTGTTCGGGCGAAGACGTTTCGTAGATCGGCACGGTGATCGCGCCGGCGGCCCAGATCGCGAAGTCGACCAGCGTCCACTCGTAGCGGGTCTTCGACATCAGCGCGACCCGGTCGCCGTGCCCGACGCCCGCCGCGATCAGGCCCTTGGCCACGGCCGCGACCTGGTCGGCGAAGTCCTTCGCGGTCACGTCGAGCCAGGTGCCCTCGACCTGCCTGCGGAAGCTGACCACGTCGGAGAACCGCTCCGCGTTCGCCCAGACGACATCGGCCAGGTTCTCGTCGTCGGTCACCGGTTTCCCGGCGGGGGCGCTGTATTCGCGCACGTGGACCTCCGTGTTCGACGCGTGCGGTTACCCGCCAGTCAACTTAGCGTGCCGTAGACCTTAAGACCATGCTGGCACGGGGCGCGCGGCGAGGTCGTGACATCGTGTCCGGGTGCACGAACCACCAGCTCTCGATCTCGTCGACGAGACCTTCCTCGTGGTGCCCCCGTCCACCGTCGCGGCGGCGTTCGCCGACCCGCGCTCGTGGCGGCGGTACTGGCCCGACCTGGAGTTGCGGGTCTACACCGACCGGGGGGACAAGGGACTGCGCTGGACCGTCACGGGCGCCTTGATCGGTACCATGGAGGTCTGGCTGGAACCCGTTCTCGACGGCACCGTCCTGCACTACTTCCTGCGGGCCACGCCGGCCGGTCCCCGCGGCGTCCCGCGCGAGCTGAGCCCGCGCGAACTGCGCCGCGAATTCGACCGGCGGGCGCGCGCGGCGAAGGACGTGGCGCTGGGGCTGAAGGAGATCCTCGAGGACGGGCGCGAGCCGGGGGTTCCGCCCCGGACCGTCGAGTAGGAGGCTCTTGTGCGGGTTCACGTCGTTTCGGACGTGCACGGCAACGCCGACGCGCTGAAGCGGGCGGGGGACGGGGCGGACGCGCTGGTCGTGCTCGGCGACCTGCTCGACTTCGTCGACTACCACGACCACGACAAAGGCATCATGGGCGTGCTGTTCGGCGCGGAGAAGGTCGGCGAGTTCGCCCGCCTGCGCCGCGAAGGCACCAGGGACGAGACGGTCGCCTACTCGCGCACGCTCTGGGCCACCCTGGACGATCCGGCCGCTGCGGTCGACGAAGCGATCCGGGAGCAGTACTCCACGTTGTTCGCCTCGATGACCGCGCCGACGTACGCGATCCCCGGCAATGTCGACGCTCCGTCGGCGTGGCCGGACTTCGCCGGCGAGGGCGTGCACCTGGTCGACGGCGAGGTCGTCTCCATCGGCGGCCTGCGGTTCGGCTTCGCCGGCGGCGCGGTGCTGCCCGACGGCGTGCTCCCGCGTCCGCGCAAGGGCGCGGCGTGGCGGCCGTACCTGCGGGCGCGCGAGGAGTTCGACGCGGCGGTTTCGCTGCTGGAGGAGGTCGACGTCCTCTGCACGCACATCCCGCCCGCGGTGCCCGAACTGACCTACGACGTGGTCGCGCGCCGTGCCGAACTCGGGTCGAAGGCGCTGCTGGACCTGATCCAGCGGCAGCGTCCGCGCTGGTCGGTGTTCGGGCACGTGCACCAGCCGCTGGCCGTGCGGCGCCGGGTCGGGCACACCGAGTGCCGTAACGTAGGTCACTTCAAGGAGACCGGGCAGCCCTACGTGCTGCGCTGGTGACTGTGCTCTCCGGCTACGCTTCGTCCCATGGCCGAGCAGTCCACGCAGTCCATCGAGGTCGACGCCGAGCCCGCACGGGTGATGTCGGTGATCTCCGATTTCCCCGCGTACCCGGAGTGGGCCAAGGCGGTCCGCGAGACCGAGGTGCTCGCGACCGA
Source organism: Amycolatopsis echigonensis (assembly GCF_002846615.1). Classification (NCBI taxonomy): domain Bacteria; kingdom Bacillati; phylum Actinomycetota; class Actinomycetes; order Pseudonocardiales; family Pseudonocardiaceae; genus Amycolatopsis; species Amycolatopsis echigonensis. Next base: position 492,635 of record NZ_PJMY01000003.1, on the reverse strand, counting down.
CGACGCGGGCCGGGCGAAGCAGGTGAAGCTCACCCTCGACGCCGGGCCGATCAAGGACGTGTACACGCTCGAGTACGACTGGGACGAATCCGGTCTCGGAGTCAGCTGGCATCTGGTCAAGGGCCAGATGCAGAAGGCGCAGAACGGCCGGTACGCGCTCGAACCGCTCGGCGGCGGGCGCACCCGCGTCACCTACACGCTGTCGGTGGAGCTGGCCCTGCCGATGATCGGCCTGCTGCGGCGCAAGGCGGAGAAGATGGTCATGGACACGGCGCTCAAGGAGCTCAAGCGCAGGGCCGAGGGCTAGATGCGCATCCTGCTGTTCACCGGCAAGGGGGGTGTCGGGAAGACGACGCTCGCCGCGGCTACCGCTGCCGCGCTGGCCGGCCGCGGCAGGAAGACCCTCGTCGTGTCCACCGATCCGGCGCATTCGCTCGGCGACGCGTTCGGCACGCCGCTCGGCAATGAACCCTCCGAAGTGGACCTCCGCCGCGACGGCACGCCGCCCGGTCTGTGGGCGGCGCAGGTGGACTCCCGGGCGCTGGCTGACCGCACCTGGCACGAGCTGCGCGGCGAACTGCGGAAAGTGCTGGCCGGGGCCGGTCTGGACGTCCTGGACGCGGAAGAGCTGACCGTGCTGCCTGGCGTCGACGAGCTGCTCGCGCTGAGCGAGGTGCGACGGCTGGCTTCGCAGGGGCCGTGGGACACCGTGGTGGTCGACTGCGGTCCGACCGCTGAGACGCTGCGGTTGCTTTCCCTGCCGGAAGCCGTGTCGGGCTACTTGGGCCGGGTGTTCGGCAACCGGCGCGTCGCGGCGTCGGTCCGGCGGCTCGGCGCGCATCTCGACGCGCTGCGCGAGCTGCTCACCGACCCACGCGTGACGACTGTGCGGCTGGTGCTGACACCGGAACGAGTGGTGGTCGCCGAAGCCCGGCGCACGCTCACGTCGCTCGCGCTGCGCGGCATCGCGGTGGACGGCCTGATCGCCAACCGGCTCATGCCCGCGCCCGGGTTCTGGCGCGGTTCGGCGGCGAAGTGGCTGCGCACCCGGCGCGAGCAGCAGGACGCGGTGCTGGCGGAACTGGCCGAGGCCGGATTCGGCCCGGAGGAGCTGGCCCGCGTCGAGCACCGGGCGAGCGAACCGGTGGGCGCGGAAGCGCTCGCCGAGCTGGCCCGCGAGCTGTACGGCAGCCGGGATCCGTTGTCCGGCAACGGAAAACCGGTCACGCCGCTGTTGTCCGTCGCCCCGGACGGGGACGGCTTCCGGCTGCGGATCGCGCTCCCGCTGGAAAGGGACTCGGCGGTCGACCTCGCCCGCGTGGACGACGACTTGGCGATCACCGTGGACGGGTTTCGCAGGCTCGTCGCCCTGCCCGAGACGCTGCGCCCGTGCCGGATCACCGGCGCGGAATCCGACGCCGACGGCCTGGTGGTCAGCCTGGCCGGGAACCGGGAACCCGGATGAGCGAAGAACACCGCGAAGAGCACGACGCGGGGTCGTTTTCCGACGGCCTGAAGCTGGCCGAGGAGATCCGGCTGCTGGTCGAGATGGTGATCGAACGCGCCGCGCCGTGGCTGGAAGGCGTCATGGCCGCCGGACACGGAGACCGCACCGGCCCCGAAGAGCCGGGCGCGTCCGGTGTGGAGGACAGCACTTCGGGATGCGGGTGGTGCCCGCTGTGTGCGATCGTCGCCGTCGTGCGCGGTGAGCGGCCGGAGTTCGTGGCCAGGGTCCTCGAACAGGCCGCCCAGCTCGTCGCGCTGCTGCGGGCGGTGCTCGCGGACCGGTGGGAGCCGGAGGAGGGCGTGCACATGCCGGGGTTCCGGCCCGCCGCGCATCCGCCCGCGCCGACCGGGGCGGGAGCGTTTTCGGAGCCGTCGTCGCGGGTCCAGCACATCGCCGTCCGCAAGCGCGCGGAGTGGCAGCCGGAGCGGGAGAACTGATTGCTGACCGTAGGGGTGGACGTCGGCGGCACCAGCGTGCGCGCCGGCGTCGTGGACGAGCGCGGCTCGCTGCTCGACACGGCGCGCGTCGGGACGCCGAGCGAGGAGAACGCGCTCGAAGACGCCATCGCCGGGGTCGTCGAGGACCTGCGCAACCGGCACGACGTCGCCGCGGTCGGCCTGGCCGTGGCCGGTTTCGTGGCCCGCGACCGCCGCACGGTGATGTTCGCGCCGCATCTCGCCTGGCGCAACGCCCCGGTGGCGGACCGGATCGCGAAGCGCGTCGGCCTGTCGGTGACACTGGAGCACGACGTCAATTCGGCGGTCGTGGCCGAACACCGCTTCGGCGCCGCGCGCGGTGCGAGGGTGGCTGCGCTGGTCGCGCTGGGCACCGGAATCGGCGCGGGTTTGTTGCTGGACGGCGAGATCTACCGCGGTGCGCACGGAGTCGCACCGGAACTCGGCCACCTCACCGTGGTGCGCGACGGCCGCGCGTGCCCGTGCGGCAAGTACGGATGCTGGGAGCGCTACTGCAGCGGTACGGCGCTGGCCGCGACCGCGGTCGAGCTGCTGGCGCGATACCCCGGCCGTTCCACCGTGCTGTCGCGGGAAATCGCCGGCGACCCCGGCTCGGTCACCGGCCGCCGAGTGGCCCGCGCGGCTCGCGACGGCGACCCGATCGCCTTGCGCGCCATGGCAGAACTGGCGAAATGGCTGGGCGAGGGACTGGCGCTGGTGGCGGACGTCTTCGACCCGGAGATCATCGTGATCGGCGGGGGAGTGTCGGAGTCCGCGCCGCTGTTTCTGGACGAGGCCCGGGAGCACTACGCCGGGGCGATCACCGGCGCGCGGCACCGGCCGTTGGCCCGGATCCGCACGGCGCACCTCGGGGACGACACGGCGATCGTCGGGGCGGCGGCGCTGGCGATGGACACGTTGTGAGTGCTGATCACGGTTCTTGCCGGGATTAACACGCACGACGTTCTGTGGAAGGCTGGGCCGGGTGACGCCGATGACCGCCAACCGCTTCGTGCGGTGTTCCTGCGGCAGGCAGCACTGGGGCGCGTTCGGCGCGGCCGGGTTGTTGTTGTGCGATCCCCGCCGCGGCGTGCTGTTGCAGCAACGTGCGTGGTGGGTGCACAACGGCGGCACGTGGGCCTTGCCCGGCGGCGCGCTCGAAGCCGGCGAGACGGTGCCCGAGGCCGCTGCCCGGGAGGCGTGGGAAGAAGCCGCCATCCCCGCGTCGGCGTTCCGCGCGATGTCCGCTTCGGTGCTCGACCACGGCGAATGGCAGTACACCACCGTCCTCGGCCTGGCCGACAGCGCGTTGCAGGCCCAGGTCGCGAACGAGGAAAGCGCCGAGATGCGCTGGGTCCCGCCGGACGAGGTGGCCGCGCTCGACCTCCACCGCGATTTCGCCGCCGCCTGGCCGGTGCTGCGCGAGCAGCTGGGCCGGGAACTGGTCCTGGTGGTCGACGCGGCGAACGTGATGGGCTCCCGCCCGGACGGCTGGTGGCGCGACCGCCGCGGCGCCGCGGAACGGTTGCGCGACCAGCTGACCGCCCCCGCCGAACGCGGTCTGCGCGACGACGTGGCGGGCATCGGCGCGGGACCGGCGTGGTCCTGGTGGCCTCGCGTGGTGCTGGTGGTCGAGGGCAAGGCCAGGGGAGTGGAACCGATCCCGGGCGTCGAGGTCGTCGCGGCGGAGACCGACGGCGATTCGAAGATCGTCGAGGTGACCGCCGTGGCGCGGCAGCGTCCGGATGATCATGTCGTGGTGGTGACGGCGGACCGCGAATTGCGGGGCCGGGTCGGGGAGCTGGGCGCGCGGGTGCTTGGTCCGGGAACGTTGCTGCGGGAGCTGGGCGAACGCCGTCCAGGGCACTGATCGCGGGCACTGAGCCGGCGAGCCAAGAGTGTCGGCGCGCCAAGCAGCCGTCACACGGTCTTCACCGATCCCCCGTCGACAAGGTGGTCCGCCCCGGTGATGCTCGCGGCCAGCGGCGACGCCAGATACGCGATCAACGTGGCCACCTCATCCGGTTCGACCAGGCGGCCGGTCAGCATCCCCGCACCGGCGGGCAGCCCGGCCAGTAAATCCTCGTGCGACAACCCCATCGACGACGCCAGCTCGGCGCCGTAGCTGTCCGGACCTTCCCACAGCGCAGTGCGAACCGGTCCGGGCGAGACAGTGTTGACCCGTACGCCCCGCGGTCCGAACTCCTCCGCCAGCGCCTTCCCGAACGCGGTCAGCGCGGCTTTCGCGGTGGTGTAAGCGATCGGGCCCGAGTGCGGCATCCGCGCACCGTTCGAGGAAACCGTGACGATCGCGCCCCGGCGCTCGACCAGATGCGGCAGCGCGGCCCGGGAAGCCCGTACCGCGGCGAGGAAATTCAGCTCCAGCATGTCCGTCCACTGCTGATCAGTGAGCGCCAGGAAACCTCCGGCCTGCCCGCTGGCGCTGTCGCCGCCGCCGACGTTGTTCACCAGGACGTCCAGCCCGCCGAGCTCCGCGACGGCCTGGTCGATCAACTGTCCGGGGCCGTCTGGAGCCGAGAGGTCCACCGCGACGGGCACCGCGCCGGTTTCCTTCAGCTCCGGCGTGATCGTGCGGGCGGCGGCCACCACTCGCATCCCTTCGCCGATCAGCGTGGAAACCGTGGCGAGTCCGATTCCTCGGCTCGCTCCGGTGACGACGGCGGTCTTGCCGGTCAGCTGCAGGTCCATCGGGACAACCCCCAAAGTGTGTCAATGACGATGCAGCTAAGCTAGCAGTTGCAACATCAGTGACGCAACTAAGTGCCGAATGGCAACCGTGGCGTAAACTGAGCGGCATGGAGAAACGGGCCCGGCGCGCGGACTCGGAACGGACGGCCCAGGCGATCCTCGAGGCCGCCGAACGCGTGCTCAGCGACAACCCGGCGGCGACCATGGAGCAGATTGCCGAGGCCGCCGGCGTCTCGCGGACGACCGTGCACCGCCGGTTCGCCAGCCGGGAAGCGCTGGTGGACGCCATGACTCTCTGGGCGACGCAGCAGTTCCAGAACGCGCTCGCCAGCGTCCGTCCCGACGTCACGCCGCCGCTGGTCGCGCTTTACCAGGTGACCGCGAACGTGCTGCGCGTCAAGCTCCGGTGGGGCTTCGCGATGAACGCGCACCCGGCGGAAGAGGGCGTCCTGACCCCGGACGTCGTCGCCCAGTGCGACGTGTTCTTCCGGCGGCTGGAGGAGAGCGGCGCGCTGCGGCCCGGGGTCGACCTGGTGTGGGCGCGCCGTGTGTACTGCGCGCTCATCCACGAAGCGGCGCAGGACCAGGACTCCGACGACCCGGACGCGTTGGCGACCCGCGTCGTCGACACCGTGCTCGGCGGCTTCGGCAAGCCAGGCCTGACGGTGAGCTAGGCGAGCTCGGCGACGATTTTCGCGATCCGCCGCTGCCGGGTCTCGGCAAGTTTGGCCGAGGTGACGGCTTCGGCGCGTTCTCGTTGTGCGGTAAAGGAAAGCTTGTCGAACGCGGCCCGCGCGCCAGTCCGTTCGGCCAGCGCCGCGGCGAGGTCGTCCGGCACCTCGACCGTCCGCTCGGCGAGGTCCGCTTCGAGCGTGACCTCGACCGTCTCCCCGGCGGCGACCCCGGCCGCCTCCCGGTTCGCCGCGCTGAGCGGCAGCATGAACTCGCCGGCGTAGACCGCGACCGTGCTCCGGTAGGTGTGCGGGCCGATCGTCACCCGGACCTTCGGCTTCCGTCCCTGGCCGAGCGCCTCGACCACCTCGGCCGGGACCCGCAAGCCGGTGGCGGTTTTGCCGTTGAGCTCGACGAGCGTGCGGAACGTATGCGACATCGCTGCCTCCCGGGCCAGCTAAGCGTGCGGGACGCCGTCGCGCATCTCGGTGACCAGCGCGGCGACGACGGCCTTCAAGGATCCGTTGTACTGCTTCGCGACCGCCCGCTGCCGCTGATAGCTCGCGCCGACGCGGAGGATGTTCTCGACATCGCGCAGTTCGCGGACGCAGTCCAGCCGCTTGGCGACCGGTTCCAGCCGGTCCAGCAGTTCGGAGAGGTCTTCGGTGACGAGGCGTTCGCGACCGGCCGCGTCGAGGATGACGATCGCGTCCAGCCCGTAGCGGGCGGCGCGCCACTTGTTCTCCTGTACGTGCCACGGCGGCAGCACCGGCAGCGCTTCGCCCTTGTCGAGGCGGTCGCTGAAGTCGTCCACCAGGCACTGCGTGAGCGCGGAAATCGCGCCGACCTCCTGCAGCGTCGGCAGCCCGTCGCACACGCGCATCTCGATGGTGCCGAAATGCGGGGCCGGGCGGATGTCCCAGCGGATCTCGGAAAAGTGGTCGATCACGCCGGTGGTGAACATGTCCTCGACGTAGCCCTCGAGTTCCGCCCATTCGCGGAACTGGAACGGCAGCCCGGCGGTCGGCAGCTGCTGGAACATCAGCGCCCGGTTCGAGGCGTACCCGGTGTCCTCGCCCGACCAGTACGGCGACGACGCGGACAGCGCCTGCAGGTGGGGCGCGTAGCGCAGCAGCCCGTCGAGCACCGGCAGCACCTTGTCCCGGTGGTCGAGCCCGACGTGGACGTGCACGCCGTAGATCAGCATCTGCCTGCCCCACCACTGGGTGCGGTCGATCAGCTTGGCGTAGCGCTCCTTGTCGGTCACTTTCTGCCGGTACCACGAGGAAAACGGGTGCGATCCGGCGGAGAACACCTCGACGCCCAGCGGATCGGCGACCCGGTGCACCTCGTCCAGCGCCTCGTCGAGGTCGTGTTTCACCTCGCCGATCGTGCGGCAGACGCCGCTGACCACCTCGATGGTGTTGAGCAGCAGTTCCTGTTTGATCCGGGGATGCTCGGCCCGGTCGTCCGGGCGGACCGCGGCGAGCAGTTCCTCCGCGACCGACCGCAGTTCGCCGCTGCGCCGGTCCACCAGCGCGAGTTCCCATTCCGCGCCGACGGTGGAACGCCGGGACGCGTGGAAGTCGATCCGCATGCCCGCCCGGTCAGACCTGGGCGCCGTTGCTCGGGTCCGCGCCGGGCGGCGGACCCTGGCGCACGCGCAGCAGGAGCAGCGCGATGCCGGTGGCGAGCGAGAGGATGCCGAGCGGCGTGGCGAGCGCGGGGCCGACCCCGATCAGGTTCGGCACGATCAGCAGCAGGAGCCCGACGACGAAGAACAGCAGCACGATGAACGCGCCCTTGCGCCAGCGCGGCAGCGGCGGCGGCTCCGGCGGCACGTAGTGCTCGTCGTCCTCGGCCGGGTCGCCGGAGAACATCGTGGTGTCCCAGTCGGCGCCGCCGGTGCGCCAGCCCTCCGGCGGCGCGGACGGGGCGGGCGGGTCCGCGGACGGCTTCGGCTTCGCGCTGCCCGCTTCGGGTTCGGACTTGGCGGACGCGTCGGGCTCGGCGGACGCGGGGCCGGCGCCGGAGAACGGGTCCTCGTCCAGGAACACGCCCACGCCCTCGGCCCGGAGGTCGGCCACGATCTCGGCGAACGTGGCGTCGACGTCCTCGGGTCCGTCCGCGCCTTTCCCCCGGTTCATCCGGCACCCACCTGTCCCGCCCGCAGCTGCCGGGCGAAGTCGACACTGCGGCTGAAGATCAGCTCCGCGTCGTGGTCCTGCGTCGCGACGTGGAAGCTGTTCTCCAGCACCACCTCGGTCACGTTCGTGCTCGAGATGCCGTCCAGAACGATCTGCGAGTTCTCGGGTTCGACGATGTGGTCGACCCGCGAGTGCAGCAGCAGCACCGGCTGCGTCACCTTCGGCAGGTCGGCGCGCACGATCTTCCACAGCCGGGCGAGGCTCGCGGCGGCCCGCACCGGCGTGCGCGGGTAGGCCAGTTCGACCTCGCCGGGCTTCGCGATGTCGTTGCCGATCGCGCGGATCGAAGGGACCACCCGCGACAGCAGCGGCAGCACCTTGGCGTCGAGGCTCAGCCGCGTGACCGACGGGTTGACCAGCACGAGGCCGGAGATGTCCGCGCCGAACTCCTCGGCGAGGCGGAGGGTCAGCGTCCCGCCCATCGACATCCCGCCGACGAACACCTGGTCGCAGTCCGCGCGCAGCGCCAGCAGCGCCTCGCGGACGGTTCCGTACCAGTCCTGCCAGGTCGTCCGGTTGAGGTCGCGCCAGTGCGTGCCGTGCCCGGGAAGCAGCGGGCAGCGCACCGCGAAGCCTTCTCGGGCCAGATGCTCGCCCCAGGCGCGCATGCCGTGCGGCGTCGCGGTGAATCCGTGGCAGAGCAGGAAGCCGGCCCCGGAGGAACCCGGGTGGGAGAACGGTTCCGCGCCGGCGAGCACGCCCATCACGAACGCCCTTCCGAATCGAAGCGGTGGAGTCCTCCCATGCTCTCACGACGAAGCCGGGTTGTGGGTCCCCCTCGCGGAAGCGAGGATCCTTCCGGTTCCGCTGTGAGATCGGTCGCTGCCCCCGGGTGACCGCCCGCTCTCGCGTTGTGCGGGGCGGTCCTTGTTCCGTACCCTGGCCTGCCGGGGCCCGCGCGGGCAGGAAAGGACTGGAACCCGGTGCTGTACTGGCTGATGAAGTGGGTGTTCATCGGGCCGCTGCTGAAGACGCTGTGGCCCACCAAAGTCGTCGGCGCCGAAAACATCCCCGAGACGGGTGGCGCCATCCTCGCCGGCAACCACCTCGCGGTCGCGGATTCGTTCTTCATGCCGCTGCGGGTCAAGCGCAAGGTCACCTTCCCGGCGAAATCGGAGTACTTCACCGAGCCCGGGTTCAAGGGCCTGCTCAAGAAGTGGTTCTTCACCGGCGTCGGCCAGTTCCCCATCGACCGCTCCGGCGGCAACGCCGCGCAGGCCGCGCTCGACACCGCGATCCGGCTGGTCAAGGACGGGCACCTGCTCGGCATCTACCCCGAGGGCACCCGTTCCCCGGACGGGCGGCTGTACAAGGGCAAAACGGGCGTCGCCCGGATCGCGCTCGAATCGCGCGGCGTGGTGATCCCGGTGGCGGTGATCGGCACGGACAAGGTCAATCCGATCGGTTCCCGGATGTGGTGGCCGCGGCGGCTCGAGGTGCGCTTCGGCAAGCCGCTCGACTTCTCCCGCTACGAGGGCCTGGCCGGCGACCGGTTCATCGAACGGTCGATCACCGACGAGATCATGTACGCGCTGATGGAGCTGTCCGGCCAGGAATACGTCGACATCTACGCGGCCAAGGCCAAGGAACTGCTCGCCGCCGAGGCGGCCGGGGTCAAGCCCGCGGTGCCGGCCCAGGCCCGCGGCCTGGACGCCGACCGGGTGCCGGAAACGAAGGCCGGGTAGCGCCCTACTAGAGTTCCCCGGTGCGTTTTTTCTACGACACCGAATTCATCGAGGACGGCGTGACGATCGACCTGGTGTCGATCGGTGTCGTTGACGAGCGCGGACGCGAGTTCTATGCCGTGTCCACCGATTTCGACCCCGGACGGGCCGGGGCTTGGGTGCGGGAGAACGTGCTGCCCAAGCTGCCGTCCCCGGCGGATCCGGCGTGGCGGAGCCGGGAGCGGATCCGGACCGACCTGCTGGAGTTCTTCGGGAAACCGCCGGGCGGGATCGAGCTGTGGGCCTGGTTCGCGGCGTATGACCACGTGGCGCTGGCGCAGTTGTGGGGGCCGATGCCTGCGCTGCCCCGGCAGCTGCCTCGGTTCACCCGGGATCTCCGCCAGAGGTGGGAGGACGCGGGAAAGCCCAAGTTGCCTGCTGCGCCTGGGGATCAGCATGACGCGTTGGCTGATGCCCGGCATAACTTGCAGCGGTGGGAGGTTATTGAGGAGGCTTTCCGGAGGCGGTGAGTCGTTCTTGGGGGTTCGGCTCGTCGCCTGGCGGCGACATTGCACCCGGGCCTCGTTGGGGGCACCCCGAAGCTGAGTGTGACTACGGCGCGGGGGTGCTTGTCAAGGCGGGAAAGATGCCTTGACAAGCACCCCCGCGCCGTGTTTTTGGCTTCGTATCGGGGTGCGGGGGTGGTGTGGGTGCCTGGTTGGTCGGGTGCGTGGGCTGCGGTTCGGGGTGTGAGTGCTGGGTGCGCTGGTTGGGTGGGTGCGCTGGCTGCGGTGGGTGCGCTGGTTGGGTGGGTGCGCTGGCTGCGGTGGGTGCTTGGCTGGGTGGGTGCGCTGGTGGCGGTGGGTGCTTGGCTGGGTGGGTGCGCTGGTGGCGGCTGGGCGGTGGGTTTCGGCCCGATGGTCGTTGGGTGCGCGGGGCGCGCCCCGCGCCCGGCGCGTGCCCAAGCCGCATCGGCTGCGCCGGCTGCGGTTGGGTGGTCCGTGAAGGGCTCCTTGAGGGAATCTAAGTCCGTGAAGGGGCCCTTCACGGCGCGCGGGAAGGGTGTGCGGGGTCCGGTCAGCGGCGGGTGCGGACGGCGGCGGCGAGGGTGTCCAGCAGGTCGTCGGTCGTGTCCCAGTCCATGCAGGCGTCGGTGATCGACTGGCCGTAGGTCAGCTCCGTCGAGCGGCCCAGCACCAGGTCCTGGCGTCCGGCGACCAGGTTGCTTTCCAGCATCAGCCCGGCGATTCCGCGTTCTCCCGAAGCGATCCGGGCGGCCAGGTCTTGCACGACTTCGGCTTGGCGGACGTGGTCCTTGTTGCTGTTGCCGTGGCTCGCGTCCACGACCAGGCGCTCCGGGAGCCCGGATTTCGCCAGGCGCGCGAGGGTTTCCTCGACCGACGCCGGGTCGTAGTTCGGGCCCGCGGAGCTGCCGCGCAGGATTACGTGGCAGTCCGGGTTTCCGGAGGTCGTCACGAGGGCTGCCAGGCCGTCCACGTTGATGCCGGGGAAGACGTGCGAAGCCGCTGCGGCGCGGGTCGCGTCCACGGCTACCTGGATGTCGCCTTCGGTCGAGTTCTTGATGCCGACCGGCATGGACAGGGCGCTGCACAGCTGCCGGTGGACCTGGCTGGCCGCCGTGCGGGCGCCGATCGAGCCCCAGGTGACGATGTCGGCGATGAACTGCGGGGTGATCGGGTCCAGGAATTCGCAGCCGACCGGAAGGCCCAGCCCGGAGACGTCCAGCAGCAGTTTCCGGGCCAGGCGCAGGCCCTTGTTGACCGCGAAGGTGCCGTCCAGGTCCGGGTCGTTGATCAGGCCCTTCCAGCCCAGCGTGGTGCGCGGCTTTTCGAAGTACACCCGCATCACGATGTGCAGGTCTTCGCGCAGCGATTCGGCCTTGGCGGCCAGGCGGCGGGCGTAGTCGAGGGCGGCTTCCGGGTCGTGGACCGAGCACGGGCCGACGATCACGGCGAGACGGTCGTCGCGGCCGTCGAGGATGTCGACCGTTTCCGTGCGGCCGGTTTGCACCACCTTGGCGACCGCGGCGTCCACGGGATGGTCTTCGCGCAGCAGGGCGGGCGAGATCAGGGGACTGACCGACGTGGTGCGGCGGTTGTCCAGCGTGCTCGCGTCGGCGGGGGCGGCGGCGAGGCGGGTGTTCATGAGCGGGTGGTTCCTTCCTGGTGGACACCGACCCGCGGGGGACTCGCCGAGCCGGTTCGAGATCCGGCTCGGGTGGAGGTCAGCGCAGGTTCACGCCGCCGTGCCCACCCGGGGCCGGCTTCGTAAACCAGAAATAGCGCTGCACGCCGCCACGGTAACACACCGCCGGGAGACCTCTGGCCAGGACCGATTCGGCAGGTGGTCCGCCCTGCACCGATCCAGATGAAAACCGCTACGCTGTCCGCGGACTGTGACTGGACTCTCCCTGCGAGGAAGACGGAGGCAACAGAATGCGAGTCGGTGTGCTGACGGGGGGCGGCGACTGCCCCGGCCTGAACGCGGTCATCCGCGCGGTGGTCCGCAAGGGCATCGAGGTGCACGGCTGGGAGTTCGTCGGCTTCCGCAACGGCTGGCAGGGCCCGCTGACCGGCGACAGCCGGCCGCTCGGCCTCGCCGACGTCGAGGACATCCTCACCCGCGGGGGCACCATCCTGCGGTCGTCGCGGACGAACCCGTACAAGGTCGACGGCGGCGTCGACCAGATCCGCAAGGTGCTCGCCGACCAGGGCGTCGACGCGCTGATCGCGATCGGCGGCGAGGACACCCTCGGCGTCGCCAAGCGGCTGACCGACGACGGCATCGGCGTCGTCGGCGTGCCCAAGACGATCGACAACGACCTCGGGGCCACCGACTACACGTTCGGCTTCGACACCGCGGTCTCCATCGCCACCGAGGCGATCGACCGGCTGCACACCACGGCCGAATCGCACCACCGCGCACTCGTCATCGAGGTCATGGGACGGCACGCGGGCTGGATCGCGCTGCACTCCGGCCTCGCCGGCGGCGCGAGCGTGATCCTGGTGCCGGAGCGGCAGTTCTCCGTCGACCAGGTCGTGCAGTGGGTCGAGCAGCGCTTCGAAAAGGAGTACGCGCCGATCATCGTCGTGGCCGAGGGCGCGCTGCCCGAGGGCGGCGAGGAGAAGCTGCTGACCGGCGAGAAGGACGCCTTCGGGCACGTCCGGCTCGGCGGCATCGGCAACTGGCTGGCCGACGAGATCTCCGAGCGCACCGGCAAGGAATCCCGTGCGGTCGTGCTCGGCCACGTCCAGCGCGGCGGCACCCCGACCGCGTACGACCGGGTCCTCGCGACCCGCTTCGGCCTGCACGCGGTCGACGCGGTCGCCGACGGCGACTTCGGCGTGATGGTGGCGCTCAAGGGCACCGACATCGTCCGCGTGAAGCTGTCCGAGGCGACGGCCGAGCTGAAGACCGTTCCGCTGGAGCGGTACCAGGAAGCCGAAGTCTTCTTCGGCTGAGTCTCTCAGGTAGGGGCAACCCCACCACAGTGCCGGGGGCGCGCGGTATTCCGTGCGTTCCCGGCTTTTTCTATCGTCGGACTCGTGCGAATCTTCCTGGCGGGCTTGACGATGCTCTCGGTGACCGCGGCTCCACCCTCCACTGTGGACGGTGTGTGGCGGACCGACGGATACGGGCAGCTGATCCAGGTGTCCGGCGGCAAGCTGACGACCTACGACGTCACCGAGGTCAGCTGCTTGCCCGGCACCCTTTCCGGAACTGGCGACGGCACAAGGTTTTCCACGAACGAAGGCTCGGTCGTCACTGTCCGGCCGGGAAGGATGAGTTTCGACGACAACCTGGGCGTGCGGTCGTTGCGTCGCGTTCCCGGCGGGGTGCCGCCCGCGTGCCGGGATTCGCCCACGGACCTGTTCGACGTTTTCTGGCACACCTTCGCGGAGAACTACCCGTTTTTCGGCGCGAAAGGCGTCGACTGGAAGTCCGAAGGGGACGCTGCCCGCCGCGAGGTCGCCGCACATCCGGAACGGCTCTTCGAAGTCCTATGTGGACTGATCCGTCCGCTGCACGACGCTCATGTCGGCCTGCTGGCGTCCGGTCGGCATTGCTCTTCGCCCCTGCCCGGCACTCCGGATCTGAAAACGACCGTCCCGCGCGCGATCGCGGTAGCCGACGCGAACCTCGGCGCACCGATTCAGCGGTGGGCCGAGGGAGCGATCGCCTACGCGGATTTGCCGGAGGGGCGCGGATACCTGCGCATCAGCGGATTCCACGACTACGCCGACACCTTCGCCGCGAGCAGCAAGGTCCTGGCGAAAGCGCTGGACGAGATTTTCACCGTCGATCGGGTGCACACGCTGCGCGGCTTGATCCTCGACCTGCGCGTCAACGGCGGCGGCGACGATCCGCTCGGCCTGCAGGTTGCCGCCCGGCTGACCGACGTCCCGCATTTCGCCTACGCCAAACGCGCCCGCAACGACCCCGACGACCCGGCGAAGTTCACCGTGCCGCAGCCGTTCTTCGTGCAGCCCGCCGCGGCGCCGCACTACACCGGTCCGCTGACCGTCCTGACCGGCAGCCTGGACGTCTCCGCCGGGGAGACCTTCCTGCAGGCGCTGCTGAACCGGCATCCGCGGCCAGTCCTGATCGGACAGTCCACTCAGGGCGCTTTTTCGGACCTGCTGGAGCGGACGCTGCCGAAGCCGGGCTGGAAGGTGGCGCTGCCGAACGAGGAGTACCTCGACCCGCATGGCCGCACGTACGACGGCACCGGCATCGGCCCGGATATCCCCGTCCCGGTTTTCGCCCCGGACGACCTCGCCGCCGGAAAAGATCCGGCACTCGCCGCCGCCCGCCGGTAAGGTGAGCGCATGGGGTCGGTCAAGCAATTCCAGGTCACTTTCGACTGCGCGGAACCCGCGCGCGTCGCCCGCTTCTGGTGCGAGGCGCTGGGGTACGTCGAACCGCCGCCGCCGGAAGGGTTCGCCGACTGGGCCGAGTTCGACCGTTCCCTGCCGCCCGAGGAACAGGGTGCGTGGGCGGCCTGCGTCGATCCCAACGGCGTCGGCCCTCGGCTGTACTTCCAGCGCGTGCCCGAAGGCCGCGTCGTGAAGAACCGGGTCCATCTCGACGTGCGCGCGGGCACCGGCCTCGTCGGCGACGAGCGGCTGGCGGCCCTCGAAGCCGAGGCCGAGCGGCTGGTCGCGCTGGGCGCTTCCATCGTCCAGGTGCTGCGTGCCGACGGCGTGAACGAGTCCTGCATTCCGATGCAGGACGTCGAGGGCAACGAGTTCTGCTTGGACTGAGCCGCCGTGCCGCGGATCGGCCGCGGCACGGCGACTGCCGGGTGGTCAGGAAACGGAAACGTTGGCCGGAGCGGTGAACGTGCCGCCCGACACCTGGTAGATCTGCTGCACGGGGAGGCTGCCGCCCGCCGGGATGCTGTCCTGGCCGGTGATCACGACGTGCCCGGTGGACCCGGACGCGGTGCCCGGGTTCGTCGTCGACAGCGACTCGTTCGACGGCAGGTCGAACGAGAGCGTCCAGCCGTTCGCCGCCGACGCCCCGCCGTTGGTGATCGTGAAGTGTGCGAAGGCGCCGAACCCGTAGTCGTAGTCGGTGGCGAACGTCGCGGTCAGCTTGCCCACCGGTGCCGTCGTGACGGTCCAGGTGAACGGAGCCTGCGCGGTCGCCCCGGCGGAATCGGTGGCCGTCACGGTGACGTTGCTGGTGGCCGCGGTGGTCGGCGTGCCGGTGATGGAGCCGGTTTTGCCGTCGATGGCCAGCCCGGCCGGGAGGCCGTCCGCCGAGTAGGTGTAGGGCGAGGTGCCGCCGGAGGCCGTGACCTTCAGCGAAACCGCCTTGCCCACCACGCTGTTCTGATTGCCCGGGTTGCTGACGCTGAGCTTGCCGTTGGTGCCGCCGCCGGGGGTCAGGCCGGTGACGCCGTGCGGGGTGCCGAGGCCGGTCGGGCCGTCCCAGCCGGTGCCCGCGTCGCAGATCACCGTGCCGCAGCTGCCGTTGCTGCCCGACGTGACGTCGTTGAAGTCGCCGGGGTGCGCGTACGGGTAGGTCGCGGCGTTGTCGCCGTCCTTCGGCGTGCCCGCGAGCGCCCAGATCCCGGCGACGATTGGGGTGGCGAGGCTGGTGCCGCCGTACTGCGACTGCTGGCCGTTGACGTAGATCGTGATGCCGGTGTTGGGATCCGCGTCGGCCGAAATGTCCGAAGTGGCCCGGTTGTCGCACGCGGTGGTGATCCCGTTCTGGAACGCGGGCTTGCTGAACTTGCTCGAACAGCCGCTGCCCGCCTTGTTCCAGGCGGTTTCGGAGTAGCCGCCGCCGGACGCGGTCAGCGTGGTGCCGCCCACCGCGACCACCTCCGGCGAGGTAGCCGGGTATTCGGCCTGGGTACCGCTTTCGCTGCCCCAGTCGCCGGTGGCGCCGAGAACCGCGACGCCGGGGTGGTTGTAGTGCTGCTCGGCGTCCGCGGGGATCGCGCTTTCGTTGTCGGCGTAGCTGTTGGACACGATCTTCGCGCCGAGCCGGACCGCGCTGTCGACGCCCGCGGCGAGGTCGCTGTCCTCGTTGCTGTTGCCTTCCACCAGCAGGATCTTGCAGTCCGGGCAGAGCGCGCTGACCGCGTCGACGTCGATGGCCATCTCGGTCGCCCAGCCCGAGTCGGTCTTGGACGGAAGCGTGCTCGTGCCGTCCTGGCCGACCACGGTCAGGCAGCCGTTCGCCTTGGTGCAGGAGCCCAGGTTCCACTGCGACCGGTAGTCGTTGAGGTCCTTCTCGATGCCGGGGTCGTCGAAGGCGTCGACGATCGCGACGGTGGTCCCGCCGCTCTTCATTCCGGCGACGCCGTAGGCCTTCTGCAGGTCGGCCGGGCTCATCGCGCTGGCCGGTCGCGCACCTGCCGAAACCAGTTGCACGGCCTGGCATTTCGCGTAGCCCTCAGGTGCGTTGGCACACGACGCCGGGCTCAGCTGAGGGCTGGCGCCGGCGGCCGGGGCGAAGGTCGCCGCCATCCCCGCCCCGAGGGCGAGCGCGGCACCGGCGGCGGCCAGCCGTCTCAAGGTCATTCCTGCACGCATCATCGCGTCCTTCCTCGTACGCCGCTGCCCGGAGGACGGGCGAAAAGCGGTGCCGCCATTGGATTTCACCGGGACGGCGCGAACCAGGAACAACCGGCACAACGGGCCGTTGTGCCGGAGGAGGAACCCGACCTTCGGAGGATGTTCCGCGCCCCGGGGAGAGCGACCATGGAGCGGCGGGAGGTGCGGGACATGCCGGACGGCGCGACGGAAACGTTCGACCGGACGCTGGTCCGGTTGCGCCGGGCGGCCGGGCTGACGCAGGAACAACTGGCGCAGCGCTGCGGGCTGAGCACCCGCGGCGTGGGGAATCTCGAACGCGGGCAGCAGCATCCGCGCCGGGTCACCGTGCACCTGCTCGCCGACGGTCTCGCGCTGCCCGACGACAGTCGTGCCGAGCTTCTCGCGGCCGCCCGGCGCGGCAGGCAGCGTCCGCCGGACCACCCGGGCCCGCCGCCCCGTCCGGCTCCGGATCTCATCGGCCGGACCGAGGAACACGCCTTGCTGGACAAGCACATTTCGGGCACGGGCAGGCCGTTTCTCGTCTTCGCCGGACAAACCGGCATCGGCAAGACCCGGCTGCTCACCGAAGCGGCGACGCTGGCCGAGGCGCGAGGCACGGTGGTGCTCTCGACCGCGTGTTCCCGACACGGCGGAGAGCCGTACGCGCCGCTCTCCGAAGCGTTCGCCCGGCACGTGTCCGAACATCCCGCTGGGCCCGGCCTCGCGCTCCTGCTGCCCGAACAACGCACCGCCGAACCGGCTCCGCCTCGTTGGCAGATGTTCGCGGAAGCGGCCCGGTTCCTCGATACGCTCGCGCGGCACCGCGGCGTGCTCGTGATCCTGGACGACTTGCAATGGGCTGGTCCGGACGGTCTCGCACTGTTGGCTTCGCTGGCCCAGGACGTCCGGCCGGACCGCGTCCGTTTCCTCGCCGCCTACCGCGACACCGAACTCGACGCGGCCGAACCGTTGGCCGACACGCTGCTCGATTTGTACCGGAAAGGCCTGCTGACCCAGCATGCTCTGGCCCCGCTGGCGGACGAGGACGCGACGACGCTGTTGCATCACAGCGCCGGAACCGAAGTGGGGCAATCCGCCCGCGACCGGGTGCTCCGGCTGGCCGGCGGTCTCCCGTTGTTCCTGGTCCAGCTGGGACACGTGCTGGGCCGCTCCGGCAAACCGCCCGCGGAACTGCCGTGGGGGCTCGCGCACGCGGTGCGGCGGCAAGTCGGTTCGCTGCCCGAACGCACGGCTGAGGTGCTGACGCTGCTGGCGGTGGGGCAGCAGCGGATGGACCCGGACGTCCTGGCCGCGGCCGCCGGGCTGGATCCCGCCGAACTGTCCGAGGTGCTGGCTCCCGCGCACACCGCGCGGCTGCTGGACGAGAACGCCGAGGGCGTCCGGCTCACGCATGAACTGGTCGCCGAGGTGGTGAACGGAGATCTGCCGCCGAGCCGTCGGCATGTGCTGCACCGCAGACTCGCCGAGGCCCTGGGCGGCGCGGCGGCGGCCTATCACTACACGCACGCGCAGGACACCGAACGGGCAGCGCAGACTTTGCGGCACGCCGCGGAAAAAGCCAGCAGACAAGCCGCGCACGACACGGCTGCCCAGCACTGGGGCGCACTGGTCGATCTGCTGGACCGCACCGGTTCCCAAGCAGCCGTCGCCGAAGCCGCCGAAGCCTGGGCGGACGCGCTCGCCGCGGCAGGTCGGTACGACGCCGCGCTCGCCGCCGCCGAACGCGCGCTTTTGGTGTACCGCAAGGAAGGCGACGAGGAACGGCAACGCCTGGTGATCGCCCGGATCGGTTACCTGCACTACCAACGCGGCACTCCGCGCGAGGGCCTGGCCCGGATCGCGCCGACGCTGACCGAGGACCGGCCGGGCGGATCTGCCGTACGGCTGCGGCTGGCTCGCGCCGCCAACCTCTACCAGAGCACGCGCTACCGAGAATCCGTCGAGGTCTCCACCGCCGCGATCGTTGCGGCGGAGGCGACGGGAGATGAGCACGGCCTCGCGGGCGGACACCTGCGTCGTGGACTCGCGCTACGCCTGCTTGGCCGCAACGAGGAAGCACTGGCCGAGTTGCACACAGCCGCCGCCACCGCGGAACTGTGCGGCGACCGGGAGATCGTCGTCCGCGCGCTGACCGGGGTCGCCGTGCTGCACCACTACCGCGGCGAACTGGCGAGGGCCGACCGGCAGTTCGAGCGAATCCTCCGGCTGGCCGAGGAACTCGGCGACCGGGAACTGCTCAGCCGAGCGGTCTGCAACGTCGGCGCGAGCGCGGTGTACGTCGGCCGCTGGGGCGTCGCGCGGCGGCGGTTCAGCCAGGCACTCGAACTGGCTGGACACGGCAGGTCGCCCATGTGCGGCGCGATGGCCCTCATCGGCCGAGGTGCCCTGTGGTCCGCCTGCGGCCGCTACGACGTGGCAGCTGAGGACCTGACGAAGGTTATCCAGTTGGGTCGGGAAAGCGACAATGCCGACATCATCTGCAACGCGTCCGCGCAACTGGCGGAGAACGATGTGCGCGCGGGCCGCCCTGAGCGAGGCGTGAGCCGGTTGCTGCCTTTGCTTGCACTGCAAGGGGAACGAAGCTGGCAGATGACCGACGCGCTGCCGTTCCTCGCCGAAGCACAACTGGCCGCCGGCGACCCGGTTGCCGCCGGGGAGACCGCCGCGGAGGCGGTTGCCTGCACTGAACACATCGACCACATCCTCGCCCGCACGGACGCTTTCCGGGTGCAGGGCCTCGCCTTCCTTCGGTGCGGTGCCCTTTCCTCGGCGGAGGAGAGCATGGCGGAAGCGCGCTCGCTGGCGGAACGGATGGCTTCGCCGTACCTGCTCGCACGGGTGAGCGCCGCACACGCCGCGTTGTCGGACCACCGCGGCGACCGTGCCGCTGCGATCCGGGATCGGGAGCGGGCGGAGGAGTTGTTCACGGCTTTGCGGCGGGACGCCTTGGCGGAGGACTGACTGGAGTGTCCGCGTAGGGCGTGCCGGTGCTGTGCTGGGATAAGGAGCTGCCGTCCGATCAGGTCAGCGAGATCATCGAAATCGGGCTCACAGTCGTCGATCTGCGTGCGGGCGAGCGGATGGCCAAGCACCGGATACTGGTCCGCCCGGCCTTGTCGTTTCGGGAGGCCTGCCGGACGTTGGCGGCGCGGCACCGCTCGGCGGAGCTGCCGTGGGCCAGCTGGGGAGACTACGACCGCGATCAGTTCACCAGGCAATGCCGCGACACGGGCGTTGAGTACCCGTTCGCGGGCCAGCACACCAACGCGAAGGTCGCGTTCACCGCAGCCCGCGGACTGCACCGTCGCCCTGGAATGGCGCAGGCACTTGCCCTCGCGGGCCTCCCGCTGGAAGGCCGTCACCATCGCGGCGACGACGACGCGTGGAACATCGCCGCTCTGGTGCGGACCTCGTGAGACGCGGAGCGTGGCCGCGCGGCTAGGGTTCGCGCCAGCTCGTCCGCCACCCGGTGGCTTTCGCGATGGTCGGCGGCCACGACCGGTCATCCAGCCGATCGCCCAGCACCTCCCGCGCCACCAAGCCCCGCTGCTGCAATCCACCCGGTCACAGCGAACGCTCGCGCGGCTCGGGAACAAGTGTCCACTGTGGCCAGTCAGATCCGCGCCAGTTTGTCCAGCACTCCAGCCGCTTTCGCGATGTCGTCCGTCAGCGGCCGGTCCTCGAACCGCTTGTCCAGCACCTCCACCGCCGCCGTGAAAGCAGCTCGTACCGGCAGGTCCACCAGCTCCGCCTTCCGGATCCGCAACGCACGCACCGCCGCCACCAGTTCGCAGGCCAGCACCTGCCGGTAGGCAGTCGCCGCCGCGGTGGCGGCTCGCGCTGCCTGGGTCGAGAAGCTCGCGTGGTCCTCGATCCCGCGCGACACGACCGCGGTCCCGAGCGTCGCGGGCAACGCCGCCTGCCGCAGTTCGGTCAGCGCGTCGTGCGCCACGTACTCCAGGATCATCACCCCGGAACTCCCCGGCGGACCCACCGCGAGAAACGGCCGCAAGCCAGTGAATTCCGGTTCCACCAAGTCGCCCAACCGAGCCACCGACAGCTCCGCGACTTGATGCACCGTCGCACGGGCTTGGTCGAGTGCAGTCGAGACGTACGCGGTGTGGAAATGCGCGTGATGGTAGGCGTCGCCGTGCACCGTGGAGATCATCGGATTCTCCGTGCTGGCATTGATCTCCACAGCGAGAACGTCGCGCAGATAGTGAATCGCGTCTAGCGCGGGACCTTGCACCTGAGGGAAAGCGCGCAGCCCGAAGGGATCCTGAAGCCGACGCCCCGGCTTAGGCGTGCCGTGCATGCCCAACAGCCGACGCATCTCGGCCGCGCACGCGACCTGCCCGGCATGCGGACGTGCTTCGTGCACAGGCGTCGCGTACGCCTCGGGGTTGCCGTCGAGAGCCACGTACGTGAGTGCGGCGACGGCGTGGCTCGCGCGGGTGAGCGTGTCCAGGCTCATCGCGGCGAGTGTCGCCTCGGCGAGCGTTGCGGCGTTGCTGCTCATGAACGCGAGCGCATCACCCGCGTGCACGGGAACCGGTGGCACCGCACCGGTCGCCCACTCGCGTTCTCCGGCCAACGCGAGCGCGGTTTCCGCGAGCGGCGCGAGGTCGCCGGTGCCGATCGCGCCCAGCCGGTGCACCACGGGCAGGGCTCCGCTGCGGACGGCCTCGGCGAGCGCGCCGATCAGCTCCGGGCTGATCCCGGACCGACCGGCCAGCAGCTGGTTGAGCCGGATCAGCAGCATCGCGCGGATCTGGCCGTCCGGCAGCAGGTCGCCGCTGCCGCCGGCGTGGCTGCGCAGCAAGCGAAGGCCGTGTTCGGCGGGCTCGTCCACCGCGTCGTCCTTGTTCGCTCCGACGCCGGTAGTGCGCCCGTAGACCACGCGCCGGGTGCTCAGGTCCTCGGCGAGCTTCCACGAATGCTCGGCGGCGCGCATCGCCGCGATGGACACGTCGATCGCCAGCGGGCCCTCGGTGTGCGCCGCCGCGACCACGTCGGCGCACCGCAGGGTCCGGCCGTCCACTCGGATCACGGCGTGCTCCTCATTCGGTTTCGTCCAGCCGCTGTTCGAGCGCGTCGAGCCGGTTCTCCCAGAACTGCCGGTAGGGCGCGAGCCACGCGTCCACTTCGGCCAGCGGTTCGGGCCGCAGCCGGTAGCAGCGGCGCTGCGCGGACACCCGCACGGTCACCAGCCCCGCCTCGCGCAGGACGCGCAGGTGCTTGGACACGGCGGGCTGGCTGAGCCGCAGTTCGGCCACCAGTTCGCCGACCGACCGCTCGCCCTCGAGCAGCAGGTCCAGCAGCGCGCGGCGGCGGGGTTCGGCCAGCACGTCGAAGGTCTGCATCACCCCGGAAATCTGCCTCGCGGGGCATATGCCTGTCAAGGAATGCGCGTACCGCCGATTGTCCGGTTTATGGTCTAAACCATTGACCTGGTGGTCTAGTCCACTTACGGTGCAGTCGTCCCCACCGTTACCGCTTCGTCACCGACGGTGACTCCTGAAGGGAGCAACGATGCTTCGCTTGCGCAGAAAACGCCTGCTGGCCTTGGCCGGACTGGCGACCGCGGCGTTCGCCGCCGCGGCCGCGCTCGTCCCCGCCGCTTCGACAGCCGCCCCGGCGAGAACGGAGGCCGCGTCCGGGAAGGTGGTCGGCTACTTCACCGACTGGGGCGTCTACGACCGCAACTACCACGTGAAGAACATCGAGACGTCCGGGTCGGCGACCAAGCTCACGCACCTCAACTACGCCTTCGGCAACGTCACCGGCGGCGGCTGCGCGATCGGCGACGCGTGGGCCGACTACCAGAAGACCTACGACGCGGCGGGCAGCGTCGACGGCGTCGCCGACACCTGGGACCAGCCGCTCGCGGGCAGTTTCAACCAGCTCAAGAAGCTGAAGGCCAAGCACCCCGGGCTGAAGATCATCTGGTCGTTCGGCGGCTGGACCTGGTCCGGCGGCTTCGGGCAGGCTGCCAAGAACCCGCAAGCCTTCGCCGATTCCTGCTACAACCTCGTCAACGACAAGCGCTGGGCCGGCCTGTTCGACGGCATCGACCTCGACTGGGAGTACCCGAACGCGTGCGGCCTGAGCTGCGACACGAGCGGTCCCGACGCGGTGAAGAAGCTGCTCGCGGCAGTGCGGGCGAAGTTCGGCTCGTCGAAGCTCGTCACCGCCGCGATCACCGCGGACGGCAGCAACGGCGGCAAGCTCGACGCCGCCGACTACGCGGGCGCCGCGCAGTACGTCGACTGGTACAACGTGATGACCTACGACTACTTCGGAGCCTGGGCCGCGCAAGGCCCGACCGCGCCGCATTCGCCGCTGACCTCGTACAACGGACTCCCGACGCAAGGGTTCTACTCGGACGCGGCCATCCAGAAGCTGAAGAGCAAGGGCGTCCCGGCGTCGAAACTGTTGCTGGGCATCGGTTTCTACGGCCGGGGCTGGACCGGCGTCACCCAGAGCGCGCCGGGCGGCACCGCGACCGGACCGGCTCCGGGAAAGTACGAACAGGGCATCGAGGACTACAAGATCCTCAAGACCAGCTGCCCGGCGACCGGAACCGTCGCGGGCACCGCGTACGCCAAGTGCGGTGCGAACTGGTGGAGCTACGACACCCCGTCGACCATCGCGGGCAAGACGGCGTACGCGAGGTCCCAGGGCCTCGGCGGCACCTTCTTCTGGGAGCTGTCCGGCGACACCTCGAACGGCGAGCTGATCACGGCGCTCGCCAAGTGAGCGCGGCCGGGGCGCCGATTCTGTCGGTGCCCCGGTTTATCGTGCTGCGGGTGAAGTTCAGCGGATTCGGGGAGCACGCCGTCGAGTTCTACGACGGGCTGCTCGCGGACAACACCAAGGCTTACTGGGACGACCACGTGGCCATCTACAAGGAGCACGTCCGGGCTCCGATGGAGGCGCTGCTGGCCGAACTGGAGCCGGAGTTCGGCGCGGGCTTCGGCGAGGCGAAGGTGTTCCGGCCGTACCGCGACGTCCGGTTCGCCAAGGACAAGACGCCGTACAAGACGCACTGCGGCGGCGTGATCGAGGCGGGCCGCGGCGGGGGAGCGTATTACGTCGAGGTGGGCCCGGCCGGGCTGCGCGTCGGCGGCGGCTGCTTCCACCTGGCTTCCGACCAGCTGGCCCGCTACCGCACGGCGGTCGACACCGAACTGCACGGGCCCGCGCTGGAGAAAATCCTGGCGAGCCTGCGCAAGGCGGGCTGGCAAATTCTCGGCGACCGGCTGAAGTCCAAACCGCGCGGGTTCGCCGAGGACCATCCGCGCCTGGACCTGCTGCGGCACCGTTCGGTGTACGCCGTGCGCGTCTGGGAGCCGGACGACTTCCTGCACGAGCGGGAGGCACTGGACCGGGTCCGGAAATCGTGGCGCCAGCTGCGGAAGTTCAACGAATGGGCCCGCGACCACGTGGGGCCGAGCGAGCAGCCGCGCCGCTGACCCGGCCTCCCCCGACCGGGTGATTCCCCGGCCCGTCGGCACGCGCGGAGCGGCACCGCGGCGCAGCGCACGCCGATGCCGGAACTGAATCCTTCCCGTGTTCTTCGGCCGGAGTTTCGGGATCGGTACAGACGGGAGCCGTCCGAGCGACTAGGCTCTCCGGACGTGAGCCGACGCGCGAAGATCGTTTGTACATTGGGTCCCGCGACCTCCACGCCGGAGAAGATGCGGGCACTCGTCGACGCCGGAATGGACGTCGCGAGGATGAACTTCAGCCACGGCAGCCACAGCGACCACAAGCAGGTCTACGACCTGGTCCGGTCCGCGGCCGCCGAAACCGGCCGGGCGGTGGGGATCCTCGCCGACCTGCAGGGACCGAAGATCCGGCTGGGCACGTTCGCCAGCGGATCGGCGGAATGGCACACCGGGGACGTCGTCCGGATCACCGTCGAGGACGTCGCCGGCACCCACGACCGGGTCTCCACCACCTACAAGGGACTCGCCAAGGACGCCAAGCCGGGCGACCGGCTGCTGGTCGACGACGGCAAGGTCGGCCTGGTGGTCAAGGACGTCGAGGGCCAGGACGTCGTGTGCGAGGTGACCGAGGGCGGCCCGGTCAGCAACAACAAGGGCGTGTCGCTGCCCGGGATGGACGTCTCGGTGCCCGCGCTGTCCGAAAAGGACATCGAGGACCTGGAGTTCGCGCTGCACCTCGGCGTCGACTTCATCGCGCTGTCCTTCGTGCGCTCTCCCGCCGACATCGACCTCGTGCACCAGGTCATGGACCGCGTCGGCAAGGGACGGCTGCCGGTCGTCGCGAAGATCGAGAAGCCCGAGGCGGTCTACAACCTCGAGGCCATCGTGCTGGCCTTCGACGCGGTGATGGTCGCCCGCGGCGACCTCGGCGTCGAACTGCCGCTCGAGCAGGTCCCGCTGGTGCAGAAGCGCGCCATCCAGATCTGCCGCGAGAACGCGAAGCCGGTCATCGTCGCCACGCAGATGCTGGAGTCGATGATCAACAACTCCCGCCCGACCCGCGCCGAGGCGTCCGACGTCGCGAACGCGGTCCTCGACGGCGCGGACGCGGTGATGCTGTCCGGCGAGACGAGCGTCGGCCGGTACCCGATCGAAACGGTCCAGACCATGGGCCGGATCGTCGAGGCCGTCGAGACGGATTCGCCGGTCGTGCCGCCGCTGTCGCACGTTCCGCGCACCAAGCGGGGCGTGATCTCCTACGCCGCCCGCGACATCGGCGAACGGCTCAACGCCAAGGCGCTGGTCGCGTTCACGCAGTCCGGCGACACCGTGCGCCGCCTCGCCCGGCTGCACACCCGGCTGCCGCTGATGGCGTTCACGCCGGAGCAGAGCGTCCGCAGCCAGCTCGCGCTGACCTGGGGCACCACGACGCAGATCGTGCCGAGGGTGGACTCGACCGACCAGATGATCCAGCAGGTCGACCACGCGATGCTCGAAATGGGCAAGTACCAGCGCGGCGACCTCGTGGTGATCGTCGCCGGCTCCCCGCCCGGGACCGTCGGCTCGACCAACCTGATCCACGTCCACCGGCTCGGTGAAGACGACCACGCATAAGGGACATGCGGGAACCCCGTTGCATAGTGTTCCGGCATGACTGAGATGGCCAGGGAAGCCGCCACCGAACTCGACACGAGCCCCGGTGGCGGCGGGCAGCCCGTGCTGGACAAGCTCGTCGCGCTGCTCGACCTGGAGAAGATCGAAGAGAACATCTACCGCGGCGTCTCGCCCGCCCACTCGTCGGTGCGGGTGTTCGGCGGGCAGGTCGCCGGGCAGGCGCTCGTCGCGGCGGGCCGGACCGTCCCGGAGGAGCGGCGGGTCCATTCGCTGCACGCGTACTTCATCCGCGGCGGCGACCCGAGCGTCCCGATCGTGTACGAAGTGGACCGCAT
This sequence comes from Amycolatopsis echigonensis, assembly GCF_002846615.1. Classification (NCBI taxonomy): domain Bacteria; kingdom Bacillati; phylum Actinomycetota; class Actinomycetes; order Pseudonocardiales; family Pseudonocardiaceae; genus Amycolatopsis; species Amycolatopsis echigonensis. Next base: position 466,924 of record NZ_PJMY01000003.1, on the reverse strand, counting down.
CCGCGACGGCCGCTCGTTCACCACCCGGCGCGTGGTCGCGGTCCAGCACGGCAAGGCGATTTTTTCGCTGTCCGCGTCGTTCCAGAAGGACGAGCCGGGCATCGACCACGGCGAGACGATGCCGGACGTGCCCGATCCGGAGTCGCTGCCGACCTTCCCCGAGCTGACGGCGGGCTACGGCCTGCGCTTCAGCGAGATCCCGCGGCCGATCGACATCCGCTACATCGGCGAGCCGCCGTGGGTCACCCGCACCACCGGCGAACGCCCCACCCATCACCGCGTCTGGATGCGGGCCGACGGCACCCTGGCCGACAGCCAGCTGCTGCACGTCTGCGTGCTCGCCTACGCCTCGGACATGACGCTGCTCGACTCGGTCCTCGCGCGGCACGGCGTGTACTGGGACGTCGACAAGGTGCTCGGCGCGAGCCTCGACCACGCGCTGTGGTTCCACCGCCCGTTCCGCGCCGACGAGTGGTTCCTCTATGACAGCACCTCGCCGAGCGCTTCGGGCGCCCGCGGTCTGGCCACTGGACGGTTCTTCACCCGCGACGGCCGGCACGTCGCGACCGTTGTCCAAGAAGGACTGCTGCGGGTCCGATAAGGAGTTCCGTCTCGCCGATGACCACTCAGAGTGGCTGTCTGCAGAGAAATCGTCGGAAACCGTCACACTCTCGTGGCGAAATTGCGCGGGAAAACCCGTCTGAGTAATACCGGGAAGCAAAGGAAGGTGCCCGGGACCGGTCGGGGGGCGGTCCCGGACACCGTGGTCGTCCGCATTCGGCCGGTGTCCGCGAATAGCCGGGGACAGCCGTCGTCTACGCTGCTCAGGGCCGTCGGCGCGGCTGGATTCGCGTCTCGGCCCGCAGGATGCCAGAGTACAAGCGCACTCTGCACAATGCAGGTCGGAACCAGCGACGGTCGGCTCCCGCCGCGGCAGCGGGAATTCGCGGTGTTATTAGTCCACTGACAAGTCGATCACCTGGTTAGATATGCAGTGCGGGCAACAATACGGACCGGAGGTGCTGCCGTGGCGAGAGGCCAGGGACCGACTGTTCGCCGCCGGCGCCTCGCGAGCGAGCTGCGGAGGCTGCGCGAAGCCGCCGATCTGACGATCGACGAGGTCGGCGAGAAGCTGGAGTGCTCGGCGTCCAAAGTGAGCCGCATCGAGACCGGCCACGTCGGCGTCACCCCGCGCGACGCGAGGGACATGCTCGCGCTGTACGGCATCACCGGCGACGAGCAGGAGGCGCTCGTCCAGCTGGCGCGGGAAGCGCGCAAACGCGGCTGGTGGCACGCGTACAACGAAGTCTTCACCGGCACCTTCGTCGGCCTCGAAGCCGACGCCAGCTCGCTGCGCGCGTTCCAGGCGCTGCTGGTTCCGGGCTTGCTGCAGACCGAGCGCTACGCGTTCTCGGTGATCCGTGCGCTGCGCCCGGACGCCGAAGAGTCCGAGACGCGCCGCCGGGTCGCCGCGCGGATGGCCCGCCAGCAGCTGCTGACCGACGATCCGCCGGTCGAGTACTGGGCGGTGATCGACGAAGCGGTGCTGCACCGCGTGGTCGACAGCCCCGAGGTGATGGCCGAGCAGCTGTACCGGATCACCGCGATGGCCGAGAAGCCGAACGTGACCGTGCAGGTGGTGCCGTTCGGCGCCGGGGCGCACCCCGGCATGGAGGGACCGTTCCTCATCATGGGCTTCCCCGAGCAGGCCGATCCCGACGTGGTCTACGTCGACGACAGCACTTCCAGCGGCCTGTACCTCGAACAGCCCGACGACGTCCGGCGCTACGCGCTGATGTTCGACCACCTGCGCGCAGCAGCGCTGAAACCGGACGATTCGGTGGCGCTGATCACCGACGCGGCCGGCCGGTTCGCCGAACAGGCCGCCGCGGTTCAGGAACCGAGGAACACCAACCCGAGACAGTGAGGATGTGAGGAGCATGATGGCCGACCTTTCCGGCGCCCAGTGGCGCAAGAGCAGCTACAGCGGCGGCGGCAACGACTGCGTCGAGGTCGCCTTCGTCGCGGGCGGCGCCGCGGTGCGGGACTCGAAAGACCCCGAAGGCGGAGCCTTCCGCCTGCCCGCCGCCGGCTGGCAGGGCCTGCTGGACGCGGTGCGTGCCGACGGCCAGGGACGGGCTTGACCCGTTCGTTCGGCTGATCGCCGTACTGAGACCCCTTACCCCGCTCGACCTGGACATCTCCGGTCGCGACCGCGGGTAAGGGGTCTTTTCGCGTCCGGGGGTAGGCGATCACCTGATGTCCGGGGCGGCCCCTCAGCACGAAAGTGGACGTCGTCAAGGAACGACGACCCGCTGGGGAGAAGACGATGAGCGACTACAACTGGGACGCCACCCGCGCCGAGGTCGACTACCGGATGGCCGAACTGCGCCGCGCCGCCCGCCACGCGCGCCTGAGCCGCGGCAACCGGGTGGTCCGCTGGATCCGGGCACACCGCATCACGAACATCGAGGTGCCGCGCCAGGAAAGGCGCACGGCGACGGTGCCGGAGGCCAGGGCGCGACATAGCGCTTGAGCCCCGGTCCCGGGTCGGGGAACGGCAAGGGGGTCGGGCGGGGCGGCCGCGCCGGGACACGGTTTCCGGCTCGGCCGCTCCGTCCGCCGGACCGGACCCGGCCTGGCTGCGCGGACCGGAACCGAAGCCGCTTCGGAGGAGTGCTCCGAGACCGTTTTGGCCGCAGGGCCGGATCGACCTCGCATTCCTGCCGCGTCGCGAGGTGCTCCGACCGCCGCCCGTCCCGCCGCTGCGACCGCTGACGATCGCCCCAATGCGGCTTTCGGGCAGTCCGCTTCGAAGCACCGCCGTGAGCCTCGGGCCTTCCCGCCAGAAGCTCGCCGCGGTCCGTGCGCCGATCAGTCTCGGGACCAACCGGCCGGACCGGCTCCGGAAAGCGCCGCACGGCACCCGCTTCGTCCGTCGACCAGGACGGAGATCACTGGCCGATCCGGCCGCCACGAGGAAATCCATGTCGGAACTGTCGGGGGTGTAGGTGAGAATGCATCTCGTGCCTCGTCTCGGTTCCGGTATTCCGCTCGTCGCCCGCACGCAGGAGATGCGGCGGCTGCGAGCGGCCTTCGCGCGCGCTGAACGCGGAGAGGCAGGTGCGGTGCTGATCGCGGGCGACGCCGGGGTCGGCAAGACCCGCCTGCTCACCGCGCTCGGGGAGCATGTCGCCGCGTGCGGAGGGCTCGTGCTCACCGGCCGGTGCATCGACGTGCGCGACGGCGGTCTGCCCTATCTGCCGTTCGCCGAGGCGCTGGCTCCGCTCGGGTCGTCGGCCGATCCGGCGGTGGCGGCCGCGGTGCGGGCGCGCTCCGCGCTCGGGATGCTGCTGCCGCAGGGCGGCGATCCGCGGCCGGCGGTCACCGGCGACCACGGGCAGGTTTCGGAAGGGGAACGCGAGGGCGTCCGCCGGGTCCGGCCTGAACAGGACCTGGGCCAGCTTCAGCTGTTCGACGCGGTGCTGGGGGTGCTCACCGAGGTCGGCCAGGAGCGGCCGGTGGTCCTCCTGCTCGAAGACCTGCACTGGGCGGATTCCTCCACCCGCAACCTGCTGTCCTTCCTGCTGAGCCGGTTGCGCGCGCAGCGGCTGCTGGTCGTCGGCAGCTATCGCGAGGAGGACGTCCACCGCAGGCATCCGCTGCGCGGCCTGCTGTCCGAACTGGTCCGGCTGAACACCGTGGAACAGCTCACGCTCGCCCCGTTCGGACCGGCCGACGCGCGGGCGTTCGTGGCGGCGCTGGCCGAAGAGCCGCTTTCGCCGGACGTGGTCGCGGACATCGCCAAACGCTCCGAAGGCAACCCGTTCTTCGTCGAGGAACTCCTCGCCACTGGCGCCGATTGCCAAAACCTCCCCGCCGGGCTCGCCGAAGTCCTGCTGGCCCGGCTCGAACGCTTCCCGGCGGAGACGCGCCGGGTGCTGCGCGTCATTTCGGTCGCCAACGAATCGGTGTCGCACGCCGCGCTCGCGCAAGTGGCGGGGCTCGGCGATCTGGAGCTGGACGAAGCGCTGCGGGAAGCCGTGCAGCACCACGTCCTGGTCATCGAGGACGGTTTCTACACCTTCCGCCACGCCTTGCTGCAGGAAGCGGTGTACGCGGACCTGCTTCCCGGCGAGCGCACGCGGATGCACGCGGGGTACGCGGCGCGGATCCAGTCGATGCCGCAAGGCCGCGGTCACGACGCGAAGCTGGCCTTCCACAGCCTGGAAAGCCGGGATTTCGAAACCGCCCTGCCCGCCTTGCTGCGTGCCGCCGACGAAGCGGAAAAACTCGGCGCGCCCGGCGCTGCTCTGCGACACATCGAGCAAGCACAGTCCATTTGGGACGCCGTGGCTCCGGAGAAGCGCCCGGAAGGCGTCGACGAACTGAAACTGCTCAGCGAGGCCTCGTACTTCGCGGGCACGTCGGGCGAGCCGGAGCGCGCGGTGGCGTACGCGCGATCGGCGACCGAAGCGCTCAAGCCGGACGCGTCGCCGGAACACGCGGCGAAGGTCTGGCGTCGGCTGGCCGAAACGCTGCTCACGCTGGAAGGCACGTTCGACGAGGCGGTGCGGGCGATCGAGCGGGCCTGGGAACTGGTCGCCGACCGGGAGCCGAGCGGGGCGCGGGCCTGGGTGCTGGCGTCGCGGGCCGGATTCCAGCGGCTGCTCGACCAGCCGGACGAAGCGTTGGCCAGCGCGCACACCGCAGTCGCCGACGCGCGCGCCGTCGGGGCGGTCGGTGCTGAGGCGTCGGCGCTGGTCACGCTGGGCACGTTGGCTGACACCGCAGGCGATCCGGTCGAGGCCCGCGAGCGGTTGTGCGAAGCCGAACGCAAGGCGCACGACGCGGGCGCCTTGAACGTCGAGATCCGCGCGATGTACTTCCTCGCCCTCAGCTACGACGACCAGGCCGAGATGGACCTGGCGCTGGCCCACGCCGCGCGCGGGGTCGAGAGGGCCGAGGCGGTCGGGCTGACTTGGAGCGCGTACGGGCTGGAGTTGCGCGCCCGCCTCCTTTATCTGCGCTACCTCAGCGGAGACTGGCCGAAGGAGGACGCCGCGGGCCGCGCGCGGCGAGGCGTGTCGAGTGCGGTCGCCGCGCGGATCTTGGCCAATTGGGTGCTGTTCCTGGTGGGACGCGGCCGGTTCGCCGAGGCGGCCAAGGCGTTGCCCGGGCTCCGGCAGCAGTGGATGGCGGACCTGCAGATCGCCTTGGCAGCGGGCGATGCCGCGATCGAACTGGCCGCTTGGCGCGGCGAGCATGCCGAAGCGTTGCGGATCACTGAGGAATTGGTGTCGTGGCTGGAGAAAGTCGAGCCCGGGCTGCTCGGCGGGATCCGGATCGTGACGCTGGCGATTCCGTCGGCCGCCGCGTTGGCCGCGGAGGCCCGGGCCAAGGGGGACCAGGCCGCGGCGGAAGCGTTCGTGGCCGCTGGGCGACGGCTCTTGGAGCACGGTCGCCGTTGTGCCGCTGAGGGGCATCCCCGTTCCGGGACCATGGGGCCGGAAGGCCGGGCGTGGCTGGCCCGGTTGGAAGCTGCCGCGTCGGGGCTGGAAGGACCGGCGGATCCGGATCTGTGGGCTGAGGCGGCCGAGGCGTATTCCTACGGTGCGGTTTACGAGCAGGCCGTGTGCCGGTGGCGGCAGGCGGAAGCGTTGCTGGCCACTGGACGGCCGGGGGCGGCGGAAGCGTTGGAGGCCGCGCATTCGGTCGCGGTGAAGCTCGATGCCGTGCCGTTGCGGGATGCGGTAAGGGATGTGGCGCACCGGGCTCGGGTCGAGCTGTCGGGGGTGGTGGCGCCGGTCGTGCGGCCGCAGGTGAATCCGTTGACGGACCGGGAGCGGGACGTGCTGGAGCGGGTCGCGCTGGGGCGGACCAATCGGCAGGTGGGGGAGGAGTTGTACATCAGCGAGAAGACGGTGAGCGTGCATCTTTCCCGGGTGATGGCGAAGCTGGGGGCCAGCCGGAGGGCGGAGGCGGTGGCGATTGCTTATGACCGGGGGTTGTTGAGCGCGCCTGAGTGAGGGGGGCGGCTCGTCGCCCTGGCGGGCGACATTGCGGTCCTCGCGTGGGGCACCCCGAAGCCCAAGTGTGCTGACGGTCTGGGGGTGCTTGTCAAGGCGGGAAAGATGCCTTGACAAGCACCCCCAGACCGCAGAGGAGGCTTCGTATCGGGGTGCGGGGGTGGTGTGTGTGCCTCGATTGTTGGGTGCGCTGGTGCGGTTTTGGGGTGGGTTGCGCGGGTTGGGTGCATCGCGGCGGTGGGGGCGGCGGGCGGTGCACTGTGGTCCGTGAAGGGGTCCTTGAGGGAATCTATGTCCCTGAAGGGGCCCTTGACGGACAGCTCATCGTCCGGGGAGGCGGCGCAGCAGTTTCATGCTCAGCGTCATGAAGCGGGCCCACAGCGATCCCGGCACTCGCTTCGGCGGGCGCAGGGCCAGGCCGCGTTGTACGGCGATCGATTGGGGTTCCGTGTACTTCAGGAGGCCTTCTGCGCCGTTGCGGCGTCCGGCGCCGGAATCTTTCATGCCGCCCATCGGGACGCCGACTGTTCCGAAGGTAGCTGCGTAGCCCTCGTTCACGTTGACCGTGCCCGCCTTCAGACGCGCGCCGATTTCCCAGCCTGCTCGGCCGTTTCGGGTCCAGACGCTTGCGTTCAGTCCGAACGGGGTGTCGTTCGCTCGCTCGATCGCGTCGTTGACATCGCTGAACCCGTAGATCGACACCACCGGGCCGAACGTTTCCGACGCGAACGGCGTCATTCCCGGCCGCACGTCTGTCAGCACAGTGGGCTCATAGAACAACGGTCCGAGGTCGGGCCGAGGTCGTCCGCCGGTGAGGACGCGGGCGCCCTTCGCTCGGGCGTCTTCCACGTGCGCTGTCACGGTTTCCAGCTGACTCTGTGAGGTCAGCGAACCCATTCCGGCGTGGTAGTCCAGCGAGCCCCCGAGTCGCAGGGCTGCCGTCCGCGCTACGAACTCGCGGGTGAACTCCTCGCGGATGCTGTCGTGCACGTAGATCCGCTCCACCGATACGCACAGCTGGCCCGCTGACGAGAAGCACGCCGTGACCGCGCCGACGGCGGCCTTGGCGATGTTCGCGTCCGGCAGGACGATCATCGGGTTCTTGCCGCCCAGTTCCAGCGAATAACTGGTGAGCCGCTGCGCGATCCGGGCCGCCAGGTCCTTGCCGGTCGGCGTGGAGCCGGTGAAGCACAGGTAGTCGCACTCTTCCAGCAGCGCGGTGCCGATCTGCGAGCCTCGGCCCAGCACGATCTGCCACAACCCCGCGGGCAGCCCGGCCTCCTCGGCCAGTTCCTGCAGCCACAGGGCGGACAACGCGGTCTGGTTGTCCGGCTTCTGCACGATCGCGTTTCCGGCGACGAGCGCGGGGAAGACGTCCATCGCGGTCAGTGCCAGCGGGTAGTTCCAGGGGGAGATGATCCCGACGACGCCCTTGGGGTGCCGCAGTTCGCCTGCCCGGGTCAGGCCCGGGATCACGCCGGGTGCGCGCCGCGGCGAGAGGATCTTCGCGCTGTGCTTGCCGTAGTAGGCCGCGACCAGCACGGTGGCGCTGACCTCGTCGAACGCGTCGATCCGGGCCTTTCCGGCCTCCACCTGAACGAGGTCGAGGACTTCCGCCTGTCGCGCGAGCACCAGGTCGTGCAACCGCAGGAGGAACTGCTGGCGCCGGGCCACCGGCAGCGCTGCCCACTCGCGCTGCGCCTCGCGCGCGGAGGCGAACGCGGCGCGTACTTCGGCGTCGTCGGCCTGGGGGAGTGAGGCGATCGGCTGCCCGGTGAACGGCGCGGTCATCTGCACCGGCGCGTTGTCGGCGCCGCCGGTCACGCGGGCGACGAGCGCGGCCGCGCGGGCCGCGGACGGAGCGCCTGCCACGCCGCCCACTGTCGCGGGCAGGGGCTGGCCGGTGAGGTTCGCCGGGGTCGTACTCGTCATCGAGCGCACCTTCTTCCGTGCGGGGCCGGGTGTTACCGACGAGTACACCATACCGGCGGTATGGAAACTAGTCGCCCGAGTACAGCAGCACGGCGATCCGCTTCCACTCCTCGAGCAGCTGACGGCGACGGCGGGGGTCGCCGCCCAGTTCGGCGTCGAGGGCGAGGCCCCGCGTGAGGTTCACGGTGAGCCAGAACAGCATCTCCGCACGCTCTTTCGGCAGATCGCCGGCGACCTCGCTGATGTGCTCCAGCGTCGCCCGGCCCAGCGCGCGGTCCACCGGCCGGATCGCCGCGCGCAGTTCCGGGTCGGTGCGGGCGGCCACCCACAGTTCGGTGACCGCCGTGGACAGCGTGCCCGAGTAGCCCTCCCAGAGCAGGTCGATCGCCGCCGCGACGCCGGACGCGCCGCCCGGCAGGGAGCCGAGCGAAGCGGTGAGCTGGGTGCGCAGCTTCGTGGTGAGGTGCTCGACCGCGGCCGCCATCAGCTCCGCTTTCGTGGCGAAGTAGTGCTGCACCGCGCCCTTCGAGACGCCCGCGCGGGTGCAGATCTCCTGCACCGACGCCCGCGAGTACCCGATGTCGACCAGGCAGTCGATCGTCGCGTCCAGCAGGGCCGTGCGCGTCTGCTCGCGGCGTTCGGCCTGAGTGCGGTGTCCCCGGGCGACCTCGGTCATCGCGGCTCCTGCTTTACGTACCGGACGGATGGCATGTACATTCCGGCTAGAACTTACCTGCCAAGCGTCATGTTTTCCAGTTCGCAGGAGGCGTAGCCGTGCCGTTGCAGATCCAGAAGAGCTCGTGGAGCACCACCGAACTCGAAGACCTTCGGGAGCTCGCCCGGTCGTTCCTGCAGAAGGAGTTCGTGCCGAACCAGGAGCGCTGGGCGGCCGAGAAGAAGCTCGACCGCGAGATCTGGACCAAGGCGGGCGAGCTCGGCCTGCTGTGCCTGTCGATCCCGGAGGAGTACGGCGGGGGCGGCGGCACGTTCGCGCACGAAGCCGTGCTGTACGAGGAGCAGGCCCGCGCCGGGGACAGCGCGTGGGGCGTCACCGTCCACAGTGGAATCGTGGCGCACTACCTCCTGGCGTACGCGTCGGAAGAGAAAAAGCGCGAGTGGCTGCCGAAAATGGCCACCGGCGAGATGGTCGGCGCGGTCGCGATGACCGAGCCCGGCACTGGTTCAGACCTTCAGAACATCAAGACCCGCGCGGTCCGCGACGGCGACCACTACGTGATCAACGGCGCGAAAACGTTCATCACCAACGGTTTCCACTCCGACCTCGTCGTGGTCGCGTGCAAGACGGACCCGGACGCCGGCGCGCAGGGCGTGTCGCTGATCGTGGTCGAGACCGACACCCCGGGCTTCCGCCGCGGCCGTGTCCTCGACAAGGTCGGGCTCAAGGGGCAGGACACCGCCGAGCTGTTCTTCGACGACGTCCGCGTGCCCGCCGCGAACCTGCTCGGCGACGCCGAGGGGCAGGGCTTCATCCAGCTGATGCTGCAGCTGCCGCAGGAACGGCTGATCATCGCGGTGACCGCGGTGGCCGGCCTGGAAGCCGCGGTGAACCTGACCATCGACTACACCAAGGAACGCACGGCGTTCGGCCGTCCGATCTTCAACTTCCAGAACACGAAGTTCAAGCTCGCCGAGGCGGCGACCGAGGCCGCGGTGTCGCGCGCGTTCCTCGACCAGTGCATCGAACGGCACCTGCGCGGCGAACTCGACGTGCAAGGCGCGGCGATGGCGAAACTCTGGACGACCGAGCGGGTGAACAAGGTCGTGGACGACTGCGTGCAGCTCTTCGGCGGCTACGGCTACATGACCGAGTACCCGATCGCGCGGGCCTGGGCGGACGTGCGGATCTCGCGGATCTTCGGCGGCACCAGCGAGATCATGAAGGAAATCATCTCCCGCACGCTCTGAAAACCGTTGCTGCGAAAGGACTTCCCCGTGAAGCAAGGTCCGCTCGCCGGGCTGCGGGTGGTGGAGCTGGCCGGGCTGGCGCCGGCCCCGTTCGCCTGCATGATCCTGGCCGACCTCGGCGCCGACGTGATCCGCGTCGACCGCGCCACCCCGGGCGCCGACGTGCTCGGCATCCCGAACGACCCGCTCGCCCGCGGCAGGCGGTCGGTCGGGGTGAACACGAAAACGCCCGAGGGCGTCGAGCTCGTGCTGAAGCTGGCCGACCGCGCCGATGTGCTGATCGAAGGCTTCCGGCCGGGCGTCGCGGAGCGGATGGGCATCGGCCCGGAGCAGGTGCACGCGCGCAACCCGCGGCTCGTGTACGGCCGGATGACGGGCTGGGGCCAGGACGGTCCCCTCGCGTCGGCGGCCGGGCACGACATCAACTACATCGGCGTCGCCGGAGCGCTCGACCCGATCGGCCGGGCGGGCGAGCGTCCGGTGCCGCCGCTCAACCTGGTCGGCGACTTCGGCGGGGGCGGCCTGATGCTCGCGATGGGCGTGCTGGCCGCGCTGCACGAGCGCACGACGTCCGGACGCGGCCAGGTCGTGGACGCGTCGATGGTGGAAGGCGCCGCGCTGCTGACCACGAGCCTGCACGGGATGCGCGCGTCCGGCGTGTGGCCGGGGGAGCGCGGCGAGAACCTCCTCGACGGCGGCGCCCCGTTCTACGACACCTATGAGACCGCGGACGGCAAGTACGTCGCCGTCGGCGCGATCGAGATGCGGTTCTGGGCCGATCTCGTCAAGGTGCTCGGGCTCGAGGACGAAGACCTGCCGTTCCACCTCGACCAGAGCCAGTGGCCGCGGCTGCGCAAGATCCTGGCGGAGGCGATCGGCCGGTTCACGCGCGACGAACTGGTCGCGCGGGCGGAAGGCACCGACGCGTGCCTCACCGCGGTGCTGTCGCCGTGGGAGGCCGCGCAGCATCCGCAGAACGCGGCGCGCGGGACGTTCGTGGACATCGGCGGCACGGTGCAGCCCGCGCCGGCGCCGAGGTTCGACCGGACGCCCGCCGCCACGCCGGAAGCACCGCACGAGACGGGCTCGGACACCGCGGAAGTGCTGGCGGAGCTGGGCTACGACGACGCCGGGGTCGCGGCACTGCGGAAGGCGGGCGCGATCGCGTGAAGGCGGTTGTGCGCCCGGCAGGCCGGAACCGGCGAGGGCCGATCGGCAAGGCGGCCGGCGGGGCTTGATCGCTCCGCGCGGACGCTCGCGCCGAGCTGCCGCCGCGAACACCGTCAGAGCGGCAGATCGGAACGGATCACTGAGTAGAGGATGTGATCGCGCCACTGCCCGTCGCGGAAATCGAACCCGCGCAGGATGCCCTCGCGGGTGAACCCGGCCTTCTCCAGCGAACGCTGGCCGGCCCGGTTGCCGACCTCGGTGCTGGCCTCGACGCGGTTGAACTGCGTGTGCGCGAACAGATAGCGCACGAGCTGTCGCTGCGCCTGCGCGCCGAGGCCGTGCCCGCGCGCCTCCGGCAGCAGGACCATGCCGATGTTCCAGCAGTAGGTGTGCGGGCCGGTCCGCGTGCGATGCCACGACACGAGCCCGAGCGGGCGCTCGTCGAGCGTCGGGACGAGCATGCCGTTGTCGGTGGTCAGCATGCCGTTTTCGCGCCAGAGCCGCCGGACGTAGCCGGGGTCGTGCCAGCCGAACCATTGGTGTTCGCCGACCGTGTCCGGGTCGTTGGTCAGGGCTTCCAGCAGACCGAGGTCGGACTCGCGCACCGGGCGGAGAGTCACTGGGCCGTCGTCCATCGCCGGAGCGTACCGGGGGAGCCGTCCGGGCCCTGCTCACCCGATGGTGACCGGGGTCACCCGGACGTGAGCTTTCCGGCCGGATCGGGGCCTGCGACGGGCCATTCCGGCGCTTCCTCACTAGAGTGGTAGCCGACTCTGCCGAGGCGGGGCCGGCGTCCGCCCGGGTGCCGGGGGAGCGGAGGGGGACGGAACCATGTCGAGCGGCCTGAAGAAGATCATCGTCGTCGGAGTGGTCGCGCTCGTGCTGTTCTTCCTGATCACGCAGCCCACCAACTCCGCGGACTTCGTGCACCGCGTGCTCGGCTGGCTCAAGGACGGCGCCGAAGCGATCGTCACCTTCTTCAAGAGCCTCTTCGCCTGACCCGCTTTTCCTCGCCCGCCGGACCGCTTCCGGGTGCCGTCCGGGCACCTAGTCACGCTTTGTCACCGGATCCCGGGATTCGGGCACTTCGCTCGACCATCCGGGTGGATTGGCCCCTGAAACCGCCTGGTCACGGAATTTCCGGGGTCCGGGGTATGGCGGAGAAAGCGGGTGCCGCCCTACGGTGCTCACATTGCGTGATCAGCCGGTTCTCCGGTCCCCCGGGAGCCGGGTCACGGCGGGTTTTCGGCCCGGTCACGCGTGGGGAGCCAATCGTGGACGCGCAACGGGGCAGGCGGTCGAAATGCCTGCCCGTCGGGGACCGATGAGGAGGCAGGGATGACCGGAGATCCCGGAGTGGACGCGTTGATCCGGCAGTGGTCGGCCGAACGCGAGAAGACCCCTGAGGAGCAGGAGGTCGACCGCATCGCCTCGGCCTGGCTGGCCGACGCGCCGGCCGCTCCGCCCGGCATCCCCGGCCAGCGCGCCCGGTCCGGACCCGCCCGCTGGGCCCCGGTCGAGGCCGCCGACCCCGGCTACCTCGACGCGATGCGCGCCCGGCTGCCGGAGGTCCCGGAAGAACTGCTCGTCGCCGCCGCCGGCTGGTGGCAGATGGTCGGCGACGTCGCCGAAGCCGAACAGTGGTGGGACGCCGGCATCAGCCCGCTGGACCAGCGCGCCCTGGACTACCGGGCGGCCGGTCTCGCGCCGTCCGACCTGGCGCGGCGGCTCGGCCCGATGACGGTCCTGCAGCACCTCCGCCGGGGCAGCGCGCCCGCGTGGTGCGTCGCGCGGCTGGCGCGGCAGCAGAAGCCTGCCTGACCTGTTCGACGGGCCGTCTGGGGGTTTTCGGGCGGTTCGCGCGGCGGAAGAAGCCTGTGTGACAGCTGTGTTGCCTGGTCGGTGAATCGGCCAGGCAACACGGCGACGCGGCTCCCGCCGTGGAAGCACTCCTTGAGGGACCTGCCGGACGCGACTGAGCGCGGCAGTTTTTCAGCCGGTGTTCCTGGCCGAAGCCGGACACCGCATCGAGACCGCGCGGCCGGTCGGCGAATCGAAACAGCTGCACGCGAGCGGCAACGGAAGCCGCTTCGACGTGGGATTCGTGGTGTTTGTGCGGCGTCGCCCGTCCACCTGACGGGACCCGATTACCCGGCCGGGTGAACCGGCGTGGCGGGGGCCATGGCGATGCGTGCGTAACGCTAACCTGCGCGGGCTCGTTGTGTGTTGCGAACCCCAAGCCACGCTGGAGGACCGGAGTTTCGTGCCCGCCACCGGACAGACCCCCGACACCGCGCGGACCGGGGACGAGACCGCGGCTCCCGCTGCCGCCCCCTCGCCCGCCCGTCGCGGTCCCGGCGCCGCGCTCGCGGTGCGGCTCGCCGTCGTCGTCGCGGTGCTCGCGGTCGCGGGCGGCGGGGTCTGGATCGTCACCAGGGCGGCCGCCCCGGAAGCCAGCCCCACCACCACGGACATCCCGGCGCTGAGCGTCAAGGCGGTCGACGTGAAACCCGGTTCGATCGCGCCGGTCAACGCCGTCGTCGCGGGCGGGGCGGCGGAGCAGGGCACCGCGCCACAGGCGGCGCGCCCGACCGGCGGCGACCCGCTGCGGGCCTGGGCGGACAGGGTCGCGCCGGTCACCGGCATCCCGGCGCGGGCGGTACGCGCGTACGGCAACGCGGAACTCGCGATGCGCGAGGTCGACCGCGGCTGCCACATCTCCTGGGCGACGCTCGCGGGCATCGGCCGCATCGAGTCCAACCACGGCCAGTACGGCGGAGCGGTCCTCGGCGAGGACGGCCGCCCGTCGAAACCGATCATCGGCGTCCCGCTCGACGGTTCCCCCGGTGTCCGGGCGATCGGCGACACCGACGGCGGCCAGCTCGACGGCGACCCGCTCGCGGACCACGCGGTCGGCCCGATGCAGTTCATCCCGAGCACCTGGCGGAAATGGGCCTCCGACGCCACCGGCGACGGGCGCGCCGACCCGCAGCAGATCGACGACGCCGCCCTGACCGCCGCCCGCTACCTGTGCGCGGGCGGCCGCGACATGGCCAGCCCGGCGGGCTGGTGGGCGGGGATCCTCTCGTACAACAACTCGACCGAGTACGCGCAGAAGGTCTTCGGCCTGGCCGACGGCTACGCTAAGGCGGCGCAGAAGGTGCAAGCGGGCTGACCCCGGGCCCTTGCCGTTCGCGCTGGTCCCCTGACCTGCGGTCGGTGAGGGGCCTTTCACGGATTCTGAGTCCTCAGGGCTCCCCGCATATCGTGCCGCCGTCCGTGAAGGACTCCTTACCGGACCACTGCCGCTGCCGTCCGGAATGCCCTCAATGTGGCATTGGATGCGTTTGACCGAGCTGAGCTGCGGAGCCATCCGATGCGATTGCGGGTGCGATGAGAGGACGCAGCGCGGTGTTCGATGGGGCAGAGGCGAGCCAAGACCCGGCCGCCTCCCGAATCCGGCCGCAAGCGCCGGATGGGGCCCCGGTCACGACCTCGCCGCCTCTCAGCAACGCATTCCCCGGCCAGTGCTAGCGTCGATACCGTGCCCGCAGATCCCGGCCCGGCCGCGTCCCCGCTCGGGCGCCGGCTCTTGATCGTCGCCACGAGCGTCGTGAGCCTGGCGCTGTGCTGCGGGCTGGCCTGGTGGCAGTGGGACCGGTTCACGTCCGCCACCGGCACCTTCCAGAACCTCGGCTACGTGCTGCAATGGCCGCTTTTCGGGCTGTTCCCCGCGTTCATGTTCTGGCGCATCAAGAAGCTGCGCGAACGCGAGGAGCAAGCCGCCGACCAAGGCGAGCAGACCGCATCCGCCCCCGCGCCGGTGCGCGTGCCCGCCCCGCGACCGGCCGCGGCGCCCGTCGAAGAGGACGACGAACTCGCCGCCTACAACCGCTACCTGCGCGAGCTCAACGCCCGCGACCAGCAGTCCTGAACGCCCGCGGAAGTGAGGACGCTCCCATGACGACCAGCACCGACGGTGCCGCCCCGGCTCGCCAGTCGAAGGTGACCGGCTCGCTGACCCGGTTCCGGGCCAGCGCGTACGTGACCGGTGTCGGCCTGCTCGCCCTGTGCGCCACCATGATCATCGAGTACGGCTTCGGCAACGCCACGCCCGCCCAGGTGTACTCGCCGATCCACGGCGTGCTCTACATGATCTACCTGGTGCTCACCATCGACCTCGCGATCAAGGCCCGCTGGTCGATCAAGAGCACCGTCCTGGTGCTGCTGGCCGGGTGCGTCCCGTTCGTGTCGTTCGTCGTCGAGCGCCGGGTGACGCACCGCGTGCAGGCCGGGCGCGACATCTTCTGAGCAGTAAAAAAACCGCGGCGCCGGAAGTCCGGCGCCGCGGTTTTTTTTACTGCCAGGATCAGGAGCCGAAGCCGACGCCGGTCAGCGACCGGACCTCCATCTCCGCGTGCTTGGCCGGGTCGCCCTTCGAGCGGCCGACGAACGTGCCGATCGCGCCGCACAGGAACGACACCGGGATCGACACCAGGCCTGGGTTCTTCAGCGGGAACCAGTGGAAGTCGACGCTCGGGAAGATCGAATCCGAGGCGCCCGACACCACCGGCGAGAACAGCACCAGCACGACGCAGGCGATCAGCCCGCCGTAGATGCTCCACAGCGTCCCGGTGGTGTTGAACCGTTTCCAGAACAGCGAGTACAGCAGGGTCGACAGGTTCGCCGACGCCGCCACCGCGAGCGCGAGCGCCACGAGGAACGCGATGTTCTGCCCGTTGGCGAGGATGCCGCCGACGATGGCGAACACGCCGATCACGACCGCGGTCAGCCGGGCGACGCGGACCTCGTCCTCCGGCTCCGCCTTGCCGCGCTTCAGGACGTTCGCGTAGACGTCGTGCGCGAAGGAGGCGGACGCCGTCAGCGTCAGCCCGGCCACCACGGCGAGGATCGTCGCGAACGCGACCGCCGAGATGATGCCCAGCAGCACCGTCCCGCCCACGTGCAGGGCCAGCAGCGGCGCGGCCGAGTTCTCGCCGCCGGGCGCGGCCTTGATCTCGTCCGGGCCGACGATCGCCGCCGCGCCGAAGCCGATCACCAGCGTGCACAGGTAGAACACGAACATGCACGCGGTCGCCCACACCACCGAGCGGCGCGCCTCGCGGGCGTTCGGCACGGTGTAGAAGCGCATCAGCACGTGCGGCAGCGAGGCGACGCCGAGCACCAGGGCCAGCGACAGCGACACGAAGTCGAGTTTCGTGGTCCCGTTCTTGCCGTAGGAGCCGCCGGGGGACAGCAGGTCCTTGCCCATGTGGCTGCGGTCGGCGGCCGCGCGCAGCAGGCTCGAGAAGTTGAAGCCGTACTTGCCCATCAGGAACACCGTGATCAGCGAGGCCGCGGTGAGCAGGATGGTGGCCTTGATGATCTGCACCCACGTGGTGCCCTTCATGCCGCCGAGCAGCACGTACGAGATCATCACCAGCCCCACGACGGTGATCACCAGTGCCTGTCCCCACTTGGAGTGGACGTCCAGCAGCAGCGCGACCAGGCCGCCCGCGCCGGCCATCTGCGCGAGCATGTAGAAGAAGGAGATCACCAGCGTCGACGTGGCCGACGCGGCGCGCACCGGACGCTGCTTCATCCGGAAGCTGAGCACGTCGCCCATCGTGAACCGGCCGGTGTTGCGCAGCAGTTCGGCGAGCAGCAGCAGGTCGACGAGCCACGCGACGAGGAAGCCGATGGAGTAGAGGAAACCGTCGTAGCCGTTGATCGCGATCGCGCCGGCGATGCCGAGGAACGAGGCCGCGGACAGGAAGTCGCCGGACAGCGCGACGCCGTTCTGCCTTCCGGTGAAGGCGCTGTCGGCGGTGTAGTAGCCCGACGTGGACGATCGGCGGTTGCCGGCGCGGTAGACCACGTAGAGGGTGATCGCGACGAACAGCGCGAACACCCCGGTGTTGATCAAGGGATTGCTCGTCGAAGCTCCTTCGGCGAGCCAAGCGGTAGTCACTGACGGGTTCCTTCCGGGACAGCGGCGGCCTGCGCGCGGATTTCGGCGGCGCGCGGGTCCATCTCGCGGTCGGCGAAGCGGACGTACAGCGCGGTGATGGCCGCGGTGGTGACGAACTGGCCGAGGCCGAGCAGCATGCCGACGTTGACCAGGCCGAAGACCGGCGTGCTCATGAACTCGCCCGCGTAGGCGGCGAGCACGACGTAGGCGAGGTACCAGACGAAGAACCCGATGCTCATCGGGAACACGAACCGGCGGAAGCGGCTGCGCAGCGAGCGGAACTGGGGGCTGCGCTGGATCTGCTCGTAGTCCGGGCCGGGCTTGCGGCGCCTGCCGCGCGGGGCGGCGTCGCCTCCTTCGCGGTCGAACAGCGCGGGCATCTGGCCGGTGTCCTCGGCCGACACGGCCGGTCCGGTGGTGCGCGCGACGTTGTGCATGGCTGCCTCCGGCAACTTGCGCGGTGGATGGCGGCGGGCATCGTTCGAGAAAGCGCCCGGATCGCCCTTGCGGACTGGGAGGCGGCCATAGTAACGACGCCGCCGGAACGCGGAAAAAGCCGGTTCGCGCGGGCACCGGAAATTCCTTTTCGCCCGGGAAATAGCGCGAAACGGCGCGTCCGCGCAGATCACAGGCCGATCACTCGGAATAGTGAGCACCGATGTCACGGGGAGTTGCCGGGTCCGGTTCGGGTTGCGGCAGACGGCGGAGTGACGGGCCGGTCATGATCCACTACGGTGACCGGTCGTAGCCGCCGGGCGGGGCGGCCGCTCCGCTTCCGCGGGCAGGTCGCCGGCCGGGCGGGGATTCCCAGGCAGGGAAGGGAGGCTGGCAAAAATCACCGGGTCGGGCGGCGCGTCGCTGCATCTCCACAACATCGGGTTCAACTTCCGGCCGCACCCACCCGATGGGGGCACGGAGCGTAGTCCTATCGAGGGTGTTGCTTACCCTGTGTGGGCTAATCGGGTGACCGCCGGATGCCGAGGCCGAGAGCGGCGGGTAACCGGAATTCCCGCGCCGGGCGTTCCTTGCCGAATCCGCGGCTCCGAGTTCGCGCGGTCCGACTATTTTCCCAGGTCAGCACCCCGATGCGGAACGCAATAACTCGGGCGGCGATTGGTGTACGATTCTTTGGCCCCAGCCGCCCGCAGCGATCGATAGGCGCAGACAAGTTGATCTCGACCACCGCCGTGCAGTCCGCAAGTTGCGCCGTGCACGTGCATAGTCCCGGGAAGCCGATCGTCTCCCGGACCGGTGCCGGATCAGCCCGGTCGTGCCCGCCTCCGGTCGGACGCGCGGGCAGGCGGACCGCGGGACTCCGCGCCGGGAACGCTGAGCGCACCGGGAGCACGGAGAGCCGAGGGCACCGCCGACGGGCCGCCACGACGCCGGACAGGGAGTCACTTTCGTGACCGTTGCAGGAGAAGGCCAAGTGCCTGTGGAGAAGCTGCTCGGCCGCCCGCCCAAGCGGTCGCGCTGGTCGTCGGGCTGGCGGGCGGCGTTGCGCTGGCGGGACTGGAGCCTGCCGGTCAAGCTGTCCGCGGTCACGCTCGTTCCCATCGTGCTCGCGCTCGTCCTCGGCATCACCGCCATCTCGGGCCAGGTCTCGCGGTCGAGCGACTACCAGCGGATCGACCGGCTCGTCGCGCTGAGCACCCAGCTGCGCGCGCTCATCGACGGGCTGCAGCGCGAACGCACCCAGACCGCCACCCAGCTCATCGCGGGTACCTCGGGCGTCACCCCGGAACTGAAGGCGGCCCGCGCGGCCACTGACGCCGCGGTCGCGCCGTTCACCGAGGCGGCCGCCCGGGTCGGGGCCGACGGCTCGAGCGTGTCCGGCGCGGTGAACTCGGCGACCGCCCAGGTCAACGAGATCGCGGTGATCCGCCAGCAGGTCGGGGCCGGCCTGCTGAACGCGGCCGAGGCCGCCGGCGACTACAACGCCGTCACCAGCGCGCTGATCGGCGCCGACACCGCGGTGTCGGCGGGCGCGAGCGCCGACGCGCTCGGCAGCACCCCGAGCGCGCTGCACGACCTCGAAGCGGCCAAGGAACAGGCGTCGGTGACCCAGTCGCTGGTCGCCTACGGCATTTCGGCGGGCACGCTCACCCCGCAGCAGCTGAGCGACGTGCGCGACGCGGAACTGCGTTTCGACGACCGCCTCGCCGACTTCAACGCGGCAGCCACCGCGCCGCAGCGTCTCGACCTCGAGAGCACGCTCAAGCCGGACACCTCCTACGACCGCAAGCGGATGCTCGGCACCGTGCTCGGCGGACAGGGCGTCTCCTCCGACGACGCGCTCAAGCGGATCCCGCCGCAGGAGTGGGCCAACGCCTCGAACGCGGTGACCGCGCAGCTGACCGAGGTCTCCGGCCGGATGAGCGCCGACCTCACCGCGGCGTCGTCCTCGCTGGTCGAAGACGCCGGCAGCAGCGCGGGCCTGCTGGCGGTGCTGCTGTTCGCGGCGCTCGCCGCGGCCGCCGCGGTCGTGTTCGTCATCTCCCGTCAGCTGCTGCGCTCGCTGAAGATCCTGCGGCGCAGCGCGCTCGAAGTCGCGGAGAAGGACCTGCCCGAGGCGGTCCGCAACATCCAGGAGGGCCGGGCGCAGAGCGTCGAGGTCGAACCGGTGCCGCTCCAGGTGCAGGACGAGGTCGGCGAGGTCGCGCGGGCGTTCGAGAAGGTGCACAGCCAGGCCCTGCGGCTGGCGACCGAGCAGGCCGCCATGCGCGCCGGCTACTCGAGCGTGTTCGTCAACCTGTCGCGGCGCAGCCAGAGCCTCGTGCAGCGGCAGCTGCAGCTCATCGAGCGGCTGGAGCGCGACGAGGAAGACGCCGACCAGCTGGCCACGCTGTTCCAGCTCGACCACCTCGCCACCCGGATGCGGCGCAACAACGAGAACCTGATGGTCCTCTCCGGCGCCGAGCCGGGCCGTCGTTCCGGGCAGCCGGTCGCCACGCGCGACGTGCTGCGCGCCGCGGTGTCGGAAATCGAGCAGTACCAACGGGTTTCGGTGCAGCACCCGCCCGACGTGAAGATCGTCGGGTTCGCCGCGAGCGACGTCCAGCGGCTCATCGCGGAACTGCTGGACAACGCGACCGCGTTCTCCGCGCCGGAAACCCAGGTCACGGTCGCGACGCGGCTCGCCGAGGACGGTTCGCTCAACGTCGACATCCTCGACAAGGGCATCGGCATGAACGAGTACGAGGTGGTGGAGGCCAACGGCCGCCTCACCGACTCGGGCTCGGTCGACCTCGCGACCTCGCGCCGGATGGGCCTGTTCGTGGTCGGCCGCCTCGCCGGCCGCCACCGCATCGGCGTTTCGCTGCACGGCGGCAAGGACATCGTCGGCGTGCGGGCCACCGTGGTGGTGCCGCCGGAGCTGGTGATGACCGGTCTGGCCACGACGCCGGGCGACCGGTCGGAGCCCGGTCAGCTGCCCGGCCCCCAGGCGAGCGTCGCCGCCCCGCCCGTCGCGCCCGGCGGACTGCCGCGGCGCCAGCGTCCGGCCAACGGGTCGGCCGTGCCGGGTCTCGTTCCGCAGCAGGGCAGCAAGTCCGAGGAGACGCAGCGGTGGCCGTCGGCGGGCGACCTCGCCGGCTTCTCCGGGGACCAGGTCGCGCGTCCGCCGTCCGACCTCGAGGTGTCGGGCACCGCGCTGTTCAGCCCGATCCCGCGCGACGACGACACGCCCGCCCCGCGGCCGCCCGCGCCGAAGCTGCCGCAGTCGGTCGACGTCCCGCCGCCGCGTCCGGAGCCCGAACCCGAGCCGGCCGCGGAAAGCCGCGACGAGCGCGACGGCGAACTGCCCTCGGGCAAGGACCTTTTCTCCGCGGCCAACGCGACGACGCTGAGCGACTGGTGGAACCAGGCCGCGCAGCAGGTGCCCGAGGTCCCGCCGCCGTCCGCGGCCGAGACGACGATCGAGAACACGCCGATCTTCGACGAGATGCTGTCGGCCTGGTTCCGTTCGCCGGCGCAGCCCTCGTCCGCCGCGTCGGGCAAGGCCGCGGCCGAACCGGAAGCGGACTCCGAACAGCAGCAGCGCAACTGGGATTTCGCGAGCGACGAAAACTGGCGGACAGTGCAGGCACTGTCCCAAGTGGAGCCGACCGCGTTCACCAAGTCGGGCCTGCCCCGGCGCCGCCGCGGCGAACAGCTCATGCCGGGCAGCGCCACGCCGGAACCGGCGGCCACCGCGGCCGAAACGCAGGGAAGCGACCTCCCGGTCCGCGACCCGGCGGACGTGCGGGGCCGGCTGAACAGCTTCCAGCGCGGCGTCACGCGCGGCCGGCAGGAGGTCCGCGGCACCGCTGCCACGCCGGAAACCCCTGCTGCCACAGGGGATTCGAGTGCCGCGGACACCTCGAGCGCCACGACGACGCCGTCGCCCGAGCGGGCTCGCGCCCACGACGCGGCGATCCGGCGGCGGCAGACGGTCGCGGGTGCGTTCGGCGTTCCGGCGGAGCAGAACCGTCCCGGCGGGATGCCGCAGCGCTCCCCGGGTTCGGCCACTCCGTTCGGCGGCCAGTCCGGTTCCGGCGCGACGGACGCGCCCGCCGGATTCGGCGAACGGCCCGCGGACGCGAAATCGGCCGGCGAGACGGCTCCCGTCCCGGCCGTCCCTCCGGCGTTCGACCCGGACGGCGGCTGGCCGCGCCAGGAGCCCGCCGCGCGCACGGAACTGCCCGCGCCGCAACCGGATCGGACCGTCCGGCCGGAGAAGCCGGAAAGCCTGCCGACCCGACGCAAGGGCGCGAGCAGCCTCCCGCCCGCCCCGCCGACCGCCGACCCGAACCAGGTCCCGGCGGCCGTGGCCGGGCTCGAAGCCGCGGTCTCCGGAACGGGACAGACTCCCGCGTCGCAGGCGGCACAGGCTTCGGCCAACGGCCAGACCGCGGCGCCGGAGAAGACGGACAGCCCGGCTTCGGAGAACGGACAGGCTTCGGCGCCCGCCGAGAACTCGGGCACGGCTTCGCCGCTGACGACGTGGCGCGCCGCGCAGACGCCGGCCGCCGCGCCGGGGCGTCCGACGGAGAACGCCGAGCAGTCCAGCACGACGGCGGACCAGGCTCCGGCTTCGGACGAGGGACTGGGCCAGACCCGGGTGCCCGGCCAGAACACCCCGGGCCAGTCCGGGACGTCGGGACAGACCGGGTTGTGGGGTCAGCCGCTGGTGCCGGGACAGGCTCCGTCGCGGGAATCCTCCGCGGGACAGGACGCCCCGCGGACCCCGGCCGCGCCGACCGGTTCAGACGGCTCGGCAAGCCCCTCCACGACTCCTGCCGAAGGCGCCACGGAATGGAACTTCGGTTCCGACGAAGAGTGGCGGACCGTCCAGTCGGTGTCCCAGTCGACACCCGCTTCGTTCACTTCGGCAGGATTGCCTCGGCGCCGCCGAGGCGAACAGCTTCTTCCCGGCAGCGCACCGCCGCCTGCCGGGTCGGCGAGCCCCCGTCCGTCCCGCGATGCGCACGACGTGCGCGGTCGCCTGAGCAGTTTCCAGCAGGGGATCCAGCGCGGCAGGCACCGCACCGCGCAGGCCGCTGAGAAGAACCACGAAACATTGGAGGGTGAATGACCTCGCCGAATGCGGCCCAGCCGCAGCAGAACCAGTTCGGCTGGCTGGTGAACGACTTCGCCGACCGCGTCCCCGGCGTCGCGCACGCGGTCGTCGTGTCCGCCGACGGTCTTCTGCTGACGGCCTCCAACCGGCTGCCGCTCGACCGTGCCGACCAGCTCGCCGCCGTGGCGTCCGGACTGGTCAGCCTCACCCAGGGTGCCGCGCGCTGTTTCGAGGCGGGCTCGGTGCGCGAGACTGTCGTCGAGATGGAACTCGGCATCATGGTGCTGATGTCCATCAGCGACGGCTCCTGCCTGGCGATCCTCGCCGCGCCCAACTGCGACATCGGGCAGGTGGCCTACGAGATGACGATGCTCGTCGACCGCGTCGGCCAGATCCTGACCCCCGAGCTGCGCGCGCAGCTGCAGGGCGCCGGGGGCTCGCTGATCGGCGAACCGGTGGGATGATGGCGCGATGAGCCAGGGGTCCGGATTGTTCGGCGAAGAGCCCGGTACCGGCGGCGAACCCCCGCGCGGGGACAAGCCCGCCGCCGCCGGGGACGACGGCACGTTCGCCGACGTCCTCAACGGGTTCAGCCTGGATTCGGGCCGCTCGCGCAGAAAACGGAAGAAGAGCGGCAAAGAAAAGAAGGAATCCCAGTCCCCAGCGCCGCCCGCCGCGGGAGCGCACGCGGCAGCGGACCCGCCGGCGGCACCCGTGCCGCCGGCCGACCAAGGAGATGGTGTGACCTCTCTCGTCTCTCCACCGGGCAGTACGGACTCCGACGGCCCCAGACCAGGCGGGCTCTTCGACCCGGGACCGCCGAGCGGGGAATTCTCGATGCCGTCGGCGATTGTCCGGCCCGAGCGCCACGATCGGGTGGACCCGGCCGAGGAGACGTCGATCGTGCGCCCGTACGCTCTCACCGGCGGGCGCACCCGGGCGAACTACGCGCTCGAACTGGAGACTTTGATCTCCACCAAGGACCATGTCGCCGCGGGGGGCTTCCCCCAGGCGGCGGCGGAGCAGATCGAGAGCATCTCGATCATGGAAGCCTGCCGGACCCCGCGTTCGGTGGCGGAGATCGCCGCGGTGCTGTCGGTGCCGCTGGGGGTGGCGCGCGTGCTGATCAGCGACGCGGCCGACGCCGGTCTCGTCACCGTGCACCGGACGATCTCGGGCCAGGACGGCGCCGAAGCACACTTGATGTTGATGGAAAGGGTTTTGAGTGGACTCCGTCGGCTTTAAGGCACCGCGGGAAACCGCGCCCCCGACCATGACATCGGCGAAGATCGTGGTGGCGGGCGGCTTCGGAGCGGGCAAGACGACCTTCGTGGGTTCGGTGTCGGAAATCGTTCCGCTCACCACCGAGGCGATGATGACCGACGCCAGCCGCGGCATCGACAACCTCGACCAGACCCCGTACAAGACGACCACCACGGTCGCCATGGACTTCGGCCGCGTCTCGCTCGACGCGGACCTGATCCTCTACCTGTTCGGCACGCCCGGCCAGCAGCGGTTCTGGTTCATGTGGGACGACCTGGTGCGCGGCGCCATCGGAGCGGTCGTGCTCGCCGACACCCGGCGGCTCGCGGACTCGTTCGCGCCGATCGACTTCTTCGAGGACCGCGGCCTGCCCTACATCGTCGGCGTCAACACGTTCGACGGCGTGCTGGAGCACGACATCAACGACGTACGCGAGGCGCTGTCGATCGATTCGAGCATTCCGATCGTCCGGTGCGACGCGCGCGAGCGGGAATCGACCAAGCAGACGCTGATCACGCTGGTCGAGTACGCGATGCGGCAGTGGATCGCCTTGCGGGCAGCGAAGGCGCACCAGTGACATGGCGCCGGCTCCGCCGTCGCGTGCGGGATCGCCTTTAAGTCGGCGTCTGAGGGGCAGTGCACCCGGCCTGGGGGTCGTGCGCACTGCCCCTCAGACGCCGACGCGATCCCGCGGTCGGGCGGCTTAGCCGGGGTTGGGTTGGCGGGGGAGTTTCAGTACTCGTCGTGGCGGCGCCACCAGCTGCTGGGGGCGTCGGTGCCGCGGGATTCTTCTTCCCACGCTTCCTGGCGTCCGAGCGGGGTTACGTCCAGGTACCGCAGGGTCGACACGAACTGGTCTCCGCCGCGGCCGTCGGTGAAGTAGGTGCGGTAGACGTCGTCGCCGTCGCGGAGGAACACGCTCACGCCGAAACCGCCGTCGATTCCGCAGTCGGCTGGGAAATCCGTGCCTGCCGCGGAAACCCAGGGGATTGTCCAGCCCATCCGGTTCCAGTAGCGCTCGATCTCCGGCGCTGTCGCGGGCGCTACGACCTTGAGCGTGACGTCGCGTGCGTGCAGATGCGCGGGGTGGGCCATGTTGTCCACCAGCAAGGAACAGCCTGGGCATCCGGCTTTGTCGCCGGGGTGCAGCATGAAGTGGTAGACGATCAGCTGACGGCGGCCCTCGAAGAGGTCCAGCAGGCTGTGGGTGCCGCCCGGGCCAGTGAATTCGTACCGCTTCGAGTACTGCACCATCGGCATTCGGCGGCGCTCGGCCGCGAGCCGGTCGCCCGCTCGGGTGTGCTCCTTTTCCTTGCGCAGCAAGGCTTCGCGCGCAGCGGTCCATTCTTCGGCCGAGACAACGCGGGGGAGTGCGATGGTCATTTCATTGCCTCCAGAATGCGGTCGAGATCTTCGAAACCGGACTGCCAGCCGTCGATGTGGCCGTCGCGCTCGGCTTCGGTGTCTTCGGCACCGGCTCCGGTGTCTTCGGCGCCGGCTCCGCCGTCGCGGGCGGGATCGCCTTCAAGTCGGCGTCTGGACGAAGCGGCGCACCCGGCCGGGGCCGGTCACACCGCTCCGTCCAGACGCCGACGCGATCCCGCGGTGTAGTCGCCTGGGGTGATCCGGCTGTGCCAGGCGCCGCCGGGGCGCGGGGCCGTGCTGGTTTCGGACGCGACGAAACCGTGCGGGCCGAACCAGGCGGCCAGGTGCGCCGGGTCGGTCCAGGCCTGGAACACCAGTTCCCGCGGTGCGTCGAAGACCCGCACGATGGTCAGCTCGGTCATTCGGCTCCCTCCTGCACCTGCCGCAGGTGTTCGTCCAAGCGGTCGAATCCGGACTCCCAGAACCGCCGGTACTCCGCGACCCAGCCGGCGACGTCCGCCAGCGGTCCGGCTTCCAGCCGGCAGGGCCGCCATTGCCTGGTGCGGCCCCGGCTGATCAGCCCGGCCTGTTCCAGCACCTTCAAATGCTTCGACACCGCCTGCAGGCTCACCTCGAACGGCGCGGCCAGCTCGTTGACGGTGGCCTCGCCACGGGCGAGACGGGCGAGGATCGCGCGCCGGGTCGGGTCCGCCAGCGCGGCGAAGGTGGTGCTCAGCGGATCTGTCGGCATCCAGTACTCAACTCATAGGTTAATTAACTAATCGGTTGAATATAGCTCGGATGTCAACTCTTGAGAGCCGGGTCACTCAGGGCTCCGGTTTCCAATAGTAGGAAGTCCTAGTAAATTGAGAGGATGAGCGCCAGCGACCTGTACCGTCCCGCGAACCCGGTCCGGTTCGTCACGGCATCCAGCCTGTTCGACGGCCACGACGCCTCGATCAACATCATGCGCAGGATCCTGCAGTCCCAGGGTGCGGAGGTGGTGCACCTCGGCCACAACCGTTCGGTCGACGAGGTGGCCACCGCCGCGATCGCCGAGGACGTGCAGGGCGTCGCCATCTCCGCCTACCAGGGCGGCCACGTCGAGTACTTCAGCTACCTCGTGGAGCTGCTGAACGAGCGCGGCGCGGGGCACATCAAGGTGTTCGGCGGCGGGGGCGGCGTCATCGTGCGCGAGGAGATCGACCTGCTGCATTCGCGCGGCGTGGCGCGGATCTTCTCGCCGGAAGACGGCTACGAGATGGGCCTGCCGGGCATGATCAACATGATGATCAAGGCCTGCGACAGCGACCTGTCCGCACAGCCGCCCGCCTCGGTCGACAAGCTGCTGTCCGGCGAGGTGCCGGCGCTCGCGCGGGTGATCACCCAGCTGCAGCGCGAAAACCTGCCTGCCGAATGGCTGTCGGCGATCACCGAGGCCGCCGAAAAGCGGCGGGTGCCGGTTCTCGGCATCACCGGCACCGGCGGTTCCGGCAAATCGTCGCTGACCGACGAGCTCATCCGCCGCTTCCGCCTCGACCAGGAAGACAAGCTGCGCATCGCCGTGCTCGCGGTGGACCCGTCGCGGCGCAAGGGCGGCGGCGCGCTGCTCGGCGACCGGATCCGGATGAACTGCCTCGACGGCTCGCCGGTGTACTTCCGTTCGCTCGCCACCCGCACCACCAGCGGCGAAATCCCGGCCGGGCTCAAGGAATCGATCCTGGCGTGCAAGGCGGCCGGGTACGACCTGGTGATCGTGGAGACGCCGGGCATCGGCCAGGGCGACGCGGGCATCGTCGACTACGTGGACGAATCGCTGTACGTGATGACGCCGGAGTTCGGCGCCGCGTCGCAGCTGGAGAAGATCGACATGCTCGACTTCGCCGACGTGGTCGCGATCAACAAGTTCGAGCGCCGCGGCGCCGAGGACGCGCGTCGTGACGTAGCGCGCCAGTTGGTGCGCAACCGCGAGGCATTCGGCTCCGCGCCGGAGGACATGCCGGTGTACGGCACGAGCGCGGCGAAGTTCAACGACGACGGCGTGACCGCGTTGTACCAGCACCTGCGCGACATGCTCGCCGACCGCGGGCTGTCGGTGTCGGCCGGTACGCTGCCGGCGGTGTCGGGCAAGGTCTCGACGGACGCCAGCACGATCATCCCGGGCAACCGGGCGCGCTACCTCGCGGAGATTTCCGAGACGGTGCGCGGGTACCACGAGCAGACCGAGAAGCAGGTCGCCGCGGTCCGCAAGCGCGAGCATCTGGCCGCGGCCAAGGCCGCGCTGGCCGAAGCGGACGCGAACACCGACGCGCTGGACGGGCTGCTCGCCGCCGCGGAGTCCGATGTGGACGGCGAGACGACCAAGCTCCTCGAGCGGTTCAGGGCGCTCGCCGCGGACTACCGGCAGGACGAGCTGGTAGTGAAGATCCGGGACAAGGAGCTGCGCACCCAGCTGTGGCGGGAAACCCTGTCCGGCAACCGGATCCCGCGCGTCGCGTTGCCGCGCTACACCGAGTCCGGCGAGCTGCTTTCCTTCCTGCGCCGGGAAAACCTGCCCGGC
Organism: Amycolatopsis echigonensis; assembly: GCF_002846615.1. NCBI lineage: Bacteria > Bacillati > Actinomycetota > Actinomycetes > Pseudonocardiales > Pseudonocardiaceae > Amycolatopsis > Amycolatopsis echigonensis. The sequence goes on along the minus strand of NZ_PJMY01000003.1, from coordinate 439,148 downwards.
TACTTCCCGTACACCGCGGGCGTGTTCCCGTTCAAACGCGAGGGCGAGGACCCGGCGCGGATGTTCGCCGGCGAGGGCGACGCGTTCCGCACCAACCGCCGGTTCAAGCTGCTGTCCGCCGATTCCGAGGCCAAGCGGCTGTCGACGGCGTTCGACTCGGTCACGCTCTACGGCCACGACCCGGACACCCGCCCGGACATCTACGGCAAGGTCGGCACCTCGGGTGTCTCCATCGCGACGCTGGACGACATGAAGGCGCTCTACGACGGTTTCGACCTGACCGCGCCGAACACCTCGGTGTCGATGACGATCAACGGCCCCGCCCCGACGATCCTCGCGTTCTTCCTGAATACCGCGATCGACCAGAAGTTCGCCGCGTTCCGCGAGGAGCACGGACGCGAGCCGTCCGAGACCGAGGCCGCCGAACTGCGCGAGTGGACGCTGCGCAACGTCCGCGGCACCGTGCAGGCGGACATCCTCAAGGAAGACCAGGGCCAGAACACCTGCATCTTCTCGACCGAGTTCAGCCTCCGGATGATGGCGGACATCCAGGAGTGGTTCATCGAGCACGGGGTGCGCAACTTCTACTCGGTGTCGATCTCCGGCTACCACATCGCGGAGGCCGGGGCGAACCCGATCTCGCAGCTGGCCTTCACGCTCGCCAACGGGTTCACCTACGTGGAGTCGTACCTGGCGCGCGGCATGGACATCGACGATTTCGCGCCGAACCTGTCGTTCTTCTTCTCCAACGGGATGGACGCGGAGTACTCGGTGCTCGGCCGGGTCGCGCGGCGGATCTGGGCCGTGGCGATGCGCGAGCGGTACGGCGCGAACGACCGGTCGCAGAAGCTCAAGTACCACGTGCAGACCTCCGGCCGTTCGCTGCACGCGCAGGAGATGAGCTTCAACGACATCCGCACCACGCTGCAGGCGCTGTGCGCGCTGTACGACAACGCGAACTCCTTGCACACCAACGCGTTCGACGAGGCGATCACCACGCCGAGCGAATCGTCGGTGCGCCGCGCGATGGCCATCCAGATGATCATCAACAAGGAATGGGGCCTGTCGAAGAACGAGAACCCGCTGCAGGGCTCGTTCATCATCGACGAGCTGACCGACCTGGTCGAGGAGGCCGTGCTCACGGAGTTCGACCGGATCTCCGAACGCGGCGGCGTGCTCGGCGCGATGGAGACCGGTTACCAGCGCGGCCGGATCCAGGACGAATCGCTGCTGTACGAACGCAAGAAGCACGACGGCTCGCTGCCGATCGTCGGCGTCAACACGTTCCGCAACCCGAAGGCGGGGGAGGACGACGTCGAGGTGGAGCTGGCCCGCGCGACCGAGGACGAGAAGCAGTCGCAGCTGCGCAGGCTCGCCGATTTCCAGCAGGGGCACCGCGAGGAGGCCCAGCAGGCGCTGAAGGCGCTGCGCGACGCGGCCACCCGCGGCGGCAACCTGTTCGACGTGCTGATGGATGCCGCGCGGGTGTGCTCGCTCGGTCAGATCACCGAGGCGTTCTTCGAGGTCGGCGGCCAGTACCGGCGCAACGTCTGACCGTCACGCCCGGTCGGCGGCCAGCCGCCACATCGGGACGAGGACCCGGCCCTGCTCGTCGACGTCCAGCGAGTCGAGCGAGGCCGGGTCCGGTTTCTCGTCCGGGGAGACGGCGGAGACCGCGGCGATGAGGCCCTCGCGGCTCATCGCGGTGGTGTAGACGGCGGGTTCGAGCACGCTGATCGTCCAGCCGTTGCCGACCGTTTCGCGCAGATTCTGCTCGGTGATCCGGTATGGCACCGGGAAGTTCGCCGGTACCTTCTCGGAGAAGCAGAAGATGTTCAGCCGCGCGCCGGGCTTGGTCGCGCGCACGAGCGCGGCCACATACGCGTGCCGCTGCTCTTCGTCGAGGCAGTGGTAGAGCGCGCTGTCCAACACTGAGTCGAAGCGGCCTTCGTACCCTTCGAGCCGGGTTGCGTCGGCCTGGTCGAAGGTGACGTCCAGGCCGCGCTTCGCGGCGGTTTCGCGGGCCCGTGCGAGCGCGGTCGGCGCACCGTCGAGGCCGGTTACCCGGTGTCCGCGAGACGCGAGGTACATCGCGTTTTCGCCGAAGCCGCACCCGATGTCGAGCACTTCGCCGTGGAATCCGCCGTCCGCTTCGAGCGCGACCACCGCGGGCTGCGGGCCGTCGATGTCCCACGGGACCTTCTCGCCGATCGGGGTCTTGCCTTGGTACATCTCCTCGAAGTCGACGTCCGTCACGTCCATCCGGAGCCTCCCTATTCAACGGGTGATGATTTAACGCTAGCGGACGGGACGGGTGATCTGTCAACAGCCCGCGGGAATACCTGCCCGATCCGCGGAGTAGAAGGAGACATGGATTTCGGGATCTCGACGTTCGTGACCGACGAAGGCATCCGGCCCGACGTGCTGGGCGAGGCAGCGGAGGAGCGCGGGTTCGCGTCGCTCTTCCTCGCGGAGCACTCGCACATCCCGGCGAGCCGCGAAACGCCGTACCCCAGCGGAGGCGAACTGCCGCGGGTCTACTACCGCACCCTCGATCCGTTCGTGGCGCTGACCGCGGCCGCGGTGAACACTTCCAACCTGGTGCTGGGCACCGGTGTCGCGCTGCTGATCCAGCGCGACGTCATCCACACCGCCAAGGAGGTGGCGTCGCTCGACCTCGTGTCGCGCGGGCGGGTCGTCTTCGGCGTCGGAGCCGGCTGGAACCGGGAGGAAATGGTCAACCACGGCACCGATCCGAAGACCCGCGGCGGGCTATTGAACGAGCAGATCCAGGTGCTGAAGGAGATCTGGACGCAGGAGCAGGCCGAGTTCCACGGCAAGCACCTGGACTTCGACCCGTTCTTCGCGTGGCCGAAGCCGGTGCAGACGCCGCATCCGCCGATTTACGTCGGCGGCGCGAGCGACGCGGCGCTGAAGCGGCTGATCGAGCACGGCGACGGCTGGATCCCGAACCCCGCGGTGACGCCGGACGAGGTGCGCCGGGTGCGGCAGCGGCTGGCCGAAGCGGGGCGCGCGGACATGCCGTCGCAGCTCTTCGGCGGACCGGCCGACGCGGACGCGATCAAGCAGTACGCCGACGCCGGGCTGAACCAGTACGGGTTCATGCTGCCGACGCTGCCGGAGGCGGAAACGCTGGAGCTGCTGGACGAATACGCCCGTCTCGCCGCCGCTTTCCGAGCCGAGTGACGCGCCGTGAAGGGCTCCTTGAGGGAATCAGATTCCCCCAAGGAGCCCTTCACGGACCTTCAGCGGGGGAGGCCGAGCACGCGTTCGGCGGCGGCGGACAGCAGGACTTGCGTGGTGCCGCCCGCGATGGACAGGCACCGGGTCAGCAGGAACTCTTGTGCCGCCGGGGTTTCCGCGACTAATTCCGGCTCGAGATCGAGGGCGAACTCGGCCGTTTCCTGCCGATGCCGTACCCCGAGCAGCTTCGCCACCGACGATTCCGCGCCCGGCCCGAGGCCGTCCAGCCGCCGCAGGGTGGCCCGCAGGTCGAGTACCGAGCACGCGCTGCCTTGTCCGATCAACGCGCCGAGCCGGTCGCGATCCACGTCCGCGGGCGCGGATTCCAGCAGTGCCTCCACGGTCTCGCCCACCGCCGAGCCGCGGCCCAGTGCGACGCGTTCGTTCGCCAGTGTCGTGCGCGCGAGCTTCCAGCCCGCGCCGGGTTCGCCGACGACATCGGCGTCCGGAACGAACACGTCGTCCAGGAAGACCTCGTTGAAGACGCTCCGCCCGGTGATCTCGCGCAGCGGCCGCGTCGTGATTCCGGCCGCGCGCATGTCGACCAGGAAGTATGTGATTCCCTTGTGCTTGGGCGCCTCCGGGTCGGTGCGAGCGAGACAGATCGCCCAATCCGCTTCGTGGGCGAGCGACGTCCACACCTTCTGCCCGGTCAGCAGCCAGCCGCCGTCCGTCCGGCGCGCGACGGTGCGCAGCGACGCCAGATCCGAGCCGGCACCGGGTTCGCTGAACAGCTGACACCACGTCACCTCGCCGCGAAGGGTCGGCTTGGCGAAACGTTCGCGCTGGTCGTCGGTGCCGTGCGCGAGAATCGTCGGCACCGCCCAGCCGCCGATCACCAGGTCCGGCCGCCGGATGTCCGCCGCTGCCAACGCGGCGTCGATCCGCAGCTGCGTCGCCGCGTCCGCGCCCAGGCCGTAGGGCTGGGGCCAATGCGGGGCCAGCAATCCCGAGTCCGCGAGTGCGGTGCGGCGGTTTTCTTCCGGCAGCGCAGCGATTTCCGCGACCCGCCGCGTCACCTCGGCGTCCTCGCCGACCTCGACGCCGAGTGTCCGCCGCTTCCCGGCCAGCGCCAGGTTCGCGGCTCGCTTCCGCCAGCGCTGAGAACCGCCGAGCCACTGCCGCAACGCCAACGCGCGTCGCAGATACAGGTGCGCTTCGTGCTCCCAGGTGAACCCGATTCCGCCGAGTACCTGGATGCAGTCCTTCGCGTTCTCGACGGCAGCGTCCAACGCCACCGCCGCAGCGCTCGCGACAGCCAGCGGATCGCCGACCGCCGAAGCCGCGTCCCACGCCAATGCCTCGGCCGCTTCGGTGCGGCACAGCATCTCCGCGCAGAGGTGTTTCACCGCCTGGAAAGCGCCGATCACCTGCCCGAATTGCTCGCGGACCTTGGCGTACTCGACCGCCGTCGTCAGGCACCAGCGCGCCACGCCCGCCGCTTCCGCGACCGCGAGCGTCGCCGCGAGATCGCGGACGTCCGGCAGGTCCAGGACCTCGCCCGGCACGTCGGCCTTCACGCGCGCCAGCGGCCGGGAAAAGTCGAAGGGGGCCAACGGTTCCACCGCCTCCCCGGGCGGGACCAAGACGTACTGTTCGCCGCGCGGCACAAGCAGCCACGACTCGGCGTACGCGCCGGGCACGGTCGCCGATTCCTCCAACTGCACCGCGACCTGCGCGGTGCCGTCGGCGATCTCGGCGGCGAGTTCCTTCGAATGCTCCGCGAGCAACAGCCCGGCCAGCGCGGTGCTCAGCAGCGGCCCCGGCACCAGCGCTTCCGCCGCGGCGGCGAGCCCGGCCGCGAGATCCGCGACAGTCCCGTCCGCGCCGTTCACCGACGCCGGCAGCGCGATGCCAGTGAGGCCGAGCGCGGTGAACCCCTCCGGCAGGCTGGCACCGGTAGCTTCGGCCGCGCGCACCGCGCCGACGGGATCGTGCGCCGCCGCCCAGTCCCGCACGGCGGCGGCGAGCGCGGATTGTTCCTCGGTGAGCGCGACCGGCATCGGTCTCCTCCTCGCGGGGTACAGAGCTACTCGCGAGTGTAGAACGTGTTGCAGTTTTTCCGCCAGGCGGTCGAGAGTTGAACCTTTCTTCAGGGCAGGTACGCTAAGTCGGAAACTGGAACGAGTTCCGCAAGGCTGCTTGCGTGGCGACGGAGGGGAATGGCATGCCGGGGAAGGCGAAGACGCCGGCGAAAACGCGGGCGAACGGCCTCGGCGCGATGGGCGAGGAACTGGGCTCCGCGGCCCAGCGGGACCGCCGCCGCCGCATCATCGACGCGACGCTCGCGCTGGCCTCCAAGGGCGGCTACGACGCGGTGCAGATGCGCGCGGTCGCCGAGAAGGCCGACGTCGCGCTGGGCACGCTGTACCGGTATTTCCCGTCGAAGATCCACCTGCTCGTGTCGGGCCTGGCGCAGCAGTTCGAGGCCGCGCACGAGAAGATCCAGCGCAGCGCGATCCCCGGCGAGACCCCCGCCGAACGCCTGATGTTCGTGCTGGGCCGCAACACCCGCCTGATGCAACGCGATCCGCACCTCACCGAGGCGATGGTGCGCGCGTTCATGTTCGCCGACACGTCCGCGGCCGCCGAGGTCGAGCTGGTCGGCCGGCTGATGGAGGACATGTTCGCGAGCGCGATGGGCATCGAGGACCCCACCGAGGCGGACCGCGACATCTTCCACGTGGTGGCCGACGTGTGGATGGCGAACCTGGTCGCGTGGGTGACCCGGCGCGCGTCGGCGGCGGACGTGGCCAGCCGCCTGGAGCTCTCCGTCCACCTGCTCCTGGACAAGTAGCCGTCCACGCCCCACCCGCAAACCGCAACCGCTGCACCCAACCATCGAGGCACCCAGCCCCACCCCCGCACCCCGATACGAAGCCTCCCTGCGGTCTGGGGGTGCTTGTCAAGGCATCTTTCCCGCCTTGACAAGCACCCCCAGACCGTCAGCACAATCCAGCTTCGGGGTGCCCTACGCACCATTCACGGCAATGTCGCCGCCAGGCGACGAGCAGAATTGTCGGCCCCACCCGTTACCGTGCGTGGGTGGAGTTCGACCAGACCACCCAAGCCACCTACCTCCCCTCGGATCCCCCGCGAGAGGGAGTCCTGGCGCTGTGGGGCGACGAGATCGAGGGGGACACCCCGATCCAGCTCGTCCTGCCCGGCGGCGGGAAATTCGCCCGCACCGAGGTGGTGGCGCGGCTCGTGCCGCTGGCGCAGGCCATCCCGCGGCTGCTCGTCGTGCCGGACGAAACCAGTCCGGCGCTGGCGGCGTGGTCGGCGGTGGTCAACGCCGGGGTGAATCTCGTGGCGCGCGGGCGGTTGCGTCCGGCTGCCACCCCGAGCGGGCTGGGCACCTGGCGAGCGGGTCCGCTCGACGCGGCCGACGAAGAACTCCTGCGCGGGCTCGCGGCCGCGTTGCCGCCGGAAGCGCACGCACTGCCGCTGTCCGGCGTCAAGCGGATCCGGCTGCACTCGCCGGAATCGCTGGTTCGCGCGGTGTGGGACGCGGCGGCGGACGTGCTGGTGCGCAGTCCGGCGGCGGCGGTCGGATCCGGGGGAGCGGCGTTCGCGGAATCTCAGCCCACGCTGCTGGATCCGGACGGCGCGGCCTGGCTCACCGAGTTGGAAGCCCGCCGCCCGGACGGCGCGCAGCTGCTCCTGCGGATCGAAGCGACCGACGAGGAATTCTCCGGAGTCCTGGCCGTCCGCTCCACTCTCGAACCGAGCCCGGTGGTCGAAGCGGCCACTCTCTGGGACGCTCCCGAAGCGGTCTTGCACCGGCTGGGCGACCAGGTGGAAACGCAGCTTCTGCTCGGCCTGCGGCGAGGCGCCCGAGCCTGGCCGCCGCTGGGCCGGGTCCTGTCCGAACCGGCGCCCACCACGCTCCCGCTGTCCGACGACGAGGTCGTCGACCTGCTGGGCACCGGTGCCCGCGACCTGGGCGGCGCGGGCATCGAAGTCCTCTGGCCCAAGGATCTTTTCTCCGGAGAGGTGCGGGCGAAGGCGAGCGTCACGCAGTCCCCGGCGAGCGAATCCGGTCCCGCGTTCCCGCTCAACGGCCTGCTGGAATTCCGCTGGCGGCTCAGCCTCGGCGGCAGCGAACTCACCGACGAGGAGGTAGCGGCGCTCGCCGAGGCCAAACGTCCGCTGGTCCGGCTGCGCGGCCAGTGGGTGAAGCTCGATCCCGCTCTGCTGGCGCGGATGCGGGCACGGCGGTCGCGGCTCACCGGAGCCGAAGCGTTGGCCGCGGCTCTCACCGGCGAACTGGAGGTCGACGGCGAACGAGTCGAGTTCGCGCCCCAACCGGCGTTGTCCGGGCTTGCCGAACGCCTGCGGCAACGGGAGCCCGCGCCCGTCGCGGAACCGGAAGGACTCACCGCCACCCTGCGTCCGTATCAACGTGCCGGGCTGGGCTGGCTTGTCGCGATGACCGAACTCGGACTTGGCGCCTGCCTCGCCGACGATATGGGGCTGGGCAAGACAATCCAGCTCATCGCCCTGCACCTGCATCGACGCGCGCGGGCAGCGGGGCCGACGCTCGTGCTGTGCCCGACGTCGTTGCTGGGCAACTGGGAACGGGAGTTCGGCAAGTTCGCCCCCGACGTGCCCGTGCGCCGGTTCCACGGCGGCGGACGGCACCTCGACGACCTGGCCCCGGACGAGGTCGTGCTGGCCACGTACGGGGTGCTGCGCCGAGACCGGGAGCTGCTGTCCGAAGTGGACTGGGGCATGGTCGCCGCGGACGAGGCGCAGCACGTCAAGAACCCGTTGTCCGCCACGGCGAAGGAACTGCGGCAGGTGCCCGCGGCGGCCCGCGTGGCACTTACCGGCACGCCCGTGGAGAACCGGCTCACCGAACTGTGGTCGCTGCTCGACTGGACCACGCCGGGGCTGCTTGGCCCGCTGGAGAAGTTCCGCCGCACCGTCGCGCGGCCGATCGAACGGGATCGGGACGAGACGGTCACCGGAAGGCTCGCCGCGACGGTCCGGCCGTTTCTGTTGCGCCGCCGCAAAACCGACCCGGACATCGCGCCGGAATTGCCCCGCAAAACCGAGACCGACCGGTACGTTCCGCTCACCGCTGAGCAGACCACGTTGTACGAGGCGGTGGTCCGGGAGAACCTCGCGCAAATCCGGGAGGCGCAAGGGGTGCAGCGGCGCGGCCAGGTGCTGAAGCTGCTCACCGAACTCAAGCAGATCTGCAACCATCCGGCGCACTACCTCAAGGAAAGCGCCGGGGTGCTGACCGGACGGTCGGGGAAGCTCGCCGCGTTCGAGGAACTGCTGGACGTCATCCTCGACGAGGGCGAGAGCGTGCTGGTGTTCAGCCAGTACGTGCGGCTGTGCCGGTTGCTGGAGCGGCGGCTCGCCGAACGCGGGTTACCCACCGCGCTGCTGTCCGGAGAAGCCGGGCCGAAGCAGCGCGACGAGATGGTGGCCGCGTTCCAGTCCGGCGAGGTGCCGGTGTTCCTGTTGTCGCTGAAGGCGGGCGGGGTCGGGCTCAACCTCACCCAGGCCACCCACGTGATCCACTACGACCGCTGGTGGAACCCGGCGGTGGAGGACCAGGCCACCGACCGCGCGTACCGGATCGGCCAGGACCGGCCGGTGCAGGTGCACCGGCTGATCGCGGAGGGCACGCTGGAGGAACGCGTCGCCGCGGTGCTGGAAACCAAGCGCGGGCTGGCCGACGCGGTCGTCGGGGCGGGGGAGGACTGGATCACCGAACTGTCCGACGACCAGCTCGCCGACCTCGTCCGGCTCGGGAGCGGCTGATGCCGCCGCGGCGGACGTTCGGGCAGCGGTGGTGGGGCCGGGCGTGGGTGGAAGCGCTGGAGCAGCGCGCCAAACTGGACCCGAACCGGCTGCCGCGCGGGCGGACGTACGCGCGCAAGGGCGTCGTGGACCAGCTGGCGATCAGCGCGGGCGAGATCACCGCGTGGGTGCGCGGAAGCCGCCCGGATCCGTACCGCGTCGCCATCCGGATGCGCCAGTTCAGTGCGGAGGAGTGGGAGAAGCTGCTCGACGTCGCCGGTCGCCGGCTCGGGCACGCCGCCGCGTTGCTCGACGGCGAGCTGCCGGAGGAACTGGCCGTCCAGTCGCGCGAGGCCGGGGCCGATTTGCTGCCCGGTCCCGGCGATCTGCGGCCGCGGTGTTCCTGCCCGGACAGCGCGAATCCCTGCAAGCACGTGGCGGCGGTGTACTACCTGGTCGCCGACGAGGTGGACGCCGATCCGTTCGTCCTGTTCACCCTGCGCGGCCGGGGCCGGGACGAGGTTTTGGCTCAGCTGCGCGAATTGCGGACCCCCAGCGCCGCTCGGCCGGCTCGCGCGCCGGAGGTCGGCCTGACGCCGAAAAAGGCGTACTCGCGGCGGATCGCGCCGCTGCCGCCGTTGCCCGCCGTCCCCGGCGAGCCCGGTCCGCCCGCGGTGCTCGACCTCGATCCGCCCGCCCGCTCCGGCCTGACGTCCGCTGCCCTCGCCGCACTGGCGGCCGATGCCGCGTCGCTCGCCCTCGACCTGCTGCAGACGCGAGATGCCTTGGCGGACTTGACTTTCGCCGAGGACCTGGCCCGCCGCGCCGCCCGGCCGGGTGCGGACGTGTTCGGGCTGGCCGCCGCCGCGGAGGTCGCGCCGTCGGAGCTGATCGTGTCGGCGCAGGCCTGGCGGGAAGCGGGCCGGAACGGGCTGGCGGCGCTGCGGGACGTGTGGAATCCCGGTCCCGGCCCGTTGGCGGTGGCGCGCGCGGAACTGGCGGAATTGCCGGGGGAGGTGAAGGTATGGCGCAACCGGGTGACAGTCGGGCCGGTGCAGCTGCGGTACGGACGGGACAGCCGGTGGTACCGCTTCGTGCGCGTCGCGGGGCAATGGTGGCCGGACGGGCCTCCGGCTGAGCAGCCGGTCGATCTCGCCTATCCCGCGGAGGACGCCAGCACGAGCTGAAACGAGACGGTCCGTGTCGTTGCGTGCTGCCGTCTGCACCGTGACGGGTGATGGCCGGAAGCGGGCGACCGGGTGCTGGCGACCGTCCGCACGCCGGAACACCGGAATGTCGTGGAGCACCTGCTCGACGCGCATCCGGGCAGATGCGCGGTGTCGTCCGGCCGCTGGTTTTGCTCGAAAGGAAATGACCTGTCTCCTGGCCACCTGTCTGGCACAGTGCGGCGATGACTCGCGATGAACCCGCAGCCGCTGGGCGCGAGCAGGAGCCGGGGTGCGGTCCGAACCCAGCAGGTGGGCGCAGCAACGCCCGTTCCTGCTCGACCTCTGCCGAGCCTGGAAAGCCGACCTCGAAACCCGCGGTCTGGCGCGGAGCGTCGTCGTGGAGCTGTACCCGGAATCGGTGCGTGCACCGACCACCCCGTGGGACTGGTGGCTTTCCTTCGACCTCGACGGCACCGAGTTCGATGCCCTGGTCGTCCCCGATCACTCCGTAGCCGTCTTCGAAGACAGCACCGGCGTTTTCGACGATCACGTCAAGCTCGGCGACGTTCCCGCCTACCTGGAGCGCAGGATGAAGGAGTCCCGGTCAGCTCCGGCCTGACCCGGTCCGTCGTACTCGACACTGGGCCCTCCGTCGTGCGGCGTGACTCGGGTTGTCGGTGCTCGCGGCACTTGCGGTGTTCGGTCACGTCGCCGTTTGCCTCGCGCGCAGGCTAAACCGGTCAGCTCCCGGCTGACTCCGTCCCCCGAAGTTCCACGCAGCATCCGCCGTCGCGTGGCGTGACTCGGGCCGTCGACACGCCCGGCACCTGCAGGCCTTCCACGACCCCGCTCAGGAACCGGTCCGTCATCCCGCACACCAGGTCCGGCGCGCGGCCCGCCAGCGGCTGGAACGGGCAGTTCCGCAGTCGCAGGCACACCGGCGTCTCGCGGTTCGGTTCGAAACCGTGCCGGGCCAGGACCGTGCTCGTCAGCGTCAGCCCGCGTTCCGTGCCCAGCCTGCCCGGCCGGGAGCGTTCGCGTTCGGCCGCGCCGGCCGCGGCGCCGTGCCGTCCGGCCTCGCGCAGGGCGGCGTCCCGGGCCGGTTCGCCGGGGGCCGCCGACGTGACCGCGTCCACCAGGATCGCGGCCAGGACGTCCGGGTGCCGGGGCGGGATGGTGATCGCGAAGTCGGTCGCCGCCGGTTCGTAGACCTTCGGGGCGCGGCCCACCTTGCGGACGCCGCCGACGGTCTCGTAGCGGGCGCGCAGGAGGCCGGCCGTCACGAGTTTGTCCAGGTGGAACGCGGCCAGCTTGCGCGAGATGCCGACCGCCGCGGCCGCCTCCTCGCGCGTCACCGGGCGGCCTGCGTCGCGGATGAAGGCGTACATCCCCCGGCGCAGGTCCTCGTCCAGCGCCGCTACCGCGCGGATGGTCGCCAGGTCGCTCGTCACCTACCCACGATAACGCCCAGCGAGGTTCCCCGAACCCGCCACCTGGCTTGTTCACCTGGTCACATTGACTCCACCGGGCAATAAGACAAAGATTTATCGGCGAAACCCTGTCCCGCCGCCCCCGAAGCCCGAGGATCGCCCATGCAGTCGTCCGGAACCGCCCTCCGCGTCGTCCACGAGCCCGTCCCCGGCTTCGACCTGGCCGCGGCCGAAACCGCGGCGGGCGACTTCCTGCGCGCGCTCGGCATCAGCCTCGATTCGGAGAGCCTGCGCGGCACCCCCGGCCGGATGGCCCGCGCGTACGCCGAGCTGTTCACGCCGCGCTCGTTCGACCTCACCACGTTCCCCAACGACGAGGGCTACGACGAGCTGGTGCTGGCCCGCGACATCCCGGTCCGGTCGGTCTGCGAACACCACCTGCTGCCGTTCACCGGGGTCGCGCACGTCGGGTACCTGCCGGGCGAGCGGATCCTCGGGCTGTCGAAGCTCGCGCGCGTGGTCGAGCATTTCGCGTGCCGTCCGCAGGTGCAGGAGCGGCTGACGAAGCAGATCGCGGGCTGGCTCGGCGACCAGCTGTCGCCGAAGGGCGTCGGCGTGGTGATCGAGGCCGAGCACACCTGCATGACCCTGCGCGGCGTGCAGGCGACCGGCTCGTCCACGGTCACGTCCACCCTCATGGGCACCCTCCGCGAGGACGCCCGCTCGCGTCAGGAGTTCTTCTCGCTGACCGGCGTCAACGCCTGAGCGTGCGCCCAGTCGAGGAAATGCTCGACGCCGCGCACCACGTGCGTGCTGCGGATTGACGGGAACACGTCGAACGCGTGCTGCGCGCCGGCGAGTTCCGCGTACGCCACCGGATGGGCGGATTTGGCCCGCAGCCGGGCGACGAACTCCCGCGCCTCCGCGACCGGCACGAGCGAATCGTGCTTGCCGTGGATCACGAAGAACGGCGGCGCGTCCTCGGCGACGCGGTCCATCGGGGACGCGGCGAGGTAGTCGTCCATCCGGTGCTCCGGGGCGAACACCCGCCGCGCCATCAGGCTTTCCAGCCGGTAGCGGCTTTCCGCTTCGCCGGTCGACGCGGCGATGTCGTACACGCCGTAGTGCGGCACGCAGGCCTGCACGCTCGTGTCCGCCTCCTCGAATCCGGGCTGCAGCGCCGGATCGTTCTGGCTCAGCGCGAGCAACGCGGCGAGATGCCCGCCCGCCGAACCGCCGGTGACCGCGACGAACCTCGGGTCGCCGCCGTACTCGGCGATGTGCTCGCGGATCCAGGCGAGCGCTTGTTTGGCCGCGACGATGTGCGCGGGCCAGCGCGAGGCGGGCGAGAGCGGGTAGTTGATCGCCACGCAGACCCAGCCGCGGCGGGCGAGGTGGCGCATCAGCGGCAGGCCCTGCTGTTCCTTGTTGCCGATCGTCCACGCGCCGCCGTGGATCTGCAGCAGGATCGGTGCGTCGCGGACCGGCTCGCGCGGACGGTAGACGTCCAGCAGGAACCGTTTGCCGCCAGGGGCGTACGCGACATTCCGGTCGCGCACGACGTCCGGCTCGTGCATCCGGAACGGCATCAGCAGGCGTCCCCACGGCGTCGAGAAGTCCGAAGGGTTCTCGAGGTGGTCCCGGTAGTCCTCGCCGAGCGCTTCGACGAGCGCGGCCTCGACCTCGAGGCGCGCCTTCAGCGAGGTTCCGATGAGCGACGCGAAACCGGCCGCGGACAGCCCGGCCAAAGCCAGCCCGACCCGATCGCTGGGCCGGCGCACCCCGTGGCGCGCGACGTGCTGCGCGGTGTCGGCCGCGGTGAGCGCGAGCAGGTGCGGCGCGAGTTCGCCGGTGAGCCAGCCGGCGAAGAACACCGGGATCGAGGTCGGCCGCGGTTTCGGCGGACGCAAGGCGAGCGCGGCGAGGCCGAGCTGCGCCGCCCGGCGGGTCACGAAGTCCGGTTTCACCTGCCCGATGCTACCTCCGCCGAGCGCCCCGGCCCGGGTTCTGCCTTACGCTGGAAGACATGCAGCGACTGAGCGGGCTGGACGCGAGCTTCCTCTACCTGGAGACGCCCTCGCAGGTCCTGCACGTCTGCGGCCTGCTCACCCTCGACGGCTCGACCATGCCCGGCGGCTACGCGTTCGGGGAGTTCAAGCGCCGCCTGGCCGAACGGGTCGCGGTGATCCCGGCGTTCCGCCGCAAACTCCACAATCCGCTCTGGAACCTCAACCATCCGGTGTGGGTCGAGGACGAGGATTTCGACCTCGACAACCACGTGCACCGGATCGGCCTCCCGGCGCCGGGCGACGACCGCGAGCTCGCCGAGATGTGCGCGCACATCGCCGGGCAGCGGCTCGACCGCTCGCATCCGCTGTGGCAGCTGTACGTGATCGAAGGACTGTCGGACGGACGGCTGGCGGTGCTGCTGAAAATGCACCACGCGAGCGTCGACGGCGTCGGCGGGGCCAGCCTGATCGGCTACCTCGCCGGGCTCGAACCCGACGCGCCGCTGCCGGAGCTGCCCGCCGGCGAGCAGCACAACGACGGCCTGCCCACCCGGCTGCGACTGCTGCGCGAGAGCGCCGATTCGCTGCTGCACCGGCCGTTCGAGATCGCCCGGCTGCTGCCGGAGCTGCTGGAACTGGTCCCGCGGTGGCTCGGAAAAGCATTGCGCGGCAAGGGGATGCCGGTGCCGTTCACCGCGCCGCGGACCTCGCTGAACGGCACCATCACCGGACACCGTTCAGTCGCGTTCGCGCAGCTGGACCTGGATGCGGTGAAGCAGGTGAAGAACGCGTTCGGCGTCACCGTGAACGACGTGGTGCTGGCGCTGGTTTCCGGCGCCCTGCGGCAATTCCTGCTGAGCCGAGGCGAACTGCCGGGCGACCCGCTGGTGGCGACGGTTCCGGTGTCCGTGCACGAACGCACGGAACGCGACCGCGGCAGCAACCGGGTGTCCGCCTTTTTCGCTTCGCTGCCCACTCATTTGCCGGATCCGGCCGCGCGCGTGTTCTTCCTGGCCGAGGCGAACCGGCGGGCGAAGGACCACCATTACGACATCGACGCCGACATGCTCGCCGACTGGGCCCAGTTCTCCCCGGCGACGGTGTTCGGGCTCGCCGTGCGCGCGTATTCGGCGCTGCGGCTGGCCGAACGGCATCCGGTGGTGCACAACCTGATCATCTCGAACGTTCCCGGCCCGCCGATGCCGCTGTATCTGCTGGGTGCGCGGATCACCGGGCTGTACCCGCTGGGGCCGGTCTTCCACGGGGCGGGGCTCAACATCACGGTGCTGTCGAACGACGGCAAGGTGGGGGTCGGGTTGCTCGGGGCCAAGGAATTGGTGAAGGATCTGTGGCCGCTGGCGGACGCGTTGCCGGAGGCGCTGGACGAGCTGAGCAAGGCCGCGCCGGTGTGACCGGGGGCTAGGAGCACTGCAGCATCGCGGCCCGGCAGTCGGAGTCCATCGTGCTGGCCAGCGCTGTGGCTCCCTCGAAATCGTGATTCTCGAAACCGCTCGCGACGATCCGGATCTTGCCGCGTACCCGGCTGGTGGCCGCCTCGTCGGCGGCCCGGTCGAACTCGGCGGCGTAACCGCGGAGTTCGGCCGCCGCCGACCGGGCGTCGGCGGGCCCGGCGGTGTCGTTCTCAGACGTTTCAGACATCGCCCCCATCCGGAGAGCCATGCTGTCAGCTTTCGCCCGTTTGGTCACCCTCCGCCGCGACGGTGCCGTTGCTTCGCCGTGTGCGGGATGTCGGCGAATTTCAGCGTCGCGCGCAGGCTGCGCACCGCCCGGTCCAGCCGCAGCAAGGCGACCTGCGAGAGTGTGAACAGCTCGTCCACGTTCCACGCCCGTCCGGCGGCGGCGAGCACCACGGTGTCCGGCGCGCCGCCCAGCACACGGCCGCGATCCAATGTGGACACTTTATCGGCCAGCTGCGCCAACGCTTCCGGCTCGTCGTGCAGAGCTTCGGCGGACACTAATGCTTGGGTGTAGAGGTGGCTCGCCGCGGTGGCGCGACCCAGCCATTTGACGTGGATCAGCTCGTCGCCAGGCCCCAGCAAATCGCACAGCTCGAACCGCGGATGCAGGGGAGTGCTCGCGAAGTCCTTGTCCAGGCAGAGATATCCCGGCGCGAGAGCGGCGACTCGCTGGCAGTACCGGTGCTCGTCATCGGGTTGCCCGCTCGGTTTCCACGTGACCTCTGGCCAGACATGCTTGCGTGCCAGCAGATCGCGCACCTGATCGCGCATCTGTGCCACATAAGTCTCGCCGATCCGGTACCAGCGCGACTGGTGGTAGACGTACCGCGTGTGCTCGACAGTCGTCTCGAACACCAGCCAGCGAGCGGCGGGCAGCGGTGCTCCGGTCGGTTCCGTACCCGCCTCGTCGGCGCACGTCGTGATGCGGCCCGCCCGCAGGGCTTTCAGCCGCCGCTCAACGGGAATCCCGCCGAGCCGCGTGGTCAGGTGCTCCAGTTCCAGGCGGCCGGGGACGTGGATCGGGCCGCCGGGGCCGAGGCCGGTGATCCGGAAGGAACCGGCGTTCTCCGCGTCGTTCGCGGCGCTGGACGGCCACGCCAGGCCGAGCGCGTCGCTGCCGCCGAGTGCTTCGGCGAGTTGCCGTTCGAGTTCGGGCACGAGCGGATGGTGCCGGTCCATCGGGCGGGTCTGGGAAATGAACCGCAGTGCGGAATCCTCGTCCGGTTCGTCGACCACGGCTCCGACCGCGTCGAGGTCGGCCAGGAACGCCTCGGGATCCTTGGCCAGCGGCGCCCACAGCGAGGTGCCGACGCGGATGCGGTAGCGCTTGCCGGTCACCCGGCCGTAGGTCAGGTCCGTGAGATCCGCCGAACCGGCGAGCCGGTGCACGAGATCGCCGTACGGTTCGAGCCGGAATGCGGACAGGTCGCCGCCGCCCGGAATGGAGACTTGCGTGGCCCGCGCGGAAATGTCCAGCGCGGCGCTCGCGACCAGGCCGAGGTCGAACGGGTCGAGCCGGCGGATTCCGAAGCGCAGCCCGAAACCCTGCTCGACGTGTTCGTCGTTGAGCACGAGATGGCCCGCGCCCCAGGTGACCGCGTAGGTCCACGGCGGGCGCGGCACGAGCAGCACGGCGAAGGGCAGCGTCGAGGGCAGGTCGAGCGGACCGCCGCCGAGCGCTTCGGCGTGCTGCAGCCATTGCGGGGCCTCGGTGCGGAACGCGCCCGCGACGAGCCGGCCGCGCGTGCCGGGCAGGTCGACCGGGCGGTCGGCGCTGATCTGTTCGGGGGAGAGCGGGGTCAGCAGGTCGGTTTCCGCCGCGGAGCCGTCGAGACGGAAGAGGGACGCCGGACGGCTGGGGGCAGGCATGACCACCACCGAAGGAAGGAATTCCGGGACGTCCGATCAGCCTAGGAGCCGCGTCGGTCCAGCCGGTTAATCACGGAGCGCGAATGGCGTGCGAAATGGTGAAATTCCGCTGAATCACCCATTCACGGGACGCGCGCACGGCCGATGATAGGGTTTCCTTTCGGGATGCGCCACAGCGGGTTGTGCGAGGGTTTTGCGAGGCCAGGCAACGGTCAGGTGATCCCGTGATGGCCGTTTACTGGACGCGGAATGGCGATTCAGATAAATCGCTCCGCCGCCGCGAAAGAACCTGTTCGCCGGGCACGACTGGGCTGTCCGAGGCGATTTCTCCGCGTTGTGGTGACCTACCGTGAGCGATTCGCCGGGCGCGCGCGGCGGCGAATGGGCTGGCCGGGTCGGCGGCCCGCCGCGGGGCGGTTCGCGCTGCCGCGCGTGCCCGACTACCCTGGCTGAGTCGTTTCCGGTCGGCCCGCCTGCGGGGGCAGCATGATGACAGTCCCGATGTTCGCGCACGGCGACCGTCTCACGCGTCGGGACCTGGAGACGATCTCGGATGAACACCGCCGGTACGAACTGGTGGACGGGACGCTTCTGGTGAGCCCGTCCCCGCGTCCGCTGCATCAGCGGGTGGTCGCGCGCCTCCTGGCCGCGCTCACCCCGGTCTGCCCTGCCGACTGCGAGGTCCTCCCCGCGCCGGTGGACGTGGTGCTCGACGAGTTCACCGTGATGATCCCGGACGTCGTGGTCGGCCGGCGCGAGACGTTCACCGAACGCGCGCTGGTCGGCGTCCCGGTGCTGGCGGTCGAGGTGGTCTCGCCGTCGAGCAGGCACATCGACCGCTTCCTGAAGCCGGCCCGCCTCGCGCTCGCCGGCTGCCCGTACTACTGGGTGATCGAGCCGAACGAGCCGACGCTGAGCTGCTACCGCCTGGCGGACGGCGAATACGTGCTGGACGGAGAGGCGACAGGCGACGAGGTCGTGCGGCTTGAGGTGCCGTACCGGATGGAGCTTCGTCCGGCGGATCTGGTGTCGACGTACTAGGACCTCGTGAGTGGCGATCACGGTTCTAACCGGCATTGCCACTCACGACTGCTAGGCCGAGTCCGGGATCTCCGCCGCCCTCTCCTGTACGCCGATCGCCGCCTGTACCGAAGTGCACGCCGCCATCAGCGCTGCCACGAACTGGTCCGCCGCGAAAACACACGCGGTATGTCCCGCCGGGATCTCGTACGTCGCCGCATCGGCGATCCGTCGCGCGAGGCTCCGCTGGTGCGCCGGAGCGATGAACCCGTCCCGCGAAGTCACCACGACCGCCGTCGGCAGGGTGAGGGTGTGCAGCCACGGCGTCGAATCGAAGCGGCCGATCTCGTCCAGTGCGACCGCGATCGCCCAGGGGCTCGTCGAGCGGAATTCCTCCAGTGCCCACCGGTGGTCCTCCAGCCGGGCGAGGCGTTCGCGGCGGGGTTCGCCGGGGACCAGGCCGATGCGCGCTTGGTCGCGCAGCAGGTGCAGCGTGCGGCCGAACAGGTCGAGCGCCACGCGTTGCCGGATGCCTCGGCGGAAGTTGCTCGCCGTCGAGCACAGGACCAATCCGGTGACCCGCTCTGGGAAGCGGTGGGCGGTCAGCTGGCCGACCATGCCGCCCATCGAGTAGCCCGCGACCATGAACCGGCCGATCCCCAGCGCGTCCGCGACCGCCACCACGTCGTCCGCGCAGTCTTCGAGGCTGAACTCCTGCGAGCGGATGCCCTGGCCGTGCCAGCGCTGGTCGAACACCACGACCCGGTGGTTCTTCGACAGCCGTTCCAGCGCGGGATACCAGGTGAGCAGCCCGGTGCAGGCCACCGAGTGCAGCAGGATCACCGTGGGCGCGTGCCGCGGGCCGACGTCCACCACGACCGTTTGGCCCCGGCCGGGCAGCGACAGCGGCTTCGGATCCGGGACGCCCGCGGTGGGCGGGATGGTCGCGAGCTTCCGCGTTGCTTGCCAGCCGACGTCGCCCAGCGCTGATTTGAGAACTTGTTCCGCACCCACGTCGGCGTGCCGCCCCTCTCCGCTCGCCCGGTCGATCCACAGCCCGGCCCCGGGTCCTGGGGGTTGCCGAGCCAGCCCATACCGGCTAAAAATAGAACGTGTTCCACCTAGGTGGAAGGAGACCGGAGTGGACTTCACCCCCGACGATACGCAGGGCGAGATCGCCTCGCTCGCCGCGCAAGTGCTCGGGAAGGCCGACGAACCCGCGGACCAGTGGAAAGCGCTGGCCGACGCGGGCCTGCTCGCCCTGCCCCTGCCGGCCGACCTCGGCGGCGACGGGCTCGGCGTCGGCCACGTAGGCCCGGTGCTCACCGAGGTGGGCCGGGCCGCGGCGGCCGTGCCCGCGTACGCCGTGCTGGCGCTCGGGATCCTCCCGATCGAGGCGCTCGGCACCCCGGCGCAGCGCGCTGAGTTCCTGCCGCCCGCGGCAGCGGGGGAGACCATTCTCACTGCCGCCTTGCACGAACCGTCCGCGCCGCTGACCTCCCTCCCCGGGACCAGCGGGGCGGCGGCGGACGGCGCGTGGGCGGTCACTGGCGTCAAGACGCACGTGCCGTACGCCGCGGAGGCAGCGCGGATTCTCACGCCGATCGCGTTGCCGGGCGGCACCGGCGTCGCGCTCGTGGATCCGCGCGCGGACGGGGTCGAGGTGCTGCCCGCGTACAACGCGACCGGGACGCCGGAATACACCGTGCGGTTCGACGGTGCCCGGGTGAGCGAAGCGGACTTCCTGCGTGACCGTACGGCCGGGCACGCAGTGCAGACGCTGCACCGTTACGCGTTGGCCGGAGCAGTCGCGCTCGGCGACGGGCTGCTCGCCGGAGCGCTGGCGTTGACTGCCCAGCACGTCGGCGAGCGCACGCAATTCGGCCGTCCCCTCGCGACTTTCCAAGCGGTGGCACAGCAAATCGCGGACGTCTACGTCGCTTCCCGCACCGTGCACCTGGCCGCGGTGTCGGCGGTGTGGCGGCTGGCGTCCGGATTGGACGCGGACACCGAACTGGACATCGCCGCGTACTGGCTGACCGAGGAAGCGCCGTCCGCGCTGGCGATCTGTCATCACCTGCACGGCGGCGTCGGCGTCGACCGCACCTACCCGCTGCATCGGTATTCCTCGGCGGTGAAGGACCTCGGCCGCGCCGTCGGGGGAGCGGCGCACCGGCGCGGCCGGCTGGGCGAACGAGTGGCGGGATGAGCATGCACATCGAACTGACGGCCGCACAACAGGAACTGCGGGCGCAACTGCGCGAGTACTTCGCGGGCCTGCTGACCGCCGACGAGCGCCGGGCGTTGCTACGGGAGCGGCACGGCCAGGTGTACCGCGACGTCGTGCGCCGGATGGGCCGCGACGGGAAGCTCGGCGTCGGCTGGCCCAAGGAGTACGGCGGCGGCGGTTTCGGCGAGATCGAGCAGCACATCTTCGTCGACGAAGCCGCTCGCGCGGACGTCCAGCTGCCGTCGGTGACGCTGCAGACGGTCGGGCCGACGTTGCAGGCCTTCGGCACCGAGGAACAGAAGGCCCTGTTCCTGCCGAAGATTCTGGCCGGGGAGGTGCATTTCGCCATCGGGTACACCGAGCCGGAAGCCGGGACGGACCTCGCCTCCCTGCGTACGCGCGCGGTGCGCGACGGCGACGATTACGTGATCAACGGCCAGAAAATCTTCACCACCGGCGGGCACGACGCGGACTACGTCTGGCTCGCCGTGCGCACCGACCCGGACGCGCCGAAACACAAGGGCATCTCGATTCTCATCGTGGACACCCGCGACCCCGGCTATTCGTGGACGCCGATCATCACCTGCGACGGCGCGCACCACGTCAACGCGACCTTCTACGAGAACGTCCGCGTGCCGGCGAACATGCTGGTGGGAGAGGAAAACCGCGGCTGGCGGCTGATCACCACGCAACTCAACCACGAGCGCGTGATGCTCGGCCCGGCCGGGCGGATCGGCGGCCTGCACGACCGCGTCTGGGCGTGGGCGGCGGCGCGCCGGACCCCGGACGGCACGGCGCTGCTCGACCTTCCGGACGTGCGCGCGGTGCTGGCCGAGACGTTCGCGGTCGCGCGGGTCAACGAACTGCTGAACTGGCAGGTCGCGGCGGCAGCGGCGCACGGGTCGGTCGAGATCGCCGACGCGTCGGCGACGAAGGTGTTCGCCTCCGAGCGGATCCAGCGGATCGGGCGGCTGCTGGAGGAGCTGGTCGGGCGGCACGGCGACCTCGCCGACCCGGACACCGCGGAACTCGCCGAATGGCTCGACGTGCTGGCGAAACGGAACCTGGTGCTGACGTTCGGCGGGGGCGTCAGCGAGATCCAGCGCGAACTGATCGCCTCCGCCGGACTGAACCTGCCGAGGGTGCCGCGATGACGATCGAGGAAGCCGCCGCGAAAATCGCCGCACAGGGCGAAAGCGCGCCGAGGTACGCGCGTGATCCGGTGAACCAGGCGATGGTGAACAACTGGGTCGAGGCGATCGGCGACGCCAATCCGGTTTACACCGACGAGGAGTTCGCCGAGACGAGTGTCCACAAGGGACTCGTCGCGCCGCCGGCGATGGCGCAGGTGTGGACGATGCCGGGGCTGCACGGCGTGCGCGGCGACGACGACCCGCTCGGCGCGATCCTCATGGTGCTCGACGACGCCGGGTATACGTCCATTGTGGCCACCAACTCCGAGCAGACCTATCACCGCTACCTGCGGCCCGGCGAGCACGTTTCGACCACGAACGTGCTGGAGGACGTCACCGGCCCGAAGCGCACCGGGCTCGGCGAGGGCTGGTTCGTCACCACCCGGACGAATTGGTACGTCGACGGGGAACTGGTGGCGGACATGGTGTTCCGCGTGCTGAAGTTCCGTCCGCGCGAACCGGAACCGCCGCCGTCGCCCGTGCTGCGGCCGGTGATCAGCCACGACACCAAGTTCTTCTGGGACGGCCTGCGCGAGGGCGAACTGCGCATCCAGCGCTGGGGCGACGTGCTGCGCCATCCGCCCGGCCCGATGCCGCCGGACGGATCTCTCGACACGGTTCCGGACTACGTCGTCGCCAGCGGCCGCGGAACGGTCTACAGCTTCGTCGTGCACCACCATCCGGCGGTGCCGGGCAAGCGGTTGCCGTTCGTGGTCGCTCTGGTGGAACTCGAGGAAGGCGTGCGGGTGATGGCCGAACTGCTGGACGCCGAGCCGGACGAGGTCCACATCGGACTTCCGGTGACCGCCGCGTTCGTGCGCGTCGACGACGAATTGACCCTGCCCGCGTGGAAGGTGGCGCGATGACTGCCGCAGTCGGGACCGAACTGCCGCCGATGGTGCTCGAGGCGACTCCGACGTTCGTGATCAGCACGGCGCTGGCGACCCGGGATTTCCAGGACGTGCACCACGACCGGGACGCCGCCGTCGCGCGCGGGTCGAAGGACATCTTCCTCAATATTCTCACCGACACCGGGCTCGTGCAGCGATACGTGAGCGAATGGGCCGGTCCGCAGGCGCTCATCCGCTCGATCAAGATCCGGCTCGGCGTGCCGTGCTACGCCGGGGACACGCTCACTTTCACCGGCCGGGTCACCGCCCGCGACGGTGCCGACCTCGAACTCGAAGTGTCCGCTATGGACAGTCTGGGCGCGCACGTGACCGGCACGGTTTCGCTGACGCTGCCGCGGGAGGACGCATGACGTTCACCGGGACCACCGCCATCGCCGGGATCGGCGCGACGGAGTTCTCCAAGGATTCCGGCCGCAGCGAGCTGCGGCTGGCGGCCGAGTGCGTCAGCCACGCATTGGCGGACGCCGGTCTGACTCCGTCCGATGTGGACGGAATGGTGTCGTTCACCATGGACGGCAACGCGGAAATCGCGCTCGCCCGCGAACTGGGCATCCCGGAGCTGACATTCTTCAGCCGGGTGCATTACGGCGGCGGCGCGGCGGCGGCGACCGTGCAGCAAGCGGCGATGGCGGTCGCCAGCGGGATCGCCGACGTCGTGGTGGCGTACCGGGCATTCAACGAACGGTCCGGCATGCGGTTCGGGCGGGTGTCGGCGGCCGCGGCCCAGCAGGTGAACACCTCCGGTGTGGACAATGCGTTCCACTACCCGATGGGCATCGCGACCCCGGCCGCGACGGTGGCGATGGTCGCGCAGCGGTATCTGCACGAATACGGGGCCACCAGCGAGGATTTCGGCAAGATCGCGGTCATCGACAGGGCGCACGCGGCGACCAACCCGAACGCCTGGTTCCACGGCCGGCCGATCACGCTGGAGGAGCACCAGGCCTCGCGCTGGGTCGCGGAACCGTTGCACCTGCTCGATTGCTGCCAGGAAAGCGACGGCGGCGTCGCACTGGTGATCACCAGCCTCGAACGCGCGCGCGACCTGCGGCAGGAACCGGTCGTGGTTTCGGCGGCGGCGCAGGGGAGCGGACCGGACCAGTACGTGATGACCAGCTACTACCGCGACGATCTCGCCGCGCTGCCGGAAATGGGCGTGGTCGGACGGCAGCTGTGGGCGCAGTCCGGGATCGGGCCGTCCGATGTGGACGTCGCGGTGCTGTACGACCACTTCACTCCGTACGTGCTGATGCAGCTGGAGGAACTGGGCTTCTGCGGGCGCGGCGAGGCGAAGGACTTCATCGCGGGCGACACGCTGACCCTCGACGGGAAGCTGCCGCTCAACCCGCACGGCGGCCAGCTCGGCGAGGCCTACATCCACGGCATGAACGGCATCGCGGAGGCGGTCCGTCAGCTGCGCGGCACAGCGGCGAATCAGGTCTCGAACGCCGGTACCGCTGTGGTCACGGCGGGAACCGGCGTCCCGACGAGCGGGCTGGTGTTGACTCAGGCTCGCTGAGGCTTCTTCGGCACGTAACGCAGCGCTACCGCTCCCGCGGCGAACTCCTGCCGGTCCACGAGCTTCAGGTCGAGGTACTCGGGCAGCCCGGCGAACAACGTCGGCCCGTGTCCCGCGATCCGGGGGTGCACCACGAACTCGTACTCGTCGATCAGCCCCATCGAAGCCAGCGCGAGCGGCAGCTGCACGCCGCCGGTGTACAAACCCTCGCCAGGCTGGTCTTTGAGCCGCAGCACCGCTTCGCGCAGGTCGCCGCGCACGAGTTCGGCATTCCAGTCGACGCGCTCGAGAGTGCTCGACACGACGTACTTCTTCGCCGCGTCGATCGTCCGGGCGAACGGTTGCATCCAGTCCGGTCGCTCGCCGGCCGGCGCGGACGGTCCCCACGCGGCTTCCATCATCTCGTAGATCACCCGGCCGAACAGGAGAGCGTCGGCGCTGGCGATGATCTCGGTCGCGTGCCGGTGCAGTTCCTCGTCCGGGAGGCCGGCCCGGTGATCGCAACAACCGTCCAGCGTGATGTTGATGGAGTACCGAAGCGGGCGCATCGGACAAGAGTAGCGGGGCTTGCCCCCGGCTGCATAACCCTTGTGGGTCAACGCGGATCACCTCATTGCTGGCTGGTGCCCCGCGCCCGGCGCGTGTCACGGTGGTAAGGACCAGGTGACGCTGCGTGTCCAGAGGAGTGAGGTGCCGAGGTGAATGTCCCGCTGGCCTGGCTGTTCACCGCACTGTTCGCGTTGCTGGCCCTGCCGTGCGTGCTGCGGCTGGTGAGGCTCGATTACGTCCGCCTCGGCCATCGGGTGCGCAACGGCGATCTCGCCGAGCTGCTCCTCGTCGTGGCGATGGTGGCGATGCTGTCCCCGGTCGGCGGCCCGATCCCGGCGGCGGGCTGGCAGGCGGTGCTGGTGCTGACCGCGGGCTGGTTCGCCTGGTCCGCCTGGCAAGGCCGCTCGGAAGGACACAGCTGTGCGCATCACGCGCTGTCGGCGGCGGCGATGCTGTACATGGTCACGGCGATGCCGCACGGCGGAATGGCGCACGGACCGTGGCTGACGATGTCCACAATGGACGCCAAACTGGCGTGGCCGGTGCTCGCGATAGCCGCGGCGGCCTACTTCGTGGTGGACGCGGTCTGCTCCGGCGTGGTCGCGATGCGGTCGCGCGGCACGACGGTGCCGGGGCACGCGTCGCGCACGCTGTGCCGCGCCGCGATGGGCGCGGGCATGGGAGTCATGCTGCTCGCGGCCGTCTGACTCAGCCCAGGCGCTGGACTTCGCCGTCCGGCGGGAGTTCGGCCAGCTTCGGCAGCGCGTCCGCGGGGTGCGCGGCGACCCATTCGCGAGTCGCGGCGACATCGCGGCCCAGCGCGTCGATCAGCTCCTGCGAGGAACCGTAGGCCTGCTGGTTGCGCAGATGCTTGCCGAGCCAGACGGTGAGGCGCTCGCCGTACAGGTCGCCCTCGAAGTCGAGCAGGAAGGCTTCGACCAGCCGGTAGCCGTCGGCCCCGTAGTAGGTCGGGCGGCGGCCCACGGACACCGCGGCGGCCACGCGCGTGCCGTCCGCGCGCTCCGCCCAGCCGGCCCACACCCCGTCGCCGAGTTCGCCGCGCTGGTCGCGCAGCGCGATGTTCGCGGTGGGGAAGCCCAGCTCACGGCCGCGCTTGTCGCCCGGCTCGACTGGCCCGCGCACCACGAAGAAGGTGCCGTCTCGCTCGTCCGCCATGGGACAACCGTATAACGGTCCCGATGCTCAGCGGGGCGTCAGCACTGTGTCGGCCAGCACAGGAGCGTCGTCGCGCTCCGGCGCGGTGGTCGTGACCAGCAGACGTCCGTTTTCGTGCCACACCCGCACGCGCAGGTTTTCGCCGGGGAACACGACGCCGGCGAACTTCGTCCCGAATGCCGAGACACGTTCGGGATCGCCGTCGAGGAACGCGTCGACCACGGCCTTCGCGACCACGCCGTACGTGCACAGCCCGTGCAGGATCGGCCGGTCGAATCCGGCGGCCTTGGCGAACTCCGGGTCGGCGTGCAGCGGATTGCGGTCGCCGCACAGCCGGTACAGAAGCGCCTGCTGGGGCAGCGTCGGCACGTCGAGCACCGCGTCCGGTTCGCGGCCGGGCCACTCGATCTTGTCGGACGGCCCGCGTTCGCCGCCGAAGCCGCCCTCGCCGCGGGCGAAGATGCTGGACCGGGCTGTCCACAGTGGAGCGCCGGACTCGTCGGCGACCTCGGTCTCCTGCACCAGCACCGCGGCCTTGCCCTTGTCGAAGACGTCGGCGATCCGGGTGCGAGCGACCGCCTTGCCCTCGACCGGGATCGGCCGGTGCAGTTCGATCTCTTGCTTGCCGTGCAGGACTTTCGCCAGGTCGATGTCGACGCCGGGGAACTTCAGCTTCGGCGGCTCGAAGGTGCGCAGGTTCGCCGCGACGGTGGCGAAGGTCGGCAGCACGCGCAGGTCGCGCTCGTAGGTGTAGCGCAGTTCGCGTTCGGACACCGGATCCGCGCCCGCGCCCACGGCGAGGTGATAAAGCAGCACGTCGGACGGCGTCCACGCGAAAGGGACCTCGCCGAGATCGGCGCCGATCGCGAGCGCGGGGTCGATGGGCACGGGCTCTCCACTCACTCGTAACTGACGGACACCTCGTCGGTCAACGGTACCGACTGGCAGGCCAGCACGATCCCGTCGGCGATGTCCTCGGCGTCCAGCACCTCGTTGTTCAGCATTTTCACCTCGCCGGAGGTGATGCGGCACGCACACGCGCTGCACTGGCCCTCGCGGCAGGAGTACGGCGCGTCGAGGCCCTCGGCGAGCAGATGGTCGAGCAGCTTCCGCTGCCGCGGCCACGACAGCTGCCGGGTCTCGCCGTCCAGGTCTACGGTGAGCTCGGTGGTCTCGCCGCCGGCGTCCCCTGTGTCGTCTACCGGTTCCGGTTCGTCCGCGAAGGGATTTCCGGTGAGCGAGTGGAACTTCTCCACGTGCACGCGTTCCCGCGGCGCGCCGAGTTCGCGCAACGCGTCCTGTGCGGCGGCCATGAACGGAGCCGGGCCGCAGAGGAACGCTTCGCGCCCCGCGTAAGGCTGGGCGAGCGCCCGCAACGCGGCGACAGTCGGCAGGCCCTGCAGGCTTTCCAGCCAATGCACGACGGTGAGCCGGTCGCCGAACCGCTCGGCCAGCTCGCGCAATTCCGCGGCGAAAATCACCGACTGTTCATCGCGGTTCGCGTAAACCAGCACTACGTGGCCGCTGCCCTTTTCCAGCGCGGACTTGAGGATCGACATCACCGGCGTGATCCCGCTGCCCGCGGCGAACAACAGGAAGTCGCTATCCAAAGAGGACGGACAGAACACGCCGGACGGCCGCAGCACGTCGATCGTCGCGCCCACCCGAAGCTCGTCGCACACCCAATTCGAGCCGTACCCGTCGGCGGTCCGCTTGACCGTGACCTGCACCCGGCCCTCGTGCGGCGCGCTCGAAAGCGAATAGCAGCGCGCGACGGAACCCGTTTGGTCGCTGGGAATCCGCAGCGTGAGGAATTGCCCGGGGGAGTAGGCGAACCGGTCGAGATGCTCCTCCGGGACGGTGAACACAATGGACCGGGCGTCCGCGGTCTCCTCGATCACCTCGGCGACGGTGAGCGTGACGACCTCAGTCATGGCGCACCTGCCCGAAATCGCCGTCCCGCACCGCGTTGTCGATGCTGTCCGCGAGTTTCTCGCAGGTGTCCAGCAACGCGGTGTTGCCGCCCGACGCGGCGTGCGCGGCGAACACCGGGCAGCTCGTCGCGGCGTCGGTGGTCCACTGGATGCTGGTGTGCTTCAGGCTGTTTTTCTTGACCAGCACACAGGTTCCGCAGCTGCGGCATTCGTGCGGCCGCAGCCCGGAGGTGAGGAATTCCGTGGCTTCGGCCGTCACACCCCAGCCTCCTCCGACGGGGCCGACGCGGCCGCCGCCTCGGCCTCCGCCCGCTGGCGCGCCAGGTTCTCCTGCACCTCGGCCGCCCACGCCTCGTTCGCCTTCGTGGTGTCCACTTCGAACTCGAACCGGCGCGTCATGTCCTCGGTGACGTCCGCGGCGTCCACGTAGAACTGTTCGTACCAGCGGCGCAGCTGGTAGACCGGGCCGTCCTCCTCGCACAGCAGGGGGTTGTCGATCTTGGTCTTGTTCTTCCAGATCTCCACGTCCTGCAGGAAGCCGACGCCGATGCCCTTCGCGAGCTTCGCGGCGATCTTGTCCGCGTGCTCGTCGGAAACGCCGGGCATCTTCTTCACCATGATGCCCCACTGCAGCACGAACGACGTGGGCGAAACCGGGTAGTGGCAGTTGATCAGCACGTTCTCGATTTCGAAGCCCTGGAAGGAGTTTACCAGCCAGTTGATCATGTAGGAGGGCCCGAAATACGAAGCCTCCGAGCGCAGCAGGTTTTCCTCGCCGCCGTAATTGGACGCCATGCCCATGTCCGGGCGGCCCTTGGTGTTGAGGTACTGGGTCGCGATGTGGCCCTCGAACACGTTCTTGAAATACGTCGGGAAGGCGTAGTGGATGTAGAAGAAGTGCGCCATGTCCACCACGTTGTCGATGATCTCGCGGCAGTTGGCGTTCTCGATCAGGATCGAGTCCCAGGTCCAGTTGCTCCACTCGTCGCTGAACGCGCCCTCGACGCGCGGGATCACGACGTTCTCCGGCGGCGGGTTGCCCTCCGGATCGTGCCAGACGAACAGCTGCTTGTTCTCCTCCAGCACCTGCCACGCCCGCGTGCGCGCCCGCAGCGGAACCCGCTTGGCGTACGGGATCGACTTGCACTTGCCGTCGCCGCCCCAGCGCCAGTCGTGGAACGGGCAGGCGACCTCGTCGCCCTTCACCGAGCCCTGGGTCAGGTCGCCGCCCATGTGCCGGCAGTACCCGTCGAGCACGTTCAGCTTCCCGGCGGTGTCGGCGAACACGACGAGCTTCGTGCCGAATGCCTGGATGGCGTGCGGGTTGCCGTCGCGGAAGCTGTCGGCGAGCCCGAGGCAGTGCCAGCCGCGGGCGTACCGCGCCGGGGGCGCCCCGGCGTCGATCGTGCGGATCTGCGATCCATCGGTCTTCGGCGTCACTGCCTGCCTCCCGTGCCGGTCTGATCTTCGTTGGCCAGCGCCTGTGCCGCAAGGTAGCCGAACACCATCGCCGGGCCGATGGTCGCGCCCGGCCCGGCGTAGGTCCGGCCCATCACCGGTGCGCTGGTGTTGCCCGCCGCGTAGAGACCGGGCACGACCGTGCCGTCCTCGCGCAGGACGCGGGCGTTCTCGTCGATGCGCAGCCCGCCCTTGGTGCCCAGGTCGCCGGGCACCACGCGGACCGCGTAGTACGGGGCCTTGGCCAGTTCGCCGAGGCTCGGGTTGGGGCGGTTGCGCGGGTCGCCGTAGTAGTGGTCGTAGGCGCTGAGCCCGCGCTGGAAGTCGTCGTCGACGCCCTTGCGCGCGAAGCCGTTGAACCGCGTGACGGTCTGTTCCAGCGCTTCGGCGGGCACGTCGATCTTCTCGGCGAGCCCGGCCAGCGTCGCGGACTTCGCCACGATCCCGGCCTGGTACCAGCGCCCGGGCAGCGGCTGCCGCGGGCCGAGGCCGGTGAACAGGTAGCGGTCGCGGTAGCGCTGGTCGAACACCAGCCATGCCGGGACGTGCTTGCCCGGGCCGTCGCCGTCGCCGTACATCGCGTGCACGGCCTCGACATACGGCGCGGATTCGTTGACGAACCGCGTGCCCTGGGCGTCGACCATCAGGCAGCCGGGCCGGGAGCGTTCCGCGAGCGCGAACCACGGGCCGCCGGTGAGCGGGAACGTCGGTCCCCACCAGGCGTCGTCCATCAGTTCGGTCGCCGCGCCGAGCTTGAGTCCGGCGTTGATGCCGTCGCCGGTGTTCGCCGCCGCGCCGACGGTCCATTCGGTGCCGATCGGCGCGCGCTGGTACTTGGTGCGCATCTCTTCGTTGTGCTCGAAGCCGCCGCAGGCCAGCACCACGCCGCGACGCGCGCGAAACAGCGTTTCGGTGCCGTCGCGGCGGGCCACGATGCCGGTGACGACGTCGTTCTCCACCTGCAGGTCGACCAGCGGCGTGTCCAGCAGAATCTCGACACCCGCGTCGCGCAGGCCCTTCCGCAGCCCAGCCGCAAGCGCTTGCCCCATGGACAGCAGCTGCTGCCCGCGGACCCGTCCGACCAGCCATTTCCTCCCGAGCGACAGCATCCGGGCGAACCCGCGCGGATGCCGGGCGATCAGGCTCAGCCAGCGGTAGTCCGACTGGGTGATCGGCACACCGAGCGGCGGTGCGCTGTACGGCGGTTCGAGCTGCGCCAGGTCGCTGCCGAGCAGTTTGCCGTCGAGCGGTTTCGGTTCGACGGACCGGCCGCCGGGACGTCCGCCGGGCGCCTCGGGGTGGTAGTCGCTGTAGCCCGGGACCCACTGGAACTCCAGCGGCGTGTTCCGTGTGACGAACTCCAGCACCTCGGGGCCGTGGTCGAGGAAGGCCGTGCGGACGTGCTCGGGCACCACGTCGCCGACGATCGATTCCAGGTACTGCCTCGCGCGTTCGGGTGGTTCTTCGATGCCCGCGGCGCGCAGCGCGTGGTTGCCGGGCAGCCAGACGCCCCCGCCGGAGCGGGCGGTCGAACCGCCGAAGCAGGCTGCCTTTTCCAGCACCACCACGGAAAGGCCGCGATGGGCGGCGGCGAGCGCGGCGGTCATCCCGGCGGCGCCGCTTCCGGCCACCACCACGTCGTACTCGTCCGACATGCCACCTCACATGCAACGTGTTATCGGCTAAAGCTGGCCTGCTCGGGGCCACTTCCGTCACCATAGACGAGAACGTGTTCCAGTTCTAGGGTGGCGGGCTATGGACGAGTTCGGGGCGGACGTCGTGATCATCGGAGCCGGCGCGGCCGGCGTGTGCGCGGCCATCGAGGCGGCCGACGCGGGCGCCAGCGTGCTCCTAGTGGACCGGTTTTCCGGCGGCGGGGCCAGCCGGGTGAGCGGCGGCGTGGTCTACGCCGGGGGAGGGACGCCGCAGCAGCGCGCCGCGGGCGTCGACGACAGCGTGGACGCGATGTACGCGTACCTGCGGATGGAAACCGGCGACGTCGTGTCGGAACGGACGTTGCGGCGGTTCTGCGAGGAAAGCGCCGACATGGTGGCGTGGCTCGAGCGGCAAGGCGTGCCGTTCGAGGGCAGCATGTGCGACTACAAGACGTCGTATCCCAGCAACAAGCATTACCTCTACTACTCCGGCAGCGAACTGTCCGGCGGCTTCCGCGACGTGGCGAAACCCGCGCCGCGCGGACACCGGGTCAAGGGGCCGGGCACCTCCGGGAAGCTGCTGATGAAGCAGTTGCTGGCGACGGCTCGCCGACGCGGGGTGCGGGTGCTGCCGCAGACGCAGGCGATGAACCTGATCACCGATGATTCGGGCAATGTCACGGGGGTGCTGACACGCACTTTGCGGGACGCGCCTCCGTGGGTGCGGGCGCGGCACGCGCGGCTCGCGGATTGGGCGGCGAAGCCGGGTATCTACGTGCCCGCGATGCGTCGATCGCTGCACCAGCGGGTCGAGCGGATCGAGCGCAAGCACGCGCGTGAGCTGCGGATTGTCGCGCGGCGCGGCGTCGTGCTGGCCGCGGGCGGGTTCATCGTGAACCGGGCGATGGTGCGCGAGCACGCGCCCGCGTATCGCGGCGGGCTGGATCTCGGGACTGCCGCCGACGACGGGTCCGGCATCCGGATGGGCGTGGAGGTCGGCGGGCGCACGGCGGAGCTGGACCGGGTGTCGGCGTGGCGGTTCCTCACGCCGCCGTCGGCGTTCCTCGGCGGGCTGCTGGTGGGCGCGGACGGACGTCGGATCATCGACGAATCCCGGTACGGCGCGGCGATCGGCGAACGCATGATCGCCGAGCACGGCGGACGCGGCTGGCTGCTGGTCGACGAGCCGATCGTCGCCGAGGCCCG
Source organism: Amycolatopsis echigonensis (assembly GCF_002846615.1). Classification (NCBI taxonomy): domain Bacteria; kingdom Bacillati; phylum Actinomycetota; class Actinomycetes; order Pseudonocardiales; family Pseudonocardiaceae; genus Amycolatopsis; species Amycolatopsis echigonensis. Next base: position 407,318 of record NZ_PJMY01000003.1, on the reverse strand, counting down.
GCGGGACGGCCGAAAACAAGGCCAATGGTTCGCGACGCTGCAGCTGCGATACCTGCTCGGCAAGGGCCGGGTGACCGGCGGGACGATCGAAGAAGTCGCCACGCGTGCCGGGATCGACCCGGCAGGGTTGGCGGCGACATACGCCGAGTACCAGCGCGGTCCGGATCCGGCGGGCAAACCGGCGGACTTCGCGCGCCCGCTGGACACGCCGCCGTACTCGCTGATCGACGTGTCGGTGAAACCCAATCTCGGCTACCCGTGTCCGATGCTGACGCTGGGCGGCCTGGTGGTCGACGAGGACACTGGCGCGGTGGCCGGCGTACGCGGTCTCTACGCGGCCGGACGCACCGCAGTGGGAATCTGTTCCAGGTCGTATGTCAGCGGCCTCTCGCTGGCTGACTGCGTGTTTTCCGGTCGTCGAGCGGGGCTTCACGGCGCGCGCGGGACGGACCGCGTCGACAAAAACGAGAACGTGTTCTAGTCTTGAGCGTGTCGAGCGAGAGAGGACGGCCGATGAGCGAGCTGGCTGCCGTGATCGCGGGGGTGCGCGACCTCCTTCCCGTGCTGCGGGAACGCGCACAGGAGACCGAGGACGCCCGTCGGATCCCCGCCGAATCAGTGAAAGCGCTGCAGGAGACCGGATTTTTCCGCCTGCTGCAACCGAAACCGTACGGCGGCCTCGAAGCCGACCCGGTCACCTTCTACACCGCGGTCAAGCTCATCGCGAGCGCCTGCGGGTCCACCGGCTGGGTCGCGTCGATTCTCGGCGTGCACCCCTGGCACGTCGCGTTGTTCGACGCGCAAGCCCAGGCGGACGTGTGGGGCGAGGACCACGACGTGCGGATTTCTTCGTCGTACGCGCCGATGGGCAAGGCGACCGTCGTCGAGGGCGGCTACCGGCTGTCCGGGCGATGGAGCTTCTCGTCCGGAAGCGACCACTGCACGTGGGCGCTGCTGGGCGGGCCGGCGTTCGCCGACGGCAAACCGGTGGACTTCTGCACGTACCTCGTGCCGATCTCGGATTACTCCATTGTGGACGTCTGGGACACGGTCGGGCTGCGCGGCACCGGGTCCAACGACATCGTCGTCGAGGACGTTTTCGTGCCGCAGCACCGCGCGCTGAGCTTCATGGCGACGTCGAAGTGCAAGACCCCGGGTCAGGAAGTCAACCCCGGCCCGCTGTACCGGCTTCCGTACGGTTCCGTCCACCCGAGCACCATCACCGCGCCGATCATCGGGATGGCACAGGGCGCGTACGACGCGCACGTGGAGCACCAGGGCAAGCGGGTGCGGGCGGCGTACGCGGGCGAACAGTCCAAGGAGGACCCGTTCGCGAAGGTGCGGATCGCCGAGGCGGGCAGCGAGATCGACGCGGCCTGGCTGCAGCTGACGCACAACATCGACGAGCTGTACCAGCTGGCCTGCAAGGGCGAGAAGCTGCCGTTCAGCACGCGGTTGCGGGTGCGCCGGGACCAGGTGCGCGGCACCGAGCGGGCGATCTCCGCGATCGACCGGCTTTTCGAGAACTCCGGCGGCCGCGCGCTGCAGCGGGGCACGCCGATCCAGCGCTTCTGGCGCGACGCGCACGCGGGCCGGGTGCACGCGGCGAACGACGCGGAGCGCGCGTACGTCATGTTCGGCACCGGCGAGTTCGGCTTGCCCGTCGAGAATGCGATGGTCTGATGGCGCCCGAAGGTTCCTATGTAGACACTGCGGGCGGGCTTCGCCTGCACTACCACGAATCCGGCGCGGAAAACGCCGAGACGGTGCTGTTGCTGCACGGCGGCGGCCCCGGTGCCTCGGCGTGGAGCAATTTCGGCCGGAACCTGCCGGTGTTCGGGAAGTCCTACCGGACGCTGGCGATCGACCAGCCCGGGTTCGGCCGGTCCGACAAGCCGACTGAGCACCCGCAGTACTTCCGGCACAGTGCGGACGCGGTCGTCGGCCTGATGGACCAGCTCGGCATCGAGCGGGCGCATCTCGTTGGCAACTCGCTCGGCGCGGGCGCGTCGGTCCGGCTCGCGCTGAACCATCCCGACCGCGCGGGACGGCTGGTGCTGATGGGCGCGGGCGGGTTGAGCGTCAACCTGTTCGCCCCGGATCCGACCGAAGGCGTGCGGCTGCTGTCCCGGTTCGCCGCGGATCCGACCCGGGAGCGGATGGAAGCGTTCCTCCGGATCATGGTGCACGACCAGGCGCTGGTCACCGACGAGCTGATCGACGAACGTTTCGAGATCGCGCGTTCGCCCGAGTCGCTCGCGGCGATGCGGGCGATGGGCAAGTCGTTCGCCCTGCCGGATTCCTTCGAGGAAGGCATGTTGTGGCGCGAGGCTTACCGCCTGCGGCAACGGGTCCTGCTCGTCTGGGGTCGGGAGGACCGGGTCAACCCGCTCGACGGCGCGCTGCTGGCGCTGAAAACGATTCCGCGTGCGCAACTGCACGTGTTCGGCGGCTGCGGCCACTGGGCGCAGCTGGAGAAGTTCGACGAGTTCAACCGACTCGCCCTCGACTTCCTCGGGAGTTCGTGATGGCTATCCGTTCGCTGGGATATCTGCGCATCGAAGCCACGGACATGGACGCCTGGCGCGTCTACGGGCTGAAGGTGCTCGGCATGGTGGAGGGTTCGGGCTCCGACCCGAACGCGCTCTACCTGCGCATGGACGATTTCCCGGCGCGATTGGTGATCGTGCCGGGGGAGAAGGACCGCCTGGCGCAAGCGGGCTGGGAGGCGGCCAACGCCGCGGAACTGGACGACGTCCGCGCCCGGCTCGACGCGGCTTCGGTGCCGTACAAGGAAGGCACGCCCGAAGAGCTGGCTGACCGCCGCGTGGCGGAGATGATCAGCTTCACCGATCCGTCGGGCAACACCCTGGAGGTGTTCCACGGGGTCGCGCTGCAGCACCGGCGCGTGGTGAGCCCGTACGGCCACCGGTTCGTCACCGGCGAGCAGGGCTTGGGCCACGTGGTTTTGTCGACCCACGACGACGCGGCGGCGCTGGCGTTCTACCGGGACGTGCTGGGCTTCCGCCTGCGCGACTCGATGCGCCTCCCGCCGCAGATGGTGGGCCGCCCGGCCGACGGCGATCCGGCGTGGCTGCGCTTCTTCGGCTGCAACCCGCGGCACCACAGCCTGGCGTTCCTGCCGATGCCGACGCCGAGCGGGATCGTCCACCTGATGGTGGAGGTCGAGGAGACCGACGATGTCGGGCTGTGCCTGGACCGCGCGAAGCGCAGGAACGTCCCGATGTCGGCGACGCTGGGCCGGCACGTGAACGACCTGATGCTGTCGTTCTACATGAAGACCCCGGGCGGCTTCGACGTCGAGTTCGGCTGCGAGGGCCGTCAGGTCGAGGACGAGGCGTGGATCGCTCGCGAGAGCACCGCGGTTTCGTTGTGGGGCCACGATTTCTCCGTGGGCGCGCAATGACCGCCGCCGTCCCGGAGGTCGTGCCGGACCGGTTTCGCGAGGTGCTGGGGCACTTCTGCACTGGGGTGACGGTGGTGACCGGCTACGTCGAGGGCTCCTCTTCCTTGGCTGGTCCCGCCACGCCCACCGGCCCGGTGGGTTTCGCCTGCCAGTCCTTCGCGGCGTTGTCGCTGGACCCGCCGCTGGTGCTGTTCTGCGTCGCCCGGACCTCGCGCACCTGGCCCGCGCTGGCCGCGGCGGGCGCCTTCGCGGTGAACGTGCTCGCCGAAGACCAGCAAGCGGTCTGCGCCGAGTTCGGCCGCCGGGGCGGCGACAAGTTCTCCGGAGTGTCCTGGCGGCCTGCCCCGTCGGGCGCGCCGCTGCTCGACGGGGCCCTGACCTGGGTGGACTGCGAGGTGCAGGCCGTCCACCCGGCCGGGGACCACTACGTGGTGGTCGGGCGCGTGACGGCGCTGGGCGAGACGTCCGACGCCCGCCCGCTGCTGTTCCACCGCGGCCGCTACACGGTCACCGAACCGGTGCCGGACGCGCTCGCCGCGCTGATGCCCTGGCCCCGCCCGGACGACTGGCTCTGACGCCCTCGTGAGTGGCGATCACGGTTCTCACCGTGATCGCCACTCACGAGGTCTACTTCCAGCGGAAGTGCACGAACACCCGCCCGAAGTTGTCTTTGTCCTTTTCGACGCGGTGGTAGAGCGCCTTCACGTCCTTGCGCTCCAGGAACCGCAGGACGTGCTTCTTCAGTTGCCCGGACCCCTTGCCCGGGATGATCTCCACGAGCGGTGCCTTCTTCGCGACCGCCTCGTCGATGACCGCGCGCAGTGCCCGGTCGATCTCCTCGCCGCGGTTGTAGATGTCGTGAAGATCGAGCTTGAGCTTCATAGCTCCTTCCTACCCCATGGACTCATAGTCGACATCGACTACTCTTGCGCGTATAGTCGATCCTGACTAAGGAGCTTGTGGTGAAGCGACGCGTGGTGGGGAATCCGCTCGGGCTGGCCGTGCTGGCGGGCTTGCTCGAGGAGCCGATGCATCCGTACGAGATGGCGCGGCGGTTCGTGGAGTACGGCAAGGAGCGGGATTTCAAGTACACCCGCAGCTCGCTGTACATGGTGGTCGGACAGCTGGAGAAGGCCGGGTTCATCGCGGCGCGGGAGACCCTGCGCGATTCGGCGCGGCCGGAGCGGACGGTCTACGCCATCACGCCGACCGGCCGGCTCGAACTGTTCGACTGGATGCGCGAACTCGTCGCCGAACCGGCCACTGAGTACCCGCTGTTCGGCGCGGCGCTGTCGCTGTTCGTGGTGCTGCCCGTGGACGAGGTGCACGAGTTGCTCCTGCAGCGGCTCGCCGCGCTGACCGCGATCGCCGACGAGATCCGCGCGACGATCGACGCCGGGCGGGAGCAGGGGCTCGCCTGGTGGTTCCTGGTCGAGGAGGACTACCGGCTCACGAAGGTCGAGGCGGAGCGCGGCTTCGTCGAACGCCTCGCCGAGTCGGTTGCCGGGGAGGACTACCGGCAGGCGTGGGAAACCTATTTCAAGGGGAGAACATGAACGTGCTAGTGATCGGTGGCGGCATCGCAGGCGCGACCACCGCGATGGCGTTGCGGCAAGCGGGAATCGAAGCGGCCGTTTACGAGGCTTATCCCAAGGCGGCGGACGGAGTCGGCACCGCTTTGACGCTGTCTCCCAACGGCCGCAACGCTTTGCGGCAGATCGACGCCGACGACGCGGTGGCCGCGGTCGGCATCGAGGTGCCCGGAATGGTGATGCAGAACCACAGAGGCCGCGTGGTCGGCAGATTCGACGGGCTGCCGGAACTGCCGTCCAGCCTGCTGCTGCGCCGGGACCGGCTGTACCGCGTGCTGATGGACGAAGCGCGGAGCCGGGGAATCACGGTCGAATTCGGCAAACGGCTGAAGTCCGTCGAGAACAAAGCGGACCGGGTGATCGCGCACTTCGCCGACGGTACTTCCGCTGCTGGTGACATCCTGGTCGGTGCGGACGGCATCCGGTCGGCAGTCCGGTCCGCTTTGGACCCGGTGGCGCCCGCTCCGCGCTACACCGGATTGCTCGGTCTCGGCGGCTGGATCCGCAATCCTGGCCTGCCGGTCACCGGGAGCTATCAGCATTTCGCCTTCGGCAAGCGCGCGTTCTTCGGCTACTTCATCGGCGCGGACGAGATTCTCTGGTTCAGCAACGTTCCCGCCGCCGACCCAGCCGAAGCGAAGTCCGCGTCGCCGGAGCATTGGCTCGCGGTGCTCCGGGAACGGCACGCGGACGACATCCCGGCGCGCGACATCATCGCCCTGCTGAAGCCGGAAGACGTTGCCCAGCCGGGAATACTGGAGGACATCCCGACAGTGCGGACGTGGCATCGCGGCCGGGTCGTACTGGTCGGCGACGCCGCGCATCCGACGTCGCCGAGTTCCGGGCAGGGAGCGTCGCAGGCGATCGAGAGCTCTCTCGAGCTGGCTCGCGCGCTGCGAGACAACCCGGACGTGGCAACGGCTTTCGCCCAGTACGAGGCGGCCCGGCGGGAACGGGTCGAGCGGATCATCGCGCGGGCGGCGAAAATCAACAACGACAAGGCGGCGGGTCCGGTGGCGCGGATCATGCGTGACCTGCTGATGCCGGTGATGATGAAGACGGTGATGAGCCCGGAGAAGATGTTCGGGGACCTGCATCGCCACCGGATCGAGTTCGCGCCTTCTCCCGCCTCGGTTTAGCCGAGGGTCTGCCACCAGCCGTCGACCGGAGGGGGAGCGGACGCGTCGATCCGTTCCCCGGGTTTCGGGATCGCGAGCGGGAGGTCGTTGGCCTTCGCCTCCCGCCACACCCGGTCCGCGGGGTCCGACCAGGTGTGCATGGCCAGCGTGAACGTCGCCCAGTGCACCGGGATCAGCAGGCCGCCGCGCACGTCCAGGTGGGCGGCGACCCCTTCCTCCGGCGTCATGTGGATGTCCGGCCAGTGCGGGGCGTATGCGCCGACCTGGATCAGCGTCGCGTCGAACGGGCCGTGCTGCTCGCCGATCTCGGCGAAACCGGGGAAGTACCCGGTGTCGCCGCTGTAGTAGACGCGATGCTCCGGACCGGCGATCACCCACGACGCCCACAGAGTGCTGTCGTTCGCGAGGCCGCGGCCGGAGAAATGCTGCGCGGGTGTCGCGACGAACCGGATCCCGGCCACCACCGCGGCCTCGTGCCAGTCGAGTTCGATGATCCGCGCGGCCGGGACGTGCCACCGTTCGAGGTGCGCGCCGACGCCGAGCGGGACGAGAAACGGCGCGTCGGTCAGCGAAATCAGCGCCTGGACGGTGGGCAGGTCCAGGTGGTCGTAGTGGTCGTGGGAGATCACGATCGCGTCCAGCCGGCCCAGTTCGCGCAGCGAAACCGGGGGAGCGTGCAGCCGTCGAGGCCCGGCGAACGCGGCGGGCGAAACCCGGTCGCCCCACACCGGATCGCACAGCACGCGGGCGCCGTCGATCTCCACCAGCGTGGACGCGTGTCCGTACCAGGTAAGGAAAAGGCCGTCGGCGGAGGAGGCGGCGGGCGAGGAGACCAGCGGGACCGCACCACCCGGACGGCGGCGGGCGCGGTCCTCGCCGAACAGGAATTCGCGCACGAGCGCACCGGGGGAGGAGGGCGTCGCGCGAGTCGCGGCGGCGTTGCGGAACACGCCGTCGGCGAACTGCGGAGACTGGTGCATCCGCTCCGCACGAGCTCCGGTGGCCCTCGCACCGAAGGCCACCGGAGTCAATGCCGCGAACGTCATGCCACCGAGTCTACGAAGCGTTCCTGAGAGGGGCCCCAGCTTCGTACAGGTGCCGCAGCGTCTGCCGGTACGACGACACCAGCCCGGTCCGCAGGTAGGGAATGCCGATCTCGGCGCAGTACGCCTCCACCATCGGCTGGGCCCGGCGCAGATGCACCGACGGCATGCTCGGGAACAGGTGGTGCTCGATCTGGTGGTTGAGGCCGCCGAGCAGGACGTCGACCACCGGTCCGCCCGCGACGTTCCGGGAGGTGAGCACCTGCTTGCGGAGGAAGTCCAGGTCCGTCTTGCCGGTCAGCGTCGGCATGCCCTTGTGGTTCGGCGCGAAGATCGAACCCATGTAGACGCCCCACAGCCCCTGGTGGACGGCGAAGAACAGCAGCGCGAGGCCCGGCGGGAGGACGATGAAGAGCGCGGCGAGGTAGACCGCGAAGTGGGTGAACAGCAACGCCGCTTCGATCCCGCGGCGGCGCAGTCCGGGGCGCGCGACCGCGCGGACGCCGGACCAGTGCAGGTTGAGGCCTTCGAGGGTGAGCAGCGGGAAGAACAGCACCGCCTGGTGCCGGCCGATGAACCGGGGCACGCCGCGCGCCTCGCGAGCCTGCCGCTGGGACCAGACGAGGACGTCCGGGTCGACGTCCGGGTCCAGCTCCTCGTGGTTCGGGTTGGCGTGGTGCCGGGTGTGCTTGTCCATCCACCACCCGTAGCTCATCCCGATGCCGAGGTTGCCGGCCAGCCGCCCGGCGATCTCGGCGGGACGGCGCGTGCGGAACACCTGCCGGTGCGCCAGGTCGTGCGAAAGCAGGGCGATCTGCCCGAACAGGAACGCCTGGAACGCGGCGACGGCGAGCTGCCACCATGAGTCGCCGAGCAGCGCGAACGCGACCCAGCCTCCCGCGAACAGCACGGTGACGAGCGCGATCCGAGCGGTGTAGTAGCCGGGGCGGCGGTCGAGCAGACCGGCGTCGGTGATCCGGCGGCAGAGCCGGGCGAAGTCGCTTCCCGGCCGTGGGGGCGAGGGGAGGACGAGCTTTTCGGTGGTCACCCGGGCGAGTATTGCGGCGCGGCGCCCCGGCGGGAAACCTGCAGACCCGACGGATCGTCCTGGGGTTGCCCCTACCCCGTGCTTGTGCATTCCCGAAGCGGTGCTGCTCAAGCGGGTCGCGAGGCGCGGGCGACGGTACCGGCGGGGGCTCCCGGGATCGCCGGGTTACTCCGGATGCCGGTGAAATTTCCGTCATTCGGCGGTCTGCCGCCCGTCGCCCCGGACGTTCCCGCCGGCCGCTTACGGCCGCTCGCCGCCGGAGCGTCGCCGGGTGACCTCGGCGATGCTCGCCCAGTCGAGGTCCGCGCCGACCTCCTCGACCGCGGTGGCGAACACGTCCCGCAGAACCGGACCGGTGGGCAGTTCGACGCCAAGCCCACTGGCGGTGTCCAGCGCGAGCTTCAGGTCCTTCAACCCCAGCGTGGCGGTGAATCCCGGCGGAGTGTAGGCGCTGTCGGCGATGGCGTCCCCGTAGCCTCGGTAGACCGGGCCGGGGAAGACGGAATCGTTGATCATGTCGATGAACCGCCCGGCGTCCAGTCCAGCGTGCTCCAGCAGGGTGATCGACTCGGACAGCGCCTGCAGCGCGTGGATGATCAGGTAGTTCACCGAGATCTTCGCCGTCGGCGCGGCGTCCGCGGCGTCGCCGAAGTCCCAGACCCGCCGTCCGATCGCGGCGAGCATCGGCTCCGCCTCGGCACGGACGTCCGCGTCGCCGGAGACCAGCACGGTCAGCTTCCCGGCGGTCACGGCTTCGGGGCGGCCGACCACCGGAGCGCTGAGGTAGCGGCCGCCCTGCGCGGCGAACTCGCGGGCCGCCTCCGGGCTGATGGTCGCGTGGTTGACGTGGACAAAGCCCTCCGGCGCGGAGCGGATCCGCTCGGCGGTGAAGACCTGCCGCACCGCCTCTTCGTCGCTCAGCATGGAAAAGACGGTCCCGGTGGCGATCGCGTCCTCAGGCGTCTCGCCGACGGTCGCGCCCCGTGCGGCCAGCGCGTCCGCCTTGCCCGAGCTGCGGGTCCATACGGTGAGGTCGTAGCCCGCGTCGAGCAGGCGACCGGCCATGGCAGTGCCCATCCTCCCGAGTCCGATGAAACCCACTCGGCGCGATGGTGCGGACATGATCATCCCTCCGTAACGCGGTGTTGGATGGCGCCGACTCCGTCGGCGCGGGCGGGATCGCCTTCAAGTCGGCGTCTGGACGAAGCGGCGCACCCGGCCGGGGGCCGGTCACACCGCTCCGTCCAGACGCCGACGCGATCCCGCGCTGGGGGTTGGGTGCGGCATCAGTATCAAACTAACCTGCCGACCGGCGTTGCTTCTGGCAGCGTGTTCCCATGCGTAGCTACTACCTCCCCCCAGCCGTCCCCGTAGCCGCTCTCGTCCTGATGCCGTTCCTCCCCTTCGTCAACTCCTCCGGACTCTGGCTCGGCTTGCCGAAGATGATGGTCTGGGGCGCGTTCTGGTGTCTCATGTTCACCCCGGCCCTGCTGCTGTCCGAACGGCTCATGGCCCGCCGCGGCGAGGAGGATTGACGATGATCCTCGCCTTCACTCTCGCCGGCATCGTGCTCATCGGCGTGCTCGGCTTCGTCGGCCGCCGCCGTCCCGCCGCGGATCTCGCGGAATGGACTGTCGGCGGCCGGAAGTTCGGCGCGCTGACCATGTGGTTCCTGCAAGCCGGCGAGGTCTTCACGACCTTCACCTTCCTCGGCATGGCCGGGCTGGCGTTCTCCGGCGGCGTGGCCGCGATGTACGCGCTGCCGTACGTGCCGATCGCCTACGTGGTCCTGTTTTTCCTCGCCAAGCGGATCTGGCGGATGGGCAAGGAGCGCGGCTACCTGACCCAGGGCGATTTCCTCGAGGACCGGTACTCGAGCCGTGCGCTCGGCACGGTGTCGGCGATCCTCGGCGTCGTGTTCGTGCTGCCGTACCTGCAGTTGCAGATCACCGGGCTCGGGCTGATCGTCCGGCTCGTGACCGGCGACCGCGCGTCCGGCACGCTCAGCATGATCGCGGGCAGCGTCCTGGTGGTCGCGTTCGTGCTGTGGGCCGGGTTGCGCGGTGTCGCGGCGACGTCGTACTTCAAGGACGCGATCATGCTCGTCGTCCTGGTGGTGCTGATCATCGCGGTGCCCGCGCATTTCGCCGGCGGCGTGTCCGGCGTGTTCCACAAGATCGACCAGCTGCATCCGGAGAAGCTGTTCGTGCACGCCGGGGCCAACGACCACACATGGTTCATCACGAGCATGCTGGTCAGTGCGATCGGCGTCGGCCTGATGACGCTGCCGCACACGTGGCCCGCGCTGATGTCCGCGCGGGATCCGAAGGTGCTGCGCCGCAACTACACCTGGATGCCGGTGTACGAGCTGTGCCTGCTGCTGCCGATGATCATCGGGTTCGCGGCGATCCTGGTGGTGCCCAAGGGAAGCGACCCGAACGGCGTCTTGCTGACGTTGAGCAAGGACGCGCTGCCGGGCTGGGTCACCGGGCTCGTGGTCGTCGCCGCGACGGCCACCGCGATGGTGCCCGCGGCGGGCATCCTGATCGGCATTTCCTCTTTGGTGGCACGAAACATCGCGCGGGTGCGCAGCGAACGCACCCAGTTCTGGATCAACCACGGGACGGTCGTGCTGGCCAGCGCGCTCGCTCTGGTGCTCGGCATCTTCCGGCCGGACTTGCTGGCGAACCTGCTGCTGCTCACCTATTCCGGGTCGGTGCAACTGGCCCCGGCGAACCTGCTGGGCTTCCTGAAGAAGGTCCCGGTCGGCAAGGCCCCGGTGTTCGCCGGGCTGCTCGCGGGCGAGGTCGTCGTGATCTGGCTGACCTTCGTGGACACCAAGCTCGTCGGCACGGTGAACGTCGGGCTCGTCGGGCTGGCGGTCAACGTGGTCGTGCTCGCGATCGCGGCAGCCATCGAACGGGCCGTGACCCGGTCCGGAGACGTTGTGCGGACAGGAGAACCGGTATGACGCGGACCCTTTTCACCGGCGGCACGGTGTTCGAGGGGACGGGCAGCGCGCCCGCGCCGGCGGACGTCGTGGTCGAGGACGGCCGGATCGTCGCGGTCGGGACCGGCCTCGACGGCGACCGCGCGGTGGACTGCACCGGTGCGACGCTGCTGCCCGGGATGTTCGACTGCCACGTGCACGTCACGGTGTCCGACCTCGGGTTGCTGCAGCGCGTGCAGAAGCCGTTCTCCTACCAGTTCTACGAGGCGGCCCGGAACCTGTGGACGACGCTGAAACTCGGCATCACCACGGTGCGCGACGCCGCCGGGGCCGACCTCGGGATCAAACAGGCGGTCGCGGACGGACTGATTCCCGGGCCCCGCTTGGAAATCGCGATCGGCCTGATCAGCCCGACGGGCGGGCACGGCGACGGGTGGATGCCGTCCGGGCATTGCGTTCCGCTGTCGCTCCCGCACCCCGGCCGTCCGAGTGCGCTCGCCGACGGTCCCGACGAGATGCGCCGGGTTGCGCGCACCCTGTTGCGGGCCGGGGCCGACGTCCTGAAGGTCTGCACCACCGGCGGCGTGTTGTCTCCCCGCGACGATCCGCGGCATTCGCAGTTCACGCCGGAGGAATTGGACGTCCTGGTCGCCGAAGCGACGATGCAGGGCCGCGCGGTGATGGCCCACGCACAGGGCGCGGAGGGGGTCAAGAACGCCGTCCGCGCCGGGATCCGGTCGATCGAACACGGCATCTACCTCGACGACGAGGCGATCGACCTGATGCTCGCGCACGGCACCTGGCTCGTTCCGACGCTGGTGGCCCCGGTGAACGTCATCCGCGCCGCGGCCGCGGGCGCCGCTCTGCCGGACGCGGTGGTGCAGAAGGCGAAAGAGGTCGCCGAGGTGCATCTGGAGTCGGTGCGCCGGGCCGCCGCGGCCGGGGTCCGGATCGCGATGGGCACCGACAGCGGCGTCGGTCCGCACGGGACGAACCTCGAAGAGCTGGAACTGATGCACTCGGCCGGGATGAGCCCGGCGGACGTGCTGGTCGCCACCACGTCGTCGGCCGCTCGGCTGCTGGGCATGGACGCCGAACTGGGCCGCTTGGCTCCGGGGTACCGAGCGGACCTCGTGGTCGTTTCGGGTGATGTGTACGATTTCCCGGCTTTGGCGGGGAACGTTCGGGAAGTGTGGCAGGACGGAGTGCGCGCGGTTTAGGGGCGGGTTTTCCTGATCACGGCATACTGGCCGCCGTGATCAGGAAAACCGAGGAACGGCACGCGTCCTGGCTCGAGCTTTTCTTCGACCTGGTCGCGGTCGCCGGCGTCGCCCAGCTTTCGCACCTCGTGCGCGGAACGACTTCCTGGAGCGACGCCGGCCTCTACGTCGTGTGCTTCCTCGCGTTCTGGACCGCGTGGATGTGCTTCACCGTGTACGGCAACGTCACCGGCGAAGCGGCCCGCACGATGCCGGTGCTGCTGGCGATGGCCGGGCTGGTTTTCATGGCGGGCGCGGTGCACGACATCGGCGAGCACGCGCAGGCCTTCGCGATCGCTTACGTCGCGGTTCGCGGGCTCGCGAGCCGGGTGTGGGAAAGCCGCGAAAACACGCGGATCATCGTCGAATGGCCGGTCGTGCACGCCGGGATGGGCGTCGTGCCGTGGTTCGTCTCGTTCTGGGTCGACGCGCCGTGGAAGTACGCGCTGTGGGCGCTGGGATTGGGAATCGACCTGGTGGCCGGGCTGACCATGTCCGGAGAGCGGGTCGCGGCCAGACTGGCGGACCGGGCGAGCCAGTCGAAGCGGCCGTTGCCGGGACTGGCCTTCGCACACCTGGACCTCGCGCATTTCGGCGAGCGGCTGGGACTTTTCACGATCATCGTGCTGGGCGAGGGCGTGCTGACGGTCACCGAGGCGATGACCGAGGCCCCGGACTGGGAAGGGCCGTTGTTCTGGACTGTCCTCGGGGTTCTGGCGCTGCTCGCGGCCTTGTGGGGCGCGGCGTTGTTCCAGGGGTTCGGCGGAATTCCTTACTTGGCGCAGACCGCTTGGGGGCCGCGCATCCTGTTGCCGGTGCACTGCCTGGTGGCCGGGCTGCTGGCGGCGCTGGCGGCCGGGTTCGGGGATGTCGTGGAGTCCGTGTCGCACGGGCACGTCGCGGTGGGGACGCGATGGTTGCTGTGCGGCTGTGTCGCGGCGTTCACGGTGGTGGGCGTGGTGGCGCGGGTGGCTTCCGGGACGGGGAAGCGGTGGGACTTCGTCGCCGTGCTCGCTGGAGCGGGGATTCCGGCCGGGCTGGGCTTTGCCGGCGGGGCGCTCACTCCGGCGCGGTTTTTGTGGGTGCTGGTCGTGGCGGTGCTCCCGGGGCTGGTGCGGGAGTTTCCGCGGCGTCGGCGCGTCGCTGCTCCGGATGGTCCGTGAGGCGGACCTTCACTCGTTGGCGAGGAGATCCTTCAACGCGGCCGCGAACTTGACCGGATTGCGTTGCGGTGCCAGGTGCGCGCCCGGCGTCTCGACGAACGGCAGGCCGAGTTCGAGCGCGAGGATCTTGGCGGGCTGGTAGTGGTACCAGCCGCGGCTGCCCTCCCCGGCGACCGGGACGATCTCGGTGTTCGTCCGGCGCAGCGCACGCAAATCCGGCAGATAGTCGAAGAACTCGGTCAGCTCGCGGTCGAACAATCGGAGCCAGTCGCCTTCGTTCGGCAGCCGCAGGTGCGGCAGATCGGGCAGGGCGGCGCCGGCGATCCCGTCCGCGAACCGCGTGACCGCGCCCATCAGATCACCCGAACGGGCCAGCCGGACCTGCGCCGCGGCGGCCTCCAGAATCCCGGCGGCGTCCGGCATCAACTGGATCGCGGGCGGCTCGTGCGCGACGAACGCGGCGACCCGATCCGGATAGCGCGCGACGAGATCGAGCCCGATCAGCGCCCCGGCACTGGTGCCGAACATCGAAACCGGCCCGCTCCCGCCGACGTGGTCGAGAACGGCGAGCGCGTCGTCCGCCTGCAGCGGCACCGGCACGGGCCCGGTCGTGGTGTCCGTGCTGGAGAAATGGCCGCGGCGGTCGTAGGTGATCACGGTGAAGTCCGTGCGCAAGAGCTTGACCAGCGCCCGGAACGAGTCCGCCGCACCGGTCCCGCCGGGGATCAGCAGCAGCTGCGGTCCCTCGCCGGTCGTGCGGACGGCCAGTTCGCCGCCCTCGACCGGACAGCGATGCTCGGCAGTCTCCGCATCTTCCGCGATCATGCCGAAAGTCAAGCACAACCCGGGGCACCCGATCGCTCCCGGGACGCGGGTTTTTGTCGGTGGGGGGTGCGAGACTCCGGGAATGACGAGTTGGGATGAGTTCAGTGCCGCCGCTCCGTCACTGGCCTCGCGCGTACGAGCCCGCTTCGCCGCCGCGGATTCGCACGTCCTGGCCACCCTGCGAAGCGACGGTTCGCCGCGGGTAAGCGGTTCGGAGATCGACTTCCGCGACGGCGAGGCCTACGTCGGGTCGATGCTCGACGCCCGCAAGGCCCGCGACCTCCAGCGCGACGACCGCTTCGCCCTGCACGCCTACCCCGGCATCGAGGAAGGCGGCGACGCGAAAATCGCCGGCCACGCGGTGGAGATCACCGACCCGGCGGAGGTCGCGCGCCTCCAGGACGGCCAGGAAAGCCACCTGTTCCGGCTGGACCTGCGAGAGGCGGTGCTGACGTGGGTGGAGGACAACACGCTGTGGATCGAATCCTGGCACCCGGGCAGCTGGGTGCGCTTCGCTCGGCCGGACAACGGTCCGGTGGTGCGGACGGAGCTGGAGTTGGGGGTGAGGGTGCGGGTGAGGGGCCGGATGGGGTGAGGGAGTGGTTGGTTGAAGCGGGCTGGTCGGGTCGCGGGGCGGGAGCGGCTTGTTGAGCGAGTGAGCTGGGAGGCGAGCAGGTTGAGAGGAGTGGGTCAGGGCGTGCAGCGAGGTTGGCCGGTCGAGTGGAGTGGCTTGGGCCGTGCGGCGTGGTTGGCCGGTTGAGGCGAGTCGGTCCGGTCTGGCGGCGACGCGGGTCGGTAGTCGGTCTGTCGGCTCGTGCGTGAGGCTGCCCAGCTTCCACATTCCAGCCACCCTTCGGTTCGCCTAGCCAGCTCGCGTGCGCGCTTCACCGGCCCAGGCGGCCTCGGCGCAGCTGGGCAGGCCTGGTGAGGAGCCGTCGGCGGGAGAGACGGGCTTGGCCGAGGCGAAGGGCCCGGATGGTCGGCATGGAGCAGCCAGCCGGGAGGGAACGCTGGAGGCAGGAGCCCGGAGAAGCGTGGAGCTGAGAGCGCGACGAGTCCTAACCTGGGCTGATGAAACTCACCGCCACCGTGCTCGACGCACCCGATCCCCGGGCTCTGGCGGAGTTCTACCGGGAGCTGCTCGGGTGGCGGATCGGCGCTGACGAGCCGGAGTGGGTCACTCTGCGTCCGCCCGGTGGCGGGGCGGGGTTGTCGTTTCAGCTGGAGCCGCAGTACGTGCCGCCGGTGTGGCCAGCCGACGCCGGACAGCAGCAGATGCAGCTGCACCTCGACTTCGAGGTCGACGGTCGCGCGGCGCTGGAGGCTGCGGTCGCGAAGGCGGTCGCCGCGGAGGCCCGCATCGCAGAGTTCCAGCCGCAGCGGAATGTGCGGGTGTTGCGGGATCCGGCCGGGCATCCGTTCTGTTTCTGGACCGACGACCGGCCTTAGCCAACACCGCGGCAGCGCGAAGGCGGAAAGATCCCCGCGCTGACTCGCCGCCGCGGCTTCGTAGCCGTCGGCGACGAGTCGGCAATGGCGGAAGTGCTTGCGCGGCAGGAAACCAACCCGACCCGGGCCAGGGGCTCAGATCCGTTCCAGAATCGTCGCGGTAGCCATCGCGCCGCCAGCGCACATCGACACCAGCGCTGTCGTCGCGTCGCGGCGTTCCAGTTCGTGCAACGCCGTCGTCAGCAGCCGCGCGCCGGTGCTTCCCACCGGATGGCCCAGCGCGATCGCGCCGCCATTGACATTCACCCGTGACTCGTCCGGATTGTGCATGCGCTGCCACGAAAGCACGACCGACGCGAAGGCTTCGTTCACCTCGAACAGGTCCACGTCGCCGATCTTCATCCCGGCCGCTTCGAGAACCCGCGTCGTCGCCTGGACCGGACCGTCCAGGTGGTAGTACGGCTCCGCTCCGACCAGCGCCTGCCGCCGGATCCGGGCGCGCGGGCGCAGGCCCAGCGAGCGGGCCAGGGAGGCGTCCATGATCAGCACCGCCGCGGCCCCGTCGGAGATCTGGGACGACGATCCGGCCGTGTGGATTCCGTCCGGCACCACCGGCTTCAACCGCGCCAGACCCTCCATTGTGGTCTCTCGCAGCCCCTGATCCCGGTCCACCACCCCGGCTTCCGTCGTGACCGGCACGATCTCCCGGGAGAAATGCCCGGCAGCCCAAGCGGCCGCGGCATTGGCCTGCGACCGCACGCCGAACGCGTCGACGTCCTCGCGCGTGATACCTCGCCGGATCGCGATCCGTTCTGCCGCACCGTATTGGTCCGGCATGTCGATCGACCACGTGTCCGGCTTGGGGGAGCCGACGCCTTCGCCGCGGTTCGCGCCAAGCGGGACCCGGCTCATCGCCTCGGCTCCGCACGCCACGCCGACGCTGATCGCGTCCGCTGCGATGAGACCGGCGACCAAGTGCGCGGCCTGTTGCGCCGAACCGCATTGCGCGTCGATCGTCGTGGCGCCGGTCGATTCCGGCAGGCCTGCGTGCAGCCACGCGGTGCGCGTCAAGTTGCCGCACTGCTCGCCTGCCTGCGTGACCGCGCCGCCGATCACCTGCTCCACCTCGGCCGGATCGATGCCCGCCCGCTCGACCACCCCGCGCACCGCCGCGCCCAGCAGTTCGGCCGCGTGCAGGCCGGACAGCCAGCCGCCGCGCTTGCCGATCGGCGTGCGTGCCGCGGCCACGATCACCGGTTCGCCCACGAGTGTCCCCTTCCGAAGCTCCGTACCTGGCAAAACTAGAACACGTTCCTATTGATGACAAGCGAGCGCATAGCAGAGGGGAAGTCGATCACTATCGACTGAGCAACCGCTCACCAGCGCGGATTGGTTCTGGAACGGTCAAGTAAACAGGTTTCACTCAAGCGGGTTCCGTTGGTTAACACCGTATGCTCTACTGGGGTCATAGAACGCGTTGCAGTTGGGTATCACCGCCGATCCCGCGCAGGAGGCCAAGCCGTGGCAGCTCCGCTTTTGCCCGCCGGTTTCGACTTCACCGATCCGGACCTCTACGCCAGTCGGCTGCCCCTGGAGGAGTTCGCCGAACTCCGCCGCACGGCGCCCGTCTGGTGGAACCCGCAGCCGCACAACACCGCCGGATTCGGCGACGACGGCTACTGGGTCGTCACGCGGCACGCCGACGTCAAGGAGGTCTCGCGCGACAGCGACCTCTACTCGTCGAGGGAAAAGACCGCGATCATCCGGTTCGACGACCAGATGACCGCCGAGGGCCTCGACGCCAACCGGCTCGTCCTGCTGAACATGGACGCGCCGCAGCACACCAAGCTCCGCCGCATCGTGTCGAAGGGGTTCACCCCGCGCTCGATCGCGAAGCTCGAGGACACCTTGCGCGACCGCGCCGAGCGGATCGTGCACGAGGCCAAGAAGAAGGGCTCCGGCGACTTCGTCACCGACGTCGCGTGCGAACTGCCGCTGCAGGCGATCGCCGAGCTGATCGGCGTGCCGCAGGAAGACCGGCTCAAGCTGTTCGACTGGTCCAACCAGATGGTCGCCTACGACGACCCGGAATACGAGCTCGAACCGATCGCCGCGTCGGCGGAACTCGTCGGCTACGCCTGGAACATGGCCGAGGACCGCCGCCGCTGCCCGATGGACGACATCGTCACGAAGCTCGTCCAGGCCGACGTCGACGGAGAATCCCTCGGCTCCGACGAGTTCGGGTTCTTCGTGATCCTGCTGGCCGTCGCGGGCAACGAGACCACCCGCAACGCCATCACGCACGGCATGAAGGCGTTCCTGGACCACCCGGCGCAGTGGGAACTGTTCAAGGAGCAGCGCCCGAAGACCGCGCCGGACGAGATCGTCCGCTGGGCGACGCCGGTCGTCGCGTTCCAGCGCACCGCGACCCGCGACACCGAGCTGGGCGGCGCGCAGATCCGCAAGGGCGACCGCGTCGGGATGTTCTACAGCTCGGCCAACTTCGACCCCGAGGTCTTCGACGAGCCCGGCACATTCGACATCCTGCGCGAGGACAACCCGCACGTCGGCTTCGGCGGCACCGGTTCGCACTACTGCATCGGTGCGAACCTGGCCCGGCTGGAGATCGACCTGATCTTCAACGCGATCGCCGACGCGATGCCCGCCATCGCCGAGGTCGCCCCGCCCGAGCGGCTGCGGTCCAGCTGGCTCAACGGGATCAAGCACTACCAGGTCCGCTACGCCTGAGCAGGCGAAACGCCCGGGCGCCCAGCCTGGTCGGCAAGGAGCGCGACGCACCGGCATGATGGCCCCGTGCGCACGACGGTAGACGCGGAATTCGGCGTCCGGGTGACGAAACCCGGTCTCGCCGCGATCTCGGTCGCCGCCGTGCGCGCGGACGCCGGCGAACTCACCGTGTCCGACGCGGGTTCCGCGCGCACCGCCGAGTTCGAACACGGCACCCGCGCGGAGGTTTACGACCTCTCCGAGGGCGAGCATCGCGTCACCTATCACGGCGAACGGGTCCTGCACCGCGGGAACGCCGAACCCGTCACGCTCGCCGACATCGCGCGGTACACGCGGCCGAGCCGGTATTGCCCGTCCGACCGGATGGGCGGGTTGCTGCCGCCGGGCATCGGCGATCTGGACGGCGCGCGGGCGCGAGTGCAGGCGATCGTCGACCACGTGCACAACCGGCTCGCGTACGTCGTCGGCTCCGGCGGCCCCACCCACGACGCCATCGACACGCTCCTCGCCGGCGAAGGCGTCTGTCGCGACTTCGCGCACGTATGCGTCGCGCTGTGCCGGCTCGTCGACGTACCCGCGCGCTACACGTCGGTGTACGCGCCGGGTTTGCAGCCGATGGACTTCCACGCGGTCTTCGAAGCAGGCATCGACGGCCGCTGGTACGTCTTCGACGCCACCCGGCTGGCCCCGCGCCAGACCATGCTCCGCATCGCGACCGGACGCGACGCCGCCGACACCCCGTTCCTCGCGACGCTGGGGTGC
Organism: Amycolatopsis echigonensis; assembly: GCF_002846615.1. Taxonomy (NCBI): domain Bacteria; kingdom Bacillati; phylum Actinomycetota; class Actinomycetes; order Pseudonocardiales; family Pseudonocardiaceae; genus Amycolatopsis; species Amycolatopsis echigonensis. The sequence goes on along the minus strand of NZ_PJMY01000003.1, from coordinate 387,913 downwards.
GAACTCGACTTCCTCGGCGCGACCGTCTTCGCGACGACCGACGAGCCGCTGCCCCGTGACGACGGGCACGCCCCCGTCGTCCTGGCCTGAATGCGTGTCTTTTGCGACAAACAGCGCGTCCGCTGGGTAGACAGTGACAGTGAAGCGTTCCCGCAAGACACCCGGGCCGAGCAGATGGGCCCGCGCGCGTGCCCGGTACCGGTGGCTCGACCACATCGCGCGCGCCACCAACCGGTACATCGACTACGGCGGCTACCACTACGTCGCGTCGATCACCTACTTCAGCCTGCTCTCGCTGGTGCCGATCCTGATGCTGTCCTCGTCGGCGGCCGGGTTCGTGCTCGCGTCGCAGCCGCATCTGCTCGACGCGCTGGTACGCGGGATTTCCGGTTCGCTGCCCGGCCCGATCGGCGCGCAGGTGTCCTCGATCCTGACGGGATTCGTGGAGCAGCGGACCGGCGTCGGGGTCGCCGGTCTGGTCGTGGGCCTGTACTCCGGCTGGAACTGGATGAACGCGCTGCGGGACGCGCTCACCGCGATGTACGGCCAGAACCGGTCCGAGGGGCCGCTGCTGCGCACGATCCTGACGGACGTGCTGGCGCTGCTCGGCCTCGCCGCGGCGCTGCTGGTGTCGTTCGGGATCTCGGTTTCCGGCACGGCGGTCGGCCGCTCGCTGCTCGGACTGGTCGGCGTCGAAGACACGAGCTGGGGACACACCGTGCTGTCGTTCGTCCCGGTGCCGCTGGCGCTGCTCGCCGACTGGCTGGTGTTCCTGTGGGTGCTCACCCGGCTGCCGCGGGAACGCGTCGGCTGGCGCAGCGCGATGCGCGGCGCGGTCGCGGCGGCGGTGGGATTCGAGCTGCTCAAACTGGCCGGCGGGTTCTACCTGAACTTGATCAGCAAATCGCCGTCCGGCGTCGCGTTCGGGTCGGTGATCGGCCTGCTGTTCTTCATCTCGCTGATCGCGCGGATGCTGGTGTACATCACCGCCTGGACCGCCACCGCCCGCGACGCTCCCCGCAAACCGGTCCAGCCCCCGGTCGCGACACAGCTGCGGCCGATCATCGCGCCCAAGCAGAACAGCGGGAAGGCGGCTCTGCTGGGCGCGGTGGTCGGGGCGCTGGGGACGTTGTTCGCGTTGCGGGGGCGGCGGAAAGACTCGTGAGCGGCAATCCCGGTTCTAACCGCGACGAACACTCACGAGGGCTTCTCCGACCCGACGACCCACATGCTGAAGTACTGCGAGCCTCCGCCGTAGGCGTGTCCTAGCGCGACTCGGGCGCCGTCCACCTGGTAGTCGCCAGCGCGGCCCATCACCTGCTTCGCCGCTTCGGAAAACCGCAGCATCCCGGACGCGCCAATGGGATTCGACGAGAGAACGCCGCCCGACGGGTTCACCGGAAGCCGTCCGCCGATCGCGGTGTCGCCGGCTTCGGTGATCTTCCAGCCCTGGCCTTCGGCGGCGAAGCCGAGGTTTTCCAGCCACATCGGCTCGAACCAGGAGAACGGCACGTAGATCTCCGCGACGTCCACTTCGGACAGCGGATCCTTGATGCCCGCGTCGCGCCACAACGCGGCCGCCGCGTCCCGGCCGGCTTGGGGGCTGACCTGGTCGCGTCCGGCGAACGTCGTCGGTTCGGTCCGCATGGCCGTCGCCTGGATCCAGGCCGCGCCGCCCGGCACGGCGTCCCCGGCGGCCTCGTCGCCGAGCACCATCGCGCAGGCCCCGTCGGAGGACGGACACGTTTCGTCGTACCGGATCGGGTCCCACAGCATCTGCGACGCCTGCACCGACTCGACCGTGATGTCGGCCTGCCGCAAGTGCGCGTACGGATTCAGCGCGCCATTGCGGCGATCCTTGGCCGCCACGATCGCGCCGATGTGTTCGGGCGCACCGGAACGGCGGATGTACGACCGGACGTGCGGCGCGAAGTAACCACCGGCTCCGGCGCCGACCGGCATCTGGAACGGCGGCAGGATCGACAGACCCCACATCGCGTTCGACTCGGACTGTTTCTCGAACGCCACGGTCAGCACGCGCCGGTGCGCGCCGGACTGGATCAGCGAGGCGGCGACCAGCGCGGTCGACCCGCCGACCGAACCCGCGGTGTGCACGCGCAGCAGCGGTTTCCCGTTCGCGCCCAACGCGTCCGAGAGGAACAGTTCGGGCATCATGACGCCCTCGAACAGGTCCGGCGCCTTGCCGATCACGACGGCCTCGATGTCGTCCCAGCCGACCTGGGCGTCCGCCATCGCGCGGTCGATCGCTTCGCGGAGCAGACCGGGCATCGACACGTCGGTGCGCTTCGCGCGGTGGTGCGTCTGCCCGGTCCCGAGCACCGCGGCGAGCTGTTTCGTCATCGTGCCTCCAGCACGGCGAGGAGGTTCTGCTGCAGGGCGGGTCCGCTGGTCGCGTGGGCGAGCGCTTTGGCCGCCTCGCCGCGATGGATCCGCGCGGCGGCCTCGCCGATGCGCGCGAGACCGGCGGAGAACATGGGATTGCCGGTGAGCGCGCCGCCGGACGGGCTGATCCGGACGCGGTCGTCGAGATCGAGTTCGCGGCGCAGGATGAGTTCCTGGTGCGTGAACGGCGCGTGCAGTTCGGCCAGTTCGACGCCGTCGAGGTCCAGCCGGGCCGCCGCGGCGGCGGTGGACGGGGATCGGGTGAGGTCGCGCGCGCCGAGGACGGGGGAGTCGATCCGGTGGTCCAGCCCGGAGATGATCGCGGGCCGCTCCACGAGGTCGCGGGCTCGTTCCTCCGACGCGAGAATGATCACCGCCGCGCCGTCCGTCACCGGCGCGATGTCGTGTGCGCGAAGGGGATCGGCGACATACGGGGTGTCGAGCAGCTCGGCGACGTCCACGGTTCCGGACAGCTGCGCGGCCGGATTGTTCACCGCGTCGGCACGTGCTCGGGCGGCGACTTCGGCCAGGTCCTTTTCCGACCACAGCCCGCCTTCGAGACCCAATCGGGCCTGGAGTCCGGCGATCGCCAGCGAGTCCGGCCACAGCGGAGTGACGAGGTACGGGTCCAGCTGCATCGCCATGACCCGGCGGAGCTGTCCGGCACTGGCTTTGCCGAAGCCGTACACCAGCGCGGTGTCGACCTCGCCGGTGCGGATCTTCAGCCACGCCTCGTACAGCGCCCAGGCGGCGTCCATTTCCACATGGGACTCGTTGATCGGCGGGAACGCGCCCAGCGCGTCCACCGCGGCGATGAACGAAAACGCGCGCCCGGCAAGGTAATCCGACGAACCGGAGCACCAGAACCCGATGTCTTGTTTGGACAGTCCGGTCGCGGCGAAGGCCTCGGCGAGGATCGGCACGAGCATTTCCACGCCGTTGGTGGTGCCCTCGGTCTTCCGGACGTTGGGCGCCTGCGCGAAACCGGCTACGGCTACTTCAGGCATGGTTCCTCACAGGTGGTGGGCGAAGGTCTCGTACGCGGCGTCCGGCTCGCCGGTGGGCTCGAAGTGGCTGATGTTCTCCAGCGACGTCCACCACTCCTCGCGCGGCCGCCAGTTGGCGCGCACGCGCATGCCCATCCGGACGTCCTCGGCGGCGCAGCCGAGCACGAGGTGCAGGAAGGCGATGTCGGCTCCGTCGAGCAGGATGTACGCCGCGACGTACGGCGGTTTGATGCGCTGGCCGAGGAACGGCACGTTGACGATGCAGAACGTCGTGACGATGCCGGTGTCGGGCAACTCCACCTCGTCGGTGGTCGGCACGCCGTCCACCGGGCACGCGCCGCGCGGCGGGATGTAGACCTTGCCGCACGACGGGCAGCGCTGGCCGAGCATCCGCCCTTCGGCGAGGCCGCGCAGGTACCGGCTTTCCTCCGGCGACGCGGAATGCTGGTATTTCAGGTGCACCGGCGTGATGATGACGCTGACCGGCGCGCCTTCCTCGCGTTCCGCCACCGGCGGGGGAGCCTCGGTGGGCGTGGTGTCCGGTGCGTCCGCGGGCAGGAAGTACGCGATGTCGCGGATGTGGCCGACCGTTTCGTCCGCCCACCGCACGCGCACGCGCTGTCCGATGTGGACATTGTCCGGGGAACCGGCGTCGAGGGCGTGCAGCAGGCTGGTGTCCGCGCCGTCGAGTCTCACCAGCACCCAGGCGAACGGACGCGACAGCGGCTGGCCGTCGAGCGGATCCGCGCACCAGGACCAGGAAACGACCACGCCTTCCGCGGCGACCGGGACGAACTCCGTCAACGGGTCCGCGGTGGCCGGGTCGTACTCGACCGGCGGCACGTGCACGCGTCCGTCGCTGCCGCGCACGCCTTCGATCCGGCGTTCGCGCAGCGCGTTGACAAACCGGCCGAGCACCGGGCCGGTCGAACGGGTGTAGTCGAAGCCGACGTTGAGCGGCGCCGACAGAGGGGCATCCGAAACCGTCACGGCTCCGAGTGAAACACGTTCTCGAATCCGAGGCAAGGAACCTGTTGTGTCTATGTGGAACGCGTTCTAGATTTGGGAGCTATGGACCTGGGACTGTGGACCATCGCCGCGGCCGAGCCCGCCCGGGTGGCGCTGGTGGATCCGGACGGGCGGGAAATCTCCTACGGCGAACTGACAGCGAAAGCCAACCGGTACGCCTCGGGGCTGCGCGAACTCGGCCTCGGCGTCGGCGACGCGGTGGTGCTGCTGCTGCCGAACGGCGACGACCTGGTCGCGGCGTACTTCGCGGCGATCCAGACCGGCCTGTACGTGGTGGTGGTGAACTGGCATCTCGTCGGACCGGAGGTCGCGTACATCCTCTCCGACAGCGGAGCGAAGGCGTTTCTGGCGCATGAGCGGTTCGCGGACGTCGCGGTCGCCGCGGCCGACGAGGCCGGGGTGCCCGCGTCGGCGCGGTTCGCGGTCGGCTCCGTGCCTGGCTTCCATCGCGTCGAAGAACTGGGCGCGGGGCTGGGAGACGGGCGGCCGGACAACCGGACCGCTGGGTCGCCCATGCTCTACACCTCGGGCACGACGGGACGGCCCAAGGGCGTCAAGCGGCCGCTGACCGGAGCGGATCCGGATCAGGTGCCTGCCGCGTCGACGTGGTTCTTCGGAGTGTTCGGGTTGCAGCCGTTCGACGATCACGTGCATTTGTGCGGTTCGCCGCTGTATCACACGGCGGTGCTCAATTTCGTGGCCATTTCGTTGCAGCTGGGGCACACCGCGGTGCTCATGGACCGGTGGGACGCCGAGGAAATGCTGCGGTTGATCGAGCGGCACCGGGTGACGCACAGCCATATGGTGCCGACGCAGTTCCGCCGGTTGCTGGCCTTGCCGGACGAGGTGCGCTCGAAGTACGACCTCAGTTCGCTGCGCGTGATGATTCACGGGGCGGCGCCGTGTCCGATCGAGGTCAAACGGCAGATGCTCGAGTGGTGGGGGCCGGTGGTCACTGAGTACTACGCGGCGACCGAAGGCGGCGGGACGGTGATTTCCGGCGAGGACTGGCTGCGCAAGCCGGGATCGGTCGGGCTGCCGTGGCCGGGGTCGACCATCCGGATTCTCGACGACGACGGGAACGAGGTGCCGACGGGCGAGACCGGTGTCGTGTACATGAAGATGGGCGACTCGAAATTCGAGTACCACAAGGACAAGGCCAAGACGGAGAAGGCCAGGGTCGGGGATTTGTTCACCCTCGGCGACGTCGGCCATCTCGACGAGGACGGGTATTTGTTCCTGCACGACCGCAAGGCCGACATGATCATTTCCGGCGGGGTGAACATCTATCCGGCGGAGATCGAGGGCGAGCTGGTCATGCATCCGAATGTCGCGGACGTCGCGGTGTTCGGGATTCCGCACGAGGACTGGGGCGAGGAGATCAAGGCGGTGGTGCAGCCCGCGGAGGGGGTTGAGGGGTCTCCGGAATTGACCGCGGAGCTGCTCGCGTATGCGGAGACTCGGCTGGCACGGTTCAAGCTGCCCAAGTCGGTGGATTATCTGGCGGAGTTGCCTCGGGATCCGAATGGGAAGCTTTACAAGCGGAAGTTGCGGGAGCAGTACGTGTCGTGAGTGTGGGCACCCCGAAGCCTGATTGTGACTACGGCGCGGGACCGCTTGTCAAGGCGGGAAAGATGCCTTGACAAGCGGTCCCGCGCCGTGTTTTGGCTTCGTATCGGGGTGCGGGGGTGGTGTGGGTGCCTGGCTGGTTTGGGTGCGCTGGTGCGGTTTAAGTCCGTGAGGGGCTCTTGGGGTCATGGGGTGGTTGCAACGCCGTCTGGTTGAGGGGGCGGGTTGTGATGGCGAGGGTGCGGAGGTACCGGTGGTTGCCGCGGTCGGTGCGGGTGGTGTTCTGGGAGCAGGTGCGGCGCGGGCTGGCGGCGAAGCCGGCGGCCCGCGCGGCGGGGCTGAGCCCGAACACCGGGGTGCGGTTGTTCCGCCAGGCTGGCGGGGTGATCGGGAATGCGCCCCGTCGGGCGGGGCCGGTGCGGTTGAGCCTGGCCGAGCGGGAAGAGATCGCCTGTTTGCGGGCGGCGGGCCACGGCGTCCGCGCGATCGGGCGGGCGCTCGGGCGGCCGGCGTCGACGGTGTCGCGGGAACTGTCCCGCAACACCGGGTCCTCGGGTTACCGGGCCAGCAGCGCCCAGCACGCCGCGGAGCAGCGCGCGAAACGCCCCAAGGTCGCGAAACTGGCCGCTGACGCCGAGCTGCGCGACGCGGTGCGGGCGGGGCTGGCCCGGAAGTGGTCGCCGCGGCAGATCTCGGCGAGACTGGTGCTGGACTTCCCCGACCGGCCGGAGATGCGGGTGTCGCACGAGACGATCTACCAGTCGCTGTACGTGCAGGGCCGGGGCGCGCTGCGCCGGGAACTGGCCGCGGCGCTGCGGACCGGGCGTGCGCTGCGGATGCCGCGCCGCCAAGCCCAGGCCCGCCGGGCCCGGTCCGGGGGCCGGATCCGGGACATGGCCAACATCAGCCAGCGGCCGGCCGAGGCCGCCGACCGCGCCGTGCCCGGGCACTGGGAAGGCGACCTGATCCTGGGCAAAAACAACACGTCCGCCATCGGGACGCTGGTGGAACGGCAGACCCGGTTCGTCATGCTGCTGCACCTGCCCCACGGCCGCGACGCCGCCACCGTTGCCGCGGCGATGACCGAGGCGATCCAGACCCTGCCCCCGCTGCTGGTCAGGTCTCTGACCTGGGACCAGGGAACCGAAATGGCCCACCACAAGAAAATCGCCCTCGACACCGGCCTGCAGATCTACTTCTGCGACCCCCACAGCCCCTGGCAACGAGGACGCAACGAGAACACCAACGGCCTGCTGCGCCAGTACTTCCCCAAAGGCACCGACCTGTCCCGCCACACCACCGACGACCTCGCCCGCGTCGCCGCCGAACTCAACGGACGCCCCCGCCAAACCCTCGACTGGCACACCCCAGCCGAAACCCTCGCACGACTACTCTCACACCAACAAACACCACGTGTTGCAACCACCCCGTGAATCCGCCGCTCCTGGAGGGAATCTAATTCCCTCAAGGAGCCCTTCACGGACGGTCGTCAGCGGCCTTGGAAGGTCGGCTTTCGCTTTTCGGCGAAGGCTTTCGGGCCTTCCTTCGCGTCCGCGGAGGCGAAGACTTCGATGCCGTACTTCGCGTCCAGTTTGAAGGCGTCTTCCTCGTGCATGCCCTCGGTGTCGCGGATGGTCTTGAGGATCGCGCGTATCGCGAGCGGGCCGTTGTCGTTGATCAGTTCAGCGAGTTCCAGCGCGCGAGCCAGTGCTTGACCGTCGGGGACGACGTGGCCCACCAGGCCGATGTCGCGTGCCTCGGCGGCGGTGATGTGGCGGCCGGTGAGAAGGAGGTCGGCGGCGACGGTGTACGGGATCTGCCTGGGAAGACGTACGGCCGAGCCGCCCATCGGGAACAGGCCCCAGCGGGGTTCGGAGACGCCGAATTTCGCGCTCTCCGCAGCCACCCGGATGTCCGTGCCCTGCAGGATTTCCGTGCCGCCCGCGATGGCCGGGCCTTCGACGGCGGCGATGAGCGGTTTGGTGAGGCGGCGGCCCTTCAGCAGGCCCTCGATGCGGCTCGGGTCGAAGGAACCGTTCGAAAAAGACTTGTCGGGAGCGTTGCGGGACATGGATTTCAGGTCCGCGCCGGCGCAGAACGCGCCGCCCGCTCCGGTCAGGACGCAACTGCGCACCTGGTCGTCGGAATCCACCCGGTCCCAAGCCTCGACCATGATCGAAAGCATCTCGCCGGTGAGGGCGTTGCGGGCTTCCGGGCGGTTCATCGTCACCACGAGCGTGTGGCCTTCGAGGCTGACGAGTGCGTGGGGTTCGGCCACCGGGGCCTCCTTCTCAGCTGGCCGGGGTCATTGCCCAGAACGATAACATGTTCTACTTTGGGTGCGTGGCACTCAACATCGCGGATCTACTCGAGCACGCCGTCGACGCCGTGCCGGAACGCGTCGCGGTCGTGTGCGGACAGCGCCAGGTCACCTTCGCGCAACTGGAGAAGCGCGCGAACCGGCTGGCGCACCACCTGGCCGCGCACGGCGTGGGACCCGGCTCCCACATCGGTGTCTATTCCCGGAACTCCATCGAAGCACTGGAAGCCATGTTCGCCGCGTACAAACTGCGCGCGATCGCGGTGAACGTGAACTACCGCTACGTCCACGGAGAGCTCCGCTATCTGTTCACCAATGCCGACCTGGTGGCCCTGGTGCACGAGCGGCGCTACTCCGACCGGGTGGCGGCGGTGCTGCCGGAAGCACCAAAACTGAAACACGTTGTAGTCGTCGAGGACGGGTCGGACACGCCGTACGAGACGGGCGTCGAGTACGAGTCGGCGCTCGAGGGCGAGTCGGACGAACGCGACTTCGGCGAGCGCAGCGCCGACGATCTGTACATCCTCTACACCGGCGGCACCACCGGCTATCCCAAGGGCGTGCTGTGGCGGCACGAGGACATCTGGCGCGCGCTGGGCGGCGGGATCAACTTCGTCACCGGCGAGTACGTGCCGGACGAATGGACGCTCAGCGAACAGGGCAAATCCGGTTCGCTCGTGCGCCTGCCGGCCGCGCCGCTGATCCACGGGGCCGCGCAGTGGGCCGCGTTCGGCGCGCTGTTCACCGGCAGTCCGGTGGTGTTCGTCCCGCAATTCGACGCGCACGACGTCTGGCGCGCGGTGCAGGAACACAAGGTGCAGGTGCTGACGATCGTCGGCGACGCGATGGCGCGGCCGCTCGTAGAGGCTTACCGCTCCGGCGATTACGACGCGTCGTCGCTGGTCGCGGTGTCGAGCCACGCGGCGTTGTTCTCGCATTCGGTGAAACAGGAATTCCTGGAGATGCTGCCGAACGTCGTGATCACCGACGCGATCGGCTCGTCGGAGAGCGGGTTCACCGGAATCGGCATGGTGGGCAAGGATTCCGACCATTCCGCGGGACCGCGGGTCAACTTCGGCAAGGACGCCATCCTGCTGGACGACGACGGCAACCTGGTCGAACCGAAACCCGGCGCGGTCGGGCTGATCGGCCGTCGCGGCCACGTCCCGCTCGGCTACTACGGCGACCCGGAGAAAAGCCGCACGATCTTCACCGAAGTGGACGGCGTCCGCTATGTCGTGCCCGGCGACTACGCGCGCTACGAGGAAGACGGCACGGTTACGTTGCTGGGCCGGGGATCGCAGTGCGTGAACACCGGCGGCGAAAAGGTGTACCCGGAAGAAGTCGAGGGCGCGCTGAAATCGCATCCGGACGTTTTCGACGCCTTGGTCATCGGCATTCCGGACGAGCGGCTCGGCCAGCGCGTCGCCGCCGTCGTCCAGCCGCGCCCCGGCGTGCGGCCGGATCTGGCTGCTTTGGAAGCGCACGTGCGCACTGAGATCGCCGGATACAAGGTGCCGCGAACGGTGTGGCTGGCCGACGAAATCGGCCGTTCGCCGAGCGGAAAGCCGGACTATCCGTGGGCTCAGCGGTACGCCGCCGAACACGAACCCGCCTAGGAGGGCGCATGCGCACATCGTTGTGCGACCGGTTCGGCATCGAGGTGCCGATCTTCGGATTCACCCCGTCGGAACACGTCGCGGCCGCGATCAGCCGCGCGGGCGGCATGGGCGTGCTGGGCTGCGTCCGGTTCAACGACGCCGCCGAACTCGACGCGGTGCTGTCCTGGATGGACGAAAACACCGACGGAAAGCCGTACGGCGTCGACATCGTGATGCCGGCGAAGATCCCGTCCGAAGGCACCCAGACCGACCTGAACGAGCTGATCCCGCCGGGACACCGGGCGTTTGTCGACAAAGTGCTGAAGGATCTCGCGGTCCCGCCGCTGCCCGACGACACCGACGAACGCGCCGGGGTGCTGGGCTGGCTGCACTCCGTCGCGAGGTCCCATGTGGACGTTGCCCTGAACCACCGGATCAGCCTGATCGCCAACGCACTGGGCTCGCCCCCGGTCGATGTCATCAACCGCGCCCATGACGCGGGCGTCCCGGTGGCCGCCCTCGCCGGAAAGGGATCGCACGCCGCCCGGCACGTCGACAACGGCGTCGATCTCGTTGTCGCGCAAGGGCATGAGGCAGGCGGCCACACCGGCGAGATCGCGACCATGGTGCTGGTGCCGGAAATCGTGGACGCCGTCGGCGACCGCGCCCCGGTCCTGGCAGCCGGAGGCATCGGCTCCGGCCGCCAGGTCGCCGCCGCACTGGCCTTGGGCGCCTCGGGCGCGTGGATGGGCTCGTACTGGCTCGCGACGGAGGAATACCTCCAGACGATGCCGGAATCCGAGGCGATGCAGACCGCGCTGGTGGCGGCGACCTCCGCGGACACCGTCCGGACGCGGATCTACACGGGCAAGCCCGCCCGCCTGCTGAAGACCCGCTGGACGGAAGCCTGGTCGGCGCCGGACGCGCCGGAACCGTTGCCGATGCCGTTGCAGAACCTGCTGGTTTCCCACGCGCACAACCGGATCCACGCCGCCGCCGACCCGTCGGTGGTGTCCATGCCGGTGGGCCAGATCGTCGGCCGGATGGACCGGGTCCGCCCGGTGGCCGAGGTGATGGCGGATCTGGTCCAGGGGTTCGAGGAGACGGTTTCCCGGTTGGACAAGATCCGCTGAGGTTCAGGCGAGGCGTTGCTGGATGAAGAGGGCGGCCCGGTCGAGGGCTTGCCCTGCTTCGTCCAGGGCGTCGGTGAAGGTTTGGAACACGTGCGGGACGTCGGCGGTGAAGTCGAGGATCACGTCGACGTCCGCGTCGCGTGCGCGTTTCGCCAGCCGTACCGAATCGTCCAGCAGGACTTCATTGCCGCCGACTTGCAGCAGGATCGGCGGGAAACCGGTCAGGTCGGCGTGGACCGCCGGGGCGAGCAGCGGCTGGGCGGGATCCGCGCCCGCCAGGTACAGCTCGCCGGTGCGTCCGATGCTTTCCCTCGTGAAGAACGGGTCGATGCCCTCCTTCGTCTCCATGGACGCCCCGGTGCGGGTGTGGTCGAGTCCCGGAGAGAACGCGACGATCCCGGCGGGCATCGGCAGTCCCGCGTCGCGGGCGGCCAGGGTGGTGGTGACGGACAGGCCGCCGCCCGCGGAGTCGCCGGCGAAGACGATCGAGGACGGGTCGGCGTCCTCCAGCAGGCTCCGGTAGGCGGCGAGGCAGTCTTCGATCCCGGCCGGGAACGGATGCTCGGGCGCGAGCCGGTAGTCCAGCGAGAGCGCCCGGATTCCGGTGCGCAGGACCAGATTCGCCGTCAGCGCCATCGCGGTGTGCGGTGATCCCAGCGAGAACGATCCGCCGTGGAAGTACAGGATCGTGCCCGGCCGCGGGTCTCCTGGCGGTTCGACGAGGACAGCGGGCCGCCCGGCGAGCGTAGCCGGAGTTTGCCGCGGCTCGGCCGGGACGGGGAACTCGCTCATCATCGCGGCGAACCCGGTCCGCATCTGTTCGACCGACAACGGCTCGGACCCCTGCGGCGCCTGCCGCAGCTTCTCGTCCACCGCGCGGCGTTGGTCCCTGCTCATCTGCTCTCCTGAAGATTCTGCGGAAGTATATGCCGAGGCATGTAATGCTAGACTATATGCCGTGGAAGGTACGTCGGCAAACGAGCAGCTCTTCGACCATCTGGTGCGCTGCGAGACCCGCATCTACAACGCGCTGGGGGAACGGCTCAAGGCCGCGCACGGGATCGTCGCCTCGCAGTTCGAATTCCTGCGGTACCTGGGGCGGCATCCGCAGTCGCGGGTGGCGGACATCGCGGTGAACTTCGCGATCGGGATAGGGGCGACCAGCAAAGGCATCGACCGGCTGGAAGCGCGCGGATGGGTGCGCCGGGTGCCGAACCCGGAGGACCGGCGGTCGTCGCTCGTCGAGCTGACCCCTGCGGGGCGGAAGCTGGCCGAGGCGGCGGAGAAGACGTTCCAGGAACAACTCGAGACGTTGATCGGCTCGGTGGTGGGGGAGGAACGGGTCGCGGCGGTTATTCCGGTGCTGGCCGAGCTGCGGGGTGTGCTGGAGGAGCGGAATGTCGGGCTTCCCGCGGGCTAAGTTTCGCGGATGGCGGCGGGCTGGCGGGGTGTGGTGGAGTAGCGGGAACGTCGGGCTTCCCGCGGGCTGGGCTCGCGGGTTCCGCTGGTGGGCTGCGGTGCTTGTCGGGTTGTGGGGTGCCTTGGAAGAGCGGAACGGTGGGCTTGCTTCGGGCTAGGTTTCGCGGATGGCGGCGGGCTGGCGGGGTGTGGTGGAGTAGCGGGAACGTCGGGCTTCCCGCGGGCTGGGCTCGCGGGTTCCGCTGGTGGGCTGCGGTGCTTGTCGGGTTGTGGGGTGCCTTGGAAGAGCGGAACGGTGGGCTTGCTTCGGGCTAGGTTTCGCGGATGGCGGCGGGCTGGCGGGGTGTGGTGGAGTAGCGGGAACGTCGGGCTTCCCGCGGGCTGGGCTCGCGGGTTCCGCTGATGGGCTGCGGTGCTTGCCGAGCTGTGAGGTGCGCTGGGGGCGGGGAACGTTGGGCTTCCCGCGGTCTGGGTCTCCCGATGGCGGCGGTGCGTGCGGCACCCGGTGCGGCTGGAGGGGGAGCGCCGGGCCGGGTGCCTGCGACGCGGTTCCGGGGCGGGATCCGCGCTGCTTGCTGCGCGCTGGGGACGGACGGCGGGACTGATGGCGAGGTCGTCTGCGCGGCCTGCGATTCCTAGCGCTGGTCGGTGCTTGCCGCGCTCCGGACGACCTGAGCGCTGGGACTTCCCGCCGGGTTGCACGCCGACGCAGGACTCCTTCCCCGGCGCAGGTCCCCGCGACACGCTGTCGGTGTTCGAGTGCCAGCGTGACCCGACCCGAGCCCGGGCGTCCGCGCCGGGAGACGCCGCGCGAGCCTGGTGCGGAACCCCGGCGGAGTCCCGGCGCCTGGCCCGTCACGCGCGGGGTCAGATCTTCCCCGCCGTCTCGGCGATGTCGGAGGCGAACGTGCTCACCTCGGTGTACACGCCGGGAGCGTGGGCCCGGGCGCAGCCGTCGCCCCAGCTGGTGATGCCGACCTGGACCCAGTCGCCCGCTCCGTCGCGGCGGAACATCGGGCCGCCGGAGTCGCCCTGGCAGGTGTCGACGCCGCCGGTGTCGACCTTGCCCGCGCACAGTTCCGCGTCCGGCTTCAGGTCGGCGTAGTCGCCGCCTTGGGACTGGCACGTCGAGTCGTCCACGAACGGGACCTCGGCCTTCAGCAGATACCGCTGCTGCGCGCCGCCCTCCTTGGCCGCGCCCCAGCCGGCGATGGTGAACGTGCCGGAGTTGTTGTCGGGGTTGTTCGCGATCGGCAGCGTCGGGATGCCGCTCACCGGGCTCGCCAGTTTGATCAGGGCCCAGTCACCGCCGGTGGTGTCGTACGTCGGGGAGCGGTAGACGTAGGTCGAGCGCACCTTCTTCGCGCTCGAGCTCTGCAGATCGACGACACCGAGCGTCGCGGTGATCGACGAGTCCGCTCCGGTGCGGTCGACGCAGTGTGCGGCGGTCAGCACGATCTGATCGGTGTACAGCGCGCCGCCGCAGCCCATCGAAAGCCGGACCATCCATGGGAATTCCCCCTGGCTGGCGCGCGTCCCGCCGACGATCTGTGTTTCCGCGGGTGACGGAGGTGTCGACGCCACGGCTGGCGTCGCCAACCCGGCGGCGGCCGCGAGCGCCGCAGCGACGGCCAAGACTCGCGTGAGCATGCTGAAGTTTCTCTTGTCGGCCAAGGGGATTGTCCTTCCAGTGTCCACTGTGGAGCGTCCGCTCCAAGGCGCGGGGAGGTGTCGTATGGTGATGAATCGACTACACCAGAACGTCAGTAAGCGGACAACCAACTTTCTTCGGATCTTCCGGATTCTTCACCAGATCCGCCATATTTCGGCGGTGGAGAGGACGGTAAAAAGCGGCCTTGACCTGGGCATGGATGGTTATCGGGGTAACCGTGCGGCGGCGGAGCGAGGGGGACTTTCGCGCACCGGATGCGGCAAACCGACGCCCGGCCAACCGGAAGCCCTGCCAGGGAGCAAAAACGAGTCAGGTCAGCGCGCGATCTCTCGACGGTGCACCAAGTGCGCCACCGCGCCCGACCCGAGTACCAAGCAGCCGCTGATCACCGAAGCGACCGGCAAGCTGAACGCCAGCGCCGCTTACCCCAGCCATGGCGCCGCCGAAGCGAGCGGGGGCCTGGACTCGCGCCGATCGCGTACGGCCCCAATCCACCACATGGCCAGTGTCAGTCCAAAGCGAGCGGAATCGTCCGCGCCGGGTCGCGGATTTACTCCGAGCGTGGCCAGCCGCGCGCATAATCGGCGAACGCGAAGAACGGCAATCCGGCCGCTTCGAGCACTCCGTCGCCATGAGAACGGGGTCCACGGGGAAGCTGGCCGAGTCCGGGCGCGGCGTACGCAGCGACGCTCAGCGTCAAAGCCGGGCAACTCGCCGTTTTCCCGGCGACGAATCCCCAACCCGCTATGTATCCCCAAAGTTCACCCACGCGAGCGCGTCCGTACACGTAGGTGCCACCGGATGCCCGAACCCGCGGCACACGCAGTTTGGGCAAACGCGGTGCCGATCATCGAACCGAGTCCGATAAAACTTGGCGAGGCCGAGACTGCGGGCCAAAGGCATTGCGACGTCCTCCCATAGGGTCAGTTCGCGAGACGGCGAACCGCGCGCCGCGTGTCTGGCATAGGCTCGGTTCTCGTGCCCACGTCTTCGCCGCTGTCCCGCCTGTCCGCCGACGGACCGGTCCGCGACGGCATCCCGGATCACGGCCGCGTGCCGCGCTACTACGCGGTGAAGGTCGAGCTGCTCGCCGTTATCGCCGAATTGGGCGAAGGCAGCGCGTTGCCCACGGAACGCGAGCTGTGCGAACGGTTCGAAGTCTCCCGCGCGACGGTCCGGCAGGCGGTGGGCGAGCTGGTCCTCGAAGGCAGGCTGTCGCGACGGCAGGGGAGCGGCACATACGTCGCCCCGCCGAAGCTGGTCCAGCCGCTCGCGCTCGTCAGCTACACCGAAGGCCTGCGGCGTCAAGGCATCCGCCCCGGCCGCACGCTGATCACGCTCGAACGCCGCGCCGCGGGCACCGGATTGGCCGCCGACCTGCGGATCGAACCGGACTCCGAGGTGCTCCACCTGGAACGCGTGCTGCTCGCCGACGACGAGCGCGTCGGCCTCGAATCGACCTTCCTCCGCGCCGACAAATTCCCCACGTTGCTGGATGATTTCGACCCGGAGCAGTCGCTGTACGCGCACCTGCGCGACGAACTGGGCGTGGTCTTCGACGGGGCCGAGGAACGCGTGGAAACCGTGCTCGCGACCCCCCGCGAGGCGCTGCTCATCGGCACGAACCCGGCGCTGCCGATGCTGCTGATGCACCGCGTGTCGTGGGGTCCGGACGGCGAGCCGTTCGAGCGGGTCCGGTCGCTTTACCGCGGGGACCGGCTGAGTTTCGTCACGCGACTGAGCCGCGTCGAGTAGTCGAGCAGTCGAGTAGCTGTCGCGGGCCGGGCACCCGGCCTGATCCTGCGGTGGTTGACCAGCGCATCCGCGCGCCTGTCGTCCTGCGCGTTTCCCCGTGCCCGCCCAGCCGGAAAGATAACAGAACGGTAACTCATCCGGTCCAATATTCGAGGCTGCTTCACCTGGCGTTCCCCGTGCCGACAGCCTCCGTTGAGCGCGGGCGGCGACTGTTGCGGCCGTGCGAATCCTCATCGTTGGCGGCGGCGTGCTCGGCACCCAGCACGCCTGGCAGGCCGTGGAACGCGGCCACGAAGTCCTCCAGCTCGAACGCGAGCCGGAGGCGCGCGGAGCGTCCGTCCGCAACTTTGGACTGGTCTGGGTCGGCGGTCGCGCCGCCGGTCCGGAGCTGGAGACGGCGGTGCGCGCCCGGGAGCTGTGGGAGCGGATCGGCGAACGCGTGCCCGCGCTGGGCTTCCGGCCGAACGGCTCGCTGACGGTCGTCCGCACCGAGGCCGAACTGGCCGTCGCGCAGGAGGTCGTCGCCGGGCCGGGGGCGGCTGAGCGCGGCTTCAAACTCCTTGACGCGAAGGAGACTCGGGCGCTGAACCCCGCTCTGCGCGGCAACTTCACCGGAGCGTTGTGGTGCGAGCGGGACGCGGCGGTCGAGCCTCGGACCGCACAGCCCGCGCTCCGCGAAGCCCTCGAAGCGAGCGGGCGGTACCGCTGGTTGCCGGGCCGTGAGGTGCGGAACCTCATCGACCACGGCGTCGTGGACGACCACGGCGAGCGGCACGAAGGCGACGTCGTGGTGTTCTGCACCGGCGCGTGGCTCGGCGGGCTGGTCCGCGAGATCGCGGGCGAGATCCCGGTGCGGCGGGTCCGGCTGCAGATGGCGCAGACCGAACCGCTCGGCGAACCGTTGCCCACCAGCGTCGCGGACGGCGACAGCTTCCGCTACTACCCGGCTTACCGCGGCGCGGCCCTCGACGCGATGAACGAACGCCAGCCGCAAGGCGAAATCGCCGCGCAGAACGCGATGCAACTGCTGATGGTGCAGCGTCGTGACGGCTCGCTCACCATCGGCGACACGCACGAGTACGCGCAGCCGTTTCCCTTCGACGTCACCGAAGACCCGTACGAACACCTCGCCGAAGTGGCGGGCGCGTTGCTCGGCCGGCCGCTGCCGAAGATCCGCCGTCGCTGGGCCGGCGTGTACGCGCAGGCAACCGACCGGACCGCGGTGGTGCACCGGGAACGGTTGTCCGGCAACGCTTTCCTCGTCACCGGCCCTGGCGGCCGGGGAATGACCTGCTCGCCCGCAATCGCCGAAGACACCGCAAAGGAGCTGGGCTGGTGACCACCGAACTCGTCGTGCTCGACATGGCCGGCACGACCGTCGCGGACGACGGACTGGTCGAACGCGCTTTCACCGCGGCGATCGCCGCCGCCGGAGTGTCCGAAGAGGACGAACGATACGCCGGAATGCTCGACTACGTCCGGGAAACCATGGGCCAGTCGAAGATCACCGTGTTCCGCGCGCTGCTCGGCGACGAAGACCTCGCCCAGCGCGCGAACACCGAATTCGAGGGCTCGTACGGACGGCTGGTCGCGGCCGGGGAGTGCAAGCCGATCCCCGGCGCGGAGGAGACCATCCGAAGCCTGCGCGACCAGGGCGTCCGAGTTGCTCTCACCACTGGATTCGCGCCCGCGACACAGCGTGCGCTGCTCGACGCGCTCGGCTGGCAGGACCTCGCCGACTTCGCGCTCGCTCCCGGCGACGGCGTGCGCGGCCGCCCGTATCCCGACCTGATTCTCGCCGTCGCGCTGAAACTGCAGGTCACCGACGTCCGCAACATCGCGGTGGTCGGCGACACCCCCACTGATGTCCGCACCGGCCTCGCCGCCGGCGCCGGAATCGCCGCCGGAGTGCTCACCGGCGCCAGCAACCGAGGCGACCTGGAAGCCGCAGGCGCCACCCACGTTCTCGACTCCGTCTCCGCTCTCCCCGCCGTGCTAGACCTCGAAGGAGCCACCCAGTCATGAACCTCCGGAAAGCGACCGTCGTCGCTCTCGTCGCGGCCCTCGCCGCCCTGTTGTCCGCCTGCGGCGGCACGGCGGGCGGCGCGTCCGGCGACCAGACCGTCACCGTCTACACCGCCGACGGGCTCGAGGACTGGTACAACGCCCGGTTCGCCGAGTTCAAACAGCAGACCGGGATCACCGTCCAGGCCGTCACCGCCGGTTCCGCCGAAGTCGTTTCGCGCGTGGGCAAGGAGAAGGCCAACACCCAGGCCGACGTCCTCGTGACGCTCCCGCCGTTCGTTCAGCAAGCGGCGAAGGAAGGCCTGCTCGCCACGTCCGCGCCGAAGGGCGTCGACCAGGTTCCGGCCGCGCAGAAGGACCCGCAGGGCCGCTACTACGCGATGATGAACAACTACCTCAGCTTCATCTACAACCCGCAGCAGGCGAACCCGGCTCCGAAGACCTGGAACGACCTGCTCGACCCGAAGTACAAGGGCAAGCTCCAGTACTCGACGCCGGGCGAGGCGGGCGACGGCACCGCGGTGCTGCTGCAGGCCCAGCACGTCTTCGGCGACCAGGGCGCGCTCGACTACCTCGGCCGGTTGCAGGCCAACAACGTCGGTCCGTCGTCGTCCACCGGCAAGCTGCAGCCGAAGGTCGCGAAGGGCGAGGTGCTCGTCGCCAACGGGGACCTGCAGATGAACCTCGCCGAAATCGACAAGAGCGGCGGGTTCTCGGTGTTCTTCCCGGCCGACGCACAGGGCAAGCGGTCCACCTTCGCGCTGCCGTACTTCGCCGGTCTGGTCAACAACGCGCCGCACGCGGACAACGCCCGCAAGCTGCTCGACTTCCTGTTCTCGCCGGAAACCCAGGCCAAGGCCAGCGACGCGTACGGCATCCCGGCCCGCACCGACGTCAAGCCGCAGGGACCGAAGGCGGAGAAGATCACCGCCGCGATGTCCGGAGTGGACGTGTGGAACCCGGATTGGAACGCCGTCCTCGGCCGCCTCGACGCCGACCTCGCCGCGTACCGGAAGGCCACCGGACAGTGACTCCGGCAGTCGAGTTCCGCGGCGTATCCGTCCACTTCGGAGCGACGCAAGCGCTTGCCCCGCTGGATCTTTCGGTAGCGCGCGGCGAAACGCTCGCCCTGCTGGGGCCCTCCGGCTCCGGCAAATCGACCGCGCTCA
Source organism: Amycolatopsis echigonensis (assembly GCF_002846615.1). Classification (NCBI taxonomy): domain Bacteria; kingdom Bacillati; phylum Actinomycetota; class Actinomycetes; order Pseudonocardiales; family Pseudonocardiaceae; genus Amycolatopsis; species Amycolatopsis echigonensis. The sequence goes on along the minus strand of NZ_PJMY01000003.1, from coordinate 368,811 downwards.
AGGCGCTCGCCGGGTTCCTCCGGCCGAGCGCCGGACGGGTGCTGCTCGACGGCCAGGACGTCACCGACCTGCCGCCGCATCGGCGTGGACTCGGCGTGGTGGTGCAGAGCTACGCGCTGTTCCCGCACCAGCGGGTCGCCGACAATGTCGCGTTTGGACTGAAGGCTCGGAAGACGCGCCGGGCGGACGTGACGCGGCGCGTCGGCGAGGTGCTCGAACTGGTCGGGATGAGCGAGTACGCGCGGCGGTATCCCCGTGAGCTGTCCGGCGGGCAGCAGCAGCGGGTCGCGTTGGCGAGGGCGCTCGCGATCCGGCCCAATGTGCTGTTGCTCGACGAACCACTGTCCGCATTGGACGCCGCGCTGCGCGAGGACATGGTCGCGGAACTGCTGCGGCTGCGAGCCGAATTGCCGGACACGACGCTGATCTACGTCACCCACGACCAGAGCGAAGCGCTCGCGCTCGCCGACCGGATCGCGGTGCTGCGCGACTCCCGGCTGGTCGAACTCGGCCCGTGCGAACAGCTGTACCGCCGCCCGGCCACCGAGTTCACCGCGAGTTTCCTCGGTGCGGCGAACCTGATCCCGGTGGAACTGGTGCGCGCGGACGGAACGGTCGCGACGGTCCGGCTGGCCGGGCGCGAACTGTCCGCCGAACCGTCCGGCACTCTCCAGCCGGAGCGGCCGGTGGCGCTCGGCGTGCGGCCGCACCGGATTTCGGTCGGCGAACTCGGACCGGGCACGTTCCCGGCACTGGTGCGCGGGGTGCAGTGGCGCGGCTCCGGATACCGGCTCGACCTGCGGCTCACCGACGAGATCTGCGACATCCGCGCCGAGGTGCCGGACGGTCCGGCGCTGCCCGCGGTCGGCGACCGGGTCGGGGTGTCCATTCCGGACGGATGTCCGCTGGTGGGGGTGGGCGGATGACCGGCCTCGCCCTCGACGCCGCCTCGGTCGCCCCCATTCGTCGCGGCACCCGGCCTCGCCGGTACCGGATCGGCTGGCTGCTCCCGCCCGCGATCGTGGTCGCCGGCTTCTTCGGCTACCCGCTGGTGCTGGTGATCCTGCAGTCGTTCACCGCGCAGGACGGCAGTTTCGGGCTTTCGGTGTGGGCACAAGTGCTGTCGTCGCCGGAATTCGGCCGCGCGGTGTGGCAGACGGTGTTGCTGGCCTTGGGGTCCACCGTCGGCTGCGTGCTGCTCGGCGGATTTCTCGCGCTGGTTGTCGCGTTCGTCCCGTTTCCCGGGGCGACGGTGCTGGCCCGGCTGGTGGACACGGTGCTGGCGTTCCCGTCGTTCCTGATCGCACTGGCCTTCACGTTCCTTTACGGCGGTGCGGGAGTCTTTGGCACCGCGGGGTTTCTGTACTCGCCGTGGGGGGTGCTGCTCGCTGAGATCACCTTCTACACGCCGTTCGTGATGCGGCCCGCGCTCGCCGCGTTCAGCCAAGTTCCGTCGGCGCAATTGGACGTGGCGGCGAGTCTCGGTGCGCGGCCAGGTCGCGTGTTGTGGCGGGTCGTGCTGCCGGAAGCGTTGCCGTCGCTCGCGTCCGGGGCGTGCCTGGTGCTGCTGTTGACGATGAACGAGTTCGGCATCGTGCTGTTCCTCGGCGCCAAGGGCGTCTCGACGTTGCCGATGCTGGTGTACGGCAAGGGGATCGTCACGTTCGACTTCCCGTCCGCGTCGGTGGTCGCGGTGGTGAATGTGGTGCTGTCGCTGGTCCTCTACGCGGTTTACCGGCGAGTGGTCGGGAGAGGAGGCCGTCGTGCTGCTGTGGACGCGGCGTAGCCGGTTGCTGGTGTGGCTGGTGTTCGGCGTGGTTTTCCTCGCCGTGGTGGCCGCGCCGCTAGTGATGATCGTGCTGGCGTCGTTCGCCGGAAGTTGGACCGGCGTGCTGCCGAGCGGGCTCACCGGGGCGCATTACGCCGAGGCACTGTCCGGCGAGACGTTCGCGAGCCTGTCGGTGAGCGTGCAGACCGGTGTGATCACTTCGCTGGTCTCGGTGCTGATCGGAACCTGGGCCGCGCTGGCCGTCGACCACGCGCCGCCGCGGTTGCGCCGGATCGCGGATTCGCTGTTCCACCTGCCGATCGCGGTGCCGTCGGTGGTGCTCGGCCTCGCGTTGCTGGTCGCGTTCAGCCGTCCGCCGCTGGCGTTCAACGGCACGCGCTGGATCGTGCTGGCAGGACACCTGATGATCCTGCTGCCCTTCGCTTACAGCACGGTTTCCGCCGCGCTGCAACGCGTTGATCCGCTGCTCGCGCAGGCCGCGGCGAGCCTCGGCGCGCGTCCGGTGCGAGTGCTGCTGCGAGTCCGGTTGCCGGTGCTGCTGCCCGCTATGTCGGCTTCGGCCGGTTTGGCGCTGGCGATGTCGATGGGCGAATTGGGCGCGACGATGATGCTGTACCCGCCGGACTGGCGGACGCTCCCGGCGACCATTTTCACCCTGACTGACCGGGGACAGGTGTTTCTCGCGTCGGCGAGCACGGTGCTGTTGCTGGTGGTGACATTGGCCGGAGTGGTGCTGCTGGGACTGGTGCGAGGGAAGGCTTCGGCTCGGTGAAGCAGTTTTGCGCTCGGGTGCAACCTCCGGGGCCGTAATTCCGTCCGCGTTGCATGCGGACTACAGGGAAAATCGTGGGAGCGAGCGCGCTGCTGCTGACGGTCGCGGCGTGCGGGGGCAACGGAACCGTGGCTGCGCCGAGTTCCTCGGCGTCCCCGCCGTCCAGTTCGGTGTCGGTTTCCTCGCCGCCGCCGTCTTCGTCGTCGGTTGCGCCGCCGCCGACCTCAGCGCCGCCGAATAGCCGTCCTACGCAGGGTGTGCCGCCTGGGGATACCTCGCTTGCTCCGGAGCAGATCAACGCTTCGGCACTGCCGGCTGGCTACCCGCACGACGTCACGCTTGCCGAGGGCGGCACGGTCGTCGTGATCCAGGCCGAGGAGGGCGGATGCGACAAGATCAGTGCGAAGGCAGGGGAGCAGACGGCGACTCAGGTGGTCGTGGTCGTGACGATCACCAAGCCGCCGCACGGGCAGATGTGCCCAATGCACGTGCGGGAGATTTCGTTGCCGGTCCGGCTCGCCGCGCCGCTGGGCGGACGCGAATTGGTGCTGAAGCCCGGTCCGTGAAGATCGGGTGCAACCCGCCGCGGCGCTCGCGCCGTCCAAGGATCATGAGGTACTCGAGGAAGCTGATCGGAACGACACGACTGGCAGGCGCGGCACTGGTGCTCACGATGGCGGCCGCGTGCGGCGGCCCGACGAACATGGCGAACGCACCAGCGTCCGGGTCCGAGACCGCGCCGCAGGGCGGCAGCGCAAGCAGCTCGCCCTCGGTGCCGCCGCCCGGCAAACCCCAGTTCGACCCGCCGCGAGGAGCGGTCCGGGTTCCGGACAACCGGGTGGACGGGACCGCGCTGCCCAAGACGTTCCCGAAGGAGGTTTATTCGGACAACGGGGGGACGGTGCTGGTGGTGCGCGCAGAGGAAGGCGGCTGCGGGCACGCGCTCGGGGAAGCTGTCGAGCAGACTGCGCAGAAGGTGGTCGTGGATTTGAGCGAGACCAAGGCGCAGACCGGGCAGATGTGCACGATGGATTTGCGGCATCCGGTGATTTCGGTGGCGTTGGGGGCGCCGTTGGGGCAGAGGACTGTGGTGTTGAAGCAGTCTCCGCCTCGGTGATGCCGGGTTGGTGATGGGTCGGACGGTGCTGTCGGGGGATCGTTCGGCTCGTCGCCCTGGGGGGCGACATTGCTTTGGATAGTTGCGTGGGGCACCCCGAAGCCCAAGTGTGCTGACGGTCTGGGGGTGCTTGTCAAGGCGGGAAAGATGCCTTGACAAGCACCCCCAGACCGCAGGGAGGCTTCGTATCGGGGTGCGGGGGTGGTGTGGGTGCCTCGATTGTTGGATGCGTCGGCTGCGGTTTTGGTGCGTGGCTTGGGAGCGTGGTCGCGTTGGGGGCGCGGGTGCGGGGTGGTCCGTGAAGGGGTCCCTCACGGGCGGCAGGGGTGGCTAGTCCACAGTGGACACTGTGGCGCGGACGTATGCGGCGAAGGGTGGCGTTTCGTGGGTGCGCCGATGGCCTCTGTGGCGGTCGGGCCCTAGGCTCTGCGGCTATGGGAACTCGCCAGGTTTCGCGCAGTGCCGTTGTCGCTGCTGCGCCGGAGCAGATTTTCGCGTTGCTTGCTGATCCGGCTCAGCATCCGCTCATTGACGGGTCGGGGACGGTGCGGGCCAGCCGGGGGTCGGCGCCGGCGCGGTTGTCGTTGGGGGCGCGGTTCGGCATGGAGATGCGGATGGGTGCGCCGTACCGGATTCAGAACACTGTGGTCGAGTTCGAGGAGAATCGGCTGATCGCCTGGCGGCACTTCTCCGGGCATCGGTGGCGCTGGCTGCTTGAGCCGGCGGGGGACGGGCGCACTGAAGTCACCGAGACGTTCGATTGGTCTACCGCGCGGTCGCCGCTCGCGATTCGGTTGTTGGGGTTTCCCCGGCGCAACGCCGAGGCCATCGAGAAGACCCTCGCCCGGTTGGGCGGGATGTTTCCCGGCTGACCTCGGCGCGCGCGTGAGGGGAATCAGCGGAAGCTGATCTGCAGCACCGGTTCGCTGGTTTCGGAGAAGAAGTCGTTGCCCTTGTCGTCGATGACGATGAACGCGGGGAACTCTTCGACCTCGATTTTCCAGACTGCTTCCATGCCGAGCTCGGCGTACTCGAGGACGTCGACCTTCTTGATGCAGTCCTTCGCCAGCCGCGCGGCCGGACCGCCGATCGAGCCCAGGTAGAAGCCGCCGTGTTCCTTGCACGCGGCGGTGACCTGCTTCGAGCGGTTGCCCTTCGCCAGCATCACGAGCGAGCCGCCCGCTGCCTGGAACTGGGCGACGTACGAGTCCATCCGGCCGGCCGTCGTCGGACCGAACGAGCCGGACGCGTAGCCGTCCGGGGTCTTCGCCGGGCCCGCGTAGTAGACCGGGTGGTCACGGAGGTACTGGGGCATCTCCTCGCCGGCGTCCAGGCGCTCGGCGATCTTGGCGTGCGCGATGTCGCGTGCCACGACCAGCGGGCCGGTCAGCGACAGGCGCGTCTTCACCGGCAGTTGCGACAGCTGCGCGCGGATCTGGTCCATCGGCTGGTTGAGATCGACCGACACGACCTCGTCGGACAGGTCGTCCTCGGTGACGTCCGGGAGGAAGCGGGCCGGGTCGCGTTCGAGCTGCTCGATGAACACGCCCTCGCTCGTGATTTTCGCCTTCGCCTGGCGGTCGGCCGAGCACGACACAGCGACGCCGACCGGGCAGCTCGCGCCATGGCGGGGCAGGCGGATCACGCGGACGTCGTGGCAGAAGTACTTGCCGCCGAACTGCGCGCCGATGCCGAACTGGCGCGTCATCTCCAGCACCTGCTGCTCGAGGTCGCGGTCTCGGAACGCGTGGCCCAGTTCGGAACCCTCGGTCGGCAGGTTGTCCAGGTAGCGCGCGGAGGCGAGCTTCGCGACCTTGAGGTTGAACTCCGCCGACATGCCGCCGACGACGATCGCCAGGTGGTACGGCGGGCACGCGGCGGTGCCCAGGCTGCGCAGCTTCTCGTCCAGGAACCGGGCGAGCCGCTTCGGGTTCAGGACCGCCTTGGTTTCCTGGTACAGGAACGTCTTGTTGGCGCTGCCGCCGCCCTTGGCCATGAACAGGAACTCATACGACGGGTCTGCCGCATCAGAATCCTTGTGGTAGAGCTCGACCTGCGCCGGGAGGTTCGTGCCGGTGTTGCGCTCTTCCCAGAAGTTCAGCGGGGCCATCTGCGAGTAGCGCAGATTGAGCTGCTGGTAGGCGTCGAAAATGCCCTTCGACAGCGCGCGCTCGTCGTCGCCCCCGGACAGCACGCCCTCGGTGCGCTTGCCGATGACGATCGCGGTGCCGGTGTCCTGGCACATCGGCAGCACGCCGCCGGCCGAGATGGCCGCGTTGCGGAGCAGGTCCATCGCGACGAAACGGTCGTTGCCGCTGGCTTCGGGATCGTCGACGATCGCGCGCAGCTGCTGCAGGTGTGACGTACGCAACAGGTGCTGGATGTCGGTGATCGCCGTGCGCGCGAGCGTCGTCAGCGCCTCCGGGTCGACCTTCAGAAACTTCCGCCCGGCGGCTTCGACGGTCTCGACGCCGTCGGCGGTGACCAGCCGGTACTCGGTGGTGGTGTCCTTGCCGAGCGGCAGGACTTCGGTGTGCTGGAACGTGGTGGGCGGCACAGCGAGGCTCCTTTGCCCTGATCGGGATTGGCCCACGGTACTCAGCGGGTTTCGCCCGGTCGCACCGGCGCGGGGGCGCTGTGGGATAGCGCACGCCGACGGTGGTTCCCGCGGGTTTTCGCAGGGCAAGGTCGGGAGGCCGGGCCCACCCCGACGGACCCGACCTCCCGGGGAAAGCGGGCCGGATGCGCACACACCCGCCCCGCGTGACTAACGGGACCCCGCCGGCGCGTTGACCGGACGCCGCACGGCGGGGATCGCGAACGCTTGCTACCCACTGCCCAGAACGGCCAAACGCGAATGAGCAACGAATTCCACGATCGGGTGCGCGGAGTGGTGACGGGATTGCGGTGGGTGCCAGTAGAACTTGGACAAATCGGATAAATAAAGACAGAAAAGGAGGATCTTGTCCACCAGAAGTGGCTCAAGTGACTCAAGTGGCTTTTGGGGGCTACTGAGGCTGGTGATGGCGATGAGGCGATGTGCCGACAATCCGAACCCCGGTCATCGCCGCGACCGGGCCGGCGAATCCGGGGCCCGGACAAGACAAAACCCCCGGTCCGGAAGCCGAACCGGGGGTTCCGCGCAACCAGCGGCGCGAACCGCTGCCCATCGAAACAATCTTCTGGCCGAAGGTTTCCGTCCCGCCTGACCGGCCCCACCCGGTCCCCACGGAAAACCGCGACCTGCCTGCCCGCGTGCTCGCCGCGGCCGGGCTCACCGGACCCCGCGCCCGGTCAGTCCGCTACGGAAGCCTGAATCAGCTCGCGGACCGGCTTCTCCGCCCTCGCCGGAGACCGGGTCCCGAATCCCGGTCCCGGAGAGGGAAGAAACTCAGCTGGCGTACGCCCGCAGCCGGTCGGCCCGCTCGCCCTGGCGCAGCTTCGCCATGACCTCGCGCTCGATCTGCCGCACGCGCTCCCGCGAGAGGCCGAAGTGCTTGCCGATCTGGTCGAGCGTGCGCGGCTGGCCGTCGTCGAGGCCGTAGCGGAGCCGGATGACGTGCTGTTCGCGGTCGTCCAGCGTCGCCAGGACACGGCGGAGGTCGTCCTGCAGCAGACCGGAGATCACGGCGCTCTCGGCGTCGGTCGCCTCCGAGTCCTCGATGAAGTCGCCCAGCGGGGCGTCCTCCTCGGTGCCCACCGGCATGTCGAGGCTCACCGGGTCGCGGGACTGGTCGAGCAGGTCGGAGATCTTGTGCACCGGGATGCCCGATTCGGCGCTCAGTTCCTCGTGCGTCGCGTCACGGCCCAGCTGCTGGTGCAGGTCGCGGCGGATGCGGGCCAGCTTGTTCACCTGTTCGACCAGGTGGACCGGCAGCCGGATGGTGCGGCCCTGGTCCGCCATGCCGCGGGTGATGGCCTGGCGGATCCACCACGTGGCGTACGTGGAGAACTTGAACCCCTTGGAGTAGTCGAACTTCTCCACCGCGCGGATCAGGCCCAGGTTCCCCTCCTGGATCAGGTCGAGCAGCGGCATGCCCCGTCCGGTGTAGCGCTTCGCGAGCGACACCACGAGCCGGAGGTTGGCCTCCAGCAGGTGGTTCTTCGCGGTGTGGCCGTCGCGCACCAGCGCGCGCAGTTCCTTGCGGCGCTGCGGCGTGAGGTCCTCGGCGGTGTCGAGCATGTGCTGGGCGAAGACCCCGGCTTCGATCCGCTTCGCCAGCTCGACCTCGTCGGCCGCGGTGAGCAGCGCGGTCTTGCCGATGCCGTTCAGGTACACGCGCACCAGGTCGGCGGCGGGGCTCTGGGCGTCGAGGTCGGCGTCGGTGAGCGCCCCCACGCTCACCCGCTCCTCGGACTGCTGTGCTGGAATCCCGCGCTCGCGAATCCCGCGCGCTTCGCGTTCGAGAGTCTGGACTGACATTCTGCCTCCCCGGTCACGGGCTGAACGTGTCTCGCCGGCGCCTGCGGAACGGGGCCTGTGGAATCCCGTGTCCGCGGGCCCAGCCGGCTTGGCTGGACATCGGTCTCAACGCTCCGGGAAGGTGAAACGTTCCCGGCTCGCTGAAATGAGGACGGGCGTACCCGCCCCGCGGTTGCTCCACCAAAACTGAGGTTTTGCTGAGAACCCGTCCGCTCCGGGAAATGCGTGCGAATCGCGCGCTGTGTCTTCGATGTTACGCGGGCTGATCCAATGTGGTCTAGACCTCAACGAGAACGGTGAACGGGCCGTCGTTCACGCTCTCCACCGCCATCTCCGCGCCGAACCGTCCGGTCGAGACGGTCGCGCCGCGGCCGCGCAGTTCCGCGACCACGGCGTCCACCAGGGGTTCGGCGATTTCCGGCCGGGCGGCGGCGGTCCACGACGGGCGGCGGCCCTTGCGGGTGTCTCCGTAGAGCGTGAACTGCGACACCACGAGCAGCGGGGCACCGGTCGTCGCGCACGATTCTTCGTCCCGCAGCAACCGGAGTTCGTGAAGTTTGCGCGCCATCGTTTCGGCTTTTGCGGGATCGTCGTCCCGGTGCACGCCCAGCAGCACGAGCAGGCCCGGTTCTTTGATCTCTCCGGCAGTCTCCCCCGCGACGGTCACGCTCGCGCGGGTTACCCGCGCCGCGACCGCCCTCACTGCGGCGAACCCGGCACGAGCATGCCGTGTCGCACGAGTTCGCGGACGATCGGCAAAGCGGCGGCGGTCAGTTCGGCCGAATCGAGGCCCTGCGCGGCGGACAACAGGTCCAGCAGATCCGACAGCGGCAGCGCGCCGCGGCAACCCGCGAGCAGCCGCGTGGTGAGTTCGTCGACCTCGTGCTGCCAACCGGGTCCGTCCGTGCGGTGCAACCGGCGCACGGTCGTTTCCCAGCCTTCATCGCCGGGAGAGTCGACGCGTTCGAGCAGCACTGTGTCGGGTACCCGAAACGCTACGTCCAACACGTTGTCGCCGTGTGTGCGCAGCCACTCGACGCGGTCGAGCCAGTTCGCTGCTTCAGGGCCCAGCGGGTCGTCGTAAGCCTGTCGCAGGTCTTCGCAGACAACAGTCGGCGTCTGACCGTTTGCGCGCCGCAGCGTCACGAAGCCGAATCCGATGCCCTGTACGTCGTTTTCGGTGAACCAGTCGAGCCAGGCCGCAGCCTTGGCGCGGCCTTCGGGCGAGCGCGGGTCGATGCCTTCGTCACGCAGCCAGGTGCCGACGTACAGGCCTGGGTCGGCGACGTCGCGCTGTACGAACCAGGCGTCGGTCTCAGGCGGCAGCCAACGCGAGACGCGGTCGCCCCAGTCTTCGCCGTTTCGGTGCAGCCACGACGCGAGGAGCTGACCGGTGCCGCCGTCGTTGAGGAAGCTCGGCAGCTGACGGACGACCAGCGCGCTCGCGTCGTCGCCGGCCAGGCCGGAGTCGCGGTAGGTGTAGTCGACGCGCGGCGGCCCGACCACGAACGGCGGGTTGCACACCACCTGGTCGAACCGGCGGCGCGCGACCGGCGCGAACCATTCGCCGCGCAGCAGCTCGACCTCCAGCTCGTTCAGCCGGAAGGTGCCCGCGGCCAGGGCGAGCGCGCGGGCCGACACGTCGGTCGCGGTCACCCGCTGTGCGTGTCTGGTCGCGTGCAGTGCCTGGACGCCGTTGCCGGTGCCCAGGTCGAGGAGGGTGCCGACGGGGCGGCGGCTGGTCGCGCGGATCAGGCTCAGCGACGCGTGCCCGACGCCGAGCACGTGGTCCTCGGGCACGACGTGGCCGAGCATGTCGGCGTCGAGGTCGGAGACGACCCACCACGAACCGTCGTCGTCGCCGTGCGGGCGGATGTCGAGCGCGGCGCGGAACTCGTCCCCGACAGCCCGGAGGATGCCCGCGGCCACCGCGTCGTCCGCGGTGAGCGGCGCGAACGCCGACGAGACCGCCTTCTCCGGCTCGGCGAGACCGAGCAGGAACAGCCGGATGAAAACGCCGAGGTCCCCGGCGTCGAGGCTCGCGCGGCGGGCGGGTTCGGGCTCGCCGCGGCCGAGCGCCGTGTGCGCTGCGCCGCCGAGCGCGTCGACGACGCCGTCAGCGTCGTAGCCGGTGCGCCGGAACGCTTCGCGCAGCCGCGCGCAGACGTCGTCGGAAAGGTCGGGAAGAGGCGTGTTGGTGCTCACGATGGGTAAGCCTGCCACGATGAGCATCGTGACCACCGAGACCACCGAGCGTGTCCTGGCTCCGCTTGAAGCGGCACTGCCGGAGCTTGAAGCGCTGTACGTCGATCTGCACCGTCATCCCGAGTTGGCGTTCACCGAGACCCGTACGGCAGCGGAGCTGGCCCGACGGCTGACTGAAGACGGCTTCGAGGTGCACACCGGCATCGGTCGCACCGGCGTCGTCGGCGTGCTTCGTAACGGCGAAGGACCGACTGTGCTGCTTCGTGCGGACATCGACGCGTTGCCGGTCGAGGAGCAGACGGGGCTCTCGTACGCGAGCACTGCGCGCGGTGTTGACTCCGAGGGGCGCGATGTGCCGTTGATGCATGCTTGCGGGCACGACATGCACGCGACGTGGCTCTCCGGGGCGGCGCATCTCCTCGCGGCTTCGCGGGATGAGTGGTCAGGCACGTTGCTCGCGCTGTTCCAGCCCGGGGAAGAGGCCGGCGACGGCGCTGCCGGGATGGTTCGGGACGGTCTTTTCGAGCGTGTCGGCCGTCCCGACGTGGTCTTCGGGCAGCACATCGTGCCTGGTCCGGCTGGGTGGGTGCTGACTCGTCCCGGCGTGATCATGGCCGCGACCGACACGCTGCGGATCACCCTGCACGGCCGCGGCGGGCATGGTTCGCGGCCGGAAACCACGGTCGACCCGGCGGTGCTGGCCGCGTCTGTGGTGCTCAAGCTGCAAACGATCGTGTCGCGCGAGACCGCTGCGACTGAGCCTGCCGTGGTGACTGTCGGCTCGATGCACGTGGGGACCGCGGCGAACGTGATCGCCGACCATGCCGTGCTGGAGGTCAATACTCGCGCCTTCGACGACGCGGTGCTGGTGCGGCTGCGCAAGGCGATCGAGCGGATCGTGAACGGTGAAGCCGCCGCTGCGGGAGCGCCTCAGCCGCCGACTGTGGAGGTCGTCGCGTCGTACCCGGTCACGGCGAACGACGCTGCCGCGTCGGATGAGCTGACCGAGGTGTTCCGCGGGCACTTCGGTGCTGAGGCGACGATGCCCGCGCCGTTGGTGACCGGCAGCGAGGACTTCAGCGAGTTCGGCCGCGCGGCAGGCGTACCGTCGGTGTTCTGGCTGGTCGGTGGCTTCGACGCGCAACAGGTGATCACCGCGATGACCGAGGGGCGGTTCGAGACCGACGTGCCGTCGAACCACTCGTCCAAGTTCGCGCCGGTGCTGCATCCGACGCTGCGGACCGGGGTCGAGACATTGGTCGTCGCCGCTTTGTCCCGGTTCGCTCGCCCGGGTGTCGCGGAAGGGCGGTGAGTGAGACGATGGAACGCGGAGGTGGTGCTGTGAACGCACCCCACGGAGCTGATCCCCGCCCCGAGCCTGTGCTGATCACCGAGGCCGAGCCGTCGCTGGACGATCAGCTCGCGGCACGGAAGCGGAAGTACGTCATCATGATGGTGTGCCGGATTCCGTGCCTCGTGCTGGCCGGGCTGACGTATCACACGTGGTGGCTGGCGATTTTGTTCTTGGTGATTTCGGTGCCGTTGCCGTGGATCGCGGTGCTGATCGCCAATGACCGGCCGCCTCGGAAGTCGGAGAAGGTCAACCGGTATGCGCGGGACGCCCGGGCGATCGAGGGGCGGAAGCATCGGGTGATTGACGGGTAGGTCCCGGGGCTGCTCGTCGCCTGGCGGCGACATTGCGCCCCGTTGTGCGTGGGGGCACCCCGAAGCCCATTGTGCTGACGGACGGCGGGTGCTTGTCAAGGCGGGAAAGATGCCTTGACAAGCACCCGCCGTCCGCATTTCCGGCTTCGTATCGGGGTGCGGGGGTGGTGTGGGTGCTTGGCTGGTCTGGGAGCGCCGGCGGCGGTTGGGTGGTCCGTGAAGGGCTCCTTGAGGGAATCTAAGTACCTGAAGGGGCCCCTCACGGAACGCTGTCGTTAGGGCTGGGGACCGATGCGGCTTACGGCCAGTGCGCCTAGTTGGGTGCCTGCGCGCAGGACGTCCACTGTGGACTTTCCGGCCAGCCAGGTGGTGAGGACGCCTGCGTCGAAGGCATCGCCCGCGCCGGTCGAGTCGACGCAGTTCGTTTCCACTGCGGGTGCTGAGGCGACGCCGTTCGCGTCGATCCAGCTTGCTCCGGCTAGGCCTGCGGTGACCACGACCGCGCCGACTGCGTCCAGTAGCTCCGTGGCGGAGGACGGGTCCGCGGAGCCGGTCAGGGCGACCAGTTCTTCGGTGTTCGGCATGAGCAGGTCGGTGCCGCGTACGTCGTCCAGGAAGGCTGCCGGGTCGTGGATGTGGGCGGCTGCTTGGGGATCCACCGAAGTGGTCAGGCCCGCTTCTTTGGCGGCGGCCAGGGCGGCCAGGCCCGCGGGGCGCGAGGACGGGTCGAGCAGGACGTAGCCGGACAGGTGCAGGTGGGTGGAGCCGGTCAGGGCGTCCGCGGTGACGTCCTCGGGGGCGAAGCGTTTGTTGGCGCCTCGGTCGGCGAGCATGCTGCGTTGGCCTTCGCCGTCTACGAGGACGACCACACAGCAGGTCGCGGCCTCGGGGTCGGTCGCGAAGGCGCAGCGGACCCCTGCGGCTTCCAGTTCGGCCCGGATCAGGCGGCCTCCGGAGTCGTTGCCGATCCGGGCGATCAGGGTCGTTTCCGCGCCCAGGGAACGGAGCCACAACGCGGTGTTCGCGCCGGCGCCGCCACCGGTGAAGCGGATTGCCGCTCGGGCGTCGCCGCCGTGGGGGAGGGGTTGGTCGTGCCGGGCGACGACGTCCAGGCCTGCGTCGCCGACTACTACGATTCCGGTCACGACAGGGCCACCGCTACCTCGGTCGCGAGTTTGGCATTCGAGAGCACCAAAGCTTCGTTCGCGTCGATGCTGACGCCTTCGCTGGCGCTGTGGAAGTGCTCCAGCAGCACCGGGGTCACGTCCGCGCCGTGCACGTCGGCGTCGGCCAGTTTCGCCAGGCCTTCTTGCAACAGCCGGTCGTGCAGGGCACGGTCCATTTCGGACTCTTCCGGGATCGGATTGGTCAACAGCACACCGGAATTCGCGTAGCGGCGGTGGGCGGAGATGACCGCCGCGGCTTGTTTCGCGTCCTCGACCCGCCAGCCGACCGGGTGGCCGGAGGAGCGGAGGTAGAACGCGGGGAAATCGTCGGTGCGGTAACCGAGGACGGGCACCGAGTTCGTTTCCAGCACTTCCAGGGTGGCGGCGATGTCCAGCACCGACTTCACGCCGGAGCACACGACCACGGTCGGCACCTTGGCGAGCACGCCGAGGTCTGCCGAGACGTCCCAGCTCTGTGCCGCGCCCAGGTGCACGCCGCCGAGGCCGCCGGTCGCGAAGACGCCGATCCCGGCTGCCGCGGCGAGTGCCGAGGTGCCGGCGACGGTGGTGGCACCGGAGCGGCCCAGGCCGACGGCGGGGCCGAGGTCGCGCAGGGACAGCTTGTCCAGGCCCGCGTCCGGGGCGCAGACGCGCTCGAGTTCGGCGGGGGAGAGGCCGATGACTGGCCGTCCGTCCAGCACGGCGATGGTGGCCGGTACGGCGCCGCCGTCCCGCACGGTTTGCTCGACGCGGCGGCCGACGTCGAGGTTCCGCCCGTACGGAAGGCCGTGCGAAAGGATCGTGCTCTCGAGGGCGACGACGGGGTGGCCGTCACGCAACGCCGAGGCGACTTCCTCGTGCACGAACAGGGGAGTGGTCTGGGTGGTCACAAACGGACATCATCTGCGATCGCCGAGCACAATGCGGCATCGGGTCAGCTCTGCCCGCAGGTTCTGGCGCGCGGCGGCTTCCCAGCGTGAGCGGGCGCTTTCGGTGAGGTACAGCGCGGGCCGGGCGAGGAGGTTTTCCAGAACGGCGGCGCGGCCGGTCGCCCAAGCGTCGTCGGGGTAGCGCGCGTACTCCTCTCGCACGTTGTCCACGTACGCGGCGTGCACGGCGGGCGGTGCGCCGAGGATGGCTAGGTCGGCGTCGAGGAGTGCTGCTGCGGCGAAGTCGCCTTCAGGTGCTTCGTGCGCGGCAGTGGCGAGAACGAGGGCTTCGGCCTGGTCGATGTGCGCGTCGGCAACCCCTGCGCGCGTGAGCCAGCGGCGAAGCCATTCCGCGCTGCGCTGTTCGTCTTCGCCGGGTACGGCGTCGTAGACGACGTCGTGTGCCCACGCGGCAAGTACGACGACGGCGCGTTCATGGAAGGGCAGGTCGGCCGCGAGTTGCTCGGCGTCGTGCGCGACGGCGGAGGCGTGGGCGAGGTCGTGGTAGCGGCGGTGCGGCTCGCGGTAGCGCATTTCGAGGTCGGCCCAGGCGTCCTGGCCGACGTGGTGGTCGCCGCCGAGCCGGGCGAGGCAGGTGTGCCACCGGGGTGCGGACTCGTGCGGCATCCGGGCTCCTGAGGGCTCCCTGGGCAGGTCAGGCGAGCGTATCCGGGCATGACCGCGGGCGCGGCGCTGAGGCATGATGGTGGGGTGAGCACCGAAACGCTGACCAAGCCGGAGACCGACAGCACCGAGTCGACCGACGACGACTCGCCGAAGATGTTCCACTACGTGCGCAAGAACAAGATCGCCGAAAGCGCGGTCATGGGCACGCACGTGGTGGCGCTCTGCGGCGAGGTCTTCCCGGTCACGAAGTCGCCCAAGCCGGGGTCCCCCGTCTGCCCCAAGTGCAAGAAGATCTACGAGGGCCTCCGTCCCGGCGGCGACGACTGAGCGAGTTTCCCGCGTGTCCCGGTGCGCGGGAACAAAGGTGAAAATCCTTCACTCGGTGGCTGTGCACCCGGGGAGGAACTGGTAGACCTGCAGTCCGGCCAGTCGCCTCCCCGCAGGAGTGTCCCCGCATGCGCGCAACCGGGATCGTGCTTTCCCTCGTCGTCCTGCTGTCCGCCTTCAGCGCCGTCGCGGCGGGCGCCGCGGACGCGGTGACCGGATGGACCACCGTCGGCTCCGACCGGGCCCGTCCGCTCGACGAGAGCCAGGGCCTCGCCACCGTCGAACGCCCGTCGGGCACCAGCATCCGCTACACCGGCATCGGCACGATCGACCCGGGTCTGGCCGCCAAGGGCTGGAACCACATCGGCGACCCGGGGTCCGCGAAGGGCTGGTATGTCGAGCCCTACCAGCGGGACGACCGCGGCGCGAAACTCTTCCGCGTCGAGGCCCCGGACGGCTCCCGCGCCGACTACCAGCACGCGCTGGAATCGTGGGAGGCCAACAACAATTCGTTCGCCGCGGTGTCGCCCGACGCGCGCTGGCTGGTGTCCGGCGAATGGGGCACCATGGACCGCCTGCTCGTCTACCCGATGCCCGGCGTCGCGGCCACCGATCCGGGCCAGAACCTGCCGTACGCGTCGGCGATCCGGCTCGACCACCCGGTCCGCGACGTCCAGGGCTGCGATTTCGTCTCCGCCACCCGGCTCATGTGCTCGTCCGATGACCCGGACGGCAGCCTCTTCGGCACCACCAAACCGTTGCTGCAGGTCGATCTCTCCGGCGCGGTCTCCGGCTCCGACGTCACCGGGCACGTCACCTCGCTCGGCCAGCTTCCGCTGGAAAGCGGCTGCAGCGGCACCTTCGAGGTCGAGGGCATCGACTACGACGAGCGCGACGGCACCCTGCGCGTGGTCGTGATGTCGCCGAGCGTCTGCGTCGCCTTCGACAGCAAGACGTGGCGGTTCCGCCAGGGCTGAGTCAGCCTTGCCTCGGACGGCCCTGGCGCGGTTCCGGGCCGGAAGACGACTCGGAACCGGCGCGTTCGTCCGAACGCTCCGGCCTCGCGAGCTGCACGGTCTCCGCTCCGGTGTGGTTCGCCTCGGCGCCGTTCTGTTCGCCGGGGCCGGCGTCGGCGTCGGCGTCGTTCTCGGAGTGCCGTTTCGGCCGCCGCAACGGCATCGTCGTGCGGTCCCACAGCCGGCGGCCCTCCTCGGCGCGCATCCGTTCGTTCGCGCGCTCCATCTCCAGCCGCCGCCATTTGCGCCGCTGCCGCCGGGTCGCCTTCGCCGGCCACAGCTCCTGGATCGCGCTGTTGAAATACGCGCCGCCGACCACCGCGAGGCCGATGAAGAACATCAGCAGCAGGAACGCGATCGGCGCGGCCAGCGCGCCGTAGGTGTAGCCGGTTTTGGTGATCCAGTTCAGGTAGATCCGCAGCCCGATGCTCGACACGAGGAACACCACGCCGGCCAGCACCGCGCCCGGCAGTCCGCGGTGCCAGGGCAGCCGCCGCGGCAGCGCGAGCTTGTACAGCGTCGTCAGCGCGAGCGCGATCATCACGCCCAGCACCGGGTAGTAGAGCGCGCCGACCCACGACGAGACCGTCGGACGCCAGTCGACCGGGAAGAACTCCGGCAGCAGATCCGGCCCGATCGCCAGCAGCGGCAGCCCGATCACGAGCCCGATCAGCGCGCACAGGTACAGCAGCAGGGCGAAAATCCGCTGCCACACCTCATTGCGGACGCCGTACTGGTCGTGCGCGACGGTGATCGCGTCGACGAACGACGACATCGCCGACGAGCCCGCCCACAGCGAGATGACGAAGCCCACCGACACGATCTCGCCCTTGCCGACGGTGAGGATGCTGTTCACCGTCGGTTCGATGATCTCCTGCACCGCGTTGGCGCTGAAAATGGTGTGGCTGAAGGTGATGATCCGGTCGTGCACGGCGGTGACCACGTTCTGGCCGAACCACTCGCCGATGAACCCGACGCTGCCCAGCAGCCCGAGCAGCAGCGGCGGCAGCGACAGCGTCTGCCAGAAGGCCGCCTCGGCGGCTTCCGAGAAGATGTTGCCGTCCCATGCTTTCGCGAGCGTGCGGGTGAGGAGCCGCCACGGCCCCCTGCGCACGGTCTTCTCCGGCACGGTCTTCTCCGGCACGCTCTTCTTCGGCACTGCCTCGCCGTTCGGCACTGCCTCGCCGGCGTCCGGTGTCACCTCGCCCATGGTGTGTTCCAGCATGGTCCATGCGCGCGGTTTTGGCTCGTCACCCCCGCCGAGAGGGGGCGTGTCGGGCGACACCACCCGTGGCGGTGGCGGGCGCCCGGGGACTCGGAAGGTAAGCTGGCCGACGTGCCCTCATCGCGGCGCCCGGCGGCGAAGCCGGTGCCACAGTGGGGGTTTTCGCACGTCACGGCCGCGCTGAGCGGCCCGAGGAGGGGGTGAACCGAGTTTTGTCCGAGACGACCCAGCCGGTCCTCGGGGCGCCGCCCGCAGCGACGGACTCCACCGCGCGCCCGCTGCGCGCCTGGCAGCGCCGAGCGCTCACGAAGTACCTGTCGAGCAAGCCGAAGGACTTCCTCGCGGTCGCGACGCCGGGCGCGGGCAAGACCGTCTTCGGCCTCCGGATCGCCGCCGAACTGCTCTCGGACCGCACGGTCGAGGCGGTCACGATCGTCACCCCGACCGAGCACCTGAAGCACCAGTGGGCGGCCTCGGCCGCGGCGGCGGGCATCCCGATCGACTCGAACTTCCGCAACACCACCGGCGTCACGTCGTCGGACTACCGCGGCGTCGCGGTCACCTACGCGCAGGTCGCCGCGCACCCCACGCTGCACCGGGTGCGCACGGAGAACCGCAAGACCCTGGTGATCCTCGACGAGATCCACCACGCGGGCGACGCGAAGTCCTGGGGCGATGCGACCAGCGAGGCGTTCACGCCCGCGGTGCGCCGCCTCGCGCTCACCGGGACCCCGTTCCGCAGCGACGACTCGCCGATCCCGTTCGTCACCTACGAACCGGACGCGGGCGGGTTCCAGCGCAGCAAGGCAGACCATTCCTACGGCTACGCCGACGCCCTCGCCGACGGCGTGGTCCGGCCGGTCGTCTTCCTCGCCTACTCCGGCGAGGCGTCGTGGCGGACCAGCGCGGGCGAGGAGTTCACCGCGCGGCTGGGCGAACCGCTCACCGCGGAGCAGAACGCGCGGGCCTGGCGCACCGCGCTCGATCCGGCGGGCGAGTGGATCCCGGCGGTGCTGCAGGCCGCCGACACCCGGCTCAGCCAGGTGCGCCAGGGCATCCCGGACGCGGGCGGCCTGGTGATCGCCACCGACCAGGACACCGCGCGCGCCTACGCCAAGATCCTGGAGCGGATCTGCGGCGAAACGCCGACGCTGGTGCTGTCCGACGACCCGAAGGCGTCCGGGCGGATCAAGGAGTTCTCCGAGACCACGGAACGCTGGATCGTCGCGGTCCGGATGGTGTCGGAAGGCGTCGACGTCCCCCGGCTGGCCGTCGGCGTGTACGCGACGAGTGCGTCCACCCCGCTGTTCTTCGCCCAGGCCATCGGCCGCTACGTGCGGGCCCGGAAAAAGGGCGAGACGGCGAGCATCTTCCTGCCGAGCGT
Source organism: Amycolatopsis echigonensis (assembly GCF_002846615.1). NCBI lineage: Bacteria > Bacillati > Actinomycetota > Actinomycetes > Pseudonocardiales > Pseudonocardiaceae > Amycolatopsis > Amycolatopsis echigonensis. Next base: position 350,166 of record NZ_PJMY01000003.1, on the reverse strand, counting down.
GCCTGTGCTGCTGGAGCTGGCCAGCGAGCTGGAAGCGCAGCGCGACCACGTGCTCGGCAAACCGCACCGGGAGAAGGAAGGCTGGGACGACGAACTGCTCGCCCAGGCCAACCGCACCGAGGACGAACCGGGCGAGGAGGAGAAGGCGTTCACCTCGCTGCACGCCTCGGCCGAGCTCGACCAGGTCATCTACGACGGCAACTCGTTCGGCACCGCGGTCTTCTCCGGCTCCGACGAGGAGCAGGAGTACCTCGGCCTCCCCGGCCTCCTGGAGCCGGACCAGGTCCGCGCGCTGCTGCGCAAGCGGCAGGAAGAGCAGATCTCGGACGAGAAGCGGCGCAAGCCGAAGGCCGAGGAGCAGGCCGCCCCGGCGCCCCGGCCGCAGTCGGTGAGCGAACGGCTCGGCGCGCTGCGCAAGGAACTCAACGCGCTGGTCGGCGTGTACCACCACCGCACGAAGAAACCGCACGGCGCGATCCACAACGAGCTGCGCCGCCAGTGCGGCGGCCCGCCCACCGCGATGGCGACAGTGGAGCAGCTGGAAGAGCGGATCGTCACGCTGCGCTCCTGGTAGTTCTCCGGGCCGCGCGGCGGGGCGAAGGCCGTCTCGCCGCGCCTCGCGCACCCTCCTTTTCCTGGTAGAACGGTTCGTCCGGTTCGATCCGGGCGCCTCGACGGGCACCGTCGTGCCCCGGACCGGACAAGTCCGGACACCTTCTCGTTACGCTCAGTGCGTGGCACGGATCACTCCGTCAGTTCAGGGCGCAGATTAGGGCTGCGTTGCCGAACCGTGTCCATTTGGTGTCAGTTACTCGATCCCGCCATCTTCCGCAGAGCCGCTCGGCGGCATATGTTGTCGGCCACAACATATCTGCGACGGTGCACCGGGGCTTCCCCGATCACCCCGCGAGCATGATCGGAGAAGGAACGAGGATGCGCAGCAGAACCCTTACCCTCCTCGCCGCGACGGTGAGCGCCGGCCTGGCGCTTTCGGCGTGCGGCGCCAACAGTGCGGGCTCCGGGAACTCGGGGGGCACCAACAGCTCCGCCTCCGCTCCCGCGGGCGGCGGCGCCAGCGGCAAGGTCGGCGTGATCCTGCCGGAGACCGCCACTTCCGCCCGCTGGGAAGCCTTCGACAAGCCGATGCTGCAGGCCGCGCTCTCCGCGCAGGGCTTCAGCGCCGACATCGAGAACGCCCAGGGCGACAACCAGAAGTTCTCCACCCTCGCCGACGGCTTCATCAGCCAGGGCGTCAAGGTGCTGATCATCGCCCCGTCCGACCCGGCGGTCGGCGCGGCGATCGAGGCCAAGGCCAAGACCGCGGGCATCCCGGTCATCGACTACGACCGCCCGAGCCTCGGCGGTTCGGCCGACTACTACGTCTCGTTCGACAACGAGAAGGTCGGCGAGATCCAGGCGCAGGGCCTGGCCGACGCGCTGAAGAGCAAGCCGGGAGCCAACGTCGTCCAGATCGAGGGCGCGCCGACGGACAACAACGCGACGCTGTTCGGCAACGGCCACGACAAGATCCTCAAGCCGCTGTACGACGCCAAGACGCTGAACCTGGTGCAGAAGCAGGCCATCGACAACTGGGACGCCCAGGTCGGCGGCACCACCTTCGAGCAGATCTTCACCCGGGTCAACGGCAAGGTCGACGGCGTCGTCGCGGCGAACGACGAGCTCGCCGGCGCGGTGATCACCGTGCTGAAGAAGAACGGGCTCAACGGCAAGGTCCCGGTCACCGGCCAGGACGCGACCCCGGCCGGCCTGCAGGCGATCCTGCGCGGCGACCAGACGCTGACGATCTTCAAGCCGATCAAGGAAGAGGCCGAGAACACCGCCAAGCTGGCCGCCGCGCTGGCCAAGGGCGACAAGGCGGCCGCGGACGCGATCGCGACCGGCAAGCTGCACGACCCGAAGAACAACCGCGACCTGAAGTCGGTGCTGCTTCAGCCGCAGCTGATCACGATCAAGGACGTCAAGACCGTCGTCCAGCAGGGCTACGTCAAGGCGTCCGACATCTGCACCGGCGACCTCGCCGCCAAGTGCACCGCAAACGGCATCTCCTGACGCCGTAACTCCCCGCCAGAGCAGCCGGGCCGGGACGCGTTCCCCCGACACGCGTTCCGGCCCGGCACCCACGCGAGAGACAAGCGAATCCATGAGCGAGCCCATTCTCGACATCACCGGCCTGAACAAGAGCTTCGGCCCGGTCCACGTCCTGCACGACGTGGACTTCGGCGTGCGGGCGGGCGAAGTGACCGCGCTCGTCGGCGACAACGGGGCCGGCAAGTCCACTTTGGTCAAATGCATCGCGGGCATTCACCCGTACGACACGGGATCCGTGCGGTTCAACGGTGCCGACGCGCACATCCGCGGCCCGAAGGACGCCGCCGAACTCGGCATCGAGGTCGTGTACCAGGACCTGGCCCTCGCCGACAACCTCGACATCGTGCAGAACATGTTCCTCGGCCGCGAGCGCGGCAGCAGCTGGCTGCTCGACGAGGCCAGCATGGAGAAGGCCGCGCGCGAGACGCTGGCGTCGCTGGGCGTGCGCACGGTGAAATCGGTCCGCACGCCCGTTTCCGCGCTCTCGGGCGGGCAGCGGCAGACCGTCGCGATCGCGAAATCCGTGCTGTGGAACAGCAAAGTCGTCATCCTCGACGAGCCGACCGCGGCGCTCGGCGTCGCGCAGACCAAGCAGGTGCTCGACCTGGTGCGCAGGCTCGCCGAACAGGGCCTCGGCGTCGTGCTGATCAGCCACAACATGGCCGACGTCTTCGAGGTCGCCGACCGGATCGACGTGCTCTACCTCGGCCGGCTCGTCGCGGACGTCCAGACCAAGGACGTGACGCACAGCCAGGTCGTCGAACTCATCACCGCGGGCCGTTCCGGCGATCTCGGCCTGGCCCGCCCCGAAGCCGTCGCGCTGTGAGCAGCGAGAAAGAACCCGCCATGACCGAAACTTCCGCGAAGCCGGAGAAGCAGGAGGCCCCCGCGGGGGCGATCGCCGACTTCGGCATCGACACCACCTCGATGTCCACCGGCGAGGCGATCAAGGACTACTTCGCGCGGATGAAGGACGGGCAGCTCGGCTCGATTCCCGCCGTGCTCGGCGTGATCGCGCTCGCCGTCCTGTTCAGCGCGCTCTCCGGCGACTTCTTCACGCTCCGCAACATCGCGAACCTGCTGGAGCAGGGCGCGGGGCAGACCATCATCGCGATGGGCATCGTGTTCGTGCTGCTGCTCGGCGAGATCGACCTGTCGGCGGGCACCGCGTCCGGCGTGTGCGCGTCGCTGATGGCGCTGCACTACGTCCGCAACGGAAACCTGCTGGGCGTCATGGGAACCGGCGTCTTCATCACGTTCATCGCGGTGCTCGTGCTCGCGGTGGTGCTGGCGCTGCTGCAGAAAATCTGGGCCGGGGCGGCGGTTTCGCTGGTCGGCATCGTGGTGATCCTGATCGGCGCGCCGGTGAACGCGTGGGTCGAAATGGTCATCGCGATCTGCACCGGCACCGCGATCGGCTGCATCACCGGCTTCCTGGTGTCGAAGATCGGCATGCCGTCGTTCGTCGTCACGCTGGCGCTGTTCATCGTGTGGCAGGGCGTGATCCTGCAGTTCGTCGGCGAAGGCGGCACGCTGCCGATCAGCACGAGCGACACGCTCAACGCGGTCGCCAACGGCAATCTTTCGATCCTCGGCAGCTGGGTGCTGTTCGTGGTCGCGGCAGGCGGATACGCGGTCCTCGCGCTCGGACAGCATTTCTCGCGGCTGAAGCGCGGGCTGGTGGTCCAGCCGACGCCGATCGTGCTGGCGAAGGTCGCCGCCGTCGCGGTCCTCGCCGCGGTCGCGACTTACCTGCTCACCATCAACCGGGCGTCGAACGACCTCGTCGTGATCTCGGGCGTGCCGTACGTGGTGCCGATCGTCCTGGCCCTGCTGGTGGCGGGCACGTACGTGCTCAACCGCACCAAGTACGGCCGGCACCTGTACGCGGTGGGCGGCAACAAGGAAGCCGCGCGCCGGGCCGGCATCAACGTGCCGAAGCTGCGCACCAGCGTGTTCGTGATCAGCTCGTCCTTCGCGGCGATCGGCGCGATCGTGTACTCGTCGAAGGTCGGCTCCGTCAGCGGCCAGTCCGGCGGCTTGAACACGCTGCTGTTCGCGGTCGGCGCGGCGGTCATCGGCGGCACCTCGCTGTTCGGCGGCAAGGGCCGGATCATGGACGCGGTGATCGGCGGCGCGGTGCTGGCGATCGTGAACAACGGGCTCGGCCTGCTCCAGCAGAAGGCCGCGGTGGTCAACATCATCACCGGTCTGGTGCTCTTGCTGGCCGCGACTGTCGACGCGCTGTCGCGACGGCGGGCTGAAGCGTCGGCCCGCTGAGGGCTGATGGGAAGATGAGCCGGTGAGCAGCCCGCCCGTCGCCCGTCCGGACGAGGTGCGCCGGCACAACCGCACGACCCTGTTGCGCCTGCTGCACGTCGGCGGGCCCAGTACGCGGGCCGCACTGGCCACCGAACTGGGGCTCAACCGGAGCACCATCAAAACCCTCGTAGACGGCCTCGCCGAGGCGGGCGTGGTCGAGGAGAAAGTGCCGAGGCCGGGGCGAGGGGCGGGCCGCCCCTCGCTCCTGGTCCTCCCGCAGCCGCACGCCGCGGTCGTGCTCGCGGTCGACCTGCAGGTCGAGCACGTGGCGATCGCGCTGGTCGGGCTCGGCGGGCAGATCCTCGGGCGCAACAGCTGGAACCTGCACGGCCGGACGCGCACGGCGGACGAGGTCATCACCCACGTGATCGAGTCGACCCGGGTGCTGGCCGGGGACCTCGGCGTGGAGCCGATCGCGGCCGGGGTGTCGGTGCCCGGGGTGGTGCGGCGGGCCGACGGCCTGGTGCACGAAGCGCCCAACCTGCGGTGGACCGACGTGGCGCTCGGAGACCGGCTGTCGGCGGTGCTGCGGATTCCGGTGCTGGTGGCCAACGACGCCGAGCTGGGCGCGGTCGCCGAGCATTTGCGAGGGGCGGCTCGGGGGTCTTCGGATTCGGTGTACGTCTCGGCGGACGTCGGCGTCGGCGGCGGGGTGATTTCGCAGGGATCGTCGCTGCGCGGGGGCGCGGGGTACGTCGGCGAGATCGGGCACATGGCGATCCGGCCCGGCGGGCGGGCTTGCTATTGCGGGAGCCGGGGGTGCTGGGAGACCGAGATCGGCGAGGCGGCGTTGTGCCGTGCGCTGGGGCTGCCGGAGGACACGCCTCGCGGGGCGATTCTGGTGGAGCTGCGGGAGCTGAGGCTGGATCCTGACTCGGCTGCTTCCCGGCTCGAGGAGTACGCGGAGTGGCTCACGCTGGGGCTGGTCAACGTGGTCAATCTGCTGGGGCCCGAGCTGGTGGTGCTGGGGGATTTGCTCACCGTGCTGCCGGAGACGGTGATGCGGTCGGTCGCCGACGAGGTGCGGCGGCGGAGCCTGGTGTCGCGGGCCGCTGGCGGGACTCGGATCGTGAGTTCGGCGCTGGGGGCGGATGTGAAGCTGCTGGGGGCGGCTGAGGTGGCGTTCGAAGTGGTGCTGGATACGGTGTGAGGTTTTTCTCGGCGGCCGTGAGGCTGTTCCCGGCAGTGCGGGTGGGCACCCCGAAGCCGGATTGTGCTGACGGTCCGGGGGTGGCTTCGTATCGGGGTGCTGGGAGCGGGCTGGGCGCCCCGGCTGGGTGAAGTGCGCTGGTGCATGTTTAGGGCCGTTGCCGGGGAGGCTGGCCTAGCGTGACCGCGGTCGCCTGGACTCTGAAGAAAGCGCTCGCCTGGTTGATGGCCGGGATGCGTCGAGGCGGCAGTCGTGATGCGCGCCCAGCGGCACGCGAGAGGCCAGACCTCGGTCAGGCCAGCCCCAAGCTGTGCGCAGGGCACCGGGGCCGCACAAAGTCGAGAGCGCGAAGGCCTCAGTCGCCCGGCCGGAAAACGCCGGAGGCGGCAAGCGCGTGCGCCTGCCGCCTCCGGAGCGAATCTGTCGGTGAGCGAACTTACTTCTGGATCTCCGCGGCCAGTTCCTTGAGCTTGGCCTCGTGCTCGCGGGCGTGGTGCCCGCAGAAGAGCAGCTCGCCTCCGGAGCTGAGGACAGCGCGTACCTGAGCTGCTGCTCCGCACCGGTCGCATCGGTCGGCTGCGGTCAATTCGGGGCGGGTGAGCGTGGGTGTTGTCATGGGGGTCTCCCTCCGTCCCGGCACCGGTCGCCCGGTGCCTCGATCCAGCTACGCCCACTTCGGTCTCGATGCCTTCGGCGGGGATCGCTTCCGGCTCCGCGGTGTTCGTGCTTCCACTCTTGCAGACGTTTGGCGGCCCGCAAGTGTTCCCGCGCCGGTGGGAGGTGCGTCACGCCGAATTAGCCCGGATGCCGCAGCGGCGTCCCAATCCGTAGGACCAGACCACCCGGCGCAGGGCGTTTTCCGTGGTCAGGCACCATGCGGGAGTGGGCATTGCACTCTCCTGGAAACGCGTGAACGCGATTCCGGCACCGGTCTTGTTCGTTCTCAGCGGAATTTCGATGTATGCCGGTGCGGCCATCGCGGTCGACCTTTTCGGGCACGCCACGCCGTCGGGGGTTGCGTGGCTGCGCTGTCTCGGGGCGGCCGTCGTCCTGTTGCTGTGGCGGCGGCCGCCGAAGGCCGCTTGGCGGGGCAAGCGGCTGCTGCTCGCGGGCGCGTTCGGGATCGTGACGGCCGGGATGAACGTGGTCTTTTACGAGGCCATCGCGCGGTTGCCGCTGGGCACGGTGGTCGCGCTGGAATTCGCCGGTCCGGTGGTCGTCGCGGCGGTCGGGTCGCGTACGCGGCGGGACCTGATCGCGCTGGTCCTGGTGGCGGTCGGGGTGGTCGCGATCGCGGACGTGCGGATCGCGGGCAGTCCGCTCGGCGTCGTGTTCGCGCTGGCCGCGGCGGCTGCGTGGGCGGGGTACATCGTGCTCGGCAAGCGGGTCGCGATCGGCGGGGACGGACTGGATTCGCTGGCGGTCGGGTTCGCGGTGGCGACCGTCGTGCTGTCGCCGCTCGCGCTCGGCACCGGGGAAGTGTGGGCTTCGCCACGCATGCTGCTGCTCGGGATCGGCGTCGGCGTGCTGTCGACCGTCGTGCCGTACGCACTCGACCAAGTGGTCCTGCGCCGGCTCGGCCAGGCCCGGTTCGCCGTGCTGCTGGCGTTGCTGCCGGTGACGGCCGGGGTCGTCGGGTTCCTGGTCCTCGCGCAGGTGCCGAGCGTCGTCGAAGCGCTCGGGACGCTCGCGGTCGTCGCCGGGGTGGCGTTGCGCAGCAGGGAAGACGCCGGACCGGTCACTGAGCCGCCCGGGTGAACATCCGCGGATGGCCCGGGCGGGCCCGGCCCGCGATACTGATCCCGAGCCCGAGGAGGTTGCCATGACCAAGGCGGCGTCGGCGGCGGCGAAGGACCTCGCCGCGGCGGGGGTCGTTGGCGTCCACCTGACCTGGGCGGACAACAACGGCATCCCGCGTTCGCGCGTGGTCCCCATCGGCGGGCTGGCCGACGCGGCCGTCCGCGGCGTGGGCGCGACCTCGCTGTTCGCTGTCTTCGACAGCCACGACGCCATCACCTACGCCCATTCCGGCCTCGGCACCCCGTCCGGCGACATCCGGCTGGTGCCAGTCATGGAACGGCTCCGCCGGCTCGCCGGGCAGCCCGCGCTCGCCTGGGCACCGGTGCGGCAGCTCGCGGCGGACGGTTCGCCGTGGTCGTACTGCCAGCGTTCCGTGCTGGAGCGGCAGGTCGCCGAGGCGGCGAAGCGTGGTCTCGAATTCCGTGCCGGGTATGAGCTGGAGTTCTCCGTCGCTCCCGCGGGCAGCGAGGACGTCGTGTCCGCGCCCGGACATCGCGGTCCCGCGTACAGCCCGCACGCGCTCATCGGCCTGGACGAGTTCATTGCCGCGCTGCTGCACGATTTCGCCGCGAACGGACTGCAGATCGGCCAGCTGCACGCGGAATACGGCGTGGCGCAGCTGGAATTGTCGCTCGCCGCAACGGATCCGGTCTCCGCAGCGGACGATCAGCTGCTGGCGCGCCAGACCATCCACGCGGCCGCGCACGCACACGGACTCGTGGCGAGTTTCGCGCCGATGATCGGCCTCGAGGCTGCCGGGAACGGCTGGCATTTGCACACTTCGGTCCGTCGCAAGGGCCGCAACCTCCTGGCCGGTGACGGCGTGCCGGAAGGCGATGGCGCGGCCTACGTCGGCGGGCTGCTGCGGGATTTGCCTGCGCTGACGGCGATCACGGCACCGAGCGTGCCTTCGACGATGCGGTTGCGGCCCGGGTTTTTCGCTGGTGCGTACGCGTTTTGGGGCGTGGAGAACCGCGAAGCGCCGCTGCGGTACATCCCGGGCACGGCGTTGCTCGGCGTGGAGCACGCGAATGTCGAGCTGAAGACGTCGGACGCGTCGGCCAATCCGTATCTCGCGCTGGCCGTCGTGCTCGCTGCCGGAATGGCCGGGATCAAGGATTCGGCCGTCCTGCCCGAGCCGATCGCGGAGGACCCGGGCGGCTGGAGCGAAGGGGAACGGAACACCGCGGGCGTGCTGCCGCTCCCGGCGAGTCCGTCCGAACAGGACACCGCGCTGCTGGCGAATCCGCGCGTGTCCGGGGCGCTGGGGGACGAGCTGCTCGGCGCGTTCCGCGCGGTGCGCGCCTCGGACGCGACGTGGGCCGCCGAGCGGGCGCCCGAGGAGATCGTGGCGGCGCATCTGTGGCGGTACTGAACACGGGGCTTTCCGACGTCCACTGGCTTCCCGGCGGTGCGCGCCTGGTCGCCGAAGCCAGAGCGGAACTGCCGCAGAAGGACGGTTTGGCGGCGGCCTTCGCCGGACTCGTGACACTGCGAGCGGCGGACATCGCGGTGCCGGACCAGGACGAGGTGGCGATCGCTGCCGGGACGGTGCGCGGATCGACCAGCCGCCCGGAAGGCGCGTTGTCCCGCACCGACTTCCGCCTTCGAGTGCCCTTCGACGAGACTGCGGCGGGCACCTCGCTGGACGGCTTGGCCACAGCGATCCGGACCCTGTCGGCGGGGAGGCTGGCAGTGGTTCCGGCGCTGGGGGAGTGGGACCCTTCGACCGTCTCGGATCTGTTGCTGGGCCTGTGGGAATTGCCGCGGGTGGCGGTGCTGGCGCGGGTCGACCCGGCGGAACTGGGGTCGCCGGACACGCCGGAACGCGCGCTGCTGGACTACCTCGACACCGGTGTCCCTCCACTGTGGACGAACCGGTGGCGGCCGCCCGCGCCGCATCACGTGCTGATCGCCGGAGTGCGGCTCGGCGCGGAGGGAACCTTGCTGTCCGTTGTGGACACTTATCGCGAGCTGGGCGAGGACGGCGTCCACGACCAGCCGGTGGAATGGATCGCGGCGGGGCTGGAATCGGTGCTGCTGGTGGCGGACGCCCGGCACGCGGAGGCGTTGGCGCAGGCGGTTTCCTACGCGGGGCTGCGCAGCGGCGGCGCGTCGTAGCGCTCCTGAGCGTCCAGCAATTCCTCCCAATGCTCAGCGACCCAGCCGTACACCACCTGCATCGGCTCCAGCAGGCTGCGGCCCAGCGGGGTCAGCGCGTACTCGACCCCCGACGCGGGATCGGCGTGCGCCGTGCGGGACACCAGCCCTGAGCGTTCGAGACCGCGCAGCGTCTGGGTCAGCACCTTCGGCGTGACCCGGGGCAACGGAACCCGCAGTTCGGAGAACCGGCGCGGCCCGTCTTCCAGGCAGCGGATGACCAGCGCCGACCACTTGTCCCCGAACCGGAACGGCACCAGCGAGGACGGGCACAGCTCCTCGAACAGATCGGGAGGCAATGGCTGCCGGACGGTCATCGCGGTCTCCTCTCAGTATCCCGGAGGGAACCGGCCCCCTGGCTACCTTCCAGAGCATCGACACGCCAGGAGGTATTCCCACGATGAGCAAGATCGTCATTTTCGGCGCGGGCGGCCGGGCCGGACGCCAGGCGGTCGCGGAGGCACGACGGCGCGGGCACGACGTCACCGCCGTGGTCCGCGATCCCGAGCGCTACCGCGACTTGGCCGATGTCGTCGCTGGCGATGTCACCAACGCGGTGGACGTCGCAGCGCTCGCCGCCGGGCACGACGCGGCCGTCAACGCGGCCGCGGTCTACGGCGAGGGCACCGACCCGGACGCCTTCTTCACCGGCGCCGCCCGCGCTCTCGTCACCGGGCTGCGGCAGGCCGGGGTGGACCGGCTGGTCGCGGTCGGGCTGTCCGCGCTGCTGCCCGCCGCGGACGGAACCCCGGTGCTGGACGCGATTCCGGCCGAGTTCCGGCCGTTCTGCCTGGCACACGCGGCAGGGCTCGAAGTGTTGCGCACCGAGGGCACCGGGCTGGACTGGGTGTACGTCAGCCCGGTCGGCGACTTCGACCACGACGGCGAGCGCACCGGTCGCTACGAAATCGGCGAGCACGGCGACCTCTCCGTCACGATCTCGTACGCCGATTTCGCCGTGGCGCTGCTCGACGAGGTCGAGAACCCGCGGCACGTCCGCGTCCACCTCGCGGTGGCCTGAACCTACTTGGCGAAGCGGGAGTGCTTTCGGCCGTAGAAGAAGTAGATCAGCAGGCCGATCACCAGCCAGGCGGCGAACCGGATCCAGGTCATCACGTCGAGGTTCAGCGTCAGGTAGAAGCACGCCAGCGCGGTGATGATGGGGAGGACCGGCGAGAACGGCACGGTGAAAGGCCGCTTCAGGTCCGGGCGGCGTTTGCGCAGCACCGGCACCGCGACCGCGACGATGATCATCGCCGACAGCGCGCCGATGCTGACCATGTCGGCCAGCGCGGAGATCGGCACGAACGCCGCCAGCACCGCGATCAATGCGGCCCCGCCGATGGTCATCCGGTGCGGCGTGCCCCAGCGCGGGTGCGCCGTGCCGATCGCCTTGGGCAGCAGGCCGTCGCGGCCCATCGCGAAGCCGATCCGGCCGATCGTGACCAGTTCGACCATCATCACCGACGTCAGCCCGGTGACCGCGCCGAGCGAGATCAGCGCGCCGACCCAGTGCTGGCCGACCCGGTCGAACGCGTCCGCGAGCGGCGCGCCGGAGTCGATGTCGGTGTAGTGGACCATGCCGGTGAGCACGATCGACACGCCGATGTAGAGCACCGCGCACACGGCCAGCGCGCCGAGGATGCCGACGCGGAGGTCCTTGCGCGGGTTGATGGTCTCCTCGCCGAGGTTGGCGAGCGCCTCGAAGCCGGTGTAGGCGAAGAACACGACAGCCGCGGCGGTGACCATGCCCGCGATGCCGTACACCGACTGCTCGAGCCCGAGAGCGGCCTGGACCACCGGCTGGTGCAACGCGCTGGAGCTGCCCGACGGCGGCTGCGCGGTCGGGACGAACGGGGTGAGGTTCGAGCCCTTCACGAAGAACACGCCCACGGCGAGGATGAGCACGCAGACCGCGACCTTGACCAGCACCAGCAGGTTCGTGAGCCACGAGGACTCCTTGATGCCGACCACGGCCACGACCGTCAGCACCGCGATGATCAGCACCGCGCCGACGTTGACCGTCGCGTCCTCCCCGAACCACTCCGGCGACAGCCCGAGCAGGTTCGCGAGATACCCGGACCAGCTGCGCGACACCACGGCCGCGCCGAGCGCGAACTCCAGCAGCAGGTCCCAGCCGATGATCCAGGCGAAGATCTCGCCGAGCGTGGCGAAGGCGTAGGTGTAGGCGCTGCCCGCGGTCGGCACGCTCGAGGCCAGCTCGGCGTAGCAGAGCGCGGCGAGGCCGGCGACCACCGCGCCGATCACGAACGACAGCGTGACCGACGGCCCGGCGTGCGTCTTCGCCTCGACCCCGGCGAGGGTGAAGATCCCGGTGCCGATGATGATGCCGACGCCGAAGCCGACCAGGTCGCGCCCCCTGAGCCGCCGCTTCAGCTCGCCGGATTCCTGCCGCTTGAGGACTTCGTCGACGTCGAGAGTTCTCCGCTCGCCCATGGGGGAACGTTAGAAGGTCACGCCCGGATGCGCAGATCGGCTATCCGGGTGGCTCGATGCCGTGGTCCTGCGCGAGGATCGCGGCCTGCACGCGGGAACGCAGGCTGAGCTTGGCGAGCACGCGGGAAACATGCGTTTTCACCGTCGCCTCGCCGATGCGCAGCCGGGTGCCGATTTCGGCGTTCGAGAGCCCGGCGCCGAGGCAGCCCAGCACCTCGCGTTCGCGTTCGGTGAGGTCCGCGAGCCCGGCCGGCGCGGGCGACGGCCCGGCCGGGGTGCTGGCGAACGCGGCGATCAGCCGTTTGGTGACCTGCGGGGCGAGCACGCCCTCGCCCGCCGCGACCAGCCGGACGGCCTCGATCAGCCGCGGCGCCTCCACCGACTTCAGCAGGAACCCGGCGGCCCCGGCGCGCAGCGCGGCGTGCACGTACTCGTCGAGGTCGAAGGTGGTGAGGACCAGGACTTCGGCGAGCCCCTCGGCGATCAGCCGCCGGGTGGCGGTGATCCCGTCGGTGCCGGGCATCCGGACGTCCATCAGGACCACGTCCGGCCGCAGCGCGCGGGCTTGGCGCAGCGCGACCTCGCCGTCGGCGGCTTCGCCGACCACTTCGATGCCCTCGGCGTTGCCGAGGATGAGCGCGAGCCCGGCGCGGATGGCGCCGTGGTCGTCGGCGACGAGGACTCGGATGGTCATGACGGCTCTCCGGCGAGGGGAAGTTCGGCGTGGACAAGCCAGCGCGGGCCGGACGGACCTACTCGCAGGGTGCCGCCGACGGCGTGTGCGCGCTCGCTCATGCTCAGCAAACCGTGCCCGCCGCTGTCGGAGCGGCCCGGCGCGCCGAGCAGCTCGTTGCCGATCTCGACGGTCAGCGTGCCGTCGGCGACTCGCAGCCGCACGGTCGCCCGGCTGCCCGGAGCGTGTTTGACCGCGTTGGTCAGCGCCTCCTGCGCGATCCGGTACGCGGTGAGGTCGACCGCTGTCGGCAGCGTGAGTTCTTCGTCCACAGTGGAATCCACGGTCACCGTCATGCCCGCCGCTCGCGCCGATTCCACCAGCCGGGCCAGTTCGGCCAGCCGGGCCGGGGCGGTCACCTCGTCCTCCGCGGCTTCCGAACGCAACAGGCCGATCATCGCGCGCATTTCTTCCAGCGCGCGCACGCTGTTCTCCCGCACCGCGACGAGCACGGTCTGCGCGGTCTTCGGATCGTCCGCCATGGACAGTGCCGCCTCCGATTGGATGGCAATCGCGGACAGATGCCCGGCGACGACGTCGTGCAGGTCGCGAGCCATCCGCGAGCGTTCGGCCGCCACCGCCGCCTTCCGGTCGAGCGCGGCGATCGTCGCGAGCTGCTCGGCGTTGGCGCGCTCGCTCGCCGCGATGTCGCTCTGCTGGCGCACGTTCGCGCCCCACCACACCGGGACCAGCAAGAACGACAGCATGCTGAACGCGCCGAGCGCCGCCGCCCGCCAGCCCGCCACGGCCAGGAACACGAACAGCACGGTGAGCGTGATCGTGGCGGTCACTCCGACCAGTACCCGGGTCGTCCAGCGGGAGCCGTACAGCATGGCGGAGTACAGGAAATCCGTGTACGCGATGGCGATCGGCAGCGACAGGCCCAGCGCGACGTCGACGCCCACGATGCCGGTGGTGACCAGCAGCCCCCACGGAACTTTCCGGCGCAGGAACGCGGCGAGGCAGATCGCGCCGAGTTCGGCGAACCGGATCCACAGCGGGAACGGGTCGCCGTTCGGCAGCAGGCGGTGGCTGTCGGTGAGGTACAGCATCGTGCCGCCGGCGAACACCGCGAGCGCGACGAGGCCGTTCTGCTGCCACGGCGGCAGTTCGCGCGGCCGGGGGAGGGCCGAGCGCAGGTCTCGCAGGCGCACCCGACCATGACAGCACACCCCGGCGACCCGGTCGTCCTACGAAATGATGACCCCTCGATCGTGCCGTCCGGTGACGCGCGCGGCCGCCCGCGCCCGAGATCATGAAGCCATGGACGAGCTGCTGAACAGTCCGATGACCGCCGCCATCGTGGCGTGCGAGATCGGGTTCTGGGTCTTCATCGCGGCCGGGCTGCTGACCCGGTACGCGTTGCGCAAGCAGAGGGCCAGCACCGTGCTGCTGGCGCTGGTGCCGGTAGTCGACCTGGTGCTGCTGGTGACCACCGTGATCGACCTGCTCAACGGCGCGGCGCCGAACGTGACGCACGGGCTGGCGGCGGTGTATCTGGGCTTTTCGGTGGTGTTCGGGCCGTCGATGGTGCGGTGGGCCGACGTCCGGTTCGCGCACCGGTTCGCCGGCGGGCCGCGGCCGGAGAAGCTGTACGGCCGCGCGAAGGCCCGCAAGGAATGGCGCGAATGGGGTAAATGCGTCCTGGCGTCCGCGATCAGCGCCGGGTTGCTGTTGCTCGCGATCGCGGTGGTCGGCGGCTCCGGCCACGTCGAACCGCTGTGGGGGTGGCTGCCGCGGCTGGGCACGCTCACCGGCCTGTGGTTCGTCTTCGGACCGCTGTGGCAGGAGATTTTCGGCTCCTCCGCACCGAAAGAGGCGTCGCGATGATCGAGCTGCTCGGCATCCTCCTTGTGGTGCAGGGCTCGGGCGGGCTGATCAACCGGCTCGCCGGGGAGGGGCATCCGAGCTGGTTCGTCCAGTTGCACGTGCTGCCGCCGCAACTGCACCTCATCGCCAGCGTCGTCCTGCTCGGGGCGGGGGTGGCGGTGCTGTTCGCACATCAGGCACGCAAACGCCGCAGTCGCGGCTAAACTCGGGAGCATGGCGGCCGGTCCGGTTCTGCTGTTCGCCGTGGTCAGCGTTGCCCCCTCGGCGTTGTTCTGGGCTGCCCTCCGCGTTCCGGCGGCTTGCCGCTGGCTGCGTCGGCGACGCGTCGCTCCCGTGCCGTCCGAACCGCCGGTGGAGCAGGTGGCCGCCGACCTGCGCCGGGTACGCCGGACCCTCGCGCAGCTTCCCTCCGGAACGCCCGCCGCCCGCCGAATCGGCACTCGGCAGGCGTACGACGAACTGCTCGTCATCGCCTGCCGCGAGATCGGCGTCGAGCACCGGCTCGACGGATTGCGGGAGGGTGCGGACCGGGATCTCGAACGGTTGCGGATCGAGGATGCGCTGAGCCGTAAAGGATTCGTGCTCTCCTGAGCGGAGTGGCAAGATGCCCCGGTGGACTTCCAGCCGAAAGACCGGCCCCCGGACGCGTTCCAGCAGCCCCTCACCGCCGACCAGATCGAACTGCTCTGCCGCCGCGCGCTCGGCAGCGGTGTGCGGTCCGCGGTCGAAATCGGATGGGGCGGGTACAACAACACCTACCGGGTGGAGCTGGCCGACGGCCCGGCGATCCTGCGCGTCGCCCCGGAACCGGCGCGGCAGACGCGGATCGAGCACCAGTTCATGCGCAACGAATACCTTGCCGCGCCGTACTTCGCGCCTATTGCGCCGCTGATGCCGCGCACGCTCGCCGCCGATTTCACGCATCAGGTGATCGGCCGCGATTACGTGCTGCAGGCGGTTCTGCCCGGAGAGCCCGGCCCGGAAATCCTGTCTGCTCTGGAGCCGGAGCAGCGGACGCCGTACTTCCACCAGCTCGGCGAAATCGCCCGCGCCGTCCACGACGTGCGCGGGCCCGGTTTCGGCCTCGTGGCCGGGCCGCATTTCGCGACCTGGAGCGAAGCGCTGATCGCGTACTTCGAGGACAACGCCGCTGACGTCGAGGACTTGGGCCTGGACGGTTCGGACCTGCGCGCGGTGGCCGCGTGGGCGAAGCGCGACGCCGCGCTGCTCGACGAGATCACCGAACCGCGCCTGCTGCACGGGGATCTGTGGCACGTGAACGTGATGCTGACCCCGGAACTGGAGATCGTCGGGGTGTTCGACCACGACCGCAGCTGGTGGGGCGACCCGGCGGCGGACTGGACGATCCGCATGGCCTCGATGAAAGCGGGCTCGAAGCGCGACGCGTTCTGGGACACCTATGGCCCTCTGGACGCGTCCCCGGCGGCTCGGCGGCGGGCGTTGTACTACGAAGCCCGGCACCTCGGCGCGGTGCGGTTGGAACGGCACCGGCTCGGCAAGGAGGGGAAGGTCGAGGAGTCGTACCCGGAGCTGGCGGAGATCCTGGCGGCGCTGGAGTCAGAGTGACGGGTCGGAGCCGCGCAGAGCGGCCCACCAGAACCCGAACGCGGCGATCAGCACGCTGACCGTCAGCCACCCGGCGAAGCCGCTGCCGTCGACCAGCGCCCAAAACGCGCCCACGACCGGCGCGACCGCCAGCACCGGCAGGTCAGCGCGGAACTGCCGCGCAAGCCGTACCGGCGTGGCCGCGGCGAGCGAGCGTTCCTCGTCCGGCTCGGAAGGGTTGTCCAGCCGACGGCCGCGAGGCTCGCCCATGCGCACCGAACCCGCCGGGTACAGCACCTCGCCGTCGATGCGGACGGCGACATGACGGTCCGTGCGCAGGTCGCCCAGCACCTCGACCCGCGAGGGTGACGGCAGCCCGATCAGCGTCGGAGAGAAGTACACCGGGATCCATCGAGGCGTCGCGGTATCGGTCTCCAGCCACGACCGCGTGAGCAGTCCGCGCTGCACCTTCACCCGGCGCATCGGCACCGAAGAGCCCGCCTTGCGCCGAGAGGGCTGCACGAAACGCGTGAAGAGCAGGAATCCGTTCACCGCAAGCATCGCGAGCACCGCGACCACAGTGACCGTCGCGTACGTCGAAGCCCGGTCGGTGGTCACCAAAGCCGAAGCCCCGGTCGTGACTGCCCGCGAAGGCGCTGACGGGTCGTAGCGCACCGGAACCTTCGCGCCCAGCGGCGGGGGAGTGGTGTCCAGTTCGACCGCCGCGCTCGCCTCCGGTTGGTTCGGCACCGGGAAGCGCACCGTGACGGTGGACTCGTCGACCCGCGCCACCACGCCGGTCGCGCTCGCGGTGAGACCTTCCAGCCGTGGGCGGGTGCTGGTGAACTCCAGCAGCTGCACCGCGAACACCGCGGCGCACGCGACGAACACGACGGCACTCGTCACCAGGATGTGCCGCACCGGCCGCAATCGCAGGAAATTCCGCACAACGCTCACCTTAACTGTCCAAAATGGAAGGAGCGGCGCGGGGGAGTCCGCGCCGCTCCTTCGTTTCCCGCTAGGGGAGGATTACTTCATGAACCCGATCTTGGGGTAGTCGTACGGGTTGTTCGCGTAGCCCGGCGAACCGTAGTTGGCCACCGTCTTGCGGACGGCGAAGGCGCCGACCGACTGGAAGATCGGAAGCTGGTGGCCCAGCGCCCAGATCTCCTTGTCCGCGGCGTTGATGTCCGCGGCCCGCTTGGTGTCGTCCAGCTCCTGCGCGGCGGTGTCGAGCAGCTGGTTTTCCTTGTCGCTGCCGATCCGGCCGTAGTTCTGGTTGATGTTCTTCGGGTCCAGGTAGTAGATGCCCTTGCTGCCGCCGATCGGGAACGAGTTCGAGATCCAGCGGAACAGCGTGAGGTCGAAGTTGCCGACGTTCACGTAGTTCTTGAAGAACTCGGTCGACGGGACGGCGACGATGTCGATGCCCACGCCGATCGCCTTCAGCTGCGACTGCAGGATCTGCGCGGTCTGCTGGCTGATCGGGGTGCCCGACGGGATCACCAGGCGCAGCTTCAGCTGCTTGCCGTCCTTGGCGCGCAGGTCGCCGGACTGCTTCCAGCCGAGCTTGTCCAGCTCCGCCTTGGCCGCGTTCTGGTCGAACTTGTACGGGCCGCTGTTGTCCTCGTAGGTCTTGGAACCCTTGAGGTACAGGTGGTTGCCGATCGGCGTGGTGTCCTTCTGCATCTGGCCGAGGATCGACTTGGCGATGGTCACCGTGTCGACGCCGCGCATGATCGCCAGCCGCAGGTCCTTGTCCGCGAGGATCGAGGACGACGCGCCGTTGAGCGTCATGTGTGTGTAGTCGGGGTAGGCCGACTGGCGCACGACCGCGTTCGGGTCCGCCTGGGCCCGCTTGAACGCGTTGATGTCGTTGTTCAGCGGGTAGAAGTCGATCTGCCCGTTGGCGAACGCGTCCGCCAACGCGGGACGGTCCACGACCTTGTAGGTCACCGTGTCCAGCTTCGGCTTGTCGCCCCACCAGTTCGGGTCGCGCTCGAACACCGCGGTCTTGGCGGTGTAGTCGACGCTCTTGATCTTGAACGGACCCGCGGTGATCTGCGCCTTCTGCGCCCAGCCCTTGTTGAAGGTGTTGGCGTCGGCCATCGCCTCCTTCGGGTACAGCGGCGAGAACAGCGACTTCCACTCCGCGAACTTCTTCGCGAAGGTGATCTTGACGTCGAGGTCGTCAGTGCCCTTCTCGACCTTGGCGATGTCCTCGTAGCCGGTCGTCTGCGAGACCTGGTAGGCGGTGTCCTTGCCGTTCAGGGCCTTCGCCATCGCGGCGAAGTCCTCCCAGGAGAACTGGCGCCCGTTGCTCCACTTGGCCTTCGGGTTGATCTTGTACTCGATGACCTGCGGGTCCTGGCTGACGATCTCGGCCGAGGTCAGGTAGTTCTTGTCGATGCCGACCGTCGCGTCCGCGTTCTGCGGGAACGGGTAGGGCAGGATCGCGCCGAACATGTTGGCGCCGTCCAGGACGGTGCCGTCGACCTCGTAGTAGTTCCAGTTGTCCGGCAGCTGGTCGACCGGCCACTTGAAGTCGCCGCCGTCCTTCACCTTGTCCAGCGGCTGCTCGTTGATGTCTGCGGTCTTGACGGCCGACGAGCCGGTGTCCTGCAGATTGCCGCCGCCGCCGCTGCCGCCGCCGCAAGCGGCGAGCAGGAGCCCCAGAGCGGCAACGGGGGCCACGAATGCGGCCATTCTCCGTCGCATGTGTCTACCTTTCTTCTTCTGGTGTGCCAACGGATCGTGGCTACACGACTTCGCGGGTCTTGGCGTAGTGGCACGCCACGTCGTGGTCCTGCGCGCGGGATTCGCGCGGCGGCTCGACGTCGACGCACTTCTTCCTGTCCTGTTCGGACAGTTGGGAGAAGACGAAACACCGGGTGCGGAACCGGCAGCCCGACGGCGGGTTCGCCGGGCTGGGCAGGTCTCCGGTGAGGATGATCCGGCCGCGCTCGCGTTCCTTGGCCGGGTCCGGGATCGGGATCGCGGACAGCAGCGCCTGCGTGTACGGGTGCTGCGGCGCGTCGAAAACCGTGCGGACGTCGCCGATCTCCACGATCTTGCCGAGGTACATCACCGCCACGCGGTCGGCGATGTGCCGGACCACCGACAGGTCGTGCGCCACGAACAGGTACGACAGGCCCAGCTTGGCCTTCAGCTCGTCCAGCAGGTTGATCACGCCGGCCTGGATCGACACGTCGAGCGCGGACACCGGCTCGTCGAGCACGATCAGCTTCGGCTCCAGCGCGAGCGCCCGCGCGATGCCGATGCGCTGGCGCTGGCCGCCGGAGAACTCCGCCGGGTACCGGTCGGCGTGCTCGGGGCGCAGGCCGACCAGCCCGAGCAGCTCCGGCACCCGCTTGTCGATGCGCTCCTTCGCGAACCCGTGCGTCACCATCGGCTCGGCGATGATGTCGCCGATCGGCAGCCGCGGGTCGAGCGCGGCCATCGGGTCCTGGAAGACCACCTGCAGGTCGCGGCGGATCGCCTTGCGGTCCTTGCCCCCGAGCTTCGCCACGTCCTTGCCGAGCACCGCGACCGAACCGTGCGCCGGGGCCGCCAGCTCGAGGATCTCCATCAGCGTGGTCGACTTGCCGCAGCCGGATTCGCCGACCAGGCCCAGGGTTTCGCCCTCGACGATGTCGAAGGTGATCCCGTCGACCGCGCGCACCGTGCCGACCTTGCGCTTGAAAACGGTGCCCTTGCTGACCGCGTAGTGCTTCTGCAGGTCCCGCACGTCCAGCACGGTGGTGCGCTGTTCGCGCGGCACGGACGCGACGGCGGCCTCCTCGATCACCTCGGCGCCGTAGACCTCGGCGGCGTCCGCTTCGGGACGGCCGAGTTCCTCGGTGCGGATACAGGCGGCCCGGTGCGTCGTGTCGACGGGCGCGTTCGGGTTGCCCGGCGTGATCGTGAACAGTTCCGGCTCGGCCGTGCGGCAGGCGTCGATCGCCAGCGGGCAGCGCGGCGCGAACGGACAGCCCTGCGGCAGGTTCACCAGCGACGGAGGCTGACCTTCGATCGGCACCAGCGGCTGCTTCTCCCGCGCGTCGACGCGGGGAATCGAACCGAGCAGGCCCAGCGTGTACGGCATCCGCGGCTGGGCGTAGATCGTGTCGACCGGCCCCTGCTCGACCGCGCGCCCGGCGTACATCACCATCAGCCGGTCGGCGAACCCGGCGACCACGCCGAGGTCGTGCGTGATGATCACGATGCCCGCGCCGGTGACCTCCTGCGCGGTCTTCAGCACCTCCAGCACCTGCGCCTGCACCGTCACGTCGAGCGCGGTGGTCGGCTCGTCGGCGATGATCAGGTCCGGGTCGTTGGCGATCGCGATGGCGATCACCGCGCGCTGGCGCATGCCGCCGGAGAACTCGTGCGGGAACGCCTTCGCGCGCGCCGCCGCGTTCGGGATGCCGACCAGGTCGAGCAGTTCGACCGCGCGGTTGTTCGCCTGCTGCTTGGTGATCGTGCCCTTGCCGTGCACCAGGAGCGCTTCGGCGATCTGCGCGCCGACGGTGTACACCGGGGTCAGCGCGGACAGCGGGTCCTGGAAGACCATCGAGATCTTCTTGCCGCGGATCTTCGACAGCTCGGTGTCGGACTTGCCGATCAATTCGCTGCCGGAGAACCGGATCGAGCCCGAAACCCGCGCCTGCGGCGGCAGCAGCCCCATCACGGCGAGCGACGACACCGACTTGCCCGAACCGGACTCGCCGACGATGCCGAGCACCTCCCCCGCGGCGACCTGGTAGTTCAGCCCGCGCACCGCGTGCACGCGGCCGGACTCGGACGGGAAGGACACTTCGAGGTTCGAGACTTCCAGCACGGTGCCGGTCGGCTTCTCGGTGTCCACGGTCAGCTCGAGTGCCCTGCTCATGCCGCCTCCGCGGTGAAAAGTACGTCGGCGGTGCTCATGCTTCTGCTCCCACGGTCTGCTGCGTCTGCGTCGAGGCAGTCGACTTGGTCTTTTCTTCGATCCGCTTCCGTTCCTTGCGCCGCGAACGGCTGGACGACGGGTCGAGCGCGTCGCGCAGGCCGTCGCCGACGAAGTTCACCGCGAGCACGGTGAACACCAGGAAGCCGGCCGGGATGTAGAACAGCCACGGGAACGTGCGGACCGCGTCGGAACCCGCCGAGATCAGCGTGCCCAGCGAAACGTCCGGAGCCTGCACGCCGAAGCCGAAGAACGACAGCGACGTCTCCATGATGATCGCGACGCCGACGTTGATCGTCGCGTCGATGATCAGCAGCGAAGCCATGTTCGGCACGATGTGCTTGAAGATGATCCGCCACGGGGACTGGCCCATGAACTTGGCGGCCTTGACGAACTCGCGCTCGCGCAGCGTCAGCGTCATGCCGCGGACGATGCGGGCGGTGATCATCCACTGGAACAGCGCGATCAGGCCGACCAGGATCAGCCACGTCTTGCCGCGGAAGGCCGGCGACAGGATCGAGATGATCAGGAACGGCGGCAGGATCAGCAGCAGGTCGACGACCCACATCGACACCCGGTCGGTCCAGCCGCCGAAGTACCCGGCCGCGGAGCCGACGATCGAGGCCACGCCGGTGGAGAACAGCGCGGCCAGCAGGCCGATGGTGAGCGACTTCTGCAGTCCGCGCATGGTCTGCGCGAACATGTCGCCGCCGATCTGGTTGGTGCCGAACCAGTGCGTGCCGTCCGGCGGCATCAGCGTCGAGGCCGGGTCGAGTTCGTCGTAGCCCCACGGCGAATACCAGCTGTAGGTGAACGCCAGGACGTAGAACAGCAGGATCACGACGAGACCGGCCAGGGCCAGTTTGTTGCGGAAGAACCGGCGGGCGACGAGCCTTCCCCGGCTGGAGGACTTCCCGGTCTGCTGCTCGGTCTGGGTTTCGGTGGCTGCGACGGCCGAGTCGGCGAGGTCGGCCTCGTTCAATGGGGCGGCCATCAGATCCTCACCCTCGGGTCGAGCGCGGCGTAGAGCACGTCCGCGAGCCAGCCGGCGAGCAGCACGCAGATCGCGATGAACAGGGTCACGGTGGTCACGATGTTGGTGTCCTGCTTCTGGATGCCGGTCACCAGCCAGTCGCCCATGCCGTACCAGCCGAAGATCTTCTCGGTGAAAACGCCGCCGGTGATGAGAAGGCCGAAGCCGAACGCGAACAGCGTCGCCATCGGGATCAGCGCGGTGCGGAGGCCGTGCTTGAACAGCGCGCGCCTGCGGGTGAGGCCCTTGGCCTGCGCGGTGCGCAGGAAGTCCGAGCCGAGCACGTCGAGCATCGCCGAGCGCTGATAGCGGCTGTAGTAGGCGACCTGGGTCAGCACGATCGCCAGGGTCGGCACAATGATGTGCTGCAGCCGGTCGAGCAGAGCGTCGCCGAAACTGCCGTCGACGGCGCCGCCTTCGCCCTGCACGATGAAGAACTGGTATCCGTCGAGCAGGTTGTCATTGACCGACTGCGCGCCCGCTTTGAGGATCGTCGCGATCACGAACACCGGCGTCGACAGCACCACGAAGGAGAACGTGGTGGCGAGGTAGTCGCTGATCTTGTACTGCCGGATCGCGCTGACCACGCCGACCAGCACGCCGATGATGATGCCGATCGTGATGCCGAGCAGGAACAGCCGCAGGCTCACGCCCGCGCGGCGGAACAGCTCGTCGGTGATCGCCTGATCGGCGACGGTACGGCCGAAGTTGCCTTGGAAGACGCCGCCCAGCCAGGTGATGAACCGATGCGGGATCGCCTGGTCCAAGTGGAGTTCGGCGGCCTTCGCGTCGATCGTCGCCTGCGGGGCGGGCGGATTGCGCAGCTTGAGCGCGTCCAGCGGGCTGAAGGACAGCGATGCCAGGGAGAACGCCGCGAAGGTCGCGACGAGGCACAGGGCGATGTAATTGACGAGTCTGCGGAGGAGGAACCCGATCACAGGTGCCTCGCTTCACCGGGGACGGAGGATCCGCTCCGTGCCGCCGGACATCCCTGGCTCGCTCGCGATTGAGTTTTCGTCGAAAACACTGGGCGGTGCTGCCTTCCAATACTGACGCTCGTTGTGGGCGCAGCCTAATGGCGATCAGCCGTTGCGATCTTCGTTTCCAGGCAACCAAACAATCACGATTTCCGCGTTCTGGCGGAGAACAACCGACTTTAGCATCTTGTCCGCGCCCCATTGTCGCGGTAAGTGCGCGGCCGTGCACCGGCGATGAGTATTCCGGAACGGTTCCGGGGGTTCCGCGTGAACGGTTGTGAACGGGAAACGGACAGGCATTCGATCCCCTCGCTTGAGGTTCGGCCGAGTCGCACGTTCGCCTGCGTGGGATTCGCCTCGCGGATTCCGTTGTGCCGCAGCGTAATTCGCGTCGGGCCCGCGCGCCGCCGAGTTTTCGGGACTTGTCCGGTCCACTGTGGTCAGCCGAAAGAAGGATTTCGCGGAAATGCCCGGCCGGCTCCGCGCGCGTTGTTGTCGGTAAACGCAGAAACCCCGCCGCCGCGTAGTGCGGGGCGGGGTTTCTCGCGGGAACCTGAGAAGCTCAGTCCAGGTAGTCGCGCAGCACCTGCGAACGCGACGGGTGGCGCAGCTTCGACATCGTCTTCGACTCGATCTGCCGGATCCGCTCGCGCGTGACCCCGTAGACCTGGCCGATCTCGTCGAGGGTGCGCGGCTGGCCGTCGGTGAGGCCGAAGCGCAGCCGGACCACGCCCGCCTCGCGCTCGGACAGCGTCTGCAGCACCGACTGGAGCTGGTCCTGCAGCAGCGTGAACGACACCGCGTCGACCGCGACGACTGCCTCGGAGTCCTCGATGAAGTCGCCGAGCTGCGAGTCGCCCTCGTCGCCGATGGTCTGGTCCAGCGAGATCGGCTCGCGCGCGTACTGCTGGATCTCCAGGACCTTCTCCGGCGAGATGTCCATCTCCTTGGCGAGTTCCTCGGGCGTCGGCTCGCGGCCGAGGTCCTGCAGGAGCTCGCGCTGGATGCGGCCGAGCTTGTTGATGACCTCGACCATGTGCACCGGGATGCGGATGGTGCGCGCCTGGTCGGCCATCGCGCGGGTGATCGCCTGGCGGATCCACCACGTGGCGTACGTGGAGAACTTGTAGCCCTTGGTGTAGTCGAACTTCTCCACCGCGCGGATCAGGCCGAGGTTGCCCTCCTGGATCAGGTCCAGGAACGCCATGCCGCGGCCGGTGTAGCGCTTGGCCAGCGACACGACGAGCCGGAGGTTCGCCTCCAGCAGGTGGTTCTTGGCCCGCTCGCCGTCGCGCACGATCCACTTGAGGTCGCGGCGCATCTGGGTGACGAGCTTCTCGCCCTCCTCCTCGGCGGTGCGCACGCGCTCGGCGGCGTAGAGCCCCGCCTCGATCCGCTTGGCGAGCTCCACCTCCTCCTCGGCGTTCAGCAGCGCGACCTTGCCGATCTGCTTGAGGTAGGCGCGGACCGAGTCGGCCGACGCGGTGAGCTCGGCGTCCTTGCGCGCCTGGCGCAGCGCCTCGGACTCCTCCTCGTCCCACACGAAGTCCGGGTTGTCCGAGGACTTGCCGCCCTTGTCCGCCTGGCTCGCGCGACGGCGCGCGGCGGTGGACGTGGCCGCGGCCCCGTCGGTCGCCTCGGCCTCGTCGTCGGAGTCGTCCTCGTCGTCGTCGGCCTCGTCGTTGACCGTCTCGTCGACGACGTCGACCTCGACCTCTTCGAGATCGGACAGGTCCGGGCTGTCGAGTTCGGCCTCGTCGAGGTCGACCGGGCCGTCGGGATCGCCGTCGTCGGTCTTCGGACCCTTCGCGGCGGCCTTCTTCGCCGGAGCCTTCTTGGCCGGAGTCTTCTTCGCGCCCGCCGGCTTCGCGGCGGTCTTGCGCGCCGGGGACTTCGCCGCTCCGGTGGCTGCCTCGTCGGCCGGCTCGCCGGCTTCGGTCGCTGTCTTCGTCCCGCCTCGGGTTGCGGTTCTTGCGGCTGCCACTTACGCCCTTTCGCAGCGGTCGATCATGACGAGCCGAGATGTCGCCACCTCAGCTGCCTCACATTCGGGGAACACGCCTCGGCCTGCGGTTTTACCTCCGCAGCTCCTGCGCCGTGTTCCATTGTAACGACGTCGGCCCACTGCGTCGCGAAGCGATCACCCTCCGGCCCCCTACCCGGCGCCTGGCGGTGACCGGTCCGAGACCCGGCGCGGACCGGTCGTTCAGTGCCCGGCGCCCTCTGCCGCGGCCGCCGCGGCCCCGACGATGCCCGCGTTGTTCTGCAGCGACGCGACGACCACCGGCGTGCGGATGTCCAGCAGCGGCACCCACTTCTCGGCCTTCTTGCTGACGCCGCCGCCGACGATGAACAGATCCGGCCAGATCAGGTTCTCCAGCACCGAGAGGTACCGGTGCACCCGCTTGGCCCACTCCGGATACGACAGGCCCTCGTTGTCCTTGATCGAAGCGGCGGCGCGCTTTTCCGCGTCGTGGCCGTCGACCTCCAGATGGCCGAATTCGGTGTTGGGCACGAGCTTGCCGTCGTGGAACAGCGCGCTGCCGATGCCGGTGCCGAAGGTGAGCAGGGCGGTCACGCCGGTGCGCGCGGCCGCGTCGCCGAAGCGGATCTCGGCGAGGCCCGCGGCGTCCGCGTCGTTGAGCATCGTGACCTCCTCGACGCCCTTGCCGAGCCGCTTCGCGAAGAGCGCTTCGGCGTCCGTGCCGATCCATTTGTGGTCGATGTTGGCCGCGGTGTGCGCGGTCCCCCTCTTGACCACCGCGGGAAGCGTCACGCCGACCGGCCCGTCCCACTCCGCCGCGCGCACGATCTCGGCGACGACGTCGGCCACCGCGTCCGGCGTCGACGGCTGCGGCGTTTCGATCCGATGCCGGTCCCCGATGAGCTGTCCCTGTTCCAAATCGACCAGCGCGCCTTTGATCCCGCTGCCGCCGATGTCGATTCCGAAGCCTCGGGTCGCCGTCACTGACGTGGTCCCTTCTCGCACGATTCAGAAGTCTGCTGCGGAGACTTTAACCGGATGTGGTGACATGGCGGGCGTGGGAGTTGACGAGGCGATGCTGAACGACCTGAAAAACACCGCCGAGCAGGTCGCGGTCGAGGCCGCGCACCTGGTCCGGACGGCCTGGGTGCGGATGCAGTCCGGCGGCGAGGTCGCGGTGGACACGAAGTCGGGGGAGACCGACGTGGTCACCGCGGTGGACCGGGAGTCGGAGGAACTGGTGCGGGCCCGGCTGAAGCGGATCCGGCCCGGGGAACCGGTGCTGGGGGAGGAGGGCGGCGGGGCAGGCAACGACGCCGCCGGCGGGGTCACCTGGGTCGTGGATCCGATCGACGGGACGGTCAACTTCCTGTACGGCCTGCCGACCTTCGCGGTGTCGATCGCGGCTCAGGTGGACGGGGTGTCGGTCGCGGGAGCGGTCGTGGAGCCGGTGAGCGGACGGCGCTGGACGGCCGTGCGCGGCGGAGGTTCGTGGCTCGACGGCACCCGGCTGTCGGTGTCGGCGGCGGACCGGTTGGAGCTGGCGCTCGTCGGGATGGGGTTCGCCTACGGGCAGGACCGCCGCGTCCGGCAGGGCAAGCTGACCGCGGATCTGATCGGGCGCGTGCGCGACATCCGCCGCCGGGGAGCGGCTTCGCTGGACCTGTGCGCCGTCGCGGCCGGCTGGCTGGACGGGTACTTCGAGCACGGTCTGCACCGCTGGGACTGGGCCGCCGGAGCGCTGGTGGCCCAGGAGGCGGGCGCGACGGTGCTGCTGCCGGGCGAAGCGGCCGATCTGGGGGAGGACGCGACGTTCGCGGCGTCGCCGGGGATCGCGGCGGAACTGCGCGCGGCGCTGTCCGCGGGCGGTGCGGCAGAGGTGTGACCGCGGGCCGTGCCTGCTGACCTCGTCGCGGGGTCAGCAGGTGACGGCGCGAGCGGAAGCCAGGAGCGCCTGGTCGATCACCGGCGCGCCGGGGCTGGCGGACTGCTCGCTGCTGCCGCCGCCCTGGTGCGCCTGCGACCAGGCGGTGAGCTGCTTGAGGATCTTGACCGCCTCGGGACGCGGCTGGATGTCGGTGAAGAGCTTCCCGGTGGCCAGGTCGACGGAGGCGTCCTTGCGGGTGTCGTGGACCAGCTCCGCGCACGGGACGACCAGGCTGACCGTGCGGGCCGCCGAGGCGCCGTTGTCGCCGTAGCGGATCTGGCCGCGGCAGCGCGCGTCGCCCTTCGGGTACGCCGGGTCGTTGTCGGGATTGCCGATCGCGGTGAAGCCGAGTTCCCGCAGCGCGTTGGTGGCGATGCTGCCCTGCCCGCGCGTGCTGCTCGCGTTGAGCACCTTCAGCGCGATCCTGTCCGGCGGCATCGGCGAGCGGTCGTCCAAGCCGTTGTGCGGGACGGACGTGTAGGTGACTCCCGGCGGCGCTTTGGGCTCCGGGGTGCAGCGGACCGCCTCGTCGACGTCGCCGCGGCCGACCACGGCGTGGACCCACACGAACACCGCGCCGAGCGCGAGCACGCCGATCACGATCAACGCGGGCAGCGGACGGTGCTTGCGATAAGGCCGCGCACCACGGTTCCCCGACCCGTTCCCCGACGCCACCTGCCCCGTCCCTTCCCCTCGCAGAACCGGCCGCGGTCGCCCCGCCGCGCCTCGCGGTAACCGCCAGCGTACGCACCGGCGTGGTAGCCGGTGAGCCTAGGCGCTGACCGCGGCGCGCGGTGTCGCGGGTCACCTTCACCCGTTCCGCGTAATGCCCCTCCGCGGCGATCGCACCACGGACGCCTCCGCGGGAGCAAGCGGACGCGGCCGCGAGGTGAGGTAACCGACGCCGGGGCAACCCGATCGGAGGACAGGCGTCTCACCTGCGCGTTCCCCCTCCCGGGTGACGCTGGCACAGCAATGTCCGACTCGGTGCGAGGCGCGCCCGGCGGTGAGCTACCCTTCCCGGGCTCCGGCCGCCGGACGAGGTCAACCGGGTTGAGACCTGGGTCACTCGCAGGCCGGGCACAAACAGGGGCGCTGGAACGTTGACCAGCGGCACGACCGGTATCGGGCGCCTCCGGAACCGGTGCAGGACGAGATGCTGAATCGCAGGGGTGAGGGACAATGGCTACCGACTACGACGCTCCGCGCCGCAGCGAAGCCGACGAGCTGGCCGAAGACTCGTTGGAGGAGCTGAAGGCCCGGCGGAACGAGAACCAGTCCGGCGTCGTCGACGTCGACGAGGACGCGACCGCGGAGAACTTCGAACTTCCCGGCGCGGACCTCTCCGGGCTCTCCGGGGAAGACATGACCGTGAAGGTCGTGCCGAAGCAGGCGGACGAGTTCACCTGCTCGGTGTGCTTCCTGGTGCACCACCGCAGCAGGCTCGCCGAGGACAACGGCGGCCGGCTGATCTGCCGCGACTGCGCCTGACCTGGGGATTTTCGAGGGGAACCACAGGGAGAATCACGGGGTTTTCGCGGTCTGGTGTGACCGGGTAGCAAGGGGGTCGGCCTTCGGGGCGGCCCCCTTACTCGTGTTCGGGGTTGTGTCGTGGTTTCGGCTCGTCGCCTGGCGGCGACATTGCTGTGGGTGGGGCGTGGGGGCACCCCGAAGCTGAGTGTGCTGACGGTCTGGGGGTGCTTGTCAAGGCGGGAAAGATGCCTTGACAAGCACCCCCAGACCGCAGAGGAGGCTTCGTATCGGGGTGCAGGGCGGGGGCTGGCTGCCTCGTGCGTTGGGTGTGCTGGCGGCGGGTTGTCAGGCGCCGCGGAGGAGTTCGACTACTCGTTGTGGCTTGCGGGTGCTGAAGAGCCAGTAGGGGGTGGGGTCGGCTGGGTCGGTCAGGGTGAACCGGACGGCGGGGCCTATCCAGCCGCGGTGCAGGACGAAGGCGGCGGGGTCGCCGTCGCGGCCCAGGGCGTGGCGTTTGGCGTCTTTTTCCACGACGGTGATTTCGCCGACGTAGCGCAGCGGGAGGTGGGCGTCGCCGACCCAGAGTTCGGGGTCGTCGCCGCTGGTGATCTTGATTTTCGCCCTGCCCAGCGAGAGCAGGAGCGCGGCCATGACCGGCACGGCGACCGCGAGCGGGATCCACATCGGGATCGACGGGTAGCCCAGGTGGACCTCGACGCCCAGCAGGATCGCTCCGGCCATCGGCAGGGGCCAGCCCCACCATGGCAGGTAGAGCCGTTCGGAGTGTGCGACGACGCCCGTCGCGGCGGTGTTCACGCGGTCAGCCACACGACAAGGGTAGTCTCGCCGCCCGTGTCCAGCGTTCAGGTCCTCCTTCAGCGGCTCGACCCGCAAGTCCCGCCGCCCGCCTATGCCCGGCCCGGCGACGCCGGGGCCGATCTCGTCACCACCTCGGATATCGTGCTCGGGCCCGGCGAGCGCGGGGTCGTCGGCACCGGGGTCGCGATCGCGCTGCCTTCCGGGTACGCCGGGTTCGTGCACCCTCGCTCGGGGCTCGCGGCGCGCGTCGGATTGTCGGTGGTCAACACTCCGGGCACGATCGACTCGGGCTACCGCGGCGAGATCAAAGTCTGTCTGGTCAATCACGACCCGCGCGAGAAAATCGTGCTGGCGCGCGGCGACCGGATCGCGCAGCTGGTGATCCAGCGGGTGGAGCACGCGGAGTTCGTCGAGGTCGCCGAACTCGACGGGACCGAACGCGGCGCGGGAGGTTACGGCTCGACCGGCGGGCACGCCACACTGGCAGCTGGCGCCGGAGACACCGGCGCGGGCACCGGGGAAGGAACGGAACGATAGTGGGGATTTTCGGACGCAAGCGCCGGTCCGGCGACGACGAGACCGGGGGCGTCGCCGCTCAGAGCGGAGAAAGCGCCGAAGCCGGCACCGACGACGCGCTCGAACCCGAGGACCAGCTGTCGGAGACCACCGACGGCCCGTTCGACGTCGCCGAGGCCGAGGAAGACGGCATCCCGCGCATCGACCTGGGCTCGGTGCGCGTACCGGTGCCCGACGGTTCGCAGGTGCAGGTCGAAATGGACCCGGAGGAAGGCGGCGTGCGCGCGGTGCACGTCGTGACCGAAGTCGGGCAGATCACCGTCAGCGCCTACGCGGCGCCGAAATCCGGCGGCCTGTGGCGCGAAGTGAGCAACGAACTCGCCGACCAGCTGCGCGCGGACGGCGCGAAGGTCAACATCGGCCGAGGCGAATGGGGCATGGAACTGTCCGCGATCGTCGGCGACGTAGCCCTGCGGTTCGTCGGAGTGGACGGCCCGCGCTGGATGCTGCGCGGCGTAATCGCCGGCCCGCAATCGACCGCCTCGCAAGCCCCCGAGGTGCTGCGAGCGATCGTGCGCCGCACCGTAGTAGACCGAGGCAACTCCCCGATGCCGGTGCGCACCCCGCTCCCCATCACCCTCCCCGACGCAGTGGCACAGCACATCGCCGAACAGCAAGGCTAAAAGCAGCTCCAGCTCCCCAAGGCCCTCACGGACACACTCCGTGAGGGCCTTTTTCACCCCACCCGACAACCCGCAGCCAGCACACCCAACGCACGAGGCAGCCAGCCCCCGCCCTGCACCCCGATACGAAGCCTCCTCTGCGGTCTGGGGGTGCTTGTCAAGGCATCTTTCCCGCCTTGACAAGCACCCCCAGACCGTCAGCACACTTGGGCTTCGGGGTGCCCCACGCCCCACCCACAGCAATGTCGCCGCCAGGCGACGAGCCGAAACGCCCTCACAACGCCCGCAAAAACGCCAAAACAGTCACCCTCCCCAGCGTCTCCCGATCCTGCCCCACCGCCTCCAGCGACGTCTCCCCGCACACCCCGCGAGGCAACGCCCGTGCCCACTCCCGGGCAACCGAAACGGGATGCACCGGATCGTCCACACACCCCCCGACCCCAGCCGGAACCCCCACCCCCCGCAACGCCTCCACCGTCGGTGCCGCCCTCCCGGCCGCCACCCGCAACCCAGCCTCCAACCCCGCCCCATGCCGCCGCCAAGCCCGCCCCAGCTCCTCCGCGAGCCACCCCGGGCTCCCGCCGGCAGCCTGCGCCAAAGCCCCCTCCACCCCAGAGGAAGCCACCAGATCCGCTGTAACCGTCGCAGCCACCGCCGCGGGTGCTTGCGCGGATTCCCCGTTCCAGGCCGGGAGCGCCGCCAGCAGCCCCCCGCAACGCCCGGGATTCGCCACCGCCCACTCCGCCGCGAGATGCGCCCCGAACGAAATCCCGCCCACCAGCAAGGTCCCGTACCGGTCAGCGAGACGGTCCAGCTCAGCCAGAAACCCCTCGGCGAGACCCGCCCCGGGAGAAGGCGCGGGCGTGATCATCGGCACGCCGAGCGCCGCGAGCGGCCCGCCGAACACCGAGCGCACGAAGACCTCGTCAGAGCCAGTCCCGGGCAACAGGACAGCGGCCGGGAGACGGATTGCGGACGTCACGTTGCGATCTTGCCGCAAACCCGTTTCCCTAGCTGGGACCGCAGCTACGCTGGAACACGCACGGGCCGAACGAAGTCGGGGGCCCCGGAGCACAGGAGCACACCATGTCCGCCAAGGACGGCGGCTACTTCAGCCGGTTGGTTCGCAAGCTGACCAGCGACGTCGAGGACCTCGACGCCGACGAGATGTCCGAGAGGTCGGGTGCCGAAGGCGCGCAGCGCGCGTGTGACTGCCGGTCCGGCGAAGAGGTGACAGTGCTCGGAAGGCTGCGCAGCGTCGAGCTGTCGCCGACCGACGGGCCCGCCTCACTGCAGGCGGAGCTGTTCGACGGCACGCAGGGCGTGACGTTAATCTGGTTGGGCAGGCGCCGGATTCCCGGCATCGAGCCCGGCCGTACTGTCAAGGTGCGCGGCCGGATGGCCGAACGGGACGGGCAGAAGGTGCTCTACAACCCGTATTACGAACTCCAGAGCCCGGTAGGGTGATCAACGCTCGTGAATGAACCCGCTGCTCCCCGCGACGAGAAGGACGCGCCCGGACCGGGCGACGACGAAGAGCGGCAGCCGACGCTGATGGAGCAGATGGGCGGGGTTTCCGGCCTGTTCTACTCCTCGGTGCCGGTCATCGTGTTCGTCCTACTGAACGCGTTCTTCGGGCTCACCGTGGCGATCTGGGGCTCGATCGGCAGCGCGGTGGCCATCACCGTCCTGCGCGTGGTGCGCAAGGAGCCGCTGCAGCCGGCCATCTCGGGATTCTTCGGCGTCGCGATCGCGGCGTTCATCGCGTTCCGCACCGGATCCGCGAAGGGGTTCTTCCTCTTCGGCATCTGGGCGAGCCTCGCGTACTGCGCCGTATTCGTGGTCTCGGTGCTGGTGCGCTGGCCGCTGGCGGGCGTCGTGTGGAACGCGCTCAACGGCAACGGCACCGCCTGGCGCAAGGACAAGCCGTCCCGCTACGGCTACGACGTCGCGACGCTCGCGATGGCCGTCATCTTCGCGGCCCGCTTCGTGGTGCAGCGCTGGCTCTACGACGGCGACCAGACCGGCTGGCTCGCGTTCGCCAAGATCGCGATGGGCTACCCGCTGTACGCGATCGGGCTGCTGGTGGTCGTCTGGGCGGTGCGCCGCTCCGACAAACGGCTGAAGGCGCTCGCCGAGGAAGAACCGGAGCCGGAAACCGACGCGCAGATAGAGGCGCGGCTGCGGAAGAAATACGCGCAGGCGCCGACGCCCGAGACCTGATCCGACATACGTACGCGAAAAGGGGCGGACCCGCCGCGGGCCGCCCCTTTTCGCGTTGCGTCAGTAGCCGAGCGCCGTGCGGATCTCCGGTTCGACGTCCGAGGTCGCGACGAACAGCAGCTCGTCGCCCGCCTCCAGCGGATCCTCCGGCTGCGGCACGATCACCCGGTCGCCGCGCAGGATGGTCACCAGCGCCGCGTCGCGCGGCAGCTCCAGTTCGCTCACCGGCTTGCCCGCCAGCGGCGTCTCCTCCGGCAGGGTGAGTTCCACCAGGTTCGCCTGCCCCTGCCGGAACGTCATGAGCCGCACCAGATCGCCGACGCTCACCGCCTCCTCGACCATCGCGGCGAGCATCCGCGGCGTCGACACGGCCACGTCGACGCCCCACGCGTCGGTGAAAAGCCATTCATTGGCCGGGTTGTTCACCCGCGCCACCACGCGCCGCACGGCGAATTCCGTCTTCGCCAGCAGCGACACCACGAGGTTCGCCTTGTCGTCGCCGCTCGCCGCGATCACGACGTCGCAGCGTTCGATGCCGGACTCCTCGAGGATCGACACCTCGCACGCGTCGCCGAGAACCCAGTCGGCCTGCGGAACGGATTCCGGCTCGAACTGGTCGGCGTCGCGCTCGATCAGCATCACCTGGTGGCGCGCGTCGATGAGCTCGGCGGCGATGGACTGCCCGACGGCTCCCGCGCCCGCGATCGCGACCCGCATCAGTTCTCCTCCTCGGGGGCGCGAGCGGCCAGGCTCGTCACGTCTCCGACGGTGCCCGAGCGCGCCGCCACCCACACGTCGTCGTCGGCCTGCACGACGGTTTTCGCGTCCGGCAGCACCGCGGTGCCGAAACGCATCATGAACGCCACCCGCGCACCGGTGGCCTCCTGCAGTTCGCGCACGCTGCGGCCGACCCAGCCCTCGTGCAGCGGCAGCTGCAGCAGCGCGACGTTGCCGGACGGATCGCGCCACGCGGAGGCGACGCCGTCGGGCAGCAGGGTGCGCAGGAACCGGTCGGTCGTCCACGGCACGGTCGCGACGGTCGGGATGCCCAGCCGTTCGTACACCGCGGCGCGCTTGTGGTCGTAGATCCGCGCGACCACGTGCTCGACGCCGAAGTTCTCGCGCGCGACCCGCGCGGAGATGATGTTGGAATTGTCGCCGCTCGACACGGCCGCGAAAGCGCCCGCGCGCTCGATCCCGGCCTCGACGAGCACCCGGCGGTCGAATCCCGCCCCGACGACCTGCTGGCCGCGGAAGTCGCTGCCCAGCCTGCGGAACGCCTGCTGGTTCTTGTCGATGACGGCCACGTCGTGGCCGAGCCGCTCGAGCGCCGCGGCCAGAGACGCGCCGACGCGGCCGCATCCCATGATCACCACGTGCACGCTTAGCCTCCTCGCAGGGGTGCGGATGACCCGTTGGTGGGTACCCTCGGACACCAGCGCCGAACCTACCTTGCCCTCTCTCGGTCAGCGCCACCGTCCTCCCCTCCACCGCCCTCAGCGGAGGAGCCGCGCCCCGCTGTACATTCTGCAGGTGTCGAAGTTCCCGACAGTGCTGAAGCGGCTGGTCCTCGGACGTCCGTTCCGCAGCGACCGTCTCTCCCACACTCTGTTGCCCAAGCGCATCGCGCTGCCCATTTTCGCCTCTGACGCGCTGTCCAGCGTGGCGTACGCGCCGGAGGAGATCTTCCTGACGCTGAGCGTCGCGGGCCTGTCCGCGTACGCCTTCGCGCCGTGGATCGGCGTCGCGGTCGCGCTGGTCATGCTCGTCGTCGTGGCGTCGTACCGGCAGAACGTGCACGCGTACCCGAGCGGCGGCGGCGACTACGAGGTCGCGACCACCAACCTCGGCGGGAAGTTCGGTCTGACGGTCGCGAGCGCGCTGCTGGTCGACTACGTGCTGACCGTCGCGGTGTCCACTTCGTCCGGTGTCGCCAACATCGGTTCGGCGATCCCGTGGGTGGCCGACCACAAGGTGCTGACCGCTGTGGTGATCGTCGCGGTGCTGACCGCGCTCAACCTCCGCGGGGTGCGCGAATCGGGCAAAGCCTTCGCTATCCCCACGTACGGGTTCATCGCGGGCATTCTGATCATGGTAGTCTGGGGGCTTTTCCGCACCGCCACCGGCACCGAGATGCGCGCCGAGAGCGCCGGTTTCACGTTGCACGAGGAAGGCAACTGGGCGGGCTTCGCGTTCGTGTTCCTGATCCTGCGGTCCTTCTCGTCCGGCGCCGCGGCGCTGACCGGGGTCGAGGCGATCAGCAACGGCGTGCCGGCGTTCCGCAAGCCGAAGTCGAAGAACGCGGCCACCACGCTGCTGCTGATGGGCGTGCTCGCGGTGACGATGCTCGTCGGGATCATCACGCTCGCGGTCGTCACGAAGGTGAACTTCGCCGAGGACCCGGCGCGGCAGCTGGCCGGCGCGCCCGCGGGCTACGAGCAGAAGACGATCGTCGCGCAGATCGCGCACGCGGTGTTCTCCGACTTCCCGCCCGCGTTCTACTACATCTCGTTCTCCACCGGCATCATCCTGCTGCTGGCCGCGAACACCGCGTTCAACGGCTTCCCGGTGCTCGGCTCGATCCTCGCCCAGGACCGCTACCTGCCGCGGCAGCTGCACACCCGCGGCGACCGGCTGGCGTTCTCCAACGGCATCCTGTTCCTCGCGGCCTTCGCGCTGGTGCTGATCATCGCGTTCGACGCGGAGGTCACCCGGCTGATCCAGCTGTACATCGTGGGCGTGTTCGTGTCGTTCACGGTGAGCCAGGCGGGCATGATCCGGCACTGGAACCGGTTGCTGGCCAAGGAGACCGACCCGGCCGCGCGGCGGCGGATGCGCCGTTCGCAGACGGTGAACGCGATCGGCCTGACCATGACCGGCACCGTGCTGGTGATCGTGCTGATCACCAAATTCCTGCTCGGCGCGTGGATCGCGATCGCCGCGATGGTGGCGATTTTCGCGCTCATGACCGCGATCCGGAAGCACTACGACCGGGTGTCCGAGGAACTCAAGGACATGGGCGACGCGCCGACCGTGCTGCCCTCGCGCAACCACGCGATCGTGCTGGTGTCCAAGCTGCACCGGCCGACGCTGCGCGCGGTGGCCTACGCCAAGGCGATGCGCCCGGACGTGCTCGAGGCGGTCACGGTCAACGTGGACGACGCCGACACCCGGGCGCTCACCCAGGAATGGGAAGAGCACAAGTTCAAGGTGCCGCTGAAGGTCGTCGAATCGCCGTACCGGGAAATCACGAAGCCGGTGCTGGATTACGTGAAACGCGTCCGCGGCGCGAACCCGCGCGACGTGGTCACCGTGTTCATTCCGGAGTACGTGGTGGGGCACTGGTGGGAGCAGGTGCTGCACAACCAAAGTGCGTTGCGGCTCAAGGGCAGGCTGCTGTTCCAGCCGGGTGTGGTCGTGGCGAGCGTGCCGTGGCAGCTGGCGTCGTCGCAGAAGGCGGCCGCGCGGATGCGCAAGGCCCGCCCGTCCGCCGGTGACGTCCGGCGCGGGTTCACCCCCGGCACTCCTCGACCTGCCGACGCGAAGAAGCCGGCCCCTGCGACAAAGGAACCATCAGAATGACCGAGAGCTGGCTAGGCCGGATCCTGGAACTGGAAGTCGGCCCAGTCGCGCACGGCGGGCACTGTGTGTCGCGTGTGGACGGACGAGTGCTGTTCGTGCGGCACGCGCTGCCCGGCGAACGCGTACGGGCCGAAGTGACCGAAGACAAGGGCGGCTCGTTCTGCCGGGCCGACGCGATCGAGGTGCTCAGCGGGTCCGAGCATCGCGTGACGCCGCCGTGCCCGCTCGCTGCCCCGGGCGGTTGCGGAGGGTGCGACTGGCAGCACGCCGAACCGGCCTACCAGAGGGAGCTGAAGGCCGCGGTCGTGGCCGAGCAGCTGCAGCGGCTCGCCGGGATCACGCGCGAGGTGGTCGTGGAACCGCTCGAAGGCGGTCCGCTCGGCTGGCGCAGCCGGGTGCGGCTGGTCGCCGGACGGGACGGTCAGGCCGGGTTGCGGGCGCACCACAGCCACCGCGTCATCCCGATCGACGACTGTCCGATCGCGGTGCCGGGCTCGCTCGACACCGCGCTGAGCAAGCGCTGGCGGCCGGGCACCGAACTGGAAGTGACCAGCGACGGCGACAACCACCTCCACCTGCGCGAACTCGCCACGGTGCGGGGGCGGACGCAGGGCAAGCAGCTGTCCGGCGGCATGGCGATCCAGCACGCGGCCGGACGGGACTGGCGGCTCGACGCGCACGGATTCTGGCAGGTCCACCCGCACGCGGCGGACACGCTGGCGGAACTCGTGCGGGAGTGGGCCGACGCGCCGCGCGGCGGGGTCGCCTGGGATCTGTACGCCGGGGTCGGGCTGTTCGCCTCGGTGCTCGCAGAGCAGGTCGGCCCGGACGGCCAGGTGCTGGCGATCGAATCCGGACGGCGCGCGGTGTCCGACGGCGAGCGCAACCTTTCCGACCTGCCGCAGGTGAGCTGGCGTTCCGGACGGGTGGAGCACCTCATCGGGGACGCCCCGACCCCGGTCGACGTCGTGGTGCTCGACCCGCCGCGCAAGGGTGCCGGCCGTGATGTCGTCAACGCGATCGCCGCGGGCGAGCCGGACCGGATCGTCTACGTGGCTTGCGATCCGGCGGCGTTGGCACGGGACGTGCAGTTCTTCTCCGAGCACGGCTACTCGCTGACGGATCTGCGGGCTTTCGACGCGTTCCCGATGACGCATCACGTGGAGTGTGTCGCGCTGTTGCAGTGAGCTATCGGGCTCGCTGCGCACCAGCCGCCGCGGCGAGCCCCGTCGCGGCGGAAACCAGGCCGGACGCCAGCAACACCCACGCGCCCGACGCTGGCTGCACGTTGGCGGACGGAGCGAGCTGGTCCGCGCCGGGGAGCGTAATCACGAGGTAGCGCAAGAGGATTCCCGTTACCGCGATGCCGGTCAGGGTGGTGAAGGCCAGGGGTTCGGCGCGGTGTCGGCGGAGGGTCAGGATCGCCAGCGCGAACGCGAGCGCCAACGCTCCGGCGCAGGCGAGGCGGAGGCTGAGATCCAGGTCGGGTTCCGCTGTGCCCGGCGGCAGACGCGACGAAAGGTAGTGCGCGGTCGGCAGGGCAAGCCCGACGCCGCCGCCCACCGCGGCGGTCGCCCCGGCCCACGCGAGCGCCCGATTCCCTGCCACGCAAGGAAGTCTACGTCGCGGGTCCGTCTCGGCGGCTTGGCTTTTCCGGTGCCGACCGGATGGCTGGGGTGTGGATCTGGCTCCGCGCGGAACCGCGGTTGCACGGCCTCGCCCTGGCGGCCCATCGCTTGCCGCGCAACGATTTCTGTGCCCTGAGTGCGGCATTGGGGCAGGCTCACGGTCGCTCCGTTGGTCACGATTCGGTCACGCGAGAACCTCAGCGCTCTCGCTGGCGACTGACCGGATGTGCATCGCGGAAGATGCGCGGTTCTCCGGCATCGGGCCGGAAGGCGAAGCGAGGGGCGGACATGGTTGTGCGCGCGATGCGGTCACTGGCAGTCGTTCTGCTGGCGAGCCGCGGGACCGGTACCCGGCGGAGAATCGGCGGGCCGGACGATCCCGTCGGCCCGGAAGAGCGGGTGGTTGCGCCCACCGGGACACCACCACCCGCCGGACGGTCAGGTCCGGTCTTCCTTGAGCAGGTCCGCGCATTTCTCGCCGATCGCCATCGTCGTGATGCACGGGTTCACCGTGACGAGGAACGGCATCACCGAAGCGTCGGCCACCCGCAGGCCGTCGACGCCGCGGACGCGGAGACGCGCGTCCAGGACCGCCTCGGGGTCGCCGTCCGCGCCCATCCGGGCCGTGCACGCCGGGTGGTAGACGGTGTTGTGCGTTTTGCGCAGGTAGTCGGCGATCTCGTCGTCGGTCGTGCAGTCGCGGCCCGGCGCAAGTTCCACGCCCGCCCACTCGTCGAGAGCGGGCTGGGCGGCGATCTCGCGGGCGAGTTTCACGCCGTAGGTCATCACGCGCATGTCGTACTCGTCGGTGAAATACCGCGGGTCCACGCGGGGCTTGTCGCGGAAGTCGCGCGTGCGCAGCCGCACCGTGCCGCGGGAACGGCTGCGCGTGACGTTCGGCGTGAGGCAGAAGCCGTTCTCCGTCGTCGGGTAGCCGTGCCGGACGGTGTTCAGGTCGAACGGCACCGAACCGTAGTGGAACATCAGATCCGGGCGGTCCAGGCCGTCCTCGGTCATGGTGAAGATGCCGATTTCCCACCACTGCGTGGATTCGGTGACCATCGGCTGCAGGGCGTCCCACATCACCAGGCCCTCGGGGTGGTCCTCGAGGTTCGAGCCGACGCCCGGCGAGTCCACGAGCACCTCGACGCCGACCTCGCGCAGGTGCTCGGCGGGCCCGATCCCGGACAGCATCAGCAGTTTCGGCGTGTCGATCGCGCCGGAGCTGACCACGACCTCGCGGCGAGCGGCGATCCGGCTGTGGTGGATGAGGTCCGGCTCCAGCACCTCGACGCCGGTGCAGCGGCGGCCGTCGAACAGCAGCCGGCTCGCGCGTGCGCCGGTGCGGATCTCCAGGTTCGGGCGCTTGCCCATGATCGGGTGCAGATACGACACCGACGCCGAAGACCGGGTGCCGTCCTCGCGGGCGTTGATCTGGAACCAGTTCGCGCCGTGGGTGACGGTCTTGCCGGAGTTGAACTCCGTGGTCGGGATGCCGGCTTGGGCGCACGCGGACAGCAGCGCCGCGCCGGCCGGGTCCTTCGGCGGGACCGACCGGATGGTGACCGGGCCGGAGCGGCCGTGGTGGTCGCCGGGCCCGTCGTTGGTCTCCAGCCGTTGGTACAGCGGGAAAACGTCCGCGGCCGACCAGCCGGGCAGGCCCATCGAGGCCCATTCGTCGAGGTCCTCGGCCGGTGCCCAGAACGCGATGCACGAGTTGTGCGACGAGCAGCCGCCGAGCACCTTCGCGCGGGCCTGGCGCAGGTAGGAGTTGCCCGTCTCCTGCGGCTCGACCAGGTAGTCCCAGTCGTACCCGGATTCCAGCAGGCCCATCCAGCGGGTCAGCTCCAGCACCTCCGGCACGTCGGTGTCGGACGGTCCGGCCTCGAGGAGGCAGACGGTCACGTCCGGATCCTCCGACAGCCGGGCGGCCACCACCGATCCGGCCGTGCCGCCGCCGACCACCACGTAATCGAACTCGCTTGCGCTCACCGGGAAACCTCCTCCTCAGGCGCGGGGGCGGCGGCGTGGTCCGCCAGCACTCCGACCTTGTGCCGTTGCACGAACCAGTAGTAGGCGAAGCCGCCGGCCGCGAAGACGCCGACGAACAGCACCGAAATCCACTTCAGATACCAGTGGAAGGGCGGGGAAGCGTTGTAGATCTCGGTGCGGGGCCAGGCCAGGTTGACCGTCATCGCGCCGCCCCACAGCACCGCGAGCACGTTCACCGGGAGACCCCAGCGGCCGAGGGAGAACCGGCCGGCCGGGGCGCCCTCGCGCGGCCAGCGCCCGCGCAGCCTGCGGATCAGCATGGGCACAGTCACGAGGAGGTAGGACAGGTAGATCAGGATGATGGCGAGGCTGGTGACCGCCGAGAAGATCTGCGTGGAGTTGACGTTCAGCACCAGGAGCGCGATCGCGAGCACGCCGATCACGATCGCGGGCAGCACCGGGGTGCCGGTCGTCTTGTTGACCCGTGCCAGTCTCCGGCCGCCGGGCAGCGCGTTGTCCCGGGCCATCGCGAACGCGATCCGGATCGCCGCGGTGTGCACGGCCAGCACGCACACGGTGATGGCGACGAACACGACGAACAGGAACACCCGCCCGATCGCCGGGCCGAGCGCGTCGGTGAGCACGTACTGCAGACCGACCGTGCCGAGTTCCGGTGCGTTGATGTTGCCCACGGCCATGAGGGCGAACAGGATGATCAGTCCGCCGAGCACGAAGGAGGCGACCAGCGCGCGCAGAATCGCCTTCGGTGCGTTGCGGTGCGGGTTCAGCGATTCCTCGCCGAGCGAGGCCGCGGTGTCGAAGCCGTACATCACGTACGACGAGGCGATGCCGGCGATCAGGAACGCGCCGAGGTAGCCGGACGAATGCCCGGCTTCGGTGCCGTTCGTCTGGGTCACCACCGACGGGCCGCGCACGAAGTGGAAGGCCAGGAACACCACCAGCAGCACCGCGAACAGCAGCTCCACGAATACGCCCGCGCTGTTGATCCGGGCCATCAGCTTCACGCCGAACGCGTTGACCAGTGTCGTGATCACGATCAGCACGGTGGCCAGCAGCACGCCGTTGGCCGCGTCGCTGGTACCCGTGCCGTCGCCGATGAACTGGAAGAACGACGTGATCTGCGGCAGCGTCCGCTGGTAGGCGAGCGCGGTCGCGGAGATCGAGACGATCGAGGCCAGCAGCATCATCCAGCCGGCCATCCACGCGATGTGCGGGTTGCTGAGCTTCTTCGCCCAGTTGTAGACCGATCCGGCGACCGGGTACTGCGCGGCCAGTTCGGCGAAGCAGAGAGCCACCATCAGCTGGCCGACGAACACCGAGGGCCAGGACCACCAGTAGGCGGGCCCGCCCTCGGACAGGCCGAGATAGGACAGCTGGAACACCCCGGTCAGCACGGAGATGTAGCTGATGCCGGCAGCGAAGGTGTGGAAACTGCCGAGCGTTCTCTTGAGCTGGTTGGTGTAGCCGAATTCGCCGAGTTCGCGATCGCCAGCGTCGCTCAAGTGCACGAGATCCTTTCGGTGGGAGGCGGGGATCAGCCGGAGAACCAGTGCTGCGGGCCGGGCTTCAGGTTCTGGTGGATGTGCTTGACCTCGGTGTATTCAGCCAGCCCGGTCGGGCCGAGCTCGCGGCCGAACCCGGACTGCTTGTAGCCGCCCCATTCGGCCTGCGGCAGGTACGGGTGGTAGTCGTTGATCCACACCGTGCCGTGCCGGAGCCGGTTCGCGACCCGCTGGGCGCGGGCGGCGTCCTGGGTGAACACGCCGCCGGCCAGGCCGTAGTGGGTGTCGTTGGCGATGCGGACCGCGTCGTCCTCGTCGGTGAACGTCTCCACGGTCAGCACCGGGCCGAAGGACTCCTCGACGACCGCGGTGCTGCCCTGCTTGACGTTGTCGAGGATCGTCGGCAGGTAGTAGAAGCCGTCCTGCAGTGCCGGGTCGTCCGGACGCTTGCCGCCCGTGCGCAGGACCGCGCCCTCCTCGAGGGCGGTGGCGACGTAACGTTCCACCTTCTCGCGGTGCGCGGCGGAGATGAGCGGCCCGGTCTCGGCGTTCTCGTCGAACGGTCCGCCGAGGCGGATCCGCTCCGCGCGCCGCACGAGTTCGTCGACGAACTCGTCGTGCCATTCCCGCTGGATGATCAAGCGCGCGCCAGCCGAGCAAACCTGCCCGGAGTGCAGGAATACCGCGGTGAGCGCGTAGTCGACGGCGGTCTCGAAGTCCGCGTCGGCGAATACGACGTTCGGGTTCTTGCCGCCGAGTTCCAGCGCGACCTTCTTCACCGTCGCAGCCGCGTTCGCCGCGATCACCCGTCCGGTGGCCAGCCCGCCGGTGAACGACACGAGGTCGACGTCCGGGTGCTCGGACAGCGGCGCACCGGCCGTCGGACCCGCGCCGAGCACGAGGTTCGCGACGCCGCCGGGCAGCCCGGCCTCGGCGAGCAGCCGCATGAACAGGATCGAGGTGTGCGGCGTCAGCTCGCTCGGCTTGAGCACGAAGGTGTTGCCCGCGGCCAAGGCTGGGGCGATCTTCCACACCGTCTGCAGCAGCGGGTAGTTCCACGGGGTGATGAGGCCGCATACGCCGACCGGTTCGTGCACGATCCGGCTGAACGAGTCCGCGCTGCCGGTGTCCACGACCCGGCCCGCGTCGTTGCCCGCGAGCTTGCCGAAATAACGCAGGCAAGCCGCGATGTCGCTCATGTCGTAGCGGCTCTCCACCAGGCGTTTGCCGGTGTCGAGCGATTCGGCGCGAGCGAATTCCTCGGCGTCGCGGTCGAGCAGGTCGGCCGCGCGGAGCAGCAGGTTGCCGCGCTCGCCGGCCGGGGTGCCCGGCCACGGGCCGGTGTCGAACGCCCGGCGCGCGGCGGCGATGGCGGCCTCGGTGTCTTCCGCGGTCGCTTCGGCGACCTCGGCGACGAGGCTGCCGTCCGCGGGGCACCGGATCTCGCGTCGCCCTCCCGCACGCGCGTCCACCCATTCGCCGCCGATGTACAAGTCCGCCATGGGGTCCTCTCGAGCTCGGGGGTCCGTCCGGGATTATCACGGCCACTCGGGGTGACCGCGACTTGACTGACCGGACTCGTGATCTTGCCCGCTCGTGGAGTTGCGTTCGCGCCGGAGCTGTGATCCGGGACGCGGGCGGCCGGACCGGAGTGGCGGCCGTCCGTAGACTGGCCGGAACCGGCGGAGGCAGAAACGGACGGGGTGGAGCGGTGACCATGCTGGACTCGGTGCACGGACCGGCGGACCTGAAGCGCATGAGCGTCGAGGACCTCGGCGAGCTTGCGGCCGAGATCAGGGACTTCCTCGTGGACAAGGTCCGCCGCAGCGGCGGGCACCTCGGCCCCAACCTGGGCGTCGTCGAGCTGACGCTGGCGTTGCACCGGGTGTTCGATTCGCCGCGCGACGCGATCGTGTGGGACGTCGGGCACCAGGCGTACGTGCACAAAATCGTCACTGGGCGGCACGGCGGCTTCGACAAGCTGCGCCAGCAGGGCGGCCCCACCGGATACCCGTGCCGCGGCGAGAGCGAGCACGACCTGGTCGAGAACAGCCACGCGTCCACCGCACTGTCCTATGTGGATGGAATGGCGAAGGCGTTCGAGCTGGCCGGCGGCCCGCGCAGGCACGCGGTCGCGGTCGTCGGCGACGGTGCGCTCACCGGCGGCATGTGCTGGGAGGCGCTCAACAACATCGCCGGCCGCAAGGACCGTCCGGTCGTGATCGTGGTCAACGACAACGGCCGGTCGTACTCGCCGACCATCGGCGGGATGGCCGACCACCTGGCGTCGCTGCGGCTGCAGCCGGGCTACGAGCGGCTGCTGGACGGCGGGCGCGAGCTGCTGCGCAGCACCCCGGTCGTCGGCAAGCCGATCTACGCCGCGCTGCACGCGGCCAAGGCGGGCATCAAGGACGCGCTGAGCCCGCAGGTGATGTTCTCCGATCTCGGCCTGAAGTACCTCGGTCCGGTCGACGGACACGACCTCGTCGCGCTGGAGAAGGCGTTCCAGAGCGCGCGGGCGTTCGGCGGCTCGGTGATCGTGCACGTGGTCACCGAGAAGGGCCACGGCTACGCGCCCGCGGTGAACCACCAGGCCGACCAGATGCACCAGACCGACCCGATCGACCCGGAGACCGGCCTGCCGCCGGTGAAGGGCCCCAGCTGGACCGGCGTGTTCGGCGACGAGCTGGCGAAGATCGGCGAGGAGCGCGAGGACGTCGTGGCGATCACCGCCGCGATGCTGCGCTCGACCGGGCTGGAGAAGTTCTCCGAGCGGTTCCCGGACCGCTGGTTCGACGTCGGCATCGCCGAGCAGCACGCGGTGACGTCCGCGGCCGGGCTCGCGATGGGCGGCTGCCACCCGGTCGTCGCGCTGTACTCGACGTTCCTGAACCGGGCGTTCGACCAGGTGCTGATGGACGTCGCGCTGCACCGCCAGCCGGTGACGTTCGTGCTGGACCGCGCCGGCATCACCGGTCCGGACGGCCCGAGCCACCACGGCATGTGGGACCTGTCGCTGCTGGGTATGGTGCCGGGCATGCGAGTCGCCGCGCCGCGCGACCCGGGAACGCTGCGCGAGGAGCTGCGCGAAGCGGTCGCGGTGCAGGACGGCCCGACCGCGCTGAGGTTCTCGAAGGGCAGCGTCGGCCCGGACGTGCCAGCGGTGGAACGCATTGGCACGGTCGACGTGCTGCGCCGTCCCTCGGGTTCGACGGACGTGTTGCTGGTCGCGGTGGGCCCGTTCGCGCAGCTGGCGCTGTCGGCTGCGGACCGCCTGGCGGACCAGGGCATCGGCGTGACGGTCGCCGACCCGCGCTGGGTGGTGCCGGTGCCCGCGGAGCTGGTCGCGCTGGCGGAGCAGCACAAACTCGTGGTGACAGTCGAGGACAGCGGCCGCCACGGCGGTTTCGGCTCGGCACTGGCGGCGGTGCTGCGGGACGCCGAATGCGACGTCCCGTTGCGCGAT
This sequence comes from Amycolatopsis echigonensis, assembly GCF_002846615.1. NCBI lineage: Bacteria > Bacillati > Actinomycetota > Actinomycetes > Pseudonocardiales > Pseudonocardiaceae > Amycolatopsis > Amycolatopsis echigonensis. The sequence goes on along the minus strand of NZ_PJMY01000003.1, from coordinate 305,265 downwards.
CTCGCGGTGCCGCAGGCGTTCCACGACCACGGGACGCGGGCCGAGGTGCTGGACCGGATCGGCCTGACCGCCCAAGACGTAGCGCGGCGAATCACGGAGTGGGCCTCGGGACGGCTGGGCGCCGACGTGGAGGCGACCGCGGGGGAGAAGCCGCGCGCCTGACCGGGACTGGCCGGGCGGAACCATACGGCTGGGTGTCGAGGTGGAGGCGACCGCGCGGGAGAAGCCGCGCGCCTGAGCGAAAGCTCCGCGAGCCGGGCGGAAACATGCGGCTGGGCGTTGATATGGATGAGACCGCAGGGGATAAACCGCGCCTAACGGAAGCTCCGCGGCTGAGCGGGACGGGCCGCGCGGAACCGCGCGGCTGGGGGCCGACGTGGAGGCGACTGCGGGGGAGAAGCCGCGCGCCTGAGCGAAGCTCCGCGAGCCGCGCGGAGGTATGCGGCTGGGCGTTGATATCGATGAGACCGCAGGGGAGAAGCCGCGCCTGACGGAAGCTCCGCGGCTGAGCGGGACGGACCGGGCGAGGCACGCGGCTGGGTGCCGAGGTGGACGAGACTGCGGGGCAGAAGCCGCGCGCCTGAGCGGAAGCTCCGCAGCTGAGCGCTTGAACCGGCGGGTTCCCGCAAAGGGGACCCGCCCTCTTCCTGCCTCGGCGGGGCCTACCCGCTAGCCCGCCGCCGGAGCTTGGGCGGCGAAGGTCTGGTCGATGTCCGGAATCCAGTAGCAGATCTCGAGCGTCTTCATCCGGGACATGTGCCAGACCTTCCGACCGCTGCCCAGCGCCCCGGCCGCGCCGAGCACTGCGAGCGCGGCGGCCCCGGCGGCGACCATCCGATGCGGCCCGGTCGCGGTCTGCACGAGCGCGACCACCGCGGCCAGCGTGAACGCGAAGGCGATGTTGCGCAGCATCACCGACTGTGCGCGCATCCGGAGAATTTCTCCCGCGGCGTCCTTGTCGTGCAGTTCCGCCGCTGCGACCAGCAGCGCCGGGTTGGCCTGGACGTAAGCACGGTCGCGAGCCTGCGGAACCTGGGCGACGAACTCCTGTCGGGCCTCCTCCGCGTCGCGTCGGGGGCGCACCCGCTCCAGCAGCGCGGCCAGCGGGTGGAAGAGATGTCCGAGCAGATAACTGGCCACCACCGCACCGGCGACCAACAGCGCTCCCGGGGCGGAGGTCAGCGCGGCGACGTGCAGGATCCCCAACCGGTCGAGGACGTAGACCAGCAGCGACAACTGGACGGCTCCGGGCACGGCGAAGCTGAACAAGTCGAAGATGCCGACTGCGAACGTCACGAATTGCCTCCCGGACAACGGGTTTCGGGGACAGGATCGTCCCACAGCCCGCCCGTGCGCGTACCGCGTCGCTCGCGTCTCCCTGTGACTGGCGGGAAGCCTCCGTTCACGCCTCGGCGGACACCGCTTCCTCAGCGACAGCCGGAGAAGGCCCGAAGACCTCCCGCGGCTCCGGGAACACCTTCACCAGCACCGGATACGCCACCGCGGCCGTGCACAGCGTCACCACCAGGCTGATGTCCACGCCGCCCGCGATGCCCGCCAGCGGGCCGGTGATCATCGGCGTGTTCGCGCACAGCAACCCCAGTCCGGTGGCCGGGATCCAGGCCGCCATTGCGCGCCAGTTGACGCCCCGGTGGAACCAGTACCGGCCGCCGGTGCGGCCTTCGTTGAACACCTGCAGGTCAGCCGGGTCGTAGTAGCCGCGGCGCTGCACGTAGCCGATCATCATGATCACCATCCACGGCGACGTGCACAGCACGATCAGCGTCGCGAACGCGTTGATGCTGGACACCATGTCGAGCACGAAATTGCCGACGAAGATGAACAGCACGCTCAGTGTTCCGATGAGCAGCGTCGCCTGGACCCGGGACAGCCGGGGAAAGATCGAGCTGAAGTCCAGGCCGGTGCCGTACAACGCGGTGGTGCCGGTGGACAAACCGCCGATCAGCGCGACCACGATCAGCGGGATCGCGTACCAGAGCGGGGAAATCGCGGTCAGTCCGGTGACGTAGTCGGCCGGGTCGGCGACCAGGGTCGCGGTCGCGATGCCGAAGCCGAACGGCAGCAGCGTCGCCAGTTGCGCGAGGAACGGCGCGGCCAGCAGCGAGCGCCGCGAGTGGATAGCGGGGATGTAGCGCGACCAGTCGCCCAGGAACGCGCCGAACGAGATCGGGTTCGCCATCACGGTCAGCACGGCGAGGATCCACGTCGGCCAGAAGGTGCCGAGGGCGAAGTGGCCGCTGCCGGCGAACGACGGGTCGAACGAGCCGCCGTAGGCGAAAATCCCGATCAGCATGATGAGCGTGCCCAGGGTCACCGCGACGCGGTTGACCAGCAGCATGAAGCGGTAGCCGTAAATGCACACGACGAGCACGGCGATCGCGATCACGCCGTAAGCGACCGCGCGCAGGACCGGCCCGCCGTGGATGCCGAAAAGCCGTTGTGCCGCACCGGCTACCGCGTCGCCGCTCACCCACACCGAGATCGCGAAGAAGGTGATCGCGGTGAGCAGCGACAGGAACGAACCGACGCACCGGCCGACCACGCCGAAGTGCGCGCCGGACGAAACCGCGTTGTTGGTGCGGGTGGTCGGCCCGAACAAAGCCATCGGGGACAGCACGAGCGCGCCGAGCACCACGCCCACGACCGTCGCCGCGAGTGCCGCCCAGAAGCTCAGCCCGTACGCGATCGGCAGCGTGCCGAGGATGATCGTGGCGAACGTGTTGGCCCCGCCGAACGCGAGCCGGAACAGGTCGCGCGGCCGGGACGTCTGCTCGGCGGGCGGGATCGGCGCGATGCCGTGTTGTTCGACCTCGGTGACCTTGTCGCTCATTACTCGAACCTCGTCATCACGTGCTTGACGCGGGTGTACTCGGCGAACGAGTACGCCGAGAGATCCTTGCCGTGCCCCGAATGGCCGAACCCGCCGTGCGGCATTTCGGCGGTCAGCGGGCCGTGCGTATTCACCCACACACAGCCGAAATCGAGGTCGCGCGACACTCGTGCGACGCGGGCGACGTCGTTCGTCCAGACCGAAGAAGCCAGGCCGTACGGGACGCCGTTGGCCAGCTCCAGCGCTTCCGTCTCGTCGGCGAACGGCTGGACGGTGATGACCGGTGCGAAGATTTCCTCCTGGACCAGTTCGTCGTCCTGGCGGAGGCCGGACACGACGGTCGGCGCGAGCTGGAAGCCCGGTCCGGTCGCGGTGCCGCCGGTTTCGACGTGGGCGTGCGACGGCAATCGCTCCAGCAGGCCGAGCACGCGGTCGAGCTGGGCACGGCTGTTGAGCGGGCCGTAGTCGACGTCCGGACGACGGGTTTCGGCCGTTTTCGCCAGCGCGGCCACGAATTCGTCGTGAATGCTCTCGTGCACCAGCACGCGGCTGCCCGCCGTGCAGTCCTGTCCGGCGTTGTAGAACGCGGCGTCGGCGATCCGCTCCGCGGTGTCGGCGAGGTCGGTGTCCGGGAAGACCAGCAGGGGAGCGTTGCCGCCCAGTTCCAGGTGGGTGCGCTTGAGATCGGCCGCGGCGACGGTGGCCACGTCGATGCCGGCGCGCGTCGAGCCAGTGATGGACACGAGGTCGGTACTCGGGTGCCGGACCAGCGCGCGGCCGGTTTCGCGGTCGCCGCACAGGACGTTGAACACGCCCGGAGGCAGGAATTCCGCCGCGGTTTCGGCCAGCAGCACCGCGGTGGACGGCGTGGTTTCCGCGGGCTTGAGCACCACGGTGTTGCCCGCGGCGAGCGCGGGGCCGATCTTCCAGACCGCCATCATCAGCGGGTAGTTCCACGGCGCGATCTGCGCGCACACACCGATCGGCTCGCGGCGGATCACCGACGTGTGCCCGGGCAGGTACTCGCCCGCGCCAGTGCCTTCGAGCTGCCGGGCGGCACCGGCGAAGAACCGCAACGTGCTTACGCACTCCGGGATTTCCTCGTCCAGCATGACCGAACGGACCTTGCCGGTCTCGCGGACCTCGGCGTCGGCGAACTCTTCCGCGCGGGCTTCCAGCGCGTCGGCGAGCTTGAGCAGCGCTTCCTGGCGCTGCGCGGGCGTGCTGCGCCGCCACGACCGGAACGCGCGCGCCGCCGACTCCATGGCGAGGTCGATTTCGTTCCGTCCGGAAAGGACACTGGTGCCGAAGACCTTGCCGGTGGCCGGGTTCGTCAGCTCGAGGGTCGCCTCGGCATCGACCAAAGCGCCGCCGACGAAGTTGCGGATGTGGGTCACGAGTGCTCCAGATGGGTGGGGGCGAACATCTTCAGCAGCGCGGGAAGCACGACGACGGACGGGCCCGGGGCGCGCAGCGCGTCGGCGAGATCGGTGCGGACAGTGTCCACAGTGGTCTTCCGGGCGGGGATGCCGAACGACTCGGCCAGTGCGACGAAATCCGGTCGCGGCAGTTCGGTCGCGGTGGTCTGGCCGAACGCGCCGGTCAGGTATTCGCGCAGGATGCCGTAGCCGCCGTCGTCGATCACCAGCCAAGTCACGTCGAGTTGATGCTGCACGGCGGTGGCCAGCTCGGCCAGTCCGTACATCGCGCCGCCGTCGCCGGACACGGCCAGCGACCGCACGCCTGCCGCGGCGGCCCCGAGCGCGCCGGGAAGGCCGTAGCCGAGACCGCCCGCACCCTGCGCGGTGTGGATCGGCGCGCCGTCCGGATTCCACGCCGACCACGCCCAGTAGGCCGCGATCGTCATGTCCCAGAAGGTTTGCGTTCCTTCGGGAAGCGCGGCGCGGATGTCGTCGATCAGCTTCCGTTCCGCGGCGAGCGGCTGACTGTCCAACCTGGACTCCACGCGCGCGAGGAGGTCCTTCACCGCCGCTTCGGCTCGTCCGTCCGCAGCGCGCGGGGTGAGCTGATCCAGCAACGCGCGGAGCGTGTGCCGGACGTCGGCGTGCAGCGCGAGCGCGGGGTAGTTCGACTCGAGTTTCCCGAGATCCGCTTCCACCTGCACGATCCGCCCGTTCGGCGCGAACTCGCGGTAGTTGCTGGACAGCTCGCCCAGTCCGGAGCCGAGCACCAGCAGGACGTCGGCGTCGGAGAGGAATTCGGTGGTGTGCCAGTCTTCCATCCACGATTGCGCGGACAGCTCGTGGTCCCAGGCGAAAACGCCCTTGCCGCCGAACGTCGACACCACCGGCGCGCGCAGGGTTTCCGCGAGCCGCCGCAGTCCGTCGTGCGCCCCGGACCGCAGCGCGCCGCCACCGGCGAGGATCACCGGATTCTTCGCTGCATCAAGGAGTTTCGCGGCTTCGGCCACCAGCTCGGGCAGCGGTTCGAGCGGTGCCGGAGCCGCGGTTACCGACGTCAGCCGCGGCAGGTTCGCCGTGGCGAGCAGCACGTCCTGCGGGATTTCCACCCAGACCGGCCCGTACGGCGCGGTCGCGGCGGATTCCCACGCCTCGCGCAGCGCGGTCGGGATCTGGCTGATCGACCGGACCACGTGCACCGACTTCACGACATCGCGGAAGCTGGCCTGCTGGTCGGGCAATTCGTGCAGGTAGCCGTGCCGTCCGCCGCCGAGCCCGGCGACCGGGATCTGGCTGGAGATCCCGAGCACCGGCACCGAAGCCGCGCGCGCTTCCTGCAGCGACGCCAGGGTGAGCAGCGCGCCGGGACCGGTCGACACGATCATCGGCGTGACCGGCACCGGGCCGTGCGGATCGGCGGCGAGCCGGGCGCGTGCGTGGCCGTCCGCGGCGAAGGCGAGATTGTTCTCCACGCGCGAGCTGACCACACGCAGGTCGTCCGCCCGGCGCAGCGCCTCGAACAGGCCGAGCGCGTGCTGTCCGGGAAGGCCGAACACGGTGTCCGCACCGAGCGCCCGCAGCGTCTCTACGACAACGTCGCCGCCGATCCGGGTCATGCGCCGCGCCCCAGCGCCAGCAGGCTGACCAGGTCGTAGGCGACGTGCGAGGCGGCGACCGCGGTGATCTCGGCGTGGTCGTAGGCCGGGGCCAGCTCCACGACGTCCGCGCCGACCAGGTTGAGCCCGCGCAGGCCGCGCAGGATCTCCAGTAGTTCGCGGCTGGTCATGCCGCCCGCTTCCGGGGTGCCGGTGCCGGGAGCGTGCGCGGGGTCGAGCACGTCGATGTCGACGGACACATACAGCGGACGGTCGCCGATGCGCTGCCGAAGGGCGTCCACCGTCTCGTCGATGCCGCGGCGCAGCACGTCGCCGGAGGTGACGATGCCGAAGCCGAGACGACGGTCCTCCTCGAGGTCACGCTTGCCGTACAGCGGGCCGCGCGTGCCCACGTGCGACACGGCGCTGGTGTCGAGGATGCCTTCTTCGACCGCACGACGGAACGGCGTGCCGTGGGTGTATGGCTCGCCGAAGTAGGTGTCCCAGGTGTCGAGGTGGGCGTCGAAGTGAAGCAGCGCAACGGGACCGTGCTTCTTCGCCGCCGCGCGCAGCAGCGGGAGCGCGATGGTGTGGTCGCCGCCGACGGTCACCAGCTTCGTCTCACCCGCGGTAAGCGCTTCAGCCTCCTGCTGCAGCTTCTCGATCGCTTCGCCGATGTGGAACGGGTTGATCGCGATGTCCCCCGCGTCCACGACCTGCTTTTCCGCGAACGGCGAAACGTCCAGGCCCGGATGGTACGGCCGCAGCAGCCGGCTCGCCTCGCGCAGCGCCGAAGGACCGAACCGCGCGCCGGGGCGGTACGACACGCCGGAGTCGAACGGCACGCCGACCACGGCTACGTCGGCGCTCGGCACTTCGTCGATCCGCGGCAGCCTCGCGAAGGTCGCGAAGCCGGCGAAACGCGGGATCTGCGACGAGTCGAGCGGGCCGACCGGACGCTGTTCACTCACTGGGGCAACTCCTGTCGGATTTCGGATGCGCTGAGATCTTCAGCGGCTGTGGGGTTGTCGGAGCCATGCAGACGTTGAGTCCACACGGAAAGAATGCTGTCCGGCGTACGCGGTGTCGCGAGGCTGACGCCGACGTACACGATCAGGCTGACGCCGAGGCCCCAATAAATCGGACTGTTGGCCGCGACTCCGTCGATGATCATGAAGGCGATCACGGATACCGTGCCGGCCACCATCGACGCGTACGCGCCTTCGCGAGTACCGCGCTTCCAGAACAGCGCGCCGATGATCGTCACGAGCAGGCCGCCGACGAGGATGTCGTACGCGATGGTGAGCGCGTTGACGACGTCGTCCACGAGCATTGCGATACCGATGGCCACGATGCCCAGCACAAGTGTCGTCACTCGGTTACGCAAGACCTCGCCACTCTTAAGGCCGACCCTGCGCAACAGGTCCGAAGTCGTCGTGGTGGCGCACGCGATGAGCGCGCCGCTCGAAGTCGACATCAGCGCCGACAGCGCCGCAGCGAGCACGAGACCGCGTACGCCGGTGGGCAGCAGGCGCTCCGCGATGGTCGCGAAGGCGTCCTGCGCGCTGCCGAGATCCGGGTACAGCACCTTCGCCGCCGTACCGATCAGCGCGCCCGCGATGCCGTAAACGAGGCAGTACACGCCGGAGATGACGCCGCCGCCGGTCGCGACGCGCGGCGTGCGCGCGGTGAACACGCGCTGCCAGATGTCCTGCCCGATCAGCAGTCCGAACGTGTAGATCAGGAAGTAGGTCAGGATCGTCTCGCCGCCGATCGAGGTGAACTCGAAGTACGACGCGTCCAGCTTCTCGGCCATCCCGCTGAAGCCGCCCGCCGAGACGAGCGCGACCGGCAGCAGCACGAACAGGATGCCGATCGTCTTGATCACGAACTGCGCGATGTCGGTCAGCGTGATCGACCACATGCCGCCGAGCACCGAGTACAGCACCACGATCGACCCGCCGATCGCGATCCCGGCCCAGCTGGGGATCGAGAACAGCACCTTGAAGATCGACGCGAACGCCAGCGTCGAGGTGACGGTGAGCATCAGCGTGTAGCCCCACATCACCACGCCGGACACCGCGCTCGCGCGCCCGCCGTAGCGCAGGTCGAGCATCTCGCCGACGGTGTAGACGCGCAGTTTCACCAGCCGCCGCGCGAACACCGCGTGCAGCACCAGGATCCCGGCGCCGATGGTGATCACCAGCCACGCGCCGGAAATGCCGTAGGTGTAGCCGAGCTTCACGCCGCCGACGGTCGACGCGCCGCCGAGCACGACGGCCGACATCGTGCCGGAGTACATGAACCAGCCGAGCCGCCGTCCGGCGACCAGGTAGTCGGATTTGGTCTTGGCCAGCCGGAGGCCTATCCAGCCGACCCCGATCATGCCCGCGATGTACAGCGCGATCACCGCATAGTCGCCGCCCACGGGTCCTCCTTGAAACGGGGTGGGGTTCTTGCGGGACACCGTAGGGTCGGGCGACCCCGCGACGGCATGGGACGATGTATCCAGGACCTCGCCGAAGATTGGTTGAAATGACCCAGCAGGACGTGCTGTTGCCCGCGGAGGTGACAGTTCCACTACGCACCGTCGCCGGCAACCCGGACCTGGCGCTCGACGTCGTGCCCGAAACGCTGCGCCCGGGCGCGCTGGACCGGCCGGTGCGGTGGGCGCACGTGAGCGAACTGGCCGACCCCGCGCCGTACCTGGTCGGTGCCGAACTCGTGCTGACCGCGGGCGTGAACCTGCCGAAGGACGCCGACCGCTACGTCCGGGGGCTGCGCGACGCGGGCGTGACCGCGCTCGGCTTCGGCCTCACCCGGACGGTCTCCGAAACCCTGCCGTCCTCGTTGCGTGACGCCTGCGCGGAGCACGGTCTGCCGCTGCTGGTGGTGCCGCCCGCGACACCGTTTCTGGCGATCAACCGCGCCGTCGCGGTCGCGCTGGCCGAGGCGGGACGGCACGAAGAGCGGCGGCTGGCGGAGGGTCGCGAGGCGTTGACGCGAGCCGCGGGCGGCGGCCTGGGGGAGTTGGTCGCCGCGCTCGCCGGACGCTTGCACGGGTGGGTCGCGATGGTCAGCGCCGGGGACGTGCTGGCGGCGGGCTACGACGCGCCGCAACCCCTGCCGTCGCCGGTCACGGAATTGCTCGCGACCCTGCGCTCGCGCTCCGGAATCCGCATCGCCTCGACGGAATTGCCGGACGGCACGCACGTCGTCGCGCAACCGGTCTATCCGCAAGCGACCGCCGCGCACCTGGTCGTGGCCGGCCGGGTGCAACGGTTCGACAGCGGAGACCGGGCGATCCTGGCCGTCGGCGCGGCGCTGCTGGGGCTCGTCGGCCGTGCCGGATCGGACAGCGCGGAACTCGGCGCCGCAGCCACTGCGTTGTTGCTCGGCGGTCCCGGCGCGGACGCGCTCGCCGGAGTGGTCGGCAGCGACGAGGCCCGGCTCGTCGCCGGGGTCGCCCACCGGCGCGGCCCGGACGCACTCGCCCGGCGACCGGACTGGCTGCGCGCCCGGCTCGACACCCCGCTGGTCCAGGTCCTGCCCGGCCCCCGGTTCTACGCCATCGCCGGCGAGCTCGGCGACCTGGACGGCCTCCTCGACCACGGCTGGCTCGTCGTCGCCAGTCAGCCGCACCCCGCCGCGGACCTGCCCGCCGCCGTCGCGGAAACCGAACTGCTGCTGGCCCGCGCCCGCGCACTGGCCCGTCCGCTGACCGCCAGCGCCGACCCGCTCGGCTTCGACGCACTGATCCCGCCCGCCGCGGCCGGCGCGTTCGCCGAACGCCTGCTGGCCCCGCTGCGGGAACTGGACCGCGCGCACGGCCGAGAGCTGGTGCCGACCCTGCGGACCTGGCTGGCGCACCACGGAAGCTGGGACCGCACCGCCGCCGAACTCGGAGTGCACCGCAACAGCGTGCGCCACCGGATCGGACAGGTGGAACGGGCGCTGGACGTCCGGCTGGCGGATCCGGAAACGCGAATGCGGCTGTGGTTCGCGTTGCGGTGGGGGTGAAGCCGAGTGTCCACTCAGGTCTCTCAGGTGCTCTCAGGAAACTATGGGATTGTGGTCTCGTGCGAGTTCTGGTAGTCGAAGACGAAGAGCCGTTGGCCGACGCGATCGCCCGCGGGCTGCGGCGGGAGGGCATGGCCGTCGACATCGCGCTCACGGGCGACGACGGGCACGAGAAGTCGTCCGTCACGCGGTACGACGTTGTGCTGCTCGACCGCGACCTGCCCGGGATGTCCGGCGACGACCTGTGCCGCGAGATCGTGACGTCCGGCGAGCTGACGCGTGTGCTCATGCTCACCGCGAGCAGTTCGGTGTCCGACCGGGTGGACGGGCTGTCCCTCGGCGCGGACGACTATCTCGCCAAGCCGTTCGCCTTCCCCGAGCTGGTCGCGCGCGTACGGGCACTGGGCCGCCGCGCGACGCCCGCCGCGCCGCCGCTGCTCACCGCGGGCGACGTCGAGCTGGACCCGGCGAAGCGGACCGTGCGGCGCGCGAGCGGGCCGGTCGAGCTGACCCGCAAGGAGTTCGGCGTGCTCGAGGTGCTGCTGTCCGCCGGCGGTTCCGTGGTCAGCAGCGAAGAACTGCTCGAACGGGTGTGGGACGAGAACGCCGATCCATTCACCACGACGGTCCGGGTCACCGTGATGACCTTGCGCAAGAAGCTCGGCGAACCGGGCATCATCGAGACCGTGGTCGGCTCGGGCTACCGGGTGTCGGTCGCCGGTTCCGAGTGAAGCTTCCCGGTGCCCGCAGCCTGCGGGTGCGCGTTACCGTCCTGGCGACCGTACTGGTCGCCGCGGCGGGGTTGCTGCTGCTGTGGCTGGCCTGGACGCTCGTCGGCGATGCGGTCGACGCCGTGCCGCACATGCCGCCGGGCACTATCGTGCGGGTTGACGGCGTCGACGTGGACGCGTCCACGCTCGCGCAGCACCTGCGCACGCACGCGGTCACCCGGGTGCTGATCTTCGGCTCGCTGGCGTTCTTCTTCGTGGTCGCCGCGGCGGCGATCCTGGCCTGGACGTTCACCTCCCGCGTGCTGCGGCCGCTGCGCGAGATCACCGGGACCGCGCAACGGCTGTCGATCGAGTCGATGGGGGAGCGCATCGGCGAGATCCGCTCGCGCGACGAACTGGCCGAACTGGCCCGCACGTTCGACGCCATGCTCGACCGGCTCCAGGACGCGTTCGATTCGCAGCGGCATTTCGTGGCCAACGCGAGCCACGAATTGCGCACGCCGCTGTCGGTGATCCGCACGGAATTGGACGTCACGCTGTCCGACGAACACGCCGACGAGGCCGAGTTCCGCCGGATGGCCGGGGTGGTCCTCGACGCGACGAACCGGGCGGGGCAGCTGGTGAATTCGTTGCTGCTGCTGGCCAGAACCGACGGGGCCGGGCTCGCGACGCGCGAACTGGTCGACCTGACGGTGCTCGTGGAACGCGCGTGGTCCGCCGTGCGAGGCGAGGCTGAACAGCGGGGCCTGCGCGCGGATTTCTCGATGCAACCGTCGCCCGCGATCGGGGATCCGGCTTTGCTGGAACGGATTGCCGGGAACCTGGTCGAGAACGCGGTACGACACAACGTCGACGGCGGCTGGATCGAAGTGTCGACCGAGCCGGGCGCGCACTGGTCGACGCTGCGGGTGCGCTCGTCGGGCGGGTTGCTGGACCCGGCGGCGGTGCCGGAACTGTTCCAGCCGTTCCGCCGCGCGGGGGTCGCCCGGACGGCGCGTTCCGGTGCGGGGCTGGGATTGTCGATCGTGCGCGCGGCGGTGCAGGCACACGGCGGAACGGTGTCCGCGGAGCCGGTGGTCGGTGGCGGACTGGCGGTGACGGTGCGGTTGCCTGCCACGTAGCACGCCTGTAGCACTCTTGCTGAAAAGGTGCTACAGATTTGTCATGGCGCATTCCATCGGTCAGCGAGAGCTGCGCAACTACAATGCGAAGATCATGCGGCGGGTGGAAGCGGGCGAGATGTTCATCGTGACCCGCAATGGAAAACCGGTCGCCGACCTGGTGCCGCACCGCGTCCAGGAAGAACCGCGGCGAAACCGGACCCTCGGCGAGATCCAGGAAGCTTTCCGCGGGCTCCCGCCCATGGACAGCGCAGAATGGCACCGCGAACGAGAGGCCGACGACGCTGTCTTCGGCCCGGACGGCCTGGGCGAGCCCGGGGAAGAACGGTGACAGTTCCTGCCCGGGTGCTGCTCGACACCTCGGTGGTCATCGATCTCGAACGCCTCGACCTGGGTTCGTTCGCGTCCGCGGCGGCTGCCGTCAGTTCGGTGACCATCGCGGAGCTGGCCTATGGCCTCGCCACCGATGATCCCCTCCGCCTCGCGGAACGGGTCGAGCGCTACCACACTGCTCTCGAACAGTTTCGCGCCCTGCCGTTCGCCGTAGGCGAAGATGTACGGCACGGCTGCCGCACTGGTCCGCCGGTTCGGGCGGGATCGTCGCCCCCGCCGCATGGACCTGCAGATCGCCGCGACGGCGGCCGTGCAGCGGATCCCATTGCTGACCAGAAACCCGAAGGACTTCGTCGGGCTCGACCGGCTGCTCACTGTCGTCGGCATCTGACTCCGGCCGGGCAGGCGCGGCCGGAACCGCGCCTGACCTGATGCTTAACTGTCCTCAGTAGACGTCGACGAACGTCGGATTCCCGTACAGCCAAAGGTCTTCGTACGGATTCGCCTGCCCGATCACGTCCATCGCCGGTTCGATCCCGCCAGCGACCTGCCGATTCCCGTCCGTTCCGCGCACTCGCACGTAGAACGGCTCCCGCACATTGCGGAACGTGTGCTTAAAGGTCACCCGCCGACCGGCGTATCCGCGCGAAGGCGTGAACGACTCCACCACTCGCGTACCCGGCGCCGTCATCGTGTCGCGATCCGCTGCCGGGCCGGTGACCGGGCCCGCGATCACATCCAGCCGACCGAGCCGCGGCACTGAACCTGACCCGTTCGGCCGGTACGCGGTCACCGCCGACACGACGACCGTCACCGTCGAGCCGCGGCGCACGCGCAGTCGTCCGCCGAAGGTCGCGCAGTCGCCATCGCCGTGGACGCCGGCTTCCAGCTGCTGCACCAAATCGCCGTGAGACAGCCAAATTCGCCCCGCGCGCAGGCCCTCCAGCACGCCCTCGAAACCCGGCCGCCGCACGCCGACCACGGTGCGGCTGAACTCGCCGGGGTAGAAATCGGCGTACGGCGCGGACAATTGCGGGACCCCGCTGTCGACCGGGTCCGGGTACTTGCCGGTCTGCTCGTACCAGCCGTCCGGCACCGCGGGCCGCACGAGCTGGTCGCCGCGGTTGTAGTGGGAGTCGGAGTTCCTGGTGATCCACCACGGTTTTCCTTCGGCCAGCAGGGAATCCCACAGTCCGCCGACCTTCGCGGTGGTCCAGTCCCAGCCGCCGAACGTGCGGTACGCTTCGGCCGGGAAGCCGGGCCACGAGTTCGCACCGGGGTTGTTGGCGTAGCCGCCCCGCGCGCCGCCATTGCCTTGCGGCTTTGGGAATCCGTCGGCCTGTGCGCCGGGAGCGCCTTCCATGCCGATCACGATTCCGGGCGCGGTGTCGCGGTAGTTGCGCAGTTCGTGCGGCGACACCCGGCCGTTGCGCAGCGGGTGGTTGATCAGCACGACCGGCGCGTGGATCCGACGCGTGCGTTCCTGTTCGGCGAGCCACCGCAAACCGTTGAGCGCCAACGTTTCGTGCTCCGGGCTGGAGGATTCGGAACCCGTCAGCCGCCAGTCGAAACTGCGCTCGAACTCGCGCAGCACGCTCGCCTGCTCGCGCCCCGCCTGGAAGAACAGCGTCGCGTGCTCCGCGCCCGGCACGTTCCACTCCATGCCTTGCCACAGCAGCAGATCCGGATGCCTCCGCTGCGCGGCGAGCACGTCACGGCTGGTCGGCTCCACCGACGACTTCTCGTGTGTCGCGTGCCCGTGGTCAGTGAAGACGACCCATTTCGCGCCGTGCTCGCGCGCGCCGGCCGCGATCCGGTCGATGGTGTACATCGCGTCGTACGAATACTGGCTGTGCGTGTGGTGATCGCCGACGACCCACTGGTAACGGCGGCCGAACAGCCAGTCGAGGTCCAGCCCCAGATCCAGGTCTGCCGCGTCGGCCCGGCCCGAAGCCAGGACCGGCGCCCCGGCCGCGACGGCGCCGACCAGCCCCGCGCGCTTGAAGAATCCGCGACGGCCGAGGCCGTCCGGGTTCGTGCTGTTCATCCTGCTCCTGACCTGCTCGAAAGATTCGGCAGGACGCTATGGGGCAGCGGTGAACGGCTGGTGCCCGGAAGGTCACGAAGTGCTCGGTGTGTCCGGGTTCACGGCGGAGCCGCCCTGCGCGGGGCGGCTCCGCCGAGGCGTTACGCCGGAACCGAAGCGACGCCCTGGGAGAGGAACGGCTTGCCGTTGACCCGCTCCGAGACGCCCGACCGGTCGAGGTACGGCGTGATGCCGCCCAGCCAGAACGGCCAGCCCGCGCCGAGGATCAGGCACAGGTCGATGTCCTGGGCCTCCGCGACCACGCCCTCGTCGAGCATGATCCGGACCTCCTCGGCGATCGCGTTCAGCGCGCGGTCGCGGACCTGCTCCGCGGTGGACGGCTGGTCGCCCTGCTTCCACAGTTCGGCGACCTCCGGGTCGACCGACGGCGTGCCGTTCGCGTCCCAGGTCCAGACGCCCTTCTTGCCCGCCTTCACGAACCTCTCGAGGTTCTCGCTCACGGTGAAGCGGTCCGGGAACGAGCCGTGCAGCGTCTCGCCGACGTGCAGCGCGATGGCCGGGCCGACGAGCTGCATCAGGTTCAGCGGCGACATCGGCAGGCCGAGCGGCTCGAGCGCGGAGTCGGCCACGTCGAACGGCGTGCCCTCGTCCACCGCGACCAGCACCTCGCCGAGGAAACGCAGCAGCAGCCGGTTCACGACGAACGCCGTCGCGTCCTTCACCAGCACGCTCGACTTCTTGAGCTGCTTGCCGACCGAGAACGCGGTCGCCAGCGTCGCGTCGTCGGTCTTCTCGCCGCGCACGATCTCCAGCAGCGGCAGCACGGCCACCGGGTTGAAGAAGTGGAAGCCGACCACGCGCTCCGGGTGCTGCAGCTTCGAGGCCATCGCGGTGATCGAGAGCGAGGACGTGTTCGTGGCCAGAATCGCCTCGGGCGAGACGTGCTGCTCCAGTTCGGCGAACACCTGCTGCTTCACGCCCAGCTCTTCGAAAACGGCCTCGATCACGAAGTCCGCGTCGGAGAACGCGGCCTTGTCGAGCGAGCCGGTGACGAGTGCCTTCAGCCGGTTCGCGCCGTCCGGCGAAACCCGCTTCTTGGCCAGCAGCTTGTCGATCTCCTCATGGACGTAGCCGACGCCCTTGTCGATGCGCGCCTGGTCGACGTCGGTGAGCACCACCGGAACCTTCAGGCGGCGCACGAACAGCAGCGCTAGCTGGCTGGCCATCAGGCCCGCGCCGACGATGCCGACCTTGTTCACCTTGCGCGCCAACGACTTGTCCGGCGCACCGGCCGGCCGCTTGGCCCGCTTGTTGACCAGGTTGAACGAGTACAGCCCGGCGCGAAGCACGTCCGACATCAGCAGCTCGGCGAGCCCGTCGGTCTCCGCCGCGTAACCGCGGTCGAGGTCGTTCTCCCGCGCCAGTTCCAGCAGTTCGACAGCCTTCGTCGCGCCCGGCGAGGCACCGTGGGTGCGACCGTCCACGATGGACTTGGCGCGCGCGATAGCGGCGTCCCACTCCGCGCCGCGGTCGATTTCCCGGCGAGCCGGGGTGATTTCACCGTTGACGACCTTGGCCAGCCACAGCAGCGACTGCTCGAGGTAGTCCGCGGAACCGAAGACCTCGTCGACGATGCCGAGTTCGGCGGCCTTGCGCACGTTCAGCATCTTGTTCTGCGCCAGCGCGTTCTCGATGATCACGGTGACGGCGGCGTCCGGGCCGATCAGGTTCGGCAGCAGCTGCGTGCCGCCCCAGCCCGGGAACAGGCCGAGGAACACCTCGGGGAACGCGATCGCCGCGGTGTTCTCCGACAGCGTCCGGTAGTGGCAGGACAGCGCGAGCTCGAGCCCGCCGCCCATCACCGCGCCGTTGACGAACCCGAACGTCGGGATCTTCGACTCGGTGAGCCGCCGGAACACGTCGTGCCCGGTCTGCGCGATCTCCCGCGCCAGCTTCGGGTCCGACACCGCCTCGACGCCGGACAGGTCCGCGCCGACGGCGAAGATGAACGGCTTGCCGGTGACCGCGATCGCGGCGGGCTCGGCGGCGAACGCCTCGTCCAGCGCGGTGTTCAGCGCGACGAGACCCTGCGGGCCGAAGGTGTTCGGCCGGGTGTGGTCGTGCCCGTTGTCCAAAGTGATCAGTGCGACCGGCTTGTCCAGCCCCGGCACCTTGACCAGGTTGGTGACCGCGTTGGTCACGACCTCGTCCGGGAACGCCGCCTTCGCCTCTTCAGCGGTGAAAGTCATTTACTTCGCCCCCTCAGAGCCGTTGTAGGCCGGGTTTTCCCAGATCACGGTGCCGCCCATGCCGATGCCGATGCACATCGTGGTGAGGCCGTAGCGCACGTCGGGGCGCTCGGCGAACTGGCGGGCCAGCTGCGTCATCAGCCGCACGCCGGACGAGGCCAGCGGGTGGCCGCACGCGATCGCGCCGCCCCACTGGTTGACTCGCGGGTCGTCGTCGGCGATGCCGAAGTGGTCGAGGAACGCGAGCACCTGCACCGCGAACGCCTCGTTGATCTCGAACAGGCCGATGTCCTCAATGGACAGACCGGTGCGCTGGAACAGCTTCTCGGTGGCCGGCACCGGGCCGATGCCCATCACCTCCGGCTCGACGCCGGCGAACGAGTAGCCGACCAGCCGCATCCCGATCGGCAGGCCCAGCTCGCGCGCGGTGTCCTCGTCGGCGAGGATCGCCGCGGTCGCGCCGTCGTTGAGACCGGCCGCGTTGCCCGCGGTGATCCGGCCGTGCGGACGGAACGGCGTCTTCAGCTTCGCCAGCTGCTCGACGGTCGTGCCCGGGCGGGGCGGCTCGTCCTCGGTCGCGAGTCCCCAGCCGAGTTCCTTGCTGCGGGTGGCGACCGGAACCAGCTCGGGGCCGATCTTGCCGGTCTTCACGGCCTCGGCGTAGCGCTCCTGGCTGCGCGCGGCGAACGCGTCCGTGCGCTCCTTCGTGATCTCCGGGAACCGGTCGTGCAGGTTCTCCGCGGTCTGGCCCATCACGAGCGCGGTCGGGTCGACCAGCTTGTCCGCGACGATCCGCGGGTTCGGGTCGACGCCCTCGCCCATCGGGTGGCGGCCCATGTGCTCGACGCCGCCGGCGATGGCGATGTCGTACGCGCCGAAGCCGATGCCGCTCGCGGTGGTGGTCACCGCGGTCATCGCGCCCGCGCACATCCGGTCGATCGCGAAGCCCGGCACGGACTTCGGCAGCCCGGCGAGCAGCGCGGCGGTGCGGCCGATGGTCAGGCCCTGGTCGCCGGTCTGCGTCGTCGCGGCGATCGCCACCTCGTCCACGCGCTCGGGCGGCAGCTCCGGATGCCGCCGCAGCAGCTCGCGGATGGCGTTGACGACGAGGTCGTCCGCCCGGGTCCCGGCGTACATGCCCTTGTCGCCCGCCTTGCCGAAGGGCGTGCGTACCCCTTCGACGAAGACGACATTGCGCACCCCTCGCGCGGCGGGCGCGAGCGGCGGCGTAGCTGGTGCGGCCACGAATGCTCCTGAAGTCGAGAGTGTTCCTGTCCCGCACCCTAGCCCTTGTTACCGGTGGGTAACCAGGGGAGTGGCCCAGTCGAGTGGGGGACGGCACACTCCCGGGGAGCTGCCGGACGGCTGAAGGAGGACTGAACCGCTGGCCAGGGCAGACTGTCCAGGTGAGATTCCTCCGCCCGAAGCCAGAGCCCGCTGACGAGGTCGCCGCGCTGCGGGCCGCCCTCGCGAAGGCGCGCAACCCGAACAGCGTGCCGAACCTGCGCCGGCGGTTCCTGCTGGGTCAATTGCTGGTCAAGAACGAGGACTGGTCGGCGGCGGAGCGGCATTACGCGGACCTCGTGCCCGCGTTGACCGAAACCTTCGGTCCGCGCGGGCCGGAGACCCTTGCCGCGTGGGCGAATCTGGCGCACTGCCAGACCTCGCAGGGCCGTCCGGCGGAAGCGATCCCGCTGCTGGAACGGACCGCGGAGCTGTTCGAGGAAACGTGGGGCGCGCGCCAGCCCGCGACGTTCAAGACCCAGCTGTTCCTCGCGGAAGCCTACGGCGTGGCGGCGCAGTACGAAGACGCGCTGGCCGTGGTGGACGCGCACGTCGACTACTGCGCGGCCGAACTCGGCCCGGCACACTCGCTGACGAAAGCCGGACGCCGCCGGAAGATCACCATGCTGCGCACGCTGACCCGCTATGAGGCGGTCGGACAACTGCTGGCGGACGAGGATTCGCTCTGTGCGACCGACGAGCAACGAGACGCGATCCGCGGACTCCGTTTGGTCGTGCAAGCCGAAACCGGAGATCCGGAGCCGGCGATCGCACCGATGCGCGAACTGTTCGGGAAGCGGCCAGAGCTGGCGGAGTCCCTGGCGGCCGTGCTCCTGAAAGCAGGGCAAGCCTCCGAGGCAGCCGTCCTGCTCCGCCAGGTCCTGGCCGAGGCACGAGGCCGAGGCGCGCTGGTCGTCCGCAGCACGCTCGCGCGTGCCTGCGTAGAGAGCGGCGAGCTGGACGAAGCCGAGCACTGTGCGCGAACCGTGCTGGCCGCCGGTGCTTGGCCGGCAGGACATCCGATCGTGCTCGGCCTCCGCGCGACGCTGGCCCGGGCCGCCGCCCGACGGGGCGACCGGGTGAGTGCCGCCGCGGAGCTGGAGTCCGTGGTCGCCGGGCTTGCCGCAGTCTTCGGCGACACTCATCCGCTCACTGTCCAGGCAGCCGGATGGCTTGAGGAGTGCTGACGGCCGCGGGCCCGAACCCGCGGCCGCCGCCGAGGATCACTCCTCCGAACCGTCCTCCGGGCGCACCGGAACCGGTGTCCCGTCTCGCAAATGCGGTTCGCGCAGCCGGAAGATCTCCTCGAACTCCCGTATCCGCGCCGCCCGGTAATCCGGCACTCCGGCCGGGTCGAAGCGGTAGAACCCGGTCCCGTCCTGGAGGCCTCGCCGCTGGCCGGTCATGTTCTCCTCGACGATCGCGGGCGCCTGGAACCGTTCGCCGAGTTCGCCGGTCAGGTAGCGCGAGGCGTAGTACAGGATGTCGCCGCCGCCCCAGTCGATGAATTCCAGCGGCCCCAGCACCGAAAACCGCGGCCCGAGCCCGGCGCGGACCGCGAGGTCGATCTCGGCGGCTCCGGCCACCCCTTCCTCGACCATCCGCGCGGCCTCGTTCATCAGCAGCGCCTGCAGCCGCGGCACGATGTACCCGGCGGCAGGTCCGCACACCACCGGCACCTTGCCGATTTCGCGCAGCAGCTCCACGAGCCGGTCGACCGCGGCCGGATCGGTGCCGTCGCTCCGGCTGACCTCGACCAGCGGCATCAATTCGGCCGGGTTGAGCCAGTGCGCGTTGACGACCCGCTCCGGCCGGTCGGCGAGCTCCGCGATCTGCGTGACCAGAAAGGTCGACGTCGTCGAGGCCAGCACCGCCGACTCCGGCACCTGCGAGCCGAGCCAGCCGAACACCTCGCGTTTGATCTCCATGACCTCCGGCACGGCCTCGAACACCACGGTCGCGTCGGCGAGTTCCTTCGCCGAACGGTCGCCCAGCGTCAGGCTTTCCAGCGCGTCCGCGTGGCCGGACATCGCGCGCAGCCGGTCGGCGAGGCGCTTGCGGACCTCGTCGCGCCGGAGCTGGCGTTCCTCCTCGGTGCGGTCCTTGACGTCCGCGAGCAGTACCGGATGTCCCGCCGCGAGGAAGGCCAGCGCGATGCCCTCGCCCATCCTCCCGGCGCCGACGATGGCGATCACGACTGGACTCCGTCCCGCAGCAGTTCGGTCAGACCGGCCCGGTCGAGATCCGCCAGTCCGAGGTTCTCGAACGTCCGGCCCTCGGCGTAGAAATCGCGGCCGGTGACGGCGGAACCGAGAGCCAGCAGACCCGCCGCGACCGGCGTCGGCACGCCGGCCCAGCGGCCCGCGGACACCAGCAGCGACAGGCCGAGCCGTGTGTCTTCCACCATGTAGCGGTGCGTGTGGAGGTCGATCTTCTCGCGCCAGTCGCCGCTGTCGGTGAGCCGCTCGTGCGCCGCCCGGCCGTACATCCATTCCTCGCCGTCAGTCGCGTAGTGGTCGGCCAGCGGGAAGTGCGGCGCGCCGTAGCCGAACGCTTCGCGCAGCGCGACCCGCTCGGCGTCGAGCGCGTCGGTGACCCGGCGGATCGACGGCTGCGTACCCTCGTTGTGGATGTCCCAGGCGGCGAAATGCTCCAGCGGACCGGCGTTCATCGTGATCAGCGGCGGATGGATGATCGGGCCCGCGTTCATCAGCGCGCCGCTGAGCCCGTCGCCCGCGTCCTCGATGCTCGGGTAGGCCTCGCGCAGGGTTGTGAACGCGCTTTCCGCCAGCCGCAGCGGGAAAACCCCGGTCGGCAGACGCGTCGCGTACCCGCTGATCACCACTTCCGCGTCACCGTGCCGACGCGCGAGATAAGGCAGCGTCCCGGCTTCGGCGAAGGCGATCTCCGAGCTTCCGCCCGCCGCGGCGACGGCCTTCGCGAACACCATCGAACCGAACGTGCCCGGCGGCAGGAGAACCACTTGGCCCTCGGTCAGCAGCGGTGCGAGCCGGGGAGCCAGGTCGTCGTGCGTGGTCGACGGCAGCGGGATCACGATCAGGGCCGCGCCGCGCACCGCTTCGGCGAGGTCCGTCACCGGGTTGATCTTCCCCGTGCCGTCGCCCACCGGCACCGAGCGGGAACCCCGGTAATCCCGGACCTCCACCGCTCCGGCTGCGCGCACCGCTTCCAGTGCCTCGGCGTTCCGCCGCCACCAGCGCACTTCGTGGCCGTGCTCGGCGAGTTCCGCCACCGTGGCCCAGGAACCGTGCCCGCCCCCGAGCACCGCGATCTTCACTTTCATGTGCTCCTGTCTAGTGTTTCTCTACTGTCCCGCCGACCGCACCTTCTCACGGGTCGCCAAGGCCGGTCTCGGCCCACAGCCGATCTCGCTGCTCGCGCAACCCGGGCGATCGTCTCGATCGCCGGGCCCGGATCGCGCTGCCTGCGAGGAAATCCGAACCCCCGGTGCCCATGCACGGCGAGCGTCACTCCCGCTCCGAGCCCGAGACCCGACCCCGCCCCGGTGATCACCACTGACTCGCTCGGCCGACCCACGCCCGCAGTGTCGCTTGCGCCGCGGCCCGGCCTCAATCAGACTTCCGCCACATGGAAGCCAGGCCCACCTCGGCGGCGCGGCTGCTGTCGGTGCTGGACTGCTTCAGCGCCCAGACACCGGTGCGGTCCCTGACCGAAATCGCCCAGGCGGCGGGTCTCCCGTTGAGCACGGCGCACCGGCTGGTCGGCGAACTGGCCGAGTGGGGCGCGCTGACCCGCGACGAACACGGCGGCTACCATCTCGGCCTGAAACTGTGGGAACTGGGCTCGCTGTCGCTGGCCCGGGCGTCGATGCGCGAAATCGCCCTGCCGTATCTGGGCGACCTGTTCGATGCGACCGGTGAAAACGTGCATCTGGCCGTCCTGGACGGAACGGACGTCGTGTTCCTGGCCCGGCTGGCCGGACACCGCTCGGTCGAAATCCTGACCACGACCGGCAGCCGCCTGCCCGCGACCACCACCGCCACCGGCCGGGTCCTGCTCGCGCACGCCGCTGCGGACGTCCGCGAATCCGCGCTGACCAGCCCGATCGCGGCGGAAACCCAGCACACCACGACCGACCCGGAGACCCTGCGCGCCGAACTCGCTGACATCGCGCGCGCCGGATACTGCGTCGCCGACCGCCAGCTCGCTGACGACGCGGTCGCCGTCGCCGCCCCGATCCGCGACGCGTCCGCCCGGGTCGCCGCCGCGGTCGCGGTCGTGGGCCGCCGGGAGACAACGTCAGTGGCCCACCTGGTGCCCGCGGTGGTCACTACGGCGACTGGCGTGGCGCGGTCGCTCGGATATCGCCGACCGGCCCGTCGCCGCGTCTGATCCTGGTCTTCACGTCGTCCGGGATGAACCGCCGAAGCTTGCCGAGAGGGCGGTACTGCTCTGGGACAGACTCAGCCAAGGATCCGAAGGTCTCAACCTCACCTAGAGGTCTGAACCATCCGAAGCAGGTCAGGAAGCCGTGCTGGCCAACGCCTTGCTCAACGCCGCCGCCGTCAGCTCCACCTGCCACGGCCGCGCCCCGCCTGCTCGCAGCGCTTCCGCGACCGAGTCCTCCGAGAGGTCGGCCGGCGGTCGCCAGCAGGTGCGCCGGACGAGGTCCGGCAGCAGGAGGTTCTCCACCGGCAGCTTGCGGTCCTCGGCGATCGTGGCCAGCGCGGCACGCGCGGCGGTGAGCCGGGCAGCGGCGTCGGGGTCCTTGTCCGCCCAGCGGTTCACCGGCGGAGGGCCGTCGGAAGGCTGGTTCGGGCTCGGCAGCTCGCTCGCAGGCAGTGCTTTGGCCGCCTGCAGGTGCCGCAGCCAGCTGGCGGTGTACTTGCGCTGCACGCGTCCGCTGAACACCGGCAGCTTCTGCAGTTCCTCGACTGTCTTCGGGTCCGAGGTCACCGCGTTGACGATCGCGCTGTCGGGCAGGATCCGGCTCGGCGCGCGGTCGCGCTTGCGGGCCAGTTCGTCGCGTGCCTGCCACATTTCCCGCACCGCGGCGAGGCCGCGCGGGCTGCGGATCTTGTGCACTCCGGAGGTCCGGCGCCACGGTTCGGCGCGCGGCGCGGGCGGGGGAGCGGTGCGGACGGCCTCGAACTCCTGCTGCGCCCACTCCAGCTTGCCCTGCGCCGCCAGCTCGGCTTCGAGCTTCGCGCGCAGTTCATTGAGCAACTCGACGTCGAGCGCGGCGTAGTTGAGCCAGTCGACCGGCAGCGGACGTTTCGACCAGTCCGCGGCGCTGTGCCCCTTTTCGAGCGTGTACCCGAGCAGCAGCTCGACGAGCGTGCCCAGCGCCACGCGTTCGTATCCGGCCAGCCGTCCGGCCAGCTCGGTGTCGAACAGCGACCGCGGGTGCAGGCCCAGTTCCGCGAGGCACGGCAGGTCCTGGGACGCGGCGTGCAGCACCCATTCGGTGTCGTTGAGGACGTCCCGCAGCGGGGCGAGGTCGTCGGCGAGCGCGATCGGGTCGATCAGCACCGTGCCGGAGCCTTCGCGGCGCAGCTGGACGAGATAGGCCTTGGGCCAGTACCGGTAGCCCGACGCCCGTTCGGTGTCGACGGCGACGGCGCCCGTGCCCTCGGCGAGCCGCGCGCACGCCTCGGCGAGCGCGTCGGGATCGGCCACGACCGGCGGGGTGCCTTCCGCTGGTTCCCGGAGCAGCACCGGCGTTCGGGAGGCCCCGGAGGTGTCGGTGGTCTCGTCTCCGGTCCGGGCTCCGTCCGCCTGTGCAGTTCCCATGTCCGACGACCCTACGGGACGGGCGGACCGCGCCTGGTCCGCCCGCCCCGCGGGGACGTGGTTCGTCGTCGTCAGCGGATCACGCCGGCTCGCATCGCCAGCGCGACCATCTGAGCCCGGTCGCCCGTGCCGAGCTTGCGCCCGATGCGGGACAGGTGGGACTTGACGGTGAGCGCGGAGAGGGAAAGCTCCTCCCCGATCTCCTTGTTCGACTGCCCGTCCGCGACGAGCTGGAGCACCTCCACCTCGCGAGCCGACAGCTCGCGCGGCGTGTTGTCGGTGCCCGCCACTCGCGTGCCAGTCGCCAGGACCGGGGCCACGCTCGGGTCGGCGTAGACGCCGCCTTCGAGAACCCGGCGCACGCCGTCGGTGACGACCACCGGCGATGCCGATTTCAGCAGGTACGCCTGAGCGCCGGCCTGGAACGCGGAACGCACCGCGTACGGGTCGTCGGAGGATGCCAGGACCACCACGCGCGGCCAGCCGTGGCTACGGAGTTCCGTAACCAGTTCGATGCCGCTGCCGTCCGGCAGTCCGAGATCGAGGATCGCCAGGTCGCACGGGCCGGTGGCCTGTGCTCGCGCCCTCGCCTCGGCCACCGTGGCGGCCTCGTGGACAGTGCCCGCACCCATCTGTGCGAGTCGTGCTGCGATTGCCTCCCTCAACAGCGGGTGGTCATCGACCACCAACACGGAAAAAAGTTCTTCCCGCGGGTGCGGAACCATGCTCGCCGGCAAAGCACCGGCTGGCGTGGATCGGACGGCCTGAGATAAGCCGACGGTAGCCACGTCACTACCTCCCTGGAGTCGGTCGTGCCCCCCGACCGGCACCGGGACCTTCGGCCGTTCAGCCGCGCCAGCTTTAGACCGAAAGTGGTGTCGTCCCAGGCACTGTAGCCGTCCGGACGCCGTTGCGGGGGGATCGAATGGGTATCTATCCGAAACAGTTCGTCACTCAGCGAGTTCGTTGTAACACGATCGGACTAAGGATCGGAGTCTTGTTAACGACTGACGACCGGGCCGCGATGCACCAGAGTTATCGGTATCGAAACGGGCGTGCAGATGGCCCGTGCACCTGCGGGTGCTGCCGGAGCCGGGCCGCCGCGCCGTCGACGCGGACCCGGAAATGCGCCTCGGCCGGGGCAAGATCATTTTCTTTCATGTTTTGCCGCGCGCACCTTCCCGGCGTCGGACGTCCGTCGGAGGCGTCCGAAAGGGCCCTGGAACGGCGTCGGAGCTGGTTACCGGGGGTTCACTGGCTGTGATCGCGCCCGGCCACGAACGTGCGGCATCCGGAGCAGCGGGTGCCGCGGTCCACGATGGACGGTCGGCGGCAGACGCCCGGAAGCGCCCTCGAAGATCTCCGCGGAGCGCTCCGGGGGCCCGGATCCGCCCGCGAAGGCGCGTTCGTGCGCGTGCAAGCGCCCCGAAGGCGCTGCCCGACCGGGTGAACTTAGGAAATCAGGAGCTCTGCCGCTGCTCGAACAGCGTGACGCCCACCGGAGGCAACCCCACGACGCTCGCCATCACCTGGCAGAACGCGAGCCCGTGCGGTCCGAGCGCGGCGTCGGTGGGGGTCCAGGACGCCCGCAGTTCGAGGTCGTCGGTGCGGGCCGGGCCGGAGATGTCGCCGAACCGGGCCGAGGACGTCTCGGTGACCGTGCCCCCGAGCGCCTTCCACGACGCGCCGGAGGCCTCGAGCGCGTCGGTGAGCCACGACCAGCCGACCGCGGGCAGGAACGGGTCGGTGGCCAGTTCGCGGTCGAGCTCGGCTCGCACGTACATGACCAGCCGCAGCACGCCGTCCCAGCCTTCTTGGCCGTCCGGGTCGTGCAGCAGCACCAGCCTGCCGGACGCCAGCACGTCGGCCGGTCCGGAGACGTCGCAGCTCAACGCGTAGGACCACGGCGCGAGCCGCTGCGGCGCGCGCATCGTCTCCAGGCGGATCTCCGGGCGCGGCCGGACGGCTTGCAGCGCCGCGACGGCTTCGCGGAAGAGATCGGGCACTGGCGTCATCGCGGTCACGCACCGACTGTAGGGCGGCGACGCCCCGTTGCGGACGCAGGCGCGCCGAGCGAGACCCACCCGCGACCCGCGGAGCGGTTCCGGCCGCCGTTGGCCAAGCGCTCCGCCCTCCGCGCACTCCGCCCCCGCGCACACCGGCCCTCGCACTCCGGCCCGCCTCGCGCTTTGCCCCCGCGCACCCTGCCCGCCGCGCGCCCGCCCCGGCTCGCGCTCCGTCCGTTGGGCACCCCGTCCGCGGGGCACTCTGCCCCCTCGCCCTTGGCCTCTCGCCTCGTGCGCGCCGCGCCGTCCATCCCACCGCGGCTGTCCCGTTCCCTCGGGCCTTGGCCTCCCCGACTGGTTCGCGCCGCCTGTCCCGTCCGCCGCCTTGCCCTCCCGCCACGCTGGCTACCCTGTCTCCGCCCCCCTTCCCGGCCCGCCCCAATGCCGCATCCGGTGCGGCACGCAACGAATGCGGCATGGCGACCGGCTGCACCCTGCCGAATCCGCAGCGACGCGCGCGGGACGCCGACGCCGCGGATCCGGGGCTGGGCTCGTTGGGCACGGGGTGGCCCGGGACTGTCGGACCCGCGTGGGACCATGGGGTTCGTGCCTCAGGTTTCGTCCGCGCCCGCCGGCGCTCCGTCCGTTTCGCCCCGTCGCGCCCTGCCCGGCTCGGCTTTCCTCGCCGCCGCGCGCGGGGAGCGGCCCGCGCGCGTCCCGGTGTGGTTCATGCGCCAGGCCGGTCGTTCGCTGCCGGAATACCGCGCGCTGCGCGAGGGCGTGCCGATGCTCGACGCGTGCTTCGACCCGGAGATGCTCGCCGAGATCACGATGCAGCCGGTCCGCAGGCTCGGCGTCGACGCGGCGATCCTGTTCAGCGACATCGTCGTCCCGCTCAAGGCGGCGGGCGTCGACATCGACATCGTGCCCGGCACCGGCCCCGTCGTGGCCTCGCCGGTCCGCGACGCCGCCGCGGTGCGCGCGCTGCCGAAGCTGGAACCGGAGCAGGTCGGGCAGGTCGCCGAGGGCGTCCGGCTGCTGGTGGAGCGGCTCGGCGAAACGCCGCTGATCGGGTTCGCCGGCGCGCCGTTCACGCTGGCCAGCTACCTGATCGAGGGCGGCCCGAGCCGCAACCACGAACACACCAAGGCCTTGATGCACTCGCAGCCCGAGGTCTGGCACGACCTCGCCGCGCGCCTCGCCGACATCGCCGCCACGTTCCTGCGCGCCCAGCTCGAGGCTGGCGTCGACGCGGTGCAGCTGTTCGACTCGTGGGCCGGTGCGCTGTCCGAGCGCGACTACCGCGAGTTCGTGCTGCCGCATTCGAGCCGGGTGCTGGCCGTGGCCGGGGAGTACGGCGTGCCGCGGATCCACTTCGGCGTCGGCACCGGCGAGCTGCTCGGCGCGATGCGGGAGGCGGGCGCGGACGTGGTCGGCGTCGACTGGCGGATCCCGCTCGACGTCGCGGTCCAGCGGCTCGGCGGCAACGTGGCGGTGCAGGGCAACCTCGATCCGGCGCTGCTGTACGCGTCGTGGCCGGTGCTGGAGGCTGAGGTGCGCCGGATCGTCGAAGAGGGCCGCGCCGCACGCGGGCACGTCTTCAACCTCGGCCACGGCGTGCTGCCGAGCGTCGACCCGGAGGTGCTGAAGCGGGTCGTCGACCTGGTGCACTCGCTGTGAAGCACGTCGCGGTCGTCGGCGGCGGGATCTCCGGGCTGGCCGCTGCGTACCGGCTGCGTCGGCTGCTCGGGGACCGGGCGCGGATCACCGTTTTCGAGAGCACGGCGGCGATCGGCGGGAAGCTGCGCACGGCGGAGGTCGGCGGCGTCAGCTATGACGTCGGGGCCGAAGCGTTCCTCGCCCGGCGGCCCGAGATGGTTTCGCTGGTCGAGGAGGTCGGCCTCGCGGATCGCCTGGTGCATCCGACGAAGGCGCGCGCCAAAATCCACGCTGGCGGTTCAGTGCAGAGCTTGCCGCCCGGCACCGTGATGGGAGTCCCGGCGTCCGCGGACTCGGTCGCGGGTGTGCTGTCCGAAGACGGGCGGCGCGCGGTCGAGAAGGAGCGCTCGCTCGGCCCGGTCGATCTTGGCGACGGCGATGTGCCGCTCGGTCCGTTGCTGCGCACGCGGTTCGGAGACGAGCTGGTGGACCGGCTGGTCGACCCGCTGCTGGGCGGCGTGTACGCGGGCGGTGCCGACGGTCTGGGCCTCCGCGCGACGATGCCTGGCCTGGCCAACGCGATCGAGGGCGGCGCGGGTTCGCTCACCGAGGCCGCGTCGTCGCTCCTGCCGAAAACGCCGGGCACCGCACCGGTTTTCGGCAGCCTCACCGGCGGCCTGCGGGGATTGCTCGACCGGTTGCTCGAGCTGTCCGGAGCCGAGCTGCGTACTTCGTCGACGGTCCGCGCGCTGACGCGGACACCGTCCGGCTGGCGTCTCGAGTTCGGGGCTGCCGCGCCTGCGCACGCACCTGCCGACAGCCCGGTCGAAGCGGACGCGGTCCTGCTCGCGGTGCCCGCGCCGGCCGCCCGGAAACTGCTCGACGGCGTGGTCCCGGTGGCTTCGACGGCGTTCGCCGAGGTCGAACTGGCGTCGATGGCGGTCGTCGCGTTCGCGTTCCCGCCGGGTACTGAGCTGCCCGACGCGTCCGGAATCCTCATCGGCGCGGGGGAGCGGGACACGGAAGGCGTGCCGTACGCGTCCAAGGCCTTCACGTTTTCGTCAAACAAATGGGCGCACCTTGGCGAAGCCGGACCGGTGCTGGTGCGCGGTTCGGTCGGCCGGTTCGGCGAGCCCGGCGCTCTGAACGGCGACGACGATTCGCTGGTCGCGGCGGTCCGCTCGGATCTGGCCCGGCTCGCCGGCGTCACCGCGGAGCCGATCGACACCTTGGTGACGCGCTGGGGAGGCGGCCTCCCGCAGTACGGCACCGGGCACCTGGAGCGGGTGACGCGGATCGAGACGGCTGTGTCGGAGATCCCGGGCCTGGCTGTGGCAGGCGCCACGCTGCACGGCGTCGGACTGCCCGCGTGCGTGGCCACGGCCGATGCTGCCGCTCGGCGGATCGCGGAGCAGCTCTTCGTGTGACGGAGCCCCATGGCGATCGCCGGGCGGACAGTGCCAGGATGGAGTCATGGCGCGGCTGAATTACAACGAACTCAACGACACGATCCGCTACACCACGTGGTCGGTCTTCCGGATCGAACCGGGGAAGTTGGGGGAGGACCGCGGCGCCGCGGGCCGCGAGACGGCCGAGTACCTCGACGGGCTCGAGGCCAAGGGCGTCGTCGTCCGAGGCGTGTACGACGTGTCCGGCCTCCGTGCCGACGCGGACTACATGATCTGGTGGCACGCCGAGGAGATCGAGCAGGTCCAGGCCGCCTACACCGGGTTCCGGCGCACGCCGCTCGGCCGCGCGTCCACGCCGGTCTGGAGCCAGACCGCGCTGCACCGGCCCGCCGAGTTCAACAAGAGCCACGTGCCGGCGTTCCTGGCCGGCGAGGAAGCGCGGAAGTACATCTGCGTGTACCCGTTCGTCCGGTCCTACGACTGGTACCTGCTTCCGGACGAGGAACGCCGCAAGATGCTGGCCGACCACGGCAAGGAGGCGCGGGACTACCCGGACGTGCGCGCCAACACCGTCGCGTCGTTCGCGCTCGGCGACTACGAGTGGATCCTCGCCTTCGAAGCCGACGAGCTGCACCGGATCGTCGACCTGATGCGCCACCTGCGCAACACCGAGGCCCGTCGCCACGTGCGCGTCGAAATCCCGTTCTACACCGGCACGAAGGTGCCGCCCGCCGAGCTCGTCGCGGCTCTGCCGTAACCGCCGGTGCAGGACGTACTCGCCGGGGCCTGGCAGTCGCTCGCCGGGGAACCGTTGCCCGCCGTGTCCCTGACCGGCGACGAATCCGTGCTGCCCGGACACTTCCGGGTACCCGCCATGGCGAGCGCCAGCATCGCCGCGGCCACCCTGTCCGCCGGTGAACTGCTGCGGTTGCGCGGCATCGACCCGGGCACGGTGTCGGTCGACACCCGGCACGCCGCAGCCGCGTTCCGCAGCGAGCAGCTGTTGCGCATCGACGGCGAGCCCGGCCCGAGCCCGTGGGGCCGCATCGCGGGCGACTACCGCGCCGCCGACGGCTGGATCAAGCTGCACTGCAACACCACCCGGCACGAGGCGGCGGTCTGCTGGGCGCTCGGCGTCCCGGCCACCCGTGAAGCAGTCACGAAGGCCGTGGCCGGGAAAACCACGGCCGAGGTCGAATCCGCCGTGGTGACCGCTGGCGGCGCGGCAGCGTTGATGCGCTCGCGCGAGGACTGGCTGGCGCACCCGCAAGGCCAGGCTGTCGCGGAACTGCCGCTGGTCGAGCTGAACCGCATCGGGGACGCGCCGAAGCGGACCCTGTTCGACTCGGACCGTCCGATGGGCGGCGTCCGCGTGCTGGAGCTGACGCACGTGCTCGCCGGACCCGTCGCAGGTCGCGTGCTGGCCGCGCACGGCGCGAATGTGCTGCACGTCGGTGCCGCACACTTGCCGCGGATCCCGGTGCTGACCATGGATACCGGCCAGGGCAAGCGCTCGGCGTTCATCGCGCTCGACACCGAAGGCGGCCGCGCGAAGCTGAAGAAGCTCATCGCCCGCGCGGACGTCCTGCTCCAGACGTTCCGCCCCGGCGCACTCGCCCGGATCGGCTTCGGGCCGGAACAACTCGCCGAACTCCGGCCCGGCCTCGTGGTAGCGGACGTGTCGGCCTACGGCTGGACCGGCCCGTGGGCCCGCCGCCGCGGCTTCGACAGCCTCGTGCAGATGTCGTCCGGCATCGCCGAGGAGTACGCGACGGATGCACCGGCTCCGCTCCCCGCGCAAGCGCTGGACCACGCCACCGGCTGGCTGACCGCCGCCGCCATCATGACGGCGATCCGCCGCACAGTCACCGACGGCGGCACCTGGCATGCCCGGCTTTCCCTCGCCGGCACCGGACGGTGGCTGGATTCCTTGGGCCGCAAGGACCCGGAACCGTCCGAAGTGGACTACACGGACCTCATGGAGACGGTCGACAGCGACTTCGGCCGGATGACCCGCGTGCGGATGGCCGGAGAGCTGCCGGGCGCGCAGCCGCACTGGGACCACCCGACGCACCAGCCCGGCGCGGACACCGCGGTGTGGTCGCCGGTCGTGCCCCAGCCGGTTTCGTAGGCGTCGCCAGGGTTGTGGGTGGCCACGCTGGCAGCGCGGATACCCACGGGCTGAGCTGGTCTCGCGGGAGCCGTATGGGCGGGAGTGCCGCGCCGGTCTCGTGTGGTCTCGCCAGTCAGATGAGCGCTGTCGGCTTCGCGACAGCCGCACCGGGTCTCGCGTGAGCGCCACCAGGTGCGCGAGTGCTGCACGAGTCTCGTGTGGGCACCCTCCAGTTCGGTGAGTCAGCCAGTTCCTGCGCGCCCCGGTCCGTATGTGATAACACCGCCGTAACCGGACATGTCGTCAGCGTAGCCAGCACCACCGACAAAAACCGGACGGGCTCAGCGCCGGAACCACCTGCGGCGAGGTTGGGGCAGGTCACCGCGGGCGACGAGCCACTCCGCGAACGCGTCGGCATACTCGCGTGCCCGGATCGAAGTCGTCTTCGGACGCTCCGCCGCATACGCGTCGAACAGCGGCCGGTACCGCGAGCCCAGCGTCTCAGGCAGGTCTGGCCGCAGGTACGCCACCAGCCGCCGCCGTTTCGAGAGCAGCACGTCCGCCTCGATGCGCAACCGCGAGGCATCGAACCCGGACGGTGCCTCGGCCCCGGCCAACAGGCTGTCCAGCAACGCAGCCTGCCGAGCCGCCAGTTCTTCCCGGCTCACAGCGTCACCGCGGTCCGCAGCGCGACCAGTTCGGCAGCGAGTTCGGAATCGGTGGGGTAGTCGTCGTCGCGCTCCAGGAGAACGCCGGGCGGATCCGTGCGCCGGCGTAGTTCGGCGAGCAACTCCAGCACCTCCGGCAGCACCGGGTGCGCGTGCGTGTCGTGGTAAACGCCGTCGCGCTCCACCCCGCCCGCCATGTGCACGTACGCGAGCCGTTCCCACGGAATCCCGTCTAGGAACGCCACTGGATCGGTGCCTACGTTGCGCGCGTTCGCGTACAGATTCGCGACGTCGACGATCAGCAGGCAGCCGGTCCGTTCGGTCAGCTCGGTGAGGAATTGTTCCTCGGTCAGCTCGCTTTCCGGCCACTCCAGCAGCGCCGCGATGTTCTCCAGCGCCAACGGGACGTCCACAATGGACTGTGCCAGCCGGACGTTGTCCACCAGCACGTCCAGCGCCTCGCGCGTGCGCGGCAGCGGCATCAGATGCCCGGAGTCGAGCCCGCCCGCGCGGACGAAGCACACGTGGTCGCTGGCCAGCGGCGCGTCGAGGGCCCTCGCCAGTTCGGCCAGGTGCTCCACCCTCGCGGTGTCCAGCGGCTCGGCCCCGCCCAGCGACAGCGACACCGCGTGCGGCAGCACTGGCATCCCGCGATCCTTCAGTGCCAGCAGGCTTTCCGGCAGATGCGGTGCGTGCAGGTTCTCCGCGACTACCTCGACCCAGTCGACGCCCGGCAGGCGCGCGATCGACAGGTCCAGTTCCGGCCGCCAGCCGATGCCGATTCCCAGCCGGTCAGCCACCGCACCCGCCTCCGCCTCCGCATCCACCGCCGCCACCGCCGCAGGACGATCCGCCGCCGGACGACGTTCCCGCGCCGCTCTTCAACGCCAAGCTTGTCGCATGGTCCGGGTACTGTGCGAACCCGCCCAGCGCGACCAGCGACGCAGCACCGACCAGCAGCGCACCGGCCTGCGCCCGTTGTGCCACGGGGTCCGTCCGCACCGCGGCGACCATCGCGCGCCCGGCCTTGGTCAGCTGGACCTTCGGCCGCTTTCGGCTGGCCACCGTCAGTACCGCGAGAATCGCAGTGACCACCAGCAGCACGTTCAACCCAGCGGTCGGCCGGTGCAGCGCAGAGCCGTTCGCGGAGCGCACCAACCCGATCACGAACAGCGCGGCGTACACCAAAAACACTCCCATCGCGAAGCGAGCGGAGGCGACCGTGACCAGGCCGCGCTGGCGCAGTTCGTTCCCGATGCCGCGTACCGGCGCGGAGACCGCTTCCGCCGCGCGCAGCCTGGCGGTCGTCTGGGGCCGGTTCCGCACTGCGGTGTAGACCGCCTGCTCAACCGGTCCTGTCGGCGATCCGGAGACCGCGGTGAGCTGACCCCGGGTGTCGACCCGCAGCAGCCCGCGCTCCAGCAACGCCGCGATCGCCGTGTCAACCGTGCGGTGGTGGCCGCCAGCGAGGTAGGCGAGCTGGTAGACGTCGAGCGGCTGGTGCACGTCCGCGGGCGCTCTCGGTCCGATGCGCGGCCAGACCAGCTGCACGGCCAGCGTCAAGGCCAGCGCGGATCCGTAGATCGCCAGGAACTGCGGGCCGGAGATTCCCCACGGTTCATGCACGACGTCTCCCTCCTCAGTCCGGGTAACTAACGCCCCCGGTTATCCGCCGCAGCCGCCCCCGCCGCCGCAACTGCTGCCTCCGCCGCACGAAGACCCGCTGCTGCACGAGGAACCACCGCCGCACGACGACCCGCCGCTCGAACCGCCGCCCCCGGCCCAGGTGCTCCCGCCGCCGCTGAGCAGCGCCGTGCTCATCTCCTCGTCCGGGTACAGCGCGATCCCGCCGAGCGCGACCGCCGCCGCGGCCCCGACGAGCAACGCTCCACCGCCGTACCGGTTCGTGGCGGCGAACTCCTCAGGGCGTTCCTCAGCAGCTTTCGCGTCTTCGCGGGCCCGCGCCACAATCGCGCGGCCCGCGTCGGTCGGATGGGAAGTCTTCGAGCCCTTTCGGGCTGTGTAAGCGATCAATGTCAGGATCCCGGCCACGAAGAGCAGGCCGACCAGCCCGCCGATCGGCCGGCCCAGCTGTGCTCCGTTGACCGCGCGGACGATGCCGATCAGCAGCAGCGCCGCGTACGCGACCACAATGCCGACGCGGAAGCCGTCCAGTCCGTCGCCAGCAGCGAGCAGCCCACGCCGTTCGAGGTCCTCGCGGATCTTGTCTGCTTCCGGCCGGACCGACGGCGACTTGCGCACCATGGCGACAGTCGACGTGCCGCCCTGCGCCGCGTCGTGCACTGCTCGCTCCAGCCCCTTGCGAGCCGGTCGCTTGCCGATCGCGCTCAGCTTGCCCTTGCTGCTCACCCGCAGCAGTTCCTGTTCCAGCAGCGTCGCGATCGCGGTGTCGATCGCGCGGTCCGCACCGCCGGCCAGGTAGGCGAGCTGGTAGACGTCCGGCTGCACCGGCGGCGGCTCGACGGTGGCGGGCGCGTTTCGCTGCCGGGACCGCGCGATGGCAGGCCAGCTCAGCTGCACGAGCAGCACGACGGCCAGCGCCAGACCGTAGATCAGCAGGAATTGCGGGCCCGAAATGCCCCACGGTTCGTCCACGGCTTCCCCCTCTTCTCAGCGTTAGCGGAACCCTAACCGGCCGGTCGACGGCGGCTGTCGGCAGAACTGACGCAGCTGATGTCCGGTTCGTTCCCGGTTCAGCTGTTCCCGCCGCCGCAGCCGGACCCGACGCCCGTCCCGGTCAGCTCGGCGGCTTCCCGTGTCAGCGCGTCCGACGGTTGGGTCGGCGTGCGGTACAGCCGTCCCACGGAGTCCGCGCGCAACTGCTCTCGTTCCAGCATCGAGGCGACCGTCGTTTCGGCGACGCGGATCGGGCCGTTCGTCAGCAGCGCGACCTGAGCCGCGGACGTCAGCCGGGTTTCCGGATGCCTGCCCTGGTGCAGCCGGGCGGCCGTCCGCCGTCCGAACCACCAGCAGGTCAGCGCCAGCACCAGGATCAGCGCGGCAGGCATCGCGCGTTCGATCGTCCACTCCATCACGGACCCCCTCCGGATGAAGAGTCCACGCTACCCGCCCGCCCAGGGTTGCCGCCGGACGAAAAACCGCCCTCCCCGGGACGGGAAGGGCGGTTTCCGGGGACCCGGGCGTCAGTCGCCCGATTCCGGGACGAGCTTCAGGGAAATCGAGTTGATGCAGTACCGCTGGTCCGTCGGGGTCGGGTAGCCCTCGCCCTCGAACACGTGCCCGAGGTGGCTGTGGCACGAGGCGCACAGCACCTCGATGCGCCGCATGCCCATGGTGCGGTCCTCGCGCAGCAGCACCGCGTCGGAGTCCGCGGGGTCGTAGAACGACGGCCAGCCGCAGTGGCTTTCGAACTTCGTGTCGCTGCGGAACAGCTCCGCGCCGCAAGCCCGGCACTCGTACACGCCGGTGGTCTTGGTGTCGGTGTACTCGCCGGTGAACGGCCGTTCGGTGCCGGCTTGCCGGAGCACCGCGTACTCCTCGGGGGCCAGCTGCTCCCGCCATTCCTGGTCGGACTTCACCACGCGCGGAGTGGTGCCGACGACGGGTTTCATACCTTTCACCCTTCCCACGTTACCTGGAGAGAAAAGCGACCGTGTGCAGCGCGATGTCCCAGGCCGTGACCAGCAGCCCGAGCACGATCAGCACCGCGACCAGCGCGGACACCCAGTAGCGGAGCCCGCCGGTGCGGCTGCTGGACTCGGCGAAGTCGGCGACCTGGTCCAAGCACGCCTCGACGGTGAAGGTGGGCCCGGTGCGCTCCATCCGGTCGAGATGGGCGGCGAACGCGCGGGCCTCCGGGTCGTACGGATCCAGCCCGACCAGATCCTCGTGGAACCGAGGATTCCAGCCCGGCGGCAGAGCTCCGTTCTCGGCCATGCCTCAACGGTAGGCTATTCGGCCTGCCGTACCCACCTCTGCGGCGAGTGTCACTGGGCGGGAGTACCGCCCCCGAGGCGCGGATCGGAATTGATCATCAGCGTGCCGTCGGGTCCGGCGATGACCTGCACGACCTTCTGCATCGATGCGCCGCCCTCCGGGGTGAGGGTGATCTGGACGTCGGCGGAACCGTCCGGATTGTTCTGGCGCTTGTAAACGCTGGCGTTCTTGTAACCGCTCAGCTTGTTCTGGTCCCAGTACGAGGCGAAAGCGGCCTGATCGCCGAAGGCCGCCTGCGCCGACGGTGTCAGCATCGCCCATGCAGAGGGCGACCCGGCGTTCTGGTAGAAGTTCACGGCCAGCTGGCCCGCAGGCCCCCACTCGACGTTGCCACTGGACTTGACCGGCGGCGCGGAGGAACTCGGCGTGCTCGACGGAGTCGCAGGAGCGGAAGAGGCCGGTGCCGGAGGTTGCGCGTTCGACGAAGCCCCGCCCTTGTCCCGGCTGCTGCTCAGCACCAGGAACACCACCAACGCCACCGCGACGACCGCCACGGCCCCGCCGGCGAGGAACGCCATCTTCTTCTTCCGCGCCGCGGCAGCCGAAACCCGCTCGCCCGACCCGGCGCCGGAGTAGTTCGGCGCGGCAGCGGTAGGCGTCGGCCGCACCGCGGGCTGCGGACGCGGCGGAGTGTTCGGCTGGGGTGCGGGACGCGAAGGCGCGCCCATCGGCATGAACGCCGCGGTCGGCGTGCGCGGCGGGTTCGACGGTGTCTTCGGCGCAGCCGCGGCAGCGGCTGCCGGAGCCGCTGTGCGCGCCCACGGCGGACGGGACCCGTTGCTCCCCGGACTGCGATTGCCCGACAGCAGTTGCAGTGGCGGAGCCGGTTCCCCGGTCGCCAGCGCGGCCAGCCGCTCCCGTGCCTCGGCCATGCTCGGCCGCTCGGACGCTTCGCTGCGCAGCAGGCTCATCAGCAACGCGGTCGCCGGCCCGGCCTGCGTCGGCGGGTTGACCTGGCCGTTCGCCGCCGCGTACAGCAGGGCGAGCTGGTTCGTGGTGTTGCCGTACGGGGTCTGCCCCTCGATCGCCTGGTAGAGCGTCGCGCCGAGGGCGAAGACGTCCGAGCTGGGCACCGGGTCGGCGCCGCGGGCCAGCTCGGGCGCGAGGTAGGCCGGGGTGCCGCCGATGAGGCCGGTCTGGGTGAGCGTCATGTCGCCGGCCGCGCGGGAGATGCCGAAGTCGGTGATCTTCGCGGTGCCGGTTTCGTCGATGAGGATGTTGCCGGGCTTGACGTCCCGGTGCACGATCCCGGCGCGGTGCGCGGCGACGAGCGCCGCGGCGACCTGCTCGCCGATCCGCGCGACCTGGCCGACCGGCAGCGTGCCCTTTTCGGCCAGCACGGCGGACAGGCTCGGGCCGTTGAGGTACTCCATCACGAGGCACGGGTCGCCGCCGTGCTCGGCGACGTCGAACACGACGATCGCGTTGGGGTGCTGGAAGCGGGCGGCGTTCTTCGCCTCGCGCATGGCGCGCTGGCGCATGTTGTCGCGTTCGGCCTCGGAGACGCCCGGCTGCGGCAGGATCTGCTTGATCGCCACGGACCGCTCCAGGCGCACGTCCACGGCGCGCCACACCACGCCCATGGCACCGCTACCAATGTGCTCGACGAGGCGGTAGTGCCCCGCGATCAGCTGCCCGGTGTCGATGACGCCCGCTCCTGACGAAAGTCCCGTGATCGTGGTCATGCGCAGCGCGGATACCCCTCGCGCACCCGAACGAGTGTAGCGGTCGGAAGTACCTGCCCGCCGTCAGCCAGCCGGTGCCGACGGCACGGGAGCCTCCGGCTCGGCGGCGGGGACGCGCTTCCGCAGCACCCGCACCAATCCTGCCGCACCGAGCACCGCGAAGACCGCGTAGCAAGCCAGCAAAGCGGGCGGCGTGTCGCCGGTCAGCGCGTCCGCGAAAACGACCACCGCGATGGTGCCGGGGACGCTCCCGAGCGCCGTTCCGGCAAGGTACGGAAGGAGTTTCACGGACGAAACGCCGCACAGGTAGTTCATCGCCGAAAACGGGACGACCGGGATCAACCGCAGCGACGTGATCGCGAGCACGCCGCCGTCGGCGAGCCGGTCGTTGACGGCCCGCACTGGCGCGCGGTGCAGATGCCGCAGGATCAGATCCCGGCCGAGCAGCCGGGCCAGCCCGTACGCCAGGGCGGCGGCGATCGTGGTGGCCGCCAAGGCGATGAGCACTCCCGCGACGCTGCCGACGAGCAAACCGGCGGCCAGATTGAACACCGTGCGAGGGATAGGCGCAACGGTGAGCAACGAATAAGCCACGAGGAGTACCAGCGGAGTCATCGATCCGGTCGCCGCGGCCCAGGTGCGCAGCTGCGCCGGTCCCGGGATCGGCAGCCACAGCGCGGCGGCGCAGAGAAGGGCTAGCACGGCCAAGGCGACGATCAGCTTGGTTCTCCCGGACACGCCGCCACGGTACGGCACTCGCGGCTACGGTGACCGCATGGCCAAAAACGGCGATCCGGTCGAGTACCAGGTGGGGGAGCGCACCGTCCGGGTGTCGAGCCCGGACAAGGTCTATTTCCCCGAACGCGGCATCACGAAGCGGCAGGTGGTAGAGTACTACCTCGCTGTGGCCGACCCGTTGCTGCGCGCGATCGGCGAGCGGCCGACCACGCTGAAACGCTACGTCGACGGAGTCGCCGGAGAGTGGTTCTACGCCAAGCGCGTGCCCAAAGGCGCGCCGGACTGGCTCGAGACCGCGCGGATCACCTTCCCGTCCGGCCGCACCGCCGAGGAGGTATGCCCGACCGAACCCGCGGTCTTCGCCTGGGCGGCCAACCTCGGCACTTTCGACTTCCATCCGTGGCCGGTCCGCCGCTCCGACGTGGACCACCCGGACGAACTGCGGATCGACGTCGACCCGCCGGAACGCGCCGGATTCGCCGACGCGGTCGAGGTCGCCGGCGTCGTCCGCGAGGTGCTCGCCGACGCCGGGCTCACCGGCTACCCGAAGACCTCCGGCGGCCGCGGCGTGCACGTCCTCGTGCGGATCCGCCCGGAATGGGACTTCATCGCGGTCCGGCACGCGGTGATCGCGCTCGGCCGCGAGGTCGAACGGCGGATCCCGGACAAGGCGACGGTGTCGTGGTGGAAGGAGGAACGCGGCGGGCGCGTCTTCCTGGACTACAACCAGGCCGCGCGGGACCGGACGGTCGCCTCGTCGTGGTCGGTGCGCGGCACTCCGCGCGCGACCGTGTCGACGCCGCTGACCTGGGATCTGCTCGCCGACGTCGACCCCGACGACTTCGACGTGCTGACCGTCCCCGGTTTCCTCGCCGAGCACGGCGACCTGCACGCGCCGATGGACGAGAAGGCGTTCGGCCTGGAGACGCTGCTGGAGTGGTACGAGCGCGACGACCGCGACCTCGGCGGCGCGGAACTGCCGTACCCGCCCGACTATCCCAAGATGCCCGGCGAGCCGAAGCGGGTGCAGCCGAGCAAGGCCCGACCGGACCAGGCGTGACCGTTCGATCGCCGGGTGTGATCACTCTGGGTGATCAACATGGTACCGGGTTTTGTGTACGTTTCCGCAGTTCAAGCCGAGTTTTCCGCCGCCGATTACCATGGAGGGCACCGCTGGCTGGTAACGCGCCGGGGTCGAGGTGCGACTATTGCCGGGACCGGAGGAGGGAGACGTCGTGGACGACCTGATCGCGTTCCTCGCCGCGCGCGTCGGACAGCGGCAGGCGCTGATCATGCAAGCGGTGCAGAAGGGCAAAGCCGGAGAGCCGCTCACCCGCGGCGAGGCCAAGGTCGGGCTCGAGGAGCGCGTCCGTTCTCTCGGCGACCTCGAGCTCGACGTGGTCAACCAGATGATCAACGAGATCGAGGCGACCCGGCGGATCATGCTCGCGCACCGGACCACGGTGTCGGAGAAGGTGCCCGGGTTTCCGCTGTACGGCAGCGAGTATTGGTGCGAGACGTGTCATGTGCCCGCGGACGAGGCGGGGTCGAATTGGTGTTTGACGTTGCGGTTGCTGGCGTTGCCGTATGCGGATCATCCGGATTACAGCGAGCGGTGGAGGCCCTGATCGGCTCGTCGCCTGGCGGCGACATTGCGGTGGGTCTCGTGGGGGCACCCCGAAGCTGAGTGTGACTACGGCGCGGGGGTGCTTGTCAAGGCGGGAAAGATGCCTTGACAAGCACCCCCGCGCCGTGTTTTTGGCTTCGTATCGGGGTGCGGGGGTGGTGTGGGTGCCTGGTGAGTTGGGTGCGTTGGCTGCGGTTTGGTGAGTGGGGGCGCGGCTCGGGTGAGCGGTTGCGTGGGGTTCGCGGGCTGGGTTTTGGCGTTGGGTGCATCTGACGCGCCGAACGCCGCGTGGGGTGCGTCGCGGCGGCGGTGGCGGTCCGTGAAGGGCTCCTTGAGGGAATCTAAGTCCGTGAAGGGGCCCTTCACGGACAGCGGGGCGGGAATTCGGGCTGTGCGGTTGACGTTGCCGTGAGCGTGGACGTTCCGATTTCCGTGCTGGACAGGTCGCCCGTGCGGCGAGGGCGGGGGACCGCGCAGGCGATCCGGGACACCGTCGCGTTCGCGCGGGACATCGAAGCGCTCGGCTACCACCGGTTCTGGGTTTCCGAACACCATGGCGTGCCTGGCGTCGCCGGCTCCGCGCCTGCGGTGCTCGCGTCGGCCGTCGCGTCCGCGACATCCCGGATCCGGGTCGGGTCCGGGGGCGTGATGTTGCCCAATCATCGGCCGCTCGTGGTTGCCGAGCAGTTCGGGATTCTGGAGTCGCTGTTCCCCGGGCGGATCGATCTCGGGATCGGCCGCTCGGTCGGGTTCATCGAGCCGGTGCGGCGCGCGCTCGGGCAGGGCAAGGACGCGGCCGACGGCTTCGACGGCCAGGTTCGCGAGCTTCTCGCGTACTTCCGCGGCGAGCAGGACGGGGTGCACGCGATCCCGGCCGAAGGGTTGTCGCTGCCGGTGTTCTTGCTCGCGACCGGTGCGGGCGCGGATCTCGCTGCCAGGCTCGGATTGCCGCTGGTGATCGCTCCGGCGCATGGCCAGCGTGCGATGGCGGAGGCGATCGCGCGGTACCGCGAAACGTTCCGGTCCGATGTGGACGATCCCTATGTCGTCGTGTCGACAGCGGTCGCGGTGGCGGACACCGCGGAGGAGGCTCGGCGGCTGCTGGTTCCCGAGGCTTGGTCCACTGTGTACTCGCGCAGCCACGGCGTGTTCCCGCCGCTTTCGCCTGCGGACGAGATTTTGGCCCTGCCGATGACCGATCGGGAGCGCCGCCGTCTCGACGACACGTTGGCCGGGCAGATCAGCGGCACTCCGGACGAAGTCGGCGCACGCCTCGCGGACCTGGTCGCCGCGACGGGGGCGGACGAGTTGCTCATCAGCACCAGCACCTACGACCCGGCCGCGCGCGTCGAATCGTTCGCTAAGCTCGCTCGGCTGGCTGATTTGCCTGCGGCGGAACGGCTTTCGGTCTAGCCGAGGACGATCGGCAGCTTTTCTGCCAGAGACCCCAGCGCCGCCTTCTCCTCGTCGGTCGCGGCACGGCGGCCGGTCGCTACCAGGAGCGCGCTCTTGTCGTCCAATGCCGACGGCAGCGGTGAACCCAGTGCGGTCTCCACCGTCCGTCGGGTCGCTGCCAGGCAGTCTGCGTCCGGACCGTCCACTTCAGACAGATTCCGGACGAGGTCCAGGTGGTGCAACGTGGCTTCCACGACGTAGGTCTCGAAGCAGTCCGCGACCGTGAGCACGTAGTCGCGGGTTTCGACCTTCGACGCCGGGTCCGCGAGCGCGGCGGCGCGACCTGCTGCTTGGGCCAGGTCGTCGAAGTGGTGCGCCAGCCACGCGGTGGTGCCGTAGCTGACCGCCGCGCGGCGGGTGAAGAGGCTTTCCGGTTCCGTGCCGGTCGGCAGGTCGGTGCTGAGCTCCCAGTATTCGGCGGCAGTGTGCGTCGGCTCTGCTTCCGACGGGGTCGCGAGCGTGATCAGGATGTCCTGCGCGTCGATGACGAGGTGGAACACCAGGTCCTGCACCAGCCAGCCAGTGCAGCCGGACGGGGCGAGCCACTGCCCGCCTTCCAGCGACTTGACGGCGTGCTGAAGTGCGTTCCAGGAGCGGAAAAAGAGGTCCACGACGGCACCTTAGCGAGCACGAACCCTCGCGGCACCTGATTTATAGTCGCAGCAACAACTCGGTGAGCAGCCGTTGAGCCGGATCAGTCAGGTCGATGCCGGACACTTCCGAGGCCCGCCGCACCCGGTAGCGCACGGTGTTCGGGTGGATGTTGAGCGAGCGCGCGGCCGTGCGGACGTCACCGAAAGCGTTCAGGTACGCCAGTACTGCGGGCACCAGAATGTCGCCGTGATCGGCGTCGTGCGCGCGCAGTTCCGCGATCCGCGGATCGCGCAGTCGGGGCTGATCTCCCAAGTAGGCCAACACTTCCGACAACAGCACGTCAGCCCGGACATCAGCCAGCGACGCGACATCGGACGGCCAATGCCCGCGCGTCATCGCCATGAGCACCCGGTCCGCGTCGCCGCGCGACAACGCCGCGTCCGACAGGCTCGGCACAATGCCGCCGAGCGCCGCGCGGACCGGGGTGTCTAGATGTTTCTGTGCCGCACCAACGATTTCCTTCGCCAACGCGAGCACCGCGGCATCCGAGTGTTCCGGCAGATCCGGCAACAACGCATACACCCGGCCGCCGAGCACGCTCACGAGCGCGGTCCGCCGGTAAGCCGCCGTGTGCACGGCGATCAGGTGCACCAATTCGGCCCGGCGCAGCAACCGGTCCGAAGCCGCGGCCGACTGCTGTCGAGAGAGCGTGAACGCCAAAACCTGCGCTGGGCGCGCCGGATCCGCACCGATGTCGTCCGCGACGGACTCGGCGTCGACGCGTCCTTCCAGCAACCCGGCCAGCAGATCCTCGCGCAGCCGAAGTTGCGGATCGGGCAGGGTTCGTGCGCGGATCAGTTGCGGGGCAAGCGTTCTGCTCGCGCCGAGCAGCGCGACCTCGGCCTGCTCGGTCAGCGGCTGCGCGCCTTCCTGCACCCAGATCGTGCCGAGCGGTTGCGATCCGGCGTGAATCCCGGCGGCGATGCGACGGCGAATGCCCAGCTCCGGGCGTTCGTCCACGCGCACGATTCCTTCGCCGGCCCGCAATCGCTGATAGACGCCCCATTCGCGGAGAATGGCGAGGTACCGTTCCGGCCCTTCGCGGCCCAAGATCGACAACCGCCGCAGCTCGTCGACCTCGTCCCCGGCTCGTGAATACGCCAGCACGCGGCTCGCGGTGTCCTCGATGCTGACCAGGCCCCCGGTGAGTGTCGCGACCGTCTGGGCCAGCGCGAACAGGTCGCCGAGCACCTCGCCGGTTTCCGCCTCGCCACCTGCTCGGGCCGCGTCGACCACCCCGCGCGCCAGCGCCTCGACCTGCTCCCACCGCGCCTCCGCACCGACGGTGAGCAGCGCGACGCCAGCGTCCGCCGCGACGTCCGTGCCGCCTTCGCCCTTCACCGCCACCGCAGCCGCACCGGCGCGTCCGGCCGCCCGGATCGCCGCGGCCGCCGACCGGCCCCGCGCGCCGATCACCAGGACGAGGTCGCCGGGGTGCGGTTCGGGCGGGTCCTCGGGGTCGAGGATCACCACGTCCTGCACCGGAACGCCCAGTCCGCGCGGCGCGACGAGCACCCGCACGAGCGGTTCGCCGAGCGTGGCGAGCACGTGCCGCAGCGAGGCACCGGCGAACGGTTCGGCGGCTGTCATCGGGTAGGCCGATCGGACAAAACCATATGGTCGATTCTAGCCGCTTGAACAAACCCCTGAACGCCGCGCGGAGTTATCTTTCGGGCAACCGACGTGTAAGCCAACGAGGGAGCCGCCGTGGACGCCGTGACCCAGACCCCCGCCCCGAAGAACGAGCCGGTGCTGACGTACGCGCCGGGCAGCGCCGAGCGCGCCGAGCTGGAGGGTGCGCTGAAGAAACTGGGTCAGGCCGCTCCTGTCGACCTGACGGTCACCGTCGGCGGCGAGCAGCGCGCGGGCGGCGGCGAGAAGATCGACGTTGTCCAGCCGCACAACCACAGCCACGTCCTCGGCACCATCCAGAGCGCTTCGAAGCAGGACGCGACCGACGCGATCGCCGCCGCCGCGAAGGCCGCTCCGGAGTGGCGTGCGCTGTCCTATGACGACCGTGCGGCCATCCTGCTGCGTGCCGCAGACCTGCTGACCGGCCCGTGGCGCGCGACGCTGAACGCTGCCACCATGCTGGGCCAGTCGAAGACCGCGACGCAGGCCGAGATCGACTCCGCGTGCGAGCTCGCCGACTTCTGGCGCTTCAACGTCGCGTTCGGCCGCAGCATCCTCGACCAGCAGCCGGCCAGCTCGCCCGGCGTGTGGAACCGGATGGAGCACCGTTCGCTCGAGGGCTTCGTGTACGCGATCACGCCCTTCAACTTCACCGCCATCGCCGGCAACCTGCCCACCGCGCCCGCCCTGATGGGCAACACCGTGCTGTGGAAGCCGTCGCCGACGCAGAGCTTCGCCGCACACCTGACCATGCGGCTGCTCGAAGAGGCCGGCATGCCGCCGGGCGTGATCAACCTGCTGCCGGGCGACGGCAAGGCCGTCTCCGAAGTCGCGCTGACGCACCGCGACCTGGCGGGTATCCACTTCACCGGCTCCACCGCGACCTTCCAGCACCTGTGGGGCACTGTCGGCGCGAACATCGCCGGCTACCGCAGCTACCCGCGTCTCGTCGGCGAGACCGGCGGCAAGGACTTCGTGCTCGCGCACTCGTCGGCCGACATCGACGTGCTTCGCACCGCCCTTGTCCGCGGGGCTTTCGAGTACCAGGGCCAGAAGTGCTCCGCTGCTTCGCGTGCGTACGTGCCGCGCAGCGTGTGGGAGCAGCTGAAGGACGGCCTTGCGTCCGAGACCGCCGCGCTCAGCTACGGCGACGTCACCGACCTGTCGCACTTCGGTGGCGCAGTGATCGACCGTCGCGCCTTCGACAAGCACGCTGCCCTCTTCGAGCGCGTTAAGAACGACAGTGAGGTCGAGATCCTCGTCGGCGGCGAAGCGGACGACAGTGTCGGCTACTTCGTGCAGCCGACCGTCCTTGTGTCCACGAACCCGAAGCACGAGATCTTCAGCACCGAGTACTTCGGTCCGATTCTTTCGGTGTACGTGTACGAAGACGCTGACTTCGACTCCGTGCTGCAGCTGGTTGACGAGACCGCTTCGTACGCCCTGACCGGTGCCGTTATCGCGAACGACCGCGCGGCCGTCGCGAAGGCTTCGCAGGCGCTG
Source organism: Amycolatopsis echigonensis (assembly GCF_002846615.1). Taxonomy (NCBI): domain Bacteria; kingdom Bacillati; phylum Actinomycetota; class Actinomycetes; order Pseudonocardiales; family Pseudonocardiaceae; genus Amycolatopsis; species Amycolatopsis echigonensis. Next base: position 260,711 of record NZ_PJMY01000003.1, on the reverse strand, counting down.
CGGTTCGCCGCGGGCAACTTCTACGTCAACGACAAGCCGACCGGCGCGGTCGTCGGCCAGCAGCCGTTCGGCGGTGCGCGCGCCTCGGGCACGAACGACAAGGCCGGTTCGGTCTTCAACTTGCTCCGCTGGACGAGCCCGCGCTCGATCAAGGAGACGTTCGTGCCGCCGACCTCCGTGCGCTACCCGCACCAGGGCTGAGAAGGAGACACCGCCATGCTGCGTGCCCCGTTGCTCGCCGCTGCTCGTTCGCAGCGGATGCGTGCGCTGATCGAAGCGGTGCCGGTCACCCGGTCCGTGGTGCGCCGGTTCGTGTCGGGCTCGGCTACCGCCGACGCCGTGCGCGTCGCACGGGAACTGGCCGCCGACGGCCGGAAGATCACCATCGACCACCTCGGCGAAGACACCACTGACGCCGCACAGGCCACCGCCACCGTGCAGGCGTACGAGGAGTTGCTGACGGCGCTGTCCGAACAGGGCCTGGCCAAGGGCGCGGACGTCTCGGTGAAGCTGTCCGCGGTCGGGCAGTTCCTGCCGGGCGACGGCGAAGACGTCGCGCTCGAGAACGCGCGGAAGATCTGCGCGGCGGCCGAAGCGGTCGGCGCGACGGTGACGCTCGACATGGAGGACCACACCACCACGGACTCGACGCTCGGCATCCTCCGCGAGCTGCGCGCCGAGTACCCGTGGGTGGGCGCGGTGCTGCAGGCCTACCTGCACCGCACCGAGCAGGACTGCCGCGAGCTGTCCGGACCCGGATCGCGCTTGCGGCTGTGCAAGGGCGCTTACGCCGAGCCGGAATCGGTGGCGTTCCAGGACAAGTCCGAGGTGGACAAGTCCTACGTGCGCTGCCTGCGCGTGCTGATGGCCGGGCAGGGCTACCCGATGGTGGCCTCGCACGACCCGCGGATGATCGCGATCGCCGGCAAGCTCGCCGCCGACGCCGGCCGCACGGCCGACGACCACGAGTACCAGATGCTCTACGGCATCCGGCCCGAGGAACAGAAGCGGCTCGCCGGCGAAGGCAAGACGATGCGCGTGTACGTGCCCTGCGGAGACGAGTGGTACGGCTACTTCATGCGACGGCTGGCCGAGAGGCCGGCGAACCTCGCGTTCTTCCTGCGCGGGCTCGTCACCCGGTCCTGAACCACTGCGAAGGCCCGGCACCCTGGTGGGTGCCGGGCCTTCGTGTTCCCCGGGGTGTGCGCCTGTAGAAGCTCGTTCAGGCCTGCTCGGCTTCTTGCGCGGCGGCGGCCTTGCGCACCTCGTCCATGTCGACCTCGCGGGCCTGGCGGATGAGGTCCTCCAGCGCCGCTTCCGGAAGGGCACCCGGCTGGGAGTAGATGAGGGTCTTGTCGCGGATCACGGCGAGCGTCGGGATCGAGCGGATGTCGAACGCCGCGGCGAGCTGCTGTTCGGCTTCGGTGTCCACCTTGGTGAAGGTGATGTCGCTGTGCTTCTCCGAGGCCTTCTCGAACACCGGCGCGAACTGGCGGCACGGGCCGCACCAGCTCGCCCAGAAGTCGATCAGCACGAACTCGTTGTCGGTCACGGTCTGGTCGAAATTGTCCGCGGTCAGTTCCACTGTGCTCATGACTGGTCCAACGAACGAGTCAGGTGGGGAATTCCCCGGGCCACGGTAGCGTCCTGGTGGGTGTCCGACGCTTCTATGGAGGTTGACGTGGCTGACGGGATCTTGGGACGGATCGACGAGCTGATCGCGGAGGAGAAACAGCTGCGGGACCGGGCGATCGGGACCGGTCTGTCCTCGGACGACCGGGAGCGGTTGCGCCGGGCCGAGGAGGAGCTCGACCAGTGCTGGGACCTGCTGCGGCAGCGCCGGGCCCGGGTCGAGTTCGACGACGACCCGGACGAGGCTTCCGTCCGGCCGGTGAGCGAGGTCGAGGGCTACCGGCAGTAGCCTCCCGCACCCATCAAAAGCTAACTGTTAGCTTTTGGTAACCGGCCAGGTTTTGTGGCTGATAGCATCCGCGGATGACTGAGCCGTCCGGGCGGCGCGAGCGCAAGAAGGCTGCGACCCGCCGGAAGATCGCCGACACCGCGCTTCGGCTGTTCCTCGAACGCGGGTACGACGAGGTGGGAATCCGGGACATCGCGGCGGAGGCGGACGTCGCGGTGACCACGGTCTTTTCGCACTTCGCTTCGAAGGAAGCGTTGGTCTTCGAACAGGACTCGAATTTCGAGGAGAGCCTGCGGGGAGCGGTTGAGCGGCAGGCGTCGGCGGAGTCGCTGATCCCGGCGTTGCGGGAGGAAATCCAGGCGCTGGTGAGGCATTGCACCGCGGACAGCGTCGCGCCGGTCTGGCGCATGATCGACGGGTCGCCCGCGCTGCGGGAGTACGAGGAATCGATGCGGCTGCGGCACGCGGAGTCGCTCGCGTCGGCGATGGCGGCCGACCCCGGGCTCGGGCGGACTCCGACGGCGTGCCGGGCGATCGCGCGGTTCGTGGTCGACGCCTATTCGGTGGCTCGCGAGGCGGCTGATCCGGAGGCCGCGGTGGACGAGGTTTTCCGGATGATCGAGGCGGCTTGGACAGCTGCCCGCCCCGCTGTGTCGCGTTAGGACGGTCCGGTTCGGCTGCCGCTGTGCCGGCCGCGTTTCTCGGACGCGCGTGCGGCCCGGATTGCGAATGGCGGAATTCGGTGCGCTGCTGAGGTTTTCGGCACTCCTCGTGAGATTTCCGGTCTCAGATGAGGGAGTGGATCCCACTGGGTCGAGTGATGCGCTTTCGAACACGTGTTCGAGATACTGGGTGAGTGTTCGCAACGACTTCGGCGGGGCAGCCCCGGTCCCGCCACCTCAGACCTCAGCGGGGATTGCTCGGCCGGATCAGCCGATTGCTGGGCGGATGGCGGCGATTTCTCGGCGAGAGGGAACCGTTAGACCGATGCGCCGCGGAAACCGCAAGGCGCTTGCGGAACAGCGCTCGCTCGCCGGGTCGATCCCTAGGCCGGGCAGAGAGTGCCGTTGTCCGGGACCTTGCCGTCGATCAGGAAGGACTGTGCGGCGGCGGTGACGCACGGGGACTGGCCGACCGCGCCGTGCGCGACGCCCTGCCACGTGACAGTGACGGCGCTGGGCAGCTGGTCCGCCGCCCGGGTAGTGCCGACCTGCGGCGTCACCGGATCGGTGGCGGTAGCGGCCACCAGAATGGGCGGCGCACCTGGCGCACCGGCGGGAGGCAGCGGCTCGCGGCGGACGGGCCAAGCGCCGCACCACGCGAGTTCCTGAGCGACGGCCGCGCCGAACTGCGGGTACTTCGCGCGCATGCCCGCCGCCGTGCGGTCCAGCTGATCGGCGGGCAGCCGGGTGGTCGTGTCGTTGCAGCGGGTCGCGATCGTGCCGCCGATGCGCGACGTCCGGCCGCGGACGTCCGCGACGATCGGGTCGGCGAAGCCGGCCAGTGCGGTGACGTCGCCGTTCTTCGCGGCGTTCAGCGCGTCGGCGAGGGCAGGCCAGTTCGAACGGTCGGCGAGCCCTTGGTACACCGCGTAGGTCGCCACGCCCGGGCTCATCGTCACGCCGTCGTCAGTGTCCACAGGGGACGTCCGGAGTCGGTCGGTCACCGCCTTCAGCGCGACCTTCGCGTCGCCCATCGGGCAGTTGCGGGCGGCGCAGTCCGCGGAGAAGGCGTCGAACGTCGCCTGGGCGCCAGCGGCCACCGCGTCGAGCACGGCGGCCCGGTCGGCACCCGGGTCCGGGATGCCGTCCAGCACCATGCGGCCGACCTGCGCCGGGTAACGCACCGTGTACTCCGAAAGCACTTTCGAACCGTCACCGCGGCCGAGCGCGTTCAGCCGGTCCAGGCCCAGTTGCGTGCGCAGCTGGTCGAGGTCCCCGGCCGTGCGCCAGCTGTCCAGCGCGGTCTGCGCGGTGTCGAGGTCCAGCGCGCACTGCTGGCCGGCGCGGCGAGCCGCGTCGAGCACCTCGCCGAGGCCGCCCTCCGCCGGGTCCGCGCCCAGCAGGTCCGAGCGCACTTCCAGCGGCACGCACTGCACTCCGCCGGACAGCCCGGTGCCGCGCCGGTCCATGCCGATCAGCGAGAACTTCTTGAGGAATTCCGGCGGAAGGCGGGTCGCCAGGCGCGCGGCGAACAGCGAGCCGGGCTCGCCGCCGACGTCGTTGACCACCACGAGCGGGATCGGGCCGTCGCCCGCCTTGAGCACGAAGATGCGGGCGAGCAAATGCTGCGTGTCCTCGGGCGCGTCGAGCGGAGACGTCATGCGCGCACAGCTGACGTGCAGCGAATCGGGCAGCGCCGGAGCGGCCATCCGCTGCCGGGTGTCCGCGTCGCAGTTGGCCCACCGCAGGCTGGACTTCTTGGGCTCGGCCAGCGGCGGCAACGGCACCGCGGCACTGCTCGGGGGCGGCGCGGTGGTGTTGTGCCCGTCGTTGTCGATCACCGCGGGCCGCACGGAGGGCCCGCTGGTGCACCCGGCCAGCATGAGCGCTCCCAGCGTCGCCGCCACCAGCCGGGCGCGCGTACGGAAACGGCTGGGGGAACGGCGGTGCACGGGCTGGTCCTCACGTCTGCTCGGCGGAACTCTCGGACGAGCTTGGCACGCCTGGTGTGGGAAGCCAGTGAGCGGGTCGTGCGGCGTGTCCGGTCCACGCTGGTCCAGGCGGCCCGGGGCCGGTCAGCGGGTGCGCACGACCTCGCCCCGGAACACCGCCGACAGGTCGTACCGCGCCGGCTCGTCCAGCTGTGCGTAGCCGCACGACGACGGCTCCCGGTCCGGCCGCCAGCGCACGAACTGAGCGGTGTGCCGGAAGCGCGACGGATAGCCGCCCTCCGTGTGCTCGTACGAGACCTCCACCACGCGCTCCAGCCGCAGCGGCACCCACGGCTGTTCCTTAGACCGCCAGCGCGTGATACCGCCCGGGATCCGCTGCCCTTCGCGGACCGCGTCGCCCAGCCACGGGTGCCCTTCGCCGTCCGTGATCAACGGGGCGAGCTCCTGCGCCAGCTCGCGGCGGCGGGCGACCGGGAACGAACCGACCACGCCGACGTGGTGCAGCAGCCCGTTCTCGTCGTACAGGCCCAGCAGGAACGAGCCGACCGCCTCGCCCGGTGCGCCGTCCACGTGCCAGCGCAGGCCCGCCAGCACGCAGTCCGCGGTGCGGGAATGCTTGTACTTGAACAAAACCCGCTTGCCCGGCGAGTACGGCTCGTTCAGCGGCTTGCCGATGACACCGTCCAGCCCGGCGCCCTCGAACAGCTCGAACCAATGCCGAGCGGTGTCCGGATCGGTCGTCGCCGGCGTCAGCGCGATGCCTTGCAGAGCCTCGAGCCGTTCCCGGCGAGCCGCCGTCGGCTCGTCCACAAACGACTCGTCGCCCAGCGCGAGCACGTCGAAAGCCACGAACTGCGCGGGCGACTGCTCGGCGAGCAGCTGGACCCGGCTGTCCGCCGGGTGGATGCGCTCGGTCAGCGCGTCGAAATCGAGCTTGCCGTCGCGGGCCACCACCAGTTCGCCGTCGAGCACGACCCGCTCCGGCAACGATTCCCGCAGCGCGGCGAGCACTTCCGGGAAATACCGGTTCAGCGGCTTCTCCGCGCGCGACTGCAGGGTGATCTCGTCGCCGTCGCGGAAAACCAGGCAGCGGAACCCGTCCCACTTCGGCTCGAACAGCAGGCCGCCGGAATCGGGAATGGCTTTCGCCGGCTTCGCCAGCATGGGTTTGATCGGTGCCTGCAGAGGGAGGGCCATGCGGGCATTCTGGGCGAAACGCGGGATCAGCGCACGCGTGCCGGGCCGGTCGTGTCGAGTTCGAGCCGCACCGCGGCCGGCAGCGTCTCGACGCCGAGCGACTCCCTGGCGCGCGTCAGCACGTACGCGTCGAGGTCCTCCCACACGCGCCGGACTTCCGTGCCCTCGGCCAGCCAGAGCGTGATCCGCAACGCCGGTTCGGCCACCGTGCCCACCGACCGGACGCGAGCCCGGGTAACTCCCTCGACGCTCTCCGCGTCGGTTTGCACGGCCCCGGCCAACGCGCTGGCCGTGACGGTCAGCTCCGCGCCGATTGTCTCGTCGAGCTTCAGGTCGGGACGGCGTTCCGGGCGCAGCGAACGGAAAAACCACCACAGCCCGAACACGAGCAGGAGCACCCCGAGCACGATCGCACCGATCCGCGCGTACAGCGCGTGGTCGCGAAGCCAGCCGAGCGCGATCGGGTCGAGCACGGGTCGGTGCCCGCGGAACTGCCCGAGCCATCCCATGCCGACGACCAGTGCGCCCGCGCCAGCCAGCACTCCGAGCACGCCGACCAAGGAGGTCAGCGTGCGCTCGGCACTGTACGAACGGCCTTGCGCGCGACGCGCCGCGGAAGCGCTCATCACCGGTCCTTCGGAGAGTCGACGACCACGGACACCTTCGGACGACGCTGCAGCGGGAGGTCGTCCAGCACCCCCGCGACGGTTTCCAACAGCCGCGGCCGCAGCTGCTCCTCGGTTTCCAGCCGGCTTGTCGCGCGCACGCGCACCCGGCGGGAACTGGCCGTCACGGAAGCGCCGCGCACGTTGTCCTCCGCGCGCACCGCCAGCCCGATCAGCCGCGCGAGCGCGCGCGGCGAGGTGTTCACCGTGATGCCGTCAGCGGGATCGGTCATCCGCACCGCGCGGTCGCCCGCACCGAGCGCTAGCAGCAAGAGCACAAGCCCGGCGAGCAGGGCGACCCCGGCGGTGATCCGCACCGGCGTGCTGGTCCAGTCCAGTTCGGCGATCGCGGACTTCCACCGCGGCCACGGCACGAGCAGCGGTTCCTTGTCAGGCTGCCACCAAGCCCACCCGACTTCGAGCGCCAGCAGCGCGCCGCCGGCCGCGACTGCCAGCCCGAGCAGAGTGGACAGAAGACGGACGAGGATGCGCATCATCGCACCCTCGGCGGCACGTCCGGCAGCAGCGCGGTGACCGTCACCGCGACCGAACGCACGTGATAGGAGGTGATGCGTTCGACCTCCTCGACGACCTTCGCGCGCACCTGCCCGGTCACTTCCCGCACCGGTGCCGGATAGCGCAACGCGAGATCGAGGGACAGCTCGACATCGTTGTCCGAGCCGCCGACTTTCGCGGACGCGCCGGACATCCCGGTGCTGACTCCCGCGACGCGGCGCTCGGTGAGCATCGTGCCGGGAACCTGATCGGCGGCGTGCTGCGCGACCTTGCGCACCACGGCGTGCGCGATGGTCAGCGAACCGCGTTCGGCGGGCTCCGGAAGGTCGCTGCGGGACGGCCCTGCCTCGACCGCCCGGGTCACTTGTCTCGGCCCTTCCCGAACAGGTCGCCGAGGTCGAGTTCGCCGTCGAGGACCCGGCCGACCACGAGCCCGATGATGCCGACCGCGAAGGTCACCAGGAAGGCGGTGAACCCTTGCGTGGCGGCCAAGCCGAGAATCAGCCCGGCGAGGATCCCGGTCTGCGTAGCGTTCAACGTGCGCCCTCCTGGGATTTGCGTGCTGCGCGGTTGAGGTGGTGCCTGTTGTGAGGTGCGTTCGTATTCGGTTTGGCGTTGCGCGTGCTGCGGCTTACGCGGCGCTTCGGGACTGCCGCTGCTGGGTCTTCTACGGAACTCGAACCGCCTGGCCTGACTGACGCCGGTCCGTTGCGGCCCGAGGCGTTCCGGCTGAAGCGTCGCAGCGCTGCTCAGCCAGCGAGCCCTTCGGACCCGGTCATTCGACCCGGCTCGACTCGGGCTCGTCCTCCTCGCCGGGAAGGTGGATGTCGTTGACCGCGATGTTGACCTCGATCACCTCGAGCCCGGTGATCTGCTCGACCGAGGTGATGACGTTGCGCCGGACGTCGCGGGCGACTTCCGCGATCCGTGCTCCGTATTCGACGACGACGTCGAGGTCGATCGCGGCCTGCTTCTCGCCGACCTCGACCGCGACGCCCGCGGTGGAGGTCGCGCCCGAGCCCGGGATCCGGTCCCGGATAGCCCCGATCGCCCGCGACACCCCGCCGCCGAGCGCGTGCACCCCGGCGACCTCTCGCGTCGAGAGTGCCGCGATCTTCTGCACGACCAGCGACGAGATCGTGGTGCGCCCAGCGGTGTCCGTCGGCTCGACCGACGACAGCGCGGAAGTCGGGACAGCGGTGGGCACATCGGGCCGGTTCGTGCTCGGCATGGTTCCTCGCTCCCTGTATGCGGACATGGCGCGTCCAGTGTCACCGCGAGCGGCCCGCGGCGCCGGAGACGTGCCCGCTCGAAAGACCTCCCGACCGGGCGAAAACTCACGCGGCATCCCTCGAACGGGTGAGTAGGCGGGCCACGGCGCTGGCAGTCCTCGCGGCGATGTGCGTGGGGGCTTGATCGGCGGCCAGCGGATCAGAGCCGTCGTGATGGCTCCTTGGCAGAAGTCCTGCTGGTCCGTTCGCCGACGATCGACTTGTTCGTTGCGGTCCGCCGCTGGCGTCGGGCCGGTGACGCGGCTCGTTCTGGTCAGGCGGCACCGTGGCGGGGTTGATCGGCCATCAGCGGATTCGGGCTGTCGTGCGACAGCTGTTTGGCACCAGTGCTGGTCTGCATGCCGATGACCGGCCTTGCTCGGTGGGGTCCGCTGCTCGTGTCGGGCTGGTGGCGAGGCTCGTTCCAGCTGCGCGGCAACGTGGCGGACCGTGGTCGGCGGGATTCGGGCTCTCGTGCGGTGGCTGCCTGGCGACAGTGCTGCCTCGGCCGCTGGCCGAGCGTCGGCCTCGCTCGGCCGAGTCCGTCGGCTCGCACCGGGGCCTGCGACGCGGCTCGTTGCCGGGCGACAGCGTCGGGCCGATCTGCTCCGCCGCTAGTACCGGGCTAGCGACGCGGCTCGATCCGGTACTGCAGGGCCGAGCCACTTCGCCGTTCGCGCCAGGGCAGCGGCGCAGTCCTGGCCTGGCACCGGAGCGCCTGACCAGCGCCGCAGCCCGGTGACAGTCGCCACACGCATCCCGGCTCGCCCGTCCCTTCTCCGGCGAAAGGCGGCTCCGACCGGCGGATTTGCCGCTCCTGACCCCGCTGAGGCGCGCCGAAGCGGCCGGGGTCGTCCGGATAGGCTCTTCGACCATGCCCGCCGCTGCGCTGACCGACCGGTTTCCCGAGCTAGGGGCCGACGAGCTGATCGCGTCCCTCGTGCCGCCGCCGCGGTTCGGCGAGGCTCGGTTTTCCACCTACATTCCCAACCCGGACGAGCCCAGCCAGGCGGCCGCGGTCGAGGCGTGTTCGGCGTTCGCTTCGCGGATCGGGGCGGCGAAGGCCAAGAAGTCCCGGTTGCGGTCGCTTTTCGGCGGCGGCGCGGCGATTCCGGACGGGCCGATGGGGCTTTATCTCGACGGCGGGTTCGGCGTCGGCAAGACCCACCTGCTCGCGTCGACGTGGCACGCGACTCCGGGGCCCAAGGCGTACGGGACGTTCGTCGAGCTGACGCACCTCGTCGGCGCGCTGGGGTTCGCCAACGCGGTCGCGCGGCTGTCCGAGCATCGGCTGCTGGCGATCGACGAGTTCGAGCTCGACGATCCCGGCGACACCACGCTGGTCAGCCGGTTGCTGCAGGAACTGACCGACGCGGGCGTCTACGTCGCGGCGACCTCCAACACCCTCCCGGACAAGCTCGGCGAGGGGCGGTTCGCGGCGGAAGACTTCCTGCGCGAGATCCAGGCGTTGTCGCGACGGTTCGGCGTCGTCCGCGTCGACGGGCCGGACTACCGGCACCGCGGGCTTCCGGACGCGCCGCCGCCGGTCGGGGACGACGAGATCGATGCCTCCGCGGCCGCGCATGAAGGGTCCACTGTGGACGAATTCGGCGCGTTGACGAAGCATCTCGAGCGCCTGCATCCCTCGCGGTACGGGAAGCTGCTCGACGGGGTCCGGCGGGTGCACCTCAAGCACGTGACGCCGGTGCCGGACCAGATGGTCGGGCTTCGGCTCGTCGCGTTGGCGGACCGGCTGTACGACCGGGCGATTCCGGTGGTCGTGTCCGGCGTGCCGCTGCCGGAGCTGTTCGGCGAGGAGATGCTGAACGGCGGTTACCGCAAGAAGTATCTGCGCGCGATCAGCCGGTTGACGGCTCTCGCGCGCGACGCGGTGACAGCGCCGCCCGCATCGCGGTGACGACGGCTGGAGCGAAACACGCGCCGCCGGCGATGTCGGTGAGGTAGTGGTAGCCGAGGCCGATCATGCCCACGGCTGCGCAGCAGACCAGCACTGCGCCCACCGCAATGGCAACCGCTTTGAATCGGACCAGCAGGACTACGACGGTGAGCACGGCTATCAGGCTGACGGTGTGGCCGCTTGGGTAGACGAGCGTGCCGCCTTTCCACCGGTCGAAAGCGGGTTTCAGCGCCCAGCTGTTCAGCGCGATGGCGACGAGCGGGCCTGCCACGGCGAGCAATGCGTCGACCCGGTTGCGCCGGTAGAGGCAGATTCCGGCGATGACGGCGGCAGCCGGGATGAGCACATACGGTTCGGTGGGCAGCACCAGCAGGTTGAGCAGGTGCGGGCTTAGCGTCGAGGCGGACCTGTCAGCCCATCGGTCCACTGCGCCGGGCGCATACGGCGCGACGAGCAGCCCTAACACAAGGGTGGCGAGCGCGCTGAGCGCGGCGAAGAGGGCGAGATTTCGCCTGGCGGTCACAAGGCGAAGCCTAGTCACAGTCCTGGCGGCGTGCGGGTCCTCGGTTCGGCACTGAAGAGCGGAGGGACACAAAGCAATGGGGGACATCGAGATCCACAGGACTTATCGCGGACGGCACCGAGACAGTCGGCGGCGAACGACGGAACGTGGAGCCCGACCACGTCCGTCGAGGACGACTACGGCCGCGGCATCGAGGTGACCGCCTCCGCCGGACGGAGCAGCGGTCGCGGTAATGCCCATCCGGTGACCGCCGCCCGGAGAAACGGCGGTCACCGGCCGCGGCATGGAGGTGACCGCCTCCGCCGGACGGGTCGACGGTCGCGGCGATGCCCATCCGGTGACCGCCGCCCGGAGAAACGGCGGTCACCGAGTAGGTCAGCCGCGGACGACCTGAGCGATCGCGTCGACGCCGCGGTCCAGTTCGGCTTCGGTGATCACCAGCGGCGGCGCGACGCGCAGCGTGCGGTCGTGCGTTTCCTTGCACAGCACGCCCAATCCGGCCAATGCCTCGGACGCCGCTCGTCCGGTCGGACCGTCCGGCGCGATGTCGACGCCTGCCCAGAGGCCGCGTCCGCGCACTTCCGAAACCCCGTCGCCGACCAGCTTCGCGAGACGCTCGTGCAGGTGTGCGCCCAGCTCGGTGGACCGCTTCTGGTACTCGCCGGTCTGGAGCATCCGCACCACCGCGCGGCCGACGGCGCAAGCCAGCGGGTTGCCGCCGAAAGTTGAGCCGTGTTCGCCTGGCTTCAGCACGCCCAGCACGTCCCGGCTGCCGACCACAGCGGACACCGGGACGATGCCGCCGCCGAGGGCCTTGCCCAGCGTGTACAGGTCAGCGCGGACGCCTTCGTGTTCCAGCGCGAGCACGGTGCCGGTGCGTGCGAGACCGGACTGGATCTCGTCGGCGATCATCAGCACGCCGTTGTCGTCACACAGCCGTCGTACCTCGGCGAAGAATCCCGCGGGCGGCACGACGACGCCTGCCTCGCCCTGGATCGGCTCCATCAGCACGGCTGCCGTACGCGGCGTGATGGCCGTCTTCAACGCTTCCGCGTCGCCGTACGGCACCTGGACGAAGCCCGGCGTGAAGGGCCCGTAGTCGGCGCGCGCGGTTTCGTCGTCGGAGAACGAGACGATGGTGGTGGTGCGGCCGTGGAAGTTCGACCGGGCGACCACGATCTCCGCCGTGCCCGCCGGAACGCCCTTGACCTGGTACGCCCACTTGCGCGCGACCTTCACCGCGGACTCCACGGCCTCGGCCCCGGAGTTCATCGGCAGCACCATTTCGGTGCCGGTCAGCTCGGCCAGCTCACGGCAGAACAGGCCGAGCTGGTCGTGGTGGAACGCGCGGGAGGTGAGCGTGACCCGGCCCAGCTGCTCGGTCGCGGCGGCGATCAGCTCGGGGTTGCGGTGGCCGAAGTTGAGCGCGGAGTAGCCGGACAGGAAGTCCAGGTAGGACTTGCCGGCCACGTCGGTCACCGAGGCGCCCTCGGCTTCGGCGATCACGACCGGCAGCGGATGGTAGTTGTGCGTGCTCCATTGCTCGTCGAGCGCGATGAAGCCGTCGGAGGAGGTGGGACGCGCGGTGCCGGCAGGCTGGACGGACGCTGTCATGCGTTCAGGCTAGAGGCCGTTCGCGGGGAGTTCAGCCGGGAAACGTTGCTTTCCCCCGTCGTTCGTTGCGCAATCGAGGGGGCTGACCGGCGATTCGATGCGCCGCTCGCTCGACCGGATGACACCCGGCCGAACGCCGGAGAGGTCCCCGGGATCGGCTGCTGTCCGGTTATCGTCCCGGGATGGCGAAGAAGCAGCAGAACGGAAACCGGGTCCGCGACGCGCTCCGTGCGGGCGACGAGCTGCCGGACCCGGCTTCGTCGCCCGTGGGGCCGGAGAAGAAGGCGAAAGGCGGCAAGAAACTCGAGTCCGCCGGGGAACAGCTCGCCGGGTTGCAGGAGGCGCTGTATGCGGAGGGCATTGGCGGCGGTCAGCGCAGCGTGCTGTTGGTGTTGCAGGGCATGGACACCTCCGGGAAGGGCGGCACCGTCGGGCACGTGCTCGGCCTCGTGAACCCGATGGGCGTGCAGTACGCCGGGTTCAAGAAACCCACCGCCGCTGAACGCAAGCACGACTTCCTGTGGCGCATCCGCAAGAAGCTCCCGTCGCCGGGCCACCTCGGGGTCTTCGACCGCTCGCATTACGAGGACGTCCTGGTGCCGCGCGTGCTCGGTCAGCTCCCGGCGGCCGAGCGACGGCAGCGGTACGCGCAGATCAACGCGTTCGAAAAGGAACTGACCGACAACGGCACCGCGGTGGTGAAGGTATTCCTGCACATCTCGCCGGAGGAGCAGCTTCGCCGGCTCACCGCGCGGCTGGACCGGCCGGAGAAGCGGTGGAAGTTCGACCCGTCGGACATCGATGCGCGTCGCCAGTGGCCCGCGTATCAGAAGGCGTACGCCGACGTGCTGAAGCGCACCTCGACCGCGCACGCTCCGTGGTACGTCGTCCCCGCCGACCGCAAGTGGTACCGGAACTGGGCGGTCGCCGAGCTGCTGGTCGAGACGCTGACCGAGATGGACCCGCAGTTTCCCGAGCCCGCCTTCGACGTCGACGAGCAGCGGGCCGCGCTGCAGGGTGTTGGCGTGCCCGCCTGATGATCTGAAAGAGTGCTGGTCGTGACCGATTTCGCACTCGACGACGTTCCGTTCCTCCGCCAGCAGGCCCGCACCCAGCGGTTCACGCTCGGCGCGCCCAAGCAGTTCCGGGTCGCCCCGGACGGTTCGCGGGTGCTGTTCCTGCGCAGCGCCACCGGCACCGATCCGCGGCACAGCCTGTGGTCGTTCGACCTCGCGACCGGCGAGGAGGCGAAGCTGGTCGACGCGGCCGAGCTGGTGTCCGGCGACGAGGACTTGCCGCCGGAGGAGCGGGCGCGCCGCGAACGGGCCCGGGAGACCGGCGGGGGCGTCGTGGCCTTCGGCGTCGACGACGCGTTCACCGTCGTCACCTTCACGCTGTCGGGCAAGCTGTACACGCTCGACCTCGCGAGCGGCGAGACGCGGATCCTCGTCGACGGGTCCGTGATCGACCCGCGGCCGAACCCGACCGGCACGCACGTCGCGTACGTGCGCGAGCGGCGGCTGCGCGTGATCGAATTGGCGACCGGCGAGGACCGCGTGCTCGCCGGCGAGGACAACGAGGACGTCACCTGGGGGCTCGCGGAGTTCATCGCCGGCGAGGAGATGGACCGCACGCGCGGCTACTGGTGGGCGCCGGACGGGCGCAGCCTGATCGTGGAGCGCGCGGACCGCGGTCCGGTGCCGCGCTGGACGATCGGCGACCCGGCGAACCCGCAGCAGCCGGCGAACGTCGTGGCGTATCCGTCGGCGGGTTCGCCGAACGCCGAGGTGTCGCTGGCCGTCCTGGGGCTCGACGGCAGCCGCGTCGATGTGGAGCGAGGAGACTGGGAGTACCTGGTCACCGTGCACTGGTCGGCGGGCGGGCGGCCGCTGCTGGCCGTGCAGCCGCGGGACCAGAAGCGGCTCACCGTGCTGGCACTGGACCCGTCCGACGGTTCGGTCGCCGAAGTGCACAGCGAGACCGACGAGCACTGGGTCGAGATCTTCCAGGGCGTTCCGGCGTGGACCGGGGACGGCAAGCTCGTCGTGGAAAGCGCGGCCGACGGCGATCACCGGCTCTTGGTGGACGGCAAGCCGGTCACGCCGCCGGGGATGCAGCTGCGGCAGGTGCTGCACGTCGGCGAGGAAGTTCTGTTCACCGCTTCGGAAGATGACCCGACGCAGGTGCACCTGTACCGCACCGAAGACGGCACGGTGCGCCGGCTGTCGGCGACGGACGGCGTGCACGTCGGTTCGGGCAGCGCGGCTCTGACCGTGCTTTCCTCGTGGAGCCTCGACCACAGCGGCCCGAAGGTGACCGTGCTGCGGGACGGCATCGAGGTGGGCTCGATCGAATCGTCCACTGTGGACCCGGAGATCGTGCCGAACCTGACCTGGCTCACCCTCGGCGAACGCCGGCTGCGCGCGGCTTTGGTGCTGCCGCGCGGATACGAGGCGGACGAGGGCAAGCTGCCCGTCCTTCTCGACCCGTACGGCGGGCCGCACGCGCAGCGGGTTCTCCAGAGCCGCAACGCTTTCCTGACCCCGCAGTGGCTCGCCGACCAGGGCTTCGCGGTGCTGGTCGTGGACGGTCGCGGGTCGCCCGGCCGCGGACCGGTGTGGGAGAAGGAGATCGCGGGCAAGCTCGCCGACGTCACGCTGGCCGACCAGGTCGACGCCCTGCACGCGGCCGCCGCGGCGCGTCCCGAACTGGACCTGGACCGGGTCGCGATCCGCGGCTGGTCCTACGGCGGCTACCTGTCCGCGCTCGCCGTGCTGCGACGGCCGGACGTGTTCCACGCGGCGGTCGCGGGCGCACCGGTCACCGACTGGTCGCTGTACGACACCCACTACACCGAGCGCTACCTCGGCAAGCCGGAAGACGACCCGGAAAGCTACGAGCACAACTCGCTCATCGCGAGCGCCGGTTCGCTCGAGCGGGCGCTGCTGATCGTGCACGGTCTGGCCGACGACAACGTCTTCCCAGCGCACGCGCTGCGGCTTTCCTCGGCGCTGCTGGCGAAGGGCCGTCCGCACGTTTTCCTGCCGCTCGCCGGCGCGACGCACATGACGCCGCAGGCCGAGGAGGTCGCGGAGAACCTCATGCGCCTCCAGGTCGAATGGATCCACCGGGAACTGGCCGCTGCCGGGAAGGAGAGCTGATGTCTCGTTGGGGTTTGACGATTCCGCTCACCGGCGTCCCGCTCGTCGAGCACCGGGCGCTGATCGAGGAGCTGCCGGATCTGGGCTACACCGACGTCTGGAGCGCCGAAACCGCTGGTACCGACGCGTTCACGCCGCTCGCGCTGGCGTCTCAGTGGGCACCGCAGCTGCGGCTGGGCACCGCGATCGTGCCGGTGTACACGCGCGGTCCGGGCCTGCTGGCGATGAGCGCGTCGACCCTGGCGGAACTCGCGCCGGGCCGGTTCGTGCTCGGCATCGGAGCTTCGTCGCCGGTGATCGTGGAAGGCTGGAACGCGGCGGAGTTCAGCGAGCCGTACCAGCGGACGCGCGACACGCTGCGGTTCCTGCGTTCGGCGCTGGCGGGGGAGAAGGTGACCGAGGAGTACGAGACGTTCTCGGTCAGCAAATTCCGGTTGGAGCGAGCCGCTGATCCGGCACCGTCGATCATGCTGGCGGCGTTGCGGCCGGGCATGCTGCGCTTCGCCGCGGAAGAGGCCGACGGTGCGATCACGAACTGGCTCGCCGCTTCGGACGTACCGAAGGTGCGCGAGGTCGTCGGCCCGGATCTCGAGCTGGCGGCCCGGATTTTCGTGTGTCCCACCGAGGACGCGGCGGCCGCGCGCGGGCTCGGGCGGATGCTGATCTCGTCGTACCTCACGGTGCCCGCGTACGCGGCGTTCCACGACTGGCTCGGCCGCGGCGACCAGCTGCGCCCGATGCACGAGGCGTGGGCCGCGGGGGAGCGGAAGAAGGCGAACGAGGTGATCCCGGACGAGGTCGTGGACTCGCTGGTGCTCCACGGCAGCGTCGAATCGTGCCGCGAGCAAATCCAGTCCTATGTGGACAACGGGCTGACCACGCCTGTGCTCGCGGTGCTGCCGACCGGCGGCGACGTCTTCGAGCAGGTGCGCGGGCTGGCCCCGGCGCGCTGACCTTTCCGGAACGGCCGGTGCTCCCCTTGGCGGGACACCGGCCGTTGTGCTGCGGCGAAGGTCCGTGAAGGGCTCCTTGAGGGAATCAGATTCCCTCAAGGAGCCCTTCACGAGCCGTCAGGCCCGGTTCGCCCAGCATGCTGGCCCCGCGCGCGGGCTGTCGGTGGGTGTCCGTATTGTTGCGCAGGGTAAGGCAAGGTTACCCTAAGAAAGGCGGTTCCATGGCGGATGCGCCCTCAGCGCCGACGGCCCCCAGGCCCAGGTCCGGCGTGGCTTCGGCGGAGTGGCTGGCCGGCGGCTCCGGCGGAGCGGACCGGCTGGCCCAGCTTCTCCCCGCGGCGCTGCGCGGGATGGCCGCGGGCACGGCCGAACGCGGCGGTCCGGTTCCGGCTGGCGGCCCGGCCGCGGTGGCGGCAGCCCTCGCCCGGGCGCAATCATCCGGGCTCCCGCGGCACGGAGTGGGCGCCGAACAAGCCTTGGAAGAGCTTTCCGCCCTGCTCGCCGCCGGATCGGCCGATCCAGCCGATCCCGCGTGCGCCGCGCACCTGCACTGCCCACCGCTGGCCGTCTCGGTCGCCGCTGACGTCGTAGCTTCCGCGCTGAATCCGTCGATGGACTCCTGGGACCAGGCCCCGGTTGCGAGCGAGATCGAGCGCGAGTTCACCACCGGCATCGCCCGGCTCTGCTACCCGGACGCTGCCCGCCCGGACGCCGTCATCACCTCCGGAGGCACCGAATCGAATCTTCTCGGCCTCCTGCTCGCCCGGGAATCCGCAGTCACGCGACCGGTGTGCGGGGCCAATTCGCACCACAGTGTCGCTCGCGCGGCGTGGCTGCTCGGGTTGCCCGCGCCGGTCGTGGTGCCGTGCGCGGACGACCGGATGGTCCCGTCCGCGCTCGCTGAGGCGTTGGCTCCGCTCGGTGCGCAGGCTGTCGTCGTCGCGACCGCTGGCACCACCAACACCGGCCGGATCGACCCGTTGCCAGAGATCGCCGAGATCTGCCGCCGGACTGGAGCGCGGCTGCACGTCGACGCGGCGTACGGCGGTCTCGCGCTCTGCAGCGAAAGCCTCCGCTCCCGCGTCGCTGGGCTGGAACTGGCCGATTCGGTCGCGCTTGACCTGCACAAATTCGGCTGGCAGCCGGTTGCCGCAGGCGTCTTCGCCGCACGCGCCGAGGCTGATCTGGAGGCGCTCACCGTCCGTGCCGAGTACCTCAACGCCGACGACGACACCGAAGCCGGACTGCCCGATTTGCTCGGCCGTTCGCTGCGCACGTCCCGGCGTCCGGACGCGTTCCGGATGGCGGTCACGCTCCGCGCGCTCGGCACGTCCGGGATAGGTGCGCTCGTGGAACGCTGCTGTGCCAACGCTTCCGGCGTGCACGCGATGGTCGAGGACCATCCGGCACTGCGGTCGTGGGGTGCACCCGAACTGTCCACAGTGGTCTTCCGTCCCACGGTGGCGGACGAGTTGCCGGGAACCGCCGGGGACGACTTGGTCGCGCAGGTGCGCCGCACGCTTCTGGAGGACGGCACCGCGGTGATCGGTCGCGGTGCGTTGCCGACCGGACCGGACGGCGAGGCGCAGCTCTGGCTCAAGCTCACCCTCCTGCACCCGCACACCAAGCCCGCCGACTACCGCGCGCTGCTCGACGCGGTGGCCGCGGTCGCGGCTGACCTGCGCGCGAGCGTCACGCGGGAAAGCCCGATCGCGTCGTGAGGCGCTACGACGTCGCCGGGGTCGGGATCGGGCCGTTCAACCTGTCGCTGGCCGCATTGGCGGATCCGCTCGACCAGCTGGAGGTCGTGCTGTTCGACGCGCGTCCCGAGTTCCGCTGGCACCCCGGGCTCCTCCTGGACGGCGCGACGCTGCAGGTGCCGTTCCTCGCCGACCTGGTGACGCTCGTCGACCCGACCAACCGCCATTCGTTCCTCAACTACCTGCGCGAACGCGGCCGGCTGCTGCCGTTCTACTTCGCCGAGCGGTTCCATCCGCCGCGCGCCGAGTACGACGACTACGGCCGCTGGGCAGCGTCCCGGCTGCCGTCGTGCCGGTTTGGGCACGAGGTCACCGGCTTGCACTGGATCGAACAGGAAGAGGCGTTCGAGCTGACTGTCAACGGTGCGGAACCGGTGCTGGCGGCGGCGGTCGTGCTCGGGGTCGGCACCCAGCCGAGCGTGCCGGAATCGTTGCGGCCCTTGGTGTCCGCGCCCGACGTGCTCGCCCTGCATTCCGCGGACTACCTCACGAGGCGCGCTGAGCTGATCGCCGCGGAGTCGGTGACGGTGGTCGGTTCGGGACAGTCGGGAGCCGAGGTCTTTCTCGATCTGCTGCGTTCGCGATCCACTGTGGACGGTCTGCGCTGGCTCGCGCGAACGCCTGCGTTCGCGCCGATGGAGTACTCGAAGCTCGGCCTGGAGCAGTTCACCCCGGACTACACGGCGTACTTCCACGGCCTTCCCGAAACGGTGCGGGATCGGCTTCTCCCAGCGCAATGGCAGCTGTACCAAGGCATTGATGCCGAGACCATGGCCGAGATCCACGACGAGCTGTACCGCCGAAGCGTCGGCGGCGGCTGGCCGGGCGCGGTGCTGACGCCGGGTGTCGAGGTGGTGTCCGCGACCGTCGGCGACGGGATCGAGCTGGGGCTGCGGCACGTCCAGCAAGGAACGACCGCGACGCACCGGACGTCGGCCGTGGTGGCTGCCACCGGCTACGCGGAAACGCCGACCGGACCCTTGCTGCAGGGGCTCGGCGAAGCGGTCCGCCGCGATGCGCGAGGTCGGCTCGTGATCGGTGCCGACTATCGCGTCGAGCTCGACGTTCCGGGGCCGTTGTTCGTGCAGAACGCGGAACGCCACACGCACGGTCCCGGCGCGCCGGATCTCGGGCTCGGCGCGTGGCGGGCGGCGGCGATTCTCAACGCGGTATGCGGAAAACCGGTGTACGACCTGCCCGAACGGACAGCATTCACCACGTTCGGCCTCGACCAGACGGAGGACCAGTGACCCTGACCGACGACGCCGCTTGGCGGGCCGCTGGCTCGCTCGTCACGCACAAAATGCTCGGCGAGTTGTCCTATGAAGCGCTGCTGGCACCTGAGCCCGGCGAACCCACGCGGTCCGGACACCGCAGCTGGCACCTCGACCTGCCCAGCGACGTTTCGTACCGCTTCGAAGCACGCCGAGGCGCGTTCGAGTCGTGGACAGTGTTGCCCGGCAGCGCAATCCGGACCGCTGACGGTGTGGAAGCTCCGGCGGACGACCCGCGCACGTTGATCGTCGACGCGCGGGAACAGCTTGGGCTCACCGGCCTGCGGCTGGCCGACGTCCTCGCCGAGCTGACCTCGACGGTCGCCAACGAGGCGACCCGACTCCGGCGCGCACCGACCGCCGCCGCACTGTCCACGATGGACTACAACGTCGCCGACGGTCACCTCACCGGCCACCTCCGGCTAGTGCTGAACAAGGGCCGTGTCGGGTTTTCCGCTCGCGACCGCGCCCGCTACGCGCCCGAGTCCGGTGCCGACATCCGGCTGCGCTGGTATGCCGTGCACCGCGATCTCGCGCAGTTCCGCAGCGTGGCCGGGCTCGACGCAGAGACTTTGCTGCGCGAGGAACTGGACGACCAGACCCGTGCGGAATTCACTGCCCGCGCAGCACAACTCGGCGCTCTCGACGACTACGTCTGGGTTCCGGTGCATCCTTGGCAGGCCGACGAAATCATCGGCACGCTCTACGCTGCCGAGCTGGCGACCGGCCGGATGGCCGAACTGGGGGAGAGCAGCGACGTCTACCGTCCACATCAGACAGTCCGGACCCTCGCCAACCGCTCGCGCCCGGACCGGCGCGATGTGAAAACCGCGGTCTCCGTCCGGAACACGCTCGTTTACCGCGGCCTGAACTCCGCCGCGACGCTTGCCGGACCGTCGGTCACCGAATGGCTGCGCCGCATTGACGCGGCGGATCCGTTGCTGTCCGAGAAGTACCGCTTCGAGCTCCCGGGCGAGGTCGCGAGCGTGTCGGTCCGGCACCCGTTGTTCGGCTCGCTGGAGGAACTGCCGTACCGTTTCCACGAAACGCTCGGTGCGCTGTGGCGTGAGCCGCTCGTCGCCCGGCTCGCCGAGGGAGAGCAGGCGATCTCGTTCGCCGCGCTGCCGTACCGCGACGCCGCTGGCGAGTCCGTGCTGACCAGGCTGATCACGCAGTCCGGCGAGGGCGCGCAGGCGTGGCTGTCACGGCTGTTCGACTTGCTGCTCACGCCGTTGCTGCATTGGCTGCTCCAGTACGGCGTTGGCTTCTGCCCGCACGGCCAGAACCTCGTGCTCGTGGTGGACGCGGACGGCCGTCCGTTGCGCGTCGCGATCAAGGACTTCGCCCAGGGCGTCGACCTGCTGGACGAGGAACTGCCCTGCTACGCGGATCTTCCGCCGGACGCCGCGGCCGACATGCTGCGCTGGCCCGCGCATCTGCTCGCGCAGTCGCTGTTCAGCTCGGTTTTCTCCGGCCAGCTGCGGTTCTGGGCCGAACTGCTGCTGGACGATCTCGACCTGGCGCGCGGAGATTTCTGGACGTTGGTACGCGAGGTGGTCGGCCGATACCGCGACGAAAACCCCGAGGTGGCCGAGCGATTCGACGCCTGCCCGCTGTTCGCGCCGGACGTCGAGCGCGTCACGCTCAACCGCGAGCATCTCGCTGGACAGGGGTTCGACAAGGTGGAACGCGACGACGAATTCGATGTGCGCTGGGGCCGGGTGCCGAACCCGTTGCACGCGCCCGATCCGGATGGTGCCTGGTGAGCCCCTTCGACCGTCCGGTCGGGCCGCGGTCGCTGGCCGTACGGGCCGAAGCGGGCTCGGCGGCCGCGGAGGTGCTGCGTCGAGTGCTGGCCGAGGACGGTGCTCGGCTGGTGCTGTTGGTGCCCGACCCGCACGCGCGGTTCGCGGCGGTCGAGTTGGCCGCACCGTTCGCCGCCGAGGTTCTGGACAGCGGATACGGCGTGTGCAGCTACGTCTTCGCGTGGACGCCCGAGCGCGAGCCGTTGCCGGAGGTCGGCCCGCTGAAGCCGTACCTCGGCGGGTTCGGCGACCTGCGCGTGCGGCTCGACGCGGCGACCGCGTTTCCGCTCGGAGACCAGACGTGGGCGGTCGTCGGGGACGCGGAGTTTCCGACCGGAGAACCGGCCGGGCTCGCGCCGCGGACGGTGTTGCGGGCCCAGCTGGCGCGGCTGGAGGAGCACGGGCTGGTTCCGTCGATCGGGATCGAGCACGAGGTGGTTTTTCGTACGCAGGAAGGGGACCCGCTCACCGGACACGGCGTGGACTACGCGGTCGGCGGCACTGAACGCCTAGCGCCGCTGCTGGCGGACCTGCGGTCCGCGACGGCCGGTCTCGGTGTGGAGTCGGCGCGGGCGGAGTGCCATCCGGGGCAGTACGAGGTCGTCCTGCGGCATCGTGACGCGCTCGCGGCCTGCGACGACGCGTTGCTGCTGCAGATGGCGACCCGGCAGGCGGCCGCCCAGCACGGTGTCCAGGCCGACTATCTCGCCGCGCCGGAACCTGGTCAGGGGAATTCGTGCCACGTCCATCTCTCATTGTCCACTTCGGATGGTCCGGTGGGATTTCCGTTCGCGCTGGGCGCTTTTCTGGCCGGAGTGCTGCGGGATGCGCGTGCGTTGTCGGCGGTGTGGGCTCCGACGTGGAACAGCTATGTCCGGCTGCGCACCGCGCCGTTCTCGCCGCGCGAACTCCGGTGGGGGCCGGACGACCGGACGTCCGCGATCCGGCTGTGCGGGACGTCGTCCGCGCCGCGGCTGGAGTTCCGCTTCGCCGGCGCGGACGCGCAGCCGCACCTCGTCGTCGCCGCGCTGCTCGCCGCCGGTACCGCTGGCCTGGCCGAACAGCTGTCGCCACCTGACGCGGGTGCACTGAGCGGACAGCTGGCGTCGTCGCCGTGGGAGGCGCTGGAGTTGCTTGGGGAGGGACGGCTCGCGGCGTTGCTGGGGGAGGATGTCGCCGCGCAGCAGGCCGCGTTGCTGCGCGAGGAACTGGACGCCGCGCTCGGATCGGTCACCGATCTGCACCGCCGCCGGGGCGCCCTGCGCTCGTGAGGACTTGCGCTGACCGGCGCGGGTGCGCAGGCTCAGGGCCGTGAGCGAATACGAGTACGACCTCATCGTCATCGGCTCGGGCCCGGGAGGGCAGAAAGCCGCCATCGCGGCGGCGAAACTGGGGAAGAAAGTCGCCGTCGTCGACCGGCAGGACATGGTCGGCGGCGTGTGCGTCAACACGGGCACCATTCCGTCGAAGACGCTGCGCGAAGCCGTGCTGTACCTGACCGGGATGAACCAGCGCGAGCTGTACGGCGCGAGCTACCGGGTGAAACAGGACATCACCATCGCCGACCTGATGGCGCGCACGCAGCACGTCATCGGGCGCGAAGTCCAGGTGGTGCGCGCGCAGCTGCTGCGCAACCACGTCGATCTGATCGGCGGCGTCGGTTCGTTCGCCGATCCGCACACCGTCCTGGTCGACGGCAAACACCGCGGCGACCGGCGCACCATCACCGGCGACTACGTCGTGATCGCGACCGGCACCCGTCCCGCCCGCCCGGACCACGTCGACTTCGACGCCGCGCGGGTGCTCGACTCGGACGAGATCCTGGCGCTGGAGGCGATCCCGTCCTCGCTGGTCGTGGTCGGCGCGGGGGTGATCGGGATCGAGTACGCGTCGATGTTCGCCGCGCTCGGTTCGCGGGTGACCGTGGTCGAGCAGCGCGACCAGATGCTCGATTTCTGCGATCCGGAGATCGTGGAATCGCTGAAGTTCCAGCTGCGCGACCTCGGCGTCACGTTCCGGTTCGGGGAGAAGGTCGCGAACGTCGCGATCTCCGACGACGCCACGGTGACGACGCTGGTCAGCGGCAAGCGGATCCCGGCGGACGCGGTGATGTACTCGGCGGGACGGCAGGGCATGACGGCCGCGTTGGCGCTGGAGAACGCGGGCCTCAGCGCGGACCGGCGCGGCCGCTTGGAGGTCGACGAGCACTACCGGACGTCGGTCGAGCACGTGTACGCGGTCGGTGACGTGATCGGATTCCCGGCGCTGGCGGCGACGTCGATGGACCAGGGCCGCCTCGCCGCATATCACGCGTTCGGCGAACCGGCGAACGACATCGGCGCGTTGCAGCCGATCGGGATCTACACGATCCCGGAGATCTCGTACGTCGGCGCGACCGAGGCGCAGCTGACGTCTTCGTCGGTGCCGTACGAGGTCGGCATCGCGCGGTACCGGGAACTCGCGCGCGGCCAGATTTCCGGGGACAGCTATGGGATGTTGAAGCTGCTGGTGTCGACGACGGACCGGAAGTTGCTGGGAGTGCACGTTTTCGGCACCGGCGCGACTGACCTCGTGCACATCGGCCAGGCGGTGATGGGCTGCGGCGGCACGGTGGATTACCTGGTGGACGCGGTCTTCAACTATCCGACGCTGTCCGAGGCGTACAAGGTGGCGGCCCTCGACGCGACGAACAAGATCCGGGCGCTGGAGCGGTTCTCCGGCTGAGTCCGGCCTCGCTCGTTCGAGGGGTGTTCGAACATATGTTTGACAGTGCTTTAGAACATGTGTTCGACTGTAGGGGTGCGTTGGGAACAGTTGCGAGCGGGGAAGGAGGAGCCGGCACTCCCGGGTCTCGGTGCCTTCGGAGATTTCGTGCGCTCGGTGCGGCCGCCGGAGTTCGACGGCGTCACCTTTCACGAGGTGCGGGCCCGGTCCGTCCTGAACCGGGTGCCCGAATCGTCCGCGGTGCCGTTCCGGTGGTCGGTCAACCCGTATCGCGGGTGCTCGCACGCGTGCACGTACTGCCTCGAAGGCGACACGCCGGTGCTGATGGCGGACGGCCGCACGAAGCCGATCGCCGAACTGCGCGTGGGCGATCGGATCATGGGCACGCGCGGACACGGCGTCGCGCGCAGGCTCGTGCCCACCGAGGTGCTCGCGCACTGGACCACGGTGCGCCCGGCGTACCGCGTCACGCTCGAGGACGGCACGCGGATCGTCGCCGGGCCGGACCACCGGTTCCTCAGCGCGCGCGGCTGGAAGTACGTCACCGGCAGCATACTCGGCACCGCGCAGCGACCGCATCTGGAACCGGGCACAGAACTGGTCGGCGGCGGCCGGTTCGTCCGCACGCCGGACGACACGCTCGGCTACCGGGCCGGGTATCTGTGCGGCATGCTGCGCTCAGGCGGGTTCGCCGCGGAATCCGACGCCGCCACGCGAGCACTGACGTACCTGCCCGACTTCGGCTCGTCAGTGGGCTTCATGCGGATCCCCCGGGAGCCGGACGCCCACTGGGCTCGTGGATTTTTGGCCGGGCTATTTGACCTCGCAGGCGGCTACCGGCGCGGCACGCTCTCCATCGCGCACGACGAGAACGAAGTGGTGGACATGCTGTTCGCCGCACTGGACCGGTTCTCGTTCAGCTACGACACCGTCGGCCACCGTCAGCACCCCGGCCGCAGGCAAGCGCGGCTCACCGGCGGCACCGGCGAGGTGCTGCGGTTCCTGCACCTGGTCGACCCGGCGGTCGCATGGAAACGCTCACTGGACGGCACCGTGATCGGCGGCGTCCGGCGCACCGTCACGAGCGTCGCGCCGACGGGGGTGGACTTGCCGCTGTTCGACATCACGACGGGCACCGGCGATTTCATCGCCGACGGCATGGTGTCGCACAACTGCTTCGCCCGGAACACCCACACGTATCTGGACTTCGACGCCGGCCGGGATTTCGACACCCAGGTCGTGGTCAAGGTCAACGCGCCGGAAGTGCTGGCGGCGCAACTGAAACGGCCGAGCTGGCAACGCGAACCGGTCGCGATGGGCACGAACACCGACCCGTACCAGCGCGTCGAGGGGCGGTATCGATTGATGCCCGGAATCATCCGCGCCCTCGCGGACTCCGGGACGCCGCTGTCGATCCTCACCAAAGGCACCATGCTGAGCCGGGACCTGCCGCTGCTGGAGTCGGCGGGAAAGGACGTCCCGGTCCACCTGGCCGTGTCGCTGGCCCTGCTGGACGGCGACCTGCAACGGCGACTCGAACCCGGCACCCCGACCCCGCGAGCCCGGCTGGACCTGATCCGCAAGGCCGCTGCGGCGGGTCTGCCGTGCTCGGTGATGGTCGCACCGGTGCTGCCGTACCTGACCGATTCGCCCGAGGCCCTGGACCCGCTTTTCGCCCAACTGGCCGAAGCCGGAGCCACCAGGGTGACGGTGCTGCCCCTGCACCTCCGACCAGGCGCGCGGGAGTGGTTCGCCGCGTGGCTGAAACGGGAGTACCCGGAACTGGCGCCGCGCTACCGACGCCTGTACGCCCGAGGAAGCTACGTCGACCGCGGCTACCGAGAACGACTGGCCACAGTGGTCGGCCCGTTGCTGCGGCGGCACGGCCTGGACCCTCGGGCGCCTCGAGCGCATTCGGAAACCCGGACGAACCCGGACCCGGACCCGTCAGGGGAGGCGGGGACTGAGGTACCAGCGCAACGAACGGAGGAGGCAGAACAGCTGCGGTTGCTGTGACCCGCAGCGGCCAGACTTCCGTCGGAAGCGGGAAGCGCCCGACTGCAACTGTCCAGGGAGCGCCTGGTGAGGCGAGCCCTCGATGCCCCCCAACCCGTCGCGCGACCGATCGTCGGGCTGCATCTCAGCAACGGCCGCTGAATCAGCCCGCAACCCGCACTCGCCAGCCCGCACTGCCGCCCGAACCCGCCGTCGTTCCGCGCCACGGCTCGAGCCAGCCCACCACCGAGCCGCCACCCACCACCGAGCCCTCCCGAACCGAACCCCCGTCGCCCCCGACCCAAACCTGCCCGCACCCCTCAGCACCGGGTTCGTTAGCCTCTGTATCCGGCGAAATGCGTGTTCGGCTCACCCCGCACACCCGCCGCACCCGAACCTCGTGGACCTAGGGAGAGCAGTCGCAGTGCTCCGCACTCATCAAGCCGGCACTCTGCGTGCCGGACAGGCCGGTCAGACCGTCACCCTCACCGGCTGGGTGGCGCGGCGGCGCGATCACGGCGGAGTCATCTTCATCGACCTCCGGGACGCCAGCGGCGTCGCGCAGGTCGTGTTCCGCGAGGGCGAGATGGCCGAGCGCGCGCACGCGCTGCGCTCCGAGTTCTGCGTGAAGGTCGTCGGCGAGGTGTCGCGGCGTCCCGAGGGCAACGCGAACCCGGACATCGCCACCGGCGAGATCGAGGTGCTGGCCACCGAGCTGGAAGTGCTGTCCGAGGCCGCTCCGCTGCCGTTCCCGATCGACGACCGGGTCGACGTCGGCGAGGAGGTCCGGCTCAAGTACCGCTACCTCGACCTGCGCCGCAGCGGTCCGGCGGCCGCGATCCGGCTGCGCAGCGAGGTCAGCCGCACGGCGCGCGAGGTGCTGCACGCGCAGGACTTCGTCGAGATCGAGACCCCGACGATGACCCGCTCCACCCCGGAAGGCGCCCGCGACTTCCTCGTGCCCGCGCGGCTCAAGCCCGGCTCCTGGTACGCGCTCCCGCAGTCGCCGCAGCTGTTCAAGCAGCTGCTCATGGTCGGCGGCATGGAACGCTATTTCCAGATCGCCCGCTGCTACCGCGACGAGGACTTCCGCGCCGACCGGCAGCCCGAGTTCACCCAGCTCGACATCGAGATGAGCTTCGTCGAGCAGGACGACGTCATCGCGGTCGGCGAAGCCATCGTGAAGGCGCTCTGGAAGCTGATCGGCCACGAGATCGAAACCCCGATCCCGCGGATCACCTACCGCGAGGCGATGGCGAAGTACGGCTCCGACAAGCCGGACCTGCGCTTCGACCTCGAGATCACCGAACTCACCGACTTCTTCTCCGACACGCCGTTCCGCGTGTTCCAGGCCCCGTACGTCGGCGCGGTCGTCATGGCGGGCGGCGCTTCGCAGCCGCGCCGTCAGCTCGACGCCTGGCAGGAGTGGGCGAAGCAGCGCGGTGCCAAGGGCCTGGCGTACGTCCTGGTCAACGAGGACGGCACGCTCGGCGGCCCGGTCGCCAAGAACCTGTCCGAGACCGAGCGCGCGAACGTCGCGGAAGCCGCAGGTGCGAAGCCGGGCGACTGCATTTTCTTCGCCGCGGGCAAGGTTTCCGCCGCTCAGCCGCTGCTCGGCGCCGCGCGCGACGAGATCGGCCGCCGGCTGGGCCTGATCGACGAGGACGCCTGGTCGTTCGTGTGGGTCGTGGACGCGCCGCTGTTCGCGCCGGTCGAGGACATTGGCGACGACGTCGCGGTCGGCTCCGGCAAGTGGACCGCCGTGCACCACGCGTTCACCTCGCCGACCCCGGAGTGGATCGACAAGTTCGAGCAGGACCCGGGCAACGCGCTCGCCTACGCCTACGACCTCGTCTGCAACGGCAACGAGATCGGCGGCGGCTCGATCCGTATCCACCGCGAGGACGTCCAGAAGCGCGTGTTCGCGCTGATGGGCCTCGGCGAGGAGGAAGCGCAGGAGAAGTTCGGCTTCCTGCTCGAAGCGTTCCAGTTCGGCGCGCCCCCGCACGGCGGCATCGCGTTCGGCTGGGACCGCATCGTGATGCTGCTGGCCAAGGCCGATTCGCTGCGCGACGTGATCGCGTTCCCGAAGACCGGCGGTGGCTACGACCCGCTCACCGCGGCGCCCGCGCCGATCACCGCGCAGCAGCGCAAGGAAGCCGGGATCGACGCGAAACCGGCTGTCCCGCAGAACAAACCGGCTGCTGCACAGGAAAAGTAGTGGCCACGCGCAGCATGTCCGTTGAGGGCGGCTGGCGGGGCGGGGTGGGCTAGTGCTGCACCTCAGGGCAATCTGCCCGCCGGAGCACACTGTCGAGACGCTGGAGCTGCTGCGCACCCACCCGGGCGCGGCCCACCTGATCGTGCACCGCGGGGCGTCCGTCTCGCCGGAGGGCGACCTCATCGAGGCGGACGTCGCGCGGGAAGCGGCCGACGACATCGTCGACGCCTTGTGCGAGCTCGGTCTCGACCGCAGCGGCGGCATCACCATGGAATCGCTGGACACAGCGCTGTCCGATGCCGCCGACGCGGCCGAGGAAGCCGCTCCCGGCGAAGGCGCGGACGCGGTCGTGTGGCAGGAGCTGCTCGGCCGCACCGGCGAAGAATCGCGGTGGAACGCCACCTTCCAGGCGTTCCTCGCCTTCGCGTGCCTGCTCGCCGCGGTCGGCGTGCTCACCGACTCGTCGGTCACGATCGTCGGCGCGATGGTGGTGGGCCCCGAGTTCGGCCCGCTCGCCGCGATCGCGGTCGGCGTCGTGCTGCGCCGCTGGGACCTGGTGCGCCGGGCCGCGGTCGCGCTGGTCGGCGGGTTCCCGGTCGCCATGGCCATCACGCTGCTCGGCGTGCTGCTCGGCAGCTGGGCCGGCCTCTTCGACCCGCACGCGATCGTCAACAATCATCAGGTCGATTTCGTGTATCAGGTCGGACCCGCGTCGTTCGTGGTGGCATTGCTCGCCGGGGCAGCCGGAATGCTCGCGATGACGTCGGCGAAATCGGCCGCGCTCGTCGGCGTGTTCATTTCGGTGACGACGGTGCCCGCGGCCGGTTACGCGATGGTCGCGGCGGTCGCCGGGCGCTGGGACCGGGCCGGTTTTTCGGTGCTGCAGCTGCTGGTCAACCTCTTCGGAATCGTTCTTGCTGCGGCCATTGTGCTGATCCTTCGCCGACGCAAGCAACGTTCCGCGGCGTTGTTGCGTCCGCTTTCCCGTGGGTGATTCCGGGCGCGTCCCGGCGCCCGGAACGTTGTGGTCATGGTTGCTCAGTCACGAGTAGGGTCGGTGACAATGACAGTCGACACCTCCTCCGCCGGCGACGCTGGAGTCCGGGCGGAAGCCGGGGAACTCGCCGTCGCCGCGGCCGTCGCGGCGGGCGAGGCGGTGCTCACGC
This sequence comes from Amycolatopsis echigonensis, assembly GCF_002846615.1. Taxonomy (NCBI): domain Bacteria; kingdom Bacillati; phylum Actinomycetota; class Actinomycetes; order Pseudonocardiales; family Pseudonocardiaceae; genus Amycolatopsis; species Amycolatopsis echigonensis. The sequence goes on along the minus strand of NZ_PJMY01000003.1, from coordinate 231,413 downwards.
GCCGGTTCGGGAGCGCGATCACGCTGGTCTCGCCCGAGCACCTCTCCGGAAGCGGCCCGGCGACGGTCGTCCGGGCACGCGTCGTGTCGTCCTCGTTCGCGCTGCCGCGCACGCTGGTGGTCAAGCACTATCCGGACCCGCCGGAAGCCGGCCGGCCCGATCCGTTCGCCCAGGAAGCGGTGAGCTACCAGCTCTTCACCGCACTGGCTCCGGACGAGCGGATGTGCCCGGAGCTCCTCGCCCACGACGGCGGCCACCGCGTGCTGGTGATCGAAGACCTGGGCCGCGCACCCACCCTGCAAGACAAGCTGACCGCCCGCGACTCCCGGGCAGCCGAACGAGCACTCCTGTCCTGGGCTCGCTCGCTGGGCCGGCTGCACGCCAGCACCGCCAGCCGCGAAGCCGACTTCAACGCCCTGCTGCGCCGCCTGGGCGGCCCGGTCCGAACCGACAACGACGGTTTGGCGGGTCTGGCCGACGACGTCGAAGAACTCCTCTCCGAGCTGCTCGACGTGCCGGTCCCCGAAGCAGTGCGCGAACGCGTCGCCGAAGCCATCGCCCAAGCCCGGTCGGCCGCCTTCCGCGCGTTCAGCCCGGTCGAGCTGTCCCCGGAAAACAACCTGGTCACCGGCTCCGGAGTCCGCTTCCTGGACTTCGAACGCGGCCGGGTCCGGACGGCACTGGTCGACGCCTCCTGCCTCCGGCTGCCGTTCGTGTCGGACCCGCGCGCGATGGCGCTGCCCGCAGGCATGAGCGAGGCGATGATCGCCGCCTGGCGAGCCGAAATCGTCGACGTATGGCCCTCCTTCGCCGACGACGTCGAACTGGCGAAGCAACTCACCATCAGCGAAATGCTGCAAGTCTGGCAAATCACCCGAGACCTGCTGCCGCACCTGGACCTGACCAGGCACGCCACCCCAGTCAGCCGCGAGGCCGCCCTGGTCACCTGGTGGCGCGAACTGGCGAGGCACGCCGGCTACTCGCGCCTGACCGAAGTCGCCGAACACTCCACCCGAGTCGCCGCCGCCCTAGCCGCCCGCCTGGGCCCGCACGCTGACCTGGCCTTCTACCCAGCCTTCCGCTGAGACCTCACCGCCCTCCGCCGTCCGTGAAGGGCCCCTTCACGGACCGGCCCCATCGCCGCTAACCGCACCTCGCGAACCCGACGTAACCACCTACTCAAGCCGCGCACACCCACCACCAACCGCAACCAACGCACCCACCGATCCAGGCAGCCAGCCCCCGCCCTGCACCCCGATACGAAGCCTCCCTGCGGTTCGGGGGTGCTTGTCAAGGCATCTTTCCCGCCTTGACAAGCACCCCCGAACCGTCAGCACAATCAGCTTCGGGGTGCCCCACCGCACCACCCACCTGCAACGTCGCCGCCAGGCGACGAGCAGACCCAGGCCCAGACCCGCCCCAACCACCCAAACCAGACCCCGAGTACCGGAAGTTCCCACCTCCGTCCATACCGCGTTACCTCCCCATCACCAGCGGTGAGCCTCCATACCGGATGGTCTTGGGCGTGACCGTGATCAGCGTCGGAGTCACCCCGGCCCCAGAGCCAATCCCGGCCCCCGTCCGCCCTCAGCCGTCCCCTCGCCGAGCCGAACGCCTGGTGATCCTCGGCGACTCCACCGCCGTAGGCCTGGGCGATCCCCTCCCCAACCGCGGCGGATGGCGCGGCGTAGGCCCGCTGGTCGCGGAAGCACTCGGCATCGACGAAACCGGCTACCTCAACCCGTCCTTCACCGGTGCCCGCATGGCTTGCGTCCGCACCGAGCAGCTCCCCTTGGCGATCGCCCACCGCCCGGACGTCGCCCTGGTCGTAGTCGGCATGAACGACACTCTCCGCCCGGACTTCAACCCGGACAACGTCGCCGCGGACCTCACCGCCATCGTCCGCGAGCTGACCGCGATCGGGACCACCGTCCTGCCGGTGCGTTTCCACGACCACAGCAAGGTCTTCCGCCTGCCGCCGTCGCTGAAGCGAGCCCTGAGCGCCCGCGTCGCGGAACTGAACGAGGCCATCGACCGCGTAGTGGAAACCGAAGGCATCGCCTGCCTGAACCTCGACACGCTGCCCGGCGCCTATGACCTCACAGTCTGGAGCGTCGACCGCCTGCACCCCTCCGAACTGGGCCACCGCATGCTCGCCCAAGGGTTCACGAACCTGGCCGCAGCAGCCGGTTTCGCCGTGCCAGAACCGGTGAGCCTCATCTGCTCCGGCGGCGTCGAGCCAAGCGCCGCCGCCCATGTCGGCTGGCTCGTAGCGAAGGGCGTGCCCTGGCTGTGGCGGCGCGGACGCGAATTCCTGCCCTACGCCGCGGTCATCATGTGGCGCTCGTTCCGCGAGCGCGTGGGCTGAACACCCGCAACGCCTCCGCGTCCGACGCCGGATTCCGTACGAAATAGTCGTTCCAGTCCTGAATCCCGGGATACTCCGACGCTTCCGCCAACTCCCGGCACACGACCTCCGCGTCGTAGGCGGTGCGCCGCAATTCGACCCCGGGACCGAGCCTTGCCCAGTGTGCACCCGTTGTCCCGTAAGGCATCCCGACGCTCCCCGGGTTCACGATCCGGCACCGGTCGGCCAACCGCAGGAACGGCATGTGGGTATGCCCGCACACCACGGTTTCCGCGGTGACGCCGTCCAGGACTTCCGCCCAGCGCGACAGCGGGCTGTCCACGAGCGCGACCTCTTCGTCGTCGCGCGGAGTGGCGTGGCAGAACAGCACTTCGCCGAGCCCGTCGATCTCCAGCGTCACCGTCAACGGCAATCCGTCGAGCAGCTTCACCTGATCCGGCCGCAGCTGCGTCGCCGCCCACGGACCGATCGGATCCGGGATCTTGGTGGGGCCGCCGCCCGCGAGCGTGACGAGTTCGCGATCGGCGTTGCCGCGCACCCACACCGCGCGCTCGCCGAGCGAAAGCAGCCGGTCGAGGGTCTGCCGCGGGAGCGGTCCGGCGGCGAGGTCGCCGCACAGGACCACCAGATCGGCGGCTTGGACGTCGGGTTCGGCGAGGACCGCGTCGAGGGCGGGCAGCACGCCGTGGATATCGGACAACACCGCGACGGAAGAGACCATCGCCCCAGTCTGCCCCTCCGGCGGCGCCGCGGGGCCGGGCGAGCGGGATTGTCGGGGTGGTCGGATACCGTCGTCGGTGTGGCACAGGACGAACTCTTCACGGTGAACCCCGACGTGGGGCCGCCGCCGGAACCCTCCGGAGCGAACCAGGCCGAACCGCAGGCCGACCCGGCGACGTCGCCGCTCGCGGTCCGGATGCGGCCGCGCACGCTCGACGAGGTGGTCGGCCAGCAGCACCTGCTGCGGGAAGGGGCTCCGCTGCGCCGGCTGGTCGAGGGGGCCGCCCCGGCGTCCGTGCTGCTCTACGGCCCGCCCGGCACCGGCAAGACCACGCTGGCGAACCTGGTGTCGATCGCCACCGGACGCCGGTTCGTCGCGATGTCCGCGCTGTCGGCGGGCGTCAAGGAGGTGCGCGGCGTCATCGAGGAGGCACGGCGGCGCCGGCAGTACAACACCGAGAACACCGTCCTGTTCATCGACGAGGTGCACCGCTTCTCCAAGACCCAGCAGGACGCGCTGCTCGGAGCGGTCGAGGACCGCACGGTGCTGCTGGTGGCGGCGACCACGGAGAACCCGTCGTTCTCGGTGGTGTCGCCGCTGTTGTCGCGGTCCCTGGTGCTGCAGCTGCGACCGCTCACCGACGACGACATCGTGGCGGTGCTGGAGCGCGCGCTGACTGACGAACGCGGGCTCGGCGGGGAACTCACGTTGACCGACGATGCGCGGGCGCACATCGTGCGGCTTGCCGGCGGTGACGCGCGGCGTGCGCTCACCGCGCTGGAGGCGGCTGCGGACGCGGCGTCCGCCACGGAGAACAAGACGATCGATCTGGCCGTGGTCGAGTCCACAGTGGACAAAGCGGCGGTCCGTTACGACCGCGACGGCGATCAGCACTACGACGTGATCAGTGCGTTCATCAAGTCGATCCGGGGGTCGGACGTCGACGCGGCGTTGCACTACCTGGCGCGGATGATCGAGGCGGGCGAGGATCCGCGGTTCCTCGCGCGGCGATTGGTGGTGCACGCGAGCGAGGACGTCGGGCTGGCGGATCCGACCGCGTTGCAGGCGGCGGTGGCGGCGGCGCACGCGGTGCAGTTCATCGGGATGCCGGAGGGGCGGCTCGCGCTGGCGCAGGCGACGATCCATCTGGCCACCGCGCCCAAGTCGAATGCTGTGGTGACGGCGATCGATACGGCGTTGAGCGACGTCCGTTCGGGGGCGATCGGGACCGTGCCGCCGCATCTGCGCGACGGGCACTACGCGGGGGCCAAGCAGTTGGGCAACGCCCAGGGGTACCGGTACCCGCACGACGTGCCGGAGGGCGTGCTGGCTCAGCAGTACCCGCCGGACGAGCTCGTCGGGCGGGACTATTACGAGCCGACCCAGCGGGGCGGGGAGCGGACGCTGGCGGAGCGGGTGCCGCGGCTGCGGCGGACTATTCGGGGCGAGCGGCAGGCGTGAGTGTTCCGGTCAGCGGCGCCTGAGTGAACGTCGCCACTTTCTGCCCGGCGGAGGTTGGGGCGGGAACATCGGGATGCGTCGTCGGTTGATCCTCTTCAAGGAGAAGGGGGCGGCGATGACGCTGTTGACCGTGTGGCCTGACGATCAGCCCGGGCATGTGCTGCTGCGGACCGAGGACACTGGGGCGATCGTCGCCGAGCTGGGGCGGATTGGCGCCGGGTTCGCTCGGTGGCCGGTGGTCGGCGAGGCTGCGGATACCGAGGCTGGGGTGCTGGCGCGGTATCGGGAGTTGATTGATTCCCGGGTCGGCGGGGTCGGTTATCACGCGGTGGATGTCGTCGCTGGGGAGCCGGGGCGGGTCGAGCGTTGTGGGGGCGGGGCGGAGGACCGGTTCTTCGTGCGGGGGTCGGCGGTCTGGTATCTGCATGCTGGGCGTGAGGTGCATGCCGTGTTGTGCGAGCCGGGGGATTTGCTGACGGTTCCGGCGGGGGTGCGGCATTGGCATGACGGTGGGGATCGGCCGGATTACGTGACTGTTCGGGTTCGGCATGCTGGTGGGGTCGCTGGGCCGGGTGGGGTGGGTCGGGTGGCGCTGGGGGAGTTTCCTGGGTTTGCGGAGTTGGTTGCGGAGCGGATGGGGGGTTGGGCTGTGGTGGGTGGGTGAGTCCTCCCTGGGGCTGCTCGTCGCCTGGCGGCGACATTGCAGGTGGGTGTGTGCGTGGGGCACCCCGAAGCCTGAGTGTGCTGACGGTCTGGGGGTGCTTGTCAAGGCGGGAAAGATGCCTTGACAAGCACCCCCAGACCGCAGGGAGGCTTCGTATCGGGGTGCAGGGCGGGGGCTGGCTGCCTGGTCGCGTGGGGTGCGGCGGTCGCGGTTGGGGGCGAGGCTTGGGCGGGCGGCCGAGTCGGGTGCCTGGCTGAGTTGGGTGCGTTGGCGGGACTGGGCGGGTCGGCGTTGGGGATAGGGCCCCAACGCCGCATCGGGTGCGTGGGATGCACCGAAGGCCGCATTGGGTGCAGCGCGGCGACGACGGGTGGTCCGTGAAGGGCTCCTTGAGGGAATCTATGTCCGTGTGAACTGCGCCCCGGGAGTTGGACTGGGAATCCAGTTCCGGCTGTCCGGGGAGTGGTTCGTTGCATCCACGCAGTTCGTTGTCTGAGTGGCAGCGGGCGTCCGCTGTTGCGTTGTTCGAGGACGGGTATGGCGCGAAGGCCGTGGCGTCCCGGTTGGGGGTGTCGGCGGGTGCCGTGCGACGCTTGCGTGATCGTTGGAGGCTGCGGAGCGCGGGAGCGCTGATGAACAAGCCAGGCAGGCGGTCGTTCGGGTTCGAGTTCAAGCTGGAGGTCGTGCGCCGGTATGTCGGCGGCGAGGCGACCGCGGCCGAGCTGGCGCGCGAGCACGGCCTGTCCTCGCCCAAACTCGTGGAGAACTGGGCGCGGGCGTATCGGCGCGAGGGCGAGGACGCGTTGCGGCCCAAGCCGAAAGGCCGTCCGCCCGGTGTCGCGGACTCGCCGGGTCCCGGCGAGCTGGAGCGGTTGCGGGCGGAGAACCTGCGGCTGTCGGCGGAGAACGCCTACCTAAAAAAATTGCGGGCCTTGAGGGAGCAGGGGCGAGGGTGAAAACCCAGGCCGTCGCCGCCCTCAAGGCCGACTATCCGCTGCCGGTGCTGCTGGCGGTCGCGGGCCTGGCCCGGTCGACGTTCTTCTACCACCAGGCCCGCCTGGACCGGCCCGACCCGCACGCCGGGCTCAAGGCCGCGATCGCCGAGGCGTTCGAGGCCGCCCGCGGCCGCTACGGGCACCGGCGGATCCACGCGGTCCTGGCCCGCGACGGCTGGCGGGTGGCGAAGAAAACCGTGCGCACGCTGATGAACGCCCTCGGCCTGGCCTGCCAGGTCCGGCGGCCGCGCCGGTGCCGGTCCTGGCCCGGGCGGCCCGGCACGACCGCGCCGAACCTGCTCAACCGCCAGTTCAACGCCGACGCCCCGGACACCACATGGGTCACCGACGTGACCGAGTTCCGCATCCGCGACCGCAAGCTCTACCTCTCGCCCGTGATCGACCTGTTCGACCGGTCCGTGGTCGCCTACGCCTGCGGCCCGTCCCCGACGCTGGAGCTGACGAACTCCTCGCTGCGCGCCGCGATCGCGACCCTGCCCGCCGGAGCCCGCCCGCTGGTGCACTCCGACCAGGGCTTCCAATACCAGCACGCCTCCTGGCGCACCCTGCTCGCCGACGCCGGCCTGACCCAGTCGATGTCCCGCCGCGCCACCTGCCTGGACAACGCCGTCGCCGAGAACTTCTTCGGCCACCTCAAAGAAGAACTCTTCCACCACAACACGTTCGACACCGTCGACACGTTCACCACGGCACTGCACGACTACATCGACTGGTACAACACCACCCGCATCTCCACCACCCTCGGCGACCTCAGCCCAGCCGAATACCGAGCCCAGACCCTCGCCGCCTAACCTCTACATAACCAGTCCAACTTCCGGGGCCCAGTTCAGTGAAGGGGCCCCTCACGGATGGCCGGGGAGGTCGCGAGGGGAGAGCGGTGAAGGGGCCCTCACGGAATGGCGGGGCGCGGTCGTGGTGGATTGTCCCGGTTCGCCGCGTTGGTCACCGATCGCCGCGAGCTCGGGGGCTGGGGCTGGTCCGCTGATCCTGCCGATTCGCGCGGCTGACGGCACGATGGCCGGATGACCACAGTCGCATTCCTTGGCACCGGAATCATGGGCCGTCCGATGGCCGCCAATCTTGCTCGCGCTGGGTTGACCGTGCGGGCCTGGAACCGTACTCGGGCTAAGGCTGAGCCGCTTGCCGCGGAGGGCGTCACCGTTGTCGGGTCTCCCAGCGAGGCGGTCAAGGGGGCGGACTTCCTCGTCACCATGCTCGCCGACGGTCCGGCGGTCGCTGAGGTCTTTCGCGGGCTCTCGCTCGAACCCGGGACGATTTGGCTGCAGACCAGCACTGTCGGGATCGAGTGGGCTGATCGGCTCGCTCAGGCGGCCGTCGCGGCGGGGGTGCCGTTCGTTGATTGTCCGGTGATGGGGACGAAGGGGCCGGCCGAGCAGGGGCAGCTTCAGGTGCTCGCGGCTGGGCCGGACAACGTGCACGAAGGCGCGGCAGAGGTGTTCAACGCGATCGGGTCCAAGACTCGGTGGCTCGGTACCGAACCTGGCACGGCGACGCGGCTCAAGCTGGTGATGAACGCGTGGGTTCTCGCGCTCACCAACGGTACTGGCGAGAGCCTCGCGCTCGCGAGCGTGCTTGGTGTGGACCCGCAGTTGTTCTCCGACGTCATGAGCGGCACGGGGTTCGACGTTCCGTACGCGCGAGCGAAGGGTCCCATGATGCTGTCCGGCGAGTATCCGGCCAGCTTTCCGGCGTCGCTCGCGGCGAAGGACGCGCGGCTCGTGGTGGAAGCGGCGGGGCACGCGATCGACGTCGGCGGAGCGGCGGCCGCGTTGGCGCATCTGGAGACCGCGGTCGAGGCGGGGCACGGCGAGGACGACATGGCGGCGGTGTACGAGGGGATCGTCAAGAAGGGGCGTTGAGCAGTGACGCGACCCGGTCCACGCCGATGCCGGAGATGAGCAGGCGTTCCTTCGCGTTTCCAAGCAGCCGTGCCGTCCACGGGGTGAAGCCGCCATCACCGACGGCTTCGTGTCCGGAGCCGAAGTCGGCGGTGACGGCGAAGCAGAGGCCGGAGTAGTAATCGCGGCCGACGGCGCGGTCTGGGGCGTCGGAAACGGCGACGTCGGGCAGTGCTTCCTGGACGGACGCGGCGACATCGGCGAAGCGGTTGTCCAATGTGGTCACTTGGAAGCCGGCCGCGCGAGCACCGGCGGTGCGTACCGCGGTGGTGAGGAATCGAGCGTGCTCAACCAGATGCTCGCGTTCGAACGCCAGACTTCCTCGGTCGCGACCGGCGGTGACGGCGGCGAAGAGGGAGAAGTGTGCGGAGAATCCGGAACCGGGGAGCTGGGCTCGGACGACGCGTTGCACGGTGGTGAGGCGCACCGGCGAGGAACCGGTGCGCCGGACCGCCGCTTCCAGTGCCAGGGCGTTCGTCGGGTCCGCGGCGACCTCGGTGCCGCGGCCGGTGGGCACGACGCGGTTCTGGGCTAGTCCGGCCACTGTGGAATGGGTGCCGAGCGGGGTCACCGGGGAGAGCGTCACCCGTTCGAATTCCGGCGGCGCGGCGGAAAGCAGGGCGTCTTCGACCCGCCGCGCAACCTCGAAGGGCACCGGGGCGGGCGTGGTGAACCGGTCCTCGCGGTAGCGGCGCAGGACGTCCGGGCCGCGCAGTTTCGCGGCACGGCGCCGGGCTACTTCCAGTTGCAGCGTCGTCAGGTCCGCGCCGGGAAGGTCGGCGAGCACGTCGGCCGCGGGGCCGCCCGGTCCGGCGAGCACGCGGGGGAGCGGACCGCGTCGGTTCGAGGAGTCCATCGGCCGAGGAGACCAGCCCCGACGCTCGCGCGCGAACGGTTTTCCGCCGCGGCGGCTGCGCTGGGTGACCGCAGCGGCGGGGGGTCCCGGCCGAAAGGCGGCGCAGGCGGTAACCTCACATCCACTCAATCCCGCACCACCCGAGGAGGGCCCGTGTCGGCAGGGCAGATCGCCGCGCTGATCGCCGCAGGAGCTTTCGTACTGCTGGTCTTGCTGCTGGCGATCCCGCTGCTCAAGCTCGGCCGCACGCTGGACGAGGCGACGATCGCGATCCGCAAGGCGCACGAGAACAGCGACCCGATCCTGATCGGGGCCAACGAGACGATCACGCACGTCAACACGCAGCTCGAGCGGGTCGACGGGATCACCTCGAACGCGCAGGCGGTGAGCGGCAACGTGTCCGCGCTGTCCTCGGTCTTCACCGCGACGCTCGGCGGTCCGCTGGTGAAGACGGCCGCGCTCTCGTACGGGATCAGCAAAGCCATCCGCGCGCGCCGCAAGAAGCAGGAAGCGAAGGCGCAGCGCCCGGCCCGCCGGGGGAAGAAGTGAAGCGGCTGTTCTGGCTCGGGGTCGGGGTCGTCGCCGGGGTCGCGCTGAGCCGCAAGGCGACCGAAACCGCTCGTCAGGCCACGCCCGCCGGGTTAGCATCGAACCTGGGCGACGCCGTGCGGGAACTCGCGGGCGCCGTCGGTTCGTTCGGTGCCGAGGTGCGCGCCGGGATGAACGAACGGGAACAGGAGCTGCACGACATGGTCGAGGAGCGGACCGCCGCCGTCGCGCCGCCTTCCGGCGCGGGCAGGCACGCCGCACGTCGCCCCGCCCGGCGAGCTCGCCGGGCGGAGGGCTGATCTCCGCGCGCCTTCCGCCGCCTCCGACCCCGTTTCCTTCCCCGGCCGAAGCCGGGGCCCAGCACAAGGACTTCACCCGTGGACACACACGAGATCACCGACCGTTTCCTGCGCCACTTCGAGAGCCGGGGCCACACGCGGGTGCCGAGCGCCCCGCTGATCCTCGACGACCCGAACCTGCTGTTCGTCAACGCGGGCATGGTCCAGTTCAAGCCGTACTTCCTCGGCGAGGCCCCGCCGCCCTACCCGCGTGCGACCTCGGTGCAGAAGTGCGTGCGCACGCCGGACATCGACGAGGTCGGCAAGACCACCCGGCACAACACGTTCTTCCAGATGGCGGGCAACTTCTCGTTCGGCGACTACTTCAAGGAAGGCGCGATCGAGAACGCCTGGGAGCTGATCACCAAGTCCCAGGACGACGGCGGCTTCGGCCTCGACCCGGACCGGATCTGGGCGACCGTCTACGAGAAGGACAGCGAGGCGGCCGGGCTGTGGCGCAAGCTCACCGGCCTGCCCAGCGAACGGATCCAGGTCCGCGACGGCAAGGACAACTACTGGGACATGGGCGTCCCCGGTCCCGGAGGCCCGTGCTCGGAGATCTACTACGACCGCGGCCCCGCCTACGGCCGGGAAGGCGGCCCGGTCGCCGACGAGGACCGCTACATCGAGATCTGGAACCTCGTCTTCATGCAGGACGTCCGCGGCGACCAGAGCCCGAAGGCGGGCCACCCGCCGATCGGCGAGCTGCCGAAGAAGAACATCGACACAGGCATGGGCGTCGAGCGCGTCGCGACGATCCTGCAGGGCGTCGAGAACGTGTACGAGACCGACCTGGTGCGTCCGGTGATCGGCCGCGCCGAGGAGTTCTCCGGGCGCCGCTACGGCGCGAACCACGCCGACGACGTGCGCTTCCGCGTCATCGCCGACCACGCGCGCACCGGCGTGCTGCTGATCGGCGACGGCGTCACCCCGGGCAACGACGGCCGCGGCTACGTGCTGCGCCGGCTGCTGCGCCGCATCGTCCGCTCCACGCGCCTGCTGGGCGTGCAGGAGCCGGTGCTGCAGGAGTTCGCGAAGGTCGTCAGCCAGACCATGGGCCCGACCTACCCCGAGCTGGTCAGCGGCTTCGACCGGATCTCCGAGGTCGTGCGCGTCGAGGAGGAGGCGTTCCTCGCCACCCTCACCAGCGGTTCGCGGATCTTCGACCTGGCCGCGGCCGAGACGAAGAAGGGCGGCGGCGACGTCCTCGCCGGCGACAAGGCGTTCCAGCTGCACGACACCTACGGCTTCCCGATCGACCTGACGCTGGAGATGGCGGCCGAACAGGGCCTGACCGTCGACGAAGCCGGGTTCCGCACGCTCATGGAAGAGCAGCGCAAGCGCGCGAAGGCGGACGCGGCGTCGCGCAAGAGCGGCCACGGCGACCTGTCCGAGTACCGCAAGGTGCTGGAGCAGCACGGCGAAACCGAGTTCCTCGGCTACACCGAGCTGCAGGCGGACGCGAAGGTCGTCGGCCTGCTCGAAGACGGTCTGCCGGTGCGCAGCGTCGCCGCGGGCCGCAAGGCCGAGCTGGTGCTCGACCGCACCCCGTTCTACGCCGAGAGCGGCGGGCAGATCGCCGACACCGGCGTCCTGGTCGGCGACGGCGTCGAGCTGAAGGTGCTCGACGTGCAGAAGATCGTGCCGGGCCTGTTCGTGCACCGCGTCGAGGTCACCCAGGGCGAGGTCGCGATCGACACCCGGCTCACCGGATCGGTGGACGCGAACCGCAGGCTCTCGATCGAGCGCTCGCACTCGGCGACGCACCTCGTGCACGCCGCGGTCCGCGGCGCGTACGGCAAACGCGCCGCGCAGGCCGGTTCGCTCAACGCGCCGGGCCGGATGCGGTTCGACTTCACCACGCCGGGCGCGGTGTCGGCCGACATCCTCACCGAGGTCGAGCAGGAAGTGAACGACTACCTGCAGACCGACGTCGAGGTGCAGAGCTACACCACGACGAAGGACAAGGCGCTCGAGCTGGGCGCGGTCGCGCTGTTCGGCGAGAAGTACGGCAACGACGTCCGCGTCGTCGACATGGGCGAGTACTCGCGCGAGCTGTGCGGCGGCACGCACGTCGAGCGGATCGGCCAGCTGGGCTTGGTCAAGCTGGTGTCGGACGCGTCGGTCGGCTCCGGCGTGCACCGCGTCGAAGCGCTGGTCGGCCCGGACGCGCTCAAGCACGTCCGCAAGGAGCAGTTGCTCGTGTCGCAGCTGGCGAACACGTTCAAGGTGCCGTCCGACGAACTGCCCGGCCGGATCGAGGACGTGCTGACCCGGCTGAAGAACGCCGAGAAGGAGATCGAGCAGCTGCGCACGAAGCAGGTGCTCGGCTCGGCCGGCGCGCTGGCGGACAAGGCGCAGGACGTCAACGGCGTCTCGGTGGTCGCCGAGGTCGTGCCGGACGTCGACGGCAACGGCCTGCGCGCGCTCGCTTCCGACATCCGCGGCCGCCTCGGCGACCGCGCCGGTGTCGTGGCGCTGTTCGCGCCTGCGGGGGAGAAGGTGGCCTTCGTGGTCGCCACGACCTCGGCGGCGCGCGACAAGGGCATCGCGGCGGGCAAGCTCGTGCCGTCGTTCGCCGAGGCGATCGGCGGACGCGGCGGCGGCAAGCCGGACATGGCCCAGGGCGGCGGCAGCAACCCGGCGGGCGCGGAGCAGGCCGTGACGGCGCTGCGCGCGGCGGTCGCGAACCTTGGCCGCTAATCCCCGGAGAGGCCCGGATCGGCCCGGCGAATCCGATCCGGGACGGGGCAGGCGGCTCGCGGTCGATGTCGGGTCTGTCCGGGTGGGGGTCGCGCTGAGCGATCCCGCCCCCGTCCTCGCGAGCCCGCTCGTTACCCTCTCCCGTGATGCGAAGGACGACAGCGATCTGGACCGGCTTGCCGACCTCGTCACCGAACACGAGGTGGTCGAGGTGATCGTGGGCTTGCCGAGGACGCTGGCGAACCGGCAGGGCGCGGCCGCGGACACGGCGCTCGCGTATGCGGAGAAGCTCGCCGGGCGCGTGGGGGACGTGCCCGTGCGGCTGGCGGACGAGCGGTTGACCACGGTCACCGCGTCGCGAATGCTGTCCCAGCGGGGGGTCAAGGGACGCAAGCAGCGCGCCGTGGTGGACCAGGCAGCGGCCGTCGAGATCCTGCAAGCCTGGCTCGACGCCGCCGCCGCGCACCGCGCCCGGAAAGGCGACTCATGACCGACCCTCGCGGCCCCGGCAACCCGGGTGGCCGCCGTCGGCTGCGCAACCCCGACAACCCGGATCTCCCGGACCCCGCGGCGGGTTCCGGAGCTCCGGGCGGACGGCGCAGGCGACGCGAGCCCGAAGACGAACCGCCCGCACGCCGCGCGGCGGCCGACGGCATGCCTCCGTCCGGCGAACGACGGCGCCCGCGCGGCGACGTGCCCCAGCGTCCTCCCGCGGCGGAAGGGCGACGGCGCGCGCCGGAGGGAGCGCCTCGCCCCGCCGGCGACGCGACCCGTCGCGTCGCACCGGACGCGATGCCGCCGGCCGAACCGCCCCGCCGCCCGGCCGCCGACGCGCCGCCGACCCGGCGGCGTCGTCCGGCCCCGCCCCAGGACCGGCCACAGCGGTCGACGGAGAACTGGGACCTGCCGCCGCACGCGGCCGACGACCTTCCGCGCGCCCGTCCGCGCCGGATCGCTCCCGGCGAGGAACCGGTGGCCGGGAACGACGTTCCGCCCGCGGACGTCGAGCCGCCAGCCGGACGTCGCCGTCGCCGCGAAGACGTCCCGCCGGTCGACGCTGAACCAGGCCGTCGCCGGCTTGAGGACGTGCCGCCGCCGAGCGAGCCGCCCGCCGGTCGTCGCCGTCGGCGCGAGGACATTCCGCCTCCGGTCGACGCCGAACCGCCGTCCGGTCGCCGTCGCCGGGACGCCGTCGACATGCCAGTGGAAGCTGCCGCGCCTGGCCGTCGCCGACCACCGGAGATGCCTCCGCCCCCTCCGGCTCGGCGCGCTCCCGCTCCGCCGCCGGACGGCTCCATGCCGCCGGATCCTCGGTTCGCCGAGGCCTCGATGCCGCGCGATCCTCGGTTCGCGGACGCGTCGATGCCGCCGGATCCGCGCTTTGCCGAGGCCTCGATGCCGCGTGATCCCCGGTTCGCCGATGCGTCGATGCCGCCGGATCCTCGGTTCGCCGAGGCCTCCATGCCGCGCGACCCGCGTTTCGCGGACGCGTCGATGCCGCGCGACCCACGCACCCAGCCGCCGCGTCGGCAGCCGGCCGAGCAGCCCACCGAGGTGATCCCGACCGTGCCCGAGGCGCACGAACCGGAGCACCCGGACGAGCGGCCGATCGACGGCCTCTTCGAGGACGAGTACGACGAATACGGCGAGTACGAGGACTACGACGACGAGTACGACGGCTACGACGAGGACGGCTATCCCGTAGACGGGGCAGGGCCGCCGGTCGACGAGCCGCCCGCGAAGAAGACCCGCAAGAAGCGCAAGCGCGCGATCGGCTGGATCGCCGCGGTGCTCGTGCTCGTCCTGCTCAGCGGCGGGGCCTGGTTCGGCTACCAGAAGATCTTCGGTTACGCGGACTACGACGGTTCCGGCGAGGGCGACGCGCTCGTGCAGGTCGAGCAGGGCGACACGACGTCCGCGATCGGCGCGAAGCTCACCGACGCGGGTGTGGTCGCGAGTACCCGGGCGTTCGTGAAGGCGGGCGCGGAAAACACCGCGCTCAGCAAGATCCAGCAGGGCTACTACCTGCTGCGCCAGCACATGTCGGGCGAAAGCGCGGTCGACCTGATCACCTCGCCGACGGCACGGGTCGGGCGGCTGGAAATCCGGCCGTACACGCAGTTCGACGACATCACTCAGCCGGACGGCAAGGTCACGCCGGGCGTGTTCAGCCTGATGTCGAAGGCGTCGTGCGCCACGGTGAACGGCAAGAGCACCTGCATTTCGGTGGACCAGCTGCGCAAGACGGTCGCCGACGCCGACCTCAAGGCCCTCGGCGCGCCCGACTGGGCGCTGGCCGACGCGGGCAAGGCGCTGAGCAAGGACAAACGCCTCGAAGGCCTGATCGCACCCGGCGTGTACGACGTGAAACCCGGCTGGAGCGCGACCGAGCTGATCACCGACCTGGTGAAGCAGTCGGCCGATGCGATCCAGGCGGCCGGGCTCACCGCGCAGAACACCGGGCCGGGAATGTCGCCGTACCAGACCCTGATCATCGCGTCGCTCATCGAGCGCGAGGCGATCACGCCGGACTTCGGCAAGATCTCGCGGGTGATCTACAACCGGCTTTCGCAGCGCATCCGGCTGCAGCTGGACTCGACGGTCAACTACGTGCTGGACCGCCCGACGCTGCTCACCAAACCGGAGGACCGGGCGAAATCGGGGCCGTACAACACCTACGCCAACTACGGTCTCCCGCCGACGCCGATCGCGGTGCCCAGCGCGGACGCGATCAAGGCCGCGGTCAGCCCGACGCCCGGCGACTGGGCGTACTTCGTGAAATGCGAGAAGGACGGGCATTCCTGCTTCGCGGTCACGAACGACCAGCACAACGAGAACAAGCACCTGGCGGAGCAGCGTGGCGTCTACTGACCGGCCGCGCCGCGCGGCGGTGCTGGGCAAGCCGGTGGCGCATTCGCTGTCGCCGGTGCTGCACCGCGCGGCGTTCGCGGCGCTGGGCCTGGACGGCTGGACCTACGACCGGATCGAGAAGGACGCCGCCGAACTGCCCGGGTTCGTCGACGGCCTCGGCCCGGAATGGGTCGGCCTTTCGGTCACCATGCCCGGCAAACGCGCCGCCCTCGACCACGCCGCCGAGGTCACGCCGCGCGCGGCCGCGGTCGGTGCGGCGAACACGCTCGTGCGCGGGGCGGACGGCTGGCTCGCGGACTGCACCGACGTCGACGGGGTGACCGGGGCGCTGCGGTACGCCGGTGGTTACTCGCCTTCCGCCAATGACCAGGCAGTAGTGCTCGGCGCGGGCGGGACGGCCGCCGCCGCGGTGGTCGCACTCGCCGCGCTCGGCGTCACGGCGGTGCGCTTGGTGGTGCGGGAACCGGCGCGGGCCTCGGAAACGCTGGACGCGGCCAAACGCGCGGGCCTGGACGTCGACGTGCTGCGTTGGTCCGACGCCAACTTCGCCGACCTGGCGGACCGCGCGGCGGTGCTGGTCAACACGGTGCCGCCGGACGCGGTCGTGCCGCACCTCGCGGAGCTGTCGCGGATCGGCAGTGTGCTCGACGTGATCTACCACCCGTGGCCGACGCCGCTGGCCGAGGCGGTCGAACGCCGCGGCGGACGGCTCGCGACCGGCCTCGACATGCTGCTGCACCAGGCATTCGGGCAAGCGGAGCAGTTCACCGGGCAACCGGCTCCGCGCGAGGCGATGCGGGCGGCGCTGCGCGAGGCGACCGGAAACATCCTGCCGCTGCCGATTTCCTGATATTCTGGTCGACTGTTTTCGTCCAGCATCAGGGGGATGCACTGTGACCAGGCAACAGTTCGGCGAGCAAGAAATCCAAGCGGCGTGGGTCGGCGAGGCTCCGAAACTCGGCACCACGATCACGCTCGCCGAGTACGACCCGGAATGGCCGCGGCTCTACGAACGCGAGGCGGAGCGCATCCGCGGGGCGCTCGGGGAACGCGTGCTGCTGCTCGAGCATGTCGGATCCACCTCGGTGCCGGGGCTCGCGGCCAAACCGATCGTCGACATTCTGCTCGAGGTGCCCGATTCGAACGATGAAGCGGCGTATGTGCCCGACCTCGAAGCGGCGGGCTACCGGCTGGTGATCCGCGAGCCGGACTGGGAGAAGCACCGCTGTTTCAAGGGCCCGGACACGAACGTCAACCTGCACGTCCATTCGCCCGGCAACGGCCAGACCGAGCGCTATCTGCTGTTCCGGAACCGGCTGCGCACTCATCCGGAGGAGCTGGCGCTGTACCTGGCGACGAAACGCGAACTGGCCGCGCAGGTCTGGGAGTACGTGCAGAATTACGCCGACGCGAAGAACGAGGTGATCGACGAGATCATCGAGCGGGCGCGGAACGCCTGACCTCGCCGGGTTACGGTGGGCGGCATGAAGATCGCGATTCTCGACGACTACCAGAACGTGGCTCTCCAGTGTGCGGACTGGGAGCCGCTCGGGGCGGAGATCGAGGTGTTCACCGAGCCGTTCGCCGGACCGGGCGAGGTGGTGACGCGGCTGGCCGGGTTCGACGTCGTGGTCGCGATGCGCGAGCGCACGCCGTTCCCGGCCGCCGTGTTCGACCGGCTGCCGGACCTGAGGCTCCTGGTCAGCACCGGCCGGAGGAACGCGGCGATCGATCTGGACGCGGCGAAGCGGTGCGGCGTGGTGGTGTCCGCGACCGGTGCGCTCGGCGCGTCGACCGTGGAACACGCGTGGGCGCTCATCCTGGCCGGTGCGCGCAATCTGCCCGCGGAGTTCCGCTCGATGCGAGAGGGCGGCTGGCAGGTCGGCCTCGGGACGTCGTTGCGCGACAAGACGCTCGGCCTGCTCGGTCTCGGCAGGCTGGGCGCCGAGGTCGCCCGGATCGGCCAGGCGTTCGGGATGAAACCGATTGCGTGGAGCCAGAATCTCACGCCGGAACGGGCGGCCGAGCACGGCGTCACCGCAGTGTCCAAAGAGGACTTGTTCGCGCAGTCCGATGTGCTGTCGGTCCACTTGGTGCTGTCCGACCGCACTCGCGGACTGGTCGGTGCCGCCGAATTCGCCGCGATGAAGCCGAGCGCGCTGCTGGTGAACACCTCGCGCGGGCCGATCGTGGACGAATCGGCTTTGCTGGAGGCGTTGCGCGGCAAGAAGATCGCGGCGGCCGCGCTGGATGTCTACGATGTCGAGCCGCTGCCCGCGGACCATCCGCTGCGCACGCTGGACAACGCGATCCTGACGCCGCACATCGGGTACGTGAGCCGGGAAACGTACGAGATTTTCTACGGCGGCGCGGTGGAGGACATCGCCGCGTTCCAGGCGGGCGAGCCGATCAACGTGCTGAACGGCTAGGGGAACGGCCGGACCTCCGGCGGGTAGACCGTCCCGTCCGGAGGCACCGTCAGGTCCACGAAATACCGTGCCGTCGCCGCGGAAGCGGCCGTGCTCGGCACGTCGAGCGTCGTGTGCCCGGCGCCGTCCACCACGGCCACGTGGCCGTCGCCGAGTTCCCGCGCGGCGGCCTGGGCGTTGGCGAGCGGGGTGACCGGATCGTTCCGGTTGGCCAGGATCAGGATCGGGTGCTGGCGAGGCCGGTTCCACGGCCCGAGGTACCGGTCCTCGTCCCGCGCGGGCCAGCCGACGCACTGGGCCATCGAAAACACTGGCGCGACCCCGAAGTACGGCTGCCGTTCCGCTTCTGCCGCAGCGAGTGCGGCGTACTCGGCGGGCTCCTGCGGGAGTTCGCTGTCCAGGCACTGCACCGCGAGGAAGCCGGGCGAATGCGTCGGCACGCGCGGATCGAGCACCGGCGCGGGGGACACCGGGGAGGACGGCACGAGCCCGGCGAGCGTTTTCGCCAGCCACGGCCACCGGGACGATTGATACAGCGCCCGGTCGATCGTTTCCATCAGCGACGACACCGTCATGCCGCCGACCGGGCCGTGCGTCAACCGCGCGAACACCGCGGCGAATTTCTGCTTCAGGTCACCGCCGGCGAACGCGCATTTGCCCGGCCCGGCCGCGTCGCAGGCGGCGAAGAACGCTTCGAGTTCCTGTTGCTGCGCAGTCGCTATGTCCGCGCGCACGTCGACCGGTTTGTGCTGCTGACCCGGCTGTCCGGTGGAATTCGCGACGAGGTCGAGCGTCCCGTCGAGGACCATCGCGCGCAGCTTGCCGGGGAACAGGTTCGCGTAGGTGCCGCCGAGATACGTGCCGTACGAATAGCCGTAGAAGTTCAGCTGCTGCTCGCCCAGCGCCTGCCGGAGCACATCCATGTCCCGCGCGACATTCGCCGTGGACAGGTGCGACAACTCGGCACCGGTCGCGGCCGCGCACGCCTTGCCGACGGCCGCGCTCGCCGCCCAGAACGCCGCGCTGTCCCGCAACGGAGACCCGGCCGCGGGCGGCGTTCCCGGGCACTGCACCGGCGCGCTGCCGCCGACTCCGCGCGGGTCGAAGCTCACCAGGTCGAACTTGGCCCGCAACTCGTCCGGGTACCGCGGGCCGAACCGCATCAGCTCGCTGACGCCGTCGGTGCCCGGCCCGCCGAAATTGATCACCAGCGACCCGACGCGATGCGCGGGATCGGTGGCCGGCATGCGGATCACCGAGAGATTCAGCTTCGCGCCGCCAGGTTCGCGGTAGCTCACCGGTACCGGCGCGGTCGCGCACTGGAAACCGCCGTGGCACGGTGCCCAGCTCAGTTTTGGTGCCGCGGCGCCGTTGGTGCCCAACGGAAGCGGAGCGTCCGGCGCGGGTATTGCTGGTGGCGCTTGGGTTTGTGCGGCCGGTGCGGAACAACTCGCGACAAGCAGCAGGGCGGCCAGCGCCAACCAGCGTCTCACGCGGAGAGTTCCGCCAGCACGGCGTCGGTGAACGGCGGCCACGCTTGCGCCGCCCACGGTCCGAACGACCGGTCGGCGAGCCCGACGCAGGCGTGGCCCGCTTCCGGGTCCACCCACAGGAAAGTGCCCGACTGCCCGAAATGGCCGAACGTGCGCGGCGAGCTGTTCGCGCCCGTCCAATGCGGGCTCTTGTGGTCGCGCAGTTCGAAGCCGAGGCCCCAGTCGTTCGGCTTCTGGTGCCCGAAGCCGGGCAGCACGCCGTTCAGTCCCGGGAACGCGATTTCGGTGGCCGCGTTCAGGGTTTCCGGCGCGAGCAGCTTGGGGGCCTGCAGTTCCGCGGCGAACCGAATCAGGTCGTCCAATGTGGACACCGCGCCCGCCGCGGGGGAGCCCTCCAGGCGCGTCGACGTCATGCCCAGCGGTTCGAAAAGCGCTTCCCGCTGGTACTCGGCGAATTCGATGCCGGAATGCTCGGCCAGCGCGTCGGCGAGTTCCTCGAACCCGGCGTTGGAGTACAGCCGGCGCGTGCCGGGCTCGGCCATCGCCTTGTGCGCGTCGAAGGCGAGCCCGGAGGTGTGCGCGAGCAGATGCGCGATGGTGGAGCCCTCGGGCCCGGCCGGCGTGTCCAGCTCGACGACGCCCTCTTCGATCGCGATGTGCGCGGCATAGGCGGTGAGCAGCTTGGTGACCGACGCGAGCCGGAACTGGCGGGCCGGGTCGCCGTGGCGTCCGCGCACCTCGCCGGAAGCGGAGACCACCCCGGCCGCGGCGTTGTCCACTGGCCATTCGTCGATCAGGCGCAGGCTCTCCATGCCCGCCAGCGTAATAGGACCCGCGCGACGGCCGTCTCGCAGTGCCCTGACGCGACGAACCGTGCGAGGCCCCGGAAGTTCCGGCGCCCCGCACGGTTCGCGGTTTCCCCGTGGAGCGGTATCGCTACTGAGCGTCGAGATCGGTGGCGACCAGCTCGGCGACGGCCTCGACCGCCGCCTCGGCACCGTCGCCTTCGGCGCTGATGACGACCTCGTCGCCGTACGCGGCGGCGAGGGTCATCAGGTTGAGGACGCTGCCGGCGGCCACCGGGTCGCCGCCGTCCTTGGCGATCCGCACCGCCACGGGCTGGGCCGCGGCCGCCTTGGCGACCAGAGCGGCCGGCCGGGCGTGCAGCCCCACCTTGCTGGCCACGGTGACGCGTTTCTCCGGCATGGTGTACCTCTCTTGCCTTTCTCGGGTATTACTTCGCGGCCGTGCGCTCGAGGTCCGCCTCGACCGAATCGTCCTCGCGGCCCGGCGTGCGCAGGTTGAACTTGGTGATCACGAACCGGAACACCACGTAGTAGATCACGGCCAGCACGAGCCCGATCGGGATGATCAGCCAGGCCTTGTGCGCGGTGTCCAGCGACGAGTTCAGCGCGAAGTCGATCGCGCCGCCGGAGAAGGAGAAGCCGAGGTGGATGCCCAGCGCGTTGCAGACCGCGAGCGAGATGCCGGTCATCACCGCGTGGAAGATGTACAGCGGCCACGCGACGAACATGAACGCGAACTCGATCGGCTCGGTGACGCCGGTGACGAAGGCGGTCAGCGCGGCCGAGATCATGATGCTGCCGACGAGCTTGCGCTGCCCGGGACGCGCGGTGTGCACGATCGCGAACGCCGCGGCGGGAAGGGCGAACATCATGATCGGGAAGAACCCGGTCATGAAGGCGCCGGAGCCCTGGACGTGGTTGAAGAAGTTGGTCAGGTCGCCGCCGCCGAAGATGAACCACACCGGAACGTTCAGCAGCTGGTGCAGGCCGACCGGGATGAGCAGGCGGTTGAGCATGCCGTAGATCCCGCCGCCGAGGACCGGCGAGCCGACGACCGCCTTGCCCGCCGCGGTGATGCCCTCGTCGACGTACTTGAACAGCAGGCCGAACACGACGCCGAGGACGATCATCGCCAGCGCGGTGATGATCGGCACGAACCGGCGGCCGCCGAAGAAGGCCAGCCAGGACGGCAGCTTGATCCGGTGGTAGCGCTGCCACAGCAGGGCCGCCACGATGCCGGACACGATGCCGGTCAGGACGCTGTAGGGCCAGTGGATCGGCGCGAGGTCCCAGCCGGGCTTGTAGCCCTGCTGGCTCTTGATCGGGGCGATCGCCTGGATCACCTTGTTGAACACGACCCAGCCGATGACGGCCGCGACGGCGGTCGAGCCGTCGCCCTTGCGGGCGAAGCCGACCGCGATGCCGATCGCGAAGATCAGCGGCAGCCAGTCGAAGATGCCGCCGCCCGCCGCGCCGATCACGTCGGCGGCTTTGCCCCAGTTGAGGCCGTCCTTGCCGAGGACGTCGTCCTGGCCGAGCCGGTTCAGCAGGCCGGCCGCGGGCAGGGTCGCGATCGGCAGCATGAGGCTGCGGCCGAAGCGCTGCAGCCCGGCAAGGCCGCCGCCCTTCTTCTTTCCGCTAGCCCCAGCCGCGGTGGTGGCGCTCATCGGATACCTCCATTGTGGGGTTGGTCGCCGGAACCCGGGGTGTTCCGGTCCAGCTGCATGGTCACCTGGTAGTGGTCGCCCCGGTACCAGGACGTCATGTCCTCCACCGGTTCGCCGCCCGAGCTGGAAACCCGGCGGAACACCAGGAGCGGACTGCCGGTGCGCATGCCGAGCAGGCGCGCCGTTTCGCGGTCCGCGGATTCGGCCCACACCGTCTGGTACGCCCGGTCCGGCCGGAGCGAGAAAGCGTCGGCCAGCTGGGCGTACAGCGAACGGGTCAGGTCGAGGTCGAGCAGGCCGGGGGTCCGGCCCGCGTGGTACCAGCCGCGTTCCACGGCCAGCGGAACGCCGTCGGCGCGCCGCAGCCGCACGAGCCGGTGCGCGGGCACGCCCTCGGCGAGGCCGAGCGCGTGCGCCGAAGTCACCGGCGGGACCTCGGTCGAGGTCGAGATCACTTCGGTGGTCGGGGTAAGCCCGCGCCGGCGCATGTCGTCGGTGAACGACATCAGGTACACCTGCAGTTCCATCCGCCTCGCGGCGGTGAAGGTGCCCTTGCCCCTGACCCGGGCCAGCAGTCCTTCCTCGACGAGCTTCCCGATCGCCGAACGGACGGTGAGCCTCGAGACGCCGTAGAGCTGCGCGAGCTCTCGCTCGGACGGGATCGGCGAGCCCGGCGGGAGCTCGCGCTCCACCAGGCGGCGCAGGATCTCCCGCAGCTGGGCGTGCTTCGGGGTCGGCCCGTTCACCACGCGCTCGGCGGGGTCGGACGGCGGAACGTGCGCGGCCGCGCTCATCTCGATGTCGCCCTCCCTCGCTCCTCGCGCACCGGGGCCGGTGCTCGCGTCCGCGCCGGAAGATTGGTACGTTCCGGTCTAGACCAATGATCTGATGGGGCAGGATGCTCCGCAGCGAGAGCGGGTGTCAACCACCGTTATCCGTTCGTGGCCGGTCTCGCCGGGCAAGGCGGCAAACGGCGTAGTAATGGTGGCGGGCAGCACCTGTTCCAGGTGGAAAACCAACGGGATACGAGGAGGCCGCGATGGCGGATGACAGGCCGGAAAAGATTCTCGCGGCGCTCGGCGGCGCGGACAACGTCATCGAGATCGAGGGCTGCATCACGCGGCTGCGGTGCGAGATCGAGGACATGTCCGCCGTGGACGAAGCGGCGCTCAAGGCCGCCGGCGCGATGGGCGTCGTGAAGATGGGCTCGGCGGTCCAGGTCATCGTCGGCCCGGAGGCGGACACCATCGCCAGCGACATCGAGGACTTGATGTGAGCCTGCCGATCCTGAGCCCGGTCGCGGGCGAGGTCGTCGCGATCACCGAGGTGCCCGACCCGGTGTTCGCCGAGGCGATGGTGGGCCCGGGCATCGCGGTCCGGCCGTCCGGCGGCCGCGCCGACGCGGTCGCCCCGGTCGACGGGACCGTGGTGACGCTGCACCCCCACGCGTACGTCGTGGCCACCGAGGACGGCCGCGCGGTGCTCGTGCACCTCGGCATCGACACGGTCAAGGAAAAGGGCGAGGGGTTCACCCTGCACGTCGTCAAGGGCGAGACGGTGCGGGCCGGCCAGCCGATCGTCGGCTGGGACCCCGAGGCGGTGGCCGCCAAGGGCTACTCGCCGATCGTCCCGGTCGTCGGCCTCGACGCGTCCGCCGACGTGCTCGCCGGCCTCGAAGGCGGGCGCACGGTCGCCGCCGGCGACGAGCTGTTCACCTGGAACGATTGATCCGACCGCCCTTTGTGGACAGAGCTTGTCCGCAAAGGGCGGTTCCGGTCAGGCCGTGACAACGTCCCCGTTCTCGACCTTCACGGCCACTTTGGACAGCGGCTGGCTCGCCGGTCCCTTCTTGACCTCGCCGGTCAGCGCGTCGAACACCGAACCGTGGCACGGGCAGGTCGCCTGACCGTTCTGCGGCGGGTTCACCGTGCAGCCCTGGTGCGTGCAGACGGCGCTGAAACAGGCGACCGTCCCGGCCGACGGCTGTGCCACGAGCACGTCCTGCCCGTCCGGAGTCTTCGCGGATTTCGCTTGTCCCACCGGCACTTCCGCCAGTGCGAGCACTTTCCCGCCCGCCTTCGGCGCGGCCTTTCCGGACCCGCTGTCGCCGCTCCCGCACGCGGTGAGCGCGACGGCAGCGGTACTTGCGACGGCAGCTCCGGAGACGAGAACGGAACGGCGGGAGTGAAGTTCGGCAGTCATGCCCAGTGCAACGAACCGGGACGGCTCCAGGTGCCGGTGAACCGCCGCGGTCGCCCATGCGTGTAGTCGATATCCGGCAGCACGCACGGAAGGAGACGGCATGGGGACCACCTGGCTGCGAGTGCTGGGCGCGGCGGGCTTGGCGGGCTCGGCGGCGATCCATTTCTATCTGTACTGGGGCAGCGGCTACGCGGACATCCCGGTCGTCGGGCCGCTCTTTGTGGTGAACGGCATCGCCGGCGTGCTGATCGCGGTCGCCTTGCTCGCCTGGCGGCACTGGCTGCCCGCGTTCCTGACGCTGGGCTTCGGCGGCGTGACGCTGCTGGCCTACCTCCTGTCGGTGACGGTGGGCTTCTACGGTGTGCACGACCAGTTCAACAGCCAGTACGAATACTGGGGCGTGATCACCGAAGCGGTCTGCGTGGTCTGCGGCCTGGTGCTGCTGGTGCGGGCGATCCGCGCGCGAACGGCTCAGAACGCGTAGCGGCGCACCTTCTCCGGGTGGATGACGACCCGGACCTGGTCGAGGTCCTGCAGCAGTTTCAGCCCGGCTTCGGCATCCGGGGTGCTGAGATCCCAGTACCGGGCGGCGAGCCTGCGGGCGAGGTCGTGCCCGCCGTCGGTCTCGATCGTGACGCGCCCGGCGACGGACACCCAGCGTTCCCGTTCCCCGACCGGCGCGGCGACGACGATCGACGCGCGCGGGTCCTCGCGCAGCTGGCGGATCTTGGCCGAGTCCGGGGACGTGAACAGCTGGATCGTGCCGTCGTCGGCGGCCTCGAACCACACCGGCCGGGGCTGCGGCGGCCGCGGTCCGGCGGCGACGGTCAGGAAGCCGTGCAGGGGACGGCGGAGGAACTCGAGATCGTGGTCGGTGAGAGTGCTCATGACTGGGATTCAACCGGGTGTCTTCGGACGATCCCATGGGTAATACGCCGGATTTCCTGTCCATTCGTCTAATCTCGGGGGAGTGGACGCGTTCAGCGATTTGATCCGCGGGGTCCGGGCACAGGGCTCGTTGTTCGGCTGCACGGCCCTTTCGGCGCCGTGGTCGTTGCGCTTCGTGGACAGTGCCCCGCTGACCCTGTGCACGCTGTTGAGCGGCGAGGGCTGGGTCGTTCCGGAAGATCACCCGCCGGAGCTGTTGCGGGCCCGCGAGACCATCCTCGTCCGCGGCCCGTTTTCCTTCGTGGACAGTCTCGACACCTCCGCCACCCCGGTCGACTGCGGCGAGTTCTGCGCGACTCCCGATCAGGGCGGCACTCAGCATCGCCTGGGCTGGAACGATCCCTTTCACGGCGAAACCAACCTGATCGTCGGCGCGTACCCGGTGCGGAGCCGCGGCCGGATGTCCGCTCTGCTGGATGCGCTGCCGGTGGTCGTCCGGCCGCCTTCCTCGGCCGCGGAAGACCCGGTGCTGGATCATCTGGCGGCCGAACTGGCCGTCGACGCGCCGGGCCAGCAAGTCGTCCTGGACCGTCTGCTGGACTGGATGCTGGTCTGCCTCCTGCGCGACTGGTTCGACCGTCCAGGCGGAACGCCGCCGCCGTGGTGGGCGGCCCAGCGGGACCCGGTGGTGGGCGCGGCGCTCCGCTTGCTGCACGCGGATCCGGCGGCGCCGTGGACGGTCGTCACCCTGGCCGCCCGGACCCGAGTTTCCCGGTCCACCTTGGCCAAACGCTTCGCGGACCTGGTGGGGGAGCCGCCGATGACGTACCTGACCCGATGGCGGATGACTCTGGCCGCGGACCTCCTGACGGAACAGCCGTCGATGTCGATCGCGGAGGTGGCGCGTGCGGTGGGGTACTCGGACGCGTTCGGGTTCAGCTCGGCGTTCAAACGGCTGCGCGGCGTCAACCCGACCGGATACCGGCGGGCTTCCCTTGCCGGGGACGGGGTTTTGGCTTCTTCTCGCGGCTGAAGCGCCTCCGTCGAGTGAACCTTCCGGCGTGTCGCGCACGAGGGGTCCCCTCGCGCCCTGATTTGTTTGCCCTGGTCCAGGCGGTGGCGACAGGCTGGTCGCATGGTCCTGACAGCAGTGCTCGCAGCCGGGGCGGTGGTCCCCGTGCTGCTGGTGATGACGAAGAAAGCCGGTGCCCCGGTCTCCGCCGTGCTCGGCATGACAACCGCCGTCGCGGCAGTCGCGGTGGCTGCGGCGCGTGCCGACTCTGGCGCGCTCCCGGCTTGGTGGCTGCCCGTGGCGTGGCTGGTTTCGGTGCTCGGCGTGCCCCTCGCGCTGGCCGATGTCCGGCACCGCCGCCTCCCGGACGTCCTCACCCTGCCCGCTTACCCCGTGGTCGCCCTGACGCTTGCTCTCGCCGCCCTCAGCGGCGGGGGATGGCGGTTGGCGGCCGGTGCGGCCTTGGGATGCCTGCTGTTCGGCGGGACGCACCTGATCGTCCATCGCTTGTCCGCGGGCGGGCTCGGCCCCGGGGACGTGAAGCTGGCCGGGTCTTTCGGCGCTGTGCTGGGCGCGGTCGGCGGACTGGCCCCGGCGGTGGCCGCGGTCCTGGCGGCGATGGTGAGCGCGGCGGCCATGGTGCCGATGTGGCTGATGCGCCGGATCCGGCAAGCACGCGGATCGCGGACTTCTGCCCGCCTACCGGCCACCGAGACCGGCGCGCTGTCCCTCCGGTCCGAGAGCCGGGAAGAACTTCCGAATGCCATTCCGGCCGATGGTGCCCGCGTGCCCGCGCCAACCGGTACCGATCCTTCGCCGACGGTCGCTGCCACCGTGCCGCACACCGGCCCTGTGCACTCCCGGATCCGGGCCGGACCTCTCCGCGTGCCCTACGGCCCCGGCCTGGTTCTGGCCACCTGGGCGTGCGCGGTGTTCCCAGCCGCTGGAACGGGCATCGCCTGAGGCCAGGGGCTCTGCCAGGCGCTCGGACCGGCCGTGACAGGATTGTCCGGTGCTGCGCTGGATCACCGCTGGAGAATCGCACGGACCCGCCCTCGCCGCTGTGCTCGAGGGGCTGCCTGCCGGGGTGGAGGTGACGACCTCGGACCTGTCCGCGCAGCTCGCGCGGCGCCGGCTCGGGTTCGGCCGCAGCCCGCGGATGGGCTTCGAGACCGACCAGGTCCAGTTCCTCGGCGGGGTCCGGCACGGGGTCACCCAGGGCGGCCCGATCGCCGTCCAGATCGAGAACGCCGAGTGGCCCAAGTGGGAGAAGGTCATGGCGGCCGACCCGGTCGACGAGGCCGAGCTTGCCGGGCTCGCCCGCAACGAGCCGCTGACCCGGCCCCGCCCGGGGCACGCCGACCTGCCCGGCATGCAGAAGTACGGCTTCGACGAGGCCCGTCCCGTCCTGGAGCGCGCCAGCGCCCGCGAGACGGCCTCGCGGACCGCGCTCGGCACGGTCGCGCGGAACTTCCTGCGGCAGCTGCTCGGGGCCGAGGTGCTGAGCCACGTCGTCTCCATCGGCGGCGCCGACGCCCCGGACGGCCCGCTGCCGCGGCCGGGCGACCTCGCGGCGATCGACGAGAGCCCGGTGCGCGCGTTCTCGGCCGAGGGGACCGAGGCGATGGTCGCCGAGGTCGACGCGGTGCGGAAGGCCGGCGACACCGTCGGCGGCGTGATCGAGGTGATCGTCTACGGACTGCCGCCGGGCCTCGGCTCGCACGTGCACTGGGACCGCCGGCTCGACGCGCGGCTCGCCGGCGCGCTCATGGGCGTGCAGGCGATGAAGGGCGTCGAGGTCGGCGACGGCTTCACCACCGCCCGCCGCTGGGGCAGCCAGGCGCACGACGAGATCGACCGCGGCACCGGACCGGTCGGCGTCACGCGCCGGTCGAACCGCGCGGGCGGGCTCGAAGGCGGCATCACCAACGGCGAACCGCTGCGGGTGCGCGTCGCGATGAAGCCGATCTCGACCGTGCCCAAGGCACTGTCCACAGTGGACGTCAAGACCGGCGAGCCCGCCGTGGCGATCCACCAGCGCTCCGACGTGTGCGCGGTGCCGCGCGCGGGCGTGGTGCTGGAGTCGGTCGTGGCGCTGGTCGTCGCGGACGCGGCGCTGGAGAAGTTCGGCGGCGACTCGCTCGCCGAGACCCGGCGCAACGCGCAGGCGTACTTGAAGGCGCTCGAGGAGCGCTGGTGAGCCCGCGCGCGGTCGTCGTCGG
The DNA here is from genome assembly GCF_002846615.1 of Amycolatopsis echigonensis. Taxonomy (NCBI): domain Bacteria; kingdom Bacillati; phylum Actinomycetota; class Actinomycetes; order Pseudonocardiales; family Pseudonocardiaceae; genus Amycolatopsis; species Amycolatopsis echigonensis. The sequence continues at coordinate 203,228 of NZ_PJMY01000003.1, read as the reverse complement.
ACCGCCGGGCTCCGGCAAGAGCACGGTCGGCCCGCTGCTGGCCGCCGCGCTCGGCGTGACCTTCCGCGACACCGACGACGACATCGTCGCCCGCGCCGGACGCGCCATCTCGGACATCTTCGCCGACGACGGCGAACCGGCGTTCCGCGCGCTCGAGGAGGAAGCGGTCGCCACCGCACTCGCCGAACACGACGGCGTGCTCTCCCTCGGCGGCGGCGCCCCGCTCAGCCCGGGCACCCGCGCCCGGCTTCAGGACCACACCGTGGTTTTCCTGAACGTCGGGCTCGCCGCCGGAGTGCAGCGCACCGGGATGTCCAGCGCCCGCCCGCTGCTCGCCGGGATCAACCCGCGCGCCACCTTCAAAGCCCTGCTCGATCAGCGGCTGCCGGTGTACCGCGAGGTGGCGACCGTCGAGATCGAGACCGACAAGCTGACGCCGGAAGAGGTCGTCGCGGCCGCCGTCGCCGCCCTCGAACCCGACCGGGTCCGCGAACAGTGACCCGCCACCGGCCCGGCACCGGCCAGCACGGCTCCGTCCGGCTGGCTGCTCCGAACCATGTTCGGTCTGTCGCGCCGGGCTGGCGGGCCGCCAAGTCCGGCGGGAGCCAGCAGCCCGTCCGCACCCGCGTCGGCCGCGAGCAGCCGATGCCACTGAGCCACCGCCCAGCCCAGGACCACGCAGCCCAGGACCGCCGGGTCCGGGAGCAGTGAGGAGAACCGTGTCCGCCACCCCGCCCGTCCGGATCCGGGTCGCCACCGCGCAGCCGTACGACGTGCTCGTGGGGCGCGGCCTGCTCGGCGAACTCACCGAGCAGCTCGCCGACGCGTCGAAGGTCGCGCTGATCCACCCGCCGACGCTCACCGCCACCGCCGAGGCCGTACGCGACGAGCTGGCCGCGGCCGGTCTCGACGCGCACCGCGTCGAAATTCCTGACGCAGAGGACGGCAAGGCCTTCTCCGTCGCCAGTTTCTGCTGGGAGGTCCTCGGCCGGATCGGGCTGGACCGGCGCGGCGTGGTCGTCGCGCTCGGCGGCGGGGCGGTCACGGACCTCGCCGGGTTCGTCGCGGGCACCTGGATGCGCGGCGTCCGGCTGGTGAACGTGCCGACGACGCTGCTCGGCATGGTCGACGCGGCGGTCGGCGGGAAGACCGGGATCAACACCGAGGCGGGCAAGAACCTCGTCGGCGTCTTCCACGAGCCCTCGGCCGTCCTGGTCGATCTCGCGACGCTGGAATCCTTGCCGCGCAACGAACTCGTCGCCGGGATGGCCGAGATCGTCAAGACCGGGTTCATCGCCGACCCGCGGATCCTCGAGCTGATCGAGGCCGACCCGGAGCGAGCGCTCGACCCGACCGGCGACGTGCTCGCCGAGCTGGTCCGCCGCTCGATCCAGGTGAAGGCCGACGTCGTCGCGGCCGACCTGCGCGAGTCCGACCTGCGCGAAATCCTCAACTACGGCCACACCCTCGGCCACGCCATCGAACGCCGCGAGCGCTACCGCTGGCGGCACGGCGCGGCGGTCAGCGTCGGCCTGGTGTTCGCGGCGGAACTGGCCCGGCTGGCCGGACGCCTCGACGACGCCACCGCCGACCGGCACGCCTCCGTGCTCAAGCTGATCGGCCTGCCTACCACCTACGCCCCGGACGCGCTGCCCCAGCTGCTGGAAACCATGAAGGGCGACAAGAAAACCCGCTCCGGCGTACTGCGGTTCGTCGTCCTCGACGGGCTCGGCAAACCCGGCCGCCTGGAAGGCCCCGACCCGTCGCTGCTCGCCGCCGCGTACTCGGCGATCGCGGCCGAGGCCCCGGAAAACGGCGGGAGCGTGCTGCTGTGAAGGCGTTCGTGTTCAACGGCCCCAATCTCGGCCGCCTGGGCAAGCGCGAGCCGGACGTCTACGGCTCCACCACACACGACGATCTCGCGCAGCTGTGCGTCACGACCGGCCAGGAGCTCGGTCTCGACGTCGAGGTCCGGCAGACCGACCACGAAGGCGAACTGGTCGGCTGGCTGCACGAAGCCGCCGACGCGGGCGCGCCGGTCGTACTGAACGCCGGCGCGTGGACGCACTACTCGATCGCCGTCCGCGACGCCGCCGCCCAGCTCACCGCGCCGCTGATCGAGCTGCACATCAGCAACGTGCACAAGCGCGAGGAATTCCGGCACCACAGCGTGCTGTCCGACATCGCGACCGGCGTGATCGTCGGCCTCGGAGTGGACGGGTACGGCCTCGCGTTGCGCTGGATCGCCGCGCACTCGTCCTGACCTCCCGGTGGCGAACGCGGGGCGGTTGCAGCTGGATTGCGCCGCATTGTTCTGAGTTGGCGGCCGACAGCGGGCGGCGGGCAGATGCGGTGGGGCACTCTTTCTGGTCTCGCGACCGGCGTCAGCGTCGATCTCGGCGTCGGCGGCGCATTCGTCTTGACCTCCCGGTAGGGGCGCGGGGCGGTTGCAGCTGAACCGTGGTCTGGTGTTGTGGCCGGGTGCGCTGGATCGCGCCGCATTCGTCTCGAGCTGGCGGCCGGACAGCGGGCGGCGGGCAAATGCGGGACCGCACGCCTTCTGGGATCCCGACCGCCGGTCTCGACGTCGGCGGTTGCGGCGTTGCGCTGGATCACCGCGCATCCATTCCGGCCTGGCAGCCGCGAAGCACCCGACCCAGCCGCAGATCCGCTACCGCAGCGGGCTTTCCCGCGCGAAAAGCAAGCCCTCGGTAAACCCGCCGTCTGACCGGCGGATGCACGATGTGGTTCACCCATCCGGTGCCGCTGTCGCTACACTCGGCGATCATGCACCCGTTCCGTCGTGGGGGTCGGCGACCCGTGCGTCAGCTGCTCTCGCTGCTGATCGCCGGTTCCCTCGTTTCCGGGTGCAGCCAGACTTCCGCCCAGCCGCAAGCCGAGGGCACCGGGCACGGCGGCATCGCCGGGGGAGCGCCGCAATCCTCTCAGGATCCGCCTCGGGCGGCGGATGTCGCGCTCGCCGCGGGGGCCGCCCGGCAGAGCGGCGGGGTGGTGGCGGCCGGGGCGGCGGACGCGTCCTACAACTACGGCCCCACCGTGATGGTCGAGAACGGCCGCACCCGGATGTGGTGGTGCAGCCAGTACAGCAGCGCCCCGCCGCCGGGCGACGACATTCTCTACGCCGAAGGTCCCTCCGCCGACGGACCCTTCACCGGACCGGGTGGCGGCGCGCCCGTGGCGGTCCTGTCCGGCGCGCCCGGCAACTTCGACGGCATGCACACCTGCGACCCGTCGGTGCTGCGCGTCGGCGGCACGTACTTCATGTACTACACCGGCGCGGCGGGCGACCACGCGCTCGGCAACGCGATCGGCATGGCCACCAGCCCGGACGGCATCCACTGGACCCGGTCGAACGGCGGCAAACCGATTCTCGGCGCGTCCCACGACGTCCACCGCGCCAACGTCTACGGCGCCGGCCAGCCCTCCGTAGTGTTCCTCGACGGCTGGTACTACCTCATGTTCACCGACACCACCGGCCGCGCGGCGGGCTGGAACGGGGCGGGCCAGTTCGTGATCCGGGCGCACGACCCGGCGTTCCGCGAAGGCGTGGAAGCGTTGGGGGAGAAGGGTTTCGAGCCCACCGCGACGACCGACGCGCCGCGGACCCGGTCGGTGGTCGACGCGTTCAGCGTGGACCTGGAGTGGGTCGGCGCGCTCGACGCCTTCGCCATCGCGCACGAAACCGCGGACGGCACGACGATCACGTTCTGGGACCGCGATTTCACGATGCAGCCGTACAAACCGGTCGTCATCCCGGGCGCGTGGAAGGAAGGCCCCGGCCTCGTCCGCCGTCCGGACGGGCACGCGCCGACGTCGGTCAGCGATCCGTGCGACCTGGTGTCGCTGGACGTCGTGCGCGCCACCGAGATCGGCCCGGCGGGCGCGCCGACCGGGCTGAAGCACTTCGGGCTCGACGTGAAAGGCGCGGGCGGCTGCTCGACCCCGTCTCGCAGCACCGCGACCTTCGACGGCGTCGCGATGCCGTCCCCGGACCGCATGATCGACCTTTACCGCCGCGGCGAGCGCATCCGGATCGACCGGCGTTCAGTCGCCGCCGTGCTCGCCGCGGAGCTGGTCGACCGGCCGCTGCCGCAGGTGCCGGACATGCCGGTGACAACCCGCCTGCGTTCGGGAGCGACCATCGTGCACGCGTACGGCCGCGGCTACGGCATGGTGCTCGACGGGCAGCTTTACGGCTTGCCGGACACGACGATCGTGGCGCTCAACGGTTCCGGGGTGCAGGAGATCGACCCGCGACAGTGGGACGCCGCCGCGCGCGGTTTGCCGCTGGGCGGCTGACCGGCGAAGGCTTCGGAGCGGTCCGCGGGGCCGGGCTCGGCGGGAGTTCGAGCTCGCCGGAACGGCTGCCGGTGCCGTCTTCGTCCTCGTCGTCCGGCTCCGGCCCGGAGGAATCCTCGTCGTCTTCCGCCGCCGGACGCCGCATCCGCCCGCCGACGAACAGCCCCAGCCCGGCGGGCACCAGCACGAGCAGCGCGGAGAACGCCGCTCCGCCGGTAAGTGCGGCGCCCAGCTCGGAAACCCCGGTCTGGTCGACGAAAATGGCCCGCCCGATCACGTACAGGATGCCCGAGCACACGCCCGCGACCAGGGAAGCGATGAACCACGCGCGCCCCCTGTCGCGCAGGTCGCGCCAGCCGTCGATCGCGCTCCACAGCGCCGCCAGGCCGACCAGTACGGCGATGGTGAGCGACGTGAACAGCGTCTGGCCGGTCGGGTGGAACACGGACCACTTGGCGAGCAGCGTCATCGCGGCGGCGTGCACGACCGCCATGACCAGCCCGCGCGTCAACCAGGCACCCAGCATGGACGGAGTGTAGGCGCGCCGAAGTTAACCGCCAGTAGGCCGTCCCGTCCGCCGTGCTCGAACCGTGCCGGAACCGCGCTGGAACAGCGTCGGAACGACGGCCGGAAGCCGCTGGTTAAGCTGGTCGGGTGCCGGAAATCCACGCTCGCCGCCGTGCCGCGCTCGCCGCTCTGCTCCACGAGAACGGGGTCGACGCGCTGCTGGTCACCGATCTGCTCAACATCCGCTACCTGACCGGGTTCACCGGGTCGAACGCCGCGCTGCTGCTGCACGCGGGCGGCGACGCGAAGACCCTGTTCTGCACCGACGGGCGCTACACGACCCAGTCGGAGTCGGAGGTGCCCGACCTGGAGCGCGTGCTCGACCGGGCCAGCGCCCGCGCGCTCGCGGCGCACGCGGCCGACCGGCTCGCGGACTACGGCCGGACCGGGTTCGAGAGCCAGCACGTGAGCGTCGAGGAGCACGAGCACCTCAAGGTGCGCTTCGACCGGGTCGAGCTGGTCCGCACGCCGGGGCTGATCGAGCAGCTGCGGATGGTCAAGGACGAGGTCGAGATCGCCGCCTTGCGCGCCGCGTGCGCCGCCGCCGACCGCGCGCTGGCCGCGCTGCTCGAGGCCGGGGGAGTGCGGCCGGGCCGCACCGAGCTGGAAGTGGCCCGCGACCTGGAGAACCGGATGCTGGAGCACGGTTCGTCCGGGATCTCGTTCGAGTCCATCGTCGCCGCCGGGCCGAACTCGGCGATCCCGCACCACCGCCCGACCGGGGCCGAACTGCGCCGCGGCGACTTCGTGAAATTCGACTTCGGCGCGACGGTCGACGGCTACCACTCGGACATGACCCGCATGGTCGTCCTCGGCGAACCCGCGGACTGGCAGCGCGAGCTCTACGGCCTCGTGCACCGCGCGCAGGCGGCGGGAACCGAGGCCGTCCGCCCCGGCGCCGTGGTGTCCGAAGTGGACGCCGCCGCGCGCTCGGTGATCGCCGACGCCGGGTACGGAGAGCAGTTCGCGCACGGTCTCGGCCACGGCGTCGGGCTGGAGGTGCATGAGGCACCGAGTCTCGCCGCGGCGGGCGTCGGTACACTGTCCGCCGGTATGGCGGTCACCGTCGAGCCCGGCGTGTACCTCGCGGGGCGCGGTGGCGTGCGCATCGAGGACACGCTCGTCGTGCGGGACTCCGGACCCGAACTCCTCACCCTGAGCACCAAGGACCTCGTGGCCGTATGACGGCCGCGGCCGAAGAGATCGAACACAGGAGACCTGAAGACTCGTGGCCACCACCAACGACCTGAAGAACGGACTCGTCCTCAACCTGGACGGCCAGCTGTGGAGCGTCACCGCGTTCCAGCACGTCAAGCCGGGCAAGGGCGGCGCCTTCGTGCGCACCACGCTCAAGCACGTGCTGACCGGGAAGGTCGTCGACAAGACCTTCAACGCGGGCACGAAGGTCGAGACGGCCACGGTGGACCGCCGGAACATGACGTACCTGTACAAGGACGGCGCGGACTTCGTCTTCATGGACGGCGACACCTACGACCAGATCACCGTGCCCGCCGAGACCGTCGGCGACAACGCGAACTACATGCTCGAGAACACCGAGGTCCAGGTCGCGGTGCACGAGAACGAGCCGCTGTACGTCGAGCTGCCGACTTCGGTCGAGCTGGTCATCCAGCACACCGACCCGGGCCTGCAGGGCGACCGCTCCACCGGCGGCACCAAGCCGGCGACGCTCGAGACCGGCGCGGAGATCCAGGTCCCGCTGTTCCTCTCGACCGGCGAGAAGATCAAGGTCGACACCCGCGACGGCCGTTACCTCGGCCGCGTCTCCAGCTGATGGCGGACAAGCTTCCCCCGCACCCGAACCGCGGCGGCGCGATCAGCAGGCGGCAGGCCCGCCGGCGCGCGGTCGAGATGCTGTACGAGGCCGCCCAGCGGTCCGCCGACCCGGTCACGCTGCTGGCCGACCGGGTCGGCGCGGTCGAGGTCGACCCGATCGCGGACTACACGATCACCGTCGTCGAGGGCGTCACGGCCCAGCGCGAGCGGATCGACGAACTGCTGGCGGAACACTCGCAGGGTTGGACCCTCGAGCGGATGCCGCCGGTCGACTTGGCTGTCCTGCGCGTCGGCGTGTACGAGATGCTGTGGTCGGCGGACGTTCCCGACGCGGTCGCGATCGACGAAGCGGTCGGTCTCGCGAAGGAACTTTCGACAGACGACTCGCCCCGGTTCATCAACGGCGTGCTCGGCCGCATCGGCACGATCGCCGACCGGCTGCGCGCGGTCCTGTAGCGCTGGCGGCCCGGTAGCCGGAGGTAACCCGGCCGGGGGAAGCGGCCACCTGAATGGCCGCTGCCTGATCGGGTCACGGCAGGGGCAGGGCGGTCGGGCGCGAGGGGCGTCCGGGAGAAAATTGATCACCGAGCGGAATCAGAACCGGTCGGCGGGCACCATTCGAGCCGGGCGCACCCGCGCGGTTTCGCGGCGATCCGGTGAGTCGGCAGCGGTGGTTTCCCGGACTCGCTGCGGTGAGTGAGCAGTCCGCCGGTGCGACGGGAGAACCGCGACCAGCCGGGAAATCCCGGTGCCGTACGGCGGGAATCGCGGCTTGAGGCGGGGAAACCGGGGCGCGGCAACGCTTTTCAGCGATACGGGGAAAGCGGTGCGGACGGCGCTCGAAGCCGAACTGCGCACCAGCTCAGGGAATCCGCTCGGAAACCGCAGGTCGGGGAAGCGGCCGGAGCGCGAAGAGTCCCGGCGGCCCGGCCTGGAGCGGAAAATGCGCCGGAACGGATTCGTTCCCGGCGCGGCACACGCGGGAATCGCGGCGAGCGATCCGCGATTCGCCACAGGGGGAAAATGCAGGTCAGCGGACGCGGGCACCCTGGATCGAGCGAGGCCCGGCCGGACGCGGCGGCAGGATTTCAGCCGGAACCGCACCCGAAGCGCGGCGGGCGTTCCCGGTTCCCCGGGCGCGGGAAGCCCGCCGCGTCGTGCACGGCCGCTGCCGCCATCAGTGCTCAGTCCTCTTTGGACGGGCGGGCTTCCGGCGGGAGGACGCCCCAGTCGATGAGCTGCTCGGTCAGCTCGCCGGGGGTCATGTCGTAGATGATGGCGAGCGAGCGCAGGTCCTCGGTGCGGATGGAGAGCACCTTGCCGTTGTAGTCGCCGCGCTGGCTCTGGATCGTGGCCGCGTACCGGGCGAGCGGGCCGACCTTCTCCGCGGGCAGCTGCTGGAGCCGCTCCAGGTTGATGACGATCTTCGTGGCGGGTTCGGCTCCCGAGGGGACCCGGCCCTCCGGCAGCAGTTCGACCACCGGCACGCCGTAGAAGTCCGCCAGCTCGGCCAGCTTCTGGACGGTGACCGCCCGGTCGCCGCGCTCGTACGAGCCGACCACGACGGCCTTCCAGCGTCCGCCGGACTTCTGCTCGACCCCGTGCAGGGACAGGCCTTGCTGCTGGCGGATCCCGCGGAGCTTGGCCCCGAGCGCCTTGGCGTAATCGCCCATCTGGTGGTTCTCCGTTTCATCGCCCCTGTCCGGCCGGGAGGACCGGAGCCGGGGACTCCTCGAGTCGAATACTCAGAGTAATGGTTACGCATAGTTGTCACCAGGTCAAGCAGAAGGTCGGTCCGCGCAGGTGGCGGCCGTGCGCGTACCACCCGGAAGACTGATTGACCGGTCCTGCTACTGTCGGTGCGGTTTCCGGCAGCAGCCGGTTGCCGACGTCCTTTAAGGACCCGTCCAGAGAGGCGGGGAAGGAGGTCCGCCTTGTCGTCACGTCCGCGTGGCGCGGCGGAGCCGGCGGGAGAGCGCGAGCTGCTGTCCGCCGGTGATGTCGCGCGCACGATCGCGAGGATGGCCCACCAGGTCATCGAGAAGACCGCTCTCGGAGCCGGTCCGCCGGAGCAGTACCCGGTGCTGCTCGGCATCCCCACGCGCGGCACCCCGCTGGCCGCGCGCCTCGCCGAGAAGATCGGCGAATTCGCCGGGGTCGCGCCGCCGCACGGCGCCCTCGACGTCACCCTCTACCGCGACGATCTCCGCCGCCGTCCGCCGCGCGCCCTCGAGCAGACGCAGCTGCCGCCGGACGGGATCGACAACCGCGTCGTCATCCTCGTCGACGACGTCCTGTTCTCCGGCCGCACCATCCGCGCCGCCCTCGACGCGCTGCGCGACCACGGCCGCCCGCGTGCCGTCCAGCTCGCCGTGCTCGTCGACCGCGGCCACCGCGAGCTGCCGATCCGCGCCGACTACGTCGGCAAGAACGTGCCCACCGCGCGCGCCGAAGGCGTCTCCGTCCTGCTGTCCGAAACCGACGGCCGGGACGCGGTGCTGCTGCGCGCACCGGAAGGAGAAACCCGGTGAAGCACCTGCTCGCCACCGACGGGCTCGACGCGGACACCGCGACCGCCGTGCTCGACACCGCCGACGAGCTGAAGCACACGCTGCTCGGCCGCGAGGTCAAGAAGCTGCCGACGCTGCGCGGCCGCACCGTGATCACGCTGTTCTACGAAAACTCGACGCGCACCCGGGTGTCCTTCGAGATCGCCGGGAAGTGGATGAGCGCGGACGTGATCAACGTCTCGGCGTCCAGTTCCTCGGTGAACAAGGGCGAGTCCCTGCGGGACACCGCGCTCACGCTGGCCGCCGCGGGCGCCGACTGCGTGATCATCCGGCACCCCGCCTCGGGGGCCGCGCACCGGCTGTCCGGCTGGCTCGCCGGGCCGGGCACCGCGGTGGTCAACGCGGGCGACGGCATGCACGAACACCCCACGCAGGCGTTGCTGGACGCGGCGACGTTGCGCGAACGCCTCGGTTCCCTGAAGGACCGGCGGATCGCGATCGTCGGCGACGTCCTGCACAGCCGGGTCGCGCGGTCCAACATCCACCTGCTCAGCACCCTCGGCGCGGAGGTGGTGCTCGTCGCGCCGCCGACGCTGCTGCCGGTCGGCGTGGAGAAGCTGCCGGTCACGGTGTCGCACGACCTCGACGCCGAGCTGCCCGCGGTGGACGCGGTGATGATGCTGCGCGTCCAGGCCGAACGGATGCACGGGGGCTTCTTCCCGTCCGCGCGCGAATATTCGATCTCCTACGGGCTGTCCGAGCGCCGCCAAGCGCTGCTGCCGGACCACGCCGTCGTGCTGCACCCCGGCCCGATGCTGCGCGGCATGGAGATCGCTTCCGCGGTCGCGGATTCCCCGTCCTCGGCCATTACCGAACAGGTCCGCAACGGCGTGCACGTGCGCATGGCGGTCCTCTACCACCTCCTGGCCAGTGAAGGAGCTGCCGCGTGAGCATCGTGATCAAGGGTGCCCGCCCGTACGGAGAGGGCGAGCCGGTGGACGTTCTGGTCACCGACGGCGTGATCGCCGCGATCGGCGAGGTACGCGTTCCCGAGGGCGCCGAAGTGCTCGACGCGAAGGGCCAGGTCCTGCTGCCCGGGTTCGTCGACCTGCACACGCACCTGCGCGAGCCGGGGCGCGAAGACACCGAGACCATCGACACCGGGTCCGCCGCGGCCGCGCTGGGCGGCTACACCGCCGTGTTCGCCATGGCCAACACCGATCCGGTCGCGGACAACGCGCTCGTCACCGACCACGTGTGGCGGCGCGGACAGGAGGTCGGCCTGGTCGACGTCCACCCGGTCGGCGCGGTCACCGTCGGGCTCAAGGGCGAGAAGCTCGCCGAACTGGGCACGATGGCCAAGGGCACCGCGGCGGTCCGGGTCTTCTCCGACGACGGCGTGTGCGTCGCGGACCCGCTGCTGATGCGCCGTGCGCTGGAGTACTCGACGGCGCTCGACGCGGTGATCGCCCAGCACGCCGAGGAACCGCGGCTCACCGTCGGCGCGCAGGCGCACGAGGGCGAGCAGGCGTCGCGGCTGGGCTACGCGGGCTGGCCGGCGTCGGCGGAGGAGTCGATCGTCGCGCGCGACTGCCTGCTGGCGCTGCACGCGAACGCGCGGCTGCACGTCTGCCACGTCTCCACCGCGGGCACGGTCGACGTCCTGCGCTGGGCGAAGGAGCGCGGCACGAAGGTGTCGGCCGAGGTCACGCCGCACCACCTGCTGCTGACCGACGACCGGCTGGAGACCTACGACCCGGTCAACAAGGTCAACCCGCCGCTGCGCACCGGCGGCGACGCGGAGAAGCTGCGCGCCGCGCTGGCCGAGGGCGTCGTGGACTGCGTCGCCACCGACCACGCGCCGCACGCCGTGCAGGACAAGGACACCGAATGGGCCGCGGCCCGGCCCGGCATGCTCGGCCTGCAGACCGCGCTGTCGGTGGTCGTCGAGACGATGGTCAAGACCGGGCTGCTCGACTGGCGCGGCGTAGCCCGCGTGATGAGCGAGCGGCCGGCGGAGGTCGGGAACCTGGCCGGGCACGGCCGTCCGATCGAGGCGGGCGAACCGGCGAACCTGACGCTGGTCGACCCGGACGCCGAATGGACCGTGCGCGGGGCCGAACTGGCCAGCATCGCGGCCAACACCCCGTACGAGGGAATGCGGTTGCCCGGCGTGGTGACGGCGACCCTGCTGCGCGGGCGGATCACCGCACGCGAGGGGAAGATCTGCTGATGGAGCGGTTGCTGCTGACGCTGGGGATCGCCGCGTTCTTCCTGCTGTGCCTGTGGGGCATGTGGGTCGGCTGGCGGCGCAAGGCGCGCTCGCAGAGCGCCCGGATCGCCCCGTTCCCGGAGATCCCGGCCGAGCCCGGCGAGTTCCAGCTCGAATCGACCGGCGTGTACGTGGGCACCACGACCGCGGGCAACTGGCAGGACCGCGTCGTCACCCGGGGCGCGGGCCCGCGCTCCGGCGCGGTCTGGCGGCTGCACCCGGACGGGGTGGCCGTCGAACGCGGCGGGCTGCCGGACTTCTGGATCCCGCGCGCCTCGATCACCGGGATCCGCCGCGACTCCCGGCTCGCCGGGAAAGTCACCGGCACCGACGTGCTGCTGGTGATCACCTGGCGGCTCGGCGACGTCGAGCTGGACACCGGGTTCCGCGGCGACGAACTAGACGATTATCCACAGTGGATCGAAGAACTCTCCGATCACGACATCAAGGGAGGTGCCCAGTGAGCACCGGCACTCGCGGCCCCGCCGCCCTGGTTCTCGAAGACGGCCGGGTGTTCCGCGGCGCGGCGTACGGCGCGCGCGGGCGGACCCTCGGCGAGGCGGTGTTCTGCACCGGCATGACGGGGTACCAGGAAACGCTGACGGATCCGTCGTACCACCGGCAGATCGTGGTGCAGACCGCGCCGCAGATCGGCAACACCGGCTGGAACGACGAGGACGACGAATCGTCCCGGATCTGGGTTTCCGGTTACGTGGTGCGGGATCCCGCCCGCACGCCGTCGAGCTGGCGGGCCAAGCGCACGCTGGACGAGGAACTGGTGCGCCAGGGCGTGGTCGGGATTTCCGAAGTGGACACCCGGACCTTGACCCGGCATCTGCGCGAGCAGGGCGCGATGCGCGCCGGGGTGTTCTCCGGCGACGCGCTGGGCAGCGACGAGCAGATGGTCGCGGAGGTGCTGGCGAGCCCGCAGATGAAGGGCGCGGACCTCGCGGGCGAGGTTTCCACGGAGCGGCCGTACGTGGTTGCGGCGCAAAGGGAACGGCGGTTCCGCGTTGCGGCTCTGGACTTGGGGATCAAGTCGAACACGCCGCGGTTGATGACGCAGCGGGGCATCGAGGTGCACGTGCTGCCGTCGAACACCAGCGCGGAGGAGCTGCTGGCGCTGGAGCCGGACGGGGTGTTCCTGTCCAACGGTCCCGGCGACCCGGCGACGACGGCGCACGCGACGGCGTTGACGAAAACGGTTCTGGAGCAGCGGATTCCGCTGTTCGGGATTTGTTTCGGCAACCAGATCCTCGGCCGGGCCCTGGGTCTCGGGACGTACAAGATGCGCTACGGGCACCGGGGGATCAACATCCCGGTGATCGACGTGGCGACCGGACGGGTCGCGATCACCGCGCAGAACCACGGTTTCGCTCTCGAAGGCGAGCCGGGCCAGCGGTTCGATTCCCCTTACGGGGCCGCGCAAATCAGCCATTACTGCCCGAACGACGACACCGTCGAGGGCGTGCGCGCCTTCGAGGTCCCGGCGTTTTCCGTGCAGTACCACCCCGAAGCGGCAGCGGGTCCGCACGACGCCGCGCCGCTGTTCGACGAGTTCGTTGAGTTGATGGAGTCCCGCGTGAGCCACACTGGCGGAGCCCAGCTCGCGGGGGGCGACTGGGTGCGGGTATCCCGCAAGACACAGGAGAAGAAGGCCTGATGCCGAAGAGGACGGACATCCAGCACGTGCTGGTGATCGGCTCCGGGCCGATCGTGATCGGGCAGGCGGCCGAGTTCGACTACTCGGGCACGCAGGCCTGCCGGGTGCTGCGGGCCGAGGGCCTGCGCGTGAGCCTGGTGAACTCGAATCCGGCGACGATCATGACGGATCCGGAGTTCGCGGACGCGACCTACATCGAGCCGGTGACGCCGGACTTCGTGGAGAAGGTCATCGCGGCCGAGCGCCCCGACGCGCTGCTGGCGACGCTGGGCGGGCAGACCGCGCTGAACTGCGCGGTGGCGCTGCACGAGCGCGGCGTGCTCGAGAAGTACGGCGTGGAGCTGATCGGCGCGGACATCGACGCGATCCAGCGCGGCGAGGACCGGCAGAAGTTCAAGGACATCGTCCGCACCGTCGGCGCGGACGTGCCGCGGTCGCGGGTCTGCCACGACATGGACGAGGTCCGCGCGACGGTCGCGGAGCTGGGCCTGCCGGTGGTGATCCGGCCGTCGTTCACCATGGGCGGCCTGGGCTCGGGCATGGCGCACACCCCGGAGGACCTGGAGCGGCTGGCCTCGACCGGGCTGACCGAATCCCCGGTGACCGAGGTGCTGATCGAGGAGAGCGTGCTCGGCTGGAAGGAGTACGAGCTCGAGCTGATGCGCGACAAGCACGACAACGTGGTGGTCGTGTGCTCGATCGAGAACGTGGACGCGATGGGCGTGCACACCGGCGACTCGGTGACGGTCGCGCCGACGATGACCCTGACCGACCGCGAGTACCAGGTGATGCGCGATGTCGGCATCGCGGTGCTGCGCGAGGTTGGCGTCGACACCGGCGGCTGCAACATCCAGTTCGCGTTCAACCCGGTCGACGGCCGGATGGTCGTGATCGAGATGAACCCGCGCGTGTCCCGCTCCAGTGCCCTGGCGTCGAAGGCGACCGGTTTCCCGATCGCGAAGATCGCGGCGAAGCTGGCGATCGGCTACACGCTGGACGAGATCCGCAACGACATCACCGGCGAGACCCCGGCGTCGTTCGAGCCGGCGCTGGACTACGTCGTGGTGAAGATGCCGCGGTTCGCGTTCGAGAAGTTCCCGGGCGCGGACCCGACGCTGACCACGACGATGAAGTCGGTGGGCGAGGCGATGTCGTTCGGCCGCAGTTTCCCCGAGGCGCTGGGGAAGGCGATGCGGTCGATCGAGACGAAGGCGACCGGGTTCTGGACCCGGCCCGACCCCGAGGGCGCGACGCTGGAGTCCACTTTGGACGACCTGCGCACGCCGCACGAGGGACGGCTCTACGAGGTCGAGCGCGCGCTGCGGCTCGGCGCGACCGTCGAGCAGGTGCACGAGGCGTCGGGGATCGATCCGTGGTTCATCGACCAGATCGCGCTGATCGGCGAGGTCGGGGCCGAGGTCCGCGACGCGCCGGTGCTGGACGGCGACCTGCTGCGGCGGGCGAAGCGCACCGGCCTGTCGGACCGGCAGATCGCGGCCCTGCGCCCCGAACTCGCGGGCGAGGACGGCGTGCGGGCGCTGCGGCACCGGCTGGGGGTGCGGCCGGTGTTCAAGACGGTCGACACCTGCGCGGCGGAGTTCGCGGCGAAGACCCCGTACCACTACTCGGCCTACGAGACCGACCCCGCCGCGACGTCGGAGGTCGCGGTCCAGAGCGACAAGCCGAAGGTGCTGATCCTCGGGTCCGGGCCGAACCGGATCGGGCAGGGCATCGAGTTCGACTACTCGTGCGTGCACGCGGCGATCGCGTTGCGCGAGGCCGGGTTCGAGGCCGTGATGGTCAACTGCAACCCGGAAACCGTGTCGACGGACTACGACACCAGCGACCGGCTGTACTTCGAGCCGCTGTCGTTCGAGGACGTGCTGGAGGTCGTGCACGCCGAGCAGCGGTCCGGCACCGTCGCCGGGGTCATCGTGCAGCTGGGCGGCCAGACCCCGCTCGGGCTCGCGCAGCGCCTCGCCGACGCCGGGGTGCCGGTGGTCGGGACGCCGCCGGAGGCGATCGACCTGGCCGAGGACCGCGGCTCGTTCGGCGAGGTGCTGACCGAGGCCGGGCTGCCCGCGCCGAAGTACGGGACGGCGACCTCGTTCGAGGGCGCGAAGCGGATCGCCGACGAGATCGGCTACCCGGTCCTGGTCCGTCCCTCCTACGTGCTGGGCGGGCGCGGCATGGAGATCGTCTACGACGAGGAGTCCCTCGCCGGCTACATCCGCCGCGCCACCGAGGTCACCCCCGAGCACCCGGTGCTGGTGGACCGGTTCCTCGACGACGCCATCGAGATCGACGTCGACGCCCTGTTCGACGGCGAGGACCTCTACCTCGGCGGCGTCATGGAGCACATCGAGGAAGCCGGCATCCACTCCGGCGACTCCTCGTGCGCCCTGCCGCCGATCACCCTCGGCGCGCAGGACCTCGACGCGGTCCGCCGCTCCACCGAGGCCATCGCGCGCGGCGTCGGCGTCCGCGGCCTGCTGAACGTGCAGTACGCGCTCAAGGACGACGTGCTCTACGTCCTGGAAGCGAACCCGCGCGCCTCCCGCACGGTCCCGTTCGTCTCCAAGGCCACCGCGGTCCCGCTGGCGAAGGCCGCCGCGCTGGTGATGACCGGTTCGACGATCAAGGACCTGCGTGCTTCCGGGGTGCTGCCCGCCG
This sequence comes from Amycolatopsis echigonensis, assembly GCF_002846615.1. Lineage (NCBI taxonomy): Bacteria > Bacillati > Actinomycetota > Actinomycetes > Pseudonocardiales > Pseudonocardiaceae > Amycolatopsis > Amycolatopsis echigonensis. The sequence goes on along the minus strand of NZ_PJMY01000003.1, from coordinate 187,429 downwards.
AGGGCGACGGCGGCCGGATGCCCGCCGACTCCCCGGTCGCGGTCAAGGAAGCGGTCCTGCCGTTCCACCGGTTCCGCACGCCGGAAGGACACGGCGTCGACTCCCTGCTCGGCCCGGAAATGAAATCCACCGGCGAAGTCATGGGCGTCGACACCTCGTTCGGGAAAGCGTTCGCGAAATCGCAGAGCGGCGCCTACGGATCCCTTCCCACCTCGGGCCGGGTATTCGTCTCCGTCGCCAACCGCGACAAGCGTTCGCTGGTCTTCCCGGTGAAGCGGCTGGCCGACCTCGGCTTCGAGATCCTGGCCACCTCGGGCACCGCGGAAGTGTTGCGGCGCAACGGAGTCGCGTGTTCGGTGGTGCGCAAGCACTCCGAACCGGACCCGGGCACCGGCGAGCCGAACATCGTCGACGTGATCCTCGCCGGCGACGTCAACATGGTGATCAACACGCCGTACGGAAACAGCGGACCGCGTGTGGACGGTTACGAAATCCGTACTGCCGCGGTGTCGCGCGACATTCCGTGCATCACCACGGTGCAGGGCGCCGCGGCGGCCGTGCACGGGATTGAAGCGCTTATCCGCGGCGACATCGGCGTGCGCAGCCTTCAGGACCTCCAGGCGGCTTTGAAGGCGACGTCGTGACCGCACGGTTCGGGGCGCGGCTGGCCGAAGCGGTGGCCGCGCGCGGGTCGCTCTGCGCCGGGATCGACCCGCATCCGGGTCTGATCGAGGCGTGGGGCCTTCCGCTCGACGCGAGCGGGCTCGAACGCTTCGCGCTCAGCGCCGCGGAGGCGCTGGGCGAGGTGGCGGCGATCGTGAAGCCGCAGTCGGCGTTCTTCGAGGCGTTCGGGCCCGCCGGGGTGGCGGTGCTCGAACGCGTCGTGGACGTCGCTCACGACGCCGGAGCGCTCGTCTTGCTGGACGTCAAGCGCGGCGACATCGGTTCGACGATGGCGGCCTATACGGCGGCGTACGTGGCCGAGAAGGCGGCTTTCACCGCCGACGCGGCCACGGTGTCGCCGTACCTCGGCTTCGGCGCGCTCGACGCGGCGGTCGCGGCGGCGCGCGAAGCGGGCAACGGGCTCTTCGTGCTCGCGCGCACGTCCAACCCGGAGGCGGACGCGTTGCAGCGCGCGCGGCTCGAAGACGGCCGTACGGTCGCTCAGAGCGTCGTAGACGCTGCTGCGGACCACAACGCAGGTGCTGAGCCCTACGGCGACGTCGGCGTGGTCGTAGGGGCCACTGTGGCTCCTGGGGAAGTCGACCTGAGCCGGCTCAACGGACCGGTCCTCGCGCCCGGTTTCGGGGCGCAGGGGGCAACCGAGGCGGATTTGCGGGCAGTGTTCGGGGAGGGCCTTCCGGGCCTGCTCCCGGCCTCCTCGCGCGACCTGCTGCGCCACGGCCCGGACACCGCGGCGTTACGCCGTGCGGCCCAAGAGGTGAACGGCCGGTTGGCGGGACTGCGCGGAAAAGGCCAATAGCAGGCCCCGGAATCGCGCTCCACCAGCCACCCCCGCATTGTGGCCCCTGCTCAGGGGTGGGTACCGTCGCGTCACCCACCCAGATGTGAGAACTACCGGAGGAAAACGTGGCACTTCCCCAGCTGACAGAGGAACAGCGTGCTGCGGCGCTGGAGAAGGCCGCCGCCGCCCGCCGCATCCGTGCTGAGCTGAAGGAGCGGCTGAAGCGGGGCGGTACCACTCTGGTCGACGTGCTGAAGCAGGCCGAGGAGAACGAAGTTCTCGGCAAGATGAAGGTTTCGGCCTTGCTCGAGGCGCTCCCCGGCGTCGGCAAGGTCCGGGCCCAGCAGACGATGGAACGACTGGAGATCGCCCCCAGCCGCAGGCTCCGCGGGCTCGGCGACCGGCAGCGCAAGGCGCTGCTGGCCGAGTTCAGCGGCGAGTGAGCGGCGTCGGTCAGGACTACCCGGTGACCCGGGGCGCCGACCGCGGCAGTGAGCCGGTGGCGGGGGAAGTCTCCCGCCCCCGGCTCACCGTCGTCTCCGGCCCGTCCGGTGTCGGGAAGTCGAGTGTGGTGGGACAGCTGCGCCGGCTCGAGCCGAACCTGTACTTCAGCGTTTCGGTGACGACGCGGGCGCCGCGGCCGGGCGAGGTAGACGGAAACCATTACCACTTCGTGGATTCCGCCGAATTCGACCGGATGGTGGCCGGGAACCGGCTGCTGGAGTGGGCCGAGTTCGCGGGCAACCGGTACGGGACGCCGCGCGAGCCGGTGGAGAAGGCGCTCGCGGACGGCCGTCCGGCGGTGCTGGAGATCGAACTGCAGGGCGCCCGCCAGGTCCGGGCCGCGATGCCGGACGCGCGGCTGGTCATGCTGATGCCGCCGTCCTGGGAAGAACTCGTCGGCAGGCTCACCGGCCGGGGCACCGAGTCCGAGGCCGCGGTGGCCGCCCGGCTGGCCGAGGCGGAACGCGAACTGGCCGCGGCGGGTGAGTTCGACGAACGGGTCGTGAACGCCGACGTCGAGGTCGCCGCGCGGCGGTTGCTAGACTTGATTACCGGCGGTGGCGAATCCGCCGCCGATCGATGTGACGATACGGAGCAGCACGAGTGACTGTGCAACAGGCGACGCTGGAAGAGCTCGAAGGCATCACCAACCCGCCGATCGACGACCTGCTCGACAAGGTCTCCTCGAAGTACGCGCTGGTGATCTACTCGGCCAAGCGGGCCCGGCAGATCAACGACTACTACGCGCAGCTGGGCGAGGGCCTGCTGGAGTACGTGGGCCCGCTGGTCGAGCCCGGCCCCCGCGAGAAGCCGCTGTCGATCGCGCTGCGCGAGATCCACGGCGGGCTGCTCGAGCACACCGAGGGTGAGTGACGCCAGGCCCAGGGTCGTCCTGGGCGTGGGCGGCGGCATCGCCGCCTACAAGGCGTGCGAGGTCCTGCGGGGCCTCACCGAATCCGGCCACGACGTCCGCGTCGTGCCCACCGAGGCCGCGCTGAACTTCGTCGGCGCGGCGACCTTCGAGGCACTGTCCGGGAACCCGGTGCACACCGGGGTCTTCACCGAGGTGCCCGAGGTGCAGCACGTGCGGGTCGGCAAAGAGGCCGACCTCGTGCTGGTCGTCCCGGCGACCGCGAACCTGCTGGCCAAGGCCGCGCACGGGCTCGCCGACGACCTCCTGACGAACACCCTGCTCACCGCCCGGTGCCCGGTCGCCTTCTTCCCGGCGATGCACACGGAGATGTGGGAGCATCCGGCCACCCGCGACAACGTGGCGCTGCTGCGCTCGCGCGGCATGGTCGTCACCGAACCCGCCGCCGGCAGGCTGACCGGCGTCGACACCGGCAAGGGACGGCTCGCCGACCCGGCCGAGATCGTCGACCTGGCCCGGCTGCTGCTCGCCGAGCCCCGCGCGCTGCCGCGGGACCTCGAAGGCCTGCGCGTGGTGATCTCCGCGGGCGGCACGCGCGAACCGCTCGACCCGGTCCGCTACCTGGGCAACCGCTCGTCCGGCAAACAGGGCTTCGCGCTCGCCCGGGTCGCCGCGCAGCGCGGGGCCGACGTCACGCTGGTCGCCGGGCACACCGACGCCCTGCCGTCCCCGGCGGGCGCGACGCTGCGGCGCGTGTCCACCGCGGAGGAGATGCGCAAAGCCGTGCACGCCGCCGCGGCCGACGCGGATGTCGTCGTGATGGCCGCCGCGGTCGCGGATTTCCGGCCCGCCACCCGGGCCGACCACAAGATCAAGAAGTCCGACGACAGCCCGGATCCGGTCATCACGCTCGACCGCAACGCGGACATTCTCGCCGAACTGGTGCAAGGACGGCGTTCCGGGCAGATCGTGGTCGGGTTCGCCGCGGAAACCGGCGACGAGAACGGCAGTGTGCTCGACCACGCCCGCGCCAAGCTCCGCCGCAAGGGCGCGGATCTGCTGGTGGTCAACGCGGTCGGCGACGGCAAGGCGTTCGGCACCGAGGACAATTCGGGCTGGCTGCTCGCCTCGGACGGCACCGAGCAGGTCATCCCGCAGGGCGCCAAAGCCCGGCTGGCGGCCACATTGTGGGATGCCGTAACAGCGTTGATTCAACGTCGACTGTAGCTACAGGCCCGCTGGGTAGGGTGGGTCGTGCCAGGAGCGCCTGAAATCCGGTGGGGCGCCGAAGCGAGACCGAGGGAAGTGACGAGGTCGTGTCTGCGTCCACGAAAAGGCTGTTCACGTCGGAATCCGTGACGGAGGGCCACCCCGACAAGATCTGTGACGCCATCAGCGACTCGATCCTCGACGGCCTGCTGACCAAGGACCCGCGCAGCCGGGTCGCCGTCGAGACCCTGATCACGACGGGCCAGGTGCACGTCGCGGGCGAGGTGACGACCGAGGCGTACGCGGACATCCCCACCATCGTGCGGGACGTCATCCTGCGCATCGGGTACGACTCGTCGGCCAAGGGCTTCGACGGCAACTCTTGCGGCGTGAACGTGGCGATCGGGTCGCAGTCCCCGGACATCGCCCAGGGCGTCGACACCGCGTACGAGTCGCGCGTGGAGTCGGACGAGGACGAGATCAACCGCCAGGGCGCGGGCGACCAGGGCCTGATGTTCGGCTACGCCTGCTCGGACACGCCGGAGCTGATGCCGCTGCCGATCGCGCTCGCGCACCGGCTGTCGCGCCGGCTGACCGCGGTCCGCAAGGACGGCGTGCTGCCGTACCTGCGCCCGGACGGCAAGACCCAGGTCACCATCGAGTACGCGGGCGAACAGCCGGTGCGGCTCGACACCGTCGTCGTGTCCACCCAGCACGCGGACGGGATCGACCTGGAGCAGATGCTCGGGGTCGACGTGAAGAAGCACGTGGTGGAGCCGGAGCTGGCCGAGCTGGGCCTCGACACCGACAGCACGCGCCTGCTGGTGAACCCCACCGGCCGCTTCGTGATCGGCGGCCCGATGGGCGACGCCGGGCTCACCGGCCGCAAGATCATCGTCGACACCTACGGCGGCATGGCCCGCCACGGCGGCGGCGCGTTCTCCGGCAAGGACCCGTCCAAGGTGGACCGCTCGGCCGCGTACGCGATGCGCTGGGTGGCCAAGAACGTGGTCGCCGCGGGCCTGGCCGGACGGGTCGAGGTGCAGGTGGCGTACGCGATCGGCAAGGCCGCCCCGGTGGGCCTGTTCGTCGAGACCTTCGGCACCGAAACGGTCGACCCGACGAAGATCCAGTCGGCCATCAGCGAGGTCTTCGACCTGCGTCCCGCCGCGATCATCCGCGACCTGGACCTGTTGCGCCCGATCTACGCCCCGACCGCGGCGTACGGCCACTTCGGCCGCCCCGACCTGGACCTGCCGTGGGAAAGCACCGCCCGGGCAGACGCGCTGCGCTCCCTGGCCGGTGCCTGACCTTCGGTTGTCCGTGAAGGGCCCCGTGCGGGGAATCTGATCCCCCGCACGGGGCCCTTCACGCAATCAGCACCGGTGCGCCCCGCCGCGCCCGTTCCCTCGACGACAGGACTGTCAGCCCAGTCTGGTAGAGATCTTCTGGTGACCAGCTCCGAACCCACCCCCCTATGGGACCTCCCGGAGCCTCCGCGCTCCGCCCCGGAGCCGAAGGCCACCCCGGCGAAGAAGACGGCCCGCAAACCCGCCCGCTCCCGCAAAGGCCAGCAAAACCCCGCCCCCGAACTCCCGGTCGCGAAGATCGCCGTAGACATCCCCCTTGCCCACCTGGACCGCACCTTCGACTATCAGGTCCCGGAAAAACTGCACGAATCCGCGGTGCCCGGCTGCCGGGTCCGAGTACGCTTCGCCGGGCAACTCGTCGACGGCTACCTCATCGAACGCACCGACACGACGGAATACGAGCGAAAACTCGCGTACCTGGAGCGGGTCACCTCTAGCGAACCCGTCCTCCCGCCCTCGTTGCACGCCGTCTGCCGCTCGGTAGCCGATCGCTACGCCGGAACTCTGTCCGACGTCCTGCGCCTCGCCCTGCCGCCTCGACACGCGAAGGTAGAGGGCGAGCCGCCCGCGGAACCGGCCCCCGCGCCGGACGCGCCGGAGGTGTCCGCCTGGTCCCGGTATCAACGCGGCGAAGCCTTTCTGGAAGCAGTAGCGGAAGGCCGCCCGGCCAACGCGGTCTGGCAAGCCCTCCCCGGCGAGGACTGGCCCCGTCGCCTCGCCGAAGCGGCCGCCACCGCGGCGGCTCAAGGCCGAGGCGCGGTCTTGGTGGTGCCGGACCACCGCGACCTCACCCGAGTGCACGACGCGTGCATCGAACTGGTGGGGGAGAAGGGCGTCGCGGCGCTGATCGCCGGTTTGGGACCGGCCGAACGGTACCGCCGCTGGCTTTCCGTGCTGCGCGGCGCGGTCCGCGTGGTAGTCGGCACTCGCGCGGCGATGTTCGCGCCTGTCGCCGATCCTGGTCTGTTCGTCGTCTGGGACGACGGCGACGATCTGCACCTGGATCCGCATGCCCCGTACCCGCACGTGCGGGATGTGCTGATGGATCGGGCCCACGCCACGAAATCGGCTTTCCTGGTCGGCGGATTCGCCCGGACCGCCGAGGCTCAGCTGCTCGTGGAATCCGGCTGGGCACAACAGATCCAGGCCGATCGTGCCGAACTCCGGGCCGCTGCCCCGCGCGTGACTCCGGTCGGCGAGGACTTCGACGTGGCGCGCGACGAGGCCGCCCGGGTCGCCCGTCTGCCCGCGGTCGCTTTCGAAGCCGCCCGCCAAGCTTTCGCCGCCGGATTGCCGGCCTTGGTGCAAGTCCCGCGTCGCGGGTACGTCCCCGGATTGTCCTGCGGCCAATGCCGAACGCCCGCCCACTGCCGCCGCTGCGCCGGTCCGCTCGCGTTGCCCGGCGGTTCACAGGACGGTGCCCCGCGTCCGCCCGCCTGCCGGTGGTGCGGTGTCCCGGAGACCGCTTTCCGTTGCCCTGCTTGCGGTTCCGTCCGGCTGCGGGCCGTGGTCGTCGGCGCGAAACGCACTGCCGAAGAACTGGGCCGGGCATTCCCCGGGGTGCCGGTCCGGACCTCCGGTGCGACCGAAGTCCTGGCGACTGTCCCGGGCCGCCCGGCGCTCGTGGTCTGCACGCCCGGCGCGGAGCCAGTCGCCGAAGGCGGTTACGGCGCGGCGCTGCTGCTGGACGGCTGGGCGCTGCTCGGACGGCAGGATCTGCGCGCCGCGGAAGAAACTCTCCGCCGCTGGATGGCTGCCGGCGCCCTGGTCCGCCCGGCGTCGAGCGGGGGCCGGGTGATCGTCGGCGCGGAAGCCGGATTGGCGGTCGTGCAGGCCCTGGTGCGCTGGGATCCGGGGTGGCACGCGAGCCAGGAACTGGAGCAACGCCGGGAGCTGGGTTTCCCGCCCGCGACGCGGATGGCGAGCGTCGAGGGAAGCCCGGCCGCGGTGGCGAGCGTGCTCGACGACCTCCCGCTGCCGGAGAGCGGCGAGGTGCTGGGCCCGGTCCCGCTGGGCGATTACGACGACGAAGGCAACGCGGAACGGGAGCGGGCGCTGGTACGGGTGGCCCGCCCGGACGGCCGCGCCCTGGCGACGGTGGTGCGCGACGCGGTGGCCCGCCGCGATGCCCGCAAGGCGGTGGAGCCGGTGCGGGTGCAGCTGGACCCGTTGGACTTGATTTAGGCGGTGGCCCAGCGCGGGGTGTCACGGGCCTCGGCCGCGCCGCTTGCCGACGGTGGTGCGCGCGACGCGGTGGCCCGCCGGGATGCCCGGAAGACGGTCGAGCCAGCATGGGGTGCGACAGCCCTCGGCGGCGGCTCGCTCGACTGGACGGTCAGTTCCCGCGCCGGTGCCGAGGTGTTCCAAGGCCGCGTGCGGAAGGCGACAGGGCGCGGCAGGACGGCTCGCGATGCCTCGCGCTCCGGGTGAATCAGCGTGACCGCGACGGGATCCGCTGAACCTGCTCCAGCCGACGGCTCATTCCTGCGCCGGTGCTGAGGTGCTCAAGGTCGCGTGCGGAAGGCGACAGGGCGCGGCAGGACGGCTCGCCATGCCCCGCGCTCCGGGTGAATCAGCGTGACCGCGACGGGATCCGCTGAACCTGCTCCAGCCGACCGCTTCTCCCCGCGCCGATGCCGAGGCACGCAAGGCCGCGTGCAGAAGCCGACAGCGCGCGGCACGACAGCTCGCCACGCCCCCACTCCGGGCGAATCAGCGCGACCGCGACGGGATCCGCTGAACCCGCTCCAGTCAACCGCTCATTCCCGCGCCCAACCCCGCGATTGAAGCGGATTTCCGTACTACTGCTCGGTTTCCGTTTGAACCGCTTCATCCCGGGGTGTATTGGGGACGTGAAAAACGGGGGAGGGGCGCGGTCGCGCAGGGTAGCCGGTTGCTCCGTTCGCGGGGCCGGGCTGCGGCATTCGCCGTCTTCGCGGCTACCCGGCGCGCACTTACCCTTGAGGCCGGGCGGACAAGATCAGGACCGCGGCCCGGACCGGCTCCGGGCCGACCGTCCGCTCGCGTGCCTCGTGCCCGGTCCTGCGGACAGGAGTCGGCGTTGATGGGCGACGTCTCGATCCGGCCGGCTGAGCAGGCGGACCTCGCGGCGCTGGCGGAGATCCTCGGCGATCGGGGATTCTTCGAGGACCGGTTCACCCGGCAGGCGAAGGGGCTCGGCGTCCTGTTCACCGCGTGGTGCTCCGCGCGACCGGTCGGCGCGGTGTACCTGTGGCTGGAGGACGCCGAGGAGCCGCCGATCCGCGGCCACCTGCCGGGCGTTCCGCTGCTGAACCACCTGGAAGTGGCTCCGGACGCGCGCAACCGCGGCATCGGCGCGGCTCTGGTCCGCGCGGCCGAGGAGTACCTGGTCGGTCACGGCCACGCGCTCGGCGCGCTCGCGGTCCGCACGGACAACACGCGCGCCGCCCGGCTGTACCGTCGCCTCGGCTACCACGACTGGGGCCACGGCACGGTCGTGTGCTACGCCGAGCGCGTTTTCCCGGACGGGCGCACGGTTTCCGAGGCCGAGCGCTGCCACGTGCTGGTGAAAAGACTGCCGGACGACCGTCCCGCACCGCTCGCCAGCCGCACCTGCGGCGAACGCTGAACCTTCAGGATTTGTGCACGATCTCCGCGATCCCCAGCGTGCCGAACGCGGCGTCCGGATCGCTCGCCGAACCGTGCCGCGCGCGCAGCGACAGGAGATGCGTGTGCCATGCTTCCCGGTCGTCCTGCCAGGCGCGCAGGTAGTCGACGCACAGGTCCGGCTCGATCAGCAGGCTGCGGCCGAGCGCGGCCTTCAACGCGGCGACCATCCGGTCCTCGTGCGCGCCGGTCAGGTGCGGTGCGTCCTGGACCTGGCGCAGCGTGGTGCGGATGAACGCCCGGCGGCTTTTCAGGAAGTCCTTCCAGTACCCGGCGTTCGCGTCGGCGATGCCGAGACCGTTGTCCAGCAGGCAGTAGACGCCCTCGGCGAGCGTGTCGCCCAGCTCCTCCGACCGGGCGCGCATGGTGTCGCGATAGGGGTCGTAGTCGCCCTGGTACGCGGTCCCGGTGACCGCGGTGGCCCGCAGGCCGGTGCCGCTGAGGAGAAAGAACCAGTCCTCGTTGTAGATGTCCGGGAAGAACGAGGAGAACGCGTCTCGCCCGACCGCCAGTGCGCCGCCGCCGACGAACGTGTCCTGCTGTCCGCCGGAATCGCGGTAGGCGTGACACACCACGGAGTTGTCCGGCATTCCGGTGTTGGCGAGGCCGACCGCCGCGTACTCGTCGAGCAGACCCGCCGCCGCGCGCAGGTCGCCGGGGCGCGAGAGATGGATGTCGTCGTCGAGGAAAAGGATCCGCTGCCAGCCCGCGAGGTCGGCGACGAGCACGCCGAGGTTGCGCTTGAAACTGGTGTCGGCCCGGCGCAGCATGCGTTTCGCCTGCTGCTGCAGAAGCTTGTTCGTCTCGAACGGCGGCACGGCGCCGAGACCGGCGGCCTCGTCGGTGTCGATCGCGCGGACTCGCACTCCGGCGCGTTTCGCGGCGAGCACCGCGTCGGTCGCGCGCGCGTTTTTGCTGCACAGCAACAGAAGCGTGGCGTCGAGTTCGCGGGCGGCGCGGAAAGCGTCCTTGAGGTAGGCGGCGGGACGGCCGTTGGGCACGACGATCGCGTCCAGCTGGGCCTGCGGCGCGTCTTCGGCGGCGACGTGATGCAGCAGGCGCTGATGCGTCGTGTGCTGCGCCGGCGCTGCGACGGTCGCGGTCATGGAAGGCTCGATTCTGGCCACTCGTGCAGCCGGTTTTCGGGCAGGGTCCAGTCAGGCGTCAGCCCTTGGTTGTCGAAGACCGGGACCCGGCTGATGATGCTGAAGGAATCCGCGCCCGCGAAGCGCCGGTCGAGGTAAGCCTGGTTGCGGTCGCGGAAGCGGCGGTCGGTCAGCGCTCGTACAGCCCCGAGGGTGCCGCGGCTGTACATCCCGTTGCACACGGTCACAGTGCGCTTGCGGTTGAGCGGGCTGACGCCGTGGTAGAAGTGCGCGACGTCCTCGAGCAGGACGCCATCGCGCAGTTTGGCGCTGAACCGCTGGGTCGTCCCGTCCGGGCGGGTCACCTCGAACCCGCTGTCCAGCTCCTCCTCGTCGCCCTTGCGGCTGATCTGGCGGACCGGCACGTCGACCCGGTCGAGCAGGGCGCGGGTCTGCGGGTTCCAGTCGACGCCGCCGAGCAGCACCAGGTGCGCGGTGTACTCGTCCGCCGACAGCGTCGTGTTCTGGTCGGTGGTGCGGAAGGTGACGTTGCTCGCCGGGTTGCACGCGCGGATGTGGCCGTAGAGCTCCAGCAGCGCGTCCGGGTCGGCGTAGGTGTAGAGGTTCACGAAGTCCGGGCTGGACGGGTCGGTGTAGGCGATGCGGTACTTCTCCGGCAGCTGCGCGCAGACGATCACGATGTCCTGGTTCGGCGGGAAGTGCCACAGGCTCGCCGGGGCGAAGACCGGCTGGGCGGGCGGGTCGTCGAGGTCGCCGCGCAGCGCCTGCAGCTCCGCGAGCAGTTCCTTGCGGACGGTGTGCTCCTCGTCCGTCAGGTCCGCGACGTCCAGGAGATGAAGTTTCGGGCCCTGCACCGAACGGCGGGTGGCGAAGAAGGTCGCGTACGCCTCGAGCCGCGGCGGCGGGGGCGTCACCGGTTTCGCCACGTTCTCCCACGACGACAGCAGGCCGGTGCTCACGCCGAAGGCCTCGGCGAGCTGCTTCTGGGTGAGCACCACGTCGGACCAGCTCTCCTTGCGCAGAGTGCGCAGTCGAGCGGCGAGCGCGGGGTTGGGCTGAGACACGACTTCAGACCCTTCAGTGAAGTTCAGTCAGGCGTGAATGGCGGGGATTCTACACCCGGGAGGCCGGAGTCGCCGGACGGGCCGGGGTCGAGTGTCGGCGGCGGTTCAGGGGTTGCCTATCGCGGGCCAGGCCGGCAGGTGAAGCGAAGATGTCGGGTGCGCGACACCATTGTTTCAGTACCGGCCCAGCCTTATAGTAGCTGCTGTGAAAGTCTACTAGATTTCAGTAGCTTCCTGAAATAAGGGGGCGGTCATGGACACGTCAGCAGTACAGGCACCAGTTCACCGAGCCATCGTGGTGGTCGACATCGAAGGGTCGACCACGCGCACGAACCCGGCTCGGGCCGGGCTCCGTTCGGTCCTGTTCGCCCTGCTCGACGAGGCGTTCCGGGCCGGCGGCATCACGGAGGAGTTCCGGGATCCGTTCGTCGACCGCGGCGACGGAGCGCTGTGCCTCGTCCGCCCGGTCGACGAGGTGCCGAAGACGGTCCTGCTCGCCCGCGTGGTGCCCGCGCTGGCCGAACTGCTCGCCCGGCACGGCGACCAGGACCCCGAACTGGCCTTCCGGCTGAGGGTTTCGGTGCACGCCGGCGAGGTGCACTACGACGCGCACGGACCGTACGGCGAGGACATCGACATCGCCTGCCGGCTCCTCGACGCCCCTGATCTGAGACGCAGGCTGCGCGCTTCCTCGGGCCCGCTCGCGCTGGTCGTCTCGAACGCCATCCACCGCTCGGTCGTCCGGCACGGCTACGCCGGGATCGACCGCAGCTCCTTCGCGCACGCCTTCCGCGTGCGCGTCGGCGGGCAGCGGACCCGGGGCTGGGTCCGCACCACCGACGCCGTCCGGCCGGGAGCGGGACTGATCGCCTGACCGGTCCGGCCGACGACGAGGAGGGGGGATCGCCGTGGAAACGATCGGGTTCTGGCCGGCGCTGGGCGCGGCGGACCGCGCGAAGTTGGAAGACCTGTCCGTCCGCAAGGCTTACCGGCGCGGGGACGTTCTCTGCCGCGAAGGCGAGCAGGCCTCGGTGGTGCTTCTCCTGCTGACCGGGCACGTCCGGATCACCAACGCGACGCCGGACGGGCGCGAGGTCGTGATCGGCGTCCGCGGCGCGGGCGACGTGATCGGCGAACTGGCCGTGATCGACGGCGGACGGAGGTCGGCGACTGTGCAAGCACTCGACGAACTGGATGTCCTGGTCGTGCCCGCCGCGCGGTTCGTCGCGCTGTGCCAGCGCGAAGCGGCGATTTCCTGGGCGCTGCTTCAAGTTTTGGCCGACCGGATGCGCGACGTCGGACGCCAATGGCTCGATCTCGGCGGCGGGACGACCACCCGCCGCGTCGCCGCGCAGCTGATGCAGCTGGCGGTGCAGCACGGCGTGCGGCGCGGTGCGGACATCGAAGTCAAAGTGCCTGGCACGCAAGCGGAACTCGCGATGACAGCGGCGATTTCGCGCGAATCGTGGGCGCGGGTGACGCGGGAACTCCGCCGCCGGGGGGTGATCAGCACCGCGCGCGGCCAGGTGACCGTCCACCGGCTCGCGGAACTGCGAAGGCTCGCCCGCTGAACGTGTCAGCTGACACAGATTTCCTGGCGTGGCCGGGGTTTCCTGGAAACACACCACCGAGGGAGGCAGTCATGGAACCGTTTCTTCCTGCTCCTCAGCCGGTTCGCTGGCGTCGGGGGGTGTACGCGGCAGCGCTGGTCGTCCCGTTCACCGTGGCTCAGGTGTGGGCGCTGCTGGTGTTGCTGAGCTTCGACTCGCTCCACGGTCTCGTCGGACAGGCCTTCCTGGTGACCCTCGCCGGTTCCGTCGTCGCGACGGTCGTCGGCTGGCGCTGGGTGTGGCAGCTGGGCTCGGAACGCAAGCGGGTGCGGGCGCGCGAGGAAATGCGCAGGCGGGCGTCCGAGAACCTGCGCGAGTTCGGGCGCGAGGACCTGCGCGAACCGCGGATACGGGTGCGGTCATGAATGCCGTGCTGGCCGCCGCGGAGAGCGGGCAGGGGGTGCCGGCCGGGGTGCTCGTGCTCGCGCTGGTGATGCTGGTCGCGGTGATCCGGGTGCTGCGGTGGATCGCGGGGGTGGCGGTCCGGGTGGCTGCTTCGGTGGCGGCGGTTTCGGGGTTGGTGGTGGGGGTGTTCGGGGTCGGCGGAGTGGTGACTCTTGTCGCGGTGGCTATGGCGGCGAAGTAGGGGGCGGCTCGTCGCCTGGGGGCGACATTGCAGGTGGGTGGTGCGGTGGGGCACCCCGAAGCCGGAGTGTGCTGACGGTTCGGGGGTGCTTGTCAATGCGGGAAAGATGCCTTGACAAGCACCCCCGAACCGCAGGGAGGCTTCGTATCGGGGTGCAGGGCGGGGGCTGGCTGCCTCGGGCGTTGGGTGTGCTGGCTGCGGTTTGTCAGGCGCCGCGGAGTAGTTCGACTACTCGTTGGGGTTTGCGGGTGCTGAAGAGCCAGTAGGGGGTGGGGTCGGCTGGGTCGGTCAGGGTGAACCGGACGGCGGGGCCTACCCATCCGCGGTGCAGGACGAAGGCGGCGGGATCGCTGCGGTTTGGGCGGGCTGGTGCTGGCGGACGGGCACGCGAGTGGTCCATGAAGGGGCCCTTGAGGGAATCTGGGTGGATTCGAGGGGTGGTTGCAACACGGGTGGTTATGTGGTTGTGGTGAGGAGGTTAGCGAGGCGTTCGGCTGGGGTGTCCCAGTCGAGTGTTTTGCGGGGTCGGCGGTTGAGTTGTGCGGCGACGGCGGCGAGGTGTTCGGGGGTGTGGGCGGACAGGTCGGTGCCTTTGGGGAAGTATTGGCGCAGCAGGCCGTTGGTGTTTTCGTTGCTGCCGCGTTGCCAGGGGCTGTGGGGGTCGCAGAAGTAGACGGGGATGCCGGTGGCGATGGTGAATTCGTGGTGGCGGCCCATTTCGCTGCCCTGGTCCCAGGTCAGGGATCGTTGCAGGTGCGCGGGCAGGGTCGCGGCGGTGGCGGCGAGGGCGTCGCGGACGGCCTCGGCGCCGCGGCCGCGGGGCAGGGGCACGAGCAGGACGTAGCGGGTGGTGCGTTCGACCAGGGTGGCGATGGCCGAGGCGTTGTCCTTGCCGATGATCAGGTCGCCTTCCCAGTGCCCGGGGACGGCGCGGTCGGCGGCTTCGGCGGGCCGGTCGCTGATCATGGCCATGGGTTCGGCGAAGCGGGGCCGGCGTTGCTGGCCGGCGCGGGGTTTGCGCCTGGCGCGGCCGGTGCGCAGGGCGCGGGCCAGTTCGCGGCGCAGTTCGCCGCGGCCTTGGACGTAGAGGGCCTGGTAGATCGTTTCGTGGGTCACGTGCAGCTCCGGCCGGTCGGGGTGGTCGCGGCGCAGCCGGCGGGCGATCTGCTCCGGGCTGAATTTCTCGCCCAGCATGGCCTGCACTCGTTCCCGCAGCTCGGGGCAGGCCGCGATCTTGCCCGTTTTCGGCCTCGGGCGGCGTGCCCGGGCCAGGTCGTGCGCCGCATGGGGCCGGTAGCCGCCTGCGGGAGGGGTGTTGCGGGCGATCTCCCGGCTGACCGTGGAGGGGCTGCGGCCCAGCTCGGCCGCGATCGCCCGCTGCGAGCGGCCCGTCGCCAGCCCGTCCGCGATCGCGATCCGTTCCTCGACCGAGAGGAACCGGTCCGAACCCGGCCCGGGCCGGGCGGGAGCCGGGCGGGCGTTCGCGCCGGCCCGGCTCGGCCGCCCGTGCCGCCAGCGATGCCCGGTCCTGCGGCCGACCCCGACAATCCGGCACGCCTCGACCGTGCCCACGCCCTCCGCCACAAGATCAAAATACCGGCGGCGTTCCGCAGCCAACCGCACCCGACCCCGCGACGCCCGATCCCCACCGACCCCGGCCACTGCAACTCCTGCACAACTCAGGTGCTGCAACCACCACTAGAACCCAAGCTAGGTCCCTGAAGGGGCCCTTCACGGGCGGCGGAGGGCCTTGAGGGGATTCCTGGGGCTCAGGCTCCGTGAAGGAGGCCCTCACGGATGGTGGCGGGCTGTGAGGGGCTCCTTGAGGGAATCTGGGTCCGTGAAGGGGCCCTTCACGGATGTCGGGCGCGAGGGCCCTGGGGCTCGCGGCGAGAAGTGCGGTCTGCCAGCGGAGCGGTCCGGATCAACCGGCGGAGAGTTGGCGTTTCACTTCGGCGGCGACCCGGGAGCCTTCCGCGCGGCCGGCGACCTTCGGCTGTACTGCCTTCATCACCGCGCCCATTCCGGCCATTCCGGAGGCGCCGGTTTCCGTCACTGCCTCGGTGACCAGGGTGCGCAGCTCGTCGTCCGAAAGCTGGGCGGGCAGGTAGGCGGTGAGGACTTCCGCCTCGGCGCGTTCGCGTTCCGCCGAGTCCGCGCGGCCTGCCTTTTCGAAGGCTTCGGCGGCGTCGCGGCGTTTCTTCACCTCGCGGGTGATGATCTTCAGCACCTCGTCGTCGGAGAGTTCGCGGGCGCTGTCGCCTGCGGTTTCTTCGTAGCCGATCGCCGAGAGGGTCAGCCGCAGCGTTGCCGAGCGCAGCTGGTCTCGGGCTTTGATCGCGGTCGTCAGGTCGTCGTGCAGGGTCGCCTTCAGCGTGGTCATATACCCGATCCTGGCGCCCGCCCCGCCCGGCTGCCCGCGCCGCGCCGTCGACGAGGGGGTCTTCTAGACTCGCTTCCGATGTCCGACCAGCCTGAAATCCCCCTTTTCCTTCCGGAGGTGCGGTGATGCGTCTCGTTTTCGCCGGCACCCCGGAGCCTGCCGTGCCGTCGTTGCGCGCACTGATCGAGTCCGAGCGGCACGAGGTCGTCGCGGTCGTCACGCGGCCGGACGCCCAGGCCGGGCGCGGCCGCAAGGTGTCGCGGTCTCCTGTGGGCATGCTCGCCGACGAGCACGGCATCGAGGTGCTCACCCCCGCGCGCGCCGGTGACCCGGCGTTTCTCGCCCGGTTGCGCGAGCTGGCCCCGGACGTCTGCCCGGTCGTCGCGTACGGGGCGCTGCTGCCGCAGTCCGCGCTCGACATTCCCGCGCACGGCTGGGTCAACCTGCACTTCTCGCTGCTGCCCGCGTGGCGCGGCGCGGCTCCCGTGCAGGCCGCGATCCGCGCCGGGGACGAGATGACCGGCGCGTCCACCTTCCGGATCGTGAAGGAGCTCGACGCGGGGCCGGTGTTCGGCGTGGTGACCGAGACGATCGGCCCGGACGACACGGCCGGCGCGCTGCTCGGCAGGCTCGCCGAGTCCGGGGCGCATCTGCTCGTGTCCACCGTGGACGGCATCGAGGACGACACGATCCGCGCGGTCGAGCAGCCGAGCGAGGGCATGAGCTACGCGCCGAAGGTGACCGTCGAGGACGCGCGGGTGTCGTTCGCGGACCCGGCTTCGGCGGTCGACCGGCACATCCGTTCGGTGACGCCGGATCCCGGCGCGTGGGCGGAATTCCGCGGCGAGCGGTTCAAACTGGGACCGGTCACCGTGCTCGACGAACCCGGTCCGCGGCCGGGCGAGCTGGTGGTCGAGCGCAAGCGCGTGCTCGTGGGCACGGCGACGAAACCGGTGCGGCTGGGAGAGGTCCAGGCGGCCGGCAAGAAACGGATGGCGGCCACCGACTGGGCGCGCGGCACGAGGATCGACGAAGGAGAGCGCCTGCGGTGAACGAGCGTGGAGAACGACGGCCGTCACGGCCGCAGCGGGGCCGTCCGGCTCCGCGCAAACAGGGACCGCGGCGTCCGCCGGAGATCGACCCGGCCCGCCAGGTGGCGTTCGACGTCCTGCGCGCCGTTCGCGAGAAGGACGCGTACGCCAACCTCGTCCTCCCGCAGCTGCTGCGGGAACGCCGGGTGAGCGGCCGCGACGCCGCGCTGGCCACCGAACTGACGTACGGCGCTTCGCGCGCGCAGGGCCTGCTCGACGCCGTGATCGCCGCGTGCACCGACCGGCCGATCGAGAAGACCGACCCGGTGGTGCTCGACGCGCTGCGGCTCGGCGTCTACCAGCTGCTGCGCACCCGGATCCCCGAGCACGCCGCGGTCGGGTCCACTGTGGACCTCGTGCGCGCCGAAGCCGGTTCGTGGGCAACGGGATTCGCGAACGCCATCCTGCGCGTAGTGTCTACAAAGGACGAAGCGCAATGGCTGGCCGAACTGACGCCGGACGAGGCGACCGACCCCATCGGCGCGTACGCGCTCCGCACCGCGCACCCGCGCTGGGTCGCCCGGTCGTTCGCGGAAGCGTTGGGGGACAAGGGCGCTGAGCTGAAGGCCGCCCTCGAAGCGGACGACGCCCGCCCCGCGGTGCACCTGGTCGCCCGCCCCGGCGAAATCAGCGCCGACGAACTGGCCGCCATCACCGGCGGCGACCCCGCGCCGTACTCGCCCTACGGCGTGCACCTTCCCGCGGGCGCGGGCGATCCGGCCGACGCGGAACCGGTGCGCGAACGCCTCGCCGCGGTGCAGGACGAAGGCAGCCAGCTGTGCGCCATCGCCGTCGCCAAGGTCCCGCTGAAGGGCTCCGACGAACGCTGGCTGGACCTGTGCGCGGGTCCCGGCGGCAAAGCGGCGCTGCTCGGCGCGCTGGCCAAGATCGGCGGCGCGCACGTGGATGCCGTCGAGAAGGCTCCGCACCGGGCTCGGCTGATCGAGAACGCCACCGAGGGCCTGCCGGTCACCGTGCACGTCGCCGACGGCCGCGAAAGCGGCTTGGAACCGGGCTACGACCGGATCCTGGTCGACGCGCCGTGCAGCGGCTTGGGCGCACTGCGCCGACGCCCCGAGGCGCGGTGGCGACGCAAGCCGTCGGACGTCGCGGACCTCACGAAGCTGCAGGGCGAACTGCTGATGGCGGCGCTGGAGCTGGCGCGTCCGGGCGGCATCGTCACGTACGTCGTCTGCTCGCCGCACCTGGCCGAAACCGAAGGCGTGGTAGGCGAAACCGCCCGCCGGACCAAGTCCGAGATCGTGGACGCCCGGGAGTTCTTCCCCGACGTCCCGCAGCTCGGCGACGGCCCGTACGTCCAGCTGTGGCCCCACCGACACGGCACCGACGCGATGTTCTGCGCGGTGCTGCGAAAGCCGTGACGGATCTGGGTTTGGTCGCCAGCTCGTGCGGAGGACTGGACACCCGGTTCACCGACGAGCTGGCGAAACCCGCGGTCGCCCGCGGCTGGCGGCTGGCCGTCACCCTCACGCCGACCGCGTGGGGCTGGCTGAAAGCGACCGGCGGCCTGGGCGAACTCGAAGCCGCGACAGACCTTCCGGTGCGCAGCACGTCCCGCTTGCCCGGCGAACCCCGTCCGCATCCGGACCCGAAGGTGTTCCTCTTCGCGCCCGCGTCCGCGAACTCGGTGGCGAAGCTGGCGCTGGGAATCGCCGACAACCAGGCGCTCACGCTGCTCGGCGATGTCCTTGGCGCACCAGGGATCACCATCGTGGTCGCCTACCAGATCCAGGACACCCGGGTGCATCATCCGGCCTGGCAGCGGCACCTCGACACCCTGGCCGGAGCAGGCGTCCGGCTGCACCGGCTCGACCCGCGCCGCCCCTGGTCGGAACCCCTGGACCTCCTGCCCTCGCCCGCGTAACGAGGGCACCGATCTGGGGCCGCCCGCCGACGTTCTGAGCGCGATAGGGTTGCCGTCTGGGAAGCGGCCCGGCTCCCGGCCGTTTTGTGCCCCGTACGCAGAAGGCAGGAATCCGATGCACCGGCTCACCGTGCTCTACCCTCCGCCCGCCGATCCCGACCACTTCCGCGAGTACTACGTCAACACGCACCTGCCGCTGGTGGCGAAGATGCCGGGGCTGATCCAGTCGCAGTACTCGCTGGACGTCGCCGGCAGCAAGTACTTCGCCGTCTTCCACGCCGACTTCGAATCAGCCGAGGCGCTGGCGGCCGCGCAGGCCTCGGAAGCAGGCAAGGCAGTTTCCGCGGACGTGCCGAACTACGCCACCGGCGGCGTAGAGGTAATGCACTACAACCTGAGCTGACGAACGCGACAGTCGTGACCATGCCGGGGTGGTGACTGTCCGGGACATATGACAGTCACCAACCCTCTGTGCCCTAACCGGATTTCGGCCTGGCGAGCGCTCTCGGACGGTGGCTGGGTGTCAGCGCAGGCGAAGTGCGCGCTTCACCGTGCCGAACAGGTCGGTCTGGTTGGTCAGCCCGACGACGTTCGCCGCCTGCGGCCCGTAAGCCGCGATCCGGACCTGCGTGCCGGTGTGCTCCATCGAGGAACCGGGCAGCGCGGTCCCGTAGCTGAGGGTCATGTTCGCGCCCTCGTTGGTGACCAACGTGGCGGTCTGGCCAGGAGTCTTGGCGTCGTTCGAGATGATCTGGCTGGTGTGCCCGTGGTCCGCGGTCACCACGACGAGCGTGTCGGGGTTGCTGCGCGCGTAAGCGAGCCCGGCGGCGACGGCGGCGTCGAAGTCGATCGTCTCGCCGATCTGCCCGCAGGGGTCCGCCGCGTGGTCCTGCTTGTCGATCGAGGCGCCCTCCACCTGGAGGAAGAAGCCCTTGTCGCTCCGGCGGTCGTCCAGCAGCTGCAAGGCTTTCCGCGTCTGCGCGACCAGCTTCGGCTGCGTCTTCGGCAGAGCCGGGTTCGGGGTGCAGCGGGTCGGCGCGGTGCCGCCCTGGGCCGCCTTCGGGCCGGTCCAGTTCACCGGCAGGTTGCCCGGCGCGAACAGTCCGAGCAGCGGCGTGCCGGGACGGGCCTTGGCCAGGTCGTCGGCGGTGTTCGCCACGGTGTACCCGGCGGCCTTGGCCTGCTCCAGGACCGGCTTGCCCTTGAACTGCCCGGCGGTCGCCTTCTGCTCGAAGTACTTCGAGCCGCCGCCCAGGAGCACGTCCGGGCGGGTCTGCACGAGCTGCTCGGAGATCGAGCCCGCGCCGCCGTTCTCCTTGGCGTTCCGCGCGCACTTCTTGGTCGTCTCGTCCGGGCCCTTGCAGTCGCGGTCGACGACGTGCGCGCCGAGCACGGCCGGCGTCGCGTCCTGGACCTCGGCGGTGGTCACGTCGCCGGTGCGCAGGCCGCTGCGCTTGGCGAGCTCGAGCAGCGTCGGGACCGGGTTGCCGTAGGCGTCCACGGAAATCGCGCCGTTGTAGGTCTTCGTGCCGGTCGCCCATCCGGTGCCGGACGCCGCGGAGTCGGTCACGTAGTCCGGCTTCGCCGGGTTGCCCTTCTCCACCGCATAGGTGGTGTAGTCGCCGGTCAGCGGGAACTCGTCCATCGCGAGCCGGCCGGCCGCGCCGCGCTCGTAGTTGCGCGCCGAGGTGATCTCGGACTGGCCCATGCCGTCGCCGATGAAGAGGATGACGTTGCGCGCGTGCCCGCCCTGGATCGCCTGGCGGACCTCTTGCGTGCGGTCGCCCGAACCGGCCGAAGCGGTGCGCGCGCCCTGGTCGTCCTGGGTGCCCTGCGCGGCGATCGCGACCGGGGCGGCGGCGACCATCGCGACGCCGAGCGCGCCCGCGGCCAGCCACTTGCGGCGGCCTGCCAAGACCGTTCTCATGGTTCTCCTCGAAGTGCTTATCGTCCGGAACTTCCGGTGTGACCTATTAGTGCTCGCCGATGTGTTCGACGCGGGGAATCCGGATGAGCACCCGGTGTCCGGAAAGCGAACTCCGGTGCGGTCACGGCCGGTGAACAGCCGGGAACCCGGTCCTCTTACACTCGGGTCGTGGCTTCACCTCTCATCGCACCCAGCATCCTGTCCGCCGATTTCGCCAGGCTCGGCGAGGAGATCGCGGCCGTCGCGCACCCCGGCGACACCCGGGCCGACTGGGTGCACGTCGACGTCATGGACGCGCATTTCGTGCCCAACCTGACCCTCGGCCTCCCGGTGGTCCAGTCGCTGCTGAAGTCCACCGACCTCCCGCTCGACTGCCACCTGATGATCGAAGACCCGGACCGCTGGGCGATCGGCTACGCCGAGGCCGGCGCGTACAACGTCACGGTGCACGTGGAAGCCGCCGCGGACCCGGTCAAGCTGGCGAAGAACCTGCGTGCCGCCGGCGCGAAGGCGGGCCTGTCGATCAAGCCGGGCACGCCGCTCGAACCGCACCTCGAAACCCTCAAGCACTACGACACGCTGCTCGTCATGTCGGTCGAACCCGGCTTCGGCGGCCAGTCGTTCATCGCCGACGTGCTGGAGAAGGTGCGCACCGCGCGCCGGCTGGTCGACACCGGGCACCTCAAGCTGGTGGTCGAGATCGACGGCGGGATCAACGCCGACACCATCGAACAGGCCGCCGAAGCGGGCGTCGACTGCTTTGTCGCGGGCTCGGCCGTCTACGGCGCCGAGGACCCGGGCCGCGCCGTCGCCGCCCTGCGCGAGCAGGCCGCCCGCCTCCGCGTCAGCTGACCTTCGGGCCGGGAAGCTCCCGGAGCCGGACGGGTGTTGGATGGAGGGGCCACCGAGGGCGGTGGCCCGGCGAGGAGGCAGCAGTGTTCACGGGAATTGTCGAAGAGGTCGGCGAGGTCACCGCGGTCGAGCAGCTCACCGACGCGGCCCGGCTCACCGTGCGCGGCCCGCTGGTCACCTCGGACGCCGGCCACGGCGATTCGATCGCGGTCAGCGGCGTCTGCCTGACCGTCGTCACGGTCTCCGGCGGCGAGTTCACCGTCGATGTGGTGAACGAAACACTTCAGCGTTCGAGCCTCGCGAAGGTGGCCGTCGGCGACGCGGTGAACCTCGAGCGCGCGACGCCCGCGGGCGGACGCCTCGGCGGCCACATCATGCAGGGCCACGTCGACGGCACCGGCGTCTTCCTCTCCCGCGACGAGCGCGGCGTGACGACGTTCTCCCTGCCCCCGGCCTTGTCGCGGTACGTCGTGGAGAAGGGCTCGATCGCCGTCGACGGCGTTTCGCTCACCGTCGCGAGCGTTTCGGAGGACCGGTTTTCGGTCGCTTTGATCCCCACCACGCTCGAGGCGACGACCCTCGGCAGGCGCGAGGAGGGCGACTTCGTGAACCTCGAAGTGGACGTCGTGGCGAAGTACGTGGAGAAGCTCACTGCGCCACACATGGCCGCGAACGCGCACAATGTGTGACATCCACCCGGCGGCGGCAGCGAAGGAGCACCCGTGAGCGAGACGAAGGCGGCCGAGCCGCAGACCGGATGGACCCCGTGCGGAGCAGGCGCGGCGGTCGACGTGGACGCCATCGAGGCCGCGATCGCGGACATCGCCGCCGGACGCGCGGTGGTCGTCGTGGACGACGAGGACCGCGAGAACGAAGGCGACCTCATCTTCGCCGCCGAGAAGGCGACGCCGGAGTTGCTCGCGTTCATGGTGCGCTACACCTCGGGCTACGTGTGCGTCGCGCTGACCGAGAACGAGGCGGACCGGCTCGACCTGCCGCCGATGTACCACACGAACCAGGACCAGCGCGGCACCGCGTACAGCGTCACGGTCGACGCGGCCGAGGGCATCACCACCGGCATTTCCGCCGCCGACCGCGCGCACACCACCCGGCTGCTGGCCGACCCCGAGGCCACCGCGAAGGACTTCCGCCGCCCCGGCCACGTGGTGCCCTTGCGCGCCAAGGAAGGCGGCGTGCTGCGCCGTCCCGGGCACACCGAGGCGTCGGTCGACCTGGCCCGGCTGGCCGGTCTGCACCCGGCCGGCGTGCTCTGCGAGATCGTGTCGCAGAAGGACGAGGGCGACATGGCCCGGCGCGACGAGCTGGAAGTGTTCGCCGCCGACCACGACCTGAAGATCATCTCGATCGCGGACCTGATCGCCTACCGGCGGCGCACCGAGAAGCAGGTCGAACGCGTTGCCGAGGCGCGGATCCCGCTGGCCGCGGGCACGTTCCGCGCGGTCGGGTACGACAGCCTCCTCGACGGCATCGAGCACGTCGCTTTCGTGTACGGCGAGATCGGCGACGGCGAGGACATCCTGGTCCGGGTGCACTCCGAATGCCTCACCGGCGACGTCTTCGGCTCGCTGCGCTGCGACTGCGGCCCCCAGCTGGACGCCGCGCTGCAGAAGGTGGCCGACGAGGGCCGCGGTGTCGTGCTGTACATCCGCGGGCACGAGGGCCGCGGGATCGGGCTGCTGCACAAGCTGCAGGCGTATCAGCTGCAGGACGCGGGCGCGGACACTGTCGACGCGAACCTGGCGCTCGGCGTTCCGGCGGACGCGCGCGACTACGGCACCGGCGCGCAGATCCTGTGCGACCTCGGCGTCCGCTCGATGCGGCTGCTGACGAACAACCCGGCGAAGCGGGTCGGCCTCGAGGGCTACGGCCTGCGCGTCACCGGCCGGGTCTCCCTGCCGATCTCGCCGAACCCGGAAAACCTGCGGTACCTGCGCACGAAGCGCGACCGGATGGGGCACGACCTCAGCCAGCTCGAGCACTACGACCAGGTCGGCGCGGCCGACGCGGGCACGGAGGAGGACACCACGCGATGAGCGGCGAGGGGCGGCCGGAAGCCGCGCTCGACCTGCGCGACTGCAAGTCCCTGCGGCTGGCTGTCGTCGCGACGCGGTGGAACGCGAAGATCACCGACGTCCTGCTGGAGCGCGCGCTCGCCGCGGCGAAGGACGCCGGGCTGGAGGAAGAGCCCACGGTCATCCGGGTGGCGGGTGCGGTGGAGCTTCCGGTCGCGGCACAGGCGCTGGCGCGCAACCACGACGCGGTCGTCGCGCTGGGCGTCGTGATCCGCGGCGGCACCCCGCACTTCGAGTACGTGTGCGACGCGGTCACCGCCGGTCTCACCCGGGTCGCGCTCGACGAGAGCACCCCGGTCGGCAACGGCGTGCTGACCTGCGACACCGAGCAGCAGGCGCTGGACCGCTCCGGCATGCCCGGCTCGGTGGAGGACAAGGGCTACGAAGCGGCCGTGGCGGCGCTCGACACCGCGCACGTGCTGCGCGGCCTCGGCAAGCCGTGGACCGAGCGGGGATTCGTGTGAGCGTGATGACCGAGCAGCAGACCACCCTCGTGATCCGGCCGCGCCGCGCGCTGATCATGTGCAGCGTGCTGGCGGTGGCGCTGCTCGCGGCGTTCGTGGTGGTGGCGGTCCTGCTGCGTAATTCGCACACCGGCGTCGTGTTCGAGGCGTCGGACCAGATCGCGATGATCGGCATCGGCATCGCGCTCGCGGCGGGCACGATGCTGTTCGGCACCGCCCGGGTCCGCGCGGACGCCACCGGCATCGAGGTCCGGAACGTCCTTGCGCGGCGGGCGTTCACCTGGGACCAGGTGCTGTCGATCAGCTTCCCGGACGGTGCCTCGTGGGCCCGCCTGGAACTGCCGGACGACGAGTACTTCTCGGTGATGGCTGTCCAGGCGGTGGACCGGGAACGCGCGGTGACGGCGGTGCGCGCGCTGCGGAAGCTGCACCGGGCCGCGACCGAGGCCTGAGGTCTTACAGCTCCAGATCCACGACGATCGGCGCGTGGTCCGACGGTCCTTTGCCCTTGCGGGCTTCGCGGTCTACGTAGGAATCGGTGACTGCCTTGGCGAAAACCTCGTTCCCGTAGACGAGGTCGATGCGCATTCCCTTGTTGTTGGGGAAATTCCCGGCGCGGTAGTCCCAGTACGTGAACGGGTGGTCGTACTTCAGCGGCCGCGGGAACACGTCGGACAGCCCGGCGTCGCGGAGCTTCTTCAGCGCTGCCCGTTCGGGTTCGGTGACGTGCGTGGACTCGGCGAACAGCGTGATGTCCCAGACGTCGTCGTCGGTGGGCGCGACGTTGAAATCGCCGAGCACGGCGAACGGACGCGCGTTCCGCAGTTCTTCGCCGACGAGGTCGCTGAGCTTCTCGAACCACTCGAGTTTGTAGGCGTAGTGCGGATTTTGCGGTTCGCGCCCGTTCGGCACGTACACCGACCAGAGGCGGATCCCGCCGCACGTCGCGCCGATCGCCCGCGCCTCGGCCTGCCCGTCGAAGCCCGGTTCGCCCGGCAGCCCGCGCACCACGTCGTCGAGCCCGACCCTGGAGAGGATCGCGACGCCGTTCCACCGCCCCAGCCCGTACGCGGCGACCTCGTATCCGCGCGCGGTGATCTCTTCGGCGGGGAAGGCTTCGGTGGTGTTCTTGATTTCCTGCAGGCACAGAACGTCCGGCGCGGTCCGGTCGAGCCAGTCGAGCACGCGGGGCAGCCGGGGAACGATGGAGTTCACGTTCCAGGTGGCGACGCGGACGGTCATGGCTGCGCTCCCTGATCGCTCGGCGGGTCGTCGAAGCCCTACGCTACGGCAGGACTCCGCCGACGGTGCAAGGCGACCGGGTCGCGCACCGCGGCTCCCGGACATCGCGTCCCGCGTCGGCTGAACCCGTCCGTGCTCGCCTCGCGCACGGGGTCTCACGGAAACTGTCAGGCCCTCGCCATACAGTGGGCACGTGGCTGATCCGACCACCTACCGACCTCAGCCGGGGAGCATCCCGGACTCGCCTGGCGTGTACAAGTTCCGCGACGCCGCCAAGCGAGTCATCTACGTGGGCAAAGCGAAGAGCCTGCGCAGCAGGCTGAACTCGTACTTCGCCGACCTGTCCGGCCTTCATCCGCGCACGCGGCAGATGGTCACCACCGCGGCGAGCGTCGAGTGGACCGTCGTCGGGACCGAGGTCGAGGCGCTCCAGCTGGAGTACAACTGGATCAAGGAGTTCGACCCGCGGTTCAACGTCCGCTACCGCGACGACAAGAGCTACCCGGTCCTCGCCGTCACGCTGAACGAGGAATTCCCCCGGCTGCACGTCTACCGCGGCGCGCGAAAGAAGGGCGTCCGCTACTTCGGGCCGTACTCGCACGCGTGGGCGATCCGCGAGACGCTCGACCTTCTCCTGCGCGTTTTCCCGGCCCGCACCTGTTCCGCCGGCGTCTTCCGGCGGCACGGGCAGATCGGGCGGCCGTGCCTGCTCGGCTACATCGACAAATGCTCGGCTCCGTGCGTCGGCCGGGTGTCCGCGGACGAGCACCGGGCGATCGTCGAGGACTTCTGCGACTTCCTCGCCGGCCGCACTGACGCGATGGTGAAGCGGCTCGAACGCGAGATGGCCGAGGCGTCGGAGGAGCTGGAGTTCGAGCGTGCCGCGCGCCTTCGGGACGATCTGGGCGCGTTGCGCCGTGCGATGGAAAAACAGGCCGTGGTGTTCGGCGACGGCACGGACGCCGATGTCGTCGCCTTCGCGCACGACGAACTGGAGGCGGCCGTCCAGGTGTTCCACGTGCGCGGCGGGCGGGTGCGCGGGCAGCGGGGCTGGGTGATCGACAAGGCCGAGGAAATGGACGTCCCGGCGCTGGTCGACCACTTCCTCACCCAGTTCTACGGCGAGGAATCCGATCGCGCGGGCCGCGACGACGTCGAGACCGGTCCGGTCGTCCCGCGCGAGGTGCTGGTGCCGGAGCTGCCCGCGGACGCCGACGCGGTCGCCGAATGGCTGTCCGGTCTGCGCGGTTCGCGGGTGCGGCTGCGGGTCGCGCAGCGCGGCGACAAGAAGGCGCTCGCGGAAACGGTGGAGCGCAACGCCAAGGAAGCGTTCACCCAGCACAAGCTGCGCCGCGCGGGCGATCTCACCGCGCGGTCCGCGGCACTGCAGGAACTCCAGGACTACCTGGCGCTCGACAGCGCGCCGCTGCGCATCGAGTGCATCGACATCAGCCACATCCAGGGCAGCGACGTCGTGGCGTCGCTGGTGGTGTTCGAGGACGGGCTGCCGCGCAAGTCCGAGTACCGCAAGTTCGCGCTGCGCGAGGCGGCGACCGAGGGCGACGTCGCGTCCATCGCCGAGGTCGTGCGGCGGCGGTTCTACCGGTACCTCAAGGAAACGGCCGAAAACGCGGCCGAGGCAACGGAAACCGCTCCGGAAGCCGCTTCCGACGGCGAGGAACCGGGGGACGAGGCGGTCCGGCCGGTGCGCGCCGGGATCGATCCGGAGACCGGCCGCCCGCGCAAGTTCGCATACCCGCCGAACCTGCTGGTCGTCGACGGCGCGGGCCCGCAGGCCACCGCGGCCGCGGACGTGCTCGCGGAACTGGGCATCACCGACATCGCAGTCGTCGGGCTCGCGAAGCGGCTCGAAGAGGTGTGGCTGCCCGGAGAGCCGGACCCGATGATCCTGCCGCGCACGTCCGACGCGCTCTATCTGCTGCAGCGGCTGCGCGACGAGGCGCACCGGTTCGCCATTCGCTACCACCGCGAAAAGCGCGCCAAACGCATGCAGGCGTCCGAATTGGACAGTGTGCCCGGACTCGGGCAGGCTCGGCGCACCGCGCTGATCAAGCACTTCGGCTCGGTGAAGAAGCTCAAACAGGCCCGGGTCGAGGAAATCGAAGCGGTGCCCGGTTTCGGCAGGCGCACTGCCGAGGCCGTGGTGGCGGCACTGGCCGGGGAGACCGGCGCCGCACCGCGGGCAGTACCGGGAGGGGACCAGGGGTCGTGATCGGGAAGGAAGCACACGTGAGTGCGGAAGAGGAAAAACGAGGCAGCGGGATGGAGGTCGCGGTCGTCTCCGGCCTCTCCGGCGCGGGCCGCTCCACGGCGGCGAAATGCCTGGAGGACCTCGGCTGGTTCGTGGTCGACAACCTGCCGCCGGAGCTGATCGCCACCATGGTCGAGCTCGGCGCGCAGGCGCGGGGCGCGATCACGAAGGTGGCGGTGGTGATGGACGTGCGCTCGCGCGCGTTCACCGACGACCTGGCCTCGGTGATCAAGGACCTGGACGCGCGCGGGTACAAGCCGCGCGTGCTGTTCCTGGAGGCCACCGACGCGGTGCTGGTGCGCCGCTTCGAATCGGTCCGCCGCGGCCACCCGATGCAGGGCGACGGCAGGCTCGCCGACGGCATCACCGCCGAGCGCAAGCTGCTTTCGCCGCTGCGCGAGGAGGCCGACCTGGTGCTCGACACGTCCGCGCTGTCGGTGCACGACCTGCGCGCGAAGATCGAGGACGCGTTCGGTTCCGAGGCCAGCACGCAGACCCGCGTCACCGTGCTGTCCTTCGGCTACAAGTACGGTTTGCCGATGGACGCCGACCTGGTGATGGACGTGCGGTTCCTGCCGAACCCGTTCTGGATCCCGGAGCTGCGCGAGCACACCGGCCTCGACGGCGAGGTGCGCAACTACGTGCTGTCGCAGGAAGGCGCCGAGGAATTCCTCGACCGCTACCACCAGCTGCTGCGGCTCATCGGCGCCGGCTACAAGCGCGAGGGCAAGCGGTACCTGACGCTCGCGGTCGGCTGCACCGGCGGCAAGCACCGCAGCGTCGCGATCTCCGAGGAACTCGCCCAGAGACTGTCCAATGAGGACGGCATGGCAGTAAAGGTGGTGCACCGGGATCTTGGCCGGGAGTGACGTGCGCGCGGTGGCGCTGGGCGGAGGACACGGGCTGCACGCGACGTTGACCGCGCTCCGGCGGATCACCCGCGCCGTCACGGCGGTGGTGACGGTGGCCGACGACGGCGGGTCGTCCGGCAGGCTGCGGCGCGAACTGGGGCTGCTGCCGCCGGGCGACCTGCGCCAGGCGTTCGCCGCCTTCGCCGCGGAGGACGGCGGGCGGCTGTGGGCGGAGGTGTTCCAGCACCGCTTCGGCGGCGACGGCGCGCTCGCCGGGCACGCCGTCGGCAACCTGCTGCTCGCCGGGCTGTTCGAGGTGCTCGGCGACCCGGTGGCCGCGCTCGACGAGGCGAGCAGGCTGATGGGCATCTCCGGCCGGGTGCTGCCGATGTCGCCGGAGCCGCTGGAGATCGAGGGCGAGGTCAGCGGCCTGGACAGCGAGGACCCGGACGCGATCCGGCGCATCCGCGGCCAGGTCGCGGTCGCCAGCACGCCCGGCCAGGTCCACCGCATCTCGCTGCACCCGGCCGGACGCCAGGAACGCCCGCCGCGCGGCTGCCCGGAGGCGATCGAGGCGGTGCTGGCGGCGGACGTCGTGTTCCTCGGCCCCGGCTCGTGGTTCACCAGCGTGCTGCCGCATCTCCTGGTCCCGGATCTGCACGACGCGCTCGTCCGCACGACGGCGACCAAGGTCGTCGTGCTGAACTTGGTCCCCCAACCGGGGGAAACCGGCGGATTCTCCCCGGAGCGGCATCTGGACGTACTCTTCGAACACGCGCCCGCGCTGCGGGTCGACGCCGTCGTCGCGGACCGTGATTCCGTCCCTGACCCGGCAAGCCTGCGCCGGGCGGCCGAACGCCTCGGAGCCAGGGCCTGCCTGGGGGCGGTGGCCGACCCGGTCGTGGCGGGACGGCATGATCCTGGTGCGCTCGCCCAGTGCATGCGAGAGGCATTGGGCCTCGGCGGGGAGCACTGTGGGTGACGGCGGGCGCGCAGCGAAAGGCAGGAGGGGCAGTACATGGCGATGACCGCCGCGGTGAAGGACGAACTGAGCCGGCTCGAGATCACGAAGATCGGGCCGCGCCGGGCGGAGGTCGCGTCGCTGCTTCGCTTCGCGGGCGGGCTGCACATCGTGGCCGGCCGGGTGGTGGTCGAGGCGGAGCTGGACACGGGTTCGGTCGCGCGGCGGCTGCGCAAGGAGATCCACGAGCTGTACGGACATCATTCGGACGTGCACGTGATCACCGCGAGCGGCGGCCTGCGCAAGGGGACGCGGTACGTCGTGCGCGTGGTGAAGGACGGCGAGGGCCTGGCACGCCAGACCGGCCTGATCGACCAGCGCGGCCGTCCTGTGCGAGGCCTGCCCGCCGCGGTGGTGTCCGGCGGAGTGGCCGACGCCGAAGCGGCCTGGCGCGGCGCCTTCCTGGCCCACGGCTCACTGACCGAACCGGGCCGCTCGTCGTCCCTGGAAGTGACCTGCCCGGGCCCGGAAGCGGCCTTGGCGCTGGTCGGTGCGGCCCGGCGGATGGGCATCCAAGCGAAATCCCGGGAGGTCCGAGGCGCGGACCGGGTCGTGGTCCGCGACGGTGACGCGATCGGTGCCCTGCTGACCCGCCTGGGCGCGCACACGAGCGTGCTGCAATGGGAAGAACGCCGGATGCGCCGGGAGGTGCGTGCGACCGCCAACCGCCTCGCGAACTTCGACGACGCGAACCTGCGCCGCTCGGCCCGCGCGGCCGTCGCGGCGGCCGCCAGGGTGGAGCGCGCGCTGGAAATCCTCGGCGACACCGCCCCGGACCACCTGCTCGCCGCCGGCCGCCTGCGCTTGTCGAACCGCCAGGCGTCGCTCGAGGAACTGGGCCAGCTGTCCGACCCGCAGATGACGAAAGACGCGGTGGCGGGACGGATCCGGCGGCTGCTGGCGATGGCGGACAAACGGGCGAAGGAGCTGAGCATCCCGGACACCGAATCGGCGGTGACCCCGGAGATGCTGGAAGAAGAAGCCTGACACTGCTGCTGGCGGTGACCCCGGAGATGCTGGAAGAAGAAGCCTGACACTGCTGCTGGCGGTGACCCCGGAGATGCTGGAAGAAGAAGCCTGACACTGCTGCTGGCGGTGACCCCGGAGATGCTGGAAGAAGAAGCCTGACACTGCTGCTGGCGGTGACCCCGGAGATGCTGGAAGACCCGGAGATGCTGGAAGAAGAAGCCTGACACTGCTGCTGGCGGGCTGGGGCGGGGGCTTGCCTGGGCAGGTCGCGGCTTGGGCAGTGGCGGGGTTGTCCGCTGAGCCCGGCCGGAACGTGCCCAGGTTGTGGTGGCTTGCGCGGGAAGAGGTGGCCTGCTCGGGCTGGGGGCTGCGATGGGTGCCCGGCCGGTTGTTGGTGGCTTGTGCGGGGGAGGGCGGCCTGCTTGGGCTGATGGCGGTGACTCGCGTGGGGGCGGGGTTGCCACCTAGTCCGGTCGCGGCGGTTGTGGTGGCTGTGGGTGTCTGGCCGGTTGTTGGTGGCTATGCGGGGAGTGTGGCCCGCCTGGGTCGCTCGCGGTGACTCGCGCCTAGGTGGGATTGCCTGCCTAGCCCGGCCGCTGCGGTGGGTGCCTGGCCGGTGGCGGTGGCTTGTGCAGTGGAACGGTGGCCTGCCTAGGCCGGTCGCGGCGACTCGAGCAGGGGCGGGCTAGTCCGCTTAGCCGGTCGCGGCAGCTGGGGGTGGTGATGGGTGCCCGGCCGGTTCGGTGGCTTGCGCGTGGGCCTGCCTGGAGCCGCTGCGGCTGAGCTACGCGGGGAACCGTTGTCCGACATCCTGTGCTGCGGGTCCCGGCGGCTGCACGGCCTCCGCGAACCCTCTGGCGCGCCGCGGCGCAACTGCTAGGCCCAGACTGGGGCGAAGCCAGCACCGAGACTGAGGGCCCGCGCGGGAGCCACGTCGAGCGCTGGCGGAACCCTCCGGCGAGAACCGGCACAAACACTCACGACGATCCCCCCCGGAAGAGCCTCCCCACCATGCTGGCCGAGCCTCCGATCGACCCGTCCCATGAGCGTTCTGCTGCGCCTTCCGCAGCGCCCGCTGCCACGTCCTGCGCTTTCCACACATGCCCGGCTTCAGCACTCGGTGGAGCCGCCGCCCGCCGCACACTGGCAAGACTTCGTCCACAGTGGACAAATCACCCCCGCCACACCGCCGGGTTCGCTACCGTGGGGGCATGATCGATGTGCCGCTCTCCGCACTTGAACTCGCGCTGGTCGAAGCCGGGCAGTCGGCCACGGCGGCGCTTGAGCCGCTTTCCTCCGTCGCGCGGCGGGTTGACGACCTCGGCTACCACCGGCTCTGGTTCGCCGAGCATCACGGTTCCCCGGCGATCGCCAGTGCGTCCCCGCAGGTGCTCGCGGCGCACGCGGGCGCGGTGACGTCCCGGGTGCGGGTCGGGTCCGGCGGGGTGCTCGCGCCGAACCACGCGCCGTTCGCGTTGGCCGAGCAGTTCGGGACGCTGTCCGCGCTCACCGGCGGCCGGGTCGATCTCGGGGTCGGCCGCGGGCCGGGCGCGCTCGATCCGGAGATCATCCGCGCGTTGCGCCGCGGAGGTGAGCCAGCTCAGGAAGCCGACTACCACGCCGACGTCGACGAGCTGGTGAAGCATCTCGGCAGCGACAAGGTGCTCCCGGGCGGAGTGACCGTGCCGGAGCCGTGGCTGCTCAGCTCGAGCCCGGCGGGCGCGGAGGTCGCCGCCGAGCGCGGGTTGCCGATCGCGTTCGCGCACCACATCCGGCCGGACAACACCGCGGCCTCTCTGGAGCGTTACCGGGAGAAGTTCCAGCCGTCCAAGTGGCGCTCCCAACCGTACGTGCTGCTGTGCGTCGAGACGATCTGCGCGGACACCGAGGCCGAGGCGGAATACCTGTCCGGGCCGATGAACGTGCTCAAATCCCATCTGCTCACCGGCGGTGGGGGAGACCAGCCGATGCTCACGCCGGAGGAGGCCGCGGGCTACGAGTTCGCACCGGAGATGGTTCCGCAGCTCGAACATTTCCGCGCGGCGCAAGCGTACGGCGAGCGGGAGCAGGTCCAGGCGCGGCTCGCGGAGCTGGCGAAGCAGACCGGCGCGGACGAAATCATGGTCACTGTCCCGGTTTTCGACGCGAAGGCACGCATCCGCTGTTACGAACTGCTGAAAGAATGAGGTGCGGCAGGGTGACCGGCGCCGCTCCGGTCACCCTGCCGCGGCTTATCCGGCGAGCGCCGCGCCGGGGAACTTCAGCTGCACCACCACGTTGTCGATGGTGTCCGGCGTGCCGCCGAGCTTGTCGTTGTTCGTCGAGGTCACCCAGAGGTGCCCGTCCGGCGTCTTGGTCACCGAGCGGAGCCGTCCCCACCGGCCGGAGAACACCGCCGACACGTCGCCGACGCTGTCGCCCTTGATCTGCGTGACGAACAGCTGCTTGCCGGTCACCGCCGCGATGTAGATCCAGTCGTTCACGATCTCGATGCCGGACGGTCCGGCCTGCGAAGTCGGCCACGTCTTCTTCGGCGCGATCGTCCCCGAGCAGTCGCCGATCGTGCCCTCGCAGGCCGACCAGCCGTAGTTGCCGCCCTTCTGGATCAGGTTCAGCTCGTCCTGGCTGCTCTCGCCGAATTCCGACGACCACAGCCGCCCCTGCGAATCCCAGGCGAGCCCTTGCGGATTGCGGTGCCCGTAGCTCCAGACGTACCGCGCGTTGCCGCCGGTGGCATAGAACGGGTTGTCGCTCGGCGCGGAACCGTCCGGGTTGAGCCGCAGGATCTTGCCGTTGAGCGAACTCTTGTTCTGCGCGTTCGCCTTGACCTTCGCGTCGCCGACGGTGGCGTACAGCTTGCCGTCCGGGCCGAACGCGATCCGGCCGCCGTTGTGGTACTGGTTCTTGGCCATGCCGGTCAGCACCGGGGTGGTGGTCTTCGAGAGCGTGGTGCCGTCGTAGGTGACCTTCACGATCCGGTTGTCGCTGGCCGACGTGTGGTACAGGTACACCGCGTGGTCGGTGTTCCACTGCGGCGAGATCGCCAGCCCGAGCAGCCCGCCCTCGCCGTTCGTGGTGACCACGCCGGAGATCTTGCCGAGCGTCGTCTTCTTGCCGTCCGGGGTGATCTGCAGCAGTTCGAACCGGTCCCGTTCGGTCACCAGTGCGTTGCCGTTCGGCAGGAAACCGACCGCCCAGCCGAGGTCGACCTTCGCGATGTCCTTGTCGTACGACGGGATTCCGCCGCCCGCACCGGTGCTGCTCGTCGTCTTCGCGGTGACCGCGTTGCTCGCCGCGGAGGCGTTTCCGTTGGGATCACGGGCTTTCACGGTGAACGTGTACGACGTGTTCGGCTTGAGGTCGGTGACCGTCGCCGAAGTCTGCGTCGTGGTCGAGACGAGGTCCTTGTCCTGGTACACGTCGTAGCCCGCGATCGAGCCGCTGTCGTCGGTGGAAGCCTTCCAGGACAACGAAATGCTGTCCGAAGTGCTGCCCGTGGCCTTGAGCGAACCAGGCACGCTCGGCGGGGTTTTGTCGTCGCTGGGCGGGGTTTTCACGCCGACGACGTTGCTCGGCTGGGACGGGTTGCCCGCCGCGTCGTAGGCGATCACCGAGATGTCGTACGAGGTGTTCGGCGTCAGCTGGTCGACGGTCGCGGAGTTGGTCTTGCCGTCCACGACCTTCAGCGTGTTGCCGCCGCGGTTGATCTCGTACCGCGTGACGCCGACGTTGTCCGTCGCCGGGTCCCAGCGGAAATCCGCCGCGGTGGGCCGGATGTTCGACACCTGGAAGTTCTTCGGCGGCGTCGGCGGTTCGGTGTCGACCGGGGCGCTGAAGCTGTCGATGATCTTGTCGGTGTTGGGGCCGCCGTTCGCGGACGCCGAAACGGTGCGCACGTGGTTGACGCCCGCGGTGAGCTGGACGGTCGCGGTGACGGTCTTCCACGTCGTCCAGGAACCGGTGCTGGGGAAGGAAACCGTGCCCTTGTCGCCGCCGTCGACCACGAGCTTCATCGGCCGGTCGTCGGAGGTTCCGTTGGCATAGCGGAAAGTCAGCGTGTGCGTGCCGGCCTGAGCCGCGTTGACCGAGTAGTCGGCGTAGCTGCCGACGAGGTTGTCGAAGTCCACGAATCCCTTGCCGGAGTAGCCGGAGTGATTCGTGGCGATCTTGGCCGGGGAGAGCGTCGCGTCCTCGGACTCGTAATCCCCGGTCGCCGCGGTGGCGGTGACCGGGGTCAGCAGTGCGCAGCCGAGCGCGGTCGCCGCGGTACCGGCGAACAGCGCGCTCAACGTCGAGCGTCGTGCCACGGGGGCCTCCTGCTTGAGGGGGGTCGGGGCGGCGGCGGAAGATATTCGTTAGGAAAGTTTCCTATTTATCGGGACAGATCACACACCCTCGGCAGGCGCGGTGTCAATAGTGCGATCGCGGCATTACGCTCCGCAGCGAGCGCCGCGGAGCGTGCGTCGAGGGAACCGGCAGGTCAGAACCCGGCGATGTCCGCCCGGGCGATCACCTTCGTGATCCTCGCCCGGACGAGGGATTCTTCCGGCACGGCGTTGCGCTTGCCGTAGGCCGGGCCGTTCTCCTCGCCCATGTACCGCGCGCCGAGCCGGGTGGCCCACTCCAGCATTTCGTCCAGGTCGTGGTGCAGTTCCGCCTCGGCGGTGAACTGGACGTACGAGAACGGCGGCCGCTGGTCGTCCACGGCGAGCGAGAGCCGCGCGTCGCGGCGCAGGGCCTTGCCTTTGAGCGTGTCAGTGCCGGTGGTGAAGATCAGTTCGTCGCCGTTCGGGCCCTCGTTCAGCAGGAACCACACGGGCGTGACGACCGGGGCCCCGTTGGCCCGCACGATCCCCAGCATCCCGGTCCGCGTGCCCTCGCTCGCGAACTTCCACCACTCCGCCCTGGTCATCTCCCGCATGCCCGCCACGCTAGCCGTCCGCGTGTGCGGGCGCTCGGGCAGGCCGACTAGCCTGACCTGCTGTGCGATACGACGAGATGGGCGCCGCCGGGCTCGCCGACGAGGGGCTGACCCGTCGGCTGAAGGCGCTCGCCTGCACCGCGCCGTTGCACGACCTCGACGCGCGCAAGGCGAAGCTCGACTGGGCCGACGCCACGGTGTACCAGATGGCCGAGATCGCGCTGCACACGATCGACCAGGTCACCATCGCGATGGACTTCGACACCGGGGCCGGGCACGACCAGGTGATCGACCGGCTGCTGCCGTTCATCTCGCTGCAGGCCCCCTCGCGCACGCCGGAAGAGCACGTGCGCGTGGCCAAGTGGGTGCTGGACAACCTGATCAACGTCGGCACCACCGACCGCGGCTTCCGGCGCGTGTACGGCTCGCTCGGCCCCGGCGGCTACCAGCGCCGCCAGTTCGACTTCAAGCTCCTGGTCGAGCTGGCCGCCCCCGACGGCGAGGTGTACCTGCGCGCCACCGACGAGGCGATCAACGTGCTGGTCGGCGCGCTGGACACGGACGTCGAGTCGGCGCAGATCGCGGCCGAGGTGAAGCTGGAGAACCTGATCAACCGCGGCCGCCTCGCGGACGCGAAGCTAGCCGCCGAGCAGGCGCGCTACCGCACCGTGCAGTACGGCGAGACGCTGCGCGCGAAGCTCGACGCGACTCGCCGCGACGTGCGCGCGGTCGACTGGGAGCAGGAGGTGCCGGAGCTGATCGAATCGGCGCTCGGGCACATCGAGTCGCGGTTTCGCGCGGAGAACGCGATCCTCAAGAACATCACCACCGCCCGGGACGAATCCGAGGACGCCGACCACAAGCGCCGCGCGGCCGAGCTGGTCGACATCGTCGCCGACTGCATCCGGCGGCACACCAAGCTTCAGTCGCGGATCGCCGACGCGGGCGCGGTCTTCCGCGCCGAACAGGACCGCCAGCAGTTCTCCGGACCGCCGCAGCGGGCCACGCTCGACCTGTTCGGCCAGCTCCTGATGCCGACGCTCGGGCTGCCGCTCGCCGACGCCACCGCGCCCGCCGAGCACTTCTTCCACGCCGTCGCCGGCATCGCGACGCCGGTCGTGCCGTCGTTGTCTTCGCTGGTGTCGCTGCTGTTGCGGCCCGCCCCGGAACGCGACCAGCTGGTCGGCGAGGTGCCGGAGCCGGAGCTGGTGCCCGCCGAGGTGACCGACCGGTTCGGCGACGACGTCTGGCGTCTCGCCGACGAACTGCTCGACCTGCCCGACGTGCCGCGCCGGCTGTCCGGGCTGCTGGAGGACGCGCGCCGCTCCGGGCAGCCGAACCTGGCGTCCCTGGTCGCGCTGCGTGCGCTGCACGCTTACAGTCCCGAGGTCGGCGCGGCGCGCCGGCAGGGGGAACGCCACGTGCTGCTCGCCGTCGACGACGGCACCCTGCTCGACGACCCGGAGTTCGGCGGCGCGGATCTGCTGCTGTCCACCGCGGAGGTCGAACGAGCGGACGACGAGACCGAGGAGGTCGCCTGATGCCCGTGACGCACACGAGCGTCGACGCCGAGGCCGCCGCGCGGCTCGTCGCTTTCGGGATGCGCCCGAAGCAACTGCCGGCTCGCGACGTCGTCTACGGCGAGCTGGTGCGCCGCTACGGCGAGGACAACGCGTTCAAGGCGCTCACCCACGCGGTCGCTTCGGGGCTCGGGCTGATGGTGCTCGAGGTGACGCAGCAGGCCGGATGCGTGCTCGCGGCCACCGACGAGTCCGTCTTCGAGATCAAGATGGACAGCTACGCGCGGCAAGCCAAGATCCGCGAGCGGCGCGAGACGGAAAAGGTGCTGCACGGCCTCATCCACCTCGCGACGGCCGCGCTCGGCTATCCGCGGCCGGACGACCTGGCCAACGACACCTACATCGGACGGGTGAGCGTCGAGCAGGTCGACGCGATGGTCCGCGAAGCGGCGCGCGTGCTCGACGAGCGCGCGCAGCTGGCCGAGGCGAACAACGACCCGCTGGCCGACGCGCCGGAGCTGGAGCAGGCGTGGCGCGCGTACGCTCGTCGTCCGGCCGCCGCGGCGACGAAGGACGGCCGGATGGCGGCGGACACCACGCGCGGCATGGTGTCGCGGGCGCTGCGATTCCTTGCCGACCAAGGCTTTTTGGTTCCGGTGAGCGACGAACAGGGCGGGACCTACCGCACGACGCCGCGGTACCAGATCCAGGTGCGGGAACTGGCCGCGGACGCCGCGTTCGACGACCTGCTCGCGCTCGACGTCGTCGCGGTCGCCGGGCCTGGGGGAACGCTGCGCGCGACGGCCTCGGACACGCTGCAGTAAGAGGGGAAACGGATGTACGAGCTTTCGCGGGTCCGCCTGCATTCGGTGGGTCCGGCGGGCGCCCGGTACCAGGACGTGGTGCTGGACTTCAGCGGCGTCGGGGCCGCGATCACCGCGCCGAAGCAGGACGCGCTGTTCTCCGCGGGCATCCACGCCGGCGGCCCGGTGCGCCGCCCGTCGCCGGCGAGCGTGCTGTTCCTGGAGAACGGCGGCGGCAAATCGGTGCTGATCAAGCTGATCTTCTCGGTGATGCTGCCCGGGCGGCGCCAGGTCGTCGGCACCACGAGCACGAAGGTGCTGGAGAAGTTCGTGACGGCCAAGGACGTCGCGCACGTGGTGCTGGAGTGGCTGCACGTCGAGACCGGCCAGCGGGTGATCACCGGCAAGGTGTCGGAGTGGCGCGGGCACGTGACGTCCGCGGACTCGGAGAACCTGATCGACTCCTGGTACTGCTTCCGCCCGACCGCGGACGTCGGCCTCGATTCGCTGCCGCTGACCGAGGACGGCAGGCTGCTCACCATGTCCGGGTTCCACGACCGGATCGCGGGCGCGGCGATGGCCGAACCGGAGCTGGAGCTGTTCTGGACGCGCCGGCACCACGAGTGGACCGGACGGCTCGACCAGCTCGGCCTCGACACCGAGCTGTTCCGCTACCAGCGCGCGATGAACGCGGGCGAGGGCGAGGCGGCCGACGCGTTCCAGTTCTCCACCGACGAGGCGTTCGTGGAGTTCCTGCTGCGCGCGGTGCTGTCCGAGGACGAGCCGAAGGACCTCGCCGAGGTCGTGTCGACGTACGCGAACAACCTCGCGCAGCGCGGCGATCTGATGGCGGAGAAGGAGTTCGTCGAGGGCGCGCTGGAGCTTCTCGGTCCGCTGGCCGAGGAGGAAGGCGTGGCCGCGGCGTCGCGCCGGATCGCCGAATCGGCACGGGAAGACCTCAGCGAGCTGGCCGGGCGGATCCACGCGCGCAACGAGCTGGAGAACGCGCGGCTGTCCGGCTTGGAGGAGCATGTCGAGGAGGTGCGGACCGCCGAAAAGCTCGCCGAGGGCGACCATCGGCGGCTGACCGCGGGCGTCACCGAGCTGCGGCGGCTGGTTGCGGTCCTGCGTTTGGAAGAAGCGCAGATCGAACGCGAGCGCGTCGACGGCGAGCTGGCGGAAGCGAAGACGCAAGCCGAAGCGTGGCGCGAAACCGCGACTGTGCTGAACCGGTTGAATGCTGCGCGCAAGGCGAAAGATCTGCGCGAGCTGGTCGGAAACCGCGAGGAGAAGGCGAAACCGGCGCTGGCCGCGCGGGATGCGGCGGCGGTCGCACTCGGGCGTGGTTTGCTTGCGCTGGCGCGTGATGCACAGCGGCAGGCGGACAAGGCCGAGGCACACGCGGACGCGTTGCGCGCCGAAGCGGAGAAGGCGCAGACCGAGCGGGACGAAGCGGCGAACCTGGCTGCTGGCCGTCGGGCCGAGGCGCGCGGGCTGTCGTCGCGGATCGCTGAGCTGCGCGAGGAAATCTCCGATTCTGTCCGAAGTGGACTGTTGCCGTCCGGGGCGGATGTCGCGGAAGCCGCGCGGTCCGCGCGCGCGGAAGCCGAGGCCGCGGCTGCGGAATCCGTTCGCCGGGAACAGGAACTCGACCGGGTCGGCGAGGATCTGCAAGCGGCGCAGCGTTCGGTGAACGAGGCGCATCAGCTCGCCGGGTCCACGCAGGACCGTCTGGTCCGGGCGGCGGAAGACCTCGAGCGCGCGCACCGGCGCACCGACGCGCTGGCCGCGGAACCGCGGTTGATGGAGCTGCTCGGTGCGGACGACGTCAAGCTGGAGAGCGATCTTCCGGTGCTGCTGCAGCGGTTGCGCGACGCGAGCGCGGCGGTCGAGAAGGAGCAGACCGCGCTGCGGATGGAGGAGCAGGCCGACGAGCGGGCGCTCGCCGCGCTCGGGTCGGGCGGACTGCTGCCGCCGCCGGAAGACGTGCAGGCCGCGCTGGATGCGTTGGAGCAGGCCGGGATCACCGCGTGGTCGGGCTGGCGTTATCTGTCCAAACTGGACTCTGTCCGGCGTGCCGAAGTCCTGGAACGGATGCCGCAGCTCGTCGCCGGCGTGCTGTTGAACGACGCGGCGCAGGTCAAGCGGGCGCGCGAGGTGCTGGAGTCTTCCCGGCTGCTGCCGAGCGCGGTTGTCGCGGTCGGTACCACAGATGCGTTTCAGGCGGCGGATGTTCCGGCTGCGGCGGGCGTCGAGTTCCTCGTGCCGCCGAACCCGGCGATGTACGACGAGGAAGCCGCCGACACCGAGCGGGAGGCCGTGGCGCAACGCCACGCGGAACGGCAGCGCCGGCTGGAGCGGCTGTCGGAGTCGCTGGCGGCCGATGGCGCGTTGACCTGGAAGCTCACCACCTGGCGCGAGGACTATCCGGCGGGTGCGATCGGGACGCTCGCGGAGCAGGCCGAAAGCGCTCGCGTCGCGCGGGAGACCGCGCAGACCGCGCTGGCGCAGGCCGAGGCGGAATTCGCCCGGTTGAGCGAAAAAGCCGCTGCCTTGCGTGAGCGCGTCCCAGCGTTGCGGACCGCCGCCGCGGAGGCCGAGGAGAAGGCGCGTCGGCTCGGCGAACTGTCCGCTCGGGCCGCGCGCGTCGCGGAATGGACCGAAGAAGTCGAGCGGGCAACGGAAATCGCGGAACGCGCGGAGACCTCGGCGGCCGAGGCGTCGGCGCGGGCGGCGCGGTTGCGCGAGCAGGCGGCGGAGGAGCAGCGGACCGCCGACGGACACCGTCGCACCGTCACCACCGCACGGTCCGAGCTGGCCGAGGTGCCGGGCGCGGCCGAACTGCCGGAGGACGTCGAAGCGCCCTCGGAACCAGTGGACGCGTTGCGGCGAACCTTCGCGTCGGCTTCGGAGGCGTACGCGAAGGTCGAGGTCGGCAGCGATCTCCGGGCTGAGCTGGAGCAGGCGGAATCCGCTGAGGCAGCGGCGTCGTCGGCGTTGGAAGCGCTGGACGAGGAGGTCCGGGTGCGGGCGGCGGCGTTGCTGGAAACGCCCGACGGTTCCGATGCTTCCACGCGGGCGGCTGCGTTGGCGCGAGCGCGGCGGGTTGTCGACGCATTGGAAGAGGAGCGCACCGAGGCGATCGGCCAGGTGTCGACGCGCCGGGCTGAGCTGGACGCGCTGCCGTTGCAGACCGGCGTCGCTTCCCCGGCGGAGCGGCCGCGCGACATCGAGCATGGCCTTGAGCTGATCGACGCGGCTTCGCTGGAAGTGTCTGCGGCGGCCCGGAAATGGGAAGAGCTGCAGGAACGCCGAGCCGCGGCGGAAGCGACGCTGGAGGCGGGCAAGGCGTCGGCGTCCGGCTTCGGGTTGCTGTCGGAATCGTTGGCGCACTTGCGTTCCGAGGAGCCCGCGGATCCCTACGACGGCGATGTCGAGTCCGCGCGGACTCGGTACAACCAGCTCAACACCGTTCTCAACGACGCGCAGGCGGCGGCCGACTCCGGCGACCGGCGGGTGCGCGCGGCGGCGGACCAGTTGGCGCAGTACGCGACCGAAAAGCGGTTCGAGAAGCTCAGCACCCCGGTGCGGCAGCAGGTGATTTCCGTCAAGCGGGACCAGCTTCCCGCGCACGCGGCGGAATGGAGCGAGGCGCTGCGGCCCCGGCTGCGGACGCTCACCGACGATCTCGCGCAGATCGACCGGCATCGCGGCGGCATCATCACGCGGCTGCAGGGCATGGTCGAAGGCGCGTTGCGCACCCTCCGGTCGGCGCAGCGGGTGTCGCGGCTGCCGGACGGGCTCGGCGACTGGTCCGGCCAGGAGTTCCTGCGGATCCGGTTCACCGAGCTGGAAGACCATGTGCTGGCGGAAAAACTGGGCGAGGTCGTCGACGAGGCGGCCGCGGGCAAGACCGCCGACGGCCGCGACGTGAAGCGGGACGGGCTGTCGCTGGTGCTGCGCGGCGTGCACGTCGCCGCGCCCAAGGGGTACCGGGTCGACATGCTCAAGCCGGACTCCGTGCTGCGCACCGAACGGCAGCGAGTGTCCGAAATCCGCGACGTGTTCTCCGGCGGGCAGCAGCTGACCGCGGCGATCATCC
This sequence comes from Amycolatopsis echigonensis, assembly GCF_002846615.1. Lineage (NCBI taxonomy): Bacteria > Bacillati > Actinomycetota > Actinomycetes > Pseudonocardiales > Pseudonocardiaceae > Amycolatopsis > Amycolatopsis echigonensis. The sequence goes on along the minus strand of NZ_PJMY01000003.1, from coordinate 145,600 downwards.
TGTACTGCACGCTTGCCGCGCTCCGGGCCAACAACCGCGGCAAGGCACGGAACCGGCATTCGGGCGTGCTGTTCCTGGACAACCCGATCGGCCGTGCTTCCGCCGGGTACCTGCTGGAGCTGCAGCGGGCCGTGGCGGAGGCGCTGGGCGTGCAGCTGATCTACACGACGGGTTTGTTCGACGCGGGCGCGCTCGCGGAGTTCCCGTTGATCGTGCGGCTTCGGAACGACGCGGACCTGCGTGCCGGGCGGAAGTACCTGTCGGTGGACGCGACGATCCGGAATTCCCTCGACGATCTCGGGGACCCGGACGGGGTGGCTCGTCTTTCGGCGACGCGGATGTTCAGCCGGGCGTCTTCTTCTCCGTCGGTGGAGCCGTCGGAAGAAGAACAACCGGCCTGACGGTCTGGCTGGCGCGCGGTCTGCCCGGGCGGCACACCGCGCGCCGAGACCCGTCAGGCGACGGGCACGTACGCCAGCCCGTGTCCGCCTGGCGCTCCAGCCGCTTGGGTGTCCAATGTGGTCATCAGCCGGACCGCCGCCGATCCGGCGCAGCTCTGGTTCCGAAACCACGTGCGCACCGTCATGCTCCCCGGCTGACCAGCACGGATGCGGTTTCTGTCGGACCTTGGTGGTAGGAATCGAGCCGTGAAGATGACCCTCGCCCAGCGCCGAGCCCGCCTCGGCGTACGCCACCACCTCGCGGCTCGGGCGACGACCGTCGAGGAAGCAGTCGACGGCGTCGTCGCGCTGCACGCCACCGACCCCGCTTCGGTCTACCTGTCCGCCTGGTCGCGCGTGCGTGCGCTCTCGGTCGCTGACGTCGAGGACGCGCTGTACTCCCGGCGCACCCTCCTGCGCATCCTCGGCATACGGCGCACGGTTTTTGTCACCGACCTCGCCACTGCGGGGTTGGTACAGGCTGCCTGCTCGTACGACATCGCCGCCCGCCAACGCCGCCTGCTGGAAAAGCAGCTGGGCACCCAAGGCCATCCAGAGAATGTGCCGCGTCCCGGCGAATGGCTCGACGAGGTCATGGCAAGCGTCGACAAAGCCTTGCGCGCCAGGGGATCGGCGACCGCCCAGCAACTGGCTGACGACGAACCGCGCCTGCGGCAGCAACTGCTGATGGCGAAGGGAAAACCGTACGAGTCGATCGGCAACGTCACCAGCCGGGTGCTGTTCCAGCTGGCCGCCGAAGGCCGCATCGTGCGCGGTCGCCCGCGGGGGAGCTGGCAAAGCACGCAGTACTACTGGTCTCCGCTGACGGATTGGCTTGCGGGAAGTGCCGCTGGGTCGGCTGTTTCCGGCTCTGAAGGGGGAGCCGAGTCAGGCCGCTCAGCTGCCGAGCCAGACGGCTCCGACTTCGACGGCGCTCGCCAGCCAGGTCGCTCCGACCGCGGTGCCGTCGGGCGACCGGACCGCTCTGGCTCCGGCAGCAGTGGCCAGTCGGCTCGCTCCGGTCGCGGTGGGGTCAGCCCGTGGCGCGGTACCGCGTGGGGAGTGGTGCAGGCCATCAACACCTACACCCATCACGAAGCGATCGTGCGCAACGCCTCCCGCGCCGAACGCAACATGTCCCGCGCGGTGGACGGAAAAGCCGACGCGCTCGACCAGGAAACCGTGACGACGCTCGGCAAGGTGCTGGCTTCGGTCTGAAAGGGACCGCCGCCGCTTCGGTGCCCGCGCGGCCACGCGCCGCGCGGGTGCCGTGGCCGCGAGATGGCCACAACCCGCGACCGAACGATTCCGACGCACATGAAACCCAGGCACAGGAAGGAAAACACACATGGACATGCAGGCATTCGCAGCAGCGATGGCGCAAGCGCTCGACGGGACGTGGACGGTCGAACCGGGCCACCACGGTTACGGCGACCGGTACCTCATCGGCCCAGATGGTGAAGAGCTTCACGTGTGCTACTCCGATTGGGAGAAGACACCACGGGTCAGGCTGTCCGCCAGCCTCCCGGCCACACTGGCGACAATCCGGCACTGCCATGGAAACCCGCTGCCATCACACGAAATCACGGTGTCCCCGGCCAAGACACCCGAAACGGTTGCCGCCGAGACTGCCCGGCGGCTGCTGCCCGGCTATCGGGTCACCCTCGCGGAAACCCGCGAGCTGAAACAACGACTCGATGACCAGGCCGCCGCGCGCGACCAGCTCGCGCACGCCATCGCGGCCCCGCTCGGCGCGACTGTCCAAACTCCCGGACCCAGCCCGCTCGGTCACGACCCGTAGGAAGCCATCGTGCGCTATCAGGGGCCGCTGGCCGGCACCGCCACGGTGCCCCGCAACGGCAGGCACGTGGCGTTCGCCTTTTCGGTCGCTTCGGACGACGCCGCCGAGGTCGCCGCGTTCCTCGCGACGTTCCCGCACACCGACCAGCCGGCCGAGCCCGAACCGGAGAGGACACCGACACCGACGGACTCGGAGACGCCGCACTTCAGTCGCAACCAGGTTTCTGCGGGTGCGACAACCTCGGCATGGGGATCTCCATTCCGGTGTCCCGGCCCAGCGTCTACCGGTGCAGCACGTGTCTGGACTGCATCAACGCGCTGGCCCCGCGCTGGACACCCGGTATGACCGACTGCGACGCCTACGACGCCCGTACCGACGCGATCGGCGAGATGGACGCGGACACCCTCCGCAGCGAGGCGGCACCGACCCTGGTGCGACTCACCGCCGCGCGTGACGCATACGCCCGGCTGGCCGACCTGATCGGCGCCACCGCTACACGAGGCCTCGTGAGCGCAATCGTCGACGCCGGAGACCGCGTCATCGACGTCATGGTCACCAACTGGTGGGCCGCGTACCGCTGGCCCGAACACCCCCGCGCCACCGTCCCGGAGCATGAGCGGTTCGCGTTCACCCACGCATGCCCGATCACGGTCAACGGACTCGGCATCGACACCGTCCGCCGCATAACCGAAGGGGACTGCGAGCGCTACACCGTCCGCGACCTCACCGGCAGCAGCATCCGGCCCGACCTTCCTGCCGCCGGCGAGGAACCCACCTACGACACCGCACGAGGCAGCGCGCGCATGGGTTGGGACCAGGGCCACTGACCCGCCCGGGATTCCGGCGGACTGAACAGGACGGCCCGCACCACAGGCGAAACGAAGTGAAGGAGGCACATCACCATGTCCTTGGGAACTCTGACCATCCACCACGACTACGAGTCTGGCACCACCGTCGAGGGAACCACCCGCAACAGTCCCGCGCACCTGGCGCTGAAGGCCCATCCGTCGTGGACCTGGTCTCGCTACTCCACAGCGTGGCTGCTGCGATCCTCTCGGCATCGCCAGTCCAAGCCGTACGCCCTCGCAGACATCGAGCGCGTGCTCACCGAGGCGGGCTACACGGTCGAGCGCGACATTGACGACACGATGCCCAGCGTCGAGCAGCAGGAGACCAATCTCGCCGACCGGATGGACGACCGGGTCGACCGGCTCACTGAGCGCTCTGGGAAGCACCAGACCAAGGCCGACGCCACGCGGGCGAAAGCCGACTACGTTTTCCACAACATCCCGATGGGTCAGCCGCTGCTGGTCGACCACTACAGCTACAAGGCTGACCGCAACCGTCGCGAGCGCGCGTGGAACAACCTCGGCAAATCCATCAAGCAGGGTGAGTACGCCGACGAGTTGGCGCGCCGAGCCGAGACCGCGTCGCACCACATGGGTGCCCGCCACAACCCTGGGATTGACCCGTTTTGACGGACAGGGTCGTTGAGGTGTGGTCAGGCTACCCGGCGCGCGGTTGTTTCGTAGGTGGCGGGGCTGAGGTAGCCGAGGCTGGAGTGCAGGCGGCGGGTGTTGTACCAGCCTTCGATGTACTCGAAGATCGCTTTGTGCGCGGCGGTGTGGGTGGGCCAGCCCTGCCGGTCGAGCAGTTCGGCTTTGATCGTGGCGAAGAACGACTCGGCGACCGCGTTATCCCAGCATTGTCCCTTGCGTCCCACCGACAATCGCACGCCCGCGTCGGCGGCGAGGGCGTTGAATTGCGCGGAGGTGTACTGGCAGCCGCGGTCGGAGTGGAAGATCACCCCGGGATCGGGGCGGCGCTGGGTGACGGCGCTGTGCAGCGCGTCGGCGACCAGGTCGGTGCGCAGGTGGTCCGCGGTGGCCCAGCCGACGACGCGTCGGGAGTCCAGGTCGATCACGGTGGCCAGGTAGAGCCAGCCTTCCCAGGTGTGGATGTAGGTGATGTCCCCGCACCAGCGGGTGTTGATATCGCCTGCGGCACAAGAGAAATCACGCTTGATCAGATCGGCTGGGGTGGCCGCGGCGAGATCGGGGACGGTGGTGGTGCGCCACCGTTTCGGTGTCCGCCCGGCCAGCCCGGCGGCGCGCAGGAGCCGGGCGACCCGTTTGCGGGAGTGCCGTTTGCCGCGGGCGCGGAGTTCGGCGTGGACCCGTGGCGTTCCGTAGGTGGCGTCCGACTCGTCGTGGATCGTGATGATCTCGGCGGTAAGATCCGCATCGTCTTGTTTGCGCTGGGACGGTCCGGCGGCACGGTGGGCATAGTAGGCGGCTCGGGAGACCTTCAGCAGTTCGCATGCACGCTTGACGTTGCCGTCGCTGCCGGCGTTCTCCGCCTCGATGAACGGGTACACGTTCACCGGGTCTCCTTGATGCTCCTATGTCAAGCCCCTATGTCAAGCCGCCTGCGGCAGCGGTGCAGATTCGGTTGTGGTCGGCCGCTTGGCCGGCGCGGCACGGTGCTCGTCGGCCAGAAGTGCGCGGAACACAACGTCGGAGAGCCGTCGCCGGAGCAGGCGGATGGCCTCTTTGCGGGTCTTGCCGCGCGCGAGGAGCTTGTCGACGTAGTCCTTGCCCGGTCCGATGCCTCGAACCTGGGTGATGGCGATCATGTGCAGGGCGCAGTTGATGGTGCGGTTGCCGCCGCGATTGAGCCGGACCTTGCCAGAGCTGCTGCCCGACCAGACGGGGATCGGGGCGGTTCCACTGAACCGGGCGTAAGCGTCCTTCGAGCGAAACCGTTGCGCCCCAGCCGTTTCCCCAAGGATAACCGCGGCGCCCAGAACCCCGCAGCCGGGGACTTCCAGCAGCGTGGGCGCCAGGACGCGCACCCGGTCACGCAGTTCACGCTCCAGGGCGTTGATCTGCATCGTGAGCTCCCGGCAGCGAGCCAGCAGTTCGCGGGCGATGCGCGCCACAAGACCGTCGCGGCCGGCCAGGCGGCGGGCCAACTCATCGATGACGCAGTAACGGCGCAGACCACGCGCGGGGACATGCAAGTTCGGGTCGATTTCGTGCAGGTGCCAGCGCAACCGATTGATCAGCTCCGTGCGCTGCTCGACGAGGTTGTGGCGGTAGTCGACCAGCAGCTTCACCTCGCGAGTCGGCCCATCCAGCTGCGCGACGGCCAGGTCTGGCTCGCGCAGAGCCGCGTGCGCCACTGCCAACGCATCGATCGGGTCGGACTTCCCGGGCGCGCGCCCGCTGCGACGGGACGCGGCCATCAGATGGGTGGGCACCCGCGCCACCGCGCACCCGGCGCTCAGCAAGTCACGTTCCAGCCTGCGTGTGACATGCCGGCAATCCTCGACCGCGAAGCGCGCGTTCGGCCACTGGCCGGCCCATTCCACAATCTTCAAGTGGTCCTCGCTGGTGGTGCCGACCGTCCGCTCGGCCAGCTTCCGGCCGATCCCGTCAACGGCTACCAGCGTGTGGCTGCGTTTGTGCGCATCCACACCGATCACGACCATGCTCAACCCGGGTTCCCTTTCCTCGCAGACCGATGACACCATCGGGCGAGGCGGGCACGCGTCAATCGGGCCTGCGGCGCGCTCCTATGAAGCCACATCCTCGCCCAGCGGGTGTCCGGCGGGGCCGCACATCAGGACAAGCCACCAGTCGCCTGGGGCAGCGAAGAAACGAGCGAACCCTGCCGGACACCAAGATCATGACATTGACGCGAAGAAAGCCGTGGCCCGTTTGAGGATCTCCACATCCTCGGACAGGCGGCGGTTCTCCCGCCGCAACCGGGCCAGCTCTGCCCGCTCGTCGCTGGTCAGCCCGCCGTCGGCGCGGGTCCCGGCGTCACGCTCGGCCTGCTTGACCCACTCCCGCACACCGGTCTCGGTCAAGTCGAAATCCTTCGCGACCTGCCCGATCGACCGGTCGCCCCGCTGGCACAGCCCAACGATCTCGGCCTTGAACTCAGGCGTGAACGAACGACGAGGCCGAGGCTTCTTCCTGCCCATGGTCTCCATGATGGAACATCCTTCCCGAGGGCATCAGCCCCCTGATCTCGGATGTCCGTCAAAACGGGTCAGGCCCACCCGGTTACCGTGGCCAATCGGATCGAGAAGCAGGAAGCCGACCGCAGGCGTCTTCAACGCGAACTCGCCGGCGAACCGGGCTGGGTGACCGAGACCGACGAGCACGGCCAACCGCGGCACCGCTGGGGAATCCAGCACCCCGGAGAGGAGCGCGCGGTCTACCTGCGGCGCGAAATCGCCACCCTCACCGAGCAAATCGACTACTGGAAGGGCGTCTACGCCCAGCTCCAGGCTGAGGGCAAGGCGTCCACGCTGGGGCCGGACACCGTGAGCACGGGCGACTGGGTGCTGTACAACAACATGTGGATGCGCGTACGGCGAGTCAACAAGAAGTCGGTCACCGTGCCGAACCCAGTCTTCCCGCCACCCCGGCGCGGAGAGAAAGAAGCCACCTGGACCGTCGCCTGGCACAAGCTGCGCGGCTACCGCACCACTGAGCAGATGCCGCCGGAAGTCGTCGACGCGTATGAGGCACCGGGCACCGACCCAGTCATTGATAGCTGATGCAGGCGCTCCGCAACCCGCCTGTTACGCGTGTGCCAGCGAACGACAGCGTGACGCACTCAATCACGCAACCCGCTTCGCTGCCCCGGGTCTCCGGCGACAGTGTCACGCTTATGACCGGGTCAGGTGCGCATCTCGCCACCATCTACCCGGCCGAGCGACACCCGGCCAACGAGGCACCGCACCCATCGGTTGCCGCTCGACCGTTTGACCCAGCTCGCCACCTGCAGCGTCAGCAGATAGTTCGGCGTCAACGGTGGCCGGCGCTCGTGGACCTCCTCGTCGCACCTGGGTGTGTGCCCGTGAATCGAAGTCGGCGACGTCCGCACTACTGCCACCGTCGCGCAAACCCGCAGGCCAGCAGTACGCCCCACACCCCTACTGCAGCCTGCACGCCCGCACGGATTGCGATCTATACGCCTGGGTCTACTCGGCGGATTCACCGCGAGTCAACCCCGGAACTCCCACGGCAGGTCTTCATGCCTCGAGGCTTACCGCATTGTTGCCCCGATGACGAGTTCATTGCGGGCAAGGCGCAGAAAATCGCTCCGAAACCCGCTGATTCTATCCATCGCATCCTCGGCGCTGAGAGTCCCCGCGGGCTCACCAGTCCTGGGATCGTCGACGTCGACGCCGTACATCATCGCGGGAAGCAACCACATGTCAGACATTCCTTTAGAGAAGAACCGGTGCATGTCGGGTGAACAGATCAGTTGAACTTCGGCAGCCTTTGCGCGAATTTTGTGGACATTGTTCAGATATTCCGAAGTGATTCCTTTGAGGGCCTCTTTACCACTTGCTTCGCGAATTCTGTCGAGCAGCGAATGAGCCCGGTTCAGGGATTGAAGCAGTTCACCAAAGATCAAGATCTTCGTGTCGCGGTCGAGTTTGACCGACTCGCGTTTGCTCTCCCGCGCCCACCGTACGTCTTCGCGTTCCTGTTCGCGGCGCCAGCGCCGATCCTCGCGCCAGGCGTTGACGAGTTGACCTGCGACCACCCCGACGAGCCCGATCATCCCAACAACGATCGGCACCCACACCGATACCTGTCCGCTTTGCATGTCTCGCAACGTATCGCGCCGGCCCGGCGGCGGCGTTTCCCTATCGCGACCAAGCCGCGAAGAGGCATCTGATGCCAGCGTACGACCGGCCCTGTATGCGCCGGGGTCAACCGGGCTGAGCCCCCTCGGCCGGACGAGGGGGCGGGTCAGGCCGGCGAGCGCATGTGCCGCCGAGGTCACCGTCTGTGGGTGCCGACGCCCCGTTGGACCAGTTCAGCCTCGGGCTGTGACCACGACACCCTAGTCGTGGCACTCCCTCTGGTCGCGGATTGTCTCGGTAAGGTGTCTAGGGCGACATAGTGTCGAACAGATGGACAGCCAAGCCCGGAGACCGGTCAACCTGGCCACGCGAGAGAGGGCCGCAGATGGACAAGGACGAGCACATCGCGCAGTTGCGCGCTCGCCGACAACGCGTGGAGGCGATCGAGACCACGCTGGAGAGCATCCGGGACGTGGAAAGCTCGCTGCAGGAGATGAAAGAGATCCTGACCAAGCAGCTGAAAGCCGAACGCACCGAGCGGCTCGCCGACATCCGGGAAGCAGACAAGGCCGGTGTGCCGAAGACCAGAATCTCTAAGGAGGTCGGCCTCAGCCGGGCGAACCTCTACAACCATCTCAAAGGCACCCCGGCCGACGAGTAATCCGCCGGGCTATCCCGGCCCGCAGACAGAAATCGAGAGACAACGCCACTGTGCGCACCTATCCGCATAGCTGGCCTCCTCGCTGCCGGTAGAACTCCACAGGGTCGACGGCCTGCCCATTGGCCTCGATCTGCAAGTGCAGGTGCGCTCCAGTGGACGCTCCCCGGTTTCCGACCGCGGCGATGGGCTCGCCGGCCCGAACGGATTGTCCTTCGCGGACCAGATTGTGGTCGTTGTGACCGTAGATCGTCACGATCCCGTCTCCGTGCTGGATGCGCACCCACAGTCCGTAGCCGGACGCCGGGCCTGAGCTGATCACCGTGCCGGAGTTGGCTGCCAGGATCGGCGTGCCTATGGGCGCGGCGATGTCGAGTCCTTTGTGGAGCTCATTGCCGCGGTACCCGAATCTGGAGGTGCAGGTGCCGCTCGTGGGGGTCGTCCAGCCGCCGGTCGTCGCACCGTTCGTGCAGGTGGCTCCTTGGACCGCTCCGACGATCTGGCGCGCTGCTGGCTCGAATTTCGCGTAGCGGTCGGGAAAGCCCGATCGCTGCACGGTCTGGGCAGCAACGGTGACCGGCATGTTCTGCCAGTTCGGAAGCGCCAGCAGATGCCGGTAGAACTGCTCGCTGCTATAGGCGGGGTCCATGATCTGTGCGACCGTTCCCCAGCCTTGCGAGGGCCGCTGCTGGAACAGGCCGACACTGTCGCGATCGCCATCGTTCAGGTTCTTCAGCCGTGACTCGGTGAGCGCCGCGGCGACCGCGACGACCCAGCCCTGCTCGGGCACGTTCATCCGTTTGCCGACCGCGACGATCGTCGCCGCGTTGCCCATCTCCTGTGGTCCGTACCCCGCTGCCGAGGTCGCACTGGCCCCAACAGGGGCACAGTTCGAGCCGCTGGCGGAACTGCTGGAACTGCCGAAGACGGCTTGAACCACCGCGATGGCGCCGCCGCCGATGAAGAGCATGATCACGACGACGAACCCGGCACCGGCGGCGGCCATCTTGCCCATGACGCATCACCTCCACGGACACGCGGGATCGGGCGGGGGCATCGGGGAGGGCGGGGCCATCTCCGGACGTGCGGCGCCAGGCACCGCGGCAGTCGGACGCTGCCCACCACCGGGAGCCGAGGCACGCAGGTCCGGCCAGAGGGTGGGCAGGTCAGCCAGCGCCACTCGACCGGCGGTGCCGGGCTCGTCGAGCCGTAGCCAGCGCGGCGCGGCCATATCGAGCGGGTCAGCGGTGGCCTCGCCGCTGCTGGTCGCCACGGGGACGCGTGCAGGCCGGTCGAGACCGCGCAGCGCCTCGGCCATCGCCCTGCGTGCGTTGACCTCGCGCCTGGCACTGGGCAGCCACACCAGCACGGGTGTGGTGATGCCCGTGACCTCGGCCAGCCGTTCGTAGCGGGCGAGTTTGCTCGCCAGGCGTGACAGTTGCTCGGTGCCGAAGTCGAACTCGATGAACCACTCGACGTCCCGGCCGGCCTCGCGCCAGCGTCCGTAGCCGTCCGGGGTGACGATGTCGCCCCAGTGCCGGCCGCACCGGGCGGCCGACCACCACGCCGCGAGCACGCCAGCGGCACCGGGCTGGCGGGCTCGGCGGATCAGGGTGGTGAACAGCCCGTTGCTGCCCACGGTGTGCGCCAGCTGCAGTGAGAACGCACGTCCGATCTCGCGCTCACGGCTGTAGCCCAGTTCTTTGGGGTCAATGCCGTCCTCGCGGGCGAGGGCGACGGCTCCGGCAGTGTCGAGGACGTAGTGCATCGGGTGCGAGCCGCGGTCGCGGTGCGGCTGGAACCGGTGCAGCACACCCCACTGGTAGAGGTTGCGCAGGCGCAGGTTCGCCCCGCGGCGCCCGGTGAAGGCGATGTCGATGATCTGAGTGCTGGTGAGCACGTGGTGCTCGAACAGCATCCGGCACAGCCACCGGTCGCGGTCGGTGAGATGCCGGGCCAGCCACGCGTGGTGCTCGGCCGAGTTGAGCACGCGCGCAACAGGTCGTTTCGGCCGATGCGTGCGCAATTGCCTTTGCGGCGTGGGATTGCTCGCCATGGTTACAGGCACCTCCAGGTCTGCGGGACGCGGGAACGCCGTGCGCACCAACGGAAAAGGCTGAGCGGGGTCAGGCCGCGCGGCGTGGATCGAATGTCACCGGCTGGTCGTTCTCGGCCGGTTCGGGTGTGTGTCGAGGTTCGGTGTTCACGAGCGCGAGTCGACGGATCTGCTTGGCTCGCCCGGGAATCGCGGGCGGCAGCTTCTCGGTGACCGCAGTGAACGGAGGAGCTTCCTCGCTGTCGAGGACCAGTCGCGCGGCGATGTGGAAGCGGCCGAGGTTGGCGAGGTCGTGCTCGGAGAGCCGGGGCGCGGTGTGCCGGGCCAGGTGCCGGGCGTCTTCGGGCGACGCCGAGAAAATGATCTTCGAGCGGGCGTTGGTGCTGATGCCTTCCTCGAGTTCGCGCGGCAGCTGCCGCAGGTACTGGTGCGCGAGCGTCATCGACATCCGGTAGCCGCGGGCTTCGGCGAGCATGTCCTCCATCGGGTACGCCAAGTTGAGGAAGTTGTGGCACTCGTCGATGTAGAGCGCGGCGTCGTGGCGGTCGCGCTGCGGTATCCGGGCGCGTCGGGTGGCGGCCTGCCAGGTGCGGGCCACCACGATCGAGCCGACCAGCCGGGCGGTGTCCATCCCGAGCGCGTCCTTGCCCAAGCGCACCAGGCAGATTCCGCCGTCGAGCACGGCGTCCATGTCCACGGTGGACTCACCCCCGGCGAGGGATGCCCGCACGAACGGGCGCAGCAGCAGGCCGCGGAGCTTGTTCATCAGGGGCGCGACGACTTGTGCCCGGCTGGCGGCGGACAAATCGTCGTACCAGTGCCAGAAGCCGGTCAGGACGTCGTCGGAGATCTGTTCGAGCGCACGCTGCCGGAAGGCGGGCCCCGTCAGCAGTTTCGGCAGGTCGGTCAGCGTGGGTGTGCCGGGCAGCTCGCGCAATGTCAGCAGCCCCGAGCGCAGGATGTCCTCGGTGCGCGGCCCCCAGCTGGAGGCGTAAACGTGGGAGAAGATCGAGACCAGGTTGTCCACCGTGCGGGCGGTGTCGTCGCCTTCGAGTGGGTTGAGCACGGGCGGCTGGTAGCGGCTGTCGGCGTCGAAGAGCACGACGTTCTTTCCGAGCCGTGATGGCAGCCGCATGAGGGTGTCGGCGACCAGGTCTCCCTTGGGATCGATGACGACCAGTCCGCGGCCGGCGTCGGCGTCGGCGAGGATCATCCGCGCCATCAACTCGGACTTGCCCGAACCGGTCGCACCCAGGATGTGCAGATGATGGCGCGAGTCGGCGACGCGCAGCCCCACCGGCCGGGGGTGGCCGGAGTCGGTGATCCCGATCGGTTTCACCCCGGCTCCCTCGGTGGCGATACCCGGTGGCGGCGGAACCGCCTTCGCCCCGGCGCGCTGCAAACCGGGCACGGCCTCGTCGGTCGGGACGTGCGCGAGCGCGGCCAGCTCGGCGATCGAGAGCAGATCGCCGGAGGTGAGGCGTCGTTCGGACACGGACTTGACCGGATGCGTGAGCCGGACGCGACGGTAGTAGTTGTGTTCGCTGTAGGCCGCGAACGCGCTGGCGATGGCATGGCCGCGTCCGCGCAAGTGTTCACGCACCGGAACCCGCTCAGCGCTGGTCGCGTGCTCGTCGACCAGGGTGGCCACGGCATAACGGATGCGGGTCTCGTACTGGGAGCTGCGCTGTTTGGTCACGATGACCCGGTCCTGCGCCGAGGTTTCCAGGGAGGTTTGGTGATCGACGACCTGCTTCTTGGCGGTCGTGCTGGGCTTGCGTGATCCGGTGTGCGGGGTGATGAGGTCTAGCAGGCGTCCGGCCAGCTTGACCGAGCTGCCTGCGCGGGCCTGGCGGGCGGCTCGGCGAGCTTTGCGAACACGAGCGCCGGTGACCGGGCGCGCGAGGATCTGTACTACGGCACGTTCTTGGATGGCCATGCCGACCGGGGCGCCCAGCAAGGCGCGGACGGGATCAGCGGGGAAGTCCGACCGGATAGGAAGTGCTTCGCTCCGGGCCAGGCGCAGTTCACCGCCTACGGCCTCGACTGCTTTGCCCGGCGGATTGGACAAGGGGATCGGCGGCTTGGCGGGTGCGGTGCGGGTGTGCGCGCCGGGCCAGGCAGCCTCGATGGCGCGCTCGGCCATGCCGGGCGGCACGACGCCCGGCAGCCACAGCCGCAAGGCAACCCCGGTGTGGGAAAACACGTACTCCCACACGATGTGCGGCTGGCCGTGCATCCGCCGTTTCCAGCCGGATCGCAACAACCCGACCAGGTTGGAGTACAAGGCCGCTGCGCCGTCCGGATCGACCGTGGGCGGAGCCAGCACTGTGACCACCCGGGCGTCGGCGGCCATCCGGTCGTGGCACCGGCGCGCCCACCACCGGCGCCCGGCCACGACGCCAGTCACCGCGAGCGCAATGGCCGGCCCGGCGAGTGGCCCCCAGGACAGTGCGAATTCCCGCAGCGCGGCGAAGACAGCGCGCACTGCGGCACCGGGATCGCGGAGGTAGTCCTGCAACGGCGATGCGAGCAGCCTCGCCGAAGCGGCAAAAGACTGGGTAGAAGGCATCAGAAATCCCCTCTCGCAAGGAAGAGTCGTAAGGACGTGGATTCAGGCCGCGTGTCGCTCGGCATCGTTCACGCTCGCTCGGGCTTCCGGCGTCGGTGCAGGAGCGGACGGGTCGTTGGGTGCGAGCCGCAGATGACGCTGCCGTCTGTGTGCCCGTTCGGCGTCGATCTCGGCCTGCCACTCCGACAGCCGTCGTCCGCCCATGCGCTTGAGGAACTGCGGGATGCGGTTCGCGGGCACCCCGACCAATCGCGGGCCGAGCACGGCGAGCAGATCCGAGGCTTCCTGCGATGACCACTCGGGGGCCTCGGTGATGGCGTCCTCATCGGGAAACACATCGGCGACCCGGTCACGGTCGGGATCGATAAACGAATCTTCACGACCGCCGTAGCTGTAGACCCACAGGAAGTTCTCGGGCGGGCCCGGTTCGATCAGTCGCTTGAACCGCCGAACTTCCTTGGTATACGCATAGAACGTCACCTGCGGGCAGGCTCGCATCACGCGACACCACGCCAAAGTGTAGGCATCGCTGAAAAAATCCCCTGCGTCGTGTTCTTGATGATTTGTGTGTCTCACGAGACATGGCATGTGGTCCTCCGTCGGGTTGCGGAGTTGCGCGGAGCCGTCGAGCAGGGCTTGTGAGTTAGGTCACTGACTGGCTGTGGGGCGGATGGGGATGACGTCAGCGCGGTGGTGTGCGAGTTCTTGTCGGAGCAGGGTGTTGTCGTGGTGCAGTGCGGCGATTGCGGTGGTGGCGGCGTCGAGACGTCGTTGGAGGTCGGTGTATTCGCGTTTTTGGGTGGCGAGTTTTTGTTGCAGTTCGTGGATTTCTTCGTCGCGGCGGGAGGCTTCGGGATCTGCGGTGCTGCGTTGAGCGACCTGGTCGTCCCATTCCGCGAGGATGGTGCGCGCGCGGTTCATGGTCGCGCGGCTGACTCGGGCTTCTTTCCACAAGTTTTGCTTGGTCAGCTGTCCGTCGGTATGGCGCGCGGTTCCGGTGAGCAGGCGGTGCATGGCCGTTCGTAGTGCTCGGGCGGTTGCTGCGGTGACGCCGTCCTCGGTGAGGGTGCGGTCGGACGCGGTGGTCATTGGTTCTTTCCTTGGGCGCGGTCGAGGATGGTGGTCGCCTGGTCGATCTCGCGGCGGATAAGGGCTTTGCGCGCGGGAGGAAGGCTCGGGGTGTCCAGGAGCTTGAGGTGGGTGCGCCGGTGCGAGTCGTGGATGGCGAGGTGCTCGACGCCGATCATGCTGTTGCGGCAACGGTCGGGTCGGCAGCGTTCGTGCAGCGGGCCGGAGTGCCCGTCGGGGATGGTGGCGTTTTCCAGGCAGAGGGCTCCGGTGGGGTTCGCCGGGTCGAACAGGCAGTTGTTGAGCGCGCCGAAGCGGATGGTGATGCGGCTCTTGCGAAGCAGGTCGGTCTCGACGCGGGCGTCTCCGCCGCGAGCGTGGACCGTCGCGAGGATCTCGTCGAACGCTTCTTTGACTCGGTCGGCGCCGGGGCCGTAGCCGATCTGCTGGCCGGCTTTGTGCATGCCGTAAAGGTCGGTGAATCGGCGGAACCGGGTCGCCTCCAGCGCGCTGTCGAGCAACGTTGCCCAGCTGGAGTCGGACGCGGCGTAGGACTGGGTGGTGCGGTTGGCCAGCGCCCGTGCCGCGACGTGCTTGAGCTGCAAGCCCAGCGCTACTTCCGAGCCGGGGAACTGGTCGGTAAGCATCGCCATCGTCCGGCGGAACATGTGCGGCCGGACGCGGCCGGCGGGGATCTCGTCCAAGCCGGTCCAGTCGCGATCGGCGTTGACAGTGCCGATGAAGGTGTCGATCATTCGGTCGCCGTGGACGGCGGTGTCGGTCGAGCGCTTCATGGGCGCGAACACGCGCTCGTGGTGGGTCGAAACAGCCTCGGCGACGGCGATGGCTTCCGCGACCGGAGCGGTGATCCACCAGTATTTCCCCGGCCTGCCGGGATGTCCTTTGTCCAGGGACGACGCGATCGCTGGTGCGTTGAAGTAGTCGACGACGGCGCCGCGGCAGATTTCGTGGATTTCGCTGTCGCGCATCATCGACAACGCGGCGACCAGGCAGAAAGCCGCGTCGCGCAGTTTCGGGAGCAGCCGGTGAATCTCGCGCGGGTCCAAGCCGGGGTGCCAGGGACCGGTGGTGCCGTCCGGGCGGGTTGTGCGGGCGAGGTCGTCGATGAGACCGGTGGTCGTTCGGTGCCCGGCGTGCACGGCGTCGAGGACGCGAGCCCGACGCTGCGTTCCCAGGCTTGTCCGGGCGAACAGGTTGTCGGTGGCCCGGTTGCCCAGAAACAGCCTGAGCACGTCCCAGTTGACCATCGCCTCGCTTGTCTGTTCGTGTGCGACGGTGTATCGCTTGGCGTGCATGGGGATCGGGTTCGTCGGGTCGGCGAGGTAGTCCTCCAGCAGGTGGTGCATGTTCCCTCGCGAGCTGGACGGCCGTGCGAGAGCGACCCGGAGTTCGGCGAGTCGTCGGGAGGCGCGCAGGACATCGGGGGCGAAGGCGCGGACGTAACGCCAGGCGGCTTTGGTCAGTGGGAACCAGATCTCGGGCGGAATGACGGGAGTGGACAGGTGGCCTGGCGGCGGCATGTCGGCCGCTTTGCGCGCGCTGATGCCGCGCCAGGGGTCGGTCGGCGGGCCGCCCAGGCTCAGCGCGGGGCCGATCTCGTGGAGGCGTTTGATCAGCAAGATGTGGTTCTTCACGGTTCCTGCGGTCAGACCGCTGTTGCCGCGGCTGGTGATGTAGCGCCGCAAGTCGGTCGCCGACCACTTGCGCAGTTGCGCGGGCAACTCGTTGTCCTGTGCCCAGCGGGCGAGCAGGCGCAGACGCGAAACGGCGCCGATGACGGTGCCCAGGTCGCAGGGCGTGGGCGGGAGGTGGACGCGGGCGTCGATGACGGCGTCGTGTCGCGGGTTCGCCATGATCATGGCCAGCTCGCGTGCCGTGAGATTCCATTGTGGATCGTCCAGCGCCTTGTTGAAACGCGCTCTCCACCCGCATTCCGGGAGGTTGGCGTTGCGGCGGACGACGCCGTTGAAGTCCCAGACGTCGGTCTGCCCGAACCTCGGGCTGATCGCGCCGGTCAGCAGCGGATGGCTCTGGATCACGGGCTCGTCAGGGGCGAAAACTGATGGGGGCAGCCGGTGTTCGGCGGGTCGGGTCATGCGTCGAACTCCACGTGTGCGGCCAACGGCAAGGTGAGGGAGACGTCGCTTCCGGCGATGTGTTCGCGGGCCAGGGCGATCTCTTCCTCGGTGCGTTCGGCGAGGACGGCGTGCAGGTTGGTCCATGACTGGCCCCAGACGGCGGTGAACCGTGCCGGCGCCATCCGTTGCCGCAGCCGGTCGAGGTGGTCGGCGAACAACAGCAACTGGGGAAGCTGGCTGGGCAGAATCCAGGCATTGCGGCATTCCAGGCAGCGCAGCGGCGCCACTGCGCATAGCTCGCCGCGAGGGCTGTAGGGCGAATCGTAAGGAGCGGAGCAGTGGGTCACGCCCATGTCCAGCTGGCCGTGCATCAGGTCGTCGGCCTGCTGGTCGGTCAGGCCGAGGCTATGCAGGCGTTCGGTGTCCTCTCGCGTCGGCCCGGGCTGCTCGGCGAGGACGGTCGGCCCCTGGACGGCGTGGTCGAACCAGTGCTGCTGGGCGGCGTTGATCACTTCGGCGGAGATCACGCGCAGCGTGGTCCCCTGGGCGTAGTGACCGCGGAACGTCTGTTCGTGGTGGTCGTCGGCAGCTTGGTGGATGCGGCCTCGGGCGACGGCGATCTTTTCGACCTTGGTGGACTTGCGCAGCCGCCTGATATCGGCTTTGCCGGTGATCGTGACCCCGTGCTCCCGCAGCCAGACGCTGAACCGGACGGGAGGTGCCTCGGGATTCCACTCGGCGAACTTCAACCGCAGACCGACGTCGACCACGGCCCGGACGAACAGCTTGCCCTCCGGGTCGGCGGCCCGTTGCCGCGCTCGCTCGGTGACGCCCATCAGCCGGCGGATGATCTCGCCCGGTTCGCGGCGCGGCAGGTTCCGGAAGTCCTCGGTCTCGACCACACCGCCGACGCTGTCGACGGGCTTGTCGGTGAACGAGCGGTAGTAGCGGCGCTGGGCCCGCTTCTTCACCAGCGTCAGCCGGACGCCGTTCGGGACGAACTCCACGTCGTTGCCCGTCAGTTGGCCGATCTCCTCGGGAGCACGGCCGGTCGCGTCGGTCAGCAGGACACGGAAAGCGTGCAAGTCCAGCGTGCTGGGCCACAACTGCGCGACAAGCCAGCGGCTGAGAAACTGCTTGGCAGTGCGTGGAAGCGGTCCGTCGGGAAGCCCGATGCACTCGCGCAGGT
This sequence comes from Amycolatopsis echigonensis, assembly GCF_002846615.1. NCBI lineage: Bacteria > Bacillati > Actinomycetota > Actinomycetes > Pseudonocardiales > Pseudonocardiaceae > Amycolatopsis > Amycolatopsis echigonensis. The sequence continues at coordinate 128,103 of NZ_PJMY01000003.1, read as the reverse complement.
GCGCGGGCCAGGACGTGGAGACCGGCAGGCGATCGTGGATGTCCTTGGGCGTGATGGCCTGATGGGCCAGGCCCCAGAGCAAATCGGGGATCGACGTCCAGCAACCGTGATCGGGATGCCGCCCCGCGGCGGCCAGTTCCCATCCCCCTGCGAGGCGCTTCTCCAGGGCGACCACCGCCGTCCAGGCTGTCCGGACCAGCTCGAGCTTCTCCTGGCGGGAGAACTCGTCCAGTTCGCCGCAGTCCCCGACGGGAACCCCGCTGCCCGCGCGGGCGAGCGCGATCACCGCGTCCGCCACGGGCCTTTCCGGATGCTCGACCCGCCTGCGGATCAGCACGCGAATCGCGCCGGCCAGGATGGAAGGACGGGTCGAACCTTCCGGGAAGTTCGAGGGCAGCCAGCGTTCCCAGGCCGCGACCGCCCGCGCGAGATCTGGCTCGTCTTTCTCCAGCGACGCGTCCGGTGCGGCAGCGCCGAATCGGTTGTCGACGCAGGCACAGAAGCTCGCGATCGCCTGCCGATAGGACTGCACCGATCCGGCGGCGAGCCCGGCCGCCTCGACATACTCGACCCATTCCTGGGCCAGCTCGGCCGCCAGCCCGGAACAGGCGTAACGATCTGGCACGATCCGGCTGGACTGGTTGCGCTTGGTCGCCGTCGACGCGACGACCACCCACTCGTTCCGATGAGGACCGCTGTCGCGCGACGAGCCGGGTTCGACCTCGAGATCGGGGAAATCCCTGACATAGTCACCTTTGCGAGGCATCGGCGGGCCTCCTTTTCTCCAAGGAGAGCGCGTGCGAGGCGATCTGCGCGTAGGTCGCTTCCTGTCCGAGGTCGCCGACCCAGCCGCGGAACGCGTCGTCGAACTCGTTGAGCAGGTCGTCGGTGTATTCGAGGTACTCGTAGGTCGTGCCCGGGTCCGAGTGGCCCAGCCGTCGGCTGACGATCAGCAGCGGGTTCAGCTTGACGTGGCTGGACAGCCAGGACCGGTGCCGTCGGCGGCGTGCGGCCGCGTCGGGCTCGTCGCCGTCCATCAGGCTCTCCAGGTAATTCAGCATCTGCAGCGCGTAGGTGTGCCGCAGGTCGTGCCATCGCCAGCGCCGGCGCGGGAGCAGCGGCGTGCGCTCGCCAGCCCCCGCGACCATGCGCCTCCAGGCCGCATGCCGATACCGCTTCCACGAGTCCGCGCGCGGCATCAACCCGCCGTGGCAGATGAACACGGTCAGGGCCTCCAACCCGGCGCTCGTTTCGCGGACGGTGATCCGCCGGAGGTCGGCGCTCATCGCGGACATGACGAACTCGCGCTTGAGTCCGTCCAGCTGGCCGGAGATCCGTCCGGAAGCGTGGTCGATCCGAGAGACCACGAACAGGTCCCGATGACGCTGCTGCAGCCGTGCTGCGGATCGTGCGGCCTGCTCGGGCCGCTCCAACAACAGATAGAGCTCCAGTGCTCGCATCGATTCCTCGGGCACGTAGATGTTGCGGGCCTTGCCGTACTTCGCGCACGCCTGCACCGTGAACTCCACCTGGTCGACCGGGTGCCCGACGTCGATGCCCAGCTCGGGCAAGAGCACGGTCGCCCATTCCTGCCACCGCATCCCGGTTCCCAAGGCAAGATCAGCCGCAGCCCTGTTCCGATGGGGTGACCAACCTCGGAACAAGGTGTCCACTGTGGAGTCGGAGCGCTGCCCGCCCAGCCCCACGTCGCGGAAATACCGGTACTGGGCCAACGTCAGGTGTCGGATGTCCATCCGCTGCTTGATCGCGGGTGCCAAAGCGCTCCGTCCGCGAGCGAGGGCCCGGACCGGCAGATCGTTCCGAATCCCCGCCGACACGAGGCACTTGTAGAACTGGTCGAGCAGTTGAGCTTCCTTCTTCCACGCCGAACCGCCGATGGGTCGTTCCTGGAGCCTGGTGCGAACCTTCTTGTATGCCAGTACATCCGACTCGGTAGCCATGAGGAGATCTCGTCCTCGACCGGTCAGGAAGTCTGCGAACCGGGCGATGATCCGGCCATAGTCCTTCATCGTGGCCGGCGACAGTTCCGCGTTCGACAGGGTCCGCGCCCACGAGCACAAGGGCTCGACCGGCATCATCGTCTCCTCGTCAAGGAAGACCGGCGTGCCGTCAAGAACGCCTCGATCATCAAGCAGGGCAACGACATCCCGACCAGCAAGCACCCCCACGTCGAGGTGCCTCCGTGCGGCTTGAGTGTCCACGAAGTACAAACGCATCGGTCATGGATAGCAGTGCTCACGACACACCCTCCCGGCGGTCTACACTGCGAAAACGTGCTCTCATGAGACACACCTGAACTGCCCCAAGAAGTCGTGCACCCTGATAAATTTCCCGGCGAGGCGCGGTGCCGACAGTTCACTGATCATGGCTGCTTCCCAACCGGGCAAGTCTTCGAGGACGTACGCGAGATTGGCGGTATGCTTGGCTTTGACCGCAGGGAAGAGATAGGTTCCATTGCGCGCGTAGCAGATCCGAGCGCATGCGCTTGCCGCCGGGCAGGTCACCTGCGTGCGTCCGTCGGGCAGCCGGGCGGCTAACGCGGGCAGAGTCCAGTTCCAGACACCGATTGCGCGCATCTCCCGGTTTTGCGTCAGCAACCGACCCGGTCGGGTCACGCTGGCGGAAGAAGACATACGACACCTCGCAAAAGAAGTCAGGCGAGCAAATAAATTGGGCAGAACGGTTGTGGTTCAGGAGGCCCGCATGTGGCGGGGCAGGCTATGCGGCGATGTCGAGGTCGACGTGACCGTCAGCGTCCGCATCAAGAGCCAGCTCAGTGTCATGGACGCCGAGGTCCACAAACGCGCCGTCGTCCGTGCTAGATTCGTGCTCCGCGTACCGCGCCAATTCGGCCGGATCTGTTACCGGAACTTCCCGGTGTTCGTCGGTGCTGGCTGTTCTTTGTCGACGCTGGGGCGCTGGCCAGCGCGCTCTCACTCGATGGTGTGGACTCTCTGACATGACGTCAGGATTTCCGACAGGCTGCCGATGTTGATGAGGCATTGTCGTTTCCGTTCAACTCGGGGACACGGTCGGGAGGCGCGGTGGGGCTGGCGGTGGTGCGGTCGCTGCGCGGGCCGCGGAAGCTGAGCACGACCCAGGACCTGGAGGACTTCGAGCAGGAGCTCGTCGATCAGTACCTGCTTGCCTCGATGGGGGCGGGAGTCTGCGACAGCACGGTGAACAACGACCGAGCAGCGATCTTCGAGTTCATCCAATTCCTCGGTCGTCCGGTGTGGACAGCCGAGCCTGCTGACGCGGACCGGTTTCTGGTTCGCCAGCGCAAGGATCTGGGCAGGTCCCGGTTGACGGTGCAGCACAAGGCGTGGGCGATCGGGCACTTCTTCGATTTCCTGATCGGCCGTTATCAGGGCGACATTCACGCGCTCGCCGGGTGTGTGGTGGCGCAACCGATCGACGAGCACAACCGGCCGGCCAAGGCCGACTACGGGACACCTCGAATACCGCCCTCGGACAAGGAAACCGAGCTGTTGTTCACCGAGTGGCGGGACTCGCTGGAGCACGCCCGGAAGTTCCGCACTGCGGCTCGGGACTATCTGGCGGCGTCGTTGTGGCGCCGGGCGGGGTTGCGGATCCAGGAGACCTACATGCTCGACATGCGCGACTGGCGCCGGGATCTGGGCGAGTACGGCAAGCTGCATGTCCGATTCGGCAAAGGAAGCCGGGGACGCGGCCCGAAGACGAGGCTCGTTCCGGCGATCAACTCGGTGGCCGAGTTGCTGGACTGGTGGCTGGTGGAAGTGCGTCACCAGTTCGGCGAGGACTGGGAGCATCCCGACGCGCCGCTGCTGCCGAGTGAGCGCCAGGACCCGCACACCGGATTCTGTGGCCGGGTTGGTGACCAGACGTTGCGGGACGGGTTGGCGGAGGCGACCGGACGATGGCTGCCGGACTGGGCAGGAAGGCTGACACCGCATACATTGCGGCACTACTGTGCATCGTCGCTGTATGCGCGAGGCATGGATCTTAAAGCTATACAAGAGGTTTTGGGCCACTCGTGGCTCTCGACCACGACCGCGTACATCCACGTGGAGTCCGAGCACGTCGAACATGCCTGGGCCAAGGCCAACCAGCGCGTGGCCGCCCGGCTGGGCACCGAGGAAGGGTAGCGCGATGCGCTGGAACCTGCGAATGAAAGCCGCCGAGGCAGGGATCTGGAAGTCCACGGAGATGCGCCGCAGGCTCGCCGAGGCGGGATTGGATATCAGCGCGGGCAAGATGTCGAACCTGTGGATCGGCAATCCCACCACGATCCGGCTCGATGATCTCGACGTGATCTGCGCGGTGCTGGAGTGCGCACCGACTGATCTGCTGATCCCCGAGCCGGAGAAGGTCGCCGCTCGTCGGCCCCGCAAGGCCGACACGGGCACGGTCGCGCCGATCACCCCGCGGCTGGGGCGACATCGATCGGTGCCGCCGGCGTGACCGGGCGTCCCCGCCGCTGCCGGGTGTGCGGGGTGCGTCCCCCGGCGATGCGGGAGGTCCCGTACTGCTTCCAGTGCTGGCCCGGCGGCCCGATCGCCCCGCCACCGTGCCGCAAATGCGGGTCCACAAACGACTATTACACGTCCGGGCTGTGCGCCCGCTGCCACAGCCACGCGCCCGGCGAGAAGTCGCCGCTGTGGCAGTCGCCCGGCACGCTCGCGCGACAAACGGTCGTGGTCGACTCGTGTCTCGACTGCCACGCCTGGGGCGTGACCCGCACCTACGGTTGGCTGTGCGTGGGCTGCCGTAGCTGGCGCGAGAAATACCGACACAAGGGTGTGTGCGACACCTGCGGGAACGAGGTGGCGCTCAACGAGGGCGGGTCGTGCCGGTTGTGCTGCAAGACGCGCAGCCTGCTCGCCCAGGACCGCGACCAGCGGCCCAGCAGCATCAGTCTGGCCGAGGCCAACGTGTTCGGGCAGCAGCTGTTCTTCGCCGGCATGTGGCACCGCGAAGGACAGGGCCAACGGCCCTACGTCAAGAAAACCATCCCACCGAACCTGTCGTTGCTGCACCCGGTGCCCTACGAACAGCTGGTGCTGCTCGAACTGCCGCGGGACCTGAAAGCCGGACTGCGCAAGGGATTCCCACCGCCGCCCGACCCGGCCCGCGAGGCCGCCTGGCACCAGTTCGTGCGCGAGCACGCCGCCGCGCACGGCTGGAGCAGGACCGTCACCGAACGCGCCCAGCGGGCGATCCGGATGCTGCTGGGCATGCAAGACACCCCCGGTGCCGCGATCCGCGCCAGCGACGTCCTGCCCCTCTCGCGCATCCGGCACCCCGTGCGCCCGGTGCTCGACGTGCTGACCGTCGCCGGCATGCTCGCCGACGACCGCGTCCCGCCCACCGAGCGCTGGTTCCAGCTGCAGATCACCGGACTGCCCGAGGACATCCGTCACGAACTCGAGGTCTGGTTCGACATCGCCCGCAACGGCAGCACCACCCCACCGCGATTTCGTCCCCGTTCCGACAACACGGTGCGTTCGCAGCTGGGCTACGCGCTGCCGATCATCCGCGCCTGGGCACGCACCCACCCCTCGCTGCGGGAGATCGGCCGCGACGACGTGCTCGCCGCCCTGCCGCCCAGCGGCAGTCCGCGCAGCAGCACCCTGCAAGGGCTTCGGTCGATCTTCCGGATCCTCAAGGCCCGCAAGCTCACCTTCATCAACCCCACCACGCGCATCAGCGTGCCCACCCCGGACAAACACGTGCCCGCACCGATCGATCTCACCGAGCTGCGCGGCGCGCTCAACTCCGACGACCCGACCCGCGCGGCGTTGGCCGCGCTGCTGGCCTTCCACGCCATCCGCATCTGGCAACTGCTCCAGCTGCAGCTCGCCGACGTGCGCGACGGTCGCCTCTACCTGCCCGACCGCATCGTGCCGCTCGCCGAGCCGGTCCGGGCACGAGTGTCGGCCTACCTGGACTACCGACAACGGACCTGGCCCGACACCGCCAATCCGCACCTGTTCATCCACTACCGCAACGCCAACACCACCACGCCCGCGACCCCGTGGTGGATCCGCAAACGGCTCGGCATGATCGCGCAAGCCATCCGCCAGGACCGCATCCTCGACGAAGCCCACGCCACCGGCGGCGACGTCCGCCAGCTCTGCGAACTGTTCGGCCTGTCCATCGCCGGCGCCTACCGCTACACCAGCAGCGTCGACCACCCCGGCATCGCCGAATACGAACAATCCACAAAGGAATGACGATTCCATAGTTCCCCAACTCCGGGATTCAGCTATCATCGTCAAGCACCAAATACCCAGAGTTCCGCTCAGATTCGGGTAAAGTTGCGAGGAACTCTGGGGAAGTAGTGATGAGCGCGTTTTCCTGCGGCGAAGCCAGCGACTGGAACGCGACTCGCTGCGTCCCAGTCGAAAGCAGACCTTGTCCCTTGTCCGCGGAAATCAGGAACTGCTTCTCGCCCTCGGACAGGTTGAAGGTTGCCACGATCTCCTCGATCGCTTGCGGCGCTTGACGGAGAAGAATCTGCGTAGCCGCGTTCGCGATGATCGCCTTGCCCAGGTCCGTCCCGAGGACGTCCCCGACATCTTGGGTCGCGATCGTCAAGCCCGCCCAGTGTTTCCGGGCTGCTTTGGCCATCCGGTGCAGAAAACGCGCCCCGGCAGGGTCTTGCATGAGCAGCCATGCCTCGTCGACCGTGATCAGCCTCGGCCGCCGGATGGCCGGGTTGGACACCCGCCGCCACACCGTGTCCAGCGTGAGCAGCGTCCCGATCGGCCGGAGTTCGTCGGGCAGGTCCCGCAGGCTGAACACGGTCAGGTGTCCCTCGGGCCTTGTGGTGGTGGGCCCGGAGAACATTGGGGAGAACGCGCCCTCGACGAACGGGTGCAGCCGGGTGCCCAAGTCCGCCGCGACCGGGTCTGCGGTGCCGGTGAGGGCTGCGGCGAGGTCGGCCAGCAGCGGTGCCTGCCGGCCCCAGGTCCGCGGGTCGCTGGTGATCCCGGCTTGCTGGTAGGTGGCCATGATCGCCCGGTCGAGCACGGCGCGTTGCTGTGCAGACAGGTCGGTGCCGAGCAGCACCCCGGTGACGGTGTGGCCGAACAGCGCCCGGCGCGTGAGGGCGTCTTTGGGGGCGGTGCGGCGACCGTCCGGCCTGATGGCGATCGGAAGGTCGAACGGGTTGATGCGGACGTCGGCGTCGCCGAGGTGGATGTAGGTGCCGCCGATGGCCTCGCCGAGTCGTCGGTACTCGTCCTCCGGGTCGATGATCGCGACCTCGACGCCGCGGTAGAGGCTGCGCAGGGTTTCCAGCTTCACCAGGTAGGACTTGCCCGCGCCGGAGCGCCCGAGCACGACACTGTTGTAGTTGTCGGCGGAAAAGCGATCCCAATGCACCAAACCCTGCGATCCGACGTTGAACCCGTATAGCACACCGGCCGGTGCGGCGACACTGGTCGGGTCAGCGGGCGGCAGATCGGGGCTGGTGAAGGGAAACGCGGCGGCCAGCGCACTGGTGTCGAAAGTTCTGCGCATGCCGATCAAGTCCAGCGCCAGCGGCAGGGTGGACACCCAGCCTTGCAGCGACCGGTAGGTGGTCGGCTGGGCGTTCATCAGCAGCGATGCCGCGAGCGCCCGCACTGCGGCGACCTGCTCGTCGAGATCGGCTTCGCTGGTGGCGTGCACGGTCAGATACAGCCCGAGCCGGTACAACTTCCCTTCGCCGCGGGCGACGCGCGCCGAGAGGTCGTAGGCGTCTTCGGTCGCGGCCTCGACCATCGGGTCCAGCAACCGTCCCTTCTCGCTGGTGTGTCGTCGCCCGGACTCCAATTTGGACAGCTGGCGCTTGAGCCGGTGGGCGGCGGTGACCGGGTCGATCGGCTCGATGTGCAGCGACACGTCGACGCGGCCGGGGTAGGACAGCAGCGGTTGCAGCCACCCCGCGTGCACCTCGCGCGGATAGCCGGTGATCGCGAAAGAGGAGACCCATTCGCCGCCGATCTCCAGATGCCGGGGCGCGACCGACAGCGAATCCGGTGTGAACGCACTGGCCCTTCCCAACGGTGCATTCGTATCCCGCGCGCCGCGGCCTCGATCACGGCCGAACTTCCTGCTCATAGGTCCCCGCCCTCCCACTCATCCAAGGCCGACGGCTCCGGCGGCGCGTTGTCACGCCCGGCCCGGGTGGCCGTGCTTCGGTGATGGACTGGCGGTTCGTCGTCGGGATCCGGGGCAGCGGTGGTGATCACCTCGTCTGCACCGGCCAGACCCGCCGAGGGCGGGATCAGGCTGTCGGGATTGCACGCGGTGGCCAGCACGGCAGTGGCCTGCCCAGCGTCCAGGGGCGTGATCGTGATCCCGGCTGGGGAGAGCAGTTCGGTGGCTTCGCCCAGCCTCCGCACGAGCCGGGCCTCCGCCGAGCGCCGCGCGGTCTCGGTGATCTCGCCGTCCCGTCCGCGGGCGCGTCGCGCCCGCAGCAGGGTGAGCGGGGACGCGCCGCCGAGCCCGTCGGTCGGCCCCGTGGCGCGGACCGGCTCGCGCAGCACCAGCAGCACCTGGCGGCGCAACAAATCGGTGGAGCGGCGCAACTGGTCCAAGTAGGTCGCGTGCTCCCGTGCGGCGGCTTCGAGCATCGGATGCGGCAGGCCGGGGGCGGCCTCGCGCAGGTCGCTGATCTGGCGGCTCAGGTCGAGACGTTCGGCCCGGATGAGCACCTGCACCGGCGCGGAGATCGAATGCAGATACCGGCCGAAGCTGGCGACCAGCGCCTCCTGCTCACCGGGCGTGCGGAGCGCGAAGTTGACGGTGCTGGCCACCGCGACCATCGCGACCCCGTCGGGGCCGAGGTCGACGACACCGGCCTCGGTGACCCCTTCCGCGGGCAGCCGCAGCGCCGCCGGAGACACCTCCGATGTGCCCGCCGCGCCGGTGGCGTCGGACGCGGTGATGCTGCTGGTCAGCCACTCCGGTGCGGGCCGGACACCTTCGGGGGCGGCGACCCGGCGGCGGGGTTGCAGCCGCTGGCGAAGTGCGGCGAGCACGAGCCGGTCCAGGCTCATGCCGTCGCGTCGCCCCAGCGCCAGGACCGCGGCGGTGACCCCGATAGGAATCGCGACGATCAGGAACGCCGGCAGCGGGACCACACCGCGGGCTAGCGTCCAGCCGCCGTAGAGCACGATCCCGGTCACCGCGAGGATCGCCAGCTGACGAACGGTGAGATTGGCTAGGACGCGGTCTTCGCGGTCGACGTCGGCAGGGATGCGCACGGGCTGAGTCATGACTTCTCACCTCCGCGAGGCGGGGATGTCGGCGCGGATTTCGGTGGGGTGGGCGCCCGGAACGTCACCGGCGGGACGGACGGCGTGCGCGGGCGGGCGTCTCCGAGGCGAGGCTCCGGGTGCGCGGTCCGGAACGCCGGTGCGGCGGGTGGCGCCGTCGCGGGCGTGACTGGCCGGGACACGTGGGACGGGTCCGGCGTCGGCGGTTGGAACCGCAAGTGCGGCGGAACTGCGGCCGCCGCGACCGGCCGGGCCGGGGGCGTGTTGCCGCTTGCGCGGCGCGGTGCACCGGGTGCTTGGAACCTGGGCGCCGCCGGAGCCTGCCTGCGGCGCCGTCCGGCCGGCGGTGGGACTGGAGTGTCGGGTTTGGATGCTGAACTGAATTCGGGCATGACGGGTCCTTGATTGGCCGGGGTGACGGCTGGGTCGTGGGTGGTCTCCTGGGGGCCGGGCTGCAGAAACTCCGGTCGCTGCGAGGGCGGGCGAGGGTGCTGGGCAGCACGGGTGCGCTCTTTGTCGTAGGCCGCCTGCATCCGCTGGTTGACCGCCTCCGGTGTCGGCGCGATCCGCGGCTGAGCGGGCCACGGCGGATCGGCAGCGGCACCGCCGCGCTTACTGCCTTTTCCGCCACCGGCGACCGCTCCGGCCTTGCCGAACCCTCCGGACTTCCCGGCGACCATCCCGAACGTTTTCGCCGCGATGTACGCCTTCGCGAGCCCGCCGAGGAAGGAACGGCCGCTGCCGAGCTTGGTGGCCGAGAGGAACCAGAACGGAATCTTGAACAAGATGTAGAACAAGGTGATCGCGGCGATGAGCATGCCGAGCGCGGACAGTGTCGAGCCGAACAGACGCACCCCGCCGGACAGGAAGGTCCGCACGGCGTTGATCAGCACGAGTGACTGGGCAACCTGGATCGCCAGCGTCGCGCCGAGCGCCTTCCACCACCACCGGGCGATGCCATCTGTATGGGGCAGGCAGTGGCACATCAGAAAAAGCGGCCCGGTGACAATGAGAATCAGCGTGATGACCACGCGGAAGACGTAGACGATCAGCAGGGCGATCCCGACGACCACGAGCACCAGCGCCAGCAGGATCATGAAGAACCCGCCGGAGACCGCACCCTCGACGGCGTCCTTGAGCGTGGACCCCACCGACGGCGGATTCACTCCGTCGCCGAGCACTGCGGCGGACAGCGCGTTGGTCAGCCGGATGAGCTTCTCGGCGAAGAACAGCGACAGCGCGGAGGCGAGGAACCCGATCGGGATCCGCGGGCCGATCTCCTTGATCGAATACCGTGCCTGCACCGTCTCGTGGGACATCACCACGATCCCGGCGACGAGGAGCAGCATCCCGTAGCAGGCCAGCACGATCTGCCACGAGTTGTCCCACAGCTCGCCGATGCCGGGAAGCTGGTCCAGCGTCGGCGTGGTCAGCGCGGTGTGGCCGAGCAAGTCCAGGATCGGCGACAGGGCGGCATTGACCAGATCCTTGAAGACACCGTTGATCGCCTTGGCGATACAGCCGGTGATGTTGGTCAGCCCGCACTCCGGATCGTCGTTTCCCGTACTGGGACCGCCCGGTTGCTGGCCAGTGCTCGGCGGCGGGGTGGGCTGCGGAATGCAGTCCTCGCCTGTGCACGGCGGGTTCGGTTGCGCGCTCGTGCTTGGTGCGGTGGTCGGGCCGCCGGGGGTGCATCCGATCTGGCCGGGAAAGCAACTTGTCGGCGGCGGCAGCTCGGTGATCGGCGGCAGCGGCGTCGCTGGGACCGACGGGCGCGGAGAGCCTGTCGGAAAGTGACACGACGGGTCCGGCGAGTTCGGGGCACACGAGTTGCTGGGGTTGGGTGGTAGCGGCAACGGAGGCGGTTGCTGCGCCAGCGCCGCCTGCTGCGCACCGGGCTGCGGGGGCGCGCCGGGCGAGGCCCATGCACCGACGGCCAGCACACTGCCGAGCACCACCGTCAGGCCGAGCGCCAGCAGCCAGACCAGCCGCCGCCGGGAACCACGGCCGACGCGCTGCGGTGCGAGCAGGACCCTCTCCCGGCGCGCCGGGTCCGCCGGGCGTGCGCCGGTGCCGGGCTCGCCGCGATCGGGTTCGGACGGGCCGGGGTGTCGGGGCGCGGCCATGGCGTCAGGCCCCGACAATCCCGCGCAGGATTTCCACCACGAGCGGTGCCAGCGCCGCCAGCCCGTAGCCCCACCCGGCGCTCTTGAACGACTGCTTGGCCTTCTCCACTTCGCCGGGGTCGCCCGCGGCCATCAGGTACCGGACGCCGCCGATGGTGAGGAACACCGTCGCCAGCCCGGCGAGGATGCCGACCAGCCAATTGCGGATGTTGTCGAAGACCTGGCCGACGCTGCTCGCGATCGCGAGAACCTGTGTGGAGGCCTGCGCCGCATCCGCGCTGAGCACACTGAGCAGGACCGTGCCGAGTAGCGCTAAGACCACGGAGTGGGTCACCGTGCTGCGCACCGGTCGCGACTGAGAGGTCCGATGACATGGACGTGCACCATCCGTGTGTGCAGTCGGCCGCGCGCGCCTGATGGTGCCCGTGCGGAGTCGGTTCTGTTCGGATGCGCTCGACGCGGGCGAGCGCGCCGGCGCGGTGGCGCGTCGGATCTGGGGATGGGGTGTCACGCGCATCGGCGCACCTCCGAAATCGGCTCGTGCTCGGCGGTACGCGGAGAGCTGGGTGGGATCTCCCCGCGCCCCAAGAGGCCGGATTTCGGGTCCTTTTTCGACACCGCTCGTGACGATTTCTTGGAATCGACTGGCCGGCCGTTGCGCAGACGACCGCTCACGGCACGTGACGAGTGCGGCTTCTCCTCGGCGGGAGCGGCCGGTGAGCCGGTGAGCAGAGCGGAGACAGCTACGTCCGCGACGGGGTCGTCGGAGTCGGTGTCGGCGAGCTGATCGCGCAGCCACGCGACGAGTCGGTCTTCAGCTCGATCGCGGGCCTTGAACGCGGTCTTGAGCGCGGCTCCGTGGGTTTGCGCCCAGCCGGTCACCGAGGTTTCGCCGAGCCGGGTCGACGAGATCAGTTCCGCTTCGGCGGGGGTGAGAATCTGCTCACCGACCGCCCGCGCGAGCACCAAGTCGGGGTGTCCGTACGGCGGGCGCGGCACCGCGGACCGATAGCCCGAGCCCGCAGGCATCGGAGCGTCGAGCGACTCCTCCAATGCTGCTTGCCCGGCGCGGCGCGCGGCGAAGTGCAGCCGGACCGCGATGGCCGGGTCAGCCAGATCGACCGTCGAGAGCGCGTGGACAAACCCGGCGAGCACGGCCGCGTGCGCGTCCGCGCGATCGCCGCGATACCGCGCCGCCAGCCATCGCGCGCTCGAGGCCAGCGACGGCAGGGCCATCCCGACGCACGCCACCGTCCAGGCACCCCCGTGCGCGCGGGAGCGCAGCACCAGGTGCGCCCACACATCGTCGCGCGTGCGGGGCGGGCACTGCTTGCTCATCACCCGGTCCCGCAGTTCGTCCAGCGGCACCGGACGCCGTGGCAATCCGGCGAACCGGGCCCCGTGCACAGCCATCGGCTTCGGCCCGGTGACCAGCCACCCGAAAGCGTCGCGCGCGGTGTCTAGCGGCAGCCAGTCGTGCCCTTCGTGATCGGGGCGGATAGGCGCGGACACGGTCTCGTCGTTCGTCATTGGCGTGCTCCTGACTGGAGTTCGTGGAATCGGCTCCGTCAGGACGCCAGGGCGGCGACAAGAAAAAGACAAGAAAAGAACAAAGATGATCTTCTTAGTAGGTGAAATTGGCTACTAAAAGCGAAGCTTCGAAGGATTCGGAAACCTCACGCAGGGCAACCTGTCCTGGCGGTGTCCGTGATCGTCTTAGTAGCTTGTGAGCTGGTCGTTTAAGTGATCCTTAGTGGGCAGTCGGCGGCCGGCTCAGGCGGGTCCGCGGCAGCTCCGGGGGCTTGCTTTGTTCTGGTCGGAAATTCTTCTTGACCCGAACCCGGGTGATTCGAAAGCGGGTCAACCCCGGCCGTCCTGGCTTGAATCCTTCCGGGAAGCTGGGAAAGTGTCGACCTATTCGGACTCGTTTCTCTCTGCGTACGGTGCAGGACTTCGGAGGTTATGAAAAAACTTGGGCGAGCGGTGTCGAAAAACGGCCCCAAAACCCGCCTCTTGGGGCGACTTGGCAGACCACGCCGATCACACCGCGAGGAAGGCCACCGATGACTTCACCACCGCACCCCGAGCCCGGACGCCGTCACCACCGCTTGCCGCATCGCGACACTGCCGGCCTCCGCCGCAGTCGGCATCGCGCGCCACAGACCAAGCTTGCAACCGCAGTTGCCCGCAGGCCACGTCCGGCGACCTTCTGGCCGTTCGCCGAGGCGGAAATGCTGCCCGGTACTGCACTGCTTCCCGGCTGGCTCGGACGCACGGTCGTCACCCTCGTGACGACCTACACCCGCCCCGGCGACCGCGTCCTTCTGCTTACTCCACCGCCGTCCCCGCGCGCTCTTCGGCGCGCGGTTGACGGCACCCGCAGCGCCACCCCGTACGCAGGTCTCGCCGAGGCGGTCTGGACCGTTTCCCGGCTCGGCCGCGGTGCCGACGCCGCGACTGCGGCACCCGCACCCGGCTACCCGGCCGAGCACCCCGACTCGGCCCCCTGCGCCGGATCCGAGTCGGGGTCGCGACTCCGACTCGGTCGGTTCGGGCTGCACCCGGTGGCCGAACCGCACCCCGACTCCGCACGCCCTCGGCGTCGCGACGGGGACCGACCGCATGGCGGGTTCGACCTGATCATCACCGCGCTCGATCCGCACGCCACCGACTGGCTCGCGCACACCGACTGGGACGCCCTGCTCACTCCGGGCGGCCTTATCGCCGTAGTCACACACAGCGATGTCCGTGATGGGCGACTACGCGACCCGCACGCGACTGCGCTGAGCACGCTGGGTAGTCGCGGGTTGCGATGTCTCGATCACATCGCCGTGCTCGCTACGCCCGTGTCGACCTTGCCGAACCGCCCCGTAGCCGCTGGCCGCGCAGGCATCGCGGCCTCGACGCTGGACTTCTCGCCGCGCGCGGTCGACGCCGCAGCGCCGCCGCTGCGCTCGGTGCATCACGACCTCGTTCTGCTCGGTCGATTGTCGCCGGACGCGACGGACGAGGGTGCTTTCGACGGGAAGGAGACCTCGGATGTCTAAGCGCACTGGGAGGCAGCACCCCCGCCCGGCGGGGGAGCGGTCCGAAGGCCCGGTTGTGGCGTCGGTGTGGCCGACCGGGACCGACAGTCTGACGGCCCAGCTGAACGAGGGCGGCTACCACGACGCCACCGGTGCCGACCACGCTCTGATGGCCCCGGCGATCGCCCGCCACGCCATCGCGGCGCTGACTCGGCCCGGCGATGTCGTGCTCGATCCCGACTGCGGGGCGGGCACTACGATCGTCGAAGCGCTACGGGGCGGGCGGCACGCGATCGGGTTGACCGGGCAGCGGCGCTGGTGGCGTCTGGCGCGCACCAACGTGACTGCCACAAAGGCGCGCGGGGTGTTCGCCGACGGCATGGTCCTCATCCTCGACCGACGCCCCGGCACCGCGGTCGCCGCGGCCACCGCCGGACTGACCGGGCGGATCGACCTCCTCCTGACGACCCTGCGGCCCAGTCCGGCTGGCGACATGGATGGTGCGCTGGAGCGATTGCACAGACTGCTGACGCAGTACCGGCCGCTGCTGCGTCCCGGCGGGCACGCGGTCATCACCAGTGCCCCGCGGCGCCACCCAGTGCGGCACGACCTGCTCGACGTTCCCAGCCGGATCACGGCGGTCGCCACCGCTGCCGGGCTGGCACCAGTCGCGCGGTGTGTGGCGCTGACCGCCACCGTGCGGCGAGGCCGCACCTACACCCGCGCGTCGCTGGCTCAGCGCCGCGCCGCCGCCCGTGCCGAACGCGCTCTCGGGCATCCGGTCGCGCTGCCCGCACATCACACCGCGCTGGTGCTCCGGGCCGATCCCGACGCGGCCTATCCGGCTCTGAACCAACCCCTCCCCGCGCT
Organism: Amycolatopsis echigonensis; assembly: GCF_002846615.1. Classification (NCBI taxonomy): domain Bacteria; kingdom Bacillati; phylum Actinomycetota; class Actinomycetes; order Pseudonocardiales; family Pseudonocardiaceae; genus Amycolatopsis; species Amycolatopsis echigonensis. The sequence goes on along the minus strand of NZ_PJMY01000003.1, from coordinate 112,809 downwards.
GCCCGCGCCGTCGCACCGCGCCTGGCACGGAACAAGGCCCGATTTGGTCGTCGCCTGAAGTGTGGACCGCTTCACGCAAGATGCGCGTCGGTGCCCGTCTGCGGCGCGGCGACGCGATCCGACCTACTGCGGCTCGCAACCTCTGCTCAACGTGCCGAAGGAGCAAACCTTATGGACACGGTCTACTACCGCGACGACGCGGTCACGCTCTACACTGGCGACGCCGCGACCACGTTGACCGGCCTGGCAGCCAATTCGGTGGACTGCGTGGTCACCAGCCCGCCGTACTGGGGGCTGCGCGACTACGGGACCGGAACTTGGGTCGGCGGCGATCCCGGGTGCGCGCACCTGGCCGCGGCCGGACGTGGCGGCAACGTTCCCCAGTCCAAACACCCTGGGCTTGCCTATCCCGCGTCCGCGGCGCATCGCGGTGGCGTGCCGCAGCGCTGCCGCCGGTGCGGCGCCCAGCGCGAGGACGACCAGCACGGCCTGGAACCGACCCCGCAGGACTACGTGGACCGGCTGCGGGAGGTCTTCGCGCAGCTGCATCGTGTCTTGGCCGACACCGGCACGGTGTGGCTGAACTTGGGCGACTCGTACTCTGCCGAACCGCCCGGCCGCACCGGGGACGCGATGCGGGCGAGCACCTTGTCCGGCCGTAGCGCAGCAGCGCCACTGCGGGAATCGGTGCGCCAGGCCGGGGTGGCGCGCACGCGGTCGTTGCCGCGGAAGAACCTGGTCGGGATGCCGTGGCGGGTCGCGTTCGCGTTGCAGGCCGACGGCTGGATTCTGCGCAACGCGATCGTGTGGCACAAACCCAACGCGATGCCCGAGTCCGTGCGCGACCGGCTCTCCAATCGCTACGAGATGCTGTTCCTGCTGACCAAACAGCAGAAGTACTTCTTCGACCTCGATCCGATCCGCGAGCCATTTGCCTGTCCCGAGGCGGTCGGGGAGGGCATCGTCTTCGGCGGTGCGAACAAGGGCCGCCACGGCGGGATCGGTGCGACCGCGCGTCGCCGCGGGCACAGCGTGTACGGCAAATACCGCGACACTGAACCGTTCGCAGGGAAAGCCCCGGGGGACGCGATGCGCCCGACCGGGGCTCGGCACACCGCCGCGCACGCTCGGGGTAAGAATCCTGGTGACGTTTGGTCGATCACCACCCGCCCGTTGCGGGAAGCGCACTTCGCCGCGTTCCCGGTCGACATCCCGCTGCGCTGTATCGCCGCGGGATGCCCGGACGGCGGTGTGGTGCTCGACCCGTTCAGCGGTGCGGCCACGACGGGACTGGCCGCGCGTCGGCTCGGCCGGTCCTATCTCGGCATCGACCTCAACCCGGCGTTCCACGACATCGGCTTGCGCCGTCTCGGCCTCCCCGCACAGGACACCGGGAGGGCCGCATGACTACTTGCGCAGCACACGCCCGTGCGGACGCCGCCATCACGCTGGTGACCGCCGACGCGGAAGCCGCGCTCCGCAATCTGCCAGAGGATTCGGTGGACTGTCTGGTCACCAGCCCGCCTTACTGGCGGCTGCGCGACTACGCCCCGGACGCCTGGACCGGCGGCCGACCCGGCTGCCGTCACCGCCCGGCCAGTCTCCGCGACGCGGGTGCCAGGCGGTGGCGGTGCCAAGACTGCGGGGACCGGCGCGAGCATCCGCAGACCGGGCTGGAAGCGACCGCGGATGACTACCTCGCAGCCCTTCGCGCGGTGTTCGCCGCGGCCCGGCGCGTGCTGGCTCCGCGGGCCACGGTGTGGGTCAACCTGGGTGACAGCTACTCCACCAACTCCGACGGCTACTGGTGCGCGACCCCCGGCCAGGCCGGTCAGCCGCACTACCGGTCACGAGCGGACGTGCCGCACAAGAATCTGCTCGGCATGCCGTGGCGGCTGGCCTTCGCACTGCAAAGCGACGGGTGGATCTTGCGGTCGGCGATCGTGTGGCACAAGCCCCACGCCACGCCCACCCCGGTCTCCGATCGGCTCGCGACCCGCCACGAGATGCTCTTCCTGTTCGTCACGCAACCGGATTACTACTTCGACCTCGACGCGATCCGGCAGCCGTATACCGGCGACCGTGCCCTGTCCCGTCGCGCCTACCGCGGCGGCACGAAGCCGAATACAGCACGCGGAACCTGGCTTCGCGCACCCGCCGACGGGCAGCGCGGTCGCAACCCCGGCAACGTGTGGACCGTTCCACCCGACCGCACCCGCGGCGGCCATCCGGCACCGTCGCCGGTGGAGATCCCGCGCCGGTGCATCGCGGCCGGATGCCCGCCGGGCGGTCACGTCCTGGACCCGTTCAGCGGCAGCGGCACCACCGGCGTGGCCGCTCGCGCGCTCGGCCGGCGTTTCACCGGCATCGACACCAACCCCGCCTACCACGACCTCGCACAGCGGCGACTGGACGCAGGCAGGCATGGGGGAGACCGATGACGGCCGGAACTGGGGCGGCGGTGCGGTTGTGCGTCGGCGATGCGCGTGAGGTGGTGGCAGGGATGGCAGCTGGGTCGGTGGATTGCGTCGTGACGTCGCCGCCGTATTGGGGTTTGCGGGACTACCGCGTCGTCGGGCAATACGGTGTCGAGTCCACCGTGGATGGATATGTCGCGCGACTGGCCGGGGTCTTCGGGGAGCTGTCGCGGGTGCTGGCGCTGGGCGGGACGGTGTGGCTGAATCTGGGTGATTGTTTCGGCGGGTCGTGGGGGAATTACGTGGCGCCGGGCTCGGTCGCGCGCACTGCTGCGGTGCGGGCGGCGACGGGGTACGGGGTGCATCGGCCGCCGCAGTCGTTGTTTCGGCGCAAGGATCTGGTGGGTGTGCCGTGGCGGGTGGCGTTGTCGTTGCAGGATCGTGGGTGGCTGGTGCGGAATGCGGTGGTGTGGGAGAAGCCGAACGCGCGGCCGGAGAGTGTGCGGGACCGGCTTGCCCAGCGGTACGAGTCGGTGTTCCTGCTGACCCGGTCGCCGGTGCACTGGTTCGCGGCGGAGGGGATGACGGATCTTTGGCGGGTCCCGGCGGGGCGTTCGGGTACGGGGCATCCGGCAGCGGGGACGCTGGAGATCGCGCGGCGTTGTGTCCGTCTGGGGTGCCCGCCCGGTGGTGTGGTGCTGGATCCCTTTTGCGGCAGCGGGACCACCGGGATCGCCGCGCTGGAACACGGGTGCTCGTTCGTCGGCGTCGATCTGGATCCGGATTGTCACGACCTGGCCTGCCGCCGCCTGACGGGTGCGGTGGTCTCGTGAACGCAGCGGCCGTGCTGACGTTGGGGGAGGTGGCCGCGTTGCCGGCGGTGGTGGATCTGATGACCGCGGCGCGGGCGTTGCGGATCGGCCGGACGACGGCGTACGCGCTGGCGCGCGACGGTGGTTTCCCGTGTCCGGTGCTGCGCGTCGGCGGGGAATACCGCGTCCCGACCGCCGGGTTGCGACGGGTCCTTGGCCTGGACGAGCCTGCTGGCTGAGCGCTGCTCGGGGATTCGCCGGATCGGGTGGTGTCGCTCGGGCTCGGGCTTCCCCGAGCGGGTTCTGCAGCGCGAGCATGACGGCAACCCGCTGATTCAACGCAACCGAGGGGAAGGCGGCAGGCGATGGCCGAGGGATCGGTGTACAAACGCTGTTCCTGCAAGGACAGCAACGGTCGCAGTCTGGGTGCGGCGTGCCCGAGACTGGAACAGAGCCGGCACGGGCAGTGGTGCTACCGCATCGAGCTGCCCGCGGACCGCGGCGGGAATCGTCGGCCGCGGCGTCGCAGCGGGTTCGAGACCGCGACGAAGGCGCAGAAGGAACTCAGTCACGTCGGCGACCTGCTCGCGCTCGCCGGGGACGACGAGGACACCCTGGGCAAGATCGCGGACGTGATCGCCGCCGCGATCACCGCACGCCAGAAACTCCCGGAACTGGAAGACATGCGCCGGCTGGTGCGGGCCGGGGCAGAGGTGCTGGAGCACCCTTTGATGGACGAGGTGTTCACCGCGTTTCTCGCGACGAAAAAGAAAACCCGCTCCCGCAACACCTACCGTTCCTACGAGTCGCATGTGCGGCTGTATCTGCGGCCGCATCTGGGACATATTCGCCGGGACAAACTGCGTGTGGCGCATCTGGAGGGCATGTTCGACGCGATCGTGGAGCACAACGACGTGATCGCCGAGTACCGGGCCAGCAAGGATCCCCGCAAGGTCGCGGCCGTGAAGTGGCAGCGGCCGGTCGGACCGACCTCGATCCGGCGGATCCGGGAAACGCTGCGGGCGGCGCTGAGCCCGGCGGTGAAGGAAGGCCTGCTCACGGTCAATGTCGCGTCGTTGGTGGAGTTGCCCCCGGCCAAACGCCCGACCGCGAAGGTGTGGACCGACGAGCGGGTCGCGCGGTGGCGGGAGACGGGAGAGGTTCCGTCGCCGGTGATGGTGTGGACCCCGCAGCAGACCGGCCGGTTCCTCGACCACGCGGTCCACGATCCGCTGTACGCGTTGTTCCATCTGATCGCTCATGTCGGGCTTCGGCGCGGGGAAGCATGCGGTCAGCGGCGCGTCGACACCTATCTGGATTCCGCTGCGCTGGATGTGACGAATCAGATCGTGCAGTACGGCTGGGAGACCGGGCAGTCCGCGCCCAAGACGACGTCGTCGGAGAGCCTGGTCGCGTTGGACGGCGGCACGGTGCTCGTGCTGCGTCAGCACCTGGCAGACCAGGATGAGGCGATCGCGCGGCTTGGTGCCGGCTGGGTCGGCAGCGGACTGTTGTTCACCCAGCCCGATGGCAGCGCGTTGCACCCGGCCGATGTCACCGCGCGTTTTCAGGAGCTGGCACGCCAGGCCGGGTTGCCGCCGATCCGGCTGCACGACCTGCGCCACGGAGCGGCCACTCTCGCTCTCGCGGCCGGGGCGGACATGAAGGTGGTGCAGCACATGCTCCGGCATTCCTCGATCACCGTCACCATGGACACCTACACCACCGTGCTGCCCGAAGTCGCGCTCGCGGCGGCCGAGGCCACCGCCAAGATCATCCCGCGGTCAGCACCGCGACAGCTCGGGCGCGACTCGGGCTCGCCACCGACCATTGTGGACAGTCCGGAACCGGAAGAAAAGCTTCCAGAAAACCAAAATCCCCAGGTCGAAAACTTCTCGAACCTGGGGATTAAGGGTGCGCCATCAGGGACTCGAACCCCGAACCCGCTGGTTAAGAGCCAGCTGCTCTGCCAATTGAGCTAATGGCGCTTGGTGCTGCCCGCCGCTGTGGTTTCCCTCGGCGACGTGGAAAAGATTAGCAGGGCGTTCAGGCCCCGTTTCAGGGGGGTCCCCTTTCCGCTCCGCCTGGACAACAGCCCAGGTCAGCGGTGGTGACCCGCCGTGAACCCGGCCAGCCTCGGCGGAGACAGCCGTGGCTAGGGCAGGCTGGAGACCGCAGTGACTCGCGCGACACCAGCACCGACAACAGTACCCCGGAAATGACAAAACCCCGGCTTTGCCGAAAAAGATCTCGGTGAAGCCGGGGTGTACGGGTGGCTAACGGGGCTCGAACCCGCGACCTCCTGGACCACAACCAGGTGCTCTACCAGCTGAGCTATAGCCACCATCTGGCAAAAAGATCTCGCGATCACCTTGCTGGAAGCAATCCTAGCGGGTGCCCGCGAGCGATTTTCAGGGGGTCACCCTCGGTGGCGTTCCAGCACTTCGGCGGCCGCGGCCTTGGCCTCTTCGCTCGTCGGGCCGGGCTGGGGGACGAAGGCGATCGCGCGGTAGTACTCGAGTTCGCCGACGGACTCCTTGATGTCCGCGAGCGCGCGGTGGGCCAGGCCTTTCTCCGGCTTGGCGTAGTAGATCCGCGGGTACCAGCGGCGCACGAGCTCCTTGATCGACGACACGTCGACCATCCGGTAGTGCAGGTGGTTGTCCAGCTCCGGCATGTCGCGGGCGATGAAGGCGCGGTCGGTGGCGATCGAGTTGCCGGCGAGCGGCGCGCTGGCCGGGTCCGGGACCCATTCGCGGATGTACTCCAGCACGCGCTGCTCGGCCTCGGCGAGCGTGGTCGTCGAGGCGCGGACTTCTTCGGTGAGGCCGGACTTGGCGTGCATGTCATGGACGACCTGCGGCATGCCGTCGAGCTTGGCGTCGTCGGCGTGGATGACGATGTCGACGCCCTCGCCCAGCACGTTCAGGTCGGCGTCGGTCACCAGCGCGGCTATTTCGATCAACGCGTCCTTGCCGAGGTCCAGCCCCGTCATCTCGCAGTCGATCCAGACAAGATGGTCGTTCACCCGCACCACCCTAACCCGACACGGGGACATCAGCGGCGTCACCTGCGCTTCCGGCGCGTTACGCTCGGTCAGCCAGTGCAACGAGGTGTGATTTCGGACTCGGAACGGGGTGCGGCCAGTGGCCGAGCAAGCGTCGGGACCAGCGGCGGAGATCGCGCAGGGGTACGTGAGCGACGGGCCGGCCGTCGAACTGGGCGCGGTCGTGATCGACGGAAAGACGGAAGCGTCGGCCGCGGTCCGGCTGCCGCTGGCGACGTTGAACCGGCACGGCCTGGTCGCGGGCGCGACCGGCACCGGCAAGACCAAGACGCTCCAGCTCATCTCCGAACAGCTGTCCGCGGCCGGGGTTCCGGTGGTGCTGGCCGACGTCAAGGGCGACCTGTCCGGCCTGTCGGCGCCCGGCGAGGCGAACGACTGCACCACGAAACGGTCCACGGAACTGGGCGACGACTGGGCACCGGCGGCGGGTCCCGTGCAGTTCCTGTCGCTCGGCACCAGCGGCACCGGGATCCCGGTGCGCGCGACGATCACCAGTTTCGGGCCGGTGCTGCTGTCGAAGGTGCTGGGGCTCAACGAGACGCAGGAATCGACGCTCGGCCTCATCTTCCACTGGGCTGACCAGCGCGGACTCGCCTTGCTGGACACCAAGGACCTGCGGTCGGTCATCACGCATCTGACCAGCGACGAAGGCAAGGAAGACCTCAAGGGCATCGGCGGGGTGTCCGCGGCGACGGCGGGCGTGATCCTGCGCGCGTTGTCCAATCTCGAGGCCCAGGGCGGCGAAGAGTTCTTCGGCGAGCCCGAGCTGGACGTCCACGACCTGATGCGCCAGCAGGACGGCAAGGGCGTCATCACCCTGCTGGAACTGGACAATCTGCAGTCCAAACCGGCGCTGTTCTCGACGTTCCTGATGTGGCTGCTGGCCGAGCTGTTCGAGGAGTTGCCCGAGGAGGGCGACCTCGACCAGCCGAAGCTGGTGTTCTTCTTCGACGAGGCGCACCTCCTGTTCTCCGACGCTTCGAAGGCGTTCCTCGAGCGGATCGAGCAGACTGTGAAGCTCATTCGGTCAAAGGGCGTCGGCGTGTTCTTCTGCACCCAGCTGCCGACGGACATCCCGAACAACGTGCTGTCTCAGCTTGGCGCACGGGTGCAGCACGCGTTGCGCGCGTTCACGCCGGACGATCAGAAAGCGTTGGCGCGCACGGTAAAGACATATCCGAAGTCGCCTCATTACGACCTCGAGACGGCGTTGACCTCGCTGGGGATCGGCGAGGCGATCGTCACCGTGCTGTCCGAACGCGGTGCACCGACGCCGGTCGCGTGGACGCGGCTGCGTGCGCCGCGGTCGAAGATGGGCTCGATCGGAGCGGACGCGATCCGTGCGGCGGTCGCGTCGTCGGAGCTGAACGCGAAGTACGCGGAGACGATCGACCGCGAGTCGGCGTACGAGAAGTTGACGGCGAAAGCTGTGCCCGACGCGGGTTCCGCACCGGTCGGGGAACCCGAGGCTCCGTCCGCGCCCAAGCCGGACAAGGAGGAGCCGGGGATGCTCTCGCAGGTGCTGAGCAACCCGGCGGTGAAGTCGTTCATGCGCTCGGCGGCGAGTTCGCTCGGCCGGGAGTTCTCGCGCGGGCTCTTCGGCAACCGGCGGCGTTGAGATACCTGACAGAAGATGGCAGGTATCGGCGGTTGACTGTGCGGGACAGAGTTTTCGGCAAAGGAGCAACAGCATGACCAGGACCGCCGTCGCCGCGTTCGAGCTGGACAAATGGGATCCGCAGGCGCAGGACGAGGCCGGTGGCACGGAGTTCGCGCGGGTGCTGATCGAGAAGACGTTCACCGGGGCGGTCGAGGGGGCCAGCCGGGTCGAGATGCTGACGGCGTCGAACGAGACGTCGCGCGCGTACGTCGCCTTCGAGCGTTTCACCGGCTCCGTCGACGGGCGGAAGGGGAGCTTCGTTCTCCGGCACACGGCTGGGGACGAGGGGCTGTCGCTGGTCTTGCTGCCCGGTTCGGGCACGGACGAGCTGGCGGGCATCTCCGGATCGGCCGACATCACGGTGGACGAAGCCGGCAAGCACACGTTCACGCTGGTCTACGAGCTGCCGGGCGCGTGAAGAAGCCGCTCTCTCCAGGCCCCGAATTCCCGGAGAGAGCGGCCAGGTTTCCTCACCGTCCCGAGAGTGAGGAGCGGAGGCGGGCCGCCCCGACCGCGGTCCGCCTCCGGGGATCCGGTCAGCCGTTCCCGATCTGGTCGACGATCTTCTTGGCGTCGTTGATCGGGATGGCGAACCCGATCCCGACGCTGCCTGCCGAAGAGTTCGGGCTGTAGAGCGCCGAGTTGATGCCGATCACCCGGCCCTGGCTGTCGACGAGCGCGCCGCCCGAGTTGCCCTGGTTGATCGAGGCGTCGGTCTGGATCGCGGTGTAGCTGGGCCCGGACGTGAGGTTCGAGGTCTGCCTGCTGAAAGGTGAGTTCTGCTGCTCGCCGTCGCCGCCTCCGACGTCGGAAAGCGGCCGGTTGAGCGCGCTGACGATGCCGGTGGTGACCGTGTTCTGCAGCCCGCCCGGCGATCCGATCGCGATGACCTGCTGCCCGACAGCGAGCTTGCTCGAATCGCCGAGCGTCGCGGCAGTGAGCCCGCTCGCGCCCTGCGCCTGCAGCACGGCGATGTCGCCCTTGGTGTCCGAGCCGACGACCTTCGCCTGGTACTTCTTCCCGTCCGATGTGGTGACCGTGACGGTCTGCGCACCCTGCACGACGTGCGCGTTGGTGAGGATGCGGCCATCGGAGGTGAGGATGACGCCCGATCCGATCGCCGTGCCCTTTCCGGTTGCGACGTTCACCTGAACAACACTGGGCACCACCTTCGCGGCGACGGCGCTGACGTCCCCGGAGGCCGTGGTGTTGCTGATGGTCTGCCCCGTTGCGGTGGACGACGCGGTGGTCGAGGACGCGCTGGAACCGCCCGTCAGCCCGACGATCGCCGCGCCAGCCCCGCCGCCAAGGAGGGCTGCGGCCAACGCGGTGGCTCCGACGAGGGCGGCCAGGCGGCCGGGGCGCTTCCGCGGACCGGCCAGGGCTGCGGGTGGTTGCGCGGGTTGTGGCATCGGTCCGTAGTACGGGGTCCCGGGCTGCTGATGCTGAGGCCTAAGTTCGTGTTGGGGCGTGCCGGGTTGGTCGTGCGCCGTCGCAGGCTGGTCGGGCACCGTGTCAGGCTGGGGATGCGCAGTGCCGGGCTGGTGGTGTTGAGCGCTGGGCTGGTGGTGCGGCGTCCCGGATTGGGCGTGCAGCGTCGTCCCGGGTTGGATGCGCGCCGTGCCGGGTTTGGGGTGCGGCGTCCCGGACTGGGGGTGCGCAATGCCGGGTTGGGGGTGCGGGGCACCGGACTGCGGGTGTGCGGCGCTCAGGTTCGGCAGGGGCGCGGTGTTCGGCCCGGACTGCACGGCGACACCCGGCTGGGGCACCTCGGCAGCGCCCGGCCCAGCGACTGGGGCCCCGCTGGGCGGCGGCGCGTCATTCGGCCCTGCCTGCCGAGCAGTCGCGGCCGTCTGCGGCCCGCCGAGCGCTCCGGCTTGGCCAGCAGGACCGGCTGTCGCATCACGCGGATGTCCCGGTCCAGCGGCGAACGGACTCGACCCGGCGGCCTGGTACTGGCCGTAATGCGCGCTGCTCTGGTGCGGCTGGTGCCCACCGGGTGTAGCGGGGCCGGGCCGGCTCTCGTTCTCGGTCATGAACCAAGACTCGCGCCCGCGCTTATGAACAGCCTGTGGAAAACCCTCAGGCTTTCCTGAGAAGAATCAGCTGAGAATCCTCAGTTGATTCTTCGGCAGTGCATCCTCGTCCGTGCCGTGCCGTGCCGTGCCGTGCCGTGCCGTGCCGTGCCGTGCCGTGCCGTGCCGTGCCGTGCCGTGCCGTGCCGTGCCGTGCCGTGCCGTGCCGTGCCGTGCCGTGCCGTGCCGTGCCGTGCCGTGCCGTGCCGTGCAACCAGCCCGCTAGACCCGCTGCCGCCCCCCGGCGCAGCATCAGCCCAGCTCGTCCGCAGCGTCAGCCCAACTCATCAAACCGGCCGCAGTGCACCTCCTTTCCCAGCCTCTAGGCCCATGGTCATCCACGCTTTCTCTTCCAACGCCGGTCAGTCGAAGAAACTCGGCACATCCAGCGCTCCTCCCGATCCCTCGAACTCGTCGTGCACGGCTTTGCGCAGCTCCGCGTCGGCGAGATAGTCGGCGGCGGTCAGAGCCAGCCCCAGCGCGCCGTCGACAACCGCCTGATCACCCGCCGGCGACCCGGCAGCCTCGGCGAATTCCTTGGTGTGCAACGCGACCGTCGGCCCGGACACCGCGATCATCGGGTGCAGTGCGGGCATGCGGTAGGACAAATTCCCGAGGTCGGTGCTCCCGGTCAGAAACTCCGGCACGATTCCCGGCGGCAGCGGTTTCCGCCCGGTGCCCTGTTGATTGACCGACCACCGGCCGGCCAGCGTCGTATTGAACCGGATCGGCAGGTACGCGGGCTGTGCGTCCCAGTGCAATTCCACCCCGCAGCCGGTCATTTCGGCTGCGCCGTGGGCGATCGCGGTCATTCGGCCGGCCAGGTCGCGCAGCGTCTCGGGATTCGCTGACCGGAGGTAGAACAACAGAGCCGCCCGCTCGGGGATCACATTCGGCCGTGCGCCGCCATCGGTGAAGATGCCGTGCACTCGGTCGCTCGACGGCAACTGTTGCCGCAGCGCGGACACTCCTTGGTAGGCCGCCACCGCCGCGTCGAGCGCGTTGCGTCCCATGAACGGCTGCGCCGAAGCATGTGCGCCGACTCCATGGAACACCATCTCGAGCTGCCGCCTGCCGAGGAACGGATGCAATGCGATGTCATGGCTGAACGGGTGCAGCATGATCACCGCATCGACATCGTCGAAAATCCCGGCTCGCGCGAGCGTTTCCTTGCCGCCACCGCCTTCCTCCGCGGGAGTGCCCACCAGCGACACCCGTCCGCCGAGCCGTTCGGCCACTGCCGCCGCACCGAGGAACCCGCCGGCTCCGGCGGTGCAAATAACGTTGTGCCCGCAGCCATGTCCCAGCCCAGGCAGCGCGTCGTATTCGGACAGGACCGCGATGTGCGGCCCCTTGTTGTCAGGGGTTCCGGTGCGCAACGCGGTGTCCAGCCCGCCGAGCCCGACGGTGACCTCGTGTCCGTGAGCTCGCAGCAATTCGGCGAGCGCGCCGACGGACCGGTGTTCCGCGAACCCTTCTTCGGGATGCGCATGCAGATCTTGGCTGAGCGCGACGAGCTCGTCGGCTCGGGCACGCACCTCGTCTTCAACCGCAGCACGGGTTTCCGCGTCAGCTCCCGCGTAATCGGAGCTGAGCGGTTCGGCGGCGGCCACGGCATCGGCGGTGGCTTCGATGAGGGAACGGAGGTGGCTGTCGTCGGGTGGGACGGGTGCGGCGTGGGTCATGCGGGGAATGCTATCCCCGAACCCCGACAGAAATGGATCACTGCACGTCAGACAGCCGACCGGAGACGAGCTGCGCGACGCCGAAGTACTGCTCGTGCACCTCGTCGAAGCCACGCGCACGCAAGCCGGCCGCGATCTCCCCGCGGTCGAACATGCGTTGTCCGCTGACAATTCCTCCTGCGGTGTCGGCGATCCGGGCGAGCTGGCAGTCGCGGCGAGCACTCGTGAGCAGGACGATCCGTCCGCCGGGACGCAGTATCCGGGCGAACGAATCGAGCGCGCGTTCCGGCTCGGTGAACATGTGCAGGGCGGCGAAACAACAGATAGCGTCCACAGTGGACGAAAGCAGCGGCGGCTCGACCGCGTCGGCGCGAAGGTAAGCCACGGTCGGCGAGTCAGTTTCTGCGACCGCGCGCGAAAGCATGCTCCGTGCGCCGTCCAGGCCGATCGCGAGTCCATCCGGACCGACCGCGTCCCCGAACGCGCGCGTGAACCGGCCCGTCCCGCACGCGACATCGAGCACGACGTGACCTGGCCGCAGCGCGAGCCGTTCGGAAGCGAGTGCGATCTCGTCGGTCATGCTCGGGCCCCCGGGGCCTTTGAGGACGCGGCCGAGCACGGGACGCCAGTAACGTTCGTAGACCTGGGGCAGCAGCGTGGTGCGCATGAGCCGCTGAGTGAGCCCGGTCGACGGGCCGGCCTGGGCCGCGTCGCCGAGCGTGTCGAGGAAGCCTTCGACTGCGGTGGCCGGCTCGCTGAGCAGGTCGGTGAGCCGTTGCTGGGTGCTTTGCTGCGGCACGGCGGTCCTCTCGATGGGGATACCGGCAGTATGCGGCATCAACGACTCGCTCGTTCGAGTGAAGATCTGTCCGATCATGCGTTCGACACCCGGCATTGTCGGTGCCGGTTCCTAACGTCGTCCGCACGGTCTCCGACCCGCGGAGACCAGCGAGGAGGACTGACTGATGACCGCACCGATCCTGCGCCCGATCGACCTGCCCACCGGCGAAATCGCCGTGCACGGGGCGTTCGACCTGAGTGCTGCTTCGCAGTGGCTGGCCGGGACAGGCCCGGCCGGATCCTTCTCCGCCGAACCAGGCGTGCTGCGAGTGGCGTTCCCGGTGGAGGGGACCTGGACCCATGCCGGGGCCGCGATCCGGCAGAGATCTCCGAGCACGGTCGAAGTCGGCGTGGCGGCTCCGGTGGAGATCGCCGCGCGAGTGGTCGCACAGGTGAGCCGGATGCTTTCGCTCGATGTCGACGAATCCGGGTTCGCTGAGGTCGCGAGTCGTGACTCGGTGGTCCGGCGGCTGCACTCCCGCCATAGCGGAGCACGCCCGGTGCTGTATTCGTCGCCGTATGAAGCGGCCTGCTGGGCCGTGCTCACGCAAGGAATGCGGGTTCCGCAGGCGATGCGGTTGCGCGAGCAGCTCGCTGTGCGACATGGCCGTCAGGTGGGCGACGACGGGCCGTTTTCCTTTCCCCCGCCGCAGATTCTGGCCGAACTGGGTGACGAGCCGTCGGTGGGGCCGTTCCGGCTTGCCCGCCTTCGAGCTGTCGCGCGGGCAGCGGCGGACGGCCGCCTGGACACCGAAGAGCTGCTGGCCCTGCCGATCTCCGACGCGATGACCCGGCTGTGTGCGATCCCGGGCATCGGAGCGTTCTCCGCAGAGCAGATCCTGCTGCACGGCGCGGGACATCCTGATCTCTTTCCCCGGCTGGACACGCAGCTCCACCAGATTCTGTGCGCGGAGTACGCGTTGCCTCCCGACACGCCGCCGGACGAGCTTGAACCGCTGGCCGAGGACTGGCGTCCGTATCGGTCGTGGGTCGCCCATCTGTTCCGGCTCGATCGGCGGCGGGCGGCGGCATCTGGGGAGGTGGCGGACTGAGCGGTGCTCGAAAGTAGCGGATCGACAGGAGGGAGACGTCATGGAGTGAGGGCCGCGTCCCATACCGAATCGCGGTCGACGGTTGTCGCCTGGGCACTCACAGCAGCCAAATAGTGCCTGTGGTGAGGTGTCCGCGTGACTACGCCTGCACTCGCCGTCTCGACTGTGCTCAGTGCTCGACCGGGCACCGGGGAAATCTCCGGTGCGGCCATGGCAGCGGGCACTGGGACAGTCGGCGCGGCGCTGGAACAGGCGAACACGCCGAGCGTCATCACGTTGGTCACGGGCGGTATCGCGTTGCTGGTGGTGCTGGCCGGCGGGACGCCGTGGCGGTTCGCCCGCAACGTCATCACGATCGTGCACGAAGCGGGCCACGCGCTGGCCGCGGTGACGGTCGGACGGCGGCTGCGGTCGATCCGGCTGCATTCGGACACCTCCGGAGTCACCGTGTCGCGAGGCAAGCCTGAGGGACCGGGCATGGCGTTCACGGCCTTGGCCGGGTACATCGCGCCGTCGGTCCTGGGACTGGTGTTCGCGAGCCTCGTCGGAGCGGACCTGATCACCACGGTGCTCGTGCTGGTCGCGTTGCTGCTGCTGGGTGTGCTGATCATGGTGCGCAACGCCTACGGCGTGTTCACGGTGGTGGCGAGCGCTGCCGTGCTCGGGCTTGTGGCTCTGGTCGCGCCGAAGGTGGTGCAGGCGCCGTTTGTGTATCTGCTGACCTGGTTCCTGCTGTTCGGCGGGGTTCGGCCGGTGATGGAGCTTCAGCTGAAACGGCGACGTGGCCATGCGCGGGACTCCGACGCCGACCAGCTGAGCCGGTTGACCGCCGTGCCCGCGGTGTTGTGGGTGCTGGTGTTCGGCGTGCTCACGGTGAGCTGTGTCATCGCGGGCGGGCTGTGGCTGCTGCAGCCACTGGCGTTATGAGGCGGCCGTTGCGGTTCTGGCTTGCGGTTGGCTTGCTGCCTTGAGGTGACGCGGGTCGACTGCTCGGTGGCGTCGTGTGACGGCGCGGGATCGCTGCGTTGCGGCGGAGCCAGTGGTGGTTCGGCGGTGGCGTCCGCGGACGTCGGGCTGCGGCGGAGTGGCCGACAGCTGGGCGGAGCGGCTGGTGGTTCGTCGCAGCGGCCAGTGGCTGAGCGGAGCAGCCAGTAGTTCGGTACAGCGGCCCGTGGGGTGCACCGGCCGGTGGTTGGGCGGAGTGGCTGGCGGTTGGGCGCGGCGGCCGGTGGTTGGGCGCGGCGGCCGGTGGTTCGGCGGCGCGGCTGGCGGTTGGGCGCGACGGCTGGTGGTTCGGCGGCGCGGCTGGCGGTTGGGCAGTGCGGCCGGTGCTCCGGCGGAGCCGGTGGTCGGCGTGCCAGTCAGTGCCAGCGGCGGTAGGCCGCGGGAGAGACGCCGTCGTCGGGAGTGGTGGCGTTGTCGACCATGTGGCCTACCAGGAGACTGCGGCCGCGAGTGTCCCGAGGGCTGAGCCCGTCGTCTCCCGATGTGGGCGGTACGGCAGACTGGACGTCTGCTGAGCCGCCGGAGGGAGACAGGCGATGGACGAGGTCGCGAAGGCCGTCGAGGAGTGTGCGCGGGCGGCGAAGGCGGCTGCGCCGTCGTTGGCTGCCGCCGGGGACGACGCGGTCGACGCGGCGCTCGTCGGGATGGCGGAGCGGCTCGTCGCGCACCGGGATGAGGTGCTCGAGGCCAACCGGGCCGACGTGGCCAAGGCTACGGCCGACGGGATGAGCGCCGGTCTGCTCGACCGGCTCACCATCACCCCCGAGCGGCTCGACGGGATGGCCTCGCAGCTGCGGTTGCTGGCTGGCGCGCCGCACCAGGAGCGGTCCGTCGACGTGTCCACGTTGGACGGTGGGCTGCGGCTGGTCGAGCGGCGGCGTCCCGTGGGCGTCATCGGCGCGAACTACGAGGCGCGGCCGAACGTGACGGTCGATGTGGCGTCGCAGCTGGTGAAGTCGCGCAACGGCGGCGTGCTGCGGACCGGGTCGGCGGCGCTGGGATCGGCGCAGCGGTTGCGGGATGTCGTGATCGCGCCTGCGCTCGAGGCCGCCGGGATCAGCCCGGACGTCGTGCAGCTGGTGCCGCGCGTGGAGCGCGAGGCGGCGTCGGCGCTGGTTCGGCTGCCTGGGCTCGTTCCGCTCGTCATCTTGCGCGGCAGCGGCGACAGCACGCGCGCGCTGGCGACTGAGGCTGCGGTGCACGGGGTGCGCACGTTGGCGCACGCCGATGGCGGCGGGGTGCTGTACGTCGATGTCGCGGCGGATGCGGACAAGGTCCGTGACCTGGTGTTCTCGAGCCTTGACCGGCTCGGCGTCTGCAACCGGCTGAACCTGCTGCTGATCCACGAGGACGTGCACGACACGGTGTGGCCGCAGATCGAGTCGGCTCTGGCCGAGCGCGGCGTCACCCCCTCGCTCGCGCCGCACGAGCACCCGATCGGCTACGAGTGGGCGCTGGACTCCGAGCGGGAGGCGACCGTCACCGTGGAGAAGGTCGGCGGGCTCGTCGACGCGGTCGAGATCGCGAACGAGCGCACGTCCGGGCTCGCCGCGGGGATCGCGACCGAGAACCCGGCGGCCGCGGAGCAGTTCTTCGACGGGTACACCGGGACGGGCGTGTTCTGGAACGCGCCGACCCGGCTGCTGGACGGCTTCAAGCTGCTCGCGGTGCCCGAGACCGGCATCAACCTCGACCGGGTGCCGGGGCCGCGCGGGCCGGTGACCTACACCGACCTGTACGTCCGGCAGTACGCCGTGGTGCCTGCCTGACCTGGCCGGAGCACGATGAGCGGATGGGCACGATGACCGGGCGGCCGCACGTCCTGCTGTCCGCGGCGCAATCGCTGGACGGCTACCTCGACGACGCCGGCAGCACCCGTCTGCTCCTGTCCAACGAGGACGACTTCGCGGAGGTCGACCGGCTCCGCGCCGAGGCCGATGCGATCCTCGTCGGTGCGGGCACGGTGCGGGCCGACAACCCGCGGCTTCTTGTGCGCTCCGCCGAACTGCGCCGTGAGCGGGTCGCGGCGGGGCGGCCGGAGCAACCGGTCAAGGTGACGGTCACGAGCAGCGGCAAGCTGGACCCGGCGTCGCGGTTCTTCACCGTCGGCGACACCGAGAAGCTCGTCTACGCACCGCGGGGGAGCGCGGACAGCCTGAGCGCGGTCGCGACCGTGGTGGACGTCGGCAGTCCTCCACGGCTCGACCGCGTGCTGGACGACCTCGGCGCGCGAGGGATCCGGACGCTGCTCGTCGAGGGCGGCGGGGCAGTGCACACGCAGTTCCTCGACGCCGGGCTCGCCGACGAACTCCGGCTCGCGATCGCGCCGATCATGGTCGGCGACCCGCGAGCGCCGCGGTTTCTCGGGCCGGGTGCGTTCCCTCGACCTCTGGAACTGACGGAAGTGCGGCGGCTCGGGGACGTCGCGGTGCTGCGGTATCGCGTCGCGGCTGAACCGTCGTCGCTCGACCTGCTGCGGTTGCGGCAGGCCATCGACCTCGCCGACGAGTGTCCGCCGAGTTCGACGTTTCGCGTCGGCGCGGTCGTCGGGTTGCCGGACGGGACGGTGCTCGCCACCGGGCATTCGGGCGAGGGTGATCCGCGCAATCACGCGGAAGAAGCCGCGCTGTCGAAGCTCGATCCGCACGATCCGCGACTCGCCGACGCGACCATGTACAGCTCGCTCGAACCGTGCAGCGATCGCGCGTCCCATCCCAAAAGCTGCACGCAGCTGATCCTCGAAACGGCCATTCCACGAGTGGTGATGGCCTGGCGGGAACCGTCATTGTTCGTCGAGGCCGAAGGGGTCGAGCGGCTTGTCGCGGCCGGACGCCGGGTGATCGAAGTGCCGGCGTTGGCTTCGGAAGTCCGCCGGGCGAATACGCACCTGCCTGGCGTTCGTCCCTGATTCCTCAATACAGCTGACGGTTCGGGCGCTGCGGCACGGAATCCGCGGCGCAGCGCCCGATCGGGAAAATCAGCCGGTCAGCATGCTCCGTTGTCGGCCCAGACGCCCCATTGGCCGGTCGTGCCGGGTTCCTCACCCTGGGTCCACCATTTGGCGGTCCATTTGTGGCTGTTGTGCGCGACCACGGCGCCGCCGGTGTAGACCTGCGTTTTCTGCCATTCCGGTGCCGAACAGGTTCCCGGGGGATTTCCGGTCGGACTGGTCGAGCTCGTCGGCGGAGTGGTTTGCGGCGGGGTCGCCCCGGCGAACCGGGTGGTGAACTTCGTGAAATCCCAGTCGTTTTGCTGGACGTTCGAGCACACGCTGTTGTCGGTCGTCGTCGTGCATTGCCGGTCGCGGTTCACTGACCAGAAGGTGAACCGGCCGAGGTGGTGGCTCGTCGCGTAGTCGTAGACGGTCTGGAAATCGGAAACGTTGAAGTATTCCGACGAGTCGGATTTCCCGTTCATGCCCGAGAAACCCTCGTGCGAATACGCGGTGGCGCTGTCCCAGCCGAGGTGGCTTTCGAGCAACCCGTGGAACGCTTCCAACGCTGACACCTGCGACGCGCCGCCGCCGGTGAAGCCACCGTCGAACGGCATGATCGAAAAGTCGTTGGGGGAGAAGCCGATCGACTTCGCCTGGTCCAGCAGCTGGGTGCCGAACCAGCCGGTGCCCGCCGACGTGCCCGGCATGGTCACCGAGACGAACAGCCCGGGGTTGTCCGCCTGCAGTTTCTTCGCGGCGCCGAGTTCGTTCGCGATGGCGGCGGTGTTTTCGTACTCGGGTTCTTCGAGGTCGAAGTCGAGGGCTTTCAGGTTGTATTTCGTCACGACCTGCTGGTAGGCGGCGGCGGTCGCGTCGACGGTGCCGCAGGTCTGGCCCAGTTTCGTTCCGCCGTAGCCGCCGACCGAAACCGACACGTCGCCGCCGTTGCCGCGGATGCGGTTGATCGCGTCGCCGACGGTCGTGTCCGAGGAAACCGGCGAGGTGCCGTCCCAGGTGGGGCTGCATCCGCCGCCGTTGGGCGCGAGGATGAAGGCCAGCTGGAACGCCTTCTGCCCGGTCGCGTTCATGACGGTCACCGGGTCGGGCGGGTTGTTGCTCTGCGGCATGAGGTACGGCGCGGAGGCGTACCAGTTGTTGTCGAGGCCGGTCGAGGTCCCGGTCTGCGCATGGGCGGTCGCGGCCACGGCGGCCGCGGCCCCGGCCACGGTAACGGCGGCGACGAGTGTGGCGGCCAGTCTGCTTCGCTGCATCTGTCCTCCGGCGAGCATTCGGAAAATGAATGCGGTAAGCATTGGACTAGACCATTATGAAGTCAAGGTGCGGTCGGCTGCTCTTGTCCGGCCGGAGGCTGGTTCGGGAGATATGCCGGAATTCGGTGCGGCGGGTTCACCCTTGCGGCGCAACGGTTGTTCGCAAAGGGACGCGGACCGCGGAGCCGAGTGGTCCGCTCGGGAGCGGGGGCCCCCGGCGCGGCTGGGCTGGGGTGGGTGCGGCCAGAGCGTCGGATGAGACCCGCGGTGGTTGTTCGGGAGGCGGAGAGAAAGGGGGACGGTGATGGTGCGGTTGGAGTGGGCGGATGCCGCCGGGGCGTGGGTGGGGCGTGCGGTGCTTGGTCGGTGCGGGAGGAGTGAGGGGGAGGCGGTGGCGGTGCGGTTGGAGTGAGCGGGTGCGGCCTTAGCGCGGGATGGGGCCTGCGGTGGTTGGTCGGTGCGGGTGGAGTGAGGTGACGGTGACGGCACGGTCGGGCTGGCTGCGGGCAAGGACATGGGAGGGGGTTGGGCCTGCAGTGGTTGGTCGGGAGGCGGAGTGAGGGGGAGACGGTGACGGTGCGGCTGGAGTGGGCGGGTGCGGGCAGGGGCCGTCGGGTGGGGACTGCGGTCAGTGGTCGGCGGGAGAAGGGTGGGCGGTTTGGTGAGTGGTGGCGGGAGCAGTGCTGGTGGCGCGGTTGGGCGGGGAGGGCTTGGCGGTAGGGCGCGCGGGTGGGTCGTGCTTGTTCAAGCGGCTGGGCGAATTCTCCGCAGAGGAGTGGTGAGGGGGCTGCGGGACACGGATTGCTGACCGGTGTCCGAAGGAGGCAGCACGCGTGGTCTAACTGGGCTAACGGGTTCGTCAGGCGGGCGAGCGGTGTTGCCGTGGAGCGCGCTCATCTGCGCATGGCAAGGAGCGCGGTGCAGGCGACCGAGCGGACAGCCGGTGCGCGTGGAGGCGACGTGCCTGGGAGGGCACGGTAAAAGAAGACAGCGAGCGAATGGCCGAACTGGGATCAAGCATTGCCCTTGGCCAGCTCAGGGCGAGCCAGCTCAGGGCGAGTCAGCCGAGGGCGAGTCAGCCGAGGGCGAGTCAGCCGAGGGCAAGCCTGCCAAGGGCGAGCCAGCTCAGTCGTTCTCCAGATCGCCTTCCAAACTCAGGTAAACCTCGCGCATCTGCGCCATCAACTCCGGATCCGGCTCTTCCCACAATCCCCGGTCGGCGGCTTCCGTCAGGCGTTCGATGATTCCCCGCAGGGCCCATGGGTTCGCGTCGCGCAGGAACTGCTGGTTTTCCTCGTCCAGAACATACGACTGCGACAATTTCTCGTACATCCAGTCGCCCACAACACCGGCCGTGGCGTCGAAGCCGAAGAGGTAGTCCACGGTGGCCGCTAGTTCGAAGGCACCCTTGTAACCGTGGCGGCGCATGGCGGACAGCCACCGCGGGTTGACTACCCGGGCGCGGAAGACGCGGGCCGTTTCTTCGCCCAGGGTGCGGGTGCGGACGGCGTCGGGCGTGGTGGAGTCGCCGACGTAGGAAGCTGGAGCGGAGCCGGTCAGGGCGCGGACTGTGGCGATCATTCCGCCGTGGTATTGGAAATAGTCGTCCGAGTCGGCGATGTCGTGTTCGCGGGTATCCGTATTCTTCGCGGCTACGACGATGCGCTTGTACGACGATTCCATGTCCTGGCGTGCGGGGCGGCCGTCCAGGTCCCTGCCGTAGGCGTAGCCGCCCCAGACCGCGTAGACCTCGGCTAGATCTTTGTCGTCGCGCCAGTTTCCGGAGTCCATCAGGGGGAGCAGACCGGCTCCGTAGGCACCGGGTTTCGAGCCGAAGATGCGCGTGGTGGCTCGGCGATTGTCGCCGTGGGCGGCCAGATCCGCGTTGACGTGGGCGCGGACGTAGTTGGCGGATTCCGGTTCGTCCAGGGAAGCGGCCAGGCGGACGGCGTCGTCCAGCAGGGTGATGACGTGCGGGAAGGCATCGCGGAAGAAGCCGCTGATGCGGACTGTCACGTCGATCCTCGGGCGGCCCAGTTCGGACAGCGGAATCGGTTCGATGCCGGTCACGCGACGGGAGGCTTCGTCCCAGACTGGCTGAATGCCCAGCAGCGCGAGGACTTCGGCGGCATCGTCGCCGGAGGTGCGCATGGCGGAGGTGCCCCACACCGAGAGGCCGACGGACCGCGGCCAGTCGCCGGTGTCTTCGCGGTAGCGGCGGAGCAGGGAGTCCGCCAGGGCTTGGCCGGTTTCCCACGCCAGGCGGCTGGGGATGGCCTTCGGGTCGACCGTGTAGAAGTTCCGGCCGGTCGGCAGGACGTTGATCAAACCGCGCAAGGGGGAGCCGCTGGGGCCCGCGGGGATGTAGCCGCCGTCGAGAGCGTGCAGTACGGCGTCTACTTCGGACGAAGTGCCCGCCAGGCGGGGGACGATTTCGGTCGCGGCGAAGGTCAGGACGCGGGCGACTTCGGCGTCGAAAGTGCCCAGGACTTCGGTGACCACCGAGGAAACTGAAGAAGGGGACCACGAGTGGGTCTCCATGAGGGAGACCAGCGAGTGGGCGGTGGTTTCGATGGCGTCCACTTCGGACAGCGGGGCGTCCGAATTTTCCTTCAGGCCGAGGGCGGAGCGCAGGCCGGGGACGGCGCCTTGCTTGCCGCCCCACATTTGCTGGGCTCGGAGCATCGCCAGGACCAGGTTGACGCGTGCCTCGCCGACCGGGGCTTCGCCCAGGATGTGCAGGCCGTCGCGGATCTGGGCGTCCTTGACCTCGCACAGCCAGCCGTCGATGTGCAGCAGGAAGTCGTCGAATTCGGCGTCGTGCGGGCGTTCCTCGATGCCGAGGTCGTGGTCGAGTTTCGCGGCCTGGATGAGGGTCCAGATCTGGGCGCGGATCGCCGGGAGCTTCGCCGGGTCCATCGCGGCGATGTTGGCGTGTTCGTCCAGCAACTGCTCGAGACGGGCCAGGTCGCCATAAGACTCGGCGCGGGCCATCGGCGGGACCAGGTGGTCCACGATGGTCGCGTGCGCGCGGCGTTTCGCTTGTGCGCCTTCGCCCGGGTCGTTGATCAGGAACGGGTACACCAGCGGCAGGTTGCCCAGGACGGCGTCGGGCGCGCAGGCGGCGGAGAGACCGGCGGTCTTGCCGGGCAGCCATTCGAGCGAACCGTGCTTGCCGAGGTGGACGACGGCGTGCGCGCCGAATTCCTCTTCCAGCCAGCGGTAGGCGGCGAAGTAGTGGTGGCTCGGCGGCAGGTCCGGGTTGTGGTAGATCGCCACCGGGTTTTCGCCGAACCCGCGCGGCGGCTGGATCATCAGCACGACATTGCCCGACTGCAGCGACGCCAGGACGATGTCGCCCTCGGGGTTTGCCGACGTGTCGACATACAGCGAGCCCGGCGCGGGACCCCAGTGTTCTTCCATCGCTTCTCGCAACTCGACCGGCAAGGAAGCGAACCACGAGCGGTAGCGCGCCGCCGGGACGCGGATCGGGTTGCCGGACAGCTGTTCTTCGGTGAGCCATTCGGGGTCCTGGCCGCCCGCGGCGATCAGGGCGTGGATCAAGGCGTCGCCGTCCGGCTGGTCGGTCCCGGTCGGGTCGACGCCGGGGAAGGCGTCGGGGCCGAGGTCGTAGCCGCGTTCGCGCATGAGGCGCAGGAGTTTGATCGCCGACGCGGGGGTGTCGAGGCCGACCGCGTTGCCGACGCGCGAGTGCTTCGTCGGGTACGCGGACAGCATCAGGGCGATCCGGCGAGAAGCAGGCGGCGTGTGGCGGAGTCGCGCGTGCGCGAGAGCGATGCGGGCGACTCGGGAGGCGCGTTCGGCGTCGGCGATGTACCGGGGGAGGCCGTCGTCGTCGAATTCCTTGAAGGAGAACGGAACCGTGATGATCCGGCCGTCGAATTCCGGTACCGCCATCTGGTTGCCCGCGTCGAGAGGGGACAGCCCGTCGTCGCTGGCGGACCAGGTTTCGCGGTCGCTGGTCAGGCACAGCGCCTGCAGCACCGGGATGTCCAGCGCGGCCATTTCCGCGACGTCCCACGATTCGTCGTCCCCGCCCGCTCCGGCTTCCGACGGACGGGTGCCGCCCGCGGCCAGCACGGTGACCAGCAGGGCGTCGACCTTGCCGAGTTCGGCCATCATCTCCGGCGCGCGCGTGCGCAGGGACGCGGTGTGGACCGGCAGCGCCCGGCCGCCCGCGGATTCGACCGCGTCGGCCAGCGCGTGCACGAAACCGGTGTTCCCGGACAGGTGGTGCGCGCGGTAGTAGAGGATCCCGATGACCGGGCCGTCGTTCGAGGAAGGCGGCCGCGAAAGCACGCCCCACGACGGCAGTTCGGCGGGCGGTTCGAAGCCTTCGCCGGTGAGCAGCAGCGTGTCGGACAGGAACCGGTGCAGCTGCGTGAGGTTTTCCGGACCCCCCTGCGCGAGGTACAGATGCGCTTGCGCGGCGATCCCGGCCGGGGTGGTGGAGAGCTTCATCAGCTCCGCGTCCGGCGTCTGCTCGCCGCCGAGCACGACCACGTGCGCACCGGACGCGCGCAGCACGTCCAGGCCGTCCTGCCAGGTCCGCGGCGTGCCGAGGATCCGGACGACGACGATCGACGCGTCCTCCAGCAGCCCCGGGAGGTCCCCGAGCGGCAGCCGGGACGGGTTGCCGAGCCGGTAGTCCGCGCCGCTGGCCCGGGCGCTGAGCAGGTCGGTGTCCGAAGTGGACAGCAGCAGGATCACGGCGTTCCTCACTCGGGGTGTCCGCGCCCCGGGTCGTCGGGCACGCCGGCGGGAGTTCCTGGCTGCCGGCGGCCGCGCGGCCGCCGGTCACAGTGGCGGGACCGCCCCGGATTTCCACCGGGTTCCTCCGCGTGCCGACGCGTGTGCGCCCTTACTCTCGCCGGGCGCACCCGCGCCGTCAAGGTGAGCAGACCCTCACGCCGGCTTGCTCTCGTCCCCGATCCGCGGGAAGGGCGCGGTGGAGAAGAGCACTTCCACCGCGACCTCGAAGAACTCCGCGATCCGCAACGCCAGGTAGAGGCTCGGGCTGTACTCGCCGCGCTCCAGGTACCCGATCGTCTGGTAGTGCACGCCGAGCGCGTCCGCGAGCTGCCGGCGCGAGATGCCGCGTTCGGCGCGCAGCACCGCGATGCGGTTGTAGACGTTCTCGCTCACCGCGCCTCACACACGCTGAAGTGCCCTTTCCCTTCGCGCCGCCACCGACGACCCCGATTCGCGCCGGGCCATCCGCTTCAGCAGGATCGGGGCCAGCACCAATCCGATCACGGCCCACGCGAGCAGCACCCCCAGGGTCGCCCACGGCCGCCAGGACTGCCCGATCTCGACGACGACCGCCTGGTCCGGCAGCAGCGCCGAGCGCATGCCGAGGCCGAGCCAGTACATCGGGAAGACCTGCGCGACGTCCTGCAGCCAGACCGGCAGCGCGGTGATCGGGTAGAAGATCCCGGAGATCGCGCCGAGCCCGAGCATTGGCAGCATGACCAGGGCCAGCATCCGCGAATCCTGGATCAGCGAACCGACCGCCGCGCCGATCGGCATGGTCGCGACCAGGCCCGCGGCGAGCACCCACAGCAGGTTCAGCAGCGAGAAGAGCCCGTCCGGGGCCAGTCCGTCGAACAGGAACAGCGACGGCACCAGCATCACGACGATGCTCGCGACCTGGATCATCGAGAACGTCGTGACCTTGCCGACGAGGTAGCCGAACATCCCGTTCGGCGTCGCCTTCGCCCGCAGCAGCGTGCCGTCCTCGCGGTCGACGACCAGCGAGCCCGCGACGGCGGACAGGCCGTTGAAGACGAGACCCGCTCCGATCACGCTCGGCACCGTCGCGGTGCCCAGCGAGAACGAGGTGCCCGGCAGATGCGCGCCGCGCATGAAGAACAGGGTGCCGAAGATCATCGCCAGCCACACGAGCTGGCCGATCAGGTCGTCCCGGTTCGTCCACTGCTGGCGGAATTCGATGAACCCGCGGCGGAGCCCCGCCCGCGCCGCGGTCCGCTGCGCCGACGCCGTCATCGCACGCCCGCCAAGGTCGCCCCGGATTCCGCGCGCCGCACGAGCGTCAGGTAGGTCTCCTCCAGCGACGCGCGCCGGACCTCCAGGTCGGCGACCGCTTCGCCGTGCTGTTTGAACAACTCGTACACGTACTTCGTCGCCTCCGTGGTCGAGTGCACGAACCGCTGCCCGTCGACCGTCCAGCGCACCTCGGCCTCTCCGGCGATCTGCCTGCTCAGCTGGTCCGGCGACCCGTCGGCGACGATGTGGCCGCCGCTCAGGATCAGGATCCGGTCGGCGAGCTTCTCGGCCTCGTCGAGATCGTGCGTGGTGAGCAGGATCGTCGTGTCGTCGTCGGCGAGCCGGTGCACGAGCTCGTGGAAATCGCGCCTCGCCTGCGGATCGAACCCGGCCGTCGGCTCGTCGAGGAACAGCAGCTCGGGGCGGCCGACGATGCCGATCGCCACGTCCAGCCGGCGCCGCTGCCCGCCGGACAGCATCCGGATCTTCTTGCCCGCGTGCTCGGTCAGCCCGACCGCCTCGATCAGCTCGTCGGTGTCCCACGGGCGGCGGATCCGGGCGGTGGAGTACGGCGAGTAGAACGACCCGAGCAGGTCGAGCAGCTCGCGGACGCGCCATTTGCCGTGGTCGCGCCAGGACTGCAGGACGACCCCCAGCCGCGCCCGCCAGTCCTCGCCGCCCCGCGCCGGGTCGGTGCCCAGCACGGACACCTCGCCCGCGGACCGCATGCGGAACCCCTCGAGGATTTCGATCGTCGTGGTCTTGCCCGCCCCGTTCGGGCCGAGCAGGCACAGCACCTCGCCGCGGTGCGCGGTGAACGACGTGCCGTGCAGCACGTCGTTCGAGCCGTAGCGCATGCGTAGGCCTTCGACGCGGAGCACGGTGTCCGCTTGATCTCTCATTGGATGACCCCCATCCTGCCTGTGCGACCGAATGTAGCAGATGTACTACATATGAGAGCAAGTCTGTTGAATCCGCTCCGGGTTACAGTGAGCGCCATGTCCAGCCGCGTGCGCGCCGACGCCTGTCCCGGAGTCTTCGCGACGCACGACGCGGCGGACGGGCCGCTCGCGCGCGTCCGGCTGCCCGGCGGTGTCGTGACCGCGGATCGGTTGCGGGCGTTGGCCACCTGTGCGGAAGACCTCGGCGACGGCGACGTCCACCTGACCTCGCGGGCGAATGTCCAGCTGCGCGGAGTCCGTCGTCCGGGCTTGGCGGCGCGGCTGACAGAAGCCGGGCTGTTGCCGTCGCCTAGCCACGAACGTGTGCGGAACGTGCTGGCCTCGCCGTTGAGCGGGGTGCGCGGCGGGCTCGCGGACGTCCGGGGGCTCTCCACGACGCTCGACCGGGAGCTGTGCGCGCGGCCATCACTTGCTGAGTTGCCGGGACGGTTCCTGTTCGGTTTCGACGACGGACGCGGCGACGTCGTGGGCACGGATGTCTGCTGGCGCGCGGTCGGCCCGATGACGGGTGTGGTGCTGTTGGCGGGAGCTGATTCCGGCTGGCTGGTATCGCGGGACGACGCGGTGTCTGCGCTGCTCACGGTGGCGGAAACGTTTGCGCGCACGCGCGGTTCGGCGTGGCGGATCGGGGAACTGGACGATCCTTCGGCGCTGCTGCCGGACGGCCCGCGCGAAGCTCCGCGGGAACGTCCGACGCGGATCGACCCGACCGTCGGCCGCATCCAGCGCGACGACGGCGGCGAGGCGGTGGGGGTCGCGCCGAGGTTCGGGCAGTTGACCGCCGCCCAGTTGCGCACCCTTGCCGATTTCGGCGACGCCGTGGTCACGCCGTGGCGTTCGGTCCTGCTGCCCGGTGGTGCGGACGTCGAACGCCTGCACGCGGCCGGGCTTTCGACGGATCCGGCGACGGCGGAGCTTAGCGCGTGCATCGGCGCGCCGGGGTGTGCGAAGTCTCTCGCCGACGTCCGCTCCGACGCGGCGACACTGGTCGCGGACGGGGAGCGGGTGCACGTCTCGGGCTGTGCACGGCGGTGCGGACGACCGTCCGGCGCCCACCGCGACGTCGTCGCCGAACCCGGCGGCTACCGTGTCGACGGACGCTGGACCCCGGCGTCCGAGTTGGCGGATGCGTTGGCGAGAAAGGGACCTTCGTGATCGACTACCTGCGGGACGGGGCCGAGATCTACCGGCACTCGTTCGCCACGATCCGCGAAGAGGCGGACCTGGCGATCCTGCCCGACGACGTCGCGGGCGTCGCGGTCCGGATGATTCACTCCTGCGGCATGGTCGACCTCGTCGACGACCTGCGCTACTCGCTCGACGTGGTCGAGGCGGGCCGCGCCGCGCTGGAGGCGGGCGCGCCGATCCTGTGCGACGCGAAGATGATCGCCAGCGGCATCACGCGCAAACGGCTGCCCGCGGCGAACGACGTCGTGTGCACTTTGGACGACCCGAGCGTGCCCGGACTGGCCGAACGGCTCGGCACCACGCGGTCGGCCGCCGCGCTGGAGCTGTGGCGCGACCGGCTTCCCGGTTCGGTGGTGGCGATCGGCAACGCGCCGACCGCGCTGTTCCGGTTGCTGGAGCTCCTGGACGAGGGCATCGGCGCACCGGCCGCGATCATCGGCGTGCCAGTCGGATTTGTCGGCGCGGCTGAGTCCAAAGTGGAATTGGCGAAGCGCGCGCCCGCGCCGTACCTGGTCGTGCACGGCCGGCGCGGCGGCAGTGCGATGGCCGTCGGCGCCGTGAACGCGATTGCGAGCGCGGTCGAATGACGGGGCGGCTCTACGGCGTCGGGCTGGGCCCCGGCGATCCGGAATTGATGACGGTCAAAGCGGCGCGGCTGATCGGCGAGGCGGATGTCATCGCCTACCACAGCGCGCGGCACGGGCGCAGCATCGCGCGGTCGGTGGCCGAGCCGTATCTGCGTGAGGGCCAGCTGGAAGAGCGGCTGGTCTACCCGGTCACCACCGAGACCACTGATCATCCCGGCGGCTACGAAGGCGCGATCGCCGATTTCTACGAGCTGAGCGCGAAGAAGCTCGCCGAGCATCTCGACGCCGGGCGTGACGTGGTGCTGTTGTGCGAGGGCGATCCGTTCTTCTACGGCTCCTACATGTACATGCACGAGCGGCTCGCCGGACGGTTCGAGGCCGAGGTGGTGCCCGGCGTGACGTCGGTGAGCGCGGCGGCGTCGGTGCTCGGCCGTCCGCTGGTGCAGCGCGACGAAGTGCTCACCGTGTTGCCGGGGACGTTGCCAGCGCCCGAATTGGCGCGCCGGCTGGCGGACACCGAAGCGGCGGCAGTGCTGAAACTCGGCCGTACCTTCGGTTCGGTGCGGGATGCGCTCGCGGAGTCGGGCAAACTCGACGACGCCTGGTACGTCGAGCGCGCGACCTGGGGACAGCAGCGGGTGGAGCCGTTCGCGGACGTCGATCCGGAATCGGTGCCGTATTTCTCCTTGGCACTGCTGCCCAGTCCGGCCTACAAATCGCGGGTGGAGGGTGAGCCCGCGATTGCTCCTGCGGCACCGGCGGAAGGCGGCGAGGTCGTTGTTGTCGGGCTCGGCCCGGCCGGACCGGAGTGGCTGACGCCGGAAGCATCGGCGGAACTGGCGGCGGCGGACCACATCGTCGGCTACGGGCCGTATGTCGCGCGGGTTCCGCAGCGGGCGGGACAGCAGCGGCACGCGTCGGGGAACCGGGTCGAGGCGGACCGGGCGGTCGAGGCGTTGCAGCTGGCCGCGACCGGCGCGCGGGTGGCCGTGGTGTCGTCCGGCGATCCGGGTGTGTTCGCGATGGCTTCGGCGGTGCTGGAACAGGTTTCCGCCGGGAACGGTGCCGGCGCGCGGGTGCGGATCGTGCCCGGAGTGACGGCGGCGCAGGCTGCTGCGTCGCGGGTCGGTGCGCCGCTCGGGCACGACTATTGCGTGTTGTCCCTTTCGGACCGGTTGAAGCCGTGGGAGATCATCGAACGGCGGCTGGACGCCGCTGGTGCGGCCGATTTGGTGCTGGCGCTGTACAACCCGGCTTCGCGGACGCGCGTGACTCAGCTGGCGAACGCGCGGGAAGTCCTGCTGCGGCACCGGGAGCCGGGGACACCGGTGGTGGTTGCCCGGGACGTCGGCGGGCCGGAGGAAGACATCCGGGTCACCACGCTGGGCGAGCTTGATCCGTCCACAGTGGACATGCGGTGCCTGCTCATCGTGGGCTCCTCGCGCACCGTGGTGGAGGAAGGCCCGGACGGGCAGTCGACCGTGTGGACGCCGCGGAGCTATTCCTGACCCTCGCGCAGCAGCCGCTCCGCCTCGGCGAGGTGGCGGGTGAGTTCTTTCCGTTGTGCGGCACTGAGTTTCGGTGCGTGCGCGGCGAGGGCTGAGGCGATCGAACCGTCCGCGCGAGTGCGGAACATCGCGCGCGCGGACGGTTCGATCTCCAGCCGTGATTTGCGCCGGTCCTTCTCGTCGGGCCGGACCTGCATGATTCCCGCGTCCGCCATGCGATGCGTGATCCGGGAAACGAGGCTTTGCGCGAGCCCGGTCCGGCGCGTCACGTCGCTGATCGTCGCGCCCGGATTGCGCGAAACATCCTCGATCACCGCCAGTTCGCCCGCGTTGACCTGATCCGCTCCGGTGTTTCCGGTGCTGGTCAGGGCGATCTCGCGCAGGGTGCGGGCGAGGCGGTGCAGGTCGGCGGCGCGCATGGCTCTATTCAATCACTGGTGATACATTCGGAGAAGTATCACTAGTGATGGAGTTGACGATGGTCGACGACGTGCTGATCGTGGTCGCGGTCGGGATCCTGATCGTGCGGCAGTTCCAGTGGCGCTCCGCCGAACCGCGGCGGATGCTGCTGTTGCCGTTGCTGCTGATCGCGGTGGGGCTGGTTTACCTCGGGTTCGAAGTCCGCGGGCTCCAGCGAGCCGACTGGCTGCTTGTTGGCGAACTCGTCCTGGTCGCGGGGACCGGCACCGCGATGGGTTGCGTGACGCGGTTCCGGCGGGCCGGAGGGCTGCAATACCGGCTCACCGGCGCGGGAATCGTGCTGTGGGCGGTCTTTCTGGCGATCCGCATCGGCTCGTTCGCGCTGGCCAGTGTCCTCGGCGCGCAACTGCTCGACGCGACTGGGCTGATCCTCGTCTCGTTCGGCGTCAACCGGCTCGCGGCGAGTCTCGTAGTGCGGCATCGGATTGCCCATGGTGGAGATAAAACCCTGGCGTATGACCAAGGGAGCGCCGGAACACGTCGATGAACGCGCTGGTGGTCGCGAATCCGCACAACTGCGCCACCGACGTCACGGAGCGGCCCTCCACGAGCAGCCGCAATGCGTGATAGAGCCGGAGTTGCGTGCGCCACTGCGGAAACGTCATGCCGGTGTCCGTGCGGAACAGCCGGGTCAGCGTCCGGCCGCTGACGCCGACAACGCGGCCCAGCGCTTCGAGACTGCGCGAGTCGGACGGATCTTCCTCCAGCAACTGGCACACGGCGATCAGCCTCGGATCCCGCGCGGCGGGCACCTGTACCGGACGTTCCGGCGCGAGGGTGAGCTGATCGAACAACACCGCCCGCATCCGTTGCCCGGCAGGGGTTGAGCGGTCCTCGCCGAGTTCGGTGTACGCGATCAGCAGTTCCCGTAACAACGGGGTGACGGCGAGCGCGGTCGGCTCGGTGACCGGCAACGGGCTCAGCTCCTGCGGAAAGCCGAACAGATGCACCCGCGTGACGCCGTAAGCGCGGTGGGAATGCACGGTGCCCGCCGGAATCCACAGCGCCCGGTGCGCGGGCGCGATCCACCGCGACCGGTCCGTGTGCACTGCCAGAACGCCGCTGCTGGCATAGACGACCTGGTGCTCGTCGTGCCAGTGCTCAGCGATGCTCGAGGTCGCGGCCAGGTCCCGGATGTCCGTCGGCGCGGTCGGGAGGTGGCTGGAAATCGACACAACTCGGCATAATAACGGAATCGCGAAGGGCGTCCCGGGTCTGACGATGATCGGGTGACGACCACACTCCCCGCTCCCGTCCATCCCGCATGCTGGCCGATGCCGCTGATGGTGCTCGGCCACGCCGTCGACGACCTTTACCAGGGCGCAGTCCCCGCGCTCGTCCCGTTTCTCGTCGCCGAACGGCATTACGGTTACCTCGCCGCGGCCGGGATCACGGTGGCCGCGACGCTGTTGTCCTCGGTGGTCCAGCCGCTGTTCGGCGTGCTGACCGACCGGCGGCCGATGCCGTGGCTGGTGCCGGTCGGGATGACCGTCGCCGGTGCCGGGATCGGACTCTCCGGGCTCGCCGATTCCTATGCGCTGACCTGGCTCGCGATCGCGCTGTCCGGCCTCGGCGTCGCCGCGTACCACCCGGAATCGGCGCGGATCGCCCGTCGGCTCGCCGGGAACGGGCACGTCGGGATGAGCTGGTTTTCCTTGGGCGGCAATGTCGGTTTCGCGCTCGGGCCGATTCTCGTCGCGCCGGTGCTGCAGGCAGGCGGCCTTGGCGCGACGCCGTACCTGGTGCTGCCCGCGCTCGTCGCCGGCGTGGTCATCGCCGCGTTGTTCCGCCGGATGCACCACCTGCAGTCCGCAGTGCGGCACCGGGCGCAGGCCGGGCGCGACGATTGGCGTCAGTTCGGCTGGCTGACCATCGTGGTCGTCGGGCGCTCCATCGCGGCCTTCTCGCTCAACACCTTCCTCGCCCTCTGGGTCACGCAGCGAACCGGCAGCGTGTTCGCCGGGGAAGCGGCACTGGTGGTGCTGTTCGGGGTCGGCGCGCTGGGCACCTTGCTCGGCGGGGTGCTGGCCGGACGATGGGGGCGGACCCGGACGGTCCGCGTCTCGTACACGGTGGCGGTGCCCGCGGTCGCCGGGATCGCGCTCGTGCCGGGGTACGGCGTGTTTCCGCTGGTCGCGCTCGCGGCGTTGGCCTTGTACGCGCCGTTCTCGCTGCACGTGACGCTGGGGCAGGACTACTTGCCGAACCGGCTGGGCACCGCCAGCGGCGTGACGCTGGGGCTGGTGGTGAGCGTCGGCGGGGTGGTCGCGCCCGCAGTGGGGGCGCTCGCGAACGCGGTCGGGTTGCGGTGGGCGTTGCTGGCGCTGGCGGTGCTGCCGGCGGTGTCAGTGGCCGCGGCGCGGAGATTGCGGGAGCCGTCGTGAGTGGCAATCCCGGTGAGAACCGCGATTGCCACTCACGACGGCCCTCAGCGCGTCGGGTCCTTGCCGTTCGGCTGCGAAGGCCCGGGTCCGGGCGACCACCAGCCCCACACCGTCTTCTCGCCGTGCCGCACCGTCGGCGCCACCCCGGTCGTGTAAGGCTCGATCTGCAGCAGCTGGCCCCACGACTGGTACGGCTGCCCGTTCAGATAGCTCGGCACCTCGGGCTCGTCCGCGATCTCCTCGAGCCAGCCGTTCGGTCCGCCGTTGGTGCTGGACGCCCATTTCGCCTCGTCGGCGAGCTGGCCGGGGGTGATCCGGTAGTCCGGCATCGCGGAGATGCCGTCGTGCGAGGTGACCGGGTTCGCGCACGGGTACACGAACGACGCGGGCCAGTCGATGTACACCGATTTGCCGGCGAGCTTGTCGGTGAGCGTGGTGAAGGTCGGCACGCGCGGCGCGGACGCGGCGACCCAGCCGTCCTCGGTGAGGTCGTTGTCCACCATCACGACCCGCACCGACGTGGTTTCCGGCGGCAGGTCGCGCAGGTTGATCCGGGTGTCGTTCCAGCCGCCGGTGCCCGCGCCGGGCGGGAGCGCGAACTGGCCGCGCAGCACGCGCACGCCCTCGGGAGTGTTCACGCCGTACTCCAGGCTCACCGACGTGGGCCGCCGGGGCTGGCTCGCGGTGGCGACCACGATCTGGCCGTTTTCGGTGCGGTCGGTGAGCGCGTACCAGTCGCTGCGCAGCCGTCCGGCACGGGTCTGGGTGTCGAGGTAGCTGCTCCACATCGGCACCTGGTCCTGCTTGAACCCGTGCGGCGGTTCGGCCAGCGGGTCCTTGTCGTCGACCGGGGTGGTGTGGAAGCCGGTCTGGACGCGGCCGTTGTCCTGGTCCGGATTCGGCAGCGGGTTCGGCGGGTTCTGCGTCACCGGCTTCTCCGGCACGGTCCGCTGTTCGGCCTGCGGGTGCAGGATGCTCTTCGCCGCGTCGCGCTCGACCATCACGTGGTCGGACAGGTTGCAGCTCTTGCCGAACAGGTGCCCGATGTTGGCCGCGCCGAGGCTGTAGCTGTCGCGCTGGAAGTAGATCGCCGCGCCCATCGTGTAGATCTCGCCCGCTGCGACGAGGCCGCAGACCACGACCAGCGACAGCGAACCGAGCCGCAGCGACCGGCTCCGGCCTTCCTGCAGGGTCAGCACCGGGCCCGGCCGGTGCGCCCGGACGTTTTCCACGAACGCGTAGATCCCGGCGACCGCGGCCGCGCCGAGCAGGATCGTCGACAGCGGGATGCCGGCGATCGACGGCGCGACGTTCGTCCACGGTACCCCGATCCGCGAGACGAACCAGTACGTGTTCGGCCCGGTCGCGGCGAGCGCGCCGACCACCAGCAGCACCGCGAGGAAGGCCGCGCGGTTGCGGTTGGAGCGCAGCACGGTCGAACTGGTCGCCAACGCGGTGAGCGCCGCCATCGACGCGCCGACCGCGGCGAACGCGCCGAAGTGGTGCGTCCATTTCGTCGGGGTGAGCGCGAGCAGCAGGAAGAACAACGCGGTGGTGCCGATCAGCCGTCGGCTCGGCCCGAGCGCCGCGCCGGGGATCCGGCCGCGGCGCAGCAGCACCACGAGGCAGGTGACCGTGCAGAGCAGCACGAGCAGCACCGGGAACCGGCGCGGCGCGGAGCCGTCCGGCAGGTTCTCGAACAGCAATTGGTACCGCGCGAGTTCCTGGAACCACGACAGGTTCGGCCCGACCGCGGTGCGGATGCGGGTGGCCTCCTGCACGGTCGCGAACGTCTGGTCGGCGAACATCACCACGAGCACGAGGAAGCCGGACGCGAGGATCGGGGCGAGCATCGGCAGCCAGCCGCTCGCCGACCGCTGCCGGACCAGCTTGAACAGCGGCTTCCCGGCGACCAGGAACGGGGCCACGGCGATCAGCCCGGTCGGCGTCGCGGCGAGGGTGAACGCGGCCGCGGTCAGGCCGAGGCACAGCGGCAGCAGCCGGCGGGTGACCAGCGCGCGTTCGACCGCGCAGATGGCCAGCAGCGACCCGAGCGCGGCGACCGGTTCCGGCCGGACGCCGTTGTTGTAGGGCATCCACCAGACCAGGAACACCGCCGCGGCGGCCCAGCCGGCGGCGCGGCTGCGGCGGACCTGGGTGCCCAGCCGCGGCATCACCTCGCGGCTGATCAGCAGCCAGCTGATCACCCCCAGCAGGTACGAGGGCAGCCGGATCCACGGCGGCACCGTGCTGACGTGCGTCATCAGCTCGTACAGGTGGTAGAACCAGCCGAACGGGGCCTCCGCGACGCCGAACCAGCGGTGGTAGTTCGTGAGGTAGCCGGTGGCCTCGGTGACCCGGGCCATGGTGAGGATGTAGCCGTCGTCCGAGGTCACCGGCCCGATGAAGACCCACGCGCCGAGCACGCCGAACACCGTCGCGTCGCGGCCGGTCAGGCGCCACCAGCCGACCGGGGCCCAGCGCGGCGCGCGGCGGGCGAACCCGGAGTCCATCCGCCACACCGCGATCAGGCAGCCGAGGAACGACAGCGCGGCGAGGATGCCGACGACGAGCTTGAGCGTGGTCGGCGAGGTCTGGTAGCGCGTGTCCGGGACGATCGACACGTGCAGTCCGGCGATCGGGTCGCGCGCGGAGGTGATCGAGGAGTAGATGCCGAGCACCCGCGGCCGGACGTCGCCGGTGGTGTGGAAGATCGGGGTCTTGCCGACCGAGAGCGTCATCTGGGTCGCGTCCGAATCCAGCGTGACCGAGCAGCCGGTCTGCGGAAGCGGCTGCTGCGAGATCTGCTGGCCCTGGCTGGACGCGAGCAGCACGCCGTTGTCGACGCGCAGCTGCAGGCCGACGCCATTGGCCGCGTGCTTGCCGGTGCGTCCGTCCGGGACGGTCGAGAACAGCAGCGCGGGGCCGTTCGTGCGCGCGTCGAGCGAGCGGATCGTCTCGCAGGGCAGTTCGACTTTCAGGTCCTGTGCCCAATACCCGGTCAAGGGCGCGTTGACGGCACGCGTGTCGGAGGCGACGGGCCAGACGACTTCCGCGGTGTCCTGCACGACCGGCAGGAAGGGATAGGCCAGGGCGCACAGCGCCGAAAGCAACCCCAGCACTACGGCAATCGGACGCATTAGAAGGAATCTATTGGGTCATGGTTGACGCGGTTGCGCGGACCCCTCGTCCCGGGGCGTGAACCGCTCGTAGTGGACCGCGCTGGCCAGCGGCGCGCGGCTGCGCCAGCCGTGCCGCTCCAGGTCGGGAACCTCGGCCAGCGCGGTGACCGGGCCCACGCACAGCCAGGCGACCGGGCGGATCCCGGCGGGGATGCCGAGCAGTTTCGCGAGCGCGGGTTCGCGGTAGAAACTCACCCACCCGACGCCGAGCCCCTCCGCGGTCGCGGCCAGCCACAGGTTCTGGATCGCCAGGCACACCGAGTACAGCCCGGCGTCGGCGATCGCGTGCCGCCCGAGCACGGCCGGGGCGCCGCGCTGCTCGTCGTAGGTGACGACGATGCCGAGGCTCGATTCGCGGATGCCTTCGACCTTGATCTTGGCGAACGTCTCCGCGCGCTCGCCGTCGAGGGACGCGGCGAACACGTCGCGTTCCTCGTGCACGTGGCGGGCGAATTCCTCGCGCGTGGCGGGGTCGCGGACGAGCACGAAGTCCCACGGCTGGCTCATCCCGACGCTCGGCGCGGCGTGCGCGGCCTCGAGCACCCGGGTGAGGACGGCGTCGTCGATCGGCTCGCCGGTGAACTCGGCGCGGACGTCACGGCGGCGGTGCAGGACTTCGTAGAACGACTCGGTCATTGGTTGAGCACCCATTCGACAGCGGCGGTTACGTCCGCGGTTTCGGTAGTGGACGGTCGGGAAGGTCGGCGCACGACGACCACCGGCAGGCCGAGTTCGCGCGCGGCGGTCAGCTTCGCGGCGGTCATCGCGCCGCCGCTGTCCTTGGTGACCAGGACGTCGATGTCGTGCTCGGTCATCAGCGCGCGTTCGCCGTCGAGACGGAACGGGCCCCGGTCGAGCACCAGCTCGTGCCGGCGCGGAAGCGGCTGGCCGGGCGGGTCGACGCAGCGGATCAGGAACCACAGCGGGTCGAGGTCGGCGAACGCGGCCAGGCCCTGGCGGCCGCTGGTGAGGAACACGCGGGTGCCGAGGCCGGGCAGGAGCGCGGCGGCTTCTTCGAGGTCGTCGGCCCAATGCCAGCGGTCGTCGCCGTCCGGCCGCCAGCCGGGGCGAGCGAGCCGCAGGAGGGGAATGCCGGCAGCTTGGGTGGCGTGGAAAGCGTTGGCCCCGATGCGTTCCGCGAACGGATGCGTGGCGTCGACCACCGCACGGACGCCGTTTTCACGCAGCCAGGCGGTAAGCCCTTCGACGCCGCCGAACCCGCCGATCCGCACCTCTCCGACCGGAAGCCGCGGTCGCGTGACGCGTCCGGCCAGCGACGAGATCACTGGGACAGCGCGTTCGTGCAGCTGCGCGGCGAGGTCGCGGGCTTCCGCGGTGCCGCCGAGGATCAGGACGGTCATCGCCCGTATCCGACCGCCGTGCGCCACCGGTCGAGGGTGCGCAGGTTGGCGAGCGTTTCGGCCCAGGTCAGCTCCGGGCCTTGCCGGTCCGCGACGTGCGCGGCGACGTAGTCCGCTTCCCGGGCGTAAACCCCTTGGGTGGCTTCGATTTCGATGACGTCCGGCTCGCCGCCGGAGGGAGTCAGCACGATCGTCGAAACTCCCGGCGCGCGCAGTTCGTGGATCCACGCGGGCTTCGGCACGTACAGCTGGCCGGTGGTGCCGTAGATCCGGATGTGGTCGTCCTGGGTGAGCAGATAGCCGCAGGACAGCTGGGCGATGATGTCGCCGGGCAGTCGCAGCAGGCCCATCGCGAACTCGTCGACGCCGCTTTCGGTGAGCCGCGCCATGCCGGTGACCCGCGTCGGCTCCACCGCCGGAATTCCGGTCGCGGCCTGGGAAACCAGCCGCGCGAGCGAGGTGCAGTAGCAGCCGACGTCGAGGATTCCGCCGCCGCCGAGCGCGGGGTCGCCCAGCCGTGCCGCGTCGTTCTCGTCGGAGTCGAAACTGAACGTGACGTCCACGGCGCGGACCTCGCCGATCGCGCCGCATTCGATCAGCTCGACCAGCCGTCGCGTCTGCGGATGCAGCCGGTACATGAACGCTTCCATGAGGAAAACGTCGTTGCGCCGCGCGGCATCGATGACTTTCTCGGCGTCGGCAGCGGTGATCGTGAGCGGTTTCTCGCACAGCACGTGCTTGCCCGCTTCGGCGGCGCGGATCGCCCATTCCTCGTGCAGCGCGTGCGGAGTGGCGACGTAGACGGCGTCGACCTCCGGGTCGGCGAGGAGGGCCTCGTAGCTGTTGTACGCCTTCGGGATTTCGTACCTGGTCGCGAAATCCCGGGCCCGCTCGGCCGTGCGCGACGCCACCGCGGCGAGCACGCCATGGCGGCTTTGCTCGACGCCCGCGGCGAATTCGGCGGCGATGGTCCCGGTGGCCAGCAGGCCCCAGCGCAGATCGGTCACAACGACTCCGGTTGGCTCGCTCGGTCGCGGGTGCTCGAGTACAGGAAACTGTCCGGGAATCCGCCCGCGGCGAGGACCCGGCCGACGAAAATCGTGGCCGCGCGGGTCATTCCGGCGGCGCGCGCCTGGCCGGCGATGTCGGCGAGGGTGCCGCGGACAACCGTTTCGCCCGGCTGGCTGGCCAGCGCGACGACGGCGGCGGGACAGTCCTCGCCGTAGTGCCCGGCGAGTTCCCCGGTGACGCGCTCGATGTGGTTGATCGCCAGGTGCAGCGCGAGAGTCGTGCCGGTGCGGGCGAAATTCTCCAGCGTTTCCGCGTCCGGCATCGCGGTGGACCTCGCCTGCGCGCGCGTGATCACGAGGCTCTGCCCGATTCCCGGGACGGTCAGTTCGCGGCCGAGCACGGCGGCCGACGCGGCGAACGCCGGAACGCCCGGCACCATCTCGTACGGCACGCCTTCCGGTTCCAGTCGCCGGACCTGCTCGGCGACCGCGCTGTACAGCGACGGATCCCCCGAACACAGCCGAGCGACGTCGTGCCCGGCTCGATGCACTTCGATCAGTTTCGCGGTGATCTGGTCGAGACTGAGGTTCGCGGTGTCGACGCGTTCGGCGTCCGGCGCGCAATAGGCGAGCAGGTCCGTCGGCGTCATGCTGCCCGGGTACAGGCACACCTGGCAGCGCGCGAGCAGGTCGCGGCCGCGCACGGTGATCAGGTCGGCCGCGCCCGGTCCGGCGCCGATGAAGTAAACGGTCATTTCCAGCTCCACTGCGTGACTGCTCGGGACGGC
Source organism: Amycolatopsis echigonensis (assembly GCF_002846615.1). Classification (NCBI taxonomy): domain Bacteria; kingdom Bacillati; phylum Actinomycetota; class Actinomycetes; order Pseudonocardiales; family Pseudonocardiaceae; genus Amycolatopsis; species Amycolatopsis echigonensis. Next base: position 74,513 of record NZ_PJMY01000003.1, on the reverse strand, counting down.
GTCCATCCGGTGAACCCGCCGAGCGGTTTCGCGTGCTCCACGGAGATCCGTTGCAGTTCCCCGCCGTGCCGGGCGTACGCGGCGGCCAGGATCTGCTCGGCTTCGAGGGTGACACCGTGCGCGACGATCCGGGCGTCGGTTTCGACACATCGGTCGAGGACGCCGGGCACGGTCAGGCCGCCGCCGAGGAAGATCGCGTCCGGCCGGGGGAGTCCGGCCAATGCCTCGGGCGCCGGGCCAGTGACCACCTGTAGTTCCGGCACGCCAAGGGTATTGGCGTTGCGCTGGACGCGTTCGGCGCGCGCGGGGTCGCGTTCGATCGCGATGGCGCGGTTGAGCGGATGCGCGCGCGACCATTCGATGCCGATGCTGCCCGCGCCCGCGCCGACGTCCCACAGGAGTTCGCCCGGAGCCGGCGCGAGGCGGGCGAGGGCGGACGCGCGGAGGTCGCGTTTGGTGAGCTGGCCGTCGTGCTCGAAGGCGTCGTCGGGGAGGCCGACGAGCGGGAGGCCGGGGCCTTGGCAGAGCACGGCGAAGACGGTGAGCGGACCGGGGTCGTGGGTCCAGCCGTCGGTGATCCGCTCGTCGTCCGCGCCGAGGTTTTCCAAGGCGGTAAGGGCGGAATCGCCGTACCCGCGGGCTTTGAGCAGCTCGCGCAGTTCCGCCGCGGAGCCGCCCAGGACCAGCACTTTCCGGCGGGGTGCCAACGCCCGCGCGACCCGGTGGACGGCGCGGCCGACGACCGTCACGACCTCGGTTTCCTCGAACGACCAGCCGAGCCGCGCGCGGGCCAGCGTCGCCGACGAGACCGCTGGGCGGACGTCGAGCGCGTAGCCGCGGTCACGGAGGGTGGTGGCGATGCCGGACAGGTACGGGTCGCCGCTGGCCAGCACGCACACGCGGCCCGTCTGCTCGGCGAGGATCTCGTCGAGCGCGGGCAGCAGCGGGCTCGGCCAGGGCCGGGTGCGGAGGTCTTCCGGCAAGGACTCGAGCTGCCGCCGCGCGCCGAGCACGACGTCCGCCCGCCGCACGGCGTCGCGGGCCGCGGGGGTGAGCCCGGCCCACCCGTCGGCCCCGATCCCGACCACCGTCAGGCGTGATTCTTCGCGCACGATTTCCCACCCTAAGCGAGAGCTTCGCTGTGCGATGATCGGCCGGACGCCGACCCACGAGGGAGTGCTCTTGAAGCCCTATCCGTTCACCGCTGTCGTCGGGATGCCGGACCTGCGTCTGGCGCTCGTCCTGTCCTCGATCTCGCCCGCGGTCGGCGGGGTGCTGGTGCGGGGCGAGAAGGGCACCGCGAAGTCGACCATGGTGCGCGCGCTCGCCGGGTTGCTGCCGGGCGTCGACGTGGTGGACGGCTGCCGGTTCTCCTGCGACCCGGCCAGCCCGGACCCGGCGTGCCCGGACGGGCCGCACGCGGAGGGCGTTCCCGCGCACCGGCGGCCGGCTCGGCTGGTGGAGCTGCCGGTCGGCGCGGCCGAGGACCGGGTCGTCGGCTCGCTGAACCTGGAGAAGGCGCTGTCCGAGGGCGTCACCGACTACCAGCCCGGCCTGCTGGCCGCCGCGCACCGGGGGCTGCTGTACGTCGACGAGGTCAACCTGCTGCACGACCACCTGGTGGACACGCTGCTCGACGCGGCGGCGATGGGCCGGGCGACGGTCGAGCGCGAGGGCGTTTCCGTCTCGCACGCGGCTCGCTTCGTGCTGATCGGGACGATGAACCCGGAGGAGGGCGAGCTGCGCCCGCAGCTGCTCGACCGGTTCGGCCTGACCGTCGAGGTCTCGTCGAGCCGGGATCCGGAGCAGCGCGTCGAGGTCGTCCGGCGGAGGCTTGCTTACGAGGCGGATCCGGACGGTTTCGCGGAGGGTTACGCCTCGGCTGATGCGGCGCTGGCGGCGGAGATCGAAGCGGCGCAACGGCTTTTGCCGTCGGTGAAGCTGCCGGACGAAGCGCTGCGGCAGATCGCCGAGGTGTGCGCGTCGTTCGAGGTCGACGGCATGCGCGCGGACATCGTGACGGCGCGGACGGCGGTCGCGCATGCCGCGTGGGCCGGTCGGAGCGAGGTCACCACCGAGGACATCCGGGTCGCGGCGCGGCTCGCGCTGCCGCACCGGCGTCGGCGGAATCCGTTTGACGCGCCGGGGATTTCCGAGGAACAGCTGGAACAGGCGTTGGAGGACGCGCAGCCGCCTCCGGAGGGACCGGACGACGACGGCCCTTCCGGCGGCAGCCCCGGCCCGGACGACGGCGGGCCGATGCCCGACGGCGGTCCGTCTGGTTCCGATGGCGCTCCGCCTCCCGGCGACAACGGCGAAACTCCTCCGGGGAACGGGTCTTCGCCACAGAAGACGGTTGGTGCCGGGGATACGTTCCGGGCACGGGTGTTCCGAGTGAAAGGCACCGGCGAGGGTGAGCGTGGCCGCCGGTCGCGCGCGATCACCGATACTGGCCGGACGATCGGCGTGCAGCCGCCCAGCGTCCGGGACGGACGTCCGCACCTGGTCGCGACGATCCGTGCGGCCGCACCGCATCAGCAGGCGCGGGGCCGGTCCGGGGCGGGTCTCGAAGTGCGCTCGGCGGATCTGCGGTTCGCGCTGCGCGAGGGCCGCGAAGGCAACCTCGTGCTGTTCTGTGTGGACGCGTCGGGCTCGATGGGCGCGCGGGCACGGATGCGGGAAGTGAAGACGGCCGTGCTTTCGCTGCTGTTGGACGCTTACCAACGGCGGGACAAGGTCGGTCTGGTCACGTTCCGTGGCGCGGAGGCCGAGCTGGCGCTCCCGCCGACGATCAGCGTCGAAGCCGCGGCGGCCCGGCTGGACGGCTTGCCGACCGGCGGCCGCACGCCGCTCGCCGAGGGCTTGCTGGAAGCCGCGCGCGTGTTGCGGGTCGAGGCGATCCGGGATCCACGACGTCGGCCGCTGCTGGTGCTCGTCACCGACGGACGCGCCACGAGCGGCTCCGACGCGGTGGCCCGAGCCAAGGCCGCGGCGGGGTTGCTCACCGGCGTGACGACGATCGTGATGGACTGCGAGACTGGACGGATGCGCCTGGGCCTGGCCGCGGAATTGGCCGGGCATTTGGGCGCCGAACACGTGCCGCTGTCCGAGGTGGCCGCCGAGTCGCTGGCCACGGCCGTGCGCGAACGGACGGGGAGGGCTGCCTGATGCCGCAGGGAAAACCGGCTGTCGTGCCGAAGGACGGGCTCACCACGCGGCAGCGCCGCAACCGTCCGCTGCTCGCCGTGCACACCGGCGAGATGAAAGGGAAATCCACCGCGGCGTTCGGAATGGCGTTGCGCGCGTGGAACCAGGGCTGGTCGATCGGCGTGTTCCAGTTCGTGAAGTCGGCGAAATGGCGCGTCGGCGAGGAAGCGGCGTTCAAGGCGCTCGGGAAGCTGCACGACGACACCGGGCAGGGCGGCCCGGTCGAATGGCACAAAATGGGCGAGGGCTGGAGCTGGTCGCGCAAACAAGGGTCGGAAGAGGACCATGCCGCCAACGCGCGCGAAGGCTGGGCGGAGATCAAACGCCGGCTCGCCGCCGAGACGCACGATTTCTATGTCCTGGACGAATTCAGCTACCTGCTCAAATGGGGCTGGCTCGAGGTGGACGACGTGGTGTCCGCCTTGACCTCCCGGCCCGGGCATCAGCACGTCGTGATCACCGGTCGCTACGCGCCGCCGGAATTGATCGAAGCCGCGGATCTGGTCACTGAAATGACGAAGGTGAAGCACCCGATGGACGCCGGGCAGAAGGGCCAGCGGGGGATCGAGTGGTAGCACGGGTCGTCATCGCCGCGCCCGGTTCCGGGCACGGCAAAACCACCATCGCGGCCGGGCTGATGGCCGCGTTGCGCACCGCCGGGCACACCGTGTCCGGGCACAAGGTCGGCCCGGACTTCATCGACCCCAGCTACCATTCGCTGGCCACCGGCCGCCCGGCGCGGAACCTGGACCCGTTCCTGCAAGGCGAGGACACGCTGGTTCCGTTGCTGCGCCACGGTTCCGCGGGCGCGGACATCGCCGTCATCGAAGGCGTGATGGGCCTTTTCGACGGCGCTTTGGGCACCGAAGGATACGCGTCGACCGCCCATGTCGCGCGGCTGCTCGACGCCCCGGTCGTGCTGGTGGTCGATGCCTCGGCGGCCTCGCGCAGCGTCGCGGCGACCGTGCTGGGGTTCGCGCAGTACGACACGCGCGTCCGGCTCGCTGGGGTGATCCTGAACAAACTGGGCTCGCAACGGCACGAGGACGAGATCGTCACGGCGCTGGAGGCGACCGGTGTTCCGCTGCTGGGTGCGTTGCGGCGCAACGAAAACGTGCACGCGCCGAGCCGGCACCTCGGGCTGGTTCCCGCGGCCGAACGGGCCGCGGAGTCTCAGCGGTTGCTGCCGGAACTGGCGGGCTGGGTCGCTGCCGGGGTCGATCTCGAAGCCATTGTTCGGGTCGCTCGAAGTGCTCCTGCGCTGACCGGTCCGTTGTGGAATGCCGGGCCGGAGTGGGATGGACCACGGGCGACGCTCGCCGCTGCCGGCGGTCCGGCGTTCACCTTCCGCTACGCCGAGAACATCGAACTGCTGGCCGCTCGCGGCATCGACGTCGTGGACCTTAATCCCTTGCAGGACAAGACCTTGCCTGCGGGGTGTGCCGGGCTGTACTTCGGCGGCGGCTTCCCGGAGGTGCATGGCGCCGAACTGTCGTCCAATGTCGAGCTCCGCACGGCCGTCGGCGCGGCGATCGACGCGGGCATGCCGGTGAGCGCGGAATGCGCGGGCTTGCTGTACCTGTGCCGGTCTCTGGACGGATTGCCGATGGTCGGTGCCGTCGCCGCGGACGCGACCATGACTGCACGGGGGAAGCTCGGCTACCGCCGGGCAGTCGCGGTCGCGGACAACGTGCTCGCAGCGGCCGGCCAGCGGGTCACCGGACACGAATTCCATCGCACCGAAATCGCTCCCGCGCACGGTGAAACCGCCGCGTGGGGCTGGGACCGCGGCCTGGACGGGTTCGCCTCAGCTTCGCTGCACGCGTCCTATTTGCACGTTCATTGGGCCGGACATCCCGAACTGGCGGACCGTTTCGCCGCACGGGTGCGCGCACATTCCCTGGCGGCGGTCCATGGCTGAGTACGACCTCCAGCACCACGGCGATCGCGAAGTCGGCGAGGGACTCGTCGATCTGGCCGTGAACGTCCGGCTTCCGGCTCCGCCAGCGTGGCTGCGCGCGGAACTCGCCGCCGCCCTGGACGACCTGGCCGCCTACCCGGATCCGACTCGTGCCGCGGAAGCCGTTGCCGCACGACATGGCCGGGATTTCGACGACGTCCTGGTGACCGCCGGTGCTGCGGAAGCGTTCACGCTGCTGGCGTCTCTTCCCACCGAGCACGCGGTGGTGGTCCACCCGCAATTCACCGAACCGGAAGCCGCTCTGCGCGCGGCCGGACGTTCTGTCGACCGGGTCATCCTGTCTGAAGCGGACGGTTACCGGCTGGACCCCGCATTGGTCCCCGATTCGGCCGACCTGGTCTTCGTCGGCAACCCGACCAATCCGACCTCCGTCCTGCACCCAGCCGCCTCGCTTCGGGCATTGGCGCGCCCGGGCCGGGTGCTCGTGGTGGACGAAGCCTTCCTCGATGCCGTTCCTGGCGAGGTCGAAAGCCTTGCCGGAGAACGAATCCCGGGCGTCGTGGTGCTGCGGAGCCTCACCAAGACCTGGGGCTTGGCCGGCTTGCGAGCTGGATACGTCCTCGGCGAACCAGCGCTGATCGCCCGGTTGCGCGCCGTGCAGCCGCCGTGGTCAGTGTCCACTTTGGCCGCTGTGGCGACGGTTGCCTGCTGTCGCCCGGCTGCTTTGGAAGAAGCCGAAAAACTGGCCGCCGCCGCGGAAGCCGACCGCGACTACCTCGAATCGGGCCTGGCCGCCCGGGGAATTCCCGTGCTCGGCACCCCGCGCGGCCCGTTCGTGCTGATCCGCGTCCCGGGTGGAGCGGACCTCCGCCTGCGGCTGCGCGAAGCAGGCTACGCCGTCCGCCGCGGCGACACTTTCCCCGGACTGGGCCCAGACCACCTGCGCATCGCCGTCCGCGACCGCGCTACGTCGGACGCGTTCCTCGCCGCGTTGGGCTAACGGTTCTGGAGGGCGGTGAATTGCTCAAGCCAGGCGTAGTTCGGCGCAACGGTGCCGTCGGGATTCTTCTGGACGGTCGCCCGGGCGAACACGCTGTTGAGGAGCCACGGCGGGGTGTCCGGCCCGAAGTCCGCTCCCTTGGCCGCCGAGATGCCCTGGTCGATGCCGTAGGTGGCGACGGCGAGTTTGCCGATCGCGCGGAACTTCGTCATCTGGTCGGTCAGGAAGTGCTTGTTGCTCTCGAACCACGGGCTGGTGCGGAGGAAATCGTCCCACCGAGGCTTGGGGAACGGCTGGTGCAGCGCGTTGCGGATGACCTGCCAGACCTTGGTGTCCTCCGGCACGTGGTATTTGCCGGCGTACTCTGCGGAGATCCGGTCCGAGAGGTGCTTTTTCCACAGCTGGACGAGCGAGAACTCGGTGACGAGGAACTTCTTGCCGCCCAGCTTGGGCAGGACGTAGTCGAGAAACGCCTGAACCTCGTCCGGAGCGGCGACGTGCGGATGGATGTCGGTGCCCTCGATCTCCGGCGTGTCGCGGACGTATTTCATCCAGCGTTCCGTGCCCGCGCCAGTCCACTTCGGATCCTCGAGATTGTTGAGCGCACCCATGTACAAGGCGGTCTTTCCCTTGCGCTGCTTGATCACATGGGCGGCGACGGTCTCGTAGAATTCGTTGAGCGCGCCGTTGTTCCAGTCGGACTGCGGGCATTCGATGAACGGTTCGTTGCCGATCACCAGGATGTCGACCTTGTCCATGACCGCGGGCAGCACCTTGTCGACCCGCGCGAGATCGGCCTGCATCGCCGGGGTCCCGGGCCGCGGAATCGGCTTGTGGGACTCGGGAAAATACGGAAACTTGAGCGACAGCACGGTGCCGTACCGGCGATCGGCCGCTTGCAGCAGCGTCTTGATCGTCGGGTTCTCGGCGGCGTCCTGTTTGTCCAGGTCGGGCATCGCGGTGAACCCGCGCACCCACTTCGCGCCGGATCGCTGAAGCTCGTCCCAGCCCATGGTGTCCGGATCGGCGTTGAAGTTCGCCCCGAGCGCGCCGTCCGGCTTGGGCAACGCCGTGTTCGCGGCGGGGCTCTCCTGCGTCGAACTGCAGGCAGCCGTGGCGAGAACCGAAAAACCGGCGGACAACTGAAACAGCCGACGCCGGGTGAGGCGCGCAGAGGCGGGCGAGTTGAATGCCACGAGGTCCCCTCGGTCATGAGTCGCGAACCTCCCCTTCGTAACACGGGTCTGGCTTCCGCCGCAGCCCGGGGCGGGTCTGCCGACGCACACCCGCTGCCGAGGGAGCTCGTTCAGGCGGTCGCCAGCAACGCCGCGGCCACCGCGACCTCGACGCAACCGCCGAGGACGTCGCCGGTCACGCCGCCGATGCGCTGGACACATCGGGCCAGCAACACCGCTGCGGCCGCGTAACCGAGCCCCACCGCGAGAACTCCTCGCCACCACGGCAATCCCGGCGTCAACGCGGCGCATCCCGCCGCGAGTACGAACACCGCCGCGGCGACCAGGATCGGCACCGATCCGGCGACCGTCGCGCCCAGCCCCTCCGGGCGGGCCGAAGGGACTCCTCGGGCGCAGCACAGCGAGAGCACACACCGTCCACACAGGACGGACAAGACCGCTGCGGCGATCCCGTGGCCGTGCGAGATCGCGCCGGTCAGCGCGCCGGTCTGGACAAGCAGGACGAAGAGCAGCGTCGCGACACCGGTGGGCCCGGAGTCGCCGCGGCGCATGACGTCGAGGGCTTTCGCGCGGTCGTAGGAGGCACCGAGCCCGTCGGCGGTGTCGGCGAGTCCGTCGAGGTGCAACCCGCGGCTGCCCAGTGCGACCGCCCCCAGCGCCAGCGCGGCGACGGCCAGAGCAGGAAGCCCGAGCGCGACCCCACCCGCAACGATAAGCCCGGCCACCGCGGCGAGGGGGAGCGCGGCGAGCGGGCCGAGGGCCATCGCCACCCCAGCGACCCGCCGATCGATCTTGCGCGGAGCAGGGATCGGGACGGTGGTCAAGGTGCCCACGGCGAGGCGGATCCCGTCGGTTACAGGCGTCACGGGTTGCATCCTGATGGGACATTGGGTGCGCACCACGCACCGAAGGGCACATTGGATGCAAGTGGGGGCGTGGATGCTGCGCTGGGCGCGCCGAGTGCCGTTGCTGTGGCGTCCCACGCACCCAAAGTGACATTGGGGCGATCCGCGGCGGAACGAATACCGCGCCGATCCCGTGACTGAACCCCGGCCAGACCCTCGGCCCGCACCGCGAGCTGGTCCACCGACCCGATCCAGCCCGGAACCGCAGCCCGCGCCCCGAGCTGGTCCACCGACCCAATCTCGCCCAGAACCGCAGCCCGACGCTTGAACCAAGGCCCGCACGAATCCCAGCGCAAAGCCCGCCCCGCACCCAAACCGGTCACCCGAGGTCCGCCAGCAAACCCATCTCCGCGATCACCGCGCGCGCCGCCCGCAGGGTCGGCACCGCTTGCACCGCTCCGCTGCCCTCGCCGAGCCGGAAGCCCAGGTCCAAGATCGGCGTCAACCCCAGCGCCTTCAACGCAAACGCTTGCGCGGGCTCCGTCGACCGATGCCCCGCCAGCCACCACTGCTCCGCACCCGGCGCGATGTCCCGGGCCACCAAGGCTGCCGTCGCCGAGAAGATTCCGTCCAGCACCACCGGGATCCCGCGGCTGGCCGCTTCCACCAGGAACCCGGCTGTCGCGGCGAGGCAGGCGCTGCCGAGGGCCGTCAGGCGGTCGAACGGGTCGGTCACGGGACGGCGCGACAGGGCGGCGGCGACCACCGCGGTCTTGCGTTCCAAAGCCTCCCCGGACACGCCGGTACCGGTGCCCACCACCTCGTTCGCGGGAAGGCCCAGAGCCGAAGCCACGACCGCAGCGCACACCGTCGTGTTGCCGATGCCCATGTCGCCCGGGATGAGAATGTCCGCTGTGGACTCCGAGGCAGCGATGGCGCGTCCCGCCTCAAACGCCGCAAGAGCCTCGCCGGGGGCCAAAGCGTCCTCGACGTCGATGGCGCCCGAACCGCGGCGGATCTTGTGGGCGGTGACTTCCTCGGGAACGTCCGCGGCATCCCAGTCGACCGCGATGTCGGCCACCCGCACCTGTGCCCCGACCTGCGCCGCGAGCACCGTCACCCCGCTGCGTCCGGCCAGGAACACGCGCACCATCGCCGCCGTGACCTCGCGCGGGTACGCCGACTGCGCCGACACCCCGTGGTCGCCGGCGAAGACGACCACGCGGACGTCGTCCAGCGGGCGCGGCGGGACCACCCCGTGCGCGGCGCTCAGCCAGGCGGCGAGTTCTTCCAGCCTGCCGAGCGAGCCGACCGGTTTGACCAGGCCGTCGAGGCGCTCCAAGGCGGCGGCGCGGGCGGCGGCGTCCGGGACGGGAATGGCGAAACTCGGCACGGCTGGCTCCTCACGGAAGGTCGAGTGCCCGCCCGGCGACGATGAGCGAAACCCGGTCGCTGTCGGCGGACACCCGGTTGTTGAGTGCGCCCAGCACATCACGGAACAGCCGTCCGGACACCGTTGCGGGCACCACACCGCTCCCGACCTCGTTGCTGACCGCGACGATCGGCACCCGCGCCTGGCTCCACGCGGCGAGGAAATCCTCGAGCCGGTCGTCCAGTCTGCGCTCCCAGCCCGATTTGCCCGACCACGCGCCGACCTCGTCGAGCACCCGCGACAGCCAGGTGCCGAGGCAGTCGATCAGCAACGGGCTCGTCGCGTTGCGCAGCACGGTCGCCAGGTCGGTGGTCTCGACCGTCGTCCAGTGGCGCGGGCGGCGGGCCCGGTGCGCCTCGACGCGCGCGGCCCATTCCGGGTCCTCGGCCGACGGGGGCAGCCCGGGAGCGACGTACACGAGGTGGGGGTGGTGCGCGACGAGCCGCTCCGCGTGCCTCGACTTGCCCGAGCGGACCCCGCCGAGAACGAGCACCTTGCCGTCGTCGCGTCCGTACCGGCGGAGGGCCCGCGCCAGGGTTTCGAGAGACCCGGCGAGCCGGTGCGTCAGCTTGGTCATACCCGGCATTCTCTCCCGCGCGCTACGGTTCGCCACGTGCCACTCCGACAAGCCGTCACCGCGGCCGGGATGATCGCCGGATACGCCGCCGACGCCTGGTTCGGCGACCCGCGCCGGGGGCATCCGGTCGCGGCGTTCGGCACCGCCGCTGGCCAGCTGGAACGCTGGTGGTGGGCCGATTCCAAGCCGCGCGGGGCGGCCTACGCGGCGGTCTGCGCGGGGTCGGCGGCCGGGCTCGGACTGCTCGCGGAAAGAGTCGCCCGGAACCGGCCGGGCGCCCGATTTGTCCTGACCGCCGCGGCGACGTGGGCCGTCCTGGGCGGCCGCGGACTCGCCGCCGAGGGCCGCGAAATGGCGCGATTACTCGAATCGGGTGAATTGCCCGCCGCCCGGCAGCGGCTCAGCCACCTCTGCGCGCGCGACGCCACCGGCCTCGACGCGGCCGAGCTGACCCGCGCGGCCACCGAATCGATCGCCGAGAACACGTCCGACGCGGTCGTGGCGCCGCTGCTGTGGGGCGCGGTCGCGGGCGTGCCAGGCCTGCTCGGGTACCGCGCGGTGAACACGCTCGACGCGATGGTCGGCTACCGCTCGCCGCGGCACCGGAACTTCGGCTGGTTCGCCGCGCGCACCGATGACTGGGCCAACCTGGTGCCGGCACGCGTCGGCGCGGTGCTGACTGCGGTAGCCGCACCTTTGGCGGGCGGACACGCGCGGTCGGCTTGGCGGGCTTGGCGACGTGACGGCAGCGCGCATCCGAGCCCGAACGCGGGACAGGTCGAGGCTGCTTTCGCCGGTGCGCTGGACATCCGGCTCGGCGGCACGAACACGTATCACGGCGAGGTCGAGCGCCGGAGCACGCTGGGGAACGGACGGCCGCCGGTCGCGAGCGATGTGCGCCGGGCGGTGCGGTTGTCGCGGTTGGTCGGGGCGGCGGCGCTGGCGGTCGCGGCGGGAATCGCGGTGGTTCGGTGAGCGGCTCGCGGGCTGCGGCGATGGGAGGTGGTGGTCGCGTGGTGCGCAAGCCGTCGGGTGATCGCCGTCGGTCCGGCCTGAATGATCTGCGCGAGACGGGGCGGCTGGCCGGGGCGGCCGCGGTGGCGGTTACGGTGGCGCGATGAGCGGGCTGCTGATCGCCGGAACCACGTCGGACGCGGGGAAAAGCCTGGTCACCGCCGGAATCTGCCGCTGGTTCGCGCGACGCGGCGTGCGGGTCGCCCCGTTCAAGGCGCAGAACATGTCGAACAACTCGATGGTCTGCGCGGACGGCGCGGAGATCGGCCGCGCGCAGTGGCTGCAGGCGCGGGCCGCGCGGGTGGAGCCGGAAGCGGCGATGAACCCCGTGCTGCTCAAGCCGGGCAGCGACCGGCGCAGTCACGTCATCGCGCTCGGAAAGCCGTACGGCACCCTCGAAGCCGGGGAGTACGCCACCGGGCGGGCTGGGCTCGCCGAGATCGCCTTCGACACGTTTGCCGAGCTGCGGCAACGGTTCGACCTCGTCGTTTGCGAGGGCGCGGGCAGTCCGGCGGAGATCAACCTGCGCTCCGGCGACTACGTCAACATGGGCTTGGCGCGGCGCTTTTCCCTGCCGGTGCTGGTCGTCGGCGACATCGACCGCGGCGGCGTGCTGGCGGCGATGTTCGGCACGCTCGCGCTGCTGTCGGCCGAGGACCAGGCGCTGGTGGCGGGGTGGCTGGTGAACAAATTCCGCGGCGACGTCGGGTTGCTGCAGCCTGGCCTGAACAGCCTGGAGAAGGTCACCGGACGGCCGGTGCTCGGCGTGCTGCCGTGGCTGGACCGGGTGTGGATCGACTCCGAAGACGCCCTCGCCGCGGCCGGATGGCGGCACGAAGCCGCGCAGCGCGGATTGCGGGTCGCGGTAGTCCGGTTTCCCCGGGCTTCCAACGCCACCGACGTGGACGCGCTCGCGGCGGAGCCCGGCGTGACGGTGAGCCTGACTGCCGACCCGGATACCGTCGCCGCGGCGGATCTGGTGGTGCTGCCGGGCTCACGAGCCACTGTGGACGATCTGAAGTGGTTGCGTGACAGGGGTTTGGCGGACGCGGTGACGGCACGGGCCGCGGCGGGACGTCCGGTGCTGGGGATTTGCGGTGGGTACCAGATGCTCGCGGAGTCCATTGAGGACGATGTCGAGTCCGGAGCGGGGCTGGTGGCGGGGCTCGGACTGCTGCCGACGCGCGTGACGTTCGCGAGGGAGAAGGTGCTCGGCCGCCCGACCGGCGAATGGCGCGGGCATCGGGTCGACGCGTACGAGATCCACCACGGCAGCGCCGGCCCGGCGGACGCGGAGTCGTTTTTGGACGGTTGCCGCGTCGGTTCGGTCTGGGGCACGACGTGGCACGGGGCGCTGGAGAACGACGGGTTCCGTCGCGCTTGGCTTGCCGAAGCGGCGGCGCAGGCGGGCGTCGAATGGCAGGCCGCCGAGGACGCGCCGGGGTTCGCGGACCTGCGGGAGGACATGCTGGAGCGGCTGGCCGACGCGATCCAGTCCGAAGTGGACACCGGAATGCTGATGGCGCTGGCGGAGGCGGGGGCTCCGGGCGGCCTGCCGTTCGTGCCGCCGGGAGCGCCCTGACCGGTCAGTGCACGACCCGGCCGGTGGTGGGGAAGTCGGTTTCCAAAGTGCACACCGCGTGCTGCTCCGGCGGGTGCGAGTCCGATTCGGCCGGTTGCCGCGCGCCAAGACGAACGTACTCCGGCGGTGTGCTGCTGGCGAAGTACTGCTCGGCTTCGGTCGCGCAGGCGTCATGGAGCGAACCGCCGGACAGCGGGAGCACGTGGAACACCTCGATGTCGTGCGCGTCCTCGCAGGAGACCGGGCTGGCCTCGCTGCCCGAGCGGAAGCAGTCGCCGGGACGGGCTTGGAAGAGCGGGTCCGAACCGGCTGAAGGACCGGCCACCACGAGCCCGATCAGGAGCACCGCCAGCCACGCGCCGCTGATCGACAGCCCGGCGATCGCGAGCCCGCGGCCCGGGTTGCCGAACACGCGGATCTGGCGGAGCGCGATGATTCCGAACGCGATGCTCAGCGGCAGGCTGAACGCCGGGACGGCGAGGACCAGCGAGGCGATCGCGAAGCCGTTGGTGCCGCGCGGTTCCGCCGGCGGCGCGTCTTCATAGCTTGGACCGGACGGTTTCGGCGGCAGCATGGGGTCCCCTCGGAAATGGCCCCCCGACCCGGCGTCGAGCATAGAACGTGGCAACCCCTTGCGGGGTAACGATTCAGGCGAGCCCGGCGTCGTGCACCAGAATCGCGACCTGGGTGCGGTTCGCGGCCTCGGTCTTGGCCATGATCCGTCCCAAGTGGACCTTCACGGTCGCCTCGCTGAGCCCGAGCGCGCGGGCGATCTCCGCGTTGCTCGAACCCTGTCCGACGGCCACCGCGACCTCGCGTTCGCGGGGCGTCAGCGGTTCGAGCCGCGCGCGGGCGGGCGTCGGGGTGGCGGCGGTGGCGAAGTGCGTCAGCAGCCGCCGCGTGATCGACGGCGACAGCATCGCCTCGCCGCTGCCCACCACGTGCATCGCTTTGACCAGTTCGCGCGGCGGCGTGTCCTTGAGCAGGAAACCCGTGGCACCGTGGCGAAGCGCTTCGTGCACGTACTCGTCGAGGTCGAACGTCGTCAGCACGACCACCGCGGGCGCGTCCGGTCCGGCCGTCACCAGGCGGGTCACTTCCAGGCCGTCGACCTCGGGCATCTGCACGTCGGTGAGCACGATGTCCGGCCGGTGCTCGCGGACGAGCGAGAGCACTCCGCGACCGTCGCCGGCCTCCGCGACCACCTCGATCCCCGGATCGGATTCGAGGATCATCCGGATGCCGCTGCGCACGAGCACCTCGTCGTCGATCAGCAGGATTTTCAGCACGATTCCTCCGCTCGCAGCGGGAACGCGGCCCGCACCCGGTAGCTGCCCGCGCCGTCCGGACCGGCGCGGAGCGTCCCGCCGGTCAGCGTGACGCGTTCGCGCATGCCGATCACGCCGTAGCCCGCGCCGGGCAGCCCGGCCGAATCGGCGAGCGGGTTGGCCACTTCGACCACCAGGTCCTCGTCGGAAGCGGACAGCCGCACGTCGATTGTCGTTCCCGGCGCGTGTTTCGCGGCGTTGGTGAGCGCTTCCTGCACGACCCGGTACGCCGCGCGTCCGACCGGGTCGGGCACGTCCGGCATCGGATCCGGCAGGGTGGCGCGCACCTGCGCACCGGCCGCGGCGAGGTCGTCGGCGAGCTGGCGGACCCCGTGCAGGCTCGGATCCGGCAGCGAGCGCGGCTCGGGACCGTCGTCGCGGAGCACCCGCAGGATGTCGCGCAATTCGTTGAGCGCGGCGGAACTCGATTCGCGGATCACCTCGGCGAGCTGCGCGGTCTCGTCGTCCTTGGCCCGCACGGTAAGCGCGCCCGCCTGCAGCGCGACGATGCTGACCCGGTGTGCGACGACGTCGTGCATCTCGCGCGCGATCCGCCGCCGCTCGGCCGTCACGGCTCGCTCGCCGAGCAGGTCACGCTCGCGTTCGGCCTGCTCGGCGCGGTCACGCAAGGCGTCGAGCAACGCCGCGCGCTGGTGCATCCACAGTCCGGCCAGCGCCGGGACCACGACCATCATCCCGAGGGCGAGCCCGAACGTCTTCCAGTCCGAAAGGCTCGACGGCCGGGAAAACGACACCATCAGCCCGATTTCCGCCAGCACGGCGACCGCGGTCGGCCAGCGGAGCCCGCGCAGCGACGCGACCGTGTAGAGGGTGACGGAGGTGGCCCACAGCGGCGGAGTCGCCAGCGCGACGCCGACCGAAACCAGCATCGCGGGCAACGGGAACCGGCGGCGCAGCAGCACGGCCGCGACCATCACCGCGACCGCGATCGGCCAGAACCACGGACGGCCCGCGTCCGGCGGCTCCCCGGCCACCGTCAGGCCGAGCACGGCCAGCGCCACGGCCAAGTCGATCAGGTGGTTGCGCACCCAGCCACCGTAAGCCCTGCACGAAATTCCCCCACTTGGCGTCCGCGAGGGAAGCAGCCCGCGGCTCGGCGGCCGCGATCGAGGCGAGCAGACCGTCCACACGGGACTCGGAACCGGCGTCTCGGGCAAGCAGGACGCGAGGTGGCCGCCGGTGGCGCCCGGCCGCGTTCAGAACCGGTCGGCGTCCATGTCCTTCCGGAGACCACCGTCGACCAGGAGAAGCGTGCCCGGCGCAGCGCACTCCAGTTGCCGAAGGGCTCTGCCGGGGTATTCTGCCGAGCGTCGCGACCAGACCCAGCCCGGGGAGTGCGGATCATGTCCTACGCCGTCGATTTCACCACCGTGTCGACTGTCGGCTTGGAGTCCTCTCCGGTCGCGGACGCGCTCGCCGGGCTGCGGGCGAACGAGGCGCGCTACTTCAAGAACAAGTACGACCACGTGTTCACCGTCGAGCCGGCCTCCGAGGTCCCGGAGATCGTCGACTGGGTGCACCGCATCCTCAAGGAAGAACGCGATCTCGTCATCTCCTCGCGGCCGCTGGAGGCGACCGAATTCGAGGTCGACGGCATCCGGATGGCTTACGTCTTCTACGAGAGCGGCCTGTCGATCAACGTCATGTACACGCTCGAGGAGGGCGGCAAGCGGGCGGTCGGGTTCAAGCTGTCCGACGGGATGGACGTCCCGGAGGAACTCGCCGACAAGTTCAAGTTCGCGCGCCAGAAGTCGAAGCTCGCCGGGACGATCCGCGGGTCCTACTTCGTGATCAAGAACGAGTACTGACCCGCAGCGCGGCGCTGCGCAGGCACAGCAGCAACGGGAGGGAACTGTCGTCGCGCAGCCGGGGCGGCAGTGCGTTCGCTTCGATCAGCGGTACTCCGTCGGCCAGTTCTCGGCCTAGCGCGGCCAAGTCCAGCTCCAGGACGGTGTCTCCGGCGCTGTAGAGCCGTTCCGCACCCTTCGCGCGGCGGCTGGCGAGCTCCGTGCTGTCGACGGACAGCTGGGTGACGCCGAAGAATTCCGGCTTCGCACCGCGTTCGAGCCAGCGCGCGAAGCCGGTCAGCCGCGTCGAGGAGATTTCACCGGGCAGGACGGCGGCTTCCTCGCGTAGCTCGCGTTCCATTCCGGCACATACCGCGGTGTGCAGGGACCGGCGGGTTCCTCCTTGTGGGGTAAGGAGATCCTGCGGTTCGAGGCTGCCGCTGCCGGACGGCGCGAGCAGCAGCCCGCTGGCCGAGTTCCGGGCCGACTGGCGGACGACGACGAGCAAGCCGTCGGACGTGAACGCGATCGTGGACACGCCGACGAGATCGGCGAGCGTGCTGGCGGCGAGGGTCCGCAGTGCTCCGGACGAGTCGGTCAGTTCCTCGTGGCGCAGGTCGTACTCGAGGCCGTCGGCGGAGTTCGTGATGCGCAGCGACGCCAGTTCGTTCGTGCAGACCGCGTCGAAGAACCGGGCGCGGTGCAGGACGATCGGTGCCGGACGCGCACCGGCGACCGGCAGCGGTTCGCCGCGCATGCCGACGATCGGGCCGTTGAACAGCAACCGGCCGCGAGCCCGCAACGGCAGCACGTGCGGCGCGGTGGCCTTCAGCTTCGCGGGCAGCCGGTACGGATCCTCGGCGACGGTGATGCTGAACGTGGTTTCGGCGAGCGCCGCGTCGATGGCGTCGCTGACCAATGCCGTGCCACGCGCGGGAACCGCCAGATACCGCGCGTCGGGATAGGCGCGCGGCGGCGGGGTGTCGGCGATCGGGAACGGCGCGACGATCGCGGTGAACTCGTAGCCGGACCACCGTTTCCGCAGCAAGCGGATGTCGCGCACGAGGGTCACCAGGCCGAGCAGGAGCGCGACAATCGACAACGACGACGCCGAACGCGCTCGGCAGGATCGTGACCGCGCCGAGCACGACCCCGAGCGCTCTCGAAGGTCCGTGAAGGGCTCCTTGAAGGAATCAGATTCCCTCAAGGAGCCCTTCACGGACCACCCGCGAGCCCAGCACACGAAAAGGGCGGGTGCGACGCCGTTGTCACACCCGCCCGACAGCCGGGACCAGCGCGGCGACGGTGACACGCTGACCCCGAAACTGAACGGGGCGAAGCGCGGCGACAGTGACGCGCTTGGCCCCGAGACTGAACGGAGCGGGCGCGGCGACGGTGACGCGCCCGCTCCGAGTCATCAGGAGATCGGCCGGTCGGTCGGCGCGATCGGGGCCGGGAGCACGTCCCGGCCGGTCAGGAAGGCGTCCACGCCGGCCGCGCACGAGCGGCCCTCCGCGATCGCCCACACGATCAAGGACTGGCCGCGGCCCATGTCGCCCGCCACGAACACGTTGTCCACAGTGGTCTGGAAGTTCTTGTCCCGCACGACGTTGCCGCGCTGGTCCAGTTCCACGCCCAGGTCGGTCAGCAGGCCCTCGCGCTGCGGGCCGAGGAAGCCCATCGCCAGCAGCACCAGCTGTGCGGGCAGCTCGGTTTCGGTGCCCTCGACCGGGACGAACTTGCCGTCCTCGTTGCGCACCTCGACCAGCTTCAGCGCGCGCACCCGGCCGTTCTCGTCGGCCAGGAACTCCTGGGTGTTGACCGAGTACAGCCGCTCGCCGCCCTCCTCGTGGGCGGAGCTGACCCGGTAGATCACCGGGTACATCGGCCACGGGTGCGCTTCCGAACGCGTCTCCGGCGGCTTCGGCATGATCTCCAGCTGGGTCACCGACTTCGCGCCCTGCCGGTGCGACGTGCCGACGCAGTCCGCGCCGGTGTCGCCGCCGCCGATGACCACGACGTCGAGGCCCTTGGCCGAGTACGGCGACTCCGCCAGCTCGCCCGACGCGACCCGGTTGGCCGGCGGCAGGAACTCCATCGCCTGGTAGATGCCCTCGGCGGACCGGCCCTCGATCGGCAGGTCGCGCCACGCCGTCGCGCCGCCCGCCAGCACCACCGCGTCGTGGTCGGCCTTCAGCTGCTCGACGGTGAGGTCGACGCCGACGTTCACCGAGGTCCGGAATTCCGTGCCCTCGGCCCGCATCTGGTCGAGGCGGCGGTCGAGGCGGAACTTCTCCATCTTGAACTCGGGAATGCCGTACCGCAGCAGGCCGCCGATCTTGTCCGCCCGCTCGTAGACCACGACGGAGTGGCCCGCGCGCGTCAGCTGCTGCGCCGCGGCCAGCCCGGACGGGCCGGACCCGACCACGGCGACCTTCTTGCCGGTCTTGGCGACCGGGACCTGCGGCGTGACCCAGCCTTCCTCGAAAGCCCGGTCGATGATCGAGATCTCGACCCGCTTGATCGACACCGGGTCGTCGTTGATGCCGAGCACGCACGCGGTTTCGCACGGCGCCGGGCACAGCGTGCCGGTGAACTCCGGGAAGTTGTTCGTGGCGTGCAGCCGTTCCGCGGCCTGCTGCCAGTCCTCCCGCCACACCAGCGTGTTCCACTCCGGGATCAGGTTCCCGAGCGGACAGCCCTGGTGACAGAACGGGATCCCGCAGTCCATGCAGCGGCCGGCCTGCTTCTCCAGCTTGGTCGTCGCGAAGTCCTCGTAGACCTCGCGCCAGTCCATCAGCCGCAGGTCCACCGGACGCCGCTTCGGTTCCTCGCGCGTGGTGGTCAGAAAGCCCTTGGGGTCAGCCATGTGCGGCCTCCGTGTTCTGCGTAATACCCGCACCCAGTCGGCACTCATAACTGGCTTCGCGATTATCAGCCATGAGCCGCCTCCATGATCGCCTCGTTCACGTCCCGCCCGTCGCGTTCGGCCGCCACCTGAGCGGCGAGCACGCGCTTGTAGTCCTTCGGCATGACCTTGCCGAACCGGTCGACCGCACTGTCCCAGTCCGCCAGCAAGGCCCGCGCGACGGCGGATTCGGTTTCGTTGTAGTGCTTTTCGACGGTTTCGCGGAGGAAGTCCACGTCCGCGGTGTCCAGCGGGTCGATGTCGACCATCTCCGGGTTGACCCGGTGCGCGGGGAGGTCCAGCACGTACGCGACGCCGCCGGACATGCCGGCCGCGAAGTTGCGGCCGATCTTGCCCAGCACGACCATCCGGCCGCCGGTCATGTACTCGCCGCCGTGGTCGCCCACGCCCTCGACGACCGCCAGCGCGCCGGAGTTGCGCACGCAGAACCGCTCGCCGACCTGGCCGCGGATGAAGATCTCGCCGCTCGTGGCCCCGTAGGCGATCACGTTGCCCGCGATGATGTGGTCCTCCGCGACGATCGGCGATTCCTTCGGC
Source organism: Amycolatopsis echigonensis (assembly GCF_002846615.1). Lineage (NCBI taxonomy): Bacteria > Bacillati > Actinomycetota > Actinomycetes > Pseudonocardiales > Pseudonocardiaceae > Amycolatopsis > Amycolatopsis echigonensis. Next base: position 55,137 of record NZ_PJMY01000003.1, on the reverse strand, counting down.
GGCCGCACGATGATCCGCCCGCCGGACAGGCCCTTGCCGACGTAGTCGTTGCCGTCGCCGTACAGCCGCAGCGTGATGCCCCTGGGCACGAACGCGCCGAACGACTGGCCCGCGGTGCCGGTGAAGGTGACGTCGATGGTGTCGTCGGGAAGCCCTTCGCCACCCCACCTCTTCGTCAGCTCCGAGCCGAGCATGGTGCCGACGGTGCGGTTCACGTTGCGCACCGGCAGTTCCAGCCGCACCTTGTCGCCGGACGCCAGCGCGCCCTCGGCGAGCTGGATCAGCGTGTTGTCGAGCGCCTTGTCCAGCCCGTGGTCCTGCTTCACGGTCTGGTGCCGCGCCGCGCGCGGCGGCAGCTCGGGCACGTGGAAGATCGGCGACAGGTCGAGCCCGGCGGCCTTCCAGTGGTCCACCGCCTTGCGCTTGTCGAGCAGCTCGGCGTGGCCCACGGCCTCCTCGACCGACCGGAAACCCAGCTCCGCCAGGTATTCCCGGACCTCCTGGGCGATGAACTCGAAGAAGTTCACCACGTAGTCCGCCTTGCCGCTGAACTTCGCGCGCAGCTTCGGGTTCTGCGTCGCGACGCCGACCGGACAGGTGTCGAGGTGGCACACGCGCATCATGATGCAGCCCGACACCACCAGCGGCGCGGTCGCGAACCCGAACTCCTCGGCGCCGAGCAGCATCGCGATCATCACGTCGCGGCCGGTCTTGAGCTGGCCGTCGGTCTGCACCACGATCCGGTCGCGCAGCCGGTTGGCCAGCAGCGTCTGCTGCGTTTCGGCCAGGCCCAGCTCCCACGGTCCGCCCGCGTGCTTGATCGAGGACAACGGCGAGGCGCCGGTGCCGCCGTCGTGCCCGGAGATCAGCACGACGTCCGCGTGCGCCTTGGACACGCCCGCCGCGACGGTGCCGACGCCGACCTCGGACACGAGCTTCACGTGGATGCGCGCGTCCGGGTTGGCGTTCTTGAGGTCGTGGATCAGCTGAGCCAGGTCCTCGATGGAATAGATGTCGTGGTGCGGCGGCGGGGAAATCAGCCCGACGCCCGGCGTGGAGTGCCGCGTCTTCGCGATCCACGGGTACACCTTGCCGCCGGGCAGCTGCCCGCCCTCGCCGGGCTTCGCGCCCTGCGCCATCTTGATCTGGATGTCGTCGGAGTTCACCAGGTACTCGCTGGTGACGCCGAACCGGCCGCTGGCGACCTGCTTGACCGCGCTGCGCCGCTCCGGGTCGTACAGCCGCTCCGGGTCCTCGCCGCCCTCGCCGGTGTTCGACTTGCCGCCGAGGCGGTTCATCGCGATCGCCAGCGTCTGGTGCATTTCCATCGAGATCGAGCCGTACGAAATGGCCCCGGTGGCGAACCGCTTCACGATCTCCGAAACCGGCTCGACCTCCTCGATCGGCACCGGCTTCCGGTCGCCGTACTTGAAGTCGAACAGCCCGCGCAGCGTCAGCAGCTTCTCGGCCTGGTCGTTGACCGCCTTCGTGTACTCCTTGAAGATCTCGTACTTGCCCGACCGCGTGGAGTGCTGCAGCTTGAACACCGTCTGCGGGTTGAACAGGTGCGGCTCGCCTTCGCGCCGCCACTGGTAGTCCGCGCCGGTTTCCAGCTCGCGGTGGCTCGGCCGGACGCCGTCGGCCGGGAAGGCCCGGACGTGCCGCTGCGCGACCTCCTCGGCGAGCGTGTCGAAGCCGACGCCGCCGAGCCGCGAAGTGGTTCCGGTGAAACAGGTGTCGATCACTTCGGCGCCGAGGCCGACCGCCTCGAAGATCTGCGCGCCGGTGTAGGAGGCCACAGTGGACACGCCCATCTTGGACATGGTCTTGCGGACACCCTTGCCGAGCGCCTTGATCAGGTTCGTAGTGGCCTGCTTGGGAGTCACGCCCGGGATGAGGCCCCGGTGCGCCATCTCCTCGACCGTCGCCATCGCCAGATACGGGTTCACCGCGGCCACGCCGTAACCGACCAGCAGCGCGATGTGGTGGACCTCGCGCGCGTCGCCGGCTTCCACGATGAGGCCGACCTGCGTGCGTGTCTTCTCCCGCACCAGGTGGTGGTGCACCGCGCCGGTGAGCAGCAGCGACGGGATCGGCGCGTGGTCGGCGTCGACCCCGCGGTCGGACAGCACGATCAGCCGCGCGCCGTCCTCGATCGCCTCGGACACCTCGGCGCGGATCTCGTCGAGCCGCTGCACCAGCGCCTCGCCGCCGCCGGCCACCTTGTACCGGCCCATCACGGTGACCGCCTGGAACTCCGGCAGATCGCCGTCGTCGTTGACGTGCACCAGTTTCGCGAGCTGGTCGTTGTCCAGCACCGGGAACGGCAGCACGATCCGGCGGCACGACGACGCGTCGGCGGCCAGCAGGTTCGGCTCCGCGCCGATCTGCGTGCCCAGCGCGGTCACCAGCTCCTCGCGGATCGCGTCCAGCGGCGGGTTGGTCACCTGGGCGAACAGCTGGATGAAGTAGTCGAACAACGGACGCGAACCCGACGAAAGGGACGCGAGCGGCGAATCGTTGCCCATCGACCCGATCGGCTCCGCGCCGGTGCGGGCCATCGGCTCGAGGATGGTCTCCAGCTCTTCCTCGGTGTAGCCGAACGCCTGCTGCCGGCGCACGAGCGCGGCGTGCAGCGGGACCTCGCGGTCGCGCTCGGGCAGTTCCTCCAGGCGGAGCAGCCCGGCGTCGACCCATTCGTCGTACGGGTGCTCGGAAGCGAGCTGGCCCTTGATCTCCTCGTCCTCGACGATCCGGCCGGCGACGGTGTCCACGAGGAACATCCGGCCCGGCTCCAGCCGTCCCTTGCGGACGATCTTCGCCTGGTCCAGCTCCAGCACGCCGACCTCGCTGGCGAGCACCACGAGCCCGTCGTCGGTGACCCAGTAGCGGCCCGGGCGCAGGCCGTTGCGGTCCAGCACCGCGCCGATCTGCGCGCCGTCGGTGAACGCCACCAGCGCCGGTCCGTCCCACGGCTCCATGAGCGTGGAGTGGAACTCGTAGAACGCCCGCCGCGCGGGGTCCATCTCCTGGTGGTTCTCCCACGCCTCCGGGATCATCATCAGCACCGAATGCGGCAGCGACCGGCCGCCGAGGTGCAGCAGCTCCAGGACCTCGTCGAAGGACGCCGAGTCGCTCGCGCCGCGCGTGATGACCGGGTAGATCCGCTTGAGGTCGCCCGGGATCAGGTCGGTCTCGAGCAGCGCCTCGCGCGCGTCCATCCAGTTGCGGTTGCCCTTGAGCGTGTTGATCTCGCCGTTGTGCGCCACGTAGCGGTACGGGTGCGCCAGCGGCCACGACGGGAAAGTGTTGGTGGAGAAGCGGGAGTGCACGAGGCCGATGGCGCTCGTCACGCGCTCGTCGGTCAGGTCGAGGAAGAACTTCTCGACCTGCGGCTCGGTCAGCATTCCCTTGTAGACGATCGTGCGCGAGGACAGCGACGGGAAGTACACGTCGTCCTCGACCAGTTCGTGCTCGGCGCGCTTGCGCACGCAGAAGGCGGCGCGCTCGAGGGCCAGACCGTCGAGATTGTTCTTGCGCCCGGCCAGGAACAGCTGGGTGAAATGCGGCATGCTCTGCGCCGCGGTCGGGCCGCAGTGCGCGGTGTCGACCGGCAGCTCGCGCCAGCCCACCACGCGCATGTCCTCTTCGGCGGCGATCCGCTCGATGGTGGTCATGGCGCGGCCGCGGCGCTTCTCGTCCTTCGGCAGGAACGCGGTGCCGACGGCGTAACTGCCTTCCGGAGGCAGCTCGAACCCGGCGACCTCGCGGTAGAAGGCGTCGGGAACCTGGATCAGCAGCCCCGCGCCGTCCCCGGTGTCCGGTTCGGCCCCGCGTGCCCCGCGATGTTCCAGGTTCTTCAACGCGACAAGGGCTTTCGCCACGATCTGATGGTCTCGGCGACCGGTCAGGTCCGCGACGAACGCCACCCCGCAGGCATCGTGCTCGTAGGCGGGGTCATAGAGGCCGTCACTGGCCGGGGTGCTCGAACGGTGGGTCACGGCTGGCCGCCTCCCAAGGCGTTGGCGCGGTTTCTTTCACTCCGAAGGGGGGTTCATCTCTGAACCGGTTAACGAAGTGGTCCGAAACCGCGATGGTCAGTCGAGAAGGGAAACCTTCCGGTGCCGTCGCGCGGCGCGGCATTGCGTCGCGATGCGTGGCTGGCCGCGGCCGGTCGGAGACCGTGCCGGGCGCCGGAGGGTTTGTCACCGCACGGCGATGGGCGGCGGAAATTGTTCTGCACGTCGCTGTACAGGCGCACGCGCCGGGGTCGGTCAGCCTGTGTGGTGGGGGCCAGCCGGGGCGCGTGGTGGTGACTCCCGGGTTCGCCGGGTCTTATGACGATAGTGTGAATTCGCTGTGATCGACATACGTCGTGGCGCTCTCGTGGGAAAGACCACGCATACGTTGACGCCCTCCGGGGTACTCCCATATGCCGGGCCGTCTCTCCCGCCACGCGGTCAGCGAAGCCGCTGACCTGCGTAAACCTGTCTGCCTGCCCGGTGTCAAGCGCACCCTGGCGGCTGGTTGACTGGGGGTCGTGAGGGGGAGCGCCGATGACTGATCGTTATCTGTCCGTGGCGGTCGCCGGGCTGCACGAGATTGAAATACGGCGTTCACGGTTCCTGTGCGCGGTCGCCCCGGTGACCGGCGAAGCGGCCGCGCGGGAGATCATTTCGGCCCGCCGCCGCGCCGAACCCGCCGCGCGGCACCACTGTCACGCGTTCGTTCTCGGCCCGGACGGCCGCACCCAGCGTTCGAGCGACGACGGCGAGCCCGCCGGGACGGCCGGGGTTCCGATGCTGGAGGTGCTGCGCCGCCGCGAGGTCACGGACACGGTCGCGGTGGTGTCGCGGCATTTCGGCGGCGTGCTGCTCGGGGCGGGCGGGCTGATCCGCGCGTACGGGCAAGCGGTGTCGGACGCGCTCGACGCGGTAGGTCTCGTGGAGTACCGGCGATTGCGGCTGTTCGACGTGACAATGGACTACACGCGGGCCGGCCGGTTCGAGAACGATCTCCGCGCGTCGCCGTACGTGCTGCACGAGACGCGCTTCGAGGAGGCGGCCCACTTCGAGGTCGGGCTCTCGCCTGGCGAGGAAGACCGATTCAGCGGCTGGCTGGCCGACCTCACCGGTGGCGAGGCGGTCGCGGTCGAACTGGGACAGGAGTGGGTGCGCGGATAGGCGCAGTGGCCTCAGGGCCGGAAGATCAAGCCGCGACCGGCTTTCCGCCCAGTGCCCGCACGCCGGCCTCGGTGAGCACCGCGGGCACCCGCTCGCCGCACGCGCCGTCTTCGGCGGCCTCGATCAGTCCTTTGCGGACGAGGTCGCGGACGGTGCCCTGGTCGCAGCAGCTCAGCCCGTCGACGAACAAGTCCGGTTCGCAGCTGCAGCTGATCTCCGCGTGCCCTTCGGCGACGGCACGCAGGGTGGCCCGCTCCCGATGGTTCAACTCGGCACTCACGGCGGTCCCTCCTTCTGGTCCCGGCCCCTGGCATACCCGGGAACGGTCCCAGTGTCCGTCGCGCCGGTCACATTGTCGGGTATTTCACTCCGTTCCACGGGGGGTATGTCGCGGGTGGTTCCGGGGCGCCCCGGGCGGAATTGCCGGGCCGTCGTTCGAAACCGCGGCGAACGCGCATTCCGGCGCCGGTCCGCGCGGTCAGCGAATTACTTGCTGCGTTCGAGCAGGGTGCGCACCGCCGGGCCGATGAGCCGCTCGATCTGGTCGGCGGGCGCGGTGGCGAGCGGTTCCTTGCGGGTGATCGAGCGGACGAGCCCGATGCCGAGCAGCCAGGCCATCGCGAGGTCGGCCCGCAGTTCGGCGTCCGGCTTGTCGGTGAGGCCGGACAGCGCGCGGGTGTACTCGGCGTCGAGTTGCGCGCGCAGCGCCTCGTCGGCGCGATCGGTGCCCGACGACCGCAGGTAGGTCTCGATCGAGCGGGACGCCGAATCGTCGCGTTCGAGGAGGCTCCGCAGCGCCGCGGAGAACAGCCGTTCGGGCGGGGTCGTCTCGACCTGGGCCAGGCCGCCGCGCGCCATGACGTGCTCGAACAACGCGTCCTTGCTGCCGAAGTACCGGAACAGCAAGGCCTGGTTGACGCCCGCGCGGTTCGCGATGTCCCGCACCGTGGTGCGGTCGAAGCCGCGGTCGGCGAACAGTTCGGCCGCGGCGTCCAGCAACGCGGCTTTGGTCGCCGTCGCGTCGCGTTTGCGCGAAGGCTGGTCCGCGTCCATCGGTTCCCCCTGGGGTGCGCTGTGTGCGCGACGAGGTTAACCCGACGGGTCGCGGATCGGCCGGACGAACTACGCGGACCAGGCGCCCGGCAGCTCCTTGGGGCCGTAGACGAGCGCGTTGTGCTTATCCGTCAAGGATTCCTTCGGCACCGCCAGCCGCAGATCCGGAATGCGCCGGAACAACGCGGTCAGCGCCTCCTGCATTTCGACCCGCGCGAGCTGCTGCCCGATGCATTGGTGCGCGCCGAATCCGAACGCGACGTGCGTACGCGGCGATTCGCGGGTGAAGTCCAGCTGGTCGGCGTGCGGATAGCGGTCGTCGTCGCGATTGGCCGAGTTCAGCGCGGCGATCAGCCAGTCACCCGCGGCGGATCGGCGAGGGCGTGCGCGCGTTGCTCCGGGTGTTCCAGCAGCAGGAGAGTCAGGAGAGTACTGAGCGCGATCATGTTGGCAGTGGTCTCGTGCCCGGCCACGAGGAGGCTGAGGCCGAGCATGATCAGCTCGTCCAGGTCGAGCGGTTCGCCGGAGTACTCGGCCCGGACGATGAGCCTGCTGAACAGGTCGTCCCGCGGGTCCCGCTGCTTGCCCGCGAACAGTGTGCCCAGGTAACCGCCCAGTTCGTGATACGCCTTCCGCGTGGCGTCCGGGCTCTGGTCGGTGCTGACCAGCAGGCTGCTCTGGCGCTGGAACAGCTCGCGGTCGGCGGAGGGGACGCCCAGCAGTTCGCAGATCACCAGCGAAGGGATCGGCAGCGCGAAATCCCGCACCAGGTCGGCGGGGCCGGGCTTGGCGAGCATGGCGTCGAGGTGCCGGTCGACCTGCTCGCGGACGTACTCGCGCAACCGTTCCACCCGCCGGACGGTGAACTCCGCGACGACCATCTTGCGCAGCCGGGCGTGCTCCGCGCCGTCGAGCTGGATGATCGAACCCGGGTCGACCTCGGCGTACGGGTCCAGACCGGCTTTGACGTGCACGACGAGGCTCCGCGCGAGCTGAGCGCCGGGTCGGCGAGCACCGCGCGGACGTCGTCGTAGCGGGTGACCAGCCAGGTGTCGAACCCGGCCGGGCAGCGGACCCGCGCCACTGGCGCGGTCTCCCGCAGCGCCGCGTACTCGGCGGGCGGGTCCAACGGGCAGGACGAGCGGTCGGAAGGGCCGGGGTCTCGGACTGGGTGGGCACGCGGATGGCGCCTTTCCTCCGGCGGTGCGGGCATCTTCCACTCTGGAGACGTCCGCGTGGTCGCGGGGCGATCGACCGGGATCAGCGACGGAAGGACCACAGCTCTGCCCGATTCGCCCCCCGGTTAGACCGGTTCGGTGATCGGCTCGTCGGCGAAACGGCGGGCGACCCGTTCCGCCCCCGCGCGCGCCCAGGCGGTGGTGGCGAGAACGGCGAGCGCGATGATCAGCGTGGTGCCGCCCGCGACGGCCCACCACGCCGCGGCGTACCCGGTCAGCGGGGTGGTCGCGGCGGCGAGGATGGTGCCCGCGACCGCGACGCCGAGGGTTTGCCCGACTTGCCGGGAGGTGGACGCGACCGCCGCGGCGACTCCGGCTTGGGAACGGGGCATGCCGCTGACGGCGGCGTTGGTGATGGGCGGGTTCAGGAGGCCGAATCCCAGGCCGAAGACGCCGTATGCGAGGGCGAGCACCCACAGTGGCGTGGTCGCGGACGCGGTGGTGAGCAATACGGCGACGACCGTCATGGAGATCCCAGCGGTCAGCAGCGGAATCCGTGCGCCGCGAGTAGCGACGAGACGACCGGACAGCGGCGCGGCGATCGTCACGGCCACAGCGGTCGGCAGCAGCATCAGACCGGACTGCAGTGCCGACAGCCCGCGCACGTCCTGGAGGTACAGCGGCGACAAGAACAGGAAAGTGCCGAACGCGGCGAGCCCGCACACCGCGCTGACGGTGGCCGACGAGAACGGCGCGCTCCGGAAGAAGCGCAGCTCGACCAGTGGTTCGCGGCGGCGGATCTCCCATCGGATAAGGGCGAGCAAAGCGAGTGCGCCGAGCCCGGCGAGGCTGATGATCACCGGTGAACCCCAGCCGAGCCGCTGGCCCTCGATCGCCGCGGTCACCACCGAACCGAGCAGCACCACGACCAGCAGCTGTCCCGCTGGATCCGGCCGGCGCGGGTGCGGGGCGCGCGATTCCGGCACGTAGCGCGCGGTGAGCACGAGTGCGGCGACGACCACCGGGACGTTGACCCAGAAGATCGCCCGCCAGCCGACGCTCTCGGTGAGCACGCCGCCGAGCACCGGGCCGACGCCCAGCGAGATCCCGACGATCGACCCCCACACCCCGATCGCCCGCGCGCGCTCGCCCGGGTCGGCGAAGACGTTCGTGATGATCGACATCGCGACCGGGTTCAGCATCGCGCCGCCGAGCGCCTGCACGATCCGCGCGGCGACCAGCCAGCCGATCGACGGGGCCAGGCTGCACAGCAGCGAACCGAGTCCGAAAAGGACCAACCCGGCCATGAAGGTCCTCTTGCGCCCCAAGCGGTCTCCGGTCGCCCCGGCGAGCATGAGGAAGCAGGCGATCACGAGCGTGTACGAGTCGATTGTCCATTGCAGACCGTTGATCGACGCGCCGAGATCGGTGCGGACGACCGGGAGCGCGACGTTGACGATGGTGTTGTCCATCGCGACGACGAGGATGCTGGAGCACAGGATCGCGAGAATCCCGAAACGGCCGCGTGCGGTGTCGGCTCCCATTCAGTGCTCCGTCCAGTCGGTGGTGAGGTTTTCGTCCGTTGTCCAGACTTCGGCGGCGTACCCGTCCGGCCGGACGAGGACAGCGGCAAGGCCATGCCAGTCTCGGGTCGACCGCACGACCTCGTCGAACTCCGGGACGGTGGCGGTGCCGAAGGCCACGAGAGTGAACCGGTCTGGCCGCAGGGCGCGGTGGAGCGTTCCGCCGTCGGCAAGCGGAAGGTTGGGCACGCGGCGGCCGACGAGGCTGCCGTCCTCGGCGTAGGAAATGTCGAGCCCCGACAGCCAGCCGCGAAGTTCGTCCGCCGTGTCGCCGTCGCGCCCGATGAGGTCGGACATCAAGTCCCGCAACGCTTTCCCGCCCGGAGTGAAGGTGACCATGAGTGCGGCCTGGGCGAGGGTGTTCGCCGCGAGCCGGGCCGCGATGGGGCGGCGTTCGGCGTCGTAGGACTGCGGGCCGTCGATGATCCGCCGCGGCGCGCGGCCGCGCACCTCCGCGGCGAGCTTCCACGCGAGGTTCGCCGCGTCCTGCACGCCGACGTTGAGCCCCTGGCCGCCCGCCGGAAGGTGGACGTGCGCGGCGTCTCCGGCGAGGAACACGCGGCCGGTGCGGTACTGCTCGACGTGTCGCGTGGTGTCGCCGGCCCGCGACGCCCACAGCACCTCGGTGATGCCGAAATCGTCGTCCGCGAGCCGTTTGAGTGTCGCGCGCAGTTCGGCCTCGTCGGGGATCTGGGCCTGGCGGCGCGCGGCTTCCTCCGGAGTGAGGCCGGTGTCGCCGGGTTCGTGGCCGAAGATGCGGTAGATGCCGCCGGGCAGCGGAAGCGCGCTGTACGAGCCGCGTTCGTAGTCCCAGTTGTGCGGCTGGGCCGGCGGGCGTTCCAGCCGGACGTCGGCGAGGAACCCCATGGTGGACGCCGGAGTTCCGGGGAAGGCGAGGCCGAGCGCGTGCCGGGTCGCGCTGTGCGCGCCGTCCGCGCCCACGACGTAGCCGGCGCGCCGGGTGTCGCCGGTTTCCGAGACGATGGTGACGCCTTGCTCGTCCTGCGTCAGGTCGGCGAGTTTCCATCCGGGCTCGACCACAACGCCCTGCTCAGCGAGGTGCTCGGCAAGCAGCCGCTCGGTTTCCGGCTGCGGCAGCAGGAGCACGAACGGGAACGAGGTGTCGAGTCCGGCGTAGCTCAACCGGTTCGGCAGGGCCGCGAAATGCGTGGCGGGAACCGGATTTCCGGCCGCGACCAGGCGGGCGGCCAGCGAACCGTGCTCGTCCGGGAGCGAATCGAAGAGTTCGAGGGTGCGCGGGTGGATCGTCGTCGCCCTCGATTGCCAGGCGCGCTCCGGATTCGCCTCGAACACCCGGACCGCGACGCCGGCCTGGTGCAGGAACGCGGCCGCCGCCATCCCCACCGGTCCGGCTCCGATCACCGCGACCTCGATGCCCATGGTTCCCCCTTCTGGATGTTCGCCTCGCGCACTGTCTTGACGTCAAGGTATTCTCTCACTGTCTTGATGTCGAGAGAAAGGGCTGTGCCGGTGAACACTCCGCCCCGGGACGCGGTCGACGACCTGGTGGACGCCGTCCGGCGCGGGGGCGGCGACGAGCGTGTGCTGGGCGCGAAGTCGCTGTCCTACCGGCTGCGGCGGGTCGCGCACCAGCTGGAACTGGCGATGCGCCGCGAACTGTCCGCGCACGGGATCGAGCTGTGGGAGCTGGAAATGCTCGCCGCGCTCAAGCGCGCGCCCGAGCACCGGCTGACGCCCGGGCAGGTGATGGCCGCGGTCGAGCTGACCTCGGGTTCGGTCACCCACCGGATCACCCGGCTGGAGGCCCGCGGCTGGGTCCGCCGCGACAAGGACCCGGGCGACCGGCGTTCGGTGTTCGTGTCCCTCACCGCGGAGGGCAAACGGCAGGCGCTCGCGTCGTTCGCGCTCAAGACGGAGATCGAACGCGAAATCGCGAAGGCTCTCGACCCGGAAACCATCGACGTGGTGAACGACGCGCTGCGGCGGGTTTCGCACCACCTCAAGGGAAAGGACGAGCAATGAAGCGGGAAGCCCTTGGCACGGCGGCCATCGTCGCGGGCATGGCTGCCGCCGCGCCGTCGGTGTGGCAGACCGTCACCCACATCACCGATCCGAGCTACCGCGCACCGGAGGTCCGCCACGGCGAAGGTCACGTGCAGTACCACATGGCGCGCGAAGCCCTGATCACGGCGGGCGCTTTCGGTGCGGTGGGCACCGGTCTGGCGGCCGGACGGGATCGCTCGCCGGCGCTGTGGCGGGCGATGGCTTGTGCCGCGGGCGGTTTCGCGGCGGCGATGTGGTCCGGTGGTCCGACGACCGGGGTGTGGGCACCAAACCGGAAAGCGCTGGCGATCCACGTGGCGTCGACGAGCATGTTGACGGCCGGCGTCGCGTTGCTGCGGCCCCGGCGTCGTTAGAGGAAAACCCGGGCGTTCTCCAGCCACGTTCGCGCGTCCTCGCCGATCGCGGCCAGGCTGGTTTCGTCCAAGGCGCGGCGCTGGGTGATGCGAAGGCAGAAATCCCTTGCGCTGCGCCGAATCCGTTGAGCTGCGTCGTCGGGGCCCGTCAGTTCGACCCGGATCGGCTCGGTCGGCAGCGGCAGCTGGGCGGCGTAGAACGACAGTCCGCGACCGGCCACGCCCAGTGCGGCGATGTGCTTGAGCCGGTCCGGATGGCGAGGAGGACGTTCGCGTCGGCTGCCGCGAGATGCGCGATCTGGCGGCCGATCGGGCAGCCTGGCCGCCCGCACCCCGCTTTCCGCGAGCATCCGGCTGAAGTATTCGTGGCGGATTGACGCCTACCGGCCCCGGGTGCAAGGCTGTAAGCACCTGCTTACAAAGGGATCCGGGGAGTCGTTGGCATGACCACCACGCACACCGAACCGCTCGCCTACCCGTTCAACGAGGAGGCGGGCCTCGCGCTCAACGAGGCCTACACCGCCGCTCGCGAGAACGCCGGGATGATTCGCGTCCAGATGCCGCACGGCGAGCCCGCCTGGCTCGCCACCCGCTACGCCGACGCCCGTCTCGTGCTCGGGGACCGGCGGTTTTCCCGCGCGCTGGCGCAGGAAAGCGACGAACCGCGGATGTCGGAGTACCGCCGTCCGGGCGGCATTCTCTCGATGGACCCGCCGGACCACACCCGGCTGCGCACGCTCGTCGCGAAGGCGTTCACCGCGCGGCGGGTCGAGGAACTGCGCCCGCGGGTCGCGCGGCTGGCGAGCGAGTTGATCGACCAGATGCGCGAGCACGGGCAACCGGCCGACCTGGTCGACCTGTACGCGCTGCCGATCCCGGTCGCGGTGATCTGCGAGCTGCTCGGCGTGCCGGTGGGCGACCGGCCGCAGTTCCGCGAATGGAGCGACGCGGCGTTGTCGACCACGCGGCTCACGCCGGAGGAGTCGGAACGCAGCCGCGAGGAGCTGCGCGCGTACATGGCCGGCCTGATCGCCGAGCACCGCGCCCAGCCGCAGGACGACCTGATGACCGCGCTCATCGAGGCCCGCGACGTCCGGGACCGGCTCACGGAGCTGGAGTTGGTGGATCTGTGCGTCGGGATTCTCATCGCCGGCCACGAAACGACTGCCAGCCAGATCCCGAACTTCGTGTACGCGCTGCTGGACCAGCACGAACACTGGGAACGGCTGTGCGCGGACCCGGCTTTGATTCCGACCGCGGTGGAGGAGCTCCTCCGTTTCGTGCCGCTCGGCGCCGGAGCCGGTTTCGCCCGCTATGCGACGGAAGACGTCGAAGTCGGGGATGTCTTGGTGCGCAAGGGAGAGCCGGTGTTGGTGGCGATCGGCGCGGCGAACCGCGACCGGCTGCAGTTCGGCGCCGCCGACCAGCTCGTCCTGGACCGCGACGACAACCACCACCTCGGCTTCGGCCACGGCGTGCACCACTGCCTCGGGGCTCCGCTCGCACGGCTGGAACTTCAGGAGGCGTTGCGCGCGTTGACGAGGGAGTTGCCCGGCCTCCGACTGGCCGGCGACATCGAGTGGAAGACGCAGATGCTGGTCCGCGGACCGCGTTCGATGCCGATCGGATGGTGACCATGCCCTGGAAAATCGAGGTCGACGGGGGAACGTGCATCGGCAGCGGGATGTGCGCGTCGTTGCTGCCGGAGACGTTCGCGCTGGACGGTGCGACCGCGCGTGCGGTGCACGAGACCGTCGAGCCGGATGAAACGGTGCTGGACGCGGCGGATTCCTGCCCTGCCATGGCGATCACGGTGCGGGACGGGGCGGAGGTGGTGGGGCCTCGGCCCTAAAAGTTGCGGTGAGGCACCCCGAAACCGGAGGGTGACTACGTGGGGGCTTCGTATCGGGGTGCGGGGGAGGGCTGGGTGCTTCGATGGGGTTGGGCGGTGATGCTCCTGCGGGTGGTTAGCGGTACACGCCGTTTTCGGTGACTACTGCGGTGATCAGCTTGGCGGGGGTGACGTCGAAGGCTGGGTTGAAGGCCGCCGCGCCGTCCGGTGCGATTTGGGTCCCGCCGAATTCTGTCAGTTCGGCTGCTGCGCGTTCTTCGATGGCGATGTCTGAGCCGGTGGCAATGGTCTTGTCCACAGTGGACGTTGGGGCGACCACCACGAACGGAACCCCGTGGTGCGCGGCGGCGATGGCCAGCCCGTAGGTTCCGATTTTGTTGGCCACGTCGCCGTTCGCCGCGATCCGGTCCGCGCCGACGAGGACGCAATCCACGAGCCCGCGCGCCATCGCCGCGGCCGCCGCGCCGTCCGGCTGCACGCGGTACGGCACCCCGGCCTGCTCAAGTTCCCAAGCGGTCAGCCGGGATCCCTGCAACAACGGCCGCGTCTCGTCCACCAGCACCGACTCCACCAGCCCTCGTGCGTGCAAGTGCCAGACGACCCCGAGCGCCGTGCCCCACGCGACGGTCGCCAGATGCCCGGTATTGCAGTGGCTGAGCAACCGCAACGGCCTTCGCTGGCACGCGTCCAGCACGAGTTCCGCCGCGTGCGCCGACGCCGTGCGGTTGCGTTGCTCGTCCTCGTCGAGCATCGCCCGTGCCTCGGCCAGCACCGCGTCGGCCCCGTGGGGCAACTGGGCCAGGGCGCGCTGGACACCCCACGCGAGATTGACCGCCGTCGGCCGGGCATGTGCGATCCGGTCCGCTTCGGCCCGCACATCCCCGCCCTGGTAAGCCGCCAGCGCGACTCCCAGCGCACCCGCCGCTCCCAACGCCGGTGCTCCCCGGACTGCCAGCCGTTGGATCGCGTCGACCAGTTCGGTCACCGTGCGCAGCACGAGCGTGCGGTACTCGCCCGGAAGCGCGACCTGGTCCACGATCACGATCGCCCCGTCGGCCCAGTCGACTGTCCTGCGCATATGCCCTCCCGTCCGGAAATCCCGTGGCGGACCGCCGCTGGCGTGAGCGACGATCCGCCTCGTGACCATTGAACGGCAGAACCCGCCCGGCCTGCATCCGACTCCCGGCTACCACCACGTGACCTTCGTCGACGCGCGCCGCAGCGTGCACCTCGCCGGCCAGTGCCCGCTGGGCCTCGACGGAGAGGTCGTGCCCGGCGACGTCCTCGCGCAGGTGGACCAGGTCGTCGCCAACACCCAGGTCGCGCTCGCCCACGCCGGTGCGACCCCCGAGGACGTCGTGCGCACGGTGATCTACGTGGCCACCTCCGGCCAACCGACCCTCTCGGCGGTGTGGCAGCGGTTCACGGAGTCCTCGCTCGCGGCGGCGTTCACCACCGCGAGCACGCTCGTCGGCGTGACGTGCCTGGGCTTTTCGGGTCAGCTCGTCGAACTGGACGTGACCGCCGCACTCGCCTGAGTCACCGCCCGGCCGCGGCCAGGCTGCACCGGGACACCGTGTCGGTCAATTCCGTGCGGTCGAGATTCCGCCCGATGAGGACCAGTTTGCTGACCGGCGGCTGCGCACCCCACTCGCCGGCGTCGGTCAACTCGTAGATTCGATGCACGCCCTGCAGCACCGTCTTGCGGTCGAAGGCGAGAATTCCCTTGAAGCGGTACAGATCGTCGCCGCGTTCGGCCAGCAGGGCGGTGAGCCACTGTTCGAACGCGGCGCGGTCCAGGGGATAGCCGAGTTCGATCGAGACCGATTCCAGCGTCGGGTCGTGGTGGTGCGCGTCGTCTTCGAGCCAGTCCGGGTCGGCGGCGACGGTGCGGTTCAGGTCGAAGGCGTTGATGCCGAGGATGTCGTCCAGATCGACGCTGCCGTAGCTGGACGTGAGGATGTCCGCGGTCGCGTTGACCGAGCGGAGCTGCCTGCGCAGATCCTCGATTTCCGGCTCGGTGACCAGGTCGATCTTGTTGAGCACGATCCGGTCCGCGAACGCGATCTGGTTGCTCACCTGGCCGCCGACGCCGTCGTGCTCGCCCTCCTTGAGATGGCTCTCGACGTGCCGCGCGTCGACCAGCGTCACGATCGCGTCCAGAGCGAAGGCCGAAGACACCTCGTCGTCCACGAAAAACGTCTGCGCGACCGGGTTCGGGTCGGCCATGCCGCTGGTCTCGATGAGAATCCGGTCGAACCGCTCGCGGCGGCGCAGCAGCGACTGCAGGATTTCGATCAGGTCAGTGCGCGCGGTGCAGCACAGGCAGCATCCGTTGCTCATTTCGATGATCTTCTCGTCGCCGCCGAGCACGAGCGCGTTGTCGATCGGGATCTCGCCGAACTCGTTCTCGATCACCGCGATCCGGTGCCCGTGGTTCGCGGTGAGGATGTGGTTGACGAGCGTGGTTTTGCCCGAGCCGAGAAAGCCGGTCAGTACGGTCACCGGGATTTTGGCCATGACGATTCCCTCCTTAAACGTTCCCGCCGAGAATCCGGCGAGCGTGCTGTCGTGCTTCTTCGGAAACGACAATGCGATTGCCGTCGAACTGCGGACCCCGGGTGGCGTCCAAGCCCATCCGGGACGTCGTGCCGTCGGAGCCCGAGGACGGGTCGAGCGGCGAACCCGGCAGACCGTCCACGGTGAACAAGTCCTGGTGCGGCTGGAAATGCGTGGCGAGGGCCCAAAGCACCTCGCTGTCCTGGGTGATGTCGACGTCCTCGTCCACCGCGATCACCGTCTTGACGTACGGGTCCCAGCCGAGCAGTCCGAGCATCACCTGCCGGGCTTGACCGGGCCGTCGCTGGCGAAGGGCGACGTAACAGTGGAAGTGCGTGCCGGACGTCGGATAGTGCACCGCGGTGACGTCCGGGAAGCGCGCTTTGAGCTTCTCCGCCATTTCCGATTCCCGTGGGACGCGGGCGAGATTGAGGTGCTCGTCAGTGTTGCCGCCGACGACGTCGATGAGCATCGCGTCGGAACGGCGCATGACGGTCTGCACACGGAGCACGTTGTTGGTCGAGCGATTCGAGGAATAGCCGGAGAATTCGCCGAACGGGCCCTCGTCCGCGTGCTCGGAGGCGTCGATCGTGCCCTCCAGCACGAAGTCCGACCAAGCCGGGACCCCGATGCCATGCCGTGGAGTGTGCACGACTTCCAGCGGCTCGCCGAAGAGTCCGCCGGCCACCGCCCGCTCGTCCACGTCATAGCCGACCCGCGCGGAGGCGGCAAGCATGAACAGCGGATGCCCGCCGAGCACCATCGCGACCGGCATCGGTACGCCGCGTTCGGCGTACTTCCGCAGCATTCGCCACAGATCGCCGCGGGAATGCAGACTGGTCGCCAATTCAGTGCGGGAATGCGGCATCGCCCGGTGGTAGCTGAGATTGCCGACGCCGGTATCCGGATCCTCCGCGACGATGATTCCGCTGGTGACATACGGGGAGCGGTCGCTGGCGAAATGCCGCAGCATCGGGATGGTCGTCAAGTCGACATCGGTTGTGACGCGGTCCAGTACCGGTCCGCTGTCGACGACCCGCGGCGGTACCGCGCGGAGTGCACGCCGTTGGTAGGCACTGTGCAAACCGGACGGTCCGGTCTCGAGCATGCGGGCGATGCGCTGCCGGGAAGCGAACATGTTGCTGACCACCGGCACGTCAAGCCCGGTCACCTTCCGGAACAGCACCATCTCGTGCCGTCCGGCCGCGGCCAGTTCGTAAATCACCCCGGTGACGCCCTCGTCGGCCGGGACGGGATCGTCGAGGACGAGCACGTCGCCGGGAAACTCGTGCCGGTACTGGTCGACGAACGCGTGGGGATCTTGCCGGTGGTTCACCGCGAAACTCCTTGCGAGGCGGGCGGCCCCTGCCAGCGCGCGAACAGTTCGTGTTCGATGCCGAACTGGTCGAGCACCTTGCCGGTCAGGTGGGCGAGGATGTCCTCAATGGACTCGGGTTGGTGGTAGAAGGCGGGCACCGGCGGCAGTACCGTCGCACCCGCCTCGGTCACCGCCACCAGATTGCGCAGGTGCACGAGGCTCAACGGGGTTTCCCGGGCGACGAGCACCAGCGGACGGCGTTCTTTCAGGGTGACGTCGGCGGCCCGGACGAGCAGGTCGTCGCTGTAGCCGTGCGCGATCCCGGCGACGGTTTTCATCGAGCACGGCACGACGACCATGCCCATGGTGCGAAAGGAACCGGACGCGATCGACGCGGCGATGTCCCCGCGCGCATGGCGGACGTCGGCCAGTTCGGCGACCTCGGCGGGCGGCATTCCGGTTTCCAGTTCGATGGTGCGGTGCGCGGCTCGCGACATGACCAGATGCGTTTCCACCGTGCCGAGCTTGCGCAGCGCGGTCAGCAGGTGGACAGCGAGGTGCGGGCCGCTGGCCCCGGTGATGCCGACGATCAGCCGGGGCCGCTGCGGTTCGGTGCCCATGACGTCCTTTCAGGACTGGGAAAGCTCAGCGGCGGGTTCCCGTCGGGCGAGCGGCTCTTCCGGCCGTCGTTTCCGAGCGGCGAAGAAGAGCAGGTTCAGCAGCACCGCCAGGACCGTGCCGGTCGCCACGCCGCTCTTGAGGAAAACCTGTGCGGCGAACGGAAACTGCTGGTAGAAATCCGGTGCGCCGGCCGGGATCAACCCGACGCCGAGCGACAGCATGACGATCACCAGATTGCCGGTCTGGTTGAAGTCCACTCGGGACAGCAGCTGAATGCCGGACACGGTCAGCGCCGCGAACGTGGCGACGGCGGCCGCGCCGATCACTGGTTGCGGGATCGCCGCGATCACCCGGCCGACCGGTTGCACCACCCCGAAAACGATCAGGATCATGCCGCCGACCGCGACCGGATACCGGCTGCGCACCTTGGTCAGCGCGACGAGCCCGATGTTCTGGCCGAAGGTGGTGTAGGCGAAACCGTTGAACACGCCGCTGAGCGCGGTGAGCAGTCCGTCCACCCGGAGCAGATTGGCGATGTCGCGCGGGCCGACCTTCTTGCCGACCACCTGTCCGACGGCGAGCCCCTGTCCGGACGCCTCGACCATCAGCACGAAAACGATCACCAGGAACAGCAGAATCGATGGAATGTCGAAATGCAACGCTCCGTAATGCAGTGGTCGCAGCAGGCCGAAAACCGGACCGTGGCCCACTCCGGAGAGGCTGCCCAGTCCGGTCAGCCAGCCGACGATCGCCCCGACGGTCAGCGCGATCAGCATCGCGAGCTGGCCGAGCAATCCGCGGAACACCCGGTAGAACACCGCGATCAGCGCGAGAGTGAATCCGGCGAGCGCGAGATTCGCTGGCGCACCGTAATTGTGCGCGGACGGAGCGGAACCGGCGATGAGTTTCAGCCCGACCGGGATCAGCGTCAGCCCGATCAACGTGATGACCGTGCCGGTGACGACCTCCGGGAACAGCTTGAGCAGTTTGCTGAACAACGGCGCGATCAGCACCCAGACCACGCCGACGACGAGCAGCGAGCCATAGACGGTGGAGAGCCCCTGCGTGCTGCCGATCAGCACCATCGGGACGATTCCGTTGGACGCGGCCCCGACCACGAGCGGCATCCGGATGCCGAACTTCCAGACGCCGAACGCCTGCAGCATGGTGCCGATCCCGGCGAGCACCAGGTCGACGCTGACGAGATCGGCGATCTGCGACTGCGGCAGCCCGAGCCCGGCGCCGACCACGATCGGCACTACGACGACACCGGCGTACATCACGAGCACGTGCTGCAAACCGAGCAGCACCAGCGGGCCGAATCGGGGACGTTCGTCCACGGGGGACACCGGAGACGGGTGACTGGCCATGATTCCCTCACCTCGTTGGGCCGGCGGGGCCGGGGAAACGGCCGGGCCGGGCGGATCGCGGGGCGTCGCCGGAGCCGGACGGGCTTCCGGCGGCGAGGACCCCCGGCCGCGCGCGGATCGTGCCGCCGCACCTACGGGGTTACGGGATCTTCGAAGATTTTTCCTTCCCTGCAAGGGGTTTGGATTATGGTGCATCGGAAGCCGCCCGCGGTCAATACCCGGGCGCGGCTTCCGGTCCGGTGCGCGGCGCCCGCTCGCGGCGGTTGAGCACCAGATTCAGCAGGAACGCCGCGATGCCTCCGGCCGCGATGCCGCTCGTCAGCACCGTCTGCACCACCACGGGGAGATGCTGGTAGAACTCCGGCGCGCCGACCGGCAAAAGCCCGAAGCCGAACGAGATGGCGACGATCAGGATATTGCGGCCGTTGCTCAGGTCCGCCTGGCTCATGATGCGCAGGCCGACCGCTCCGACGGTGCCGAACATGACGACGCCGACACCGCCGAGGACCGGCCCGGGCAGCGAAGCGACGGCCGCGCCGAGTTTCGGCACCAGGCTCATGAGCACCAGCACCGCGCCCGCGGTGGCGACCACGAACCGGCTCATCACGCGGGTGATGCTGACCAGCCCGACGTTCTCGCCGAAAGTGACGACGGTGAACGAGCCGAACACGCCCGCGAACGCCGTGCCGATCCCGTCCGCGCGCAGCGCCCGGGAAATCTCGCGCGGCCCGACGTCGCGGCCGACGATCTGCCCGATGGCGAGCGTGTCGCCGGTCGATTCCACCATGTTCACCAGCTGCACGATGATCATCGGCAGCAATGCGGACAAGGCGAAGGTCGGCATGCCGAATTCGAACGGCTTCACGACGCCGACCCAGTCCGCCTGCCCGACCGAGCTGAAGTCCGCCATGCCGAGCGGAACCGCGACGAGCGTGCCGACGGCCAGTGCGATCAGGATCGCGAAGCGGCGCACGGCCGGCGGAGCGAAGCGTTCCAAGCAGACAGTCAGCACAATGGTGCCGAGCCCGAGGATCAGCCGTCCGGCCGAGCCGTGGTCGGCGGCGCCCGGATTGGACCCGGCGATCAGCGTCGCGGTGGAGGGCAGCAGCGAGAACCCGATGATCGCGATGATCGTCCCGGTCACGATCGGCGGGAAGAACCGGATCAGCTTGCTGAACCACGGCGCGACCAGCCAGGTCAGCAGCCCGGCGACGATGGTCGCGCCGAAGACCGCCGGCAGCCCCGCCTCCTTGCCGGCGATGATCGCCGGGGTGATGCCGGTGAAGGTCGAGCCCATCACGATCGGCAGCCGGGCGCCGACATTGCCGATCCCGAGCGTCTGCAGCAGCGTCGCGACCCCGCTGACCAGCACGTTCGCCGTGACGAGCGTCGCGATCTGCGCGGTGGAGAGGCCGACGCCGAGCCCGATCAGCAGCGGCACGGTGACCATTCCGGAGTAGGCGACCAGCAGGTGCTGGACACCGAGCGGGAGCATGTGCCGGAACCGCGGGACGGTGTCGACCGCGTCGCGGGTCGTGGCTTCGGCTCGGGTAGTGCGCGGACGGAATCGCATGGTTTCCTCCACAGCGGGGAAAGGGGGAGCGCGGATCACCGCGCCCAGGGAGTGAGCAGTCCGCCCATGCCGCTGCGCTCCAGCAGCCGGGCCGCGTGCCGTTCCGCCTCGTCGGCGGCGGCCGCCTCGTCGACGCGGACGCACTGTCCGTCGCGGTAGACGATCTCGCCGCCCACGATCGTCAGCTCCACATCGGACCCGCGGGCGGAGTAGACGAGGGCGGCGACAGCCCGGTGCACCGGGCGGAGGTGCGGACGGTCGAGCGCGGTCACGATGACGTCGGCGAGTTTGCCCACGCTCACCACACCCGCGTCGATTCCGGCGTAACGGGCCCCCTCGCGGGTGGCCATTTCCAGCGCGTCCTCGGCACGCAGTGCCGTAGGGTCCAAAGTGGCCGTTCGCTGGCCGAAGACGCTGAGTTTCATTGCCTCGAAAAGATCTTGCCGATGACCGCAGCTGGGACCGTCGGTGCCCAGCGCGACCGGGACGTTCTGCTTGCGCATGCTCGCGACCCGGGCCGTGCCGGAGGCGAGGTAGCCGTTCGACGCCGGGTTGTGCGAAACCCCGGCGCCAGCGGCCGCGACCTGTTCGATTTCGGCTTCGTCGAGCCAAATCGCGTGAGCGAGAGTGGCCCGTTCGTCGAGCAGGCCTTCCTTGGCGAGCCATTCCACCGGCCGGACCCCGTGGGTTTCGAGGTAGCTGACCGGATCGGTGGTGCTCTCGCAGCAATGGGTGTGCCAGCGAGTGCCGAATTCCCGGGCGAGTTCGACTGTCCGGCGGACGAGTTCCTGCTCCACGTAACAGAGATTGAGCGCGGCCGGCCACACCGCGACCTTCGAGCCCGGCGGCCGGTGTTCCATCGCCTCGCGGGTGATCGCGAATTCGTCTTCGCTCGAGTAACGGAACAGTTCGATCGGCTGGCCGCGGCGGTCGGCGATTTCCGTGCGTTCGCCCAGCATGCCGCGGGCGACCGCGCCGCGAAGCCCGGCCTCCTCGATGACGTCGGCGACGGCGAGCGTCGTTTCGAGATCGCTTGGCGCGTAATGGTTGTCGATCACCGTCGTGATGCCGGCCCGCAACGCTTCGACCGCGCCGAGCCGCGCCCCGGCCACTGCTTCGGGGCCGGTGATCGCGATCGAATACGGCCACATGAACTCGCACAGCCACGGCACGATCGACATGCCTTCGCCGAGCCCGCGAGCGAGTGCTTGGTAAAGGTGATTGTGCCCGTCGACCAGGCCGGGCAGCACGGCTTTGCCGCGGCAGTCGATGACCTCGCCGGCTTGCCAGCGCTCAGTCCCGGGCCCTTCGCCGACACCGGCGATCCGGTCGCCGATGATCGCGACGTGGCCGTTCTGATGGACAGTGCGCCGGTCGTCGACGGTCACCACGGTGCCGCCGGTGAGGAGGAGGTCGCAGGGTTCCGCAGCCGACATCGGGCCGCCCTTCCCCGGGCGGGGACGGACCCGGCCCGGCGGTCGTCTCCAGCGCGCGGCTGGAGGCAGCTGGCCGAACGGTTGGCCCGAAACGGGAGGTCACCGGCGCCCGGCAGCGCCGCCGGGTCGTTCAATGCAAAGCCCTCACGGGGCCGGTGTCAAGAGCCCCGACGGGAAAAGTATTGCCGCGCAAGGCATTCGGCGATCATGTGTTGACAGCGGGCGGCGAAGGTGCTGCACTCGGTTGCGCCGGAGCGCTGATCGCGCTTCCGGGTCCCGTAGGTGCGGTGAAGCGCGGCCGGGGAGTCCTTTACTCAAGTCTTGCGTAAGGAGACATCCGGTGATTATCGATACCCATGTCCATCCGACGAATCTCGTCGACGAAGCCTGGCGGCACACCGGAACCCCGTTCACCGGCGAGCGCACGCTGGATATGATGGACGGTCCATTCTGGATCAACGGCAAACCGCGGCGCGTGGACGTCAGCTGCATCATGCCGCCGCCGGGGAACACGACCTGGCGCGAGGGCAACAAAACCGGCCGCGAAGGCATCCGCGAATACCAGGCGTACGTGACCTCGCTGGTGCAGCAATACCCGGA
Source organism: Amycolatopsis echigonensis (assembly GCF_002846615.1). Lineage (NCBI taxonomy): Bacteria > Bacillati > Actinomycetota > Actinomycetes > Pseudonocardiales > Pseudonocardiaceae > Amycolatopsis > Amycolatopsis echigonensis. The sequence continues at coordinate 32,412 of NZ_PJMY01000003.1, read as the reverse complement.
CCGGTTCGTCGGCAACTTCATGTACAACCCGCGGTTCGGCCCGGAAAACGGCGCCGCGGAGCTGGCCTTCCACGTGAAGGAATACGGCTACAAAATGCTGAAGCTGCACGCCAACATGCATTCCTACCGGCCGGACCGGGCGCTGGACTGGCTGCGGCCGGTGATGCGGGTGTGCGACGAGCTCGGCGTGATCGTGCTGATCCACACCGGGGACGGGCCGTACTCGATCCCGACGCAGTTCTACCCGATCATCCGCGAGTTCCCGAACGTCACGTTCATCCTCGGCCATTTCGGCATCCAGACCGGCGGCGTCTACTGTTTCGAGGCGTTCTGGATGATCCAGGACTCGCCGAACGTGATCGGCGAATCGGGATGGCTGCTGCAGTCGCGGATCGTCGAATTCGCCAAGGAGATGAAGAAGAGCGACCTGGTCTTCGGCACCGATTCGCCGCCGAACGAGCCCGGGATGTGGGCACGGGAGCTGGAAGTGCTGTGCCACCAGCCGCCGCAGGGCCTGAACCTGTCCGAGGACGACCTGGAGGGCTACCTCGGCAACAACATGGCCAAGCTGCTCGGTCTCGCGCCGACGCCGCCGCCGAAGGACAAGGCGGAAGCCGAGGCGTATTTGCGCGGGGATATTCCGCAGGCCTCCGCGGCGAATACGCACGCGTCGCATTATCTCGGCTACACGCCTTCGGCGTGGGCGGAGGCGGCTAACTCCTGATCCGGTGGCGTGCCGGCTGCGGGATCACTCGCACCCGCAGCTGGCGCGCGCGGTCAGGTGGACGTCGAGGACGCGGTCTTCGGGCTGAGTGTTTTCCCGGAGTTCGTCCAGAGTGGACACTGCGGCGTCGGCGAAGTCGTCGAAGGAATGTCCGGCAGTGGAGAGTGCGGGCCAGCTGTGCGCGGCGGCGTCGGTGCCGCCGAAGCCAATCACCGCAAGGTCTTTCGGGACACTCAAGCCGAGTTCCGCCGCGACGGTGAGCGTGTCGAGCGCCAGCCCGTCCGCTGTCGCCATGATCGCGCGCGGCCGTTCCGGCGACTGCAACCAGCGCCGGATGTCCGCCCGCGCCGCGTGCCGATCCAGACCGGTGCGGACGACGTTGCCGGTACTCCTCTTCGCCGCCCGCATTGCCTCTGTCCAGCCGCGAGCCCGATCGGCGACCGGGCCGGACCGTGCGGTCCCGGTAAGGCAGCCGATCTCTCGGTAGCCGTGCCCGAGCAGATGTTCGGTGGTCAACCGTCCGCCCGCCTTGTTGTCCAGCACCACGGACGGCGCGGCGCTGCCGGACGGGGCGCGGTGGTGCAGGTAGACGACCGGAACGTCCAAAGTGGAGTGCGTCGCCGCCGCCCCGGCGATCTCGGCGCGGACCAGCAGCAGACCGTCCACGCGCATGTTCGCCAGGGATTCGGCGTACCGCAGCTCCTGTTCCCGGGAGAACGCCGAATTTCCCAGCAGCACCAGGGATCCGCGGGCGAACGCGGCGCGCTCGACCGCGTGGGTGAGCTGCGTAAAGTAGCCCTCGCTGCTGTCCGGCACGACCAGCCCGAGCACGTTGCTGCGCGTGGACCGCAACGCACGTGCGACGAGGTTGGGCCGGTAGCCGAGTTCGGCGATGGCTTGCTCGACCCGTGCTCGCGTGGCGGGCGCGACCGGACGCGGGCCGTTGTTGAGCACGTAACTGACCACGGCCGGCGAGGTCCCCGCCAGTCGTGCGACATCGTCCCGGGTGGCCCGCTGCATGTGCCAGACGATACCCGAAGAGCCGTTGACAGTCCCGGTCTACACGTGTTGAATCCGTGCAGTCGGCAAAGCAGGAAAGCTGGTGGTCAGTGTGGACTCGCTGGTACGTGCCGCGGAAACCGGCAAGGCCGCCGGGGTGGGCGAAAGCGCCCTCCGGCCGGACGGCGCCGCCAAGGTGACCGGCCGGTTCGCCTATTCGTCGGATTTGTGGATCGAGGGCATGGTCTGGGCTACCACGCTGCGCAGCCCGTACGCGGCCGCGCGGATCCGGTCCATCGACACGAGCAAGGCGCTCGCCCAGCCAGGCGTGCACGCCGTGCTCACCCACGAGGACGTGCCCGGCGCGAAAATGTACGGAATGAAATCCGCGGACCAGCCGGTTCTCGCGGTGGACGAGGTCCGCTACCACGGCGAACCGGTGGCGCTGGTCGCCGCCGACGATCCGGAAACCGCCCGTCAGGCAGCCAAACTGATCATGGTGGACTACGAACCGCTGACTCCGGTCACGGACCCGATGACGGTCCTGGACGAGGGCGTCCGTCCTGTTCCTCCGGGCGGAAACCTGGTACGGCACGTGAAAATCCGGCACGGCGACCTGGCACGCGCCCGTGCCGAGGCGGAGGTGGTGGTCACCGGCGAGTACGAAGTCGGCATGCAGGACCAGGCTTTCCTGGGGCCGGAATCCGGCTTGGCGATTCCTTCCGAGGACGGTGGCGTCGAGCTTTACGTTTCCTCGCAATGGCTGCACAAAGACCTGGAACAGCTGGCTCCTTGCTTGGGATTGCCGCCGGAAAAAGTGCGGCTGACCTTGGCAGGCGTCGGCGGCGCCTTCGGCGGCCGGGAAGATCTCTCCGTCCACGTGCATGCTTGTATGCTCGCTCTGCGCCTCGGCCGCCCGGTGAAGATGTCTTACAACCGCTACGAATCCTTCTTCGGTCACGTTCACCGGCACCCGGCGAAGATGCGTTACGAGCATGGAGCCACCAAGGACGGCCGCCTGGTGTACGTCAAAGCCCGCCTGGTTTTGGACGGTGGTGCTTACACTTCGACTTCGCCGGTAGTCATCGCCAACGCCTGCTATTTCGTCACCGGTGCCTACGATGTACCGAATGCCGAAATCGACGGCTTGGCAGTCTTCACGAATAACCCGCCGTGCGGTGCGATGCGCGGCTTCGGCGCCGTCCAATCGGCCTACGGCTGCGAGTCCAATATGGACAAGCTGGCGCACGAACTAGGCATGGATCCGATGGAATTGCGCCTCCGCAACGCCATGACCACGGGCACCGTCCTGCCCACCGGCCAAGCCGTCGACGGTCCAGCCCCTGTCGCGGAACTGTTGCAAGCGCTCCGCGACCGTCCCTTGCCTCCCGCCGGCGGGACGGACTTGCTTTCCCTGCCCGGCGGAGCCGCCAACACGACGCACGGCGAGGGGGTGCGTCGCGGAGTCGGCTACGCGGTCGGGGTGAAAGCGATCGGCTATTCAGGAGGCGTCGACGACATCTCGACCGCCCGCGTCGCACTGGCCGTCGTGAATGGTGCCCCGGTTGCCTCGGTGCACACCGCCGCGGCGGAATGCGGACAAGGCGTCACGACGGTGCAATCACAGGTGGCGAGCACAGAACTGGGCGTCTCGCGGGTCGTCGTCCTCCCCGCCGATACCCAAATCGGCGACGCCGGTTCCGCATCGGCTTCTCGAATGACATGGATGTCCACCGGCGCGGTGCAAGGAGCCTGCCGCCACATTGCGCGTGAACTGCTGCGCCGCGCGTCCGTGGCGAGCGGACTCCCCGCGCTCTCGTTGGGCGACGACCAGGTCCTGGACAGCGCCGGCCGCCCGGTGTGCTCTATCGCCGAGCTGGTGGGTTCGGACACCATCTCGCACACCTTCGAATACCACCACCGGCCGACGCAAGGCATCGATCCGGAAACCGGCCAGGGCAACGCGCACATCGCTTTCGCATTCGCCGCCCACCGGGCTGTGGTGGACGTGGATGTCGAACTGGGTTTGGTGAAGGTGGTCGAGCTGGCGACCGCGCAGGATGTCGGCAAGGCGATGAACCCGCTGGCCGTCGAGGGCCAAATCGAAGGCGGCAGCGTCCAGGGCCTGGGTTTGGCTTTGATGGAGGAAATCCTGGTCGATCGTGAAGGCCGGGTGCGGAACCCGTCCTTCACGGACTACCTGATCCCGACGGTGCTGGACGTCCCGCCGATGCCGATCAGCCTGTTCGAATTCCCGCATCCGGACTCGCCGTACGGCTTGAACGGCGTCGGGGAACCGCCCACGCTGTCCTCGACTCCGGCGATCCTGAACGCCCTGCGCGCCGCGACCGGCCTGCCTTTGCCGAACGCTCCCATCCGCCCGGACGACATCGCCCTCGCGGGTTCGCGGGCCGCTTCCCGCTGCCGCTAGTGCCGCGCCGACCTGCCCATTCCCGCCCGAGGACCGCCTCCCGGAGGTGACCCATGGATTTCCTGACCCCGACGACCTGGGCCGAAGCCCTGGCCGTCAAGTCCGACCGCCCGGACGCCGTCCCCTTGGCGGGCGGCACTGACGTCCTGGTCGAACTCAACTTCGACCACCGTCGGCCGCCCGCGCTGCTCGACCTCACCCGGATCGGCGACCTGACCGAGTGGACCGAGAAAGACGGCCGGATCCGCCTGGGCGCAGGCGTGTCCTACACGCGGATCATCACCGAACTCGGCGCTCGTCTGCCTGGGCTGGCGATGGCCAGCCGCACCGTCGGCTCTCCGCAAATCCGCAACCGCGGCACCGTCGGCGGAAACCTCGGCGCGGCTTCCCCCGCCGGCGACACGCACCCGACGCTCCTGGCCTGCGACGCGACCATCGAGGTCGCGTCGGTGCGCGGCACCAGGATGATCCCGGCGACCGAGTTCTACCAAGGCGTCAAACGCAACGCGCTCGCACCGGACGAGCTGATCGCCGCCATCCACCTCCCTGTCGCGACCGGTCCGCAACAGTTCGCGAAGGTCGGCACCCGCAACGCGATGGTCATCGCAGTGTGCTCGTTCGCCCTCGACCTGGCCCCAGAAACCGGCTGGGTAGGCGCGGCTGTCGGTTCGGCCGCCCCGACCCCGCGCCGAGCGACCGCCGCCGAAGACTTCCTCCGCGACGCCCTTTCCGATCGGTGGACCTCCCGGTCCCCACTGCCGGACCCGATCGTCCGCCGCTTCGGCGAACTGGCCGCGAGCGCCGCGTCCCCGATCGACGACGTCCGGGGCAGCGCCGACTACCGCATCCACGCGATCGCCGTACTGGCCCGCCGGACGTTGAGCTGGGCCTGGGAAGACTATCGGAAAGGCGGGCAGCCGAAATGCGCCTGAATCTTGTGGTCAATGACGAGCCGCGCACCGTCGACGAGGCGTGGGAGGGGCAGAGCCTGCTCTTCGTGCTGCGTGATCAACTGGGTCTGCCGGGCTCGAAGAACGCCTGCGAACAAGGCGAATGCGGTTCGTGCACAGTGTATTTGGACGGTACCCCAGTATGTTCGTGCCTGGTCGCGGCGGGCCAAGCCGAGGGCAGAAACATCCGCACTGTAGAGGGTTTGGCCGACGGCGATCAGCTCGACGCAGTACAGCAAGCCTTCATCGACGCCGGCGCCGTACAGTGCGGCTTCTGCACACCGGGGTTGATCGTCGCCGCGCACGAGCTTGTGCACCGAGTGAACGCCCCTTCGGATCCGGAGATCCGTGAAGCCCTGGCGGGGAATCTCTGCCGGTGCACGGGGTACGAGAAGATCTTGGACGCAGTCCGCCTGGCCTCGTCCCGAGTCGGGGAGGAAGCGCCCGCGAAGCCCGGATGATGCGCTCGTGACCGCTGGCTTGCCGAGCCGCCCTCCAACCCCGCCTGTGGACGGCCGCCGGTGCGGGCCTGGTCAGCCTCCTGAACGGGACCTGCCTGCGTGGGGAACCAGAGAACCGTGCCCGACTGTGCCCAGCCATCCGCGACCCCGCCGGTGCGACCCCGCAGACCCCCTCGCCCAGGGGCCTGCCGAAACCTCGCGCCGGTCACCGCCAGGCTTGCCCAAACGAGTCCGGGTCTGCGATCCGTGCCGGAGTCCCGCGCCCTAGCTGGATCGAGCCTTCCGCAGTCTGTGGTCCGCGGAAGGCCGCCCGCGCTCAGCTGTTCGGCTGATCTCGCCACAGACTCGCGATCCGCCATGGCCGCTCGCGCCCGCGTCTCGGTCGGGCTGGTCCCGAGTCTACGGTTCGCGGCGGCGACCAGCTTCCGACGGCCCGCACGAGCGGCTTGAGGCTCGGACCCGTCCTGGCCCCTTGCGCTCACGGCTCGGCCGAGCCTTCCCTGGCGCTGCAGCAACCCGCGTCTGCCGATTCGGCCGAGCCCCGGCTTCGGTTCGCGACTCACCCTGGCCTTCGCACCCACGGCCCGGTCGAGCCTGTCCGCGGCTCGCGGCGGCGACCCACGTCCGAGCTCGCCTCAGACCTCGTCCCGTCTTGGCCCCTCGTGCAACAGCTCGGTCGGGCTCGTCCTGGGTCTGTGGCCAGCGGTGGCGGCCCGGGTCTGAGGACTCAGTCCGAGGTCGCCTCAGACCTCGGCCAACTCTGGAACCCTCGCGCCCGCGGCGCGGTCAGGCCCGCGCCGCGTGTGTGGCTCGCGGCGGCAACCCGCGTCCGCCGGTTCACCGAGCCCGCCTCGCACCCGCAACCCCCGCCGGAGCCCCGCGCCCACTGCTCGTCCGGGGCCGGTCAGAGGCCTTTCATCAGGTCCGTCTCCGTCACCCCCGGTCCTTGTCCTTCCCGGATGAACCATTCCGTCCCGAATGCTTGGCCGAAGCTGTCGTCCGGCAGGGCAAGGAAGAACGACTCCTCGCTGATCTGGCTCCGGTGCGCGCGCATCGCCGCCCGTTTCACCTCCAGGTATGCCGTGACGTCCACTTCGGCGGTCAGTTCGGCTTCCGGCTTGCCGACGATCATCTCCTCGTCCGGGCCGCCTTCTTCGCCCGCTGCCCTCGCGGCTTCGGCGGCTCGGCGGATCTGGTCGCGGTTCGCCGAGCCTTGGTAGACGCGCGGCGTGCCTGCGAGTTCGGCTGCGCGCATGCCGACGCGGTGGACCTGGATGTGGTCCGGGTGGCCGTAGACGCCGAAGTCGTCGTACACCGTCAGTACGTCGGCCGACTCCTCGCGCAGGATCGCCGCCAGCCGCTTCGCCGCTTCCTCGACCGGCGCGCTCCAGAAGGTGCCCGGGCCGTCGTTCGACGGGTCGCCCATCATCCCGGAGTCCTGGTATCCCAAGAACTCCACCCGCGAGACGCCCAGCACCTCGGCCGCCGCGTGCGTCTCCCGCACCCGCCGGTCCGCGAGCTGCTCGCCGTCGTCGAGCAGGCCCTCGGGGATCTCGCCTTTCTCCCCGCGCGTGGCCACGACGAGCACCACCCGGTGTCCCTCGTCGGCCGCCTTGCGCATCACGCCGCCGGTCATGATCGCCTCGTCGTCCGGATGAGCGTGGAACGTCACCAATGTCGCCATGCCACCGAACCTACCCGCGCCCACCGACAAAAACCGGCGTCCGCCGGATCCGGCTTCCGGAGAATCCGCCACACCCTCCATTGTGGACAGGTCGCCCACATGGGTGGACGCCGGTTTATCCGCACGAGGGGTCCCTCGCGCGCTCCGCAGCTTGGCTTCTCCCGCCGCCCGGCTTACGTTGGGGTCCGCCGACCGAGGAGGCGTCATGGCAGAACGGACGAAATACATCCTGGACGAGGCCGATCTCCCGGCGCAGTGGTACAACGTGGTGCCGGACCTGCCCGAGCCGCCGCCTCCGCCGCTGCACCCGGGAACCCGCGAGCCCGTCGGGCCCGCGGACCTGGCTCCGCTGTTCCCGCAGGCGCTCATCGAGCAGGAAGTCACCGCCGAGCGCTACATCGACATTCCCGAGGAAGTCCGGGACGTCTACCGGCTCTGGCGTCCGTCCCCGCTGTACCGCGCCCACCGGCTGGAGAAGGCGCTCGGGACCCCGGCCCGGATCTACTACAAGTACGAGGGCGTCAGCCCGGTCGGCTCGCACAAGCCGAACACCGCTGTGCCGCAGGCGTTCTACAACGCGGCGGAGGGCGTCACGCGGCTCACCACCGAGACCGGCGCCGGGCAATGGGGGAGCGCACTGGCGTTCGCGTGCGCCACGTTCGGACTGTCGTGCGAGGTCTGGCAGGTGCGGGCGTCGTACGACCAGAAGCCGTACCGCAAGCTGATGATGGAAACCTTCGGCGCGCAGGTGTACCCGAGTCCATCAGACCGCACTGCCTCAGGCCGGGCGATCCTGGCGGAGAACCCGCAGTCGACGGGGAGTCTCGGCATCGCGATCAGCGAGGCCGTCGAGCAGGCCGCGGCGGATCCGGGCGCGCGGTACGCGCTGGGCAGCGTGCTCAATCACGTGCTGCTGCACCAGACGGTGATCGGCGAGGAAGCCCTCCGTCAGTTCGAACTGGCCGGCGACACCCCGGACGTGCTCGTCGGCTGCACCGGCGGCGGCTCCAACTTCGGTGGGCTCGCTTTCCCGTTCCTGCGGGAAAAACTGGCCGGCCGGATGAACCCGGTGATCCGCGCGGTCGAACCGGCGGCCTGTCCGACGCTCACCCGCGGCCGCTACGCCTACGACTTCGGCGACACCGCCGGTCTCACGCCCCTGCTGAAAATGCACACGCTCGGCCACGATTTCATCCCGGACCCGATTCACGCCGGCGGCCTGCGCTACCACGGGATGTCGCCGCTGATCTCGCACATCTACGAATTGGGTCTCATCGAGGCACTCGCGATCGGTCAGCAGGAATGCTTCGCGGCGGGGGTGCAGTTCGCCCGCACGGAAGGCATCATCCCCGCGCCCGAGCCGACGCATGCCTTGGCAGCGTGCATCCAAGAAGCATTGCGCTGCAAGGAGACTGGCGAGGAGAAGGTAATCCTGACGGCGCTCTGCGGACACGCGCACCTCGATCTTCCCGCATACGGCGCGTATTTGGCGGGGGACATGGTGGACAACGAACTTCCGGACGCGGCGTTGGAGAAATCGCTGGCGGCGCTTCCCTGAGGGACGCGGCTGGCGAGATGGAGAGGAGTGACTGAGGGAGCTAGCGAGGGGGCGATGCCGCGCGATCGGGCTGGCCAGAAGCGAGGGGTTGGCGGTTCGAACCGGACGGGCTGGTTCGGCCGGGCAGCCGTGGTGGTTGGGCTGGTTCGGCGGGGCAGCCGTGGTGGTTGGGCTGGTTCGGCGGGCCGCCCTTGCGGGTGGGCTGGTGCAGTGGGGACGTCATGGTGGGAGGGAGGAACAGCGGAGCGGCCGTGGAAAGCGGATGGATGAGCTGGCGTGCCTGGTGGGGGTGGTTGGCTGGGAGGGTGCCGTTGATGGAGTGGCTTTGCGCTGATGGCCGACCATGACCAGGACGGCGGCGGGTCCCTTCGGGCGGTCTGAGCGGGATGCTGCCGGCCGAGCGGGATGGACTCGGGCTTCGGTGAGGGCCGCAGTGGAGGAAGCTCCGGCGAGGTGACCCGCGGCGTGCGCCCGAGGGTTGGCCTGTTCGAGGTGGGTGAGTGGGCGGGGTCGGCCGGGCCTGGTGGCGGGGAGGCGGAAACCTGACGATTCGAACTGCGGCACATGCTTCGGCAGGTCGGCGTTGGGATCCGGCAGGAGCGGACTCAGGCATCCTCGGCGAGGCGGGACTGGCGCTTTTCCAGAAAGGTTCGCTCAGTCTCGTTGGTAGCCAACGCGATCGCCTCGCCATAGGCGGCGTGAGCTTCGGCGCTGCGGCCCAGGCGGGACAGGAGATCCGCCCGGGTCGCGGGCAGCAGGTGGTAGCCGGGCAGGTCTAGCTCGTCCACCAGGGCCAGCGCCAGCTCCGGGCCGTGCACTTCGGCGACGGCGACGGCGCGGTTCAGGGCTACGACGGCGGTCGGGGTGTGGGCGAGGAGCTGGTCGTAGAGGGCGAGAACCTGCGGCCAATCGGTCGCGGGGCCATCCGTGTGGACGGCGTTGATCGCGGCCTGCAATTGATACGGACCGGGTTGTCCGCGGCGCAGGCATTGCCGTACCAGGGCGTGGCCTTCGGCGATCAGGTCCTGGTTCCAGAGGGAGCGGTCTTGCTCAGGCAGCACTACCAGCTCGCCGGAGGAACTGACACGGGCTGGGCGGCGGGCTTCGGTCAACAGGAGCAGGGCTAGCAGGCCTTGGACTTCCGGTTCGTCGGGCATCAGCTCGGCCAGGGCACGGGTCAGGCGGACGGCTTCCAGACAAAGGTCCGTCCGCACCAGAGGGCCCGAGGTGGAGGTGTAGCCCTCGTTGAAAACCAGGTACAGGACGGTGAGAACGGAAGCCAGGCGGTCCGGCAGCGCGGCCTCGTCGGGGATTCGGTACGGGATGCCCGCGTCGCGGATTTTCTTTTTGGCGCGGACGATGCGCTGCGCGATCGTGGGTTCCGGGACCAGGTACGCGCGCGCGATCTCGGCGGTTTCCAAGCCGCCCAGAAGGCGCAGGGTCAGGGCCGTTTGCGCGAGGGGAGAGAGCGCGGGGTGGCAGCAGGTGAAGATCATCCGCAACTGGTCGTCGCGCACGGGGCCCACCTCCGCGGGTTCGTCGGGCTGGTGGAGGAGCAGGGCTTGCGCATGGCGGGACTCCCGCGTCGACTCCCTGCGGAGGCGGTCGATCGCGCGGTTTCGGGCGGTGGTCACGATCCAGGCTCCTGGGTTGGCTGGCCACGACTCAGCCCAGGCGGTGACGGCAGTGGCGAAGGCGTCCTGTACCGCCTCCTCGGCTAAACCGATGTCACCGAGGAGGCGGGTCAAGGTCGCGACGCAGCGGCCGTACTCGGCTTGGTAGACCGCGTCGAGCGTCACGCGGCGTCCTCTGGGTCGCTCGCGAACGGGCGCACCTCGATAGGGCGGCCACAGGCCTGCGCGCATTTGTCGGCCCAGGACAAGGCTTCGTCCAGGTCCGCGCATTGGATCACCCAGAAGCCGGCTAGCTGCTCCTTCGTTTCGGCGAACGGGCCGTCGGTCATGGTGACGGTGCCGTTCGCGGGGCGGACCACCGTGGTGGCGTGCGAGCGACGCAATCCGCCGACGAACACCCAGGCACCGGCGGCCTTCATGTCGTCGGTGACCTTGCCGGTGCGGGCCATCTGGGCGGCCAGCTCCTCGCCGGTCTCCAGCTTGGTCTCGTCTGCCTGGACGGCCAGCAGGTACTGCTTCATGGCGAACTCCTCACACCAGGGTCTCTTACCCTGGCTACGAACGCGCGCGACGCCATTCGACACCTCGGCAAGAAAAATCCGTCACCGTTCTTTGGAGACGGTCGCCAGCAGTTCCGGGCCCCGCGTCGCCAGCCGTTGCTGGGCGAGCGAACCCCACCACCACGCCAGTGCGATGCCGGTCGCGATCCCGGCCGGAATGCCCAGCCACTGCAGCACCGGCAGGTCCGCCAGCTTCCCGGCCACGCCCAGCGCCACGACCGGCAACGCGCCGAGCACGATGAGCAGCGTGGTCGCCAGCATCATCGCCGCGCGGGCGCACCCGGGACGTCCGCCGGACGACCAGGGACTGCCGCTGCGGCGTTGATCTGGCAGCGGGAAGGCCAGGAAGACGGACTGCAGCATCAGGATCCCGGCGCCGGCGCCCAGCGTTGCCGGGACTAGGCCGAGGACCCAGGGGTACGCGCCCGGTACGCCGGTGACGCCGGGCAGGACGAGCGCCAGCACCAAGGCCACCGGGGCGACGATCAATGCCCACGCCAGCTGGCGGCCACGGATGTCGGCGCGTTCGGCACCGGGAACGACCAGCGTGTGCCACAGGGCGCTGCCGTCCATTCCGTACAGGTTCCCGGACTGCATGGACGCGAAAATCACCACGGCGACACCGAAATACGGCAGCATGGCTGACCGGCCACCGCCGCCGGACAGGGCTGGCACGACCGTGATGACGAAGCCGACGAGCAGCGTCGACAGCAGGGCGACGCGTCGGCGCGCGTCTCGCCACCAGGTGTACAGCTCCTTGCGGGCCACGGCGCCGACCGGAGTGGCGGGCAGCAGGCTGCGCCGCGTGCGGGTGCTCTTCGCGCGGGTGCGGGAGGCGCCGCGGAAAGACGGCGTGGTGACCTGGCGGGCCAGTAGCGCGCCCCAGAGCACGACCAGAACCACCACGACACCGAGCAACGCGGCGAAGAGTCCGCCGACGGTGCCCCATTCGCCGACTCCGGCGGCGTGTACCGCGAGCGTGCCCCAGCCGGACGGCAGCGCGTGCACGACACTGACGAAGCCGGGCATCCGGCCGCTGACGATCGCCGGGCCGAGGCTGTTCATCGCGTAGTTCACCGCTACGCCGGACAACCCGGTGAGCGCCACCAGGATGATGCCGAGCTCCTTGCCCTTGCGCGACGTCAGCAGCGCGCCGAGCGCGGCCATCACCACGCGGTACAACAGCACCACGAAGGCCAGCTGCAGCACGGTGAACACGAGCCCGACGAACGCCGCGCCGACGCCGAACCGCAGCCCGTAGAACACCAGCCCGAGGAACGCCAGCAGGCTCACCAGCGCGGTGACGCCGGCGAAGCTCGCCGCGAGCAGACCGACCGCCAGCTTGCGCCGGCCGATCGGCAGCAGCGCGAAGTGTTCCGGCCGCAGGGTGTCGTCTCCGCCGCCGGTCGCGATCGGCGCAAGCACCCAGCCAAGCATCCACACCGCGTAGATCGAGGTGAGCAGGTCGACCGTGATCCGGGCTTCCGGCACCGGGACGACCGCGACGCCGATCGTGAACAAGGCGGCCAGGAGACCGAAGAGGCCGCCGACGATCATTGCGGCGATCTGCCGCCCGCGCAGCGAATTGCGCAGGACCCGCAGCTTCAGTCGGACGAGGACGCCAACCACGCCAGCCCCTCCGCTCCACCGGTCCGCCCGCCGACGATGTGCACGAACGCGTCTTCCAGCGTGCCTTCGCCGCGCACATCAGCCACCGCGCCCGCGGCGACGACGCGTCCGCGCGTGATCACCGCGACGTGGCTGCACAACTGCTCGACCAATGCCATCACGTGGCTCGACAGCACGACTGCCCCGCCGGACGCGACGAACCGCTGCAGGATCGTGCGGATCGTGGACGCCGAAACCGGGTCCACCGCCTCGAACGGCTCGTCCAGCACCAGCAGCCGAGGGCCGTGCAGCAATGCCATCGCGAGGCCGATCTTCTTGCGCATCCCCGCGGAATAGTCGATGACGAGGGTGCGCTCGGCGTCCGTCAGCTCCAGCACGCCGAGCAGTTCCTGGGCGCGCTCGGCGACCGTGTCCGGCGCGAGCCCGCGCAGCAGGCCCATGTACGTGAGCAGTTCCCGCCCGGTGAGCCGCTCCGGAATGGACAATCCGTCCGGAAGAACGCCGATCAGGCTTTTCGCCCGTTCCGGTTCCCGCCAGACGTCCACTCCGAACACGCGCGCCTCGCCGGCGTCGGGCCGGAGCAGCCCGACCGCCATCGACAGCGACGTCGTTTTCCCGGCTCCGTTAGGGCCGACGAGGCCGAAGAACGACCCCTTCGGCACTTCCAGCCGCACATCGTCTACTGCCAGCGTGGTCCCGAACCGTTTGGTGAGTCCGTAAAGCCCCATGGCCGCGTCGTCGGACACCGGTTCCCCCTTCCCGTGGTGTGCGCACGACTGTACGCGGGGTCACCGACAAAAAGCGGGCGGAGTGGTGTCGGAAAGCCGCGGATCCGGGGTACTGGACATCGCCAGCAGCCCGCGCACCGCGCGAACGAGCTTCGGCCAAGAGGTGGGCTTCCTGACGTCGTAACCGCGAAGCAGCTGGCGGAGCATGGTGAGCGTGTCGAAGTAAATGCGTTCGCACACCAGCTGTTCCTCGGCGTCGAAGATGAAGTACGCGGTCATCCGGACCCGGAACCGCTGTCCGGTCGGCGGAATCTTCCCGAGCGGTCCGCGATGGGTGCCGAGAAGCCAGAACTCGACGATTACCGCGTCCGCGCTGTGCCGGAGAGCGATGATTTCGTGGTCCTGATCGGGAAAAGCGCGTCGCGTTTCGTCGTAGTAGCCGCGTACCGCGGAATCGCCGTCGTGCACGGTCATCGTCGGGACGATCTCGTAGTGCGGATGCGGGAACGTCGCCAGCACGTCGTCCCACTCCTGGCGCACCTCGTCGCGGAAGTGGTCGAGGACGAGCTTTTGCCGGGCACGCAGCACTTCGGGCGCGGGGATGGCCAACGGGTCCACGGGTTCCTCCAAGCCAGGACAGCGGAGCCGCAATTTAATCCACGCTGTGGGTTTAACGCAAGTGCGCCATGATGGAGCCGTGAACACCACGACCCGCCGGGGACGCCCGCGCAAGGGAGACGCCAGGCTGTCGCGGGAGGCGATCCTGACGGCCGCGCTGGAAGTGGTCGACGCCGACGGAGCGGCAGCGGTGAGCATGCGGACCGTCGCGCAGCGCCTCGGCGTGGACGCGAAGAGCCTCTATCACCACATCGACGGCAAAGAAGCCTTGCTCGACGCTGTCGCCGGACACGTCCTCGGCGGGATCGACCTCCCTGAGTTGACCGGACAGCCCGAAGACGACCTCCGCGCGATCGCCCAGTCCTTCCGGAAAGCAACGCGCGCGCACCCGCAGGCCGCGGCTCTGGTCCTCACCAGACAGTTACCGTCGATCGCCGCACTCGCCCCGGTCGAGGCGGTGCTTTCGGTGCTGCGCAAGGCAGGCGCGTCCCCCGAAGAGGCAGTACACTTGCTGAGGTCGCTCCTGGCCGTCGTGGTCGGTTCGCTCCTGCGCGAAGCCGGCGCGGGACCGGCGTTCGGTGTCACGGACGAAGCCGGAATCGCCCACCGCCGCGCGGAATTGGAGCGGACCGGACTTCCCGCCGTCGTCGAATCCGCGCCGTATCTGGCGCGGTGCGATCACGAAGCGGAGTTCTCCTTCGCCGTCGAACTGGCGGTGGCCGCCACGATGCAGCGGCTCGCTACTCCCCGCAGGTGATCTGCGGCTGCGGGTTGTAGCGGACCGATCGGGTGTGCCGCGAAACTTCCCGGCCCGACGAGGCATCGCGCAGGACCCGGGTGTCGGTCGCGGTGAAGCCGGGCGCGCCGTTGGACGCGTGGCAGTTCTCCGCCGGACCCGGTTTCGTCGGCGGCGGCGTCGGATTCGTCCGCTCGCCGGGGATCGATTCGACCGTGTACCGCTTGGTGCCCCACAGTTTCACGGTGATCGACGACGGCGTCCAGACGGTCTGGATCGCGACGCCGGTGTCCGAGTCGTTGGTGAACTTCAGGTCGATCACGCTGGCGCCGTTCGGGTTCTGGAACACCGTCGCCTCGCGCGCGGCCGGGTACCGGCTGATGTAGTAGCTGTGTTCCTTGTGCCCGGCGTCCTTCATCCCGGAGAAGTACGCCGCGTTGTACAGCGTGGTGGCGAACTGCGAAATGCCGCCGCCGACCTCGCGGGCAGGCGCGCCGTTCTCGATCACGCCCGCCTCGACGTAGCCCTGCGGACGCCCGCGCGGGCCGGTGAACCCGTTGAGGCTGAACGTTTCTCCTGGCTTCACGATCGCGCCGTTCACCTTCTCGGCGACCACGCGGATGTTCGTGCCGGAGTCGGCGGCGAACCCGCCGGTGGTGAACTCGCCGATGACTTCCTTGACGCCCAGCTTGTCCGCCTGCTCGGTGGTGACCTTCGCGGGCGCCTTCTTGTAGATCGCCTTCAGCTCGCGGCCGTCGGTCTGCTTCAGTGTGTTCTGCAGGGGTTTGAGGCTCTGCTCCCAGTCGACCGTGTTGCCGTCCGCGGACGGCTCGACGACCGGTTTTCCGCCGGAGAACGCGATGGTCGCGTCCTTGCCCTCCTGCTCGGTGGACTTCAGCTGCGGCGCGAGCGCGTCGGTGACCTTCTTCGGGTCGATCTGCGGGGCGAGGCCGCCGCCGTCGCCGGGCACGAACGTGAGCGCTCCGGCGATCTGCTCCTGCGTCAGCGTCGCGTCCGCGCCTTCGCCCTTGACGACGATCGGCGCGGAGACCGCGGGCTTGGCGAACTCGGTCAGCGCGCGCTGGACGCCTTCCGCAGTGGTGCGCACTGGCGTCGGCGTGACCGGAAGCGTCAGCTCGCTGCCCGAAGCCCAGCCGCTCAGCACCTTCGCCCGCGCCGCCGCGACGTCCAGCTTCTGCCCGGCCTGCGGCGGGATCGCGACCGGCGTGGTGCCGTCGAACCGGACAGTGCCCTCGACCGGCTCCCGGTCGACGCGGCCGCGCAGGTCCTCGAGCGCCGGGTCGAGTTTGGCGGCCTCGACGTGCGAAACGACGCCCAGCTCCCGGGTGCTGAAGAACGACGCGAGCCGGGCGAAGGGGTTAACCGGCTGGTCGCCCGCCTGGTCGAGGGTGCCGCTCCAGTCGAGCCCCAGCCCGGCCTCGGTCGGCGAGAGCTTGGTGTGCGCGTCGCCCGCGGTGACGGTGAGCGGCTGGGTGAGCCGGGGCTCGATCTTCCCGCGCAGTTCGCGCTCGGCGACCGGCCGCTCCAGCCCGCCGACGTCCACGCCGGCCACGACGACGCCGCGCGGCACCCGGCCCTGGCTGGTCAGCAGGTCGATGAGGTAGGCGACGACCAGCACGGCGAGCACGCCGCCGCTGATCCAGCCCGCCTTGCGCAGGCCGCGCCGCCGGGGCGGGGACGGAGGTTCCTCCGGCGGCACGACCGGCAAGACGTCGGTCTGGTCGCTGTCGGTTTCCGGCCAGCGCGGTTCGTACTGCACCTCACGACCCCTTCGATTCGCTGCGGTCAGGGGCACAGCGTACGGGCCGAGCCGGACATGCCGGACTACTGCCCCCAGCGGAACAAACCGGTCACCCCGCGTCCGGTTCCGGATTGGCGCCTGCGCGGGCGAGGAAGTCGAAGTCGCAGCCCTCGTCGGCCTGCGTGATGTGCTCCGCGTACAGCGCACCGTAACCCCGCTCGAACCGCGGCGCGGGGGCGGACCACGCAGCGCGACGACGCTCCAGGTCGGCGTCGTCCACCTGCAACTGCAACGTCCGCGCGGGCACGTCCAAGGTGATCAGGTCGCCGTCGCGGACGAGCGCGAGCGGCCCGCCGACATGCGATTCCGGTGCCACGTGCAGGACGCAGGCACCGTAACTGGTGCCGCTCATCCGGGCGTCGGAGATCCGCACCATGTCCCGCACGCCTTGTTCCAGCAGGTGCGCCGGGATCGGCAGCATGCCGTACTCGGGCATCCCGGGACCGCCGAGCGGACCGGATCCGCGCAACACCAAGACGGAATCCGCGGTGATGCCCAGCGCCGGGTCGTCGATGCGCTTCTTCAGGTCCGCGTAGTTGTCGAAAACCACCGCCGGACCGGTGTGCGTGAGCAGCGCGGGATCCGCGGCGATGTGCTTGATCACCGCGCCGCCGGGAGCGAGGTTGCCGCGCAGCACGGCGACGCCGCCTTCGCTGGCGACCGGGTTGTCGCGCGGGCGGATCACGTCGTCGTTGTGCACGCGGGCGTCGGCGAGAGAGTCGGCGAGCGGACGCCCGGTGACGGTGATCCGGTCGAGGTGCAGCAGGTCGGTCAAGCGGGACAGCAGCCCGGGCAGGCCGCCCGCGTAGTAGAAGTCCTCCATCAGCCAATCGCCGCCCGGCCGGATGTTCGCCAGCACCGGGACGCGGCGCGCGATCGCGTCGAAATCCTGCAGCGACAAGGAAATCCCGCTGCGCCCGGCCATCGCGATCAGGTGGATCACCGCGTTGGTCGACCCGCCGAGCGCCAGCACGGTGGTGATCGCGTCGGCGTACGCGCGCTCGTCGAGGATCTTCGCGATCGTGAGGTCTTCCCACACCATGCCCACGATGCGCGCGCCGCTCGCCGCGGCCATCCGGTGGTGCGCGGAATCGACCGCCGGGATCGAGGCCGCGCCGGGCAGCGTCAGCCCCAGGACCTCGGCGGCGGACGTCATCGTCGACGCGGTCCCCATCGTCATGCAGTGGCCGGGGGAGCGGGCGAGACCGCGTTCCAGTTCGGCCAGTTCGCGGTCGCCGATCGTGCCCGCGCGCCGTTCGTCCCAGTACTTCCACATGTCGGTGCCGCTGCCGAGCACTTCGCCGCGCCAGTTTCCGCGCAGCATCGGACCGGCGGGCACGAAAATCGACGGCAGACCGGCGCTCGCCGCGCCCATCAGCAGCGCCGGCGTGGTCTTGTCGCAGCCGCCCATCAGCACCGCGCCGTCGACCGGATACGACCGCAGCAGTTCCTCGGTCTCCATCGCCAGCAGGTTCCGGTACAGCATCGGCGTCGGCTTCTGGTAGGTCTCCGACAGCGTCGCCACCGGGAACTCCAGCGGGAATCCGCCCGCCTGCCACACGCCGCGCTTGACCTGCTCCGCGCGTTCGCGCAGGTGCTGGTGGCACGGGTTGATGTCGCTCCAGGTGTTGAGGATGCCGATCACCGGCTTGCCGAGGTGTTCCTCCGGCTCGTAGCCGAGCTGCCGGGCGCGGGTGCGGTGGCTGAAGTTCCGCAGGTCGTCGCCGCCGAACCACCGGTGGCTGCGCAGGTCCTCGGGTGCCTTCATCGCGGCGCTGTCCTCTCGGTCGACGGATGGCATCTGATATATGATCGTACGTGTCGACGTTCGGAGACGCCCGCCTGGTTGAATGTGCGGGGACGAGCGCGAAAGCCAGGAGGGTCGGCATGCCGTCCACGTTCAGCCTCCCCGCCTCCCGCACCGAGGTGGTGCTGGAGGAGATCCGGCGCGGCATTCTCGCCCGCGAGCTGCTGCCCGGTCAGCAGCTGGTGGAGGCGGAGCTGGCCGCGCGGCTCGGGGTGTCCAAGACGCCGGTGCGCGAGGCGCTCAAGGTGCTGTCCAACACCGGGCTGGTCACGTTCAGCCCGTACAAGGGCGCGTCGGTGTGCGTGGTCGACGCGGAGCTGGCGCGGTCGGTCTACGACGTGCGGATGGTGCTGGAGCCGGAAGCGCTGCGCCGCGCCGTGCGGGCGTCGGACCACGCGTCGTTCGACGAGGCCGCGCAGATCCTCAAGGAAGCGTCTGGCGGCGACCCCGACCAGACCACGTTGAGCCTGCTGAACCGGCGGTTCCACCGCGCGCTGTACGCGGGCTGCGGCAACCCGCTGATGGTGTCGATGCTGGACGACCTGCGCGATCGCGCCGCGCTGATCACCGTGGTCGGCTGGGACGCGAAGCCCAGCTGGCGCAAGGAATGGAACGAGCACAAGGCGGTGCTCGCCGCCGCGCGGAAGGGCGACGAGGACGGCGCGGCCGAGCTGCTGCGCGCGCACATCGCGGCGTTCCTCGACCACGTGCTCGAGGCGATTGGGGAGGAGTGACGGCGTGCGGTTGCTGCTCGTCGCGGACACCCACCTGCCGAAGCGCGCGAAGGAACTTCCCGCGCAGGTCTGGGACGAGGTCGCGCGGGCCGACGTCGTGGTGCACGCGGGCGATTGGGTCGACGTGGAGACTCTCGACTCGCTTGAAGCCCGCAGCGCCCGCCTGATCGGCGTTTACGGCAACAACGACGGTCCCGAACTGCGGAAACGCCTGCCCGAGGTGGCTCGCGAGACGCTGGACGGCGTCCGGCTCGCGGTAGTCCACGAAACCGGCGACGCGAAGGGGCGCGCAGCCCGATGCGACGCGTTGTACCCGGACGTCGACGTGCTGGTCTTCGGCCACAGCCACATCCCGTGGGACACCGTGACGCCCGGCGGGCTGCGGCTGCTCAACCCCGGTTCGCCCACGGACCGGCGGCGACAGCCGTTCTGCACGTACCAAACCGCGGAGATCCGCGACGGCCGTCTCGGCGAGGTCGAGCTGCACGAGCTGCCTCGGCGTGGCTGAGCGGGTAAAACAGGAGTCATGGACCCGGCCCGCGCGCTGCGCGACATCGCCTTCCAGCTCGAACGCGCCGGTGAACCGACGTACCGCGTGCGTGCTTTCCGCCAGGCTGCCGCAGTGGTCGACCGGCTGTCTGAAGACGAGTTAGCGTCGCGCGTCAGTGCGAAGTCGCTTCAGGCGTTGAAAGGGATTGGCAAAGCCACTGCCGGGGTCATCGAGGACGCCTGGCACGACCGTACGCCCGCGTACGCGACGAAGCTGCCAGCGAGCACGTTGCCCGACGGCGGTGCGCTGCGTACGGCGCTTCGCGGCGACTGTCACACGCACTCCGACTGGTCCGACGGCGGCAGCCCGATCGCCGAGATGGCCGAGACAGCGCGCGAGCTGGGGCACGAGTGGATCGTGCTCACCGACCATTCGCCGCGGCTGACTGTCGCGCGCGGCCTGTCGGCGGAGCGGCTGCGGGCGCAGATGGACGAAGTCGCGCGAGTGAACGAGCAGCTGGCGCCGTTTCGCCTCCTGCACGGCATCGAGGTCGACATCCTCGACGACGGTGCGCTCGACCAGACGGAGAAGCTGCTGGACAGGCTGGACTTCGTGGTGGCGAGCGTGCACTCGAAGCTGCGGATGCCGGCGCGGGAGATGACGCCGCGGATGCTGGCGGCGGTCGAAAACCCGCACGTCCGCGTGCTGGGGCACTGCACCGGACGACTGGTCGGCGGACGCGGCAGGCCGGAGTCGCAGTTCAACTCGGAGAAGGTGTTCACCGCGTGCCGCGAGAACGGCGTGGCGGTGGAGATCAACTCGCGGCCGGACCGGCTCGATCCGCCGATGCGGCTGCTGCGCCAGGCGGTCGAACTGGGGTGCGAGTTCGCGATCGACAGCGACGCGCACGCGCCCGGCCAGCTCGACTGGCAGGTCTACGGCTGCGAGCGCGCGGAAAAGGCGGGCATCGGGCCGGACCGGATCGTCAACACGCGGACGGCCGATCAGTTATTGCGATGACGGGATTCCGCGCGGGATCGAGCCAGCGCAGGACGGCGAGCAGCTCGCCGGGTGCCAGGGCGACGCAGCCAGCGGTCGGCCCGCCGGTCGCCACGTGCAGGAAGAACGCCGAACCGGCACCGGGCACGACTGGCGAGCGGTTGTAGTCGATCACCACCGCATGCGCGTACGCCGGTCCCGCGGCGCCGAGATTCTCTCCGGCGGTTTCATCGAACGGACCTGACTCGCCTCGGTAATGCGTGTTGTACAGCGGAGAGTGCACATCGGACACCCACCAGTCCGAAGTGGTCACTTGGCGGTAGGGGAGCCGGGTGCCGGGTTCGGGGCGATGCCGAAGGCCTCGGTGAGCGACCAGATTCCGGCCGAGGTAACGGAAAGCCCTTCGCGTGCGACGCCGATTCCTTGCGCGCCGACCTCCGCTGGGTACGGACCGAGTGCCCGTACCCAGCGGTCGCCGTCGTGGTCCCACGCGGACGCGCTGCGTGCGCTGACCGCGAGAACCTGCTGCGGGTTCAGCTGATCTCGTACGGGTCGCCGTAGACCTTCCACTTCAGCGGCGTGTGCAGATCGAGGTTGCCGTCGTTGAGGAACACCAGCTGTTCGGTGTCGACGCGGGACGTGTCCGCATGTGCTTCTTCCTTCTTCATGACCACCTTGCGCGCGTCGAGGAACGCCTTGAGATAGGCGGTTTCGTCGCCGCCCTGGGCCGGCGGCTTGGCCTTCGCCAGCGCGGCGTCGCGGATGCCGCCGAAGCTGTCGGTGCTCGTGCCGGGGCCGTGCATCACGATGGCGTCGTAGTAAATGAACTGGCCGAGCGCGCCGAGACCGTCGGATTTTCCTTGGTTCACTGCCGGATCGAAGTAAACGCGGTCGCGTTCGCTGTCCTGCGCGGCCTGGAATTCCTTCGTGGCCGAGGCCTCTTTCCACGCGCTTTCGAAGGCCGAGCCGAGACCTTCGTGCGAAGCGGAGCCGTTGACCTTTTCCAGCGCGGGCAGGAACTTCGCCAGCGGGTTGTCCGGCACCGACTTGGTGTAGGCCTGCACCAATTCGAGCATGTCGCCGGTTCCGGAGCAGAACCCGATGATGCCCGCGGTGTAGCCGCGGCCGTCGCCGATGTCCTCGATGTAGGAGTACTGCTTCTTCCAGTCGAGCGACGAGTTCTCCGCGCTCGACACCAGCTCCATCGCGATCTCCTTCTTTTCCGGAGACGCGAGGTCACCGCCCGAGCCGAGCACGGACGACGCCGAAGCGGCGAGCGGGGCGGGCACGGCGGCGGCCGAGACAGCGGGAGTGCCGAGCACGAGGGCGAGGGCTGAGGCAGCCGTGAGACCGGCGACCAGAGCGGGCCGCATCGTCTTGCGCATGAAGGGAATCCCTTTCCGCGGTACGTGGGCAAGGCGGCCGGACCGGCGAATCCTCTCGCGAGGGACCGGTTCCGGGTAATGCTGCGGCGTAGCGTCACGATAACCGAGCGTGAACCGGCGGGGCAAGGGATGTGCTGAGATTTCACGGATGTGAACATCGTAGGTCCATTGTGGACACTGTGGATTTCCGGAGAACGGCCGGAGGCGGGAGGTTCCGGCGATACAGTGTCCATTGTGGACTCGTGCAGAGTGCTCGACGCACATTAAAGACATGGTAAACTCGACGCGAGATGACGACTGCTGCCGCCGCTCCCGCGCCGCGGCACCGGTCCATCTTCGTCCTGCTGCTCGCCGCGCTGCTCCTGCTCGGCGTGGCCGTCCCCGGTCCGGGATCGGCGGGCCCGAAACCGCACGACCCCGAACCGGCCCTGGTCCAGGAACAGGGCCCGCATCTCGTCGCCGCGAACCCGTTGCCGCTCGCCGACACCCCGGGCGAGATCCGCCTCGCCCGGCCTGATCGGCGCACCGTTCCGTTCGCCGCCGCACCGCCGGTCGAACTGGACCGCGCACCCGCGTCCGCCGCGGCGCGCGCCCCTCCTGATCGCTGAGTACTCGTTCCCCGCCTGTGCCTGGCTTTCGGAGGATTTCATGAGCAACGGTCATGCTTTGCTGGCCGTCGGCGGCGCGTTTCTCGCCGCCGGCGCCCTCGCCCGCGTCGGCGCCCGGATCGGGCTGCCCACGATTCCCCTGTTCATGCTGGCCGGTTTCGTCTTCGGCCCGCACACCCCCGGACTGTCCCTTGTGGACGATCCAGCCGAGTTCGGCGTGCTGGCCGGGCTCGGTCTCGTGTTCCTGCTCTTCTATCTCGGACTGGAGTTCTCGCTCGACGACCTCGCCCGCGGCGGCGCCAGACTCGCCGGCGCGGGGCTGGCCTACCTCGTGCTGAATGTCGGCGGCGGGCTCGCGTTCGGCTTCGCGCTCGGCTGGGGCGCGCGCGAGGCGCTGGTGATCGCCGGCGCGATCGGCATCTCGTCCTCGGCCATCGTCACCAAACTGCTGCTGGAAACCCGGCGGATGAACAACCGGGAATCCCGGCTCATCATGGGCATCATCGTGCTGGAAGACCTTTTCCTCGCGCTGTATCTCGCGCTGCTGCAGCCGGTGCTGAGCGGTGCCGACGGCTTCGGCGCGGCGCTCGCCGACTTCGGCAAGGCGTTCGGCTTCCTGCTCGTGCTCGCCGCGCTGGCCCGCTGGGGCGGACGGCTGGTGTCGCGGCTGTTCGGTTCCGCGGACGACGAACTGCTCACTGTCTGCTTCGTCGGCGTGGCCGTGCTCGGCGCCGCGGTGGCCGAGGAGGTGGGCGTGTCCGACGCGATCGGCGCGTTCATGGTCGGCATGATGCTCGGCAATTCCCAGGTCGCGCCGCGGGTGCACAAACTGGTGCTGCCGTTGCGGGACGCGTTCGGCGCGCTGTTCTTCTTCATCTTCGGGCTGTCGATCGACCCGGGCGCGGTCGGCACGGTTGTCCTCCCGGTGCTCGCCGCGGTCGTGCTCACGCTGGTGCTGAACCTCGCCGCCGGTGCCTTCGCCGCCCGGTTGCACGGCTTCGACCGGCAGGAGGGAGTGAACATCGGCCTGACCGTGCTCACCCGAGGCGAGTTCTCGCTGGTCCTGGCGACGATGGCGACCGCGGCCGGCCTGGACGCGCGGGTGGCCCCGTTCGTCGCCGGATATGTGCTGCTCCTGGCCGTGATCGGACCGCTCGCCGTGCTCCGCTCGGACCGGCTGACCTGGCTGCTCCCGGCGAAGCTCGTGCGGCCGCGCCCGGCCCCGGTGGCGTGAGCCGGGCGGCCGGGCTGTCACTCGCGGCATATTCGGAAGCCACGACGGTCACGCACGGCTATCCTTGGCCCAAGTATGTCCACTCCATCTCCCCTCGCAGAGCTGCGCGCCCAGCTGCCCGAATTGATGCTGCGCGACGAGCACCGGCTCCGCCGTCGTCTCGACGGCGCGCGCCGGTCTCGCGACAAGCAGCAGACGGCTGAGCGCATCGCCGCCGACGTCGAAACGGCGCTGCTGCGCGTGCAGCAGCGCCGCGAAAGCGTGCCGAAGATCGAGTACCCCGCCGAGCTGCCGGTCAGCAGGCTGAAGGACGAGATCGGCGACGCGATCCGCGACCACCAGGTCGTGATCGTCGCCGGGGAGACCGGGTCGGGCAAGACCACGCAGCTGCCGAAGATCTGCCTCGAGCTGGGCCGCGGCGTACGCGGGCAGATCGGGCACACCCAGCCGCGCCGGCTGGCCGCCCGCACGGTCGCCGACCGGATCGCCAGCGAACTGAAGACCGAACTGGGCGACACCGTCGGCTACAAGGTCCGGTTCACCGACCAGTCCGGCCAGGACACCCTGGTCAAGCTGATGACCGACGGCATCCTGCTGGCCGAGATCCAGACCGACCGGATGCTGCGCCAGTACGACACTCTGATCATCGACGAGGCGCACGAGCGCAGCCTCAACATCGACTTCATCCTCGGCTACCTCAAGCAGCTGCTGCCGCGCCGCCCCGACCTGAAGGTGATCATCACCTCGGCGACGATCGACCCGGAGCGGTTCTCGCGGCATTTCGACGACGCGCCGATCGTCGAGGTCTCCGGCCGGACCTACCCGGTCGAGGTGCGCTACCGCCCGCTCGTGGACCCGGACGACCCCGAGGGCGACCCGGACCGCGACCAGACGCAGGCGATCGCGGAGGCGGTCCAGGAGCTGTCCGGCGAGGGCCCCGGCGACATCCTCGTGTTCCTCTCCGGCGAACGCGAGATCCGCGACACCGCGGACGTGCTGAACCGGCTGGAGCTGCGGAACACCGAGGTGCTGCCGCTGTACGCGCGGCTGTCCGCGGCCGACCAGCACCGCGTGTTCCAGCGGCACACCGGGCGGCGGATCGTGCTGGCCACGAACGTCGCCGAGACGTCGCTGACCGTGCCCGGGATCAAGTACGTGATCGACCCGGGCACCGCGCGCATCTCGCGCTACAGCCACCGCACCAAGGTCCAGCGGCTGCCGATCGAGGCGATTTCGCAGGCCTCGGCGAACCAGCGCAAGGGCCGGTGCGGGCGAACCTCGGACGGCATCTGCATCCGGCTGTACTCCGAGGAAGACTTCGAGTCGCGGCCGGAGTTCACCGATCCGGAGATCCTCCGGACGAACCTGGCGTCGGTCATCCTGCAGATGACCTCGCTCGGGCTGGGCGACATGAACGCGTTCCCGTTCGTGGAGCCCCCGGACCGCCGCCAGGTCACCGACGGCGTGCAGCTGCTGCAGGAACTCGGCGCGTTCGAGGCGGGCGATTCCTCGAAGCTCACCGAGGTCGGCCGCAAGCTCGCGCTGCTGCCGGTGGACCCGCGGATGGGCCGGATGGTGCTGGAGGCCGCGCGGAACGGCTGCGTGCGCGAGGTGATGATCATCGCCGCCGCGCTGTCCATTCAGGACCCGCGCGAACGGCCGGCGGAAAAGCAGCAGGCCGCCGACGCGCAGCACGCCCGGTTCGCCGATCCGACGTCGGACTTCCTCTCCTACCTCAAGCTGTGGGAGTACGTCAGCGAACAGCAGAAGACGTTGTCCGGCAACCAGTTCCGCCGGATGTGCCGCACCGAGTACCTGAACTACCTGCGGATCCGCGAGTGGCAGGACATCTTCGGCCAGCTGCGCCAGCTCGCCAAACCGCTCGGCATCACGCTGAACACCACGCCCGCCGAACCGCAGCACGTGCACACGGCGCTGATTTCCGGGCTGCTGTCGCACATCGGGCTCAAGGACCCGGCGAAGGGCGACTACCTCGGCGCACGCGGGGCCCGGTTCTCGGTGTTCCCAGGTTCGGCGCTGTTCAAGAAGCAGCCGCGCTGGGTGATGTCGGCCGAACTGGTGGAGACGTCGCGGCTGTGGGGCCGGGTGAACGCGCGGATCGAGCCGGACTGGGTCGAACCGCTCGCGCAGCACGTGGTGAAGCGCTCGTATTCGGAGCCGCACTGGGAGCGCAAGCAGGGTGCGGTGATAGCGACCGAGAAGGTGACGCTGTACGGCGTGCCGCTGGTCGCCGACCGGCGGGTGAACTACGGGCGGATCGACCCGGAGATCTCGCGCGCGATGTTCATCCGGCACGCGCTGGTCGAGGGCGACTGGCAGACGAACCACCGGTTCTTCGCCGAGAACCGCGCGCTGCTGGACGAGGTCGAGGACCTGGAGAACCGCGCTCGGCGGCGCGACATCCTGGTGGACGACCAGACGCTGTACGAGTTCTACGACGCGCGCGTGCCCGAGGACGTCGTGTCCGTGCGGCATTTCGACAGCTGGTGGAAGAAGGCGCGGCGGACCGAGCCGGACCTGCTGTCGTTCGAGAAGTCCATGCTGATCAACGAGGTCGCGGGCGCGGTCCGCGAATCGGACTACCCGGACTCGTGGACGCAGGGCACGCACGTCTTCAAGCTGACCTACCAGTTCGAGCCCGGCGCGGACGCCGACGGCGTGACCGTGCACATCCCGCTGCCGGTGCTGAACCAGGTGACGCCGGACGGCTTCGACTGGCAGGTGCCCGGCCTGCGCGGCGAACTGGTGACGCAGCTGATCAAGTCGCTGCCGAAAGCGTTGCGCCGCAACTTCGTCCCGGCTCCCGACACGGCCGCGGACGCGTTGACGCGCATGTCCCCTTCGGACGGTCCGCTGCTCGACATCCTGGGCGACGAGCTGCACGCGATGCGCGGCATCGACATTCCGCATTCGGCGTGGGACCTCTCGGCGGTGCCGGACCACCTCCGGATCACTTTCCGCGTGGTGGACGAGCGCGGTAAGCGAGTGGCCGAGGGCAAGGATCTGGACGAGCTGAAGCGTCGGCTCGCGCCGCGTGTGCGGGAGACGATTTCCAAGGCGGCCAACAGCATTGAGAAGGCTGGCCTGGTGCAGCCGTCGTTCGGCGAGCTGCCGAAGGTGTTCGCTTCGACCCGGCGCGGCCACGACGTGAAGGCGTACCCGGCGCTGGTGGACGAGGGCAAGTCGGTGGCCGTGCGGCTGCTCGACACGCCCGCCGAACAGCAACACGCGATGTGGGCCGGGACCCGGCGGATGCTGCGGCTGAACCTGAACTCGCCGATGAAGTTCATTACGCGGTCGCTGTCGAACTCCTCGAAGCTCGTGCTGAACCGCAACCCGCACGGCAGCGTCGCGAGCCTGCTGGAGGATTGCGTCGACTGTGCCGTGGACGCGCTGATGGCCTCCGCGGGCGGCCCGGCCTGGGACGAGGCGGGTTTCGCCGCGCTGCTGGAGAAGGTGCGGGCGGGGTTGAACCCGAAGGTGCTGGAGGTGCTGACGGAGGTCGAGCGGATCCTGCGCGCGGCCATCGACGTCGAAACGCGCCTTGCGGACACTCGCGGCCCGGCCGAATCGCTGGCGGACATCCGGCGTCAGCTGGACGGTTTGGTGCACGCGGGCTTCGTGACCGAGACCGGTGCCGACCGCCTGCCGAACGTGGTCCGGTATCTGCGCGGCATCGAGCGGCGGCTGGAGAAGCTGCCGCTGGAGCAGACCCGGGACCTGCAGCGCATGGCTGACGTCGCGTGGATCACGAAGGAGTACGAGGACGCGGTGGCCGCGTTGCCGCCGGGCACGTCCTCGCCGGCGCTGGCGGAAGTGCGGTGGATGATCGAGGAGCTTCGGGTGAGCTTCTTCGCACAGACGCTGGGGACGGCGCATCCGGTGTCGTTGAAGCGGATCACCAAGGCGCTGGACGACGCACTGGCCTGAGGATCACTTCACCAGGAGCGTGACCGTGGCGGCGCTCGCTGAAATCGTGCCCGCGACCGCGGAAAGCGAGGCGGCCACACCGCTGATGTTGCTGAGCATCTTGCGCAATGCCTCCGCCGCGCGCTGCTCTCTGAACGCCATCTTCAACTTTTGCCACTTGTGCTGCCGGATATGACAACCGAGCAGGATGCCATTCGCGTTGTTCCGGCAGAACTCGTTCTTCCGGGTGCTGGCACAACACCAGGTCGGTGCTTGGAAGAGGCAATACAGCACCACGAACGCGGATAGAACGGCGATGACGCCCGGCCCTAACGCCGGGATTGTCCACAGGGCCACGACAGCGACAAAGGCAAGAAAGCTCCAGAAGGTGCCGAACTCGCGTTTTGTTTTTCTCCCCACCATGGCGGACGACGGTACTGATCATTCTCGGCTTCTGGATAGCGCCTTTGCGGTGGAACGTCTCGCGGCAAGCGCGACCGACGGCAACTGCGCGTTCCCCCCAATGGATTTCCCGAATGCCGCCATGTGGTAGCTGGGAACCCTGAGTCAGCTGATCACTTCGCCTCCGCATACGTGTCCACCGGTTTCGCGTGCATCGGGAACCGCACCGGGCAGGCCTCGCCGAAGACCAGGCGGGCGGCTTCCTGGATCGACGCCTCCACGATCGCCGCGACCTCGTCCGCCAGTTCCGCGGGCGAGTGCACGATCACCTCGTCGTGCAGGAAGAACACCAGATGCGCCGGTGCGGGCAGCCGGCCGCGCAGGGTGGCCAGCAGGACCGCCGTCAGGTCGGCCGCGCTGGCTTGCACCACGAAGTTCCGCGTGAACCGGCCCCAGCTGCGGGACGCTCGTCGCGCGCGGGTTTCCGTTGCCTCGTCCTCGGTGAGTCCGCCGGTCAACGCTCGCCAGGCGGCGGACGGGGCCGGGGAGGTGCGGCCCAGCCGGGACCGGACTCGTTCGCCTCGCTCGCCCGCCGCGGCGGCACGCTCCACATAGGACACCGCATCCGGGAAACGCTGGCGCAGCAACGCAAGCAGCGGCCCGGCCTCGCCGGAGGTGCCGCCGTACATCGCGGACAGCATGGCGATCTTCGCGCGGGAGCGGTCGTCTCGCGTGTCTCCGGGGCGGAGCGGCACGTAGCGGGTACCGGAGAACAGGGCTTCCGCCAAGCGTGCGTACAAATCGGTGGCCGCGGCGACTTCGGCCAGGCGACGGTCGCCGGACAGGGCGGTGAGGACGCGCGGTTCCAGCTGCGCGCCGTCGGCCACGACCAGTTTCCAGCCGGGGTCCGCGGACGCGCACGAGCGCAGCGCGCGCGGGATCTGCAGCGCCCCGCCGCCTCGGGTGGCCCAGCGGCCGGACACCACCCCGCCGACCACGTAGTGCGGGCGGAAGCGTCCGTCGGTGACCCATTCGTCCAGCCACGCCCAGCCGTTGGCCGAGTGCAGCCGCGACAGTTCCTTGTACTCCAGCAGCGGCGCGACCGCGGGGTGGTCGATCTCCTGCAGCAGGTACTTCCGCGCCGCCGGGATTTCGATGCCCTCCCTGGCCAGTGCGCGGACGACGCTGGCCGAGGAGTCGGGGTTGACCGGCCGTCCGCCCAGGGCGTCCGAGATCTTCGCGGCGAGGTCGACGAGTGCTTTCGGGCGCTGACCAGCGGGTACGCGCGGCCCCAGCCGTTCTTCCAGCAACCGCAGGTGCCGGTCGGCGCGCCAGGGCAGCCCGGCGGCGGAGATTTCCGCGGCGGCCAGCGCGCTGGCCGATTCGGCCGCGAGCAGCAGCCGCATCCGGGCGGGAGCCTCGGTGGCGGCGACGCGTTTCTCCTGTTCGGCCAGTACTCGCCGGGCCGCCGCGGCGACCGTGACTCCCGGCGGCAGGCCGGGGCCGCGCGGGGAGAACAGCGTGGGCTGCGCGTCCTCGCCGAAGGCCGGGCCGTCGTCGGGCGGTTCGTCCCCGTTCGCCCGGGCCCACGCGGCGCGCAAACTGCGCGATTCGCCCTCCCGGCCCTCGTAGGCGAGCAGCAGCCCTTCGGCGAGCGACAGGTCGTGGCACCGGCCCAGCCGCACCCCGGCCTTGATCAGCGTGGGATAGATCTCCTCGGCCGAGGGCAGCACCCAGCGCGGGCTCTCGGCCGCCTCCAGCCGGCGCACCTCGTCGACCCAGTCGGCGCGCGAAAGCCCGCGGAGAGTCCTCGAGGGGCCCTCGATCGTGTAGCCGGAGTCCTCCTCCCGGCCGGTGATCACCTGCACTGTCACATTGTGCGGACCACCACCGACAATTTTCGCCCGCCCGGCTCGCGGAGGCTCAGCGACCGGTGCGGGAGATTCCTCCCCGGCCGGGCACTGGTGCGCGGCCGGGCCTTGCTTTACTGTCGAGTAACTCCCATACCGGCGGTACGGAGACCGTCGGCGTGGGCGCTCCCGCCGCAGCAATGGAGGTGCCCGGATGAGTGTGGCCGAGCTGGCCGGCCAGGTGTCCGGGAAGCTGACCGAGACCGTGCGCAGCGTCGAGGTGATGCGCCGCGCCGGGCTGGTGCCGTTTCCCCGCCTCGACGAGGGCTTGCGATCCCTCGTCGCGATCCGCAAGTACGGCCCGTTCGCCGGCGCGAACCACATCGCGGCCCGGCGCGATTCGGCGGCCGTCGGGATCGTCGACGACCTCGGCCCGCTCACGTTCAAGCAGCTCGACGACCAGTCCAACGCGCTCGCCCGCGCCTGGTCGCAGCGCGGCCTCGGCCCCGGTTCGGTGATCGCCGCGCTGTGCCGCGACCACCGCGGTCTCGTGCTCACGATGGCCGCCTCGGGCAAGCTCGGCGCGCGGCTGCTGCTGATGAACACCGGTTTCGCCAAACCGCAGTTCGCCGACGTCGCCAAGCGCGAGGGCGTCACCGCGCTCGTCTACGACCAGGAGTTCACCGGCCTGCTCGACGCGATCGACGAGAACGTCGACCGCTACCTCGCGTGGGTGGACGAGCCGGGCGGGCACGAGATCCCCGTGCTCGCCGAGATCATCGCCAGCACCGACGACCGGCCGCTGCCCGCGCCCGCCAAGCCCGGCGGGTTCGTGCTGCTCACCAGCGGCACCACCGGCACCCCCAAGGGCGCGCCGCGACCGCATACGTCCGCGCTGGCCTCGGCGCAGTTCCTCGACCGCATCCCGCTGCGCTCCGGCGAAGCGACCTTCATGGGCGCGCCGCTGTTCCACGGCACCGGGCTGTCGCAGTTCATCCTCAGCTTCGCGCTCGGCTGCACGGTGGTGATGCGCCGGAAGTTCGACCCGGAGGCCACGCTGAAGGGCGTCGCGACGCACCGGTGCACCGCGCTCGTGCTGGTGCCGACGATGCTGCAGCGGATCGTCGACCTGCCGAAGGAAGTCCGCGACCGTTACGACACCTCATGCCTGCGGATCATCTTCGTCGCCGGGTCCGCGCTGTCGCCGGATCTCGGCAACCGGGCGAACGAGGAGTTCGGCGACGTTGTGCACAACCTGTACGGCTCCACGGAAGTAGCGGTGGCGACGGTCGCCACGCCGGAGGACTGGAAGCGCGCGCCGGGCACGGTCGGCCGCGCGCCGGTCGGCTGCCGCGTCGCGCTGTACGACGAACACGGCAATAAGATCACCGAGCCGCACGTGACCGGACGGGTGTTCGTCGGCAGCGGGCTCAGCTTCGGCGGCTACACCGACGGCCGCAACAAGGAGATCATCGACGGCCTGCTCTCGAGCGGCGACGTCGGCCACTTCGACGAGGACGGCCTGCTGTTCATCGACGGCCGCGACGACGAAATGATCGTCTCCGGCGGCGAGAACGTGTTCCCGATCGAGGTGGAGAACCTCTTGGTGGAACGCGAAGACGTCCTCGAGGCGGCGGTGATCGGGGTCGAGGACGCGGACTTCGGCGAGCGGCTCAAGGCGTTCGTGGTGCGGACCGAGGGCTCGACGCTCGACGAGGACGGCGTGCGCGAGTACGTGAAGGCGAACCTGGCGCGCTACAAGGTGCCGCGGGATGTGGAGTTCCTGGACGAGTTGCCGCGCAACGCGACCGGGAAAGTGTTGCGGAACAAGCTGAGCTGAGCGGGGTGAGGAAAAGCCCGGCAGGCAAGGAGCCGCGCGAGCACGGATTTCGGCTGATGGACCGGTGCCGCCGCTGCCTTCCCGGCGTCTTCGGCGCGCTCCGGCCGCGATCGAGCAGCCAGGCTCACGAATCCCAGCCGATGCCGAAAATCCCCGGCCCGAAGTCCAGCGCGACCGCGTGCACGCCGTTGCCGCTGTCCAGCCGCAGCCGGCGGCGGGCGGGCGGTTCGTCGGTGGCGTTCGCGTACTGCCAGCACCGCGCGGGCACCGCGGTCGGGTCGAAGCGGACCTCCAGCAGGTATTCGCGGACCGGGCGGCGGAATTCCCGGTAGTGCGTCGACCGGCATCGCGGGTACGGCGGCCCGGAGTTGCGCAGGGTGTACTCGATGAGGTGCGTCTCGCCGCGTTCCAGTGCGCGGTCGAAGAGCAGTTCGGCCACCAGGATTCCGTGGTCGTCGTCGACTTCGGCGCGGCCGACGCGGCAGTTGCGCACCGGCTGCAGATCGGGCACCGCGGTCGCGTCGCCCTGTGCGTACACCAGCAGCCAGCGGTCCTGACCGTCCGCACCGGACTGGAACACCGCGCGCGAGGTGACCGCG